>NZ_QUHC01000009.1 GCF_003479425.1 Odoribacter sp. AF15-53 | reverse complement strand
CGACACGATATAACGACCTAACGGAACATTATGATGACAGGGAACACTCAACATTCCGTCACCTTTCACGGTCAACACCGCTTTCATTTTCTCCGAATCCCCGTCACGACTTGTCACGTCCTTGATCGATACATAAATTGGGGCTGTCCCATCCACTCCCTCGATCGGGGTACTTGTCCATGGAATACTATATTTATCTCGCGTATAATCTTCGCCTCCCCCGATTTCAAGAGTAGGATAAATCCCCATTTCAATACATGACTCCGGATTAAATCCCATATCTATATATTCTTCATATTCCGGATTCGGTATTATATCGGGAACTGTATTATCCAGCACCAATTTTACTTCCAAAGAATCAATCTCGTAACCAGCTTCTCCCGTGTTTAAAAAACCAATTGTCACATCCTGACAACCAATCAAGCCAAAGACTAACAATATGCCTATAATATTTTTCATAACCTCTCAATTAAATATGTCCTAATCTATACGAATAATTCAATGCATGCACCACACCATTTGTCGGCTGGATATCCGGAGAAGCCATTGGAATCTTTCCCCATTTAAAAGACCAGCATTTCAAAGATACCGACCCGGCATCCGGCACTCCTCCATAATCACTGCCTTCCCGGTAAGCAATAAAACGATTCCCAGCCAGACAAGTAATCCAGGTACCCCCATCCTGTCCCTCTTCATTGATTTCATATTTCTTGTTTTTATAAGCGATATCCGCTTTCAGGATTTTTCCTTTCGTAACATGTTTCAACAAGAATTCCCGGCATAACGATTGCGGAATTTCCGTTACCTGCGTGTAAACCGTTTCAATGTCTTCATTTTCTTGTGAATCAAAGATAAATCGTTGTATCGAATAGGAAGGAATTCCCCAAAAAGTGATCTCGGGCAAAGTATCCACCCTTCCCTCGAATAAATCCGTCAATCCCGCATGTTCGATCATTTGTACCGTTAGTTCCCAATTATATTTATCCGAACGCAGGTAATCCATTATATTACAATCGTGGTAGGGCGACGATACTCCCGTATTTATCACATTCTGTTGTGTACAAGCACTAAGCATGCCCACGAAACACATTATCAACAATATAGTTCTCATCATTTTAAATTCTAAATTCCACACTTCAAATTACATGTATCGCAACCAATATGAATTTTGGCGCATCAACGTATTCTTATTAAACGCACCACTTCCTATGGCGTTGAAGAAACATCCCTCCATGAAATCCTGATCGGAAGCTTTCCGAAAACCCTCTTCCAATTCCGTGCGCACGTACCCGTTCCGGATCACGTCATAATACCGGTACCCCTCCATCAGCAATTCTTTCTCCCGTTCCTTGAAAATAGCGTAACGCAAATCTCCGTCATATTCTGACGAGGAATATAATCTGGCATTGGCCCGGCGACGTATCGTGTTCAAATCTTCTATCGCCCCGGCTATATACTCTCCCCCCAAACGAGCCCGACACTCGGCACGCAACAGAATTATATCGGCCAATCGCCACCAGATCTTATTCTGGTTAATATTGGACCACCATTTTCCCCATCCATCTTCTTTGTAATACCCGTATCTCCATTTATAAGGATAAGCAAACCCTCCTGTTACTGCCACGCTATCCGGATGCGCCATTTCTTCAAATTTATAAAAATAAGCTTCCTTACGAGAATCTTCCCCTGGGAACATTTCCCGAACCGTGGATGTCTTGATTTTAAAAGTATTATACTCGTAATCAGACGATGTAGCAAGATTATTTATCGGCCAATTCTCGTAATCCTTCGCCGGGTTAAACTTCAACATTTCCCACATTCCACCCATTTCCACCCATTGATCCTTGTATACGGTCTCGAAGATACTCTCCTTACTGTCTCCAACCAATACCTCCGTGCAAACCTCCTCCGGGGAAGCTGCCAACTCGTATGCAGAAGAATCTATGACCCACGAGCAAGCCTTTTCCGCTCTCAACCACAATTCCCGCTCATCGTAATCTCTCTGATTCTCCCGGGCAAAATATTTTCCTCCAGCTTTCCAAGCACACAAGTGAGCTAACAGAGCGTTGGCAGCCCCTTTGCAGGGAGTTGATTTATAACGTGCCGCTTGCCCTTTTGAATCCTTGACATTAGCAAAATCAGGTAACATATCCACAGCTTGCTGGGCCGTCAGTATCGCGTAATCAGCAACCTCCGTCCATGTAGATTTTGCGATAGGTTTAGGTTCGACCTCGTCTTTAATCAACACGCACTCCCCCCATTCTTTCAGCAGGTCATAATACATAAACGCTTTCAAAAAATGCCCCTGCCCGGCATAAAAATCCTTCCGATCCCTTGTCAGATCACTATGTTCAGCCAAGTATATCGTCCGGTTTGCAATGGAAATCACGTTATAATGTTGTCCCCAATCGCCTGCGGGAATCACTTGCGGATCCAAATTTCGTCTTAGCGAAACGCCATAATCGCTCTCGTCAGAATAAGCCCCATTCACGTAATTTGAGCCATTATTATAATGCATCAACAAATAAGTTCTGATAATCGCTTGAGCACCCCGGACTGAAGCTTCCAATTCTTTCTCCGTCATGCTATTCCCATAAGTCAGAGAATTCTTCGGTTCCATTTCCAACAGATCCTCACACCCAACAACAAACCAAACACTTATGATTAAAAATATAAAGTATTTCATTGATCTAAAATTTAATGGTTAAACCCAAAGTAAACTTACGCGCCAAAGGATAATTATCACCTTGATCCATTCCCGTACGCACGTCCACAATCTCGGGATCAAGCCCGGAATAATTATGCCATGATAAAAGATTCTCCCCGCTCACGAAAAAACGGACTTGTTCCAACTTGCAGCTTTTCAAAACAACCCGAGGCAAAGTATACCCGATAGACAAGGTTTTCAGCTTTAACCAATTCACTTTTTCCACGTCCCGATCCGTTATCCCGTAATTCCCGACATCCTGATCCGTTTGCCATTGAGCATATTCCGCTCCAGAATCTCCCGGTTGCTGCCAAAAATGCCGTTTATTCATATTTAGCAGGAAAGGATGCAAGATGTTATCAGGATAACTTGTCTTCAAAGAAGAACTGCTCTGGTTATTCACGATATGTCGTCCAATTTGGAAAGTAACAGACATATTCAAATCAAAATTCTTCCAACGCACCTCGTTCACGATTCCACCCGTCATCACGGGTAAAGCACTCCCCTGGTAGACCTGATCATTTCCATCTATCACGCCATCTCCATTCACGTCAATAAACTTGTAATCCCCCGGTTTATAAAATACATTTTTACTTCCATTATTCAAATAAGAACTGATTCCCGCATTATTATACGTAACAGGTAATTCTTCTTGTTCATTCACGAACCCATCCGTCGCCAACGTGTATATCCCGTTCAATGCTTTTCCGATAATCCCGATCCGACGAATATCCTCTCCGGTATACGATTTTTCAAATCGGTTCCAGTTCTTGGCCCCATTGACCGATATTTTCCAGTATAAATCCTCATTTCGGAAAATCTCGTACCGCACCAACAACTCAATCCCCTCGTTCGATACCGCCGCCGCGTTTCTCCATTGCATGGCAAAACCGTTATAATCTCCCGGCAAATCAATCGGCCACAATTTGTCACTTGAATAACGATAGTAATAATCCAAAGTCAATCCCAACCGGTAATCAAACATATCCATATCCAAGCCGAAATCATACTGATCTGTCTTCTCCCAGGACAAATCTTCATTGTACCGTCCGTTACCCCAGGACAACGTGCTTTCTCCCATAAACGGCTGTCCGGAATACAACGTACCTAATGCCAAATAACATTCCTCGAAATGCATCCCGGAACGTCCCCAACTAGCACGGAATTTTCCGAAACTCAACCATCCCAAATTATCTTTGACAAAGTTCTCTTCACTAAAGTTCCATCCCGCTGCAATGGAAGGAAAAGTTCCCCAGCGATTTTTCGCCCCGAAAGTAGAACTTCCATCCCGGCGAAAGCTCGCGGAAATAAAATACTTTTTCCGATAATCATACTCCAAACGGGCAAACCAAGACAACAAAGACTTTTCTTTCATATCCGATTGGTAAGCTTGCATGGGAAGGATTTCCTTGTAACCATATACCTCTTTTTCCGCCAAGGTCGGGAAACCATCGGGAACATACTGAATCTTGTCACTCGGTGAATTTTTCCCGCTTCCCCCGTTATATTCCTCCTGATCATACTGGTAAGAAAATCCCGCCAAGAAACTAAACGTGTGTTCTTCTTTGAACATCTTCGTGTAATTCAACATGCTTTCACTCAAGGCCATCAAGTTAATTCCGGTCTCCCCGATACTCACGGAATGCCCGTCCACATCCAAATAAGAAGGAGAAAAATAATGGCGACGATGAATAGAATAATCTGCAGCAAGTGAAGTAGATACATTCAAACCTTCCAATACGTCATAACCGATCTTAATATTGGCCCGTCCTCGCACGGAACGATTTTTTTCCTTTACTCCCTGAAGAGATTTCAAGACTTCATCCCACACGACACTCCCTTTACCCGGTAGTAAAGTGGTCAATTCAAAAGGATCCCCGGGAATGACATCTACGTTCGAGCTGGTTTGAAAACCTTCCATCTGGTTCTCGGAACTCCTTTTCCGGTTCGTCAACGAAAGGTAAAAACGTAAATCCACGTTCAAACGATTAACCGGGGTGACATTCAAATTTGTCGTTAAATCAATACGATTGAACCCCGTACCTTTCAACACACCCGATTCGTCATAATACCCCAAGCCGATTCCATAATTCATCCTTTCCGATCCGCCATAAGTTTGGATATTCGCATTGGTCACCTTTCCCGTCTCAAAATACATCGGGAAAAAGTTTGTCGCATGATTATAAAAGGCGTTCAAACTATCCTGCAAAACGATACCATCACTTACTTGTGAATCTTTTTTAGGATAAAACCAATCCAACGCAGACAACCGGTTCCGTTCCATTTCGGTCAAAGAAGTCGGATATTTATATTGTCGGTTCTCCCAATCCAGATAAGCCTGCGGCATATTACGCAATGCTTTCAGCCGCCACCACCGTTCCTCCCGGCCGGTCATCATGGTCGGCAATTTCGGCAACACGCTCCATGTTTGCGACACGTTCACAGAAAACGTAGCTTCCTGATTTGCACGTCCCTTTTTAGTTGTCACGATAATCACACCGTTAGCAGCCCGCGAGCCGTAAATAGAAGCCGCGGAAGCATCTTTCAACACCTGCACGGATTCTATCATATCGGGGTTAATCTCCGCCAGCAGGTTGGTTCCCGTGATCGGCGAGGTAAAAGAATTCAAAGGCACGCCATCAACCACCCACAAGGGATTCGAGAACTGGCGACTTTTCTGCTCCACGTCCAACGAATTATATCCCCGGATCGTGATGATCGTCCCCCCACCTCCCGGGGCGCCGGTAATATTCGTCACGTCCATTCCCGCCACTCGTCCCTGTAACAAACTAGCTATACTTGTTGCGGGTATTCCCCTTAGCTCATCAGCTTTAATCACCGATATCGCCCCAGTTGCCTCCCGACGGGTCGTCGTTCCGTAAGCAACTACCACGGCCTCATCCAACGCCTGCACGTCCTCCTGCATCACCACCAGGATCGTATCTCTCGTGGCCGCTGAAAAACTAACTTTCTGGGATTTATAGCCCACAAAAGAGAATTCCAACACGCCCTTCGTTAAAGGCAAAGCCAGGATAAAAATCCCTTTCGTATCAGTTGCCGATCCCAAATTTGTTCCCTCCAGCTTTACCGTCACCCCCGGCATTGAAATCCCGGCCTTATCTGTCACTTTCCCGACGATTCGGATATTTTTCCGGACAGAGTCTACCACCACCCGATACGCGGGCTTAATGATCACCATGTCGTCAATATATTCCCACGTGAAATCTTTTCCTAGAATACGCCGGAGTACATCATCAATTTTCACGTTTTTCACGTTAAGAGTGATCTCTCGATTCACATTCACTTCATTGAAACTGTAAAAGAAATCAAGTTGCGTCTGTCGTTTCAACTCGGAGACCACCTTAACAAAAGAGACTCTTTCCACGTTCAATGTCACCGTTTGTTCTTGCGCCCGCACGGATGCCGATAACGTGAACACGAACCCGAATACCAACAATAAAGTTAATTTCATGATTAGAAAAATTTTAGCACGCTGATTTTTAAACGGAATCCACGTACCCGTTCGATTTTTTTTCATACTTTTGCAATAAGAGTTAAACAAACTTCCTTCAGGGATCGCGAGTCCCTTTCGGAAAAACTTTTTACACCGGGGATTGTTGCCACAATTCCCGGTGTCTTTTATCTACTAGCCGATTCCCGAACCGTCACCACTCGACCGCTCAAATCAAATTTAACACGGGTCGTCTTCTCGATAATCGAGAATATTTTATTTGCCGTGTATTCTTTATTAATCACCCCGGCGAAAGCGTAATGTTTCAACTTCTCGGAAGTAAAGAAAAATTCAATATCATACCACCGCTGCAACTGGGCGGCAATCTCCTCAAGCGTGGCCCCTTCAAAATAGAATTTTCCGTTGATCCAAGAAGTATAAATTGACACGTCGACCTCTCTCGTGGTGAAATATCCGTCCCTCCATTCCGCCTGTTCTCCCGGCGCAATAATTTCACCCAGTCCGGTCAGCCGATCGCTCACTTGAACCCGTCCACTTGCAAGCGTTGTCCGGATAGACTTTTCCGAGGCATAAGCATTCACATTAAAGCTCGTACCCAACACCCGCACGTCCAACTCTCCCGTTTCCACGATAAAAGGCATCAAAGCATCCTTTGCGATCTCGAAATACCCCTCTCCTTCCAAATACACCCGTCGTTCAGTCCCGACAAAACGAGTCGGGAAACGAAGCCTCGACTCCGAATTCAGATACACTTTCGACCCATCAGCCAGTATCAATTGATACTCTCCTTTCCGGGGAACCACAATCGTGTTAAATTCAACCGTTGTTGAATTTGTCATCACCTGTTCGTACCTCACGCTTTTAGAGGAATCAAGCCGGATTCGTACATTCCCCTTATCCAACGTGGTATCGCCTACAAGCAACGACAAGTCTATCTTTTCACCCTTGTCCATGATCAACACGGCACGAGGTGTTCCCGCTTCTATGATGGGAATACGATCTGCCAAAACGACTTCCGGATATTCCCGCGAGATCAACCACAAAATTCCACATACCATCAAGGGTAAAACCACCGCCGCCACCCAACGCCACACGGGAACACGTTTCCGACTCTCCCCCTGTCCCCGGTATCCCTCGACCACCCGCCACATCTTTGCCCGATTCATAACCAAATCATCCTGTTTCATCATCCCGACATCCCGCAACACCCGCCTTACTCCGGCAAAATCTTCTTCCTTCCACACCTTTTCCCATTCCGCATCACCCGGTTTTATTTTTCCTTCCAGTATTGCTCTCAACCATTCTTTCTCGTCTTTTGTACTCATACGCTCTCTTTTAATGGCATCATCGTTATTGTTTTCATTTTTCTATTCGTAAAGCGAGAAGAACATGAATTAGGGTGAAAAAAGAAAAGTTTTTTTTCAAAAACTCATTATTTTCTATCCCCACACCGCTTTTTAGCCCGCCGGTAACTATGATAGCAACCAAAACCGACGCCTATCACCAAGTCGGAGATGTTACTTCCTACATTCAAGGGATTCCTCAAGAGGCCACTCAACTCCTGAAGGCGACATGTATTTATATAACAATTGAAATTCATACCATAAGTACGATTAATAAAGGTCGACAGATAGGTCCGGTTCGTGTGCAGGCATTTCGCCAGATCAGTTATTTTCAAGTCCGGATTCAAATAAGGTTTTTCCTCCTGGATATATTTCTCAAACTTTCCTCGATCTAAAATAGACGACTTCCTAGAAACACCCGTAACAAATTCCGATGAAACATCTTCCATCAGGTATAAAGAATAATTCCCGGCAATAATATGATAAGACAATATCGTGTATTGCGCCAGAAGAATCAAGACAGGAATAAAATCAAGCCAGTAACTCTCGGCAAACAAGGGGGCCAACAGAGGCATGCACAATGAAACCAGAAACAAAAACAACACCACTCCCAACCAACGCAAAACGAAAGGTTTCTCGTCATTCAATCGCTTTTGGTAACGCGAAAGCCGAAATAATCCCAACAACGTATAACAAAGACAAAACAAGAAAGAAACCGGCAACTTGGAAGTAAAGAAACGAGCAAAACAAAAGTAACTATCTTCCAACGGGCTATCCTCCGCAACAATAGCAACCTGAACATCAAAAGGTATAAAAAAACTCCACACCAGAAGAACCGCCGGGATCAAGACGGGCAACAGGTAATGAAGCATAGGAAATCGCTCGGAACGATCAATCCGTGTCAAGCAAAAAACAACGTGATAAAAAATCACCGAAAAAACAATAAATGAAAAATAACATAACGCGTTAAGGTAAACAAAAAAACTGGGAGACCAAGCGTAAATAATCACGCAAAGCCACCCGAAAGCGGCTGAAAGATATAAAAAGCACAAAACCCGTTTCAAGTAACGTTCCTCCCGCCGCACGCTATCCTTATACGTAAAGATCATCAACAAGCAACAAGTAAACGCTGAAATTACCGGAAACAGATACGTAAGAACCGATATCAATGTTTGCATACTCATACGTATCACAAATATATCAAAAAAATAAACAACAACATCCTGAAATACAACTACATTAATTTCACCACGTTCGTGCATTTCGTACGAAAAACTCATCCAGCAAGCCCATTTCGTACGATTTGGGATATCTATTTTTATTCATTTTGTACGATTTGCACGTTCGATTTATATCATTTACACGCCGATTCGTTCATCTTTATTCTAACTTTATCGACAAACAATGAACAATAAACACCACGCTAAAATTTACGCACATGAAGAACAATAATTTATTCGAATTAAACCTTGACGAATTACTCTGGAAATGGGATATTATTGATTTCTGGGCCCTCCCGCTCCACCAAAAAGGTCATAAACCACAACTGAAAAAAGAAGAAAAAGAGAGAGAGAAAAACACGCCCCCACAACAACCAAATGAAAAATAAATTCACTTGGCCCTCTTCGTCTTCAACTCCACCAGCCAAGCCAAAGCAATGCCGATCAATGCTCCCACCGTAGCCTCGCTAAAACGCAGCACTCCATTTTCAAGAGGCGAGAGCGAAGGTGACATTTGCGAAATAATCAGGATAATAACCAAAGTAATGGTAGCCATTCGACCATTATCCGGAATCCCGAACAACATACATAAGATATCTAACAAAAACACGGTAACAATCATGCCTAAAAGCGTGAAAGGGAAACAAACCAAATAGATGTAAGCGATCACGGCCCCAATAAATGTTCCCAACACCCGCAACCATCCTTGATGGATGGAAGTCTTCACATCCTCTTGCAACACAACCACGGCTGAAATCGTGGCCAACATAGCTCCCATCCATCGGGATTCCATGTGAAAATGGCCGGTAAGATAAGCCCCTACCAGGTAAGATAGGAGTACAGCCACCCCTTTAGCCAAGGCCATTAAAGGATCTACGGGATGAAATATCTTTTTCAAATTGAACTTCATAAAAGCCAGATTTACTCTTTTTTACCGTTCTCCCGGAAGAAAAGTTTCAACCTAACGCTCTACATCTTCCCTGAAAAAAGAATTACATAATATCAACATGAAATTCTTATGCTGATCACCGAATTCGGATTTGATTTTCTTGTAAGCCACCTTTACTTGGGTCTTCACCGTATTCACGGATACCCCTAACTGTTCGGCCACATCTTTGTAACTCAACCCCTCGACACATCCTAGAATAAAAATTTCCTTGCACTTGGGGGGCAAGCTAGCCATCACAACTTGCAGTCGCCTATACAATTCTTCAAGATTCTCGGAATCCTCGCTTGATTCCTCCCCGGAAGCCATCATTTCTCGCAGGTATCGCTGCTCCACCTCTGCGTGAAGCTTACGATCAATACAGGAATTCTTGACAGAACGACTCAGATAAGCGTAAAGAGAACCGGAATGGGTAATCTTCGCCCGATTCACCCACAAATAAATGAACGTGTCCTGCACGATGTCTTCCGCCTCCGCCCGATTCCCGACAAAACCTAACGCGTAAAGGTATAACCGTTCCGAGTAAGACTCGAAAAAAGAATTGAATGCACACCAATCCCCCTCCTGCATTTTCCGAAACAAAATTAACTCATCCTGCATAGGCCACCTTTCCTTATTGAAAGCAAAAATAATGATTCTCTTTATATTTTATACTCTCGTGTCCGGAAAAATAGGGAAAAGTCGGAAATAAGGCCAACGGGAGATCATTACCTGAATATATCCCAAGTATTTCAATGGCTCTACCTTGAAAATTCTGCAACACTCTGCCAACAATTAATATTTATTCCATCGAAAAGTTTCAAAAGGAATCAGAATCTTTTATATTCACATTTTTATTGACTATCGTTCGTTAATAAATTTGTTAAACTGAATAACGTAAGTTCGGGATAAGAGAATCTCTTTTCAAGTAGAATCGCAGTCTAAATAAAAATACCTTTTTTTGTAATATCAATGATATATAATGTGTTAAATGATATATCATCATTTTTTTGGGGGTAACCCGAACTCATATCTAACGGAAAGACTAAGAAATTTACTTTCGTGATATTACTCAAATCTAACCGAAATAAAGGAGTAATTTAATCCAAATAATCTCACTCCCACAGAACTCATTCAAAGTTTATTCGAGGCTCACGCATTACGGGATGCCTAAGCTCTGAATAAGCTTCGAATGAGCTTCGAATAAGGGGGATTATTTCCCTAGGATTTCTGTAGGATTTCCCTTAGTTTTATTATAAAAATGCCAGCATCTGACACATTTGAATGGACAGGGATCAGTTTCCCGAATTCGCCCCCGCTTCATGTCTGCCGTAACCAACGGATACTGATCTACAAGACCTTTGAAGGACTTGCCACCCATGGAAAAGGTTCCATGGGATGATTCTTTGGGTTCAAGTTGTACTTGATAATCAACAATAAAAACTATTCTCTTTCACAATAAACGCCAAATTCAGCAATTGACGGAGTCGTACTTGCTTCCAATATCGTGATTCGTACAGCATCTCCCCACACCTCTTTGAAACGATGAATCTTTACACGATGTTCTACTGGAGCTTTCCCCTCATAAATAGTTTTCCATGTGCCATTTACACGATATTCCAAACGATATTCTTGCAAACCATCATTCATTCTATCGGTTATAACAATCATATTAAAAGGTTTTTCACGTTCAAAGGTTACAGTGTACCAAGGTATTTTCACGTTAACATTCGAGTTCCAGCATGTATTAAAATTATCGTCATTGGCAAAATCCATAATAGCATAATCGCTACTCCAAGAACTTTCAGTCGGTTGATTTTTTGCGATATTAGAAGAAATGATCGGTTTTTCTGTCTCCGGTAATAGAGGTTGTTGATCATTATTTTTCCAAAGTTTTCCAATCTCTTTTAATGCTTTCAAGGCATTTTTGTCAATGAGTCCTTCCCGGTTTGGAGCGACATTCAATATAAAATTACAATACACGTTTCCCATCGGAATGATGTTGTCATACACGATTTGTTCAGCTTTTTTCACTTCCGTTGTCGGGAAACTCTCTTTCCAAAACCAGTTAGCCTGCAGAGGGAAACAAGATAATGCCGGCAATCGATTTGATTCTTTTGAAATATGTTGCCCTGCACCTTGTTCATATGACTTTATGTCGGTATAGAACAACGCTTCGGCAGGATATTTGGCAGCATTCAAATCCATAACCAAGCAATTAGGTTGAATGGATTTTACAAAACGATAAATATCTTCAAAAGGGATTTCATCGTATGAAATACGAGACCACGGAGCATCCCATCCATCTATAATTAAGGCCGAGATCTCACCGTAATTTGTAAGCAGTTCACGAAGTTGTTGCTTGATCATCTCCACATGTGCCGGAACAATGTGATGTGGACGCAAGTGAGCATGCATGTCAAGGATCGAATAATAAAGCATCACTTGAAGCCCTTCTGCTCGAAATGCCTCCACGAATTCTTTCACCACGTCTCGTTTAAGCGGACTCCTCATAACGCTATAGTCCGTTGTTTGCGTGTTCCAAATACAAAAACCGCTATGGTGTTTTGTCGTTAAGCAGCCGTAACTCATTTTAGCGGTCTTTGCCGCTATCGCCCACTGCCGACAATCCAATTTTACAGGGTTAAAAAGCATCGGATCCGCATCGGGATCTGGCCAATCTTCATTAAAATAAGTCGGCATGTTGAAATGGATAAACATTCCGAAACGCAAATTCACGAACTCTTGTTGCAATTGATATAACGATTTGTTTTGAGCTGTTACATACACGACTGAAATCAGCTCAATAAATATTATAAATATTTTTTTCATCATAATGTTTACAATCCAAACATTTAAAGAGAAAGTGTGTCGAAACACACCTTCTCCGTTTTGTTTTATTAAATAATTTTTATTGGAAGTCGGCAATTTTACTACCACGGAGCTCCACTTCCGCCTGCATTGCTAAAATTACCATATTTAAATATGACTTGTTTAATTTCTCCGATTTCGATGTCATCAGGAGATTCGTACATTTTTCCTGTAGTCCAAGGGTTTTCTGATCCTAACACTTCATTTACCGTGTAGAAGATATAGAATTTTCCACTTTCCAAGGCAATCAACAATCGATCTCCGTTATAATCCGGTCTCAAATGAGTGACGTTATGATCAAAATCATGGATTTTTTTCACAATTTGTCGTATGCGATTACCTTCATTTCTAAATTCGCAATAATACAACGATTTTCCTTCGGCAAAATACATAAAATTTCCATTCCCTAACATGGCGTATACGGTTTGCTCTGAAACGATGTCCGATGCGTCAAATTTCCATTTACTTTGATTTGAGACTCGAACTGTTGTAGAATTATAGTCCTTTGCCAAAGTAAATTTCTGGACATAATATTCGCAATCTTTTTTGAAAATACATCTGAAGGTTGCAGAACCATAAGCGGTTGCTTCACAAGTTGCCCATACCAAAGAGAACTCTCCAAAGTTATTCAAATTTATAAATTTTTCGTAATCAGAGGAATTATCATCAATAACACCTTGCTTTCCGGCAGCTGCATCCGTATTCGTCGCAAATGCAACGAAGCGGTTGTTTGTTTTGTCATGCATCAATTGTAATCCACTCCAAAAATAAGGTACTTGAAAAACTTGGTCAATATATGTATTTTTCTTATCAAAATCGAACGGCAAGTTCAAGAAACGAGTCAAATGAAATCCGTTACCTTGTGTTGATTGAGGATGTATGTAGCGAGTATAAACATTTCCATCATTCCCAACCATCAAATCTACGACATTTCCAAACACCATATATTGGGGTGTCACACCTGCCGGATAACCACCATAAAATTCTTCATCCAAGGATACCACTTTATTGAACAATCTACCATCCAAAGATATGCATCCTCCCTCTTGCTGAAAGATCAATAATTCATCCCCTCCTCTATTGTCTATCGTGTAGTTTTCCGCTATAAAATAAGGTCGTTTCCCTAACGGATCATTAGCAAACAGAGACGAATAGAGGTTTAAGAATGGTGTATAATAATAGGGTTTGTCATTTGGTTTTTCCAATCTCAAATAGTGTAAATCGGTTGATCCATCTCTTTTTTCTGCCAAAATAAGATACCCATATTTATATGGAGAATCGACCTGCAACGCTGTGCTATTGAAATACACTTGTCCAGAACGAATATCTGTCACATACAAATACAAAGTAAATGATTTACATACTCCTTGGTGTGTATATTTTAACACACGATCATGAGATATTGTTGTTGTATCTAACTTCCAGGTATATTCATAATCTAGAGTATCTGTCGAATATTCAAAAGTCAATTTAGGTTCAACTTCCACCTCTTCACCGAGATAAGCAAATATCGTATACGAGTTTTCAGGTTTTATGTCCACTTTGACCTCACGAACATCCGCATAATTATAATTTCCTTTATCTTCGTAACAGCCGTTTAACAGCCATAAAAAAAGGATTCCTAAGAATATAGTTGCAATTTTCATCTTTTGTATCTATTTATTAACCACCAATTACAGAAACAGTCATCTTGGTATAGTCATCATCCTCGTACACCGTGTTACCCAATTCTTCTTGCTCATTCAGGTATTTTCTCAAGAGTAATGCGTTATAACGACAAGTTATAGCATCATCCGAATCGAGCTCGCCAATTCCAGTAACCTGAATAAATAGACGATATTTTTTATCCGAATAGGAACCCAGATAAGAGTTTACAATTGTAGAATTCCACCAACCCGGTTTTGAAATTATATCGTTTATCCAAAGGATTCTAGCACGACAAGAAGTTTGCCCAAGAGCCAAATCATCGGTCGGCTCCAAGCGAACGGCCAAGCGAACCGGCGTGGTTTGCAAGTCCGGGGTACGGATGAATTTTATGTTCACGTTGCTACTTATTTCATTTTTCTCCAAAATCCAACGCTCCGGTAAAATGTAGTGATTAGAAGTTGCCGTGGTATAATCATCAATCACAGTTACCCGATATTCTCGATCCCACTCTACCGGATCGCCAACTAGTTTTACACCCAGTGCATATTCTACGGTATCTTTATTCGGGTGGAATGTAAACGAAAATTCAACAGAATCAACCATGCTCCGAGTGAATTGGATATAAGCTTTATCACTATATTTCATGATATGATCTCGTTCACAAGCCGAAAAGAAACAAAAAATTCCTAATATCAATAATATTCGTTTCATAGTTCTTTTGCTATCAATTAATAAGATATTTCATTATTGGGATATTCCGCAGTGAATTTTTCAGCTGACATCGGAATATCGCGATCACCATTAAAGACATCGTGATTCAATCTCTTGTACATAAAAAATGTTTGCCCTTCTGTCAATCCTTCCCGAATCATTTCATTTACCAATTTTTCTTTCAAGCTTGCAGCATCATCAGGCAACGCACGTTCTATGATTCCACGCTGAATACGCAAGGTCTCAAATAGAGTTTTCGCTTCATCCAAATGATTTTGGTTGATCAAGCATTCAATCAAAATATGATACATTTCTGTAAAACGAATTATTGGAATCACCGGACATTGATAATTAATAACATTGGTCACCTGTGACGTTGTGTTATTTGAAGAAGCGATAGGACGTTCCCACACAATATAGCGTTCATTTCCATTATAACGATTGTAGAAACCCTTATAACGATAATCGCTCGTTTCCATTCCAAAAAGTTTTCCCATCTCTTTCATTTTAAAATAAGAGTCATAGGTAGCTGCAGACTCGAAATTGTTTAAATTTTCCCGATTATAAAAGCCTAAACAAAGTTCTTCCCAACGTTTCGGATCCGAATATTCCGGAGTGGCATCTAGATTTCCATGGCCGTTAGCCGTAGTCCACTTAAACCACCCTGCATCAACGAATTGTTTTATATTATTTGCATTTTTATAGGCTTTCTCCTCATTTCCTATCCACATATATATACGAGCTAACAACGCAGTTGCTCCCCAATAATTCATCCGAGTCCCCCGATAGTTTAAGAAATCATCTCCCAAAGATATGGCATGAGATGACCACGGAAAGCGGTGCTGACGTTGTTTTGTCCAAGATTCAAATTTTAACGTATCTAGAGGTCCTAATACTCGTTGAGCAAATTCCATATCCGAGACGATATTCTCAAGTACTTGACTCATCGTCATCCGAGTCGGTTGGTGATCTGGATATTGGGTTACATAAGGAATCGCTAGCGATTCCATATTTCCATTACTGGGAACCGGACAAAACAATCGCAACATATCAAAATGTAACAAAGCTCGCAAGCCGTGCATTTCAGCTAAAATCAGTTGCTTTTCAATGTCTTTATTATTGAAAAAAGTACTATCTTTTTTCTCTACTTCTTGAATAATATTGTTGCAGCTAGCAATTACATTATACGCTTTCGCCCAGATATTTTCTGTTACACTTTGGACACTCGAGTTCTTCCAATTGTATTTAGCGGCCTCTGCCAATTCTGTAGGCAATCCATCTTGTCGATAATTTCCGGCTAAAGCACTTGCAAATCCCCACGTTAGATTTTGACCGTACAAACCTGTTACAGCGATATCTTCATAGACGCCATTTACAGCCATTTGTACTCCCGTATAATCTCCAAAGATTTCTTCTTGAAGCAACACGTTGTCGGATTTTATGTCCAACCAGTCATTGCATGAAGTTAAAATACTTATGGATAACAAACACGCTATTGATATTTTTGTTTTCATTTCATATTATATTTAGATTAGAAACTTGCGTTTAACGTGAATGTGAAAGTTCTGGCAAACGGATAACTTAACCCCATTTCTCGTTTAATAGAGGAAATAGTGGTAATATCATTCATACTAAATTGAAGCCTTAACATATCGAAACCAATACGTCGAACTAGATCACGGTTAAAATCATATCCGACATTCAATGAATTAAATGTCAAGGTATTATTTTTTTGAACGAATCGAGATGTCGGGCGAGTAACGTAGTAACGATCTTTCAATGATTTCAAAGAAGTTACATCACCCGGGTTTTGCCAACGTTGAGAGAGCACGCGTCGATCAGCATTGTATCTCCACAAATTTACATTCTCGACGTTGTCTACCAAGGTTTGATTGTATTGATCACCACCAAATTCAAAAGTAAATGTGGTGTAAAGAGTAAAATTCAAAAAACGCACGTTTAATCCCAAAGACCCATTTCCCCAAGGTTCTGTATCACCAATTTTTTGCTGTTCATAAGTATCCCAATTATAGGTAATTGTTCCATCACGCATCAAATAAATTTCTTGTCCATCCGCAGGATTTATACCCAATGATTTCATTCCATAAATAGAGGTCGTAGAGTTTCCTACCTCGTATTTCATGACCGGTTTAGAGTATTTCTTATTATTATCCAACGTTCCCAACATACTTGTCAATTGTGAGTTCGGGTTTGCATTTACATATTTTCTAAAATGCTCATCTACACGATCATTATATTCTTCTAAAGCTTTGGATAATTTCAATATCTTGTTCTTATTATGCGAAAGAGAGGCGAACAAGACTACATCTAAGTTCTTTGAAGTGTAGGGTTTTACATTTAAGTAAAATTCCATTCCCCGGTTTTGGATTTCTCCGGCATTATCTTTGTAACTAGGAAAACCGGCAGAAGCGGGCAAAGATACATCCGTGATCCCGTCTATTGTTTTTCTATTATACCAGCCAATGCGTCCGTATAATATTCCACCCAAAACTCCAGCTTCCAAACCTAAATCCCAAGAAAGCGTTTTTTCCCAAGTCAATTGATCATTTCCCATCGCCATCAAGCTTGCACCGATTCCTGTCGGATACCACTGATCCAACTTGATTTCAAATGAATGGCGTGCTGCATAGGGCGGAAAATTTAATTTACCGGTTTGTCCATAAGTAGCTTTTACTTTCAACTGATCTAAAAATTTCCAATCTTTAGCAAAAGTATAATTGTGGACATTAATTCCAAAACCGGAAGACCAGAAGGGCCCCCATTTTTTATCGCTTCCGAATTCAGAAGAACCATCTGCACGGAAAGAAAGATCAAACAGGTAAATATCATTATAACTATAGTTCAACGTGGTAAAAAATCCAAGCAAACGAGTCTTATTATCTGTCACGGAAGGTTTCTCTACAATTTCGTAAGCATAGGAGATTGCATTACGTTTTGCATTTGGAAACCCTTTATAGGCAGATGACTCATACGAACTCTTATCTTCTTTCAAGTTAAGTCCCACGGAAAGATTAATATTATGTTTCCGAATGGATTGATTGTATGACGTGAATACATTCACATTCCAACCAAATTTTTTCGTTTCGCTCAAGTTACGTTCTCCTTTAGTAAAGGCAGATGCTGTCACACCATAGATTCCAGAAGCCGGATCGGTAAACTTATCGGTATCAGAGATATTATAATTCAATGCCAACTGTCCTTTTATTTGCCAAAAGTTGTTGAAATACCAATTGATTGTTAAGTTGTTGGTAAAATCTTTATAACCCGACCTAGAAAAACTTCCCATTTGAGCTTCATATAAAGGGTTCTTTTCTATTGTTCCTGTCAATCCATACGTTGGCAGAGTTTGTACATATTGTCCATCATCATCTTTCCAATTATCATACGGGTGACGACGAGCATAGTCGGAAAAAGAACCATATGGAGAATCTTGTGATTTATTCAAATCAAAAGAGACTTGATTTCTCACTTGAAATCCTTTATACCGATAATCCAACGAAATTCCTGCCCCCATTCGATCACGGTAAGATTTTTTCATTACACCGTTTTGGCTGTTGTAGCGCAAGTCAATTCCAAAACGAACGCTTTCACTTCCCCCTTCTACATAAAGACTGTGACTATGATTCACTTCCGTACGCAAAGGTTGCGATAGCCAATAGTTATCAACCCCTTTCGAAACAAGATTAGATTTTTGTAGATAGTACGTATTTTTAGTCATAATTTGCCACAGAGCATCAGTGCTAGTATCATTGGGATCATAATCAAATAATCCCGCGGCGACTTCAGCCTCTAAAGCCTCCTTTGCATTCATCAAATCATAAGAAGATAGATCCGGGGCGGTAATTGACAAATTTCCATTATAATTTATTTTCAGTTCTCCAGGAGAGGGAGCAACAGTCTCTATCACAATTACACCGTTTGAAGCACGAGAACCATAAATTGCTGTAGCTGCCGCATCTTTTAATATGGTGATACTAGCAATTCGGTTGATATCATAATCGTATACTTTTTCAACACTAACTTCAAAACCATCCAAAATGAAAATCGGAGTATTCGGATTATTTGTCAAAGCGAATCTTGTTACGTTGGAAGAAGACGATTGCATTTCATCCAACTCTTTTACACTTGTAATACCAGAACGTCCACGAACGTAAAACTCCGGCAACGTGTTCGGGTCTGATCCCATTTCATTATTTTTTACTAATCTTAATGATGGATCAAATACTGACAACGCTCCAATTAGGTTAGAAGAAGACACTTTTAAAATCTCATCACGTGTTACCGTTGTAGCCGACCCCGTAAAACTTGATTTCCGAATATTGGCATATCCCGTAACAACGACTTCCTCTACTTTCTTGACGTCTTCCCGCATTACAACATTTATCGTATCCCTACCAGCATATTTAACCTCTTGAGTTTCCATCCCCAAAAATGAAAAAAGCAATGAAAAATCTTTCATTTCCGGCAATGTCAAGGCATATTTACCATCCATATCGGTTGCCGTTCCTATGGTTAACCCTTTTACTAAAATCGTTACACCGGGTATAGGTTGTTTCTTTTCATCTGTTACTTTTCCACAAATTCGAATCTCTTTCTTTTTTTGTTCAACAGAAGCACGTGTAACAACAATTAAGTTATTTACAATTTCCCACTGATAGTCTTCTCCCAGCAACATTCCCAACACGTCTTCCAATTCCTTATTTTTTACAGAAAGAGACACTCGACGTCCAACATCTAGCGCATTGTCATTAAAAAAGAAGTACAAGCTAGTTTGTTTTTCCAAATCTTTCAACACGCTAGAAAGTAATTCATTTTCACATGTTAACGACACTTTTTGCTGCTGCGAAAAACTTGTCGCACTTACGTGTACCAAACACGCACACAAAATAAAAAATGTTAATTTCATGACACGAAGCATTTTTATTAACAAAAAACCTGATCGAGCAACGTGTAATTGCTTTTTTTTCATAAATTTGAATTTTTAAATTAGACAAACTTCGGCATTGTTGTCGTAATGCCGGATTGTAAAATCAATACCGATAGCAGCTACCAATTGATATCGGTATTTTTTATTTCAATTTTGTTATAACAACATTTTTATCTTTTAAAGTAAAATGCACGTCCACAACCTTTTCAATTACTTTAAAAGTCTCTTCTGCCGGTAAGTTTTTATCTATTACACCGGTAAATGTATACGTCTCGATATCCGGAGAAAAGAATATAACATGTAATCCATACCAACGTTCCATTTGCATCATGATTTCTTTTAACGTCATACGATTAAACATAAATAAGCCGTTTTTCCAACTTATAAACTCCCCCACATCCACCTCACGAACACGAATGTCTCCATCTGTACATATCGCTTGCTCTCCCGGTGTCAACACCACTTGCTTTTTACCATTTGTTACACTTACCTTTCCTTGTGCCAAAGTAGTTTGAATCTCTTTCCTCTCCGGGTAAGCGTTTATGTTAAAACTTGTTCCCAAGACTTCAACCTCAACATTATGCACTGTCACTTTAAAAGGATGCTTCTCGTCTCTCACCACCTCGAAATAAGCCTCACCTTCCAACATCACGTTTCTCTCTGTTCCTTTAAACACCTCCGGATATTTCAACTTACTACCGGAATTTAAGTAAACCACTGTTCCATCGGACAACTTCAACCGAAAATCTGCTGCAACGGGAATCTCAAGCACATTATAACGCTGTACGGTATCTCTAATTTCCCCCTCTTCATACACCAAACCTTCTACACTATCCTGACGAATGTTCACCATGTCGTCCGTAATCCACCCTTCTTGGTGTTTTTCGCTCAAATTAATTTCATTACCATCAGAAAGTGTCAAGAAAATAGCATCCCGCTGTTTTTCCGATGACATCGCTATCTCTACGGGCTCTTTTTTCAAGAAAAAGATTCCACCGAGACATAACAATAGGGGGAGAACTATAATCGCCGCATATTTCAGAAGATGTAAAATTCGATACCCTTTTCGAGAGGCACAAGTTTTTTCTATCTCATGAAACATCATCTTATAGTCCGGTTCCGGATGAGTGGCAAAACTATACAAACAATCCAACGTCTTTTTTACTTGCGGATCAATATCTTGCGATAATTTTTTATCCTTCGAATATAATATATTCCATAACTCATCAAATAATTCTTTATTTGTTTTCATAAGAAATCCATGTCATTATTCTATTATATAGACACGCATGAGCAATGAAAGAGTGCAAAAGATTACAACATTTTTTTCAACAAAAGCAAAAATAATATGACTAACGCATCATTATCGGTTCCATTTTTCACCGCATCCCGAATTTTCTTGTAAGCAATTCGTACCTGTGATTTCACTGTATTGACAGCTATTCCTAAATTTTTAGCCGTATCAGCATAACTGCTTCCCTCAATAACCGTCATTACAAAAACCTTTCGGCAAGACTCCGGTAACGAATCTATTAATTCTCTAACCACATCCAGTTTTGATGAAAAATCTTCTTCTTCTTCTGTGTTTGCAAATACAATTTCCCGAACAATATCTTCCTCTCTATCAGCCGCCACTCGTAAATGCCTCAAATGATTAAGTATCAAATTTTTAACCATTGTTACCAAATAATTTTCAAACGACTTTGTGATGTTGAGTTGAGTTCGATGAGACCACAAATAAACAAAACACTCCTGCACGGCATCTTCAGCAAGTGCTTGATCTCGACATAATCCCAAAGCTACAAAATATAATTCGCGAGAATAATTATAAAATATCTTCTCGAACGCCTTGACATCCCCAGCAATAAACTCTTTTATCACATTCTGTTCGTCCATATTAATTCAATTAGAGGCGAGCAAATGTAGGAAAAAAAAAAGAAAAGCTAAAGAAATCAACTCATTAAAGATATAAAATGGTATATAGCAAAACAAGTGATCGGAGTTTTCGACCACTTGTTTCATTCACAAAAATGATGTTTTATCTTCCCTTGCGACGAATCCAAACAAACATACCACCAAAAACCAACAGTATCGGCAACAATGCCACAAATAACCATTTTATCATTTTGAAACAGCTTCCACTCACATATACATGATCATCAGGTAAGTCTGGACGCCTGATATCAATAGGAACTTCTCCATCTGACAACCAATAGAAACCTCCTGTTATTAAGGTGTAATTAGATGCCTGTGCTCGAAGTATTCTTCGTCCGAATTCTCCGTTACTGATACAATCCGCATCTCCAGTCAAAATGATTTTTTGTTCTTTACCATTCTGTTTTCTCGACAAAGCAACCACTGTCGCATATTGCTTTTCTTGTTCTCCTACCTCCGGATTCAAACGAACAACATCATCAACAAAATCTGTTGTTTCCAACTCATTCCACACACCAGTGGAATCTGTTTTAAACATGGGTATTACTTTATAACCTTTATCAGCAATTTGTTCTAAACCGGCAACGCTTGGAGTTGATAACACCCAATGGCGACTTGCCATTACTTCGAATTCATAAGAAATGTTATCAACTGCCTCTCGGGTTACACGAGAAAGAATGACATCCGCTTGTAGGTTTGAATCTCGCTTAACCAATAATCCGTTCGTCAGTTCAAAACCAAATTTTGCAAAAAGAGGATTCATAATTTCTCTACGCTTCGGTTCTCCTAAAATAAATAAATTTCCCCCGCGATCGATATATTGTTGCAAATTAGCCTCTTCTTCTGAAGTCAGCCACTCACGCATATCGGATATCACGATAATATTGATATCTTCAGGAACAGCATGCGTCAACGAGACTGATTGTACATCAAATCCTTGATTCATTAAAGCACTACGGAATGTTTTTTCATTTGCAAATAAACTGTAATCTCTATCTTTTCCTCCAATCAAACTACGTTCTCCATGTCCTCCCAACATCCCCACAATTGGAAGTTTCATAACCATCCGTTTAAAAGCTGCCGAAATTTCTCGTTCACTCGGAAAACGTTGCATATCGTTATAAATTCGCAACCATGCTTTTTCTCCGTTTTCTCGTACAATTTGGCGTACAAAAGTATTATTTTCTCCAGATAAATCAATTTTAGCTCGAATTTCTTCCGGACTCATAAATCGATTTGAATCCAAACCGTATATTTTACATACCTCACACATCTTTTCCCGCAAAGACTTGCCCGGGAATTGGCGATCCAAATTTGAATTTGCCGTTGTGTCATAATAATATACGTACTTCAATTTCATATCCGGTTTAAAACGCATATATTGCTCAAAACGTTCCATGTCCGGTTTCAAAAAATTATAGGCAGCAAACCAAGAACCACTCGGTTCAAGTACATTGATATAAGTAGTAATAGTTACTCCTCCATCCAACTTTGCCACAATTTCCTGGCTATTCGGTGTCAATGTATTCTGCTTTGTTGCCGTTACATCCGAGTACACTTTCAAAGAAGGAAGAGAAGAAAGATACCCCAAAAAACAACTTAAAAATATCACTCCTAAATTTTTACTTAACGTGATAGAGAATCTTACTTTTTGACGTACAGCATTTAGTCTAATAATTGTCAGTGCCAAAAACAACACAATCACAATAATAAAATAAAGCAAATCCTCACTACATATCAATCCTCTCACGAACTCATCACATCGCCCGGAGATGGCCAACCAATAAGTTACGTCACGTACCAAATCATATTCTTGCCACCATCCTCCAATCATGTTTAAAATCATCAAAACAGCCAATGTTCCAATGGCTGCAACGATAGGATAGGAGGTCAGCGAGGACATAAAAACACCAATCGCAGCATAGGCACAAATCAATAAATACAATCCTAACAATCCGGTCAAAACCAAAGGCAAATCAAAATCTTTTACAAATCCCCAGCTACATAAAACGAACAAGAAAAGAAGACCTATCATTAAAAGACCATAGATCATCATGGAGAAGAATTTACCCACAATAATCTGGAAATTGGTAATCGGAGACGAATACAACAATCGAATCGCTCCACTGCTTATATCCTTACTAACTAATCCCATCGTTAAAAGTGGAATGTAGAAATAAAGATATTTTTGCATAATCACAAAAACTCCTCCCCAATAAACAGAAAAAAGGCGTTGAGTACACCCGTAAGGTATATACCCCATCTCTTGGGAATGTACTGTATTTTGAAGCTGATCGACAAATTGCATTCCGGCTTGTATGCCAAAAGCGACCAAAATAAACCACGCGACAGGAGAATAGAACAACATTTGCATCTCCGTTTTCGCTATATTCCATATCATTTTAAACATAACTCAACTTATTGTATTTTTTTAGACAATTCTGAAAATATTTTATCCAAAGAAGTTTTTTCTACTCGAATTTCTGACAAATGCCAATCATGAACCACACTCTGTTTTACAATGCTATCCATTGCTTCTTGGGCATTCTCAAAGCGTACACGAAATTTTCTATCGCCAAGATCTTCTACTCCTTGTACGTTTTCCACTTTAGCCAACTCTTCTACGGTTGGAGGATTTCCCATTCTAAGATAAATGGTGTTGGGTGCGATGTAATTATCAAATTCATCCACAGTTCCCATAAAAACAAGTTTACCTTGCTCGATCATCATAATATTATCACAAGTTGCTTGCACTTCCGTCAATATATGTGTAGAAAGAATAATTGTTCGCTCTTGAGCAATATCCTTTATCAAGTGACGAACTTCCATGATTTGATTCGGGTCCAATCCATTGGTGGGTTCATCAAATATTACGATTTCAGGTTTATGTATGATGGCTTGCGCAATACCAACACGCTGTTGGTAGCCACCGGAAAGATTTTTTATCAGACGTTTCCGGAAATGTGCAATTCCACAGCGAACTAAAACATCCTCGACAGCAGATTTCAACATATTAGCAGGAACCCAACGCAACCGGGCTGAATAATATAAAAATTCTTCTACAGTCAAATCACCATACAACGGCGGTTTCTGCGGTAAAAAGCCAATGTGTCGCTTTGCATCAACAGGTCGTTTTCGAGCATCAATACCTTTGATGAAAACAGAGCCTTCTGTTTGTTTTATCACCCCACTAATAATATTCATTGTGGTCGATTTCCCCGCTCCATTGGAACCCAACAAACCATAGATGCCCCGTTTGGGAATCTCAAAACTAATATCTCTTACCGCCCATTGAATATTATAACGATGAGACAAATGTTCAATTCTTAAAATAGGTTCTTCCATAAATTTATCATTAACATTCATAATCTTTGTAACAAATTTGCGATTTCACAGATAAGGTGGATCAATATTTAATTTGTGTTATTCCAAAATCGATTTTATGAAAAATTTAAGATTATTGTTAAAAATAAATTACCCGGAAACGCTCCTTAAACAAGCATCCCCGGGTAATCTATATCATTTTTAGAACTATTCTCTCTCTAAAGAAAAAGAATACGGAAGATCATCATCTCTTGTTCCTCGTTGTTTATTGGGTTGATCGCTCATCTGTATGTCAAGTCGACCACCTCGCAGCAAATCTTTATGTGTAAGATAGTTTTTCGTGTATTTTCGACCATTCAATTTAATTTGATCCACGTAACGATATGTGTCGCTTACCCGAGGTGCAGAAATCACCACCTCTTTTCCATTCTCTAATGAAAGTGTCACTTTCGGGAAAAGTGGTGTTCCCAACACATATTGATCTGTCCCCGGACAAACGGGATAAAAACCCATAGCAGAGAATACATACCAAGCAGATGTTTGCCCATTATCCTCATCCCCGCAATAACCATCCGGTCCCGGAGTGTACATCCGATTCATCACCTCACGAAGCCAGTATTGAGCTTTCCATGGTTGCCTCGCATAATTATACAAATAGATCATATGCTGTATCGGCTGGTTCCCGTGAGCATAGTTTCCCATATTCATCACCGTCATTTCACGAATTTCATGAATCACTCCTCCATAATAGCTTTCATCAAACAAGGGTGGTACGGCAAATACAGAATCCAACATTTGAACAAAAATCTCTTTTCCCCCCATCAGGTCAATCAATCCTTGAGGATCGTGGAATACCGACCACGTATAATGCCAACTATTCCCCTCTGTAAAAGCATCACCCCACTTTAACGGAGAGAAAGGTGCCATGAACGTACCATCTTGATTTTTCCCTCGCATCAATTTGGTTTCAGGATCGAACAAATTTTTATAATTCATTGCCCGTTCTGCAAAAAGTTTCATTTCCTTCTCCGGACGTCCCAACTCTTTCGCCAAGCGATAAATACACCAATCATCGTAGGCATACTCTAACGTTCGAGCGGCACTTTCATTAATACCCACATTGTAAGGTACATATCCTAAACGGTTATAATATTCATATCCCAAACGACCCGTTGAAGATGCTTTTGGATGTACGTGATTCGTGCCATGTAACAACCCTTCGAACAAGGTCTCCACGTCGTCCACACGGACTCCTTTCAAATAGGCATCCACTAGAACTGAGGCCGAATTATTACCCACCATGCATCCCCGGTGACCAGGACTCGCCCATTCCGGAAAGAAGCCGCTCTCTTTATACGTATTAATCAACCCCTCCTGCATCTCTTTATTCTGGGACGGGTAGACCAAATTCAATAGGGGAAACAAACAACGGAATGTATCCCAAAAACCGGTATCCGTATAGAAATATCCGGGTAGCACTTGACCATTATGAGGACTGTAGTGCATGACATTACCGTCAGCATCCAATTCATAAAATTTCCGAGGGAAGAGTACAGATCGATATAAACAAGAATAGAATACCCGATACTGATCTAGAGTACCTCCTTCCACTTGTATGACACTCAACACACGGTTCCATTCTTTCTTCCCTTTAGCAACTAACGTTTGAAAATCATCGTTTCCCAATTCTTTCAAATTACGTTCCGCTTGTTCCAAACTAATAAAAGAGGAGGCCACTCGAGCATGTACTTTTTCACCTTTCTTTGTACGAAATCCGATTACACCTCCAACATGTTGAGACAGTTGCTCCAAATCATCGCTTAATTTCCCGTCAGCAAAAGTGTGTTTGTAATCAAAAGGTTTATCAAATTCTATAACAAAATAATTTTTAAAATTACCAGGAACTCCTCCACTATTTCGAGTCGTGTAGCCTTCAATCCGATTATTGCCTACAATCTTCACGAACGACCCTCTATCAAAAGCATCCACAACCACGTAAGAGCGATCGCTCTCTGGAAACGTAAAACAAAAAAGAGCCGCCCGTTCGGTCGTTGTAAACTCCGTAACCACATCATAATCGGCCAAATAAACTTTATAATAATAAGGTTTGGCAAGCTCTCCTTTGTGAGAAAACCAACTGGCTCGCTTGTCTTGATCAAATTCAGGATGTCCAACAACAGGCATCAATGAAAACTGACCATAGTCATTAATCCACGGACTCGGCTGGTGTGTTTGTTTAAAACCACGTATTTTATTTGCCGTGTACACGTAGGCCCAACCGTCTCCCATCTTACCTGTTTGTGGCATCCAAAAATTCATCCCCCACGGACGAGCTATTGCCGGATAAGTATTTCCTGTCGACAATTCGAACGAAGATTCTGTTCCCATCAACGGGTTAACATACTCCTCCGGCTCAAAAAGAGATTGTGCTCGTGCAGGATATCCTGCCACGAGACACAAAAACACAAAAACACAAAAACACATACAACTAATACATGATGTTTCATTATCTATCAAATTACAATTTTACGTTTTCAATTCCGTTCAAAATAAAAATTTACTTATCTCCCATAGCAACCAAATACTCTTCCCATAACGTGTCTATATCATACTCTTCCCCCAGAGAATAGCGGATTGCCTCTTTAAATGACCATGGAATAACATGCAACGTACTATTATTGAATTTACGCAAGAAATCCGAATCTTTCGTTTGCATCAACCACGCCAAGAAAAAACCTGTGGTACGATAGCCATCCATATAATGTCCACCTTTCGGTCTATCTGCTAAAGTAAACCCTCCATTCACATAACGAACGGCATCAGCCATCCCTTCTATAAAAGCCCAGAACGTTTTGTTTGTACCATAAGTTCCAATACCTTGAGGCTCCAATTGAAAACCATGAGTCAATTCATGCCAAAGTACTCCTCGATTTTCTAAAATCAATGCCTCCATATCATCCTTATAACTCTTTTCAATCCAATCCGTACTGTAAGCAATTGTTATTGCCGGAGGGGTCCCGCTTTTTTCAGATATTCCATTATACGATTTCAATATATAGGTTATTAATTCTATTTTAGGAATACTGTCTTTCGGCGAAAAATACAATGTATTCAACACTTGTCTCGCACACTCTTGAATAAATTGTTCCGGATTCGATACAATTTTCGCATACAATTTTGCTCCATCTGTTTCCGGAGAAAGATTTTTAAATTCAACTCGTCCCACGTCATAACTAGACCAAGGGTTTCCTTCTACTCGCTTTCCTTTATGAGAACCACAGGAATACATGATTCCCAAAACACATAACCATACTATTATTTTCTCGTTCATCGTGTCAAAGAATAAGGTTTGTTATCTTCTTTATAAATCCTGTTACGATTAGGCTTGCTATCCATTTCAAATTCCAACACTCCACCGGCTTGAATATCTTGTTGCGTAATATAGGCCTTCTCGTAGGGTTTCCCATTCAATTTTACAGACTTCACATAACGATTCTTATCGCTTACCTTCGCGGCACGCACCTCAAACAAATTTCCGTTTTCTAAACGCACTTTCATGTAAGGCAGGTAAGGGGCACCCAACACGTATTGATCTGTTCCGGGACATACGGGATAAAAGCCTAAAGCTGAAAATATATACCAAGCAGACATTTGCCCACAATCATCATTTCCACACAATCCGTCAATTTTGTTCCGATACATACGATTCATCACCTCTCGAACTCGATACTGGGTTTTCCACGGTTGAGAGGTCCACGCATATAAATATAACACATGGTGGCTCGGTTCATTACCATGGACATAATTTCCCATCAATCCTTCCTCCGTTATATCTTCGGTATCAGCATAATACTTCTCAGGAAGGAGCATCGTGAACAAGCTATCCAACCTCTCTGTAAAGCGCTTCTCTCCTCCCATTTGGTGAATCAAACCATTCACATCATGCGGGACATGAAATGAATAGTTCCATGAATTTCCTTCGATAAACCCTTCCCCGTGTGTATTCAACGGATCAAACGGCTCCTTCCAACTTCCATCAGATAAACGAGGATGTACAAATCCCAAACGTTCGTCAAATAAATTCCGATAATTCAATGCCCGTTTCTCGTATTCTACCATCACTTTTTGTTTTCCAAGCCTTTTGGCCGTCTGATAAATGGTCCAATCGTCATAAGCATTTTCCAAGGTAATTGATGCTCCACTACCATCCTTATCAACAGGCACATATCCTTTCTCCACGTAATCTTTAGTATCTTGATAATACAACACATTCGCACTATTTCTCATAGCCTCCAAAGCCAACGCATTATCCACATCTATTCCTTTTGCCAAAGCATCAGCAACCACCGCAACACCATGATAAGCAATCATACACCAATTCTCATTTCCCATATGCGACCAGACAGGCAAAGCTTTATGCACACTCTGTTGGTAATGTTCCAACATGGATTTCACCATATCTTGATTCCGATCTCGGTTCAGCACATTAAACAACGGGTGTAAGGCACGAAATGTATCCCACAATGAGAATACCGTATAATTTGTAAAACCATCCGCTTGATGAATCATATGATCCACGCCCCGGTAGCGACCATCCACATCCATGTAAACAGAAGGGTTTATCATCGTGTGATACAATGACGTATACAACATCGCCAATTGATTATCATTTCCTTGCGCCTCAATTACTGACAATTCTTTATTCCATTTGTCTTTTGCCTCTGCAACAAGTACATCAAAATTCTTTCCAGACGTTTCTACCTCCAGGTTTTTTAAAGCACCCTCCGTACTCACACACGAAAGAGCCACTTTCACTTCCAATTCCGGATCTTCCGCTAAATCAAAATCAAAGAACGCCACAATTCCACGGCCTCCCATTTCCGGAAAATTATCTTTCACATTAAAACGTCTCCAAAAACCTTGATATTTTACATCCTCAAAGTTCTCATGCCCGTAATTTCGAATCGGTTTGGAAAAGGTTATAACAAAATACGTGTAATTCGTTCTTGCCCACCCCCGGGTTATTCGATAACCGGTCAACAAAGTATCATTCTCCACCCTCAAATTGGCCCAAAGCACCTTGCCATCATAATTGTATATACCATGTAATAAATCCACAATCACATGCCCCTCTTTTGTTCCCATCGGATAGGTATATTTATGTACACCAACACGTTCCGTTGCCGTCAACTGCACTTTTACATTGTAATCTTGCAACTTCACTTCATAGTATCCGGGCGAAGCTTTTTCCATTTCATGTGAAAAACGAGAACGATACCCTTCTTCTGGCTTTTCTGCTGTACCAGGTACCAATTTCAAATCCCCAACCGTTGGCATTAAAAGAATATCCCCTAAATCCGAATGTCCGGTTCCACTCAAATGCGTGTGGCTAAACCCAATAATTGTTGGATCATCATACTGGTATCCAGCACAATAACGATAAGCCTCTTTTTGATAAACGCCATCAATGTTATGCGGAACATTCTCTGTATCAGGGCTCAATTGAACAGCCCCAAACGGCACGCAGGCCCCAGGAAACGTGTGTCCCATGCTCTTTGTTCCAATAAAAGGATTAACGTAATCTGCAGGATTCTTTTTTCCATCCTTTCCGGGAAACACTGCACTCAAACATAATAACAGTACACTCAAATTCATACACTTATTTATTTAAATATATCAACACTATATATAATGACACCTTGATTCTCTCAACGAGTGAAAACAAATGTAAAAAAAACAATCACTACAATTTAAACAAAAATATAAAATCACTCGTTTATCTTAATAACAAGCGCAATATGAAATACAAGATTCCGATCGCATTTGCTTTAATCTCCGCCAGTTTTCAACTATGCCTTCTCCCTCCTCTCGGGACATCCGAACCTATTTCTCCATATAACAAATATACTACACGACACACCCATATTTCAAACATAACCGTATTAAAAATCAATTTAATCGAAGGTGAATGCTGGATGAATGCAGGATGAATGCTCCGTGGTCTAAATGAACTTATAATCGAATCTCTATGAAATCACGAGCAAAGATAGCTTAATGCCATAGCAGTACCCGTCATTTCACAAGGTAATAATCTCCCATGTCCCATTCCACACCCTTTCATCCCCCTTTCATAGCCCTTCCACCATACCCGAGAAAGGAGGAGAAAAGCCTGAGATAAGTATTACGGAAGATTATTACCTATATATATACCAAGTATTTCAATGGGTTTACCTTAAAAATACATAGACTCGCCATCAGTACCCAATATTTATTCCACCGAAGAGTTTCAAAAGAAATCAGAATCGTTTATATTTGCATCACTATTAAGATAAAAGCTAAAAAAGAAGACATGGCACAGACACCATCTATTCCGAAAGGAACAAGAGACTATTCACCGGAAGTTATGGTGAAAAGAAATTATATATTCGATACGATCAAGTCCGTATTCAAACTCTATGGTTACTTGCCGCTGGAAACTCCGGCAATGGAAAATCTTTCCACCCTCATGGGAAAATACGGCGAGGAAGGGGATAAATTACTTTTCAAGATTCTGAACTCCGGAGATTTCCTGGCGTCTGTTACCAATAGCGAAGTAGAGGAACGTAATATTCCCCGGCTGACCAACAAAATTTGCGAGAAGGGACTACGTTATGACTTAACCGTGCCTTTCGCCCGATTCGTGGTACAACACCAAAATGAAATATCATTCCCGTTCAAACGCTACCAGATTCAACCCGTGTGGCGAGCCGACCGTCCGCAGAAGGGACGCTATCGCGAGTTCTACCAGTGTGACGTGGATGTCGTGGGAAGTGATTCTTTACTGAACGAGGTGGAATTGGTACAAATCGTGGACGAGGTGTACAAACGACTGAAAATAAATGTACGCCTGTTGATCAACAACCGAAAAGTGCTGGCCGGAATTGCCGAAACGATCGGCCACCCCGACAAGCTGGTTGACATCACCGTTGCCATTGACAAAATGGACAAGATCGGTGCCGAAAACGTGAATGCCGAACTCCGGGAAAAAGGAGTGTCAGAAGAGGCTATTGAAAAATTGCAACCCATATTACGCTTAGAAGGCTCCAACGAAGAGAAGGTGACCCGCTTGCAAGAAATTTTAAAAGACAGCGAAACCGGATTAAAAGGAGTTGCAGAACTTTCTACCGTATTCCGTTATTTGAATCAACTGGATATCCAAACAGAAATAAAACTCGACTTGACACTTGCCCGCGGTTTGAGTTACTACACCGGAGCCATCTTCGAGGTAAAAGCCAAGGACGTGGAGATCGGGAGCATCACCGGGGGAGGACGTTATGACGATTTGACGGGAATTTTCGGGATGAAAAATATGTCGGGTGTCGGTATATCCTTCGGGGCCGACCGCATCTTCGACGTGATGAACCAACTGGACATCTTCCCCAAAGATTCCACGGCAACCACCCGTGTACTTTTCGTGAACTTCGGGGAAAAAGAAGAGGCTTTCTGTCTTCCCGTACTGAAAACCTTACGGAACGCAGGAATCAATTCCGAGATATACCCGGAAGCCGCCAAGATGAAGAAACAAATGACTTACGCCGATAAAAAGAGTATCCCCTATGTGGCCTTAGTCGGTGAAAACGAGATAAACAATAACGTGGTCACGCTGAAAAATATGCTCACCGGAGAACAAGAAAGTGTAGCTATTTCCAGCCTAGTAGACAAACTTAAAAGCGAGAATTAAAGTATGCAACTATACCGCAAAGAACAACGCCCGCTGAAAAGCCACGGATTTGATGTTAGATTCCCGTGACCGGGAAGTGGTTTATAAAATTTGTAAGATTCATAAAGTTGAACCTTACAAACTCGCAAGGCAAAAGCCTCACTCGTGTGTATGCAATTTAAAATCTAAAATTTAAAATCTAAAATCCAATGACTCATTATATAACCCCAGAGAAATTAACTTTCGAGCAGATCGAAAAAATTTTAACTAAGAAGTATAAATTAGCTTTATCAGACGAGAGCAAGAAACTGATCAATGATTGCAAGGCTTACTTGGATCATAAAATCGCAACTTCTGACAAGCCTTTGTATGGAATCACAACCGGGTTCGGTTCTTTGTGTAAGATTTCCATCTCACAAGAAGATTTAAGCCAGTTACAAGCTAATCTGGTCATGTCTCACGCTTGTAGCTTGGGAGAACCCGTACACAAAGATATTATCCGTTTGATGTTGTTGCTCAAAGCTCACGCTCTTTCTTTGGGAAAATCCGGGGTACAACAAGTGACCGTGGAACGTATTATCGATATGTTCAACCATGACGTTCTTCCCGTGGTAAAAGAATTAGGCTCTTTGGGCGCATCCGGGGACTTGGCCCCGTTGGCAAACTTGTTCTTGCCATTGATCGGTGAGGGAGAGGTATTCTACAAGGATAAAATCTATCCGGCAAAAGAAATTAATGCCAAATTCGGCTGGGAACCCATCCAACTGGGAGCTAAAGAAGGATTGGCTTTGTTGAATGGTACTCAATTCATGAGTTCTCACGCTGTTTACGCTTTATTGAATGCCTTCAAAGTGGTAAAATATGCTGATATTATCGGGGCTTTATCACTGGAAGCATACGACGGACGCATTGATCCGTTTTTACCGCAAATCCACGAAGCTCGTCCTCATCCGGGACAAATTGAAACGGCTCGTAATATCCGCACCTTACTGGAAGGTTCAGAATTCCAGAAAATGGAAAAGACTCACGTGCAAGACCCGTACTCTTTCCGTTGTATGCCTCAAGTACACGGGGCTGTGAAAGATACCGTGGCTTACGTGGCATCTGTCGTTGAACGGGAAATCAACTCGGTAACCGACAACCCGACTATTTTCATGGAAGATGATTTGATTATTTCCGGTGGTAACTTCCACGGCGAACCGCTAGCTCTGGTATTAGATTTCTTGAGCATCGCTATCTCCGAATTGGGTAGCATCTCTGAAAGACGGGTATACCGTTTGATTGCCGGAGATCGTAAAACTCCTGAATTCCTCGTTGCCAATTCCGGCTTGAATTCCGGTTTCATGATCCCGCAATACGCCGCTGCTGCTATCGTCAGCAAGAACAAGCAGTTGTGCTCTCCGTGTTCCGTGGACTCCATCCCGTCATCCAACGAGCAGGAGGATCATGTCAGCATGGGTGGTAACGCCGCAACCAAAACAGTGAAAGTGATCGAGAACGTGGAAAGAGTGCTGGCTATCGAATTAATGAATGCCGCACAAGCCATTGATATGCAACGGCCGACGAAAACATCAGCATATTTGGAAAACTTCTTGGCCGAATTCCGCACGATCGTACCATTCAACAGCCAAGACCGGGTGATGTACCAGGACATCGAGGCTGCCGTTGAATTTTTGAAACAAGGGGAGTTCGCTAACTTCGAATAAATTCAATATAATAATATGAAAAAAGCCGGTGAAAACCGGCTTTTTTCATATCATTATTCGACTTTAACCCATTTCACAGCATCCGCAATGATCATCTGGGAACAAGTAATATTTGAATTCCCTTTTACTTTTAGCATTCTCGTTTTTATTACCGGTTGTAAATCAGTTCCACCTTTATCACTTAATCGTACAAAGTAGTTTCCCTCACTAAACTCATACGTTCCCAACTCAATCCATCCCGGAGCTTCCTCGTTCAAATCCAGTTCTACATAGGTATCCCCTTCCTCCGAAAATACTTGATAATACAACCTTGCATTTTTCAAGAAGGACCCCAAGTAAGTTGAAATCCAAAACAATAAATGTCGCCGAATGATCTTTCTCTCATAACTCGCAATTAATCGAATCTTATCAAGTGCCATACTCTATTGGTTTTAATTGAAATTCAAATACAAGGAGTGAATTGGCCTCTGTTTAAAAATAACGGTGTACAATTTTTATCGCTTTGGAACGAGACATCTCTCCGGGGCTTGTTCCAAGAACACCCTCCGGGATTGGGGTTTTATGACGTTCGAAATGCTTTTCCCATAAGGGACTGGTTTTTCCCGTCTCCTTATCTTTAAATGACATCGGAGTTGCCTTGAAAATCGATTTCCCGTTAGGACGTAAAAAAGCCAAGTAAATGATCTCACTGCAATAATATTTATCATTATCCGGTAAAAACACGTAATCATAAGGTTTCCCTAAAAATGATTTCAATATTTCTATCGCCCGGGGAATGGACTTTTGATATTTCGGTTTCAGCCTTCCGACGACAACGACCGGATTTCCATCCACGGATTTAGCCTGTTTAAGAAATTTCGCTAATGGGGTTTTACAAACATTCGGTTGAGTGGCCTCCAACACGAAAACCTGTCCATCCTCAACCAACACGACACCTACGTGGGAGAAGTTCAAATCATCCAAACTGGTTGTCACGTTCTCGATTGCTTTCACGAAAGAGGTGCGAGCCTTATTGGTCTGAAACAGGATGTCTCCTGTTTTCAGATCAAAAGTTTTTTGGGCGGAAAGAGCTATCGTTAGTAATAAAACGCCCAAGCTTAAAATAATCTTCTTTATCATGCTACCATTATTTACGGTTCGGGAAAATAAGCACGGCAATAAAGCCATATATACCACATGCCAATGTCACGACCAAATCCAAATAATTAAACAGATTCCGCATACTCCGTCTATGATACAATTTGATACAGAGCAATAACAATGTTAACGCTATATTCAAGTAAATAAACCGTTGCATGTCATAAGCCTCCACTTTCAACTTTTTGGCTCCATCACGGGTGAAACGAGCTTTAAAAGGGAATACATAATTCTCTCTCTGTCCCACTTTCGAATTTTCATAAAGAGGATAAACCAGCGTCTCGGAAGCTAGTAAATTATGTTCCTTATCCACCACGTAAATCTTGACACGATCCAAACCATACAATTGATAGGTATAGAAGAAAAGATCTTCACTCATCGTAATCAGACTTCCATAGTCCTTGTAGTCATATATCGGGAGCTGGAAAAAACTATAATCTTTGATACGCATCAAATAGATGTTATAGTTCTGATCGTACACGTATCCATAATTTACATCATCCACCAGACAATTCATTCCATTTACCTGCATACCGACTGGAAGAGGAATTTTATGGCATTGAGGTTCTCCATCATACATTTTTAAATGAAAGAAATCATCTTTATTGTCCACCATAAAATAGCCATCATCCTTTGATTTGGAGGTGGAAGGAAGTCCATAAATGTTCTTTATCGGAAATTGTATTCCCTCATTCTTCATGGCCTGGGTAAAACGCTCACTCTTTTCCTTATTCACGCCTTTAACCCGGTTAATATCCGTTTCAATAAACTCAATTCCCTCATCCGTTAGGCGAAACATATCTTCCGGAAGTTCCATTTTTATCTGATCTGTATGGGATTCGAACATCCACAATAAAGATTTTCGTCCGGGGCCTGCCCCAAGGAACAAGGGGAAACGTGCCGCATCCTGTATCATCTGTAATGTCACGTGTTGCCCACGAATCGTGTCAGGAAACCGATTCTCGTACATTAATTGCCGACAATTTCTCATCGGGAATATATCCATCAACGCTTTCGTGTCATATGTATTCCCTGCCCGATCTCTTCCGACCTGAATTTCACGTAACTGCACCGTGTCATATTCATATTTCAAGGTAACAAAATCATTCAACATTTCGCTAAATACGAGCTGAGTACGTCTTTCCCTTTGTTCGAATGTTTTCTTATATATTTTAGGGAACTCCAACGCCATTACCAATACAGCCAATAGCACTAGAGCTAATCTTATCATCTTTGGTATCATATTATTTTTCTCCTATTTTAAAACGATTAGCCGTATATATCATTCCAAGACTCGCGATGACCAGTACTATAATCATTAGTACATAGAGATTCGACACATTACCTCCCAACAGGTAAATATCCAATAATTCATACACCACGATCGCATATAAACACCGGAATTTCCAACTGGGTTCCATGGCAATCATTGCCACGAAGAAATAAGTCGTGAACCCGCCTAATATCCAAGGCAAGAACGCATTTATAGCCATAATATGCATCTCCACCGGGAAGAAATAAAGGTCTATCGTGAAAAACAGTATCATGAAGATAACCATCAATGAAAGAATCATTAGAAATCCATACAAAACCATCGTGTAAAGCATCACAATTTCATTTAACGGTAAGTGTAAGGTCAATTTTATTTTTTTTTGCAAGACCTCCGGCAAATACTGCGATCCGCCAATCAACAAGGCAATGATAAAAGGGATATTCTTGAAAATCCCATAATGCGGCCGTCCGGCTTGTGTAAACCATTCAAAAACATAATTCGATCCCCCATCAGCATTTATAATATTGCTGTTCAAGCCAATGAATGCATATAATATTGTTCCCACTCCCAACACCAGAGAAGCAAGTACAAACCATTTCGTTTTTAACCATTCTTTATAAAAAAGATGTAATGCCATAATCTTAATATTTACCTGTTAAACCAATAAAAGCATCTTCTAAAGTCATCTTTACAGGTTTAAAATCAGAATATTCCAACCCTTTTGCCTGCAACATGGCCTGAACTTCTTCTGCCGATGCATACGTGTAAAGTTCGTAATGATTTTTAATTCGATCCATCTCAACAGTCAGTGATTCTGCTTTAAGATTCACATCATCCCGGTTCAGATCAAATGTAAACTGGTGGAACTTTTCCATAAATTCGGATGCCGATCCCCGCATTAATACCCGGTTATAATCCATGATCAACACATCGTCGATCAATCGTTCCATATCCTGAATAATATGGGAGGTCAAGAATACGGTTTTATTTCCGGCCTTGGCATATTCACGCATGTGATCCACGAACAAGCGACGATAGCCGGGGTCCAATCCCAAAGAAAAGTCATCCAAGATCAATAAATCAGGATCTTGAGCAAGAATCAGCCCTAAAGCCACTTGAGCCCGCTGGCCGCATGACATACTGGAAACTTTTTGAGAAGGAAGTATTTTCATCCTTTTCATCAAATCAAAATAGGCATCCCGATTCCAGTTTTTATAAAAACCGGAATAAAATTTCTCGATCTGATAAATATTCATAAACGAGTACTGAATATGTCCCTCGATCAAATACCCTAAACGCCGTTTTGTTTCCGGGCTCAAATTCTGGGTTGATTCGCCATAGATCAAACATTCTCCGGAACGAGGTTGCAGAAAACCATTCAATATATTAATCGTGGTCGTTTTGCCACATCCATTTTTCCCCAATAATCCCATGATGTGCCCTTTCTTCACAGAAAAGTTGAGATTTTCATAGATTAACCGTTTCCCATAATAATGGGTCAGATTCTTACACTCTATTATATTTTCTTCCATTGTTGTCTAGATTAATTTATTTTCGAATCGGATAAATCAACACGCTTATAAATCCAAAGACTCCAAACGCCACGACCATGAATAGATCAATGATATGGAACGGATTTTTCACATTCAAGCCTTTACGTCGTTTTATATACAATAGAACTCCAGCTAACACGAGATTTAACCAAATGAACTTCACAAATGGTTGTCCCTCAGAACTTATATAATATCCATTAATATAAGAGTAGGTGGAAGTTACAAACGGGAAGAGAAAACCTTCAACCACTCCCGCTGCCGATTCTTCATACACGTCGGAATGCACCCCGTATTTATCCAATAATTTATAATTCCGATCAAAAACATATAGTTTCTCGTAACCGTCTTTCTGAATGGAGATCATGTGATAGAAGAGATTACCCATCACGTCAAAAACTTTAAATTGGTCATAGTTAAACTCATCCAGATCCAGTTTGATAATCTGATTGTCCACGGTCAGGATATATACACCATTATTATCTCCAAAAAGATAGGCAACAACTTCCGGATGATCAGGTTCCCATTCAACTCTTCGCAATTTGATCTGATCGGGGAGTTCGATTTTACGACAATCCGGTTTGTAAGCATGATAACGTACTTGAAACAACTGGTCTTTACTATCTATAAAGAATAAACCATCATCCCGTTTATACCCGGTAGCAGATCGACCATATATTTTTTTTGCCGGGGGACAATAACCCAATTTCCGTAATTCTTGATCAAAAAGGGCACTTTTTTCTTTATCAACCCGTCCATCCTCGCAATTATAAAATTCAATTCCATTCCGGTTTACCCGCATCATATCGTTTGTATAAATATAGCCGACACGATCCGTTCCCCCGTGAACAAGCGGAGACATGGCGTAATACCGCCCCCGCTCTGTTAAATTCACGATATGCCGATAATTATTTTCTGCCACAAGCTGAGGAGTCACCGGTACTCCCGCCACTGTATCCGGAAATTCATTTCGTTTTAGTAATTGCGGCATACTGGAGAAAGGTACCATCCGTTCATATTCCTGACGAGAATATTCATTCCCCAAAGTATCTAACAAGACACCATCTTTTAATCCCCATATCACAAACTGTTTGGTCACCTCACTATAATTCAACGAGACATATTTTACATTCCGTTTAAACGAGGTTTTATAAAAATCCGGTAGAACAATTGACGCAATAAAAACCGTCAATAGTATCATTATGATTCGTACTACTTTTGCTGTCATAATTATCTCTCTCCTTTCATGAACCGATATGATGTATACAATAATGCCGTACACGGCACAAAAGCCATGATGGCCAAGGCCGGAATAATATGGCGCGTATCTGCATGTTCTACTCCGATATAGAATTGCTTCACTAGATAATAAGCCACAAGTGCATAAATAAATTGATAGAATAAATTAGGTTCCATAGCAATCATGGCGATCATGAAATAAGCTGCAATTCCGCCCAAAAGCCAAGGCATCATAGAAGTAAGTACCGCCAAACTTTCCTCGAATGGGAAATAGCTGTTATTCAAATAAAAGAATGTCCCAAACACAACACCATATGACAAGATTAACAAAAGAAATCCGTAGCAAAGCATCGTATACAAAGCTATCGTGTTACGCAAAGGAAGATGGAGGGTCAACTTGATTCGTTTATCCAATACTTCCGGCACATATTGTGACAAACCGATACAAATCCCAATTAACAGAGGTACATATTTAATCAGAGAATTATAATAGTTCGCCTGAGGTATTCCATAAAAAACACTCATTAAATAATTGAATGAACCTTTCATTCGTACATTGTTATCCACATCCAAAAATATGTAGACAACTATCGCTAAACCCACAAGGGAAACGAAAAAAGCCGCCCAACGGGTCTTTAGCCATTCCTTATAAAAAAGGTGTAATATCATATTTTTAATATTTTCCAGTTAAACCAATAAATGCATCTTCCAATGTCATCTTTACTGATGCAAAATTTCGATACGCCAATCCTTTTGTTTCTAACATTGCCTTTACTTCATTATCAGAAGCATAGGTATAAATTTCATAGTGATTTTTAATACGATCTGCCTCAACAATCAATGGGTCTGACTTAAAATCCAGATCATCCCTGTCCAGATCAAAAGTAAACTGATGAAATTTTTCCATAAATTCGGATGCAGATCCCCGCATCAACACCCGGTTATAATCCATAATTAAAACATCATCTATCAGACGTTCCATATCCTGAATAATATGAGAGGTCAAGAATACGGTTTTATTTCCGGATTTTGCATACTCCCGCATGTGATCAACAAATAAACGGCGATAACCGGGATCCAGTCCTAACGAGAAATCATCCAAAATCAACAGATCAGGATCCTGAGCCAGAATTAAGCCCAACGCAACTTGAGCCCGTTGCCCGCAAGACATACTTGATACTTTCTGAGAAGGCAATATTTTCATCCGGTTCATAAGTTCGAAATAAGCATCTCGATTCCAATTTTTATAAAAACCGGAATAAAACTTCTCAATCTGATAGATATTCATAAACGAATACTGAATATGCCCTTCTATCAAGTAGCCTAAACGACGTTTAGTTTCCGGACTCAGATTCTGTGTACTTTCCCCATAGATTAAACACTCTCCGGAACGAGGTTGAAGGAAACCATTCAAAATATTAATCGTGGTTGTTTTACCACACCCATTTTTCCCCAACAATCCCATGATATGCCCTTTCTTCACTGAAAAATTCAAATTTTCATAGATCAATCGGGAACCATAGTAATGAGTTAGGTTTTTACACTCAATCACATTTTCTTCCATAATTCATTTTTTAACATATATAATTTACATACAAACATCTATTTTAGGCCATAGAATACCCATAAGAAAAAGATTAGAAGCGAACAAGCTCTCTTTGACAGCTTCATCTCCAAGAGCTTGTCTCTCTCAATTCATTTCCAAAACGTAATAAACTTCAATAACACGAATAATTTAATTTGAAAAATAGGGCAAATACATCAACACTTTACCCGGTATGGAATTCTCGCTAGACGCAAATTCTTCCACAACCGTTGTACGAGGGTTGATAATGTACATTGATCCTGTCTGTGTTGTTGAATTATAAGTAAATACTGCCGTATATAATTCATTACTTTCATCATTTCCAAAAAGGGAAGCATTCGGTGTCGGTACAACCGTAACAATATCATCCGGGAAACTCTTGACTATTGTGGGAGTTTCCAACCCTTCATAACTATACCGCCACAAATCTTTCCCCTTGGCAATATAAGCATAGTTCCAACCAACAGGCAGAACCGTGGTGAACCAGATCGCATTATCAGACATTCCACCAGCCCATTGGGTCACATCTTTTTCTGATAAATAAGAGATAATATCTGTTGCACCCGCAAATTGCTGGTATTCGTAAATATACATTTTATACTCATTGTCTTTCTTGCCCACGAGGAAGAATTTCAATTTAGTATTAGACAATCCTGTTGGTTCATGGTACAACCCAAGCATTTTATCCAATTTCACCACTTCTCCATTGGCATCAAACAAAGGCTGACGACTATATCCTTTATTGGCATTATAGAAATAATAATAAATACTACCATCTGTCAAACGTTGTAAGGTTACGGGAGCATTACGATTATATGGTAAGGCACCGATCACTTGCTCCACTCCTGTCTCTTCACCCGGAGAATTCGGATTGATTAACTGATAAGGATAATCACTGTTCATGGTGGAAAGGAACAATTCGTTTCCGATCAATATTTCCTGCATATGGTTGAAATAAGCATTTTTAGCTTTTACAATTGCTGTCGGTTTTTCCGTGAAAGTAAGACTTTGAACAGAACCCATTATCTGGCCAAACGGATATGTCTGTCCATCCGCAGCCTGAATCATCGTACCATATCCATCCGGATCTTGCGTGTAAATACTTAATTGTTTTGTATCAAACGTTGCTCCTACAAACGGACCTTTAATTACTTTATCCGAATTATAACGTTTAAACATTTCAGTAAAAATCGTCGTAAACTGTTGCGGCGTAGCTCGGTTGCTACCCTTAATGGATCCCCACTCAAGGGTTCCGTCAGCTTTCTCATAAATCATTACTCCAATCAACGGAATGGCTGTAGGCACAATCTTAACCTTTACCATATAAGCTCCATTATTGGAAGTAGCATAATGTTTCCAGCTTTCCCCGGTCACTTTATTACGAATGGCCAGCCAGAAATAAGCCTCTCCACTCAAGAATTCAATATTTTCAAAAGCAACTTCCCAAGAAAGTTTCAGACTAGTTCCAATAGTATCACCTCCCATAACCCACGCATACTCATAATCATTAGGATTCGTCCCCTCTTTAAAGGTAATTTTAGGATCTATCTCTAAAAGTTCTCCCTCGGACAAAGAGATACGTCCGTAAGAACTTCCCGGAATTTCTACTCCGGTCACGGAATCGATACCCGTCCACTCGGAATAGTTATAACTCCCCTTGTCCTCGTAGCATCCTGTAATGATCAGCATCAAGACAAAGGACATACATATAAAATCTTTTATCACTTTCATAGACCTGTTTTTTCAATATTCTATCGTTCCTTTAAATACTACCAATTCGCCATTGTCATACGTCGGGTTATTCTCAAACCATTCGTAAGTTTTCTTCGCATAGGCGTAGAGTATTGCCTTATTAGGAGCTTTCCAGTTTTCTTCTAATATACCATTCAGTTCAATGAACTTTTCCGCTTTCACGGATGAATAAGTCCCACCGTAAGTATCTAAAGAATTTGTCCGCCAGAGCGTGGGCTGACTACTTAATCCCACACCGGATACGTTTACAATCATGTACTGATAAAAATCCAAACCACGTACAAAGTTCTCGTTAGGAACCAATTCTATGTATATTCTTCCTTCAACTGCATCGTCTTTTACCGCTTGCACATTGATTTTCAACACCGTTGAATCGATATACCGTCCAGCTCGGAATAATTGTGTAGTTTCCAAAGTATAATGAGTATTCTCCGTAATACCATACGTTTCTTCCGGATTCACCCGCAATTTATATTCACGATCTTGATCAGAAACCGATCCTGCAACACGAATTGGAATATAAAAATCAGCCACTTCTTTTCCCCCACTGAATACGGAAGAAAATTGAAGGCTATCATACTTGTAAGTCGTGGAAAGATTCTGGTATTTAGGGAAATTCAAACTATTTTGCTCCTCCTTAAAAATCATGATCTCATCTCTACTGCAGGCATTTATACAGATACCGAGTAACAAACAAAAAATCAATAGTTTTATAGTCTCCATCATTTCTCGTTTTTAAGTTAATACGTTCTTCCACCATCAAACTCTGTCGTCGGAATATCCGGAGTATATTTTTCAACCGACATAGTAATCACGCCACTTGTAGCATACCCCTTTTCAATTTCCGGCACATTACGCCGTTTATACGCATAAAATACCTGCCCATCCCCGATCATTTCACGTCGATATTCTTTCAATATTTCCGAGATAATCGCCTCTTTATCATCACTTGTGAATATTCCTCCGTTACGAGACTGTTGTAAAATATTCAACAAACGAATCGCCTCTCCCGTAGAAACAGATTCCACCGCCCCTTCTGCCGCAATCAAGTACATTTCTCCTAGTTTCAACATTGAAACAACAGGTCTCGGGAAAAGAGCCAAATCTTTCTTCAATGTAGGACGTTCATATTTTGCCAAATACATACTTGAACCGGAACCTTTTTTCCAAGCCGTAATACGGATGTCGCCCGTGGAAGAATAGAATTTCGGATAACGGGTTGATTGTAACCGGAAACGTTCATAATAAGAATTCCCTGTCGTGTGATCCTCTTCGATATAATCCCCCAACTCATCGACAAGTAAACCAAAGATATTTTCCATGGGACAACTTCTATTCACGTAATTATTACCGGAATCCGTAGTCCCCAAATCTTCATTTGTCAAAAATCGAATACCTAGATTTTCTGCCGCTCCAATAACTTCCACGGCCGCATCATAAGCAGCTTTATACTCCCCTTTAAAAAGGTAAACCCGTGCTTGTAATGCTCTTACGGCATAATAGTTCATCTTGTATTTTCGTTCACTTTTTAAAACGGTTGTATTGTAAGTTTTTCCAGAAGAAATCGGGTCGGTATCTTTCAATAGTTTTTCTGCACGCTCCAAGTCTCCTATCAAATAACCTAATATTTCATCAGAGGAGGAGGAAGGGGTAAATTCCATTCCAAAATCCGTTTTGTAAGGAATCCGTTTCTGTGTTTTTCCTTCCTCCGTCAGATAAGGAGGCTGGAACAGACGCAACATATCAAAATGGATATAGGCTCGCAAAGCAAGAGCTTCTCCCAACACGACATCTCTCGCCCCCTCCTCAAAAATCGAAGGATCTTGCTTTTCCAAATTAGCAATCAATTCATTAGCATTTGCGATAGCATTATAGGAAGCTTTCCACATCCCTGTTATTGCATCTTCCACTTGATTATAACGAGTTGTCCGTTCATAGTAATAAGTTGCCAACCCATTAAACCACCCCTGATCATAATAAGGCTCAATAAATGAAGCTTGAAACATAGACAATGTCTGTCCCATAATTTCAACTGAACTAACCGTCATATGTTTTCCATAGGCGCTTTTATCTGCCATCTTCACGTATATACCGGCTAATGCTGAATAATAACCGTCTTCATTATCAAAAATCCCCTCTTCTGTCATTTGAGACTTCGGAAGTACATCCAGCCAATCTCCACAAGAACTAAACAGAAGAAGTCCGAATGTTATAGTTAGTAAAACACATATTTTCTTCATACGCTTTCTCTTTTAAAAATTAGCTTGTAATGAAAAATAGAAGGTACGGGCAAACGGGTAAGACAATCCTCGTTCTTGTTTAATCGTTGAAACATAGAACAGATCATTTGTTGAAAGTGTGAACTTTAACAACGAAATGCCAAGTGCCTGCAAATCATTCGCATTTAACGTATAACTCAATCTGGCCGATGTCATGGACAAAAAATCGTCTTTTTGAACAAAACGAGACGTGGGTTTTAATTGACTTGTATTTCCATACCCGCGATACTTCGCAACATCTCCTGGTTTTGTCCAACGCTGGGTTAAAGCCCGGCGATCAGCATTTTGAGCAAAATTACCTCCTTCGATCTTCTCGTATAAGGTCTTATTGTAACGATCCGCCCCGAAAGAATACTGGAAATTAGCCCCGAAACTCCAGCGCTTATAGTCAATATTAAGACCAAAATACCCTTTCAAAGTCGGCTCCGTGTTCCCGACGACAACTTGATCTGCCGCATTCCATTGGAATGTCTGAACACCATCTGCCGTTACAAAAATCTCCTGCCCTGTTCCCGGATCAATTCCCATTGAACGCACGGCAAAAATCGAATTTAAAGATTGCCCTTCTTCAAATAAGAATATCCGTTCTAATTGAGTATACCCTGCATAATTCAAATGAGCTGTCTGATTTTCTTTAATCACCTCATTATAATCTCTTAAAGCATCAGAAATATTCAACAATTTGTTCTTGTTATGAGCTCCATTCACAAAAGCATTGACAATCCAACCATTCTTCTTGATTGGGGTTATACTCAAACTAAATTCATATCCTTGGTTACGTACTTTACCCATATTCGCTTTATAAGTAGAGAAACCGGTAGAAGGTAAAATCGCAATATCCGTCAAATTGTTTTTGGTTATATTTGAGTAGTAATTGAAATCCAAGTTCACTAGACCTTGTAATAAACTAAATTCCAATCCGATGTTACGATTTAAAGTTGTTTGCCATTTCAATTCCGGGTTCGCAATAGACATAATCTCAGCTCCCATAACCCCATCATACATTTTCAAGAAATTATAAAGTGTCATGATCTGACTCAACTGGAAATTCTGATTCCCTACGGTACCAATATTTGCCCGAACAGCCAGATTTTCAAACCAACCATGAGTTTTCATAAATTTCTCATTATAAATATTCCAACGAACTCCGGCCGACCAGAAAGGTGCAGAGCGTTGTTTACTTGCGAAATTAGATGAACCGTCGATACGCCCCGTCAAATCTATCAAGTAACGATTATCCCATGAATAATTGAAATTCGCAAACATTCCGGCTGAACGAGAAATAGAACTACTCCCCGAAGGCCCTGTATAGGAATCAAATTGCACGGCGTAAGAAGGGTATCCTAAAGGATCATCCAAGAAACCAACGGTCTTATATGCATCACTCTCAGAATTCGTCTCTTTCAGTTCTCCCCCCACGATTCCTTGTACCAAATGTCTCCCGAATGACTTGGTATACGAAACATTGATGCTACCATAATAATCAAACTGGGATGAATTTGTCATCATATAAGTTCCCCGTTTGTAGATATTCTCCAAATTATACCCGTCATTCGTTTCCTCCCCGTCCGTCACAGATGTATAGTCAAAAAAATCCGCAGAAAGAGGAGAACGATACACTTCGGCTTTATCCTGTACATTAGTAATAGAGAAAGTACTTCTTACTCGCAATCCTTCTATGACTTCCCAGTTTAAGCCCAGATTGTAAGTCAGATTTGTTGTCTCCCCTCTACTGAAACTATTCAGATATTTCGCCTCATAAAGCGGATTCAATTGGGCAGAAAAAGTACTTCCCGTAAAATCCGGGGCAGGCAGTCCCTCGTAAGCCGGAATATTCTCGTAAGAAAGTCTGGGGAAGTATTTCCCATTCTCATCTTTCATCCGATAGATAGGTAACAAATTTGAATACGTTGAGAAACTTCCATACGGAGAATCTGTATTTTTCACTAAAGCGACTTGTATGTCACTTGTTATTTGCACATGAAGATCATTGTACAATAACTTCAAGCCGGCTCCATAACGATCTCGCTTTGAGCCTTTCATAACACCATTACTCGGAGCTGCCGACAAATTTACTTGATAACGCATACTTCTCCGGTCTTTCTCACCAAACCGCACACCACCTTCCAACATCAAAGAATGGGAATGTTGAACAGATGTCTGAAGTGGCTGAGACAACCAATAGGAATCCACACCATTCTCGACTTCTTTAGATAGCAAGGTGTACAAGTTCTGACGCCCCGGATTTCCCCCGACCAAATCTTCATAAATATTCGTAGAGGTATTATCTCCTTTATTTCCATTATTGAAAAGCTGGGCTTTTTCAAAATACTCCAATAATTCAGACGCATTCATTAAATTATAAGAAGTCAAGTCAGGCACCTGAATACTTCCGTTGAAGGTGTAGGAAAAACGTAATTTTCCACCTTCCGGAACTTTCGTTTCAATCACAATGACACCATTAGCAGCACGGGAACCATAGATAGATGCTGCCGCTGCATCCTTCAAGATCGTCACGGATTGTACCCGATTCATATCCAAGTCAAATACTTGTTGAACAGTAATCTGAAAACCATCCATAATAAAAATCGGCAAAGAAGTATAAGTCTGCAAATTCCCCTGTGAAATGTCAGGCATACTATTCTGGCCCCGAATTTCTATTTTGTCCGGAACTCTATTAGGGTCAGACCCAAACATTCCTTCGTCATCCAAAACGGCAAAAGACGGGTCAAATACTTTCAGAGCGGCAAATAGATTTGTCGGATTAACCTTACGTAAATCATCTCCTTTCACTTGTACGGCTGTTCCCGTAAAACTATTTTTTGCTTTCGGAACATACCCAGTTACGATAACCTCATCCATCTCTGTCGCTTCCTCCACCATCGTAACATCTATCTTTACCCGTTTTTTTATTGCTACTGCTTGTGTTTTCATTCCGATAAAAGAGAAAACCAATTCTCCATCCAAAGAAGGAACTAAAATCCGGTAGAAACCTTTTTCGTCAGTAGCCCGCCCTAGCGTAGGCGTACTCTTATAAATCACAGTTACCCCCGGTATTGGCATACCCTTCTTATCTTTTACAAAACCTGTAATTTCTAAAAGTTCCGGCTGAGTTTTAGCCGTAACCGGTTTTAAATTGGATACGACGATTGTTTTATTTACAAGCTTGTAAGTCATATCCAAAGGGGTAAGTAATGTATGTAATGCACTATCCAGCGATACATCCGTCACCTGTATTGACACTTTTTGTTTGGCATCCACCAATTCATTATTATAAAATACTTTATATCCGACTTGTTGCTGAATCATCATAAACACAGATTCCAATTCCACATTTTGTACATTCAGATTCACCTTTGTCGTTTGGGCATAACTTCGGGTTACCATTGTTCCCTGCAAAAAGAGGAACAAGCAGACACCCAAAATAACTTTCAGGATATATCCCTCTCTATTCCTGATCTTGATCAAATTATCTAATTTTTCCTTCATCATCTTATTCCATTTACAATTCCATAAATAGAGTTAATTCACAGGAATCGGCCACACATACTTAGCCTTTGTCATCTCTATACTCCGACCATTATAAGACGGAATAGAGGATAAATTCCAACGTTTATAGCAATAGAACAACTGCCCTTCTCCCAAAAATTCCCGTACATACTGTCTTTCAATCTCTTCCATAAGTTCCGTGGCTGTCGAAGTTTCCACGATAGAAGTCTTGGAAAAACGCTTATCTACAAACGAACTCAAGTAAGAATACGCCCCGGAGATGTCATTCAATTTTAAAGCTGACTCCGCACCTATTAAATAAATCTCTCCTAACTTGATATAGGGTATCTGTTGCGGAGCACCACTAAACACGGCAATACTTAAACTATCGTATTTAGGAAGTAAGTTTTGTAAGGTATTGTTCATTGACCTGAAACGAATATCATCAGGAGCTTCCTGTTTCCATTCCTCAACCTGCACAATAGGAGATAAAACGACTCCCTTGTCTCGGAATAAGGTGTATCCTAATGCCTGTAATCCCTCTTTCGGAGAAGGTAACCCCAACAAATGTTCTCTGGAAAATGCAAAATCAGTCCCGGCAGAAGTGGCAAAAGAAAAATATCCGCCTTCAAGAATTTCATCCACACAAGCCCGGGCATCAAGGTATCCGGTTTCCGTTCCTAATGCTAATGCAATACGTGCTTTTAATCCTAAAGCCGCATAATAATTCATTTTCCACACCCGATTAGAAGGCGCCATTCCGAACAACCCATCTGAATTCAAAGATTCACCTGTATAAATAGGATCATATTTTTTCAGAATTGCAATCGCCTCTGTCAATTGAGCTAACATTTTCGTACACAATTCTTGCGTAGACAATTGTTGTAGTTCATCCCCCGTACTCTCTTTCCAATATATGCCTTTAAAAGAAGGCTCAGAGGTATATGCCGGATGGAACAAGCGGACCAAATCATAATGCATTGCTACCCGCAACACTTTTAACTCTGCCAGCATCACTTCTCTAGCTCCTTTTATGAAAATCACATCTTGATTCTTATCAAATAACCGGAGCAAATTATTACATGAATAGATCGCACGGTACATGGATGCCCAAACTTGATCTATTTTTTCTTTCATGATCTCAGAATCATAATCAAATTCTGCTATCGGTTTCAATTCGGAATCAGGCACAAGAGTTTGTCCCATAAACTCTATTCCCCCCAAACCTAAATTTGAACCAAACAACTCAGATGAACGTAATTCCGTGTAAATCCCATTCAGTGCATTACGAAATGCAGATTCACTACTGAACAAAGCGTCCTCATCTATGTATTCCTCTTTCGGGGCGACATCAAACCAATTGTTACATGAACTTAGTGCCAATACCGCCACTACCATATATAGTAATTTCTTCATAATTATTTCTTTTTAAAAGGTAGCTTGAAGTGACAACGTGAAACTGCGGGCAAAAGGATAAATCAACCCTCTAGGCATTTTAACCGATGAATAATGGAATAAATCATTACAACTTAATCCAAGATGCAAATCCTGCATATATAATTTATTTGCCAGATTTTTATCAAATTGATAATCCACCCGTAAAGATGCTAAAGAAATCACATTCCTCGATTCAACAAAACGAGATGTCGGTAACGTCGTGGAATTATCAAAGCCTAAATATTCGGTCTGATCCCCGGCCTTTTGCCATTTATCCATCATATCAACCGGTCCGTTTTGTCCAATAAAGGCCTCGTCCACGTATCTCACCGCCGTTATATTGTATATCTTAGATCCGAAAGAATAACGGAACATACAATTAAAACTCCAATTTTTCAGACTTCCCAATAAACCAAAACTACCTGCCAACTTGGGAGTCGGATCTCCTTGATAAACCAAGTTAGTCGCCTCCCATTGATTCGTTTCGGTTCCATTCTGTGTAATGAAAATTTCTTTACCTGTTTGTGCATCAATCCCCTTTGAATCTACGGCATAAATCGCATTGACCGCTTTTCCTTCCTTCAGCTGAAGAGTTGATGTTTGATTACTTTCATTCCACTCAGTCATAAAATCATTCGGGCAAGTTTCTAATTTATTTTTATTGAATGTTCCATTCCATAAAAGGCCTAAAGACAACCCGTTTACATCTTTCAAGATGTCTGCATTTAACCCGAATTCTAACCCGCTATTCCGAATCTCTCCTCCATTATTCCATTTCCAAGCAGAACCATTTACAACATTACCCTTTATTCGGGTAATAACATCCTTGCTCAACGTATTGTAATAGCGTACGTTTGCTGATAAGTGGTCGAACAGAGTAAACCGGATTCCAACGTAGAAGTTATGATCACTTCTCCATTTCAATTTTTTATTATAATCGTTGATCGGATTCAATGTCACTAAACCCAGCTTATTAGAGCTACTTGTTGCATTCAAATAAGGATTATCAATATCATAAGCATACATTGGATTCACTTGATCGTAATCGAATTGGAATCCCGGAGTCATACCAATACCTGCCGACAATACAAGTTGATTTAGAATATTGCTCTCTTGCAGGAATTTCTCGTTACGAACATTCCAATATCCCCCCACGGACCAAGCCATGGTAACTCGTTTTTTTGGAGCTAAACGAGATGACTTGTCCGCCCGTAGGCTAACATCCACTCCATAACGCTGATCAAAATTATAACTACCGCTTAAATATCCGCTAAAAAGACGATCAAATGCCTCCCGGCCTCCCGGTCTTGTATTAAACGCATAAGTCTTTGCAAAAGAAATATAGTCCATATGATCACTGGGTAAGCCAACACCTATATAATTATCACTATAATCTTTTGCCGCATACCCGTGAATCCCTAATGACACGTTCAAATTGTGACGATCAAACTGATTCGAATAATTTAAAACCAAATCTTCTTCATACATTGTGGTATTTTCCCGACGGATTTTATATTGACCGGCTAGCTCGGCACTATCTAAAGGTAGATCACTAAAATATTCCGATTTAAAAGAAATATACTGATCGAACTTATTAAAATCTTTCGTAAAAGTGAAATTACCGGATAACTCCAGATGTTCCATGATCTGCCAAGTCATATTCAAGGTATTCATAACCCTTGTAGCTCTCGATTTTGAAAAACTGGATAAAGAGGCTTCATAATACGGGGATACTTGTTCACTAAAAGTTCCCTCTCCCATAACAGATGCAGAGTGTTGTCCCCCACTTCCCTTACGATAATACGGATTAATCAGCATGTAATCCTGAAATACACCATAAGGAGACTCTTTTCCATAAATCACATCTATACGTAACTCATCAGAAACATATAACTTACTATTTCGATAATCTAAACGAGTTCCGATAGCATAATGATCCCGCTTAGAGCCCTTCATGACACCTTTATTACCCGGTGTTGCCAAGAAATAGGCCCGATACAAAATTGAACTGTCCCCTCCTTCTATTTCAAGTTGATGTTTATGCCGGAATGGTGTTTGTAGAGGTACTTTCAACCAATTCGTGTTACCATTTCTCAGCCGCTCTTGATAAAGAGCATCATTCCCATCATACATACCCATACTTTTCTCTAATGCCAGTTTCTGAGAAGCATTCATTATATCGTAACTACTCAGATCTGCAACATCAATTCCTCCATCAAAACGATAATACAAGCGAAGGCTTCCTGCTTGCATTTTTTTAGTTGTAATTGCGATTACACCATTCCCGGCCCGGACACCATAAATAGCAGTTCCGGTTGCATCTTTAAGAATGGTTACACGTTCCACCCGATTTATATCGAAATCAGCCAAGCGATCCATCGATATTTCATAGCCATCGACAATAATCAATGGTAACACTCCTCCCTCTTTTCCCAAAATTGTTTTTACACCTCGAAAAGTAATTTCAGTCGGTACGTAATTAGGATCAGAGCCATACCACTCCTCAGCCCTATCTATTATCATAGAGGGTTCAACTACCTGCAAAGCTTTCAAAAGATTAGTTGGATGAAAACGTTTCAATTGATTCCCACTGAAACTATTTCCAAGGATTGCCTTCTCATCACGAGTTTGTACATTTTTCTTTATTCCGGTCTGTGCTGCCACCAATACAGAACTTCCAACCAGAATCATGACCCCGAAAATAGCTCGCCAAACAAAAATGTTACTTCGACTTTTTCCAGGATACTTTCTTTTTTTCCCTCGCAAAAGTTTAATCATAAGTTAATGAATTAATTGATTTAAGTATAAACAGTTATTATGCTTCTTCCCGGATAATTACTTTACCATTTTTAATGTCTAAAACGAAAGGAATACCTGTCGAGCGAATAATTTCAAGCACTCGATCAAGATTATCAAAACGTTTAAACTCTCCGGAGAAATGGTATTTATCCAAAAGCATATCAGGCACCTCATATTCAAAATCATACCATCGAGACAGTTGTTGCATAACCTCCCTCAACGTCGAATATCTAAAAATAAAATAACCATCTTTCCAAGCTGTATAAATCCGGGGATCAACATGCCGTAAAGAGATACTATTATTATTCTGGTTATAAACACTCTGCCTACCATTTTTTTGTAAAACTTGCCCTATATCCGGGCGATTAACCACACCCACGTTTACTTTCCCTTCAATTAACGTGGTGTAGATCATCGGAGCCCCTAAATAAGCATTAACATTAAACTCTGTTCCTAACACTTTCACCTCATGCTCGCCGGAAATAATCTTAAAAGGACGTTGCTCGTTTTTAGCAATTTTAAAATAAGCTTCCCCTTGAAGATATACAACACGTTCCTTTGCTATATCATGTACAAAATATTGCAATGTAGATTCTGCATTTAACCAGATTTCACTACCATCTGCCAATACCAGATGAAATTCTCCTCCCTTGGGAACAACAATTTTATTGTATTTTTCTTCTTTACCGATCTGATCTTTTGAATAAGTGATCATCTTCTTTCCAACTTCTATACCTCTTGTTCCTTCAATATCTAACGTATCTGCATTCAATGCAATCTGCCTATTATCATCAAGATATAAAACAGGCACTCCACGTCCCGGTAATATATTGGCAATCGCTTGATGGACCTCCACATTTTCCTTTACAATATCATCCTGTTGAAACAAATAAACGGTAACACTTAACAAAACGGCCACTGTTGCCGCAGCACCCCAGACCAATTTCCGCATCTTAGAGTGCATACTCTTCTGTTGAGCCAATTTCCGGACTTTTGCCCGTTTCCAGGCTCCCGCTATATCAAAACTTTTATAATACAATGTTTTTTCTTGGATATAATCCGGGTCTGATAATTTTTCTAACACCTTCTCTTTATCAGATGCGGTTTCATCCCAATCAGAAATTCTCCGTTTATCTGTTTCAGTCGCATTATCAGACAGTTTTCTTCCAACACTCTCTCCTAATTTAATTACATCAACAATCTTTTTCATCATCTTATTTCTCCTTTTCAATGCCTACAACACTCGTAAGAAAAAACAAGACGACACCTTTCTTAAAAAAAACGACATTTTTTTAAAGAATTATTTACATAGAAGTAATTATCAATGGATTACAAACGACTCAAATATAAAATATTCTAAAAATCACCACGACATTACGCTACCATGGCTGTAACAAGAGAAGTAAAATTCGTAATTCATTCAGACGTCCCCGAAGATATTGATAAGCTCGTGCCTTGTGTGTCCTGACCGTATTCACCGAGATTCCCAACTTTTCTGCAATCTCATCATTAGAAAATCCTTCCAATGCCAACAACATCACTTGTCGACCGACTTCAGACAATTTTAAAATTTCTTCATACACCATTCGAGATGCTTCCTCTTGAATAACGGCATCTACATAATAAGTTGTACTTTCAAGCTCTCCTTGAGCCTTTTGAAGGGAATTTACATATTTCAAAGCAATTCTCTGATGACGAATATGATTCAAACACTTATGACGTATTGTCTTATAAAAAAATGCTTTTACATAGTAGATATTTTCAAAGGATTCTTTCTGTTCCCAGAAAGTAACAAAGGTATCCTGTACAATATCCTCACAAGCATCGTCTCTCCCCAAAAAATCCTGTGCGAAAGCAACAAACAAAGCAAAGGTATCATCAAAGAAATTCTTCAGAACCTTTTGATCTCCTTGTTGCAATTTTTCAAACAAAATTTTTTCAGTAAAACGATTTACCATTATCTAAAATATAATATATAGACCACCAATTACCAATAGATCACCCACTCCCCTTCATTGCCTCAAATATATATTAAAATTCACCAATATCCAAAAAATTAAAATTTTCACATCATCCTTCACGCAATACTTAAAACGTCAATTATTTATTTTATTTTTATGGAATTTCTATTCCGTCTGCATCTATATTATAACTTTCCCCTTGGGGATTGCGAATAATACAAAATGATGAAAGGAATAACTAAAAAAGAAACGATATGATAAAGAGATTTTTTATAATCACGGTTTTACTATTCGGAGTTACCATGGCATTCGGCCAAAGCCGCAACTCCGATGCGGCAAATGAAGCTGCCCCGAAGACCGCATTACTTCAAGCACAAAAGGATTACCAGAAAGCTGTAAAAGAAAAGAACTCACCTTTGCTTATACAATCCCTGATCCGGCAGATTAAATATCAAAGCCTGATCAACTCGGATAGCATCCCTCCCATGCTGGTTTCATTGGAAGATTACATCCAAAAAGACAACAACATCGTGGAGAAAAGTATTCTTCATTCGCTAATTGCAGAACTATATAATATGTACTATCAGGCCGAGTCTCCCAAGCTTCAGACCCGCACCCCGATCACGGGATATATCCCCAAAGACATGAATGAATGGACAGGTAACATTTACCTGGAAAAAATCATACGCCACAGCTTGGATGCCGTGAAAGCACAACCCCAGTTGTCCGCAGTAAATTGCCTTCAATACAAAGAAATACTCATTTTAGGCAAAAATTCACCAGCACTTCGCCCGACCATGTACGACTTTTTAGTCTATCGCAGTATTGATTTATTACAACAACTCTATTGGGGCCAACAATATTTCAAACAAACCAAACTCACGAATAATCAATTACTCGCCCCCATTGAAGATTTCCTACAAGTAAGAATAAACGCTTCGTCCTATGATATAAACCCGAACATCGTGCAATTATACCAACAATTGTTACGAACCCAGATCGCGGCCAAACGCACGGATGCCCTTATCATTTCCGATCTCGACCGGCTGACATTCATCAACCAGAATGCAAATATCGCGAACAAAGATTCATTATATCTGAACACCTTGGAACGCCTAAACCGCAAATATCATGACTATCCTTATTCTGTCGAAATATTAAACGTAATCGCACAATACTATTACACCCCATCATACGGTTACTATAATCCACGAGAAAACACTCGAAGTAATCAAGCGAAACTATTATCCGATTACGAAAAGATTCTCAAAATATGTAATGACGGGATTCAACGTTTCCCAAAATACTTCCGAATAAATATCCTGAAAAATTGGGTTTCCACCATTAAACAACCGAACCTTAATTATACGATTGACAACAATGTATATCCGGGAGACAAACAAAAGATACAACTCAGATTCAAAAATGTTTCCAACGTTACATTTACGGTATACCAAATAAAAGCAAGCACGTTGGAATTCCTAAATTCAGACAAAAAAGAACTGAACCGGGAAAAAGTATATTCACATACATTCCGCTTGCCAAAACACCTCGTCACGCAAGACACATTACTGGAAATTCCCGTACAAGCACCCGGTTTGTACCAACTATCCGTAAATTCTTCCGCTCAATCCCTTAAAACGGATTCCCTATATTTCAACGCTAGCAAACTTTCCTCGATCGCTCGCAAAACAAGCGAAAAGGGATATAACATACTCGTTTGTGACCTGACAAGTGGCAAACCGATCCAAGGGGCAAAAGTAAAACTTTACAAGAGAACGTACCCGAACTACGAATTACTGGCCGAAGTTACGTCCGATGCCAACGGGATTGCCACCATCAAAAATCTAAACGCAAATCGCTTCTACCAGGTGACGCTGGGAAGCGATGACCACGGCCCTGTCAATCAAATGCCATATCAATACTTCAGCCATCCCCAACCGACAAAAGAACAAATCAATCTTTTCACGGACAGAGCTGTCTACAGACCGGGGCAAACTGTCTATTTCAGCGGAATATGCTGGGAAGCTGATTCCAGCGGGGCAAAAGCGATTACCAACTGTAAACATACCGTTATCCTTCGGGATGCCAATCAACAAGAGATAGCCAAACAAGAACTGGCGGTCAACTCTTTCGGCTCCTTTGCCGGCAGTTTCGTACTTCCCCAAGAGGTATTAAACGGAGAATTTACCATTCTCGCCGGAAATGCCAGCCACATGATCACCGTAGCCGAATACAAACGTCCGAAATTCGAAATCACCTTTGATCCCTTGAAGCAAGCCTATAAACTGGGAGATAACCTGACAATTACAGGGATTGCCAAGAGTTATTCCGGCGTGAATATTGAAAACGGGAAAGTCAGTTACAGCATTTCGGAAAGTACATTCGGCTGGGGTACATTTCAACAAACTCCAATCCTAGCCGGGGCAACCCAAACAGACAGTAAAGGAGAATTTCAATTCTCATTCAACACCCCGAAAACTTCGGATTTTGCACAAGGAATTCAACCCAGGATGTTTCCATCTTACCGGTATCGTGTAACCGTGACAATCACCTCTCCTAACGGAGAAACGCAAGAAGCCGAGTTTATAATAAACATCAACAATCAAAACTATCAACTAACGACACTCGTCACGCCAGAAATCAACAAGGATCAACCTGTTGAGATTCCGGTTATTGCACAAAACGCCAACGGGTACAAATTAAACCAAAAGATTCATTACACGTTATCCAGCTTGAAACCGCTGCAAAAACTAGGTGACGAATACGATTATTCGAATCCTCCCGTTGACAAAGAAATACTAACCGGTACATTCACCACGGGCGAAAAAGAAAATTTGGAATTAAAACTATCCGATTATCCTTCCGGAGCCTATTTACTAACTTTCACCGGGGAGGGAGAGAATAAGGAAATATCAACGAGACAAATCATTTACCTGTATTCACTCCAAGATAAACGCCCTCCTTATTTAACCTACAATTGGATTATTCAGGAGAAAACACAATGTAACCCCGGAGAAAACGCGGAAATTCTCCTAGGGACCTCGGCAAAAGACGTTTACGTCCTTTATGAGATTTACGCGAACGGGCAATTTGTCGCAAGAGAACGCTTCATGCTGAATGACGAAAATACCCGTCTTACCATTCCTTATCTGAACAGTTACGGGGAGACAGCCGACGTCTTGATCAGTTATGTCAAGAACGGCGAGTTCTTCCAGAACAGGATCATGCTTTCTAAAAAGCAAGAAAGTAATCACCTGAACATTATCACAAAAACATTCAGAGATCACTTAACTCCCGGCCAACAGGAAGAATGGTCATTTATCATCAAGAACGCACAGGAAAAACCAGCCATGGCTGAAATGATGACAACCATGTATGATGCCTCTTTGGATCAATTCGGGAAAAATGAATGGTATTTCAATCCGGTTTACAATTATCGTTCGATAACCCCGGACTGGAATTACATGCCAAACCGACAAACCCGCAATCTATATCGCTACTTCTACCCCCAATCAAACGAAGTCCCCAGATTCGAGTATGACAGATTAAACCTCTATGGACTCAACACATTCTATTTTAACGGGATGGGGAATATCGTAATTTGTGGATACGGTTCAACCAGATCGACAAAAAATATAATTCTTGCAGATCAAGTTGTAGAAGAAGTGGCAGAGGCAGACCATACATTATCGCTCAGTGATGGAAAGAAAATATCCTTATCTCCCGGAGCAAAACAGGAAGCAAGAGTTGCCAAACAACAAGCAGTGGAAGAAACACCTCAAAACATTCCGCTCCGGCAAAACTTCCAAGAGACCGCATTTTTCTACCCGCAACTCTTAACCGACCCGCAGGGTAACATCGTTATCAAATTCACGGTTCCCGAAGCCACAACAACCTGGCGTTTCATGGCCCTAGCCCACACGAAAGACATGCACTTCGGGCAAATCGAGAAATCCATTATCACGAGCAAGGAATTCATGGTCAGTACCAACTTACCCCGATTCGTGCGCACTGGTGATAAAATAGTTTTACAAGCTACTATAAATAATCTCACAGAAAAAGTACAACAGGGGAACGCTTACTTGGAGTTATTTAACCCTTCCACGGAAGTCGTTCTCAGCAAGCAAAACGTTCCGTTCAACGTGTCCGCACGACAGAATCAAACGGTTAGTTTCGAATTTACCGCTCCCGAAAATATTGATCTACTAGGTTGTCGCATTGTTGCTAATTCCCAGCAATTCAGTGACGGGGAACAGCATGTCCTTCCGATCGTCCCGAATGCCACGCTGGTCACTCAAACCTTACCGGTATTCACGATGAAACAGGGAGCACAAACTTTTACCCTGGATACCCCTAAAGGTGTATCGCCCTATCGTTTCACGCTCGAATTCACAGCAAACCCGATATGGTATGCAGTTCTGGCCTTGCCGACCATCAATACACCGCAAACGGAAAATGTCACGGATATCACGGCTTCTTATTATGTCAGTACCGTGGCCTCAGCCATCGCGACCGCGAATCCGCAAATCACAAGTGCGATTAAAACTTGGCTGACAAACCCGAAATCAACCCTAACTTCCCCGTTGGCTAAGAATCAGGAGTTGAAATCAGTTCTCCTGCAACTCTCCCCGTGGATGACCGAAGCTCAAAATGAAACGGAACGGATGCACTCGTTAGGCGAGCTACTGGATGTAAACCGTCAAAACTACATAACTAGCCAATCCCTGAACAAACTGACAGAACTACAGAATGAAGACGGTGGCTGGTCTTGGTTCAAAGGTTTCCAATCCAGCACGTTCATGACCGAAAACGTACTGGAAGCCATGTCCCGCCTAACCCAGCTAGGCGTTACCGAACATTCGGAACAAGCGAAAAAAATGCAGATCAAGGCCTTGAACTTCTTGGATCGTAACATCCAAACCTCTTTCGAGAAATATAAAGGGAAAGCCGGATATTCCGAAATCTTATACTTGTACACGAGAAGTGCTTACCGGGATATTCCTTTAACCAATGCCCTAGCCGCCCACAAGTATTACTTGAATGATCTGGAACAATCTTGGACGACGTTATCTCTTTACGAAAAAGCTCTACTAGCAACCACCTTGTACCGTTACGGGAAACAAGAAACCGCAAAACAAATCATCCGGTCATTAAAAGAATACTCTACAACCACACCCGAAATGGGAATGTTCTGGGCAAACAATCGGCCCACGTTATTCACCAACTCGGCCCTCCAGACTCACGTGGCAATCATGAGCGCATTCCACGAGATCGAGGATGATTCGAACGACACCGAACTCATGAAACAATGGTTGTTGCGCCAGAAACAAACTCTAAATTGGGGAAATACTCCAACCACGGTTGATGCCATTTACGCATTATTACTCACGGGTAATGATCAACTAGCCGTACAAGAAAATCTATCCGTGAAAGTCGGGAACCAAAAACTTCAACTTACCCCCGAAGAATCAAAACTGGGGTATATCAAACAAAGTTTCTCCGAAAAAGAGATCACGAAAAAGATGCTGAACGTCACCCTCACGAAAAACACGCAACAGGCAAGTTGGGGCGGGTTATACCTGCAATATTTCGAAAAACTGGATAAAATCACGAAACATTCAGGAGGAATCTCCGTGCAGAAACAACTTTTCATTGAAAAAGATTCTAAACTCATCCCCCTAGCCAACCAACCCCTGAAAGTCGGGGATAAAATAAATATCCGGATCACGGTCAACACCGATCAGGATATGCAATACGTGCATCTGAAAGACCTGCGTGCCGGTTGTTTCGAACCCACGGAACAACTTTCCGGTAACCGCTGGCAGGAATTGCTCTTGTACTACCAAGAAACCACGGACGTAGCCACGAACTTCTTCTTTGATTTCTTACCCAAAGGAACGCATGTGTTTGAATACACCGTGTGGATCGCACAAAGCGGGACCTATCAAGATGGCATCACCACGTTACAATGTATCTATGCCCCGCAATATTCGGCAAACAGTGATGCGAGAAGCATTATTGTTCAGTAAATAAAATAAGATAGAGAGAGGTCGAAACGGGAATTCCCGACTTCGACCTCTCTTATCATAACGATTTCTTTTCTAATTCTCTTCCAGAATCAACCGGAAACCTGATCCGTGTACATTTTCAATCTTGATTGCAGGATCATCTTTGAAATATTTTCTCAACTTGGTCACGTAAACATCCATACTACGAGCTGTGAAATAATCACTGGCCCCCCATATCTCATTCAATGCTTTATCGCGTTGCAACAAACCATCCTTGTGATAATACAACAATTCCAGCAAGCGGGATTCCTTCGGGGTCAATTTGATTACTTCGTCATCTTTCGTGATCGTACGTAATTCCGTGTTAAACAGGTAAGCCCCCAACTCGATCAATTTCGGCTTCACTTCTGTTTCCTCATGCTCGCAACGACTAAGAATAGCCTTGATCTTAAAGATCAACAACTCAGAATCAAAAGGTTTGATAATATAATCATCCGCACCAATCTCGTAACCGAGTTTCATATCATCTTTCATGCTCTTAGCCGTGATGTAAACAAAAGGCACTGTAACATCCAATTCCCGGATTTTTTTCCCTAACGTGAATCCATCCATTTCGGGCATCATGACATCTAACAGACACAAATCAAACTTTTCTTTACGAAAGGCTTCAAATCCATCAATCCCGTTCGTACAATGCACGACATCATAATCAGATAACTCCAAATAGGATTTCAGAACCGACCCAAAACAGGGATCGTCTTCTACCAAAAGTATTTTATGTCCCATATATTAATTTTAGATTTTAGATTTATCATTCCAACTCTATACTTTTCAACCCGTCCCCTCACTCATCTTCCATTTTAAAAATAATCTCCACCAAAGTACCTTTATTCTTCTTGGAAGTCAGGCGAATTTCCCCTCCATGCAATTCCACGATAGATTTCGCGTAACTCAACCCCAGGCCGAATCCTTTCACATTATGCACGTTCCCGCTAGGAACCCGGTAAAATCGTTTAAACACCTTATCCTGTGCTTCTTTCGGAATCCCAATCCCGGTATCCCGAACTCCGATAATAAAGCGATTTCCTTCCCGCTTCGTGTAAATATATATATTCAACGAATCATGCGAATATTTGATCGCGTTATCAATCAAATTACAAACCACATTCATCATGTGTACTTCGTCAGCCGACAGCACATATCCCTCCGGGTCCAATTCCGCCCGGATAACACCTCCCCGTTCTTCTACCTGCAAACGGAAATGCTCCACGCTCTCGTCCACCAACACGTTCAAATTCACCGGAACCTTCTTCAAATGTACCTCTCTGCGATCCAATTTTGCCTGTAACAAGATTCGCTCCACGTACTTGTTCATCCGTTCATTCTCATTCCGAATCATTGAATTGAATTTCAATATCTGGGTTCGGTCATTCAACACCTTCTCTTTCTCGATAGCGGCCGTAGCCAAAGAGATCGTGGCCAAGGGAGTTTTAAACTCGTGAGTCATGTTATTAATGAAATCATTCTTGATCACCGACAATTTCTGTTGCCGCATGATAATGATGATCGTGATAATCAACACACTCATCAAACCGATAATACAAAAACCGGAAGCGATGAACATCCACCCCATATTATTATAAAATAGCGAATCCTTTGCGTTAAACATGACACACAGGTTTGCATCCTTCGTGGTCTGGTCATTCGGGAACAATTCCACGTAATAAAAACCTTTTTTGCCGTGTTCTCGGATATATTGAACAATTTGCTCACGGGTCATAATCTTCCACGTGAACGGGTTCGTGATTCCCGTGTTGATCATTTCCTCTTTTAAATAAGGATTCAAGTCAACATTTTCAAGTCGTTTTTCCACTTGCGCGTTCTGGGGATCTTTCTCTTTCAGGTAACGGATCACGAAATCTCTCACCAAATCAGTCATCCGCTGACGTTCCACCGAATCCGCCAACCTCTCCCCCTCTGTTGTCGCCGAACGCATCACCTGGTAGAGCATATCCTTATCTCTTTCCACGACATATCCCGGAAGCATCTGTCCCCCCGTGTTCATCAGAATCCGGAAAGTATTGGAAATATTACTACTTTTTTGTCCCTCATTATTTTTACCTAACGTGTACTGGAACGAAAAAACAGATACCATATTATTATTCAATTCCTCCTCATTCATGCCAACCGAATCCTGAGGATGATTCATCGCAGAAATAACCTCTTCTACCTGCGTGTATTGCTCCTTCACATCATTAAAAAGACGGATATTATTGGTTTGCTCCACCAGATTAACAGCTTTCCCTAAAACATCATATACTTTGGAAGTAAAACGAGCTTCTCCCTCCCGCATACTATATTTTATCCAAATCCATTGCACGCTTACCACCGCAATAAAAGCGATAAGCATAATGATAGATAATATTCTGATTATTATTTTTTTTATCATAAGCTGCCATATACAATCAGCGAAAATAGCATTTTTTATGTCACAATGCAATGACTTGGAAAAAAATATCATGAAAAAGAGGTACCCGGGTAAGGTACCTCTAAAAAACAACTAAGTAATAAAAACGGGAAAATTAAAACCACTATTATGGTTTTATGCTTTATTTTAATTTACTTTCCAACACTTTGTAAATATTACTCTCTTTATTTTCTATTGCCATCTTGTTGAAAAGTTTCTTTTGCAAATCCAAACTATCCACTAACTGATCTTTAAGCAAAAATAAAGAAATTTCTTTACGAGGATTAGCAACGATCAAATCTTTTGTCCAGTTAGCCTGTTTTTTCAGGAAACGTTGTTTCTGTAACTGGTGGATACCCAGCATCACCTCATCATCTTTGGAAAGTTTTTCTTTCTTGCTGATTCTCTCAATTCGCTTGTCAACCTTCTCGATATCTTCACCGAATCTCTCCTTGTACATTTTTTTGATTTCCTTGTACTCGTCCATCAAACCGGAACCGGTAGCTTCGATCTGATCCGGGAATTTGATTTTTCCTTTGATCCAAGTCATATCTTTCGTGTCCACGATAGCCTCTACGGTCGCTTTTCCATCAATATCCACCCAAACTCTTCCCGGAATTTTAAATTGATCCGTTCTTAAATCTATTTTACCATCCTTCACTTCTTGTTGTGCCAAGATCGTCAAACCCGGTTCGCCAGGCATCTCTGCCAACAATTTCACGGTACCGTTTAAACCTTCTACTTCACCACGTACTTTCACCGAGTCATTATCACATGCACTGAACAAAAGCGTGGCAAGTACCAAAAATAAACTAATTCTTTTCATAGCAAATAAGTTTTGTCGTCCGTCCATAAATCCATTATGGATGTAAATTTCATCTGTTATTTTACAAGCTCAATATAATAAACCATACATCACAGCAAGCAATATATCACTCACTGTAAACATCGACAAATATACAAAAATAAATTATAACCCCACACTCCTTAAAAGTAATTTAGCGGAGCCCGATGGTTTTGGTGCGTTTACATCGACAATCCGGCCTTCCGGGTCGATAAGCATATAGCGGGGCATTAAAGACACCATGTAACGGGAAGAAAAAGCATGTATATTATTCACCACGAAATGTTCACCGGGCAAATCTTCCACCTGCGCCAAGCTTTGGGAAGGTCCCATGCAGAAAGTCACGAAACGGATATTCTTATCCTTGTACTCCCCGGCAAATTCTTTCCATTTCTCCTGTATATCCGGTTTCATTTCGCCATAACCGGGAGCCCAGGCGCATATATATAAAAATTCCCCTTTCAAATCTTTTAGATATAAAGCCTCCCCTTTATCATTCTGCAATGACACGCTAGGAGCCGTAACACCCGGAGATAATCTCCGCCACTGATCAACCAAACGTTTCACCTTCACGAGCTTACTGGTATCCGAAACTTCATTCCAACACACGGCAAGCAAATAATCAGAATCTCTCAGACCATTCTCCTGAAAATAGCCATAAACCACCTCTGACAATAAATAATCCCGTACTTTGACACTACTGACGTGAGATAAAATATAGTCCACCAACCGCCGCATACTTAGATTCTGTCCCTTGTAATACATGTAGTTCAACACGAATCGTTGATAGCTATCAAAAGAGAGCATTTCTTCATTATTCACATCAAACTCGGAGACAAACTGGTCAAAAATCTCACCCGGTTTATACTCTACATCCGTGGCGAGACGTCCGCGCATATAATGCATCGCCTGCTCCGCAACCCGGTACCTGATTCGTTCCCGCTCCAGCCGGGTAAACTCCTCTCCCAAATTCTTAGCTTCCAGCAAAACAATACTCGTGTTAATATTCCCTCGCATTCTATCCACGAAATCTTTTTCCTCCAACTGGAGCAAACTTGCATCATAAATAGCGACAAATCGGTATTGTTGTTCTTTCAAGTAGTTATTGATCGCGCTTAACGTTCCTTTGAACTGCAAAGAATTAGGCATATTACGAACATTATTCAAACTGATTTCCAAATCCTCCCCAGGTGTTAAAAAAACTTGAACCCAGTAAGGATGGAAACGGGCATACGTTCCCTTTTCCAGTTCAATTTTCCCTGAAAAATAATGTTTATCATCCAGCCGAAACTTGTACATGCTATCGTTTACCTGAAAATAAACGACAGAGTCACCCGTCTCGACCCGCCCCGATACTTGTACACTCGTATTACGTACACAAGCAACGAAAAGAATAATAATCAATATACCTACAAAACTCCTCATGCTTCGACACATTAACTTTTAGAATACAAAGATATGCATTCATAAAAAAACTATGTGTTAAAAAAAAGGTAAATAAAAAAGGCAACCTTACGATTGCCTTTTGATGTATTTTAACAAAACTTATTTCGTTATTGCAACAAAGTCATTGTTTTCGAAAAATTTGGCAAACTCCATATCGGTTGCAGCCAATTGTTTGAATGAAGCGTTCAAAGAACATGCTTTCTTCAAGTTCTCCATTACCATCGTAGCGTCGTTAGTTCTCGCACCGATAACAGCTTTCAAGTAATAAGACATCGGGCATTCTTTGTTTTCAGCGTTCAATTTCTTCAAAGCCTCGTTGTTATTTCCGGCAAGCACGTTAGCCAAAGCAGCGTTCACGCAATTGCATTTTCCGAAATAGTTAACAGCAGCAGCATAATCACCCGTCTTGATAGCGATGATACCCTTGTTGTAATCAACTTCTTGACCGGCTCCGGTTGCTGCACCAAAATAAACTTCAGCTTGTTTCAAATCGCCATTCTTCAATGCAACGGCACCCAAGTTATTCTGGATAACAGGATTGTTAGCAGACAAAGAGTTAGCTTTATTGAAGTTCGTTTGAGCCTCAGCAATGTTACCCATTTCGAATTGGATCAAACCAGCGTCGTTGAAACCTCTCCAGTCATTCGGGAATTGTCTCATACAAGCCTGATAGATAGCCAATTTGTCATTATTGTTATCAAACAATGTAGCAGAGTAAAGTAACTCGTCAACATTCAAAGAAGCAGCGTCCGATTTAGCCAAAGCTTTCAATTCGTCATCTGATTTACCAATCAACTCGGTATTCACAACAAACAAAGATCTTCTCAATTTCGGAAGGATTTGATCAGCAACAACAGCGAAAGCTGAAGCTATATTTCTGATTTCTCTTTCTCTTACTTCCGGATCAGAGTGCATAGCCAACACACGAAGGATCAATTCCTTATCTTGGATATTTGATGCTTCCATAGCTTTTTTGAAACCTTCCCAGTCCTCAGCTACAACGAAATTCTTAAAGAAATTCTCGTCTTTGTATTGCTCAACTTTACCTTTCTTCATCTGTTTTTTCAAGAAAGTAGAAGAACCTTTTTCACGTTGGTTAGCTAATTTCTCGTTGAAGTCATAAGCTCCATCAGGAGATGCGTATGATCTAACATCAATACTGTTCAAATTCATGTTTTCTTTGGTAGCAGCTTCTTTAATATAAGCTTCCAACTTCTTCATCTCTTCAGAAGTCATTTCTTTAGAACGGATGTTAGCTGAATTGATCAAATAATAGATTGCAGCCTCTTCTTGTTGTTTGATAATTCTTTGGAATTGATCTTCACCAAGAGTAGTAGCAGGAGCGTTCACAACCAAAGTCTCGGTAGCAATCACACCATCACCAATTTTTCTCGGTTCGAATTTAGCACTTTTAGCACCTTTTGATCCGGTAATATCAATTTCCAGATCAGAAAGTCTCATAGCATCCTCGTAAGAAATACGACTCGTATAAGAAATAGTCTTTCCCGACTCGTAAGGAATCACCTCTGCATTACCTTGAACTTTTTCTCCTTGGATAGCTTTCATTTCATAAGCTTTCTCACCGCCTTTAAACCTTAACACGGGAGTAGCTTCAAGAGCCACTTTCTTATTAAAATATTTAGCCGGGAAAGTTACGTCTATCTTCAAATCAACCATTCCACCTTTTGCCACAAGTGTTTCTGGAGTAACAGAATACGTAATTTCTCCTGCACGTTTCTTCATTTTATTCAAAGAAGAACAAGAAACAGTTATTAACCCAGATAAGGCAACAACGGCAACAAAACCTAATGTTTTTTTCATACTCATCTTAATTTTTATTGTAATACTCAAATTAGTTCACCTTTCTTTTTTCGCCAAACAAATGTATAAATTTTTATTAATATATTGAATGACTACACAAAATTTATACCAAAAACTAATTAATTTTATCCAAAATCAATTTTTCGGCTCGTTCGATCGCTTTCGTGATCCCCTCAGGATTTGATCCTCCGGCAGTTGCGAAGAAAGGTTGTCCCCCACCGCCGCCTTTCATTTCCTGCGCGGCATCTTTCACGATCTGCCCGGCATGTAACCCGAAATCCTTCACCAGCGAATCGCTAATCATCACGGTTAAATGAGGCTTATCGTTAAACACGCCCCCGATCACAAGGATCAGGTTATTCAACTCGCCCTTCAACTGGAAGGCAATATCCTTCACGTTAGCAGGGGCTATCATCACCGTCTTTACGATCATCGTGATATCTCGGATAACACGCTTTTCGTTTTTCCATCCCTCCTTCATGATCTTCAAACTATCCTGCGTGAACTTCTCGACATCTTTTTTCAACCCCTCATTCTCGTTCAGCAACTCCCTGACATTCTCCAACACGCCGCGATTCGACTTGAACATACTGTCTATTTCTTTCATCATCTTGAAATAATTCAGTATATACTCTTCGGCCTTGGCTGCCGTTATCGCTTCTATACGTCGTACTCCGGCAGAAACAGAACTTTCGGAAACAATCTTGAAGAACCCGATCTGTCCCGTGGCGTGTGCGTGCGTACCTCCACACAATTCCACAGATTCCCCAAATTTCACCACACGAACCAAATCCCCGTATTTCTCCCCGAAGATCGCCATGGCTCCCATCTTCTTTGCCTGACCGATAGGTATCGCACGACTTTCCTCCAATGAATAATTCTTCCGAATTTCACGATTCACGATAGCCGCCACCTTTTCCAACTCCTCGTCCGTCACTTTCTGGAAATGAGAAAAGTCAAAACGCAGGTATTCATCACTCACGTACGATCCTTTCTGTTCCACGTGAGTCCCCAACACCTTTCTCAACGCGTAATGCAACAAGTGAGTCGACGTGTGGTTATTCTCCGTGGCCACCCGTTTATCCAGATCCACTTTCGCCGTGAATACTTGTGTCAAATCCTCCGGCAAACGATCCGTGATATGAACCGTCAAGCCGTTTTCCTTCTGAGTATCCCAAATATTTATTTTCTCCGTTTCCGAAATCAACCAACCACGATCACCGACCTGCCCGCCACTCTCGCCATAAAACGGGGTAATATTAAACACTAACTGGTAAAGCGTCCTACCTTTCGTGCTAATCCGGCGATAGCGGGTAATCTGCACCTCCGTCTCCGTGTAATCATACCCCACGAACTCCTGAGTATCATCAGCAATCAACTCCACCCAGTCATCCGTATTCACGGCTGCAGCCGAACGAGAACGCTCTTTCTGGGCTTCCATCTCAGCCTTAAACTCCCGACGATTAACAACCAAGCCGTGTTCTTTCAGAATCAATTCGGTCAAATCCAACGGGAACCCGTAAGTATCATATAACTCGAAAGCGATATTTCCCGGTACGGTCAAATAATCTTCGGCCTTGGTTTTCTCGATAATCTTATCCAGTAATTTTATACCTTTATCTAAGGTGCGCAAGAAAGCATTTTCTTCCTCTTGTATCACCCGTTCGATCAAAACCTGTTGAGCGGATAACTCCGGGTAATGTTTTCCCATTACCTCGATCAAAACCGGCACCAACTTGTACATGAAAGCCTCTTTTTGATCCAGGAAAGTATAAGCGTAACGCACGGCACGACGCAATATCCGGCGAATCACGTAACCCGCTTTCACGTTCGAGGGCAATTGTCCGTCAGTAATTGAAAAAGCAATCGTGCGCAAGTGATCGGCAATCACCCGCATTGCCACGTCAGCGGCTGCATCCTTACCATACTCTTTCTCGCTCAAACGAGCGATCTCGTCGATAATGGGAGTAAACACGTCCGTGTCGTAATTGGACGTTTTCCCTTGCACGGCCATACACAAACGTTCGAATCCCATTCCCGTATCCACGTGATGACTCGGCAAATTCTCCAAACTACCATCCGCTTTCCGGTTATATTGCATGAACACCAGGTTCCAGATCTCGATCACCAACGGGTTATCCTTATTCACCAGATCACGCCCCGGTTTCAACTTACGCTCCTCTTCCGGACGCAAATCAATATGAATTTCCGAACAAGGACCGCAAGGCCCCATATCTCCCATTTCCCAAAAATTATCTTTCTTATTCCCGTATAGAATCCGATCTTCGGGCAAATACTGTTTCCAGTATTCCAACGCCTCCTTATCTTCCTCCAGGCGATCCTCTTTACTTCCCTCGAACACGGTAGCATACAACCGGTTCTTGTCCAATTTCATCTCTTCCGTCAAGAATTCCCAGGCAAAAGCGATCGCTTCCTTCTTAAAATAATCCCCGAACGACCAGTTCCCCAACATCTCGAACATCGTGTGATGATAGGTATCATGTCCCACTTCCTCCAAATCGTTATGCTTCCCGGAAACCCGCAAACATTTTTGTGAATCGGCAATCCGTGTTGCCTTGGGACGTACGTTCCCTAAAATAATATCTTTAAATTGATTCATCCCGGCATTCGTGAACATCAGGGTCGGGTCACCCTTGATGACCATCGGAGCCGAAGGTACTATCGTATGTGATTTCTTCTCAAAAAAATCTAAAAATCTCTGTCTGATCTCTGATGACTTCATACATTCAAAATTTAATAAATACATCCGCAAATCACGAGTTTCACGTTATCATCCTATCATGTATACCGTTCCTCTTGCCTCTCTATCACTTTGATCTGCCTTGTTTACCAAGTTGCAAATTTAGATTATTTCTTTAACTTTGCATCGCAAACACTATTTTTTATTAGTAAACTATGCGAAAAGCAGGGTACCATTTTAATTCGGACACGTTATCATTTGATAAAATAGAATCATCTTTAAGAAAAACACTTTGGAGATTATTCAAAAAATTCTTTTCTAGCTTCTCGCTGGCCATCGTCATGTTATACCTTGTCTATGCGTTCATTGATTCCCCGAAAGAAAAACTTTTGAAACGGAAATATGAAGAAGTTCTTACCCAATACAGCTTATTAAGCAACAAAGTAGAACACCTGGACAACGTACTGAAAGACATGGAGGCCAGGGATGACAACATCTACCGGGTTATTTTCGAAACCGACCCTATTCCCTCGTCTATCCGACGAGCTGGTTCGGGAGGAGTTGACCAGTACGAACACCTCCGACAAATCGACAACGCGGACCTGATCATCGGGACTGCCAAGAAGATTGACGAATTATCCAAAGCGATCTACATTCAAAGCAAATCTTTCGACAAAATCGAAGAACTGGCCAAGAACAAGATCGACATGCTGGCATCAATTCCCGCGATCCTTCCGGTCTCGTTAAAAGATAAAAGCACTCACCAAGTGACCTCCTCGTTCGGCTACCGGATGCACCCCATCTACAAGACCCTTAAATTCCATGCAGGGATGGACTTCACCGGAACAGTAGGGACCCCGATCTATGCCACCGGCAACGGGGTTGTCGTTGAGAGCAAATTTGACAAAGGCTACGGCCGTCACGTCATTATAGATCACGGATTCAGCTATAAAACCATGTACGCTCACATGGAGAAAATCCTGGCAAAAAAAGGCCAGAAAGTGAAACGGGGAGATGTCATCGGGTACTTGGGGAGTACGGGGCTTTCCACGGGCCCGCACCTTCACTACGAGGTCAGGAAAAATGATAAAGCAATCGACCCTATCAACTTCTATTTCAACGACCTTACCCCCGATGAATTCGAACAACTAGTCGAAATAGCGAATAACACGGGCCAAAGTATGGACTAAATCAATTTTCAATTGTTATGACAGAAGAATCATTAAAGTTGTATTACACCATCGGAGAAGTGGCCGATATGTTCGGGGTCAACACCTCCCTGATCCGATTCTGGGAGAAAGAATTCGACGTGATCAAACCCCATAAAAACAAAAAGGGAAACCGTCAATTCACGAAAACCGACATTGACAACTTTCACCTGATCTTTCACCTGGTCAAGGAAAAAGGAATGACGTTAAAAGGAGCCCAGCAACAACTTAAAAACCGGAAAGCGGAAACCGAATCACATTTCGAAGTCATAAAACGCTTGAAAGGAATAAAAGAAGAGCTATTATCCATCAAAAACCAACTCCCGTAGCAACTCTGTGATTTAATGATTCCCGATTAGGTGATTCCTGCCACTCGGCTCTTATGCTCTCTTTTTAATCACTTAATCATTGAATCGACAATCACTGAATTACTCGGAGCATAGAATCGGCAACCACTAAATTATTTCATTCAAATTCTAAATTTCAAGCCAAACATGCACGTAAAAGACATCATCTCGCTCATAGAAGAGTATGCCCCTCTCAAATTACAGGCCAGCTTCGACAACTCCGGGCTTCTCTGCGGGGATCCTGAACGGGAAGTGACATCCGTGTTATTATGCATCGACGTCACGGAAGAAGTCGTTGAAGAAGCCATCGCCAAGGGACACGACCTCATCATCTCCCACCACCCGCTCATATTCGGGGGACTCAAACACATTACTCCCGCCACCTACGTGGAACGTTGCGTGATCAAGGCAATCAAACACGACATCACAATTTACGCCTCCCACACGAACATGGATGTCGTGACTAACGGGGTGAGTGGACGTATGGCCGACAAACTCGACCTCGTTAATCGTCAAATCCTTCAACCGGAAGGTGATCCCCTCGCCGGGAACGGGTTCGGGATCATTGGTGAATTACAGCATCCTGTTGAAAGCATGACATTCCTACAACAAGTGAAAGAAATATTCCGGTGTGACCGGTTGCGTTACACGACTCCACACCTCCCGACCATTCAACGGGTTGCCGTCTGTGGAGGAGCCGGAGCTTCGTTCTTTAACCGGGCATTGGCAAATCACGCGGACATCTATATATCCGGGGATTTCAAATATCATGACTTTTTCCTCACGGAAAAACGCGTAATTATTGCCGATATCGGTCATTATGAAAGCGAACAATTCACAAAAGAGATATTTTATGAGATACTTACAAAAAAAATATCTAAATTCGCGATTCAGTTTTCTGAGATTAATACAAATCCGATTAAGTATTTATAATATATGGTGACGAATAACAATGAGAAAATGCAAGAGCTGACAGTTGAAGAGAAACTGCAGAACCTGTATGAATTACAACGAATTGACACCGAGATCGATAAAATCAAAACGCTGCGGGGAGAACTACCTTTGGAAGTTCAAGACCTTGAAGACGAGATCGCGGGATTAGAGACACGTATCGACAACTTGAAGGCTGAACTAAGCGAGCTTGACAAAACGACATCCACCCGGAAAATGGATATCAAGAAAGCCGAAGAATCTATTAAAAAATATAGCGAACAACTGGATAACGTTCGTAACAATCGCGAATACGACGCTTTAAGCAAGGAAATCGAGTTCCAGAAACTAGAAATCGAATTACAGGAGAAAAGAATTCGGGAAGCCTCGAAAGCAAAAGCGGAAAAAGACGCGCTTATGGAAGAATCCAAAAAGCGTTATGAAGACAAAGTATCCGACCTGGAAGCCAAGAAAGGCGAATTGAATGATATTATCAACGAGACGCACAAAGACGAGGAAACGTTAGAAACAAAATCAAAAGAATTGGCAGCCACCATTGACGAACGTTTATTAACGGCATACCGCCGTATCCGTTCCAACGCCCGCAACGGTCTGGCCGTCGTTACCGTTGACCGTGACGCCTGTGGAGGTTGTTTTAACAAAATCCCGCCACAAAGACAGTTGGATATCCGTTCCCGGAAAAAGATCATCGTCTGCGAGTACTGTGGCCGTATCCTCATTGATAAATATATCTGTGACTACGACGGTTCGCAACAAAAAGCAGACCTTGAAGCTCTTCTCGATGCACAAAAGAAAAAAGGAAGAAGACTTAGAAAATCAGAAGAATAAAAACAAGGCTGCTCGACAAAGCAGCCTTTTTACGAATATATAATTTTAATCTGAATTAAAATGATCCCAACAAACTACGATCCGCAAACGAGCGAAGAGAAATGGTATCAATACTGGTTGGAACATCGGTTTTTCCACTCCACCGTTGATAAAAAGAGAACTCCGTATTGTATTGTTATTCCCCCGCCTAACGTCACCGGTGTCCTGCACATGGGACACATGCTGAATAACACGATACAGGACGTACTCGTCAGACGCGCCCGTTTACTTGGTAAAAATGCTTGTTGGGTTCCGGGAACCGATCACGCTTCCATTGCCACGGAGGCCAAAGTTGTTGCCAAACTGAAAAGCGAAGGTATCGAGAAAAGAGACCTTTCCCGCGAAGAATTCTTGAAACATGCCTGGGCATGGACCGAGAAACACGGAGGGATCATCCTCGAACAGTTGAAACGACTGGGAGCTTCCTGCGACTGGGACCGGACTTGTTTCACGATGGACGAGATCCGTTCGGCCAGCGTGATCCGGGTCTTTATCGACCTGTACAACAAAGGACTTATATATAAAGGTGTTCGTATGGTAAACTGGGACCCGGCAGCCAAAACAGCCGTGTCGGATGAAGAAGTTATTTACAAGGACGAACACAGTAAATTATATTATCTCCGCTATAAAATAGAGGGAACCGAAGACGAATACATCATCATCGCCACAACACGCCCGGAAACCATTCTAGGAGATACTGCCGTATGCGTGAATCCCAAAGATGAACGTTTCCGCCACCTGGCCGGGAAAAAATGTATCGTTCCCCTGGTAAACCGGGTAATTCCGATCATCCAGGATGAATACGTGGATATGGAATTCGGTACCGGAGCATTGAAAATCACCCCGGCACACGACATCAACGACTACGAAATCGGATACAAACATCATCTGGAATCCATCGACATTTTCAATGATGATGGAACCTTGAATGAAAACGCCCGCCTTTTCGTGGGTAAAGACCGCTTTGTCGTACGTCAGGAAATTATCCCCGAACTCGAAAAAGCGGGAAACCTCGTGAAAATCGAGGATTACAACAATAAAGTCGGTTATTCTGAACGTACCAACGTGGTGATCGAGCCGAAATTATCCATGCAATGGTTCCTCAAGATGAAAGAACTGGCAAAACCGGCCTTGGATGCTGTCATGAATGACGATATTCTCCTGACACCGGCAAAATACAAAAACACGTACCGCTACTGGATGGAAAACGTGAAAGACTGGTGTATCAGCCGCCAATTATGGTGGGGCCACCAGATTCCCGTATATTACCTGCCGGATAGCAACGATTACGTGGTAGCTTGCAATAGCGAGGAAGCCGTAAAACTCGTGAAAGAGAAATTCGGTAAAGACATTCCGGCAAATCAACTCCGTCAGGATGAAGATTGCTTGGATACCTGGTTCTCTTCGTGGCTATGGCCGATCTCCGTATTCAACGGAATCCTCGAACCGGAAAATGAAGATATCAAATATTACTACCCGACAAATGATTTGGTATCCGGCCCGGACATCCTCTTCTTCTGGATGGCAAGAATGATCATGGCCGGATACGAGTACCGCCACGAGAAACCGTTCTCTAACTTGTACCTCACGGGAATCGTGCGTGACAAACTGCATCGCAAGATGTCCAAATCCCTTGGAAACTCACCCGATCCGATCGACTTGATCAATCAATACGGGGCTGACGGGGTACGTGTAGGAATGCTATTGTGCGCCCCCGCCGGAGGAGACTTGCTATTTGATGAAAGCCTCCCGGAACAAGGACGTAATTTCACGACCAAAATATGGAATGCTTTCCGCCTGGTCAGCAATTGGAAGGTTGCCGACATCGAACAACCGTTACACTCCAAACTGGCCATCGAATGGTTCGAGCAATATTTGAACAAATGCAAGGAGACCCTCAACACGCAATTCGAGCAATACCGAATTTCCGAAGCACTCATGACCGTGTACACCGGATTCCGAGACGAGTTCTCATCTTGGTTACTGGAAATCATCAAACCGGGATTCGAACAACCGATCGACCGGACGACTTACAATAAAACCATTTACCTCTTCGAGGAAATGTTGCAATTGCTCCACCCGTTCATGCCATTTATCACGGAAGAGATATGGCAGAACCTGAGGGAGCGGAAAGATGGCGAGAGTATCATGGTATCCGTGATGCCAACACCCGGAAAATACGACGAAAACTTCCTGAGCACGTTCGAGAACACGAAAGAAGTCATCGCTGGAATCCGTACTGTCCGCAAGCAAAACAACATCGCTTTCAAAGATGCCATCTCTTTAAGAGTAAAGAGTAACGACCGCTACCCCTTGCAATTCGAGAGTATCATCTGCAAAATGGGTAACATCAGCGATGTCGAAATGGTTGCAGACCCGGTAAAAGGAGCCTGGAGCTTCATCTGCGACACGGTTGAATACTTCATCCCTGCTATCGGGGAAGTCAACACCGAAGAAGTCCGGGCAAAACTAGAAGCAGACCTTGCTTATGCCCAAGGGTTCCTCGCATCCGTGATGAAAAAACTCGGCAACGAGAAATTCGTGAACGGGGCCCCTGCCCAAGTAGTTGAAAACGAACGCAAAAAACAAGCCGATGCCGAAGCAAAAATTAAAGCAATTGAACAACAATTAGCCGAATTGAACTAAAACATCGCTTATAAAATACGCAAGCCGCCCGTTGGAATATCGGGCGGCTTATTTTTTTTATTCCAACTTTCACAATATCTCTCGACCATTATCGCATCCAAACAAATGGATATGAGTCACTTCCGCTTGCATGTAAATGAAAAGGAAAGGAACAGGATAAGGCGTATTTAAAAAAGAATGCATCACAAATATTTATTGAGTTACTGATCAGTACCTATAATAAACTTATAATCAAATTATAAACATCCTATATAAACCTTATTATAATAGGATTTATATAAGGTAACTATAGGGTTCGTATAGGGTTCATGAAACTACTGAACAAGTAGTACACAATAATTACAGACGTATTCAGGTACCAAATTTACATATCTTCTACATCCTTCGATATTTCTCAGAATAGAATCCCTACAAATTTTATAAATTTGAGACTAAAAGGATGAAATATTCCCATCCTGCCGATCGACAGGACAAGTCAAAGATTTTCCCTCAAAATATTCAACGACGATTCAACTCGGCTTGGATCTCATTTATCACGCTTTGGGGGCGTAACGGATATTCCAATACCCTGTTCGTCACGTTTCCGGCCTTATCTATAATTTTATACGTCGGGTATCCATGCACCTCCATTTTCTTGACAATCATCTGCTGTTGTAGTGGAGGCAAATTATAATGCACGATATTTTTTCCCGTAAGATTGAATTCTTTGATAACATTTTTCCATGCCTCTTCGGGTGAGCTATAAGCAAAATACATGAATATCACTTTCTCGTTCTCGAACACCTTCTCAATATCACCCATCAACGCCAACATATCCTTACAAGGTTCACACCACGATCCCCAAAAATCGAACAAAATCACATTTCCCCGATAAGGTTCAATCAAGGCTTGCCAGAGAGAATCTGCATCCAAAATATGACTAAATCGCTCAACATCAATCAAACTGGCTTCGTGAGCTAATTTTTTACTAGCGATTTTCTGGTAAACATCGCTAGCTTCCTTCACCTTTCGATTCAATATAGGATTCGAAATTCTAGTGTCCACTAATTTCATCATCCCCGGTGCCAAAGACTTGTGATCATACTCCATTCCAGTCACGAACAATCGGGTATAACAAAGCTCCTTCAATAAGACATCGGATACCAGCGTGTCATAGAGCAATAACTCGTGTTCCCGGGTCACGACCTCCTCCAATTCCCATACCTCCGGCAAAGAGCGATAGGTATTCATTTTATCATAAAGCATGGCCTTATCCCCCACGGCCACCTGAAACGCACTCGTGTCCGTAATTTGCTGCCGGCTCAATTCCGTCATCTTCCGGCTAATACGTTCACAAGTCGCGATATCTTCCGTTGATAATTCCCCAAACATTCCGCCCTCCTTCAACCTCCTTAACACCTCATACAAACGATCATCTGGCATATAAACCAACCCAATCCCATCAACATACCTATATTTTTGACTATCTACATAACCGGTATAATCCCGCAAGAATGTTTGGTAATCCCGAGTTATAAAATAATACAAGGATTCATTCACAGAGAAATGAGTATTTACATATTCCATGTATCCCGGATCAAACCGTTCGTGGCTCCCGCGCAAATTAAACTGGTTTTGCATCAACGTCGCCGCAAACCGATATTTCCATTCATTTTCAATGGACTCTTTGCATCTCTTCGAAAGATTCGGGTATTTTCCACAAATAGAATCCAAAAATGCTACCGATTTCAAGTAATCCGCCTCGGCCAAGCGCAGGAATTCCATATCCGAACGGGCGATCTCCCTCAACTCGTACATATTTCTCATCCATAACGGATAAGGGAAACACGTATACTCCTGATGAAAACGAGCGTTCTTTCCCATGAAAAGCACATCCTTTTTCCCGTTAATCATCTCTTCCTTCGAAACATCCGGGAATACTTTCCAGTCCGAAGCATCTGCATATAACAAAACCGTCTCCCCGGGTTCTACAATAATATTTTTCCACATCCGTCCCCATTCCAATAAAACTCGTTGAGGTGCACTCACGACAAAACGAAGCGTAAAGCGCCCGGAAGAATCTACGGGGGCAACAATTTCACCTTCCTCTTCTTCAAGCAATCCATTATAGCCACAAGTAAACGTGTACCCTCGCAACGCCGGGTGAGTCACCTTGTCGAGGTTACGAATATATCCGCGTATCGTGACGGTATCGGTGATCACGAGAGGTTTTGAAAACGAAACGGTATCGACTCCTTCCCACGCAACAAAGTCTTTGCCGTTGCACGGATGGAATATTTCGCCTTTCTCATTATCACGCACTATAGAAATATTTCCATTCTTACCCTGTCTGATTTTAAGAACTATCGTCCGGTTACCATTTTCCAACACGACCTCCGTTTGTTTCCTCCCGAATTTTACACGTTTATATTTCCAGAAATCCGAGAAAGCAACGGCCCCATCTTCATAAAAACCATACTCCCAAGCTCCCGTTCCGGTGTTCGCCCAGTTACCCAAAAGATTACTCTCTATAACTTTCTGCCCCATAACTCCCGAAGAAATCACGAATACCACCACAAAGATCATCCACTTCCCCAAGCTTTGATAAAAATACATGCAAGGACACGCCGCCGATTTCAGATAATTCATATACTCACATTTTTGTTTTTCCTTCACCCGAAATCATCCGGGTGAAGGCTATAAAGGTAATAAATATATTTTTATCTCCGTTTCGGTTTGGCTTTCAAATCGGGATGACGCATGTCATACACCTTTTTCCCGTATTCCGGGGTTGTAACTAAATCGGTCGGGATTTGTTTCCCCTCCTCCAAGGCTCGCTTCAACAAATATTCCAAACCTTGCACATAATAAAAATGAGGCATGGCATCATCCCGATCATACATATTGTAGGCAACATATCTCAAAGCTCGAACTTTGTTCGCCAAGGTTTCATAAGGCAAATCTTTATCCGTGTATTCCGGGGACACTCGCACGTGGAACACAAGCGATTTCACGAACTTGTGCTGGTCGATCGACGGGTCAGCCTTCAAACGCTCGACCTCGGCAAATGCCTCGTCGTACTTTTTCTGGTTGAAAAGATCGGTCATTACACGCATTTTGATATTAAAATCCTTTCCCTCGAAATCGCATAATCCTTTTGTAAACTGAACTGGGGCATAAGATGTTGCCTCCGTTAATTTCTCGTCTACTTCCTTTTTACCGAATAATTCCGTGAATCGCACGTAATTATCGGAAACTTCCTTCAAATAAGGATTTTGGTATCCCGTGATACATTTACGGTATAAATTCCACACATCCGCATCGGTCAATTTCGCCCCTTTAGAGATCAACTCATCGAAATATGTCTGCACCTCCCGGCTTCCCGTTGACTTTTTGTAACGGATGTAATTTTTCAGAAAATCCAAATCATATTTTCCCTCGGTGTATTTTTTATCCATATACACGGATCCCAGTTTCGGGTTAATCCCCCCTTGGGCATCATAAAGAAAATCTTCAACCGGTTTGTTGCTCCCGCTACGATGTACAATCTCCTGATTCTTCGGATTCACGAAAATATAGGTCGGGTAAGAATTGACGGCATAACGTTTGGCCAGTTCCCGCCCCTCGCCTTTTTCCGCGTCAATCTTCAAACAAACAAAATTCTTGTTATATACCTCTCCCACTTGCGGAAGCACGAACACGGTCAACGACATATTCAGACACGGGCCACACCATTCCGTGTAAAAGTCTACAAATAACTTTTTCTTCTCCTTTTTTGCCAAAGCGATCGCCTCATCCCAAGTCCCGTGAAAAAAACGAATCCCACTATCTTGGGCTCTCAACGAGAGTGAGAAAGCAAACAACACGCATAAAAAAATAAACTTTTTCATTAATTTCAAATATTAAATTTACCCTACCGACAAAGCGCCAGTAGGGTAAATAATTCACAACACTCTGTTATTTAGAAACTTTTTTGAAAGCACGAGCATAAATATATCCTAAATATTCATCAGCACTATCACCATATCCTACCTGTTTCGTGGAGTAGTTATAATTATAAAACAATTTTCCCTTTCCACCTGTTTCCGTGGTCGAAGAATACAATGTCTTTGCAGAAAAATCCCAATTTGTTGTATAAACACCCAATTCTTTCATTTTCTCCTGTATAACAGCCACGTTAGAAGCAATTGCTTCCAACTCTTTTACGGCAGGTAAATACCACCCTGAAACACCTTTATAAGAATACTCTGCAGCCCATACAAATGCAGAATTCGCAGCAGACAATGATAAATTCAAAGCTTCTTTCCTTGCTATCATTTTAGCAGTATTCCCTTCTCCATCATATTGATCCGGGGTTTCAAAATCATTACCAAGTCCCTCTCCATACCAAACATTTCCATAGGAATTAGGACCTTCAAGATTAATGATCTTCGCCTCCTTGATATTCGCGTTATTCACCCAACAAACCACACCTACCGGTTCGAAATCGTCGTTATAGTAAATATCTCCCACTTCGAAGTACTCTTTCGGGGCTTTCAATTCATAGGAAATCGTATCCTTTGCAGTCTGCCCGCCAATAGATACGGTCAAAATCATTTCTCCTTTACGGTCGATATCTCCGAAGAAATCAACCGGGCCTGTCATACTAACGGTTTTACCGTTCAACCGATAATTCCAACCTTTAGGCTCACCGGTAACGGTCAATTCCGCCCCATCCGTATAGTTAATACCAAATTCTATTTTCTCCCCGCACTGGGCAACAATCTCGTGGGTCTCGCTTGTCACGAAACAATTTACGGTTTCCTGATCCATCGGGTGAGCCGACATAAACTCCCACATCAGGGTGGTACATCTCACGACATTAATACCATGTCCCTCTTCAAGTAAGGTATAAATTTCCAAATCAGCATTTCCTCCATGCCACACGCGGGTATCCACGGTTTTATACTCTTCGATCTCAAATGCTTTTGCAGTATAAACCATGTCAGCCGGGAAATACCCGCCGATCTTTATCGCCCAGTTTGTCATGTTTTCCAACACGGCAGAATGAATAACCGTCTCGTCGATCTCGCCCGCAAACACACGAATCGGAACTGCCCGTGCCGGTAACGGTTCGTCATCCCCGAACTTCATCTGTCCCGCACGCGGGGTTATAGCTGCAAATTTCTCCGAACGATAGAATGCCAAAACAAAAGAGAAAATGGCACCACTCGACTGCCCGGTGGAATAAACCCGTTTCGGATCAACGGACGGGGTGCTTTTGCCAAAGAAATCCAGCATCGCATCCACGAAAGGTAAATGGTTCTCGCTATTCTGCCAGTTCACCGCACCGCTACCATCCGTTTGCGTCACGACCTCTCCCGCCGGGAAACACACAATACAATTCTCTCGTGTTGCCAACTGGCACAAAGCATTAGTCTTCGACAATCCCTCCAACGGGTCTGAAGGAAGTTCATCACTTTTAAATTCATAACTCCCGTGAAATTCAAAAATCAACGAAATGGGCTTACTCGTCACCAACGTTGAAGGCATGAAATACTTGAACCTTCTCGGCACGACAGTCCCGTCCGGCTGTTCGACATCCAAGGTTATTAAATGCACCCCCGGAGTCAACACGCCATCCACGGGAGGTTCTTCTTCCCCACCGCCGGGGGTAACACCTTCCACATCCACCTTTTCCTTCTCTTGGGATTCATAAGAGCTGTTGTCATCCACGCAGGAAAACAACGCCAAAAAAGGAACGATCAATAAAAATAAATACTTTCTCATAATATCCTATATTAAGTTTTCCGACTTAAATATTATCTTTCAGTTCACCCTTAAACATACCATCACGCCAATGCGTCTGGTATTTGATCTCCACGTCTACCGGGATTCCGGAAATACCCTTGTAAGATTTCCCCTCGTTATACTGAACGCCCAACGTACTACTGTTCAGGTCAAAGTACAACAAATCACCCTTTGCTTCTTCCCCGGCAGCCTCCGTGTCATTCCCATAACGCGAAACACCTAACAAAAGAGTTTTCTCTGTCCGAGACACGCAAATATCCGTGATAACGGCAGTTGCATCATAACCGAGATCCGTCAATTTCGCCACCAGATTACGAGCATTCGGGGCCATACCACTCTGGATATCCAGTAGATTGTAGAGGTAAAGACTACCGTCCGTCACGAAGAACATGTAATTCGTGTATTTCATACAGTAGAATTTCGTCGTCGATTTGATCAAGTTACCGGCGGCAATATCTGCAACCCATTTCTTCGTGGTATTTTTCTCGTTTTCCTCTTCCTTTCCGGTTTTAAACAATACCAGACGACAATTATCCCCGTCATTCAACACGGCCACGCAGGCATCGTCTGCCATATTCGTGGCACTCCCCCACAACAGATTGTACCCTTCAAAATATTTAAAATCGGCCTTTTTAATCTCCTTCACGCCACCGTAAGCACTACCATATACAAACCGACCATAAGTTTTATCAAACAAAATAAGATCACCACAACTATAACCCATGTTAATCAGGGTAGGCGAATCGGCCGTCGGGTTCATCCCATCCCAGAAACCGAAAGCCGAAAGCACTCCTTTATGGGGACTTTTACTTTTATACGAATAACTTGGGGTCCAGATACTAGGAGCCAAAACCGCTGTATACAAGGTTCCTCCAGAAATCTCGGCAAAATATGTCATTTGTTGAAATGAAGCACCATAGGGATTACCCCTCCAGATAGAAATTCCCTCTTCCACTAAATATTGACTTTCGTATCCCTCAATATCTGGTGGTGGATAAGAAGCCAGTCCGGTGTAAGCCTCGCCCGTCAAGTAAGGGTTCAGCGTGTCCTGCATCAACGTACTCTTATCCAGCAAACTCACCCGGTTATCCGCCAAAACCATCATCCGGCCATAAGCGTTCACGAAAGGTTGGCAACGACTTGCCTCGGCATACAAAATCCGTAACTGTTTCGGCTCGACACCCAGCGGGGCCTCGTAACGATCCATGAAATAATTAATCGCCCAGTTTGAAGGTTTATCCAAACGCAGATAGGACAACTCCGCCCGTCCCTGGTATTTACTCAACACCGTGATCAGATCGCCTGCCGTGGAAGAACTCACGTTCAACGTGAAACGATGATACTTTTCGACCTCGGTTTCCTTGTCCTTAACCACGAATCGGCATGACCGCTCTCCCGGCACCATATCCACCTGTATCTCCAAGTTATACGTCTCGGCTAACTTCCGACCGGCAGCCTCCCAGCGATACGTGAAACGTGACGTGTCCTCGTACATCGTTCCCTTCAAGACGGGGTAAATACGCAAACTATCGTCCACGTCTCTGGCATACGAGGCTTCGATTCCTTCCACCGTGATCTCGTTGATCTCCCGGTAATCGTAATTTCCCTTGTCATCATAGCATGCATAGAAAAACAATGCCATGACAAAAAAACAACATATATTCTTCAAATTCATAATTTATCAATTATTTTTCAACATCCTATTTCTCGACTTCCTGCATGTAAGTCAGGTAAAGGCGCATACCTGTCTCGTCGTCGTACGTGGGTACGTTTCTCAAATAGCTATCCAATCCTTGGGCATACGTTCTCCCCTCGTTGTTCTGGTTGAACGAGCAATTCGATTTGGCATAATCCGCATTAAAAGAAATCAGGATACGCCATTTCTTCGGGTGGAAATATCCCAATCCCCCGTGACCTGTCCACCAGCTTGGTTGGGACAAATAATCGTTCAACAACACTCTCATACTGATCCCGCCCCGTAAGCCCAGATCGAAATCCTCGCTTTCCTCCAACCGCAAATACAAACTCTCGTTTTTGGGATTAGCGAAACTCTTACTCAAATGATCCCGGTAAACCACGATACGCAACGTATCCGTCAGTTTATCGGGACGGAATGTCTGCACCTCCGGGAAGGCCTCGTAATGGGTTCCTTCCACGGCAGTCGTGGAATCCGCCACGATTTTCACGTTATAGGTACGTGCCTGATCCGATCCCTTACCCAAGTACTCCATCACGATTTTCGCCGTGTCCACGTGAATCGTATCACTCAACAAACCGAATGAAAATACCACCGAATCCGTGTAAACACGTTTGTTATTCACCACGGAAAAGTGCTTGAACTGAATCCGGTCTTTCCCCTCGTAAGGGTAATCTATATCCTGATCGCACCCGGCAAACGAGATTATGATATAGATAACAGCAAACAGGTATATTAATTTACTCATATTTCTACGTATTAAAAGATTAATTCTATCTATGTCCGTCTTCTATCTCGGCATCAGGCATCGGGAACACGTACACCACATCCGAAGGTTCAATGCTTCCATCTGCCGAACCGGTCTCGATTTTCAGATTATTCCGTTTCATCACGTACCACATTTGTCCTTCACCCAAGTATTCCCGGCGCATCTCGTCCTGAATCGACTCTTTAGACAGGTATTGCAGATGCACGTGATTCCGAATCCGGTGGTCACGCAACATGTTCAAATACTCCAAAGACACATCCGAATCCGTGTCAAAAGAACACTCGGCCACGATCAGGTACATCTCGGAAAGCTTGATCATCGGCATCTTGCGGAAAAAGAGATCCGTGTTAGCCATGTAATATTTCATGAAATCGCCCAAGTTAAACCATTTCGAATACCGGACATCATCATTATTCCCCTCGTACCAGTTATAATAACTTCCAAACGGTAACGGTTTGGCTTGCGTGGCTCCATCCTTTTTCTCATCACGATGTAACTTCTCGCTGTAATCCTTCAAATCCTTGTTGCGCAAAGAAAAGATATGTTCGTCCGAAAACAACACGTCCGTCGCTGCCTCCGTCTGGTCCACGCTGGAAAATTCAAGCAAACGGAACTTACCGCTCTCGATCACCTCTTTCGCGTAATCGACAGCCTTCACGTTATCCCCTTTTGCCTGATAAGCCCTCGCCAGCATGGCTTTCACCCCGTACAGGTTTATCCGGGCAACATATTTATCCGCGTCATTCTTCGTATCCAACGTGTAGGGTACGGTAGAAACAATCGGGTCATTCGCCAGCAAGGTTTCCGCCTCTTTCAAATCGTTGATAATCAACTGCACGATTTCCTCAACCGTGTACATCGGGGGTAAAGCAACCCCGAACTCCTTGTTATAAGGAATTCCTTCCGTCTGGGGTGAAAATTTCACATCCGGACAAAACAAACGATACAAGTCAAAATGCAGGAATGCCCGCAAAGCCAACGCTTCTCCGCGAACCTGATCCCGGTCGGTCCCGGTCAAAACTCCCGCGTTTTTGTCCGCCCAGTTCAAAATATTATTAGCGGCAGCAATACAACTATACAAATTGTTCCAAAAGGAAGCAATCGTACTTTTCACAGTCTTGTCCGTATATTTAAAGTCCTTGAAATACGTGTAAGCGGTACCGACTGAATTATAGGAATAGTACTGCCCCATCAAATCCACGTACTCCATCGTGAGAGCCTGACCGTACATACTCTTCCCGGCCATCTGGCTATACACCCCCGCCAAGGCCTCCTTAAACCCTTCGGTTGTGCTGAACAATTTATCCTCGTCCACCTTATTTTCCAACTCCACATCCAGCCATTTATTGCAAGAGGTCAACGAAAACAACAAACAAACCATTATAAATAACTGTGTCTTCATATATCAGTTTTTAAAATGTTAGATTAAGCGCGAATGAAAATGAACGTGCGAAAGGATAAGACGTTCCCCGTTCCTGTTTGATACTGGAAATGCGGAATACATCCGTCATGGAGAAAGTCAGCTTACACCGTTCTATAAAAGTTCTGGTTAATATGTCTTGCGGCACGTCATAAGAAAGAGACAGGCTGGAAAGATTGATAAAATTATTATCCTGCACCAAGCGGGTCGTTTGATACAAATCACTCGTGTCGTCTATACGCCGGAACATGGCGACATCCCCCGCTTTTTTCCATCGGTCGTACAGCACACGTTTATCCGCGTTATATAGCGGGTCGGCTCCTTCCACCTTCGTGGCCAACGTGGTATTGTAAATCTTAGCCCCGTACTCGTAATTGAATAACAAATAAAGATTAAACCCTTTCCAGTAGAAATTCGTCTGGACATTCCCTTGGAATTTCGGGTTCTCATCTCCCACTTCCACTTTATCGTTCACGTCATACTCGTAAGTCAACGAACCGTCTTTCTTGATATAAATCTCGTTACCGGTAGCCGGGTCGATCCCCAGAGAACGTACCACCATCAAGGCACTTTGGGAACGTCCCTCCTCGTACAAACGGAACATCGTGGTATCCCCCTTGGAATTGGTGGACTTCAACGCTTCCTCGTTCATTTTTTTCATGGCAGTAGACAATTTCCGGATCTCGTTCTTATTATGAGCCGCGGCAATCGTCACGTTCCACGTCATATCCCTAGAACGATCATTAATCAGGTTAAAGCGCAAACGGGCTTCAAAACCTTTATTATCAATTGATCCCATGTTCTCCTTGTAAGAAGAGAATCCGGTAGAGGGAGCCACATCAATGTCCAACAACAGATTTTGCGTACGTTTCAAGTAAGCATCGAAATTAACCACGATCATATTTCTCCAAACACTTGCCTCAACACCGGCATTGTATTGCAGGGTATTCTGCCATTTCAGCGACGGGTTACCATAAGCGGAAAGCACCGCACCGTAAATACCGTTATATTCCGAGGTACTTTGGTACAAATATTGAGTTAACGCCTGATCCGACGTGAAATTCGTGGTACCCGTGCTACCCACGGAAGCCCGAATCTTCATGTATCCCGTTCCCGTCCAGAAAGATTCCTTGTCCAGATTCCAGGCAGCACCTACCGACCAGAAAGGAGCGAAACGGGAATTACGCCCGAACTTGCTGGAACCGTCCGTACGGAAAGAAGCATCCAAGAAGTAACGATTATCATACCCCACGTTCAAATTGGCAAAGAAACCCACCATCTTCGTCTTATCGTAACTTCCCGTGGGTTTCGAATCTTTCTTAAACTGTTGGGCATACTGGATATTCTTCAACCTGTCGCTCAGGAATCCCACGGCCGTGAAACCCTCTCCCGTCAAATTCGAAGTAGAAAGCTCGCTACCGATACCGGCGCTCACCGTGTACTTGTCAGCGAATACATTGTTGTACATGAACCGGAGATTCGCGTCGAAATTAATCGTCGTGGAATTACTGATCGTGTAACTTCCCTTCTGGTTCGGGTCTGTCTGCGTGTCAAATTCCGAAGACTCCGCCGAACGATATTTATCATTCTTGGTTATATTTTTGGTCAATGCAGCCAATCCCTTGATCTGGAAATGAGATGTTACCCGCCATTCGACACTCAGATTATCCTTCACTTCCGTGTAACGATTATAATCCGTGTTCGGTAAAGTGGCATCCAACAAAGGATTTTTCAGGTTATTCGATGCAAACCGACGGATAAGTTCTCCCGTTTCCGGATCTTTCTCCCGTTCGTACGGGTTCAACTTCGTGTACTGGGAGAAGTCCCCGTAAGGAGAATTTTCACCTTTCACGTCATCCACGTTCAAATCATTCGTGACAATCAATTTATTATCTAAATTGTAGTTCAAATTTATCTTGGCCCCCCAACGCTCGCGACCGGAACCTTTCATAACTCCCTTATCCGTATCATATTTCAAATCAACCCCGTAACGCATGTGTTCGTCACCACCTTCCACGAAAACACTGTAACGCTGGTTTACTGACGTACGCAACGGCTTCGACAGCCAATACGTGTCTACCCCGCGTGCGACCTCTTCCAGACGACTATTATACAACTCGTCTTTATTCATCTGTTCTTCCAGACCTCCTTTACTCGTGTACACTCCCGCCAATTTCTCGTACTGCAACTTCTCACGGGCATTCATCAAATTATAATCACTCAAATCCGGTGCTGAAATATCATAGCGAGCGTTCACGGATACCCGTAACTCCCCGGAACGAGGCCGGACCGTCGTGATCAGGATAACCCCGTTGGCACCTCTCGACCCGTAAAGGGCCGTGGCCGAAGCATCTTTCAAAATAGAGAACGCCTCCACGCGGTTCATATCCAAGTCGTATACCGTGGTAGCGGAAACCTCGATACCATCCATGATATACAACGGGGCATTCGGGTTAGAACGAGAATCGTCGGCTGAACTTCTCAAATCAAAACCATTCTCACCTCGAATAGAAATCTCCGGTACATGGTTCGGGTCACTACCCCATTGATTGTTCGGGAGCGTGCGCACGGAAGGATCGAACGCCGAAATGGCCTGCAACATATTTAACGATCCCACTTTCCGAAGTTCCTCGCCTTTCACGGAAACCTCCGCTCCCGTGGAACTCTGTTTGGTGCGATTGAAATATCCGGTAACGACCACCTCCTCAACCTCTTTCGAGTCCTCTTTCAATACCACGTTAATCTCTTTCTGGTTCGTAAACTTCACCTCTTGGGCTATCATCCCGACAAAAGTGAACACAAGAGAGGCATTTTTCTGATCCACCCATGACAATTCATACAACCCGTCGATGTCCGTGGCCGTACCGATCGCGCTGGACTCCATTCCCGGAATCTTCACGACCACGGTAACACCGGGTAAAGGATTTTTCGCCTCATCCGTCACCTTTCCTTTCACCGTCACTTTTTTCACCGTGTCGGCCGCAACAGCCTGTTGTTTGCTGGCAATCACCATAATCACATCCCCGTCGAAAGTACATCTTAATGTTGTTTCATGAAAAACATCTTTCAGTACCTCCTCCACGGCCTTATCCTTCACCTGCAGGTCAAACCGGGCAACTTTTGCCACGTCCCGGTCATTGTACACGAAACGCAAACCTGTCTGTTTCCAGATTTCTTGAAATAACGTGCTTACATCACATTGATATAAGTCCAACGTCACAGTCTGTTTCTGCGAGAAGCTATTGGCGGAGGCTCCGAACACAAAAACAAACATACAAATCGTAAATAATCTCATGATCTTTGTAATTTGAGAAATTTTTACCCCTGATAAGGCATAAAGTCCTTTCAATTTCATAAATTTGTATTTGAACATTAAACAATAGAATAGGATCAAGCCATATTTGTTACCTATTCATTTACTAATTTCAAAAGGTGAAGGTGGTCGCACACCCTCATCTTTTTTTATTGCACACTCACATTAATTACTACTGATTATCACATTTTTCCCCTGTATCTTAAAACGGGCTTCCGAAATTTGTTCGAACTTGGAAAACAGTTTCCCGACATCTGAGAATCGCTCCAAGTTTCCCGACAGACGTATATCCCGCAACCCTTCATTAGCATAGAACACGTTCAGATCATACCAAACGGACAATTTATTCATGATACTCTCCAGGGACTCGCTTTGAAATATAAAATTACCCTCCCGCCAAGCCACATGGGGCTGCACGTCTACATCCGTCAGTTCGAAACGACCTTCCACCGTACGGTAATCCGCCATTCGGTTCGGGGTAAGTACCACGTGTTCTCCCGCACGATTTCTCAAATCCACGCTTCCCTCGACCAAAACGGTCTTGATACTTCCCTCCGCGTAAGTGTTAATATTAAACTGGGTTCCAAGTACCTGAATCCGCACCTCGTCGACATGCACGATAAAAGGATGCAAGCTATCGGGTTTCACATCGAAATAAGCCTCACCCCTCAAAAATACCTCCCGTTTCTGCCCGGCAAAGGCCGTCGGGTAAGATAATTCACTATCGGAATTCAACCAGACAGCCGTCCCATCCGCCAAGATCAGTTTAAATTCTCCCCCGCGAGGAATAACGATCCGGTTAGAAAGTGTTTCTTCTTGCTGTTGTCCCCCGGTCACCCGATAGGCAATTCCCTCCTTTCCGTCAATCTCTATCCGGGTTCCGTCTTTCTCTTTCATGACTCCCGTCTGCCCGTCAACATTCACCACATCACCGGAGGCCATGTAAAGTACCGCCTTCGATTTACCCGGTTCAATTTTCTCCGTCACGTACACGGGTTCATCTTCCGGGAGCATCCACAATATTCCCCCGACACTGAACAACACGATCAGGCATGCCACACTCCAATACAAAACCCGCAAACGACGTTGCCGTGCCTTCACTCGCCGATGCGTCAGAGAATCATGTACCACCGCATTGGCACGCATCCCCCATTCCATTTTTAGGTGAAACATCTGAAAATCTTTGTAATATTCCGCATGCTTTTCATCAGCCGCAATCCACTCCCGCACCAGCACTTTTTCATCGTCATTCATTTCTCCTAACACGTAGCGCATTAACAAGAAATCAATATCCTCTATCTCTCTCATTAAACGATCGTTTAATGAGAGTCACCTATCAAAAAAACAAAATGTTTGGAAAAAAAACAGCAATATTGCTAATTGCTTAATTATGATACATAAAGAAAATACAAGCGACCCCAATAATCGCTCTAAAAATAAGGCTTTGAAAGAATCATTAAACGATCGTTTAATATCTTTTTATACACCCTCCTATATATAGTACAAGCTAAAACAAAAAATCATTGAATCAAAAATCAACTTTTTTTTCAAAAAAAATCCTTCACGCAAGAACTTTCTCATTTTCAGCGACAAGAGAACGATATATCGAGAAAAGAAGTATCACATTTTCGTTCTCTTTGGAAACCTGTCTTAACTTTTTCAACGCATTTACCAATAACGTATTCACCGTGGCAACCGAAATATTCAGCATTTCCGCGACCTCTTTATATCGCATCCCTTTCAAGTACACGCATTGTACAACCTCCCGGCTTCGTTCGGGTAATTCTTTTATTGCTTTTTCTACCTTATATATGATTTCCTCTTTAAAATTATCATACTCCTCCCACGGCTCATCAAAACAAGCCAAATCGCAGGCATGTCGTAAAGGATCTGTTTTTATACTCGCGTTTAAAGCCAAATTACGCACGGAAACATACAAATAAGATTTCAACGTGGAAGGTAAAAGTTTCTCGCAAGTCCTGTTTTCCCACAACTTAACAAAAAAATCCTGAACCAAATCTTCGGCTTGACTGACATCATGCAAAAAAGTAGCTCCCCACAGGACCAAAGGCTTATAATAAACTTCAAAAAGACACGTTAGTCCCTTAGGGTTTCTCTTTTTTAGTAATTCACATATTTGAATATCTTCTTTTAGCATAATATCACCATTAACCGCTCCCCGCAAAGGTATAAAATTTCCGCACTTTAACCATATTCAAATAAAAATCACACTTCAACAATCAAGGAAAAAACATTTAATAACACATTCGCACAAAAAAGCATTTAACAAAGCGCCCGAAAAAAACAATTAACCGCATGGCAAACATTGCATATATCGAATTCGTATTATATTTTAGCATTTGAAATATAAAACTCAATTACTTAATATATGAAAAGGATGATCTTACGCCTCACATTCATCGCGCTGGCATTTTTACTTCTTTCGCGCTGTGCCACGGTGCCACTCACGGGCAGACACCAACTTATTCTGTTCCCAGAGGATCAAATGGTATCCATGAGTTTAACCTCGTACAGCAGTTTCCTGAAAGAAAATAAACTCTCCACTGATGCGGTAAACAAACAACGCATAAAAAACGTGGGAGCCCGTATTTCCAAAGCCGTGGAACAATATCTGGCGGCAAACGGCTTGCAGGATCAGATTGCCAACTTTCAATGGGAATTCAACCTTGTTGCCAGCAACGAGCCGAACGCATGGTGTATGCCCGGAGGGAAAGTCGTTTTCTACGAGGGGATTCTGCCCTATTGCCAAACAGACGCGGGAATCGCTGTCGTTATGGGACACGAAATCGCTCACGCCGTCGCCCACCACAGTAACGAGCGCATGAGCCAGCAAGCCCTTATCCAGTACGGACAGGCCGCCGCAACTGAAATTCTGGGACACAACCAAAGCGACACGAGAAAAGCCCTACTTTCTGCCGCAATCGGTATGGGAACCAACGTGGGAATCACACTCCCGTTCTCCCGGAAACACGAGTACGAAGCCGACCACCTAGGACTTATCTTCATGGCAATGGCCGGATACGATCCCAACGAGGCGGTAGCTTTCTGGAGTAGAATGGCCAATGCCGGAACCGGAAAACAACCCGAATTCCTTTCCACCCACCCGGCCGACGCGAATCGTATTGCCAAGCTGAAAGCCGCCATTCCCGAAGCAATGAAATACAAAAAGAATTAAAGCAAATCGCATACACATAGAATAATCAATACATTAGCTTACACATATTCGTTATCTCTTCGATATACTATCGTCAAATACTCCTCTATAGAGACGAAGATATATCGAAAAGATAACGAAAAGATAACGAATATATGTAAGACTTGAAGAAGTGGAAAATATATCATAAAACGACAAAAAACGGGCATTAATTTACCATTTCCCGTTATTTTCAATGATAAAATTTCTACTTTTGTTGAATCATATCAATAAAGCATTATAGTATCATGGAAAACAAATTAACGATATACAACACGTTAAGTCGTAAAAAAGAATTATTCGAACCTATTAACCCTCCTTTCGTGGGATTATATGTCTGCGGTCCGACCGTGTACGGGGATGCACATCTCGGTCACGCTCGTCCGGCAATCACGTTCGACTTGTTATTCCGTTATCTTAAATTCATCGGGTACCATGTAAGATATGTACGCAATATCACGGACGTGGGGCATCTCGTGAATGACGCGGATGAAGGAGAGGACAAGATCACCAAGAAGGCCCGGTTGGAACAACTGGAACCCATGGAAGTCGTGCAATTCTACACGAACCGTTACCATAAAAACATGGAACAGTTGAACACGCTTCCCCCCAGCATCGAACCGCATGCCTCCGGCCATATCATCGAGCAACAGGAATTAATCAAGCAAATCATCGAGAACGGGTATGCCTACGAAAGTCAAGGTAATATCTATTTCGACGTGGAACGCTACAATCAAAAATATCACTATGGTAAACTTTCCGGCCGCAAGATTGACGAATTATTTGCCAATACCCGGGAATTAAGCGGACAACAAGAAAAACGGAACCCGTTTGACTTCGCCCTGTGGAAAAAAGCTACTCCCGAACACATCATGCGCTGGCCGTCGCCCTGGGGTATCGGGTTTCCCGGCTGGCACTTGGAATGTTCCTGCATGAGCCAAAAATATCTGGGAGATACATTTGACATTCACGGAGGTGGGCTAGACTTGCAATTCCCGCACCATGAATGCGAAATAGCCCAAAACGTAGCAGCACAAGGCCACGAATCGGTGAAATACTGGATGCACAACAACATGGTTACCATCAACGGGCAGAAAATGGGTAAATCATTGGGCAACTTCATCACGTTGGATCAACTCTTTGCCGGAGACAACAACGTGCTGGAACAAGCGTATTCGCCCATGACCGTGCGTTTCTTTATCCTGCAAGCCCACTATCGCAGTCCGCTGGACTTCTCCAACGAGGCCCTGAAAGCCGCGGAAAAAGGATATCAACGACTGATTGCCGCTATCGCGCAATTAAATCGGTTGAAAACGTCCAACGAGAACACGGTTGACGTTGACACGCTAAAAGCCAATTGTTTCGAGGCCATGAACGACGATCTCAATACCCCAATCCTCATTGCCCATTTGTTCGACGGGGTCAGAATGATCAACTCGATTGCTGCCGGAAGCGAAAAGATCAATACCGAGAACTTGGAAACCTTGAAGAACCTGTTCCATAGCTTCGTGTTCGATATCCTCGGACTGAAAGGAGAAGATGATTCAAGCGCCAGCAATCAAGCTTTGGGAAAAGTTATCGACGCCATGATGAACGTGAGAAAAACAGCCCGGGCAAACAAAGATTGGGCAACCTCGGACAGCATTCGGGACGAGCTGAAGAATGCCGGAATTCAAATAAAAGACACGAAGGACGGCTACGAATGGAGCCTTGAATGATTTTAGATTTTAAATTTAGAATTTTAAATTGCAGATATAAATTTCATAATTTAAAATCTACAATTTAAAATTCAAAATATTATATATTATGCCTTTTCTCTACTACATATTACTTTCAGTTCTACTTCTCTCCGCCTGTCAGAGAGAAAAAAAGAGCAAAGAAAATCAAAACGCGGTCACATCAGTAGATAATGCAAAAAGTCGCAACACGGGTCCCAAGTACGTGAAAAGCGTGCAATTCGTTTACCCGATGAAATTCGACACCTGCCAGTTCAACGAGGAACTCAAAATAGTATACGCGAACAACAAGCATTATAAAATTGATTCCGCCCATTTGTTCTTCAACCAACAACAAATAGCCACTCTCGACAGTGCCACAAGAGAATACGTGTTCAAAATCCCTAAAGAAAAATGTGGAACCAACACGTTGAAAGTAATAGCGTTCCACCCGAACAATAAATGTGGTGTCGCCACCCAAACATTTATCGTGAAACCGGATAAGGCACCGAAATCCCTTTCATATCAACTGATAAAAACATACAAACACGACACGGACGCATCCACGCAAGGACTGGTATATATTGACGGGATCATCTACGAAGGGACCGGGATCAAAGGTCACTCCTCCCTACGTAAAATTGATCTGGAAAGCAACAAAACCTTAGCTACCTTAGGCTTGGACAACCAATATTTCGGGGAAGGTATCACCGTTTATAAAGATAAGATTTATCAACTCACGTGGACTTCCCAAAAAGCATTCGTGTATGATCTCGCTTCATTCACGCTTTTAACGACATTTGATTATGCCATGCGGGAAGGCTGGGGACTCACGACCATGAACGACAAACTGGCGATGAGTGACGGTTCCCACAACCTGTACCACTTGGATCCGGAACTCTTTAGCGTGATCAAAACCGTGGAAGTATACGACAACAAAGGTCCGGTAGTCCACTTGAATGAACTCGAATATATCAACGGATATATTTGGGCCAACGAATGGCTCACGGACCGGATCGTGGTGATCGACCCGCAATCCGGAGAAGTCGTACAGGAGTTACTACTCCCGAACCTGCTCACTGCGGCCGAAAAAGCTAAACTGGATCAAAATGACGACGTGTTGAACGGTATCGCGTACAACGAAAAGAAGGGCACGATTTACGTTACAGGAAAACACTGGCCGAAGTTGTTTGAAATAAAAACATATTAATTTTAAATTCTAAAAAAAGTTATGGTTGACGTAAAAATCGAGCCCTCTTGGAAAGAACTCTTAAAAGATGAATTTGAGAAACCTTATTTCTCCGAATTGATTCAATTTGTAAAGAACGAGTACAAGACCACCAGAATTTACCCCCCGGGAAAACTCATTTTCAACGCATTCGACCATTGTCCTGCCGACCAGACCAAGGTCGTGATTCTCGGTCAAGACCCTTATCACGGTCCCGGGCAGGCACACGGGCTTTGCTTCTCCGTCCCGGAAGGCATCGAGCAACCGCCTTCATTACAAAATATCTTCAAAGAGATAAATAACGATCTCGGTCACCCGATCCCCACCTCCGGCAACCTGGAACGCTGGGCAGAACAAGGCGTGCTTCTGTTAAACGCCACCCTAACCGTAAGAGCCCATCAAGCCGGATCACACCAAAACAAAGGTTGGGAAACCTTCACGGACGCAGTCATCAAAGCGATATCCGAGCAAAAAGAACACCTCGTGTTCTTCCTGTGGGGATCATACGCCCAACGCAAAGGAGCCTTCATCAACCCGCAGCGACATTTGGTGTTGAAATCCGTTCACCCTTCACCACTATCGGCTAACCGGGGTGGCTGGTTCGGGAATCACCAGTTCAGCCAAGCAAATACCTATTTGAAATCTCACGGCTTAAAAGAAATAGAGTGGTAAAACACTCTATTTTTTACCCGTGAGATTTCAAATCACAAGTTCATCTTTCCCTAACTTGTAACCCGCAACCTGCAGAGCCGTAGGCTCAACCTGCAACTTGAAAATTCTCCGAGTTTTCAATCTCCGCAAACGTTTGAAATTTTTATCCGGATTCCTTGCAAATCTTTATTTTTAATATATAACTTTGATGCACGAAATATAAATATAACAGCTATGGTTAATTACAAAGACTTAGGACTGGTTAATTCCAGAGAAATGTTCAAGAAAGCAATGGAAGGCAAATACGCCATACCGGCTTTTAATTTCAATAACATGGAGCAAATGCAAGCCATCGTTGCAGCTTGCGTGGAGACAAAATCTCCTGTTATATTACAAGTATCCAGTGGTGCCCGCAAATATGCCAACCAAACGATTTTGCGTTACATGGCACAAGGTGCGGTAGAATATGCCAAAGAACTCGGATGCAATATCCCGATCTGTCTTCACTTGGACCATGGCGACACTTATGAACTGTGCGTGTCTTGTATCGAAATGGGCTTCTCATCCGTGATGATCGACGGATCGGCTCTTCCTTACGAAGAAAACGTGGCATTAACCAAGAAAGTTGTTGAATACGCTCACAAATATGATGTTACCGTAGAAGGAGAACTTGGAGTGCTGGCCGGAATTGAAGATGACGTTGTTGCCGCTGCAAGCGTTTACACTAGCCCGGATTTGGTAGAAGATTTCGTGAAGAAAACCGGAGTTGACTCGTTAGCCATCTCGATCGGTACTTCTCACGGGGCAAACAAGTTCAAACCGGAACAATGTACCCGGAACGCAGACGGAATTCTCGTTCCTCCCCCATTACGTTTCGACATCCTCGAAGAAATCGAAAGAAGAATTCCCGGATTCCCGATCGTTCTTCACGGATCATCTTCCGTACCTCAGGACAAAGTCGCCACGATCAATAAATATGGCGGTGCGTTAAAAGACGCCGTGGGTATCCCCGAAGAACAATTACGCAAAGCAGCCACTTCTGCCGTTTGCAAAATCAATATCGACTCTGACGGTCGTCTTGCCATGACCGCAGCCGTTCGTGAAGTATTTGCAACGAAACCTGCAGAATTTGACCCGCGTAAGTATCTCGGCCCCGCCAGAGAGGCTTTAAAAGAATTGTACAAGCACAAAACGATTAACGTTTTGGGAAGTGCGAATAGGGTAGAATAAAAAAAAGGGGCTTAATAAGCCCCTTTTCTTTGAAAAAACATTAACTTTGCGCCCTATTTGGATTTAATACCATAGGAGCAAGATGCAGAAAATTAGAAACATCGCGATTATCGCGCACGTTGACCACGGGAAAACCACATTGGTCGACAAGATGATTTTTCAAGGAAACTTATTCAGAGAAACAGAAAATACGGGTGATCTATTGCTGGATAATAACGACCTGGAGAGAGAAAGAGGGATCACCATCCTAGCCAAGAACGTCTCAGTTCATTATAAAGATTATAAAATCAATATTATTGACACCCCGGGCCACGCCGATTTCGGAGGAGAGGTTGAACGCGTGTTAAACATGGCTGACGGAGTATTATTGCTGGTTGATGCTTTTGAAGGCACCATGCCTCAAACGCGTTTCGTGCTTCAAAAAGCACTTGCCTTGGGCAAGAAACCGATTGTAGTCGTGAACAAAGTCGATAAAACGAACTGTCGTCCCGACTTCGTGTACGAACAGGTATTTGACTTGATGTTCTCGTTAGACGCCACGGAAGAACAATTAGATTTTACCGTAGTCTACGGTAGTGCCAAACAAGGTTGGATGTCCACAGACTGGCACAAACCCACGACAGACATCACCCCGTTGCTTGATGCGATCATCAAAGATATCCCGGAACCCAAAGTACAGGAAGGGACTCCACAGATGTTAATAACTTCACTGGAATATTCCTCTTACGTGGGACGAATCGCTATCGGGAAGTTGACCCGCGGGACATTAAAATCCGGGATGCCCGTCACGCTGTGTAAAAGAGACGGTGTCACCTTCGTGAAGACAAGAATTAAAGACCTCATGACCTTCGAGGGAATGGGAAAACAAAAAGTGGAAGAAGTCCAATGCGGTGAAATCTGTGCCCTTGTCGGAATTGAGGGATTCGAGATTGGTGATACCATCGCTGACTTCGAGAACCCGGAAGCCTTGGCTCCTATTGCCATTGATGAACCGACCATGAGCATGTTGTTCACCATTAACGACTCCCCCTTCTTCGGACGAGACGGGAAATACGTGACCTCCCGCCACATCAAAGAGCGATTGGATCGGGAATTGGAGAAAAACCTCGCCTTACGGGTTGAACCGGGCCAGTCTGCCGATTCTTTCATCGTGTTCGGACGTGGTGTACTTCATTTAAGCGTGCTAATCGAAACCATGCGCCGTGAAGGTTACGAATTACAAGTAGGACAACCGAAAGTTATTATTAAAGAGATAAACGGGGTTAAATGCGAGCCCGTTGAAGAATTAACCATCGACCTACCGGAAGAAGTATCCGGTAAAGCTATCGAGATGGTTAACCGCCGGAAAGGAGTCATGACGAACATGGAACATCGTAACGAGCGGGTACACCTGACCTTTGATATTCCCTCCAGAGGAATCATCGGTTTAAGAAGCAACCTTTTAACCGCCACTGCGGGAGAGGCGGTTATCGCCCACCGTTTAAAAGGTTTCGAACCCTACGCCGGGGATATCGAAATGCGTACCAACGGTTCGCTGATTGCCATGGAAACGGGAGATTCATTCGCCTACGCGATCAATAAACTACAGGATCGGGGCAAATTCTTTATCACCCCGGGAGACGAGGTATATGCAGGACAAGTGATCGGGGAAAGTACCCGTCAAGATGATATCGTGATCAACGTTTGCAAATCCAAAAAATTGACAAACATGCGAGCCAGCGGTTCCGACGAGAAAACAAATATCGCCCCACCTATCCTGTTCAGCCTGGAAGAAGCTCTCGAATATATCAAAGAGGATGAGTACGTGGAAGTAACCCCCAAAGCGATGCGCCTCCGCAAGATTTATCTCGACGAGAACGAAAGAAAGAGAAGAAACAAAACCATAGAATAGGGATCTCGATACAAGTCCCTGTTTATTGAAATAACTACCTCCTACACAGGAGGTAGTTATTTTTTTATCCTTACCATTATTCAAAAATAAATTGTATCTTTGTTGAGAGTATCGCAAACAAGCTACAAATGGAACAGAAAGACAGGTACATTCGTTTTGATTGGGCTATCAAACGATTGTTACGAAACAAAGCCAACTTCGGGGTCCTTGAAGGACTTCTTACCGTGTTACTCGGTAAGGGAATCCATATTATTGATATTCTCGAAAGCGAGGGAAACCAGCAAAGCGGTGACGACAAGTTTAACCGAGTGGATATCAAGGCCCGGAACAGCGAGGACGAAATCATTCTCGTCGAGGTACAAATCACCCGTGAAATTTATTTTCTTGAACGTATCCTTTATGGTGTAGCGAAAGCGATCACTGAACATATCGAGTTAGGAGATGTATACTCGGAGGTGAAAAAAGTGTACTCTATCAGTATTCTTTACTTCGATATAGGTAAAGGTGACGACTACTTGTACCATGGTCAGAATTCATTTGTCGGCGTGCATACAGGCGACTTGCTTCAAGTAACGACCAAGGAAAAAGATGCCATCGTGCGTAGACTACCATCGGAAATTTTTCCCGAGTATTTCCTAATCCGGGTGAACGAATTCAACAAGGTTGCGGTCACCCCGTTAGAAGAGTGGATCGACTATCTTAAAAGCGGTCACATCCGCCCCGATACGCAGGCTCCCGGCCTGGCAGAAGCCCGTCAGAAGTTGATCTATTACAACATGGATAAGACCGAACGTGAAGCTTATGACCGTCATGTCGATGCTATCATGATCCAGAACGACGTGTTGGGCACCGCCAAATTCGAAGGATTAATGGAAGGAAGAATGGAGGGAAGAGAAGAGGGAAGAGAAGAAGGAAGAGAAGAAGGAAGAATGGAGGGAAGAATAGAAGGAGAGAAAAAGAAGCAACTGGAGATCGCCCGAACAATGAAAACGGATGGTATATCAACAGATGTAATAGCTAAATACACGGGAGTATCTCCGACTGAAATAGAAGCGTTATAATTTATCCAGTGAAATCCGGATATTATTTCATACCTTTACAGGATAGTACGTGTTACTTAAAAACCAGGTCATGAAAAGAAAAAAACAAACTTCCGAAAAAGAAACCGTGCTCACCACGGAGAAGAAACTACGGAATGTACGTACATGCCTGTATGTTCTAATCCTTGCCGCGATCACCAAAATAGCCATGACAGATTTTTACGAAGTCTCCTATCGCCCGTGGCTCAACGTGATCATCATGTTTTTGATCATCTTCCTTGTTCTTGCCGTGGAAAAAGGTTTACGCAAGAAACTGAAGGAAGAGAAAGAAAAAGACGAGGAAATATGGGAATAACCCGCCTTATTTTCTCGGGACGGTAAACCAAAACCTAGAACCTCGTCCCTCCTCCGATTCCACCCCGATCTGTCCTTTCCACTTTTCCACGATCGTGGAACAAATCGAAAGCCCCAGCCCGGTGCCCTGTTTAAAGGAATCCAACTTCACGAAGCGCTGGAATATAGCGGCCTGTTTCTCTTGTGGTATACCCGTTCCCGTGTCTTCCACGAAGAAATAAACCTCGCTCTCCCGGACCACGTACCCGAAATGAATGTACCCCCGCGTGGTAAATTTCAAAGCATTATTCAAGAAATTACATATAATCTGGCTCAACCTGTTCTTGTCCACGAGCAGGAAATGCAAACCCGTCTGTCTACCCACCAATTTAATCTCCACGTCCTCCGGGGCTTTCAAGACATACAGAGCCTCGATACCGGATAACAACAATTCCACGTCCACCTTCTCCGGGATAAAATCCAACACCCCGGCCTCGATCTTCGAAAGGTCAAGGATATCATTTATCAACTGAAGCAACAAATCCGTATTCGTACGGATCAGTTTCATGTACTCGTCCCGGGCTTCCTTGTCCGTATCCTCCTCCATCGTGAGTAATTCCGAGAATCCCACGATAGCATTCAACGGGGTACGAATCTCATGAGACATGTTAGCAATAAAAGCAGACTTCAACCGGTCTGACTCCTCCGCTTTCGCCCGGGCCTTCACGAGAACCGTGTTATCAATCCACACCATCATGTAGCCCAACGGGCCTCCCTGTTCATCTTTCAACTCCTTGATATGAACGGTGAAATAACAATTCGATTCCCGGTTAGAATGTACCTGATGCAATCGCAGCCAAGCCTCTGGGGCAAACTCGTATTCCATCACCAGTTGTCCCTCCTTATCCAAGACAGCCCATCCTTCATCCGTGATAAATCGCAAGGAATATAACGACAAGCCAAAAAGTTCTTCCCGATTTTCGACCCCGATCATCTTCAGGAAATGATCGTTTATCTCCTGCACGATACCTTTAGAGTCGAACAGGCAAATAGCTAACGACATATTCTTGTAAAGATAACCGAATCGCAACTCGCTCTCCTTCTGCAAGGCCGTTGAACGGAAATGCGCGATACCGATACAAAGCACGTGGATCAAGGTCATGATATACAACTTGTCTTGCTCGGTCCAATTCTTCCTTTTCCTCACGAAATCCACCCCGACAAACCCCCACGTCCGGTTCCCGGAATGCAAGGGAGCTAACAACACGGATTGTATCCCCTGATCGGCCAGCACCCGCCACTCCTCTTCGGACATCTTCTTCCGCGCACCCGTCCAATCATCTTCAATCACCATCCTCTCATTCAGGAACGTGCTATAAATATAAGGGACACTACTTAACGGGATGCCCTGCAAATTTCCCTTTTGGGAAGCGATACCTTCAGCTACAATCTCGTACGTGTTATCACAATACTGTTCTGCACGGTCAAATTCAAAAATATAAGCCCGATCGGCATGATATTCATTTATCATCCGCAACAACATCCGATCCACCGCTTCCTTCTCCGTCTTAGCCTGAAGAAAAATCTCCAATATCTCGGATACATGCTTCTGGTTATTCAAAGAAACCGTCAAGCTATCACTCACCCCCTCCAACGACAACAAATACCTCTTGGTTCGATAGAAATAAAAAGCAATCATCAACAGCAACACGAACAACAACGCCCCGATCAAAACCTCAACCAGCAGTGTCCGGTGTTTTTCCCAGACAGAATGAGGAAACCCGAAATACGTGATCGGCCCTTGCAAGACAGACGCATCCAATCCATACTCGATCACCAGCGACTTGTTCAGATGCACGCCGAAATCTTTCCCCGCCGACGCGAGAGGGATATCCTGCGGGGATTCTCCCTCCAGCAAACGAACGGCAATATCCGCCAAACTCTGCCCGTAATTCACGGAAGAGGTATAACAACCTCCCATAGACCAGCTTCTCTTGCCACCCCAATCGGAAAGCGTGAACACGGGTTTCTCTCCCAATTCCAGTATCTTGGCATTCACGGCATCAAATTCCGTCGTGTGCCCCTCCATATCCTGGAGCCAGGAGGCTAACAAAATACCCGAATCCTCCGGCAAAGACTGCAATCTCTTGTAAAGAGAATCCGTCGTCATAAAACGCCCGTCCAATGCAATATAGTTCAATTCGGGATGATCTTTCGGGATAAATCTATTAGCTAATAACGTAGAAAATATACCAAAAAAGCAATTATCACCAATAACAACAACATTCTTCATATCGGGAAACAACCGTTTCATCATATCGACCGTCCCGCTCACGCCAACCCGCTCGGTAAGCCCGGTAGCATTATACCGTTCACACAACTCTGCCGTCTCGATAAAATCGTTCACCGTCAAATCCCGCTTGTTCACGTATCGATCAAAATCTATTCCCCAATCTTTCACCCCGGCCAACAACACTTTGACATCCCCCCATTGCCCGGAATAAGCCTTGCGATAGGCCATCCAAGCCTCGTCGGCAATCAACACGACCAGTTTAGGCGGCTGGGAAGCATGATTCTTTATGATCAGGCGCATCGTCTCCAACCACGTTTCCGGTGAAGAAAAACGATCACAATTCAGGTACTCGCTATAAATACTCACGGACTTCACCTCCTTCGCGACTCCCACACGAAAAGCGTTCTCGATCACTTTAGGCCAAGGATACCGGCTGCTGTACGAACTAATCACAAGAATATAATCATCCGATTCCCTCTCTTCCGCAAAAAGATTCGTTCCAAAAAATAATAATAAGACGACAGCAACATACTTCATATCGTAATCCTGATTTGAGTACCATAATCCACGTCATCCGTGAAAGCTTGGTTAAAATTATATTTCCCGGCATATATCAAAGCCGCACGAATCGTTCCCCCGTGAGTGAACACGCATACTTTCCGGTATCCCGAATCCTTCAAATCATCCAAAAAAGCCGAAACCCGGTTATATTGTTCCAAGAAACTTTCCGCACCACCTGCCGGGATACTCAACCAGTCATCGTACCATTCCCGTAACCGGGGGTCCTGAATCTCATCCCAACGTTGACCTTCCCAGCTCCCGAAATTCAACTCTTTCAGCCGATCATCCAGAACCGGGTTCTCGTACCCGCAATAAACGGCCAGCTTCCGACACCGTTGTAACGGGCTGGAATAAATTGCATCAAATCGTTCCCCCTCCAATCTCACCCGTACTCTTTCCGCCTCTTCAGGGAAAGACCCGGCAACATCAACATCTGAATTCCCGTAACACGTCCCGGGAACCACGGCCGTTCTCGTATGTCTGATCAAAAACACATCCATATAGTAATCTTTTACTTTGTAAAAATCGCCTTTTTTTCAATATATAACTAAGATTTTGCCAACAAATTTATACTTTTGACATGATTAAGCGTGTTTTACCTAAAAAAACAACATGAAAACTTCTTTCATCATATACGTTTCTTGCGTCCTCCTAGCACTTTCATGCAAAGACCAGCATTTCACGGGTTACGCCCATCAACTGGCCAACGGGAAATGGGGTTACATCAACGAGCGAGGCGAGGACATCATCCCCCACAAATTCGACCACGCCCACGATTTCAGCGAAGCCCTGGCCGCCGTGCGAATGGGAAACAAATTCGGGTACATCAACACCTCGGGCGACATTGTCATCCCCTTGAAATACGAAACGGCCGAAGCCTTTAAAAACGGGTTGGCGAAAGTCTCCTCCCAAGGACTTTACGGGATCATATCCACGGAAGGAAAAGAACTGGTGCCCCGCATTTACGATGAAATCGGGACCATTTCCGGTGACTCGATCATCAAAGCCCGGAAGCAAAACCGCTACGGCTACATCACCCTTTCCAACAAAATCGTCATTCCTTTTCTTTACCAGGAAATCGGGACATTCGACTCCACGGGCATTGCGACCGCCAAAAGAGAAAATAAACTCGGGTTCATTAACCAGAAAGGGAAGGAAATACTCCCCTGCGAATATGACGAAATCCGGGAATTCGGCCCGACCCTTTACCGGGTAACCCGTGACACGCTCCACGGGCTGATCAACCCCTCACGCCAAGAGATCGTTCCTTGTGAATACCAGTCATTAACCTTCTGCGACGGTAACGGAGTACTTTTCGCCGGACAACTCATCCGCATGGAAAAGAACGGGAAATACGGCCTCATGAACGGGGATGGCCGGGAATTAACCGAGTGTAAATACGACCGGATCGAGGATTTCCAGAATTTCAAAACAGCATCGGTCAAGCTCAACGGACTATACGGCTACATGAATCGTTCCGGCCAAGAAATCATCGCCCCGGAATACGACGCCATACAAGATTTCGGCAACGGATTATTCCGTGTTAAATCAAAGAATACCTATGGACTTGTTGACAGCACCGGGGGCGAATTACTCGCTTGCAAATACAGTTCTATCGGACAACTCGGCAACAACCTCTACCGCTTCGCCCAAGACAACCGCTACGGCCTAACCAATCAAAAAGGGGAAGTCATCCTGCCATGCAAATACAAAGACATCTACTGGTTGAACCAGAACGAGAAAATCCTCCTCATCATGGACGATGAATTCATGGTCGGACTACGCGACGGCAAAGGACAGGAAATCATACCATGCAAGTACACCTACATCGGAGAACTCTCTCCCGAAGGATACGCTATCGTTCGGAGCGAGAAATTGGAAGGCTACATTGACAGAACAGGAAAAGAAATCGTTCCCTGCAAATACAAAACCGTCTACCCCATAGAAGAAGACGGCACGTTACAAGTTCAACAGACAGACGGACACATCGTCCGTATAAAGATCAACACCCCATCCGACGCTATTTAAACTTGACTCTCACCAGATAAGCCGAGGGCTTTTGCAGGGAAGACAAGGCAATTTGTCCCAGTATCCGTTTCAGTAGAGGGTCTTGGGTATTCATCATAAGCTCTTGCGTTGCAGGTTCCACGATCGTGTAAAAACAAGTATCGTCCGCGGCGAAAAAATGAATCTCCATTTCAGGGTCTCCCTTCCAGCAAACCCCGGAATTTCCCTCTCTAGGGTATAAATAATTATACAGCGTTGCCCCCGGACCACAACTAGCGAAATAAAGCGCTTGGGCCGTTTCACAAAAATAAATCGGCATCTTATAATAATCCGCCCTCAAGTAATCCGACAATGCAAGCACCTCATTCACTTTCCCGTATGAATCAGGAATCCCCTTATCCCCGAAATCGACCGTGTACGCCTTTTTTAACACGCCTTTCTCATCTACCCGGTAACAAGCGTTATCCCCTCCTTGCGTCCGGATCAGATAGGTATTACCCCGTGACTGTGACACGAGAAAAGCATTCACCGTGTAACCGACCTGAGGAACCGAACTCTCCAATTTCTGGCCTTCCCGACCAAATCGAGTTAACATCGGCACTCCCGTTTTAAAATGATTCGTACCGGGATTCGGTACTTGATAATAATAAAAACCACCATCCGGGGCCGGGGCGATCGCTTCAAACGATCGTAACGGCTTATTCATCGGAAGACGTTCAACCTCTCGCCCGTCTTCAAGATCAAAAAACACGACTTCACTATCCCCGTGAGCAAACAACAATCTTTTCCGATCCACGCTAATACACGCATCCTGATGAAAAGCACACTCCTCGCCCTTGTCATATTTCATCGAGAACCAATACTTACCACTGTCATCAAAACACAAAACCTCGCTACCATACACGAGCAAGAAATCCCCTTTCGGGGTAATCAATAATTTCTTCTGAAACCACTCCTGCGACCGCGGATCAAAATGACGTTGCAAAGGAATAGCCTTCACCTCTTCAATCCGGTCATTCAAATCCGTCACCGGGGTACATTGTTCCAACGGATGCAATACCCGAACCTGTTCCTGTGCTGAAAGCGCATGGCCCCAGAATCCCAAGCAACAAAAGCAAAAACAGACAACAATTGATTTCATTTTCATAAGTCGTTTTGGTATTCTACAAAGATACAAAGAACTCGCAAAAAAACGGCAAAATTTGGATAAATAAAGTAAGTGTTTGGTATTGAGGAGAGTTAAGCCAAATTCTTCTATACCTTTCCAAATCGCTAAAATGCAGGATAATGAAAGGTTAAGAGAAAGATTTGCTACTTATCCGTTGCCTTTTTTAGCCCCGGATAATCCGGCAAAATAACGCTTAACCACCTGCGGTTTTACCGTTCACCATGCAAAGAACCCTATATTTTGCCCGTAAAGATAACCGTTTTTTTCCGTTTTTCATGGAAATACAGGTTATGTTACCGGCATCCGGGGTTTTATTCTTTGTTCCGCTATAATTTTCATAACTGTAAATAACTCTATATCAAGTAATTTTGCAACATAAAAAAAATAGAGTTATGAAACAGACGGATGTAACGGTTACGTTCTACCTCAAAAAGAGCGAAATGAATGACGAGGGACATTGCCCGGTCATGGCGAAACTTGCCGTCGGCAAATTTTCAGAAGCGGCTTTTAGTGCGAAAATGTCCGTACCCGCTGCACTGTGGGCATCCGGACGTGCCACGGGTAAAAGTAACGCCGCGCGGGAAATCAACCGGCAACTGGACGATTTGCGAGCTTCAGCCATTTCCATTTATGACGAACTGTCAGCCACCCGTGAGAATGTAACGGCTGAAGAAATAAGGAATCTGTTGTTGGGGACGGCTTTCGGGCAGGAAACCCTGTTGGGTTATTTCCGGACGTTCATCGAACATTTCGAAAAACGTGTCGGCGTGAACCGGGAAAAGGGAACAGCACAATCTTACCGCTATGCTTGTAACTGTGTGGCTGCTTTCATCCAGGAGAAATACAAGTTGTCGGATGTTCCTTTCACGGCCCTGAACCGTTCATTCATCGACAACTATGACCTCTACCTACGCACGGAGCGCCGCTTTGCCCTGGGAACTATCGTGTTGCTTGTCACACGGTTGAACACGATTGTCGGGGAAGCCATCGCGGAAGGGATTATCACTGCCGACCCGTTCGCGGGGTATGAAGCCGAACATCCCGAGCGGGAACAGAAATACCTTACCGCCGCAGAGTTACAACGGCTGATGACCACACCCCTGCACGACCCGAAACTCTACCATATCCGCGACCTGTTCCTCTTCTCCTGCTACACGGGTATCCCTTACGGGGACATGTGCCGCCTGACGACGGAGGATCTGGAAGTGGCCGAGGACGGTGAGGTATGGATCAAGACCGCCCGCAAGAAGACGAAAATCGACTATGAAGTGCCGTTGCTCGACATACCGTTGCTCATCCTCGACAAGTACCGGGATATGGCCCCGGAAGGAAAACTGCTGCCGATGTACAGCAACAACGAACTCAACCGGACACTGAAACGTATTGCCGCCATTTGCGGAATTGAACGGAAGCTCGTCTTTCACTGCGGACGCCATACCTACGCCACCGAGATCACACTTTCGCATGGTGTCCCGCTTGAAACCGTCAGTAAAATGCTGGGGCATAGCCGCATTTCCACGACGCAGATTTACGCCAAAGTGACCGATGACAAGATCGACATGGATACCCGGTCTTTAGAGGAAAAGATTGCCGGCCGCTTCTCCGTAGCTATTTAATCTATCATTGACAATCAAATTCACAACGATTATGGAAACGAATAATAAAGAGATAAAACGCCGCAGCACGTTCTCCCTGCTGTTCTACATCAACCGCACGAAAGTCCGCAAGGACGGAACATGTAAATTGTTATGCAAGGTAAGCATCGACGCCAAGTCGGCCCCGATCAATATCAACGCGTTTGTCGATCCATCGCTTTGGAATCCGGAAACCAAAAGGGCGAACGGACGAAGCGAGAACGCCCGAACGGTAAACCAGGCAATAGAGAAACTGACCGAAAAAATCACCGGACATTACCGTCATATTCGTAAAAGCCTCGGTTTCGTGACGGCCGAGCTGGTCAAAAACGCCGTGGAAGGAATCGGGCAGAAACCGTTCACCCTCCTTGCCTTGTTCCGCGAGCATAACGAGGAGTTCCGCAAGCGTATCGGCGTGGATCGCAAGGAAGAAACTTATGAAAGTTACGAGAACTCCTATAATATTTTAGCCTCCTTCGTGAAAAAAAGGAAGGAAAAGGAGGATGTAGCGTTGCGGAGCCTTGACCGGGAGTTCTACGATGATTTTGAAATATTCCTGCGTACAGATCGTGAAATGAAACCCAAGACAGTACACGAGCATCTTTACCGGTTGAAAAAAATGACCAAGCGGGCTGTCAGTCAGGGTACACTCCGGCGCGACCCTTACGGGAAGCTGCACCCGGAACTGCCCCGGCGCAAGAGCCGCCATTTGAAACTCGAAGACCTCAAAAAACTGATGGAAACTCCCGTCGGTAAACCCAACCTCCAGCGGGTGCGGGACTGGTTTCTCTTCGCTACCTTCACGGGGTTGTCCTACGCCGACCTGAAACGCTTGTCCGAAAAAGACATCACGCAGTCGGACGACGGAACGTACTGGATACACATCCGGCGCCAGAAGACCGAAACGCCCTCGGCCATCCGCCTGCTGAACGTGCCGTTGCAGATCATCGAGAAATACCGCCACGAGCGTAAAAGCGACAGGATTTTCAACCTCTATTGCCGGGGGTATCTCATCAAGCTCACCAGAGAACTGGGACGGACATACGGCTTCGACATGACCTTTCACAAGGCGAGGCACAATTTCGGGACACATATCACGCTCTCGCTGGGTGTGCCTATCGAAACTGTCAGCCGCATGATGGGACACAAGAGCATTTCCACCACGCAGATTTACGCCAAAGTGACCGACCGCAAGGTGGACGAGGACATGAAACGTCTGAAAGAACAGACCAAAGGCCGGAAAATAAATCTCTACGAGGAGGACGAACCGGAAACGGCAGATATTATAACGGTAAACGGTTGAACAGTATAACAAAAATTGATAAATTTGTATGACTATGACGACAAGAGAACCTATCAGCATTGAAAACGGGCGGGTGGAAATCCACACGCCGGAGAACCGTGTATGGCTCACGCGCCACCAGATTGCCGACCTGTTCGGAGTCTTCGTTCCTGCCGTGGGGAGCAACATCCGCTCCATACTCAAAAGCGGCATACTCCGTGAGGAGCGGGTTTACCGCCGGGAGCGCAACCGTGACGGCGGTATTGTCGAGCTGTATTCGCTCGAAATGATCGCCGCGCTGGCTTTCCGCTTAAAATCCGGGAATGCCGAAGCCTTCCGACGGTGGCTTGTCCGAAGGGCCACGACGACCGCCGTCGTCTGGCAGCTCCCCGGCATGAACACGATATTGAACTGAAAAAGAAGAACGGCCGTGATGGCCGTTCTTCTTTTATACCCATTCCTGTCCCCCGATACATTTCTTCCGGGAATCTTCCAGAAATTTCTGTATCTCGGATTCCATGTATAGTACCTTGCCCTGAATCAAATAATAGGGAATGATCCGCGCCGTGCGGTATTCCTGCAATGTACGCCTGCTGATTTTCAGCAGCCGGGACAATTCCTCGTCGGTGACGAACCGCTCTCCCTTGAGTGTCCGGCCTCCGGAGGATTCCAGTTTATCCAGTGCCTTGCCGGCCTTTTCCAAACGCCGGAAGAGATCCGCCACACGCGGATCGTGCTTGTCGATGAAATAATGGCTCATAACGCGGCGGTATTAGGATAGTGCGACGATTGCAGCAGTTTCCCGACATCTTCCGGTTTGTAGAAGATTTTGTGACGGATGCGGCTGAAAGGCAGCAACCCTTTCTCCCGGTAGGTTTGCAGGGTACGTTTCGATATACCCAGCACGTCACAGACATCCTGGTTGTCCAGCCATTTTTTCAAACTCACGTCCTCTTGCCTGCGGCATAACGCCTCGGCTTTTCTTTCAATGGCTTCCACGTGCCCTGCCAGCGCGTCGAAAGCCTTCACGTCCATACTTATTATTTCCATGTTCTGTTTCATTTTTTGTTTCCCGGATGCCCAAAAGTACACAAATGGACAGTATCTTGTTATCAGCCAGTGGCATATGGACGTATCCGTCTTAAAAGTGGCAGCGAGTGGCGCCACGTCCGGCGGAAACGATCCTCCGCCGATACGGGATCGGCACGCTCCGATACGCCAATCGCCCGTGAAAGGAAATGTTCGCGGGCGATTTATCATTCCATGCAGGGTGAGCCGTGAACCGACTTTCGCGAGCGTTCACGGCATATCGTTTTCTCCCCGTTTCTCTCCCATAACCTTTTCCTCTCTTTTTTTTCATGCCGCGGAGCGCGGTATGGAAATCTGTTGTCAGTAGCAAAGGTAGTTACGGGGCTCACGCTGCTGCAAGATCGGGCCGCGGGGCGGTTTGCCGCAAAATCTTCCTCTTTCCCTGCGGGCGAGCGTATTTTCCGACAAAATCTTGCAGCAGCTATCCCCGACACCTTTTGATGCTACCGAAACAGATTCCATCCATACCGGCTCCGCTACGGCATAAAAAAAAAGTCAAAGGTTATGAGAAACGAAGAGAAAAATAAATGGAAACAGAAATCCTCCAACCTTCCACTTGGCATAAAGGCAAAGGTCGGGTTGGCGGTAAAGGTCGGGGCGGTGGCTTTGGGCTTCCACGTGTGGGGTATCGACTTTATTTGGGTCGTTTTGGGCTTCACGTTCTGTTATGACATCCTGCGGGGCATTTTCTCCTGCCTTGTTTCTCTCGTGGCTCTAACCGGCTTTTTCTATTTCCTATTCACTCACATCTTCTAAATTATTACAGGTATGACAAAGTACATTTCATTATTCGGAGCGACTACCACGGACACACGGGTGCAGGTAGTCAAGGAAAACCAGGTAATCATCGGTATCGGTGCGGGTGCGAGCAGAAAGCGTTACGTCGTTTACAAGGTGGAACACACCGCCCGTGGCTACGTGTACCACATGGTCGATACCGAAACAAAGGAAATCAGCCAAACGGACATTCTGCGACCCCTCTCGCAAACATTCGGTATCGGCAGGTACTACGACGACGTGAACCCCGAGTTCATGGACGCTTTCGAGGTGGCTTTGCTCGTGGGGCAGGCGGAAGAGCAAGCCACGGCGCAGGCCATCGCCGCCGCCAAAGAGAAAGCCGAGCATGACCGCATAGCGGAAATAGGAGCGCAGAGGTTACGCCGCATCATGCCCGAAGGGGTGCAGGGCGTAATCATCGCCGAACTCAACGAAACGGAATACACTGACCCCTCTTACGAGTGTTCGACCACCCGAAGCGTGCGTACCGTCATTCTCGGCTTTTCGGCCACCTCCCGCAACGGCTTCGGGGAGTTGAGAAAGGCGGCGGCCAATTTCCCGCAAACGGCGCACCTCTCCGAATACGACCCCAAGAACGAACACCGCTATCCCGTTTTCACGCTCGGCAAAAGTCCGAAATACGGGTGGAGTGTCTGCAAACTGACCCACTACACACGTGAAGGGTACATCGACAGGCTGGCATATATCGCAGGAAACGAGGAGAATATATGTCTGCCCGAGCCGAAAGACGAAAAACGGGCGGAACGCACTGAAACGAGCGTGCAAGGCGGGTTTATCATCGTGGACTATTCCGAGAAGGCGATAGCCGTATTCGGGGACACCAAGCCCGTCAAGGACGCCCTTCACGCACTCGGGGGACGCTTCAACGCACGGCTGACGCATGACGGGCAGAAGAGAGCGGGATGGATTTTCCAAAAGACCAAAGAGGACGAGGTGCGGCGGCTTCTCGGAAAGGACGAATAAATGTTGAACACGGGGCGGCTCGCCGCCCCACAATACCAAAAAATCATGGCACAAGGAACAGATTATTTCAAACTGACGATACAGAACTATCTCGACGCACGGGCACGGGAGGACGAACTTTTCGCACCCCGATACGCCAACCCGAAAAAGAACATTGACGATTGCTGCACTTTCATCATCAACCAAGTACGGCAGAGCGGTTGCAACGGGTTTGCCGACGAGGAAATATACTCTATGGCACTCCACTATTACGACGAGGAGGACATCGACATCGGCAAACCCGTCAGTTGCAAGGTAGTGGTCAATCACACCGTTGAACTGACCGAGGAGGAAAAAGCCGAGGCACGGCGGAACGCCATACGGAAGGCCGAGAGCGAAGCCTACGCCAAGTTGGCGAAAGCCAAGTCCAAACCCAAGAAAATCGAAGATAACAAACTAATGCCCAGTCTATTTTAGTTATGAAACCGAGAACAAAATTCCAACAGAGCGTTGTGGCGGCAAGTAAACACCTGCCGCCGCTTACCCCCGCACAAATCGAATGGGGGTACAAGAACTGCATCGAGCATATCGGACGCCGCACGCCGAAAGGACTTATCACCTGCACCGAGTGCGGCCACACGTGGCAGAGCGAAAACGGAGAACTCACGGACAATCTGTTAGGGTGCGAGTGTCCGCACTGCCACACCCCGCTGAAAGTGGAAACCACCCTGCGCCGCAAGTTCAACGATTACGAGTATTTGTGCATCGTAACCCGCTGCAAGGGTTTTCAAGTCCTGCGCTTCGTCTATATCGAGTGTTGGGCGAAAGTGGGACAGACGCCCGTTTACACCCATATCGAAGCCGTACAGCGGTGGATTGCCCCCGACGGACGCTCCGCAACCTTCGCACGGCTGCGCCCGATGGGCTTCTTCGTTCACGGGTGGAGTTGGTCGAGCGCATTGGAACTGCGGGCGGAGAACGACGGGAAATACAACATCACGCCCACACGCATCTATCCCCGACAACGGCTTATCCCCGAACTGCGCCGAAGCGGCTACGGTAAACAACTCCCCGATGTAACCCCTTTCGACCTTATCCACCTGCTGCTCTCGGAGAACAAGGCCGAAACGCTGCTTAAAGCGGGACAAACGGCACTCGTGCGATTTTTCGCCCGTTCCTCCCGCAATATCGCAGACTATTGGCCGGCCATCCGTATCGCCATCCGTAACGGGTACGCTATCGGGAAACCGACGGAATGGTGCGACTACATCGACCTGCTGCGATTTTTCGGGAAAGACCTGCATAACGCCCATTTCGTGTGTCCCGCAGACCTGCCCGCAGCGCATGACCTCTACATGGCAAAAAAACGGCGGCACATGCAAATGGAACGGCGGCAGGAGGAACGGCGCAAGGCGTTGGAACAGGAAGCCTCGTTTGTCGAAGCCAAAGGGCGGTTTTTCGGAGTGGAGTTTTCCGACGGGGAAATCTGCATCAAGGTATTGGACAGCGTTGAAGCCATACGGCAGGAGGGCGAGGCCATGCACCATTGCGTGTTTACCAACGAATACTATCTGAAAGCCGACTCGCTCATACTCTCGGCCACAATCGACGGCAAACGTATCGAAACGATAGAGGTGTCCCTAAAACGCATGGAGGTCGTGCAGAGCCGTGGCGTGTGTAACAAGAATACCCCATACCACGGGCAAATACTGAAACTGATGAAGGGGAACATGTCCCTTATACGGAAACGAATGACAGCATAAAAATCGGGGCGGCGAAAGCCGCCCGCAAAAACAAAATAGAATGAACCAAATAGCATATAAATTCGTGTCGTGGGACGTTCCCGCACTCGAAAGCCTTGCAGGCTCAAAAGCGTACATATTACGCAAACGGCTCAATGACGGGGGAACGCTCACCCGTGAGGAGAAAGACTGGATTACCCGTGAGGTAAACCATAACACCTATTTCAAGGACTCCATTCCGCTTTTAGGGTATCGTTTCAACTTTGTCGATGTACTGAAAACATTCGTGGTAAAGCAGTACGGGCATTACACGGAATACAAGGGCGTGGACAAGACGAGCATACGCTCCATGTTGTACGGCAGAGTGGAAAGGATTGTCGAATTATAAAATCGGGGCGGCGAAAGCCGCCCTACAAAAAAAAATATAACAATGAAAATCATCTATAAAAGCTACATGGCACGCCCGCTCAAACCCTTCGGGGAGTGGGATTGGGAAGTTCGGGAAGCAGTCAAGACGGCCCTTGCGCTCGTCGAGGGGAAAAACGGGTTCAAAACCCATTCCGAGATATGGCGAAGGTGCAACCTCGTCATTACCGTGGGACACAACATCTACACCACGAGTATCGAGATACGACCACCCGAGCAGGACGTGATACGCCGCAGGAGCAACTGGCATAACGGCTACGCCTACTACTGCAACGGCGTGTTCTGGGCGAACATGAGCAGGGTTAGAGTGGAACTTGTCTGATTAAAAAATTTCGGGGCGGCAAAAGCCGCCCGTAAAAAGCGAGAATATGAAAACGAATGAAGTAAACAAGGAAATCTCCTATGAAACGCTGCTCGTAACCTTCGGCGAGGGTATCGGGCGGCTCAACACCATGTTCGACGACCCGCAGGTGTGGGGCGTTGCCACGCTGAAGCAGTGGATCGACGGGTATGAAACTACGCGCTTCACCGAAATCGACGACCGAACGGCGGTTATCACATCCGAATACAACATGGACAGCGTGAAGGAATGGCTGCAAAAGAACACACCGATTATCAACCTGGAAAAACGATAAAATCATGCGCAAGTACAAATTATTCATCGGCTACCGGCTGCTGGGAGAGTTTTCCGGTATATGGGAAGCCAAAAATTTCGCCGCTGAAAGCGGCATGAGCGGAATTTTCTCGCTCGTGGGAGAAAATTACCGGGACAGTTGGTACGAACCAAAAAAACAGGACAAGAATGGAAACAAAGATTAAAGACATCACGGGAGCGGAAATAACCGTTACCGACTTAAAAGAGGCGGTACGCCAATGCCGGGAGTGCCTCGCAAGTCCCTACCTGATGCCCTCGGGGCATACCGTGGGGGAAAACCATGCCTACATGTTGCGGCAACTGCTCGCCCTGCAAAGGCGGAAACGGGAACACGGCAGGCAACGGCCGTGAAAATACGACGCGAAAAAAATCGGACGATAACCGTCCGATTTTTTTGTTTCCCGTCAATCGACCGCCGTATGGTCGCCCAGCTTCCCGTGCAGTTCACGCCCGATATGTCCGGCAATGCCACGGGGAGAAATTTCAGAGATTGAACCCCACCCGCCATGCGTGTATATGCACGTCTTGAGCGGTTCGGTACGGGAAAGGTAGAACAGATAGCCGTTGCGGAGCAGGATGCCCACAAACACCGAGCCGACCTCGATGTCGGCGATCTCGTCAAAACGTATCTTCCCGTCATTGTATAATACTGCCGTGCCATCCGCATCGGGAATGACGAACAGATCGTCTTCCATGACAATCCCGTGCAACTCGATTAGCGACCCCAGGCATTCACTCGCCGATACCCGGTCGTAATCACCCTTTACCTCATTTGTCGATTTCGTTTCCATATCGCTTTTCTTTAGGTTCAGACAAATACCATACGAAAAAGGCGTGAGAATACGTTAAATACCGGCATTGAGGTACAGCCAAGCACCCATCCACTCGATAGATAATTTCTCCCCACGCCGCTATCGCATACGCTTGACGCATATAGACACGACGATGAAGAAGAGAACTACCCATTATTTTGCGAGCGGATTAAAATTTGGCTGTTTTCAATGCCCCACCATAATGTGTTCCTTCCGTATGTAAATCGCCCGGCGGCACGCCGCCGGAGGATTCGATTGCAAATATAACGATTTCATTCGGGTATCGGCGACAACACGTGCGATTTTTAACAACCTTCCTGCCAAAGAACTACCCGCCGTCCTACAATTTCGGCCCCCGGGCGGGTTTGCGGGGCGCGACCTTCGGCTGCGCCTTCTTCTCCCTGGGCGGTTCGACGATCCGCAGTTTGAGTTTCTCCGTCTTACGGTCGTAACGCACCTCGCAGCAGTCAATCTCACCCGCAACCGACGTCCACACGTTGTTCACACGCACCGCGCCGCCCGAGTAGAGGGTCTTGTATTGTTCGTATTCGAGCGGCTGCCGCAATTTCGCGTCCACCTGACGGTGGAACGAGTAGATATTACGTCCCTTTGCTATTTCGTCGGGAACGTAAACCCGCAACTCGGGATGGGCGGCCTCGGCATAGAGGCACAGATCCGCCGTGCGAAGCTCCCTCGGAACCCACTGGATCATCCTCGGGTCGCCCCGCACGGCCGTATCGGCCACGAGCGGCGTGATGGCCCTCTGGGGAATGTCGTACAGCACCCCCGCATCCTTGCGAACGGCCTCCAACGCCACCTCCTCCGTTACAAGCCGGCGGTTCAGGTGCAGGACACTCATCAACCGGTGTATCTGCTGCGGGTCGTCCTGCTCGCGGAACACCTGCAAGACCAGGGCGGGGTCGCTCAACGCGCTGATAACCGAGAAATCGGTTTTGTCCTTCCCGTAGGTACGCTCGAAAGCCTCCCGGCTCATCTCCGGCGTCCGGGCTTCGCGGGGGACGCCTTTCAGGTTTTGCGGGTTCTCCCGCACCAGGCTCATGTATAGATCCGGGCTTTTCATGCTCTCGGGCAGGTGGGCGATGGCATAGGGACTGCGCCGTATGGCCTCCATGCACAACTCCGGCGTTTTCCACTTCTCGGGGACATATTGCAGGTAGCTCCCGTCGTGCCCGACGGCCCGGCGGCACATCTCCTCGTTCTTGGCGTGGTCGGGAAGGTTGTAGAACAGCTCCGGCTCCAGGGCGAAAATTTCCCGGGCCACCCTCGGCGTGAGGAACCAGGGGTTCATGTTCTCCAAAAAATCGAAGGTCTTATCGTAATTCGTGCAATAGAACCCCAACACTTTCAGGTGTATCTCCTCGAAGGGGATATAGCGGAGGACACGCAGGTCGTCGGTACGGGCCAACGCCCGGTTGCAGACCTCCGGCGTGAGCTGTTCGGGGTTGAAAAAGCGGATGGCCAGGGGATCGCGCTCCAGCGCCATCCCGCACAGACGGTCGGTTTTCAGATGTTTCGGAACGTACTCCAGTGCCAGGTAGTTCGAGGACACGGCGGCCTCGCAGACCCGTTCCGTGCGTAATTCCTCCGGCACTTCATGGAGCAGGATGCCGTCCCCGCTGACGGCACGCAGGCAGACTGCCTCCGTGCGCAGTTCCACCGGCACGAGCGAAAGGCAGGACGCGTCCATCCCCACGCCGTGAAGGGCCAGTTCCCCGGTCATGACCTCCGGGGCAATGGAGGCGAAAATCTCGAACTTGTCCACGAACGACATCCCGAATTTTTTCAGCCCTTCCAGGCATATATCGGGATACGGAATGTAAGGGAGTATCTTGTAATCGGCACTGTCCACCGCTTTCAACGCCGCACGGCATATTTGCGGCGTCCTCAATTCCCCGGGGACGGCCTCCAGCACCAGACCGTTGCGCTTCACGGCCGCCATGCACAGTTCGGGGGTCTTCAACCCCTCCGGAACGTAATACAGCGCGTAGCTGTTGCTATCGACGGCGGCACGGCACATTTTCGGTGTCTTCAGACGGTCAGGGACGAATTTCAGTGTTTCGCCCCGGTGGCCGGCCGCGGCAAGACAAAGTTCCGGCGTTTTCATCGCTTCGGGAACGAACTCGATGTTGAAAGCCGATTTCTTGATGGCGAAACGGCAGACTTCCGCCGTTTTCCGATCCTCGGGCAGCGTCTCGAAAAGGTTCTCGCGCCACGGGTTCTCGTACACCCCCGTATCGAGATAGGCTATATCTATTCTCTCTTGCTCTGTCATGGTTTTCAGTATTTATGGAAAGCGCCCGGGTGACGGGCGCTTCTCTTGGTTAGACATATTCCGTTATCGTTCCGTTTCCTCCGTCCCGTTCTCGCTCTGGAACGTGAAGGAGGTCTTCACGACCTGACCCGTGTTGTCCTCGACATAGACGTCGATGGTCTGCTGGTCATCGCTGCGCGATGTGTAATAGAGGCGGAACACCTCACGGTCGAGCGGATAGCGGTCGTTGGGCAGGAACACCGTACCGTCGTCCATCCTCAACTCACCGCGCCCGTCGGGCTGGAAATAGCGGATCGTGTAACGCGCGCCGTCATATCTCCCCTCCCGCACGAGCGTGCAGCGGATTTCAGCGGTTTCACCAACGGAGATTCGCTTCTGAACGGGCATCGTTTCCAGAGAGAACGTGTACGCCTGCTGTATATCCAGCCCGTTGTCGCAGGATGCGCATAAAAGACCCAGGGCGGCGATCCAGACCGCCAGGGCCAATATCTTTTTCATCTTTTTCATGTCGCTTGCAAGTTTAATGGATTATGAATTTCACGCCCAGGCCGAACTGCGCGTGGAAATGTCCCGTTGTAGTGCCCCATAGGATACGCTCACGCCCCGTCAGCGAGAGGATAATCCTGTCGGTCAGGTACGCATCGACCTCCAGCGTGACGGCCCCGCCATAGAGGAAACGGTCGCGGTGGCGGAGCGTAGAGCCGTCATAGAGCCGCCTCTCGCCCCGGTTCACGCTCTCGTAACCGGCCAGCGCCGAGCCGCCGAGGTAGAAGAAAAAAGTCCTGGACGGGTCAGCGAGGAACTTGTAATAGTAACCTCCCTCGGCCGTGAACTGCGCCACCGGGATACGTTCCGACTTGTAGGGGTAATAACGGTTCAGGAACTCCGCGCCGAACACCCACTTGTCGGCATTCTTCGCGTAACGGCTCATGGCCAGCCCGAACCAGTAGCCCGTTTCGCTGCGGCTGTCCCGGGTATAGAAGCCGTCGGCCATGCCTCCCCGTATTTCCAGCCCGCGCATGGCGGGCAGGGCACGCTGGGCGTGCGCCCCGTCCGAAAGGAGGAGGCATAACCCCAGCGTGAGAATGAATATCGCCCGTTTCATATCACTTTACCTTTAACTCGTTGATAACACGTGCGCGCACCAGGTCGGCATTCTCCACCGTGAAAGTCTGGTGTCGCCCGCCCTGCTGCTCGTGCAGTTCCACGACCAGCTGCTTGTCGTCGGCCAGCGTGAACTTCGGGAGCGTGAAGACCATGCGCTCGGTACGCTTGCCGCCGATGACCTGCACGTTGTTGTACGCCCGCACGGGCCATACGACCTGCTCCTGGATGGCCGTGCGTTTGGCCACCTTCTTGTCCGTAATCTTGAACGTCAGGTAGTCCACGTTGAAAGGCACGTTGGAGGAGTTCTTCAGTTGGAGGTGGAAATAAAGCAGGTCGTTATGCACGTAGATACCTTTGAGGAGGTATTGTACCCCGAAACGCTTGCAACCGATATGCTTGATCTCGCGGCGGTCATTCTTGTAAATGGACTGCATGATCAGTTTGACCAGCAGTGGAGATTCGCATCCCAACTCCTGCAAATAGATGTCCAGCGCGTTATTGGGGCGGTTTACCGCCTCCCCGTCATGCAGGAAGTCCGCCATCTCGACCGACAGTTTCACCGGCTCGTCGGCATACTTGACATTGAAGCTATAATAGGCCCCGTCCTCGGTAATGACCGAAAGGTTGCTCTCGCGCGAGAAATCACGCAGGGCCGCCTTTACACGCAGCACGTTTTCCGTGCCGTCGGCTTTCGCCGCCAGAAGATCCGAAGACCCCAGATCGACGTAACGGATGGCCGAGGGGAAAATCACATGAACGGTCTTGCTGAACGTCACCTCCAGCGCGTAGGGCGGGATAACCCGGTTGAAGGTCAGCGGACGGGTAAGACCGTCGTACAAATCGCCCGTGGAGGGCTTTTCCTGCGCGTGGGCAGCGAACATGCACCCGATAAAAGCGAGTGCCAGAAGAATCTTTTTCATACTCGATAAATTTTTGATTGTTGATAAAAATGGATTTTTTCAGTGGTGTACGGAAGTACGTTGTTTGTACCCTTATTGAAGGGGCGGGAGCAGCAGGACGCTGTAACCGGCCTTGAGCGTGACCTTGACCGAGCGCATCTTCTTGCTCACGTATTGCGACACGCCCTGGATGGCGCTGCGCCCCAGGTCGGAGAGCAGTTGCGAACCGGCATCGTCCGTGATCGTGATACTGCTGCCCATGCCCGCGCCCATATTGGCGGCGATCTCCTTCACGGCATTGAGTTCTTCCGACCCCGGCACGGGAATACCCTCGTTGCCGTTCGTGTCATAGACCGACAGATCGACCGGAACGACCGCCCCGCCGTGCTGGACAGCGCTGACCTTGACCGTCAGCCGTTCGCCGTTGATCCTCGCCGCCCCCGTTACGGGCGTACCCGAGGGGATGAGCAGATCTCCCGCCATCATCGGTTCCAGCAGCCGGAAAGTAACCTCCCCGCCATCGGTGAGCGTCACGGTTTGCTGCACGGCGGCACGGATACTGTTGCGCTCGGGCTCGCGAAGGTCGCTCCCCACCGTGTTGAAACCCCAGTTCCGGGGCTTGACGAACTCACGGGCGAAGACCGAATCGGGCAGCGGGGCGGCAAGCAGCGACACGATGTTACGGCGCACCTGGCGCACGGGCTGCACGGAAGCCTTGCCGGAAACGGAGGCTTTCTGACGCGGGGCTTCAGGGGCCTGACCGCCGTTCATGTAGCGGGCGGCGATCTCGTAGGACTTCTCCAGCAGCGCCACCTGCTCCTCCTGGGCCGTTTTCTGCGCCTGCTGTTCTTCCAGGCGGCGTTCCAGTTCCTCGATGCGGGCCTGCATCTCGCGCTCTTCCCCCGTTTCACCGGCGGTCTCCTCGTAGAAACTGCCTAACTGGCGGTTGATGTCGGCATAGGCGGCACGGGAAGTCCGGAAAGCTCCCGACGAACCGCCGGCAGGGCCGGAAGACTTATCCGGCACGGCAGCGGGCATGACGGGCTCTTCCTCCTCGTCCTCCATTCCGAACGCGAAATCCTGCAAGGAGCGCATCTTTTCCCGCTCCCTGCGCCGCATCTCCTCCTGCACGTAGGCATCACGCTTGTCCGAGAGGATACCCTTCGATTCCGGGGTCGGCAGCTCCGTGTTGAAACCCGCCGAAGGCTCCTCCCGTTCTTTTTCGCCGGGGGAGAAGATCAGCCACATGCACCCGGCAAAGGCCAGGAAAAAGAGCGGGAAGACCACCATCTTCTTCCGCATCTGTATCTGCCGGGGCGTGAGTTCCTTTTTCCCCGCCTCCGGCCGTTTATTCTGTTTTTCGTTCGTCGTCATAATTGAAATCTTTTAGATGTTTTACACTGTCGGCCTCCTGCCGTTGTCTTAATTCCAGCTCCAGCCGCTCGATATGCCGTATCTGCATCCGTTCCCCGGCTCCCTTGCCGAAGCGGTAGATGGAAGACACGGTAAAGTAGAGCGACAAGACGGAAAAGAACAAGAGCAGCGTGAGGATCACGATAATCCGCTTATCGGGCGAGAGCGCCCCGCAAGCGCGGCGCAGGTGGTCTTCGACCCACTCCCCGAAAGCCTTTATTCTCTTCTTTGCCATAGCCTTATCTTTTTAATGTACGTAAATCGCGGTTCTCCAGAATCTCGAATTTCTCCATGATGAAACCCTGCGGGTTATTGTCCGAACGCCCCGAGTTGATCAGCTCGCAACGCGTGACCAGCGAACGCTCGGTGATGTTGCTCTCGCGGACAATCATTTGCCGGGCATAGGTCATGGCCCGGTAGGGATAGGCGTTGAAGTCGCACACCACGGAGTCCACCTCGATACGCTGGCTGATGTTCCCCGACACCACACGGTTGTAGTAACCTTTCTCCTGCATGTCCTGGTAATAGGCGAAGGCGCTCTTATCGACCAGAAACAGCGCGCGGTTGATGTTGCTCTCGATGGCCGCACGGTCGGGCGAGAGGGTAAAGAACAACTCGTGAAAACGCCGGATATGTTCGCGCGCCTCCACGGGGCGGTTCTGGCTCAAATCCTGCGAGAGCGCCAGCATCAGCGACTTGCCCCCGTCCAGGACGTAGATCTTCTCGCGCTGCTTTTCGGCGAAACGGAAGCTCGCGACCACGCTGAACACGGATACCAGCGCGCACAGGCAGAGGAACACGATACCGAAAAGCCGAATCTGCCTGAAACTTGTTTCGATGTTTTTTAATGACTTGAATTCCATTGTCCAAATTGTTATGAATGATTATTGTTACCTTGTGTTGCCAGGTTGCGCCCGTTGGGGGCACTGCCCGAAGCCGGGCCACCGCCGCCGTTACCGGAGGAGGAACCGCCACCGCCGCGACGCCCGAACGTGCGGCCGATCATGTTGCCGGCGATACCGCCCGCGACACCCGTGGCGAATGCCCCGGCCTTGTTGATACCGCCCATAGCCCCGCCGGCTCCGCCCGACTGGATCACCCACTCGGCAACGGTGGGGATCGTGAAATAGCCTATGATACCTATAATCAAAAAGATAATATAGACACCGCTGCCGCTGTCGGGAATGTAGTTGGGGTCTTGCAGGGCCAGAACGTCCGCCTGGAGCATCAACGTCTGGATCTTGGCCAGCACCGCGGAGAACAGGTCGGCGATGGGAAGCCAAAGGTACACGCTGATATAGCGGGAAATCCAACTCGCGAGCGTCGAGTGGAAGCCGTCGTAAATGGAGAGGGCGAACGACAAGGGCCCCAGAATCGACAGCACGACTAAAAAGAATGTCCGCAGCGTGTCGATGGTAAGCTCCGCGGCGTTGAACAACAACTCGAAAAAGTCCCGGACAAGCTGCCGGAAACCGGCCTTGATGTCGTACCACGTGCGTTCGGCCCACATGCTGATAATCTCGCCCAAATCTGTGATACCCATATCCGCAAGCCGTTGTTCATACACCTCGTCGTCCACTAACCAAGCCTTGCCCTCGCGCCTGCGGGCCTCGGCTTCCAAATCGTCCTTCTGTTGCTGGTATGCCTGCAAATCCAATGTCTGCCCCTCCAGTATGGCGTGCGTGCCCTGCACCACGGGCGACATCACGGCGTTGATCGTCCCCAGAACCACGGTGGGAAAGAACATCACGCACAAGCCGATGGCGAAAGGCCGCAGGAGCGGGAACACGTCGATAGGCTCCGCATTGGCCAGTGCCTTCCATACCCGGTAAGCCACGTAAAAGAGCGCACCCAGGCCGGCGATACCTTTCGCCACCCCGATCATGTCGCCGCATAGCGGCATCATCTCCTGATACAGGTTCCGGAGAACCTGGTGTAAATTGTCGAAATCCATGACTGCCTCCGTTTTCAGGTTACCAATATCTGTCGTTCGGGTTCCCGTAAAGTGCCAGCACCCGGTGCGCGTCGCCCTTTTCGCGGCTGCGGATGAAGGACACGGAGATGGTCTTGCGCGTGTAATAGCGCGTGAGGTTGCGGTACTCCAGCATCTTCGTGTAAACCTGATCCACCACGTCCATCCGCTCCTTGTCCGAGAGCGAGAGGCCGTTGCCGCCGGTTATGACCGTCTTGAGTTCCGCCACCAGCGCACCGCCCTCCTCCAGCAACCGGGCGTAACCCGCCGAGATCGCCGCCAGCTCGTCCACCGTGAAGTTCGGGTCTGAAACCATACGGTTGAATCCCGAGGTGTAGATTTCCGTGATCTCGCTGACCATTTCGAGCGTCAGCTTCACCTTCCGGGCATCCTTGATGATGTTATGCACCGATTTGAGGGCGTCGTAGTAAGCCTTGCTCTGGTTATAAATCTTGATACTCTCTTGCAGCGACTTGACCATGTTGGTCGCCGTGGTCGAGCTTTGAACCGCGCTCTTGATGTTCTGAACGAGGTTCGACGGGTCGATGACCGTCCACTGCGCTTTTGCCTGGTACGTGAAGCAAAGAAGCCCCACGAACAGCGTTAAAATCAATCGTTTCATCCTTTTCATTATTTAATTCGTGAATACTTGGGCGGTCATTCCGACGCCCGGTAATAATCCCCGTAGGCGGAGAGCTGGAGCACCTCGCGCCCCGCATCGTAGGCCAGGGCGACATACCCGTAGAGGTCGAAGTAACGGATACCTCCCCAATACTTCCTTACGGGACGGGAGAAGCGTGTCCCGTCCTTGTAGGACACCTCCACGTAAAAACCGCCGCCCCGGCGTCCCGGGTTGCGGTAGATGCGAACCCGGGGAGAACCCGAGCGGCTTTCCCACTCGCCCGCCACCTCGTACAGCGCGAAGTCCAAACGCGCCGCCGTGGGGTCTGATCCGATACACTTGCGATACATGGCCTGCCCTCCCTTTAACGTTTGCCCTCGGCGAGCTGCCTGATCGCCAGTTCCATATCACCGCCCAGCTCGCCGGCAAGCCGCTGTACCTCCACTTTCTCCGTTTCCTCGGTCGTGTAGGCCAGGTACTCCGGGACGCTGACCTCCGTGGCATAGACCGCCGACTGAACGCCGCCCAGACCGATCCAGACCTCCTTGTATTTACGGGAAGGGTCGTTGGACTGGTTGATCGAGAGAATCTGCGCCTTCTCCTTGTCGGTCAGCCCCAACAAGGACTGAATCGCGTCGAAACGGTTCATGAACTTGCGCTGGTCGAGCAGGATCTTGCAGTCCGAGTTGTTGATGATCGCCTCCTTGACCACCGGGCTGGAAATGATGTCCTCGACCTCCTGCGTCACAACGATGGCCTCACCGTAGTATTTGCGGACGGTTTTATACATATAACGCAGATATTCAGCCATATTGGCCGTAGAGAGCGCCTTCCAGGCCTCCTCGACGATGAGCTGTTTGCGTACCCCCTTGAGCCGTCTCATCTTGTTTATGAAAGCCTCCATGATGATAATGGTGACCACGGGAAAAAGCTCCTTGTTTTCCTTGATGGAATCCACCTCGAAGACCACGAAGCGCTTCGAGAGCAGGTCGATGTTGGCCCGGGAGTTCAGAAGGAAGTCGTAGCGTCCGCCCTTATAATACTGCCGCAGGGTGATGAGCATGTTGTCGATGTTGAAATCCTCGCGGCTGACCCGGATCTCCCGCTCCTCCAGCTCGCGGCGGTAGTCGTCCCGCAGGTACTCGTAGAAACTGTCAAAACACGGCACGATATTCCGGTCGGCGCGGATACGCTCGATATAGGCGTTCACGGCACTGCCCAGCTCGCCGCTCTCGGTCTTCGTGATCTTGTCGTCCTCGGTTTTCCAGAGTGTCAGCAGCAGCGTCTTGATGCTGTCCTTCTTCTCCACGTCGAAATAGTAGTCGTCGGTGTAGAACGGATTGAAACTGATGGGATGTTCCTCGGTATAGGTAAAATACACGCCGTCCTCACCTTTGGTCTTACGCCGGATCAGCTCGCAAAGGCCCTGGTAGCTGTTACCGGTATCCACCAGCACGACATGCGTGCCCTGCTCCCAGTATTGGCGGACTAAATGATTCATAAAGAATGACTTGCCTGACCCCGAGCCGCCTAACACGAATTTATTCCTATTCGTAATGATCCCTTTTTTCATCGGTTCGTCCGAGATGTCCAGGTGCAGGGGCCTGCCGCTTACGCGGTCGCACAGCTTGATGCCGAAAGGGCTGGACGAGGATTTATAGTTGGTTTCCTCCGTGAAGAAACAGACCGCGGGCTCGATGAACGTGTAGAACGATTCCTCGGCGGGGAAATCCCCCGCGTTGCCCGGCATACCCGCCCAGTAGAGCGTGGCGGCGTCCACGGTGTTGTGGCGCGGGCGGCACTCCATCAGAGCGAGCTGGCTGCCCACATCGTTGCGGATATGCCGGAGCTCCTGCACGTCGTCCGACCAGGCCAGCACGTTGAAATGGGCCCGGACGGATTGAAGACCGAACGAGTGCGCCTCGTTGAGATACTGGTCGATGTCGAGTAGGTCAGCCCCCTTACGGGAGCTTTCCCCTCTAAGAACCGTACGTGAGAGTTTCCCCTCATACGGCTCAAGCAATTCAAAACTTTTATTTGTAACTAAAAGCCGGCTCATAGTAACTTCCATTTATTTCTGTTAGTAATTCGGCTGCAATGGTCATGTATTAGGACTTTCGCCTTTCTACTGCTCCCTGTCATTTCAGTAATTTTCCAGGGAGTTTCCCGTGTGATGTGCTTGCCACACACAGGGCAACATTGCATTTGCTGATTCCACAGGCGATAGATATATTGCTTGCCGTCTAAGTGTGCAAGCATTCTTCGGGTCTTGTATTGATCGAAGAAATCTTTCCAATCGGCATCATACGGGTTGGCCTCACTGCGGATTTTGATATGTCGCTTTATTTTCGTATCCGACAATCTCACAAGAGTGTGGTATTTATCCACTTTCCTGTTTTCAAGCGGTACGGCAAAAGTCCAGCTTCTACCTCTTACAGTGTGATAATACTTGTTGGCAATCCATCGTTTACCTTTTTTGGGATGTCTTCTGCGAGACCATCGCCATAGTTTGTTGAAAATTTGTGCATCTGTTTTACGGAAAGTTTCCGATGCAGAACACCCCTTGTAGTAGTTCGCCCATCCTCTAATGACTGGGTTTAGCAATCGTATCAAAGATTGTTGCTTAGAAGACTTGTTCTTGTCCACTATTTCACGAACCTTATCTAAAAATCTCTTTCGACTCTTCTTGGATGGTTTTGTGATAAACTTGCCTTTATATTTTCTGATATTGAACCCAAGAAAATCAAACCCTTCTTCTATATGAGTTATCTTAGTCTTTTCTTCTGATAAGGTAAGCCCTCTTGCTTGAAGAAACTCAATGACTAATGGTTTAACATGGTTCTCCAACAACTCCTTACTCTCTCCTGTGATAATAAAATCATCCGCGTAGCGAACAAGATTTATCATAGGAGTATAGTAATTTTTCTTCGAGCGGTTTATCGGAAAGCTATCGGCAAGCAGTTTTTCCAGTCCGTCCAAAGTCATATTTGCAAGAGTTGGGGAGATGATGCCGCCTTGAGGAGTTCCCTCCTCTGTCGGAAAAAGTTGCTTGTTGAAAATAAATCCACTTTTCAACCATTTACGGAGCAAAACTTTATCCATAGGGATATTGTCAAGCAACCATTCATGACTGATATGGTCGAAACAACCTTTGATATCACCTTCTAAGATCCATTGTGGGGATGTCGTCCTTGCCAGGTCATTGAAGCATTGTTGAACGGCATCTGCCGTGCTCCTTTCTTTTCTGAAACCATAAGAATTGGCATCAGCCGTTGTTTCAGCTACGGGAGCCAGTGCCATCAGATACAATGCCTGCATAGCCCGGTCTTTCATAGTTGGTATACCCAATGGTCTTAATTTCCCGTTACTCTTTCTGATATGTACTCGTCTCAGAGGTTGGGGTGTATAACCTCTCCTTTTCAGTTCGGTTATTGCACACACTTTAGCATCTGGCGTTTTCCATGTTACCATATCGACGCCAGCCGTTTTACTCCCATTATTGGAAGTTACACGTCTTACCGCTAATGCTTTAGCGTAAAACGAGTGGGTCAGTGTCCACTGCAAGGCTTTGACCTTGTTGTGGCGACCCTCTTTTTGAGCCTTTACAATACGCGCTTGTAGCTTTTGAACCGCAGCTTCGCATTTGAGCCAATTTATACTGTCCCATTTGCTCTGCGTTTGGTCAGTCGATGCACACGATTTTTTAATTTCGTTCATTTGCTTTTCTCCTTTTAAAAGTTCTAAAAGTTTCTTGTAAAGAATCACCTACCGCAGAAGTCAGCCTGCTTTCGCAGCGGGATGATGTTTCAATCCCTATTCACCCCATTACAGGGTGGCATTCGCTTTTTCTGCAATCCTATACCCGCACTCCATTCGGCATTCCTTACGGTCTGCTTACCTGTCATTGGCAGGAGAAATACGGGCTTACTACGTTCCGTGCAAGTAACTTATAAGTGGGTTAGGTTCTGTCTATTACACCGGCAGTACTCTGTTCGTGTATTCCCAGAATGGAGAGGAATAACCGACTGCTTCCCTTTTGGGCTGAAGCCTATCAGTATCTTTGGCTTCTTCAACCTTACGACGTTTAGACGACAGTTCGCTTACGCTAACCATACCACCCAAGCCAAGCTCCCTGACTGTATGATACTAACAGCCATTGTCTTTCCCTCACGGTTCTGACTGCTCCTTTCGGAAGGGCTACCTTGTCTGGACAGCTTTGATACAGTATATTACTATTGGTGCATCTGTCCATAGGCTACCGTTGACGAAACAACGGGTTAAATCTAAGTTTAACAATTACTTACACAGCGACGTATCGCACCCACTCCTTGTTTATCTGGTTCCCGCGGGAGTAGCGGGAAAGGGACTGCATGTTACGCGCACGTTTCTCGAACATACGCAGGTTTTCGTCGCTGTCTTCCAGGAACACGTACTGGTTGTAAAGGTGGTCGCAGGAAAGCAGAAGCCCCACGGGGGCCGCGAACGACAGCAGGCAGTCCGAACGGTCGGTGGAAAGACGCTCGTAACGGGTGTCCGTACCCACGCGCCCCGGCAGGTCTTCCGTGTCCGAGAGCGTGTGCAGACACACCCGTTTGTTACCCACGCGCAGAACCTCGGCCCCCAGCTCGATGTCCTGAAGAGAAGTCGTCTCCGAGAGCGAGAGGGAAAAATACCGTTCCAGCAGGCCCGGACAATCCGCCGTACCCGTGATCTCGTCCCCCGTGAGGCGGACAAGGGTCAGGAAACCCGAATCGTTCAGAATACGCTCGAACTGTTCCGCCGCCTCCAGGAATTTTGTCGCCGATTCCCGGTTTACCTCTTTGGGAATGATGTTGCCCCGGCAGAGGGTCGAGAAGTCTGAACGCATGTGCATACGCTCCCTCGTCGTTTTCGTCAGGTAGAGGAAGCAGGCGTGGGTCAGGAACGGACGCTCGTTGAAATGCCGCTCGTAACTGCGGGAGAGGAAACTCATGTCCCCCTCGCCCGTGGCCGGGCGGTAACGCTCGCGGATGAACCAGTCCTGCTTGTGTACCACGCTGTATTCGGGCAAGACCTTCAGGGCCTTGCACCAGGCGGCGTGGATCGCCTCGTACTCGGCGGACGTGACGGTGAACAGCTCCGGGAGTTCGACCCGATAGGCGACCGTTATGTCCGCGTCCTTGCTGATGATACAACCGCCTTCCACGGCCAGGAGCGGGAACTTGCTTTCCAGCGTGGTGGCTTTCAAGATGTTTCTCATACGCGGCCCCCCTTTCTTTTCAGCAACCGGCGCAGGGACTTGCGGTTGAGCAGGTAGCGGGGATGCCGGCGCGCGGCGAGCAGCTTCATCAGCCCGTGTTCCCCGTAACGGGCGTTCAGGCGGAAGGTAAGCCAGACCAGCACCGAAGCCGCCGCAACGCCGAAAGCGATACATACCCACTGATCGACCCCTGCCATGTAGAGGATGACGAACACCACGAAGACGGCCAGCAGGCCGCCCGCGAAGATGAAGAGGTACTGCGCCTTCAGGCGTAGGCTAAGAACCCGGTGCCTTGCCGTATTTCTACGGTAGGTTTCCAAGAACTCGCCTCCGAACCGTGCTTGCACCTCTCGGCGCACACGGCTCTCCACTAACATATTCAGTCTATTATCCCGTGATGTATCTTGTTGTGACAGGGAATACATACAGCTAACGTCTTTCTCTGACGTCCAATCATTTGGATTTTCCATGGCTCTTTGCCTTTTAAGTCTTTGAGTCTTTTGACGTGGTGTATTTCAATGTTTTCCGTTGCGCCACACAATTCACACTTACCCGCTTTTAACCTTTGTATAAGGCTTGATACAGTGGTATTGAAAATCGTGTTGGCTACATAATCACAACTCGCGTCCATCGCGGTTGTTTTACGCTTAAAGCTCCCGTTGAAGAATACCCGCATCTTCTTTCCTCCTTTCTTGTCCTCATAGAAAACCGCAAAATCTTTGTGATGTCGATACTTTGCGATAATCTTTCGGGCTGTCGTACTGTACTTTCGTGCAAAAGTCTTATACAGACTGTATTGCATGATGTACTTGAAAGAATTCAGGTGTGAACTGTTATTTGCGATAGAAAAATAGTTTGCAAAACCTCGGATTTCTCTGTTATAGGCATCCAGTATTTCGAGGTCGTCCAGATGTAGCAACTTTGTCCGGCTTGTGGGTTTCCATTTCGCTTTACCCTCGAATTGATGAATTTCCATCGCCTCGTAGTAGAGAAGTTTATCCCGCATTGTGGACATTGGCACTTCCAACACTACCTTTTTGCCGTAAGCCTTAATAAGTACTCCCGATTTCTCGCCTCTTAACGTCTTATCCGTGAATGGTCGGACATAGATTTCATAGCCGAGGAATTTTGCCTTTCTATTGCCGTGCGTGATTAAGGTCTTTTCTTTGGAGAGCGTCAATTTCAGTTTCTCGCCGAGGAAATTCTTAATATCCTCTTTGATGGCCTCACAGTCCGATTTACTGCCAATCACTCCGATAATAAAATCATCGGCATACCTCACATACTTAATCCGTCTATATCCCTCGTCCATTTCATCGACAGAGGGTAAGTGCATCCTGTTTTTCTGATGTTGCTTAATCGCGTCAATCAGTTCCTTCCGAGTATCTTTATCCTCGGTTTGTTTCAGCTTTGTGCCGAGCCACCAAATTTTCCTGGAATACCGTTTGTACTCAAGGTTCATTGCCCGTCTGTCGCCTCTATCGAATTGACAGGCATACTCTTTCATGTACTTATCCAGCTTGTCGAGATAGATATTAGCCAGTATCGGGCTAATGATGCCACCTTGCGGTGTTCCGCTGTATGTTCTATGAAATGTCCAATCTTCGATGTAGCCAGCTTTCAAAAATTTCCACATTAGCCGGATAAAGCGGTCGTCTGCGATACGTTCTTTCAAGATTCCGATAAGTACATCATGGTTGATGTTATCGAAGAATCCCTCAATGTCGCCCTCGATAAACCACTTGGCCGCAGTAAAATTCTTCTGCACCTGTATCAGTGCGGTGTGGCAGCTGCGTTTGGGTCGGAAGCCGTGCGAGGTGTTCTCAAAACTACCTTCATAAATTGCTTCCAACAGCATTCGCAATACCTCCTGCACTAATTTGTCGTCGATAGACGGTATGCCGAGAGGTCGCATGTTCCCGTTTTTCTTCGGGATGTACGTCCTTCTTGCCGGTTTTGGTTGGTACGACTCATCTTTGAGCGCATCAATCAAATTTTCAATCCGTTTCAGGCTCATTCCGTCGATAGTTTTACCGTCGGAACCTTCCGTCATATTTCCCTGCCTACCTTGTATATTATGGTAGGCGAGGAGAAACATCTCCGAATTGAATAGAACCCTGTAGAGCCGTTCAAACTTGTAGCTCGAAACTTTGCTGTGCTCTGACAGACTGTTTAATACTCTCTCTGGATTTCTCATAATGTCTCACACATTATCCGTTAATTTGTATTAAAAATGTTAGCTGCCACCCTTCGCCATGTACGAGGCTTTCCCTCGCTCGGACTACTACGGTGGCTCCGTTGCCATACCGGATTTTCATAGGTCTGAAACCTAATAGCCTTTCGGCATTCCGGGTTAGGCAATCCACGTTTAATTCTTCGGCAACATAGCTTTGATAGATTGTCGGATACGACTTTCATCCGTTTCTGCTTATCGCAGTTGTGCTGTAACCTGTTCTGCACCCAACCCTCCAAGGTCGAATCGAGTGTGTTACAGTATGGCGTCTGTAGTTACCTTCCGCCACAGTTTCGAGTTGTGCCACTTGGACTATCGTTCAATCAATCCAGACTTTATCCTCGTATCTATCTTTCATCTCCTGATTCAGTCGCATACTTGGTAACTGTATGACTTATCAGTTTATCGGCAGGCTATACTCCCCGTCCGGTTTCCCTTTCGGATAAGCCGATCGATGATAGGCTATCGAACACTTGCCTAACGTCTTGCTATCGACGCATTTGCCAAAGAACCATTACGTGCGCGCCCCGGAACTCCACGCTCTTGCCGATTCCCTTGTTGATTCCATATTCCATAATTATTTGCATGACAGGTTGGACTACAAGAAGAAAGAGCGTAGGATCGTCGCGGCGACAATCAGGAAAATACACGCGCCGAACCAGCTCGCGGCGGTCTTCGACGTGTCGGGGTCGCCGCTCGAAAACTTGTTATAGACCTTGATCCCCCCGATAAGGCCGACCACAGCCCCAATCGCGTAGATGAGCTTCGTTCCGGGATCGAAGTAGCTGGTTACCATGTTGGTAGCCTCCGTAATGCCGGCGATGCCGTTGCCCTGCGCGAAGGCGGAGGAGATGGCGGCAAAGAGAAATGCCGCCGGAAGAAGAATCTTGTTCTTTCTCATAACTCGATAATGTTTGAATTGTGGCGCGGGGATGGATAGGCCCCGCACCGGGTTAAACTTCTTGATTCGGATTTTTTCAGTGGTTCGAGGATAGCCTCACGCGCTACCCGTAGTCTTTTTCTTTCATCGTGATGTCATTATGGGGTTAAACAAACTCACGGACGTCGAAACCCGTGGGAACCGAACCCTGCGGAGATGGGCTTTCCGCAGACCTCTCGGACATACGCCGGTGAAAGGCCGAGAGGTAGGTGTCGATCAGGGATTTTACCCTGTCGTTCCCGTCGGGGCGGCCCGAAACGATGACCTCGAACATGTCGGTCTGTTTCAGGCCCAGGAGGACACGTCCCGTTTCCTCCCTTTGCTCGTCTGTTGAAGGTGGATCGTGTACCACGTGGCGGTAGGCTTCGCCCATCTGTTCAAAACTAACCCCCTGGGCAAGCGAGCGGCCCAAAAGGGGCAGCTCTTCGGTGTCGTCTTCATCCTCGTCATAATCCGGCTCCTTCGCGTCCGCATCCGGGAAAGATTCATCGTACAGCGGAAAGTCGATTTCCAGAGGTTCGTTAGGCTCCCCCTCGGGAGCGACACCGAACACTTCATCCAGGTCTTCCGGCGGAATCTGCCGGGGGTGTTCGGGTACATTCGTGGGCACAAATATATCGGCTTTTTCCGTAACTTTTTCAGTTTCAGATTCTACGGCAGCTTGTGGCCGGGAGTGGCGCGGGTCGAGGACAAAGCGGCTCCTGCCGATGATCTCCTGCCGGCAGGGCGTGTCTTCGGCAACGATCCCGTCTGCCGGTTCGTTACGTTCCATCCGCCGCAGGCGGAAAAACGCCCACAAGGCATACCCCACGGCAAAGAGGGGCAGCAGCCACAACGCCCCGTTCATCGCTCCTCCGCTTTGGGTTGCAGGGAGGCCACGGCCTCACGCTCCTCGAAAAGCCGCTCGATGGTTTCCCGGTTATCGTCCAGGTGCGCCTTGAGAACCTTGTCCACGTAGGCCGTGATCGTCACGTCGCCACGACCGATGACACGGGTGATCTCGCGGATACGCTCGTGGTACGACGGACGTATCTTCACGTGCTTGTTACCGGCGAAAGGCAGCCGCAGCAGGCAGATGTAACGGGCCAGGTACTCGGCCTCGGGGGTGGGGACAGTCCCCACGGCGACCTCCCCCGAAGGGCCGTCGGGGACGATAAGGGTTTTCATCCTGCGCCGGTAGCGGCACACGCGGAAGATGAAGGGTACGGCGACGCAAAGGACGGCCGCCAGGATAACAGATAAAATAATTGCTTTGTCTGACATGATGGATTGTTTTTAATGGATTGTAAAAATATTGGGTTCATAACTAAAAAATATCGGAGTTCCGTTTCTTGTAGAGTTCCGAAATTTCCTCCTGATAGGTCGCGAAATGCTGCTCCAGCACATTGTCCAGGTAGCTATACAGCGAGAGTTCGTTCTTACCGATAACCTGCACTATCCGGGTTATACGCTCGTGAAACTCCTTGCGGATATACACCGTTTTGCCGCTTCGGGTATTGGAGGGGGCGTTCCGGATAAAAAGACGCTCGTAATCCTGGCCTTTCCCTCTTCGGCGGCGTCCCTCCTCTTTCGTAGCCGACGAGGAGGCGGCCTCGCCGGACGGTTCCGATAGAGCCGATGCCTCCTCCTCTTTTTCCGGCGTGTAAGGATGTAGTGGCCGGTTTCGGCTTTTGGCCTGGCTGATGATGAAGGAAGCGTCCAAACCGTCGTCATGTTCTTTTCCGCTCATAAGATTCTACTTTAACAGTTCGATCAATTCATCCACGAGTTTATCCAGGTTGCTGCCCCGGATCAAAGAACGGTCTGCCGGGAAGAGCGTGGAGCGGAAGACAGAGCGACGGCTGGCGTTCTGCTCACGACGAAAACGCTTGGTGTCAGGCAGGAAGGTCTTCAGAACAGGAAGCTCCAACTCTTTCATTACCGCCTCGTAAACCTGATATAATTCTGTCTTTTCACGTCCGTCCACCATGTTCCATAGCATATACAGCCCTTTCATCCGGGACTTCTCGCGGCCCATTATATGCTCCTTTACCACAACTGCGTAATTCAGGGTGCTTTCCATGACAACCCGGTCGGCACTGATCGGGGCGACGAGATAATCCATTCCGGCCAGGGAATGAATCAGATCCTCGTTATTGATCGTACCGGGAAGGTCGAAGAACACATAATCGAAATCACCTTGCGGCAGGAGGTAGTCGGCATCGGCCAACGCCTCTTTCGTGTTGCTTTCCACGACAGGATAGGCTTTCTTTTGAAGCCGGGTGAATTGTTCGTAAGCTAACCTCTTGTAATGTTCGTCTTCGAGGGCAAGCTTCAGGTCACGTTCCCGCATCTCCACGATGGAGTGTTGGGGATAATCGCAGTCGATGACCGCGACATTGAAACCCTTTACATAGTGCAGGTAAGAGGCTGCCAGCACCGTGAGGGTGGTTTTGCCCGCTCCGCCTTTTTGGGTGGAGAAGGCCACGAATTTCGTTTTCTCTTTCATTGTTCCATGCGTTTTTAGTTATACAATCGGGTAATCGTTCATCTCTTCACGTATCCGGGCAAGTGACGGCATGAGATTTTATGCAGGTATGCCGGCACGCATATATGCTGGTGCGCTGGCAGGCTGTTACGCCGGTATGCCGGTGCATGGGCGCGTGTCCGATTTTATACTCATGCGCAACCGCATTTGCTTATCCGGACAAAGACCCGCTTTTTCCTCTGCACACGGTGTTTTCTGCATCCGTCCGCACGTGTGCGGACAGGAGGATGTGTCATTGCCCGTATCCGTTCTCACGTGCAAAGTAAACCCTTAAAAACACGGGTTGTATGCTCTTTTTCCGCTATGGCCGCGTGTGGCGTCAAAGTGGACGCAAGTGGCATAATCGCTTGTGGTACAAGCGATTGAATAGGTCGGTATCTTTGCCTCGTGAACGATCCCGACGCTAATGAAGCCGTCCTTGCCCCGTTTTACGGCGGCTCTTTCAATGTTCTGTCCGCGAGCGGGCAGAAGGTATTTGCAAAGGGCAAATAGCAAGCTGTGTTTTCTGCTGCACGATTCTCGTTTTGCAGCAGAAAACAGCTTGCCCGCAAGGGGGAGAAAGCACCTCCGGAGTCGGTGCTTTTCAGAAGGGCGGCAAGCCGCGAAGGGATCGGAATTTTCAGGAACCGGTGGGGCCCTGGCCTCTCCTTAAAATTTCGATGCGATGGAAAAGAACAGAAAGCCCCGAGGGGGCAAAGGGGGACGACCCGCGAAAAACGACCCGGCCGTTTACCGCTTTTCGGTAAACTTTTCAGCCGTGGAACATGCCCGTTTCCTCGACCTTTACGAGCAGTCCGGGCTATTGTCCAAAGCCGCTTTTATCAAAGCGAGAGTGTTCAACGAGGCGTTCCGGGTGGTAAAGACCGACCGGGGAACGCTCGAATACGTGGCGAAGCTGACCGCTTTCCACGCCCAATTCCGTGCCGTGGGAACGAATTACAACCAGGTGGTGAAGGAGCTGCACGCGCATTTTTCCGAGAAGAAAACACTCGCGCTGCTCTATAAACTGGAGAGAGCGACACGTGAACTGGCGGCCGTCGGGCAGCAGGTCGTGTCGCTCTCCGAAGAGTTCAAACAGCGATGGTAGCCAATATCACCACCGGAAAAGACGTGTACGGCGCGCTGGCGTACAACCAGGAGAAAGTCGATCGGGGCGACGGGAAGGTGCTGCTGACCCACATCGTGAGGGAGCCGGCGGATGGGCGCTTCAACGTGGCCGCGACGGCAGAAGACCTCCTGCGCTGGATGCCCTCGCACTACCGGACGGAAAAACCCGTCGTGCACGTGTCGCTCAACCCGGCTCCCGAAGACCGCCTCGACGACGGGCAACTCGCGGAGATAGCCGGGGCCTACATGGAGCGCATGGGCTGGGGAGGACAACCTTATATCGTATTCAAGCATACCGACATCGGACGGGAGCATATCCATATCGTGTCGGTGCAGGTGGCCCAGGACGGGCGCAAGATAAACGACAGCAGGCGCAACGAACGCAGCGTGGCCGTTACCGAGGAACTGGAACGGGAGTACGGACTGCATCCCGCCAAAGGGAGAAGGCGGGAGAAAGGGCAAGGGATCGTCCCCGCCGATTACACGCGGGGCGACCTGAAACGCCAGGTGGCAGCGGTAATAAAACCGGCCGTGGCGACATACCGCTTCCAGACCCTCGGCGAGTTCCGGGCATTGTTGTCCTTATATAATATAGGTATAGAGGAAGTCCGGGGAGAGCGGAACGGAACCCCCTACCGGGGATTGCTCTACACGCTGCTGGACGAGAACGGGGACAAGGCAGTGGCCGCGCCGCTCAAATCCTCACTGTTCGGTAAAGAGGTCGGGTATGACGGGCTGGAACGGCACATGGAGCGCAACGCCGAACGGTTCGGGAAGGACGACACGAGGAGGCAAATCCGTGGCCGGGTCGATAAAGCGCTTCGGGGAGAACCCACGGAGGAAGAACTGCGCGAACGCCTGCGGGGAGCCCGGGTGGATCTCTACATACGACGCAACGAAAACGGCCGCATCGTGGGAGTGACGTTCATTGACCACGAAACACGGACGGTCGTGAACGGATCACGGCTGGGAAAGGCATACTCGGCCAACGCCTTCGAGCTGCGCTTCGGCGGGAAACGGAATCCCGGGGAAAACACGAGGGACTTGTCCCCGAAACAAGCGCCTGCCGGACGGGACGGGCAACGGAAGCGGAATACCTCACGACGGAGGAAAGTATAACATCTCAATTATCATTCATTTATTAAATTTTACGGTTATGCAACAGGAAGACGACCTTCGGGGTCTTGCAAAAACAATGGATTTCATGCGGGCATTGAGTATCTTGTTCGTGGTTATCAACATCTACTGGTTCTGTTACGGGCAGATACGGGAATGGGGAATCAATATCGGCGTGGTCGATAGGATTCTGCTGAACTTCGACCGCACCGCGGGGCTGTTCCGGAATATACTATGGACGAAACTTTTCGCCGTCGTGTTCCTCGCCCTTTCATGCCTCGGGACAAAAGGAGTAAAAGAGGAGAAAATTACCTGGCGGAAAATCACGGCATCGCTGGCCACGGGAGGCGTGCTGTTCTTCTTCAACTGGTGGCTGCTGGACTTGCCGCTGACGGCGATGGCGAACGCGGCTTTCTACATACTGACCCTATCGGCCGGGTATATCTGCCTCTTGATGGGCGGCGTGTGGATGTCCCGCCTGCTGAAGAACAATCTCATGGATGACCCTTTCAACAACGAGAACGAATCATTCCAGCAGGAAACACGCCTGATCGAGAACGAGTACTCCATAAATCTGCCGACGAAATTTTACTATAACAAACAGTGGAACAACGGGTTCGCCAATGTCGTAAACCCGCAAAGGGCTTGCATCTGCATGGGAAGCCCGGGCAGCGGGAAGAGTTATTGTGTTGTAAACCAGTTTATTAAACAGCAAATCGAAAAGGGCTATACCCAATACATCTATGACTACAAGTTTCCCGATCTTTCGGAAATCGCTTACAACCACCTGCTGAATCACCAGAAAGGTTACAAGAAAATCCCGACTTTCTACGTCATAAATTTCGACGACCCGCGCCGCTCGCACCGCTGTAACCCCATTCACCCGGACTTCATGACCGATATTTCGGACGCCTACGAGAGCGCCTATACCATCATGCTCAACCTGAACCGAAGCTGGGTGCAGAAGCAGGGCGATTTTTTTGTGGAAAGCCCCATTATCCTTTTTGCGGCCGTGATCTGGTTCCTGCGCATCTACGACAACGGGCGGTATTGTACCTTCCCGCACGCCATCGAGTTCCTGAACAAGCGGTACGAGGATATTTTCCCGATTCTGACATCCTACCCGGAACTCGAAAACTACCTCAGCCCCTTTATGGATGCCTGGCTCGGAGGCGCTCAAGACCAGCTCCAGGGCCAGATAGCATCGGCCAAAATTCCGCTTTCCCGCATGATTTCGCCCCAGCTATATTGGGTCATGTCGGGCGACGATTTCACGCTCGACATCAACAACCCGGACGATCCCAAGATACTCTGCGTGGGGAACAATCCCGACAGGCAAAACATTTACGGAGCGGCTTTGGGATTGTATAATTCCCGGATTGTCAAGCTCATAAATAAGAAAGGCCAGCTCAAATCGGGCATCATCATCGACGAGTTGCCGACAATCTACTTCAAGGGACTCGACAACCTGATCGCCACGGCCAGAAGCAACAAGGTCGCCGTGCTGCTGTGCTTCCAGGATTTTTCACAGTTGAAGAGGGACTACGGGGACAAGGAGGCCGCCGTCGTGATGAACACGGTGGGCAACATCTTCTCCGGGCAGGTCGTAGGTGAAACGGCCAAGACACTCTCGGAACGGTTCGGTAAGGTATTGCAGAAGCGGCAGAGCATGACGTTGAGCCGCAGCGACAAATCGACATCCATATCCACGCAGCTGGACAGCCTGATCCCGGCCTCGAAGATCTCGACGCTCACGCAGGGAATGTTCGTCGGGGCCGTGGCGGACAATTTCGACGAACGTATCGAGCAGAAGATTTTCCACTGCGAGATTGTCGTGGACAACGAAAAAGTGAAAGCGGAAACGGCCCGGTACAAGAAGATACCACAAATTACCGATTTCACGGACGAGAACGGGACGGATCACATGAAACAGGTCGTGCAGGAAAACTACGAACGTATCAAGGCAGAGGCCGGCCGCATCGTCGCCGAGGAACTGGAACGTATCAAGAACGACCCGGTGCTTTGCAAGCTCCTGCCGGAACAGAACTAAATGAACACAAACACCCCCGCAAACAACCTCCGTGACCTTAACCGGGGCTGTTTCCTGGTTTTATAACCGTACAGCCGGTGTTTTGGAGCATAAAGTAGTGATTATGTGAACGGAAAACATTATTTTTGTGTTCGGAATCCTTTTAATTATAAGTATGACAGTTACCGATATATACGAAGCAATGAACAGCAAGGCGGAAGCGTTTTTCGAGTGGTTGCAGGCTCACCCGAAATACGGGTTGCTGTTTGGTGTCGGGTTGCTTGCCCTATGGCTTGCAGGGTTGCTGTTCCGTTGGAAATGGGCGTGTCATTGGCAGTTTAACAGCAAACTGTGGTTATTTGATGATTGCAAGCCTGAAACACGCCGCAGGGTTCAGATTGTGTTGGTCAGCGTTCTGATTATACTTATATTGGTTGGTTTCTTTGTATGGAGATAACGGTATGGAAAAGGACAATCGCAAATACCGGATCTGCTTCATCGACTATATGTGGTATGTAGCCGAGATATGGCACGAAAGGGAGCGTACCAATCTCAACGGACGTATGCTACTGTTTTGGTGCTGGCTCTTCGTCCTACTCATACCGCTTGGGTTTCCGCCGATATTGCGCCTTTTCGGCTGGATGATTGGTTTGGCCATAGTGATTCCTCTCTGCTTTCTTCCCGATTTATTCTGCAAGCTACGCTATACAGCCGGACGGCGTGAAGCGCTCCGTGAACATTACGGGAAGATGAAACATCCCGGCAGGAAGCTCGCCAAAATAGTTCTTATCGCTATCGCCCTGATCGTGGCAAATGTAGCGCTGATGTTCCACCTCGGATTTATACATTGGGCATGATGAAACGGCAGGAGAATAAGCAACGGTTTTATCTCTGGGATTACCTCTGGTGGATGGGGGAGAAATGGAAGCAGGCAAGACGAACAGGCAGGGTCGATGGCGAAATGATGCTCTCGATTTATATCTTCGCTCTTTTGATATTCCCTATGATGACTGTTACTATCCGGCTTTTTCCAGGTGTGTCGGCATTGTTGCCATGTGTCGTTTTTAGCATTGTCACATTTGCCGTTATGTCGCTCGTCAGCAGGATTTACAAATGGCGAGGCAAAGCAGTGATGTCTCACTATGCCAAGTGCAGGTTTAACGAACTCCTTGCGGTTCTGTTATTTTTCCTTGCGATGGCCATTATCTGCTTTATGATGTATCTTCTTGACAAAAAGTGATACATACTTTGATACGGACTCCGGGCCGTTATATCGAATGGTCTAACTCGATGTACCAGTTTCCCTTGATGGGCTTGTAAAGCGTGGTGTCGTTGTACGTCCTGCGGTAGATCTCGTTCAGGTCGCCATGTTCGGTGATACGGATATTCCGACGGCTTCTCAATCCGGGATCGTAAACGAAACTCTTGGACGTTCCGGCATCCACGATGCCGTGGGAGTAGTACGGCATAACGAGGCTCACATATACCGAATCTGCCGTTCCCCATTCCCTGCGATCAACAAGGATAAAACCGCATCCAATCTCTGATAACAGGGAGTCGAGTAGGATTCGCTCCGGCTTCAACAGTCCATATACCGGGATGTCTTGTTCATCATTCGTTTCATGGGATGTATCGCTTTGCTCCATTGAATCAAGTATAATAACCTCTTCCGGAGAAAGCGGCGGGGAGTGAAAACTACCTTCTGAACTCTCTGCCATGATTTCGTACACCTTACGGAACGCCACCTCGTGCGTGGTGAAATGGCGTATCATTTCCTCGTCCGACGGCGGCATGGGAGGCTCTCCGCAGCTTACGGCAAGCAGGATTACAAATAACAGGATTATGACTGGTGTTCTCATTTTCTAATGTTTAATGTTCTGTGGCTAACCAATCTTGTTTAGGGAGTTGAACCATTTGTTAATAGCACCCAATCTGTTATTCTGTTTAATGGTATCTTCATTTCTACATAATTTGATTTGCCGAATAACGGAGTTCTGCATAATTGAATCGGATTTGAAAAGCAGTTCTAAAACGGCTTCATAACATTTGGAATATCTGGACAATTCATCCAATATATTTGCGTCTTTTAGAATATACAGGTTGAAATTGTACACAAATGACTTGTAACTGAAAATCTCCGACTGTAATGCTGCTGTATCAAGACAAGTATAAAACAATTCCTTATCGTGCTGATACAGCCACATATAATCAGATGGATTCAGGTTGTAGTGCAATAAAGTTTCCGAACGGACAAATGGAAGCCCCGTATTTGAGCCTACCAGATAACGGTATGTCTCAGTGACTATTGACTCAACTATTTCAATGGATTCTGATTGTTTGTCCGATTCCCGTATTTCTGTAAATGTATCGGCAATAAGAACTTCCACATCCTGCGATTTGTAATATATACCGTTTTTTTGCCAGCGGAATCTACGGATATATTCTTCAGAAGTCGGACAACAGAACAGTAAAGTATTTAACAATCGGTTCAGATATATTCGCTTATCTGGAATATGACAACGGTGTAACCCTATTATGGAGCCATAAGCGTATAGCTTTCCAAACTCGTTTTCCTCCGAATTTGAATTTTTAGGCATGTAATACAACCGCACGATATTGTCAATGAAATAATACATATCAAGATATTTCAATGTATCAGCCGATTCTCCATATTTGTTAAGTAAATGCCGCTCCAGTTTCTCGCCATACCATAAGTAGCCATCGGGATTTATTTGAAACAACCGATGAAACTTAGGTCTTGATAATGAAAAGTTCTTGTTTCTACTTTTCATTCGTTCCAGTAAGGCGAGAATAATTCTATTCGTTATATCCATAGCTGTAATATTTATTGGCTAACCGATCATTTAGGGAGATTAATCCGTATGTGTATGTTATGGTAATTTATTCATATTGTTCACATTCTTGTTCTATATCAGATTTTACCTCTTGAACTTTACGAATAATACCTTTTCCTTGTGTTAAAGGGAATACAGCCAACATAACACTGTCTTTCTCTAACTTAGGCAGTAATTTTTCCATGAAGTCATCAAGAGGAATTGGAGTTGGCTGATAATTATCCCATTTACACAATTCAGCAAATTCCTTTTCACTCCATATTGGAAACAATACTTGTTCTTCACTTCCCATTAAAGCCCATCCTTCTGCATCCTTTAAGCCCCAGACTTCTTCAAAATCTGCAACTTTACGGATGAAGTAATCATATCTTTCCGATGCCGTCAGATTTATCACATTATCAATTTTACTATTTCTCATATTTTTATTCTTTTACTTCTACCATAATGTTCGGCAACGTTCCGCTTATTCAGTCGGTCTGCTGTTTGTTATCAATGCCTTACCGATTATAAAGTTGATTTAGCATTTTGAAATAATCATTTCCAAACCCTTCAACATAATCATCCATTACGCCGTATATGTTGTTTTTACTATCAACAAGCAAGACCATATATCCATGTTCGTATTCCCCAAAAGGACAAATATCCGAAACATGGAGTAGTTCACAAAATTGGTCGTAGAATAAGTAATGCGGATTATCGTTTAATGTTTTCTTTAGATTAAAATGCACATCCACTTTTGGAAACTGAAATTCCTGATTGTAGAAATAAATAAGGAAATCTATCAACTTTGAAGTCGGTTGGTAGTTTGCTTTAGAATAAATTGCCATAAGTTCATTCGGGCTTATGATTACCCGATTTTCCCAGTGGCAATTCGTTTTAAGATATTGCTTCAGTTCCATACTACTTTTTTTATTTTGCACATTGATAATGTTTGGCAGCGTTCCGCTTATTCAGTCGGTTTGCTGTTTGTTAGCATCATCAGAAATCCATAAACGTATCATTTTCCATATAATAGTTCAACGCATCAATATAGTCATTAATTGATGCAGTTTCTTTTTGATCAAATACGGACATCAATACATCTTCAAATTGTTGCCCGTAATAAAATAAATCCAAAGACTTATCTCTTACAAAATCTGGATATACTTCCTCATCATTATCATCTATCGTAGGATATAGTTCCAAATAGCATAATTGATTCAATTGGGCTGTACCCTCATTGGAGTATAAGCAATAGTTAGAGTCAGTGAAGCCATTATTAGCTATATTTTTAGAAACTATTTCGATAATTTCTTGTAAACGATATGGTTTTCTTAATTCTAATTCTTTCATAATTTCAATTTTATATGATGCTAATGTTTGGCAGCGTTCCACTTATTCAG
>NZ_QUHC01000008.1 GCF_003479425.1 Odoribacter sp. AF15-53 | reverse complement strand
AAGGGTCAAAGTCGCGTGGCTTTTCCAACATGGGCTAACCCATTTTGGTTCTCGTCTTCCATCAAAGAACCGACATTCTGCACAAGATAACAATCAGCATATCCCGGTTGGGCTGCCGTATGGCGGATATAATAAGTCAACCCGTTCTTTAGCTTACCGTAACGGAAGGTATTGGAATCCTTCTGGGCGATGGCAAAACAATGAGAACACAGGAACAACAACAATAGTAAACTTCTCATAACACGCTTAATCGATCTTGAATCATTTGCTGTAATTGTACCATCAACTGTTTGTTCTCAATCTCCGCACTCACGATAAAAGCCTGATTATAACACTGCTTTGCCTTTGCCCGATCCCCAGTTTCTTTCCAACAATCTCCCAACAGACAAAGTACGCGAGTTCTCAACTGTACGGACATTTGCGGAAAAGCTAACGCTTTTTCCAACCATGGAATCACTCTCGGGTAAGCATTTTCAGGAATATTACCTTGATATAACGAGAATAAATCTTCCACCGGTCCCGTATAATTATTAACCGTCAATGTCGAGCTTGCTCCTTGAAAATATTTATTCATATTTTCAAAAAACACATCCAAATTCTTTCGATACAAATTATAATACCCGTCTGCAAGAAAATTAACAGCTTCAAAAGCTGTAAGATTCCCCAACGGTATCCCATCGTAAACCTGATTCAGGTCTCCGTTCAACCGCTCTAGCTCCTGCTTGTATTCTACCTTGCCATTACGACACAAGGATATGATATATCCGTTATACAAACTGATAATATACTTGTTCACGTCAGCCTTCCCCACTTGTTCCACGTATCCCTGATAATTCTTCACCAAAGCATCAAAAATCGGGTCATTCTTATCTTTTTGCTGGTGAAATATTGTCAGTAGAGTAAAATCCTCCGGGGTCACCATTTTATCCAATGTTTTATCTGCTACGTAAGCATCGAACAAGGACTCTATACGAGTAATCCATTTTTCCCGGTTGTATCCCTCCTGTGTACCGATAAAAGCCGGAGCTTGCAATAAAAACTCTTGTCGCAAATCCAAATTTTTCTTTTCCTTCTTAACTTTCTCGTACAACTTTTCAAAACTCAAAGCTTCTCCCATAACGACCTTAGCCTCATGCACAAAAGCAGCAGGCTCTTTTGTGCCGTTAATAGATTGAAGTACTTCTCCTTTCACGTTAAGAAACAACATTGTAGGTAAAGCATTTATCTTGTATTTTTGTACTAACGCTTTGTTCTCGGGAGACTCAACATTCAACTGGCAACAAACAAAATTCTTGTTAAAATATCCCCCTACTTCAGGTAACACGAAAACCTGCTCCCCCATCAGTTTACAAGGCACACACCAATCTGCATAAAAATCTACAAAAAGATTCTTTTTTTCCTTTTTTGCTTTCGCCACGGCATCTTCAAATGTCCCTTCAAAAAAAGTAATCTGGGCAGATACCGTTCCCAGTAATCCTAAAAATAGGATCACCAACCATAATTTAATATATTTCATTGCAATAAAATTTAAAGAAAAAGTGTGTCAAAATCCACGAAATGGACTTCATCTAAAAGCGGATTTTGACACACCCAAAAAACAATTAGTTATTTCTCACTTCAAACGTGAATATATCCTCCAAAATAGCCGTATGACCTTCATTTTCGATCTTCAGAGACACGGTATAATAGCCCACGGGAGAATCCACCTTTGCATCAACATACATCCGTCCTCCCCCGATAACAGTCATATATTTAGCAAAATCATCGGCAGCTGCCTGCCCGTTACTACTCTTCACTCTATAAAGAGAATAGTGCAACGGTTCGGTTCCTAACACTTGTTCAATCTGAGCCGTAGTCCATGGAATATTTTTATCTATTTGCTCTTGAAGTTGAGAAATTTGCTCCCGGAGTGTATAGGGATCAGCTAGCCCGATATTCCCGCACATCGAAGAAATTGTATTTTTCTGAGAACGGATTTTTCTTTCTGCAGGAGCTACAACCTCATCTTTCCAATATGTATATTCCTCAGTAGCTTTATTCAACAACTCTTGGTAATACTCCTTATCTGACGCCGGAGCATTCAGCCAAGCTATTCTCGCCCGCTTATAAGCTTCATATAACTCATCCCTTTTGCTTGACAATGAAACAAATTCCTTTTCCAATTGGTCGGTCTCTGCCAGCAGGTTTTGAATTTCCGGAGTATACTTCTCAAAAACACTTTCCAATTCGTTGATATTATCTTCTAGAGCAGAAAAACGTGTAACCTGCAAAGTATCCATTGAATAAGAAGCTTCAGTCGTGTACAAATAACCGACAGTGACATCATTACAACCTGCAAGCAAGGATATCACCCATAACATGGCAATATATAAATGTAGTTTCATCATTTCCTTTTTCTTAAATTTTATTCAAATCAAAAGCATATCCCATGGCCTGTACGACACCGTTATTTGTCTGAATATCTGTCGACACAACCCTAAAACTGACAGAACCGGAATTAGTCCTGATATACAATGAAACTTCTCCCGCTTCCTCTATTTGCATATAAGGTTCCTGGTGAGTCCACATAAATACAGATCCCCTTAGTGTCTGTGCTTCCATGCCATCCACTTTTTCCCCTGTATTGGCAATAATCTGTCCTCTAGGAATATCGTTGACCATCAATCGCTTCGGCACGATTAACTTGCACAAGATATTCTTACAGTCCTCAACCGGAATATCTATCACCCTCTTGTACCCATTTTGCAACATATAATTCAGGATACTCAAGTTTGTTACACCAAAGAATGTAATTTGCTCATGTTCCCCCCGTCCTTCAAACAATTCTTTTAAACCGGCATGCTCAATCATAATCATTGTAGAATCCCAATCATGTGGTTGTGTATGAAAATATTCCCACATAGAACAATCATGAACACCGTCAGACAACCCCCCGTCGTGATAATTCCATTTTGTACATGATCCTAATGCTAACACCATAACAAGGATAACTCCTTTCAACATATATGTTATTTTTGCCATTGCCAATAAGTATTTTGAGTCATTAACGTATTTTTTTCAAAAGCCCCACTACCAACCGGAGCGTAAAGAGCTCCATTTTTTATATCTTGATCTGTAAGTTCTTGAAACTTACCTTTCAAATATTTTTTGTAATAACCGTTACGCACAATATCAAAATAAAATTGCCCCTCTCCAAAAAGTTCGCGTCTCCGTTCGTCAAAAACTTCTTGACGTAAACTCTCCTTATCCGTGGGCCCGTTATAATCGGTCAATTCCGCACGAGCACGCACCCGGTTCAAATCATCCACGGCTGTTGTTAATCCAAGATTTGCCCTGCATTCCGCACGAAGCAAAATTAAATCGGCCAACCTCCATACAATCCAATCTCCATCCGTAGCAATTACTGGACGATCCTGTACAAATTGCGTATTCTCTTGAATAATTACGTCCCTCCATTTTGCAATATGTGCGCAAGGACTTGCCTCTCTTCCCACCTCTACAAAATCACCCACTTCATCATCCCATTCTGTCAGCGGATAAGTCAATTCACCCAACTGATACCAGAACTCCCGCCGCCGTGCATCATTTTCATCCGGATAAATACTTTCTACCGTTTCCACGTAAATTTTCGTATAGTCATCCCAATAATCCTCCGCAAGCAAAGCGATCGTCGACTCGTCCGTTGTCGTATAAGGATAAGTCATCAACATCTGGCCCGGGAGTTCAGCCTTAAAACGGGTTTCATATTGACGATCAATATCTATCGGATCATTATCTATACAAAAAATTGTCTCCACGCTCGACCTCGCTTTTCCGAATACATTCGTGATCAACCCGTCAATACTTTCCAAGTCGTATGCACCGGCTCGTCCTTCAATCACCTCCGAAGCGTAAGATTCGGCCTCTTTCCAATATTTCTCCTCATGCGTCAAACCTCCCATCCAAGCGTAAATATTTGCCAACAACGTATTCACCGTTCCCAAGCTAGCATATTGTTTGGAAGTAATCTGTTTCCCATTCACATCTCTCAACTGATCATAAGTCGGAAGAGTCAAAGCCAATTTTGCCTCTTTAGCCGCTTCTTCCAGTACTTCTAGGGCAGGCCGTTTACCCTCCGGGGCTATAGACTCAGAACCTTTAGATATGGGAGCATTTCCCCAAATCTGGGCAAGCCGGAAATAAGTCATTGCTTTAGAGAAATGAGCTTGTCCCAACCAGAACTCAGCCCTTTCCTTGGATATATTTTCAAAACGATACTCATTCTCTATAATCACGTTAGCCATATATATCGCCTCATAAAAATTGGCCCAACTCACATTCAACACCATACTTTCCTCGGGCAAATAAGTATCAGGATCCAATGTCCAAAATCCCTGATAAGTCCACTCAATATTATCGGCATCCAAAGAATTATAAAATTGAGGTTGATCCCCCACGCAAATATTCTTCATGTAGGAAGCAATACCGTTATGCAAAGCCTTAAGTTCTTCCTCATTTTTGAAGTAATTGACAAAAGTCACCGAATCTTCCGGCTCGACAGTTAACCAATCATTACATGAAAACAGGGGAACAAATAATAAAAGTATTAATATTTTCTTCATGTGCTTACAATTTAAAAGTTTACAGACAAACCCACGGTAAATTTGCGAGGTAAGGGATAAGACCCCATATTATCCACACCTTGGGTAGGATTTACCAGTTCCGGATCTAAACCGGAATAATTTGTCAATAGGAACAAATTCTCTCCCGTAATAAATATTCTAGCCCCTGAAATTTTCAACTTATTAAGAACCCGTTCCCCGACATTATACCCTAATGTCAGTTGCTTTAACCGCAAGAAACTAACATTTTCGATATCACAATCATAACGTCCACTTGTTTGATTCATCAAATAAGCATACACTTGAGATTTCGGGTAATCAGCCTTAGAACCTGCCTCCGTCCAAATTTTCACATCATTGACATCCACGAACAAAGGTTTTGCGCTCCCATTTGCCGTCATACTCACATCATCGTAAACTTTCACGATATGACGCCCCAGTGAATAGTTGAAGAAAATATTCAGGTCAAAATTTTTCCAGCGAAGTTGGTTAATAAAACCACCGTGAGCTAAAGGTAGAGGACTCTCTGCAAAATAAACATCAGCATCCTCGGTAATCCTACCATCCCCGTTCAAATCAACAAGCCGCCGACTCCCCGGAAGATAAATCCCAGCCGTAATTCCAGAATAAAGAGGTTGTACCTCCTTATTAGCTAAATAATAAACCGGAACTTCATCTAATGAATTATAGAACCCGTCTGTTTTAAAAACCTTTATCTGATGTAAAGGTTTTCCGATAACCTGTTCCATAAAATCAAAACCGTCAGCACTTTTTTCAAAACGATTCCAATTTCGTGAAGCATTGAATTTCATTTTCCATTTTACTGCCGTGTGTCTCAAAATATCAGCCTCCAATTCAAGCTCTAAACCTTGATTGGAAATCGCCATTCCGTTCTGCCATTGGAATTGATGGTAATAAATATCTCCCGGCAAAGAAATTTGATTCAGCTGTCCCTTCGTGTAACGGTAATAATAATCTATGACAAGTCGCAAGCGATAATCCAGAAAACTCAAGTCAAATCCCAAATCATATTGATTAGTCTCTTCCCAACTTAATTTCTTGTTAATAACTCCTCCTCTTATATCTGGGAACATGGCTATATCCCCATGAAAGGTTGTTCCATTAGCAGACAATAATCCCTGAGACAAATAACGTTGACTGAATTTCTGACCGGAGACCCCCCAGCTCGCCCGTATTTTTCCAAAACTCAACCAATAGAACGGTTTCATAAACTTTTCATCCGAAAAAGTCCACCCCACGGCTATAGAAGGGAAAGTAGCCCAACGCACATCTTCCCCGAACACAGAAGAACCATCCCGCCGAAGTGTTGCTTCAAATAAATACTTTTCTTTATAATTATAAGTCAAACGCCCGAAATAACTATTCATCCGTTCTTCTGAAAAACCTGAAGAGTAGTCAAAAGCAGAGACATAAAAAGGATTATCCGCCGTACCCGTATTATTCAACCCGTTAGCTCCTCCCCAACCGGCACCGACATAATGAATCTTATCATTCGGCCCGTTCATCGCTTTCCCTTTATTACTAAAGGACTGGTCTTTTTGGAACGACAATCCTAGCATAATCTTCAAATTATGCTTATCCAAATAATTAAACGTATACGTCAGCAAATTTTCATTCAAGATCGACAAATCTTTCGTAATCGTCCCTTCCGAACTGGAAAAATGTGTATAGGCATCTAGAGCCCGTGGTTTAAAGGTATTCTGATTCTGTTGATTATAATCGATCCCTGCAGATACCCTCAAATATAAATTACGTGCCAATTCGTAATCCAACGCCAGATTATAACGTAAAGAATAGCTTTGATTTTTCTCCGAAATCTCGTTATACTTTTGAATAATTAAATCACCAATAGCTCCTCCTCCCGGCAACAGAGTAGAAGTCGTTTTAGCCTCAGAACTAATTCCTTCAAACTTACTTCCCCCGGCTCCCGCGGAAGTTCCCCTACTACGATCACTGTAAGTAAGTCCCAACTGCGTATCCATGCGCAAACGTTTAGTCGGATGGGCAGTTAAATTAGATAATATGTTAAAACGCTTAAAATCAGTATTGATTGCGATTCCTTTCTCGTCATAATAACCGGCTCCAACCATGTAACGCACGTTCTCCGATCCCCCGGATGCTTGCAAGTTCGCATTAACCACTCCCGCGGTCCTGTAATTTTGACGATACCAATGCGTTGAGTTATTGTAAAAAGGGTTCAAACTATCTTGTAACACCACGGCATCTTGAGGCCCCGTTTTCCCCCAAAACCAGTTATACATGGGACCGTTAGTGCTCTTATTGGCGTAGACCTCTTCATAAGATGCAGGAATTTTCCACTCTCCGGATGCGGTTTTGTAAGGAGCAACCGTGTTACGCAAAGCATTTAAAAAAAACAATCTTTCGTACCGTCCTCCTGACTGTTCCGGAGCTTTCGGCAACCACGATGCAGAGTAAGATACATTAGCATTGAATTGTGCTTTCCCGGCACGCCCTTTTTTCGTGGTAATCAAAATAACCCCGTTACCCGCACGAGAACCGTAAATGGCTGCCGAAGCCGCATCTTTCAAAACCTCAATGGACTCGATCATAGAGGGATCCAAATCGGATAAGGTGTTTGCCCCTGTTACCGAAGATGTAAATGCCTGCATAGGCACCCCGTCAATTACGTATAGGGGAGTCCCGTACTGCCTGTCAGCACCTTCTCCCTCCATGGCCAAAGAATTATAACCACGGATAGCAACCAAAGAACCGCCACCACCGGGAGACCCGGATATATTACTGACCTCAACTCCGGCCATATGCCCTTGCAACAAATTCTCCAAACTATGAGTCGGCAATTCTTTTAACTCCTCTCCTTTTACGGATGAAATTGCACTGATCACAGTACGCTTTTTCTGGGAGCCATAAGCCACGACCTGAACTTCATCCAACCCGGAAATATCCTCCTCCATTTTCACCACCACCAACTTCCCAGCCATATAAGCAACTTTCTTTGTTTTAAAACCGACAAAGGAGAATACTAACGAACCTTTCTCCCTTGGCAAGGGTAAAACAAAACGCCCAGCAGTATCCGTTGACGTGCCGAACTGGGTACTGTCTAAAAGTACCGTAACACCCGGCATTGGCACATTGTTTCCATCAACGACCTTGCCTTCGATCATATACACCTTTTTCTTTTCCTCCTTTATAGCACGGATTATCACCACGTTATCATCATAAGAAAAAGTCAACCCTAATGAAGGTAACCACTCTTTCAATACCTGATCCAAAGGTTTGTTCTGAACTTTCAGGCTTACCAAACCCTTTTGCTGAATCATCTGGTTATTGTACAAGAAATCACAACCGGCCTGTACACTGAGCTCCGTGAAAATAGTCTTTAAAGAAACATTCTCCATCTCCACGTTTATCACAGCCTGTTGAGAATAAACATTAGCTTGTACCGAGATGAAAAAAACAAACTGAAAAAGACAAAATAATTTCATAAAGATTAACATTTTCCGAATAAGAATACCCCGTGGCGCTCTTATTCGAATTCGACTTTTTTGCATACTTTTGTTTTTAAAATTACACATGGTACAACAATCATCTTACACATACTTGTTGTACTTTACCTAAAGTTGGAAATTCCCCAATTTCCAACTTTTATTTTTTCCTTATCACAACATTTTTTCCATTCAATTCAAATTCAACCAAATCCGTCTGTTCTATTTTTTTGAATAATCCCTCCACACGATCATATCGCCTCAAACGTCCCGTGAACTCCAAAGATTTAGCCTCCGCATTTGCGTAAAAAACATTCAGATCATACCACAAAGCCAAGGTTTCCATAATCTCCTCCAACGTCATCTGATCAAACTTATAATACCCATCCTTCCACGATGTATGTAACTTCGTGTCAACAACCTTCACTTCGAACCGGTTGTTTTTCTTGTTATAAACAACCTGTTCTCCCGGTACGACGTTTATCTGTTCCTTTCCATTCGTTATCTGAATTCGTCCTTGTTCCAAGGTCGTCTCTATCCTTTCACGCTCAGGATAAGAAGTTACGTTAAAGGAAGTCCCTAATACCCGAATTCGTACATCTCCTGCCTGCACGAAAAAAGGACGACATTCATCTTTTGCCACCTCAAAATAAGCCTCTCCTTTCAATCCCACCTCTCGCTGGTCTCCGGAAAAAACAACAGGATAATAAATTTCCGAACCGGCATTTAAAAATACCCTTGTGCCATCTGCCAGCACGACACTATATTCCGATCCTCTAGGAATCATGAGTGTATCATATTTTATCTCTAGTGGAGCAACAGAATCATACGAGTACCTTAACGTGTAATCAGCATTGGCAATCCGGATGCTATCTTCACGAATCATCATCCCTTGATGTTTATCAAGTTCAATCACTTCTCCCGTATTCAATTTCAAGTAAGCTTTGGAAACATCCATTTTTTGAAGATCTCTAGGAGCGCCAAGATCCTCTGCCTCTATTCCCGATCTCCAGAACATCAGCACAAACCCCAACAAGACAGCAGCAACAGCTACCCCGGAATAATACCATCCTATCCTCCGGTTTCTTTGCCGCCGCCGCACCTCCTTTTCCATTTGTTCGAGAACAAACTCTTTCCGACAAACCGCCTTTTCCCTCATCAAACGGGAACTCCGAAACATTCCTTGAAGGAGTTCCATGTCCTTTTCTTCTGCGTGTTCCTGCAGCCATCTTTCAACTTCCTGTTGCTCTTTTTCCGACACACACTCTCCCGCCAAATAAGCAGCTATTATTTCATGAATTTTATCACTCATTATTATTCCTTTTTCCCTAAAGGAACCTAACTATTCATTTCGGGTGACAGCAGGAAACAATTTTTTTGAAAAATAATACTAGAATTAATGCATCACCCGCACCGAGTGCTTGCCGTAGAAATTGAAAGGCCCTTCCCATCTGTGTTTTAACAGTATTAATACTGATACCTAAACAATCTGCGACCTCTTGGTATTTCATCCCTTCCATACAAACCATATGCAATACCCGCTTACGTTCTTCCGGTAGCATTTCTATTGCCAGATACAACTTTTCAATTAATTCTGAATTCTCTCCCGACACCTCACCATATAATTCATCGCGAATCTGCTCGTACTTACCTTCCCGCCGACGGGTATTTCGCAAATAATTCAAACATCCATGTTTTACTGCCGAGAAAAGATAATGTTCCAGACTTCCCTGCAACAAAGAAAAACGACGATTTACCCAAAAATCTACAAAACACTCCTGAACAATATCTGCAGCCTCTTCCGCCTCACCAATAAACTGAGTCGCAAATAGGACCAAAGAATCATAAAATGAATCATATAATAGACGAAAACCTTTCCGCTCGTCATCTTTAAATTGTAATAATATCCTCTCCGAGTTTTTCATTCCAATATTTGATCCGCATTTTACGGCCTAAAAATAATAAAAAACTCTTATATATTCCGTATCAATTCTCCGAATGATATTTCGCCTTTCGGTTCTTTCAAATTACCCGGCTTTGGCTAAATCATCTGACGGACATGGGCTCGTGTGAAAAGTTAGGAGGATCAGCCTCCAAAGTGTTATCTTCGCATGTATAATAAATATGACGTTGATGAAAGGACTTCTAGATTTAATCTTACCGTGCGAGCTCCTCGGTCATTTCGAGGTGGTGAACGTAAGCAGCACTGCGGCATCATCTTTTTGCGGGCATGGTTTATGATGCCGACTACAGGTTACACGTGCTGCATCCCGTGCGGTAGTTAATCTTTTTATTTCGTAAGAAAATCTTTTCAACGTTATTTCCTGCTTCTTTAGCTCCCTGTAGAAATTCGTTGCGCAAAGTGTCGGAATTCCCGCCTTTACGGGGATTCTATTGAAAAATTGCAAGCTAAAAGATAAAATTACTATATTTGTGAATAAAATTTTAATAATAATGGCATACCAGTAGAATTTCATGCACGTGTACAAAAAGATAATTTGGCCGTTTTGGGGGAAAATTTACAGGGGGCAATTACATCGGAATTTTCATTTGGGTGGATTAGCTGGTAAAAGTAAACCGAGAGTTAAACTAGAAATTTGGATAGTGTCTCCCAAAGTGTATAGATAACTGTTTTTTGATTATAGAATTATTATTATGGAAGAGCGAATAAGACAATATATTAAGGATATCGAGAAGGCGCAAGATATTAAAGTGCTTCTTGCTTGTGAGACGGGATCTAGGGCTTGGGGATTTCCTTCCCCGGATAGTGATTATGATGTAAGGTTGATATATCGGCATCGTATGGACTGGTATTTGTCGCTTTTGGAGCCGAAAGATACTTTCGAAGTAATGCTGGAGGACAATAATTTTGATATTTCGGGTTGGGATATTCGAAAAACGCTAGGATTGTTATGGAAATCAAATCCGCCGTTGCTGGAGAGAATTCAATCTCCGATTGTTTATGTGGCGGATGAAGAATTCCTGATAGGAATGAATTCGATTGCACCTCGTTATTATTCACGAGTGGCAACGATTCACCATTATTTGAGCATGGCTAAAAAATGCTTTGAAGAGATAAATGGCAAAGAGAGCTATAAGTTGAAAAAGTTTTTTTATGCATTGCGTGCAGCTGTTGCTTGTCGTTGGATCTTGGAAACAGACCGAATGCCCCCGATTCAATTTTCTGAAATGTTGGAAGGAATTCATGTTTCGGGAGATTTGTACGAACGTATCGGAGAGTTGATCAAGTTAAAATCCGGGGAGAACGAGTCTTATTTGCATAAAGGAGAAGAGGCGTTGATCGCTTTTATTGACGAATCAATCGCTTTAGGAGAGGAACGTGGTAAATGTTTGCCAGCGGCTAGTGGAGATATGTTCGAGTTGGATACTTTTTTCAGGAATATTGTAAAGAAAGAGCTATGACAATATCTGATCTGAAATCTGGGGAATTGATCATCTTGGAATGTATTAGTGGTAGCCGGGCGTATGGTTTGGATACTCCTTCTTCGGACACGGATATAAAAGGTGTTTTCTTGTTACCGAAAGAGGATTTTTACGGGTTGAATTACGTTCCTCAGGTAAATAACGAGACTAACGATATCGTGTATTACGAATTACGGCGTTTCGTGGAATTGCTATCTCAAAATAATCCGAATATATTAGAATTGTTAAATACCCCGGAAGAGGCGATCTTGTACAGACATCCATTTCTAGCTGAAATTAAGCCGGAAATATTTCTCTCGAAATTGTGTAAAGACACGTTCGGGAATTTTGCCTTGTCGCAGATCAAGAAAGCGAAAGGACTGAAAAAGAAAATAATGAATCCGTTAGATAGGGAGAGAAAGAATATCCTCGCTTTTTGTTTCGTGGATTATGCTCAGGGGGCGATTCCCTTGTTAAAATTTCTGGAAATCAGGAAATGGAAACAGGAGGATTGCGGTTTGGTAAATATCCCTCACATGAAAGATATGTACGGACTTTATCATGATGCGGATGGGGGATACCGGGGTATCATGAAAGACGAGTGTTCTAACGAGGTTGCTCTGAGCTCTATTCCTAAGGATCGGGAACGCATAGCTTTGTTGTATTTTAATAAAGACGGTTATTCTACTTATTGCAAGGAATACAAAGAGTACTGGGAGTGGGTAGAACGACGTAGTGAGGAGCGTTATCAGAATACTTTGTCTCACGGAAAGAACTATGATGCCAAGAATATGATGCATACTTTCCGGCTTTTGGAAATGGCTATCGAGATCGCCAAAGAAGGGCGGGTAAATGTTCGGCGTCCCGAACGGGAATTCCTTCTGGCAATAAAGAGTGGGGAGTACGAGTACGAAGAATTGCTTCGTATGGCAGAGGTTAAACAGGTTGAAATGGAACAGGCGTTTGCGAGTTCTATTTTGCCGGAGCTCCCGGATGTGGAGCGGATAAATCGGCTTGCGTTTGAGTTGCGGGAGAGATTTTACGCGAGGAAATGACTTAGGCGTGATTTTCTTTATTTTGTTGTTTCAGAAATAATACTTACTTTTGTCTCTATAAACTTAATACTTACACGAATGAAGATGTCTAAATAACAAAGTCGGTTGTAAAAACCGATACAAGTCTCCGAAGTCCATGTGATAGGAGCATCGGGTTTTATTAATTAGTTCATGTGCACGTCACGATTATCTGAAGATTGTGAAATGCCGACTTTTAATTTAGAGATCATGTATCCAGTCCAATAGAACGAATTGCGTTATTCTATGCATTCATTAACACGGGAACAGGCTTTTGATTGAGCCTGTGGGACTTTTGTATATATGCTATCGCCCGATACGAGTTAATCCGATATTTATTTTTTTATTTGAAAAGCTTATGAGTGAGATAATAGTAAAACAGGTTACGTATGTTCATGCCGATAGAGAATCGTTATTTCAAAATATTAGTTTTAGCGTGCCTTCCGGTAGTAAGGTGGCGTTGATCGGGAATAACGGTTCTGGTAAATCGACATTATTGAAAATAATCGCGAGAGAATTACTTCCGGAATCGGGGGAGATTATCGGGGCAGAGAATGTTTATTACATCCCGCAACATATGGGGCAGTTTAATGATTGGTCCGTGGCGGAAGCTTTGCGGGTAGACCGGAAGATCAAGGCTTTGCGGGCGATACTTGCGGGTGATGCGGGTGAATATAATTTTACGGTTCTAGGTGATGACTGGGAGATAGAAGAGAGGAGTTATGCGGCCTTAACGGATTGGGATTTATCGAATGTATACCTGGAACAGAAGATGTCTTCTTTGAGTGGGGGGGAGAAAACGAGGGTTTTTCTTGCTGGGATACAAGTTCATTCGCCTGACGTGATTTTATTGGATGAACCGACCAATCATCTGGATAAATGGAGTCGGGGTAAATTGTATGATCTGATTTGTTTGGGTAGGGCGACAGTGCTTGTGGTAAGCCATGACAGGGTATTGCTGAATCGACTATTCTCGATGTTAGAGTTGGGGAACAAGGGAATAACGCTATACGGTGGTAATTTTGATTTTTACAAGGAACAGAAGGAAATGCATTTGAATGCCTTACGAGAGCAGGTAGAGGAAAAACAAAAAGAATTACGACTGGCGAAGAAAATTGCAAGAGAAGCAGCAGAACGGCAACAAAAACGGGAAGTGCGGGGGGAAAAGCAAAGTCTGCGTAAGGGGATTCCACGTATTATGATGAACACCTTGAAGAATAAGGCGGAAAGGTGTACTTCCAAGTTGAGCGATGTGCATGCCGAGAAAATAGATTCGATTTCAACCACGCTTTCGGAAAGTAGAGCCTCTTTGTCTGGTGTGGAGCAAATGAAAGTGGATTTTAATTCCTCTCAACTGCATGAGGGAAAAATATTAATCTCGGCCGACGGGATTAATTTTGGCTACCAGTCAGAAATGTTGTGGGAAGAGGTACTTACTTTTCAGATCAAAAGTGGTGAACGTGTCGGTTTGGATGGAAGAAATGGTTCCGGGAAGACTACTTTGTTGAAATTATTGCTGGGACAGTTGGAGCCGACCAAGGGCACATTAACCAGGGCGGATTTCAAGTATGTGTACGTGGATCAGGAGTGTTCTATATTACGGAATGAATTGACCGTGTACGAGCAGGCAGAATGTTTCAATGAACAGAATTTTCCGGAGCATGAATTGAAAATGCGTCTGAATCGCTTTCTGTTTCCGCGGGAAGTCTGGGATAAACCGTGTTATAAATTGAGTGGTGGAGAGCGGATGCGCCTCGTGTTCTGTTGCCTGATGATCGGTAACAATACTCCTGACGTGTTCGTGCTGGACGAACCGACGAATAACCTGGATATATTAAATATTGAAATTATCACGTCTGCGATTAAGGACTTCCGGGGGACCGTGATCGCTGTTTCGCATGATCGTTATTTCATGGAGGAAATAATGGTAAATAGGTATATTTTAGATAGTGTTTCAAAAAGTGTGTAAATCCCAGTAATTTTTATTTTTGTAATGACCAATTTCAAAAATGAATTATTATGGAATTTACACCTGAACAAATAACGGAAATAATTTCAGAAATCACAAATGGCGCCCAAGGTTTCCAAGTCTGGTCAAACAAGGTCTTGAAAGTTTAATGCATACCGAACGTGCAGTTCATAACGCGGCACATAACGACGTGAGCAACGGTTATCGCGCTCGTCGAGTATGTCATGGAGGTAAGGTCTTCGAGCTTCGTGTCCCGCGTAGTCGTAACAGTAATTTTTACCCGATGTTACTAGGCGTGTTGAAAGACCAGGAAGAAGAAGCCCAAAAGCTAGTGAGCAGTCTTTATTGTAGCGGTTTAACCACGGAACAAGTGGGTAAAATTTACGAGCAGTTTTACGGCAAGCATTACAGTAAAAGTCAGGTAAGTCGTCTCTTGAACACGGCACGTGAAGATGTAAACGCGTGGCTGGGGCGTAAACTTGAGAAGCGTTACCCCATTCTTTATATCGATGCCACTTATGTCCTCACCCGGTGGGATGAGTCCGTGAGCAACGAAGCCTACTACACGGTTTTAGGGGTGAAAGAAGACCGGACACGGGAAGTTTTAACCGTGGTAAACTTCCCCACCGAAAGCGCGACCAATTGGAAAGATGTCTTTGAAGACCTCAAAGAAAGAGGGGGAGCAGTAGTGGACCTGCTGGTATGTGACGGGTTACCCGGCATTGAAAACACCCTGGCCGATACTTTCCCAAAAGTGGATCTGCAACCGTGTACCGTCCATCTGAAAAGGAACATTGCGGGTAAAGTCAAGCCAAGGGGCAAGAAACAGGTCATGGAAGAACTTAAACAGATCTGCTCTCCCGACCAATGGGACATCACACCGGAAAAAGCATTCGGGAAGTTCAAGGAATTCATTCAAAGGTGGCAAAAGAGTTACCCGCCGCTGAAGAGATACCAGTATGACAGGTACAGGTTTTATTTTACATACTTCAAATATGAAAGGGAAATCAGGGGGATGATTTATACCACTAACTGGATCGAAAGACTGAACAGGGATTATAAAAGAGTTATCAACATGAGAGGTGCCATGCCGAACCCACGGGCCGTCATTCTACTGATGGGGACCGTCGCTCAAAACGCGGATATTTATAAATATCCCATTTATAATTTTTTAGAATCAAGATTGTTTTATTAAAAATTAATAGATTTGCAAAAATGAAAAAACAAGGGCTATACACACTTTTTGAAACACTATCATGACTTCCATTCTTTAAAGTCTTTGACGTGTAGTAAACTATTGAAATAGAAGCATTCATGTTTAAATCTCGGTTTAAACCTTGGTTTAAATAAATGCTCAAAACCCAATGAAAACCACCTAAAACAATAAAGCACCTACTTTTGTAAGTGCTTTATTCAGAGAGCGGAAAACGGGACTCAAACCCGCGACCCCCAGCTTGGAAGGCTAGTGCTCTATCGACTGAGCTATTTCCGCAATATGTGGGGAGAGCAGGATTCGAACCTACGAAGACGATGTCAGCTGAGTTACAGTCAGCCCCAGTTGGCCACTTTGGTATCTCCCCATTGTTCAAAGAACAGTTGCTTGTCTAAAGCGGGTACAAAGATAGGTAGATTTGTGTAATTACCAAACATTAGATGAAGAAATCTTGAAAAAAAAGAGTTTTGGTATAAAAAATACGAGGAGTCTTCGGTGCCGAAAACTCCTCGTTACATCTCATCGTCACTATGAGACCTATTTACGAGGACGATAAGTAATGTCGATAGATTTTTCTTTGTCAAAACCCTTGTACTTGATATGCAGTTGAATAGAGTCTGTTACCTCGCTAAATATTTCTTTTAGCGGGAAGCTGACATAACTGTTCATACTCTCTTTTACCGGATCTCCGTAAGCATTATGCCGGAATTCCAACAAAGCCTTCCCGTCCTCGATCAATTCTTTGTGCTTTGTGAGATTTACCATGTGAGTTTCGCCCCCTCCGGCATAGAAGAAACGGAAGGTGATGAAATCATTGGCAATCCAGTATTCCGGTAATTCAACCGGGTCCATGCCCAAGCTGTCGCTGATCGCTTCGGTGTAGGGCACGATGGGTTTTGTAAGAAGTTTTTGTAAGTCGTTTACTTTCACGTAATGGTCTACGCTACTTCCCGGATTGGCATCCTGTAGGATGGTGAAATCCGCATACACACGCATTTTATTTTCCAGATAACGAACCGGTACGTTTGAAACAGAAGGAAACAGTATAGGACCTTTATCCAGTATGATTTTATAGTCTTGATCGCTTGTTTTTTCAATAGTACCGAATTCTAACCAAAATTTGTCCAAGCTGTACCCGTCATCATCACTACAAGAAGTGAAAGCGAGTGCGGCTGAGAGCGAAAGAATAATTAGCGTTACTAGTTTTTTAATTTTCATGTATTAACCCCTTTTTATTACTTGTTGTTTTTTGTCGATTGTTTCAATCTTCTATGAAATAGATGAATAATTGTTGAAATGGTTGCGTTGAATAATATTAAAATGCATCAAAAAAGGCTATTACAGTATTTGTAATAGCCAGATTCCCTTTTCAGGTTCGGGATTTATTAGTTTAAAAGAGTGTTTTTTTTAACGAGAACAAAAATTCTAATCCCCCATCCTTTCTGTTCTTGGCGGATATATCGCCTTTATGGAAGAGAATAGCATTTTTCACGATGGAGAGTCCCAAGCCGGAACCTCCCGTTTGTCTGCTGCGTCCCTCGCATACCCGGTAGAAGCGTTCGAATATCCGGTTTAAATGGCTTTCTTCAATTCCTCGTCCCGTGTCGTAGTAAGAGAAGTAGTAAAATTCACTATCTTCCGTATAGTTGTTTATCCCGATGGTGATGCCGTCACCCGCATAATTGATCGAATTTTCAATTAGATTGCGGAAAATGGCGTAGATCAATGTTTTGTTGCCCTCGATAAAGATTTTCGGATCGATCTCGTTTTTTACCGAAATACCATGTGCTATAATTGGATCATGCAGGTCCTCAATAGCTTCCTGCAACGTGTTATGTATATTAATCCCCTCTTTCTCGAAAAGTTCGGAGGCTTCTTCAGTCTTGGTGATCAAAGCGATATCCCGGATCAGGTCGGACAGACGTACGATTTGTGAATAGGTACGTTCAAGGAAGAAATGTTGTTTATCCGGGGCGATATTGGGTTGCTCCAGGAGCGTTTCGATATAACCGCGGATACTGCTTACCGGAGTTTTCAATTCATGGGCGATGTTGTTTGTCATCTCTTGTTTCAACAGTCTGTTTTTCTCGTTATCCGAAATGTTGTTCAGTGTGATTTCGAAACTGTTGTCCGTGAAAATTAGCAATTTTATGGCGAAATGCTTGCCTCCTTTGCTGATTTTGTTTTGGTACACGGGAATGTTTGTGGTATTGGGGTTTACCGGGGTATTCTTTTGCAGGAAGTCGTTCACTTCCTTAAAGTCCGGTTGTTCCAGTAAACCTTCGATTTTGAATGTGGGTTCGTCAAGAACGGTATTCAAGTATTGGATAAAGTGCGTGTTTGCGTATATCTTTTCCCGTTTGGCAGAAAAGATGGCGATACCTTCGTCCGAGTAGTGAAAATGGCGAAGCAATTTCTCTTGTTCTACCTTGATTTGCTTGTTACTTTCCTCCAGAAGTTGATAATTACGAATGATTTTTTCACCGATTTCTCCCAGTTCCGTGTTAGGGAAGTGAATGTTCTTGTAATTGACATTATTGTTATCGGCAGAGACGATAAAATCTTTCAAACTGGAAATGGCTTTCCCGAAACGGTCGGAGAGGTAAATCAATGAAATCAGCGTGATGAAGAATAGTAATGTGATAAAATATAAAAATATATTATCTGTTTTCAGGAAATTCTGGACCTCGATATCATAGGGAAGAGCGACACGGATAAAGAAATTCATGTAATCCTTGGCGAAATAGTAATATTCGATCCCGGTACTTTGTGAAAGACGTGTGGCGGTTCCCGTTTTTTGGATCAGGGCGGTCTGAATTTCGGGACGTTGCAAATGGTTTTCGATATCTTTCTCGTTGTCCAGATTGTTGTCATACAACACCTTGCCATCGTGATTGATAATGGTTAATCGCAGGTTCGAAGGCAGGAGGATCAGCATGTTGTTCAACGAGTCGATGTGTTGATGATCGATCAGATGATGTTGTTGGATATACCGGGCGATAATGTCCGAGTAGTCGTCCAGCGTGGTACGTAGGGTTTCTGTCTTGTAGCTTTTTTCCCGGCTTTGCTGGAAAAAGATAATGATGACAGTGAAAGCTGCAAACACGATGAAGAAGTAAATGAATAACTTCTGTTTATAGGATAATTTCATTGAAAATAGTTTTTGTGTTAACGTTTAAAGTTCCACGCAATAGCCATACCCGGAGCGGTTGACGATATGTTTCCCTTGCTCGCCCAGTTTCTTTCTCAACCGGGTGATATGTACGTCGACCGTGCGTTCGAGCACGTAGCTGTCGTCATTCCATACTTTGTTGAGAATATCCTCGCGGGAGAATATTTTTCCGGGAGATTGTGCCAGCATGTTCAGAATCTCGAACTCTTTTTTAGTGATCGGGATGATGTGTTCGTCGATCGAAACGGATTTCGTGGCTAAATCAATATGCATTTTCCCGACATCAATCGTTTGTTTCTTGTTAGAAGCATCCAACGAACCCGCTCTTTTCATCACGGCTTTTACCCGGGCCGAAACTTCTTTGATTGAAAAGGGCTTTGATATGTAATCATCCCCACCAATATTAAAGCCGGTAAGCATGTCGTTCTCGGTGTCTTTAGCAGTCAGGAAGATAATCGGGGTTGCATTGTGAAGATCTTTCCGGAGTTTTTCTGCCATTCTGAAACCGGACATACCTCCCATCATGACATCTAGCAAGATCAGGTCATAGGTTTCGGAGAGCATTTTCAAGGCTTCTTCCGCGGAAGGTGCGGTATCTACCAGATACCCCTCGCTTTCCAAGTTGAATTTCAAAATTTCTCTCAAATCTTCTTCGTCATCGACCACTAGAATTCGCTGTTTATCCATTGTTTTCCAAGTTTAGTTGTTATGAATATGTTTTGCATTCTTCCCTTCTAGCAAGTAGATGGCGGCCTCCGCGATGTTTGTGGCATTATCGCCGATCCGCTCGATGTTGTATGACATCCCGCTTAAGGAGAGGGCATCCAGCATGTCCTGGTCTTTGATCGTCCTGCCTACAAAATGAAGAGGTATTCCGTGAACAATCTCCTTGTGGTTGTTATCCACTAGATCATCTGTCCGGATAATCTCTTTTGCCAAATTTTCGTCTTCACATGTAAAAGCAAAGATAGCATTTTGTGTCATTTTCTTAACTGTTTCCAGTTGCAATAAAATGATCTCGTGAAAAGTGTCGTAAAGGGAACCCTGAAGTTCCACTTCCCGGAGAAAGTCGGCTATGTTCAATAATAGATCGCCAATTCGTTCCAGGTAAGCGGTCATGTCATGGTACGACATGATCTTCCGGCAATCACTGGCTCGCGGGCAATAGAGCACGATCGAGTTGATAACTTCGTCCCTGATCTTGACTTCCAGGCTGTCGATAATGACTTCGTTCTGCTCGATTTTCGAGTATAGTTCCGTGTTCTTGTTGTCCTCGGTGGCTATCATGATAAGCTCCATTTGTTGTAACACGATAGTGGACAGGACTTCAAAATCTTCTTTGATTTTCTCCAGGTATTTTTCTCTTATGGTAGACATGATTTAAGCTAAAAATTGAAAGTTAAAAACTAAAAGATAAATAGATTCAGGGATTTGACGATTCGATGATTCTATGATTACTAAAATATTAGCCTTGTGCGATTGGAGTCACTTCGTCTAAAATCATAAATTACAGAATTATCCGAATTGTCCCGTCAGGTATTCTTCGGTACGTTTATCACTTGGATTTGTGAACATTTTTTGTGTTTCGTCGTATTCGATCAGGTTTCCCAGATACATGAACATCGAGTAGTCCGAAATGCGGGCTGCTTGTGACATGTTGTGAGTAACGATCAGGATGGTGAATTCGTTTTTCAGATCCAATAGCAGTTCTTCTATCCGGTTCGTGGCTATCGGGTCCAGGGCGGATGTCGGTTCGTCCATGAGTAATACCTTGGGTTTTAGTGCTAAAGCCCTGGCAATGCATAAACGTTGTTGCTGACCTCCTGAGAGAAATGTCCCTTTTTTGAACAGAGAATCTTTCACTTCCTCCCAGAGACCGACATTTTTCAGGCTTTCCTCCACCAGTTTATCTTTTTCCTGTTTCGGGAGGGATATACCGTTTAATTTGTAACCGGCGATCACGTTGTCATAGATACTCATCGTGGGAAACGGGTTCGGGCGTTGGAAAACCATTCCTGCCATGCGGCGAACCTCCATGGGGTTGGTTTTTAATATATTCTTGTTGTTGAGAATAATCTCTCCGGTAGTTTTGATATCCGGGTACAGTTCGTGCATCCGGTTGATGGCTCGTAACAACGTGCTTTTCCCGCATCCGGAAGGCCCCATAATTGCCGTGATCTTCTTTTCGACAATATCAGCGCTAACTTCCTGCACGGCATTTTTTCCGGGAGTATATGAGATGGATACGTTTTTGAGTTGTAATATTGGATTCATGTTTATGGAGTGATTATATGATTTACGATCGGAGAATTATTGGACTCTCCATTTTTTTGCTATTTGTTTTGCTATTATATTGAGGGCCAAGATTAACATTAACAGGAAGAGAGACGAGCTCCAGATCATGTCGATCAGGTTGGGATCGTTGTAGAATTCCCAGATCAACAGGGGGACGGCGCTTGTCGGTTTAAGAACATCCCAGTTCACAGCGGTACTTCCCAGGGCGGTTAGCATAAGGGGGGCTGTTTCTCCCATTACCCGTGAAATGGCTAACAGAATACCGGTGAACAATCCTCCGAATGCGGCAGGCAATAATACTTTTAATATAACGCTGGTGTAAGAGGCTCCCAGGGCAAGGCCAGCTTCTTTCAGGCTGCCCGGAAGCATTTTTAAAGTCTCTTCCGTGGAACGGATGATCAAGGGAAGCATCATGATACTGAGGGCAACACTTCCGGCAAGGGCGGAATAACTTCCCAGGGGTTTCACGATCCAGGCATAGGCGATAATACCGATGACAATGGAGGGACTACCCTGAATCAAGTCCGTCAGGAAGCGTGTGATATTTGAAAATTTTGTTTTCGGGTGTTCCGATAAATGTATGCCGACCATAATTCCAATCGGAATAGCGATCACGGCAGCCAATGCCACCATAAGCAGTGTACCGGTGATCCCGTTGGCAATACCACCGGGGATAATGTCTCCCGTGTTTCTGGCCAGCATGGCATCCAGCGTGCTGGGAGCGCTTTCCGTGAAAAAACTCCAGTTGATTTGTTTGTATCCTTTCTTGATTAGTTCCCAGATGATTGCGAATAGCGGGATTACCGTCAGGGAAGCCAGGAAACAAGTGGTATAAAAGAAAGTCTTGTCTTTAATGGTTCTATATCTTAAACTACTCATTTTGCGATCAATTAAGTTTCTTGATGACGAGTTTTGCCACGAGGTTAATAAGAGCCGTGATCAGGAATAGTAATAATCCGATAGCGATTAGGGAACTTAATTTAAGTCCGTCGGCTTCTCCGAATTGGTTCGCAATGATACTTGCCATGGTGTTACCCGTGTCTGCAAGAGAACCCGGTAAATTGTTTGTGTTCCCGATAAGCATGGTCACGGCCATCGTCTCACCTAACGCCCGGCCAAGAGCTAAAATATAACTGGCGAAGACTCCGGAACCGGCCGAGGGGAAAGTTACAGTTTTTATCACCTCGAAACGAGTTGCTCCCAAACTGTATGCAGCTTCTTTCAGTTCATTCGGAACCATAGAGATAAATTCGCCACTAAGGGAGGATGCATAGGGAATAATCATGATTGCCAGTATGATAGATGATGTTAATATCCCGAACCCTTGCGAGTTGATGCCTAATTCGATGATGATCGGGCGGAAGGTGTAGAACCCCCATAAACCGTAAACAATGGAGGGAATTCCGGCGAGTAGGTCTATAATCGAACTGATAAAAACAGCCACTTTTTTACCTCGGAAAAATTCTCCGGTGAAAAGAGCTACGGGTAAAGAGAACGGAATGCAGAATATCAGCGCCAAAAAAGAAGTGAGAAGCGTGCCCACGATAAACGAGAGCGCTCCGTAAGTCTCTCTATCCGGGTGGGGATCCCATTCTGTCGACCCGATGAATTGGAAGAATCCGTAGTGACTTAAAGTGGGAACGGATCCGCTGACAAGTGAATAGATCATTCCGGCACTGATCAGTAAAATCAGGATACAACAAACAGAGAGTAATCGTTTAAAAATAAGATCACGCATAATGCAGGTTACAGGTTACAAGTTATAGGTTACAAGTTGCAAGTAGGCAAGTTTTGAACCTGTAACTTGCAACTTGCGAACTTGTAACTTTGTTTATTTTAGGACTTGTTTGCCCTCGAAACTTATAGAGTTTAATAGTGTTTTGGCGTTAGCCACGGCTGTTTGAGGGAGGGGAGAGTAGTGAACTTTGGTTGTTAAGGCTTGTGCTTCCGGGCTTAACATCCAGTCGAGTAATTTCACGGTAGCTTGTGCTTGTGCCAGAGTTCTGTTGGCATAGGCTTGTTCCTTGTAGAGGATGATCCAGGTGAAACAACTGATTGGGTAAGCATCCGGTGCGGATGAATTGGTGATCATGGTTCGGGTATCGGCAGGCATTTCTCCTTTGGCTGCAGCCGAGATACTCTCTGTGTTTGGTATGATGAAGTTACCGGAACTGTTCCTCATTTGCGCCATGGGGATGTTCAGGGAGAATGCGTATTCCGATCCCACGTATCCGATAGCTCCCGGAGTCTGACTGATGGTTCCGGCTACACCTGGATTCCCTTTAGCTGCCAGACCTACCGGCCATTTTAGAGATTTCCCGGTTCCCACGTTTTCTTTCCAGTCATTACTTACTTTTGTCAGGTAATCGCTGAAAACGAAGGTCGTACCGCTACCGTCAGAACGGTATACCGGGGTCATTCCTTTATCGGGAAGAGTTATCCTGGGATTTAATTCCTGAATTTTAGCATCATTCCATTTGGTGATTTTGCCCAGGTAGATGTCTGCAACGACCTCTCCGGAAAGTTTCAAATCTTTCAATTCCGGCATGTTGTAGGCCATTACCACGGCTCCCATGCAAGTGGGAATATGTACCGTTGCGTAGGGCATTTCCTGCATCTCCGCGTCTGAAAGGTAAGCATCCGATCCCCCGAAATCCACGATCTTGTCTTTCAGGCTTCTGATCCCGCCGCCACTACCGATACCCCCGTAGGTTACCGTGTTACCCGTTTTTTCCTGGTAGGTTTTGAAAGCCAGGTTGTAGAACGGTAGCGGGAAGGTTGCGCCAGCTGCAGCAATATTCATCTTCTTGTTGTCCGAATCCTTCTTTTTAGAGTTTCCACAAGATGCAATAGCAATCGCCAAAATAATGATAAGTAAGTTTTTCATTTCTGATAGTATTAATTTCAACGTCTTCTGATTCATTTATTACACTGCAAGTTTAGATGAATCTTGTTACATGAATGTTGCACATTTGTTACAATAATGTTACAACTTGAATTCAATATTCAGATAGACGAAAGAGCTTGATTCACCGTCTCTTGGATTCCATGTAGAGAAGTTCGGGGCAATCTTCAACTGTTTGATCGGGGCGTATTGCAAACCAACGAGGATTCTTTGTCCGTCAGCACTGCTCCAATCGTCTTTAGAACTCAGGTTGTCGTATCTTCCGAAGATGTTGAATTTCTCTTCCAATTTAACGGTTGAATAAACAGAATAACCGGATTGATCTTTGTCTTCTTTGTACTTGGTATTGAACATTTGGTTGTATTCGGCACCGATAGAGAAGAGTTTGTGTTTGTACCCGGCGAAGAAGGCCAGATTCTGTTGATCTTTCGTATCGTCATCTTCTACATTTTTGCTGGCCAGATCGTAATAAGTGCGAAGAGTTAATGATTCAAGAGGAGTAACGGTCACGCCTGCGGCATACCTGTACTTGTTGTCACCGTTCAATTTCTTGTACCCTTCCCCGTTGCTGATCGTCACGTCGGCAGAAAGCCATTTCGTGAACTTGTATTTACCCAGAATTCCCATGTCAGCACTGGAACCGAACTTGTATTCATCCTGGAAAGACTTCATGATATAGCGATATCCCCAGAATTTTTCCTGCACGTTAAACTGCTCCAGGCCGATCAAACCGAAATCCAAAGAGAAGTTTCCGGTTTTCCAGGTTAACATTGCGTTTTTCACGTAAGCCACTCTTTCAAGATCCGAACCGGATACTTTCGTGGAACCCATGTCGAAAACAACTTTTCCGCCGAGTTTTTCCGTTAAAGAGAATTGGTAACCGAGATAGGCACGATCCAATGCGAACCCGGATTCTTTGTTCGCCCTCCCGATTCCTGCGTGATAATTGGCAAACACGGTAACGATAGGTTGCCCTTTAATTTGAAATTTCTTCTTTTCTTCTTGTTGTTGAGCGAAACTGCTTAAACAAATAGCAACTAAAACCACACTAATTAAAATCCTTTTCATTTGTCAAACTTTTAGTTAATATTAAAATTAAATACCTCTTGTTTTCGGCAGCTAAAGTAGACTGAAAAGGTTTCCTAAATAATACGATTCGGTTACATCAATGTTACATTTATTAGATATGTTTATTGTCTTTTGAAGATCGAAAAGTTTACACTACCGTATTGGCGGTGTTCGAAGAAATGGGGTTCCGAGGAGAAGTCGACGGTTCCGGGATGTTCGATGATCGCTATCCCGTCCGGGGCCAACAGATTGTTATCGAAAATGGCTGCCGGTATATCCTTGATCTCATTCAAGTCATAGGGAGGGTCGGCAAAAATAATGTCGAACGTGGTTCCGTTTAATTTTTTACAAGCCACGAACACGTTGGTTTTAAAAACCGTCATGTTTTTAAAGCCTAGTTGACTGGCTGTTTTCTTTATAAAGGAGTAGTGATTATAATTCAGTTCGATCGAAACGATCTTTTTTGCCCCACGCGAGGCGAATTCATAACTGATACTTCCCGTGCCGGAAAACAAATCCAGCACGGATGTATCTTCTATATCAATGTAGTTGTTGAGCACGTTGAATAAATTCTCTTTGGCAAAATCCGTCGTGGGGCGTGCCTTGAAGTTTTTATCCGGGACAATGACTTTGCCCTTGTGTGTTCCGCTTATAATCCGCATCGGTGAAGATTTAGTAAATGAGTAAAATGGGAACCGTTGAACTCTTTATCCTGAAGGATACTATTCAACAGGGGTTCTTTGGCAAAATAGGGATTCGGGAGATAAGCCGAAAGTAATTCTTTTAATTTGTAGTCCTTGGATACCGGGCCGGAAATGGAAAGATGTACTTTTTCTTTGTTAATTCCGCATTCCTTGATACAGTTCAACAGGAAATACACGATGTCCGTTGCCGCTTTATAACTAAATGAGTTGAATAGTTGAATTCCCGTGTTACGGATAAATAGAATATCGAAATAATTATCCTGAATGTCCAAGAATATCTGTTCCGTATCGTGTAAGGCTTTTGCCACGGCTCCTTGGATAAAGGGATAAGCTTCATTCACGATTTGGACCACGGGGAAATGTTCCCGGATAAAATCGTTAAACGAGGCAATGATAGTTTCTATCAGGTAGGCATCAATGCTTTCGATATGATGATACAGGAGCATGTCGTCCGGTGTAATCTCTTGATTTACCGTGTATAAAGTGGCAACATTATTCTTGTCGAAAAAGGCTCCGGGGACAAGAAGTTTTTCTTTGAAACAGGGCATGATGTATACTTTCTTGAAACGAAGGTTCAAGATGGCATCATTTACCACGTAATTCTTTAAACGTGCCACGGCGGCCTCTCTCGAATCAACAACATGAGGTTCATGAACGAACACGACTAATTTATCCGCGGCATTATGCACGCAAAATGAAAATCCATCCGTTGCATAACGGATGGATAATATCGATTTTGTAGATAATTCGTAAGTAAAATTAGGGTCAACAAAATAAATGCTTTGCATGTATTATTCGTTTACGTACTTGAGAAATTACTCCCAGTTACCCACGTTATTGTTTGCCTCTTTTACGCTACCCACTTTTAATCCGGGGTATTTATTTAATCTTATTCTTTCGCCGTTTTCTTCCAGAATCGCATCTTCGTATTCATCAAACAGGTCTTCAAAGATCTGCATGTTGGAGATACGAGCTTCGAAAACGGGAACTTCGATACCTGAATCTGTCCAGATCATGTTCGTGCCCATCAAGAATTGATGTTTCTTTTTGGTAAACGGAACATAGCGGAGGTCATCAATCGGGTAGTTCTTTCCGAATAATTGCTCCAAAGCGGAAACGCGGATCGTGTCACGGATAATCAACCCTTTTTTAAGAGCTTCTTGTTCCGTCATACCTTCTTCGAGCTGATCATCGGTAAGCTCTCCGATAGAGCGAACGGTCTTCAACGAGTCATGTTTCACGAAATAGATCAATGTATCAAAACTACTCGTGTACACGTTATGAATACTTTTGTAGGCATCCTGAGCGGTTCTGATGTCTTTCAGTTTTTGGATGATCCTAGCATATCTTTGGTCCTTCAACTTTTGAAATTGAATAGGATTCTGCACGCTTTGATAGCACAAGTATCCCAAGTAGAGGGCTCCAGCTGCTAAAAGAATTTGAATAATAAGTTTTTTCATCTTTTTCGTCAGTATATTTATTATATATTAAACAAGTTAGTTCTCGTCGTTAATTTAAGCTGTTTTTTCTATCTTTACACGGTATTTTATACAATACCATACACGAATCCTTTGCGGATTGTCGTGTCGGCAAATATAAAAAAAAAAAAGATCACGGCACAGTTTTGTCTATTAAATTTAATGATGATAACCGAACATTTTGAAAGTATTGTAAAAGAGAAGTTTGGCTTTGACTTCTCGCCTACGCAACAGGTTGCGATGGAACGTTTTCTTGCTTTTCTTTTCGATCGTCATCCCGAAAGTTTGTTTTTATTGAAAGGATTTGCGGGAACGGGAAAGACTTCGTTGGTGGCAGCTATCGTTAACACACTGGTACAATTCGAGCAACAGGTCGTGTTACTCGCTCCTACCGGAAGGGCGGCAAAGGTATTTTCCAGTTATTCGCGTCAAGCTGCTTTCACGATACACAAAAAAATCTATAGACAGAAAAATGCACAGGAAGGAGTCGGTATTTTTAATTTAGGATTTAACGGGAACGCCAACACCTTATTCTTCGTGGACGAGGCTTCCATGATTTCGATGAATTCGCAGGATTCGAATTTTGGCACGGGTTCTTTGTTAGATGATTTGATAGAGTTCGTGTATAACGGGCGTAATAATCGGTTGGTGCTGATCGGGGATACCGCTCAATTACCGCCGATCGGAGTAGATGTGAGTCCCGCCTTGGAGGCAGATTTCTTGCAGGCGAGTTACGGGATGGAGATTTACGAGGCTAATTTGACGGATATCATGCGACAGTCCGAGCAATCCGGTATATTGTTTAACGCCACCAGAGTGAGGGAAATGATCGGGGCCGGACCTTACGCTAAACTTTTACTCCGGGTTTCGGGTTTCCCGGATATCGTGAGGGTGGGAGGGGGCGATCTGTTGGAAGAACTGGATTTGTGTTACAGTTCATTCGGGATAGATGAAACGATGGTAATCTGTCGTTCCAATAAACGGGCTAACCGGTTTAACGCGGGTATCCGTTCTCGAATCTTGTACCGGGAAGACGCTTTTACCGGGGGAGATAAGATTATGATTGTAAAGAATAATTACTTCTGGGGAGCGGAATACGATAAGGTCGATTTTATCGCTAACGGGGACATTGCAACCGTGGAGAAAGTCGGGAAATACAAGGATTTATACGGATTCCATTTTGTTAAAACACGCTTGAGCATCTACGGTTACGAGGAAGAAATCACGGCATGGGTTATGCTGGATACGTTGACAACAGAACAACCGGCTTTGAGTTACGAGGATTATCGGCGGTTGTATATGGCTGTCGAGGAGGATTACTTGGACATTGCTTCCAAGCAGAAGCGTTTCAAAAAAATACAAGAGAACGAGTATTATAACGCCTTGCAAATAAAATTTGCTTATGCCGTCACCTGCCATAAAGCACAGGGAGGACAATGGGATGCCGTGTTTATTGATCCGGGGTGGATGGTCGAAGAAGCTTATGATGATGAATATTGGCGTTGGTTGTACACGGCGTTTACCCGCGCTCGTAAAAAATTATACCTGATCAATTTTAAGGACGAGATGATCGAGGCTGTCAATGATTGATGTTTTGCGGGAGATGTCAAACTTAATAAACACCTCCGTCGGCTACACCAACGGAGGTGTTTATTAAGTTTGACATCCCTCTCCGCGTCATTGAATCTTCAAGTCTTTGATAATATCATCAATTCGGGCGTTTGCCTCTTGTTGAGCCCGCTCGTAATCGTTCGTGTCTTTCATTTGAGCCCTGGCTTCAAAGTAGAATTTGATCTTGGGTTCAGTTCCGGAAGGACGAACAGAGATTTTACTCCCGTCAGCCAGGAAAAATTGCAACACATCACTAGTCGTTTCAAAATTAAGATGCGTTTTTTCTCCCGTGCGGAAATCCGTGGATTCCAACGTGAGGTAATCTTTTTTCAGAATGACTTGGCTTCCGTTGATCTCTTTGGGAGTGTTGTGGCGGAATTCTTCCATCATCGCCTTGATCTCTTGGGCTCCGGAAATACCTTTGCGCACGATGTAGATCATTTTTTCTTGAGAAAATCCATATTTTGCGTAAATCTCTTTCAGGAAAGAATAGAGAGTTTTGTGCTGCATCTTCGTCCAGGCCGCGATCTCAGCCATGAGGGACGTGGCGGATACCCCGTCTTTATCTCGTGTGAATGCTCCCGGCATGTAACCGAATGATTCTTCCCCGCCTCCAATGAATTTTTCCCCGCCTTCTTTACGGATAACGTCGGCAATCCATTTGAATCCGGTGTACACGTCGTAACAAATGATATTATTTTTCTCTGCAATCTCTTTTATTAATTCAGTGGTGACGATGGTTTTAACCGTGTACTCGCCCCCTGTGAGTTGTCCCAGTTCTTTTTTACGGCGGATAATATATTCCGTGAAAATGATATTGGTCTGGTTTCCGTTTAATAATGTCCATATCCCCTCGTCATTTTTCACGGCAATACCGATACGATCCCCGTCCGGGTCACAGGCCATGGCTAGATCTGCATCTATTTTGCGGGCCAAATCCAAGGCCATTTTGAAGGCAGCCGGTTCCTCCGGGTTAGCGGAAGCTACGGTCGGGAAGTCTCCGTCAGGGATACTCTGTTCAGGGACGGGATATATGTTCGTGAATCCCCAGTTTCGAAGAGATTCCGGCACCAGTTCGTAAGTGGTTCCATGTAAGGGAGTGAACACGATTTTCAAATCATGTTCTTTCTTTATCGCTTCAGGGGAAAGGCTCAGTGTTTTTACCTTATCCAGGTATTTTTTATCAAATTCCTTACCCAGAATCGTGATCATCCCGGGAGCTTGTTCGAACTTGATGTCCGTGACAAGTACCTTTTTTACCTCGTTAATCACGTTCTTGTCGTGAGGGGGGACGAGTTGGGAACCATCATCCCAATAAGCCTTGTAGCCGTTGTATTCTTTCGGGTTATGCGACGCGGTCAGGATAACACCCCCTTTACATCCCAGTTCCCGGATGGCGTACGACATTTCCGGGGTAGGGCGTAGGTCTTCAAACAGATACACGTGGATTCCGTTTGCCGAGAAAATATTGGCAGCCGTTTCCGCGAAGTATCGGGAATTGTGTCGGCAATCATGTCCGATGCACACGGCTTTTTTCTCGTTCGGGAACATGCGGTTGATATAATTTGAAAATCCTTGGGTGGCTGCTCCCACGGTGTATATGTTCATCCGGTTCGTTCCGGCCCCCATGATGCCGCGTAAACCTCCGGTTCCGAATTCCAGATCATTATAAAAAGATTCCACCAAATCTCCCGTGTCTGTGTTATCCAGCATCCGTTTTACCTCAGCCCGTGTTTTCTCGTCATAAGCCTTATCCAGCCATTTCTCGGCTTTGGCTCTAGCTAGTTTTACTATCTCGTTGTTTTCCATAAGTGGTCATTTTAATTACCTTTTTACAAAGTTAGGATTTTCTCGTCGGAAAAATATCTTTTTTATTTAAATTGTAAGTGGATTGTCATAATATGTTCGTTTTTACCGTACGAATTTTGTGATTTAAAGTTACGATATGATGAAGAGGAAACAAAATTGAAGTTGATTATTTTCCGGTTGGAGGAAAATAAAAAAGCCTCGTTCAAAACGAGGCTTTTTTATATGGCTAAAGCGCAAATTAATACTTCTTCTCTTTAATTTTTGCTTTCTTTCCGGTAAGATCACGGAAATAGTAAATTCTGGATCTACGAACGACACCTCTCTTGTTCACCTCGATTGATTGAATGAAAGGAGAATTGAAAGGAATAATACGCTCTACTCCTACGTTACCAGACATTTTTCTAACCGTAAAAGTTTTCGTGGTGCCCGTACCCTTGATTTGGATAACTACACCTTTGAAAATCTGAACACGTTCTTTACTTCCCTCAACGATTTTGTAATGTACGCTGATGGTATCACCAGTTGAAAATACGGGAAGTTCTGTAGCGTTTTCTCGTGCAAAAGCTTGTTCCGCAACTTTAATTAAGTCCATTGTCTTTATTTTAAAAAGTTTATTTATCGAACGCAGTATTACGACTTCAGTCTTTCATGTAAGAGACTACGTACGTTTAAAAATCGAGTGGCAAAGGTATAAAAATAAATATTCCGATGCAAGTATCGGAATATTTATTTGTTACAAGTTTGCAAGTTACAGATGGCAAGTTCATGATAACAGTGGCAAAAACTTGTAACCTGCAGAGCCGTAGGCTCAACCTGTAACTTGTAACAGAAATTAGAAATCGTGGTTATTCCACGACTTCTAATTTCTTCCCGGTCTGTTCGATAATCATCCGCAGGTACCACTCCGGTAAAGCGGGTTGTTCTACTTTCGGGTTTTTCTCTCCGGGGATAGCCGTTTTCACGTTTCCATCCATGTATTTGCAGAACAGGTATCCGTAGAAATCTCTCCACGTGTCAACCAGATGATTTCCGGTACGGCAAGAGAAATCGGTGAGAAATTTAACCGCTTCTTCTCTATTTTTGCCCAACATATCTTTGGCTCCGGCATCGATCATTTGCACGAAATCAACGTATTGTTTTTCAAGGGCGACTTGTTTTGCACGAATTTCCGGGTGAATCAAGTTGTAGCGGGTATATGCGAAATTGGTCACTTGGTTAAATACCCAGAATGCGGCCTTGTTCGTGAATTCCATCATACTTCCGTTACCCACGGCAAAGGCAAAAGGAACTTCGGTTGCCGCGGAATACATCGGGAAATATACCGAACTGGCAGCATCGTCCACTCCAAACCAAAGGATACCACCGATTTCATCGGGTAACCAATTTCTACATTGAGCTACGAACGTGAATCCCGTTTGTTGGGTGGCCGTTGCTCTTTCGTGAACGTATTCTTTACCATCTACTTTAAAGCTCATCGGACGCCATCTGTAAGGACATTCGTAAGGACCTGCGCCCATGTCTTTGCTCATATCCAGTTCGGTTCCTTCGAGGTGGTCGCGCATGAAATCCATTACTTGCATTACGTCAACTTTCTCGCTCGGCTTGATCCACAAAGGCATGCGGTTCGTGGCGTACCCTTTGCCGTCACGTTGAATATTTCTTCCGGTCGCGTAATCAAAGTACTGGGCCATATCCGGGTTCACGGCGTTAAAGAACGCCCATACGCGAATTTCGCAAGCCCTGGCTCCGCTGAAATCAACAGGTGCGTAAGTATCCGAGAAACTGAAATCTTTATTTTTTCCTTCCTGGGGATAGAAGCCTTTTTCTTTCGCGAAAGAGATCACGTCCTTGGCATACACGGTCGTGATGTTCGGGTCGTAGATTTTATTCATTTTATCCGAGGAAATGGAAGTTTTGCCTTCTAACGGGAACGTCGTGATACGGGCCTGGTTAGCGTGTGCGGAAACATACCCGTCCGGAACCATGCGGGCTACCCATACCGCGCCTTTCTCGCCTTCGCCTTTGCCGATGATCTCGATGATCCAAACTTCGTTCGGGTCGATGATAGAAATTGATTCTCCACTACTTGCCCAGCCGTATTTCTCGATCAAGTCGGTCATCACCACGATAGCCTCGCGTGCATTTTTGGCACGTTGCAACGTGATATAGATGGCACTACCGTAATCAATAATAGCTCCGGTTTGTGTTTCCAGTTCTTTGCGTCCCCCGTAAGTGGTTTCAGAAATAGCCAACTGATGCTCGTTCATGTTTCCGACCACGTTATACGTGTGTGCTACCTGCGGGATTTTTCCCATGAATTTACCGGTGTCCCATTCGTAGACATCAAGCATGCTTCCGGCAGGCCAATCCATCGCGGGCCAGTGATATAATTCTCCGTATAGAACATGGGAGTCGGCGGAATAAGTAACCATCGTAGACCCGTCTTTCGTTGATCCTTTCGTGAACAAGAAGTTCGTGCAAGCCATCGTGTACGTGCTGCAACAAACTAACGCTAATGTAACCAGTAAGTGTACTTTTCTCATTTTTCGTTATTGGTTTATGATTATTTTGATAATTATCTGATTCTGTCCAGAGACTTGAGTAACTTGATATCTTTAAATATACCCCGCATGGCCAAGTTCGCGATGATGATACAGATCACGGGGAGTATAAAACTGAATTTGTAGAGAATGTCCGCGTTCATTTTACCGGCAAATTGACTGATATGGAACCACATCAGGACCAGCGTACCCACGAGTAAAATGATTTCCACGATACACAGGCGTATTTGCAGGAAACGTTTCTTGAACAGGAAAATGGTTACGAGGGGTAAACCTATCGTGAAGATATTCAGGATAAACAAAGCCCAGTAGTAAGCCTGCAATTCCGTGTTTTCTCCAATCATAACCACTCCATAAGTAAAAAAATTATAGCTTGCGGCATTCGGGATAAGCAATTGAGCGATCGGTACATACAATGGGATCGTCATGATGAGTGCTATCACAAGCAAATAGATGGTTTGTATTCTTTGAATCATAATAAATAAGTAATTAACGTATGAGAGAATTTAACGTGTATTCAACTAATTTTTTCATGTACGGTTTATAATTGGAAGAAGCGTCCCCGGTTGCCCGGTTAGCGATAATCAGGCAAATCGTGGTCGCCTGGTGTCCCATGAGAGCTGCCAGCCCCGCGATAGCCGCGCTTTCCATTTCATAATTAACAATCTTGTAATTCCCGAAACTGAAACGGGCAATTTCATCATTGACTGTCGGCATTTCAATCGGTAGACGCAGAACACGTCCTTGCGGACCGTAAAATCCGTTCGCAGTCAGCGTGACTCCTTTTACGGTAACTCCTTCCGTGTGCAATTTGTTTACCAGTTCCCCGGATGCTTTAACTGCGTATGGGCGGGCAGCCCGTGGTGTCCAATGGCATGCCGCGATAAACGCATCCTCAAAATCAGCGTCGCATACCGTTTCGTTGTTTTTGTAAAAACGTAACACGCCATCAATTCCCAGGCTCATTTCCGAGATTACGAATGAATGAACGGGGACATCAGCCTGCACGGAACCGGAAGTCCCGATTCGTACGATATTCAATGATTTCTTTTGTTGTTTTATCTCTTTCGTATGTAAATCTATATTTACCAAAGCATCCAGTTCGTTCATCACGATGTCGATATTGTCAGCCCCGATCCCGGTAGAGATAACAGAAATCCGGTGTCCTTTATACTGTCCGGTGATCGTGCTGAATTCCCGATCGCTTTTCTTAACCTCAATCTGGTCAAAATACGAGGCAATCATTTCTACTCTGGAAGGGTCACCCACGAGGATCACCTGATCTGCTAAATCTTCGGGGTGAAGATGAAGATGAAAGACGCTTCCATCATCGTTCGTGATTAATTCTGATGATTTTATTGGCTCCATATATCGTTTACTTTTGGGCAACCAAATTTAGTAAAACAAATAATACCGGACAAACATTTGTCCGGTATTATTTGGTTTCGATTTGCAGGTTAAACCTTCGGCTTTGTAAATTACAGTTTTTTATACCCCTACTTCTATGCTTGTCGTGAACTTGTCACCTGCCAACCTGTAACTTGTAACTTAAAAATCCAGCCATTGCGGCTGGATTTTTAACTATTTCGCGTAATTGATTGCTCTCGTTTCGCGGATAACCGTTACTTTCACTTGTCCGGGATAAGTCATTTCGTCCTGGATTTTTTTAGCGATCTCGTACGAAATCTTTTCGGCTTCCGTGTCGGATACTTTCTCGCTACCCACGACAACCCGCAATTCACGGCCTGCCTGTATCGCGTAAGTTTTAACCACACCGTTATAAGAGAGGGCCAAATCTTCCATTTCCTTCAAACGTTTAATGTAAGATTCCACTACTTCCCGTCTAGCTCCCGGACGTGCGCCGGAGATTGCGTCGCAAGCCTGAACGATGGGAGCGATCATCGTGGTCATTTCGATTTCCTCGTGATGAGCCCCGATAGCATTACAGATATCCGGTTTCTCTTTGTACTTTTCTGCTAGACGCATACCGAGAATAGCGTGCGGCAATTCCGGTTCGTCATCAGGCACCTTACCAATATCGTGCAACAATCCGGCGCGTTTCGCTTTTTTCACGTTCAGCCCCAGCTCGGCGGCCATGATGGCGCAGAGATTGGCGGTTTCGCGGGCATGCTGCAACAAATTCTGTCCATAAGAAGAACGGTATTTCATTTTACCAACCAAGCGGATCAGTTCCGGATGTAGTCCATGAATACCTAAATCTATGGTGGTACGTTTTCCGGTCTCGACGATTTCCTCCTCGATTTGTTTCTTTACCTTGTTCACGACTTCCTCGATCCGGGCCGGGTGGATACGTCCGTCCGTCACCAGTTGGTGAAGAGAAAGGCGGGCGATCTCGCGTCTAACCGGGTCGAAGCCGGAAAGAACGATCGCTTCCGGGGTATCATCCACGATGATTTCCACTCCGGTTGCGGCTTCCAAGGCACGGATATTACGTCCTTCACGTCCGATAATACGTCCCTTGATCTCGTCCGAGTCGATATGGAAAATAGAGACAGCGTTTTCCGTTGCCGTTTCCGTTGCCACCCGTTGAATGGTTTTTACCACGATTTTCTTTGCCTCCATGTTTGCCGTCATTTTTGCCTCTTCCATGATCTCGTTCACGTATGACATGGCTTCCGTTTCGGCTTCATCTTTCAAAGAACTGATTAATTTTTCTTTTGCCTGATCGGCAGACATTCCGGAAATTGCTTCCAGTTGTTCGATCTGCTGTTTTTTGAATTTATCCAGTTCAGCGTGTTTTTTCTCGAATAATTCTTTTTGTACTTCCAACGTTTCCAGTTGTGTTTCCGCTTCTTTGATTTTTCGTTGGCATTCTTCCATTTTGCGAGCTAGCTCGGCATCTTTTTGTTTTAACTTGTTTTCGGCGAGAAGAATCTTGCTGTTGCGGGCGTTCACTTGTTTCTCGTGTTCCGCCTTGATTTGCAGGAATTTCTCTTTCGCTTGCAGAATCTTGTCCTTCTTGATCACTTCCGCCTCTGCTTCCGCTTCTTTGATGATGTTTTTGCTCCTGTATTTCAAGGTCATGTTGATTAGCAGGTATCCGATTATTAATCCTACCACTAAAGCAATAACACCGGTAATTATTATTGTTATCATATTCGTAACTTGAATTTATAGTTGTTATATAATATTTGGTGTTTTTTGTTCAAACAAAAAACCCGCACTATTTCTCTTTAAAAAACCCCTGTTAGACACGGGTAGAGCTGCCGTCAGATTCAGGCTTCCACCGTCCCGAAGGAACCCCGAAGGGTTGAGGCCTGCCTTTGGCTAACTAAGCTTCACTCTAATTGGTTAAGTGTTGAGTTTTCCAGTTAAATACGAAATAATGCGGGTATATCTATTTCCTTTTCAAAGAACTCTTCTTTAATTTTACTCTTTCACAACTTCATCCAGCCGGCTACTAATCCTCTTCACCTCGTCCAAAATCGGCTCGATGTCGTTTCGTTTTTCAATTTCCAGCAATTCTACCGTGAATTGTAACGCGGTAACGGCTAGAAAATCAACGGGATCAGCAGTTGCGTACTTTTCCCTATATTTTGCGATCTTACTATTAATTCGTTTGGCAGCATTCCTGAACATTTCTTCCTCTTCTCTCTCTACACTCAGGGCGCATGGCCTACCGGCTATATTCAGCGTAATAGTAAGTTTATCATTCATATCTAATTATTCAAAAGAGCAATACATTTATCAATCTCCCGCACAAGCTGGCTTATTCTGTTCTTGGCCTCGGAACTTCCTTCTCCGGTCGAGATAGCGGTCGCCACCTTCAATGTCTTGATTTCTTCATGTAATTTCATGTTCTCGCTTTTCATTTGCTCGATCCGGCCCCGAAGTTCTTTAATCTCCGAATCCTTCTCTCTGTTTTTGTCCAGCGAGGATATATATAGTTTTATCAGTCGTTCAACTTTTATGTTTAGCTCGTTAATAACGGCATCTTGTTTTGCTGTCATAACATAATCTTTACACCACAAAGATAAAATAATTTCTTTTAAATATCAAGAGTGTTATTAATTTTGCGGAGGATTTAATTGATTTTTTATGACAAATAAAATAATGTGGAGAGGATTTGGAGTATGGAGTGTGATGTTACTCCTTTTATCATCAAATATTTGCGCGCAGACGGATACTTTGCTTTACCCGTTGAAAAATATTCCGTTGTTGAGTGGAAATTTTGGTGAATTGAGGGCAACTCATTTGCATTCCGGGTTAGATTTCAAGACCGGGGGACGTGAGGGGTTGCCCGTGATCTGCGTGAAAGACGGGGTCGTGGCCCGGATAAGAGTTTCGGCCACGGGATACGGGAACGCCCTGTACCTCGAGCATGAAGGGGGAATTACCACGGTGTATGGTCATTTGAATCGTTTTGTGCCCAAGGTGGCCGCGGTTGTACGGGAGATACAATATAATAAGGAGTCTTTTGAGATAGATGAGAACATGCTCGCCCGGGGAATTCGTTTTCGTGCGGGTGACACTATTGCTTATAGCGGGAATACCGGTTCTTCCGGTGGACCGCATTTACATTTCGAGGTACGGGACACGAAAAGTGAACATGCTTTGAATCCCCTGCGTTTTCTTTCCGTGAAGGACGAAACGGGACCTAGTGTGCGGGGCGTGTATGTTTATTCGTTTTCCAGGGAAGGCGTGAGGAACGTTCCTCGTCGGGTAGAAGTGAAGAATATCGGAAACCGGGTGTTTCAGGGAGGAAAAATCGGAATTCCGGCGGGTCGGGTTGGGATCGGGGTACAGTCCGACGATTACATGAAAGATTCGTGGAATAAACTCGGGGTATACGATTTAAAAGTGTCCGTCGATGACAAAGAGGTTTTCCACATGACCATGAACGAACTTTCCTTTGACCAGACTTATCTGGTGAATGAGCTAAAAGATTTCCACCAGTACCGGGAGGGACGGCTTGTTTACACTACTTGCGGGAATTATCAAGATCGTTTGCTATCCGTGAATAACCGGGATAAAGGTTTTGTTCTTGTCGAGAAAGATAGCATGGTGGATGTCGCAGTGGATTTGCGGGATATTAACGGAAATCGTTCAAGAATCAAGTTTCAATTATTAGGCAAGGCGGCTTCCCCGGAGCTGGTATTAAAAGCGGGCGAACAGTTGTTGAAGAATGACCGGGAAAATCATTTGCAAAAAGGGATTTATGCCCTCTATCTGGAAGCGGATGCCTTGTCTTATCCGGTGGTTTGCCAGCCGAAGGTCTGTTCGCGGCTAAAAGATAGCACGGAGAAAATAACGGTATTTTCCACCGGAAAACAGATGTATCCCTTGCTTAAAAATGCCCGCTTGACGGTGAACGGGGAGTTCTCTGATAAATCCGTGATCTGCCTGTTGGAAAAGAATGGCCGTTTTTCCGCGTTGAAGACGAAGCGGACTGCTGACGGGCTAGAGGCTTCTCCACGGGTGTTGGGGGAATATACGGTTCGTCAGGACACGACGGCCCCGGTTATTATTTATGCCGGACGGGCCGGGCGGCAAATCCGGTTCCGGATTGTTGACGATCTGTCGGGGATCGCTTCTTACCGGGTGGAGGTGAACGGGAAATGGTGCCTGTTCACGTATGACGCTAAGAATCGCCTGTTGGAAGGAGATGTGAACGAACCGGTTTTCGTGAACGGGAAAAACCGGTTGGTGTTGAAGGTGACGGATGTCGTGGGGAATGAATCGGTTTTTGAAACCAATATCTCACACGCTCGCATATCCGCTCGGTGAAAAATGATTCAGCTGCTCGTCGCCGAAGAACAGATACACGTGTAGAGGAGTTCCGTCCGGTTGTCCGGCGATAGGAATGTTCACGGTCACGCTGCTGTCGCCTCTGCGTGCGGGAATGTCTTTGATTAATTGAGGCGAATCCGGCAACGAGTCGTAAAAGTAGCCGATGAATACCCGTTCTGCCAGATATGCTTCCGAGCGATCCTCGTCGTTTTTCCAGTGAATCGTGACTTGCCACCCGTCTCTCTCTATTCCCGTGATCAGCGGGGCATCGAGCGTCCCTACCGAAAAACGGAAGGTCGGGAAGGCCCACACCCCGACTCCCGGACGGAGGCATCCCCCGTTCGTGGCGTGAAACAGCGAATCACTCTTGCTCATGTTCGTTTCTCTCGCCATGACCCGCCAGATAGGCAGGTCGCCTATGGCCAAACGATAAACTTTCCACATCTTCCGGGCGATAGTGAAACGTTCCACTCCCTTTTTTTCGCCTTCTGCTTTTGTTTTCTTGGGGCCTCGTTTGGATTTGCATTTCCGTAACGTGTTCCCGTACATGTAATAAGTAAACCCGTCAGCCCGAACGGGTCCTTTAGCCAGTAAAGCTGCAAGAAGTGGTGAGATATTATCCATTTTATGCCTGATTAGGTGGTTTATAACTGATTAATTCCGGTACAATAGTACTAAAAATCTTTTAAATATCCAATAATTACTCTTTATGAATCTTATTATAATAGGGTTTATAAAGGGTTCATATAGGGTTCGTATAGGGTTCATGAAACAATTTGTCCGAAATTCATCAAGAATTAATGATGTATTTATTTCTGAAAACAGGCTATAAAGGATTGTTTTTGTCAATTACTTTCAGTATGTTTGTCGAGAGAAACAATAAAAAAACGAGGATATGGCAGAACTCATGAATCCTATCGGGAAAATTAGAGGAAAATTCGGGAATGTGATTGCTTACGTGGGGGCTAACGGGAAGAATTATTGCAAGGGGGCGGAGGTGAGCCGAAAGCCTGCCCAGGAATCCCAAAAACAACAGTCTGTAGCTTTCGGGACCGTGGTGCGGGAAGGGAGATGGCTGAGACCGGCCATTCGTTTGGGATTTCCGGGAGATAACGGCTATCCCAAGGGTGCTAATGGCTTCTCCAGTGTGAACGTGCCGGGTGCGGTCACGGTGGAACGAATTAATCCGGATAAGCTGATCCGTCGGCGTAAAAAAGCGGTCCGAGAGTTCCGGGGAGTCATTGATTACGATAAGTTGCGGGTAGCGGCCGGGGCGTTGGTAACTCCGATTCTTACGATCGAAGTCGATGAGGAAAACCGTGCGGTTGCTTTTGAGCATCAGAAATTCCCGCTGAACACGATTGGTCGTTTGCTGGACGACAAAATATTTGGCGTGCTTTTTTACCCGCTCAACCACCGCTGCCGTGTCGTGGAGCTGGGAGTGCGGGGTGAGACTTTTAACGTGAAGGTCAATTTCCCGGAAGAAGCCCAGGTTGCCGGGCTTGTTGTTTATGTTTTTGCCACGACAGCTACCGGAAAGGACGCTTCGAATTCCGTGTGTTTGCGGAAACCGTTGTAAATAAAAGGTGTTTATGGGCGAGTTCGTTGCTTGAATGTCATGTGTCTGGTGATGATAGGTGGGTTGAAATTGATAAGGAGTGTTTTGAAATGTCATGCAAATGTTGTACATTTGTTTGAAATCAAAAAGGAAAATAATGACTTTAATTGCGAACCCGATATATGATGTCGTTTTCAAATTCTTGATGGAGGATGAGCGTGTAGCGAAAATGCTTCTTTCTGCCTTGTTGAAGAAAGAAATCGTGACGTTACAGATGCGGCAACATGAGTATACCTCGGTGATGCAGAACCGAATCTCGTCGTTTCGCATGGATTTCTCTGCAAAGATCAAGGAACCGGACGGTGACGAACACATGGTTTTGATTGAGTTGCAGAAAACGTGGTTGGCAACAGAAACCTTGCGTTTCCGGCAATACTTGGGAACTCAGTACTTGAGCAAGACAAGTATGTGCGAAGATGACCCTCGTTTCGGTTTGCCGATCATTTCGATTTACATTCTTGGGCATTTGTTAGGGGACTTACAGGAACCTGTGATTTATGTCCGTAGGCGTTATCTCGATTATGACGATCGGGTGATTGAACAAAAAGATCCTTTTATTGAGAGCCTGACGCATGATAGTATTATCGTGCAGATCCCTTGCTTGAAGGGACGGACGCGGACCCGACTGGAACGATTGCTTAACGTTTTTGATCAAGATTACCAGATGGATGAAAATGCGCACTTGTTAGAGATAAACGAGGATATTTTTGTCGGGGAGGAGCAACTTATCGTGACTCGTTTGCTGAAGGCTGGGGTGGCTCCTGATGTCCGTCGTGCTATGGAGGTCGAGGATGAAATCCTGTCGGAAATCGAGGCTCGTGACACGTTGATAATGCAGAAAGAGCAGGAGATCGAGAGAAAATCTCAGGAGATTGAACAAAAAGCTAGAGAATTGCGACAACGGGAAGAACAGGTGAAAAATATAACCCGAATGTTAAAGGCTTCGGGTATGTCTGAAGAGAAAATATTGGAGATGCTTGCATCTCCAATCGGATAATAAAGAGATTTGAATATGGGAATAGAAGAAGCAAAACAATTGGCAAAACAGGGCAGGAGAGAAGACGCTATCGCGATGCTTCAACAGATGTTGGAAAAGAACGAGGGTGAACGTGAATTGGTGTTGTTGGAGTTGGGAGCTGTTTATTATGCCATGGGGAACACGACACAAGCCTTGAATCATCTGAATGAAGTGATGCGGATCAACCCGGAAAACATGAAGGCGAAGAATTATTTGGATATGATCAACGGGATACTTAATTATTTTTGCAAGGATTTGTTGAACCCGTGAAAAGGTTTTATTAAATTGAAGTTTTAAATGAATTGAGGGCGAATCTTTCGGCCTCAATTCATTTAAAAATGGTTGTCATCCCGGGTTGGCCTCAAACTCTTCCATGGTGATACATTTAAATATAAGCTTTGTTCGGATCGCTTGTTGTCCGGGGGGCCGGGGTGTATATGAAAGCCAGTGTCATTAAGAATTCGGCATATTTATCAATAAAGACGTGATTTTTGCCGATGGATCTTAATAGTGAGTGGCTTTGAGTGTTTAAAATGAGATATTATTTTCATATCTCGATTAATTGATTTATCTTTGCAGCCAGTTTTTCGAATTGTTAAATATAAACTTCAATCCGCTTGAAAGGGGGTGGTCAATTATTTTTGAGATAGTAAAGAATGTACATATATTTAGTTCGTTAGCAGCATGTTGATGTGTTGCAAAGTTTTTGTATTATAATAAAGTATTCATTTTTTAAAATTAAAAATCATGATAATTGTACCATTAAAAGAAGGCGAAAATATTGAGAGAGCATTGAAGAAATTCAAGAGAAAATTCGAAAAAACCGGCGTTATTAAAGAGCTGAGAGATCGTCAGGCTTTCACGAAGCCGTCTATTCGCAACAGAGTTGCTCGGATGAAGGCTATTTATCGTCAATCTTTACAACAAGCAGAAGAATAATCGATCACTTTCTTTGTTTTTCCAAACAAAAGGCGTAACTTGCTTACGTCTTTAAAATAGTAGGAATGATGCAGATAGAGAGGTTTTTGAAGTATTTGAGCGACGTGAAACGTTATTCCGTTCACACGATAACTGCTTATAAAACTGATTTGTACCAGTTCTACGAATTCTGTGGATTAAAAAAAAGTGATGAGAATTTTTCCCGGATAACGACCAAGCTTGTGAGAGCATGGATCGTCGCGGAGATGAGGGGGGACTTGAGTGCTGCAGGGGATAAGTTGAGTGCTGCCTCTGGCAAACGTAAGTTGAGTAGCGTGAAGGCGTTTTTCCGTTTTCTGGTAAAAGAAAAGGTGGTAAAGGAGAATCCCGCTGAAGGTATCAGCGGGCCGAAGCTACCGAAGCGATTACCGGTTTTCGTGAGAGAAGAGGATATGGAAAACACGTTGAACGACGCGGAAAAGGGAGAGGGTTTCTCCGGTTTGAGAAACTTCCTGATTTTGTTGATGGCTTACGATACTGGAATGAGACGTTCTGAAATTGTTGGATTGAAAGTTGAAGATGTTGATCTTTCACGGCGTTGTATTCGTGTTCACGGTAAGGGAGGAAAAGAGCGGGAGATTCCGATCGTGAGCGAGTTGATGCAGGACGTGGAGTGTTATCTGGAAACCAGAAAGCGTATCGTTGAACAAGAACATGGTATGTTTTTCGTGACGGATAAAGGAGATCCGATCTACGCGAATTTTGTCTACCGCTTGGTGACGAAAGAGCTGGGGGAGCATACTTCTTTGTCAAAGCGCAGCCCGCACGTGTTGAGGCATTCTTTTGCCACGCACCTGTTGGATAACGGGGCGCCAATCCAGGGGATCAAGGAGTTGCTCGGACATTCTAGTTTGGCTGCCACTCAGGTGTATACTCACAATTCGGTGGAAAAGATGTTGAAGATTTTTAAACAAGCTCACCCGCGAGCATAAATTATAGGAGGAAACGATATGGAAATTAGAATTAATCCTGTAGGTTTTTCAGTGAATCCAGTGCTGGAGGATTTCATCAACAAGAAATTTTCGAAATTGGAAAAGTACCATGACGGTATTATGGGGGTGGATGTTACTTTGAAGTTGGAAAAGGATGACCACCTTGAAAATAAACTGACCGAGGTGCATGTTGATGTCAAAGGGCAGGACGTGTTCGCTAAAAAGAACGCGAAAACCTTTGAAGAGACGGTTGACGAATTGTACGATGTATTGAAGAGACAACTCGTTAAAGTAAAAGAAAAAAGAGAAAATTAAGAAAAATGATCTCATTTATTGTGAGATATGATTTTTAATTTGTACATTTGCAAGCCAAATTAAATGGGTTTTCTCGCACTTGCTTGATTAAGATTCAGGAAAACAGCGAGTTACTTGCATGGAATTGAGTTATTGAGATAAATTGTTTAATAATAAAAATTGTTTTAGAGTTATGGCTAAAGAACATTTTGACAGGTCCAAACCACACGTAAATATTGGTACTATCGGTCACGTTGACCACGGTAAAACTACTTTGACGGCTGCTATCACTACGGTATTAGCGAAAAAAGGTCTTTCTGAATTGCGTTCATTCGATTCTATTGATAACGCTCCTGAAGAAAAAGAAAGAGGTATCACCATTAATACTTCTCACGTAGAATATCAGACTGCAAATCGTCACTATGCACACGTTGACTGTCCGGGACACGCCGACTATGTAAAGAACATGGTAACTGGTGCTGCTCAGATGGACGGTGCTATCTTGGTTTGTGCCGCTACCGATGGTCCGATGCCTCAGACCCGTGAGCACATCCTTTTAGCTCGTCAGGTAAACGTTCCGAGAATCGTTGTGTTCTTGAACAAGGTGGATATGGTGGATGACCCAGAAATGTTGGAATTGGTTGAGATGGAAGTTCGCGAATTGTTGTCTTTCTATCAATATGACGGTGACAATACTCCGGTGATCTTGGGTTCTGCTCTTGGTGCATTGAACGGAGAAGCAAAATGGGAAGAGAAAGTAATGGAGTTGATGGACGCTGTTGACAACTGGATCGAGTTGCCGCAACGTGCAGTAGACAAAGCGTTCTTGATGCCTGTTGAGGACGTGTTCTCTATCACTGGTCGTGGAACTGTTGCTACCGGTCGTATCGAAACTGGTATCGTTCACACGGGTGATGAGTTGGAAATTATCGGTTTGGGTGCTGACGGTAAGAAAACCGTATGTACCGGAGTTGAAATGTTCCGTAAGATTCTTGACGAAGGTCAAGCTGGTGATAACGTTGGTTTGTTGCTTCGTGGTATCGATAAAGACGAGATCAAACGTGGTATGGTATTGGCAAAACCGGGTTCTGTTAAACCGCATGCTAAATTCAAAGCTGAGGTTTATATCTTGAAAAAAGAAGAAGGTGGTCGTCACACTCCGTTCCACAACAGATACAGACCTCAGTTCTATATCCGTACTTTGGACGTTACCGGTGAAATCACTCTTCCGGAAGGACGCGAGATGGTAATGCCTGGTGATAACTTGACGATCTCTGTTGAGTTGATCACTCCGGTTGCTTGTTCAGTAGGTTTGCGTTTCGCTATCCGTGAGGGTGGTAGAACCGTAGGTGCTGGTCAGATTACCGAAATTCTTGAATGATTCAAGGAATAGAATAAAATAGGGCCGGCCTCGGTCGGCCCACATACGGGAGTGGCTCAGTTGGTAGAGCATCGGTCTCCAAAACCGAGGGTCGGGAGTTCGAACCTCTCCTCCCGTGCAACTTAAAAATAGAACAAATGAAAATTAAGACTTATATATCAGATGTTTATAACGAGCTGGTTAATAAAGTAACTTGGCCTACATGGTCTGAGCTCCAGAGTAGTGCAACGATTGTGATGATCGCTTCCGTTATCATAGCTCTTTGCATTTTCGCGATGGACTTTTCGTTCAGACACATTGTGACCGGTATATATAATTTGTTTTACTAAAAATCTTGGGGGTCTGACATGGCTGAAATGAAAAAAAGATGGTATGTACTTCGAACCATTGGAGGTAAAGAGAAGAAAGTAAAGGAGTACATCGAAAACGAAATCGCCAGTTTAGGGCTTCAGGATTACGTTTCACAGGTTTTGGTACCTGCCGAGAAGGTGTATCAAGTGCGCAACGGGAAAAAGTATAGCAGTGAGCGAAATCTTTATCCGGGTTACGTATTGATCGAGGCCGCGCTCGTTGGAGAAATCCCCCACATACTTCGTGACATCACGAATGTGATAGGCTTCCTGGGAGAGACCAAAGGAGGAGACCCTGTACCGATGCGTCAAGCAGAGGTAAACCGAATTCTGGGTACGGTGGATGAACTTGCGGAACAACCAGAAGAAATAAGTATCCCTTATTTCGTGGGCGAGTCGGTTAAAGTGACTGACGGACCGTTTAATGGTTTTACCGGTGTGATAGAGGAGGTGAATACCGACAAGAAACGCTTGAAAGTAATTGTCAAGATTTTCGGACGGAAAACGCCACTCGAATTAAGTTTCATGCAGGTAGAAAAAGAATAACAATTATTTGATTAAAAACAATCATGGCAAAACAAGTTGAAGCTATTATCAAGCTGCAAATTAAAGCCGGAGCTGCAAACCCGTCTCCTCCAGTAGGACCGGCGCTAGGTTCTAAGGGAGTCAATATCATGGACTTCTGTAAGCAATTTAACGCTAGAACTCAGGAGCAGGCAGGAAAGATCATCCCGGTAATTATACAGGTGTATGGTGATAAATCGTTTGATTTTATTACAAAACAACCTCCTGTTGCTATTCAACTTTTGGAAGTCGCTAAAATCAAATCCGGTTCCGCAGAGCCCAATCGTAAGAAGGTGGCTTCTATCACTTGGGAACAAGTGAAGGGAATTGCTACGGACAAGATGAAAGATTTGAACGCTTTTGAAATCGAGAAAGCAATGAGTATGGTAGCTGGTACTGCCAGAAGTATGGGTATAACCGTAACCGGTGACAGACCTTTTTAATGAACTTGTAACACTTCAAACGTAATGAGTAAACTGACAAAAAATAAGAAGTTAGCTTTAGCGAAGATCGAAGGTGGAAAAGTATATTCTATCGACGAGGCCGCACAGCTTGTGAAGGAAGTGACTTTCACGAAGTTTGATGCGTCAGTTGACATGGACGTTCGACTGGGTGTAGACCCGCGTAAAGCCAATCAAATGGTGCGCGGCGTGTGTACTTTACCTCACGGTACCGGTAAACAAGTAAGAGTTTTGGTTTTGTGTACGCCTGACAAGGTGGAAGAAGCTAAAGCAGCCGGTGCGGATTACGTGGGTTTGGATGAATATATCGAGAAATTGAAAGGCGGTTGGACCGATATCGATATTATCATCACGATGCCTTCTGTAATGGGTAAAGTCGGTGCTCTTGGTAGAATTTTGGGTCCTCGTGGATTGATGCCTAACCCGAAAAGCGGTACTGTAACCCCGGAAATCGGGAAAGCTGTTACCGAGGTTAAGGCGGGTAAGATCGACTTTAAAGTTGACAAATTCGGTATTATTCACGCTTCTATTGGTAAAGTTACATTCGAGCCGAACAAGATTATGGAGAACGCGATAGAATTCTTGAACGTGATCAATAAATTGAAACCGGCAGCCGCGAAGGGTACTTATATCAAGAGCGTGTATCTGTCAAGTACGATGAGTCCCGGTATTCAAGTAGACCAAAAGACTTTACTTGATTAATGTAGTAATCTAAAAAGGACTTCAGTAGTATGAAAAAAGAAGATAAAAAAGTCGTAATAGAAACCTTGACGGAGCAAGTGAATTCTTACAAGCACTTGTATGTTAGTGACATTTCCGGTCTTGACGCTGTCGACACACAGGCTTTGCGTCGGGCTTGTTTTGATGCCAACATCAAACTGGTGCAGGTGAAAAATACTTTGCTGAGAAAGGCTTTGGAAAACGCTAACAACAATTACGAGGAGATTTTCTCCGCGTTGAAAGGCGATAGCGCGATCATGTTGTGTGATACCGGAAACGGTCCCGCGAAACTGATCAAAGAATTTCGTAAGAAGAAAGATAAGCCGGTATTCAAGGCTGCTTTCGTTGAGGAATGTAGTTATGTTGGCGAGGATCAGCTTGAATCGTTGATTAGTATCAAGTCTAAGGAAGAGTTGATTGCAGACATCATCGCGATGTTGCAAGCACCGATGCAGAATGTTATTTCCGCATTGCAATCCGGACAAAATACAATCGCTGGTGTTGTTAAAACACTTTCTGAAAAAGAATAATTTTATAGTTTAGTTAACAAACAATTTTAAATAGTATAGAAATGGCAGATTTGAAAAAACTTGCAGAAGAGCTAGTAAACCTTACCGTAAAAGACGTAAAAGAATTAGCTGATATTTTAAAAGAAGAGTACGGAATCGAACCTGCAGCAGCTGCTGTAGCTGTTGCTGCTCCTGCAGCTGGTGGTGCTGCTGCCGCTGAAGCAGAGCAAACAGAATTCGATGTAATTCTTAAATCAGCTGGTGCTGCTAAATTAGCTGTTGTTAAGTTAGTAAAAGAATTGACCGGTCTTGGTTTGAAAGAGGCTAAAGAAGTAGTTGACAAGGCTCCGGCTCCATTGAAAGAAAAAGTTTCTAAAGAAGAAGCTAACACACTGAAAGCTCAATTAGAAGAAGCAGGAGCTGAAGTTGAACTTAAATAAAGTATAAAACCGGTCGGTTTTCAGGTTTAGAGTCTCATGTGGACTCTAAACCATTTTGTTGTTATGATTGTTTAGGTTCAAAAAAAATAATAGATGTCTTCATATAATTCAAACAATAGAATAAGCTTTGCGTCGATAAAAAATCAGCTGGAATACCCTGATTTTCTTGAGGTGCAATTAAAGTCTTTCAAAGACTTTTTTCAATTAGGTACCACGCCTGAGAACAGAAAGAATGAAGGCCTTTACACGGTTTTCAAGGAGAATTTTCCTATTACTGATACTCGGAACAACTTTGTTTTAGAATTTTTGGACTATTTTATAGATCCGCCTCGCTATACGATCGAGGAGTGTCTGGGTCAGGGATTGACTTTCGGCGCACCCTTGAAGGCGAAATTGAAGTTGTACTGTACAGATCCGGAACATGAAGATTTTGATACCGTTATCGAGGATGTATATTTAGGGAATGTTCCTTACATGACCCCGAAAGGTACTTTCGTGATCAATGGGGCAGAGCGAGTGGTAGTTTCTCAGTTACACAGGTCTCCCGGTGTTTTCTTCGGGCAGAGTATTCATGCGAATGGTACGAAGCTTTATTCCGCTAGAATTATTCCGTTTAAGGGTTCTTGGATCGAATTCGCCACGGACATCAATAACGTGATGTACGCGTATATCGACCGGAAGAAAAAATTACCGGTAACAACTCTTTTACGGGCTATCGGTTTCGAAACGGATAAGGATATTCTTGAGATTTTCGGTCTCGCGGATGAAGTGAATGTTTCCCGTACGGGGTTGAAGAAAGTCGTTGGCAGGCGTTTGGCTGCTCGTGTTTTGAAATCTTGGATTGAAGATTTCGTTGATGAAGATACCGGTGAAGTAGTTTCTATCGAGCGTAACGAGATTATCGTTGATCGTGAAACGGTACTGGAGCCTGAGCATATTGATGCGATTGTCGAGTCAGGTGCAAAGACGATCCTTCTTCACAAAGAGATGCAAAATCTGGCAGATTATGCCATTATATATAACACGTTACAGAAAGACCCCTGTAACTCTGAGAAAGAGGCCGTGTTGCACATCTACAGGCAGTTGCGTAGTTCGGAGCCGCCTGACGAGGCTACGGCCCGTGATGTGATCGACAAGTTGTTCTTCTCGGATAAACGTTACGATCTGGGTGACGTGGGACGTTACAAGTTAAACAAGAAATTGGGACTTGCAACTGATCCGGATATCCGTATCCTGACGAAAGAGGATATTATCGAGATCATCAAGTATTTGATCCGTTTGTTGAATGCCAAGACTGACGTGGACGATATTGACCACTTGAGCAATCGTCGCGTACGTACTGTTGGCGAACAATTATATAATCAATTCGGTGTAGGATTGGCTCGTATGGCCCGTACGATTCGTGAACGAATGAACGTGCGAGACAACGAGGTGTTCACCCCGGTTGACTTGATTAACTCGAAGATTTTGTCTTCGGTGATTAACTCGTTCTTCGGAACAAATGCGTTGTCTCAGTTCATGGATCAGACGAATCCGTTGGCCGAGATAACTCATAAGAGACGTATGTCAGCTTTGGGACCCGGTGGTCTTTCGAGAGATCGTGCCGGATTCGAGGTGCGTGACGTACACTATACTCACTATGGTCGTTTGTGTCCGATCGAGACGCCTGAGGGACCGAATATCGGTTTGATTTCTTCTCTCTGCGTGTACGCTAAGATTAATGACCTTGGATTTATTGAAACCCCGTACCGGAAGGTGAATAATGGTGTTGTGGATTTGTCGGAGGAAGGAATTCGCTATTATTCAGCCGAGGAAGAGGAGGAATTAGTTATTGCACAGGCAAATTCGCCGATGGATGAGAATGGTAAATTCACTAACAAGTGGGTAAAAGCCAGAAAAGATGCGGATTTCCCGTTAGCAGCCGGAGAGGATGTTGATTTAATCGATGTTGCCCCGAACCAGATTGCTTCTATTGCGGCTTCTTTGATTCCGTTCTTGGAGCATGATGACGCGAACCGTGCATTGATGGGATCGAACATGATGCGTCAGGCAGTTCCTATTATTTCTCCGCAGTCTCCGATCGTGGGTACCGGTTTGGAAGCAAATTTGATCAAGGATTCCAGAACGCAAGTTGTTGCGGAAGGACCCGGTGTGATCTCTTTTGTGGACGGACGTAAGATTGTAATTAAGTATGACCGTACGGAGGAAGAGGCTTTTGTAAGCTTTGAATCCGATACAAAAGAATATTATTTACCGAAATATCAACGTACTAACCAGAGTACGACGATTTCACTGAGACCGATCGTGAAGAAAGGTCAACGCGTGGAAGAAGGGCAGATTCTGACGGAAGGGTATTCTTCAGAGAAAGGGGAGTTAGCTCTCGGACGAAACCTGAAAGTGGCGTTCATGCCGTGGAAGGGATACAACTACGAGGATGCTATCGTGATTTCTGAGAATATTGTGCGGAATGATGTCTTCACATCAGTTCACGTGGACGAGTATTCTTTGGAGGTTCGCGAAACAAAACGCGGATTGGAAGAGTTGACGGCTGATATTCCGAACGTGAGTGAGGAAGCAACCAAAGATTTGGACGAGAACGGTATTATCCGTATCGGGGCCCGGGTTCAACCGGGAGATATCCTGATCGGTAAGATTACCCCGAAAGGCGAGTCTGATCCAAGTCCGGAGGAAAAGTTGTTGAGAGCTATTTTCGGTGACAAGGCTGGAGACGTGAAGGATGCTTCTTTGAAGGCTTCCCCGTCGTTGAAGGGGGTTATTATCGACAAGAAGTTGTTCCAACGTACGGTGAGTGATCGTAAGACGAAAGCCGCGGGTAAGAACTTGTTGGCCGAGTTGGATGAACAGTTCCAACGTAAAGTCGGTGATTTGACCTCGTTGTTGATTGATAAATTGTTCGAGTTGGTAAACGGTAAGACTTCGCAAGGCGTGAAGAATTACTTGAATGAGGATATCGTTCCGAAGGGCGTGAAGTTCTCTTACAAGATGTTGCAGAATATGGACTTCTTGCAGATCAACCCGAACAAGTGGACGACCGACAAGCAGAAGAATGATATGATTCGCGACTTGTTGCACAACTATATCATCAAGTACAAGGAGATCGAGGGACAGATTAAACGTAAGAAATATAACGCTACTGTCGGTGACGAGCTTCCTTCCGGTATTATCAAGATGGCTAAGGTTTACGTGGCTAAGAAGCGTAAATTGCAAATCGGAGATAAGATGGCAGGACGTCACGGTAACAAGGGTATCGTATCCCGCGTGGTAAGGGTGGAAGATATGCCGTTCTTGTCTGACGGGACTCCGGTTGATATCTGTCTGAACCCGCTGGGTGTGCCTTCTCGTATGAACTTGGGACAGGTGTTCGAGACCGTGTTGGGTTGGGCCGGAAAGAATCTGGGATTGAAGTTTGCGACCCCGATCTTTGACGGTGCTACTTTGGAAGATATCAACAAGTACACGGATGAAGCGGGTGTACCTAGATTCGGAACCACGTATTTGTATGATGGAGGAACGGGAGAACGTTTCGACCAGCCGGCAACCGTGGGTGTGATTTACATGCTGAAACTGGGACACATGGTTGATGACAAGATGCATGCTCGTTCTATCGGACCTTACTCGTTGATCACGCAGCAACCTCTTGGAGGTAAGGCTCAGTTCGGAGGTCAGCGTTTCGGAGAGATGGAGGTTTGGGCACTTGAGGCTTTCGGAGCTTCGCATATCTTGCAGGAGATACTGACCGTGAAGTCGGATGACGTGATGGGTAGAACCAAGACTTACGAGCATATCGTGAAAGGCGAGCCTCTCCCGACACCGGGTATCCCGGAATCGTTCAACGTGTTGTTGCATGAGCTTCGTGGATTAGGATTGAGCGTAAATTTAATATAATTGTTGATTTATGATTTTAGATTTATGATTCTATGTAATCGTAAATCTAAAATCTGAAATCTAAAATCATAAATATGGCCTTCAGAAAAGACAATAAAGTAAAAAATTTTACTAAAATCGCCATCGGATTGGCTTCTCCGGAAGAGATTCTGGAACGGTCTAGTGGTGCTGTATTAAAACCGGAGACGATCAACTATCGTACTTACAAACCCGAACGTGACGGTTTGTTTTGCGAGCGTATTTTCGGTCCGGTGAAGGATTATGAATGTCATTGCGGTAAATATAAGCGTATCCGTTACAAGGGTATCGTTTGTGACCGTTGTGGTGTAGAGGTTACCGAAAAGAAGGTTAGACGTGAACGCATGGGACATATCCAGTTGGTGGTTCCGGTGGCTCATATCTGGTATTTCAAGTCGTTACCCAATAAGATTGGTTACTTGTTAGGTTTGCCTTCCAAGAAACTGGATACTGTTATCTACTATGAGAGATACGTGGTGGTGAACCCCGGAATCATGGGAGAGTCGGGTATCAAAACAATGGATTTTTTGACGGAGGAGGAGTATCTGGATATTCTGGATAAGCTTCCGACGGATAATCAATATTTGGATGATGATGATCCAAATAAGTTCATCGCTAGAATGGGTGCGGAAGCTATTTCCATGCTGTTGGAGCGTTTGGATTTGGATGATCTTTCCTATGATTTGAGAAATAAAGCAAACACGGAGACTTCTCAACAGAGAAAGAACGAGGCTTTGAAGCGTCTTCAGGTGGTGGAGGCTTTCCGTGAGAGCAAAGAGATAAATAAACCGGAATGGATGATCGTGAAGGTGTTGTCTGTAATACCTCCCGAATTGCGTCCGTTGGTTCCGTTGGATGGAGGTCGTTTCGCGACTTCGGATTTGAACGATTTGTACAGACGGGTAATTATCCGTAACAATCGTTTGAAGAGATTGATCGAGATCAAGGCTCCGGATGTGATCTTGCGTAATGAAAAACGTATGTTGCAGGAAGCCGTGGATTCATTGTTCGATAATTCTCGTAAATCCAACGCTGTTAAGATTGAGAATAACAGACCGTTGAAGTCTCTTTCCGACAGTTTGAAAGGTAAACAGGGACGTTTCCGTCAGAACTTGTTGGGTAAGCGTGTTGACTACTCAGCCCGTTCGGTAATCGTTGTCGGTCCAGACTTGAAGATGCACGAGTGCGGTCTTCCGAAAGATATGGCGGCTGAATTGTATATGCCGTTTATTATCCGTAAGTTGATCGAGCGCGGTATCGTGAAAACGGTAAAGAGTGCCAAGAAGATCGTGGATCGTCGTGATCCGATCGTTTGGGATATTCTTGAAAACGTGTTGAAAGGTCACCCGGTATTGTTAAACCGTGCCCCGACCCTGCACCGTTTGGGTATTCAAGCATTCCAACCGAAATTGATCGAGGGTAAGGCTATCCGTCTGCACCCGCTGGCTTGTACCGGATTCAACGCCGACTTCGATGGTGACCAGATGGCCGTACACTTGCCGTTAGGTAATGAGGCCGTGTTGGAAGCTCAGATTTTGATGTTGTGTTCTCACAATATTCTGAATCCCGCGAACGGTGCGCCTATCACGGTGCCTTCTCAGGATATGGTACTCGGTTTGTATTATATCACGAAACCGAGAAAGGGTGTAAAGGGTGAAGGTTTGAAGTTCTATTCTCCCGAAGAGGTTATTATTGCCTTCAACGAGAGAGCAGTAGACTTGCACGCTGAAATTGAAGTGAAGATTGATGACGTGGATAAGGATGGCCAACCGATCAGACACATGATCAAGACTACGGTCGGTCGTGTGATCCTGAACCAATCTACCCCGAAGAATTATCCTTATATTAATACGTTGATCACGAAAAAGGCTTTGCGTGATATCATCGGTGACGTGTTTAAACGTTGCGGTGTGGATGTGACGGCCAAGTTCCTAGATGATATCAAGGATTTGGGTTATCGTAAGGCATTTGAGGGTGGTTTGTCTTTCAACTTGGGAGACGTTATTGTTCCGGAGAACAAACAAGAGTTGTTGCAGGAAGGATATGATCAGGTTGAGGAGGTGATGGCGAACTATAACATGGGATTCATTACCAACAACGAGAGATATAACCAGATTATTGATATTTGGACACACGTGAACGCTAACCTGACTTCAACTTTGATGAAGCAGTTGGCCGCGGATGATCAAGGTTTCAATTCTATCTACATGATGTTGGATTCCGGAGCCCGTGGATCTCGCGAGCAGATTCGTCAGTTGGGAGGTATGCGTGGATTGATGGCAAAACCGCAGAAATCAGGAGCTACCGGGGCTCAAATTATCGAGAACCCGATTTTGGCTAACTTTAAAGAGGGACTTTCCGTGTTGGAGTACTTTATTTCAACCCACGGTGCTCGTAAAGGTTTGGCCGATACGGCTTTGAAGACTGCCGATGCCGGATATTTGACTCGTCGTCTGGTTGACGTGGCGAACGATATCACGATTACCGAGGAGGATTGCGGTACGTTGAGAGGTATCACCATTTCAGCTATCAAGAATAACGAGGAGATTGTGTCTTCTTTGTCGGAGAGAATTTTAGGACGTGTTTCTGTACATGATATTTATCACCCGAATACAGGTGAATTGATCGTGGCTTCCGGAGAGGAGTTCACGGAGGAGATTGCCGATATTATCGAGAAATCCCCGATCGAACGTGTTGAGGTTCGTTCTGTATTGACTTGCGAGGCGAAGAAGGGGGTATGTGCTAAATGTTACGGACGTAATTTGGCTACCAGCCGTATGGTTGAGAAAGGTGAGGCCGTTGGAGTTATCGCCGCCCAGTCAATCGGTGAGCCGGGTACTCAGTTGACATTGAGAACCTTCCACGTGGGAGGTACCGCAGGAAATATTTCCAGCGAGAACTCTTTGAAGGCCAAGTATGATGGTTACGTTGAATATGAGGAATTGCGTTCTGTGGAGTACACGCAAGATAACGGAACTACCTGTGACGTGGTTGTAGGTCGTTTGACGGAGTTGCGTATATTGGATAAGAACACGAATATTATATTGATTTCTCACGCTATTCCTTACGGAGCTAAATTGTTCGTGAAGGATGGTCAGGAGATCAGCAAGGGTGAATTACTTTGCGAATGGGACCCGTTCAACGCGTTGATCATTACTGAATTTTCGGGTACGATCGGATTGGAGAACTTGATTGATGGTGAAACCTACAAGGAAGAGTCCGATGAAACAACCGGATTTAGAGAAATGATTATCATCGAGTTCCGTGATAAGATGAAAGCTCCCGCTCTGTGTATAAATGATGCAGACGGTAACACGGTGAAGAGTTATAACTTGCCCGTGGGTGCTCACATCGTCGTGAAAGAGGGGGCCGAGGTTGTAGCCGGTAGTACAATAGCCAAGATTCCGAGGGCTGTCGGTAAGGCAGGCGATATCACGGGAGGTCTTCCTCGTGTTACCGAGTTGTTCGAGGCTCGTAACCCGTCGAATCCCGCGGTTGTATCGGAAATTGACGGAGAGGTTACTTATGGTAAGATCAAACGTGGTAACCGTGAAATCATCGTGACTTCGAAAGCTGGCGAGGTGAAGAAATATTTGGTTTCTTTGTCAAAACAGATTTTGGTTCAGGAGAACGATTATGTACGTGCCGGGACCCCGTTGTCTGATGGTGCAATTACCCCGACTGATATTTTGAATATCGAAGGACCGATTAAGGTACAAGAGTATATCGTGAACGAGGTACAGGATGTGTATCGTATGCAGGGTGTGAAAATTAACGATAAGCATTTCGAGATTATCGTACACCAGATGATGCGTAAGGTATTGATCCAAGATGCCGGAGACACGAGATTCTTGGAAAACCAAGTGGTTGACAAGAGTGAGTTCATGGAGGAAAACGATGCGATCTACGGAAAGAAAGTTGTTCTTGAAGCCGGGGATTCGGATCGGGTGAAACCGGGACAGATTATCTCTGTACGTATGTTGAGAGATATTAACTCTCAGTTGAAACGTCGGGACTTGAAAGTAGTGGAAGCCAGAGATGCCGTGCCCGCAACTTCCGCACAGGTATTGCAGGGTATTACCCGCGCAGCTTTGCAAACGGCTAGTTTCATTTCTGCCGCATCATTCCAGGAGACTACGAAAGTATTGAATGAAGCAGCAATTTACGGTAAAGTCGATCCGTTGGAAGGATTGAAAGAAAACGTGATTTGCGGTCACTTGATACCAGTGGGTACAGGTATGAAAGAATTTAGAAGTATGATTGTAGGTTCTAAGGCAGACCTTGAGAGGATGGAAAAAGACAAATGATAGGTAGAGGCGCTGAAAGGCGCCTCTATTGTTATATACTATTAACCTAAGATTGTTATGGAAGAAAAAAATCATCCGTTCGACATCGAATTGAACCATGAAGTTGCACAAGGTACTTATGCAAATCTGGCTATAATTTCTCATTCAACATCCGAGTTTATTGTTGATTTTATCCGTATGATGCCCGGCTTGCCTAAGGCTGAGGTGAAAAGTCGTATTATCTTGACCCCGGAACACGCCAAACGTTTGATGTTGGCTTTGCAGGATAATATCCGGAGGTATGAGCAGGATTTCGGGAAAATCAATTTACCGGAATCTCTCGGTCCGGTGTTTCCGTTGGATTTGGAACAGCAGGGACAAGCCTGAGGTAATTTTAGATTTTAAATTTACGATTTTAGATTCCAGCCGCACAAAGTTAACGCATTCAAATAATCGGATAGCGTGGCCTTGTGTGGCTGGAATTTAAAATCGTAAATTTAAAATCTAAAGTTATTAAAGCCATTTTTTTCTTTTGAAGTAGAGTAACATGATGATGGTGATGACGATCATGATTCCCCATAGGATAAAGTAGCTGTAATGGTTTTGTAATTCGGGCATGTACTCGAAGTTCATCCCGTAGATTCCGGCGATAAAGGTGAGTGGAATGAAGAGTGCGGAAAAGATGGTTAATATTTTCATGACATCGTTTACCCGGTTACTGATATTCGTTTGGTAAAGGTTCATTTGGTCGGATATCATGGAGTAGTATATCTCGATGGCTTCTTGAGCTTGGACGACAAGGTCATCCAAATCGTGCAGGTAAGTATACGTGTTCTGGTTAATTAAAGGAGAATCACAGTTGGTAAAGCGGGTAGTAACTTCTTTAAAAGGGCGGACGTTTTTCCGAATATAGGACAGTTCCGTTTTGTAATGATAAAGGTCTTCCATGGCTTTCGGGTCGGCATCCAGGATGGTTTTACCTCTTTCTTCGATAGCGGCTCCGAGAATTTCCAGGTTAATGATATAACTATCAACAAGTGTGTCGAGTAGTGCGTAACAGAGATAATCCGTTCCGAAAGACCGGATGCGGGTTTTTCCGTCGTAGAGGCGTTTTTTTACCGCTTTGAAATAATCCGCATCTGTTTCCTGAATCGAGACCAGATAGTGTGAACCTACGATGAAAGATAGTTGTTCCATGTGTACGATGTTGTCTTCGGGTCCCAGATAGAATGATTTGGCGATGATGTATAGGTGGTCGGATTCCTCGCTGAACCGGGGACGCTGATCGGTATTCAAAATGTCTTCCAAGAATAAGGGTGATACATCGAAAGCTTTTCCCATTTCCGCGATTAGAGTCGTGTTCTGTAAGCCCGATATGTTGATCCAGGTCATGTGATCATTGGATACGGCATTCATGATGTCTGTTAGTGTTTCGGGGAAGGATTCCTTGATTCCTTCGCTCGTGTATTGAATGACATGAATAGAGTTCTTTGTCATTTTTTGCTTCCCGATAAAGATGAGAGAACCGGGAGGGGCACCTTGTGATTTTGTTCGATCTTTTAGAAAACGAGCCATACGATGAAGTTAAAAGTTAATGACTAAAGGATAAAAGTTATTTCGAATCCGAGTCTGATGTTTCTATTTTTAGTTTGATGGGATTGGAACTGTCTCCCCAGGTGAGGGTACGATAGGGGAAGGGGAATTCCACGTTTTTCGCGTCAAATACTTTTTTCAGGCGTCTACGGTATTCTCTTCCGACAGCCCATTGTTGCATGGGTTTTGTTTTGAGAACAAGACGGATAACAACGGCACTATCGGCGAAGTCATTTACCCCGCTGATGGATATCGGTTCTAACATCATTTCTCTGTAAACCGGGTCGTTGAACATTTCGTCACCTACTTGTTGCATGAGCATGATAGCGTTATCCGTGTCTTCTTTGTAGCCAATACCGATTTGGAGGACAATGGCGGACCACTCTTTGGTCATGTTGGAAAGTGTGTTTATTTTCCCGTTCTGGAAAATATGTACGGTTCCGGAACTATCGCGGAGGGTGACGGTTCGTAGCTCGATTTTTTCAACCAATCCTTCCGTTCCATTGATTACGGCCCAGTCTCCGGTGCGTAGTTGATCTTCCAGTAGAATAAAGAACCCGGAAATGAAATCCCGCACAAGTTCCTGTGCCCCGAAGCCGACGGCTAACCCGACGATCCCGGCACTGGCTAGGATGGGGGCGATGTTGATATTGAATTTTCCGAGCAAGATCAGAAGGAAAATTACCCACAGGAAAATTCTTCCGATTCCGTGTATAATTCCCGTTAGTGTATTGATTCGTTTTTCAGCCTCGTTGTCGTCTATATTTTCGGCTCGATGGGCTTTATTGATGGCTATTTTTTTCATTTTTTGGGTGGTAAATCGTAAGGCTCGCAGTAGAGACACGAATAAAATGATCAAGATCGCGATGGAGGGAAGTTCGATCACACACCAGGTAACGAGTTTTGTCAACATTTCATTCCAAAATACGGCGGTGAAAATAGCTGGTGTGTGTTGTGCTTCTTTCGTGTTCCAAAAAACGACAACCCCGTCTATATGTGTGCTATCCGGGATATTTTTTTCGATGACTTGATTCGTGTTGTTGTCCCACCAGGAATCATCGAGATTAGTCTTGTTGATCAAAAAATTGGTGCTGACTTTCGGAACTGAAACTACAATCTCTCCAGAGGAAGGAAGGAAGTTTATATTGTGGTAGGCATTCCGGAGTTGTCCAAGCGTGGAATTCAAACCGATACCCTCGGAAGTTTTGAAGGATGTATCCCGGATGATGATCCGGTTAATGAAGGAACTAGTATCCCCGGCGACTTCGGGAGTGGCGGTAAACAACAGGTTCCCGTTGCGATCATAGATGTTGTAGTCGTCGAACTCCTGATTGAAGAACCCGCCTTTGTTTTTTATAAGTTTAATCTGTTTCGGGGGATACATGGCGTAAAGTTGGCGGATGTTCGTGCCTCTTGCAATCGGCCCCACGTGGGTAGAACTGATCGTGTACGGGTTTTGTGAATCGTCCGGGCGATTGATAAAATCGGAAATGGATGATTTCTTTCCGCAACTTATTGTTCCCAAAATCAGGCAGAGTAAAATCAGATAGTTTTTCATGACGGTATGTTTAAAAAATTACTTTGTGGCTATGTACGTGTTTACTTGATAAAATTATACAAAACTTATTATCTATACAATTTAAAGCATGAATTTGTTCCATATTGAAAGGGATTTTGTTCCTGAAATTTTCAATCGTAACAAGAAAGTAACTAAAAAATGGCGGAAAAATGTTCGTTATTTAGAATTGTTTTATTTAATTTATGCTGAAAAACATGTTTTTCGACATGCTCAACCTTGAATGTCAGGGCGATATCGAAGAAGAAAAAAATACTGATACAAACTTGTTTAGATATTTCTATTGGCTACCTTTACGCATGTTTTACAACATAAAATTAGTGTGATATCATAGTATATTATTTATAATCTAATATTAAAGAACAAGTAACTAAGTCATGAGTGAAAAGACAAAAGTTATCGAAAAAAAGAATATTGTAATTCGTTTCTCCGGAGATTCGGGAGACGGGATGCAATTGACCGGCTCGCAGTTCTCGGATGCTGCGGCCTTATTTGGAAACGGTGTATCAACGTTTCCGGATTATCCGGCTGAAATACGCGCCCCGCAAGGTACGGTAGGTGGTGTTTCCGGTTTCCAGGTACATATCGGGAATGATCCCGTGAAGACTCCGGGAGATTTTGCAGATGTGCTGGTGGCGATGAATCCTGCCGCTTTGAAGGCCAACTTGCGTTGGGCAAAAAAGGGTGCGACGATTATCGTGAATTTGGATGCATTTAATGACAAGAATATCGAGAAGGCCGGGTATAAATCAAACCCGCTGGAAGATGTTATCTTGCAAGATTATAACGTGGTCCCCGTAAAGATCACGACTTTGACGGAAGAGGCTTTGAAAGACAGTGGTCTGGATCAGAAGTCTATCGTTAAATGTAAGAATATGTTTGCTCTTGGTATGATATACTGGATGTTCGATCGTACGGTAGATCACACGAGAGATTTTATTAACCAGAAATTCGGCAAGAAACCCGAGATCGCTCATGCTAACGTGAAAGTATTGGAAAGCGGGTTCAACTATGCTGCTAACGTTCACGCTTTGGCCGTACACTTCAACGTGGCCCCGGCCCAGATCGAGAAAGGACGTTACCGGACAATTACCGGTAATAAGGCTACGGCATGGGGATTCCTGGCTGCAGCAGAGAAGGCGAATTTACCTTTGTTCTGCGGTTCTTATCCTATCACTCCGGCAACGGATATTTTGCAGGAGTTGGCGTTGAGACGCGATTTAGGAGTTAAGACTTATCAGGCAGAGGATGAGATTGCCGGAATTTGTACTTCAATCGGTGCAAGTTACGTTGGAAATCTGGCTATCACCACGACTTCAGGTCCCGGTTTGGCATTGAAGAGTGAGGCTGCCGGTTTGGCGGTTATGGCTGAATTGCCTTTGGTTATTGTTGACGTTCAACGTGGCGGTCCTTCTACCGGTCTTCCCACGAAAACAGAACAATCCGACTTGTTGCAAGCTCTTTACGGACGTAATGGTGAAAGCCCGATGCCTGTGGTGGCTGCAAGTACCCCGGGTAACTGTTTTGATTATGCTTTCTGGGCTGCTAAGATTGCCGTGGAACATATGACCCCGGTCGTTTTGTTGACTGACGGTTATCTGGGTAACGGTGCTCAGCCTTGGAAAATTCCTTCCATGAAGGATCTTCCCGTGATCACCCCGAGAATAGCTAAAGAAGGCGATGACTACAAACCTTATGCGCGTGATCCGGAGACATTGGCTAGAATGTGGGCCTTGCCGGGAACGAAAGGATTGGAACATCGTATCGGTGGTCTGGAAAAAGTGAATGTAACAGGTGAAATTAGTTATGTTCCTGAAAATCATCAAATCATGACGGATTTGCGTGATGCTAAGGTGGCTAAGATTGCGGATTGTCTGCCTCAACAAGAAATTTTCGGAAACCAGAATGGTGGTGACGTGCTTGTTGTTGGTTGGGGTGGTACTTATGGTCACTTGTACTCGGTTGTTCGTGAATTGAGAGAAGAGGGACAGGATGTAAGTTTGGCTCATTTCAATTTCATCAACCCGCTTCCGAAGAACACGGACGAGGTGCTTGGTAAATTCAAAAAGATCATCGTTTGCGAGTTGAACCTGGGACAGTTTGCTCAATATTTAAGAGCTAAATTCCCGCATTACACTTATTATCAGTATAACAAAGTAGCAGGATTACCTTTCACGGTAGTTGAGCTGAAAGAAAAAATAACCGAATTATTAGGAAAATAATCATGGCAGAACAATATACACCGAAAGATTTTAAGAGCAACCAAGAGATTCGTTGGTGTCCGGGTTGCGGTGACCATGGTATCATTAACTCCGTGCAGAAAGCCATGGCTGAATTGGGGTACCCGAAAGAATCGTGGGCAGTTATTTCCGGAATCGGGTGTTCTTCCCGTTTCCCCTATTACATGAACACGTATGGATTCCACACGATTCATGGACGTGCTGCCGCTATCGCATCCGGAGCAAAGAGTGCTAACCCAAAATTGAATATTCTTCAGGTTTCCGGTGACGGTGATGCATTGGCAATCGGGGGTAATCATTTTATTCATGCAATCCGTCGTAATATTGATATTACCACGCTGGTGTTCAATAACGAGATTTACGGGTTGACGAAAGGTCAGTATTCTCCGACCACGAAATTGGGTACGAAGACTAAAACTTCTCCTTACGGAACAATCGAGACCCCGTTTAATCCGGGTGAGTTGGTAATCGGTGCGCAGGGAAAATTTTTCGCCCGCTCTTTGGATATGAATATCAATTTGACGGCAGAAGTTATCGAGGCTGGTGTACGTCATAAGGGTACTGCTGTTGTAGAAATCCTTCAGAATTGTGTGATTTTTGCGGATGGGGCTCATTCGGCTATTACCGATAAAGAGATGAAAGAGGAACGTCAGTTAATTTTGAAGCATGGCGAACCGATGGTTTTCGGAAAGAACAAGGATAAAGGTATTATGTTCGATATGAAAGCCGGGAAATTAAAGGTCGTTGAGATCGGTAAAGATGGTATCACGCTTGATGACATCATGGTTCATGATGCTCATAGTGTGAATCCCTCTATGCACTGGATGCTGGTACACATGAAAGCTCCTGAATATCCGGTAGCTTTGGGTGTTATCCGTGATGTGGAAGGTGTTACCTACAACGATGCGTTGGAAGGACAGATCGAGACTGTAAAAGCTAAATCATCCATTCATTGTGTTGAAGATTTACTGAACAGCGGTGACGTTTGGGAAGTAAAATAATATTGAAAAGGCGCTCGGTTGAAGAGCGCCTTTTTTGTCATTTGGAATGGGGCATGGATGCAATGCCCCATTTTGTATTTGGAATAGAATCCATTTGTAATTTCAAGTGACCGCCGTTCATGATTTCCTGGCGATAGAACCAACAATCCTCCAAGGGTTTGCCATTAAGAGTAGCTGATTGGATGTAATAGTGATCCGGGGCGTTATTGGTGGTTTCGATCACGAATTCTTTGCCGGAGTAGTATTTCGGGTCTAGTTTGATCGTGATTTTATTGAATTTCGGGCTACCGATCTGGTAAGAAGGGGTGATGTTCGTACCTCCTTGTACGTCAAATAACCCCATGGCAGCCATCACGTACCACGATCCCAGTTGTCCCTGATCCTCGTCTTGCCCGAATCCGTATCCATGTTCGGGAGTCGTTCCGTAAAACTCATCACAGATCAGACGGGTGTATAATTGGGTAAGCCACGGTTTCCCGGAATAGTTGAAAAGCCAAGCATCATGCAAACAGGGTTGATTTCCTTGATTATATAATTTTTCCACGCCGGAGAAACTGTCGATCTCTTTGCCTCCCCCGAATAACGTCTTGCGTGATTCAACAAAGGTGTATTCCAGTCTTTCATTGAAGAGGTCTTTTCCCATAAGATTGATTAATCCCTTGACATCGTGGGGAACATACCAGGTGTATTGAGCCGCATTACTTTCCTGAAAGCCTTTCCAGCCTTTCATCGGGTCGAAATCTTTCAAGAACGAGCCATCGGCTTCACGGGGACGCATGTATTTTGTTTCCGGATCAAACAGGTTTTTGTAAGCGAGAGAATATTGCATGAGAGTGTCATGTTCGGCTGTTTTTCCCAGAGCTTTTGCCATTTGAGCCGCCGCGTAGCAACTGAATGCATACTCTAGCGTGTGGGATGCTCCAAAATTGCAGATCCAGCCATTGGGATACAGGTAGTCTTTTAAAGGGATATAACCTTGTTTGATGAAGAATTCATTGTCGTATTTCCCGTTTCCCATGTCTCTTCCCATGTATTCCAGTTCGTTTTTGCGAACGGCCTTCCAGGCGGTTTCAAGATCGAAATCTCGGATTCCGGCTTGGAATGCGGCGCATATCACGAGTCCCTGAAAGTTGGTTTGAACCCCATTCGTGTAAACCCCTGCGGCTTCCCCGTCATGTAGCCAACCGGAATTTTTAAAGAAGTCGAGATTCGATTGCACGTAGCTGGAATAGATTTCGGGATAGGCTAGTGACCAGATTTGAGTCAAATTCCAAAAACCTCCCCACATCCCGTCCGTGTTATGATGGGCGTAGAGGAGAGTTTCATTTTCATCTAGGGGAATCTGGCCGATGGTTTTATCGTGTTGAATGAATTGTCCGTTCACGTCGTTGGCAATGCCTCTACCTAATAGAGCATGATAGAGTCCGGTATAAAATTTGGTCTTGTCGGCATCGGTTCCTCCTTCCACTTGAATCCGACCGAGCATTTCGTTCCAAGTCTGACGGGCGGCTAGTTTCACGTCATCAAAGTTTTTTCCTTTGGCTTCCACTTCCCGGTTATTACGGGCGTTTTCGATACTCGTGTAAGATAGACCGACCTGCATTTGGATTTGTTCTTGATCTTTTGTGTTGAATGTCAGGAATAATCCGCATCCGGGGCCTTCCACGGTATTTGTGTTTTCTTGTACATCTTCGTCGATGAATGTGCCGGTTGTTTCCGGTTTCTTGTCCAGCTTGGCGGCGAAATAGATTTTCACCTTGCCTTCCGGTTGGCAGAATGTGGCGTAAATCGGGTAATTCTCTACCCAACCGGTAACTTCGTTGTTTTCCGGGTGATAGGTGACTTCCGCACCGGTAACTGTTGCGCTTTCACCCTGTTTGTGCCCGATGTCGAAAAGTATCCTTGATTCAGATGATTCAGGAAAGGTGTAACGGTGAAATCCGGTTCGGGTAGTTGCCGTGATTTCAGCTTTTATATTATAATCCGAGAGGTTTACCGAGTAATAACCAAGAGTGGCATATTCCGTGGTTTTATCAATGCGGGAACGATAACCCATGTCGGGGTCTTCCAGAGAACCCGGTAAGGTTTTCAATTTTCCGGTCGTGGGCATGGTAATGACTCCTCCAATTTGGAATTCATGAAAATGGGCAAATCCTTCAATGGAGTTGTGGCGGTCGTCATACCCGCAGGGTAACCAACTCCCGTAACTTCCGTAAGCGTTCGTGGTCGGGGCCAATTTTGCCATACCCATGGGGAGGGCGGCAGGCGTGTAAAAGAACCAACGGCAATGCACCGAGCCGATTTGCGGGTCAACCCAATCGACCGGTTGTTTGTTTTCCGGTGAGGATTGACATGAGTGGAGGGATAGAATCAGCAGGAATAGGCTAACTAGGTTTCTCATGGTTTGTTTCGTTTTTTATATTTTGATGATTTTGCGGACAAATTTATCCTTTTTTGCTTCTCTATTCATTAAAAAAGGATAAATTTGTAAAGCGAAGAATTAAAAAACCAGTAAAATATATTTTCTATGATATATCAGAATATATTGAGTGTTACATTACCATTAACGAATCCGGTGTTAATTTTTTCTGTAATCCTTTTTATTATTCTGTTTGCCCCACTTGTATTGCATCGTTTCAAGATTCCTGATATCGTGGGGTTAATCATCGCGGGTGCTTTGGTAGGACCTTACGGTTTGCATGTCATGGATCGGGATAGCAGTATCGTGTTGTTCGGAACGGTGGGGTTGTTGTATATCATGTTCGTGGCCGGGTTGGAAATAGATATGGCCGATTTCAAAAAGAATAGCAAACGGAGTTTGATTTTCGGGCTTTATACTTTTTTTATACCGATGATCGTGGGAACTTTTGCCGGGGTTTATTTACTGGGTTTTTCCTATCCGACTTCTATATTGTTGGCAAGTATGTTTGCTTCCCACACGCTGGTGACTTACCCGATCGTGAGTAAATATGGGATCACGAAAAACAGGGCGGTAAACGTTGCTATCGGGGGGACGGTTGTAACCTGTCTGTTGGCGTTACTGGTATTGGCGGTAATCGTGGGTATGTCTACCGGGGAGTTGACTCAGGGGTTTTGGATAAAATTGAGTGTTTCTACGATTCTATTTGCCTTTATTGTTATTTGGGGATTCCCGTTTGTCGGACGTTGGTATTTCAAACGATATGACGATCGTGTCGGCCAATTTATATTTGTTCTCGGACTTGTTTTCTTTGCTTCTTTCTTGGCGGAAACAGCCGGACTGGAAGCAATTATCGGGGCTTTCTTGGCAGGGTTGGCTTTAAACCGGTTAATACCGAATACTTCTGCATTGATGAACCGGATCGAATTTGTCGGGAACGCGTTGTTTATTCCCTTTTTTTTGATCGGGGTCGGGATGTTGGTTAACTTTCAGGTGTTCTTGAATGATTTGACGACGATCTGGGTGGCTGTTGTTATGACAGTTGTGGCAACGGTTTCTAAATTTATTCCGGCTTGGTTGGTTCAGAAGAATTTCCGTTTTACCTCTTCCGAAAGGACCTTGATTTTCGGGTTGAGTAATGCGCAGGCTGCCGCGACATTGGCGGCCGTTTTGGTGGGATATAACGTGATCTTGGGGACAACCCCGGAGGGGGAACCTATCCGTTTGCTGAATGAAAGTGTGTTGAACGGTACGATCGTGATGATTCTGGTGACTTGTATCATCGCTTCTTTTGCCACGCAGAAAGGGGCGCAGGAAGTAGCGTTGGCCGAGTTCGCAGAGGATGAAAGCGTGGATAGCGAGGAGGTAGAGGATCGAATTTTGATACCATTGAGTAATATCGAGAACGTGGAGGAATTGGTTAGTTTGGCGGTTACTATAAAATCCAAGAAGGCAAAGTCGGTGATGACTGCCTTGAATGTTATACAGGCTGATGCCGGAGATAGTACAGCAGAAAAGAAAGCTCATATGTTACTTGAAAAGGCAACGAAGGCTGCCGCCGCCACGGATAATCAATTGGAAACTTCTTTACGTTATGACGATGATATTGTGAGCGGGATTAAGAATGCGACGAAAGAACACAAGGTTACCGATATTGTACTTGGCTTACGTAAGGAAGGGGTCATTTCCGACACTTTCCTGGGGAACCTGACCGATCGGGTGTTGTCGAAATGTGCCACAACGACTTTGGTTTATCGTCCGGCACAACCTTTATCGACGGTAAAACGTTATGTTGTCGTGGTGCCTTCTCGGGCGGAAAGAGAGATTGGTTTCCCTTATTGGGTGATCCGTATTTGGAATATTGCCAAGAATTCAAGTAGTAAAATCGTGTTTTATGCTGATGCTTCGGTGCTGAAAGTTTTGCAGGAGATACAGGCGAAACATCATATCGAGGTGGAGTTTAACGAATTTAATAATTGGGATGATTTCCTGATAATTTCCAGGGATGTGAAGGAGAATGACGCTTTGATGATTGTGATGAGCCGGAAGAATTATCCTTCGTATTTAAGAAATATGGTTCAGATTCCTTCTTATTTGAATAAATATTTTTGTAAAAATAGTTGTATCCTGATCTATCCGATGCAGATCGGTATCGGAGATCAAGAACTGGGAGCGTTGAAAAGCATACCTCATGCGGATTCACATGATAGTCTGGATGATTTGGCTGATGTGTTGAGAAGTCTGTTTAAAAGAAATAAGTAATCTAATCCGTTTGCCGTATGAAAAAAATTGTCATTTTTCTAGGAGTCATTTTACTGGTATACGCTTTTAAGGAATTGTCTCCCTTTGAAAAAAAACTGATTGGAAACCTGACGGCTCAAGTGCAGGAGTTACAGCAGGAAAAGTTGTATTTACACACGGATAAAAGCGTGTACACGGTTGGAGATAAGCTATGGTTCAGGGCTTATCAGGTACATGCGGCGGCTATATTTCCCATGGTTTACAGCCATTACGTGTATGTCGATCTGGTTGATCGGCGAGATTCTTTGATACAGCGGGTAAAGGTGGTACACCGGGATTCCTGTTTTTACGGGCAAATAGATATCCCGAAGGATTTGCAACAAGGCGATTATTGTCTGCGGGCTTTTACTTATTACATGCAGAATATCGGGGAAGATTATTTTTTCAAGAAGAAAATTCGGGTGATTAACCCGAAAGATTCAAGGGTTTGGACAAATGTGACTTACACGAAGAATCGGGAGAATAATTACACGGCCACGATTCAGTTGCTGGACGGGCAGGGAGAACCTTATGACCGGACTTCACTCACTTATATTGCCGGGGTGAAAAAAGATCAATATTCCGTGAAAGGGGCCCGGACAGACAAAGAGGGGAAATTTGACGTGAAGATCGATACCACGATGAAAACTATCGAGATCGAGTTCCGGGATGGACAACCTTTTCCTTTTAAACGATATATTCATATCCCTTCCCAGTTAAAGGATTTTGACGTGCAGTTTTTCCCGGAAGGGGGAGCTTTGTTGTCGAATAACTGGCAACAGGTGGCGTTCAAGGCAATCGGGGCGGATGGGAGAGCGGTACATGCCACGGGTGACGTGTATCAGGATTCGATAGTTATTGCTACGGTCAAGACGGAACACGACGGGATGGGAAAATTCCGTTTGCCCGTGAACCCGGGAAAGACGTTTTATGCTATTATGCGAACAGAAGAGGGTGTGGAAAAACGGTTCGACTTGCCCACAGCGTCTGAAACGGGATGGGGTATTACGGTTACGGGGCAGGATTCGGTATTACATTATCGAGTAATTAAAGGAGAGCGAGCCACGTTGCCGGAAGAATTATATGCCGTGGTGCATTGTCGGGGAATATTTATTGGTTCTACTCGTGTGAACGGATTGACGAAAGGAACGATCAGCCTGGGAATCATTCCGGAAGGAATTTCGCATATCGTGCTGGTTGACGGGGAGGGGAAGGTGTACAGTCAGCGATTGTTTTTTGTGAAACGTAATCATCGTCCGGAGTTGAAGATCACGACTAATAAACCGACTTATATTGCCAGGGAATTGGTCGAAATGGAGATTGATTTTGAGGAACCGTATAAAGGTTTGTTTGACGGTTCGTTTTCGATATCCGTGACGGATGATCAAAAAGTGGTACAGGATTCCTTGGAAGATAATATATTGTCGAATTTGTTGCTTACCTCCGATTTGAAAGGGTATATTGATAATCCGGCTTATTATTTTAGCGATACAACGGCTGAGGTAGCGAACAACTTGGATTTGGTGATGATGACTCACGGGTGGACCCGTTTTGATATTTCCAAGCTGGCGAAAGGAGAGTTCTCGGATTTGAAATATCCTTTAGAGATCGGGCAGGTGATTTCCGGGAAAGTGAATAATTTCTGGGGGAAAAAGTCAAAAGGAGCGAATATTGTGTTGTTGTCTAATTACGGCCTTTGCCGGATGGTGGAGACTGATGAGTCTGGGAATTTCCTGATTGATGGTCTGGCCTTTCATGATAGTACGACTTTTCTGGTGCAAGCGTTGAGTGCAAAGGGACGTCGGGGGGTAACCGTGAAGGTGGATCAGGATGAGTTTCTGCCGATGCATTATTCGTTGCCGAATACGCTGGAAGCGAAGAAGAAAGAGGATGATTTTTACAAGAAATTCGGGCAGGATTATTATTATGAGAACGGAGAGAAGGTTTACGTGCTGGATGAGGTCATCGTTTCCCGCAGAAAGCAAAAGAAGAGTTATTCTTTCTATGATAACATGGCTAATCATCAATTGGATTCAGCCCGGATTAGCGAGTACGCCATGATGCCGATAGAGATGATCATACAACAATTGCCGGGTGTGACATTCGAGAAAGATGACGAGGGGGAAGATTGTTTCAAGCAATTCGGGCGAAAATTGTATGTTCTGGTCAATGATTTTGAAGAGCCGATGGATCAGATTCGTTTGATCCCGACGGGTTCCCTGTTAAATATTTCTTTACTGGATCAAATGCAGGGACAAATCTTTTTCGGGGACCGGGGTAAAAACGGGGTATTGATTATTTCGGCACAACCGGGGTGGACCCCGAAAGAAGTAGGACGTCCTAATATGTTGCCTTTTAAGATTATGGGATACCAAGTACCGAGCGAGTTTTACGTGCCGAAATATGAGATAGATTCCGTGCGTTTGGATAATCGCTATGACGAACGTTCCACGATTTACTGGCAGCCCGTGGTGAAGGTCGGTAAGGAGGGCCCCGCTAAATTGCAGTTTTACACGGCTGATACCTATGGTAAATATTCCGTTATCGTGGAAGGAATCACGTCGAAAGGGGTGATTTGTAGGAAAAAAATTCCGTTGATATTAAAATAATTCAATTATTAATTTGGGAAGCAGTCCGGAACAATTTCCGGACTGTTTTTGTAACGAAAAAGATAAGAAGCACGTTAAATCTTAACGAAGTAGAGCTTATATATCATCTAGTTGACAACTATATACAAGAAAGAGTGTACCCTCCATGTTTTTCTAACTTGATAGAGGCTTGATGGAATGTAGATAGAAGTTTAAGGTAAGTAAGTGTAAAGGGAATGCTTTTTTACTTAATATTTGATAGTAATACGGTTTGTTCTTTCAAGGATGATTTTCTGATTTATTTTCATCTGTCTATTGTAATCCGAATTTCAGAATGTATATAAGAGATTATTCAAAATTTATTTGCATATTTGCTTTTCATTGAGATGGATGAATAGATGTTATGAGTAGGAATTATTGTTTTACGTTGACAAATGGGGTACAGCTTGATTTCAAGCAGGTATTTGATCAATATTTTAATTCCTTGGTTCTTTTTTCTGACCGGTATTTGGGGGAACGGGAAGAGAGTGAATCCTTGGTGCAGGATGCTTTTCTAGCCTTGTGGGAAAATCGTTTGGAGTTCCCAGATGAAATTTCCGTGAAAGCTTACCTTTATTCAACCGTGAGGAATAAGGCTCTAAACGTGTTGAAACATCGTAAGATAGAACAACAGTACATGAATGATATCCTCCGGGATGAAGATGCGGAACTTTATTATATGAAATCCGTGGTGGAAGAGGAGACTCGGCGGTTGATTTTCACGGCGATTGATTCCTTGCCGGAGCATTGTAGAAAGGTGTGTCTGTTGAATTTGGAGGGATTGGATAATCAGGAAATTGCAGATGAATTGCAAATTTCCTTGAATACAGTGAAGTTTCACAAGAAAAACGCATACAAATTGTTACGGGATAAGTTGAAGGATAAGTTCTATCTATTATTTCTTATATAGAATATTATTATCTTGAATCAGTTAAAATTGGTTACAGTTGTGCTCTTTTGTCACGGGGTATAGTGGTACGGATTTATAACGTTTTGATCTATATTTTGTTCGTGTTTATCTCTTTGGTTTTTGAAACATGGATAATTAAAAAAATCATATTCGGTGATTTTTTTCGTTTTTTCACTACCCGTTTTTTTTCTTCAGTTGTTTTAGTGATGTAAATTGAAAACAAATGACGAAAAAGTATATTCAAATAGCAGATTTGATCTACAAGGATAAAGTTGGGATTGCGACCGAGAAAGAGAAGCAAGAATTACTTGATTGGTTGGCTGAATCAGACTTTAATCAACAGATATTTGAGGAATTATCTAAGGGGAGTGGTCTGAGCCAAAGCTACGAGGAGTACCGGGCGATACATCGGAAACAAGTTTGGGAACAAATTGAACATCAAATTGTTTCTAAGACTTGGAGGTTGTCGTGGCAATGGTTGGGGTATGCGGCTTCGGTGATCGTGTTGATCGTGGCCGGGTGGTTGATGTTCTCGATAACGGGACGAGACGAGGAACAGAAAAAGGCAAAGCAGGTTGCAACGATTACCCCGGGTGAGCGGAAAGCTATTTTACATTTGGAACCGGGAAAACAAGTTGTTTTAGGAGGAATGGATGCGGTTATCGTTGACGATAGTTTGTCCGGTAAGATTGAACAGGTGAATGATGCTTTGGTATACCAGGTGGAAGATGGAATTAAAGAGATGAAGATGAATATGTTGGAAATACCCAAAGGCGGGGAGTTTAATGTGACATTGGCTGATGGAAGCCAGGTGTGGTTGAATGCGGGAACGAAGTTGACTTATCCGGTAGCTTTTATCGGAAAAGAACGCCGGGTGGAACTTGAGGGTGAAGGGTATTTCGAGGTAAAACGGGATGATGCGAAGCCGTTTATCGTGATGTTGAATGGGATGGAAATTAAAGTGTTAGGGACGTCTTTTAATTTGAGGTCTTTCAAGCAGGACGGGCGGACAACCGCAACGTTGATTAGCGGGAAAGTGGAAGTTAAAACTCTTTCAAAAAATGTGGTGTTGGAACCAAATCAACAGGCCGATTTGATAGTCGGTGAGGATCGTCTGGAAATACGAGAGATTGATGCAGAGTCTTATCGGGCGTGGACGAAAGGGCAATTCGTGTTCCGTCGTGAACGTCTGGAGACGATTATGGATGATGTTGCCCGTTGGTATAACGTGACCGTGTTTTACGAGCAGAGTAGTGCTAAAGAGATATTGTTTTCCGGGATTGTAGAACGATATGCCAATATCACGGAGACGTTAAAGATGCTTGAGAAGACCGGTAAAGTATTGTTTATAGTTGATAACCAAAAAATTATAGTGAGAGTGAAATAAAAAACAGGAACATGCTCCAACAGGTTCCTGCTTAAAGTTTCGAATTGTTAGTTTGCTCCAACAAACTAACAATAGAGTTTAACCTTAATAATAGACAAATCTATGAAAAAAAAACGAGGTTTAGGCTTCCTCGGTAAGAGAAAGTTGCAATTAAGTTTGTTAAAAATGAAAGTGACATTATTATTACTTGTGGTGAGTGTGCTGCAAAGCATGGCTGGCGTGTATTCCCAAACGGCGAAGTATGATATTTCGTTGTCGGGGGGGAAATTGGAAAATGTGTTCAAGATGATTGAACAGAAGGGTGAGTTTACATTCTTGTATTCTATCGAGGACGTGGATCATGTTTCATCAATTAATATTAACGTGAAACAGGCCGGTCTGAAGGAAGTGTTGGATATTTGCCTTGCTAGTACGAAGTTAACTTATGAGATTAACGGTCGCTTGGTTGTTATCCGGGTAAGAGACGAGAAGCCGGAAGACAAGATGATGATTATCAAGGGAAGCGTGAAGGATAAAAAGGGAGAGCCGCTACCGGGAGTAACAATTATTGAAAAGGGAACAAGTGTTGGAGTTGCTTCCGGGATAAACGGAGAATTTACTTTCACGACAACAAAACGGGATAGTGTATTTCTGATCTTTTCGTTTGTCGGTATGAAAACGAAGGTGATTCTTTGGAAGGGGCAAAAAGAATTGAAGGTGGTGATGGAAGAAGACGCCCAGGAAATGGATGAAGTTGTGGTGACGGGTTATCAGACGGTAAAAAAGTCAAATATGGCTGGTTCCGTGAGTACAGTGAAAGCTGAAGATTTGATATTGAACGGTACGCAATCTCTGGAACAAGCGTTGCAGGGGAAATTACCGGGAGTTGTTATTACGAACCAAGATGGATTGGTGGGAACTCGTCAGAAGGTAAGAGTACGGGGAACCTCGACTTTATTGGGAAGTCAGGATCCTGTATGGGTGGTGGATGGAATTATACAGGAGGATCCGCTTCCGTTTAAAGCAACAGAACTAACCTTGTTTGGTAAGGATCCCGACAATATCGATATGATTCGCAATTTTGTTGGTAGTGCAATCGCCTGGTTGAATCCGTCTGATATACAAGATGTAACAGTTTTGAAGGATGCTTCTGCGACAGCCATTTATGGCGTGAAAGCAGCAAACGGGGTTATTGTGATCACGACGAAAAAAGGATCAAAGGGACGTATGTCTTTAAATTATTCTGGTAATTTTTCAATTGGTTCCAAGATAACTTATGATAAAATGAATTTGATGAATTCTAAAGAGAGGGTGGATGTTTCTCGGGAGATTTTTGAGACGGGACTTGTATCTAGTGTAGGTTTGGATCCTGTTGGTTATCAGGGGCTATTGGAACAATATTTGCAAGAAAAAATATCTTATACGGAGTTCAATGCTGGGGTAAAAAAACTAGAAACCGTGAACACGGATTGGTTTGACTTACTGTATGAAAATCCCTTTAGTCATAGTCATAATCTGAGTATATCGGGTGGTAGTGAAACGACCACATATTATGCTTCTTTTGGAATAAATAAAAATAATGGAACGGCTAAAGGAAATGATTCCGAGAGTTATCAAGGGAGTGTTAATGTAACTTCTCTTTTCTGGGATAAATTGCAGGTATCAGCTAAAGTTTCCGGAACTGTTACTAAAACGACCGGTTTTAGCAAGATTGATCCTTATTCTTACGCATCTAAAACAAGCCGGGTCATTGCGGCTTTTGATGAGGATGGAGAGTATAGTTATTATAAGGCTCAGAATGGGTATAAATATAATGTTCTTAATGAACTTGATAATACTGGGAATAAGAATACGACTAATAGTATAAATGCAAGTATAAATGTTACTTGGGAAATTTTGAAGGGATTGAAATTTGAATCGACCTTTGGTTATAATTATTCTTCTTCGTTTGGCGAGACTTGGGCAACGGAGTTTTCTAATTATGTTTCAGCAATCCGCGGGTATAATTTTGGAGAATATGGTCCCAATGACTTGAAGTACAAGCAGTCTTCATTACCTCATGGAGGAGAATTGAGTATTGCAGAATATCGTAATGGTAGTTATACTTGGAGAAATCAATTCTCGTACGTGAAAAATTTTGGCATGCATTTGATTACAGCAATGGTGGGACAGGAATGTAAGAGCGCAAAGTATGATGGATTGACAGAAACAATTTATGGTTATTTACCAGGAAGAGGCAAGACGGTTATGAATCCTCCTGCCACGATTCAAGATGCTTTGGGTAATATAAGAGAGAATACTTTGTATAGTAGCCGTCAGAGGGTATCTATTAAGGATAATACATCAAACACGTTGTCTTTTTACGGTGCGTTTACTTATACGTTTGATGAACGTTACGTGTTGAATGCAAGTATTCGTTCGGATGCTTCTAATCGTTTTGGTCAGGATAAGAGTGCTCGTTACCAACCGGTATGGTCTGTTGGATTAAGATGGAATATGGGAAGAGAGCATTTTTTGGAAGGACAAGATCTTTTGAATGAATTTAGTATCCGGGCTTCTTTTGGTTATCAGGGAAATGCAAATGAGAGTGCGGGGCCTGATTTGATCGCTTATATGCCTTCTGGTTCGACGGGAGTATCAAATGTAACAGGAGAATATTTGTTGAAAATAAAAAGTTTACCAAATCCTACCTTGAAATGGGAGAAGACAAAAACGGTAGATTTGGGGATAGATTTTGTTTTTTGGAAAAATAAGATTTCCGGTTCTTTTGAGTATTATCACAAAAAGACCAGTGATGCAATAATTAATCGTCAGGTTCCTTATGAAGCGGGAGTTTTAAGTATGCCAATGAATGGGGGATCGTTGACAAATTCAGGTTGGGAATTAGGGGTTAGTTTTGCCCCGGTTAGAACAAAGAATTTCCTTTGGTCGTTAGGCTTGAATACTTCTAAGAATTATAATGAAGTTACTAGTAATCTGGAAACGAATGAAAATTGGCAAGAAGCTACTTCTGGTTCCTTGTACAAGAAAGGATATCCTGTTTCTGGTTTTTGGGCGTTTGAGTTTGCCGGGTTATCTCCAGAAAACGGGACTCCTTTATATAATTTGGATGGGGTTGATAAGCCTGAAGCTGTTACAGATGCAACGCAATTTATGAAATATATGGGGAAATTAGATCCTGATTTTACCGCAGGAATAAATACAACCTTTAAATACAAAGATCTGACGTTATCCGCTTCGTTTAATTTGCAAGTAGGAGGGAAGAAGTTTTTAGCACCGATTTTTGATTCGGAAATGTCGAATAATACTCCGTATGAGTATAATAATTTGCCTAAAGATTTAGTAAAACGGTGGCGAAAAGCCGGGGATGAAAAAATTACAAATATTCCTTCTATACCAGCAAAAGGTAAAGCTTTTGTGGATTTGGCTAATGGAAGTGATTACGCTTATCGAATGTATAATTTCTCGGATATACGAGTTGCAGATGCGTCATTTTTAAGATGTAATAATATCACGCTTTCTTATAATTTGTCGAATGGTTGGATTACAAAATTTGCTCAGAATATGGGATTCACGTTTTCTGTTTCTAATCCGTTTATTATCGTAAGTCATGATTATAAAGGGAAAGATCCGGAAGTGGCAACTGGTTCGCAGCCAATCTCTCAAAATTATACTTTCAGTGTAAATATAAGTTTCTAATGAAATAAAGTGAATTGTATGAAATATATATTAGTATTGTTTTTGACTTTAGGTTTGGCCGGATGTTCTGATTTTTTGGAAGAATCCAGCCAAGATGAAGTACGTCCAACAACAGTTGATGACTTGATGCAAGTGATGGTTGGTGAAGCTTATCCGATGGATAATATAATTGATTCATATCTGGATTTCTTGACGGATGATATGAAATGTAATGGCGCTCAAGGTGATGAACAAAAGAGTGTTATAGAACAATTATATTATATTTTTTCGTGGAATGATGATATGTATGAAAAATTTGAGTCATCTAATATTAATTCATGGCAGGTGTATTATTCTAAAATTATGGGGTGTAATACGGTGTTAGGGTATCTGAATCGTGTCACTGGAGAGCAAAACGTAAAAGATAATTTGAAAGGACAAGCTTTAGTGTTACGAGGTTGGTATTATTTTTTATTGGTTAATCTGTATGGTTTACCTTATAATTATGGGGATCCGGAGGAGAATCTTGGTGTACCTCTAAAATTAGAAATGGAAGTTACAGATGCATTTTATAAAAGAAATACGGTAGCGGAGGTGTATGCACAAATAGAGAAGGACTTGCTGGAAGGGATAAAATTGTTAGATGAGAATAATATATCCATGTCGTTATATAAAATCAGTCCTTTAGCAGGTAAAGCGATGTTATCCAGAGTGTATCTTTATATGGAAAACTGGGATAAAGCATTAGAATATGCGAATCTTGTGTTGGATGAAAAACCTGCCTTAACAGCATTAGCTAGTGCGGATGCAGATGCCTTTCAGTATCAAGGATCCTCTTCTTTTGGATTGTATAATTGGAACGTTAGCGATGAGGTTATTTGGATTTATAGCGGTAAGAGAGAATTTTCACTTTATGGGGGAGGAGGAGGAACATATCCTTCTGTTTTTTCTGTATCTGATGATTTGATGGATTTATATAATACATCGACAGATCCGAATAACCATTTGGATTTAAGACCTTATATGTGTTTTTATAATTCAGCTTATTTTAGTGCTTCATTTCTCCCCGTCCTTTATCCTCAGTACGGGTATAAAGGAGGAAAAAATCAAGTATATGGAACTAAAGGAATACGGACGGCGGAGTTATATTTGAATCGGGCTGAAGTTTATATCCGAAAATACATGGCTTCGGGTGATGATAATTATCGGAAATTGGCTTTAGTCGATTTGAATAATATTCGGAAACATCGTTATGATACGCGGAATGTAGATTATGTTGATGAAGATATTCAGGATGCGGATAAATTATTCCAGTTTTATAAGGAAGAAAGACGCCGGGAATTATGTTTTGAGGATCATCGATGGTTTGATTTACGCCGTTATGAGATGCCTAGTTTATCTCATGTCTATTTTGTAAATAGTGGGAATGAACAAGTGATTACCTTGAATGAAGGCGATCTTCGTTACGTGTTATTAATTCCAAAGAGTGCTCTTGAGCGTAATCCTCGGTTAATTCAAAATAAACGTTAATTTTAGGAGGGATAGTTATGAATCAAAAAATTTTATATATATTTATTTGCGTAGTTATATTGTTCGTGGCCTGTAATGATGACGATAAATTAACTCCAACCGAGACTCCGGAATTCGGATATTTTGTTCCACAGGGCGAGCATGATTATGATCAAGCAATTGTTGAGTGGAATAAGAAGTGTAATACTTTTATTTTGTATAAGTATAATCTGAAAGAACTTTATTGGCAGGTAAATGCTTGGCAAGAATCACAAAAGCAACCGGAAAATGCTGCATATCCCTATAGTGCTGGACTTGTTGCCGAAGTTGCTGATGAAGAATATGTCGGATTGCAATTGGAATTAATCGAGAATTCATTCTTGAGTTTTTATCGTGATACCATGTTGAAACGTTGTATTCCGTTGAAATTATTGCTTTGTAGTAAGATGGATTGGAGGGATGCTAGAGGAGCGATGAAATTATATAACGTGTATAGTGGTTATGATTATTTGGCCTTTAATTGGGGAAGTGCTGAAATTGTGAGCATGACGACAGATCAAAAGAAAGTTTTTAAAGTAGAAGCAAATAAACTATTTTTAGAACGTTTGCTTGATAAGAAAAAAATTGTTGTTCCAAGTGATTTTTATGTTGGAAGTAATTATACGGATAGAATAACGACAACAAACATGTATTCTCGGGGTTTTTTGAGTAGAGCGACCAAACAAGAGGACGATGTAAATTATTATATAGAAGCCATTATTTCTACTTCATATGAAGATTTGAATTCAGAGTATAATAACGTCGATTCTTACAAAGGAGTTCTGAATCCGATAAAAGACGTGAATGGACTTATTCGAAAAAAATATGATATTCTTGTTAATTATTTCAAAGGTGAATATGGTATAGATCTCCAAAAGATAGGTGATTCTGTAATTTAATAATTGCTTTACCATGTCCTATTTTTATAGGACATGGTAAAATTTATAATAGAATGTTATGTCTAGAGTTGCAATTGTATTATTTATTATATTGGGAAGTTTTAGTGTTGCTTTTGCGCAATCGGGCTTGAAATTGTCAGGTAAATTAAGAATACTTGAACCTATGGAACTGAAAGTGACTTCTCTTTCCGGAGAAACTATACTTTCAACTCAAGTAGAACGTGATGGCGTTTTTGATCTTGGACCGAAGGAGATAGTTCCTGATTTGTATATTCTTTGGTTGGGAAAAACACAACAACCTGTTTACTTGACAAATACAAATGTAACTATTAAGGGGTATTATGATGCGACAAGACCGGAAAATAGTTCGTTGTCGTTTACTGGAATTGATGATTTTCTAGAGTTGTCAAAATGGATTCCTACCGAGAAGAATTCCAGAAAAAGGACGATAAATCCGGACGTGAGGGGGAAATTGAAAGGGTCCATGTATAGTGCCTTAGCATATTTATCCGATATGGAAGCTCTTGAGCCCAATAAATTATTATTGGACGAGATCCCGGAAGAATTTTATGACGTGTTGTCAGTAAGATGGTTAAATCAGAAAGTTGATAGTTTAGCCAAGTTCGCTGTCGGGGCGGAAGCTTATAATTTTACCTATGTTGATCCGGAGGGAAAAGAGGTTAGTTTGAGTGATTTTCGAGGGAAATTCGTGCTTGTTGATTTCTGGGCTTCTTGGTGCGGACCGTGTCGACAGGAGATGAAGAGTTTACTACCGATCTATAACGAGTTAAAGGGGAATGATTTGGTGTTTATCAGTATTTCTCTTGATAAACGGGAGAAGGATTGGCGTCAGATGCTTGAGGTTGAAAATCTACCTTGGGTGATGCTTTGGAACAAGGAGGGATTTACTATCGGGGATGCTCCTAATATGATTCAGAAAGCCTATGGTTTTTATAGTATTCCCTTTATAGTATTGATTGATAAAGAGGGGCGAATTCTTGCTCGCAGGTTACGAGGAGAGAAGGTGAAAGAAGAAATACTAAAAGTCCGGAGAAAATAATTTTAGATTTTAAAGTGATATAGAGTTTGGAATGAAGTATGTGTAATTCAGAATTCTATATTTTAAATTTCTGTGATCGTATTGTATAACAAAATAAACTGTAAGATGAGAAAATATTTATTGTTACTAGTAATTGGCTTGTATGTTTGTACGGCAAAGGCACAATTGATCAAGCAAGATAACCAGATCCAGAAGAAGCAATCGGATTTGGATTGGTATAATTGTTCTTTTGATCAAGACGGGGTGTATGGAGCTGAGGTGAATAAGGCTTATGATTTTCTGAAAGGGAAGAAAATCAAGAAAAGACCCGTGGTTGCATTGATCGGGACTGGATTGGATGTTGAACATGAAGATTTGAAACAAGCGATTTGGTTCAATCCGAAGGAGAAGGCGAACGGGAAAGATGATGATAAAAATGGGTTGATTGATGATATTAACGGTTGGAATTTCATCGGGGGGAAAGACGGGAAAGTGATGGAAGCTTTGACAAGAGAGGGGGAACGTGAGTTTTTACGCTTGAAAGAGAAATATGCCGATTATATTTTTGACGGGAAGAATTACTATAAGGTAATTAATGATAAAATGACAGTTGTTCCCGCTCCCGAAAATATGGACGAGTATGTGTATTTTCGTTTTAAAGTGATGATGGAATCTCCGTTGGCAGGAAGTTATGGGGGTGTTGGTTTGGCGTATATATTAAGGGATTATGCGTTGAAATTTGATAAGCAAATGAAAGCGCAATTCCCTGGGAAGGAATTGACAGTGAAAGAATTTCAGATTTGTTATGATCCTAAGGCTCCCCGAGATTCATTGAGCGAGGTTGCTTTCACGCTTATGGCATACGGTTTTTCAATTATGAAAACGGATAAATGGCAGGTTATTTATGATTTGTACGCGACTGGGGGACAGGTGCAACGAGCCATGTCTTCTTATGAGCAGAATTTAAAGAATTTGGGGAATGATGGTCGTGAGGAAATTGTTGGTGATAATTATTTGGATATCAAAGATAATAAATACGGGAATAATGTTTTATTGACTTCCGATGCAGCTCTGGGAACAATGCAGGCCGGAGTGGTTGGTGCGAAGAGAGGTAATGGTTTTGGAGGAGACGGGATTATGGATCAGGCGGAGATTATGGCTTTGCGTGTGAGCACCGGGAATGGAGAACCTTATTTGAAGGATATGGCCTTGGCAATTCGCTATGCCGTGGAGCACAAAGCAGATGTGATTGTGTTGCCGGAACAAAATACTTTGTATCCCGAGCAACAAAAAAAGTGGATGATCGAGGCGTTGGAATATGCCGAGAGTAAAGGAGTTCTTGTTGTTGTTCCCGTATGGGAATTATCAAGAGATTTGTCAAAACAGACTTTTTTCCCGAATCGTTGGATGACAGGAGGAAAAGAACTGACGAATTTGATGGTTGTCGCTTCTTCCGATAAAAATGGGAATCCAGCAATGAATTCGAATTATGGGGCTAAGGAATTGGATCTTTTTGCTCCTGGAATAAACGTGTTGTCTACTTATACGGGAGACACGTATCAAATGGGAACGGGTGTCGGGCTTGCTTCTGCTTCTGTGGCCGGAGTGGCCGCATTGATCAAGGCGTATTATCCTAGTTTGACGGGGAGTCAGATTCGTGACATTTTGTTGGAATCCGTGACTTCCAGAAAAGGGGTAGAAGTGGAAAAAGGAATTGAGGTCGATGGCAAGCAGACTCAAGATTTATTTATTTTCGATGATTTGTGTTTGTCCGGGGGTATTTTGAATGCTTATCAGGCAATCGTGGCTGCTGATAAATTAGGAAAATAATAAGGTATGAGATTGTTTTATAAGGTAATAACTATCTTGTTATTTTGTGTAACGACGGTTCAGGTAGGGGCACAACAGTATAAAACTGTGCTACCCTACCGGATGGTCGGTGGCAAAATGATCGTGGATATGATTATGAATGGAACTCCCCGTTCGTTTATTTTCGATACAGGAGGACGTACGGCTTTGACCGGGGAGATTTGTGAAGAATTGGGGCTGGAAGTGGTTGATTCGTTGGTGGTAACGGATGTAAATAGTAACGAGGCTGTTTATCCGCTCGTGTTGATAGAGAGTTTACTTACTCCTGATGAGAAAATTAATTTCAGGAATGTGCCAGCGATGAAATTATCCAAACCTTCACCTTTCGAGTGTTTCCATACTGACGGATTGATTGGTAGTGATTTGTTTGTGCGGACGATAGTGGAAATTGACGGGAAAGCGAAAACGGTCACGATTACTTCGGCAGAGAATCCTTCGACCGCATCGTTGCGTAAGATGTTACCTTTCGTGAGAGCGGGAATGCCGATTATATCGTTGCAAGCGGGTGTGGGGAATGCGATTACTTGTTTGTTTGATACGGGAAACCCGACTTTTCTTTCGTTGAAAGACACTGATTTCGAAGCATTACGGTCTGCTGCTGCTCTTGAAGTTTTGTCTGAAGGATATGGAGAAGGCTCTATCGGGGTGACCGGAATGGCAGATGCGGATGTGTCATATCGGGTACGTTTTCCATTATTATCGGTTGGGAGTACAAAGTTCAAGAATGTTGACTCCGAGACTTCAATACCCCCGTATACACTGTTGGGCGTGAGCTTGTTGGATTATGGTAAGGTGACGTTGGATTATCCTCGTGCCCGTTTTTATTTCGAGGCGTATGAACAGGAGAACGATCTGGAATGTAAGCATTATAACGTGGGGTTGAGAGTGAAAGATGGAGAACTTGTTGTGGCAACCGTGTGGAGAGCCATGAAGGGGCAAGTTGAGGTGGGAGATAAAGTGATAAAGATAAACGGGAAGCCTGTCGGGCGATATGATTTTTGTGAAAGTATTATTAACGGGATTCCGGAGTTGAAGGTGAAGAAGAAAACTAAATTGACGATTCAAACCCGGCAAGGAGAGAAGGTGATTATTTATCAAAAAGAATAGTGTATGTGGAGTACGAGGCTATTATTCACGTTGTTTGTTGCCGTGTTGCCTTTTTTGGTAGGAAAGGCGCAACAATCAACCCGGCGAATTTGTGACACGATTCACTACGAATTTGTTCAGGATAAGATCATTATCCCTGTGACGGTAAACGGGGTAAAAGTGAAATATATCGTGGACACGGGCGGGCAAACCGGAACGATAAGAGAGAAGGCCGTGGAGATGAAAGCCATAGGGGGAGGCGGGACTCGTGGTGTGTCCGACGTGAACGGGATGAGTTTGTCTTATGAAGAGGGTGTTTTGAATGACGTACAGCTGAGCCCGAATTATAAGTTAACTCAGATGAAGAGTATTATTTTCCCCCTGAATGGTTTTTTTCGGGATTTAGGTGTTGCTGGGATTCTTGGGAGTGATGCTTTTGCACAGGCGGTAGTTACTTTTGATGCCCGGGAGAAGATTATGGTTATTAACTACCCTTATCGTCCGGAAGGATTGAAGATCACGGAAGGAGTACCGTTTTATCCGGGAAGCATGAATCATCCTATCGTGGATGTTGATTTTGGAGGTTGCGTGAAGCGTGTGTTGTTTGATACGGGAGCCGGAGGATTGTTGTCGCTTTCTGCTGATGATTACGAGGAAGTGAGGGATAGTATGAAAAATCATTTGTTAGGAAGTGCTTTCGGCATCAATAGTATCGGAATTGGAGGTTTTGATTACAAGAATGCGACAGAAATAGACAAGGTTAGTTTTGATCATGTAAGTTTTGTGGGCAAAGAGTTTATCAACATGGAGAGCATTACCGTCAAAATGGGAATGTCCTTGATGGGAGTTGAAATGTTGAAATACGGGAAAGTGGTGATTGATTACATGCGTAATCGTTTTTATTTCTTTCCTTACGAGGATCAAGTAGAGGATTTAGCAGGGAAAGTTAAAAATTGGAATGTCGGTATTCTACCTGTGACTGATCGTTTCGAAATCACGACGGTATGGGATAGCATGAAAGATCAGGTGGCGTTAGGTGATCAGGTGATTCGTGTGAATGGAAAAGAGTTGTCCGAGTTAAAACAAAGTCAATTGGAAATAGATGCTTTGCTTGAATCCGTGGAGGGAGAGACTACCGAGATCGTGATCTTGAAAAACGGCAAGGAGAAAAAGGTGGAGATTAGGAGAGAATGAGATAATTTAAGATGTTGAATTTATGGTGAAGAGATTAATAATGATCGTGAGCTTGTGTTTGTTCGGGGTGGCAACATGGGCTCAATCGAAAAATACGGCTACCGAGGTAAAGGATTACCGGGAAGTGGACGGGAAGATTATCCTAGAGATGGTTGTGAATGGCGAACGGGCGGATTTCGTGCTAGATTTGGCAGGACATAATGCCATTTTACCGGAATACGTGGAGAAATTTAAAATAGATCCGGACGAAAAGGGGGATTTTCGTTATGATACTTTTTTGTACAAGAAGGTGGAGACCCCGAAGAGTGTTTCAATAAGCACGATTGCTTTTGGAAACAACGTGTTTGGTAATGGTGTGGCTGCTTTCGTGTTGGGGGATGAACCTTATTTGCGTAAACTAGGCGTTGCGGGAATTGTTGGAGGTGCATTGTTTCGTAATGTGGTGTTGACTATTGATAGTAGACGGAAAAAAATAACAACTTCCGTTCCTTACCGTCCCTCGTACATGAAACTGGATCATCGTGCTGATATTAGCGTTCTCTCCGGATCAGTGGTTACTTTTTCGGTAGCGATAAATGGTACCGTATTCCCGTTGATTTTTGATACTTGGAATGACGGAATGATTACTTTAACACCTTCGGATTTTGCTAGAATAACCGGGGATGACGGGAAAAAGGTTGAATTATTCAACGGTTACGGGCAAACCATGATGACTGGAGCTTCGAAAATTGTGGCAAAATGCGATTTCGTGAAGAATACGTTCTCGAATGTCGTTGTTGCGGAAAACAAAGATTTGCCTCGTTCCGTGGTGGGAACGGGGATATTGAAAGAGGGGATTCTCTCTATTGATTTCCAGAAACAAAAAGTGTATTTTCAATCTTTTGATCTGGCAGAGGTGAAAGATGAGGTACAAGGTGGAGGTGCTGTTACTGTTGAAGCTGGTAAACTAAATCCGATCACCCGGGATTATTTCTTGGATCATGTTTATGATTACCGGGTCGGCAAGGAGTTCGTGTTCAAGGGAGATAAACCTGTCGTGATTGACTTTTGGGCTACTTGGTGTGGACCTTGTATGCGTTTAATTCCTGAATTGGAAAAGATGGCAGAGAAATACAAGGATCAAGTGATATTTTTGAAGGTGAATGCGGATAAAGAAAAGGAATTGTGCAGTATGTTTAATATCGTGGCTCTTCCGACTTTGTTTTTTATTCCAGTCGGGGGTAAACCCATTATAGAAACCGGGGCGATGCCGGAGAAGTTTGAAAAGATTATTCTGGAGCAATTATTGAAATAGTAGGATTAGTAATTTTTAGAGCAGTTCGGGATAATTTCCGGACTGCTTTTTTATCTCGTTATGATTTCCTATGCGATATATGATTTGTGGGGGAATAAGAATAAAATAGAAGAGTTTACCTATTTCATTATATTTTTTTGCATCTTTGTCGAGTTCATGCTTAGAAGAGAGGTGTTGGATGGATAAGAAAATGCAATATAGAAAATTCAAGGAAGATGCGAATTATCTTGTTAAGCGATTACGGGATAGTGATGAGGAGGCTTTTGCTTTTCTTTTTGATACTTACGGGAAATCACTTTATTTTTATTGTAATTCGATACTTAAAAATAGTACGTTCGGGGAGGATGTCGTGCAGGAAAGTTTCGTGAACCTGTGGGAACGACGGAAAGATTTTGTTGCGCTGCTTCCTGTTCGGGTCTTTCTTTACCAGACAGCCCGTAATAAATGTATGGATTTATTGAAACACGAGCAAGTTATTCACAAGCATGAGGCTTCGTTGGTGCAAGAGTTTAGCGAAGATTTTTTGGATGAGAAGATGATCGAGGAAGAAATGCTGGGAGAAATTTACCGTGCGATTGATGAATTACCGTCGGAATGTGGGCGTGTATTCCGGTTGGGGTTGGAAGGGCTGAGTAATCAGGAGATTGCGGATACCCTGTCTATATCGGTGAACACGGTTAAGACCCAGAAGCAGCGGGCGATGACTGTGTTGAAGAAACGTTTCAGTACGGGAATGCTTTTGGTCCTTCTGGGCATGACCGATTTACTTCATTGATTTTTTTGAAAAAAAGTGTAATCCTTGTCATCCTTTTGGGAAGGGTAGTCGTTCTTTGTGCGAAAACGTGAAAATGACAAGTGTATGCATGACGAAAATAATTTGAAAATAGCTTCGTGGATAGCAGCCCGGTTGAAAGGAACCATTCGTCCGGAGGAAGAGAAGGCGTTGGAAGAATGGATTAATGAGAGTGACGGGCATAGACTTTTCTACGAGCGGATGATGGATCAAGAGTATCTTGCGGGGAGGTTGGATGGGTATGAAACTTGTTCTTTAGAGGCATTGAAGGAACGAATAATGCCGCTGGCAAGAAAGCAGGGACGGCATATTCGTTTTACGTATCGGATAAAGCAAATTGCTGCCGTTTTGTTTATTCCGCTTGTTTTGGGTGGGGTGTTTTTATTGATGGATGAGAAGGAAGAAAAAACACCGGTAGTAGCAGATATTATTCCCGGTAAAGAATGCGCCGTGTTGGAAATGGCTGATGGCCGACTGGTGGAACTGGTTCCGGGTAAGAATCTAGGGCAATTACGACTTGTGGGGGCAGTGGTGACGAATGATTCTAATTGCCTTTCTTATCAACAGGCCGGAAAGGTAAATCAATTGGAGTATAACACAATTATTATCCCTCGGGGAGGAGAATATCAATTGACTTTGGCGGATGGTTCCCGTGTATGGTTAAATTCCGGTACCCGCTTGCGTTACCCGGTTAATTTCATCGGGGAAAAGCGGGAAGTATATCTTGAAGGGGAAGCCTATTTTGAGGTAACTCGTTCCGAGAAACCTTTCGTGGTACACGGGGGAGGACAAAACGTGCGGGTGTTAGGAACTTCTTTTAACGTGATGGCTTATCGGGACGAGCCCAAGGTGCAAACTACTTTGGTGACGGGGAGCGTGCGGGTTACTCTGGATGAACAATCGGGTAAAACGGTATTGTTGACACCGGGGCAACAGGCCGAGTTAGATAAGAACAACGGGGATATCACGATGCGGGTTGTAAACGTGGAGAATTATACCGGATGGAAAGATAAGCTTTTCATATTTGACGAGGAGGATCTGGAGACGATGATGCGAAAACTGGCTCGCTGGTATGATGTGGATATTAGCATCGAGACTCCTGATTTGCGGGAGAAAATATTTTACGGGGTAATCCGGAAGTACGAGAATATTTCTAAAATTCTGGATATGTTGAAAAAAACTCAAAATATTGATTATTCAATTCAAGGTAAGAAGATTGTGATTAAAAAAGCCCGATAAGTTTTCGACGACTTACCAGGCTATTGTAATTTTAAAACTCGCCTCGGATTGGCATTTGACGCGAGTATTAAGTAAAACTAAACAAATGTATGAAAAAAGATGAATTAATTCTCCATTTATGGCGATGGAGTAGGAAAAAAATGTTAGTGATGAAACTAGTTGTACTCATGGTATTGGTTCCCGTAATTACGTTTGCAATACCGGCTCATAGTCAGAAACAAATCAAGATGGAGGTGCAAGGGGTACCTTTGGAACAGGTACTCAAAGAACTGCGTGTACAATCGGGTTATTATATCCTGTATAATAAACAGGATGTGCAGGGGGTGAAAAACGTGAGTCTGAAAGTGGACGGTGCTTCGGTGGATGATGTTTTGAGGTTATGTTTGCAGAATACTCCTTTGCAGTATGTGATCGAGGACCAGACGATCCTGATCTCCGTGAAGAAGGTTGGGGATGAACCGGAAAAAAAGGAAAGCGTGATTATTAAAGGAGTGGTGAAAGATTCAAAAGGGAGTGTCCTCCCCGGGGTGACGGTTGTTATTAAAGGAACAACCGTGGGAACTGCCACGGGAGTGAATGGTGATTTTGCGATGAATCTGGTTAAGCAGGATACCGCTACTTTAGTTTTTTCGTTCGTGGGAATGAAGACGAAAGAGGTGAAATGGAGAGGGCAGTCCGAGATCAATGTCGTGTTGGAAGACGAGATGAGCGAGATGGATGAAGTCGTGGTAATCGGTTACGGTACATCTACCAAAAAAGATTTGACGGGTTCGGTGGCTAGTTTTGATACCCGTGTGATCGAGGAATCGACAGCCACGAACGTGGCGTCAATGATGCAAGGACAGATCGCGGGATTAAGTATATTGGCAGGAAGCGGGGCCCCCGGTAGTCCGGCTCGTTTGGAAATTCGGGGAGTTCCTTCTTTGAGCGGGGCAACCTCGCCTTTGATCGTGGTGGATAATGTCCCCATGACGAGTGATTTTGATATCAATGAGTTGAATCCCGATGATATACAGAGTATTGATGTTTTGAAAGGTGCTTCTTCGGCAGCGATTTACGGGTCGAGAGCAGCGGCCGGTGTAATCATGATAACGACAAAGGGGGGGCGACGCAACCAGAAACCTGTTATCAATTATAGCTTTGATTACAGTTTGACAAGCTTGGTGTCGGATATTAATACCTTGACAACGGATGAATTTAAAATGTTGGTTTTAGAGGCTGCCAGCAACTCAGCCAAGGCTGCCGGGTACGAGGATGTTACGAAATGGTCAACGTATAAGAAATTTGCCGATCCGAATTTCTGGGGTAATGCCAATACTCCCTGGATGGACTATATTATGCGAGATGGAAGCAAGCAGCAGCATAAAATTTCCATTCGCGGGGGTGGAGAAATGTTCGGTTATAATGCTTCTTTGGGGTACACGAACGAGTTGGGACAGGTGAAAGGTACGGAGTATGAGAGATACACGTATGATGTCGGTTTCAACACGGATATAAACCCGTGGATACGGGCCTCGGTAAAAGTGGCGGGAACGATTGCCGATCGTTCAAGCAATAATGCAAGTCTGGATATTGCAACCCAGGCTAGACCGGATCTTGAACCTTATAACGAAGACGGGTCTTATTACATTCATTCGTACGACTGGTATGGACGGACGTATTATATCGGGAATCCTATTGTCGAGATGGAGGAGAACACGAATCAAGGTGAAAGCCATAATATCCGTCTTACGGGAAATCTGGAATTTAAGATTTTACCGGAATTAACTTTGATGACGCAATATACTTATCAGACCCGGAAAGGAGAAGGGTACGGCTATGCTTCCAGCCAGACTGAAGAAGGAAGTTTTAATTGGAGTAATCAGAAAGGCCTCGGGGTGAAAAGACATAGTAAAGTGGCCAGCAAAGAGTTTGAGGTACGATTGTCATACACGAAAAATTTTGGCGAGAAACACCGCTTGTCAGCGATGTTTGCAAGTAACTTTAACGAGGAAGATTCAGAATCTTATTCGTTAGCGATGTCCGATTTTGCGGATGATTACGTGCAGAACGCTATATGGCAAGGTACGAACCCCTATCAATACGGTATGTTGAATGGTAGTGCCAGCGGTTCGAAATTGTTGTCTTTTGTAGGGAGGGTTGAATATAAGTTCATGGATCGCTATTTGTTTACCGGAACGCTCCGGTCGGATGGTTCTTCCAAATTCGCCCCGGACTATCGCTGGGGTACTTTCCCGTCTTTTGCTGCAGCGTGGATTGTTTCCGAGGAGAATTTCATGAGAAGTATTGATTGGTTGTCATTCTTGAAGATACGGGCCGGTTGGGGTAAGTCCGGTAACGGGTTTGTTGGAGAGTATGGTTGGAGAACATTATATTCTTCTACCGATTACCAGGGAAAGCCTGCTATGGTACCGAGCCAGATCGGTAACGACGAGTTGAAATGGGAGGCCACAGAACAATATGATCTGGGATTGGATTTTGGTTTTTTGAAAAACCAGAGAATCCGGGGATCATTAGGATTTTATTTGAAAAAAACGGAAGGACTGTTGTACCCGTTTACGATGGCACTGAGTACGGGAATGACTTCTACGACCGTGAATTTTGCTAATATCGAGAATAAAGGAGTGGAGTTTGATATTTCTGCCGCTATTATTCAAAATAAAAATTGGGACTGGTCTTTCGGGTTTAATATCGGAAAGAATAAAAATAAGGTCACGGGACTTGATGCAGACTACGTTTCTTATCCGGGATCGACTTCCGTGGGAAATACGGTTATTCAAGAGGGAAAATCGTTGGGGTTAATTTATGGATACGAGACCGATGGTGTTTTCCGTTCACAGGAAGAGGTGGATTATTACGAGTCTTTGAATCCGGATTACATGTATCAGGAAAAGTACTCCTACCGGAAGACGATACCGGGAGATTTGAAGTTTGTAGACCAGAATAATGACGGGCGGGTGAATAGAGACTACGGTAATCTGGATGATAAGGTCGTTTTGGGGTGTTCTCGTCCGGATTTCGAGGGAGGTTTCAACACGCGTTTAAGATGGAAAGGTTTGACCTTAAGTTTACAAGGAACATTTAGTTATGGTGCGCAGAAAGCATGGTTGGCGGAAGCGAATCAATTCACGTTCTCTTCTGCCGGAACGGTAAACGTGTTGGATGTTGCCCTGAAACGTTGGAATTCAGAGAACCCGACGAGTAATTACCCGTGCGTGAGAATAGATTTCCTTAATACTGATTTTACGGATTTTTCCGTGCATGATGCTTCTTATCTCAAGATTCAAAATATAAATCTTGAATACAAGTTGCCGGAATCCATTGTCAATAAGACAAAGATCTTCGGGAATATCAGTGTTTTTGTTTCGGCAAATAACGTGTGTACATTTACTTCTTATCCCGGGCCTTCTCCGGAATCATATAGTAGCAATACCATTCAGGGAGCTGCGATTGATACGGAGGCTTATCCGAGAACTCGTACGTTTAATTTTGGAATAAAAGTAACCGTTAAATAATTTGATTATGAATAGATTTATATATAATTGGGTATTTTTGTTTTGTGTCTTGGTGGCAGGATGTGATAGTATGTTTGACAAAGAACTTCCCCCTCATAATCTGGTCGGAGAGAATGCGATCACCAATGAATCCTCGGCGGAAGTAGCGTTAAATGGAATTTATTCTTATTTAACGGCGTATGGAACGATGAGTGCTTATTATATCAGTGATAACGAGTATCGTACCGGATTGTTGGACAGTGCTTATCGTACGGATTTTGAAATAAACGGATTGTTGAAATTCGAATTGAATGATGAGAATTCGTATGTTTCTGCCCCTTGGCAACTTGTTTACAAAATGGTGAATGCCGCCAATAACTTTATCTACAATGTAGAAAGATTATCGGAGAGCAAATTTGGGCAGAACCGGAAAACTGAAATGTTAGCGGAAGCCAAGTTTACCCGGGCTTTTGCTCATGCTTTCCTGCTCAGAAGATACGGTTATTTTTGGGATATAAATAGTGTTTACGGGCCGATTGTCCGCATGGAACCTTCCGCTCTTTCGAATAATAATCAAGGACGTAGTTCCGTGAAAGAGAGTTACGAGAAAATTTTTGAGGATTTGGATTACGCGATCAAATATGGTCCGGTGTTTTATTCCAAGTATCGTGCTTGCGCGACAACGGCGAAGGCTTTTAAAGCAGACTTGTTGATGAATCGAGGAGCAGAAGGTGATTACGAGGAGGCGATCCGGTTGGCTGACGAGGTAATCGGTAGTAGTGAATTCGGTTTGGAAACAAAATACGGGGATGTTTTCACAAATGGGTATAATTCGAAAGAGTTGATGTTTACGCGACATTTAAAGAGTGTGCCCACGATGAATGCGAATGTGGGAAGTTTGTTGAAGTTGTTCGGGGGAGGAACTTACAAACCAAGTAAGTTGTTTTTGGAAATCCTGACGCCGAAAGACAAACGTTACGAGGTAACTTTTGACTCCATGATGGTTGGGAACGGAACGATGGCCAAAAAGGCGTTGATATGGAAAAAACATTACGTGTCGAGTGGTAACTGTCCGATGTATTATATGAGAGTTGCCCAGATGTATTTGATAAAGGCGGAAGCGATGGCCCGGACGAAAGAACCGATAAAAGATTGTATTGATGTGTTGAACATTTTGCGGGAACGTTCAGAAAATACCTTGTTTGATGCGGCGGATTATCCTTCTCTTGATGATGTACTGGAAGAGGTATTCCGGGAAAATGTTCGGGAATTGAGTATGGAGAACGGTGCGATATTTTACCTTACGGTGCGGTATAACGAAAGTGGGCATCGGAAGTTGAAGGATATGAATCCGAATTTTCAGAATGATGATCAGTTATGTTTCCCGATTCCCAGTGCAGAATTGGAACATAATCCTAGCGTGAAGCAAAAACCGATGTAATCTCATGGGGGAAAAGAGAGAAAGAAGGGTGTGTGAGGTGTAATAGCGGTTAAAAGATTATAGATACATTGTAATAATCCTATTAAAATAACATCAGTTCGATGATTTTTTTAGAATAAACTTAAGCCGACGATCAACATGAAAAAAGTGGTCAACAGTCAGTTTACTTTCCTATAAAAAATCGTCGAACTGACGTTATTTAATTAAAAATTAGTTGATTGTATATGTATTATTACAGGAGATTTCCTATTGATATAATACATGATTACGTCATGAATTCTTGATGAATTACTGGTTAATAGCGGTAATAATCTTTTAGAAATCTAATATGAATCTTTTATAAACCTTATTATAATAGGGTTCATATAGGGTTACTATAGGGTTCATATAAGGTTCATGACGGTATTTGATTGGTAGTGATTAACTATTAATGATCTAATAAAATAGTAACTCTCCGTGACAACCACTCGTTTTTATGCTGATTTACAGATGTATTTCCTCCTATAAAAATTTGACATCAGTTTGATAAAGTTGGTTTACTGATAAATCAATCAAATAAATTTTATCGAACTGGCGTTAAAATACTGTTTATAACAGTGTTTTAATAGGATTGTCACAGAGTTCTCATCAGGTTGATGTTGATTAATTTCTATGGAAAAATAGGTGGGCTTTTGGAAAATGTGGAAAACTTGTCTATTTTTGAGTGCAAATAGCGAAGTTATAATATTCAAAAAGTGCTGAATAGACAGGATAGTAAAATTCATTTTTCGGGTGGCGACTCTTTCTCCGTGGATGAGTTGTACGACCGTTTTTACAATGAGTTGGTTCTGTGGGCGGATACCATATTGCATGATATGGGAATGGCCGAAGATTTAGTGCAGGATTTTTTCGTGCGGTTGTGGGAGAAAAAATTGCACGAAAATTTGAAAAGAGAACGGGTACGCTCGTACCTGTATGTATCCGTGCGAAATATGGCAGTCCGGAAACTGAAGGATCAGAGTCGGGTGGAGCGTATTCCTGATATCGCGTTCGTAGAGAGCGTGTGGGAAGATGAGGATATGACGCACGAGGATGTTGTAAATCAAGTTATGAGGGCGTTGGACGAATTACCTCCCCGGAGCCGGGAAGTGTTGGAGTGCGTGCATTTAAAAAATATGAAATATGCTGATGTTGCCGAAATGTTGGGTATATCGGTGGCAACGGTGAAGACGTTATTGGTGCGGAGTTTGAAGACTTTGAGAGGAGTCGTGTCGGATTCTGCTTTCTTGTTATATATGCTTGTTTATAGGAGAATGAATAAGTAATTCTTCAAAAGATAAAAAAAATCTGTTTTTCTTGTCAACCGATTTTGATTTTGATGTCTACTATGAGTAGATATAAAATGTAATATGTATGGATCGGGAAAAGTTGAATATTTTGTTAGTGAATTATTGGTTGGGAGAACCTATTTCAGAAAAGGAAAAAACAGAGATCCGGATTTGGGTTGGTGAGAGTGAAGAGCATAGAAAATATTACGAGGAGTTGAAACGAGCATATAGATGTTTGTGTACGCAATAGATAGAATGAAAGATGAATCAGGAAGAGTTAGATATTCGATTACTCCAGCATTGGCAAGGAGAGCCGCTTTCCCCGGGAGAGGAAGCGGAGATTCGGGCTTGGCTGGATGCGAGCGAGGAACATGAATTGTATTACGAGGAATTGAAACGGGATTATCTGAGGCAACGCTGGGTGATGCGTGAGGGGTTGATCGGGCGAAAAGGGGAAAGACGTTATCGGCAGGTGGCCCGGAGAAAGGTGCTTGTCAAGTGGGTAACGACGGTTGCCGCCTCCCTGCTCCTTCTGGTCGGAGTGGGGTATTATGGTTGGCAGGTGGAGGTTGAGCCGGAACAGGTGGTCGTGGTAAATGATATTCACGTGGGATCGGCAAAGGCGAAGTTGTATCTTTCGTCGGGGGACGAGATTGCTTTGGAGAAGGAGAATATGGCTATCCGTGAACGTCAGGATGTGGCTATCCGGGTAAACGAGAGTGGGGTGGTTGCTTATCAGGATACGGCAGTCGCGATGACAGAGCGGGAAATGGCTTATAATCGTCTGGTGGTGAACCGGGGAGGGGAGTACAGGATTGTTTTGTCGGATGGTTCGGAGGTATGGGTGAACTCGGAGTCGGAGTTGGTTTACCCGATCCTATTTGTTGGAGACAAGCGGATCGTGAAGCTTCGAGGTGAGGCTTATTTTAAGGTGCGGGCCGATGCGGAACGTCCTTTTATAGTTGATGTTGATGGAGTAGAGGTTAGGGCTGTGGGTACGGAATTCTGCGTGAATACCCGTAAGGAAAACAAGGTGGAATCTGTTTTGGTCGAGGGGAAAGTGAACGTGCGGAAAGGGGATGACGGGGTGATGTTGCAACCGAACCAGTTGGCCGTGTATGATGTCCGGACAAATCGGATCGAGGTAAAGAACGTGGACGTGCGGAAGTATATTGATTGGAAGAACGGGGATTTCGTGTTTAGCGGTGATCGTTTGGAGGAGGTGATGGATAAGTTGTCCTTGTGGTATGATTGTAAGGTGTTTTACCAGAATGCCGATTTGAAGGACGTGCGTCTGTCCGGTGATATGAAGCGGTACGGGGAGGTGGAAGAGTTCTTACATTTCTTGGAAATCAGTACGGGGGCGAGATTCGAGGTGCAGGGTAAGACGATTATCGTCGGTTCAAAATAAAAACGGAAAGATCTGCCAATCTCTCCGTTTTGAAGAAGTGCCAGTAAGACTGGCTAGTAATAATTATATCAAACAAAAGTATGAAAAAAAGTGGAGAATGTAAAGGAAATTTACGCTCGGCTCAGAAAATCTTTAGAGTCATGAAAATGCTGTGTTTTCTAATGTTTGTGTTTTTGCTACAGGTTCGGGGGGAAGTGATTGCCCAGAATCAGGTTGTCAGCATGGATTTGAAGAATTGTAACGTGGAGGAATTTTTACGGGAGGTCAAGGATCAGACGGGAATTCGTTTCATGTACAAGAGTGAATACGTGCAGGCGATACCTCGTTTCGATGTACATGCCGATAAAAGGCAAGTGATGGATTTGTTGAACGAAATTTTCACGGGTAAGGGGATCACGTGTCTGTATGATAATGGGGTGATTGTGTTGACTAGGGTGCAGAAGGAGGAGCAACCGGAGGAGATGGTGATCAAGGGTGTCGTGCGGGACGAGAGGGGACAACTCTTGCCCGGGGTGACGGTTTTGATAAAAGGGACGTCTATCGGGGTCGCCACGGATTCGAAGGGTGAGTTCACGCTGGGGACGGTGAAGCAGGATTCTTTGACTCTTCTGTTTTCTTTTGTCGGTATGAAGACGAAAGAGGTGAAATGGACGGGGCAAAAGACGTTGAGTATTGTTCTGGAAGAGGATTTTCAGGATATGGAGGAAGTGGTGGTGACCGGTTACCAGACGATTAGCCGGAGAGAATCCGCAAGTGCGATATCGACGATTAAGGCTAAAGATATTATGGTGCAGGGCGTCGGGTCGATTGACCAGATGTTACAGGGGCGTGTTCCCGGTATGATGGTGTTAAATACTTCGGGAGAACCGAGTGCCACGCCCAAGATCAGGATTCGGGGGAACGCGACTATCAACGGGAACAAGTCTCCGGTTTGGGTGGTTGACGGGGTTATTCTTGAACAGGATGTTCCGTTTACGGCATCGGATATAAACAGCGAGGATGCGGAATATCTGATCGGTAACGCTATTTCCGGGTTGAATCCACAAGATATAGAAACGATTACCGTGTTAAAGGATGCTTCGGCCACGGCTATCTATGGGGTGAAGGCTGCTAACGGGGTCATTGTTATTACCACGAAAAAAGGAGCGATAGGTAGCCCGGTAATTTCGTACAACGGGAACTTGACGATTAATACCCGACCGTCGTATAATAATTATCACCGGATGAATTCGCGGGAACGGGTTCAATTTTCCCGCCAGTTGATCGAGTCAAACATGAATTTCGGGCGTGTGCCTATCGGTGAGACTTACGAGGCGGCTTACGAGGAATTGATGAGCAAGCAGATTTCTCAGGCGGAGTTCGAACAGAAAGTGGAGAAGTTGCAGACACGGAATACCGACTGGTTTGATTTGTTATTCCGCTCGGATGTTACTCACACGCATTCGCTGAATGTAAGCGGTGGTTCTGAGGCCGTGCGTTATTACGTGTCGGCCGGTTATTCGAATATCGAGGGTGCGGCAAGAGGTTCCGATTCGGAGAAATTGAGTACCTTGGCTAAGGTTGACGTGGAGTACAACAAGTACGTGAGTTTCACGGCCAAGATTGATTACACGACGACATCAAATTCCGGTTATTCTTCCGTGGTGAATCCTTTTGATTACGCGTATTCAACTACCCGGACGATGCCGGCTTATAACGAGGACGGTTCTTATTACATGAGCTATCGGGCTGCCGGTGCCACAAATAGAGACTATATCGGGTACAACGTGTTGAAAGAGCTGGATAACACGGGGAAATCTTCCAAGATGGATGATTTTAATGCTTTGTTGGCTTTGAGGTTGAATTTGTGGGGGGGGCTGAAATACGAGGGAACTTTCTCCTGGCATACCGGGAATACTTCTACCCGGGATTGGGCGACCGCGCAATCTTACAAGGTGACCCAGATTCGTGGCTACGAGTACGGGGCTTACACGGAGTATGATCCCGAGTTCGCATCATCGAAATTGCCTTATGGCGGTGTGCTGACACAGGGGAATACGCGGAAGAACGGTTACACGCTTCGGAATATGTTGTCGTATTCACATTTGTTTGGCGTTCATGATGTTTCTGTTTCCGCGGGTACGGAGGCTCGTCGGAACGAGTATAAAGGTGTTTCGGTGACGGGGTACGGTTGGGTTCCGGAATTCGGGGAGATGTTCAGCCCGGTGGAGACAGATAGTTATATCAGTACTTACGGGAATAATAAACCGACAAATTCCAATTCGTTCACGCAGGTTGCTTCGTTTTTCGGGATTGCCAGTTATTGCTATGATAATCGATACGTGTTTAACGCTAATATTCGTTCGGATGGTTCCAACAAGTTTGGTAGTGATCCGAAGTACAGGTGGTTACCGACGTATTCTTTTGCAGTGAAGTGGATTGCTTCGAACGAGGAGTTCTTGAAAAAGGTAAAGTGGATTGATAATTTGTCCTTTCGAGGGTCTTTCGGTATACAGGGAAATATTCATGAAAGTGCGACGCCTTATCTGATCGTTCAAGTGGGGGATCGGGACGGGGTTACCGGATTGCCGATTTCAAAAATAGAGAAGTTACCGAATCCGGATTTACGTTGGGAAAAGACCCGTTCATGGAATGCTGCCGTGGATTTCACGTTGTTCGAGGGGCGTGTAAAAGGAGGTTTTGATATCTACCGGAAGAATACTTCCGATTTGATTATGTCCAAGTCTGTGGCTGGTTCCACGGGACAAAATGTGTTGTATTACAATGCCGGTAAAATGGTGAACAAGGGATTCGAGGGATTTTTGAATATCGGTTTGGTGAGCACGCGAGATTGGGACTGGCGTTTCGGGTTTAATTTCGGGCGTAACGTGAACGAGATCACGTTGGCAAACCGGGATGATCTGAGTGATGCCACGGTGGTCGATCAGATGTTGGCTGGGACGTTGGCGGTAGAGGGCCAACCGATCGGTTCGATGTACGCTTACCGGTTTGCCGGTTTGAATCAAGATAATGGCTATCCATTGTTTTATGCGAAGAACGGGGAAAAGGTGCATCGGGCGTATCGACAAGATTTGGAATTAGTACATTGCGGTTCCATTTTTCCAAAGCTTTCCGGGGGATTTGACACGCAGGTGACTTTCCGAAGAGTACTTTCATTATCATTGAATTTTGCTTATAGCACGGGTAGTGTTTCCCGTCTTCCCAAGTTCTACGATTCATCGACAGTTGATCCTTTGACCAATCTTTCGGATGAATGGCTGAAGTGCTGGAAGCAAGCGGGTGATAATACGAACTATCCCGCACCTTATAATTATAGTGATTTGAAAGATTATCTGGCAACAGACGCTGGGATGGGGTATGATATTAGCGATGGATTAGGAAGTAGTCCCTATGATTTGTATAATAATAGTGACCTTCGTGTGGCAAAGGCCGATTTCTTGAAGTTGAAAATGGTGGCGTTAAGTTATAATGTACCTCAGAAGGTGTCGGATTACCTACATGTATCCAGTGTGATGGTGCGTTTTCAAGTCACGAATTTGTTCACGATAGCCGACAAGAAGTGGAAAGGGTTGGACCCGGAAACGAATGGGGCGAATATCCCTTCCCTCCCGACGTATAGTTTTGGATTAAATGTGTCTTTCTAAAATAGGTCGTTATGAAAAAGATAAAAATATATATTCTGTTATTATTCCTACCGTGGTTTATGTCGGCTTGTAATGATTATTTGAAGGAAGATTCTGCCGATTTGTTGATTCCTTCACTGGTGAATGATTATGTCCCGATATTGTTGGGAGAGGCGTATCCCGATAATTTTTCTTCCCAGATTGATTGGACGTATTTGATGACGGACGATATAGAGATGGGACCGTTATATTATGACGAGTCCATGTATAATAATAGCAAAGTGACAATTATTGATGGTTTTGATCCGAGCATGGGGGATGGTGAGGTTTTGTATACTTGGTGGGCGGATTATTCGAATTACATTGCCGATAAGTTCTGGGATGCTCGTTACAAGAATATCTTGGCGTGTAATATCGTGATTGATGCTTTGCCGGATATGAAGTACGAGGAGAGTGAATACGGAACTTATTGTAAGTTGGCTGCTCAGTCTTACGCTTTACGGGCTTATCATTATTTTTGTCTGGTGAATACGTACGGTACTCCTTGGTCGGAAGAAAACAAGAATAAATTGGGAGTCATTAAACGTATTTCTCCGGAAGTGGATGTAAGAGCGACAGAAAGAGCAACTGTGGGTGAAATCTATACCTTGATCAATGAAGACTTGAAGTACGCTCAACAATATTTGAAGAATGCGAGTACGAATTATTCAAAATGGGAAATAACCCCGGCTGCAATTTATTTTCTAGCTTCCCGGGTGGCTTTGTTTCAGGAAGATTGGGATGAAGTTATTCGTACTTCCGGGGAGTTTATGGAGTTAGGAGAAAATGCCCTTTATGATTTGAATAACGTTGATCGGGAATTATGTGGATTGCCTAATTCTACGAATGGAGGGTTCTGGATTAATCAAATTGATATTAGTGAGACCGTATTCCTTTTTAGCAAGGAGGATAAAAGATATCAATATCTGGCTCCTAATTTGTATTATTCTAATTACACATTGGGGTATCACCCTTCATGGACAGGCGAGGGTGCTTTGTTGAATCTTTACGAGGATGGAGATTTACGTAAAGAGGTTTATTTTGCCCGTTTGTTTAAATTAGGAGGAACGAGATTGAGACCGGAATATTTTTCCGGACAGGCTTACCCGATGAAATCTGATACGTACATGTCAACGAGTAGCGGGCAAGCCCGTGAATGTTGGAGAAGTCCGGAGGTTTATCTAAATGTGGCGGAAGCTTATGCTCGAAAAGATAATAACGTGAGTCAAGTGGCAATTGATTTGTTGAATCAAGTGAGAATAAAGAAATTTTCTTCGGATGCTTATCAGGCAATCTCTGTTTCGGATTTCGCATCTCGTGACGAATTGATCCGGTTTATCTGGGAAGAACGTCGTCGGGAGCTTTGTTTCGAAGAGGCCATGCGTTTTTGGGATATGCGTCGGCAAGGGATGCCTCGGGTGGAACATAAATATTATTCTTCGATGAATTCTTCGAAAACGTACGTGCTGGAACAGGGGAGTCCGAATTATTTGTTGCCGATCCCGCTTTCGGAGACGGAATATAATGACGGGGTGACGAATAATCCCCGGGTTACGATTACAGGGAATTAATAGCGATAATTTGAGATGAATATGATGAAAAAGATGATATATTTCATGTTGGTTTTATTCATGACAGGAATAACCTCATGTACTTCGGAAGATTCGATTAAGCCGATACCGGAATTGGGAAATCCTCCCTTCGAATTACCTCGTGGAGAGGCTGGATCGGTGGAGGAACAGATTTACTCGGTTTATGAAAAGTACGGATCGTTCGTGCTGTATGATTTTGATCAGAAGGAGTTTTACACGACATGGAACGGGCGGGTCGTGTACTGGTATGCCCCGGTGAAGAAGGGGAATGAAGCGTACGTGAGTCAGATGGTTACTTTCATGGTCGAGGATGTATTTGCCAGTTATCCGGAGGCGTTTATCAGTAAGTTCTTGCCTAAGAAGATTTATCTGGTAGATTCGATTTGTAATACTTCTACTTATGTTCAACGTAATTTGGTGAATACGTTATCCACGGATAATCACGGTTTGGTTGTTTCGTACGTGGGTACCAAGATGGATTCTTATCGAGATAGCGATTGGGATGCGATGCGTGCCGGTATTGTTGCTACTATTATGGGGAATATCTATAACACGATGGAAGTACCGGATGAGTTCTTTACTTTAGTAGAGTATCGGATTGTGTTCGAGTATGATGAGGAAGAGAATGCAGACCCAGAAGGGGAATTTGATGCGTATCATTATGTCCTATACGGATGGGGATTTGTGAATTCAACTAATTACCCGGATTACGGATATTTTATGCCACATCGGAACGGAGATGATTTAGGTGATTACCTTTCCTTCTTGATGTCAACCCCGAAGATGGAAATGGACCGAATTTTTGCCCGTTTCGATATCGTGAAAAAGAGGTCTTTTTTGATCGCAAAGTTTATGGTTGAGGAGATGGAGATGGACCCGATTGCTTTACAGAATTCGTTCTGTCCGAATGATCCGCTCCCGGCTGGTTATTTTGATGAACAATAATAAGAAATGTAATGATTGTAAGATTTTTAAGTTTGATCGTGTGCTGCCTCATTTCGGGGGCAGCTTATTCTCAGGTGGTTTATGATATCACGGGAGTTTGGAAGGATGGAGCAGGGAAAACGCTTCAGTTACGGACGCTGGAAGGGGGGAATGTGGAGGGGGCGCTTCTGGATTCCGCGGTGGTGGCTGCTGACGGGACTTTTGTTTTGCGTGGAAAGGTTGACAAGAAACAGTGTGCGATGATTGCGAGTGCAAAGTATGGTTTTCGGGCAATCTTTCTGGATGGGACGCCCTTGAAGTTTACCATTAACACGGACGGGTATTCGTACAAGAATCCGTCCGCTCCTTACGTGTTGGAAAAAGAGACCAAGGATCACTTGGCTGTCCAGGCAATGATGCAGTTTTGGGGGGATGATTATATTCGTAATTTTTCATTGGGAGGTTTGGGGCTTTCGTTAAAAAGAGCTGAAACCAAGGAGAAACAGGATTCTATCGCCGCAGAGATAAAGCAGGTTGAACAGATGCAACGGGATCAAATGAACGCTTTCCTGCAACAGTATAATGATAGTGATGTCGCTCCTTATTTTATAGAGATGAATATGTTGCGGATGATGTCGTTGGAGCAGATATCTTCTTTTTATGATCGGTTTACGGATCGGGTGAAACAGACCGAAAAGGGAAAGGAGATCGGAGAACGGATTGCGCTATTGAAGAAGTTAGCACCGGGAAGCTTCGCACCGGAATTCGAATTGACCACGCCTGACGGTAAGAAATTGGCTTTAAAAGATTTGAGAGGACATATCGTGTTGATTGATTTTTGGGCTTCTTGGTGTGGGCCGTGTATGGATGAGATGCCGAACGTGAAGGCTTTGTACGAGAAATATCATGATCGGGGCTTGGAGATCGTGGGTGTGTCCATGGATAATAATAAAGCCAAATGGGAAGGAGCGATCGAGAGAACCGGGTTGGTATGGCATCATGTTTCTTCTTTAAAAGGAATGAACCGTTGTCCGGTGGCGAAGTTGTATCAGGTGGTGGCTATCCCGAAATTGTACATCGTGGGGAAAGACGGTAAGATTATTGCCAAAGATTTACGGGGTGAGGATTTGAGGGAGAAGATAGATGAGTTGTTTCAATAAAGTATCAGAGAATAATAATAAAATTGTATATGATGAAAATGTTGACAAGAGGGGTGATCGTGATCGCGTGTGTTATGTCGGTATTGTCCTGTTCACGGGGAGTTTCTTACCGGATCACGGGAACTTGGGAAAATGGTGCGGGAAAGAAATTTTATTTGAATGAATTTGTGACGGGGAAAGAATTGCGCGTGGTGGATTCGGCTATCGTGAAGCCTGATTTTACATTTTCGATGAAGGGCAACGTGGATAAGGTCCAGAAAATGGCGTTGAGTTATGACAAGGACAAGAAGAAGGAGATTATCGTGGCCGGAGAGCCTCTGGAGATTACATTTACCGAGGTGACGAAGGAGTGGAAGGGTAAACCGACAACCTCGGTAAATGTTGTTTGCAAGGGAGGGGAAGAACAGGAGTGGCTTGAAAAAGGGGCCAGTTTGAAGACGATGATTTCTTTCATGCAATTGGGAAAGATGATGGCGGCCAGCAAGGTGGATTACAATGATCCGGTGGCAGTGGATTCCGTTAAACGGATGATTCAAGTGCTTGATAGCTCTCTGACTCGTACGGTGCAGAATTATATGGATTCAACCCGTAATAATTACGCTTCTACATATTTTTTCGAGTCTTACCTGATGGATAATTACTCGTTTGAGGAGGTGGAAGGTTTTTATAATCGTTTGACGGATCGAGTGAAGCAATCAGCTCCGGGTATCGAGTTGAAGAAGAAAATCGACGAGATGGGTACGGTGAGCGTGGGAGGAATAGCCCCGAACTTCAAGGCGATGACTCCTGATGGAAAAGAATTTTCCTTGTATGATTTGCGGGGGCATGTTGTGTTGTTGGATTTTTGGGCTTCCTGGTGTGGCCCGTGTATGGCAGAGATGCCTAACGTGAAGGAGATTTATAAGAAATATCACGATAAAGGTCTGGAGATTCTGGGCGTTTCTCTGGATTCGAAGAAAGAACTTTGGGTTAACGCAATCGAGAAGAACGAGTTGACGTGGTATCATGTTTCAACCTTGAATAAATTTGATTGCCCTATCGCGGGATTGTTTCGAGTGACAGGTATTCCACGGATGTATATTCTTGATAAAGATGGTAAAATTATTGCCCAGGATTTGCGGGGCGAGGAGCTGGCAAAGAAGATGGAAGAGCTTTTCACCCGGTGAAAGTATTCATCTATGGTAGATGTCGAGGTGTGACATCAAGGGTAGCATGGTATCAGAAATGATACCATGTTTTTTGTTTAAAGCACTATCATGGGCTTATTTTTGTATCAGACAAGAGAAGTTGGCGTAAAAATATTTGGTTGTTTCTTGCGTGAAGTTTAGGTTATTGTATATATTTGTTCGATAACCAGGGTGTTTTATGGATATAATTGCTGGGATAAACGAGAAAAATAATCGGGTGTTCAAGACATTTTTCGAGAAGAATTTTTCTTCCGTGGTGATGTTTGCCGATAAATATTTGGACGATATGGAGGTTGCTGCCGATATCGCCCAGGAGTGTTTTATCCGTTTGTGGCATGGCAATATGACTTTTGAGTCGGAAGATAAAGTGAAAGGTTTTTTATACACGACCGCAAGAAATTTGGCCTTGAATGAGTTGAAGCATGATGCGATTGTTGCCCGGTACGTGCAAAAAGGGATGTTGGAGTCGGAGGTATATTTGCGGGATAACGTGGTCGAAGAGGAGGTTTATGCGATTATTTATAAGGCGATAGACGAGTTGGCCCCTCAATCTCGGAAAGTTATTTTATTGTCACTTCAGGAACTTTCAAATGGAGAGATTGCGGAGAAGTTAGGTATTTCGGTTAATTCGGTACGAACGTTGAAACAGAATGCCTATAAGAAATTGAAGGGGTTGTTGAAAGACTATTTTTATCTTCTTTTTTTACTGGATTTCACTAGCTTACCTTAATTTTTTGTAAGCTGATTATCACGTCGTAATTTCGTCTGTCGAAGGGAATTATTGAATAAAAAATAATTTTTTTGCAAGGGGATTCATCGTTTTTATTTTTTCAGTTGTTATATAAATGTAATAATGGAAAAATATATGGATATCATTTCACAAAATAAGCGAATTTGTCATTTGATTGCCAAGCAACTTTGGGAAGGGTTGGATGATGATGAAAGGTTGGAACTGGAAGAGTGGAGACTGTCGGTTCCGGAGAACGAGGTGCTTTACCGGAAGTTGACGAATCGGGAAAACGTGAGTCGGTATGTGGAGAAAAGGGGGGCGATTGACGTGAAGAAGTATGCGGTGGCTTATGACCGGGAGATCGGGTTGGGCGTTCGTGGAAGAATTAATAAATTGTGGGGATATGCTGCGGCAATATTGGTGTTGTGTGTTGTCGGGGCGACGATCTGGATGAATGAGTTGAAAAATAATGAAGCGGATCAATTGGCTCAAATGACAATAGAACCGGGACGGGCAAAGGCGTTACTAGTTTTGGATGACGGGCGAGAGATCGAGTTGGATGATCATAAGGCAAGCAAAATTTTGGAAGCAAGTGGGATTGTCATCGTGAATGATTCTTCCCGGGTGGAGTATATACCTGCTTTGAAGACGGGAGAGAAAGAGACGTTGAACAAGATCATTGTCCCGACAGGGGGCGAGTATAATCTGATATTGAGCGATGGGACCCGGGTGTACTTGAACGCGGAGAGTGTGATTACGTTTCCCAAGTATTTTACCGGGGATAGGCGAGAGGTTTTTTTGGAAGGTGAGGCTTATTTTCACGTGACGGCTTCTAAGGAGCATCCGTTTATCGTGAAAACGAAAGATATGGATGTTATGGTGACCGGGACGGAATTTAACGTGAAAGCATACCCGGATGAAATGAACGTGCAGGCGACTTTATTACAAGGTGCGGTAACTGTTTTTTCCGGTTTTGAGAAAAAGGAAAAGGTGGAAATTAAGCCGAATCAACAAGCGGAATGGTATCGTGATAGCGTGAAGGTGCGAGTGAAGGAAGTGGACCCCGACTTGTTTATGGCATGGAAGAATGGGCGGTTTATTTTCCGTCAGGATCGTTTGGAGGATATCATGAGAACATTGGCCCGATGGTATGACGTGGAAGTGGTCTATCTGAACGAGTCGGTTAAAAATATGCTTTTTGCCGGGAAGTTGGACCGGGGAGAAGAGATTACTCCTATCCTGGACGTGTTGCGGGCGACGGATAAGTTGTCGGTTGATGTGAAAGGAAAGAAGATTGTGATCGGGTTGAAATAAAAAAACAGATGATGCTGCGAACATCACCTGCTTTTGTTTTTACCTCGTATAAATACAAGTTTAATTAAATTGAGTAACAAAGTTATGAAAAAAAAGTGGAAGGACAGCTTTCCCCATAGGGGAATGTGTGTGAAAATTTTTAGAGCTATGAAATTGTGCCTATGTTTTTTGTTTTGCGGAATGTTGACATTATCTGCCGGAGTACGAGCCCAACAAGGTAAGATGGATATCGAGATGCGTGGGGTGACTTTGGAAGAGGTTTTGTGGGCGTTAGAAAAGAAAAGTGATATTACATTTTTTTATAACGTGACAGATATTGCAAAAGTGCCGAAGGTTAATGCCGTGTTTAAGGATGCGTCTTTAAAAGAAATTCTGGATGGGTTGTTAAGAAATACGCAACTTCGGTATGAGATTCAGAATAGAGTGGTGGTTATAAAGAAGATAACCCCGGGGATGATTGCTGATTCGTTAAAAACAGTCAGGATCACGGGAGAAGTGAAGGATCAGAGGGGTGCGCCCTTACCGGGAGTAACTGTCAGGCTGAAAGAGCTGGCCATTGGAATGTCTACAGATAATAATGGAAAATTCACATGGAATATACCTGAAGCGGATTCTGTGGTATTGATTTTTTCATTCGTGGGAATGAAAACCCAGGAGGTGTGTTGGAGGGGGGAGACTGCTTTGATGATAATCATGGAAGAAGATTTACAGGAGATGAGTGAAATTGTTGTTACCGGTTACCAAGTGGTAGATCGTCGAAAGTCAACGAGTGCGGTGAGTTCGGTAAGAGCAGAGGATATTATGATTCCGGGTGTGACAACTATTGATAAAATGTTGGAAGGACAGATTCCGGATTTGATGATGATGACAAATTCCGGAGAAGCGGGGGTCGCTTCACGTATCCGGATTCGGGGAACATCGACCTTGATCGGGAACCGGGAACCGTTGTGGGTGGTTGACGGGGTGATCGTGCAAGACCCGGTAAAGATATCCCCGGACGAGTTGAATGATCCCGATTATATTAATCGTATCGGTAATGCGATTTCAGGACTGAATCCACAGGATATAGAGCGTATAGACGTGTTGAAAGATGCTTCGGCAACGGCTCTCTACGGGACAAAGGCGGCTAATGGGGTGATCGTGATTACCACGAAACGAGGGCATATCGGGGAACCACAGATTTCTTACCGGGGAACGGCAACATTGAAATTGCGTCCTCGTTATTCAGACCGGGGTATTGATTTGATGAATGCCAAGGAACGGTTGAATGTTTCCAGGGAATTGGCCCAGTCCGGATATGAATATGCCTCTAATGTTACTTGGGTCGGTTATGAGAAATTGTTACGTCAGTTGTATGCCGGATCGATTACCCACGAAGATTTTGAAAAGCAAGTCGCTTATCTTGGAGAGGAGAACACAGATTGGTTTAAGTTGTTGACCCGGGATGCTTTTTCCTCTTCTCACACGGTGAGCGTGACGGGAGGTACGGAAAAGATTCGTTATTATTCATCCTTGGGGGCTAATATTGAAGAGGACGTGGTGAAGACGAATTTGAATAAGCGATACACGGCGACGTTGAATTTGGATATGAATTTTACCTCTTGGTTGGCGGCTTCTTTTAATATGAACGGTAATGTATCCAAGCGAAAGTATTACCAGGAAGAGATCGCCCCGATCAATTACGCTTACAATACCAGTCGTGCTATCCCTGCGTACACGGAAGAGGGAGATTATAGTTTTTACCAGATTCCCCAGTCTCTCACGAGTTATTATTATAATATACTGAACGAGTTGGATCATAGTAGTCAACGACAAGATGCTTCTGCCGGGACTTTTCGGGTAAATCTGGACGTGAAGCCTTGGCAATGGCTGAAGATGACGGCGATTCTTTCTTATTCAGTGAACAGTACGGATTTTGAAGGTTATTGGGGGCCGGAAACTTTTCATGCGACTAAACTTCGGAGAAGTAATTACGGGGAGACGTTAGACGCGAAGAACACGTTGCTGCCTAAAGGGGGAGAGTTAACCGTGGAACATGTGCGTAGTAAATCATACATGTTCCGTTTTCAGGCTGACCTGAATAAGTATTTCGGATATCGGGAACAGCATAATATAAATGCATCTGCCGGTATGGAGGTGAATTCCACGCAATATGATGCTTACAAGGATGTTACCCGGGGATATGATCCTGATCGGGGAAAGCAATTCGTAACCGTTACACCGGGTACTTACCCCGCTTATGATCAGTGGCTGGCAACGAATGTTCCGGTTGTGACGGATAATTTGAGTAATATGTTGTCGTGGTACGGGAGTGTGTCCTATAGTTACCTGAATTTGTTCACGTTAAATGCTAATATGCGTTATGATGGTTCCAATCAGTTCGGAGAAAGGAGCAACGATAAGATATTACCGATCTGGTCGGTCTCGTTTAATTATAATATAATGGAACATTTCAATCGAAAACAAAATTGGTTTGATGATTTGCGTTTGAAAATGTCTTATGGTTATCAGGGTAATATGCTTGATGGGCAGTCACCGGTGATGATTATTGCAAAACAGCCGGAAGATGATCATTTCGGGGAATACGTGTCGACGATAAAGACATTTCCGAACCCATTCCTAAAATGGGAAAAGACGGGATCGCTGAATGTGGGAGTGGAATTTTCCATGTTTAACCGTCGTTTAATGGTGAGTGGGGCTTATTATCGCAAGAAAACAAAGGATGCTTATATGGATAAGAAGATATCCGAAACGAATGGAATGAATTCTTACGTGGTGAATGGCGGCGAGATCACGAATAGCGGTTATGATGTGTCGTTTACGGTGACCCCCGTGAAGACGGAAGATTTACGTTGGCATGTTTCTACGTCATTTTCTCATGCGTATAACGAGGTGAATACTTCGCCTGCGGCGGAGCAATTCGAGCTGGGTGATTTTTTGAATGGAAAGGCCGTGGTTAAAGGTAAATCCGTGAGTACTTTCTACTCGTATAAATTTACCGGGTTGAATCCGGAAAACGGAATGCCGATGTTTGATGATATGGAGAATGAACAGGAGAAGCTTTACGGGTTATCGAAATATGAAGTTTTCACGCGGGTATTGGAGTCTTCCGGGCGTCGGGAACCGAAAATATTCGGGGGATTGAATACGACATTGAATTATAAAAAATGGCGTTTGAATGCTTCGTTCAGTTATAGTTTGGGGGCAAAGACCCGGTTGTTTAAATTGTATAATGACAACACGGGACGTTTTCGTCCGGAGGATAATCTGAACCGGATTTTGTTGAATCGTTGGCAGCATGCAGGGGATGAAGATTATACCGATATCCCGGCAATGTTGCCTAGCGGAGGGATTCTTTCGCATTGGTCTACTTCGCTGAACGGGAAAATGCTGGTAATCGCTTCTTCGATATGGGATATGTATAATTATAGTAATATCCGTGTAGTGAGCGCTAATTATCTGAAATGTACGAATCTCGGTTTGACTTATTCCGTGAACACAGAACGTTGGGGCATTTCTTTACTGGAGGTGGCGGCTTCGGTTACAAATCCTTTTATCTGGTGTTCAAGTGAATTGAAAGGACAGACTCCGGTACAAAGTGGTTTTACAAATATTCAATTATCAGAGCGTCCGACGTTTACGCTTTCATTAAATGTAACATTTTAAAAAAGAAATATCATGAAAAATTTATTATTATATTGTTTAAGCATCGTGTTGTTATCGTTTTCTGCCTGTGCCCAAAATAAGGGATATACGGTTTCGGGTGTTTGGGAAAATGGAGACGGGAATGTTGTTTATTTGTATCCGCATTGGTCATGGGGAGATCAGCCTATTGATTCTGCGGTGGTTGAAAAGGGCAAATTCTTTTTCAAAACACCGATAGAAACTCTTGACGAGTATATGTTGTCATTTCCCGATTATCTTGCTCGGTTAATGTTGGGCGGGAAGCCGGTGAACGTGAAGGTTGAAAATGGAACTAACGGTTTGGTCGTACAGGTGGTGAAACCTTCTTCTGATCAGAAAATACTGGAGGAGACGATGGCTTTGGAACAAGCGAGTATCAGGTCAATGGCGGCTTCTAAAAGCGAGCGAGAGGCGCATCTTAAAGCTTTGGATGAATTTATCTTTTCTCACGTGGATTGTTTATCCACGGCTTATCTCGTGAGGTGGTTGATCCCCATGACTTATCCTTTAGATAAGGTTGAAAATTATCTTCGCCAAGTGAAACCGGAACTCAGGGATTCCCGCATCTGCCAACAGATTAGAGCAGAGCTTGATGATATAAAGGCTACTGCGGTAGGGAGTATTGCCCCGGAAATCGACCTCCCGACACCCGAAGGGAAGAACGTGAAATTGTCGTCTTTGCGCGGTCATTACGTGTTACTGGATTTTTGGGCTTCCTGGTGCGGGCCTTGTTGTGCGGAAGTGCCGACATTATGTGCGATCTACGAGAAGCACAAGAAAGACGGGTTGAGAATGTACTCAGTGTCGTTAGATAATGATAAGGATGCTTGGGTAAAGAAAAGTAATGAATTGGGAATATGTTGGGAAAATGTATCCTCGTTAAAGAGAGGGGAATGTCCGGCAGTAAAAAAATATCGTATCGTCGGAATCCCGAAGATTTACCTGCTTGATCCGGAGGGACGAATTATTGCTGTTGATTTACGAGGTGAAGAACTGAAAGCGAAAGTTGCCTCATTATTTGAATAATGTCTTTCATTTAATAAGAAGGTATTATGAAAAATATATTATTATACGGTTTAGGTATATTATGGCTATCATTCTCTGCCTGTGCCCAGAATAAGAAATGTTCTGTCTTTGGCATTTGGGAAAAGGGGAACGGGAAAGTCGTTTATTTGTATGCGGAAGATAAACGGGGGGCGAAACCCCTTGATTCTGCCGTGGTCGATAAGGGTAAGTTCTGCATGAAGAAACCGATCGAGGTGCCCGGTAGGTACATATTGTTTCTTCCGGGTTATACGGCACAGGTTATGCTGGGGGAAAAGCCGGTAAAGGTGAATGTCGGGAGTCAGATTGGCGGTATATTCGTGAAAGTTCTGAAGCCTAGTCTTGAACAAAAGGTGCTGGAAGAATCGAATGCTTTGTTGCGAAGAATGATTTGGGGAAATTTGTCCAAAGAAGAGAAGAAGGTGCATGATGAGAGAATAGAAGCATTTATTCTTTCCCATGCAGACTTGCTGGCAACGACTTATTTTGTGAATGAGTTGCTTGCTGCGGGTTACCCGTTGGATAAGATTGAAAATTACTATCATGTAGTGAAGCCTGAGGTGAAGGATTCTCCCCAAGGGCGGTCGATAAAAGCGATGATCGACGAAATTCGGGGTACGACCGTGGGAAGTATGGCTCCGGATATAGACCTCCCGACGCTTGAAGGGGAGAATGTTAAACTGTCTTCTTTGCGTGGTCATTACGTGTTGTTGGACTTCTGGGCATCCTGGTGCGGGCCTTGTTGCAAAGAGATTCCTGCTCTGAGGGCCCTCTATGAGAAGTTCGAAAAAAACGGGTTCAGGATATATGCCGTGTCGCTGGATAGCAAGCGTGGGGCTTGGTCGGGTACCAGTAAAGAGTTGGAAATACCCTGGATAAACGTATCTTCCTTGGAGGGGTCGTCTTGTCCGGCGGCTAAAACGTATCGTGTTTCTGGTGTTCCGAAACATTTTTTGATTGATCCGGAAGGGCGGATTGTGGCAATCAACCTCTTTGGTGAGGAGTTAGAAGCGAAAGTTGCGTCATTGTATAAATAAGTTGAAGTTATGAGTATGAAAAGATTATATATATTGATTTACCTGTTTGCTTTATTCGGATGTTCTGATTTTTTGGAAGAATATTCACAGGATAAGGCTTACGTGCAGAACTATGAAGATCTGGATGAGTTGTTGCTGGGGAATGCTTATTTTTCTCGGATTACGTCCGGTTATTGGATGGCTTCGGGGACGGGATCGGGACAATTTTATTTTCCTTGGATTCATGTGGTTGCGGACGAGTTGGTGCAGGATGCCGTTAGTAGTAGCTGGTTTGAAGCCGGAAAAGTAACTTTTGGTTATCACACTTGGCAGTTGCATGTCTGGACAGATCCGGAGGGTAATAAGGTGTGGGATGATGGTGCGGATTATCGGAATTTGTATGCTCATATCAATGCCTGTAATATGATTCTGGAGGAGTTGAAAGCCTTCGAGGGGAAAAACGATACGGATAAGCAGAATATATCCCGGATACAGGGAGAGTGTTATTTCTTACGGGGAGCCTGTTATTTCCTGTTGGCTAATTTTTACGGGAAACCTTATGTTGCCGCTACGGCATCAGAAGATCCTGCGGTACCATTGAAGTTGACAAATTACGTGGAGGATAAGTCTTATGTCCGGAATAGCGTGGCAGAAGTGTATCAACAAGTGGAAAAAGATCTGTTGACGGCAGAGCTTTGTTTGAAAGACGTACCTAAAAAGTCGGTTTGGAGAGCGGATGTGAATGCCGTGCGACTCATGTTGAGCCGGATGTATCTTTATATGTCGTCGTATGCAAATGCGAAAAAGTATGCAGAATTGGTGACAACCGAGGGGCCTTTGCTGGCAGATTTGAATATTTTTTCGGGCGGGGAATTCCTAACCCCGGATTTGTCGGAATTGATCTTCTCCATGGGAAGTTCATCATTGCCGGGGAATGTTGCTATCGGTCCATATTCTAATTATGGGAATAATTATATGGTTTCTCGCGAGTTGTACGAAGCCTATGCCCCGGAGAAAGGGGAAGATTTACGCTCGCAATATTTTGTTGTCGAAGATGGGGGTGGGCTTTTTTACCGGAAATTGCAAGGAGGTACATGGGTAAAAACGGAACTTTCGGATGTATTTGTCTTGAGAAGTGCTGAAGCATGGTTGAATCTGGCAGAGGCGGCGGCTTGTTCGGATGATGAACCGACAGCCCGGTTGGCCTTGAAAACCTTGCGGGAAAAAAGAATCAAGCAGGAGGCTTTTGACGAGTCGGAAATAAATGATCTTTCGGGTGAGGCGTTGGTACGTTTCATTCGGGAGGAACGGCAGCGAGAACTTTGTTTGGAGGGACATCGCTGGTTTGATTTACGACGTTATCGGGTAGCCGGGAAATATCCGCAGGCTGTCACGTTAACGCATGTCGTGACTCATAAAGTGCAGGGTGATAATTGGTGGGAATACAATGTGCAATGGACCCGCGAATTCGTGTTGCCGACGGATGATGCGGCTTGGGTGATGCCTTTGCCTGAAGCAGAGGTTGATCTGAACACGGGAATGTTGAATAATCCTCGGAATGAGAGAGCTTATAAAAATGTTAATCATTAATCGGGAAAACGATGAAAAATATATTGCTTGGATTAATAATTATGGCGGGTTTGTATGCTTGCGATAATGATGATTATCTGGATAATAGTGGGATAGAACGAAATTATTTTGCAGTTCCGGAGGGTGCCACTGACGAAGAATCCGTGTTACGGCGGGAATTTTACGATCAAAATGAGGTATACCTGTTGTTTAGTGATACATTGGGATATCGGGAAGTGACGACTTTATCAGGCCGGAAGGAGATGGAGTGTGAACTTCTCAACCTGAGCTATAACATGTCGAGTGGTTCGGGGGAGTATACGTTTGCTTTTCGTCCTTACGAAACGTTGGCAGAAAAGAGAGCTATGGCAGAGTTTGTCGGGAATGATGTCTTAAAAAATGTCCCGAAGTTATTTCGTCCTTATTCGGTGTTGTTGATCGGGAACATGGAGAGGTCTGATGAATATGAAACAGAGGAGCTGTCCGTGTATTCCGGGATGAAGGCTATGGCTATTGCTTGTGAGAACGTTTTGGAATTACAGCCGGAGGAAAAAGTTCGTTTGAAGAATATATTAGTACAGGGAATGGTAACTAGTAAACTTTCATCAATACCGGATTCTGATTTTACGCTGTTTTATAGTTATAGCCAACAATATTACGGTATTCCTAAAAATCAGGTGCCGACCCCGATACAAAGCGTGGGATTTTTGGAGAATTATTACTACGATTTTTGGAAGAATTTTAATTCGAAGGAATATGATTTATTAGCTTACGTGGAAGAAATATTCAAGTTTTCCGAATTCGAATTTAGAGAAACTTATGCAGAATATCCTATCGTGATCAAGAAGATGGAAGAGGTGGTAAAAGTGTTACAATCGTATGGGGTTAAAATTTACACGAGAAACTGAGTGATTTTGTAAGTTGAAGATGTATCTGTACGAGGATATTTCAAGTAACCGCATCATTTTTTGATGCGGTTATTTTTATTGTAGGAATACAAGTCGTGAGTATTGATGTTGTGTAAATATTTTTCAAAAAATGCAACTGGTGTTCTACTTCTTATCTCTATGCGGTATTTTTGGAAGATTTGTTTTTATAATTTCGTAAGTGAAGCTTCAAGGGAGTGAAAAAAATGTAGAGTGGGATTGTGATGTAATGATCTGATTTTTAAATTGATATTAGTGATGTTGATGTGGTTTTATATAACTGATTATGGAAGTTCCGGAGAATTCGAAAGTTTTAATTGTAAAATATATTATGTATTTTTGTCTAATGGATTAGATGATCACTTATTGATCAGATTGGAATTGGATAAGATTTAGACTAGGTGCTATATGCAGGATATTGTGGCAGATATAAAAAAGGGAAATAGGGATTCTTTTAAAGAGTTCTTTGAAGACTATTACCCTATCTTATGTGTATTTGCCTCTAAATACGTGAAGGATGAGGAGTTGTGTAAGGATATAGCGCAGGAGACATTATTGGGCTATTGGGAAAAGCGGGCGGATTTCGAGGATATATATAAAGTGAAAGGATTCCTCTATATGGTGGCCCGTAATCGTTGTTTGAATCATTTGAAACGGGAACAGGTAAATCAGGCGTATCTGGATGAGGCTCGTTTGGAATCGGAGGAGTATTTCCGGGAAGAGGTCATCGAGCAGGAGACCTACAGGCTGGTGCAAGAGGCAATTGATAGCTTGCCGCTTCAGATGCGTACGATTATAAAATACGCGATGGAGGGATTGAAAAACCCTCAAATTGCGGTTGAAATGGGGATTGCCGAAGGGACAGTTCATTCACTAAAGAAAACGGCTTATCGTAAGTTACGGGAACAATTGAAAGAACATTTCTATCTTTTTCTTCTCATGTGAGATATTTTTTATTTGTGTATCTCGTTGTTAATTAGGTTGCTGATTTTGTGTTATTCATCATTTTCAATTTTAATTCTCAATTTTCAATTCTTCAGACTACCCCTGTTTTGAAATGAGATTGTTATACTAATGTGAACGCGATAAAAAGGAATTATGGGATTAACGAAGAAACATTTTAAGATAGCCGAGATTTTGGCGGCTTTGTTTACCGGTTCGCAGACGGAGAAAGATCAACGGGAGTTTGATGAGTGGGTGAAAGAACGGGAGAATAATAAAGTATTTGCCGATAAGCTATTGGACCCGAATAGATACGAGGAGAACAGGAGGGCTCTGCGAAAATTTCAGGCCAAAGAAGTGTGGAATAAAATAGATGCAAGATTGGGAGAACCGACGAAAAAGATTCCGTTATGGAAAAATGTCGTGAGATATGCGGCTGTCGTGCTGGTTCTGCTGTCCGTGGGCGTGTATTTCTGGTTGGATCGTTCCGGTGTGAAAGAGATAACTCCTGTGATGTACCAGATTTCAGCCGGAACCACAGGAGCCCGTTTGATATTGGGTGATGGGAGTACGGTAGATATTATTAAAGACCGTACGATCGAATTGGAAGAGGCCGATGGAACCACGATAGTGACGGATTCAGCCGGGATTGATTATTCGGCGATCACGGCGAAGGATACCGCCGAAATTCGGAATATTGTTCAGACTTTGACGGGAATGGAGTACACGCTGACCTTATCGGACGGGACGAAAGTGTTTTTGAATGCAGAAACGAAGTTGAAGTTCCCGACGATATTTAAAGGGGATCAAAGAGTGGTGGAGTTGGAAGGAGAGGCTTATTTTGAGGTTCGGAAAGATGAGGCTCATCCTTTTATCGTGAAAACCGTTTCAATGAATGTACGTGTGTTGGGAACATCGTTTAACGTGCGTTCTTACGTGAATGAACATGATGTGACCGCCACGTTGGTGGAGGGGAAAGTGGCCGTTTCAGACGGGGAGGTCGAGAAAATGCTCGTGCCAGGAGAACAGGCAGTTTATATAAAAGAAACGGGAAAAATGGAGGTGAAGGAAGTCGATGTTTCTTTATACACGGCGTGGCATTCCGGTAAATTTATTTTCAGAAACGAGACGTTGGAAGATATGATGATTTATTTGTCAAGATGGTACGGGTTTAAATATCGGTTTATTGATGATCAGGCGAAGCGGGTGCAGCTTGGAGCACGTTTGGATCGGTACGATAATATGAATCCGATAGTCGAGATGTTGCGTAAAACAGGATTAGTAAATGTTACACAAGTTGATGATATGTTATATATTTCAAGTGCTAAATAGAAAAAAGATGCGTCAGTGCTGGCTACACGAAACGCATCTCGTTTAAAATTAAAGTTCGTTACACTTTTAATCATTCAAAATTATGAAAAAAAACCAAGAAACCATTTTCTTCAACCGAAGAAAGTGGCAAAAAATCTTATTTGTCATGAAATTGAAACTCATACTGATTTTAATCAGCTGTTTCCAACTAACTGCAGCGGTACATTCGCAGAATAATCGGTTGACTTTGAAGATGGAAGAAGTCACGTTGGAACAGTTGATCTGGGAAATTCAAAAGCAAACAGACTTCGTGTTCATGTATGGAACACAAGATATCGCTAAAGTGGATAAGTTGACCGTGAATGTTGCCGACAAGACCGTGAACGAGATTTTAGATGAATGTTTGCGTAATACCGGGTTGCGTTACGAAATTTCCGGGAACGCCGTGATTATTAAACGTGCCGATGATGACAAGAAAGAGATGATTGTCATCAAGGGTACCGTGAAGGATAAAAAAGGCGAGTTGTTGCCCGGTGTAACGATTCTGGAAAAGGGAACGACTGTCGGGGTTGCTACCGGGATCAACGGTGAGTTTACTTTTACAACCGTGAAACGGGATACGGTTACCTTGATCTTTTCTTTCGTGGGAATGAAAACCAGGCAGGTACTTTGGAGAGGGCAGAAGGAGTTGAATGTCGTGTTGGAAGAAGATGCGCAGGAAATGGATGAAGTCGTGGTGACCGGTTATCAGGTGATCAAAAAATCTAATATGGCGGGTTCCGTGAGTACGATTAGTGCGGAGGATTTGATATTAAACGGAACACAATCTTTGGAGCAGGCTTTACAAGGTAAACTTCCGGGAGTCGTGGTCTTGAATCAAGACGGTTTGGTCGGGACGAGACAGAAAGTTCGGGTTCGCGGTACTTCCACCTTATTGGGTAGTCAGGAGCCGGTATGGGTTGTTGATGGTATAATCCAGGAAGATCCGCTTCCTTTCAAGGCAACCGAGTTGGTTGCTTTTGGTCGGGACCCGGATAATATTGATATGATCCGTAACTTCGTGGGTAGTGCTATCTCTTGGTTAAATCCTTCTGACATTGAGGATGTAACTGTGTTGAAAGATGCGTCGGCCACGGCCATATACGGGGTGAAGGCTGCAAATGGAGTCATCGTGATCACGACGAAAAGGGGATCAACCGGGCGTATGTCCGTTAGTTATTCCGGGAATTTTTCTATCGGTTCAAAGGTCACGTATGATAAATTGAATCTGATGAATTCCAAACAACGTGTTGATGTTTCCCGTGAAATCTTCGAGGAAGGTTTGGTTTCCACGAAAGGTTTGAGTCCCGTGGGATACCAGGGATTATTACAACAATATCTAGAAGAGAAAATTTCTTATGATCAATTTAATGCGGGAGTGAAGAAATTGGAAGTGTTGAACACGGATTGGTTTGATTTATTATATGAGAATCCTTTTAGTCATAGTCATAATCTTAGTTTATCCGGGGGAAACGAAACGGCAACTTATTATGCCTCTTTCGGACTCACGAAAAACAACGGTACGGCCCAAGGAAACGATTCGGAGAGATATCAAGGGAGTTTGACGGTTACTTCCAAGCTGTGGGATAAAATACAGGTTGCGGGAAAGCTTTCGGGGAGCGTGGCTAAAACGAGCGGTTTTAATAAAGTCGTGCCTTATACCTATGCTTCTAAAACAAGCCGGGTGATCGCAGCTCATGATGACGAGGGGGATTATTTTTATTATAAAAATTCGAATGGTTTCATGTATAACGTGTTGAATGAATTGGAGAACACGGGAAATCAAAACAGAACAAGTGCTATTAATGCCAACCTGAATTTAACATGGGAAATTTTTAAAGGATTGAAATTCGAGACGACGTTTGGTTACGGTTATACTTCTTCGCTCGGGGAGACTTGGGCTACGGAATATTCGGCTTATATTACTCAGATGCGAGGTTATGAATTCGGGGCTTACGGGCCGAACGACTTGGAATACCAGCGTTCCCGATTACCTCATGGAGGTGAGTTGGCAATAGCAGAGTATCGGAATGAATCCTATACTTGGCGGAATCAGTTCTCTTACGTGAAAAATTACGGTCTGCATCTGGTTACAGCCATGGTTGGCCAGGAGGTTAAAAGTACCAAGTATAACGGGTACACCCAGACGCTTTACGGATACCTGCCCGGACGCGGTAAGACAGTGTTGAATCCTCCGGGTGCGATATTGAATAATTCGGGAAGTGCTACAATTGCCAATTCATTGGTGGAAGAAAATACGAAAATGACTATAAAAGATAACACGTCGAATGTGCTTTCTTTTTATGGAGCTTTCACCTATACATTTGACGAGCGTTACGTGTTGAATGCGAGTATTCGTTCCGATGCTTCCAATCGTTTCGGACAGGACAAGAGTGCCCGCTACCAGCCAGTGTGGTCTGTTGGTTTGAGATGGAATATGGGACGGGAACATTTCTTGCAAGGCCAGGATTTTCTGAACGAATTTAGTGTTCGTACGTCTTTCGGGTACCAGGGAAATGCAAGCGAGAGTGCCGGTCCTGACCTGATTGCCTATATCCCTTCCGGTTCGGCTGGTTATGCCAAGGAAACAGGGGAGTATCTGTTGAAGATCAGAAGTTTGCCTAATCCAAAGTTGAAATGGGAGAAGACGAGAACCGTGGATGTTGGGGTTGATTTCGTTTTCTGGAAAAATAAAATCTCCGGTTCTTTCGAGTATTATCACAAGAAAACGACTGATGTTATCGTTAGCCGAGAGCTTCCTTACGAGGATGGAGTTTTGAGCATGCCGATGAATGGTGGATCCTTGAAGAATTCCGGTTGGGAGTTGAGTTTTAGCTTGACTCCGGTTCGGACGAAAAACTTTTTGTGGACGTTAGGCTTGAATTCCTCTAAGAATTATAACAAGATTACAAGTTCTCTGGAAACGAATAAAAGCTGGCAAACGGCTGCTTCCGGTGCTTTGCAAAAAGATGGTTACCCGGTGACCGGAATCTGGGCGTTTGAATATACCGGATTATCATCTACGGACGGAAGTCCCGAATTTAATCTGGAAGGTTTAAATAACCCGGATTCGGAAACGGATGCGACCGAGTATATGAAGTATATGGGAAAACTTGATCCTGATTTTACGGGGGGAATAACCACGTCTTTTAAATATAAACAATTGACGCTATCCGCTTCGTTTAATCTGCAAGTGGGCGGAAAAAAGTTCTTGGCCACGGTGTTCGATTCGGATATGAATAACACGACCCCTTACGAGTACAATAATTTGCCGAAGGATTTGGTGAATAGATGGCGTAAGCCGGGCGACGAGGAGATCACGAATATTCCTTCTTTACCAGCAAGAGACCGGGGTGCGATTGTCTTACCGACAACTACCGAACGGGCGCATTTGTTATATAATTTTTCTGACATACGGGTTGTGAATGCTTCTTTCCTGAGATGTAATAATATCACATTGTCTTATAATTTAAACGGGGATCGGATTCGGAAAATTGCACAAAACATGGGCTTTACGTTCAGTGTGTCGAATCCTTTCATCTTCGTGAGTAAAGAGTTTAAGGGGAGAGACCCTGAGGTGGCAACCGGTTCTCAGCCGATTTCTCAAACCTACACGTTGAGCGTGAATTTAAGTTTCTAATGAATAAAAATGACAAGTATGAAATATAGAGTATTATTATTGATGTTGTCCATACTGAGTTTTGCCGGATGTAGCGATTTTCTGGAGGAGTCCAGTTTGGATGAAGTACGTCCAACGTCGATTGATGATTTGATGCAGATCATGGTTGGCGAGGTATACCCGATGAGTAATACGGTAAGAGGTTTTCAGGATTTTCTGACGGATGACGTGGAATGTTTTGGAGCCCAGAACCAGGAAATACTGGAAGCTCCTATAGAGAATTTGTATCGGCTTTTCTCGTGGGATGACGAGATGTTTAACGAGGGGGCCGGAACTCATGATCGGGTGAATGCTTGGAAGGTATATTACAATAAAATTATGGGAGCTAATACGGTTTTGGAACATATAGATCAGGTCAAAGGTGATCAGGTGAATAAAGATAATCTTCGGGGACAAGCCTTGACCATGCGGGCATGGTATTATTTCTCGTTGGTGAATTTGTTCGGATTGCCGTATAACTACGGTAATCCTGAGGAGAATCCGGGTGTCCCATTGAAATTGGAAATGGAAATAACGGGTGGTTATTATACGAGAAATTCGGTGGCCGAGGTGTATAAACAGATCGAAGAAGATTTGCTTGCAGGTGTAGATTTACTGGAGAAGAATCCGTTGTCGATGTCTGAATACAAGATTAGTGTGTTGGCGGCAAAATCCATCTTATCCCGAGTGTATCTTTATATGGAAAATTGGGACGAGGCCCTGAAATATGCTAATGAAGTACTTGCGGTGAAACCCACGTTGACGGCTCTTGCGAGTGCGGAGGATGCTGCTTTTGCCTGGCAGGGAAAAAGTCCTTTTGGCGTGTATAACGTGGAAACTAGCGACGAGGTGATTTGGATTTATAGTAATACCGGGGAAATAGGTTCCTTGTATTCGGCCGGAGGGTATAATTATCGGGCGGCTTTTGGTGTCTCCTCTGATTTGATGGCATTATATGAATTTGTTAATGATACGGAAAAGGAGAATTATATGGATTTGCGACCATTCATGTATTTTGTGAACTCTGCTTACATTCAACCTTCGGGTGCTGTTTATTACCAACTTTATGCGTTTAAAGGAGGAAAGCATAGCACTACGATAGGTGGTAAGGGCATTCGTACGGCAGAATTGTATTTGAATCGTGCCGAGGTGTACATCCGTAAATACATGGCTTCCGGTGATGATAGCTATCGTCAACTGGCATTAGATGACCTGAATAATCTACGGGAGCATCGTTACGACACCCGTAATGTCGCGTATGAGCCGAAAGATATCCGGGATGCGGAAGAGTTGTTCGAATTTTATAAAAATGAACGTCGTCGGGAATTGTGTTTCGAGGATCATCGTTGGTTTGACTTGCGTCGGTATGGAATGCCGAGTATCACGCATTCTTATTTCATAAGTACGGATAATCGGGAAGAAATCACGTTGAGAAAAGACGACCCTCGGTATGCGTTACCGATTCCCCGCGTGGCATTGAATCGTAATCCTTTATTGGTCCAGAATGAACGTTAATGTCGAATTTAGAAAACAAATAGGATGAAACAGAAAATTTTATATATATTGATATGCGTTTCCGTGTGGATGGTGTCTTGCAATGACGAGGATACATTGTCACCGACGGAAACTCCCGAAAACGGGTATATTGTACCACAAGGTAATCATGATTACGATCAGCGTATCGTGAATTGGAAAGAAAGATGCAATACGTTTATTTTGTATCAGTTTAAAGTGAAAGAGCTTTACTGGTCCGTAACCGGATGGTTAGAGTCGGTCGAGGATGATAGAAATCCTCTTTACCCTTACACGAACGGATTGATTGCTGCGAATGCAGACGAAAATTATGTCGGACAGCAATTGGATTTGCTGGAAGCGGCTTTCTTGAACCTGTATCCGGATACCACGCTGGCTCGTTGTTTACCCTTGAAGTTGCTCCTTTGTGGTCAATTAGATTGGAGAACTACAGCCGGTAGAAGTACATTATATAACACGTATAGTACTTTCGATGGTCTTGCGTTTAACTGGGGAAACGAGAACATCCTGACCATGACGCAGGCTCAGAAAATCACTTTCAAGAACGATGTAAACGTGACTTTCCTGAAACGTATACTTGCTAATGGTAAGATTGTCGAGAATGCGGAATTTTATGATGGCGTTACTTACGCGACAGCGATTACCAATCAAACCATGTACGGGCGGGGTTTCCTCAATCGTAGTACTAAAGTAGAAAATGACGTGGAATACTATGTCGAGGCGATTGTTTCTAATACTTACGAGGATTTGATCGCGGAATATCCGGCAACCAATTACACGAATAAGGGAATATTAAATCCCGTGAAAGACGTGAACGGTTTGATCCGTCAACGGTATGATATCCTGATAAAGCACATGAAAGATACCTATGGGATAGACCTTCAGGCAATCGGGAATGCTCTTGCTAACTAGTCGTTTATTATGCTGAAAGGAATCATTATATTATTCATTCTGGTAACTTGCGGGGAGGGTATCGCGCAGAACGCTTTTACTCTCTCCGGGAAGTTACGGTTATTGAACCCTTTAGAGATTCGAGTAGAATCTCTAAAGGGTGATATATTACTATCCTTACAGGTCGCGAAAGACGGTGGGTTTAAGTCCGGACCGAAAGAGATAGAGCCTGATTTATACATCTTGTCAATCGGGAACACGAAACAACCGGTCTACCTGACAAACACGGACGTGACGATCAAGGGATTTTATGACGAGAAAAATCCGGATAATAGTTCTTTATCGTTCACTGGAATTGATGATTTTCTGGAATTATTGAAATGGGTACCGGAAAGAAAGAAAACTGTGGTCGATGAAGTCCGGGGACAATTGCAGGGAACGATGTATAGTGCCTTGGCTTATATGGCTGATATGAAAGCGTATGAACCCAATAAAATGTTGTTGGATTTAGTGCCGGAAGTGAATCGGGGAGCCCTTTCCGCGAAGTGGTTGGAAAACCGGGTAGATAGTTTGAGACAATTCGCTATTGGGACGGAAGCTTATGATTTCGAGTATGTCGATCCGGATGGGAAGAACGTTCGTTTAAGTGACTTCCGGGGTAAATATGTGCTTGTGGACTTTTGGGCTTCTTGGTGTGGCCCTTGTCGGCAAGAAATGAAAAATCTGTTGCCGGTTTATAAAGAATTGAAGGGGGAGGATCTGGAATTTATCAGTATTTCACTGGATAAACGGGAGAAAGATTGGCGTCGGATGCTTGATGTGGAAGATTTACCCTGGGTGATGCTTTGGAACAAAGAGGGATTCATCGTGGGCGATGCTCCCAACACGATACAGAAAGCCTATGGTTTCTATTCGATACCTTTTATCGTTTTGATTGATAAGGAGGGACGTATTGTCGCTCGCGGTTTACGGGGAGAGAAGGTGAGAGAAGAAATACTGAAAGCACGACAACGGTGATTTTAGATTGAAAATGGGAATGTAGATTCGGGTAAGTTTTTAGCTTTTAGTTTTTAACTTTTAGCTTCATGATGATTTCGTATTGTATAATAATATAATTGTAAATGATGAGAAAGTATTTTTTATTGCTTGTGCTGGGCTTGTACGTTTGTACGGTGAGTGCGCAATTAATCAAGCAGGACAATCAAATCCCCAAGAAACAGTCAGATTTAGACTGGTACAATTGTTCTTTTGATCAGGACGGGGTGTATGGAGCCGAGGTGAACAAGGCTTATGATCTCCTGAAAGGAAAGAAAATAAAGAAAAGGCCCGTGGTGGCTTTGATCGGGACGGGATTGGATGTGGAACACGAGGATTTGAAGCAATCTATCTGGTTCAACCCGAAAGAAAAAGCGAACGGAAAAGATGATGATAAAAACGGGTTGGTGGATGATATTAACGGTTGGAACTTCCTTGGAGGAAAAGACGGGCAAGTGATGGAGACATTGCTAAAGGAAGGGGATCGTGAATTTTTCCGGTTGAAAGACAAGTATGGCGATTATGTTTTTGACGGGAAAAATTATTACCGGGTAGCGGATGATAAATTGATGCCTGTGCCCGCGCCTGAAAATATTGACGAATTTAAATATTACCGGAATCAAGTCATGTGTGAGTCATCCGTGGCCGGAGCCTACGGAGGGATAGGGTTGGCTTATGTATTGAGGGATTACGCCTTGAAATTCGACAAGCAGTTGAAAGAGCGATTCCCGGACAAGGAATTAACCTTGCAAGAATTTCAGACTTGCTATGATCCTAAAGCTCCCCGTGATTCGTTGGGCGAGGTGGCTTTCACGCTTATGGCTTACGGTTTTTCGATCATGAAGACTGAAAAATGGGAAGATATTTATAATTTGTATGCTACCGGGGGACAAGTCGAGCGTGGTCGAGCCGCTTACGAGAAAGCGTTGAAAGCGATTAATCCCGGAGGACGTAAGGACATCGTCGGGGACAACTATATGGATATAAACGATAAGAAATACGGGAATAATGTTTTGTTGACTTCCGATGCGGCTTTGGGTACTATGCAAGCCGGGATTATCGGGGCGAAGAGAGGTAACGGCTTGGGTGGTGACGGGATTATCGACCGGGTGGAGATCATGACATTGCGGGTGACGGGCAGAAGCGGTGAACCTTATTTAAAGGATATGGCCCTTGCCATTCGGTATGCCGTGGATCACAAGGCAGACGTGATTGTGTTGCCGCAACAGAACACGTTGTATCCCGAAGATCAGAAAAAATGGATAACCGAGGCTCTGCAATATGCCGAGGGGAAGGGGATACTCGTGATCGTTCCAGTGTGGGACCTGTCGCGGGATCTGGCTAAAGAGACTTTTTTCCCGAATCGTTGGATGACGGGAGGGAAGGAATTGACGAACCTGATGGTGGTGGCTTCTTCCAACAAGGAGGGCAATCCTTCCATGAGATCGAATTACGGGGCTCGCGAACTGGATTTATTCGCTCCCGGGATGGACGTGTTTTCGACTTACACGGGCGACACGTATCAAACGGGTACGGGTGTCGGGCTTGCAGCGGCTTCCGTGGCGGGAGTGGCTGCTCTAATCAAGGCTTATTATCCCGCTTTGACAGGGACACAAATACGTGATATCTTGTTGGAATCCGTGACTTCCCGGGCGGGGGTAGAGGTGGAGAAAGGAATAGAGGTTAACGGGAAACCGACTCAGGATTTGTTCCTTTTTGAAGATTTATGCCTGTCCGGTGGGATTTTGAATGCTTATCAGGCAGTAATGGCCGCGGATAAATTGGCAAAATAGATTAAAAGTTTGAGCAACTGTTCTATGCCATGAAAACGATATTAATCATTGTCGGTCTGTTGACACTATTCTCCGCGAGGAGTTTTGCGCGACAAACTTCTCGTCGGGTGTGCGACACGATACATTATGAATTTGTACACGGGAAGATCATTATCCCGGTGATGGTGAACGGGGTGAACGTGAGATACATCGTTGATACCGGGGGAAAGACGGGAACTATGCGGGAAGCGGCTGTCGAGATGAAAGCGATGAGTACGGGGACTTCGACGAACGTGTCGGATGCCAATAGTCTGGGAGTGAATTATCCCACGGGGATATTACAAGAGGTGGAATTGAGCCCGAATTATAAATTATCCCGTTTGGAAACGATGATTTTTCCTACCACGGGATTCTTTCGGGAACTTGGGGTGGCCGGTATTTTGGGTGGGGATGCATTCGCTCAGTCGGTGATCACTTTTGATGCTCGGGAAAAGATCATGGTCATCAATTATCCCTATCGTCCGGCGGGATTGAAAATCACGGATGGCGTGGAGTTGTTTCCGGGACAGTCCAATCATTCGATTGTAGAGGTCGGTTTTGGTGGTGCGACCAAAAGGGTGTTATTTGACACGGGAGCGACCGGTTTGTTATTGCTTTCTTCCACTGATTATACTGATTTGAAGGGGCGGGTCAAGAACACGAAAGTGGCAGAAGGGATCGGGGTGAATATCGTGGGCATAGGAGGTGTCGGGCAACCGGTGGAGATTGATAAAGTCGTGATCGATGAGATGAATTTCCTGTCCGGAAAGTTCTCGAACGTGGGAAGTATCACGATCAACATGGGGATGAGTATTGTCGGGGTGGATATGTTGCAGTACGGGAAAGTGGTTATTGACTACATGCGTCATCGTTTCTATTTCTTCCCGTATGATCAGGCCGTGATTGATGCGGGAGGGGCACCCCGGACATGGAACGTGGGGATATTGCCGGTCAAGGGACATTTTGAGGTGACAACCGTTTGGGATAGCCTGAAAGGTCAGGTCGCGTTTGGTGACCAGGTGGTGAATATTAACGGTAAGGAGCTTTCCGATGTCGCGCAAAACCAGATGGAAGTGGAGGCCATCCTTGATGCGATTGAGGGCGATTCGGCTTATATCATAATCCTGAAAGACGGGAAAGAGAAGAGGGTCGAGATAACAAGATCCTAGATACAAGTAAAATTTATAGCACATGAAGATATTGATATTATTACTGTTTTGTTTGTTTCCCGGCTTGACGTGGACTCAGACGAAGAACACGTCTACCGAGGTGAAGGATTATCGGGAAGTGGACGGGAAAATAATCTTGGATTTGGCGGTGAACGGGGAAATGGCCAGTTTCGTCCTGGACTTGTCCGGGCACACGGCTCTCTTGCCGGAGTTTCTGGAAAAACTGAAAATAGACCCGGAGATACCGGGTGATTTCCAGTATAACCACTTTTTGTACAAGGAGGTTCCAATCTCGAAGACCGTGAGTGTAAATACAATGGCATTCGGGAATAACGTGTTCGGTAATGCCGTACCCGCTTTCGTTTTGGTGGACGAACCCTATTTGCGTCAGCTTGGTGTGGCGGGTGTCGTGGGGGGAGCGTTGTTTCGTAACGTGGTATTGACGATTGATAGCAAACGTAAGAAGATAACCACCTCTGTACCTTATCGCCCCTCGTACATGAAATTGGAGCACCGGGCTGACGTGAAGGTTCTACCCGGAACCGCTATTTCGTGTACCTTGACTATTGACGGGATTCCATACGCCTTGTTGTTGGATACGTGGAGTGACGGGATGATTTCAATGACAACCGGGGATTTTGCCAAACTCGGAGGGGATAAAGGAGGTGAGGCTGTCATCGTGAACGGTTATAAGATTGCGGAACCGACTGCCGGAACGAAAATAGCCGGGACGTGTGATTTCGTGAAGAGTCGTTTGAATCGGATCGTTATTTCCGAGAACGCGGCTTTATCCCGCTCCGTGCTGGGTAACGGGATTTTGAAGGAAGGAATTATTTCAATTGATTACCCGAAACAGAAAATATATTTTCAACCTTTTGATCTGGTAGAGATAAAAGACGAGGAGGTAAAGGATATAGCTTCTACGGTCGAGCCGGGCAAGTTGAACCCGATCACCCGGGATTATTTCTTAGAGCATGTCTATGACTACCGGGTGAGTGATGAATTCGTGTTCAAGGGTGATAAACCTGTCGTGATAGATTTCTGGGCCACGTGGTGCGGACCTTGCATGCGATTGATCCCCGAATTGGAAAAGATGGCGGAAAAGTACAAGGGGCAGATCGTGTTCCTGAAGGTCAACGCGGATAAGGAAAAAGAACTTTGTAGCAGGTTTAATGTAAATGCTTTGCCAACTTTGTTTTTTATCCCGGTTGGAGGTAAACCCGTTGTCGAGATGGGAGCAACTCCCGAAAAATACGAGAAAATAATTCAAGAACAATTGTTGAAAAAATAGTCAGTTACAACATAATAGCAGTAGGATGGTCAGCGTGTGGATTTCGGTTCATGCGCTGATTTTTATAGATATCGGTCTCGTGTTTTGCTAGGCCCAACGCTTGACTAAAACTGCATTCACGCTTGGTTTGGCTCCATTTATAGTTTGATCAGAGTTTATCGGGAAGGTTTTTATAAGGAAGTGGGGAGGAAAAAAAAAAGCGGGACGGGTTGTGTGGGTTGAGAGTTGGGTGTGAGATGGTAGGAGGATACTTGAATGAATCAAGCGTGTTTCTTGGTATTTTCCGGGGAGGCTCGTCGGTGGTTCGTTAATATGTTGATTGCTTTTTTTGTGAAAATCAATAAAATCTTGACGGTTCTGCTTAGTTAACTTTCAATGAAGTTTCAATCAACTTTCAATTAACTTACCGGGGAGACACGGGTACGGGTGCGTCGAGATACCGGGGAATGTGGGCTCACGTGAGCCGGGCTAAGGGACGAAATTTTATAAATAAGAAAAAGCCAGCAGAAATGCTGGCTTAGTTTTTGAAGCTCCTCAGGTAGGACTTGAACCTACGACCTACGGATTAACAGTCCGCCGCTCTAACCAACTGAGCTACTAAGGAATTTTCTCAAAAGCGATGCAAATATAGAGCCTTTTAGGGAATTTGCAAAATATTTGAGAGAAAAATTGTAGTGATAATTATTTTTCATTTATAAATTCGGGATAATGAGCATACTACATCATGAAAAATTATAGCTTTGCAGGAGTAATAAAAAAATGACAACTATGGATTACATGAAAGAACTGAACGTGGCGATCACGGTATGTGATAAAGAGGGGAAAATCCTTCAGATGAACGATAAATCCCAGAAAACGAATCATGGTGATCTGGTAGGGCAAAACGTGTTGGATTGTCACCCGGAACCGGCCCGTACGAAACTGGTGGAGTTGATGGAACAACATGCAACGAATGCTTATACGATTGAAAAGAACGGTGTGAAGAAATTGATTTACCAGACCCCGTGGTACGAGAACGGCGAGTTTATGGGATTGGTGGAATTTTCTCTGGAGATTCCTTTTGAGATGCCGCACTATGTACGGAAACCGAAAACGGAATAAAATTTTGATCTGTTTATAAAACTTTTTAATGGTTAATGAGGTATAATCATCATAGACATTATAATGATAATACCTGATTAACCATGGAAAAGAAACAAAGACTTACTACCGAAGCCGGGGCCCCGGTTGGTGATAACCAGAACATCCAGACGGCAGGCCCTCACGGTCCGGCTCTTCTTCAAAATGTTTGGTTGCTTGAAAAACTAGCTCATTTTAACCGGGAGAGAATCCCGGAACGAATCGTCCACGCCAAAGGGAGCGGGGCGTTCGGGACATTTACCGTGACGAATGACATCACCCGTTACACGAAAGCGAGTATTTTCGCCAAGGTGGGAAAGAAAACCGACGTGTTTATGCGGTTCTCCACGGTTGCGGGTGAGCGGGGAGCGGCTGACACGGAACGGGATGTTCGCGGGTTTGCCATGAAATTTTATACCGACGAGGGAAACTGGGATCTGGTCGGGAATAATACGCCCGTTTTCTTTATCCGGGATCCGTTGAAGTTCCCTGATTTTATTCACACGCAGAAGCGGGATCCGAAGACGAATCTGCGAAGTAATACCGCCATGTGGGATTTTTGGAGCTTGTCGCCGGAGACGTTGCATCAGGTGATGATCCTGATGAGCGACCGGGGGATACCTCAGGATTTTCGCCACATGCACGGGTTCGGGAGTCACACGTTCAGCTTCTATAACGAGTACGAGGAGCGTTGTTGGGTGAAGTTCCATTTGCGTTGCATGCAGGGAATTGCCAACTTCACGAACGAGGAGGCGGAGAAGATCGTGGCTGTCGACCGGGAACATTCCCAGCGGGATTTGTTCGAGAGCATCGAGAAGGGTGATTTCCCGAAATGGAAAATGTGTGTTCAGATCATGCCGGAGAAAGATGCGGAGACGTATCGCTTTAATCCTTTTGACCTGACGAAAGTGTGGAGTCACAAGGATTACCCGTTGATCGAGGTCGGGGTGATCGAGTTGAACCGGAATCCGGAGAATTATTTCGCCGACGTGGAGCAAGCTGCCTTTAACCCGGCCAACGTGGTTCCGGGTATCCATTTCTCGCCGGATAAGATGTTGCAGGGACGGTTGTTCGCTTACGGTGACGCGCATCGTTATCGCCTGGGGATTAACGCCGATTCGATCCCGGTGAACGCGCCGCGTTGTCCGGTCCACAATTATCATCGGGACGGGTTCATGCGGGTGGATGGTAATAGCGGGGGAGCCGTGAATTACGAGCCGAACAGTTTTGGTGGTCCGGTAGATAATCACGCTTATAACCAGCCTGTTTTTGATATAAAGGGTATGGGCAATCATTATCAGCAGGATAAGGATTACTACACGCAACCCGGTGATTTGTACCGTTTGGTTCCCGAGGACGAGAAACAACGGATTCCCACGAACGTGGCAGCTGCGATGACTGGCGTACCCGTGGAAATCAAGGTACGGGTAGCCGCTCGTTTTTACCAGGCGGATGAACGTTGTGGTAAGGGGATCGCCGAGGCCGCGGGTTTGAATATGAAAGATGTACTTGCCGAGGTGAAACGCCAGCAGCAAGAAGATAAATAGATTTGTATTGACTAATGGTTGGAGGAAACGTTGTGTGTTCCGGGATATCTGGTGATAGAATACTCCAACTGTTAGTCTTTATTTCAGTCGGTTGGATTCGGTCAGGGAGAATTCGGGGAAGTTCTCTTTCACGAAGCTCTTGGGGAGTTTCTTTATGACTTCCCGGTAAGAGTGTTCGATGAGTTCCTCGATGAATTTATCGGGAAGGTTCCCGTGCATGTTTATCCCGTTCCAGTACTTTTTGTTGAAATGGTAAGCGGGTGTGATTTCCGAATATTTCTCACGTAGTTCAAGGGCTCGTTCCGGGTCGCACTTTACGGCAATCCATTCGAACGGCATGATATCCGTGCAACAGAACATTTTATTGAAGACTTTGAAGACCAGCGTGGTTTCGTCAAAGGGGAATTCCTCGGTCGTGTGCGGGAAGGAAAGACAAAATTCTCTAAGCTCTACAATATCCATACGTGTTGTTATTATGATTTGACAAAGATAGGAATTTTCGTGAGTTTTCTATATTTTTCATAGATTCGTGTACTTGTGAGAAAATGAGGATATAACAGACGTGATTCTCTGGACTACTTTAGCAGGGGGTATCGCAATAGGTGTTTCGATGCGGGGAGAAGAGATTTTAGAGTATATTTATCGCTTTCATGTTGAAATGGTTATAGCCCCGGAAAACCGGATATTGAAAGCGAGGGATTTTAAATTTATCCTGTAAGGTCTGAGGAAAGTAAAAAGTCACCGAGAATCAGTGACTTTTTCTTGTGTGGGTGGAGTAGCAGGGAATCGAACCCTGGTCCAAACACGGAATCCATATGCTTTCTACATGCTTAGCTTTTTATTGGTTTTCGAGTATGGCCCGGAAAAAAGCACCCAAACTATACCTTAGCTTCTGTTATTTCATCAACGTCACGAAGCAAAACGTTGACTAACCTCGTATTGCCTGCACCCCGAATGCTGGTTGGCACAAGGTGGGACCGCCAGCGGGATGTCTTGTCTCCACTACCTTGAGCGGAGATTAAGCCTCAATCTACTATGATTCGATTAGGCAGCAAGAGCGTAATTTCTTTCGCCAATTAAAATTTTGCGTCCGGGATTAACGGGCCGGCTTCACTACGCCCGACATGCTTACATACCTATTCATCATGCTGTCAAATCCACGTCTACCCCATAGATATGTGATGCAAAGATACGAATATAATTGAAAATGGAGAATGGTGAATTGAAAATTATTCCATCAAATGCTCGACAAGGATTTTAATACCGATAGCGATGAGGATAACACCCCCGAGTAACTCGACGTTCACACCTTTAATTTTCCCGAAGCGATAGCCGCTGATAACACCGATCAGGGAGAGGGAAAAGGTCACGAATCCGATAATGAAGGCCGGGATATAGATGCTTGTTTTGAGAAATGCCATGCTGACTCCCACGGCGAGAGCGTCAATGCTGGTGGCAACCCCTAGGGTGATCAGGGTTTTCGTGGAGAAGGAGGAGATCGTGGTCTCTTCTTCCTCGAAAGACTCGTAAATCATTTTCCCGCCGAGGAAACCCAGAAGTACGAAAGCGATCCAGTGGTCGAAAGCGGTGATATACGAACTGAAACTAACACCCAGCCCCCAGCCTAGTAACGTCATTCCCCCTTGAAAGATTCCCATGGTCAGGGCTAACCGTAAAGATTGTCGCATACAGAAAGGACGCATGACAATACCTCCACTGATACTGACGGCAAGACTGTCCATGGCTAATCCTATGGCGATCATGAATACGGTGATAATTCCCATGATTAAAATTTTTGGCAAAAGTATAAAAATGATGGAGAAAATAAGCGTAAAAAATGTAACTTTGTAGAGAACGAGTGATTATTTATATAAAGAATAAATATGAATTTACAGACGAAGATTACGATTGCCGCTCCGGATTTTTCGATAGATTACAACTCCAAACTGATGATGTTGGGATCCTGTTTTGCCGAGAACATGGGAAGTAAGTTCTCGTATTACAAGTTCGACGTGGATGTGAATCCGTGCGGGATTATTTATAATCCCCTTTCCGTGGCGAACGTGCTGCGCCTGATCATTGACGGGAAGCGTTTTGAGAAGGAAGACCTCCGGGAAAATGCGGGGAAATGGGTGAGTTTGTATCATCACGGGGCGTTTTCTTCCAGCGATCCGGACGAGTGCTTGCATCGTATCAACGAGCGGTTGGAAAAGGCAACCGGGGAACTTCGTTCTTTGGATTTACTGGTGATCACGTGGGGAACGGCATGGGTGTACAAGCATGTGCGGGAGAACATGGTGGTTTCCAATTGTCACAAAATTCCTTCGCGGGAGTTCGAGCGTTATCGTTTAAGCTTGGAAGATATCGTGACGGAATACGTGCAATTGATCGGACGTCTGCGGGAAATTAATCCCGGTTTACGGGTATTGTTCACGGTAAGCCCGATTCGTCATTGGAAGGACGGGGCGCACGGGAACCAGTTGAGTAAGGCCACGTTGTTGTTGGCAATAGATCAGTTGCGGGAGAAACTGGATTATTTGTACTATTTTCCGGCTTACGAGATCGTTTTGGATGAATTGAGAGATTATCGTTTTTATGCTGATGATATGCTGCACGTGTCCGGCTTCACGGTTGATTATATTTGGGAACGTTTCCTGTATAGTTTTATCAGTCCCGACGTGTTGGGTTTGATGAACCGGATCGGTCGGATTAATAAAGGCGTGGCGCATCGGCCTTTCGACCCGAAGTCAGGGGATTACCAGCGTTTGGTGAAAAAGATGCAGGCGGAGATTGCCATGATATCTCGTTCTTTCCCGATGATTGATTTTAGCGAGGAGAAGGAGAAACTTGATCAATTAAGCGGTTCGTGAATCTTTGAAGAGGGGGATTCGCATGGCTTATGCTATGGGCAAATATGCCACTTGTTTGTCTATTGCCTGATTATTTACAGGTTTTTAGGCGACTTAGCCGCCAGTTGGCCGCCACTTAACCGCCATTTAGCCGCCATTTTAACAGGTGAAGTTTCTTTTTAAGAATGGGTAATTGTTGTTTATTCCGACTTTTTAGCTGTTTATTTTCAGGCTATTGGGTTCTTTTGTGGCTGTGTTGCCCATTTTTTGGGTATGATTTGGGGTAGGAAGTCCTGTTTCGAGTGCTTCCCGGATGCGGGTAAATGGTCTGAAATTGTGAATCTAAAAATTAAAATTGCCCGTGTTCGCGGGAGACGTGATCGTGTCTTGTTCCTGAACGGGGGTGAGTTCATTCAGGTAAATGATCGTTTTGACCGGGTAAGCTCCGGTGTATTTTTTACGGATTCGTTTGAGTGTCGGGATCGCTTCAATACGGGTGCGGAAGTTACCCACCCGGATTTTAAAGTCGGGATCGGTGTATTGAAGATAGGCCGGGATTTCCGGGAACTCTTCCTCGAATCGCTTGGTGTAATTCTTTAACGTGTCGATGTTAGTGTTGTACGAGCTCGCGGACAGGATTTGGATACGATACCCTTGAAAGGCATGTTCTTTCCGGTTCACGGAGATGTTCAATTTTAGCAATTGCTCGATTTTCGGGTCGCCATGAACGACCACTTTTCCCCCGGTTATGGAATCCGTTTCCGAGAGCTGTTTCAGAAAGTCAATTTCTTTTTTTACCGGAACGATGGAATCCGAAGGGATTGTATCTGTTTGGGCGTAAACCAGCGTGGTAACGAAAAAAGATAGTATTACGAGTGTTAATTTCATGGGTAAATGTCTATCGTGAGTTCAACTAATTCGACTTCAATCGACAAAGATAGTATAATTTGTCTTTTTGTGGTAGAAAAATAGAGAAATAACACTATTTTTGTACTCGCAAAAATTTTAGCGTTCTACATGATAAAGGAAGAAAAGATGAATCAAGTAACAGATCAACAAATCATTGAAATATTGAGAAAAGAGGCCGTTCCGGCCTTGGGGTGTACTGAGCCAGTAGCCTGTGCTCTGGCGTGTGCAAAGTGTAAAGAAGTTTTAGGAGGCGTGCCCGAGCATTTGGATGTATTGGTTAGTGGCAATATTTACAAGAATGGTATGGGTGTCGGTATCCCGGGGACCGGAATGGTCGGGTTGCCTATCGCTGCCGCTTTGGGTGCTGTTTGCGGGAAATCCGAGTACGGATTGGAGGTGTTGAAGGATGTAGCCGAGGGTGATAACCTGCAACGTGCCAAAGATTTGTTAGAGCATGTTACGGTTTCTTTGAAAGAGAATGCCCCCGATAAGTTGTACGCCGAGGCTTTGGCAACGAGAGGGAATGACCGGGTGAAGGTGATTATCGCTCACACGCACACGAATATCATTCTGGTCGAGAAGAACGGGGAAGAGTTGTTCCGCAGGGAGTTTCAACTGGACGTGACGAAGCCAGAGACGAAAGGACCGGAATTAAGCGTGAAGCGTATCTGGGATTTCGTGCATGATGTGGACGTGAAGGACGTCGAGTTCGTGTTGGTCGGGGCCGAGATGAATAAGGCTATTTCTGCCGAGGGGTTGCGATCCGAGTATGGTTTACAGATTGGTAAGACTTTAAAAGAGAATATTGATAAGGGATTGTTGGAAGATGACTTGTTAAACCGCACGTTGATCCGTGCCACGGCTGCATCGGATGCCCGTATGGACGGGTGCCCGAAACCGGTGATGACGAATTCCGGTAGCGGTAACCAGGGAATCACGGTGTATCTGCCCGTGGTCGTGGCTGCCGAGACGTTCGGAGCTTCCCGCGAGCAGATGATTCGAGCTCTGGCGTTGAGTAACTTGATTGCCGTGCATATTCATCATTACATGGGACACCTTTCCGCTCTCTGCGGTATTTTGATTGCCGGGACAGGCGCCGCATCCGCTATTACTTACTTGATGGGTGGTACTTACGAGAATATGGTGAACACGATCAAGACGATGTGTTCCAACCTGACGGGTATGATGTGCGATGGGGCAAAACAGGGATGTGCCTTGAAGGTATATTCCGGGGTATCTGCCGCCGTGCAGGCTGCCTTGTTGTCTATGCGGGGAATCAAGACGAATAACGATGGTATCGTGGAAGAGGATATCGAACGGACAATCCGTAATGTGGGCTTGATCGGGACGAAGGGGATGGAAGAGACCGATAAGACGATACTGAATATCATGTGTAATAAGAACATGAAATAATTTTAGATTTTAGATTTTAGATTGGGAAGCCGGTCACGGTTATGCTGTTTTTCCGTAACTTTGTCGGAGGATCGGGTTTAGCCTTTCGGGGCGTAATCTAAAATCTAAAATTTAATGTTTAATATAATCAGGTCATGTCTCCGTATGTAAACACGCACACGCATCATGTCGGCGAGGGTATCAATGTTTTGGATGTTGGTGAGGGAGGAGCGTGGTTGGAGGACGAGAATGTGCGTGTTTTGGCGGAAGGACAGGATGTTTTTTATTCCGTGGGTTTACACCCGATGAAAGTGGGACAGGCGGCTGATGAAGCGTTGACCGTTATCCGGGAGACCATTCTTGACGAGCGGGTGATTGCCGTGGGGGAATGTGGATTGGATCGCCGTTCTGCGGCTACAATGGAGAAGCAGGAACGAGTGTTGCTCGAACAGGTGCAATTGGCGGAGAAATACCATAAACCTTTAATTATTCACTGCGTGAAGGCATATTCCGAGCTGATTTCTATCCGGAAAAAATCAGGGACGTCGGTGCCGTGGATTATTCACGGTTTTAATAATAACGAGCAGATATTGGCGCAATTACTGGATCATGGTTTTTATATTTCTATCGGGGCGGCTTTGTTGAATCCTCGATCGAATGTTTTTCACTTGATTCGCGATATCCCGTTGGAGAGGCTTTTCTTGGAAAATGATGACCGGGAGATTGAAATCCCGGTGATATACGAGGCCGCTTCTTGTCTAGTCGGGTTGGAGGAAGAGCGATTGAAGGAGAGGTTATGGGAAAATTATAAAAAGATTTTTAATAAGTAATATGGATTGGTTAAGTAGAACGGAGTTGCTTTTAGGAGAAGAGCGGCTGGGAATGTTGAAAAAAGCACACGTACTGGTAGCCGGGTTGGGGGGAGTCGGCGCTTATGCTGCCGAACAGTTGTGTCGTGCTGGGATCGGGGAGATGACGATTATTGACGGGGATTGCGTGGACGTGACCAATAAGAACCGGCAGCTTCCCGCGTTGGATAGTAATATGGGGAAGGCTAAGGCCGAGATCATGGCCGCCCGTTTCCGGGATATAAATCCTGATATTCGATTACATGTCATTAATGATTTTATCAAGGACGACCGGATGATTGAAATTCTTGACATGGCGAAGTATGATTACGTGGTGGACGCGATCGACACGTTGGCTCCCAAGATCTTCCTGATTTATCATAGCTTGCAAAAAGGGTATCGTATCGTTAGTTCCATGGGAGCCGGCGGGAAGATGGACCCGGAGCAAATTCGTATCGCGGATATTTCCAAATCTTATAATTGTAATCTGGCCCGGATGCTACGGAAAAGGTTGCATAAACTGGGTGTCTATAAAGGGGTAAAAGTGGTGTTTTCGCCCGAGGAAGTTGATCCCGAGACGGTGGTGTTGAGCGAGAGCGAGAATAAGAAATCGAATGTCGGGACGATTTCATATATGCCTCCCTTGTTCGGGTGTTTTTGTGCCTCGGTGGTGATCCGGGATTTGACGGGGAAGTAAAGATATTTCGAAGTGTAAGATAAAATAAATAGCGTGGAGTTTGCTCCACGCTATTTGTTTTTATGCTCGTAATTTCTGAACCATTAGTTTGTCGAGTTTGGTTTCGGCATATTCTTTGGTGATCGTGATTGATTCGCAGTTCTGAGAGGGAATCTCGAACATGAGGTCGGTCATGATCGCCTCGCAGATGGAGCGTAAGCCGCGGGCTCCCAGTTTGAATTCAACAGCTTTGTCAACGATGTATTCGAAGACATCTTCATTGAAATTTAACGTGATATTGTCCAGTTCGAACAATTTCACGTATTGGCGTATGATCGCGTTCTTGGGTTCCGTGAGGATGTTTCGTAGGGCTTGACGGTCGAGGGGTTCCAGATAAGTTAATACCGGGAGACGACCGATGATTTCGGGGATTAACCCGAATGATTTCAAGTCTTGCGGGGCGATGTATTGCAGCATGTTATCCCGGTCAAGAATGGCCGTTTCCTTGCTTGCCGTGAATCCCACGACTTGCGTGTTCATGCGTTGGGCGATCTTCTTTTCGATTCCATCGAATGCACCTCCGCAGATGAACAGGATGTTTTTCGTGTTTACCGGGATCATTTTCTGGTCGGGATGTTTACGTCCGCCTTGTGGGGGAACGTTCACGATGGAGCCTTCCAGAAGTTTCAATAATCCTTGTTGCACGCCTTCACCGCTCACGTCACGCGTGATAGAAGGGTTGTCACCCTTACGGGCGATTTTGTCGATCTCATCAATGAAAACGATCCCTTTCTCGGCGGCATCCACGTCGTAGTCGGCGGCTTGCAACAGGCGGGTCAGGATTGATTCGATATCTTCTCCGACGTACCCGGCTTCCGTCAAGACGGTGGCATCGACAATCGTGAAAGGCACGTGAAGCATCTTGGCAATCGTGCGGGCCAACAGGGTTTTTCCTGTACCCGTGCGCCCAACCATGATGATGTTCGATTTCTCGATTTCCACGTCATCATTGGAATGCTTTTGTGTCAGTCGTTTGTAGTGATTGTAAACGGCCACGGCGAGATGCTTTTTTGCATCGTCCTGTCCGATCACGTATTGATCTATGAATTGTTTGATCTCTATCGGTTTTTTTACCTCGATATGATCCATGTCAAGGGGCGTGGAGTGGCCTCTTTGTTCTTCCTGCACGATATCATACGCTTGTTGTGCGCACATATCACAGATGAAACCATCCACACCGGAAATCAGAAGATCTACTTCATCGCGAGATCTTCCGCAAAATGAACATTTATCTTGCATTATTTGTGTTCCCGAGTTAATACTGTGTCAATCATTCCGTACTCTTTCGCTTCGGCGGCTGTCATCCAGTAGTCGCGGTCGGAGTCTTTCTCCACCTTTTTAATGGGATTACCGGAGTGGTCGGCGATGATTTGGTAAAGTTCTTTTTTCAATTTCATGATTTCCCGAGCCGTGATCTCGATGTCGGAGGCTTGTCCTTGCGCTCCACCCATCGGTTGGTGGATCATGATACGGGAGTGTTGGAGGGCGGAACGTTTGCCTTTAGTTCCGGCTGTCATCAACACGGCACCCATGGATGCGGCCATTCCGGTACAAATGGTGGCCACGTCGCACTGGATGTATTGCATCGTGTCGTAGATTCCTAATCCGGCATATACAGAACCTCCTGGGGTATTGAAATAGATTTGAATATCCTTGGTCGGGTCTGTTGATTCCAGGAAAAGCAACTGCGCCATGATGATGTTGGCAACATCGTCATCTATGGGGACTCCGAGGAAAATAATCCGGTCCATCATTAACCGGGAAAATACGTCCATGCTTGCCACGTTTAGTTGGCGTTCCTCTATGATCGTGGGGTTTATATAGCTGGAGGTAGCCGACTCGAAACGGTGAAGATTCAAGCTGCTGATCCCTTTATGCTTGATTGCATATTTTTTAAATTCGTCTTGTGAAAACATAATTATATATGTATTTTGGTTATACGGGTGCTAAGTTACGAAAAAAGGAGGGGAAAATAAAGCTTTTTGTAGTCCCCCTGTCTATTAGTAGTATATTTTTCCCTTTTTTTGTTTTTTCACAAGATATTTTTTAACTGGTACGTTGTATATCTCCGTCTTTTTAGAGTCGGCGTTTGAGGGCGTGAGGTCTTTTTCGTGACTGGTTTCCACGATATCTATAATTTTCGCTTTTCTTTTTAGCTTGGGGAAGACGAGGGAGATAAGAATATTTTTTCTGTTGCATCCCCTGACGATTAATAGTCGATCCATGGGGAGGTCGCCATCATATCTGCGAACCATATAAATGTCCCCACTTTTCTTGTCTACGAGTTGATAACCGTGACCGTAAGTTACCCATTGCGAGTCAAAATAGATAGGCTGTACAAAGGTGACTACGGTTTCACGACGACGTTTCTCGATACTGTATAGGCGTGGCATGATGGGTTCGTATTTTTCACTGGGCGGGGCGAAATGAATGTCCTTAGTCTGTAAAACGTAACCTTCTTTGAACATTTCCCGGTCACTCTTTTTGTTTTGGGCAGAAGCCGTTATCCCGAAAATTAACAGGATAAGCATCATAAATAAATATTTACCGTTCTTCATCATTTCTTTTTTTAGTGGTTGTTAAACTTACGAGGCAAGGTGCAGAAAATATCCTATATAACAAAGCTTTTCTAAAAATAAAATGACAATTTTTAGAAAAGCTTTGAATGTCCGGTTTCATGCTACGTGCGAGCGATTTATCTCCAAGTGATTTCCACGACGTGGTCGATGTCCGTGGGAACTTGGTTTAATTGGAGCAAGATGCCTTCTTTGGTTTTCTTGTATTTTACCGGGGTCTTATCCTTGAAATGCGTGACACTCTTTACTTTTTTGTCCGTGATGGGAAGTAAAAGTTCCGTTTTGTTCAAGTTCAGGATGTGAACGTAGAGTTTGTTTCCTTTTTGAGTGGTAACACCCCAATCCTGATGAGGGATGATCCCGGCACGGGTTCCTTGAATGGTCTCCCCGTAAATTTGCATCCATTCGCCGATTTCTTTCAGGTGGGTTACCGAGCCTTCGGGGAAATCACCTCCCGGACGGGGACCCACGTTTAGTAAGAGGTTGGCGTTGTTGCCAGCCGCGCCGACTAACGTGTGGATGAGTTTTTTCGTGGACTTGAAATTCCGGTCGTTGATGTTGTACCCCCACGTGTTGTTCATGGTTTCGCAGCTTTCCAAGGGGAGGGTGCTGATTTCGGCTTCAGCGGAGTATCCGGCTTTGTTTTGGCCGGGCAAGTCTCGTTCGAACATTTGAAAGTCTTCCCCGTCAAAAGGTGCTTTGTGGTGGTTATTCCCGATCAGGCATCCGGGTTGTAGGCGGTGTACCAGGCGATATTGTCTTTCCAGTTGCCAATCGGCATTGGGTTTGTCCCACCAACCGTCGAACCAGATACCACCGATGGGGCCGTAATTGGTAAGTAGTTCGGTTAACTGGGCATCCATAAATTTCAAATAATCCTCCCACGTGCCGGAGGGGGTACGTCCCGTTTTTTGTCCCGTGCGTCCCCATGGGTAATAATCCGGACGGTGCCAGTCGATATGGGAATAATAGAGAAATAGTTTGAGCCCGTGTTTCCGGCAGGCTTCGGCAAGTTCCTTGATGATGTCCCGTTTGAAAGGGGTAGCTTTGACCACGTTGTAATCCGATTGTCGGGTGTCGAACATGGAAAAACCGTCGTGATGACGAGAGGTGAAACAGATATATTTCATCCCGGCTTCTTTGGCGATACGTACCCATTCGTCGGCGTTGAATTTTGAAGGATAGAACCCGTCAGCGAGTTTTTGGTATTCCGCCTCGTTCAGGCTTTTGTTTGTCAGCACCCATTCGCCGTCGGCGAGCATGCTGTATATTCCCCAGTGAATGAACATCCCGAACTTGGCGTCCCGGAACCATTCCCGGTTCTCAAGGTTTTCTTTCGAGGGAATGTATTTCTCTTGGGCAGAGCAAAATAAGGTCGTGAATAATAAGAGTGTAATAATGAATGTGTTTTTCATGGTGAGGTTTCAATTAAATTTTCACGAAATTAATGAATACAATGAATATTATCAAGTGTTTAATCGCTGAAAAATCACGGGAAATTGGTGTCGATTGAGGTGGTTTAGGTTGGAAAAAAGAATGACTTGACAGAAAATAAATTGAAAATAAATTTGGAAAATGCTTGTATATCCGATTTTAAGTGTACCTTTGTCCCAGATTGAGTTGAATTATTTGTATTTAAATCACTTTCCTATCAATGTATTTGTATCGTTAAGTAGACTTTTTTCAATGAGACCATTCTCAATCATTATTTATTAATCAATTAAAATTGTACTTGATGAACATTTACATTTCAAATTTAAGTTATGGCGTTGATGACGCTGATTTAAACACATTGTTTGCAGAATACGGAGAAGTGGTTTCTGCTAAAGTTATTATGGACAGAGAATCAGGAAGATCCAGAGGATTCGGTTTCGTGGAAATTGCTGATGATGCTTTAGGACAAAAAGCGATCGACGAATTGAACGGTGCTGAATATGATGGTAAAGTAATTACCGTGAACGTTGCAAGACCGAGAGAAGAAAGATCAAACGGTGGTGGTAACCGCGGTGGTTATAACAGAGGCGGTGGTAATCGCGGAGGTGGTTATAATTCAAACAGAAGATATTAATCTATCTATATGGTTTAAAAAAGAGGCTTGGTTTCCAAGCCTCTTTTTTTATGGATACAGGAACCACAGAAGTAGCCCGGCGGGTAGGTAGTCAACGAGTTCCTGACGTAGTTTTTTTAGGCCGACTTGCAGGTGTTTTTCCACAGTTTGTATCGTCATGATGAAAATGTCGATATTAAGAATATGGATATTTACCAGCGCAGAAAAAATAAGTGTGAACGATTACACGTGAGTTTTGGAAGAGGTGCATGCCGAGTATGGAAAAACAATGTCCGAGACTTTGCAACTTAAATGTATTGACTGGACAACATGTGCATTGAAAAAAGATATGGATACGATGACGCGTGTTCAATTGTTGATGATCACCGCTGAATGTTATCAAGGAATCGGGAAAACGAATGAGGCTAAACAATGTTTGAATCAGGCATTTCTGGAAAGCGGTGAAATAGACAATAAAAATATGGTGCAAAGAAGGCAGATGATGATTAAAAATAGATTGCAAAAATGTAGTACAGGTGTGTGGTATAAATAATCGTGGTAAAGCTCGATAGTTGTTTGTGAGATTTCCCCCGAGAGACTTTTGTAAAAAAGTTTTCGAGGGCTTTCTTTTTAATCGAAAAGGTCAAACAAGTGTTGGGAATCCCCTCCTTATTTTTAATTTTCCGAATCGGAAATCATTTTTGAGAAGTTTGTGTATTTTTGCTGTTCATTTTAAAGAAATAAAAAAGAAAAGATATGATAGCAAATTGGTTTGAAGCGAAAGTGAAATACGTGAAAATGGGTGAGGATGGGAAAGAGAAGAAAATGTCCGAGTTGTATCTGTTGGATGCCATGTCCTATACCGAGGCCGAGAGCCGGATCACGGAGAGTTTGAGAGAGATGATTCAGGGTGATTTTTATATTGTGGGATTGAAAAAGTCGAATATCACGGAGCTGGTGGAGTCGAATGACGGGAATGATGATAAATGGTTCAAGGCGAAAGTGAATATTATTGATGCCGACCAGATCAGCGGGAAGGAGAAGAAGTCAAATCAGTATTATCTCGTGGCCGGGGCGGACATTGACAGCGCTTTGGCTAATTTGCACAAGAGCTTGTCGACTTACGTGGTTCCTTGTGAAATTGCCTCGATAACCGACACGAATATCATGGACGTGTTTCCTTATTTCTCGGATGATGCCGAGCAAAAGATCCCTTCTAACCTGAAACCTCTTGATGATATGGAGGCTAACACGGAAGAATTCAACTAGGAGTAGATTAGGGGGTTATCTAATCGTAATCCGATCTTATAAAACCTCTTCTATGTTTCATCTGGCTAACGGTTATCTTGTTGCCCCGTGGGGTGTGGGATAAGTGTTTTAGCGGGTTGTAACGGAGAAGAGGTATTATTATTATGGTTTTACCCTAATATCAGGGTTGACGGGTGATATTAAATATTGTCTATTATTTTATACTGAGCTTCGAAAAATAATCGTCTTTCGATGCGGCCGCTTTCAGAGAGGAGAGTGGAGATGTTGCGGAAAGATTTGATCCATTCTTTTACCTTGTCAAGGTTTTCTTTCGAGTTTTCTAACAAAGAAAAGCTGAAGTTCGTTTGTAACGTGGCGAGACGTTGGGTTTCGGATTGATAATAGCAGCTAGTGAATCCCATGGGAATGGAAGATACGTAGAAGGCTATTTGAGGAACCAAGGGTATGTTAGGGATAAAAGTCCCGTTCAGTGTTTTCTCTAGTTTTAATAAAAGGCTTTTGAGGTCATTTTTAATCTCCTCCTTCTCTTGTGGCGTGATGATGTGCATCCGGTAAAAATTATCAATCTCTTTAGATAGAGCCCAGATCAGTGAGTTATCCCAAATATAAAAAGCTTTTTGGAAGTTATTGATGTCGTGATATTTTTCGGTAATTGTGGATAACCTGTCGGGAAGTTCCCAACGGGAAAAGTTATTGAACTCTTCAGAGTTCACGAAGTAGTTGCCCCATTTGAAAAACATGAATTTCATGATGAGAGGAAAATGGATGAAGAGTTCTAGGGGGAGGGTATGATAAACTTTCCCTGTTTCACAAGGACCAGCCCGGCTGATGTTTCCTATTCGTTTCAGGTTAAGGTCTACCATGTCGCATAGTGCGTTTATGGAGTGAAATTTCAGGGGTATTCCCAGTATGAACGGGAACCATTGAGTATCTTCCTCTCTGTATAACAGGCTATCGAGGGAAATGTGCAGTTCCTTGGCCAGTATGCCCATTTCCCGGATGGAAAAATTCACTTTTCCGGCCATTCGTCTGTAAATTGATTCCTTTTCCAGTCTTAAAATATCCGATGCGCGGCTGATGAGGTCTGCTCTCTTGGGTATTCTGTTACCTAGTTCATCTATGAATTCGTCATGAAGATCCCTTTTTTTCATAGCTGTTTTGTTTATAATTATATACATGGTTAAAGTTAGCTGTTAACCGATGATCAAAAATAATGATAAATGTAGCGTAGTTTGTCGAATATTAAGTTAAATTATTCGGAAGTGTAAAAAATGATTGTAGGGGGAGTCTTTTCCTCTTTTTTGTAGATGTGTCCTCCTTTGTTGTCTCTTAAATAGAGGAAAATGATATCTTGTTCCTGCTGGTCGTGCGGGATAATGCCGATTGTCGTTTGAAACTTCTCCCAAACATACAATTGTCACGTGGGGGATAGGACGAAGTTGTCTTTTTCTGGTCCACCTAATAGTCTACCTTTGTTTTTAGAAAATTTAATATTATGCGAAGTAGAAGGTTCATATTATTAATCGTGGTAATGCCGTTCTGTATGTTTGCCAGCGCCCAGAAGGTGGCGTTGAAGAATAACTTGCTAATGGATGCCATGGCGTCCGTCAATTTCGGGATGGAGTTCAAGACGGGGGGGCGCACCACGCTGAATATCCCGGCCAGTCTGAATTTATGGAGTTTTAGTGATGACAAGAAATTTAAACATGTCGCCGTGCAACCGGAGTTTCGCTGGTGGAAATGTCAACCTTTCACGGGACATTTTCTGGGTGTTCACGCTCACTACGCTTCTTATAATGTGGGGGGAATCGGGCCTTTCAAGACGATAAAGAATAATAGATACGAGGGGTGGCTGATCGGGGCCGGGGTGAGTTACGGTTACAACTGGATACTTGCACCCCGCTGGTCGCTGGAAACGACGGTGGGAGTCGGTTATGCGCACATGGCCCACGATAAATACGCGTGCGGGAAGTGTCAGCCCAAGATCGGTCGCGAGCATGTGAACTATTTCGGGTTAACGAAACTGGGATTAACGTTAGTGTTCCTGCTAAAATGATGTAGAATATGAGAATGAATGATCAGATAAAATGTAAAATTGTTGCCTTGATCGGGGGCGTGTTGCTTATGATAGCACCCGTTTTCGTGGGAGCCCAGCAGAAAGTTTCTGACGTGCGGGTGGTGGTGCGGGATGTCCGTCAGGAACGGGACAGTATACGCGCCCTGCTGGAAATTGAAGTGATCGGGGTGTCGGTGGCTCCCCGCGAACAGATGTATTTATATCCTGTGATCCGTTACAGGATGAACGAGCGGAAAATGGCTCCTGTCGTTATCAGTGGCAGGATTCAGGAAGCGGTTGTGGGCCGGGCGGAAAGGCTCTCCGGGCATGTAGAACCTGTATATGCTTCTTTCTGCACGAAGGGGCAGAAGCTTTTTCATCAAAGGATTGCTTATAGTGCGACTGTTCCCGTAGAAGACTGGATGAGAGACGCGAATGTGGCTATCGCACAGGAGCGGCGTAATTGCCGGGGCGAGTTTCATCACCTCTCGATGGAGGTGATCGCCGAGGGGATTAGGTTCGTGGAAAAACCTGTGCGTGTAGCCTACGATCTTCCGGTGAAAATTCCCGTACCCCCGAGGGAGGAGATAAAGTACCGGACGGAATCGGGCGAGGCTCAGATTATTTACACGGTGGGTAATGCGGAGATCAAACCTGCGCTGTCCAATAACCAGGTGGAGTTGGATAAGATTCGTCGTAGTCTGGAGGAGGTGCGGGGTGTACAGGGGGTGAAAATTAACTCTATCGCGATATCTTCTTATGCTTCGCCCGAGGGAAGTTGGAATTATAATCTGGATTTGTCCGAACGGCGGGCGGCTTCCTTGTCGGGGTGGATTCGTCGGAATTACGATATTGCAGGAATCAAACTCTCGTCCCGGGGAAATGGCGAGGACTGGGAAGGGCTGGAACGACTTGTGCGGGCGGATTTAAAAATGACGGAAATGGAGCGGGAACGTGTACTTCAAATTATCGGGGGGACGGGAGTTCATGACGGGCGTGAAAAACAGTTGATGCAACTGGATGGCGGGCGGACGTATCGTTATATGTTGACGAATCTTTTCCCAGAGCTTCGCCGGAGTGCTTACCGGATTGATTTTACCGTGCCGGAGTATTCTCTTGAAACCATAAAGGAGGTGTTTACTTCTCGTCCGGGTATGTTATCCCTGTATGAATTTTACCTGTTGGCGAATGAATACGAGCCGGGTAGCCCGCGATTCTTGGATGTGATCAAGAAGGCAGCGACGGTTTTTCCCGAGGAGAAAATCAGTCGTATCTCGATGGCGATGTTCAGTTACCTCTCCGGTGACGTGACGGTCGCCCTGGAGTACCTGCAGGGATTGGAGGATGATCCGGAAGTGTGGATTTATTTCTCGTCGTTTCATGCCCGGAATAGCGAACTGGATAAGGCCGAGGAATATGCGAAAAAAGCCGCGGATGCGGGTAACCCGGAGGCCGTGGTGCATCTCCGGTTGATAGAACGGTACAAGGTCGATGAGAATTTGTACCGGGAGAAACTGGAAGAATGGAAAACGTACGGGATTGAATAACTCCCCGTTTTATAGAAAATATGATTAATTGTCCATTAAAACACAAACACATGAAAATGAAAATGATTCTCGTGTCGATGCTAGCGGTTGCAGTATTGGCCGGTTGTAGTGACAAGAATGATGAACGCGACAAGCCGATAAATTCCGGCAGTGCGGACGTGGCTTATATCTCCATTAAAATTGATGCGCGGAATAGTGCGGCTCGTTCTTCAGGAGAAAACGAAGGGGCCAATGAGAGTGATTTGAAAACGCTCTACCTGATTTTCTTTGACGACGCGGGGAATGTCGTGGGTGAGCCGGGGGCGACGGCTTACTTCACGAAGGTTGAAGGTTCTTCGTTGAAACCGACGGCGGTCAAGGTGTCGGCAGCCGCGACGAAACTTCTGGTAATTGCCAACCCGGGGATGAAGTTGGAAGGCGTGATCACCGATATCAATGCGACGACGACATTTGGTACGGTCAACTTGGCGATTAAAGGAGTGGATAAAGGCGAGATCGTGGATGAGGTTGTTCCCGTGGAACGGGGATTTACCATGATTAATAGTGGCGATGAGGAAGGGAAGGCTGCGGGGGATAAGATTGCCGACCCGCTTATTGGTATTAGCGACAAGATTCAGAAAATCACGGATGACGTGAGCGAGGAGGAAGCCAAGAAAGCTGCGGAAAAAGATGATAACCGGGTGCTGATCCGGGTCGAACGGTTGGCTTCTAAGGTGGAATTTGAACTTAAAGGTGACAGTAATGATGATATTAAGGTGGAACCTAGCGGTGCGACTTTCGCTTTCGGGCAGTGGACGCTCGATGCGGTGAACGGTACGTTTTTCCCTTTCGCCGAGAAAACGTTGCTTGGAGTGACTCATTCGTCCAGCGGAAGTTATGCCAAGAGTTTCTATACTCGTGATCCGAACTTTACGGATGACGTGGGGTTGGTGAAGGCCACGGTTCACAAGGTTAGTTTTGAACCGCAATTGGCAGAACCTTATACTTGGATGGATGCGAAAAAGATGGTTTACTGTCTTGAAAATACGATGAGTGCGGCTGAACAGGATTTCGGGAATGCGACCCGGGTTGTAATCAAGGGAACTTTTTATCCCGCAAATCATTCCGGCCAGGGGGATTGGTTCAGTTTTGCCGGTAGAGATTACGCGGACTTTGCGGCATTGAAAGCTTATTACGAGGGTACGGAGGCCGGGCCTAATTTTAAAGCGGCTTGCGAGAAAATGTACGTTAAGATTAAGGATTACGCGGACGCACATACGGAAGTTACTTTGATCGGTACGTCGTTTGAAACGCTCGAAGTGTCTGATTTATTGCAGATCAAGAACGGCGGGGAGGTAATCAAGGATGGCAAGAATCCTGTTATCCGTTGGTATCAGGCCGGGCTTTGTTACTACTATTACGAGATTCGTCATGATAATGAGACGACCAAGGATATGGATTTTGGTAAATATGGTGTCGTGCGGAATAACTGGTACCAGTTGACGCTTGGTTCCGTGAACGGAGCGGGTACTCCTTGGTATCCCGATATTGATAATCCGGGACCCGGTGATCCTGATCCGACTGACCCGATTGACGGAACGACAGGTTATCTGGGTATTACGGTGGACGTTGCCCGGTGGATTATCTGGGAGAACGAGATCGGAATATGATAAAAAATATGGAATGATTTAGTGACAAATAAACTCCTCCGTCAGCTTCGCTGCCAAGTGAGCCCGAAGCGGTCTCGAACCGCCTCCCGCTCGACAGACAACGAGCAAGCTCCCGATCTGTCCTCGCTAACCCGGCGGTTCCCTCTATAAACAGGGGAGGAGCTGATGATCTTTCCCGAAGACGGTGAGTAACTCAGCTCTCTCTGTTTATAGAGGGAGTACGGCGGAGCCGGGAGGGAGTTTAAAAGATAAAAGTTGAATTTAATTTAAAGTTAAAAGCCTTGGTCGGAGCGTGGAGTAATAACCTGTAACTTGCCGAAGGTAAATGTGATCTGTAACTTGTAACTCGCCAAAGGCGATCTTTTGTGCGGTTAGAATTTAAAATTTAAAATCTGAAATCAAAATCGGGTGTGCCTAAAACGCGGGAATATGAACATTAAGAATATATATCGGAATTTGATCAATCTGGTTTTGACGGCTGTCATTTCGAGTTTTCTGTTATCGTGCGAGCGAATCAGGGACGATATGGACGATTGTGGGATATACTTGGAGTTCGTTTATGATCATAACATGGATTACAAGGACCTTTTTGATGCGCGTATCGCGACGGTCGACTTGTTCGTGTTCGATGCGGAGGGGAAATATCTTTTCTCGAAACACGCCCGGCAGGAGGAACTAATCAACGGGCATCGAATGTTTCTGGGTGGAGATATCCGTTTCGGACACTACAAGATATTGACCGTGGGCGGGTTGACAGACCATTTTAACGTATCCGATGTTGACGGGAATGCTCTTTCACCGGGTTTGACGATGTTGGATGACGTGCGGGTGGCGTTAAGCCGAGAAGACGGAACGGTGTCTCACGAATTCTCGCCTTTGTGGGTGGGGACCACGATCGACGTTGATTATAAGGCTGATTTATCCGTATGGCCGGTGAAGCTTGTGCAGAATACCAATCGTTTCGATATATCATTAGTCCAAGTGGATGATAACACCGGGGGGCGGGCGGGAAATGTTGAATACACCTTTGAAATCATAACTCCCGAGGGAGCGGTATATGGTCATGACAACACCCCGAAAGTCAAGGAATCGGTGACGTTCAAGCCCTATCGCTTGAGGGCGGGAAGTGAACCGGGAGAATTGTCCGAGGGAACTCTCAACACGACCCGGTTGATACACGGGGAGGGCTATGACTATCAACTTATCGTGCGTGATGTGCGGACCGGGAATCCCTTGTGGGTGTACGACTTGATGGAATTTCTGAAACGGATCAAGCCGGGGATGCGTCCGGATGGCAGTCCGTTGCCCATGCAGGAATTCCTGGACCGCCAAAGCGAGTGGGAGTTGGAAGTGCGGTGTAAGGTAGTCAATGGTTTCGTGGCTATATCAGTCAAGGTTAACGGTTGGATCATCTGGCTCAATGATATTGGTGTCTGATTTTTTAGAATCAAGAGTTTATGAAAAATAATATCTTACATATAATCTTCGGAATCGTCTTTCTTGTTTCCTGTACTTCGGAACGTTCGGGGGAGGATGCCGACACGCCGCGGGGATCCCGGAGTCTGATGACGGTGGAAGTGCTTGTTGACGGGGCTGATGAACATGATTATGTTCGCACGGCCCGTTTTGTGGTGTTCGATAACGCTTCGGTTGTTCCCACGGTCGATATCAACGAGTTGATCACTTTGGAGGCAAAAGATCAGGATTCTAAAAAATTCAAGACTATTTTGGAAGTCAGTTGTAACCCGGACAAGATGCTTGTCGTGGTTCTGAATGAACCTCCGACAATGAACGGGGTATTGGGGGCCGTGATGTCCCCGGTTGATTTGGAAGAGATGATATTCCTTATGGATGAATCGTTTACCCCCAATCATACGGTTCCTTCCTCATCAGGGATTCCTATGAGCGGGGTAAAACGAAAAATTGAAGTTGTCAAGGAGGTTACCAGTGAGGAAAAAATTAGTATCGAGCGCGGGGTGGCACGGGTTGAGTTGTGGTTGAAGAAGGAAACTGCGGTTCCTCAGGCTCGGGTAACGACCGCCACGCGGGTGACGTTGGAAAATTCTTATGCGGAAGGATTTCTCGTGACGGGAACGGAACTTGACGGGACCCGTTTCCAGACTGGGACTGACGTGGAGAATAATTTCGGGCGTATGCTGGTTCCCGATAATAATTATACGTTTGTCGGTTGGAATTACGGGGAATCAGCCGCTTTGGAGTTGGACGAAACACCCCGGTTGGTCTGCGTGTTCTACACCCCGGAACGCACGTGTTCTGCTCCCGGGGATGCGGATAAGTTGATGTTGAATATGTCGGGAATAAGTTCTTCGGACGGGGATCGGGGAGGGCAGGCTGTTTTATCCGCTTTTTCCCCGGAAGGAGGAGGGAGTCCTCAAGCGATTACCGAGCTACGGCGTAATCATATCTACCGGATCACGGGGGTGGTGAAAGAGAAAACAGTACAGTTCGAGCATGTTGTGGTGCCGTGGACGGAGGCCGGGCAAGAAATTATTATTGATCCCCAGTATTTTCTGCGGGTGGGTCGTGATATTCTTTACGTCAACAACACGAACAATTCCGCCATGATCACGGCCGAAACCAATTATGATAGGACCGATCGCGGGTTTCCCAAGGGGATTCTGACGGGAAAGATTGATTATTACGATCTGGACGGTCGATTGTTGGATGCTTCTCACGGGGAGAGTGGCTGGCTGGAGGTTTCGATGTCGGGGGCCGACGGTGATTTGTCCCGGGACGTGGTGTTCACGACTATCCGGGATCTGAGTGATATGGCTATTGGGTATTATGCTCTTGTGGAGGTGAAAGCCGGGAACATGATTAAAAAGATCAGGGTTACCCGTTCGTAATATATAATAAATGAGTGGTATATGATGAAACGATCCAGGATATTATCGAAACTGTTTTACACGGCTGTTGTCGTGTTCATGTCAGGTGTTATCGGGTGCGTGTCTGATAAATTGGATGGGTTTGATGTACAGGGAGAGTCGATAACCTTAGAGATGATCATTCCGGGCTTCGAGATTCCGGTGACCCGCTCGATTGCGGGAGAGAAGGGAGAAGCTGCCGTGAGGAGTATTGACCTCCTGCTTTTCGACCAATCGACGCCTGCGGCTAAATTGATTCGGGGGCTTAAAGTGAGCGATTTTACTCAGGACGTGTCGGGTACGGATTACAAAGTGAAGTATCGTTTGAAATTCACGAAGGACGAGAATGTCGGTACTGTCGTGGCCATTGCCAACGCGTCGGACGAGGTCGATCTGGTTTTGTCGAAACAGGCTACCGGAACTGAAAAGCAAGTCGTGCTGGAAGCGTTGAAATTCAGGACGGAAGCGGACGAGAACGGTGCTTACCATTGGAACGTGTCGATTCCGGGGTATACCCCGATACCCATGTACGGGGAGACTTCGGTAGAGGGAATTGCCGCGGATGCGACGGTGAATGTGCCGTTAACCCGTATGCTGGCACGTGTTGACGTGAAGAATGAAGTGAAAGGGGATATATTCAAGCTCGAAATGATTTATCTGGTGAGTTACAACACTTCGGGATATATCGCTCCGCCGTGGAACACGTCTGACGGCAGCATGATCCGGGACCCTTATTCGGGCAACGACAACCCGATGATCCCGAATCCGGCAGGTAAACAAGAGGGTACGTTGGATGCGGCGATGGGGTATGAATACAAGCAGGATGATCATGTCGAGGTTCTGTTGCTCGACGGGAAAATATATGCTTACGAGGCCGCTAAAACCACGAAAAATGATGCTAAAAACGGGACGTGTTTAATTATCAAGGGAATGTATCGGGGGGCGGAGTGTTATTATCGTGTTGATTTCACGGTGAAAACGTCTGCTTCCGCCACCACGGAATACATGCCCTTGTACCGGAATCATAAGTATTGCGTGAATATTATCGCGGCCGAGGGAGGTGGGTACGACACATTTGAACAGGCTCTTAATTCGTCGACCGTGTTGTCGAACTTGAAGACCACGATTCTTGTGGTGGATATGAATGGGATAAATAATATCGTCTATGACGGGCAATTTTTCATGGGTGTGGAGAGTCGGGTGCTGGATATGCCGTATGGTGTGGGCAGACAATTGAAGCACCGGGTAAGCTCCGACTATCATGGCGAGTGGAAAGCGGAGGTGCTTAAACCGAACGAAAGTAGCTGGCTCCGGCTTACCGGGGATCAGACGGCGAGCAGCGGAACTGATATAAACCAGACGGGGGTAGATCTTGTCGTGACAACAATTCCCTCCCCGGGTAGCGGGAAAGATTACGTGACGGGGCAGATTGTGTTTACAGCCGGACGACTTCGGGATACACTAACCGTTCGAAGGGTTCCGATTGCCGAAATGTTTGCGCGTAGTAATATCGTCCGGCATGGCGGGAATCTAATTTTTGCCGTTACTGCAGAGGATAATCGGACTATTCCGGCCTGGTCGCAGGGGGTATTCTTCAAATGGGGGTCACTCGTTGCGCTGGCTCCTGCCGGGAATCCTTATGATCCGGAATCGTGTGTCGTGTATAGTCCCGCCGGGTTGGACCCGTCCTCTTGGGGGATAGGTCTTGCGGGGTGGGATCGAATCCCGTACGCTCACCCGAATTTTAGTTTCACGACACCTTCCCCGTCGGGAGATGACGCGGATGTTTTCAAGGAATATTCCGATAACACGGGTTTCAACGCGGGAGCGGGTATCGGTGATATCTGCCGTTACGTGTCGAGCGGGAAGGGTGGAAAAGGTTGGGTGGAAGGCAAATGGCGTTTGCCCACGTATGCCGAATTGCAGTTGTTGTATGAAGAGACAGCCGTGAAAACGGTGAAAATGGGGGATTTCGGCAACAAGATGTCTGATCTTAACACGAACCCGGAGAATCACGCGGGTGGAATGTTCGACCCGGAGAGCGGGTGGTTTGTGGGGGCGAATGTAACCGCCTCGATCCCGTCGCCGGAGAATAGGAAAACTCCTCCTGCCGGGACGGTATTCCTGCCTGCCGCGGGACATCGTTATCCGAACGGGGATGGGAACGTGGTACATGTCGGGGCTTACGGGTATTACTGGTCTGCGACACCTTACACGGTGAATAGTGAATACACGGTTAACTATCTCTTTATTCAAAAGGATGGAGTAGTGTTTTACGATGCCGACCGTTCGTATGCATTCCCGATACGTTGTATAAAGGATTATTGACCCTATTTAGAAAACATGGAAACTCGAAAATGTATGATGAAGAAACTATTTTTTTTCTTGCCGGTGTTCTTGCTGGCGGTAACGTGTACCGAGGTTGTGGCCCAGGAAAAGGGGCCATTCCCTTTCTTCAGGTCCTTTCTGGACAAGAATCTGAGTAACGTGGACTTTCACGAACCCAATAATCCCTATGCTTCGGGAACGACAAGTAACGGAACCAGTAAAAGAAAGAATCAGGCTAAATTGGTTGACGGGTTGGGCTTACAACTCACGACCGGGAAAGAAGAGGTGGGGGCTTTTTACCTGCCGGATTACACGTTTACGACACGGGACGGTCTTCTGATCGAGTTCGAATATATCATGATGTACACCAGCTCCTCGGCGACGGGATTGACGGACGGGATCTGTATGTTTCTGGTGGATGCCACCTCGAATAATTACATCGGGACTAACCTGAAATACGGGGCCGAGGGTGCGGGATTCGGTTACACGCACAGGTCTTCGGTTCATTCGAGCACGAGTACCGGGGTAACCCCTATTGTCGGGATGAAAGGCGGGTATCTCGCGGTGGCGCTGGATCAGGGGCATTTCAAAAGCTGGCGTTTCGAAGATTACGAGATGAGAAATGGAATTCCCTATGATAAAAATCCGACAAAAATAGATAACGTGCAGCTTGAAAAATACAGCACCCGGAGTAATGTTACGATCCGGGGTGCGGCCGGGCGAGGAACAAAAGTAATAACAATAGATAAAAAGACCCATACGATTCCGGAAGGCAGTTGGGGATTCCCGGTGTTGATAACCCGGCACACGGGATGGGATATTGACAAGGGACTTGAGGACGAGAACACGAACGGGTTGAGAAATGAAGCTGGGTTTATGTTGAACACCACGAGCGGTAAGTTTGAACAGTATGTTAGTCCGAGGATTGATAAACCGTTCAATATATCGGGAGGGAAAGTCTTTTCCAATGCTGATGATCCCGCGTACCGAAAGGCTATTATTGCCTTGGAACCTAACCTTGTGGAGGGCGGTTTTATTATAACCGTGACAATACAACACGGGAAAGAGAAAACGGTTGTGATAGAGGAATATGTTTATCCTTCTTCGTTGTCCTACACGGAGAACGGTATCCCGATCCGGGTGGCTTCGGGTGATCCCCCTACCCCGATATGGTACCAGAATCCTCCGGTAACAGATCTTTCGCTTAATACCCCGCAAAAATTGCTCGTCGGGTTTATGGCATCGACGGGACAGCTCACGGCGCATACGAATGTCATCAAAAATTTGCGAATTACTCCTTTGTACGGGGCTCGTTCTGAAGATGATATTTACGATCACCGACGGGGCCCCGTTACCGTGCGACCCTTGGAAAACGACAAGGCATACCAGGATGGTAGCGGTAAACCCTCCGCCGACAAGGATAACCTGGACCCGGAGAGCCTTCGATTCTGGACGAGCGAAAAGAATTGTCTTGGAGCCTCGGTGTTCAGGCACGAAGTAACGGGGCAGGGTACGTGGGTATATGATCCGGGATTGGAAGAAGTGATGTTTTTCCCGATCAAGGGGTTCACGGGCGAGGCATCAATCATGTATGACATCAAGGGGAAATACGCTCCTTATAATGATGAGAATTACCGTTCTTCATTGGCAAGGATTGTTATAAACATAGCGGATAATCAACCTTAGTGTTTTTAACTTTTATCTTTCTAACTCCCTCTCGGCTTTGCCGAACTCCCTCTATAAACAGAGGGAGAGATGAAAAAGTCCTGTTATCTTGAACTATCACCCCTAGTCCCTCCTTGCTCAGGCAGGGAAACCGCTTGGTAATCAGTCCTCCCCCCCCTGTGTAAGGGGGAGCCGGAGGGGGTAGTTGTTCCTCTCAAAAAGGACTTTTCAAAACCCTCGATAAACAGCGGGATAGATGAGTTGCTCTCTGTCTTTGGGAAGAATCACCAGTTCCTCCTCTGTTTATAGAGGAAACTGACGGGGGAGTTAGAGGGGGGTAAGGAAATTTCGGGGGATATCTCTGATCGGAAACGTTTGTGAAAAAGCCTTTTGTCAAGCTTTATTTTGTTAATAATTAATATATATGGTTGATATACAGACGTATAATTCTTTCCGTGCAAGGCCTTAATTTTTTGTCTAAAATTAGCTTTGTACTATTAACTTTTATACCTTTGCCGGATTAATTTTCTTCAGGTCGTTTATTATGAGCGAGAGACATTTAGTTATCGTTTTTAACGAAGAAGTGAAACTTGAAAGAAATTCAAACGTATTTGGAAATAATTAATTATAAGAGTTATGAAAACAAGAATAGAACATGATTTACTCGGCAACAAAGAAGTGCCAATGGATGCGTATTATGGCGTTCAAACTTTGAGAGCTATCGAAAACTTTGCAGGAATCAGTCACTACACGATCGGGATGTTCCCTAACTACGTGAAAGCTTTGGCTATGGTAAAATGGGCTGCCGCGAAAGCTAATTTTGAATTGGGTTTGATTCCCGCCGATATTACGAACGCCATTACTGCCGCTTGTGAGGAGATTATTGACGGTAAACTGGCCGATCAATTCCCGGTAGACATGGTTCAAGGTGGTGCCGGAACTTCCACGAATATGAATATTAACGAGGTGGTTGCTAACCGTGCCTTGGAATTGCTGGGACACCAGAAAGGTGAATATCAATATTGTCACCCGAATAATCATGTGAATCTATCTCAATCAACGAATGACGCTTACCCGACTTCTTTCCACTTGGCTATCATTTTGACCAATAAGGAAGTGGTTGCTGAAATTAAACTGTTGGTTGATTCTTTCAGAAGAAAAGCAAAAGAGTTCGAAAACGTGCTGAAAATGGGACGTACCCAGTTGCAGGATGCCGTGCCGATGACTTTAGGTCAGGAGTTCGAGGCTTATGCTTATACCTTGGAGGAAAATATCGAGCGTTTGAACGCGGCTGCCAAATTGTTCTTGGTAGAGAACATGGGTGCCACGGCTATCGGTACGGGTATTAACTCGGAACCGGAATACGCTGAAATCTGTGCTCGTGAATTGCGTATTATCAGTGGCGAGGAGTTCGTGTTAGCACCGAACCTGATTGCCGCTACTCCCGATACCGGAGCTTGCGTGTCTTACTCTTCAGAATTGAAACGTTTCTGCGTTCAATTGTCTAAGATATGTAACGACTTGCGTTTGTTGTCTAGCGGTCCGAGATGCGGTTTGAACGAGATCAACTTGCCCCCGATGCAACCGGGATCTTCAATCATGCCGGGTAAAGTGAATCCGGTTATTCCTGAAGTGGTTAACCAAGTTTGCTTCCGTGTGATCGGTAACGACACGACCGTGATGATGGCTGCCGAGGCCGGTCAGTTGGAATTGAACGTGATGGAGCCGGTGATCGTTTACGCTATCTTCAACTCCATGCAGATGTTGACTAAGGTGATGGATCGTTTGCGCGTGTTGTGCGTTGACGGAATCACGGCTAACGCTCAACGTTGTAAGGATATGGTGATGAACAGTATCGGTATCGTTACTGCTTTGAACCCGACCTTGGGATACGAAAATTCATCTCGTATTGCCAAGAGAGCTTTGACTGAAAACAGAAGTGTTTATGATTTGGTTCTGGAAGAGAAATTATTGACGAAAGAAGAGCTAGATAACGTGCTTCGCCCCGAATTAATGATTGCTCCGAAAAAATTCTATAAGAAAAAATAACCAAAGGTTATTTAGTTTCGTACTAAAATCTATATCTTAGTAAAACTAAATTTAATTAATATAGGTTATGAAAAAAAGTTTTAATCAAATGATCGCGGTTGCGATGATTGCAATATCATCCGTAGCCTTCACGGGGTGTTATGGTTCCTTCGCTTTGACTTCCAAGTTGCACAACTGGAACGGGCAGGTATCTAATGCGAAATTCGTGAACGAGTTGGTATTTTTAGGTTTGTGTATCCTTCCGGCATACGAATTGTGCTGCTTGGGTGATGCGTTAATCTTTAACTCCATTGAATTCTGGGGCGGTTCAAATCCTGTTGCCATGAAAGCCGGTGACGTTGAGGAAGGACAGGTAATGTACGCCGGACATTCTTATCACGTGACAAAATCATTGAATAAGATGGTTGTTGCCAGCGAAGAGTCTGATGCTGTTGCTGAATTCCAATATTTCCCGGAAGAAGAATCATGGTATTTGATGGATGGCCAGAACAAGGCGAAGTTGATGAAAAACACGAAAAAAATGATGAAGGCTGTTGTGGCTGTAAACTAGTTTTTTCGGATTATATCGAGATAAAAAAAAGGACGTTTTCGGACGTCCTTTTTTTATGTTTGTCGGGGTATCCCGCTCTACTTGTGCCGGAGTTCCGGACGTAAGTTGATTGAAAGTTAATTGAAACTTGATTGAAAGTTGATTGATCGGAAGCGTTAATTTATTCTTGATATACTGTTGAGGTATAGTCAAAAAACTGATGAGACCCCGGTGAAATTGCAGGGTAATAGTTCGTCAATGTGAATGAAAGAGCAAACATTGGAAATATTAATCCCTCGTTTGTTCTTTCTAAATTCTACATTCTAAATTTTGCATTAACTGATGTATCTCCAGTTGATTTTTGTCTTGAACAGGCGTTTAACCTGGGAGGCGAAGGTTTGATTCTCTTCTTTTTGCAGGAGAGGATCGTCTTCCAAGATAAGGGTGGCGGCTTGGGCGGCTTCGTTGAGGATACGACCGTCTTTTCCGAGGTTGGCTACTCTCAGGTTGCAGGTAAGACCGCTTTGCTGCGTGCCCTCGATATCTCCCGGTCCGCGTAATTTGAGATCGACCTCGGCAATTTCAAAACCGTCATTTGTGGAGGTCATGGTTTCGATCCTCTTTCGGGATTCGTTGGATAGTTTGTAAGAGGTCATGAGGATGCAGTAGGATTGCTCGGCTCCTCGGCCCACGCGTCCGCGTAACTGGTGGAGTTGTGATAGCCCGAAACGCTCGGCGCTCTCGATCACCATGATCGAGGCGTTGGGGACGTTCACACCGACCTCGATGACCGTGGTTGCCACGAGTATACGGGTTTCTCCCGACACGAAACGCCTCATGTGTTCTTCCTTTTCCGCGGGCTTAAGCTTGCCATGCACGATATCGGCCGTGTAGCCGAGGGGAGCGAAATAACTCATCACGTGTTCATAGCCTTCTTCGAGGTTGCGATAGTCCATTTTCTCTGATTCGGATATCATCGGGTAGACGATGTAAGCCTGTCGTCCGAGTTCCAGTTCCTTGTGGATGAACTTGTAGACTTGCAGGCGTCGAGCCTCGAAGGCGTGGTGCGTGGTGATCGGCTTGCGTCCGGGAGGAAGTTGGTCGATGACCGACACGTCCAGGTCCCCGTATAGTGTCATGGCTAACGTGCGGGGGATGGGGGTGGCCGTCATGACCAGCATGTGTGGGGGAATCGTGTTCTTTTGCCATAATTTGGCCCGTTGTGCCACGCCGAAGCGATGTTGTTCGTCAATAACGACAAGCCCCACATTTTTGAAATTCACCACGTCTTCCAGCAGGGCGTGGGTGCCGATCAGGATTTGCAGGCGACCGTCGGCGAGGGCTTCATGAAGGACTTCCCGTTCCTTCTTTTTGGTGGAACCTGTTAGTAATCCCACGCTGATCGGGGTATTTTTGAGCAAATCGGATATAGTCTCGTAATGTTGTGTCGCGAGGATCTCGGTCGGGGCCATGATGGCAGCTTGGAAACCGTTATCCAGCGCTATGAGCATGCACATGACGGCAACGAGGGTTTTGCCACTCCCGACATCCCCTTGTAATAACCGGTTCATTTGTTTTCCGGAACCGCAGTCGGAACGAATCTCTTTAATCACCCTTTTTTGGGCATCCGTCAAGGGAAAAGGGAGGTAATTGTGGTAGAAATCGTTGAAGTAATTTCCCACGGTGGTGAAAGGATGTCCTTGAAAGGCAGCTTTCCGGTTGAATTTGAGCTTCAGGATATTGAGCTGGATATAGAATAATTCTTCAAATTTGAGCCGGTATTGTGCGTTACGAAGCATATCCGGGTTCTCCGGGAAGTGAATGTTATAGAGGGCTTCGTGCAGGTATGTCAAGTTGTGTTTCTTGATAAACCAGGCGGGAAGGGTTTCTTGAATCCGTCCGTTGATCGCTTTGAAAATATTCGCTTGTATCTTGCTGATTATCCGGGAAGTCAGGTAGCTTTTTTTCATCTTCTCGGTGGTCGGGTAGACTGCCTGAAAACCTACCAGTTGTTTGGCGTTTGCCTCGTACGGGTCGATCTCCGGGTGAACGATGTTCATCTTGTGATTGAAGATCGAGGGTTTGCCGAAGATCAGGTATTCGGTGTTGGGGCTGATCTGGCTGGTTAGGTATTTGTAGCCCGTGAACCAGACGAGTTCCAGTTCCCCGGTTCCGTCGTAAGCCGTGGCGACCATGCGCGTTTGCTTGCCGCCCCCCACGGTGGTGAGGTTGGTGATCTTGGCTTTTATCTGGATGTAGGGCAGTTCGGAAGTAAGTTCCCCGATCGTGTAGATACGGGTTCGGTCGATGTATTTATACGGGATGTAGTAGAGCATGTCCTCGTAGCTTTGGATGCCCATTTCCTGCTCCAGCAACGAGGCCCGTTTCTCTCCAACACCCGGTATGAATTTTATGTTCAGTCCTGCCAGTTCCAAAATACAAATTTTCGATTATTGATTTCTCGAACGAAAGTAAAAAAAATCGGTGACTTTAGTTGAGCATATCGGGAATAAATTTTAATTTCGTAGAATAAATAATTTTGACAGATAGTTTACCGGAAGATGTATAATTATTTGAAACAACGACTTAAACATGCCATTCGTTTTCGACACAAAAGAGGATACGGGGTACATTCCCCTTTCGTTTTTGATCTGATCACGAATGTAATAAAAGAGAAAGCGGTTTATTATGACTTCGGGCGAATAGAGGCGATGGGCGAGATGCGGGAGAAAGAGAAGAAATTGTATCGTTTGCTTTTCCGGCTTGCAGAGTATTTTTCTTATAGAGATGTGTTGTGTGTCGGGGTGCAAGGACCGTGGGTTTCTCGCTATCTTTCGTCCGTGTCGAAACAGATGCATCTTATGAACGGGGGAGGTCAATGTCCGGGAGCGGAATATGACGAGGAGGTGAAACCGGAAGATTTGAAGGGGCGAAAGATCGACTTGATCTTTTTAGGAAAGGCTTTCGAGGCGGATTGGGAGGAGGCATGGGAAGAAGTTCTACGGGAACGCAGGGAAGGACCCCTGTGTATCGTGATTAAAGATATTTACAAGGGACGTTTTAATTCCTTGGTATGGCGGCAATTGAGGCAACACGGGACGGTGTCGATTGATATGATGTGGTATGGGATCGTCTTTTTTGACGCGCGGTTGCAGAGGGGAAGGTATAATATGATTATATAAGCTAAAAGTTAAAAACTAAAAGCTAAAAGTTAGGATAAAAGCGTTAGCCTTGGGCGTCTGGAATCCAGGATTAAAAATTTTAAATTAAGAATATGAAAGTATACACGAAGACGGGAGATAAGGGAACAACGTCGTTGATCGGGGGAACCCGGGTGGCGAAGAATAACGTGAGGCTGGAGGCCTACGGGAGTGTGGATGAGTTGAATAGCCATTTGGGGATGATTCGTTCGTACCCGATAGACGAGAATAGCGAGAAGCAGTTGATCGAGATTCAGAACGTGTTGTTCGTGGTGGGGGCAAATCTGGCGACGGATACGACCGTGAGCAATATGCAAAAGAAATTGCCTTGTACGGAAGAGGATGTATTGTTCTTGGAACAGGCGATTGATAAGATGGACGAGGAATTGCCACCGTTACAATATTTCGTTTTGCCGGGCGGACGGCCGGAAGTTTCGGCTTGTCATATAGCCCGTACGGTTTGTCGTCGGGTGGAACGCCGGATTATCGACATGAGCGAGGAGATCGAGGTGGAGGATATTATCGTGCGGTATGTTAACCGACTTTCCGATTATCTGTTTGTTCTGGGGCGGAAGCTGGCGAAGGATTGCGGGTTGGAAGAAGCGAAGTGGATTCCGAGGAGTAATTGAAAATGGAGAATTGAAAATGAAAAAAGATTCTAAGATTCTGTGATTGCCGATTGAATGATTCAGTGATTATTAAAAACGTTAGCCTTGTGCGGATGGAATCACTTAATCCGAAATCAAGAAATCACAGAATCAATAGGATTGAAAATCTAAAATTGAAATGCGAGAAGTATATCGTTTTTTGGAAGAATTGAGGCAGAATAATAACCGGGAGTGGTTTAACGCGAATAAAGAGTGGTATTTGGCCGTGAAAGCGGAGCATGAGGCTTTTATTAATCGTTTAATACCGGCATTGGCCAAGGTCGACCCGGAAGTTGACGGGTTGACGGCGAAGGATTGTATTTTCAGGATTTACCGGGATGTCCGTTTTTCTCCCAATAAAGAGCCTTACAAGACTCATATCGGGGCTTACATGGTGAAAGGAGGAAAAAAGAGTCCTCGTTCGGGGTATTACGTGCATGTAGAGCCGGGAAATTCTTTGTTGGCGGGAGGTATCTGGTGCCCGGAGCCTTCGTTGTTAAAGGCTTTGCGGAAGGATGTGTATGATAATATCGACGAGTTCACGGGAATCATCCGGGATAAGGAGTTCCAGAAATATTACGTTTTGGACGGGGAGAAATTGAAAACCGTACCGGCGCCTTTCCCGAAGGATTTCCCGGAGGGAGAGTTGTTGAAATACAAATCTTACACGATCGAGAATAAAGTTCCGGATTCTTTTTTCGAGGGGGAGGATGCTATTGAACGAATCGTGAAACGCCTTTTGGTGATGCAGCCGTTTCATCGTTTCTTGAATTACACGGTGGAGGAGACATGGAGATAGGGCGCCTGCGGCGAGTTACAGGTTTCGCAAGATTTTTCCCTCTGAGAGGGAGGCGAACGAGAAGAGGTGAAACTTCTCGGGGGGTACATGATCCTGACAACAATCGTTCCGCGACCGTACCGTCCGGTGGTACTCCGGAGGTGTTCGGGAGCGGTACTGGAGTTGTAGCCTGTCTTGTTCCTCTCTTCAGCCTATTTCCTTCTTGTTTTCAGCAGGAACGTTATGTTTTTTGCCCTCTTTTTCTTTGATAATAAGAGCAAAATTCGTATATTTGTATTATGGAAAAAATAAAAGAAAAGATGCCGCCGCTCGTAAAAAATGCCACGGTTCGGGAAGAGATTTTGCAAGGAATGATTTCTTCATTTCAGTTGGAAGGAATAAAGATTTCCCAAGAGACTGCTTATACTATTTTAGAACGGGTAGATTTGAAGCTTAAAACGTGTAAGCGATAATCTTCTCCATTTTGGAGTAGTCTTTTCGCGCTACTTGCTGAACGGCGATAATATATTCATCAAAGTTTATTCTTCTGAAATTCAACCCGGGATATCCTTGTTTACGGGCCATTAGATTGGCCAAGATGCGGGAGGTGCGACCATTGCCTTCCCGGAACGGGTGAATGAAAAGCAATTCCCCGTGTACTTTCGCGATATCTTTTATCAAGGCTTGCTGATTCGGGTAGTAATCCGGTAATTGAGAGAGGATTTCATCCTCGAATATACGCATGTTGTCCGGAATGAACCTTCCGGCGGGGAAGACGAAACCACCCTTGGAAATATTTACCGAACGAAAGTGTCCGGCGAAAGAGTAGAGTTCTTTCAGGGCTGTACGGTGGATGTCGCAAATGTATTTTACCGTGAATTTAGTCTTGGCGGTCAAGTTTTCCGTGAACAGAATTTCAGCCATTAAAAAACCTTCGAACTCTGCATTGTGTATAGCCTCTTCGTTCGTGAGTCCGAGTAAGTTGGGGAGAAGTTCTCCCTCTTCGCCATTGGTCGAGTATCTGTTCATGGCTTTTGATTTGTAACAAAGTTATAGAAATCCCTCAATAACACCAAATTTATTTGTGATTTATGATTTATGATTTATGATTAACCCTTATCTTTGTCGTTCGGCAAAGCCGAGTTACAGGTTGGCAGGTTGCAAGTTACAGGTTATTGGATTTGTAACTTTCTTGCAACCGGAGATGTAAGCATTCAACTTGTAACTTGTAAACTTGTAACTTGTAACTATAAAAAGGATGAAAGTATTATTATTGGGTAGCGGTGGACGCGAGCATGCGTTGGCGTGGAAAATAAATCAGAGTGAGAGATTAACGAAACTTTACGTGGCTCCGGGGAATGCCGGAACAGCCGGAATTGCAGAGAACGTGAATATTAAAGTAACGGATTTCGAAGCGTTGGCTGCTTTCGTGGAGGATAACGGAATCGAAATGCTGGTTGTCGGACCCGAGGACCCGCTGGTTGAGGGTATTCGGGATTATTTCGAAGCGGATGCCCGTTTTGCCCGATTGATGATCGTCGGTCCCGGAAAGGCTGGTGCTATTCTGGAAGGAAGCAAGGATTTTGCTAAAGAGTTTATGTCTCGTCATGATATCCCGACGGCGGCTTACCTGACGGTGACAAAAGATAATCTGGAAGAGGGTGTTGCTTTCCTGAAAACCTTGAAACCTCCTTACGTGTTGAAAGCGGACGGATTGGCTGCCGGGAAAGGGGTGCTTATACTGGAAGACTTGGAAGAGGCGAAAAAGGAGTTGAATTTGATGTTGGGAGGAAAGTTCGGAAAGGCCGGGAATCAGGTGGTGATTGAAGAGTTCCTGAAGGGAATCGAGCTTTCCGTGTTTGCCTTGACTGATGGGAAAAGTTACAAAATATTAGGTTCTGCCAAGGATTACAAGCGTATCGGAGAAGGGGATACGGGATTGAACACAGGCGGAATGGGGGCGGTTTCTCCGGTCCCGTTTGCCAATGACGAGTTTAATCGTAAGGTGGAAGAGCGAGTGGTGCGTCCCACGATTGAGGGATTGCGAAAAGACGGGATTGATTATAAAGGTTTCGTGTTCTTCGGATTGATGAACGTGGGGGGTGATCCTTACGTGATCGAGTATAACGTGCGCATGGGCGACCCGGAGACCGAGGTCGTTCTGCCAAGATTGAAGACGGATATCCTGTCTCTTTTCGAGGCCATGGCGAAAGGAGAGTTGGAGCATGCTGCTTTTCATCTGGACGATCGTTTCTGCACGACCGTGATGCTTGTTTCTCAGGGATATCCCGGTGATTACGAGAAAGGGAAAGAGATCACGGGGTTGTCGGAGGTGGACGGAAGTATTGTTTTCCACGCGGGAACCAAACTGGCGGACGGTAAGGTTTTGACGAACGGGGGACGGGTACTTGCCGTGAGTTCGTTCGGGAAGACCATGCAGGAAGCTTTGAACCGGTCTTACGAGAACGTGGCTAAAATTCATTTTGACGGGGTGAATTTCAGAAGAGATATAGGTTTTGATTTGTAAGAATAAATAGCGGAAAATGAGATTTAACGCCGTCCTGAGGACGAAGAATGTTTATATGCTGTATTTGCTGCCATTTGTATTGGCAGTAATCGCGTTCTTGCGCTTTACTTTCGGGCCGGATGATTTTGTCGTCTGTGCGGATTCCGGCGTTATATCTATTCCTTTTTTTAGCATGCAGGAGAATCCGTGGCTGAAAGAAGTCGGTGTTCTGGCATTGTTGTGTTTGTCTTTCATTGTTTTTTTCGTCGCGGATAGATACAAGTTTTTGTCGCATATTACGGTGTTGCCGGCGGTGATTTATGGCTTGTTGGGCGTGGGGATCATCTGTCGTTACGGGATGAATAATTATCTCATGGCAGCGTTGTGTGCGGCACTGGCTGTGGCTCGTTTGCAAGCTGCTATCGTGAACACGCAGTCCAATGCACCCGTGTTTGGTTTCGGGTTGTTTTCGACATTGGCAGTGCTTTTCTGCCCGAAACTGGTGATGTTGCTTGTTTGGGCTATCGTGGTGCTGCCTTTCTCCGGAAGAGCTGCATTTAAAGATCTGGTGGCTTTGTTTATCGGGATTTTTACAACCCTGTTTTTTACATGTGGCTATTATTTTTTGACCGATCAGCTTGTGGAACTTCCCGATATTTTTGTAGACGCGTTAGTTGTGGGGCAAGGATTTTGGATGATTATGCCTGAAAAGTTAGCTGCATTTGTCGTGTTCGGGATACTGGTTGTTGTTTCTTTGCATAATGTAGTCGTGAATTACCCCACGGCGATTGTCGCGCAACGCCGGGGGATGTTATCCATGTTGTCGATGTTACTTTTTTTAGGGAGTGCGCTGTTCTTTATCCCGTTTAATTGTCACGGGGTGATGTTGGTGATAGCGGTACCCTTGTCCTACCTGTTCACGCAGTATTTTATCTCACATCGCACGAAATGGATCGGGAACGTGTTGTTCCTGTTGTTTTTGGCTGCTTGTGCGTGGATGGTGTTGTAGTTAATAGAACGTCAACATTTCTCCGCGAACAGTATCATTGATCTTGCCTTGGTCGTAGACGATTTGCCCGTTCACGATGGTTGTTTCCACTTTGTAAGTTAATTTCTGGCCTTCCAACGGGGACCACCCGCATTTGTAGAGCAAATTATCTTTTGCTACAGTCCAAGGGTGTTTTTCGATGATGGCGATGTCTGCCTTGTAGCCTTCCCGGAGATATCCTCTCTCTTCCACCCGGAAGATGTCGGCGGGGGCGTGACACATTTTATCAACGATATTCTCGAACGTGATTTCACCTTTTTCCATGAGTTCCAACATCACGACTAGCGAGTGTTGTACCATGGGGCCACCGCTGGCAGATTTCGTGTAAACTCCGGCTTTTTCTTCCGGCAAGTGGGGGGCGTGATCCGTGGCAATGATGTCCAGACGGTTCTCGCTTAATGCTTGCAACAAAGCTTTCCGGTCTTCTTCGGTCTTGATCGCGGGATTCCATTTCACGAGATTACCTTTCGTGTGGTAAGCCTGATCGTTGAACCAGAGGTGATGCACGCATACTTCTCCCGTGACGTGTTTTTGTGTCCGGGGACCTTGATCCAGCAAGTCCAATTCTTCTTTTGTACTCAGGTGGAGAATGTGTAAACGGCTGTTGTGTTTCCGGGCAAGTTCTGCCGCCATGGAAGAGCTGAGGTAACAACATTCCCGGCTCCGGATCAGTGGGTGGCAGAAAGGCGGGATGTCTTCCCCGTATTGTTGTTTGTAGAGTTCCAGGTTCCGGTTGATCGTGGCGTTATCCTCGCAATGGGTGGCGATAAGAATAGGCGACTCTGCGAATATCTTTTCCAGACTTTCCCGGTTGTCTACCAGCATATTCCCCGTGGAGGAGCCCATGAAGATTTTGATCCCGCAAGTCGTGTGCGGATCAACTTTTCTGATTTCTTCGATATTATCGGTGGTTGCCCCGAGGTAGAACGAGTAGTTTACTGCCGCGTTTTCCCGGGCGATTTGTTGTTTCTCCCGAAGTAGTTCATTCGTGACGGTAGGAGGTTTCACGTTGGGCATATCCATGAAAGAGGTGACCCCCCCGGCGGCGGCTGCCCGGCTTCCTTCCCGGATATCTCCTTTGTGGGTTAGTCCGGGTTCGCGGAAATGCACCTGGTCGTCAATGACTCCGGGAATGATGTATTTACCCGTGGCGTCGATGATTTTCGCTTCTTGCGGAATGTCTTCCCTGTCGTTTTCCGAGATTCTTTCGATCCGATCATTGTGGATTAAAATGTTTCCTCTAAAACTTTTTCCTTCATTTATGATTGTTCCCCCGTGGATGTATAAAAACATAGCAATTTTAGATTTTAAATTTTAGATTTTAGATTGAAGAATTCAGTTCTTCTGTGATTCGGCAGCATAAAGCTGCCGTGAATCAAGCGCCCCGCAGGGGTCCATAGACTTTATAGACTTTATAAACTTTATGGACTTTATAGATTTTATGAACTCCTTTTTTTTCCCAGACTGCGGAGTTTCATCGTGATGACACCCCAAAAGGCCTCGTTGAAGATGCCCCCGCTCATTTTCGAGGTACCTAAGGTACGGTCGGTGAAAATGATGGGTACTTCTTTTAACTTGAATCCTAAAGTCCAGGCGGTAAATTTCATCTCGATCTGGAATGCGTATCCTTTGAAACGGATGTTGTCGAGATCAATGGCTTCGAGGACTTTCCGGGTGTAACAAACGAATCCGGCAGTCGCGTCGTGTACTTGCATTCCCGTGATGAATCGCACGTATTTGGAGGCGAAATAGGACATGAGTACCCGTCCCATCGGCCAGTTGACCACGTTGACGCCTGTCACGTAACGGGAACCTATCGCCATGTCGCCTTCCCCGCTCTCGCAGGCGTGATAAAGTTTTACAAGATCGTCGGGATTATGGGAAAAGTCTGCATCCATTTCGAAAATGTAATTGTAACCGTGTTCCAGTGACCATTTGAATCCCGTGATGTACGCGGTTCCCAGTCCTAGTTTCCCTTTCCGTTCGATCATGTGGAGTTGCGGGAATTCGGTTTGCAGGCGTTTCACGATTTGCGCTGTCCCGTCGGGAGAGTTGTCCTCGATAACGAGCACATCAAACGTCGGTTCCAGTTTAAAAACATAGCGAAGAATATTTTCAATATTCTCTTTTTCGTTATAGGTCGGTATGATGACAACTCTGTCGTTCATAATGTATGTTTTATAAATATTCTGTAATCCTTTCCAGCTTATTTCCCCGCGAACCTTTTACTAGGATGAAAGCATTCGTGATCTTGTTTGTTTTAAGATACTCTATTAATGCTTCCGTGTCGGGAAAGTATGTTGTAAAGGTATAGTTATTTGCGAATGATTCAAAATTGTGACCCACTAAGAATGCTTGGGTAAAGTGATTTTGGGCCATCAAGTCCACGATTTTCCGGTGGGCTTCCTCCGAGATTGCTCCTAGTTCCCGCATTTCCCCGATGACCGGCAACTTGTTGTCGGCTGTCATTTCGGCAAAATTAGAGATGGCGACCTGCATACTGCTCGGGTTGGCATTATAGGCATCCAGAATAATCGTGTTGTGTTCGGTTTTCACTAACTGGGATCGCATGTTAGAGGGCATGTAGGTTTCGAGGGCGGACTGTATCTGCAAGGGATCTATGTCAAAATAGATTCCCAGCGCGGAGGCAGCCATGGCATTATCGAAGTTGTATCCCCCGATTAGTTTTGTACGGACGTACAGGTGGCCGTGGCGGGTTTTCAACGTGTACACGAGATAAGGAGTTGTCTGGACGATTTCTCCGTTTACATCGTGTCCTTCGACACCGTAAGTATATCTTTTCTGATCGGCCGAGAGGCGGCATAATAATTCGTCTTCGCCATTCACGAAGAGCATTCCTTGTTTTTCTTTCACGGCCTCGTACAAGGCGTTCTTCGTTTTGATAATATTCTCGTAACTCCCGAATCCTTCCAGATGTGCGTAGCCGATGTTCGTGATGATACCGTAATCCGGTTCCACGATCTTGCATAATTCTTTGATCTCACCGGGGTGATTGGCTCCCATTTCCACGATTCCGAATTCTGTGGTTTTGTCCATGCTCAACAGGGTTAAAGGGACCCCGATATGATTGTTTAGATTGCCTTTCGTGGCCACCGTGTTGTATTTTCGAGAAAGGACGGCATGGCATAATTCTTTGGTTGTCGTTTTACCGTTTGTTCCGGTGATGCCCAGAATCGGGATGTGCAGTTGGTGGCGATGGTGGTTTGCCAGTTGTTGCAGGAATTGCAACGTGTCGGGCACAAGCACGCATTGGGGAGCTACGTTGTAGGCGGCCTCGTCGATAACGACGTGTTTGGCTCCCCGGGCAACCGCTTTTTCGGCAAACGTGTTACCATTATGATTTTCACCTTTTAAAGCGATAAAAATATCCCCTTCTTTAACTTCCCTGGAGTCGGTGATTATCCGGCTTCCTGCTTGGAAAGATTTATATATTGATTCTAGTTCTTTCATCTTTTCGTAACATTCGATCAGAGTGACAAATTTATAAAACTTTTTTCATTAATATTGCAGGGTAATTAATATAAAGACCATGAAAATAAAGACAGGTATAGGGATCGACGTCCATCGGCTGGAACCGGGACTGGATTTTTGGTTAGGAGGGATCAAGTTAGAGCATGAAAAAGGATGCGTGGCTCACTCGGACGGGGATGTGTTGATTCACGCTATTTGTGATGCGTTGCTGGGTGCTGCCGGGTTGGATGACATCGGTGTTTACTTCCCGGATACCGATCCCGCTTACAAGGGGATTGATAGCAAGATTTTGTTGAAGAAGGTGATCGACATGATTGAGCGGAAAGGTTTCGCTATCGGGAATGTTGATTGTGTTATCTGCTTGCAACGCCCGAAAATCAAGATGCGAACGTTGGAGATGCGGGAGTGTCTGGCTGAGATTATGGGGATAGATCTGGAGGATTTAACCATAAAGGCTACCACTACTGAAAAACTCGGTTTCGAGGGACGGGAAGAGGGGGTGTCCGCTTACGTCACGGTGTTGGTTATTAAATTATAAAAGAAAAGGGAGATTTTAAATCTCCCTTTTCTTTTATAATTTAGAACATATAATCCCACATTGGCAGCTGGATCGGTTTCTGATCTAGTGCTTTCAGTGCTTTTTCTCCCAGATATTTTTTGTGGATAACCACCCGGAAGATATATTCGTCAAACCATTTGTCGGTGAAGGTGAGGTAACCGTTGTGTCCGGCTTGTGCTCCCCAGCTGTTCTCGAATTCCCATTTCGTGGGTTTGCCGTTCTCGTCAACGTCAACGGCTACCAGTGCCATGGCGTGAGCCGAACCGCTCTGACGGGTTAGGATACGGGTTTTCTTGTCCATGGAGAAGTCTACGCCCAGGAGTGAATTGTAGTCATACATTTCCGGGTCAAGGATTCCCGTTTCCCGGTTGAAATATTTCCCCACGTCGCTGGAAGTATACATGGCTTCATTACCCTTGATGGAAGCGATAGCGGCTTCTTTGATGTCCTCGTTCGGCAGGTTCAGGTATACCCAGTTGATGCCTTCGATCGTGTTCCGGTAGTTCTGTATATCATATAACTTGTAATATTCCCGTGTCGGGTCGTTCATGATCATGATATAGTTCTTCGGGTTGAAGTCTGCCGGAGTGATTTCTTTGTAGAATTGTTGCGGGGTGTAATTAGCCAATTCCTTGATTTCCCCGTTTCTGTCCTTGTATCTCCAAGTGAAAGTGGTAGGAGGTTCACCGAGACAAAGGGCCAGAATCCGGTAAACGTCTTTCAACACGTTCATCTTCTCTGCACGTAGTTCTTTTACCTTTTTACCTTGGGCTGCCATTTCGCGGATGGTGTATCCTCCTTTGCGGAGACGCTCGTTGATCAAGGCTCCCATGGCGCTCGTGTTGTTAGAGTGAGCGGTTTCGGGCATAACGGACTTCGGTACAACCCCGTATTTCTCTCCAAGATTATAGTATAAGTTCCACACGCCACCATCCCCGACAGGAGCTTGGAACATGAAGGTCACGTCCCGGTCGTCCATGGGTTTGTTGGCCGTGGAGATCATGTTTTCAAGGAAAAGGTTGGATTTCTCGAACATATCCCAGAAGTAAAGGTAGTTGTGGGAGAAATCGAAATCCGAGAGATTGTATTTCTGGATAATTCCCGGACGCAACACGTTCATGGAGGTGAACATCCAGCAACGGCCTGAGCTTTTCTGATCAGTAATTCCTTGTACTTTTACTTTGTATTTGAAATAGTGATCGATTTTTCCCTGAATATCCCGGTTCAAGGCGTTATCCCGGATATTTTTATCGTTCGTCAGCACATTCTGGATGGCTTTCGTGGAAGCGTCCTTCTTGAAGCTTCCCTTGATGTCTTGTAATTCTTTATCCGTGATCGTTTGGGCGCAAAGCGACCCCCCGAGCAAGAATAGAGAAATAAGCGTAGCTTGTATTTTCATCATGTTATTGATAATATTAGTTATTTTTTTTGTTCTAACCTGTAACCTGTAACTTGTAACCTGCCAACCTGCAACGTCGCGAAGCGACATTACAGATGTATAACTTCGTCATAAGCGGCGGCGGCAGCTTCCATGATAGCCTCGCTCATGGTCGGGTGCGGGTGTACCGTTTTGATGATGTCGTGTCCGGTCGTTTTCATTTTGCGCGCCAATACCATTTCGGCGATCATTTCGGTCACGTTCATTCCCACCATGTGTGCTCCGAGTAGCGTGTTGTCGGCAGCGTTGAAAATTAACTTGATAAAACCTTCATTAGCCCCGGCGGCGCTTGCTTTACCCGATGCTGAGAACGGAAATTTTCCAACTTTGATTTCATACCCGGCTTCCAGGGCTTTTGCCTCGTTCAACCCGACGGATGCCACTTCGGGAGTCGTGTAAGTACAACCGGGGATGTTCGTGTAATCGATCGGTTCCGTGTGAACCCCCGCGATGTGTTCCACGCAGCAGATAGCCTCTGCCGAAGCCACATGAGCCAACGCCGGACCATGCACGATATCGCCGATCGCGTAAACTCCTTCCACGTTGGTACGGTAGTAGTCGTCCACTTTCACACGGCCTTTTTCCATCTCGATATTCAATTCTTCTAGTCCGATGTTCTCCACGTTCGGGGAGATGCCCACGGCTGACAGCACGATTTCCGCCTCGTGTACTTCAATCTCGCCTTTCTTGTTTTTAATGTTTACTTTCAGCAGACCTTCGCCGCTTTCCACGCTCTCCACGGAAGATTTCACCATCACGTCGATACCTGCTTTCTTGAAGGAACGTCCCACTTGCTTGGAAACCTCTTCGTCTTCCAGGGGGAGAATGTTCGGCATGAATTCAACCAATAGTACTTTGGTCCCCATGGCATTGTAGAAGAATGCTAATTCGGAACCGATGGCTCCCGAACCTACCACGATCATGGATTCCGGTTTATGGTCGAGCGTCAGGGCCTGACGATAACCGATAATCCGTTTCCCATCCTGGGGAATATTCGGAAGTTGACGAGAGCGGGCTCCCGTTGCCAACAGGATATGTTGAGCCTCGAAGATGGTTTTCTCCCCGGCCGCATTGGTTACCTCAACGGTTTTCTCGGCGGTAAGTTTACCGTGTCCTTCGATCACGGTGATATTGTTCTTTTTGAACAGGTATTGAATACCTTTACTCATCTTGTCTGCAACACCCCGGCTGCGGGCTATGATGGCGTTGAAATCCGCTTCGGCATTCTCGATTTTTACCCCGTAATCAGCGGCATGTTTGGAATACTCCAATACTTGTGCCGATTTGAGTAAGGATTTCGTGGGTATACATCCCCAGTTCAAACAGATACCTCCCAGTTCTGCACGTTCAACCACAGCCACGTTCATTCCTAGTTGAGAAGCACGTATTGCGGCCACGTATCCGCCAGGGCCACTACCAATCACGATTAAGTCGTATTTCATTTTTTATATTTTTTATAATGTGAATAATTTTTCTATAGAATCATCGGGACACAAAATTAGGGGATTTGTTTAGAATAAGAAATAATTCCTTGAATTTTGTGTCGGATCAGGTATGATGGTGTTGACTGTTGATTTTTTTGATTGGCGTGTATTTATATTGATTTCGGATTAATTTAAGTGTAAATCTCAAGGAATAATCCCTTTCGGATCTTTTGTCCCCTTGTTCTTCTTCTTTGTTGTTATACGTGGAATGGCTTGTTCCCCTCTGTTGTACTGGAAAGGTGCTTGACAGTTGTTTTACATGCTTTTAGTTGACCGGGAGGATAAGACTTGATGTTAAAATTTTGCTTTTCTAAGTTGAAATAGTATCTTTACACGCTTAAATTTTTATTAGTGTTGAAAATATTTGGTATATGGAGTATTCTGTGTTGTGAATTCATGCCGCTGGTTGTAAATCAATAGAGTATTTCATGTCGCTTGAAACATAAAATTGGATATTAATATGAAAGGACTAAAAATTGTTGTTCTTGCTAAGCAGGTTCCCGATACGAGAAACGTGGGAAAAGATGCGATGAAAGCAGACGGAACTGTAAACAGGGCAGCTTTACCTGCCATCTTCAATCCTGAGGATTTAAATGCTTTAGAGCAAGCTTTAAGATTAAAAGATACAATTGAAGGGACAACCGTTCATGTCTTAACGATGGGACCGGGACGTGCCGCCGAGATTATTCGTGAAGCCATGTACCGGGGTGCAGATGGTGGTTATTTGTTGTCAGACCGTGCTTTTGCAGGTTCGGATACTTTAGCAACTTCTTATGCTTTGTCTTGTGCATTACGCAATTTGGAATATGACCTGATTATTTGCGGTCGTCAGGCTATTGACGGGGATACCGCTCAGGTAGGTCCGCAGGTAGCGGAGAAACTGGCTTTACCGCAAGTGACTTACGCGGAAGAGATACAGAAATGTGACGGGAAGATCGTGACGATCAAACGTCGTCTGGAAAGAGGAGTCGAGGTGGTAACCTGTCCGATGCCTTGCGTGGTGACCGTGAACGGTTCGGCTGCGGCTTGTCGTCCCAGAAATGCTCGTTTCGTGATGAAATACAAGAACGCGAAAGGTACACAGGAGGCTCAAGATGCCAACGAAGATTATTTCACACTGGTAAACGAACGTCCTTACTTGAAATTGACCGAGTGGAGCGTGAACGATATCAAGAGTAATGCAGAAGATCTCGGTTTGAGCGGATCACCGACCAAGGTAAAGAATATCGAGAGCGTGGTATTTCAGGCAAAAGAGGCAAAGGTGCTTTCCGGTACGGATGCCGAATTGGATGCCATGATGAAAGAGTTGATAACAAACCATACAATCGGGTAATTTTAGATTTTAAATTGTAAATTTTAAATTGAGTGTTCATTGTGACAGGATAATTTGAATTCATGAAATCTAAAATCTAAAATCTAAAATTTAAAATGATATGAATAGTGTATTTGTATATTGCGAAATAGAAGAGGGTACGGTTGCCGACGTGAGTCTAGAACTGTTGACAAAAGGACGTGCTCTCGCATCAAAACTTGGCGTGAAGCTGGAGGCTATCGCGTTGGGTAAAGGAATGAAGGATGTTGAAAAACAAGTATTCCCTTATGGTGTTGACGTGCTTTGGGTAGGAGATGATGCCCGTTTGGCTCCTTATACCACGTTGCCTCACACGAAGATTCTCGTGCGTTTATTTGATGCAGAGAAGCCTCAGGTGGCTTTGATGGGAGCGACTAGCGTAGGGCGTGATTTGGGACCCCGCGTGTCTTCTGCGTTGCATAGTGGTTTGACGGCTGACTGTACGAGTCTTGAAATCGGGGAGTATACCGATGCCAAGAGCGGGAAGAAATACGAGAATTTGTTGTACCAGATTCGTCCGGCATTCGGGGGAAATATCGTGGCAACTATCGTGAATCCGGAATGTCGTCCGCAGATGGCTACCGTTCGTGAGGGCGTGATGAAAAAAGAAATCTTCGACTTGCAGCACAAGGGTGAAGTGAAGAAGTTGAACGTGGACGAGTACTTGGATGACACGGATCTGGTGGTAAAAGTGATCGAGCGTCACATGGAGAAATCCAAGGTGAATATCAAGGGTGCCCCGATCATCGTTTCCGGAGGTTATGGTGTGGGATCCAAGGAGAACTTTAATTTGTTATACGAGCTGGCTTCCGTGTTGGGTGGTGAGGTCGGAGCTTCACGTGCAGCCGTTGATGCCGGGTTCTGTGAACACGAGCGTCAGATCGGGCAAACGGGTACGACGGTTCGTCCTAAATTATATATTGCTTGTGGTATTTCCGGCCAGATTCAGCATACTGCCGGGATGGAAGAATCTTCTATGGTCATTGCTATTAACTCGGATCCTAACGCTCCGATTAATAAATTTGCCGATTACGTGATTACGGGGGATCTGAACGTGGTTATTCCCAAGATGATCCAGTATTATAAGAAGAATAGCAAGTAATTAAGTGATTAGAAGATTGCCGATTGGGTGATTATCACGGAATCGGAAATCATTAAATCACAGAATCATTAAATCTAAAATTTAAAAGGTATGGCAAATTTCTATACAGATAACGAGGATTTGAAGTTCCACCTGGGACATCCTTTGATGCAGAAGATTGTAGCTTTGAAGGAGCGCAATTTCGAGGAGGCAGGGAAATATGATATAGCACCCCGTGATTTCGAGGATGCAATGGATAATTATGATAGAGTGTTGGAGATTGTGGGTGATATTTGTGGTAACGTTTTGGCCGAGAATGCAGAGGGTGTGGATCATGAGGGGCCGGAAGTGATTGACGGTCGGGTGAAATACGCTCCCGGAACTCAACAGAATCATGATATGTTGACCCAAGCCGGATTGTACGGGATGTCTTTGCCTCGCGAGTATGACGGGTTGAACTTCCCGATGGTTCCTTACGTGATGGCTGCCGAGTTGGTATCCCGTGGGGATGGTGGTTTCGCTAATATCTGGGGATTGCAGGATTGCGCAGAGACGATTCACGAGTTCGCTAGCGAAGAGCAAAAACGTCAATATCTGCCCCGTGCTGCTAAAGGCGATACTTACGCGATGGACTTGACCGAGCCGGATGCCGGGTCGGATTTGCAATCCGTTCAATTAAAAGCTACTTATTGCGAGAAGAGTGGTAAATGGTATCTGAATGGCGTGAAACGTTTTATCACGAACGGTGACGCTCATATTTCATTGGTATTGGCTCGCTCGGAAGAGGGTACACATGACGGACGCGGGTTGTCCATGTTTATTTATGACAAGGCTAACGGCGGGATGACTGTTCGCCGTATCGAAAATAAATTGGGTATCAAGGGATCGCCGACTTGCGAGTTGGTGTTCAAGGATGCTCCCGCTGAATTGGTTGGCGAGCGTAAACTTGGGTTGATCAAGTACGTGATGTCGTTGATGAACGGTGCACGTTTGGGTGTGGGCGCTCAATCAGTGGGTATTGCCGAGGCTGCTTACCGTGAAGGTTTGAAATACGCACAGGAAAGACGTCAGTTTGGTAAGGCGATCATAGAATTCCCAGCAGTGTACGAGTTGTTGACCAATATGGAGGCCAAGTTACATGGGGCTCGTTCTATTCTTTACGAGACCAGCCGTTTCGTGGATATGTACAAGGCTTACACGCATATCGCTAACGAGCGCACGTTGAACAAGGAGGAGCGCGAGGAGATGAAGAAATACCAGAAGCTGGCCGATATCTTCACCCCACTGTTGAAATTGTTCTCCAGCGAGTATGCTAACGAGATCGCTTACGATGCGTTGCAGATTCACGGGGGATCCGGTTTTATGAAAGATTATCCGATCGAGCGTCTGGTTCGTGATGCACGTATTACTAATATATATGAGGGTACTTCCCAGTTGCAGGTGGTTGCCGCAATCCGTGGTGTTACTACCGGGCAGTTCCTGAAACAAATCCGTGAGGAATACGAGAAGGCTCCTATTTGTCCGGAGCAGGAATTTGTACGCGAGACATTGAAAGGTATGACCGGGGCTTACGAGGCTGCCGTGATGAAAGTGACGGCTGCCGGGGAAACGGAGTACGTGGATTTCCATGCTCGTCGTCTAGTGGAAATGGCAGGATACATTATTCTTGGGTACTTGTTGCTGATAGATTCTCAACGTTGTGATCGGTTCGCCAAGTCTGCCGAGATTTTCGTGAAATATGGACAATCGAAAGTGGCCGGATATGCTGCCTTTATTAACGATTTTGAGTTGAAAGATTTGGGTATGTATAAAAAATAGTACTTACCTACAGTTAACCATATCGCGAGAGGGATGATTTTCGAATCATCCCTCTCGTTATTTTTACACGTTTGATCCCATATTTTCTTTACAAAAAAAAAGCAATGTTTTTTATATATATATAATTAAAACACTATCTTTGTTCTCGTAAGTAGTTGATTTAGAATGTATTAAATCTTCTAAAATAGGCTCTAGAAGGGCAAAGTTAACGAGTTGTGATTATATGAATGCGATAAAAAAGTCTATTTATAATGTTTTTTTTAAAACGTCAGGGGTATTTTTTATACTTTTCTGTACGATAGATTTTTTGTACGCGCAAGACGGGAATGACCTTGTGAAGGCGTTGACGGGAGCCGGTTATGAAAATGTCAGTCGAAGTGTGGGGGAGACCGAAGAAATTATCCTGTTGGAAAATTCTTTGTGGAGGGGAAATGGTGACGGGGTTCGTGAGATCGTGAAGCTTGTGGATAAGTTTCCCATGATTCCTGGAAAGAGTCGCCGTGTGATTATTCTGAGGAATAAAGTTCCTCAAGTTTCGCTGTTGTTGCCTGCCGGGGAGTTCGGTTCGGATTGGATTGTCAGTTATGAACTGGGGATGTCGTGGGAACCGGTGCCAGAAAAGAAGTTCATGAACAATTCCCGTTGGAAGGCGGATATTGTGCTTTACCCGCAACTCTCTTTGAGAAATCAGAAATTTCACAAGATATATGATGTGTTATTTAATATAGCCCCGACTTTGGAAATTGCTCCATTTCGGGGAATGAAAGTGGTAGGGCAGATTGTTATTCCCGTGTTTAACGAGTACGGGCCCCTGTACGAGGAAGTTCGTCCGGGGTATCTCGTGGTGCAGCAGACGTTTCGTGTCGAGAATCTTTTCGTACAGGCGTCCGTGGGTAATTTTAACCAAAATCGTTGGGGAATGGATTTGACGTTATTTCGTCCTTTCACGAGGGGCTGGTTGCAGTATTTTGCACTTCGAGGAGAGGTCGGTCTGACGGGTTCCTCCTATTTTTATGATTGGGAGTGGCATTACGGACCGACGAAACTCTTCACGTGGAATGTCGGGGGAAGTTACTATAACCCGCAATACAATGTTCAGTGTGATTTGCGGGTTGAGAAATTTTTGGCCGGGGATATTGGTGTACGTGCCGATATGACCCGGCATTTTAAGAGAACGTCGATTGGTTTTTACGTGATGAAGAATGACCGGGATAACGTGGATGGAGGATTCCATTTTTCAATTTTGATCCCGCCGATGAAATTGAAGCGAGGACGTCACATACGGGTGGCTCCAGCCAAGTATTTTAATCTGGAATACAAGGCGGCAGGATTGTTCTACAACGGGCGATCGTACAAGACGCTGCCCGGACAGAATCGGGCAGAAGATAATTTTAATCCAAATTATATAAAATCACAATTACCGAATAATTAACATTTAAAACCAAGTAGTCAAAAAAGCAAAAGATTGAATCAAAAAGAGAATATTAAAACAAGTGTAAACCTTTATAAATTAAGAATGATGAGAAAAGAAGTAAAACATTTAGGTATAAGCGCGAAAGCTATACTAATGGTAATGGTTGTCTTCGGAACACTTTTCAGTAGTTGTTATACGAAAGATGATATTCCAGTTGTGCAGAAACCGGAAGTTGTTCCTAACAAGTATGTGATCGAGGGGACAATCGTGACAAATAATAACGGGCAGCAAGAAACCTTGAAAGGGGTGACCGTGACTTCCGACAAAAACGGGGTGGTTACGTCGGGTGATGCCAACTTTATCGTAACAGTACCGAGTCCGGATATTTATACCTTGACGTTAACGAAAGATGGATATGATAATATCACGTATAAAGTGGTTGTTCCGAGTCCCGGTGATCAGATTACAGGACAATTGATTTCAGTGAATGTTCAGTTGACGATGTATCTTAAGAACACGTCTAATCCCGGCGAGGGACAGGTTGGAACTTCTGGAGGAACGGTAACACAAGGTAACGCAACTTTGGAGATCCCTGCCGGAGCTTTGGCTGCAAATACGAATATCACGATGAACATTAATAGCGATGTTCAACAGGCGATCGAAGTGAATGGAACGCAAGAGGCTGCCGCTCAATTCTTGTTGGGAGAGTTTGGTCCCAGCGGTACGATCTTCTCTTCTCCGGTTGCATGGAGCGTGGCTTACCCGAGTTTGGCAAATTATTATTTAGCGAATACTCAATTACAGTACCGGGCTAATAACGGAGCCGGTGATTGGACAATCCTTGAGACTGGGGTTATCTTCGAAAATGGTAAATATAATGTTAACTTGACTCATTTCTCTCAATATAGAATGGTGTATCGGGCTAGCAGCATGAACTCGAACGATGTGGTCGAGAATTTACCGGCAATCGCACCGATTACGAACGAGACTGCCGGAACCGTGCAAATTACTGAAATTCCTTACGAGAAATACGAGGGAGGAGAATTGGAGTTTGCCGGAACGGAATGGACAACGTTGGGTGCTGACTTGGATCAGATCAAGAACTTGGTAACCGAGGCTGTGAAAGCTAAAGTACAAGTTGATTTGAGTGGTTTTAACGGACCTGTTGCTGCTGTTTTCCAGTTAAGAGATCCGATATCGTTATTATATGATTATCATTTACTATCGAAAGGTACGCAGGATATCAATTATTATACCTTTACTTTTAAGGTGTACGATAAAAATACCAAGACTGAGGTTACTTTGACCGTGAACGCTAAGGTGGCTGGTAAAGTATCCATATCCGTGCAGAACGAGTTCTGCGGGGCGCATCATACACACGGACACTGCGGACACATCTATAATGGTGGTGCCGGTGGTGGTATGGTAATCGGAGACTAATTTAAGAGAGAATCGAACGTTAAAGTGAAAGCCGGAAGTGATAAATAGTATCGGATATGAAGAGAATAATACTGACCTGTATATTTGTCTTTAGCACATTGTTGCTTTCGGCCCAGCTGACGTTAGGTACAACCGGATTATTGAATAGTCCGTCGGCTGAAATGCAACCGGATGGAACGGTGATGTTGGGTGGGAATTTTTTGCACGACAAGATAACCCCGGACGGGTTTCCGTATGACACGTACAATTATTTTCTGAATATCACGTTCCTGCCTTTCCTGGAAGTGGCTTATGTCTGTACCTTGTTCAAGGCGACAGACACGTTTGTCCCGGAAAAGAAAGGGCGGTTTGTCAATCAGGATCGTTCTTTTTCAGTTCGTTTACGTCCTTTTAAAGAGAGGAAATACCGTCCGGCTGTCGTGATCGGGTCAAATGACGCGTACACGCAGAGCGGTGGCGGGAGCGTTCTCTCCGAGGGGAGTGGAAACCAGTATTTCAGCCGGTTTTACGTGGCGGCAACGAAACACGTGAACGTGACGAAACGGGAACAGGTCGGGTTGCATTTGGCATATCAGTATAATCGGCGGGCATCGAACCATTTGAATGGTTTTTCCGGCGGAATTAGTTATAAACCCTCATTCGTGCCGAATCTGAATTTGATCGTGCAACATGATTCGAAGGATTTTTTCGTGGGTGCGAATTACCTGCTTTTGAAACATCTTTTTATGCAAGTGCTTTTGCAGGACGGCCGTTATTTTTCCGGCGGGATTGCGTACAAGATTTATTTGAAGGGCAAGTGAGAGGGGATTTAATGAAAATATAAACAAGAATACGATGAAAATAAAAACTTTATTACTTTCGGCATTGGTTTTGGGAGCCTCTTACTCTGTAAGCGCCCAGAAGACAGACACGAATGTAAAGTATGTATCCGAGAGGTTCAAGGATAATATCTTTATCAGTGTTGGTGTCGGTATTCAAGGCTACCTGAATCAAGATAATTTTGATTATGGTTTCGGTAAGGTAATCGAGCCGCTAGTCAATTTATCTATCGGTAAATGGATGGATCCCACCTGGGGACTTCGCGGACAGGTTTCCGGCTGGCAATCTAAGTTGTATACGGATGTAGACCGTTTGAATAATGGCGGCGTGTATGATAAATTCCAACATAAGTATATCAACTTGAATCTGGATTTCATGTTGAACCTGACGAATTTGTGGCGTCAATATAGCCCGGATAACAAGTGGGATATGACGTTGTTCGTGGGACCGGGGTTGAGTTTCGGTAAATTCCATAACAAGAACATGGATGTTGCTATTAACGGTTCTATCGGTTTGGGTGGAAAGTACAATATCAACAAGTATTGGGCAATCGACCTGGAGGCTCGTACGCACATGATGCCCACGTTCTTTTACACGTCTAAATATACCGGGTCTGAAGAGATCGCGGGACGTTCTTATCAGGACGGGTTGCTTTCCGTGTCGTTGGGAGCTACTTATACTTTCGGGGGCAAGAAGTTTGTTCCTTATGAAAGAAGTACCGCTTTGGAGCGTCAACAGTTGAACGATAAGATTAATTCGCTTGAGAATGAATTGAAAAATACTCAATCTCAGTTGGATGCGGCTAAAGTTGCAGAGGCTGTGGCCAAGAAAGAATTGGCTCTAACCGAGGCCGAGAAAGCTGCGGCGATGGCAGAAGCAGCTAGGAAAGATTTCACGCAGTACGTTGGTTTCACGATCAACAAGAGTGCGGTGAAGGCTGAGCAAATGGTTGTTTTGCAAGCTGTGGCCAATTACATGTCGGCTAATCCTAGCGTGAAGATGAAAGTTGTCGGTTACGCTGATCGGCAGACCGGAACGAAGAATTACAATCTGAAACTTAGCGAGAAACGGGCGAAGACCGTTTACGATTTGTTGGTGAAGAAATTCGGGGTTCCTGCTGATCGGTTGACTTATGTTGGTCTAGGAGACCAAGATCAACCTTTCAAGGATAATATGTATAACCGTTTGGTGATGATCCTGGGAGAAAGATAATATGAAAACCGCCTCGTTTCGAGGCGGTTTTTTTTATTCCTATTTTTGATCTATTTCGATCGGTTTGTAATTTTCTCTTTCCTTGCGATCCGTCGTGGCAGCACAACTGATGCCTCGTTCTTTCATCGCTTTATTTTTCCCGATATGTGTATCCGGGAATTTCTTTTTTTTGCTGAAGAAGGTAGAAATACCTAGGCCTAAAAAAGCGATTCCTACCAACACGGCTATGATTGTAAAATAAATACCTATCATAATTATTCGGTTCATGTTTATACAAATATACTAACAATCCTCCGGTTTCCCAAGTAGCGAGTCGAGTTTTGTCTATTTTTAAGATTGAATGCTTGCGGAAAATAGTTGTTAGGATTACTATGTTAGTTCATTTACCTACTGCAGGTGTTATAAATGTCTTGTGAAAAAGTGTTATTAATCGAACGATTAATGCGATACAAATATACGACAATTTTGTTAATTGAAAAATAATTTATAGAAAATTGTCCATTTTCGTAATCAGAGAGTTATCCTATTGCGTAAAATGGAATTGTGTAAAAAATATGAATACCATTAATCGTTGGATTACTGATAGATTATTTTCGTGTTTCGATAACTAGAAGATTTATTGGAAATAATGAATTCTTCTTTGATTCGATTAGAAAATGGTTAAAACAGAATTTATAGACGTGTTGCTGAATATAATGTAAACAGATTCTTAATGGTTGCAAAGAAGAAAATAGTACAGGGATGTGTACGTGTTTGTCGTTTATGGATGCTTGGATTGATTTTAACCATCTTTTGTTCTGCCGGGCTATATGCCCAGAAAGATGATGAAATTGTCAAGGCATTGGTAAATGCAGGCTTTGAGAATGTCAGCCGGGTCGTATCGGATACGGAAGAAATTATCACTTTTGAAAATTCTGTTTGGAAAGCCGACGGAGAAGGAATCCGTGAAGCTATTAATGTTATCGAGAAATATCCTTTTATTGCGGGAAAGACAAGGAGGGTGATTGTTTTGCAACTGGGGCTTCCTCAAATCTCATTAGTTCTACCGCCATCTGCTCCTGTTGCCGTTCCGGGTACCACAAACTCCGGCTGGTTGTCAACGTATGGGTTGGGCGACGTGTGGAAAGCGGTAAAAAACACTCCCCGGATCAATCGTTCAAGGTGGAAGGTTGACCTTGTCTTTTACCCGCAATTTGCGTTTAGAAATCAGAAATATCGAAGAATATATGATGTTTTGTTGAATTTGTCTCCCGCGCTGGAAATTGCACCGATGAGAGGAATGAAGATCACGGGACAGGTGATTATCCCTGTATTTAATCAGTACGGTGCCAAATACGAGCAAATACGTCCAGGTTTCTTTACGCTCGAACAACATTTTCGCGTACTGAATAATTTTGTCGACCTGACTGCAGGGATTTTTAACCAAGACCGTTGGGGGTTGGATTTGCGCCTGTCTCGTCCGGTTATGACCGAAGGATGGCTAAGTAATTTTGCCGTGGAGGGACGAATCGGTCTAACCGGCTCCTCTTATTTTTATCATTGGAACTGGCATTACGGGCCGGCGAAGTTGATAACATGGAATGTCGGGGGAAGTTATTTCAACCCGATGTTTAACGTGTTGTGTGAGGTCAAAGCCATAAAGTTTCTGGCGGGAGATTACGGGGTGAGGGCTGATATGACACGCCATTTCAAGAGAGCATCGGTCGGGTTTTATATCATGAAGAATAACCGGGGGAACGTGGATGGCGGATTTCATTTCGCAATAGCCCTGCCACCCATGAGGCAAAAGCGAGGGAAATATTTTCGGGTAATGCCCGCCCGGTATTTTGATTTGGAATACAAGGCGGCAGGATTATTCTTTAACGGAAAGTCCTACGAGACAAGGCCCGGAGAAAATAAGGCAATCAATAATTTTAACCCTAAATATATAAAATCGCAGTTAAAAAATTAGAGTGCGGTACGCAAAGTTTCGAACTTAAATAACATGAAAATGAAGAAAGAAGTAAAACATTCAGGAATTGGTATTAATTTAATGCTGTTAATAACAGTGTTTTTCGGATCACTGTTTAGTAGTTGTTACACGAAAGATGATGTTCCCGTGGTTCCACCAACGGTATCAACAGACCCGGCCACGTACACGGTGGATATTACCGTTATTAGTGACAAAGGGGCACTTGAGGGGGTAAGTATCTACCCGATGAACCTGACGACCAATGCGAGTGGTAAGAGTACTTATACACAAACGGGTTCGGGAAATGTAGTGTTTTCGTTAGTGAAAGAAGGATACGAAAATGTTTCCTACACGGTCTCTTTGCCGAAAGCTGCAAATGGCGAGAAAGTTACTGTACCAGCCATATTCTTTATGAAAGCGGTGAAGGTTGAAGAACCGGCTGTTTATAATATATTGGGTAAAGTTTTTGACGGAATAACGAACGAGCCGATTGCGGGTGCAAAGGTAAACGGAACGTTGAGAGGTTCGGATGTTACGCTGGCAGAGAAGACGACGGATGCGGATGGAACTTTCGCTTACACCGAAGTTGCTGAAGTGGGAATTTATGATATCGTGATCACGAAAGAAGGTATGAACGATGTTCGTTATGCCGCAACATTACAGCAAGTGTCTGCTGGACAAGTGTATAATTTTAACTTGGAAGTGCCGATGTACGAGAAAGGAACGGTTGAGGGTAAGACTTACGCGCTTAGTTGCAATATTATAGATACGGATGGAACTCCTTATAATAAGAATGTGACTCTCGTGTACCGGAACAATGACGAGGAGGCTGTTAAGATGCCGGTTAGCTCTGGTTCTTGTATGATATCTGGTTTGAAAACCGGGACTGTTACTATTTTTGTTAAAGTTGCTGATTCTAAATATAATGGTTATGCTATGACGTATGACTTGAGTGCATTTAATATAGGGACAATAATTAATTTACCCGTGTACTTGACTTTGGCTGAAGAAGGGAATGTTTCAGAAGTGGTGCTTCCTGACGAGCCGACAATGATAGATGTGCCAGAGGTTGTGGCTGATCCGGAAGTTGAAACTTCGATTGCCGTGAAAACAGATTTAAATATTCCAGCTGGAGCATTGAAAGAAGAAACGTTAATTACGGCAATTGTGAGAGGTGTGATTGAAAATGCGGTTATTGCTGATGAAACAACTCCTATCACGGACGAGACTCCCGCCAATGCAGCCTTTGTTACTGGCGAATTTTTACCGAACGGTCTTACTTTCGAGAAACCGATTGTCTGGAATGTTGTTAATCCTTTTAAAGAATCCGGCCACGTTTTTGATGAATTGCAAATGCAATACAGTGTAGATGGTAAAGTTTGGAGTGATGTTGAGAATGAGGTGACTTATAAGAATGGGGTGTATTCGACAGAAATTCATCACTTCTCCAGTTATCGTATGGTTGTAACTTCTAAGGTTGATACTGCAACTGCATCACAAGCTTTGACAATGGGCACTATCTTGAACGAGGGGGCTAAACCGATTGCCAAAGGTGAAGGCAAGTTCTCGTATAAAGCTTACAAGGGTTCTGAATACGTGATTTCAGTGGAAGACGCTTTGGCTGCCGCGGGAATCTCTGATGCCAAGATTACGATTATGCTTAAGAAAGCGGTAGAGATGAAGCAAATAGCTGGTATTGATTCGGTTAATATGACCGGAACGAATGATATTGAAATAATCCCGGGTTGGATTTATATCGCTACCGGAAAACAACAATTCGTGACCAAGACGTATACCTTCGGTATTGATGGAAAAGAGGTGAAAGTGGTTGTTCGCGAGGCAAAAGCTGTTGTGATAAGCGGTCGGTCTGAGCTATATGACCAACATCACACTCATGGAGGACATATCACAGAAGGCGGAACTGGTGGTGGAGCCGGCGAATAAGATAAAAACTTGAAATATATGAAATTATAAAATGGGTCGAAAGTAATAACGTAATGAAATTCAACATGATAAAGAAACTACTATTTATTTGTTTATTTTTGTTTAGCTCGTTATTGCTTTCGGCTCAGCTAACATTGGGCACTAGTGGTTTGTTAAACAGTCCGTCGGCAGATATGCAGCCGGATAAGACCGTGATGATAGGCGGGAATTTTTTGAATGATCATATCACACCTGGCGGTTTCCCGTATGACACGTATAATTATTTCTTGAATATCACGTTTTTGCCTTTTTTGGAAGTGGCGTATACCTGTACCTTGTTTAAAGCGACAGATACTTTTGTCCCGGAAAAGAAAGGGAGGTTCGTGAATCAGGATCGGTCTTTCTCGGTGCGTTTACGGTTGCTTCGAGAAAGAAAGTATCTTCCGGCGATCGTGGTAGGGTCTAACGACCTTTACACGCAAAGTGGCGGGGGAAAGATTCTTTCAGAAGGAAGTGGTAATCAATATTTCAGCCGGTTTTATGCGAGTGCTTCGAAATACGTGAGCGTGAGCAAGCTGGAGAAAGTGGGGTTGCATGTGTCATATATGTATAATCGGCGAACTTCTAACCATTTAAACGGTTTTGCGGGAGGAATTAGTTATAGGCCGTCATTTGCCCCGGATTTGAACCTGATCGCTCAATATGATTCGCGTAGTTTTTGTGTCGGGGCCAATTATTTGCTTTTGAGACATCTGTTTATGCAAGTTCTTTTGCAGGATGGTAAATATTTTAGCGGGGGATTGGCATACAAGATTTATTTGAAAGGTAAATAGAGATGACGATGAAATTTATAGAACGTAAAAAGAAATGAAATGAAAATAAAGACTTTATTATTTCTATCCTTGGTTGTGGGGGCATCCTGTTCCGTGAGTGCCCAAACATCGACTCCCAAAGTGAAATATTCGTCTGAAAAATTTAGAGACAATATTTTTATTAGTATCGGTGTCGGTGTGCAAGGCTATTTGAATACGGATAATTTTGATTATGGCTTTGGTAAAGTGATGGAGCCATTAGTTAATTTGTCTGTGGGTAAGTGGGTGGATCCCTGTTGGGGACTTCGGGCACAATTGTCCGGTTGGCAAGCAAAGTTGTACACGGATATTGATCGTTTGAATAATGGTAACGTTTACAACAAATTCCAGCATAAGTATGTCAATTTTAACGTGGATTTCATGTTGAACCTGACAAATTTGTGGCGTCAATATAGTCTTGATAATAAGTGGGATATGACATTGTTTCTCGGTTCGGGTCTGAGTTTTGGAAAGTTTCATAACAAGGATGTGGATGTTGCCATAAACGGGTCTATCGGATTGGGAGGAAAGTATAATATTAATAAATACTGGGCTATTGATTTGGAAGCTCGTACGCATATTATGCCGACTTTTTTCTATACGACGAAATATTCCGGATCCGAAGAGATTGCAGGACGTTCTTATCAGGACGGGTTGCTTTCCGTGGCCTTGGGAGCTACTTATACCTTCGGGGGGAAGAAATTTGTTGCTTATGAAAGAAGTACTGCCTCGGAACGTCAACAGTTGAATGATAAGATTAATTCTCTCGAAAAAGAGTTGAAGAATACTCAATCCCAGTTGGATGCAGCTAAAGTTGCGGAGGCCGTGGCTAAAAAAGAGTTAGCCCGGACAGAAACGGAGAAAGCTGAAGCGATAACAAAAGCAACGGCAGAGGCCGCTAGAAAAGATTTCAGGCAGTACGTGGGTTTCACGATCAACAAGAATGCTGTTACAGCAGAGCAAATGGTCGTTTTACAGGCGGTTGCAAATTATATGTCGGCTAATCCCAACGTGAAAATGAAAGTTGTAGGTTATGCGGATCGACAGAGCGGGAAAGCAAGTTATAATTTGAAAATCAGTGAAAAAAGAGCGAAAGCTGTTTACGATTTGTTGGTTAAGAAATTCAGGGTTCCCGCTGAACGTTTGACCTATATTGGTCTCGGAGATCAAGAACAGCCTTTCAAGGAGGATGTGTATAATCGTTCCGTGATAATTTTAGGTGAAAGATAATAAGATTCGAGAGAAGTAAAAAGAAAAGAGAGGTGTCTAAAGGTCGAATTTAGGCGACCTCTTTTTTCTATATGGCAGTAGAATGGGCCATGAGCGAAAAAAAAGATTAAAAAAGTCTATTTATTGCTTTGTTTTTTTTACCTTTGGGGTGCGAAGTCAAATAAAATTGAGAAACAATGGAAGGATACGAACAAAACGACGGAATGGATACGAACGATAGAGATGAAATCTATTCCAATGCAGTGAAAGCAGGGAAAAGAACTTATTTTTTTGATGTGAAGGCGACCCGTAATAATGATTACTATTTGACGATCACCGAAAGCAAGAAAAAATTTGATAATAATGGAAATCCAAGCTACGAGAAGCATAAGGTGTTCTTGTATAAAGAAGATTTTGATAAGTTTGTCGAGGGCTTAGAAGAGGCTATTGGAGTGGTAAAAGCTGCAATCAATGGCGAACTTCCCGAGAAAGACTTAGACCTGTAAATAGTACTGTAATTAGATATAAAAGCGGAATGCCGGTAAAGGTGTTCCGCTTTTTCGTCTCTGAATTTTGTAGTATCTTTGTACGGATAGAAAGAAGAGAAAAATGGAAAATAAGCCGTTGGCAGAGCGAATGAGGCCGAAGTCTTTAGAAGACTATATCGGGCAGCAACATCTAGTCGGACCGGGAAAGGTGCTTCGGAAAATGATTGATTCCGGGGTGGTATCCTCTTTTATTTTATGGGGACCTCCGGGTGTGGGAAAGACGACATTGGCGATGATTATCGCGGAGCAGTTGAAGCGTCCGTTTTACGCGTTGAGTGCGGTAAATTCCGGGGTGAAGGATGTGCGGGAGGTGATCCAGAAAGCCGAGGGACAGCGTTTTTTTAATACCCCGAACCCGCTTCTCTTTATCGATGAAATTCATCGTTTTTCAAAAGCCCAGCAGGATTCGTTGTTAGCGGCTGTAGAGAAAGGGACGGTGACGCTGATTGGGGCCACGACTGAAAATCCCTCGTTTGAGGTGATTTCTCCTCTTTTGTCCCGTTGTCAGGTGTACGTGTTGAAGTCGCAGGAGAAGAAGGATTTGGAGGATTTAATTGATCGTGCTGTCTCGAAGGATTATTACCTGAGTAAGCGGAATATCACGGTGAAGGAGAAGGATGCCATGATTTCTTATAGTGGGGGAGATGCACGGAAGTTACTGAATATTTTGGAGCTGGTGGTGAATGGATTGGGTGAGGGTGATATCGTGATTGATAACGAGGCGGTACATCGGGAATTGCATGAAAATCCGTTGATGTATGACAAGGACGGGGAGCAGCATTATGATATTGTTTCAGCCATGATCAAGTCGATCCGTGGCGGTGATCCGAATGCGGCGGTTTACTGGATGGCCCGTATGTTGTTGGGGGGAGAAGACCCGAAGTTTATTGCCCGTCGCTTGATTATTTCCGCATCGGAGGATATCGGGTTGGCTAATCCGAATGCACTTTTGATTGCGAACACGTGTTTCGAGGTGGTTCACAAGATTGGGATGCCGGAGGCTCGGATTCCTTTGTCCGAATGCGTGATCTATCTGGCGACTTCGCCCAAGAGTAATTCGGCTTATCTCGCAATTGATGCGGCCATGGATACGGTGAGACATACTGGAAATTCTCCGGTACCATTGCATTTGCGGAATGCCCCGACCAAGTTGATGAAGGATTTGAATTACGGGCAGGATTACAAGTACCCGCATGATTATCCGGGAAATTTCGTGGAACAGCCTTATTTGCCGGAAGAGTTGAAGGAGAAGAAGTTTTATCTGCCACAGCAGAATGCCCAAGAGGTGAAGATTCTGGAACGGTTGAGGGCTTGGTGGAGAAAGTATAGATAAGATAAAAGATAAAAGATAAAGATGGAAAGATTCGGTGATTGCCGATTTAATGATTTAGTGATTATTGAAAACGTTATTCTTGCGCGACAGGAATCACCTAATCTGAAATCTTAAATCACAGAAAGAATCCGGCCTTGTGTGGTTGGGATCTAAAATCTAAAATTTAAATGTAAGATGGATAAGTTGATAAATCAAGAGATGTTTTTTTTGTTGGCGGGACCTTGCGTGATTGAGGGGGAGGAGATGGCGTTGAATATTGCCGAACACGTGAAAAAGGTTACCGATCGGTTGGGGATTCCCTACGTGTTTAAGGGGTCGTTTAAAAAGGCTAATCGCTCGCGGTTGGATTCTTTCACGGGTATCGGTGATGAGAAGGCGTTGAAAATATTGGCTAAGGTAAGAGAAGAGTTTAATATACCGGTGGTCACGGATATCCACACGGAAAGCGATGCGGAAATGGCGGCAGAATACGTGGATGTATTGCAGATTCCGGCTTTCTTGTGTCGGCAGACCGATTTGTTGGTAGCCGCGGCAAAGACCGGGAAGATCGTGAATATCAAAAAAGGACAATTCCTTTCTCCCGAATCGATGAAGTTTGCCGTGGATAAGGTAAGGGAATCCGGGAACGAGCAGGTGATGGTGACAGAACGGGGTACAACTTTCGGATATCAGGATTTGGTCGTGGATTACCGGGGAATTCGTATTATGCAACAGGCTTGCCAGTGTCCGGTTGTTGTGGATGTAACTCATTCATTGCAGCAGCCGAATCAAGCTTCCGGGGTGACTGGGGGACAACCTGCATTGATTGAGACGATTGCTAAAGCGGGTATAGCCGTGGGTGCAGACGGTATTTTTATCGAGACGCATGCTGATCCTCGCTGTGCGAAATCGGACGGGGCGAATATGTTGCAGTTGGATTTGATTGATGGGTTGTTGGAGAGGTTAGTCCGAATAAGAAAGGCATTATAAAGGGGGACGCTAAAAAGTATTTTTCTTCTGAAATGACTACCCCCTTCGACTCCCCCTTACACAGGGGGAGAGCTAGTAAGTGAAGCTTCCTTATACAGGGGAGAAGCTGATCACCAAACAATTTTCCCTCCTTACACAGGAGGGGAAAGAGGTGGTAGTTGGTAAGCTACCTGAGATATTCTTTTTTATTTCAAGACAGCTAGAGCGGCTTTATAATTCGGTTCGTGCCGGAGTTCGGGGACGAGTTCCGTGTAGATAATTTTCCCATTCTCGTCGATGATGATGACGGCTCTGGCCAGTAATCCGGCCATGGGACTGTCTTTGATGGCAACACCGTAGTCTTTCCCGAAAGATTCATTCCGGAAAGCCGATAGGGGAATTAGATTTTTTATTCCCTCGGTTGAGCAGAATCTGGATTGGGCGAACGGGAGATCTTTGGATATTGCCAGAACTACCGTATTTTTCATATCTGCTGCTTTCTCGTTGAATTCTCTTACGGACATGGCGCATGTTTTGGTGTCGAGACTGGGAAAAATGTTTAGTAACACCCGTTTCCCTTTGAAATCGCTTAAAGAGATATCTTTTAATTCCCCGTTCACAAGCGTGAAGTTCGGGGCGGTGTCACCCACTTTAGGGAAGGTGCCATCCAATGTTATTTTGGCTCCTCCTAAAGTAACCGTGGTGACAAGGATTGCTTTTATTAGAAAATTTGTAAGTGCCATAATCTTTTGTTTAAGATTGTTTTTAATGTCGCTTACTCTTCTACGTATATTTCCAGTACTTGTGTTACATCATCCGGGTATAATGTGAGGTTTTTGAAACAAGCGGGAACGAGGACGGTCTCTCCCTTGTTGACAAGAACGGGGTCACATTCGCCGGTGGTGATCGTGAATTTCCCTTGCAAGCACATGTAGATCACGAATGAATCGAGACGTACGTATTCTTTTTCTATATCCCGATCAAATACTAGTAGGTTGGTCGTGAAGTAGGGACATTTCACCAGTTGCACGGATTGGTTGTCATGAGGTGTGTAGTTCACCTTGTGTTGGGGGTGATAGCTGTAATCAATAACATCAGTTGCCAAGTCCGTGTGCAATTCGCGAGTGTTCCCGTTGGCATCTTTCCGGTTGTAATCGTAGATCCGGTACGTGATATCGGAGGTTTGTTGTATTTCGGCAATGAAACATCCTTTCCCGATAGCATGAACGAGTCCGGCAGGAATGAAAAAACTTTCTCCCTTTTTTACTTTCTGCACGTTCAGTAAGTCCATGAGTTTGTTTTGATGCAAGGCTTGCAGGTACGTGTTTTTGTCGATTTCCTGATTGAATCCCAGTACGAGAGAAGCATCTTTCTCGGCGTCGACCATGTACCACATTTCGGTTTTCCCGTAGGCATTATGGCGTTCTTTTGCCGTTTCATCATCGGGATGTACCTGAATGGACAGGTCATCGTTGGCGTCAATGTATTTTATCAGTAATGGAAATTCGATCCCGAATTTTTCATAGACATGATCACCGACAAGCTCTCCCATGTAAACTTCAATTAATTCCTGTAAATCATTGTCCGCGAGGATTCCGTTTGAAACAACCGAAATGTTGTCTTCCACGGCAGATATTTCCCAGCTTTCACCTATCGCTTCCTCGTGTTCGTTACTTTTGTAAGCTAATTTTTCTCCTCCCCATATCTTTTTTTTGAGTATTGGATGGAATTTTAACGGGTATAACATGATTTATTTCTTTATTAGGCATAATTATTGTACAAAGAACAAAGATAGGAATTTTGTGATTGAGGGATTATAGATTTATGAATTAATTTTGTGGGATAAAATAAGGGTTAATGATATAAAAACGGAGTAAAATGAAGAAATTAAGTATGTTGAGTCTCATCGTGGGAGGAGTGTTGCTGGGAGGTTGTAGCGATGATGATAAAGATTTTGTATTAAACACGGAGCGGTTGTCCGGGGTGGATTGGTATTATAATGGCTACAAGGGTGATCAATTTTCGTATGCTAGTCCTGACGTGCTTGAAGTGATGCGTTTTGAAAACAATAAACAGATTATTGGTATCGAATTCAGTGGGCGACGTGATTCGGTTGCCGGTTCGTGGGAAGAGATTGGCGTGAATACGCTTCGAATGGATTGGAATTTTAAGACGGCCGAGACTTGGACAGTTATGGACTGTTCGGGTAAAGCTTTAAAAGTGAATAATGGTTGGGGTGATCGGGAATATCGTAATGATCTTTCTTATCTGGAGAATTTGACGGGAGATGCTTTTTGGGTAAATGAGTTTGATAGTGACGTTCTTAAGACAAGATTAGGTGTTCGTTTGGAAGGAAATAAGAGTATTCGTGAAGGATATGCTTATGCTTTATTGTCAGACGAGACTTCCGGACGTATAAAATTGCAGAGATTGGGGAGTTCTACCTGGGGAGAAAATACCCAACAAAATGTCGGGTATGATAAAAAAGCGAAGCGGGTACGTTTCTCTTGTCGAATCGGAGGAAATTACGTGAAATTTGACGAGTATTTGTCCGCTGATAATTTTCCGGTAGTAAATAAGAACGAGATCGGTATGACCATGGCTAAAACTGAAAATATATGGACTATTGCATGGAAAGATATTCAGGTGGATGATAAGGAAATATGTTATCGTCTGGAAGTGTATGATGAGAAAGAAGAGGGTAATCCTTATTATGTCAGTCAATTGATTGCTTACCCGAAGAATGGTTTCGAGCTTTCCCGGAATTCAGCGGGTGTTATTAATCGATTGAATGACTTGAATCCGGATAAGAAATATAAATTGCGTTTGACCGTTGCCATGTTGGAAGATGGGATTGCTTTTAATAACACCTATGCTCCGAACAATTTGCAAGCGGTTATTTATGTAACTGACGATATCTGGCTGTAAGCAAGCTAATCGAAGATAAAGTCTTTAATCGCTTGTGCCAGTTTTTCCGGCTGTTCGCTATGGATCCAATGACCACAACGTGGGAGTTCGATTAAGCGGGCGGCCGGAAATTGTTTTTGTAGGGTGTCGAGCCCAGTTATAAGATTGGATTGCTCTCCTTTGATGAATAATATTTCTTTGCCGTAGGTTGCGAACGGTAGGTTATCCGGGCAACCGCTGATTTCATCAAAATGTTTACTGACTACCCGGTGATTGATTTTCCATTCGAACCCGGAGGGCGTTTTCTTGATATTTTTCAGGAATAATTGTTGAGAGCGTTCTGTTTTAAAATGTTGTCGGATGGCTTCTTTGACTTCTTCCCGACTACTAAAGCGGGAAAGATCGAAGTTTGCCATGAAATCAATGATCCGGTTGTGACTTCCCCCGTCCCGTTGGGAGTAAGATACGGGAGCGATGTCCACGATGATGGCTTTGTTCACGAGTTCCGGTTTTTTGAGTAATAGGGCCATGACGGTTTTGCCTCCCATGGAATGTCCCACGATATGAGGCCGGACGGGGAGGTGTAAATCTTCAATCAATTCGATGATATCGTTGCTCATGACCTCGTAGTTCATCTCCTCGTCATGGGGGGATTGCCCGTGATTACGAGCATCGGGCAGTATTACCCGGAATTTGTTTTCCAGAATATGAGCGATCGGGAGCCAGTTTTCAGAAGCTCCCCATAGTCCGTGAAGTATGATCAGGGGTGTCCCCTCTCCGATTGTGCGAAAGAATAATTTCATGGTTAGCAATTTGTTTGTGCAAATTTACAAAGAGGAAATGAATAAACAAAAAAGACCGCCCGATCGGGCGGTCTTTTCTTTATTTAAGGCTAATGTACTAGTCTTTCAATTTAGCTAACAAGAACTCTCTGTTCAAGCGAGCGATGTGCTCGATAGAGATACTTTTGGGACATTCTGATTCGCAGGCTCCCGTGTTGGTACAGTTACCGAATCCGAGTTCATCCATTTTAGCAACCATGGCTTTTGCACGACGGGCAGCTTCGATTTTTCCTTGCGGAAGAAGAGCCAGTTGGGAAACCTTGGCAGCCACGAAAAGCATGGCTGAAGAGTTCTTACAAGTAGCGGCACAAGCACCGCAGCCGATACAAGCAGCGGCATCCATCGCCTCGTCAGCAGCCGGTTTAGCGATTGGAATTGCGTTACCGTCAGGTACTCCACCCGTGTTTACTGAAACATATCCACCGGCTTGAAGAATCTTCTCGTAAGCCCCACGATCCACGATCAAGTCTTTGATTACGGGGAAGGCACCACAACGCCACGGTTCGATCGTGATGGTTGCTCCATCTTCGAAACGACGCATGTGTAATTGGCAAGTGGTTACATCATCGTCCGGCCCGTGTGCACGTCCGTCAATGAATAAACTACAGGTTCCGCAGATACCTTCGCGGCAGTCGTGATCGAAAGCCACCGGTTCTTTGTTCTCGCTTACTAGTTGTTCATTCAGAATGTCGAGCATTTCAAGGAATGAGCTACCAGTTGAAATATCATGAATTTTGTAAGTCTCAAACCCACCTTTTGATTTTGCATCTTTTTGACGCCAGATCTTTAGGGTTAGTTCTTTTAATATTTTATCTGCCATAACGATTTTTCATTTAAAGATTATTTATAAGAACGTTGAGCGACCTGAATGTTTTCAAATACAAGCGGTTCCTTGTGTAATTCAGGCTCTTTATTGTCTCCCTTGTATTCCCATACGGAAACATACTGATAATGCTCGTCATCACGTTTTGCTTCACCTTCTTCGGTAACAGATTCCAAGCGGAAGTGACCTCCGCAAGACTCGTTACGATCAAGGGCATCCAATGCCATCAGGTGTGCGATATCGATAAAGTCAGCCACACGTCCGGCTTTTTCAAGCTCGTTGTTCATGGCGGTAAACTCTCCGGTCACGCGCAAATCCTTGTAAAATTCTTCTTTCAACTCGGCGATCATCTTGATAGCTTTCTTCAAGCCCTCGGCCTCACGTGCCATTCCGATATAATCCCACATGATGTGTCCCAACATTTTGTGGAAGTGATCCGGAGATTTCGTTCCTTTGATGTCGTACAATCTACGCAAGTGATCGGTAACGTTCTTTTCAGCAGCGTCGAACTCCGGTGTGTTGGTTTTGATTTTCGGGGTTTGAATATCGTGTGCGAGATAATCTCCGATCGTGTACGGTAAGATAAAATATCCGTCAGCCAAACCTTGCATCAAGGCGGAAGCACCCAAGCGGTTAGCTCCGTGATCAGAGAAGTTACACTCTCCGATAGCGTACAATCCCGGGATCGTGGTCATCAAGTTGTAGTCAACCCAAAGACCTCCCATAGAGTAGTGGATAGCCGGGTAAATCATCATCGGATTGTTGTACGGGTCAACAGCAGTGATCTTTTCGTACATCTGGAACAAGTTTCCGTAGCGTTCTTCGATCGTGTGTCTTCCCAAACGGTCGATAGCGTATTTGAAATCCAGGAATACGGCTTTACCCGTGTTGTTCACACCGAATCCGGCATCGCATCTTTCTTTAGCAGCACGAGAAGCCACGTCACGGGGAACCAAGTTTCCGAATGCCGGGTAACGGCGCTCCAAGTAGAAGTCACGATCTTCATCCGGGATGTCATTGGGGTTCAATGTACCTGCCTGTAATTTCTTCGCATCCTCAAGTTTTTTGGGAACCCAAACACGTCCGTCATTACGTAATGACTCGGACATCAAAGTCAACTTACTTTGTTGGTCTCCGTGTACCGGGATACAAGTCGGGTGGATTTGCACGAAACAAGGATTACCGAACATGGCTCCGCGTTTATATGCTTGCCAAGCGGCACTTCCGTTACATCCCATAGCGTTGGTTGACAAGAAGAACACGTTTCCGTATCCTCCGGTAGCCAGCACAACGGCATGCGCCCCGAAGCGTTCGATCTTTCCGGTAACCAAGTTACGGGCGATAACGCCTCTTGCTTTACCATCCACGATGACTACATCTAGCACTTCGTGGCGGGTATATGATTTGATTTTTCCCTTTTCAATCTGACGGTTCATTGCCCCGTAGCATCCTAACAACAACTGTTGTCCGGTCTGACCGCGGGCATAGAACGTACGACTTACCAATGCTCCTCCGAAAGAACGGTTATCCAGGAGACCGCCGTAATCGCGGGCAAACGGAACACCTTGAGCGACACATTGGTCGATAATGGCGTTACTTACTTCGGCCAAACGGTAAACGTTAGCTTCCCGGGCACGGTAGTCACCACCTTTAATAGTTTCATAAAATAGCCTGTATACAGAGTCATTATCGTTCGTGTAGTTCTTGGCGGCGTTGATACCTCCTTGTGCGGCGATAGAGTGCGCACGACGGGGAGAATCCTGGTAACAGAACGTGGTTACGTTATATCCCAATTCCGCTAAACTGGCTGCGGCTGATCCTCCGGCAAGTCCGGTACCCACGATGATAACATCAAGTTTTCTTTTATTAGCAGGACTAACAACTCCGATATGTGCTTTGTGATTCGACCACTTCTCGGCTAACGGGCCTGCTGGTATTTTAGCATTTAATTCTGTCATAACCTTTTTAATTTTAGATTTTGAATTTTAAATTTTAAATTTAGATCGTTGATTTATGCAATTTAAAATCTACAATCTATAAATTTAAAATTGTTGTTAGTTTGCCAGTCCAAGCATGAAATAAAGCGGGATGATACTGAATCCTGCCGCGATGATAAATGCGAAGATTTTAGCAACACATTCCAGTCTCTTTCTCCAGATTTGGTTGCAGAAACCGATAGATTGGAATGCAGACCAGAAACCGTGAGTTAAGTGTAATCCCAAGAAAATACCTCCCAAGATGTAGAGTAAACAGTAGATGATACTTGATTTAAATAGTCCGGCAACCAAAGCATAGGTGTTTTCCATGGCCGTACCGTCCACGTGAATCTCTGCTAAAAGAGGGTCTCCGGCAAACTTGATTTTCCACCAGAAGTTCCAAAGGTGAACTAACAAGAAGATCAGAACCAAACCTCCCAGGATGTACATGTTTCTGGATGACCAAGTGCAATTGCCTGATTGACTGCGACGATCGTACTTGATGGGACGTGCACCTCTGTTTTGAAGAGTCAGGATAGAAGCCAGCAAAATATGGATAATGAATCCTATGGCAAGAATCGGCTCAACGATTTTAATGATAGGATTCGTAGCCATGAAATGGGCCCCGATGTTAAATAACTCTCCACTATTATCTACAATTAAAAGTAGATTAAGTGCCAAGTGGACGCACAAAAACGCAATAAGAAAAAGTCCTGATAAACTCAGAATGAACTTTTTCCCAATCGACGATGTTAAGAAATTACTCATAATTAGGTCTATTTATTGATAACTATTTAAATTCTTTTCCGGCAACAAAAGTATCTATTTTTCTGTCATTTTAAACGGCTTTATCTATTTTAAATTCATTCTAAATATAAAGAATTTTTTCCGTAATGAAAGTTAGTCCATAAGGTCTATAAGGTCCATAAAGTCTATAAGGTCACGGGTGTCCTTCGGACAGTGTTAATCGGCAGCTTGTGCTGCCGTAGACAAAGCGCCCTGCAGGGGTCTATAGACTTTATAGACCTTATAGACTTTACAGACTTTATGGACTCATTTATTCATCGCCCTGTAAATTATTTCTTGAATTTTTGTACGGATATTATCTTTGATAAGTTTGTCGTTGAACTCGTTGGGGTAAGTGCGATTGGATAAGAATATATAAATTAGCTGGTTGTCCGGGTCGTTCCAGGCGATGGTACCCGTGAAGCCCGTGTGTCCGTAGCTGGTACAGGGAGCTTCTTTGCAGGTAGGGCCGGATTTATTGGGGAGGGTTTCCGGTTTGTCGAATCCGAGTCCTCGTCTGTTTTGTTCAAGGGGGAGTTGTGTTTGTGTGAAAAGGTCGATTGTGGCGGAGTCGATAAAACGTTCTCCCCCGTATGTCCCATTGTTCAAATAGACGCTCATGATTTTGGCCAGATCGTTGGCCGTGGTGAATAATCCGGCATTTCCCGAAATTCCTCCCATGAGTGCGGCGATGGGGTCATGCACGTAGCCGTGTAGTTGGGATTTTCTGAAAATATTATCCTCGTTGGCGGGAATTACCCTGTTCATGTCGAGATTGAAATGGGCGTTGAAAGCCGTGTTATAAGCCCCCAGCTTTTTAAAGAAATGTTTCCGGCAATAAATGTCGAGCGGGGTGGCAGATTGTTCCTCCACGATATCTTTTAATAACACGAATCCGAGGTCGCTGTACGTGTATTTTTTATGTGGCAACAAGTCGGTATTTAACAGAAGGTCGTGTATGGAATCCTGAAAATGCTTGTGGATATAGAAATGGGGTGAAACCAGCAAATAATTTTCACCCCCGGAAAAGTTGAAGGTGCTGTCCCGGTACTTGAAATTCGGGTTGAGATAGAGCCTGTCCCGGAGTTTACGGGTATTTGTTTTCGTGTATTTCGTGGTAAACAAACGTCCTTGCATCTTTTCCCAGTCAATGGCGTGCTGAAAATAGGAAAAAGATGCTTTTAATCCGGCCGTATGCAGGAGTAACTCCCGGATCGTGAGATTTTGCTTGTTCGTGTTTTTGAGTGCGTATGAATATTGAGCGATCGGCGAGTCCAGAGTGATATATTGCTGATCATAAAGCATCATAACGGAAGGGAGAGTGGCCGCGATCTTCGTGATCGAGGCGATGTCGTATATGTCATCGGTCGTGTTCTTCTTTTTTTTGTCGAACGTGTTAAATCCGAACGCCTTATCATAAATAACGTAACCGTCTTTTGCCACTAGGACCTGGCAGCCGGGAGTCGCTTTTTCCTTGATTGCGGCTTGGCAAATGCTGTCAATTTTGAGTAATGTTTGAGAATCCATCCCGCGACTTTCAGGTTGGGAATATCCCAAACGGATTTTCGGGGTTGATAATCCGGTCCCGGCGGGGAAAAAGTAATTGATACTAACCGGGAGTTTACCATTGACAGTAATTCCCCCGAATATGGCTTGTGCGGTACATTGTTGTGCCGGAATATCATGCGAGTAGCTCACGATGATAGCGTCCATCGGGAGATAACTGTACATATCCATCCCGTAAGGAGTTGCGGGATGACAGAAAATGACGTGTTTGCCTTTCAGCTCTTTGACCAGCTTTGTCAATTCCAGTGTTGCCCCGAATTGGCGGGCAGCCGAGTTACGGGCGGCACTGTTGTATAGGATAATGCAATTGTAATCTGATAGCTCCTTGACTAATTTTTGCATCTTTTCTTTTGAAGCTTCCGGGGATATGGAGAAATGGGCGCATGGGGCATATTTTTCCAGCATGTTTTCGAATTCTTTTGCTTTTCTGTCTCCGAAATTCAAGGATGCGATGCGTAGAGTATCTAAATGGGTTAGCGGGAGTAGAAGATCATCGTTTTTTACCAACGTGATCGCTTTCGCGTAAGTTTCTTGTAATAATGCTTTTGCCGAGGGAGAACTCAGGCGTTCCGTGAGCTGGGCCGTATCCACGAGAGTGGAATACGGGAGCACGTATTTCACTTTCGCTTCGAGGACTTTTCTACATTTTTCGTTTATCATTTCTTCCGTGAGAATTTCTTTCCGGATGGCTGATTTTATCTTTTTCACGGTGGCCTCTACATTTTCCGGGAATAACAGAATGTCATTCCCGGCGACAAGAGCTTCAACATCAGCTTCTCCCGGAGGCCTTCCCTTGGTAACTCCTTTCATGTTCATAGCGTCGGTGAAACAAAGTCCGTCGAAATGCAATTTTTCACGTAATAAGCCGGTGACAATACGTTTTGATAAGGATGCGGGTATATTTGTCGTGTCATACGAGGGAACATTCAGGTGAGCGATCATTACTCCCGGTATTCCGGCTTCGAAGAGTTGTTTGAACGGGTATAATTCGACAGTATCAATACGTGCCACGGAATGTCGTATCAGGGGTAAGGCAAAATGTGAATCCGTGTCCGTGTCCCCGTGTCCCGGGAAATGTTTGGCAACAGCCATAACGTGTTGGGATTGCAGTCCTCGCATGTATTGAAGCGTGCGGTTCCCGACCTCTTCCTTTTTCTCCCCGAAAGATCGGATACCGATAACCGGATTTTTAGGATTCACGTTGATATCGGCCACGGGTGCGAAATTCACGTGGATACCCAAGGCCCTGCATTGTTGACCGATGGCTTCTCCTAGGCGGTATATGAGATTCGTGTCCCGGATTGCTCCTAGCAAGGTTTGATTGGGGAATTCCATAGCAGGTTTGATGCGCCAGCCAACCCCGTTTTCCGCGTCCATGCCGATCATGAGGGGAATTCGGGATTTTTGTTGATACTTGTTCGTCATCAGGGCCTGACTTTTCGGGCCGCCTTGGAAAAAAATGATTCCCCCGATATGGTATTTTTCTATTGATGTACCCAGTTGTTTCTCGTAAAGACTGTCTTTGTTACTATAAGCGGCCACCATGATCAATTGCCCGATTTTTTCATCCAGGCTCATGGTGTTCAGTGTAGAATCTACCCATGAGGATTGTGCCCTGCCGGTAAATGGTGCCATGAGAAAACACGATAATCCGAGTAATAGAAGGAGCTTATACATTTTGGTTACAAGTTTAGATGTTGTCGGTTACAGGTTGGTTGGTCTTCTCTAAAGAAAAGTGCGGCAAACTGTATAGATTGCCGCACTTTTTTATTTGTTGTGAAATTATTTCAAAATCTCAGCAATCTTTTGTTTTAATTCTTCACCTCTCAGGTTCTTGGCGATGATTTTGTTGTTCTCGTCCAACAAAACCGTGTGAGGAATTCCACTAACGCTGTACAATTTCGCGGGAGCTGATTTCCAACCTTGCAGGTCAGAACCGTGTTTCCATACTAAACCGTCATCAGCGATAGCTTTAACCCAAGCCTCTTTGTTGTTATCCAAAGAAACACCGAAGATTTCCAATCCTTTCGGGTGGTATTCTTTGTAGATTTCCACTACATGAGGATTCTCGCCACGGCAAGGACCACACCATGAAGCCCAGAAATCGATCAATTTCACTTTACCCTTGATATCATACAAAGAGATAGATTCTCCTTCCGGGGTAGTGATCGTGAAATTCGGTGCGATTTGACCGATAGCGGTGCTTTCTAATTTAGCGATTTGAGCGGCAATAGCTTTTCCTTGAGCGCTTGCTTTCACTTTTTCACCAAGTAAAGCGTATTGTTCTTTCAATTGCTCAACTTCCATCTGACCCATGCCGGATACGATAACGAAAGCGGCAACGTAAGAGTCTGCATTAGCTTTCAGCAATTCATTTTGTTTTGCTTGAACTTCCTCTACAACTTTTTGGAATGCTTCTTGAATAGATTGCATTTTTGCTTGATCTCCAGCTTGATTGGCAGCTTGGAATTCCGGCATCAATTTTTGTTGTTCTTGTTGAATTGTCATATTGAGAGCCGAAATCTGGTCATATATTTTTTGACCTTCGCTACCGGTGATATTCAATCCGCTTTGGCTTGCACTAACAGTTATGTTTGCGTTTTCCAGCATGATCGGAAGTTGGAAACGTTGTCCTTCAACCAACATAAGGGCACCAACAGGTTCGCTTACATTTCCGGTAAATTCAAATGCTCCGTTAACAATGTTTGATTTTGCCAACGTATCAAGTTTGCTGCCGTCATAAGTGGCAAGAATAGCTTTACCGTCGGGCATACCCTCGATAGTTCCGGTTACCTTGTAGCCGTTTTGGGCGTTACATGCTGCAAGCGTCATACCTGCTGCAACGATTGATAAAAAAAGTTTTCTCATGTGTTTTAGTTTTCTAAATATGAAATATGATGTCTTTAATAAATCTTGGCTTTCATAAACCAGATCTCTTTAAAGGCAATGTTTATTCTTAATTTCGCGTATTTTTCCAGAATCTGGTTATTCCGGTGCGTTCCTCTCATTCCAAGATCTACCGCCACTCCCAACATCAATTCCTGACGTTGAAGACGAATTGGGATTTGTGTTCCGATGGCCACTCCATAGGTATTAATATCCGTCGAATTGAATCTAAGATGTGATCTTGTGAAATAGGTTCCTGCCATATATTTATTTCTTTGCCACCAGTAACGTCCACTTACGTTAGGTTGCAAAAATCCTCCAAGAGCTACTTTGTGATAATTTTGATATTCTTTGTTTGTATGGAACTCTTCGTATTGAGACATGTTTTGGAATGTATAATCTCCTGAAAAGAGCCATTTTTTATTAAACTGATAAGAGATCCCTGTCGTTATTCTGAAAGGATAAAATACACTACTATTTTCTGTTGCATCATTATCTACGGGAATCATGGTAGAAGTTGTATTACTTATTTTGTAAGAAACAAAAGTTTGATTTGCATGTAATGGCGTGCCAAAATTAAAGCTTGTACCGATTACAAAATCATGTTTCTTACCAATAGTGAATGGTAATTGGGCGCCTAGGGTAAATAGAGCACTTCCCATCTGGGTGACCGTTTGCGTCTTCATGTAATATCCACTAGTTGCAGGCTGTAAGACTAATGTTAGTCGATCATCGATTCGTCCAAATAAATAAGAAGCATTTACTCCCACTGATAGTCGACCTAATTGATAAGCTAATCCCAGATATACTTCATTCAATCCACCCTCTCCTTCGATATGTTGTATGTAACGCATGGAATAATCTCCTCGTACATTGTTATTATATAATACGTCAAATCCTCGGTTGGATCGTTGAAGAATACCTAGTGACATAAATAGTTTTTTGTATACGCGAAAAGCCATCGTAACTTCTCCATTTTGGGCAACTTTATAAGTTGAATGTGTTTTGTTTGACGAGATGTCAACGTATTCTCCTGTGGCTCCGGTTTGAAAATAAAACCGAACAGAATCCAATGCCGTATAAGAAGCCGGATTTAAAAAGTTGATATTGTAATTATCCCGCATTGCGGCAGATACTCCTCCCATACCCGTAAACGCTCCGTAATTGTCTGGTAATAATCCGAATCCCTCTTTTGAATAGGGAGTTCCTGAATTATTTTGTCCAAAAGAACTGATTGTTATCAATAAAATAATGATACATGCTAATAACTTTCTCATAAGTTTCATTTTTGACCCTACGTAATAATTCGTTTACTTGTAATTGCTATAATATATACTGAATACTGGTAACTCTTCGAAGATAACCCGTTGGAATTTATTATAGACATCTCCGGCAAATATTTGATAACCGTTCCATGGAGAATAAATATATCCTGGCAAACCGATCAATAAATAAATATCTCGATCTAAAGGTTGGAGTCCTTCCACTTGTTGCATGTAAAAATCCGTGAGGTCAATAGTATATTTCTTGCTATCACGATCTAATATGTTTTGAGAAAGAATTCCATATATAGTATTGTTAGAATAGTCTGACAATACTTGTTTTACATAGTTATCACTGCTGACAACATATACACTTAATAGTTGTGGTTCTGGAATATTTTCCCATATATCCGTGTTCGGCTTCAATTCGATCTCGGCTTTCACGATTGTTTGATACTTGATAGACTCTATGATAGATGGTACTTTCATTTTTAACATGAATCCATTCATTCCCTCTATAACGGCCATGTTTTCTTTTTGGAAAGGTATAGAGTCTCTGAATGTTGCATCTTTGATCGCTTTGAATTTTGCAGATTCTGTATGTTTATATTTTATATTTGTATAGGCATAACTAGATCCTGAGGATGTTGGAAAGCTGAAATACAATCCTTCTTTTGCACCGATGTGGTAATAACATCTGAGTTCTATCCCTGAAGCTGTAAGAGATGTAAGTAATGAATTGTCGTCTCTCGGAACAATGGCTAATCCTTTAAGATAGTCCATAAATTTGTAACCGTCTTCAAACATAGGGTCACGGGATCGCATACGATCAAATAAATTTTGACCGATCGTGTCATTTATTTTGAAATACAATTCTCTTGTATAACTATCTTGTTGGGGATAGATGGTTAGGGTCGATAGTTTCTTGTACCACGGTAAGGAATCTATATTACAAAATATGGGGTTATCTATGTCATAAACCATGTGTTCAGCCAATTGATATAAATCAAAAGTCTGGTAACTGGTTGTATCACCTGCTAGTGTTACGGGATTGGGAATCTTTAACGTTAGAGAGTCAAACATACAGTTCGATTCCCACGTAACACTTGTCGCAAAACCAGTAGGAGTTACTTGAAAATAAGGTGTTGCTTTGGTTTCCCCTGTATAATAATCTTGAATATTTCCCATTGTAAGCAAGAATGCACTTGTGGATGACAGGGCGGACGTCGGAAACGAATCTAACTTGATTGTTGAAGTTTCATCCAGTATAAAACGTTTAACTTCTACATAACGATCATTGGGAATTAAATTATCTCCAATCGTTGTAAGATCATTGTCACACGCATATAATGATAACAAAAAAATAGCGATAAAGAATACTCTCATGTTTCTTGATTTTGTTTTATAACAAGATGCGAAGGTATAACTATTTTCTAAAAAATCGATATTTGGACTTGTATTTTATCTAATGAGAGGTTAAAAAAAAAGAATGCGTGACATTTCTGTCATTGTTTTGTTGGATTTCATAATAAAATATGTAGTTTTGCCTTTCGAATCAGAAAAAGCATTATTAGAATATTGCAAATATAAAATAATCAAGTAGGAAAAAGTATGAGAACATTTAGTTTATTAGTACTAGCCATTTTAGGGTTTGCTTTTGTCGCTTGTGATGATGATGATCATTTGGGTGACTGGGCAAAAGCTCCTGAATTTAGTGGTAGATTGCGAAATCAGGCGGTATCGTTTACGATAGGTGATTACGCTTACGTAGGATTGGGGTTTGGAGTCGATTTAGCTGAATATAAGGACTTTAAAAAGTATAATTTAAAAGAAGGTACTTGGAGTGATGTTCCTGATAACTTCCCAGGTAAAGGGCGTCATGGTGCAGTTGCATTTGTTGCACAAAAGGGAGGGAAGACCTATGCTTATGTAGGATTAGGTTATATCTCTTCAATGAATACAACGGAAGGTAATCGTCCTAAGGAGTATTTGGATGATTTTTATCGCTTTGATCCTGAAACTGAAACTTGGGAAAAAGTAGCCGATTTCCCTGGTGAAGCTCGTCGAGATGCAGTCGCTTTCACATTAGATAATTATGGATACGTGGGAACAGGGCGTGCTGATAAGGCATTACTTTTTAAAGATTTTTACTGCTATGATCCTGAAAATGATTCTTGGTCAGGAGATTTAGGATTTAAAGGAGATCAAAAATATGGTGCATCAGCTTTTGTTGTTGGTGGTGCTGCTTATGTATGTTTGGGAGCAAAGGGGTCTGGATATGCCTACGATAATATAAAGTGTACCCCACTTGGTGGAGGTAAGGTTGCTTGGGAGGAAATGCAAGCTCTAACTGATAAGCCTGGAGTGAAACAGGATAAGGATTATGGTCGAATCCCAAGAGCTTTTGCTGTTTCTTTTGTTTCTAATAAAGGGAAAGATGCTGATTACTATGCTTATATTGCAACCGGGTATGGGGGAACTGCTATCCAAACAGTATGGAAATATAATCACAAAAAAGACCAATGGCATCAGATGGAGGATTTAGCTCCATCCGCAGGTACTGTTTGTGGGGCTGTTTCTTTTGTTGCTGATGGTTACGGATATTATACTACGGGAGGAGTTAGCCCTGATCCTATAGATGCTTCTTCTAGTTCTTCAGTAAGATATTTTTCTAATTCTACTTGGAAGTTTATTCCGGATGTGAAAGAAACGCGTAGAAACGACTATTAATTCTTATATAAAGAGTTTCTATGAAATATAGGAGGAGTCTTACCGACTCCTCTTTTTTTGGGATTGATTTGTAGCCGTAGAGAAATAAATGAAATAGTTCGATTCTGTGAATGGATTATGATGTGATTTTCTTAGAATATTTTGAAGTGACAGAGTACTACATTCCTCCACTGTAAATGAAAATATAGGAAGTCTTAAGTCATTCGATCTTTTGGATATGATTTCGGCTAGGAGATAGAAGTAACAGAGAGGAAAAAATCACTCTTCCCGGAGCTTTTAGATGAATACTCGGGGGATAGGATTATTCCAGTTTTATTTGTTGATTATTTATCTGAATTTTTACATGATAAGAGACTATCAAGTATAATCCAAAAGTTGATCTAAGGTTTATGATACTTCATCCTTCTTTAATTATCTTATCTTGTTGTTATATGGTAGTGGGATGCTATTTCTATACCCGAAAAATAATTGAATAGAGATCGTCGAGTCTTAAATATATGATGAGGGGATATTGTTGTGATGAAATTCTTGCGTATTTTCGATGGAAATAGAACATCCTATCTTCTTGTTTTCTTCCCTCTGACTATTTTTGAAGGATAGTTCATGCTGCTGGAATCTATGATTATTATTAGAAAACAAAAGTCAACAATTCCAGAATGGATTCATTGACTTTTGCGTGACAAGTTTATTTAAAAGCTAATTAATAATGAACTTTGAGAGATGAAACTCGGTTGTTTCGATTGAGCTTTTATATATTTTATTATTCAAAGGTTTTTATAGATGAAATTCGATCGTTCCAATTAATTCCTTTTTTTACCTTATAATCATGAAAATTCCTAACTTTGCAATAATAGCGATAACCAGATTCCTCACTGATGATGCCATTAATTGTAAATGTTATAGATTGGGCTTTATAATCAGGATTTCTGAAAAATGTTATTCCGCCCCTAGCAGAATATATCAGATTGCGAGCACCTGCTGTAAATGATGATATCATGTCATCCATGGCATAAGCTTTAAGGTGTGGGATTGCAACAGGAGAATTAAGTAATACTTTTCTTCCTTGGCGTTGAGTGTTGTAGTCTGCATGTTCGTATATGTAGATTTCGTATGAATAGCCAAATGATCTGGAAATTGCATTCTTATTTTTAAGTCCTTTAGATTGTTTATTTATCTCCAGTTCTTCATAAGAATCGTAATATTCAATATCTCCATTGGGAGCAACATAAGTTGCTAGCTCCGGCAACTCTTGAATTCTATCATAAACGGCTGCAACTTTTTCATCTTCAAGAATCATCAGCGTGTCGTTCTCCATATAGAAAGGTGAAGAATAAGATTCCCCTTTGTAGGTGAAATCGAAGGTTTCTCTTAACGGGGTAACTTGCTCCCCATTTGTTAAGTTTTCTACTTGTGCAAGTTCTAGGTCCGAGTTTTGACATGCAGCGAATAGGATGCTGATAAATAGAGCTGCAAAAAATGTAATTTTTCTCATAAATTTTAGATTTTGTTGATTAAATATTGATTCCGGTATAGAAACACAAATGAGTTATTCGTGTGAAGATTACGGTTTTTTCTTCAAATGTCTGATTTTCTCTTGTTTTCACCTCTCTTTCTTGAAAAAATAAGATTACCTACTAAAGTTGGAATAGATTCTCGTTTTTTCTTTTATTTCAATTAGTATTTGTTACTTTTGTAAATGTATGATAATAAATAGTCGAATAATAGGCTCAGTTGTGGCAAAATTGTTCTATTTTTCACGTGTTTTAGTTTGTTTAATATGATAAATATGTTATAGTAATTCCCCTGTATATGAAGAAACGCATTGGAATTAACTGGATTGTTGCGGTGATCGCAATTCTTGGAGTGCTTGCCTGGCAAGTCGTTTCAATCGTGAAGTTGTATCAATTCCAAAATGATAAGTTTATTTCGAGAGTGAATCATAAAGTTACTCGTGTCATAAACGAATTGAATTTATTATCCGCACAGAAACCAACGGCGGTGTCGATTGATCGTGCAATACATTGTTTGACGGTTGCAAAAGGGGGGAAGATCAAGAAGTGTTCGATTCAAGGAGAGGAAGATTTAGCCGAGGCCGAACTTCGGGCGCTGTATGATATTCGTGACACGGCACTTTGGTCGTTGGATAAATTGTATACCATGCTTCGGCAAAAGATGAAAATAGAAGAAAAGAGCTTTCCTGCCGTGATTTATTTGTCAGATAGTCTTGGAAACGGAATCGACCGTTTTGAAGTAGGGCATATATATTCTTGGTTAACGATTGAAGCTGACTCGGTTAAATTGGGCTTTTCAGAAAAACATGTGCTAAAAATGGAGTTTATGTTTCCGCTGCACCTGTTTTGGAAGCGATCGAAAGCTTCTTTTAGCATTTTGTTTATCTTCTTGATTTTGTTGGTTGTATGTATCGTGATTTTGACACGTAAAATTAGCCGGGATAAAAAGCGTACAATCGGGCAACATCTTTTCCTGAACACGGTCATGCATAATTTACGATCTCCCTTGGACTACATGAGCGTGGCCCGAGGTATTATTTACAAGGAGTGCGGGGGGATGATGAAGGAAAAGCACCGGCAATTACTAGAGGGTGTAGGTGAGAGACAAGACGATATGGGTAATGCGATTACCCGTTTGTTAACTCTATCGGATATTTTTCACAGAATTGAGATTTACCCTCGAATGATTCATTTGAAAGAAATGTTCGAGAAGTTGTCCGTGTTGAATTTCGTACAAGTTCCGTTGGGTAAACACGTGAAAATTAATATCTGTTGCGATATGAAGAATCCGGAGATATCGGCCGATCCGGTTTATTTACCCGTGGTTTTCGAGAACCTGATCGGGAATGCAATAAAGTATTCGGGAGAGAGTGTAACGATAGACATAACTTGTCAGGAACGGGGAAAATGGGTTGAGATCCGGGTGAAGGATAACGGGCTGGGGATTTCACCTAAGGGATTAAAACATATTTTCGAGATTTATTATCGTGATCCTTCCGTGCGGGAAGATCGTTCGAGGAAAGGGTTTGGCATCGGATTGTCTTTCGTGCATTCTGCCGTGAAAGCTCATCACGGGAACGTGAGTGTTAATAGTGTTGTAAATGAAGGAACCGAGTTTATTATTATTTTACCTTGTGAACAATGGGAAAGAAAGTGGATATTTTGTACGCGGAAGATGACGAACGAACTGCCAGAATGGTGAAGGATTCGTTGGAAGAACATGAATTTCAGGTTCGGGTCGTTTATGATGGGGTGAGAGCGTGGGATGTCTTTCGCTATAATCCTCCGGATTTATTATTGGTAGACTTGGAGATTCCCGGAAAAGACGGGTTAGAGCTCGTGGAATGCGTCAGGAAAATAAACGAGCGAGTTCCTATCATTTTTTACAGTTCGCACATGGATGTTGCGAAGGAATTGGAGGCGATAAAATTGGGAGCAGATGATTGTATCCGGAAGGGAGTTCCCGTGGAATTTTTAATAGCAAAACTGAACAACGTCTACCGTCGGGTTGTACGGGATGATGGCAATCATCAGGTTTATTTCTTATCGGAGATGACAAAGTTTAATGCTGTCGCTGGTCTGTTGACGATGGACGGGCAAATGATACTTCTGAAAACGATGGATGCTCGTCTATTGCATTTGCTTTGTGTTAAAATGCATGAGGTGGCGGGGTATGAGTATCTGATCCGTGGATTGTGGGGAAATTTCGAGTATAAAGAGAAAGGAAATGCGCTAAGAAAAGGTATTATTAAATTGAAGAAAATATTGGAACCGGATACTTCCTTGTTTCTCTCAAATACTTTCGGGGAAGGGTATGTTTTGTCTTCTAGTGAATTTTAGTAAAAGCGTGTCAAGGAAAATATTTTGATGCTTAAAGGAAGATGGAATATATTTAATATGTACTCCATCTTGATTTTCATCTTCGTTTATTTTGTCTCGATTCTATGTTGATAGAAAATAGATAGAAGCTAGATAGAATGAAGATGGGAGCTAGAGTAACAGAAAGCCCAAAGAAGTAGATATGATATTTTCAGGTGTGGTTCGAAAACCTTTAATGATATGCCTGTTGTAAGATGTATTAAATCAATACTAAGGCTTACATCTCTTCGTTATGTTTTCGTTATAGTAAGGATAAACTTCCCTACATAGGAACGAAGGGATAACGAAAAGATAACGGAGAGATAACGAAGAGATGTAAGCCTTGGTATTGAGGAAATTATAACCTATTGATCTCTTCGAGAGAGAGTCCGGTCATTTTAGCGATAGCCTCCGGAGCCAGGCCAAATGATTTCATGTTTCGGGCAATTTGCTGTTTTTCTTCCGCTTTTCCTTTTTCCATACCTTTTTCCATACCTTCCTCCATGCCTTTCTCCAT
>NZ_QUHC01000007.1 GCF_003479425.1 Odoribacter sp. AF15-53 | reverse complement strand
GGTCCACCTAATTTTTCACGTGAGCCAATAAATGCTCTAATTGTTGAAACTTCTCGTTTCGGATTATCTAATGAAAAACTAACTTCTAGCATAGAAAAATGTGTTGGAACAAACGTTGGAACAAATGTTGGACTTTTTAATGAAATAAACAAGGGAAAACCGTTTCATGAAAACCAAAAAAACCGCTGCATTGCAACGGTTTCAACTATACTGTTTCATAATTTGTACCCAGAACAAGACTCGAACTTGCACAGCCGTACGGCCACTAGTCCCTGAAACTAGCGTGTCTACCGATTCCACCACCTGGGCATACATTCAATGAACTTTGAAGAAAAAACCTTGCAACTTCCCCGCTGCAAGGCCCCTCTTCTGTTTGTTGTCCCACAAGGATTCGAACCTTGACTGACAGAACCAAAATCTGCTGTGCTACCATTACACAATGGGACAATCTTCATGTCGCTACAACAACGCTATTGTTATTTTGACGCTGCAAATGTAGAGCATTTTTTTATTTCACCAAAACAAAATGCAGAAAAATTAAAAGAAAATTGCTATTTTCGTGCTGTCGAAACATGACATTTTAACTAGACCCTTGAGTATTAATAAGAAATATAAATTCAAACTAAGGAGAAGCATGTGCAACATTAAAAATCACCCAACATTAAGTTACAGGTTGATCAATAATGTCACCGGATGGGTGGCGTTCGTGGTGGCCAGTATTACTTACATTCTTACAGTTGAACCAACAGCCAGCCTGTGGGACTGTGGGGAGTTTATCACGACCTCAGTCGGACTGCAAGTAGGACACCCTCCCGGAGCGCCTCTATTCATGATCGTCTCGCGGTTATTCGCGATATTCGCCCCAAGTCCTGAAACACAATCCTACATGATCAACATCATGTCGGCACTATGTTCGGGCTTCACGATCCTGTTCCTGTTCTGGACAATCACTCATCTGGCAAAAAAGATCGTGATAAAAGAAGACGGTGAATGTTCCATGGGACAATTATGCGCTATCATGGGTGCGGGACTTATCGGGGCATTAACTTACACGTTTACAGACACGTTCTGGTTCTCGGCCGTTGAAGGCGAGGTTTACGCCATGTCGTCCCTGTTCACGGCAGTCGTGTTCTGGGCGATCTTGAAGTGGGAAAATGTTGCATTCCAACCTTATGCCAACCGTTGGTTAGTTTTCATCGCGTACATGATCGGGCTTTCGATCGGAGTTCACTTGTTGAACTTACTGGTTATTCCCGCTATCGTGTTCATATATTATTTCAAGAAATACGAGACCTCGAAATGGGGTATTATCAAATCGGCGGCCCTCTCGATCGTCATACTGGGAGTTATCATGTGGGGAATTATCCCGGGCGTTATTATCGTGGCGGGCTGGTTTGAACTCATGTTCGTGAACAGTTTTGGCTTACCCTTCAATTCGGGAGTCATTGTTTACGCCCTTCTGTTAATCGCCGGATTGACATACGGTATCCGTTACACTTTGAAACACAATCACACGATAGTAAATACGATCCTGACCTGTTTTGTGGTTATGATCATCGGGTACTCTTGTTATGCCATGGTAGTAATCCGTTCCGTGAGCAATCCCCCGATCGACGAGAACAGCCCGGACAACGTGTTCGCACTGCTTTCTTACATCAGTCGTGATCAATACGGGCAGGAACCGCTGGTTTACGGACCTTATTATAATGCACCCGTGATCGGGGTAGAAGATGCAGGCCCGATTTACTATCAAAACGAGAAGACTGGGAAATATGATATCGTGGATTACAAAAAAGACGTGAAATACGATCCCCGTTTCTGTACCGTTTTACCACGTATGTACAGCCAGGCCCGCGACCCGCAGGTATACATGGAATGGGTCGGACAACCCAAAGGTCCCGTGTACATGATTGACGGGCAACCCGTGCAAAAGCCAAGTTTCGGACAAAACCTCAGTTTCATGTTCCGCTACCAACTCGGTCACATGTACTTCAGATACTTCATGTGGAACTTCTCCGGACGGCAGAATGACATTCAGGGCCACGGTGATTTCCGCTACGGGAACTGGATCACGGGTATTCCTTTTGTCGACAATATTCTCGTGGGAGACCAAAGCTTGATGCCGGACACCTTGAAACATGACAAGGCAAACAATAAATACTACATGCTGCCTTTTATCCTCGGGCTGCTAGGAATGTTCTACCAGTACCAGCGAGGGAAACAAGGAAAGAAAGATTTCTGGGTAGTCATGCTGCTCTTCTTCTTCACGGGTATTGCCATCGTGCTTTACCTGAATCAATACCCGTATCAACCGCGTGAACGAGACTACGCGTATGCCGGATCGTTCTATGCCTTTGCCATCTGGATAGGATTCGGGGTTCTATACCTGTGGGATCTACTCCAAAAGAGGATGGATTCACGCAATGCAGCCATTGCCGTGACCGCTGTCTGCCTACTTGCCGTTCCCGTGAACATGGCAGCACAAAACTGGGACGATCACGATCGTAGCGGGCGTTACGCAACAATCGCACACGCGAAAAACTACCTGAGTACTTGTGCCCCGAATGCGATCTTGTTCACCTACGGGGACAACGATACATTCCCGCTCTGGTATGCCCAAGAAGTGGAAGGATTCCGTCGGGACGTGCGTATCGTGAACTTAAGTTTGCTCGCCGGAGATTGGTACATCGACCAGATGAAACGAAAGGCTTATGAAAGCGACGGGGTACCTATTTCTTTCACGAAAGACCAATACCACGCGGGAGTTCGGGATTTCGTATCCATAGAAGACCGGCTTCAAAAACCATTCAGCATGAAAGAAGTTATGGAATTTGTTGCCAGCGATGCATCGGAAACCAAATCACACCGTTACCAGGGTGGTGCGGTCGATTATATCCCTACCAGAAGCCTCTATATCCCCGTGGATAAAGAAAAAGTACTGGCTAACGGAACGGTTCAACCGGAAGATTCTGCCCTGATTGTTGACCGGGTGGAAATCCAACTAAAGGGTAACACGTTGAACAAATCTCAATTGATGGTTCTCGACATTCTGGCTACCAACAACTGGGAACGCCCCGTTTACTTCGGTGTCGGCATGGGACAAGACAGTTACATGGGCTTCGAGAAGTATTTCCAACTGGAAGGAGCCGGATACCGGGTAGTTCCGATCAAATCGGAAAGTACGAACGCTTATTACGACTTCGGCCGGATTAATACAAAAATATTGTATGACAAACTGATGAATAAATTCGTTTGGGGAAATATCAAAGACCCGAAAGTGAACATCGACCATTTCCACGACAACACCATTGCCGTGATGAAATATCGGAACACGTTCTTACGTCTGGCCGAACAACTCATGCAGGAAGCCATGACGGAAACGCACATCACCAGCGATTCTATCATAAACGAGATCACGGATTCATCCAAGATTCAGGAAGCCGTCAGAGTTCTGGATAAATCACTGGAAGAAATTCCTTTGTATCAGGTTCCGGCTGACTTTTTCTTGCTGAACTATATCTCGATATATTATGCGGCAGGTGAAAAAGAGAAAGGAAATGATCTGGCATGGGCCTTGGCTCTTGACAATGCACAAACGCTGAGATACATCGGATCACTTTCACCCAATCGCAAGAAAGCCCTGGAAAATGACGAGAGAAGAAGCGTTCAAGCCTTGCAAATGCTCGTTGACATGGCAAGAAGAAACGGTGAAAATGCGTTTGCCCAAGAACTTCAGGACATGATCGAGAACACGTTGAGCGGACGTCCTGTTACGAGTAATAGGGTAAATAAAAACTTCCCGATAAAGAGTAATAACGATTGAAATAATGTATACAAATCATTCGTCCCTTCGTATGAAGGGACGAATTTCATTTATAAACTTAACACACAATGATCACAATAGACCATATCAAAGAATTGGCAGAGCGAGGTGAAGCATTGAGGAGGTATCTTTGACATCGACGGGAAAAAGGTACAACTCGCTGAAGAAGAATTAAGAACACAAAATCCGGATCTGTGGGAAAAACCGAAGGAAGCGGAAGTCCTGATGAAGAAAGTCCGGGAATTAAAATCATGGATAGAAGGATACGAGCAAGTAACTTCCGCCGTGGAAGACCTGCAAGTGCTTTTCGATTTCGCCAAAGAAGGTGAAGCTACCGAGGAAGAGGTTGACGAGCAATACAAGGAGACCGTCCGGGTGTTGGAAGATATTGAAATGCGCAACATGCTACGCCGGGAAGAAGACCACTTCGGGGCAATCATGAAGATCAATTCCGGGGCCGGTGGTACGGAAAGTATGGATTGGGCCAGTATGCTCTACCGGATGTACATCCGCTGGGGAGAACTGAACGGTTACAAGGTGAAACACGTGGATTACCAGGAAGGCGAGGAAGCCGGAATCAAATCGGCTACCCTTGAATTCGAGGGGGATTACGCTTACGGTTACCTGAAATCGGAAAACGGAGTTCACCGTTTGGTACGCCTATCCCCGTACAATGCCGCCAACAAACGAATGACCTCGTTTGCCTCCGTGTTTGTTTATCCCGCCGTGGATGACACCATCGAGATCACGATTAACGCAGCCGACATCAGTTGGGACACTTTCCGAAGCGGAGGAGCCGGAGGCCAGAACGTGAACAAGGTGGAAACCGGAGTTCGATTGCGACATGCTCCCACAGGTATCATGATCGAAAACACGGAATCACGTTCCCAGTTACAGAACCGTGAAAACGCCATGCGTCTTCTGAAAGCCCAGTTATACGAACTGGAATTGCAGAAACGACAAGAGGAACGGGATAAAGTGGAAGGCACGAAAAAGAAGATCGAATGGGGATCACAAATCCGTAGTTACGTGTTTGACGACCGCCGGGTAAAAGATCATCGTACCAACTACCAAACATCTAATGTACAAGCTGTCATGGACGGAGAAATCAACGAGTTCATTAAAGCCTACCTGATGATGTTCGGGGGAGAAGAATGAGAAGGTAATGTAGAATTTAAAATTTAGAATTTAGAATGAAAAGATTCGGTGATTGCCGATTCAATGATTTGGTGATTATTAAAAAAGAACGAGAGAATCGTGCGGTTGGAATCACCTAATCGGAAATCACTAAATCACAGAATTAATCGGATCACTCAATCTAAAATCTAAAATCTAAAATTTGAAGATGAAACTAAATTTCAACGATTGTAAGATATTGATCGTCGGGGATGTGATGCTTGACAAGTATTACTTCGGGAAGGTAGAACGTATTTCCCCGGAAGCTCCCGTGCCGATCGTGAACATCGTGACGGAAGAATCCCGCCTGGGAGGGGCTTCAAACGTGGCCAACAACATCACAAGCCTTGGAGGACAAGCCACGTTATGCGGGGCTATCGGGCATGACTTCTTCGGGAAAGAAATCGAACGCATGGCTCACCGGAAAGGCATAAAAACCGATTTTGTCAAGACGGAACAGCCCACGATCACGAAAGCCAGAGTCATCGGGGGAAGGCAGCAGATTGTCCGGATTGATTACGAACAACACCTGGAACTCCCCGACAAAACAAGGGAAGACTTTCAAACTCACCTTGCAGAACTTATTCAAGACTCTCCTACCCTCGTCATTTCCGACTACGGGAAAGGAATGATCTCGGAAAAGCTTTGCACCTTCCTCATCCAAACGGCCAAAGGACACGGGACACGGGTTATCGTGGATCCAAAAGGACAAAACTGGAAGAAATACGCCGGGGCCGATCTGATCACTCCGAACGTGAAAGAATTGGGCGATATCATCGGGCATCCCGTGAAAAATGAAGACCGGGAAATCGAGGAAGTCGCTTTAGAAATCATTCATTGTTACGGTTTATCAGCCCTTCTCGTGACTCGAAGCGAGAAAGGCATGAGCTTGATTTCCAATCAGGAAATCCTGCACATCCCGACACATTCACAGGAAGTATTTGATGTAAGCGGTGCGGGAGACACGGTCGTTGCCGCCCTTTCATTAGCCCTGACCTCAGGCCAGGAAATCACGAACGCCATACGCATCGCCAACGTGGCCGCCGGGGTTGTCGTCAAGAAAATTGGAACGGCAACGCTAAGTATAGAAGAGTTGAATGACAATTTATAATATAAAAAGAAGCTGTCTGAAAAGTCTGTTCACTACCCCCTCCGGCACCCCCTTACACAGGGGGAGAGTTGATTACCAAGCGGTTTTCCCTCCCGTGTAAGAAGGGGCTAGGGGTGGTAGTTCTACGTAAATTGACTTTTCAGACAGTCTCTTTTTATATCTTGGATACGAAATATTTCAAGAACTCCGTATTATCCGTAAGTTCCGGGTGAAAAGAAGTCACCAGCATATTTTTTTCTTGTGCGGCAACGATATGACCGTCAACTTCACACAAGACTTCCACTCCTTCATCCACTCTGGTTATGTAGGGAGCGCGAATAAATACCAACTCTATTTCATTTGAACTTACTGCCGGGATCACCTGTTTCGTGGCGAAACTGTCGATCTGGCTACCGTAAGCATTACGCCGGACAGCGATATCCATTACCCCTAAATGAGTAACCGTATCATTCACCAATTCCTTTGCCAATAAAATCATTCCCGCACAAGTTCCCCATACCGGCAACCCGCCAAGAATCTTTCCTCGCAAAGGCTCCATTAATCCCGTCCGATTAAGAATTTTCCCCATCGTCGTACTCTCTCCTCCCGGCAAAATAATCGCGTCAATCTCCTCCAATTGTTCCGGGTACTTCACGATCACGGGTTCATGCCCTATCGCCTTGATCTGGCGTTCGTGCTCGATTATCGCACCTTGAAATCCTAAAATTCCAATCTTCTTCATCTAAATAAATTTATAAAAATCATAAGGCCTATAAAGTTCATAAGGTCTGTGTCCTCCCGGATAAGATTCATCGACAGTAGAACTATCGCGATCAAGGCATCCGCAAGGTCCATTACTTTATAAACTTTACAAACCTTATGAACGTTATAAACTATTTATTACCAGCCTCTTTCGGCGTATTTATTCTCCAATTTACTGATCTCCAATCCGGACATCGGTTCTCCCAAGTTCTCGGATAACTCGGCCAATTTAACCGGATCATTGTAATAAGTAGTTGCTAAAACGATAGCTCTCGCTCTCTTGGCAGGATCACCTGACTTGAAGATACCGGAACCAACAAATACACCCTCGCAACCCAACTGCATCATCAAAGCAGCATCAGCCGGAGTAGCGATACCACCGGCAGCGAAATTCACCACGGGCAATTTACCGTTTTCATGCACGTATTTTACCAAATCAAAAGGAGCGCCCATCTCTTTAGCAAGCGTCATCAATGCTTCAACCGGAGCGGCTTGCACTTGATGAATATCATTGTTCAACTGACGCATGTGTCTTACAGCCTCAACCACGTTCCCGGTTCCGGCTTCACCTTTGGTACGAATCATGGAAGCCCCCTCGCCAATACGTCTTAACGCTTCACCCAAGTTACGGCATCCGCACACGAACGGCACTTTAAACGCTGTCTTATCAACATGATACAAGTCATCAGCGGGAGTCAACACTTCACTCTCGTCGATATAATCAATACCAATAGCTTCCAAAATTTGAGCTTCAACAAAGTGACCGATTCTCACTTTTGCCATTACAGGAATAGACACGGCATTCTTAATAGCCTTAATCATCTGCGGATCAGACATTCTAGCAACTCCACCATCTTTACGGATATCCGATGGCACTCTCTCCAAGGCCATAACAGCACATGCTCCGGCAGCTTCGGCAATCTTTGCCTGTTCAACATTGGTTACATCCATGATAACCCCACCTTTTAGCATTTGTGCCAGATTTTTGTTCAATTCATAATTTCCCATAAGGTTTTCCTTTATTATATGTTCAAAATAAATATTTTCCCCCTCTAACCCAACTCTCTTGAGAACAAGTGTTTGTGATTAATCGAATCCATCACTCAAACGTTTTCGATCGTCAAAACACCCCCTTAAAAACGGGAAACAAATATAGTAATTAAGTTGAAAAAATGAACTTTAAAGACGTATTTTAGTTGCAAACTGTAAGTATATCAAACACAGGTTCTTGAAAATATTAAAGAATTAAGACAAACAGAACGAATGTCAAGTTATCGTTTCTCTATAACTTGTAACTAGCAACCGACAGGAATGGAATATTCCTGTTTATAGATAAGTCTTCAACCGTTTACTACGGCACGAATTCTTCAGTTTCCTGATGGCCTTTGATTTTATCTGGCGCACCCGTTCACTCGTTAACCCGACCCGATCTCCAATCTCTTCCAACGACATCGCAGTATAACCGCCCAGTCCATAATACATTCGCAATATCAAAGCATCCCGTTCATCCAGAATCGTCAGATAACGGTCGATTTCCGTTCGCAACGAATCGGCATTCATTTCCCGTTCGGCATCCGGTATGGCATTATCCCCCGTGATCATCACGTCGTACAGGCTGGATGAATCCTCGTCTGTCGTCAAAGGAGCATCCATGGATAACGGACGATTTGATATACGCATGCTATCCTTGACTTCCTTTTCGGGAATATCCATTTTCTGCGCGATCTCTTCTGCCGTGGGTTCGCGCTGAAACTCCTGTTCCAAGCGGAAGAAAAACTTATTTACTTTATTAATACTGCTGATCTTATTCAACGGTAGGCGAACTAAACGCGAATTCTCGGCGATTGCCTGCAAAATCGATTGTCGGATCCACCATACGGCATAAGAAATAAACTTGAATCCTTTCGTTTCGTCAAAACATTCGGCAGCTTTTATTAATCCCAGATTGCCCTCGTTAATCAAGTCACCCAAAGTTAAACCGTTATTCTGGTATTGCTTGGCCACGGAAACCACGAAACGCAGGTTACTCTTTACCAACAGCTCCCGCGCCGCCTGATCGCCCGCTCGGATTTTCTTGGCTAAAGCAACCTCCTCATCCGGCGACAACACGTCGATTTTCCCAATCTCCTGCAAGTATTTCTCTATCGAGAAAGAATCCCTGCCAGTGATTTGTTTGCTGATTTTTAACTGTCTCATAGGTCTCTTAGTATAATTGGCTTAAAGTTAATCATCTATTTCAATAAAACAAATATTAGAGCCTTTTTTTCATTCAAGCTCACGGAAGTATACGAGAACATGGAAACTTTGTTAGGCCGGATAAGATTATTTTCCAAAATTCTTTGGCACAATCAAAAAAATCCCTACTTTTGCAGTCCGAAGTGAGAAAATAATAACATAAGATAATATCGCAATGAAACGTACATTTCAACCCCACAACAGAAAAAGAAGAAACAAACATGGTTTCAGAGAAAGAATGTCTACCGCTAATGGTAGAGCAGTTCTAGCTAGAAGAAGAGCTAAAGGAAGAAAAAAATTAAGTGTATCTGACGAGCGCAGACACAAGCATTAATATAAAAAAGCTGCTTTTAGAAGCAGCTTTTTTTATGTCTATTCTTTTTCTCACCACAACCACAATTGCAATTACACCCTCCTCCCCGCTTGGCGGATTTAAACAAACGATAAACCCCTTTTCCCGCGAAAACGAGGGCCACTGCCACGATCAAATATGTCAATATCAATTGTATATCCATTTCAATTTTCGATTTAAATTAATTCTGTGATTTAATGATTTCAGATTAGGTGATTCCATCCGCACAAAGCCAACGTTTTTAATAATCACAGAATCATTAAATCGGCAATCACAGCATCTTCGAATCTCTTTTGTCATTTTCAATTATCTAAACGATCAGGTCAAGTATTTGTTTCAACACGAAACAAACCACCCAAGCTAGTACCGTCGTGTAACCCATCACGAAGAACGCCCACTTCATGCCAATCTCTTTCCCTATAGCAATCAGAGCCGCAAAGCAAGGAGAATAAAGCAACACGAAAACAATAAATATTATGGCAACGACAGGCGTGAAACCATGCTCCTTCAACCGAGCCTGCAATGTCGACGTATCATCTTCTTCCATTCCCTCTTCACCCTGATAAAGAACTGCCATTGTACTCACCACAACCTCCTTGGCCGCCACCCCGGTCAATAAACTCACCCCGGCCTTCCAATCCAGTCCCAAAGGAGACCAAACGGGTTCCATGACCCGACCAAGACGACTGATATATGAATTTTCCTGCCGCTCGCTCACCTCCTGCCGGTGTAGACTTTCTAATTTAGCCTCCTGTTCTGTCTTCAAAACCTCCGTATTACCAATCCCGGAAGCTATGGTAGCCTCGTAAGCCGTGGTCACCTCCGCCTTGCGCGCGGTATATTTTGCCTCCAACTCCTTGTCTACCGGGAAATATCCTAACGCCCAGATCAGTATGGAAGCAAACATGATAATCCCTCCCATCTTCTTCAGGTACTGTTCTCCCTTGCTCCACATGTGACGGATTGTCGTCCGGAAAGTAGGCATACGATAAGGGGGTAACTCCATCACGAAAGGCACCTCTTGCTTGTGGAAAAGCACCCGTTTAAACAACTTCGCCATCACGATGGCCGCCAGAATCCCGACCAGATATATTCCAAACAGCACCAAGGCCGCGTACTCGCTAAAAAACGCCCCAACCAGAAGAATATATACCGGGAGACGGGCACTACAAGACATGAACGGATTGATCAGAATCGTCAATATCCGATCGCTCCGGTTCTCCAGCATCCGGGTAGACATGATCGCCGGGACATTACACCCGAATCCCATGATCATCGGGATAAAACTTTTCCCGTGTAACCCGAGTTTATGCATCAATTTATCCATGATAAACGCCGCCCTCGCCATATATCCCGTGTCCTCCATGAACGAGATAAACAGGAACAGGATCAATATATTCGGTAAAAACACGATCACGCTACCGACACCGCCAATGATACCGTCTATCAACAAATCTTTCAGCGGTCCGGCCGTCATGTGGGCATCCACCAGTTCACTCAAAGCTCCCACCCCGGCCTCGATCCATTCCATCGGGTAACTTCCCAGGCTGAACGTGGCAAAAAACGTGGTAAACAGGAACAACAAGAATATCGGGAATCCGAACAACTTGTGAGTCACGATAGCATCAATATATTCTGTTTTCCGACGCCGATTCACGAGGCTTTCCTTGTAAGTTTCCTTCAAGGCCCCGGAAATAAACCCGTATTTCGTGTCGGTAACCACCGCTTCCACGCTCTCCGAGAAAGTCGCTTCTACACGACAAATATTCTCTTTTACTAGCGGCATGATCTTCTCGGCCGACTTGCTTCGCTGAACAAAATCCGTTATCTCCCTGTCCCCCTCCAACAGCATCAACGACAAGAAACGGGGAGACATATTGCAAATCAGCTCTTTTTCCTCCTTCAATTCCGTCCGGATCGCCACGATACCATCTTCAATCTCTTTCCCGTAATTGATATGAATATGCCTTACGACCTCACTCTTTCCCTCGTACACCTCGATCACCTCCCGCAACAACTCTTTCACGCCTTTTCCTTTCGAACCGACCGTCGGCACCATCGGCATCCCGATCATCTTTCCCATCTTCTGGTAATCGAAAGTGGCCCCGGAACGTTCCAGCTCGTCGTACATATTCAAGGCGATCACACCCTTCACGTCCATGTCGATCAATTGCGTGGACAGGTAGAGATTACGTTCCAGGTTCGACGAGTCTACCACATTGATAACCACGTCGGGAGCGTTATTCATGATATACTCCCGGACATATTTCTCCTCATTCGAATAAGCTGAAATTGAATAAGTTCCCGGCAAATCGACCACGTTAAACTCGTACCCGTCAAAACGGAACGTGGCACTCTTCGCGTCGATCGTCACCCCGCCATAATTACCCACGTGTTCCTGCGAACCGCTCATGTAATTGAACAGGGTCGTTTTCCCGGCATTCGGATTACCCACGAAAGCGACATGTATATGTTTGTCCCTGCCTTCCCAGTGTTTAGCGAAAGCTTCTTCCGCGTCACGGGCACTCCCCGAAATCCCGACTATATTGCTGGCCTCTTCCAAAGAAACGATCTCTATAAATGCGGCTTCCTGTCGCCTCAAAGAGATTTCATAGCCCATAATAGCATATTCAATCGGATCATTTAATGGGGCATTTTTTACTGCTTTCACCACTTTTCCTCTCACAAAGCCCATTTCATTCAAGCGCTTACGAAAAGCCCCGTAGCCTTTTACCTTGGTAATGACGGCGCTATCACCGGTTTTTAATTCTGACAGTAACATATAAACATCTTGTATTTAATGTCACAAAGGTAAAAACTTTATTTTTATTTTTTCTAAATAAACACAGAATAAAATTGACGAATTCATCATAAATGTATGTTTCGTACAAGAACTCAGGCCCCTCCCCTCTCGTCCCTACCTGTAAATAGCCTCTCCGGCCTCTCGCTCGTATCCTCGCAACACGTCGAGGCAAAATCAGGTACAAGTTACCGCTCCACATCGGCAACTTATCGGCAACTTATCGTTAACTTATCGGCAACTTACCAGGGAGACACCAGTGCGAATATACAGAAATTAACATGAAAAACCGAGGTCTCATCCCGTTCCCCGTAGTGCCGAAAACGGCAATTCGCCTCCTTTCACCCGGAATTTAAACTTAACAACGATGAATCTTTTATTTTTTGATCCGTATAATCAACAAATAGTTTAAATTTGCAGTATGAAAACAGAACATATAGAAAATCAAGACGACCCAAAGTGGGAAAGCGTGAATGAATTATTGTCAAAAGCGGGTTCCCAGTTAAATATTCTCGAAGAAGAGATTGACGTGAAAGTTCAACACCAATACATGAAACTTCTGGAAGAACTCATTAAAGGCGGCGATTTTAAAGTCAAGAGCAAGGAAGCCATCGCGCACGCGCAAGACTTATTTGACGAAACAATCGACGAAGAGGAGAAGAAGACCTTACTGGCCATACTTTCCACGGTCAATGATATTTCTATATATCGTACGATCGAAACTTTTCAAAAAAAGGATACCCCGTTAAAAGCGTGGGCAACCGTGGCCCTACAACAATCACGGATGCTCATCCAATCGACATTACTGGACGAATCGGCCATTTTCGTATCCACGGGATTGGGAGGCCACGGCACGTTATTACGCTACTTCTGCGTGTACATCGCCAACGAGGGTATCACCCTGCAACCTTTCCAATGGGATATTGTCAAGAAAGAAACCGAGCTGGTTATTGTCAAGAATCAAGGAGAAATCGAACAATCCGATCACTATGACAAATACATCACGTTCACGCTTCTGCTACCTTTCGAAGCAAATTTAAAAGATATTTTTTATTCAATCATCGAGGAATGCAACACGTACGGGAACTTCTTACGGGAAAACATGATTATCACGAACGTGAAAAAGCTCTCCATAGACGAAATTGACGAGTTCATCGACTCGAAAACAAAAGGGGCAAAACGGAAATATTAATCCAGCATCAGGCTTATAAAAGGCTGACACGTCTCGAAATAGGGATTCAACACAGGGTTTCGTTCCGGTTGATAACCGAAAAGTAATCGCGTCAACTCTTGTATCGTAAGCTCCGCCTCGACCCGTTTCCCCTCATCTCGCGAACAGTCCCCCTGTCCGACAACGTATATCCCAGTGTTCTCCGGGATCCATTCGTCAGTCACCTTTAACACGAAACTCCGATCGGGATAATTCACGGCATACAACCGCAACACCTGCTCCACGTCCAGTATCCGGGCCATCCCCCGATGCTCGTCTTCTTTACCCGCGGGTAACGCCCGGCAATAGATTTCCGCCGCATCCAGATGATTCATCACCCCCCACAAGGCGGCTCGTTTCACGTCGTCCGAATCATACAAACCCTCTTTCACCAACACACGATTTCCCCACGGTTCGGCAAACGCCATTCCAACTACCCGCTCTCCGCCATACACCACGATTAAAGCCCCCTCGCTGATTCTCAAATCCTCAACAATCGTCTCGAAATCCTCCCGGTCGTGCTGCACGCAACAAGGGCGTTGCCACATCATCTTCTGAAAATAATCGAACACCTCATCCGTTAACAGCGCCTCATCCCGGATCGCTTCCACCCGAAAATGATCAGAAGCCGGTTTCTCCAGAATCCTGTAATGCTCCGGGGTAAAATCAAAAACGGTGGCGTATCCCATCTTCCCGTAATACCCGTACAACCACTCGCTGGCAGGAATCAGTATACTCACGGGGATCTTCCTCTCCCGCATCACGTAGAACGTCTCTCGTAACAACTTGGTCATAACACCACGGGCCCGGGCCAACGGGTGAGTACAAGCCCCGGAAATATACCCTGCCACGATCTGCCTACCGGCAAAAGTCATCGGGTAAGGAGGCATTTGCAGGGCGGCAATTGCCGCCCCTTGCTCGTCCCAGAATACCAGAGCATTCTCCTCCCGGTACTTCTTCTCGAAATAGAAACGAATAAACTCCTCCGTATCGTCAAAACAGAGTCTCCACAACTCCATCACCGCCTGTTTCTTCATCGACTCTTTCATCTTCAATAGTTTATTTTAATTCTCAATTAACTCGGCATATCCTTTCTCCAACAAAATCACGGGACGATAAGACAATTTCGCCTTACGTAACCCCGCGAGTCCCAAATCCTCCTCCCGGTTCAAGTAGATATACTTTTCCGGTATCTGTCGTGCGAACTCCTGGTTCAGCATGTTATAAGAACCGTCAATATGACTGTCGGCCTTCTCGATGTGAACGGCAAACGTGTCGTGATTCACGGGAGCCCCGTAAGTAAACCCGACAATCTCGTCATCCACCCAAAGCGCCCCGCCAACCAGACCGAGAGCCTCGAAATTCCGCAGGGCCAAATTCAGTGCTTTCCGCTCGTTCAGCAAACTCTCCTCCTCGTCACAACCATGCTCCTCGCACCACTTTTCCTCCAGTTCCAGACAATGAGGAATCAGGTCAACCGTCAGCGGGGTATAGCGGTAATTATACGTGCGTTTGAACTTATTCACATGATTCCGCTTGGGTTGGAAGTTCTTCCCCTTCAACTCGGCCAACTCCTGCCGCGAATAGATATAGTCAAAATAATCCCGATCCAAGCGATAGTCAAAACACCCCGGAAACTCCCGGTTAAACCACTCCTCCAATTCAGGGAACACGCCATGTATCCGCAAAACGTGCCCCTCGTTTCTCGCCTGTTCCTTCAGCAACTCAACCACGCCTTTCACATCCCCCGAACCCACGGGCATCGTGTACACGATACTCTCTTCATCCAGCGTGAAACGCACCACCAGACAATCGTTCACCACCGCGTAATGACTGTTCGTCAAAAACTGCCACGTGTACAAATTCACGAACGAAAGATTACAATCCCGGTTCCCGCAAGCCAGAAAATATGACGTTATCAACTCTTTATCCTCAATCCTGATCGGTTTAAAATCTATCATATACTATATTTCTTTATTTATCGCACAAAGATACGATCTTTCTAACTTACAAAACCTCCTTTACCGGGCAAACGCATAAAAAATGCGTTTACCCTAGTCTATAAAGTCCATAAAGTCCATAAGGTCCATAAAGTCCATAAAGTCTTAGGTGTCCTTCGGACAGTGTTTAACGGCAGCCTAGGCTGCCGTGAGCAAAGCGCCCCGCAGGGGTCCACAGACTTTACGGACTTTATAGACTTTATGGACCTTATGAACTTTATAAACCTTTGACTCAATTTGTCCAGACCTCCTTCATGTGTCTAAAATTAGAACTGATCGTGTCCAGTATTTCCTTCGTGCGTCCATTAATCATTAACTTGTACATGGACTGCGCGAATCCCATCATCTGGCTCCATTCCACTTTCGGCGGCATCGCCAGCGCGTTCGGATCGGTCATCACGTTCACCAGCGCCGGACCATCAACCCGCATAGCCTGTTCCAACACTTCGTGTACCTTCTCCGGATCGTTCACCGTGAATCCTTCCATTCCCATCGCCTTGGCCACGAGAGCGAAATCAGGATTCTCCATGTCGGTCTGCCAGTCCGGTAATCCCGCTACCTCCATTTCCAACTTCACCATACCCAAAGAACGGTTATTAAACACGACAATCTTCACGGGCAACTTGTATTGCACGATCGTCGAAAGATCTCCCAGCAACATGGATATACCGCCATCCCCGCATAAAGCCCAAACCTGACGTTCCGGAAAAGCCAATGAAGCTCCGATAGCCTGCGGTACGGCGTTCGCCATAGACCCATGATTAAAAGAACCCAACATCTTCCGTTGCCCCGTCCCGTGCAGGTAACGGGCGCCCCAGACGCAAGTCATTCCCGTGTCCACCGTGAAGATAGCGTCTCCCGACGCCAGTTCATCCACGACCGACATCACGTACTCCGGGTGAATTTTATCCGTCTGTCCCTTCTCCTCCACGTAAGCATGCAAATTTTCCTTCACCCGTTCGTATCCCTTCAACTGCTTCCGAAGAAAATCATCCGCCTCTTTTTGCTTGATACGAGGCAACAACGCCTGCAAGGTACTTTTCACGTCCCCGCAGAGTCCCATCGCTACCTTCGCCCGTCTTCCCAGACGTTCCGGCTTGATATCCACCTGCACGATCGTGTTATGCTCCGGCATAAAAGCGGCATACGGGAAATCCGTTCCCAACATCACCAACACCTCGGCCTCGTGCATGCTGTCATACCCGGAAGGCATTCCCAGCAACCCGGTCATCCCCACCTCGTTAGGATTATCGTACTGTATCTCCATCTTACTCTTGAAAGAATACGCCACGGGAGCATTCAAACGACGGGACAATTCCACGACTTCGGCATGAGCATCCTTCGCCCCGATCCCGCAAAACAAGGTGATCTTCTCTTTCCCGTTCAACAAGGCGGCCAAAGCCTCCAACTCCTCGTCCGACGGGCATATCGACGGGTGGGTAGGGAACGCTTTAACCGAAGAAAATATATCTTCCGCACCCCGTGCCGTCACGTCTCCCGGAACCCCGATCACCGCGACACCGGAAGCGGAAACGGCCGCCTGCATGGCCGCCTGCAACATCCGGGGCATCTGACAAGGTGTCGTCGCCACCTGATTATAATAACTGCAATCATCAAACAACTTTATCGTGTCGGTCTCCTGGAAATACCGGGTCCCGAACTCGCCCGTTGCCATTGTCGAGGCAATCGCCAGCACCGGAGCCCCCGAACGATGAGCATCATACAAACCGTTAATCAAATGCACGTGTCCCGGTCCGCTACTTCCCGCACAACAGGCCAATTGCCCGTTCAACTGCGCTTCAGCCCCGGCAGCATAAGCTCCGACCTCCTCGTGACGCACGTGTATCCATTGGATTTTATCGTTCTTCCTCACGGCATCGTTTATCTCGTTCAAACTATCGCCAGTCACGGCATAGATACGTTTCACGCCGGCCTCCACCAGCATGTCCACCAACTGTTCTGCAACTTTTTTTGCCATAGATCCTGTAGTTTTAAATATTGTTTTTAGTCTCTATGGCTAAAACGAAAAACGTGAAAAAAAGTTTTTATAAACGCCACGAACCTGACAAACTTTATTTTCTCGGTATTTCTGGAGCCAGGAAAACACCCACCCTCGATATATTCGCTTCCTTACGACAATTATCAATCGTGATGCGAATTGCTTCCACCGAGGTATCCGGAATACGCAACAATCGTTTATACCCGATCGTCCCCCCCTTTCCAAGCACCTGCCACCCGCCATTCACCAACCCTTCCACGGTAAACGCTTCCACCCGCTGCCCGCGACTGATATCCTCTTGCAACAAGATCGTATTCACCACGCATCCCTTACCCAAGGCATACTCTTTACCCTCGCCTTCTTTAGCCGTCCACGGTCGGAACGACTTGGAAACCAAATCTATGGTATACATTTTCGTCAGGTAATCGCCAAACTCCTTCAACCGGGCAACGTCCTTCTCGTTAATCAACCCCCGCTTGTCAGGAGGCACGTTCAGCAATAACGATGAATTACACCCGACCGACTGGAAATAGATTTTCACCAACTCCGCCAGCGATTTCACCTTCACGTCCTCCTTCTCGTGATAGAACCAACCGGGACGGATAGAAACATCCACTTCCGAAGGATACCAGAATAATTCGGAGGCACGCCCGATAACATCCCGTCCCCCAAGATCTCGGGAAAACACGTTCAGACGCATCTCCGTGTTTCGTTCCCCCGCGTTCGGGTAACACCTCGGCACCAGTGCCACGGAACTCCACTCAATCTCTCTTCCCCGCCCACTCTCGTTTCCCACCCAGCGGACATCATCACCGCAGATAGAAATCACCGCGTTCGGTTGCAACTTATTGATTGTCGACAATATCAAATTCCAGTTATACCCCTGTCTTTTCCCGTTCTCCCCGTTTCCTCCCGCACCATCCAGCCAAACCTCGTCAACCTTCCCGTAATCCGTCAACAACTCCGTCAACTGGCGCACGAAAAAATCATTATACTTTACAGAATCCCCGTAACTCACCGCGTTCAAATCCCAGGGAGAAACGTAAAGCCCGAACTTCATCCCATGCCGATCACACGCTTTTCTCAATTCCCGGACGATATCTCCCTTCCCATTCTTCCACGGGGAAGCCGCCACGGAATGGCGGGTCGTTTTCGTCGGCCACAAACAGAATCCATCATGATGCTTCGCCGTCAATATCACCAGTTTGAAACCTCCCGCTTTCAACGCTTTCACCCACTGCTCGGCATCCAGCGCCACCGGGTTAAACATCACCGGAAACTCCTTCCCGTCTCCCCGCTCCTTCCCGGTAAACGTGTTCATCCCGAAATGGATAAAAGCCGTCAACTCCAGTTGTTGCCATGCTAACTGCTTCTTCGAGGGAACCAACCGGGCTGCCATATCCACCTTTTCCTCTAACGTGGCCTTTTCGGGAAAACGAACGCTTTTCTCGAAATATTTTCCTTTCTGCGCCTCTACTTGCAACGATAACACGCACAAGAAACACCAAACTATATAAAATATTTTTACCACGATTACAATTATTGATTTAATAAATGTAAAAATAAACTATTTTTCTCATATACACAACAAAACTCTCATTAATTTCGTTTCAATCTAAACAATATAATACTACATCATTATGAGTACAAACAGAATAATCGAAATCTTGGGAGATCAAAGCGATTTCCTTTTAAACCACACGTGCAAAACAATCGACAAATCCCTGCTTCACGTTCCGTCACCCGGCACGATTGACGAAATATGGATGCCATCCGATAGAAACACCCGTACGCTAAATAGTTTGCAATCCATCCTGGGGCACGGTCGTCTGGCAAACACCGGGTACGTATCCATATTACCCGTGGACCAAGGCATAGAGCATTCGGCCGGAGCATCATTCGCACCAAACCCGCTCTATTTCGACCCGGAAAACATCGTGAAACTAGCCATCGAGGGCGGGTGCAATGCCGTCGCCTCCACGTTCGGGGTACTCGGATCGGTGGCCCGCAAATACGCGCACAAGATCCCATTCATCGTGAAAATCAATCATAACGAACTATTAACCTACCCCACGCAATATGACCAAACCCTCTACGGCACGGTTGAAGAAGCATGGAACATGGGAGCGGCTGCCGTGGGAGCAACCATCTATTTCGGTTCACCCGAAAGCCGTCGTCAAATACTCGAAATATCCGAGGCTTTCAACCACGCTCACGAACTGGGAATGGCGACCATCCTCTGGTGTTACCTGCGGAACGAATACTTCAAAAAAGACGGCGTGGACTACCACTCCGCGGCAGACCTTACCGGACAGGCCAATCACCTGGGAGCCACCATACAGGCAGACATCGTGAAACAGAAACTCCCGACCGAGAACGGTGGATTTACCGCCCTCAAATTCGGGAAAACGAATGAAAAAGTTTACACCCAACTGACCTCTCCCCACCCGATCGACCTATGCCGCTATCAGGTAGCCAACAGCTACATGGGACGCGTAGGACTGATCAACTCCGGCGGAGAATCCAAGGGAGCATCCGACCTCAAAGAAGCCGTGATCACCGCCGTGATCAACAAACGAGCCGGAGGTATGGGATTAATCAGCGGGCGAAAAGCCTTCCAGAAACCCATGAACGAAGGTGTACAACTCCTGAACGCCATCCAAGATGTCTATCTGGATAGAAACGTGACGTTAGCATAAAACAATTTTTCACGAAGATACATCAAATACCTTTTTCTCCTCTATAAACGAGTCTGCTGAAAAAGTCCCATTATTTTGAACTACCACCCCTTTCCCCTCCTTACACAGGAGGGGAAACCGCTTGGTAATCATTCCTCCCCTGGGTAAGGAATTTTCACTAACTTACTAACTCTCCCCCCGTGTAAGGGGGAGCCGGAGGGGGTAGTTATTCCTCTCAAAGAGGACTTTTTCAGCAGCCTCGTTTATAGAAAAAGTACTTCGGATTACGGGAAAACCGAATAATCCCAACTTTAAAGGGGGCGGATTCGCCCCCTACTTTCTTACAATTTTTAATGTTAATTCTCTATTTTCATCCCGTAATATAACGTGAAGATTCTATCTTTGCATAAACACCATAACCCCATTCGTCATGGATGAAAGCGTATTAAACAAACTCAAAATACTCGCAGAATCAGCGAAATACGATGTATCCTGTGCATCCAGCGGAACCTCCCGTTCTCACAAAAAAGGACAGATCGGGAGTGCCGAGGGATGGGGTATATGCCACAGCTTCGCGGAAGACGGACGCTGCATCTCTCTGCTAAAAATCATGCTCACCAACAGTTGTATATACGACTGCGCCTACTGCATCAACCGCAGGAGCAACGACCTGCCGCGAGCCACCTTTTCCGTCACCGAACTAGTCAACCTGGTCATCGAATTCTACCGTCGGAATTACATCGAGGGACTTTTCCTCAGTTCCGGTGTCGTGCGCAATCCCGACTACACCATGGAACGCCTCGTGAAAGTAGTGAAAGACCTCCGGCAAGTATACCGTTTCAACGGGTATATCCACCTGAAAAGCATCCCCGGAGCCAGCCAAGAACTTGTCAACGAGGCCGGACTCTACGCCGACCGGATGAGCGTGAACATCGAGATTCCCAACGAGCAAAGTTTACAACTCCTCGCTCCCGAAAAGGACTTTCAAAGCGTGTTCACCCCCATGCGTCACATACAACAAGGCATACTACAAAGTGCCGAGGACCGGAAGAAATATCGCCACGCTCCCCGCTTTGTCCCCGCCGGACAAAGTACCCAGATGATCGTGGGCGCCACCTCCGACTCGGATAAAGATATTTTACACCTCACTTCCGCTCTCTACAAGCGCCCCAGCATGAAAAGGGTCTACTACTCGGGATTCGTTCCCGTCAACGGCTACGACAACCGCCTGCCCGCCTTGAAACAACCGCCCCTCGTGCGGGAAAACCGATTATACCAAGCCGATTGGTTACTCCGGTTCTACAGCTTCAAGGTTGACGAGATCGTGGACGACTCCTATCCCGACCTCGACTTGGAAATTGATCCCAAACTGGCTTGGGCGCTACGCCATCCGGAAGCTTTTCCCGTGGATATCAACCGGGCAGACTACGAAATGCTGTTACGGGTCCCCGGCTTGGGTGTGAAATCAGCCAAGATGATTCTCACCGCCCGCCGCTATTCCCGTCTGGGTACTTCACACCTGAAACAAATCGGAGTCGTTCTGAAAAAGGCTCAATATTTCATCACGTGTCACGAACTTCCCACCCGGACGGTCAACGAGCTAAAACCCGAAAACGTGCGACGCATCCTGACCCAAAGAAAGGCAACCAAAATCGACGACAGCCAACTGATCATCCCGTTCGTTTATTAATTGAAAATTGAAAATGAAAAACGAATTCTAACATGTTTATATTCCGCTACGATAAAACATTCGAGGGGTTGCTGACCGCCGTTTTTGATGCTTACAGCATGAAAAAATTCCCCGACATGCTGCTTGCCGAAGAAGAACCGCCCCCTTTGTTTTATGACGAAATATACACGGTGGTCACCGATGAAGAAAGAAGTAACCGGGTATGGAACGGCTTACAAAAGAAACTCTCCGCGTCGGGACTCGCCAGTCTCTCGACATGCTGGTTATCCGAACTTCCGGGGATCGACATGTTCTTGTTCCGTTACATGCGAAAAGCCGTGAACGCCCCTCGCTCCATAGAACTTAACTTCGGCGATCCCGACGTGCTGGAAATATCAAAAGTCTGGAAGAAAGTCAACAACGAACGGTTACGGGTCATGCAATTCCTGCGCTTCCAGAAAGCAGCGGACGGGACCTACTTTGCCGCCCTGAAACCGTTGTACAACGTGATCTCGCTCGTGCTTCCCTACCTGCAAGACCGCTTTGCCGATCAAAAATGGTTGCTCTACGACCTCAAACGGGAATATGGTTATTATTATGACCTGTCCACCATTACCGAAGTTCATTTCGAGCAAAAAGAGGGACATCTCCACACCGGATTCCTCGATGAAAGCATCATGGATCAAGACGAGAAGCTTTTCCAGAAACTCTGGCAGACCTATTTCAAGGCTATCACCATAAAAGAACGCTCCAACCCAAAATTACACCGCCAGAACCTCCCCGCCCGCTTCTGGAAATACCTACCGGAAAAAAGGGGATAACCCCCTTATCCATTTTAGATTTTAGATTTTAGATTCCAACCGCACAAGGCCAAGTTTATTCGGTGATTTATGATTTCCGATTAAGTGATTTCCCCGCACAATTCTCACGCATTTCATTCTAAATTCTAAATTTGTTTTTCTCCCGTGCATCCCTTTTCACGTCGTGGGCTGAATTTCATCCCAGGCTGCCCCGTCACTTCCCCCGATCAACCAATTAAAAGCATAGTGACGCTCCATCACCACACCACCTTCCAAGGATGCGGGAGCCTCTTTCCCGTTAACACGGGCATCCACGCAAGCCCAATCATAGCGCAGGGTCAAATCGGCTTCATCCAATATCTCCCCTCTCTTCCGAACCTCACCCAACCCCAGAATCGTCCCCTCATCCTTATGATCAAAAAACAGGCGAGCAATAAACGGAACATTACAAATCTCCGAAGGATAAGGAAGTTCGTCAATACCTAACGCCCATAATAACACGGCACAACACTCGTACCGCCACAAAAATTGGATGCAATCATGCTGTTCCGGATCCGGATTATCAAGATACTCCCGCTCCATCGGGGTAAATTCATCTTCAATATGATAAGCCTCCGCCACCTTGCTCACGTAATCCAACGCTTCTTCCCGGTCCGGATTCTCCGACAACAACACCTCGGAATACAACGCCACGGCAAACAACGCTGCAGCCCGACGGGCAATCATCTCCGGACTCTTTATTACAGCCTCGCAATCCATCACCTCGCAAGGTAAATGCTCCATGTAAGGAACTCCCGCCTCTTTCAAACGAGCAATCGAACGATCCCGACGTGCCAGATCAACATTCCCGGCTTCCGGGCGATCCACTTCCAACAAATCCGCATTCGCTACCGGACGAAAAGTCTCGTACTCGCTCTCCCCTTTCACAGAAAAAAGCAACTTCCCCTTACTGTCAAAAAGACTCATGCTCGGGTAAAGCAAAAAACCGTTTACATCACCCGCCACGTCATAAAACGTGTTCACGATATAATTCGTCCGATCCCGGTTATCATCCAGTTCGAACTCAATTCCCACGACACAATTAAAACACTGAATCTGGCGAATTACCTCCTCCTTGATCACGGTCAACGAAGTCTCCACCCCCGCGAAATAATTAGCCATGCCCTCCGTGTGCTCGGCCACCTGTTCCGCTTGATCCCTCGCTTGTATCATCGAGCAACGTATCATCGAGTCATCCTGCAACACGATCATCCAGCGATCATCTTCCGGGGTAAACATCTTTGTCACCTCCTGAAACCTAGCCCGCATCGATTCGGCAACACGATTAAAATCGCCAATTACCGTGTAAAGAGTCAAATTTGCTTTTTTCATATATCCATTTTTAGTTTCAGGCAAAGATAAGAAAAGAGGCTTCCGATTTACCATCGAAGCCTCTAAATGACTGACATAATTTTCTTCTACTCTCTTTTCAATGAAAATGAATAAGGTACATCCGAATCTCCTATTCCCCGGAGCCTGTTGGCTTGCTCGCTCATCCGGAATTCAATCCGACCGCCACTCAACAAATCCTCGTGAGTGATATAATTCTTCGTGTATACCTTCTTATTCACCTTCACCCGGTCAACATAACGATGACAATCATCGTTACCCGGTGCGATGATCTGCATCTTTTTCCCGTTCTCGAAATAAATTGTTACTTTCGAGAAAAGCGGGGTCCCTAACACGTACTGATCCGTCCCTGGGCATACGGGATAAAAACCCATGGCCGAGAACACGTACCATGCCGACGTCTGCCCGTTATCCTCGTCCCCGCAATACCCGTCCGGTCCCGGGGTATACATCCGGTTCATAACCTCTCGCAACCAATATTGCGCCTTCCAAGGTTGTCCGGCATAATTATACAAGTAAATCATGTGCTGTATCGGCTGATTCCCGTGAGCGTAATTCCCCATGTTCATCACGGTCATCTCCCGGATTTCGTGAATCACTCCCCCGTAATAACTCGCATCAAACAAAGGAGGTACGGCAAAAACGGAATCCAGCATCCGGACAAAAGTCTCCTTTCCCCCCATCAGATCAATCAATCCCCGCGGATCGTGAAACACCGACCACGTGTAGTGCCAACTGTTTCCTTCCGTAAAAGCATCCCCCCATTTCAAAGGAGAAAACGGGGTCATAAAACTCCCATCTTGATTCTTTCCCCGCATTAACTTCGTCTCCGGATCAAATAAATGCTTATAATTCATAGCCCGTTTGGCATACTTGTCGATTTCTTCCCTCGGACGCCCCAAAGCCTTCGCCAACTGATAAATACACCAATCATCATAAGCATACTCCAACGTTCGGGCCGCACTCTCGTTAATTCCCACGTCATAAGGCACGTATCCCAACTTGTTATAATACTCGTGTCCTAAACGTCCCGTGGAAGAAGCCCTGGAATGCACGTGTTCTGTCCCGTGTACCACCCCCGCGTACAGCGCCTCGGTATCGGCAACCCGAACCCCTTTCAAATAAGCATCCGCAAGAACGGAAGCTGAATTATTCCCAACCATACATCCCCGGTGTCCCGGACTCGCCCATTCAGGGAAAAAACCGCTTTCCTTATATGTGTTGATCAACCCCTCCTGAATCTCCTTGTTCCGGGAAGGGTAAACCAGATTCAACAAAGGAAACAAACAGCGGAAAGTATCCCAAAACCCCGTGTCCGTGTACATATACCCCGGTAACACGTTGCCATTATACGGGCTATAATGCACGATATTTCCCACCGCATCAAGCTCATAAAACTTGCGAGGAAAAAGCACAGAACGATACAGACAGGAATAAAATACCCGGTATTGATCCAGCGAACCTCCCTCCACTTGAATTGCACTCAACACCTTGTTCCACTCCGCCTTACCTTTTTCCACGAGCACATCGAAATCATCATCTCCCAGCTCTTTCAAATTTCTTTCCGCCTGTTCCGGGCTAATAAACGAAGAGGCCACCCTAGCATGTACCTTTTCTCCTTTTCTCGTGCGAAACCCGACCACGCTTCCCGCATGATTCGCCCGTTGTGACAATTCATCACTCAAATTACCATCGGCAAAAGTATGTCGATACTCGAAAGGCTTGTCAAACTCGATCACGAAATAATTCCTAAAATTCTCGGGCACACCTCCACTATTCCGGGTCGTGTATCCCTCGATCCGGTTATTGCCCACGATCTTGACAAACGAACCCCGGTCAAACGCATCGACAACGATATACGAATGCTCGTTCTCAGGGAAAGTAAACCGGAAAAGAGCCGCTCGATCGGTTGTCGTAAACTCGGTAACGACATCATGCTCGGCCAGATAAACCTTGTAATAATAGGGTTTGGCAACTTCCCCCTTGTGCGAAAACCAACTCGCCCGTTTATCCTGATCAAATTCCGGGGCTCCCACGACAGGCATCAGGGAGAACTGCCCATAATCGTTAATCCAAGGGCTGGGTTGGTGAGTTTGCTTAAACCCGCGGATCTTGTTCGCCGTGTACACGTAAGCCCATCCGTCGCCCATCTTCCCCGTCTGGGGCATCCAGAAATTCATCCCCCACGGACGGGCAATAGCCGGATAAGTATTCCCGGCAGACAACTCATACGTGGATTGCGTACCCATCAAAGGATTCACGTATTCCACGGGATCAAAAACAGTTTGAGCTTGTGCAGGAATCCCCGCACAAAGCCACAAACAAACTAAAACACAGACAATTAATACATGATATTTCATAAACACAACACTATAATTTTTTACTCTAAAAATACTTTAAACGAAAACCTACTTATCCCCCATCGCGCTCATGTATTCTTCCCAAAGCCGATCAACATCATACCCTTCTCCGAGAGAATACCGGATTGCACCTTGAAAAGACCACGGTTTCACATGTAAAGTACTGCGGTTAAATTTACGTAAAAAATCCGAATCTTTGGTCTGCATCAACCAAGCCAAAAAGAAACCTGTTGTCCGGTATCCATCCATGTAATTCCCCCCTTTGGGGCGATCGTCCAGCGTGAAACCGCCATTCACGTAACGAACCGCATCTGCCATCCCTTCTATAAACGCCCAAAACGTTTTATTCGTCCCGTAACTACCTATTCCTTGCGGTTCCAACTGATAAGCATGAGTCAATTCATGCCAAAGCACGCCCCGGTTCTCCCGAATCAAAAGCTCCAAATCTCCCTTGTAACTTTTCTCAATCCAATCTGTACTATAAGTAATCATGATCGCCGGCGGGTTCCCGCTTTTAGCCGAAACTCCATCATAAGACTTTAATTCGTACGTGATCAATTCCACCTTCGGGATACTGTCCTGAGGTGAGAAATAAAGCGTGTTCAATACCTGCCGAGCACATTCTTGTATGAATTGTTCCGGATTAGGCACGATCCGGGCATATAACCTGGCACCTTCCGTTTCAGGCGACAAGTTCCGGAACTCTACTTTACCCACGTCATAACCGGACCAATCCACTGTTTTCTTTTCGCTGCATCCACAAGAACTCATGATTCCCAAGACACACATCCATACAATTACTCTCACTCTCATCGTGTCAAAGAATAAGGTTTATTATCATCCGAATAAATCCTGTCGCGTTCGGGTTTACTACCCATCTCGAACTCCAGTATTCCACCCGCTTGTATATCCTGTTGGGTAATATAAGCCTTCTCATACGGTTTCCCGTTCAACTTTACCGATTTCACGTACCGATTTCTGTCGCTCACCTTCGGGGCTCGCACTTCAAAAGAATGACCATTTTCCAAATAAATTTTCATGTAGGGCAAATAAGGCGCCCCCAACACGTATTGATCCGTTCCCGGACACACGGGATAAAATCCCAAAGCCGAGAATATATACCAAGCTGACATTTGCCCACAATCATCATTCCCGCAAAGACCGTCAATCCGGTTCCGGTACATCCGGTTCATCACCTCCCGTACCCGCAACTGAGTTTTCCAAGGTTGCGAAGTCCAAGCATACAAGTACAACACGTGATGACTCGGCTCGTTCCCGTGGACATAATTTCCCATCAATCCCTCTTCTGTAATATCCTCCGTATCGGCATAATACTTTTCCGGAAGATGCATCGTGAACAAACTGTCCAACCGCTCGACAAAACGTTTCTCTCCCCCCATCAAACGAATTAACCCGTTCACATCATGCGCCACGTGAAAGGAATAATTCCATGAATTACCCTCAATAAATCCCTCCCCGTGCGTGTTCAACGGATCAAACGGCTCCTTCCAACTCCCGTTGGATAAACGAGGTCGGGCAAAGCCCAAACGATCGTCAAATAAATTCCGATAACTCAACGCCCGTTTCCCGTATTCCTCAGCCATATCCTTGTTCCCCAACATCCTTGCCGTCTGATAAATCGTCCAATCATCATAAGCATTCTCCAAGGTAATGGAAGCCCCGTTTCCATCTTTATCCACGGGCACATATCCCTTCTCCACGTAATCTCGGGTATCTTGATAATACGAAACATTCGAACTATTCTTCATAGCCTCCAGTACCAACGTCTTATCCAGTTCGATCCCTTTCGCCACGGCATCCGCCACCACGGCAACCCCGTGATAAGCAATCATACACCAATTCTCGTTCCCCATATGCGACCACACGGGCAAAGCCTTATGCACACTTTGTTGATAATGGGCCAACATGGACTTCACCATATCTTGGTTTCGCTGACGATTCATCACGTTAAACAAAGGATGTAAAGCCCGATAAGTATCCCACAAAGAAAATACCGTATAATTGGTAAAATCACTAGCCTGATGAATCATATGGTCCACCCCCCGATATTGCCCGTCCACATCCATATACACGGAAGGATTGATCATCGTGTGGTAAAGAGACGTGTACAACATACTCAACTGATCTTCGTTTCCTTGCGCCTCAATCACTGAAAGCGATTTATTCCATTTCTCCCGCGCTTTGATAGCCAACTGCTCAAAATTCAAACCGCTAACTTCTGCCTGCAAATTTTTCAATGCCCCCTCCGTGCTTACACAAGAAAGAGCCACTTTTACCTCCAATTCCGGACTACCCTGCAAATCAAAATCAAAAAACGCCACGATTCCCCGTCCGCCCATTTCCGGGAAATTATTCTTCTCGTCAAATCGACGCCAGAATCCCCTGTACTTCACCTCTTCAAAATTCTCATGCCCGTAATTTTTTATGGGTTTGGAAAACGTAACCGCAAAATATGTATAATTCGTACGGGCCCATCCCCGGGTAATACGATATCCCGTCAACAGAGTATCGTTCTCCACCCGCAGGTTTGCCCATAAAACCTTCCCTTCGTAATTGTATATCCCGTGCAATAAATCCACGATCACGTGACCTTCCCGTTTGCCTGCCGGATAAGTATATTTATGTATTCCAACCCGTTCTGTCGCCGTCAACTGTACTTTTATATCGTAATCCTGCAACATGACCTCGTAATAACCGGGAGAAGCCTTTTCCTGCTCATGGGAAAAACGGGAACGATACCCCTCTTCCGGCCGCTCCGCACTCCCGGGAAGCAATTTCACATCCCCAACCATTGGCATCAAAAGAATATCCCCCAAATCCGAATGCCCGGTCCCACTCAAATGCGTGTGACTAAATCCCACGATCGTCGGATCGTCATACTGGTAACCCGCACAATAACGATACGCGTCCTGCTGGTAGACCCCGTCAATATTATGCGGCACGTTTTCCGTATCGGGACTCAACTGCACCGCACCATACGGAACGCAAGCCCCCGGAAAAGTATGTCCCATACTTTTTGTCCCGATAAAAGGATTCACATAATCCACCGGTTTTTTCTTCTCTTCTTTATTAGGCAACATAGCCCCGACACACAATAAAAATACACATAAATTCATTTCATCGCTCGTTTATTTACACATTCGTTTCACTTATCAAATACTCGAATTCCTCATTCATCCTCTCTGATTAAGACAACGAACAGACAAAAAAGAGGTACAAGATATAAAAAATATTTACTTGTATTTAAATCTAATTCGAAACACGACGATATAAAACCCGCCCTATTTCGAATTAGATTCTAAATACGTTATTAATCATGAAATCAAACGTTTCCCACGTTCCGAGAAACGAAATCTTATCCGGCAATCACCAAACAATCATCGTCCCCGTCTCCTGATCCACACGATAATTCCGGTTATCAACAACAATCCCGGCAACACCCACCAGAAAAACCAAGTAGTCACGCGCATTCCCGCCTTTCCTATCTCAATCTTTCTATCCGGAGCCGCATCCCGACGAGTATCCACAGGCACCTCACCATCCGACAACCAATAAAAAGAACCGGACATGAGTAAATAATTCGTAGCTGCAATTTCGCGACGGGTTCGACTCCCCTCGCCATTACTCAGACAATCAGCATCTCCCAATACAACAATTTTTTGTACTTTATCACCCACCTGACGTTGTAAAGCCAAACCAAGCGGCCATGCCTTTTCTATTTCCCCGATAGCAGAATTTAGTCGCACGGTATCATCCAGGAAATCAGTTGTCTCCAACTCATTCCAGACGCCAATGGTATCACTCATCAACATCGGTATTACCCGAAATCCCTTGTCCTCAGAATATTCCATCGGGCAACAAGAGGGCATTGTAGCCACAGTCCCGTAACGCACCATAGAAGTAAAAGCATAAGCGATATCCGTAACCGTTGCCGGCGTGGCTTTACCCAATATCAAATCCGCCGGATAATCCTCTGTCGGACGCACCAACACGCCCGGTAGAAAACGAACCCCCAACGGTTCCACGATCGGATTCATCGCTTCTATTCTCCGGGGCTCCCCAGCTATCAACAAATTCCCCCCGCGGTCAATATATCTACTTAACACGGCATATTCCTCCGGAGAATAAGCCGTCTTGACATCCGCTATAACCAAAATGTTTATATCCTCCGGAATATCCTGTCTCAAACGAACTTCACACACGTCAAAACCCTGATTTATCAAAGCATATCTCGCCGGTTTATCGTAAGAAAAACGCAGATAATCACGATCTCCCCCTTTGTTGATATCCCGCTCTCCATGTCCCGTTACAAAACCCACCTTAGGTAGCCGCATCACGATCCGCTTGATTGCCGCCGCAATCTCTTTTTCATCCGGATGCACCATCATATCATCGTATATCCTTAAAAAAGTCTTTTCTCCACTTTCCCGTTCGATCAAGCGTACAAAATTCTTTGCTTCTCCGGCCAATTCCGGGTATTGTGCAACCACCTCTTCGTAAGGACGAACCTTCGCGGTATCCAACTTCCAGACTTCGGCCACCTCGGCCATCTTCTCCCGTAAAGTAAGATTCGGGAAATGCCGATCCAACACCACGTTCGTTGTCGTATCATAATAATAAACATACCTCAATTTAATCTCAGGCTTAAAACGGATGAACTTGGACAAACGCTCTTTATCCCGATTTATATTTTCAGGCGAAGCAAATATATTACGTGACGGGGCCATCAAATTCGAAAAAGTAGTTATTGTCATTCCCCCTTCGGCCATTTTCACTATATCCTGACTATTCTGGGTTAATGTATTTACTTTCATCCGGGTAGCATCATAATACAACTTCAACACGGGCAATGTCGTAAGATATCCCAATAAAAGAGCCACCACACAAACCCCAACATATCTCCCCAAGTTCATTGCGAAAGTACTCTTCTGCCTGACAGCATTCAAACGCAAGACTGACAGCGAGAGGAAAAGGGCTGAAACTAGGACAAAATAGGCAATATCCTCAGAACAAATCATCCCATTAACAAATTGACTGGCACGTCCGTTAATAGCCAACCAATAAGTCAAATCCCGTACAAACTCAACATGCTGCCAAGAATTTCCAACATATCCCAACATGGCAAATATGGCGATCGTCCCTATCGCCGCTACCACCTGATAGGAAGTTAAACTAGACATGAATAAACCGATAGACGCGTAAGTACAAAATAACAAATATAATCCTAACATACCCGTTAAAACAACCGGCATATCGAAATTCTGAACAGTACACGCACCATGCAATACCACGACAAAAATTCCCCCCAACATGCACCCCCCATATACCATCATAGCAAGAAACTTACCCAAAATAATTTGAGTATTCGTGATAGGAGAAGAGTACAAAAGTTTTATAGAACCACTACCGAATTCCCGGCTCATCAACCCCATCGTCAACAAGGGAACATAAAAATACAAATTCCGTTGAATCGCCTCGAACAACCCTCTCCAACCGGAAAATATAGTCATTGTCAAATTCGCTTGCGTATGTCCTAACTCCTGCCCTAACACCTTCGGTTCGAGAATCGAACAATAAGTCATCCCTACCTGAAACAAGAAAATAACCAGAATTAACCAGGCTACCGGAGAATAAAACAAGGTTTGCAACTCCGTCAATGCCAATTTATATATCTTTTTCATATCACTTACTATTTACTTTTTTTAGACAACTCTGCAAATATCGAATCCAAAGAACTCTTTTCCTGACGAATCTCCGTTAAATGCCAGCCTTTACGAACACTGGCTTCTACCACCCGGTCTATCACATCCACGGCGTCATTATACTTCAGACGATAATCAATTCCCCCTAAATAATTCACGTCAAGCACTCCCTCCAATTCCTTTAGTTCTGCCTCGCCCGGATTTTCCCGTAAAGAAACGAATATCGTATTCGGAATAATATAATTATCAAAATCCCGTACTGTCCCCGAGAAAACTAATTGTCCGTTTTCAATCATAAAAATATGATCACACACAGCCTGTACTTCTGGTAATATATGCGTTGAAAGAATCACCGTACGATCTTCGGCTATCTTTTTAATTAAATTCCGAACTTCTACAATTTGATTCGGATCCAACCCGTTGGTCGGTTCATCCAACACAACAAAATCAGGATTATGAATAATCGCTTGAGCAATCCCGACCCGTTGCTGGTAACCACCGGAAAGATTGCGAATCAACCGATTACGAAAATGTGTTATATTACATTGTTCTAAAACCCGATCTATCGCCTCTCCAACCTGTTTACCCGGAATATCCCGCATATTGGCACAATGTTTCAAATACTCCTCTACCGTAAGATCCACGTGTAAAGGGGCCTTTTGCGGTAAAAAACCGATCAGACGTTTAGCCTCCACCGGATGTTTTCGAGCATCTATCCCCCGGATAAACACGTCTCCCTCGGTCTGTTTCAAGACCCCGCACATAATATTCATCGTGGTCGATTTACCCGCTCCATTTGAACCCAATAACCCGTAAATACCATTCTTACTTATTTCCAAATTTATATCCTTAACGGCCCAATGAACCGAATACCGGTGAAAAAGATGTTCCACCTTCACAATTGGTTGTTCCATACATTTCTATTATAAGATTTACACAATACGTTCCACTAAAGGTCTTCTTATAAACCTTTATCAATTCTCGATTTAAAGATTCAGTGATTTTAAATTTCACTCGCACAACCCACCCTCTTTACAATCACTGAATCATTCTACCTAAACATTACACGTTAAATTTCACATGATTACAATATCGAACTTGCTTTCCCCGACAAGCTTTTACTCGTCGGTTCTCGGGAAATTATATTTATTCCAATTCGACCATTTAAATTCCAAATCAACAACACGACCAAAACCGCCTTTCTGATAAATCAAATGCGTGGGGTCAAAAAGATGTTCATTCTTTATCGTAAACGTCGCGAAAATCCCATTAGCCGTCACAACACCTAACTCGGTTTCCGACGAGTTGGTCTCTATATCCACGATCACATCTCCCCCTTCAACTTCATCAAACTTATAAGCTTTCTTGGTCGACAAATCATACCAATAAATCGTATTTCCACTCGAAAAGAAAAAGTACCCGCGTTGCCTCAAGCGATAAAACTTAGAGTCTTCACTCAAATACTTCGCCCCGTCAAAATTCGATTGATCACAACTGGACATGGCTATTGCTGAGAATGGCGGGTTTACCGTGGGAAAAAAATAAGCGACCTGCATATTCAAAGCTTTCACAACATCTCCTTTCTTGAAAAGGGCAAAGGTGGGTATATCACTCCACGTCGATTCCTGTCCGGAACGCATATACAACAAATCCCAGTCCCCGTAATCATTCAAATTTATCAACGTATCCACGTCAAGCATACGGATCGGATAAAACTTCTTGATATCAGAAGTATTATACCCGCTTCCGAACCACAATAACCGACGATTTTCCGCATCATTAAAAGCATTGAAAAAAGCCGTTGTGGGTTTTCCGGTAAAAATGATATCCCGGATATTCAAACGCTCTCCTTCCAACTGCATACGTACTCCCGTGAAAGGAGTCGTGAATAAATCAACCTTCCTACCATCATCAAAATAATCCCTGGAATACAAATTTCCATTCTCATCCAACAAAAAATCGACCCCATTTCCCCAAAAGAAATCCTTCACGTTCAAACCAGCAGGCACATCCCCCACGAAATCCTGGGCAACGGTCATCTCCTTAACATAAGAAGCCCCATTCAGATACAACGACCCGCTCTCTTGAATCACGACCACAACCGTACTATTATTATGTATGATCTGCCTCAATCGCTTTGGCCCACTCCCCAAACTCTCATCCGGATAAAGCGTCTTATACAAATCCGGATATTCCGTGTAAAAACGCTTTTTATCATCCGTCATTTCCGGCCGGATATACGACAAAGCCGATTCACCGCTTTTCTCGCTCAAAATCAACCATCCTTGACTCAAAGCCGCCTGCCCGGTCAACCTCACCTCCGCGGAAGAATGCACAACCTTCGTACGCAAATCCATAGCACACATTCTCACCCCTACACTCTTTTCCTCATTAGGATAAAAATCCAAATCGAAACCGATACAGGCCGTGTCAATAGCCGCAACACCCTCTTTTTTATCCGTTATCTCCCACCAATAATTGAAATTCACGGAATCTCCCTCTTGTTCGTAGGTCACCTTCGGAGAATAAAAATAACGCTCACCCAGATAATACGTCTTATTCAACGGATTCACCTCCAAAGTAATCCCGTTCGTGGGAGTATAATCATAATGCCCTTTATCCTCGTAACAACCGTTCAGCATCAATACCCCCATCATAAAACTAATATAACTAATTTTATTCATGACTTTTCACATTAAATATTAACCTCTCACCGGAACTGCAATTCCCGCCAGTTTAATCCCATTATATTCTGTCACGCCAGCTTTTTCCTGATCTTCCAACCAATACTTAAACTGCAAAGCGTAAGCACGCTTCTCTGCTGGCGACGCTTCACTCAAATCCGTCTGCTTCGTAACGATAATAAACAACGTGTACTTATCATCACTATACGCCCCCAGATAATCGTTCACGATACCCCGATTCCACCAATCCGGTTGAGACATCTTATCACTTACTCGCACAATGGCATAATCATAATCCGAAGGGATAACCGTGAAATTTTCATTGTCTTTTAAACGCAAAACAATCCGAAACTCACCCTCTTTCATATCTGCCGTACGATTCAATTTCATCCGTAACGTGTCGGAAAAAACACCTGCCCCGAAAGTCACCCGTTCCAGCGAAAAGTGAGTTCCCTCGATACCGGTACTCGCGTCTTTATCCACAACCACCTCATAATCCAAAGCAGAAGCCAGTACACTCCCCGTAATCTCCACCGGCAACTTTACCTCGAACGAATTTTCTGTCGGGTAATTGACAAACGATACCCTTACCGAATCCCAGTAAGCATTCGTAAAGCGAATATAATTCTCCGATGCATTATACCTCATAATATTCTCTTCACTACAAGAGAAAAACACTAAAACAAGGAAAATAACATATATCTTATTCATAACTCTACACTCTATCATTAAATATCAGTTTCACTCTCCGGTGCGGGAACAACCCAGCGCCCCGTCATATCAACCGGATCTTCCTCCCCATTATACATATCCCGTCCCAAGCGCTTATGCATATAAAAACTACCTCCTTCCGACAAAGTCTCCCGGATGATATCATTATACAAGATTTCCAAAAACTCATCTCTACTCGTCACATTCAAAGGAATTTTCGCTTCACGGGCAACTCTTAAAGCTTGAAGAAGCGATACCGCACGAGGCAAATCCGTGTCAGCCAAACATTCACACATAATATGATACACCTCGCTCAAGCGAATCACCGGAGCCAAAGGCCCTTGATACGCGATTATATCCTTAGCCTTATCGGTCAACGCATCCGGACTTTGCCATCTTAAAGAAGTATTGTCACTGCCAATCAACACTTTTAATCTACAATCATCCTTATCTTCTCCAAATAGCAAATCTGTATTTTTCAAATAATAAAAACTACCCGGCCCCCGATCTGCCTCGAACAACTCGTACTCGGTCTGATTTACCGCGGTAAACAAAATATCCTCATACATCTTACGATACACATCATTTTTAGTACTAGCTTCCCCCATATCGGTTACTTTCGTGAAAAAGAACCAATTCTTCCCGGACAAACCATCCGGTCCGTAGGCATAAACATCATTAGCACACCGCAAAGCGTTCACCTTATCCCCTTTCCACAAATATGCCCGGGCTAACAAGGCCGAAGCGGCAAAATAATTCATTCGCGTAGCACGCCCGTTAAAAAACAACCCTCCTTTCACCGTCGTCATATTCGCTTTAATCCTGGCTTCCACACTTTTAATAGCTGTCACATTATACAACGTATCATGATAGGCCAAACACGTCTTTGCTGATTCCAAATCCTCGATAATCCTCCCCATCACGTAATCAACGGTCTCTTTCTCCGGAAAATGAAGAGGATAACTCGTCACGTAAGGAATATACCGCTTACCATCATCCTGCACGGGTGCCGGGGCATACAACCTCATGATCTCAAAATGCATCAACGCACGCATCCCCAAAGCTTCTCCCAACACTAAATCCCGTTCCACTCTCCCGTAAGGGAAAAACGTAGTATCCTTCGTTTCAACCTGCTGTATCAAATTATTACAATTGGCAATCACGTTAAACGCCCGTTTCCATATCGGATCCATGATTTTATTCGCACTCGAAGTACCGTAAGCATAACTTGCCAGATCCCAATAACGGGAATTCACCTCTTGATTATCATAATTCTGTCCTAACACACTAGCCGCCCCCCATGTCAAATCACGCCCGTACAAATCCGGTTGACTAATCAAATAATACAACCCGTTTATCGCTGTCCGGAACCCCTCGTAACTCCCGTACAATTGCTCCTGAGTCACGGTCGTGCTGGAATCCACATCCAACCAATCATTACAAGACCAACAAGTGACACAAGCTATGATCCCTGCACATATTTTATTCCATGTTCTTTTCATAACTAAATCCCTTTAAAAAGTTGCATTCAAGGTAAAATTAAATGTTCTCGCAAACGGGTAAGCTAACCCTCGTTCCCGTTTTACCGAAGACGTGTAAGCAATCTCGTTCATGTTCAACTGAAGTTTCATCCGGCTAAAACCAATTCGATTAATCAAGTGAGGATCAAACTCGTATCCTAAAGAAAGAGAATTACAATTCACAAGACGATTTTTTTGAACAAAACGGGAAGTTGGACGAGTCACCCGGTAACGATCCTTGATTGATTTCAACGGGGCAACATCCCCCGGCTCCAACCAACGCTGCGTGTACACCCTCTTGTCTACATTACTCCCCCATATATCGGCACATTCCACGTTATCCACCAAAGTCGCATTATACAAATCACCTCCCGTCTCGAACAAAGCTGCCGTGAACAACGTCCACCTCTTCCAACGGAAATTGAATCCAAAAGATCCCTGCAACTTGGGCTCCGTGTTACCCACAACTACCTGATTCGTCGCATTCCAATCATACGTAACCTTTCCATTTACATCAAGAAAAACCTCTTGCCCGTTCGCCGGAGATATTCCCAACGACCGAACAGCATAGATTGATGTCAACGAAGCTCCTTCCGTGTATTTCAACAACGGTTTATTATAATTAGGATACTTCGAGTAATAATCATCTACTTTCTGATTGTATTCCTTCAACGCATCGGAAATCTCCATTATCCGGTTCTTGTTATGAGCCGCCCGGAAAAACACGTTCAACCCCCAATCCTGCTTTTGAATTGCGTTCACGTTCAGATTCACCTCGATACCCCGGTTCCTCACTTTGCCCATATTATCTTTATAATTCGTAAAACCTGAAGACGGCACGATAGATACCTCCGTGATCAAATCATTCGTTACCTTGTCATACCACGACAAATTAAGCGTATAACGTTTAAAGAGAGTCATATCCAACCCCAAATTCAACGTTGATGTCTTCTCCCACGACAAATCTTCATTCCCCATATAAGTCAGCGTGGCCCCCATCCCGGTTGTGTGCCATGCCCCAGCTTGCACCGTATACGTGTGACGAGCTGCAAAAGGAGGATAATTCACCTTCCCCGTCTCTCCCCACGTTCCTCGAATTCGTAGCTGAGAAAAAACACCGTTATCCGCTAAAAATTTATAATTATGCAAGTTAATTCCCAATCCGCTAGAATAAAAAGTTGCAAAACGCCGGTCACTACCGAACTCGGACGACCCATCCATTCGCATCGAAACATCTACCAAATAAATATTCTTGTACGAATAATTCCCCATCATAAACACCCCGAACAACCTCGTGTGATTATCAGAAAAAGTGGGTATATTACTAGATAATTTATTCGCATACTGAGGTTTATTCAAATCGGAAGAAGGGAACCCGATATATTTTGTTGACTCGTACTCATTTTTAGAATCCTGCACGTTCATCCCCACGCTCAAATTAACATTATGATCTTTGAACACCCGATTATAACTCAACAAAAGACTCATATCCCAACTAAAATTCTCCGATCGTGACTCACTCAACGTCCCTCGTTCCAAAACATCCTTGCCATCAAAAGTAGCAGAAGCCGGGTCTTTAAAATTTCGTGTTTTCGAATCCTTATAATTAATACTCAACGTACCTTTCAACAAAAAATTCTCCAAGAAAGTAATATTAAATCCTAGATTATTCGTGAATTGATTATAATTACTTCCACTCTCGTTATTCACCATCAACGCTTCGTAAAGCGGATTTACCGCCCCTGAATTTTGCCCGTAAACTTTCGGGAAACGATCTACCAACTCCCCGGTTTCCAAATCATACGGGGCAAAATAAGGCTGCATTCTTACATAATCCCCGAAAGAACCGTAAGGAGAATTCTCGGACACCGTACGTCCAAAAGAAACATCATTTGTCACCTGCCACGCTTTCATCCGGTAATCCAACTTCAACCCGACACTGAAACGTTCACGCAAAGACTTCTTCATCACCCCATTATCCATCCCATAACGTAAATTCAACGCGAAACGAATCGCCTCCATTCCCCCGTTTATACTCAAACTATGATTATGATTAACTCCCGTCCGTAAAGGCTTAGAAAGCCAATAAGTATCCACACCGCGGGTTATATAATTATTCTTCATCCGCCAGTCTGCCAACCGGGAAGCATAAGTAGTCCCCAATCCCAGGGGATCATCCGCATCCAATAATCCTGCCGCAACTTCCGCCTCTAACTTTTCCCGGGCATCCATCAAACCGTAAGAAGTCAAATCCGGCTGTGTTATAGACCCGGTCAAATTATACGTCACGTTCAATTTTCCCACAGTCGGGGCCACCGATTCGATAACAATCACCCCGTTAGCCGCACGAGAACCGTAAATAGCTGTTGCTGCCGCATCTTTCAATATTGTTATATTCTCTATCAGATTCGGATCCATATCATAAATCTTCTCCGCAGACACTTCATACCCGTCTAAAATAAAAACAGGTAAATTCGGGTTAGCCGTCAACGCATATTCCGATGTTTCGGATTGCAACACCTCCAACTCGGAGATGCCGCTAATCCCGGAACGTCCCCGCACGTAAAACTCAGGTAACGTGTTCGGATCAGACCCCATCTCGTTATTCTCCATGATGCGTAACGAAGGATCAAAAACCTGCAAAGCCGCGATCACGTTACCTTGAGATACCTTCAATAATTCCTCCCGCTTCACCTCCGTGTAAGCTCCCGTGAAGCTAGATTTACGAATAGTCGCGTATCCCGTAACAACGACTTCCTCTACCTCTGTCACATCCGGCTTCATCTTCACGCTCACAACCTTCGTGCTATCCTTGATCACCACTTCCTGCTTCTCATAACCAATTGACGTAAATACCAGAGTCACGGGTAATTTCATTGCCAAGGCATACTTAAACTTCCCGTCAACATTGCTGGAAAATCCCACGCTCGTACCTTTAATTAAAATCGTAACCCCAGGCAACGGCATCCCTTTCTCATCACACACGAAACCATTCACTTCTCGAACCTGCGATGATTTCATTTGTTCCCGCACCTCCAAAATCAACACGAAATCCTCCTTCTCCTCGAACTTCACCTCTTTCCCTGCAAAAATCCGTTTTAAAGCCTCGCCAATCGTCACGTCCTTCAACGTCACGCTCACCCGCTCGTTCATATCCACTTGCACGTTGCTATAAAAGAAATCTTTACCATACTCACTTCCCAACACCCGTAATACCTGTTTGATCGGGGTCTCCTTCACTTCTAACGAAACCAGTCGCACCTGCGCGTACCCCACTTTCGGTACACCCAACAAACACCACAAACAAATTAAACCCACCCAACGCATCATCCTCCACGTTTTTTTTTGCCATATCTGCAATATCAGATCAGGCTCTTGATTTTTTTTCATATATTTGCATTTAAGGTTATACATAGCCTTGTACCCTGACTCTCAATTCTAGGGAACAAAGCAATTGACCAACTAAAGTCGAGAAAGTCTAGCCACTTTCTCGATTTTTATCTTCTTGAAATAACAATACTATCACCTTGCACTCCAAAACGTACGTAACTCGTGGCCTCGATCATCTCGATCAAATCACCCAAGGGCCTAAACTTCAACATCGCCCCGGAAAAACGCACCTCTTTCAATTCCTCCTGTTGGAAAGAAATCTTCACATCATACCAACGGGCAATCCGCAACGCAATATCCTCCAGCCGGACATCCTCGAAATGAAACTTCCCGTCAACCCATGACGTGATATAAGCGACATCAACCTCCTGAACCTCTAATCCTCTTTTCCCGACAACCGCCTGTTGCCCAGGCTTCAATATCACAGAATCACCCCCACATTCGACCACTCGTACCGCCCCGTTTATCAAGGTCGCCGCAGACAAAAGGTCATCCTTATAAGCAGAAAGATTAAATTCAGTACCCAATACCCTCACATTCAACCGTTCCGTTTCCACGTAAAACGGACGCCTCGTATCACGTTTCACTTTAAAATACCCCTCCCCCGTCAATCTCACCCTTCGCTCCCCCGTTTCAAAATATTCCGGAATCTCCAATGTCGAAGCAGAATTCAACCAAACAACAGAACCGTCCTCCAAGACGATCCGATATTCACCACCATTAGGTACCACCAACTTATGCATCCGATTGACTCGACTGGCCAAACTATCCTGACTCTCATAGTGTAACACCCGGTTAGAATCCACCCGCATGATCCCCCCAGCCGTGCCTGTCAAAACCGTATCTCTCATCATCTCGTTAATCTCCACCTTCTCCCCGTCAGCCCAAACCAAATAAGCCCGTTCATTACCGGGAACAGCAACCTGCGCAAACATCCTGTGTTCTCGCTCCACGCTTTCCCGATCACGCCATAACAAATAACCACCAACTCCGGCAACTAATACCCATATTGCCGCATATCTCAACCAAAGCCCCCAATGAATCCGTTTTCTTCTCCGACTCTTTACAAATTGTAAACGCCCGGAAACATCCGGTTGAAACTCCTCCCGCAACACGGATAGCCGTTGACGCACCGCCATAAACACTCGTAACTCCCGCTCATGCTCCACATCCTCGGCTAACCATAGCGACAAGAGTTCTTCCTCTTTTGCAGAAAGCTCCCCGTCAACTTTTTTTACCAGTAATTCCTCTATCTTGTCATCCATAAATTTCATGGTATTATGAATTCTTTTCGTGAGAGGACGCATCACCCTCAAAAAAGGGTGATTCAAAAAACAAATTATTTTGCTAAAATTTATCTTTTATAAATAAAAGCCTCATTACCTGAAAAATAACAAAACAACAAAGTAAGTTCCTTTACCGTGAATTTTTGTCTTAACTCCCGGTAAGCCATCCGCATCTGCGTCTTTACCGTGTTCAAAGAGATTCCCAAACGTTCAGCCACTTCCGCATATTTCATATCTTCCAACACCACTAACTTCAACACCAATCGACGCTGCTCCGGCAGACTCTCAACCGCTTCCCAAACAAATTGCCAATCCTCAACAACAACATCCTCCGCTTCATGATCCTCTACTTTTTCCAAACCGACACGAGATCTTGTCCTTCGAGCATAACTCACACACCCGTTCCGCACCGCCACGTATAAATAACTATCCAAAGAAGCACTATTACTAATCGTTATATTCTTCTCCCAAATCTTAATAAAAACATCTTGCACGACATCTTCAGCCACTTCAAAAGAACCGACAAAGGCATGAGCAAACCGACACAAGTCCTCATACCTAGTAGTAAATAAATAGTCAAAAGCAGGTTCATGACCTTTCTTCAAGTCGTTCACTAACGCTTGAACATCATTATCATATTCTGCTTGCTCTTTCATAAAGATTTTCTAAATTCCACAAACACAAATTTAAAGAAATATATTATTTTGCAAAAAAATAAACTACTTATTTATGATCATTCCTTTTCTCTATCCTTGTTTAATCATTATTTACCCCACGGACAAACTAAACATGAAGTTGACTATTTCCAGATTATTTTCACACTATAGCCACACCTAGCCCACACCTAGCCCACATCTAGCCGCCACCTAGCCGCCATTTTAACGGTTTTCATGTTTTATTATCTCAAACAAACTTCCATTTAAACAAGAAAACAAGGGAGCAATAAAATGATTACGAGAAAAATACAAGATAGTTCTAAACTTGACAAACCACTACACAATACCAGATTAATAATTTACTTCCGATTTGCATCATCCCCAAAAATACAATACCTTGGTACGGTATTTCATAAATACGCCCCACAATACCTAAACAGATCACGTTTATGAAAAAATGGTTCATTTATTGCACGATATTACTCGCCTCGGCTTGCACGTCCTCCCTCACGAAGACAAAACCGGTAGCATTATCCGTTATCCCGGCACCGCAAGAAATCCAATATCTTAACGGAACATTCACGCTAAACGAGAAAACATCATTGCAGATTCCTGCCCAATGGTCTACTCTTGAAGACATACTGAATTCGAACATTCAAATCGTGTCTCACTATAAATTAACGAATGGAAATTCCAGCAAAAACAGCATTCAGCTAAAGATTGACACGTCCCGAATATCCTCCCCCGAAGGTTACCAGCTTAACATATCGCCCCAAAGTATCCGGATCACGGGAAGAACCGAAGCCGGACTATTTTATGGCTTACAAACCTTGCGACAAATATTGAATGACGAACGATTTTATCACCCGGACACCCGTTCATGGCAAATCCCGGCTCTAGAAATCCAAGACTACCCGACGTTTCCCTACCGGGGGATGCATCTGGACGTTTCCCGTCATTTCTTCCCGAAAGAATACATACTGAAATGGATCGACCTCATGGCCCTCTACAAGATCAACACGCTCCACTGGCACCTGACGGATGCCGGGGGATGGCGGGTCGAGATCAAGAAATACCCCGAACTGACCCGTACAGCAGCATGGAGAACCCAGATAGGTTGGAAAGAATGGTGGACAGACAAGGATCGGCGATATCTGGAAGAAGGCACACCCGGGGCGTACGGGGGATACTACACGCAAGAGGATATACGGGAGATCGTGGCCTACGCTATAGATCGACACGTGGAGATCATTCCCGAAATCGAAATGCCAGGCCATTCGGAGGAAATATTCACCGTCTACCCGCAATTATGCTGTTCCGGAAAAGCTTACCAGAATGGAGAATTCTGCATCGGGAACGAGGCCACATTCGAATTCATTGAAAATGTACTGACCGAGATCATGGAACTATTCCCCTCCCGCTACATTCATATCGGGGGTGATGAAGCCTCCAAAGCCGCATGGGCCAAATGTCCGAAATGTCAAAAACGCAAGAAAGAGGAGAAACTAAAAGACGAACGGGAATTACAAAGTTATCTTATTCGACGAGTAGGCGAATTTATCGAAAAACGAGGACGGGAATTCATCGGCTGGGACGAGATTCTGGAAGGCGGACTGGCACCCGGAGCAATCGTCATGTCGTGGAGAGGCGAACAAGGAGGGATTGATGCCGCCCGCTCCCGCCATCAGGTAATCATGGCTCCGGGAGCCTACTGTTATCTTGACAGCTACCAAGATACTCCTTCCACACAACCCTACACGATAGGAGGATTTACCCCTTACCTTAAAACTTACTCGTACAATCCGATCCCGGAAAACCTATCGCCCGATGAGGCTCGTTACATCCTGGGCGCGCAAGCCAACCTGTGGACAGAGTATATCTCAACTCCGGAACACGTGGAATACATGCTTTTTCCCCGCTTGCTATCTCTATCGGAAGTCGTGTGGACTCCCCGGGCAAAGAAAAATCCCGAAGACTTCAAACGCCGGATCGAGCAACACGTGAAATGGTTACGAGCCAATGGCGTGAACGCATTCCCGTTAAGCGACCGGATCGACTTTATCACGGAAGTCGACACGACGCAAAAAGCGATAAAAGTATCCTTCGACTCGGAGAAATATAACCCGGAAATCCGTTACACGCTTGACGGTACTCTTCCCGACATCACTTCTCCCTGTTACGAAAAACCACTTTACATCCGGGATTCTGCGATAGTCAGTTCTGCCATTTTCGAAAACGGGAAGCGAAGTGAAACCGTTATCTCTCAACGTATAGACTATCACAAAGCGATCGGGAAAAAGGTTACTTACAACAAACTATACAGCGGAGCCTATCCGGCCGCAGGCAAGGGGACCCTAACCGACGGCTTGCGAGGCGGGTTAACATACAGCGACGGTCGGTGGCAAGGATTTCTTAACCACGTGGACATTCTCATTGATCTTGGCGAAGTCCAAGACATCAGCTACGTGTCGACCACGTTCATGCAACTCACCGGACCGGGTGTTTACATCCCGGACTACGTGCGGGTGAAGATATCCGAAGACGGGAAAACATACAAAGAGATCGCCACGATCCCAAATGACGTGCCCACGGATATTCCCGATCTCCGTTTCAAAGAATTCACTTTCCGCTTCCACGAGAAAGCCCGGTACGTGCATCTTTTTGCCAAGAAGCACGCCGGGTTCCAGTTCATCGACGAAGTGGTGGTACACTAGGTATTATCGCTGCGACAAATGCTTTGTCACTCTCTCTACCAGAGAGCTGTACCCACTGCACTTTTCCAAGACTATACCGTCGGGAGAGATCAGCACGAAAGCCGGGATACCGTCAATGTTGTACCGAGCCGAGAGACCGGTGTTCGCGGGAAGCAACTCGTTCCATTGATTACCTTCTAATTTCTCTTCAACCACGTATTTCTTCCAATCTTTCTCAAGATTCTCATTAATACAAACTACAGTCAACCGATCCGCATATTGCGAGCAAATCCTTTTCACAACCGGGACTGAATAGACGCAAGCTCCACATCCCAAACTCCAAAAATCCAGCAAGATGTAACGACCTTTAAATTCCGATAAATGACGGAGTTTACCCTCCATATCGTACAAATCTCCATCCACCATTTGATCGCCAACCTCCACGGTTGGAAGGGGAAAAAGATATTTAGTAATTGCTTGTCCATTTACCGTTTGCCTTTCCGCTTCCGGTATACGGGTATACAGTTCTTTCAACTCGGCCTCGTAAGGCATTCTTCCCGTGTGTAACAGCGACGTAAACCACAACATCCTCTTCATCCAAGTTTTAGAAACAGGAGCCGTTTTCATGAAATCCAGTTCTTTTTCTGTCAACACCGCCTGTAACGGTTTTTCCAGTTTCCGGATAGAATCAACCTTGGCCCATGCTTTTTTCTTGAAGGCTGCATCCACGTCATCCGCGGGAAAAAAGTACGCTTTTTTCAACCAATCGTACTCGTCCGCCATGTAGGCCATCATTTCCATCTGTTCCGGCATAAGACAATCCACGAAACTATTTTCATCCGCCTGTTCCGGTACATCGCTCTCCACCCGCCAAGACAAAATTAACTTACTTTTCCCTGTGATTCGCATATACGTACCCGGTTTTACCCACACCTCCAACCAGTCAGGCGGGAAACCCTGATCCATGGAACCGATCATCAAATTGCGAAGAGAAGATATCGTGTCTCGGAAAGAAAACTTCCCGTCCTTCAACGTGTCCTTGGCAAGAGTCTCGATAAGCCCCTTGTTACTCTTGTCCAACCTGAGCACCGTACCATCCGGAACATCTTTTAACTCTCCCTGAATCAAAAACTCACCTTCGGGAACGGAAGGTTTCCGATTGCAAGCACTCATCATACCCATGGCTATAACCATGATAAAGATACATGTCTTCATATTTTAATATTTTATATAAGATTAATACGCCAACACCCCCTATCTTGCCGATCTTTAAAATTACAAATATATTTTTACAATCCAACACTATTCTTGAAATATAACTCAGAATTCTAATTTTGGACTAAAATATACGATCAATAAAGAATGACAGGAGGACACGTAAACACGACATGCTCTTACACTTTCCAGGATCAGGAAGAAGTGCTTATTTTATCACACAATATCAATACCAGATAAAAATTACTCCGGTAAAATCTCGATCCAGTAACCATCGGGATCACTGATAAAGTAAAGTCCCATATCCGTGTTCTCGTAACACACGCAATCCATTTGCTTGTGATAGGCCCGCACGGCATCGTAATCTCCCGGTACGCGCATGCAAAGGTGGAATTCACCCTCACCCAGATCGTACGGTTCTTTCCGATCTCTCAACCACGTCAATTCTAAAAGGAACCCGGTCTTTTCCTCCCCCATGTATACTAAAATAAAAGAACCGTCCGGGGCTTCCATACGCCGAACTTCCTTCAATCCCAACGCCTTCTCGTAAAAACGAATACTTCTTTCCAGATCAAGTACATTAAAGTTAAAATGATCAAACCTACTCTTTATTTCCATTTTTATAAATTTAGAATGTAGAATGTAAAATTTAAAAGATAGCTCGAAATGCTTTGTGATTCAATTCCACGAAACGCACCCCCCGGCTTTCCGCGTATTCCCGGAAAGCATTCGCCTTGTCGTACGCTTCATCAAAATGCATCGGGACAAATGTTCTCACCTGAAAACAATCGACAAACTGCTTTGCTCCCAGCATGTAATCTTCCCCCAAACGAGGATCAACCGGAAACATCACGAGATCCATCCGATCCGTGCGTCGGGAGATCACGTCAAGCTCGGAGAAATAAGCATTTTCCGCTTTCCGCACCTCCTCATCCGTCGATTCATCCTTCCAATGCCAGTTATTCAGATCCCCCGCATGAAAGATCAACTTCCCGTCCAAGTACAAAAGAAAAGAGATTCCCAAATCCGTCGACCCGAAAGCCTCGACTTCCAGCATCCCGTCAGACCACGCTTCTCCCTTATCCAGATAGTGAGCATCACCCGGCGTCGCTAACTTGTTTTCAAGGATATCTTTCGAGAAAATAAATTGAACACCGGGATGTTCCTGCCGCCAAGTTAGAATCTCCGGGTTAAAATGATCCGCATGAGAATGAGAAGACAACACGTACAATCGACCGGGACGCTTCAATAACTCCCCGTGTACAACTCCGGTCAATGGCTTTTCAACCGAATCCCTGTAATAATCAATAATCACCGTGAATCCTTCGCCCAACAAGGCAAAACCGCTATGATATATATAGACCAACTCCATTACATTATATTTTCTCTATATACGCAAGCAAACAACCGCAAGTTATCTCTTTTTAAAGATCAAGTGTTCCATGATCAACACGGTAATCACCCCCATCACGAAACCATTCCCCACGATCGGACGGAACAAAGAGGGTATCAGGTTCAACACTTCCTCCGGGGCAAACGACAACAACAAAGCAACCATTAAAGGTAATCCGACCACCACCCCGTTATCAAAATCCGTGATCGCCTTCTCTCTCACCAACATCTGCAATCCCGCTGCCAACTGAGTCGCCATCAGGTAAAGCAATATCGCCCCCATGACCACGCCCGGTATCGTCACCAATATCCCCACTACCGAAGGGAAAAAAGCACACAGGATCAGCCCGATCCCCGCCGGGATCAACGTGTAACGAGAAGCGCATCCCGTGGCTGAAATCACACCCGGACTCATGGAATAATCCACCGGACCGATTACCCCGAACATGCCCGACAGCACGTTGGTCACGCCCACGATACCCACTCCCCGGCTCGTACGTCGATCCATCCGGTCGGCTTGAAGCATATGCCCAACGGCCTGTATAGACCCCAGCTCATTCACGATAAGAGCTATATAGCAAAACAAGAAAGCAAGTATTGTCCCCGTCTCAAACTCCAACGGGAAATTAAACAGGGTTGCCTGTTCCGGCATAATCCCCGAACCCGTTGACGTCAGAGTCGGGAATCCGTTTGCCAGATAATACACCAACACCCCACCGACAATCCCCCACAATACCGTGGTTGACTTCCATATCCCCCGCAGCAATTTATTACCAACGACCAGAGCCAAAACCATGATCAGCGTGAAGAACAAATTAAATAAAGCATGAACCGTATCTCCCAACACTAATTTCAGAATCACGGGCGTCAACGTGAAAGCGATCAAGATCAAAATCACCGTGACGATACGAGGCGTGAACACGAATTGCAATTTCCCCAACAAACCGCTATAAGCCAGCACTGTCAGTACCAGTCCCCCGATCATGATCCCCGTGTATACCGCTGCAATTCCCGAGGACACGGTGGAAAGAATCCCGATCAGCAACACCGAGGCCGGCCCGATAATCAAGGGCAAACGATGTCCCCACAACACTTGCACGATCATGGCGATCCCCATGATCCCGAACAATTTCTGTAAATAAAATGTCTGTTCCGCCACATCCGTGTAATGAAGTTGCGACACGATGATTCCCATAATCACCACGCAAGGCAAGGAGACAATCCACCATTGCAACCCGTACATCAACATGGGAAAAAGTCCCGGCTTATCATTCAACTCGTATTTCATATTCTTCGAATTTATGCATGTAAAAATAGCACTTTACAGACTTCTATTCAAAAAAAACGAGAACATTTAAAATATTATTCTTTCTCGATCGTCTACAAGGATAGAAAGGCTAGCCAATTAATATGTATCATTAAACAAAACAATGTCATGAAACGCTATCAAAAAACCATCATCAGGGAAGTCGAGGCTTTTATACCGTTTTTAGTCACGGTAGGAATCGTTGCACTACTCACTTTATCCGTATATTTGCTACAAGATTTCACAAAGATATATCATATTTACACCACGTTCTAAAAATGAACACCATGAAAAATTTCAGACACCATAGAGGAGCACACGCTTTACTCATGCTTATAGGTTTGGCAGCGATTGTTGCCGCCATCATGTTCTTATGGAATTACCTGATTCCGTCCATCATCGGCTGGTCGGCTATCAACTACTGGCAGGCACTCGGACTGTTCGTACTGACCCGCCTGTTATTCGGGGGCTTCGGTGGACACGGGTTCATGAGGCGGCCGGATCGGGACCACGCACACATGCATCATTTCTTCGGGCAGATGAAAAACATGTCCCCGGAAGAACGGAAGGACTACATCCGTCAGCGTTTCGAAGAACGTCAACAGGCTTTTAACGACCACATGTTCGGCAAAGAACAACCGAAAGAGTAAGCACACTATCTATGAACAAACAACAAGAAGAAACGCCACCGAACATGGACGTTTCGGCGATCTTCAAACAGTATCAACCGCAACTGAAAGGTTTTATCGCCAAGCGGGTTTCCGCACGAGAAGACCGGGAAGATATCCTGCAAGATGTCTTCTACCAGTTGCTCAAAACGGACCCCGTGGCCACCCCGATACAACAAATATCGGCATGGCTGTACACGGTAGCCCGGCATATCATTATCGACAGGAAAAGGAAACACAAGGAAGAGGAAATGCCCCTGGCCCCGGCAGAGGAGGGCCAGACATTACTTCTGAAAGAAGTATCCGAATACCTGTTCGACTCGGATACCTCCCCGGAAAAAGAGTACATGAGAGCACTCGTCTGGGAGGAACTCGACAAGGCCCTGTCCGAACTCCCGGAAGAACAACGCGTTGTATTCGAATTAAATGAATTGCAGGACTTTTCGTTCAAGGAAATATCCGAAAGCACCGGGATTCCCGTCAACACGCTGATATCCCGGAAACGATACGCCGTTCTATACCTCCGGGAAAAACTCTGTGATATATATGAAGAATTACTCGGCTAATTCAGCCTATATTCATACGGTGTCATCCCCGTCACACGACGAAAGAACTTGCAGAAGAAAGAGGAATTCGGAAAATTCAACTCATCGGCAATCTGGTAAACCAACTTATCACTATGACGTAGTAAAATCTTTGCTTCCTGCACGACAGCTTCATTCACCCAATCCATCACCGTCCGACCGCTGGCCTGACGAATCAAGGTATTCAAATAACGTCCCGTGAGGAATAAATGATCCGCATAAAAAGAAACACTACGCTCATGCAAAGCATATTTGTTCACGAGGTCGATAAACCGATCAAGGACTTCTTCTTGGCGTGTCCCTCTCTGTTTTTTGACCGACCGATCTTTTTTCTCGAAATAAGTAATCTGATAAAATAACATCGAGATCAACCCTTGAACTGTTTCCTTGGGAAAGGGAACATCATGCAACACATCCCACAATAAAGAAAAAATAGCGTCTACACGCCGTTCTGCCACCTCGTCCAAAGACAGGCGCAAGTACAATCTTCCCCGCAGGTAAGCATAAAGTAATTCTTGTTTTTGCCAGCCTTCCATAAAACTATTGGTGAAAGCCAGCATCGACAAATCACAATCCGGTGACATATCAATAAACTGGATCACCGTCCCGGAAGAAGCTACCACCAAATGATGAGCCGTCAGCGTAATTTCCCGCAAATTAACCAGCACACGTACCGTCCCGGCCCTAAGAAGCACTACACGCCCCTCGGTCAAGCGATAAGGTTGCCCGAAAACAATCAAAGAACCATTCAAATCCTGCACCCCCACCATTGACCGGACAAAACCCAAATCCGAAGAAATAAAACGATATTCATTATTAGGTTCAACCGAATAATCAAATACCTGTTTTAAGGCTAACGCCAGTAACCCATTTTGCCTCATAAACGAACCACTTATTTCCCGCAAAGATAATATTTCAAGCCTAAAACAAGATGCGAACAGCTCGAAATCGAACAAACGGAACATATACAACAACGAATAGGACGCTAACGTATACTTAAAACACGTACTTTTACAACCGAAATAAATTAAAACTACATGATATGACACGAATCTTGCTTCTAACACTGTTCATCAGCTTAAGTAGCCATATTTTCGGACAACTGACACTCGACGCATGCCGGCAAAAAGCACAAGTCAATTACCCGCTCGCCCGCCAGTACAAATTGATCGAACTGACAGAAAATTACAACTTGAAGAATGCGGCAAAAGGTAACCTACCCCAGATCAGCCTGAGCGGAAAAGCATCCTACCAAAGTGATGTCACGAAACTCCCGATCGCTCTGCCTGAAATCTCTATCAAAGCCCTGCCTAAAGACCAATACCAGATCATGGTAGAAGCCCGGCAGAATATATGGGACGGTGGACTTATCCATCACCAGAAACAACAAATCCAAGCCTCTGCCACTGAAACAGAACGTCAACTGGATGTAAACATGTACGCTTTAAATGAACGGGTAAACCAAGTCTATTTCGGGATATTGCTCCTCGACGAGCAACTCTCACAAAATACCTTATTGAATGAAGAATTAGAACGTAACCTCAACACGATCAAGGCCTACCGGGACAACGGGATAGCCAATGATGCCGATGTAGACGCCGTGCAAGTGGAAATTCTGAACACCCGGCAGCAACGCACCTCGTTGGAAGCCAACCGGTCAGCCTATCTCCGGATGCTTTCCCTCTTGATCGGTGAAGAGATTCCCGCACATACCCGACTCTCCAAGCCCGTCCTGCCGGGGCAAACGATCTCAAATGACATCAATCGCCCCGAACTCCTGCTCTACGAGGTACAAAAACAAGTACTGGATGTAAAACAACAATCACTGAAAAGCGGCTATCTTCCCCAATTTTTCCTGTACGCACAAGGGGCTTACGGCAATCCCGGACTAAACATGTTGAAAAACGAATTCGACCCCTATTATATAATAGGTGCCCGCATGAGTTGGAACTTCGGCAGTCTCTACACGCTCAAAAACGATAAACGCAAACTGGACACCGAGAAACAACGGATAGAAAGCAACCGAGACCTGTTCCTCTTCAATACACGCCTGCAAGTGGCAGAGAAAGACGGAACGATATCCGCCTTGCGAAAACAGATGAAAGAGGATGACGAAATCATCCGTCTCCGCACGAATATCCGTAAAGCAGCCGAAGCAAAAGTGGCAAACGGAACTCTCACCGTGACCGAAATGTTACGAGAACTGACAAATGAAAGTCTTGCCAAACAAAACAAAGCCGTACATGAAATACAATTACTCATGGATATATACCAGCAAAAACATATTACAAACGAACAATAAACAATTCCCCAAACACTTATACAACATGAAACGACTATCTTATTTCCCCGCAATAATACTAATTACACTATCAGCCTGTAACGCCTCAAAAGAATTTGACGCCACTGGAACTTTCGAAGCAACTGAAATCATCGTCTCTTCCGAAGCTAACGGCAAATTACTCTGTTTGACCGTGGAAGAAGGCAGTAAACTGTCCCAAAACAGTGAAGTAGGTCTAGTCGACACGGTTCAACTTTATTTAAAGAAGCTGCAATTGCAAGCCAGCATGAAGTCGGTCGATAACCAACGTCCCGATATACAGAAACAAATCGCGGCAACCAAAGAGCAAATCGCCACCGCCAGACGAGAGAAGGCTCGCGTGGAAAACCTGTTGAAAGCAAATGCAGCCAACCAAAAACAATTGGACGATTGGGATTCTCAACTCGCCGTACTTCAACGCCAACTAGAAGCCCAGACCTCTTCACTCCGGAACAGCACGGCAAGCCTAAACGAACAGAGTTCATCCGTGGCCATTCAAGTGGCACAAGTAGAAGATCAACTACAAAAATGCCATATTCTCTCACCCATTGATGGTACCGTTCTCGCCAAATACGCGGAACCGGGAGAACTGGCCTCAACCGGGAAACCGTTATTCAAAATAGCTGATATTGAAAACATCTACCTGCGGGCCTACATAACATCTACCCAACTGGCCAGCGTCAAACTGGGTGATCCGGTAAAAGTATACGCCGATTTCGGGGATGACATCAGGAAAGAATACCCGGGCAAAATCACATGGATAGCCGATAAGGCCGAGTTTACCCCAAAAACAATACTCACGAACGACGAACGTGCCAACCAGGTATATGCCGTGAAAATTGCCGTCCGTAATGACGGAACCATAAAAATAGGTATGTACGGTGAAGTAAAATTCTAAGTATGGAACATCTTGTAGAAGTCAGGCATATCAGCAAACAATACGGACAGGTCCAAGCCTTACACGATGTTTCGTTCCAAGTCGGACGGGGAGAGTTATTCGGGCTTATCGGGCCGGACGGTTCCGGCAAGAGTACCCTCTTCCGTATCCTGACCACGTTGTTGACCGCCAACGAGGGGGAGGCTTCTGTCAACGGTTATGACGTGATTAAAGATTACAAAGAGATACGTAAAAGTATCGGTTACATGCCCGGAAAATTCTCTCTTTATCAAGACCTCACGGTGGAAGAAAACCTGAGTTTCTTTGCCACGGTCTTCAACACAACCGTGGAAGCCCATTACGACCAGATAAAAGAAATTTACGACCAACTGGCCCCCTTCAAAAATCGCCGGGCAGGAGCCCTGTCAGGCGGGATGAAACAAAAACTGGCACTCTGTTGCGCCTTGATTCACGACCCGGTAATTCTTTTTCTGGATGAACCGACCACGGGGGTCGATCCGGTATCACGCAAAGAGTTCTGGCAAATGCTCCATCGCTTGCAGGAACAAGGAATCACCCTGATCGTCTCCACCCCTTTCATGGACGAGGCCAAACAATGCGACCGGATCGCTTTCATTCAAAACGGCACGATCAAAGGTATTGATATCCCGAAAATGATTCTGGAACAATTCAAAGACATCCTTTGCCCGCCGGGACTGGAACGAGATACAACTCACCAGGACGAGCAACCCATTATCCGGGTGGAACAACTCGTGAAACAGTTCGGAAACTTTACCGCTGTCGATCATATCTCTTTCGAAGTAAAACGGGGAGAGATATTCGGTTTCCTCGGGGCTAACGGGGCGGGGAAAACAACCGCCATGCGTATTCTTAGTGGTTTGAGCCTACCAACTGCCGGAAAAGCCGAAGTCATGGGATACGACGTGCAGACACAAAGCGAGGAGATCAAAAAACACATCGGCTACATGAGCCAGAAATTCTCTCTTTATGAAGATTTAAAAGTATGGGAAAACGTGCGTCTCTTTGCCGGGATATACGGGGTTCCGAGAACGGAAATAGCACCGCGTACCGAAAGAATGCTCAAACGCATCGGCCTGTATGAAGAACGGGAAACGCTGGTGCAGGAACTCCCGTTGGGTTGGAAACAACGTCTGGCTTTTTCCGTTTCAATCTTCCACGAACCACAACTCGTGTTCCTCGATGAACCCACCGGGGGAGTTGATCCCGCCACCCGCCGCCAGTTCTGGGAATTAATCTATCAGGCAGCCGAACGGGGTATCACGATTTTTGTCACCACGCACTACATGGATGAGGCCGAATATTGCGACCGCATCTCCATGATGGTCGACGGGCAAATCAAAGCGCTCGATACCCCCGATAAATTGAAGGACCAATACCATGCCCAAAACATGGACGAAGTGTTCCAACAACTGGCCCGTCATGCCACTCGTTCATCCGACTAACTCTTTAACTTATGAAACAGTTTATCGCCTTTGTCAAGAAAGAATTCTACCATATCCTGCGAGACCCGCGCACGATGCTTATCCTTATCGGTATGCCCATCGTGCAAATACTTCTCTTTGGTTTTGCCATTTCGACCGAAGTGAAAAACGTGCAGACAGCCATTCTCACCTCATCCACCGATGTAGATACCCGTCATATCATCGACCGGATTAATGCCAGCGAATATTTCACGGTGAAATACGTGGTACACAACCCGGAGGAATTAAACCAACTATTTCGAAAGAACAAAATAGAACTGGGGATCGCTTTCCCCGCCCAGCTTAACCGACAACGTTTTGACTCGGAGAACATCCAGATTATTGCCGATGCTACCGATCCGAATCTCGCCATTACTCGCGGGAATTACGCCAACGGGATCATCGCCACGGCACAGGCCGAATTACAACAAGTCGGGATTCAACACCCCTCGCTGGTTATTCATACCAAATTACTCTACAACCCGCAAATGCAAAGTGCCTACAATTTCGTACCGGGAATCATGGGGCTGATCCTCATGCTGATCTGTGCCATGATGACTTCCATATCAATCGTCCGGGAGAAAGAAACCGGAACCATGGAAATCCTGCTCGTGTCACCGATGAACCCGTTCTTTGTCATTCTATCCAAAGCCGTACCCTATTTTATATTATCCATATTCAACCTGACCACGATACTCCTCCTGTCGGTATTCGTTCTGGATGTCCCGATCAGCGGGAGTTTGGGTAGTTTGTTAGGAGTATCACTGCTATTTATCTTCGTGTCACTGGCTCTCGGATTACTGATTTCCTGCGTTACCCGGACACAGGTCGCCGCCATGCTGGCTTCCGGAATGGTATTGATGCTCCCCACGATCATCCTGTCAGGCATTATCTTCCCGATCGAAAGTATGCCGAAAATACTACAAGCAATCACCTGTATAATCCCGGCACGTTGGTATATCGACATCGTCAGGAAACTGATGATCGAGGGAGTCCCGTTTGCCTATGTATGGCAAGAAACGGGAATCCTGTTCATCATGGCCATCGTGCTGATCGGCATCACGACCCGCAAATTCAAAAAACGTTTAGACTAAAGGAGGAAAAACATGATACTACGATATCTCATTGAAAAAGAATTCAAGCAACTGAAACGGAACAAATTCCTGCCCCGACTCATTCTCATCTTCCCTTGCATGATGATGTTGGTCATGCCGTGGGCCGCCACGCTGGAAATAGAAAACCTCCGCATCGCGATCATCGACAATGATCAAAGTCCCTCCTCTCAACGGTTGGTACACCAGATCGAGGCTTCCCGCTATTTCAAGCTGACGGGATTACCGACCAATTACGATAAAGGTATCGCCACCATTGAAAAAGACCAGGCCGACGTGCTACTGGAAATTCCCCAGGGATTCGAAAAAGAGCAGGTCAACGGTCGTCCCGCTTCAACCCTGATCGCCGTGAACGCAGTGAATGGGAGTAAGGGAAGTCTGGGAAGTGCTTACCTGACTCAAATTCTGTCACCACAAAGCTCTGCCTCCATTCGCTACCAATTCAATCCTCATTTGAATTATAAAGTCTTCATGGTGCCGGCCCTCATGACCATGGTACTCGTCATGCTCTGCGGTTTCCTCCCGGCCCTAAACGTGGTAGGAGAAAAAGAAGCCGGAACTATTGAACAGATCAACGTAACCCCGGTAAGCCGCTTCACGTTCACCCTGGCAAAATTACTCCCTTACTGGCTTGTCGGATTCATCGTGTTGAACCTCTGCATCCTACTCGCTTGGCTGGTATATGGAATCACCCCAAAAGGGAATATCGGGGCGATTTATCTAGCAACACTTATTTTCGTTCTCGTCGTTTCCGGCCTGGGGCTCGTGATCTCCAACCACTCGGCAACCATGCAACAAGCCATGTTCGTCATGTGGTTTTGCATGCTGGTATTTATCCTCATGAGCGGGCTATTTACCCCGATCAGCAGCATGCCGCGATGGGCACAATACATCACTTACGCCAATCCCTTGCGTTACTTCATGGAAATCATGCGCATGGTCTACCTGAAAGGCAGCAGCATCACGGACATTATCCCGCAACTGGGAACCCTGACCGTCTTCGCCACCGTTTTGAACAGTTGGGCCATATACAGTTATAAAAAGCAACAATAGAGCTTGAAAGCAATGGGAGTACATCGCATAACTTCATTGATACTAATAATTAAACTCAAACCATAATCCTACCGTAATCATAAAGTAATCCTACCCCTCTTTCGTAGATGCCCCGAAGCTTCGCCCAAGCATCACCGTTCTCTGTTATTCGAGCTACGAGGAAGCTTCGAAGAAGGTTCAAAGGATGGGTAGGATTACAATAGGATTATCCCTAATTTACTCATGAATTACTTACAAGATAAAATTTTGTTCATGAATTAAAGACTAGTTAGCTAGTCTTTATTAATAATATATCTTACCTGAACACACTCATTATTATCAAAATCCGCCCCCCACAAACAGAATTGTTTATTAAATTGATTGGTGAAAATCTATATTCGATAAAGGAATACCTGCAAAAAACGTATATTTGTAAACCTAGTTTTACAACAAACCATTAAAAATACCGGACATGGAGGATTCACAAAAAGAACAGGAAGTATTTCGCCAGAATTTAGACGAGAAAGGAAGTTTTCAAACCCTATTTCAAATGTACCTATTGTTTACCGACAAAGGAACACGCCCCGACGGGGAAAATATACACAAAGCGTTATCTGCCAAATACGAGAAGGTGGATATTGTTGCCAACGTGAAGGACTCCCTTTCGACTTTCGCAATCTGGAAATACATAGTGGAATACAAAGACAACCAACGTATGCCGGCACAGGTACTCATGTCCGATTTCGAGAATTTCGACGGGAACAACATTGATCTGATGCAACGCAGTCAATTATGGGATTGCCCCGAAAAAGACGAGATTCTCGCCAACTGCAAATATAAAATCATGTTATCGGACTTCATGGCGTCCGGCCTCCCTTACAAAGAGCGTTGCGCCCTGTTGACCGAATGGCTGGAAACCACCCTCGAACTGTTCCCTGACTGTGCGGCAGTGTGGACTCCTTCAAGCGGCAAGTTATTGACCCGGGAACAAGTATTAAATAACCCGTGGGCCCAACCTGGTCGTTTTCTTCATTTCGGGATGAACGTCCGATTCTTCAACATACAAAACACCAACGACATGCTCGTGGATACGTTAGGACTTTACGCCATCGGACTACCGGACGTACAATATCATTTTCACGATCTGGACCCGAATGCCGTGGTCAATCACGCCTATAACGTGGCCGCCTATATCTTCGACAAAGACGCCTCCATCAAAGATGGAGAAACCATCGACGGTATCTCTGAACAGGGAATTGACCGGAACATTCAATGGAAATGCCAGTACGAGCGTTCCCTGATACAACCCGACCGAGAGGTGATGGATATCTGTCCCGGAGAATACGCCTCCGGCGAGAGAAATCAGGAAGAACAATAGTCGGAAAAGCATAAATAATTTAACAGTACCATATTGAGTGGTTGTTCGGAAATTCCGAACAACCTATTTTCATCAACTCACCTTCCTCAAATATGTTTTTAATCATACCAAGTAGAACAGAGATATCATCATGAAAGAAAATAAATACGATGACGAAAAATTCTTTAATCAATACAGCCAAATGTCCCGTTCCGTGAACGGTCTGAAAGGAGCCGGAGAATGGCACGTGTTGAAAAAAATGTTACCTGACTTCAAGGGGAAACGGGTGTTGGATCTGGGATGCGGCTTTGGTTGGCATTGCCAATACGCTATCGAACACGGGGCAGAACACGCTCTAGGGATTGATATCTCCGAGAAGATGCTGGAAGAGGCTCGAAAACGAAACAACTCCCCACGCATAGAATACAAACACATGGCCATCGAGGACTTTGATTATTCGCCCGAGAGCTATGACGTGGTTATCAGTTCCCTCACCTTTCATTACTTGGAATCCTTTCCGGATATCTGCATGAAAGTGAATCGTTGTCTCACACCCGGCGGAATATTCGTGTTCTCGGTCGAGCATCCCGTGTTCACAGCTTACGGTAGTCAAGACTGGTATCACGACGCACAAGGCAATATCCTCCACTGGCCCGTGGATCGGTATTTCTCGGAAGGGAAACGGGAAGCCACCTTCCTCGGTGAAAACGTGACAAAATATCACAAGACACTCACCACTTACGTGAACGGGCTCATCCAAAACGGTTTCGAGATTACCGGACTGATAGAACCGGAACCCGACGAGACGCTTCTTGATTCCATACCGGGAATGCGTGACGAATTGCGACGCCCCATGATGTTACTCGTTTCCGCGGTGAAGAAATAATATCCACATAAAAAAGGAGTTGTCCATCATAACCGGCCAACTCCTTCACTAAAATACACAAACCTTCTAATACAAATAAAGCTTTCTAATCTTATCGAGATCCACGCCCAACTGTTGTGTCAGGAACTTTTCCATTCCCCCGTAATTATTATCTATCGTGGTCAAAGCCATTTCAATATACTCTTTCTGCACGGAACCGATGTAATACATGCAAACCGCCATATTATTATCCCCGTAAAGAGCTTTCATTCCCTCCAGAGTCACCCCCGTCAACTCGTTCGTGAGCATGTAATCCTCCACGATCGTCTCCCGGTCTACCCCCAAAGCGGCCAGAAATAACGCAGCTGCCAATCCGGCCCGGTCTTTCCCCGCCGTACAATGGAACATCAAGGGTGTTTTGTCTGTCTGCATCAACGTCTCGAAATATGACTTATACTCGGCCTGAAAGTCCGTCACGAACTCCCGGTTACCATCCACCAGATACTGTTTCGCCGCAGCCACGTCACCTCTTCTGATAACCTCCCCGATATCGGTAGAAGAAAGATTCCCCGGAGCTATCGGGAAATTAATCCGGTTTATCGTTGTTGTCGGCACCTTATCCGGCTCAGCATCCCGCTCCTCATTCGATCGGAAATCAACAACCGTCTTCAAAGGAATACTTGCAAGATATGCTAAATCCTCATCTGTAAGGCTATTACATTTTCCGGAACGGAAAACCAATCCCCATTTCACCCGGCGACCATCTTTCGTCTTATAGCCGCCCAGGTCTCTGAAGTTTGACTGCCCGACTAACGGTAATCGCCTTATACCCAAAGCAGCCCGTGCCCCGTCAGACCACTCCAAACAATAGAGTTGAAACTTACTCGTACCCAATTCCGTCATTCCTTTCGTACTTCCCTGCAACAAAGGTTCATCAAAAACAATAGAAGAACTACTTTCTCCCCCGTACAACTTCCATGTCCCGTCTTTCAATATCTCGACACGGGCCTTCTTGGTCTCCTTATTTGCTGTAATAGAAGCATAAGAAGTAATATCCGTTCCCGAATATAAATCCGTGTTCACCTCCGCATCATCATCCGAACACGCAACAACACCGGCAAAAGCCGCAAATACAAAGCACCATTTACTCATCCTTAATAAATACTCTTTCATAATCTTTTTCTTTTCATTTTGATACCACAAAGAAAGAGTAGCGATATTACCAAATGATTACATTCGTGCTAAAGGAATGTTACTATCGAGAGTTCTCGTTTTTTCAAATAATTTTCACCCGCGTAATTGTTCCATATCACGGAAAGGTGTAATTTTACTACATGATAATTAGCGTAAGTAGAAGAACAGATATCCCCTCGTTTTACTCGGAATGGTTTTTGAATCGTATCCGGGAGAAATTCGTTCTCGTGCCCAACCCGTTTAACCCGAAACAGGTAAGTCGTGTTAGCTTGACCCCGGACGTGGTGGATTGTATCGTGTTCTGGACTAAAAATCCCGCACCGATGCTCGACAAACTCGACCAATTGGAAAATTTTAAATACTATTTTCAATTCACGTTAAATCCTTACGGGAAAGAAATCGAGGCTAATTTACCCTCCCTAGACAAAAGAATTGACACGTTCAAACGCCTCTCCGACCGGATTGGTAAAGAAAAAGTCATCTGGCGTTACGACCCGATCCTGACAAATGAAAAATATAACACGGACTTCCACAAGACCGCTTTCGCTGAAATCGCTACTCGCCTGAAAGATTACACGGAAAAATGCATGCTCGGTTTTATCGACCATTACAAGCACATCCATGCTACCCTGCGATCCATGAACATCGGTCTGCTCACCACGGAAGAAATACAGGAAATGGCCATCTCTTTCCGCCAAACGATTGATGACACCCCTCTACTATTGAACACGTGTACCGTGAAAATAGACCTTACAGACATGGGTATTCCCGCCGGGATGTGCATCGACCGGGAACTGGTAGAAAGGATCACGGGCTACCCGATCTCCACCCGGAAAGACAAAAATCAGCGGGACGTGTGCCGTTGCATTGAAAGCATCGACATCGGTACTTACGACACTTGTTTCAACGGTTGCCTGTATTGTTACGCCAACACGGCGGAACACAAACCACTCCGAAACCGTCAACTACATGATCCCGCTTCTCCAAAGCTCGTCGGACAGGTAAAGGACGACGATATTATAAAAGACCGAATCACGCGAAGCCTGCGACGTGACCCCACGTTATTTTGACAAAATAAATCATGCCACACCACGAAAACAGGTAGTGTCTTACCTCGCACACGCCTTAGTATTTCAATACACTCTCACTAGTGCTTCACTAGTAAATTAACCAGGGATCAATTATGCTTCGATTATGCATCAATTATCGAGATAAACGATCTACCCTCAATTTACACGTAACGCTTACACGAAATACAAGCGAGACACGAGTGAGTGTCAGGTGAGAATACCTTGCAATACACCAGATTCACAGTTAATTGTTTTATTGATAATTCAAGCACTACCACTCGTACCCTGAAATGTCGATCGCCAAACAATTAACCACTTCAAAAAAAGAGGTTTCCCTCTCGATTATTGACAGGAAAACCTCTATTCATTAAACAACTTTATACAACTCAATGCTGCATCCTCACCACCCTCGCTTCAGCCTCCAGATCCGTAGCCTCCTTCTCCTTTCCCAGAGATTTCAGCAAACGGGCTTTCAATCGCATGTATTCGGATTTATAATACCCTACCGGGTATTCGTCCATCAACGCCTCCATCCAACCGATAGCCTCCTGTTTCAAGGAAACATCACTACATTTTTCCAAACGGATGATGTAATTCTGGATATAACTCAGCTTATTATCTCCATAGAAAAAACCGTAACTCAAAGCCTTATGCATCTCGTCCAGCATTCCCCGGTAATCCCCGTCGGCCACTTTACGGGCCGTGTAAAGAGAAGCCAGATACCTCGGGACTTCCGGCAGATTTAACGACAACAGATAAGCCACGTATTCATCATATCCTTTCTGATTAAAAGGGCCGTGCTTCTCGGCCTCCCACCAGGTAAATCCCCCAACTTTACTCCGAAAGGTATAATCTATAAACATATCAACCGTATCTTTAGCCACGATCTGGTAAAAACGGGCTCGATTTTTTACCAATTTTTTCAATAAAGGAGACAAGGGATTCTGCAAATTATAAACCATGATATTCCAACAATCACGGGTATAAAACTGCTCGTCGGTCAACGTGTTTATGTACTCCGTCGCCACGCTCTCCTGTAATTTGGGTCTGTACGCCTCGCTCAATTTTGAAATATACGTCCGGACAAATTCGGGATCCCGCTCCCCCGCGTCATAACGCTTCTGCAAGGCAAGCAACGTCATACCCCCATCCATCGCCACACCTCCCTCTTGAATCAACTTTCGCACGGGTTGAAAACCCACGACACAATGAACCAGATCTCCCGCCTTGTCAACATAAAGAAGTGTCGGGAAAGCTTTCACCTCGTATCGCTTGGCTAATTCCGGTCCCTCCCCTTTCTCCATATCCACCTTCACGTTGATGAAATGCTGGTTATAAAAATCCGCCACCGAATCATTTGTAAACACGGTATTCGACAACATCTTGCACGGGCCGCACCAAGACGTGTAGCAATCCACGAAAATCATCTTATTCTCCGACCGGGCAACCTCCAATATCTTCTTCCATTCATCTTTCCGAAACTCGATAGAACGGTTTTGTGCAGAGGCTTCCCCGATCAGGAAGCCCGCTATCACAAGAAACAACAATACTTTCATCAGGAATGGGCTTTATATTTATAAACAAAATCCTTTATCTTACCGAAGCCGCTATAAGACTTGAACGGTTCCGGCTCTTTCTCCGTCGGCTCGGCCAAACGTCCCGTGTAATCTACCTTTGCCCGGAAGAAATGTCCTTCGTCACCGCTATTCCCTGCAAAAACGATCTCTGCCTCATCCTTATCCCGGTAGAATATCTTCACGAATCGCATATTAGCATCCGGATCGGTATAGAAAGGTTCCGGCTCGGTCTTGTGCGTGGAAGCATTGTATATCCAGATAACATTATCCACGGCATAATAAAACTTATCGGCCGTCTTCAATGCCCCGAAAGCGGTCGCTTTCAAGAAGGTCTCCCGAAGAGCTGCATCCAGTTTCACCGGAGCTTCATAAGGTTCGAGAGTCACGTTATAATACACCCCGGCTCCATCCTTGAAGGTATACAAGTACATGTCTGTCCCGTCATCAAACAGGAACCAGCAACGATCCTCTTTACCGCTAATATCCGTGACAAATCGTTTGTTTATCTTCAAGGGATCAAAGGCAGCCGTAGACGCAGCGGTTAATTCTCCCAGATAGTTCTGCCCGTAAGCAAATTTCCACTCCAGGAAACGCCCGTTCTTATCATCATAAAAAGCGTATCTTCCCAAGCCGCTGGAATTATGCATCGTCCCGACACCGGTAATATTATAATCCAGATCATCCAGACGACAACGCACGGATGCTTTCAACGGGACTTGCACGTTATTCATGTAATGAATTCCTCCGTCACAAACCATAAACTGATCCCGAGCCGCTAAATCCGTCAACAGATGAGACACCCGGATATCCGCAGGTGCATCAAAGAACCACCCGTCAGCTTCTCCCTGATACGCCAGATCAATCGGGCTTATCGTCTTTCCTCCCTCGGTTTGAGTCAGGTACAAACGCTCGTCACGAGTTTGAGTACTATTCACGTAAAACAACTTCTCGGCATTCGGGATATACTCGTTATTGATCAACGAATATTGATTTAACCGCACGATTCCTCCCGGATGCGTGACTGCGTCAATATCATATTGCCCGTCAGGCTGTTGTGATAACAGTAAATATACTTTTGACAACCCGTTATCGACCGTCAGTTTACAATAGGCATAAGTTTCAACCTTGGAAGCCTTGTGAATAGCACAAAAACGCAAATCGTACACACCCACCTCTTCCCTGAAATCTTCAATCTTCAATTCCCTTGTCTCGGCAATCCGCTTGAACTCCGGAACCGCACTACTTGTCTTGGAGGCGACATCCCAAGCCCAATCGTATTCTTCGGCCGTCGTTCTTTTCAGGGTTATTTCCGGGGACATTTCCAACGTCTCCCCGTACATAACAGTTTCCTCGGCATCAATCTTCAGCAATACCTCGCCCAAATCCGAATAATCATAGTTTCCTTTATCATCATAACAGCCCCATACAAACCAAGAGCAAAGCACTATACTATATAATTTGATTAATCTTTTCATAACATGCTCATTTTATCTGTCAAAATCCACGTGTACATTATTCTCATCCAGCATCTGCTTATTATTCTCCTTCTCCCACCTGGCCAATTCACTCTTCATCTTGTCCTTGTAAAACAACATCTGTCCCTTGGGTATCGCATTCTCCCCGCTATCCGGGAAATCCCATATACCCAAAACGTCAATGATATAACGATATTTCACTTTACTATACGTTCCGAAATAAGGTTGACATTCATAAATCCAACGTGCCGGTTTGGTCAGGATATCATTAATCTTAACTTTATAATCCAGCCACGTGGTGTCGACATCAACACCCAAGCCCTCCGACGGCAGGATTTGTAAAAATATAACCCGTTCTTCCGATTTCAAATCTTCCGTACGATTCACCTTGATTTTCAAAACAGCCTTCCCATCTCCGGCAACAATAACCACCTTCTCCATCGTGTAATCAACATCCTTTACTGCCGTGGTCTTCTCATCCACGACAACAAGATTCACCTCCCGGTTATAATCCACGCTCTTCCCGGTAACAACAAGAGGGATTTCAATCACGTCGGATTGCAGGTCATTATCCCGGACAGCAAAAGAGTATGTGGTACTATCCGCAGTTCCCGATCCGGCAACCCGTTCAAAATACACCTGAGCTCCTCCGGCATAATCAAATCCGTCTTCTTCCGAACACCCGATAACAGCAACGAGCATCAATAATCCTATTACAAATATATTTGTTGTTTTCATCATGACCTCCTTCTTAATTATTACCATTCGCCACTCCCCCGAATTCCCGTTCCTGATCCGGCAAGGGGAATACATACACTTCTTCAAGCTTGTCGGCAATACTTACCGTACTATAATCAATTGCCGTCGCGTTCAACCATTTATAACGATAGAACAATTGTCCTTCACTATAAAACTCTCTCCTATACTCCGCAGTCAGGTAAGATTCGACCTCGCTAAAACTGGTAAACGCTCTCTCCTCCAATCCCCTGGCTTTACGCACAAGATTCAGCCAACGGGCAGACTCTTCCAAGTCCGTGGTACACTCGGCAGCGACGTAATACATTTCAGAAAGACGCAACATCGGTACCCTGTATTTAGCATTATAACTATCCGTGGAAAGTTGCAAATACTTCTTCTGCTTCCCGTAATAATCCGCAATGTCAAATAGCTCACTATATCGAACATCATTCCCCAGTCCGGCCGTTTTATCATACATCAAGTCCAGATAGTACTCCAACTGCTGCAACTCGTACCCCATCGAACTGGATTTAAAATATTGATCTGCCCAAGTTGCGATCTTATCCACGAAAAGCCCAAACAACAATTCTTGTGAAAACACCCGATCGTTTCGAACTCCGGACATATTCGTGGTCAAAGTTAAAGTATCGTTATCGACCAGTTTTAAAGCATATTCCAACGCCTTCTCTTTATTTTCCCCGTACATATACACTCTCGCCAACAACCCCTGCACGGCATAGACGTTCAAGCGAGTTTTCCGGTTCATCAGATAAATATTATCCGTTTCCTGCACACTATTCTTCACGGGATCATTTGCCAGACACGTCAAAGCCTCTTCCAAATCCTCAACGCAAGCATTAACGACCTCAACAGGACTACTATACGGAGTATTCTGTTTGGAAACCGTCTTCACGTACGGGATACATTTACGCTCTTTATCCATCTTGAAAGAAGGACCGAACATACGCAACAAATCAAAATGCAGATAAGCGCGTAAAGCCAGTGCCTCCCCCTTGATCAGATTATAATTATCATCCGAAAAAGTAGACTTACTCGCTTTTTCCAACCTTGTCAAAACATTGTTGGTATTCACCACCGCCTCGTACATCTTGTTCCAGAATTCGTCAATAATCGTGCGGCTGGCATTATGCATGTAATCATATCTCACCGCATAGTAGAATGGATGAGCGGCACTTGTAACATAATAATTCTGTACCAACGCATCCATAAAACCCATTGTCATATTCTTCCCGTACAGATTCTCGGAAGCCATCAAGGAATAGACTCCCACCAGCGCATCAAAATACCCGTCCTCATTCTTGAATAAATCATCTTCCTTGATTTCAACTTTAGGACTGACATCAAACCAGTTCTCGCAAGATGTTAATACCGAAAAGAGACCGGATACCAACAGCGTGTATATTATTACTTTTTTCATCATTACTCTTATTTATGAATTAAAATGAAATGTTCAACGAAAATGCAAACCTCCTCGCGAAAGGATAATTCAAACCACGTTCCTGTTTCACGGATGAAAAACGGAAAGCATCATTCAGGTAACCGGTAATCTTGATTCGATCCGCCCCGATAGCATTCAAAATCTTGGGAGCCATAATATCATACCCGATACTGATAGATTCACAACTTAAAACATTCTCATCCTGCACGAACCGGCTGGATTGTTTCGTCTTATCCGTGCTCTTTATATCCTTGAAGAAAGACTCGTCCCCGGCTTCCCGCCACCTGTTCTCGTAGACCCGACGATCCACGTTCTGGTAAAGATTCGCATTCTCCACCCGATCCACCAAAGTAGAATTATAAGTTTGTCCACCGAACATATACCTGAAATTCGCACTGAAATAAAGATTCTTCCAAGTAATCGACGTACCCAAAACACCTTCCAAATCCGGGCGGGTATCCCCGACTTTCACCTGATCATTCGTGTTCCAAGTATACGTTTTTACTCCCGTTTTCGTCAAAAACATCTCTTTACCATTCGAAGGATCAATACCCAAAGAACGTACGGCATAAATACTCGTCACGGAATTTCCTTCCTCGTAAAGCAACAAAGGTGTCGTCGTATTCTCTTCATACGCTTTTTGCTTCACGTCATCATTTCTCTTCTTCATGGCGTTACTAATCTTCGTGATCTTATTGGAATTATTAGCACCGGATAAATTCACACTCCAGAAAATATTCTTGTGCGTATCCCGGAGTATCATGTAACGCATGGAAACCTCAGCCCCTTTATTTTCCGTTTCTCCCACGTTCTCGGTATAGGACAAAAATCCCAGCGAGGGAGCAATCGTCACGTCAGCCAGCAAATTCGTCGTATTACGTTTATACACGTCCACGCTCATACTCAACCGATCCTGAAACGCACTGAAATCCACTCCCAGGTTGGTCACCTTCGTCTGTTGCCACTTCAAATCATCATTTCCCAAACCCTTCATCGTGGCGGGAATAATTCCGGCATATTGCCTTTCAATATCATATTGGTACTTCCGCATGGCCTGATAAGGAGAAAAACTCTGGGAAGCCGTCACTCCATAAGAAGCCCGCAATTTAAGCTGGGTGATAGCGATTGCTTTCTCCATAAACTTCTCCCGGTGAATATTCCATCCCAACCCGACAGACCACACCGGGGCATACCGCTGATTCGAACCGAAGTTGGACGAACCATCATATTTCAGCGACGCATCAAACAAATATTTATTATCATAGGCATAGTTGGCCGTGATCAACACCCCGGCCAACCGACTGATATTATAAGTCGATGTCGGACGTGAATCCTTGTAATATTGTTTCGCAAAACCGATATCATTCATATTCTGACTCGGGAAACCTTCCGCTTTAATCTCTCGCCCGTCTATTGTCGTCTGGGATATATTAAATCCTCCCACGGCATAAATACTGTGTTTTCCAAACGACTGACCGTACCGCAGATTTATATCCCCCAACACGCTGAAACTCTTGTCCGTGTTCCACTTGAACTCCCCCCGACGCATATACTCTTCCGGGTCAGAAACCGGGTCACCCATTTTCGAGAACTTGGAATGTTGAGCCGGAAGAAAATAATTTGTTTCTCCCGTTTGCCGAGTAATGCTGAAACGCCCCATCAAAGTAAATAACTCCGAGATATTCCACTCGATAGAAAAATTATTCACGAAATTAAGATAGTCCTCTTGATCCGTGATATTCAAATCCGCATCATATAACGGATTACGATTATACTCTTCAAAATAACTAGGCGCTTGCTGATCAAAAATCTTAATTAACTTCCCGTTTTCATCATAAGGTTTCTGGTAAGGATTCGTTTGAGTATACTGGTAAAACTCGCCATAAGGTGAATTCTTCGCCAGATTATAGGTCAATTGCAAATCATTCTTGAATATCAGATTACTCAGACGATACGAAAGAAACATACCACCCTCGTAATTGGTTCTTCCCGATTCTTTCATCACACCCGGGGCAAAACGAGCCGTCAGGTTCATACTATAACGTAAAACTTTATCACCACCCTCCAGTCGGATGTTATGACGATGCTCAAACCCCGTCTGTACGGGCTTTGACAACCAATACGTGTCAACCCCTTCCTCCACGTTCTTCCGCAAGCGGTTATAGTAATCCTGTAAACTATTATAAGTAGCACTATTGGTCGCCTCAAAATGCCCGGCTTCCAATTGCAACTCCAACTTCTCCCGGGCATTCAACAAATCATAATCCGACAAATCCGGGATAACAACAGCATAATCCCCTGTATACGTCACCTGCAACCGTCCCATTTCGGGAGCTTTCGTCTCGATTACAATGACCCCATTAGCCGAACGGGAACCGTATAGAGCCGCAGCCGACGCATCTTTCAGAATAGTAATCGACTCTACTCGATTCGGGTCCATATCAATAACCCTCTGTAACGTGGTTTCAAATCCGTCCAAAATAAATAAGGGTTGATTGGGATTCCCTTTATAATTTGCATCCAAATCCGTGATCCCATTCGCCCCACGCAACTCAACTTCCGGTAAAACGTTCGGATTTGAACCGTTTAACTTACTCTCCACGATTTTAAAAGAAGGGTCCAACGTACGCAAACTCTGCAAAATATTTTGATTCCCGATCTGTTTCAACTCCTTACTCGTGATTGTTGTCGAGGCACCCGTTGCCAGTTCTTTATTCCGACGAAAGATTCCGGTCACGACAACCTCATTCAAAGCCTCCACGTCCTCCTCCAAGACCACGTTTATCGAATCCTGTCCCGTGTATTTTACCTCCTGCGTTTTCATCCCGACAAACGAGAAGACCAAAAAAATATCCTTCTGCTCCGGCAACACAAGCCGGTATCGTCCGTCGATATCCGTCACGACACCAATCGAAGATCCCTTTACAAGTACCGTTACCCCGGGAAGTGATTCTTTATTCTTATCCGTCACCAGACCGGACACGCTCTTCGCTTGCTTTTGCGGAACATGCTTAAAAACAACAATATACCCCTCGACAACTTTATATCCCAAATCCAGATTCTTTAATACCCGGTCGAGAATATCCGTAATCAACTCATTTTTTGTATCCACGGAGACACGCTGTGTAGTATTGATCTCCGTGTTACTAAAGACAATAATGTCTCCTGTCTGCTGTCGCAGTTCTGCAAAAAAATCTTTCAACATAACATCCTTCAGAGAAAGTGTTACCCGCTTCTGCGCGATAGAAACATTCATCGCTCCTACCTGCAAAAGCATAATAAAAGAAAAAAACAATGTCAATCTCATTTTTCTAAAAAGATTTTGAGGAACTTTTCCTTGCCATATAGCAAGGTTCATTCGGTTCTTTTTCATACATTTGTTAATTAATAAGTGGAACATATCAATACTATCCTTTCATTTACCAGACGCGAGGAAGTATTGGTTTCATGATCTAACCGGGAAGTGTGTACAAAACTTTCCGGTTTATTTCTTCTTTATCGTTATAATTTTTCCATCTATTTGATAATTCATCACCCGAGTATCTTTAATTAAATCTAATATAAACGTTATCGGCTTCATCTTTTCCGCTGCTCCAGTGAAATAAATTTCCCTCAAAGACTCATCCTCAAAGACAAAATCAACATTATACCAACGCCCAAGTTGATCAACAATCTCACGCAACGGAAGATTATCAAATTCAAAAATCCCATCCTTCCAAGAAGAAAAAAGATTGGCACGCACGACCCGGGTCGTCAAAAGTTGATCCTCCTTCGAGAACACGGCCTGCATATTAGGTGACATTTTTACAACTTTTCCCCCGGCATCCACAATCACACATCCTTCAACCAAAGTTGTTTCAATCCGATCCTTATCCTTATAAGCCATCACGTTGAACTCCGTCCCGGTCACCCGCACGTCCATCCCCGCCGTTTCCACCACGAAAGGCCGTGACGCATTCTTTGCCACCTGAAAATAAGCTTCACCTTCTATATATACCCGCCTCTCTGCCCCCGAAAAAGAACTGGGATAATGCAACTCGGATTCTGAATTGATCCACACCTTCGTGTTATCCGAGAGTACAAGAATATATTCACCACCCCTCGGAACCCGCAAGACATGCTTCTCCACACAACTCGAATCTTTGTCCATGTAAGCAATTGAAGACTTCCCCTGTACAATCCCCAATTCTTTCAACCGTTTCTCGTCAACCGCCTGATCTTTATTCAATTCAATTGTTTCTCCATTTGCCAATTCCAACACGGCCCGAAGATTCTCGGAAGGCGTTTCATACTGTTGCACCACGGTAATTTCGGGAAACTCTTTCGTCTCACCGGAAAACCATAGCCAATAAGACGCAACAATCCCGATACACAAAACTGCCGCGTAACGCAAATACCATTTTAACGAAAAGATAGACTTGCGGGACGCATAAAGTTTCTTCCGCAACATCATCCAGTCATCCGTCTCCCGCACCTGTCGATAACGTTCATAATCCTCTGTCGAGAAATTTTGTCCCGTCAATCTCCCATACAGTTCTTCATTTTCAGGTGATTCTTTTCTCCACGCGTCCAATTCTTGCCGTTCTTCATCAGACAAAGAAGAATGTATTGATCTAAAAATCAAATAACTAATTCGTTGTATCTTGTTTTCTGCACTCATTATATTTATCCTGTTTCTTATACTAAAACAAACAAAGAACAGAAAAGAGCGTAATGAACTACAAAAAAATATACATTTATTCCAGCTAATTTTTATCTTTGCTTCACTTTCACGAAACTTGAACTATGGTGAACAAGGAAAAACTCTTACAGAATCTTTTCAACGAACACTATCAACATCTTTGTTTTTATGCCGGTAAATACATCAAAGATATGGATAGTGTAAAAGATATTGTTCAAGAAGTTTTCGTCAAAATATGGGAACAAAATATCAACGTCCAAAACCCGATAGCCATAAAATCATATTTGTATACCACAGTCAGTAATGCCTGTATAAACTATTTAAAATCTACAAGCATACACAACAGGCACCATGACCGCATCCGGCAGGAAACCTCCGAAGCCGACCCGCACAACTATATCGCCGACCGTATCGAAAATGAAGTCATGTGGGAATTATTCTCCGCCATTGAAGGCCTACCAGAAGAATGCCGCAAAATTTTCAAGTTAAGCTACATAGAAAACCTTGATATCAAAGAAGTCGCCGATACTCTAAACATATCGACCCACACCGTAAAAAGTCAACGGGCCCGAGCCAAGAAATTATTACAAGAGAGATTGAAAGACTTGTTTCCCCTATTGGTTCTCATTTTCTTGAAATAGATTAAAAATAAAAATACGATAAAGTCAACTGATTCGTAATGTATCAGTTGACTTTTATCACTTTTTCAAAGAGACAATTGCTCAATAAAAGAAATCATACCCTCCCCTCGTAATTTATTAGTTACAATTTTCCCATCCGGATCTATCAAGAAAATCACGGGAATGCCGCTAACATTATATTCTCCGGCAATACCCCCGTCAAAAGCTTTTAGATCGGACAATATAGGCCAAGGTAAACTTTCCTTTTTCACATCTTCCTCCCACAATTTCCGTTCTTTATCCAGATTTATCGTGAACATATAAAACTTCTTTCCTTTAGTCAGATCATACACTTGCTTCAAATAAGGAATCTCCAACTTGCACCAACCACACCAAGAAGCACTGAACTCCAACAAAACATAACTACCCCTGAAATCCGACAAACGATACTCTTTCCCTTCAATATCCTGTAACATAAAATCATAAGCACTATTACCCGGTTGCACTTTCTTTGCCTGTTTCAACGCTTTTTCGCAATATTGAGCATAAACACTACCTCTTGCTTCCGGATTAAGTCCATTTATAAAACTTTCCATATTTTGAATATCTTCACTCTTAATCCATTCACTTGCAAAATAGGGTAAGACTAAACTGCCGGAATAATTAACCTGCTCAACTAAAAAACGGAGTAGACGTCCGGCCCAGATACTCGTCGAATCCTCCCTTCTTTTATACAATTCTGTATCCGTTTTAAACGCCTCGTTCCTCCGTTTTTCGAACTGGCTATAAGCTATCAGCAATTCTCTTGAAGCGTGAGTGACTGCTGTAAATTCTTCATGTGACTTACTTCCGATCACCTTTATATCTCTATAATGACCGTTTTCCACATTTAATTCGATTTCAGAATTTTCTAAAAACAACTCATACCTTCCTAAAAAATCCTGAGGAATAAAATAAATCAATCTCGGGGATTCCACCTTTCCACGATACTCGAATTTACCGTCCTTTACCTCAAGTGTATCATTAATCCATGCATCATTACCCGGTATAATCTCCCGAACAAATAATTTAGTCCCCGGGTATCCCGTTATAACTCCTCGTACAACAAATCCCTCATCCTTTTTCTGGCACGCACAAAACACGATCAAGACAAATAAACAACAAATATATTTCATCTCCAATAATGATTAATCAATTCCTTCTAACTTCATCAATGTTTCCAAAGTAACCTTTTGAGAAGGACGTGTCATCTCCAAATTGACAATTTTCCCTTCTTTATCCAACAGAATAAACCGGGGAATGCCTTTAATCCCGTAAGCTTTCATAAAAGCCTGATCTCCTCCCGTATTCACGTGAATTCCCCCTAACTTTTCATCCTTTACCATCTGTTTCCATTTCTCCACATCTTTATCGCAAGATATACTTAGAAAACAAATTTTCTTCCCCTCTAATTTCTTCTCCAATTCTTTCAAATCAGGTAATTCACCCCGACAAGGAGTACACCAAGTAGCCCAAACATCAATATAAACGTATTTTCCTCTCAGATCCTTCAAACTTATGGTCTTACCGTTCACATCCTTATACTTGAAGTCAGGAGACTCCATTCCGGCTTTTAAAACCTCTTCTTTTTGAGCAAACACAGTCATAAACATACAACAACACAAAAACAATCCTATTATTTTCATCACATTTTCCGATTTTGAAAAACAATACCTTGGGAGCGTAAACTCCCAAGGATCTCGTTCATATTATACAAATTAATACTTTTCAAGAATATCTACCGGGGCCCCTCCGACTTCCGAGTAAGTCGTTATAATTTCTCCCGTAATAGCATCCAGCACGTAAATATCTCCTCTAAATTCACCCTCTCGCCCGGAATCTACCCCCACGTATAAGAATTTACGATTATTAGATAACTTCAACATCGTAATCTTACCTATAGCCGGTAACTTATCACTCAAAACAGTCGGTGCAGATGTCATACTTCTCACATTCGATTGATAAATAACCACCCCGCTATTGAAAAGCACCCGAGCTGTAGCATCACAAACAGCAACTTTACTTTCCGGGGTAAACTTGTGATTATCCAAAGTCTCCACTTGCGATTCTGTCACATTAGCAAAATCCTTCGTGTGAGAAGCAACCACCTTTGCAACATTCGACTTCGGATCATAAAAGATAGAAATACACTTCCCGTAATCCCATTGCCCTAATGCAAATAAAGGCAAACCAATAATAGGCTCGCGAGCCGTCACGGAATTCATTTGATCCCGATCCGTGGAAGCACTTGACTTATTAGCGAAACGTAAAAATTGACCAACTTTATTGTCATATCCCAAGAAATAACCCGTCTGCCCGTAAAACATCGTATATGTAAAGCAAATATCCGAAAGTTCATAATCAATCATTTTTTCAGAAGCCGTTTCAAAACAAGGAATCGGAGAAGGGGTACTGAAAAAATCATTTCTACTTTTATAAACATATACCTGCCCCTTTTTACTAATCATACAACCGAAATCTCGATCATCCACATAATCTGTAAATTTACAGAACCTTATTTCCAAATCTGATTCGGGAACAAGCATCGTCTCTCCATCATATTTCTTTTTTTCTTCCATTCGTTGTTTATCCAATCTATAAATTGCTTTCGACGTTGTTATAGTAACATCTTCATCCATGTAATAAGGTTGTTCCAAACTCAAAGGTTTACCTGCAAACAAATTCCCCCAATGCAGGAACTCGTTATTATCACCCTCCGGACGGAAAGAAAGCATACTTTCTCCATCTTGCTCCGATAGTATGAGCAAACCTCGATTATATGCTGTCACAACCTTCAATTCAAACTCTTGAAAATAACGGACATTTCCATTCGTATTTGTTACAACATACCTACATTTATAAGCATCATCGGCTATATTTACATCTACACTATAGTCCAGATCTCGTTCGATAGAAACAACACGCCCATCTACCTCCCAACAATAAGCTAAAGAATCATTTTCATGAAGTGAAAAACTTAATTCGGGAGTAATTCGCAAATCCTGCCATTTCATCCGTTCATAACTTTCCTGAATACCGGATATACTAATCTCATTAATCGCCTTATAATCATAATCCCCTTTATCCTCGTAACAAGCAACAAAACTGAAAGTTATAATTATATATATAACAGCAAATATTCTTTTCATACGTTCTTCAATTAATTAAACCAAACGTTTATAAATCACAAGTTACCCGCTCGTTTGTTATTGGATCAATAATAATATTGTTATTAAAATAATCCTTGATCTGCAGACAATAATACTGACGATAGGACTGAGAGTCACTCTTATCCATACTTCCTGTTACTTCGATCCACTTCTCGTATTTCATGTAATGGTAATCTCCCAGCCATCCACTCACCAGATACCACCATTCTGGTCTTTGTAAAAAGTCTGTCACGACCAATTTAATCCGGGAATATTCCACGAATCCAAGCTTGAAATCCTCCGTTTCCTGCAATGCAAACATCACTTTCTTACTCAAAACAGTCTTCAAATGTTCCCGTTTTACAATAACAGGAAAAGAATCAACACCTATATTTTTCCGGAAAACATATTCCGGTTTCAATGCTTCAAAATCAACACCTTCCACTGCCGTAGAACTATCTTTCACGACCGTCACCACATAACGCTTATCAATTTCCGTACGCTCACCAACCCGTTTAACCTTCATCCAACAAGTATCTTGCAACACGGATGCCGGCTCCCCGACCATTGAGAAAACAACACTATCCAGTTCATATCCCTCAATACCCGAACCATACATATATTTCGGAAATACAAAATAGATACGATCATCACCTTTGAATTCAAAAGCAGGATCTTTTTCGCATGCCTGACTGATACAAGCCAGTATGATCACTACCAAAAATATTATTCTACTCATAACTTCACGCTTTATATTGTTATTTCCAAATTTCAGATACTCGTTCTCCATACTCTATTTCGGCCTCCGGTAAAGGGAATACCAGTCCTTTATCATCTTTTCGAATATTCAGATTTAAATTCAACAAGAAAGATTCTTTCACCAATCGTTTGAATATGAAAAATAACTGTCCGTCTCCCATAAACTCTTTCCGGTACTCCTTAACGATTGTCTCCATCACCTTATCCCGGCTGGAAGTCTCTGTCAAAGGACATACAATACCACGGGAAACCATAATTTCATCCATCAATTCGTAAGCCTCTCCCGGTTTAGCCTCGGCAGCAATATAATACATTTCAGCCAACCCCAACATCCGGATTTTTTGTTTAGAATTCTCATAATCGGCATGATGTTTTTTCAACAAAATATGCTTACTATTCCCCTCATCCTGTTCTGTAAGCATATACCGGAAATCATTCACTTCTGTTCCGAAGATAGAAGCAATATCCCGAACCCGGAAACGTTTTGTAAAAGTGGATGCGGGATAACAACAAGAAGTATAAAATGCATCTACCTTCGTGGAGAAAAGGGCAAAAACAAACTCGTCGGAAAAAAGAGCATCACGCTGTTTCACTTCATTAGAAGGCTTGATAAAATCATCTCTTTGAATCAAGCGGAATTTACCGGAAGAAATAACCTCTTTAGCATATTGATAAGCTTTTTCAACATCATCACCTTGAGCTCGATCTATGTAAACTCTTGCTAATGTTGCCAACACCCCGTAATAATTCATCCGATATTTACGATTTTCCAAAAATGTTGAAATATAATACTGATCATTATTCTCCGTCACGTCTTCCGATGTTCCATTTTCCTTCTGATTCTCAAGAAATTCAGGAGGATTGGTACGAATCACATCATTCTTAAGCGCTTCTTTAGCCGCCTCCAGATCAATAATAATATCTTCAAAAACTTGAGCGACAGTCAATTGAGGTTCTATATCATTAGAATACAACCTTTTGTAAGGAATAGACAAATAATCCGGTTTATCCTTGATATCAGGAGCAAAAATACGCAACAACTCGTAATGCAGAAAAGCCCTGAGTCCCAAACATTCACCTCGTAAATAATAATAACTGTCAAACTGTTCGGGGGTAACTTCATCCAAATGCTTTAATATATTATTTGTCAACATAATGCAATAATACAACCGTTCCCACACGTAATCCATAATCCCCGTGCATAATGGATTCTGATACTCGAAAGTCTTGAAATACTCGTAATCACTTCCAGGAGCAACATCAAAAGTTTGAGCCACAAGATCCATTGTCAACGGCAAAGAGCCGCCATACAACTCATTCTTCCCCATATTAACGTACACCCCGTACAGAGCATCCATATACCCTTGTTCGGTAGCGAACATCTGATCCTCGTTCAACTCCGACTCCGGTCGGACATCCAACCAATTATCACATCCGGAAAATAGCATGACACCCAAAGCTATTCCCAAAGTCTTTATATATATTTTTAATTTCATATCCCTGAATTTTAATTATTATTACAATTGAGCAGACAATGAAAAAGTAAACTGACGAGAGAAAGGATAACTCAATCCCCGTTCTTCCTTCACAGTAGAAAAACGTCCGATATCACTCATATTGAATGAAAAGCGCAAACCGTTAAGACCAATTTTTTTGCAAATATTCTTCTTCAAATCATATCCCAAGGAAACACTACCTATGCTTAAATGATTATAATCCTGAACAAAACGAGTTGTCAAATTAGATACATCCTCTTTCAAGGCTATATTCTTAAAGAACGTCTTATCTCCTGGCTGTTTCCAACGATCTTTCAACACCCTACGATCCGCATTGCTATTCGGGTCAACCCCTTCCACTCTCTCCGCTAAAGTCGAGTTATACGTCTTTGCCCCGTACTCAAAACTCAAGGAAAAATTCAAACTGATACCTTTAAAACTCAAGAAAGAATTGACACTTCCCCGGAAATCCGGCACTGTACTTCCACAGACTACCTTATCCCGATAATCCCAGACCGTTGTGTACGTTCCATCCTTTTTCAAAAAGACTTCCTTTCCCGTTTCCGGGTCAATCCCCAATGAAGGTACGGCTTTCAGTGCCTCGGTCGATTCTCCCTCCTCATACAAAGGAACAGGTTTTTTCGTTTCTTCCTGATTATTTTCCTCATTCTTCTTACCGAGGGCATTACTAATCTTCGTAATCTTGTTTTTACTATTACTTGTACCAAAACTCAAAGACCAGTATAAATCCCGTTTCGCATTCCGAAGAATCTGTGTTCGTAAACTCAACTCCCAACCTTGATTCTCCATCTCTCCGATATTCTCCGTGTAAGTTGCAAAACCCAAAGAAGGAGGAATACTCATATCCAATAACAAATCTTTCGTCTTTTCTCGGAACAGTTCTGCTGACATGGAAAAACGTCCTTCACAAAAATCAAGATCAGCCCCCAAATTAAAACTAAACTTTCGTTGCCACTTCAGATTATCATTCCCAAGAGCTTTTATATCAGCTCCCACACCATGCATATAGATATTATCTTTATCATATATATACATCGTTTGTGACTGGTAAGGACTGAATTCCACGTTCCCCGTATATCCCAAAGAACTCCGTATTTTAGCCTGCGTCAGCCAACCTTGTTCGCCCCAAAAATGCTCGTTATGAATATTCCAGGCAAAACCTGCAGACCAGAAAGGTGCGAAACGATCCTTTTTACCAAACTTGGAAGAACCGTCCGTACGATAAGATAAATCAAACATATACCGATTATCGTAAGCATAACTAGCATTCGCAAAGAAACCGATTAAACGATCCTCCTCCACTTTCCCGGAAGGTTTCGTGTTCACCTCGTATTGTGATGCAAAATCCAAATTCGTCAAATTATCATTCAAAAAACCTTGCGCTGAAAAATAAGTTGAATTCATCTTATTACTCTGCATATTTAAACCTCCGACAAGAGTAAACATATGTCTATCCCATTGATGATAGAAATTCAAGACAAGGTTACCATCCATGGAATTCGTCCTTCCCGATGTCGATGAATAAAATCCTTTCTCGTTATTTGCCTTCTGTAAATATCGGCTATCCTTCGGTGAAATGAACTTATCCGCATCATTATTTCCAAAAGAATACGAAAAACGACCTGTTAAACGCAAACCTTCAATAATATACCACTCAATATCAAAATTGTTCGTGTAAGACGTACTTTCTGTCTTGTCATAACTATTCAAATGAGCATCAACTAACGGATTAGGATTCCCATTCGATAAAAGATAAATCCACCTTCCCTTCTCGTCTTTTGCTCGTTCATACGGGTTTAACTTCGTGTACGTACTAAACTCCCCGTATGGCGTTTTTTCCGATTTTATCTGATTTACAGACAACACATTTCCGATACGAAACTTATTAGCAATATTGTAAGTCCACGTGAAACTTATACCAAAGCGATCGCGAGTTGATCCTTTCATCACCCCGGGATTAGCCCCGTAATTCAAGTTCACGCCATAACGTGATCTCTCGTTCCCCCCTCCCAAAGACAAGGAATGAGTATGTCGAAAAGAGGTCTGTAAAGGTTGAGACAACCAGTACGTATTCACGCCGCGCTCAACCTCTTTATGCCTCTGCTCGTACAATTTATCCAACTTCATCTGATTGGCTACATTTCCTTCCGGATCTTTATACACCCCCGCTAATTCTTCAAACTGAAGCTTCTCGGAAGCATTCAGCAAATCATAATCTGTCAAATCCGGAGCCTCGATCGTCGCATTAAACGAATAACTCACGGATAATTTCCCTTGCTCCGGCATTTTGGTTTCAATCACGACAACGCCATTAGCCGCTCTCGAACCATATATGGCTGTAGCTGACGCATCTTTCAGAATCGTAACTTGTTTGATTCGCTCGATATCTGTATCAAATACTTGTTCTATAGATATCTCGTAACCATCCATGATAAAAAGAGGCTGATTCGACTTTCCTTCAAAACTTGATTTACCACGAATCAAAATCTCCGGTACGGCATTCGGATCAGCCCCGACTTCCTTATTTTCCACAATCTGGAAAGAGGGTTCATAAGCTGACAACGCTTTAAATAAATTCGTCGGACTAATTCGTTTCAACTCTTCTGCTTTTACCACAACGGCAGACCCCGTATAAGCACTCTTGGACTTCGTGAAATATCCCGTTACAATCACCTCATCCATACTCTGTACATCCTCCTCTAGTTCTACATCCAAAGGTTTGTTATTTATCACCTTTACCTCTTTCGTAATCATCCCGACAAAAGAAAACTGAAGAACTAAATTATTAATTTCAGGAACCGAGAAATTGAATTTACCATCAATATCACTCACACACCCGACCTGAGTTCCCTTAATAACAATCGTCACCCCGGGTAAAGGAAGTCCCGCTTTATCTTTCACGATACCCTTTACTACCACAGGTTCTTTTTTGATACTGTCGAGTGCAACCAAAATCTCATCCTTAATCACCACCACATCATTCATAATCGTAAATGTCAAACCGGTACCTCTCAACACATTTTTCAACGCATCTTCAAGAACATCATTTTTAATATTTACCACTTTCTTCTGTTCATTCCTCACTTTTTCCACACTGTAAAAAAAGCGAAGACCTGTTTGTCGTTTCAACTCTTTTAACACCTGTTCAAGAGTAACATCCTCCATCGACAGGGATACCTTTTGCTGAGCGCATCCTGAAGCTGATACCCCCAAATGCAAAACAAACATAAAAAACAAACATAGCTTCATGACTTTCAACCATTTTTTCAAATGAAAGGGCACACCAAGCCCATAGAAACAATTTTTTTTCATACCTTTGTAATGTTTCATTAATTTATTAATGTTCACCTGATAAATACGGGTCTAGTGCCAACAAACACCCGTATTTATTTTTTATCAATTATAATTGTTTTTCCTTCCGTCCTAAATTTCACATCTCCACCCGTTTCTATAAAATTCAAAAATACATTTATACTCTCATAACGCTCCAGATCACCCGTGAAATGAAACTTTTTCACGGTTGGGTCCGCATAAACTACATCTATATCATACCAGCGACACAACGTTTGCATAATATCTTCCAAGGCCATATCCTCAAATACATACTTTCCCTCTCTCCAGCCTATATATTGTATCGGATCAACTTTCCTCACTTCAACCTGAGAAGATCTCTTTTCTAATGTTTGATATCCCGGTTCCAAAATTACCTGTTCTTTCGATCCTTCCGAAACATACATCACTTTTCCCGACTCCAAAGTCGTCACAACTTCTTGCTCCCCCTCGTAATCCCGAACATTAAAACTCGTTCCCAACACCTCCACAACACCCATAGACGTATGCACCATGAAGGCATGTTTTTCATCTCGTTTTACTTGAAAGTAAGCTTCTCCCTTCAAATAAACCTCTCTTCTCTCTCCCGTGAAATTAACTGGGAATCTCAACTCAGTCTCTGCATTCAACCAAACTTTCGTGCCATCTGCTAATTCCAACCGATATTCTCCTCCCCGTGGGATTGACACCGTATTATACATTACCACAGAAGATATCTTTTCAATATTTGCCGTGTAAACCAACGCCCCGGAATCGGAATGTAACATCGTTCCATCACTTTCTTCAATTTTACGGGTCGCTTGCTCCAAAATAATTTGCTGTCCATCCGCCAATGTAACAACAGCACGACTCTGTCCCGGATTAATTACTCCGGACACAACCATGTTGTTTTCAAACTTAACCTCTTGACTTAACCACAATCCGACAACAATCAACACGACAATTGAGGCCGCAACCGAAGTCCACCGGATCCAACGCCGATGCCCTTTCCCCACCCGCTTCAATTCTTTGAATCTCTGGAGAGCCTCTTTTCCGTCAAAAACATCCTTTTCCTGTAAACGAGCAATAATCTTCTCTCGGTCCAAACCTTTCAACTTACATGTAACCAACAAAGTATCCAGCTCCCGCTTTTCCTCTTCATCAGCTAATCCAAGCATATCTTTATATAGCAAATCGGATAATCTCACGTATATTTTCAAATTGTCCATTATCTTTTGAAATTTATTTTACTAATAAATCCCAAAAAGCGGAAACGGGTACCTCGAAAATATACTTTTAACAAAAAAAGATGGAAAATAAAAAAAGGTCTGACTGTATTGCCTTCTTAATAACAGCATAAGCCTCTTTTTTATGCTTTTTCACCGTATTCTGTGAAATATTCAACTCAGCACTAATCTCCTCATTTTTCATTTTCTTCATACTCATCAAGATCACTTCTCTTCGTTTTGGAGGCATCTCATCAATCACGTGCCGCAACTTACGTATAACCTCTTCAAAAACAATCGCCGATAAAGATTCCGATTCAAACTCTTCCGTGAAAAAAGCCCATTCCTTCAAACGCTGATCCTCCCGGTTTTTATCCCGGATCATCTTCAGGCAATTATTATTTACCGTTCGGTAGAGATAAACATTAAAAGCCGATATATCATCAAAATGCAGTGGAGTCTCCCACAATTTTATAATAGCAGCCTGTACCAAATCCGCAGCCTGCTCTTGATCATTCAAAATTCTCATGGCATAATGACAAAGAGGAGAGTAATAATCCACATAGATTCTCTCCCACGCTTTAGCATTTTTACCATTAATACCGTTTATAAAATCTTGAATTTTCTGATCCATCCTAAAAAAATAATAGACATAACCCACTATGTCCGTCACAAACTTACACAAAAATCCCGAATTATAGATATACTCTATAAAATAACTACATAAACGAACTCATGACATACATATCCCTACTTCTGCTGAAACCGATACTCATCTACCATATCCAGCAACACCGCCCCATAATGCTCCACGATCTTTTTCCCGACGCCGGGCACTGCCAGTAACTCTTTGGAATTCGTGGGCAACGTGTTACTGATACCCAACAACGCTTTTTGCTGTAACACCGTGTAGACAGGCAATTTCAATCGTTCCGCCTCCTTGTTCCGCCAATTCCGAAGTATCGTGTACAATTTCGGATGCAAAATATCGGGAGAAACCTCCACCTTATCCGCTCCTGCCCGTTTGGCCTTGACCTTAACTTTCGGGGCATCAATCAGTGCTTTTGCCTTAGCTCGCAAGTACATTTTCACGGAAAAATTATCCCCGATCACCTTCAAGGTCTCCAACTTTAAATTGATCTCTCCCCGGAAACGCTCCATATTCTGTTCCACCAACTTCCTCACCTCTTTATTATCAATCTCCGGTATCACCTCATCCAAGAAATCACCGAAAATCGCCGTAGTATGTTCTCGGAAATACTCTGCACCCTTTTTCACCCGTTGTGCGATCACCGGATCATGCTCGTAATCCCCCTCTTCCGGCATCAATCGCTCCAACTGATTCTGGAACCGTTCCGCCACCGCCAACAATTTTTCGGCACATTCCGCACCGGCCACCCGGTAACGCTCCACCCAGTCGGGATACAACCGACGCAACTGCTCGTCCAGTACCCGATACAGATAATGCAACCTCCAACGGATCGCCTCGTAATCAAATTGCTCCAACAACAACTCTCGGAAATACGACTGCCGAGCCTGTTGTAACTCATCTCGATCCGGTTCTCGCTGCTCCACGTCCTGCACGAACCGATCGACAGCATCATCACTCACCAACGAACGAGTGGTTACAGGAGAACTCAACACAAGTCCTTCAAACGTCTTACAACGACTTAAAGCCACGTACACCTGCCCGTGAGCAAATGCCGCATTAGCATCCACGATCGCCCGCTCAAAAGTCAACCCCTGACTCTTGTGGATCGTGATAGCCCAAGCCGTCTTCAACGGGTATTGTTTGAACGTTCCCTCGATCGTCTCCGTGATCTCCTTGGTTTCCTCGTCCAGCGTGTATTTCGTGTTTGTCCATTCCTCTTTTGCCACCTGGATGACCAAACCATCCTCTTTTCCAACGACTTCAATTGAATTGTCATTAATTTTCGTGACCTTACCAATCTTCCCGTTATAATAACGTTTTTCCGGTGATGAATCATTTTTCACGAACATCACCTGCGCACCTTGTTTTAACACCAGCGTCTCCTCCGTGGGATACGAAAAAGTGGGAAAATTATCCTTTACCTCTGCCTTGAACGAATAAGCCTTTGTCGACAACGCCGCCATCTTCACATCATTAATCCGCTGCGCCTGATGATTATGCGTTGTCAACGTGATATACCCCTCGTCATCCGAAGGTTGAAAACCGGGAATATACCTCCGGTTCAACACGCCCAACACCGAAGCATCAATCCGGTTCTCCCGAACGCAGTTCAGTAAATCCACAAAAACCTGATCCTGTTGTCGGTACACGTGCTTCAACTCGATCGCCACGTAACGGGTTGCCGCCAGCGCTTTACTATCAAAAAAGAAAGCCGAAGCGTAATGCTGTTTCAACAATCCCCATTCCTCCTCTTTCACCACGGGTGCCAACTGTTGTAAATCACCGATCAGTAACAACTGTACCCCACCGAAAGGTTCATTCTTCCCCCGGTAACGCCGCAACATATCATCCACCGCATCAAGCAAATCCGCCCGTACCATACTGATCTCGTCGATCACCAACAAATCAATTGTCTTGATGATATTAATCTTTTCCCGGTTTAACTTGTGCGTGAATTGCATCTTTCCCCCTTGTTCCACCCTCTCCGTGGCACCCGGGATATAAGGTCCGAATGGTAACTGGAAAAATGAATGGATCGTCACGCCCCCGGCATTAATAGCCGCGACACCCGTGGGAGCCACCACAACCATCCGTTTGGGAGAGCGTTGCTTCAGTTCACGCAAGAATGTAGTTTTCCCTGTCCCTGCTTTCCCTGTCAGAAACACGTTCACCCCTGTATACTCCAAAAAATCATACGCCAACTCCAGTTGAGGATTACTTTCCATGGATCAAGATTTTACACGAATTATCATTTCATACGGCCTTCACAGACCCTCCACGTCTACAAAGGTATGAAAATTATAAAATAATATCTCAAACAAAGATATTTTCCCCACATTTCTAGGATTATTTCTTATAGAATTTTATATTTGTAAAAATTTATGTTTTATACAATCTATGAAGATTCCAAATTTAAACAAGGGCGTAGCATATAGGGTGAGAGCCTGATTTTATTCCGGACATTCCTTTTCCGGCCTTTTTCATAACTTTCCACGTATTCGGAAAGTATATTTCATATTTATATTAAATCAAGAGGTGTTTGACAAAACAAACAAGGTTTGTCATCCTCCAATCAAAACTGATAAAAAATACCATGAATAACTGGAAGAAAGTATTCACTATTATATGGACGGGACAATTTTTCTCCATACTGACGAGTTCCGTTGTCAACTTCGCGATCATTCTATGGCTGACCTTTGAAACGAAATCGGCAGAAACACTAGCATTCGCAACGATCGCCGCCTTATTACCACAAGCCCTGTTGGGAATATTCTCCGGGGTATTCATTGATCGGTGGAGCCGCAAACTAACCATGATCTTCTCGGATAGTTTCATAGCGCTCTGCACGCTGCTTCTGGCCATACTATTTTATTTTGACCAAGTTGAAGTATGGCAGATATACCTGCTTCTGGCCTTACGTTCCGTGGGCTCGGCCTTTCACATGCCTGCCATGCAAGCATCAATTCCGCTACTGGCACCCGAATCGCAATTATTACGTATTGCCGGGATCAACCAGATGATCCAATCTGCTTGTAGTATCGCGGGCCCCGCACTAGGAGCCTTAGCCATAACCATGCTCGACATGACCTACGTTCTCATGCTCGACGTGATCGGAGCCGCCATTGCCTGTACCTCCCTTCTGTTCGTGAAGATTCCGAACCCGGAACCTAGCGAGAATGCAGGAGAACAAAACATCCTGCAAGACCTGCGGGAAGCCCAACGGGAAGTGTACAGCCACAAAAGTATGCCATTACTCCTGACCCTATCCATTCTGGCCACGTTTTTCATCATGCCGGTCAGTGTCTTGTTCCCGCTAATGACCTTAAATCATTTCTCAGGGGATGCCTACCAGATGAGCCTGATTGAAGCGATATGGGGAGCAGGAGCTTTACTGGGAGGTGTCGCTTTAAGCGCTCGACAGTACAAGATCAATAAAATCGTACTGATCAATTTAATGTACATCGTACTAGGTACGGGATTCATGTTATCGGGCCTTCTGCCTCCGAGTGGTTTTATCTGGTTCGCAGTATTAACAGCAATTGAAGGGGTTACAGGTTCGATATACTACGCATCCTTCACAGCTGTCATCCAGACCAAAATAGCCCCTGCAATACTCGGTCGAGTATTCTCGATCTACATGAGCATCAGCATGCTACCATCCATGCTCGGACTGATGAGTACCGGATTCATCGCCGACCACGTCGGGATCACCAACACGTTCGTGATCGGGGGATTCGTGGTACTGATAATCGGAGTGATATCATTCTGCATCCCGTCATTATTACAAGTCGGAAAATTAACCGTTGGCGAGAATACTAGAAATATCTTAAAGAGAATACAGCATAAAAGAGGGATGGTTAAACGCAAATGTACTTTCAACCATCTCTCTTTCACACTCTCACCCCCGTATTCCTCTACAATACATTACAAAAAGGCTTTTTCCATATATCAGATATTCTCTCGAAAATAAATATCAGCAAATCAAATTCGTCATGCTAGTAAAGGTAAGATAATATTTCTTTTTCCAAAATCACGTAAAAACAAGAAAGCCACCCCTTGCAGGTGGCTTTCTCTATACAATGACCAATCAATAATTACTTGTTCGCACGAGCTTTATACTCTTTCAAACCGTCTTGCAAAAATTTCACGAAAGCATCGCGATCTTTATTATAACCTCTAGCAGGTTGTAATACATGCGGTTTCAATACTTTATCATTACCTTTACGGCTATCTAACAAGATATAATTCGGTTGAGCATTCGACTCGAATTGCTTGATTTGGAAATCCGTATTCTTCTTTCCAAGCGTGTTTTTCTTTTTCCCATCATACTCTGACACGTATACCTCTTCTGCGGGCAATTTGGTCTTATCGTCCACGTAAAGAGCCACGATGATATAATCATTCTTCAGCATTTCAAGTACTCGGGGATCAGACCATACACTCTGTTCCATTTCACGGCAGTTCACGCAACCATGCCCCGTGAAGTCAATGAACAAAGGCTTATCCTGAGCTTGAGCAGCCTTCAACGCTTGATCGTAATCAAAATATCCGTCCAAACCATGAGGCAAGTGCAAGAAATCAGAGTATTTTACAGGCTCGTCAGCAACAGCCTTAGATGATTTCTGCGCGTCTCCAAAATGAACGCCACTCTTCATGATTTCTTTAGCGTTGTCACGAACAATACGATTAATATCGAAGTCTATCGTTTCTTGCGGCGGGAAATATCCGGCCAAAGCCTTCAACGGGGCTCCGAACATACCCGGGATCAAATAGATCACGAATGACATGGTAATAATGATCATGATCAAACGCGGCACTCCGATATAAGGTAAATCACTATCATGAGCGAATTTAAGTTTACCCATCAAATACAATGCTTGTAACGTGAACACGGCTACCCAGATAGCGATGTAAACCTCACGGTCTAATAATCCCCAGTGATAAGTCTGGTCCGCTACCATCAAGAACTTGAATCCAAGGGCAACCTCTATAAATCCTAACACAACCTTCACGGAATTCAACCAACCTCCTGATTTCGGAAGATTGCTTAATTTTGAAGGGAAGAACGAGAAGAATCCGAAAGGTAACGCCACGGCGATAGAGAATCCTAACATACCGATAATCGGGCGCAATACAGATCCGCGAGCAGCCTCAACCAACACGGTTCCAACGATCGGGGCGGTACAAGAGAATGATACCAACACCAACGTGAAAGCCATGAAGAAAGCTCCGATATATCCACCTTTATCCGCTTGTTTATCTGATTTATTTACAATCCAAGACGGTAACACGATCTCGAAAGCTCCGAAGAAAGAAGCTGCGAAAATCATGAAAATAATGAAGAAACAAACGTTAGGAATCCAGTTTGTACTCAACCAGTTGATGAATCCCGGTCCTAACAAGAAAGAGATAATCAACCCCAACGCGGTATAAATTCCGACAATAGACAAGGAAAAGAAGATTGCTTTCGCTCTTGCCTGGGCTTTACTGGAATCCCCGTGCATGAAGAACGACACCGTCATCGGGATCATCGGGAACACGCAAGGCATCACAACCGCGAGCAAACCGCTACCAAAAGCCACCCAGAAAAATATCCACAAGGAATCATCCTCGGTCGCGCTTTTTGTTTCTTCTGTCGCGGCAACAGTCGCATTATCACCACCTTTACTTCCTAGCTCGATCGTGAAATCCTTCTCACCCGGTACGCAAGCACCTTCCTGGCAAGCCTGAAATTCAACAGATCCTTTCACGACAGTAATCGAAGGATCAGTAACCTTAACTTTTTGAGTCACGGAATAATTATCGGTGTAATACAATACATCGACCCCGAAAACGTCATCATGCTTTTTATGTGGTTCATCCTCCACGGCCTTCCCTACTAATTCGATACCCGCACCCACGTTCTCAATATTAATTGATGTAGGCATGGGACCGCCTTCCGGGGTCGACATGGAGTACACCGTCCACCCGGGTTGAATGGTTGCTTTAAAAGTTAAAGCGTATTCGTTATCCCCGGTTTTCTTCTGGGAAAACGTCCAACTTGTCGGGTCAGACATTTGAGCGAAAACCGAAAAGGTTCCCACGAACAACGTAAAGATCAACGTTAATAGTCTCTTTTTCATAAAAAATTATTTAATAAAACATCAATTTGCATGCTTCTCGAAATCGTATGCATTATCACACAGTGGACGCAAAAGTACCATATAATTTGTTCTCACACAAATTCATGGTACTATTTTAACATCGATTTAAGACGAGAACGAGAATCTGTAAGTAAAAACACCTATTCAGCTTCAATTTCTCTATTAAAACGATTAAAAAACTTATATTCGTAAATATAGAAAGAAGGTACACCCACCACCTTCAGGTGAATCCGATGCTTGAAAGCCCACTTCCGACGCAATGACCAAAAACCTTTTTTAAGATACGCCTCCACGAAAGGATGCACTTTCAATACCAAATTCTTAATTTTCTTCTCCTCCACCAAGAATTCCAATTGATCCTCTATCTTATCAACCACCAACACGGCGGCATCGGCTTTACCCGTTCCATGACACACGGGACAAGTCTCCGTGGTAGTCACGGTCATCTCCGGACGTACCCGCTGACGTGTGATTTGCATCAACCCGAATTTACTTAAAGGAAGAATGGTATGTTTGGCTCGATCGAGTTCCATAGCCGTGCGCATCTTATCGAACAACTTCTGGCGATTATCCGCTTGTTGCATATCAATAAAATCAATCACGATGATTCCTCCCATGTCGCGCAACTGCAACTGGCGAGCCACCTCGTCGGCCGCGGCAAGATTCACTTCCAGGGCGTTTGACTCCTGATCATCCCCCAGCTTCACGCGATTCCCACTATTCACGTCTATCACGTGGAAAGCCTCGGTATGTTCTATAATAAGGTACGCCCCGTTCTTGAACGAAACAGTTCGTCCCAGCGAAGACTTGATTTGCTTGTCCACCCCGAAATGATCGAAGATCGGGACATCGGTTGAAACAAATTTAACGATATCCTCTTTCTCCGGAGCTATCGTGCTGATATAACGTTTAATTTCTTTACTCAAGGCTAGATCATTCACATAAATATTCTCGAACGAAGGATTCAAAATATCCCGGAGAATGACGCTGGTTCGGTCGATCTCCCCTAAAATCAACTTGGGAGGTTCGATATCCCGAAGATGTTTGAAAGCGGTCTCGAACCGCTCAACAAGTTCTGTTAATTCACTGTCGAACAACTCGGCATTCTTGCCCTCGGCGACAGTTCGCACGATCACCCCGTAATTCTTGGGGCGTATACTTTCAATCAGTCGTTTCAGACGTTTCCGTTCATCGACCGATTTAATTTTTTGTGACACGGACACCTTTTCAGAGAAAGGCATCAGAACTAGGTGACGCCCGGCAATACTCAACTCCGACGTCAAGCGCGGGCCTTTGGTTGAAATAGGTTCCTTGGCTACCTGAACGGCAACATATTGCCCCACGGTGAGTACGTCCCCTATTTTCCCGTTTTTACTGATTTCCGGCTCCAGTTTCAACCTGGCGACAGGCATTCCCTTGCGTGCTATACATTGTTTTATATAACTAACCAGAGAATAAAACTGGGGACTGAGATCAAGGTAATGCAGGAAAGCATCTTTCTCGTAACCGACATTCACGAAAGCCGCATTCAAACCGGGCATGATCTTCTTTACCTTCCCGTAAAAAATGTCTCCTACAGCAAATTTAACGCTAGTCTTCTCCGTTGTCAACTCTACCAATCGCTTATCTTTCAATAAAGCGATCACAATTTCTTCCGCTTTTACATCTATGACTAACTCAGTATTCACTACCTGATCAATTAATGTATCAATCAAAATAAACCTAAAGGCCTAGCCCTTAGGTTTATAACTTCTAACTCACAAACGATGACTACTTCTTCTTGTGTCTATTCTTTCTCAGTCTCTTTTTCCGCTTGTGAGTGGCCATCTTATGTCTTTTTCTTTTCTTTCCGCTTGGCATAATTTCACTCCTTTCTTATTTTACTTGATCTTTCACCTGATTGACGAAACTCTTCGAAGGCTTGAACGAAGGAATAAAGTGTTCAGGAATTTTGATCGTTACATTCTTTGAAATATTACGAGCGGTTTTCTCAGCTCTTTTCTTCACAACAAAACTTCCAAAACCTCTTAAATATACGTTTTTTCCATCAATCACAGAACCTTTGATAGCTTCCATAAAAGCCTCTACTGTCGTTTGTACCGCTGCTTTCTCGATACCGGTGGTTCTTGAAATTTCATTCACTATGTCCGCCTTTGTCATTTTCTTTAAGTATTTAATATTCAATATTATATTTCGTTTCTTACAGATTTCAGACTGCAAATATATATCTTTTCCACAAACAATGAAACAAACTTCAGCATTTTTGTCAATATTTTTTGCGATCTATATAATTAGAAGTCAACATCCGACATATTTATAAAGTTTTTTTCAGGATTGTACCCACTTTTACCCCTCACTTCATTTTAGTCCCAGATGACCAATATATCTAATTTGTAAAAAGAAGTATTATGAAGAAGATCACTCGTGTGCCTGTTAGCAACGATTGGCGCGATAGCGCCCTGAGTATCATGACAAACGGGATTTCCGTGAACCATATTTCAACACTCAATTTTCAATTGTTTATTTGTTTAATTTTTTTTCTCCGAAATTATTCCGTAATTTGTGTCAAATTTTAACCCATACACATAATGGTCAATAAAGTTATTCTTATCGGTAATGTCGGGGCAGACCCGGATGTAAAATATCTCGAAGGAGGTGTCGCCGTAGCAAGATTCAGCCTTGCCACGTCGGAGGTCTACAATAACAAAAACGGGGAACGTGTAACACAAACAGAGTGGCACAACATCGTTCTCTGGAGAAATCTGGCACAGATAGCAGAGAAATACGTGAAAAAAGGAATGATGCTTTACGTCGAGGGACGTCTGAGAACTCGTTCATGGGACGACCAGAACGGGGTAAAAAGATACACGACTGAAATCTACGGTGATAACTTCCAGATGTTATCCCGCAAACAAGATAACGGAGAAAAACCGCAGGACACCAGCATGCCACAGGCTCCTGATCTTGGGGGAAGCGATGACAGCGACGATCTTCCGTTCTAAAAGAAGAGAACCTTTCGAGTCAGAAGTTTACAAACTTTTGACTCGAAAGATTTTCTCCTTTTAGTTTTTATACGTATCTTTCGGCGATATTAAGTTTAACCAATTATTCAAATTTTGGACACAGATTATATTCCCCTTGCCGGGCAGATTTTTACAGGCACTTTCACAGCCATTGATTTAACATTCACTATATTACTACTATTTTTATTACTATGCTCGGCCTTGATTTCCGGATCGGAAGTCGCTTATTTTTCACTCTCGCCCTCGCAACTGAAACACTTGGAAGACAAGGGATACGAGAAAGCATGCAACCTACAACACAAACCCAACCGGCTGCTGGCCACGATTCTGATATCCAACAATTTCGTGAACGTGGCAATCGTCGTGTTATCCACGTACCTGGTCAACTCGCTATTCGACTTCTCGGCACACCCGACCTTGGGATTTGTCATTCAGGTAGTTGTAGTCACGTTCGTGATCTTGCTCGTGGGTGAAATTATCCCGAAACTCTATGCCAATCGTTCGCAACTGAGCATGGTGATTTTCATGGCAGGCCCGTTGACCTTCCTGTCTCACCTGTTCCGTCCGCTATCTTCCCTGTTGATCGGTTCAACCTCCGTGATCAGGAAACGCATGGATAAAAAAGATAACTTATCAATCGACCAGCTCTCCAAAGCGTTGGAATTAACCAAAGACACGGCTATTAACGAAGAAAAAGATATATTGGAAGGTATCGTCCGTTTTGGCAACATTGATGCCGTGGACATTATCCGTCCCCGGATCAACGTGATCGCGATTGATTCGAACTCAACCTATCAACAAGTAAAAGAAATTATCACCGAACACGGCTACTCGCGCATGCCCGTGTACGAGGAAAACCTGGACAACATCACGGGAATTCTTTACGTGAAAGATTTATTGTTACACCTAGACGAAAAAAATGATTTCCGGTGGCAGACCTTGATTCGCCCGGCCTATTTCGTCCCGGAAAGCAAGAAAATCAATGACTTGCTCGAAGAATTCCAGTCCAAGAAAGTGCATCTGGCTATCGTGGTCGACGAATACGGTGGCACATCCGGTATCGTCACCATGGAGGACATCATCGAAGAGATCGTGGGCGACATCAATGACGAGTACGACGAACAAGAGATAGTCTACACCCGTGACAAAAACGGGGCATTCATCTTCGAGGCCTCTACCCTGCTAAACGACTTTTACAAAATCACCGATATTGACGAGGACACATTCCAGGAAGTAGAAGGAGACGCTGACACGTTAGCCGGATTAATCCTTGAACTCAAAGGCGAACTTCCTCTCAAAGACGAGGTGATCACCTACAAAGAACACCAATTCAAGATTCTTGAAGTCGACAACCGACGGATCAAAAAGATTCAATACAAGAAAATTGGAAACTCGGAAGTGAAAACACAGAATTAAATTTACCATGAAACAAGAAGTTCTATTTTTCATCCTGGATGGATACGCCGATTGGGAAGGTGCATTTCTGTCCGTCTGCCTGAATACCGGGGTTATGCCGGGAAGCGAAATAAAATATATCACGAAAGTAGTTGCCCCGACGCTAGATCCCGTTCCGTCAATCGGCGGTTTCCGCACGCTACCCGATTACAGTTTTCAGACAATGCCGACGGACTACGCCGCACTGATTCTGATCGGAGGCATGAGCTGGCAATCCCCCGAGGCCGAACAGATCGTGCCGATCGTGCAAAAAGCTCTGGATCAAGGCAAGATCGTGGGAGCTATTTGTAACGCATCCTTGTTCATGGGTAAACACGGTTTCCTGAACAACGTGAAACACACCAGCAACACGCTCCCCGTGTTAAAACAATGGGGCGGGGACAAATATACCAACGAGAAGAACTACATCGAGAAACAAGCTGTCGGAGACAAAAACATTGTCACGGCCAACGGCACGGGTTACATGGAATTCACCCGAGAATTACTCTTGCTGCTAAAAGCCGACACCCCGGAAAGAATCGAGGAAGCCTGCGACTACTACAAAAATGGGTTTATCAAATAGTCCCGCCCAATCGAAAAAAACATTCATTCAAAACTATATCCATTCCCGGACATAACTGCAATTTAACTTGACTACTGTCCGGGAATTGGCACACTTTCTACACGCTTGGCCGCCACTTACCCGCCACCTAGCCGCCACCTAACCGCCATTTTAACGGATTTTATCCTTTTTTGGTCCCGCCAAACCACCCACGAATCACGGCAATAACAAATCAATCAACAGTTTACTCAAAGCAAACAAGGCTATGAAAGACTTAACATTCCGTTACACGACCCTAGTTTCACATTCGTCAAACCAGTGCCGCTCCGAATCATACCATCCTAAATTCTAAATTCTAAATTATTACTGCATCGCCTTCCCGTGTGCCGTGTACGGTACATTTATCCCCAGTATCTTGCACAAAGTGGGCAACAGGTCTGACATCATGTAATCCCCTTTCAAATCCGGCCTCACCCCTGCCCCATACAAGTACAAAGGAACAATCGGTCGTTTACTGTGCCGGAAATAGGTATCTTCCAACTCTTTCAACTCGGAAACCCATGTCGGGTGGATACAAAAAAGCACGTCCCCGCTACGTTTGTGGGAAAACGAGTTCTGCACCAACCGATTGATTCCCTCGGGAAACGAAGTATGCGTCAACGAGTAAGCCGTCATCACTTTGGCAACCCCCTCGAATTCGATCATGAAATCGGCCACCTTATCCTGCATTTCCTTCAAATTCAATTTCTTATGTTCAATCAAATCCCGGTTCAGATAAATCTGGCCCTGATCGTAATCGGCTATCCAATCACCCGGACCATACACGAGTCCCATGTACGATTTCAACAAAGCCACGGCCTTGAATATGCTGAAATAATCTGAATTCACCTTGATCTTCTGTAAATCCTCCGGCATCAACTCCCGCATCTCCGAAAAAGTCACGAACAAGGTGTAATTTCCCTTCCCGACCCTGGCATCCAGCTTACTCAACAAAGCCGCCATATCCATATCCAGGCGAATCAACATATCCTTCTCCTCTTCCGAATCTATAGTAAAATCCCTAGACATGTAATCCAGGCAAGAAAAGTTCAAAGCCAACAAATCGGGATCATTATCCGCACCCAACCTCTCCTCGTCTATCAACTTCTCGGCCAACACTCGCACCAACGTGTTCGCGTAGGGAGTAGCTTTCAGCACCCGGTACGTGTTATACTCTTTCTTCGCACGAGCAATATCATAGTAAAAGTGATTCTTCAAACGGATACGGGCCGCCGACTTGTCCTCGTCAGACAACATCATCCATCCCTTGTTCACGAAATGATCGCTCTCCACCCAGGTATTATACACCCTCAACCAGTCGGGTATCTCCCGTTTGTAATAGGAAGAAGAAACCCATTTCCCCGTCTTCTCGCTAAACCAGATCGCCATGTCCGCGCTACTACCCCCACTCAACACGGCCTCGTCGCCATTCATGGCAATACTAAACACCCTTGACAGCGGGTTATTCCATTTCATCGCGCTCCCCAGGCTCATCGTTTGCAGGTAATCAGGAGTCAGGCTCTTAACGCTGTCGCCTTGTTGTTCCCCGATTTCGGTGTATCGATCGGACGCCGTGGCAAACTGCCGCTTCCGGCGTAAACGGTCATACCACGCTCTCGACACGATCCCGTGCTCCGTGGGAAGCATACCCGTGTAAATAGAAGCGTGATCCACCCCCGTCTGCGTGTAAAAATAATTGTAGTTGGCGTTCACTCTCGCCCCCTGCTTCATGACACGTTTCAACCCTCCTTCCGACAATTGATCCCCGTACATCTCCAACCATTCCGGGTAGAAATGACTAATCACCACGCCCACAACCAATTTCGGTTTTCCCTCTGCGAAAACACCCGACACCCACGCCAGCATACACGCTATTATTATTAATTTCTTCACGATCATTCCAATTTACAAATTAGTATTTTCATTCACCGGTTTCAAATTTACAGTGTAGACACAAAAATAATCAGAATATGATAATTTACAAGTTATAATTCTTTCAATTCTTAATTGTTTCGTATCTTTACGGCAAGAAACTATTAATTACCATATCCATTATGACTGAGAAAAAGTGTCAGTTGACAGAAAAACTGAGGAACTATGTTTATCGTTACGATACAGAACTATCGGATGATAAATTGCAGAAAATGGGAACTTCTCTTGAGGAGATTAACGAGAATTTCTCAGGCATGGAAGACATCGCGAACTGTATCTTTGAACAAGAGCGTATCGCTTTTGAAAAAATATTCAAGGAATACGATTTCGACGGGTGGAACGCTATTGACATCTTGTTGCTGGTAGGGAACGAGATTCACGAGCGATTCTTTGATGTATCGCCCTCCGTCAGCTACAAGCTGGCACAGGCATTCCCGGAAATCTTTGAACAACACAAACAACGACGCTCCGATTTTATTTACGAGAAGATCAAGATCAATATCGAGAAAGGGATGCAACAGGGCATGTACAAGAATGACGTCTCTAGCGAAATGGTTGCCCGCATGTATATCGCCAAACTCAATGACATCCATAATCAGGAGATCTATCCTCCCGAAGTTTTTGATTTCGCCACCATCTTCAACAATTTGATTGATGGGGTAATCAAAACAATCACGAACGAGGACGGTTGGCAATACTACAAGCAAAGAAAACAACTGTACAGCGTATTAAGTTTTAACAGGTAAAAAAGGTAAACCATGAGTGCAAAATATCAAATAGATGACATTGATCGCAAAATCCTGTCCCACCTTGTAAAAAATGCGAGAATACCCTTCCTGGAAATAGCCAGGGAATGCGGTATATCCGGGGCAGCTATTCACCAACGCGTGAAGAAAATGGAAGATTCCGGGATCATCGAAGGTTCCCGCTTTATCGTGAAACCCGATGCCCTTGGCTTCGGCGTGTGCGCTTTCATCGGGGTTATCCTCGACCACGCCCACACGTACAAAACGGTCGTGAAAGAGATCGAGAGTATCCCCGAAGTCACAGAATGTCACTTCATCACGGGGGGATTCACCTTCTTGATTAAATTAAGATGTAACAATCATCAACATTTAATGGATATTCTGATCAATACCCTGCAAAACATTCCGGGAATAGCGAAAACAGAAACGTTTATCTCTCTGGATCAACTTATAGAGAAGCAAATCGCCCTCTCTCCCGAAGACAAATAGAAGAAACTGTCTAAAAGTCCATTTTCTTCAAGAAACTCCTCCGTCCTTCGGACACCTCCTCTATAAACGAGACTGCTGAAAAAGTCCCATTATTTTGAACTACCAAACGGTTTCCCCTCCCGTGTAAGGAGGGGAAACCGCTGGGTAATCAACCCTCCCCCTGTGTAAGGGGGAACCGGAGGGGGTCGTTATTCCTCTCAAAAAGGACTTTCTCAGCAACCTCCTCTATAAACAGAGGAGGAGTTGGAGACTCTAGTCAAAGACGGTGAGCGACTTAGCTCCCCCTCGGTTTATAGAGGGAGTACCCCGAAGGGGGGAAGGTGTTACAGAAAAAAAACTTTCAACCGGCCAAACGGTCACGCCATCTCGCTACACCGTACGATTCTTTTTCTTCCTGGACAACTTAGGGGCAAGCACCTTCAACACGCCCGGATGCACCTTCACTTGCACGGGTGACTCCAACGTATAGGGATCTCCGTCAATATGAGCCTTACTCAAATCGCCCTCCAAAAATGCCTCGGTACACTGAATCTCGCTAAAATAAGGAAGTCGGGCAATCTTAGAATTCATAAAACAGTACAAAAACCGGGGAATCTGGTAATACTTCGGCCTTTTCAATATACAAATATCCACCAACCCGTCCCGCAACGACGCTTTAGGCGCGATCGACGCGTTATTACCGTACTGGGAACTATTGGCAACACTCAACACGAAACAATCTTCCTCCCACGTCTTCCCGTTAATATGAAAACGATAGCGTTTACCGGGATAACTGAACCACATCCGCACTATCGAATAGATATAAGAGAATATTCCCCGAATCTTCATGGTGTTAAAAAAGTGAGCCACCTCTGCATCAAAACCAAAGCCACTCACGTTCAGCGAATAAAGCCCATTTATCTCGACAACATCTACATTTGTAGTCTCACTCTTTAATATCTGTTTCAAAGCCTTGTTCATCATCTGGGAAAAACCCAAGTGACGGGCGAACCCGTTACCACTTCCCAAAGAAATCACCCCGAAGGCAATCCCGGTTCCCATCAAAGCGGTTCCGATCTCATTCACCGTACCATCTCCTCCTGCCGCGATAATGTGCGTGTAGTTTTGCGTTTTAGCTTGTTCCACGATCTCCTTGGCATGTCCGGCATACTCGGTAAAACGAATATTATATTCGATATGCTTGTACGCCGCGATATGCCTTATCCGGTAGGGAATCTCCCAACCTAAGCCAAAACCGGATATAGGATTCACTATAAATAATATTCGATAATGAGTCATCTACCTATTTATGATTTAATGATTCTGTGATTTAATGATTATTTCTACCACACAACCACCTTCTAATTTCAAACGTTATCCCGCGATTTATTATCTTGATTCAAACCTTGCTCCCGTTCTTTCAAACAATCACGGAATCATTGAATCGCCAATCATAGAATTTCCCCCCGTTTACTCTTTTCTCCGCCCGATACCGTAATACACGTAACCGAATTCCTTCATCTGCTCCGGGCTATAAATATTCCGCCCGTCAAATATAATTTTGTGCTTCAAAGCTTTCTCGATGAAAGTAAATTTAGGAATCTTGAATTCGGCCCACTCGGTAACCACGATCAGCGCATCGGCATCCGTCAGCGCATCATACATATTCTCGGCATACACGACACGGTCACCGATCCGTCTCCTGCACTCTTCCATGGCAACCGGATCAAAAGCACACACTTCAGCCCCGGCCTCCAGCAACTTATCAATCAGCACCAACGAAGGCGCCTCCCGCAAATCATCGGTTCCCGGTTTAAACGACAAGCCCCACATGGCAAAACGTCTTCCTTTCAAATCCCTCCCGAAATGAGAGGTTATTTTTTGGAACAACACGCTCTTCTGATTCTCGTTCACCCGCTCTACCGCTTTCAGCAACTCCAGGCTATGCCCGTGATCGTCGCCCGTACGGATCAACGCTTTCACATCCTTCGGGAAACAGGAGCCGCCGTAACCGCATCCGGCATTCAGAAACTTCTTCCCGATACGGGTATCACTCCCGATACCTTTTTTCACGGCTTCCACGTCTGCCCCCACGATCTCGCACAGGTTGGCGATATCATTCATAAAAGAAATCCGGGTCGCCAACATAGAATTAGCGGCATATTTAGTCATTTCTGCCGACAATATATCCATGAAATAAATCGGCGTGTTATTCAAAATAAACACATGATATAAACGCTCCATCACCCGACGAGCCCGATCGCTTTCCACCCCGATCACGACGCGGTCCGGAGAAATGAAATCATTCACGGCATCCCCCTCCTTCAGGAATTCCGGGTTAGAAGCCACGTCAAACGGCACCTCAACACCCCGTTTTTCCAAAGTAGTCTTGATAACCGCTTTCACCTTATAGTTCGTCCCGACAGGCACGGTTGATTTCGTAACCACCACGATATAGTCATTGATATTTTCCCCGATTTCACGAGCCACATCCAGCACGTAATGCAGGTCGGCACTTCCATCCTCATCGGGAGGAGTTCCCACGGCGATAAAAACAGCATCCGCGTCTTTCAAAGCTTCCTTCAACGAGGTTGTGAAAAAAAGTCGACCGTCTTCCCGGTTCCGGGTAACCAACTCGGCCAGTCCCGGCTCGTAAATAGGCATTCCTCCGTTATTCAACAACTCGATCTTGGCGTTATCAACATCAACACACGTAACAGTCACTCCCGTTTCGGCTAAACACGTTCCGGATACAAGCCCGACATAACCGGTTCCAACAACAGCTATTCTCATACTTATCTATTTTTACCTCTTAATTAGGCGACAATTTTCATTCTTGCAAAAGTATAAATTTAAACTGAACAATAAGTTCTCGTTCCGTTTTTTTATTTAATTTTGTCTTAATGATAAATCAAACTATATCGGCATGAAAAAAGGAATCTTGTTTTTCCCCCTATTGTTCCTAGTAATCACGATTTTCTCGTGTAAAGAGAAATCAAAGGAACAAAGCAAACTAGAGTTCAGTAAATACATTTCCGGCTTCACCCAAGGAATGATCAAATCCTCCGACCCGATCTATATCCGGCTGGAAAACAATGCACTGAAAACGGGGGACAGCCTTCCCGTGCAAGCAGAAAAGTTATTGAAAATCTCCCCGAAAGTAGAGGGAACCGTATCCTTACGAGACGGGAACATCATTGAATTTACCCCGACGGCCCCGTTGAAAAACGGACAGACATACGAGGTGAGCCTGTACCTGAATAAACTATGCAAAGTTCCTTCCGATTTATCAACCTTCCGTTTCAATATCAAAGTTCTCCCTCTCGTGTACGCTTTCCAAGAGGGTAGCCTAAGTGTTGATCCCGCGGATAATAACAAATTCTCCTACCGGGCGTCGATCACCAACTCGGATATCACCGCCCCGGCCGAAATAGAAAAACTCGTGAAAGCCACACTGAACGGGCAGACACAAACCCCGGAATGGGAACACACGCCTTATATTCATTATTTCAGGATTCACGACATCGCCCGTACCGATGATACCCAATCCCTGGAATTTACATTTGACAAAAAAGTAAAGAACGGGAATGACTGTATTGTCGAGATTCCCGGTTCGAAAATATTCTCCGTGCTGGAAGTAAAAGCCAGTGACGAGAACTCGCAAACCATAGACGTCACCTTCTCGGACAACGTGGATGCCAGTCAAGACTTACAGGGATTAATTACCGTGGACGGTATCAACCGCCTGAACTTTAACGTGCAGGGCAACATCATTCGGGTATATTCCAACGAACGGGACAAGATGCAGGGCGTTGTGCAAGTGAACGTCTTCAAAGGAATCAAAAACTCCATTGGTGAAAAACTGCAATCAGACGCGACCTTCAACGTCAGTTTTGCCTCGGCTAAACCTGCCGTGACCTTTATCGGGGAAGGCACGTTCACCCCGGCAGAAGGGAATGTACTGATCCCGTTCTCGGCCGTGGCCCTGAAAGCCGTGCAACTGCGGGTAGTGAAAGTATTCAACCAGAACATGAACTTCTACCTGCAAGAAGGTTCCTACAATTATAGCAGCGATTATCAACTACGCCGGGTAGGACGAATCATCCTTGACAAAAAAATCCCGCTCACCAAAGAGGGACAACCAGCCAACACGAACAAATGGCAAGACTACACGATCAATCTTGCCGATCACATCCAACTGGAAAAAGGTGTGATTTACCGGGTACAATTGAAATTCAGGAAATCATATACCACGCTGGCCTGTGCCACCGAGGCTCAAGACAGGATCATAGAAGAAGATTGGGACTCGTCGGCTGACAACGAATACGATTACGATTATGACTACTATTACGGTTATCCCTCCGACTATTCATGGGAAGAACGGGACGATCCCTGTTCCAACTCTTACTATTATGTATCAGATCGTTTCCCCAGCAAGAACATGGTCGTGACCTCGCTCGGCATAACCGCCAAAGCCGGGAGTGACGGCAAATACGTGGTAGTCGTGAACGACCTGCTCTCCGCGGCCCCGGTCGAAAACTGCAAGATATTCTTCTACAACTTCCAGAATCAGAAGATTGATTCAACAACCACGAATTCCGCCGGAATCGCCATCACCCGCGTACAAGGCAAACCTTTTATCGTACTTGCATCCAAAGGCAACGACAAGGCTTACTTGAAAGTAAACGATGCCACTTCTCTATCATACAGCAATTTCGACGTGAGTGGTGAAATCGTGCAACAAGGAATAAAAGGCTTCATTTACGGCGAACGGGGCGTGTGGCGTCCGGGCAACGAGATTCACCTCTCCTTCATGCTCGAAGACAAAGAAAACGTGATCCCCGTGGGACACCCGATCATTGCCGAACTTTACGACCCGAACGGTAACGTGGTGCAAACCAAAAAAGAAGGACGCAACGAACACGGGCTATATTGCTTCACGTTCAAGACCGACGAACAAGCCATCACGGGGTATTGGCGAGCTGTCATTCGCATCGGTGGGGTCTCCTTCTCGAAAACCGTACGAATTGAAAGTATAAAACCCAACCGCCTCAGCATCGTGACCAACTTACCGAACGAGGTACTGGGAGTCGGGATTTCGGACAACGACATTCCCGTGCAGACCCGTTGGCTGCATGGAGCGAAAACCAGCTCGCTGAAAGTTATTACCGAACTGAAACTTTCCCAGGGTAACACCACGTTCCCCGGCTACAAGGGATACAGTTTTGACGATCGTTCCCGCTATTTCAACTCCACGACCACCACGTTCTTTGACGGTCAGACGGATAAAGAGGGTAACTTCACTTTGTCGGCTGACGAAATCAGCACGGAGAACGCCCCGGGGATGTTGAACGCCCTGCTCACCACACGGGTATTCGAACCCGGTGGGGATTTCAGTATCACGACAGCCGGGTTCAAATACTCACCTTACAAAGAATACGTCGGATTAAAACTTCCGGATTCCGACGACAACTGGTACTCGGCCGGAAAACCGATCCCGATCTCCGGAGCCGTGCTTTCCGCCAATGGTAAACCCGTCTCCGGCAGCGACATCGAAGTTGAAGTCTACACGCTGGAATGGCGCTGGTGGTGGGATTCCGAGAGAGACAACATCGGGTCGTACGTCAACCGCTCCTACCGGAAACCGGTATTTGCCAAAACCGTCAAGAGTCAGGACGGAAAATTCAACGTGAATATCACTTGCGACCAATGGGGACGCTACTACGTGATTGCCCGAGACAAAACATCGGGACACTCCTCCGGAACGACCTTCTACATCAGTTCATGGCGCAACGACATGAACATACCGGGAATGGCCACATTGCTCACCCTGACAAGTGATAAAAAAGCCTACCGGGCCGGAGAAAAAATAAAGGTCACCTTCCCTTCTTCCGAAGGTAGCGTGGCTCTCGTGAGCGTCGAGAACGGAAAGACTGTAAAAGACATTTTCCGGGTACCCACGGCTGCCGGCTCCACCTCTTTCGAAGTAGAAACCACCAGCGAGATGTGTCCCAATATCTACATCAACGTGTCATTGATACAACCCCATAAAAACCGGAACAACGACAAACCGATCCGCCTATACGGGGTACTAAATATCAATATCGACGATCCGAACCTACGCCTGACACCTAAAATAGACATGGCCCAAGAACTCCGGCCATCGCAAGAATTCACCGTTTCCGTCAGTGAAAAAGACGGTAAACCCATGACCTATTCAATCGCCATCGTTGACGAGGGATTGCTCGCGATCACCTCGTTCAAAACCCCGAACCCGTTCCCGGCATTCTACGCCAGAGAAGCTTTAGGCGTGAAAACCTGGGACTTCTACGATGATGTTATCGGGGCGTTCGGTGGCCGATTGGAAAAAGCCTTTGCCGTAGGAGGTGACGAAGCCTTGAACCCGGAAGAAAATCACAAGAGCGACCGGTTTACCCCTGTCGTGATCTTCAAAGGTCCTTTCACGATCAAGAGCGGGGAAAAGAAAACTCACACCTTCCAGATGCCCGAATACATCGGTGAAGTCCGCACCATGGTGGTTGCCGAAGACCGGGGACGTTACGGTTCCGCCTCGCAAGATACCAAAGTAAACAAACCGTTGATGCTCAACGTGACCATGCCCCGCTTGTTCACCCCGGGAGACGTGATCGAAATCCCCGTCACCCTGTTCGCGATGAAAGACAACATCAAGAACGTGACCGTGAACATCAAAACCGACAACAAGATCGAGATCATCGAACCTGCCAGCAAAGAGGTTCATTTCACAAGCACGGGCGAGCAGATCGTGTTCTTCAAAGTCAAAATAAAAGAGAATGTCGGGAAATCGACCTTGACTTTCACGGCACAAAGCGGCTCGGAGCAAGCTCATTTCAGTTGTGATGTTGACATTCGCATCCCGAACCCGAAAGTGACCCGGGTAGATGCCCGTGAAGTGGCAAGCGGCGAATCCATCACATTCAATAACACCATGGAGGGATTGGAGCCCGCCTCTTTCCTGGAAATCACCTCTATCCCGGCCTTGAACCTCGAACAACGGCTCAACTACCTGATTCGCTACCCGCACGGATGCGGCGAGCAGATCACCTCGGCCGTGTTCCCGCAACTGATGCTCGACCGATTGATGGACCTCAGCGAAGCCCAGAAAGTGACGGCCGAACTCCACGTGAAAGACGTGATCTCCCGCCTGCGCAATTACCAGTTAAGCAACGGGGGATTCAGCTACTGGACGAACTCGAACTACGTATCCGACTGGGTAAGCACCTACATCACCGACTTCCTGATCCAAGCCGAGAAATCCGGTTACCGGATTCCGACTTCCATGAAGACATCGGCACTCGACTATCTGGCCAAGCAAGCAAACGCGTGGCGTCGAAACGATTACTACTCGGAAATCGAACAATCCTACCGCCTGTACGTTCTGGCCCTAGCCGGGAAACCTAACATGGCCGCCATGAACCGGATGAAGGAAGACACGTATAAAAACCCGATTGCCCGTTGGCAACTAGCCGGAGCGTATGCCCTCGGCAAACACGACAAGATTGCCCGTGCCCTGATCGCCAATCTCCCGGCAGAAGCCGAATTGTATCGTCAACTTGGAAGATGTTACGGTTCCGATCTCCGGGACAACGCCATCATCATGCAAAGCATGGTCAACATGGACATGAAAGACGAGGCTTATAAACTGATGCAGAAAATGGCTCGCAAATTTGCCTCCAACGAATGGCTGAGTACCCAAGAAAGTGCCTTCGGCCTGTGTGCTATCGGGAACTACGTGGGACGCTATTTCAAGGACGGTAACGGCATCGACGTACAGATCGGGAAAGAGAACGTGAAGACCCCGAAAACCGTATTACAACGAGAATTAACGGTCAAAAACAATAAATCGGAAGTCACCGTGAAAAACAACACATCGGGCACCCTCCACGTGCGGACAATCAACAGTTCGACCCCGCTGGGCGTGATCACCCAAAGCGAAATGGCCGGACTGGACATGACCGTCAACTATTATCGCAACGGGACCCGCAACAACGAGCCGAATTACAAACAGGGAGAAGACATCGTAGCCGAAATCACGATTCGGAACACTGGAAACATCGGGCTTTATGAAGAACTAGCATTAACCTTCATGTTCCCCTCCGGATTCGAATTCCTGAACGAACGTCTCACCACGGGCGTGAACCCCTTCCAGGGAGCCGACAACGTGGATATCCGGGACGACCGGGCATACCTCTATTTCTCGCTCAACCAAGGCCAATCGAAGACATTCAAACTACGCTTTAACGCGGCGTATTCCGGGACCTACCTGCTTCCGGCAATCACCTGCTCGGCCATGTACGACAACTCGATTACCGCAACGCTACCCGGCAACACGATCACGATTACCCGGGATTAAAAAAGAAATCGAGTCAGAAGAAGCTGTCTGAAAAGTCAATTTACATAGAACTACCATCCCTTTCCCCTCCTTACACAGGAGGGGAAACCGCTTGGTAATCAACTCTCCCTCTATTTAAGGAGGTTTCTCCCACCAACAAACTCTCCTCCCTTGCAAGGGGGAGCCGGAGGGGGTAGTGATTTTATAAGGAAGAGATTTTTCAGACAGCCTCTTTTAGTCCTTTTATTAAGACTTTCAACTATCCCAAAAGACGAATCAACAAAAAGCAACTATTCGGAATTTCCGAACAATTCAAACCGGGAAGATCGCATACATTCCTAAATTTAATAAATATTTAAGAGAATAAATCATCGCACTATTTAGAAATCGTCTACATTTGTAAAACTAAAACTAATGTATGCGTCGAGAAAATGTAAATAAATTGATACACTTATTCTTACTAGCTCTATTCTTGAGCTACTACGGGAGTATCACATTTTTCTCACACTATCACGTGGTTAACGGGGTAACGATCGTTCACTCCCACTTTTTCTGCGGAGGCTCCGATTCGGACGGGAATGCCAATCACACGCACACAACCAAAGAATTGACCTTGATTGCCCAATTGAGTAACTTCATCACGCTCGTCAGCGTGGCTCTTGCCATCTCGATTCCGTTCTTTGTTGCCAAAAGACACTATCATGTCAAGAGCCGTGTAGAAGCCCCCGACAGACAAACATTCACCCTAAGCCTGTTACGGGCTCCTCCCATTTACGCATAATTATCATCACAGACTAGAATTTCACAATATACACCCCATAAACAAGGGTGAAGGACGTATCATGCACCTATCCGCTGAACAAAAAATTCAGTCTGGCAAATTTGTGTGTTCATTTTATAAAAATAAACCAAACGCCATATCGGATGCGCAGGAACAACTTGCAACCTGCAAACCTGTAACCTGCAACTCGCCGAAGGCGACAAACAATTACGTGCGAATGAAAAACTTACTTACGCTTATTATATTACTTCTACCCGCCCTTTACAGCCGGGCAGACGAGGAAAATACCGTAAAAAAAACAACCGATGCTCATATCACCGGACACATCATATTAAAGGAAACCGGGGAACATCTCCCTTTCATGACCATCCTGTTAAAAGGAACCAATATCGGCACCGCAACCGACGAAACCGGACACTTCTTCTTGAAAAACCTACCCGTGGGAAAATACACGTTACGCGTGCAAGGCGTGGGCTACAAAAGCGTTGAAAAAGAAGTCTTGATTACCAAAGGGAAAACCCAGGAAATCAACTTTGAGGTCAGCGAGGATGCCGTCATGCTTGACGGAGCCGTGGTCACCGCCAACCGGAACGAGACCGACCGACGAGAAGCCCCGGTAATCGTCAACGTACTATCACCCAAAGTATTCGAAAACACAAACTCCGTGTGCCTCTCCCAGGGATTAAACTTCCAGCCGGGATTACGGGTAGAAAACAACTGCCAGAACTGCGGTTTTCAACAAGTACGCATCAACGGGCTGGACGGCCCTTACTCCCAGATCCTGATCGACAGTCGCCCCATGTGTAGTTCCCTCGCCGGGGTCTACGGGCTGGAACAAATCCCCGCCAACATGGTCGAGCGAGTTGAAATCTTACGAGGCGGAGGTTCCGCGCTCTTCGGAGCCAATGCGATTGCGGGAACAGTTAACATCATCACGAAAGACCCTTTATACAATTTCTTCCAAGTAGGACATACCCTCTCCGCGATAGATGGTGAAAGTTTCGATAACGTCACCTCCTTCAACGGGGCGATCGTCAACGATCAACGCGATGCCGGGATCTACCTGTTCGGAATGGTACGGGATCGCCAACCCTATGATCACGATGACGACGGATTCTCCGAACTAGGAAAAATAAACAGCACCACGCTCGGATTCAAAACCTATTACAAACCGACTCATTTCAGTAAATTCACGCTGGAATACCACCACATCAAGGAATTCCGTCGCGGAGGAAACAATTTCGACCGTCCTCCACACGAAGCCGATGTTGCCGAACAAGCCGACCACAACATCCACGGCGGGAGCCTGAACTACACCCTCTCGTCAAAGGATTATAAACATCGCTTGAACGTGTACACCTCCCTACAAAACATCGGGCGGGAATCTTACTATGGTGCCGGACGGGACACGAACGCCTACGGAAAAACCACGGACTTCACCGTCGTTGGCGGGGCCCAATACTCCCACGACTTCGACAACTTCCTCTTCTTGCCCTCCTCTCTCACCGCGGGAGTCGAGTATTCCTACAACAAACTGAACGATCTCATGCTGGGATATCACCGGGAAATCAACCAGGAAGTATCCGTGTACAGCGCCTACCTCCAGAACGAATGGAAAACCGCACGTTTCAGCTTCTTGCTGGGCGGACGTCTGGACAAGAATTCACAACTTGATGACCCGATATTCAGTCCCCGTTTGAACATTCGTTACAACCCGATCGCCGATCTCAGCTTGCGGGCAAGTTATTCCGAGGGATTCCGAGCTCCGCAGACGTATGACGAAGACCTTCACGTGGCGGCCGTCGGGGGGGAAGTCACACTGATACAAGTGGCTGAAAACCTGAAAACCGAACGTTCCCGCAGTTATAGCGCATCCGTGGATTACTACACCACCTGGGGCCCCGTGCAAATCAACCTCTTGCTAGAAGGCTTCTACACGAGCCTACACAACCCGTTCGTGCTGGAAGAAATCGAATCGGACGACGAGAACAAAATACTGGAACGCCGCAACGGTTCGGATGCCGTGGTCAAGGGGTTCAACCTAGAGGGAAAAATCGCACCGCACAAATCCGTGCAACTCCAATTCGGGGCTACCCTGCAAAGTAGCAAATACGATGAACCCGTGGCCTGGAGCAAAGACCCGGACGTGGCAGCCTGTCGCAAACTATTGCGTTCGCCCGACGAATACGGGTACGTCACGCTGAACCTGCTCCCTTTCAAAAACTTCTCGACGGCACTCTCCGGAACTTACACCGGTCCCATGTACGTCGGGCACTCGGCCGGGTATATAGAAAAGGACGTGCTGAAGAAAACTGATTCCTTCTTTGACGCCACGTTAAAACTCGCCTACGACATCAAAGTCCGCAACGGCTACACGATACAAGTCAACGCGGGCGTGCAAAACGTGTTCGACTGCTACCAGAATGATTTTGATAAAGGAGAATTCCGGGATTCCGGTTATATCTACGGTCCGGGCTTACCCAGAACTTATTTTGCCGGGATAAAATTCGGTATATTCTAAAAAATACAGTATCAAGATTTCACTTCTAACCGAGAGAGGGGCCAAAAGTATTTCAAACTTTTAAGCCCCTCACTCTTTTATAGTAAAAGTTGCACGAAACCATTTTTCTTAAACAAACCCCGCCACCTCCCAATCACCTCCCTCATAGCTCTCGTATTAACATTTTTAAACACTACTTTCTCTCTCCAAGAGGTTATTCTCCTATATATCAGCACTTGCGACCCAGTCCCAAGTGTAAGTTAACGATAAGTTGCCGATAAGTTACCGATAAGTTGCCGATGTGGTGCGTACACTTATCCCTAATTTTTCCCCGGCATATTATCAACATACAGGTGGAACACCGATTAGAGTCCGGCGAAAATACTCCTCATAAATAGCAAAAGGGAGACCCTTACCCGTGGTCTCCCTTTTATATACCTACTTTCCCCTATTTCCCGTACACGAGGAAAGTCGTATATTCTTTACTTCACCTCGCAATTCGCCTCTTTCTCGCTCTCAACCATCTTACTGTTATCTTGGTTCAATCCTTTATCTGCTTCCGCCTCGCTCGTACCGGACAACGTGTAAGTCCCGCTATCCTCACGCGTGATCGTTCCCGAGAAATTCTTTTCGTACTCGGTCCAGATTAATTTCACCGGAACTGACTTTTGTCCCTCGGGTACGATGGAAGTCAGATCGAAAGAAACCTGTCCCCGAGCCCAGAAGTAATTCCCGCGATCGTTACCCGTGTCAGGTTTTTCACCGTAAGCATTATGACGCAAAGTCACGTAAACAGTGTCATTGTGAGCCACCACATCATCCTGTACCAGATTGATAAAATGTTGAACTTTCGAGTCCGATGTTACTGGAATATTAAACTCGACATTCAGGTATCTACCACCGAACCACGCTTCCCGAACGTTAATCGGATCATTACCAATGCTGTCTTGCCGTTGTTCCTCATCCTCGTTTATAAAGGATTGCTTCACGGGATCTTTCGTCAACACGTCACGAAGCCGGTAAAGACGAATGTAATAGTTCATCCGGCCTTCCAACCCGGTCTCGTCCCGCTCGCTTCCCACGATAGAGTAGTTCGCGTACACCCGAAGATCATCCGTGGCCTCGTCAAAATTAATCGGTAACCCTTCCGTCACGATCAACCGACTGCCATCATCCCGGCGAATAGCAAATTTAGAACGGGTCCCGTTATCAATTTTTTCGAGGTTACCATAACTAATCCATGAGCTTCCACCGCCCACGTAATAATATTCGTCATCATCGTCACAAGCCGTAAAAGCCATCACGATCAACGAACAAATAAGTGCAAATTTCCATGTTTTATTTCTCATAGCTGTTTTTTTTAATACACTTATAGGATGCTTATATTTTTAAAAAGTTGCGTCATCGGTCAATATTATTGCTTTTTTTAAAATTCATTTCAATCTATTCAGAACCAAAAAACAAAGCACCCGCAAAAGTTTATCAATTTTAAATCCCCACCATACAAGGCCAGTACTTTTTTATTCTAAATTCTAAATTTCTCCGTCATGGACTTTATAAACTTAATCCCTATCTTTGTCACAAAATTTAGTCAATGAAACACTTGCTCGCTTTATACACGATTCTACTCCTCGTTCTGTTCGCACTTCCCATTTCCGCCCAGGAAACAGCCAAACCAAACAAGGGAGAAGGCGTACTGCAATTCCTAAAACGTTTCAACCGCACGAAACCATTCCACATGGATAAATTCATCGAACTGAATCAGAGTAAACTAGACAAGAACAACAACCTCAAACTAGGCGTCACTTATACCCTTCCCCCCGTGAACAACGAGGGGTACGAACCTCTTTTCGGGGAACAACAGGCCAAATACGCCATTGATTCCGACGAACTGAACGGGGCATGCTTCTACCTCGTGAGCGGTCACGGTGGCCCCGACCCGGGAGCTATCGGTGAACTCCAAGGTCACCCGCTGCACGAGGACGAGTACGCCTATGACATCATGCTCCGACTGGCCCGCAACCTACTGTCGAAAGGAGCGAAAGTACACATCATCATCCAAGACGCGAAGGACGGTATCCGGGACGACAAATTCCTTGCCGTCAGCGACCGGGAAACTTGCATGGGGCAACCGATCCCCCTCAACCAGATCAAGCGTCTGCAGCAACGTAGCGATAAAATCAACGAGCTATTCAAAAAAGACAAGGAACCCTACCGCCGTGCCCTCTTCATCCACCTCGATAGCCGGAGCGAAAGCAAGCAAATCGACGTGTTCTTCTACCACTACGAGAGTAGCACCAAGGGCAAACACCTCGCCCACACCCTACAGGAAGTATTCAACCGCAAATACGACAAACACCAACCCCTCCGGGGTTTCTCGGGCACAGTCTCTCCCCGTGACCTGTACGTCATCAAGCAAACCCACCCAGTCGCCGTCTTCGTCGAACTGGGCAACATCCAAAACAGCCGGGACCAACAACGCTTCCTCCTGAAAGACAACCGCCAAGCCCTTGCCAACTGGATGTGCGAGGGTCTTATCGAGGATTACAAGAGTTATTCGAAGAAATAATCGTTACTTCACGCCCCTTTTTTCTTCTTTTTCTTGATTATCAACCCGAAGCCTTTTCCCCACGAGGTAAGAATGGCGGCCTCGGCGTTCTTGGGGAAATATTTTCTTAACCGGGAAATCACTTTATCCAGATAACGATACGATTCTTCAAAACCGTTTCCCCACCCCTCACGCAATAGATACTCCTTATCTAAAAATTGATTTTTATTCACGCACAGCGCTTTCAAGATTCTCGCTTCTATGGGAGTCAACTGGTAGACTTCATTGTCTTTCGTCAGGTTACGACGTACAGGATCGAACCACACGCCATCGGTAATTACCAGAAAATCCATCTCGTCCTTTTGCGGTTCAACGTTTTTCAAGCAGCGTTCTATTCGTAGAACAACCTCTTCCAGAAGAACTTCTTTCCGAATGTAATCGTCGGCCCCAGAGTGGAAACCGTCGATAGCACACTGACCTCCCGGCAAGGAACTGATAAACAAGATGGGAATCGACACGTTTTCCCGGCGAATAATTTTAGCCACCTCGAACCCGGTCATTTGAGGCATAACCACGTCCATCAATATCAAATCAGGAGATTCCTTCTGGTACAAGCTCAACGCTTGCGCTCCATCGGCCGCGTGGAAAACCTGATATCCGGCCTTTTCCAAATAGTCAATACACATCTTCGCCTGTATGGCATCATCTTCCGCGTACAAAATTTTAATCATCTTCCCGTTCGTCTACTGTTAATTGTTTTCATCTTTAATCAAAGGAATCATCACGGTAAAAGTAGTACCCTCTCCCACCTCGCTCTTTAACCGGATCACTCCCTCGTGAGCCTCAATGACTTGTTTCACGTAACTTAACCCTAACCCGAAACTGTGTACATCTGTCGAACGAACGCGCTGCACCCTGAAATAACGGTCGAAAATCTTCTCTTGAAATTTCTTGGGAATACCGATCCCGTTATCTTTAACCGCGATAGCGACCATCCCCTCGACCTCCTTGCATTCAATTTCGACTTCAGCCGGATCTCCCGAATACTTAATCGCGTTTTCGATCAAATTGCTTATCGCATTCGGGAAATGCATATCATCAGCTTCAATCACGTCAACACTCAATTGATAATTGACCTTTATTGTCACGTTCTTCCCGATCAACACGGGATCAAATAAAGCGACAAGTGAATCAATAGTTACGCGCAAATTTAATTTATTCCATGATATTTTAAAACCTTGTTTCCAAACAGATAATAATTTATGAACAGTTTTATTCAAGATATCAGTCCGTTCATACGTGATATCTAAATACTTAAGTTGCTCTTCCTTTAAATTTTCAACACCATTCGATTTCACGCTCGTTACGGCATTCTGCACCGTGGCTAAAGGTAATTTTAACTCGTGAACCAAACTACTCATGAATTCTTCACGAATTTTAGATTCACGATATTGAGCAACGATCGTCTTAATCTGATAATATAAGCAGAAAAACAACAAGCCCAATAAAAGGAAAGAACTAACTAGAGCTCCGGTCATATCTCGGAAAAATGCCTTATAAGGAGTGTCAAAATAAACAATCACGCCATGATGACTATTCAGTCCCAATTCTACTACACGTGAAACAAGACGCCGTTTAATTTTAGAAGAACTCTTTTCGGTAGAAGCGAGAATTTCACCACTCTCAGTATTTATCAGTTCTAATATATATTCTTCTTTTATCCCCTTACGATCAAAGATTGATGTACAAATACTATCTAACATGAGAATATTTTCTGTTGCCTGCTCTTTTATTAAATCATAACAGACTTTACGTGGAATACTCGAATATCCGTAATCCTTATCATAGTTAAGAACTGTTGTATCTCCCTTCAAAACAAACTTCACAAGACTTTCATTTGAATTCACACTTATAATAACAGGATTCTCTCCTTTTGCCTGATTACGCATTATATACTCTTCAAAATCAGATTCCACAATCTCCAACAACGTATTATTTACCAAATTCAAATATTCTACTTTCTTGAATTCAATCGTTCGATTTAGCCAGAACCGTTGAAATATCAGTAAGCAGAGTATAGCAAAAATCACGACACCCCAAACAATATAAATCTTTCTATTCATATACCACAGTTTTATAAATCCACGCAAAAATATAGAAATTATTCTCTATTTCACATATAAAATCGCTCAAAAACATTAACGTCTATTAACTAAAAATTGGTACAAATTTGGTACAAATTAAACCATTCCGATACTTTATCTTTGTCTCGCATCAAAACCAAAACAAATGAGAAAAACAATATTAATCACACTATTTATATCTATTGTCTTAGTACTGACACTACAAAATGTGAGTCTAAGAAAAGATTCCACGAATATAGATATAAAAATTCAGAATGTTGAAGCATTGGGTGCGGATGAATCAGGAAGCAACAATCCATGTACTGCACCCGGTGGTTTATGTTTTACTTTCGATGAAGACGGAAACCCTGTCTACTCAGTTGGTTTATCAATCCCTTAGAATCATTTGTTATGAAAAAGATATTATATACAATTTTAGCCTCATTTCTCGCATTTAGTTGCTCTGACGAGAAACATAATACTCCGAAACAAGATAATCCCTTGTTTAGTACAAGTCGTGCCGTAACTTTAAACAAACTTGATGGAAGAATCAATCTTGAAGAAATCGGGATTTATAACCCGACTAAAGTAATAAAAAAGGATTCTTTATTTATCGTGCTGGATCAAGAAGGGTTGAACAAGATTTCGATATATAACGAAAAAGGAAAAGTCTTGGGTAGTTACCTGCCAGTTGGTATGGGGGCTGATCGGGGACTATATATTCTCACGATGAATCTCGATACGAAAGGAATGCTCACGGCTTATGACTACGGCAACGATCGGTTGGTTGAATTCGACATGAATCAATTCGGACAACCGGGATTCGGCCCGAAATTCATCGACATGCCAAAAGACAAAAAACATCTTTGCGTGTCAAAATACGGCTCCACAATCATCTCGACCGGGGTGTTTACCGATGGGCGATACGCGTTGATGGATGACGGCAAAGAAGAATTTTTCCTGGATTTCCCTAAAATCCCGACCTATCGTTCAGTAAGCGACACGCTGATGAGCGCTCTATTTGCTAGTAACATTATCAAGATAAAACCAGATGGAACGAAATTTGTCTGCGCGAATATGCTAAGCGGTATTATAGATTTTTGCTCTCTCATACCTTGTAACATCACTCGCATCACCGAGCTGAATCTATATTCTCCGAAAGCCACACTTAAAAGTAGGAGAAACCCGGTTGCATATTCCGCGGGCAATCTTTACGGATTTCGTGACGTCGAGGTAAGCGATGATTACATATTCGCCTTGTATTCCGGTAGAAGTTACCAGCAATACAAAGACCTGATGATATATGGTGAGCGGATCGTTGTGTTCGACTGGGAGGGCAATCACGTTCGCACTTATTTACTAAGAGATCCGTTCACCTCTATTTCTTACAACAAAGAAGAAAATGCCATTTATGGCTTAACAAATAATCCTAATTCAGTGTTGATCAAACATACATTGGATTAATTTTCCGTGGGGGTATTTTGAGCCTTGGATCGGTAATCCCTAACAGGAAAACCCTTCCAAGGACCTCAAAATCAAAACAAATAAAACAAGGAAACAACAAAAAATAACACACACGAGGAATCAAACAGCGAGAATAGAAGATGACCCAACGAATACAGAACATAGTATACCCGATCGCTTTTACAGGCTTTCTTTTACTGGTATCGACGATACTGGTGACTGACCCCGACAGCATGAACGGTATCACGATTGCCAAGTATTTCTGGTTCTATTCAGCGTTATCGGTCGCGGGACTGATAACATTTTTACTAGCTTTTTACTTCAAGTCGATCGCTAGCATCGATTTAACCAAGTCAATAATGATAGGGATCATGACTGTAGTGATTATTGACATATCCCGAAACTCTAACATGGAAATGATGAACGCGAAAATATTTTTGCTACTAGTCATTTCCTTTTTCTTCTTTGACATTTTTTTCAACCATTATAAAAACGCAGCCAAGGCATTTCATTTCGTGATCATCGCCCTCGCGCTGTTGGAAGTAATCTGGGGATATTTCCAGTTATACGCTTATATACCCGATTCGCCAAAAGAATTCAAGCTCACGGGTTCCATCTACAGCCCCTACGCTTACGCCATCCTGCTGGCGATCACGCTACCGATAGCCCTTTACTGGACTATCACGCTATATAAAAAATTAAAGACCAGAATCACGCAATATAACCTGGAAGAAAGCGCGGAGCACACGAAAGTAGAAACGATCGACGAGATCCTTTTATTCCTGTTATCCGCATTCGGGTTGATCGGGATATTATCCATTCTCCCTTTCACCGCGGAACCGATAGCCTGGTTCGTGGCCGGATGCAGCGGTTTATTCGTCCTATACTTCAAGTTGAACATTCACACGATCGTGAAAAATGTATTCTTGAATAACCGTAAACGGGCGATCATATTCATATCATCCCTTTTATTGGCCGTTGGCGGGCTCTTCTCTGGTTTCTACCTGTTACAAAAAGACAAGGTCGACGAGCATTTGTTGACCTGGAAAATATCCTTGCAGGTCGTGAGTGAACACCCCCTGCTCGGCGTGGGAATCGGTAATTTTCACAAAGTATTCGGAGACTTTCAATCCATGTATTTCGAACAAGGTGAACACGGTGAACGGGAAACACTCCTGGCAACAAACCCGAATCGCCCGGTAAATGATTTTATCCGGATTACCGCGGAAAACGGGATCATCGGATTCTTACTCTTCGCGAGTCTTATCGGAACGGTTCTCGTCAGGAGTTTCCGGGATCAGAAAAGACACCCCGAAAAACTGGCCATCACGGGAGCATTAATCGCTTTCACGATCACGGGATTCCTCAGTTCCCCGGTAAAATCCCTGTCACTCGCTATCGTGTTGATATTACTTATCACTCTCGGGACATCAGATATTCTTCCCGACCGAAGAAAACTTCCCAAGTTCGTACCATCACTGGCGACAGTCGTGCTAGTCGGAATCACGACCGCAATCGTGTACCCGCAATTATCCCAATACCAAACTTACAAGGAATGGGCACATGGCCGTCTTTACTATAACATGAAAATATACGCCACGGCTGCCAAAATATACGCCCCGCTAACCAACACACTACGACATCCCCGTCTTCTGGAGGAATACGGCCATGCCCTAGCACAAAGCGGGCAACACGAAAAAAGTATCGAAATCCTGCAGCAAGTGGTACAAACGATTCCCGACCCGATGATATACAATCGTATCGGTAAAAGTTACCAAGCGTTAGGTCTATACCAACTGGCGGAACAAAACTTCCAAAAAGCACATCACATGCTGCCCGGTATGGTATATCCCAATTTCCTGCTGGCAAACTTGTATCACGAAATGGGCTTGCGGGACAAATCGCTGGAATGTGCCCGGCAAGTCATCTCGCAGAAACCAAAAAAAGATTCAAAAGAAGCACAAGATATGAAAGCACAAATGGAACAATTAATCCAATCCTTGGATTAATCCTGCCCGGGGTCGCCCTGACCCCATTCACACCATAGTACATCTAAATCCATCACTTTAGGGAGACATCAGGGTCTCCCTTTCTTTTATTCCGGGAAATACGTATATTCGCGGCATTCTAAATAAATTCACACGCATGAAACATATCCGGTTATTCATTCTATTTCTATTCGCGGGCATCATAACCCTATCGGCGCAAGAATCCCCGAAACGTGAATTTCGCGGGGCATGGATTCAAACGGTATTCCAAGGCGAATACGCCTGCATGAGCCCCGAAGAAATGAAAGCTGATTTTATCCGTAAACTCGACTTACTGCAAGCGTGCGGTATCAACGCCATCATCTTTCAGGTGCGACCGGAAGCCGACGCTTGGTACCAATCGGAAATCGAACCCTGGAGCCGTTTCTGCACGGGCAAACAAGGCGTTGCCCCCAACCCGATGTTCGACCCCATGGCATTCCTCATCCAAGAGTGCCATCGCCGTAACATGGAATTCCACGCCTGGCTCAACCCCTTCCGTGCCGGAACTTCCGGTACTTCCATGCTGGCAGACTCCCACGTCTTCCACGAACATCCAGAGTGGTTCGTAACCTACAACAAACAACTACTTTTTGATCCGGGATTACCCGCTTGTCGTAAATACATCTGTCGGGTCGTGCAGGACATCGTGAGCCGCTATGACGTGGATGCGATCCACATGGACGACTATTTCTACCCGTATCCAGTGAACGGGATGCCTTTCCCGGACGATGACAGTTTTCGCGCTTACGGAATGCAAAAAGGATACAAGCCGGAAGAACGGGATGACTGGCGCAGGGAGAACGTGAACCAGTTGATCCGGGAACTGAAACACACGATCGTGAAAACCAAAGCGTGGGTGCGTTTCGGGATCAGCCCTTTTGGGATCTACCGGAATAAAAAGAGTACCCCTGATGGTAGCGGAAGTAACACCAACGGTTTACAGAATTACGATAACCTGTATGCCGACGTGACGCTTTGGGTGGAAAAGAAATGGATCGACTATAATATTCCACAGGTATACTGGGAGATCGGGCACCCGGCAGCCGATTACATCACGCTGGCCAAATGGTGGGACAAAAATGCCCACGATATTCACTTGTACATCGGGCAGGACGTGGCCCGCACGATGAAAGCCGGGGATCTCACCCGGAAAATGGAATTAGCCCGTTCCTTACGCCACGTGCAGGGTAACTGCTTCTGGCCCGCTAACGAGATTCTCTGGAATAACACCGGGATCGCCGACAGCCTCAAAGAACACTATCACCGCCACACGGCACTTATCCCAGCCTACACCCACATGTACAAGGGACGCCCGAAAAAGATAAGCAACACCCGCCTCACCAGGACAAAAGAAGGCTACACGCTGACATGGATGACCCGCGGTGACCGTGAAGACCCTCGCAATTCCCAGTATTTCGTGATCTACCGCTTTGCCCCCGGCCAAAGTATCAACCTCGACGATCCCTCGAAAATCGCCGCCATCACCCGATACACGGAATGTTATCTTCCCGCCACCCGCACGAAATACCGCTACGTGGTGACTGCCGTCGACCGCTTTCACAATGAATCGAAAGGGAAAAAGATTAAGGTCAAGTAACTGACGCAGGGCATTTATGTCTCGGAAGGATAAATAATTGTACCTTTGTATGTAGAGTAACAATTATCTTTATAAATATTCTATACTTATGGCAAGCTATATCCGTTTTGACTGGGCGATGAAACGCCTACTCCGCGACAAAGCCAATTTCTCGGTACTGGAAGGTCTTATAACGACACTTCTCGGGGAGAAGATCACGATATGCAAGTCACTGAGGAAAAGCTGAAGGTGAAAAAGAGAAGCGTTGGATATCACTCGAAAATTGAAATCAAAAGGAATATCTTCGGTAAACATTTCTGAGTTCACGGGGATTCCTATGAATGAGATAGATCGAATGTAAGTCTTTCACGACACGGTCTACAATAATTTATAACCGGTCTTCAAACTTTAGAGGATATAAATTAAACCGCATCAGCATATTAACTTTGCTAACACGGTTCAATTTACATCCTCTTAATCCCTGTTTAATACAATCCCATAGATTTATCTCTTCAACGCTTTGTCCACCACTGCCGCCAATTCCTCCTTCTCCATGTGTGCCCGTACCACAATCATCCCTTCCTTGTCCACCACTACAAACATCGGTACCGCCAACACGTGGTACAATTCACCTACCCGATAATTCCCTCCTTTCAGAGTCTCGTCAATCACTTGTAGCCACGGTAACTTTTCTTCATCCAGCGCTTTTTCCCACGAAGCCTTGTTCGCATCAATACTCACCCCAATAATTTCTACCCCTTTCTCCCGATATTCCTCGTAAAACTCCCGTACCCAAGAAAAAGAAGCCCGGCAAGGTTTACACCAACTTGCCCAAAAGTCAAGTACCACTACTTTACCCCGGAAATCAGAAAGGCTTACCAACGAACTGTCCCGCTGCGCCAGTGTAAATTCATGAGCTGGGCGTCCCGGCTCAACCCGCCGTCTCAGCTCAACATTCTCCCGCACTTCACGCGCAAACTCGCTCTCCCGCACCTTCGCATCAAACTGGCCAAAAACCAATTCCAACTCCTCCAATGGCATTTCATTCATCATGAAACACAACCAGTAAGCAGCCGCTTCCACGGAAGGGTTAGCTGCCATAATCTTCAATTGCTCTTCCTTCACCCGCGCCATATACGCATCAAACTCTTTTCTATACATCCAAAAAAAAGTTGTATCTTCCAATATTTCCGGGGTATCCAACACTTTTTTTGCCAGTTCTGCATATTTCTTAAACTCCGGTAATGCCTCCACCACTCTATACTGCTCGCTCAATTCCCGTTCTACATCATGATTCCTGGATCCGGTAACGGTCATTCCTTTAACAATCAAGTCTCCTTCTTCATTCATTCCCACATTTTTCCAATTTCCTCGCATCTCAATCCGACTGTTCTCCAACACCAAACTTATCTGAACCGCTTCCTTTCCTTCCGGAGCCACCACCACCAAGGCGAATCCCACATGTGGTGTTTCTCCTTCAAACACAAACTTCCCTGCCTTCATCTCCACCGTATCGCAAATCACTTGTTTACCCATCATCAATACGGCTTTCCCGTCTCCAGCTCCTTTAAACACACCTTTCAGTACATATCCGGCCTGACTATTACAGGCAAACAACACACTCATCACCAACAACATCAAATATTTTTCCATTTTCATATTACTTCAAAATTAATTACAAATCTCTATTCATTCAATAATTTATCCACCCTTCATCTTATAAATCAACTAGTTTTTATTCCCAACCTGCATTCTGTTCCCAGCCCATCGTCTCAGCTTCAAATGTATAGAAAGGCAACGCCCAACGCGGGTCGTCCGGAGTAATTTCCAGTTGAACACATGTACCCAAATCGGCAGGATTAGTCAAAATTTCGCGGCGAATAGAAATACCGGCATTCTCCGCCCCATTCAGACGTTTAACATCATAGAACCTCCAGAAAGCTCCCATCTCGCGCAAACGCTCGTCCAACACATCCTGCACGCTTCCGGTAACACCATCCTCAGCTGATGCTTCATCCATAAAACGGGTGTAACGCAACGTTTTCAACGTCTCTGCTGCCGTCCCCGTATCACCACTCCGCGCCTCACACTCGGCCTTTATCAGATACATTTCTGCCGTCGTCATACCAATAAGCGAATTACCGGAGAAACGCGAATAACTATACAAATTCCAAGGTTTCAAATGTTGCCAATTTTCATAACTGATATATTCTGTCCAAGTATCTTCATCCAATTCGACAAGATTAGCGTAAGCCATCAAAAGCGGCGTACAAGAACTATAGAAATAAATCCAGCGAGCATCATTCTCCCGATCCCAAAGATTATAAAATGACTCTGAAATCGGGCAGGTTCCCCCTAAACCTTCCCAAGATACATTGGGTAAATATAACTCTTCATATTTCGCTACCGCCTCTGTATCCATGTCCTCCAAATCAAACATCGAACTTATAACGATTTCATCCACCGGCTCACCCGCTTCATCCAGTATACTAATAAAACTCCACGGTGTCAACTCGTATTCAGGTTCATTTTTAAAATCCACCAATGTACTGTGGACTTTCAACGCATTCGTAGCATTCTGCAATGCCAACTCGTAATCCCCCCGATACAGGGCTACCCGCGCCCGGAACGCCTGCACCGTCGGTACCGTCGGACGGAAATTATGTACCCGGTCAAACGCCGTACGTCCCGCTTTGGTCAACGCTTCTTCTGCCAGTTTCAAATCCTCATAGATATGTTTCAGCGTATAGCCAACCGTCTCCCGGCCCGGAATCTCCCCTGCCATGGTATTATCCCGATAACCGATGCCCGGTTTATCATCCCCCCACAGGCAATACTGCGTCAACAGCATAAAATGATAATATGCCCTCCCGAAACGCGCCTCGCCCTCCACTTGATTACGGACTGCCTCGGTCGTCTGCACCACCTTATCCAGATATTCCAATACCGTATTGAAACGATAAATCCGTTCCCAAACCGGAGTCCAGGTCCATAACATCCAATCTGAAGTTGTCAATGTTTTTCCTTGCCAGCAATACGCTTCATAAGTGGTCGACTCGCTCGACAACAACCCGTACACGTAAAACTCCGGTGTCAGTTCCACTGCATCCGTCAGCGGAAGAAATTCCGTTAGGTAAGCACCGGAAGAAACTCCCTCCCCGGTTATATTATCAACTTTATCAAACAAATAAAGATCTATGCTGCCTGTCAAACCATAAAGCTGATCCATGTGATAAATGTAAGCACTACCCGACTTGTCCGTAGGCTCATCCAGAAAATCACTGCACGAACTCAATATCATAGCTCCCAACAGGGTGACGATTGTATATATTTTTTTCATATTCCTTACAGTTAATTTATTCACACTCATTTTACCAACTCTTAAAACCGAGTCTCAAACCAAACGTAAAAACAGGCATCGGTTTCAAACTCCCAAGAGGATAATTAGGATCCATTTTCCCGTTGGCACTCCAAATCAGCCCTAAATTACTCGCCTGCGCGTAAACATTTATATGATTAAACACCCCTTGTTTCGCCAACAAGCTTTGCGGCAGATCATACCCCAAAAACACCTCGTTTAAACGGATATGGTCTCCTTTCATTAAATTATTCCTGAAATACATGGCAGCCCCTATCGTGGCAGAATATGCCAGCCCTCCCCGGAAAGCTTCCACATTTCCATCAGTATAAAGCGGCAATTCGGAATAAGACGCCTGGTTAGCATATCCCTTGTCATACACCTCAAAAGCCTTGTCCAGATGTTTAGAATAAGCAGCAAGATTTCTGCGATCGGGCGAAAAACTATCATAATAACTATTCATAACATAATAACCAAACTGCCCTGTAATCATGAAAGAGAACGTCACCCCTTTCCAATTAAACTGGTTACTAAAACTCAATGAACTCGTCGGTTCCATCGGTCCTAAATAATAAACCCAGTTATTATCATTAAACGTCTGTCCTTCCCGGGGAATCACGTAATCCATCACGTGCGAGGAAGAATAGTCCAAGATGGTCTCCCGGGCACCATCTCTCCCTTCCAACAACACATAACCTTCGGGCGTATACCCCACCGGCTTCAGCACACTGACAGAACCGATCGGGTGTCCTACCACGTAAGGGGTACCAACAGGCATATAAGGCCCCGTATAGCCGAATTTTTTCAACTCATTATGATTGTATGAATAATTCATCATCCCACTCCACTTCAAATCCCCCGCGACAGGCAAGTTCGAACCGATTGAAAACTCCACACCCCGGTTCAATATCTCCGCGTTATTCAACAACATGGAATTCTCCCCCTGCGAAATTACCGGCACCGTTGTCGTCGCCAACACATCATAAGAATACTTATTATAAAACTCCACGTTACCGCTCAATTTATGCCCGAAAAGTGCCACATCTACACCGATATTGAGCGTCCGCGACTTCTCCCACGTCAGTGTATTGTTGCCGCGTGCCGCAATCGTGTTAAAAGATTCATTCCCCGAATAAATGAGATTACCCGGATGCACCGCCACCGTCGTCACGCTGGACGTTCCCCGCTTACCAGCCGCCACTCCAGCGATACCGTACGATGCGCGCAATTTCAACTGATCTACCCAAGACACCTGCTGCATGAAAAGCTCGTTCGAAATCAACCAGCTGGCACCGACAGACCAGAATGGAGAGAATTTATCACGCACATCTTCCGCCTGGAAATTGGAAGCATCCGTACGGAAACTGACTGTCAACGAATAACGGTCGTCATAGGTATAAGCCGCATTGGCATACACCGAGAAGAAACGATCCTCTAAAGTCGACAGACTTCCTAGCTTCTCATAAGGCATGTATCCGGATACCCCGAAAATATTGTCTCTTTTCGTCACGTAATCCAGCTCCGTTAACACGGAATTGGTATACTTATTATACCCGTAACGTGTCACTTTCGGGTCCGCTTCCGTCGTGGCGGAAATAACCTCCGATCCCACCAGGATATTAAACGCTTGTTTATCTTTCACCATGCTATAATCCACCTGTCCTCGCAAATTGTAAGCCTCATAAGTATGCCCCTCGTTGGAAAACACACCCCCGTTCGGGAAATAAGAGATATACCTTCCCGTCTCCTGCAGTTCGGCATACGTGTTATACAAATTCCTCACGTAAAACGATTCCGTCTCGTAAGAGACATGCTTGTTATACCGCCGCTGTTCATACTGCCCTTTAGCACTCACTTTCAATCCCCAGGTAGTCCGGTAGTCAAAACCACCTTGTACCCTGTAATTCATTGTCTTGGAATAGTTATCCGTGTAATCCCGGTCGACAACAGGATTATAAGTCCAATCTACCGGAGTCTTGCCCGCGTAATATTTCCCCGACATCAACAGAGGCTCGTATACAGTCTGAGAAGTTGGCACATGCACAAACTGCCCCTCCTCATCCGCCAAACGCGTCCACGGGCTAAGCCATCCCCGCATACTTTCAATACTCGTACCGTTGTTTTCCTCCTTCCCGAACATCGTGTTCAGCGCCAGTTCGAATGTCAGGTTTCTCGTCAACCGGGCATTTCCGGTCAAGTTCAGCAACACACGCTGACTGCCATTTTCTTGCAGGTAACTGTCCTCATCGTCATAAGAAGCCGAAAAAGCATAATCCAGTTTCTCCGTTGTCCCCCGCAACGACACGTTATACTGCTGACGCACCATCCGCCGGAAAATATACTCGTTCAAATCATCTTTCCATACCCCCCGATTTCCCAGTTTGACAAGTTCCTGTTTTTTAGCCTCATACTCCTCCGCGGTTAGATTCTTTTTACTATCTCGCTCGTACAACATACTGTATGGTGCCGACATATACCGCCGCCGCGCTGAAAGCTTCGTGTAAGGGTCATTACTCGCAAAATTAATCGGGTCGTATTTATGCATTAACTCCTCAAAGCGAAATTGATTCTCCGCCGAAGCCATGTTGAACAGATAACCCAAATCAGCCCGGGAACTCACAGACCAGTAAGCATCCGCCGTGAGCTCCAGCCTGTTTCCACCCCTGCCTTTCTTCGTGGTAATCACGATCACCCCGTTGGCCGCACGCGCCCCGTAAATGGAAGTCGCGGCAGCATCCTTCAACACCGTAACTGACTCCACATCATTCGGATTAATGGATGAAAACGGATCACTTTCAAGCATATAACCACTAATAGGGAAACCGTCTACCACGATCAGCGGATCATTGTCCGGCTTGAAATTAGCTCCCCCCATACCGATTTGCGATATCGTTCCCTGTCCCCGGATGGCAAAACGTACCTGACCATCCACCGGGGCACTCACCACCGTCAATCCCGGCACCAACCCGACCAATGCCTGTGCAAGATTAGAAGTCGGTTTCTGTCTCAACGCCTGCTCATCCACAATCGAGTAAGCACCCGTTGCCCGTTCCTTGGAAATCGTCTGGTAACCGGTAACCACCACGTCGGACAGGTTTTCACTATCCTCTTCCATCGTCACCCGGATAAAACTCTTACCCGCTACCGGGATTTCCTGTTTTTTCATACCTACAAATGAAAAAACGAGTACATGCATCCCATGCTCCGGCAATTTGATTTGGAAACATCCAACGGAATCCGACACGACACCCGAAACCGTACCTTTCAACACAACCGTCGTTCCCGGTAAAGGAATTCCCTGCTTGTCTACCACCACTCCTTTAACAATCTTTTCTTCCACTTTCTTCTCCAACCGAACAAACTCCTTCCAAATCACAATCGTTTTTTCCTCAATAGAATATTTTAGCCCGGTACCTTTCAAACAACTATTCAAGATATCAACAACCGTGGCGTCTTTAAACACAACATTTCGATTTTCTATTCCCTTCAAATCAGCATCACTGTACACGAAACTAAACTCCGTGCGCAACTTAATCTCGTTAATGATCTGTTTTATCGAGACACCCTCGAGCTCCATGCTCACTCGTACTTCTTGGGAATAGACCCCAGCATGCACTTGTAGTGCAAACAAAACCGACAAAATAAATGTTGCTTTCATCATTAGAATTAGCTTCATTAATTTTCTATGCCTATCCATATAGGCATAACATTTTTTTTCCATAACTTTGTAATTAAGATTCGACAATATTTCAATTCCTGTTTGCAGCAGGATGAATTATGACTTGGGGCAGTGTTTGCAGCACTGCTCCTTGTCGTTATTTCACTATGATTGTTTGATTATTTATTTCAAATTTCACCTTCCGGGTTCTCTCGATCAACTTCAACACCCCGGAGATATGCTCGTCTTTCCTGACATTCAACGAGTAGGGAATCTGTTTTAAATTCTCGTTCGCGTAGAATACATCAAAAGAATACCAACGCCCCAATTCCGCGAGGATCACCTCCAAGGGAGCATTATCAAAGATCAAACGCCCGTCTTTCCACCCGACAAACAGGTTGACATCCACTTTCGCCGTGGTCAACAGCTTATCCGCCTTATCGTAATCCGCCTGCTCCCCGGGCTGCAATCTCACCACCCGCCCGTCAGCCTCCACGTTCACCTTCCCCTGTACAAGCGTGGTCAAAACGTTTTCCTCTTCCGGATAGGCCCGAACCCCGAATGACGTCCCCAACACCCGAACTTCCATACCACCGGCTTCCACGAGGAAAGGTTGTTGCTCGTTATGATACACGTCGAAATAAGCCTCCCCGACCAGTATCACTTTCCGGTTCTCCCCCTTGAATTGTTTCGGGTATCTCAATTCCGATTCCGCGTTCAAGTAAACGGTCGTCCCGTCGGCCAACACCAACGTGTACTCACCTCCCCTTGGCACCCGCAACACGTGCAACTCTTCCTTCTCGTCCGGTTGTAGCTCCTCCGATTCCCGGTAATACAATGTATCTCCGCTACTCCGAACCCCGTTCCACACCGAAGAATTACCCCCTTCACCCAACAACACTCTATCCCCTCCCGGAAGCACCAGTTCCGCCTTGGCTTTACCCGGCAATATCTGCACAGACCCGGCAATCACTTCATGCTTGTCGGAAGAACCTGACATGAAATAAATCATTCCCCCGACAATTAACGGCAACGCGATCATCGCCGCGTACCTGATCCATCTCAAACGATTCACCCTCGCGGCTTTCCGGGTTGTCCGGGCCAGTATCCCGTTCCACGTCTTTTCCTCGGCCCCCGGACTCTTCACGAATCGAAGAAATCCTTGTTCCAGATTCTCCATCGACATCACGCGTTGAAACATCTCCTCGTTTTCCACCCGTTTCTCCCGCCACGTCTCCAATTCCCGTTCTCCCGCCTCGTCCAGTTCTCCCCGTGCATGGTCCAGAATCAATTGCTTTATTTTATCATCATCTCGTAACTGCATACTCTCATGCTTTGGTTTATACTAAAGCACGCTAAAGTCCATTTGGTGTAATACAAAAATGCTCTTTTTTTTAATTTTCATTAATTACCACTGATTATCAACGGCTTTAAATTCACCTTTTCCCGGAACAAAACCGGGGATACCCAACCATGTTCCCTGATTATTACCACACGATTACCCGATTATCTCCGGGCTTGACCGTCATTTAGCCGCCACATAACCGCCACATAACCGCCATTTTAGCGGGGAATAAGTAAATTTAACACTAGCCATATCCTCTTCCCGTCACCTTATTTCCCGGCTACAAAGAGCCCACGAGGGAACAACGTGAGAGCGTTAATACTTCATTGCTCTAGCGTAATCCCGTCTTTCGACGGGTTCAACACGACCCGGTAAGATTTTCCCCGGTGGGTAGGAAACGAGAAAACCCGATCCCCATAACGTACAGAACAAAGCGTCCCGGCTTTTGAAACAATGATCGCTTCGGTCAAACAGCCATTCTTCCACCTGATCGACACCTCAAAACCACCGCGGGCACGAAGCCCCGCGATCTCCCCTTCCTGCCACGTGTCCGGTAAAGCCGGAAGCAGGTGAATAAAACCCATGTGACTTTGCAATAACATTTCCGTGACACCCGCCGCGCCCCCGAAATTACCATCAATCTGGAAAGGGGGATGCGTGTCCCACAAGTTATCCAACGTACCATTTTTCAACAAATTACGATACAACGTGTAAGCATGATTCCCGTCATGCAAGCGGGCCCATTGATTCAATTTCCATCCCATGCTCCACCCCGTCGCGAAATCTCCCCGATGCTCCAGTACTACCCGCGCGGCCCTCGCCAATTCGGGCGTACTCACCGGAGAAATCGTGTGTCCCGGATGTAAACCGAAAAGATGATTCACGTGACGATGAGCGTCCTTCGGGTCATCAATATCCCTTGCCCATTCCATCAACTGCCCGTAGCGCCCCACCCGGTAAGGTACAAGCCTTTCCAACACCCGCTCCCACCCGGCTCGTTCCCGCCCGTCGACATCCAGAACCCGGCTCGCCTCGACGGCATCCATTAATATCTCCCGGGCCACGGCATGAACGAAAGTGGCACCCTCGTCAACCGGGCCATGTTCCGGCGAGGTGGACGGGGCTGCCGTGTAAGAACCGTCCGGACGATGCCAGAGATAATCCACCGTGAAACGGGCGCTATTTTTGATAATATCATAACCTATCTCCCGCAAGAAATCCCGGTCTCTCGTGAAATCATAATACTCCCACACGTGCGTTGCCAGCCAAGGACCGGCCATCGGGCAGAAATTCCAAGTCATATCCTCGCTACTCAAGGGAGAAGTGAAACCGAATATATTCCCGGAAATGGAAGTCGTCCACCCCCTCGCCCCGAAGTAAGCCTTGGCCGTCACGGCTCCCGGTTTCTGCAGGGTACGGATAAAATCAACCAACGGCAACATACATTCGGACAGGTTCGCGGGACAAGCCGGCCAGTAATTCATCTGGAGATTAATATTATTATGGTAGTCCACCCGCCAAGGCCCGTCCACGTTATTATGCCACAAGCCCTGCAAATTGGCGGGCATCGTTCCCGGACGGGAACTAGCTATCAACAGGTAACGTCCGAACTGGTAGTACAACTCCTCCAGGTAAGGATCAGGCTGTCCCTGACGATAACGCTCCAACCGCTCGTTCGTGGGTAAATCGACCTCGCCGACAGCCGGGTTTAAACGCAACTTCACCCGATCGAACAAGGCGGAATAATCCCGGTAATGTCTTCTCAACAATCGTTCGTACCCCTTCCCCCCGGCTTTTTCCTGTCTCTGCCGAACGACACCCACGGGATCATTCCCGACGTATGTTCCCGGATCATCAAAATCCGGGTCGAAATTCATCTTGTAATCCGTCGCTGCCGACACGAGAAAAACCACCTCGTCGGCTCCTTCAACCCGAAGCTTCCCCCCCGTGTTCGACACGCTTCCCCCCTTCAGCACGGCCCGCACCGCGACGGCATACTTCATGTGATTATTATCCAATTGCCCCGTGTAAATAATAGCCGCCCTCTTCCTATCGGCCCGGATCTCCCCGCTAGAAACGGGATTAGGAGTATACGTGAAAACCAGATGTTGCCTCCCCCTCCTATCTGCCGAGAATCTTATCACCATCACCTGATCGGGGTACGAGATAAAACATTCCCGACGATAATTCACCCCATCCTTCCGGAATCGCACGACGGTCATGGCCGAATCGAGCGACAATACCCGCTTGTAGTCTTCTATCCCTCGCTCGTCAATACCCGTCCGCACGTGAAACTCCCCCATCGTCGTGAAACTCCCGAAACGGGAAGGCTCCTCGGCGCACGATTCGTAAGGAACCCAACCGTTAAAATTCCGGCGGGTAAGCCGTGCCGCCTCGTCGAAATCACCTTCCGCGAAAGCCTGTCGTATATCTCTCAACACGTGTGCCGATTGCTTGTTCGCGTTCCAATAACAAGCAGCACCTTTTGTCGTGTTAGGCCCGCCCCGCCATAAAGTTTTCTCGTTAAGCGTGATTCTCTCCACGTTGACCGATCCCATTACATTAACCCCCAAACTCCCGTTTCCCAAGGGCAGGGAACGGGATTCCCATTGCCGGTCGGGATTCCGCATGACATCGCCGGCATTCGTTAAACTCTTGCTTTTCAGCCACACGGCCATGCCGCTCGTGTCATTTGGCTGGTCAAACCAAATCTTATACTCCCGCTGTTGCCCTCGTGCCAGCAAAGAGCATACAATAATTCCCAGTGTAAACAGTCCCCTCTTCACACCTTCAGGAAATCCATAATAACAGAGACAACACATTTTTCAATCGTTCTTTCATGTAATGATTCGCGTTATTCTTGTGCTTCTTGACCGTGTTGATCGAAATACCCAGTTTCTCGGCAATCTTCTCGTGACTCATCCCGTCCAGGCTCATCTGGTAGACCTCCTTACACGCCGGGGACAACTCGTCAAACACGGAAAGCAATACTTGAAATATCTCGGATTCCAGTACCCGATCCAGAAAAAACTCCGACTGGTTATCCTCCACGATCATTTCCTCCGCGTATTTATTCTCCACCTGCCGGTGCCGGATCAAGTTCAGGCAATCATTTCGCACCGCCTTGTACAAATAGGATTTCACGGCATTCTCCACCCGGAATTCCGTTCTCTTCTCCCACAACGCCACGAAAGCATCCTGCACGACATCTTCAATAGCGGCCTCGTCATCCACGTATTTAGCGGCAAAATAACGCAACGCCACCACGTAACGGTCGTACAACATCCGAAAAGCCTTTTCCCCTCCGCGAGAGAACTCCAGAACTATATTTACCTCCTTATCACCCAAATTGACTTCATTATTACAAGGTTACACATCCACCCGTTCCCGGCCACACGATTCAATGTCGTTTATCTATCTCACAAATATAAAGTTTTTTCAAGAAAATGGAACAGTAACCAATAAACCTTTTCGCCCGTATCTTGTCATAAGAGCAAATGCATTTTAAAAACGCATGTAATTTACAGACTACCTTAAAATCCTAAATTTCATGCCATTATAAACGTTAATAAAACAAAGTATGAAAACAGTAACCTTAATTATTTCATCTCTATTCCTATTGATGACATTAGGAGTAAACGCGCAAGGTCCACAACATCGCGGCCAAAGAGGGCAAATGAACCCGGAAGAAATGATAAAGAAATCCGTCGAGCAAATGAAGACCGAACTGAAGCTCAACGAGCAACAAGAGAAACAGGTGAAAGATTTACTCACCGAGAACTTCAAGCAAAGAGGCGAACTCATGAAGAAATATCAAGGTCAACGTGATTCCGTGATGTTCCACATGAAGAAAATAGAAGACCAACAAAACGCTTCTCTAAAGAAAATCCTCACCGACGACCAATACAAAACTTACGTCGCTAACCAGGAAAAGAGAAAACAGGAAATGGAGAAACGCCGCAAAGAGATGATGGACAAGCGTGGCGGTCAAAGAGGCGGACACGGTGATCCTGCTGTCGTGAACGAAGAGCACGAATGCACCGGCTGCGGAGGCTGCGGAAAACACAAATAATCAAAAGAATGCACGCATTCAACTACCACCCCTACCCCCTCCTTACACGGGAGGGGAAACCGCTTGGTTATCAACCCTCCCCCCGTGTAAGGGGGAGTTGGAGGGAGTAGGAGTTTTATTTCTCTTTAAAAGCCACACCCACGATTCTACCCAACCCGGTAAAACTTCCGAATTTCACGGGAGCCGCGTTACCATCCTGAATAGTGTATACATGCAACTCACCGCAACCCGTGTCTCCACCCGTCTCGCTATTCACGCAAATCAGTAACTGCAAATAAAAATTATCCCCCACACTTTTCCCCGCGAGACATTTATCAAGGATTCAAACACGATCACTACAAATTCAACAAACGGGCTACAAACATCATTCTTCTGGTAAAATATCATTTTTTTACCGCATTTCTACTGTATAACGACCAGTAAAACACCAGTAGAATACCAGTAAAATACCAGTAGAATACCCCCTCTAGCCCACGTCTAGCGCGGGTTATAGAGGTATTTAAAATACGTGAATATATGTAATAAAAATTAGGCCATTTTTAACTAAAAACGAGCCTAATATCGAACAGGTATTTTTTATTCTAAAAATAAAATATTTTCATAATATTCGCTCCAATATACTTTGTACCTCCTCCGGTTTCGGGTTCACGGCTAAAATCGTCCCGTCCCGATCAACTAGAAACACGCCTCCCCCGGCATTCCCCAGCATGTAACGAGTCCATATCCGGCGACTATCATCCAACTCGATCAATTGCAGCCAGGGATACCCGTCCTGTTCTATCGCCTGTCTCACGCGATCCGTGTTCTTGAACTCCCGCGCCACACCAACGATCTCGAACCCCCGATCCTTATACTTCTCGTAAAGCGGGATCATCGCCTTTGCCTTCGCCCGGCAAGGCATACACCAGGAAGCCCACAAATCAATAACGGCAACTTTCCCCCGGATCACGTCCGAGACCTCCACCACGCGCCCCTCCAAATCCGGGGCCTCGAACTCCACGTAGCGCCCTCCCGGCCGGATTTCCCGGAAACCATCGAGTAACATCTTCCCCAGACGGGTATAATCACTGGAAGGGAATTTCACCGCCAACACCCGGTAAGCCTTTTCCAGCTCGTCATCCGGCTCGTCTTGATACACCTGCCGTCTCTGCAACTCCTCCACCACCAGGAAATAGTACAATTCATCCCATCGTCCCGTGCAAAATTCATGCATGAAAGTAAAGCGCTTCCACCCGACCTCTCGCAGTCGCAACTCCCGGTAGTCCCGGTACCTCTCGTTAAATTCCCCTCCCCGTATCGTGTAACTCTTATCAGCATTCACCGTGATACATACCTCCCCGTCCTCCACCATGAACGGGACGGTATACCACACCCTCGGGTCACGGGTCACGAAAATCAATTTATAACCTTCCACGTGCGGCAATTCCAGCACGTGTTCAAAGCGACCATCCTTCACCGGAACATACGTCCCGTGATAACGGGAATCCACCGTCGCATCCACCAGAAGCACCTCCTTCGCATCCATCCCGACCAACTCGCCACGAATAACGCAACGCACTTTATTGTCTCCCGCGAGGACAACGTTCCCCAAGAATAAAAACAAGATCAAACATCTCAAACAACTTGCCATATTTTTCCGCTTAAAATTTAAAGAGGGACGAGGCAAAAGTCTATTCCGTGTAACTACCCCCTCCGGCTCCCCCTTACACGGGGGGAAAAACCGCTTGGTTATCACCCCATTCCCGTGCAAGGAATGCTTGGTAATCAACACTTTACCCGTGTAAGGGGAAGCTGGAGGGGGTAGTATTAGCAAGCAAAAAAACTTCTGCCCCACCCTCTAAACAACACGCATCACTATTTTATAACCGGGAAACCTTCCTGTTCCCGATCCAACCGGTACAGGTGATAAAAATTACCGTTCCCGGGCTCGTAAGTCACGTTCATCACCTCGCCCTTGCCATTATCGCTTTTAATCAGGAACCCGTATTCGTTCAACGTGTAGGAAGTCGCTGCCCCGTTCAGGTTCAACGAAAAGGCCCGGGCATCACTATAAATCCTTTCCAGCGAATACCCGTCGCCTTTCACCGACATCAAACCGTTACCGGAATACGCGTACGCCCGCTCGTCTATCAAATCCCAACTCTCCTCGCTATGATTGTTCACCCGGTAAATCCGGTTCGTCACGATCCGGTTCCCGTCATACTCGTACTCGTATTTATAAAGAGCGCGAGTCACGTAATTCTTAGCATCATCCGGGGCATAGGTGTCATGAAAAGAACGAGAATTCACGATTGAGATACCTTCCCCGTACTCGTAAATAAAAGTCTCCTTGTAATCCAACGTGTAGGTATTATCAAAATCATCCCCGGTCCCGAACTCGGTTTTGGGAATATAATAACTGAACACCTGTTGCGTGACCGTGCTCTCCTCGTCAAGCGTCACGTCAACCTTGTACAACGTCCTGGCTATCGTGGGGATACTATCTTCCAGCGAGTAATTCCCCACCCCGTATTTTCCTTTCAACCAAGTGTCCAGCCGGGCGATAGAATCGACATCCACGTTATACACGTAATCATTCACGGCATACGTCGTGACGCCCTGTTCCTTCGTCACCGAAAGCCCTCCTTTCCGATACCCGTCTTTATCGTAACGGCTCATGCCTGCCACCTTGTCGTTCGTGTATTGAATCTTCAACGTGTAATCACCCCAGTGATCATTATGCCCGGTAATCTCGCTCACGCGCACGGGGTTAACCGGACGTACACCCACCTTCACGTTATTATCATCGTCATCATTACAAGCCACCCAACCCACTGTCAATAATAACAGACAAGTCATATTTCTTAATCTTGTTCTCATAAAATCGTTCATTTTAGTTACCCACTTTATTATAGGCCACTTTCGTAATCCGGCCAAATCCCTCGTATCTCCCGTGAATCTCCCGATTCGGTTCCAACGTACCGCTTCTCAACTTGACAATCGGGATGGTAATCACTTTCCCTTCCCCGGTTGATTCCTTGTAAGTCGTGATAATCAACATACGATACTGTGCATTTTGTGTCGTGATCCCGGTAGAACTACTCTCGCTAGACACGTTCATCCGGCCATATTCTCCCCGCCACATCATCATGGAAGTAATTTCCCCGTCCCGCTCCTTATCCACGGTATAGCGACTTTCCGATGTCACGTTTTGAGACTCTCCCAGTGCTATCGTGTAAATCTGATCTTTTGTCGCATAGTAAAAATCATTCGAGATCGGGGAAGCGGCAAAGCCGACAGCTTCATTGATACCAGAACAATTCGTCAACACGTATCGTCCCGTGGGTAAATTAGTCCCGTTATCCTCCTCCTTGGTCTGCATGGCGGCAAGCCAATAATCGTTCCCTTGCTCAGCCTTAAAAACGGTCATCAACTGCGTATTTTCTCCTTCTCCCATGTATATCGCATCATACGGTCCCACGTTATTCACGTCAAACAACAACCCCGGCTTCTGTTCCCGAAACTGTAAAAAACCATCCGAATAACTATTCACTTGTACAAATTGACTCTTAATTTCATCAAAAGCATAAGGTGTAGCGTAATAATATACCCCGCAAATCAACATCTGACTTATGTTATAGTCACTTAAATCAGGCATGAACATGTAAAAATTATAATACAAATTCCCCCACGATGAATTTCGCGGATACAATTTACCGTCTATTTTCAGGTATTCCATGCCCCCGTAATCCTTCACCATCATCCCCTCAGGATGCATTTCTCCCTCGATCGGCACAAAGAAAAGATCATTATTCATCTCCCAATCCGCAAATTCAAAAGGATCAACTCGATAAATATCTGATTCCGTCAATATAGTCAATGTTCGGGAATCACTTTTCACAAGTGACTGCATATCTTTCACTAATCCATTCAGGTTATGTTGATTTACAGACGAATAAATATTTCGGTATACTTTATTATTTTTCTCCAATAATCCGCGGGTAAAGTTCATCGCCATAATCAAAGACACATCTGCCGTCTTCCCGTCACGCGTGTCGGCAACCAGTAATCCCTCGCCCAAAGAACTTTCCACGGTCACCGATATCCGGGAAAATTCTTGGATATCAGTCGTTTTATCGGTCACAGTCAAGATTAAATCATACGCCTTACTGTTCGGGGCTGCTGAAATAGGTTCACAAAATGTCATCTTGGTCGACAAAACAGTCTCGGGATACTCGTTTCCCTGAATCTTCCATTCGTATGTCAAATTCTCGTCGGACACGCCATTCTTGTAAATAATCGGGTTAATCTCCAATGTATCAAATTGAAAAATCTTCACGGAAGTCTCCGCCCCGGCAAATTCGATCACGATAGGTTTCACGATTTTGAAATCCTTGGCCGAATTATCATCGTAACAAGACATTGCCACGAAAGCCATGTATAGTAATAAAAATATCGATATTCTTTTCATTATCATCTTCTTTACGATATTAAACATTATTCTAAAAGCATCCCGTTAAGGCATTTTCACCTCATCGCCCGCATAATCCCCGTCTTCATGTCGCAGGGGATCGTTCGGATGCTCCCGGTTATACTGGATCAACGCAGCCTTCACTTTCCCCGCATTCGCCAAGAGTTGATTGTAACTCCACTTCTCGTCTCCTTCCTGTGCCGTCGGATAAGGAATATACGACACATCCAACACGTTCAGGATAAAGCGATACCAACTTATCGAGAATTGTTGCCCGAAATAGAAGGCAAGATTACCCCAGTTCTTGGGTTTAACCAACTGATTCGTCATTGACAACTCGAAATAACGCTTATCAAAACCGGCAAGCGGGAAATCCTCGTTAGGTACCAGTTTTATATTCACCACGAAACTACTGTCGCTCATGTCCGGCGTGCAATGAATCTCAACGGGAACCTCACCTGCGAAAGACCCGGCAGGAACCACGCCTTCCAACAACTTGTACTGTTCCGGACGAGCCGTGTTCACGTAATTCGTGTCATCCTCCACCAAAGCGATCGACACCTTCCGTTCATAATCAACCGAATCTCCCGTCGTGGCAACCGTGATGTAATACAAGTGTACCGTTTCCCCGTAATTATCCACGAAACTATACTCATCCGTGGCCTGGTACATAAATTTCACACCCGCCGCCTGCTGGTACATCATGGTCTCTTCTTGCTCGCACGACATAAACGCACATACCGCCAATGCCGCCATCATCAACCTGATTATCATCTGTTTCATACTTTTCATATGCGTACTCTTTATAATTCATTACTTTTTCTTGTAATCTTCCATTCCCCCCAAACCGACATCTCCCGAGGGTAACGGAATCACGTAAACCGCATCACTGCCCGCTTTCGTGGCATAAGGAATTTTCTCAAATCCTAAGCGTTTGTAATAATAGAATAACTGTCCCTCCCCGATAAATTCTCGTTGATACTCTTTCGTGATCTCATCCTGCACCGTTCCCGCCGTCATATCGTTTCCCAGCTTCGCAAGCCCCCGGTTACTTCTTACCGTGTTGAGAATCTCGATTGCCTTTATCCGGTCAGCGTCATTGCCAGTTCCCAGCAAACATTCCGCAGCAATATAATACATCTCCGGTTTCCGGATCAAGGGTAATACACTTCCGTGCACGTAATCTTCCACCTCCCAGTATTTATAGAAAGCCCACCCGTCGAAATAATTATTTACCGTGTTGTACCAGTGATTATAACGATAGTCCGTACTTTTCCCGTCCTCCGCCTCGAACAACTTCTTCGCTCGCTCACTCGAATGACACAATAAATCTGCATTCCGGTTAGGATCGTTCGCATCAGGATTAATATAATGCTTTATCGTCTCGAAAAGCTCTGCGATATCCAGGGCAAAGACATGCTCTCTTGAAAAAGTCAAATCCCGATCCTTCGGATAATAGGCATCAATCGTGTACGAATCAATCCAAGAAGTACGGCCACCTTTTTCAATAAAGGAATTCGCCAACTCTAACGCTTCACTCTTTTTGCCCATCCACATGTACACGCGGGCCAGCGTACACACCGCCGCCCAATAATTAAACCGTTTTTCCCGGTTGTCGAAAAACTTATCCTCGTTCGGCAAATCATAATCATCCGGCTTGGGAGCCAACCCATAAGGATCATTATCGTTCAGTAACGCTATCGACTCTTGTAAATCCTCCTCGATACGGGCCAACACCTCACCTACCGTCAATTGATCGGATAACATTTTGTCATACTTCGTCATGTAAGGCATACACAACTTCTCCAGATTCTCCGGTTTCTTCGCCAAATTGCCCCAGCCGAATAACCGCACCAAATCAAAATGCAGAAATGCCCGTAACCCCAACGCTTCCCCCTTCAACACCCCGTAAGTGGCCGGGGTAAACAGATTCTCCTGCGCGTCCAGATTCTCCAACATATTATTCAGGTTGACAATAGCATTAAAAGCCTTGGACCAAAGGGCATCGGACACGCCCGAAGTCTGGGAATAATTATAACGGGTAGCATTATAATAAGCGGAAGACTGATCCTGCACGTCCGTTTGTTGCCCGATAGCATCCACGAATCCCCACGTGGCCTCCCGGCCGTATAATTCCGGATCGCGTAACGTCAGGTAAACCCCGATCAAGGCATCCTTGAACCCGCTCACGGACTGGAACATCAATTCGGACTTTATCTCCGTCTTCGGGTCCACGTCCAACCAGTTCTCGCAAGACATCGTCGTGCAGAACAACAGTAAAACACAAAATATATCACGTACTTTCTTCATAATCAATAGTATTAAAATGTAGCTTGTATAGCAAAGTTGAACGATCTGGCGAAAGGATAAGAAGTACCCCTTTCCGTCTTGATCGACGACAACATAAATACATCATTCATGTAAAACTCGATTCTCAAACGCTCCATGGATACTTTCTTGATGAAATCATGCTTCCAGAAATCATACCCCACCCTCAGGGAAGAAAGACTCAATTCGTTACGATCCTGCACGAAACGGGACGTTGACTGTGTCTTTTCATCTTTATACTCACTCTCCTCTTCCACCCACACGTTTCCCAACGTCTTGTAAGGTTTCAAGTCTCCCGGATTACGCCAACGACCATCGTACACGCGTTTGTCCACGTTATTTTTAAGCGAGGCATTTTCCACCTTGTCCACCAACGTCTGGTTATACATCTGTGCCCCGTACTGGAAACGGAACGTCGCGTTCAACTCGATCCCCTTGTAACTAAACATGAACCCGGCCGTTCCTTGGAAATCAGGCAACTTGTCACCGCAGACCACCTGATCGGAGACCCGGTACGTGTACGTCCGGTTCCCGTTCTTGTCCAGATAAATTTCCTGCCCGTTCGTCGGGTCTATCCCCAAAGAACGAACCGCCCAGATCGCGTCCAGGGAAACCCCGTCATAGTACTTCTGCACCGGTCTATTATAAAACTTGCTACTCGCTTTCTCGTCCTGCTTCTCGTTGTAATTCTTCATGGCGGTAGACACCCCGGTAATCTTATTCTTGTTGCGTGAAATAGCCGTGGTAATCGTGAAATAACCTCGTTCCTTCGGCATATTCCACGGCGTGACGCTCAAGCGGACATCAAACCCCTTGTTTTCCACGTCCCCCACGTTCTCTTTCACCGTTTTGAACCCGGTATAAGTGGGAAGGTCAAAATCCAACACGTTATTCTTCGTTTTCCCGATATAGTAATCAAACTTCACGCTCAACAAACGCCCGATATTAAAATCCAACCCCACGTTATAATCAAACTTCTCCTTCCACTTCAAATCCTCGTTACGCATGGCTTTCAACTTCGATCCCAGAAATCCCATGTACACCCGATCCAGATCGTACTCGTAAGTAGCCAGTGAAGCATACGCCTCGCTACTCTGCGCCCCGGTATACCCGACAGACCCCCGCAACTTCAATTGCTGAATCTTAGAATCCCTCATCCACGTCTCGTTATGAATATTCCACCCCACGCCGACACTCCAGAACTGTCCCCAACGATTATTCTTCCCGTATTGACTGGAAGCACTCGTTCGGAAAGAACCGTCCAAGAGAAAACGATTATCATAGGCATAGTTACCAGCAAACAGCACGGCAATATCCCGGATCGTGGACTCCCGTCCCGTGGGTTTAGAATCCTTCACGTACTGGCGGGCGAAAATGATATCATTCATCCGGTCGTGAGGGAAACCTTCCGCCTCGTAAATTAACTCCTCGTAATAAGCCTCCGATAAAGTAAAACCGGCATTGGCAAACACGTAATGCTTCTCGGCGAGTTCTTTCGAAAACTGCATGTTCACGTCCCCGCTCAATCGTTTCTCCTCGCCCTCGTTCATCTTATAACTTCCCTTCCGGAACAAATCCTCTCCGGAATTACTCCTGAATTTCAAATGATTCGCCGGGTAGAACTCATCCGCCCGTACGCGTTTCTCAGTCACCCCGAAACGTCCCGTCACTTTCCAACCCATCACGATCATCCACTCCACGCTAAAGTTATTCGTCACGTCAATATACTTACTCGCTAACTTCGTGTTTAAAGAAGCGTTGTACAAGGGATTCTCGACGAAATTATCGCTTCCCGGAATGATATTGGCATTCTGTACCAGGTTCCCCTTCTCATCATACGGGGTCAGGTAAGGATTCAACGCCGCATACTCGCTGAACGCCCCGTAAGGCGAATCATTCGCCACGTTGGACGTGATCGCCAGATTATCCCTGAAATTCAATCCCTTGTAACGATACGAAATCGACACACTCCCCTCGTAATTCGTGCGGTCGGACCCCTTCATCGTCCCTTGAATATTATTATAGCTAAACCCGACGATCAGGTTCAACCGTTCATTTCCCATCTCGAAAGAAATACCATGTTTCGTCCCGACACCATTGCGCAGTGGCTTTGATAACCAATCCGTGTCGATACCGGATACCACGGCCGCCAACTTCTTGTTATAATCCTTTTGTAAATTGAACAAGGTCGAAAGATTCTTATCGTAATACAACCCGGCATCTTTCTCGATCTCCAATTTCTGCGCCGCATTCGTCAGGTTGTAAGAAGAAAGATCGGGTGCTTGAATCTCCACGCTCCCGCTATATGAAATCCGCAATGAAGACTCGGTGTTCTTTTTCGTCTCGATCACGATCACACCGTTGGCCGCCTTGGAACCGTAGATAGCCTTTGCCGAAGCATCTTTCAAGATCGTCAACGACTCCACCCGGTTCATATCCAAATCGGCAATTTTCTGAACCGAAGCCTCAAAACCGTCCAGAATAAACAAAGGAGCGTTCGGGTCATTCGCATAACTTCCTTTCAAATCAATATCATCCGATTCCAGCTCAAAAGCGGTCTTCCCTCGCAAAGCCATCGTGGGCATCTTGTTCGGGTCGGAACCGAACTCCAGATTATCAAAAATCATCAAAGAAGGATCGAGATTCTTCAAACTGGCAAACACGTTCGAATTACTCACCCGTTTCAAATCCTCCCCTTTCATCGTCAAGGCCGAACCGGTAAAACTTCCCGCTTTCCGGGAGAAAATACCGTTCACCACGACCTCTTCCACCTCCGTTGCCTCCTCTTCCAACACCACCATAAGCGGCTTATAATCCTTAATCTTCACCTCTTGCGACTTCATCCCGATAAAAGAGAATTGTAAAGTCACCTCTTTCTCCAAGGGTAACGTCAATTGGAATCTCCCGGCTGTGTCGGTTACCACGCCCAATTTCGTCCCCTTCACTAACACGGTTACCCCCGGTAACGGCATCTTATCCTTGTCCGTCACCCGTCCCTCAATCTTCTTTCCCTTGTCATCCTCCGGGGCCGTCTTCGCCTCTCCCTTGGCAATTACCAGGAAATCCTCCACCAACTTACAATGTAACCCACTTCCCTGCAAAGCCTTATTCAAAGCCTCCACGGCATTCACGTTCCGCAAGGTAACCGTAACACGTTTCACCGTCCTCAACAACGTGTTATTATACACCACCACGTAACCCGACTGGGCCTCGACCTCCCGGATCACATCCTCAATCGCGGCATCCTTAAACAAAATGCTCACCTTTTGCTGCGTGTAGCTGTTCTCGGCATGTAGCTGGAACAGAGTCACAAAAATAATCAATAGCTGCAATCGCATAATTTTCCAAAATTTGTGCACCACTTTTCCAAACAGAAAAGTGCCATCCTTTGACTTTTTTTTCATAGATTTGTGTACTATTAGTTATTAATTCTCTCTTGCCGGAGAGATTTATTTAAACAAAAAAGGGGAAGAGGTCCAATTCTTCCTCTTTTTATTTCCTGTATATCACGATAGTTCCATCCTCCTGTATATCAAAATTTAATGATTGCGTACTTGTCAACAACTCAAGCATAAAATCGATAGGCTTGCTCCGCAAAGCCGCTCCCGAAAAACACACCTCCCGCAACGAATCGTCGGCAAACTTGAAATTCACATTGTACCAACGTCCCAACTTTTGCACGATATCCGACAATGGCGTGTCATAAAAATAAAACGTCCCGTATCGCCATGACGTGAAATACTTCAAGTCAACCGCCTCCACTCGAACCTTCCCCGAAGCGATATCATAAGAAGCACATTCCCCCACACTGACAACGGTAGTCCCGTGATCTGTCAATAAATTGATCTTACCGCTTTCCAACACGGCATCACACCGCCCATCCCCCGGGTAGCAAGACGCATTAAAAGAAGTACCCGTCACCTCGATTGTCGCCCCCTCCATCATCACGTTAAAACGTCTTGCCGTATCCCTCGTCACCTCGAAATAAGCCTCCCCGCTCAATCGCACGTCCCGACTAGCATCACCGAACACGAGCGGATATTCCAACCGCGTCTCCGAGTTCAACCAAACCTTGGTCCCGTCGGACAACACCAGCATATACTCTCCACCCCGAGGTACCTCGATCCGGTTATACACCAATTCACTTGCCTTCCCGCAACTCGTTGCCACCTGACTATAATTCAACGCATTTACCTCTTTCGACAATGCGATTTTATGCCCAGAACTCCCGTCCATGATAACTGAATCGGCCACTCGGTTCAAATCAACCACCCGCCCGTCCGAAAGATAAAGAACAGCCTTAGGTCCCCCGGGCAAAATCTGTTTGGCGACAGGTCCGGGCAACTCCTTGCCCGACCACTCCCTAACCTCAAAAAGGTAAACCAATGTCCCGACCAACAACAATGGAAACAAGATAGCGGCGGCGTAACGCAACCACCGGAAACGAGTAACCGCCCCCCGCCTCGTTCGCTTCAAAACATTCTCCAATGCTTGATCTTTATGCAACGAATCCACCCCTTTCAGAAAGGTTCCCATCTCGGCAAACTCCTCCATTTCCTCGTACACTCGTTCGTTCCCAAAAAACTCGTTACGCCAATCTTGTAACCGATCCAACTCCTCCGCAGAACACTCGCCCCGCAACGCTCTCCATATAATCTCTTCCCAATTTTCGCTCATCATAAAATCTTAAAAAATGATCGATTATTGCAGGAAAATAGAAGATGAAGAATACTTTTTTTAATTAACTGATTATAAGCGTCAAAATGAATTTACAATTCAAAATAAAAAGTAGCAAATAGGGTAAATTCAAGATATTATTAAAGGATCGTTTAATAATACAACGGAAAAAGTAAAAGAATGGGTGAAAAGAATTAGCAAGAAAATATAAAAAAAGTAAGGAACAACTCGAAATCCTCCTTGTTCAGCCCCTCTCTCAACAACTTTAAAGCCCTAGCCAACTGCGTTTTTACCGTGTTAACGGAAACCGACATCTCTTCCGCCACCTCTTTGTATTTTTTCTCGTTAAAACAAATGGCAATAAGCACTTGTTGGCACTTTTCAGGTAAATTCCTGACCGCCTCCATCAACAAATCAATCTTAGAGTCCCCCTCGGATTCCGGTTGAAAATAATATACCAGTTGATCAGCCATCACTTCCGCATCCACAGTACTCCATCGTTTTGCTCTAGCACGATCAACACACATATTCCGAACCATACGGTACAATAAAGGCCGAGCATTCTCGACGGTTAAGCGATCCCGATACATTTCCCAAAAACGCACGAACGCCTCCTGCACCACATCCTCCGCTTCCACGAGATCCTCGGTAAACCTCACTGCATACAAACACAAGGTCTCGTAATTCTTATCAAAAACCGCAGTAAAAGCCTTTTCTTTATTCTCTCCGACAAATGTCATAACTTTATACTTTTACACACAATATTGGTGTAAAAGTATAAAATGATTTTCAAAATCCAAATAAATATTATTCTCGACTATCCAGAATCTTCGTCCCGATATCCATGTAACGATACACGTCTCTCGTGGTTTCCCGAATCCGCTCCTCGTCTTTTTTATGTCCCAACCGTACGATAATAACGTTCCTTTCGGGAATAGCGATAATATATTGTCCCAGCATACCCCGGAAATAAGGATTACGCTGCCCCTTGTAATTCATGATCCAAATCTGGAAACCGTAATAATCCAATGAATCCTTTCCCCACTCGTCCTTCAGGTAACCTGCCGGACTCATCGCCTCGTCGATATACTCCTCCGAGATCAACTGCTTCCCGTTCCAGTTCCCGTGATGAAGCATCAGGCGGGCAAAACGGGCAATTTCCCTCGCCGTGGTATGAAAACAGCAAAACGACTTCTCGTCCCCGTCCTTCTTGTCCAACAACCAATAAGCATCCTGACTGGCTTGCATCGGCCGCCACAACTTCTCCTCCGCGTAATCGCTAATACTCTTCCCGGTCGCCTTCTCCACGACAAAAGCCAGAATCTGCGTATCGCCACTCCGGTAAGAGAACTGTTTCCCCGGTTCCTCGATCACGTCCAACCCGGTCACCAGGTCGTAAAGATCATTCCCGTAATACCCGTGCGTGGTAACCGAGAACAACGAAGCGTAAGCCTCGTCCCAGTTCAACCCGCCACTCATCGTCAGCAAATGACGAATCGTGATATTCTTCTTCTTCCCCTCGTTGAATTCCGGTATGTACTTCCCGACCGGATCGTCCAGGCTGGCGATCTTCCCCTCGTCATAAGCAGCCCCCACCAGCAGACCGACAATACTCTTGGTGGACGAAAAGATATTTGAAGTCTTCGTGTCGTTCCACCCGGAACGATACTCCTCGTAAACAATACTATCATTCTGAATCACCAAGAAAGAAACCGTGCGGAAATCATCCAGGTACGCGTTATCCTCCGGACTTAACTCGTAAGTATTATAATCCTTGGCTATCCCCCACATCCAACTCGAATCGGCCTTTCGTACCGTGTGCTTCTCGAACATCGACAAGTCATCAATTGACGGGTACCAGTAAATCAACGCCTGCCTCGCGTAATAAGGCAAACAAAAATAAACCACCACCAAAATAACCACCACTGCCAATAATATCTTATACTTTTTCTTCATAACATTCAAAATTTATAATTGAAGACTTCCATGATCCTTTATCCTGCTATCTGGCAGCAGACACTGCCATGAACCAAGCGCCCCGCGGGGGTCCACTGACTTTATAGACTTTATGAACCTTATGGACTTTACAGACCTATTTTTTAATCTTCGCCACCATCTTCCGGATCACTCCTTCCCCGATACAGGGGGCGTGAGCATCCTCCGGGAAAAAGATCACGAACTCTCCGGGAGCGAGCGTAAACACGGAGCCCACTGGGTCCCGGTAGAAAGTAAAATCCCCGACAGCATCGTATGGCGCCCTCTCCTCGCCCAAAAGACTCTTGGCCTTCCAACCGTATCCCTCGACCCCGCTCAACGGCATCTGTATATCAATATACTTGTCATGCCGCTCGTAAACGGCATCCTTCACCTCACGTCCCTTCGCGTCCTCGATCTTTATATAGGCATCATCCCCGGCGATATCAATCCTTCCCACGGGCATACCTGTCAAATCATGTGTTTTTATATAGTCAAAAACAGCCTTAAAATACGGATTCAACCTTTCAATCCGCTCGCTATTAGCCAGTACATCTACAATCATAATTATATTTCAATTTTTTTATGCAACAAAGATAACGAAAATACGTTAACTGCAAGAGAACCAAGATAAATAGAGACTCTTTTTTTCACTCTCGAAAAGCAGTCCACGACTTGGCTCTCATCGTAAACTAGCCAAATTATATTAGAATTATAAAATAACATCACTATGAGAAACTCATATTTTATCATTGTCGTTTTCACGATCCTCACCAGCAGTTTTTGCTCGAACGTCCAGGCGCAAAAACAAGGTCGTGTTGAAAGATTATACGAATTCATCGCTCGCTCGGACAGCGACAAGTACACCCGCCTAAGGGAGAGACTCGATTCCAAGAGCGCAACCACCTACAAGAATGAAATAACCCTGGCCGACGCGCTCGAAAAACTATTACTCGCCCCAAGCTTTAACGCCATCGAACCTTACTTGAAAAGTAGCATGACCATTCAACAACAGGACGGGGGCGCGAGGGTTCGAGCCTTCTGCAAGGATGTCAATCTGGACTTCAACACGTTTCTACACAAAGCCGACTCCACGATATTCGCCCTGCTATCGGCCTCGCAAGAACAACTTAAAGATTCCAGAATCCTACTCGCCCAAATCTCGGAATACAAATACAACATTGATCCCGACGTCTACCTGGCAATCATACACCTCAAAGAAAGGGTTCAATTCGCGGATTTACAAGCAGCCCCCGATCAGGCCAAATGTAAAAGCTATTTCCAGGATTTCAACAAGGCGTACAATTACGCGGAAGTAGTAAAAATATATAACGACTTGCTCTACAAACAAGCGTGCAGCATGAAAAACGACTCCACCATCCTCGCTTATTTCAACGACTCCACGCTGAAAGTATTCTACACCAATTCCAAAGAAGCCCGTCCCTACCTGACCGACGTGCAAAAGATTTACGACGACTACCTGTTCGAAGCAATCCGGAAAGCGACATCCCCGGAAATACAAAAAAGTTGTATTAACGCCTACATCAACTGTCCTTACCTGAGTGGTTGTCCCCGAAAATACCTATCGGAAGTCGATTACACGAACGACAGTATAGATCTCGTTATCCTGATCACCCGCGTTGACTCGTCCGCTCGTCTTCCACTCGTGAAAACCTATTTACAAACACATAAATACAAGACATTCCGAGACAAGGCACAACAACTTAGAAACCGATTTATCGACTCCATGATTTGGAACGCCCCCAATATTACCAAATATTACAAGGGAGATAAAATCACGCGTGAAACCCGTACAGCCAACGACACTCTCGTCACGACCACTTATAAGTACACCCCTCAAGGCAACTTATCACAAATCATTCAAAGTACAGAATTGAAAAAAGATGCCACCGCGATGCACCCCTCTCCCCTGAAAGTGATCGTCACCACCTTCAAATACAACAATAGCGGGAAATGCTACGAAGAAGAAACCGTGGATACCCTTTCCAACAAAACCTTGCGCCAGGTCAGTTACCAGTACGACATAACAGGACATCCCGTCATGAAAAACACGAAATGGAGTAACGGTAAAAACAACATGGATTACTACAACAATAACGGGCAAATCACCCGCACGCAAGAATACCAGAACGGCCAGATTCGCGCGCAAACGGATTGCACGTATGATGCCAACGGACGGATCAGTCGCAAAACATGGGTAAACACGCGACCGGACACCAACCAACCCGTCATGAAAGAAACCAGCGAGTACACATACAATCCTTTCGGTTACCTGACAAACATCTCCTACACGAAAGAGAACATGCAGAACGAGAAAATCTCCGGAACCCTCACGATCGTTTACGACGAGTTAGGCAATCAAATCAACCCGAACTATCAATACACCTACGATCAGACCGGGGCTTGGATTACCAAGACGAACAAAGCGAACCCGGCAGACACGGAGAAAATCACCTATATTTATAAATAACGCGATTGAACCTGCCTGTCCGGCAACTTCAACCCCTATTGTTTATTATCAAGTTACACGAGTTAATATCACAATCATACAGCTAACTAGCGACAACAATCATTTATCTGGCCCCCATCTACCCTGCTAGAAGGTAGATGGAAGCTAGATAGAAGATTCATAGAAGCTAGAGTATCGAAAATTTATAGTATCATTCAAGTTTACCCTTTCAATTTTCAATTAGTTATCGTACCTTTGTGCCCAATTAATTTTTAAGTAAATGGAGCATAGAGCAGGTTTTGTCAACATACTAGGAAACCCCAACGTGGGAAAATCCACCCTGATGAATCGGTTGGTCGGGGAGAAATTATCAATTATCACGTCCAAATCCCAAACCACGCGTCACCGGATTAAAGGGATCGTGAACGGGGAGGATTTCCAGATTGTGTTCTCGGATACCCCGGGAGTCGTGAAACCCAGCTACAAGATGCAGGAATACATGCTGGATTTCTCGAAAACCGCCATCATCGACGCTGACATCATTCTTTACGTGACCGATGTGGTGGAAAACTTCGAGAAGAATGCGGACTTTATCGAGAAAGTGAAACAAAGCACGGTGCCGATTTTACTGGTATTAAACAAGATCGACCTGACCACCCCCGACAAGCTGGATAGCCTGTTCGACAAGTGGAAAGAGATCATCCCGCAAGCAGAAATATTCCCGATCTCTGCCACCGAGAATTTTAATGTCGATAATTTGTACAAGAGAATTCTTGAACTATTACCCGTGGGTGAACCCTATTTCGACAAAGAAGAGATGACCGACATGCCGGCCCGATTCTTCGTGACCGAGATCATCCGGGAAAAGATATTGCTGAACTACGACAAGGAAATCCCGTATTCCGTGGAAGTTGTCGTGGAGGAATTCAAGGAAGAGCCCAAACGCATCAACATCATGGCTGTTATCAACGTGGAACGGGACTCCCAGAAAGGCATTATCATCGGACATCAGGGAACCGCCCTGAAAAAAGTGGGCACGGAAGCCCGGATTGACATCGAAGCCTTCTTTGGGAAAAAAGTATTTCTCAACCTGTACGTCAAAGTCCTGAAAGACTGGCGAAGCAAGGAAAACGACCTGAAACGCTTCGGGTACAAACAACTTTAATAACTAAAAACTAACAAGTAAAAGCTAAAAGTTGACACGCGACAACCTATACAAATAAACTTTTAGTTTTTAGCTTTTAACTTTTAACTGATTATGAGTAATATTGTTGCAATAGTAGGACGTCCCAACGTGGGAAAATCAACACTTTTCAATCGCCTGGTCGGTGGACGTAAAGCCATCGTGAACGAGGAAAGCGGGGTTACCCGTGACCGGAACTACGGGAAATCGGATTGGAACGGGAAAGAATTCTCGGTAATCGACACCGGTGGATACGTCTCTAATAGTTCGGATATTTTCGAGGAAGAAATAAATAAACAAGTATTGTTGGCGATGGACGAAGCCGACGTGATCCTGTTCGTGTGTGACGTAGAACTGGGGATTACGGACCTGGATTACAGTTTTGCCCGCATGCTACGAAAAGTGGAGAAACCAATTTACCTCGTGGCCAACAAGGTCGACAACGGGGAACGTCTCTACGACGTGCATGAATTTTATAAACTCGGTGTTGGTGAAGAAATCTTCCCCATATCCTCCATGAACGGTTCGGGAACAGGCGAGTTGCTGGATAAACTGGTATCTCATTTCTCGGCAGAACCTTTGGAAGAAACCGAAGAGCTCCCGAAGATCGCGATCGTGGGACGTCCCAACGTGGGGAAATCATCCACAATCAACGCGCTTATCGGCGAGGAAAGAAATATAGTCACCGAGGTTGCCGGAACGACACGTGACACGATCACCACCCGCTACAATCGTTTCGGACACGACTTCCTGTTGGTTGACACGGCCGGGTTACGTAAGAAAGCAAAGGTGAACGAAGACGTGGAATTCTATTCCGTGATGCGTTCCATCCGGGCTATCGAGGATAGCGACGTGTGCATGTTGCTGATTGATGCCACCCGGGGAATGGAAGCCCAGGACTTGAACATATTCCACCTCATCGAACGAAATCAAAAAGGAGTAGTCGTACTCGTGAACAAGTGGGACCTGATCGAAAAAGACAACAAGACGACGATCAATTTCGAAAAAGAACTGCGGTCTAAAATGGCCCCGTTCAACGACGTGCAGATCATTTTCACCTCGGCACTCACGAAACAACGTCTGCTAAAAGCGCTTGAGGCCGCCATTGAAACCTACGAGAACCGGAAACAAAAACTGAAAACCTCCGAGTTCAACCGGGTGATGCTCGAAGAGATCGAGAATTATCCCCCACCCAGCTTGAAAGGGAAATATGTCCGCATCAAATACGTGACCCAATTGCCGACCAAAACCCCGGCATTCGCGTTTTACTGTAACCTGCCGCAGTACGTGAAAGACCCCTACAAACGTTTCCTGGAAAACAAGATACGGGAACACTGGAAATTCACGGGTGTTCCCATCCAAGTATTTATGCGAAAGAAATAAACATGAAAACCATCCTTGCTCAAGGATGGTTTTTTATTATATTTGTCACTTACCAAAGAACCAGATTATGGCAAAAAATACAATTGAACACGATGGCATCGTGATAAAAGTGGCGGATACCTATATTATCGTTGCGATACAAAATCAATCGGCTTGCGCGGCCTGTCATTCCAAAGGGGCCTGCGGGTTATCGGAAGTCACGCAAAAAAACATCACGGCAGAAAAACCGAACACGAATGTAAAAGTTGGCGACAAGGTTATCGTCAGCGCCAGTACCGGAAACGCGATGCTTTCCGTACTCTTGGCTTACATCGTTCCATCCGCCTTAATCATTGTCATCCTGACATTGCTCGTCCTCGCCGGGTTCAGTGAAGTCATGGCCGCCACGCTATCACTTCTGACCATGGCGATATACTTTATCACCTTGTATTTACTCCGGGACAAGTTCGCCCAAAAGATAAAATTTAAGGTTAAAATAGCATAACCTTGAAAAAAAATAATAACTTTACGAGCGCTATTACAGAACTAGAGGAGACAAAACAAATACCTTATGATGACTACTACCATTATTTACACCATTATTTCTTTATGCGCCATAGGAGTCGCGTCTGCTGTGATTCTTTATTTTGTCGCGCAAAAGTTCAAGGTCGAGGAAGACCCTAGAATTGATACCGTGGAAAGCATTTTACCCGGGGCAAATTGTGGCGGATGCGGCAAACCCGGGTGTAGGGGATTCGCGGAAGCCACGGTAAAAGCCACTACGTTGGATGGACTGTTTTGTCCGGTTGGAGGAGCGGAAACGATGGCGAAAGTTGCAACAGCTTTAGGCATGGAAGTAACTGCCCAGACCCCGCAAATAGCCGTTGTAAGATGCAATGGCACGTGCGAGCATCGCCAGCGTACCAGCCAATACGACGGTTACAAATCATGCGCTATCGAACATTCCCTTTACCGGGGAGAGACCGATTGCACGTTCGGTTGCCTGGGATGCGGGGATTGCGTGACGGCCTGTCCGTTTGATGCCATTCACATGGATACCAACGGTCTACCGGTCGTTACTGACGAGAAGTGCGTGGCTTGTGGTGCTTGCGTGAAAGCCTGTCCGAGAAACATCATCGAGTTGCGAAACAAAGGGCCGAAAGATCGGCGAGTCTTCGTTTGCTGCGTGAACAAGGACAAGGGAAATATCGCCCGCAAAGCCTGTACAGTGGCTTGTATCGGATGTGGCAAGTGCGTGAAAGAATGCCCATTTGAGGCCATAACCCTCGAAAACAACCTGGCATACATCGACTTCCGCAAATGTAGACTTTGCCGGAAATGCGTCAGCGTTTGCCCGACTCATGCCATTCATGAAGTGAACTTCCCTCCGCGAAAAATCACGGAACCCGCGGAAGAAAAACAAATTTAGAATATTAAATATTCTGAGATTACCGATTGTATGATTCAGTGATTATAAAGAGCGAGGGAAACGTGCGAGGAAATCACTTAATCTAAAATCAACAAATTAAAAAGGCTATTAATCTAAAATTGAATACCGTGCTCAAGACATTTAAAATTGGAGGTGTACACCCGCCAGAAAATAAATTATCAGCACAAGGGGAAATCATCACTCTTCCCCTCCCCGAACAAGTAATCATTCCATTATCACAGCATATCGGGGCTCCCGCCACACCCGTGGTAAAAAAGGGTGATCAGGTAAAAGTAGGACAACTCATCGGTCAGGCTGCCGGTTTTATCTCGGCAAATATTCACAGTTCCGTTTCAGGAACCATCGTGTCGCTTGATCCCGTGATAGATGCCAGCGGTTACCCGCGCCCGGCGATCACGATCAAGGTCGAGGGAGACGAATGGGATGAGAATATACTGAAAGACCCGGCCTCCAAACATCCCGGTGATTTCACAAAAGAAGAGATCTTAAAAGCTATCAGCGCGGCCGGAATCGTCGGCATGGGTGGTGCAACCTTCCCGACACAGGTAAAACTATCCCCTCCTCCCGGAAGTACGGCCGAAGTACTCATTATTAACGGGGTGGAATGCGAGCCTTACCTCACGGCAGACCATCGCCTGATGCTGGAACACGGCAAAGAACTGATCACGGGAATCGAATTGATCATGAAAGCCCTGGGCGTGAAACGCGCGATCGTGGGTATCGAGAATAACAAAAAAGACGCCATCGAAGAACTGGGAAAACACGCCAGATTGGCCGAAGGCATCGAAATTTGCCCGTTAAAAATACAATACCCTCAAGGAGGTGAAAAACAACTCATCCAGGCTGTCACGGGAAAATTCGTCCCGTCCGGAGGGCTTCCGATCGCTGTCGGAGCCGTGGTACAAAACGTGGGTACAGTCTACGCCGTCTATGAAGCCGTGATGAAAAACAAACCGCTATTCGAGCGAGTAGTAACAGTTACCGGAAAAGCATTGAAAGAGCCGGGTAACTATCTCTGCCGCATCGGAACCCCAATTTCCCAATTGATAGAAGCAGCCGGAGGTCTTCCCGAAAACACAGGTAAGGTGATTGGTGGTGGGCCCATGATGGGAAAAGCATTGACGAACACGAATATTCCCGTCACGAAAGGGACGAGTGGAATTTTGCTCATGCGTCAGGAAGAATCTTCCCGCAAAGAATACCGGAATTGCATCCGTTGTTCGAAGTGCGTCAACGTGTGTCCCATGGGGTTGGAACCCTATTATTTGATGTTGCTCGGAGAACACGCCAAACTAGAGGCACTGGAAGCAGAGAAAGTAATGGATTGCATCGAATGCGGTTCATGCAGTTTCACCTGTCCGGCCAATCGTCCTTTACTTGACGTGATCCGTTTGGCTAAAGCCAAAACCGGACAAATGATACGTGCGAGAAAAAACTAAATCAATTTTAAATTGTAGATTGTAAATTTATCTTTCTTCAATTTAAAATCTAAAATCTAAAATAATTAGTATGAGTAATTTCACCATATCCCCCTCCCCCCACATTCACGGCGGGGATTCGATAGAAAAAAACATGTACGGCGTGCTCATCGCATTGATCCCTACATTTATCTTTTCTATCGTGTTTTTCGGGCTGGGAGCTATTCTGGTAACCCTGACCTCGGTAGTAGCCTGTCTCGTATTCGAATACGTTATCCAAAAATATCTTATGAAACAACGTCCCACGATATGGGACGGATCGGCCATCATCACGGGTGTTTTGCTGGCTTTCAACCTTCCCTCCTCGCTCCCGTTGTGGATCGTGGTAATCGGGGCTCTCGTTGCCATCGGAATCGGTAAAATGAGTTTCGGAGGATTAGGAAACAATATTTTCAACCCCGCACTCGTGGGACGTGTATTCCTGTTGATCTCGTTCCCGGTACAGATGACCTCTTGGCCCGTTCCGAACGGATTCGCAACCACGGATGCCGTAACCGGGGCTACCCCATTAGCTCTCGTGAAAGAGGCCGTTAAAAGCGGACAGACCATCAGTGACGCACTCGCCTCCGGTGGGTTCACCACGGGTAACCTGATTATCGGTAATATCGGGGGTAGCTTGGGAGAAGTAGCCGCTCTCGGACTTCTGCTCGGGTTCGCTTACATGCTGATCCGGAAAATCATTAGCTGGCACATCCCGATCGCTATTTTTGCCACCGTGATCGTGTTCTCCGGAATCTTGAATCTGGCAAACCCGGAACATTTTGCCGGCCCTATTTTCCATCTCTTCACGGGAGGTATGATGTTGGGAGCAATCTTTATGGCCACGGATTACGTAACCTCTCCCATGACACATAAAGGAATGCTTATTTACGGTGTCGGGATCGGGTTATTAACCGTGATTATCCGTGTATTCGGGGCTTACCCGGAAGGAATGTCTTTCGCCATTCTGATCATGAACGGATTTACCCCGCTAATAAACAGATATTGTAAACCCGTTCGATTTTAAATTGTAAATTGTAGATTGTAAATTAATTACTTCCGAAATTTAAAATTTAAAATCTAAAATTTAAAATCACAAGACGATGGGAAAGAAATTAGAATCAAGCTTTAAAAATATGGTACTGGTGTTATTCTTGGTAACACTAGTTTCCTCGGCTGCCGTGGGTGTTGTAAACACGCTCACGTCGGGACTGATTGAAAAAGTAAAAATAGAAAAACAAGTACAAGCAATACGGGCCGTTGTACCGGAATTCGATAATGACCCGATGGCAGATACCCGCACGGTAGAAACTCCCGACGGGGGAACACTACAATTTTACGAGGCAAAAAAAGGCGGCAACCTGGTAGGAACCGCCATCAAGACTTACACGAACAACGGTTTCGGGGGAAAAATCTGGTTGATGGTCGGTTTCAATCCCGACGGAACCATTTACAATTACTCGGTACTGGAACACAAAGAAACTCCCGGATTAGGTTCTAAAATGGATACTTGGTTCGTGAAAGGTGCCAAGGGTGATATTACTGGAAAGAACCCCGGAACAACCGGATTACAAGTATCCAAAGACGGAGGAAATGTAGATGCCATCACGGCAGCGACCATTTCATCGCGGGCTTTCCTGGATGCAGTAAACCGGGCAGCAAAGGCATTAGCTGAAAATGCCCAATAATGAAGTTGAATCAATGAAAGAATAAAGATATGAACAACTGGCAGAATTTTACCAAAGGGTTCTTCAAAGAAAATCCTACTTTCGTGCTCCTGCTTGGGATGTGTCCCACGCTGGGAGTTACCACCTCGGCCATCAACGGCTTGGGGATGGGATTAGCCACGGCTTTCGTTCTAGTGTTATCCAACCTGGCAATCTCGCTCGTGGCAAACTTGATTCCCGACAAAATCCGGATTCCCGGCTTTATCGTGATTATTGCAGCGTTCGTTACCGTCGTGGATATGTGTATGGCAGCCTATTTACCCAGCTTACACGAGTCTCTGGGATTATTTATCCCGTTGATCGTGGTCAACTGTATCGTGTTGGGACGCGCCGAATCGTTTGCTTCCAAAAACAAAGCCATCCCCTCCATGTTGGACGGGGCGGGAATAGGCTTGGGATTCACGATGGCTCTAACCTTGTTAGGATGCATCCGTGAGATTCTAGGAAGTGGAAAGATATTCAACATGACCCTGTACAATGAAAATTACGGGATGTTAGTCTTCGTGCTGGCTCCGGGAGCATTCATCGCTCTGGGTTACTTGATTGCATTTATCAATAGAATAAGAAAAACCAACTAATTGTGAATTTTAGATTTTAAATTGTAAACTAAAAACAATCTGAAATCTAAGATCTGAAATCTAAAATTAGAAACATGGAATACGTTTTTATATTTATAGCTGCAGTATTTGTCAACAATATCGTGTTGGCCCAGTTCTTGGGGATATGCCCGTTCCTCGGGGTTTCCAAGAATGTACCCACGGCACTCGGTATGACAGGAGCCGTTACGTTTGTGATGATTCTGGCAACCCTGGTAACTTTTATCGTGCAAAAAACCGTACTCGACCCGCTCAGTATCGGATTCATGCAAACAATCGTTTTCATCCTGATCATCGCTGCCCTCGTGCAAATGGTGGAAATCATCTTAAAAAAAGTGAGTCCCTCACTCTATCAGGCTTTAGGGGTATTCTTACCCTTGATCACGACGAACTGTGCCGTGCTCGGTGTGGCCATCATGGTGATTCAAAAAGATTATAACCTGTTGGAATCCGTTGTATTTGCCGCTTCTACTGCTATCGGTTTCGGGTTGGCATTGACCATCTTCGCCGGAATCCGGGAACAACTGGAACTATCCTCCATCCCGCAAGGCATGAAAGGTACTCCTATCGCCTTGGTAACAGCCGGATTACTGGCTATGGCATTCATGGGCTTCTCTGGGATCGTGTAAACAAATTACCCCGGATATATAAAAAAAGAAAGCATCATCAAATGATGCTTTCTTTTTTATCCATCAAATCTACAAATTCATCATACACGCATCCCGTGAAATCGGGAATGACCCAATCTACTTTTTCCTGTATCTTCTCTTTCGGGTTCGTGGTTGCCAAACCCACAACCTTCATCCCGGCACGACTCCCTGCTTCGATTCCGGAAAAAGAGTCTTCAAAAACACAGCAAGCATCAACCTCCATCTGCAACTCCCGTGCAGCTAACAAATAACACTCCGGGTCCGGTTTGGAACGGGTAATCTTATCCGCAGTAATCATACGCTCGAATAACTCCGTGAATTCGGGATGAGCTTTCATGACATAGGACATTTTCTTGTTGTTCGAACTAGTCACCAAGGCTGTTCTCACGCCATGCTTCTGAAGCACACGAATAAACTTCTCCACCCCCAACACGTAAGGATAATCCATTTTACATTCAAACTCGTCCAATTCCCGGAGAATCTGCTGTTGCAACTCTACATTTCCAGTGAAATGATCCTCTAGTATTTTATCAATCGTCTGTCCTTTTATTTTTCGGTTAAACTCCGGAATCTCCGGGTGATAACGTTTCCCTTGTTCACTCCAGAAATGATCATATTGTCCTTCCGTATCAAGCACGACACCATCCAAATCAAACAATGCTGCTAATCTTCTTTCTCTATCCATAATTTTCTTTAATACATACTTACAAATATATCGAAAAAGAGGTATCCCGGTAAATCAAAATCAAATTATTTGGTCGGTAAGGAATATCTTGATAATTTTGTACGCAGAATAACGTTATGGGTTATCTAAAAAGTCGCTTACATGAACGACTACCCCCTTCGGCTCCCCCTTACACAGGGGGAGAGATGATTACCAAGCGGTTTCCCCGCCTGTGTAAGGAGGGGTTAGGGGTGGTAGTTGAAAGCAAATTAACTTGTTAGGCAAACCTTATGAACCTTATAGACTTTATGGATTAATAATATATGCAGTTAACTCATCCTATTTTTAAAATATTATCCGGTATTGCGGCAGAGAAAGGGTTGGAAATTTATGTTATCGGGGGATACGTACGCGACCTGATATTAAAACGCCCCTCCAAGGACATCGACATCGTTGTCTTGGGAAGTGGCATTGAATTGGCTGAGACGGCTGCCAAACAACTCGGGGATTTAACCGTTTCCGTGTTCAAGAACTTCGGGACCGCCATGTTTCGTTACAAAGGGGTTGAAATTGAATTCGTGGGAGCTCGCAAGGAATCCTATCACCGGGAATCCCGTAAACCCATCGTGGAAGAAGGAACCATTGATGACGACCAGAAACGTCGCGATTTCACGATCAACGCTCTGGCCATATCTTTGAACCAAGAAAACTACGGAACACTTGTGGACCCGTTCGGGGGACTTCAAGATTTGGAGGACGGTATACTAAAAACCCCTCTTGACCCGCTCATCACGTTTTCCGACGATCCGTTACGCATGATGCGAGCCGTTCGTTTTGCCTCACAATTGAATTTCACCATTGATGCCATCACGTTTGAAAGCATTATCGCTAACAAAGAACGGCTAAAAATCGTCTCCAAAGAGCGAATCATGGACGAATTCAACAAGATCATGGCTTCCCCCAAACCTTCCGTGGGATTAAAATTACTGGAACAATCCGGACTGTTGGACGTATTTTTCCCGGAACTATCCGCTCTAAAAGGTGTTGAACACGTGGACGGTATCGGACACAAAGATAATTTCTTCCACACGCTGACCGTGGTGGATTCCGTCAGCCGGGTATCCGATAATCTTTGGTTACGCTGGGCAGCCTTGTTGCATGACATCGCTAAACCGGTAACTAAGAAATTCATTCCAGGACAAGGCTGGACCTTCTACGGGCACAACCACATCGGTGAACGCATGGTTGGCAAATTATTCAACCGCCTAAAACTACCGCAGAATGAAAAAATGAAGTACGTGCAAAAATTGGTTTCTTTGCACATGCGCCCGATCGTTCTTTCTGAAGATACGGTAACCGATTCGGCAGTACGACGCTTGTTATTCGACGCCGGGGACGACATCGACGATCTCATGACCCTTGCAGAAGCAGACATTACCTCCAAGAACGCAGAAAAAGTCCGTCGTTTCATGGCAAACTTCCAGATTGTACGCCAAAAACTAAAAGAAGTGGAAGAAAAAGACGCTGTCCGTAACTTTCAACCTCCCGTTAGTGGCGAAGAGATTATGGAAACATTCCAACTTCCGCCATGTAAAGCGATCGGGGAGATTAAAAATGCCATCAAAGAGGCTATCCTTGACGGCATTATCGGCAATAATCCTGAAGAAGCCCGACAATACATGTTCCAAGTGGCTTCAGAACTAGGAATACACAAAAAGGATATCTAGAAAGTCTCTTTTATGAAAAGATTCTACCCCCTTCAGCTCCCCCCATACACAAGGGAAGGTTGATTCCCAAGCGATTTCCCCGCTTGTACAAGGAGGAGTTAGGGGTGATAGTTGAACGTAAATGGACTTTTCTGACAGTCTCTTCTTATTTTGTTTGAATCAACTTTCTAATTGAACTCACTGGAACCGTTAATTTCACATTCATCTGCAAGTAATAAGGCGGCTGCTGAGAATAATATATTGCCCGTATGCAAGACACCATCGCCACCATATTCCCCCGGTCATCCATGATAGGCCCGCCACTTGATCCCTTGGCAAAATCCGCCGTCATTTCCATCCGGTTGGCAAAAGGATCCGCCGGATTCAACGTAATCGTCCGAGACACAACTCCTTGCGTGTAAGCGTACGGGTATCCCTCCGGGTTACTCAACAGATGCACGTTTGCCCCTACCGGCAGATCACATCCCAAAGGCATCGGGACCAACACATCGCCACGAGTGTCAATCTTGAAAAAAGCCATATCTGCCGCCCGGTTAAAACTCAAAACTTCCGTGATCGGGTACACCCGGCCGTTTTCCGTGGCCACGAACATAATACTATCCCGCGGATTCAACTTCACCTTCGCATCCAGCAATTCCCAGAACACGTGGTAATTCGTCACACAAATTCCATCCTCAGACAACACGACAGCCGTGGCCCAACCGGTAACCATTTCCGGCCCTGCCATTGCCCGCAAATATTTATTCACCATCAACACGCTTTCCCGTCTCCGCTTAATAATTTCTTCCGGCGCCATCTTCCGTCTTTCCTCCCGTCGAGGTCTAACATTTACGGGAGTACTCTCTTTCACCTCCAATACCTGTTTCTTCAATTCGTTTATCCCTTTAAACAACGACATCACACCTTCCCGTTTCAACGAATCAAGTAAAGCCGCCTCCTGACGGGTGTAATCACGATAAACGACATCACCTTTTTGTTGTGCCTGACACTTTATACCGAACAAAACGCCGAACAAAACGACACATAATAATCTACAATAATACCCCATAATTTTAATTTAATTCTGTTATTCATACGTATGACATTTCAAAAAGCAAAAAGAGGTATCACCACGTGCCAAAAATTTCTCTTATTTTCCAACATTCTACCACTCCCTTGATTCAAGAACTTGTTCCAACGCCTTTTCCAACTCTTCTCCTCTCAAATCTACGGCAAGAATTTTTCCTTCCGGATCAATCAAGAAATTACTAGGTATGGCGCTCACCCCGTACAATTTAGCCACATCAACACAAACAACACCCAATCCCGACAATTGTACCCACGGCAACGAATCTTGTTTCACGGCATTCTGCCACGATTTCTCGGAAGAATCCAAAGAATACCCCACGACCGCAAAACCTTTCTCTTTAAAACGCTCGTACACCCTCAACACGTTCACGTTCTCTCGACGACAAGGTCCGCACCACGAGGCCCAAAAATCCAGTAACACATATTGTCCCCGAAAAGAACTTAACATGACGTTTTTTCCCATCACGTCCTCCGCCGTGAAATCGGGAGCCAGATTACCCGGCTCGACGGATAAAGTCGTACACAATAATTCCTTATACTTTCTCCCCGGTATCGAATTTTTTACCTGTTCACTCAACGATTCAAATAAAGGAAGAATCGTTGACTTCTCCCGGGCTATATTATAACTCCTTACTAACCAATCCAACGACACGAGAGATCCTGGGTGACAATCAAAATATTTCTTCTCTACCTCAAACTTTTTTTTCTTGACAACTATATTTTCCTTGTTCAAACTATCTAATGCCTCCCCGTCCCGATCCCGGTAAGCTTTCCCGAATCTCTCGCGATAGTCATCCAACCAATCACGATAAAACCGAATACTATCCGTGTAAACCTGAAAATCATTATTCGAAGGAGTTCCGCTCACCACGGCTCCCCTCAACGTCTTATTTGCGGCAACCCGTATCTCTCCTTTTTCGAGAAACACGAATATCGCATCATTTGTATAATCCACCCCATCTTCAAAAGCCTCCGGCTGTCGTTGATCCCCCCACATAACTCGCATCACCGCCCGTTGCGGATAAGCGACACGTCCTTTCAACATGAATTTGCCCTCCTCGTAAACAGCTGAATCCACCCGGGCACTATCATTCTCTCCCTTGTAAAACAAATAAAGTTTATTCCTAGGATCTGTTTCCGACATCGTGACCGTTAACGTGAACTCTCCTTCTCGTGCAAACCGGTTACAACCACACAAAAGTAGACTACAAATTACCCCTATTTTTATTTTATCAAAAATCATATATCCTACAATCCTTTCAATTTATTCAATATTTTCTCAAATTTCGCATCTGAAGGTTGCGGCAAACTAAAATCTATCACCTGCCCTTTCTTGTCCAACAATATCAAGCGAGGAATCGCTACGATCTGAAACGCTTTCATAAAATCGCCATCCTCCGCCCACCATTGTCTGATAAGTTTATCTCGCAAGAAACCGAGTTCATTTTGCCATCTCCTCTCCGACTGGTCACAAGATATACTCACGAATACAATATTCTTCCCCTTGTACTTTTCCTCCAACCTTTTCAAATTCGGAAATTCCCGCTTGCATGGGTAACACCACGAAGCCCAGACATCTATCACCACATACTTTCCTCGAAACTGTTTCAAGGTAACCTCTTCTCCCTGCATATCTTTAAAAACAAACTCCGGACAAAGATCACCTTTTTTCAATACGGTCACTCTCGCCCCGTCCTCACTCTTTTTTACCTCTTGCCCCCCTCCCCAAAAGGGAAGTAACTCACAGATCACAACAACCAAAACAAACAATATTTTCTTCATACGAAACAATTTGATAAAGTCCATAAGGCCTCTCGAACTTTTCGTCCCGACCTTATGGACTTCATGAACTTTATAATCTCTACAAATTCGGAATCATCGCATTAGCGAAGTTCAGTAGACCATCCTTCAACACCACATTCTTTACCCGTTTGGACAATTCTTTTGACATCTTGTCCAACTCCTTCTTATGAGCATCGCTCCATTTCCCCTTCAACGTCAGTATCGGGTGAAAATACAAATAAGCCAACTTCTCGTCAGACATCGGGATAAACAATTTCTTGCACACGGGCAATGCCTGCCCGGCATCCTTCGTGATCATGGCTTTCGCCAAAACCACGTAATCCGACAAATCTTCCCTTCCCGGTAAGTTACACGCTTCCAATTGTTGCCCAATCTTCTCCACTTCTGTCAACGAGGCATTTTTGTTTCGCCCACGAAGAATATCCTCCAACCGTGTTTCAAATAATGCTGCCAATTTCGCATTCACGGGCTCCACGCCCACGCCTTTTCGGAAATTATCCACATGTTCTAACAAATACTCCATGTTTTCCGAACCGATTGGCGAAATATTAATATCCTCATAAATAAACCAATAAGTAACATACGCCTTCTGACTATCATTCAAAGACTTCACCAGCTCGTTCGAAACAGTCCGAGCTTTATCGAATTGCTTTGTCGCCTGCAAAGCCTTCAAATACGACAGCACAAAACGGGTCATCCGATTCCCGCTAGCGTACAACGAATCCATCTTCACCGTCGAGATATCTCCTAACGCAAGTTTCACCTTGTAAACAAACTCTTCTCCCGTTGAAGTCATTCCAACAAGCGGTTGTATCAAGGTCCCGTCGGCCCTCAATAACAAAAATGTCGGATAAGCCTCCACGCCATACTTTTTCGCTATTTCAGGCCCTTCCCCTTTCTCCATGTCATACTTCACACACACAAACCGCTCGTTCAAGAAATCTCCCACTTCTTTCTGCGGCAATATTTTTGAAGCCATTATCTTACATGGTCCGCACCACGAAGTGTAACAATCCACCAACACCATCTTTCCCTCGCTATTTGCACTCTCCAAAGCTTTCGCCAGATTCAACTCTCGAAAATTCGTCTGTGCAAACAAGCGTACCATTAAAAACATACAGAAAAATAACAATACAAACTTTTTCATTTCTTCATTTTTAATTAAATAATATACAATACATCTCCTTAAAGTCCATAAATCGACCTTACCAGCCCAACTTTATGAACTTTATAAACCTTATAGATTTTACAAACCTCTTTATAAATTCGGAATCACCACATTCACAAAATTCTTCAAACAGACCTTTAACATGGTATTTCTTACTTGTTCGCTCCACACCTTATTAAAGCATCTCGTATTAATTCAGTTTATGTGAATAAGGATATCATAGATAGAAAATAAACAATAATGTTTGGAAGCGTAGTTTTACGCTTCCAAAACTTATATTACCAATTCCACTGTGTAAATTTAGCAGTTCCTCTATAAAATCTTGAATCCAAAATTTTCACCTCATCATTCGGAACTATCTCAAAATGTAATCTATACTTTATACTGAAGGAAACGAACACGGCATTCGGATCCCGCAACAAAATCACCGGAACCAATAACTCCGACGTATGAGGAGGAATCACGTAATATTGCTCCATCCGAGGATCATCAAAAGCCACATAATTTACACCGGGTACGGCCACTTCCACTTGAGGAGTCAATCCCGTATAATAATGGAGACTATCCGAAGCTGAAAGCTCACTCTGTTTTAACGAAAACTTTCGTTCTTTATCACTTACATTCCCCATCACCAAAATCTTGAACCACAGAGTATCTGTCGGTTGGGAAGATGACAAAGATCCCTCCTTATTTGAATTAGGGTAAGGATCGGCATCATAAGGCCCCTCTTGGTCATAATAGAAATTAATTCCATTCGGTCCGGCATAAATAGAAGGAACTTCCGCTTTATCACATGCTCCCAACAAGAAACATGCACAACATATCATTATTATTATATTCTTCATAATTTTACTATTTTACATCTAAATACTCTGCTTCCGGAATAGGCACGATATATTGATTATCAGAACAATCTGTTACAGCACCAATCATACGTTTCACGTTATTTCGTTTATATGTGAAGAAGTTTTGTCCTTCACCCACATACTCCCGAATACTTTCCAATATAATGCGTTCTTGACGATCACTCTCCGTTAATGCAACATACTCTATATTACGAGCAGCACAATATTCTTGATAAAGGGTATTGGCTTCCTCCAACGTACCACACTCCATGATAATGAAATAAATTTCAGGAAGACGCATGATCGGGAAGTTATCCTTACAACTGTTTGTTGAATTTGCTAAAAACTGGCTATATTTATTAATCGTGATGCTCTGCACATTATATTCAGGCAAAATACTTCCATCCGGTGCATACCATGTTCCAGATCCAGTTCTCCAAAAATGTTGGTAACGTAAATCATCCTTATAATTTTCACCATATAACACTTTTCCAAAATCTGGCTCATTCGACAAGGTCGCTCTAGCCCACGCCGAACTACTAAAATCAAATGTCTCACATTTCACACCACAAATATGCTCTGAATAATGCGACAAATCGGTAGTATAAAAACTATTCACATCATCACTTGGAGTTGTTAATTTGAATTGTAATTGAGCCCACGACTCTTGTGAATCCTTAGCTTCCTTAACCAATTGAGCATAACGCAATGCTTCTTCTTTATCTCCAAGCCACAATGCCACACGAGCTTGCAATCCCAACACGCCATAATAATTCATGCGGCTCTTACGGTAAGACCACGTAGAATACGAAGATTCTGTATAAGAAATATTTGTCGTTAAAACAGGATCATACTTCTCCAATAAAAACTCGGCACTATCCAAATCCGCCTGCACGTATTCCATAAATTGGTCAAAAGTATGATATTCATAATTTCCTGCATCATTTACCCGTACATAAGGCAAATACTTTTTCCCCGCCTCCACTTTCGAAGGAACTGGACCATACGTTCGTAACAAATCGAAATGACAACAAGCACGTAATGCGAAAGCTTCGCCACGTACCATGCTATATACTTCCGGAGTTATCTCATCTCGATTAGGAGCCATTTCTTTTAGCAAAGAATTCAAATTAGCGATAATTTTATACGGATATTGAAAAGTATATCCATTTACCGTCTTTTGGGAATCCGTTTGTTCATAAGTATGATTGGCCCAATTATAACCATCCGTATTTATAGCATAAAGATACGTGTTAGCCATATTCTCAACAATACTGTTTCCCCCGAAATATCCGGAAGGCCCATAAACAGTCTGGCTCGCAAGTAAATATGCACCATTTAATCCATATTTTACCCCATTGTCCGTTTGAAATAACGTCTCCGCTGTCATGGAAGTTTCCGGTTGCACGGTTAACCAATCCGTGCAGGCACTCATCATCATCGTTACTCCCAGACCCATTGTATACATAAACTTTTTCATCATAACGTTGTTTTTTAAAATGTACATGAAATTGAAAAATTAGGATTAATGGAGAATGGATAACTGGTTCCTCTTTCCCGTTCTATAGTTGAAAAATAGAAGATATCCGACAAATAAGCCGAGATCGACAAACTTTGTAATCCCGTAGCTCTTTTAAACCAATCCTGCGAGAACATATAGGTAAGATTGATATTATTACAACTAAAAACATTATCCTTATGTACAAAAGCGTCACATGTATATGTGCTTAACTTTCCATAATCACCGTATTTATTTTTATAACGAGCTTGATCACCAACCTGTTTCCAACTATACTTCGTCATTCGACGATCCAGATTATACGTTAATCCCGCATTCTCCCCCTTGGACATTTCCGTCTGGTTTATAGCTTTTCCTCCCCATCTCACCCCAAATCCGATGGTAAAGTTAAAACCACCATAATAAAATGAAGTACTAAAAGTTCCGTTCAACTTCGGTTGATGATCTCCCAAATAAACCAGATCATCTGCATTCTGATCTAAAGTAGTGGTGACTCCATCCTTTTTCAAAAAAACACGTTGTCCTGACGTGGGATCAACTCCCACCGTACGCAAACCATAAATAGCATCCAAGGAACGTCCTTCTTGATATTTTATAAAATCAGTATTCGTTGACATTGATCTGTTATGCATACTAATCCGTTCTTTGAAACCTTCAGACAATTTCACCACTGTATTTTTCCGTTTGGAGAAAGACGCATTCAATGTCCAGTTTACCTTTTTCTCTGTATCACGATATAACCCCACGTTTATATTTCCATCCAATCCCTCATTTCGAATCTTCCCGACATTTCCTATAATACGCTCAAAACCATGAGAGATTGGTAAATTCATATCTGTCAAGGTATTATTGGTTAAATAATTGTAATAATTTAATGAAACCGTTATACGACTATTGAATAATTTCAAATCCAAACCGGCATTATGTTGATAGGTATTCTGTTGTTCCAACTCCGGATTTGCAAACTGATTCAAACTCCAAGCGATACCACCCAAATAAGTATAAGATGAATTTCTGTCGAAAACTTCCAAAGATTTTTCTGGTGAAACAAACATATTTCCCGTTACCCCAAAAGAATAACGGAGACGCATCTCATCAAGAAAAGGCAAATGTTCTTTCACAAACGTCTCATTACTAACGACCCATCCTGCCCCTAGAGAATAGAAATATTGGAATCGGTTATTTTTACCAAAAGAGGAAGCTCCATTATAATTAATAGATAAATCCATAAAATAACGTTGATCGTAATAATAGTTGGCGGTAGCGATCAAGGATGCTCTACGTACAGTACTTTCACTTCCACTAGTTCCACCCGTACTCGGATAGGACATCGACATTCCCGGATGACTTACATTAGAAGAAATATACCCAACCGCACTCCACTGGATGTCATCCGTGGTTGTCTCGCTTAATTCTGCACTAGCTCCCAATGTTACCATATGCTTTTCCCGAAAAATATCATTATAATTCAATGCAAAACGTCCCTGCCACATAGTCTCTTCACTCTCACCACGGGCAAAAGATCCCTTTTTCTCAATATCCGTCACGTACTGAAATCTCGTATGTTCTGGTGGAATAAAAGAATCAGCAGTTTTACTCTTACGATTTAATCCTAATGTTGCCGTTGCTTTCAAATGTGGAGTGATAATAAAGTCAACCATCGTATTACTACGCAAGTTTGTATATTTCGTTTTATTCCACACCCCAACGGCATGATCATATAACGGATTATCAATAGCATAATTACTCGTAGGATGATAAAAACTGTCCACCGGCTTCCCGTTCTCATCATACGGCTCCCAATATCGATTCATCTGTACATAATAGGAAAATTGGCCATAAGGAGAATCCTGACTCTTGTTGATACCAACGGAAAGACTCTGTCGCACGTTCCACTTATCATTACGCCATCCCAATTGCATCATCCCATTGAAATTTTTACGATCAGATTCTTTCATTGAACCTTTGGTATCATCGTACGACAAACTCAACGCATAATTCCAACTTTCTTGACTACCCATAAAACGCAAAGCGTGATTCTGCCCAACACCTGTACGCGTTGGTACTTTCAGCCAATTGTAATTTAACCCATCAGCAATAGCCGCTTCTATCTCTTTATAAGCATCTTCATACTTTTGTCCATTCGGTAAATTCGAACTCAAATTATCCCACACGCCATATAATTTCTCCACTTCAAATTTCTCTGCAGCTGTCATCAGGTTATCATACGTGCTAAAATCCGGAATTTGAAGATTCAAACGTCCTTCGTAGGACACGGTTAAAGCCCCGGCACTCGCTAAAGTCGTTGTAATAATAATTACACCATTAGCTCCACGAGATCCATACAAAGAAGTAGCACTCGCATCTTTCAATATAGTAATACTCTCTATATCATTTTGATTTAAATCCATCACTCGCTCCAAATCTACCTCGAAACCATCCATGATAAACAACGGTTGATTATATTCCGGACGTTTTTTCTGATTCTCCAAGTCAGAAATATCCAACATCGTGGATGCCCCACGCAATTGAATCTCGGGTAGTGTATTCGGATCCGACCCCATTTCGTTATTCTGAACGATCAATAAACTAGCATCAATATTGGCCAATGTCTGAATTAAATTTCGTGAAAAATTTACCTTCAAATCCTCTTTTGTTACGGAAGTTACCGCCCCCGTGAAACTCTCCTTCGGCTTGTTGAAAATCCCTGTCACAACGACCTCTTCCACCTGCTGCAAATCCTCCTCCAACACGATCTGTAAAGTATCCGTCTTTTCAGAGAATTCGACTTGCTGCTTCTTGTATCCCACGAAAGAAAATTCCAACTTCCCTTTCAACACGGGCAAATCAATAGAAAACCATCCCCTGGCATTCGTTGCCGTACCGAGACTCACGCCCACCATTCTCACCGTCACGCCCGGAAGTGGCACTTTTTGCTTATCACGCACCCATCCTTGCACGGTCACGGAATTCTTTTTCTCCTTCGTGTCCTGTGGTTGAATCACGATCACGTGATCTTCAATCTGGTAAACAAACCCGGTATTCCGAAGCACCTCATCCAGAATTTCCTGAACGGTAGCTTTTTGAACATGAAGTGATTTCACCCGGATATTTCTCACATCATCCATATTATAGATAAACGTGAATTCACTACTTTTTCGTATCGTCGAAAAGATATCTGTCAAAGCGACATTCTCCAACGAAAGGGAAAATCTCGCATTTTGCGAATAACTTGCCGCAGACACAGAAACCGAAAGCAAGACGAAAAGACACAAAAATTTCATAATTAATAACATTTTTCGCAGCCTTATTCGCATAAGACCACTCGAGTTACATTTTTTTTTCATAACTTTGTTCTTGAGTTTTACATTGAATTAAATATTGAATGTATTCAGGCAGATAGCATGGGGGTGTTATCTGTCTTTTTTTATTCGTACACGTTTATAGTCCTATCCTTTATTTCAAATTTCACACGTTTTGTTTGTTCTATTCTTCTTAATATCTCATTAATATTCTCGTAACGTTTAATCTCGACCGAAAATTTCTTGACTTTCAATGCCGGGTTCACGTAAAAAATATTCACGTTATACCAACGAGACATATCGTCCAGAATAGTCTCCAAATCAACATCCTCGAAATAAAATATACCCTCCTTCCATAAAACATAATTACGAGCATCCACTTGTCTCACGTCAAAACCATCACCAGACCATACAGCCTGCTCGTTAGGAGCCAAAACCACGTGTTCATTTCCCCGGGTCAATCGCACTCGTCCCTCAACCAAAGTTGTAATCACACGCTCTTGATAAGCCGATACATTAAAACTTGTTCCCAGCACGCAAATATCCACGCCGTTCACCGTCACGATAAAAGGTTTTTCCTCATTCTTCGCCACTTCAAAATAAACCTCACCTGCCATTTCAACCCTCCGCTCGTTACCGACAAAATTGACCGGGTAACGTAATTTTGATTCTGCATTCAACCACACGCGAGTCCCATCCATTAATTCCAACGCAAATTCTCCCCCCCGAGGGACAATCAACGTGTTATATTTCATCTCCATAGAACATGCTGCCAAAGAATCTCGTCCGGCATATTTCACCATATTATCCGTGGTTAAAATCTTAGTCCCGTCAACCTCTTCCAATTGCAAACAAGTCTCTTGATCCAAATTCACTTTTCTCCCATCAGCAAGTTCAAGTCGGGCTTTCGCACTTCCATGTTCGATTTCCGCGACAACAACAGTTTTCACCTCACGCCCTTCATCCTTATTCATGAACCAAATAACTCCGATACACAAAGGAACTAAAATAGCCGCGGCATATCTGCTCCACGTCATCCACCGTTTTTTCTTCCTTATAGTACGGGATTTCACCATTCTCCAACGAGTATCAATCAATAGTCTTCCCTTCTCCTGTTCCTTCCACGCATCATTTTCCACACCCAAAGATTCACGGATCTTCTCGTATTCTACCCGGTGTCGAACATCTTCTTCCAACCATCGTGCCAACTCGATCCGATCCTTTTCATCAATCGTTTCGGTCAACTCTTCCGCAATCATCCGGGCTATTTCCAATCGATGTTTTAACAAATCCATATCATTTCATTTGTTATTTTTATCATAGAGATTACTTCAAATGAAAAGTGGGTAGGTCAAATCGCAAAAAAAAATCAAAGAAAAAGTGTTTTTAACATTTACTCCCCCAAAAGAAACATCAAAACAAAGAAGTAATTCTTGGATAATAAACCTCTTAACGTCTCGTAAGCAGACTTTTTCAAAAACTTCACCGTGTTCACGGATATCTTCAGTTCCCCGGCGACCTCGTTATTATTCTTTCCTTCCAAATTCAACAAAATCACTCGACGACTCTGGGGGGGCAATTGATCTATAGCGGTATACAAAATACGAATCGTCTCCTGTCGGGTAACTTCCTGCAAAAAATCATAATCATCCGTATCGTTCTCGTCCAATTGAGCAAAATAGTTCTCCATTGCTCGCTGATGCTTGCAATGATTCCAATACAAATGCCGTGCTACCGTGTACAAAAAAGCTTTACCGTAATCAACAGATACAATCTCTTCTCGTCTTTCAAAAACCCGAATAAATGTTTCCTGTGCCAAATCTGCAGCCAATTCGTCATCTTGCGTGTAGCGTTTCATAAAAGCATACACGGCAGAAAAATTCTCTCGAAAAAACGCCTCAAATTCTTTATCCGACTGTATTATAGCACCCATAATGCTACAAAAATAACTATTCCTTCGAAATATTCAAACAAGTTGTAAACATTAACTCAGCATCCCTATTATACCCGAACCTACCAAATACTAAAAAACAATATGGCCGGAAGAAATATCCCCCGGCCATAAAACTCGTTTTTTAGTATGTCTATTTTAGAAAATAAGCCACTTGCTTCGCGTGAGTTCCCTCGCATATTTTCACGGGAGTCATCGGCACGTCGTTATAAGGAACAAACTCCATCACTTGCAACAACGCGTATTGCTCGTCCTCGCTACAGAATACCTCCAAACTCAAGTTAGACTGGCCGGAACGGGTCAATGATTGCAAATCATCAAATTTATTCTGTTCCACGATCTGGTACAATTGTGAAGATTGATTGGCTGCAACGTATACTTTATGTTTCTTCAACGATTTGCCTGTCGGTTTGTACACGTAACGTTCTTTCTTCACCAAGAAGGCCACAATTCCCCATGCAGCAATACCTAAACCGATCATAATAACCACGGAAGAAAGCGTGTCGCTCTGTGCCGTGTTTATATAATTCGCCCCGTACCAAAGAATAGCGGCTCCAAGGATTAACAACGCCACCGGTTTCACCGGAGACTTTTTCTTTTTCTCAATTTTATCTGTATCTACATTCAAGATCGCATCGTCAATATATTCAAATTTATTCTCACTCATGACTTTTTTATTATTATATGATTAAAAATGATTTATTTATTCAAGCATTCAACATGCTCGTGTTCCAGTCCCGATACATCAGCACGTGAAACACCGCTTTGCCCTGTCAACTAACAGGCAAAGTTTTCCCATAAACAAACCGGAATCATACAATAATTTCACGCAAGGCAAAGACATAATATCCCACATCCTGCCTTGACGCGAAAGAGTCTCGATAATAATTCTCTACGTACTTGAAATAAGGTTGAATTACTTTATTATGCTCCTCGACTTGGGCCAAGAAGCTATTTCTAGGCAAGTAACGGAAATTGGGATGTACATTCACCCCATCATGCACCGTGTTCACGGGCAAAGCGTTTCCGTTCTGAGCCGTCAGCATCGCCAACTGCTCCAAGGCTTCTTTCTCGTTAGACACGACACGTTCCAACCCGATCACTTTCAACGTATGTCGGGGTGCATCCACTCGCTGAGCCAAGTAGATAACCGCCAAAAGCAGCAACACGCCATATTTTAAAAAAGCCTTCATTTCATTCCACTTCTACGACAAAGGTACAAAAACGTTCGCTAAAATACTAATCTTGTACAGAAAAACAAAAATCGTCCCCGTATCCCTCTCTAAATCTGAAATAATAATCCCCCTCTCACAAGCCTTCAACAGTATCTTTCCTTTATCCCGAAAATAGCAAAAAAAGATCGTACATGAAAAAAGCATTGAAAAAGGGGATTATCATGAAATTACAAGAGGATTTCCTTAGAAGGTGAAAAGCACCGCATCAATCAAACAACCCGTTAATATACGCTATCATCTCTTCCCGGCGCAATCCTTTCTCTTTAATCTTCCCGTCGGGATCAATCAAATAAATCATAGGAATACCGCTTACATTATAATTTCTAGCAACAGGACTTTCAAACGCTCTCAAATCCGATATCACCTTCCAGGGCAAATTATGCTGTTTCACGTCTTGCTCCCATTTGCCACGCTCGTCATCCAAATTAATCGTGAACATCACGAAATCCTTCCCCTTCGTGTTATTATACACGGTTTCAAGAAAAGGGATTTCCAACTTGCACCAACCACACCAAGAGGCACTAAATTCCAACAACACGTATTTTCCCCGGAAATCAGATAATTTATACACGTTTCCCTCGATATCCTCCAGCGTGAAATCATAAGCAGGAGTGCCGGGTTGTACCCTTTTCTCCTTTTCCAATTTCTCCCGACAACTCGCAAGATATGCATTATCAGCCAGCGAGGCATCAAACGCGCTCAAGGCTTTTTCCATCAAAGGGATATTATCAGCATGTATATATTCGGAAACAAAATAAGGAGCCACCTCACTACGAGCATACCCCGGAAGTGCAAGAAGATACTCCACGACTTTATCGTAAGCCTGTTGATAAGGTACTGTCAAAGAATCATACAAAGCCCGGTTATCTTTGAAAGCCTGACTACGTTCATAACCGATTCTTCCATACTCTTTCATCACTTTCTGGCCGTTTTTCTCGATAGCGACAAACTCGTCATTCGCCTTACTCCCGCTAATTGTCAAATTCTTCAAATCATTAAAATCACCCCGAATGTCGACCTCGCTATTATCCAAAAATATACTGAAAGATCCCATGAAATCATCTTCTCCCTTTTTCAAAACGAACGACACCAGACGCGGGTAATCCACCTTACCGGTATAAACCAATTCTCCGTCCTTCAACTCCAACGTGTCCACGTACCACCGGGTTGGGTTCGGAACTCTTTCACTCACGAACACCTCGCAATCCGGAGCATTCCCCAAATGCATTTTCACCTTAAAACCATCCGTCCGGGATGCGCAAGAAAAACAGAATAAACATCCTGCCAATAAAATCAATAACCTATTCATCATTTTTTATCTTTTAATTTATCTTTCAATCCGGAAATCACTGAAGCAAACATCGGGTTTTCCTCCGACCACCCGCAAGCCTTCATTGTTTTCAATATCGAATCCAAACCACGCTTACACGTTCGGGCATCCCCTTTACGAAGCAACATGCAATTCAACTGCAAGGTAGCACTAAAACGAGCATCATTATCCAATAGAGCAAATTTCTTATCATACATCTTCAACGCTTTCTTCAAATCATCCGCCAAGAAAGCTTCCGTGAAATCCACGATATCCGACAAATAATCCCCGCGTTCAATATTCGATATTGTAATCCATCTTTTATATGACGCTAAAAGTTGAGAAGCATCCGCTTTCTCGTTAAAAATTATCTCGTTACAATTATTGGCTATCAAGGGATAGAGATCATCATATATTTTGCGATCCACGTTCTCTTTCCCGACAACAGCTTCGAAATCCCCTTTATGCTCTAAAAGATACTCGTACTCCGGCAACAACGGGTCACGTACGAAGCGTTTCACCAGCGACCAATTTTCCCGATTACTCTTTTCCTGATTTGCCAATGTCGCCCAGTACTCGTGTAATACCTGCTCCATCCGTTCTTTCATAAAAGCTTTGGAAAGCGTCTCAATGTATTTATACACGAACCGCGAATCACGTTCCCCACCAGCGTATCTCTTTTCATAAGAATACAAAGAATATTCCCCCGTGCCATCCTGCACGTTTTGCAAAAAATCCTCCACTTTCATTCCCCCTACCATCCGGTGAATCACCTCCCCGTTCTCGTTTAATATCAAGAAAGTCGGATAAACTTTAACCTGATACTTCCGTGCCAATTCCGGCCCCTCACCTTTCTCCATATCCAATTTTAAATTCACGAAACGCGCATTCATAAATTGCCCGACATCTTCCCGGCTAAATACATCCTGCAACATCAGTTTACACGGCCCGCACCAACTGGTATAACAATCCACGAATACCATCCGCTTCTCTTGTTTTGCCTTTTCCAAGACACTCGTGAAACTTCCCTCTTCAAAACGCATCTGACACTCCGCTCGTAAACACAAGACGGACAAAAATATACCGATTAATATTTTATACATGATTCATTTCAATTAATTACACAATGCAGACAACCTCTCCAATACCTCGTCTCCCCTCAAATCCCGACATACGATCCGCCCTTCCGAATCAACCACGAACGAGTCCGGAATCCCTCCTAAATTATAGGCTTTTGTCAACGGACTATTTCTCATCCCCTTCAAATCCGACAAACTAAGCCACTCGATATCAAACGCCTCAATCTCGTGTAACCAAGCCTCTTTCTTGTCATCCATCATCAAGGTAACAAAGGTTATATTTTTATCCTTTAGCGCGTGATATGCTTTTCGGATAAAAGGAATCTCCTTTTTACACCAACCACACCAAGAAGCACTAAACTCGACGAACAGGTACTTACCCCGGAAATCAGCTAAAGTATACTCTTTACCCTCCTTGTCAAACACCCGAAAATCAGGAAAAGGCTTTCCCGGTTGCAACGCTCTCTCCCGTTCCACGCTTTCCTGCATCCCGTTTAAATAATATGAATCGGTCAACGCCGTATCAAACTTCTCGACAATTTCCCCTCGTTGCTGCACATCAAGGGAAGCCGCCAACTGGGATACCAGATAGGCCGCGGCAGGGCTTCTAGTTGCTTGCGGATCATGCGCGAACAAACGATCTATCAACACCATCTGCAAAGAATCCCTTGCCCGGCTCAACACGCGAACCTCATCCATCCGGGCTTCGGAAAAGGCAACCTGAATCTTCCCGTTCAGTTCTGACACCTGTTTCTTCTCCGGTAACGAATTTAAATAATCATTGTACATCCCGATCGCCTCGTTAATCGGTGCCGACGTGATCTTCAACGTTTTCTTCACGTTCTTCAATTCGCTGTACACCTTCATGTCCTGCGGTTCTATAAAAATAGAAACCATCGAAGCCCCCAAAGTCTGGTATTCCGGCTTCATATCAAAAAATAACAAACCGGATTGAGCCTGAGAAATGCTCCCTTTTAAAAAGTATTTCCCGTCTTTAATCTCGCAACTATCCAATAACAAATTACTTGGAGGATTCGTGTATAACTTCACCATACCTTCCGGCAATCCCTTCATTTCCCCGGTAATCGTGAAACTTCCGGGTTCAGCATGCCGACAAGCATTCATCACTAGGCTCCCAAGCAACAACACGTATATTAATAATTTCATTGACCATACATTTTAATGGAGACCGCCCGTCCGATCAACACACGGTCTCCTATTACATTTTTTATTTCAAATCTCTTGAATTTAGAACTCCCGAATTTACACGCCCTTTTTAATAGGGTACATCCCACTGATTCCCGACCTTGTAAACGATATCCACGACAGGCCCGAATTTGCCAAGATGTTCCATTCCCTCGACCGTCTTTCCTCCTCCCACAACAGAAACATCCAGTTCCATGAAGTCACTTTTCGAAGCATCACCGGCATTTACCAGCACGACTCCAAGACGTTCAAAATTCGTGGGACAACATGCTATATCCAATATCTTCCGTCCAAAATCAGAACGCAAAGGTTTCAAGCTATTATCCTTGTGATTGTAGACATACAACACGTTTCCCGAAGCGATGTACACGTAAGGACGATTCTGACAAACGGCAAACTTCGTCTCCTCCCCGATAATCGAGGGATCTGGAAATTCCACTTCCGACTGGGACGTGTACTTTTTGGCTCCCCATCCCGAAAACTTAAACTTCTGTACATACACCCGGTTCTCATTATTATCTTTCAAAATAGTAAGAAACTCGTCAGTAGGTGTTCCCGTGGAGATCGCTCCCCCGTCCAGAACCGTCTTCCCCATGTCCGAAGGTTTAAACGCCTTTTCCGAATCATTCGTGTAATCAAACCGTGATAACTCCCCATTCCGGGCCAAAAGATAACTTGAAGACTTTTTATCAAAATAGATAATATCGTTACTAAACACCAGATTACCTCGCATTCCCCATCCTGTCAATTCGTAATCACCCGGATACGGGAAATTCGGAAACAAACCGTCCTGATAAAGCGCGTTATAAGTAGATTCGATATATCGAACGTACAATTTCCCGTTACTTACCAAATAATCATAATTTGCCACGCATTTCATGCTCATCGGCTTAAAGTTTGCAGGGCGTTCCCCCACGAACTCGTCTTTCGTCGCCACCATTTTTTCAAAACTATTCCCGTCAATTTCCACCGAATAATCGGCCCCGTCCTGACAAGCCACGAAAATCTGTCCAATCTCCTCCGACCAAGGCAACCAATGCTCCATAAGCGCGTATGCCCCTCCCGACAAATCATTCCCGTTGACCAGCTTATAGACATCCGGGAATAACTCCCCGTCATCCCGCACGTACGACAACTCGGATGTACTTCCCTTATCCGCCAGTAACATCCAACCGGAATAAAACGTGGAGAAGACAGAAACCCGGAACGGGAAAATATGCTCCACGCCCGTATCTTCATCTTTAATCGTGTACTCGGCATACAACCCGGCCTTCACGGGAATACCACCGACTGTAAAATCCAGATCTTTTTTCTCCGAAATGACAACATTATTCACTCTCCATGCATAAGAAAGATTTTCCGGTTCTCCATTTTCCCAAGCCACCTCGGGCTTAACCACGAAAAGATCTCCCACGTACACGTTATAACTACTTTCAAGCCCGTCTACCGACACTTTCGGCATCTCTTTATAATCATAATTTCCTTTATCCTCGTAACATCCGGTAACCAACACGACGATTACCGTGATGAAAAACATACCTATTTTCTTCATAACATGTTCTTTATTCATTAGCCTCTCATCGCAACACTCATCGTACTCCCGTCCTCGTCAGGCGTCGGGTTGTCCTGTAACCAGTATTTAAACTTCAACACGTAGGCACGCATCGTTGAATAATCCATTTCACCGCCGTCCGCTATCAAGGTTAAATCATGCACTTTCATCTCCCGCATAAAAGTCCGGTATTTCAAATCCGAATATTTTCCCAAACCGTTCTGTTCGTGCCATTCATTCCACCACTCCGGACGTGTTAACTCATTCGTGATCACGACACGAGCCTTACGGTTACTCACCATACCCGGCCTGAAATCAGCCGACTCGCCAATCTCAAAAACAGCCGTCACGGCCTTTTGCAAATTCTTATTTCGTTTCACGTTCACCTCAAACCAGGCAATCGAATCATTTGCCAGCACTTTCTGGTCGCCCGTTGGCAATTCAAAATCCACACCCACTTTTGCAGAACTCTCGGCTTCCAAAAAATTCACCGTGTATGCTCGCTCCCGGTCTACCACGGGAGAAATCAGATTCAGTTTCAAACTCACCACTCCCGACTCCAACGTCTCGTCATAAGCAAACGAAAAAACGGTACTATCCGCCGCGGACTTATAAAACTGGATATAATCGTCCGAAGCATATCCTTTCAACTCTGCTTCCGAGCAAGAAAACAACCCGAAAAAGAGGACTAAAATCATTACATATAAAATCTTCATAATTCAATCATTTAATCGTTACAAACCTTTTAAATAATCTTCTTTTCGTCCCCCGAATTCCACCTCCGTGGCGGGTAACGGCAGGCAAAACTGCACCGGATCAAGCGTCACGGTCGTATTTCCCTGATCCACGGGAAGCCCCAGACGTTTGTACCAGTAAAACATCTGGCCTTCACCCAAAAACTCCCGGCGAGCCTCCTTCGTCAACTCTTTCACGAATTCATCCTCCAAAATAGACGCTGAAATCGTCCCGTCAATCCCACGTATCTCACGCAAAGTTTTCAAACATTCAATCGCATCGGTTTTATGCGTCTTGAAACCACTTTCTGCCGCGATCAGATACATCTCGGACAAACGAATCATCGGAACTTTCCCTCCATTCTCGGACTTCACATCGGCATATTTCACCGAAACCTCATTCCCCCGATCATTGGAAACAATCAAATACTCTTTTCTAAAATCATCTGAAGAAGGATAGATTGATGCCTTATCATTAATTGCAAACTGGCTACTACCGGCATCATAAGAATACCACAGATCATGAACCCCCGGAAAGTTTAAAGCAAATAAAATCTCATTCTGCATGACAACATCCCGTGATTTCAAAGGGGCACTTAAAGCACTCTCCTCGGTAAATACAAAATATCCATCTTCTTGCGCCTGGATAACCTCCCGTGCATAAGTATAAGCTCTAGCATCCCCCATGTAATGATACACGCGGGCCATCAAACCGGTAATCGCCCAATAATTCAACCGGTATGCCCTAGCTGAAGTGAATTCCTCGCCAAGTTCGGTCACGTAATGATTATACATATCCTTGAATCCCTCCTCACGAGCCGGATCAATACTTTTCAACATATTGCGGGCACTATCCAGATCACTCAAGATCAAGGTCACGATCTCGCTGGTCTTACGTTGCCCGTGTACCTTATCCGTGAAATTATCAGCATAAGGCAAGCACAAAGCATCCTTGTCCTTTTTCCACGACGGGGCAAAGGCTCTTAACAGATCAAAATGCAAATAAGCCCGTATGGCAATGGTCTCCGCCAACAGGTATTTATACCTGTCTCCCTCGAAAAAAGAAGGAGATTTCTCCCCCAGATAATCCAGCAACACGTTACAATTCGCGATACTATTATATGATTTCAGCCACATGCCGCGAATCACGTCCTGCACGGCCGAATTATTATAATTATACCTCGCCCCCTCGTACAAATCGTGATACCTATCCGTGTGTACCTTGTAATACTGTGCCAGCACGTCCATCATCCCGAAAGTCATGTGAGTCCCGTATATAGCCGGGTCGGTCATGGATGTATATATCCCGTACAACGCATTCTCGAAACCCTTGGGTTGAGAAAACAACTTATCCGCATTCACCTGCGCCTGTGGCGTCACGTCCAACCAGTTATCACAGCCACTGTTCACCACGGTAAACACGAACAACGCGACAACCATTATAACTTTATTTTTCATATACTTCATTTTTTACATTCAACAGAATTAAAACTGCACTTGTAAGCCCAGATTAAACGTGCGTGCAAACGGGTAATCCAATCCCCGTTCCCGTTTAACACTCGACAAACGGAACACATCCTCCATCAAAAAGTTCAACTTCAAGCGTTCCATTCCCCATTTCCCGATTAACTGTTGGGGGAAAGAATAAGACAGCGACAACGATTTAAGTTGCAGCACGTTCTCATCCTGCACGAAACGAGAAGAAACTTCCGTTCTTTCCCGGTTCTTGATATCTTTGAAGAAGGTATGATCTCCCGGCTTCTTCCATCTGCCCTTCATCACCCGGCGATCCACGTTATAATTCAAATCGGCATCTTCCACCCGGTCCACCAGCGTCTGGTTATACACCTGTCCCCCGCATTGGTACAGAAAACTCATGTTCAGGTTAAAACCCTTCCAGTCCGCGTTCAGGCCAAAAGCCCCGGAAACTTTAGGCTCCGTGTCGCCACACACAATTTTGTTAGCAGCACTCCACTTGTAAGTCAAATTACCGTTAAGATCCTCGAAAACCTCTTTACCGTTCATCGGGTTAATCCCATGCGACTTCACGGCATAAATGGCCGTCGACGACTGTCCCTCCTTGAACTGCACCATAGGTTTGGCCGTCTCGATAGACTCACCCCATCCCGGTTCATAATTATCCTGCTCATCATCCACTTTCTTATTATAAGTCTCCAGTGAATTGGCAATTTTCTTGATCACGTTCTTATTGTGAGCGATAGAACCGAACACGTTCAACACCACGTCTTTATTCCTCAAGATAAAACCGCGCAAAGAAATCTCAAATCCTTTATTCTCCAATTCGCCCAGATTATCCCGATAACTTTCGAAACCTGAAGACAAGGGAATCGTGATATCGGCTAATAAATCTTTCGTTCTCTTCACGTAATAATTGGCATCCAAGCTAACCAAACCGTCTTTGAATTGGATTTCAAAATTCCCGTCGAAAGTCTTCGTTTTCTCCCATTGCAGATTCGTGTTTCCCATGTTGTTCATGATCACGCCCAAACCTCCGGCATACCACTGTCCCTTATAATACTCGTACACATCCTGCGCCTCGTAAGCTTCAAAAGAAGCCTTCCCCGTGGCTCCCACGTTCGCCGTGATCTTCAAGTGATTGATAACACTCGTGAGTCCCCCGAAAAACTTCTCGTTATGAATATTCCAACCGATACCCACCGACCAGAACGGGGCATATCTCTTATTCGAACCGAACTTGGAAGAACCGTCATAACGTCCCGAAAGATCCAGCAAATAAATATTATTCCACGTGTAATTCAAGTTCATAAACGCCCCGACCAAACGGGATAATCCCTCTTCCCCGTCCGGAGATAAATCCTTAAACTCTTTTCCAAACGAGATATAATCCATACTTCCCGTGGGGAAACCGATCACGCTATAAGATTCATTCGCGAAACGTGATTCTATGACATTAGCTCCTAGAACGGCACTCAAATAATGTTGTCCGAATTGTCGGTTATAACTCAACACCACATTCAAATCCAGATTAGAACTTTTTTCCTGAAAACTGTATGCCTCGCCTTTTTTCAGGATTCCTTCCCCTTCCTGATACTCGTATTTATTATATTCGCTCGATTCCGGGTCCGTGAACTTCTCTTGCTTATCCGTCCGTTCCGAATAAGACAACCGGGCTTTTAGACGGAAATAATCATTCATATACCAATCCAGATCGAAATTATCCGTCCATTCCGTGTAGGTCGAGAAATCCTTGTGATTTAACGTCGACTCGTACAAGGGATTCGGGAAACGACGTGACGTCGCTACATGCGGCTGGAAAGACAGGATCAAATGCCCGTCCTCGTCATAAGCCTGCTCGTAAGGATTCGCCTTACCGAACTCCCGGAACGATCCGTAAGGAGAACCATTAGCTTTCATCTTATCAACCGTCAGTTTATTCCGGAACAACAGCTTATTATTCAAATTGTAAGACAGCAAGAATCCTACCCCGAAGCGATCCCGCTCGGACTTCTTCATCACCCCGGGATTAGCCTGGTAATTCAAATCAATGCCATAACGCACGCTCTGGTCTCCACCTTCCACGTACAGCGAATGCTTGTGTCCGACGGCTATTTCCAACGGTTTAGACAACCAGTACGTGTTAACCCCTTTCTGCACACGCTCCAAACGTTCCGCGTAATCCATCCTCAACAATTGTTGGGAAGAAATATCGTCAGAATCGTACAATCCCGCATCCAACTCCGCCTGTAACTTCTCACGGGCATTCATCAAGTCATAATCCGATAAATCCGGAGCCGTAATCGCCACGTTCAAGTTATAAGCCACTCTCAACTGACCGGGTTCCGGAGCCTTCGTCGTCACGACCACAACCCCGTTCGCCGCACGCGAACCGTAAATAGCCGTGGCCGAAGCATCCTTCAATATCGTGACATTTTCGATACGATCAATATTCAAGTCGAAAATCTTCTCCACATTAACCTCGTAACCATCCAAGATAAATGTAGGGAGATTAGGATCATTCCGAAGCGATGCCTCGGACACTCGCCCCGTCCCGAAACCGGAATTACCGCGGATTCGGAAATCGGGTAAACTATTCGGATCTGAACCCATATCCACGTTTTCCCGTAACCGGAACGAGGGATCAAACACCTGCAAGGCACTGATCAGATTATTGGAAGAAACTTTCGCCAATTCCTCCTTGCTCACGGAGACCACGTTACCCGTGAAACTTTCCTTGCTCTTCGAAAAATAACCGTTCACAACCACCTCTTCCACTTCCGTCGCGTCTTCTTCCATCACCACGTGAAGAGATTTTTGCCCCGTATACGCCACTTTCCGGGTCTTCATCCCGATAAAAGAAAACACCAAAGTCCCCTTGTTCATCGACAAGGTCAAAGAGAACTCCCCGTTCAGATCCGTGGCCGTCCCCAACGTCGTACTATCCAAACGCACGGTCACACCCGGCACGGGTTCTCCCCTTTTATCCACGACCTTTCCTTTTATCGTGTACCGTGTAATCGAACTATCCCTACCCATTTTCGCCGCGGGAACAATCACGATATAATCATCCACGAAGCGGTAAGTCATATTACTACCCACCAAAATACGATCCAAAACCTCTTTTAATTCAAGATTCTCAAAATCGGCATTCACCTTCTGCCGCAACGCCAACCGGTCATCATTATAAATCACGATCCTGTTCGTTTGCCTGCGAATCTCCTCGAATACCGTCTTGATCGACGTTTCCCCCAACTTCATGCTCAATTTCTGTTGTGCCGTCACGGTCGCCGATAGCGTACACGTGAAGCACACGCATAGAATACCTATTAGCCTCATAACTCGAAAGAATTGTTGCCGCTTATTTTTTGAGAAAATAAGCCACAAGACATTACTTTTTTTCATACATTTGTAAATTAAGTGATACTTGATACTCTCTAGGGAGTGAATACCGGAACGTGGTCCTAATACTTTCCGGTATTTTTATTCCCTCGATTTAAACTATTCCTAACTCTATTTTTCATTAACAATTATAACATCGGCTTTCATCGTAAACGTTACATTCGTGGTTGCCTCGATCAAGGAAAGAATATAATCAATATCATTATATTTCTTCACGGCGCCCGAGAACTTCAGTTGCTTCAACTTCTCGTTTGTGAAAAAGAATTTCACGCCATACCACCGCCCCAATTTCTCGCTCAACTCGCCCAACGGCAAGGCATCAAAATTCAATATACCATTCTTCCAATCAATAAATGTATCCACGTTCACCTCCCGAACAACACATTCCCCGTTTTCATTATTCAACACGAACTGTTGATTAGGCTCCAGCATCTTCCGGGCTTCTCCACAAGTGACATTGACTTTTCCCTTCACCAGAGTAACCTCTATCCGGTTGTCGACCTTGTAGGCCATCACGTTAAAACTCGTTCCCAACACATCCACGTTTACCAGATTCGTATGAACGATAAAAGGGCATTTTTCATCACGGGCCACGTCGAAATAAGCCTCCCCCTCCAACTCGACAACCCGCTTATCCCCGACAAAACATACCGGATATTTCAAGCGGGATTCGGAATTCATGTAAACCATCGTCCCGTCGGATAACAGCAAACGATACTCCCCGCCCACGGGTACGATCAATTCGTTATAAACCACCTCTCCCGCGAGATCACCAACTTTAGCATCATAATTAATCTGCTCTTTTTCCTGCCGGATACTCATCCCGCCTTCCCGAATTAAATCCGAAACGCTCTCACCCAGAACAATCTTTTCTCCCGTGGAAAGTACCAATACAGCTTTCGACTCGCCAGCTTTCACCACCGTACCTTGAGCCACTTTCCCCGGCTCCCGTTCCTGATCCAATTGCCAGAAAGCAAAAATTGTCCCGACAACCACCACCACCGCGGCCGCTACCCGCCAACAGATCCGCAGCACGCGATTCCGCCTCCGGCGATCATGCTTCCGCTCCAAGGCCTGCCACGCTTCACTGGCCTGTACGTTTTCCCATTTCAGCGTATATTTTCCCGTATGCCAAGCCCGTTCTACCTCTCGAAAAAACATTTGATGTTCCTCGCTTGCAGACAACCACTCTTCAAACTCTTCCCGCTCGGCCTTACCCGCTTCCCCGGAAAGAACCCGGTAAATCAAATCCTCTATATAATCCGATATTGCCATACTATTTATTTTTACCAGTAGGACTAAAAAAAAATCAAAACGGGTGAATCAAACATGATTTTTTTCAAAATTTTATTACACTACGAGACTAATACATTATTAAACAACCCCTTACAACACTAACATGAAATTATAGACAAACACCCGTGACCCGCCGCTATCTCCGGAGCCCCCCTTCGGTGTCCCACTTATATATCAACTAATAGTCAAGAAAAGATCAATAAAAAATTAACGATCCGGCTAATTAACTTTCAATCAACTTTCAGTTAACTTTCAATCAACTTACTGGCGAAACACTAGTGAAGGTCACCGGAGGAACTGGCGAAATGACGACACGTACAGGAAGAAATACCCCTTGCCCGTGGATACGCCTTATTCCACGATCTCCACCTTGTTACACCCGTACCTTCACGCTACCCAGAAAAGGCATACCTAAAGCAAATAAATTATATCCGACCTATAATACGAATCGAAGGGGAATGCTCCATGAATGCAAGATGCATGCTTCATGGTGATAATGAACACCCTATAAACAATAAAGCGAATCATAATAGAAGATAGCTTTATACTAAAGCATCCCCAGTCCAATTCACCGGGAAGTTCACATGTGCTGATGCCATAAAACGAAGAGCATAATCAAATCCTTATCCTGCTGCATCACTTCACGTAATACACGCATCCCGTTGCGTAACAAAGTTTTCACGGTATTCAACGACACTTGCAACTCGTCGGCCGTCTCCTGGTATTTCATATCCCGCATTAAAATACAATCCAACACTCTCCCCGTTTGTTCCGGCATCCGTTGGATAGCCTGTGTTACACGTTCGACAATTTCCTGACTGATCGAGGCCGCCATTTTTTCCTCGATTTCAAGACCGGTATAATCCACTCTTTTCCGCAAGACATCCCTTTTGTGGCCGTAAGTGTAACAGCTATTGCGAACGGAAGAAAAAAGATACGAGCTCAAAGCTTTATCCGTCACGTGTTCCAAGTAATTATCCTCCCATAACCGCACGAAAAACTCCTGCACGAGATCCTCGGCCATCGTGTCGTCATGAATTAAATTGCTGGCATAAATCACTAGCGGCCGATAATAGCGCTCAAACAACGCCCGAATCCCGTCCCGTCGGTTTTTAACAAACGCGTCTATAATTTGCTGGTCATCCATTCGCATGAAGACAAATATATGCTTTTTTTTAGATTATTACTAATTAAAAAAGTAAACTTTCTCTCGTCTCCAAGTAGGACTGCACGAGACGAGAGACAGCGTAATCCTCCACGTTCGCATCTTTTACCCTCAAATATTTCTCCATTTCCGGGGAGAAAACGTCTACCCGGATTTCGTAAAAAACGGCATAAATCACCCGATGAGACAAGACATGCTTTTTCGCCACGACCTCCCGGATAACTTCCACGTCCTCTATCTCGTGAAATAAATGCTGAAACTCTTCCGTTTGTTGCAATTCCCCGAAAGTCAGGGGACGCCCCGTTTCTATCAACGGAAATTCATACAGGTTCCGCCAGATATCATTTCCCGTGCGTTTCGATAACAACGTTTCTCCCCGGGCGTGAACGTGCAGGTAATTAAAATAACGGGGTTTCACTACCGTTTTACCCGCTTTCACCGGAAGCCGTTCCACCTGACCGGATGCAAGCGCCCGGCATTTATCGTTCAAAGGGCAACGAACGCAATCCGGTGATTTCGGAACGCATTGCAGCGCACCGAACTCCATCATCGCCTGGTTAAAAAGATCAGGACGACGAGAATCCAACAAGGATTGAGCCAGTTCGGTGAAATACTTCTTTCCCTCCCCGCCGTCAATCGGCAGATCAATATTGAAAAGTCGGGCTAACACCCGATAGACATTCCCATCCACCGTGGCGTAAGGCTGACGATAAGCAAAAGAACATATTGCAGCAGCCGTGTAATCCCCGATCCCTTTCAAGGACAACACCTCTTCTCTCGTCCGGGGAAACACGCCCCCGAATTGGTCCATGATTTGTCGTGCCGCAGCATGCAAGTTACGAGCCCGGCTGTAATATCCCAATCCCTGCCAATATTTCATCACCTCGTCCTCATCCGCTTCCGCCAAAGAACGCACGTCCGGGAAACGGCGTGTAAAGCGATAAAAATAATCCAATCCCTGCACAACCCGCGTCTGCTGGAGAATAATCTCCGAAATCCATATCAGATAAGGGTCGGTAGTATCACGCCAAGGTAAATCCCTCCTGTTCGCCTCGTACCAATGAATCAGGACATCGCTAATCTGTTTATCGTTCATGTTGCTAAAATTACGTGCCACGAAGATACAAAAACATCGAGATAGTACATGACGATATCCCTTACAGAATAAATTGGATAATCTATAAAACTTCCTTACCTTTGCATAAACTAGACATTTATATGAAAGGAGAACAGGATATGGCAGCAATGACATTAGAAGCTGAAAAAAACGAATTAATCCGTCGAATTCTTGACGTGAATGATATCAATATCCTAGAAAAAATAAAAAAATTGCTACATCAAGAAGAAAAAAATATAGATATTGTTGCAGAAGAAAGGGTTCCCTACCGAACTAAAGCTGAAATATTAGCCGATTTTGATGAAGCCTGTAAGGAAATGAAACAAGCTCAAGAAGGAAAATTAGAAGGGAAACCTTTAGAAGACTTGCTTAATGAATTATAGTCTCAAAACATACCCTATTTTTGATCGGGAAGCCAAAAGACTAGCCAAACGATACAAATCATTAAAACAGGATATAACCGAACTCGCGAGGGAACTTCTCAAAGCCCCCGAAACGGGTGTAGATTTAGGGCATGGAATCCATAAAGTTCGCATGGCCATAAAATCCAAGAGGAAAGGTAAAAGCGGAGGTGCAAGAGTTATAACTGTTATTATAACCCTTTCTCAAACAGAAAAACAAATCGGATTACATTTTATCTACGACAAATCTGAACAGGACAATATTTCGAATAAAGAATTACAAGATATTCTAAAACGAAATGGTATTTTATAGCTATAAAATGAGAAAGACTTCCGTCCCGGTTGTATTTCTACTGACCGCACGAAAGTCTCCCTTCATTCACTAATAACAAAAAAATCTATCCCTATTCCAAATGGGCCCGGATCATCCAAGTAACTTTTTCCTTCTTCTCGATCATGTCTTCCAAGAAATTGGATGTTCCGAAGTCCTTTGATCCTTCTTTATCCATGGTTTCCAAATCCGTACGAATCTGACGAATCACCTCGGCGTTGTCGTCTAACAAAGCAGCCAACATACCCTTTGCATCGGGAAGCGGTTTTTCATCATCGTGTTCTTTAATGCGATTGTGTTCCAAGCATCCTTTCAAGGAACCGATAGGACGTTCGTCCAAATCACGAACACGCTCGGCTATGCTGTCGATGTCTTCAATCAGGCCATTGTAAAGATCTTCCAGAAAAGTGTGATAAGATCTGAAGCTCGGGCCTTTCATATTCCAGTGGTAATTCCAGGTTTTAGCAAGTAAAACAAAGTGATCTGCTAACAGGTTATTCAAAATGGTTTTGCTGGATTTAATCATTGCAGCATCTAAACCGATATTTCCTTTCATCATAACTATAAGTATTTAGTGGTTTATTTTATTTCGTTTTAAACACCTATAGAAACGAAAAGAAGATGATAAGGTTTCAATATTTTCAACCAAATTTTTAAAGTATATGATAAGTTCCTGTTCAAAAGTTTTTTCCGGCATCCCACCACAAACGAGTTCCCGCGTCATCCGTGCCACCGAGGGCATCCACGAGCATCTCGTACTGTTTCATCCCCGAATCAAGCAGCGAAGCCGGGAAATTCAAACGCCGGATCATGATTTCCGTGTCGACACACCCGTTACGACTATTATTATACTTCACCGGGAAAAGCCTGGGGTAGCCCGTACGACGCTGCTCGGCCCAAGCTTCGCATCCTTCCGGGAATATGGCCAACCATTTTTGAGTAATGATTTTTTCCAACTTAATTTCATTCGACGCGCTCTCGTCCCAACGGGGTGAAACGAGACAACGAGCCTTGATGTTATTCTCCGGCGTGAAAGCATCCGTGAAATCGGCCGCAAGACGATCACCTTGCAAATACTCCTCCGCGTCCGGGACCTGCCATTGCGAGAAAGAACATTTCACCCCCCGTTCATAACAAATCCCGGCGGTTTCCGAAGTCCATCCCCGTAAAGCAGCCTCCGCCCGCAGGAACCAGACTTCCGCGGCGGTCATCAAAATGGCATCCGTGTTCGTGTTAACATACACGCGGGAAAGAGCAGAATAGAACGTGTGGGCAAACATCGTTCCCTGACGGATTCCCCGGTACTGTCCTTTCAAAGCTACCCGAACCGAATCATGTCCCACCCCATCGGCAAACAAAACATCATCCGGACAAGGCTCGAAGAACACATTCCGCCGGGGATCATCATACCCGTTCAATATAGATTCCATGGAAGCGTTCATATACGCTTCGCCCCACACCCGGTTAATTTCACCCAGCGGGTTCGTGTAGCCGTTTTCCGTGGAGACTTTCACCAACTCGAAAGGCTCTTCCAGCACGCCATGTTCGTCAGTCAACGCGGCGACGAACTCCCGGCGTGCTTTCTCCGGATCAGCCATTGCCACACGTACCGCCAAACGAAGACGCAAGGAATTGGCGAATTTAATCCACGATAGCGCGGTCCCGTCAAGCAATATATCAAACTTCGAAAATTCGGGCTCCTCGTCGGTATCCGCGGCATATTCTCGCAGGACATCCACGGCATCCTTCAGGTCATTCAAAAAGAACTGGTAAACGTCCTCCTGCGTATCCGGTTCGTAAAGGGCCCGCTCGTTCCCGAAATTCTTGTAAATAACAGGCCCGTAATAATCGGATACCCGATGCATGATTTCTACTTTCAGTATTTGGGTAACGGCATACACGGAAGGATATTTTATTCTTGTCGAATCCTCCAACCGTTTGATCTGCGGCATGATATAGGCATACGTATTCTCCCACAAAGTAGCATTCCACCCGTCCTGCAAATTATAATCCGAGTTGTGCGTTCCCCCGTTCAACGGTTTGTAATCGTGCATGTACCCGCAAAACATATCGGCACTCAGATTTTGCATCAATTGATAAGGCCAGTTCTTCCCTTTCCCGAAATCATAATTGAAATATATCCCCTGCTGAATAACATTCAGAGGTATCCCCAAATGATTCAAGTCAATTTGCATATCCTCGTTCGTGATCCCGGTCTTGTCGGTATTCAGATCCTTAAAATGCCCGGTACAAGCGATCAACCCGAACCAAGCTACAACATATATCAGCAACTTTTTTCTCATCTCCCAATCCGGTTAAAATGTTACCCGTAAATTAAATCCTGTCGTCCTCGTGGTCGGCATTCCGTAGGAATCTATTGCCTGGTTATCATTGCCCGTGGAAAGAATCAGATCCGGGTCAAAAGGCGCATTTTTATAGATAAAGAACAAGTTACGGGCAACAAAAGCCAATTGAACTTCTTTAAACACCCGCGTCTTCTCCATCCACCGTTTCGGCAAGGTATAAGCCAGCGAGAGTTCCCGCAACCGGAAATTCGTCGCGTCATACATATAATACTCCGTCACTCCCGCACGTCCACCCACGATTGATTTATAGAATCCTTTCACGTTCGTGATCTTACGCCCTTCCAACATCACGTATCCCCGATCCCTAGCTTTCCCCGTCACCCTAGTAACCCCGAACATATCCATATCTGCCTGTGTCTGGGAAAGCACTTTTCCCCCGACACGCCCGTCTATCAAGAAATTCAACACGAAGCCCTTGTACGAGAAAGTATTCAACCAACTTAACGTGAATTTCGGATTGGCATTCCCTACCTTTATCGTGTTCCCGTCACCTTCCACCACGGGGAGCCCTTCCCGATCTCCTTCCGTCTCGTACAAGATGTTACCCTTCTCGTCCCGCTTGAAAGCCTTCCCGTATATATCCCCGAAAGCGCCTCCCTCTTTCAACTTCATGGCATAACTGGAAGAGAACCCGTAAGGCCCGTATTGAAATACCGGCAATTCTTTATGCAAACGGATCACCTTGTTTTTGTTAAAAGCGTAATTTACACCTGTTTTCCACGTAAAACCCGAAGCCACGACCGGTTCACCTTCCACAAGAAGTTCGACTCCCTCGTTCCGGATATTCCCGGCATTCACGTAACGATAAGCATACTCGTCCCCATCCTCGGCCGCTAATTTAAAAAACTGATTACGGGTACACGTTCGATAATAAGTAAAATCCAAATGCAAACGATTATTCAAGCATTTCCATTCCGTGCCGAACTCCAAAGACCGGTTTACTTCGGGTTGCATTTCCTCGAAAGGAGCCGCGTCGGAGGCCTGTATTCCACCCCCGGCCAACACGTGTGCCACCGGGTTGGTGATGTACAACGGGATATCATTCCCGACTTTACTCCACGCACCACGCAATTTCCCGAAGTTTACCCACCCCGGCAGTTTAAACAACTGATCTATCAACAGGGATACCCCGAAAGAGGGATAGAAAAAACCAGTTGATTCATGCGAGGTGAAAGCCAACGTCGAACTCCAGTCATTCCGGGCCGAAACATCCAGAAACAGGAATTTCCGGAACCCGAACTGAGCCGTGCCGAACACGGACTGTATCTGACGAGTAGCATCAATTCGCTGCGTGATGTACGCCGATGTCGTCATGTTGATGTTGGCAATATTAAACACGTTCGCGTATTTCAACGACGCTGTTTTCGAATCATACCTCAATTCGTTTACCTTGTTATTGTTTATGCTGGCCCCCAAAGAAACATTCAACGAGAAATCATTCCATTTTTTCTTATACGTACCGATCACGTCCCCGTAAGTCAACTCCTGCTCGTAATCCGATTCGATATACCGGCCATTACTCCCGGCAAGAGCGGGAGCCGTGGAGGCATAAAATTTCTGACGGAATTTATCAGTCACGTAATCCATGCTCCCCCGTGCCTGCACAGCGAGATCCTCCGTGATCCTCAGGTTCAGCCCCACGGAAACAATCGCCCGAACACGCTTGGCCCGACTCGTGATTCGATTGAGTATCCAGTAAGGATTTTGCTCGAAATCCTCGGTTGGGGCATGCCAGTTCTGCACGTCAAGATGACGTGTCTCATCCCGCACCTCAAAATGTTCCTTGTACTCGGAAATATCCTTCCCCCGGGGAAAACGATACAACCCCACCAATGGATTCATGTAAAAACCACCCGGCACAGGACTATTTTTTGTCACCTGACTCAACAGGTTCACGTTCCCGTCCACGTTCAGGCGTCCCTCGAAGAAACTCGCCGTTTCCCGAAGGTTTATATTATGTCGTGTCAAACGATGTGTCTCCAGAATTCCTTTTCCGGTCGTGTTCCCGTAAGAGAAATAGGTCTGCACCCGCTCATTTCCGGTAGTCAGCGCCAAAGTATTAATTGCCATCACTCCTGTCTTGAAAAAAGAGGTAATCGGATTACTCCCGCGTATATCTTCCCGTTCGCCCCAGCTCTCGACGACATCACTTTCCCCGTAATGATTTTGCAATTCAGGCAAACACATCGCCTTATCAAACGTCAGGTTGGAAGAGAACACCACTTCCTGTTTTCCGGCAAGTCCTCGTTTCGTGGTAATCAATATCACCCCGTTAGCCGCCTGCGTCCCGTAAAGAGCGGCAGCCGGAGCCCCTTTTAGTATGCTGATACTCTCGATATCTTCCGGGTTCAAATTAGAAATACCATCCCCCGCATCCCGGTTTCCGGCATCGGCCGTACCCCCGATAGCCGTGTTGGGCTGTTCACTGCTTTCATTCAACATCGGCACGCCGTCAATCACGTACAATGGCTGATTGTTCCCGGCAACCGAACGATTACCCCGCATGATCACTTTCGCGGAACCGCCTATTCCCGAAGCACTCTTGTTTACCTGCATCCCCGCAATCTTTCCCATCAGTGCCACGATCATGTTCGGGTCCTTCACCCGCACCAGTTCATCCTTGTTTACCCGAGCCGTAGCATACGCCAACGAGGTTTCCTGTTTACGGATTCCCAACGCCGTCACGATCACGTCATCCAATAACACGTACTCCTGCTCCAAAATGATTTGAAGCTTATCCCTCCCGTCATAAGAGACAAATTTTGTTTTATAGCCGACAAAAGAGACGAGTAATGTTCCTTTCGGATTCACCCGTATCGAGAATCTTCCGTCCCGATCCGTGATTACCCCATTAGTCGTCCCTCGTTCAAGAATATTGACCCCGACCATCGTCTCCCCTTCCGTGTCATAAACAACACCTTCCACGACAATTCTTTCCGGTTGCCCGTCTACCGAATCTATCAGATAAACAGCCTTTCCCGCATACTTTTCAGAAGAATAAAGCGTTTTCCCGAACAACAGGATCACACAAACAATAAGTCCACATACACCCAAACTTCTCATACAAACCCACTTAAACAAATAAATGAGGACATGTCAAAAGTCCGTTTTCTTTTCTAAAAACTCCAGTGTCAACTCCGCTGCCAACTTCTCCACTAATTACGAGACCGCTGAAAAAGTCCCATAACCTTGAACTACCACCCCTGGCCCCCTCCTTACACAGGCGGGGAAACCGCTTGGTAATCAACTCTCCCCCTGTGTAAGGGGGAGCCGGAAGGGGTAGTTGGTTCTCTCAAAACTGACTTTTTCAGCGGCCTCGTAACCAGCAGAAAAGCTGGTACCTCTAGTCAAAGACAGAGAGCAACTTAGCTCTCCCTCTATTTATAGAGGTAACACGGCGAAGCCGGGAGGGAGTTACAGAAAAACACTTTTGACACGCCCTCATCTATAAAAATTATTTCAACCCTCTCTTCATCAACAAAGGATCTTCCGTCGGATGCTGCCCACGGAATTTAATGTATTGCTTCATCGGATCATCATACCCTCCTTCCGACAAAACATACTTTCTAAATTTAGCCGCCAAATCTTTATTATAGATATCCCCGGAAGACTTGAATGCCTGGAACGCATCCGCATCCAAGACCTCTGCCCAAAGATACACGTAGTACCCGGCACAATATCCCCCATCAAATATATGAGAGAAATACGTGGAACGATAACGCGGTAAAATCTCCTTGATCAAACCGTATTTATCCATGGAAGCTTTCTCGAAAGCGTTTACATCAAAATCTTTTACCTCTGACTGGGAATACCAATCCATATCCAGCAAAGAAGCCGCGATATATTCCACGGTTGCAAACCCCTGGTTAAAATGACCGCTCTCCTGTATCTTCTGAATCAAGACATCCGGCATCGGTTCACCCGTCTGGTAATGTTTAGCATACATTTTCAATACTTCAGGTTCACTCGCCCAGTTTTCCATTACCTGCGAGGGCAATTCGATCATATCCTGAGGAATAGTCCCGGCAATCCGCTTGTAATCCCCCCGGATAAAGAACCCGTGTAGGGCATGTCCGAATTCATGGAACATGGTTTCCGTGTCATCCCAACTCAACAACACGGGAGCATCGCCCACGGCCGGGGAGAAATTGTACACCACGGATACTAGTGGCATCTCCTCCTTCCCGTCCACTTTCGTGTAATGACGGAATTCAGTCATCCAAGCTCCTGCCGATTTGCTGGCGCGAGTGAAATAATCCAAGTACAAAATCCCCAAAGAAGAACCGTCAACATCCTTCACCTCGTAAGTTTCAACCTCCGATTGGTACAAGGGAATATCGGTTCTCTTTTCCAAAGTAATCCCATACAACTTATTGGCAACCTGGAACATCCCGTCCCGTACATTCTCCAACTTCAAGTAAGGAGCCATTTCCGATTCATCCAAATCGTATTTCTGTTTCCGCAATTTCTCGGCATAATACCACCAATCCCAACTTTCCAACTTGGCTTTCAACCCTTCTTTATTAGCAATCGCCTGCATTTCTGCTAACTCTTGTTTGGCAACCTTCAAAGCGGGAGTCCACACCCGTCCCAAGAAATCATAAACCTCTTTCGGGGTCTTCGCCATGTTCACGTCAATCACGTAATCGGCATAGGTGTCGAAACCTAACAACTTCGCCTTCTCGGTTCTCAAATTCACCATTTTAGCCAATACCGCCTTGTTATCATTAGCATTGTTATTATTTCCCCGCATGTAGTATCCCTTGTACAACTTTTCACGCAAATCCCGATTCTTGGCATAGGTAAGGAACGGAAGCATGCTCGGTTTCTGAACCGTGAATACCCATTTACCTTCCATACCCCGGTTCTTGGCCTCGGCAGCAGCAGCGGCAATAGCGGTTTCCGGAAGTCCGACCAAATCGTTCTCGTTATCTACCACCAGCGTAAAAGCATTCGTCTCCTTCAAAAGATTGTCCCCGAACTGCAAACTCAACTTGGCCAGTTCACCATTGAGCTGCATCATTTTAGCCTTGTCAGCCTCGTTCAGATTAGCACCACCCCGCACGAAATCATCATAATACAATTCTAACGTGCGCAAGGCCAACGAATCCAATCCTAGCGTTTCCCGTTTGTCATACAACGTCTTGATCCGAGCAAATAATTTCGGATTCATGTTGATCTCATCCCCGTGAGCCGTAACCGCAGGACTAAGCTCCATGGCCAATTGTTGCATTTCCTCGTTCGTCATGGCAGCATACAAATTGAAGAAAATCGACGAAGCCTGATTCAACAACTCCCCGGACTTGTCAAGAGCGACGATCGTGTTCTCGAAAGTCGGTTCTTCCGGGTTGTTCACGATAGCCTCGATCTCGGCCTTGTGTTGTTTCATTCCTTCCTCGAAAGCCGGCTTATAATCAGCCAGCTTGATCTTATCAAAAGGAGGTGTCTGAAACGGAGTTTCAAATTTCTGCATCAGCGGGTTTCCCGGCTGTTTTGCACTTTCCTTGCAAGATGTCGCCAAAACGGTGACACTCAAAAGTAATATAACACTCTTTTTCATGAATAAATGATTTATATTTAAATGTATTTTTTCCTCGCTCACAAAAACAAGGTAAAGATATAGATTATTTTGATTACCTTCGTCGCCAACGTAAAAATACTAAAAATAACTCAGATATGATTAGAAATTTATCGCTATGCGTCGTGATTTTGCTCTCGGCAATCAGCACGACCTTATTCGCCCAAAAGGGAGGCCCCCGTTCCGGTTACAATTTTACCACGGTAGCCGATTTGAAAACAACCCCAGTCAAGAACCAGCAAAGCGTGGGTACATGCTGGGATTACGCGGCAATCTCGTTCCTTGAAACGGAACTCCTACGCAAAGGGAAACCCGTGTATGATCTGGCCGAACTGTTCGTGGCGAAAAATGCTTATTACGAAAAAGGATTACGTTACATCCAATTCCACGGGAAGACCAATTTCAGTGAAGGCGGACAGGCCCATGACGTGCTGGCCATGATAAAGAAATATGGTATCGTGCCCGAAAACGTGTACACCGGATTGCAATACGGACGGGATTTCCACATTCATTCAGAAATGGTGGCTGCCCTGCAAGGTATCCTCGACGCAGTAAACAAGAACCCGAACAGACAAATTACTCCCGTGTGGACGAAAGGTTTCATGAGATACATCGAGGCTTATCTCGGTGATGCTCCGGAAACGTTCACTTACGAGGGAAAAGAATATACCCCGCAAACATTCGCTCAATCCCTGGATCTGAACTTGGATGATTACGTGGAACTTACCTCGTATCAGATGTATCCTTTCTACGAAGAAGTGGAACTTACCATTCCCGACAACTGGATGCATGCCCGCTATTACAATCTCCCGATAGACGAGCTTATGGAAGTCATGAACAACGCCCTCAAAAACGGTTATTCCGTGTGCTGGGACGGGGATGTAAGCCATAGCGGATTCAGCCACCCGAACGGTCTGGCTATTCTCCCGACAAACAACCCGGAAGAAATGATTAATGCCGAAATCGACAAGTGGACCACCCTTAGCCAAAAAGACAGGGAACGCAAAATGCAATCCTTCGAATCTCCCATCCCGGAAATGAAAGTGGACGATGCCAAACGTCAATTCACCTTCAACAACCGTCAAACAACAGACGATCACTTGATGCACATTACCGGAATGTTGAAAGACCAGAACGGAACAATATACTATAAAACCAAGAATTCATGGGGAGAAGATCGTAACCCGTTCGGCGGTTACCTCTACATGTCCGAACCTTTCTGCCGCCTGCAAACCGTGGCTATCCTGGTTCACAAAGACGCCATCCCCAAAGCAATACGCAAGAAACTGGGGTTATAAAAATCAAAAACAGCATCGGAAACGGTGCTGTTTTTGATTTTAAAACGAATTATCATCCGCCAGCGACATGAATTTCTTACGAATCCACTGGGAGATTTTGGTCGTGATTTCAGGTCCGGAATACGGGATAAACTCCTCGTACATATCCGCCTGATCAAAATTATCAATCCCGACGGACAAGACTTCTATTCCTCTCTTTTTCCCTTCCCGCACGACTTCCCACACGTGTTCCCGAGCATCTTCCCCGTCGTATCCCGTGGCCGAAGGAGCCCCGTCGGAAATCATAAAAAACAACTTGTTCTTGGCGTCTGACTTAAACTTATCGAAACAGTACAGCATGGCATACCCGTCCGCATTGGCATTCAACGCTTGTTGGGAAAACAATTTCCCTAACTGCAATTTCTCTCCCCGTTCATGAAAGCGAATCACCTCGATTCCCTCGTCCCCGCACCGATGCCCGTAGATCGAATAATACACCACGTTCGGGTATTTATTAAAAGCTAACGCCAGTGCCGACGAGATCACGATCTGCGTGGGAATCTTATCCCCCGTACACATGGAACCCGAAAGGTCCAGAAGTATCACGACCTCCAATATCGCCGAAGGAGCCGTCACCTCCTCGAAGAATATATTCCGGTTATAGCGGGACTGGTACAACTCATCCTCATCCAGTTCCCCGGAATCCTGCTCGTAAATCACCCGAGTCCGATCCATCTTTCCCGAAAACATCGCCAGACTCAACTGTATCTTGGCAGCCAACTCCTTTGCCCGGTTCAACAAATCATCGGAAATCTCGGCCACATCCGCCTCGAACTCCTCAATCCGGTCACAGACGCCCAACGTCCCCTTCCATTCCAACTTGGAACGTTCCGAGCTCACGTACAACTGGGGGGAATAAACCGGTTCCGTGTTCAACGTCTTCCGTAAATCCCGGATAACCGACTCGGCCATTTTTATCTGTCGGTCCGCCTTGAAATCCTCGATCCCCTTCATCGCTTTCTTCATTTCCTGCAAAAAGAAATTATCCGGACAATACTCTTTTTGCACGAATAATTCCGTCAACAAAGCAGCATACCAAACAACCTCCTTGTAAGTCAGCTCCGCGTAATCCTTGATCGACTTCAATATAGCATTTACCTGTCGCACCTTCCCGTCATTCCCCGGAAAAGACAACACCTCCCGCATATAACTACTTTCATCCAACAGATTAGGATACAATATCTTGGAACAGATATAATCATACAAAGCCTCCGAACCGTCAACACCCCGGTGTATCCCATCCTCGCTTTGCCCGCCATAAAATCCCATGTAATTCTCCACGGCATTCAATCCCATCGCCAGCCCCATTTTACGAGCCGCGTACAGGTAATAGTGGTAACCGGGAAAATCCCGCACCAACTTGGACTCCACCCGTCGATCCTCGATAAAATGGATCATATCATAGTGCATCGGGGTATACCGTAACTCCTCTTCGGTCAATTCCGCCACCTCTTTCCCGGTATAAATCAAATGTCCCAACTCGTGTACGAAATAACCGAAGAAAACGAACACCCTTGTCTCATCCGACACCCCCAAACGCAACAACTTCAAGTTTAAAGCTATATACTTGGGATTCATCGACAAACTGGGCACTTTATTTGAAAGTACCAATTTGGGAATTTCCCCCGTCACGTGAAAAGCAATCTTCGCGCACACCGGGATCAATTTCAACAAATCCGTCGTCCCCAAATCCCGATCCAGCAAATTCCGAGCCGTCGGGAAATTCCCCCACCAATCCCGGTCTATAAACTGCTCTTCGTATATCTCTTCTATTCGTCGAAAATCCATGATCGTGCTTTCAAAGTGTCTGTATCAACGAACGAGCCACCGTCTCCTCTCCCGTGATCACGTAATTCGTGAGGATCACCCGCTCGATCACCTCGCCCAACATGTATCCTAACGGGATATAAGCCGCCGCATCCAGTACCTGACGGGTAGAAAGCGAAACAGACAAGGTCTCTTTCTGCTCGGCCAAACGCAAAACTTCAGCTACCTTTGCCAACTGTATAGCCGCATCTCGCGTCACCTTTGGGAAACGAGCCCGGATCAGGGCCGCCTCCTCTGCCGCTGTCAGGTAATTCAACCGAACCTTGATAAACCGATCTTCAAAAGCCGTATCCAAACGTTGCGTCGACACGTAAGCAAAACCCACGTTTCCCGCCGCCACGAAAAGCACGTTCGCACCCTTATTATAACGTTTCCCGGAATCCTCATCGTAAATATAAGACTGTTGCCGATCCAGTATCGTCATCAGGAAATTCGCCGCCACCATAGGCGTACGGGTCAACTCGTCCAGGAAGATCAATGTCGGCTTCGTCGACACGAAAGCCTTGAAGAACTCCGAACGTACGGCCTTCGTCTTCCCGTCATCCCCGATAATCAAACCGCCCACGAACATCTTCTTCGGCTTGAACGCCTGTCCCATATCAAAAGCAAAATACTCCATCCCCATCGCATCTGCCAACTCCTTGGCAATCGACGACTTCCCGCATCCCTTTGGACCGAGCAAAAAAGGATACCGCTTCAAATACAACGTGTGGCACAAAAACTCCCACGTCTGAACCGGAATACACAAATCATCCGAATGCTTCGGGGGAGTGAAAGGAAAAAGTGTAGCTTGTCCCGCTACAGGTGTGTTATTTATCATTAATATCTTTTCTATTCAAATTTCTGGTACGTGTACTCAAACTCCGACATCAAATTTCCCGCAGCATCATAGGCTTTCGAAGACAACTTATTTCCGGCTTCATCATAACGGTAATCTTTAGTTTCCCCGTCATATTTTCCATTAGAATAAGTCTTCATGGAAGCAACTCTTCCGGAAGAATCATAAGTATATTCATACACGGAACTCCATTCAATAATTTTCATCACAATTTCACTTTTTAAAAGCCGACCCGACGGATCATAAGTGTCACGATAAGTAGCCCTTAAATTTCCATTCTTGTCAAATTCATCAAAAGCTAACAACTGCCCGGCAACATTATATTGATAATTATCACGTTTATAATTCAACTCGTCATTCATATAGGCAAAAACACAATTCTCCAAATCCTGCCCGTTGTAGCTATATTCCGTCTTGTAAATCAACGGCTCTTTCTCCATACCACCCTCTTCTATCGTGAAATAAACTTTACGTTCTACCGACAATTTCCCGGAAGGAGTATAAGAATAATCCCAAAAGAATCCCTTCGTACCATCGGTTAATGCTGTTTCCCAATACACAACTCGTCCCAGTTCGTCATGCCGATAATTCCCACGTTCTTCCACCTTCACCCCGTCCTCGTAAAAAGCACAACCATTCTCGTATCCATAAGAATTATACGAATATACCTCTTTATACTCTTTCATTTCAGTCGAACCGTTACCTAACATATTGAAATGTCGGGAGACCTGTGTCAATACCACGTATCTCGGTTCCGAAGGTTTATCCTCCTCTTTCTTATCACATGCCCACACAACACATAACAAGATAAACAAAATACCCCATTTATTCATATTCCTATCTTTTTACAAAAAAGCACCTAGACGACAATTGTCCCTAGGTGCTTTTCCGGTATCTAAAAAATTATTCTGCCCAAAGTTGAATCAGGTTCAAAATGGTCTGCTCTGCACGTTTCATCGTGTCCAAAGAACAATACTCGAATTTACCGTGGAAATTCATACCGCCCGTGAACAAGTTCGGGCAAGGCAATCCCATGTATGAAAGACGGGCACCATCGGTTCCCCCGCGAATCGGGCGAACGATCGGGGTTACCCCGGCTTGTTGCATGGCCTTGAAAGCCTTGTCGATCACTTCCGGATGCGGTTCCACCATCTCACGCATGTTATAATACTGATCCTTCAAGGTCAGGGTTAACACACCCTCGCCATATTTCTCGGTCAAAAGCTCTACCACCTTTGTCATGAATTGTTTCTTGGCCTCGAACTTCTCCCGATTATGATCTCGGATAATATAACTGATCTCCGCGTTCTCCACCGAACCGCTCAAACCTACCAGATGATAGAAACCCTCATAGCCGTCAGTATGTTCCGGACGTTCCCAAGCGGGCAACAAGCTATTCACGTCAGCAGCCACCTGCAAAGCGTTAATCATCTTATCCTTGGCATATCCCGGATGCACGTTACGTCCCTGAATAGTCACCTTAGCACTGGCAGCGTTGAAATTCTCGAACTCCAATTCTCCCTCGAAACCGCCGTCTATCGTGTAAGCAAACTTGGCCCCGAATTTCTCCACGTTGAAATAATCCACCCCACGACCGACTTCCTCGTCCGGCGTGAACCCGATGCGAATCTTCCCGTGCTTGATCTCCGGGTGAGTCATCAAATACTCGGCAGCTGTCATGATCTCGGCAACACCGGCCTTATCATCAGCCCCCAACAAAGTAGTCCCGTCCGTGGTAATCAACGTGTGTCCCTTGAAAGCGGTCAATTCCGGGAAATCCTTCACCGTCATCATCAGGTTCTCGTTCAAACGGATATCCATCCCGTCATAATTCTCGATAATTTGCGGTTTGATATTCGCCCCACTCATATCCGGGCTCGTGTCCACGTGAGAAATGAAACCGATCACCGGACGATTCTCGTAACCGGGTGTAGCCGGAATGGTTCCCATAGCATAACTATGCTCATCCATTTCCACCTCGGTCAACCCTAGAGATTTCATCTCCTCAACCAGATATTTTAACAACACCTTTTGCTTTTCCGTGGACGGGAAAGTCTCGCTCATCTCGTCACTCTGCGTGTCGAAACTCACGTATTTCAAAAAACGATCTTTCAAATCCATCTTTATTATATTTTAGATTTATGATTTCATGATTCTGTGATTTCCGATTCAATGATTCAGTGATACAACTATTAGATTCATTAATCTCTGAATCATCAATCACGAAATCACTCAATATTCTTAGCCTTCATCGAGTCGTAAATAAAATAAAGGATGATCAGGATATACATCACGACAGCCAATATCTCTGCACCACTCCAAGTCATAAACCAATCGGCACCGCAATATTTCAGTATCGCGCTGATTACACCCATCAAAGCACCACCGGCAATAAACCCGGAAGCGATCAACGTACCGCGTTCGCGACGAGCCTTATTCACGTTCTCATCTTTACTACGAGTTCCTACATACCAGCTAACCAAACCTCCGATCAACAACGGGGTGTTCAAATCCAAGGGAATAAACATACCCAGAGCGAACGCCAAGGCCGGAACCCCGATCATCGTCAGAATCAATGCCAAGGCCGCCCCGGCAAAGTATAACAACCAAGGTGTTGCTCCACCTTCCATCAACGGCTTGATCACCGCAGCCATAGCGTTTGCCTGCGGGGCCACCAGCGCATTTTCTCCAACGAAACCGTAAGTCTGGTTCAACACCATCATCACCCCGGCAATCGTGGCAGCAGAAACAGCCGTACCCAAGAACTTCCAACCTTCCTGTTTAGCAGGAGTCGTTCCCAACCAATAACCGATTTTCAAGTCAGTAATAAAACCTCCGGCCATAGACAACGCCGTACAAACCACACCACCGATAATCATGGCCGCCATCATACCGCTTGTCCCGCTCAACCCGGCACTCACTAACACCAACGAACTCAAGATCAAGGTCATCAACGTCATACCTGATACCGGGTTCGAACCCACGATAGCAATAGCGTTAGCCGCAACCGTCGTAAACAAAAACGAAATGATAAACACGATCAAAGTAGCGATAATCGTGTGCGTCAAGTTTCCTAACACGCCGAATTGGAAAAACACGAAAGTAGCGATCAACACGGAAATAATTCCCGAAAGAATAAATTTCATTGAGATATCCCGTTGCGTGCGCTCCACGTTTCTTTCCACGTTTTTCTTACCACCCAGTTCACTGACAGCCAATCCCAACGCTTGTTTAATAATCCCAGAAGAACGGATAATACCGATAACCCCGGCCATGGCGATACCGCCAATACCGATGTGACGAGCATAATTAGAGAAAATCTGTTCCGGGGTCATATCCCTCAAAAGTATAGAGATTCCCTCTCCGACAGCCAACGTCTGCCCATCGGCAAAGTGACTGATAAAGGGTATCAACACGAACCACACCGTGAACGAACCGGCACAAATAATCGCCGCGTATTTCAACCCGATAATATATCCTAAACCGAGTACAGCCGCACCCGTGTTAATCTTAAATACCACTTTCACCTTATCGGCAAGCATTTCACCCCAACCCATGATACGGGTAGAGATTCCTTCCGCCCACCAACCGAAAGTACTCACGCAGAAATCATACAATCCTCCGATCAGACCGCTCACGGCCAATAATTTCGCCTGGTTACCTTTCTTCTCACCGGATACCAGCACTTCCGTCGTTGCCGTGGCCTCCGGGAAGGGGTATTTACCGTGCATATCCTTCACGAAATACTTCCGGAAAGGGATCAACAACAAGATACCCAAAATACCTCCGAACAAAGAGGAAAGGAATATCTGGTAGAATTGAGCCTCCAGTCCTAAAATATAAAGAGCCGGAAGCGTAAAAATTGCCCCGGCCACGATCACCCCGGAACTAGCCCCGATAGACTGGATAATCACGTTCTGTCCCAACATATTTTTCTTCCCCAGCATATTGCCCACGCCGACGGCAATAATAGCGATCGGGATAGCAGCCTCGAACACCTGTCCTACTTTCAAACCCAGGTAAGCCGCCGCCGCGGAAAAGATGATCGCCATGATAATACCGAATGTTACCGAATACGGCGTAACCTCCTTGGGTTTCGTGTTCGCCGGCATCATCGGCTTGTACTCCTCGCCGGGGGCGAGTTCCCGGTACGCATTATCCGGGAGTGAATTCAATTGTTTGTTTTCCTGCTCCATTGTTTCTTTATAGTAAGTGATTTATTTTTAACAGTCCCCCAAAGATAAACATTTTAACGAAAAACGACAGATTTCATCAATAACTATTTTAATCATTGAATAACATACTCATTTCTAAATCGTCACTTGACTTGTTTATGATCCCCAATATAACAGAAAAGAGATAACGACTAAATAAAATCGCTATCTCTTTTTATACTTTAGAAAGATAAAGATTATTTCTTCATCCCGATCTTCTCCAGCCACTTCAGGATTCCGTCTTTTGAATCAGCCACACGGTCACGGGAAACGGCATACCCGTCAAGCACCGTTGCCCCTTTTTCCAGTTCACGGATAGTCTTGATTGCCCCGGAGAAACGACTGCCACCATGCGTACAGAACGGCACGATGGTTTTCCCGCTAAAATCGTACTCATCAAAGAACGTGTAGAGCGGCATCGGCATATCATACCACCAATTGGGGAAGCCGATGAAGATAACATCGTAGTCTTTCAGATTCTCAATACGCGTGGCCAGTTTGGGACGGGCCCCGCTATCAATTTCTTCTTTGGCGGCATCAATCAGAGCCTTGTGCGAACCGGGATAAGTCCGGACGGTCTTGATCTCGAACAAGTCACCTCCCGTTGCTTCGCGGATAACGGTGGCAACGTATTGCGTGTTACCCAACACCTTGCCGTCAGAAACCACTCGACTGGCACCGGAGGAGGCGTCTACACCATCCGTCTCTGGAACAGAGAAGTAGGCAACAAGCACTCTCCCGTCAGCACGGGCAGAAACAGATGACTCCCCCTGCACCCCACTTAACACGTCTTCCGCAACAGTAATCGTATCTTCATGGCTACCAGCGAAACAATAGAAAGTAGCACTGAGAACGATTAACAACATTCCGATAATATATAATTTCTTTTTCATATTCTTCTATTTAAGAGTTATTCAATGATCCCGATTCTACGAAGCCATGCTTCCGTACCGCTAGCCCGGCCCGGCATGTCGATACCGCTGTCATCGGGACGTCCCGGCGTGGTGATATCATCCGCGTCCAGATCTTCGGGAAGCGTGGCAGGAATATGTTTAGAATCTGGGGTAAGCTTATAAATTTTCTGCATGGACTCGTTCAAATAAGTCGTGGAGCCGTAAGTGAAAAACGGGATAATAACCTTATCTTCCAGATCATAAGCATCCAAGAACGTGCAAACAACCATGGCCGGCTGGTGCCACCAGATGGGCGAACCGACGAAAATAGTGTCATACCCGGCTATCACGTCCGCATCCGGCAGGTTGGCAATAGCAGGACGACGGTCGTTGTAAGCTTCATCCTGAATCTTGTCCGAATCATCATAAGGATCGGAAGCATAGGCCGTGGCTGGCTCTATGCGATACACATCGGCTCCGGTTAGCTCCACGATGCGCTTTGCCACACCCAACGTGGTTCCGGTAGCGGAAAAATAAGTCACGAGGGTTTTGCTTTTACCTGAAAGCTGGTTGGGCATCTCTATCTCTTCTCTGGATTCATCATCCTTTGAACAAGCAGCTATTGCCGTCAAATAAAAAAATAAAACCGAAATGATTAATAATCTTTTCATACGCTTTATCTATTTATTATAATACTCTTCATCCGTTACCGGCTCATACCATCGTGCCGGACCTTTAGACACTTGCGTGCCAATGGCCACGTGCGTAAACTCTTTGTCGGGGGCCGCCCCGTGCCAATGCACCACATCGGGAGCAATCTTCACCACATCACCGGGCTTGAGAACCTGCACGGGTTTGCCTTTTTCCTGGTAACGCCCCTCCCCGGAAGTGCAGAGCAAAATTTGACCTCCCGGATGAGAATGCCAACTATTACGCACACCTGGAGCAAAGGTCACGTTACCTACCGTACAGTCGGTCGAATCAGCTTTCGTCACGAACATTTCAAGCCACGCATCCCCCGTGAAATTCGGGTTGTTTACCATCAATTCGCCTTTTGGGAAAACATCATGTCGTCTATCATTCTCCACGGATTGATTATTGCAACAAGCACCCATCAAGATCGTTACCGTGATAACACATAATTTATTCATATCATCTATCGTTTTTTATTTGAGATATTGTTTGAAAAAACGGTCCAATTTGGGCAAGGTGATTTCCAAATATTCCGGTCGGTCATACAAATCAACATGCGTGGCACCAGGCACGACGAAAAGTTCCTTTGGTTCAGCAGCTTTCGCGTAAGCATCCTCCGAGAAATACGCGGAAACGGCGTTCTCCCCCACGATAAACAACAACGGGCGCGGAGAAATCGTTTCAATCTGTGCGAAAGGGAAGAAATTCATCATCGGAGCGAGACTCGTGTAGGAATAGTAACCCGTTGAATTAGGATGCTGGCCACGTTGCGGATTATCGTAATAATCCAGAAAGTCGATGGCGTATTTCGGCGTATGCTCGTCCACCTTCTCAGGCAAGGCACGAATATCCTTGCGAGCCGCACCACCGTATTCCGCCGTGCGTTGCTCCCCGATGGCATCAAGCGACTGCATCCGCTGCTCGTAGGTCATCACGTCTCCTACCCCCTGACGGCGAGCACGTCCCATGTCGTACATGCTGATCGTGGCAAGAGCCTTAATACGGTGGTCTATTTGCGCCGCACTAACAGAATAGCAACCACCGCCACAAATGCCGATAACACCGATTCGCCCCGCATCCACCGCCGGGTGATTGCTCATAAAATCAACAGCCGCACTGAAATCCTCCACCCGAGTTTCGGGAGACTCGATACGACGAGGATAACCGCCACTCTCCCCGTAATAGGAAGCATCGAAAGCCAGCGTCACGTAGCCCAATTCCGCCAGCTTACGCGCATGTAATCCCGAAGTCTGCTCCTTCACCCCGCCAAAAGGGTGCCCCACGATAATAGCAGCATACTTTTTAGTCCCGTCATAATCCTCGGGCAAATAAAGATCGCCCACCACGTCTATCAAGAAACGATTGCGGAAGGTCACTTTTTGCATCTTCACACCGTTCTCCAACGTGTTGACCGGTGCGTCGGAGTAGGTAGCCAGCCCTTTACCTTGCAACAACTCGTTCAACACTTGCCGTCCACCGTCAGCCTCCCCTCGTCCAACATTTTTCTCGATCAAGGCAAGCAAATTATATAATTGATCGGGCGTAACTCCCACGTTCATAGCGATGCCCATGTGTCCGCAAAGCATCGGTTCCACGCCCTTGCCCAGGGCGGCAATCACGGCAACAGTAGCCAATTCCCTTTCCACATAAGTCAACACGTCCCGTTCAAAGAGGTCTGCAAAGAGATGTTCTTTGAGAAAAACCTCGATTTCAGGCGCTAACACGGCATAATCGGCTTTCGGTGCGTCAGCAGGCACCCCGGAGATTTTCGCAAGAATATCCCTCCCGCGTTCATACTTACCACGGGCGTCTGTGATCGGGGAAGCCTCACGTCCCCGGTTGTCCGTGATACCTTTTGCCTCACGCTCGTCCAACACGGTAACGAGGGTCTGCAGGCCACGCAGTGAACGCGGAAAACCGCAATAAGCATAGGTATGCACCAGTACTTCTTTCACCTCGTTAACGGTCATGCCGTCCGTGAGGCTCGTGCCTAACGCGACTTTCAGCCCGTCAAGATCTCCCACCGCCGTCAACGCGGCAAGCGTCACGATGTTCTGTTGTTTTTTATCCATCATTCGTTCCATTCTTGGAGTCTGTGCCACGACCTCTCCTGCCGGTGAAACCAAGCAAAGCAACAAGGCGGCAAATTTGTTTTTTAGTTTCATATTATTCTCTTTTTTAATTCATTACTTTATCCTGTACAAAATTACACCATGTGATTTAACAAGAGACTACCCAAATTACGGATTGATGTATAACTTTTACTGGTAACCTATATCCCCTTTCTATGTCCCGAATATTTTGTCCCTCGATAAGTGCTTGCAGCAACCGAACATGATAAAACTATAATGGTACTCTTAAATTCTATGAAATTTATAATGAAGCTTTACCACTCCATTTTCCAACACGGATGCATCCAACAGTTCCAACGCCTGCCCGGAAGCGGGAAATTCCTCTTCTCCACCCAAATATTCAAAGATGGAAGGAACACCCGCCAACCCGTCGATACCCGGATAAACAAGCAGGCTTAATTCATCCAGCAAGCCCGCTTTCAGAAAAGAGCCGTTTATCATTCCACCGCCTTGCAGCGTAAGTGATCTGATACCGAATTCCGCACGCAACTTATGCATGGCAAGCGGCAAATCACAACCGTCCGTCCCTGCAAACAGGTATGAAATGCCCATATCGCGCAAGTGCTTTAAATAGCTCCCAGACACCTGTTCGCCAAGGATAGTAACGATATTGTCACCGCGCACCGTATCGGACGTATAGGTAATTTCTCCGGTCGGGTCGGCCACGACAAAAAGCCTTTCAGATGCACGATGTCCTAAATAAGTTGTAACATCTCGCGTCTCGTCTTTTTCCGCATGAATGAACACCTCCGGGAAGTAGAGTTGTTGCAGGGTGTTCTTACCGAACATCCATGCTTGCGTCCTCAACTCTTTACCAACTTCGGCATACACGCCACAAATTTCGCCGGGAGCTTTCCCGTCATAAGGCCGCGTCCAGCGTTCGTTCAACAGTCGTCCATCCACGGACGAGAAAATATGACAAATAATTTTTGGTTTCATATTATCGTATTTTAGTTTGACTACAAAAGCGCGTGCAATAATTTAATAACAACTCGATGTGCGACACGATGATCGTGCTGCTGTGCCGGTCGATAGCATGGTGCAGCTCCTTACCTATCTCCCGCAAACATCCGGCGATAATCTGCTGTTCTCGTTCGGACAGGGTGCCACGGCAGCGACAACGACAAGGATAATTCCCGATATTCCGTTCCAACGGGGTGTCACAAAGCAGGTCCGGATGAAAGAGCACGCCCGTGTATCCCCGTGCCTGCCGATGTCCGGCGGAAGGGATCTCGAATATTTCTCCCGGATTGACCAGCCACAGCAATGTTCGCGACGGGGTAATCGTTTCCCCGTTGCCCTGCCGACAAACCAGCGCATAGAAATTGCACGGCATACGCAAGTCATCTTGCAATTCATCACCGGACAAGTCTGCAAGGCTAACCAATGGATGCAGCGTATCCTGTCCCGTGAGCTTGTTAAACAGGTCGATCGTGATAACATCATTCATGTTCTATTCCTCTTAAAAATTCATCTACGTTAATTTTACAACACAAAATTATCTCGTTCCACACGGAAAAATAGTATCCAAATTACGGATTGAAGTATAACTTTTACTGATTACAAGGGTTTGTTCGAGAAATATGTTATTTTTGTATTCAGACAAAAGACAAATATCTGGTATGGAAAAGATTGTAAATATAGAAACGGTCAAGGACTACAACGATCACTGGGGGATTGAAACCCGCCATCCTTTAGTCAACGTGCTCGAAGGTTCACAAATCGCAACTCCCGTACGCCACTGCCGGAAGAATTTCGGGCTGTACGTGATCTTCCTGAAAGACATCATGTGTGCCGATAGTTTGAAATACGGACGTCAGGAGTATGACTACCAGGAAAACACGCTTGTTTTCGTGTCTCCGGGGCAGGTCCTCGGAAATCCAGAGGACGGGTCGACATACAAGGCAAAAGGATGGTGCTTATATTTCAGTCCCGAATTACTGCACGGCACCCAGCTCGGACGACATATAAAAGATTATACCTTCTTTTCTTACGCGGTCAATGAAGCGTTACACTTGTCAAAACAGGAACGCCAGACCATCATAGACTGCATGATGAAAATTGACGAGGAGATAAAAGGGGGAACCGACAAACACAGCAATCTCATCATCGCCTCGGCCATCGAATTGCTACTTAACTACTGTACCCGTTTCTACGACCGCCAATTCATTACCCGGAAAAAGGCAAACAAGGATATACTCGGTACTTTCGAGGAGATGCTGGACAATTACTTTACCTCGGAGAACCCGAAACGCCTCGGGACTCCCACCGTTGCCTATTGCGCGGAGCAGTTGCACCTCTCTTCAAACTATTTCGGAGACTTGATCAAAAAGGAAACGGGCAAATCTGCACAAGAGTATATCCAGCAGAAAACGATGAACACGGCAAAAACCATGCTCGCGGATTCAAACAAAACAATCAGCGAGATAGCTTACGATTTAGGCTACCAGTACCCGCAGTATTTCAGCAGGGCTTTCAAAAAAATCGTCGGATATACACCTAACGAGTATCGCTTCTTGGAATAACCTACGGGGAATCAATCGGATTATACTCACAAGTTCTATCTTTTAGGACAAGTCAAGTAATTAGCACGAAGCATTATAGACAAACACGACAACATGAAAATTATGCAATATCTTGAAATTTTATCCACCGGAATAAGCATCATCAGCCTCATCATTGTTATCTACGGGGCAATCATCGCTTTCTGTGCATTTTTACGCAATGAAACCCGAAGAATCACGGGGCGCTATTCTTTCACCGCGACACGTGAGCTCCGGGCGGACTTGGGTACCTATCTTTTACTAGGGCTCGAATTTCTTATCGCTTCCGACATTCTCAAAACGGTTCTCGAACCCAGCTTGAATGAACTGGCGATCCTTGGCGGGGTGGTTATCCTACGAACCGTTCTATCCATATTCCTCAACAAAGAAATCAAAGAATTGCAGGCTCAAAAAGACCCGGGATAAAAGGATTCCCCGTTTACGAAGAAGATAAAACAAGTTGGGATCAAGCGTAGAATAAAACAAACGTTTTCCCGGCGATTTACTTAATCCAATGTCTGCACCCCACCCCCGTTCACGAACAGTACCTGTCCCGTAACCCAACTGGAAATCGGGGCCGCAAAGAAAAGAACCGCTCCGGCAATATCCTCGATCACCCCCAATCGCTTGATCGGCGTGTGGGCCAACATCTTGCGCTCGATCTCTGGAGTCATTACAGATTCCAACGCACGAGTCTTCACGGCCCCGGGACCGACGGCATTAATCCGGACATCCGGTCCGAAATCCATCGCCAAATTTGCCGTCATGTGATTCAACGCCGCTTTCGAAGAGGCATAAGCACTCATGTTCGGGCTCCGGTTGATACTTCCCATGGAAGTAATGTTCACGATCGAACCGTATCCCGCCTGTTTCATGTAAGGCACGACCAACTGGCACAAGCGCCATGAACTGAAAACATTCACCTTAAAAATATGTTCAAAATAATCCACGGTCACCCGGAAAGGATTCTCCCGGCCACCGCCACCAACTCCCACGTTATTCACGAGGATATTCAACTTTCCGAAGTCCACGATCGTGCGCTCCACGAGATTCATCAAATCCATATCTTTCGTCACGTCACATTTCAACGCCAAGGCCCGACGCCCCATATTCCGTATATCTTCAGCCACTTCCTCTGCATCTGCCAAGTTCACGTCACCAATCACCACGTCGGCTCCCGCTTCCGCCAAGATTCGCGCACTTCCGCAACCGATCCCATTGCCGCCTCCCGTCACAAGAGCGACCATCCCGGTCAAATTCAACATTTTATTCAAATCCATAATCTCTATTATTTAATTTTTACACCTTACGCTTTTTCCCTCCCAAGGGTTACCCCGGATCAAAAAAAATCGGGAAACGCGCAGCGAAAAATAGCATTATTACATAAAGACAAATATTTTACTCATATTTAACTTTTCAATCTACACGATCAAAGCCAGTCTTCCTCCAGTGTTCCTTCGATCAGAAAGGGGAAACCATTTTTCCTCGAAGAAATTAGGATTCCTCACCTTACATTTTGTAATTTTATCCAAGATCGAGGTGAGATCAAATCGTGATAAGGCAAAGTTCAGGCATCAAAGACGAGATATAGACAAGATAAAGACGAGACATAGACTAGTTAAGTCGTCTTTATTCCTATCATAAATCAGAAAAGAATATTCTCTTGGCCCCCAACATACCCCATTCACGCCCTGATCTAATCCTAAACAGGTAAATAAATTATTCATTTAAAAATCAAAAACATGGCAAAATGCAAATCGCCTCTTGGCAAACTTCAGGGAAAATACGGGAATCTTATCACTTACGATGTAAAAGGGCAAACTCGGGTTCGCTCGACACCCCTCGAATATCATGATGCAAACACGGAAGCACAACAAAAATCACGCCGCAGATTGACGATCATTGTCCGGTTTTATTCCCACCTAAAAGAAACTCCCATTATCGAAATCTGGCGGGTAGCGGCAATCCCCACCCCGTATGACCGGTATAGCTTATTCCGGAAATTGAATATGAACGTGTTCCTCCCGAACGGTAAAATCGGGGATTTCTCGAAACTACAAATGACACACGGAGAACTTCCCCAAGCACTCAACATGCAAGCAGAAATCGACCTGGAGGATCGTGTCACACTCACGTGGACAAATCACCTGGAACACACCACGTCCCATGACAATGACACGCTAGGAGTTATCGCCATTTACAACAATAACTCTTTCAGCCCGGCTCTCTTGGAAGGCATTTCCGCAACCCGAAAAGACGAAAAAGCAGTTTTCCACGTGGACCGGAAATCGGGCAAACCTTTACACCTCTACGTCTTTTTCGCCTCGCCCGGAAAAGATGCCTACTCGAACGACCAGTATTTCAAACTAACATTTAAATAACGCCTTTCTTCACGAGGGGATGTTAAAAATCTTTTTTAACTCCCTCCCCCTTCGGGGTACTCCCTCTATAAACAGAGGGCATGGAAAAAGTCGGATTCGCGAGCAACGACTACCCCCTCCGGCTCCCCCCTTACACAGGGGAAGAGCTGATTACCAAGCGATTTCCCCGCCTGTGTAAGGAGGGGACAGGGGTGGTAGTTCAAATAATTCTTTGAGTCATGAAGCATATTATTTTTATCTGCGTTATTTCATTCCTGATACCCGTTTACCTCCCGGCCCAGACCAAGGCAAACAAAGGGGACCGTGATCTCAAAACTGAAAAAAGTTTACTACAAAAGCACTTTTCAGACAAGACCAAATACAACTATCTGAAAAAATCACCACGCGTAACATTACGCGATAGCTTTTCTCTTGATAAAACCTTCCGGATGCAATTCAGTGCGGCGGACTCCATGCATTTAAACAAGTTAGCCCGCCACAAATTTGACATCGACTTGAACCGTGTCAACCCGAAAGTAGATTTCAGTTTCAAGTTACCCCCGAAACCCGTGTACTATTTTTCAGTATATGACTACACTCCCAGTTACACATTTAAACGGTATTCACCCTCGGATTACCCCCTAGACAGAAGTCCGAGAGATTTATATTTTTCGTGTTCGGGCGACATGATACATTTCACGAGAATCGGCTATTCGGGTGCGTACATCGGAAATTCCACCCCGGCATATTTCATCCAATTTTTCAGGAAAGATAAACGAATCGTAGGGTTTGACATTATTCGAGCGGATTAAAAGGGGATTTACTTGAAACGCATACGCTATATTGAAATTACATGAATTTTATTTTATATTTGTTATCATTAAAATAAGAAAATCATGCGTTTCAAATTACATCACTTCACTGAAAAACTAAAGAATGCTATCACGCAAGCTCCGGTGGAGATTGTCGTATCCATGTTTTACTGGATCATTATCTGGTTGGATATCGCGAAAATAACAGATATCCGCGAATTCGGGTGGACGTTTCCCATCTGTTTTTGCATGATCTATGCCATAAACCATTGGACACATCAAAGAGTTTATCGCTGGATTTATTTCGCCAGCATCATCATCGTACCTCTCTTCTGGTTGTGGCAACCGGCCCCGATGCATTCCTCGTACAACGTGGCTCTGATTATCAGTCAACTGATGATATTCCTTCACCGGGGATGTTTCAGGGATGAACCTTACGTCCGGAATGTCATAAACTATATCGGGGATGTCCTATTCGCACTACTCATCGCCACTCTTGCCTGGCTATTGTCGCTAGCCATATTTTTCTCGATCACGTATATTTTCGAAATCTGGGGAGATCTCGAACGTTATTTCACCGAGTATTCTTCCACGGTTGCTTTTGTATTTATATGCCCGTTACTATTTATCGCGTTCAATATCACGGGAACACGAGAACACGCGATTATCCGGTTCGTTGATCTCGTCGTGAACTACATCCTCACCCCGGCTCTACTGATCTACACGGCCATCTTGTATATCTATTTCGTGAAAATAATCGTACTCTGGTCCTTACCCAAAGGAGGATTATCGTACATGGGTATCAGTTTCATTACCGTTCTGCTTATCGGCAAAAGCATACAACCGTTATTACAAAAAAGAATATATAACTGGTTTTACGGTCACTACAGTTGGTGGACGCTACCGGCTTTAGTCATGTTATGGATCAGTATCGTTTACAGGGTATCAGAATACGGACTGACAGAAGCCCGCATCTATCTGGTACTGACGGCCATACTCATCACCCTATCCACCATGCTATTCTTCGCCCGCCACAATCGGAATTACACGATATTAACGATCGCCGCCATCGGGGCGCTAGCTCTTTTCACGTACATTCCCGGCCTCTCGGCGGATGATTTAGGTATAAACTCGCAAGTCAAGAGATTCAAAACGGCCGAAAAGCGTTTAATGACACTCTCCCCGAAAGAGGATTCCCTGAGAATCGTTGAAGGACGTGTGATGTATCACAGTATCACGTACGTTAATCATGCAAAAATATATCGTTACCAAGAGTCTGACAGTCTGACGAAAGAAATACTAGGCTTCTCGAACTCGCAAGCCATGCTCGACTCTCTCTTCACTCCTGCCGAACAAAACAAAATAGTAGAAGGAATATACTATAACAACACGATTTATTGCAGCTTTAATCCTATTGACTCCTTAAACATACAGGACTACCGCATACTCCGAAAAATATACCAATACACAAAGACCCCCATGCATTATGAATATTGGAACGACAGCGGGGTATTACGAATTTACCAGAATGACTCTCTCCTCGTGGAATTCGACGTGATGGAATGGTTTAAACAACAAATACCTCTCGACACGAACCTGATGGAAGAAGCCTTTGAAAAAAATAAAAAGCGTCTTGCATTTTTTGACACCGGGGATATCCGGGTCATACTAAGTAGCCTACGCTACAATAAAGATACAAAAAAGGTGGATGACGTGAATATCGACTTCATCCTGATCAAATAAAATAATAAAGCGGGTAATATTCTCCCTCGTGGACTCTATTACTCGCTTATTCCTTACAAGATCAAAACACAATGACTACACATCCCCCTCTTCCTGAGAACGCCACGTCCAGTCGTTGATGTCGATTCTTACCGCTATCCATGAAGCGTTAAGATAGAAAACGACATGCCACGCATCCTGACGGTCAAAATATTCCTGCGTCCCCCAAGTACTACCAGGATCCTGTGTTTTGGCGAAATAATCGGAAAGACTGACATTAAATACTTTCTTTCCCGTTGATTTTTCTGTCACGACAAAGCGATTTTGCCGATCATTCATCAAACGCATCGTGTTCAATCCTAATCTCACGGCCGAAGTACTCATTTGCTCCTTGTAATAAGGATAATAGCTAAGCACATCGTCATCCTTCAATTGATTCTGATGATTCATGTACCCGTTCGATTCTATAATCTCGTACTTGTAATCTTCCAAGTTCAACGGTTCGTCATCCGCAAGGAACTGGAAAATGAATGTCACTTTATTCGTATCTTTTATCAAATTGATTGTTTCCACCTGATTCGTTGTTCCCGTGAAATTAACATCCAAGATTTCCCCGTACCATAGTGGTTCCAATTCTTTATCCACAACGAGAGAGATCTCCCGTTTCAATTTTAATTCCAAGGCCGAGATCGGATCTCCCGGAGTCAAGACGGGAATATCGTATGAATCGTGAGCACCGGCCCAAGCCATCAATTTGTATTCACCGACAGGCAATTCCAAATTCATCAAATAGCTACCCGTTGTCAATGGCTCCCCTTCCTCCGCTTGTTGAAAAAGGAATTTACCATCCTTGTCAAAAACGTAAAGCTCCACTTTATCTACTTGCACGTGAAAAGAGCAAACAGATTGCATGTTGTAGTCATATTTGAACTTGACGAACAAGCGACATTCCGGCAAATCTTCATTGAAGGCATCGCAGGACAGGAATATCCCTGAACTAATCATAAGGATTCCGAGAATTAATAAATTTATATGACTTCTGAGCTTCATATCTTTCTTTTTTGACATTTCAATTTACTAATGATGAACAACGTGTTTCCCCCTATTTTAAAAGGAATAAATTTGTGGGGAACAGGGATTGCTCCCCACAAATAATAAGTCATCAGATTTATTATAACTGTTCAACTTGAGAATACCAAGTCCAAGGATTGATATCAATTCTAACAGCCAAGTAGATGTTTCCAGTTTCATCCGGAATGTTCGGATTCGGATCTGGAATTGTCGGGTAACCCGGGTTAAATACCTTGGTTATTCTTATATCGTAAACAGAATTACGAACAACACCGAATTCTCCAAATTCATTGTCAACCTCTTCCGTATCATCATGCTTGATCATGATCGGATAATAGTTCACACCACCCTTGTAGTAAGTTACAACACCATGACGGTCTGCCCCGTGAGTCTTAACATTACCTTTTAGAGCAACGAAATCATCCATAACTCCCGCAATTTGATCAGCAGGATCAACATGTTCGTCGAACGCAGGAATATCTACTTCCGCCAGACCAATAGCTTTCAAATAAACATTCAATGCTTTAGCGATAGGCGTGTTAACTTCATCAGCATCCTGATCGTAATATCTACTTTCCATCTCAACCTCGATATACTTCATCAGCAAATCCCACGTGTAGTAACCTCCGTCAAGCATGATCCAATCCTCGCCAAAAGCTAGTTCTCCATTATCTACATTATCTGCCGCATTATCGTAATACTCATCACTATTAGGCAATTTCAATTCATTCGGCATGAAAACAACCTTAAACAATACTTGGGTTGTATAAGCCCAGTCGTTATGCTCCTCTGTCTGGGTATTCTCCAAACAATACTCCGCTGCCGTGTTATTAGCTTTTGCCGATTTCCAAGGAATTTTATTCGCAATCGCTGCATCCGCATCATAAAAATAATGATATTGCGCATCATATCCTGCTTTATTCACTTCCGGATCAATCTGAGTGTCATAATTGGGATCTATTCTGTAAGAACCAAGATCATATTGATCAAAAGGAGACTCACATCCATATTTATTTTCTACCCAAGAATAAACACGTTCCGACACGGGGAAATACCATTTATTTCTCACGTTCAATGTCCACTCCGGATCATAGATAGTGGCACCATTACCAACATTAGGTATTGCATCACCAGCACGATCTGCCAACTGTTCAGCTTCCAAATATACTCTCACTTTTGCCACAACCCGGTCTACACGAATCGCTAAAGGCTTCGCTTGTGCTTTCTCGGCCGAATTATAGAGACGCAGGTCTTCATAATGAGGCTCCAAACCACCTTTGGCATTCGTCATCATAAACTTATTGGCAGTAGAAACCTTCGAAACATCGAGCTCATTAATAGCCTTATTGAAGGCTGTGAAGTTAGCAAAAGATCCTTTTGCAGGCAAATTGTCAACAGGATTCGTGATGATCAAAATACTTTTGGATTTTGCCGGAACCTGGAATGCTTTTCCCGTACTACCTGTTGCCTGCCCCGGAGTGCCAGCCTCGTCGGTAGACAATATTTTATCTTCCGTCACCGCTTCATTCTCATCAAAGAATATCGCCCGGACTTCTCCCACAGTTGTTTCAGCCGGAGTTCCCATTTGATAATTCGGGTCATGCAACGCTCTTCCCTGCGATTTGTTCGAAACATTTATCGACACCCAAGCATCACCGGTCAAACTTGTCACGAGACCATCGTCATCGTCAAGATTAACATGATCCTTACTACATGCAGCAAACAACAAGACTAATAGTGCCGCTGCTAAAAAATACATCTTCTTCATAGTTACAAAATTTAATTATTACTGATTGGTTTGTTTATTATTCACTCTTGAATTTATCTCAATAGCATTTATTCTTTTCTTTTCAAGTTCTTCCATATTTTTACCTGCTACTTCGAGCCCGGCATTCATGGCTGCTTGAAGGAATCGCGCGGCTGTATCGTAATCGCCCTTGAGAAGAGCCAACACTCCCGCCGCATTAGCGTACTCCGGCAATCCTTTCTGTTTCACCAGTCCCAGGTAACGCTCCGCCGTTATCGTATCTCTACGAGAAAGGGCTGCCGCCGCTGCGTTGAGTCGGGCCACATCGTCCTCCGGGAACAATCGTACCGCCGTCTCGAACACGTCGATAAACTCCTGCGATCCGTTCGAGTAGGTGTTCGCCACCAAGTACATTTCATTTAGACTCAAGTTTTGCGGACGTATCTTGATCACCTCACGAGCCTCTTCCACGTTGAAGTTCTTCACCTGATACTCGGCCTTACCAATAGCCACACGCAATGTCGGGTAGATATTCCGGAGCAAGTAACGGTAAGGCTCCCCGCCACGCAAGCTCATCAAACGGATTTTCCTCTCCTGTCCGTCATAGAAATTAATCACGGCTTCGACTTCACTCTTGTATTCTATATCCAGATTCACCAACGCTTTTCTCAACCCTTCCCAGTTCTCACCACCGAAAACGATATGGTAAAGAGAAGGTGCAAACGTGTAGCGACTTGACAGATAATTTTTCAGCGCTAAAGCCCGTCCCTCGGACAAACGTTTATTATTGGCCAGCGAACCTTCCGGTGAAGCGTAACCGATGATATTCAATCGTTTGATCGTGATATCCTTGTCGACACGCAATTCGTCGATCATGGCATGAATTTTTGCCAACTCCCTGGGATTATTCATGTATTCCGGACGAATAACTGTCTGGTTCACCACGAAATCAAGGAACATTTCCACTTGTTTCTCACGGTTTTTCACGGGTTCCGGAACAGGTTGCACGTATGCCAGGTAAGGAATCACCTGATAAGGAACGGGAATCACGTCCAGAGTCACCGTATCCACTTTCACCACGTCCATCCACGCAATTTCGCCACAACCGCACTCGTCACGTTGAACTTCCAAGCGAGCCCCAGCCATCCACGACTCGTAAGGCAACGTGTGCCTGTACTCGATCGTCCGGCTCTCGGTCCTAACGCTTTTATCCACGCGGTAAGGAACAAGATAGGTGGCATCCTCGGCTCTACTCATCAGGGATCGCACACGCTCGTAATTTGCATACTCGTTACGCCCTTTTAGAGAAACGCGGGGAAGCTCCAGCGTGTCGGTTGACGACACCAGACGCGGGATCAAATCCACGGCCCCAGCCGACCGGACCTTTACGTGATCCAGGATAAAATCCATTTCCACGTGCAGCGTTTCTCCGGCCTGTAACACCCGAACCGGGGTAATGCCAATCGTCCCGTTATAGGAAGATTTTGACTGGGCAACGGTAGTTAAAGTCCCCAACAGAAGAACTACCCATGCTAAAGTTATATATCGTGTCATCATTCTCATGCTTTATTTTATTAAGTAGATTAATGAAATGCCAACCTTCGTGGGTCCGAAATAGTCTTTATTGCTTGACTTGATCATGGAACCACATTCCGTACAAGGATATTTGTCATAGACAATGCGAGCATACCCGAACCCGACGGTGGCCTCGATTCCCCAGCGTTTTTTCAGAATCCACGCGTGACCGACCGAGACTCCGGCCCCGTAAAGATGCCCCTCGTATCTATTCTCCTGCATATTCTTGCTGATAAAAGACCAATCGGGGAAACCTCCTACATTGAAGTCCGCGTAATGCCCGTGCAACCCGACAAACGTACGCCGGAATCGCTCGCAGAACCAGTAACGGATTTCCGGTTGAATGCCCCAATGCCGCAAGCGCGCACCATCACTAAATTTCCACGGGTTGTAGTTCACCGGTATATCCAGTGTCCATTTCCGGGCTAACCCGAGTTCTAACCCGAGATTAAAGGTCGTGGTCGCGTCGTATAGCAAGTTGCTTTTTATCCCGATTTTCTGTGCTTGAACTTTCGGTAGCACGCAGCAAGCCAGCAAAACAATAAGTATTAGTTGTATCTTTTTCATTATTCTCTTTTTATCATTAATCTATATCAAGACCTAACTCGGTGGTACCTCCGTTTGACTTATATGAACTTTTATCCTTTGGGTGTTGTTGTCTTTCCTCGCCGAAACATATATCGTTCCACTCCTCACACTTGACGAACCCCTCCCGACGTTCAAGGTAATCTTCCCGTCATCCACGTATATAAAATCCGGATCATTACGGACAATCCCGTCTCCTGGAGCCAGTTGTAGCCATTTATGATTATTATAATCCTCCACGTGGGCAGAAATATAATATCCATTCTCTATAAACTCTGTAATCGTCGTCCCCCTGTATCCAACCCGATCTTTCCTCGTAACAGTTATAATCTTTCTCAAATTTCCAAGGTACACCTCAATCTCCCCGGATGTAAATCCCACCGCCATCTTTATCTCCACGTTACAAGGAGCCGTGGTGTTAACCGGAATGATTCCTCCAACCGGAGAAATAATATCCAAACCACTTTCCGACGAGGTGATAAGCATATGTCGGTCCGGGAATTCGGTTTTACAATCTGTTATAAGAGTAAATGCCGTATAAACATCTTTCGAATTCGCAAGAGTGTACACCTCGAAATGAGAGTTTGAAACACCCAGATAGTACTCGTTATTACTCATCATCTCGTAGCTCGAATCATCCCTCACCAGAACCGAGAAATCCAAGTTGGTATTCGATGCCAAAGATTCCATGGCATCTAACGCCGTGGCGAAACCTTCTCCCCGAACGGAGGTAATCGTGAACACGTACTCGGTGTTTCGCAAAATACTTAACACGTTAAGATCATCATCAACAAATGCCATCTTGTAGAAATAAGTTCCTCCCTTGTAAGTTCCCCGAATAATTAAATACGTATCATTCGTTTGTGTATGCGATTCATATAGATAAAGCGGGGATGCATCCGTACCCTGTCCCCCGACGATATTTTCAGCCTTCACGATATCAGCATCATACATATCATCACCCTCTCTGTATTCGACCAAATTCCCCGTACCCAGATTTTGCTGCAGGATTCCAGTCAAATTATAGAACATTCCCTGTTTGGGCGCGTTCATCACCGATGCAATTCCTTTCAGAATAAAATCGGGGTCCGTGTTCCTCACGATTATTTTCCCAACAACACGTTCCAAGTTTATCTGGGGGATCGTTACACTAACATCTATCTTGGGGACATTAACCAAATCACTCATTGGCAATTTTTGTCCGACGTATGGAACAGTATTCCGCGGATTACTCAACGCTTCCGAGAGTAAATTCTGACAAGCGTATTCAAGATCACGACCACCCAATACATTCGCAAAATTATCTGACGTGTAAGCATATCCTGTACCATTCACGTAAAATTGACTCGGAGGATTCGCCAATATCAATAGTTGACAAGTACCAGCCTGTTTTTCCAAGTATACATACGTTTTATTATTATATAGCTCTGCCCGAACCGCCTCTACGAAATTAGCCGTCCCTCCCGTTCCCTGAAAAACAAGAACCCAAGGTTGTCTATCAACCGTGCTCTCCTCCGCCCCGGCACGAGAAACAGGAAGCCCATAAGTCCCGGCTTTCGTGAAAAGCTCGAACCGGACTTTCGTATCCGCAACCGTGGGAGGTTCATTCGTTACATCCTCGCGTATCGAACAAGCCGATAGCAAAGCCAGTAACGCGAACAAGCCAAAGATATATTTATTTACCAGTTTCATTCCTTCATTCATTATCTTACGTAAATCACTTCATCCTTCACACAACGAATAGAATAACCATAAGTTGTCATCGTATACACATGACCGGGACCGCTATAGTTCAACTCAATCGACCAAGCTGCTTGATTATCCCGACCTGTTCCCGTGGGAGGTGTCGGAGCCATGGTTGAAGTCCAATAATACGCCGTACCACTGGGAGATTCCAACTTCCCGTTATCATTATTCTTTCTTCGACCCGCTCCCGGAAAAAACACCGAAGCATCTGTCTCCGGATTATAAACCACGGACCCGCGATAGGCAACACTGGGACTATTCACAGATACAGCCAAACGGGTGTTAGCCGTAGTTGTAGAGGGTTGAACCTTCATCGGGCGTCGGTCATAATAACCATCGGCATAAAATCCATATAATAAATATATATCTTTATTTTCCACGTACGCCGGGGAAGTTCTTTCCCGTACTACCGTTTTCTCGTTGGGAGTATCTTTACCCACGGTAGCAGTTCCCGTTCCAGACACGCTCTCTCCCGCCCAAGGATTTTTCCATAAAGAATGCCTCCATTCGGAAGTTGCGATTTGACCGGAATAATCAACTTGTGTAATCACGAGGCCTTCAAAATCCACATACACGATATCCGTGGGACTATATGGAGGCTGAGGACTCGTCCATCTGAAATTAGAATATTTACCATTATACGCGGTTTGATCAATATACCCGTCCGACGGACGATGATACCCCGTTGGGCAAATTTCAAATTCACTTCCGTACCCGTATTCGTATGCGGTCGTCGCTCCTGGTCCGGAGGAAGCCCACATCGGAATTTTCGACACATAATTCTGTGACCAATATCCCGTTGAAGGATAACCGGTTGCAGCCGGTTGCGCCGGATGATAAGCCCGACGGAAATAACCCGTCAGCGAATTATCAGTTTTAGGCAATCCCCACTGGTAGAAAGCTCCCGCTTGAGTCGGATAATCTACAAAAACGCCCTGCCTTTTCGGTGTTTGCGCGTATAATAACGAATAACTATCATCTTCATTTTTCATATCCGGATCCGTCAGGTTGAACGCGGAGAACTTTCTCGCATAATTACGTGACTGATCTTTTAATGGTCCGTCAGCTATCGTTGTCTCCGGTTTCATGATATAATCATCGGCCTCTCCCTGACGGAGATATATTTTGTAGGAAGGACGCCAACCACCCGCGGCAGTCCCCGCTTGCGTGAAAGTGACCGTGATCGTTGCATATCTCGGAAGTTTCTGCCCCGCACCTCCCGAATTGGGATTCGGTCCTCTCCAGCCAACCCGGAAATAGATTCGCCCTTTTCCTGTTATTTTAGTTCCATCGTTATCCACTTCTACCCTCTTGTATTCATTCGGACGAACAGAGTAATCCTCCGGTTCCCCGGGAGTATCCGTTCCGGCATAAGGATCAAAACTTGGAGTCGTACTCAATATAATCTGACTCTTGTAAGGATCATCCACCACGACATCCCAATATCCTATAGCATTACCCTGATTGGTTAACCTAGGGACCTGCGTGGAAATGATCCGCTCACCCACTTCATTCTCCCGGTGGAAAGTACCTACATACGCCAGCCCGGTCCATTGATTTCCCACTACACGAACACCATATTGGCTTGTATTAACTTTTATTTCCCGCTGCAATTGATTCCCTCCATTTTCATCTTCCGCGGACAGAACAAGTCCAAAAATAGTATGTCGCCCGTTTTGATTCGCGAGGAAAGTTCCAATATCCATATTATATTCATCCAACAAGATATCCATGTATCCGGATCCTTCTCCACGAACGGCATCATACGTGTATGCAAAACGCGTCGTGGACGTTTCCCCGGCTGCAAGGATCAAATCATTAAATACCTTCCCCGTTTCCAGCGTTTGCAAACTATTATTGACAAACACATCAGGTAATACCTTTACCACGGGCATATTCGAAGAGAACGTAATTCGAGCAGCATTATAATCCGTGATGTTCACGTTAATCTCGGAAACATTCAAATAACGATCGCCCACTTGCCAGTTATGTTGTTCCTCCCCCCAAGGAGTTATTTTCACGTTAAGTTCCAAAGGCACCTTGACCACTCCCGTAAGAAGAAGGGCCGAATTAAAAGGTAACGTGTAGTTATCTTTCGAGGCACCATCCACGCCGTTCGTCGCGATCTTCAATTTACAGGAAGGACTATACCGGTTGACCATATCCACGGTCAACTCAAAAGCTTTGTCCGCGTTATCTACCGGAGTGAAGTTATTGAAAGGCATGATAAATCGGGTAATCTTCCGAACCCATACAATCCCCCGACTTTGTTGTTCCGCGTTCGGAGTTGCACTAGAAAAATAATCAGCATCATCCGTCAATGTATATTTACGGGTTATATTTCTATCAAATGCACTATTATCAGCAGACATCAACTTAATTCCATCCGGTATACCGGAAAAAGTAACACCCGTGAAATAAGCCGTCAAATCTTCCTCGGCTTCCAACACGATATCCACTCGTGAAGCAAGTCGCTCCAATTTAAGCAAAAGCGGATTCACTATCGGCCCGTCACCCACTTGCGCTCCTCCAGTGGAAAGAACGTTTACATCCTTTACCTCTTGAAACATCGGAATCGCCACATCCGAATCAAAACACGACTCGGTATACTTGATATTACCCAGATCGGAATATCGAGCCACGGCATTCAACGCATTTTGAATAGCATACGAATCCGGTTCATTGGCTAAAAACACGAAATCATAATTTCCTTCATCAATGGGATGTTGTATCGTTTCGTTCAAAGTTGCATTATACAACGCGTTACTCACGCAACGTCCCGTCACGCTGAAGGCAAGTATTCTAAGTGTATTGATTTCGTTGTCACGGGAATCTGTCGAACTTAGCAAATTACCACTCCGTACAAGCAAATATGCTGTTGCTCCATCCGTCTCTTCAGACTTCAAGGGCTCCTCTATGCAAGAGGCAAGCAAGCATACCATGCTAACAAAAATGATATGTATTCTTTTATTCATTTGCTCTATATAAGTTTGTTCGACATCCAAATTAATCCATTCATAATAAAGCTTTTCGCTCTATATTTGATATTACAAAAATATCATCTGTCATACAAGTATTTGTGCTTTTTAAAGTGTATTTGTCACTCGAAACGTTTCTAATGAAGTAAGTAAAAACAATGTTTTACTTGAATTTAGAGATTTCAATATTCCAATCTTGGAAAGGTTTCATATTCCGCAACTATTTGAAATAGAAACTCTGATTAAAGAAAAAACATTTACTTTTTTAATATGATGAACAAATCGATAAAAAAATATGGAATACGCTCTCCGAAAATATAAATCTCCATATCCCGATTTCATAAAAAACGAAATTAGATCTTCCATGACCTCATCTTTCATGCATCGAATAAATAGATAATATGTATTTATGTATCCCATATATCCTTTTGTTCAATTATCCCGGAAACACCTGATTAAATTACCTGTTGAAACCGAGGTTGATACACTCCCCACGAAACTTCCGCGACTCTCTTGAGCCCATGCATTGTAGAAAGAGTTCGGGAATATCGGTGATGCTGAAGAAGTCCAGTAATAACCAGTCTCTCCGGCATACATCAATCGACCTCCTGCAGATTCCCTACGTCCACCTGCAGGCAAGAACACGGAGGCTCCTGTCGTTGGATTATAGAACACGCATCCCCGGTAAGCAACCTGGGAGGTCTTGACACTAACCCCGTAACGATCAGTTCCATCCGCTATCCTCTGTTTCTGGATCGGACGACGATCGAAATAACCATCCGCGTAGAAACCATCTTTGGCTTTTATATTTTTTTCCTGTGATTCATCCTCGTTAAATACCGGAGAGGTCGGGTAACGATAAATTTTCCACCCTTCCCGTCCTCCATATTGAACATCAAGCTCGGCCTCAAACCCGTACAATAATTCTCCTACAACGGGATTAAGTGCCAACGACTGCCTCCATTCCGATTTCTCGATCTGCTTTGAATATACCTGATCATTGCTACCATCAGCAGCATCACCAGCATGAGTGGTACGTTCCATTACCGGTGTCGGCCAGAAACGTTTGAAGTTCGGATACGGCCCGTTATACGAAACTTGGTCCGTGTACCCATCATTCGGGCGATGATACCCCGGGGGACAAACCTCGGATACAGCCTTTTGATTCCACATATACTCGGTTCCCGTGCCATTATCCCATATCGGTTGAACCTCTAGGGTTCCATCCCAATCATTCGTGGAAAAATAATCGACAACAGGATTCGTGGGATGATATGCCCTGCGCGGATGACTCGCTGACGTCCACTGAAAGAATGCCCCTGCCTGGCTCGGGAATTTCACGAATTCGGCACTCTTTACCTGTGACAGATCATAATAATTAGCTTCACCACCATTTTTATATCCAGGAGCCGTTAAATTGAAAACCGATATTTTACTCGCTTCAGTCCGGGATTTACCGGCCAAGGGGCCAAGCGCAATATTTTCCTCACGAGTCATCAAATAATCGGCAGCTTCACCTTGTCGTATATAAATACGTGTAGAAGGTTCCCAGCCGGCCGACCACCTATGAGACAAACATATCACGGCATATCTCGGTTGTCTGAGCCCGTTGTCGATCACTGGATTAGGATTCTTGTCTTTCCACGCGACACGAAAATAAACCCGGCCTCTTCCCGTGACATAACTTCCGGCTTCATGCGATTTGAACTCGTTAGGACGAACCGGGTAATTCTCTGCATCACCGGGCATATCCGTACCGACAGACGGATCAAAACTAGGGGTGGTACTCAAGACAATATCTCCCGCTCCCCGCTCTACCCACACCTGCCACTCGCCCAAGTCCGTCGTATTTTCGAGCCTTGGTTTTTGTCCCGTGATAATACGTTCACCTGTTTCATTATCCCTAGAAAAAGCCCCGACATAATATCCAGCCCAATAAATTGCATCAAAACGATAACCTTCCTGCCGGGTATGCACCTTGATTTCCCGTTGTAATTTTCCTCCTCCATCGACTTCACCGGACAGAATAAGCCGGAATGTTTTATCATGTATTTCATTATATTCATCCAACAAGATGTCCATGTACCCCGTACCTGTTTTCGATTCGGTATCATATACATAACTAAAACGAGACGTTTCGTATCTCATTATTTTCCCGTCGAACATCGGGGTTCCATATTGTGGAAACCAAGGGTTGTTCACCACGGGCGTAAAAACCAAATCATTGAATACCTTTTCAGTAAGCATCGTTCCGCTCTCCCCAACATACAAGTTCGGTAAAACATGCACTTTCGGCATATTAGATGAAAAAGTTATTCGCGCACCATTGAAATCCGTGATACTCACGTTGACCTCGGAAACATTCAAGTAATAATTTCCCATCTGCCAATCATGTTCTTCTTCTCCCCAAGGAGTTACCTTTACATTAAGCTCCATTGGAATTTGAATAATCCCCGTGAGAAGAAGAGCCGAATTAAAAGGTAACGTGTAATTATCTTTCGTGGCCCCATCCACACCGTTCGTCGCGATCTTCAGCTTACAGGAAGGACTATACCGATCCTTCATATCCACGGTTAACTCGAAAGCCTTGTCCGCATCATCTACCGGGGAGAAATTATTGAAAGGAAGGATAAAACGGGTAATCTTTCTAACCCATACTATCCCTCGCCCCTGTTGTTCGGCATTCGGAATTACACTAGTGAAATAACCAGCATCATCCGTCAATGTATATTTACGGGTTACATTTCTATCAAAAGTCCCGTTATCATTCAAAGTCAGTTTGATTCCATCCGGTATACCTGAAAAAGTGACACCCGTGAAATAAGCCGTCAAATCCTCCTCGGCTTCCAACACGATATCTACTCGTGAAGCTAGTCTTTCCAACTTAAGCACAAGCGGGTTCACGACCGGTCCGTCACCAACCTGCGCTCCCCCACCACCACGAATAATGTTCACATCTTTTATCTCCTGGTACATCGGAATCGCCACGTCCGAATCAAAACACGATTCGGGATACTTGATATTACGCAAATCGGCATATCGAGTCACCGAGTTCAACGCATTTTGAATAGCATACGAATCCGGTTCATTGGCTAAAAACACGAAATCATAATTCCCTTCATTAATGGGATGTTGTATCGTTTCGTTCAATGTTGCATGATACAATACATTACTCACGCAACGTCCCGTCACGCTGAAGGCAAGTATTCTAAGTGTATTGATTTCGTTATCACGAGAATCCGTCGAACTTAGCAAATTACCACCTCGCACAAGCATATACGCTGTTGCCCCATCCGTCTCTTCTGACGTCAAAGGCTCCTCTATGCAAGAGGCAAACAAGCATACCATGCTAATAAAAATGATATATATTTTTATATTCACTTACTCTATATACGTTTATTCTACATCTAAATTAATCCATTCAAAATAAAGCTTTTCGCCTTATACTTTGATATCACAAATATACAATCTGTCGTTCGAGTATTTGTATTATTTAAGGTGTATTCATTTTCAAAACGTTTCTGATAGAGCAAGATAAAACGATATTTTGCTTGATTTTAGAGATTCAAATATCCTAATCATTGAATTATTGCATATTCCGCAACAATTCGAAACAAAAACTCTGATTATATAAAGATAGACCTCCTTTATGCCATAAAGGATAATCTTAGAAAAAGAAAAAGGCATTCCACAAAAACAATATAATTTATCAATCTTCAATTTCCCCATCTTTCACTCGCCGAATGGATTCCGCGAAAGTCGACATTACCCATAACTTGCATTTAGTCATTTTTATAAAATAGAGTTATAATATTTGTCAATTATCAGAACAAACGAAAAAAGATTCTCGAATAATGCAAATCGTTCTATTCATAGCCAGAAAGGAATATTCTCGAAAAAAAGAAGATCGCCCGAAAATACTTTCGAGCGATCTCTTCTCAATTATAATATTGTGAATATTATTCGCCGTATTTCATTTCAGCACGACGTTTGTAACCTTCGTAACGCCATTTTGCGTCAGCCTCGGTCTTGGCAAACAACTTCTCGGCTTCTTCCGGAGCAGCTTTTACCAACGAGTTGAAACGAACTTCACCCATCAAATAGTCACGGAATTTGCTATAATCCGGTTCCTTGGAATCCAATTGGAACGGATTCTTGCCTTCTTCCTCCAACATCGGGTTGTAACGATATAACTGCCAGTATCCGCATTCTACAGCCTTCTTCTCTTCAGCCTGAGATTTACCCATGCTAGCCTTCAATCCATGGTTAATACACGGAGCGTAAGCAATAATCAAAGACGGTCCGTTGTAAGCCTCTGCCTCTTTCAACGCTTTCAAATACTGAGCTTGGTTAGATCCCATGGCAACCTGAGCAACGTAAACATAACCGTATGACATAGCCATAGCACCCAAATCTTTCTTGCGTACACGTTTACCGCTAGCAGCAAATTTAGCCACGGCTCCCACGGGTGTTGATTTAGAAGATTGACCTCCGGTATTAGAATAAACCTCGGTATCTACAACCAACACGTTTACATTGTGACCGCTAGCCAACACGTGATCCAAACCACCGTAACCGATATCGTATGCCCAACCGTCACCACCGAAGATCCATTGAGATTTCTTCGTGAAGTAAGGTTTCAACACCATGATTTGTTTAGCGGCAGCTGAAGTTTCTTTAGCCAAAGCAGCAGACATGTTATCGCTGGTAACTAAAGTCTTATCGCCATCCTCGTAAGCAGCAAGCCACTCGTTAACTGCAGCCTGAGTTTCTGCCGAGAAGGTTGACAGGTTTTCTTCCAACAATCTCTTCGCACGCTCACGCAAACGGTTGGCACCTTCGGCCATACCGAAACCGTACTCGGCGTTATCCTCGAACAAGGAGTTAGCCCAAGCCACACCACGTCCTGAAACGTAATTCGTGCAATACGGGGTTGAAGGAGCGGATCCACCATAGATTGAGGTACATCCGGTAGCGTTAGCCACCATCATTCTCTCTCCGAACAATTGGGTGATCAATTTGATATAGGGAGTCTCACCACAACCGGCACAAGCTCCGGAGAACTCGAATAACGGTTGTTGGAACTGAGAATTCTTCACGTTGTTAGGTTCAACCAATTTCTTGTAACCTACTTTCTTGTCCATATACTCGAAGCGAGCGATCTCAGCCTGTTGGCTTTCAAGAGGCTTCATGATCAACGCTTTCTCCTTAGCAGGACACACGTCAGCACAGTTACCGCAACCGGTACAGTCTAACGGAGATACCTGAATCTTGAACTTGTATCCTGCAAATTCTTTACCGATAGCCGGTTTGGTTTCTGTTCCGGCAGGAGCAGCAGCCAATTCAGCATCCGACAACAAGAACGGACGAATAGCAGCGTGAGGACAAACGTAAGCACATTGGTTACATTGGATACAGTTGTTCACTTGCCATTCCGGTACGTTGATAGCGATACCGCGTTTCTCGAATTTAGAAGTCCCGGCAGGGAAAGTTCCGTCTTCACGTCCGGCAAAAGCACTAACAGGAAGATCGTCACCTTTTTGCGCGTTCATCACGTCAACCACGTTGCGGATAAATTCCGGACGGTTTTCATCGTGAGCGCAATTCTCATCTTTCAGGTTTTTCCATTCAGCAGGAACGGCAACTTTCACCACGTTCTCATCCAAACCTCCGGCATCAACAGCGGCATAGTTCATTTTAAGAACAGCCTCACCCTTGGTTCCGTATGATTTGTCGATTGCTTTCTTCATCTCCTTCACGGCTAATTCGTAAGGAATTACGTTCGTGATCTTGAAGAAAGCAGACTGCATGATCGTGTTAGTACGGTTACCCAAGCCTAATTGTTGACCAATCTTCGTACCGTTAATAATATAGAAATTAATTTCGTTTTCAGCCAAGTAACGTTTCATGGCATTCGGAAGGTGATTTCCTACTTCTTTCTCATCCCACAAAGAGTTTAACAAGAAAGAACCGCCTCTCTTCAAACCTTTCAACACATCATACATGTGGATGTATGCAGGCACGTGACAAGCCACGAAGTCAGGAGTGGTTATCAAATAAGTCGAACGGATAGGCTCATCCCCGAAACGAAGGTGAGAAGCCGTGAAACCTCCTGATTTTTTTGAGTCATAGGCAAAATAAGCCTGACAATATTTATTAGTTGCACCTCCGATAATCTTGATAGAGTTTTTGTTTGCTCCTACCGTACCGTCTGAACCTAAACCGTAGAATTTAGCCTCGTACATATTATCCGAATTCACCTTTACTTCGGCCTCCATAGGAAGAGAATGGAAGGTTACATCATCCACGATACCTACCGTGAATTGATTTTTCGGCTCGTTCATCTCCAAATTCTTGTAGATAGCAATGATTTGCGCCGGAGTCACGTCTTTAGAACCTAAACCGTAACGTCCGCCAACGATTACCGGGGCATTCTTCTGTCCGTAGAATACCTCTTTCACGTCAAGGTACAAAGGATCACCGGCAGCTCCCGGCTCTTTCGTACGGTCAAGCACGGCAATGCGTTTTACCGTGGCAGGAACGGCTTCCATGAAATATTTAGCAGAGAAGGGACGATACAAGTGAACGGCAATCATACCCACTTTCTCGCCTTTTGCTACCTTATAATCAATCACTTCACGGATAGTTTCAGTCACTGAACCCATCGCGATGATGATATTCTCGGCATCTTTAGACCCGTAATAAGTAAACGGACGATAAGTACGACCCGTGATTTTAGACATTTCATCCATGTAGTAAGCCACCATATCAGGCACTGCATCATAGAACTTGTTAGCAGCCTCTCTACCTTGGAAATAAACGTCAGGATTCTGTGCAGTTCCTTTGGTTACAGGGTTCTCAGAATTTTGAGCCCGGTCACGGAATTCCTGCAAAGCCTTCATATCAACCAAACCGCGAATATCTTCCATATCCAATTCCTCGATCTTCTGAATCTCGTGAGAGGTACGGAAACCATCAAAGAAATTAACGAAAGGTACTCTTGACTTGATAGCGGTCAAATGAGACACGGCAGAAAGGTCCATAACTTCTTGTACAGAACCGGAAGCCAACATCGCGAAACCGGTTTGACGAGCAGCGTAAACGTCTGCGTGATCACCGAAAATAGAAAGAGCATGAGCAGCCAAAGCACGAGCACTCACGTGGAAAACGCAAGGAAGTAACTCTCCTGCAATCTTGTACATATTCGGGATCATTAATAATAATCCTTGAGAAGCCGTGTAAGTCGTGGTTAAAGCACCAGCTTGAAGAGAACCGTGAACGGCCCCGGCAGCACCTGCCTCTGATTGCATTTCCATCACTTTTACAGTCTCCCCGAACAGGTTCTTTCTACCTTTAGCAGCCCATTCGTCAACATACTCTGCCATCGGAGACGACGGAGTAATAGGGTAGATGCACGATACCTCGCTGAACATGTAAGCTACATGAGCAGCGGCAGCGTTACCATCACATGTGATAAATTTCTTTTCTTTTGCCATTTTTTTAAACATTAACTAACAATAGTTGATCACTCTATTTAAGATTTTATTTCTCTCAATACACAAAACCGGCGAGCCACAAAGGAATTACATTCTTCTTTCCCCGTTCGATCATATCGGTCATCAGAATTACTGAATCCCGGACCCGCCCTTTATCTCCTTGTTGCCGTACGGAAACCTCGTACTTCTGGTTCACTAGCAAATCCTCGTTTCCCGAATAATTCAATTTCGCCACGGCACACAATTGGCTTATCAAAAAAGATTTCCGGACCATCGTCGAATCCGTCTTATCCAAACAAACCGCGTTCAGCAAGTTCGGGTTGTGCAGAAACACTTGGTTCGGTTTCAATCCATTCTCGTCATCACTCTCCCGGTCAAACAACAAGGTCAACAACCTCGCATTCTTCATGTAATGCAGGTAATTCAACACCGTTGCACGGGAAACACCAATCTGGGTACTCAACTTACTGATATTAATATTACTGTTACCGTTCGCCACGATAAAAAGCAATTGTTTCAATTTCGTCAAGTACTTCAGTTCAATCTGATTATTGTACGGTATATCAAACTCTAATGTTAAGTTGATATTTTTCAGCAAATAATCAATATGTGATTTCTCTTCCAAATATATGGGATAATAACCATATTTCAAATAGTTATTAAAAAAAGCTAACGGACGTACCTTTCCCAATATATCATCCACGATCTCCTCGTGACTCTCCACGATCTCCTCGAACGAATAGACTGGGAACTTGTATCCCGTCTCCAATTCTAGAAATTCCCGAAACGATAAACCACTCAGGTTATACATTTCCACGATCCCATGCAAATACTTGTTGGATTTGATACGCAATATCGAAGAGGCCGTGAACACGATCTGCAAATCAGGGAAACGGTCATAAGCATCGCGCAACTCTTTATCCCAGTTCGGATATTTGTGAATTTGGTCCAGTAATAAAACTTTTCCACCCAACTTGTAAAAACGCTCCACAAAATTAAATAATCCCTCCATCGCAAAAAACAAATTATTGATATTCACGTAAAGACAGGAAGGATCGTTCATATAATACTCTTTGCAAAAAGCCAAAAGAAAATTCGTTTTTCCCACACCCCGACTCCCTTTAATCGCAATCAAACGGGCACGGGTATCAATCGTGTCGAGCAATCCCCGCCGGATAGCAGAAGTACGTTCCTTTAACAGTATCTTATATGTGTTACGTAAACTCTCCATTCTTTTTATTTTGCCATGCAAAGGTAATAAAAAAGCCACATTTTGCAATGTAGATGTTGCAAAACATACTTTTCATGGCAATTTAAAACCAATCAACACTATGCCCACCCCCAAACACTATATAAAGTATCTACTATGTCATTAGTAAATAAATACCTACCTATCATTCAAGCATATTTCTACAGATAGCCAATATACGTCAAAAAGAACCCAATATACAAACAGGGTTGATCCAAAAATCAATTTTATCGAGGATGAATGCTAGGGGGATGCAAGATGAATGCTTGATGATGATAATGAACTCCCTATCGGACATAAATAAGATCATAATTAAGACTGGATTTTCCCCGGCGGAATACAAGCTTTGCAGCATCGCTTCCGGGAAAATCACACTTCCCTTCTCCTTGAAGAGAAGATGTAAAAAAAGAGGCTATCTGAAAAGTCTCTTCCCTATAAAATCACTACCCCCTCCGGCTCCCCCTTACACAGGGGGAGGGGTGATTACCAAGCGGGTTCCCCTCCTGTGTAAGGAGGGGCTAGGGGTGGTAGTTCTACGTAAATTGACTTTTCAGACAGCCTCTTTTCTATATCTAAACCGATAAACTATTTATCATTCATAGAAATCAAAAACTCTTCATTGGATTTCGTTTTTTCCAACCGATCCTTCACGAACTGCATAGCTTCCACGGAATTCATATCCGTCAGATAATTACGCAATATCCAGATGCGATTCAACGTGTAATCCTCCAACAGCAAATCATCACGACGCGTACTGGATGCTGTAATATCCACGGCCGGGTAAATACGACGGTTGGACAATTTGCGATCCAATTGCAACTCCATGTTTCCCGTTCCCTTGAACTCCTCGAAGATCACATCATCCATCTTGGAACCGGTCTCGGTCAAGGCCGTCGCCAGAATCGTCAAAGAGCCTCCGTTCTCGATGTTACGGGCAGCCCCGAAGAAACGTTTCGGTTTGTGTAACGCGTTAGCATCCACTCCACCGGAAAGAACCTTACCGGATGCCGGAGATACCGTGTTATACGCACGAGCCAGACGAGTGATTGAATCCAACAGGATCACCACGTCGTGACCGCACTCAACCATACGTTTCGCTTTCTCCAACACGATATTAGCCACCTTCACATGACGTTCAGCCGGTTCGTCGAAAGTCGAAGCAATCACCTCTGCATTCACGCTACGGGCCATGTCGGTTACCTCCTCCGGGCGCTCGTCAATCAACAATATAATCAGATATACTTCGGGATGATTAGCCGAAATAGCATTTGCGATCTCTTTCAGCAACATGGTCTTACCTGTTTTCGGCTGTGCAACGATCAAACCACGTTGTCCTTTACCGATCGGAGCGAACATATCAACCACGCGAGTTGAAATCGTTGCTCTTCCGCTTCCGGTCAAATTAAACTTCTCATTCGGGAAAAGCGGGGTTAAATGATCGAAAGGAATACGGTCACGCACGGCTTCCGGTGATTTACCATTAATCTTTGAAACTTTAATCAACGGGAAATATTTCTCTCCTTCTTTCGGGGGACGTACTGTTCCTTCCACGGTATCACCGGTTGACAAACCAAACAACTTGATTTGACTTTGAGACACATATATATCATCCGGAGAATTTAAGTAATTGTAGTCTGACGATCTCAGGAATCCATACCCGTCAGGCATTATTTCCAACACGCCCGAGTTCAAAATAATTCCTTCGAACTCGTAATATTTATCGCGCTTGTCAAAACGCATTTTATTGGGACTCTCTCTTCTTTCTTCGGATTCAGACGAAACAGTTTCATAATTTTCTCCTTCAGTTTCATCTTTAACAGCAGGAACATCTTCTGTATCATCAAATGCTTCCTCTTCCACATCTTGACGAATCGTATCCTCGTCTCTCTCTACACGTTTGTTACGTTTGATAAATTTCGGACGATTCATTCTTTCAACTGGTTGTTCCGCCTTTTGCTGCTCTTCAGCCACATTCTCCTCCTTCGTCTCTTCTTTCACTTCTTCGACCTTGGCAACATCCTGGTTTTCTTGTTTCCGGCTACGCTTATCAAAGAATTTACGCTCTTTTTTAGGAGCGGCTGGTTCTCGTTGTGGTTGCTCGGTCTCCTCCTCTTTTTTCTCTGTTTCTTTTGATTTTTCAGAAACCGCATCAGCCTTCTTCTCTACAATAATTCCATTCTCCGTGCGACTGAATACCAAATCCTTATCCAAAATATCACTATGTACAACATTAATAGGCTGAGCTTCTTCAACCGGCAATTGGGTCTCTTTCTTCTCGACAATTTCCTTAGCTACTTCGGGTTTAGGCTGTTCGGGTTTTACCTCAGCTTTTTTATCTTTATTCCGGTTGAATTTAGGCAGACCGCCTTTCGAATCTCCGACTTTCTCGGCCCCTCCTCTTATCACTCTCACACGAGGTTTCTTCTCCTTGGGTTCAACAGGCGCGGTCTCTTCGGTAGCTATCATGGCCTGTTGATCTAAAATTTTGTATATTAATTCTTTCTTTTTAAAGGATTCGATCCTTTTAACATTCAGTTCTTTTGCAATTTGACGCAAATCTGAAAGTAACTTTTCATTCAGTTCTAAAATATCGTACATACAGTCACGTTATATTTGGATAATTCTCATTACGTAAGTAAAATCACCCGGCATGAACCAGGTGGAAATGTAAACTGGGACAAATTTAATAAGAATTATTCTTATTCCCAAATCGTTAGTAGAAAAATTATTTAATATGCTTCATGAAAATTAATTTTTTTGTCTCGAAAAACTCTTCTTCAAAAAAATCAGGAATATTATAAATAGAAATTTTGTCTTTAAAATTCTTCACTTCTTCTTCAAAATCCCCACCTTTCAAATACAGGATTCCATTAGGCAAATCATTAAAACCGCCCTCCCGAATCCGCTTCCGAGTCAACGCGACGAAGGCAGGAAAAGCCGTCACGGCACGACTCACGATAAAGTCAAACTTTTCCTTCATTGTCTCCACCCGCAATTGTTTCGCCGTCACGTTCTTCAATCCTAACGCCGCGGCAACTCCCTCCACTACCTTAATCTTCTTCCCGATAGAATCCACCAGAAAAAAGTCGACTTCAGGAAACATGATCGCCAAGGGAATTCCGGGAAAACCTCCCCCTGTACCGACATCCAACACTTTAGTCCCCGCCTTGAAGGTGATGACTTTCGCTATCGCCAAAGAATGCAAAACGTGATGCACGCTTAATTCATCTATATCCTTCCTAGAAATCACGTTAATTTTCTCGTTCCATTCCCGGTAAAGCCCGTTCAACAGCCGGAACTGTTCTATCTGCGTTTCACTCAACCCGGTAAAATACCTTTCAACAATATCCATAAAACTGAAATTTATTTACGATTATATATCGGTAAGAACAACAAGCACAACACGCCGACCACGATATATAACAAGGTCATTGTTCCATGCGTCAGCAAAGCAAAAGTTTTTGCAAGGCTGGTAATCTCTTCCGTGTGTGGCAAATAGATCAACAACGCGGCAATCACCATAAAATGCCATGCACCTACCCCACCTTGCACGGGAGCCACCATTCCATAACTGGAAAGTACAAAGACGGTCAATCCCACCATGGGACCCAAATGTGATGTAAACTGAAAACAGAAGAAACAAACATACAACATCAAGTAGTACATCAGCCAAATGAAAATCGTATGCCCGATAAACAACCATTTATGTTCCACGTCTTTCACCGTCAACAATCCCTCCTTCATTCCCGATAAAAAATGATGTAACCGGGTGAAAAAAGAACCTTTTCGCACGAACCAGAAAAAACCGGCAATTCCCAAGACGAACACGATCAACACGACTAACGTCCAAGGCGAATGAAGCATCGCATATAATTTCTGCTTGATCTCTTCATTATTATCCAAAAAAATCCCCACTTGCTTGAACTGAGTGAGCACGACGATCAACGTCAATGCCAACAACATGAGCATATCAAACACCCGCTCGGTTACCACCGTCCCCAACAGCTTCGAAAAAGGCACATTTTCATATTTACTCACGACCCCGCATCGGGTAAATTCTCCCATACGCGGGATAGCCATATTCGCGAAATAGCCGATCATCACCCCCATAAAACTATTCATGAACGAAATCTGGTATCCCATGGATTTCGTCAACATTTGCCAACGCATGGACCGGCTCACGTGACTGAGTAGTCCTAAAACTATAGCTACCCATATCCACGTGTAATCAACATCATCACGCAACACTTTCATCAAATCGTCAAAATTCTGATCCCGATACACCAGCCAGAACAAAAAAATTGTTACCAGCAAAAAGGCAAAAAACTTGATAGTCTGTTTATAAAATGGCTTCATCCGCAAATTTTGTCAAGATTGACACTCCAATAATTTTCACAAATCAAAATAAAATCATTATTTTGTAAGTCGATTGCAAAAGTATATAAATAATTGGAAGTTTAACCCATAACACCCTGATTTCATTCTATGAGTATAGTTAGAGCCAAAAAACATTTGGGCCAACATTTCTTGAAAGACCAGAACATCGCCTACAAAATTACGGCTAGTTTGCTACCCGTCACGAAAGGAGTTCTGGAAATTGGTCCGGGAATGGGTGTATTGACACGCCATTTATTTAATAACACTAAATTCTCGGTACTCGCTATCGACATTGATCAAGAATCCATTGATTACCTGCACGAAGAACTACCGGAACACAAACAACAGATCATATATGGAGATTTCTTGAAATCGGACATTCGAAAATTTTACACGGACCCCTTCTCCATTATCGGAAATCTTCCTTATAATATCTCGTCGCAAATCTTTTTCCGCGTACTGGAAAACCGGGACTTGATCCCCCAAGTCGTGTGCATGATTCAAAAAGAAGTAGCGGAACGAATAAGCGCTCCCCATGGGAACAAGACATACGGGATATTAAGCGTGTTTTTGCAAACATTTTACGACATAGAATATCTATTCACTGTCGGAGAACAAGTTTTTGACCCACCCCCAAAAGTGAAATCCGCCGTAATCCGGCTCATCCGCAACAAACGGGAAAAACTCGATTGCGACGAAAAACTTTTTTTCAATGTCGTGAAATCAGGTTTCAACCAACGCCGGAAAACATTGAGAAACTCTTTAAAATCAATTATCCCGCCGGATTTTGCGTCAGAAACATTATCTTTGCGACCGGAACAATTAAGCGTCGAAGATTTCATCACGTTATGTCAAGAAATTGGAAATGCCAAAAAGAACGAACTCGGAAAGGTGTAGTTTCAGAATTTTAAATTTTATAGTCTATGCAACAGTTTGAACTCTCTGAAGAACTAGTTTCCCACATTGAGGAACTAATCAAAGCGAATAATAAAGAAGATGTTTCCAAACTGGTAGAGCCTCTTCATCCGGCAGATATTGCCGAAATCATGAATGAATTGGACACCGAGGAAGCTCAGTTTTTATTCCTGCTGCTGGACGAAGAAAAAGCCGGAGATGTTCTGGCCGAAATTGAAGAAGACGAAAGAAAACGTTTCATTGACTCGTTTCCCCCGGAAATTATAGCTAAACGTTTCGTGGACAACATGGACACGGATGATGCTGCCGACCTTGTTGGTAGTATGCCCAATGAACAACAGCAAGAAGTCCTTTCGCACATGGATGACTTGGAACAAGCCGGGGATATTGTCGACCTACTACATTATGACGAAGACTCAGCCGGAGGACTTATGGCGAAAGAACTTGTAAAAGTCAACGAGAACTGGACGGTGCTCACCTGCCTCCGCGAGCTCAGTCGACAAGCCGAAAATCTGGATGAAATATTCTATATCTACGTCGTGGACGATGACAATATCTTAAAAGGAAGATTATCTTTAAAAAAGATGATTCTCTCCCCTACCTCGACTAAAATCAAAAATATATACAATCCGGAAGTCACATACGTGAACACGGATGAATCAGCGGAATCCGTGGGACGCATCATGCAAAAGTATGACTTGGTTGCCATTCCGGTCGTCGACTCGATCGGACGCCTTGTCGGGCGTATCACCATTGATGACGTTGTCGACGTTATCCGGGAAGAAGCAGAAAAAGACTACCAGATGATGTCCGGTATCTCTCAAGACGTGGAGTCATCCGATACAATCTGGGAACAAACAAAAGCACGTCTCCCGTGGTTGATCATCGGATTGTTCGGGGGGATGCTGGCAGCTTACATGATTTCTTTTTACGAGGCGGACATCGCCCTGTTTCCCGCCACGGCCATGTTCATCCCCGTGATCACCGCCATGGGAGGAAACGTGGGCATCCAATCTTCGGCAATCGTGGTAAAAGGACTTGCTTCCAACTCTCTAAGTTCTAAAAACATTCTTCAGAGTATATCCAAAGAATTATCGTGTGCAACTATAAATGCCTGTATCTGCTCATCTATTATTTTCATCCTGTCCCTCTGCTTCAATCTCACGTCTCTCGCCATGCCAATCACGGTGACATTATCCCTGTTCATCGTGATCATGTTCGCTTCCATGTTCGGAACGGCATTTCCTTTGTTACTCAATAAATTTAAAATAGACCCGGCCCTCGCAACCGGTCCCTTTATTACCCTCACGAATGACATTATCGGCTTAAACATTTACCTGTTCACCGGAAAAGCTATTTTAGGTTGGCTCATGTGAAGTAATAGTGTTTTATAGCATATCCCCAACAGACATATTTACTAAAAATAAAAACTCTCAAGCCCCAGCTTTATGGCCGAAATTTACAAGCGTTCATCCAGCTTGTACTCGTTGCCTGTAATAATTACGGAAAAAATTGTTTAATTAAAAGAGTGTTGCTAACTTGCAGCCCGTTTTAAGAGGTATGCTAATAATAACATCATAAGAAATTTAAAACAAAATAACTTGCTATGTATCAAGGAATAAAAACAGTATCATTTGAAGAGGCTGTAAAAGTTGTAAAATCCGGAGACCGGATTCATATTCACAGCGTGGCCTGCGCCCCTCAAGGTCTAATTCAAGCCCTTTGTAATAGAGGACGTGCCGGAGAATTGAAAGACGTGAAGTTACAACACCTGCACACGGAAGGAAGCGCTCCTTACTCGGAAGCTGAATTCGAAGGAATCTTCTCTTTGGAATCCTATTTCGTGGGAAGTAATGTTCGTAAACAAACACAAGCTGGTTACGCCGACTATGTTCCCGTTCATTTGAGCGAGACTCAAAAACTCATCAGAAGCGGAATTCACCCGATTGATGTTGCCATGATTCAGGTTTGTCCTCCTGACAAACACGGGTTTGTTTCCATGGGTACTTCTGTTGATGCCACGTTGGCTGCCGTGCAAAATGCAAAAACAGTAATCGGAGTCATCAACCCGAACGTGCCGAGAGCATGGGGTGATGCCATTATCAAATTATCGGATATCGATATCTTCTGCGAAGATAACACCCCGTTAATCGAGGCTCATCCGGCAAGCTTAACCGAACAGGATATCGCTATCGGCCGCAATGCCGCTTCTTTGATCGAGGACGGTGCCACCCTTCAAATGGGTATCGGTGCAATCCCGAATGCCGTACTCTCTCAATTAGGGAACCACAAAAACTTAGGTATCCACACCGAGATGTTCGCTGACGGCGTATTACCTTTGTATGAAAAAGGAGTTATCAACAACATGAACAAAAAATTCGATAAGGGTAAAATCGTTTCTACCTTCTTGATGGGTTCCAAACGAGTATATGACTTTATCGATGATAATCCAGGTGTTGCCATGATGGACGTCGGCTACACGAACGATCCGTTCATTATCGCTCAACAACCTAAAATGACTGCTATCAACTCGGCGTTATCAGTAGATATCACCGGACAGGTAAATGCCGATTCTCTTGGTATCAAATTCTACAGCGGTTGCGGTGGGCAATTAGATTTTATCCGCGGAGCTGCTGCCAGTGAAGGCGGAAAACCGATTATCGCTTTACCCGCTGTAACCAATAAAGGTGTTAGCAAAATCACCCCGACCTTATTAGATGGTGCTGGTGTTGTAACTACCCGTTTTGACGTGCACTATATCGTTACGGAATTCGGTGTTGCCAACCTTTACGGGAAAACGCTTCAGGATAGAGCTAAAGAGATCATCAAAATTGCTCATCCAGATCATCGGGAAGCTCTTGATCAAGCCGCTTTTGAAAGATTTGGTAGTCACTATCATTTCATTAAAAAATAAAATCCTCATAAACGTCACAAGTTTACGGATAAAAAAAGTAACCAAAATATTTGGTTACTTTTTTTTATCAGGTAATAGGCAGGTTTCCCGTTTACCCCATAAGCGATATCTTAAACGAGCAACGAAATTATATATAGGGTCACGCACGAAAGAAGGAACGATAATCAAACAATAATAAAATATCTGCCATCCCTTCCCGATATCTTTCAAAATATGTAGTATAGCATCTGACCGGATAAAATAATAATTATCTTTCACATAGACAACAGAATCATTCCCATTCGTTACAATTCCCAATCTCTTCATCAGGCATTTACCTGTTTCCGATTGCAAGGGAATAAAACAAAATCGCACAGAAGAGGATTTCCGGAGAATAAACTTCACCGTTGAGCTACATAAATTACAATATCCATCAAATAACACGATCTGCATACAAAAAATTTAAACAGTCCCCCGAAAAATTCTCCCGTAATCTATTCTCCACGGGGAACCACTCGTAATATTATACAAATTCTTTTTTCAATTGTCCGGTCCATGCCTTGACACGTTTATCCGTCTTATCTGGTTGGTTTTCCAGATCAATAGCAAGCCCTAACAAACGATCGTTCTTTAACGCTCGCGATTGATTGAATTGATAACCCTCCGATGATGTATAGCCTACTATCATAGCACCTGCCTGTTCGAGTACTTCAGCAAGGATTCCGATACCATCAACGAAGTTATCGGGATAATTCACCTGATCTCCCAAACCGAATATCGCTATTTTCTTGTTTTTCAGATTCAAAGTTTTCAATTCGGGAATCAATTCATCCCAATAAGTCGGTAACTCTCCATCGAACCAAGTTGAAGAACCTATAATAATATTATCATAGGACTCAAATTCTTTTTTCCAGACATTGTCAACGGGAATAACATCAACATCATTCATGAATTCATGTTTGATTTTTTCCGCCACCAGAGCTGTATTGAAAGAATCTGTCTTATAAAATAATCCTATCTTTTTCATCATGCCATTTCTATATATAATTAATACTCCAGTAACTCCTTGGCTGCTTTAAAAATTTTATCTTCACCGGGAAGAATTGCCCGCTCCAGCACCAAGTTAAAACCCACGGGGGTAAAAATCGAACCCACGCGTTGCACCGGGGCATCTAAATAACGGAACATCTCAGTCCCGATAGTTGCAGCCAACTCTGCCCCGAAACCAGAAAATACCTTATCCTCATGCACGACAAGTACTTTGCTTGTTTTCCGAACAGACGCAAATATAGTCTCTTTATCCAGCGGGATCAAGGAACGAATATCAACAACTTCAACATTTCCCCGGCCTTCTTTTGCCAAACGATCGGCCACCTTCAAACAAAGGTGAGTCGTATTCCCGTACGTGATAATACTCAGATCACCTCCTTCCCTACGTACACGAGCCTTACCAAAAGGGACTTCGAAATCATCAGGAACAACGGTTGCCGCATCCACTGAATTATACAAGGCTTTAGGCTCCAAAAACAAAGTAAAACCTTTAGAACGTATGCTTGTACGTAATAATCCAGCCGCATCATCCGCAAAAGAAGGACACACGATACGAGCTCCCGGAAGCGTAGTCAATGCACCCTCCACATTTTGAGAATGATACAAACCACCACCGATATATCCCCCGGAAGCTAAACGAAGCGTGATATTAGGTGTAAACTTTCCGTTACTACGCCAGTACTCGTGAGTACATTCCACGTATTGCTCAACAGCCGGCCAGAAATAGTCTGCAAACTCGGCTCCTTCAATAACAATATGTATTTTCGAATCAAAACGACACATCCCGTTAGCTGTCCCGACAATATAATCTTCGGCAATCGGGGCACTGAATACCCTAGCCTCCCCGAATTCCTGTTGCATACCTTTAGTGACATTAAAAACACCCCCCTTTTCCTTATTGGCAACATCTTGTCCCCAGATAAACGTATCCGGGTTATAACGGAATTCCGCTTTTAACGTTTCGTTCAAAGCGACAACCATCGTTTTTTTTTCTCCCTCTTGATCCTGAATACCATCCTTATACTTTTCAGGCTGGTATGGTTCTGGCAAAACAAACTTCAACACACTATCAGGTGTCGGGTCCGGAGCTGCTAAAGCCTTACGATGAGCCAAATTTTGCTCTTTTTTCACCTCGTCCTCAATCTGCAGTAACTCTTCCTCTGTGAATCGCTTGTAACGAATTAACATCCGGCGGAATTTGTACAACGGATCAGCCGCTTTCACGTAGGCTAATTCATTCTCATCCCGGTACAACGTATGCTTATCCGAGTTGGAATGTGAACCGATACGTACACAATTGGCCTGTACAATAACCGGATTACTCGTGGTGATAGCATATTCCCTAGCTTCCGCCATAGCATTCATCGAATCAAATACATCTTTTCCATTACAATGAATGATTTTCAGGTTTTTAAAGCCTGAAAAATTATCGGCCACCTTACGATTCGCCGTCTGTTTATTTTTAGGAACAGAAATTCCATACCCGTTATCCTGAATAACAAAAATAACAGGTAAACATTCAGTACTAGCCCCATTAATAGCCTCGTAAACAAATCCTTCTGACGTGGCGGACTCCCCGTGAGACGTTATAGCTACCCCCTTGTGTCCATAATATACCATAGACCTGGCCACACCGACAGCGTGCAAATCATGAGTTCCCGTGGCAGAAGATATATTTTCAATATGCCATTCCGGTTTAGCAAAATGATTCGACATATGCCGCCCACCGCTTCCTGGATCAGTCGCTTTGGAAATACCGTTCAATATAATTTCCTCCGCAGTCATTCCAGCCGAGAGAGTCGTAAGCAAATCCCGGTAATAAGGGAACAAAAAATCCTCGCCTCTTTTAAACACCTGCCCTATAGCCAACTGGATTCCGTCATGCCCGGCATAGGGAGCGTGAAATGACCAACCTAACGACTGTAACAGATACACCGGAGCCTTCTCATCCAAAGCCCGCCCCAAGGTCATAAGATGAAACCATTTCTTCAGGGTTTCCTTATCTGTATTCTTTATATCATATTTTTTCATACATCCTTATCCTATTAAATTAATTCCAATTTTCAAGAATATCCCCCACTCTTCTCAGAAATTGTCCGCCGAGAGCCCCGTCTATCACACGATGATCATAAGAAAGAGACAAATACATTTTGTGTCTGATAGCGATAACGTCACCATCCGGAGTTTCTATCACGGCAGGTTTCTTTTCAATATAGCCAACGCCTAGAATAGCAACTTGGGGTTGATTAATAATAGGTGTGCCAAAAAGACTTTTAAAAGTCCCGAAATTAGTAATCGTGAATGTTCCTCCTTCAATATCACCCGGTTGTAATTTATTTTCCCTGGCTTTGGTTGCCAACATATCAATAGTAACGGCCAACCCGTTCAGATTAAGATGATCCACATCATGTACCACTGGTACAATCAAATTCCCATCATGAAGTGAAACGGCGATACCAATATTAACACGTTTCTTCAATATGATATTATAACCATCCACGGAAGAATTTACCAAAGGATATTCGGCAAGAGCTTTTGCTGCGGCTTCAACAATTACCGGCATAAACGTAAGTTTAACATTCTCTTTCCGGAAGAACGCCTCTTTGTTTTTCTCCCGCCATTGGACCAATTTTGTGACATCTATTTCTATAACACTGGTTACATGCGGCGACACCTTCTTAGACATCACCATGTGATCGGCGATAAGCCGACGAACATAATCCATCGGACGTACTTCATCCTCGGAACTGACAAGCACGGGTGTTTGTTTTTGTTCTGCAACATTCTCCCGTATTTCTGTTTTTGCCTCTATGGCAGGAGCAGATTCGGAAACACCTTTTCTCTTCCGTTCTATATACTCGTTGATATCCTTTTTACTCAACCGTCCCAGATATCCGGTTCCTTTGATACGATTCAATTCATCATTCGGAATTTTAGCTTCTTGAGCTATCTGAAGCACGACAGGAGAATACCATCTTGAATCTTCTACTTCTTTACGAGAATTTTCGCTCAAAACATTCGTCGATTCCGAACCAGATACTTCCTCTTCTTTCAAATCCACATGTTCGGATTCTCCCGCTAAATTTTCTCCATCCATATCCACGGTTGCAACAACCGTACCGATAGGCACCACATCCCCTTCCTTAAAAAAGACCCGAACAATTTTCCCGGAAACAGGAGAAGGTATCTCTGCACTCACTTTTGCCGTGTTGACTTCAAATAACACGTCGTCTTCTTTTATGGTATCACCAACTTTTACGGACCAAGAAACGATAGTTCCTTCCGTGATACTCTCGCCCAACTTAGGCATCTTTATTTCAAATATAGTCATATCATCATTACTTTATAGCATTATTATTAAACATGAATTCTATACAATTCTGTTTTAAATGAATTATTTATTAAACGGATATGAATGTTCAAATGTTTAGCTATAAAGTCTTTTAAAAAGCCCTGTCAAATATCCATCGTGACGTGGCATATTTCTCTTTCTGAAGTTGCTCGATATCTGCTATCTCATCCGAACCCAAGTCATAAACTTGCCCATGTATATCAGCATGAAGAAAAAATTCAAAAACTCGTTTCCTAAAATCCTGAACACTTGAAGGAGCATCTAAATACGTAATAACATTGGCTACCGGACTCTTAACAGAAGGTATGGCAAATCTCCCGGAAGTACCTCTACACAAACCACTACCCGCAAGCGATGCCCTAAGAACGTCAAGATCCGTATTATAAAGTAACGTGCAATGATACATCACCCTGGTTTTGTAAATACATTGGGCACTTCCTGAAATTTTAAATTCATCAATATTTATTCCCAACCGAGAGTCCGGCTGGGCTCTGATACCGATCGAATTTAGAAATTGTAGAATCTGCCGGGTATATTTTCCAAAATCCGGAGTTTTCGTATTCTCTATAAATGTCAGATTGAGATTACCCAAATCGTGATAAACAGTTCCTCCCCCGGAATATCTTCGGGCGACACAAATAGATTTCTCTTTTGCAAAATCCATATTGACCTCCATATCCACGCATTGGTGTTTTCCCAAAACAACTGATGGCGTATTTTGCCATAACATAAAAATCGGTTCGGAATGATTCTTTAAAAGGAACTCTTCTGCCGCCAAATTGAAATAAATATTCGTAAAAAAATTATTTATATATAGTGTCCTCATAACGTCGTATAATAAAACATAGTTACATTTACGTGCACGCTCGTATTTAGGTTATTTGCAAAAAAATAAAGCTCAGTTGCTTCCTCTTCTTTTTATTACTACTTTTGTACAAACGGTTACAAGTTGAGCTTTTCGGCTCTTCAAGTGATAAATTCACTTCTAATTTTCAACTTGTAGCCTGTAACTTGTAATCTGCAACTATTTATGATGGACTGGAATAAATTATTATCATCAAGACGTTATCAACCGGGAAGTACTATAACCATGTTTCGTTCTCATGATCGTTCACAATTTCAAAGAGATTATGATCGACTGATTTTCTCTTCACCGTTCCGTCGTTTACAGAACAAAACACAAGTATTTCCTCTACCCGGAAACATCTTCGTGCATAATCGGTTAACCCATAGCCTAGAGGTGGCCAGCGTGGGGCGTTCCTTGGGAAATAAAATTGCCCAGTTTGTCAGAACAAAAGAAACAATGGAGCATCCCGAAATCTTGGAAGAAATCGGAACTATCGTCAGCACGGCTTGTCTCGCTCACGACTTAGGCAACCCTCCATTCGGTCATTCCGGGGAAGAAGCCATTTCCTATTTTTTCACGGAAGGAGAAGGACAATATTTAAAGAAACTTCTAACCGACGAAGAGTGGGCTGATATCAGCCATTTCGAAGGCAATGCGAATGCTTTTCGATTATTAACGCATAGTTTCAACGGACGACGTCCGGGAGGCTACACGATGACATTTACCACACTAGCCTCTATCGTGAAATATCCGTTTGAATCAAAAGCATCTCTTAAAGGCCATAAATACGGTTTTTTCCAAAGTGAAAAAGAAATCTACCAGGAAGTAGCTAAAGAACTCGGAATCATCCAGCTAAATGCGAAACCACTTCAATACGTTCGACACCCTCTCGTGTATCTTGTAGAAGCTGCTGATGATATCTGTTATCAGATCATGGATATCGAAGATTCGCACAAATTAAAAATTTTATCTTATGACGAAACAACACGAATTCTTCTTAATTTCTATGATAAAGACACGGATAAAGAAGATTTGAAAACAATTGCCAGAACGTTTAAAATCGTCACTGATAAAAACGAATATATCGCTTTTCTACGTGCAGGTATTATTAACAAACTAATCAACGCCTGTACAGACATATTCTGCGAGAATTACGATGCGATCATGAACGGTACATTCCAAGGTAGTTTAATTCAACACTTATCCGGGACTAACAAACAAGCTTACGACACTTGTACCGAATTAGCCTATTCTCGGATTTATCACACGAACATCGTTACCCAGATTCAAATTGCAGGTTTCAAAATTCTTGCCACCATACTAAAAGAATATATTGATGCTGTTTTAAAACCGGAAACTTACTATGCTCGAAACATCTTATCCGTTATGCCGGAACAATACAAAGTTCATCAAGACGACTCCATTTATACCAAAATACAGACGGTAACAGACTACGTATCGGGTATGACCGACTCCTATGCTCTAAGTTTGTACCGAAAAATCAAAGGTATCGAATTACCAGAAATTAGATAACTACGAATTTTCAATTAAAAAATTGGACATTCTAATTATAACTAGCGGTCTTAATTTTCCCTATATATAAAACAAAAAGTCTCCGAAATTTCGGAGACTTTCAGAACCTTTAGTTCTTTTGTAGCGAGAGGCGGGCTTGAACCGCCGACCTCATGATTATGAATCATGCGCTCTAACCAGCTGAGCTACCTCGCCATAAAATTGCTGAATTGCTTCAGCAATTTTCTAAATTCGGCATCGACCTACTCTCCCA
>NZ_QUHC01000006.1:150742-284424 GCF_003479425.1 Odoribacter sp. AF15-53 | reverse complement strand
AATATCGTAGAGTTCCATGTTTGCCGATGGGAAGCCGACTTATATGATCGGGATAAAAGAAGAAGGTTCGCGGGAGACGGGTAGCAAGATTGCGCCTCTGTATGGGGCTTACCAAAACGGGGCGATTAATTTGTTTGTCGTGGCCTCCCGGAGTGGGATTACGATTCCGGGTTATGACGATGTTCCGGTTTATTTTATGGATAACGTGGCGTTGAAATCAATATTGAGAACTTCTGCCGGGGTGGTGGCTTTTACCGCTGATCGTCGCATAGCGGGTAAATGGAATTTATTATACACGCCTTATCGTTTTGAGCAAGGATACGGAGAAGAATTAAGCGGGGAACGATGGAAGAGAGGGGCGTTTTTCGGGGTGTTGTTGGTTATGGTTGTGTTGTTGTTTTATGGACGCAAAAAGATGGAGGAATGAAAAAGAGGTTGGATTTCTGGGATATTATCTTACGTGTGATGTATACCTTTATCGGGATCGGGGTGTTGATCGGGATTTTTATCGCGGCACGTGTTTACGTGGTTGATCAGTTCGTGATCCCGACGGATTCGATGCGCCCGACCTTGATACCGGGGGATTACGTGATTGTCAACAAGCTGATCGCTGGGGCGCGGATTTATGATCGGCTTGATTTCAAGGATGGTGATCCGTTGGAATGCCACCGAACTAAGGGGTTTCGAAAAGTTGAACACAATGATATCGTGATTTTTAATTTCCCGATCAACCGGAGTAAGTATAAGATCGAGTTTAAAATTAATTACGTTTACGGTAAACGGTGTATCGGTTTGCCGGGGGATACGGTCGAGATTAGAAACGGGTATTTTAAGAATAATAATTATGACGGGATCTTTGGAGTCGAGGAGGAGCAACGCCGCCTGTCGGAAACGCCAGACTCGTTGATCGCTAATACGGTTATACACGCATTCCCGTTTGATTTCCGGCATTATGGTTGGACGATCAAGGAGTTCGGGCCGCTTTACGTGCCGCAGAAGGGGGGACTGGTGATGCTTGATACCATTAATTTTCAACTCTATCGCTTGGTAATCGAGTACGAGACGGGTGAAAAACTTAGGGTTAACGCTCAACGTCAGTTGACGTTGGGAGGGAATCCGATAGACAGTTATATATTTCAAGGTGATTATTACTTCTTTTGCGGGGATCAGGTGTTGAATTCGAATGATTCCCGCTACTGGGGTTTCGTTCCGGAGGAATTTATTGTCGGGGTGGTGACTCGCATCACGTATTCCCGTGATAAGGAAAGCGGTGATTTGCGTTGGGATAGGTTGCTAAAAGGGGTGAATAAATAAGATATTAATGGTAAGCATGAGAATCGTATGAAAGTAAAATTTATTATTGTAGTAGCGGTGCTTTTGACAATGGCGTGTGCGGGTTATTCTGTTCACGGGACGGAGACTGAGAATTTTATGCGATCGGGCGTGATGGCTTTGGCTGAACCGGAAAGAAATAATAGCGGTATCATCATTCGCGTGGATTTGAAAAAGATTCATAAAATAGACCTTCACGGGGAGTATATGAAACAGATTTGTTTGACGGATAATGGAAGTCCGGTATGGGTTGACGAGGTGAAGAAGGTGGTGTCCGCAAAGGATCAATATGTTGTTCAATGTAAAAATAAGGTTCTTCTGTTTGATGCCCGGAACGGTGTTCTGAAAACGTCTTTTTCTGGGCAGTGGGGGCCGGATGCCCAATTTGTAGGTCTTTTGGATACGTGGGTGGAAGACGATACCGTTTGCATGTACGATATGAGCAGGAAGTTAATATTCCGGAATGATCTTAATGGAAACGCGGTTGATGTGAAGTTTGTTGCTTGTGATAACTCGTTTCAGTATTTGGCCAAGGTGGGGGAGGGTCACTACGTGGGAAAGCGCGTGTATGGCGGTATGGAGGATTCGGAACTGAATTTGTATGATGAGAATTTTCAATTCGTGAAAGAAATTGGGGATTTGAAGATAAAATCGGGTATTTATATCTGTTGCCCTTTTTTCGTGTGTAGTCCCAATGAAATACTGTACTACAGATATTTTTCTAATGATATTTACGTCATTGATGATAAGCAAAATGTGGCGGTAAAATATTATGTCGATTTTGGTGAGGATAACATGCCTGTTAATCCGAATTGGCAAGATGAATATGACTGTATCGATTTCATTAATAGTAGTAAGGAGAATTATGCTACGTTAGTGTCAAATATTTACGAGTCTGATAAATATTTTTGTTTTAGGTTTGCGTTTGATGGGAAAAAATGTTTGGGTGTTTATGACAAATCAAGCGGAGAGGCAGCTTCATTCGTGTTTACACCTTCTTCTTCGGCTTCTCTTGTTGACGTGTATGTTTTTGACGATAAGGCTTTGTTGGTAACTCAAGAGATGGGTAAAACGTGTTTGACAACGATAAGCGTGGATGATTTGCTTCCGTGACAGGAAAGCGGTGAATCCCGCTAGGATAGGTTGCTGAGAAGGATGAATGAATAAAGAGAAATGGTATATGAGAAAGTATTTAATCGTATTCGTAATTCTGGGTTGTATTGCCGGTTGTAAGCAATCTGAAAAGAGTGATAACAAAATAATTATTCCCATTGATTTGGAAAAGATGCATGAAATTGATCTTCAAGGGGAATATGCAATGCGGATTTGTTTAACGGATAATGGAAATCCAGCGTTAGTAGATGAGGTGAAAAAGATATTGTTCGTAGAGGGACAATATATTATTCAAGGTAGAAATAAAATTCTAGCGTTTGACGCTCAAAGTGGAGTTTGTAAAATGTCTTTTTCAGGACAAGGGAGGGCAAGGGATGAGTTTATTAGTCTTTGGGATGCATGGATTGAAGGAAAAACTATTTGTATATATGATATGAATGGTAAGAAAATCCTTCGATATGATTTTAATGGAAATTTATCTGAAGTAATCTCTATTGCGGATAAGGCTAGTAATTATCCATTTCAAGTCTTGGCTAAAACGATTGGAGGCTATTATGTTGGTAAACGTGTGTATGGTAGTGTGAAGCATAATATAGAATTGAATTTGTATGATAAAGATTTTGAATTCGTGAAAGAGATTGGGGATTTGAAGATTGAATCCGGAATTTATCTCGGTTATCCTTTTTTCGTGTATAGTCCTACAGAAGTGCTGTATCATAGGTATCTCTATAATGATATCTATGCTATAGATGATAAGCAGAATGTGACGGTAAAATATTATGTCGATTTTGGAGAAAATAATGTGCCTCTTAATCCTAATTTTAAAGATGAATATGATCGTATCGATTTTGTGAATAATAGTAAAAAAGATTATGGCACATTGGTCTCGAATATTTACGAATCAGATAAATATTTTTGTTTTAGATTTTTGTGTGAACGAGGGAAATGTTTGGGCGTTTATGACAAATCAAGCGGAGAGGCTGCTTCATTCGTGTTTACACCTTTTTCTTCAGCTTCTATTATAGACGTGTATGTTTTTGACGATAAGGCTTTGTTGGTAACTCAGGATATGGATAAAACGTGTTTGACGACAATAAGCGTGGATGATTTGTTAAAGAATAACCGATGATGATGAGGGCCATTGTATTTTTGGGAGGATGTATACTCCTGCTAGGTCAGTTTCAGGTGACGGGAGGTCTTTATGGCGGGATCGACACCTCGAACTACTTTGCCCTGTTGCTGGGGACGATGGTGGCGACGGTGTGGTTGTTGAAAGTTCCTAGAACACTTTATTGGGGAGATACGGTGGTGTTCGTGTTGTTCGTTTACTTGTTGGTGCATGCGTGTGCGACTCACGCGATGCAGAGTAGAGAGTTTTATTTAAGTGTTTCTTATTTCACATTTTACGCGGTGTTTCGGGTGATAAAAGGGATGCGGTTGGCTAATCAGGTCTCGATTGCGGTGATGCTTTGCGGGGTTTATCAATCTTGTCTGGTGTTGGGGCAACTGTTGGGATACGAGGCTTCCAATCATCTGCGTTTTGTCGTGACCGGATCGTTTTTTAATTCCGGACCTTGCGGGATTTTTTTGGCCGGAGTATTCGTGCTTGCTGTTGCCATGATGAAGAAAGGGTACCGGAAGGTAGGTATTAACCTGATGTTTGTGCGTTACGTGGCGGCTTGCATGGCGTTTTGTGTGACGTTGGTGGCCATGGTGCCGACCATGAGCCGTGCCGGATGGATCGGGGCGTTGGTTGGCGTGATGTTGCTTTACCGCAAGGAGATCGCCGGGCGGATCAAGATAAGCCGTCGTTGGGTGATCGGGGGGGGAGTCATGGGATTGATGATCGTCTTGACACTGTTTTATTTGCTTAAAAAAGATTCGGCCAACGGGCGGCTTTTTATCTGGCAAAACACGATCACGGCTTATTCGAAAGCACCTTTGTTCGGGGTGGGGATTGACGGTTTCGAGAGGGCATACGCGGAGGCCCAACATGATTATTTTATGAAAGAAAACGCCTTGGAGCAAGACAATCGCTACACGGAGTTAGCGGGAGTGGTGGAGTCTGCGTTTAATGAGCCGCTCGCTTTATTTTTGTTGTTGGGGGCAACGGGAGGGATATTGGCGGCAATAGTACTGTTTTTAAAATTGCGGCGATTGACGGCTTACGGTTGTGTCGCGGTGTCATTGCTCGTGGCCTCGCTTTTTTCATACACGTTTTATATCCCGTCTATTGCTATATTGTTCCTTTTTGCCGTGGCACAGTTGCCGGACCGGAAGATCGGGACGGCACGTTACGCGAATGTTTTGATGTTCGGGATGATGGGGGTAGTGGCCTTGTTTTTCGACTTCCGGGAGTATGGTCACCGGGAAGCATACCGGGAGTGGAAAAATAACGCTGTTTATTACACGGGAGGGGATTATCAAAGCATTGTCGAGGAGTACGGGAAGCTTTATCCTGTCTTGAAGAACGATTTTAAATTTCTGTTTGAATACGGGCATTCACTTCATAAAGCGGGGCGGTACGAGGAGAGTAATGTCATACTGAAACAGGGAACCAGACATAGTGCGGATCCCATGTTTTGGAATATAACGGGTAATAATTACCTGGCGTTAAAGCAGTATGATCAAGGAGTGGCGGCTTACCTGCGGGCTTATTACACGTGTCCGAATCGTGTTTACCCGCTCTATTTGTTGACCAAACTGGAAGGCGAACGGGGAGACACGACGATGATGAATTATTATGGTCGTATTTTGCTGGAGAAACGTCCCAAGGTGTCTTCTCTTGCCGTGGACGAGATGAAATTTGAGATTAGGAAAATGCTGGATGTTGAACCGTAAAATGATAATACAATAACAAAATATATCGAATGAAAAAGAAACTAATATTATTATCCGTGGGATGGCTGGTTTGTAGTTCTGTCGTGGGGCAGAATCTGGTCATGGGGAAGATGAGCCTGGAGGAGGCGATTAAGCTTGCTCATACCCGTTCGCCACAAGCGCAGATGGTGCAACTTAGCTTCATGTCGCAGTATTGGAGTTTTCGTTCCTACAAGGCGCAGTTGTTGCCCTCGCTTAATTTAAGCGGAGACTTGGGTAATTATAACCGTTCGTTGGTGGATGTGCGTGACCCGGAAACAGGGCGCATTAGTTACGTGGCGAATAATACCTTAAGTAATGATCTGTCGATTTATATCAATCAGAAAATTGCACTCACGGGGGGAAACGTGTCTCTCAACACGTCGCTTGCCCGGTTGGATCAGTTTTCTTACGATACGAAAACTTATAATTCTAACCCGGTTACAATTAATTACACTCAACCGTTGCGTTCATTCAACACGCTGAAATGGCAGAAGAAAACGGAACCCTTGCAGTATGAAAAGGCTAAGAAACAGTATTTGGAATCGCTGGAGGATATAACACTGCAAACGACCTCTTATTTTTTCTCGGTCTTGTCAGCCCAGACGAGTTACCGGAAAAGTGAGGATAATCTGAAAGATACCCGTAGTATGTACAAGATCGCTCAACAACGCTATGATATCGGTACGGTTACCAAAAGCGAGTTGTTGCAGTTGGAATTGTCGTTGATGAACGCGGAGTTAACGGTAAGCAATAGTAAAGTTGATTTGGAGGTGGCCCTTTTTAATTTCAAATCATTCCTGGGGGTATCGGAAGGTACTTTTTTCGAGTTATTACCACCGATGATCGCCCCGGAAGTGTCTATGACGTATGATTTCGTGTTGAATAAAGCGTTGCAAAATTCGACACATAGTATTGCGCTTAAAATTAAAGAGATAAATTCAATGAAGAGTGTGGCGCAGGCGAAAGCCGATCGGGGTATCCAGGTGGAACTGAGGGCTAACCTGGGATTCTCGCAAACCGGGGATGATTTGCAAGGGGTTTATAGTCGTTTGAAAGATCGTGAGGTGGTCGGGTTGTCTATAACCATGCCTATTTACGACTGGGGGATGAGTCGCGGACGTGTGAAGATGGCGGAGGCGGAGGCTCGTCTGGCCCGAACGGAATTGGAACAGGAGGAGACGAAGTTTCAACAGGATATCCGGATCAAGGTGATGCAATTTAATAATCAGGCCACGCAGTGTAATATATCTGCCAAGGCGTTACAGATTGCCGAGGAACGTTATGACATCACTAAAAAACGTTTTCAGAACGGGGGAATCACGGTAACGGATTTGAACACGGCTCAAAAGGAACTGGATAGTGCCAGCGAACAGTATATTAATCAACTACGTACGTTCTGGAATGCTTATTTCGAGCTGCGGAAGTTGTCCCTGTACGATTTTATAGCTAAAAAGGACATCAGTGCCGAATTTGATAAAATTGTGGAAAAATAGTTACTCGTGAAAAATACTAATGATGATGAAAATGAATCTATATAGAAGTCTGTTGTTGAGTGTTATCGTGTCGGGTGTGATCGCTTGCGGTAATGAAAAAAAGAAAGATGAAAAAGAAATCGGTAAAAGTGAAGGGCAAAGCCAGTTAATCACGGTTGACACGCTGGTACTGAAAAAACGTACTTTTCAGAAGCAAATCGTGTGTAACGGGAAATTACGTGCTGTTTTTAAGAGTGATCTTAGTTTTGACGGTACGGGTGTGATTACCGCGATAAACGAGGTAAACGGGGGATATGTGAAAAAGGGGGCGGTGCTGGCGACTTTAGATAACAAAGAGGCAATGGTGGAATTGGAAAAGAGTCGCCGGGCAATGGAGAAAGCTAATATCGATTTGCAGGACAAATTGATCGGGCAGGGATACTCGGCAGATACGACGGCAGTTCCGGCAACAATCTTGCGTAATATGAAAATTTCGTCCGGCTATGATAATGCGGTGGATCAATTGGAAGCGGCAAAACGTCGTCTGGAAGGGTGTTATTTGATTGCCCCTTTTAGCGGGCGTGTTGCCAACCTGGATGCCAAGGTGTATGATCGTTCTGCCAATAAATTGTGCACGTTGATTGATGATTCGTATTTTGATGTCGAGTTCAGCATATTGGAAGCGGAGATAGAGGAAGTGGCACAAAAGCAACATGTTAAGATTATCCCGTTTATTAATGATAAAAAGACGTTTTACGGGGACGTGACGGAGATAAATCCCTTGATTGATGAACACGGACAGGTGAAGATTCGTGCAAGAGTGCGCAACGCTGACAGGTATCTGATAGAGGGTATGAACGTTAAAATCGTGTTGGAACGAGAGATTAAGAATAGTTTCGTGGTTCCGAAGGATGCGGTGGTGTTGCGGGATGGTTTTCAGGTTATTTTCTGTTATCGGGATGGTAAAGCGGTCTGGACGTATGTCGATGTCGTGATGTCGAATATCGATTCTCACGTGGTCACGGGTAGTGAAAAGAAACAAACTTCTATTTCGGAAAATGATGTCGTGATTACCTCGAATAACTTGAATCTTGCTGACGGAACGGATGTGACACCTAATAATAAGCGGTAATAATGATAAAGGAATTGTTGAAACGTCCCATTGGGGTCACGATGAGTGTTGTCGCGATCGTGGTATTGAGTATCGTGGCGATGGGATACTTGCCCGTGTCGCTTATGCCTGCTATTGATATTCCACAGATCACGATTCAGGTTTCGGCTCCCGGTTTATCGGTTCGAGAGGTGGATAATACTCTTTTGAAACCGCTGAAAAACCAGTTGTCGCAGGTGACGGGACTGAAGAATATAACCGCAGAAGCACGGGCGGATGCGGGGGCTATTTACATGGATTTTGAACCGAATAGCAATATTGATATCATTTTTATTGACGTTAACGAGAAGTTGGATCGTGCTGTGGCGACACTGCCCAAGGACGTGGAGCGTCCGAAAGTGATCAAGGCCAGTATAACTGATATCCCGGCATTCTATCTCAACCTGTCGTTGAAAAGCGGGGCCCCGAAAGAACGAGACAAGCCACGGGAAGCGGGAATTGATTTTAGTGAACTGGGGCAATTTGCCCGAGACGTTATCGCGAAACGTATAGAGCAATTGCCGCAGACGGCCATGGTTGATATCAGCGGTGTTGTAACCCCGGAATTGCTTTGTATCCCCGATTACACGAAACTGACTTCCATGGGGGTAGGCGTTAGCCTGCTTGAAAACGCAATTAATAATAATAACGTATCCTTGGGGGCGTTGAGTATCAAAGACGGGGAATATCGTTACAGTATTCATTTTGATTCCCGAATTATCTCTAAAGAAGATATCGAGAATATATATATCAATCACAACGGGCGGGTCTATCGTTTTAAAGAACTGTGTGAAATCGTGGAACGCCCGGCAAAACGGAACGGGTTGGTTCGTAGCGGTGATTATCCCGCTATTTCGCTGGCGATTATCAAACAGAATGATGCCAAGATGGCGGATTTGCAAGAAAGTATAGCCACGCTCATTACCGATTTGGAGAAAGAATATCCCAATATTCGTTTTGAGTTGACCAGGGATCAGACGAAGTTATTATCTTATTCTATTGATAATCTGAATAGTAATCTGCTGATTGGTGCTATACTGGCCGCGTTGATTATCTTCTTGTTCATGAAAGATTTGCGTTCACCGGTATTGATTGTTATTACTATTCCGTTGTCGCTTGTTGTCACGCTTCTGGCTTTTCACGTGCTGAATATATCGTTGAATATCATATCGCTTTCGGGGTTAATTCTCGGTACGGGAATGATGGTTGATAATTCGATTATCGTTATAGACAATATCTTCCAAAAATGGAAAGCGGGTATGGAACTCCGGGATTCTATTGCCAAGGCGGTCGGTGAGGTTTTTACTCCGATGTTGAGTAGTGTACTGACGACCTGTTCGGTTTTTTTACCGCTTATCTTTTTAAGTGGTACGGCGGGTGCGCTTTTTTATGATCAAGCCATGGCCGTTACGGTAGCCCTGTTCGCTTCGTTGCTGGTGTCGGTACTCGTTTTGCCGGTTTATTTCTACCTGATGTATCGTAAGTTGTCATCGCATACGGAAAATCGATTCATCGCTAAGTTTTTCACGTTTAACTACTATCGTCCTTACGAGATCGGGCTGAAGTGGACGTTGCGTCACGGTCGGTTGATGATTACTTGTTTCATGTTACTTATCCCGCTCACTTATTTCGTTTACCAGATGGTGGAAAAAAGTCGTCTGCCTAAAATATCGCATGACGATACGATCCTGACAATTGATTGGAATAGCGGTATTTCTTTGGAAGAGAATGATCTGCGAGTTTACAGGTTGTTGTCACAAGTGGATAGTCTTGTGTTGCAAACGACGTCGATGGTTGGTGTCCAACAGTTTTTGATGTCACACACCAAGGAGATAACTCCTTCCGAGAGCGTGGTCTATATTAAAGCCAAAGATCCCGCAACTTTGGTACGGATAGAACGGGAGATTTCAGATTACGTGGCCTCGAATTACCCGAAAGCTCAAGTTTCTTTTCAAGTTTCCGGTAATATTTTCAACATGATATTTGCGGAAAAGGGGAGTACACTCGTGGCGCAATTGCATAGTAAAGAGGGGCAAGCCCCGACGGTAGAACAGGTGACACGTGTGGTTGACAAGATTGAAAAAGCCTTACCGGACGTGCAGATTCCCCCGGCAGTGATGGAGCAAAATATTCGTTATATAGCTGACGTGGAGGCTATGGCAATTCATGAAATCACGTTTAGCGATATTTACGGGAAGATGAAAAATATTATTAGCCAGAACACGTTGTTCCGTATTAATCAGGGGGGCTATTCGGTGCCCGTGACAACGGGAGACACGCAGGCCGAGGCTTCGGATATTCTATCGGGTAAGGTGCGTAACCGTAATGGTGTCGAAATCCCTCTTTCGATGGTGATTCGTGAGACGAAAGGTGAGGATTTTAAAAAGCTCTATTCCGGCAGTGGTGGGGATTATTACCCGATCGTGCTTGACGTGGAAGATCGTGATGTCAGACGGGTAATGGGGACCGTGGAGGAGATTGTTAAGGAGGATCAGGACTTTTTTGTGACTTTTACGGGTGAGTATTTTTCCAGTCGAGAAACGATCCGGGAGTTGATAGTGATCTTGTTGGTTGCAATTTCGTTGCTCTATTTTATCTTGGCCGCACAGTTTGAAAGTGTCATACAACCGCTTATTATCCTGTCGGAGATCGTGGTGGATGTCTTCTTCGTTTTGTTTGGTCTCTGGTTATTTGGCGAGAGTCTGAATATCATGTCGATGATCGGTCTTGTCGTGATGAGTGGTATTATTATCAATGACTCGATTCTCAAAGTAGATACGATCAATCGCTTGCGAAAGAGTGGCATGTCTTTGTTAAGAGCTGTTTTTACCGGTGGACATAGTCGGTTGAAACCGATTATCATGACTTCACTAACGACGATATTGGCTATCGCCCCTTTCTTGAACCGGGTAGATATGGGGTCTGACCTGCAATATCCGTTATCGCTCTCTATTATTATCGGTATGAGTGTCGGGACGATTGTTAGTTTGTTCTTTATCCCACTGATCTATTATATAATCTACCGTAAACGCTGATTCTTATGAGTAATGATATAAAGAAAAAGGGATTTTTAGAATGCATACCTTCTTTTTCACTTATCTTGATTATGGCAGTGTTGATGGTGATTGGAGGTGCCTTAATCCCACTGTTGCGGATTGCCTATCATCCCACTCCTGAACAGGGTAAGAGGTTGAGTATCTCGTTTAGTTGGCCGGGAGCGTCGCAACGGGTTATCGAACAGGAGATCACTTCTAAAGTAGAGGGGTTGGTATCGTCCGTGGTCGGGGTTGAAAAAACGACCTCCATGTCATCACAAGGAAGCGGAAGTGTGACTGTTGTGCTGAAGGAGAAAGTCAATGTGTCGGCCGTGCGTTTTGAAATATCGTCTTTGTTGAAACAGATCGCCGGGAAGTTGCCGGAGGGAGCGGGTAGTCTTTATTTGCAAGGCGGGAATATCAGTGGCGGTCTCAAACCGAACACGCAACAGGTTTTGTCTTATATTATCAATGCCGATATGGATCCCGCTGATATAAAAGACTATGTCGAGCGGAATATTAAACCTTATCTCACGCAAATTGATTATGTCCGGGATGTGTCTGTTGGGGGAGCCATGCCGCTTTATTTGGATATCGAGTATAATCCGATAGAATTGCAAGGATACGGTCTTGAACCTAATGTCATCGTGTCGGGACTTCAAAATTTCTTGGGACAACGTTCTATTGTCGGGGATGTTGATCGTATTGATCGGTATGGGAATAAAGAACGTATCACGTTATTATTGGAGACCGAACAGCTCGGTTCGGATATTGGTAAAACCCCGCTAGCGACGATAGAGGGTAAGATCATCTATTTGAGTGATATCGCTAAGTTTGATTATAAAAAACGACAAGAAACCAGTTTCTACCGTATTAATGGTCTTAACACGATATACTTGAGTATTTTTGCAGACACGGAGACGAGTGTTATTAAGGCGTCTGCCGAACTGCGAGAACGGATGGAAAAGATTCAGGCGAATCTGACGGATGGATTTTACGTGACACTGACCAATGATGCGGCTAAAGAGGTGAGGGAGGAACTCGTAAAGTTGGTCAAACGTACTTTTTTGTCTCTGGTGATCCTGTTCCTGTTTGTTTGGATTGTTAGTCGAAGCGGGCGTTATCTTTCTGTCATAGCGCTTTCATTGTTCGCCAACGTATTGATATCCGTTATCTTTTATTACCTGTTTGATGTTGAGCTTAATCTGATCTCGTTGGCGGGTGTTGCCGTCTCGTTCGGAATCATGATAGATACTGTTATCGTGATGGTTGATCACTATAGTTATTATCACAATCGAAGTGCTTTTATCGCTATTCTGGCGGCACTGCTTACCACGATCGGCTCGTTGGTGATTGTCTTTTTTATGCCTGATTACGTGAAGGGGGCGTTGAATCATTTTTCCACGATTATTATTATCAATTTAGTCGTGGCCTTGTTTGTTGCGCTCTTTTTTGTACCGGCCATTATTGATCGTAACGGGTTTTGTCGTCGACAGGCGAAGAAAAGTTATTGTCGTTTAAAAAGAACCGTGAGATGGAGTCGGTTTTACTCCCGGTATATCGTTTTTACGCAAAAACGGAAATGGATATACATTACCGTTTTCGTGCTTGCATTTGGTATACCGATTCATTTGTTGCCCGCGAAATTGGGGAAAAGTGATTATTATTATCGAACGGGAGAGAAACAAGAGCCAAAATGGTATGAAGATGTTTATAATAAAACCATTGGTAGTAATTTTTATCAAGGGACTTTGCGGCAGCCGCTAGAGAAGGTTGTTGGCGGGACATTGCGACTCTTCTCGTCGGTACACTCGTCACGTACTTTTTCCCAACAAGAACGGGACGTGAAACTTTATATTTCAGCCCAGTTGACCGAAGGGGATGATGCCGTGGTGTTAAATCAAAAGATGTGGCAAATGGATCATTTTCTAGCTAAATTCAAGGAGGTGAAACGTTTCGTTACACGAGTGGACGGTAAAAGTGGTTCTATTGAAGTGGAGTTTGCTGATGAACACAAAGATGGGGCTTTTCCTCAATACCTCGAATCGCAGGTTATTCGTGAAGCGTTGCTGATTGGTGGTGTGGATTGGACAACATCGGGAGTTAGCGAGCGGGGATTCTCCAATTCGCTGGGACTGGGGCATAAATCTCACCGAATCGGGTTGAGCGGGTATAATTATGATCGCTTGTACAAATATGCTGAAATGGTGGCAGAGAAGATTAAAAGTAATAAGCGGGTCAATGATGTAGGTATAGAATTGGGAAACTCTGATTACTGGCAATCGCGGGATGAACCTGCTTCGGAGATGTATATCAAATATGATATGGAAAAAATTGCTCTTAACAATTTGAATTTGAGGCAGTGTTATTCGACGTTGGCCGCATTGATGGATGAAGGAGCAGTTGGTACATATCGTAACAAGGATCAACGGATTGCAATTGATTATCATTCCTCTGAGCGAGATAAGTTTGACGTGTGGCATTTGATGAACAGCTATTTGACAGTAGGGGATAGACAAGTGTGTTATGCTCATATTGGAGAGGTGGGTAAGCGAAACGCTGCCACTCGAATTACTAAAACCAATCAAGAGTATTCGCTTCAGGTCGCTTTTAATTTTATGGGATCGTATGATTTGTCGGATAAGTTTATCAAGCAAACCACCGAAGAAGTAAACGCGATTTTGCCTGTTGGTTTCAGGACTGTTAACGAGAGTTTTGGGTGGTATGACGACAGGGGATCTCAGTATTGGCTGATTTTACTGATTGTCGTGATCATCTTTTTTACCTGTTCGATTTTGTTTGAGTCCTTCCGTCAACCGTTTGTGATTATTTCATTGATACCCATTTCGTTCATAGGTACTTTCCTGACATTTTATTTTTCGGGAGTAAATTTTGGAACGGGTGGTTTCGCATCACTTGTTTTGTTGAGCGGTTTGGTGGTTAATGCGGCTATCTACGTGATCAATGAGTATAATAGTTTCGTTAATAGAAATATTGAGAGACTTAATCGAATTAATCCGGTTCGGCTTTATGTGAAGGCCTATAATCATAAGATAATAGCGGTTTTATTGACCATATTGTCAACCGTACTTGGCTTGGTCCCGTTTCTGATAGATGGACCGAAAGCGGAAGAGTTTTGGTTTTCATTTGCGATCGGCACAATGGGCGGTTTGCTGTTTTCGATCATTGCTTTGGTGTTCTTTATGCCTATATTGATGCCGTTTGCGAGGGTGCTTAAAAGAAAAGCATTGAAGAATGGATAGTGGTAAAAGGTTGTATAGAGTAACTTTATGATTTAGGTTGCAAATTTTGACTTGATTCATTACGTGGAAAGGATTTCATTGTTTTTTTGTTGTATTTTACTTTTTATTACAGTATCTTGGTAATGTGATTTTGAAGGTGTTAAGTTTGGGGAACTATTACGTTTTTTTGCCATTTCACGGTTAAAAAGGATTGGAAATGAAAATATTTCGTCGGCCATTTTGGAAAGCGGAGACATCGAAATGTTATGTGATTCCGATGTCGGTTCTGTTCGTGTTATTTTTGCCTTACCCGATAGATTTTATTTATAATAGTGAATGTTATGAGTTTCATCCACTCGTGTTATTGCCGATAGGAATGTTTGCTTTAGTTTTTTTGTTTATGCCATCTCAGTATTTTTACGTGATACTGGCAGAGGATCGGTTGATGCTGAGGAATGGTATTTATACTTTTTGGAAGAAGGAATGTTTATATCAGGATATCGTGAAAGTAAAGGTCGGATGGGCCGGAGGCCGTTCTTTACCTTATATGCAGGTGTTTACAAAACAGACAAAGAAGCGTACGTGGCAGTACGTGATTGATTTGGTGAATCCGAAGAGTTATAACGAGTTGATAGAAGATATTAAGGCTAAAGGGATTCCGGTGGAGACGAAGAGGCTTGAATGTTTCACGAAATATTATAAGCCAGGGAAATAGAAAGACTTCCCGATAATTGTTCGGGAAGTCTTTTTATGGTAATAGCCACTTGAATGGTGGCGGGTTATTGTTGCAGGTATTTTTCTGCAATTTTATTCCAACGGGCTTTCTGTGCGTCGCTTCCTCTGGTGGTGAGTTGTGACAGGTAATAATTCAGCTGACGTTTGTTGGCTTTTACCTTGGGCATTTCTCTTTCACAGGTAGTCAGGAAACGATCGATGTTGCCATTCTTTACAGCCCGACCGATGGCAACAAGTCCCAGTAATGATTTCTCGTTGCTTAATTTCAGGCTTTTAATCTCTTTGGTGATCTCGTCGAATTTGGAGGTTTCTATGGCTTGCCCTTTGGTGGCAAGGATTTCCATGAGTTGTTTTTGTAGGTCTTGGCTTAAGCGCAGGTCTACGACTTCCTGGCCGTTAGCGTTATTGAATTTTGCCCGGTTGGCTAATAAAAACTTTTCGGCGGCCGAACCTTTGGGGCTGAATTCTTTTTTGGCGAAGATAAACCAGTAGTCGGGAGATACCCGTTCTTCATCACTCAACGAGTTGAATAATTCGTTGGCAACATCTTTGGCTGAAGGATCGTAAAGCCCGAGTAAGGTTTGGGCGTATGAGGCCAAAAATGCTTTATCCCGACAGCCTTCGTTGTATTTTTTGATCGAGGTTCCGAGTGCTTTTTCGTTATCAAATGCTTCTTTGACACGGCCGATGAATTGTTCTCCTTCACCACCGCCCACGAGTTTGTGGAGAATGCTGCCGTCTGGGTTTATGATGACGAATGTCGGGTAGGCACGTACTCCGAATTTTTTTCCTAATTCGGGGCCTTCCCCTTTTTCCATATCGTATTTCAAGCAGATGAAGTTGCTATTGAAAAAATCACCGACAGATTCTTGCGTGAATACTTTGTTTGCCATGTATTGACAAGGACCACACCAACTGGTGTAGCAGTCAATGAAGAGTCTCTTTTGCTGTTGTTTGGCTTTTTTCAACGCTTCCTCGTAAGTTAAGTCCTGAAAATAGACTCCCACGTGAGTGGCGATGGAGAGATTTTCAAAATAATTTCTCACGAAATCCTTGCTGTTTTCGGGGGTGATGGATATGAATTTCTCTTCCAGGGGAAGGAGACGTTTCAAATCTTCTTTTGTGGCATTCGCCCGGATGCTGTTGATGGCATTGAAAACACCCCAGAGTTCGTTGTTTTCATTATGTTCGATTTGTCCGGCTAAAGAGATGACTTTGTCGACATCTTTTTCCTGCGCTGCTAAGGCCAATTCGAGCGTGAAGGTTAATCGTGCCTGATCTTCTAAATCTGTTTTGGATAAATCTTCCTGAACTTGCTTCAGTACGGATAGAGGATCTTTGGGGTTGATGCGTGAAGCGTTGCCGATTGCCCCGTGTATCTTACCGGACAGGAATGCGTCTACTTCTTTTTTACCGATATTTTTGTTAAAGGTAGCCAGATTGTTGATGACAAACTTGAAATTGTCGGACCCGTAAGAGCTTTTCTTAATGATGGGCCAGTATTCTTTTTTTAATTTGTCTTTGTCCTTTAGGATAGAATCCAGTTTTTTGCTGACTTCTTCGCTTTTGCTTTTCTCGTAGGCTTCATTTAAAACGATTTGATAGGCGATGAGTTGTTTCTTGTTCATCTTCCCTTTTTCGTAAGCTTTGTTCAGGTAATCTAAGGAGGTCTTCTCGTTTAACCCTTTTTCAACACGGGCGATAAAGTCTTCCAGTTCTCCACCACCGACAATTTTGTGTTGCATGCTACCGTCCGGGCGAAGGATAAAGAAGGTCGGGAAGGCTTTAATCTCGAATCTTTTTGCCAGTTCCGGTCCTTCTCCTTTTTCCATGTCGAATTTCACGCACACGAATTTCGGGTTAAAGAATTCTCCCGCTTTTTCTTGGGTGAAAACTTTCTCGGCCATATACTTGCAAGGGCCGCACCAACTCGTGTAACAATCCATGAAGATCGGTTTGTTTTCTGCTTTAGCCTTGGCCAAAGCTTCGTCAAATGTGAGATGTTCGAAATTTACTCCTTGTCCGAAGGCTGAGTAGCTGAACATCAGTAAGGTAATAATTGTGATAAGGTTTCTCATAAATATTAAATTGAACATTAGTATAAGCGTACAACTATGGACGAGGTTATATGAACTTTTCCCGGTTTCTCGTGTTGTTTAGTCCGAAGATAATAAACAAGGCAGAGGCGATCATCATATTCATCCGGCAATGGAAGACCGTGTTGAAGAATATCTGCGGGTTTTTATCCAGAGGAACATCGTACGGGTTCAGGAAAATATTCCATTGACTGGCACCTAAGGCGCCTTGTATCATGGAAAATAGTAACCCGATGATGATGATCACGACCGAGGTCCCGTTGCCGTTCTTGATCATCGTGCTCAACATGAACGAGAGTGTGCCGATGAATAGGGCCGGAACCATGGCTTGCAGGGTCAGGCCCATCGGGGGAACGGACACGATGGCGATATCGGTTAACAGGGCTAGGAAGAAGGTGATCGCGAAACAAATCACGTAGGAGATCACGAGACGCAATAACCAGACTTTATAGCTATAGTTCGGGATTCCGAAGATGATTTCCACGATCTTCGCATCCTGGTCGTTCTGTATGCCGAAGCACATGGGATAAAATACCAGCAAGATGCTTGGTAACATTAACATGGAGTAGGCCGTTGCCTGAGTAATTTCATCTTCTCCCAGCAGTTTCACGACAACCGTGATGATGTAGAAGGCGAGAGCACTCAACATGAAGTATAGGAATTTATTCCCGAATATAATTTTGATGTTATATTGTACTAGCTTCTGTAAGGTTATCCAAAATTGAACCATAACGTTAATTTTAAATTTTAGATTTTAGATTTTAAATTTATGATTCAGCAATTGAAAGCGTTTGTTTCATGTGGTTGAAATCTAAAATTGTAAATCTAAAATCATAAATTACACTGTTTATTGTGTTATTATTTCTTCTTTATTTTCGATCTTCACGCTTCTCAGTAGCCACAAGTAGGAGTCCTCTAATGCCGGAAGTATTTGCTCTGCATTTTCGGTGGGCTTGTGTTCGCTGAGGCAACGCACTTTAATGATGTCGCCTTGACGGATGTGGTGGACGATGAGCATGTCGGTCGGTAATTTGGCAAAATCACGTACCGGAATTTCAAAAGTCCAGGTGACATCCTTGGCAATGTTGGCCATGTCGCTCGGTGTCCCGTTATATTTCAGTACACCCTTGTTGATCACCCCGACTTGGTTACATGAGCTGGCGATATCTTCGATGATGTGCGTGGAGAAGATCACGATCCGGTTGCGGGACAGTTCCACGAGCAAGTTTCTGAAACGGATTCTTTCCCGCGGGTCAAGTCCGGCCGTAGGTTCGTCAACCACGAGGATACGGGGCAGGTTCAACAACGTCTGGGCGATACCGATACGCTGTTTCATACCTCCCGAAAAGCCTCCGATTTTTTTGTCCTTGTTTTCGTACATGTGGACAGCGGAAAGTACTTCGGCAATCCGGTTATGGCGTACTTTCTTGTTGTATATTCCTTTCAGCAAGGCTTGGTATTCCAAGAATTCCCATGCCGTGAGGTTCTCGTAAGTACCGAATTCCTGTGGCAGGTATCCGATGAGACCTTGTAATTCTTCCCGTTTTTTCTGAGTATCGATGCCGTTGATGAATATCTTCCCATAGCTCTGTTCGAAGACTCCGCAAATGATACGCATCAGGGTGGTTTTACCTGCCCCGTTAGGGCCTAACAGACCGTACATTCCCGTGTGGATATCCATAGAAACGGAGTTCAATGCCTTGAACGGTTTCTTTTTTACCCCGATAAAAGGAGCTTTGGAGGCCAGTTGGAAAATGGTCTTCCGCAACATACGGAAACGGCCGTCGATCAAGTCAATATTGATGTTTTCTTTATTGATTTTATTGGATAGGTAACGAGCTGCGATACCGAGGTACCAGAACATGCCTAGGAAGATGGCTCCCCCGCTGTTTTCGAATTTCTTGCTTGCCCAAATAAGAATGAACATGGGACCGACATAATAGATGATAATGGCAATGATTCGAAGAATTTTGGCGATAAGTGCCTTGCCTCGATTCTCGGAGAATTTCCGGAAGATGGTTAGGGTGCTTAACGTCATTGTCCAGGAGATGAAAGCAAAGATGATTGCCCACATGAACAGTACTTGGTAACTGAACGTGAAGTAGTACATGAAACCAAGAACCGGTAGTGACCAGAGCATGGGCTGCATGTCTGACCATTTGTAATAGTTACCTTGCAGACCGAGACGTTCACGGATTTTCAGACCGGAATTCCATTCCCGGTTGAAACGTGAGGGGCGACCATATATTTTTACAAGGTTATAAATTTTGATTTCCAGTTCTTCGTTTTCCGGAATGATATTACTTTGTGCCCGACGCAAACTATCCTCTAGGAACCAAGTGATACCCGGTACTAGAATGACAGTCAGGATTAAGTACAAAATCCGGTTTAACAGGGTTGCCGTCCAGAGGTACACGCAAATGACAGATACGATGAAAAGTACGATTTGCAGTACTTTCATAAAAAGGCTTTGCGAGCGTAGACGTGCCAGTGCGTCTTCCATGCCGGAGTACAAGGTCGGGATGATTACCAGTGTTAATAGGGTACTCATGGTAAGTCCACCGATCACGGTGATGGCAAACGGGGCTCCTAATCCGGAAACGTATTCTCCTTTACCGAGAGCTAACGGGATCATGGCCACGATGGTGGTGATCGCCGTTATCAGGATCGGTCTCAGGCGTGATAGTCCGGCGGTGATGATTGCCCGTTGCTTGCGGTTGCCTGTCCGGCGTAGCAAGGAGGTGTAATCGATAAGGATGATACTGTTGTTGACCACGATTCCGATGAGGATGATAAAACCCACGAAGACATTGGCGTTCATCAGCGAGTTGCTTGTGAACAGTAGGGCTAGCAATGAACCTATGGCAGCTAGGGGGATCGTGAACATCAGCACGATCGGGGCGGTTGTCGACTCGAAGACGGCGGCCAGAATCATGTATATCAGCACGAATGCGGCCAGGATAAGGAAGGTGAAGTCATCCATTTCGTTTTCCTCGTGTACGACTTCAACAGCAATACCCGTGGGAACATCCAGGCTTTGCACCAGTTCGTCAATTTCTTCCCGTGCTGATTCCAGCAGGTCTTTTGATTCGTTGATGTCGGAATTGAACATATAGACGAGATTCACCTCTTTTTCTTGGTTGATCCGGGTGATATTTCCTTTGTCTCGTCCTAGGTTGATCCGGCTGAAGCTCCGTAATTGGATTAAACCGTTATTACTGTTCGTGACTTCCATGTTACGCAAATCTTCCAGTGTTCGGGTTTGCGTTTTTTGGTCGTCTTCGTCATAGTTAATGTCCCGGATCAGGATGTCATATTCCTGATTCCCGGCTTTGTATTTCACTTCTGCCGTGCTTTGGGGCTGGAAATTGCTAAGTTCGCTGCCCACGTTACGGGGTTCTACGTCATTGACGCCCATGAGGTATTGGTCGAAGAATATTTTAGCGACCGTGCTTCCCTGGGAAACCGAAACACGCGAGTTGGATATGTTATCCAGATCGTCAAGTTGGTATTTGAGGTATTCGGCAAAGTTTGTCATGGACTCGAAATCTTGTCCCTTGATGATGACTTTTTCCGTCTGGCTCCCCATACCCATGAGTTTTAGCAGGGAACTGTTGCCCAACATGCCGCCTCCCCCGCTACTGCCTCTGAACGTTTCATTGCTTTCGCTAGCTTCGAGGCTGATCTGGTTGATATTGACGGTTTCTGCAAGTCGAAGTACTTCTGTCTTCAACTGGATAATGGATTTTTTGTTGATTTTCTGATAATCGTCTTTCAGGCGAATGGTTAATTGTGCCTGATCTTTGACGATATTGGATGAAAATTCTTTTATCTCCGGCACTTCGAGTAGGGCATCTTCAAAAAGACGGATCATTTCGTCTGTCTTTTGGAGCGTGTATCCTGTCGGGGGTGTGACATACACGTTGAACGTGTTCAGTTCAACCTCCCGGAGCGTATTCAGGGTTAAAGAGGTGGATAAGACAACCGTGATTAATAGTGCCACTAACGCGATAATGATGACCTGTGCCGGACGGCGAAGAGACATTTTGAGTATAGCAACGTACATCTGCACCAGTCGGTTGTGGATAGACATCTTGCTGAAATTGACATTATCGGACGTCTTCCGTAAAATCTGGTTCATCGCCATCGGGATAAGCAACAAGGCCACGACTAGGGATATGGTAAGCGTGGCGACAATAGAGATCCCGATGTGTTCCCCGATAAGTTTAATCAGGTAATTGTCAGCGAACAGAAAGGGTAGGAATACGGTAATCGTGGTGACCGTGGCGGCCATGATTGCTTTCCAGACTTCGGTGGTTCCCTGCACGCAAGCTTCATCGGTGGATACGCCCAATGATTTCAGGCGATAAATGTTTTCCATGACCACGATGGAGTTGTCTAATAACATCCCGACGGCAAGGGCGATACCTGTAAGCGTTAGCGTGTTGATCGTTATCCCGAAAAGATAGAAAAAGTAGAAAGACGAGAATACGGAGATCGGGATGGCAAACGCCACGATGGAGATAATCCGTATTTTACGCAGGAAGAGGAATAACACGAATATAGCCAATATTGCACCCGAGAGTCCCAGGTCGATAATCTGGTCGATATTCTTATTCATGACTTCGGCGGCGTCATCTTGGACTTCAATGGTGATTCCTTTAGAAGCCATTTCCTCGTTCAAGCGTGTAATTTCCTCCCGTACTCTTTCGGAGAGGTCGATCACGTTGGCGAGCGGGGATTTGGACAGGATACAGGAAATGACCTCTTTCCCGTTGGTACGGGAATAAGATTCCTCTTCTTTAACTCCGAATTGAATTTCCGCGATGTCTTTCAACTGGATCGGTCCCGGGGCAACAACGATACTTCCCAAGTCTTCCGTGGCAAGGTATTCTGCTGTCACGTTGACGAAATAACGTTTGTTATGATCGAAGACCGAGCCGGCAAACGATTTTTCGGCCAGGTTGGATGATATTTTCGAACTGATGCTGCTCGGGGTAATATTGAGAGCTTTGCATCTTTCGGGGTCAATAATCACTTCGATACTTTTCTGGCGTCCGCCCATGGTTGTTATGTTGGCGATACCATCAATGTTTTCCAGATAAGGGACGATATCCGCATCTGTGATATTACGGACGTAATCCACGTCATCTTCCCCGAGAATCCGCAGGGTCATGAACATATCGCTCACGGCTCCGGCGGAAGACTTGCTTACCCGCAGGGTGAAGATGTCGGGGATGTTCTTCGAGATCGTTTTGATTTTTTCTTCCAGTTGAAGAAACGTGTATTTCAGGTCAACATCTTGTTTGAAAGAGATCGAGATATTAGCTCCCCGGGAGTATATCTGGGTCTCCATTTTTTCCACGCCGTTGAGGGAACTGATGGCTCCTTCAACCGGGATAGCTGCTTGGTTTTCTATATAGGAAGGATCGGATTCTGTCTTGGGCGAGATGCTTACACTCAATACCGGAAGTTCGGCATTGGGGTATAGTTCCATGGGCAGGTGTTTATAGGAGAAAATTCCCATAAGTACCAGGCCGATGAAAAGCATCGATACAAGAACCCTTCTTTTTATAATCGTGTTCATGACTTCTTTCTATCAATAACGTAATACACACATGGAATAACGATCAGGGTCATGATGGTCGAGGTAAACAAACCGCCGATCACGGCAAGAGCCATGGGGGAGCGGAGTGAAGCACCTTCCCCGAATCCGAAGCACATGGGGAGCAATGCCAGAATCGTGGTGGCACTGGTCATGATGATCGGACGTACGCGGTGTTGGGCTGCCATTTTTATGGCTTCTTCCAACGGGTGTCCCTCTTCCTTTAGACGATTGATAGCGTCCACGAGTATAATAGAGCTGTTCACGGCTATACCCGCCAGCATGATAATACCGATGAAGGCCATCATGTTAAGCGTTTGTCCCGTGAGCAAGAAGGCCAAAATACATCCCACGCCGGCTAACGGTATGGTCAGTAGGATGGTGAACGGGTGGCGCAGGGATTCGAATTGTGCCGCCATGACCATGTACACGAGCAGGATGGACAGGAACAGGGCGAAACCGAGTCCGCCGAATGATTCTTGTCTCATTTCTTCTTCTCCCGTGATGCTGGCCGTGTATTTGGCCGGGAATTCCATTTCTGCCAGTTTGGCCTTGATGGAAGGGGTGATATGGCTGAGCGAGTAGTTTTTCTCGATCATGGCTGTCACGATACCCGTTCGGCTTTGGTTTACCCGGTTGATCTCTTTGGGGGCTGAAGTGATCTCGATATCGGCTATTTCTCCGAGACGGTATTTCTTGTCTCCTTGAATAATCTCGATATTGTTGATTTCGGCAAGCGTGACTTCGGGGACCTTGATGCTGATGTCAATGGTTTCTCCCTGAGTTTCAAAAGTTCCGGCATCTTTACCTGCTAGTTTTTCGCTCACCTGGTTACTTACCGTGGTAACGTCAATGCCGTAAATACCGCTCTTCAGACGATCAATTTTGATGTTGACTTCAGGTGCTCCTTTTTCCAAAGAGGATTTTATGTCGTAAATACCGGGGAGCCCGCTAATCTTTTCTTTGATTTCGGTACATAGTTCATCTAACAGGTCGAGTTCCTCTCCTTTCACCTCGATCACGAGCGGAGCTCCTTCTGTACCCAAGATACTTTGTAGGGCGGATTCACCTTTCTCGTAGGAGATTTCCACGCCTTCGGGTAAGGGGTAGTTGTTGTTTATGTTCGAGATAAAATAGTCGGCATCCAGTTTGGAATCCTTTTTGATCTTTACCTTGATTTGGGATTGATTTTCCGATTCTAGTTTTCCCCCGCTCTGACTTTCCAAGTTGGAGGGTCCGACAAGGGTGTATTGCCATTCGATTTCGTCTTGTCCGAGGGTCTGGATCGCGTCTTCTATCGTCCCGACAGCGTTATCCGTGTTTTGTAGTCTTGTTCCCGGCTCCATGGTAATCAAGACGGAGAATTCTTTAGACTCGGTTTTGGGCATGAATTCCATACCGATCAGCGGTAGCATCAGGTAGGATACACACATAAGTAAGAAGGCAATCGTGATAACGAGATATTTTTTCTTGAGAACTTTGCCGATGAAGTTTCCGAATCCCTTGATTGTGATGGCGTGACTGACTTTATTATCTTTTTTACGGATAAATTTGGAGGCCAGCATCGGGATAAAGAGAATGGATACGAAGAGGGAGGAGAGGAGAGAAAAACTAACTGTCCATGCCTGTTCTTTGAATAATTCCCCGGCTGCTCCTTGTAAATACACGATGGGAAGGAATACCACGATCGTGGTTAAGGTGGAAGCCGTGATGGCTCCTGCCACTTCAGAGGTTCCCCTGACGGCTGCTTCCGTCGGGGAGAGGTGATTTTCTTCGATGTTCCGGAAGATGTTTTCCATGACCACGATGGCATTATCCACCAGCATTCCCGCACCTAACGCGAGTCCTCCTAAAGTCATGATATTAATGGAAAGCCCGTTAAAATACATGAGGTTGAAGGTTGCTATGATGGAGATCGGGATGGAAACGCTCACGATCAATGTCATGTTTACCCGTCGCAGGAAGACATAAAGTATGATAACGGCGAGAATGATACCCATTAACGCGGAATCTTTTACTTCATTGATTGAACTTCCGATAAATTCGCCCTGATTGCTGATAATATGAAAGTCGTATCCCGGTAAACTTTTACGGAATTCATCTATTTTGGCAAGCAAGTTATCAACCGCATTAACCGTGTTGTATTTGTTTTCCTTGTAAACGCTGATACCCAGGCAACGTTCGCCGTTATAGCGAGCGAGGTTTTCCGGATCCTTGTTCCGGATGGATACGGTTGCAACATCTTTCAGGTATACCGGGGCTTTTGTCTTGCTGGTACTGGTTGTTGTCGTGCTTTGGCTTGAAGACGAGCTCCCGGAAGAATTCTCCTTGAAGGCCACGATAATATTTTCAATATCCTGAAGGTTGGAGATCAGGTTTACTCCTTTTACCGTGTATTGGATATCTCCATCGGTGATATTTCCTCCCGAAACATTTTGATTCAAGGAACTGATCTTCGTGGCGATGGCATCGGCCGTGAGGCCAAAGGCTTCCAGCATGTAAGGGTTGGTGGATATTTCAACAATGGCTTGTTCCTGACCGGTTAATTGAATATCCGCGATTCCGTCAACCCGGACAAGTTCGTTTCGCATGTAGTTTTCCGCGATCTTCCGCAATTCATTCATGTCCTTGACCTCGTTGTGTGTGAGGGCTATCGTCATGATCGGGGTTGCGTTGGCATCGTAACGGGTAACGTTAACCTCCTCGATGTTCTCATCTTGGGAAAGACTGGATAAACTACGTTGTAAATCCAGAAAAGCTGCGTCCATATCTTGGTCCCAACCGTATTCAACGGTGACTTTGGTATACCCGACTTTCGTGACACTATACACGCTTTTGGCGCCTTCTTGGCGCGCTGCGGTGGATTCAATGTTTGTCGTGATTTGTTTCTCGACTTCTTCCGGCGGGCGTTGGCCGCTTTTAACCTCCACGTAAAGGGCCGGGTTTTTCAAGTCTGGGAAAAGGTCTGTTCCCAGTTTATTATAAGATATTGTTCCCAGTAAACATACCGCTAACGTGAGCATGAGTACGCTCACAGGGTATTTTACTGCAAATTTCGTAATGCTGTTCATGTCGATTTATTTCATGATTTTTACTTTGCCTCTGTTTCTCAGGAATTCGTAGCCTTTCACCACGATTTTGTCTCCTTGGTTCAGGCCGGTTTCTACCTCGATGAAACGATCGTCGCTGATTCCGGTAGTGATCATCTTCTCGACGGCCCGGTTTTGTTCAACCGTATAGATGATACGGTTTCCACCGCGACGAGAATTGACAATTTCTTTCGGGATAACGATTACCGAGTCTTTTTGCAAAGTAATGATCTCTCCTTTGGCAAACATTCCGGGGCGTAATTTCAACTCCGGGTTGTTGATCGTGATAAATCCGACAAATGTACGCGTATCCTCGTTGATTGCCGGGGATAATTGAGAAACAATGCCGGAAAGGGTATCCGATTTAATATTGTAATTGGTAACAAGAACTTTTTGTCCCACTTTTACCTTATCTATGGTGTTTTCCGGTAAGGCAATTTCCATGTACATCTGGCTGTAATCCATCAGGCCGACCATGGTTTCGCCGGAAGCGACTTCCACGTTCGGGGTGAAGTAGGGCAAGTTGACGATAGCACCTTTAAAAGGGGCTTTAATGGTTAACTTGGCCAGATCGGAGTTTGCCGTCTCTAATGCGGTCTGGGCACCAATGTAAGCACTTTCAGCGGTCAGCACGTCTTTTTCTGTGGCTCCTCCTTTTTCATACACGGCTTTTTGTCCGTTCCACTCTTTTTGTGCGATATCAACCTGCATCTTTTTCGTGGGTAGCGACACGCTGTTTTCGTGTTCTTTGTTGTTGAGTTTGATGATCACCGTACCCGCGTCAACGATATCTCCCAATTTATAAGGACGTCCGGTTTTGGGATTAGTCATGAGTTCGTATTTCCCGTTGATTTCGGATTTCAGTTCAACGGTTTTTGCCGCCTTGGCGGTTCCGGTCGTGGTGGTCAGTTCCCGGATATCCCGTTTGCCGACTTCGGAAAGCCACACGGGAGTTGTTGTTTCAGAAGAAGAACTCATGCGTTGCTCGTTACAAGCGTTCAGGGTATAAGCGAGTAGAACTACCCCGATATATTTTATAGATTTGTTGATCATAGCGTTTTTGTTTTATATTTTTATTCGGATTATTTCAATAAATCAACCGGTAAATAAGATTTGTTATTCTGGAAATCCCATAAGGTTTGAATCTTCAGATCCAGCAATCTTAATTTGTATGAGATGATAGCGTCGGTTAAAGCATTTTTGGCATCGGTCAACTGGGTTTGTTGATTCTTCAGTTCCATACCCGTGAGAGCCCCGTTGCGATACTTTTCTACATTGATATCGTAGGTGCGTTCCGCATTCGAGACGGTTTGCCTTGCGATGTCGATTTGTCTCAAGAGTTTCGGTAATTCCCGGCACAATTGACGAACATCGAGCATGATTGATTTTCTTTCTTCGGCGTTAGAAATTTCTGTATTTTCATTTGATAATTCCGAGCTTCGGATATTGGCTTTTCGTGCCCCCCAATCCCAAAGAGGTACGGTCAAGGTAACCCCGATCGTCTCGTTGTCATCCGGTTTGGAGAATGCTCCGTTAAATTTGTCTCCTTGTCCCATCAATCCGACTCTGGCAGAGATGCTACCTTTGAATTTGTTATTATCTTTAGCTTCGATCAAGCTGAATATGCCTTCTTCAATGGCGATTTGTTGTTGACGGATTTCCATTCGCTGATCCAGCGCGTATTTCACGGCTTGATTCACGTCAACCTGAACCGGGTCAATCTGAATATTGGGGAGAATGCTGATGTCTATATCCAGGGGCAAGCCGAGTGTTTGCTTGAATTGATCTTTGGTATTCTCGTAGCTCATTTCCGTGTCGGCGAGAGAATTCTCGTTGGTGGCAAGGGTCACTTCCGCCTGAAATAGTTCTTCTTGAGCGATAAGTCCTTGTTCTACTTTATTCTTGATTAATTCGTAGTTTTCTTTTTGACTTTGGAAAGCTTCTCTGGCGGTAACGAGTCTTTTGTAAGCCTGATAGACCCCGTAGAAGGCCGAGGTTACGTTTTTCTCGATGTTCAATTGAGCTAGGGCGTACTGTATTTTTGCTTTTTCAAGATTGAATTCCAACCTTTTTAATTGCATTTTTGTTTTATTGTACGTGAAAATGGGTTGTTCTAGATTCAGGCTAAGATTGTTTGAAAAAGATGTACTTTTTGCGCCAAAAGATTGATTATCGTCATCCTGCCAGTTGAACGAGTTACTGAGTGTAAGCGTTCCGTCCGTCCATTTTATCGGTTGACTGATTCGGAAATCCAGCCCGGAACTCATAGATTTGCGGGTGTACCATTGCGTGTTATAGTTATCGAACGAGGTACTTCGGGTGTATTGAAACGGACTCAAGTTCAGACTGAATTGCGATTTTAGCGAGGCTTTTTGCTGTATTAACGCTAATTCGCTTTGTTCAAGGCTCATTTTGCTTTGGATGATGGATGGGCTCTGTTGATAAGCGATTTCCAGAGCTTTTTCCAGTGTCAAAATTTCCTGAGCGAACGTTGATCCGGAACAAAGCATGAGGAATCCGGAAATAATCAACGATATCGACGTGATCTTCTTCATAATATGTTGTTGTTATTTTATTTGTTATTGTTCGTGTATACCCATTTCACGGCATCGGCAATGATCACCTGATTCGGTTCGGAGCCTTTGTCGCTTAGCGTGACTTTAGCCTCTCCCGGCGAGAAATAGAAAGAACCTAACGTGATCCATCCTTGTTGGCCTCGTCCTCCTGTTTCAACAGATACTTCCTCTTCACCGTCATCATGTTTCACCGTGTAATATTGATATTTTTTATTTTCTCCTCTACCCATTCGGAACCATCCCATTCTGGGGTAATCTATCGCGTAAACGAACACCTCGTAGAAGCCCGGAATCTGAATTTGTGTTGTCCATTCGGCTTTGTTGCTTCCACTGCCCGATTTTTTGTACATGGCACTATTTATATAGTCTCCGTAATAATTCGTTCCGATGGTGGCCGTCCATTTGCTAGGGGGTGACCAAAGATTTAAATTTTTGTATTTATCCTCGTCCTCTTTCTTGAAGAAAGATTGTAATTTATTCTTTTGATTGGATTCGATGACCCGAAAACCGGAGTCTTCATTGTCTACCGTGATTTCTTTCGGGTTGAATTCGAAAAGGAGAGCGTTCGAGTCGAATATGCCCGTTGTCGTATCCGAAGAGGTAGTTGTTATCTTGGCAAAAGTATGCACGATGTCGCTGGGAAGATTCTGTGCGATATTCGTGTTGATCGAAAGACTACTCGGACGTTCGTCACTTAGAATCCGGATTTCTTTGTATTTCCGGGGCTCGATGATATAATTTTTAGCCGGTTTATCTTCCATTTGTGCGCTTCTTCCACGTCTTCCCCGCGGTCCGCCGGGGAACATGCCCCCGCCTTCTTCCAGCTTGACAGAAAGAATACCTTCCGTGTTAGTCGGGTTATATACCTTGAATTTGACGATATATTTCGTGTAATCTCCCACTTCAACCTGATCAGCGTCAATTCCTTTCACGATGAAGCGCGGGGTGGTGTTGATCGTGTACCAGGTGGGAATGAAGTCCATAAGGTTAAAATGGAACTTCCGAATGAATTCGCTGTTTAAGCGAGTGAAGTTGACTTCTTGGAACTGGTATTTCTTGGTAAAATCCGCCATGAAGGTTTTAAACTCGTCGGAGTTAACGCGAGAATTGATATAATTGCGCAAATAAATGCCTTTTAATTTCATCATTTCATAGAAGACCTCGGTCGAAAGGGTGTTGTCGAGGACAGCCTGTTCGAAACTTTTGCCATTCAAGTAAGCCGCGGCCCGTTGATTATCTCCCATTCCTGAGAACATTCTGAAAAATCTTCTTCTCTCGTCGTTTTCTTCCTGTTTGAGTAACGTGTTCATCACGATGTCAATGATCGGGAAATCTTGTGAGTAAATAGAGCCCGCGTAGTTGAAGTACATGGACGACAGGTCGTATTTATTTAGTTTGGAAGTTCCGGACCATTGTCCCATGAATAGGTTCAAAAATGTGTTACCTTCCGACTCGTAGGATTCTTCGGATAAGAGTACCCGGCGGGCGAATTCTCGGATAACATTCATTTCAATATCAATTTCTTCCGGACTTCTTTGCGGGTCGTGCCGTCCCCACTCGGCCATTCTCTTTTTGCTTTGCTTGAAATCGCTATTGGGTAATGTTGTGGCGAATTCGGGTAAAAATACGATTTCCGGTTGCAATTGCTCGCTGTTTCCTTTCCAGTTCCTGACGTATCCCGTGTAAGAAATAGGTGTTTCTGCCATGATAAATTTCTGGAACGGGTATTTACGTCCTTTCCGCATTTCGTATTCAGACTTGATGTCGTGGAGGAGCCCGCTCAACGTGTCGGAAATGTTAGGAAAAAGTTGGGAATAATAATCATGACCCTTAAAATTATATAATTCAATCTGCACGGAATCAATCACGATACTTTTTTTCTCGTAATCTCCGATGGCCAGACTGATCCCCGGTAACTGTTCTTTATTTTGAAATATGGTAGTGTCTCCGACTTGGGTGCTTGCACCTTGCGAAAGGATCGTTCGGTTGTCGGGATGAACGACTTTCAACGTGTAGTTTGAGAAGTTTTTCCGGATATTGTAGGGGGCTTCCGGATTTACCGGGGGGAACGTGGTAGGATACCACAAACATTCCGGTGTCAGGAGGGTGTATTTGTCCTGCACGAAAGCGTAGGCTTTCCCGAAGCGTAAGACGCTACTGCCGGTTTGCGTGTCATAATACTCTTCATCCGTGATGTCGAGATAACAGATGTTTTCGTCAATGGTCCCCGAATAGGTAAGTTCCACTTCCAGTGTCTCGTACGGGCGAAGTTTATATTCGGCGACAATTACTTGTGCATCTCTTTCGTACGGGATATTTTCTCCCTTTTGGGTTAATTTTTCAACTTTAAGAGAGGGGTTAAGATAGAATAGAATCTTGTTGATTTCCCGGTGATTCCGGTTTTGTATTTTTAAACGGGAGTTTACAGTAATGTTTTTGCTATTCTGGGAGAATATGATTTCCTGATCAAGCAAATGGACTTTGTCGAGATTGTTGTATTTTTTATACCTTTCAGAGTAGAGTGTCCGCTGGCTGTTAATATGGTTGAAACGGGCGATATACGAGAATCCGCATCCCATCCCGATAAGAAGAATGATACATCCTAAGGCGTTCAACAGGATGTTTTTCTTGGGATGTAAAGGCAGACGATTTACGAGTGCGATCGTGAAAGAGAGCAATCCCAAACCTAAAAATAAGTAAGTCAACCGTTGGAGCAGGTAAGGGTATAAATTCGTGTGTCCGAGTACATCCGAGAACATATTCGGCACGGTGAGGGCGAAAAAGTCGAAAGCCCCGTGTTCCGTGTTCCCGAAATAAGATAACGTAACCACGATGAAGCCCAGCATGATCACGAACGTGACTGCTTGGTTACGAATGAAACTCATGATCACGAACGATAGCCCGAGCACGAATATGAGTGATGGGATTGATAACGTGAGCAAGTAGAAAAAATAGGGGAATAAAGTGAACGGGGATTCACTAGAAAACACGTGAATAAAACCAGCGATGATTAAAGTGATGATGTTTAATGACACGAAAACCTTTATAATACCCCAGGTTTTGCCGACAATGTAATCGGCATTACTCATCGGGCGCACGTAGATTACCTCGGCGGTATCCAGTTTCTTGTCTCTTTTCAAAAAGCTTCCCGCCAGAAATATGGCGATAATGGATTGTGCGATATTGAAAAGATAAATGTTGACAAACGGGATGGAAGATGGCATAGCTGTCATGATCCATTGGTACCACCCGAGGGTTGACTGGGTGCCCAAATGAAAAAATACAATGATTAAAAGGGATAAAATAGCAAATATGCGAAATAGCCAACTTCTGCGTAGAAGTTTGGATTCATATCTCGATATTGTGCTGATGTTGTGTACGTTCATCGCTGATTTATTCTAAAATATTACTTGAACAGTTCGTTTTCTTTGATTGCTTCAACCTGCATGTTCATTTTGTCTTTCAACAAGTAGTCCATGTAATAAACATAAGCGTGTTCGAGATTGGGTTCGATGGCCTTGTTCGAGTAGCCCTCGATAGCGTCGGCCACGACTTGAATCTCCATGCCGCCGTCCGTCGGGATGGTTGAAATAATCGGGTATTTATCTTTAATTTCTTCGTATTCCAGGTCGGTCACGAATATTTCCCATACTTTGCCGCGGGCCAGATTGATCATTTCGTCCGGAGAACCTTCGAACTTTAATTCACCCCGGTTCAGCAAGGCTAATTTTTTACAGGTGCTGGAAATATCACCCACGATATGGGTTGAAAGGATGATGATCGTGTCCTTGTCGCTGATGTCGGACAGGATGTTACGGAACCGGATTCTTTCTTCCGGGTCTAGTCCGGTTGTCGGCTCGTCCACGATGATGACTTTCGGGTTGCCAATGATTGCCTGAGCAATTCCGAGTCTTCGTTTCATACCACCGGAAAGGCGGTTGGCCCAACGGTCGCGTACTTCAAACAATCCTACTTTGCGCAGCATTTCGTCTACAACTTCGCCCCGGTGTTGTTTGCCTTTTATTCCGGCAAGTCCGGCCCCGTAATCCAGGAATTCCCACGTTTTCAATTTCTCGAAGAAACGGAAATCCTGTGGCAGATAGCCTAATAGGGAACGAATGGCTTTCCGGTCCTTAGCGATGTCATAGTCATCGAAATAGATGGTCCCTGATGTGCAACTTTGCAGAAGCGTCATGATTCTCATCAGAGACGTTTTCCCTGCTCCATTCGGTCCTAACAGTCCGAACATTCCCGGTTCGATTTCTAAATTCAAGTCTTTTAAGGCTTTTTTACCTCCCGGGTAGACTTTGTTTAGATTTGCAATTTTAATACGCATAACGTTGGTATTTTAGGTTGGTCTAAATCTATACATAATAAGCCGGAATATATGTTAATAAAATGTGAAATGTCATTCTCTGTATGAGACACTTTTTGCTTAAAAAGGTTTATTGTTTTAACAAAATATTAACATATACCGCCTTTGATATGCTGTTTTGTGTCACTTCGGGCAAAATATTTCCAACAAATTTTCATGATGAAATAGATATTTTTATAATATGGTTTACTTGTGTAAATATACGATATGAATTGATGTTATGCAATTCGTTTCGGTAAAAGGTGGGAGAATATCTACAAATATGGAAATTTTGTCGACGGGAAGTTGTCTGGCGTCAAGAAAAAATTTCACGAATGACACGAATACTTTTCGTGTTGAAGTCGATATTTAAATGAAAGCCAAGAAAAAGGAGAACAATGTCGAGTAAGATTTTTCGACCTTGCTGGTTGAGAGGAATGTTTTTCAATTCTTGGAGTTGACAGGTACAAAGTGCGTGGATTGCTTTGGCAGAGTGCGGGCCGGTATGGTAGCTATTCGGGGAACCTGTCGGGTAAAAACAACCGTCGTTGATGTTGAACACGTGGTCGGGGCGGTAGGTGCTGTTGTCTATGCTGAACCCAAGTAGTTTGCCCAGTCGGAATAGAAATAGTAAATTGAAATTGGCAATATCGTCCTGGGAAATATTCAAGTATTCCACGGAATTTTTGATGTATTCGTATAAATCCGGATTCGGGTCGGAGTCTCGCAAAACGAGGTTTAAAATTTCTCCCCATAAGAGGGCGATATTCATTTTGTAAACATCAAAATAGATCGCGGGGGTATTCACGAGCGGGGAGAACGATTTCAGTTTGTGGAGTCCTCCTCTCTCGTTAGGAATAAATTCGATCTCCACGATTTGCATGCATTGGGCCGATGCGTTGCTTTTGCGTTTGAACAAGGCCATGGGAGTGATCATTTGCATGTAACCTCTTTCTTCCGAGTACACGTGCAGGATTTGCTGTTGCTCGGAGTGGGGGATGCTTTTTAATATGATGGCCTTGATGGTGTGCATGTTTTATTTTATAGCGAGTTCAGAAATTGGCATAATTTTCGAACGGCCTGTCCCCGGTGACTGATTTCGTTTTTTTCGTGGAGGGGCATCTCGGCAAAACTTTCCTGAAAGCCGGCGGGGCGGAATATGGGATCGTAGCCAAATCCTTCGTGACCGTGTTTCGAGGTCAGGATTTCCCCGTTTACAATTCCTTCGAATAAATATTCTTTATCTCCTAGAATTAAGGCGATAACCGTTCTGAAACGAGCTCGGCGTTCAGTAATGTTCTGCATGTTTTGCAGTACTTTTTTCATGTTCGCTTCCGAGTCATGAGTGTTGCCCGCATATCGGGCAGAGTAAACCCCGGGTGCGTTGTTCAAGGCTTTAATTTCTAATCCGGTATCATCCGCGAAACAATCGAGGCCGTATTTGTCATGGATGTATCGGGCCTTTTGGAGGGCATTTCCTTCCAGAGAGTTCTGTTCTTCGGGAATATCTTCATGGCATTGAATATCTTTTAACGACACTATTTCGTGTTGAGATCCGAGCATCTCTTGAATTTCTTCTAGTTTATGGGCATTGTTGGTTGCAAAAACTAATTTCATCTTCTTTTAAATTCATGAATTACTGATAGGACAAAATTAATGAAATAGATTATCTTTGCCACGTTAGAAGCTAAAAACTAAAAGCTAAAAAATAGAAAAGCGATAATAATCATTGAATCTTTGGATCATTAAATCGTAAATCACATGAGGGGTACCGTCGTGAAATCTACCGGGAGTTGGTATTCTGTTCGCCTTGAATCGGGGGAACAGGTTGAGTGTCGGATTAAAGGAAAGTTTAGGATGAAAGGGATCAAGACGACCAATCCCGTGGCTGTCGGGGATGTCGTGGAGATTGAAGCGGGAGCGGAAGGGGGCGTGATCAGCCAGATCATGGACCGGAAAAATTATATTATCCGAAAATCGACCAATTTGTCGAAGGAGGCGCATATCATTGCTGCGAACGTGGATCAGGCGATGTTGGTCGTGACGGTGAATCATCCGGTGACCTCAACTGTTTTTATTGATCGTTTCCTGGCTTCGGTGGAGGCTTATCGTATTCCGGCGGTACTTGTGTTTAATAAGATTGATTTGTACGGGGAAGATGATTTATTGATGCTGGGAGCCTTGACTCAGGTGTATATGCAGGCGGGATACGAGTGTCTTCATGTTTCCTCCTTGACTGGCGAGGGAATTGAAGATGTCGTGGCTGCTATGAAGGATAAGATTACCGTGTTTTCCGGCTTGTCGGGTGTGGGGAAGTCTTCTTTGGTCAACCGCGTGGAACCCGGTTTAGACTTGAAGGTGGCTGAAATATCCGAGTCGCATGATACGGGGAAACATACAACTACTTTTGCCGAGATGTTCCCGCTGAGTTTTGGAGGTTATATCGTGGATACTCCAGGTATTCGGGCATTCGGGTTAATACACATGGAAAAAAATGAGATTTCTCATTATTTCCCGGAGATATTCAAACGTGCCACGGATTGTAAATATTATAACTGCACGCATATCCACGAGCCGGGGTGTGCCGTGTTGGAGGCTGTTGAAAACGGGGAGATCAGTGAAAGTCGATATTTCAGTTACGTGAGCATGTTCGAGGAAGGGGAAGAGAAGTATCGCAAGGGATGACACGCTCTTTGACGAGTGCGCCTTTCTTCAGGAGACATTCATGTCGTCTTTAGTAACGGGGGCATTATCTTCTTGGGATTTTTTTACCATCCTGATAGAAGGTTGATGGGAGATAGATAGAAGTTAGTGTAAAGAAGATATGATTTTAATGGATGCTTTATTCAAGATGAAGTTTATTGTAGGGGAGATGTATGATGTTCCCGGCAAAGGTTGTGCTACTCCTTACAAACGCTTACATCTCTTCGTTAAGTCTGTGTTATAGCTTTCTTATCTTTTCGTTCTATACAAGGGTAATATAACGGTGTTTAAACGACGGGGTGACGGCAGGATGTAAGCGTGAGACATGCGGAGGGCAAAGCGAGCAAGGGCAAAGAAATGGTAGAAAGCACGAAAAATTAATCGTGAGGGGAGAGTCTTCGGGTAAGGAGGGATGGATTTTAGAAAAAACTGGTGTATTTGGTAGCGAGTATTATTTTTTTTTGTACATTTGCCCCCGTTTTACGTCAAGACTAGTGGACAGATTGAAAGAATATAAGATAGCTCACAGGGGCTTAGGGGAAGGCGTTCACTCTTTCGAGTTTGTTATGGATGACAGTTTTTTTGGCTGTTTTGAAGCGACAACAGGAACGAAAGGGAAGGTAAACGCGAAAGTGGATATCGTGAAATCATCCTTGCTGATGGAGGTGCGGATGAAGATCGAGGGGATAGTGAAAGCTATTTGCGATCGCTGTCTGGAAGAATTGGATTTGCCAATTGGTGGGGAGATGAACCTGTACGTGAAGTACGGGGAGCGGGAAGAGGGGAATGATGATGATTTTATTGTCTTGGCACAAGACGAGGATTATCTTGACTTGAGCGAGCCGCTATACGAAGTTTACATGTTGAATTACCCGCTTCGCGTGGTTCACCCGGAGGGAGAATGTAACGAGGAGATGGAACATGTACTGGAAGAGTTGACGATGGAAGAAAATGATAAGATTGATCCCCGTTGGGATGAATTGAGGAAATTAATTAATAATAACTAAATAAAACTAGAGAGAAATGGCACATCCTAAACACCGAATCTCTAAACAGAGAAGGAATAAAAGAAGAACACACGATAAGGCAACAGTTCCTGCAATAGCAAAGTGTTCAAATTGTGGTGCTGCAGTACAGTATCATACTGTATGTCCGGAATGCGGGTATTACAGGGGTAAATTGGCTATTGAGAAAGCAGTTGTTGCATAATATTTATGCAATGATAGATTGCCTTAAATAATACAGCCCCCTGTAGTAGGGGGCTATGCTCGTATATAGGTGTTTGATTCTATTATTCGAATTTGAAAATTTTTATTTTATGGAAAGGCCAAGAGCAGTAATCACGGGGGTAGGAGCGTATTATCCCGACTATATTCTGACAAACGAAGAGTTGAGCCGTATGGTGGATACTACCGATGAGTGGATCATGACTCGGATTGGTATTAAAGAACGACGTATTTTGCGGGATGCCGGTAAAGGCAGTGCTTATCTCGGGGCCAAGGCGGTTGAGGACTTGTTTCGCAAGACAGGCTTGAAACCGGAAGAGGTTGATTTATTAATCTGTTGTACGGTAACTGCCGATATGCATTTTCCCGCTAATGGAAACGTGATTTCCGATATGGTGGGTATAAAAAATGCGTTTAGTTTTGATCTTAATGCCGGGTGTTCCGGATTCTTATATGGTTTAGTCACGGCTACCCAATACGTGGAAAGTGGGCGCTATAAAAAAGTCATTGTGGTCGGTGCCGAGAAAATGTCTGCTATCACGGATTACACGGATCGGGCAACTTGTCCTATTTTCGGGGATGCGGCTTCCGCTGTGTTGCTGGAACCGACAACCGAGGATTTTGGGGTGATTGATCACGTGTTGCGTTCGGATGGGATGGGACGTGTTCACTTGCACATGAAAGCGGGTGGCTCGTTAAAACCGCCTACTCTTGAGACGGTTATGGCAAGGGAGCATTATATTTACCAAGAAGGTCAGCCCGTGTTCAAACACGCGGTGTCGAACATGGCCGACGTGTCGGTGGAAGTGATGCACCGGAATAACTTGACTTCGGAAGACGTGGCTTGGCTGGTTCCTCATCAGGCGAACCTGCGTATAATCAAGGCTACCGGGGAACGTATGGGCTTGCCGAAAGAGAAGGTCATGGTGAATATCCATAAATACGGGAACACCACTTCTGCAACGATTCCATTGTGTTTATACGAGTGGGAAGATCAGTTGAAGAAGGGAGATAATCTAATTCTTGCCGCTTTTGGAGCCGGATTCACGTGGGGAGCCATTTATTTGAAATGGGGATACGACGGGAAATCCGAGAATAATAAATAGTCAAAACAGGAATTTCTGAGTTGATATAGGCGGGACAAGGTTCCCGCTTTTTTTGTGCTTAATATGGATCGGATTCATTTCCGATTTTAAATTAGTTGTTGTATATTTGGTCGGTTATTATGGAAGCTAAATGAAAAAAAGTGCGAGCTTGGATAGTGCGGAAACAAAACCGGCTGTTGTTTTGGAAGACGCCGTGATCGAGGGTGATATCAATTTACCCGGAGGCTTGTGTTTGTTTGGTAAAATATTAGGAAATATTATCGCTGGAGGGCGGGTGGAAGTAAAGTCGGGAGCGGTGGTGACCGGAAATATTTCTTGTCGAGAGTTGGATATCGAGGGGACTGTGGAGGGGACTGTGAAAACTCTTTTTTTGGCAATCGGTGAGAATGCCGTTTTGAGAGGAGACGTGGAAACGGGTAGACTACTCGTGAGAGCGGAGAAGTACGAGATAAAACGGTTACGTTTAGTAAGAAAATAAAGTAAACGATAAATCATGGGAAAAGAAGCACAACAGCAAATCGCGTTAAACTTACTGAGTGAAGGAACTCAAATCATCGGGGATCTTCACGCTTCGAATGACATCCGTATTGACGGGGAAATCAAAGGAAAGATTAATACGACGGGACGTTTGGTTATCGGACAGATGGCCAAGGTAGAAGGAGAAGTTAATTCTCCGAGTGTTGATATTCTGGGGACAATGGAGGGAAGTATCGTATCAACGGGGTCCGTGTCGTTAAGGGCTAAAGCCGTGTTCACCGGGACGATCAAGGCTGCTTATATCGCGATCGAATCCGGGGCGGTCTTTAATGGCGAATGCCATATTCAACGTGATGTTCAACAAAAATAAATGAAATCGTGGTGTGTCGTGTATTTGCAGTGATTTCATTGTTACTCGTGCTGGTTGCCTGTGAAAAGGAACAGGATAAGGTAGACAAGGGTGTGTCGAGGGAACTGGCTAAAGAGCGTAAGACCAATATAGGCGGGGTTTCTTACAAATTATATTTCTCGATCCCCATGGAGAGAAGCGAGGCGATCATGGCAGAGTCGGTGATCTCTTTCGAGTTGTTGAATTTGATTCCGGTAGTTCTGGATTTTAAGGAAGCGAAAGAGAATATAATATCGGTGACTTCGGACGGGAAAAAGATCCCGTACACGTTCAAGAACGAACATATTATTATTCAACCGGAAAATTTTAAGAAAGGAAGAAACGAGCTGGTCATCCAGTTTAAAGCGGGGGAATCTTCTTTAAATAGGAGTGAGGATATGTTGTACACGTTACTGGTTCCGGATCGGTGCCGTACGTTGATGCCCTGTTTTGATCAGCCTGATATAAAGGCGAGATTCAAGTTGTCATTGAAGATCCCTTCCCGTTGGAGGGCGGTTGCCAATGGCGAGCCTGTCCGGACGGAATATTTCAGCGATTATAAATTATACGAGTTCGAGGAGACAAAACCGTTGAGTACTTATCTTTTCGCTTTTACCGTGGGACGATTCTCTTATGTGGAGCGTTACGTGGGGAACCGATGGATAGGAATTTATCACCGGGAGACTGATACGGCCAAGATTAATGCCAGTATCCCGGTGATTGTCAAAGAGGTTAGTCATGCCTTGGACTGGATGGAACATTACACGGGTATCCGTTACCCGTTTGACGTGTATAACGTGGTGGCTATTCCCGCGTTCCAATACGGGGGGATGGAACATCCGGGTGCGACATATTATTTGGCATCAAGGATGTTTTTGGATCGGGATGCCGATCTATCGGCTCGAATGAGTCGTAGCGATGTTATCGCCCACGAGACGGCTCACATGTGGTTTGGTGATTACGTTACCATGAAGTGGTTTAACGACGTGTGGTTGAAGGAAGTGTTTGCCGGATTCATGTCGGATAAGATTATGGCTCAATTGTACCCGGAGGTGAATCATCACTTGAATTTTTTCTTGAATCATTATGAACCGGCGTTACGGACGGATCGCACGAAGGGGACGCACCCGATATTGCAGGAGCTGGACAACTTGAAGGATGCCGGAACCCTGTATGGTGATATTATTTACCACAAGGCTCCGGTCGTGATGCGTATGCTGGAACGGGAAATCTCTGAACGGCAGTTGCGAATCGGTTTGCAGAGGTATCTTCGCAGGTGGTCGTATTCCAATGCGGATTGGGATGATTTGATCAAGTTGTTGGAGACTACGACGGGAAAAGATTTGCAGGCGTGGAACGAGATTTGGATAAAAGAAAGCGGGGCTCCCGTGATTGAATTCCAGAAAAATGGAATTGCTATGATTGACGAGAGCGGGAAAAAACGGGTTTGGCCTCAGGTGATTTCTGTTTGTTGGAATTACATGGGATTAAAGCAGGGAACCTTGGTTCCGTTGCGGGATACGTTGACTCCGTTCAGGCATGGCGAGTCGGTGGTATTACCGGACGGGGAAGTTTTGGGGTATGGTTGTTTTTTACCTACGGAGTACTCGATCCGTTTTCTGGACGAGGAACTGGGGAAAATCGGTAACCCGCTTTACCGGGCCGTGGGGTGGCAGCTGCTTTACGAGGGTGTGTTGAACAAGAAGGTGAAAGGGGAGTTTTTCGTAAAACTTTGTATCAAGCATTTACCCGCGGAAAAGGATAACCTGATCGTGAACCGGACGTTGAGTTTTCTGAGATCGGTTTATTCGACTTACCTGGATGAAGGAAGTCGCCAGTTGTTGCAGGATGATCTGGAGCGTTTTTGCATGAATATGGTGAATAACAAGGCAGAAGGGAAGAATAAGAAGTCATATTTTAATACGCTATTGTCGATTTGTTCTTCTTCCAAGACTTGTAGTTATATGGCGGGAATCTTGCAAGGAGCCGAGTTGCCGACTGGCGTGACAATCAACGATCAGGATAGGATCAATATTGCATTTAATCTCGCACTGAGGGATACGAGTATGTACGAGGAGGTAAAAGGATATGTCATGAAAACGGTTCGGAATAAAGATTTATTGGATCGTTTTGAATACGTGCTACCTTCTTTGTCGGGGAACAAACAGGTACGGGACAGTGTGTTTAATGCTTTGCTGGTAAATGAGAACCGGGTGAATGAGGTATGGGTGGCAGAGTGTTTGCGCTGGTTGAATCATCCGCGGAGGAGGATGGAGGCGGAAGAGTATGTTCCCAAAATATTGGGAGCTTTGCTGGAAATCCAGGAGACAGGAGATATCTTTTTCCCTAATTCGTGGCTGAATGCGGGATTATCCGGGCACACGAGTAAAAACGTGTATTCGATGGTGAATACGTTTTTGGAGAAACATCCGAATTACCCGCAAAATCTGAAGCTGAAAATATTGGCTAATTCCGATCATTTGCGGCGTATATATTCAGGAGAAGAGACTAGATAAATTAAATATGACAATTCAGGAAAATACATTGATATTGATCCCGGCTCGTTATGCTTCCACTCGTTTTCCGGGAAAGCCTTTGGTGGATATTGCCGGGAAACCGATGATTCAGCATGTTTACGAGAAAGCTGTTGCTGTCTCGGATTACGTTTATGTCGCCACGGATGACGAGCGTATTTACAATGCCGTGACCGCTTTTGGCGGACGGGCCGTGATGACTTCCGAGGCGCATCGTAGCGGAACGGATCGGTGTTACGAGGCCTACACGAAAGTGAGGGAAATGCTACATCGGAGTTTTGACGTGGTGGTGAACGTGCAGGGAGATGAACCTTTTATTATTCCGGAACAGATTGAATCGTTGATTGTCCGGTTTGAAGAGCCAGCCGTCCAGATTGCGACATTAGCAAAGCCTTTCGAGAAGAATGACGAGATTTTTGACCCGAATAAGGTGAAAGTGGTATTTTCTGATCGTCGTACGGCTCTTTATTTCAGCCGGAATCCGATTCCCTATTGCCGGGGAGTGGAACGGGATGCGTGGTTAGCTAAAACGCCCTATTATAAGCACGTGGGCATGTATGCTTATCGCCCGGAGATTCTTAAAGCTGTGACTTCTATTCCGCAAGGTATTCTGGAACAGGCCGAGTCATTGGAACAGTTACGTTGGTTGGAGAATGGTTACACGATTGCCGTGAGTATCACGGATCACGAATCTATCGGGATAGATACCCCGGAAGACCTGAAGAAGATATAATAAAAAATCCCGGCAAAAGCCGGGATTTTTTATTATATCGTCATGATATCTTTCTCTTTCTTTGCGAAATACTCATCGGCTTTCTTGCCGTATTCGTCTGTCATTTTCTGAGCTATGGCTTCGGCATCCTTGGACATGTCTTCGGGGAGTCCGTCTTTAACCATTTTCTTCACTTGTTCGATGACATCCCGGCGGGCGTTACGGATACTTACTTTCGCGGTTTCCATTTCGCCTTTACTTTGTTTCACGAGTTCGCGTCTGCGTTCTTCCGTGAGAGGCGGGATATTTATGCGGATAAGTTCTCCGTTATTATCGGGGTTCAGTCCGAGATTAGCATTCATGATCGCTTTCTCGATCGGGGCAATCATGCTTTTCTCCCATGGTTGAACGGCAATCGTTCTCGGATCCGGGGTTGAAATATTGGCAACTTGTGATAACGGGGTAGGACTACCATAATAGTCAACCAGCACGTCTTGTAAGATTTTCGGGTTGGCTCTTCCTGCCCTGATCTTGCTAAGTTCTGTTTCAAGATGAGTCAGAGCGGCTTCCATTCTCTCTTTTGCTTCGTCGAGATAAAATTGTACTTCCTCGTTCATATAACTTTTTATTTGATTTAATATCACGTAATGAATCAAACAAAGGTATAAAAAAAACTTTATTTTTACTCTATCCTACGCCACGTTTCCTTGACCTGGATATTTTTCTGTGTTCCGTCGGCCAGTTTCAATTTTACTTCTCCCGTGAGCACCAGAATCCGGCTATTTACTTCGTACTCGTAACTGGCGTGATATTCCATGATGTCTTTTATTTTAACCGATGGTGAGGTTTCGGAAAGGTATCGCCCGTTCGTGATTTTGTACGTGCCGCTGACACCGTTGGAACAACTGAACGTGAAATCATCATAGAATTCTTTTTGTAGGACATTTTTGGTATCAACCCCGTTCTCTGATATTTTTTCCCATTTCCCGATGAACGGGTTAGCAATAACGGCCCGAATCAGTTTGCCCGGACTGAAGATGCAGTCTTCGACGTATCTTTTGAATTTTTTAAGCCCCAGATAATCACGAATTTTAATTTCCCGTAGTGTCGTGTTAGCTCTGAAACGAGGTGTGATTTTCACGTATTCGGTGATGAAATTTTCACCGGGAAGGCTATCAATGAGGCGGATTTGTTCTTCCCATTCTTCTTTGTAGAATTGTAATATCTTGTTCTTGTCTGTAACGGGGAGAGACATCGTGGGCATGACAATGCTTAACATGATTTCCGAGGACTGTTGTTGTTCGCGGGCCGAGGTGACAATTCTCTTGTAAGCGGCGTTGTCTGATCCGTAGCGTTTTTTCAGGTAGAGGCGATACATGTCAAAAGAGGCTTGGGGAACCGTGTCGAGTCCGGTTTTCAGTTTCTCTTCCTCGTTGTTTAACACTTTCAGGTATTTCTCGAAGGTACGCCTTTCAACGCTGGGGGGAGTGCTTCTTAGTGCGAAATAGACCGGCACGGTGTAGGAAACTCGTACGGGAACATGGTTGTGTTTTCCGGGAAACCATTTGGGCATGGAAGCGATAACTTCTTTCGCCTCGTTATCCAGTTCGGGAGAGACTCCACGGATGATTTTCACATCACTGACAGATCCGTCTTTTTCTATGATGAACCGGACGTAGACTCTTCCCTCGATTCCCTTGTCTTTTGCGGCTTCCGGATAATGAATGTTGTTGTATATCCAGGCATTCAAGTTGCCGGGGAAAACGGGCATTTCTTCCACGAACAGGTGGACCTTATTATCAGCCGTGGAATCCTGAACGGGTTGTTTTTCTTGAACTTGACTAATCGCCGGGTGTATGCACAGAATGGTGAAAAGGATCACCAGCCCGATTTGTGACTTGATTAAAAGTCGTGATTTGGCGTTGTATCGTTTTAGTATCATGGTGCGTTTCTTAGAGTGATAAATAGTTCTTTTTATCACAGCTAAATATAGAACGTTTTTTTTGCTTTTGCAATGAATATAAAGATTTAATGAAAGTTTAACTTGTTTCGTTAAGAATTGATTTTCGAATGGTGATGATGAATCCGGCGGATTTTATAGTTTATAGAAGTTATAAAAATGTTCATTACCGGGCTGATCAGGTTAAAAAAGCAGTAGGGAAGATAGTCCAATGTGGCAACCCCCAACACTCTCGCTTGCGTGGCCCCGCAGGTATTCCACGGGATAAGTACCGAGGTGACCGTGGCGGAATCTTCGAGAGCCCGGCTTAATACTTCCGGTTTCAGTTCCCGGTCTTTATATATCTGTTGAGTCATCTTACCCGGGACCACGATGGAGAGGTATTGATCGCAAGAGGTAATATTGAACAGGATGCAGGTAGAAATGGTTGTGGAGATGAGCGAAGTGTCGCTTTTTACAAATGAAAGCAGGGCTTCGCTAATACGTTTGAGAAATCCCCCGGCTTCCATGATGCCGCTGAATATCATGGCCATAATGATGAGCCATACCGTGTTTAACATTCCTTCCATTCCACGGGTGGATAATAGCGAGTCGATCTCCGGGGCTCCTGTCGATAGTTTCATCCTTCCGAATATGGTTTGAACGATAAGTTGATAAGCGTTAGAGAACTGCTCCCCTTGAATCAGGCTATTTATTAATTGCCCTTGGAAGATTAAAGCGAAAAGCACGCCGAGACCGATCCCCACGAGCATGGCCGGAACCGGCGGGACTTTTTTGATGATAATGAAAGCCAGTAAAGTGGGAACTAGAAATAGCCAGGGAGTGATGTGGAATGTGCTTTCAATACCAGACAGGATCATGTCGGTATCGCTGATTTCCGTGGAGTTATGATACCATAGACCGATTACTCCAAATATAACTAGCGTGATCAGGTAAGTTGGTGTAGTAGTATAGAGTAAGTAGCGGATATGCGTGAAGATGTCGGTCCCGGCGATAGCGGATGCCAGGTTTGTCGTGTCGGAAAGCGGGGACATTTTATCCCCGAAGTAAGCTCCGGAAATGACAGCCCCGGCAACAATACTCGTGTTCATGTTGAATGCGTTTCCGATACCGATGATGGCCACGCCCACGGTGGCGATCGTTGACCACGAACTTCCCGTGGCAACGGAGACGATGCTGCAAATGATGACGGAGGCTACCAGAAAGAAAGAAGGCGACATGAGTTTTATCCCGTAATAGATCATGGTCGGGATCACCCCGCTCAGCATCCACGTGCCGCTTAATGCTCCGATAAGTAATAGAATGAGAATCGCGGGCATGGCGGAATTGATCATGCTTAATATTTTACTTTGTATGGTTTTCCATTTCACGTGATGAACTCCGGCAATGATACCGCTTATAGTTGCCGTGATCATGAGTGCTATTTGATTGGCCCCGCCCAGCGGGTCGTCAAAGTAGATCACGTTCAGAAACAAGAAGCCGATTAACACGAAGATAGGCGTAACAGAGAGTAGTAATGACGGAGATTTCATAGTATGTGTTATCGTTGATTTTTACGCGTATATACGGGAAAAGACGAGAAATAGTTCATAAAGTTAAGTTATATGAGGATGAGAGAATGGCATTTAAATTTTTAATTTTCAATTAAGGGAGTTACTTTTGTCTGCTTAAAGAAACGATATGAAAAGGAAAGATTTTGAGGTGATGGCTCCGGTAGGTTCTTATGAGTCTTTGGAGGCTGCATTACAAGCAGGGGCGAACTCTGTTTATTTTGGGGTGGAAGGATTGAATATGCGCTCCCGTTCGTCGGCTAATTTCACGTTGGACGATCTGCGGAATATCGTGGAGCGTTGTAGTGCTTGTGACGTGAAGACCTATCTCACGGTGAACACGATTATATATAATACCGAGTTGCAGAAGATGCATCAGGTTATTGATTGTGCCAAGGAAGCGGGTGTTTCGGCAATTATCGCTTCGGATATTTCAGCAATCTTGTACGCCCGGTCTGTCGGGGTTGAGGTGCATATCAGTACGCAATGTAATATCACGAATTATGAGGCGGTGAAGTTTTATGCCCAATTTGCCGATGTCGTGGTATTGGCTCGCGAGTTGGATATGGATCAGGTGATGACGATTCATCGTCAAATTGTTGAAAATGATTTGCGTGGCCCCAAGGGAGAATTGATACAGATTGAAATGTTTGCTCATGGGGCGTTGTGTATGGCGGTTTCCGGGAAATGTTATTTGAGTCTTCACGAAATGAACGCTTCGGCCAACCGAGGCGCTTGTTACCAGATATGCCGACGTTCTTACACGGTGAAAGATACTGAGAGCGATATCGAGTTGGAAGTGGATGGGAAGTATATCATGTCGCCCAAGGATTTATGCACGATCGGGTTTATTAATAAAATGATTGATGCGGGAGTGCGGGTGTTTAAGATCGAGGGGCGTGCCCGTCCGGCCGAATACGTGAAGGCAGTCTGTGAATGTTACAGTGAAGCTTTGGAAGCATATCTTGACGGAAGTTACGGGGCAGAGAAGATCGCGGACTGGAAAAAACGCCTGTCCACCGTGTTTAATCGGGGCTTTTGGGATGGTTATTATTTGGGGCAACGTTTGGGCGAATGGAGCGAGGTGTATGGTTCGAAAGCCACGAAGAAGAAAATATGTATCGGTAAAGTGACCAATTATTTCGGTAAATTGCAAGTCGGGGAGTTTAAATTGGAGTCCTATGATTTGAAAGTGGGTGACGAGGTAATGATTGTCGGCCCGAATACCGGGGTGGTCCAGATGATCGTTCCCGAATTACGGTTGGAAATGGAACCCGTGGAGCAGATCGAGAAAGGTGCCGTGTTTTCCATGCCTTGCGAAACTAAATTACGACGGTCGGATAAGTTGTATAAGTTGGTAGACACGACGGAAAAGTTGATGCAATAAAAAAAGGGGGATGTCTAACAAGCTAATTAATATAACGTCAGTCCGATGAAACGTATCTATTTTATTTATTGATAAATAGCGATAAAAGTAGTTGATTTATTCATTTCAATTATAACATTTATAATCCTTAATTAATTGTATATACATCATTACAGGAGATTCCTTATTGATGTAATACGTGATTGCATCATGAATTCTTGATGAGTTACTGGTTAATAGTGATAATAATCTTTTAGAAATCTTATATGAAGCTTTTACAAACCTTATTATAATAGGGTTCATATAGGGTTACTATAGGGTTCGTATAGGGTTCATGACGGTACTTAATAAGTAGTGATTAACTATTAATGATCTAATAAAATAGTAACTCTCCATGGTAATTACCTGTTTTTATGCTGATTTACAGATGTATTTTCTCCTATAAAAGTTGAACGTCAGTTCGATGAAGTCGGTTTACTGATAAATTAATCAAGTAAATTTCATCGAACTGACGTTAATATAAAACTAGCTTCCCCTAGTCTCTCTTTTATTTAAATTATCTTTTACTAAATTTTGGGAACCGGGGCGGTTTGATATCAAATAAATTGTAGCTGATAACCACAGTTCCTCGCATGTGTAACATGCTATAATCGAAATATTGGTTATTGCTTTTGAATATATCCTTGAATCCCCATGAGAATCTTAGACCAAGTTCGAAACGGGTTGAAAGTTTTCGCTCATATCCCATTAATATACCTAAATCCCAAGAGTCTAGGGAAGAGTTAAAATCCATGTCATCCATATCTTCCGGCATGATCGAGTCGACTTTATCCGGTCCGGTAGTCCCTATGTATCCTTTTTTAGGATCAATCACAAATGAACTTTTCATTACCCATGCGAAATAGGGGCCAAGTAGAAGTCGATCTTTCCCGTTTCGTAACGTGTATTTGGTATACACGGGAATTTCAAGCATGGTAAAATCCATGTGCATTTCAGCCGATCCGGAAAAGTATTGAACGAGGTCTTTGTCTTGATAACGCTGATTCTCAACTCTGGCATCGGCGTTCATCGTGATCGTTTTGTACGTGAACTCGGTTCCTAGAGACCATTGAGAGGTAATCGGGAAGGATAATTTGGCTCCTAATGATAAATTCAATTTCGGGTAAGGATTGAATGTTTCAGGTATATATTTGAACGGAAAGGGAACTGCTCCCCCAATGTCTGTTCCTAACTGAACCCCCAATGCAAAACGATAATCAACATCGTCTGTTTTCTTTATATTTTCTTGTCCTTGCGCAGCGAAAGCTCCACAGATTAGAAATACAAGTATATATATGATGTAATGTTTCATGTGTCTGTTATTTAATAAATCAATTTGACATTATCGACTTCCATTGTACTACCAGGAGCTCCTAAGAAAATATCTCCACTCTTGCTAGAGCTAAATACAATGACAATATGAGTCGGAATTTTTTCATAGTCAGTGTATTCAACCGGAAGATTGTAGTGTGCCCAATTACGGTATTTTGAATCTTTACCGTCAAAAAGGATTTCCCCTCTTCCGAGTAATTCAACTCCGTCTGCCGGTCTTCCGTGGTATTCAAATTCTCCAGTACCTGTCCAACGGATCAACTCAACAAAGGCTTGGCCGACATCCACACCTTCGCGATCTTCGATAGAGTATTTTGAGCCACTCTTAACAGCTTGTTTCAATTGTGGGCCAGGTTCATACCTTGCGTCAAATTCAATAGACTTGATTCTTAAGGTATGCGGGATTCCAAAGTGAGTCATGGAGCGAGGATCGTTAAGAGCGCCGACATCAAATTTGAAACATCCTGTATACATGCTTCCTGCTGCAATTAATTTTCCGAAAATAAGGGCATTCTGTTCATTTGTCGTCATCTTGGCGGCATATCCCCCGTTGTGTTCAACGGGTAAGGTGCCTTTCACGAAAGTATTATTTGCTGTAGCCCAACCTTTACCATATCCTGGAGTTGGGTCTATTGTTTCGACATTCAAGTTGATTTCATTTCCAAATTTACCCCATAATTCAAAATCAGAATTAGGGATTTGTATTAGTCCGGTGAATTGTATATTCCATGTCCGGCGAGTTTGCCCGTCTTCGGAAACGACCGTGATTTTTTTAATATCATCGTAACCGTTAAATGTTAAGGATTCTCCCTCTGTATAACCATCGTAAGTAGCATTTTCGGATAGATGAATGTTAGGTTCTATTGTTATCGGGAAACCTGGATCTAGAACAGAAATATTGACTGTTTTGTTCCAGGGATTTATCGCGACAGTCATTTTATCGGATCCGGTAAACTTGAAATATGTAATGTCCGCACCGGTATCTATAGGCTCTAGTCGAATCGTGTATGGATGAACGAATCCGCTTTCTGCTATTAAAAAGAAATTAATGGTTGATTCACCCCCGTTAAATACGATATCTTGTCCTTTTTCGTAATTTCCGAGGATTTTATGAGTGCTAGAACTTGTTTCTAAAACAGTTTGACATGTTAAAGGGAACAGATTATCTTCCGGAACTACAGGGATCGTGATGAATTTGTCATCACGGTAAAGATCACCTAATTCAGCCGTGGAGGGTGTATATGATGTAATTTCGAAGCGTTCGATACTAGCTTCATCACTTAAATCTTTTACTTTTTCGCATGAACTCAATAGTCCTAATCCAAGTAAAAGCATCCAATAATGTTTTCTCATATAAATTAAGTTTTTGTAATATTCAGCAATTTTCATGCCATCTATGTAATTACGGGAAAAAGGGGCTTTGGGTTATTAACTGAACTTAAATTTACTTATTACTATAATCATTTTCACGCATATCTTCATGATATTTACTTGTCTCGCAGTTCTTTCCATCCTTGAATGATATCACAATTTGTGATATCAAGATTTCGAACTCTTTCTTTGTTCAAGGTCACAACTTGCGTTCTTGGAAGTTAGTCGATACCTCTCAATTTATCATTTATTTTAAACATGTTTCGTTTTTCTAGATCATCAATCTTTTTTCTTGTAATACCGAATGATGTAAAATACAATACAACCTAACAAGGCCAACAGGAGAATACCGGAGCTTATCGCAGATATTTTGGCTCCCATGAAATAGGATTGCGGTTTAAACTCGAATGTGATGACGTGTTCTCCGGCGGGTACGATCATGGCCCGCAGGATATAATCGGCCCTGAAGAGTTCACTCGGTTTACCGTCAACGTAAACATTCCATCCTTTGGGATAATATACTTCACTGAAGACGGCCAGTTGTTCATCTGCTGCTGATGTCTTGTATTCTAATTTGTTCGGGGCATAAGATGTTAACTGAATGGTCGCGTTCTCGTCGAAGTTAAAACCTTTGTCCTGAATGATGGATTGGAATTCCTTGTTAATCACGGCAGATTCTTTCGGGTCGATTTGTTTCAGCGTGATGATTTCGTCGTCCGGGGTATTCACAAGCTCGTAATCTTTCACAAACCACGCATTTCCGTAAACAAAACGATTATTGATGGGGGCGCTGTTCGGATCGATAATGATGTATTTGGCATTCAACATATTTAATGCTTTCTGTCTGGACAGGCTTTCTTCGATGGAGGAAAGCGTCGGGGACTGCTTGATATCATTTCCCAGACTTTGTATTTCGGGAATGATAAAATAGTCAATTATATCCTGATAGCGTTGCAATTTTCCCGCGCTGTATCCCCCGATGGTTTTATGGAAATAGCTGGTATGTGAATCGTTGAACACGTCCACGGTTAAATCCAGTACCCGGTAATTGGGATCTTTGTCTGTTAAAATGGCTTTATCGGCAGGACGAAGCTTGTATTGATTATTGAATTCCCTTTGGGTGACGAAATGATCGTTATTCAGATAACGCTTGTCCACCGTCCACATGTCGGCAAGAATAAGTAACCCCATGATAATAGCGAATTGCGTTACTTTCAATTTTTGGATGACCCATGCCCAGATAACGACTCCTGCCAGAAGGATAAAAGCCAGAGAACGGAAGGCATCCGTGCGGAGTAAGGATTCCCGTTCCGCGGGTAGGTATTGTTGCAACCATTCAGCTTGGGTATCAACGGGTGCAGAGAAATTACCTGCCAAACCGGGAATTAAAGCGAATACGGCGCAGATTCCGGCTGTGATCCCGATAGATATTTTTAGTCCTTTGACAAGAACTTTCCGTTCGAAACAACCGTTCAGAATTTTATTCAGCGTGTATATACCTAACAATGGGATCGTGACTTGCAAGACCACCAGCATCATGGACGGCACCCTGAATTTGTTGTACAGGGGAATGTAATCATAAAAAAAGCTGGACAATGCCATGAAATGACGTCCCCAACCGAGGAATAAAGCCAGCACGGATATTCCCACGATCCACCATTTCATGGGGCCTTTGATCAGAACTAGCCCTAGTACGAACAAGAAAATGGCAATTGCACCCATGTACATCGGTCCGGCGGTAAATGCCTGGGGACCCCAGTACAAGGGCATCTGTTTGATCATCTGATCCGCATTTTGGGCTCCCGCACTTTTCAAGAACTTATAGGTTTCGGAGTTTTTGCTCAAAGCACCGGCAGAAGCACCTCCTTTAAAGTTAGGGATTAACAAGTTAAATGTTTCGTCGATTCCGTAACTCCATGCTGTCGCGTACTGTTTGTCCAGGCCGCCTTTGGTTTGTTGATCTTGGTTCATGGTCAATTCCGAACCGCCTCGCATCGTGTATTTCCCATATTCCCACGTTGGCCACAAGTAATTTACATTGGTGGCGGCAGCGAAACCGGAAGCCACCACGAGTAAAATGGCCGTTTTGAAAAATGCCGGAAGAGCTTTCGCTTTAATGGCTTTATATAGTTGGGCGATACCATAGAAGAGAATGATAAAAGCCAGGTAAAACGTGATCTGCGGGTGATTTGCCATGATCTCGAAGGCGAGCGCTATACCAAAAAGTACGGCTCCGAGCCATCGGTTTTTTCGAAAGGCGTAAACGGCGGCAGCGAGAACGGCGGGCATGAATGCAATAGCCACCATTTTGGCGTTATGGCCTACTTGAATAATCTGGAAATTGTACGAACAAAAACCAAAAATCAACGCACCTAGAATGGATAGCCAGGGATTAACACCGAAGGCCAACAGCAAGAGATAGAAGCAAACGAGACCTAAAATCAAATAACTTGCCGGCCTGGGTCCCCAGAATAATTGATTATAAACGGTTTTTAAGAAATTCCCTTTATAACTGGTCCCGATCATCGTGGTAGGCATTCCACTGAACATGGAGTTCGTCCAAAGTGGTTCTTCTCCATTATGCGCGGCTCGATAATCATTTGTTTCCTTTGCGGCACCCACGTAAGAAGATATATCCGACTGGTTTACGATTTTACCTTCCAATACCGGGGAAAAGTAGACATACCCGATAATAACGAATAGAATGATTGCGAAAATATGCGGATAATATGCTTTCAGGTTTAATTGTTTCATTAGAATCTGTTTTACATGGTAAATAAATCACCGACAAAAATAAAAAATATAATATTTAAACCTTTAATACGTGGCGAATAATTACTATTTTTGTTTATCAAGAATTGTGTTATGAGAATATTCATGTTATCAAACCCGAACGCGGTACATACGCAAAGGTGGGTGAAGGCTCTTGCGGAACGGGGAGTGGTGGTTATGTTATATAGTTTCCGACCGTATAAAGATAATGGATATTATCAGGACATGAATAACGTGCAGATCAAATCTTTCACGAAACAACGGGAACTCAAAGGGATAAGGAATTTTTTTCCAATTAAATTGTTGACTTATTATCGGACGTTATTGAAAGATATCAAGGCGTCTATCCAGTCATTTCAGCCGGATATCGTTCACGCGCATTACCTCTCGGATAACGGTTTGTTCGGGGCGTTGTCGGGATTTCATCCGTTGATTGTTTCGGCTTGGGGAACGGATGTTTACGATTACCCGAAATGGTCAGGAAGCCGGGCACGTGTGATTCGTTACGTGTTGCGTAAGGCGGATTGTATATTATCGACAAGCCACGTAATGGCAAAAGAGGTTTTCAAGTATACCGATAAAGAATGGTTGTTCGTAACTCCTTTCGGGGTCGATATGTCATTGTTTAAACCATTGCCTGTAGTAAAGCAAAAGAATCACGTTGTTTTTGGTATTGTAAAAACTCTGTCGCATGGTTACGGTATCGACACGTTGATTGATGCTTTTGCTCTTTTGCGGGCTCGTCGCCCGGAGCTGTCTATTTCTTTGCGGATTGTGGGAGAAGGAAAGGAACGGGAACAACTGGAACGACAAGCGGCTGATTTGGGACTTTCTAAGGAAATATCTTTTATGGGGCGTATTGCCAATGATAAATTACCCGAAGTCATCAATCAATTTGATATCTTTGTGGCTCTTTCTCGTATAGAAAGTTTTGGAGTGGCGGTAGTGGAAGCGATGGCAACGGGATGTCCCGTGATAGTCTCGGATGCTCCCGGTTTTACCGAAATCGTGGAACATGGCCAGTCGGGGCTGATCGTGAAACGCGATGATCCCCAACAAGCCTCGGAGGCGATGGAAAATTTGGTTGATCACGAGGAGTTGAGACTTTCTTTAGCGAAAAACGGGAGAGAACGAGTACGTGCGTTGTATGATTGGGGTAAAAACGTGGAGGAGATGATTTCTGTGTATAAATTAATGTCAACAAATAAAAATGTTTAAGGATATTAGACAAGTAGTCAAAGATTCGATTCTTTACGGCATGGGAAATATTGCCGTGAAACTTGTCGGGTTTGTTTTAATTCCTTTGTACACGGATGAAAAATATTTCTCTCCCGCTGATTACGGTTTAATGGGATTGTTGGAAGTAACCTCTCAGATCATCATTGCCGTGATGGGATTATCCTTGTTTTCCGGGTTGATCAGGTGGTATTGGGATGATGAATACAAGGACAGGCAAAAGTCTATTTTTTTCACGACCTTGTTGTTTACCTTTGCAACTTCCATTTTCGTGGGAGGATTGCTCTGGTTCAACGTGGACGGGCTTTCCGCGTTAATCTTGTACGGCGAGGAATACACGATGGCAAGTCGGGTGCCCTACATTTTGCAGTTGCTTATTCTTTATTCTATATTGGCCGCTTTAATCGAGTTACCCCAAAATTTGTTACGATTGAAGAGCAAACCTCTTTTTTATTCTTTATCCAACATTACCCGGCTTTTGGTTACTTTGGTCTTGACGGTTTATTTTACGGTTTCTTTAGAACGGGGAATTTGGGGAATATACGAGGCCCAGTTAATAGGTGTTGCCGTGCAATTAATCATACTGTTACCTTTAATTATCCGGAATAGTTCTTTACATGTGGATAGAGCCTGTACCGTGCAGTTGCTGACCTATAGTTACCCGTTGATCTTTTCGGCTATTATCGGGAATTTGTTGACGGTCTTCGATCGCTATTTTATTAAAAGTTTTCAGGGATTGGATGAAGTCGGTTTTTATAGTTTGGGGTATAAAGTCGGGAACACGTTAAAAGTATTTGTTGTTACTTCGGTGCAGTTGGCGTTAACACCACTGTTGATGAAAAAAATGAATGATCCTGATAACAAACGATTTTATGCCAAAGTGTTGACTTATTTCTCTTTCGGACTGATGTTTTGCGCGTTAGGATTGAATTTATTTTCTCGTGAAGGGATTATTTTGGTTACTACGAATCCGGATTATATCAACGCTCTTTATGTCATTCCTTTTATAACATACGCAATATTCTTTGGTATGATGCGTGAATGTTGCTTGATAGGATTACAGGTGACCAAAAAAACGAAAATCATCAGTTATGTTATCGTTAGTATTACTATTTTGAATTTTGTATTAAACATGATTCTTGTCCCCGTGATGGGAATGTATGGAGCGGCATTAGCGACTACATTAGTGCAATTCGTCGCATGGTTTGCCTGCTATGTGTACGCGCAACGTTATTACCCGATTCCTTATGAATTGTCGAAAGTGGGGAAAGTACTGGTCGTGGGTACGGTCTTGTATTTGGCCGGGATCATGGTGAACGGGGTTAATATGTGGATCGGGATCGTGATAAAATGTGGTATTTTAGCTAGCTATCCGTTTTTGTTGTATTGGTGGCATTTTTACGAGCAAGAGGAATTGGTTAATTTGAAAGGGGCTTGGGTAAAATGGTCAAATCTGCAAAACCTGAAAGAGAATATCAGGAATATAAAAAAGTGAGAGGGTATAATTGATTTAGTCCGGGAAATGATAACGAAATTGAAATGCGTATATAGAAAAATCACCCAGAAGAGTCGGTTGGAAGAATATCGGCAGATATTGACCGCGGCGATAGGGCAGGGGTACCGGGTGATGACTTTAAGGGAGTGGGTAGAACTGGGCTTTCCCCGTGATAAGATTTTTTTATTGCGTCATGATGTTGATATTGATGCGAGAGGAGCCGGGCGGATGTACGAGATCGAAAAAGAGCTACATGTTCGTGCTACGTATTATTTTCGTCACATCACGATGAGGCCTGCTTTGATGAAGCGCATGTTGTCGGACGGGTTCGAGGTTGGGTTACATTACGAGACATTAGCCACGTTTATCCGGGAGTCCCGTTTGGAAACGAAAGAACAATTATCAGAAGATATATATACGATCTGTCGAACTCGTTTGACACGGGAAATTGCGTGTTTTCGAGAGGAGATCGGGGAAATGCAATCCATTTGTTCTCACGGCTCGAAATGGAATCGAAAACTGGATGTCTCGAATTGTCTGCTTGCGGACGAGAAATTCAGAGAGGAGAACGGGATATTATTTGAAACTTATGACCCGGAATTATTGGATAATATCTCCACGTATATATCCGATTCTTCGTTGAACCATAATCATGCATGGAGATACGGGAAGTCTCCGTTGCAAGCGATAGAGAACGGTGATGCCGTTATTTTGTTACTGACACATCCCGGACATTGGAATTATGATTTTTGTTCTAATATCCGGAAATTATGGCTTTCGTTTGTTGACCCGAATTAACGGTATAATTTGTCTAATTCTTTCCCGGCTGTTGTCATGTTATATTTTTCCAAGATGGCTTTCTTCCCTTTTTCGCCCATCTGCTTGCACTCTTCCGGGTGGTTGTACAGGTAGAGAACTTTTTTGATAAAATCTTCCGGGTCTTGATTTTTAAACACGACACCGCATCCTGTTTCTTCTACCAGTTCCAGTTGAGGGGTACAGTCGGACACCAGCACGGGACGCTCGAACAGCATGTACTGGAAAACCTTGTTCGCGATACCCGAATCATGTTGCGGGTTCTTGATTAGGGGAGAGAGACCCACAGCCGATTGATGAACGAACGAGGGAAATTCGGATAAATCTTTCCACTTGAAATAAATAATCTGGTCTTTAAGTTGCGGGTCTTTCAAGTAAGCGTTAAAAAGTTCCGCATCGCCTTTGTCCACGGGGCCGATGAATAACATCTTTATTTTGGGGTGCGTGGCAGACAGTTTTTTTAGTGCCTCGAAACAAGTGACGAACCCGCGGCGCACGCCAATGGCACCGAAATAGAATAGAATGAAATCATGGTCATGCGGTAGAACCTCCGGGTGTATCTCGTGGTCTAGTAATTCTTGGGCATCCGGGACATTGGGATATATAGCGAAATGTTTCTCCCGGAGTTGGGGAAACTTTTGTTGTAGTTCATTTTTGAAGCTATCGCAGAGAACCACGATATTATCCGCGTATAGCAGGTAACGTTTTTCAATCCGGCTCCAGCGTTTGGGATTTACCAGCAAACTTTTGGGGAATGTGGTTGCCCACGTGTAGGATTGTATGGCTGCCGGAAAGTTCTCGTGTAAATCCACGGTGACCGGGAGATGGAACTTTCGGTTTGCCACGTGTACGGGTCTTGCCATGTACAAATCATGTGTATGAAGAGCTTCCACGCGGGTGTTTTGAATGAAGGCCCGGATTTGCTTTTGCCATATCCAGTAGTAGAGAGGGAAACGGTTCACGATTCCGAATAACACTTCGCGTTTGCGATTGCTCATACTGAAACGGGTTACTTGGATGTTACCGATCGTTGCGGACATTCCAAGATGATACAGGTCGGGACACAGGATATGTATCTCGTGCCCGTGGCCTTCCAATATTTTAACCTCGTTCAACACGCGTTGATCTCTCGTGATTTCTTTATCTAGTATGACTCCGATTTTCATGATTATGATTTTTTACTCCCGTAATAATTTTTCGAGAACCCTTTCACCTCTTTTCCAAGTAACGCATTCCAACCACCCCAAAGTAACCCGAACCCGTAAGCGAAAACCTGTATTAACAGGGTCAGGATTGAAAAGAATGCAACGACGATATTGTGGTACCTGAAAAGGGATTGAAGAAACGCGAACAGGCAAACGGCCATTAACCCGTAATCAACGATATTCCATAGGAAATGCACGGGGGGATAATGTTGGCTCGTGAACAGGGTAACGAGTTCTAGTATGAATAGCCCGACGATTAATATGGCCGGCAATAGATGTACAAGTTTCAGCGTGTGGGGATGACGGCGAGATAAATTGATACGGGCAACGCCCCAGTTGAATATTTGGCGAAAGAATTTCGGGATACTCGTGCGCCGTTTGTGATAGACGTAAGCATCGGCGATTAGTCCGACTTTGAATCCGGCATTATATATCCGCATAGAATAGTCCATGTCCTGCCCGTGGCGTAAGCTTCCCATGCCTCCGATCTTGTTGTATACTTCTCTGGAGATACCCATGTTGAAGCTACGGGGATAGAAACGCCCCACGTGTTTTTTATTGCCCCGCGTACCTCCGGTTCCGATAAATGAAGTCATGGAATAGTTAATTGCTTTCAGTAGCGGAGAGAACGATGGATGGCAGGTGTCCGGTCCCCCGAAAGCGTCATAGTGATGTTCGTTTTGTACTTTTTCTATTTCTACCAGCCATTGAGGTGGAAACATGCAATCCGAGTCCACGAATACGAAATAATCTCCTTTTGCCTCGCTCATCCCGTGATTTCTGGCTGCTCCCGGTCCTTGATTTTGCTGGTAGACTGCCCGGATTTGTAAGTCGCTGCTCGAATGGTATTGCTCGATAAATTCTCGGAAACCGTCTTTCGAGCCATCATCCACGAATAATAATTCAAAGATATTTCGGTCTCCTTCGAGTTTTTCCGCACTATCGAGAAGTTCCTTCACCTCTTCCAATCGGTTGTATACGGCAATGATAATAGAGTATTTCATGGTTTTGTTTGGGATATGCTATTCTGTTGCGAATATACGGATTTTTAGTTAAGCGATGCTAATAAATGCGGGGATATTTACGTGACGTGTTTATCATTCATCACGAATGATCACGGAAGATTTTCTGGAAAATTTTGCTTCGTATTTGTATGCCTGTTATTTAGTTTTAATAATAGGCTTCGACGTTATCCTCCACCCGTTTGTGGATAAATTCCTGTTCCCAAATTGCGAGTCCGAGGATGATCCAGATAAAGTTGTAATGCCACCGGAGTTTCGGGTGTGCCGGGTAATCCAGAATGTACCGGATGTAATTGTAATTGAATATACCTTGTTTTTCAATGTATTCTTTGGTCAGGATTTTTTCCGCCGTGTCTTTCAAGTCCTTTTTGAATTGTAGGTACGGGTTGACGGAGAACCCCCACTTTTTCTTGGTGATGATTTTGGGAGGAAGATAGGGTTTCATGGCTTCCCGGAAAAGATTTTTCGTTTGATTATTCTTGATCTTCATTTCCACGGGGAGGGTAAAACCGAAATCAACGAGATCACGATCTAGGAACGGAACCCGTTCTTCCACGGAATGGGCCATGGACATCCGGTCGTCCGTGAGTAAATAATCATTGGTCATTTTAGATTGGAACTCGGTGTATAGCACCTGATCCAACCCGTTCTGGTGGCGTACGGATTCAAAGATTTTATCGAATTCTTTGTGGACCTTGAATTTTTCGACTTCCTGTTCTTTTAAGAATTTTTCGGAATAAATATTTTTGTAGAATGGGGCATCGTAATCCCACACGTTTCGCAGGATGAGGTAAAAACGTTCCACGTCCCCGATAGATAGTAACATTTGCACGCCCCGTCGATATTCGTCATAGCGTAACGATTTCGAGTTGTTTTGGAGGCGAAAAATGAAATCCGATTTCCAGCGCAACATGCGTTGCAGCCAGTGCGGGGTGTTGTGGTGCCAGTTGTTGAACGGGTAGATGAACTTGTGGATATCATACCCGGCGAACAGTTCGTCCCCTCCCAGGCCTCCCAGAATCACTTTCACGGTCGGGTGAACGAAGGCCGACATGTTGAAACCCTGTAACAAGTTGATCTTGGGTTCTTCCGCGTGCCAGATGACCTTGGGCATCTGTTGCATCGGGTTCATGGAAAGGCTCAACGTATGATGATGCGTGTGAAAGTGGTCGGCGATCTGTTGGGCATCGGGGAATTCATCCGTGGGTTCGTTGAAGCCCATGGTGAATGTGTTGATCTCCGGAATCCCAAGTTCGTGCATTTTTTGTACGATCGTGGAGGAATCCAGGCCTCCCGAAAGGTACACTCCCACGGGGACATCACTGACCAGTTGTCGCTTGACTGCTTGTTTGATTAAGTCATTCATCTTTTCTTTGGCCTCGTTTTCGCTGATCGACCGGTCGATGTTTACTTCCAGTTGCCAGTAACGTTTGACGGTAAACAATCCGTTCTCGAACACGGCAAAATGAGCCGGGGGTAATCGTTTGATTCCCTCGAAAAGAGTCTCGTTTCCCTGCGTGTAGCGCAGGTTCAGGTGTATATGTAAGGCTTTTAGATTTAGCTGGCGTTCGTATTTCGGGTGCAGGATAATGGATTTTTGTTCGGAGCCGAAAACCAGCACCCCGTCTTTTAAGAAGTAGTGTAAGGGTTTGACCCCGAAATGATCTCGAACGAGTATCAAACGATTATTGTTTTTGTCCAGCAAGGCAAAAGCGAATATCCCGTTCAATTTGTTCAAAAATCCGGTCCCGTATTCTTCGTAAAGGTGAACGAGCACTTCCGTGTCGGTTGCCGTGTAGAACACGTGGCCCTTGGCTTTCAGCTCTTCCCGGATTTCCTCGTAGTTGTATATTTCTCCGTTGAAAATGACACAGATACTTTGATCTTCGTTGAATATGGGTTGGTTGCCGCAGGTGGATACGTCAATGATCGACAAGCGTCTGTGTCCGAGGGTGAAATCCTGATAAGTGTATATGGATTGATCATCCGGTCCCCGATGTTCGATAGAGGACAACATTTCCGACATGAGTAGCTTGTTATCTGTATTCCGTTCGAATATTCCGGCTATTCCGCACATATTGCAAGAGTTTGTTTATACAAAAGTATCATTTATTTCACGGGTTTACAAGCGATTTAGTTTTTTCAGGGCTCGGAACTTGTGGCGATACATTTTTAAAATGTTAGGGATTCGGTCGTAATGACGGAATTTTTCACTGAATGTATGCAATTCTTCTCTTCCTGTTAGCCCGTGGAGAATTAGGAATTGTTGGCGGACGAGGCGAAGATAACCGATAGTACAGGGATCATCCTGCGGGTAGCCGGGGAGGTCGCAACGGTTGAAGCGGGACCAGAAGCCCATGTCAAACTTAGGGATTTGGCGGATGAGTCCTTCCACTCCCTCGTCGAAAAGTTGCTGGGCGAGAGCGTGTCCGTTGGGATTCACGCTTTCGGGGACAGCCCGGATATAATCGTATAAACCGAAAAGACAGAACCCGTGACCGTCCAGCACTCGCGTTGGTTTTGCAGCCACGTACTCTTCATAGAATGTTTCTCCTTTTTCCCGATCGACGGATACCCCGCCGGAAGTGATATCTTTGGTAAAAGGGATCAGGGCACGGGTGGCGGTTTCAAGATAAGTTTTATCTCCGGTAAGTTGCCAGGCTCGTAGTAAAACTGAAATTGCCCGGCTTTGAGCGAATGCCGATTTCCATGGCGTGTTTACCCCGTATTCGGGCTTGGCAGTCTCGGTAAGCCAGTAAGTTCCCAGCATAGGATCATCGGTCCGCTTGTCCATGAACCAGTCGGCAAATCGCAGAAAATAAGCTTTCTTGTCCGGGTCCTGTGTTTTTAGCCACGTGTGGAAAACGGCGAGGGCGTATTGCCCGATCGTTATCGGGTAATAGAAATAGCCTTTGGTATCAACAACGTCAATATAAGAGTGAACTTGAGGAATTCCTTGTGCGTCAAACAGAAAGGGATGATTCCCGCCTCTCGTGTTGATCTTGTCTTCTTCGAACACGAAGTAATAACAGGATAATTTGGAGTTTTTGTTATCCAGGCAAATGGTTAAATGTTTGTTCTCGTTGAAATCCGTGAGCATTCTTTTCCCGAAGAAAATGGCATTCTTTATTTTCATAGTTCTGTTTTTTGCGCCTGTTGAGAGAGGATATGTGTCATGAAATTTGCCAGTTCTCCCGTGGTTGCTTCACGGGAATAACGGGAGCTGTTACTGAAAGGATAGGCGGGGATGTGGTTTTCCCATGCCGAATATAATTCGCGTAGTGTTTGTTTCGCTCCTGCCACGTCATTATAATCAATCATTTTTCCGCATTGACATTCCTCGATGATGTGGGCTGCCTCTCCTTCTAAATTGCCTATTGCGAAGATGGCTCGTCGGGCCCCGATGTATTCGAATAGTTTTCCGGTAAGAATACCCTTGTTGTTGGGAACATTATCTATCACGAGGAGTAGGGCATCAGAATGATTAATGTGCCGTATGGATTCTTCGTGAGGGAGATAGGATATGTATTCCGTATCTGATGTTAAACCGTTTTCATCGACCAGGGATTTTAATTCCGGGCAGGTGTTGCCAATAAATTTAAGTCGGAACCGGACGTTTTCTTCCCGGAGTTCTTTGAGAGCAACGAGAAGAGGGTACGGAATCCGGGTTACGGATAATACACCCGTGTATGTGATTACCGGACAGGAATTGTCGGGCATAGGGGCGGGAGTGTTGTCGTAACCGTTGAAGACGAGGTGAGTCTCTTTGGGTTTATCGCATTTACTTTCCAGTAAGCGGAGGATATCCTTGCTGATAGATACTATCCCGTCGGCTTGGTTCAGGGCTGCATGTTCAAGTTTACGGTCTTTGCGTTCTGCGAAAGGTGATCTTTTGACATTCTGGTTGTAAACGACTTCTTTCCAAGGATCGCGATAATCAGCCACCCAAGGTTTCCCGGTTTTCCGTGCAAGGGATTGCCCGATAAGTTGTAGGGAATGGGGAGGTGATGAGGTTAGTATGAGATCAATCCCTTCCGTGCGGATGATTTTTTCCCCGGCTTTGACGGCAAAGCGTTTCCAACCGACACGGGCATCCGGGATGAACAAGTTCAATCGGATCCACTTGGAAAGGCGGGTCACGAGGTTGGGACTTTTTTCTGTCAGAATGTATGTCCCGATATTTTCATTTTGCTTTTTACCTGAAATCAGCTTGAAAAGGGAAAAGGGTTCGAAAGTTTTAGTCTTGTATATTTTGAGACCGGAAGGAATCTCTTTTTCCAAAGAGATATCCCTGGCAGGATACTCTCCCTTGCGTACCGTTAAAATGATGGGTTCCCAACCGAATTTCGGGAGATATTTGGCGAAATTCAATACCCGTTGCACTCCGGGGCCCCCGCTGGGCGGCCAGTAATAAGTGATGATTAAAACCTTTTTGCTCATTTTACGGGTGTATTAACGTGTCGACAATGATTTTGGCCGCGTGCCCGTCTCCGTATAAGGATTTGGAGAAGTTCGGGACATGGTATTTCCGGTAGGTATCCATGATTACTTCGTATGAATTACCGGCCAGGGAGTTGTACCCGTTTTCTACAAGTTCTGTCCATTCCGTTTCGTTACGCAGCGTGATGCAATATTTTTTGAAGAAAAAGGACTCTTTCTGCAGCCCACCGCTATCCGTCATGACAAGAGAACAATGATTTAGCAAATAAAGCATTTCCAAGTATCCGACGGGTTCGATGAAATGAATGGGGGAATTCTTCGTGTCGTAGTTTTGGGTTTCAAGTTTTGATCGGGTACGCGGGTGAAGGGGACAGATAACTTCCTGTTCCCGCGAGATCGTTTCCAATGCATGGATGATATCCATCAGATGTTGTGGATGATCCGTGTTTTCAGCCCGATGTAAAGTTGCGAGCACGAAATGATCACTTAATTCAACCTTGGGGGGGCGGCTATGGGTTTGATAGAACAGGGCCGCATCAAGCATGACATCCCCGGAGGTGACAATACGGGTCGGGAAATGGTCGAAGCCCTCTTGACGTAAGTTTTCGATAGCCGTTTCTGTCGGGCAGAAAAGTGTGTCGGAAATCCGGTCTGTTAATATCCGATTGATCTCTTCGGGCATTTCCATGTTGAAGGAACGGAGACCGGCTTCCACGTGTGCAACTTTGATATGCAGTTTCTTGGCAGCCAATGCTCCGGCAAGCGTGGAATTCGTATCGCCATACACGAGAACCCAGTCCGGTTTCCTGTCAAGTAATATTTTCTCTATTTCTTCTAACATTTTCCCGGTCATGGCCCCGTGTCCCAAGTTGTTGATATTTAAGTTGTAGGTGGGATGCGGGATGCACATCTCTTCGAAGAAAAGATTACTCATGTTCGGGTCAAAGTGTTGTCCCGTGTGCACGATGGTTTCACGGATATCGGCATGTTTGCTGATTTCCCGGCTGACAACGGCGGCTTTTACGAATTGTGGTCTTGCCCCGACGATGGTAATGATTTCCATAAATTGAATTCTATCGGTTAAAAAAAGCGTGAATTTTCTCGATGATATACTCCTGTTCTTCCGGTTTCATTTCCGTGTGCATGGGGAGGGATAATACCTCTTCACTTAATTGTTCTGCCACGGGGAACGTTCCTTTGCCCTGTCCTTCTTTTGTGTAGGCTTTCTGCAAATGCAACGGGATGGGGTAGTAGATCATGCTGGGGATTCCCTGTTGCATCAGGTAGTCTTTCAGTTCATCCCGGCGATGGTTTTCTACCCGGATCGTGTATTGGTGGAACACGTGGGTACTGTCGTTTGCCCGTTGCGGCAAGATGATTCCTTTGACGGAAGCCAACTCCTTGTCGTAACGATCGGCAACTTGATTACGGGCAGCCGTGTATTCGTCCAAGTATTTCAGTTTCACGTCCAAGATGGCTGCTTGTAGCGTGTCCAGGCGGGAGTTGCAACCCACGATGTCGTGATGGTATTTTATCTCTTGGCCGTGGTTGGCTATCATGTGGGCTCTCTCTGCCAGTTGGTTGTCCCGGATAAAAAGAGCTCCTCCGTCCCCATAGCATCCCAGGTTTTTGGAAGGGAAGAAGGAGGTGGTCCCGATGTCTCCAATGCAGCCTGCTTTTTGCTTGTGGCCGTTGCGGAACGTGTAAGTGGCCCCGATGGCCTGGGCGGTATCTTCTACCACGTATAGGTTATGGCGGCGGGCGATCTCCATGAGAGAGGCCATGTCGGCACATTGACCGTACAGGTGCACGGGAACGATGGCTTTCGTGCGAGGCGTGATTTTTTCTTCTATTTTGGTGACGTCAATGGTGAAGCGATCGGCTACGCAATCCACGAAGACGGGTTCTAAATGCAGCAAAGCGATTACTTCAGCCGTGGCCACGTAGGTATGAACGGGAACGATCACCTCGTCTCCGGGTTGTAATCCTAGGGCCATTAAGGCAATTTGTAGGGCATCCGTGCCGTTGGCACAAGGGATGACGTGTTCAATCTGGTTATATTCGGCAAGGTGCCGGGCGAAAGTTTTTACCTGGGGACCGTTGATGAAGGCCGTGGTGTCAAGTACTTCTTGGATGGCACTATTTATTTCTTCTCGGATACGCTCGTATTGCCCGTGAAGGTCTACCATTGTTATTTTCATGGTTGTGAAATTATTGTTTATTCTTCTATTTTTTGGACTAGTCCGTTTTGTAGATGATAACGTTGTTTGCTTTCCGGGCATTCGGCGATACCGTTCTGATCGAAGTGAAGGCGGTGCCCGAATTCACTCATCCAACCGATTTGTTTGGCCGGATTCCCAACCAGCAGGGCGTATGCGGGTACGGTTTTTGTTACCACGGCCCCGGCCCCGATGAAAGCATAAGCCCCGATGTCGTGACCACACACGATGGTCGCATTTGCCCCGATCGTGGCTCCTTTACCGACATGCGTCCGGGCGTATTGGCTTTTCCGGTTGACGGCACTACGCGGGTTGGTTACGTTCGTGAACACGCAGGAGGGGCCTAAAAAGACATCGTCGTCACAGGTGACTCCCGTGTACACGGATACATTATTTTGTACTTTGACTTGATTCCCAAGGATAACTTCCGGGGATATAACCACGTTTTGACCGATGTTACAGTTTTCTCCGATCTGGCAGTTGCTCATGATATGAGAGAAATGCCAGATTTTAGTTCCTTTTCCTATGGTTGCGCCTTCGTCTACGATGGCGGTTTCATGTACGAAATAGTCTTTCATCTTTATATTATTTTAAAGGCAAAGATAGTTTTTCTTAAAGTATTGAGAGAAACATGGATGATGTTTTTTATTTCTGTTTGTACTAAAAAAAGCCGCCCTATGGAGGACGGCTTTTTCGGTTTGTGGTTTAGGTTACTAGTAAAATTTATATCTTGTATCTACTACTCCGGCCTTTTTCACGAGAGCGGGAAGGAGTTGGCGGAATCTGTAGTATATGGTATTTTGTTCGATACTTCTTTTTGCCATTTCAATTTGTTCCGGGGTAACCGTATCAACTGTTTTTGAGTTGACAACTACCACGTAAACACCTTGGTTCCCGATAATGGGTTTGGATATTTCGTTTTCATTCATCGTAACGACCTCGGCGTTCAACACGGGCTCGATTCCGGCTCCGGGGATCTGGAATGAACTGAAGCTAACGTCTGTTGCATCCATTACCTGAGCGTTTGCTTTTTGTGCTACAGAAAGCAAACTTTCACTTCCGGCGATAGCGCTTTCCAGTTCCTTCGCGATGATTTCACCTTTTTTCTTGCGAATGAGTTCGTTCCGGATAGCAGCAGAGACAGAATTTAATGGGGCAATACCTTCTTCTTGAATTCCAGTTAAAACGGCAACTGTGAATTTATCACCTGCTTCAAAAATCGGAGATTTCTCTTTTGTCATCAGGATATTTCCCGCTTTGTCAGCCAGATAAGCCTCGCGGATGATCTCTCTTGCATTGTCCAGTCCGGGGATCTGGTGAGCATTTTTAGCCAAATTGGCAATACGTTTCGTTTGGTTGTTGGCTGTTAAAGCCGCCTCGAAATCTGCCACGGTATTAATGTTGTTTGCAAATGTGCGGGCGTTGTTGTAGATCGTGTTGATCGTTTGTTGTGACGGGGTGATCTCTTTAGAGATGATACCTACCTGAACTTTTTCTACCGGGGTTGATCTGTCGGTTACTTGTAGGATGTGATATCCGTAATCTGTTTTTACAATCTTCACCTCGTTGTTTTTCTTGGAGAAGAAAGCAGAATCACTGATCGGTTTTATCATTTGCTCCTGAGTGAACCAGCCAAAATCACCTCCGTTTACAGACGTGTTCTGATCAGCAGAATATTGTCTTGCCAAAGCATCGAAGTCTCCGCCTTTACGGATCAAACCGGCCAAGCTGTCGGCTAATCTTTGAGCCTGAGCGGGGGCCACGTTACCTGTTGCAATCAATATGTGACGAGCTCTTACTGAATCGGGTAATACACGGCGATCTGCTGCACGCACGATATTGTATGCGTTATCTTTCAAATAAGGTCCGAATACGTCATTGCTTTTTTCCGTGAACAGGAACTCATCCAACGCTTCGTTTTCCAATTCTCCCTTTTTGTAATATTTGGGTTGATGTCTTTTCTCGGTTGAAAGACTTGCGAATTCAAGCACGTTGTTTGCTTCTGCAAATTCGGGCTTTAAATCGTTCACCCAATCTTCAGTTTCTTTGATGTCTTCGGCGGAAGCCGTGATATCAAAATTCACGTATGCGATTTGTCGAGATTCTTCTTGCTCGAACAAATATTTGTGAGAGTTGTAGTAATCCTTGATTTCGTTCGGGGTAACTTTCACGGCAGAGTCGCTAACTGTGTTGTAGCTTTTCATGATGAAGCTGATGTCAACTGTGGTGGCAGCATTCTCGGCAAGTTCTTTTGCCTGGGCATCTGTTACAAACAATGCTTTTGCCAACAACGTGTTGTATTTTTCTTGTTTACGAGCGGTGTTTACTTGCTCTTCCATGTTTAACCAGTATTCCTTTTGCGGGGTTCCGGCAGGAGCTTCGATCAATTGTTTGATGATCAAGCGAGCCCGATCTTTGTCTACTTGTCCCGTGTTGGGGTCTGCGAATAATTGGCTAACGGCGGGATTCATGTTGTTCCCTAACAAGAAATCGTACAATTCGTCTCCACTTACATCCAATCCCAGTTCCGCGTATTCTTTGTTCAACACGATTTCAGAAACGATCTGGTTCCAGGTATTTTCCCGGATCATACGTTGTTGATCATCCGTAAGAGCGGATAGACCGTTCATGCTTTTGATGAAATCTTCGTTTTTCGCTATCTTTTGTTGGTATTCCTGAATACTGATAGATTCCCCACCAACTTCTCCAACTTTGTTTCTGGAACGATTAATAAGGCTGGCGCCCGAACTGAGAGCATCTCCAACAATAAAAGCCACTAGGGCTAATCCAATCACGATACTAACAAGTATTCCACCGCGATTTCTAATTTTTTGTAACGTTGCCATTTATATTAAAATTTTATGTTTCTACACACGAATAATCTATTTTTTCGAGGGTACGAATATATAAAATGGATTGGTTTTATGCAAATAAATTTCAATCCCTTTCATTTATTGACCTATTCCTTTTTTTTCGTCTCTTTTTTTGTTCCTTTTTTTGTTGTTTTCACGGTCGTTTTTTCGTCCGTCTTCTCTGTCGTTTTTTTGGTAGTTTTCTTCGTCGTTTTCTTCTTACTGCTCCCACCTTTTGCGATAATGGCCATGGTTTCCTCGAAAGTCAGTTTATCAGCCTCTTGACCTTTTGGGATCTTGTAGTTCTCTTTGTTAAAAGTGATGTAAGGGCCAAAACGTCCGTTAAGGATTTGTACTCCATTATCGAATTCCTTGATTTTTCTGTTTTTCTCGATTTCTCTCTTTTCGTTGATACGCTCGATAGCAGTTTCCAGGGTGATAGTACCCGGATCATCAACGCCTTTCTTCAAGGAAACGAAGAGTTGGTTGTGTTTGATGTATGGACCGAAACGACCAATACCCACGGATACGGGTTTCTCTTCGAATTCACCCAGTTGACGGGGAAATTTGAAGAGCTCCAAGGCTTCCTCCAGGGAGATGGTTTCCATGAGTTGCCCTTTGAGTAATCCGGCATAGCGAACGTTCTCGCCTTCCCCGATTTGCGCCATGGGGCCGAAACGCCCGATACGTACGGAGACATTTTCTCCGGTTTGCGGGTCTGTTCCAAGCACGCGGGCTCCGGTGTTACGTTCGGATTCTTTCAGTGTTTTTTCCACGTTAGCATGGAAAGGTTGATAGAAAGTTCCGATCATGGATTGCCATTCAACTTCTCCTTCGGCGATATGGTCGAGAGCATCCTCGGCATTTGCTGTGAAGTTGTAGTCCATGATGTTGGTGAAGTAATTGGAAAGGAAGTCAGTCACGACCATTCCGATATCCGAGGGGAATAATTTTTTCTTCTCGGCCCCGAAAATTCGTTTGATCTTTTTGACTTTCAAATCTTGTCCTTTCAGGTCGATCTGGTCCAGTTCGCGTTCTACACCATCCCGACTTTCCCGAAGAATGTATCCCCGGTTCTGAATCGTCGTGATTGTCGGGGCGTAAGTGGAAGGACGACCGATTCCCAAGGCCTCCATTTTTTTCACGAGACTGGCCTCCGTGTAACGCGGGAGATGCGTCGTGTATTGTTCTAGGGCTTGGATCAGCGAGCGTTGCAAATGATCGCCTTTATGAATAGCAGGTAATAATGCCGCTTCGTCATCTTCTTTCTCGTCATCTTGGGATTCTATGTACACTTTTAAAAATCCGTCGAAGATGATGACTTCTCCCACGGCCTCGAAAGTGTATTGCTTTCCGGCAATGGCTATCGTGATTGTCGTTTTTTCCAGTTCTGCATCGGCCATTTGAGAGGCCAAGGTGCGTTTCCGGATCAACGCGTAAAGTTGTTGTTCATTTTTATCGCTACTGACGGATTCTTTGTCCATGTAAGTCGGGCGGATGGCCTCATGGGCTTCCTGTGCGCCTTTTGTCTTGGTAGCGAAATTTCTGGGTTTGGAATACTTTTCTCCCAGTGTGTTACAGATAACGGCTTTCGCGGCCCCAATAGCCAATTGAGACAAGTTCACGGAGTCCGTTCTCATGTACGTGATGTGTCCCTGTTCGTAAAGTTTTTGAGCCACGGTCATGGTCTGTGAAACAGAAAATCCCAGTTTACGGGAGGCTTCCTGTTGTAGCGTGGATGTCGTGAAAGGCGGGGCAGGCTTGCGGCTACTCGGTTTTGTCTCGACATTGCTGACCGTGAAGGTAGTTCCTTTACAGTATTCCATGAAAGCAACCGTTTCTTCTTTCGTGGAAAAACGTTCGGATAATTCGGCCTTTAGCGGAACTGCATTTCCGTTTGCATCTTTCGTTTCGAATGTACCGGTTACTTTATAGTATTTCTGTTCAACGAAATGGTTAATTTCTCTTTCCCGTTCAACAATGAGCTTTACGGCAACGGATTGAACCCGTCCGGCAGATAAAGAAGGTTTCACCTTTTTCCACAAAACGGGAGATACCTCGAATCCCACTAAACGGTCGAGAACCCGGCGAGCTTGTTGGGCATCAACGAGATTTTTATCAATGTCCCGCGGGTTGTTGATCGCGTGTAAGATTGCGTCTTTCGTGATCTCGTGGAAAACAATACGTTTGGTATTTTCTTTTTTTAAGCCGAGTACCTCGAAAAGGTGCCATGCGATGGCTTCTCCCTCGCGGTCCTCATCGGATGCTAGCCATACCGTCTTGGCTTCTTTGGCGAGTTGTTTCAGTTCTTTTACAATAGCTTTTTTGTCGGGAGATATTTCATATTTGGGTTGAAAATTATGTTCGATATCAATCCCCAGGTCTTTTTTCTCCAGATCCCGGATATGTCCGAAGCTTGATTTTACAACATAATTTTCTCCTAAAAAACGCTCGATCGTCTTGGCTTTAGCCGGAGACTCGACAATTACTAAATTTTCAATCATATACGATTTTCTTTTACGTTCCCGCTTCTTTCAGAAACGGATTATCGCTTTTTCAAGCTGGTTCGTCCTAAAATTAGGGTGCAAACTTACGTAAAACAATTGAAAATGAAAAACGGTCGGAAAATAAAAGCTGAACTCGAAGCCTCATCTTTATGATTTTAAGATGCCACGAGAGTTCAGCTTCAGAAAAAGTGATTGATTTTATGGAAGATTATTGTGGAATTTTTTGTATAACTTTTTCCCAGCGTTCCTTTTGGGCATCTGTTGCCCGGGCTTTATCGAAAGTGATGTGTTCGAAATTTACATATAGTCCCATTTATTTCTGTATGACTATAACGAATAACTCTCTTTTTCTGGGGACAAGGGAAATGGATTTTTCAAGTGGAATGATTTTATCTGAGTAAAAAAAGGACTGGATTTCTAGTTTCGTGATTTAAATCCGTATCTTATAAATTGGGGGGAGCCTCAAAGTTTTTTTTATCTGGCGCCCCCCGCTTTCCGGGTTATTACCCGAAAAGAGTCAATAATTTACCGTCTTTCACGATACACGACATCTTTTATTTTGGCAAAACCACTATATTCAATGCGTTTGCTTACACTGTTGTTGGTTCCATCCACGGGGTAGAATCCTAGTTTCCCGCCGTTCACCCCGTCTATACTCGAATCGTAAGAGCCAACCATCAATTCGTATTGACGGGCCATAAACTCATCGGATTGATTGTTCAAATCGGACAGAGAATTTTGTTGATACAAATTGAATTTCAATAGGGTAACAACTTCTTGATCTCCCAGGGTAATATTATTCATGAGGTATGTCTTGTTCGTTCCCAGATTATGTAGGTATACTTTATTTCCCACGGCGTAGAATAAATAGGGGTACTGCGAGTGGAAAGCGAATACCGTCGCTTTATCAAAATCCGGGGCATCTGGATTCTCGTACTTGGACTCTTGTGCGAATCCGTTGCCTGACATGTTAATCCCGTAAATGACCCTTTTCCCGTTTGCGTTCTGTAGTATGGAATAAACTAATCCATTGGAATAACGGGTACTTTCCATGTAAATCAAATCCATTCCTGTTTGGAAGCTGAATAGTTTATTTTCCGGGTCAGGTAGCGGGGTTAGTGTCTGCCGGGCATCTACGTTATTCCCGTACTTCCACCCCACGAAACGTTGGTTATCCGTGTCATAGAACAATGCAGTCTGCCCGTTTCCTGGTCGAGCCATGCTAATCCCTATGTATGGGGCAACCTTGTATTCTGGTGTTCCACCCCGTACGGAAGTATTTATCGGGTACTCGAACGCAGCTCCGGCCATACCTAATATTTGAGCATAAGCGTTCCCCGTGTTGGAAACACAAAAAGAAGCAAGGGGACCGTAAGAACTACCGGAATTCAACGAGGTGTATTTCACGATGTTTCCTTCTGTAGGAGGAATAATGAAACTCACCAGATAAATATTCCAAGACTCGTCGGTTTTAAAAGTTTCTCTATCTATTAAATAAGCACCTTCCTCTGACATCACGTAAATCTGGTCATTGGGACTTGCAAAAAGCGATGTGGAAAAACCGATTTCGTTCGCTTTTTTTAAGTCGGGTAATCCCAGTGGGGTCAACAAGTCATAAGCCGGAATAACCCGCTCAGCCGAGATCACGGAGATCATATCCATGCGTACCCGTTCCTGATTGCCCTCGTTGCAGAGAATCATCCAGCCCTCGTAGGTCGGAGACGTCACTTTCACATCAAACGTGGTCGATGTCTCCACGCCGGAACGAATGTCCTTGACGGTGAACCAGACAATATAGGTATCGGCGGGGAAGGAAGCCAACGTATCCAAGTCTAACGATTTTGACGGGTTCAAATTAACCCATTTCTCATCAGCTAGAATCCCGCCGGACTTCTTCTCCAATTTATAAGTAAATTCAAAATTCGGGTTATCATTGGTAATCTCTCCCTCCAGGGAAGAGGTTACTTTCGGCTGCACGATGATGTGATCGGAACTCCCTAATACCTCTATCAATTCGGGGATATTTTCGATTGTAAGTTCCGCAACCTCATGGTAATCATAATTCCCCTTATCATCAAAACAGGCGATAAAAGAGAAAATAAGAAAAAGTAAAACTAAAATATTTATTTTCATGACGTAACTTGATTTAAGCGGTTATTCATATTTAGAGTAATCTACCGAATAAGAGGAGGCGAGCTGCATATATTTCCCGTCAATGTCCGTGACAGGGGTTCCCGCATCAGCTTGTTCCTGCAAATACTTTTGAACGGAAAGCGCAAAAAAGTTGAATCTGCCGTACTGTACTTTCGTTCCGGCATACCCGGCCTGACTCCAGTCCGAAGGTGTCAACCCGCAGACTTGATTCACAATAACGTACTTCTTAGATGTCCACGGGCCAAAGAAATCGCCCCCGAATGACGTCCAATAGCCAGGCTCCGTGTACATCTCGCTGATAGAGAAGGCAAACAGGGTACCATGAATCTGTGCCCCGGTCGCCGTGTAGGCATTTGTGTTCTTGTACTCCGGGAGATAACATTTAAAATATTCGTTATCCTCTAAGCGAAGAGCCACTCGCACGGCTTTCTCCATCATATCTTCTGTCCGGTTGAAACGTACCCGCACGTATGCCGTACTTTTTCCCGCAGGAACCACTGCGGTGTCAAGGTTGACTTCAAAATGTTTACCCTCAATGCCATTTGTACCCTTCTCGTCGATCACTACTTTGAAAGGACGGTCATAGTCGACTACTTTGCCCATCGTTCGTACTGTAGCCGAAAGTGTGACAGCCTTGGTTGTTGCTTTAGCCGATGCAAAGGAATAGGAGATGGAATCCCCGTAATATTCCGTTGGACTACCGTAGATGTAACTGGTCACCCGTTGAAAATAAATCCCCGCATCATCACTGGTAAAAGTTGAAATTTCCTCCTTATCACATCCCCAAAGTGAAAGAAGTAAAGCTATTGTAAATAATATAATTCTCGATTTCATAATCTAAACATTTAACGGTTTTCAATCTCACCTGAAGGCATCGGCAATACATAACGTGCTTCCGTTCCTCCGTAGGTGCTTGTATTAAATCCATTCTCATCTTTATCTATGTTGATGTACAATCTTTTGTACATGAAGAATATCTGCCCTTCGCCTAAGAACTCGCGTAAATACTCGAAACGCAGGTTTTTCATTAAGTCGTCTTCCGATGTCACGGGTAATTCCGGTAGTCCCCGTTTTACCCGGATCTGGTTTAACCACCCGTATTTATTCACTAGTGTGGTTTCGCTTTCCGCGGCTATATAATACATCTCGCTTAAACGAATCAGAGACATGAAGACGGCATAAAAATATTCGGAATCCTCATCCTCGCTATCCGGTTTGTCGATGCCTTTATACTTGATGAACGTGTGTCCTTTCACCCCGATCCCGGAGGCAACTTGCCACCAAGTCTGAAAACGATAATCTTGTGTTGCGTTTGCGAAAAGGCTTCCGTCCACGAAGTCTGCCCGAGGTTGTAGGAAGTTACTCCCGGCTTGTTCGGAATCAAAGTAAGAGGTATAAATGTCTTTCCGATTTTTCTTGTAAATACCCGTCAGTACTTCTGTCGAGAATACTCGATCCGGGTTACTTTGGTTCGCCAGAAGTTTGTTCGGATCAACAGCCGGGAAATGTTCGCTTACTTTCGTGTCGGTCAGTAGTTTGCGGGCTGCATTCAGGGCATTAGTCTTATCTCCCGCATACAAATAAACCCTCGCTTTCAATGCTTGTACGGCGTAATAATTAAAACGTAACTGACGGTAACGCAGGTAAACTTCCTGATCGCCTTCGAGTGAAGCCATCGGTCCTTCCTCGATAATCGGATCATTTCCTTCCAGTAATTTTTCGGCCTCGTCCAAATCTCTCAAAATCTTATCGTGAATGATGGAATCGGCTGTCAATAAAGGTAATACTGATATTTTCGAAGATTCGTTGTAAGGTATTGATTCGACATCCGACTTGTTCTTGTATACGGGTCCGAACAGACGCAACATATCAAAATGCAGGAAAGCCCGTACGGCTAACATTTCCCCTTTTAACACCTTTGCCTCTTGTTCGGTCAATACCCCCGAACTTTTATCCACGTTTTCGATCACCACGTTGCAATTTAGAATCGTGTTATACGCTTCCGTCCACGTGTTCGATAATTGTGTCTCTACCGTACTTTCCGTGTAGTTGAAATTGGCCAAAGCTGTCAGGTAGGTACTCGTTGACAGGGGTATATAGCGTTTTGAAATCACATCTACCAACCCGTAAGAAAGATTACTCCCGTAAAGATACGAGGAAGCCATTTTGTTGTAAATGCCATTTGTTGCGGTGTAGAAACCGCCTCTCGTGGCAAAAAGTTGTTCTTCCGACTGTTTATCCTTGGGTTGCACGTCCAGAAAATCAGAGCATCCGGCACCGATAATCAACAGAATCCCAAACAATAGTATATCTCGTAATTTCATAAGAATGAGTATTAAAAATTAAACGATAACCCGGCTTCCAAGCTTTTAGCAAAAGGATAAGAAATTCCTCTTTCCGATCTGATCGTGGATGCCCGGAACACATCCCGCATTGAAGCTTGTATTTTCAAACTACTAAATCCGATTTTCTTGATCCAGCCGTCATAAAACTCGTACCCGATATACAAGGATTCGAGGGTCAACACGTTCTCTCTTTGTACGAAACGGGAAGACATTGGTGTTGATGCTGCGTTGGCAATATCTTTGAAACGCACGATATCGCCCTCTTTTTGCCACCGCTCGTAAAGCGCACGTTTATCTTGGTTTTTATTCAACCCGCTAGTTGTGATGTTCTCCACTTTGCTATACAGGGCATTGTTAAAGACATCAGCTCCTAGCTGGTAGCGGAAATTCATAGTAACGGAAAATCCCTTCCAATTCAAGGAAGTGCCTATCACGCCTTCCAGGTCGGGGCGGGTATTTCCGCAAATCACCTCATCGTCATAAGAGAAATCGTAGGTGTAATTCCCGTTTTTATCGTGAAACAGCTCTTTCCCGTTCGAGGGATCGATTCCCGCGGATTTTACTGCCCAGATATCATCCGGGTCCGCCCCGTCATAATATCTCACCGTGTTTGCTCCTTTACCGCTTGCGTTGAGCGTGGACAACTTGTTTCCGATCTTGTCGATACGAGCCTTTTGCGTTCTCAGGTTGGCACGTACCATCCAAGTGAAGCGTTCTGCGAAATTCTGAATAATGTAATAGGAGATTGATGCAGTCAAACCTTGTGAAACCTGTTCCCCGGCATTCGTCATGTAAGTCTGAGTCCCGGAAGAGAGTGGGGTACTGACTTTGATTAAAAGAGGATCTGTTACTTTGTAATAATAATCGGCTGTCACGGAAAGACGTTTGTTCAATAGCGTGATGTCGATACCGATGTTTTTATCCACCGTGACCTGCCATTTCAGATCGGCGTTACCGATCTGGGACAAGGTTGCCCCTAAGCCAAAATAATTCATTGAGCCGTACTGGAAGGCATACGTCAACAGGGTTTGTGCGGAATCGAAACTCTGGTTACCGGGATTACCGATAGAGGCACGTAGTTTCAAGATGTCGATCCAAGCGATATGATCCATGATGAATTTCTCTTTGTGGATATTCCATCCCAAGCCGACCGACCAAGTCGTGTTGTATTTCCGGGAACTCCCGAACACGGAAGAACCGCTGGTACGTAAACTGAAATCCATCAAGTAACGATCGTCATAAGAATAGCCGGCATTAAAGTAACCATTCACGGAACGGGATACGGATTCATAATAGGTAGGAGTCCCGTTTTCCGGGTAACCGTTAGAAAAAGAAGGGTAGGTAAAATCCCCGTCCGGGAAACCCTGTGCGGAATACCCTTGCGTTAATGTCTTGTTACTGTATATGTTTCCCCCGGCGACCAGATTAATCCGATGCAGGCCCAACACTTTGGCATAAGTCACGCTAAGTTCGCCCTCTATTTGATTCAATTTAGCATTTGAAGAATTGTACGTGCCTTTCTTGATCGTTTCGACCTCTTCATAACGCGTATCATTCGGAGAGTAAAATTTCTCCGTATCGTCATTCCCGTACGTGATCCCGATGCGGGTCCGTACCCGCCATTCGGTCGTGGGGAAATATTCGGCAATAAAATAATTGCTCAAAGAAAGACTTTTCCCCTCGTCCCGGCTATTTTGAGTGTCATTCCACAAAGGATTCGGGGCTTCGAAGAAATCATTCTTTTCCAGCCATTTTTCAATGATGCCCGACTCGTTATATTTCTTGTAGTATGGATTCGCTTCTGCATAGGTCTGGAAAGAAACAATCGGGTTTTTGAAATGTGTTGAACTCATGGAGAACTTATTGGAGAACTGGAATTTCTCCATCCGGTATATCAAATCAATATTCCCGCTGATCACTTCCCGGGTAGATTTTTTCATCACACCGGAGATACCGTTGTACCCGGCACCCAAACCAAAAAGGAAGTTGCCTTCACCTCCCTGCACGTACAAGGAATGCTTCTGATTCACGCCCGTACGCAACGGTTCTGCCAGCCAGTAAGTATCCACGCCGCTCTCGATGATTTTCAGTTTTTCGTTGTATAAACGATTTAATTCGATTTCTCCCGGCGTGGACGTGGAGGAAGAGGGGGTGTATCTTCCTGCTAACTTTTCGAATTCCAACTTTTCTTTTGAGTTCATTAGGTTGTAGCTGGACAAATCCGGCATGGAAATGTTCATGTTTCCGTTATAGCTTACCTGTAATTTACCCGCTTCCGGTTTTACTGTCTCCACGACAACAACCCCATTTGCCGCTTTAGAACCATAGATCGCCGTGGATGCTGCGTCTTTCAATATGGTTATCGAGGCAACCCGGTTGATGTCCAGATCATTAATTGCGGCTAATGTTGATTCGAACCCGTCGAGGATGAACAACGGTTGATTGGGGTCTGCATCCAGTTCATCCCGCAACCCCAGCATGCTGGACTTCCCTCGAATTTCCATGTTCGGCAGTCGATTGGGGTCCGATCCGAACTGATTGTCTTCCAGAATTGCGAAAGCCGGGTCAAGTGTTTTCAAGCTCTGTAAAATGTTTTGCGTACCCATTGTTTTTAGTTCCGTCGCCGTGTAAGTGGATGCGGAACCGGTAAAGCTTTCTTTCTTACGAGTAAAAATTCCGGTTACGACCACATCCTCCAAAGCCACTTTGTCTTCTTTCATCACCACGCTCAATTCTTTTCGTTGTTCTCCGGGTTTTAATTTGGCAATCTTGACGAATTTGGTTTCCATTCCGATAAATGAAAACATCAAGGTGACGGTATCGCGGGGTAGCATCAATGTAAAGCGGCCGTCCGGATCGGTTGCCGTACCAGTTGTGGTTCCCTTCATGATTACGGTTACGCCCGGTAAACCTCCTCCTTTCTCATCCGAGACTTTTCCCCGGAGGACTTCATTTTTCAACGAATCGACCGGAAGGCTGGCTTTTGAACGAGGGGTAATAAATATCACGTCGCTTTCAAAACGACATTCTAAATTTGTTGATTTAAAGAGTTTTTGAAGGATTTCCTGAACGCTTTCACCGGAAACCTTCACGTCAAAACGTCCTAATTGTTTCACGTGTTCTTCGTTATACACGAAACGAAGGTCGATTTGTTTGCAAATCTCTTTAAACAACATACTTACATCACACTGGTGTAAATTCAGCGACACCAGTTGTTCCTGCGAGAAGCTTTTCGCTGTCGCTCCGAACACAAGAAGAAACATGAAGATCGGGAATAATTTCATAACCCTAAGAATTTTCGATTTTTTAAACCCCAACGAGGCAAAAATCCACTTCGATTTCATAATTTTGCATTTAAGGATTAAACATTAGAACAGAGACTTTTCCATGGCCATCTGTTCGTTTTGATCTCGGGGGATGAAGATGTGTCACCATCTTTATCCCTTATTTTTCACTCACTGTTATAACTTTTCCTTTTATTGTAAATTTCACATCGGAGATGCGTTCAAAGAAGTACAAGAGCTCCTGAATATCTTTATAACGCTTCATTTTTCCGGTCAGGTAAACTCGCTTTGCTTCCGGACTCGTGTAGAACACATCCACGTCGTACCATCGGGAAAGCGTATTCATGATATCTTCCAGTGACTCGTTCTCGAAGATAAAAGTCCCATCTTTCCAAGCGATATAAGAAGACACGTCAACTTGATTTACTTCCACCTTCCCCTCGTGTTTCCAGTATTCGGCTTTTTCTCCGGGCTGTAACCTGAATTCTTCGTCTCCTTTCCTAAATGCCACATTGCCCGACACGAGTACGGTTTGTATTACTCCTTCTTTATGCGTGTTGATGTTAAATTGTGTCCCGTACACTTTGACCGCGCAATCATTCACTATGACGACAAAAGGACGAGTCGTATCGCGTTTCACGTCAAAATAGGCTTCCCCTTTTAAATAAACTTCTCTTTGTTCCGTGACGAAATTTGTCGGGTAGCGAAATTCCGTGCCGGAATTTAACCATACTCTTGTCCCGTCGTCCAATGTCACGACAAATTCACCTCCCCTAGGAACAATCAATTTATTGAACACTTCGTCCGCAACCTCCACGAGGCTATCTCGGACATGATAAAGGACTTCTCCGGCACTACTGATCGTGATGGAAGTTCCTCCTTTTTCTTTCAATATCTTTTCTTCGGTTGAAACGGGAACAATCTCACCGGAAGATAATTGTAAATACGCTCGTGAACTACCCGGGGAGATGGAAGATATGGGTTGCTGAACAGTTGTAATTTCTCTTTCCTGACGGAGCGAATGAACACCTAGACCTCCCACGGAAAGAATGACCACTGCAACAGCACATCTTGCAATATAACGCATGATTTTATGCCGTTGGAGTCGTTGTTTGATCTGGGGGAACTCTCCTTTTACGAGCGAACTTCTCGTACCCCATCTCATGCTTAAATAATTCTGCCGGAATTGTTCAAAATAGACCCGATTCTCTATACTCGATTCGATCCATTTCAAGACCTCTTCTCTCTCTTCCTCACGAAGTTCTCCGCTAATATAGTCTAATAAATTGATGTCATCTTGGTCTATCATAAAACGATCCTTTATTGATAGGTCAATATAAAGGATCAAGATCAGATCATCGGAATGTGCAAATAGCTAATAACTAGCGATATGTTGAAAATGAAATTATAGATGGGAAAGCAAATTTATGAATATAATAAAATGATCATTAAATAACATCTCCTTTCATCTTTGCACCTATAATACAGGAAAAATTGAAAAACGGTTGAATCAAATCGTGATTTTTTTGTACAAAATGAATGTTAAAATTTCATTTATATGTTCGCACGACGTTCTCAATTGTTTCAATGCGTTGACAAGTAACGTTTTTACGGTTGATACCGATATTCCTAATTTTTGAGCAACCTCTTTGTAATGCAAACCTTCCAAGTATACTCCGTTTACCACTTCTTGGCTCCGGGGTGACAATTTTTTGATTTCAGCCTTTACGCGGGATAATAATTCTTCCGTCAAATCGTCGTATTCTACCTGAAAATGATTTACGAGAGCCACATCGCAAGTCTCTTTTAGCGGGTCAAATTTTTCCAGAACATTCAATGCTTGATTTTTTACAGCCGTAAAAAGATAAGATTTTAACGTGAGTGCCGATAATCTATCCCCGAATTTTTTCTCCCATAATTTCACGAAAAACTCTTGTACAACATCTTCCGCGTGTCCGATATTATTTAAATAGGTATCCGCCCAAAGCACTAACGGACGATAATACACGCTAAAAAGCAACTTTAATCCTTCTACATTATGTTGCTTCAAAAGAGTACATATCTCGTTATCTAAATTTCTCATAAGCTATTTATTTAGGGCAATAGACAAATATAAATAATAAAATTCATTTTAAAATAATATTGTCTTTTTACTTCACACGATCTTTTAAGATGGTTATATATTCTATATTTATTCCGTATTTAAAGTTATTATTTTCCCGTGGAAAATAAATAAGACGAGATTCATTGTGAATCTCGTCTTATTTTAGATTGTCTTATCTGTATGTTTTATCCAGATTATTTTGACTGGCCTTGCATGATTTTCTGCCAGCGAGTTTTTTGTGCGCTAGTGGCTTTCTCGAAAGCACCACTGAGGTAGTAAACCACGTATTGGTTGTTATCGATTTTTGAAAGTTCCTTTTCGCAAGTGGATAACAAGCGGTCGATGTTTCCGGCTTTCACCGCTTTAGCGATAGTTTGAAGGGCCAGAAGAGATTTTTCATTCGATAGTTTTAAAGTTTTAATCTCTTTGCCGATGGCGTCCAATCTTTTTGCATCAATATTCTCGCCTTTAGATGCGATAGAACGCATCAGTTCGCTGTATAGACCTTCGCTTAAACGGCCGTCCACTTTTTCTTTACCGATGGTCGTGTTGAATTTCTCCCGGTTGGCCAACAAGAATTTTTCAGCTTCCGAATCTTTCGGGCTTAAAGAACTGCTCAGGAAGATAAAAGAGTAATCCGGGGATAATTTTTCTTCATCCGTTGCTATATTCATTAATTCGGCGGCAACATCCTTTGCGGTTGCATCATAAAGGCTGTTCAATGTTTTCGTGTATTGCAACAAGAAAGCTTTATCCCGGTCTCCGTTCTCGTATTTTGTAGTTAACGTGCTTAGAGCTTTATTATCGTCGAAACTTTCTTTCACGCGTTCAATAAATTGTTCACCTTCTCCTCCGCCTACAAGTTTATGACGAACTGTTCCGTCCGGGTTAAGAATCACGAATGTCGGGAATGCGCGTACACCAAATTTTTTCATTAATTCGGGTCCTTCGCCTTTTTCCATGTCATATTTCAAGCAAATGAAATTCTTGTTCAGGAAATCACCCACGTTTTCTTGTTTGAAAACTGTATTCGCCATGTATTTGCAAGGACCACACCAAGAAGTGTAACAGTCGATGAATATTTTTTTACGTAGTTTTTTTGCTTTTTCCAAGGCTTGTTCGAAAGTCAAATCCTGAAAATATACCCCGGTATAAGCGGCAATCTTGAAACTTTCGAAGAAGTTTTCCATGTAATCTTTCCCTTGTGCGGGAGCGTTGGCGATGAACTTATCGCCTAATTCTGCGATATGACCTAATTCTTCCTTTGAAGCTTTGTTCTTGATCGAATTGAGAGCGTTCATAACGGGCCAAACTTCTTTACTTCCGGATTGTGCAGCTTGTTCTGCGAAAGAGATGATTTTTGCTACATCTTGATCGGCAATAGCTTGGGCCAATTCTATTTTGCTCATCAGTTCGTCGTTCTTCTCTAAATTGATGGTCGATAAATCCTGACGAATCTGCTCTAGTGTTTTGGCAGGTTCCGGGCCACGATTTGAGTTGTCGATAGCCATACTATAGTTTCCGAACAAATAGGCATCTACTTTTTCTTTACCGATATTCTTTCTGAAAGCGGGAAGATTTTTGACCACAAATTTGAAATTTTCTGATCCGTAACCGTCGTTTTCCAAAATCGGCCAGAAATCTTTTTTAAGTTTGTCTTTATCCTTTAATACAGCGTTTAATTCCGTGTTAATTTTTTTACTTTTTGCTTCGTCGTATGCGTCTTGTAGGGCGATGGAATAATTCATGAGTTGTTTTTTATTCATTTTGCCTTTTTCATACGCCTTGTTCAGGTAATCCAAGGATGTTTTTTCGTTCAATCCTCTTTCAACGCGGGCGATAAACCCTTCCAAATCTCCACCACCGACAATGGTATGTTGTACGGTTCCGTCCGGGCGAATGATAAAGAATGTCGGGTATGCTCTTACCCCGAATTTTTTAGCCAATTCCGGTCCTTCTCCTTTTTCCATGTCGAATTTCACGGAAATAAATTTAGGGTTGAAAAATTCTCCTGCTTTTTCTTGCGGGAAAATAGTTTCTGCCATGTATTTGCAGGGGCCGCACCAAGAAGTGTAACAATCCATGAATACAAGCTTGTTTTCGGCCTTTGCTTTGGCTAGGGCTTCATCAAATGTCAGGTGTTCGAAATTCACACCTCCTTGACAAAATGCCGTGATACTGAATGCTATGGCGGCAATAAGAATAATAACTTTTTTCATAAATACAGTTAAAAATGGGTTTTGTAAATTGTTTGGCAATTTAGAAAACATATTTAAACCTTGTTAACCGTCAAAGTCAGATTAACTTATATTTATGACAAAGGGATGAATCTTCAGCAGATTCATCCCTTTGTTTAACTTTATTTTAAGATATCTATTTCTTCGTTGCAAAGAACTTCCGATAGAAAAGTAATAGAATAAACACGCCTATCGTGATGTAAGAATCGGCCAAGTTGAATACCGGGCGGAAAAATACGAAGAAATCTCCTCCCCAGATAGGAATCCATTTGGGTAAAAATCCTTCATAAAGAGGGAAATAAAGCATGTCAACCACTTTCCCGTGTAAGAAAGAAGAATACCCGCCACCTTTAGGGAACATGGTAGCTACTTGTGAATAACTATCACTGAATATCATCCCATAAAATGCACTGTCAATGATATTACCAATGGCTCCACAGAAGATTAGCGCGAAAGAGATAATAACTCCTTTCGGGGCTTTTTGTTTGATGAGACGTCCCAGGTACCAGGCTATACCTACGACTGCGAATAACCGGAACACGCTTAAAACCGTCTTGCCCCACTTGCCGCCTCCCAGTTCCATGCCGAAAGCCATTCCGTTGTTTTCAATAAAATGAATTTTGAACCAATCTCCCAAAACATTGAATTCGTCGCCGATCATCATGTGAGTTTTGATCCAGATTTTTACTACCTGATCAATAACCAAAAGAACGATGATAAAAATAATAAGCTTGTTTCGCGTGCTCATCCTGTATATTTAAAATTTAAAAGGGACTCTTAATCGCATCGCGATTAAGAGTCTTGTCCCATTTTCGCGTCCATACTCAATGTTGCATGAGGCACGGCGCGTAATCTTTCCTTAGAGATCAGTTTCCCGGTAACCCGGCAAATCCCGTAAGTTTTATTTTCTATTCTAACTAATGCAGCTTCCAAATGGGCAATAAATTTTGCCTGCCTTTGAGCTAGCCGACCGGCTTCTTCTTTGGAAAGAACAGATGCTCCTTCTTCCAATACTTTGAAAGTAGGAGACGTGTCGGCAATGTCATTCCCGTCGCTACCGGAGATCGAAGCTTTCAGCACCTCGTAATCTCTTTTCGCTTTTTCGAGTTTCTCCAGAATCAATTCTTTGAATTCCTGTAACTCTTCGTCCGAATATCTCGTCTTCTCTGACATAGTTGTAAAGTTTTTGTCTAAGTTAATAAAAAAATCCGTTTTGTAACCTTTCCTGTGTGGAAATATCCACTTTTACTTGTAACAGGGGATAGAAGTTACATTCTTTGGATTTTAATAAACGTTTGTATATCGTCGATTTCGATGTTCTGGACATCGCCCTCGGCTTTATCTACTAGCGTAACGCTCTCTGCCAGAACCTGACTGGCGATATATGCCTTAAAGTTCTCGACAGCCTCGTTGATCTCTTTGTGTTTTCCGATGCGGAGATCAATTTTGTCCGTCACGTTAAAATTACTTTCTTTTCTCAGGTTTTGAATCCGGTTGATCAACTCCCTGGCGATACCTTCTTCACGCAATTCTTTCGTGATATTGATATCCAGAGCCACGGTAAGACGTCCTTCGTTAGCCACGAGCCAACCCGGTATGTCTTCCGAGAGTATTTCCACGTCTTCCAGTGTCAATTCCAAAGTTTCCGTTCCAATCTGCAAAGAATAAGTTCCTTGTTTTTCGAAATTGTAAATATCATTTTGGTTCATTTCGGCCACGAGAGCGGAAATCTGTTTCATGTATTTACCGTATTTTGGGCCTAATGTCTTGAAGTTCGGTTTGATCTTCTTGATCAATATACCTGCGGTATCGGTGATATACTCGATCTCTTTCACGTTCACCTCCGACAGGATGATGTTTTTCACGGCATCCAATTGGATGGTCATATCTTCGTTCAAGATCGGGATCAACAGTTTGCACAACGGTTGTCTTACACGGATTTGAACCTTACGTCTCAGGCCAAGTACCATGGAAGATATTTGTTGAGCCATGTTCATGCGCTCTTCCAATTGCTTGTCGATCATGGATTCGTTGGCAACCGGGAAATTCACCAAATGCACGTCCACGGTGTAGCGTCCAGTCACGTTATTCAGATCTTTGAACAAGCGATCCATGTAGAACGGGGCGATCGGGGACGACAATATGGCCACGGTTTCCAAACAGGTATATAACGTCTGGTAAGCCGACAGCTTGTCTTTCGTTTGTTCGCCTCCCCAGTAACGTTTACGGGAAAGACGCACGTACCAGTTCGACAAGTTCTCGATCACGAACTCCTGTATTGCCCGTCCTGCACGTGTCGGTTCGAATTTCTCGTAAGCCTCGGTTACTTCCTTGATCAAGCTGTTGAGCAGGGAAAGAATCCAGCGGTCGATTTCCGGTCTTTCGTTAAACGGAACTTCCGGTTCCGCGTACGAGAATTTATCAATATTGGCGTACAAGGCAAAGAATCCGTACGTGTTATATAACGTTCCGAAGAATTTACGTTTTACTTCTTCCACCCCGGTGATATCGAATTTCAGGTTATCCCACGGTTGAGAGTTCGTGATCATGTACCAGCGTAGCGGGTCGGAACCTTGTTTCTCGATCGTGTCGAAAGGATCAACGGCATTTCCCCAACGTTTGGACATCTTGTTTCCTTTGGCATCAAGAACCAATCCGTTGGAAATAATATTTTTGAAGGCCACGGAGTCGAATACCATCGTGGCGATAGCATGCAACGTGAAGAACCAACCGCGGGTTTGATCCACTCCCTCGGCGATGAAATCGGCCGGGAAATGGGTCCGGTTGTCGATCAGTTCTTTATTCTCGAACGGGTAGTGTACTTGAGCGTAAGGCATAGCTCCCGAGTCAAACCAGACGTCGATCAGGTCTTTTTCGCGAATCATCCGTTGTCCCGTGGGGGATACCAGTATAATATTATCCACATACGGGCGATGCAGGTCGATTTTCTCGTAGTTTTCTTTAGAGTAATCGCCTACCTTGAAATCCTTGAACGGGTTTTCGGTCATCACGCCTGCCTCTATGGCTTTTTCGACTTCTTCCACTAATTCCTGTACCGAACCGATACATTTTTTCTCCAAACCGTCCTCGCTGACCCATATCGGGAGGGGTGTACCCCAGTAACGAGAACGCGAAAGGTTCCAGTCTACCAGATTCTCCAGCCATTTACCAAAACGGCCTTCACCCGTGCTGGCTGGTTTCCAGTTGATCGTTTTGTTCAACTCGATCATGCGGTCCCGTACGGCAGTTGTTTTGATAAACCAGGAATCCAACGGGTAGTAAAGTACCGGTTTATCGGTTCTCCAGCAATGCGGGTAATTATGTTCGTGTTTTTCAACCTTAAACGCTTTGTTTTCCCGTTTTAACAGGATGCTCAGGTCAATATCGAGTGTCGTGTCATTTTCCGTCAGGGTCGGATCGTAAGCATTCTTCACGAAACGTCCGGCGAATTCACAGTACAAGTCCATGTTGACATTGTTTTTCAGGAATTCTGGGTCGATATCGTCCGGCAGGAACAACCGTCCGCGTTTGTCGACCATGGGTTGTTTATTTCCTTCTTTATCAAGAAGTAGCATGGGGGCGATCCCCGCAACTTTGGCTACCCGGTCGTCATCCGCCCCGAAGGTCGGCGCGATATGCACGATTCCGGTACCGTCTTCCGTGCTCACGTAATCACCGAGAATTACCCGGAACGCGTCGCCCACGGGCTTCATCCAGGGTAAAAGTTGCTCGTAGCGCATACCCTCCAGTTCGGTCCCTTTGTATTCGGCAATCACCTGATAGGGGATTAGTTTATCACCTTCCTTGTAATCTGCCAAGGCGATATCTTCCGCTTTTTTATTAAAATAAGCGCTGAAACGGTCTTTGGCCAGAATCAGGGTTACCGGACGGAACGTGTAAGGGTTGTATGTCTTCACTTCCAGGTACGTGATATTCGGCCCGACAGCCAATGCCGTGTTGGATGGTAATGTCCACGGGGTAGTCGTCCACGCGGTGAAGTAAACTTCATCACTGTGAGCGAATAATTTCTCGGATTTTTCATCCCGAACGACTTTGAATTGAGCCACGCAAGTCGTGTCTTTCACATCCCGGTAACATCCCGGCTGGTTCAACTCGTGGGTGCTCAAGCCTGTTCCCGCGGCGGGAGAATAGGGTTGTATCGTGTATCCTTTGTAGAGGAAACCTTTGTTGTATAATTGTTTTAACAAGTACCAAAGGGTTTCGATATAACGATTGTCATACGTGATATACGGGTTGCTCATGTCTACCCAGTATCCCATTTTGTTCGTTAAATCTTCCCATTCTTGGGTGAACTTCATCACGTCTGCGCGGCATTCTTTGTTATAATCGGCCACGGATATAGTTTTCCCGATATTTTCTTTCGTGATACCGAGTTTCTTTTCCACACCTAATTCAACGGGTAACCCGTGGGTATCCCATCCCGCTTTCCGTTCTACGAGAAATCCTTGTAAAGTCTTGTATCTGCAAATAATATCCTTAATAGTTCTAGCCATTACGTGGTGAATACCCGGCATTCCGTTTGCCGAAGGGGGACCTTCGAAAAAGACAAACGAGGGATGCCCCTCTCGAATCTTCAAGCTTTGCTCGAATGTGTTGTTTGTTTCCCACTCCTTCAGAACTTCTTTATTTACCTGAGAGAGATCCAAACCTTTGTACTCTTGGAATTTTTTGTCCATCGTGACTCTTACTTTAAGATTACTAATTTGCACGTTTTTAAAATCAAGTTGCAAATATACCATTTTTTTCTCATTTCTATCTATTGATAGAATTGAATTTACATCAAGTGATTTTAAGTTGTATGTGCGGGATTTTTCAAAGGAGGCAGGGGGGGATTTATGGTAATTCAATAGTAATCCTCTCGTGTAACTAGGGTAATCCTACCCCTCCTTCGTAGCTTCCTCGAAGCATCCTCAAAGCTTCTCCACCGCCAGATGATGGAGCTTCGGGGAAGCTTCGGGGGTGCTACGAGAGAGGGATATTATTACCCTATTATTACCTTTGGATAACTTATAAAATAGGAGCATTATTTCTTTTCCGCGTTCGGGAAAAATTGAAACACGAGTGTCGGGAGTTGTTTGGCCGTGTTTTTACCAACTTGGATAAGTGGCCTGAAATGATCCGGGTATTGTTTGACCATGGGATAAACGGTGACATACCCGTGACGGAACCATCGGTCGATGATCACGTGGGAAATTTGTTGTTTCTTGAATCGTTCGAAAAGTTCTTCCGGCTTTGCATACTGGGGGAAAGAAGTAGACTTCCGGCCCCCGGAGAAGAGATAGAAAAGCTCCGGCTTCCGGCAAGCGATACGAGCATCTTCGGGTAGATTTTTCTTACACCAGTCAATGGCATAAATGTATTCGATGAAAGCGGGATCCGCAATTCTTTCGTTCCATTGCCTGAATGTTGCGAAGTTCTGTTGGGGCTTCAAGGCTTTCGAGTAGTGCGGGAACATGAAAAAAACAAGAAGCAGGATCAGGCCTCCCGCAGGAATGAGTTGTTGGTACTTGGCGAGAGGCATTTTTTTCGTGATGAAATTTATAAGTTCGAGGCAACCGTTCAAGAACAGGAAAATGAACAGGGGGATAATTCCGATGAAATAGCGATGTCCCCCGTATTGTTCCGGCCAGACCATAAGTACCGCCATGGTGATACCGATGTACAGGAATAAAAGGAGTTGCAGTTTTTTCAGCGTGATTAACCCGAGAAGAACGATGGCCAAGATGCAGATCCCTTGGATAATGCCGGAACGGGTCACGGATTGTTCTAATTCCGGGTTATCAGACACGATTGCCGAGGGAATCCATTTGCCCACGTAACTGGTTAAGTTGTTTTCAACGCGTTCGGTCCAGTCCGAGAATGTGGTCATGGTTTCGCCTTTAGGCTTCTTTTTGAAGTCTTTAAGGTAGTCGCTTCCGGTGACACCGATACTTTTGTTGCGCATATCCCATGCGGTTTTTGCCCCGGCGAAGGACACGATGACAATGCCTAAAATGATCAGGTGACTGAATAGAGCCTGTTTGTTTTTTATCTGTTGGGAAAGATCTGCATGCGTGCGTTTACTTTTAAAAAAGGTGATACTTTTTTTTATGCAAATAATTCCGAAGTAAATAATAACAGCAAGAATGATAGAGGTACCCATGGTCCGGACGAAATAGATGTAATTCAAGCCGATAATCATTAAAATAAAGTAAATGATTTGAGAGCGGGGGCGATGCTTGTCGAACAGGTGATCCGTATTGATAAGCGAGATCAGGTACAGAACCCCGATCGTGAGAAACGTGAATAACATTTCGCTCATCACGATCGTGGAGTAACGTAATAGAGCCTGTTGCATACAGCACAACAAGCAGGTTGACAAAGCGAGTAATAAATTGCCGGAAAGCTTCTTCGTGAGGAAGAAAAGAAGTAAAATGGATAACCCGAATAACACGCCGTTCGCGATTTTTAAAGCCGAGTAGGAATGGGTGAAAAGCATGATTCCCGCGTTAAACAGGGGATATCCCGGGGGGAAATGGGAGTGGGGAGTCTCTTCAAAAAATATGATATCCGTGTAGCCTTTTCCTGCGGCTAGGGCTCTGCCGAGAGCGTAATAATAGACGTTGTCCCCGTTCAAGTCCGGTTTGAAATCAAATATATTCAAATAATTAATGATGAAAGAACAAATGATAATTGCCAGGCATAGATATGTAAGGTTCTTGTTATTCAAATATTTCGTGTAGAATGTATTTGTACTCATGTGCCGGTAATTTATGGGTATATTTTATTTGTGCTTGATGTTGAGAATATGCAGGAAAAAACTGGAAAATATGAATTGTAATCCGAGTATTAGCAAGGTGACCGACGGGATGGTGAGCCGCATGGTCTGGGACGGGATTAGCGGGCCGAAAGCGTGTGTACCCCATACTCTTACGGCTAATATTGAACCGATGATTCCTAATGCGATCATGATGGAACCAATAACTAATCCTTTTTCCAGGGTAAATTTACTGAGAATTTTACTCTTGTTGTTTTCTGCCGGCATCATTCCCGAATTCGTGGCGTAAGTTTGGGTGAAGAGTGCGGTCGCGATGATCTGTACGCCGAGGATCGTGAACATGGCCCCGTACAGCATGGTATGAATGTCCAGCGTGATATCATGAATATGGATCGGCCCGATAGAGAGTGTGCAGAGTATGATCAGGCCGAGGATTGTCAGGAAAATCCCCGGGTAGAGGAATAACCATTTCGGGCAATAGATAAGTAAAAATTTCAGGTGTCTCCAACCGTCATGCCAACTGCGTAAATGGGGAGCCCGGTTACGCCCGTCCGGGGAAAGGGTGGTCGGGACTTCCGTGATGCGTAAATGGTTTATCGTGGATTTCACGACCATTTCGCTGGCGAATTCCATTCCCGTGGTGATGAGGTGCAAGGATTCGATGCTTTCCTTGCGGAAACCTCGTAAGCCACAGTGGAAATCCCCGATGTCGCTTCTGTACAGTATCCGCCCGATGCCCGATAAAACCGGGTTGCCGAGATATCGGTGCAACGGGGGCATGGCGCCTTTGGCGATACCTCCTTTGAAGCGATTCCCCATGACAAGCTCGTAACCTTCTTCCAGTTTCTCGACAAAAGGCCTGAGCGACAGGAAATCATAACTGTCGTCAGCATCCCCCATGATGATGTACTTTCCTTTTGCAGCATGAATTCCCCCGATCAACGCGCTCCCGTATCCTTTTTCGGGAATGTCCACGACGCGGGCACCGTGTTCTCGGGCTATCTGTTGAGAGCCGTCCGTGCTTCCGTTGTCGGCAATCAACACTTCCCCTGAAATTTGTAACTCGGCGATGCTTTTTTGGGCTTTCGTGATGCAGGTTGCTAATGTTTCTGCCTCGTTAAGACAGGGCATCAGTACGGTTAACAGTATTTCTTGCTCCATGGTCGGGGAAGATTGATTACTAAATATGGTTTCTTAACACGAATTGGGCCGTTGTCCGGCTGCGTTGTTCTACCAGTGTGGGGGAGTCGCCAATGATCTCCCGGATGATCTCGTCGTTATAATGGCGAATCGTGATTAATTTCACGTTCTGGTTGTATCGGACTTCGAATTCTTCCTGGAGTTGTTCCAGAAATGTGTTGAAGACAGCACTGTTGCAGTCGATGCAAAACGAGAAGCTGATAGCAGAATTTTGCATCAGGTTCAATTTCAATTTATATTGTGCCAGAATGGCAAAAATATGACTTAATTTTTCTTCCGCGATAAAGGAAAAATCTCTTGGCGTGAGAGTCAACAGGCATTGGTTTGCTTTGTTGATATAGATCGGGGGTAATTTCAGATGTTCGTCGATCTCTTGAATCACGGTTCCCGTGGATTCCGGATGTAAGAATGATCTCACGTAGAGAGGAATCTGTTTGTTCTGGATCGGTTTTATCGTTTTCGGGTGAATAACCTTCGCCCCGAAATGGGATAGCTCGATGGCTTCCTTGTATGACATTCGGCTGATCACTTGTGCTTTGTCGTATTCTTTCGGGTCCGCGTTCATCACGCCGGGTACGTCTTTCCAAATGGTTACATCCTCGGCATTTAACAGGTTAGCCAGAAGGGCTGCCGTGTAATCCGATCCCTCGCGTCCCAGAGTGGTGGTTTGGTTGGTGCGGGTTCCGGCGATGAAACCTTGGGTTACGAATACGGGAGCCGTGTTGAAGTCAAAGGCTTCCCGGCAGAGCTGTCCGGAGAGTTCCAGGTCAATGTTGGCATTCCGGTAATTCTGATCGGTTTTCAAGTATTTCCGGATGTCAATGAATTGATTGTCGATACCTTCCATTTTCAAGTAATCGGAAATGATTGTCGTGGAAATTAATTCTCCGAAACAGATGATACGATCGTATTCATAATCGTAGCATAGTGAGGATTCACTTGATAGAATGTTTTCCAGATTTGTGAATAACTCCTCCAGGTGCTTGTAGACTTCATCATTTAACGGGAATAACGAATCGACAATCGCCAAATGAAAGCTTTTTAGTTCCTTCATGATAGAAGCGACTTTCGGGTCTTTGTGGAAATAAGCGTTACATAGCGTTTCCAGTAAATTCGTGGTTTTGCCCATGGCGGAAACGACCACGACCAACTGCCCGTGTTGATGGTGTACGATAGAAGAGAGGTTTTTCACTCCCGCGGCGTCTTTCACGGAAGCGCCTCCGAATTTGAATACTTTCATGTAAGTTCTTATTAACGAGTAACACAAAACAAAAGTATATCTTAAATTGTAAAATACAAAATAAGATGAGTGATCGTTCAAGGTTAATGCGTTTTAGCATGTTAATACTGAAATGAAATGACGAAAGGAATTAGAAAGTGGAAAAATAATTCTACCTTTGTAAGAAGTGTATTAAAATATTCCACTTATGGACATCAAAGATAGATATATTCGTTTCGACTGGGCGATTAAGCGCCTGCTAAGAAATAAGGCAAATTTTGGAGTACTGGAAGGGCTTCTCACTGTGTTGCTTGGCAGGAAGATTCGTATTATTGACATTCTTGAAAGCGAGGGTAACCAACAAGATGAGAATGATAAGTTCAATCGCGTGGATGTCAAGGCCCGTGATAGTGATGATGAAATCATTATCGTCGAAATACAGATTACTCGTGAATTGTATTATCTTGAACGGATTCTATATGGAGTAGCGAAAGCTATCACGGAGCATATCGAATTGGGACATATTTATTCCGAGGTAAAAAAAATCTACTCTATCAGTATCTTGTATTTTGATATTGGCAAAGGTGATGATTATTTGTATCACGGGCAGAACTCTTTTGTTGGGGTTCACACGGGTGATTTTTTGCAGGTGACGGCCAAGGAGAAGGATGTCATCGTGCGTAGACTTCCGTCCGAGATTTTTCCCGAATATTTCTTGATTCGCGTAAATGAATTTGATAAAGTGGCCATGACCCCGTTGGAAGAGTGGATTGATTACCTGAAGAATGGTCATATCCGTCCTGACACGAAAGCCCCTGGGTTGAGCGAGGCTCGCCAAAAGTTGGTCTATTATAACATGGACACAGCCGAGCGTGAAGCCTATGACCGTCATGTAGATGCGATTATGATTCAGAATGATGTGTTAAGTACGGCTAAATTAGAAGGATTACTTGAGGGGAAAGCTGAGGGGAAAGCTGAAGGAAAAGCTGAAGGAAAAATGGAAGGAATGATAGAGGGGAAGGCTGAAGGAGAAAAAGAAAAGGCATTAGATATCGCTCGAAAATTGAAATTAAAGGGAATGTCTATGGCAGATATCATGGAACTTACCGGGATAACACGAGAAGATATTGACTCCTTGTAAAGGATTAGCAATTGTAAGATATAAAAAAACTCCCACCAAAGCGGGAGTTTTTGTTTTATAGGATATTTATTGTCAAGGAGAAATGAGTAAAATAGGTTTTCTTGGGGCGATAAAGATAATAATGTAGCTTTTTCATTGATTTTTTTGATTTAATTGTCTAAATTTAAACTCCAATAAACGATCCTTTTTTGATTAGTCAATATAAATGCTCATGATAAAATTATCAAATCACGTAAGTGTTTAATAATTAACGAGAAATGAAAAATGGGGTTTGTTGTCCAGAGAGTAAATTTATGGATACAATAAAAGGATCGTTAGATAATATTTTTTATTTTAAGTGTGTGCACTGTTAAGTGTTTGGTGTTTAATAAATAAATCTGGAAAGGAGGATCTCATTTTTGTCTTGCAAATGTTCGTGGTTGTATAATTAGTAATGAATATTAATTCAATGATTATGAGGTGTATAAATGTATTATTGATGATAATTCTATTCTGGGGGTGTAATCGAGCATTATCAGAAGACGTGAATGAACAAAAGATTTCCTTTCGTTCTAATATTCAAGAGACACAGGTTGTTAATATGGGTCGGGCTAGTTTTGATAAGGGGGGCGGCGTGCATCTTTACATAGTGGAACGAACCGAGGAAGATGTGGCAATGTTTCCGGCAAGTGAAGATTTGTGTGAAATGGTTTGTGGTGATGCTGGGAGTTTATCGTTTGCAGATGGACAAGAGCATTATTATCCGGATATGCCGATAGATGTATACGGATATTATTGGAAAAAAACTCATTCGGCCCCGCAAGATTTGGTGAGCGTACCTGTTAGTGTGAATGCGGATCAATCTACCCCGGAATTTTTGAATGAATCGGATTTCTTGTATCTTAAGGCGGCAAACGGTTATGTGAAGGATGTGGCTCCTATCAGATTGGAATTTAATCATTTGTTTTCGAAATTGGTTATTAATTTCACCACGGAAACTCCTACAACAGTTATTTTGGGTGATCTCGAAGAAGTGAAATTGAATAATGTGGTTACAACCGGAATTTTAAACATGGGTACGGGGGTTTTGGCAAATGGAGAGACGGTTGATGATATACAGATGCAAGCGATCCCCAACACGTCTGTTGTTATTTTTCCTCAAGAAAAACAAGATAACGATATGATAATTTCTTTTAAATTCACGGGTAATGATAATCCTAGTGAAGCGATACTTCCTTCAATGACGTTTGAGCCGGGAAAAGAGTATGTATATACATTGAAAGTGAATGATTATCCGGGACTTGGGCCTACCAAAGAATTGTTCTTGGTTTCGATAAAGGACTGGGAACAAGTGCAGGTGGGTGAAATTCTTGTAGAAAAAGGGGAGAAGGCCAGAGTGATGTTGACGAAGGTGGTCAAGGGGATTGCGATTACTAAAGCGGATTTGTACATGTCTTCAGGAGGAATAGTGCGTAAGGTGAAAAATATTGTGGTGACAAATAATCAGATGGAATTTGTTTTTCCTCGGACAGTGGAGGGAGGGACATTACAATTAGATAGCGCGTGTTTCTACACCGAAACGGGTGAAAAATTCGCTTATTGTTTCACGGACATAACGTTGAAAGGGAATAATCACGACGAGGTTACCTTGACGATACCTAAGGTGGGGGATGCGTGGATGGGCGGAACGGTCTTTGTCGTGGGGAAAGTGACGGGATATGATGAAACGACTTCTTCTTTTAAGACTGACATCACGGGAATCAATGCTTACCGGGGACGGGTTGTGGCAAGTGTTTCATTAGGTTCAAAAGCGTGGTGCGAGTCGAGTGCCAAAGGAAAAAATTCTTTAGTGGGGGCGAGTAGTAGATATGATGGGATGATAAATTTGAAGGCTGTGGAAACTTTTGCGGCTAGTAATGGCGAAACTCTTGATGCGTATCCTGCTTTTAAAGCTTGTAAAGATTTGGGTGAAGGGTGGTATTTTCCGGCATTGGATGAGATTAGATGGATTGCTCTACATAAAGAGGAATTAAATTTAAACATGGAAGTTAAAGCGTATGGGAGTTCAATGGAGAAGTCAGTTGTTGATTATGTGGGAATTACATCGAGCATTACGAGTGATAATCTCACTACAAAATATGGACCATCAGCAGTTTGGCCAGTTCGGGCTTATTGACGCAACTTCTTGTGTTAAATCAACGTAATGTCATGAAATGTCGTTATTTGTCCGGGGTGAAACGTCATGTCCGGGGATCATAACGATGTTATCTCTGTTCTTTAAGAGTTAGGGGTGAATTCCCGTAGTGTTTAGGGAGAGATAAGGCATCAAAGACGTTTCAAAGACGCTTCATTTACGGTTTATAGCCGTTTGGGAACTGTCTTTGCTCTATTGGGGAAGTGTTTGTGATTTCTTTATGGAGTCTTATCACTCCCTAAACACGGCTTGAATACATGAGGATTTGAAAGTGTGAAGTGGAATAAAACCCGCAAACCTTTTAAATTAAAGATTATAACTTTATATTTGCAAAAAAATTAAAACACAAAACCATGATAACGCATAAAGTTACAACTTTAAATCAATTTATTATTGAACGGCAAGCCGAGATTCCCGGAGCTACGGGAGAATTCTCACGACTTTTGCACCATATTGGTATTGCAGCCAAGAAAGTTCACCGGGAAGTAAATAAGGCCGGTTTGGTAGATATACTTGGCAAAGTGGGTTCAATTAACGTGCAGGGAGAGGACCAACAGAAGTTGGATGTCTATGCCGACAAAACTTTTATGGATGAGTTGAGGGCGAGTGGCGAGTGTTGTGGGGTTGCAACCGAAGAAAATCAGGATATTGTTGTTTTCGAGGAAGGGTTGAGTAAAGACGGAAAGTACATTATATGTATGGACCCGCTGGACGGATCGTCGAATATTGACGTGAATGTTTCTGTAGGTACCATATTTTCTATTTATAAACGTATTTCTCCGATCGGGGAACCGCTTATGATGGAAGATTTCTTCCAGCCGGGAACGGAGCAAGTGGCTGCCGGGTACGTGATCTACGGGTCGTCAACCATGTTGGTGTACACTTCCGGTAACGGGGTAAACGGGTTCACGTTGGATACTTCTATCGGTGAATTCTGTTTGTCTCACCCGAATATGCAGACACCGGAAATGGGTAAGATATACTCTATCAACGAGGGGAATTACGTGAATTTCCCCGTGGGAGTGAAGAAATTCATTAAATATTGTCAGGAGAAGGATGAGGCTACGAATCGCCCGTTCACCTCTCGTTATATCGGGTCATTGGTGGCCGATTTCCACCGGAATATGTTGAAAGGTGGGGTGTTCCTTTACCCGCAGACGAGTTCACACCCGACCGGGAAATTGAGATTGTTGTACGAGTGCAACCCGATGGCGTTTATCGCCGAACAGTCCGGGGGACTGGCCACGGACGGGGAGAAACGGATTCTGGAGATAAAGCCGGAAGCCTTGCACCAGCGGGTGCCGTTGTACACGGGCTCGCGGAAGATGGTACAGAAGGTACAGGAGTTTCTGACATTCTTCAATAATATCTAGAAACGAAAACTTCAAATGGATGATTGTAACCGCGATCATCCATTTGAAATTAAAGAGGAAGTTAAAAATAAATGATAATATATGATAGCAAAACAATTAATTGATCCAAAGAGTATTGTGGTCGTGGGAGGCTCTGATGATATTCACAAGCCCGGGGGGACCGTGTTACGGAATTTACAAGATGGCAATTTCAAAGGTTCGCTTTATGTGGTGAACCCGAAGATGGACGTGGTGCAAGGAATTAAGTCTTACCGGGATGTGAAAGACCTTCCGGAAGTGGATTGCGCGATTTTAGCGATCGCCGCGAAATTCTGCCCGTCAGCCGTGGAGGTTCTTGCTAAACAGAAGAACACGAAGGCGTTTATTATTTTGTCTGCCGGATTCCATGAAGAGAACGAGGAAGGAGCAAAATTAGAGCGTCAGATCGTGGAGACAATTAATTCCGTGGGTGGTTCATTGATCGGACCGAACTGTATCGGAGTGTTGACAAACCATTATAGTGGCGTGTTCACGAGCCCGATTCCGGAGTTGAACCCGAAAGGGGTGGACCTGATTTCCGGTTCCGGTGCCACGGCTTTGTTTATCATGGACTCCGGTATGCAGAAAGGTATTAAATTCAACAGCATGTATTCCGTGGGTAACTCGGCACAACTGGGAGTGGAAGAAGTGTTGGAGTTTATGGACGAGACGTTTGACCCGGAGAAGAGTTCCCGCGTGAAATTGTTGTACGTGGAGAGTATCGAGAAACCGGAGAAATTGTTGAAGCATGCTTCTTCATTGATTCGCAAGGGGTGTCGGATCGCCGCGATCAAATCCGGGGGATCTGCTGCCGGAAGTCGGGCCGCTTCTTCTCACACGGGAGCTTTAGCCAGCTCGGATGTTGCCGTGGAAGCATTGTTCCGTAAAGTCGGAATCGTGCGTTGCAACGGACGTGACGAGCTGATGACCGTTGCCGGGATTTTCATGCATCCCGAAATGAAGGGTAAGAATATGGCCGTGGTAACTCATGCCGGTGGTCCCGCCGTGATGTTGACGGATGCACTTTCCAACGGTGGAATGGATGTTCCGCATATCGAGGGAGAGAAGGCGAAAGAGTTGCTATCGAAATTGTTTGCCGGGTCATCTGTTGGTAACCCGATCGACTTTTTGGCCACGGGTACGGCAGAGCAGTTAGGGTATATTCTGGATGCTTGTGACAATGAGTTCGAGCATATCGACGGGATGGCCGTTATCTTCGGAAGCCCCGGTTTGTTCCCCGTGTTTGACGTGTACAACTTGCTCGACGAGAAGATGAAGACTTGTAAGAAGCCGATTTTCCCGATTTTCCCTTCTTCCAAGATCGTGAAAGACGAGATCGCGGATTTCGTTTCTAAAGGACGTGTTTATTTCCCGGATGAGGTATTGTTCGGAAACGCGTTATGCAAGATATACAAGACTCCGGCTCCTCAACCGGAACATTTCGAAATGCCGGATATGGACGTGAAGAAGATCCGTGAGGTGGTGGATCAGGCCGAGAACGGTTACCTGTCACCGGAGCAGATTCACGCTTTACTGGATGCAGCCGGTGTGGCCAGGGCTAAAGAAGGGGTATCCGACAACGAGGAAGAGATCGTTCGGATGGCCAAAGAGATCGGCTTCCCGCTGGTGATGAAGGTGGTTGGCCCGATCCACAAATCGGATGTGGGTGGAGTCGTGATGAACGTGAGCGACGAGGAGACGGTACGCCGTGAATTTAAACGGATGATGCAGATTAAAGATACTTACGCGATCATGCTGGCACAGCAGTTGAGCGGTACGCAAGTGTTTATCGGTGCCAAACGGGACGATAAGTTCGGGCACATGGTACTTTGCGGGTTAGGCGGTATCTTTATCGAAGTACTGAAAGACGTGAAAGCCGGGTTGGCTCCCATGTCTAAGGCCGAGGCTCATAGCATGATTAAAGAATTGAAATCTTACAAGATCATTCAAGGTGTTCGCGGTCAAGAGCCCGTGAACGAGGATAAGTTTGCCGAGGCCGTGATGCGAATTTCCGCTTTGGTGAAAGTAGCCCCGGAAATCTTCGAGATGGACTTGAACCCGTTGTTAGGTAACAAGGACAACGTGGTGGCCGTTGACGCTCGTATCCGTATTGAAAAATAAGGGTTCTCATGAAAGCTTGGAACAACTATGCCAAAGAAGAGAGAAGAATGTTGATTATAATAGGAGTATTGCTGCTGGCAATACTCCTAAGTTTTGGTCGGATCAGTAGCGATTGGAAAAAAGGATTTGACTTTTTCTATCCTACGCCCCAAAAGGAGGTGAATAAGGATGTTCAGTTGAACCAAGACCCTGAAAACGGGAAGACGGAAACGTCAGACGAGACTAGTGATAAATAATGTGTAAGACTTTCCGGATAGGTGTGGTTTCCCGGAGGGTGGAAAATATATACGATGAAAAAGAGTGATTTTATTGTTATCGGGTGTGTAATCGTGTGCTTACTCCCCTTTTTTCTGTCGGATGCCGTGTATTCTTTCTATAAAACGTTTAACGCGGAGCATGGAATGATTATGAGTTTCCTGAAGTTTGCTATTTTGTCGACTTTGGGAGAGTGCATCGGGTTGCGGATTAGTGCCGGGGTGTATAACCGGAAGGGCTTCGGGGTGTTGCCCCGGGCGATCGTGTGGGGAATTCTCGGTATGGGAATCAGCATGGCGATGACGATTTTCGCGAATGGCGTGCCCGCTTTCCTGAAGAGCATGGGTATGGAGAATGCAACCACGGTGATGGGCGAGTCTTTGTCCTGGTCGAAAGTGTTCGTGGCGTTCTGTATCTCGGTGGGGATGAATACTATTTTTGCCCCGGTGTTCATGACGTTGCATAAAATTACGGATACGCATATCCTGAGTCATGGCGGGACGTTAGCCGGGTTCTTAACCCCGATCCAGATGGGAGAGATCATGGCAAACCTGAACTGGCGGGTGCAATGGAATTTCGTGTTCAAGAAAACGATACCGTTTTTCTGGTATCCGGCTCACACGATAACTTTCCTGTTGCCGGGAGACGTGCGTGTTTTGTTTGCCGCGTTGTTGGGTGTCGCTTTGGGAATTTTGTTGGCGGTTGCCACTCATAAAAAATAGGCGTCTATAACTTTTCGCCTTTCTTGCCGTATAGTTTATAGTTGATGATAATATTATAATCACTATAAACTATATTTTTATGGATAAGATTGCAGGAAAGAATAAGACGGATCAGAAGGCTCAAGTGAAGCCGGATCCGGATAAAAAGAACGTGAAAGAGCATGAGGAGCCTTTACGATTGACCGCCGATTTGGAGGGGAATTATCTTCTGGACGAGCGGACAAGCGAGATGAAGTGGCTGGGAATTTTTTATTCTCCGGCCGGGGGAAGCGTCCACCGGGTAGCCAAGATGTTGAAAAAGAAGATCGGGGCGGACAAGGTGGATATGTTTTGCGTGAATGATGTTCATGCCGATAAATTGTTGGATTACAAGAATCTGATATTGGTATGCTCTTCGTTGGGGCGTAGCACGTGGGAACGGGAACAGCGGGATCGTTGGGCGAAGTTCTTCCCAAGTATGCGTAAAATTTCTCTGAAAGATCGTTTTGTCGCTTTGGTGGGATTGGGAGATCATATCACTTACCCGAGTCATTTCGTGGATGGCATGGGATACATGGCCGAACTGGTTACTGAACTTGGGGGAAATCTCGTGGGGAAGACGTCGACGGATGGATACGTGTTTCAGGATTCCGCCGCGGTGACCGATAATTTGTTTGTCGGCTTGCCCTTGGATGAGGATTTCGAATCGGAGAAAACGAGGGAGCGACTGGATAAATGGTTGTCGATGGTTTTGCCTGAGTTTGAAGAGGTGTAGGAGGTCGCCTGCAGCGAGTTACAGGTTGTAGGTTACATTTGCCTTTGGCAAGTTGCTGGTTATTTCCACGCACTTGGCAACGCTCTTTTTACTCGATTTTGTTTTAACTTTTAACTACCCCCTCCGGCTCCCCCTTACACAGGGGGAGAGTTGATTACCAAGCGGTTTTCCCACCTGTGTAAGGAGGGGACAGGGGCGGTAGTTCAAGATAATGGGACTTTTTTCCCAGCATCGTATATGTAATGTTTTCTTCTTTTTTGTAGACATATGTCAAAAACAACGCCATTTCTTCGTAATGTAAATATATGTTGAATCGTGGTTAGCCCTTGTCCACGGCGGCTTGCAGGGGTGTCTTTCTGGTAAGTGAATTGGAAGTTGCCGATAAGTTGCCGATAAGTTGCCGAGGCAGATCGGCAACTTGTCGGTAATTTTGTCTTGATGTGTCATTAATATATCAGCGGGATACCGGAGAGATTCCCTCGCGATAGTTTTTATTTTTCGAGTATAAACGGGGATTTGTTAAAAAAATAATTACTTTTGAGGCAAACGGTTTCATGGTTTATTGGTCTTTACCGTGAGATCGTTCTTATGTAGAACGCAAAATGTATTAGACATGATGAGAAGTATTGTATGTATGCTGCTCCTCTTGCTGGGGAGTGGTGTATTCGCTCAAAAGGCGGATTTTAAGGCTTGTGCCAAGTATTCCGAACGTAATCTTTCCGAGTATGTTCACGGTTTGTCGATTTATCCCTCGTGGATCGGAAATTCTGAGTTTTTCTGGTATTATTACACGACCAATGACGGGACGGTTTATTATCTGGTGGATGCTAAAAAAGGAAAGAAACAGGAATTATTTTCAGCAGAACGGTTGGCGGCGAAGTTAGCAGAACTGACGGGGAAAGTTGAGAATGCCAGGGATTTGAAATTGGGAGGATTCCGTTTCGAGGGGAATAATCCCTATCGGTTGATGTTTTCCAAGTACGGTAAGGATTTCGTGTATGACGTGAAGAGCGGGGAGTTGAAAGAATTTACGAGAGAAAAAGTGACAAGTAGTTTCAACCGAGCTCCTTATTGGCAACGTTGGTCGCCGGATAGTAATTATATGGTTTACGCCTACAAGCATAACGTGTATTTGCAGGAAAAAGGGGACACGACTTCTCATCAGTTAACAACAGACGGAGAGCGCTATTATTCTTACTCTTTCCAGAGAGATAAGGATACGGGGAAAAAGGAGGGGGCGGCAGTTACCTGGTCGGGTGACTCTAAGGTGTTTTATTGTTTGCGCCAGGATCGCCGGAACGTGGAGGAGGGATATCTGGTAGATCATTTGGCAGAGCCCCGTCCGACATTGAGAACGTATAAATTCCCGATGCCCGGTGATAAGTATGTTTACACGTATGATTTGCATTTATTTCATGCCGGGAATAAATCGCATCAGGTTGTCGATATTGCCAAATACCCGGATCAGGAAGTGAAAGTGCTGCTTTTTGATTTTAATAAGTATCCGGAATATATTTATTTTACCCGGAAGAGCCGGACGTGTGACGAGATGGATCTTTGCCGGGTGGATACACGCACGGGAGAGGTGTTCGAAATTATTCACGAACGTTGTGAACCGCATTTCACGGAGCAGTTGTTCGAGTGTCGTATCTTGAATGGAGGCGAGGATATCCTGTGGTGGTCGGAGCGTTCCGGTTGGGGACAATATTACTTGTATAATAAGGACGGGAAATTGAAAAATCAAGTGACGGACGGGAATTTTGTCGCTTCCCGGATTTTGATGTTGGATACCGTGGGACGTAATTTCGTGTTTGAAGGGTATGGACGGGAAAAAGGGATAAATCCGGAATACCGTTTTTTTTATAAGGTGAACTTTGACGGTTCCGGTTTTACGTTATTGACCCCGGGTGATGGATATCATTCTATTGATCTGGCCAAGAACGGGAAGTATTTGATTGATAATTATTCACGGGTGGACCTGGAGCCTGTTTCCGAGTTGAGAGATACGAGAGGTAAAAAGATCATGACGCTGGAAAGTCCCGATTTGCGGTTGTTGTACGAGATGGGATGGAAAAAACCGGAGCGGATTAAGGTGAAGGCCGCCGATGGTATCACGGATCTCTACGGGGTGATGTACCGGCCGTTTGATATGGATACCACCCGGAAATACCCGATTATCGTGAACGTGTACCCCGGACCGCAGGAGAATTACGTGCCTCAGTCTTTCACGTTGGATGATAATGGAAACGAGTCTTTGGCTCAGTTGGGATTTATCGTGATTAACGTGGGGTTCCGGGGAAGTTGCCTTAACCGGGGACGGGAATTTCATGATTTCGGGTATGGAAATTTGCGGGATTACGCTTTGGCGGATTGTAAGTTCGTGATCGAACAGTTGGCAGATCGTTATTCTTTTATTGATTTGGATAAGGTGGGGATTTACGGGCATTCGGGGGGTGGTTTTATGGCTGCGGCCTCGATTTTGACTTATCCGGATTTTTATAAAGTGGCGGTTGCGGCTTCCGGTAATCACGATAATAATATATATACCAAGTGGTGGGGAGAAACTTATCACGGCGTGAAGATGCATGAGAAGAAGACGGGAAAACAAGAACAAAAGGAGTATTCGTTCGAATCCAAGATCCCGACTAATATTGAATTAGCCAAGAATTTGAAGGGGCGGTTGTTGTTGATTACCGGGGATATGGATATCAACGTGCACATGGCTCACACGATTCGTTTGGCGAATGCCTTGATGAAGGCTAACAAGCGCTTCGATATGATGATTATTCCCGGGGCGGATCACGGATTGGGGACACCCTACTACGTGAATCTTATCCGGTATTATTTTGTTGAAAATCTCTTGGGAGATAGGCTAAATAGTGTAGATATGGAAAATATTGATTGATAATGATTAAACGATCCTTTTTTGACTCTTGAATTAAGAAATAATTCTTTGTTATTTCAAAGATAATACTTTTTAGCTCGACCTAATTATCAATTACTTAATTTTTCTTCACAATCAAAATATTAACATTCTTCTTTGAAATGTAAAAGATCAAAAAAGGATCGTTTAATGGTAAGAGAGCGAGAAGAATATATTAAATTTTCAGACGGAAAAGTGCTTGTGTTTGAGCACTTTTTTAAAGAGAATTTCCCGAAATTTAATGCTTTTACTTCTCGCTTCATTGATGATCCGTACGTGCGGGAGGATATCGTGCAAGAGGCTTTTATAGTGGTGTGGTCTAAGTATTTAAAGACTTTTGATTCGGAAGTCACCTTGCAAGCATTCATGTACCGGACGCTTAGAAACAAGTGTTTGGATTACATCCGGCATGAAAAAATAAAAGAACGTTATTCTAGTGAACATTCCGGGGAACATGAGACTAACGACTATTTGATGCAGTCGATTATAGATGAGGAGAGTCGTTTTTTGATTCATAAGGCGATTAAAACTTTGACGCCTCAAGTACAAATCGTTATAAAATTGCACTTGGAAGGAAAGAAAAATAAAGAGATTGCCGAGGAAATGGGAATAACGGAAACAACTGTAAAATTTCATAAATCGGTTGCCTATAGGGAATTGTATAAATCGTTAGAACATTTATTGCTACTTGTTGCCGTGGTGAAATAATTTTGAAAAAAAATCAAATTTTACCTATACTGTTTTTTGTCTCGATCGTTTTTCATGAAACGAGAATAGGATGAAAGAGATAAGTAGATATTTGTTTGTTGCCAAGTTGATCTGTAAAGAACGAGTTGTCGGGCTAGATGATTCGGAGCGTGATCAATTGGATACGTGGCGTGGTGAATCTGATAAACGGGAGCGTATTTTTTCGAGTTTACAAAATATAAATGTAGACGAATTAGAGAATCGTTACGAGGGAATAGATGTTGACCGGAAGTGGAATAATTTCAAGGATTTACAATCTCGGAAGAAGAGACGTGTCAGGATGTCCGTGTCGGTTGCGGCGAGTGTTTGTTTGTTGATCACGGGTGCGTTATGGCTTTGGATAAAACCGTCTGAAGACGAGCGTGTCGTGTTGGCCGAACAGGGAAAACAAAATAATGTTTCTCTGGTGCTGGCGAACGGGGAGACGGTGGATATCTCGAATCCCCAGAAAGGAAAAGTGAAATTGGATCAGGGGGCGAAGCTTTACGAGGGGAAACGTCTGGAATATACCCGGGCGGATTCTCTACGGGAAAGAGAGTTGGAGTATAACGAGTTGATAGTGCCCAAGGGAACGTTTTATCATTTGGTCCTTTCTGACGGGACAAAGGTCTGGTTGAATGCTGATTCAAGAATAAAATATCCCGTGTCTTTTGGTAAGGGTAAACGTGAGGTGAGCCTGCACGGGGAGGGTTTTTTTGAAGTATCCAAGGACACGGCCCGGCCTTTTATCGTGAGTACGGATAGGATGGATGTGAAAGTGCTGGGGACAACGTTCGATATAAATACATACGAGGATGAGGGAATGAGTTACGTGGTTCTGGTGGAAGGACTCGTGGAGGTTTTTGCCGGGAAGGGGGAGTCCCGGATTATAACTCCGGGTGATATCGCGAAAGTGAATATGCATGACGTGCGGGCCGGAATTCAGGTGTCGAAATGTGATGTGGAACATTACACCGCGTGGAAAGAGGGTAATTTCAGTTTCAGGAATGCCTCGTTGACGGAGATATTGAAGCGGGTTTCCCGGTATTATGACGTGACGATTATCCGGGAGCAAATGTTTGAAGAAGAGTATTACACGGGTGATCTCTCGCGTGATGTTTCGTTGGAATCCCTGTTGTCGGTTATAGAGTCATCAACCTCCGTGTCATTTAAAGTGGAACGCAAAATAGTCTATGTACAAAAGAAAAGAGATTAGGCTTAATTGGTCTTATCCTAATCTCTTTAACGCAAAATGTTACATAGACATAACACACAAATATAGATAAAAATGATGGTAGAAAAGTTTTTTTTCAGGAAATTCAACAAGAGTTGTGCATTTTTGATGCTGCTGTTATTTGCATCGGGCACTCTTTGGGCAGGTGGGTCACCGGAAAAGATTACCTTAAGGGTGACGAACGAGAAACTGGTTAAAGTGCTTGAAGAAATCAAGAAACAATCCGGGTACAATTTTATTTACAACGAGAAATTTGTGAAAGATGTCGGGGGGATATCTGTTGATGTAAAGGAGGTTTCTTTGGATAGTGCGATGAAAGAGGTGTTGAAGGGAACGGGTTTACGACATCGGATTCAGGATCGGATTATCCTGTTGGAGAAGGCTCCGCAGGAGGGGGTAAGCCAGAAGTTCAAGGTGATCAAGGGGCAGGTAAAGGATGAGGATGGAAATTCATTACCGGGTGTCACCGTGATGATTAAGGGAACGGCAATCGGGGTATCAACCGATGGTAACGGGAATTTTACGTTGAATATGCCGGAGGAATATCATGTTTTGTTATTTTCTTTTATCGGGATGGAGACCCGGGAGGTCAAATTGACGGGGACGGAAACGAGTGTAAACGTGGTGCTGAAAATGTCTGTGGGACAACTGGATGAAGTGATTGTTTCTACCGGGTATTCTCAAACGACTCAAAAGAGAACGACCGGTTCGGTGGCCGTGGTTGGCAAGGAAGTTTTCGAGAACAAGGTTCCTACCTCGATAGAACAATTGTTACAAGGACAGGTGGCCGGTGTTAGCATCGTGGCAAAATCAGGGCGGCCGGGAGAATCAGCCAAGATTCGAATTCGGGGGACCAACACGCTCTCGGGGGATGCCGAACCGTTGTGGGTGGTTGACGGGGTTCCATTGCAACGAAATATCCCGAGTATACAAAAAGGACAAATAAAAGCGGGGGATTTTAATGATATTTTTGCTAACGGGATCGCGGGGATTAACCCGAATGATATCGAGAGTATAACTATACTGAAAGATGCTTCGGCTGCGGCAATTTACGGGTCGAGAGCGGCTGGAGGGGTGATTGTTGTCACGACGAAGAGAGGAAAGGTCGGGAAAATGGCGATCAGTTATTCAGCTAATTTCTCGATGGTCATGAAGCCTCAACGGGATGGAGATTTAATGAATTCGAAAGAAAAGTTGGCCTGGGAACAGGAGTTGTGGGATGATTTCTCGGCGGACGGGTTTACGAACGGAACTTATTACCCGGTAGTTGGCATTGTCGGGATGCTGCGTGCCAATAAATTGGGGAAAGACGGGAAGGTCTGGACGGACGAGGATTTCGAGCCGATGAGTGCATCGGAACAGGATGCTTATATTGCCGATTTGTCGAAGACGACGACCAATTGGTTTGATGAATTGTTCCGGACCTCTTTTTCTATGAATCATTATCTTTCTTTGTCGGGAGGTTCTGATATGGCCACTTATTATCTTTCTTTCGGTTATTCAAAGGATAACGGGATATTACGACAAACTTCTTACGATCGTTATAGCGTGTCCACGAAGGTGAATTTGAAGCCCCATGAACGGGTGTCCGTGGATTTCGGCGTTGATCTGTCACAACAGAAATCAGATGGTTCCTCTTTGAATGTGAATCCTTTCCAATATGCTTATTTCGCTAATCCTTACGAGAAACCGTATAACGAGGACGGATCGTATCGCCCGGATTACACGTATTATAATCTGAACCAGATTAATGGGGGAAGGGAGGCAATTTTGCCGGCTAATGGCTATAATGTTATGCGGGAGATTAATGAAACTTCCAGTGTTGCGGAAGATTTTTCTGCTAATCTGATGTTAAATTTGAACTACACGATCTCTTCGAAATTCCGTTTCTCCGGGATGATTTCCTATAATTTTATTAATAATAAGTCGGAGAATATTAATGGTCCGGACACGTATGCGGCTTTTAGTGATAAACCGAGCCAATTGGACGATTGGAATAGCCGGAGAACTTACGGTTCTATCACTCAAATGTCATCGAATAATACGAATTATAGCGCGAGGGGACAGATCAGTTATTCGGATATATTTAATTCCATACATCGGGTGTCTGTTTTAGCGGGAGCGGAACTGCGCGGTTCCAAGGGTAAAACTCTTACCGCGAAACGTTATGGTTATGATCCGGTGACGGGCAACGCGTCAACTCCGGCCCCGGAACAGAAAAGTGATCAGGTGGATTATGGTAGATTGGTCGATATGTCTAATTTTATTGACGGGTTAACCCTGCAATCAATAGAAGAGTCGCGTTTCGCGTCGTTTTATGCTTCGCTGGATTATATATTGTATGATAAGTATATTACGAGCCTTTCTTTCCGGACGGATGGTTCAAATAATTTTGGTAGTGACGAGCAATTTAATCCGACGTGGTCTTTGGGTTTGGCTTGGCATGTCGGGGATGAGTTTTTCATGGAAAGCTTGAAGCCCGTGTTGAGTCGTTTGAAGTTGAGCTTGGCCATGGGATATACCGGGAATGTGAACAAGACTGAAAAGCCGGAGTTGATCATGTATTATTCCACGGCTTATAGAAAAACGGATATCGAAAGTCTCAGGATCGGAGAGGTAAGGAAAGCGCCTAACCCGCGTTTGCGCTGGGAGAAGACGCGGGATATGAAGATCGCTTTGGATTTTGGATTGTTTGATAACCGGATCAACGGGCTGTTCGAGGCATATTACCGGTTGAGTAAGGATCTTGTCACGGGGGTAGATGTTCCTTACATGACGGGATTTTATGGACAAGGATATAATACTTCACAGATTGAAAATAAAGGTGTCGAGGCAACGTTGCAGGCTCTTGTTTTCAGGTATAAGGATTTCAAGTTTAATGCTTCCGTGAATGTGGCTTGGAATAATAACGTGTTGAAGCGATATACTTCCCCGATTTCATACCAGACGAGTAATTTTGTCGGTTATCCCCTGGATGCTATTTTTGCAGGAAAACCGGCGGGAATAAATCCTGAAACCGGGCTCTACAAGTATAAATTGCGTCCGGATGCCGATATCTTGAAGCCGGAAGATTTGAGTGACGTGAATAATTATATATATTATCGGGGAACTTCGACCGCTCCTGTTACCGGTGGTTTTAGTTTTAATTTTTCATACAAGACTTTCACGTTGAATATTGGAGGAGCGTATTCGTTAGGAGGCAAGGTGGTCGACGAGATTAAATGTCCGGTAAGTTACAGCACTTTAAGTGGAAGCGGTTCTGCCGGTGAAAAAATCCCAACGAGTGAAAATGATCTATATGTAAATCACTTGAATGTCCGGAAGGATGCCGTGAATCGTTGGACCGAGGACCGGAAAACGGGGGTGAAATATCCCAGGATAATGGATACATACGGGGGGCGTTTTTATTTTGATCAGATTTATCCAACTTCGAGTACGATTACACGTGCATCTATGTTGGAGAATATTTCTTTCTTGAGGGTGAAAAACATGTCGCTGTCTTACGGGGTCCCTCAAGATGTGGTGAAAAAAATGGGTATTTCTTCCTTGAGTTTTTCGTTTATACTGACAAATTTGTTCACGATAACGAATTATTCCGGGTTAGACCCGGAAACTCCCGGTGCAACTTACCCGTTGGCTCGTTCTTGTTCATTTGGACTTAGTTTAGGCTTTTAATTTGCGTGATTATGAAGAATATGAAGAATATAAGTTTGGTATTAATCGTATTTTTTGCATGTGTTTCTTGTAAAGAATACTTGGATGTAAAACCTAAGGGGGAAGTGATCCCGAAAACAGCGGAAGAGTTCGGGGCTCTGTTGAATAGTCATCTGAATGAAATTGACGAGGGGTATGATGAGGCTATACTGGGAAATCCCATGGAGAAATTTGAATTGGAATGTTTCGGGGATAACGTGGAGAATAGTCTGACAAGGAATGTAACCGGGATGGGTGCAATTCCTAAATATGTCGGGGATCGGTTGAATTCATTCAGGATGGAATATCGTGGATTGTATTCATTGATAAGAAATTGTAATCTGGTCATTCATGAAATGAAAGAGAGTGATACGGATTTGGCAAAATCATGTTATGCCACGGCTTACGCGATGAGGGGAGTCGCTTACTATAATCTGATGCGTCTTTTCTGTGAACCTTATAATAAAGAGAAGGCAGAAGAGCAGTTGGGACTTTCTATCGTGACTCGTTTTGATATGGAGGCCCGTCCGAAACGCTCAAGTTTGAAGGAGGTCGCCACTCTTATAGAAGAAGATTTCAAGAAGGCGATTTCTTATCATTCGAAATCGGAAATTTATCGCTATACCGAGGATGTCGTGAAAGCTTATTTGGCAAGATTGTATTTCTGGACTCAAAATTGGGAACAGGCTATCCCTGTCGCGAAAGAGATTCTGGATGCCTACCCGTTGGTGGAAGGGGCCGTGTATACGGATATGCTTTCGGCTAGATATGCTCAACAAGGCAATGTCCTTTTACGATCTTATTTGTTGACAAGCTCAAGTGGAGACGTGAATTACAATAGTGCAAAAGGGTATCTACCCGTGAAGCCGGTAAGTAAGCGATTTATAGATTTATTTGAGGAGAAAGAAAGGGATGTTCGTTACGCGTTCTCGTTTAATGCTAAACGGGAGGCGTTGAAAATACCGATGGCTTGTGTCAGGAGTGCTGAAATGTGCTTGATTTTGGCGGAATCTCATGCTTATTTGAACCAGACGAAGGAGGCTCTTGATTACTTGAATTTGTTGCGCTCGAAACGAATAACTGGTTACACGCCTTACACGATGGGTAATTTGCCGGCAGTGGACGAGTATGCCTTGGTTCGTATAAATGCGGAAGGGAATGCTTTCACTCCGTTGTTGTGGGCAATACATTGTGAACGGCGGAAAGAGTTATTCATGGAAGGTGACCGTTGGTTTGAATTGAAACGAAATGGATGTCCGGAATTCTGGTGTGCCAAGGATGGATTGAAATATGAAACCCAACAATTCATGTATACTGCCCCTATTCCTTCCCAGGATATAGATTTGATTCCGGGAATGATTCAAAATGAAGGTTATGTGAAATTATAAAAGAGAGGTAATTATGAAAAAGAAAATGATATTAGGATGTTTAGGATTTGTTTTATTCACTTTTTGTGGAGGATGTGATAAGCCGGATGATGTCCCGCCTCGTGTCTTGTCAGAAAGTCAGGATTATATATTGCCCAAAGCACGACCTTTGACTTTGGAAGAGCGGGAAGAGATACGTTTGTTGAAAGAAGAGTATAATAATGCGATTCAATGATCTAAAGATTTAATTGAAATATGATGAAAAATGTAATTATATTGTTTACCTGCCTGATTCTTTCCGCATGCTTCTGGGCGTGTGATAAGGATGATAACGAAGAAAAAGGTCCCCAGTTGGCTTTTTCAAAATTGATCTATACGTTGGATGCCGAGAATCCTTTGGAAGTGGAGATTCAGGTTTCCGAACCGGTACAGGTGAATACATCAGTTAAGTTTAACGTGCGGGGAGCTGCTGTTCAGGGAGAGGAATATGAACTTTCGGCTGATGAGTTTGTCATTCCCGCGGGGGAAAGTACGGCACGAATAACCGTGTCGCCCAAGAATAATTTCGAGGATGGAAAAACGATAAAATTGGAATTGAGTCCGATTGAGGGTTATGTGTTGGGAGAATATAATTTCACGTTGATTGAAGTGCTTACAAAAGGACAATTAATTTGTGCTTTTGCCGAAGAGAACTACGTGTTGCCGGGAGAGGTCGAGATTCGTATGGATGCAAAAGATGCAAACACGGGAAAGTATTTTTCGGCAAACACGGATACGAGAATTCCTTTCGTCGTGGGAGAGAATTCTACCGCGATAGAACACGTGCATTATGAATTCGTGGATAATCCGAATAAAGAATTCGTGATTCCGGCGAAAAAGAGTTATGGGACGATAAAAATTAAGTTCCTGAAATGGGAAGAAGGGAAAACAACATTGTTTTTATTGGTGCCGGAGAGTAGCGATCGTTTCTTACCGGGAGATATTGATCAGACTGAGATTTACGTGAAAGGGATGACAACCCCGGATCGGTTGGTTGGAAAGTGGGCTTTCAAAGAAGCAACGTCGATCGACTATCTGCGTGAGAATTATTGGTATGGAGGGCCGGATGAGGTAGAACATTTGCCGGAGAATAATTTCCCGACGGATATGTTGGAATTCACGGATGGCGGAATGAAATTGAAAGTTCATGCGACCGGGGATATGGCCATGTATTTCAGGGATTGCGATGTGAAGTTCCTGAGAGAACAACAGTTGTATTTGTATGAATCTGCCGGAATTGGTCGGCCGCCTTTGGTAACTGCTTCTATGCTGGAATTGAGCCGGGCGAATGTGAATTTCTCCGGTACACACGAGAAGTTAAGGGCGGTACAAGTCGGGTTTAGATTGTTTGACGATAACGAGACGTTGGAAGTGACCGTGTTGGATTATGAACCTACCGATTTCTTGTATGATACGTATAAAGGTTGTGCGGATTACGCTGGAGAAGGCGAGTTCCCGATGGATTTTCACATGGTTCGGTATCATTTTACAAAAGTGAAATAGTAGATGAAGTGGTGTATGTTTTTATGGATTGCATGCCTGTGGGCGTGCAATCCTAATAATGAAGTAACTGTTTCGGGTAGTTTGCTGAATTATAAAGGGAATAAATTATTTTTTGAAATTTGCGGGCAGGATACGACGATTGCGTCTATTCTGGATTCCACGGGACGCTTTGAGGCTCGGATTCCTCTGAAAGAGGCCGGGTATGTGCGATTGGCAAATGGTAAAGCCGCCGTGCCTCTTTATTTGAAACCGGGAAGTACCGTTCAAATAGAAATGGATGTTCAAAAACTACGGGAAGGAAATTATGGAAGTGTGAGATTAATGAAGGGAGATAATCCGGAGACCAGGATGATGTCGGATTATTACGAGAAACAGTGGTTCCCGTCGACACAGGAAATGTTCGTGTTGCCACCGGCAGATTTTAAGCAAATGATGGATTCTATCGTACGGTATAATGATGCTGTTATTACCGAGTTCGTGAAAAAAACGCCTTGTGACCCGGAATTCGAACGATTGTTCAGGATACAAGTAAAAGTTCCTTTGGCTGCTTCTTACTTTTATTACCCCATGTATCATTCTTTATTAAATCGAGAAGATCAAAGTGAGGAACCTGATCATTTCAATATATTTGATGAAATGTTGCCGAAAAATGATATTGATGTCTATCAGAAAGTGTATCGTTACAAGATTTACGAGGTTTCCTATTGGAATAATTTGCTCGGAGAAAAGCTGGCAGATTTGATGTCCGAACCGGAACATTTCGTGAATGCTTATATTGATGAACTGAATAAGTTGGGATTACATCAACAGATTCGGGATGACGTGGGGAATAATTTCGTGATGCAATATTATAACGAGTTGCCAGAAGACGCCCGACAGGTGTTACAAAACAGGTATAAAGAAGTGGTTTCTAATCCTGTATATCAAGAAAAAATTGAAGAGACATTTCAAGTTTCCAATTAAATAACTATCTTTGCGCCGCCTATCGAGAATAGGAAGTAGTTAACGAGTTAAAAATTAAAAGAATGGCAACTAAAATTAGATTAGCAAGACATGGCCGTAAAGGCAGTCCGTTCTACCATGTAGTGGTAGCAGATAGTAGAGCTCCGCGTGACGGAAAGTACATCGAAAGAATTGGTTCTTACAACCCGATGACAAACCCGGCCACGATTGATTTGAACTTCGAGAGAGCATTGTATTGGTTACAAGTTGGAGCACAACCGACCGACACGGCGAAAAGAATTCTTTCTTACGAGGGAGTACTTATGAAAAAACACTTGTTGGAAGGTGTGAAAAAAGGTGCGTTCGATTTGGCTGCTGCTGATACGAAATTCGAGGCTTGGAGAAAAGAGAAAATCGCTAAGATTCAAGCTAAGATTGCTCGTTTGGCTAACGAATCTGAAAGTGAATATAAGGCTCGTATCGAGGCTGAGGCTAAGGTAAAAGAGGCTAAGGCTGAGATCGTGGCTAAAAAGCAAGCAGAGATTGCCGCCGCGAAAGCTGAGGCAGAAGCTGCAGCTAGAGCAGAGGTAGAGGCTGCCGCAACTGAAGCTGTTGCAGCAGAGGCTCCGGAAACTCCCGCAGAAACTCCGGCAGCTGAGTAATTTTATGATCAAGCGAGAAGATTGTATAAAGGTAGGTGAGATCGGTAAGACTCATAACTTGCAGGGAGCGCTTATTGTTTATACGGATAATGATCTTCTTGAACAATACATGGATGAACCGGTGTTTATTCTTTTAGAAGGAGCACCGGTTCCCTTTTATATCGCCGAGAATGGTTTGACGGAAAGAAATCATTCTTCTTATATTGTCAAATTTGATTTTGTAGACTCGAAAGAGCAGGCAGATCGTCTGGTAGGATGCGATCTATTGATGGATAAATACTTGTTGGAGGAAGAGGAGAACCTACCCTTTGAGCTTTCCGAGTTGATCGGTTATTCCGTGGTGGATGAAGCAACCGGGGAGACGGGTACGATTATGGAGGTGGATAATTATTCGGGTAACGTGGTACTCTCTATTAAAATATTTTCTAAGGAAATTCTTCTTCCCGTATCGGATGAATACGTGACGGAAATTCTTCATGATAAAAGAATGATGCATGTAAATATTCCTGAAGAAATCAAAGAACTTTATTAAACCTTTTTAAAGAATGGAACGTGTAAATAGGTGAAAATAATCGCCTACTTGCGTGTATTATTGGGCGTTTCGGAACGAAAGGTTTATCATGTAAAATCCAATTTTTATTAAAGCAAAATATTTCCCGGAGATATTTTTAATTTGTATCAATTTTATGTTTTGAAAATTTTTAGTGTATTTGAAAAATAATAAGTATTTTATTATCAGAAAATTAACTTGTTGTTTTGGAAAACTTTCTCTAATTGTTAGTAAAAATATTTTTCCAATAAGTTTTTTTTCCATAGCTTTGCCTTGTTGGTTTTGGACAAAAAATATTATTTATTATATACACTAATGGAACAGACTACAACTAAAGTGGAAAAGCAGAAAGAAATTGTGGGACAGAAGAAAGTCTACACGCAAGAAGAGGCTTACAGCAGTTCCTTGAATTATTTCAAGGGGGATGAATTGGCTGCCCGTGTTTGGGTGAGCAAATACGCTTTAAAGGATTCTTACGGGAATATTTTCGAGTTGAATCCGGATGATATGCATCATCGTTTGGCTTCTGAAATCGCCAGGATCGAGAGAACATATAAAAATCCGATGACAGAAGACGAAATCTTTGAAGTATTGCGTGATTTTAAATATATCGTGCCGCAGGGAGGACCTATGACGGGAATCGGCAACGACTATCAAATTGCATCTTTATCCAATTGCTTCGTGATAGGTCATGAAGGGCCATCCGATTCGTATGGTGGTGTTATGAAAATTGATCAGGAACAGGTGCAGCTGATGAAGCGAAGAGGTGGTGTCGGACATGATTTGTCGCACATTCGCCCCAAAGGATCTCCGGTTAAAAACTCGGCGTTAACTTCCACGGGTATTGTTCCCTTCATGGAGCGGTATTCCAATTCAACCAGGGAGGTCGCCCAAGATGGTCGTCGGGGAGCTTTGATGTTGAGTGTTTCAATCAATCACCCGGATTCGGAAAGTTTTATTGACGCTAAAATGACCGAGGGAAAAGTAACCGGGGCTAATATTTCGGTGAAGATTGATGATGAATTCATGAATGCGGTTGTTGAGGAACGTGATTACATTCAAAAGTATCCGGTATATTCTGATGAGCCTAAAAACGTGAAACAGATCAGTGCCGTGAAATTGTGGAACAAGATTGTTTATAACGCTTGGAAATCTGCAGAACCGGGAATTTTGTTCTGGGATACGATTATTCGGGAGAGTGTGCCGGACTGTTATGCAGACTTGGGATACAAAACGGTATCTACGAATCCTTGTGGGGAAATTCCATTGTGTCCTTACGATTCATGTCGTTTGTTGGCAATTAATTTATATTCTTACGTGGTAAATCCTTTCACGAAAGAGGCTTATTTTGATTATGAATTGTTCAAGAAGCACGTGGCTATCGCTCAACGTCTGATGGATGATATTATTGATCTGGAGTTAGAGAAGATTGATGCTATTCTTGAAAAGATTGCGTCTGATCCGGAAGATGAGGAAGTGAAGGGCGTGGAGATTCGTTTGTGGGAGAAGATTAAAACAAAAGCCAGAGAAGGACGTCGTACGGGTGTCGGTATTACCGCAGAAGGAGATATGTTGGCAGCCTTGGGTATGCGTTACGGTAGTGATGAGGCGGTTGATTTCTCCGTGGATATCCACAAACAGTTGGCTATTGCGGCTTACGGTTCTTCGGTAGAGTTGGCAAAAGAGCGGGGAGCATTTAAAATCTTTGATGCCGAGCGGGAAAAGAATAATCCATTCATCTCTCGATTAAGAGAAGCGGCTCCTGAAATGTACAAGGAGATGGTAAAACATGGACGTCGTAACATTGCTTGTCTGACAATTGCCCCCACGGGAACGACCAGCCTGATGACGCAAACGACCTCCGGGATCGAGCCTGTTTTCTTGCCCGTGTACAAGAGAAGAAGAAAAGTGAACCCGAACGATAAGAACGTGCATGTTGATTTCACGGATGAAATGGGGGATGCTTACGAGGAATTTGTGGTATTCCATCATAAATTTGCCGTTTGGATGGAGAAAAACGGGTATGCCGTTCACGAACGCTACACGAATGAGGAGATTGACGAGATGGTGGCTAAATCACCTTACTATAAGGCAACGTCTAACGATATTGATTGGGTGGCTAAAGTACGCATGCAGGGACGTGTGCAAAAATGGGTTGACCACTCTATCAGCGTTACCGTGAATTTACCTGCTGATGTTACGGAAGAGTTGGTTGGACAGCTTTATATAGAGGCGTGGAGAAGTGGATGTAAAGGATGTACGGTTTACCGGGATGGTTCCCGTTCAGGCGTGCTGGTATCCAATAAAGATAAGAAGAGCGAGGGAGGAGCGATGCCTGCTAAACGTCCGAAGGAATTGGATGCGGAGATCGTGCGTTTCCAGAATAATAAAGAGAAATGGATTGCCTTTATCGGTCTTTACGATGGACGTCCTTATGAGATTTTTACCGGTATCGCTGATGACGAGGAAGGAATCATGTTGCCGAAAGCTGTTACCGATGGTAAAATTGTCAAGAATACGGATGAGGAGGGAAATAGCCGTTATGACTTCCAATTCTCGAATAAAAGAGGGTTTAAGACAACGGTAGAAGGTTTATCTTATAAGTTTAATAAAGAGTATTGGAACTACGCTAAATTGATTTCTGGAGTCTTGCGTTATGGTATGCCAATCAACCAGATCGTGGATTTGGTCGCTGCCATGGAGTTTGATAATGAAAATATCAACACGTGGAAAAACGGTGTGGAAAGAGCATTGCGTAAATTCATTCCGGACGGAACAGAAGCAACCGGTTCTGTTTGCGAGAATTGTGGTTCTAAATCAGTTATTTATCAGGAGGGTTGCTTGATCTGTAAAGTTTGTGGATCATCCAAATGCGGTTAATTATTTGGTAATAGTATAAAAACTATCAAGTATCGTAGGGAGGCATTCAGTTTTGAATGTCTCTCTTTTTTTGTGATTTGCCTTGTACGTGATGTGCTATATCCGGATGAATGTTTTCGGGGAGGGAAAGGGGGCATTGGTAAACAAGAAAGATATTTACTTGGAAAAAAGCGAGAAAAGTGGAAGTGAAGAGACGATAGGAAATGTAAGTTTGGATTTAATGGCAGCTTAAGAAAATTGTTACTTATATATAAAGGCACCTTGTAAATTGGGGTGACTTTATATGTAAATTGATCAAAAGAATCCAGTGTTTGATTTGTGCTTTGTTAATGCTTGTGTGTTAAAATTAATTATAATATTTTCTTTTGCAGAAATATCAATAAACGTTCATATATTGAATGCAAATGTACAATTTTTTATGAAACATGAAAGAATAGATCAAAAAAATTTTCATATTTTGGCTACTTATTAGTTAATACGCTTGCAAAACGGCATAAAGCAAGGAGTTTGGAGTCGTAAAAACGCTATCGGACAATTTGCAATTGAGAATTTTTAGATATTGCTTCATTAATAATAGATGTATTTATTCGAAATTCACCTAGAAATTTGTTACGATTTTTTTATTTTGCCTAATTGAATGCTCGTTATGAAGATATTTTATCAATTTTAGATGAATGAATTATAACATGGCAGATTAAATATTTGGTTGTTACCATTTTACTTGAAGTAAAGAGCTAAATTGGCGTTGAAATCATACCCGACACGATCTTATTTAATATGTATCTCTTAGGGAATCAAACTCTTTTTTTGCGAAACGGGGAATATTATTATATATGTAATATATTCATTGATAGAGTTTTGAAAGATTTAATGAGATTTTGAATTATTAAGAAATTAGCTGCATAATTATTTGATAATCTTTATGTTACAAATTTAATTAAACGAACATTTATTGAGTAGTCGTAATCCTTAAAAGAGGAGGTGTATGATTAACGAGAAAATAACGTTTATTTCAAAATTTATGGGATCGTATTTTACTAATAAAGTTGCGTGTTAGTGACTTGATATTTTTTTAATTACCAATATAATTTTATTTAAGTATGAACAAAAAACGGAATTTTGCAAAAACTGCACTTTTAGGTGTGTTGCTTTGTGGCCTTGCAGGTCCTACATTCGTTGGTTGTAAGGATTATGACGACGATATAGATGGTTTGCAAGAACAAGTAAATACTCTGAACAAAAGTTTTGAGGATTTGAAGAAGCTTGTGAATGATGGAAAAGCTATTACTAGTGTAACTCCCATTACTGGAGGTTTCAAGATTGCATTCAACGATGGAACGAGCTATGATATCGTAAATGGTAAAGACGGTTCTGCAGGCGTTGGAAGCGTGGTGAAAGTTGAGAATGGCCATTTATTTATTGACAATGTCGATAAAGGAAAAGTTGTAAATGAAAGTGTGGCTGATCCTGTAATCACCATTGTGGATGGTTTTATCCATGTAAACGGGGTGAAACAAGAAGGAGCTCAATTAGGGGTACAGTCAAACGCTTCTTATGCTGTTGATCACGAGAAATTTGTGGAGTTTTACGTGGCAAATCAAGACGGAACCATGCCTGAAACTCCGGTTAAAGTATGGAAGAATGCAGCTTTATCAGGTTTGTTGACTATTCCTAATTATTTGGTGAACGTTGCAGAGAATGGCTTGCTATTCCCGACGATCTACGGCGTGGACAAGGATGGTGCGTACGTGCGTTTATATGCAGGTAAGGCTAACTTGAAGTATCAGATTAATCCGAAAGGAGCCACGGTAGAAAATCCTGAATTTGTAAAACAACAAATTTTGGCTCGTGCTGCCAATAATGGTATCATTGTTTCTGACGTGAACGCGGGAGACGAGTATTTGACTTTGAGAGGTAAAGCTATGAGCGGTTTGTTCTCTTATAATGAATTGGAGGATGTAACGGATGATGATTCGTATGTATTGATCGGTGAAGAGAGAGCGCATATGATTGATCCGTTATTAAACATTATCGCTTTGAAAGTTCAAAGTCAGGAAGAAGAATTACTTTCTGATTACGTGATGGCTTTCGATTACAATATTTCGCAAAATGATGTAACTATCGAGAAGAAATTTGTTGAGGAAGGTGAAACTGAATATAAAGATGTTTTGGCTGCTACCGAAGAGGAAGCTAAAGAAACGACGACTACAGCACACTTTACTTTAGTATATAATGATGCTAAAGGTGATTTGAAATTAGCCGACGAAATTGCAGCATTCTTCACGAGAACCGGTTTACTGGGAACTGATAAATTTGAATTTACAGCTAATGGTTTTGACGAACACACGTACAAGTTCGAGAAAGTTAAGTTTGAATTTAAAGATGCTCAAGGAAATACAGAAGATCATGGTAGCTATGTTAATTTGTCAGAGAATGGAACGTTGACGATCAACGAGGCTGCAGGCGAAAAAGGTTCTTCTATTGGTAGAACTCCTATCGTGAAAATTACTTTGACGAGTGATGCTGACGTTAATCATGGTAAAGATGTAAAGACCGTATATGCTAAGATTGTAATCGCCGAGAAAGAAATTGATAAAGAAATTCCGGCTTATACTCAAGAATTCGATTATCTATTGGATAATGTTGGTAGTGCCGAATACTTGCAGTTAGACAAATTGTATGGTCACGTTGCCGAGCATTTGAATATCTTGGGTGCTGATAAATTCCATTCAATTTACTCAACCTTCGAGCAAATTACCGAGTCTCCGTTTGATAGTGAAATCAAATTGGCTATGACGGAGAAGACGGGAACTGATAAACAAGAATGGTTAGCTGCTTATGTACCTAACTACAAGAAGGCTGGAAAATACCAAGTGAAGGGTGTATTCAAGTCAAATGACGATAAGGTTTATCCTCCGGTATATGTTGTTTACACGGTTAACGTTAAATATCCTGTTGGACCATACTTGGCAAAACGTACTGATGCTGATCAAGGCGGTAACTTCTGGGAAGGTGGCCACATGCTTGTAAATGGTGTATTTGACAAGGGAAATAATTACATCTTCAAGATGGGTGGTAAAATGGCTGATGCATTCGTTTACAACTTGCCTTACGATGAGAATCCTTGGGATGAAGATTGGAACAAAGATAATAAAGTTGGAGCTAGAGCGAATATCCAATATACTTTTGTTAATGCTGCAGAACAAGATGCTACAATTGGTGATGCTGCTGCCGCTAATAAAGAAGGTTGGTTAGGAGAAATCTCGGTAACTAAATTACCTGCAGATGCTGATTATCGTGAAATTGAAGTTCAACCGATCACTTGGTTTAACTTGGATTTGACGAAGATGCTAAATAGTGTTGCAGTAACTCCTGCCGGAACGATTAGTACTCTTGACGGATTGAATGCAAAAACAGAAAGTAAATTTACCGTACGTTTCATTTCTCCGTTGAAGTCTTTGGTTGCAACAGGTGGTAATTTGGATAAGAATAACACCACGATCGACCAGACTTTGGATATCATGAAATCCGTTGTTGTGAAGGATAAGAAAGATGTAACCCTTTACAAAGATAAAGCATTCGAACAGATTGTTGTAGATGCTGATGGCACGAAGGCTAATGCTGGTACCGTTTACGCTATCTCTGCTCCGAAATTTGATTGGGCTGATGATGCTTCAAAAGCATTTGCTCAGGATATGTTGAAGAGAGGTGGTAAGTGTTCTATCGATGAGAATACCGGTGTTATCACCTTCCACGCTACTGGTGAAGTAGGAGCTGTAAACTTGAAAGTGAAAGTTTCTATGGATTGCCCGTGGAGAAAACTTGAAACTATTGTAACTGTATCAGTAAAATAGTGGAAAGATTACGATAAAATAATGCAACTTAAAGTTCATTATTGATTGCAACCAGGAGAAGGGGGGTGTCTGATGTCAGGCACCCCCTGTTTTAATGATCTAAGAGGTTTTAATATAATAATATAAGTAGTATGAAGAGATTGGTGTTGTCTTTTTATTTCCTGTTGATTGCCTCGCTCTTGCTGGCGCAAGGGCAAAAGCAAGAGGTATATCGTGATTTTTCCCGCTGGAGCTTGGGGGTAAACGGGGGAATCTCTGCATTCCGTGGGGACATGATCTCTTTTTCGGCCGACAAGACCTACCTCGGCGTGCAGGGTGGTTTGCAACTGGGTTACCAGTTCACACCGACGTTCGGGTTGTCGTTAACAGCCGACCTTGGACGAGGGAAAGGTAGTGCCAAGGAATGGGAAAAAGAATATAAAATCTACCCGAACGGTGAATCCTATTACGGGACAGACCCGGAGGCGGGCTTCGCGTACTATAATGACTTGTATAGTGAAATCAAGTATTTCACGGTCGGCTTACATGGGGACCTTAACGTGAACAACTTCTTCGGACGCAAGGAAATGCGTCGTTGGACGGTTTTGTTGAGTCCGGCAGTTTATTTGCAGAAGTTTTCCCCGAAATTATACACGAAGGCGGGAGACAAGCGTTTCGATACCTCGTCAACCCTTGATAACGATTTGAATCTGGGGTTAGGTGGGGATATTGCCTTGCGTTACCGTGCCGGGAAGCACGTGGACTTGCAATTGAAATCGGGAATGGCATGGGTGTCAAACAACCACTTTGACGGGGTCGCCACTTGTTGCACGAGCAAGTATAACTGGCTTGCAAACCTTTCGGTCGGGGTGGTGTGGAAAATTGGTAACAACAAGAAGAAGGAGAACCTGATGTACGCCTCGTCTCGCCGGGTGACGCCAACGTCTCTCCCGGTGAAACAAGAAGAGGCGAAGCCAGCGGTAAAAGAAAAACCATCCGTTGAGATGCGAGTGAAAGAGGAATCACAACCTGTTGAAAACGTGGTAAAAGTGGAGTCGACAGTTAAAGAATTCCCCTTGTTGCCGACGGTACATTTCAAGCGTAATTCTTCAATAATAGATACGGCACGTTACGCTGTACAACTTGCCCGCGTGGTGGAAGTCTTAAAATCAATGCCTGATGTGAAGGTCGATATCCGGGGGTACACGGATCACACGGGTCCTGACCGGGTAAACCTGCCTCTCTCGTTGAAACGTGCGGAAGCCTTGAAGACTTACCTGGTGGGCAAGGGGATCCCCGCTGCCCAAATGAATGTTTTTGGGGAGGGAAAGGATTTATCGGTAGACAAGAAAGATATTTACTCGGAAAAAGCGAGAAAAGTAGAGGTGAGGAAACGTAAGTAAATTTTTTAGGATTAATAGAGAGTGTACCGGTTACACTCTCTACTAAAATAATACTTGCGCTTACGTCTTTCCCTTATCTCTTTGTTATACTATCGTTAAAACAGGCTTCTATAGAACGAAGATATAAGAAAGATTTATCCAAGAGATAACGAATAGATGTAAGCGATGGAACAAGGCTGAAAAAGCGATGGTCTTAGTAACAAAACAGGCTTCACGATACACTTTATCCTGGTTGTGGTTGGGCTATTCTTTCCCTAGACCAAGTTTGTATTAGGTGCGTATCAAGTTCGTAACACGAACAATGACGTGGGTTCCTGTTTCGTTATTGTCGTGTCGAGCAACCCTCGATATTCAAGCGCAACGGTAGGGGAGGGCGAGTCAGGGGGAGTCTTCAAGACCGTGCCGCACAAATTCCGTGGTAAATGAAATTTAAGCAGGCTTTAATTGTTATTCCAGTATTTTGAAAATTTTCTCTTGATCTTTTTGTAATTGCGTTCGAAGTTCTTCAATATCATTAAATTTTCTTTCACCCCGAATACGGGTAATGAAATGGATGGAAATGGTTTCTCCGTATATATTTCGATTGAAATCAAAAATATAAACTTCACAGGAAACTCGCCCGTCATCACTGACCGTGGGACGAATCCCGATGTTGAGCATTCCGTTAAAGATTTGGGTTCCAATAAGCACCTTTACTGCGTAAACCCCTATGGCCGGAAGTAGTTTGCGATCATCAAAGATTTGAATGTTAGCGGTAGGAAAACCAATCGTGTGGCCTAAACGATGCCCGTTAACAACTTTCCCTGTAATGGAATAGGGATATCCTAAAAAGCGATTTACCGTGGTAATATTACCAACGGCTAATGCATTACGTATTTTGGTTGAACTGACATTCACGTCATCTTCTTCAAACACAACTTCTTTTTCCAAGAAGAATCCGTATTTACGGGATAACTCTTGCAGGTTTTCGAAATTCCCGGCCCGGTCTTTCCCGAATCTATGATCATATCCCACGACAAGACCTTTAATCTTTATTTTATCGACAAGAATTTTTTCCACGAAATCAAAGTAGGATTGCTGTGCGAATTCGAGCGTGAATTTCAAGATAATTAAATGATCGACGCCGTATTTCTCTAAAATAGCGATCTTTTCCTCAAGCGTGGTCAAAATCCCGATCTTTTTTTCTCTTGGATAGAGAACTTCTCTGGGATGGGGTTCGAAGCTGATGATAACGGACTCCCCGCCTATGCTGGCAGCTTTCTCTTTTAAATGTTGTATTACACAAGCATGCCCCAGGTGTACGCCGTCAAAACTTCCAATCGTGACGACCGGGTATTTGATATCTATATTTTCAACTTCGTAGTGAACCTTCATTTCTAGTAATTTGAATAGTCGATGGCAAAAATAATACAAATAACTGAATAATGAGGGTAAATAGACGGTAATAAAGATCGTGTTGGAAGAGGCTTGGCAATGATTGTCGAAGGGAATAGCTGCAATACAGGAAGGATTATTCCGTGATAATTCAAGAATTGAAGAGAGTGTTTAATCTTAGCCACTCTCTTCTTTCTATTTTTAGAACCGGTACTGGATCATCGTGTTGATACGACTGGCGTTGCCGTAATCTTTGTTGAAATCGTTCCGGCGACCGAAAACGTACTCTATGGCACAGGAACCGTATTCACTAAAATTCCAGAATAGGTTGGCTGCCGCGTATTGAGCGTATTTGTATGACGTGGCGGGCATGCCGTATTGATCAAGAACCCGGGCGTAACTATACATGATGTTCGAGGAGAGCGTTTCGCACCAGTTATGAGCGAAACCGAGGTAACCGCCCCATGCACAGAATGCTTTCAATTTACCTTCTGCGGTGGTACTCGGAACCAGGTCTAAGCCTGCCCCGGAAATATCTTGAATGTAGTTGGAAACTCCTTTACCGTATACTCCTTGAAAGCAGAGCGATGTGTTCTTGGCAAATTGCCAGATCCCGCTAAGAGAAGCTCCCCAGCCGGTAACGATCCGGTCTTTATCTTTAATCTCGTCTTTATAATACATGTTTCTCAACACGGCTCCCGCTTGCAGGTGACTCCCGTTTTTGAAGCTATATCTCACGTTGATCGGTATATCCGGGATACGTTGATTGATGTACTTGGTAAATTCGCCTTCCGTGTAGGAGGGTTCAACGTATTCCAGGGCTAGAGATGCCTCCAGGTGATCGGTGAAGTCATGCGTGTAGCGGATTTGCGGTTGACGTAACGCTACTTCGCTACTAGGGCCTTCCTCGTCTACCGTGGCAGGTCCCGCGGTAATATCACAGAATGTACTCCAGGTTTTACCAATCGTGAAGCCTTTGAATTTAATAAAAGCCTGTCTTAGAATCGGGGTGTTCTGATTCCCCTCGAATTCCATTTCCATGTAAGTTACCAACCGGCCTACATCGGTGTCCCCGACTAGTTTGAAGAACAAACGGGATTGCCCGATAGTGATCCCGTACCTTCCCCCGGATTGTTCTCCCTTGAGGGAAATCGAGTTGGTCACGAAGTAATTGTCATTGGGAACTCCGTTAAAATCGTAAATCCCCTGTACTTGCACGAATCCTCCAACACCGAAAACGAAGTTCTTATTCTTGTTGAAAAAGACGAATCTCGGGGATGCCGGGTCGTTAAATGATAGCGGAAAGGCTTCTTTCATCATTTTGTAAAAGTTGTCCGCATCATCTTTTGCCGATACGGAAGCCACGTTGACTTGCGCTCGTGCCCCCGTGTACATTCCACAAGAGATAGCTATCAACAATAACAATGTCAATTTTCTCATAGCGTTACAAATTAATTAGTTAATTTAGTTTAGTAACACTATATACGGGAGGGGAAAGATAAAAGTTGAAAGATAAAAGTTAAAAGATAGACGTGATGGAAGCGGAATTTCAGCAGATTGAACTCGAAAGGGAATTGATGAAAAATAAAGATGTAGAAATGTAAATCATTTCTACATCTTCAAATCTTAATATCTTCGAACGATTATATTTTTACTTCTTTCAGAATTTCCCGTAAATCCGTTTTCTTTTTCAATATATCATATAACTGGTCAATTGCCACGCGTTCCTGTTCCATGGTATCACGGTAACGGATCGTTACGGCGTTATCTTCCAAAGTTTGGTGATCAATCGTGATACAGAAAGGAGTACCGATGGCATCCTGACGGCGATAACGTTTACCAATAGAATCTTTCTCGTCGTATTGACATCTGAAATCCAAACGCAATAACTTCATGATCTCTTCTGCTTTTTCGGGTAGTCCGTCTTTTTTCACGAGTGGCATGACGGCCAACTTGATCGGGGCCAAGGCAGGAGGTAATTGTAGTACAACCCGGGAGTCTTTTGAACCGTCCTCTTTCACGATTTCTTCTTCCTTATAGGCGGCAGAAAGGATCTGCAGGAACATCCGGTCTACACCGATAGAAGTTTCGATCACGTAAGGAACGTATGATTCGTTTAACTCGGGATCGAAATATTGGATTTTCTTTCCGGAAAATTCCTGATGGCGTTTTAAATCAAAATCCGTGCGGGAGTGAATACCTTCCACTTCTTTGAACCCGAACGGGAAACGGAATTCGATATCCGTGGCGGCATTCGCGTAATGCGCTAATTTTTCGTGATCGTGGAAACGATAGTTGGCTGCTCCGAAGCCTAAGGCCTGGTGCCAGCTCATACGGGTTTCTTTCCATTTCTTGAACCATTCGAGTTCACTACCGGGACGTACGAAAAATTGCATTTCCATTTGTTCGAATTCGCGCATGCGGAAAATGAATTGACGGGCCACGATCTCGTTTCGGAAAGCTTTACCGATTTGGGCGATTCCGAAAGGAACTTTCATCCGTCCTGTTTTTTGAACGTTCAGGAAGTTCACGAAAATACCCTGTGCCGTTTCCGGGCGCAGGTAGATTTTACTTGCCCCTTCGGCCGTCGATCCCATTTCCGTCGAGAACATCAGGTTGAACTGACGTACTTCCGTCCAGTTACACGTGCCAGAAATCGGGCAAACAATCTTGTTGTCAATGATGATTTGGCGGAGTTCCTCTAGGTCGTTATCATTTAACGCTTTTGCCATTCTGGCGGTAAGTTCTTCTTTCTTCTGGATATTAGCCAGCACCTGCGGGTTGGTCTGACGATATAAAGTCTCGTCAAATTTCTCCCCGAATTTCTTCTTGGCTTTGGCAACATCTTTTTCTATTTTATCCTCGTACTTGGCGATGTGATCTTCGATCAGGACATCTGCCCGGTATCTTTTTTTCGAATCTTTGTTGTCAATCAGGGGGTCGTTGAAAGCATCCACGTGTCCGGAAGCCTTCCAAATAGAGGGGTGCATGAAGATAGCGGAATCTAGTCCTACCACATTTTCGTGTAATAAAACCATGGAATCCCACCAGTATTTTTTGATATTATTTTTCAGTTCAACACCATATTGCCCGTAATCGTATACCGCTGCAAGGCCGTCATATATTTCTGATGACTGGAACACGTACCCGTATTCTTTACAGTGTGCCACCAGTTTTTTGAAAATGTCTTCTTGTGCCATTTTAATTTTAGATTTATGATTTTAAATTTTAGATTCAGTTTGCGTGTATGGATTTAATCGTAAATCTGAAATCTAAAATCGTAAATTAATTTTCAGTTCCGATCTCTTTAATTGCTTCCGTCACGTTGATGGCATAATCCCCGATCTTTTCACATTCGAAGAAGATGTCGCTGTAAATAATACCCGTGGCGTAATTATATTTCTTCTCTTCGATCGCCGTCAGGTGTTCCTGTTGCAGAATCGTCCGGTAATCGTTGATCGTTTGTTCTACCTCGTAAGCTTTTTTAGCTTTTACCTCTTTGTATTCAATCGAGAGGTTGGCGCACATGACGACAAGGGCTTCATCCACGATAGCCATCATGTGGTGTAGTTTCTCGTCAATAAACTCGGGAAATTCCACGTTCTGTTCGTTCCGGCGGCCAATGGCTTTGGCAACGTTCAAAGACGAGTCGGCAATGCTCTCGATTTCCGATACGATTTTGAACATGGCTCTCACCCGTTGGGAGTTTTCCGTGGATAATTTTGATTCCGAAACTTTTGTCAGGTAGTCTGCAATTTCAACTTCCACGACATCACTCTCGTCTTCCAGTTTATCGATCTTGTTGAATACTTTTTCAAAATCTTTATTCGGGGTATGTAAACATTCAACTACCTGACGATACATATCCAGTGTGTTTTTCGCGTAATGCGAGATTTCTTGTTTCGCTTGGAATAGAGAAGCATCCGGGGTTGAAAGTAATCCGATTTTGATGTGTTTCAACGTGAAAGCATCGTCTGCTGTTTCTTTTGACTTGATGATCCGGGTCACGAGTCTGGCGATTACTTTGGTAAACCATATTAATAAGAATACGTTAGCGACATTGAAACACGTGTGGAACAGGGATAAGGCTACCGGGACGGAACCTACTTCCGTGAACGGGTTTCCGATTCCCAAGTTGATACTGAGCTGTGCTACCCATCTTAGGAATATTGGGAATATGGCAAGCACCCACGCTACCCCGAATAAGTTAAATAGGAAATGGGCAAAAGCGGCTCTTTTAGCTGTCGTGTTAGCAACCATGGCTGCCAAGTTTGCCGTAATCGTGGTCCCGATGTTTTCTCCCAAGACCATGGAGGCAGCAATATCAAATCCGATCCATCCGTTGGCACACATGACCAGCGTTAATGCCATCGTGGCCGAAGAAGATTGGATCAGGATCGTGAGGGCCGTTCCGATAAGCATGAATAGTATGTAGGAACCGTATCCTAGATCGGTGTAATTATGTAAGAAATTCAGAATTTCAGGATTCTCGTGGATGTTCGGCATGTTTTCTTGCAGGAAGTTCAGTCCGATGAATAAAAGTCCGAAACCTATGATTAATTCCCCCCAGCTCTTTCGCATCCGTTTCGCGGAAAAAAGTAAAGGTAAACTTAAACCGATAAGCGGGAGAGAGAGGCTAACCATGCTGATTTTGAATCCCAGAATAGAGATCAACCAAGCCGTGAAGGTGGTTCCCACGTTGGCTCCCATGATGACCCCGATAGAACCGACGAGATCTAGTAATCCGGCATTTACGAAACTGACAACCATTACCGTGGTGGCTGAAGAACTTTGGATGATCGTGGTGATTAACAAACCTGTGATAACACCTTTCACCCGATTGGATGTCATTGCGGCGAGGATGGTTCTCATCTTGTTACCTGCTACTTTTTGCAAGGCTTCACTCATCATCTTCATTCCGAAGAGGAACACACCCAATGATCCGATCAATTGCAAGAAATCGAGAATCGTGTAATTCATAAAATAGTCATTGTAATAAATTGAATTTGCGGTGGTAAAGGTATATAAAGTAAATAAAAAAAGCCCCGAAAAGGGGCTTTTTTTTATCTAAATTCCTAGATGATTACATCATTCCCGGCATTCCTCCACCCATCGGCGGCATGGCAGGTGCAGGATTTTCCTGTTTTTCCTCTACCAACACGCATTCGGTGGTTAAGAACATTCCGGCGATAGAAGCGGCGTTTTCCAAAGCTACACGGGCCACTTTTTTCGGATCGATAACTCCGGTCTTCATCAAGTGTTCGTAAACTCCGGTACGTGCGTTGTAACCGAAATCTTTCTCGCCTTCTCTTACTTTGTTAACCACAACGGCTCCTTCAACTCCAGCGTTAGCCGCGATTTGGCGAAGCGGTTCTTCGATAGCGCGCTTGATGATTTCGATACCCGTGGTTTCGTCTTCATTTTCACCTTTCAGTTTTTCAAGACTTGCAATAGCACGGATATAAGCTACACCACCTCCGGGAACGATACCTTCCTCGATTGCGGCACGCGTAGCGCTCAATGCGTCATCAATGCGGTCTTTCTTTTCTTTCATTTCGATTTCAGAAGCGGCACCCACGTAAAGTACGGCAACACCTCCGGCTAATTTAGCCAATCTTTCCTGTAATTTTTCTTTATCATAATCGGAAGTAGAGTGTTCGATCAATTTCTTGATTTGGTTTACTCTTTCCGCGATAGCTTCTTTCGCACCACAACCGTTAACGATGGTCGTGTTTTCTTTGTCAATTGTTACTTTTTCTGCACATCCTAACATGTCGATGGTTGCAGTCTCTAATTTCAAACCTTTCTCTTCAGAGATAACAACACCACCTGTCAATATGGCAAGGTCTTCCAACATTTCTTTTCTGCGGTCACCGAAACCGGGAGCTTTCACGGCTGCGATCTTCAATGAACCTCTCAAACGGTTTACAACTAAAGTTGCCAAAGCTTCGCTTTCTACGTCTTCAGCGATGATTACCAGAGAGCGTCCTGCTTGTGCTACCGGCTCTAGGAGCGGCAACAATTCTTTCATCGTAGAAACTTTCTTGTCATAAAGCAAGATGTACGGTTTCTCGAATTCAGCGTTCATTTTCTCCGTGTCAGTTACGAAATACGGAGAGATATATCCGCGGTCGAATTGCATACCCTCGACAACTTTTACTTCTGTTTCGGTTCCTTTAGCTTCTTCTACCGTGATAACGCCTTCTTTAGTCACTTTTTCCATGGCCTCGGCAATCAATGCTCCGATGTTGTCATCACCGTTGGCAGAGATACGGGCTACCTGACGAATTTTATCGTAGTTTTCACCGACAGCTTCTTTTTGGCTTTCCAGGCTTTTAACCACTTCGGCAACAGCTTTGTCGATACCTCTCTTCAAATCCATCGGGTTTGCTCCGGCAGTCACGTTCTTCAATCCCACATTGATGATTGATTGGGCCAAGATCGTGGCAGTAGTGGTACCGTCTCCGGCATCGTCACCTGTCTTTGAAGCAACTTCTTTCACCATTTGTGCACCGATGTTAGCATACGGATCGGAAAGTTCGATCTCTTTTGCCACGGAAACACCATCTTTAGTAATATGAGGAGCACCGAATTTTTTTTCGATTACTACGTTGCGTCCTTTGGGGCCAAGCGTTACTTTTACCGCATTAGCCAACTCGTCAACACCCTTTTTTAATAAATCGCGGGCTTCAACATTAAATTTTATCTCTTTTGCCATAAACGTTTTAAATTTAGTGATTTGGTGATTTTAGATTTAGTGATTAATCTCTCGATCACGCAATCATCAATCACGGAATCGGATTGTTTTTTAATTGTTACAGTACAACCAGAATGTCCGATTGGTTCATTACCAAGTATTTCTTGTCATCAATGTTGATTTCTGTACCAGAGTATTTACCGAATAAAACGGAGTCTCCAACTTTGATCTCCATCGGTTCGTCATGTTTGCCTTTTCCGGTTGCAACCACGACACCTTTTTGTGGTTTTTCCTTTGCTGAATCAGGGATGATGATTCCTGATGCGGTTTTAGTTTCTGCCTCTACCGGCTCTACGATAATTTTGTTAAGAACTGTCTTAAGTGCCATAATTCTTAAATTAAAAGTTTATTATTAATTAAATTGTTCTTTTTAAATTCAAATACGTGTGGTGAAGTGCATATTCCGTGCCAAACAAAAAAATGTCAGTATGACTGACATACTGACATTTTTTTGCTTCGATTCAAGGAATCGTTATTCTTGTTCTTGTGAAGTCGTGTTGTTGTCTTCGCTTGCAGGAGTTGTCGTGTTGTTATTCGTTCCGAAATCAGGAATTGCCTGTTGTGTCGGGGTGAATGTATTTACTTGCTCTTGAATAGCGGATTTTTTCCCGGCTTGTTCACCTCTGGGGATAACCATAGCGGCTACAATACATAAAACAAGCATCGCCCCAGCTAATGTCCATGTCGCTTTTTCCAAGAAATCGGTTGTCTTTCTTACACCCATGATTTGGTTTGAAGAAGCAAAGGTAGAAGATAAACCACCGCCTTTTGAGTTTTGTACCAGTACGATCAATATGAGTAAGGCACAAACAATAAAGATCAAAATAGAAACAGCTATGTACATAATTAGTTCGTATTATTATTAATTTTCTCTTTTATTTTTTCAATCTGAACCGCAAAGTAAACACTTTTTTCCGGATATTTCAAACTTAATTTTAGATAAGTTGCAATGGCCTTGTCATATAGTTGCTGGCGAACGTATATTTTTGCTAGTGTTTCTGAGAAAAATTCGGGTTGCGTGCTCGTGTCGGTGGTGGTGACATCCGATGATGGCACGTTATTTTCCGTGATCTTGGGCATGGATGGCTCCGTTTGGATAAACTTGTCGATGAGGGAGTCTTCGCGTTCTTCCTTCTGTTTTTTGCGTGTCAGCCATTCGTTTGCGATGGCATCAATCGGTAAGAATTCTTCCTCCGGGAACTCTTTCTCAAGTTGGTAAAACGTGACTGCCGGAACAACTCTTTTTTCTTCTTCTTTGTCCTCCAGTAACTCGATTACCACGGGAATCCTCCCGGACATTTGATTTTGTACGTCATCCGGTTGGGACAAATTGTTCAGGAAACGATAGAATTGTTTGTGATTGGGAATATAAATGGTATTATGTTTCAATTTTTCCGGATATGCCGAATGTCCCGAAGCGTGTAACATCTTCAAATACACGGTACGGGCAGTCGAGAAATAAGGGAATTGCTCTATCAGAAGTTCCATGTTCCTGATGTCGTCGCCCTCTTTTCTTCCCGAACGGATAATATCAATTAATTCTTCCAGTTTCAAAGTTTACCAGTTAGTCAAGGCTTTATTGTAGATATCCTCGATGATTTTTTCTGTAATTTTCTTGATCAAATCGGGTTCGATGGCCTCGTAGTTTTCGTCAATCCCGTAATCCTCATAGTGCGAGAAGGTGGTGTCGAAGTCTGATTTGCCCGATTCGTCTTTCGTGTTCGTGTACTTCACCCGTATCGAGATCGTTAGGCGGTTCTTGGCGGCAATCTCGTCCCGTTGGATATCGATCGGACTTTGTGAGAAGCCGGTAATTTGTCCCTCAAACCGGATGTCCCCGTCGTTGTCGGTCAATTCCGTCAGGCTCGTACGCGAACGTAAATAGGCTTTTAGGGCTTCCGTGAAATCGGCCCCGAGGTTTGGTGCGAAAGCCGTTTTGTTCGAGAAGTAATCCACCGAGAACGTTTTTTCACCGTTCTGTAATGACACGCCCGAGAAGGAATACGTGACACCTGTCAGTTTACAACCCGAGAAGGTGACCGCTAATAGTAATATTGGTATAATTCTTTTTATCATTTGTTTTTAATCATGAAGGTACACAAACTTTTCATACCAGACAAAGGTATAAAAATTTTAGATTAATCTCCGAATCATTTAATCGTCGATCTCGAAATCATTTATATCTCGATGTCGTATTCTTTTAATTTCCTGTATAATGTTCTTTCCGAGATCCCCAAGTCCTGGGCTGCCAGTTTGCGTTTCCCATGATTTTTTTCCAAGGCTTTCACGATCATCTCTTTTTCCTTCTCTTCTAAGGAAAGCGATTCCTCTACCACGGCTTCCGTGTCCTCGATCGGTTCTTCTTTCTTCGCGGAGAACGTTTTCTGCGTGGGTTGTGACAGGTATTCCGACTGGGGCGTTTCATACAGGTTTCGCAGGACGATAGATGTAGAGGGTTCCGGTTCGGGTTTTATCGTGTGTTCTTTTTGCATGATGTCATAAACGAGGTGTTTCAGATCGTTCATGTCTTTTTTCATGTCGAAAAGTATTTTGTACAGGATTTCCCGTTCGTTGGCAAAACTGTGATCGCTTTCCGGAGTCGAAGTTAACGCCGGAAGATTGTTGGTTTGAGCCGGAAGGTATTCTTTTAGCGTCAGAGCATCGACATTTCTTTCCTGTTCAAGAATGGAAATCTGTTCCGTGATGTTTTTCAGTTCCCGGACGTTTCCCGGCCACCGATAGTTTTCGAGCATCTGCACGGCATCTTCGGTTAATCGAATGGGAGGCATCCGGTATTTTTCTGCAAAATCGGCAGCGAATTTGCGGAACAGGAGCGATATATCATCTTTTCTCTCCCGTAGCGGGGGAATGGAGATGGGGATCGTGTTGATCCGGTAATAAAGATCTTCCCGGAATTTCCCGTTCTTTACCGCCGTGGGTAAGTCCACGTTCGTGGCGGCAATTACCCGGACATTTGTTTTTTGTACTTTGGATGATCCTACCCGGATAAATTCCCCGGCTTCGAGTACGCGTAACAACTTGGCTTGCGTGGAAAGGGGTAATTCCCCGACTTCATCCAGGAAAATAGTTCCCCCATCACTTACCTCGAAATATCCTTTTCGGTCGGATAATGCCCCCGTGAATGATCCTTTTTCATGACCGAATAACTCGGAGTCGATGGTGCCTTCCGGGATACCGCCGCAGTTGACAGCGATGTATTGTGCATGTTTGCGGGTGCTGAAGCTATGAATGATCCGTGGAAATATTTCTTTTCCCACACCGCTCTCTCCGGTAATAAGTACCGTAAAATCCGTGGGCGCAACTTGTACTGCTTTTTCTATAGCTCGGTTTAATTTCACGTCGTTTCCGATAATCTCGAAACGTTGTTTGATAGTTCTGATCTCCTCCATGATGATTTACGATTTATGGTTCATGCTCCTCGATTTTCCAGTTAAAATGTAGGTATGAATCCAAACCTCAATACTCTTCTGCAAATTTAGCAGTTTTAGCTGACAAAATAGCACAAGTCGGAAAATTAAAATCCGAATTGTTTTCCTACTGTTCTCCGAAGCTCCTATTGATCATGAGGTGATATCGTGATTCGTGATTAAGAGATGACCGATAGGTGATTGATAGATGCTTCGGGTAAGAGTGGGGTAAATGTTTGTATACTTGAATAAAAAAGTAGCATTTGTGAGTTGAATTTGCGTTATAGTAATTTGAATATTAGATATCTAATTATATAAATAAAATTTTTATATTTGTGCAATAATTGAACGTTTATTGATATTTGTATGTAAATGTACATCTTTTTTATTCGATGTCTTATAATCAACGTCTTATAAATTTGAAAAGAGAAGCTGGAATTATAATTTACCCTCATTTCCCTGTCGCATAAAACGTTCAATTATTGCACAAATATAAAAATT
>NZ_QUHC01000006.1:0-150732 GCF_003479425.1 Odoribacter sp. AF15-53 | reverse complement strand
AAACGTTCCTTTAATGATCGAGGATAATTCTCTAAATATGAGCGGTTTGATGAAAGGTGATGAAAGGGCTTTTCAGTCTCTTTTTATAGATTATTACCCTTTATTGGTCTCTTCTGCAATGAAATACGTGGATGAACAGGAGGCGGCCGAAGATATCGTGCAGGATGTGTTCGTGAAAGTGTGGGAGGGGCGTGAAAATTTGCAGGGAATAGACAACCTGTCGGCTTATTTGTATCAAATGGTACGGTTTAAAAGTTTTAATTATCTGCGAGCGGAAAAGGTGCGCCAACAAGCAACCAAATCTTTTACTGAAGAGTTAGAGTTTTTTGAAATAAATGAATATATCGAAAACGAGACGTTCCGTATCGTGATGCATGCGTTGGAAGATTTACCCGCCGGTAGTCGGAACGTGTTTTCCCGTGCAATACAGGGGTATTCGGCAAAAGAGATTGCGGAGGAGTTGGGCATTGCCGTGGAAACCGTGAAAAAACAGAAGCAGATTGCCCGCCGGATGCTTAAAGAGAAATTGGGGAATCTTTTTACGCTCTTTTTTTCAGTGGCGTGTTAATCGACGAGAGTGCGGCTTTGGGGGGATGCGTGAGATCTGGCGGATTGTTTTGTGCGATTTTTTTTTCATATTGATATACCTCCTTTTTTTTTCTGAAGTGTCATAGGGATATAAAGCGAAAATTATAAAGGATATGAATAGATATAAAGAAATTCCGACACTTTTGTCAAAGGTTCTTCTTGGGGGACTCTCGAAAGAGGAGGAAGTTCGTTTACGGGCATGGAGGGGAAAAAGTGTGGAAAATGAGCATCTTTACCATGAGGTGATAAAACGAGGTTTCGTGGAAAAGAAGTGTCAGGAAGTTAGCCGGGTGAATATCGTGGATGGTTACATGAATGTGATCCGGAAACGGAAACAGCATGTGAGAAGTCGTCGGATAAAACGGGTTATTTCTATTGCTGCAGGAATTTTACTACCGGTGATTGTTGTCTTGTTATGGGTTGGTACGGAGGAGGAACAGCAGGTTTCGGAACAAGTTGCACGGGTGATCCGGCATGGAGAATTAAAGGCAGAACTTGTTTTGGCAGATGGAACGAAAAGATTGTTAGGTAAGGAGATGACGGATTCTTTATTCAGCCAGCAAGGAGCCAATATCTGGGTGCAGGATAAGGGATTAAATTATCTGGGAGATACTTCTGTCGTTGCGGAAGTTCATTATAATATTTTACGTATCCCTCGCGGCGGGGAGTATTCCATTACGTTGAGTGACGGAACGGTTGTTTATATGAATTCGGAATCGGAATTGCGTTATCCGGTGAAGTTTGTGGGAAACGAGCGGAAAGTGTTTTTGTCGGGAGAGGCTTATTTTGATGTGACATCAGATAAAGATCATCCTTTTCTTGTCGAATTGAAAAAGTCGGTAGTGAAGGTGTTGGGAACGAGTTTTGACATCCGGGCATACGAGGACGAAGATGTGGTGATGACGACTTTAGTACGTGGTAAGGTGGCCTTTTTGTCCGGAGACAAGAAGGTGATATTAAATCCCGGAGAACAAGGGATCCTTGATCAAACGGGGGAAATGGAAAAACGGGGAGTGGATACTTATCTTTACACCGCATGGAAAGAGGGGGTGTTTGCTTTCCAACAGGAACGTTTGGAGGAGATCATGAAAATCGTGTCAAGGTGGTATAACGTGAACGTGTTTTGGGAGAACGAATCTCAGAAGGAGGTTACTTTCACGGGAAAAATGCGTCGTTATGATGATTTCTCAAAGATTGTGACCATGTTGGAAATGACGGGTAATACCGAATTTGAAATAAAAGGGAATAATATTTTTATAAGAGAAAGATAAAATAAAAGACGGAATATTGGCCGTATCCCGTCTTTTGATCTCCGGGTAAACCGGAAATTGTTTCACTAAATATTGACAAATGTATGAAAAAAAATTGGATGCATGATCTTCCATGGCGTGGAAGGTTGTTAAAAACATGCTTAATTATGAAATTTTTAGTCTTACTTCTATTCGTTTCAACGCTGCATTTATCTGCTAGCGTGTATAGCCAAGAGGCTAGAGTGTCTCTTCATTTGCAGAATGCTTCATTTGAGGAGGTGGTGAAAGCCTTGGAAAGTGTTACAGACTACACTTTTTTATTTAGAGATCACCAAGTTGCCCATATAAAAAATTTGAACTTGGAGTACACGGATGTTGATATTAAAGTGGTGCTGGACGCTTGTTTGAAAGGAACGAGACTTACTTACCGGCTGGTGGATAATACGATCGTGATTCAGCATGTTGCCGTGGGGGGAGGCGATACGCTTTCTAAAATTACCGTTAAGGGAATCGTGAAAGATAAGAAAGGTGAATTGCTTCCCGGGGTAACCATTCGGGTCAAAGGAACGACTTTGGGATTCGTGACGAATGTGAAAGGGGAGTTTGATTTTGATTTACCTAAACGGGATAACTTGATTTTGATTTTTTCTTTCGTGGGCTATAAACGGCAAGAAATACCGGTGAAAAATGACAATAAGGCGCTCACGATCGTGTTGGAAGAAGATTTGCAAACCGTGGATGAGGTTGTGGTAACAGGTATTTTTAATAAACCGAAAGAGAGTTTCACGGGAGCGGTGACGGCTGTCTCAAAGGAGGAGCTTAAAGCTAAATATTCTCGTAATCTTTTACAAACGTTGTCAAATATCGATCCTAGTTTTCGGATTATTCAAAATAATGATGCCGGTTCGGATCCGAATCATTTACCGGAAATTCAATTACGAGGGGCTTCGACTTTGTCAAGCGTGGAAAATCTTCAGAATGCTAACCGGGCAACATTGAATTATCCTTTGTTTATAATGGACGGTTTTGAAGTAAATCTGGAACGTGTGATGGACTTGAATGAAAATGAGGTCGAAAACATCACGATATTGAAGGATGCCAGTGCAACTTCTTTGTATGGTTCAAGAGGAGCTAATGGTGTAGTGGTGATCACGACTACTCGTCCTGCTGCGGGGAAATTGAGAATTTCTTATAATGGGCAAGTGAAAGTAGAAATTCCGGATTTAAGTTCTTATAATTTAGCCACGGCCGCGGAGAAATTGGAATTTGAACGCAAAAATGGGGTTTGGGATTTGTATGAGGAGGCTTATCAGGAATTAAAAAATGCTGTTGATAAAGGGGAAAATTATGATTGGCTATCTGTTCCTGTTCGTACCGGAGTTGGGCAATCACATCGTTTGAATTTTATGGGAGGTGCTGATGATTGGCGTTTTCGCTTTGATTTATCGTACGATTCTACCGTGGGGGTAATGAAAGGATCTGACCGTAATAATGTTAATGGAACATTGGAAGTGGATTATATGACTGAAAAATGGATGGTTATGCAATCCTTCTCGATAGGGGTGAATACGTCTAAAAATAGTTCTTATGGTAGTTTTTCTGATTATGTAAAAATGAACCGGTATTGGAATCCTTACGATGATAATGGTGATCCTGTAACTTATTATTACCACCCGTTAAATCAAAATCCTATTGATAATCCGTTATATGATTGGAAAGTAGGATGCTGGAATGATTCTAGGTATACTTCTTTACGGAGTAATACTTCGATCCGCTATACGATTAGACCGGGTTTTCAGGTTGTCGGTTCTATAGGTTTGAGTCGTCAGATATCGCGTAAAGATAATTTTATACCGCCTTCTCATAAATGGTATGCTGAAAAAGAATTAGAACAGAAAGGACGTTATGATCGAACGGATAAGAATGCCGATACTTGGCAAACAGCTTTAACCGTAAATTATACGAAGACTTTTAATGAAAAGCACATGTTGACAGTGAACTTGAATAGTGAAATGCAGGAGGATGGGAACGAAGAAGTAAGATGGGCTGCCACGGGATTTCTTACGGACAAAATAGATAATATAGGAATGTCTTTGGGATATCCGGATGCTTGGGGAACGAGTGGTGATGAAACTACTACACGTAGAATTTCTTTACGTGGTTCTTTGAACTATTATTATGATATGCGTTACTTTCTAGATATTTCATACAGTACGGATGGTTCTTCCTCTTTTGGATCGGAGAGTCGTTGGGGATCTTTCTGGGCATTCGGGGGAGGATGGAATATATATAATGAGCGTTTTATTAAAGAGAATATGGGCTGGATGAGTGATTTGAGGGTACGTTACTCTTATGGAGTATCGGGGAATATGGGGTTTAGCCCGGCAGATGCCATGACTGTGTACAGGCAAAATGTGAATGAAACTTATTTGTCCGGTGTCGGGGTGGAAATGGAACGATTTGCTAATCCGTATTTGCAGTGGCAGAATACGTATCAACATAATGTCGGTTTTGATATCGGTTTTTTCAATAATCGTTTGGAATTTCAGTTTAATTATTATAATAAATTGACAGATAATGCGGTACAAGATGTCTTTTTGCCAATTTCTCATGGGTTTGAAAATTATAAAGGAAATATCGGGAAAATACGGAATGAGGGGTATGAGTTTAACATGACGTTTTATCCTGTTCGTAATACGGCAAAAAATATAAATTGGAGTATTACAGGTCGATTTAATCGTCAGGTGAATACGATCGTTCAATTATCTGAAGGCTTTAAAGAGATGGTTAAATATAGTTCGAAGACGATGTCTGGGGGGAGTGAGTATTATCGTTATATAGAGGGACATTCTATGGACGCTATTTATGGATTACGGTCTGTCGGCGTGGATCCGTCAACAGGTTATCGGATGTTTTTGGATAAAAATGATCGTATAACTTTCAGACAAAGTTCAGAGGATATGGTTTGGTTGGGAGATCGCCAGCCTAAACTTAACGGTAATATCAGTACGTCGTTCTCGTATAAAGGGCTGTCGTTGAATGTAGGTTTTGGAGTGAAATGGGGCGGTTATCAAGTTAATTTTACGGAATTGACGAAAGGAGAGAATTTGAGTTTGCTGTATAACGTGGATAAACGAGCGTTGACTCAAGGTTGGGAAAAACCGGGGGATAGATCACGGTATAAACTTTATCAAGTTACTTCAGATGCATCGAGACAGTACACGTATCCGTGTGATATGTTTGTACATAAGGATAATGTATTTAGTTGTACTAATATAAACGTCGCTTACATGATTCCGCGGAAGTGGTGTCAAAAGTTGGGAATGGAATCTTTATCGGTGAGTGCTTTTTTGAGTGATATATTTTATTTGTCAACAATTAAACGAGAGAGAGGAACAGATTATCCGTTTTCTATTAATCCGAATTTTTCAATTTCTTGTTCATTCTAAGTATATAAAATTAAAGAGATGAGAAAGAAAATATATAGTTTAAGTATAGCATTGCTGTTAGGATGTGGTGCTTGTAATGATTGGTTAACAGTGCAACCGGCAACCTCAATATTGTCCGAGGATTTGTATGCAACCAACGATGGAATAAAACAAGCGTTGAATGGCGCATATCTAAATATGCGGGGAGTATTATATAATCCTGCCGGATATATGGGAGGAGGAGGAATGGCAGAATCTTTAGCGTGTTCGTGGTCGGTAAGCGAAGGAAACCGGGAATATGATTTGAGTAATCACGATTATGCATCCGATTTGGTGGAAAGCTCTTTGAGTAGTTCTTTTCAGGGATTTTATAAAATTATAGTCACGATGAATGACTTGATTCAGGGAGTGGAATTGAATAGGAAGCAGATTTCTGATGACGTGTATAATATAGGGGTAGGGGAAGCTTACGCTCTCCGGGCGTTGGCTCATTTTGATTTGATTCGTTTATGGGGACCAGTACCCTCGAAGGTTGATCCCATGAAGACTTATTTGCCTTATGTAACAGTAAATTCTCCTGATAGATATGAGTATGTAACCTATGAAAAATACATGACATTGTTGTTCGAGGATTTAAAGCGGGCTGAAGAGTTATTAGGGAAATCGGATGTCGTGTTGAACACTTCTTTTGAAGCGACGGAAATGACAAATAGTGTATGGCCTTATCGGAAGAGCCGGATGAATTATTATGGTGTTTTGGGTTTACAAGCAAGAGTACATTTATGGTATGGGAATACAGACGAGGCCTTGCGGTATGCTCGACTGGTGAAAGATGCCACGAATCCCGATGAAACCAAAAAGTTTCGTTTAACAAATGAAGTTGATGATTTTCCGGATAATTCGTGGGTAGACGGAACTTGTTACAGTGAACATCTTTGTGGAACAAAATGTGACACTTATGATTATAGTAAAGGAGGTTGGATGTCAGGGCGGGCAATGATTATGAATGCTTCACCCTCTTTCGTGCAGACTTTGTTTGATGGGAATACTTCTGATTTCCGTTATAAAAAAATGTGGACTTATGAAAGAACAGGATTGATGGTTTATGGCTATGTTTTAAGAAAATATAGATGTTTTTACACGGGAACGAAGGCCGCACAGAATTTTCCAATTATCCGTTTATCTGAAATGTATCTAACGATTATGGAAAAAGCTCCTTTGTCTGAAGCGAATGAGGTTTATAAAGAATTTTGTGCAGCTCGCGGTATTGAATACGTGCCTTACACGGAAGCGGATCGTCAGGAACGAGTATACAAAGAGTGGATACGAGAATTGATAGGAGAAGGACAAAATTTCTTCACATATAAACGTTTATATGTAAGAAATATGATTTTTGGGATAAGCGAATGTGGCGAAGAACAATATGTATTGCCTATTCCGGAAAAAGAGTATTTAGGAGAATAAAAATTAGAAGTTATGAAACGGTTATTTATTGTTATATTTGTTTTTTGTCTAGGTATTGCTTCTTGTCATTATGAGAGGCCGGAATTTTATGCAGAAGGTGATTATATCCAGTTTTACTATAGTAATTTAATAAATAAAGATACGAATGATCGGAGAACTAGCCCGTTGAATTATCCTTATATAAATTCGACACGTTTGCGAGATACAGCTTGGTTTCGATTGCAGGCTGTTGGAATGCCATCGAAAAAAGATCGGCAGATTCGTTTTGAACCATGTATTAATAAGGCGGATAGTAATTATGTTGCTGCAGTTCCCGGGGTGAATTATGTTGCTTTTGATGACCCTGAAATTCAAAAATATATGATTATGCCTGCGGATTCTGTTTACATGAATATACCTGTGGTCATTTTGTACGATGCTGCGACGAGGGGAAGTGTCGCGTTGAATTTTCAATTAGTACCGACCGTTGATTTTGAATTAGGAGAGTTGACTTTAAGGAAAGGACGTTATTTGTTTTCTAATTATTAATGATATCAAGTATAATTGGGTATGAAAAAATTAGTATTCGTATTTGTTTGTATGTTCGTAATAGAGTCTGTGTTCGCGCAGACGCACTTTCAGGATTTGACTTTTGAGAAAGCGATAGAGAAAGCAAAGGCCGAGAATAAATATGTCTTCATTGATTGTTATACCGTGTGGTGTGGCCCATGTAAAATGATGGCCGAAAAGATTCTTCCCTTGGAGGATGTGGGAAAATATATGAACGAACGTTTCGTTTGTATCAAGTTGGATATGGAAAAAGGGGAGGGACGGGAAATTGCGCGGAAATACCATGTTACGGCTTACCCGACTTTTTTGATATTGAAAACGGATCAGAGTTTGGTGCATCGGGTCGTTGGAGGAACTGCTTCTGGGGAAGAGTTTATTAAAAAGATTGAAGCCGGGTTTGACGAGAATGCGGCCTCGAATCTGGAGATTCAGTATGTTGCGGGAAACCGTGATTTGAATTTTTTGGTGAAATATATTAAAGCTTTACTAGTGTCTTGTGACGTGGAAAAGGCCAAGGGGATAGCTCAAGAGGTATTGGCCTCGTTGGATGATGAAGAAAAATGCACGGATCCTTATTGGTTTATTTATGAAGATACAGAGTTGTCTCCTATCGGTTCCGGAAATATGAATTACTTGCTGAAACGGGTAGAAAAATTTCGTGAAGGAGTGGGAGTTGAGAAAGTGGATAAAAAATTGGCTTCTTTGTTTGAATCGCAGTTGGAGGATATTATTCGCGGGCGGAATAAGAATGCGACCTTGGCTGATGTTGAGGCTGCCGAAAAATTGTTGGATTCTTACAAGTTAACGGGGCAGGATTATTTATTCGAGTACATCGCTTTGATCAAGGCCGTAAAGTCGGAGAATACGGAGGAGACGTTGAAGTTGTGTAATGATATATATCCAAAAATGGCGGATGAGAAAGTTGCGTACTTGTATTTTACCCCGATTGTGGAATTACAGTATAAATGGGATAAAAAACAGAAAAAAGAATTAACGGTATTAACCAGAAAAATGGCGGATAAAGTGGAATTAACTTCATTGAAACATTCATTGAAAAGTTTTGCGGATGTTACGATTCCTCGCCTGGGAGAACAGAGGAGATTCTGAGATAAAGGTGCGTGTTTTTATTCCACTCTTTAAAGAGTGGAATATTTTTTTGAGAAATGAAGGTTGTAAAAGTGTCTGTAAGAGCGAGTGATGATTGTAAGTTAGACTTTGATAGACGTGGAGAGATTGAAAATGTAGTAACGATATCTAACTTGTGAGGGGTGTGAGCATTCTTTTTTATAATATGTATTGGTTATTTCATTGTTTCGACAAGAAAGTTTAACATGGAGGTTGGTATGAAAAAATGTTTGTTTATTTTTTTAATGATATGCCCGTTAATAGGATTTGCACAAATGAAGGCGGAACTAGTGCCAGTACGGGATACGACAGAATTGAAAGTAGGGGATCGGGTTCCGAATTTTATTTTTCGAGATACGTCCAATCAAAAAGTGTCATTAAAACAATTTAGGGGGAAATACGTGGTGATTGATGTTTGGGCATCGTGGTGTTATCCTTGCAAGCAAGAATTTCCCATTCTGAGGAAATTGGCTGAACGATATAAGGGGAAGAAAATAGCGTTTGTAAGTCTTTCCTGTGACACAGAAGAACAACGTTGGCGGAATGAATTGTGGTGGGGAAAGATGGAAGGTTTTCAGTGGTGGATTGGTGGTGATGAGTCTTCAATGATTGCTTTTCGAGTAGGAGCAATTCCCCGGTTAATATTGTTGGATAAGAAAGGACGAATCGTGGATCTGAAATTGCCGAAACCTTCTAATCCAAGGTTTGAAAAGATTCTTGAAGAATTGAAAGGAATGTAATGGTTGCTTTTTGGAGAGACGGTATGTTTTATTGATACGATAATTGGAGGAGTGAATGATACACGGTTTTAGGCTTTAAGTTAGGGGTGTTTCGAAAGAAATACCTCTTTTTTTGTCCCTTTTTCACCCGGATGTAGGAGTGGATTGTTTAGTATAAATGTAGTTCTCGGTGGGAGATAATTCTATAGAGACCAAGAGAAGAAAAAATATGAAAAACTAATCTCGGCTCTCGGAACGTGAAATGGCTTTCTTTAGGAAGTTTCCGTTTTAATAAGGGAGAAGCAAAGTTAGAGTTGTCGGATAAAGGCGTTGAAGGCCAGCGTGTTTTTGCAGATGCAGTGAAGTGGGTTCGAATAGGAGAATAATTTTTTAATTTTGTCTTTCACCCAGACAAGAGGGTGAATTGTAATAAGTGTAGATTTGCTCTTGATATTTGTGAAGAAAGCTGTAAATTAAGAGCGAGGGTAACGAGTTAAAAGTGTAAATAAACGTTCCTTTAATAATATTTTTATTTAAAGATAAATAATCTTTTTCTAAATTGAGCATATCTCTTGTTGTCAGTAAAATAACGATATCCCATTTCTTTTATTAGCTTCCATTTTATTCTCTTATTAATCGAAGGAATAATGAGAGATTTAACGTATTATTTGCATATACCTTATTTGATCGTAAAGGATTTGCGTGGAGAGCTTTCCGAGGAAGAACGGTTAACTTTGGAGCAATGGTTGGACGAGAGGGAAGATAATAGACAATTGTTCGAAAAGATTCACCATCAGAAAGATACTAGGCAGCGAGATCGGATAATCAAGAAGTTGCATAAAAAATCCGCTTGGCAACGAGTGGACCGGGCAACCGGGGGAAAGAGGTTGTGGATCACGTATGGTATCCGATGTGCTGCTGCTGTTGTGTTTGTTATTTCCAGTATTTTCTTCGTGATGTATTTACTTCCGGAAAAATCTTCTCGGAAAATGTCTTTGCATTCAGAGGCCGGAATTAATCCGGGTAGTATAAAAGCCGAGTTAATTTTGGCAAATGGACAACATCTGTCTCTTGACGGGAAAGAGGGAAATTCGATATTATCGAATCAGGATGGAGTGACGATTAGGAAGGAGAATGAAGGGATTCGTTATGAGAGTAAAGATGCGGATGGGGAAATAGCATATCACGAGTTGAGAGTTCCAAGAGGAGGAGAATTTCCTCTCGTGTTGGAAGATGGAACGGAAGTGTATTTTAATTCGGAGACAAAATTTCGTTATCCTGTGAAGTTTGGAGAGTCCGAGCGTAGGGTTTTTCTTGAAGGAGAGGCTTATTTTAAGGTAAAGCGAGATGAGAACAGGCCTTTTAGCGTGGAGATGGGAGGGAACCGGATAGAGGTACTCGGAACAGAGTTTAATGCTCGATTTTACCCGGATGAGGATAAACAAATGACCACGCTTGTTTCGGGAAAGGTCAAGTTTATTTCAGGGAAAGATGAGAGTTTGGAACTCTCTCCCGGTGAACAGGCAATTCTCACGAGTAAGGGGAAGTTGATCAGGAAAAGCGTGGATGTTAATTTATACACGGCTTGGAAAGATGGGAATTTTGTATTTCGTAAACAGCGGTTGGAGGAGGTGTTGAACACTTTAGCCCGTTGGTATGACGTGAATGTTTTTTATGAAGATGTATCACGGAAAGAAGTCGAGTTTACGGGAAATATCAAACGATTCGAGCGCTTTGAGGAGATTCTTTATCTTTTACGAATGACGGGAGATACGGATTTTGAGGTAAAAGGGAAAAATATTTTCGTGAGATGCAAATAAAAAAGGACAAGGTATTAGTACTACCTCGTCCTCTGAATCCGGTTGAACCGGAATTGTTATACTTTAAAACTTTACAAATGTATGAAAAAAACAGGTAGTTGTGTCCATCTTCGGATAAGATGGCTGTTAAAAATGTTGTTAACAATGAGATTGCTAGCATTTTTTCTACTTCTAAGTGTTGTGCCGGTTTCGGCTTCGGTGTTCGGGCAATATGCCAAGGTTTCTTTAAGAGTCGAGAAAGCATCGCTTGAGAAAGTGATGGATATGTTGGAGAAATCTACGGATTTTAGGTTTGTTTACCAGAATAGTCAGGTGGAAGCCGTGCGTGATCTGACACTGGATTTCAAGGACACGGATATCCGGGACGTGATGACGGAATGTCTGAAAGGATCGGGGTTGACGTTTAACATGGTGGGAATGAATGTGGTGATTGTTCCGTTAGGAGAAAAACAACCCGTGCAACAGGACGTGAAGAAAGAGAAACAGGTAAAAGGACGGGTGACGGATAAAGGAGGACTTCCCATGCCTGGGGTTTCCGTGTTGATTGATAGTACCACGATCGGAGTGGTGACAGATATTGACGGGAATTACGTGTTGACTTACCCGGAGATGAATAACGTGCGTCTGCGTTTTTCTTTTATCGGGATGCAAACGAAATACGTGGTAGTTGGAAATAAAACCGTTATTAACGTGATCTTGGAGGAAGAAATCAATCGTCTGGATGAAGTTGTGGCCGTCGGTTACGGAACCACGAAAGCAAAAGACATGACAGGGGCTGTTTCCCGTTTGGGGAAAAAGGAGATCGAGACAGCTCCGATGGGCGCTTCTATCCAGTCGATGCTGCAGGGACGGGCCCCGGGTGTAAACGTGATGATCAGTTCGGCCTCCCCGACTTCTCCGGTGTCCGTGATAATCCGGGGATCGTCGTCTTTGTCGGGAGATTCGCAACCGTTGTGGGTGATTGACGGGGTGCCGGAATATTCTGCCGGAACATCGGGGAATATTTCCAACACGTTGTATAATCTGAATTTGACCGATGTCGAGACAATAGATATTCTTAAAGATGCTTCTGCCACGGCTATATACGGTTCAAGAGCCGCTAACGGGGTGGTCCTCGTGACTACAAAGCGGGGTAAAAAAGGAATGAAACCGACGTTGGAGTTCTCTGCCCGTTACGGGATTCAAACGATGAATGCGAATGATTTCGGTGTATTGAATGCCGAAGAGTATATTGCTTTGTCTAAAGCTGCCGTTCGTGCCAGTTTCTTCACTAGAGGTAGTTTGGATTATTTTACCCGTAAATATATTGACGAGACAAAATTTAATGCCAGTACCAATCATAGTCAGTTTGATTTGGAAACGCTAACGGATGATTTTTTCTTGAAAGATGCTTATTATGACGGCGATACAGATTGGTGGGATTTAATGACGCATAACGCTGCAACACAAGAGTATAGTTTGGGTATCCGCGGAGGATCGAAAGAATCTTCTTATAGTGCCTCTTTCTTTTATAAAGATCAGAAGGGGATCGTGAAAGGTGGTAGTTCAAAATTGCTAGGTGGTAGCTTTAATTTTGATGCGTCGATTCGGGAGGTAATTCGTTTTAAACTCGGATTACGTGCGACTTCCCGGGTGACGAATGACAAGGATGATATGATCAGTACTATTCTGGATATGCGTCCGGATTATCCGGCTTACTTGGAAGATGGTTCGATAAACATGATCAGTTATTACGTGGAGAATCCTCTTTTCACCTTGAAGAATACGGATGAAGGAAAGGGAAAAGATTTTACGGGATCGTTAGGTTTGGAATGGGATATAATTCCCGGACTGACTTTGCGGACAAACGGGACATTGAAATACGGTATTAATAAAACATTGACGTATAAGCGGAAATATTATGATGACGGAACTAGTTCTTCCTCGGTTGCCAAGAATGAAAATTATACATACGTTTGGGATAATACGTTGACTTATCTTAAAACATTGGGAGATCATAATCTGGTAGGTTTGTTGGGTTTCTCGATAGAAAAATACGAGTATGACGGTTTGTCTGCCTCCGGATCGAATTTCCCGGATGACGAGGTCTTGACAAATTTGGGAAGTGCTGCGACTAAAAATTCAATTGCTTCAAGTTATAATTCCAACACGTTGGTTTCGACGTTTGCCCGTTTGGAGTATAAATTCAAGAACCGTTATTTGGCGACGTTTACTTTCCGTGCAGACGGTTCCTCTAAGTTTGGGCCGGATAAACGTTGGGGATATTTCCCGTCGGGAGCTTTAGCCTGGATTATCTCCGAGGAAAACTTTTTGAAAGATTATTCCCATATTGTTTCTTATTTAAAATTAAGGGCATCTATCGGAAAGACCGGTTCGCAAAATTTGGGTAATTATGACTGGCGTACGTTGATGGGATCGGCAACTTATAATGGTGCTCCGGGAATCAAGCCTTCTTCGCTTGGGAATGATATCTTGCAGTGGGAATCGCAGGTTCAAAAAGAAATCGGTTTGGATTACGGTTTTTGGGATGATCGTATCCGGGGATCTATCGGGTATTACCAGAAAAAAGTAGATAATTTGTTATATAGTGATCCGGTTCCTTACTCTTCTTCTTTCTCATCAGTAACACAGAATATCGGTTCTTTGAAAAATAAAGGATTCGAGTTTGATGTCAAGGTGGATATAATTAAGAATACCCAAAAAGATTTGACTTGGGATTTTGATTTTAACGTGGCAAGAAATATCACGACATTGGAGAAATTGAATAGTGAGGATGAATACTTCGGAGGGGGTGCTTATCAGTATTTCAAGATTGATGTGGGAGGAAAGACTGGAATTTTGTACGGGTACAAATACGGGGGACGTTTGATCCGTACGAACGAGGAATTGGTTGCTCTGAAAACGATTAATCCGGAAACCGGACAACAACAGTATTATCGGGATGAAAATAATTACGAGCGTCCGGGTGACTTGTATATCATGGATCTGGACGGGGACGGACAGATTACGGCAGATGGTGACCGTACGGAAATCGGTAATGCTAATCCGGACTTTTTCGGGGGATTCGGGACAACGCTTTATTGGAAGGGATTGATGGTAAATGCGACATTTACTTATTCCGTTGGGGCGGATCGTTTTTACGATGAAGAAAAGAGTAGTGCCGGAGATATGAACGTGTATAACACGTCAAAAAATACACTGAAATCATGGACGATGAATCCGGGTGTGGATAGGGGCTACCCGAGAGCCATGTATTATGGTTGGGGATCTAATTCTATCATCACGGATCGGTATGTGCATGATGCTTCGTTCCTAAGGTTATCCGCTTTGAATATCAGTTATCGTTTACCGAAGCGATTGTTCGGTTCCAGTATCGTGGATGCGATAGATTTGACATTCCAGGCCACGAATCTGTTTACTTGGACGAAATATCCGGGTATGGACCCGCAAGGAAACTTCAGTACATCTTACAGTGCTTTTTATAATATGGGTATTGATTATAGCAGTTACCCGTCTGCCAGAACCTATAATGTGGGAATAAAAATAACTTTAAAATAGGATATGATGAAGAAATTAAGTTATTATATCATGTTGTTGGGAATTATTTTCTTTACTTCATGTGAAGATTTTTTGGATCAGGTTCCCAAGCATAATTTGACATTGGATAATGCCGTGACGGATTATAGCGGGGCGAAGAATATTCTTAACGGGATGTATTCTATCGTGGCTGCCGGTTCAGACTTCGGTGGTGCAACTTGGTGCAGGTTGTCTTCACAGGGTGGATTCTACTCATCTTACACGACTCATTTTAATATGTCGTATAAAGAGGGTTCCAATGATATGAACGGAACGTGGAAGGCTTATTACACGTTGGTCAATTCGGCTAATGCAGCAATAGAGGCTATTTCAAATTTGGCAGAGAATAAATTCCCGACGCCGGAACGTAAACAGGAGATGATTGCGGAAGCCCGGTGTATGCGGGGCTGGGCTTACACGAATTTATTCTGGCTGTTTGGAAGATGGTGGGATGCGGATGATTCGGCTTATGGAATTCTGTATCGGGATAAGATGGCTAATTTGAGTAATTTGCAGGTTCCTCGTATAAGTGTGGGTGAGTCTTACACGAAGATATTTGAGGATTTGGATGATGCTATTGCCAATATGCCGGATTTCACGACGTCCCGTTATTTATCCCGTCAAATGGCACAGGTGATGAAAGCGAAAATATTGCTTTACCGGGGTGTGATGAGGGGGAATACCCAAGATCTGAAAGATGCTTTGACGTTGGTTGAAACCGTGAAACGGGATGCGCCTTCCGCTTGGCAGATGGAGTCGGATATAGCTGCCATGTATGAAGCCGGATGGGATTCCAAGGAGGTTTTGTGGGCAAGATACTTGGGAGATTTTGCCAGCACGACCACTTACGAGTTTGATTATTCGTATAATATAGGCTACAATAATACTTATTCGGATATTGCTACCGGATGGTTGAAAGAAGATCCTCGTTATGAAGTGGTGATGGATTCAGCCAGAGCCCCGGAGACTTGGGATACAAAAAAAGTTTTTGCTCCCGTGAAATTGTATCATGGAGGAAGGTATGATACAAAAGATGCTCTTTACGCTACTTATTATTTCCGTTACGCTGAATTGTATTTGATGGAGGCAGAGTTGAAAGCCCGTTTGGATGACTATTCTTTAGAGGATGCCTTGAAACCATTGAATGATATGCGGGCATGTCGCACGAATCCGGTATTACCGGCTCTATCTCCCAGTAACAAACAGGCACTTTTGAGAGCCATATTCCGGGAGATTTGGGTAGAACAGTTCTTGGAAAACGGAAGCGAGTATTTTGCCGCATTGCGATTTATAAATGACACGGATGCCAGTGCAGCTCAGAATAAACCTTGGATATACACGTTGAAACCGGACGTGAATTTCACGGAGAACCAATATTGTTGGCCGATCCCGGAAAATGAACGGCTTAAAAATCCGTCAGCAGTTCAGAATCCTGAACTTGGTAATTAATCCAGATGTCCGATAAACAATAAAAAAGAGATTTATGAGAAAATGGTGTTTTATATTTATCCTTATTGTAGGATTGGCTGCATGTTCTGATGATAAAGACGTGCTTGCGCCTGTACCCAATGACGTGACATTAAACGAACTGTCATTGGAGCGGTTTACACACATGATCCCCGATGGGGGTTTTACCTCAAAGGCTGCGCATAAAAATTCCGTGACTTTTAATACAAAGAAAAATAGTGAGGGGACGTATGCAGGGTTTGCTTATTCCAACCGGAATAATCGTTCTTTCACGTGGACTGCCACGCAAGAAGCGTTGGATTCCAATATTTACAGTGTTTACACTCGTTTCCCGAATGCGAATGAAATTTATGCCGTGGGAAGAGTGGAAGGGGATGATGCTTATTTTACCTTGGAATCTCCGGCGGTGGTAGAGCATATCTTGGTGGCGAATACAACATACGTGTATCTGGCTCTGGTATACGGGGATCAATACGGGACGGAAGAAGAACCCGTGGCTAATCCGAATATTCCGGGTAGTGCCAATAAAAAAGGCGTGTGGTACACGAATGTACCGGGAGGAGTCAAGAAGATGGTGAACGAGGATAAGGATTATTATAAGTTGATCGTAACGGGATATAACGGAGACACGAAAACCGGAGAGGTGGAATTCTATTTGTGTACCCGGAAGGGCGACCCGAACCATCCGGATTGGAGTTTGGTAATCAACGACTGGTATAAAGTAGATTTGAGTTCATTAGGCGTTGTTTCAAAAGTCGTGTTCCATGTTGCTTCATCGGATGTTGAAGAGGGTACCGGTAGAATGAGAACTCCCCCGTATTTTTGCCTTGACGGGATTAGGATAAAGAATTAGGCTCTTTAATGAACAGGGGATGTTCGGACGAATTAATGTAGGACACCCCCTGTATTTTCTGATTAAAAAGTATCGTATGAAAAAAATTGTATGTTTATTAGCCGGGGTGTTTGCTTGTTTTCAATTGTTTTCGCAAGGAGTTGATTTTAAATCAGTCTCGTTGAAAGAGGCTTTAGAGCAGGCGAAAACTCAAGGGAAAATGGTATTCGTGGATTGTTATACAACTTGGTGTGGTCCATGTAAATACATGACATCGAACGTGTTTCCGCAAGAGGCTGTGGGAGACTACTTTAATCCGAATTTTGTATGTTTGAAGATTGATATGGAGAAGGGCGAAGGTCCAGAATTAGTAAAACGTTATGGAATACGGGCTTTCCCGACATTCTTGATTTTGCGTCCGGATGGTAGCGTGTATCACAAAATGCTCGGTTCCGGAGAGGCAGATGCTTTTTTGAAACGAGTACGGGAAGGCATGGAAGAAGAGCATTCCACGGGGTATCTGGATAAATTGTATGATGAGGGAAATCGGGACAAGGATTTCCTAACGAGATACGTGAAGTCATTGTTGTCTATATATGAAGAAGATAAAGCGAAAGAAGTTAGTGGTGTCCTGTTAGGTTTGCTGGGGGAATCAGAAAAGGTGGATAGTAATTACTGGTTTATTTTTGAGAATCCAACCTTGACAAGCCAAAAATCGGATAACTTTAAATATCTGATAGATCATCGGGAGGCGTTCATACAATCCTTGGGTAAAGAGAAAATTGACAATAAATTGTATTCGATCTATTATAATCGATTGAGTTATATATTGAAAGGATATGATAAAAAGAGCAAGGTGGAGGATGTGGTTTATATGAAAAAAGAGATCGAACCTTACAAATTGGAAAAGAAGAAAGAGTTGTTGGCTTGTATGAAAATAACCGAGGCATATATGGAAAAAGACGTGAAGGGATTGTATGCAAGTTGCAAAAAAGGATTTAAATTATTTCATGATGATGAAGCGATGAATATTGCGTTTCCTGTTTTAAAGTACTTGAACTCGGAAATGAAAGAGAAAAATAAGTTTCAGGAACTTGTGAACCTTTTGCTGGCTAATATAGAAAATGAATCGTTGAAAGAATATTTATCTAAAAATATGGAGGGGTAATCGAATAGTAACGTTATGTTGCTTGGTTAAGGTATTCCGCTTGTGTTATATGAAGCGGAATATCTTTAATTTTAAGTTTGTATGAAATATAATAAAATAAACTATTTTGTTTTTACGTTTTCAAATTCTATCTTTGTTTAACTTAATGAGCGGGGAAAACAGGTAAAGCGTTAATATATGCAAGAACAAACTTCGATGAAAATTCAGGGATTAACTGTTGGCGATAGAAAGGTATATCAGCATATCTTTGATACGTTTTATCATAGTTTGTGTCTGTTCACACATCGTTTTGTTGATGATTTGTCGGTTTGTGAGGATTGTGTTCAAGAAGCGTTTATCTCTTTATGGAATAGCCGGGATGAGATGGAATCGGAAGCACACGTGAAATCTTTTCTTTATCAGGTAAGTCGGAATAATGCATTGAATTATTTGAAGCATGAACGGGTGAAGAACGAATATCTCGCCAAGGGGTTGCAAGAGATCGAATCGCAGGTGTGCTTTATAAATTACGTGATCGAGGAAGAGGTGGAACGAATTCTTGCGGAGACGGAGTTTGAGCTTCCCCCGAAATGTAGAGAGATTTTCCGGCTTGCCATGCTGGGGAAAGATAACGAGGAGATCGCCCGGTTGTTGGGAGTTTCGGAGAACACGGTGAAAACGCAGAAAAAAATCGCTTATAAGAAGTTAAAACAAAAAATAGCAGAAGTAACGATGTTACTCCTACTATTGAATCAAGTGGTTGGTAAGTAGTTTACGGTTTTTGGTAAACCCATTTTATAGCATCTCCCACGACACATTGACCGGGTAACCCGATGTCATACAGGGTGACCGAGCATTCTCCTTCGGGGAGTTTAAATTCTCCAAGGAATACCCATTTGGATTCTTCCGGTGCGTATGTTTTAATATCTTTTTTACCTCCTTTGTAAGATATGGTGTAGTAATATAAAATGTCTCGAATCGGGTCATTGCTCCACCTTGTCCTCCTGACTTCTTCCCGGTAAGAGTTGTTCGGGATGTAAGCGTAAATCTTGTATTTCCCTTTTTTATCGATAGGGGTAGTCCATGTTAAGGAGGCTTTTCCCTTGCCTGTTGCTTTCCCGATACAACTCAAACTATACCCTCCGAAATAATCGGTGGATATTTGAGACTCCCAATGAGATACAGCATCGAAGAAGCTACCATGATGGTGTTTGTTTTCAATACCGAGGATACGACTTAACCAAGAGGCAGGAGGATCAATAATGTGAAAGCCGGAATCCTCGTTGTCAACGATGATTTCATTGGTAGGAGGGAAGAATATATCAAGGGGAAGAGGCTCTTCCCGAGCTATTGAATCCGTAGTATATTCAGGCTTCTTTTCACGGCGAAAAATTTCATCATAAATTTCAAACATGTTGGGACGATTTTTCGAGAGGCCGGTATGAATACTTTGTGAGTTGGGAATACCTTCGTATATAAATATTATTTTTTTAGCTTCTCGTGCTTTCACGGCGAACGATCTCGGGGTGTAAATGACTCTGTCAACGGTAGGATCCTCTCCTTTTTTGGGAAATATTATACAATGCAAATATAGTGAGATGACCCCGTTCACGTCACTCTCGTTCAGAACATCGAATTCGATATTGAATTTCGAGTGAGGAGTCCAGAGACCTGTATCTTCTCCAGATGAAGATAAAATTCCTTTTTTTCGAAAATTTTTGACTCTAAAAGCGGGAAGTTCTCTTTGGTCGAAATACATCGGGAAAATTTCAGATAACTGCCACCCGAATTTTTCAAGGAAAGCGTTGTCAAAAGTTTGAAAGTTTGTTTGTTGAAATTGTTTTTGTTTCATGAAATCCTGCACGAATTGATGAAAATCCGAGACAGGAACACCCCGGAGGATGATTTGCATGAGCAGGTCGTTGGCTTTTAGCTCGTTAATTTGGTTTATAACATTAAAGGAAAGCGTGTTGTCGGCAAGAGCTTCCCGGTAACTTTTCCCGTTTAAGTAATTTAGTGCCTCTTGGTGAGATTCCGAAGCTTGATTCATGGGATCTCGGTTTTCCCACGGTCTTTTTACGAGTTGGTTTAAGATTCCATTTATTGTTGGGTATTTAGAGGAATGGATGTGATTAATATGATTAAAGAAGAGTGGATTGAAGTCGAATATATTGTAAGTTTGATCGTAATGCCATGAGACACTTAATTTTAAATGGGAAAGAGTACCTGCCTCCCGGCTTGTTATGACGTGCTCATTGTTTAATCTCCAATGGATGATAGATTTAAAAGGGGATCTTTTGAAAGTATCGAAACGTAACTGGGACCTCGTGAAAGGCCTAATCCTCCCGTTTAATATACCGATACCTTTTTCCGGTAACAGAAGAACTTCGGGTTGAACCATTTCGCTTCCTCCTGTAGCCGGGTGGTAGTGGGACGTGAAAGTAACGGGAGTCTCTACCAAGCGGAGACGACTAAAAGGATAGGAAGACTTCCTTTCATATTCAATGATTTCTTTCATATCTCTGATTTCTGCGGGTAAGGAATCTAATTTCTGTTCAACAGGTGTAAGTGTTTCGAAATTATCCGGGGCCATGTATAGCTCGTAAGTGATGCCGTCCACGTTTATTTCCCGTTTCCCGTATTTCCCGATACACAGGGAGATGTTTCTTTGGGGATGTTCGTTTTCGAAGCGGGTTCCCGATTCCGTTTTTTGGCTGGAGCCTTGTGAAATGGCGGTAAGTCGGGTGGGATGATCTACAGTTAGCATGTAGCGGGTAAAATCATATGGGGTATTATAAGGGCAGGAGGGATTCATCGGGGGTGAAGAGACCGGGTACCACAAGCATTCCGGCGTGAGTAGCGTATAGTTTTTTTCAAGGAAAGCATATCGGTGTCCGAATCTACACGAGAGGTAGTGCCGGTTGTCGATGTCAAATTCTTTTTGTTTTTCGGGGATATTGAGGTAGCAAATACTTTCGTCGATTGTTCCCCGGTAATAGATGTCTAAAGTGATGTCCTTTCCAGGGAAAATGGGGTACGGGATAATAATGACTTGGGCATCCCTGGTAAAAGAGATGGGTTTGTCGTGTTCTTGAATACTTGTTACTTCCAGCGAAGGGTTGAGATATAGAATAATCTCTGAGCAAGGGTCGGTGGTGGAGTTCTTGAGCGTGATCCGGCTTTCCATTTGTGCTTGTTTTTCTCGATAAGCAAACCGAATTTCGTGAGTTGTGACGTTTATCTTGTTATTTTGTGCATATTTGTTGTATACGGATTTATAGAGGGTCTGACGATATTCCATTTGTTTGTGACGATTATACCCGGTATATCCTGATAGAATTCCTGCCAGTAGAACAAGGAATCCCGTGATCCCAGCCAGTTGTCGCCCGTTAACCTTGTTGGGGATGCGTGGGAAACCGCTTGCGGCTAGAGTGGCAAGTCCTATACCAACGAGGAAAAAAGTCATCCGGTGGAGAAGAAATCCCGCTAGGTCTGCCATTCCCGTGAAATCGGAAAAAGTATAGGGAAGTAGAATCCCTAACGGATCGAGAATCCCGTGATAGAGTTTTGACAGGTAGAGGATATCCACACCCAAGTAGACGAGCATAAAAAGAGTTGTGACAGCACTGTTTTTAAAACAGCGAGCAGAAAGGAAAGAGGTCATGCCCACGATAAAGATGATGGTGGGTAGGAATAGTGTTATCAAATAGAATAAGTAGATTAGTGGACGGAATCCCGTGGGGGAGGCGAAAAAGTTGATTAACCCGGCAATGGCGAGAGAGAGGATACCCATAAGCATAAATGCCCCGATGATTCCGATGGTGGATCCAGCGGAATATGTTCCGTTCCCTTGAGGGTGGACGAATAGAGCTTCCAGCGTGTTGTTTTTTTTCTGTTTATGAACCCAGAATCCCATGGTGGCTAGGGGAAATACTTGAAGGAGGTTGAACAGGTAGGCATTTTGAGTCGGGATAAAGGACGACAAAACAAGGGTGTATTCAACAGGGATATTGAATATGTTGCTTTGAAAGGATAGTTGATATGCGATGATCAAGGGAATGAGGATCAGAAACGCTATCTCGAATGTCCGATTTCTCCATATTTCCGTGAAAGAGTACCGGGTGATTAGCCAAAGTTGATGTGAGTTCATGGGTAAAGGAATTTGTTAGGACAAGATGAATTTAATCGTTGGAGTATTTTCAGTGCAATAAAAACAATTGCACTGAAAATAATAAAACGGCTGTCAATGTATATAACCATAACATTTACAAGCACTAGCTGGAGGAACACAAGATGCTGTGTTGCAGTTGAAAACGTAATCATTGGGACAATGATAAATGACCCATTCAAATGACAAATTTCCTGTTTGTTCAAATCGTGTATATGTCCCCCAGTCTGGAATGACTCCATTAGGTAAAGTGACCCAATTGTGGGCAAGATCTCCAACATTGGGATTTCGTGAAAGATTGGGAAACAAAGGATTCCCGAATAGATTCAAAAAAAGGAAAAACAACATGGTTGTTAAACCTGTCTGGATAAAAAATCTTTTTTTCATGATTCTTTGATTTTAGTGGAATAATAATTCAATAAAATGCAACTGCATTTACTACTAATACAATTCAGAGCGGATTTTGGGTGAAAAATGAAAATAGACTCAACACGTTATACTCTAATTCAACCTTAATAAAGAGATAATGCTACCCTAATAATCTCACTCTTCCAGAGCTTATTCGAAGATTTGACGTTGCTCGGACATTGGGAAATGGTGAAGCTCTGGGGGTGCTTCGAATGTTCTTCGAATAAGGGGTATTATTACTCTAGGATTTCCTACGGTTTACTTTAGGTTCTCGTTGGGATTTTATTCTTTAGCATCATTTGTCACCCAATGGTTTTGAATTTGTTTGAATCTTGTTGAGAATGGATAAAAAATACTGGATATTGGTTATTCAAATTGTGGTGATAGTAAAAAGAATTGTTTAAATTTGTTTGGAACTTGGCTTTTAGAAGGTGATTTTGTAGTAAATGCTCTTGGATGTGTTATAAAATAATCAATAAAATTTGAATTCAGTTTCACCCTATTCTTGTTGTGAATTGTATTAGAATAAACGATCGTTTAATGCGTTTATAATTAGGAGTCTTTTTGACTCTTTTTTTTGTGTGTGAAAAATCGTTTATTCTAATTATCAGTTTATTAGTATTTATTCTTCATTCCCATTTTTCAATGTCATTAAACGATCCTTTTTTGATCGTATCAAAAATTTGGAAGATGGAAAATTTAGAAAAAGGCATAGAGGTTTCTCGGTTGATAGTGAAAGATTTACAGGGATGTATTTCTCGGGAAGAGAAGATTATGTTGAATAAATGGTTAGAGGAAAGTTCTGAAAATAGAGAAATATATCATCGTGTGCAGGGGCGGGTGAATCGGGAGGAACGGCAGAGGATCATTCGAAAATTAAATAAACGTGCGGCTTGGGAACGGGTAGATAGGAACACGAAAAAGTATAGGCATCCTATTCTGAGGCGGTGTATGAAGTATGTGGCTACTATTGTGTTGCCTTTATTCATGGTCGGAGTTGGTTTTTATCTGATCAGGGGTAAAGAAGAAATTCATCCGGTTGCAGAGATGGTAAAAATTAGTCCGGGGGTAACGAAAGCGGAATTGGTACTGGCAGATGGGCATAAAGTAGTTTTGGGTACGGAAACGATAGACTCGTTAGTAAGCGAAGAGGGTGTGAATATCGTGAAGGATGGGAATGGGGTATCTTATTTGGGGAATAAAGAAGAAGGTGATTTGGCTTATAATATTATGCGTGTGCCTCGTGGAGGTGAATTTAAGGTGAGATTACAAGATGGGACATTGGTTTATATGAATTCGGAGACTGAGTTAAAGTATCCGGTACGTTTTGTCGGAAAAGAAAGACGAGTGTATTTGTCTGGAGAGGCTTATTTCGAGGTACAGCGAGATACGACAAAGCCTTTTATCGTGGTAATGAACGGGAATGAAGTTAGGGTGTTGGGAACCGAATTTAATGTTCGTTCTTATGAGGATGAAAAATGTCAATTTACTACACTGGTAACAGGAAAGGTGTTACTGACAACCCACGATCATAAGTGCATGGAATTATTACCGAATGAACAGGGGATTATTGACTTACAAGGGGCGTTAAGAAAAGAACAAGTGGATGTTACTCTTTACACGGCTTGGAAAGATGGCAATTTCGTGTTCCGGAAACAATGTTTGGAGAATATAATGGAGATTGTCGAAAGGTGGTATGACTTGAAAGTAACCTTTGAAGACGAGTGGTGTAAAAAGGTTAGTTTTTCCGGTAACGTGGAGCGATATGATGATTTTAGTAAGCTGGCAGAAATGCTGGAGGCTACCGGGAGCGTGAAGTTTAGAATAAAGAATAATGAAATCTATGTAACCAAAAGATAAAAAGAAAAAGATGGAATACTTGCACTATTCCACCTTTAGTACCAGTGTGACTGGCATTGTTTTACTTAAAATACAAATGTATGAAAAAAAAGCGAATTGTACATCTTCTTCCTAAAAGAAGGTTATTAAAAACATGGTTGATTATGAGGTTTATCGTCCTATTCTTATGCATGTCTGCTATGCAGTTGACGGCTGCTGTGTATAGTCAGGAGGTTAAAGTGACATTGCAAGTGAAAGACGCTTCGTTTGAGAGTGTGATCCGTTTGTTGGAAAAAAATACGGAATACACTTTTCTTTATGAAGATCGGCATATTGCCGAAGTTGGTGGTTTAAATCTGAATTTCCGGGATACGGATATTAAGGTCGTGTTGGATAAATGTTTACAGGGAACAAATTTGAGTTATCGGTTGATGAACAATCACACGATCGTGATCCAACGGGGTATAGCTGTAGATACGACAAAACAGAAAGCACCTCAAAAGATGTCAGTTACCGGTATCGTGAAGGACGTGAAGGGGGAGGCTTTACCTGGGGTAACGATTCGGATTAAGAACACACAACTGGGATTCGTAACGGATATTGATGGAAAATTTAAGTTCGATTTTCCGAGACAGGATACGGTGGTTTTAATTTTTTCCTTCGTGGGTTACAAGACTCAAGAATTTCAGGTGAAAAATGATAAACCGATTACGATCGTTCTGAAAGAGGATGTGACCGAAGTGGATGAGGTGGTTGTTACCGGTATTTTCACGAAAGCGAAAGAGAGTTACACGGGAGCGGTGACCACGATTACAGCGAAAGATCTTCAACGGGTTGGGAATCGGAATCTAGTGTCTTCTATCCGGAATATTGACCCGAGTTTTAATATAGCGGATAACATTGATATTGGCTCGGACCCGAATAAATTACCCGATATCACGATTCGGGGTTCTTCCAGTCTGGGGGTTGGTGTAAAAGATTTGCAGGAAGATTCCAGAAGTACGCAAAAGGCCAACCAGCCCTTGTTTATCATGGATGGTTTCGAGATCACGTTGGAACGAATGATGGACTTGGATGAGAATCAGGTGGAGAGTATCACTCTTTTGAAAGATGCCAGTGCCACGGCGATGTATGGGACTCGCGGAGCAAATGGTGTTGTGGTTATCGTTACTAAAAAGCCAGAGGCGGGACGTATCCGGGTGACTTATAAAGGTAGTTTAAATATTGAGGCTCCTGATTTAACATCTTATGACTTGCTGAATGCACGGGAAAAGCTTGAATACGAATGGGCTGCAGGATTGTATGAAAATACGAATGCCAATCAAACACAGGAGATGATGGATTTGTATAACCGGCGTAAAATAGATGCGGAGCGGGGAGTAAATACTTACTGGTTGAAATATCCTGTGAGAACAGGTGTCGGACATAAACATAGTTTACGTTTTGAAGGTGGTGATGAAATTTATCGTTATTCGGTTGGTTTGTCTTATAATGATATTGCCGGGGCAATGAAAGGATCTAACCGGAGAACATTTAACGGGAATGTATTTCTTTCGTATAAATATAAGAATTTGACATTCCAGAATGATTTGCAGGTATCTTCTAATCGTTCGTATAATTCTCCTTACGGGACGTTTAATGATTTTGCAAAGATTAATTCTTATTGGACACCTTATGATGAAGAGGGTAATATTGTTAAAGTCTTGGAGGATTATTATTATTTGAGTATTTTAACTACAAATTTCGTATATAATCCACTATATAATGCCCAATTGCCCAGTAAAAATGAAAGCAGGTATACACAGATTCAAAATAATTTTGCTGTCGAGTGGCATATTTTGCCGGAATTGTTTGTCCGTGGACGTTTAGGTATTACTTCTAAAAATGATCGTGAGGATGTATATAAGTCAGCAAAGCACACTGATTTTGATAAGTATTCGGAAGATGATTATGATCGTAAGGGGACTTATTCCTATGGGACTGGTGAAACTTTTAATTATGAGGCAGATTTTACGTTGAATTATTCTAAAAATTTTGCGGATAAGCATCAGTTATATGTAGGGTTGGGATATAATTTTGCTCAGGAAAAGAACGAGTTTTTCACAATACTGGCAGAGGGCATTTCTAATATTAATATGGATTTCTTGGGGATGGCAAGTAAATACGAGAAAGATGGCCATCCAAAAAGTAAAGAAGGTTTTTCCAGACGAATGGGGGGAATTGCTAACGCGAACTATACTTATGACCGTCGGTATTTTATAGATGCCTCATTCAAAATAGAAGGTTCGTCCAAATTTGGAAGTGATAATCGTTATGCTCCATTTTGGTCTGTTGGAATCGGGTGGAACTTACACCAGGAGGCGTTTATGGCTGGTAGCCAATTATTAAATGTAGCCCGATTAAAACTTTCTTATGGAACTTCCGGTTCCCAAGCTTTTGATTCTTATCAGGCAATGACGACTTTTAAAGATTATGGAGGTTCAAGCTATCAAGGTTGGTACGGAGTTTATTTGAGAGCGATGGGGAATAATGATTTGGGTTGGCAGAAAACTAAACAGTTGAATATTGGAACTGAACTGGAATTTTTTAATGGACGAATTCGCATCAATGCGGATTATTATAACAAGGTGACAGATGATTTGTTATCTGATATTACATTACCGTCGTCTAGTGGTTTTGATAGCTATAAAGCTAACGTGGGACAGGTCGCAAATACGGGTGTGGAATTAGGTTTGAATGTTTATGTGCTCCGGGATACGAAACGAGATATGATGTGGTTGATTGGTGGAACATTGGCTCATAACAAGAATGAGATTAAAAAGATTTCGAATTCATTGGAATTCCTGAATGACCAAATGAGTTCGGAAGATGGAGGTAATCCGAGTTTTATGTACGAGGAAGGTCAATCGATGAATACGATTTTTGCCGTGAAATCTAAAGGAATAGATCCGAGTAACGGAAAGGAGATATATATCAAAAAAGATGGAACGGAAACATATACTTGGGATCCGAAAGATAAAGTTCCTTGTGGTGTTGATGAACCAAAGATTTGGGGAAATTTGAACACGATGTTCCGGTATAAAGGGATAACCTTGAATGCGATATTCGGTTATCGTTATGGTGGACAAATGTATAACTATACGATGGTTAGTAAAGTGGAAAATATTAAACCTTTTGATAATGCAGATAAACGAGTATTGTATGATCGTTGGAAAAATCCGGGAGACAATGCATTCTTTAAAGGGGTGCGGGATTTCACGAAGACCAATGCAACGAGTCGTTTTGTTATGGACGAGAACACGTTGGAATGTCGTTCTATTTCATTAGGATATGATTGGGAGGCCAAATGGTTGGATCAAGTAGGGATTTCTTATTTGACTATAACAGGTTATATGGAGGACGTGTTCCGGATTTCGTCCATAAAGCAGGAGAGAGGTTTGTCTTATCCTTTCTCTCGTAAATTTTCATTGTCTTTGTCCGTAAGATTTTAAAAGAATATGATTATGAGAAATATGATAAAAAAGAGATATGCCTGTATCTTATTGTTGTTGTTAACAATTGGGGCTGGATGTAATGATTGGTTAGACGTGCGTCCTCGAAACGAGATGAAAGAGGATGATATGTATGCTAACGAAGAGGGATTTAAGAGTGCTTTGACGGGTGCGTATATTCAAATGGCTGCCCAAGGACTTTATGGTCGAGATGCTTCGATGCTTATTCCTGAGTTGTTGGCGCAGCATTGGACGATTTCGACGGACAAGACATCGTTGATTTATAATATATGTGCTTTTGATTATACTCATGAGGAGTCCGAAGCGGCAATCGAGAGCCTTTGGAAAAAATATTATCAATGTATTGTTCATCTAAATAACGTGTTGGGTAATCTGGAGACCACGGGAGTGACTTTTACCAATGGAAATGAAGCTTTGATAAAAGGTGAAGCTTTGGGATTACGGGGATTTCTTCATTTGGAGCTTTTACGTCTGTTCGGTCCTATACCTGGAGAAGCTACAGCCGGTTCTCCGGCGATCCCTTATCAGGAAGAGATGACAAAGGATCCTGGTGAATTACACACAATTACCTATAAGGAGGTATGTGAGAAGATTATCCGGGATTTGAATGCGGCAGAAGAACTTTTAAGCAAGGATCCGATATTGATGGGTTCGAATACGCAGTTGAACCAGCCGGTGTATGATTGGGAAGGGAAACCTTTGGATGAATGGCAATTTTATAGACAAGTTCGTTTTAATTACTATGCGGTAAAAGGAGCTAAAGCTCGTTATTATCATTGGATTGGTGATAAAGAGAATGCAATAAAATTTGCGAAAGAGGTGATTGATGCTAAAAATGAAGATGGTACATCAAAATTTACATTGGCAACGGAATCAACGTATGGTTCAAGGGGAAATTTAGTGATGAAATCTGAGCATCTTTTTGGTGTTCATAATTCACAACATCAAGCTATCGTGCAGCCTTTATTTAAAGATGAGCGTGCGGAATTAAAACAAACAGTTGCTTATATAAATACAGCGTATGAAAGTACAATACATCCGGATGATATAAGAAATAAAGCCAATCGTTATTGGGAGGAGAAGACTTATCAGAATTCGACTAAAGTAAATCATTTTAGGAAATATACCGGAAGTGATACCTATGAGGCTTTAAATATAGTGCCATTACTGCGTTTGGTTGAGATGTATTTGATTTTGGTGGAAGATTCTCCTTTGTCTGAGGCTAGCGGATATTTTAAAACATATCGAATTGCCCGGAATTTGGATATTTCTATTGATAATTCACTTGTTACTGAGCAAGATGTATTAAATCGAATGGAGAAAGAATATCGGAAAGAGTTTTTTGGGGAAGGTCAAATGTGGTCTTTTTATAAGAAACATAATTTTACCAAATTTACTTGGCCTAAGAGTAAAACCATTCCAGAAGGAGCTTATTTGCTTCCAATTCCCAAGAGTCAAAGTGTGTTTGATTAGTAAAAACGAGAGATTATGAAAATAGTAATTGCAAATATATTGATATTTTTACTGGTTGTAGGTACAATCAGTTGCAAGGAGAATACGGCATTAGAATATGAAAATGATCCGGCATTGTTTTTTGAAAATTCATATTATACTCAGCGAGATAGTATTGCCCATACCTTTTTCATCCAACCGGATGATCAAATGCGGGATACGGTTTTTGTAGAGATTCTTACCATGGGATATCCAACAGATACGGATCGTCCTTTTGTTTTGGAACAGGTAAATGCCGGACAACCGGGAGCGGCTATTGCGGGAAAACATTTTGTCGCTTTTGATGATCCGGAAATGACTGCACATTTAGTGATTCCTAAAGGAAGTGTGCGTAAAAGCTTTCCTTTGATCGTTTTACGTGATCCCTCATTGGAGTTGGAAGAAGTTCGGATAGAATTGAAAATAGGAGAGAATGAATATTTCAGACCTGGGATAGAAACTTGGACGAATTTTGTGGTAAAGACAACGGCAATGGCGGTGAAACCAACGACCTGGGATTCTTATTGGAAATATACTTTCGGACCGACGTGGGGATCCGTGAAAATGAAGTTTATTATTGATAATACCGGATTCTCGGATTTTGATGGAGGATATTTGGCTAGTGATTACGGTGATTATTTAGGTTCAAAAGTGCAACAGAAGTTGCTGGAATATAATGCTAATCCTAATAATCCTGATCGTCCGTTGAAGGAAGCCGATGGGACAATCGTAACTTTCGAATGATTTAAATGAAATTGCTTATGAAACTGAAAAATATATTGATAGGATTGGGATTGCTAGCGTTGTTCCAAGGAACGCAGTCCTGTATTGATGATCGGGGAAATTATGATTACATGGATAAAGATGTTTTACTTCCCGTGACAATATCCGGTTTTGAGGATACAACCGTGGTTATTCGTTCAACCTTGAATATAACTCCGGTATTAGAGAATATGGATGACGAGTCCCGTTATATACATTTATGGTATGCGGCTCCTTCTATGACAGCAGGATTCGCACCTCAGCGGGATACGCTTTCTCTTAAGAAAGAATTGTCATTTGATGTTACGTATGAATCTGGAACATACAATTTAGTGTATGAATTGCGTGATCCGAAATTAGATATTTACGTGCGTAAACAAGTTTTGATGACGGTTCAATCGGATGTTAGTACCGGGTGGTACGTGATGAAAGAAGAAAATGGTGAGACAGATATTGATTATATTGCGATGGATGGGGATAAGATAGAGAATTTGATAACCTCTTTCGGCCAGCAGCGGTTAAAAGGAAAGCCGATAAAAATGGTATATCAATCATCTCGTTATACGCCTAGCGTACAAAATCCGGATGGAACGACGACAAATCTAGTAAATAAAAAGGCATTTCATGTTTTCAGCGATCAGGATATAAAGATTTTCAATGCGGATAATATGGATCTGTTCTATAATTATGAAGATTATTTCTATGAAGTTCCGGAAAAGTGTCAACCCCAAAATTGTGGGATAATTAGTACGGATTTTTATGCTATCAATGCGGGGAAAGTATATTCAATTTATGGAATGAGTTCCAATAGCGGGATGTTAGGATTTGCTAAACCGGGAATGTATGAGGTACATCCGGATATGGTGATGAGTTATTATGGTGTAATGTTGTTTGATAAAACAACGAGTACGTTTTATAATACATCATCCAGTGGTAGTTCCATGAATTTATTTTCAGAAGATGCAAATGGAGGTATTTCTCCCACGAATATGGATGTGGATATGATTCATATGCTTCCCCGATATGAAAGTGTCCCTTCTACAGCTTTTGCCGTGATGAGGAATAAGAATAGGGATGAATGTTACGTGTTTGATATTTCTTACTCGATGTCAGACTATCCTTTTGTGGATATCGATACCATTCCGGTACATTGCGAAATGCCTGATGCGCAGGTAATGGGGACCTCTTTGTATGCTAGTTGTATTTATTACGCGAAGAAAGAATCTGATGGGGATGTCCTAAAAGTATACAAGAATGTCAAAATCGATAATCGTGAAAGTGAATTGAAACGTTTTCCTGGAGAGGAGATAGTTTATATTGTAAATTTGACTAGTTCATACAATACTCCGGAAGATGAGAAATTCAATCATTTGGTTGTTTTGACGAATAGTGATAGCGGCTGGAAGTTGTATCGCTTTAACGTGATTGGCCAGACCCCGGAAATAGAACCGGAACCAGTGGTGGTTTATTCGGGAACCGGGAAGGCGGGGTATGTAATGCTTCGTAATTAGAGAAATCAATAGAGTTTTCAATTGGCTTGAAAACAGGAGGATAATGGTATTTGCCATTGTCCTCTAATCCTTAGTATGTTTTAAAATTAATTTTCGGGAGTATGAAAAAATTTAGTTTGTTATTGTTGTTAGTCTGTATGGGGGTGAGTGTGTACGCCCAAAAGTACACGGAAATAAAAGGTTTTGTGAAAGATGATCGTTTGAAGGAGATACATCTTTATAACGTGGAGGATGGTTCTACTCATCTTTACGCTTCAACGGCGGTTGCGGAAGATGGTTCTTTTGGATTTTTGTTTTGTCCTTCAAAACCGGGTTTTTATACCTTGGGTAATGATCAGATGGATTTCGTGATTTACGTGAAAGGGAATGATAAAATTAATATTGATATTTTAGAGAATAAAGCCGAGTTGAACGGGAAAAATACGAAAGAAAATGTTGCTTTATATAAATGGGAAGATTTTGCGGCTGATGTCCGATTAAAATCCGTGTATTTTATGCGGACGATAAGTAACTATAAAGATTTTTTCCCGGAGTTTACCGTTTTCGTGTCTAAACTGGATTCGATCAAGAAAAAGATAAAAAGTGGTGATGCGGAATTTGATGCTTTGTTGAAGAAAAAGATCGATTATGATGTAGATTATTATGCCGCTTATTTCTTACAGACTCCTAGAACTGCTCACCCGGAACGGGGAGATTGGCCGGAGTTTTATAACTCGATTATTTCCGATAGTAAGTTCACGACAGATGAAGTTTTGCAATTCCCGCAGGGAGCACGTATGCTTGGTATATATTCCACTTTTGGACATATGTCTTCGGGTAAAGAATATTCAGGGCCTGAAAATTATCATAGTACCTGTTTAAGTTATTTGAAGAATGACCGCTTGAAAGGAGAATATGTTACACGTAATGTTTTCCCTGGAATAAAATCTTATGACCAGTATCTGGGTATGTTGGATCGTTACGGGAAATATTTGGTAACTCCCTCGCAGAAAGCTCGTGTTGAGGCAATAGGGACCGCACTATATGATACGGCTCCGGGTAAAATGGCGGCAGATTTCACTTATCCGGATGTGAATGGTAAAGACGTGTCTTTGTCGGACTTTAAGGGGAAAGTCGTGTTAGTTGACGTGTGGGCAACCTGGTGCGGACCATGTAGAGGTGAGATTCCTCATTTGAAGAAGCTCGAAGAAGAAATGCACGGTACGGATGTCGTGTTTCTCGGGGTGTCTGTAGATGAAGCGAAAGATAAGCAGAAATGGTTGGATTTCATCAAGAAAGAAGAATTAGGGGGTATTCAGGTACACGCTTCCGGATGGAGCAAGATTGCGAAAGACTATAAGATAAAGGGTATTCCCCGGTTTATGGTTTTTGATAAGAAAGGCAATATCGTGTCGGTGGATGCACCCCGACCGTCATCGCCGGAGTTGAAGCAGATGTTGGAAGCGGAATTGAAAAAGTAAACGGGATTTGGGGGATTTGTAGAGGAGAAACAAGTCCCCCAAATTGTATTTATGAATTAAAATGAAGTCAATATGAAATACAGTTTATTATTTATTCTCGGTTTATTTTGTTTTTCGGAATTATGGGCCGGGCCGGGTAAGGTGATCATCAAAGGAGCAAAAGAAAATGTTTGTATTTATAACAGAGAACGGGGAAGAGGTCGGGCTTATTTCACCCCGGAGAAAGAGACGAAAGAGACCGTGATTTTGTTACCGGAAAAGGAGTGTGGAGATCTTTTTTATTTGATTTCGGGAGATGAAACTTCTTGGATACGGGTGTTACCGGATGAAACGATTACGGTTGACGTTAGGAAGAAGCCTTGGAAGTTTTCGGGAGATTCGAAAGCGATTAATCGTTATTTGTATGGGTGGACACAAAAGATGTTTTTCGGGAAGCCGAACGCATTGACTTATCGGGTGGAAATGATGTTCCATCAGTTGCCTGACCGAGAAAAAAGGGTACCTGATCCCAAGACATTTTACACGGAGGAGTATATCGAATGGTTAGATAATGTTGGGTTAGAGGCAATGGATGATTTAGTGAAGGCAAATTTGAAAGACGATTTATTCGTGGAGGAGCAAGAAAAACGGATTTATTATAGTTGGTTGGAAATGCAATTGCAAAATTACCAGTTGGCGAAAGATATCGTGAAAATTCCGACAGAAGCATTTGTTTTCCTTAACGAGATGAAGTTCAAAAATACAGCATTTCTAAATTATCCGGGAATGGATGATATTTTGAGAATATATTTTGATATGGCGGATGATTGTGGGTTAATCAAATATGATAATTATAACTTTTTACAAAGAAGGGCCGAGCAGATTACAAACACGGAAATTCGTGATTATTATATATTAAAAGAGTTGGATGGTTTTATTCAAAATCAATGGTTATATCAGTTGGATAAGATTATCGCTTCCGTGAAAGGTATGGTGGTGACAAAAGAGGGGAAGGGAAAATTGGCTGAATGCAAAAAACGTTATCAAGATTTGTTGGTATCGGATGTGAATCAAGCGGGGAAGAAGGCGGTTAATATATCTTTTAAAGATGTGAATGATAGAGAGTGGGGTTTATATATGTTTAAGGGGAAATATGTACTGGTCGATGTCTGGGCCACTTGGTGTGGGCCTTGTAAATACCAGATTCCTCATTTGATGCGTTTGGAAGAAGAGTTTAAGGGACGTGATATCGTGTTTGTTTCTTTATCTGCAGATAAACCCGCTGACACGCAGAAATGGAAGGATATGGTGCGAGAATTCGGGATGAAGGGTATTTGCGGGATTGCCCCGGATGCTTTTGATCATCCGTTTTTCGAGAAATATAAAGTGAAGAGTATTCCCCGATTTATCTTGATTGACCCGGAGGGAAATATCGTTATGACAAAAGCTCGCCGTCCGTCAGATCCTGTGTTGAAGTTGCAGTTGGAAGAGTTGTTGAACCGGTATGATCAAGAGAAAACGACTATAAGCGGTAAGATAAACGGAGTTGCGGACGGGACACAGGTGTCTGTTAGCCACCGGGTAGGAATGATGACCTATCCGTTAGCGCAAGGGGAGGTGAAAGAGGGACGATTTGAATTAAGTTTTGTTTTGGATAAATCTGAATTTATTAATTTTTCATGTTATAAGACATTTTACGGTACTATTTGGGCGAAACCGGGAGATCGGATTGTGGTGAACAAAGGAGAATCTTTATCTTATCGTGGAGGGGAGTACGAGTTTAACAATCTATTGATGGAAATCAACGCAAGGTATGCTGAACGCTGGCCGGGTTATGGTGAAAAGGTATTTGATCAGAAGCGGGGTAAGCTTTTGTATGGTATTTATACGGATATCCGGAAGGATATAGATACAAGTACCTTACGTCCGGAAATGAAGCGGTTATTACTGGGATATTTTCAGGGAGTATTACTTGATAAAATGTATGGAATGATCGCTTCTTCGAAAGTGTTTGGAAAAGGGACTCCTCGTCCGATTATAAAAACGGGATATTCTAATGTCGTGCTTAAGCTGGAGTTATTACCGGAATTGGTGTATTATCCGGGGTGGATGGATGGAGTGCAGGAGTTGTTGTATGCCCGGTTGGCTGCGGGAATGATAAAGATTGAAGGACAAAAAAGTTACGTGACAGATATGGCCCTTGGGCTTAAAAATGAAAAGTTACGAGAGACTTATATCATTGATCAATTGCGAATGGAAATTTTGCGAGGTCATTTAAATGCTATTGAGGAACGAATTGAGAATGCCCGTTCTATGATAAAAAGTGCAGAGAATCGAGCCTTGTTGGCCGAAATGCCGGAACAGGCAGAGAAAGCTTTGCAAAGATATAAAGTTACATTGCCGGGAACCGATCTGAGTGGATTCTCTTTTGAGAATGAGAAGGGGGAACGGGTAGCGTTGGCTGATTTCAACGGGAAGTATGTGTTTATTGATATTTGGTCCACGGGATGTAATCCTTGTGTTGGAGAGATCCCTTATATTAAGGATATGGAACATCGTTTTGCCGGGAAGCCGATTGCTTGGGTCTCTATTTCTATGGATTTAAACAAAAAAGAATGGTTGGGTTTCTTGAAGGCGAAAGATATGAAAGGTGTACAACTAATTTGTGATAAAGGATTTAAAGATCCTTTTGTAAAGCAGATTGCTTTAGGGGGAATTCCCCGGTTCTTGTTGTTGGACAAAGAAGGAAAAGTGATTGATTTTGAAGCTTTGCGTCCTTCTAACCCGGTGTTGGGAGAGTTGTTATGGTTGATGTTGAATAAGAAATAGAGGGCTGATGTGTGGCTCTTTAATATATGTTTTATTTAAATTTTGAGTTATGAAAAATGAATTATTAGGAAGGATGAAAACAATGTTGTTTTTATTAGGAACGGTTTTGTTCTTTGGGAGTTTTGTTGGAGATGATGAGTACATTGCGTTTACTTGTCCTGATGGCTTGGCTTATGATGTAGAGATAGATGCTTGTGTCCCAGATGCAGATGGAAAAGGTTTAGTGTGTATAATAAAGAAAGTGAAGACGGGGAAAATTATATTTGCCTGTGACCCAAAAGGAGAAAAGGATAATTGTAGGACAGATTCTTGGGGACATGAATTATCATGTCCTAATGCTACAATTGTTATCCCTAATTGAAGTTTTAATTTATAGGGAGCAGATTAGTGCTCCCTATATAAAATGTATTGTTTATGAGGCGAATATTATGTTTTTTATTATTAGTTTTTTTAGTTTCATGTAAGAAAAATAAGGATGTCAAATTATCTTATTTCGAATTAGAGGATTTTTCTAGAACAAAATATTGTACATCGAATTCCATTAATATCCAAGTTGCTAATTCTTTGTCTTATCATGTTTTACATGATTCCTTGGTCTTAGTGACAACAAGAGGAAATGGAGGTTATTTTGTTGAAATGTATAGCCTGAATAGTAAACAAAAGATTATGGATTTTGCACAGAAAGGACTGAATGCGAACCAGTTTTCCCATGCAAGAGTCGTTTTGGATGAAACAAATGTATCTTCTATCTTCTATCTTTATAATGTAATAACTAATTCTATCGTTGAAATCAATGTTGATTCTTTATTAAAATATAAAGATACTTATTCTTTTAAAAAGATATACTTCTCTGGATATACGAATGTTCCGAGTTTTTGTAAATATGATGAAACAAGATATTTAGCACAAAATAAATACTATTCCATTGTTAAAGACTTGGATAATAACGTAAACCGTTTTGTATTTGTGAAGAAAGATGAGTTTGATATTACAAATAGTACTTATTCAAAGTCTTGGGAGTACAAATATTACTTGTCAAATATAAATAAGGTGATAATGTTTAGTGATTCGACTAAAAATCGTTTATGGTGTGTATTAGATGGAGAAGATCGGTTTGATATTTATAAGAGAGATGATTTAAGTTTATTGAAATCATATAGTGGTCCTTATCATTATGATGTTGAATATGTTGTGGGAGAAGAAGGGAGGGGCAGTTTGCCATTAGTGGTGAGAAATGGAGTGTATTCAGGATATGGCGCAGCTGTTACAACAGATAGTTGTGTTTATTTGTTATTGGGGAATCAAAATTATAAAGGAAAAAGAGAACTCCCAGATGTGATTTTAGATAAAAGTGAAATATATAAACTGAGTTGGGATGGAGAGTTGTTATGTCGATATGTTTTAGATCGTTATGTGTATGCTTTTTCAATGGATAGTGAAGGAAAATATTTCTATTGTACAGTGAAAGAGAATCGTCAATTTGATCCTAAATTTGTATATTATGAACTTTGAAATGATTAAAAAGTTTTTTGTTTTTTGCGGTGTAATACTTTCTTGTGGTTGTGGTAATAAATCAAATAGAGAATTACAACATATAGAACTTGGTGAGTTTCAGAACCAAATAAAAAATGATTCCGTAGCTTATAGAATCGTATGTATAATTGATGGCGGGTGTTCTTTGTGCATTGGCGATTTTGTAGAATTAAATATGAATTTTCTTAAAGGGAAGAATGAGTACAAATGTCCATTGTATTATTTCGTCATGACAGGCGATCCTGTAACATTTAAAGGTAATCTAATGAAATTTAATCAGGTCGTAAGTGGAGAACTTTTTGTTGATACAACTTATTCTTTAATGCGAACTAATCAATTATTTAAAGAATCCAGAATAGAAGTGTTTTTAATAAATAAAGACAACCAAATTGTAGTCTCAGGGAATCCCTTTATTGATAAAAAAGTACGTTGCCAATATGATAATTTATTGAAATGATATTATTTGTGAGAATGAAAGAAGTTATATATATATTATTCATATTATTATGTTTTGGATGTGTACGTCATCATTCCAATATTGTATTTGAAAATAAAAGTTTTGAGGAAATTTTTGGTGATACCTCATTGATCGATAAAGATCATGTACTTTTTTTTATTCGAATGAAAGATTGTATTTCGTGTGATTTACTACAAGAGGACGCTTTTAATGATAGAAAATTATTGCAAAGAATGTCTGATAAATATGTGTGTGTAGAACAATATGTTGATTTAAACGAGGATAAATTTATACCACAGTTACTATATGAGTATAGTTTTCCGATGATTGTTGTTTTTTCTAAAAGTGGTATGTTAGAGGCATCGATAATAGGAAATAGAACTGCAAGGGACTTAACATTAATGTTGGATAAAATTGAGGCATATCGTGGTTTTGTTTCAAACTCTCGTAATAGATTCGCTTTAAATGATACATGTTATGTCGGTTTAATAAAAAAGACGATGAATGCTTTTCTTGCTTTAAAAAGTGAGGATTTAGGAAAAGCAAAAGATGAGATTGAAGCATCAATAGAGATCCAACCTTATTTTTATAATTTGTATATAGGATCTCAAATCTATAAAAGATTAGGAGATACAATTCGTTTTACAGAATATACAGATCGAGCCTTAAAGATGAATGATCGTTTTGATAATTTATTGTATAATTCGATAAAAGAGAAAATTTGTGCCCCAACTGAAGAACTAGATATTGTTACTTCAATTTCTTTTGAAAAGACAATACATGACTTTGGTCGTATATCTAGTGAAGATAATATGGAGTGTTCGTTCCTATTTAAGAATAATAATCCTTTTCCGATAATAATTGAAAGTATAAAACAATCCTGTGATTGTATGGAAATTATTTGGGATACAAAACCAGTATTACCTCAAAAAATTGGAACTGTAAAAGTGATATATAAACCTTCCTCTAAAGGGGTGTTTATGAAAGGAATATTTTTAACAATATCTAAAAGCAATAAGATCATTCCTTTGCATATAAAAGGAGTGGTTATATAAGAAGATTGTAAATGTAACTACTAATAACAAACTTATGAAAAAGAGATCTTTAAAAGGAATGATGAATAGAATAATAATTTACTCGGTTACGATATTAGCGTCTTTCTTATTTTGTTGGCGGGAGGCTGATGCTCAAGTACAGGGAAAGACCGTGTGTTTGACCGTGACCGATGGTTTTTCTGCACCACTGTATGGCGTATATGTCGTGGATACTCGTTGCCGATTGCTGGTGACAGCAACGGATGAAGAGGGACAATGTGAGGTTTTGCTGAAAGGTCTTTTAGTAGGCGATACATTGGAATTTCCTTGCTTGGTTTTTTATGTTAAGCGAGTGGCGGTGGATTCTCTACATGATGGGATGGTTATTGAACTTCTGGAAAAATGAAGATATAGGTGTATTTGTTACGTGTGTTAATCGGATGTTGTTCTTGCTATATGGTAGGGTACAAAAAAGGTCTGTTTGTAGGAATTAAAACGTTTAATTATGAGTACTAAAAGAATCATGATGGTTGCCCGCTATGAGGCAAAATTGTTACGAAGGAGCTGGATGTTCCTTATCTTTGCTATTCTAGGCGTGGCGGGAGTGGCATGTTTTCAATTTTTGATAGGAGATATTGATGTTACCGAGGAATATAGTTGGGGTGCTGGTCCATACTTGTGGTATTTGAGAGCATTGCCTTCGTGTACTCCTTATATGAATGCTTATCTTTTTAATTTTCTGCAAGCATTATTGATTGTATTTTTTGTGGTGGAATTGGAAAAGCGTTCTCGGCTGACGACAATGGAGCCGTTGTGGACAAGGCCATCCACGAATGGAGAATTGATGTGGGGGCGAGCTTTGGGAATAGGAGGAATGATTATCTTGTTGAATATCATTTCGGTGTTAGTAACAATGATGTTACATCTATTGATTAGACCGTGGGCTTTTGATACTAGTATGTATTTATTTTATTTTTTGACATTGACAATTCCTTCCTTGATCTTTTTTTTAGGTGTTTCTATGTTTGTAAGCTATTGGATTCGTTCACAAGGGATAGCTGTGTTGGTGTTATTGGCTTTAATTGCAATCATGATTGGAAGTGAGGGATGGTTACACGGACTAATGGATCCGTTGGCAAAAACGATTCCCGCAGTATTTTCACCGGAAGTCGGGTTGGTGAATATGAACTTATTTTTATTACAAAGGCTTGTGTTTTTAAGTTTGGGTGGGGCTTTATTGGTTTATTCCGTTTTTTGTGCGGAACGTTTGACCGGAGAAGCGGAAAAGAAGAATGTCTTGTTTTTGATCGGTACGATTGGTTTGGGCATAGCGATATTTGCCGGTGTTAGTTATGAAGGGTATTTTATCCGGGGGACAAAACAGAGGGAGATGTATAGGCAGGCCTATATCCGGCATGATGATAAGATGAAAGTGCATGTTTTGGAACATGATATTTCTTTTAAAGAGTGCGTGGGGAGTATGGAGGCCTCCAGCCATATGAAAGTTCGTAATAATTCGGGGCAGGAACTGCCGTCAATAGTGATGTATCTAAATCCCTCTTTAATGATTACTCGTTTGACATGCGAGGGGGAAGAGGTGCAATACAAGCGGGATGAACAGGTGATTGAAATAAGCCGGATGATACAACCGGATGATACGTTAAATATCAGGATGGAATATGAAGGATGTATTGATGAGCGGGTTTGTTATCTGGATTTGTCTGATAAAGAGTATTACGATACGAAGGCAAATAGTGTCAGTATCTATCGGTTTGGGAACAAACAGGCTTTCGTGGGAGAAGAGGTAACGTTATTACAACCCGAGTGTTTGTGGTATCCCCAAAGTGTGGCTCCCGTGAACTTGTCTTCCTTATATGATCGTCAGGTTGATTTTACCCGTTATTCGTTGACCGTGGATCATGCGATAGGAAGATCAGCTGTTTCTCAAGGGATTCCTGAACGGATGAATGGGCAGACTTTGTTTCAGCATAAGCATGCTTTGCAAGGAATCAGTTTATCTATAGCCGAGTATGAAAATCGTTCGATAGAAGTAGATGGGACACGATATGATATTTTCTTTTTTAAAGAGAGTGCTCCTTTGCTTCAAGCTTTTGCCGCTCCGGAGAACGTGATTAAGACCGTGATAAGAGATATTAAATTTATGACGGAATCCTCGTATTGCCAGATGGAGGCTGAATACAAGAAAAAAGCACAGGAAGTCTGGAGGAAAAAGGGGGAGATTGATGGAGAGAATCCCGAGATCTACAGTCCGTTAGGGCGTTATCCGTATGAGTGGTTTATTATGACGGAAACGCCGGTTTCCTATGCGAGGTTTCCTAGGGGGTGGGCATTAGGAGATGAATACTTACAAGCCGGGATGGTCCTGTTGAAAGAGCGAATGGCAAATTTCCCTTTTTTGAATATAGGTCAACCCAATGGTGAAGAATGGGATGCCGTGGCAACGAATAACTTAATTCAAGACTACAGGATGATTTTTAGATCAGAATTATGTGATATAACCCCATTGTTTAGTGGAAATACCTTTTTTATGACTTCGAAGGAATTTCCTGCTATACATGAAGTGATCAGAATACTAGGAGTACCCATTGATTTTTCAAGTGCAGCACTGCAGGCTCCGGAAAGAGTGAGCGATGTGATGAATTACTTGCAGAATCATAGCCTAGAGCAGGCATTCACGGATAAACATATTTCTTCTAAGTTGTTGAAAGAGGTTATAGAATGGAAAACCTATGAATTGAGAGAACGTTTAAAATATGAACAGTCTGAAGAAAAGTTTATTCATTTTTACAAGCATTTCTTGGAAAAACATTTATTTGAAACAATAGATATCAATCTGTTTTGCGAGGAATATGGGAAAGAGTTCGGGGTGAACTTAAAAGAACGATTAGGCATATGGTATGAAAGTGATCATTTACCCGTGTTATTATTAGGTGATTGCGTGTTAACGGAATTGCCGGAAGAGGATAATGAAAGTAGAAGGACTAAACCATCGTTTGCTCGATTTAAGGTTTATAATCCTGGAGATTTGGAAAGTGTGCTGATCGCTCATGGTGCTAAAATAAAAGGAGAGAAAACCTCTCGTTTTTTAATTCGTGGACATGAATGCAAAGAGATTCGTGTTAAGATGGATTATCCCGGTTTAATGATAACTTATCCTTTGGCGCAAAACTTGCCTATGGGAAGATGGGTTCTGAGTGATGAAATGCGTCCCTTCGATGGCGATACATTAACGGGCGTATTCACGGCAGATTCTTCCGTGTTTCAACCTCGGCCCGGTGAAATTATCGTGGATAATCGAGATCCCGGATTTAAATTGATTGAACCTCAGGGAGAGAAATTGTTTCATATGTTCCGGGGAGGAACGAAATCTTGGGAACCGGTAAAAAGTAATTTTGAACGTTGGACTCAAATGGTCGATAATCGTTTTTATGGAAAGATTGTGCATGATGCGTATTGTAAAGGAGTGGGGACGGGGAAATATAAAGCTGAATGGACGGCCCAAATACCCGAGAAAGGGATCTACGAAGTATTCTTTTATAATGGAGAGTTTTTTAAAATGGGATTATCGTTGCAAGCAAGGAAAAAAGGTGGAGTACGATACTATACGGTTTATGATCGAGAAGAGGGAACGGAAGTGCAAGTTGAACCGGCTGAAGTTCCAATAGGCTGGGTTTCTTTGGGCAAATATCATTTTGAGAAAGGGGAAGCCAAGGTTGTTTTGGACGATAGGGGAGAGGCGATAAAGGAGGGTGAAAAGACTTCTGTGGTTGTGAATGGGATGATGATTACGGGTATGTATAAACAAGCTATCGTGGCGGACGCCGTGAAGTGGGTGAAAGATTAGAACATTTTTTTATCCGAAGATTGTTGTATATTTGTACCATGTGAACCTGAGTTACTTTTATTTAGGGATATATGGAATTGGATTATAATTCGGAACAATTAATTATAGAACTTCGCAATGGGAAAGAACAAGCTTTTGCCCACGTGTTTCGTATGTATTATAATCCTTTGCTAAATTATGCCGGACGGATATTGAAAGATCCCGAGGCTGCGAATGATGTGGTACAAGAGATATTTTGTCGTTTATTCGAGCGTCGGAAAGAATTAAGGGAGGGATTTCAGTTGAGGTCATATTTATATAAATCGGTATATAACAGTTGTCTGGATGCAATAAAGCATCGAAAGGTGGAGACAAATTACGTTAATCAAGAATTATTGGATTTCTATTTTTCGAAAGTGATTGAAACCCCGGAAGCGGAATTGGCTTTGTTGGACGAGGATCTGAAAGGGGCAATTCAAGATGCGGTAGATAAACTACCGGAACGCTGTCGGGAAATATTCGTGTTGAGTAAAGTGGAAGGTCTTTCAAATAAACAAATAGCAGGACAACTGGGAATTTCTATAAAAACCGTTGAAGCACAGATGACGACGGCTTTTGTTCGTTTGCGAAAAGAGTTAGGTTGGTTATTGTGCGTGATTTTTTTTCAAAATTTATAAGAAATCTCTAGGGGTAAATTCGTCTTTAGTCGTTATAGAGATATAACGCATAAAAAATGACACAAGAATCAAGTAAAGACGAATTGATATTAAAAGTTTTGGATGGAGTCGCGACTCCGGAAGAAATCCAGAATTTGGCTCGCTGGATCAATGCTGATTCGGAGAATGAGGCCTATTTTAATCAATTGAAAAAAGCGTGGAACTTGACGAGTGGGCCTGTTTCTTCCGTGGAAAGAGAGGAAAAGGAATTGAAAAATTACATGGTTTATGTTCGTTCCAGGCAGAGAATATATCGTATCCGTCAGGTATTTAAATATGTGGCCATAATAATGATTCCCCTATTGGGGGGAATTTATTGGTTACAGAAAGAAAAGAATTCCATGAAACCGCAGCTTGTTGCGATGGAGTCTAAAATTGTACCGGGCGAATATAAGGCGACTTTAACTACTTCGGGGGGAGAGACGATCGTATTATTACCTTCTAAACAGGAAGACATTCATGTACAGGAGAATATTACTGTGACGAACGGGCAAACCGGAATCGTTTACCAGAATACGGCAAAGGCAGCTTCTGTATTACAGTATAATACATTGAAAACTCCTCGGGGAGGTGAGTATACAATAACTCTATCTGACGGGAGTCGGGTATATTTGAATGCGTCTTCCGAGCTGAAATATCCTGTGTTATTCGATGAGAAGAAACGAGAAGTTCGTTTATCCGGGGAGGCTTATTTCGAGGTTGCAAAGGATTCGGAAAGACCTTTCTACGTGGTGACAAACACGGTACGGATAAAGGTCTACGGGACCTCTTTTAATGTAAACACGTACAGCACACAAGGTACACAAGCCGTGTTGGTTTCCGGTAAAGTGGGTATACGTGGTGTGGGGGCAGATAAAGAGTATATTATGAACCCCTCTGAGTTAGCCGAGTTTGATAACGATGGAACGTTTAAACGGATTAGGGCAGTAAACACGAGTGCTTACACGGCTTGGCGGGACGGAAGATTGGTATTCGAGGATGAAAGTTTGGAGGAAATCTTGAATCGGTTGTCCCGTTGGTATAATGTTGACGTGTTTTATGGAAGTGAGGTTGTGAAAAATTATCATTTTACCGGATATATGGAAAAGTATGAAGATGTGGATACTATATTGAAGGCTATTAGTAAAATGGTTGGTGTGAATTTTATTGTAAAAGGCAAAACAATAACAGTTACAAAATGAAAAACGGAGAATGTTAGCGCATCCCCCGTCTTAATGATAATAACGTGACACGTGGTCCTAGGAAAACTGACGAGTCACAAGTATTAATTATAATTACAAATTTATGCAAAAAAAACGATTATACCTATGGTTTAATGGGTATGAGAACAAAAAATTTTTGTTAGCAATGAAACTTTGTATTTCATTCATGCTGTGTTTCACTTTGGGCTTATCGGCATCAACGGTCGCTCAACAACAAAAAGTGAATTTGGATTTGAGTAATGTTTCGATGAAAGTCTTGTTTAACGAGATTCAGAAACAGACGAATTTGTATTTCGTGTTTAACACGGAACAAACCCAAAAACTTGGAACATTTTCTGTTCAGGCAAATGATGAAGCCGTGGAAAGTGTTTTGCGGAAAGTATTGAAAAATACGGGAATGACATTCGAGTTTGATGGAAATTTGATCATTGTTCGGCCGGATGAACCGGAAAAAAAGGAAACGGTAAACATTAAAGTATCCGGAACGGTGAAAGATGAGAAAGGTGAGTTTTTACCGGGTGTTACCATCTTGTTGAAAGGCACTCGGATTGGCACGGTCACGGATCTTGACGGTAAATTCAATTTCGAATTACCGAAACAGGATAGCCTTGTTCTTGTCTTTTCGTTCATTGGTTATAAACAACTAGAAGTAAGGGTAAACAACGAGAACACGAAACCTTTGTCAATTGTCATGAAAGAGGACGTGACTGAAGTGGATGAAGTTGTGGTTACCGGTATTTATCAGAGAAAAAAAGAAAGTTTCACGGGATCAACGGCAACATTTAAAAAAGAGGAATTGAAGATGGTGGGTTCGCAAAACTTGATCCAGAGTTTGAAAACCTTAGACCCATCCTTTGCTATCATGGAAAACAATCAATTCGGATCGGACCCGAATAGGTTACCGGATATTGAGATTCGCGGTAAAACAAGTGTGATTGGGCTAAAGGAACAATTCGGAACGGATCCCAATCAGCCGTTGTTTATTTTGGACGGTTTCGAAACGACGTTACAGGTCGTAACCGACTTGAACATGGAGCGGGTGGAATCCGTGACGATCTTGAAAGATGCAGCTTCTACTGCTATTTATGGATCAAAAGCTGCTAATGGTGTCGTTGTCATAGAAACAAAAAGGCCGGAACAGGGTAAATTTAAAATTTCGTATGTTGGTGATTTTAGTATTTCCATGCCGGACCTTTCTGATTATAATTTGATGAATGCAGCTGAGAAATTGGAGTTTGAGAAATTGGCCGGATATTACACGGCTTCTTCTTCGGGAAGTACCGGATCAAGAATGACACAACAAGTTTTGGATAGTTTATATAACAGTCGTCGTGCAGAAGTCTCTCGTGGAGTTAATACGTATTGGTTACATGAACCGTTAAGGGTTGGATTCAGTCACAAGCACAATCTGTATGCGGAAGGGGGAGATGAGGCCGTTCGTTACGGTTTGGGAATAAACTATAATAATATTTCCGGGGTGATGAAACAGTCTAGTCGAAATATTATTGGTGGTAACTTTGATTTGAGTTATCGAAAAGGTAAAATTTCTTTTGCCAATAAGTTTTCATTAGATTATAATAAAGCAGAGAATCCCATTGTACCATTTTCCGAGTTTTCAAGAGCAAACCCTTATTATCGGAAAACGGATGAGAATGGAAAGATCGAACGTTATCTGGATCATTTTGTTATTCCGAATACAAACACAACTTATTCGGTTGGTAACCCACTTTGGAATGCTAGTTTGAATAATTTAGATGAAGAGGATCAATTTAGTTTTAGAAATAATTTAAATCTGGAATGGAGAATCATGTCATCTTTGTATCTTAGAGGGCGTTTAGGGATCGGTAAAGGGGTGAAGAAAACGGAAAAATTTGTTTCTCCCCAACATTCATCGTTTGATAATTATACACAGGATAAAAAAGGACGTTATACATCGACAACGGTTAGCGAATTTTATTATGATGGAGATTTGACCTTGACTTATGGCGCATTATTGCGGGAAGTTCATCAGGTGAATGCTGTTTTGGGAACCAATCTTCGTTCCAGCTTGTCAACAAGTGAAGGATATACCGTTACTGGTTTCCCTAATGGAAATTTTACAAAGCCGCCTTTTTCGAATGGTTTTACGGAAGGGAGTAAACCGACGTATTCCGAAAGTGAAAGTCGTTCACATAGTATCTATTTTAATGGGGGATATGCTTATGACAATCGTTATTTGTTAGATGTGAATTTCCGTTTAGATGGTTCTTCTGCTTTTGGTAGTAATAAACGTTACACGGAAACCTGGGCAGTTGGTTTAGCCTGGAACTTACACAATGAACTATTCTTGCGTGACGTGAATTGGATCTCTTTGTTTAAGATCAGGGCTTCCATCGGAAATCCTGGAAACCAGAATTTCAGTTCATATCAGTCCGAGACAAGTTATTCATTTAACACGTGGATGCAAAGTTCTTTTGGGACGAGTGTTCTGATCGATGCGATTGGTAATCCTAATTTGAAATGGCAAAAAACTTTAGATAAGAATATAGGTATAGACGTTTCTTTGTTGAGTAATCGTTTGAACTTGAATATGGATTATTTTATCAAGGATACGGATCCCTTATTAGTTTACATTACGGTTCCTTCTTCCGTGGGAATTACTTCTGTGGGTACAAATATGGGAAGTCAGCTTACTAAAGGAATAAATGGGACATTGAAATATTCACCCATCTATCGCCCGTCAGAGAGAATAAACTGGACGTTAAGTGTCAATTTCAGATGGCAAAAAGCCCGTTATGAAAATATAGGTAATAGCTTGGAAAAATTGAACGAAGCAAACCGAGAGGAAGGAGATGTAAGTGGAGACGGTTCTTACCGGGATAAAAATACCAGTTTGACACGTTATTATGATGGAGGAGACCCGAATTCTTTGTGGGCCGTTCGTTCCTTAGGTATTGATCCGTCCACGGGACGAGAGGTATTTATAAAGAAAGACGGAACCTACACTTTTGAGTATGATGTGAAGGATGAAGTTATCGTGGGAAATAGCCAACCGAAACTGGAAGGAGTATTAGGAAGTACCCTGTATTACAAAGGTTTTTCTTTCTCTTTTTATTTCCGCTATAAACTAGGTGCTGATGTGTTTAATAATGCTATGTACACGAAAGTGGAGAACATTTCGGAGAGTTCATTAAAATATAACCAAGATAAACGGGCATTATATGATCGCTGGCAAAAAGCTGGAGATCGTGCTCAATTCAAAGGAATCTCGTTAACAGAAACCACGAAAATTTCTTCTCGTTTTGTCCAGCGTGAAAACGTGTTAAGTGGAGAGTCTATTTCAGCCGGGTATGATTTTAATCCGAAAAAACTGGCGAAGTTAGGAGTGTCTGCCGTTCGTGTACAAGCGAATATGAATGATATTTTCCGGATTTCCAGCGTGAAAGAAGAACGTGGTATTGATTATCCGTTTGCTCGCACGATGTCGATGTCTCTTTCTGTAACTTTTTAAATGATGTGATATGAAAGTATTAAAATCTATAAAAACGATATGTGTCGCGTTACTCGTGATCATGATAAGTGGCTGTGATAGTTGGTTGGATCTGAAGCCGATAGATAAAGTGTTGGAAGATCAATTGTACGAAACCGAAGAGGGATTTAAACAATCTTTGACAGGGGTATACGTGGAGTTGAATCAAAGAAATTTATATGGTGGGGATTTAATGTTCAGGATGGTTGAAATACTGGCTCAGCGTTATAATCTTTCGTCCATTGGTACTTATAAGGAATGGGTCGCTTATAATTATAGTGATGATGACGTGAAATCAAGCATAGATGGTTTATGGCAAAAGATGTATGCTTTGATTATGAATTGTAATAAATTGATGGAGAATGCAGATCAGCGTAAGGATGTATTTACAGGCGATAATTATAATCTTGTTTACGGGGAAGCGTTGGCTTTGCGGGCAATGTTGCATTTTGATCTATTGCGGTTGTTTGGGCCCGTTTACAAGACAAATCCGGAAGGGCTTTCGATCTGTTATAACAAAAAATTTTCTTACGAGGGATCAAATATTCTTCCGGCATCGGAAGTCATTGATAATGTGTTGACGGATTTGAAGAAAGCGGAAGAATTGTTGGTTAATGATCCGGTAATCACGGAAGGCCCGAGAAATACCACGGCCGCTGATGGGAATAATGATATGCGTTTACGTACTTATCGGTTGAATTACTATGCCGTGCAAGCTTTGATGGCGCGCGTGTATCTGTATGCGGGACAAAATGAGAATGCATTAACTATGGCTCGGAAATTAGTCGAGATACAGCCTAAATGGTATCCCTTTGTGAAATATAACGCAATAATGGAAAGTAGTAATAAGAAAAAAGATAGAGTATTTTCAACAGAGGTCCTGTTTGGTTTGGAAAACAAACAGCGGGGGGATATATTCACGGATTACTTTACTCCGGAATTGGATAATGGGATATTGGCTCCGACAAATACAAGTTTGTTAAATATATTCTTATCGGAAAACTCTAGTGATTGGCGTTTTACACCGTTTTGGATCAAGCCGGATAATGGAAAATATACTTTCCGTTGTTTCCATAAATATGAGGCAACGGAGGAGGCTGATCCTTTCTACTCTTATTTGGTTCCGATGATTCGTATCAGTGAGATGTTTTATATCGTGGCCGAAACGACGGATGATGAATCAGAGGCACGGGCTTGTTTGAATCAAATCCGGAGAAATCGAGGTCTGATCGCTTTTGAGGATACAGAAGTGATAGATATACAGCAAGTTTTAAAAGAAGAGTATATGAAAGAGTTTTTTGGTGAGGGACAATTATTTTATTATTACAAACGATTGAATGTATCCTCTATTCCAGCTGGTGATGATAGTGGGGATGTTGTCATGGACGAGACAAAATATAAATTTCCGTTACCTGATAGCGAAACTGATTATAGAAATTAAAATATGAACGACATGATAAAAAATATATTTGTACTTGCAACTTTACTGACGGTTGGGTGGAGTTGCCAGAAAGATCTGGATCTTTATTCTGGGCGTGATTTTGTCTATTTTAATCCATCTGCAGGATTAGATTCCACCTATTTTTCATTCGCTTATGTCGATGTAAATAAGTCTGTAGATTCTCTTTATATTCAAGTAAGAACCGGGGGAGAAGTAAAAAATTATGATCGACAGGTGAAAGTGAAAATAGCAGAAACGAATGCCACGGCTGAGGTTGATTTCAAAACCTTACCGGATTCATATACCATTTCGGCCGGTAATACGTTTGGGACAATTCTAGTAGAGTTATTGAGACCCGAAATATTAAAAAAAGAGGAGCGTTATCTTATATTGGAGTTGGAAGAGAACGAGTATTTTACATTGAATTATCCAACAAAAGTGACTTCTTCAAAAGATAAAGAGTATAGTGCGATTCGTTACAAGATCTTTTTCTCCGAGATCATGGCACCACCCACGAAATGGAGTACGTACGAGTTTGGTGAATTTTCGGTAAAAAAACTAGATATGATCTGTGAAGAGTTGAATTTAACGCGAGATATGTTTAACGATGCAAGCTACATGATAAGTTCTCGGCAAAAATATATTGCGGCAAAAATGGTGCAAATATTGAATGATTACAGTACAAATGGTCACCCCGTTTATGAAGATGATAATGTGACATTGATGAAAATGGGTGATGTTTATTACAAATAAAAACCTAAAAGAGTATATATGATGAAAAATATATTGTTTTTATTGACGATATTTATGACGGTCGTGGTCCTCGGTTGCTTTGATGACAAAGGAAATTATGATTACCACGAAATAAACGAATTGCAGATAACAGGATTACCTACTGAAATGCAAATGAAATATCGGAATGCTGATACTCTACGAGTGACTCCTGTTATAGAGGCTACGGCTGATGATGGTCGTATGTCAGATCGGTATTCTTTTAAATGGGAAGCAGTGTCTCAGTTAAAGGTCGGGGAAACTCAAACGACATCGTATGTGATAGGAGAAGAGAGAGAATTGAATTATTTTGTAGAAATCCCTGATGGAGAATATGATGTAAATTGCTTGGTTAAGGATACAATTACCCGGGTAACTTGGAAAGGATCGTTCAAATTGAAAGTAACCACGCAGTTGAATGAAGGGTGGTTAGTCCTTTCGGATGTTGAGGGTTACGCTCGTTTGGATTTGATTTCGATGTCATCCAAAGAAGATGTGGTAGTACGTGATTTACTTCGGGAAGCCCCGCGATTAAAAGGTCCCAAAGGATTAAATGTCGTGTTTGATATGTACTATGTTCAATGGGGAACGGATCCGAGATTCTATCTTATGACAGAGACAACGACAGCCACTCTTGATGTTGCTACCTATGAATGGGATGAGGGAAATGATATTCGTTATGAAATGTTAGAATATCCGGTGGATTTTGTTGCTTCGAACAGAACAGCCGGAATGGGTTGGGAATTGCTTGTTTCGGATAAGTATGTTTTCGGGGGAACAACATTTGGTCAACAAGTGCTTTTTGGGGTACCGATTAACTTTATTGCGGGTGATAATGAGAATTATTTCAATGTAGCTCCGGCTGTAGGGGTGAATACGTCTTATAGTGCTTACAATCCTAATCGGATATTATACGATACTTCAAACAAGCGTTTTGTAATGATTGCGAACAGTATGAAGAATTGTGAGTTAATGTCTGCGAAAGAGGCTGAATTCCCATGGAAAACGGGGAAGGAATTTGTTTACATGGCAAATTCTCGATATGATGCTGGTACCGTGTATGCGATATTGCAAGATACTGAAGCTCCTTATTCTCGTTATTTGTATGCAATGAAAGTAGGTGCTTATGGAGGAGTTACTCAAACTAAATTTATGAAACTGGACTATCCGGAAATTGAAAAAGCAACTTGTTTTGCGGTACATCCCAGTCTGCCCTGGCTATTCTATGCTGTTGGAAATACGGTTTATCATTTTGACTTGGAAGGTCACCAGATAGATCCGATTCATTTAGCAGGAGAAACGATAACAATGTTGAAATTCAATTTATTTATGGGAATGTACCCGAATTCAACCATGCAAAATAAATTAATCGTCGGATCCGTGAAGTCCGGTGCCGGGTTAAACGGAGTGGTTCGTACCTATGATGTTCCGACCGTGTTCGGGGATGAGTTCGGAACACCCACGATACATGACGGATTCGGGAAACCGGTAGATGTAACTTATAGAGAAAAATAAAATGAGGAAGATATTGTTTTGTGTGGTGTTTGTGCTTGCATGTTGCGTGGTTCATGCGCAACATGCGGGCCAATACAAAATTGCAGGGAAAATTGCAGGGATGGAATCTGGGCGGGTGGTGATGAAACAGAAAACGATGGAGGGGTATAACGAATTGGGAACTTCGGACATCAAGAAAGGGCATTTTGAATTTAAAGGGGAGACCTCGGAGATTCAATCCGTGCAGTTGTTTTTTGATAATCAACGGGGAAGTTTGATATTGTTTTTGGAACCGGGAAAGATTCAAGTGGCCGTGAAAAGAGATTCTATTTATTATGGAAAAGTTACGGGTACTCCGACAAATGAATTATGGGGATATTTTAACGGGGAAGAGCGTCGATTGGAAAAAGTAGAGATGGAATGTGCCCAGGCATACCAGAAATCATTTGAGACAAAGGATCGGGAAAAAGTTCGTGCAGCAACAAAAGCTTTTACCGATGCAACAAAAGCCAGGAAAGTCTTTCGGAAGGATTTTTTGAATCATTCGGAGCATAAATATGTTGCGGCCTGTTTCTACCGCACTTCTTTGATGCAAAAATTACAATATGTGGAACTGGACTCTTTAGTGCGGAGTTATGCGGGGATGGAAAATAACAATGATGTTCGTTTGATATCCCAACGTCGTGATTTGATGCGAGGGGTGGCCGTGGGAGCTAAAATACCTGAAATTAATTTACCGGATATAGACGGAAAATCTTTTAACTTATCAACTTTAAAAGGGAAATGGGTATTGTTGGATTTTTGGGCTTCTTGGTGTGCACCTTGCCGTAGGGAAGGAAAACACGTTTTTGAATTGTATAAAGAATATCAATCGAAAGGCTTCGAGGTATTGGGCGTGAGTATAGATCAGAATCCGGATGCTTGGAAAAAAGCGATCAAGGAAGATCAGACTACGTGGAAACACGTGTTGGATCAAAAAAGTGAAGTCGCTAAAACTTTTGGCGTCTCTTCCGTTCCCCGGGTATTCTTGATCGATCCGGAAGGTATCATCGTGGCTGTTAATTTGTATGGGCAGGAGTTGTCTGATAAATTAAGAATAATATTTGACGACTTGTAGAAATTATTAATTTGTATCTAAAGCACAGTTGTAGAATTTTATTTCCAACTGTGCTTTGTCTCGTAATTATATTGTTGTAGATCAGGGAATATATAGTTTTTGTCCTATAACATTTGATATTCTTAAAAAATATTCGAAAAGTTAGCTTAACAGGGAGACAAACATATTAATATTTCGTATTTTTGATGCCGGCGTATGAATTAAAACTATGATGAGGAAAGTGTCGGTATTGTTTTTCTTTTTGTTTGTGTGTTTCTCTGGTTGGGCGGGAGATACACGGGAGAAAGATTATGTACTGGTTCTTAATTCTGTAAACTTCAGTGAAGTCTGGACGAAAAGTTTGTATCAAAATATCCGGGATGAACTCACGTCTGGTGGAATTCGGGTAGAGGCGGAGGAGCTTTGGGTGCCGGCAATTAAAACATTGGAAGAAGCCGAGGAAAGAAGGGGGTGGTTGCTGGGACGTCATCTAACGCCACCTCGTGCTGTTGTTTTTATTGGGGATCCGGGGTGGATAGTATGCCAGCCCTTATTTGATGCTGAGTGGAAAGATGTACCTGTCGTGATTTGTTACTCGCGGGATTCAATTCCGGTTCATCTAGAGGACTTGCTTCATGGCGATCTGGAAGGGGAGGGGAAATTTATTTCAACCAGAGAGGAGACGGCTCCTTATAATTTGACCGTACTGAAACAGCCATTTTATATCAAGGAAACAATCGAATTGATTCGTAGACTACAACCCGGTATCAAGAAAATTGCGTTCATCTCGGACGGGCGGTATATTAGTGCCGTGGCTCGCGAGGAAATGACTTACGTGATGAAGCAAGAGTTTCCGCACTTGGAGTTGGAAATGCTTTGTTCGCTTGACGTGACGACAGAGCAATTACTTGATACCTTGATGTGTTATGATCGAGGTGTCGGGATTATATACTATTCATGGTTCATGGGAAGAAATCAGGCGGAAAATCATTATCTGGCTGATAATATCCAGAAGATTATTTTCGGTTTCGCAGATACGCCCGTGTTCACCTTATCGGAAATGGATATCGAGACAGGAGCTTTCGCTGGAGGATATTTTATTTCCGTTCAGGAATTTGGGAGTCGGGTTGTTCAAACGCTACGGGAAATTTTAAACGGTAAGACTGCCAGTGATATCCCTTTTCAGATGGGAGGAACGCCTCGCATGTATTTGAATTATCACCATTTGGTACATCACGGGATAGATCCTGATCGTTTTCCTAGTAATGCCGTTTATTTCCAAGTTCCACCCGATTTTTTACAGCGTTATAAAATATACATTGTCATCGGGATTGCCTTGATTATATTATTGGGGGCTATCGTGTTGATGCGTTTTCACGTTATTCTTCAACGGCAACGGTTGCGGGCACGTGAAATTCAATTGCTCTCTCAGTACCGGCGATTGGTGGATAATATGCCGGTGATATACATGCGCAAGCAATTGATATATGACCTCAAAGGAAATGTCTTTGATTTCGTGTTTCATGACGTGAATGTTTCTTTTGAAAAAGTCTTTCATTGTAGCCGGGAACAAATCGTGGGGAAACGCTTGAGCGAGGCGGATGTTCATAACCAGCTTCTGGATTACATGATGAATAAAGAAACCGGACGGGTGGCATCCTTTGTCTTCCCGGAAGAAAATAATAGAATTCGTTATTACGACAAGCTATCGTTCCCGACCTCTGAAAAAGATATGCTTGATGTGTTTTTCATCGATCGGACGGAAGAATATTTGGCTTCCCAGAATACAAAGAGACATCAGGCATCCCTGGAAAAACTGAACAGGAGGTACGAGTTGGTACTGGGAGCTACACGCCTGATTCCCTGGACGTGGGATCTATTGAAGAAGACTATCAACTATGATATTCAATACGTGTCTCTCGATCATTGTATGGCAGGAGCCCCGAATATCATAACCGAAGACGAGGGGTATATGCTTGTGCATCCGGATGATCGCGACCGGATGCGTAACGCTTACCGGGATCTGATTTACAAGCGTGCTGATATTATTCAAGAAGAATACCGGGCAAGACTTATCAATGGGAATGGCGAGTATTTTTGGTTCCAGAGTTTTGTCATCGTGGGGGAGAAAGATGGAGAGGGGCATCCGACCATGTTGGTGGGAGGCTCTTTGCTTATTGACGAGCGGAAAAAAATGGAAGAAGAATTGGTGAAGGCAAAAGAAGCGGCAGAAGTATCTAATCATTTGAAATCCGCATTCCTCGCTAATATGAGCCACGAAATCCGTACCCCGTTGAACGCGATCGTGGGATTCTCGAACGTGTTGGCGTACACGGAGGATGAAAACGAGCGGCGGGAATACATCAAGATCATAGAAAACAACAATACTTTATTATTGCAATTGATCGGTGATATACTGGATTTATCAAAAATAGAGGCGGGCGTGTTTGAATTCGTGTATTCCAAGATCAATCTTAATGTCTTGTTGACTGAAATCGAGCAAACGGCCCGTATGCGTTTGAAAAATGATTCGGTCGTTGTTGAATTTGCTGATTATTTACCGGAATGCATGATTTATTCCGATGCCAACCGGTTGATGCAAGTGGTGAATAATTTCCTGACGAATGCCATGAAATTTACATCCTGCGGGTCCATTCGCTTCGGCTACAAGCTAGGAAAGAACAATTCCCTGTATTTTTATGTCTCCGATACGGGATGCGGGATTCCCGAAGATAAATTGAAAGAAGTGTTCGGGCGTTTCGTGAAACTGAATTCTTTCCAACAAGGAACGGGACTTGGGCTTTCTATCTGCGAGAGTATCGTGACGAAATTGGGCGGGCAAATTGGCGTAGACTCGGTTTTCGGGAAAGGGTCAACCTTCTGGTTTATTTTACCCGAATCCTCCTGGAAAAAGAAAGAGGATGCATCAAAAGCATCATAGCGTTTGACGACATCCCCGGTAATTTTGCAAGTCTATTTATTTGAATAAATCGTTGAACGATTCGCTCATGGTCGGGTGCGTGAAAATGAAATCTCGGAGGAACGTGTAATCTTGTCCTGTCTTCATGGCGATAGCAATGATATTGATGATCTCGCTGGATTCCGGGCAGAACAACGTGCATCCCAGAATCTTTTTTGTTTTCACGTCAATGATAGCCTTTAACATCCCCTCTGTTTTGCCGATCGTGTGTACTCGCGGGATAGAACCAACCGTGAATTTGTTCACTTTAATCTCCAAGTTCTTTTTACGGGCTTCCTCCTCGCTCATACCGATGCGAGATAGCGGTGGGGCGATAAACACGGAATAACTTACGGGGTCCCGATCAGTCGTTCCCCGGCTCTTGTCCCCGAACAGATCTTCCCGGATCACGCGATAGTCATCCAGGGATATATAAGTAAATTGTAACCCGCCTTTGACGTCCCCGATAGCACGGATGTTTGGAAAGGTCGTTCTCAGGTATTCGTCCACGATAATAGCTCCCCGGTCGTTGACCTGCACGCCTGCCGCCTGCAAGTTCAGATGCTCTGTATTAGGTTTTCTTCCTGTCGCCAGGAGGACTGCATCTGCTTCTATCGTGTTTGATCTTCCGCTTTTCGAGTCCTTGTAAGTCAGGCTAGCCAGTCCTTCTTTATCGTGTATGGACTGAACATTGGCATTCAGTATAAACCGGATTCCTTTCTTCTCCAGTACTTCCTTCACGTTGGCGGCGATGTCCCGGTCTTCCCTGGGAATCAATTCCGAGAAACCTTCCAGCACGGTCACTTCCGATCCGAAGGAGGCGTACATGGAGGCGAATTCCAGGCCGATGTAACCACCCCCGACAATCACTAGGTGGCGGGGAAGTTCTTCAAGTTCCATAATCGTCGTGCTCGTGTATACTCGCGGGTTATCCTGTATTCCCTCGATCGGGGGAATCACGGTCTCGGCTCCCGTGTTTATAAAGATATGCTTTGCTGTCAGGTCGAACATCTCCTTTTTGGTAGTAACCCTCACGATCTCCGGCGAGACGAATTGACCTTCACCCGTGTAAACCGTGATATTCTTGTTGTCTGCGAGATTATCGTAGTTCTTTTGGCGGAGTTTTGTCGTCACGTTATTTTTGAATTCGATCGCTTTCCGGTAGTCCGCTTTCTTCTCTTCGAACGAAAGTCCTTGCTTTTGTGCGGCGAGTTCTGCTTGGTGAATAAGAGCTTTGGTCGGGATACATCCGATGTTGATACAGGTTCCCCCGTACATTTTTTCCGACCGTTCAATCATGGCAACCGTCCAGTCATGTTGAGCCAGTTCCGTGGCAAGGGTTTTACCTCCCTTGCCGAACCCGATGATAATAGCGTCAAATTGTTTCATGATCCTTGTATTTTAATTGTTTCAATATACGCTGTGCCGAGTCGGACAGTAGAACCACGGCTCCCGCCAGTATGGCCGTGTCCTTGATTACCAGGCGTCCTGCTCCCGATAACAAGGGGAATCCGAATTCCCCGCTTCCCAGGTTGGGGACCCAAACTTCGGGTGTCGTGATTAGGAACGACAAGGTTCCGATAGTCATGATTATCGCTAGTAGGTCTCCGACGATACCGATGCGCGGGAAGAAAATACCCAGGAAGACTAGGATTCCGATCGTGCAGATCAATGCCCCTAGCCCGAAAGCAAAAGTGTAAGTCCCGTTCGCTTCATGCCACTTTCGGTTTTTTACCACGTAAGCACCTTCCGCATTTTTGTATTCTTTGTATTCCGGGGCTTGCTTGTCATAGAAAAAATTCATGAAAGGACTATTGGCGACAAACGGCACGATACCGTCCGCCTCGTAGTGATAATATTTCACCCCCCCGATCCACACGAAGATGATAAGGATTGCCACCCGGATAAGTTTAATACCCAAACCATTGCTTGATGCTGCGATCGTTAAAAAACGATGAATGATACTTGTTACTTGCTCGTTCATTTTATTCCTGAATTATATGGTTTAACTTCAGGTACAAAGATCGGCTATCCGCATTTCGCTAAAAATGGCAATTTTTCTGTTTTAGTTGTCAATTTTTCCCGATTCTTTCAACTGACGCTTGTACTGCGTTACACTCTCCCCGGAAACCTTCCTGAAAAAACGACTGAAACTAGCCTGATCCTCGAAGCCTAGGAAATGTGCAATTTCTTTAGCTGTCATCGAGCTGTAAAGTAAAAGACGTTTTGCTTCCGCTTCCACCCTCTGGTGGATCACCTTCAACGGGGAATTCAGATTGTATAACGAAAAAAGATGTGAAAGGGTTTTAGGCGATTTACACAGCATGTCGGCGTAATCCTGTACTTGTTTCCTCTCCTTGAAATGTTGGTCTACCAGCACGTAGAAACGCCGAACCGTGTTGAAACTTTCTTCCATGTCCGGTGTGATATGTAAGTTCTTGCGGGCGATACGGGTAGCGTGTATAATAAAGTGTTTCAGCAGGATGCGCAACATCTCTTCTTTTAGATTATCATTCTCTTGAAATTCACTTTGGAGCCCGGCGATTATCGCCTCGCACGTGCTTTGTTCCTCCTCAGAGAGCTGGAAGTGCATGATACGGGAGGTACCATTGAAAAGGAAACCGCTGCATGAAACTTCGTGATCGTTCCCGTAGATGCAATAGAAATTACTGTTGAAAAGGAGTGTGAGATATTCCCCGTCGTGTTCCTCTATTTCCAGATGATGAAGATTCGTTAGGGAAACGATATCATTTTCTTGTAACGTGATCACTTGGTGGTCCACGTTAATCACAGTCTTACCTTTGCGAGACCAGATAAATTTGTACAAGCTATCATCCTCCCGTAGGGGCTTGCTTGTGTGAAAAGAGTCCGTGAGAGCAATACTCCCTTGTAATTTCGTGCTGAATCTTAATTCCATTGAAGCGATTTAGTGTGATGAATCCTCTCTGCCGCCTTTCTGCAAATATACGTATTTACGGTGTAAATGGAATATAAATCACTGTTATTTTCAGAGGAAGAGGGGATCTAACAAGTCTATTTACATCGAACTACCACCCCTGCCCCTCCTTACACGGGAGGGGAAACCGTTTGGTTGTTAGCTCTCCCCCTGTGTAAGGGGGTAGTTGTTTTGTAGGAAAAGGACTTGTTAGACACATCTCTCCTCCTGTTCCTTGCGGATGTTTGGTCAACGGCAACTAGGGCTGCCGTTGATCTATCTCATTCTGTTATTCGTGTATTTCGTGATCAGGGTATTCCTGAGTTGCACGTAGGTCTTCATGATTGTGTCGGCGCATTCCCGCGTGTAGTTGTTAAGTAATTCCACGGCTTTCTTGGGACTCTTCTTTTGCAGGGCAAGAAACTCTTTTTCGATTTCAGCATTACGCCGGAAAAAATCTTGTTCCATCGGGGCCCGTGCCGCTTCGAGGTCTTTTTTCCCGTCCTGCCAGTTCAGGTAGAGCAGGTTATCCACGAAATCAATAGCCCAGCGGGCAGAGTTGTCCGTGTATTGCTTCGGGTCGTACGTGGAATAGACTTCGGGGATACGAGTAACTCCCGTGAAAATAGGAAGATAAGGTGACGTGTAAGCATTGTCTTGGAAAACCCAGTAGATGCCACCGATTTCTTTCGGTAGATCGGAACGAAGTTGAGCTACCATACCGTATTCGCCGTCAACACGAGCTACCAGGCGTCTACGGGTCGTTTTCATGAGCTTTTGAGTTTCACTCGAAGGGAAAGGTGTCGCTAGTTTGCTTTTCACCATATTCCCGTTTTTGTCTGGGTAATACCAAGCGGCATCATTCTCCTTGTCATAGATCGTTCCCGTGAACGTGGAGCGTTGAAAATCCATGAAGTCTTTCACGGATACTTTGCGTTCCGGTTTGAACGAGAAGGAGTAGACGCTCAGTGGTTCCACGTATTGGATATACTGGTTCAGGTTATCGAACGGGTTGTTGGTCCGTCTTGACGGGATCGGGTCAAGCGAGGGGGCAAACGTGTTGACGAATAGCCAGAAACGGTTCGTGGCCCATTCTCTTGGAGTTGGGGCATAAACATCTTGCCAGATAAAGGGCTTACCGCTTTCCGGGGAGTACCACCCGTTATCTATGGCTACTTGCATGTAATTGGAAGATGCCTTGAATTGTTCCGGTTTTGAAAGATCAATTTCCTTGATGATGCTCCAGTTGGGGATGATGGCAATCTCCTCGTCGGGGACCCGCTGTGCGGCCCAGATCACGCCCGGCTTACCGCTTTCCGGGGTCCAGTCTTTCCCAACGCTAAATAGTTCGAGTACCCATATTCCTTCGGGATCGGCAATAGTCAGGCATTCCGATTCGGGACCGCAGGACGGGAGGAAACCGTACTTTTCCATGAGAAAGGTGATTAACTCCAAGGCTTCCTCGGCGGTTTTACAGCGCTGTAAAGCGAAAATCATGGCTTGTTCGACGGTCATGATCTGTTTGCCTTCTCCCTTGGCGACTTGCAGTTCGGGACGCTGGCTCGTGGTGCTTTCTCCGATACACAACTGGTACTCGTTGATGTGCGAATAGGCAGATTGAAAATAAGTATAAGTTTGCTCCACTTGTGAGATATAACCTAGAATTTCTCCGTTATCATCCAGTGGGAGATCCACCCGTTGGATTCCGTAATACACAGGCGTCATGCTTCCTTTGGGGAATTTCTGTCCCGGTACCACCCGGATGCGGCAATCGGCACCAGCATCAGTATGCGAATTCAACACACTGCCGTCGATCGTGGCTTTCTTTCCCGCCACGATGATCGTGCAACCATTTCCCGCCTGGAAAAGTAGAAGGGTGGCTGCTAGAAGGAGAATAAATGTTTTCATATTTGAGATTTTATATTCGTGTATTTCCTTTTTTAAGATTTGTACCCCAAAGGTAGAAAAAATACAGGTATTGCTTCTTTGATAAATTTGTTTTAATTTTAAAAGATAATTTTGAAGCTTAATCTGATGAAAGGCGTTTTCTTCTTTTGTATACTTGTACTCGTGTCTTTGGAGGTCGTGAAAGCGGATATTATACCTAACCCGACACGGGGTAAAGGAATTGTCCCGGGCGATTCATTGAAAGTAAGGATGGTTTCGGAACAGGTTCGCGTGGATTTATACAAAGACCATTCGGAGGTGGAATGTATTTTCGAGATGCGTAATTTCGATGAAACCGAGGATGTCGAGGTCGGTTTCCCGATGATGGAATTTTACCCGTGGGGCATGGATCTTGGAAATAAAGATTTTCGAGGAAATCTCCATGTTTGGGTGGATGACGAAAAGGTGGATGCGGTTGAGATGTATGTTCCCGGGGATTTGAAAGAGATCCGGCGAGAAAAGGACAAAAACGAAGAATTTCGCCTTTTCCGGCAACGTGAAAAGGCCAATAAACCCTGGTATGTATGGAAAACGAAATTTCCCAAGGATAAAACGGTTTGGATTAAGGTAACCTACACGTTACCGGCTTATAATGACAAGCGGAATCATTTTTTCAGTTACCTGTTGAGTACGGGTGCAGGTTGGTGGGGAACCATCGGTAAGGCTGTCGTGGAGGTTACGAATCATGATATCCCGAAAGATGAAATTATCCGGATTTCACCGTCCCGTTATAAAAAAGAGGGGAACAAAATCGTCTGGAAATTCAAGAATTTGGAACCGACAATAAAAGATGATATCGAGATTCAATACTCTCCGCTAGTCCGTAAACAAGAAATAAAGGGACTCGCTTGGTTCGTGGATGGAGAACCGCGATCAGATGGTCAGTTTATAAGGCTTAATCCCCAAGAGATCGTGACGATTGAGGTAAGAAAAGATGATCCGAAATATCCGAGTGGGGTGATTTATGGCTTTACTAAAACGTATGTTTTTGATTCTTTCCGGAAATCTTTGCAATCCCGTTTCCCCTCGGTTTATCGGCGATTGCAGCAGGAGGATTGTAAAACTTTTGGTGAACGTTTCGAGGTGCAAGTAGATGGAAGGAAGGGGGATGTATGGAAACAATTGAGTGATTTGAAAGAGTCTCAATTATCTTCTGTCGAACTTCAGAAAGGGAGTGAAGGACGTGAATTGATACGGATAAAATTGAAAAAGTAGACGAGCGATCCTTAAACTCGTGTTTAATAATACTATGTCAGGCTACATGTAGTTGAGAAACAAGCGTGTAGCCACTAAGATGACAATCTGGATTCTCTGTTTATTACTAGAGGAATTTCATGTTAATTCCACTTATAACGCTATATGAACGCTATACTAGTATAGTGTTCATATAGAATAATAATAACTTTATAACAGCATTGTATGTAGTGTTGATACGGTAGTGATATTTAGTTGATATTAAATTATATATATATGTTTCTAGTGTAAGTATTTGGAGTATATCTATCAGGAGAGAGTTTTTATTACTGTAATGGTAAAAAGCAGGATGAAAGTTCCTTTTGTGAATGTGCGAATGTAACTATTTGTTTCCGGTTTCGTTTTCTTAATTAAATAAATATGGCGATGATGAAAACTATTAAAATTGTATTGTGCTCGATAATTATTATTTTCTTGTTGTTGTTGGGGGTGGAATTTTGGTTGGGAAATAAGATTAAAGTTAGGCTGGAGCAAGGGGTATCAACTCGTACGAAAGGGGCTGTTTGTTTGAAAATAGGTGGAGCTCGTGTAAATCTGCTCGGCAGAACGGTTAAATTGAAGCGGGTGGACGTGATGGGGGATAGTGTTCTGTTGGCAAAGCATAATATTCCGTTCTACACGTTGAAAGGCATTATCGATGAGCTGACGATTAAGGGTATTCATTGGAAAAAAAGAGATACAGGAGTTGTTGTTCAAACTAAAAAGCTGGTTTTGAAATCGTCTTCGTTCGAGATCACGGGTAAAACGGCGGGAAAGACCGACGAGCAAGTGTTCCGCGGGAAGATGGGAGAGATTTTGAATGCACTGGAGATCGGGGAGATTAATATTTCTTTGGAGGATATCCGGTACAAGCAATGGAAAAAACGGAATTGGACACGGACTACGGGGCGGAATATACACGTGGGAGCGGAAGGTTTTGCTTGGAATGTTATGTCGGGGGCTTTGGCTCGAATGTTTTCCTGTGAAGCCCTTCGGGTTTCGTCGGAGCGAGTGCAACGAGAGCTTTTGAACGGGAATCTGGTTCTGAACGTGGAGGGTTTGTATGTTGGAAGTCGTGAGGGGAAAATAAAGATAGATAGTGTCTGTCTTTTACCTCTGTTGCCCAAGGGTAAATATGCCATAAAAACCGGACAGGACTGGACTCAGGTTAAAGTCAGTAATGTTACCGCAGAACAATGGGATTTCGGTAGTTTGTTGACGGCTCGTCTTTTGAAAGTAGGATACGTGGGAGTGCAGGATGTCACGGTCAATAGTTTTAAAAATAGAAAGATAGATCAACCGGATCGGGTAAAGCGTTTGTTTTACGAGGGGGTACAGCAGTTTCCTTTAGGACTGGAGGTACAGAGAATTGATTTGTTGCATGTTCACGTGGCCTACGAGGAATTGTCTAAGAGCGAGGAAACCCCGGGGAAAATCACTTTTAATGACCTGAGTGGAGAATTTCAGGGATTGACGAATGTGGTGAAGGCGAACGAGCCTTTTTATAAATTGATAGTTCGTGGTAAGTTGATGAATGCGGGAGAGTTCCGGACCACATTCCGTTTGCCCGTGGCTTCTTCGAATGGGCGTTTCCAGATAGAGGGGGAAATGGGAGAAATGGATTTGGCTTTGCTGAACCCGATGATAACCCCTCTCACGAAAATTGAGGTAGAATCCGGGAAGGTGGATCGTATGAAATTCCGTATTTCCGGTGATGCCCGGGAGGCCACGACGGAAATGGAGTTTTTATACGAGGATTTCGTGATCACGTTGTTGAGGGAAAAAGACGGGCGATTGAAAAAGGCGTCCACGCTTTCGGATATTATAAATGGTGTATTGGTGCGGAGAAATAACCCGGAAAGAGATCGGGTTCGGTCGGGAAAGGCGGTGGTGAAAAGGGATATCTATCGTTCTCAGTTTAATTATTTGTGGCATTCATTGTTTGCGGGGATCGGGAAGATCGTGGAGGGGTGATTTCAAGTGGAAGATAGGGATTATTTTTGTTGGGGGAAGGCTAACTTTCTCACTCTCTTGCTTTTTTTGTGAAAAAATGATAGAAATGTTTGGTGGTGATGATTAAAGTTCGTACATTTGCGGGCCAAATTGAATAAAAGTAACTAATTTAAAAGTACTTGTATGCCAACTATTCAACAGTTAGTAAGAAAAGGAAGAACAAAAATCCAGGACAAGAGCAAGGCCCCGGCTTTGGATGCTTGCCCTCAAAGACGTGGGGTTTGCGTTCGTGTGTACACGACGACCCCGAAGAAACCGAACTCAGCGATGAGAAAGGTTGCCAGAGTTAGATTAACCAATGGGAAAGAGGTGAATGCCTACATTCCGGGAGAAGGACACAACTTGCAAGAGCACTCTATCGTGTTGATCAGAGGTGGTCGTGTGAAAGACCTTCCGGGAGTTCGTTATCACTTGGTTCGTGGAACATTGGATGCTGCCGGCGTGAACGGACGTTTGCAAAGTCGTTCCAAGTATGGTGCCAAGAGACCGAAAAAAGGTGCTGCTGCAGCTCCGGCAAAAGGTAAAAAGTAATTTAAGTAATTGACAGGAGTTGTTTATGGGTTGTTCCCGAAAAGTTGAGTAAATGGTCGTGAGACCGTTGAAGACCGGAAAGGGCAGCGAACGAACAAATTCGTAAACTAGAAGAGATGAGAAAGACAAAACCAAAGAAAAGAATCCTGTTACCGGACCCGAAGTTTAATGACGTGTTGGTTACCCGGTTCGTTAATGATTTAATGGTAGACGGAAAGAAGTCTATCGCGTTTAGAATTTTCTACGATGCTATCGATATCGTGGATGAAAAAATGGCCAAAAAGGAAGAGAAATCTGCGTTGGACATCTGGAAGCAAGCTTTGGAGAATATTACTCCGCAAGTAGAGGTAAAGAGCCGTCGTGTAGGTGGTGCAACATTCCAAGTGCCGATGGAAATTAACCCGATGAGAAAAAGAGCTATCTCCGTGAAAAATATGATATTGTTCTCTCGCAAAAGAAGCGGACGGAACATGGCAGAAAAATTAGCTGCTGAAATCATGGCTGCATACAAGGAAGAAGGAGCGGCTTTCAAGAAGAAAGAGGATATTCATCGTATGGCTGAAGCCAACAGAGCTTTTGCACATTTCAGATTTTAATTGAAGGGATAAGATAAATGGCAAAGAGAGATTTACATTTTACAAGAAACATCGGTATCATGGCTCACATTGATGCCGGAAAAACGACAACAACTGAGCGTATCCTGTATTTTACCGGAGTAAATCATAAAATCGGTGAAACGCATGATGGTACGGCTACCATGGACTGGATGGTACAAGAGCAGGAAAGAGGTATTACTATTACTTCTGCTGCTACTACCTGTTTCTGGAATTATCAAGGTCAACAATATAAAGTAAATATTATTGACACCCCGGGACACGTTGACTTTACCGTTGAGGTGGAGCGTTCTTTGCGTGTCTTGGATGGTGCTGTAGCATTGTTCTGTGCTGTAGGTGGAGTGGAAGCTCAATCGGAGACTGTTTGGCGGCAGGCCAATAAATATGGTGTTCCGAGAATTGCTTTCGTGAATAAAATGGACCGTTCCGGTGCTGACTTTTTCAAAGCAGTACGCGAGATTCGCGAGAAATTACATGCGAACCCGATTCCGTTGCAATTGCCGATTGGGGCCGAGGATTCTTTCCAAGGTGTGATCGATTTGGTTGAGATGAAGGCTTACGTGTGGGAGAATGGGGAAATGACCGCGACTGCGACCGAGATCCCTGCAAACTTGTTAGCGGAAGCACAAGAGTGGAGAGAGAAATTGGTTGAGGCTGCAGCCGTTCAGGACGAGGCTTTGATGGAACGTTTCTTCGAGGATCCGGAGTCAATTACCGTGGAGGAGTTGAAAGCCGTGATTCGTAAAGCCGTTATCGCCATGGATTTCTGCCCGGTGATGTGTGGTTCCTCTTTCAAAAATAAAGGGGTTCAGAATTTGTTGGATGCCGTTATCGCTTATTTGCCGCACCCGTTGGATATCCCGGCTGCTGCTGGTAAGAGACCGCGTACGGAAGAGCCCGTGACTTTCGAGATCGACCCGGATGCTTCACTTTCTGCCCTCGCGTTTAAGATTGCGACAGACCCGTTCGTGGGACGTTTGTGCTATACTCGTATTTACTCCGGTAAAATCGAGGCCGGATCATACGTGTACAACCCGCGTACAGAGAAAAAAGAACGTATTTCTCGTTTATTCCAAATGCACTCAAACAAACAACAGCCGAAAGATGTGATCGAGGCTGGTGATATTTGCGCTTGCGTTGGATTTAAAGATATTCGTACCGGAGATACCTTGTGTACCGAGGAGAATCCGATCGTGCTGGAAAGCATGACGTTCCCGGAACCGGTGATCGGTATTGCCGTTGAACCGCTTACTCAGAAAGATACGGATAAGCTAGGTATGGCTTTGGCTAAATTGGCCGAGGAAGACCCGACTTTCCGCGTGAAGACTGATGAGGATTCAGGCCAGACTGTCATCAGCGGTATGGGTGAGCTTCACTTGGATATTATCCTTGACCGTTTGAGACGCGAGTTCAAGGTTGAGTGTAACCAAGGAGCGCCTCAGGTGGCTTACAAAGAGGCTATCACCGGGACTATCGATCACCGTCACGTGTTCAAGAAACAAACCGGAGGTCGTGGTAAGTTTGCCGATATCATTTTCAGAATGGAGCCGGCAGAAGATGGCAAAGAAGGTTTGACTTTCGTGAACGAGGTGAAGGGTGGTAATATCCCGAAAGAATTTATCCCGTCGGTAGAGAAAGGCTTCAAGGAAGCAATGGATAATGGTGTTTTGGCTGGTTACCCGTTGGAAAGCTTGAAGATTACCTTGTTGGATGGATCTTTCCACCCGGTAGACTCGGATGCGTTATCTTTCGAAATGGCTGCCAAGATCGGTTACAAGGAGGCTGCTCAAAAGGCAAGACCCGTGTTGTTGGAGCCGATCATGAAGCTTGAGGTGGTAACCCCGGAAGAGTACATGGGAGATATTATCGGAGATTTGAACCGTCGTCGCGGACAGGTTGAAGGAATGGAATCAAGAGCTGGAGCTCGCGTGATCGAGGCTAAGGTGCCGCTTTCAGAGCAGTTCGGTTACGTGACCGTTTTGAGAACCTTGTCTTCAGGACGTGCAAGTTCCTCCATGGAGTTCTCTCACTATGCGGAAGTTCCGAAGGGAATTGCCAAAGAGGTAGTTGAGAAAAATAACGGTAGAGTAGACCTAGTATAGAATTTTGGATTGTAGATTTACGGTTCACGGGTAACCTTGAATCGTAAATCATAAATCATAAATCATAAACAAAAACATGAGCCAAAAAATCAGAATTAAGTTGAAATCTTACGATCACAACTTGGTTGACAAGTCTGCAGAGAAGATTGTAAAGACAGTGAAGGCTACCGGTGCTGTGGTAAGTGGACCGATTCCACTTCCGACTCACAAAGGTATTTTTACTGTAAACCGCTCTACGTTCGTGAACAAGAAGAGCCGGGAACAATTTATGGTATGCACGTTCAAAAGACTGATTGACATCTACAGTTCAACTGCAGGTACGATTGACGCCTTGATGAAACTTGAATTACCGAGTGGTGTTGAAGTTGAGATTAAAGTTTGATAACGGCGAAAACCTATGTCGTTATTAAGAGATTGAAAACCTATTTTTAAAAAGAGAAAAAAGAGATGCCAGGTTTAATTGGAAAAAAAGTCGGAATGACTTCCGTATTCAGTGCCGAGGGAAAAAGCGTTCCATGCACTGTGATTGAGGCCGGTCCATGTGTTGTAACCCAAGTTAAAACAGTTGAGACAGACGGTTACACAGCCATTCAGTTGGGTTTTGATGACAAGAAAGAGAAAAACACAACGAAACCGCTATGTGGACATTTTAAAAAGGCAGGCACAACTCCGAAAAGAAAACTTGTTGAGTTTTCTGGGTATGATGTCGAGTACAAGTTAGGCGATGTAATTGACGTGAAATTGTTCGAGGGAACAGAGTACGTTGATGTAGTCGGAACTACTAAAGGAAAAGGTTTCCAGGGTGTTGTGAAACGTCATGGATTTGCCGGAGTGGGAGAGGCTACTCACGGTCAGCATAACCGCCAGAGAAAGCCGGGTTCTATCGGTGCTTGTTCTACACCGTCACGCGTGTTCAAAGGAATGCGCATGGGTGGACAAACAGGTGGTGACAGAGTAACGGTTCAGAACTTGGAAGTGCTGAAAGTGATACCTGAAAATAATTTGTTATTGGTGAAGGGTTCTATCCCCGGAGCTAAAGGTTCATACGTAATTATCGAGAAGTAATGGAGTTAAGTGTATTAAACATTGCCGGACAAGAGACAGGCAGGAAGGTAGAGTTAAATGACGCTATCTTCGGGATTGAGCCTAACGAGCACGCTATTTATCTTGATGTAAAGCAGTTTTTAGCGAACAACCGCCAAGGGACCCACAAGTCAAAACAAAGAAATGAGATTTCCGGTAGTACCCGCAAGCTGAAAAAGCAAAAAGGTACCGGTGGCGCCCGTGCAGGTGGTATCAAGAATCCTCTGTTCAGAGGAGGTGGTAGAGTGTTTGGACCCGTACCAAGAGATTATAGCTTCAAATTGAACAAGAAGCTGAAAAGATTGGCCCGTAAATCAGCGTTATCTGTAAAAGCCGCTTCTAACGCGGTGACTATTGTCGAGGATCTCAATTTCGAGGCTCCGAAGACAAAACAGATGATACAGCTGTTTAATAACCTGAAAATTGAGAATCGGAACATCCTGTTGGTTACCAATGAAATGAACGACAACGTCCTGTTGTCAGCCCGTAACCTGCAATACGTGGATGTGATGAGAGTTAGCGATCTTGCAACTTACAATATCATGCGAGCTAAGAATCTCGTGTTCGTTGAAAGTTCAGTGCAGGGCCTTAATGAAATGTTTAATCTTAATGAAGAGTAAGACATGCAAGTGATTGTAAAGCCCATTTTGTCAGAGAAGATGACTGCATTGACTGACAAGCAGAACAGAGTAGCATTCGTTGTGAGCAAAGCAGCGAATAAATTTGAGATTAAGAGAGCAGTTGAAACGATGTATAGCGTGACCGTGAAGTCCGTGAACACGATGGTGTACCAGGGAGATGCAAAATCCCGTTACACGAAAGCAGGCGTGATCTCTGGTAGAACCGCTTCATTCAAGAAAGCAATTGTGACCTTAGCAGAAGGTGATAGTATTGATTTTTTTAGCAATATTTAATTAAGATGGCTGTAAGAAAATTGAATCCTGTAACTCCTGGTCAGAGACATAAGGTAGCGATTACCTTTGATCAGTTGACTACAGATAGACCTGAGAAATCATTGTTAGGACCAAAGAGTAAGACTGGTGGACGTAATAACACCGGTAAGATGACAATGAGGTATATAGGTGGTGGTCATAAACAAAGATACAGAGTAATAGATTTCAAACGCGACAAGGATAATGTTCCTGCTCGTGTTGCAACGATCGAGTACGATCCCAATCGTACGGCTCGTATCGCTTTGTTAGTATACGCAGACGGAGAGAAACGTTACATCGTGGCACCGAATGGTTTGGAAATAGGCCAGACCGTGATGAGTGGTGCAGGTGCTGCTCCGGAAGTTGGAAATGCATTGTTCTTATCTGAAATTCCATTAGGTACAATCATTCATAACATCGAGTTGAGACCGCAACAAGGAGCCGTGATGGCTCGTAGCGCTGGTTCTTACGCTCAGTTAGTGGCGAGAGAAGGAAAGTATGCTTCAATCAAGTTACCTTCCGGTGAGGTTCGTATGGTACTGTTGACTTGTCGTGCAACCGTTGGTACGGTTTCTAATTCCGACCACGCGTTGGAACGTTCAGGTAAAGCAGGTCGTACTCGCTGGTTAGGTCGCAGACCTCGTGTGAGAGGTGTAGTAATGAACCCGGTTGATCACCCGATGGGTGGTGGTGAAGGTCGCGCTTCAGGAGGACAACCTCGTTCAAGAAAAGGTTTGTTCTCTAAGGGTCTCAAGACTAGAGCTCCGAAGAAACACTCTAGCAAGTATATCATAGAAAGAAGGAAAAAATAACTGATTAATTATTGATGTTATGAGTCGTTCGTTAAAAAAAGGCCCTTTTATTGATTTCAAGTTAGAGAGAAAAGTATTGGTAATGAATGAGTCCAATAAAAAATCGGTTGTTAAGACCTGGGCTCGTCACTCCATGATTTCTCCGGACTTCGTAGGGCACACTATCGCTGTACACAACGGTAATAAGTTTATCCCGGTATTCGTGACCGAAAATATGGTAGGTCACAAGTTGGGAGAGTTTGCGCCGACGCGTACATTTAGAGGCCATGCTGATAAAAAGAAAAAATAATGCATGGTAAAGTTGAACTAAAGAAGATGTATTAAAATGGGTGCAAGAAAAAGATTAAGAGCAAATCAGAATAAAGAAGCCAAGAAAGAGAAGGCTTTTGCAATTCTTCGCGATTGTCCTACATCTCCTCAAAAAATGAGATTGGTAGCAGACTTAGTTCGCGGAGTAGATGTACAGAAAGCTTTGGATATGCTTAAATTTTGTCCTAAAGAAGCTGCTCGTAAGGTTGAAAAGTTGTTGCTTTCAGCAATTGCAAACTGGGAACAAAAGAACGAGGGAAAACGTGTTGACGAGGCCTCCTTGTTCGTGCAAGAGATTTTCGTTGACGGTGCAGGTATGTTGAAAAGACTTAGACCAGCCCCGCAAGGAAGAGCACACCGGATTCGTAAACGTTCAAATCACGTGACGATCGTGTTGGGAAGCAAGACAGCTGTAGAAAACATTACAAAAGAATAGTTAGCATGGGACAGAAAGTTAATCCAATAAGCAATAGATTAGGAATCATCAGAGGATGGGATTCTAACTGGTTTGGCGGTAAGAACTATGGCGATAAATTGGTGGAAGATTACAAGATCAGAAAGTATCTGAACGCCCGTCTCGCTAAAGCAGGAATCGCTAAAATTGTTATCGAGAGAACTTTGAAGCTGATCACGATCACGATCAACACTGCTCGTCCGGGTATCATCATTGGTAAAGGCGGACAAGAGGTTGATAAGTTGAAAGAGGAGCTGAAGAAGATCACCGATAAAGAAGTTCAAATAAATATCTTCGAGATCAAACGTCCTGAATTGGATGCCGTGATTGTAGGTAATAATATAGCTCGTCAGCTGGAAGGCCGTGTGGCTTACCGTAGAGCGATCAAGATGGCTATCGCTTCTACCATGAGAATGGGAGCAGAGGGTATCAAAATTTTGATTTCCGGTCGTTTGAACGGGGCTGAAATGGCAAGAGCAGAAATCTACAAAGAGGGTAGAATTCCATTGCACACATTCCGTGCTGATATTGATTACGCTCAGGCCGAGGCGTTGACGACCTATGGTCAGCTGGGTATTAAAGTTTGGATTTGCAAGGGTGAGGTTTACGGAAAACGTGAACTGGTTCCGAACTCATTGGTTGGGGCTCAAAAAGAGAACAACAACCGTCCGAACAATGCCGGCAAAAAAGGCGGGTTTAAAAAGAGAAAAAAATAGTCTTTTAACTTTTAAATAGATCAAGAGCTATGTTACAGCCAAAAAGGACTAAATACAGAAGATCGCAGAAAGGGAGAATGAGAGGGAATGCCCAGAGGGGACATGAACTTGCATTTGGATCTTTCGGGATCAAGGCGTTGGAGAATATGTGGATTGAACAACGCCAGATAGAGGCAGCCCGTGTCGCGGTAACCCGTTACATGCAAAGACAGGGTCAGATATGGATTCGTATATTTCCAGATAAACCTATTACTAAGAAACCCGCTGAGGTTCGTATGGGTAAGGGTAAGGGATCTCCAGAAGGATTCGTTGCTCCAGTTACTCCGGGACGTATTCTTTTCGAAGCTGACGGAGTACCGTATGCAATCGCTAAAGAGGCTTTACGCCTGGCAGCCCAGAAGCTACCCATCGCTACTAAGTTCGTGGTTAGACGTGATTACACTGAGTAGTCGTGAGACTATTTTGAATTTCGAATCGAAAAATTGTAAGAGAAATGAAAACATCAGAGATTAAAGATTTAACCACTGAAGAGATAAGAGAAAAGATCGAGGCAGAGAAAGCTGCCTTGAACAAGATGAAGATGAACCATGCAGTTTCTCCGCTTGAGAACCCGATGTTAATCCGGTTAACAAGAAGAAACATCGCGAGATTGATGACTGAGTTGCGCAAGCGTGAATTAACGGTAAAGTAATAGGAAATAATGGAAACTAGAAATCTTAGAAAAGAGCGTACCGGTCTTGTGGTAAGCAACAAGATGGACAAGTCTATCACGGTTGCCGTTCACTTTAAGGAGAAGCACCCGATTTACGGGAAGTTCGTCAACAAGACCAAGAAGTTCACTGCTCACGATGAGAAGAACGAATGTAACATCGGAGATACAGTGAGAATTATGGAAACTCGTCCCTTGAGTAAGACCAAGAGATGGAGATTAGTTGAAATCATTGAAAGAGCTAAGTAATCATGATACAACAAGAGAGTAGATTGACCGTAGCCGATAACAGCGGCGCTAGAGAAGTGCTTTGTATCCGCGTACTTGGTGGTACCAAGAAAAGATACGCACGCGTGGGCGATAAAATCGTTGTTACCGTGAAGAACGCCATCCCGAACGGTGAAGTAAAGAAAGGTTCAGTTAGTAAGGCCGTGGTAGTTCGTGTAAGTAAAGAGTACAGACGTCCGGATGGATCTTATATCCGCTTTGATGACAACGCTTGCGTGTTGTTGAACAATGCTGGAGAAATGAGAGGAACCCGTATCTTCGGACCTGTTGCCAGAGAAGTTCGTGAGGGTTATACGAAGATTGTTTCTTTAGCCCCCGAGGTACTTTAAGATTTTAGATTTATGATTTTAGATTTTAGATTGGAATAATGATCGGAAGTCTTGAAGTCATAAATCGTAAATCATAAATCATAAATAATTTATACGATGAGCAAGAAGTTTCATATAAAGAAAGGTGACTTAGTTCAGGTAAATGCAGGAGAAGACAGAGGGAAGCAGGGAAAGGTACTTGAAATGATTCCGGACAAGCAAAGAGCTATTGTTGAAGGTATCAATATGGTAAGTAAACATACCAAGCCGAATGCAGCTCACCCGCAAGGAGGAATCGTCAAGAAAGAGGCTCCGATTCACATTTCCAACCTGAATGTTGTTGATCCGGTGACAGGCAAGCCGACGAAGATCGGACGCAGACGGAACGCTGAAGGAAAATTAGTGAGATTCGCTAAGAGATCCGGTCAGGAATTGAAGTAATAAAATAAATAATTGCAGGTTGTTTTAGAGCAACTTGCAATTTATAATTTAAATTTGTAGTTTTGCAGCCGCAAATTTAAAATAATATGCCGTGAGGCATAGTAACAAATAATAATAAATGAAATACGTACCAAATTACAAAACAAAGTATAACGAAGAGATTGTACCGACTTTGATGAAAGAGTTCGGATACAAGTCAGTTATGCAGGCACCCAGATTGGAGAAGATAGTAATCAATCAGGGCGTGGGATCATCCATCCAGGATAAGAAAATCCTTGAGTTTTCATTGAACGAGATTGCGACCATCACCGGTCAGAAACCCGTTTCTTGTAAATCAACAAAGGACGTTTCTAACTTTAAATTGCGTAAAGGAATGCCGATCGGTGTTCGGGTAACTTTGCGTAAAGAACGTATGTATGAATTTTTGGAAAGACTTATTGTTGCCGCACTTCCGCGTATCCGCGACTTCAAGGGGATCAGCAATAAGCTTGATGGAAGAGGAAATTACACATTAGGAATAGAAGAGCAAATCATATTTCCGGAAATCGTGTTGGACAGTGTTCACAAGATCATGGGTATGAATATCACGTTTGTAACTTCGGCTAATACCGACGAAGAGGGTTTTGCTCTTCTAAGAGAATTTGGATTACCATTTAAAAAGAACTAAAAAAAAGCAAAATGGCAAAAGAATCAATGAAGGCCCGTGAGGTAAAGCGTGCAAAATTGGTAGAAAAGTACGCCGCAAAACGAGCTAAGTTAAAAGAGGAAGGAGACTATGTCGGATTGAGCCTTCTACCTAAGAACTCTAGCCGTGTCCGTTTGCATAACAGATGCAAGTTGACCGGAAGACCAAGAGGGTACATGAGACAGTTTGGTATAAGTAGGATTCAGTTCCGCGAAATGGCATCTGCCGGACTTATACCCGGAGTTAAAAAGGCTAGTTGGTAATATTTAAAATTTGAAGAAATGACAGATCCAATAGCAGATTTCCTTACTCGCATTAGAAATGCAGTGAAAGCAGGTCATAAAGTTGTGGATATCCCCGGTTCAAAGATGAAACGGGAAATGACCAAAATCTTGAAAGAAAAAGGATATATCCTGAATTATAAATTCGAGCAAGATGGTGTTAGAAGCAATATTAAAATTGCGTTGAAATATCATCCTGAAACGAAAATGCCCGCCATTAGGACATTGACACGTGTTTCAAAACCGGGTCTGAGACGTTACACGAATGTAGACGAAATGCCTCGCGTGTTGAACGGATTGGGGATCGCGATTTTGTCAACGTCATTGGGCGTAATGTCTGATAAAGAAGCTCGCCAGAAGAATGTTGGTGGAGAAGTATTGTGTTATGTTTATTAATAAAAAGGGCGGAAAATGTCACGAATAGGAAAATTACCAATAGATATACCACAAGGGGTTACAGTTACTGTAAATCCTGATAACACGGTCGTAGTAAAAGGTCCGAAGGGAGAACTTTCTCAGGACGTACACGGAGAAATGATCGTGAAAGTGGAAGGAGCTCACGTAATCGTAGAGCGTCCGTCAGAAGATAAAGCTCATAAAGCCATGCACGGTTTGTATCGTGCCTTGATTCACAACATGGTTGTAGGTGTTTCTGAAGGTTACACGATCAAACAGGAGTTGGTCGGAGTAGGTTACAGGGCGAACGCTGAAGGTCAAGTTTTGGAATTGGGATTAGGTTATTCACACGGGATCTTCATGGTGTTACCGAATGAAGTGAAAGTGAGTGTACTTAACGAGAAGCGTGCGAACCCGATTATCACACTGGAAAGTTGCGATAAACAACTTATCGGTCAGGTAGCGGCCAAGATCCGTTCATTCCGTAAACCGGAACCGTACAAAGGTAAAGGTATTAAGTTTGTGGGTGAAGTTCTTCGTCGTAAGGCTGGTAAATCAGCTAAAGTTTAATCACCTGTAAAAAAGTAATGTTATGGCTTTAACTAAGGTAGAAAGAAGAATAAGAATAAAAAGAAGAATACGTAAAGTAATCTTCGGAACAGCAGAGAGACCTCGTTTGTCGGTATTCCGTTCAAACGCGCAAATTTCTGCTCAGATCATTGATGATAATGCCAGAAAAACTCTGGTATCAGCATCTTCTTTATGCAAAGAGATCGCTGAAAAGAAAGGCAACAAAACAGAACAGGCTCAATTGTTGGGTGCTATGATTGCGGAAAAAGCAAAGGCAGCCGGGATTACTTCTGTTGTGTTTGACAGAAACGGGTATTTATATCACGGAAGAGTGAAAGCATTAGCAGATGCAGCTCGTAACGGTGGTCTTAATTTTTAAAAGTAGGCAAGAATGGAACAGAAGATTAATAGTGCAGACTTGGAATTGAAAGACAGATTGGTGGCTATCAACCGCGTAACGAAAGTTACCAAGGGTGGTAGAACCTTCAGTTTCTCTGCTATCGTGGTTGTTGGCGACGAGAATGGAACAGTAGGTTACGGGTTGGGTAAAGCTAACGAGGTAACGACTGCTATTGCAAAAGGCGTCGAGGCTGCGAAGAAGAACTTGATTAAGGTACCTGTGTTGAAAGGAACTCTTCCTCACGAGCAAGAAGCTAAATTTAGTGGTGCTACCGTATTTATGCGTCCCGCTTCTTCCGGTACCGGACTAGTGGCCGGAGGTGCTATGCGTGCCGTGTTGGAAAGTGCCGGTATTAAAGACGTGTTGGCAAAATCCAAAGGATCATCTAACCCTCACAACTTGGTGAAAGCGACTTTTGCCGCTTTGAAGTTATTGAGAGATCCTCGTATGATTGCTCAACAAAGAGGAATTAGTCTTGACAAAGTGTTTAACGGTTAAACTGGAATGTAACGATGGCAAAGATTAAAATTACACTGGTAAAGAGTAGAAGTGGTAGTGACAAACGTCAAATCGCTACTTTGAACGCACTAGGCCTCGGAAAACTGAGCAGTAGTGTTGAACACGAGACTTCACCGCAAATCATGGGAATGGTTGCTAAAGTGAAACATCTTCTACGCGTAGAAGAAGTAAAGTAATTTGTTAAACCTATTTAAAGAGTATACAATGGATTTAAGTAGCTTAAAACCGGCCGCCGGATCAACTCACAGAGAAAAGAGAATTGGTCGTGGTCAGGGTTCCGGAAAAGGAGGTACTTCTACAAGAGGGCATAAAGGTGCTAAATCAAGATCTGGTTTTAAATCAAAGATTGGTTTTGAGGGAGGACAGATGCCTTTGCAGAGACGTGTACCGAAGTCTGGCTTTAAAAATGTAAACAGAGTAGAATATAAAGCTATCAATGTAGGGATGCTTCAGGATTTGGCTGAAAGAGATAATCTTACCGTAATCGACCGGGACGTGTTGATCCAAGCAGGATTAATGTCGAAGAACGATCTTCTTAAGGTGTTGGGTGACGGAGCGTTAACTGCTAAGCTTGAGGTGAAAGCTCATGCTTTCTCCACTAAAGCGGTAGCCGCTATCGAGGCTGTTGGCGGAACAGTAGTTAAATTGTAAGATTAAAAATTTGGGAGTTTAAAGTTGTTTTTAAAATAGAATTACTATTTTTGAAGCAACTTTAACAACATCCCAGATCAATGCCTTAAAAGAAAGAACTTATGAAGTTATTTGATACATTAAAGAACATTTGGAAAATAGAGGAGCTCAAGACTAGGATTCTTACTACGCTTGGGCTTATTCTCGTTTACAGGTTAGGAACAGAGATCGTACTGCCGGGTATCGACCCTCATGGTTTGCAGGCTCTGAAAGATCAGACAGCAAGTGGCGTGTTAGGCCTGCTGGATATGTTCTCCGGGGGTGCATTCTCGAACGCGTCGGTATTTGCGTTAGGTATTATGCCTTACATCTCCGCATCCATTGTTGTGCAGTTATTAGGAATAGCAGTTCCTTATTTTCAGCGCTTACAGAAGGAAGGCGAGAGTGGTAGACGTAAGATCAACCAGATCACGCGGTACCTCACATTAGTTATCCTGGTATTACAAGGTTCAGCGTATCTTACAAACTTGAAAGCTCATGTACCGGTAGAGGCTTTTGTATATACTGATTTTTGGCGTTTTTCTGTTCCTTCCATAATTATTATGGCTGCAGGTTCAATGTTTGTCCTGTGGTTGGGAGAGAGAATCACCGATAAGGGAATCGGTAACGGTGTTTCGATTATTATCATGATCGGTATCATCGCCCGTTTGCCATTTGCTTTCTTTGCAGAGTTAACTTCCAGAGTGTCTCAACAGGGAGGAGGATTGGTAGCGTTCTTGATCGAGTTGATTATATTATTCTTGGTATTCTGCGGGTCGATCTTGCTCGTGCAGGGAACGCGTAAAGTGCCTGTACAGTATGCTAAGAGAATCGTGGGTAACAAGCAATACGGTGGCGTTCGTCAATACATTCCGTTGAAGATTAATGCGGCTGGGGTTATGCCTATCATCTTTGCTCAGGCTATTATGTTGTTGCCTGTTTCATTTATCCAGTACTCGAATATCGAGGCGTTGTCCGGTTTTGCTGCGGCATTTTCGAATTTCACGGGATTCTGGTATAATTTCACGTTCTTTATCATGATTGTCGCATTTACTTATTTCTACACGGCGATCACGGTGAATCCGATGCAGATGTCTGAGGATATGAAAAAGAACGGTGGATTTATTCCGGGTGTGAAACCGGGAAGAAAAACAATGGAATTCCTCGACACGATCATGTCAAGAATCACGCTTCCGGGATCTATATTCCTCGGACTTGTAGCAATTCTTCCGGCTTTCGCCCAGATTTCTGGTGTGAACCACCAGTTTGCTCAGTTCTATGGAGGTACGTCGTTGTTGATTTTGGTGGGAGTTGTATTAGATACATTACAGCAAATCGAGTCTCACTTGTTGATGCGTCATTATGACGGGTTGATGAAGTCCGGACGTATCAAGGGTAAAAATCCTGGAGGACCTGCTGCATATTAAGAAAATAAATTGTACTTTTGCGGCATGATTTTTTTAAAGACACAGGAGGAGATTGAGTTATTGCGGGAAAGCAACCGATTAGTAGGAAAGACTCTGGGTGAGGTGTCCAAACACATTCGCCCAGGTATTTCGACTTTAGAGCTGGATAAGATTGCTGAAGATTTTATTCGTTCAAATGGTGGCGTTCCCGGATTTCTTGGATATGGAGGGTTCCCGAACACGCTTTGTATTTCAGTGAATGATGAAGTGGTTCACGGGATTCCGTCCTCTCGTTGTTTGGAAGAAGGTGATGTTGTATCTGTTGATTGCGGGGTTGTGATGAATGGCTTTTACGGGGATAGCGCCTATACATTTGCAGTGGGGGAGATTAGCGAGGAGGTGAAGAAACTTTTGCAGGTGACGAAAGATAGCTTGTATAAAGGAATAGGACAGGCAGTAGCGGGGATGAGGACAGGAGATATCGGTTATGCCGTGCAATCATATGCGGAAGCGAATGGTTTTTCTGTCGTGCGGGAACTTGTTGGGCATGGAGTAGGGAAAAATTTGCACGAGGAGCCTCAAGTTCCGAATTACGGGCGGCGGGGGCAAGGTTGTAAGCTGAAGGTCGGGATGGTGATCGCAATCGAGCCGATGATCAACATGGGAGTGCGTAACGTGTTCCAGATGTCTGACGGTTGGACGATAAAGACGCGGGATCATTTGCCGGCAGCGCATTTTGAACATACGATTGCTATCGGCAAGGGAGAAGCTGATATTTTGTCGACATTTGAATATATAGAAGATAATCTTTTAAAGTAAAGAAACGTATATGGCGAAGCAGCCTTCGATAGAGCAAGATGGAGTAATAACGGAAGCATTGTCAAATGCTATGTTTCGTGTTGAACTGGAAAACGGGCACATTATAACGGCTCATATTTCGGGAAAGATGCGAATGCACTATATAAAGATACTTCCGGGAGATAAGGTAAGAGTGGACATGTCCCCTTACGATCTCACGAAAGGTAGGATAACGTTTAGATATAAAAATTAAATTGTTGAGCAATGAAGGTAAGAGCATCTGTTAAGAAGCGTAGTGCTGATTGCAAGATTGTAAGAAGAAAAGGCGTTTTGTACGTCATTTGCAAAAAGAACCCGAAGTTCAAACAACGTCAGGGTTGATTATTAATTTAGTAAAAAGAGTAAAAGAGATTTATGGCAAGAATCGTTGGTGTAGATTTGCCCTCAAACAAGAGAGGGGAGATAGCTCTGACCTATATCTTTGGTATAGGTAGAAGTAGTGCCAGGACCATATTAGAAAAGGCCGGCATCGATTTTGACACTAAGGTGAAGGATTGGAATGACGATCAACTAGCTGCTGTACGTAAAGTCATTAATGAAGGGTACAAAGTAGAAGGAGAGTTGAGAACATCCGTCCAGATGAACATCAAACGACTGATGGATATCGGTTGTTACAGAGGAATCAGACATCGTATCGGTCTTCCGGTAAGGGGACAAAGTACGAAGAACAATGCCCGCACGAGAAAGGGTAAGAAAAAAACTGTTGCTAACAAGAAGAAAGCAACTAAATAATTGATTAGAGATTGAATTATGGCAAAGAAGTCTACATCAAACAAGAAACGGCTAGTTAAAGTAGAAGCCGTGGGACAAGCACACGTTCATTCATCTTTTAATAATATCATTATCTCGTTGACCAACTCAAACGGACAAGTTATTTCCTGGTCATCAGCAGGTAAAATGGGATTTAGAGGATCGAAGAAAAACACCCCTTATGCAGCCCAGACCGCAGCCGCTGATTGCGGTAAAGTTGCTTTCGATTTGGGAATGAGGAAAGTTAAGGTATATGTTAAAGGACCGGGTAACGGTAGAGAATCTGCAATCCGTGCAATCCACGCTTGCGGTATCGAAGTAGCCGAGATCATTGACGTTACGCCACTTCCGCACAATGGATGTCGTCCTCCCAAACGGAGAAGAGTGTAAGTTAACCTTGGGTGTAATTTTAAAAATCAAATAGAAATGGCTAGATATACAGGACCTAAGTCTAAGATAGCGAGAAAATTTGGTGAGCCCATTTTTGGACCGGATAAAGCGTTAGAACATCGTAACTACCCTCCCGGACAACACGGAATTGCTCATCGTAGAAAGAAAATTTCTGAGTACGGTACTCAGTTGAAAGAGAAACAAAAAGCAAAATATACTTACGGTTTGTTGGAGAGACAATTCCGTAATTTGTTTGAGAAAGCTGAAAGTAGCAAGGGAGTAACCGGTGAGGTTTTACTTCAATTGTTGGAATGTCGTTTGGATAATGTTGTTTACCGTTTAGGTATAGCTCCTACCCGTGCGGCTGCCCGTCAGTATGTATCTCACAGACATATCACGATTAACGGTCACGTATGTAACATACCTTCATGTCATGTTCGTCCGGGTGATGTTGTTGCTGTGAGAGAGAAATCTAAGGCTTTGGAAGTGATCAATGAATCATTGAGAGGCAGTAGAAGTAGCAAATACTCTTGGTTAGAGTGGGATGCTGCAGCTATGAGTGGTAAACTACTTAATGTTCCGGAAAGAAGTGATATCCCAGAGAACATTAAAGAGCAGTTAATCGTAGAGTTGTATTCTAAGTAGTAAAATAAAAATATATATGGCAATATTAGCTTTCCAGAAACCGGACAAAGTAATCATGCTTGAATCAACGGATAGATTCGGAAAATTCGAATTCCGTCCGTTGGAACCAGGTTACGGCATCACTATTGGTAATCCACTACGCAGAATCTTGTTGTCTTCTTTGGAAGGCTTTGCGATTACCGGTATTAAAATTCAAGGTGTAGATCATGAGTTTGCAACGATTCCAGGTGTTATCGAGGACGTTACCGAGATTATCTTGAATTTAAAGCAAGTTCGGTTTAAAAGAAAAGTGGAGGACGTGGAGAATGAAAAGCTGAGCGTTGTCGTTTCCGGACAGGAGACGTTTACTGCCGGTGATATGAACCAGTTCCTGAAAGGGTTCGAGATTTTGAATCCGGAATTGGTGATCTGCAACATGGATACTTCCACGAACTTAGATATGGAATTGACCATTCAAAAAGGACGCGGTTATGTTCCTGCTTCAGAGAATATGCCTGCAGATGCGGAGGTTGGTGTAATTCCTATCGATGCTATTTACACGCCGATCAGAAACGTAAAATATGAGATTGAGAACTATCGTGTGGAAGGAAAGACCGACTACGAGCGTTTGGTATTTGACATCGAAACGGATGGTTCTATTAATCCCACGGATGCGTTGAAAGAGGCTGCTAAAATTTTAATCCATCACTTCATGTTATTTTCTGACGAAAAGATTACTCTTGAGACAGAGGATAAGTATGGAAATGAAGAGTTCGATGAAGAGGTGTTGCACATGCGTCAGTTGTTGAAAACAAAACTCGTGGATATGGATCTTTCCGTACGTGCGTTGAATTGTTTGAAATCTGCAGAGGTGGAAACTTTGGGCGAGTTGGTTCAATTCAACAAGAATGACTTGTTGAAGTTCAGAAACTTCGGTAAGAAGTCTTTGACAGAATTGGAGGCTCTTCTGGAGAACAATAACCTTGAATTCGGTATGGATGTTGCCAAGTATAAATTAGACAAAGAATAAGTAAAATGAGACATAATAAGAAAATTAACCATTTAGGTAGAACTAGCTCTCACAGGCATGCTCTACTTTCTAACATGGCTTGTTCTTTGATTCTTCACAAGAGAATCCAAACGACACTAGCTAAAGCTAAGGCCTTGAAGGTATATGTTGAGCCGCTTTTGACAAAAGCCAAAAACGACACAACTCACTCTAGAAGAACCGTTTTCTCTTACCTTCGTCGTAAAGAAGTTGTTGCAGAAATGTTCGGTGACATCGCAGAGAAGATTGCAAATCGTCCGGGAGGATATACCCGTATTTTGAAATTGGGTAACCGTTTGGGTGATAACGCAGAAATGTGTATGATCGAGTTGGTTGATTATAACACGACTTACACGGAAGTGAAGAAAGAAGAAGCTAAGAAAACTACTCGTCGTAGAAGATCCAGCGCGAAGAAAGAGGCTGCTCCTGCTGCTACGGAAGAAACTCCGGTGGCTGAAGCTCCTGCTGCTGAAGAGGCTCCGAAAGCTGAATAAATTGAAATTCAGATATAAAATAACCCCGGACAAAAGTCCGGGGTTATTTTTTGATCGTTAAGTTTATGGATTAGAATTCTTCTTCCATCATGTTCATTTCTTCTGAAGAGCGTTGGGGTTTTTGTTTCGAGGCTTTCATGTTTCCGAAGTTGTAACTTAGTGTAAAGCGAGCCATTCTTCCTTTTCTCCAGCTATCGCTATCCTGTCTGAATCCATTTCCGGAAGTAACGTTGTGCCAGCTGCGGGAATTCAGTATATCTTGAACGCTCACGCTGAAATTGACCTTACGGTTAAAGAATGATTTACGAGCCCCGAGGTCTATGCGGTAGCTTGATTCCCGGTGTCCTTGCGCGATAATCTGGCGAGAGTTGTAGTTTCCGGTAGCTTGAAAGGAGATCGCGTAGGGGAGCATGACGTTGGCGATAAGCTTGCCTGTCCATGAAAAGTTATCATCCCGTTCTCCCGTGACCGGTACGTCTGCTCCTTTGGGTTGATAGGAAAAGCCTTCCAGTTCATTATAATAGAAGTTTAAGGTTGTGGTAACGTCCAAGAATTTGAGTAATTTGTTTTTTGCCACGATTTCAGCCCCTACCGAGGAAGATTGCGTGATGTTGGCAGAAGTACTCTTCATAACATCGCCTTCCCGGTAGCGAATCCGTTGGATCACGTCGTCCGTGTTCCGGTAGTAGGTGGATAACGAGAGCGTGTGTTTCTCCCAGTTCTTGATGTAATTCAACTCGAAAGAGTTGGAGAATTCCGGAGTAAGGTAGGGATTCCCGAATGAGATATTGAGAGAATCGGTCATGTTCAGGAATGGATTCAATTGCCATCCCCGGGGACGAGAAATTCGTCGTGTATAATTGACTTGCACCTCGTTGTTGCCCGGAAGACTGTACGATAAGAACAAGCTGGGGAACAGGCTGAAGTAATCATCCTTGTAAGGTATGGCGTTGTCCGGATTTTCGCCGTACGCCAGTGATTTTGTTTCCGTGTTCGTGTATTCGCCCCGTAATCCGAGTTGTACCCCGAAGTTGTTTATTTTGGTGGAATAGGTGGCGTACAGGGCTTGGATATTTCGATCGTAGGTATATTTGTTATATAATAGTTCATCAAAAGTTGCACTTGCTTCCGTGGGGCCGGAATAGGTTTCGACCGGGCTTTTCTGGTAACCGAGTGACCCCTTGTAACCAGCTTCCAATTTACTTTCTTTGGAGAATTGATTCACGTAATCTACTTGAAATTCCCAACTTTGAGAACGATTGTCGTCTTTTTGTTTTTGCCAGGACGAGGTCTCCCGGTCATTCGCAAAGAGAGAGTGTTGTTTGTAGATGCTGCTCCCGTCTGAAACCCATAGATCCCATGAGGCTCGGGCCACGATATTGCTTGTCTCGCTGAATTCGTGTTTGTAGTCCAGATTTATATTACCCCCTTTAGAGGAGTTGTCTGAGTGGGAGAAACGCTCGCTGGTGATAAATGAACCGGGTACGTCGCTCTTGTAACGAATCTCGTTGTTTGATTTCCGGTCACCGAAATGCCCGAAGCCTTCCACGCTGAAATGATCGGTGGCAGTAAGGTGAAGCGTGAAGCCAGCCCGGGTAAAGAGGGAACCTCCCTTCCGATCATTTTTTCCTCTTTGATTCAAGAAGGAAACCGGGTTGCCTTTATCGTCTAGGTTAATCCGGTCGGTGTAGTCTTCTCCTTCCGATTTACGCTGGCGATATCCAACATTGAGGTAGCTCTCTATTTTTCCACTACTATAGTTGATACTGGCACTGGCATTGTACCCGCCTAACACGTCCGCACCGACTTGTAAGCTTCCGTAATATCCTGCTTTACGATCTTTTTTCAAGATGATGTTGATAATACCTGAAGTGCCTTCCGGACTGAATCTAGCGGAGGGATTCGTGATAATTTCTATCCGTTCGATGCTTTCTGCGGGGATTTGTTCCAGTATTTGGGCTTGATTATCGGCAGATAAGCCGGATGCTTTCCCGTTGATCCAGATGGTCACGCTAGAATTTCCCCGTAAGGATATTTCTCCCTCGTTGTCGACTTCCACCGAAGGAATGTTTTCGAGGATTTCACTTGCAGAACCTCCCGCTTGTGCGATATTGGATTCCACGTCGAAGACTTTTTTGTCGATTTCGAAACGCATTTGTGCTCGTTGGCCGACCACTTGAATTTCGTCGATAACTTGACTGTCCTCTTCCAGCAACAGGTTTTTCACGTTCACGTTTCTCTCTTTGGCAGAGATCGTGAATTCTTTTTCCACGGGGCGATAACCGATGAACGAGGCGGTTAGGATGTAGCTCCCGTTTTTTACTCTGTTAATACGGAATATGCCGGTTGAGTCGCTGACCGTTCCTGTCAACGGGGTTTTGCTTCCTGCAATCCGGATACTTACATTTACGAACTCTAAAGGTTTCTTCGTCTTGGCATCTATGATTCGTCCCCTGACGCTTCCCGTCTGGGCAAAAGCCGAAAGGGCGAACATGACCAAGAAGATGACTAATACAGCTTCTTTTACTTTACTCATATACTTCATACACAATTGAACATTCCGTCCGGCAAAGATAGTCGGATATTTGTTTGACAATAAATATAGAGAAAAGTTTATTCTCAACTTTTTTCGTGACTTTTTCATTTGTTTTACGTACCTTAGTGACAACAATTTATTTACGAACTTTAAAAGTTAAGAGAATGTATATTACGGAAGTTATCGGAAGAGAAGTGTTGGATTCGAGAGGGAATCCGACCGTAGAAGTGGATGTGATTTTGGAATGTGGAGCTATGGGTCGTGCTGCGGTTCCATCGGGAGCATCCACGGGTGAACATGAAGCATTGGAATTGCGTGATGGCGATAAAAAGAGATATGGTGGTAAAGGGGTAACCAAAGCTGTGAATAATGTGAACACGGTGATTGCGGATGCCTTGTTGGGAATGAATGTTACGGATCAAGTGGGTATTGACCGGATTCTACTTGAGTTGGACGGAACTCCGACCAAGAGTAATTTGGGTGCGAACGCTTTGTTAGGGGTGTCTTTGGCTTGTGCGAAAGCGGCTGCTAACGCGTTGGAGATGCCGTTATATCGTTATATTGGTGGGGTGAATGCAAAAGTTTTACCGGTACCGATGATGAATATTATCAATGGCGGTTCTCATTCTGACGCCCCTATTGCCTTCCAAGAATTTATGATTCGCCCGGTTGGGGCAGAGTCGTTCCGTGAAGCGTTACGTATGGGTGCGGAGGTTTTCCATAGTTTGAAGAAAGTGCTTCATGACCGTAATTTGAGTACGGCCGTGGGTGACGAGGGTGGTTTTGCTCCCGCGTTAAAAGGTACGGAGGATGCTCTAGAATCTATTTTAAGCGCAATAACGGCTGCCGGCTACAAACCGGGAGAGGATGTTATGATCGGTTTGGATTGTGCTTCTTCCGAGTTCTACAAGGACGGAATTTATGATTATTCCAAGTTCGAGGGAGCTACCGGAGCGAAACGTACTTCCGAAGAGCAAGTGGCTTACTTGGAAGAGTTGATTTCCCGTTACCCGATTGATTCTATCGAAGATGGAATGAGCGAGAATGACTGGGAAGGCTGGCAATTACTGACTCAACGTATCGGGGATCGTTGCCAGTTGGTCGGAGACGATTTGTTTGTGACAAACGTACAATACTTGAAGAAAGGTATTGACATGGGATGTGCTAATTCTATCCTGATCAAGGTAAACCAGATCGGTACTTTAACCGAGACATTGGATGCTATTGATATGGCTCATCGTGCAGGTTACACGTCAGTGACTTCACATCGTTCCGGCGAGACGGAAGATTCCACGATTGCCGATATTGCCGTGGCTACCAATTCAGGACAAATTAAGACCGGTTCGTTAAGTCGTTCCGATCGTATGGCAAAATATAACCAATTACTTCGGATAGAGGAGGAATTAGGAGATAATGCCCAATTCCACGGACGGAAGTTTAGCAAGTAATTTGCAAACATATTATAAGAATGGCCCGAAAATTTCGGGCCATTCTTACTTATTTGTCAACATACAGACTTATTTTATATTATATTTGTATGTAAAAATCTAAAAACAAGTTTATGAAAAAGTATGTAGCTGAAATGATTGGAACTATGGTGCTTGTACTTATGGGGTGCGGTAGTGCCGTGATTGCCGGTGCTGAAATCGGTTTTCTGGGAATTGCTTTTGCTTTCGGTTTGTCTGTTGTGGCTATGGCGTATGTTATTGGTGGTATTTCGGGATGTCATATCAATCCTGCGATTACATTAGGGGTTTTCTTGACGGGGCGAATGAGCGGAAAAGATGCTGGAATGTATATGTTATTTCAGGTGATCGGTGCTTTCATCGGTTCTGCGATTCTTTATGTGATTTCTTCCGGGATGGGCTTGGAAGGGACTGGTGCGAATATGTATGGAGAGGGGAATCTGGTTCCGGCTTTCGTGGCGGAGTTTGTATTCACGTTTATCTTTATCCTGGTTGTTTTAGGTTCTACGAGTGCTAATGCTCCTGCTGGATTTGCCGGATTGGCTATCGGTTTGTCGCTGGTGTTGGTTCATATCGTGTGCATCCCTGTCACGGGAACTTCCGTGAACCCGGCTAGAAGTATTGCTCCTGCGATCTTCGAAGGCGGTAAGGCTTTAAGTCAGTTGTGGCTGTTTATCGTGGCTCCGTTTTTGGGTGCGATGCTCGCTGCCGGAGTATGGAAATACTTTGAGTGTCAAAAATGTAAGTAAGGTATGATATAAAACGAGGCTGTCAGAAAAGTCTCTTTCCTACAAAATCACTACCCCTTCCGACTCCCCCTTACACAGGGGGAGAGTTGATTACCAATTGGTTTCCCCTCCCGTGTAAGGAGGGGCTAGGGGTGGTAGTTCTATGTAAATTGACTTTTCAGACATTTACTTTTGCAGTATTAAAACATAAGTTAATAATATATCTTTGAAAAAAGAGTTGCGGTGAACTAATTTTCGGACTAGTCTTTAATGACTATAGGCTGGATCAGACTGCAACTCTATATTTCAGGAGAACCTAGCCAGTTAGAATTTTAGGCGTCAGGGCCTGTTAAATGTATCAGCTGCTTCTCCTTCATGTTTAATACTGTAAATACAAAAGTATGAATTATTCTTATATTGTCGGTCTTGATGTGGGCAAAAAATCTTTTGACGCTTCTTTAATGTCTTCCGATGAGGAGGAATTATGTCACCGTCGCTTTGCTAATAGTGAATCTGGTATTCATTCTTTACTTGATTGGGTTAGTTCTCGTGTAACGACTCTTGATAGAGCCTTGTTCTGTGCAGAAAATATGGGTAGTTATGTAACCAGTTTATGTTTGTGTAGCCAGCAACTGGGTTTTTCATTAGCCCTCGAATGCCCCCTGGCCATTAAGAAATCAATCGGTTTACAGCGTGGAAAGAATGACCGGGTTGATGCTTTTAGAATCGCTTCATATGCAGTGTCGCGTCACCGGAAACTGAAGTTATATAAATTACCTGATAAAAATCTGGTCCAGTTAAGAGCCTGGATGTGTATCAGAGATAATCTGGTGAAGCAGAAAGTATCTGCCATTAAACTGTTGGAGATTACCACGGAGACCTCGGTGCTGACAAATCTCTCTGCATGCAGAACATTTTTAGAGGGACAACTCTCCATGATAAAAGAGAAAATCTCTTACGTGGAACAGGAAATGGAGAAAATTATAAACTCCAGTGTCTTACTCGCGGAAAACTATGAATTACTCACCAGTATCAAAGGTATTGGTATGATCAATGCTATTGTACTGTTGTGTGTAACAGATAATTTCCGACGATTTAGCGATCCGAGAAAGTTTGCCTGTTATTGTGGGGTAGCTCCTTTTGAACATACTTCCGGAACATCTATCCGGGGTAAAACAAGGACTTCACAACTGGCAAACAGAGAGGTTAAGGTGTATCTCACACGGGCTGCTATTACAGCTATGGTCTGGGATCCGCAGCTAAAAGCATATTATAAAAAGAAAACAGGGGAAGGAAAACATAAAGCATCCGTCATTAATGCCATTCGTGCCAAAATTATTGCAAGGTGTTTTGCTGTTATCAAAAGAAGAACGCCATTTGTGACACTCCGCGCATAAACAAACACGGGGGCGGAAGGATGGATTATTTTCTTTTCGAAAGTCTCTCACAAATACCGAGATTTTTGAAAAGAAAAAAAGACGTGCGTTGGGAAAAAAGAAAACCGCAATAAAAAAGACAGTTTATCACGATTTTCTTTTAGAAATATTTGCAAGAGACTTAGAATTCAACCTCATTTTATTCTGTTTCTTCTTCCTCGATTTCTCTCTTGGGCTTGCCTTCAACGATGATGACAATCTCTCCTTTAACCCCGACTTCCGTGAAATGGGTAATTAATTCCTTGAGCGTTCCCCGTTGGAAATCTTCAAATAGCTTGCTGATCTCACGAGCAACACAAGCCCGACGATTTTCTCCAAAGAATTCGGACATTTGTTCCAAGGCTTTAACGAGTCGAAATGGTGATTCGTAGAAAATCATAGTGCGTTCTTCTTCGGCAAGAACGATCAATTTCTTTTGTCTACCTTTCTTTTGAGGTAAGAAGCCTTCGAAGCAAAACCGATCGCACGGGAATCCCGAATTCACAAGCGCTGGGACAAAAGCGGTGGCTCCAGGAAGGCATTCTGTTTCTATACCTTGTTCGATGCAGGTACGGACGAGTAGAAATCCCGGATCGGATATACCGGGAGTGCCGGCATCACTGATTAATGCTACATCTTCTCCCTTGGCGATTCGTTCGGCTATCCGGCTGACTTGCTGATGCTCGTTGAATTTATGATGAGATAAGAGCGGCGTGCCAATTTCGTAGTGTTTTAATAACTTGGCCGAAGTACGTGTATCCTCGGCTAGAATCAAAGGTACTTCTTTTAAAAGGCGAAGCGCCCGTAACGTGATGTCCTCAAGATTTCCAACCGGAGTGGGGATGAGATATAATTTTGCCATAATAATTGAAAATTGAAAATTGAAAATTGAAAATGAAATCCAACTTCCAATGGGTTTTATAGGAAACAAAGATACAATTTATCTATATATTTTTCGGGATGTTGTCATGTATTTTGTTTTTTTGGGATTGTCATTTGAAAAGAAAAGGGAGCCTGTGATTGAACGAGTTGTACGTGTCTTGTCTGAATAAATCGGGATGTTTCTAATTGATAATTAGTTAATGTATGACCGTGATTTGTTTTATTGTGTTGTGTTTTAAAGATAATTCGGATATTAAGGTTCTGATTATTAGCAATGTATACCTGAGGTGTCGAGAAATAAACCGTGAGCTTGAAAAAATATTTAATGATTTCTTTGGTGGGAATGAAATTTGCCGTATATTTGCAACCGCTAAAGCAAAAGACGGTCCGTTCGTCTAGGGGCTAGGACGCAAGATTCTCATTCTTGTAACACGGGTTCGATTCCCGTACGGACTACTAAAGCTGAAGATATTGTATTTAAGATGGTCCGTTCGTCTAGGGGTTAGGACGCAAGATTTTCATTCTTGTAACACGAGTTCGATTCTCGTACGGACTACCGAAATTTTAGTGGGTTTTATGGTCCGTTCGTCTAGGGGTTAGGACGCAAGATTTTCATTCTTGTAACACGAGTTCGATTCTCGTACGGACTACAAAGTTGAATTAAATTAATTTGTAGAGATGGCAAATCATCAATCATCAGAAAAAAGAATAAGGCAGACTGAAAAAAGAAGATTACATAATCGTTATTACGCAAAGACTGCTAGAAATGCCGTTAGAAAGCTACGCGCAATGACTGAGAAAGAAACTGCAGTAGATTTGTTGCCGAAAGTTTCGGCTATGTTAGATAAATTGGCTAAAAAGCATATTATCCACAAGAACAAAGCTGCAAACTTGAAGTCTAGTTTAGCTTTGCACGTGAATAAACTGTAATTTTTTTATCCTAAAGATATTGAGGTAACAAGCAAAAAAAGCCTGTTACCTTTATTTCTATGTATCGGTTGATCTTGAGAATTTACTTCTCGAGATTTTTTTTATTGTTGAAAAATATTTAAATTGCCAGCTATAAAGATGCAATTATGGCTGATAATTATATTCCTATTTCTTCGTGGGCAGAGGATGATAAACCTCGTGAAAAGATGTTGTTGAAAGGTGTCGCTTCGCTTTCGGTGAATGAGTTGCTTGCAATTTTATTACGTTCGGGAAGTGGAGGGGAGTCTGCCTTGGATTTGGCCCGGCGGATTCTAGCGGATTCAAACAATGATTTGAACTTGCTGGCCCGTCTTTCCGTCTCGGATTTTATGAGTCGTTACAAAGGCGTGGGGATGGCAAAAGCAGCATCCATTATTGCGGCTATGGAGCTTGGGCGTAGGCGGGCGTTGTCAACAGTAAGAGAGGAACCCATGTTGACGACGAGTCGGGATTTGTATGATTATCTGCAACCTTTGATCGGGGATCTGGATCACGAGGAGTTTTGGGTGATGACGTTGTCAAGTGCTTGCCGAATTAAATCGTGTGAACGTTTGTTTTCCGGGGGAATAGAAAGTACGATTATAGATATTCGTATGGTGTTTCGGAAAGTGTTGGAGTCGAAAGCCTGTTCCGTCGTGATAGCTCATAATCATCCTAGCGGTAATGATCGCCCAAGTGCTCAGGATATCGTTTTGACTAAAAAGGTGCGAGAGGCGGGAAAAGTGCTGGATATTGTATTGCTAGATCACATTATCGTTTGTCCGGATCGTTATTATAGTTTTGCGGATAGCGGGATGCTTTAATCTGGGATTTTAGATTTATGATTTCAGATAAGGTGAATATAGATGGATGATTTTATGTGTGGTTCATTTTAAAATCTCTGAAACGTAAATCGTTAAATCACGTAATTGTTATATCTTTGTTGCTGCCAATCGTGACATGTTGGCATTGACGAGGTTTGTCAATGTGGCATATTGCTTGATTGGCAGGGATTTTGCTTGGCAAAAGACGAGTTATAATGTTTATTCATAAAAAAATATATACGATATGGCAGAAGAGAAGAGATCGGCTCAGGAAAACGAGGTTGAAGAGTCACAGACGAATGACGTGGAAAATGGAGGAGTGAATTCAGAAAAACATCACGAGGAATCTCACAAGAAGAAAGAGGATAAATCTTGCAAGAAGGAGGATAAACAACTGGAAGAGTTGGGACAAAAGTTGATAGAGATGAATGATAAATATCTGCGTCTCTCGGCTGAGTTCGATAATTATCGGAAACGTACTTTGAAGGAAAAGATGGAGTTGACCAAGAGTGCGGGAGAGCAGTTGTTGCAAAATATCCTGCCCGTGGTGGATAATTTCGAAAGGGCGTTGAAGAGTATGAGTACGGCCAAGGATGTTGTTGCTCTGAAAGAAGGGGTGGATTTAATTTATGCTAATTTCAAGACATTCCTGACGCAGAACGGGGTGAAAGAAATCGAAACGGAGAATGCTGATTTTGACACGGATATTCATGAGGCTGTAACGACAATTCCGGCTCCAAGTCCGGAGTTGAAGGGAAAAGTGTTGGATTGTATAGAAAAAGGATATTACTTGAACGATAGGGTGATGCGTTTTGCGAAAGTGGTCGTTGGTGAATAATATATAGATAGCGTGGTAAATGGAAAAGAGAGATTATTATGAGGTATTGGGGGTATCCAAGAATGCGGATGCAACCGAGATCAAAAAGGCATACCGGAAGCTGGCTTTAAAGTACCACCCGGATAAGAACCCGGGGGATAAGGAAGCGGAAGAGAAATTCAAGGAGGCCGCCGAAGCGTATGACGTGTTGAGTAATGACGATAAAAGACGTCGTTATGATCAGTTCGGACATGCAGGAATGGGCGGTGCCGGACAAGGCGGTTTCGGTGGTGGCATGAGTATGGATGATATATTCTCTCAATTCGGAGATATATTTGGAAGTTTCGGGGGTTTTAGCGGCTTCGGGGGCTTTGGTGGCGGAGGTCGTAGTGCCCGTCGGGTGAATCGGGGGACTAACCTGAGAGTTAAAGTGAAATTGAATCTTGCGGAGATCGCAACCGGAGTAGAAAAGAAGATTAAGGTAAAGAAGTATGTGGCCTGTCAACATTGTAACGGGACGGGAGCAAAAGACGGGAAGTCTTATTCTACTTGTTCCACTTGTAAGGGTTCCGGGCAAGTAACACGGGTACAGAACACGATTCTTGGAGCCATGCAAACGACTTCTACTTGTCCGACTTGCGAGGGAGAAGGAAAGATTATAAACGAGAAATGTACTTTCTGTAATGGAGAGGGCGTGTTGATGTCGGAAGAAGTGATTACAATCAATATTCCGGCGGGAGTGGGAGAAGGAATGCAACTGTCTCTGAGTGGTAAGGGAAATGCGGCTCGTCGCGGAGGTGTAAACGGTGATTTGATCGTGTTGATCGAAGAAGAGGAGCATCCCGAACTGGTGAGAGATGGTAATGATCTATTATATAACGTGTTTATCGGATACCCGGAAGCAGTGTTGGGGGAGACTGTTGAGATTCCGACAATTGAAGGGAAGGTGAAAGTGAAGATAGAAGCGGGAACTCAACCGGGTAAGATATTACGCTTGCGGGGTAAGGGATTACCTGACGTGAACGGGTACGGAAAAGGTGATTTATTGGCCAAGGTAAACGTTTGGATTCCCAAGAATTTGTCAAAGGACGAGAAGAAACTTGTAGAGAAAATGAAGGAGGCGGAAGGTTTTAAACCGGGTAGTGGCGATAAGAAGAGTATTTTCTCCAAGATGAAAGATTTTTTTGATTAGGAGAAATAATAATATATGATTACACTGACACAATTAGAGTATATCGTTGCTGTTGATGAGTACCGGCATTTTGCAACTGCCGCCGACAAGTGTTTCGTGACACAACCGACATTGAGTATGCAAATTAAAAAGCTGGAAGACGATCTGGGTGTAATCATTTTTGATCGGAGTCGGCAACCGGTAGTTCCTACCGATATCGGTTACAAGTTGATAGAGCAGGCCAGGACAGTACTGGCCTCGACTCAAAGGATAAAGGAGATCATAAACGAGGAGAAACAGGAGGTGGCAGGGACCTTGAAAATAGGAATTATTCCCACGCTAGCTCCTTATTTATTGCCTATATTTATCGGGGATTATATTCGTCGTTACCCCGGTGTGCAGGTGGAAGTGGAGGAGTTGGTTTCGGAAGAGATTATCAAGCGGTTGAAAAAGGATATGTTGGACGTGGGGATTTTCGTGACTCCATTCCATGACGAGAAGATCGTGGAACGCCCGGTCTTTTACGAGGAAATGCTTGTCTATGCTCACCCCGATCATGAACTTTTGAAGAAAAAAGACGTAGAAATACAAGATATTGCCACGCCCGAGATATGGATGCTGGGTGACGGGCACTGTTTCCGCGATCAAGTGGTGAACCTGTGTGATATGCATGAAACGCAGCACAAGAATCTGCCTTTCGAGTTTGAAAGTAATTCACTGGAGACGTTGATGAAGATCGTGGATCGCGAAGGAGGTTTCACGTTGATCCCGGAGTTGGCAACGCAGGATATGACCGAGGAAAAGAAAAAGCAGGTACGCTCGTTCACGACCTACACTCCTTTGAGAGAGGTCAGCGTAATATATTCCCGTCATTACGCGAAGCAAAGATTGATAGACTTGCTTTGTGAAGATATAAAACGTGTTGTTCCTCCGAGAATGTTGAAGAAGGAGAGGGGAAAAATCGTGGAATGGAAGAAATAGAGTAAAAAATAAAACCCTTAGAAGAATGGATAGTATCAAGAAAAGTTTTTTAGAGGCGCAGCAAGTATTAGCTGATTTCGTGGCGGATGAGGAGAAGTTAAAACAAGTCGGATTAGCGGCAGAGATATTATCCCGGGTTTTGAAGAACGGGGGTAAGGTGATCAGTTGCGGAAACGGGGGGTCGATGAGTGACGCCATGCATTTCGCAGAAGAACTTACCGGACGTTTCAGGGGGGATCGTCCCGCTTTGCCGGCTATGGCAATTTCCGATCCGACACATTTGACATGCGTGGCGAACGATTTTGGTTTTGAGTACGTGTTCTCTCGTTACGTGGAAGCTCACGGGAAAGCGGGTGACGTGTTGCTGGCAATCAGTACTTCCGGTAACTCGGAGAATATCGTTAATGCCGTGGAGGCTGCACATCGGAAAGGAATGCTGGTGATCGGATTGACCGGTAAGGATGGTGGTAAAATGAAAAACAGGTGTGATGTGAACATTTGTGTACCTTGGAACGGGTATTCGGACCGGATACAGGAGATCCATATCAAGGTGATTCATATCCTGATCGAGCAAATCGAGTTGCATCTGTTTTCGGAGCAGTAAAAGAGGTGTATGATTTTTTAATAAAATAAATTATGGGAAATAAAATTAATGACCCGATTGCCCGATTGATGGGGTTGAGGTACAAGTCACATCCGTGGCATGGTTTGGATATCGGGACGGATGCTCCAGCTGTGGTTACCGCGTTTATAGAAATGGTGCCGACAGACACGGTGAAGTATGAATTGGATAAAGTTAGTGGGTATATAAAGATAGATCGTCCGCAGAAGTATTCAAACGTGGTTCCTGCGCTATATGGTTTCTTACCACAGACGTATTGTGGTGATCTAGTTGCCGAATTTTGTATGGCACAAACGCAACTTGCGGATATTCACGGGGATGGCGACCCGCTTGATATTTGTGTCCTAACGGAGAAAACAATCTCTCACGGGGATATTATCGCGGAAGTACGTCCGATCGGTGGGTTTAGGATGCTGGATAAGAACGAGGCGGATGATAAGATTATTGCCGTCTTGAAACATGACGCCACGTACAGTATCTATAATGATATTTCCGAGTTACCGCATGTGGTAATTGATCGTTTGAGACACTATTTCCTGACATACAAGGATCTTCCGGGTGAGGAACGTCGTACGGAAATTACTCACGTGTATAATAAAGAAGAGGCCTACGAGGTCATTCGCCGAAGTGCCGAAGATTATAAAAATCACTTCCAAGGCTTGGAAGATATTCTAAGCCGGGTTTGAGAAAACTAAAAGTTAAAAACTAAAAGATAAAAGTTAAGGGAGTAATCAACTTTTATCTTTTAGTTTTTAACTTTTATCTTATTCATCCTCCCCATCCTTCCCGGTCGAGGCTACGGTATTGAATAGCTTCGGCGATGTATTCCGGTTTTATTTTATCGTTGTGATCGAGGTCGGCTATCGTGCGGGATAGTTTTATGATGCGGTCATAGGCCCGGGCGGAAAGGCCGAAACGTTGCATGGCTATTTTGAGTAGAGACACGCATTTATCATCCAAAGGACAATATTTTTTTAGTAAGGGAGAGGTCATCTGGGCATTACAATAGATGCCGGGATGTTTTTGAAAACGTGCGGTCTGGATGGCACGGGCTTCGATAACTCGTGTCCGGATTACGGCACTCGGTTCGCTGTCTGCAGAACTTGTGATCTTATCCAGTTCCACGGGAATAACTTCTGTGTGTATGTCGATACGATCAAGTAACGGGCCGGAAATTCTTGAAAGATATTTTTGCACGGACCCCGGGGGACATGAACACTCCTTTGTCGGATGATTGTAATAGCCGCAGGGACACGGGTTCATGGAGGCGATGAGCATGATATTGGCGGGGTATTCCACGCTAAATTTGGCCCGGCTGATCGTGATAGCCCGATCTTCAAGGGGTTGACGTAGGACTTCCAGTACGGCTCTGCGAAATTCTGGCAATTCGTCTAGAAAAAGAATTCCATTATGTGCCAGAGAGATTTCTCCCGGTTGGGGCCATGAACCGCCACCGATCAAGGCTATATCCGATATGGTATGATGCGGCGAGCGGAAGGGGCGGGCCGTGATTAACGAATGATCGCTTTGGATTTTCCCGGCGACGGAATGTATTTTTGTCGTTTCCAGTGCCTCTTCGATCGTCATGGGTGGGAGAATCGTGGGAAGTCTTCGGGCTAACATGGTTTTCCCGGAGCCGGGCGAACCGATCATGATCATGTTGTGCCCCCCGGCAGCGGCGATTTCCAAGGCCCGTTTCACATTTTCCTGACCTTTTACATCTTTGAAATCGAGTAGGTCGTTGTCGGGGAATGATTTCATGGCTTCCCGGTCGAAAGACACGGGAGAGAATGATTGTTCCTGTTTCAGAAAGGCAATGACTTCTTTGAGGTGGTGGAAACCATAAACTTCGAAATCTTGAACCACGGCGGCTTCATTTGCATTCTGGTAGGGTAGGAGGATTCCCTTGAAACCCTCTTTTTTAGCATGTATGGCAATGGGAAGAACACCTTTTACCGCTTGCAGGCTACCGTCCAGCGAGAGTTCGCCCATGATAATATATTTATCCAGTTGGGGGGTAGGAAGTTGTTCATTGGCAGCCAGAATGCCGATAGCGATAGGCAGGTCATACGCCGAACCTTCTTTTTTCACGTCGGCGGGGGCCATGTTGATGATTACCCGTTTGCCCGGTATCTTTAACCCGATTTCCCGAAGGGCGGAATCGATACGTTGTTGGCTTTCTTTTACCGCATTGTCCGGTAATCCCACGATAATGAATTTAGCTCCCCAGAGAATGTTTACCTCGATCGTGATGGTTAGGGCGTTGATCCCGTACACGGCACCTCCAAAAATCTTAACTAACATATTACCTGCTCTTATGTTTCACATACAGGCATGTAAGTTAAGATTATTTCGGTTGAAAGCAATGCGAAATACTTTATTTCTTGCGTTCTATTTTTTCTAAAGAAACTTTTTCCCCGTCAAACATGGCATAAGTGAAATGGGTAATCCAGTCGCCGGTGTTAACGTAATGACTGTCGGGTTGGAGTTCAAGGTTGAGGGGTAAATGGCGATGTCCGAAAATGAAGTAATCCACGTGTCGTTCTTTCAGGATGTTACGACAATACAGGACGATTTCCTCTTTATCATCACCCAAGTAACCCTTGGCTTCGATTTGCCCGTTTTCTTTCAGGCGGGAATGGGACGACCACTTGTTGGCCAAGGCGATTCCCCAATCGGGATGGATGAAACGGAAACATTTTTGCAGGAAACGGTTGTGAAATGCGTTACGCAGAAAAATGTAACCTTTATCGTTCGGATTCAGGCCATCACCGTGTCCGATGAGAAAAGATTTACCGTTTATCATAGTTTCGAGCATGGACGTGTGCAGGATAACGCCACATTCTTTTGCCAGGTAATCAAAGGCCCAGATGTCATGATTTCCTGTGAAAAAATGTACTTTAATTCCCTGATCGGTAAAGTTGGCTAATTCTGCCAGAAAGCGCACGTGTCCTTTAGGTACGACATATTTGTACTCGAACCAGAAATCGAACATATCGCCAAGCAGGTAAAGTTCCGTGCAATCCGGTTTGATGCCTTGCAAGAACTCCACGAGCATAATTTCTCTCTCCCGATTATTTTTCAATAGTTTGGCTCCCAAGTGAGCGTCTGAAAGAAAATAAACCTTCTTACCCTGCATGATGATATGTTCGTTCTATAATAATTATTTTTTCAACAAGTCATTCAAACGATCTTCCAAACGACTTCCGTACAAGTTTTTACCGACAATTTCTTTTTTCTGGTTAATGATATAGTTTGCCGGGATTGTTTTCACGTTCCAGGTTGCGGCAGCCCGACTCTGTAACGCTCCTTCATCCCATACGCAAATCCAGTTGATCTTGTTTTGTTTTACAGCGTCTTCCCAAAACAACTTGCTCTTGTCGAGGCATACCATGTATATTTCTACTCCCCGGTTTTTGAATTTGTCGTACACGGCTTTCATCTGGTTAATGTATTCCTGACTCTCTTTGACCGTGATCAAGCCGAAATCAAGCACGATGAGTTTTGATTTGAGCGAGTTCAATGAAACGAGTTTACCGTTGGCATCGGGTAAATTAATATCCGGTAGAGATCCTTCCGTGTTATTGATCACGGCAGCCAGTTGTTGGTTGCGGATAGCTTTGGATATTTGTTTCAAATGATTCATGATGGCTTTCGTGTATTGTGATTCGGGGTAAAGGGCGGTTAAAGATGAAGCTACAACTTTGAAGTAGTGCAAGTCTTCGAATTCGTCCATAACTCCCATGTTATCACCAATTTTTTGATAAAGAGCATAGTAAGATGCCGGGGATGTCGCGTGTTTGATGATGAAATCCCGTGTAAAGTTAATTTGTTTATTCACGGCTTCTTCCCACGCCTTGGCATATTCTTGGCGTTGGGCGTCATACGCGGCTTCTTTCGGGAAAGCCTGGTAAGCTGTTTTTAGCGAGTCCGTCAAGGTATTTGTGCGGGCAATCTGGAAATTGAGCAGTTTTATCCATAACGAGTTCTCGGAACCGTCAACCCAATAGTTATTCTTGATGTCGTTCAAGGTCCCGCTGATTTCAAGTTTTTCGTCCGGGCTGGCGATAACCGTGACCTGTTCGTTGTTAGAAAATCTTAGGGCATAGAATGTCGGGAGTTCAACGTTGAGTTTGAATTTGAATTCCCCGTTTTTGTTAATTTTCGTAGAATCGATTGTTGTCCTTGAACTTACATCAATTTGTTCCAGGTATACTTTCGTGTTGGCTGCATCTTTGATTGCTCCTATAATTTCGACATTTGTCTTTTCACTACAGGATGCGATAAGAACTACAAGTAGTCCAAGTAATAGTATTTTTCTCATAGCTTGTTGGAATGATATAAATAATCTACATCTTAATTTATGAAGTTCGAAAGTAATACTTTTTTTCTATTTTTTACATCGGGAAGAGGAATTTCGGGTAAAAAAAACCGTTAATAAATTGTTAATGCTATATTTCGAGGGTTCAGTATTTGAAAAATGTTTTATTTTTGCAAACAATGAAGCAGAGAAAATTAAATATTCCGGCTCTATTATTACTGTTTACCTTTTTATTAGGTACGGTAGGAGTGAATGTAACTAAGGTGTACTGTCATCGTTGTCAGGAATCTTATTTGCACGTGATGGTTATTCCTGCTGATGTCCCGTGCCCGTGTCAGCATGGGTGTGCTTGTTGTCATGCGTGTCATAATGCTCACAAGAAAAATTGTGATAACGCGAAGCAAGAACATACGTTTTATAAGGTGTCCGGAGATTGGGCTGCCTCTCATTTCGAGATTCAGTTTAATGATATGGAACAGGCGTGTGATGTTATGACGTTGTTTGCCTGTGACGAAAATTCAAATGTCAAATCTTTTAATTCTTCCTTTGTATACATAGATACTTCTCCGCCTTTGGAGGTGCTATGTATTTTCCGTTGTTGATTAAATTTTTGTCCGTGAAAGGAAGGTCGTTCCTCTCGTGTTCTCGTGTGATGAGAATTCGATAGCTTGTGGTACGTGTGGGAATTACCTTCATGAAAGAAGCAAATGCTTTTTGATATCTTGTTGTGCGTGTATATTAAAATTTAATCAATTGTGGAAATTATATGAGAAATCTCTTTATAATCGTGTGTTTATTCGCCTCGATAGGCTTGCAGGCTCAAACCATTAAAGGACGTGTCATGGAAGAGACCGAGAATGGAGAAGTCGCTTTACCCGGGGCAAATGTCTATTGGGTTGGAACTTCAAAAGGTGCGGTTTCGGATGCCAATGGAGAATTTAAGATCAAATGGGAGAAAGTAGGGAAGTTAGTCGTTAGTTTTATCGGGTACCAGTCAGACACGATCGACGTGAAGTCCACGGATAAGTTCGTGACCTGTACTTTGAGATCCGGTGAGCAATTGGATGAAGTGAGCGTGGCGGCTCGCAAGCAAAGCACGGTGATGACAACGAACCGTCCGTTGATCGAGCAGTTGATCACGGGGGAAGAGTTGTGTAAAGCGGCTTGTTGTAATCTGGGGGAAAGTTTCGAGACGAACGCGTCGGTTGACGTTTCATACGCTGATGCGGTGACCGGGGCAAAACAGATCCAGTTATTGGGACTTACCGGGAAGTACGTGCAGATGATGACCGAGAACATGCCTAATTTCCGGGGTTTGGCTTCTTTGTACGGTTTGACTTATATTCCGGGACCCTGGATGTCTGCGATCTCCGTGTCGAAGGGTACGGGATCGGTGATCAACGGGTACGAGTCCATGGCCGGGCAAATCAGCGTGGATTATAAGAAACCCCGCGATCCGGAACTGCTTTCTGCTAATGTTTTCGTGAGCGACGAGGGGATGTACGAGGTGAATTCGAATTTCAGTATAAAATTTAGTGACAAATGGAGCACGATGTTCCTTTTGCACGGTGACTGGATGAAGGAGGCTCACGACGGGAATAAGGACGGGTTCGTGGATATGCCCGAGAAAACACAGTATAACGTGATGAATCGTTGGGCATACAAGGATGACACGTGGTTTCTGCAATTCGGGGGAAAGTTTATCGACGAGGAACGTCTCGGGGGACAAACGACTCACGGGGGACATGCGCATGTTGACGAGAAGTACGGGCTTTACAAGATCGGGATTGATACCCGTCGTTACGAGGCTTTCCTGAAATTAGGTTACCTGATGCCCCAGTACGAGAACACGAGTATGGCGATTCTGGTGAATTATTCCGACCACACGCAGGATTCTTACTATGGCCCGAAGATGTATAATGCCGGACAGAAGAGTTTGTTCGTGAATTATATTTACCAGTCTATTTTCGGGAACAACCCGGGACAGATGTATTCCGCCGGATTAAGTTTTAATTACGACAAGTATGACGAGGATTTTCGAGATCCGGTTTTCAACTACGGGGATGATTTCAGTACCGATTTCGTGAACATGAAGCGGGAAGAGCGTGTTCCGGGGGCTTTTTTCCAGTACACGGGAGAATTTCTGGATCAACGTTTTATCCTGATGGCGGGATTGCGTTATGACTATCATAACATATTCGGGAGTATATGGACGCCCCGGGCTCATATCATGTACAAGCCGGATGAGTTTACCAATATCAAGGCTACTTTCGGGAGAGGGTTGCGCACGGCGAATATTTTGGCCGAGAATAGCTATTTGTTAGCTTCAGCAGCCAACTTTTACGTGAACGGTGAGCTATTGGGTAAGAATCCGGGGTTGCTGGATGACTTGAAAATGGAGGATTCTTGGAATTTCGGGGCGAACGTGAACCGGAAGTTCGAGGTGTTCGGTCGCACGTTGAATATCAATCTTGATTATTATCACACCAAGTTCAATGATCAAGTCGTGGTTGACAACGAAACGGCGTATAACAAGGTGAACTTCTATAATCTGGACGGGAAGTCTTATTCAAATTGTTATCAGGTGGAGGTGAAGTATGAGTTAATTCCCCGCTTGGAAGCCACGTTGGCTTATCGTTATAACGACGTGAAAAGCACGATCAACGGGAATTTGAAGCGTACGCCGCTGACGAGCCGTTACAAGGGATTGGTGAACCTGTCTTATTTCACGAATCTGAAGAAATGGCAATTCGATTTCACGACCCAGTTCAACGGTTCCGGGCGGATGCCGGATCAAGGTGGTATCGCGGAGGAGTACAAGATTGCGTCCCGTTTTGATGATTTCCAGATTATGAACGCGCAGGTAACAAAATATTTCCGTTTGTGGAGTATTTACGCCGGGTGCGAGAATATCGGGGATTTCACGCAAAAGAACCCGATCGTGAACGCTCATAATCCTTGGAGCGACACGTTCGACTCGTCTAAAGTGTGGGGACCTCTTCACGGACGTAAATTTTATATCGGTCTGAGATTTGCCTTGGATCGCAAAGAATAATCAATGAAAAAAATAATTACTTTTGAAAACAATGTTTCTAACAATTAATACGTTTACTATGAAAACAATCAAAATCTTATTCACGCTGGTAGTGTTCGTTATGATGGGTTTAACTGTTAATGCCCAGGCTAAAAAAGATACGACGGTTATTTTTAAAGTGGGAATTCATTGTCCTTCCTGCAAGGCTAAGTTGGATAAAGACATGCCTTTCGAGAAAGGAATCAAGGATTACAAGTTAAACATGAAAGATTCTACCGTGTTGATCTCTTACCGTATGGACAAGAATTCCGTGGCGGCGTTGAGAGCTGCTATCGAGCGTCATGACGTGAAAGTCTTGGGAATGTGTGATAAAGACGGGAATTTGATTAAAGGACACAAATGTTGTAAAGACGGGGCTAAAGCCGGACACGCTTGTGCTTGCGATAAGAAAGGTCAGGCCTGTGACAAAAAAGAGGGATGTAAAGGAGATTGCGGCACGTGTGCCGGGGGATGCGCTCACAAAGCCGGGGATCACCAATGCAGCGGTAAATGTGGAGATCACAAGGATGCGAAAGAGAGTAAATGTGAAGGAAAATGTGGAGACAATTGTTGTTCCAAGACCGGGAAAACAGACGAGTGCTGCAAGAATAAGAAAAAATAATCAAGATATATAGATGAATAAAAAAATGCCGGAAGTAATTCCGGCATTTTTTTATCATTGATTCAAAATGAATTGGTTCATCTTGTCGAAGTGTGCCTCCATGTCCTGCAATAGTTTCACCTGTACTTTTGTTCGTTGCAGGTTGTGTTCGGGATAGGTAATCGGGTAATAATGATCCCCGTCCAGGTAATCCGTCAGGAAGCGTACGGCTTGCAAGTAGGTCATCAGCGTGCATCCCCGGGCCAGCGTCTTTTTCTCTTTAAGGGTAAAGAGTTGTTTTGCTTTTTCCATGAATCCGGCGGTGAAAGCCTCGAAGTAACTCATGTTGAAAGCGACTTCATCAAGATTCCGGGTTTCTTCCCCGGCCGTGTTACACGCGGATCGGATGGCATCACCGAAATCGTAATGCACGATTCCCGGCATAACGGTATCTAGGTCAATCACGCAAAGCGGGTGATCGTTCCGGTCGAACAGGAGGTTGTTGGCCTTCGTGTCATTGTGTGTCACGCGGAGCGGGATGATTCCCTCGTCTTTCATTTGTTGCAATTCGAGCATTTCCTGATCGAATTTTTTCAAGTAATCCAGTAGTTCCTTGCTAGCCTCGATGCGAGCAGGTTCTGCCTTTGCCAAGGCTTCTCGCAACTCCCTCTGGCGTCGGGGCACGTTGTGGAAAAGCGGGATGGTTTCGATAAGCAGGGTCGCGTCGAAATCCGCTATCCGGTTCTCGAATTCGCCAAAACCGATTCCTACCTGATAGGCGATCTGGGCATCGGGAATGACATCAAAGCTTTTGGAACCTTTGATAAAGAGCGAGAGCGTCCAGTAATTACCCTCGTAATCTTTATAATAGGCTTTTCCCTTGTCCGTGTAGAAATACGTGATGTATTTCCGGGTGATGTCGCTCACCTTGTGCCGGAGCAGCCGGTTCCGGATATGCCCGCATACCAGTTCCTTGTTTTGAACCAGTTTCGGGATATCTTTGAAGACGTTCCCGTTAATTCGTTGGAGGATATACTCGACATCCTCGTCTACTTTCACCAGATAGGTGTCGTTGATATGGCCAGAGCCGTATGGTGTTGCGGAGACAAAATCCCCGCTTGATACGAACATTTCGTAGATTTTCTTTAGTCTGTCCATGCTTAGTTGTTTTTGTTGTTTTACCCGTTTTTATTTGTGCTTATTGCCCCATGTCCGTGTACAACCCTTCCCCGTCGAACTTTTGTAAGGCGTTGTTGACTAGTTCGGTATCTTCTTTATACGTGACGCCGAACCATTTCGCACTGGTGTTCAATACTTTTACTTTTACAGCCTTTTGTTTGATGAGTTCATCAACGACAAAAGGAATATAGATTTCGGCTTTTGGATTGTCGCTGTTCTTGTGGTAGAAATCGACGAATTGTTTCTCGATCTCCCCGAATAGAATAGGTGAGAACCCCCAGAAATTCATGGATACAACATCATTTCCCTGTAAAACGACTCCAGAATTCATGTCTTTGATGGTGTCGCCTTCTCTTCCGATTTTCGTGCGTTCGGTGATGCTTGTCAAGAAGTTATCCTGATCCACTGTGCATATTCCTCTGGATACGGTTCCATTCTCGGACAAGGTTGCCGCCAGTTGATATCCGGCTAGGCTGAAACATCTTTCATCCTGGTTGTCCGCGATGAAATCGTGCATTTTCACGAAAGCATCACGTCCGTAGAAATCGTCGGCATTGATCGCGATGAAAGGTTCATGGATATGATCTTTGGCCGCCCAGATGGCGTGAGCCGTACCCCAGGGCTTTTCCCGTTGAATGGGGGGGAGGTTACCCGGTAGTTGATCCATTTCCTGAAAGCAGTAAACGGTTTCCACGAGGCTTTCGGCATATTTACCGACAGCTTCTTTGAATTCGTTCTCGAAACTCCGGCGAATAATAAAAACAATCTTATCGAACCCGGCATGTACGGCATCATAGATCGAGTAATGCAATAATGTTTTTTTGTGCGGTCCGAGTAGTGCCAATTGTTTTAGACTTCCGAACCGGGAACCCATGCCTGCTGCCATGATGAGCAAGGTGGTTTTGTTTTTCTTCGTTTCCATGTAATTATATGTTATCTTTTGTTTTTGCTCTTCCTTAGGGCAAAGCTAATAAAAACTGTGAAAAGAATCTAGTAAGAGGTGTTTTGTTTTAGACTTTGAGATTAAAATTTTATTAATCAGTATTGCGTGCGAAGAAATGATCGAGAGATGTATTTCTGTTTAATAAAGAATTCCTGATGAATTAGTTATGACTACTTGAGGAGTACCGTTTATAAAATTATAGATCATTTATATAAATCCTTTATAAACCTTATTATAATAGGGTTCATATAGGGTTTATATAGGGTTCGTATAAGGTTCATGAAACTACTGAACAGGTATTCATTTAGTACTGTCGTGCGAACCGATATGTATCTCTATAAGACATGACGCTTGATTATCAGTGAATTTGATTGAATCCAAGGACAAGTGCGAGTAGAGCGTGTTGGATTTTCTTTGTTCTTTATTTGTAGATGTAAGAGTGGGATTTATGTATTGTTAGATTTGTGAATCATCCGTATCATCGGTGATTTCCGGCAGGTCCAGACTGGCGTCTTGCGCGGGCAAGGCTTCCACGGAACGAAGTTGCCGTTGAATGGCCCGGGTGCGTTTGCCCATGACTTCTTCGAGCTGGTTGTTGGCGGTTTGAAGATTCTTCTGGGCTTTCTCCAAAAGACCACCGAATTTTTCGAATTCAGCTTTTACACCACCGAGAACACGCCACACCTCGCTGCTGCGTTTTTGAATGGCGAGTGTGCGGAAACCCATTTGCAGACTGTTCAGGATGGCCGCAAGGGTGGTCGGTCCCGTGACGATGACGTGGTAATCCTGTTGTAATTGTTCGAGAAGGGCGGCCCGGCGGGTAACTTCCCCGTATATGCTTTCAAATGGGAGAAACATGATCCCGAAATCGGTGGTGCCGGGAGGGGCTAGGTATTTGTCCCGGATGTCTTTGGCCATGTTGCGGATCGTTTGTTCGAGGGTGCGGGATGCGGCCTCCACGTGTTGCAGGTCTCCGGAATCATAAGCGTTGAGTAATTGTTCGTAAACGTCTTTTGGGAATTTGGCATCAATCGGGAGATAAACGGTTTCATTCCCTTCTGCCCGGCCGGGTAGTTTGACGGCGAATTCGACGAGTTTGTCCGAGCCGGGTTTTGTTTTCACGTTGGCTTCGTACTGGTCGGGAGCGAGAATTTGTTCCAAGAGCATGGAAAGTTGTACCTCACCGATCGTTCCACGTATTTTCACGTTGCTGAGAACCCGTTTCAGGCCGCCCACGTCTTGGGCTAGAGTTTGCATTTCTCCCAGACCTTTCTGCACGCTTTCCAGTTGTTTGCTGACCAGTTCGAACGATTGTCCGATGCGTTCGTGCAAGGTTTTTTGTAATTTTTCGTCAACCGTGACCCGCATTTCTTCGAGTTTCTTTTCGGTGTTTTGCAGGAGTTCTTGCTGGCGGAGGGTAAGTTCACCCAATTTTTCCCGTTGCAGGCGGTTGAATTGTTCCATGTTTTCGGCAAAATTTTTCTGGAAGGCTTGTATGGCGGTATGGGTTTGTGTCGTGATGTTTTTCAGGGCTTCCCGGTGTTCCGTGCGGAAGTTGTTGAGCGATGAGGCAAGTTCTTCCCGGTCTTTGCGGGAGCGGTTTTCATCGTTTTCCCGGTTATAGCGTGATTCGTCACGGATCACTTTTTCCAGTTCCGTAATGTCCCGGGCGATATCCCGGGTAGGGTTCGTGTTACGGGAACGAATGTATAATCCGAAGATGATGATATTGAGTACGAGGAGTATTCCACACGTGATAAGTATAAGTAATTCCATATTCTTGAGCCTTTGATAGGTCAAAAATATGGAAAATAAGTCAGAGTTGCGTGTATTCTTCCTGAATTTGTTGCTGATCGTGCGGGACAAATATCAATGCCGTGGTGTCATAACCTCTCCTTCTGGCCCGTTGCTCCAAATCTTTTAATTTTTTGGGAGGGAGGGTTGGTGTGCGGCTCACGATCCAGAGATGATCGCATTGTGAGCTCCCGATGAGTGCGGCGCTGTAATCTTTCTCGACTTCCAGGATATGGTAATCCGTGTTGAAGATAAGAAAGTATGTTACCCGTAATATTCCCGGTTGGGTGGTGTCCGGGATGCGTACTTTGCCCACGATCTCTTTTTTCTCTCCCCGGAGACTGTCTTGGTAACCGCATCCGATGACTTCGATATTACCGTCCGGTTTGATGATGTACTGGGTGGTTACCCCAACGAGACCTCGTTCGAACGGGTGATCGAAACGAGCGATTTCATACCATAGACCGACATACTTTTTCAGGTCGAGCGAGTCGATCGCCCGGTTGTCGATCTCTTTGTCGGGTTGTGCCGTTGCCGTGATGATATTGCTCCCGACTAGCAATATCGTTAATAGTAATAATTTCATAGTACGAGTTGATTGTAAGGTGTTTAGTTTATTATCGTACTACGTCAGGGTGCAGGTGAATGTTACTGGAATTTAGTTTATAAAGTTCATAAAGTTTATAAGGTTTGTAAAGTTTTCGGGTTTTATAAACTATTCTTGTTTGCCAGTTGCCCGCAAGCCGCGTCAATGTCTTTTCCTTTGCTACGACGAACGTTTACCACGATGTTTTTACTTTCGAGGTAACGGACAAACTGGTCCCTGTTGGCATCGGGGCTGTGATGATAAGGTGCGTTGTCGACCTCGTTGTATTCAATGATGTTGATTTTTACCGGGAATTGTCGGCAGAATACGGCGAGAGCCTTGGCGTCTTCGAGGCTGTCGTTCACGTTTTTGAGCAATAGATACTCGAAGGTGGGGCGAGTGCCTGTTTTGTCGACAAAATATTTTATGGCTTCCGCTAGTTTCGGGAGCGGATAGGCTTTGTTGATCGGCATAATTTTATCCCGGGTCGTGTTTACTGCCGAATGGAGCGAGATGGCCAGGTTGAAGCGTACGTTGTCGTCAGCCAGACGTTTTATCCCCTCGATAATCCCGGACGTGGATAACGTGAGGCGGTAGGGCGACATGGCCAGTCCGTCTTCAGCGGTTATTTTTTCAATGGCGGCCAGGACGTTCTCGTAGTTGAGGAGCGGTTCGCCCATGCCCATGAACACGATGTTGGAAAGCGGCATACCTCGTTCCTCGGCAAGTCGTTTGACGGCTACTACCTGATCATATATTTCTTCCGGCAGGAGGTTGCGCGTGAATCCGAGTCCTCCCGTGGCGCAGAAACTACATTTCAATTTGCACCCGACCTGTGAAGAGACGCACACGGTTGCCTTGTCCCGTCCCGGGATAAGCACGGTTTCGATCAGGTTCCCGTCGGGCAAGGTGAAGCCGAGCTTAGTTGTCCCATCACTACTCTCTTGCTTATGGGTGAGTGTGGCGGTTTGCAGGATGAAATGCGTGGCGAGAAGTTCCCGGGTTCCTTTTGACAGGTTGGTCATGTCATCGAAGCGAGTGACTCCTTTTTGCCAGAGCCATTGCCAGATTTGTTTTGCTCGGAAGGCTTTCTCACCGAGTTGCACGAGAATGTCTGTTAGTGCCTGTTGCGAGTATGCTCTTATATTTGTTTTTTCCATGTATTCATTTTTTCCGTTGCAAAGATAGAGAGAAAACCGGAAAGTAGGAATTTGCTTTCTTGAATAAATACCAAGTTACTATTTTCTAAGTAGTATATATCATCTTAAAATTCGATCCAGATGTCATTTTCTAAAAAGTATTCTCTTAGTTTATGGATGGCCCGACTTTTTAATACTTTGACGGTATTCACGGCGATGTCGAGTTCATCCGCGATTTCTTTCGTGTTTTTTCCCGTGAGGGAAAGGTTCACGATGCGTTTACATTGTGGGGGTAAGCCCGCGATTGCTTCGTTTAATAGTAGATTTGCTTCTTGTTCTATGATCGTGTCCCACAGGGAATCTTCCCGATCGTTGTTTAGCGAGACTTTTTCGTAGCGTTTTTTTTCCCGGGCGAGTCCCCGGAGATAATTCAGGGATTCGTTGCGAATCATGATAAAAAGGTAATTCTCGATTGATTCGAGACTTTCGTATTGCTGTCTGTTTTCCCAGAATTTTATAATAACATCTTGGGCAAGATCTTGTGCAGTCTCGGAGTTTCCCGTGAGTTTGAATGCAATGGCGCATAAGGAGGCAAAATGTTCCCGGATGAAACTTTCCAAATTGAAATGATTACTTTTGACAGCCTTGTCCCCTTGCATAGAAAATTCTTTTCGTCGATTCTGTGAATCATCCGTTTGTAATATTGGATGGCTAAGAATGGGGCGAATTTACAAAAAGTTATTTGTATATCCAATTTGCCGAAAAAGAGAAACAAAATATAATCAATTCGTATCTAAATGAATTCTTGTAAATTTATATATGTGTACTATACAGAAGTATTATATTTGCTAATATGATTGTCTGCATTATTATTTGTTAATAAATTGTTTCTCAAAGTAGAATAATATTATTAGAAGATGATTGTTTGTGAGGGAGTAAGCATAATTTTAGCTGTTATTGAAGAAAATAATATAGATTTTTTTCCTTTCGTGTAATACCAAACGATACTTGGTGGTGTCTTTAGATAAAATATTAGTAAAAATGGATAGATTTCAAAGTCATCAAATAGTACAGGTTATCTTGAGGGTGAAATATGGTGTCGCCACGGATGAGGAGAAGAGGGTGTTTGAAGACTGGATCAAAGCCGGGGAAGAACATCAAGCACTTTATGATAAGATGGCTTCCGATGAGAGTTTAAAGGAGTATTTGAAATTGAAATTGGATTACGATCAAGCAACCGATTACGGGAAGTTGCATGCCGGGATATTGAATTCTTTGAATAAACGGAATCGACAGAGACGAATAAAGCGTTATTCCCTATGGGCGGGGAGTGCGGCTGCGGTTTTGCTCGTGGCAGGAATGTTCCTTTTCAAGTATATGGAGCCTTCAAGGGATGTTATAACAAGAAAACCGTACGTGGCTAAAATGGTGTCCGAGCCAAAGGTTCAGGATAAAGTTATTTTGGTTTTAGCCGATGGCGAGAAAGTTGGGATGACGAAAATTCGGCAGGATAGTATGCGGTTGGGAACAGCCATTGTTATGGGACAAGAGGATAGGCTTGTTTACGATTCCGATTCAGAACAAAAAGATTCGGTCGTGTTCGAGGAATCCGAGATAAATAAAATTATTACTACAACCGGTGGATTCTACACGTTGGTGTTGAGCGATGGTACCCGGGTCTGGTTAAATTCCGAGAGCGAGTTGGAGTATCCCGTTCTTTTTGGTAAAGGGAAACGGGTTGTCAAGTTAACCGGGGAAGCTTTTTTCGAGGTGACAAAGGATGCATCACGTCCTTTCATCGTGGAGACGAACGATATCCGTACGAGGGTGTTGGGAACTTCTTTTAATATAAAAGCTTACCAGAATGAACCAGCTATTGCCACGACACTTTTTACCGGGAAAGTTGAAGTCGCTCTATTGACCGATACTCTTCGAAGAGTTGTTTTGGTACCTGGCAAACAGGCCGATTTGAATTTGCAAACAAACCATTTGAGTGTGGGCGAAGTGAATCTTGAACACGTTATCGCGTGGAAGGAAGGAATGTTCATGTTTAATAAAGAGAATATTGAGGTTGTGACCCGTCAGATTGAGCGGTGGTATGGGGTGAAATTTATTTACGAGGCCGGTTGTCATAAATATTACACGTTTAACGGGTATTTGAGTAAGGATGAATCGTTGAAGACCATACTGGATGCGCTTACGTTCACGGGAGGTCCTAAATTTAAAATTGATGAAAATGTTGTCTATGTAAAAGATTAAAAAATAAATGGAGCGACTTGGCAGACAGCTCCATTTAAGATGCCTTGCGATAATGCAAGGGCAATGTTAAATTTAATATCACAAATCTATGAAAAAAAGAACGGAACCAAAAGTCTTTTTGGGACTTTTGTGTACCTACGGGAAATTGTTTAATGTTTTTTCGCTTTTTTTAGCGATAACGCTTTCTTCTTCCACGTGGGTATTGGGTCAGCAAGCGACATCGGGAACAATTTCTGTTGACCTTAAAGATGTTAGTGTTTTGCGTGCCTTGTACGAGATTAATCGTTTAGGCGGAAATCTCGTTACATTCAATGAGGAGACGGTGATGAAAGAACAGAAAAAGGTTACATTAAAATTAACAGATGTAACTGTGTTGAAAGCCGTTCAAGCTTGTTTGGAGGGAACCCAGTTGACTTGTAAGCAACAAGCAAACGGGAAAATCCTCGTGGGGCCTAAAGAGGAACCAAAATTTGCACAAGTAACGGGAAGGGTCGTGGATGAAAAAGGAAATCCGATTCCCGGGGCTACCGTGCTTATTCAGGGAACGACACAGGGAGTTGCCACGGATGCCGATGGGCGTTACACGATCAGCGTTCGACCAACCGATGCTTTGCGGGTTTCTTTTATCGGTTACAAAACGGAAGTTGTGGAGCCTAAGGGAAAGACAAAAATAAACATCCGGTTGAATCCCACGGCCGAGAATATCGAGGAGGTGACTGTCGTAGCTTTCGGGGAGCAAAAAAAGGAGAGTGTGGTATCTGCTATTACAACCGTGGATGCGAGGACTTTAAAGTCTTCAAGTAGTGACCTTACCAGTCAGTTTGCCGGAAAAATCGCCGGTATTGTCGGGTGGCAGACGGGAGGTCTTCCCGGAGCCTTGACGGAAGAGGAGATGAATACTAAATTCTACATCCGGGGTATAACTTCTTTTCAAACCAATGCTAATATTGATCCCTTGATCCTGATTGATGGCGTGGAATCTTCCAAACTGGACCTTTCTCGTATGACTCCGGAGGATATTGAGACTTTTAGCGTGATGAAAGATGCATCGGCTACCGCCATGTATGGTGCTCGTGGAGCCAATGGGGTTATTCTTGTGACGACCAAAAGAGGGGAAGAAGGTAGTGTTTATACTTCAGTTCGTTACGAGGCTGTAGTAAGTATGCCGACCCGGGAAATTGATGTGGTAGATCCTGTTACTTACATGAAAATGTACAATCGGGCATTATTGGCTCGCAATCCTGCGGCAACTCCGCAGTATAGCGTGGAACGTATCGAGCGTACCGGTTCACCGCTGTATCCTTCTTGGGTGTATCCTGCCAATGACTGGTATGATGTCATGTTTCATGATTACTCTATTAATCACCGTGCAGGGTTGAACATCCGGGGAGGTTCCCGTTTAGTTCAATATTACGCTTCTGTCAATTATGTTCGGGATGAGGGTATGTTGAAAACCGATCGTTTGAATCAATTCAAAACTAATATAGAGAATAACACCTTCTCTTTCCGGACAAATTTGAATATTGACTTGAGTGCAGGGATTCGTTTGAACATCAATACTTCTGCTAACTTGGATAAATATCGGGGGCCTTATGCCGACGTGACCGAAGCTTACTACATGGCTTTCAACGCTTCTCCGGTGGATTTTGCACCCGTTTATCCGGGAGACGAAACTTACGGCTGGCCGCATCTTCGTTTTGGTGCGGTGGATCAGAATACAGTTAATCCTTACATGCAGCTTCATCAAGGATACAAGGATCGCCGTCGTTATTCGGCTGTTGCTCGTGCGGAGTATATTCATAACCTATCGCCTATTCTCAAAGGATTGGAATTACGGGCTTCTGTTTCCTTGAATCAAACGGGTTACTATGCTAATGCCTATAAAACGATTCCTTATATGTATTCTTTGGCGAAATATGATTTTGAGACCGGAGTGCATATATTAAATGCTATCAATGGGTTGGAAGCATCAAGGACACTGGATAAAGATCCTAAAAAGAGTGAGAGTTCTCAGGCCACGCAGATGACTTACGAGATACGAGGGTTGCATGTTGCGGCTTGGGGCGAACACCAGACCAGTTTAACGGCCGTGCTTAATGCACAGGAAACGACTAATTCGAACACGGCAACCGTTTTGGATGGTATTCCTCAGCGAAACATGGGATTCTCTATGCGAGGGACCTACGGATTCCGGGACAGGTATTTTGCAGAAGCCAGTTTCGGTTATAATGGTTCCGAGCGTTTTGCCAAAAATCACCGATACGGCTTTTTTCCCGCGGTTGGAGGAGCATGGATCGCATCTAAAGAGGGTTTCTTTGTAAATCATACTTCCCACTGGCTTTCTTTCTTGAAATTTCGCCTTTCTTGGGGTAAAGTTGGGAATGACGGTGTTATCAGTACCCCGCATTTCACTCATTTACCTTTGTTAAAACCTGAGAGTGCTACAGATCCTTCTCCGAACGGACAGCAGATGTCTATCTATAAAATAATATCTTATCCTAATGACAAGATTACATGGGAGATTGCAGAACAAACGAATTTGGGTATAGAAACTAAGTTTTTCGGTGGGATTGTTGAATTGAATGCTGATATTTATCAAGAGGTTCGTCATAATATCCTTGATTACCGTTACACGATGCCTTCAACTACCGGATTGGAGTCTCCCCAGATCGGAAACGTCGGTAAGGCTCGTTCCCGGGGAATAGACCTTTCGGGTAAAATACAGCACGCTTTTTCTCCTGATTTCTGGATGATCTTGAACGGGACATTCACGTATAATAAAGCTGTTTTCAAAGAGATTGAAGAAGCCACGAACAAACCGGAATGGCAACGAAAAAAAGGACATGAGTTGTCTCAAGCGATCGGCTACATCGCGGAGGGACTTTTCCGCGATCAGGCAGAAATCGACAACTCTCCCCGACAAGGTGGGGATGTGATGCCGGGCGACATCCGTTACCGCGACTTGAATAACGATGGGGTGATTGACGTGAACGATGCTACTTATATCGGATTCCCGGAAACTCCGCGGGTAATTTATGGTTTCAGCGGCTTTTTTAATTTCAAGAATTTCGAGTTTAGTTTTGCTTTTCAGGGATCGGGTAAACGAGCTTTTTTCATGAATCCTATGAGTATTGGTCCGTTCGAGAATAACCGGGCCATGTTGAAGGCAATTTATGATGATCATTGGAGTGAAGACAACATGAAAGAACGTCCTTTCTGGCCGCGTCTTTCCACGCAATCAATAGATGTTCATAACCCACAGGAGAACTGGGGTACCGGTGCGGAAATCCGGAAGTCCACTTATTTCATGAGAGAATGTAGTTTCTTGCGTTGCACGTCTATCGAGTTGGCTTATAATGTGTCGCAAAGTTTGTTGCGTAAGTTAAGAATGCAAAGTGTGAAATTTTATGCCCGGGTTAACAATCCTTTCCTGATCACGGATTTTAAGGTTTGGGATGTGGAATTAGGTAATAGTGGCTTTAACTACCCGATCCAGCGGACCTGGTCGGTCGGATTGAATGTAAGTTTCTAAATTAAATACGTGTTATGATGAAAAAATATTTGTTATCTATACTTTGTGTTATTTTCCTGCTCCCCGGGTGTGATTACCTTGATATGGTTCCGGAAAAAGACATAGAAACCGTGGAGTCTATTTTCGAGCAAAGATCGAAGGTCGAAGTATGGTGGAAAGGACTTTACAGCGAGTTGAATAATGTGTTCGCAAGTATTGCGACAAATACCTCTTACATGGGTGCGGATGAATTCGTGACTTGTCAGGCTTTGTATAATTCAAGCCTGTATCAGCTTGACGGGTTGAAAGTGGCAGACGGACAACAGATGTCGCAAAATCCTTACGGGGCTATTTGGTACAAAATGTACACGATCATTAGGAATAGTAATACATTTCTTGAAAATATTGATCGGACCTACAATATGACCGAAGAAGATCGTAATTGGTGGAAGGCTGATGTGAAAGCGGTTAAAGCTTTTATTTATTTCGAATTAATGCGCCATTACGGTCCTATTTGTTTGGTTCCTCAAAATATGCCGGTGGACTTGGACGTGAAAGAATATCAATTACCGCGTCAACCCGTGGACTCTTGTTTTAAAGAGATTATTAATTTACTGGATGAAGCAATGAAGTATGTACCTATGCATAGTCAGCGATTAAGTAATTACGGACATACATTTTGTCTTGAAGCATTGTATGCTTTAAAAGCTAAAGTATTACTTTACGCCGCTTCTCCATTGTTTAACGGGAATGCGTTTTATGCTGATTTTAAGAACAAGAACGGGGAATTACTTTTTAATTCTAGTTATGATCGGAATAAGTGGTTATTGGCGGCGGAAGCTGCGGACAAAGCAGCAGCAATATGTGCATCGGGGGATCGGGAAATGTTCTCCGGACAAAGTACGAAAAAAACGAAATTGTTGAATAAGATGTATGATCTTGAGACCAGTATGTTCTCCCGCTTTAATAATCAGGAATATTTGTTGGAATGGAAGTACGTGGATTTCAGGTTTCATGATTTTACTTTACCGCGGTTGATGGGGGATGATAAGAATTTTGAAACCAATTCTCTTGGTTGTTTATCGCCTTCAATGAAAATGGTGGAGATGTACTACACGGAACATGGTTTACCTATTGATGCCGACAATACTTGGAGTTATGCTAATCGTTACAAGTTGGGAGCCGAGAGTAGTCAGCTCTATGAGGATGTGATTCCGTTGAATACCACCGTGGTGAATCTTCACTTGCGGCGGGAACCTCGTTTCTACGCTCATATTGCCGGGGACCGGATGTACTGGCAACGAGGGACGAATACTCTGTGGGATAATTATAATTTGCTCGTGGAGGCGCATAAAAATGAAAAGCCTTGGGGAACCCAGTCTGATTTTATTGTAAGCAACACATGGCAGAATATTAGCGGTTACTGGTTGAAAAAGCATCTTTTTTCATGGTATACAACTCAAAGTTATTCGACTAATTTGCAGGGGAATGAAACGGTGGCAATCATTCGTTTGGCCGAGGTGTTCCTCATGCAAGCGGAAGCGTGGAACGAGTATCTGGAACAACCGGATAGCCGGGTGTATGATCCGCTTGACAAAGTGCGCGAACGTGCCGGAATCCCGCCGGTAAGGGAAGCTTGGAAAACTTATTCAAACAACCCGGCGAAAGTGGATTCAAAAATCGGTATGCGCGAGATTATTCGTCAGGAGTACAATGTTGAGTTTGCTTTTGAAGGACATCGCTATTGGAATCTTCGCCGTTGGTTGATTGCTCATCAGACGATGAACGAAAAACAATACGGTTGGAATATCCTTGGGACAAGTTTCCAGGCTTTCTACAATAACGAGAATGGCCCGATCGTGGTTTGGAGTAAAAATAAGTTCGTGGCCCCGCGGGATTACTTCGATCCTCTGGATGCCGAAGAGATTCTTATCTCCGGGATGGTTCAGAATCCGGGGTGGTAGATGATTTTAGATTTACAATTGTAGATTTAGTTATTAAAAAATAGTATGATGAGAAATACAATTTTGTTATTATTATTGATATTCAGTTTTTCTGCCTGTAATGACGATGACACTGTTTTCGAGACAGGGACAGAAGGATTGGAAGTTAAATTCACACCTGTGGCGGGGGGAGCAATGATGCACTATACCTTACCGAATAACAGGGATATTTTTGCCATGAATGTCCGTTACAAGGATTGGCAGGGGAATAACGTGTTGAAAACCTGTGGTTACAGTGGCGATTCGCTCCTTTTAGATGGTTTTACCCGGGGACAGGAGGTTGCTGTTAATCTTTCTTTTGTCAATCACCGGAATGAAGAATCCGCATCGTTGGAATACTCGTTCGAAACCTTGGATAGTGCGCCTTGGGCCTTCTTCGATGATTTGGAAGTTTCTTCTTCTTGGAATGGATTTCAAGTGATTTATAAAAGTCCGACAGTGGTAACCGGGATGGCTCATATTTTTTACTTGGGAATTAATCCGGTGACACAAAAGGAAGATACGATTCTAGTGAACAGTTTCCCACTTCTTCAGGGGGGAGATACATTGAATTTTATTTTACAGCAGGAAAATTTGAAAAACACGGTGATCGTTCGCACGGAGGATTTTAAAGGATACCGGGTAAGACAGGAGATTTTTCCGGATGTTGATGCTTTCCGAAGTGAAAAATGGCCCATGACGGCTGCGGATTTTAATGATTTCGGGATTTCTATAGAGGATGTAAAAGCGAAGACAGGCGTACAGTATTTGTTTGATGGGGAGTTGAGAGGAGAAGAACGCTTTATAGCTTCAACTGCTGTTACGGATACACGGTCGGGAACCGAAGTTTGTGCTACTTACGTGGCCGGCCCCTATGCTTTTGGTAAACCGATCATACTTGATTTAAGAGAACAGAAAACACCGGCTTGGGTTCGTATGTATTGTTTTTGCCCAATGACCGCTAGGTTCACGGCTGCTAATCAGGCTTTGTCAAATGTATGGAAAGGCTCTTATGAAGATAAACTTCCATGTAATGTGACCGTGTACGGTAACAAGGAGTCTTCAGATCCGAATGCTGACGGGTGGGAATACTTGGGACGTTTGGCTCAAGATCCGAGCGCTGAGGTACAAAGGGAGTGGTGGGCGTATCGTACAACACAACTTGAATCAGCCCCGAGTGATGTAAATGAACTTGCGAAACAGGATCCTATTTACGTGGATATTCAGCTTCCCCCGCATAATAAAACTTATCGTTATCTGAAACTTGTGGTAAATGATACGTTTGATACTCGTACAAGTAATGTGAATACTAATGAACAAGACCATTTTACGTTGCATGAACTGGAAGTTTATGTAAAAAAGAATTAAGTTATGAGAAAGAGAAAATATATAATAAATTTATTTGCTGCAGTTGCTTTACTGGTTGGTTGCAATGAAAGTCTGGAGGATACGTATAGCGATTATGCAGGCGACGGGAAGATCCGTTATGTGGCAAAATGTACGGAAGTACATGTTACTCCCAGATGGGAAGGCTTGGTGTTGGAATGGATAAACGGTACGGATGCCACAATTGATAAAATAAAGGTTGTGTGGACTGTTGAGGATCGTAAAGATTCTGTATTTTTACCGAATACCTCTACTTCTTTCGAGTTGAAAAACTTAACGGACGGAACTTTCCGATTCGACGTTTGTGCCGTGGACTCGGTAGGTAACCAGTCATTGACAGAAACGACGTATGGACGCCCGTACACGCGACAACACGAGATTATGTTGGCTTTTACGAGAGGCGTTTTGAAGTCCTATTTCTTGAAGAATAAAATGATTTTCTTTTCCGATATGTGGAATGAGAATATCGAAGAGATGAAATTGCAGTACAAGAATACGCAAGGGGAAACTCAATATTACGTGTTCGATAAGGAAACGAGTTATAATAATCTTGTCACGATTGATGATGTGAGTATGAATCAGGCAGATACGGTTTATGTACTTCGAAAAGGAAGACTGGAAGATTGTCCGGATATAATAGAGTTCGATCCTTATGCGATCAGTCGCAAGAAGAATTTTAGCGCTGGATTCGTGAACGCCATTCACCTACGTTACGGTAAGTTGACAGACACGAAAGAGCAGGAAGCCGAGTTTGAAAAATTTGTTGAGGAGGTTGAAGAACTGGAGTTCGATTATGACATCGAAACTTTTGAAGATGTACTTTATTGCCCTAAACTGAAAAAACTTATATTTGGGAAAAATCGTTACCTGGATTCCCGATATGGAACAGAATATGATAAAAGTCTATTACTGGGATCTGAAGAGAAGAGTGTTCAGGTGTTAAACAAAGCAAATGAAATATTGGGGTTGACAATCGATTATTATGGAGGATGGGAGATTCATTATTTTAATTATGAATTACCGTACATGACTTATATTGATTATCCCCAATTACCCTCGGACTTGAAGGTGATAGAGAAAGAAGCTTTGAGAGAATATAGTGACGGGAATAGAATTTATTGTTCTCCTACCGATCCGTACGCAAAGTTAAATAATTTGTTGGATGACGATGTGGAAAGTGTGTGGGCTACAACATCCTATACTTCTCTGCGTGATTACGAGATGCAGATGGAATTACTTGAACCGACTGAGATTCGTGGAATAAAGGTGGCACAGGCACTGTATAATCCCAGATCAGACCAAGAAACACCAAACTTTATGCCTTCTACAATTACGATAGAGACTTCTGTTGATGGAGCCAATTGGGACAAGGTTACATTCCTTGAAATAAATACCTTGGGACGTGGTTCGGGAGAGGTAACCCTGTTACCGATAGCAGAAGGTTTGCGAAAAGTTCGATACATCAGATTTTTCTTACGTGACAGAGCTGACATGGGAGGAAACTGTATGATTAAATTGGGAGATATTATCCCTTACAAGTAAAATATATTATTAACGACCGCTCCGGCGGTCGTTAAGTAAATACTAAAAAGGTATGTTAAAAATAAGTCATTTAACCAGACTCTTTTTTAGCGGGATACTATTATTGACTTTTTCCGGTGTATTCGGGCAAGAGCAGGAGGATCGTCTTTTGCAACTGATGAAGCAGGAGTTGAAATACAACATGGAGGAGTTAAAGAAACAGGAGAGTGTCCCCTATTATATGAATATGCGGGCAATGGACGACTATACCATAACGGTTGTAAGTTCGTTCGGAGCTGTAACATCCGCCAACGAAAACCGCATGCGGACGTTAGTACCACAAATCCGGTTGGGTAGTCCGGATTTGGATAATTTTAAGTATAACATGCAGGGAGGGATTGCCGGACCCAATGCACAAGGTGCCCAAGGGGTGATTTTACCTTTGGATGATCATGCCACGGATGCGATTCGAGAAGCGATCTGGCGGGAAATATTGCAACGTTATGAATTTGCCCGTAACATGTATGATCAAGCAAAGACCCGGGCTACCGTGAGCGTGGAGGATGAGGATAAGGCTCCTTGTTTTTCGGAGGCACCCGTGGAACATTATTATGAAGCACCTTTGGCTGTCGGAAGACAGAAAATGGATATCAAACGGGCTTGGGAACAGCGAATGGATGAGGTTTCCGCCGTGTTCAAGTCCTGCCCGGCGTTGCGGGAAGGATCAGCCAGTTTTAGCTTTCAGGTTTTACGTACTTACTTCGTGAATAGCGAGGGGAGTGTGGTCGTGCAAAATCGGGTTTCTACCCGGGTGATGTTAATGGCATCATTGAAGGCGGCAGACGGGATGGAATTACCCTTGAATATGGACTATTTCGCTTACACGCCCGACGAGTTGCCGGATAATGACCGGATGATCGCTGATGCACAGGATATGATCAAACGGTTGATGGCGTTGCGTGATGCGCCAGTTGCTGATCCTTACACGGGACCTGCTATTTTATCGGGACCTGCCAGCGGGGTGTTTTTTCACGAGATTTTCGGTCACCGCTTGGAGGGGCATCGCTTGAAATCGGGCGGTCAAACCTTTAAGAAGATGGTAGGAGAACAAGTTCTGCCTGCTGAATTTCAAGTGTATTGTGCGCCTTTGTTAAAACGGTACGCCAATACTGACTTATATGGTCATTACGTGTATGATGACGAGGGGGTGAAGGCTCGCCGCGTGGATAACGTGGTGAATGGTGTGTTGAAGGAATTCTTGATGAGCCGGGTGCCGTTGGATGGTTTTCCGGCGAGTAACGGTCATGGCCGTACTTCCGGTGGGGGCGATCCCGTGTCCCGGCAATCCAATTTGATTATAGAGACTACCCGTCCTTACGCGGAAGACGAACTTCGGGCCATGTTGGTAGCGGAAGCTCAAAAACAAGGGAAAGAATACGGTTACTATTTCCGGACCGTGACAAGCGGGTTCACGTACACGGGTGAAGGGGGAAGCCTGAACTCGTTCAACGTGACACCTTTGGAAGTGTATCGGGTGTTTGTGGATGGTCGTCCCGACCAACTGGTGCGGGGTGTGGACATGATCGGAACCCCGTTGTCGATGTTCTCCAATATTACGGCTGCCGGTAATGAACCCAGTGTTTTCACGGGCGTTTGTGGTGCGGAGTCGGGTTGGGTTCCCGTGACGGCCTCATCACCCACGATATTCGTGAGCCAGATCGAGACACAACGCCGGGCTCAAGCACGTGATATTGCTCCTATCTTACCCTCGCCGAAACCGGAAGAGTTTACAGATAAAGATACTGACAAGGTGATTTTCGCGGCCATGCGTTCAGAACAGGAGCGTAATAATGCGGCTCTTATCCTGCCGGGCGGGCCGAAACCCTATTATATCTCGTATACGGTGGCCCGTTACCGACGCTTCCAAGTGGTCGGTTCACTGGGAGGATTGTTCCATTCTAGTGTTTCGCCATGGCAAATGAACGGGGGGGTGCAGGTGATACTTGGTGATTATCAGAATAATAGTGACGTGAGTTACATGGATCAAATTGCTCCCGCACAGTTACCGTCAGAGGTCGACTATGACGTGATTCGCCGAGGATTGTGGGAATCGTCGGACATGATGTACAAGTATGCGTTGGGAGCTATGGCTCAAAAAACGAATTACCTTCAACAAAATCCCAAGTCTCCGGATGAAGCGACTTTGGCGGATATGCAACAACTTCCGGCGGTGACTCGCTTGCAGGAACGGGAAGTGAAATACGAGATCGACTTGGCAGGTTTGCAACAATTGGTGACTGAAGTTTCGGCCGTGTTCAAGGAGTATAAGGATATTTATAATTCCAGCGTGAGCGTGAGCGGTACGGAAGTAGACCTTTATCGGTTGACCACGGAAGGGGTACAATTGAAATCTCCCGGTGGTTTCGTGAATATATCTGTTTCTGCCGAGGCTAGAGCCGATGATGGCTCTAATGTTGGTGATTCGTTTTCGCTTTCATTATTGAATCCGGCAGAAATTCCTTCGATCGAGCAGTTGAAAGAACGAGTGAAAGCGTTTGCCGAGGGATTGTTACAATTGAAAGCGGCTCCCCCGGTAGCGGAATATTATAATGGTCCGATCATGTTCGAGGGTGGGGCTGTTGCCACGATCTTGGCTAATAATCTGTTGTATCGTGGCGGCTTGATCGCTTCCCGTACTCTAACCCCGACACGTGGAGGACTGGTAGATCAGTTCGGAAGTAAGATTATGGATAATCGTTTGACAATCAAAAATTACACGGCGATGAAAGAGTATAACGGCATACCGTTATATGGTTATTACGAGGTTGATGGGGAAGGGGTCACGCCGGAAGCTGAGATGACGTTGGTCGAGAAAGGCGTTTTCAAGAAAATGTTGAACGGGCGTACACCGACCTTGCAGGCTCTGGAAACAACGGGTAGTGCTCGTTTTATCCTATCACCACAAAGTCCTACCGTTACGACGGGAACCGGGACCATTCACGTGCAGGTAGAGAAAGGGACTTCTCACGAGAAGATGAAGAAGATGTTGATCAAGGCGGCCAAGGAAGCCGGACAATCGTGTGCTTACATCGTGAGAGGTATAGCCGGATCAGCGTTAGTTGTTTACCGGGTTGATCTCAAGGATGGGAAAGAGACACGGGTTCGTACCACGGGTTTCCGTATGCCTGATCTGACGAAATTGCAGAAAATAATGGCGATATCCTCGAAAGAAGAAGTTATGAATTACTTGCCTAATTATTATCCCGCCTCTATGATCTATCCTGCCGGAATGATCGTGGACGGTCTGGTAATAGAGAAGGCAACCCCGAAACCGGTGAAAGAACCTGCATTAAAAGTTCCGAGACAGCGGGAACAAGAATAGTAAATTAAGTCAAAGTCTCCCGTGTTGGCCTTTATTGGTTTTAGCGGGAGATGATTTAAGCTAAAAGTTAAAAACTAGTAAGTTTAGAATTTTGAACGGAGGACTACCACCCCTAGCCCCTCCTTACACAGGCGGGGAAACCGCTTGGTAATCAACTCTCCCCCTGTGTAAGGGGGAGCCGGAGGGGGTAGTTGGAAAATTAGAAACTAGAAACTAAAAACTATGAAAAAGATTTTATTTACCGTAAGTCTCTTGTTGGGGTGCCTTTTTACAAGTATGGCACAAGGAGATAGCTACAAGATAGAAGGACGACTAGCTAACACGGTCAACGGGAAATTATTACTGATTGCCGACACGGAGAACGGAATGATCGATATTGGTGAGGCAACGGTCACGAACGGGATATTCGAATTTACAGGTCGGATGCCAGAGATGACAGTCGTTTACTTGACTCCCGTCAAGAAGACCCCGGTACTAGCAACAATCATGCTGGAGAATGCTCATTACACGATCACGCTTGGTACGAATGAAATGATTGTTGAAAGTGATAGCGAAGCTCAAAAAATATGGAAAGAATTCGACGATTTGAATAAATGTCTGTTACGAACCCAACAACAAATGGATGCACAGGCACGTCAGAATATATCGCTTCAGCCAAAGTTACAACAGGAATTCAGTAAAATAGAGAACAAAGTGTTAGCTGATGAATTGGCGTTAATAAAGAAGTATAGCGATTCGTACGTGTCCGCTTACGTGGTGGCCGGGAAAATGCTGGGTATGGACGACACGAAATTGACCGCACGTTACGAAGCTCTTGGCGAGAAGGCGAAAGCATCTTTCTATGGCAAACGGGTAGCAACCAAGTTAGCCGAGATGCAAAAAGTTGCCGTGGGGGCGATTGCACCCAATTTCAGTGCTCCGTTGGCCGATGGCGGAGTACTTGCCTTGCACGAGACAAAGGGAAAAGTGAAGATCGTGGATTTTTGGGCATCTTGGTGCCAACCTTGTCGGCAGGAAAATGTGAATCTGTTGAAACTCTATAAACGTTATCGCCCGAGAGGTTTGGAGATCATCAGTGTCTCTCTTGATGATAATAAGCAAGCTTGGTTAACCGCAATCGGTCAGGATGGTAGTGACTGGAAAAACGTGTCCGACTTGAAACAGCCTTCTGCGATTGCTACCGAGTATTTGGTAACAACCATTCCCCGTACTTTTATTCTTGATGAGGAAAATCGTATTGTGGCAAAGAATCTCCGGGGCAAAGAACTGGAGAAGTTTATTGTGGAAATGCTGAAGAAGAAGAAAGAGTAAGGTTAGAAAAAAAATGGTTTAACCCCCGAAGCCGTCTCAATTCTCATCCTTGAGGCGGCTTTTTTTATAACGAAATATGTAAGATGATGAAAAAGAAATTATTAAAACATATTGTTTTTCTTTTTATCCTACTGACTTTTGGTGGTTGTGTAAATGAGATGGATATGATTGATCATGAACAAAATTTTGATCCAGACATAGAATTATTTGTTTTGCCCGATCCGATAAAAGCAATATTTGAGTTTGATAAATCAATAAATAATATATATGATAGATCTAATATATTATCTCATATTGAATTCTTATACTCCAATCGCAAAACACGCAAATTACTTATTTTTTTAATGGAATCTGGTATAAGAATTAATTTTTATAAGTTTCCTGCTGGCTCTGAATCGAAAAACGAAGCACAGTGTAAACCCAGTTTTATTATCACGGAAATAGGCTTTAATGGTAGTAATCATATAACTTTTGAAAATCTATTACATGAACTATTACATCTTTATGCTTATCTTAATTATAAAACTTATACTGATGGATATTATGCTGCTTGTGAAGAATATGAAGTAAGGGTTTTAACGGATTTGATTATGAGTAGAGATTTTAAAGGTTTGGTTTTCGAATATCAAGGAATGAAATCAGTCTCTGGTGATAGTATTTATTCAGATTACCAAGAATGGTTGAAAACTCTAATAAACGCTTATAATTATAATTCAAATTTGATAGTACGTAAATTTCAAATGTATGGAGTATTTTGCATTACAAATTTTCTTGATTTTAGTGACAAAGAAAATAAATTTTCATTACAGATAACTGATTTTAATCATTATACTCCTCTTTTGTTAAAAGTCTTTTGGCAAGGCTTCTAAATTTAAAAGAACAAATATATTATTCATCCTAAAAAATAGAAACCAAATGAAAAAAGTAATTCTAATATTATTGGTAAACCTGCTATGTGGTATATTGGCAAAAGCGGGTGTTGTTCGAGATTATGGTATGATTATCGATACTTTGCCACAGAGAGTAATTAATGGTTTAACAGTTATACCTATAAGGGTTAGTAACAAAGAATCGACAGAAGTATTTTGGGAGTTACGTATACCCGGATTCGAAAAGAAATATCAGCATTTCGAGAGTAAGTATCCGGGATGTATCAATTATAATTTAATGACAGAGGAGATAGAAAATATTGTGCGGAGTTGGCCGGATTATATTTGGCAGAAGATTGTTCCCGCAGAGATAAAAACACGGGTAAAAGATATATCTGGACGGAAAGATTTTGAAATAACTCTCCACCTTAACAAAGAAGGAGATGTTTTTGATATTACATTTTGGATGAGTAACAATATATTCCAAGTCTTAGATTCTCTTGCCAAAAACACGATGAAAGAGTTATACGATAACCTATCAAAAGAGTCTTGTGAAATAATTAAACAAGCTGAATTTTTAATTTTTGACGAACACTATCCTGGGAAAGAATATATCAGCATAAAGATGCCTTGGGCTGTTTATGACATGTTCGGAACATTTAATTTCAAAAAGGCACTAAAGGAAGCTGATGAGGAGTTGAAAAAAGTAAATTGAAATAACATGCTTGAATCCAAAATTGCCTCATGTTCTTCAAAATGAATATCTGATGTTTGGAATATTATCATTATAAAAAGATGATGTGATGAATTTTTATTAACCAATAACCTATGAATTATGAAAAAGTTGTATTTTATTCTATGGGTATTTTTGGCTTGTTTTGTTGTTTTTCCTCCAGTAGAAGTTTCCGGGCAAAGCGTGGTGCTTATCGAGAAGGATACTTTTCAGATGTATTCCAATCCTTTAGGGGCGGATTCAACGTTATCGGCTAAAGTGTCGGATCGTTTATATGACTCTTGCTATATCCGGGATTTATCGGTCAGTGTGGAGTGGTGGCGATTACAGAATGATTCGTTGTTTCTGGAGAAGATCGAGGATTGTTACAGCACAGTACGTTCTGACGATCATAAAATGGTCTTTATGGATTTAGAGGGTATTTTTGACGATTATGTGCAGGATGGAAAAGTTTTTGCCTCGTGGTTTAGTGGTGAGCTGAACGTGGTAGGAGGGGAATGTATTCATCGGGGAGGTATGGGATTTCGGTCGGATTACGAGGATGAATGGATCTACCGGGTGGAAAACGGACGAGTGGTTTCCCGATCGACTTATCGTAATGTATGGAAAGAAACTGTTTTTTCGGTGGAATATACGTTACCATTAATCGAGACGTTGTTTAACGGGGATCGCTTCCCGGAGTTGGCAAATAAGTATTTGCTTGCTAAAGTACAGGTAATTTCCCGGCCTGACGGTAGCATTGACAGTTTAGGGATTGCGGTGCGTGTGGTACCGGATAAATCCTCTATTAGTCAGGTGAGAGACAATGACGGGAAATGGATTGAAAATGATTTTTCCAACCCCTATATACAAGAATTGAAGGAATGCGTGCTGCTTGTCCCCGCATGGGATTACGTGAAACTTTGCGGTCGAGTGCATTCGCAGCCGGGAAGTGAACTGAGAGTATGGGAAGGTAAGGGATGTAAAGCTGTTTATCGTGATTCTCACTGGAATTTCGGGATGACGGACACGCTTCGGATGGATGGTCGAGCTTATAAATTAGAAAATTATCCTCTTCAATATGATATGAATCTTTACGCCCGTATTCGTTCCTTGCTGCGGGACGAGTTTACCCCTCGTTGTTTGCGAGGATATACTGCTTGCTGGGAAATCCGGGATGGTTTTCTTTATTTGATTTCACTTCGAGGAGCCGAGTCGGGGAAGATAATTTCTTTTGATGTTATTTTTCCTGGGAGTGATGGATCACCGATAAAGGCGATATGGTACACGGGAGAATTGCATTTATCTACCGGGAATAATGTGGATTATGTTAACTTTTCTCGGGGAAATGCTAGCGAAGAGATTTCTTATAAAGTAAGAAAGGGAAAGATTCTTAAATAAACTATTTCATGTTTCTAATCTTTCAGGTTTGCCACGGAATACGTTAGTAGAAAGAACTGGAGAGAAAAATCGAGTGAAATATATAAATTCAAGAAGGCGAAACAGGGATATTCATTCCCTGTTTTGTTTTCTTGAGTTTTGATGATATAATGACTCAATCATTCCCGATAGGGTCAATTCCTTTATTTTCGATCATCAGGACAATGGCTTTCTGTTTTGCGATAGGTCTGTGCATGATACCTTTGGGTACGCATACACCTTCGAATTGTCCCAGTTCGAAATTGCCCTTTTCTGTTTCCAGAACAATGGAACCATCAATAACAAAAAAGAGTTCGTCGTCATGATCGTGTTTATGCAGATGATATTCTCCTTCGAAGATCCCAAGTCTGAATACCGAGGAATTGACCTCGCATAATGATTGGTTGAACCATTTATCGGTACATTCTTTTACAATTTCCGGTACATTGATCTTTTCCAGGTAATTGTATTTAATGTCCATTTGCATGTTGTAATTTAATTTCTGTTTCATGTGAGATTCTTTATTCTAATAATTGAGTTTATAATTTTTGTCGATACCTAAAAGCTCCGGCATTGCAAGAGGCCGGATTATTCTTCCCAACAAGTACAAAGATACTAAATCTAGCGGACTCGGATACATGTTTATACAATGAATAGAATGTTATAATAATATTAAATCACGGGGAGTTACGTGAAATTTCTATGAATTAAATTGTATATTCGCGATCGTTTGTTGGAGGCGTGGGAATTTTTGACCGGAATTATATTAGATCAAGATTATATATTAAACGTGAAATTTAAACAGATGAAGAGAGTTTTTATTATTGTATTTGCTTTACTTTCAGCGTCAATAGCGCGGGCGGATGAAGGTATGTGGCTGTTGTCCTTGCTTGGAAAGAACATCGAACAGATGCAGGCACAAGGATGTAAATTGACAGCGGAAGATATCTATTCCGTGAATCAGGCTTCATTGAAAGACGCTATTGTTGGGTTAGGTAAAGTGGAGAGTCCTTTCTGGCATTTCTGTTCAGGAGAGATTATTTCCGACAAAGGTTTGGTTCTGACAAACCACCACTGCGGATTCGATGTGATCCAAAAACATTCTACCTTGGAACACGATTACTTGACGAATGGTTTCTGGGCTTACAAGCATTCGGATGAATTGCCGAATCCGGGAATCACGGCTTCTATCCTGCAACGTATGGAAGATGTAACCGATCAGGTAAATGCCGTTTTGAACGATAACATGACTGAAGAGGAACGTGCTGAAGCTATCGAGCGAATTTCCGCTCAAATTGTTGCCAAGGCTGTGCAAGGAACTGACTTGAGAGCTCAGGTAAAGGATATGTTCGAAGGGAATCAATTCTTCTTGTTAGTATATAAAATTTACCAAGATGTTCGTTTGGTTGGAGCTCCGCCACAGAGCATGGGTAAATTCGGAGGAGACACGGATAACTGGGTATGGCCGCGTCACACGGCAGACTTCTCCATGATGCGTATCTACACGGGGCCGAACGGGGAGCCTGCATCTTATTCTCCGAATAATGTTCCGTTGAAACCGAGACATCATTTGCCGGTTTCTGCCAAGGGTGTGCAAGATGGTGATTTCGCCATGATCATGGGATTTCCCGGAACGACGGATCGTTTCCTGACTAGCTTCGGTTTGAAAGAGACGATGGATGTTACCAACGATATCCGTTACAAGGTACGTACGGAAAAATTGCGGGTGATGAAAGAAGGAATGGATGCTGATCCGAAAACTCGTATTCAGTACGCTTCAAAACACGCGCAATGTGCTAACTACTGGAAGTATTCTCACGAGCAGAATATCGCTTTGAAGAATTTGAACACGATGGGCGAGAAAGAGAAGATCGAGCGTGAATTCACGACTTGGGTAAACGCTGATCCGGCTCGTCAGGCTAAATATGGTAAAGTGTTAAGTATGATTAAGGAAGGATACGAGGCTATGCACCCGTATAACGAGGCTTCTTCTTATATGCAGGAAGCTGCCCTTCAAGGTCCTGAAGTACCGTTGTTCGCTTTCCGCGTATCTAACACGTTGGAGAGAGCTTTGGATGCAGAAAAAACTCCGGCTCCCATGAAAGATATGTTTATGCAGGCTATCCGGGAAAATGCAAAAGCGTTCTTCAAGGATTTCAATAAGGATGTGGATAAAAACCTGATGGCTACGTTGTTCAAAATGTATAACGATAACGTGGCTGCCGAGTGGCATCCGGAAGTGATCAATATGATCAACAAGAAATACAAAGGTAACTACGAGAAGTTCGCTAAAGAATTATCCGATAAATCTATCTTCACGGATGAGGCTCGTTTTAACGCCTTCCTTGAGAAGCCGGATATGAAAAAATTGCAGAAAGATTTGGGGTATATTACCGGGAAATCAATTTTCGAAACCTACCAGAAGTTGGGTGGAGCTACAAACTCTATGCGTAACAATATCGCCAAGGGCGACCGCTTGTTCGTGAGAGGATTGATGGAAATGAACCCGGAGAAGGTATGGGCTCCGAATGCAAACTCCACGATTCGTTTGACTTACGGTAACGTGAAAAGTTACAAACCGAGAGATGCCGTTTTCTATGATTACTACACGACGTTGACGGGGGTAATGGAAAAAGAAGGTCCTAAAGGTGGCGAATTCGAAGTTCCGCAACAATTGAAAGATTTGTATAATGCTAAGAATTTCGGACGTTACGGGGCTGATAATATCTCTGTAAACTTTATCACGAATAACGATATCACGGGAGGAAACTCCGGTTCTCCGGTTATTAACGGTTACGGCGAGTTGATCGGAACAGCGTTTGACGGAAACTCTGAGGCAATGTCCGGTGATATTGATTTCGAGGAAAACTTGCAAAGATGTATCAACTTGGATACTCGTTACATGTTGTTCATCGTGGACAAAATGGCTAATGCACAGAACTTGATTGACGAAATGACGATTGTTTACTAGTCAATAAACGATAATATAAAACAGGCTGTCTATTCATCGACAGCCTGTTTTTTTATTATTCAGGTAGAATGTTTATCGTGAATGCAACCGGAACGGAATAAAGAGTTGTTGCTTGATTGATGGCCAGTTTCAATTTGGACGGGGACGTAGTGAGAGTCGGTTTTTGATTTATGCGGTGGATTTCTCCACAAGATTATAGCAATAGTAAGCCTGCAGCGATATAGATAATTCTTTCATTGATATGTCGTGGGAGTACTCCATTTACCGCTAATCGTTAAGTTGTCGATGGCAAGTACGGGAAGGTTTATCGGAACGGAGACCGTAATGTTATTTAATGGTGTGAGAACAATAGCCAAAAGGGCACCAATGCCGGGAAGCCCTGTCAGTAAGTTCGTGATGTTGGTTACGTTACCCAGTTTCACGCTTAGGGTTAAGGGGGACGAACCGGTTTGGGGGTTATAGGATTTCAGATAGATATCCACGAGCGAGTAGCCCGCTTTATATTGAATGTTTGTCAATGTGTTGTTTCTCAGAGAGTCGGTAATGTCGACGAACGAGCCGTTCAGAAGCAGGGAACCGTCGATAGTTCTATCAATAAGTAATCCGGATATAAGTCCTTGTTTGATCACGTTAATTTTTTGTATATTATATAGTCCGGAAAAGCCTTTTATGTATATGCATTTTTGCTTGAAATACTGGTCGGTGGTGAATTTGAATCCGAAACGCTGAATCCCGGTGTAATATTCTTGTACGACGAGGTCAAAATTGATTGATTTGGGAAAATTTTTAAGAGAAACGATAGCCGTGTTTGCCTCGTTGAATTCCCAGGGATTGAGTAATGTCCCGAGTTTCTCGAGTAAGGTATTTTGGTCGGAGTTCCCAGTTAGGGCAATACCGATCTGGTTCACGAGACTTTGTAATAATTGGTTGTACAGGGCATTGACGACAGGAGTGAGTAACCTGCCGACAATGGTATCTGTTGCGGCTGTAATACCTCCCAGTGGAGCGAGTAGAATTGTACCCACGGGACCGAGGGCGGCTTTTACTTCTGTTGTTAAGACCGATTTTGCCGTGTTCGTGATTATGTTTTTGTAATTCATTTGGGTTACAATGTTTTGTACCAGTTGATTGAGGGCTTGTTGGGCATCAACGGTGTTCCGGTGTACGTTTAGTTTTCCCAAAATGCGTTGTAGCAAGACGGAAGGTGTTGCGTTCGTGTTCGAGAACGGGACTTTGGCCCAATAATATTCCGTGTTGTCCGAGAATTCCGTGTTGGGAAGATTGATTCTGCCATTACCGAATGTTGTCTGGTAATTTGTCAGAATATTGGAATAGTTTACCGGATTTTCCGGTGTCGCGTAAGGGAATAATGCTTTTTCCGTGTTGGCGAGAAAAACGGCTTGGTAGCTTCCCAAGGGTAAGGTGTCTTGAACGATCGGGAGAGGCCATGATGGGGTCGCCCCGCCGGGAATAAGAATGACTCGTTCTTTGACAAATTCTCCGGAGGATTTGTAAAGAACGTAGAGTAACGACTGTACCCGTGTGTCAGGTCCGGAAATGGCGGCTCGCGAAAGGGAGGTAAATGTTACTACAAAGTGATCGGCAGGAATATTGGAAGAGGTGTTGCTTGATGGAATTTCGAGGATTGTTTCTTCTTCTTCGGCATGACATCCGATGAAAGTAAATGGTAGAAGCATTCCGATGATGTATAATAACTTTTTCATGTTTAGCGTATTTTGGAGTTATTGTAGGCCGTCCCATTTATTGTCATCCAGGTTAATCGTGTAACTTAACGTGAATCCCAGATTGATTTTGTTGTATGAGCCTTCGATCTTAACCACGTGATTGGGGTTAAGTGAAATGCTGTTCCCGTTTGAAATGGCCGAATCCGCTACTTTTATCATATAGGTTTCTGTCGTAGAACCGTAATTTACGTTTAGGTATAATTTCGTGTTATAGTTACTTTTTGTTGGAAGTAAAAGGTTGCTAAAAAGGACTTTATTGTTTGAAGGTACTAACTTTTGTATAAGTCGGCTTTCGCCGTCCCCTGTAGTTTGTATAAGAGAGGGAATAGTATCGCTTACACGGGTTGCTTTTACCATTCTTTCGGCACTAAGAGAGAGCGATTTCACGTAGCCGGGAATACCCGCAATTTGTACAATTAGCCCGCTGACAAGGCGTTTCAGTTGTCCGGTTAAGGATATGTTCGTGTTACTGCTTGGCGTGAATGTTGTTCCAAGAGAAGTCCCGTTATTTGTGGCCGTGCAGAACGTGGTAAAGAATTCCGGGATCACGTTGGGTTGTTTCGGGTAAAGGTGAAAATTATCTAAACGGGTAGGTGTCGTTGCCGATCCGATGGTGAATTTGTTATTTATGCTAGCTTGGTTATTGAAATCAAAATCACCGGAGTTGTACCCGATAACCATCACTTGATAAGTAAAATCTTTCGGGAGTTTTAAGGTTAGGTTGCCGGAAGGGAATGTCGCAATATCCCATTGGCGTGCGAAATTGTAGAGCGGGGTGAAATTGTTAAGATTATTGTCGGGAAATGAAGGATTGATTTTTTGGAAAGGTAAAACCAGAATCCGATTGACAGAATGTGTAGGGTCTCCTAATGCTCTGGTCGTTATCTTTTGATTGATAGACAAGTCGACAGGAAGAGTTATCTCGGAGTCTTCCGGGGATTCCGTCCGGGTACATCCCGTGAACAAGGTGACTATCAGGTATGATAGAATAATATGTAATATCCTGGTTCTCATGATTCTTTCCTTTGTGGTTAAAAGTGGAATGATTGAGTTTTGGATACTGATAATTCCGAGCACATCGGAATTATCAGTAAATAGGTATCATTATTGTATGACTAAATTGTGGAATTGAGCCCAGTTGGGGTTGATTGTGATAGCGATAACCTGATCTTTTAACAAGTCTATGGGGGCGTCATCATCTCCCGTATCCGGGGTGCCTCCTCCGGTCGTGTCTCCTTTGGTTACTTTTTGACCGAGAGCATAAAAATGATTAGCGAGAATATCCATGGTAACGTTGCCGCTATTAAGAACATTCCAGCTTTTTAGGATGTTATTCGTGGCCCCGTATAATCGGAGTTGCATCGTGATGTTGCTTACAGGTAGAACAAATTTTCCCGTAAGTTGTGAATTTGCTACTTTCACGACACCCTGTCCGCTTAAATCACTCCCGGCAAAGACACCTTCGGGGGTGACTGTTTGCCCGGAGAGGTCAATGTTGAATACTTCATAATCTGTTGCAGTGGGAGTTGAGCCGATACCGCTGTAAAGATTGACTTGTTTGTCGGCATTGGTCATTACCAGGCGTAATGATTTCACGTTGTCACTTCCGATCATGGCCGGTACGTTTTTGAAGTATCCGAGGATTCCGGCGATCTTTCGGGTCATTTCGATACTGACACGAACTCCTTCCGAACTTACCGTTACGCTTTTATCTCCCGCGAATATTTCGGACTCTTGTCCCGGTGTCGGCACCGTTGCCGTTACATCCGTGATTTTAGAAGTTCCCCGGGTGAGGGTTGCCAACGTGTAATTGTCTGTTAGTTCACGTCCCACGACAAGAAACTGGTAATCGGTCTTTTGAAGCCGGTTGAGAGGTTCGATCGTGAATCGCATGAATGTACTCCCTTTTGACCAGTTGGGGACAACGTAAGTGGTGTCATACAAATAGTCATTTCCACTTTTTTTGAAAGCGAGGATAGAAACTCTTTCGACTTCCTGAATCGCTTCCTGGCTATACAACGGGCGTGTTCTTGATGTGATCCCGTTTTCCAGTTTGTTCACCGTGGCTAGTTCAAAAACAATGCCTTCGGAGGGTATGTCTGTTGATTCTTGCGAATCATTTTTCGAGCAAGCAAACATACTGATGCTTGCTAATGCAATTAAATAAAATTTTCTCATGATTAATTAAGTTTAGATTAGTTGGAATTTTAGTCTATAAGGTAATATCTAAATTGTGTAATTTCTGCCAACTGCCATACAAGTACATCCATATTTCAATACCGTCGGGAGTGAAGTTTAGTTTGACGACAGAGATTTCATTGCGTGCTGTCGTGAATTCCAGATCCGGAAGAATAGAATAAGGTGTTACTTTGTCTTTGGCAAAAAGTGAAAGGCGGAGAGTGGATTTCTTTCCGGCAAGGGTCGGTGCCGTGAAAGTTGATAATGTTGCCGAGGGCGACGATACTTGCGTGAAGGATTTGTTCACGGATATATCTCCTGACGGAGTTGCAAGCCGGTCTATGTATTGTCCGACATGACTGATCTGCTCGTCTACTCTGGAGAGTGAATCGGGGGCATTTTCCACAAGGATTACCAATAAACCTTTCGTACGGTTCATGGCGAGGGTGTATTCCGAGGTTGATTCCGAAAGTGTAAGCGTGTCGTGTCCGAAATAGGTATCAAACTGTTCTTGATTGTTGGCATGTAATGGAATTATCGTCTCTCTTAGTAGGGGAATTTTATCAATATTCCCCAATGCTGTCAGTAAGTATTTCCCTTCGGGAATGTCACTTACGTTGATCGTGTACGACTGTTCATCGGATTCCACGAGAGACGGGGATAATTCGATAACAGTTTCTTGGTTTTCCAGATGTTGCAATTGATAAGTGAGGTCCCCGATGTAAGCCCGGAAAGGTTGGGATTCATCTTTCGGTTGAATCTGTGAAATATCGGAAATGTTAAAGTAATTTTTATCTTTTACATTTAATGAAATCCGATATACCGGAGGACATTTCCTATCCGGTTCCGACAAACAGGAAGAAAAAAACAGTGCATGTATGGCTATGAATGCGAGGCCATACAGCACTATGTAGAGTTCTTTTTCGGCTTGCATAGTTTGGTTAGTTTAGTATTATGCTAAACGTAACATTTAAGAAAAAGTTATGTCTAAATGCGTAATATTTATATTCATCAAATGAAATCTGGTGTTAAATTTGAAAATAGTTGTTATTCTTTAAGTGCTTGTTTCGGTTTGCGGGTAAAACGTTCTTGTAGAGACTGCATAACATAGTAAAAATTAGGCATAAAGAGCGTGCCTACCAAGGAGGTCATCAACATCCCGGCGAAAACGGCTATTCCCAACGAGATACGACTTGCTGCCCCGGCTCCGGTGGATATGACCAACGGGAAGACTCCGAGAATAAAAGCGAACGAAGTCATGAGAATCGGGCGTAAACGTACCCTCCCGGCTTCAAGGGCTGCTTCGGCGATCGGTTTTCCGGCTGCACGATAATCCCTGGCAAATTCCACGATCAGGATCGCATTTTTAGCCGTGAGGGCTATAAGCAGGATGATACCGATCTGGGTGTAAACACTGATCGGGAGATTCATGACGAGACATCCGATGATAACACCTAATAATGCGATCGGTAATCCCATGATGACGGCAAAAGGGGAGGTCCAGCTTTCATATTGTGCGGCAAGAATAAGGAATGCCACAAGGATAGCGAGAATAAAGATTATCGTGGTGGTCGATCCTGCACTTTCCTCTTGGTAGGCCAGCCCGGTCCATTCGTACCCGAAGGTGTTACCAAGTTCTTTATCGAACACTTGCTGCATGATTGTTAGGGCTTGTCCGGAACTATATCCGGGGGCCGCACTTCCTGATATGGAAGCTGCCGCATAAGTATTGTATTTGGGTAGAAGTTCCGTACCCAGGCGTTGTTCGACAGTCGTGAAAGCCGAGAAGGGCACCATTTCGCCTTGTGAGTTTTTAACGTTTAGGAAAAGAACGTCGTCTATAACTCTTCTGCTGGAAGGTTCTCCTTGAAGTTTTACTTGAAATGTCCTGCCGAATTTTACGAAGTTGTTCACGTAAATGGAACCGATGTAAGCCGATAGGGCATTGAACACGTTTCCTATCGGGATTTGCATGAGTTCTACTTTGTCCCGGTCTATATTCAGGTAATACTGTGGGACACTGGCACTGAATGTTGACCGGAGCATGGCTAAACCTGGCGTTTGATTTCCTGCATCAACCAAATGGTCGATGGCCTGTTGAAGGGAGGTCGAACCATAGTTGTTGATATCTTCGAGCATAAGTTCGAAGCCGCTACTTTCGCCTAATCCGGGGATCGGAGGGGGAGAGACGGCATAACTTTGAGCTTCTGGAATTTCCGCATAGGCCAGTTCATTAAATTGGGCGGTGATCGCATCGACGCCTAATGCTTTACTCTTTCGTTGATCCCAGTTTTCGAGCATGACGAATATGGATGCCGCGTTGGAATTTTGAGCATTATCCATCATCGAGAATCCGTTTATGGTAATATAAGTCCTCACCCCGTCTATTTGTTTTAGTATGTCACCCGCTTTACCGGATGCTTCCTGCGTGCGGGAAAGGGAAGCCCCGTCAGGAAGTTGCATGGAAACGACGAAATAACCTTGATCTTCGTTCGGGACAAAAGTTGTCGGTTGGCGTAAGAATCCAACGAAGGCTAACACCGCGAGGATTAAAAAGGCGAGGATGGTCAATGCTGATTTCCGGATAAAACCGCGGACTACCCACATGTACCCGTTTGTCGTTTTCTCGAAGAACTTGTTGAACCCCTTGAACAAGAAGAAACGGGATGGTTTTGCAGGCTTCAGGAACAAGGCGCATAGTGCCGGGCTTAATGTTAATGCGTTGAAACCGCTGATAACGGTCGCTGCGGCAATGGTCAGGGCGAATTGTTTGTAAAGCATTCCCGTGATCCCCCCGATGAATGCGGTGGGGATAAACACGGCCAGCAGGACAAGAATAATGCCGATGATGGCTCCTGAAACTTCTTTCATGGCTTGGGTTACGGCGGACTTCATATCGGGGTATTTCCCGGTTTCGATGAGTCGATAGCTATTTTCTACAATAATAATCGCGTCGTCGACCACCAACCCGATGGCTAGTACCAATCCGAAAAGTGTCAGCGTGTTGATCGAGAATCCCATGAGTCCCATAAACGTAAATGTCCCGACAAGCGATACGGGAATGGCGATCAGGGGTATAAGCATGGCTCGCCAGTTTTGCAGGAATATTAGGATCACGATAAGCACGAGAATAAATGCAGTGCCGAGAGTTTTATATATTTCTTTCACCGATGCCTGAATAAATTCCGTGGTGTCAAGTGTGATATTCAAGTGTACTCCTTGGGGTAAATAGGAGGAAAGAGTTTGTACCCGTGATTTGATGCGTTGAGCAACATCCAACGCGTTGGCTCCGGGGAGTTGGTAAATGGCGATAGCAGCCACGGATTGGCCTTTCAATAATGCGGTAGTTGAATAAGATTGACTACCCAATTCTATTGTGGCTACATCTTTCAGGCGGAGGTATTTCCCGTCGGGGAGTGTCTTTATGATAATATTTCCGAATTCTTCTTCATTGACCAGAAGTCCCTGGGTTTCCAGCGTGTACTGGAATGATACGGGGCCGGCAAGTGGCGGTGCACCTACGGCTCCGGGGGCTACTTGTATGTTTTGGCTTTCGATTGCCGCAAGAATTTCTTGTGGGCTGACACCTCGGATTGTTAAAAGATCGGGGTTTAGCCAGAGGCGCATACTGTAATTTCCAGCTCCGAATGAACCGACACTTCCCACACCTTTGACCCGCGACAGTTCGTTCACGAGATTCAGTTCCGCGTAGTTGGAAAGGTATAAGGCGTCATAACTAGGGTTGTCGGAGGTCAGCGTGAGGAACATCACCACGTTTGTCGATTCTTTGGTTGTTGTAACTCCAATTTTGGTTACTTCTTGGGGAAGTGAACTGAGAGTCATGTTTACTCGGTTTTGTACGAGAACGGTTGCCATATCAAGATCGGTACCGACTTCAAACGTGACAGTGAGGCGGTAGACGCCCGCGCTAGAAGAAGTGGATGACATATAAAGCATACCTTCGACCCCGTTCACTTGTTGTTCTATCGGGGTGGCGACCATTTGTGCGATCGTGGTAGCATTGGCTCCTGGATATTGTGCTTCCACGACAACCGTGGGTGGGGTTATCGTGGGATATTGTTCTACGGGAAGTGACTTTAACGTGACCAGTCCTGCAACCACGATCAGTATTGACAGAACGGTGGCAAATATCGGACGGTTTATGAAGAACTTAGACATCATAATTAAGTGATTAAATGATTAAATGATTCGGTGATTTTTGAGTGGGGAGGTCGTGTGGAAATCTTCTAATCGGCAATCGCCGAATCACAGAATGGGTTCGATTTTCATTCCCGGACGAACGTTGATGAGGGCCTTGGTCACGTAGCGATCTTCGAGCGTGAGACCATCAATGATTTCCCGCATACCATCAGGGGTAAGGACGCCGACTTTCACTTGTCGGAATTCAACCGTGTTGTCCGCTCCTACCAGATAAACATAGCGTCCGCCCTGATTGGTGCCTAAGGAGGATTCCGGGATGACGATGGCTTTCGGAACACTTTTATAAGGAACGATCACTTTCACGTACATGCCGCTTAGTAAATCCCCATTCGGATTTCGGGCAATGGCCCGCAGGTTGAGAGTTCCTGTGTTAAGGTCGATATTCGGGGAACTGTAATCAAGGGCGGCAATCCACGTCTTTTCGGGATTATTCACATCCTGAATCGTGATCGGGAGTGCCGAAGGAGTGTTTTTGGGAAGTTGTGCAAAGTCCGGGTAGGCCATGTTGAAATAAAGATACATCTGGTTGTCTTTATATATAGTAGCCAGGGCCGAGTTGTTGTCATCGGTCCCTACCATGTTGCCCGGGTCCACGAGGTTCCTGGAAATGCGTCCGGTGAAAGGAGCTTTTACGATACAATATGACAGGTCAATATTTGCCAAGCTGAGTTGACTTCGGGCATCCTCGTATGCGGCGACGGCTTCCCCGTAATCAGATTGTGCCTGTAAGTAGTCTATTTCGCTGACTGCTTTTGTTTTCACGGCTTCCTGCATCCGCTCGTAAGAGGCTTTCGTGTAGGCTAGTTTTGATTTACTGCTTTCCACGTTGGCTTCAGCCTGTGTCACTTTGTCCTTGTAAGGTTGAGGTTCGATGACAAAAAGGGTTTGCCCTTCACGTACCCGTTGACCGGGGGTAAATTGGAAAGATTCCAAGTATCCCGATATCCGGGCTACGAGATTTACCGTTTGTTCGGCTTGCAAGTATCCCGGATACTCGAACGTGTAAACAACTGTTCGGAGTTGAGGATGATCTACTTCTACTTTCGGGGCCGGAGCGGCTTCTTGTTGTTTTTTCGATTTCCCACATCCGGCAAAAAGAAGCAGGGTTACAATGAAAATACTAGCGAATGCTTTCATATAGTTTAGTTTATAACGTTCATTAAGTCTAGTTCTGTTCTAAAATGAGGGCTGGTCTCGTGTGGTTGGAATTTAAAATCTAAAATTCACTGACTGGCCAGCCACCTCCGAGAGCCTGATAAAGTTCAATCAGGTAACGGAGTGATGCTGTTCTGGCCTCCACTAGGGAATTTTCGTAATTCAAGAGGCTGATCTGCGAACTCAACACGTTCTGATAACTCGTCAACCCGTTTCTATATTGTTCTACGGCCAGATCAAGAGTTAATTGCGATTGTTGGTATGCGTCGTTCAAAGCGGATATTTGTTGGAGTGATTTGTTGTAGGTAACCAGGGCGTTGTCTACTTCTTGCAGGGCTGTCAGCAACGTCAGGTTATACGAGTTGATCTCTTCGTCAAGTTGTAATTGAGCGGATTTTTTGGATTCGACTAGATTACGTCCGCTGAAGATGGTCCATTTTATAGAGGGGGCGATTTGCCAGATCATGTTCTCTTTATTCGTGAACTGTTCGAAGTTCTCGGAGGAATACCCGAAGAATCCGGTTACCAGGAATTTGGGCCACCAGTCGGCACGACTCGCTCCCACGGCTTCGGCCAACCCGTCAATCGTTCTTTCGGCAGAACGCACGTCAGGACGTTGGCGGATCAAGTTTGCCGGAATGCCGTTAGCTGCTTGGCGGGGATTGGTCGGTATCGGTCGGGGTTTCTGTAAGGAATCCCGGATGGCCACGGAATGTTCGCCAAGTAGAACACCTATCAGGTTGATCTGTTGGGCTATCGTCGATTCTATGCCCGGAAGCGATGCTTTGGTTTGCAGGTAGAGACTTTTTGCTTGTGCGGCGTCAAGTTGTGAAGCCAGTCCGACTTTGAGTTTTGACTCGGTGAGTTCCATAACTTGTTTCTGCGATTCGATATTCTTGCGGGTTACTTCCAGTTGTTTCTGGGCACACCGGAGATTCATGTAAGCCGTGGATAGCTGAGCAGCGAGAGATACCATGACCCCCCGGTAATCTTCTTGGGCCGCAAGATAGAATTCTTTCTGGGAAGAACTCTCTTTTCGGATTCTCCCGAATACGTCGAGTTCCCAGTTCAGATTCACGGTAGCGGTTCCGTTCCGTTCAATGATATTCTTTTTGTCAGCACTAAGACTACTTTTTTCCGGTGCGTAACTGGCGGAAAAATAAATGGTCGGGTAATAAGGGCTACGATCTACTCGTAGTTTGGCTTTTGCCATTTCAATCTTGCGAATGGCATTACGCACGTCGTAGTTTTTGAGGACGGCTTTATCAATAAGCGTGTCGAGCATTGGATCTTTGAACAGTTGCCACCATTCATCGTTGGAGGGTAATGTTTGTTGCAGGTTCTGTTGTTCGCTCGTTCTTTTATAAGGTTTGAATTTCTCAGGCTCGTCTTTATCCGGTAAGGTATTCATGGAAGTTCTTCCTTGCCCGGCAGGGTATGTCCCCGTGTTCCGGGAAGAATACCCGGATAGAGGCATCAAAGTAAATAGAATGAATGACAGGAAACAGCCTCCTGTTCTCGTAATAGCAGCCAGTCTCATAGCGTAATCGTTGATTATTAGTTTATCACGGGTCTCTAACAAGTCAATTGACGCATAACTACCACCCCTGCCCCCTCCTTATGCGGGCGGAGAAACCGCTTGGTAACTAATCCTCCCCCTGTGTAAGGGGAGGAGGCGAAGGGGTAGTGAGTTTGTAGAAAAATGGACTTGTTAAACAACCCCGTGTCTGCTGCTATACGGTTTTTTAAGGAAAAATGTTAGAAAAGGAAGCCCATTTTATCCGTGACGATAATCACCTGTGCCGACGGGGCTCCCAGTAACTGGCGTTCCAGTTCAGAAGCCGGACGGATTTGGATGATTTGTATCGGATCAATGTTGAAACTTTTTGTCAGGCGGTTATTGATAATTAATGCCGGTTCTTCCAGTTTTTCCGGGTTTACCGTGTATTCCTGTTTGTTGTATTTGTATTTTAACACGCCGTTGGCATAACTGATGAATTGCCCTTTTTTCTGTTTGGTGTTGATGATCACGTATGATTTTTTGGCGTTTGTCGGGGATGTGATCATGTTCACGGTGGCGATTTCGTCAGGGATACCGTTCTTGAGCGAGTCCGGAGCGTATTCAATACCATCAATGAGATAGGATATTTCCGAGTTCTTGGCATTTACCTTGATACGAGTTTTCCCGTTTTCCTGGATCACTTCCAGACCATTGGAAATTGATTCGCCCATGACATCCGTGTCCGATGCTCCCCCGAACAAGGGGCCCATATCGCGGAACATTTCTTCGGCTTTTTTGAGCATATCATCCATATTGCCAAAGCTCTCTCTCAATGAGCCAAAGGGGTCTTTCCCGAGAATGGAATCTCTTTTTATCCCGAAGCGTTCTTCCATTTTTTTGATGAAATCGGTGCTAGTTCCTGTTTGCCGGGAGGCAGGCATATTGATGTAGGCCAACCGGTCAAGCCCCTTAACGTTTAAGGCATCGGCAATTTCATCTACCTTATCTAAACGGATATTCCCTTTCAGTTCGATGATTGACAGCATTTCCGCATCCTCGCTCCATAGCACGAGTGAAGTAATTCGTTCATCAGCCTGCGTCACGTAAAGACGTTCTTGGCCGTAAGCTCCCCGGTGACTTCGCACAAGGTTGTATTTGGATTCGTTCTCCACGATAGGAGATAATCGCCGGGATATATCCTCGGTAACTTTCGGGGTGGCCCGTTCGATGTCGACTTGCATGACATTAATCTCTTTGATATTTTTCAAAGCGTCTTCGGCGGCAAGAGATAGATCGCCTTGTTTATAAAGACTGTAAAGCGACGGGGTTAACAGGGTTACCGTTACACCCTCTTTGTTCCGGAATGCTTTCATTTCCTTGCCGACCTGCGCTTGCAGCGGGAGGATCATGACAAGGCTTACAATCATACATGTTAATAGACCTCTGATCTTCATAACCTAATTATTTTTATTGTTGTACTGACACATACTTTTTATTCAGAGAGTAAATTTAATGGAATAACTCATTCATTCTCCCCTGCTTAACGTTATTTACAAAAGTTATACCATTGGGCGATAAATTTTATACCTTTGAAGCCGTGAATTGATTGTAAATTGTAAATTTTAGATTTTAAATTATTCTCGGAGTCATAGATACAATTTAAAATCTAAAATCTAAAATCTAAAATGTCTATGGTCTATAATATCGGAATCATTGCATATCGTTGTGCTATTGGGGTAGCATCTCTTTTTAACGAGAAGGCGTCATTGTGGGTAAAAGGACGAAAAGGAATATGGAAACGAATGGGATCCGTGGAGCGTGGAAAAGGGCGTTTGGTTTGGTTTCATGCGGCCTCTTTGGGTGAGTTCGAACAGGGACGTCCGGTAATAGAAAAACTGAAAGAGATCGAGCCTTACACGAAAGTTTTGTTGACATTCTTTTCTCCTTCCGGTTACGAGATTCGCAAGAATTACCAGGGAGCGGATTACATATATTACTTACCGATTGACACACCTTCGAATGCTCGGCATTTCGTGGAAACATGGCGTCCTGATGCAGTCGTGTTCGTGAAGTACGAGTATTGGTATAATTACTTGAACGAGTTACATAAACGGGATATTCCGACCTACTTGATTTCGGCTATTTTCCGTCGAGAACAGCCTTTTTTCAAGAAGTGGGGGAACCTGCATCGTCGGATGCTTGGCTTTTTTACCCGGCTTTTCGTGCAGGACGAGGAGTCTGTGAAATTGCTGTCATCCATAGGAATCACTCACGTGCAACAAACCGGGGATACACGTTTTGATCGGGTTAAGCAGATTGCTGATGCGGCGAAACGGATTGAAAAAGTCGAGGCTTTCTGTAATGATCGACGGGCGGTTGTTTGCGGGAGTACTTGGCCGGGAGACGAGGATATTATTCTGGATTACATCAACAAACAGGAGGGGAATTACAAATGGATTATCGTGCCTCACGAGATCGGGGAGGGGCATATCCGTGATATATTGGGCAAATGTCGAAAACCGGTGGCCCGTTATACGGACGAGACTGCAGACGTGACGAAATGTCAGATTCTTGTGGTGGATACGATCGGGGTGCTGTCCTCTATTTATCGTTACGGTTCTATTTCTTATATCGGGGGCGGTTTTGGTAAGGGCATTCATAATACCTTGGAAGCTGCGATATATGGCATCCCGGTTGTTTTTGGTCCGAAGTACCACAAATTCAAGGAGGCTGTTGATCTGATCGCCTGCGGTGGAGCTTTCTCGATCAACGATAAGGAGCAATTCACCTCGTTGCTGGACTCTTTAATAAATAGCCCGGCAATCGCAGAAGCGGCCGGGCAAAGTGCTTTAAAATTTGTCAATCAACAACTCGGAGCAACGAGCGTGATTATTCGTCAATTAGTAGACTAGTTCTTCTATTTCTTCTTCGACTTCTGTACCTGTGAGCCATGCTTTCAAGTGTTTTACAATGGCTTCACGGGTAAGGATCTCGAAACTGGCGATCCGGCATTTATGATCCATGTCGCCTTTCACGTATTTCAAACATTTCGTGTTTTTCTTTAAGTCGACAGCCGTTGCACTCCACGGATCAAGTCCCCCGTAAATGAAGAGGATATTTTCGGCATCGGTTTGTAGCCATTGGTTGATGTCTTGCATCTGCTTCGTGTTGAACGGGGTGTTTTCGTATCCCTTGGGCATGGCAAAATCGAAAGTAATGATGTTTTCCGGTTCGTCCTTGAAGAATTTTTTGAATGGCTTGATATTATAAGCGTACATTCCTGTTTCGGTTAATGCCGCGTAATAAAAAGCCTGTAAGTTCTGGATAGAACGATCGTCGAAGAAATCCGGGGAAGAGACTTTTACCAAGTAGTTGAAAATTTCGTCATAATCGTCTTCTTCCGGTTGGGGCATCTCGTTGATCTTATTACCCCATTGCCAGAATGCGAATGGGAATTCTAGGATCGTGAGTTTTAAAGCCCGTTCCGTTCCTCCTACTTTATTGAACGTATATCCTTTTGCCTGCATAAGTTGTTCCAGACGGGGCATAAGTTGATCCAGATTTTCAAAACATCTCTTTTGGAAATCGAATATTTGCCATTTGATTTCTTTTCCCCCGCCTTCTAGTAATTTCCTGTTTTCCGGGGTCCCACCCAGTTTGGAAAGGAATTTTTCTAACCGGGGATCAATTTTTTCCAAATTGATCGGGGCTACGTAGGGAACACTTAATTCAACATCATTCGGGTAGAAATAGCGGTGATAAACAGTTGTTTGTCCTCCCTTGCTGATTCCGGTTGAAACCCATCTCGTGTTGGGATACACTTTTTGGCGCAAGGTTTGAATGATCTTGTGTTGATCCGTGGCAGCCTGTTTTAAGGTCAGGTCGGCCCAAGGGGTATCCCCTTCAGGTTTACTCTTGTTGAAGAAACGATGCTCGATCGTGAGTTGGTTGGTTTTGAATAGTTGGGATAATTCACTAGGCATGGGAGAGAAAATTCCATAACCTTCCAGAATGGCCACCATGGGAGCCTTAAAGTCCCGGTGTCCTAGTAATACCTTTTGTTTGAAAGAACCTTTCGATGGGTTCTCGTGGTCTATGGGCTGTTCGTACCAAAATTCATAATATTCCGTGTATGACGGAACTTTTAATTCTTTAATATCGGATATTTCTTTGATTTGCTGTAATTTCTGTAATAACGGGCCATCGGCGAACACCGTGTTGCTGGCTAATAATAGGGTGACAAAAAGTAAAAATACGTATCTCATAGTTCAGTTCTTTATATTGAGGATGCAAGGTATAAATTATTTCTGTTTTTTCTCGTATCAGCGACACTTTTGTATAAAAAAGATACCTTTGCTACACAATTTAAAACGTGATATTATGAAAAAGATTTTATTTATTCTTGTCTTTGTTTTAGGAGTCAGTGTGGTAACAATGGCTCAAACGGCACAGAATCAACCTTCGAAAGAATATGTTGCAGAGCTAAAGAAAATGATCGTGTCATCCGGGAGTGATGCTACGTTTAAAGTGATGATTCCGCAGATGTTTGCGATGATGAAACAACAACTTCCCAATGTGCCCGCTGAATTTTGGACCGAGACGGAAAAGGAGATGATGAAAACATTGGTAGATGATCTGGTAGAAATGTTGGCCCCGATCTATCAAAAACATTTAACCTTGAAAGATTTGCAAGAAATCGTGAAATTTTACGAATCTCCTATTGGTAAAAAAATGGCTGCTGCTCAACCTGCTATTACATCGGAAAGTATGAAAGTCGGACAACAATGGGGGATGAATATCGCTATGAAAGTGCAGGAGGCGTTGAAGGCGAAAGGATATATGTAATAGAGTTTATAAGGTCCATAAAGTCTATAAAGTTCGTAAGGTCTGTAGCCCCCTGCGGGGCGCTTTGTTCATGGCAGTTATTGCTGCCGTTCAATACAGTCAGAAGCACGCCCGTAACTTTATAAACTTTATGAACCTTATAAACTTTACAAACTTTTTTATGAGTTGGTTACGGAAATATAGACAGGATTATTTGGCGACAATCAAGATCGGGGTTCCTATCGTGTTGGGACAATTGGGGATCGTGGTGGTCGGTCTGGTGGATAATATCATGGTAGGACATTTCAGCACGTCCGATTTGGCTGCGGCCTCTTTCGTGAATAGCGTGTTTAATATTCCTATTTTGTTCGGGATGGGATTCTCCTACGGGCTGACCCCTTTGGTCGGGCAGTTTTTTGGTCGGGGAGATAAGTTTCGAGTGGGTGGATTGTTGCGTAATAGTTTGTTAGCCAATTTAATGATTGGTATATTTCTTTCTATGGCTATGGGTGTAATGTTTCTGAACATTCATAGGATGGGACAGCCGGAGGAGTTGTTGCCCTTGATACGTCCTTATTTTCTGTTGCAACTGACCTCTCTTGTTTTCGTCATGATGTTCAACAGTTTTAAGCAGTTTGCCGACGGGATCACGGACACGAAGACCCCGATGTGGATAATGTTGTCGGCGAACGGGTTGAATATAATCGGAAATTCCATGTTGATCTATGGTGTTGCGGGACTTCCAGCCCTGGGATTGACGGGGGCGGGAATATCCACGTTGGCATCGAGAATCTTTATGTTTGTTGCCTTCGCAATACTTTTTTTCCGCAAACGACCTTACCGGTGTTATCTTGTCGGGTATCGGGGAACGTCATACAATACGGGGGATCTGAAAATATTGAACAAGATGGGAATGATGGTAGGTTTGCAAATGGGAATGGAAACAGCTTTGTTCAGTATCAGCGGGGTGATGATCGGTTGGTTAGGAACAATAGCCTTGGCAGCTCATCAAGTAGTGGCTTCTATATCGACGTTAGGATACATGGTGTATTACGGTGTGGGTGCCGCAGTCTCTATTCGAGTGAGTAATTTTTATGGTCGGGGGGATTTGCTTGGAGTAAGACGGGCGACTTTGGCGGGAACGCATCTACTGGCTATGTTGGCGATCACTGTTTCTTTATTCTTTTTACTCGTGCGGGGGCATATCGGATGGTTGTACACCTCGTCGGAAGAGGTCGTTGATCTGGTAGCCGTGTTAATGGTTATTTTGGTATTCTACCAGTTTGGTGACAGTTTACAAATTATCTTTGCCAATGCGCTACGGGGCGTTGCAGACGTGACTTCCATGGCGGTAATCTCTTTTATCGGTTATTTCGTGATCGCTTTACCCGTTTCTTATATTTGTGGATTCGTGTTGAATGGAGGAATTGAGGGTATATGGGTAGGATATCCCGTTGGGTTAACTCTCACGGGGGCGATGCTGTGCTGGCGTTTCTACTACTTTTTGCGAAAAAGAAAACACTCTAAATTTTAGAAGTTGTTTAAAAGTCCCATGATCTTGAATTACCACCCCTGTCTTCTCCTTACACAGGCGGGGAAAATCGCTTGGTAATCAACTCTCCCTCTGTGTAGGGGGAACCGGAGGGGTTAGTTGTTTTGAAGATAGCTTCTTAAAATTTAGTATTTAATATCTCTACTCTAAGCCTGTTCTTGATCTCTTGGTAGCCTTTGTGTCGTTCCGTAAAATGTACCGTGTTTATTCCCACTGCTTGTGCGGCTTTCACGTTGGCTTCGAGGTCGTCGATAAACAGGGATTCTTCCGGTTTCAGGTGATAACGATTCAGGATCAGGTCGTAAATTTCCCGGTCGGGTTTCACCATGTGCTCGATAGCGGATATGATTTGCCCGTCGAAAAACTTGAAAACTTCTCGGATTTTCAGGTATTCATAGAAATCGAGAGACATGTTGGAGAGGCAATACAGTTTATAACCTCGTTTGGAAAGTTCTTTGATCAATGCTTCCGTTTCGGGTATCGTCACTAGCGTATGTTTCACGTGTTCCACGAATTCGTCACAATCTTCAATAGGGCAGCCGGATAGTACGGAAGCTTTGGTAATTAACTCCTGACGACTCAGAACGCCTTTGTCGTATGCCGTCCAGTAACCCCGGAAAAGCCCGTTTTCTTTGACGAAATTCACGAGTACCGGATTCCCGTTGAACGTGTCGATTACTCGTTTTGCATTCCATTCAACAACAACACCTCCCAGGTCAAAAATAATATTCTTCATCATCTTGTTAATCGGTTATAGTTTTAAAATTCAACAATGATACCCACGGACGGGAGCAGGCTTCCCGTGTCGTTTTTTATGTATCTCATCAAGTAATGGTCGGGGCGTTCGGGATCAATCTTGTAACTCCCGTCCGAATTCTCCTGTGGCACGAGTAAATCAGGGCTTTTCGTCTTATGGTTATAGATATTCTGTATATCGGCATACAGAATCAACGACCATTTTTTGAAATAAAAACTCCGGTCTACCCGAATATCCAGTTGGTGGAAAGAGGATGCCCGTTCACTGTTAAAACGAGAATAATCGAGATAAGGTTGTCTTTTCACGTCCCAAGCCGCGATGAGGGAACTGGTTTCCAGGTCGTAAGGCGTGAAAGGAGCCCCGTTCGTGAATCTCCATTTCATACCGATATCCCAAAGTCCCAGCTTACGGGTGGCCGTGAGGGAGAGGATATGGCGATTGTCCCAACTGCTGGGGATGTATTCCGAGGTGGGGTGCAAGGTGTGATCCATTTTCTTGAATTCGGAATAGTAATACGTGTAGGCCATGGAAGCCACGATCCCGAAAAACTCCTGCGTGCGGATCATCAATTCAACCCCGTACGCCCGTCCTTCTCCGAGAGATTTCACGGGTTCATCGCCCACCGCCACATAGTCGGTTCCTTTGTTGGCAAGCACGATGCTATCCAACAGAGAGACGGGGTAGTGGTCGTATGTCTTGTAGAAACCTTCCAGCGTGATCTTCGTGCGACTACCGGGACGGTATTCAATACCCGCCACGTAATGATTCGTGCCGATATATTTCATCCCGTTCTCTTTGTTGATCAGGTTCCCCTGCTGATCAGCGTATCCCATGGTCGTGTACGAAGGGAGTTGGTAATAGCGTCCCGCGTTGGCGTTAACGAACCATTCAGGAGAAAGCGAGTAGGAGAGGGAGAGACGGGGGGATAACTGTTTGAACGGGTTGTTCATCCCTGACGTGTAACTGTTCCCGTCAGCCCGAATGCCGACAGAAACGGATAAGCGTTCTAAAAAGAAATTCTTGCTTACCTGCCCGAATATTGCCCATTTGAAGAAATTGAAATCCCGGTCGTAGTGTACGTTATTCAATTCTCCCAGGGCGTAAAGTTCTCGTTCGGTTTTGTTTTTATACGAGGCGTATTCTACCCCGACCCCGGCGTTCAATTTGATATCGTGTCGCAACAGACGATTATGTTCGAAGCGAAATTTATTTTCCGTTTCACCGGAATTGTAATCCACCAGTTTGGCGCTATTCTTGTTGTTGTCGGTGTACTTCTCAATCTCGTTTTGCAGGGTACTGCGACTGAGAACGAAAAGATTATTCCAGCGATTCCCGTAGTGCTTGTACGTGATGCCGATCGTGTAGCTCCATTGCACGCTTTCCGGCAGGTAATTCAGCATGTATTTCTGGTCGTCATCAGGGTCTTTCATCCCTTTATTCAGGTTATTCACGTCGTATGCCCCGATGCCGAGAATCGTCAACTCGTTCTTTTGGTTGAACTTGGTTTCTGTCTTGAACTGAAAATCGTTGTACACGGGTAGGAAAGGAAGCCCGATCATGTCGAACAGGAATTTTAGGTAACTCCTGCGGGCGGACATGATAAATGTGGTTTTAGGGGCTAATGGTCCGTCGAGTGACAAACCGAAATCGGTGGCTCCGAATGTTCCCCGTATTTTTATTTTATCGGGGTTCCCGGCAATCTGTCTAAAGTCGAGCAAGGAACTCATCAAGTTGCCTCGGGAAGAGGGAAAAGCACCTGAATAAAAATTCACTTCTTTCACGAAATCAATATTCACGATACTCACCACCCCACCCGATGCTCCTTGCGTGGCGAAGTGATTCAAGTTGGGTAATTCCACGTCGTCCAGATAAAAACGGTTCTCGCTGGGGCCTCCTCCCCGTACGATAAAATCATTCCGGAAAGCTGGGGAAGATAACACGCCCGGCATGGATTGCAACACTTTCGATATATCTCGGTTCCCTCCCGGATTTTTCTCTATCTCCGCAATCCCGATACGTTGCAGGGATACCGGGCTGTCGGCTGTCTTGCGGAACGGGTTGGCCTTGACAGTCACTTGTTCTAGGTTTACCTGACTTTCTTCCAGCATCACGTTCACGGTACGTTCCGAAGCTGTGTTGACCATAAATTCTTCCGACAACTTCGTGGTATATCCCACGTTACTTACTTCCAGTCGATTGAAACCCAACGGGACATTCTCGATGCGGAAATACCCTTTTTCGTCGGTTGCGGTGCCTATGGTCGTTTTCCATACGACGACATTGGCGAACGGTATCGGTTCATTGTTCTTACTATCGAGAATACGTCCCTTCACGACACCTTTTTGTTGTGCGGAAACCAGAACGGGAATGAGCAATAACAGGGTGAAAACTAATCGTGTTATATTTTTCATGTTAATAGAATGTCTCTGTGTTACAAAGGTAATCAAAATGACCAATCTGGCAATAGGAGGCCTCTCGAAGTAATACTTGCGTAAATCTAGAGTAATTCCGGGGTAATAATCTCCCCTTTTATTCCCCTTCTGTTTATCGGCCTATTCGATTACGGAGTAATAAAGGGGAACTGGAGAGCCTTTGGCGGAGCAGGATTATTACCCCGTGGATACCCATTGATTTTCTTGTGATTACTGGGAATGCGGATCATTCGTGTAAATAATTTCATATTTTCTTGTAAAAAAAAAGTCATTTTGTTTGGAGTTTGAGAAAAAACACCTACTTTTGCACCCGAGTTCACGCCCAGGTGGCGGAATTGGTAGACGCGCTGGACTCAAAATCCAGTGTCCCTTAAAGACGTGCGGGTTCGATTCCCGCCCTGGGTACACAAAAATCGAAAGAAAGCCCTCTTGGTCGAAAGATGAAGAGGGTTTTTCTTTTGTCCGAGAGAATCGCTATCTTTGTAATACTAAAGGCTCACGTGAAAAATTAGGTGGATCATC
>NZ_QUHC01000005.1 GCF_003479425.1 Odoribacter sp. AF15-53 | reverse complement strand
TTTCATTATAATTTTATATGACACTAATGTTTGGTGGATAATCGACTGTTAGGGAGATTAATCCGCTTGTTATGCGCTTTATTTAATAATACAATTATTTACTTTTATAAAATGACTTCCTTCAATATCTTTTAGTGCGGTAGGACTTATTTTCACCTTAGTTCTATACACATTTTCACCTATTGTAATCGTCAGATTTCTACATAATTGCTTTATCCTTTCTACTACCACTTGGTACACGTCATTATAATTTTCCAATTCGTTACATAGTATTTCTCTATTTTCCTCTATTGAATATATTTTCTTAGGGTACTCTAATTGAACCCCCATTATATTCTCTGGAAAATTTATGTAACTGAATTTGGTTTGTAACTTATGTTCTTCATCAAGATAGAAGGCAAATAGATTGAACCCGACGCAAGGCTCTATGAAATCCTCTGTTTTATACCATAATCCATCATTTGAATCTTGAAAGGGGGCTTTATACGCACACTTACTTAGATTGTTTGAAAAGCCCGTGAGCAAATTGTCGATTACAATATGCTCGATTTTTTCACCGGACGTTAGTAAACGGTAAAAAGATTCGTAATCCCTTACAAAATTTGCAAAGTTACTTTCTATATAATCCGCAGGTACTCTACGGTTGTATATCACAATGTGAAATCCTCGCAAAATGTCTTTCAATTCTTGCGATGTAACCAAGAACTTGTAAGTATGCCATCCTTTTGGATAATATTTCATGCTCATATTGTATTAGTTTCTAAGCGGATAATGTTCGGCGGATAATCGACCATTTAGGGAGATTCTTCCGCTTGTTATGTGCCTTACTTACTATTCCTCATATTTCTCAGCATTTTCAAGCCCTCGTATAAAATCCTCAAAATTTTCTGCTAATGTAGTTATTTTGAAATCTGATTCTTGATCGATATGCACAACTTTTGGTTCTCCGAATGGACCACATTCTCGATAATCCAAGAAAATCATATCATGCCCAGCACTCGGACAGTCACAAATAGCCACACCTATTTCCGGATATCCCCATTCATCAATCATAAACTGACTGCCAATTTCTCCACATAGTGAATAGTCCTTTTCCCTACCTATACCGTAAATGCCAGTTATAGCAATATGGTCTTCAGCCCAATTTGTGGGTGAATCAGTAGGGAAGCATGTATTGAAAGGGATGCCTCCATTATGCTGCTTCATCAGCCATATATAGGAAGCTGGCAACTTGTATCCTAATTCTTTCTCTACATCAGCTATCAATTCATCAGTTGGGGCATCACTGATATACTCCTTGCGGGCATAGTAATTATCATCCCAAAAGTTTGTAAAATCAAAACCTTCAAATTCTTGTTTCATATTCTCATTTTCTTTTTTTGTGGCACATAATGTCCGGCAGCGTTCCGCTTATTCAGTCGGTTTGCTGTTTGTTAACATCCCATTCTCTATTTCAATAATAATTGGTTTCACATTCAACTTGCGTCCTCCTTTAGTTATACTACCCGAAGCGTATTTTTGAAGTAGATCATAAAATGATACGCCATTGTTGTCGCATGAAAATGGGTTTACACCAGCACGTATAAATCTTATCATTAATTCACAATCTTCGGGATGATATTGTAATGCTATCCGAAGTGCATTTCTTCCTTGATTATCCGTTATATTTTTATCAACGCTTGGATTATCAAGTAAAGAAACTATCATTTCTATATTATATGCCCAAATTGCTGCAAATAAAGGGGATGCCCCACTCGCATCTTGATGATTTAAATTTGCGCCTAATTCTATAAGTTTATAAGCAAAATCATTTTTCCCTTCAGCTATGCAATTCATTAAAAAACTCCTGCCATTTCTATCCACGCTATTTAGCCCATACTTTTCAAGGAAAGACAGAATCTTTGAAAAGTCATTCTGAAACAATAGTGGATATAATTGTTTATCATCAAAATAATTAGTCATTTTCTCATGCTTTTAATTGGGATGTTAACGTTATACTATCAGCCGATTTGGCTGTTATTTTCTTTAAGTATCAGACCTCGTCTTCCTCCATCAACAGATCGTCCAACGGGCTTTTGATATTGCTTTTGAAAGTGTCGGCTATGTGGACATACCTTTCCGTTGTCTTGATGTTGTTATGTCCCATAAGCTCTTTCACAATCTTGATGTCGGTTCCTTGCTCCAGCAAGTGGGTGGCGAACGAATGGCGCAGCAGGTGCGGATAAATCCGTTTCGTGATTCCCGCTTCCCGGGCCGCTGCCTTCAGCCGTTTCGACACGATACTCTCGGTGAAAGGTTCGCCCGGTCTGTGTTCAAAAAGCCACACTTTCGGTTTGTATAGTCTGTTATATTCCGTCAGCTTTTTCATCAACGGTTTTGATAGCAGGGTGTAGCGGTCTTTTTTTCCTTTACCCTGCCGCACCCGTATCAGGGAGCGGGATTCGTTGATGTCGCCGGGTTTCAGTTCCAGCAGTTCGCTGATGCGCAATCCTGCGGAATAGAGTATGGAGAACATGCAGAAGAAGCGCAGGTCTGTCACCGTCGCGTCGAGTATCTTCTTTATTTCCTCCTTGCTCAACACGTCGGGCAGCGTCTTCTCCCGTTTGGCACGGTTCACCTTGTAACACCGCCGTTCCTGACCGAGAACTTTCTCGTAATAGAACTTGATGGCGTTGATACGCTGGTTTTGCTGGCAGGAGGATATGTTTTTCTCGTGGATGAGATACAGCAGGTAGTCGTTTATCTCGCCGGGGGTAACCGTTTCAATCTTACGCCCCTCGAAATGCTGTTGGAAATCGCGGAAATAGGAGGTATATACCCTTACGGTATGGTCACTGTAACGCACTTGCTGAAGTTTTTCCAGATAGCCTTCCGGCAGTGGCGGCCGTTTGTCTTCCTCTTTACGGGGGGCGGTTTCCTTGATGGCAGAATAGTCTATAAACGCCATTTTCACATAGCGGTCGAAGAACTCGGCAAGCACGAAATCTTCTGCCGGCAGATAAGCCCTGCCGCCGACAAGCAGTACGTTTTCTTCCTTCGACAGCGACAAGCGGATGTCATTGTCATTACCGAAAGTCACTTCGACAAATTCTCTCCCGTTTCTTATCACCGGAGAAAGTTTGATCTTGGTTTTTGGGGTATATATTTCCATGCCTCACGTTTTGTCGGATATTGAAACCCGTTTTCGCAAATTTATAAAAAAACACGGGTTATCCATGCGCTTTATTGACATTTAACAATAGATCCCGACTACCTGACAATAAGGTGAGGAGCCACGAAAATACCCTCTGCCAAATCCGTCCTTCCCGGCACTCCGTTTCTCCGATTTCCTCTGCCCTGCGCCACAAGCGGCCACTTCTGTGCCCGATGCTTCCATAGCCTTTCCAACTCTTTTACGTTCAGCCGGTTCCCCTTACTTTCGTTCCCGCATCGCTATTGGTGCTAACTAAAAACACTCGTAATTATGGACGAAAACGTAAAGAACGACGCTAAACAAGTCATGCTCGTTCAGAATGCCGACGACGGACGACTGCAAGCCGTTACCGGCGTGGATCGGGACGGCAATATCCAGACCACCGACCCCACGGATCAGAATGTGGCGAGCCTGCTGAACGTGAACACGCAGGATTCAGCCCTCGAAGCCTTCTTCAAAAAGTTCATGGAACAGGCCCAGAACCCCGTCCACACGGGTATCTTCGTCATGACGGAGAATGCCCTGAACAAACTTATCCGCATCGACTTCGACCCGGAGATTCTGGAAAATTACCGTATCGACCCCTCCGAACGGCTTCAGACGCAGGAGCAGCGGCAGTTCGAGCCGCTGGACGTCACGAAGATAGACCTGGCGGATATGGAGAAGAAAGGTATCCGCATGGAGGACATCGAGCCGCACCTGAAAGCCATGTCTTACGGACATAAATCCAACGGGCTGGTGGAGATGAACCCCGAACTGGAGAACGGGATGCGTGTTTCCACCAAAGGGCGCGTGTCGCTCGAAGAGCAGGCGGACGGCTCGCTGCGCGTCGTGCCGCATTACTGGCAGGAACGGCCCGACCTCGACGCCCCCTTCCACGGGGTGCTGCTCGACGAGGAGGCGAAAACGAACCTGATGAACACCCGCCACGCCGGGAAAGTGATCGACCTGGAGCTGGAGCCGGGCAAGCTCACGCCCTGCTACGTGTCGATAGACAAATGGACGAACACGCTGGAACCCATGCCCGTTTCGTTACTCGAAAAACGTGCCCGCATCAAGGAGGCCGACCTCTCGGAAGGCAAGCAGATGGATTTCTACGGCGGCGGCAAGGTGTTGCTCGAAGGATATACCACCCGCGCGGGTTATAAGCGGGATGCCTATATCCAAATCGACGCGGCCGAACGTAACTATTCCTTTACCTACGACGGTTTGGATCGCAACCGCTACGCCCAGGAGAACAAGGAGATTTACCGCCAGAAGGCCGCCGAGAAAAACGGACGGCAGGAAACTACGGCCTCCGAACGACAGCCCACGCTCACGATTCACCGGACAATCCTCAAAGCCTCCGTGCCCAAAGAGGCTTATGACCAGTGGACGGAAGCGGTGAATGATCCCTCCAAGCGGGCGGATGTCAAGGCTTTCTACATCAAGGGCATGGTCAAGGACGGGCAGGGTGAGCCGTTCAACGCCTGGGTCAAGCCCAACTTCGAGCGTAACAAGATGGACTTCTTCCGCTGGAATCCCGACCGTGCGAAACGGCAGGGAGCGGAGGTCAAACCCGCCGTTGAAAGCCGTACCCAGGTCGCCGTCAATTCCGAGGGCAAGACCGTCGAAGCGGTCAAAGGTGTGAAAGAGCCGCTCAAGCAGGGACAGCAGGAAGCCACCCCGACGCAGAAGAAAAATTACCGCAGCAGCAAAAAGAGCAACTCCAAAGGTGTCAAGGTATAACGTATGAAATGGTTCTACATGCAGGCCGGAGCCATGCCGCTCCTGATCGCGGCGCTGGCCGCCTTGTACCTCCGGCCGGGTAAACGCAGCCCCCCGGAGGAGGCGGACGACGGACGGCAGTATTACGACGGGAACGGCAACCATGTCTATTACGACCGCCGGCTGATCGCCCGTCCGGAAAAAGAGAAAGAAGAAGAACTACAAGAAAACAACCACTGAAAAATCCGAATCATCATGCAAGTAATTATCGCAGAAAAGCCCTCGGTGGCGCGTGAGATCGCCGCCATCGTGGGAGCCACGAACCGTAAAGACGGTTTTATCGAGGGAAACGGCTACGCCGTAACCTGGGCCTTCGGCCACCTGGTCGGGCTGGCAATGCCCCAACAGTACGGCATCGCGGGTTTCCGCCGGGAAAACCTGCCTATCCTGCCATCATCGTTCATCCTCCTGCCCCGGCAGGTTCGGGAGGGTAAAGAGTATAAGGCCGACCCGGGTGTCGTGAAGCAGCTCGGTATTCTCCGGGAATTGTTCGGCATGGCCGAGCGCATCATCGTCGCGACCGACGCGGGGCGTGAAGGGGAGCTGATCTTCCGCTACATCTACTCTTACCTGGAATGCCGCACCCCTTTCGTGCGGTTATGGATCAGCAGCCTGACCGACCGGGCCATCCGCGAGGGGTTACAACACCTCCGCCCTGGCAACGAATACGACAACCTTTACCTCTCGGCCAAAGCCCGCAGCGAAGCCGACTGGATCGTCGGTATCAACGCCTCGCAAGCGCTTGCCGTGGCTGCCGGGCGGGGCGTCTGGTCGCTCGGACGGGTGCAGACCCCCACGCTGGCGATCATCTGCTCCCGTTACCTGGAGAACAAGGCGTTCAAGCCCGCCACCTATTTCCGGCTGAAGCTCTCCACGGCAAAGGAGGGCACGGAGTTCACCGTCCTCTCCACGGAGAAATTCGACGGCAGGGAGAAGGCGGAAGCAGCCCGCGCCGAGGTTATCGGCGCCCGAACGGTACGCGTCGTGAACGTGGAGCGCAAGGAGGCCAGGGAACAGCCGCCTCTCTTGTACGACCTGACGACACTCCAGAAAGAGGCCAACAGCCGGTATGGTTTTTCGGCAGAAAAAACGCTCGACATCGCCCAGTCGCTTTACGAGAAGAAGTTCATCACTTATCCCCGTACCGGCTCACGCTATATATCGGAAGATGTGGCCGAGGAGATTCCGGCACTCATCGGGAACATGACACGCTATCCCCGTTTCGCGGAATACGCGGGCCTGATGGATACCGCATCTCTCTCCCGCCGAAGCGTGGACAACGAAAAGATCGCCGACCACCACGCGCTGCTTCCCACCGAGAACCTCCCCTCCGAACTGGATGCCGACCACCGCATCGTCTATGAGATGGTCGCGGGGCGGATGCTCGAAACCTTTTCCGGGGCCTGCGTGAAAGAAAACACTTCCCTTACCCTGCAAAGCGCGGGGCATGATTTCACGGCCCGCGGCAGTATCATGGTCGAGACGGGCTGGCGGGCCGTCCTGAATGAACCTGTCGAGGAGAAAGAGGAGGACATGACCCTCCTTCCCGACATCGTGCAAGGCGACGAGCTGCCCGTCAAAGGATGCGGCACGGAACAGAAACAGACCCGGCCGCGCCCCCTTCACACGGAATCGAGCCTGCTGGCGGCGATGGAAACCGCCGGACGCGAACTGTCCGACGAGGCCGAACGCGAGGCGATGAAGGATGCCGGCATCGGCACGCCCGCCACCCGTGCCGCCATCATCGAAACGCTCTTTGCCCGCGAGTATGTCAGGCGAGAGAAAAAGTCGCTTGTACCCACGGACAAGGGACTGGCCGTGTATGCCGTGGTCAGGGACAAGAAGATCGCCGATGTCGCCATGACGGGCGGCTGGGAACTGGCCCTCTCGAAGATCGCCACCGGGGAGATGGACGCCCCGACGTTCCATCGCGGTATCGAGGTCTTCGCCTCGCAAATCGCCAAAGAACTGCTGGAAGCAAGAATCGACGGCGCGGAGAGTGACACAGCCTGCCCGCGTTGCGGCAGGCCCGTGGTGTTCTATCCCAAACTCGCCAAGTGCCAGAATCCCGATTGCGGCCTGACCGTATGGAGAACCGTGGCCCGCAAGGAGCTGACCGACAAGCAGCTCGCGGAACTGCTGACCAAAGGCAAAACCGGCACGATCCGGGGATTCGTCAAAAACGGCGGCGGGACGTTCGACGCGGCCCTCACGCTCGATGACCAGTTCAAGACCTCGTTCGTTTTCGAACCGCGCGATACTCCCAGGCAGGGAAAGAGGAACAAACGGAAATAATCGTTACCTTTGCCACTGGAAAAGACCTGTCATAACGAGATACGCTTGTTTGATAAGGATTTTTTCAGTGGTCGGCGCTTCGGGTGGGAACCCGGGGCGCCTTTCTCTTCCCCGATTATCAACGACCACTAAAAATTCTTATCATGCCAGACAAGCAACACCATACCCCCACGGGGGAATTGTCCTATTACGGACTTTCGTTACTATCCTACCTCAAGGACAGCCACCCGGAACTCATCGCCGAAAGTGAGTTCATCGCCGAGCGGGCCGACAGCGCCGCCCAAGCGTACAGCGAGGCGATCCGTTCGGGCTGCAACCACATCGAGGCCGAAGAAATTGCCCGCGAGGAACTCTGCCGCGGACTGCACTTTTCACCCTACAACACGCTGGTAAACATCCTCTGGAGGGAATTCGAGGCGGAGATTCCCGAGGATACCGCCCGGCAGGCGGCTCTACGCCTGCTGCCCCTCTGCCGCGGGGTGCTGGAGAAGTACGACCTCACGGACGACTTCGCCGACACGCCCGACTACGAACTGTTCTATACCGAACTGACGGGAACCGTCCAAATACTTCTCGAAGATGGCATTCAATAAGAAAACCCACCTCCGCCAGAATATCGACGCGCTGAAGACGGCCTTCACGCTCGACAGGGAACGGCGGGCGCCGACTCCCGAAGAAGAAAGGACACTCGGCGCATACAGCGGCTTCGGCGCCATCAAGGAAGTGCTGGAAAACCCCACCGGGAAACCGGACAAGGACGGCATGGCAACGCTCGTGGCCGAGTTGCACGAGGTCATCAGGGCGAACACCCCCGACGAACGGGAATACAAGCGCTACATGGACGGGATCAAGAACTCCGTCCTGACGGCTTTTTACACGCCCCCGAAAGTGGCAGACGCCATCGTGGAGGCGATATGGGACACGCGGATCGTCCCCAAACGTATTCTTGACCCCAGTGCGGGAACGGGGGTTTTCGTCAGTGCCGTGGATTTCCACGCCCCCTATGCGGAGATCACCTGCTTCGAGAAAGACCCCGCCACGGGGTTGATCCTGAAGCACCTGCACCCCGAAAAACGGGTGCGGGTACAGGGATTCGAGCGCATCGAACCCAAATACGCCGGTTACTACGACGTGGCCGTGAGCAACATCCCTTTCGGGGACGTGGCGCTCTTCGACCCGTTCTTCTCCACCCATACCGACCCCGTGCGGCGGCAAGGCACACGGGCGCTGCACAACTATTTTTTCATGAAGTCCGTCGATATGGTACGCGAGGGCGGCCTGGTGGCATTCATCACCTCGCAGGGAGTATTGAACGCCGAGCAGGGACGCCCCGTGCGCGAGTGGCTGATGAACCGCTGCGAGCCCGTATCGGCCATCCGGCTGCCGAACAACCTCTTTACAGAACACGCGGGGACGGAGGTCGGCAGCGACCTGGTTATCCTGCAAAAGAAAGCCGCCACGGGGGAACTGTCCGAACGGCAGCAGGATTTCATCGAATCCCGCAAGCTGTCGAACGGCATCCGGATAAACAACCTTTTCCAGTCGTTCGACAGGGTGATCCATACCGAGGCCAAAGTAGGCAAAGACCCCTACGGCAAACCGGCGATGGAGTTCACCCACGCGGAGGGCGTGGACGGCATCGACCGGGAGATGCGGCGTATGCTCTCGGAGGATTTCAACCGGCATTTCAACGAGAGTTATTGCCTGGAACATGCTCCGGAACAGACACCCGGTACACCGGAGCGGGAATTGTCCCGTCCCCGTCAGGCGGAACGCCAGCGTGCCGAAAGACACGAGCCCCGCCTTGCCGGAGAAATCGTCAAGGAGATTATCGCCGATGCCCGTAACCTTCAGCAGCAGCGGGAAGAGGAGGAAAAACGCCGCGTCGTCGCCGAAATGGCGGCACAGGGCTACCATGTCGATACCGAAACCGGGGAGATTACCCGAATCGAAAACAAACCCGGACAAGTGTTACCGGATTCTGCTGCCACACCCGCCGGAGAACCGACCGGGGAGGATCTGGCCGACTTCGGGGCCTGGTCGAAAGAGCGGGAGAATCGCTTGTGGGAGCAGCACCCGCCGAAACCCGAAGATTTCGGCATGGCAGATACTCCCGTGCAGCACGTGGGCGGAATAACGGAACCGAAACCGCGGGAGGGCTTCGCCGGGTCGCTTTTCGACACGGTGGAAACGGCGGCTCCCGTACCTGCCACCCAAGCTGCCGAACCGGTAAATGTGCAGCAGGAACCGTTGCTGACGCTCTACGATCTGTTCGGCTTCAGCGCCGAGGAGCGGCGGCAGGCAGAACTCGGTATATCCAAGAAAAGGAACAGCCGCCGGGGAGCAAAGCGGAAGACGCCCCGACAACCCTCATTATTCGCCCCGGCCTCCTCTCCGGAGGAACAGAAGAGCGAAATGCCGAAAACGACGCCACCGGAGCGTGATCCCGAAGACTTGTATGCCTCCCTGAACTGGGAGGACAACCCGCCGATCAACGGCTTTTACGAGATGATGATGTCGCTTACCCCGGAACGGAGGGCGGAATTGCGCCGACAAAGCGCCCGGCAGCAGGAAACCCCGGAACAGCGGGAACGGCAGGCGGTACGCCCCCCGACGGAAGCCCCGAAAGGCAAACGGAAACAAGCCGCCGGTACGCCGAGAACGGGCGGCCTGTTCGACACGCCGGACAATCCAGAGGAGGAAGAACCCGGTAAAGAAATGCCGCAGATACGGGAGGCGGATATGAAACCCCGACCGTTCGAGGGGGAGGTCGCCCCCTATTTCCGCGAGGGAACACTCGTCACGGACGGACAAAACCGGGTCGGCTACCTGCGGGAGACTGAATCCCTGCAACCCATGTTCCACCCGCTGGAACTCACGCCTGCACAACGGACGAAAGCCTCCATGTATATCGAGATACGCGATGCCTATTACCACCTTTATAACAACGAGGCGGAAACGCTGACGGCGAACCCCGCCCTGCGGGAGATGCTCAACCGGCTTTACGACAATTTCACCGAACGCTTCGGACGGCTCAATGACAAACGCAACCTCGACCTGATCAAGATGGACGCGCGGGGGACGGAGATTCTGTCGCTGGAGCGTTACATCGACGGCAAGGCACGCAAAGCCGACATCTTCGAGCGTCCCGTGGCCTTCAATCCCGATGAGATCACGCACGCCGACGACGCTTCGGAGGCCCTTGTGGCCAGCCTGAACAAGTACGGCCGGGTGGAACCGCACTACATGGCCTCGCTCACGGGAACTACCGTGGAGGGAATACTCGGGGAACTGAAAGGACGTATCTATTACAACCCGGAAACGGACGGCTACGAGGTTGCCGACAAGTTCATCGCCGGCAATGTCATCGGGAAAGCCGAACGGATCGAGGCGTTCCTGCGGGAGAATCCCGACCACGCCCCGGCCCGGGAATCGCTGGAGGCTCTGCGCGAGGCGACGCCCAAACCCATCGCTTTCGACGACCTGGATTTCAACCTGGGCGAACGGTGGATTCCAAAAGGTGTTTACGAGCGTTTCGCCTCCTCGCTCTTCGATACGGAGGTGAAGATCACCTTCGCCTCCAACCTGGACGAGTACGGCGTGAAGGCGGAAGCGACGAACGTGAAGATCACGGAGCAGTATGCCGTCAGCGCGCAGACCCGTAAGTACAACGGCCTGCACCTTTTGAAACACGCCCTGCAAAACACTTCGCCCGACATCACCAAGACCGTCCTCAAATGGGTGGACGGAGAACGGCGGGAGGTCAAAGTGCGTGACGGGGAGGCCATACAGCTCGCCAACAGCAAGATAGATGAGATCCGGGGTGCTTTCCCCGAATGGCTGCGCGAGCAGTCGTCCGACTTCAAAGACCGCCTGACAGACCTCTATAACCGTACTTTCAACTGTTACGTGCGCCCGAAGTACGACGGGACGCACCAGGAATTCCCCGACCTCGACCTCAAGGGGCTGGGAATCGACAAACTGTATGACAGCCAGAAGGACGCGATATGGATGGACAAACTGCTCGGCGGCGGGATAATCGACCACGAGGTGGGCGGCGGAAAGACCCTTATCATGTGCTGCGGGGCCTACGAGAAGAAACGCCTCGGGCTGGCCAATAAACCCATGATTATCGGGCTGAAAGCCAACATCCATGAAATAGCCCGGACGTTCTGCACCGCTTACCCGATGGCCAAAGTCCTCTACCCGGGCAAGGAGGATTTCACGCCCCGGAAGCGTGAGCGCATCTTCCGGGAGATACGCAACAACGACTGGGACGCCGTGATCCTCTCGCACGAACAGTTCGGCATGATACCCCAGTCCCCGGAGATACAGCAGGAGATATTGCAGGCCGAGCTGGACTGTGTGGAGGAGAACCTCGAAGTGCTCAAAGCACAAGGCAGGGACGTTTCCCGCGCCATGATGAAAGGGTGTCAGAAACGCAAGGCCAACCTGGAAGCCAAGTTGCAGAAGGTGGCGCACGCGCTGGAAACACGCAAGGACGACGCCGTGGACTTCCGCCTCATGGGTATCGACCACCTCTACGTGGACGAGAGCCACAAATTCAAGAACCTGACTTTCACGACCCGGCATGACCGGGTGGCGGGCCTCGGAAATCCCGAGGGGTCGCAGCGGGCGCTCAACATGCTTTTCGCGCTGCGTACCATACAGCAGCGCACGGGCCGCGACCTGGGGGCGACGTTCCTCTCGGGAACGACCATCTCCAACTCGCTCACGGAACTGTACCTGCTTTTCAAGTACCTGCGCCCGAAGGAACTGGAGCGTCAGAATATCCGCACCTTCGATGCCTGGGCGGCCATATTTGCCAAGAAAACCATCGACTACGAGTTTTCCGTGACCAACGAGGTCGTGCAGAAAGAACGGTTCCGATATTTCATCAAGGTTCCCGAACTGGCCATGTTCTACTCCGAGATTACAGATTACCGCTCGGCGGAGGATATAGGGATCGACCGACCGCAAAAGAACGAGATATTGCACAATATCCCGCCGACACCCCAGCAGACGGAGTTCATAGAACGGCTGGTGCAATTCGCCAAATCGGGCGATGCCACGCTCCTGGGCCGCCTGCCGCTCTCGGAGCGGGAGGAAAAGGCGAAAATGCTCATTGCCACAGACTACGCCCGCAAGATGTCGCTCGATATGCGTATGATAGACCCCGAACTATACAGCGACCACGTGGACAACAAGGCGAGCCACTGCGCCCGTATGATTGCCGGTTACTACCGCCGTTTCGAGGCGTACAAAGGTACGCAGTTCGTATTCTCCGACCTGGGAACCTACAAACCCGGAGCGGGGTGGAACGTCTATTCCGAGATACGGCGTAAACTCGCGGAGGATTACGGCATACCCCAAAGCGAGGTGCGGTTCATCCAGGAGGCGACCTCGGAAAAAGCGCGCAAGGAGATGATCGCCGGTATGAACGCCGGAAAAATCCGCGTACTCTTCGGATCGACCGAGATGCTCGGGACGGGAGTGAACGCGCAGAAACGCTGCGTGGCGATACACCACCTGGACTGCCCCTGGCGTCCCAGCGACCTGGAGCAGCGCGACGGGCGGGGAATACGCACCGGGAACGAGATCGCCAAACTCCATGCCGACAACAAGGTGGACGTGATATTATACGCCGTCGAGAAGTCGCTCGACGCCTACAAGTTCGGGCTGTTGCACAACAAGCAACTGTTCATCCGCCAGCTCAAGACCAACAACATGGGAAGCCGTACCATCGACGAGGGGGCCATCGACGAGAAAAGCGGCATGAATTTTTCCGAGTATGTAGCCGTCCTCTCGGGAAATACAGACCTGCTGGACAAGGCCCGCCTGGAGAAGAAGATCGCCACGCTCGAAAGCGAACGCCAGGCATTCGTGCGCGGCAAATCATCGAGCCGCTACAAGCTGGAGCAGATCACGGAGAAGATAGAGAAGAACAACGACCTGATACGGCGTATCGGCAAGGATCTGGAACACTTCAAGGCCCGCGTCGAGTTCAACGAGGACGGCTCGTACCGCAATCCCGTGAAACTGAACGGGCTGGAAACCTCCGACCCCAAGCTCATCGGGAAACAGCTCAACCATATCGCCGAAACGGCACGCACGCTCGACAGGCTCGAACCCATCGGGAGCCTCTACGGGTTCGAGCTGCTCGTCCAGAGCGAAACGACCGGGAAAGACGGGCTCGACCTGGTGCAGAACCGTTTTTATGTCCGGGGTGAAGGGGATTATCTATACCAGTATAACTACGGGAATATCGCCTCCGACCCGCGACTGGCGGCGATGAACTTCATCCACGCGCTCGCGACCATCGAGCCGACACTGGAGAAATTCCGGAAAAAGAATGAGGAACTGGAGAAAGATATTCCCGTCCTGCGGGAAGTGGTGGAAAGTTCCTGGCGCAAGGAGCCCGAACTGACGGCCCTAAAAGCTGACCTGACGGAAATAGACCGCAGGATACAGCAAAGCCTCAAACCGATAGAAGAGAGCGAGGGAAAGGAGGCGGAGGAGGATAACGACGTGTGCCGGGAACGGCATGACACGGCGGAAGAACTCCCGGGGAAAGACAACACGGCGACCCGTATTCCTTCCCGGCTGCGGCAGATTGCCGACGCCTCCGGGGGGCGCATCGTCATCGCGGGCGTGGGCAGCCCGCCGGAGAACGGCCCTGCGAAGAAAGGGATCAAGATGTAAACGAAAAGCCGACGGAAGTACAGATTTCCGTCGGCTTTTTTCATATGCCCGTGAGCGTTGTTGTCACACTTCCTGCAAGAGTGTTTGCAGCTCCTCCTGCGTGGGAAGATAGGTCATGTACTGGGCGGCGAAGACCTGCTTTTCATCTTCGGGCAGCGTGTAACGGACGACCGCGTCGTTTTTCTCCGCGCAGAGAACGATACCCACCGGAGGGTTATCCCCGGGATTCATCAACTCACGGGTGTAGTAATTGACATACATCTGCATCTGCCCCAAATCCTGATGGGTCAGCTCCCCGGATTTAAGGTCTATTAAAACGAAACAACGGGCCAGGTAATTGTAAAAGACCAGGTCGATGTAGAAATGCTTGTCGTCGAAGGAGATACGCTTCTGTCGCGCGACGAAGGCGAAGCCTTTCCCGAGTTCGAGCATCAAGCGCTGCAAGCGGCTGATGAGCAGTTGCTCCAGATCGGTTTCCAGAAAATGCTCTCCCTGCGGGATCCCGAGAAACTCCAGGATATACGGGTCGCGGATGATCTCTTTGGGTTCGACACGCCCGGGTTCGGTACGGGAAATTTCCTCTTTCACGGCTTTCTTGTCTCGGCTGGCCAGCAGGCGGTCATAGAAAAGCGTGTTGATTTGGCGGTCGAGCTGCCGGACACTCCAGTTTTCCTTGACGCACTCGTGCAGGTAAAAATCACGGGCGGCATCGCCCGACACCTTGAGAAGCGTGCGGCAATGCGACCAGCTCAATTTATCACACAGCGTGTGATATTTCGGGTAGCACTGGTAAAACTGCCTCATGTACCGCAGGTTGGTGGCCGTGAACCCGTTTCCGAACTCCGCCACGAGCCGCCTGGAAAGGGTGTTGATGACAGCCTTGCCATATCCGGCACGGTCGGTTCCCTGCTGCTCGTACTCCACTATGTATTTCCCTACCTGCCAGTAAGCCCTCACGAGGGTCGAATTGACATGATGTATCACCTTTGCGCGCGCTTCCTGCAAGATATGGCGCACGTTATGCAGCAGCTCTTCCTCCCCTTTGTCGGCAGGATGTATTTTATCTGTTTCTTTCATTGTTCATTATTATATAGGCTTCCAAGTGCAAACATACTGATTTTACGGCAAATATCGAGCGGTTGCACCGTCATGTCGTGCCTTATTCCATGTATCTCCGCGTTTTTCCATGACGCCGGACTCTCGGGACAGGGCCTAACCGGAACCGGCAGGACGATCCTTTTTCAGCTTGCGGAAATTACTGAAGTTACGCTCGATGAACCGCAGGACGTCCGATTCCCGGTAGAAGGTCTTGTGATAGATCATCTCGTAAGGCAGCTCTCCCGAGGTGCGGTAACGCTGGAGTGTGCGCTTGCTGATATTGAGCATACGGCACAGGTCGTAATTGTCCAGAAGACGCTCCCCGTCAGGCAGGATGGAAAGCGGTTGCTCCACGTCCCCCGCGCACAGCTTCTCGATACGTTCCAGCCGTTCCGAGAGCCGCTGCATCCATCCGTCGAAATATTCCTTGTCCAGAAACATGGCCTACTCCTTTGGTTGGTTCTTGCGCCGCACGGAACGCTCCTTCAGCACACGGCGGATTTCCGTGAGGGAATAATACAGCTTCCGGTTGATGGCCGAATAGGTGATCACGTGATCCGAGCGGAGGCGTTGAAGGGTACGCCCGCTGATGCCCAGGTAACGGCAGACCTGCTCGCCGTCCATCCATTCGTCGTTTATATACTCCTTATTCCATGCACGCCCCTTTTCAGGGAGAGAGGCGATTGCAGCCTCTATTTTCTCTATACGCCCGACAAGCTCGTTATAGGCTCGCGAACCGATCACTATGATTTTCATACTTCTTTGTTTTTTAGTCTGTTACAAAGGTCGGGCTTATATGGACAGCTTAAAACGAGGTCGGTACGACTTTTTTTTGATAATTTGCAGTGAACTGATTCTCAATGGTTCATGCGGTGAAGAAGGCAGTGTTTTTTACCGAAATCCGCGGCCCGTACTCGGTATTTTTATTGGCAGAAATGCGATAGCATACTGTGATTCAACGCTTAACGGTGTTCTAATCCGGACGGGGCCACAACGGAACACCCGTATCGGCTCCTTATACGGGTGCAAATACGGGCGTTCGGGAAAGTTCCTTTCGAGAGTTACGGGGGAAAACCGACCTCGGTTCTTTTGTTATATACAACGCTGATTATCAGTGTTTCTATAAGGAATAGAGTGCTTTACCGGTTCATGTTCTACTCGGAATTGCCGTTTTTCTTGTTTCGCTTCCACGTCTGCATACGTTTAAGCAGGGCCTCTTTCGCCTTGTCAAGCCACGGTGTCGGGTTGTTTCGGATTTTCATATCGCAGAATGTCCTCGAAAGGTTCATGTCGAGGTGTACGTTGAAAGCGTTGGAAATGTAGCTGGCAAGTTGCGTGAGTGGCACATTGCCGAAACAGCCTTTACTGTCGAGCAGGTAAATAAGTTCCGTCAGATCCGTCTTCGAGTCCTGCCATGTCGGACGCACGTCAGACAATGGCAGAACCATGTTCCGGAGGTTCGTGCTCTCCAGTGATTCCAATTCGCCCATAAGATAAACCGACAACATATCGTTGGCCAGGATTTTCGCCACCTTGAAATCCGCGTTTGTCGAAAACTGCGGGTCGAGTTCATAGTAGAAGGTTTCCAGGTATTGCTCCGTGTCGGTCTGCCCGCGCAGGAAATAGAGGCTGTCCAGGTGTGTAGCGCCGCTGCGGAAATAGCGGATAAAGTCGAGGCGTTTCTGCGTGTACGCGTTGATGGCCCGAACATGGGCGTCCAGGTACTCCCGTTGTGCCTCGATACTTCCTACCGGACGGTTCATCTCGATATTGTAGAGCTTGCGGTAATAGATCAGACGGCAAAAAAGACGAGGTTTGATTTCTTTGAAGAACTTTATTTCCTCGTCATCGTTTTGAAAACGGTAGCCGATGATATATTGTTTCAAACGGTCGAACGCTTCTCCCAGGACACGTGACGCTTCAAGCGACTTTTTCAACACGTCGGTATCCCGCGATTCGATACGTTCGATACTCCGCAGGACTTCGCTGTTTAATTTTTCTATAAATGCAATCATAATCCGTCTTGTTACTTTCGCGTATAAAGTTAGCGAATCGAAAAACCGGCGGATTACGATTTTTATCTTTCTCTTCGTTTTTTTATCACGGAGCCGATTTTAATGTCAGATCCGACCTTCCTGGCGGATGGAAGTGGGATTGCTCCCCATATTCCGCTTGCAAAAGTCCGTAAAGTGGGATTGGGCGGAGAAACCGCACATGTAGGCTATTTCCTGCAACGTGTAGTGTGTCGTCCGCAACAACTCCCCGATACGTTCGATACGGCGCTGACGTAACCACGAGGAGGCCGAGCAGCCGAAAACCCGCTGGAAACGCCGGCGGAAGGTAATCGTGCTGGAATACCCGCAAACCCCGGCGAGTTCCGTGACGTTATCCGAGGCAAGATAATTCGATTTGACACGGGAGATGAACTCGTAATCGTCCCCCAGGTGCAACAGCTCCTCGAACTCCCCGACATCGGCGGGAGTGAGATGTTCATAAGAGGCGTCGAGCATTTTCAGCATGACAGCAGCGTTACATTCAACGGGCATACCCAATGTCTTACGGGCTTCACGCAGGTAATTCTTGAACCGCAGCCGCAGCGTGTCGTGATGCGGGTAGGAACACTCGGACAGAATGGTGCAAACCGTCCGCAGTTCATCGACACAACAGTAGCCGAAATACCACGTTACAAGACGCTCGACGTAATGGACGACATGAAATTCCTCCGAAAGCATCAGAAGAAGCAGGAACGGGGTGAAATCCTGGTATTCCCTCGTTATGGGACGGGGTGCTTCGTCAAGCAAGGAGGCGATGTCCCGCATCAGCAGAGAATCTCCCGAGTACGCTTTTATTTGTTCGGAACTGCGGGCATAATCCCGGTAACGCGATATGACCGCCGACAAAGCATTGAACTTCACGGCGTGAACGCCTTCTATAAAGGAAGGGCGAAGACTGTTGTAAATGGATAAGTCGGTTTGCATAAGTCATTTCTATAAAACGGAGCCGCATCCCCTTGTTGCCAAAACTCCGCAAGTCGTTACTTATGAACCGCTTGGAACACGGTACGAATCCTAATTACAAATATATCGCATCTGATAATCCGGAACAAATATCAGCAGGTAAAAATGAAAATAAACCTCGTTATTTTTGATTATTACCTGCAATAATATTATATTTGCAAACAAATAAGAGTTGTTTGACAGCATGAGAAATATAGTGTATCAAAGCACTTTACCAATTTCTTATCCGTTGCCCATTCTCATGCGAGTTTCTTTTAATCTATTTGTAGTCAATTAAATACCTTCAGACTACATCAAATATATCAAAAATATCTGTAAACACGTTGCCTTTCATCGACCAATACAAATTTTCGTACAGATATCATTGCCAATTTATGAAGAGTTCAATACTGGATTTGTCCTTAATACCTACTGACTACTGTATCACTACCTATAACTATATTTTCAATAATTTATAAATACACTTTATAAAGCTTATTTAATATAAGCTTCATATAAGGTTTCTATAAAGTATCTATAAGCTTCATGAAGGTACTATTCAAGTAGTCATCAATTAATAACCAAGTAGTCATTATTGAACTCTACATTAACAAACAACTATCACTCTATCAATTACCGTGTATTGAAGCAAAAATAAAAAGCACCATTCTCCCGTGTAAACCACGTTCAAATGGTGCTTTCCCGATATATCAAACAACTACATTAGTATCTTTTAAAATCAATACTCTTGATCTTGCACAATCCGGACCAACTGAATCCCGGAACCTCTTCTATGATAATATTGTTAGGATCGTTAACCACCTTGTACCGTGTCAATGTTCCTCCCGTTTCTTTCGGTTTTGACGGGTCATAGGTCCCCACGTAAAAGAAATCATCACCAGCCCGCGTATCGATTAAAATGTCATAGTGCAGCAAGGTTATTTCCTGATCCCCGAAATCTTCAATCAACTTCACCTTTTCTGCAATATAATCATACGTGTATAACTTTGAACCCGTGGCATAAATCAGATAGGATCGCTGGGCGCTAGCCCCGAAGAACTTCGCTTTATCAATATCCGTGGCTTTATCCAGAAGATACCTTTTATTCTTAACCATCTTATCCATACCCCACTCATATTTAAGCAAATAAGAATACAAATAATAATCCCCTGCCCCATCGGTTAATATGGTATACGAATAACCATCCAAGAAACGACTGCTTATGTTGGTAACATAATCCAATCCCGTCTTCCAAGAAAAAATCCCGATATCATCCCGTGTATCTTTCAATGTATCACAATATCCCGCAGGAGATGCGTAAGCCCTTCCTCCTGTATAAACAAAACGTTTTTCGTCGTTATTATAAACAACATACATAAACACCATGCCCTTAGGATTATAAGCGATCTTATTTCCGATAGTAAAAAGATCATAACTCCCCTGGTAGTGATTTGCCGGATTCTGAAAAACGGCACTAGAGATCAAAAAACCATTATGGAACAAGGTGTTATCAATAATCGCAGCCCTGTTATACCCACTTACTTGAGCCACATCCTGAAGAACGTAATGTTCCAAAAGTCCGGGATCAAAAAAATTATATTTCAAATGCGTGTGATCACCTCCTTTAAAATCATCCCGGGTTAACCGATAGGTGCCGTCTCCCGTTGACACATGGATCATGTTGTTCGTGTAATTATCAACAACCCAAACTTTCTCCGGGTTCCTCAAAACGGGTAGTCCGCTATCATGCAGAATATCCTTCAACACCATCGTGTCCACGGAAAAAGTAATCATATCCATCTGAGCCTCCCCGTTGCTGTTCTCTCCGAGCACGACCCAACCACTGGTTAACAAATCCTGCACCTGCATCACCGTAGCATTCGAGTATTCCATCGTGTTTAATGTATCTTTTACTTTGAAAAACAACGTGTATGTTTCCGTCGGCAGAGTTACAGGATACACCAAATCACGTTCATTCCCAATAGGATACTCGGGGAAATTAATACCATTCGAGCGAGCAACCCACTCGAATGTCAGGTTCTTGCTTTCTCCCAGCTTGAAATTCAGTTTTGGTGAAATCTTAAGCGTGTCCACGAACGACGTGAGGATATAGGCGGTGTCAAAACCGCTATCCTCGATCGTTATCTCGTTAAATTCATGGTAATCGTAATTCCCTTTATCATCATAACATCCCGTGCATAAGCATATCGCCAATAGCGCGAGTAAACCTATTTCCTTTTTCATAACTTTCATTGTTCAACATTATTAAACTAAAGGTCCTACCGCCATTTTCACCGGATTCCCCTCCTTGTCCTTCTCATCCTCGTAAACGGTTTCTCCCTTCGCCTCCATCTCTTTCAGGTATTTATCCAACCCTTGGGCATAAGTCCGCTGTCTCTCCATATCCATGGTGATCACGTTGTCAAAATCGGACATCTGCAACCCGAACATCTCGCACAATAACTTGATCTTCTTCTTGGAATAAGGCCCAAAATAATTCTTGGTCCACGCCTTCGGCATGAAGACCTCATCCGAAAGTCCTACCACGTGACGAATCACATCCTGTTCCTCTTTCGTGTAATCCTTGTTTTCCAAGGGCCGCCAAATATTCATGGGCAACGAGAAATACTCGTTCTCGATTAATCGTAACGTCACGTAATAAGTAGAATCCAACATCTTTGCCTGACGATGTCCGGTAAATTCCACGTAACCGTCACGTTCCCCGGCAGCAATCACGTACCGTTCTTCTAGAGGCGCGTAATCCTCTCCCACCAAGGCGGTAGTTAATGAATCGACAACCGTCACCGTAAAATAACGATCATAATTCACAACTTGTCCCATCACCCGCACTTTCAATCTCACCGTACTATCGTTCTCCAATAGCAAGGAAAAGGGGATCAAGGTCGTGTCGACATGTGCCCAGATTTCCGGATTCCCGTACAAACTGGGCGGCACTTCCTGGACTGAAAAATATACCCCGTCTTTTCCCTCGTAATCCATCATCTCTTTCTCACATGCAAGAAATAACAGAACGACTGACAATAAAAATATATATTTTTTCATACGAAGAAATTTAAATTAATTCTTAAGATCGTTTTCTTTTCTATAATCCCGCTCCGATTGCGGCAAATCAAACAGATAAAAGCGTTCTTCCATGGCAACAGCCTCTCCCTGTTTTACCCCGGAGGCAATCTCCGTTTTTCCTTTCCGTTTATAGAGCCAGAACAATTGTCCTTCCCCCACAAACTCCCGCTTGTATTCCCGCTCGATGCTTGTTATCAAGTCCACTTCAGCTGGGATGTTTTTCACGTTACGAGCCGCTCTCACGGCATTCAGGTAGTCGCGACCCTCTTTCGGGTCCGGACAACATTCTGCCGCGATGAGATACACCTCGGATACCCGGATCACGGGCATGATGTAACGATATCCTTTACTTACTTCCGTTTTCGGGTCCTTATCATCCACCTCCATGTATTTAATCACGTGAGGGTATGAATTATTATCCGGATCAACCATTTCCCCAAACCAGTAGGAAAGTCTGTAATCGTTATCATCACCCTCGTATAGATCTTGCATAACCTCTTTATCTATACGCAACACGCTCCCCTGTTTTAAATTGGCCCCGAAACCGATCTCGTACACACCTTCTTTCCTTTTCAGGTTATAGAGACCAAATATTATCTCGCTTTGATAAACACGATCTTCCTTATCCGCGGTAACCACCTCTTCCCGGGTCACGAAAGGGAACCATTCATGTCCCTCGTGTATACCGCGAATTACCTTATCCGCATACTCCCAGGCCACGTCCTTTTCCCCGCAATAAAGTGCCACCCGTGCCATTAAAGCCTGCACGGCATAATAATTTAGCCGCATGGAACGATAACGCATATCGTTCGCACCCCCATCCGGTTCATCGCCCCACGCACCACCGGTTTCAATCACGGGATCATACCCGAGCAATAAATCCTCGGCACCTTTCAAGTCTTCCATGATCAGCCGGGCAACCTCTTTCGCCGGGAGTAAAGGATTCACTTTCGTCTCGGAAGTCATCGCATAAGGTATACACACGCTTTCCTTGTCCTTGCTATAACTCGGACCGAATATCCGGAACAATTCAAAATGCAACAGGGCACGTAAAGCTAAAGCCTCGCCTTTTATCACATGATAATAAGAATCATCCAACACGTCACGATCCGATTCACAATGTTCCAGTATCGTATTGACGTTATTCAATAAAGCGTACGCCCTGCTCCAGCAGCCACTCACCGTACTGTTTTTTGTCACGTTATCAAACTCAGCCAAAGACTTATACGCATGATCTTTTTCCCGACAGGTATAATACTGGGCCAAAATATCGGTCATTCCCCACGTCAGTGTTCTCCCGTACAAACTACTATTCAACAAGTCTATATAAACACCGTTCAACGCGGTCATGAATCCCCGGGAAGTGCGGAAAAGGTCATTCTCCATGATCCGATCCTCCGAACTGACTTTCAGCCAATCGGAACAAGACAAGGTGAGGGTGCCAAGCACCACGCACAGCAATAATTTCAATTTTCGTATCATATCCACACTTGTTTTAAAATCTTACACCTAAAGAAAAACTAACAGAACGAGCAAAAGGATAATCCAGTCCCCGTTCTTCTTTGAAAGAAGAGATTCTGAAAATATCGTTCATGTAAACACGGAAATTCATTCCTTCAATTCCCGCTCCCTGTAACCAGAGCGCATCCATATCATAACCGATCGAGATAGACTCCCCGGAAAAAGTATTCTCCGTCACCACGAAACGCGAAGACAGGGGTGTGGAAGAATAATCGTCGATCGCCTTAAACTTCGACTTCTCTCCCGGCTTCTTCCAACGATCGTGCAAAGCTCGCTTGTCCTGATTCCGGGCTATATTGTCCTGACTGATATTCTCCACTTTTTCATACAACGCCGAGGCCTTGGTTTCCCCGCCTAAACGATAGCGGAAATTGAAAGATGCAGATAACTTTTTGTAGTAAAACGACATCCCGACTATTCCCTCGACATCTGGCACTGACGATCCCACGATCACCTCATCGGACGCGGAATACAAAAAGGTCTGCGTGCCATCTTTTTTCAAGAAAACCTCACGTCCCGTTGCCGGATCAATCCCCAGAGAAGGAACAGCCCACAAATCATCGGGACTGCCGCCCTCGTAATAGCGGTTCAGAACGGTGGAACTCCCCACCTCGTTCAAATAATCCAGTTTATCCCCGATATCGCGATATTCCGAGTGATTCGCCCGGGCATTCATGTTTACACTACAAGACAAATCCTGTTTCCGAAGAAAGACATAATTCAGCGTTGCCGTCCATCCCCGCGAGATTTGTCTTCCCAAATTCGTGTATAAACTCGTTGCCGCGGCAGAAGGGGGCATGCTGATGGAGACGAGCAAGGGATCTGTATCCTTGAAATAATAATCAAAAGACACGCGTATCCTGTTGTCTATGATCGACAAGTCAACACCGATATTTTTATCCACAGTCCGTTGCCATTCCAAATCTTTATTCCCGTATTTCTCAATCAACGCACTTGCCCCAAACATATTTTGCAATTCCACGTTGTACACGTACGTCTTCTGGGAGATGTAAGCATCAAAATTCTCGTTCCCGGGATTACCGATCGATCCCCGGATTTTCAGATTATTCACCCATCCCAATTTTTGTATGAATCCTTCATTATGAATATTCCAGGCTAAACCGATCGCCCACGTCGTGGAGAAAAGTTTGTTGCTACCGAAAACGGAAGTCCCGTCAGCCCGCAGGTTAAAATCCATCAGGTAACGATTATTATAGGAATAGTTCAGGTTCATGAAAAAACTGGTAGAACGCTTGCGGTCTTTCGAGTAAGTTGGCTTCTGATTTTCCCGGAATCCCGTGGAATAAGCCGGATTCTTGTGAAAATCATCATTAAAACCCACAACACTATAACCGGACGTTTCCGATCGGGATTCACTGAACGACCATCCCCCGACGAAATTAACCTGATGAATATTATTAAATATTTTACCAAAAATAACGTTCAAATCTCCATTATACGAGAAACTCTCGTTCTGACTGGAGGAGAAAGAACCTTTCTTCAATTTTTCAGTCTCCAGGAAATCCGTGTGATTCGGAGACTTGAAAGCTTCTGTTTTCGAGATGCTCTTGGATATTCCCAAACGAGCCCGTAATCGCAACGCATCGAGGGTTGTCCACTCCATCGTGAAATTATCCCTTAACGCGAGGTCCTTGGTTTCATTCGTGTTTTCGATATTCCACACGTATAACGGGTTCAACATATCCTCCCCGTAAAGCCCTGTCCTTCTCTCCAAATACATGGGGATAGTTCCGTTTTCCTGCTTTTTCCGGTAATACGGGTTTGCCCTTGAAAACTCAGAAAAAGCTACAGGTTCCCGTTTCGAATTAGTGACATCCAGACTCGCTTTATTCGAGAACAGGAGTCCTTTTTTGCGATAGATCAGATCAATGTTCACCCCCAGACCGTCACGATCCGACTTTTTCATCACGCCGTCCCGGTTATTATAACTGATACCCAAACCATAGCGCATCGCCTTGTCTCCCCCATCAATATACAAGTTGTGGGAATGATTGAAAACAGTCCTCAAAGGTTCCCCCAGCCAATAGGTGTCGACACCTCTCAACACCTCTTTTAAACGGATGTAATAATCCTGCATCTTCTGGAGTTTATCGACAAACCCTTCATACCCTTCTATCGGTGAATAACGCCCGGCTAACAACTCGAATTCCAACTTCTCGGAGGCGTTCATCAAATTATAATCCGACAAATCGGCAAATGACACCCCGTAATTACCGCTGTACGACAAGCGCAATTGTCCCGATTCCGGGGATTTCGTTTCCACGACAATCACGCCATTGGCAGCCTTTGACCCGTAAATGGCCGTGGAGGCGGCATCTTTCAAAATCGTCACGTTGGCCACCCGATCCATGTTCAGATTTATAATAGTTTCCAGCGTGCTTTCCACCCCGTCCAGAATAAACAAGGGTTGATTGGGATCATTTTCAAATTCCGTTTTCAATCCCACGACACTTGTTTTCCCCCGGATTTCAATCTTGGGCATACGATTCGGGTCCGATCCCCACTGCTTGCTTTCCACGACCAGCATGGACGGATCCAGCGTTTTCAGGCTTTGGATAAGATTCTGCGCCCCAATCATCTTCAGTTCTTTCGCCGAGTAAGTCGTAGCCGATCCCGTGTAACTATTCTTATCCCGGGAGTAGATCCCGTTTACCACCACTTCCTCGATCCCCTTCACCTCTTCTTCCATCCGAACCAAGACTTTCTTACCCGGAGTCATTTCCTTTTCCACCGGCTTCATCCCGATAAATGAAAAAACCAGTACCGCTTTTCCTTCTTTCGCTGCCTGAAAACGAAATTCCCCGTTCATATCCGTGGAAGTCCCCATCCGGGTCCCTTTCAACAAGACGGTCACGCCGGGCAACGGGTTCCCCTCCGTGTCCATCACTTCACCCATGTAAACTTCCTGTTTTTGATTTCCCGGCTTTTCTCCCCGAGTCACGGTATCCTGTCTGACTAGGATCCCGGGGAAAAAGCCCCCTACACGAGGAACATCGCTCGTCCCGGCCCGTGTAAAGAAGGGGAATCCAAGCAATAAAACAATAAGCAAGCGGGAAACCGTAGTGACTGTCTTTCTTTCCGATAGTAATTTTTGCCGAAAAAATTTCCTGTCATAAGTTTTTTTCATAACTTTGATAATTAATTGGTTTATAAAACTAATTGATGCAAGGGGGTGATATTCAACGTGCAAAAGTTTAGGATTCACCCTCCTTTTTCATTTTTCTAATAGGAAAATCTTTTTAATTCTTCATGGCTTGTAAATTTTGAGTCTTTATTCATTCCGTTTATTTTAGTCTGGTTGCAACCCTAAAATCCTTTATTGATTGAAAATTTCTTCTATATTGCCGATCCCCATACAAAAAATGATACAATAAAAAAAGCGAGGATCGTCAACACTCTATCTAAACTGAGGCATCGCCAAACGCCCGGAAGTAAATAGACAACGATCCACGCCTAACCAGCGTGAACTCACCGTCTAACCTTACTTCCTTAAATTGGCGATTTTCAGTTTAAGATTAGCACAAACTCACAATATTTTTAAGGCAGGCTCTCCTACCTATTTCGTATCATACCTGCAAATATATAAATACTTTTTCATTTTTCAATATTTTTTCTGATTTAAGAATTAACCAAAATCATACTAGATTGTTAAATCTAAAGAGATTTAACTTTATATACATCACTTACTCCACAGCAATGCTTTTACTATTGTTTCCTTTAGCCATTCGCTACTCTCTCTTTAATAAAGTCTTTCCTTTTTCCGTCAGATTATATTTCTGTTTGGGATGTTTGGGTTGTTCGGGATAAAGCGGCTCTACCAATTTTAACCCTATAGCCGGATAAAGGTAGTTTTCCAAAAAGTTGCTTTTATCTTTCAGGCCCATTGACTCCATAATTTCTTTGGCCGAACACGTATTACCGTCAATTGCTACCAAAACTTTTTTAACCTGTGGGGAAACTGTGGGGCAACTGTGGGGTAACTGTGGGGTAACTGTGAAATTTTGCCCGACAGTATCCCGTACATAACGAAACACGACCTGTACAAAAGCACCGTCCGAATGAAACTCTGGGTCAGGAAGTCCCACACGGCGGCATTCACTAATCATCAATCCAATGCCCCGTCCCCAACTTTCCAACACCTTGCTTTTATAAAGGACATTAGCTATAATAGGATTTTGTGGCTCAGAATCATGCGGTCCTAGCAACCTCTCCAAGGTCATATCCTCCGGGAACGTGCCACTATTCGTGATTTCCACGCGATCATCATAGATGGCTATGCTGACGGAACTGCCCGGTTTGTGGTACAGACGGTGTGAAAAGCTGTTTATACAACTCTCGCGCAGAGCTTTATAGGGAATAGTCAGTTCCTCATCCCGGTATAGCTTTTCAACCTTCCCGGAAAGTAACAGATGTTTGAAGAAAAAAGCCATAGCTACATCCAGCAGTTCAAAGATATTGCCATGTACGCGCTGGTTGTCTATAAACTCGTCTTTATTCGTTCCTTTGAAACGTGCCATACGCAACAGGCATTGTGGATAATCTGACAAGTTTTTGCCGAACAATACTGCTGCCGCATTTTTCAGTTTACCATCACCCGATGAGAGGTCGAATTTTTCAAGGATAAGCGGAATTTCTTCTATCGTGGTCGTCTCCGGCAAGCGTCCACTCTCAACTCCCATACGGACAGCACCACGGATAAGGTTCTCGTTAAGATTTTCGATTCTTAAATCCTCATTGATAATAGCCTCCCATCCATATTTACCACCCCGTTGCAACAGTAATAAATTATATTTTTCCTGCGGCATGGCGGACGTCACACTTTCCATGCGGTGGTAGGCTCTTCCCTTATAAGCGAAAGGGCGGGCACTCAATTGAGGATCAACACAAAGGGCAATCACATACTTGTTTGTGTCGGGAATGGCAGTGTAGAAAATTTCGATCGCAGTCAATGGCTCTATCCGCCTGATTGCTTCTATAATATCCCGTTTTGTCTTGTCGCTCAGATCCTGTCCGATTATCTTCTTTGTCCGTTACGCCGAACAACACGGTTCCACCTGCCCCGTTGAGAAAAGCACAAAGCGTTTCCATACCGCGCTCCAACTGTCCGGTGGTTTCTTTAAATTCTATTTGTTCGTTTTCATTCTGGATTATCAGGTTCTTTATATCCTCAAGATCATCTATTTTCATGCTGTATGTTATTGATTTACAAAAGTACTTTTTTTTGCGATATCGTATGGAAATAACAAATTTGTCCCTACTTTTAGGATATTCTGCTAACACCTGTCTGAGTTCGTAAAAACTAGAAGTGATTGAAAAGATCAGTATGTTGAAGGAGTGAACTTGACAATCAGCCTATTAAAAAGATAAAATGCATAAATTACTACCGGAAATTCCTGTTTCCGTCTATGTTATGGAAGAGATCATGAATAAAAAAACAAAAAGAGTAAGATATGGGAAATAACATTGTTGGTGTCCTCTTGTGGGGCAGTGAAGTGGGAAAACTCTATTGGTATGAGAACATGTAGAACGTTTTTTAATCCCCTTGGCTAAAAAAGGCCAAAGGGGAAGAAATATCCGGATAGAAATGATCTCCTGTCTAAAACAAAAACTGATGACGGCACCAAATAACTAAAACACTCAGATAGAAAACTTGCTCGATGATTAACACGGAGGCCCCGCAACAGTCTCCCGTGTAGCCCCCGATCTTGATTTTCAAGAAGAAACGTAAGGCTATCGCCGTCAAAATAGTGGGAATCATGGCGAAACAAAAACTCGCATCCTTCAAGAAATAGAACGGGATCAGCGTGATCAATCCCACGATCACGAAAATAAGCGTGCGTACTTTACTATAAATCAACTTCGTTTTGCTTTCTTCCTCTTTCCGAACATAGGGAAGCGTGTTGATCATCACGGCCGTACACAGTTTGGAAAAACTATCCGCCGCGATCACGATCGGGAAGATCATGGCCGGATCGAAACTGGATAATAACGAATAATATAAAATAAAATAGAGAACCAACCCGATTGTCCCGTAACACCCGATATGCGAATCTTTCATAATTGCCAAAATCTTCTCCTTAGAAGTTCCCCCGCCAAAGCCATCAAAGAAATCAGCCAACCCGTCTTCGTGCAATGCTCCCGTCAATAATAACCGGGCTATAATAGCCAATATGCAAGCCACCTCCAACGGTAATATCTGCGCGGTCAACCACAACACTCCTCCCGTGACCGTTCCCGTCAAAAATCCCACCAAGGGCCAAAATTTGATCACATCCGTGAAATAACGCTTGTCCACGTTAATCACCCGCCACAAGGGTAACCGGGTAAACATCATTATTGCCGCCAAAAAAGAACGCATATTAATTTCAAATTTTAGATTTTAGATTCCAGCCGCACAAAGCTGATGCTATTCTGTGATTCTGAGATTTCGGATTAGGTGATTTCATTCGCACGAGACTAACGTTTTTAATAATCACGTAAATCATTGAATCGGCAATCACGTAATCATTCTGTTTTTTCATTTTCAATTATTTAAAGTATTTCGTCACCGCAGCCTCTTTGAAAGAAGCCATTTCGTTGATCATGTTCACGGCAGACTCCAACAGAGGATAAGCACAGATAGCACCCGTACCCTCGCCCAAACGCAAACCAAGATTCAACAAGGGTTCGGCTCCCAGGTAATCCAGTACAAGTTTGTGACCGCACTCGTCTCCTTGATGCCCGTAAATGCAATAATCCGTCAAAGCAGGATACAAAGCCCGACCTGCCAACACGCAGTTCGTCATGATGAAGCCGTCCACGATGATAATCATCCCCAATTCGGCGGCACGTAACATACCTCCAACGGCAGCCACCATTTCAAACCCACCGAAATAACGGATGATATCTTTGGGCGTCCCGTCTCCCTTGTAATTCTCCATACATTGCTTCAACACGTTGTATTTATGCTCCACACCATCCTTGGACAAACCACTCCCGGCTCCCACGCAATCACTCAACGGAATACCCGTGAGATAAGTCATCCACATGGAAGAAGAAGAAGTGTTGGCAATTCCCATTTCCCCAAAACTAACCACGTTAGTCCCCTCACCATGCACCATATCAACAATTTCCGCCCCGATCTCGATAGCCCGGTCAAACTCGGTTTCCGACATGGCAGCTTCATACAGGTAATTTGATGTACTCTTGCGAATCTTGCGATCAATCAATCCTTCCATGGGTTCGAAATCCGCATTTACCCCACAATCCACCAGTTTAATCCCAAAGTGATGCTGCCGGGCAAACATATTCACCCCGGCTCCCCCTTTGATAAAATTAAAAATCATCTGGGCCGTTACCTCGGGAGCCGAAAAACTAACCCCTTCCTTCACGATCCCATGATCCGCGGCAAAAATTATATTCTGCGGTTTTCTCAATTCCGGAGAAAGCGTCTGTTGAATCAGCCCGATCCGGGTTGCCGTTCTTTCAAGTAATCCCAAAGAACCTTTCGGCTTGGTCAAATTATTAATCTTATCTATCAAATCAGGCAATATTGCCTTGTCGGTTTCACTTATTTCGAAATTCTTCATACAACTGAAAATTGAAAATTGAAAATTGAAAATGCTAAACATTCAATTTTCAATTTATTTATACTATTCATTTTTTACACTCAATGCTATCCCGGAGACCATCAAGATGACCTCGTTAGCTTTGCTGCCGATATACTGGTTCACCCATCCTTGTAAATCCGTAAAGCGACGCTGGACGGGGTCCACGGCAATTCCTCCCATCCCAATCTCGTTCGTGACGAAGATAAACGTGGCCTCCTGTTCTACGAAGCGGTCAAACTCGGACTTTATCTCCTGCAAAGACTTGTCCACGTTGGAATCATTATCAAAAAAGAAATTCGTACTCCACAATGTCACGCAATCAATGACCACTACTCTCCCCCGTACATCGCATTTGCCGATCCATTTCTCCTCTTCCAGATTAGTCCATTGCGGCCCGCGATCCAGTTGATGACGTCGCACCCGCTCCCGAAACTCGTCATCCCACACTCGGGAAGTAGCCAAGTAAACCGGATCTTCAGCCAGGCGTAACGCCAACTCTTGGGCGTACCTACTTTTCCCAGAACGCTGTCCGCCTGTAACCAATATTATTTTTCTTTTCATCATGGCAACAAATTTCTCTGTTTTTTCAAGAAATACAAAGTTTTATCCCGGAAAATATAAAACATTTATTTTTGGCTCCACCCCAGTAACGAGTCCACGACAATGCCAAGAATTATTCCCACCGTGTAACACGCTATATCACTCCACAAGAATCCAAACCCGAGTACCAAAGCTCCCAATGTTGTCGCCCGGATGGCGTCAATCCAAGGAGCGTGATACAACTGACTGACCTCGATCAAATAAGAAAACGCTAAAGCAATACCGAAAGAAGCCCGTTTTTTCAAGTTCACGAACAGGAAACGACACCCGAAATACACCATCATCCCCCAAAGCACGTCACCCAAGTACATCTTCACGAAATCAAGCGTACAAGCACTCATTTTCCGGGAAAGTAATCCCAAAATAATTACTAAAAGAGTCAATAACAAATAATTCCGTCGTTTACTTTTCATCATGTTCATTTTTTTACCCACTCCTTTCGGGAAACAAATCTACAAAGAATCAATTCTTCATCAAAAAACAAAAGATACTAAAATTTCCATTTGTTTTGTAGATACAAATAACACAACGTTTTATGAATATCGTATTCGAAAAATGCGAAAACAAACACCAGAAAGAAGTTATGGATATTTTCAACTACTATGTTGAAAAATCTAATTGTTTACTACTTTTGTCTATTGGATGTTTTAAAAAGTAGTGATGATAGAACTTATATTATCCCGACACGGGGAAACTTTAGAGAATCAGCAACATATACTTCAGGGACAACTTCCCGGAACGTTATCACCCTTGGGTATCGCCCAGGCGAAAAAACTGGCGGAAGCCCTGCAAGACGAAATTATTGACAGCGTCGTATCCAGCGATCTGGCTCGAAGCTACGACACGGCTATGGCCGCCGCCAAACCTCACGGTTTGACGCCACACCCGACCCCCTTACTACGGGAAATGGATTGGGGTATCTATACCGGTAAACAACTGGACGATGTCGATTGGCTAAATCTGCCTCCCAGCGTGGAATCTCTGGATACTCTTTTTCAACGAGCCATTGATTTTATCGACTACCTGAAAAAGAATTTCCCGGGACAACGTGTTTTGGCAATCGGTCACGGAGCCTTCAATCGTGCCATTATCGCTTACCTCGAAGGGAAGAAAGCCACCGATATGATCGACTTGCCCATCATGGAAAACACCAGTTGTATACGATTTACCATAAATGAAAAAAAACAAATAGTATAATCCAATTGGAAATCGAAATCCCCCATTTTCAATTTTCAATTTTCAATTCTCAATTTTCAATTTTCAATTCTCAATTTTCAATTTTCAATTTTCAATTCTTATGAGAATTTACACGAAAGGCGGAGATAAAGGCAAAACCGGGATATTCGGCGGGAAGCGGGTAGACAAAGACGATATCCGAATCGAAGCGAACGGCACGTTAGATGAACTGAATGCCACGCTAGGAGTAATCCGGGCCATGCTGGACGAGAAGGATGAACGTCAGGAGTTACTTGCCTGCATACAACGCGCGTTAATGGTTGTCATGTCGCAGGTAGCTACTCCCTCGGATGTTCGGGAGCAGAACCAGAACAAGGTTCCGGAAGACATTGATCTGTATTGTGAACAACAAATTGACCGGATGAATGCCGAGATGCAACACCCGTCAACTCATTTTATTCTACCGGGAGGAACCCTCATTTCTGCTCAATGCCACGTGGCCCGTACGATAGCCCGCCGGGCAGAAAGGCGGTTATGGACATTGAACAGAACAGACGAAGTCCCCCCGCTCATCCTTCGTTTTGTAAATCGACTCTCGGACTTGTTGTTTACCATGGCCCGCTGGGAAATGGATAAACAGGGAGCCATGGAGGAAAGGTGGAAAGCATTTTTGTACAAGAAAAAAAGTCCATAAAGTCCATAAGGTCTATGAACCCTCGCGGGGCGCTTTGTCTACGGCAGCATAGCCGCCGAATCACGGAATTTAAAATCATAAATCAAGAAATGGGAATGGCTTTGTGCGATCGGAATCTAAAATTTAAAATCTAAAATCTAAAATTAGCATGTCGTTTCGTCCTATCATGTTTGTCGGTACCTGCTCTGATGCAGGAAAAAGTATTATCAACACGGCATTTTGTCGCATTTTTAAACAAGACGGGTTTCATCCGGCTCCTTTTAAAGCACAAAACATGTCGTTGAATTCGTATTCCACGCCCGACGGGCTGGAAATCGGACGAGCACAGGCGGTGCAAGCTGAAGCATGCGGTATCCCGCCGGAAAGCGACATGAACCCCGTGTTGCTGAAACCCACGAACGAACAGAGTTCGCAGGTCGTGCTAAACGGAAAACCCGTTGGCAACATGTCCGCCAAGGAGTATTTCATGGCAAACAACAAAGCAGAGCTATTCAACCAAGCTTATGCCGCTTACGAACGCCTGCATGCCCGCTATTCTCCGATCGTACTGGAAGGAGCCGGGAGTATATCGGAAATCAATCTCCGAAAACGGGACATCACGAACATGCGCATGGCGTTGCGCACGGGAGCCGCCACCTATTTGGTTGCCGACATTGACCGAGGTGGGGTATTTGCCTCCGTGTACGGTTCTATCGCGCTACTTCCCGAAGAAGAGAAGAAATTAATCAAGGGTATCATCATCAACAAATTCAGGGGAGATATCTCTCTTTTCGACGAGGGCCGGAAAATCCTTCATGAACTCACGGGCGTTCCCGTGGTCGGGGTGATCCCTTATTTCCGGGACATTTACATCGAGGAGGAAGACTCCGTGTCACTGGAATCCAAGAACACGAGAGCGGGAAGCGACAAGATCAACGTGGCCATCGTGCTACTAAAACGCCTCTCCAACTTCACGGATTTCAGTGTGCTGGAACGGGACGAACGTTTTCATACTTACTACACGAATAACGTGGAAGAGATCGGTAAAGCCGACATTATCATACTACCGGGAACCAAAAACACGATAGCCGATTTGCAAAATATCAAAGCGAATGGGATCGCAGACGCGATCATCCGAGCACATAAAGACGGCAAAAAAGTGATCGGAATCTGCGGGGGCTACCAAATGCTAGGAGCTCGTATTGAAGATCCCGACCGAATAGAAGGAGAAACGACCTCCATTCCGGGATTAGGAATCCTGCCCCTGATCACCGTTATGGAGCCCGAGAAAGTAACCCGCCAGAGCCGATTCCAATTTCGGAATCACCCGGACACCTGCCGGGGATACGAGATACACATGGGTAAAACCACGCTATTGGACGGAAGCACGGCATCATCATTAAACCGGCTAGAGGACGGTCGGGAGGACGGGTATCTGCTGAATGACAAATGCTGGGGAAGTTACCTTCATGGAATACTAGATAATGACGTCGTTCTCAATGAACTGGCCGAAGGTCTGACACAAGCGACACCCACAACATTCAATTACACGGATTTCAAGAATCAACAATACGATAAACTGGCAGAACACGTGCGCGCATGCGTTGACCTACAATACATTTACTCTACCCTTAAAACAAAATAATATGCTGAACGGACACGGTGACGATATATACAAATCGAACATAAATGTTAAAGCAAATTTCTCAACAAACGTATGGTACGATGCCGAAACGGATATTCTTCGGTCAGTCCTTACAAATCAACTCGACAAAATATTCCATTACCCGGAACCTGCTGCCGAATCATTTGTTCATGAAGTGGCACGTATCCACAATTTACAGCCTCAAAACGTACTTGCAGGCAACGGGGCCACGGAACTATTCTACCTGATTGCCCACGCTTTCGAGGGCTGCAAAACGATTCTACCCACCCCGTCATTTGCCGAATACGAAGACGCTTGCACGCTTTATCATCATCAACAAGTGTTCGTCCCCCTCAAGGACTTCGAATCACAAAGCGGCGACCTGATGTTTATCTGCAATCCCAACAACCCGAACGGGCACATCTGGGACAGGGAAGAAATAGAACATATCTTGCAGCAATATCCCGAAATGACACTTGTCGTGGACGAATCTTTCATTGATTTTGCCCCCACGGCACAGCCTTGTGAACCGTTACTGGCGGATTATCCTAATTTACTGATCGTTCATTCTATGACAAAAAATTACGCGATCCCCGGCCTACGTCTGGGATACTTACTAGGACACGCGACTCTGATCGAACGTATCAGACGTTTTACCCATCCCTGGAGCGTGAACGCGCTGGCCATTGAACTCGGCAAATTCCTATTACGAAACGGGAAATACCTTTTGCCTGACACCGAAAGACTATTAAAACGAAAAGCCCATTTCGTCCAGGCACTCGATGAAATTCCCGGTTTCACCTCTCTTGAATCGGGAACTTCATTCTTCCTCGTTCACACACTACACGACACTCGTGTATTAAAACAGCAACTTTTGAAAAATTTCGGAATTTTAATCCGGGATGCATCGAATTTCAGAGGTTTAAACGAACATTACTTCCGGGTAAACACCTTGTCGGAAGAGAAAAACAACATGTTAATCAATGCCTTAAAATCCATGCCTATTCCCGATCTATAATTACTACCGCCATGTCTTCACTTTCAATTCTCAATTCTCAATTCTCAATTGTAATCATTCCGCTGATTATCGGGTACCTCCTAGATCGCATTTTTGGAGATCCCCGGAAGTTACCCCATCCCATCGTGGCATTCGGGAATATCATCGGGTGGTGTGAACACCGTCTGAATAAAGGGAATCATAAAAAACGGAACGGATGTATCGTTGCCGTCTTACTCCCGCTAGGCACGCTGGCATTAGGAGGATTGATCGCATGGGGAAGTTGGCAGTTGCACCCGATCGCGTATTATATCATTGCCTCTGTTTTCGTGTTCTACGGCTTGGCCAACCACAGCCTGATACAAGAAGGCGGTGAAGTCATACAGACTCTGGAAAACCAAGGATTAGAAGCCGGACGCAAGCGCCTTTCATGGATCGTGGGGAGAGATACCAGCCAACTGTCTCCTAAAAAAATATATACCGCCGTGTTGGAAACCATGGCCGAAAATCTCAGTGACGGGGTTGTCGCTCCCTTGTTCTTTTACGCTCTCGGCGGATTCCCCGCCATGATGGCTTATAAAATGGTCAACACGTTGGATTCCATGATCGGCTATAAAGATGCCCGGTACAAAGATTTCGGGTGTTGTTCCGCTCACCTGGATGATATCCTGAACTATATTCCGGCCCGCCTAACCGCACTATTCATCGCGCTGTCCGGTTATCGAAAAGGGATATTCGCCTTCATTCGGAAATACGCCCGACAACACGCCAGTCCGAATTCCGGCTACCCGGAATCCGCCATGGCAGGCATTTTGGATTGCCGCTTCGGGGGACCCAATATTTATCATGGCGTACTCGTCGAGAAACCTTATATCGGGACAAACGACCGGGAATTATCCATTGAAGATTACAAGCGAACCGCCCGCATCAATCTAACGGTATGCAGAATCACGGTTGTCATGATTTGCTTCATTTATTACTTACTTGGATAGATTAAAATAAGAAAAGACTACTTTAACCAGTAGTCTTTTCTTATTTCTCGAACACTTCCTTATTTTCGTTCTCCTAACTTATCATCCAAATAAATCAGGTTGTGCCCATTCATCATCTTAATTCTGTCAACAATAGCCTGTGCAGAATCTTCTTCTTCAACTTGTTCGTTAACAAAACCGTTAATAAAATTCTGCGCGGCCTTGTCATTTTCTTTTATGGCAACATCCAACAAATCATCAATCAGCTTGGAAACATGACATTCATGTTGATAAACATGCTCGAAAACTTCCAGCACGGAACCCCACGCCGTGGGAACCACGCTAACCTGCCCTATCTCCACATTTCCCCCGCGTTTAATCACGAAATCAATCATTTCGTAAGCATGTTCCAACTCTTCTTTAGATTGTGCTCTCATCCACTTGGCCATTCCGGCATAACCGTTCTGTGCAAAATACACAGACATGGATAAATACAAATTTGAAGACCACATCTCCGCATTAACCTGAGCATTAAATGCTTTTACTAAATTCTCAGTCATCATAATTATTGATTATTAAATCATTATTATTTGTCTTTCTTTTTATACAGTAAAAAACAATTTACATGCCATTTTAATATACTGTCATTTTTAACTTGCCACAAGACAAACTGTCATTTTACCTTCTCCCGGAAATAACCGATCCCGATCTCCCCCCAATAAAAATGGATATAACTTGCCAACACATTCTTATACGTGAATATCAACGTATCTACCTCAATACCCTTGGCGTTATACACCTTACCTATCGTCGATAAAGGATGATCTCCCGGCAACACCCGCGAATAATGGAACTCGTGGCCCCGTACGACTTGATCTTCAAAACGAACTTCCCGATACCCTAGTTTCAGCTTCATTTGTTCCATCGTTGCCCGCTGTTTCAACACGCCGACCATAGGGTACTCTTTACTGTCATTCCCCGTAATACTGTCACATAAATACATCATCCCGCCACATTCCGCTAAAACGTGTCCCCCAGCCTCACAATATTCCCGGATCGCAGACCGCATCTTCCCGTTTGCCGACAATTCCGACAAATACAGTTCGGGATATCCTCCCGGCAAATATAAGAAATCTGCTTCCGGCAACACTTCATCCCGCAAAGGACTAAAAAACACGACCTTCCCCTCCCGTCTCAACGCCTCGATGTTCTCCCGGTACATAAAATTAAAAGCTTCATCCCGGGCTATGGCTATTCTCGTCTTTTCAGAAACATCTGTCATCTTCTCTTCATAAACAGGAAAATCAACCGTACACAACTCCAGCAACCGATCGACATTCACGGTTTTATCCACCACCCCGGCCACCCGGTCGGCGAAAGCATCAAAACAAAACGATTCATCAATAGACAAACCCAAATGACGGGACGGGATAACAATACGATCATCTTTAGGGAGATACCCCAAAGCCTCGACTCCTGCATCCCCGCAGGCTTGCTGCAAATAAGCATAATGCGCTTCCGAGGCCACGAAATTAAACACGACCCCAACGATCCGGATTCCCGGGTAAAAATGCTTGAACCCGTACAACACCGGAGCCACGGAATAAGCCGTGGACTTCGCATTCAACACCAACACGACCGGAATTCCGATCAACCCGGCAATCTCCGCACTACTTCCTTTCATCCCATCGTACCCGTCAAACAATCCCATCACACCTTCTGCCACACAAATATCACTCGTATTCCCATAACGTGAAAACAGTTGCTTCACGTGCTTCCCGGAAGCCATAAATGTATCCAGATTCACAGACTCCTCCCCCGCGGCCATAGCGTGATGTTTCGTGTCGATATAATCGGGACCGCACTTGAAAGGTTGCACCTTCATCCCCCGATTTTTCAACAAACGCAACAGCCCCAGCGTGAACGTCGTCTTCCCGCTCCCGGAAGTTGCCGCCCCGATCATGATTATAGGTTTTCGCATTTTCTTCCTGTTTTTATTCGCAAATATAAAACTTCCTAAAATATAAAGAGATAATAACATTGGATGTTTGCGATAAAAAATTAATTTTGTGCCGTTACTGTATTCAAGAAGGCTACAAAATAGGAAAATTTTAATCACACTACAGGGGATTATCAGTGAAATAGGCTATTGAATATAGAACGGAATGATTTATGGATAGAAAGGACATACTTAAAGACATCGTTCGGGCCTACAAAAAGTACCCGAATAATGCGGCTTTTGTGATAGACGGCACCTCGTATACTTATAAAGAGGTATTTGCCCGTGTACAAGGGATCATGCCCTCGGTGCAAGGGACTCAGGGAGACATCATCGGAATCGTCGCGGAAGATCGTATTGAAACGTACGCCTCTATATTGGCCGTATTGTTATCGGGGAAGACCTACGTTATTTTACACCCCAGCTACCCGGCTAGCCGGAACAGGACGATCGCTGAAATCACCGGAATGAACATCGTGTTGCACAGTACGCCGTCGGAGATCGTGGAAAGTCTCCCCGACGGGATGAAATGTATTTCAACATTAGAACTGCGGGACGACACCCCGGGGAAAAATCTTCTTGATATCAAACACGATGAAGACACCAACGCCTATATCATTTTCACTTCAGGTAGTACCGGAGTACCCAAAGGCGTACAAATCACCCGGAAGAACCTGAATGCCTTCTACGAGACCTACAGACATCTGGACTGGAGACTGGGCCCGACGGACCGGATGCTGCAAATGTTCGAATTGACCTTCGATGTTTCCGTGGTATCAACCCTTTACCCGTTGACGCTCGGGGCTTGCATCTACACGGTAGGATCGGATAAACTGAAATACATGAGAGTGTACGAGTTAATGGAAGACGAGGAATTAACCCACGTGACCATACCTCCCTCCGTGTTACAATTCTTATCACCCTATTTCGACGAGATTCATGTTCCAAAATTGAAATTCCTCGTCGTGACAGCCGAGGCCGCCAATGCCGATTTACTCGAACGTTTCAGACCATGTGCCCCGAACGCCGAATTCGTGAATTTCTACGGCCCCACGGAAGCCACGATTTACTGCACGGTCTACCTGATTCCCCGGGAAAACTGCAAGCACCACAATGGCATGATTGCCATCGGGAAACCCTTTGAGGGAATCGAAACGCTCATTATGGACGAAAAAGGCCACCCTGTCATCCCGGGAGAACAAGGTGAACTATGGGTAAGCGGTGATCAGATCATGGCGGGATACTGGAAAGACCGGGAGAAGACGGAACAAGTATTCGCCCGTGTAGACGGAGAAATATATTATAAAACGGGGGACCTCTGTCACGTGGACTCGGACGGAGATATCATCTATCGCGGTAGAAAAGATTACCAAGTAAAAGTGCAAGGTTTCCGGGTGGAACTAAGCGAGATTGAATACAGGGCCAAGAAATTCTTCCCAAACGAGACGAACGCCGTTGTCGTTCCCAAGAAAGCAGAAGACGGGGGCTGCCAGCTTCACCTGTTTATCGGCTCAACCGCCTGTGACCGGAATGAACTGTTACAACACTTGAAACAACACCTGCCGACTTACATGATACCGACAGAAATTCATCTTCTGGAAGAATTCCCGCTAAACACGAGCGGGAAGATAGACCGGAAAGCATTAATGACATTTATATAAAAAGGATAGCCATGGAAATTGATGACATTTTAAAAGAACTGGACACGATCTTTCGTGAAATACTGAAAAACGACACGATAACCCTAGGCAGGGAAACGACCGCCAAGGACGTCGACGGTTGGGATTCCCTAACGAACATGAGACTGATCACTGCTATTGAAAAATACTATGACATTCGATTCGGTTTACGTGAGATACTGAAATTCAAAAACGTAGGAGACCTGTGCGCGTCGATCCAAGCTAAAAAGAAGTAGCCTATGACATTTCTCTCTTTACCGTTTGTCGTTCTCTTTACCTGTTGTCTGATTCTCTTCTACTCGGTAAAAAGCAACTATCAGAAAATAGTATTGCTGCTGGGGAGTTGCGTGTTCGTCGGATACTTCAATATCGCGTACTTGATTATTGCCGCGTTGATTTCCGCAATTACCTTTTACTGGGGACGTTGGATCGGGGCACAAAAGGGAGAAAACAAACGTAAAAGAGTTTTCGTCGGGGGTATCCTCTTTCTTGTCCTGTTCCTCGTATCATTCAAATACATCAACTTCATCGGGGAAAACATCGCCGTCTTACTCGGTTGGTTCGGCATCGACTGGAAAGGAGCCATAACCTCCGTATTCTTCCCGCTCGGAATCTCATTCTACACCTTTCAAGCCCTAGGCTATCTGATCGACGTGTACTGGGAAGAAGAGGAGCCGGAACGCAGCTTGCCGGATTTCATGCTTTACATGCTATTTTTCATGAAATTCCTCTCCGGACCGATAGAACGGGCCTTCGACATGCTACCCCAGTTGAAACTGGAAAAACGCTTTGATTATGACACCGTGACCTATGGGTTAAAACTCGTACTGATCGGTCTGATGAAAAAAGTTATCATCGCCGACCGTCTGGGCCCCCATCTCGATACTATCTTCGCTTCCGTGCATGATGCCTCAGGAGCACAACTGTTAATCGCGGGACTACTGTACCCGATCGAGCTTTACGCCGATTTCTCCGGTTACACGGATATGGCCATCGGTGGCGCCATGATGTTCGGATACAAGTTATCGCCCAACTTCAACCGCCCGTTCGTGGCCAAAACGATTACCGACTTCTGGCGGCGCTGGCACATGTCCCTCTCTTTTTGGGTTCGGGACTACCTCTATCAGCCCATCGCTGCCAGCAAGCGTTACTGGGGACAGTGGGGAATCATTTACGCTCTCGTGGTCACATTTATCATCCTAGGGATATGGCACGGGGCCGGTTGGAATTACGTCATCTACGGTTTAATCCAAGGTCTCGTCATCAGCTACGAAATGCTGACGGTTGCCTACCGGAATAAAGTTGAAAACAGGGTCGGCAAGTCCGTGTTCGGGGTTTACTCCATTCTCAGGACTTATTTATTGTTCGCCTTTTCCCTGCTCTTTTTCCGCATTTCCTCGCTTCCCGAAGTGGGATACATGATCCGGAATCTATCCTTTCATGTCAATTCCTCCTTCAAGGAATTACGACTGGGCATGTCCGATCACGAATGTATCGTTGCCGGAATTGCCGTCGTGATGCTTTTCGTGTACGAATACTTCATGTCGAAAAAAGACCTGATAAAAGAATTGGGACAATGCCGTAAAGTCGTGCGTTGGAGCATCTACTACCTATTTGTTATCCTCGTATTCTTGTTCGGTCAATTCGGTTCGGAAGACTTTATCTATTTACAGTTTTAGCCATGAGAAGTTTTAAAGGATTTATATTAAAATGCGTCATCTTTCTCGTTCCCTTCCTCATCCTGGCGGGAATCTATTTCTATGATGATCCTTTCAAAGTAATACGGGAATATAAAGAATATGACAACGACCCGATCTTCCTGAACGAAGATTACATCGGCTGGAAAACCTACAAGCACTTCAGGGATTCCCTGCACTTTGACTCTTTTATCCTTGGAAACTCCTGTACCATGGCATTCCACACCTGGGATTGGGAAAAACACCTCAACGGGGGTAAGGCCATCCGGCTATACGGAACCGCCCAACGTCTGGCAGCCGTACACCGGAAAGTCATGGCCCTTGACAAAGAAAATAACCCGATCGCCAACGTGCTGCTCGTGGTCGATCCTTCCCTGCTGCGGGAATATCAACTATCTCCCGGCTACACGCACCTGCTTCCCCCGGAAGTGAGCGGGATGAGCAAATTCAAATTCCAGTCCCAATTTGTTCAGGGATTCTTCAACCCAAAATTCATGCTTCCCTACATGGATTACCGGTTATGCCGACATTACCGCCCGTACATGAAAGGGATTGTCAACCCGGATAAACATACCCGTAATAAAATCACGAATGATGTCTTGAGCCCGCGGGAACACGAGATCAAACAACTAGGGGACAAATACTGGGAAAAGAATAAACGAAACTTCCGTCCCAGACGCGGGAAAAATCAGGAATACCCCCCAGTACTGATGAAACCGCAAATAAAACTATTATCGGAAATGGCCGAGGTATTCCAGGCTCATCACACGAATTGTAAAATCATCATCAGTCCCGAATACAAACAAATACGCATAAACCCTTCCGATGTTACCGAACTAAAGAAAATATTCGGAGAGGAAAACGTGTTTGACTTCTCAGGCATTAACGAATACACGAACGATATCCGGAACTATTACGAAGGCTCTCACTACCGCCCCTGTCTGGGCCGTCGCCTGCTGGAAATTGTTTATGGCAAGAAAAATGAAAATTCAGTGATTCAATGATTTCGGATGGAGTGATTCCAAACCCAAAACTTCTCTTGCAATCACTCCATCCGAAATCACTAAATAAGATCGGCCTCGTGCGGCCGGAATCTAAAATCTAAAATCATTTAATCCCTAACTTCTTCCGTATATCCTTCGGTATCGCATTTTTATGCACCATGATATCCATTGTCTTCAAGGCCACGTATGGATAAGACACGTAAAAATACCCCCCGAACTTGTTATACTTATTCCAGGAATTCTTCACGATAAAATAAGGAGTACCATTTTGGTCAACAGCCTTACCGATGACATGCATCCCGTGATCGTCCGTCGTTTGGTAGCGATCGAACTCCTCTTGTCTCATCTCCTGAGTTATCGTTTTCTCCGGTGCCGGACCTTGTTTAAAGGCATCCGTTGTTTGCTGTTCCTTGGGTAATTTCTCCCATTTAGCAATCTCCGCCCCGTTCATCTCCTTTGTATCCGTTGTAGGGATCACGGCAACACCCGCATCCTTCGTGGCAAATCCCTTCTCGCTCACGTCGGCTCCCCACACGAAAGTATACCCGTTATCAATAGCGTTATCCATCACACGCATCAACTCTTCCAGCGGGAGATTATAAGCCTTGTCCCAAGTCCAATTATCCTCGACCTCCAACGCGAACTGCGTATAGAAAGGATGATGCGTGAATGACGTCAGGTTCACGTAATCATCCATGTTCAAGCCGACCACCTCGTCGGCAAACGTTTTAGGAGTATATTCTTTCCCCTTGTATTCAAACTTCTCTGGCTCCTCGCCAAGATAAACATCCAGAATAGCATCAAACCCTTTCTTCCAGGCCGTACTCAGTCGCTTGTTATTATTCTCGACCACCGCCTGCACGTATGCTTTCAAAACAGCATCAATCTCCCCGAAAACGTGATTCGGCTCCCCGTAATTCAAACCACGAAACACATCAAGAGGCACGATCCCATATTTCGCGGCCATGTTCGTCACGTCCGAGGAACCTCCCCCCACGGCGAAATTCAACACGCCATGCAAACGAACGTATTTCTCGGCCTTGTCGGAATAAGCATGTTTCACGAAATACATGGCGGCAAGATTCACCGAATCCTTCCCCAATCTCATCATCTCCGATTCCAGAAAAGACGATGTCGACCACGACCAGCAAGTTCCCGAACGATACTGATCCTTTATCGAAGTTGCCGGTAACCTCTTGATATCCGTAAATTTATATCCGACAGGCTTTATCGTATCCTGCGCCCGCGACACCATCGTACCTGTCAAAATAAAAGCAAATAAAATAAATACTACTTTTTTCATATCTCTCGTATTGTTAATGATTTTTATGTCCTTCACAAAAGTATAAAAAGAAGCGTAAAACTATTCTCCCGATCTATTATATTTGCTTTATAATCTCTTTTCTTTTGACAAAAATATATTTAACCAAAATAATGCTATATAGGTCAATATGCAAATAATTATTCATATCTTTATCCCGTGTATTTAATACTAAATGATATGAAAAATTCCTGGAGGCAAGGCGTGCATGTTTTACGTTTTATTGCATGCATACTATTATTCACTGATTGCACGAAAAAAGATGTTTACGATCCCATGAGTGGCAAGGGAAGCGCGACCGATCTTTTTGATTTCGCAACGACAACCAACACCACGCTAAAAGTGGATTATGGAATAAAAGGTTACAAAGCGATGTTCGAGATATACACGGAAGATCCCGTCACCGTCACCGAAGATAACATCGTAAAGAAAGAGGGTGTAGAAGCCATATTTAAAGCGTACACGGACAATGATTGCCAATTCTCCGGCATCATCAACCTACCGACGGCTTCCTCGAAAGTATACATTTATTCGGAAGCATTCGGGTTACCCCGATGCTTAGAAGCAGAAGTTACTTCATCAGGCATCAACTTCAACCTGAAAGAATACGCCTCACGACAACTCACACAAAAAAGTCTTTCCCGAGCAGATAACTCGTATACTTTCAATGAACCCTTTGACAAGAATAACCCATACAACATAAGGTCTATCGGTAGCTGGGACAAAACGGGAAAACCCAACTACCTCGAATACGACGCTATCATTCCCGATGGACTGATTAACAGGATACAAAAAACATTACCTTCTGGTAACGTAGATAACAGCTCCTACGCAATATCCACAGAAGTCTCGAATATCAAGGTTCTTGAAAATGCAAAAATATCATTGATATTCGTGAGAGAATGGGCCAGTTGGAAAAACTCCCTGGGTTATTATTATTACCCGACAGGCAAAACCTTCACGAAAGAAGAATTCGAGGCCCTGCCGAAATATATAGCCCTGCCAAACTGTTCCATCCTAGGCTGCCTGGGAGGTGATGAAACGAATTCTCCCCTACAACCGGGAAATCAGATCAAAATGAAATACTATGGAGCAGAATATAATAGCGAAGCTAGTGAAAACTTCCCGGCCGGAATCACCATTGGCTGGTTCCTTCTCCCGGCTGGATTTGAAGCGGGTACTGCAGACAAAGCCCCGAAAATCAATCCCAAAGGACATGGCAACTGGGGTAAAGTTGTTTTCTCAAACCAAGAATTTAACGAAAATGAAATATCTTCGTGCGTGAGTCTTTATGACGAAAAAAGTTCCAAAGTTGTTGTCGGATTCGAAGATGGAGGGAATAAAAATTATAACGATCTCCTTTTTTATATCGAAGCCACTCCTGATGAAGCTATTTTCGATCCAAGTAAACCCCCGACCAAACCGGAAGAATACGACCCGACAACAACCATCAAGAAAGGAACCCTGGCATTCGAAGACTTATGGCCACGCCGGGGAGACTATGACATGAATGATGTTGTAATCCGGTACAACTCCACGATTACAAAAAACAAAAACAATCAGGTTACTAAAATTGAAGACGTTTTCACGCCTCTAAACATAGGAGGAACTTTCCCCGCCGCTTTCGGTTACCAACTGGGAATTCCTGCCACACAAGTAAAAAATATCAGCATCCAGGGCGGTTCATCCACGGCAAAAGTAACCAATAACATGGAACTCGACCAAGAGAAAGCAACCATCATGCTCTTCGATGACATCCACAATGTTACCTTAGGAAGAAATATCACGGTTACCACCGAATTCTACGGCACGGAGACAGAAGAAACTATCCTGTTCCCCCCGTACAACCCGTTCATCTGTGTCGGAACATTCATCCCGGGGTACCCGAGAAAAGAAGTTCACCTTCCGAAACACGAGCCGACCTCTTTAGTAAATAAACTATATTTCGGCAGTTACGATGACTACACCTACATTGATAAATCAGGGAAGTACGTTAATTGCTACATGACCGAAATTGCTTATCCATTTGCCATCAATCTCCCGACCATTGATTACAAAATATCCATAGAGGGACGATCCATTGACAAATCCTACCCAAAGTTCAAATCATGGGCAGATAGCAAAGGAGACCAAGACAAAGACTGGTATTTATACCCGGAAGAAAATAACTGATAATAAAACAGGGGCTTTCGGAAAGCCCCTGTTTCTATTTAGAACGTGTAAGAAACCGAAGCCTGGTAATTCCGGGGTTTACCCAAAACGGTCGTTTTCTCGAAATACTCTTTATCAAACAAATTATTAACATTCAACGCCAATGTCACATGATTCTTGATCGTGTAGAACACTCCGGCATCCATAAGCCACAAGGCCGGATCATAAACTCGATTATCTATATTCCTGAACACCTTATCTTTAAAATTCCCGCTTAACTGGAATGAAAGATCCTTCAACACCCCGCGAGGAATCGTGTAATCGGCATAAGCATAGAATGTCGTACGAGGTACACCCGTGGCACGAACATTCTTATTTTGCTCCTTATATTTAGAAAAACGTCCGCTCTCCGCGATCTCACGCAAACGATAATCCGACCAACCAAGTCCCCCCGTTATCTGCAATGTCGGCAACGGACGCACGACGATCTCCACGTCAAAACCCCGCGAGTCAGCTCTTCCGACTTGTCCTCGAATACTCTTTTCCGTGGCAACACCATCAACTAACACGGTCGTGTCGCCCAGACTTTTCACGATATTAGACTTACGGGTATAAAACACGCTTGCATTAATATCCACCATTTCATTTACCGTGTAACGGAAACCCAACTCGGCCGAGTAACCTTTCTCCGGCTTAAACACCTCGCCGCCATCTTCATCGGGATTGAACTCGTTACCTTTACGATCCAGATACATAACCGTCGGACTATACGTTGTCGTAATCGGATTGAAATAAGAAGACATCGAACCGTAAAAAGACAATTCAGGCATCGGGAAATACACGAGTCCCAAACGATACGTGAATGCCGATGTTTTTATCTCTTTCCATTCTTTCCTGTTCTTCGTCTCGTACTTCTGTTTAGCATCATCAATCGTGGCACTCGACGTTTTCCGGTTATACAAATCCACACGTCCGGAAGCCATCATCTTCCATTTATCATTAAATTCAACCACGTCATGTAAATAGACCCCATGCGTCCTTTCCGTGCGAAGAGAAACGGCAGAAACTTTTGTATCCCACCACCCCTGCACAATATGAGGATTCCGTACAGGCAAAAGCACATCCAAACCGGGACCCCACAAATCATCATCGCCATAACCATTATATTGGGCAAAATCAAAACAATTATACGTCCACCCGAATGTATAGTTATGCAAAACAGAACCCGTCTCGAACTTACCGGACAACTCGATCGTATTATTCACGTTCTTGTGATCCGGGTTAAAATTCAACGGATTTTGACGAGCCGCATTTCCCCGTTGAACCGTATCCAGGTCAACATACACTTTCTCATCTTTCGTATTAATATAATACCACTTGTATATCGGGTCCTTGGAAGTACGATAAGAAAGCCCCTCGATACAATGATAATCCAAATCACTATGAAAATACGTGAAACGCTCTTTCAACTTCATCCAATCCGTGATCTGGTAAACATATTGCACGGACACATCCCAAACCTTACGATTCATGTAATTATTGGCAAAGTCGTTATAAACCTCACGATAATCTGCCTCCGGATGGCGTTCACTCTTTAACGCGTACGGTTTATCATCCGCCACGTAGAACATATCACCGGGCATAACGGGAGCGGCACCGATCTCCGTTGTGTAATCATCATCCGCATAACTGCCGGTAACATCAATTCGTCCCCATTTCCCCATATCGGCACCCAAGGCACCGTACATAGAAAAGCGATTCGCATTCACCTGGCGCCAGCCATCACCCGTTGAATAATTAATATTGGCACGATATTCAAGAGGTCCCACCAGTTTCCCACCGAATCCCAGCGTGGCCCGCCTTTCATCCCAACTCCCGTAACTAATACGGGCATTAGCGGTAAAATCCGGGGTTACCTTCTTGCGAACGATATTCAAAACCCCACCCATGGCCGAGTGTCCCGCTAGAATAGACGCCGGTCCCTTCAACAACTCGATAGACTCCACCGCCGACAAATCCCCGTAAGGAACATTATTATTCAACGTCCTCTCGTCACGAATCCCGTCAATCATGATAACGGCACTCCCCTGCCCGCGAATGGAAAACTGCTCGAATTGCCCGTATTGCTTATCTTTGGCAACGATACCCGGCAAAAAACGAACGGCATCCTTCAAATCAACAATTCCCTTCCTGTCCAACATCTGGCTCGACAACTTACTCACCGTGATCGGCACGAAACGCAAGGGTACATCTAAACCTAACAAATCTATTTTTTTCTTTTTCTCCATCACCTCCACCTGCTCTATTCGGAACAAGGAATCCGTGATACTCTTTTTTGTTCGCTTATCTTTTTCCTGGGCGAGAAGCGAACCGGCACACACAAACAGCAACAATGCTAATACAACAACTTTTTTCATAAAACTATATATTAATAATGAATAAAGCATTATTAACATAGTCTTTAGGGCAACATGAGTTTCAAGGTAAAAACGTATCTTTTCCCTCTCGCTTTTTTTCCCGAAAGCTATGGTTATCGTGTTCGGCAGGTCTTCTGACTCGTTCCGGATTTTGTTGCCTTCCCGGTTTAAAACCAGTGACATTTGAAGTACAAAATCCCTTGTAAAGGAACTTACAGCTGCGGGTACAGTCCCGGATTCACACCGGGTTCCCTATTAAGCATCACCTCCATGAATGAAAGCGTTGCACCAAAACCGAGGCAAAAGTAATTATTTTTCTTCACAAGCAATAACCTTTTTACAAAAAAGTATATACATTTGTCTCGTCTTAGGTGATGTGTTAACGTCCAATTAATACACAAGAGGGAAGCCGGTTAGAATCCGGCACAGTGCCCGCTACTGTGATGCCCGTTTCTCCCCCAGGAGATTCAAAGAAAGGTTCTTACACCACTGTCCGCATGGACGGGAAGGTATCTTTCTTAGGCGTAGTCAGGAGACCTGCCGAGACAAACATAGGTAATAGCGTATTCTCGGGGCCAGGAATGCCATTATAAACTTTTAAAACTTGAATCTTATAATGAAGAAAATTGTAGTGCTAACTACTTTATTCATGTTAGCTTTAGTAAGCACCTCGTTGTGTCAAATCACGTTGAAGGGAAAAGTCGTGGACGCTAAAAACGGGAAAGCCCTCGTCGGCGCAAACGTACGCCTAATCGGCACCAGCATCGGGATCGCCACCAACAACAAGGGAGAATTCATCCTGAACCGGGTCCCGGAGGGGACCTACACGCTCCGGGCCAGTTACTCCGGATACGAAGTCAGTTCCATGAAAATCAACAGCAGCAAAAGCGACATCCTTTTCCGCCTGACCGCTACCCCCGTCAACCTCAATCAAGTCGTTGTCACGGGAACGGGAACCCACCGTCGCTTGAAGGATTCCCCCGTCCCGGTAGAAGTCCTGAACGGTACGGACTTGAAGCACGCCGGAGTAACTTCATTTGAGGATGCACTCCTGCTACTGAATCCCTCGTTCAACATCCGTCCCACGGCCATGGGCTCCTATTTCACGCTAAACGGGATGAGTAATAAATACATTCTGATCCTTGTCGACGGGAAAAAACTCGCCGGGGATGTATCCAACAACACGGATCTCTCCCGCATTGACATGGGAAGAGTTAAACGGATCGAAATTCTGAAAGGAGCCGCTTCCGCCCTTTACGGTTCCGATGCCATCGCCGGGGTAATAAACGTGATCATGGAACAACCGAAAGACCCGATCAGCGTGCAATCTAAAACCCGCTTCGGGGGGAATTCCAGCTTCACGCAAAATGCCAGTCTGGACCTCAACCTCGGTAAAGTTACCTCTTCCACGTCTTACCAACGCCGCCAGTCAGACGGATGGCAATTAAGCCCCTACAAGATCAGCGCAGACACCGTTATCCCGACTCGGAGCGAATCATCCAGCTCTTTCTCCTCCAATATTGTCAACCAACACTTCACCTACTCTCCCGTGAAAAACGTGAACTTGTACCTCCAAGGAAGCTACTTCGACAAGGAAGTAAATCGCCCGGTCGAAGCGAAGAAAAGTGACGGGGGATACCAGTACGACCTCACTTACATGGATTACAATATCGGTTTAGGTGGTAAATACTTCCTCGACAAGGGAGCCTACCTCTCTCTCGACCTCTACATGGACAACTACGAATACAACAAACTCTACACGGTCGCCCAAGTCGACGGAAAAGACACGACGTTCCGGATAGGTGACGAAGAACTCACCAAACGCCAGAAATACTACAACGGGAACCTCAAAGGAGTTTTCCGTGTCGGTGATTACAACAAATTCACCGTCGGAACCGAATACGTTGACGATTATATGAAAAACCCGGGAAGCCTTGACGAACCGAAAGAAATATACACGCTCGCCCTTTACGCCCAGGACGAAATCCGGCTCTGGAAAAACCTGCAAATACTACCGGGATTCCGCTACGTGTACAACGAAATGTTCAAAAACCGCTTTACGCCCAAAATTGCATTAATGTACACCTGGGGTTCATTTAACTTCCGTACTTCCTACGCCTCCGGCTTCAAAACCCCCAGCCTCCAAGAACTATACTACGACTACGAGAACCGGGGAGCCGTAACCGTCGGTAACCCGGACCTGGAACCGGAGAAATCCAACTACTACAACATCAACATCGAGTACACCGGGAAACACCTTAACGTTTCTTTCAACGGATACATCAACGACATCAAAGACGTGATCGACAAATACAAGGTAGACCTGACAGACGAAGACAAAGCCAACAACATCACGAGCCGGAACCTCTATCGCAATCTTGACAAAGCTCGCATCGAAGGATTTGACATTTCCGTGAACAGCTACCTCGGCGCCGGGTTCTCCGCAGCCGGAGCCTACAATTGCGTTTACGCCGCCGACGGCGAAGGACGTCGCCTGGGTGAATCCGTCCGTCATGCCGCCACCTTCCGGGGCGGGTGGACCCACGAGTGGAACAAATACCGTCTCCACGCTAACATCAACGGCCGTATCCAAGGTTCCAAATACATCTACAAACAAGTCACAAACAAGAAAACCGGCGAGATAACCTACACGGACGAAAGCGCTCCCAAATACCAACTTTGGAACCTTTCCACCACGCACACCTTCGCCCCCGTGGGCAACTTCCTATTCGAAGTCAACGCCGGGATAGATAACATATTTGACTGGACCGACGACCGTCCGAACGGGGTCAATTACGCAACCTTGAACCCCGGGAGAACCTTCTTCGCCAGTCTCGTTATTCGTTTCACCAAATAAAACTATAATCTCATGAAAAATATACTTGTCACCTTATTCCTACTCGCGAACATCGCCGCCTTCGGTCACGGCGGTGGCGGGTTCAAACATTCGGACATCTTCAAAAACCTCGGCCCAAACGACAAAGTAGCCCTTCTCATGGTTCACTTTGGGACCACCCACGACGACACCCGCGTACTCACCATCGAGACAATCAACAAGAAAGCCGCGCAAGCATTCCCTGGCATAGAAGTCCGGGAAGCCTACACCTCCCGCATGATCATGCGTCGCCTCAAGGAAAAAGGGATAACCAAATTGAACCCGACCGAGGCCATGGATAAGCTCATCGCCGACGGCTACACTCATCTCATCATCCAACCCACGAACATCATCGAGGGAATCGAAATGGAAGCCCTACGCAAGGAAGTCGACCTCTACCGCGCCAAATTCAAGGACATACGTCTCGGCAACGCCCTCCTGTACACTCCCGACGACTACCAGTCCACGGTAAAAGCCATCGCTGCCTCCCTCAAAGAAGCCAAAGGCAACTGCATCTTCGTCTGCCACGGCACCTACCACCCGGCCAACTCCACCTACGGCATGCTCGACTACGTCATGAAAGCCCGCGGCCACAAGAACTACCACGTCGGGACGATCGAGGGCTATCCCGCATTCGATGACATTATCCGGGAACTTGAAGCCGCCAAGGCCAAGGAAGTCACCCTCGTTCCCTTCATGTTCGTTGCCGGCGACCACGCCAAAAACGACATTGCCGGGGAATGGAAAGAAGAACTGGAAAAGAGAGGCTACAAAGTAAACGTCTACCTGAAAGGACTCGGTGAAAACCCCGCCATTCAAGACCTCTTCATCCAACACGCCAAATTCGCCTCCACCCATCAACGGGAAAACATCATCGTGAAGAAAAAGAAATACGAAAAAACGGACGATATAGACTAACACGACTATGTTAACACGACTATTCATCCACATCCACAGGATACTGGGACTCATCCTCTGTATCCTGTGCTTTTCATGGTTCATCTCCGGAATCGTGATGATCTACCACTCCTTCCCCCGCGTAAGCCAGGAAGACCGCTTCACCCGCGCGGAAGCCCTTGACACCGTCGACTTGCCGGACATCCGCGATATACTGCTTCGCCTTCCCGGTAAAACACCTGTCAGCAACATCACCCTCGACAACCCCGAAGGCCAACCCCTCTTTCATCTTGGTAGCGGCCGGCAAAGCCTGCAAATATACGCCGACACCAACGTCGTGGCTCCCGCCATCACCTACTCGCTATGCGCCCGACGGGCCGCCCGTTGGTGTCCCGACCGGACGATCACCCGGGTAGACACCCTCCGCGCTCTCGACCAGTGGATACCTCTCGCCCATTACAAAAAGGAATTCCCCATTTACAAATTCCACTACAACGGCCCGGAGAAATATCAACTGTACATCTCCTCCCGTAGCGGCGAGGTGTTGCAATTTACCGACGCCACCGGACGCTTCTGGGCCTGGTTCGGGGCTATCCCCCACTGGGTATACTTCACCATACTGCGGGAAAACCAGAACCTGTGGACCCAATTCATGTACTGGGCATGTTACCTCGGTATGCTCATGTGTGCCGTCGGCTTCATCCTCGGCATTCGCTCCTACTGGCTCACCCGGCGCAAGGGATTCCTCCGCTCGCCCTACAAAAAACCGTGGTTCAAGTGGCACCACGTCACCGGCTTCTTCTTCGGCATATTCATATTCACGTGGATACTCAGCGGTTACATGTCCATGGCCTCACTCCCCGAATGGCTCTTCGGCAAGCAACACCCCCGCACCTTCCGGCAATCCCCGGCAGAGCGTCAAACCCCGTCCCCTGCGGACTACGCCCTCGACTACCGGAAAGCCATAGCCCTCACCTCCACCCCCGACAGTCCCGTCAAAACCATCGAGTGGACCCACTACCAGGGCATCCCCCTCTATCGCCTTCGGACACCCGACCGGGAGATCACCCTCGACGCCTCCACCGACACGATCCGCCCTTTCCACGTCTCCGAAGAGCTGATATTCGCCGCCGTCAAGCGTCTTGCCGGGGATAGCCTCACCTACACCATCGCCAAAATGGACGAGTACGACAACTACTACATTTCCCGCCGTCGTCCGCTACCGTTACCCGTGTACAAGGTCACCTTCGACAACGAGGCAAAAGATTGTTACTACTACAACTTAGAATCCTTCCGCCCCACCCACTACGACACCAACAGTCGCTGGAAACGCTGGCTCTACCGGGGACTCCACACCCTCGACTTCAAATTCCTAGTCGAGCGCCCCGCACTATGGACCATCGTCATCTGGACCCTGTTACTCGGAGGTGCCGCCGTCTCCTTCACGGGCATCGTCCTCTCGGTAAAATACATTTTCCGCCTCCTGCGGAAAAAGAGTTAGAAAGTTTATAAAGTTTATAAGGTTTATAAAGTCACGGGCGTCCTTCGGACAGTTTTTAACGGCAGCACAAGCTGCCGTAGACAAAGCGCCCCGCAGGGGTCCACGAACTTTATAAACTTTACAAACTTTATAAACTTTATAAACTAAAAAAATTAACTTTGCTCATCATTAAAAAATACACTTATGACTCACGGGAAAATATACGTCGCCGGCATCGGGCCGGGTAGCGAAGAAGACATCACCCCCGCCGTCCGGGCGGCTATCATGCAATCGGATGTCGTCGTCGGCTACAAATACTACTTCAACTTCATCCGATCCATCGTCCGCCCCGGAACGGAATGCATCGACACCGGGATGAAAAAAGAAAAAGACCGGGCCGCTCTCGCCTTCGACCACGCCCAAAAGGGAATCACCGTCTGCGTGGTCAGCTCCGGGGACGCCGGGATATACGGCATGGCCCCCCTCGTCCTCGAAATGAAACGGGAAAGAGCGAGCGACATCGAGGTCGAGATACTCCCCGGCATCAGTGCCTTCCAGAAAGCCGCCGCCCTGCTGGGAGCCCCCATCGGCCACGACTTCTGCATCATCTCCCTCTCCGACCTCATGACCCCGTGGGACAAAATCGAACGCCGCGTCGAGGCTGCCGCCTTCGCCGATTTCGTAACGGCCGTCTACAACCCCAAGAGCGAGGGACGCTACTGGCAACTCTACCGCCTCAAAGAACTCTTCCTTCACCACCGCCAACCGGACACCCCCGTCGGGTACATCCGTCAGGCCGGGCGTGAAGAACAAGTGATAAAAATCACCACCCTCGCTGACTTCGATCCCGACGACGTGGACATGTTCACCATCGTCATCATCGGCAACTCCCAGTCCTACACGTGGAACAACCTCATCGTCACCCCTCGCGGCTACTACCGGGAACAACCCGCCGGTGCCACGGGAATCGGTCAAGAGATCATGATGCGCAGCTTCCGCACCATCGAATCCGAACTCCGGGACAAAAACATCCCCCTTGGACGCAAGTGGGCGCTCCTGCATGCCATCCACACCACCGCCGACTTCGACATGGAAAACATCCTCTACACCGACAACGACGCGGTAGAAACCCTCCACGCCGCCCTGCATGACGGTCAGGTTCGCACCATCGTCACCGACGTCACCATGGCTGCATCCGGCATTCGCAAGGGGGCCCTCGAACGCCTCGGCATCGAGGTAAAATGTTACCTCGACGATCCCCGCATGGCCGAAATGGCCTCTCGTCTCAACATCACCCGCACCCAGGCGGGCATCCGTCTTGCCGTGGAAGAACACCCCGGGGCTCTTTACGTCTTCGGCAACGCCCCCACGGCACTCATGGAACTTTGCAAGCTCACACGTCAGGGCAAAGCCCGCCCCGCCGGGGTCATCGGCGCCCCCGTCGGCTTCGTCAACGTGCGTGAATCCAAGCACATGCTAAAATCCTTCACCCGTCTGCCCAAGCTCGTCATCGAGGGCCGCAAGGGAGGCAGCAACCTCGCCGCCACCCTCGTCAACGCCATCCTCTGCTTCGACGACGCCGCCCAACTACGACCGGGGAGAGACTTATAACGATGTAAAATGTAGAATTTAGAACGAGCCACATTCCATTCTAAATTTTACATTTTAAATTCTAAATTCCATTACTATGCATTTCACCATCATCGGCATCGACGACAACAGGCACCAGGAATTTCCCTCGCGAATAAGAGAAATCCTCGCCTCGCACGCCATATACTCCGGGGGAAAACGCCACCATGACATCGTGCGCGAATGGCTACCCGCAAACCACCAGTGGATCGACATCACGGCCTCGCTCCATGAAGTCTTCCGGCAATACGAGCAACACCGGGACATCGTTGTCTTCGCCTCCGGCGACCCGCTCTTCTACGGCTTCGCCAACACGATCCGCAAACGCCTGCCCGATGCCCGCGTCCGGTTATTCCCCGCGTTCAACTCGCTACAAACCCTCGCCCATCGCCTCCTGCTCCCGTATCACGACATGCACGTCGTTTCCCTCACGGGACGACCGTGGCACGAGTTCGACCGGGCACTCATCGAGGGGCGGGAGAAAATAGGCATTCTCACCGATCGGCAACACACGCCCGACACCATCGCTTCCCGCATGATCGATTACGGGTACGACAACTACGAAATGCACGTCGGCGAAGAACTGGGCAACGAAGAGACCGAAACCGTCCGCACCCTCCCGATCGGCGAGGCGACAACGACCGCTTTCCGCTCTCCCAACTGCCTTATCCTTCAACGAACCAAGATAAAGCCCCGTCCTTTCGGTATCCCCGAAAGCGAATTCGAGCTACTCGACGGGCGGGTCAACATGATCACCAAAATGCCCGTCCGCCTGCTCACCCTCTCGCGGCTCGACCTGCACCAGCGTCACACGTTCTGGGACATCGGCTTCTGTACCGGTTCCGTCTCCATCGAGGCGAAACTCCAGTTCCCGCACCTCCACGTCGTGGCGTTCGAGCAACGCCCGGAAGGGGCCGACCTCATCCGCACCAACGCCGCCCGCTTCGGCACCCCCGGCATCACCGCCCTCGTCGGAGACTTCACCCGGCTCGACCTCGCCGACCTACCCGCCCCCGACGCCGTCTTTATCGGCGGCCACGGTGGTAAAATGGACGAGATCATCCGCCGCGTCAACGAACATCTCCTTCCCGGCGGGATCATCGTGTTCAACTCCGTTTCCGCCGAAAGCCGGAAACTATTCGCCCGCGGCATCGAGCGCCACGGGCTCACCCTCGCCGACAGCCATCGCCTGACCGTCGACAACCACAACCCCATCGAAATAATGAAAGCACAAAAACAATAAAACCATGAAAAAAAAAGAAGCAGCCATAATCATATCCTCCAAGCGGGCAGCCCGCCTGGCGTTCAAGATAAAACAAGAACTTCCCGGCATGGAACTCTACACGCTCGGCACACATCCTCAAACCCAGTCCGCACACCCCATCCACTCGTTCACCGCCAAGGAATTTGACAACTACAAATACCTCATTTTCATCGGGGCCCTCGGCATCTGCGTGCGAACCATCGCTCCACTCCTCCACTCCAAGACCACCGACCCCGCCGTCATCAACATCGACTCCACGGGAAGGTTCGCCATATCCGTTCTCTCCGGCCACATCGGGGGTGCCAACGAGTATACCCGCATGATCGCCGACATCATCGGCGCCGAAAACATCATTACCACCCAGAGCGACAACACCGACACGTGGCCGCTCGACATCCTCGGCCGGGAACTCGATTGGATCAAGGACAACGAAAAAGGCACGCTCAACCGCATGATCGCCGACTTCATCGAGGGCAAACCCACCGCCCTCCTCCTCGACATCCGGGATCGCGGCACCCGCTACCTCGAACACACCAAACCCTCGAACGTCGACATCTACTACCACCACGCCGACATCGACCAGTCCCGCTACAAACTACTCATCCTCGTCACCCCCTACATCTACGACACGAGCATCCCCACCCTCTACTACCGTCCTGCCGTGCTTCACCTCGGCGTCGGCTGTCGCAAGGACTGCGATCCCGCGGACGTGATCCGGAACATCAAAAACGACCTCCAACAAGCCCGTTTATCATGGCTATCCATCAAGAACGTGTCAACTATCGACCTCAAAAAAGACGAACCACTCGTGCGTGAACTGGCAGAAGAACTCGATCACACCATCCAGAAACTCGGACCGGGCAGGGAAGAAAAGATCTTCGAGTGCATTCCCGTGATCTACACCGCCGCCGACCTCCAAGGCATACAGGTACCCAACCCCTCGGACAAAGTATTCGAGGTCACCTCCGTTTACGGCGTTGCCGAAGCCTGTGCCCTAAAAAGCTCTGGCAACACCCGCCTACTCATCGAAAAACAGAAGCGGCAACACACACCCGGTAACGAATACACCTATGCCGTGGCGCTCAACCGCCAGGCCGAACGTTCCGGCTTCATCGAGATCGTCGGTGCCGGCCCCGGTGATCCCGAACTAATCTCCGTCAGGGGCAAACGCTTCCTCGAAGAAGCCGACCTCATCCTCTACGCCGGAAGCCTCGTCCCCGTGGAACTCACGCGCTACGCCAAACCCGGTGCCACCGTCCGCAGTTCCGCCTCCATGACCCTCGAAGAACAATTCGCCCTCATGAAAGAATTCTACGACAAGGGCCTCTTCGTCGTGCGTCTCCACACCGGCGACCCGTGCATCTACGGTGCCATACAGGAACAAATGGCCTTCTTCGACGAGTACGGCATGAAATACCACATCACCCCCGGCATCTCCTCCTTCCAGGCGGCAGCGGCAGCCTTGCAATCGCAATTCACCATACCCGAAAAAGTGCAAACCATCATCCTCACCCGCGGCGAGGGACGCACCCCCATGCCCGAGAAAGAAAAACTGCACCTGCTCGCCCGTTCACAAAGCACCATGTGCATCTTCCTCAGCGCCTCCATCGTCGACGAGGTTCAATCCGAGCTGATGCAACACTACCCGCCGACCACCCCCGTCGCCGCCTGCTACCACCTCACCTGGCCGGACGAACGCGTATACCGGGGCGAACTCCAACACCTCGCGGAAATAGTCAAAAGCAACAACCTCACCCTCACCACCATGATCGTCGTGGGTGAAGCCATCGACAACCGCGAGGGACAATCAAAACTCTACTCCGACCAGTTCAAACACCTCTTTAGAAATTGAAAATCACTTAATCTAAAATCATTCAATCTAAAATCAATTGTCATGGTCTTAATTTTCGGGGGAACAACAGAAGGAAGAATAGCGGTCCGGGTCCTTGACCAGGCGGGTACCCCTTACTACTACTCGACCCGCGGCAACGCCCAGCAAATCGAGTGCAAGCACGGAACCCGCGTAGCGGGAGGCATGGATCATGACGCCATGCTCGCCTTCTGCACCACGCACGACATCCGCCTCATCATCGACGCCGCCCACCCCTTCGCCTCCCTCCTTCACGCCACGGTTGGCGAGGTATCCGGGCAACTCGACATACCCGTTATCCGCCTCGAACGCCGTTACCCCGAACGAGACGATTCCCTCGTCTGGTGCGACACCTTCGACGAGGCCATAGATTACCTCGAAACTCACGACATTCGTGATCTACTCGCCCTCAGCGGGGTACAAACCATCGACAAACTGCGCCGCTACTGGGAACACCACCCCTGCCACTTCCGGGTACTCGACCGCGATGACTCCCGCGACATCGCCCAACGTGCAGGCTTTCCCGCAGAAAACCTCCTTTTCTGGCACGAGGGACAGGACGAGCTAACCCTTTTCCGGCAACTGCGTCCCGGAGCCATCCTCACCAAGGAAAGCGGGGAATCCGGCCACTACGACGAGAAAATCACCGCCGCCCGGCAACTCGACATACCCGTTATCGTCATCCGCCGCCCAGCACTGCCCGACACGTTCTACATCGTGAACGGCGAACACGGCCTGCGTTACCGTGTCGAACGCCTCCTGCCGGGATTCTTCCCCCTCCGCGGCGGCTTCACCACCGGGTCATGCGCCACGGCCGCCACCCGTGCCGCCCTGCAAGGCCTCCTCACACGTGTTCCCCAGCACGCCGCCACGATCACCCTGCCCAACGGCGAAACCGTAACCCTGCCCGTCACCTCCTGCACGTTCACCCCCGCAAGTTGCACCTGCGGTGTCACCAAAGACGCAGGCGACGACCCCGACGTCACGAACGGTTACACCATCCTCTCCGAGGTCACCCTCTCCGCCCTACCCGGCGTGCGATTCCTTCCCGGCGAGGGAGTCGGCACGGTCACACTCCCCGGCCTCGGCATCGCCATTGGAGAACCCGCCATCAACCCCACCCCCCGCGCCATGATCACTCGCGAAATCGAGCAACTCCTCCGCGCCCATCACGTCACATCTGGCGTCTCCGTCCGTATCTCCGTGCCCGGAGGTAGCGAACTCGCCCTGAAAACATTCAACCCCAAGCTCGGCATCACCGGCGGCATCTCCATCATCGGGACCTCCGGCATCGTCCGTCCCTTCTCGTCCGAGGCCTTTGTCAACTCCATACGCAAAGAGATACAAGTAGCCCATGCCCTCGGCTGCACCCGGCTCGTCATCAACTCCGGTGCCAAGAGCGAGAACTACCTCCGCTCTCGCTTCCCCGACCTCCCGCCGCAAGCCTTCGTTCACTATGGCAACTACATCGGCGACACCCTTCGCGCAGCTGACGAGGAAGGAATCACCGCCATCACCATGGGCATCATGATCGGCAAGGCCGTGAAGCTCGCCGAGGGCCACCTCGACACCCACAGCCGCAACGTCGTCATGAACCGGGACTTCATCACCGCTCTTGCCCGCAAAAGCAATTGCCCCCCAACCGCCATCACCCGCATCGCCAACCTCACCCTCGCCCGAGAACTCTGGGAACTCTTCGCCAACACCCCGGCATTCTTCAACCTGCTCGTCGAACGCTGCCTGCACGTCTGTCACCCCCTGCATCCCCACGCCACGCTCGACATCATCCTAGTACCCGAAAACTCCCCGGAATAACCCCCGTCACACCACTCCCGCCCGCCCCCCCGCATGATCAACAGCCTCTCCTCCCCGGAATCTCCCACTCATCTCCCTTTCATCTCCTCTTTAATCTACTGCTCTTCTACTGCTTATCTACTGCATATCCAGTAAATAAGTAATTAAATACTTGTTTATTGCAAATTAATACATTACCTTCATTCCCGGAGAGGAAGATTACGGAACGGCATCTCCATGTACAAAGAAACCGGGGCGACACAATCCGACAAACGCTGCGTCATCGACCTCCCCAACCATACCCGCGGTACCATCTGCATCCACCCCTTCTTCGCACGGGAAGACCGCACGGCCTTCTCCAAAGACAAACACTTCATGCTTGCCGGGGGAAATTAAATTCCGTTTTTTATTGCTACCTTTGTACCGGAATTAAAACAAACGAAGCATGAAAAACAAGTTCAAAATCACCCGGGCCGACTACCTCAAGGCGGCAAGAAAAGCCCGGCGCGAGGAGGAGATCGCGGAACACCTCCGACCGGTAAACATCAACCGGATACACAAGTCCAAGAAAGTTTATAACCGCAAAAGAAACAAGGCGGATCTGAAAAAGGATCTGCCTTTTTTTATCGCCTTCTGCGAATGGCAAGTTGCAGGTTAGCAGGTTGCAAGTTATTTTCCCCACACAAGGCCAACTCTATTCAGTGATTTAAGATTTCGGATTCAGCGATTCGGTAATCATGCTGCCATAAACAAAGCGCCCCGCAGGGGTCCATGGACCTTATAGACCTTATGGACTTTATGGACTATTTTCAATTGTTCAAGTTCCTCAAAAGCTCCTCGATACTCCCCACCTCGACAGGGGCCTCCCCCTCCCGGCATATCTTGAAACCGGAAGTCGTCAGATCACCCGTCTCCACGCGAGTCCCCGACTCCACGTTCCGGTTCGCCAAAACGCCATTACGCTGCAAGGCCTTGCGTACCATGGCATACTTCTGACCGTGCCCCACCAGACGGACCTGTGACGTGTACTGATTCTCCACGCGGAACAACCCCGTTTCCATGTCGAAAACGATCCCCTTGCGGGCGAAGAAACCACTCAGGTGCCCCTCCAGCGCCAAATCCTCCGGCGTGCCGATTGTGATCCCGTGCTGGCGGTCCATCAACCAAATCTTATCGGCGATCTGCAAGGCCAATTCCAAGTCATGCGTGGAAAGGAATATCGTCTTCCCCGTTTCTCGTGTCAACTTGTGGAGCAACTGCATGATCTCCACCTTGCTCGGGAAATCAAGGAATGCCGTCGGCTCATCCAGAAAAATCACCGGGGTCTGTTGTGCCAGTGCCTTGGCGATCATCACCTTCTGCCGCTCCCCGTCGCTCAGCGTGTGAACCATGCGGGAAGCGAGATTCTCGATCTTCACCATCCCGATCGAACGCTCGACAATCTCCCGGTCCTCGCCGTTCAAAGCCCCCCAGAAACCCGTGTAAGGACTACGCCCCATACCAATCAGCTCCCGGACCGTCATGTTGCGGACATCGCATTTCTCCGTGAGCACCACGCCGATCGTGCGCGACAACTCCTTGTCGGAATAAGTGCCGATCTCCCGTCCCAAGATATCAATCTTTCCCGCCAGTTTCGGCTGGAAGGCCGACAAGGTTCGCAACAGCGTGGACTTCCCGACCCCGTTTGCCCCTAACAGGCAAGTCAGCTCACCCCCGTTAATCGCCGTGCAAATCCCGCTCGCCACCACCTTCGTGTCGTTCTTTCCCTTGTACCCGATAGACAAATCCTTCAACCGGATCGTTGCCCGTTCCTCTCCCGAATCCAAAATCATAATATCCTAATTTAAAACAAATAACACTATCTTTCTCAATACTCTCCGTCTTCGGCTAGCGTCACCAGCTCCTTCTTCGTTCACGAGGCCGCTGAAAAAGTCCCATTATTTGAACTACCACCCCTAACCCCTCCTTACACAGGCGGGGAAACCGCTTGGTAACCAGCACGCCCCTGTATAAGAGACCTTTACTCTCTAACTAACTCTCCCCCTGTGTAAGGGGGAGTCGGAGGGGGTAGTTATTCCTATCGAAAAGAACTTTTTCCGCGATCCCGTTTATAGAGAAGGTTGCCGAAGGCCAGAAGAGTTTCTTTCATTTTCAATTGTTTCAGAAGCCCTCCACGTCCCTCCTCTTCCGCTTGCGGAACAATACCGAAGCCACCACGGGCGCCCCCACCAAGGCCGTCACCGAATTCACGGGTAAAGCCCCCTCGAACCCCGGCAGACGGGCTATCAGGTTACAGAGCAACGCCAGTGACGCCCCCACCAGCATGGACGTGGGCATCAATACCCGGTGATCGGACGTCTGGAAAATCGCCCGGCACAGGTGTGGCACCGCCAACCCGAGGAAAATGATCGGGCCGCAATACGCCGTCACGATAGCCGTCAGCACCCCGGCGCAGGTAATCACCCACACGCGGGCACGATTGATATTCAATCCCAGATTACGGGCGTAACCGTCCCCCAGCATCAACAGGTTCAACGACTTGATCAACAGGAATGACAACGGGATAATCACCGCCATGATCGTCACGAACAACATCATCTGGTTGCCCGACACCCTGGCGAAACTCCCCAGTCCCCAAATCACGTAAGCCTTGATATCCTCCTCCACGCTGAAAAACTTCAACACCCCGATCACCGCGTTAGCGATATAACCGATCATCACCCCGATAATCAACAATGTCACGCTCCCCGCGACCTTCCGGGAAGCCAGCACGATCAGCCCCATCACCGACAATGCCCCCACGATAGCGGCCACCGACAACGCCACTTCCCCGATAAAACCGAGACGACTCAACGCCACGCCACCGAGCTTGCCGGACAACAGCACCACGAACGCCACCCCTAGACTCGCCCCCGAGCTAATTCCCAGCACGGAAGGTCCCGCCAGCGGGTTGCGGAAAATCGTCTGCATCTGCAAACCGCTGATCGACAACCCCGCCCCGGCCACCAGCGCCGTCAAGGCCTGCGGCAAACGGGACTTCAATATAATATTCTGCCAGGCCACCGGATCATCGTCCCCGCCCCCCGTCAGGATGTTCCAGACGGAAGCGAACGGGATTGACACCGACCCCAGCAACAAATTCAACAACAGGAACACGACAATCGAACACGTGATCAACAAAACCAGCAACGAGTATTTCCCCCTTCTCATCATCCTATTTCTTTAAGATATCATAATACACCGGCTCGTGATCGGGAAGAATCTCCGGGTGGAAAACCCGTATCATATCCGCCAACACCGTCTCCGGCTCGGCAGGCATACTCTCGTAAAACGGCTTCTCGCGCATGTTACAGTAAATCACGTGCTTCTCCCGGAAAGCCTTGAAGTCCGCGTAACGCTCGTCCTGCGCCTTCAAGGCATCATAGCAATACTCACCCGCGAAACTGTTGGCAATACGCCAGTAATCGGCACTTTCCGCCTGGTTGTACACCGTCTCGAAATCCAGCGTTACCCCGCCGGAACGAGGATCATCCTTCAGGAAATAATCCGCCCCCGCGTCATGGAAAAGCTGTGCCAAGAAACTCTTGCCCCCCACGGCATACCACACGCCACCCCTCAACTCACCGCTAAAAACCACGGGCCGACGCTTCACCTCGCCCACCATCGACTTTAACGAATTGTAACGCTGCTCGATACGCTCGAATTCCCGGTTCGCCACGTCCTCCATGCCCAGCAAAAGCCCCACGAACTTGATCCACTCCGCCTGCCCGAGCGGCGTCATTTCCTTGTAACCCAGGTGAGGCACCAGCGGGATACCGATATCCTTGACAGCATCATACCCCCCCCGCTTGAACGGCGAGATAAACATCAGGTCGGGATTGAGACTCATGATCACCTCGTTATCGAAATTCCCCTCGATCCCGATCTTGCGGGTTTTCCCCTCGTCCACCTGTCGTTGCATCGTCTCGTTAAACAGGAAACGGGTACTCGTGATCCCCACCACCCGATCGGTAGCCCCCAACTTGATAAAATTAGATAACTGCAAAGAAGTCATGCAAACGGCACTCCTCACGGGCAACTGCACCACGGGCATTCCCTCCGGGGTTTTCACCCCCGCCCCCCGCGGGATCAAGGCGTATTGATAACGCGTGTGACTACTCTCCTGCGGGTCCTTGATATTCAGGACGGAATACCCGTCATGATTTTCCAACCAGAAACCCTTCGCGTACTTGATCCGAACTTGGGCGACAGAATCACCCGTCACGTTCACGGCTTGCTCCCTGGACGATTGCTTGCGTGGCGTCGATTTACAACAGAAGAGAACACCGCAAACACATGAAAGACATAAAACACGTACTAATCCATTCATTTCTTTTCCTCCGAAAGTATTAATTTTTCGCATCATCTGGCAGGTTTTCTGGCTTGTCATCTTTTCACCTTCCCGGAATTACCCAGTGGTTTAACGAAAAGATCCACCCTCACGGGCAGGAAACGACTTTACAGCTGCGGGGACAGCCCCGGAATTTCACCGGATTCCCTTTTCTTCCAACGTGGAAGCACCAAGACGCATGCAAATATATAAATATTATTTTGAGCCTATTCCTTTTTTCACGACTTTTGCGGTGGAAAAAAGTCCAAGAAAGTTCATAAGGTTTATAAAGTTTATAAAGTCCATAAAGTTACGGGAGTCCTCCGGACAAGGTTTATCGGCAGCAGATGCTGCCGTGAATAAAGCGCCCCGCAGGGGTCCATCAACTTTATAAACCTTATAAACCTTACAAACTTTACAAACTAATTATCATGAAAAGCAAAATATTCGGAGTATCACTAGGCCCGGGAGACCCGGAATTAATCACGATCAAGGCGCTGAAAGCCTTGCAAGAGGCAGATATCATCTATTGTCCCGGCACACCGGCCAAATCCCGCGCACGGGATATCCTACAAGCACTCCCGCTGGACATCAACCGGGTACAACTGTTCCAGGTGCCCATGTCAAAAGACCGCACCGAAGCCAACCGGGTGTATGACAACATCTGCGAAGAAATCGACCGTCACGTGAACAACAACCTCACCGTTGCCATCGTGGCGGAAGGCGACTCTGGGTTTTATTCCTCCGTGAACTACATGTTCGACAAGCTCGCGGCCATGCACCTTCCCGTGACCACCATCGCCGGGGTTCCGGCCTTTATCGCCGCGGGAGCCCTATCGGGCCTTCACATCGTGAAACAGGAAGAAAAACTCGTCGTCTTGCCCGGCATCACCACGAACGGGGAACTACACGAACTACTCTCCACCAACCACGTCGTTGTCATCATGAAACTATCGCAATGCACGGGAGAGATTCACCGTTTCATGCGCGACAACCCGCGCCACGAGTACCACTATTACGAGAATGTCGGCACCCCGGAAGAATTACACCTTACCGCCTACAACGGGATTATTGAAAGGAATTACCCCTACTTCTCGCTAATGATTATCCGGCCGGGGAAACAATTGGCATAGATATTGCGTACAATATTCTCGCAATGATTGAATATTTATAAACATTTATACAAACTAATTATATGATTCAGCGAATAACACGTGCCTTGTCGTTATGCTTACTATTATTGATCCCGTTCAAGGATACCACCGCAGGCAATCTCATGGTAAGAGACTCGTTGAATACAACCGACACGTTGAAAAACGGATTCTTCCACCGCTTTTACCGCTACTTCCAGCAATCGAACAAGGTAAAAGAAGAGAAGAAATTCGACTTCTCCGTCATCGGGGGACCGCACTTTTCGAGTGACACGAAACTGGGACTGGGCATCGTGGCATCCGGCTTGTTCCGCATCGACCGCGAGGACAAATCCATCTCCCCGTCAAACATATCCCTTTACGGGGACATCACCACCACGGGGTTCTACCTGCTAGGCATCCGGGGCAACACGATCTTCCCGCAAGACCGCTTCCGGCTGAACCTCAACATGTACTTTTTCTCGTTCCCCAGCCAGTACTGGGGTATCGGCTACGAGAACGCGAAAGACGAGGATCACTACACCGACTACAAGCGCCTGGAACAACAGGTAAAACTGGAATTCCTGTGGCGACTCGCGCCGAACCTCTACGCCGGGGCAAACGCCATGTTCCGCAATGTCTCGGTGAAAGACTTCGATGACATTTCGTTCCTCGACGGCCAGAAGAAAAACGTCGCCTCGTTCGGACCCGGGCTCGTGATCTCGTACGACTCCCGCGACTTTATCCCGAACCCGTCGAAAGGATTCTTCGCCCAGTTCGAGCAACAATTCTTCCCTGGTTTCCTGGGAAATGACAACGACTTCAAACGCACGAGCATCGACTTCCGGTATTACCGGAAAATATGGAAAGGAGCCATCCTCGCCTCGCAAATACAAGGTATATTCAATTACGGGGATACCCCGTGGAGCATGGTCGCCCTCATGGGAGGATCGAACAGCATGCGGGGATACTACGAGGGACGATTCAGGGATAACGACTTGATTCAATTCCAGGTAGAGTATCGCCAGAAAATATATAACCGCCACGGGATCGCCGCGTGGGGTGGCGCCGGGAACGTGTTCCCGGACATGGATAAGTTCAAGTGGAAACAAACCTTACCCACGTACGGGATAGGTTATCGTTGGGAATTTAAAAACAGAGTAAACGTAAGATTAGACTATGGATTCGGCAAAGGCGTCAGCGCATTCTACTTCAGTATTAACGAGGCTTTCTAGGGGTATCGTCAACTTCGTTAAACGGCCAAGACTCTTGTTTTGGCTCTTTATCGTGTTGAACCTGGTCCCCAACTTCTGCCTGATCTTCACGGAACCGCTTTCCGGGCTGGGCAAAATCATCCTGATTCTCGTCCCGTTAAGCATCTACATGATCGTGTTCTCGCTGTTCAAACGGGCGGGACTCATGCAGTTGATATTGATCCCGGTACTCATCCTCCACGCTTTCCAACTCGTACTATTCTACCTTTTCGGGGAATCGGTCATCGCTGTCGACATGTTCCTCAACCTCCCGACCACCAACGCCTCCGAGGCCGGTGAACTGCTGGGAAATATATGGCCCTCCATCATCATCGTGTGCGTTCTCTACATACCGGTTATCGTGCTAGCGTCCATCGCCGTGCATCACAAAGTGAAACGCACCCCGGTATTCCGCAAACACATGATCACGTGGGGTATCATCCTCTTCATCATCGGTTCGGGACTCGTGGCCTACGAGAAGCACAGGGATAACTCCTACGAGGTAAAAGTAGACATCTACCCGGCAAACGTGATGTACAACTTCTACTACGCCTGCGTGAAATGGAATCGCAGCATGAACTACCCCGTCACGTCCAAAGACTTCGTGTTCCACGCCACCCGTGACTCCGTTCACCAGCGTCGCGAGATCTACGTGCTAGTCATCGGGGAAGCCGGAAGAGCCGGAAACTGGAACCTGTGGGGATACCAGCGGGAAACAAACCCGTTACTCAAAACGGAAACCAACCTGGTATTGTACAAAGACGCCCTAACCCAATCGAACACGACGCACAAAAGCGTCCCCCTCATCCTGTCAGCCGCCGACGCCTGTCACTACGAGTACCTGTACACGCACAAAAGCATCGTGACCGCTTTCAAGGAAGCCGGGTTCAAGACGATATTCCTGTCTAACCAGACACCCAATCGCTCGTTCACCGATTACTTTGCCGCCGAAGCGGACATTCATATCAACGTGCGCCCGCAAGAAGACGGGGGATTGGTCACGATAAACAAATACGACGGGGAAATGCTCCCGCTAATGCAGCACTACGTGGATTCACTGAGCGACAACCTGTTCATCGTGTTCCACTCCTACGGGTCACACTTCAACTACAAGGAACGTTATCCCGAAGAATTCGCCCACTACCAACCGGCCAACGCCACGGAAGTGGAATACAAGAATAAAGATCAACTTATAAACGCTTACGACAACAGCATCCTTTACACGGATTACTTCCTACATAACCTCATCGGTATCCTGAAGAATTCCGAGGCGGACGCGACCATGATTTACTCGCCGGATCACGGGGAAGACCTCTTGGACGACAGCCGGAAACGATTCCTGCATGCCTCCCCGATCCCGACCTACTACCAGATACATATCCCGTTCCTCATGTGGTTCTCGGATAACTATATCGAGGCAAAACCCGCCCTCTACGAGATCGCACGCTACAACAGCAGCGCCCCGATCTCCTCGAACGCCTCCATATTCCACACCTTACTGAACATGGCCGAAATCAACACGCCTTATTTCGACTCTACCTACTCGCTCGTCAACCCCGGCTTCGTGCGCCGCCCGCGCATGTACCTCGGTGACCACGACCAACCGGTAAACTACTATGAAGTAGGGTTGAAAAAACTGGATAAAGAAATGATCGAACGACGGGGAATGGACCACGCAATAGAGTGATTTTACGATTTCAGATTCTGAGATACGGCAGCATAGCAGCCGTAAACAAAGCGCCCCGCAGGAGTCCACAGACTTTATAGACCTTATAGACCTTATGGACTTCAATTGTTTAATATTTAACATTACACGTGATTGTTGAAAAAATCCCCCCACCCTATTGTTCAAACAAGGCTTATTCACTATTTTTGAGCCGTTAATCATAGCAACTAACTTATACTAAGGATGACCGACAAGGCATCAAATCATCAAATCAAATTACACACAATGAAAGTAGCAGTAGTAGGAGCAACAGGATTAGTTGGAAGAAAAATGTTGCAGATTCTGGAAGAAAGAAACTTCCCGGTAACAGAGTTAATACCGGTAGCCAGCGAGCGTTCGGTAGGTAAAGAAATTACCTTCAAGGGGAAAAACTATAAAGTCATGGGCATGCAGGACGCTATCAACATGAAACCGCAACTTGCTATTTTCTCGGCCGGGGGAGACACCTCGTTAGAATGGGCCCCCAAGTTCGCCGCGGCCGGAACGACCGTGGTCGATAACTCTTCCGCGTGGAGAATGGACCCGACCAAGAAACTCGTGATCCCCGAGATCAACGCCCATACATTAACCAAGGAGGACAAGATCATCGCCAACCCGAACTGTTCCACCATACAAATGCTGGTAGTCATGGCCCCCCTTCACAGGAAGTACGGCATCAAACGGGTAGTCGTGTCCACCTATCAATCCGTGACGGGTAGCGGCCTGAAAGGAATCAACCAACTGGAAAGCGAACGGGAAGGAAAAGAAGTCAAGAAAGCATACGCCCACCAGATCGACCGCAATTGCCTGCCTCACTGTGACTCGTTCACCGACAACGGGTACACCAAAGAAGAAATGAAACTCGTCAACGAGACGTGCAAAATATTGAATGACGACACGATCAAGGTTACCGCGACAGCCGTCCGGGTTCCCGTCATGGGAGGCCACTCCGAGAGCGTCAACCTCGAATTCAAACAGGACTATGATCTGGACGAACTTCGTGATTTGTTGGCACACTCCGAAGGTATCATCGTGCAGGACGATCCCTCTCAAAACCTTTACCCGATGGCAATCACCGCCAACGAGAAAGACGAGGTATTCGTGGGACGCATCCGCCGGGATTTCTCTCAACCCAACAGCCTGAACTTCTGGGTCGTTTCCGACAACCTACGCAAAGGAGCTGCCACGAATGCCGTGCAAATTGCCGAATACCTATACAAACATCAATTATTATAACCCGCAAACAAGATACCCCTTGTGGTATTTTAATTGAAGAATTGTTCGCCAGAGAGAATATATCTCTGACGAACAATTGCAAATTCCCAATTAAAAAATATTTTCTCATCCCTGTCACCCTTGACCATTTTTTGGGATTAGTATATTGAATAAATCATTTTAATTAATACCCAAAATATGAAATGCTACTTAACGATTTTGTTATTCGCACTAGTTTCCTGTGCTACCCCACCTTCTTCGAAAGACAGTATAAAGATTTCCATTGACGTTCAGGAATTACCGTCGATCGGTCTGGCAATATCGACAACGGACTATAATCTTCAACTCGTTAATTTCGACTCGAATAAACACGGTGAATATGTCATAAATAATATGGATGCCGCATATATAACCCTACATAACGGATTTAGTGAACGTAAACAAATTTACGCAGAACAGGGAGACAATATCCACCTTACATTTGACGGAAAAAGTATGAAAGAATCTTTAGAAATTACCGGAGATCACCCAGGAATCACCGAATACCTGTCCCGTCAAAAAATAATACCTTACAATCGTAACATCTATTCCCTACAATTCCCCGAATTCGAGTCCGCATTAAAAGAAAAAATAACAGAGAATTATCTTCTATTGGATAGCTGCGAAAACACGTTAAAAAACGAAAGTGAGAAATTCATAAAATTAGAACGAGCCCGTATAAAATACTTATTTGCCCCGGCCCTTCTAAATTATCCTAAAGTTCATGGCGAGGAAGACCTAGAAAAAATCAGAGATGATTATTACACAACAATCAAAAATTGGATTGAAGAAGACAAAGATTACTTGAATTTAAACGAATACAAGACATTTGTCTCCCGATCTTGCGCCACTCTCGCCTTCCAAAAGAAAGAAATTTCGACAACATACTACGAGAATATTTTGGAACAAATGTACTATCTTGACCAAAATTTCAAACAAGAAGATGTGAAACAAGGATTTATTTCCCTTTGGGCAAATGAATACGTGCAAAATAACGGAATAAAACAAATCAATGAACTAAATAAATTCACTCGTGAAAAACTTACGGACAAGAAACTTTTATCCCGTTACGAACAAATTTATGACAGTTGGGTCAAAATTGCCCCGGGTAACAGGGCGATAGATTTTCATGCCCAAGATTCTACGGGCAAAGCATTCTCGCTAAAGGACTTCAAGCACCAATACGTCTGTCTCTATCTTTGGCAAAACGTCTACCCCTGTATTGTTGAATTCTCTCATCTGAAAAAACTAAACCCACTATTTAAAGAAAAAAATATTCAATTGATAAATTTATCCATTGAACCGAAACCAGACGAATGGAAGAAAGCGATCAGAAACCAAGATATCCAAACAGGAAAACACCTTTTCCTAAAAAATGAAAAAGAATTCCTGAAAAAATATCATTATAGCTCCGGAACAATACATCAATTTATATTAATTGCCCCAGACGGAAAAATCGTGGAGTCACATCTTCCTAACGCATCTTCCGGAAAACTGGAAAAGTATCTGACAGAACAACTTTAAAAAACAGGGAGAAATCATAAAAGTACAATCATTTACGTGATTGTACTTTGTTATTTCAACTGTTTTTTGCTTTTTTACAATTAAAAGCCACCACCATCATGATAAAACTCGATAAATTCATACAAGGAATAAATAATAAAGATCCCCGTGCATGGAAAGAATTATATCGTTTTTATTATGGAGCATTATGCAATTACTCTTCTTCGATCATAAACGAAACAAGTGTCGCTGAAGACATTGTTCAAGAATGTTTGATTATGATCTGGAAATCGGATTTGTATTTCCAGGACATTAAAATATTATCTTCTTATCTATACAAATCCGTTTATAATAATACATTAAAATACATCCGGGATAAAAAAGTTGAAGACAAACGAAAATCAGAATGGAGTTCAACACAATCGGAGGCCGAGGACGACATCTTTTACATGGCCGCAGAAGAAGACGTAATCCGTAAACTACGGGCTGCAATAGCTCTTCTTCCCGATCAACGTAAAACGATATTACAATTAAGCCTCGAAGGATTCTCTGTTCAAGAAATTGCCTTACAACTGGGAATAAGTATCAACACGGTCAAAACCCAGAAAAAAAGAGCATACTCGTTTTTAAAAGAAAACCTGAAACAATATTTCAGCCTGCTATTGTTACTGGAAATCTTGAAATAACCCGGAATAGTAAATAATTTTCATATTTACTGTCACCCGCCAAATCACTTTTGGGATATAATCGATAACAAAAGATTATATCATGAAATGGAACTCTTTATTTGATAAGTCCGAATGGCTATTTCGACAAATCCTAAACAGGGAGGAAAAAGTCCCACACGAGGATTCTCGCCTGAAAGATATTGCTCAAAAATTATCAGACAGCCAGTATCTTCACAAAAAAATAGAGGAACAAGAACGGTTTGACTATCTAAAAGCATACCACAAAAATATTGTTCCCCCGAAAAAAGCAATTATATCCTCCTATCTCAAGGTTGCCTGCATTCTTTTGCTTGTAATCGGCTCGGGTACCCTCTTGTATATTTGGCAAAAACAGCATACCCCCCAATATTATAATGAAACATATTTTGCCGATATACATCCCGGAAAACAACAAGCATTATTAATCACGCACGATGGACGGAAAGTAAAATTAAACCGGGATTCCGGGCAAATTATAAGGCAAAACGAGACCATAATTCAAATCGACACAACAGGTTTACATTATAACCCATCATCCCAAGTCCCGTCGGGAATCATCTACAACACATTAGTAGTTCCACGGGGCGGAGAATTTTTCCTGACATTATCCGACGGAACAAAAGTATGGCTAAATTCCGATTCCCGGCTAGAATATCCCGTCAATTTCGTAGACTCGGTCCGGGAAGTTACTATATCCGGAGAAGCATATTTTGAGGTAAACCACACGAATACTCCTTTTATCGTAAAAACCAATAAAGGTAATATTCGCGTTCTTGGAACAGAATTCAACGTGAACAATTACCCGGAAAGCCGGGAAAGCGTGACCACGCTTATTAACGGGAAAATTGCCTATTGCTTACCTGATGGCCAACAACTTATCCTGACCCCTAGCCAACAGATTATCATAAAAACTAAGGGACAAACAGAAATAAAGACAGTAGACACGCAATATGCCACCTCTTGGAAAAACGGTATGTTTTTATTCCAAGAAATGAGACTGGAAGACATTATGTATCAACTCGAAAGATGGTATGACATCCATGTTTTCTACACGCATGAAAGAGCTAAAAATCTACACTTCTCCGGTGATTTGAGTCGCTTCAAAAATATAGGTACGTTCATCGAGATGTTCGAGAAAAGTTCGGATGTGAAAATAGAAGTTCAAGGGAAGAATTTAATTATTGGAATGTAAGAAACTACAAATGGTTTCAACAATTATACAAACTCAATTAATAACATTATGAAAAAAAAGAAAAGAACAGCGCACATTTTTGTTAGTTTTCTATTCTTATCCGTTTCATTATTGTGCAATAGCACAATACATGCACAAAATAGTACAGTAAACCTGAACTACAAAGATGCTTCTTTCGTGGAGGTCATTAACGAGTTCCGCAAACAGACCGGAGTAAAATTCATGTACAACCTGGAAAAGGTGAAAGACAAAAGGTGTAAAGACCTCATTGTCAAAAATATCCCTACAAAACAAGCTATCGACATTGTATTGAAACATTTCAACTTAGCTTATTCCATGGTTGAAGGAGTTGTCGTGGTCAAAGAGCAACCGGAAGAACCACAGACAAAAAGAACCATCAAGGGAACCGTATTTGATGAGAATGGAGGAACTCTTCCCGGAGTAACGGTACTTATTCGAGGAACTTCCATGGGTGTTTCCACGGATGCAAAGGGAAATTTCAGCATCACGTTACCCAGTCAAAATGAAAACTCCCTGATATTCTCTTTTGTTGGAATGCAAACCCAAGTGATAAAATGCACGGATGATAAACCGCTAAAAATTACCATGAAGACAGATGCTTCCCAACTGGAAGAAGTAACCGTCGTATCAACCGGATACAGCAGTCTTCCCCGTAAAGATATGGTTGGGGCATACACCACGGTGAAAGCAGAAGACATTATGATGCCGGCGTATAACTCCATCGACCAGATGCTACAAGGAAAAATCCCGGGAATGGTTGTTATCAACTCCTCTTCTCGTATCGGGAGTACTCCCAAAATCACCATCCGGGGGACATCGACAATTCTCGGAAACACGGACCCGCTATGGGTTGTAGACGGTATTATCCAACCAGACCCGCTTCCGATAGATGCCAGTTCTGCCGTCACGGAAGATATGAGAAATTTAATCGGGAATCAGATATCATGGTTAAACCCGTCCGATATTGAAACCATCACGGTCTTAAAAGATGCCTCTGCCACTGCAATTTATGGATCAAAAGCTTCTAACGGGGTAATCGTAATTACAACGAAGAAAGGAAGTGCAGAGAGAACAAGCATCCGTTATTCTACCAATTTTTCATTTAGAACCCGCCCGAATTACGGAATGTTCAATTACATGAATTCTAAAGAACGAATTCAATTCAGCAAAGAAGCTTATGATGCGGGAGTCAGGTACCAATCGGATCCTCTTCCACAAATATATACTTACGAAGGATTGATGGCCATGTACAACAACCGGCTAATCAACGAAAATGACTTCATGAAACAAATGGAAAGACTGGAAACATGTAATACGGATTGGTTCGATATTTTGTGCCGGAATTCTTTCAGCCATAATCACAACCTAAGTATCTCCGGAGGTACTCAAAAAGTAACATACAACGCTTCGTTCGGTTACTCGTCAAACCATGGCACTCAAAAAGGGGATGACATGACACAATTCACCTCTCGTTTGAATGTCAGCACTCAATTCACAAAATCTCTGCTAATTACATTTAACCTGAGCGGTTCTTTCAATGACAGGAAAGGATATGGGCCGGGAGTTACCCCTGAAAGTTATGCAACCCAGACAAGCCGGGCTATTCCCGCTTACGATGAAAACGGGGAATATGTATTTTATAAACAATATTACAATTATCAGTTAAACAGAACCGGACAACTCGAATACGGATACAATATCCTGAACGAAATGGAAAACAGCTACTCTAAAAACAACTCCAAGAACTTTAACGTATCAGTCAACGCGGATTGGAGTATCACGGATTGGCTAAAATACCAATTCGTTGGGAGTATAGCATACAGCATAAATAATTCAGAATCATTTGCGGGAGAAAAGACTTCTTATATCGAGCAAAACTATCGCGGTTACGCCTATGGCTCGGAAACTTCCGGTTCTGCCAAATTCAAGGCTGCTTTATTACCATTCGGAGGAGAATTGGCAACCAATGCAACAAGTAATACTTCCTACAATATGCAACACAAAGTCGTTTTCTCCAAAACCATCAACGAAATTCATCGAATTAACGCAATGGCTGGTATGGAGATACGCTCCGAAGACAATAAAAATAACACGAACACGGTTTGGGGATATGTACCCGAAAGAGGTGAGATCTTAGTCAGCCCTACGCGTCCGACAGAAGTAACACCTGTTGGCGGAACCGTTCCCATTTCTTGGGGAGCATTAGATAAATTATACCAAGGAGGTTGGAAAAACACAACGATTACAAACAACTACGTATCATTTTTCGCCACATTCGCCTACTCCCTGAAAGATCGCTACGTGTTCAACGCTAATATTAGATCGGATGCATCAAACCGATTCGGACAAGATGCCAATAAACAATTCGACCCGACTTATTCTTTGGGCGTATCCTGGAGAATGGCAGAAGAAGAATTCGTTAAAGCTCATCTTTCCTGGCTCAATCAACTGAATATACGCGCCACGTATGGGGTTCAAGGAAATGTTGTGACCTCTGTAAGTCCGGACCTTATCACCCAATACCAAGGAATTCTGTCCGGTTATAATGAATACTATTTAACCATATCGAGCCTACCTAACCCTCTATTAAAATGGGAACGGACAAAAACTTGGAACTTGGGCTTGGATCTACAATTATTTAATGGCATAACCATGAGTCTGGAATATTACGGTAGACGTTCAAATGCCATTATCAACCAAGACATAGCCCAAGAATACGGTATGAACACCATGAGACTGAACGGGGGACGTATCCATAATCACGGGTTAGAATACTCCATGAATATCACTCCCTACCAAAGAAAAGATTTCGCATGGACGATCGGTTTCAATGCCTCTAAAAACTGGAATAAAACTCAAAATGATGACATTCGAACCAAAGCTGATAAAATAACCAAAAGTGATTTCATCTCGGGTAGCAGTGATCGTTTCTTAAAAAAAGGTTACCCGCTTAGTGCATTTTGGTCATATTCTTTTGCCGGTCTAGACCCGGAAACAGGCTACCCGACATTCAATCTGATTGATTTCGAAGAAGCAGATCCGGACATTGATCCCACTACATTTCTGGTATATTCCGGTCAAAAAGATCCTTATTTCACCGGAGGTATTAATACACGTATCCGTTACAAAAGTTTATCATTAGGAGTAAACTTTTCCGTGTTACTCGGAGCCAAAAAACGCCTCCCCAATCCTTATCAGAATTTCAATTACGGGAAATTGCCCACTCCTTTTTACAATTTATCGAAGGACCTATTAAAACGGTGGCAAAAACCGGGAGACGAGAAACACACGATTTATCCGGCCTTATACACATCCGTCGAAGATGTATACAACATAAAACTCCCGGACGGAACGTCATCAAATTCCATCTATGCTATGTGGGGAAACTCTGATGCCATGGTTGTTAATGCTTCTTTTTTACGTTGCACGCAAATCTCTCTATCCTGGAATATTCCCGCTCAGATATGTTCCAAATTCGGGGCGACCAATTGTTCTATCAGCGCAAACGTGAATAACCCGTTTGTTATAGGTAGTAGCCGTTTTAATGGTTTTGACCCAGAATTGGGAGATAGTGTTATGCCCAAGATATTCTCGTTCGGTTTAAGTGTCGGATTTTAAAAAAAATCATTATGAAACAACAAATCATATTTATCTTTATTATCAGCTTGATTCTGGGAGGGTGCGGAGATTTTCTGGAACCCAAATCCAAGAGTGAATTTGTACCCAAGGATGCTAACTCAATGAATGAACTTCTACTGGGAGAAGCTTACCCTCGTAGTGATATCTCGGGATTAAACATTTTCCTTTATCTATTAGATGACGATGTTACTTCTGCTCCTTATCAAGAATTAAATACCGGTACAGACGCTAATGCTTGGTGGGCTCCTTATTCTTGGCAATCGAACATGTACGAGGTCATGGAAACTGCCGGGGTAACAACATTTAATATTTACAAAAGCTATTACACTTTAATACTGGGAGCCAATGCCGTTCTGGATTACATTGTTGATATAAATGATGATGTAAACACGATTAATTCCGTAAAGGCTCAAGCATTAGCTCTTCGTGGCTACTTTTACTTCAACTTGGTCAATATTTTCGGAGCACCCTATAATAGCAATAAAATGGCATTAGGAGTTCCTCTAAAATTAAACAGTGGAATTGAAGAATCCGAATTAAAAAGAAATACAGTAGAAGAAGTTTATTCACAAATATTAGATGACCTTCTGGAAGCAGAACGCTTATATCAATCATTACCCACAGACCAACAATGGCAAGCAAATTGGAGAACAAGCCTTCCCATGGTACAACTACTCCTTTCCAGAGTTTACTTATACATGGAACAATGGGAAAAAGCTGCTACTTATGCCAATAATGTTATCCAGAACGAGAATTTCCGTCTTTTGGATCTAAAAACAATTGACTTCAATCCCGACTCTCCCTCTTATATAAACTACCACTCCTACACCAACTCTACCGAAGTGATCTGGGTATACGGGAGCATGAACGACGTTACTCATTATGTCTACAATATAAGTGCGGGAAAAGAAGGACGTCCGTTTTTCAGAGCCTCGGAGGAACTGATGAAAAGTTTTGATGAAACAGCAGGAGACCTACGTAAAGATCGTTACATCATTCGTAGTTCGTATGAAATCACGAACGCAAACAATGAAGTGGAAGCAATGCCTTCTGCATTCGGAAAAGTGAATGTAAGTTCTTCCAGATATTATCAACCAACGGCAGGGACTGGTATTTTCAGTAGAAGTTTTCGCTTGTCAGAGGCTTATTTGAATTTCTGTGAAGCAAATGCCATGTTAAACAAGTCTGGGAATGCAAATGCAGGAACAGAAGCTCTACGTTTACTAAATGAACTTCGAACATACCGATTCCCTTCAGATTATCAGGAAAAAAACATTTCTGATCCAGATGAATTAATTACGTTTATACATGACGAACGACGTCGAGAATTATGTTTTGAAGATCACCGGTGGTTTGATTTACGCCGTTGGGGAATGAAAGAGATGAAACACACGTGGTTCCCGGATGCAACATCCACGATCGTTTACACATTACAAGAAAATGATCCTGGGTACACCCTACCTTTACCCCCAGACGCATTGGAATTAAATAACCTAGTGGAACAAAACCCACTGGCACCCTCTCCTCGCAACGGTAGTTTAACCTCTAATTAAAACAATTACCATGAAACAGAAACTATTTATAATCGCATTAAGTTGCATTTTCATGATAACAGGCTGTTATCATGAAAATGACATGACACCTTCCGGTAACTACTCTGTTCTTCGATTTGAATTTCCACAGGGAAATAATTCATGGGATAAAGAGATTGAAGAAATTCATAACATTTATGGCGTGTACTTAATATACAAAGATGTTAGTGCGCAAGATCTTAATCGTAAATGGACCTCATTAGGAACAGGTAAATTATATTACGGCAACGACCTCACGGATGAACAAGTACCATATTATCTCAATTTTCTCAAGAGCCATGTTCTCAATTACGTGTCTCCCGAAATTGCAAAAACCGTATTACCTGTAAAAATATATATGCTTGATAATTTAAGGGGATTATTGCCGGGAGAAGATCCAGATGATAGTGGTACGGGAACAGGCACGGGTACTGGTACGGGAACAGGCACGGGAACAGGTACGGGTACTGGCACGGGAACTGGGAATCCAAATTTTGTGGAATTAAAAACAGACGGTTTTGATTACTGGGCTATCAGTTTTACAAATAGTGAAATAACTAATCCGAATCAACAATCGCTTAAAATCAGACGTGCAGTATTCCTTTATCTAATGATCGAAGCTGCCTTACAAAATGGAATTATCACTGAACCAAACGACTTTAAAAATGGAATCGACTATACAACCCCAATTGTTAACGCAGATAATCAAAAAGATAATCCAAATTACTATATGACTAGAGGTTTTATTAAGATTATCTACCGAGGCTTTAAAAATGGGGAAAAAGTTCCCTCTGGTACAAGCGAATACACAAATCCAAGTTGGGAACAAGAAGCTTATCCATATCGGGATTTCCTCAGTTATGTAAGAGCCGCTATGTTCTATACGAAAACAGAATTTCAAACGAAGTATTCTCCAACAACCTATCCGCTTATTAATCAAAGATATGAGATTGTAACAAATCATATGAAAAATAACTATGGTATTGATCTTGAAGGGATAGCCAAAGGTCCTCAAGAATAAACGTTATAACTAAAACAGTGTCAAAAGTTTTTTATAGACTTTTGACACTTTATTCCCTTATACATTTTTCATATCTTAAAACATGAAAATAAGAATTCTCATATTTCTACAGCTTCTCTATTTTCCCCTTTTCGCACAAGAGGGAAATATTTATCAATATCTCAAACAAAAATGGTCGAAAGAATTTTCCTCTGCCAAAGATATTACAACAACCTATCATGATAATATAAAACGAATGGACAAAAAAAATATCCCATTAACCATTCAAAATAATTGCTTCATGATTCTAAAAAGTGGAGAATACATCACACAAAATAATGGAGAAAAAGAAGATATAAAACCTTTACTTCGCCAAATACCTACCATCGAGTTAAACGACCCTACAGTAGTCGCATTCATGCAACAAAACTCTCCCGGCCAATGGACAGATTATTATTATATGATTCAAGCCTTAAAAAAAGGAGAAACTTTCGATGCTGCAAGAGACGGGATTTCCATTTCCACACAATTCCTCGCAAGACCTCTCAACCACAACGACTATACCAAATTAAAAGATATTTTTTCCAGTAACAATAAACTACTACATGATACTTATCTGGAAAAAATGAAATTTCTTTTCCGAAACAATGGATGCCCGGAAGAAATTGCAGAATTACGCCCTACCATAGAATCACACGTGGAAGATTCTCCGTTAAAACAAGAAATACTAAAACTATACACACAATATGAACCTTTAAGCAAAGGTCAATCGGCACCATTATCTTCAATGAAAGATACAAATGGAAAAACCTATTCATTCGCTGATTTCAGAGGAAAGGTGATTATCGTGGACGTTTGGGCTACATGGTGCTGTAGCTGCATCGAAAAAATGCCCAAATTCATGCAATTAAAAGATGAATTCAAACAATATAAAGATATCCTATTTCTGACCATCTCTATTGATCGAAAAAGCGACCAAAACAAATGGTTAAAAGCCATCAAAGAGAATAACATGACAGAAATGTTGAATCTTATTTCGGCCCCATCTGCGAATTCCCATTTTGAAACAGAATACCATATAAATGGAGTTCCTCGTTATTTCATTATAGATAAAGAAGGAAAAATCGTAACGGTCTTCGCCCCCGGTCCCGGAAAAGAAATGAAAGCATTAATCCAAAATACATTAAAACAATAATTATGAAACGCATCTTTTTAATTTGTTTATTATTTTCCCTTGCAGGTTATTGTCTCGCCCAAGAAGGAACAAACTTTGAAGACTTGACTTTTAAAGAAGCCCTCGCCAAATCCCAAACAACAGGAAAAAAGCTATTCGTCGATTGCTACACGAAAACCTGCGGGCCATGCAAATACATGGTAAAATTCATCTTCCCGTTAAAAGAATGTGGTGACTATTTTAACAGTAACTACATCTGCATTATGAAAGACATGGAAGAAGGTGACGGGATTGATATTGCTCAAAAATACAACGTACGAATATACCCGACTTACCTGATACTCAATCATGACGGAACAGTATACTGCCGTCTGGATGGAGGAGCCGTATCCAGCCCAAAAGAAGACTTCGTCCAAAAAGTCAAAGATGCCATTGAATTGGCAGAAGCCAATAGAAAATACTCCGCAGGAGCACGGGATCATTCATTCTTAGAAAAATACATCAATATCCTGCGTATTCACGACAAAAAACGCCTGCAAACCGTCATGAGTGAAACCATGATCCAACTGGGCGTGAACAAACTATGCGAACCGGAGAACTGGACCTTGATCAAAACAGAAGTAAACAACGTGGACACCCCTCTGTTCCGATACCTTGTCGAAAACCGGGCGGCCTTCTGTAAACAACTCGGGCAGCAAGAGGTTGAAAACAAAATCATATCAGTTTACTCGGAAGAATTTCGTGTACTCAAAATGATGGGTATCGACTTTGACAAACGAATGACAGATTTGAAACAATTTGAAAAAGACCATTACAAAAGTGCCCTTCCACTGAGATATCGCATGCTCTTCTTTTATATCATTAACAAAGAACAAAAAGACCGGGCAAACGAAATCCTCAAGGTTCTCCAAAACATAAACAAAGAACTCCCCGACGAGGCCGATCGCATGTCAGTCCTACGTGAACTCACCGGTTTCGAACGAATCGCCAACCAGCAACAAATAGAAAAAGCCAGCACGTACCTACAAGAAATAAGCAATAACCTTCAACCGAATAACGCGAACTACGTGCAGGGTCTGATAACTCGTATCAAGAAATAATCACACTCCAAGAGATCACCTGCCTAACAACGGGTGATCTCTTCAAAAGTAACTTCCCGAATCTCCGGCATCCCGTCGTACTCACCACAAACATAACAAGCATAACCCGCATCTACCGGACAAGCATTCACATGCAAGGGCAACTCGTTTACCCCCTCGTACAAGGAAACTCGTTCTCCCGTGAACGTCACGATAAAACTATTCAACGGGCGGGTCAGCCCCGTACCTATATATTTCAGGAAACTCTCTTTCACCGACCAGTAATTAAAAAACAACTGATCTTGCCCTGTTCCACTCAAAGACTTCAACATCCGTACCTCCCGTTCATGGAAAAAGCGTCCGGCAACCTCCATCCGTGCCTTAGCCCGTTTCTCGATATCAACCCCGACCTCCCGATCCGACACGGCGCAAACCACGTATTCACCCGAATGAGAGAGATTGAAAAACACATTCTCCCGACCGACAATAAACGGTTTACCCTTTTCACCCCGGAGTATCCGGTAACTTCCTAATGATAAATCCCAGCATTTCCGTAAAGCAAAACCCACCAAAGCCTCTCCCAACAACCGGCGAAGGCCAACTTCCTTACTCCTGTAACCGAGGGCTTCGTCATAACATTCCCCGGACACGAAATCCCTTAAACGAGCGAATAGTTTTTCTCGTTCCTTCTCCCCCGGTATCCGAATAAATAACACTTCTATCATATCGCGAAGGTAGAAAAGTTATAAATAATAGTCCTTACTTCTAAAATAAATATTCCAGAAAACCTAATAAACACGGGCTTCTTAACGTTATTTTAAAATGAATCGACAAAAAATTTAAGAAAATATTCACATTTCTCGTTAAAAAACTTGTTTATCTCGTTTTTATCTTCTATTTTTGAAACATCAAATTAACGTTTAAATAACATTTAAAGAAAAACGTCATGGAAGCCAAGAAAACATCCCGTTCCGATCTTGAGAACAAGCGGTTTATTTTCCGCGAGATCGGGCTCGTTGTAGCGTTAGCGATGGTGTTTTTTGCCTTTGAGACAAAATACTATCAGGAGGAAGCGAAAGAAATCATTATCCCGGTTGACCCGACCGAGGTAGAAGAAGTACTTCCGATATTTGTTCCCCAGAAGGCTTCACAACCGCTTCCCAAGGCAAGCATGAAACCGATAGATATTATCGACATCGTGCCGGACGAAATGGAACTGGACGACAATTTGGAAATTATTGACGATAACGACAACACGAAAGGTTCATTGACCGGAACAGACACGAACTGGGATGGGATATATGACGAGAATTTTGGAGAAGAAACAGGAGAAGGAGATCGAGAATTCCTCATCGTTGAAGAAATGCCTCATTTTAACGGGGATTTAAATAAATGGCTTAGGAAAAACTTAAGATATCCGGCCAGATGTTCGGAAATGGGCATCGAAGGTAAAGTATTCGTCGAATTTGTTGTTGAAAGAGACGGAAGTATCACCTCCATCAACGTGGTACGGTCTGCCGATCCGGATTTATCACAAGAAGCTATCCGCGTGGTAAAAGCCATGCCGAAATGGAAACCGGGAATGCAACGGGACAAAGCCGTGAGAGTTAGATTCACGATCCCGATCACATTCAAATTGAACTAGAAACATACAGTGATTTACATACAATACGAACATCCCGAAAAAGGACAGCCTGCAAAGGTTGTCCTTTTTTACTTCATGCCAGCCTCCCGAAGCAACGCCACCATCACGCCCCGTTCCCTCAGCCCCATCGCACCTGTATCCTGACAACACATCAGCACAAAACCAGCAACAAGTCACCGCCGTGTATCGGCAACTTATCGGTAACTTATCGGCAACTTACCAAGGAGACACCGGCAAAAGTACATGAAAACACAGAAACGGGAACGAATTATACCCTTACAACATTCCGAATTATCCTTGACCCAAAAGTTGTAAACAGGAAATTCATCATGCAACAAACCACTTTAAGAAGATTTTAATGAAGTTTAGAGTTAGTTTTAACATTTTCTTCAAAAAAAAGGATAGAAATATTGTGGTTTAATACGAATTTGACTATTTTTACCCACGGAATTTGTAAGAAAAAACAGTACCATAATATCAAACTAATAACATGGAAGTAAAAAAATCACCTAAAGCAGATCTTGAAGGGAAGAAAACCATTTTCCTTGAGATCGGTTTTGTTATTGCTCTAGGATTTCTACTCTGTGCTTTCAACTGGAAGACCAACACGAAAGTAGAAGAGGGTTTCGTTATTACCCAGGAAGAGCAAGTTGAGGAGGAAATCATTCCAATTACCCAACAGATGATGAAACCGCCCCCACCACCTCCCCCAGCCCCGAAATTAACGGACTTGATCGAGATCGTGGAAGACGAACTTAACATCGACGACGAACTCGAAATCGAAGACGTTGAGGCTGACGTTGAGAACAAGAATAACTACAACTTCGACTATGACGGAGCTGATTATGGCGAAAGTGAAGATAGTGGAGAAGCCGACATCTTCCAGGTTGTAGAAGATATGCCTCAATTCCCTGGTGGTAGCGTACAAAAATGGATCGCGAAGAACGTGAAATACCCGATGATTGCGCAAGAAAACAACATTCAGGGTAAAGTATTCGTACAATTCGTGATCGAGAAAGACGGTAGTGTTAGCGACGTGAAAGTTGCAAGATCCGTTGACCCGTCTCTGGACAAAGAGGCCATTCGTGTGGTAAAAGCCATGCCGAAATGGAAACCCGGAAAACAGAGAGGTAAACCGGTTCGAGTATCTTACACTGTACCTATCAACTTCCAATTACAGTAAAAGACACGTAAAATTATAACGGGAGGCTGTCGATCATCGTCAGCCTCTTTTTTCACTATTTATGAGCGATTATTTTTACACGAAAAAAGAAGCAGAAAAAGCCATTCTTGTAGGCGTAGCGCTACAATCTGAAAACATCAGCTACAACACGATGTGTGAATACCTGGATGAACTTGCTTTTCTTGCAGAGACGGCAGGAGCGGAAACCGTTAAGATATTCACGCAGAACCTGGACAAGCCGGTAACGGCAACTTTTGTCGGTAAAGGGAAACTGGAAGAAATCAGAAACTATGTCGAGGAAAACGATATCGACCTGGTGATCTTCGATGACGAACTAAGCCCGACACAAATCAGAAATATCGACCGGGAATTACCGGGAAGAAAAGTACTCGACCGAACTACCCTCATCCTGGACATCTTTGCCAAAAGAGCTCGTACCGCCGAGGCAAAAGCACAAGTAGAACTGGCGCAATACCAGTACATGCTCCCACGCCTGACAGGTATGTGGACCCACTTGGAAAGACAAAAAGGAGGTATCGGACTCCGTGGTCCCGGTGAAAGCGAAATCGAGACCGACCGACGGATCATCCGGGATAAAATTACCCGTCTGAAAGAACAGTTGGCCAAAATCGACAAACAAATGACCACGCAACGCAAGAACCGGGGAAAACTCGTACGGGTTGCGCTGGTTGGATACACCAACGTGGGGAAATCCACGCTGATGAACCTTTTAAGCAAATCGGAAGTATTCGCCGAGAACAAACTGTTCGCTACCCTGGACACCACGGTACGAAAAATAGCGATCAAAAACGTCCCGCTACTTCTCGCCGACACGGTAGGTTTTATCCGCAAACTCCCCCACCACCTGGTAGAGTCCTTCAAATCGACTCTCGACGAGGTACGGGAAGCCGACGTGATCCTTCATGTCGTGGATATCTCTCACCCGCAATTCGAGGATCAGGTACGGGTCGTAAACGAAACGCTAAGCGAGCTATTGGATAAAACCAATAAACCCACGATTACCGTATTTAATAAAATAGACGCCTTCACGTACACGAAAAAAGACGAGGACGATCTCACACCCATCGAGCGTAAAAACTACAGCCTGGAGGACCTGAAACAAATGTGGATGTCCAAACAGGGAGGAGAGACGGTGTACATTTCTGCCCGTTCCAAAGAAAACATCGAAGAGCTGAAAGATAAATTATACGACATCGTCAAAGACATTCACTCCGCCCGTTTCCCGTTCAATGACTTCCTATACCAGGATTTTGAAGCGGAAGAAGAAACAGAAGATTAATAATGTAATAATCCGGGAATTGTATTCAATTCCCGGATTATACATATTCCCTCCCCCTACAACCTGTAACTTACTAACTTGCAACCTGTAACTTACCGCAGGTAATCTTTTCTTCATTTATTTGGTTTTCTGGCTGATTTTTTGTATATTAGAGGTATAAGCTTAACCAATTAAGTGAATGTTATGGAAGTAAAAAAATCATCAAAGGCAAACCTCGAAAACTTGAAAGGAATCTTCTTCGAGATCGGGCTGATCATAGCATTAGCCTTTCTGTTCCTTGCTTTCGAGTGGAAAGTCAACATGAAGGATAAAGAAGACTTCATTGTAACAGTTCCGGAAGAGCTAGTAGAAGAGGAGATTATTCCCATCACTCAACAGATGTTGAAGCCTCCTCCTCCACCACCTCCAGCCCCCCGCTTAACTGACCTGATAGAAATCGTGGATGAAGAAATAAATTTGGATGACGTACTGGAAATTGAAGACGTGGAAGCCAATGTCGCCAACCGCAGGGTTTACGACTTCAGCGGACAAGGCAATGGCTACGGAGACGAGTACGGGGATGAATACTCCGACGAGGCCGAAGTCTTTGCCGTTGTCGAAGACATGCCTAAATTTCCGGGAAACGTGCAACAATGGATTTCTAAAAACATTAAATACCCGATGATTGCCCAAGAAAACAACATCCAAGGTAGAGTGTTCGTCCAATTCGTCATCGAGAGAGACGGCAGCGTCACCGACGTGAAGGTCGCCCGATCCGTAGACCCGTCTTTGGACAAAGAAGCCATTCGTGTCGTGAAAGCCATGCCCAAATGGACTCCCGGGAAACAACGCAACAAACCCGTGAGAGTTTCCTACACGGTTCCTATTAATTTTCAATTACAATAAAAAATGGTGCGTGAAGCACCATTTTTTATTTCACGATAACCAGATAATAATTCTTTTTCCCGCTCTGCAACAGGATATACTTGTCATCAATCAGGTAATCGGGAGTCACCGTTAATTCCTGATCTTGCACTTTCTCCTTGTTAATACTAATCGCGTTGCCTTTCAATGCACGTCGCGCCTCTCCCTTCGAGGACATCATGGTCGTCTTTTCTGCCATCAGATCCACGATATGAATCCCGGCTTCCAGATCGGTTCTCGCGATCTCGAATTGAGGCACTCCCTCGAACACGGACAACAACGTATCCTCGTCCAAGCGTTTCAAAGCATCGGATGTAGCGTTACCGAACAATATCTGTGAAGCCTCCAAGGCCGAATTATACGCTTCTTCCCCGTGGATCAGGCAGGTCACCTCTTTTGCCAACATCTTCTGCAACTTTCTCAGATGCGGGGCTTCGGCATGTTCCGCGATCAAGGCGTCAATCTCTGCCGGGGGCAAAATCGTGAATATCTTGATATATTTAGCGGCATCCTCGTCCGTGCTATTCAACCAGAACTGGTAGAACTTGTAAGGAGATGTCCGCTTCGGGTCTAACCACACGTTACCCGACTCCGTCTTCCCGAACTTCTTCCCGTCACTCTTCGTCATCAAAGGCCACGTGAACCCGTAAGCCTCACCGCCATCTTTCCGGCGAATCAACTCCCCGCCCGTGGTGATATTCCCCCACTGGTCGGAACCACCCATCTGCAACAGGCAATTGTAATGACGACGCAAATACAAGAAATCATATCCCTGCACCAACTGATAGGTAAACTCCGTGAACGACATTCCCTGTGCCGCATCAGCGCTCAACCGTTTCTTCACGGAATCCTTCGACATCATGTAATTCACCGTGATATGTTTCCCCACTTCCCGGATAAAGTCCAGGAAAGAAAAATTCTTCATCCAGTCATAATTATTCACCATGATCGCCGCGTTCGGCTCATCCGAGTTGAAATCAATAAACTTGGACAACTGGGCCTTGATTCCCGCCATATTCTTCTCGATCGTCTCCTCGTCCAACAAATTCCGTTCTTGAGATTTACCGCTCGGATCACCAATCATCCCGGTAGCCCCCCCGATCACGAAAATCGGCTTGTGGCCGGCCAACTGCAAGTGCTTCATCATCATCACCGACACGAGGTGACCGATATGCAACGAATCCGCCGTCGGGTCAATCCCGACATAAGCCGTCGTGCACTCTTTAGCAAGTTGTTCCTCGGTTCCCGGTATGATGTTATGGATCATCCCTCTCCATCTGACTTCTTCAACAAAATTCATCGATTCTTAATTTTATATCGTTTAAACAATCTTATTAATTTTAGATTTAATGATTTTAGATTTCCTCGCTCAAATCCCTCCTCACATTCCTACCATTTTAAATTCTAAACTCTAAATTAATCACTTTATCGCACTCTCGTAAACGCCATTCGCGAAGTTAACAAAAGGTTTATACAAAAAACTCTCGTTCTTTGTTTTTACAGAGATGAAATCATAGCGATTATCCAACGCGTTCACGATAAAAAGGATCACGCATACCACGATCGCCGCTTTCAACACACCCAACAAAATCCCGAACAACTTGTTAAACAGTCCCAACGAAACCATATCAATCAACTTTGTCAACAGCTTGCCGAGCAAATGGATCACGATAATAACCAGCAAAAAAGTCACGGCGAAAGCGATATAATAAGCATACGATTCCGGCAAGGCGATAAAATCCTTCAGAAAACTTTCCACGTTAACCGCGTATCTCAACGAGATAAACACCCCCAATACCAACGCAAACAACGTTGACATCTCCACAATCAAGCCTAGACTAAACCCTTTATATGCCCCGTATACCAACGGCAGCAATATAATCACATCAATATAATTCACCGCTAAATATTTAATCACTTTATTTGAATTTCAAAGATAAACAAATGTCCTCGTTTCATTGCAAATTCAGACCAAAATATTAAACAAAAATACGAGGGCGTCAAAAATATTTTAACGCCCTCAGACTAAGTTCACTTCTATTCCTGTTAGATTCAAGGTTGAAATTCCCAAAGAGTATTATTGAATCCTCGCCTCTGATCCACCATTACATACCCTTTCCCGTCTATAGAAAAAGCAGAACCTCCAACCGTAGGTTCCGGCAAATAAGCAACTTCCTGCCACTTATCTTTTCTCGGGTCATATCTCATACAATTCGCTATCGCCATACCGTATTGATTAAGTCCCGACACAACATAAGCGTACTCCCGGCCTCCATGTTTCAACACAAAACAAGATGCATGAATTCTTGTGCCATCAAACATTCCTCCCTCCCCATCAATCCGATCAAGCGTTTCCCATTTTCCCGTCGCAAGAGTTAATTTATACATTCCCACAAACAGATCATAGGTTTTAGAACTAAGAGCATCCAGATCTTTTCCTCCCGTACAGACATAGGCGCAACCTCCAGCCACGAAAGCAACACCTCCATAGAATGAATGTTTCAAACTTTCAAACTCATGCCACCCAGTTTCCGGGTCAAAAGTATAGAAATCCCTTAAAGTCTCTCCTGCATATTGGCCCGTCCCGACGTACCCTCTCCCCTCCAAGGTAAAAGCCACAGCATTTCCCCGGGCACCTCCCGGAAATTGGTATAGCAAAGGCTCAATTTCCCATTTGTAAGTTTTCCCGTTAAAAACCCAGAAATCATCATGATATACTCTCTCTCCTTCCTCTTCCGAATATCCAAGTCCAACATAAGCTTTCTCCCCGATCACGAAAGCAACAGCCCCTTTACGAGCCGTACCCGGGAATTTATCTAAAGCGTTGGAGATATTCGATTTCCCACTCACTCTATATAATAAATCGCCCACACACCAAAATACACTCTCTCCTATTTTAAAAGTGACTCCTTCATTATGATACTCATTATCAACATCAGCACTCACATAAATGTCTCCGACTCGACTCCATTTTCCCGACAAAGAATCACAATCATCATCACTACATGCCAACAATATAATGAAAGACAAAACAGAAATAACTATAAACTTACATTTCATATACAAAAATTATTCTGGTAATACTTCAGTCAACCAACCAATCGCACTAATATCCGCACGACGTGGATAACTATCATTAGAAGGGACAATACCTATCCTAATTTCATAAAAATTCCACGTATAACGGTCGCATACCCAAACAAATCATTCATAAACGCTTCAATCTTACTTACCTCCTTTCTTAAAAACGCCTTTTACTGAACAAATTTGCCCCCTCACAACACAACGAAAATATAAAAATATTTTTATAATTCAATAAATTTATATTAAACATCGCAATCTTAATATTTACACACATAACACTATATAGTGACTAACTCAATATAGATAAGATTTACCACACTTTCAATACCATGCAATTTAGAAACATTCCATTTACCTTTATCGCAGGAACTTTAGGAGAAATCGAAACGTGTTCAGGCTGAGTTCAGGAGACAAAGACGACTTAAAGACAAGACATAGCCGAGACAAAGACAAGATAGGTCGGCTTTATTACCCGCTTCAACTGCTCGAATGCCTCCCATGCCTCCCGATCTTCCCCCATACACACCCCACTCTCCCCTCGAAAACCCCACTTTCAGCTTTCAATTCTCAATTTTCAATTATATTATGCCTTAAACTGACAAATTCTTACTATTTTCGCACAATGTTTATGCCAGAATCTAAAATTGAAATTTATGTATAGAACACATACTTGTGGGCAACTAAGAATCGAAAACGTGAATGAAAGCGTTTGTCTTAGCGGATGGGTACAAAAAGTTCGGAAACTCGGGGCCATGACTTTCGTGGATCTGCGTGACCGTTACGGCATTACCCAATTGGTAGTCGAGGAATCGGCTTCCGAAGAAATAAAAAATAACGTGGCAAAACTCGGTCGTGAATTCGTGATTCAGGTGAGAGGAACGGTCATCGAGCGAGCCAGCAAAAACAATAAAATACCGACAGGCGACATCGAGATTACCGTGAAGGAATTAACTGTTCTAAGCGAATCAGAAATCCCGCCTTTCACGATTGAAGACCAGACTGACGGGGGAGACGAGATCCGGATGAAATATCGTTACCTGGATTTACGCCGAGCCTGCGTTCGCAAGAACATCGAGCTACGCCACACGATGGCCCAACTCGTGCGAAATTACTTGAGCGCCCAGAACTTCATCGAGGTCGAAACACCCGTGTTGGTGAAAAGTACACCGGAGGGAGCACGCGATTTCGTGGTACCTTCCCGCATGAACCAGGGACAATTCTACGCCCTGCCGCAAAGCCCGCAGACCTTGAAACAACTTCTGATGGTTTCCGGCTTCGACCGCTATTTCCAGATCGTGAAATGTTTCCGGGATGAAGACCTCCGGGCTGACCGTCAACCGGAGTTCACGCAGATCGACTGCGAGATGTCATTCGTGGACCAGGAAGACATACTTGAAATATTCGAAGGTTTGATCAAACACTTGTTCAAAGAAGTCCGTAACGTGGATATTCCCACGTTGCCGAGAATGACGTGGATGGACGCCATGGAACAATACGGGTGTGACAAACCGGATATCCGTTTCGACATGAAATTCGTCGACTTGACAAACGTGGCCAAGGGAAAAGACTTTGCCGTGTTCAACGAGGCCGAATATATAGGGGCTATCTGTGCGCCGAAATGTGCCGGATACACCCGCAAACAACTGGATGAATTAACCGAATTCGTGAAACGCCCGCAAACCGGAGCCAAAGGTTTGGTTTACGTACGCTACAACGAGGACGGGACGTTCAAATCCTCCATCGACAAATTCTACACGCCGGAAGACTTGAAAGTATGGGCCGAGGCTTGTAAAGCTCAACCGGGTGACCTGATCCTGATCCTAGTGGGACCGAAATTCAAAACGCTGCCGCAACTTTGCGACCTGCGTCTGGAAATGGGAACTCGCCTCGGATTAAGAGACAAGGATGTATTCAAACCCTTGTGGGTAATTGATTTCCCGTTGTTGGAATGGGACGAAGAAACGCAACGTTTCTACGCCATGCACCACCCCTTCACCTCTCCAAAAGCTGAAGATATTCCTCTCATGACCACCGATCCGGGCAAGGTTCGTGCCAACGCCTACGACATGGTGATCAACGGGGTTGAAGTCGGCGGAGGTTCTATCCGTATCCATAACTCGGAATTACAATCCAAGATGTTCGATTGCCTGGGAATCTCGCACGAGGTGGCACAAGAGCAATTCGGCTTCCTCATGGGCGCGTTCAAGTACGGGGCACCCCCTCACGGAGGTATCGCTTTCGGTTTCGACCGTCTGGCCTCCATGTTCGCCGGACTTGACTCTATTCGTGACGTGATCGCGTTCCCGAAAAACAACTCCGGTCGTGATGTCATGCTCGACGCTCCTGCCGAGATCGCGAAAGAACAACTGGATGAACTGGGGATTCAATTGAAGAATTAAGTGATTCCGCGATTGCAGATTCAACGATTTACGTGATTATTAAAAACGTTCGTCTCGTGCGAATGAAATCACCTAATCCGAAATCTCAGAATCACAGAATAGCGTCGGCTTTGTGCGGCCGGAATCTAAAATCTAAAATTTAAAATCTAAAATCTAAAATTAACAAGGTGTTTTTTAAAGACGTCATAGGACATGAAGAGATAAAGCAACGACTGATTTCTTCCCTGCAAACGGGAAGAATCAGTCATGCACAACTCTTTGCCGGCGAAACGGGTGCGGGATCGTTAGCCTTGGCCTTGGCCTTCACGCAATACCTTTTCTGCACGGGCGACAAGCACGAAGACGCTTGCGGGGTCTGTCCCGAGTGCAAGAAGATGCAAAAATTAATACACCCGGACCTGCACTTCGTGTACCCCGTGGTGAAATCGGCCAAAATAAAAACACCTATCAGCGACGAGTATATCAACGAATGGCGGAAACTCCTGCTCAACAGCCCGTACATCGACATGGAGGAGTGGCTGGGAGCCATGGGGGCGGATGAAAACGCGCAAGCCATGATATACACGGAAGAGAGCGGGAACATTCTCCGGAAACTTAACTTGAAATCCTTCGAGTCGGACTACAAGGTCATGATCATCTGGCTACCCGAAAAGATGAAAACGGAGTGTTCCAACAAACTTTTAAAAATACTGGAAGAGCCTTACCCGAACACGCTTTTCCTGCTGGTTACCGAACACGCGGAAGAGATCATCACCACGATCCTGTCGCGCACCCAGCGCATCAACGTACCCCCGTTGACACAAGAAAACATAGCGGAACAACTGGTCCGCCAGAAACATCTGGTTCGCGAATCGGCAAACGAGGTCGCCCACGTGGCCTCCGGGAGCTGGTTGAAAGCACTCCGCATGCTGAACGAGACGGATGAAACCGTCTACAACCAAGAGAAATTCGTGCAAATGATGCGTTTGTGCTGGGAGCGGAAAATGCTTCCGGTCAACGAATTTGTCAACGAACTGGCTTCTCTCGGCAGAGAAAAACAGAAAAGTTTCCTCCTACATTGTATTCGCATGCTACGCGAGAACTTCGTGAGAAACTTTGGTATTGAAAAAATAGTATACATGACTGAACGAGAGAAAACTTTCTCCTCGAAATTTTCTCCTTACATTCATGAAGGCAACATTATTCCCCTTTTCGATGAATTTGAACGGGCGTACAGCGACATCATCCGGAACGGGAACGGGAAAATTATCCTCACGGACCTTTGTATCAAAGTGATGCAAAACATCAGGCCGTGAGAAGAGAAGTAAAAGATAAAAACTAAAAATTGAAACTTTGAAAACCAAGAATATAAATCGTACATTCATTCTCAATTTTCAAGTCTCAATTTTCAATTAATACACTATGAGCGAGATAAACGAAGAAATACAGGAAAATTCCGAAAATAAAGATATACAACAACCACCCCGGGTAGTACCCGTGATCGATCACCGCCTGTTGGCCGGTAAACTCACAGTATTTAACTGGATGGAAGATACCCCCGAAGGGTGTCCTCCCTCCGACATCGTGGAAGTACGGTTTAAAAATACCCGGAAAGGCTTTTTCTTGAACAACAGTAACCTCAACCTGAACGTCGGGGATATCGTGGCCGTGGAAGCGGCCCTGGGGCATGACATCGGGATCGTATCCCTCACGGGCGAACTCGTGCGGGAACAGATGGAATTGAAAAAAGTCGATCTGGAACGTAATCCCTTGAAAAAAATCTACCGGAAGGCAAAACCGCACGACATCGAAAAGTGGCAACAGGCTATCGCGCTGGAACACGAAACGATGATTAAATCGCGCATTATTGCCGCCGATCTTGGACTTGACATGAAAATCGGGGATGTGGAATACCAGGGAGATAAAACCAAAGCCATATTCTATTACATCGCCAGCGACCGCGTGGACTTCCGGAAATTGATCAAGATTCTGGCCGAAACTTTCCATATCCGGATCGAGATGAAACAGATCGGCGCCCGTCAGGAAGCCGGGCGTATCGGGGGTATCGGCTCGTGCGGACGCAAATTGTGCTGTTCCACGTTTATCACGAACTTTATTTCCGTGTCGACGTCTGCCGCCCGTTACCAGGATATTTCCCTGAACCCGCAGAAACTAGCCGGACAATGCGGTAAACTGAAATGCTGCTTGAATTACGAGGTAGATGCCTACATCGACGAGCAGAAAGACTTCCCGTCAACCAATATCTGGTTGAACACGGGAGAAGGGATGCTCTATCACCAGAAAACGGATATATTCGGGCGCAACATGTCCTACTCCTTCGACAAGGAGGGACGCGGGGCCTTGATCAAGCTATCCGTGGAACGCGTGAAAGAGATCATCGCCATGAACAAGAGAGGGCAGATCCCGGCAAAAGCGATTGATGTCGAGAAAGAGCCGGCAAACATCAAATACACGGACGGCGTGGGAGAAGAAAGTTTGAACCGCTTTGACGAGAAAAAAAATCAAGGACAAAGCAAACGTCATCACTCCAGAAATCGTAATAACAGGAGAAACACGCAAAAAGAAAATAACGACACGAACGGCGATACCAAACCCAAGGAGAAAACGGAAAATCCCCAGGGTAACAAATCCGGTAACAGACCTGAAAACAGACAAGGCAACAAGTCCAGAAACAGACAGGAAAACCGGGAGAATCAACCCGACAACCGTCCCAACGGGAAACCGGGAAATCGTCAGGACGGACCGAAAGTATTGCGTAAACAGGAAAAACCGGAAAATAAACCAAACAACAAACCGGAAAACAAGGATAATAATAAACCCGCAGAACAATGAACAATTACAAGCCACTCTCCGGCATGCCCCCCGCGGTAAAAGTGATCATTATTATTAACGTGATCATCTTCTTGGGAATAAACATTATGAGCCAGAGATCAGACCTTGATCTCGTCAACATACTGGGTTTACATTTACCACAATCCGAGTATTTCAGGATTTACCAGTACATCACGCACATGTTCACGCAGGAAGGTCTCGCGCACCTCTTCTTCAACATGTTCGCCGTGTTCATGTTCGGGCGGATACTTGAATCGGTGTGGGGAACTAAACGTTTCGTGATCTATTACTTCGTCACCGGTCTGGGAGCTGCCGTGCTTCACTCGCTGGTAAGCTGGTACGGGTTACACAACATGCAGGAACAATTCTACGCGTTCCAAAGTACCCCCGATCCGGGAGTATTCGCCGAATTCGTCCGTTCCCATGTAAGTAATCCCAGGTTGCTCACGCAATTAATGCAATTCGTGGATACCTGGAACCAAGCACCGGGCAATTCGCAATTCATCGGTCAGGCTGAATATTACATGCAGGGTATCATACAGGCTTACACGAACGTCCCGACGATCGGGGCTTCGGGTGCCGTATTCGGCATATTGCTGGCATTCGGAATGTTGTTTCCGAACACGGAATTATTCCTCATGTTTATCCCGATCCCGATTAAAGCCAAATATTTCGTACTCCTTTACGGTGCCGCCGAATTATTCTTCGGTTTGCAGAACTCGGTAGGGGATAACGTGGCCCATTTCGCCCACTTAGGAGGTATGCTTTTCGGGTTCTTCCTTATCATTTACTGGAGAAAACGCAGCAAACGGTTTTATTAGAAGAAGATACGGCCTATGTATAATAACTCGTATGAATCGAACTTTTCGGGAGGAATTTGGAGCGGGATAAAAAGCTCGTTCAAACAAGGATCAGCACTTACTCGCCTGATCTATATTAACATTGCCATCTTTCTCGCCATAAAAGTCGTGGCAGTCTTGTTCGTACTTGCCGGACAACAGGGAGTTGACGGCATGATCTTGCCATACCTAGGCGTACCGGCACTTCCCGAACGCCTGCTTTACACCCCGTGGACGATCATCACGTACATGTTCACGCAGTTCGGGTTCCTGCATCTGTTGTTCAACATGCTCTGGCTCTACTGGTTCGGATCCATTTTCATGAATACATTTTCGGGGTCAAAACTCACGGGCGTGTATATTCTCGGTGGGATCAGCGGGGCGATCGTGTATATCGCCGCCTATGCCTTGTTTCCCGCTTTCGAGCTGGAACGCTATCAGTCATGGGCTATCGGGGCCTCCGCGTCCGTCATGGCCATCGTGTTCGCCGTGTGTACCTATCTCCCGAACCACAAGATATACGTGTTCCTGATCGGTCCGGTGAAACTGATTCACCTCGCCCTGTTCACGGCAATCATTGATCTGTTGAGCATCCCCTCGGGTAATGCCGGCGGCCATATCGCCCACCTTGGGGGAGCCATGTTCGGTTACCTTTTCACCTTGTCGTTCCGGCGTAATTTCGACCTCACCGGGGGACTCTCTTCCATGCTGAACAAAATAAGTAACAGCCGACTTTTCAAAAGGAAAAAAATGAAAGTCAAGTACAAGAAGAAAGTTTCCGATATGACTGACGTGGAATACAACGAGTTCAAAAAACGGAAAGACGAACGGATCAATAACATATTGGACAAAATTTCCAAACACGGCTACGAGAGTCTAACCAAAGAAGAGAAAGAAATACTGTTTAAATCAAAAAATTGATCAGGTTAGTTGACATTATAATGAGGATCATCACGATCGTGGCCATGATCGGGTTGCTAGGAAGCTACACGGCTCCCTACGTTGACCCGAACGTGTTCTACCCGTCCTCTCTACTCGGCCTCGCCTATCATTACCTGCTCGTTGCCAACATCATCCTGCTGATTTACTGGATCGCCCGGTGGAAAAAAATGGCTTTCCTGTCCTTGATTATTATTGCTTCCGGCTACCCGCTCATCACCACGTACTATGGGCTGAATCCGGAATCGACCCCGGATACCCCTCATGACCTGACGCTGATGACCTACAATATCCGTATGTTAGATGCCTATGGTTGGTCTCGTGAAAAAGATGCACCAAAACGAATCGTGGATTATATCAACGACAGCGACAATGATATTGTCTGCATGCAGGAATTTCCTCGTCGGGAAGCCTCGTCCAAGAAATTCCCATCTTACCCGTATTATCACAAAAATAAAGATGTCACGTTAATTTCCCGTTACCCGATTGTCAACAAGGGGGACATTACTTTTGAAAAAGGGAACTCGGCCACCTGCCTCTACTGCGACATCGCTGTTGGCAAGGACACCATTCGAGTATACGCCGTACACCTCGAATCCTATCGACTAGGCAAGAATGAAGAGCAAATCTATAAAGAACTGACCAGCGGGAACACCCAACACGCCACGGAAGGCGTTAAAAATATATCCTCTCGTCTGGTCCGGGCAAATCGAAATCGGGCCAAGCAAGCCATAACAATCAAGCAACACATGCAACAATCTCCTTACCCGGTGATCATCTGCGGTGATTTCAACGATACCCCGATCTCTTTTGCCTACCACACGTTATCCTCCGACATGAAAGATAGTTTCATCGAAAAAGGACGTGGCCTCGGCAACACCTATGTCGGGGAATTCCCCTCGTTCCGTATCGACCACATCCTGCACGCACCAACTCTTAGAACCGTATCCTACATTCGGGATACTGTCAAATATTCAGATCATTATCCCGTTCAGAGTAAACTAAAATTCAGATAAAAGCACACAATTATTTCGTTCTCCCTGCTATTACAAACTCATTTTAACGAAATAGCCCCAGTTAACTACATGAAAGTACACCCTTTCTTTATCAACATCGTATTACTAATTCGGATCGAGTGATTTGAATATCGCCATTATTCTCGTCAAAAATTAACGAGAATAATTTGTTTTTCACATCATGGAATTTAATATTGCACATACCCGCCCATTCTCTCACGAAAAAGAGAGAGAATTTTCATCCTCTCCCTCATCACATCAGTCACACTACAACTTTAAAATTACTCTTTCGACTTCACCACGATATCCACGCATTCGGCCGAATCGAAAAATTTCTTTGCCAAAGCCTGTACCGCTTTCCCGTTAAGCTTTTCCAACGGTTTCTCGAAATAGGCGGGAGAATCTATATCCTTACCCGTTTCGGCATAATAACGCAAAGCCTCCATCCAATGAGCATTCCCCCGGTTTTCCAGCACGGAAGCCCGGCCTTTCCTCATCATCAAAACGGCATCCTCCACGTCCTCGTCACTCACTCCCTCGTCCACGAGTTTACGGATTTGTTCATGCACGATGGCTCGCATCCGGTCACCTTTGGTCGTGTTCGTTTCGAAACTCACGCCCAGATATTGACCGGCATCAACACCCTTCGAGTAAGAAGCATCCACGTTGACCCCGTACGAACCGCCCTCGTCTTCCCGGATGATATCACGATAACGATTATTCAAAATCAACTGGATAATATCTATCGCCAAATCCTCCTCGGATTTCAATTTCAACTTGTTTGAGAATTCGATATTCACGTAATATTTCTCGTCCGGCAAATTCGCCTCGATCGTTTCCGTGATAGACCCCTCTTTCTTCAAGCTATGCTTCACGGGTTGCTCTTTCCGATAAATGGACGGGATCGCACCCAAATACTGTCTCACCAACGTCCGGGCTTCTTCTCGCGGGATATTACCCGTCAGGTAGAACGTGAAATCGAAAGCATCCTGAAAACGATCCTTATAAATAGCCACCATCTTATCATAGTTCATCGCATCATAATACGCCTCGTTCACTTCCCACAAGCGGGGAGAATCCTTGACCCGCAATTTTTTCATCTGTTCGGCTATCGTATCATTCACCGTGAGTACCTTATTCTGTTCCTGCATCTTACTCATATAAACAAACTTATCGAAGTCATCCCGGCTAAAACGGGGTTTCTCGAAAAAGAGGTAAATGATCTGGAACATCATTTTCGCCTCCACGCTGTCGCAATAAGCGCTCACGCCTTCCGACCTCTCATTCAGGGCAATATTCGGAACAATATGATGCCCTTTCAGTATCTCCTGCATCATCCGCATATCGTGTTTATACAGGCCGGAACGCATCATCAAACGAGAAAGTGCCGCAGCCGAGGGCAAATCCCCTGCCGGGAGCAAAGACATCCCCCCCTTACTCTCGCCCATCAAACTCACCTTTACTCCATCCGCTTTCGTGAATTTGTAATACACTTTGGCTCCGTTAGAAAGAGTCCATTCTTCCGCATCCAACATTTTAATATTCTTTTCCTTGACAATCTCCCCACCTTTCACCTCGAAATCCATCAAGGGTACAGCAGTTAAATCAAAATCCAACGCGTTCAGTTCTGCCAACGATGCATCATGCCGGATCTTTGTAATCTCGTCACGCGTCGGGAAATCGTAAGAAGCATCCGCACTTTGCATCACGTATATCCAATTCTTGTCATCGTTATACCAGGAATCTACCCACTCCTGCAAATCTTTCGCCGTCAATTTCGACAGGATCTCTCGGGAGAACGCGACATCTTCCTCGACACTCAACACCGGGTTACCCTCCAAAAAATTATTCTGGTAAAGTTGCACGTAAGTACTATTCGCAAGCCTGTCCTTATTCTTTCCCGTCTCTTCCAATCCCGGCAGGTAAGCGTCGACCTGTTTCTTCAACTCTTTCTCGTTCAGAAAAAAACGTTTGACCCGTTCTATCGCCTCCAGCAACTCTTTCAATGCTTGCCGTTCCTTGCCCGGATATGCCTGCACGTACACCTGCCAACGATTATAATTCCGCACGAGCTTCCCGTGATTCATCATTGTCATCGTAAAAAACGGATCACGGGCATTGATATACGCTTCCAACTGTTTCTCCATGATCTTGTTATAAAACTGTTGAAGCAAATTATTCCTCAACCGTTCTTTGGGCGAAAGCGTTGAATCCTCCCGTATCCGTTTGGTTAGGATAATCGACGGAGAGGTGATCTCCTTATCCTGAACCTTCACGTAATACGGTTCCAAATTATCCGGAATCTCGCAAACAAACCTCGGTTTGGGATTCTCCCGTTTCGGGATAGAACCGAACATTTGCCGGATCTTCTCCTCGATCTTTATCGCATCCACGTCCCCGACGATAATCACCGCCTGCTGATCCGGACGATAAAAATCGTGATAGTATGCCCGTAGCTCTTCCGGGGTGAAATTACTCAACACCTCCACAGTACCGATAACATCACGCGTGGCATACCTGCTATGGTTAAACACGTAAGGATCCACCTGTTCCCGAATCCGGGTATTCACGTCCCGACGGGAACGCCTCTCCTCGAAGATCACGCCCCGTTCCTTGTCGATCTCCACGGGATTGAGCAACAAAAACCCCGACCAGTCTTTCAACACCAGCAGGCACGAATCCACCAACGACTGATCACTCACGGGTACATAGTTAATGTGGTAAATTGTTTCATCCTGCCCCGTCATGGCGTTAAATTGTTTTATCCCCCGACGGTTCAAGAAGCGCGGGATTCCCTCCTTGAAACTCTCGCTCCCGTTGAACGCCATGTGCTCCAAGAAATGAGCCAACCCGTTCTGGTTATCCTCCTCCAGCAAGGCTCCCACGTTCTGCACGAGATAAAAGTCTGCATGCCGGGGAGTTGTTTTCGAGTGACGTACGTAATATGTCAACCCGTTCTTCAACTTCCCGTGACGGAACACGTCTCCCTGCTCTTGGGCAAAAATCAATTGCCACGAACAAAGTAAAATAATCAGCGCGTATCCTCTTTTCATAAGCTTTCCAAAGTTTGTTTTATCATCCCTTGCATATATTGCATCTGCGTCTGGTTTTCGATCCCGGCACTTACCACGAAAGCCTGGTTCAAACATTGCTTGGCTTTTTCCACGTTATCCGTGTTCTGGAAACATTGAGCCATGATCATCAGGAAGCGTGTATGCAATTCGGCATCTAAATCCTTTTTTTCCAAAGCTTTCGTGATCCAAATAATGGATTTCATGTAGGCATTCTTTGACAATTGCCCATTATAAGCCATCGACAAATCCTCCAATGCCTGACCGTAATCACCCGCATCGGTTTGCTCCCCCTTGCCAGCAAAATATTTATCCATATTCTCGAAGAACTTGGCCTCGTCATGCCGGTATAGATAATAAGTCGCGTCCGCGAGTAAAGTGATCGCATCCAACACGCTTAATGAACCGAACGAGATTTCGCCATACACCGGTTTCAAATCCTTGTTCACCCGATTCAAACGATCTCTGTAAGCCAAGTCGCCTTTCTTGCACAACTGGATAATGTACCCGTTATTCATCGCCATAAGGAAACCCGCCACCTCCTCTTTTTTCACCACTTGCTGGAACTTGTCATAATTGCCGGCAATGAAATCGAAGACCGGATCTTCTTTCGAAGTCTGGGGATGATACAACGTCAATATCTGAAAATCCTTCTCGTTAATCATGTTCTCCAGTTTCTTGTTTTTCAAGTAATCCGGGAAAAGGCTCTCGATCCGGGTCATCCACTTCTGACGCTCGTACCCCTCCTGCGTCGGCAGGAAAAAAGGTGCGTCCAGCAATAACTGCTGTTGCAATTCCAAATTATTCTTTTTCTTCTTGAACTTCTCGTACATCTGCACAAAACTCAACTCCTCCCCTCTCGCGATCTTTGCCTCTTTCAGAAGGCCTGCCGCCTCCATGGCACCCTGCACCCGTCTCATCTCTTTGCCTTCACGGCTAACAAAAACCATCGTGGGCAACGCCTTCACGTCATATTTCTTTACCACCTCGCCATTCTCCTTCGCCTCCACGTTCACCTGCACGCAAACAAAATGAGCGTTGAAATAATCTCCCACCTCCGGCAACGTGAATATCCGTGTCGCCATCGCCTTGCACGGCCCGCACCAATCGGCATAAAAATCAACGAACAAATCCTTCTTTTCCTCTTTTGCCTTCCTCAAAGCTTCTTCATAAGAACCCTGGAACATAACGATTTGAGCAGACAAATTCCCCAGCATCCCGAACAAGAATGCTAACATATAAAATAATTTCACCATAAACTCGGATTTAATTTTTACAAGAATCGTTATTCAAGATTTATGACCCGCGACAGGCGGTCCCACCGCAAATCATAAATCTCAGAATCAAACTATTTATCCACTATAAAAGTGAATGCTTCTTCCAAGACAGCATACTGTCCCTCGTTTTCAATCGCTACCGACACGACATACCTTCCCGCGGGAGCCTTACAATCAAACGCGACATTCATACGTCCTCCCCCCAAAATGGTCAACGATTTACGAAATAACTCCGCATTTCCCGGGTTATCGTTCCTCACGTTCGCGATAGCATACGACAAAGGTTCCGTTCCCAACACACTTTCTATGGGTTGAGTTACCCACGGGGACTGATATTTAATTCGATTTTCAAGTTTAACGATTTCACTTTTCATGATTGCTTCACTCGCAAATCCCAACTCTTGAGCAACCTTATCAACTGTATTCTCTTTAATACTTGCAATTTCCTTCCCTAATTCCCTATATTTAGCAAAAAGAACCTTATACGAGTTATTCAATTCCTCAATTTGTATCCCAAGCTCCTCATATTCCTCATCACTAGTTGCCGCATCCTGAAGATCCATCAAATCATATATTTGATCCATGAGGTTATCCAATTCGTCTCCCATGTCAGCTTCCTTTTTTTGTAATTCCTTGATCTCATCAAGCAAAGATGACATGTGTTCATTATAATCAGCATTATATTTATCCAAAGTCTCTTCAACCTTATAGATATGCAAACTGTCTACAGCATACGCTGCGTTCTTCACGTCCAAATAGCCGACTTCGACATCGTTACAAGCGAAGAAGCCCAACGAACATCCGACTATTAATATATACCATATCTTTTTCATCATCTATTAATTAAAAAGTTACTTACATTAAAGTCATAATTCAAAGATTGTACTACCCCATTATTGGTTTGAATATTCGAAGACGCGACAACCTCTGGCTTTGCTTTCTCGTTATTCCGGATAGCAATATACAGGTGAAAAGCTCCCGCATGTTCCATTCCTTGATACGGGTCTTGCAATTTCCACAAGAAAAGTTCACCTCGTACACTTTCGTAAACAGCGCCTCCTTCTTCCGTGATATTATCCTTGATAACCAACCGACGTCCCTCCGGAATTTCTTCCGTCATAAGCCTTTTAGGAACAATCAAGGCTTCCAAAAGTTTTTTACAATCAGCCACGTCAATGTCACTCACGCGAGTATAACCTTTTTCCAATAAGTAACGGCAAATAACATGATTCGTTATCCCGAAAAAAGTAATTTGCTTGTACTCACCGGTACCATCAAAAAATGATTTCATACCCGCATGCTCGATCATCACTTTCGTGGAGTCCCAGTCATAACCGTTCGTGTGAAAATAATCCCACATAGAACAATCGTGTACTCCATTTGCTAATCCTCCATCTATATATTCGTACTTCGTGCAGGAACAAAATACCACAGCAACCATGATAATTACTCCCTTGCATATATTTTTTATTGTTGATGCCATAACCAATAATTATTTTGTTTCAATAATGTGTTTTTCTCAAAAGAATTGCGAGCAACAGGCAGATAAAGAGCCCCGTCTTTCACATCAGCATCCGTCAGACTCTTGTAGGCAGCAGACAATTCATCCCGGAAATATCCATTTCTCACGATATCATAATAGCGCTGTCCCTCGCCGAAAAGCTCTCTCTCCCGTTCATGAAAAATCTCTTTCCGTAATTCTTCCATATCCGCGGTACCACTACCCGCATATTTTCCCAGTCCCGCTCTTTCACGAATTACATCCAAATCATCTTTTGCAGTTGCCATCTTCAACCGGGCCCGGCATTCAGCCCGAAGCAAAATCAAATCCGCCAATCGCCAAACCACCCGATCTCCTTCCATGACCAGCAAAGGCGCAACCCCTCCAAGATGTTCGATCACCGTCTGATCCGTTGAATAATAGGGTTTATTCCATTTATTTATAAAGGCATATTCAGAATAAATATATTCTTGTTTAAAATCTCCAATTTCCTCATCCCAGACCAGCATTGAATCTATTTTTTGTTTCCCCAAATCTTTCCAGAACTCCACCCTCCGGGTATCCGTCTTCTCCGGGAATATTTCTTCCACGGTAGTAACCAACATTTTTATATATCCGGACTTTTCGAGTTCTCTAAGATCGTTGGTTAAATAGGGATAATTTATTAATGCCTGCCCGGGATAAATAGAATAAAATTCCACTTGCGCCCTTCGATCATCATCCTGATTATTTACAGCAATACTAAAAATCGTTTCACTACTGTTTCTAACAGGTCCTAACGTGTTATTCACCATATCCCCTACCGTCTTTTCCAACCTATAGTCCCCGACCTTTCCATCAATCACGAGTGAGGCGTGTTCTTCCGCTTTTCTCCAGTACTCCTCCTTGCCGTACAATCCTCCCATCCACGCGTAAATATGGGTAAGCAACGTATGAACCGTTCCCAAACTGGCATATTGTTTAGAAGTTACGGCCTCACCGTTGGCATCCGTCAACTTGTCATACGTGGGAAGTATTAATGCTTTTTCAGCAGCACTCAAGGCTCGCGCGAACAGAGAATCGACAGGGCTTTTACCAACAGCCTCGATAGATTCCGTCGGTTGATCCAGGGGAGCATCCCCCCAGTTTTGAGCCACGTTAAAATAGACCAATGCTTTTATAAAATTAGCCTGTGCAAGCCAGTAATCCGCTCTCTCTTTCGAAATATTCTCAAAACGGAATCTGTTTTCTTCAAGCATATTTGCAAGATAAATCGCGTTGTAATTCTGCGACCAACTCAACATGAACCTCCTGCTCATAAAACTCTGGGGATCGAGTTCCCGATAGCCTTCATTACCGGCGAGACTATCAGCTTGCAACCCGCACCACCCAAAGGGATGAACGATCGAAGAAGCATAAATATTTTTCTCGAACCCGAACATGGATATCAACGTACTTTCCAAGTCTTTCTCGCTCTTAAAAAAGTTCAAATAAGTAACAGACTTCTCGGACTCGATAGTCAACCAGTCGTTACAAGCAAAAAGCGGTAGAAAGAATAAAATGATAAATATTTTTTTCATAACCTCTCTTTTTTAGAAATTAACAGTCAAACCTACAGTGAATTTCCTTGGCAACGGATAAGTCTGCAACATATCTATACCACTCGTAATATCCACCGTTTCGGGATCCAAACCGGAATAATTCGTAATCATAAACAGATTTTCCATGGTCAAGAAAACACGCAGACCGCTAAGCCCGATCTTCTTGGCTATCCGATCGTGCAAATTATACCCAAGCGTCAATTGTTTTAAACGAATAAAATTCACGCTCTCGATATTTTTATCAAAGCCACCGTTAGACTGATACCCTAAACTAGTGTAGGATTGGTAAGCCGGGAAATCATAATTACCACCGGTTCCATCCCACATGCTATATTTTCGAACATCATTCAACAACGGGCTTTCATCCCCGAACGCAACACTTGCACGTTGATATTTTGCCTGATTAATGATATGACGTCCCAATGAATACACGAAAAAGACATTCAAATCAAATTGTTTCCATCGAATTTCATTGGAAATACCTCCATGCGCTAGCGGGAGAGGTGTTTCTGCATAATATTTGTCTTTTTCATCAATTGAGCCATCACTATTCAGGTCCAGTATCTTACGTGTTCCTTGAAAAAAGATTCCATAACCTCCATCCGTGTTCAACGGCTTAGGCAAACCTCCTTCTCTATCAATATAGTACACAGGAACGTCGGCCGACGTATCATAAAATCCGTCTGTTTTAAATACCTTCATGCGATATAACGGCTTGCCTATCACATTGTTTTCAAAATCATAACCATCTATCGTTTTATCCAAACGATTCCAATTCCGGGAGACGTTGAATTTCATTCTCCACTTCACGGCTGTTTCACGGAAGATATCAGCAGTAAGTTCCAACTCAATACCCTGGTTAGTCGTTGCCAACGCATTTTGCCACTGGAATGTATGAAGATAGATATCTCCCTGAAGCGGCATATTGTTCAGCTGCCCTGTGGTGCGACGATAATAATAATCAAGAGTAAACTTCAGCCGGTAATCCAGAAAACTCATATCCAACCCCACGTCATATTGAGCGGTCTCCTCCCATGTCAATTTCCTGTTTATCACGCCACCATTTACATTGGGTAAAATACCGATATTACCGTAAAAACTATTCTGACTCTCTCCCATTAATCCGTGTGCCAAATAGCGTTGGTTAAATTTCTGTCCCGATTTTCCCCAGCTGGCACGGATCTTTCCAAGACTTAACCAATAGAAAGGTTTCATGAAAGATTCATCCGAAAATATCCACCCGACAGCAAAAGAAGGAAAGGTCGCCCAACGTACTTTTTCCCCGAACACGGAAGAACCATCCCGGCGGACCGTGGCTTCAAACATATACTTTTCTTTATAATTATAGGTCAGACGCCCGAAATAACTATTCAAACGGTCTTCTTCAAAATCAGACGCGTAAGTAAATGCCGATATCCACACCGGGGTTTCCGACCCCGCGTCCGAATCGTCGACCAATCCTTGCCGATCTCCCCAAGTACCTTGAACATAATGGATAAAATCATTCGGTCCTTTTTGAGCGCCACCCGAATTGCTATAAACCTGATTCTTCAGGAACGACAGACCTAATAAGACACTGAAATTATGATCTTGTTTCAGCGTGTAAGAATAATTTAATAAATTCTCGTTCTGCAAAGATATACTTCTGGATACAGTGCCTTCTGATTTCGACCAATGGTGTCTTTCATCATTTGCACTCGGTTCAAATTGATTCATATTCTGTTGGCTATAATCAACCCCACCCGATATACGCAAAGAAAGATTCTTGATGATCTCGTAATTCAATACCATATTGTAGCGTGCTGAATAATCGTGATTTTTCTGTTCAACGCTATTCGCCCTGCCCAATAATTCATCCACGATATATCCACTACCAGGAACTAAGGTGGAAGTTTTCATCGGATCGACAGTAATTCCTCCAATCTTAGCCCCTCCTTTGGCTCCTCCCTTGCTCCTGTTGGAATAACCCATTGAAATTTGATTATCCACGGACAATCGTTTCGTCGGGCGAGCCGAGATATTGGTCATCACGTTAAGACGCTGGAAATCGCTGCCATACATGATTCCTCCTTCCTTAAAATAACCGGCTCCGATCATGTAAGTAATCTTATCCCCTCCCCCGCTTGCCTGTATATTCGCGTTGTACACGTTCGCCGTACGATAACCATACCGATACCAGTCCGTTGAATTATTGTAAAAACTATTCAAACTATCCTGCAGCACGAATGAAGTATTCGCACCTTTATTCGTCCCGAAAAACCAGTCATAATAAGGTTGATTACCCTCGTTCTTTGCCACGAAGTTGTACACTTCCCCGAAAGACGAAGGCATCCGCCAGGTTCCGTCAGCAGCCTGATAAGGCGTTTTTGTATTACGCAATCCTTGAAGATGATACCAACGTTCCAATTGTCCCCCGCTTTGCACCGGAGTCCGGGGCAACCAAGATGCAGAGTAAGAAACATTAACCAAGAACTTCGCCTCTCCGGAACGTCCTTTTTTCGTCGTGATCAAGATCACCCCGTTACCTGCACGCGAACCGTAAATAGCGGATGAAGCGGCATCTTTCAATACCTCGATGGACTCGATCATCGAAGGATCCAAAGATGATAACGTGTTCGTTCCCGTGACAGGCGAAGTAAAAGCCTGCATCGGGACTCCATCGACCACGTATAGCGGGGTCCCGTATGCCCTATCGGCTCCCTCCGCGTCTTGTCCATGGGCATCTTTCACGAAAAATGAATTGTATCCCCGGATCGCAACAATAGACCCACCACCACCGGGAGCTCCTGAAATATTATTCACTTCCACGCCAGCCATATGCCCCTGCAACAAACTCTCGAAACTATGCGTGGGCAATTCCTTGATATCATCTGCTTTTATTGAAGAGATCGAACTGATCACGGTCCGTTTCTTCTGTTGTCCGTAAGCGATCACCTGCACTTCATCCAACCCCGCGACATCCTCCTGCAAGACAATCCGGATAGAATCCCGTGTATTCTCCGTAAAGTTCACCTGTTGCGATTTAAACCCCACGAATGAAAACTCCAACGTGCCTTTCGTGATCGGCAATCGCAAAGCAAATTTACCAGTTTGGGCTGTCGCCGTACCCACAGTAGTACCCATGAGTTTTACCGTCACACCCGGCAAAGGCTGCTGTTTGCTATCCAACACCACTCCGGAAATCACGACCCCTTGTTGCCCGGAAGCAGTCACCTGCACGAACGGGCGCACGATCACCACGTTATCCGAAATCTCGAAACGATAATCCTTTCCGAAGACTAAAGGAAGAACCTCTTTCAAAGGCTTGGCAACCACCTCCACGGTCACCTTACGATTCGCGTCCACCTCCCGGTTACTAAAAAGAAAGTCTTTCCCGGTTTGCTTCCTTAACTCCTTCACGACATCCCCTAGCGGCATATCCTTCACGTGAAGAGTGATATTGCCGTTCTGGGCGCTTGCCGGCATTCCCGCCATGCACAAGCCACAAAACAACAAAACCAGAAACGCTCTCGTCGTCCGAAAAGACCGCGAGCAGAAACTCCGGGGAGTATTCTGTTGCTTGGTTTGATTTTTTTCCATAACTTTGTATTAATAGTTTAACATGACTAATCCCGAATCCTACTTCGGATTAGTTTACAGAACAAGACGGTATCTGCGCTAACAGATGCCGTTTTTTATAGTGAGGCATTCACCATTACCGTCCGGCCGGAGACGGTAAAGCGAACGTCCGTCGTTTTCTCAATCATATCCAAAGTCTGGCGAATAGTATTATCCCTCCACACTGCCCCCGTGAACTCGTAGACCTTCAACTCCTCGCTCGCCCAGAACACCTGCAAATCATACCAACGCTCCAATTGCACCAAAATCTCTTCCAATGGCATTTTCTCGAAATAAAAACGCCCGTTTACCCAAGAGACATAATCTTCCGCATTCACTTTCTTTACTTGCACTTCCCCGTGCGAGAGAATCGCCTGCTCGTCAGGCTTCAAAACAACAGATTCATCACCCAGGTATGCCCCCACTTTCACGCTGCCACTTACCAGAGTCGTGAACGACTTATCATTCCCCGGGTAAGCACTTATATTAAATTTCGTACCCAGCACCTCCACGATCGCATCATTAGCAACCACCCGGAAAGGAGCCGTCGAATCCCGCTGAACCTCGAAATATCCCTCTCCTTTCAAATATACCATCCGCTCCTTTCCCGTGAACGGCGAAGGGAAACGTAATTCGGAATCGGCGTTCAGCCGAACCCGCGTCCCGTCACTCAACACCAAGTTATATTCCCCGCCCCTGGGAACGATCACCGTTTGATAAGAAACCTCCGCATTTGCCGTTTCTTCTGCGTTACATATCAATGTACCCGAGGTATCAATGGCCAACAACTTCCCATCCTTCCCATGAATCGAATCTTTCGCCAAAGTGGACAACTCGATCCGTTTTCCCCCTTCCAGTAACAAAAACACCTTCCGGACAATCGTCGTGTCCGGCCTGCCAGCCTCCACCACCAAAGCAGGAACATTCCTCTCCTGCCGCATCAACAAGATGCAAGCCAGCAACAAGGGTAAAAGAAAAACAGCCGCGTATCTCACGTAACGCAACACCCGTTGCCGCGTGGACCTTCTAGCCAGTTCATCCTGAACTTCCCTCCAAATCTTCATTCGATCCGGTTGCAAACCCATCTTCCTCAACCGAAGTAATCGTCTTTTCACCGCATCCCGATCTTCACCCTTCAGTTCTTCCCGTAAGGCTTTCATATCCACCTCTTCCCCCTTTAACAAGAAACGCCGGATTAGACCATCTATACTATTTTCTCTCTCGTTTTCCATTTCTATCGCTTTACATCTTTATAACAAGATGAAGATAAAAACGAGTGAAAAGAAAATTTATTTTTTTTGAGAAATAATTTAACAGCCCGTTTCCAAACAGAAACAAACAACTGTATTTCAATGCAATAAAGCAATAAGAAGAATTATTATTTTTACAGGAACATTCAAATCATCCCGCAATTTTTTATACGCAAACCGAACTTGCGTCTTGACCGTGTTGATAGAAACTCCCAGTTTATCACACACCTCCGCATATTTCAACCCCTCCACGCAACTCAAAACAAAAATCTCCCGGCACTTCTCCGGCAACCGGTCAATGGCCTCCAGCAATTGACGTCGCAACTCCTCCAACTCATCAAGATTCTCCCAATCGAAAACCTCTTCCTCCGTGCTCAAAATTTCCTGCCGATACTTTTCTTCTACTTTGGCATGCACCTGTTGATTAATACAAATATTCCTCACGGATCGCTGCAAATAACCGTAAATTGAATCCGAGTACGAAATCTTTTCCCTCATCGTCCAAAAACGCACGAAAACCTCCTGCACCACATCTTCGGCAAACTCGACATCCTGGCAAAAACCTAGAGCATAGGCATACAAAGAATCAATATACGTTTTAAAAAAATATTCAAACGCATCCGAATCCCCTTTTTGCATCCGCTCAAAAATAATATTTTCATCCCCCTTCGCAGTAAATAACATCACCAATATATCATTATTGATCCTACACAGGAACATTTACACATTTTATATCAGCAAATGTATATAAAAAAGAACAACAACAAAATATCGCCCACATTTTTCACATTTGAATTATTTATATATATTTGTACCCGCAAACGGGGAATTAGCTCAGTTGGCTAGAGCGTTTGAATGGCATTCAAAAGGTCGTCGGTTCGATTCCGATATTCTCCACGCAATCCGCTTAAAACCAGTATTTTAAGCGGATTTTTTAATTCAGTTACGGATTTTCCAATTGAACCTCAGAGACCATTCTTATCTCTTTCGAGTTAAAGAATTCATTAATACAATATAAACGTGAAAAGATTAATTCTGAACAATCCCGAATTAGATCTTATCCTCTCTTGATATAATAGGTGCATCGACCATACGTAATTTTATTTCTTCTATATCCGCCGCCAACAATTTCATATCAAGCTCCATCATCCGAGAAAAGCATTCCTTCCCCCCCAAACAAGCCCTTACCAAAACTATACCAACGCTTACATCTCTTCCTTATCTCTTCGTTATCTTTTCGATATCTCTTCGTTGCTATATAGGAAACTTTAAGGATACTATAACGAAAAGATAACGAAGACATACAAGACTAACTATTTATTTACCCATGCTTTAAAGCAAATCAAACCCACCCGTAGACATCCCTGGAAATAACTCTCTTCTTTTATAAAAATTGCAAAATTTGGCATAAAATATGTTGCAACTAAACTCATCTAACCTTAAAACACAACATTATGGAAGTTATCGCAGCACGCACCATGAACACGCTCTACATGTACCTGGATGTCGCATTCTTGCTTTTCCTTGGGGCAACCCTGATTTACACGAAAAGATACCTCGCTATCCTTGTCGGACTATTGGCTGGAGTACTGTATTTCATCGTGGATTACGGCTACTTTTACCAGTTCTTGGGTACAAGAAGCGTCGAGGGAGCCAACCCGTTCTGGTTCCTCCTGTGGCTGAGTATGAGTTACGGTTTTACCAACTTCGTGTGGATATGGCTTTGGCTCGATCGCGACAAGCGGGCACTGGAGTGGTCCATACTCATCATCGCCTCCTGGTTCACGACCTCGTTGCTCAGTCAAACTTTCGGAACCGGATTCGACACGATATCCATTTCAAGAGGAACGGGAGCCTATCACGGGATCATGGCCCTCATCCTTTTCGTGGGATACGCCATACTTTGTATTCACAACATCAGAACAACAGATCCGGCCAAGAAGATCAACATCCCGTGGATACTCGCGATCGGGATACTCGTGCAGTTTGCCTGGGAATTCGTGCTTCTGATAACCGGAATACGTAACCCGAGTTTCATGACCATCGTGGTCAACTCACTCCTTGAAACCAACCTGGGATTACCCTACATGTATTTTATACACCGGGCCGTAAACAAGCGGTACAGCGAAGACCTCTCCCGCCATGAAATACAAATCAAGGCGTGAAAGACTCTCGCTCACTGAAAAAAAGGGCAACGGATACAACTCGTTACCCTTTTTTTCGTAAATTAGCCACGAACAAAAACTGGATTTTATGGAACAGGAGCGCAAAGAAGAGAACCAAAATCTGACAAAAAAGATTCGCCCGTACAAAATCATATATCCCATCATTATCGGGCTTGCAGTGGTCTCTTACATGCTATACAAGGAATTCGACCCAAAAGCATTTGACATGATTACCTTCACGTGGAATACCGTGTTCTGGTTATTCGTTGCCGTCCTGTGCATGGCCATTCGCGATTTCGGGTATATCGTCCGGATCAAAGTGCTTTCCGGCGACAAACTGACCTGGATTCAATCCATACGAATCATTTTCCTGTGGGAATTCACGTCGGCAGTCACCCCTTCCGCCATCGGGGGAACCAGCCTGGCGATCCTTTTCGTGCATAAAGAAGGCATCGGGGTGGGAAAAAGCTCGGCCATGGTCATGGCGACCTCCTTTCTGGATGAATTGTATTTCATTATCATGTTCCCTCTCATCCTCCTGTTTGTCAACCACCAAGCACTTTGGAATATGCCCGACACCACGAAAGCCGTGGCCGACGGGCTGATCCTTGTCGCCATCATCGGGTATTGCGTGAAATTAGTCTATCTCATCATATTAAGCTACGGACTCTTCAAAAATCCGCGGGGACTCAAATGGTTAATCATGAAATTATTCAAGTGGAGACTTCTGCGGAAATGGCGTCATGATGCCAACGAGGCGGGAACCGACATTATCCGGAATTCCCATGAATTAAAAAGCATGCCATTCGTGTTCTGGTTAAAAACATTCGGGGCAACCTTCTTCTCGTGGACAGCGCGTTACTGGGTGGTGAATGCTATTCTCGTGGCTTTTTGGTTCGGACGCTATGATTGGGCGCAACATTTTCTTATCTTTGCACGACAACTCGTCATGTGGATCATGATGCTGGTAAGCCCGACACCAGGTGGTAGCGGCTTCGCGGAATTCGTCTTCTCCAAGTACCTCGGGGAATTCCTTCCGAGTGCCGGGGTAGCCATAGCGATGGCCATTTTGTGGAGGCTCATCAGCTACTATCCCTACCTGTTTATCGGGGCATTTATCGTTCCGAAATGGATTGCCCGAAGCTTCGGCAAGACATCGAAGAAGACGAAAGTGAACAGTTAAAAATTTAACACATTAACGATTAGAGATCATGGGACTATTTAAACAACCGGAATACCGCCGTTTTGACCTGAAGCCCCGCTACTGGGACCCGGAGGCTGAGGCCAGAAAAGAACGGGAGAAACGCATCCGTGCCGAGCTAGGCTTGAAGGAAGACGGGGATGAATACATTCCCGATGTCAGGGCCGGATTACAAAGAGAATACGCGAAACGTAAAGGAGAACGCACCGGGCTACGGTTGGGTTACTCTACGCGTCTTTTCATGATTCTCATCATTTTGTTATTAGCAGCCTTCTACCTGGTAGCTTACAAGTTGGAGGTTATCATGAAATTCTTCTAAGGAACCCGGTATGGCAGACGTTATTCAATTATTACCCGACTCGGTAGCAAACCAGATCGCGGCAGGAGAGGTAGTGCAACGCCCGGCTTCTGTCGTGAAAGAATTAATGGAAAATGCCATTGATGCAGGCGCGACGAAAGTACAGGTAATCCTGAAAAACGCGGGGAAAGGATTCATTCAAGTCATTGATGACGGGAAAGGAATGTCCCCAAGAGACTCCCGCATGGCTTTTGAACGACATGCCACATCCAAAATATCCAGCGCACAAGATTTATTCAATATCCGTACCATGGGATTTCGCGGAGAAGCACTGGCTTCCATCGCTTCCGTGGCGGAAGTGGAACTACGCACGAAGCGGGAGGAAGACGAGTTGGGAACTTACCTGTTCGTGGCTGATTCCGAGTTGAAAAACCAAGAGAATATCAACTGTTCCCGGGGAACAAACATGATGGTCAAGAACCTGTTTTACACGATTCCCGCCCGGCGGAAATTCTTGAAATCGGACACCACCGAACTCCGTAATATCACCACGGAATTCCTGCGCGTGGCCCTTACCACCCCGGAAATAGCGTTCACGTTGACAAATAACGGGAACGAGATATACAATTTACCGGCCTCCGGGCTACGCCAACGAATCGTGAATGCTTTCGGCAAAACGATTAACACCAAACTACTTCCCGTGAACTGCGAGACCGGGATTGTCACGATCAACGGTTTCGTGTGTATCCCGCAACATGCCCGCAAGACTTACGGGGAACAATATTTTTTCGTGAACAACCGGTTCATGAAACACAATTTTTTCCATAAAGCCGTGACGGAAGCATACGCGGGATTAATCAGTGCAGACATGATTCCCTCGTATTTCCTGTATTTCACGGTAGACCCGGCAATCATAGATGTCAATATCCACCCGACGAAAACGGAGATCAAATTCCAGGACGAAAGCGCTATTTTCCAAATCATACTGGCCAGCGTGAAAGAAGCCTTGGGTAAATTCAACGTGACGCCGACGATAGATTTCGACACGGAAGACAAAGTCGATTTCACGCTACCGGAGACCCCGATCCTTCCGAAAGTCCCGAAAGTGAGCTACAACCCTCACTACAATCCGTTTAACTACTCCTCTTCGATCTCGAAAGAAGATTCCGATTTCGAGCAATCAAGAGACAATAGCATTCACAGGCACTCGGAACCCCGACACAAAGAACAGGTTCCCGCCAACTGGGATGTCCTTTTCGCAGGCTTGGAAGATAAGCCCGAAGAAGTACAAACGGAAATTCCTGAAATGGCCGAAAAACAAGAAGATCACGAGGGAATTATCTCTTTCGTGCAGATGAAAGGTCGGTTTATCGTAACCCCCGTTCATTCCGGCCTCATGTTTATAGACCAAAAACGGGCACACGAGCGGGTGCTGTTTGAGCGCTACCTCGAAACACTCTCACATCAACAGATCAGCGGTCAGAAAAGCCTCTTCCCCGAAACGCTGGAACTCTCGGCAGAGGATTTCATGCTTGTCAAAGAAATCATGAACGATCTGGCCATGCTGGGTTTTGAACTGGGAGAATTCGGCAAAAATTGCTATGCCGTGTACGCCACCCCTTCCGACCTGTCAACCTCCAGGGGAAAAGAAGTATTGATAAGCCTTATAGAGCATTACAAAAACACGGAAGGTTCCATTCGGGACAAAATGAGGGAACGTATCGCCCTCTCGCTGGCAAAAGCAGCATCGTTGGATTATAACACCTCCTTGGATAAACAGGAAATGAGTGATTTATTCGACAATTTATTCGCTTGCAAACACCCGAACTACACGGCAGACGGCAAAACGATTATCCACATTCTTAAAAACGAGGATGTAACCCAATGGTTCAAATAACCCCGGATCAAGTTAAAAACAATTTTCAAGTAAGATTCAATTTTCTTTCAGATACTCCCGCAAGATTTTAACCGTTTCGGGACTTGACGGACGGGACATATCCGAGTTGATAATACGCCCATCCGGGGCGATCAGTATAAACCGGGGGATACCCCGGATCATATAAAAATCCATGAAAGAACGATCACTCCCCATGTACAACTGCACCTCTCCCTTGGGATTCTCCCGAACTCGCTTTTCCCAGACGGCCCGATCGTTATCACAAGAAACAGCCACGAAAACAATGTTATCATCGGCAAACTGTTTTTCCAGTTTTTCCCACGCGATATTCTCATAACGACAAGGTACGCCCCACGTGGTCCACACGTTGATAAAAAGATATTTCCCCCGGAAATCCTCCAGTTTAACCGCCTGTCCGGCAATATCGGTAAACATGAAATTATAAGCCGGCTTACCGGGTACAATCTTCATGCAACGATCGTAACACTCCTGAAAACGCTTACGCAACGCGGGATCTTTCACGTGAAGATCATAAATTTTCAATATATCATCCGTGTGCTCGTCAATTCCCGCACCAAGCAAATAAGAGTAGATGTAACGATCGACCAGGAACTCCCTCAACGTCCGGTTTGTCAAATGATTCGCGACGTAATCCAATTGCGCAATCAATTGCTTGTAAGCATCGAATTCCTGCAAATGGTACGTGCTAATTAATGATACCAACGAAGCCATGCCCTCTTGATATTCTTTGAGAACTAACAATTTTTCATCTTCCTTGATCAAATTCTTGATGCACGACAGGTAAACCGTGTCCGGCTGGTAATCTTTATTTCCCGTACTCCACGCGTGATACAACGGGTAATTCTCCAGTGCCCTGTAAGTGGAATACTTGATCCGGTTCCGTTCCATTTCCGTGAACGCGGCATCAAAGCCCATGGTATCCAGGAAATGAACCCGTTCCTGAATCTGTCCTCTCAATTGCTCCAGAAATTCTGTACCGTCCAATTCGTAATCAAAAGAGAGATTTTTCATAATCTGGCTATTCAGATACCTGTTTTTGGGCGCCCCGTTCCCCTCGAAACGGACATTTCCCCTGGCATTATCCCCGTATATAAATATATTCAAGTCATTTCCTTCTTCGATAAACAAAGGGATACGATCTTTCCCGTATTTTAACGTCCCGTATCCATGCTCGCCCTGTTCCAAGGTAACTTTGGCATACCCCGCCTCGTTCACGTCAATATTCCGTTCTACCCCGTTAACCGTCAACTCCGGTTTATCCCCGGAAGCCCCGACAAGATTAAATTCCACAACAGTTCTACGGGTATCACAACACCACATCAATAATATTAGAATCAATATTATGCCTCCAAATTTTCCCATCATATAGCGCACCTTTTTTCCAATTTGCTAAAATAATCATAACTTCTTTTAACCTGCGTTAATATTTAAACTTTAACATTTTCTTAACGTTAGACACCTTGTTATTTAAATCAAGTCTAAATAGATTTACAATCCTTTAAAACGATCAAGAAAATGAACAACATGGACAAAAAACAAGCCTTGCATTATCACGCTATGGGACGCCCCGGAAAGATCGAAGTCGTTCCGACAAAACCACATAGCACACAATATGACCTCTCGTTAGCCTACTCGCCGGGAGTTGCCGAACCCTGTCTGGAAATTCAGAAGAATCAGACAGACGCTTACAAATACACGGCCAAAAGTAACCTGGTTGCCGTGATCTCGAACGGGACAGCCGTGCTCGGACTCGGCGACATCGGGGCATTATCCGGGAAACCGGTCATGGAAGGAAAAGGATTACTTTTCAAGATTTTCGCCGATATTGATGTTTTCGACATCGAGGTGGACACGAAAAACGTGGATAAATTCATCGAAACGATCAAGATGATCGCACCAACTTTCGGGGGAATAAACCTGGAAGACATCAAGGCCCCGGAATGTTTTGAAATTGAACGTCGTCTGAAAGAGGAACTGGATATCCCCGTGATGCACGACGACCAGCACGGGACGGCTATTATCTCGGCAGCCGGACTATTGAACGCCCTCGAAATCAACGGGAAAAAGATTGATTCGATCCGTGTCGTTGTTAACGGGGCCGGGGCCGCCGCCATTTCCTGCGCCCGCCTTTACAAAGCTCTAGGCGTGAAGAAAGAAAACATGCTTATGTGTGACAGCAAAGGCGTGATCTACACGGGAAGAGCCGGACTCAACGCAGAGAAAGAGGAATTTGCCGTTGAGACATCCGCACGCACATTACCTGAAGCACTCGTGGGAGCCGATATGTTCCTGGGACTTTCCGTTGCCGACATTCTAACCGAGGAAATGATTCAAAGCATGGCAAAAGACCCAATCGTGTTCGCGCTGGCCAACCCGAACCCGGAAATCGGTTATGACAAGGCCATACATAGCCGCCCGGATATCATTTTCGCTACCGGACGCTCCGACTATCCCAACCAGATCAACAACGTTCTCGGATTCCCGTACATTTTCCGCGGAGCACTGGATGTTCAGGCACGGGGGATTAACGAAGAAATGAAACTGGCCGCCACTTACGCGCTGGCCGAACTCACGAAAGAACCCGTGCCGGAAAACGTGAAGATGGCCTACAATGACCCGTCACTTGCCTTCGGGCGGGATTATATTATCCCGAAACCATTGGACACCCGCTTGATCAGCCGTATCGCCCCGGCTGTTGCCAAGGCTGCCATGGAATCAGGTGTTGCCCGTAAAGACATCGAGGATTGGGATGCCTATCGCGACCAACTGGAAAAGAGGATGGGACAGGATGAAAGACTGATGCGTCGCATGACCCGGAAGGCGAAAACCAATCCCAAACGGATCGTGTTCGCAGAAGGGGCAGACATAAAAACGCTGATGGCCGTACAGGAAATTCTTTCGGAACAAATCGCTCATCCCATACTCATCGGTACGAAAAAAGAGATCGAAGCCCTTCAAAAGCAATATAAACTGGAACTACCCGAACTCACCATTTTCGACCCGGCTAAAGAGGCGAAGAAGATCAATCAATACACCCAAGCTTATTACGAGAAAAGACAGCGTAAGGGGATTATTCTGGAACAAGCCAAAGAGTTAATGAAAAACCCGAACTTCATCGGGCTAATGATGGTAGAATCCGGGGATGCCGACGGGTTTATTTCCGGCATACACTCCAATTACCACGACGTTCTCCGGGCTGCCAAGGATATTATCGGCCTGAGAGCTTGTTGCAAATACGCCGTGGGAATGCACATCGTGACTAACAAAAAGGGAACATATTTCCTGGCCGACACGACCGTCAACAGCCACCCGTCAGCCGACACGCTCGAATGCGTGACCGTTTTAACCTATGAAGCCGTGAAACAATTCAATGTTGAACCCGTTGTCGCCCTGACATCATACTCCAATTTCGGGGAATACCGTCTGGGAAGCCCGGCACAAATACAGGAAGCCGTGGATACATTACATCGCAAATATCCTGAAATCTTGGTTGACGGTGAAATGTCCGCTTCTATTGCCTTCAACACGGAACTGAGACAAGCCCGTTTTCCTTTCTCCCCGTTGGCAAACAAGGATGTAAACACGATCATCTTCCCGAACCTCAGTTCCGGAAGTATCGCTTTGGGCGTGTTGCAAGAACTCGGAAACAACGAAATCATCGGTCCCGTCCTGTTAGGATTGAACAAACCCGTACATATATTACAAATGGGATGTAGTGTGAGAGATATCGTTTACATGACCACCCTAGCCGTGACGGATGCACAAAAGGAGATGCCGGTGGATATGTGTCGAATCTGACGATTCGAGTTTATAAAGTTTATAAGGTTCATAAGGTTTATAAAGTTTGTGGACCCCCGCGGGGCGCTTTGTATACGGCAGCAGAAGCTGCCGTTAACTTTGTCCGAAGGACACCCGTAATCTTATAACTTTATAAACTTTATGAACCTTACAAACTTTACAAACTTTATAAACCCAAGAGTTTTTATTCCCTCACCGGAATTTTATCAATCCTTCTCTGGTGACGCCCTCCCTCGAAATCCGTGGCCAAGAATGTATCCACAATATTCTGAGCCTCTTCGTAAGCAATGAAGCGGGCGGGCAGACCGACCACATTAGCATTATTGTGTTGACGAGCTAAAGCGGCAATCTCCATATTCCAGCATAAAGCACAACGTATTCCCTGGTGTTTGTTGGCTGTCATTGAAATACCGTTACCACTCCCGCAAATAGCAATTCCTTTCTCGTACTCTCCCGATTCAACGGCAGAAGCCATCGGATGAGCCGTATCCGGATAATCCATACTCTCGGCAGAAAATGCTCCGAAATCTTTTACCTCATGACCTTTTTCACGAAGATATTTCACTAATCGTTCCTTATACTCGTAACCGGCATGGTCACATGCTATCGCTATTTTCATCTTTATAAAAATTATAGCTGTCCAAACAGCATTAGTTATACATTTCTACATACAAAGGTAATACAATTGTCTATTACGAGGGTCATTCCGACAGAAATTATCACTAGTAATCACAATTTACGCCCCTCCAGCGGCAAACGTCTCGCGGCAAATATCCGGTCAATTCGAAGTTCATGTTTAATCAAACGACGAATCGTGCTGAACTTGGGATGAATGATATTCCCCATCCGCAAACTACTTTCCTTCAATATAAATATCAACAGACAAAACAGTGCCAGCAAGACCAACCAACCAAAAATCTCCTTCATAGAAACCATCATTGCCTGTTGCCGCACGATGCCATACAACTGGGGTAAAGGGATTCCCGCGGCCGCAGCATGCACGTCATCAAGCTCGCCACTCAACAACATCGTATTTTTTGTCACCACGACATTCAATATCCGTCCCAAAAGCGCGTTACCGATCACGCCACCCAAAGTTGCACTTACAAGCGTTTGAGTGGTAACCGCGTGAAAGAAAATACGAAAAGGCACACTTCCCGACAGAGCCGTCAGGAAACAGATCGCCACGACCACATATCCCATACCTCGCAAGAAAACAGGCAAATACAACGCTTCTTTGGGAAGATTATAATCCAGATGAAAATAAAACACAAGCAGATAAGCGGTAACACACGACATGGCAAAAACCAACATCCGCTTATATCCCCATTTACGGAGAGCAAAAGTATAATACGTGAAAATAGCCCCGGCAACGATCCCTAGCAACACAATCCAATTCAACGAAATCAAATGCAGGGCATCGTATTTCAGAATCCCCTCCATGTAAATATGCTCCAACACGTGCTGGGGAGCCAACAGGAAATCAATGACAATATAAAGCACGAACGTCAACCACATCGGCCGATACGTCCAAATCGACAAGTCAAGATAAGGATGCCGGATGACTAACGCCCTTGATATATTAAGCAAAAGAGAAACCACCGCTATAAACGAAGCCATCCGGATATGGGGAGAGGAAAACCAATCATAATGCTCGCCATACACGCCCACGAACACGATCGCCAACACGGTTATCCCCCAGAGAGCCCCACCGAGCCAATCAATCCCGTAAAGAGGCAAATATTTCATCAAACGATCGTCACGAAACCCTATCAGCACGAAAACAAGCACACCAAGCAGTAGCGCGATAACGAACCAATGCATGTACTGCCAGTTAATCCACGTGGCGATATGCACGGTCGTCAGCCCGGAAAGCTGAATACAGGCATTTACCATGAGAAAAATGTAACAGAAGAATATCGACAAATCCCGCTTGGGTGTAATCCAAAGCTGTAGAGACGAATTACATTCAAACGTCCCCCACATACGGAAAAATCCCGCGATAAAACTCACGCCGACCAACACCACCACGTTCCCGGTATTCAGGCAAATCAAATTAGCAAGGACGATAACAACCGCACAAACCGATAACGACGTGCGCGGCGGGAAGCGGAATTTAAGCCTGAACAGGATGGCAAAAGAGAGAGCCATACTTACCATGGAGGCGTAACCGGCCATCATGATATCTTCCTGTTTCAAGGCAAGCGCTCCCCCCATCTCGCTAACTGCCGCCAGATACACGCCGCCTGAAAATTGGAAAACAACGGCGATAAGAATTATAATCCAGGGACGAAGTTTTTCCGGGACGAAATCACGCATGAAAGCTAACGAAAACTTATTATGATCATCCATATCATCAATAATTTACAAAACATTGAACATTCATCCCGGCACGAAGACGACGAAGTGCTTGGGGATCGTTCTCTTCCGTAAATTCAATTTTCACGGGTATACGTTGTTCCACCTTGACAAAATTCCCTGCCGAATTATCCTGCGGCAAAAGTGAGAGAGAAGCCCCCGTGGCTTGGGATACAGAACGCACAACCCCTTTGAAGGTGACATCGGGCAAGGCATCAACCTGAATATCGACAGCGTGATCCGGGACAATATGAAGCGTCTGCGTCTCCTTATAATTAGCCACGATCCATTTGTCATTCTCGTCAATCACGTTCAATAACGTTTGCCCGGGTTGCACGAGTTGCCCCTCCTGAATATTCTTCCGTCCGGTAATTCCGTCACACGGGGCAATAATCACCGTGTACGAAAGATTCAACCGGGCAAGGGCAAGAGCCGCCTCGGCAAGTTTTATGCCCGCTTCGGTTTGCTCCAGACGCCGGGTTTGTTCCAAAGTAACCAGCGAAGCGGACTTTTTCTGCCGGGAAAGCAACTCGAACCTCGCCTTTGCCGCCAGGTAGGCGGTTTCCATTTTGTCATATTGCTGGCGGGTTACCGCATCCTGTCCCAAAAGATTCTTAAATCTCTTGTAATCACGTTCCGCGTTATCCAACAAGATCTTCGCCTCCTGAAGACTTGCATCCGAAACGGCAACATTGTTCTGGGTCGTGCTCACCCCGGTAGAAACGACATGCTTTCCCGAAATAGCATTCTGATAGTCGGCTTCTGCCTGAGCCAACCGGAGAACAAACTCGGCATCCTCGATTAATGCCAGCGTATCCCCCTTACGGACCTGCTGGTATTCATCGAAATAAACTTTCTTGATAAAACCCTGTACTCGGCTATTTACAGGCACGATATGCTGACGCACTTGCGCATTATCCGTGTATTCGACCGTCCCGAAATGAAAGAAACGGGAGCACACCCCGACAAACGCAATCAGTATGACAATGACAACAATCGTGTTCGAAATGATTCTTCTAGTTCTTCTATTCATAATAGTGTATTTTAAAGTGTTCCTGATACATAGAGAAGTTTATAATAATGGAAAATGATATTGATGCGGGCATTCACCAACTGCTGTTCTGCCGATAATTTGGCAGCACTCGCATCAAGCATGTCTGTAATAAGCGCCATATCATTCTTGTACCGGTTATTTACAATCGTGTAATTTTGATTGGCCAACTCGACATTCTTAATTTGCGCGTTAAGCTGCTCGTGCGCTTCCGTGTACCTGATATAATCTGCCTTCACGGCAAGTTCCGTCTGTTCTTTCGTATCGTCGTATTGCTGCAATGCCCGGCGAGTTGTCAGCCGACTATGTTTTAACGATTTGTTCGACTTGTAAAGCGACGCGATGTTATACTTTATTCCCACACCCACGTACCAGTAATTGAAATTCTTATCTATGGGCGGAACCTCTATCGTGATCGGGCCATCGAAATGATTACTCGCGAAAAAAGCAACCTTGGGAAGCAAATCCGATCGTGTCACCCGCTCCTGCTGCTTGTTCATCTCCACGGTCAAAAAACTCTGCTGCAATGGCAACGAATGACGTAAAGCCCGTCCGGTCCAATGCTCGGCATCATTGATTGGCATAAAACGGGATACGAGCGTCGTGTCCGGCTCCACGTACGTTTCTTCCGGTAATCCTAAAATTGTAACCAAATTGTTATTCAGAATTGCAACGGAATTTCGGATTTGAGTACGAGCCAATTCCAGGTTTGAAAGTTGAAGTTCATACCTCGTAACATCATTTCCCAGAGCCACTCCCTCCGTATGCTTCGCTCGAATATCCGCGAGAACCTGACGAGTCTGCTCGATATTCTGCTCGTAAACCCGAAGAAGATTCTTTTGTTTAAATAGATCAAGGTAATAACCCACCAACATAAAACGCAGTTTATCCCGTTCGTTTTCAAGGGAAAGACCCGCCATCTTTTCCTGCAACTTGCCGATTTCTATCCCGCTATTCACGACTCCTCCCGCGTATATCACCTGGGATACCTCCAAGGCAAAATTGTTACCGAAATGCGGCATGGGCGCCTTCGTAGAATTCGAAAAATCACGATCCAACAAAATCCCGTTACCCAAAAAACTGGCAGAAATTGACACGTCCATATCAGGAAGACGGGCACTTTTAGCGATTTTCACATTCTGGGTTGCTTCCTCGATCATCGTGGAATACGGCCGCAATGCCTTCGCATTGCGATCAGCGATAGAAAACATTTCCTCGATCGTGACAACCCGCCTGCCCGTATTCTGGGCATGCACACACACTGTACATAACGACACACAGAGCATCGCTATGAACAAAAATAATTTGCTCATACGTTTTTATTAATGAATTATAGAATTAAATGAAAAAAATAGGAAAGATCAGATGCAACTACCAGGTATTCTCCATTCACCTCCCCACAGATGGGTAAAAGTTAATCGAGAAGGAATAAACACGTGATTATCAGGATACCTTTTATGTAACATCAAAGTAAATTTTTCATTTTTGCGGGTGCAAAGATACAAAAAATCGAAGAAAATCAGAACCGGAGAAAAGAACAATTTTTGCAAAAAAAATAAACGCTCCCGTTACCGGAAGCGCTCATTTTATCTCATTACGAGATCAAAGAATCAATTTATATCCCTTACCGTGAACATTGATGATCTCCACCGACGGATCTTTCTTCAAATGTTTACGCAACTTCGTGATATAAACATCCATGCTTCTGGCATTAAAGTAATTGTCATCAGCCCAGATATTCTTCAATGCGTAATTTCTCTCTAATACTTTATTCACATTCAAGCACAACAAACGAAGTAACTCTGACTCTTTCGTGGTCAGTTTTTGTTCTTCTTCCCCGTCAAACAAGGTTTGTTTCTTAGAATTGAATGTCAATTTACCAATCTTGAAGATTTCTTGTTCATCTTCCGGCTTCAACCCGGTTGATCTTCTCAACACGGCCTCGATACGAAGCAACAATTCTTCCATACTGAACGGTTTGCTCATGTAATCGTCGGCCCCCAGTTTGAACCCTTCCAACACATCCTCTTTCATTGACTTGGCAGTCAAGAAAATAATTGGAATTTCACTATTAATTTGTCTTACTTCTTTCGCGAGCGTAAAACCATCTTTTTTAGGCATCATCACGTCGAAAATGCAAATATCAAACGGTTCATTCAAAAACGTTTCATACGCGATTTCTCCATCTTCACATAAAATAGTCTCGAAACCTTTAGCTCTCAAATATTCTTTAAGAAGCATACCCAAGTTGGTATCATCCTCTGCCAATAAAATTTTAATTTTCTCATCCATAGCTATGTTGTTTTAAATAATTCTCATTTTTAAATTCTCTGAAAAAATATACGAAATTAGAAAAATAAGGTTCTCTTTATTTTTTGCTTTTTTACGGTTAATGGTAAAACAATATCAAAACAGCTACCTTTCTCCAGGGAGCTTTCCACGTCAATCCTTCCACCGTGAGCCTCAACGATTTTCTTCACATACGACAGTCCTAAGCCGAATCCCTTCACATCATGCAGGTTGCCCGTAGACACACGATAGAATCGTTCAAAGATCAACTTCTGATCTTTTTTAGCAATTCCTATGCCATTATCTATGACACTTATTACAATTTCTTTATCTTTATTACGAGTATAAATCGTAATTTCGGGTGGTTTCACGCAATATTTTATAGCATTATCAACCAGATTCGAAATCACGTTTGTCACATGCACCTCATCTGCAAGCACTTCATCTTGATCCGCCTCAAGATAAGCCGAGAATTTTCCGCCTTTATCTTCCACACGTAAGCTAAATTTAGGTAATAAATCTTCAATCAACTGATTCATATTTATATTCTTTAGCTTAAGTTTCATTCGCGTCTCCGAAAATAAAGCCGTCTGCAACACTCGTTCCACCTGAAAAGTTAAACGCTTGCTCTCGTCCCGGATAATGGTGGCCACACGGTCTATGGTCTCCGGCGTATTCGTCACGGCCCCGTCTTTCAACATCTGCGAAGCCAAAGAAATCGTGGCGATCGGAGTCTTGAACTCGTGGGTCATATTATTAATAAAGTCATTTTTTATCACCGATAATTTTTTCTGGCGAACGATAACGATCAGACAGAACACGGCACAGAACACGATAGCAATCGTGATCAGCAATCCCGGCAACACCATCCACGCCGATCCCGCGGTATCAGTAGAAGCATCCGGGAATTTCAAATACAAAACAGCAGAATTACCAGCTTCACCCGGGAAGATCTTCCGGTTAAGCGTAATATCATCCGCCACGTGATTCAAAAAATTCTTGGATGTCAGAATAAACTTCCCGTTCTCCTTGATTCCGAATTCAAAACGAGAACGAATCCCTGCATCCTTCAAAGAATTTCCGATAAAGCCGTACAGATTATTCAAATCTACCCGCCCCTCGATCAAATGCTTATCTTCTTTACTCTCCGGCACGAACTTATAATTCTCACCCGTACGCTCCTTCATCGCCTGTTGCAACTTGGTAATCGAAGTCGCCAGATTATCCTCCTTAAACTTGCTTCCCACAAATTCACTCACATCTTTCACCTCCGCCTCATCATCCACCAGGCAAAGCATCTTACCCAACATCAATTCGGGGTCATTTTTCAAAGCAACCTGCCGTTTCGGGTCAATGTACATCGGGGCATCAATCTCCATGCCCTTCTCTTTTGCCGACAACAGATTCTTATTCTCCACAAGTCTCCCCGCCTCCTCCTGCTTGCGAATATAATCGACCATATCATCCATAGCCCGGTTCACAGAGTAAAAAAATTGCTCTTTTTTTACCTCGTAAGCCGTCTGGAAATAACTGGCCTGGAGTATAATCAACCCCAGCAAGGATATACCAAACACAACTCCTAATATAATTATCTGTTGTTTTCTCATACACGCAAATTTAACAATTCAATTTTAACAATTAGCACGCTTAATACAATTTAACAAAAATATAACTCACTGAGATTCTTTCGTGTTCTATACTTTTTCAAAATCCATCAAGCTTACGGGCCATTCAGTTAACATTTTAACGTTAATAAAACTTATAAATTTATCACTTAATCAAACACTTAGACGTCATGCCATCTCTTAATCCATCAAAACAGCGAGGCTTGCCAATCATCAGTTTTTCGATTCTTCCGAAGATGTTTATAAGCTAAATCGGTCACTTCTCGTCCTCTCGGCGTTCTTTTTAAAAAGCCTTCTTTAATCAAAAACGGCTCGTACACCTCCTCCAACGTGCCCGGATCCTCACTCACTGCCGTCGCGATCGTGGTCAACCCGACGGGACCGCCTTTAAATTTATCGATAATCGTCAACAAAATCTTGTTATCCATATCATCTAGACCGAACTTGTCAATATTCAACGCCTCAAGAGCAAACGTGGTAATCTCCAGGTCCACCACCCCATTCCCCTTCACCATCGCGAAATCCCGCACCCGGCGTAACAACGCATTCGCGATACGAGGCGTCCCCCGACTTCTCGAAGCAATCTCCTTGGATGCCTGACTAGTGATCTTTGTTCTCAATATAGACGCCGAGCGCTCCACGATCCCCGTCAACACGTCGAGGTCATAATACTCCAGGTGACTGTTTATACCGAACCGGGCTCTCAACGGTGCTGTCAACAACCCGCTACGCGTGGTCGCCCCGATCAGCGTGAAAGGACTCAATTGAATCTGCACGGAACGGGCCGCGGGTCCCTTGTCTATCATGATATCTATCTTGAAATCCTCCATGGCCGAGTAAAGATACTCCTCCACGATCGGGCTCAACCGATGTATCTCGTCAATAAAAAGCACGTCATTCGGCTCCAGATTAGTCAACAATCCGGCCAGATCCCCCGGTTTATCCAACACCGGCCCGGAAGTAATTTTTATTCCCACACCTAGCTCATTGGCAATAATCGCCGACAAGGTGGTTTTTCCCAATCCCGGAGGACCATGCAACAAAACATGATCAAGGGATTCTTCCCTCATTTTCGCGGCCTGCACGAAAACCTCCAGGTTATCCACGATCTTCTTTTGTCCCCGGAAATCACTAAAACTCAATGGCCGCAACGCCTTCTCCAGTTCTTTCTCACTATCTGGCACATTTCCGGTTCTTATATCAAAATTACCCATGTACTAATCCGTTTTTATTAAATGCTAATTTAGAATGGTAAATGTACGTCAAAGCAATTGAAAATGCAAAATTGAAAATGAAATGATTTAGTGATTGCCGATTCAATGATCAAGTGATTATTAAAAACGTTAGCCTAGCGCGGATGGAATCACCTCATCGGGAATCACGAAATCACCGCATTTCTCTCATCTTTTCTTTGAGAAGAACTCTTTCACCAATTCACCGCACTCGTCGGCCAATACTCCGGTAACCACGTTTGTCCTAGGATGTAACACGGAAGGTGACAACCGGGCATATCCCCGATGCGGGTCAGCCGCACCATATACCAATTCTCCCAACTGGGCCCAAGCGAGCGCACCTCCACACATCACGCAGGGTTCAAGCGTGACATAAAGCGTGCAATCATTCAAATACTTCCCGCCCAACAAAGAAGTTGCCGATGTAATCGCAAGCATCTCGGCATGCGCCGTCACGTCATTCAATCGTTCGGTTTGATTATGAGCCCTGGCAATCACCCGATCTTTACAAACCACCACGGCACCGACCGGAATCTCTCCCTCTTCCCAAGCCACACGGGCTTCTTCAAGCGCTTTTCGCATGAACATTTCATGTTTATCCATACTATATTACCTTTTATGATTATGCTCTTTCAATTTCCCCCACGAAATCCACGTGTACACCAAAACCGAAGCGATCACCCCCACAGTCATAATCAATGACAACACCAACCACCAATTCGTCTCCTCTTGTTTCCGGTTCATCTCCTCTATTTCCCGAAGAAGTTTCTGATTCTTGTACCTTTCCAACACCCGACGATAACGACCGTCATCATAAACCGACTGGTACTCCTCCATGATCGAATCCCGTCGATAGAACACCTCGCAAAACGCTTGCCGATCTCCTTGTTCCTCGTAGTACTCGCACAATTGTTCCAGCACCTGCGCCTGCGCCAACTGACTCTCACGTGATTCTGCTTTCTTGTTGCCCGCCTCGTTCAAATAAACGATCGCCGAGTCCCGTTGACCATCCTCCCACAAACAACGCCCATAATTCAAATAGTTCACAAGCATCACCCGCGGTATTTTCAAGTTATTCACCTTGGCATATCCCTCGTAAAAATCAATCGCTGTCTTTAAATACACCAGAGCCGAGTCTCGCAATCCCTCCCGCATAAAAGAATCCGCTATCCGACAAAGTAACACGTTACGTAACCCTCCCCTCGTCTCGTTCTTCAATCCCAATTTCAATACATCCCGTGCTTTCTCGTGATACCCCAACCCCGAATATGCCTCGGAAACCTGCACCCCGTAACGTCCGAACCCGCTAGAATCCGGCAATTCTTTCAACACCTCTTCATACCACAGCAAAGCTTCTTCATGACGTCCTAACTTTTTCAAACTCGCGGCCATCTGCTCATAAAATGGTTTCACCTGATTCTTTGTCCGGGATCTACGCAAAAGACGATACGCCTCCTCGTAGCAAGCATATTGTTCTTCATACTCCTCTAAAACCCCGTGAAGACTGGCTTTCAGACAATACGTCTCGATTTGTCCTTTCACGTCCGACAGTCCTTTATATAATGACAACGCCTGACCTACCGCCGTAAATGCCCGCTCCATATTGATAGATTTAAAAAAACGGGCTTTCAAATAATAAAATTCGGCCTCGTCTTCGCGAGTAAAAACAATTCTTGACCGTACCGTGCTCATAAAACGAATGGCCTCTTCCGTACAGTCATCCCGCAAAACAAGCGAACCGTACAGACGTGCCAATTCCAATGCCACGGACCTTTTCAAGTCTCGCGGAGCAATCCGGAAGGCTTCCTGCAAATACACTTTTGCCCGGCACAACTGTTCTCGTTTCATCGAATAACGGGTTCCTGCCGTCAAAAGTACTTTCGAACGAAAAAACTTGGGTAAGTGCATCGCCTCATTTACCAAAGAATCAAACACAGGCGACAGCATCACAGAACTTTCCAATTCTCTGCACAACTCTTCGGTTCGCATCTTTTCACCTCTCCGGCACGAAGATAACAGCAACAACACCATTACCCCCAAACATGCCACAATCACATTTTGTCTCATCTTTGCTAGTTTCATCTCCGCCTACCCGATATACAATTTTCGTTACACTCACGACCACACTTTCTTTACAGAAGGTAAAAATACAAATTTTCACTCACATTTTTTCCAACCGGCCTTAAATAAAGTTCATGAACTTTTATAGAGCAAATTATTTTTTGGTTTAATATGATTTTATCCTTACCTTTAGCTGTCGATTAAGTAATTTACTCATTAAAATAACAATTGCTATGCAGACAATTGATAATTACAATTTTAAAAACAAGAAGGCGCTTATCCGCGTAGACTTCAACGTACCTTTGAATGATAAATTCGAGATCACCGACGACACCCGCATGCGGGCAGCCGTCCCCACGATCAAGAAAGTGCTGGCGGGAGGAGGTTCCGTAATCTTGATGTCTCACCTCGGACGCCCGAAAAACGGACCGGAAGATAAATTCTCATTAAAACATATCCAAAAACACCTGGAAGAATTATTAGGTGTACCCGTAAAATTCGCAGACGACTGTATCGGCGAAAGTGCAAAGCAACAAGCCGCAGAGCTGAAACCAGGCGAAGTGCTATTACTGGAAAACCTTCGTTTCTACAAGGAAGAAGAAAAAGGGGATGAAGGATTCGCCCAGAAACTGGCTTCTTTAGGAGATGTTTGGATCAACGATGCATTCGGTACAGCCCATCGCGCTCATGCCTCTACCGCGGTTATCGCTAAATTCTTCCCGAATGACAAACTATTCGGTTACGTGATGCAGGGAGAACTTGAAAGCGTGGATAAGGTGATGCATAACCCAACCCGCCCCTTCACGGCCATCATGGGAGGTTCAAAAGTATCCTCCAAGATTGAGATTATCATGAACCTCCTGGATAAAGTTGACAACCTGATCCTAGGCGGTGGAATGATCTACACGTTCAAAAAAGCCATGGGCGGTCACATCGGAAACTCTATCTGCGAGGATGACAAACTTGATCTGGCTCTCAACATCATGAAACTTGCTAAAGAAAAAGGCGTGAACCTCGTGCTTGCCGCTCAAACGGTTGCCGCCGATGCATTCAGCAACGACGCGAATACCCAGCTCGTTCCTTCCATGGAAATACCTGATGGCTGGCAAGGACTTGACATCGGTCCGGAAAGCATCGCCGCATTCTCCAAGATCATCGAAGAATCCAAAACGATTCTCTGGAACGGACCGGTAGGCGTTTTCGAAATGCCGAAATTCGCCGTGGGAACGAAAGCCGTGGCTGACGCTATCGTGAAAGCAACAGCAAAAGGAGCCTTCTCATTAGTAGGTGGTGGCGATTCCGTTGCCGCCATCAACCAGTTTGACTTGGCCGACAAAGTAAGTTACGTATCCACCGGAGGCGGAGCCTTACTGGAATATATCGAAGGTAAAGAACTACCGGGTATCACCGCGATTCGTGGGAAATAAACCCTATCGAAAATTCATAAATAAATGACCGGAAAATAATCCGGTCATTTTTTATATCCTCATCAACCATTCTCCCATCTCTCCCAACCAAGTCAACAACTCTTTATACATCAAGGGAAAAAAATCATTGAAAACCAACCCATTCGTGCAAAATAACGGACACTCGGCCGGAGGCTCCATTCAGAACGGCCTTCCCGTCAACAACACGCTGGGGTGCGCGAGCTGGGGAAACAACTCCATCTCGGAAAACTTCACCTATAAATACCTGTTAAACATCACGCGCATCACCCCGTTATCCGCCCGGATACACGTGCCGTCCGATGCCGAAATATGGGAATTATAAAAAATAATCGTAAATTTGTGGGATTACAAGTGTCAGTATCTTTTTAACGTACGTGCTACACTTGTAACCCGCAAATTTCATGAACAGGATTATGGACTTCAGTATCAATATAAAAGAAATATTCACCGCCTTCATGGTTCTTTTCGCCGTGATCGACATCACGGGTTCTACCCCCATTATCATCGGTCTCAACAGCGCCGGGAAAAAAGTCAGTGCCGAAAAGGCCGCCGGAATATCTCTTGTTATATTCATCGCGTTCCTCTTCGCTGGAAATGCCTTGCTAAAACTGTTCAACATCGACATCTCCTCCTTCGCCCTAGCCGGGGCACTCGTGCTATTCGTGCTTGCCATCGAAATGACGTTCAACATCGAGATATTCCAGAATGACGGCCCCGAAGGATCGGCAACTATCGTTCCCGTCATATTCCCCCTTATCGCCGGGGCGGGAGCTCTAGCCACCACGCTAACCCTCAAATCCGAATGTAGCGTATTCAGCATCATCATCGCCATCATCCTCAACATGATCGTCGTGTACGTGGTATTGAAAAACGTTTACCTCGTGGAACGCGTACTCGGCAAAGGAGGCGTTTACATCCTGCGTAAATTCTTCGGGATAATCCTCCTTGCCATGTCCGTGAAAATATTCACGTCCAACCTGAACACCCTTCTGGAATCGCTGACTTGATCCGGAAATATCATGTCATTACCTTCCAACATCCGCAACGGGGAAAAAGATTCCGATCTTATATCTTAATTTTAAAAAAGATGCTGTAACTTTTCACTACCTTTGATCGTCTGAGTATAAAAACAGCATTATGAAAAAAATCGCATCATTCCTTTTCGTCTTCTTCTGCGTGATCGCCACGACCTTCGCACAGGAACAAACCACCATTACCCGCTTCGAGGGGAAAAAGATCACCGGAATCATCAGCCACGGGGCTTTCGACATCACCATTACCCAAGGCACATCCACCAAGGCAACTGTAAACATTCCCGCCCGCTTGGAATCCAAATTAAAATTCTCGTTAGATTCGGACGGCATCCTATCCATCTACATGCAAGGACGAATGCATCATGAAAAAAATGATCGTTACACGGCGGAAATCGTGTGTTCGTCCTTAAAAAAGATCGAATTAAGCGGGGCTTGCAAAATAAACGCAACCGGAAATTTCACTTCCCGCATATTCAACGTAAACCTCAGCGGGGCTGCCAAGACAAACTTCGAAGGAAAGCTTACCATACAGGAAAAAGCTAAAATAGACCTATCGGGAGCCTCCCTCGTCAAAGGATATATCACTTCCCCGGAAATCTTCATCGAGCAAAGCGGGGCCAGTTCAATCACTTTTTCGGGAAAAACAACACGCTGCGAAGTGGAAGCATCAGGCGCCTCTAAAACAAATCTGGAGAAATTCCCGATCGACATCCTGAAAGCCGAAATATCAGGAGCCTCTAAAGCCCAATTCCTCGTGAATAAAGAAATCAGCGTACACGCATCCGGGGCATCCAAAATAACTTACATCGGAAACCCGGAAATCATAACCCAAGAATCCTCTGGAGCCTCCAAAATAAATAAAGTAGTAAAAAAGCCATCTGAAATCAACAAGGAATATCAGAAATAACCACAAGTAAAATCTCCGTGTCATGAAAAAAATCATATCGCTTCTCTCCATCCTCTGTTTAGCAATTACCGGGGCTTTCGCGCAGGAACAAGTCTCCATATCCCGCTTCCAAGGCGAAAAAATCACCGCCATAAAAGTGATCGGGGCATTCGAAGTCACGGCCCGACAAGGGGAATCCACGGGGATATCGGTCAGCATCCCGGCACGACTGGCGCAAAAATTAATCCTGACCCTGAAAAACGGGGAACTACTACTCAGCATGGAAGGAAAAGGCAAGTGGAAGAAGAACGACAAATGCAAGGCCGAAATCACCGTTTCCTCGTTGGAGAAAATCGAACTGAGCGGGGCCTGTTCTCTTGATTTCTCCAAAGAAATTACCACGGACAACTTCAAGGCGGAAATCATCGGGGCCTCATCCGTGACGTTAAACAATCCCATCCACGTGAAACAGGAAGCAAAAATAACCCTGACCGGAGCCTCGAAACTATCCGGCCAGTTAACCTCCCAAGAATTAATTTGCGAAATTCTAGGAGCCAGCCAATTGACCTTATCCGGAGAAAGCGAGCAAGGAAAAATCAAAGTTGTCGGCGCTTCACACGCTTACCTCGATAAATTCTTGATAAACATAGCCGAAATCAAAGTAACGGGAGCATCCAAGGCCGACATCCACGTTGTCAAGAAACTAAGCGCGGAAGCCTACGGGGTATCTTCCATCGCCTACACGGGTGACCCGGAAATCATAAAAATGGAAACCGCCGGTATATCCAAAATACTACCGAACCTCACCCTGACCCCTGCACAAGCCGAGAAAACAAGAGAAAAAATGAAATAATAAATAATTCAAAAAAATATCTCAAAAACACCAACGGCTCTCTACATCTTCGCCACGAGTGCTTCCGGGAAAGAAGCTTCCGACTCGATATGCTTACGGGAACCCTGCGGACAACCTTCTTGACGAAGAAACCTCTGAACAACAAGCATACAAATATTTAAAATTTCACTTCTTTATTTCCTATTTTTCAAATAGCTTTGCATAGATACAACATATTTTTGTACGGATGTGTGTGAAACGAATGATATGAAAACAGGGAATAAATACAGTAACCCGGAAGAGGAAGAATACCTCTCCGAACCGGAAGAGGAAGAGCATCAAGAGAATAATCGGGATATATCCCGCAACCTTAAACCCGATATCCGCCTCAGGAAGATCGGAAAGAAATACGCGGGCATCCCGGAAGAAGATTTCTATCAATTCATGCTTTACAAGTTCCGTCAGGATGACATGGATTTCATCATGGACATTTTCGAGGGAGCGGATTTCCTCGGACCATCAATATTGAAAGCCTACAAGAAAGATTACCGAGGAGAATTGACGTTCAGGGAACTGATGGATGAACTTTACCTTCACCTGAAAGAAAATGACTGGAAGGCCCTCTCGGATTTCAGGGGGGAATGCAGCCTGGTCATCTGGTTACGTTCGATCGCCTCCAATTTCTTCAAGAGATTTTACAAGCAAAATCACTTGAATCATCCAACTTCCCCAAAAGAACAATTCAACATCGAATCACCTTATGCCACGGAGTATGACGTGGTCAATCTCATCAACCGGATCAGCGAGGAAAAAGAAAAAAATCTACTTTTTTTGAAATACGTTCAGAGAATTCCCGACGAGGAGACTCTTATAAAAATGAAGCTGAAGGATAACAAGAGCCTCGAACGCCTCCACCGCTTGGCGATCGAACGGGCCGGAAGGATGGCCGCCCAAGACGAATTTCTGAGCGCTATCTTTTTCGAGCAAGTCAACGGGGGAGTAGCAACGGTCCCGTTATCCGCGGTAAATTTAAACCATCACCACGGGTTGCTTGAAGAGCCCGAATGGAGTTATAATTTAACGACAGAGCAAATGAAAGATATTGTAAGAAATACGATTTCAAAATGGAAAACGGAAACCTATCGACGGGTCATCGAACTCCGGCTTTTGGAAGGGAAATCGACCGAGGAAACGGCCGAGGAAATGGGAGTTACACCCGGTAAAGTGTATAATTACCTGAACATCGCTTACAAGCGATTGCTGACGGAGATTCAAAACAATAAAAATAAATACTATGCCTGAAAGATCGAAACAAACGAAGAAAATCACTCTTGACCAGATAGAGAAAATTCTTGACGGCAGTGCCTCAGCGGAAGAATCGCTTGCCGGATTAAGCGCGGCCGTCGCTAACGAAGAGGTGGGAGAACTACTGACATCGGAAACCCCGGAAAACGACAAGCAAGACATCCGTTTCTTCAACAATATGTTCGCGAAGTATGAAGACGAGATCAAACGTTTTATAGAGAAACGAGAAAAGGGTAAAGTCGTTAACGTTGATTTTAAACCGGGTAACATCGGAGTAGCCGCAGCCCTGCCCCCAATCCCATCAAAAAAGAAGAAAAAAAAATAAATATTACCGATCATGAATGAATTCAATCAGTTGTGGGACGAAGTCTCGATCATGGTAGATTTCGAGGCCAAAAGAATTAAAAACAGTTCAGGCAAAGTGAACGTGCAACAAATTGAGAACTACTATAAAATCGAGATTATTGATAAACTATGGTTCAATTTCACGTTTCCCAACAAATACAACAAGTGGGTATGTGATTATTACAGAGAAAAACCTGCCGTTCAACAAGCGATCAGGAAAGAGATGGACCATTTTTCTCCCGCCTCCCGGGGGAAACGGTCTATCGGATTACTCGCAACCGGAATCGTGATTCTCATTCTGGGACTTCTATCTTACGCGATCCCGGATATAAAAAACGTTGTCCCGCTCGGCCTGACGTTAATCGGGATCGGTCTCACGATAGGCGGGACGGTCAAAAACGGTAACTCCCGAAAGTATTGTGATCTGGCAAGCCTGACCGGAGAATTAAACCGAATAAAGAATCAAGTAAACACCCTCATACATGAGCATGCAAATATTTGACAACACGTATCTTTCCCTTTCCGAATACATGGAGAAAGAGGTCCAAGGGTTCAAGAAATTTATCGAACCCCCGTTGTACGTGACCGAACAGGAGAAGGAGTTTCTGGACAGTATCGCCAAGTTTAACGAGGTGGCACCGGGATTTATCAAGTACACGTTCAACGAGAGTAATATGCTGCGTATTCAAGTTCTCCGGAGCGTGCTTGACAGACAACCTGTTAACGTGAACAATAATTCTCGTCTTTTTGATATTATCACAACGCTGTGTAAAAATCTGGGCATCCCGATGCCGTTGGTATACGTGTATTCGGACGAGGATATATACCGGATGGAACGGGCTTTGGAGGAAACGAGTCTGAAAGGACAAGAGCTTTTCCAAAGCAACAACGCTTTTACCTGCGGGTCGAAGGAGATGTTGTATGTCTTTATTTCCGAAGAATTGATGGCAAAGACGGAATACACGGACTTGGAGATCATGGCCCTGATCGGGCACGAAATCGGGCACGCATTGGCGAATCACCCGATTAAAGGCAGTATCATGGCAACAGATTTGTCAACGATAACCAACCCGCAGGTGATTGCCCGGATCAAGCAATTGCAACAGAATAATCAATATTCCCGGTTGCAGGAGATCACGGCAGACCGGGCGGCGGTGATCGCTTGTCGCGACGCCGCAGCAGCTCAATCCATGATCAAGAAAATGAATAACCTGAACGAGGCTCTTTGGGATTATGATCATTCGGAAGCAAGTCATCCTAACGGAAAGACCCGCGCACAGGCGATCGAACTTTTCGGGAAATCGCTTCTCTATGCCCGTTGTATCGAATTGATCGATCACACGACCGTTGACAAGAGTGCTTATCTTTTGTCAGCCCGTGATTTGCAAGCAGAAATCATGAAAATCATCTAAACCTATAAACCCGTTATGAGTGACAAAAATGATATATTGATTCCGGATCTACCCGGAGAGATCGGTTCGAAAGTGCAGGAGATGGTTGATCTCATTCCCTCTTCCGAGAAACAAGTATGTATTGCGTGTAGTCGGGATATTGAAGCCGAGGTCTGCTCGCTGTTCTCGGGGATGCTTCATTCCGGGATGTTTGAAGATTACACGTTTGAATTTTCTTCTATCGGCAACGACGAGGATATTTCCCGAAATGCACCTGTAAACCGGGCGGCACGTAATGTACTCGTGATGGATGCACAACACCTTCTGAAAGGTTCAGATGTAGCCTTACTTGATTACATCGCAGCTCACGATGCGCTCCGGGCCGGGCTGGCGATCGTGCTTCTTCACGCTCACTTGCTCCCTTCCGTGACAGAGGCGGTAGCCACCGTGGAAAAGGTGTTGGAGGTAAAAGGGATCACGGCTCCCGTACACGTGGAAGGCAAAGGGAATACCGGGGTGTGGCTCGTGCAGCATTTCATATCAAATCCGGTTAACCTGGATGATGTGGCTCGCGAGAAAGCACGTGATATAGACGTTTTCGTGCAGGCTTCTTTGGAAGAACAGTTAGCCCGGGTGGAGGGCAAGCTGGAAACTCTCGAACAGGCTATCGCTCGTTTCAAAGAACGGCGGGAATCGTTCGAGGTGTACGCAAAACAGCTTGACCTGACGTTATGGGTGAAGATTCAGAATTACTGCTCGACTCATTTTGACGAGGATATCACGAAGTTCGCCCGGGAAGCTCGCTTACTGATTGACAAGGAATTGCATGCGATAGATGTTCAGAAAATACAATTTTATTTCAGCCCTTATCTCAACTACCTGTGGGGAGAGTTCTTATGCAACGAGATCAGGAAGACGATGGACGTGGTGCGTGATGACATGGAATACAAATTGGCTTCGTTGACAGCGAAGTACAAAAGCTATTTCGGGAAAGAGATGGATGTTTTGCATCTGGAAGCGGACGGGGTTCGTGCGGGAAATCAACCGATCAGTTTCGACACGGTCGATTTGTATAACAATTCGATCAAGAACGCGGTTGAAGGCGTGATTCGTAACGTACTCGTGTTCGTGGCCAGTTTTCATGGCGGATTCTGGGGATATTTGCTGGGAGAGGTCGTGACGAATATTCTCATGAAGCTTTTTGGCGGCTTGCTGAAGATTAAACGCAGTAACACGGAACTCGTGCAACTTTACTCGGAGGCATTGACCCAGCAGTTTCAAGAAGGGCTTGAACACATCAAAACGCAACTCAAAGAGACGCTGATGCCCTTGCTGGAGAGAAATTTCAAAAATTCTATTCACGAGATCAAGGAGATGTTCCTGAAAAATATCGACGAGCTCGGACAACAATACGAGGGGGAAAGGACAAACCTTCTGGCTCGTCAGGCGGAGTTGAAGAATTTGCTAAATAAGATGATTTGAGTGTTATAAAAACAGTTGGTTATACAAAAATAATCTTTAAGATTGTATGAACGTAAAAGAATTTAACGAGACGGTTAACGTTTGCAACAAGTCTCTTCAAGATGTATTACTTAATATCGGTCATGAAGCACCCGCGTTGCAGTCCGCGGCTACGATCGAATACGCCGAAGCTATAGCGAAAGAATCCGTACGTAATAACATGGGACTTGTACGGGTGCTGTTCTTGGGAGCATCAAATTCGGGTAAGAGCGCGCTGATCAACAATTTGGCACGTAAGATTATTGTCCCGGAGGTAATTCATACCTCGACGCTCATGCCTACCTGGATCGGACGCACGGAGGATTACGCGAACGAGGGGGTTACGGTGAACTATTTTGATATTGACAAGGAAGGACGCCGGAAAGGTAGTTTGAAATCCAAACGGGAGACGATTGATGATTTTCGCTGTTATTATTGTTACACGGAGAAAGATTTGGCCGATCGTGATCGTCTCGTGAAACCCGATCGCTTTAAAAGTATGGAACTGAACGAGGCTTATATTTCGCTTCACGAGGTGGAGGGTGCCTGTAAAGATTACGCCCTCGTGCTTGTCGATACATTGGGGAACGGGGCTTCAAGCGTGGATGACGAGAAGGCCCAACACAACATGAAGAATTGCGATTTCGCTTTCGTGTTGGTTGATTCCCTTGGGAATCTCACGGATCAAGATATTGATTTTTTCGGTTCCACGCTTTTTAACCCGAAGGTTTCCAATATCAAGCCGGAGCATATTATTTTTGTCATCAACAAGATCGACCTGTCTCCCTCTCGGCATGGTTCAATCGAGAATTGCAAGAACAATATTGCGGCCCTGTTGAAAAAAGCCTATTCCGGTAAAGTGCCCAAGGAACTTTATGAACGATTGTGTTCGCAGATCGTGACTTACTCCGCTTTATATAATCGTCTGGCATTTTGCGGCGTGTATCCCTACAAGGAAGATGCCATTAAAATCAATGGCCTGAATCGAAAGGAGTTGGAAACTTCGGATGAAAAAAAGGTGGAGACCATTCGCACGATCGTGAAGGAGAAGGAAGAATTTGAAGAGGAAAAATCCTATCTGCCCAAGGAAATGTTACTTAAAAAGGGGTATTACGAGGATTTTAACGCCATATTGGGCAAGGTAATCGGCAACATGTTCGCTGACGGTACGATCTATGATAATCACCTGAACGGCACGAAAGAGATGGCGATGAATATTCGGCTGGCGATTCAGAATAGGATCAACGCCCTCGCATCAAATGCCGAGGCGATCGAGGCAAAGATAGCGGCATTCCAGAAAGCGAAAGAGACGATCCAGACCCTTTCCGGCAATTACGAACAGGAGAGCGAAACGATCGCCCGCAACTTCCCGTCGGAAGTCGATACGTATATCAAGCATCATTCCCAACAATTGCTTATTAGCGCAACCGTGGGGATCAACAAGATGATTGACGGGATCAAAATAGATGTCCCTCATGGTAATTACACGCCAAAGTCTTTGAAGGAGCTGACTTCCATCGAGATTGAAAATGACTTTTTACCTTCCCTGCTTAAACCGGTTCCCAAGATTGTCGATTTGATATGTAACACGATTAGCGCAAATATATTCACTCCCGTACAAACAACCCGGCAAACCCCGTATCGCCAGATCGTGGATAAGTTATCACAATCCATGAATAATTATATCACGTCTGTATTGGATGAGATTCGCACTATCAATTCGGATAACAAATTTAAGGTTACCGTGGTGAACAAATCTATTTTCGAGAAAAAGATCAGCGACAGCCTATACGAGATGAGCGTGCTTCTGATTATTATTATCCAGAAACAGATTGACGAGATCATCAACACGTCGATCTCTTCGACGGTCAGGAAATCGTTACGCGGGTGGTGGACTAGCGTGAAGATATTTTTCGGAGGCGGTAACGTAGATAAGATGTTCGAGAAGATGGAGGAAGCAGCTCGTACAGAGTTGCGGAACAAGATAAATTCGGATATTGCCGGACGTTTGGTTCGTTCGGAAGGTTTTCTGGGCAAGGATGCTACCCTGAATTTGTATAGCCTTCTTTCGAAAGCCACCCGCGAATGTGATAATATGGTCAAACTTTATCTCAGCAATATCGAACACGAGCTTAAGGCTCTTCGCGATCACCTGCAGGAGAATCAGGGGCGTATAGAGTTCTATCGTGATTTTGCCACGGAGAAGGTGAATAAACCCCTGGATCACGTGATCAAGGAAATTGATCGGTTGCGCGCGGACGTGATCGCTAACGGGATAGATACGATAAATTAGTGCCATGGCAACTCTTGATATAGAAGAAATAACCGAGATTCAGAAGCACCTGCTACTTTGTAAATCTTTATCTTTCCGCCGTAAGTTGGCCCTTGATTTAGGACTGTACAAGGTGGTAGTGGCGGGGACTTCGAATTCCGGGAAAAGTACGCTTGTCAATGCACTCTCGGGTCGGGAATTACTCCCGGAATCCATGTCTACGAGCACAAAAATCACGACTTATATCGGGCGTTCGTGTCTCGGGGCTAGCTATGATGTTATCGTTATGGGAGGCCAGGACAGGACACGGCAACACATGGAATATGACGCTTTTCTTCGCAAGTATGTTTATGGTTTGAAAGAAATTTATCAGGGGGAGCAAAGTGCCGAGAATTTAATGTCGGGATTCGTCAATTGTTCCCATGATTTGACGGATCACGGGGTGTGCCTAATTGACACGATCGGTATCGGGATTAATGACTACGACGTGAAACGCACGGCTGAGATTATGCGGGAGGCTGATGTTGTCGTGTTCCTTTATGACGGTTCCAAGCATGGAAATCTCACCAGTGACGAAATTGATTTTCTCAAAGCAACGTTGTTCAAAGATAAGAAACGGCCGTTGTTGCCTTACGAGCGAATGATTTTTGCCCCTAACAAGATGGATTGTGTCGCCTCGACGGCTCAGATCAAACAGATATTAAGTTATGATCTTGGTAATTTCGTCCCATCGGGTTCCGGGGAATGGCAGCAACTCGTGAAGAATATTTTCCCGATTTCAGCCCGCTATCACCGTTTGGCTCAAGTGGGAATCGCGAATTACTCGGCCGTGAAGGATTCAATGACCAGAGCCGAATTGATGAACAATGATTTTGAAATTATACAAAACGCCAGTTTTCGAAGCGGTGATTATAAAAAATACCTGAAAGAACGGTCGGGAGTGAACTTTTTAGTTGATCGTATCGTTGATATATTAGGAGATATCGACATAGACGATATTATAGATAAATATATTTAAATGCAACTTGTTATGGATGCGTATTTAGTAGATCAGTTCAAGACACTATGGGACGAGGTAAAGGTCATGGTGGATTTCGAGACCAAACGGTTGGTAGGGATGCACGATCAGAATATCGTGAAAAAACTCAACGGGTATTACGTTTATGAAATTCTTCGCGGCTTGTGGTTCTCCGAATCATTTCCCAACAAGTATAATGCCTGGTATGCCGCTCTCGCCGAGGCTGACCATCTCCGTGCGGAGAAAGTTGAAAAGATTTTGATGAAAAATAATGCTCTTCTGGATGATAATGATGAAGATCGGCTTGTGCGTAACGTGATCACGGGAGGATTGACGGGAACCGGATTGTTCGCCGCTCTTGCCAAGAAGCCCAAATTGGCATTGTTTATGCTTGGAGCAGCTTTGATTACCTTCTTTTTCACGGGCAATGAAAACAAGATTATCGCCGAGGCTCAATCTTTGGTAACGAAGCGTTTGAACGAGATCGAAGATCGGGTACTTGAGGTGTTGGAATAAAGAACATATATTTGCTAAATGCAAATAATTTCAATATATTATATATATTTGCATGATAAATCATAGATGAGCTGGTAATAAAGTAAAGGCCTATGCATGATGATGCAAATTTAGATGGTGCTGAATTAAAGGCTATCCTAGAGGGACATTCAAAATCTTTCGAAATATTATTTCGAAAGTATTACCAAGAATTGTGTGGTTATTGTATGGGTATTCTGGGTGATTCCGAGAAAGCGGAAGATGTAGTACAAGATGCATTTGTTTATTTGTGGGAAAATAGACGAAAGATAAATATAAAAGTGTCATTAAAATCTTATTTATATCAATCCACACGAAATGGTGCATTGAAAGTGTTGAGAAGCCAAGCGTTAGAACAACGCCACGCCCCTCATTTGACTGAATTCATAGAATATCTGGAACAATCGGAGTTTTCCGAGGATGAACTTGCCGGTTTGGATAGAGTTGAACGGGCGATAGAAGAATTACCTTCGCAATGCAAAACTGTTTTTTTGATGAGCCTAGTAGACGGGAAAAGCTATCAACAGATCGGGGATGAATTGGGAATTTCGTTGAACACGGTAAAAACGCATATTAGTAAAGCTTATCGTCTGATTAGAGAAAAAGTTCGGATCGTTAAAAAGATTTCCCTGCTTATGTGGTTATATTGCAGGCGATTAAAATAAAATTTTCGTTTTGCCTTTATTTTTTTCATTTTCCAGTCACCCTTTTGGAGTAGTTGTGGCCCTTAGGAAAAAATGAATACATGAAAGATGAATTGGATTATTCCATTCATCGGGTGAGCAACTCGATGAAGAAAAAGAAATATGATGAAGATGACGGATGGAAAAAGATCAAAAAAAGAACTCTTGATCGGCCCAAATTTCGTATGCCGCGCACGTGGATAAATTCGGCAGCGTGTTTGGCTGTCGTATTGGGAGGAATTTTATTTATCCATGAAAAGTTGAAACAAGAGCGAACAGTCGTACTGGTACAAAACGAAACATCACGACAAGCCGACACGGCAAGGGTCGAGTTGATTTTGGCCAATGGTAAAAGCGTGGATTTAAGGAACGTGAATCATCTGCACGAAGAAGAACTGGGGATAGACATCGTGCGTGACAGCACCAATGATCAATTGACGTTTCGGACACGAGAAGAAGCGTCGGATGAAATTCGTTATAATCGTTTAATGGTACCCAAAGGCTCTGACTTTACTTTTAGATTACCGGATGGGTCTTTGGTTACGATTAACTCGGAATCGGTTTTATCGTTTCCAGTACAATTTCCCACAGATTCACGGGTTGTCTATCTGGAAGGAGAAGCTTATTTTGAGGTGGCAAAAGACGTGGAACGCCCGTTTACAGTGTGTGTTGAAGGGGTGAACGTGACAGCTTTGGGAACAGAGTTTAATATTTCATCGGTAGGCGGAGACGGGGAGGTTTTTACAACTTTAGTGAATGGCTCGGTGCGGGTGAAAAACGAACAGGGGAAAGAGTGTATTTTGCAGCCCTCTCAACAGGCCGTTTGCCGGAGAGGTGATGAGGAGATAGGCGTACAGGAAGTGAATACGGCTCTTTATACTTCCTGGAAGGATGGGTATTATATGTTCGACAAACAGCCTCTGGAAAAGATCATGGAAACATTAGCACGCTGGTATGATGTCAAAGTATTCTTTGCCGATCCGCAAGTAGCCGGAATCCGTTTTTCAGGACGGGTGAAAAGATACGAGGATATTTATAGCGTGTTGGAAATGATTCGCTTGACAAATGACGTGGCTTTCGAGATCGACGGACAGAATGTCACGGTAAGTTATAAAGAAAAACGGAAATAGTGCTATTATTTCCGTTTTTGGTAACGTCTTAAGGTGCCGGCAAGCACCTGTGGACAATAGTTTAATAAATTCTTATACAAATGTATGAAAAAAAATTGGTTTAACACCATATCGGAGATATGGTTACGAAAAATGTTATGGCTTATGAGGCGCTTGGCTTTTATGATGCTGTTTGGAGTGTTTGCCACATCGGCAAATGTTTATTCACAAGAAGGAGTCATCAGTTTGAAAATGAAAAACGTATCGCTAGTGAAGCTTTTCGAGGAAGTGACACGAAAAACGGGTTATGATTTTTTGTATAATTATGACGCGATGCAAAAAAAGGGGAACGTGAACGTGGATGTGAAATCAGTACCATTGAAAGATTTCCTGACAGGGGTATTAGAGGAAAAGGGATTGGAATATGAGTTTCGCGATGAGGTGATTATCGTGCAGAATAAAGAGCAGGTTGCAGACTCGAAACCGATGGCCCAAGTGGTAAAAAAACGTACCGTTTCGGGAACAGTGAAGGACACGGACGGACTACCGGTTCCGGGCGCATCGGTGATTGTCAAGGGAACACAGATCGGAGTTGCAACGGATGTAGACGGGAAGTTCCAGATCAAGGTTGACGATCGCCAAGACTTGGTTTTTCAAATTACTTTTGTGGGGATGAAGAGCAAGGAGGTAAAAGTCGGGAATGTAAAGGTCTTGAATATTGTACTAGAGTATGACACGAAAGCTTTGGAAGAGGTGATGATAACCGGTTACCAAACGATTTCACGGGAGCGAGCCACGGGGGCCTTCGATATCGTGTCAGCCGACCAGCTATCCAAACCGACTTCGGATATTGCCACACGTTTGATTGGAACAATGGCGGGGGTACAGAATCGTTTGGACAGTGATGGTAAGTTGGTATTTGAGATTCGCGGCCAAACGAGTTTGAACACGGATACCCGTCCGTTAGTTGTGATAGACGGTTTTGCCGTAGAGGATGATTTCAGTTCTATCAACCCGAATGACGTGGAGAGCATGACCATTCTGAAAGATGCGGCAGCAGCTTCTATTTGGGGAGCACGATCGGCTAATGGCGTAATCGTGATAACGACGAAAAAAGGGAAAGCGAATGCCGCAAAAGGGATGAATGTCAATGTTTCGGCTTTTGTAAAAATATCACCAAAGCTGGATTTGGATACTTATTATCCTTTTGTTTCTTCGGAAGAAGTGGTAGAGTATGAAAAACGCGGATTTGCGACAGACTTTTTCGGAAGTTTTTGGGGACCGATTGACGATAGTTACCTGAATGTGACCGAAGATTATTCACAGGCGGTGGTCGCATTAAATGAAAACCGGTTGGGATACATGTCGGATGATGAAATGAACCGTATTCTGGAACAATTGAAAAAACAGGATAACCGCAGTCAAATAAAAAAATATCTGTTACAATTGCCAATCACGCAACAGTATAATGTAAGTATATCAGGAGCTACCGAAAAAATGAATAACGTACTTTCACTGATGTACGAGAACGAAAAGGATTATTTCAAGGAGAATAACACAGACCGGGTCTTGATAAATTATAGAACAAGCGCAAAATTATTCCGTTGGCTGAATTTCGATTTTTCCGGGATGTTCCAATACAAAAAATTGGATAACAGCGGTTCCAGCAATGGTATTTTGAGTCTTTCTCCTTACGATATGCTGGTAGACGAGAATGGAGCACGTCTGCCTGTCACTTACGGGTATTATACTCCTATACTGGAACGCCATGTGCCGACAGAAAATTTCCCTTATTCCGATTGGACTTATAATCCAATTACAGAAATTGAAAACCGAGAGGTACTTTCTAAACAGTTGAATGCAAGATTCCAAGCCGGATTAACCATAAAATTCTGGGAAGGGCTTTCGTTGGACTCAAAGATTCAATACGAGATGTTCAATACGAATAATTCAAGTATTTATAACGAGAAAACTTTTACAACTCGTCGAACCGTGAATCAGGCCGCATCTTGGGATAAAGTAACCAATAAAGTGACCCCGAATATTCCACTAGGAGGTATCAAGCATATGTCAAAATCAGAACTTAACGCTTATAGTTTCCGCAATCAATTGAATTTCAATCGTAACTTTGCAGATAAGCATGAGGTGAATTTTATTCTCGGCACGGAGATCAACCAACGTATTACGCAGTCTACCAACTATCCGATGACTGTCGGATACGATGATGACAAATTAACTGTCGGAATTTATCCCAACGGGGTAACAGGAACAGAGGACTGGATGGGAAGCAGGCAAAATTTCTCTTATACCAATGAATTTTCGTACGAAACCGACCGTTATTTTTCATTGTTCGGTAATGTTTCTTATACTTATGACGGTAAATATACACTCTCCGGCAGCGTACGTACAGACGCATCAAACCTGATCACGGATGACCCGAAATATCGTTATGCTCCTTTTTGGTCGGTGGGAATCGGCTGGCAAATCGGGAAAGAAAATTTCATGAAGGATATGGAGGCTTTAGACCGTTTGAACATACGTGTTACTTACGGGTATAATGGGAACGTGGACAAAACGACCTCCTTCCGTCCTTTGATTGATATTTCCGCTACCCAAAATACTTACACGCACGAGATCACGTCCAGCATCAGCAGCTTTGGTAATCCCACGTTAAGATGGGAAAAAACAGGAACCTGGGATGTTGGTATTGATTACTCTTTCTGGGGAAACAAACTAAGCGGAAAACTGGATCTTTATAACAAGAAGGGGAAGGATTTGATCACCTCGATGACAATTCCGGCTATCAATGGAACCCGGTCGCAAAAATTAAATACGGCACAGATGATAAATCGCGGTTTTGAATTGGAGGTAAGTACACGTATACCGATTTTAGCCTCGAATATTGTTTGGACCGGAAGTCTGAATTTCTCGTATAACAAAAATAAAATCACGAATCTTTACAGGGTAACTTATGGTTCTTATGATTTGTATTCCGGAGGTTCATCTGCCTACGTAGAGGGATATAACGCCAATACATTGTGGGCGTACAAGTATGCAGGCGTGGTAAATAGAGGTTCGGAGGATGATCCTTATTGGCTTCCAGCTATTCATGGCGCTGAAGGGGAATTGTTTGATTTTTCAGACTGGACTTCAGGAGATGCACGGGATTACATGGTAAACATGGGTACAAAGGTTGCCCCATATACGTTGGGTTTCTCCAATTCCTTCAAAATTTACGATTTTGACTTGTCGTTTATCATCACCGGTAAATTTGGACACAAATTCAGACGTTGTTCGTTTAATTATCCTGATATGTCAGGTGGTTACGCCATGCCGAATAAATATTACAAGGAGGTATTGGAATCCGACCCGATGGATATGGTACCGATTCCGTTTGACAGGCGAGAAGAGTCTTATTTGTACTGGAACAGTTATTACCCGTATTTGGATTACCTGGTGGAGAATGCTTCGCATGTCAGGATTCAGGAAATTAATCTCACTTATAATATGCCGACACGCTTGTTGTCAAAAATCGGTATTTCTTCCTTGCAAATTTATGTACAAGGAAATAATCTTCACACATTTGTCGCTAATAAATACGACGAAGATCCGGAATATCCGACAAGCATGAATGGAGGAACTATCCGCCCGAGGGCTTCATACACATTGGGATTGAAATTTAATTTTTAAAAATAAGGCATTATGAAACAAAGATATAAATTCATGTTATGGATATCGGTTTGTTTACCGCTAATGGTTTCTTGCGACGAATATCTTGACGTGCAACCTTCTAAAACGAGTTCTCTGGTCCCCACGACGCTAGAACATCTGGAGACCTTGTTGAACGATTACGATAGTTTTTATCAAGAAACGAATGGAACAGCTATTTACAGTAGCGATGACTATGGATTGTACAAGGAAATCTATGAAGCGAAATCCAACGCTTACGGTATTACGACTGTTGAGTTTGCAACTTGGGACATCGAGTATTTGCCAGGTAGAGGGGATGGCCTCTGGACAAGTGAATATAAAAAAATCTTTACGGCTAATATGGTGTTGGAAAATTTAAACAGAGTATCCGGCAATGCAGAACAAAAGAAAGTTTTGGAGGCAGAAGCTCACCTGATAAAAGCTTATAGTTATTGGATTTTGGCAAATACCCATTGCCTGCCTTACACGGAAGCCAATAAACATGAAATGGGTTTAGTTCTGAAAAACTCCGTAAATTTTGAAGAATCCCCTACCCGAGCCACACTGGAACAGACTTACACGATGATTGAACAGGAATTGGAAGGAGCCTTAAAGTTACAAAACCCTTTGACTGTTGTTAATAATAAATTCCGGACCTGGCGAGGTAGCAAACCGGCTGCAGACGCATTCGCGGCACGCTACTATCTTTTCCGAAATAATTACGCAGAAGCGTTGAAATATGCCAGTTACGCACTGGAAGGACATGATGAACTCATGGATTATAATGTTGATATGAGATATAGCGCAAATAAATCGGAAGTGACGATTAACCCCAATACAGATAAAGAAATCGTGGAGATAAAATTCCCTTACACGCACGATAATCAGATAGATATGACGGATATGATGGAATGGAAGGAATTCTATTATTTCCGGATGTTGAGTAATTCTTCATGGTGGTATATACCAAGCAAAGAATTACTAGCACTTTACGATCGGGACTATGATCTGCGCTATAAATATCACATGGTAGAAAATTATTCTTATGATAGGGGAATGACTTCTCCTGCATATGCATATCCGGGATATATCTTCTTTTATAAAGACCGGATCCCTTCAGGCCCGACGGTTGCCGAAATGATCCTGACAAAAGCAGAATGTCAGGCAAGGATGGGAGATTATATCGAAGCAATGAATACTGTAAATGTTTTACGAGAGAAACGCATAGACAAAAATGCACCTTCCGATAAAATTAAATTGTCGGCATCATCACAGACGGAAGCGATTTCCAAAATTTTGCAAGAACGTCGCCGGGAAATGCCGTTCTCCACACGTTGGTATGATATCCGGCGTTTCAATAATAATGAAGATCCGGATGATGATGTGGTTTTAACTCGTGAATTTTATCCTTATACGAATTTTGGTATTTTAGGGAAAGAGACTCTAAAAACATATTCGCTAGATAAAAATTCAAGACGTTTCGCTGCCCCAATCTTAAACACGGAGATTGAGAGCAGTCTCGGAAAGATTCAACAAAATATTTATTAACGTAGAGAAATTATACTAGGATATTAAAAATAAATGATAAAATGAAAAAGTTGACATTTATAATATATTGCACCTTGTGGTTAAGTTGTTGTATCGCATGTTCCGCAAAGGAAGATAAAAATACGTTCGTATTCAAAGGACGAATCGGAGGCATGGGCAGGCAGATGCACCTCGTGTATGTTGATTCGAGCGGAAAGTATGCACATTGCAATATCGCTTTGGAGAATGAACAATTTCATGTTGAATTCAAATTACCAGAACCACAAGTGGTAGAGGTTAATTGCAGACGTTTAATGAAAATGGTCGGAAACGGTTTTGTTCCTTGTAATTCCGGTAGTTTACTGTTCGTGGCGATACCGGGACAGACGTTAGAAGTGAATGGAGATTTAAAGAAGGATTTCGTAGATCTTTATCCCGGCGGAGATGCGGAGAACGACATTTTCCGGGAATACACATCACAGATGCATCCCATAGAGAATGAAAGTGTGAATCTGATGATTACGAACTGGACTGACTCAACCCTGACTACAGAAGAAAAAGCAGCTAATTTGCAGAAAATGGAAAGGCTCGAAAATGAAATGCAACGTATCCGCATGGATTTCCTTCAAAAATACGTTTCATCGGTAGGTGGTTTATGGTTATTGGAAGACATGTTGCAACGCACTCAATTGACAATGGAGGAGGCAGAACGCTTTTTCAGTATCGCAGATAAAAAATACGAGAAATTGACATACTACAAAAATATCGCTACCCGTATACAAGGAGCAAAAGCCACGGAGGTTGGTCAATTAGTACCTACTATTAAAACTTCCCGAACATACGACGGTAAACCTTTTGATTTGGCAGAATACAAGGGGAAGTATGTTTTGATAGATTTTTGGGGAACTTGGTGTGGTGCTTGTATTTCCGGAATGCCACAGATGAAAAAGTTTGCAGAAAAGCATGCGGATAAATTAGTATTATTAGGTATAGCCAAGGATAATAGAGAAACTTGGGAAGAGTATTTATCTAAATCGGAGTGGAATTGGAAACAAATTGTCGCTGGAGAAGGCGAGGAAGATTATGTTGTACGTTTTAACGTGCAAGGTTTTCCAACTAAAATTTTGATAGGCCCCGATGGCAAGATATTGAAGCGTACGGTCGGGGAAGACCCCGCTTTTTACGAGGAATTGGAACACCTCATGAAATAAGCGAACTTGTATCGCAGGCTTGCATTCAAAAAGAAATCGTCATAAACAACATTTTATGGCGATTTCTTTTTTATTTCGATGGTAGTAGTTTTTATAATCTATAACGTAGTAGTACAAGGTTGAATAAAAGTGTTATATCGTTGGCATAATCGGAAAGGCTGAAGATTACTGCTTTTTTCTCGTTTCATTTCAGAGATTTTCTTCGAGGATGCCTCTATTGTATTTAGAAAGCGAATAATAATACAAATAACATGAACGATTTTGTAAATACATTTGTACACCCGGAAGATGCCGCTGCCCTTAAATTGATGAAATCAATTCCCGGCTTTGATCTGGTGGTGAAGAAGGTTCTCGACCTGAGCTACGAAACTCTCTTGTACGGGATCAACATGGCCTCGAAAATCAGGCTCTCGGAAAAGCAAATGCCCAAGTTATATTATCGCCTTGTCATCATATGCAAACGACTGGGCATTGATGTTCCCGAGTTCTACCTCGAAATGAATCCCTATCCCAACGCCTACACATTCGGAGATACCCGGATATTTCTGGTTATCACCTCCGGCTTGCTTCAATACCTCAAAGAAGATGAGGTCGATTCCGTGTTAGCCCACGAATGCGGACACATCCTATGCCGTCACGTGCTATATACCACGATGGCCGACCTGCTGAAAACAGGCGGGGATGCCTTGGGACTTCTCGGACCTTTCCTAGTCCCGCTTCAATACGCCATGCTATACTGGTCACGCAAGAGCGAGCTATCGGCAGACCGCGTGGGAGCGATTATCAGCGGCAAGGATACGATCGTGAAAACTCAATTGCGACTGGCCGGCGGACCGGAAGAGGTTACCGGCGAGGTTAACGTGGAAGAGTGGGCGAAACAGGCCGACAGTTACGAGGAAATTCGGGACGGGAAGACATGGGACAAATTCCTCCAGATCGTGGCAACCGCAAATCTTGATCACCCGTTCGCCGCCGTCCGGGTGAGAGAAATCATGAAATGGTGTGACACTCCCGATTTTCAGGATGCCCGAAAATATATTCACGAACATTATGCGATCAAAAATCGCTGTCCCCGTTGCGGGGCCAAAGTCGAGGAAAACTGGACCCATTGTATCTATTGCAACACGAAACTTTAAACGCTCTTGTTTCATAAGTTCTAATCCAATAAATCATTTATCATGAAAAAAGAAAAGACAATCAAGCATTCCTCCCTCCGGGAGAAACTGTTAGAATATTCGAGAAAAGTGGGAAGGGCAAGCGCTCGCCCGGTACTACTCATGTACCAAGTCATGAAAAGTCCGAAAACCCCGAAGGGCGACAAACTTCTGATCTTTGCCGCGCTCTCCTACCTGTTACTACCCATGGACATTATCCCAGTAAAACGGTTGCCCCTTCTCGGCTGGTTCGACGAGATATTCTCGCTAACCGTAGTTTACCAAAAAGTCTGCAAGTATATCACCCCGAAAATAGAATACAAGGTTAATTGTACCCTGGACAAGTGGTTCCCGGAATACTCCAAATACGAGGTATTAACCCAATAACAAAGAACACCCGCATGAACAGAGAATTACGATATGCTTTACAGGGGACAGCCCGACACACGATCTTCGAGGGTGAAACATGGGTCAGCGATCTATTGGCCGACCTCACGGAAGAAAACGCGCGACACCAGATCTCCCAAAGATTTGACGACCGTTTTTCATACACATGGTTCGGGATTTTGTTCCAGCGAGGCCGAGCAAGCTGGGCCGAGAAATACGGGCTATTGTCGTTATTCAACAAGGGAAGTCACTTCATGTACATGCCGATTCACAAGAAACAATTCCGAGATCCCATCTGGGATAACTATCTGCCGGAACGTCTGAAAATGCTAAAGAAAGGGCATGTTCTGGCAGAACTCTCCTGGATTTCGGAAGACGAGATCGAACTCAACAAATGCATCCGAAAATATACCGATTGCGACAACGAGGAGTACGATGAACTGGAAATCCGGATGAAAGGATTTTATAACAGGCACGGTCATTTGAAAGCCCCGTTTACTATTGAAAAAGTTGAAATATATTAAATTAAAATACAAGACCATGAAATATTACGAAGTATGGAGACAGGACACATTTGCCGGAGAAGACTACTTTTGCGGGCGGTATCTTACCCGTCAGGAAGCTGTTGAAGCACTCCTGCAAAAAGAGAAAGAAGTCGAGAAAACACAAGACGAAGAAATACGAGATACATATTCCATTATCGTCATTACCGAAAACGAAATCGAAGAACGGGAAAAAGAACAAAACCGGATTAATATCGAGAAAGCAGCCGAAGCGTCCTTCAACGTAAAACACTTGACCCTCCACATTCGCGAACTTTTAAGGCTATTCAAGAACGCATGGGAAAAAACCGATCCAATATTATTAAGAAAAAACGAAGAAGAAAACAAGTTAATCCAAGAAGTAACATGCAATAATGAAGAAGATTGTTTCTCTCAAATAGGATTCAGCACATTTCACAGCAACGGGTGGCTCATCGTCAGCATTAATGTCACGGTACGAAGCGGAAAATATTTCCACGGAGGCCGCATCACGTCCAACCACGTGTTTATAAACTCCCGACGGGCTATGTTGGAATGGGCCGATACGAAGGAAGCCCTGGACGATTGCACGAACAAGATAAAAGAATTAATAAAAACTTTTTACAAAGACTAGTCTGAATAAAAAAAAGAAAGCTATGAAAAGATTGAAAAACATGACCATATTCTGGAAAATCATTGCCGGGAGCCTAACCGCTTGTATTTTGATTTTCACGCTGGCATTCTGCTATTTTTTCTACGAGAAAGAAATAAAAGATGACTTGTTTTATACATCCGAGTATTATGATACACAAATATCAAGGCATATATGGTACCACAAAAGCAGTTATGACGGCAAGGGATATATTTTCAACTGTGAAACCGGGAAGAAAACATTGAAAGATGTTAGCTGGATTACCCTCTCGGAAGAAGGAGATCCTCTTGCTGTCTTCTCCACGGGAGAGAAAAGAGGATATTTCAATATCCACACCGGGAAAGTATCCTTACCCGCCCAGTATTCCAAAGCCTGGATATTCTCGGAAGGTGTTGCAGCCGTGTCAACGAATGACAGCCTATTTTTTATAGACCACACGGGAGAGAAAATATTCGAGCATGGTTTCATCCTCCCGCAAGAAACAAGGGATTACTGTTTCCACAACGGTTATTGCCTGTTGGCAAACGAGAAAGGACAAATGGGATTGATTGACAAAAGCGGTAATTGGGCTCTTGCCCCGGAATACGATAACCTAGTACGTGAAGGACGCAATTACTGGTCCGCTTGCAAGGATGGACGCTGGGGTGTTTACTCCGATTCTCTGGTAGAGATTCTCGCTTGTGAATATGAAATGGTCACCGTGTCGGAAGACCGCGGGATTTACATCTCCCAAAGCGATCACATCCAAAAACGTTGCGACTACGACGGTACGATCCTCGACGATTTTATTTGCGGAAGTATCTATCAACTCAGTTACGACACGGGAATATACAACGAAAACGGAGAGACCATGATGGCCATGGCTCAATGCTGGATGTACGCGGTGGAAACCGGATATTACGGATTAATAAGTCCCGAGGGTAAACTCATCACCCCTCCTCGCTATAAAAACATCGAGGCTCTTGGCAAAGATATTTATCTCTGTTCATACGATTATAACGGAATATTCAGCCTTCTCCTTGACAGCAAGGGAAATATTATTCATCCACAATCGAGCAACCATTAACCGGAACATGATGAAATTCAAAATTCATAAAGCGACAATCTACCAAGATGCTTTCGACAAAGAAATCGGAACCTGTATCACCGTATATATCGAAAACGGGATTCTCTCGATCATTCAAGTCGATTGGGGCGGCATTACCCACGAATACTCCCGCGACGGCGAGGTCGAAAGCTTCCTGTTCTTCGATCTACCGAACATGAAGAAACTCGCCGGGACCTTACATGTCAAAGGAGATGAAATGCTGGTAAAGAAAATCGCAGAACATTTCGGACGACACAAGAGTTTTGCCAAGCACGAGATCCAAAAATACTGCGACAAACGGGAAATCATGTATAAAACTCACGTGTATTACTAGCGGATAGTTTCTCCCGTTCTTTCTTGGTAAGGCCGTTGACTACAATATCGTAAGATTTTTTCACAAGTTCCCGGATCTTGTTATCCGGGACATCCTGGTTGAAATGGACGCTAATCCAATATTTCTTGTTCATGTGCCAGCCGGGGGTTATCCCGACGTACCGGGCCCGTAATTCTACCGATTCGTCGGGATCACACTTGATACAACAAAAATCGAACACCTCGATATTCACGAAGCAAAACCATTTGTCCGACACGTAGAAACATAACACATCACGGCTATATTTATCCGCAACATTCGGAAAAGGCATTTTCTCGTACACGCCCTCCAGCGAAAGGCAATATTCTCTGAATTCTTCGATATTCATTTTATCTGACTTTTTTCCGATACCGGTTTTACCCGCGCCCAAATATAAAGAATAAAAAGGATATAATAATCTCCCTGCCACGAGTAAAATAAATCCTAAACTCATTATTGGCAGAGAATATTCATCTTCAGAAAATTTATTCACACCAAACCCAACAAAATCACCCAAAACAAAACACAACAAACAAAATACAATATAGAAAGTTTTCAAAATAAAACACACAACATACTAACAATAAATACATTGCTATTTTAATTACATCAACAAAATTATTTATTTCAAAAATCGCTATCATTATATAATTATTTTATCATACCTTTGTCATGCATTCGGTTCACCCCGGTGACGAACAGGGAAGCAGGTGAAAATCCCGCACTATACCCGTAGCTGTAAGTTCTATTTTAACGCTTGAATCAGGAATCCACTGTCTAGTGATGGGAAGGAGATTCAAGACGAGAACAAGTCAGAAGACCTGCCGATTGCAACTATAATTTTAAAGCTTTCGGGTCAAAAGCAAGAAAACAGAGTCGAGATCGAGCGATCTTTCTTCGTGTCTTTTTTCCCGGAATAATGTTAACCACAAAAAACTGAAACATGGAAAAATCAAACACGTTTTCAAAGATCGTGAAACGCAACGGGGAAATTTGCGATTTCAAAGCAGAAAAAATCGAACAGGCTATCTTCAAAGCGACACGAGCAACGGGTCAACCGGATCGCAAAACAGCACACGCTTTATGTACCAAAGTAGTTGAGATTCTCTCTTTCAACACCCCTGAGAATCAACTCCCGCACGTGGAACAGGTGCAAGATACCGTGGAATTGGTTCTTTTTCAACACGGTGACCTGCGATTGATGAAAACGTACCTACTCTACCGCAAACAACATGAACAAATTCGAAACTCAAAAACCCTGCTAACAAATATAGAGGTGATCGACAATTACCTGAGCCTAAGTGACTGGCGGGTAAAAGAGAGCGCCAACTCATCCTATTCCTTACAAGGATTGAATCAACACATCGCAACACAAATCACCTCCAATTACTGGTTAAGCCAGCTTTACCCGGAACGCATTTCCGAAGCACACAAAAGCGGGGCGTTACACATACACGACCTAGGATTCCTCAGCGTGTACTGCGTTGGCTGGGATTTGAAAGACTTACTAACCGTCGGGTTCCGGGGAGTGGAAGGGAAAGCACAAAGTAGTCCGGCCAAACATCTTCGCACAGCCCTCGGGCAGATCGTGAATTTCTTTTACACCATGCAAGGCGAGGCTGCCGGGGCTCAGGCGTTTTCCAATTTTGACACGTTTCTTGCCCCGTACATCCGATATGACAACCTGGACTACAAGCAAGTGAAACAATGCTTGCAGGAGTTCCTGTTCAACCTGAACGTCCCAACCCGCGTGGGCTTCCAAACCCCATTCACCAATATCACGATGGACCTGACGGTCCCGGACTTTCTAAAAAACGAGCATATCGTACACGGGGGAGAGATCAAGGAGGAGGTGTACGGGGATTTCCAAGCCGAAATGACCACGTTGAACAAAGCCTTCGCGGAGGTCATGAGCGAGGGAGACGCTTCCGGCAGCCTGTTCTCGTTCCCGATCCCGACGTATAACATCACGCCGGATTTCGACTGGGAAAATCCAGAGTACGAGGGTATCTGGGAAATGACAGCCAAGTACGGAATCCCTTATTTCTCCAATTTTGTCAACTCGGACATGAAACCGGACGACGTGCGAAGCATGTGCTGCCGTCTCCGCCTGGATAAACGGGAATTGATGAAACGAGGCGGGGGGTTATTTGCCGCCAACCCGCTGACAGGTTCCGTGGGTGTGGTCACGATCAACCTGCCCCGGTTGGGTTATGAAGCCAAATCGGAAGAGAATTTCTTCCAACGCCTGCAACACCTGATGGAGATCGGGAAAGAGAGCCTAGAGATCAAACGGAAAGTAATCGAACGATACACGGAAAAAGGGCTCTATCCCTATTCCAAATATTACCTGCGATACATCCGCGAGCGCAATGGTTGCTACTGGAAAAATCACTTCTCAACCATCGGGATTACCGGGATGAACGAATGTTGCATGAACTTCCTGGGTGTCCCCATATCTCACCCCGACGGAGCCGAGTTCGCACAGAAGGTGATGCACTTCATGCGAGAGGTGCTGACTCAATTCCAGGATGAGACCGGGAACATTTACAACCTCGAAGCAACTCCGGCAGAAAGTACCTCCTACCGTTTCGCACTGCTCGACACGGCCGAGTACCCGGATATCATCGTTGCCAATCACGAACAATACAAGAAAGGAGCGCAACCTTATTACACCAACTCAACTCACCTGCCAGTGAACTTCACAGACGATCTGTACGAAGCCCTAGACCAGCAAGACAAATTGCAAACCCTGTACACGGGAGGAACCGTGTTCCACGTTTTCACGGGAGAACGCAGGACTTCCGCCACGTCAGCAAAGAACATGATTCGCAAGGTGACGGCCAATTTCCGCCTGCCCTATATCACCCTCTCCCCCTCGTTCAGTATATGCCCGTCACACGGGTACATCGCCGGGGAACATTTCTCCTGTCCGAAATGCGGGGCGAAATCGGAGGTTTACAGCCGTATCGTGGGATACATGCGTCCCGTGAGTCAATGGAACAACGGGAAGAGAGCCGAGTTCGACGACAGGAAGTTGTTCGACAAAAGAGTACAGGAAGAAGAAGTTTGTTTATCATGCGAATAGGGGGATTCATCAAGCAAAGCCTGATTGACTGGGAAGGCAAAGTCACCTCGGTCATTTTCACGAAAGGCTGCAATTTCCGTTGCGGGTATTGCCACAATCCTTATCTCGTTCTGCCGGAATTAATCCGGCAGACACGAGACATGGAAGAGGTGGAGATTTTAAATTTCCTCTCCAAACGTAGACATTGGCTCGACGGGGTAGTCATTTCGGGCGGAGAACCGACCCTGCAAAAAGATTTACCCGATTTTACCCGCCGGATAAAAGAATTCGGCCTACCCGTCAAGCTCGACACGAATGGGTCGAACCCGGATATCCTGAAACAATTAATCCGAGACCGGAGCATTGACTGTATCGCCATGGACATCAAGTCCGTCCTCTCACCGCCTTGCTACCAGAAGGTCAATTACACGACAAACGCATCGTTACTGGAAAAGATAAAGCAATCTATACAGATCATCAAGCATTCGGGACTGGAGTATCAATTCCGGACTACCGTTATCCCACAAGTTCAAACACCCGAAGAAATAGAAAACCTAAAAGAACAATTCGCGGATTCTTGTTATATCATACAGGAATTCAGAGATGGCGATATTCTGGATAACCATTTGTTGATCAACACTTACCACGCCGGAGTAAGCCCCCAAGAAAACGATTGTCATAAATGATGTATTTTAGCGTGAAAGGATATTATCCACACAATTAAAATATTAATATTTAAGCACATAACCACAAAGCGATTTATCTATAAGTTTTTGTACCCTCTTTGAAAAGTATTATCTTTGCGCTGAATTTTGGAGCAAAAGAGGGAGTTTAATGTCGACTTTTCAGACATCCTCTTGATAGGGAATCCGGTGTGAAACCGGAGCTGTACCCGCAGCTGTAATCTCTCATCCAATTATCCGGTACCGTTATGCCACTGTTCTTTCAAGAATGGGAAGGCCCTCCGGATAACAGAGAAAGCCAGAAAACCTGCCAAACTTCACTTTGTTCAACGTTTCGGGGTGTAAACAATGAATTGTTCCATATCGGGCACACGCCCAAAAGAAACAGCATTCATCGTTTTCCATCCTTAATTTTAATATCGCAACAACTAAAATGATGAAAAAAATTCTATTCTTATTGCTGTTTGTAGCCGCCTTCATGGCTTGTTCGGATGATGACAATACTCCACAACCGGAACCGGGTAAAAAAGCAAAAATGATCGTGGTGAATGAAGGACTAATGGGCAAAGGTCTCGGTTCAATATCTGTCATCTACGATGACGGTAGCTCCGTTTACGATATCTTCCGGGATGTAAACAACAACCGTCCTCTCGGTGATGTCGCTCAATCTATTTCTTATATCAATGGAAATTATTTTGTTCCCTTGAATAACTCGAACAAAATAGAGGTTATTGACCCGGAAACATTTAAATCCGTGACCACGATTAAAGCTGATCCCGGTTCTCCTCGTTACATTCAAGCTATCAACGAAACAGAAGCCGTTGCTTCTGATTTAAATAACCAGCTCATTAAATTCAATACCCAAACATTCGAAATTATAGAAGCTATTGCAATCCCAACTTCTATCGAACACATGGCGACCATTAATAATAAATTATTCGGTCAAGCCAAAGGTAAGATTGTCGTATTTGATATTAACAATATCAAAGCAACAGGTATGCGCACGATAGAAGGTATTGACAACGTGGCAAACACGACAAACCTGATAGTAGATAAAAACGGGATGTTATGGGCTTATGGTAGTGAAACAGACAAAGTGACTCTACATTGTATTAATCCGACAACCGAGGAACTTTTGAATAGTTACGAAATTCCATTTACACCAAGTGATGCCGAAGATTTTGGCGAAGGATCTATCATAGGTGCACCTTTTAGCTGGGGCACGGACCTAAATCGCATGGATACCGATCGTACAAAAGAGAAACTTTATTTCTGCCTGAAAACATGTAAGGCCATCGCTTGGGACGGGGTTAAAGAGCAAATGGTAGTATATTCGTTTGACATCAACACACATGAATATACGCCCTACCGGACTCTCCTCGGACTAAACGAAATGTACGGGATGGGTATTTCGCCTGATGGAGACGTATTCCTATGTGATTGCCTCGATTACACGGCTCAACGCGGCTATCTTCGTGAGTTCAAAGCAGACGGAACAGTTGTCAGCACATATGTCGGCGTGTATCCGACGATGATTTATTTCACGGAATACAACACTCCCGTAACAAGTACACAAAAATAAACATCAAATAATCGGGTATTAGGCATCAACTTAATACCCGAATACTCAACACCATGTATCACTTAATCGGGTTCTTATTACTTTCTCTCGCATCCATCATTTCATTCGGTCAACAAACCGACAGTATTGCCATGTACGGGAAATTAGATAGCGTGCTTGTTCAAGAGAAAAAAACAAGCAAAATGAAAGATGCTAATGTCGGGGCCCGACTCAGTACCATTGAAATCGCTACCTTGAACGCCAATAAAACTAAATCATTGGCGGAATTACTAGCAGACAACTCTGTCATATATATCAAAAGTCTTGGACAAGGAGCCCTTGCCACGGCATCCTTCCGAGGAACAGCCCCTGCCCATACCCGGGTTAATTGGAATGAAATCAATATAAACCCTCCCATGTCCAGCACGTTCGATTTTTCCCAGATTCCAGTCTTTTTTATCGATAACGCAGAACTATCATACGGGGGAGGACAATTAAAAAATGGAACCGGGGGGCTCGGTGGCAGCATCAATTTAAACAACCTGCCGAACTGGCAAAAAACACGTCAGATATCTGTTTTCACGGAATACGGTTCGTATTCCACGTACACGGTTGGAGCTTCTGCCCGATTTAGTTCCAACAAATCACAATATCAGACAAGAGTTTATTTCCAACAATCGGATAACGATTACACATATATCAACAAAGTGTTAATGAAAAATCCTTTCCGGGAAAAGAGAAAAGAAGCCAAATATAAACAAGTCGGCTTGATGCAAGAAGCCTATTTCAATTTATCGCCATACACGACACTATCATCCAACGTATGGCTTCAATTCGGAGATCACCAACTTCCTCAGCCAATCATGGTAAATATCAATCAACATGAGCGACAGAAGGAGCTTGCTTTAAAGGGATACATGGGTGTAGATTACACGAAAAGAGCTCACAAGTTATACATTAAAGGAGCTTACCTACTCAATACGCTCCGATATAAATCGCAACACGATAATTACCAAGTCGCAGATAAAAAAAACACGAACCACACGAACACATATCATTTTAGTACTGATTACTATTATGACGCATGTCCCGGCCTGATACTAAACACCTCGCTTTCGTACACGCACGACCGCATCAAGTCGGAAGCATATCAATCACAAACGGATACTTCTAATCTCCGGACCCGCAATATACTAACCTGGCAAGGGAACGCCAGATGGAACGCCACGTCATGGCTTTTACTGAACGGGCAATACATGGCAGAACTCAATGACAACCGATTCGTATCGACGTACTCGATCGGGTTCCTCGCACAGATTGCACCAACCCTACATTTTAAAGGAAGCATGGCGTATAACTACCATTTCCCAAACATGAACGACCTTTACTGGGAACCGGGAGGAAATCCAGATTTGAAACCAGAGAAAGGGTATTCTTACGACATTCTTTTCTCTTATACCCCGAGTATCGGTAAATACTTCTCGCTAAAAACAGAAATCTCGGCATACCTGATCAATCTCGACGACTGGATTCTATGGCTTCCTTCCTCGGAAGGACGTTTTTACTGGTCTCCACAAAACAAACAAAACGTACGTTCATACGGATCGGAATTATATGTCAAGGGAGAATACACGAGAAAGAAGTTTTCTGGCAACATAGCGATCAATTATTCCTACTCCCCAGCCATTAACCGGGAAAGAGCTTTCGCCGAAGACGCCAGCTACCATTGCCAGTTACCTTATATTCCCAAACACAAAGGAAACGTACGGTTTGCCTTAGATTATAACAAGAAATGGAGTTTCACGTACCAAGTTACCTACACGGGTTTACGTTACACCACGGCAGACGAATCGTATCACACCAACGATTACACCCTGCATAATACAAGTTTGAGTTATCATCTTCTTATCGGTAAACGATACGAGGCTACCGCTCAATTACAAGTTGATAATCTTTTTGATGCCTATTACGAGTCAACACAATATTATCCCATGCCCCTAAGAAATTTCCGGGCATCGATTCTATTTACCTTTTAAAAAACAATACTCATGTATAAATTTCTTTTTTTGCCCATATTATTCCACCTCTTCGCTTTCACGGGAAAAGCACAAGAAAGTAAACGTATCGTGTCGCTAGCCCCATCGATCACGCAGAACCTATATTTAATCGAAGCCCAGGGACAGATTGTCGGGTGTACCCGGTTCTGTTTGACGGAAGCGAAAGACTCGATTCCCGTAGTGGCGGATGCCGTGAACGTGAACATGGAGAAAATTGTCGCACTAAGACCGGACATCGTGATCACCTCCGGGTTAACTCCCCCGAAAGTGTTAGACGGACTCGAACGTATGGGAATCAAAACCCTTCGCATCGGCCAACCTAAGAATTTCAACGAAATATGCGAACAATTGATAATCCTGAGTGAAATTTCAGGAAAGAAGGAATTGGCAGAAACGATCGTGCGGGAGAGTAAAACCCGTCTTGCCACCATACAAAAAAATATTCCCTCCGGGAAACACCCGAAGATATTCATGGAGATCGGAGCCAACCCTTTGTACACGGCACTTCCCGGTACATTTATGCACGACTATATCCAACAAATAGGAGGCCTCAACATCGCCCAGGAGCTTGACAATGCTTCTGTCTCGAAAGAATACGTGTTGCTTCAAAACCCGGAAGTGATCTTCATCGTGGGTATGGGTATCGCCGGGGAAGAAGAAAAGACCCACTGGCAAGAAATCAAAAGCCTTAAAGCCGTCAAGGATAATAAGATATTTACCCTTGATGATTATATTTGTAGCCCCACCCCCGTCACTTTCGTGAAGACGGTGGAGGAACTAATTCAAATGGTCTATTAAAACTCGATACTCAATTTCACTTTACCCCCCCAACCCCTTTTCAACAATTTCGAAAAGGGGCTTGAAGGTGATATTGTTCGCGTCATTAAGCAATCCGCACTCCCAGTTTGCGGAAGTTTTTCGGTTGTCCGAAAAGCACTAACACGTCTTTTTCCATGAAAACGAGATCGGCGGCAGGGTTATCCAATACCAGCGTTTTATTGGCCTTGGGGACGAAACGTTTTAAGGCCACGAGTTTCAGCCCGAATTCCTCCTCGAAATTAGCATCCACCAGTTTTCTCCCAATGAAGGCAGTATGCACCTCCCACTCGATCACCAAATGATCGTCATCCACCACGTAAGAATCGACCGTTGTGCCCAACTCAACTTTCGTGGCAAAAAAGTCGGCGTATTCCCATTCGGGATTAATCACCTCGGTAATCCCCATGGATTGCAATATCACCTTGTGTACAGGGGAAATAGAACGAGCCACTATTCGCTTTACCCCCAACTGTTTCAACAGGGCGACCACCAATAAGGAGGTCCCGAAATCTTTCCCGAACACGACAAACACGACATCCACTTCTGTCAACGGGAGAGTCTGTAACGCCTGTTCATTCCTCACGTCCAGGGCCACGGTATTTGTTATCGCATCCTTGTACAAATTTATCTTGCTAATATCCGAATCCACGCCCAATACCTCATTTCCCCGCTTCGTCAATCGCTGTGACAACGCCACCCCGAAATTACCTAATCCAAATACGATACACTTCATAATAATTGAAAATTGAGAATTGAAAATTGAAAATGAAAAGAGGCGCCCTTTTCAATACCAACTCCAATTCATTCGTTTATACTTTTTATATTTCATTCTCTTACAAATATTTCCAAATCTCCGGCAATAATACTTTTTCCTTCATCTTCAATTATCTAAAGTATTACCGTTTCATCCGGATAAGTATATAATTTCGCTTCTTGGCTATGTATGAAACAAGCCAGCAGGGTAATCAGACCGACACGTCCCACGAACATAGTCAGGCTCACAATGATTTTACTTGCCACGCATAGGGTTGGTGTCAGGTTCAGCGTGAGTCCTACCGTTCCCAAGGCTGACGTAATCTCGAATACTGCTTGCGTGATTGTCGCCTCCGGTTCCAGCAGGATAAGGGCAAACACGGCCAGAATCGTCCATAAAATGGAAAGCACGATGATCGCATGTGCCCGGTTCACGTTCTCCCGGGTCAATTGCCGACGGGCAATGATCACCCGATCCTGTCCTTTAAGAAGCGCCCAGATATTCTTCAGGGCAATCACGAAAGTCGTCACCTTGATACCACCACCGGTTGACATAGGCGCCGCCCCGATCCACATCAATACGATCGTCAGGAAAATGGTCGAGGTATGCAGGATAGACATATCCACGTTGTTGAATCCGGCCGTACGGGGAGTTACCGCACCCATGAAAGCCGTGGCAAATTTTCCGGTTACCGACATTCCTTCCAACGTGTTGTGATTCTCGAAAATCCAGAATAGTCCGGTTCCCACGACCAACAATACCAACGTGGCCGGCAAAACAATACGTGTTGTCGTACTCACGATTCGGGGTTGGTGTTCCACTTTATAACGCAATCCCAACAAGCATTTGATGTTATTCCGTATCCAATAATGGAAAAGCCGCACGTAATTAAACAAAATCGGGAAACCGATTCCTCCGAATATAATCAGGAAAGCCAGAATGACCTGCAAACCGTAGATATGCCTTATCAGCGGATCGTACAAGTTACCGGGTAATGTGGAGAATCCCGCATTACAAAACGCCGACACGCCGTGAAACAACGAGAAAAAGAACTTGTTGCCGATACCCGCCACATCCTGTATCTGCAAATACACGAGATACACACCTACCCCCTCGATGATAAACGTTGTCAGCACGATATACACGACGGTACGGAATATATCACTCAAAGAAGCCTCGTTCAATAAATTCTTCATCACGAACTGATCGTGAAAAGAAGTTCCACTGAGGAAGGACATGGCGAAAAAGCTGGTAAATGTCATCACCCCGATACCCCCGACCTGAATCAAAAACAACAGAATCACCAACCCTGTCGGCGTGAACGTGGCACTCGTGTCGACCACCGTTAACCCGGTCACACAAACCGCACTTGTCGAGGTAAAAAGCGCGTTGACAAAAGTGATCCCGTCATACGTGGCATTGGGCAGCATTAACAGTACCGCCCCCAACAAAATAATAAACAAGAAGCTCGTGGCAAAAAGCACTTCCGCTTTCACCCGGCTCCGTAATACCACGAATATCTGTTTCGACAACTGGATCACACTAAGCAGCAACACGATAATATAAGTCAGCCCCCGTTCCAACGAATGCCAGAAAGGATGTTGCGCCACGAAATCAGGGGCATCTATATAACTTGAAAAGAGGGTCATTCCCAACAACACGAGCAATACTAATACCTCTACCCAAAACCCTTTCTCCGCTCGCAACAGTTTAAAATTGAACAAAAATCGCAAAATTCCCAACATCAAGAACAATCGCAAAATCACCCGGTACGTGAAATACACCTCATGATGATAGCCTTCCGGCATCTCGAATCCAAAGCGGTAAATAATCAAGATCACCGCCAAAAAAGAGGCTAAAAACAAAAGCGCGTTACTCGCGATTTCCACGAGTTGCTTGACCGTGCGATATATTTGTTTTAACCGATATCGAACCTCCACTGAAAACATAGCACTACTTTTTTAACAAATAACGTTCATCTATTAGCAAGGGTTACACTTTTTCACCAAATAAAATCACACGCTACCGATAAGCCTCCACCGATTTCCAAGTTTAATCATTTTTTCGCATCTTTGCACGTCAAAGATCATTTATCACGAATAAAAATTCCCATGCGAGGAAAATATTACAAATGGATCGGTTTTCTGGTACTCCTGCTGGTACTCCTCATGGGAAGCATCCTTGCCGGGTTATGCTTCGGGGAAATACATTTCTCGTTCCGGGATCTGTTCGAATTATGGAATGGCGATCCCGAGGATGTCCGGTTGAATATCCTACGCCAACTGCGAGTTCCCCGTATCCTGCTCGGTCTTATCGTCGGTGGGGCATTAAGTCTTTCCGGTATTATCTTGCAAGGTATATTCCGTAACCCACTCGTGGAACCTTACACGCTGGGTATATCCGGGGGGGCGTCCGTGGCTGTCACCACGGCTATCGTTTTCTCACTACCCGCTCTTTACGGGAGTTTTATGCTACCGGTAGCCGGATTTATCGGGGCTTTGGTCACGATCTTCCTAGTTTACACGCTAGGCATTAAAAGAGGTAAAATCCGCATACAGACCTTACTCCTCACGGGAGTTATGATCAGTTTTATTTCCTCCTCTCTCATGCTCCTCATCATGTCGGTCACCAAGAGCGAGAATCTCCACGGCATTGTCTTCTGGATCATGGGTTCGTTGAATGAAACCGATCCCGTACTGATCACGCTGATCTCCGTGGTCTCACTTGTTGTCCTCGGGATAACTTTTCTTTATACCCCGATTCTCAACGCCATGCGATTAGGTTCCGAGAGAGCAATTCAACTGGGAGTAAACGCGGGGCAAGCCATAAGGGTCCTCTTCCTATTGAGTTCCCTGCTCACGGGAATGTGCGTGTCTATTGTCGGGGTCATCGGCTTTGTCGGGCTTATCATCCCACAACTCATGCGTTTTATAATTGGTTCTGATTTCCGGGTACTGATTCCCGCCTCTTTTCTCGGTGGAGGAATCTTCCTTATCCTGTCGGATATATTTGCCCGGACCATCATCGCCCCCAATGAACTCCCAATCGGAGTGATCACCGGAATCATTGGGGGGATCATATTCATTGCCGTCATGGGAAGTAGTAAAACCGCAAAAACATTGGAATGATATGGAGAACGCTATCGAAATAAAACACTTACAGGGTGGATACGGTCCAAAACTCACCATTCACGATATCACGTTCAACGTGCCCCGGGGAAAACTCACCTCCATTATCGGACCCAACGGGGCGGGAAAGACCACGTTGTTTCGCGCCATCACGGGTATGCTTCCCGTGAAAGAAGGTTCCATTCTCGTCAACGGGGAGGACTCTTCACGCATGACCCACAAACAACGGGCCCAAAAGTTGGCTATCGTCAACCAAACCGTGGAGGCTGATTTTATCTCTATCGAAGATTACGTGCTCATGGGTCGACTTCCCTATCATGCACCCTTGCAACTTTTCGAGAGCAAAGAAGATTACGCTATTGCCGAGGAAAGCATGAAATTAACAGGAATATGGAATAAACGAGAAAAAATGATGAACCGCCTGAGCGGGGGCGAACAACAACTGGCCGCTATCGCCCGGGCCCTCACACAACAAACCCAAATTCTCCTGCTGGATGAACCCACTTCACACCTGGATATTTCTCACCAGATGAGGATACTGAACCTCGTGCAACGCTTGAACCGGGAACGTGATCTCACCGTGTTGCTGATCATCCACGACTTGAATCTTTCCAGCGAATTCAGCGATCAACTGGTCATGTTGAAAGAGGGACGCATTCACACCACCGGAACTCCCGAAGAGGTGCTTACTTACGAGAATATCGAAACCGTGTATGATACGCTCGTTGTCACGCATTCCAACCCCCTTTCCGGTAAACCCTGCATATTTCCGGTGTCGGAGAAGCACCAGACACTCATTTCATAAACACGAAGTAAACAGCAAGCACCAAACAGACACACGCCGCCAAATGATTCCATTGGAATGTGACGCCCTTAAAAAATAACATCGAAAAGATGATAAAAATGGTCAGCGTGATGACTTCCTGAACCACTTTTAACTGCATCAGCGAGAAAGGGCCCCCGTTCCCGATAAATCCCAATCGATTCGCCGGAACTTGCGCACAATACTCGAACAAAGCGATACTCCACGAAAACAGGATCACGCCAAAAAGAGGCCAGTTATCTATCCACTTCATTTCCTGCAATTTCAAATGACCGTACCAGGCAAAAGTCATAAAGATATTTGAAACAATCAATAATAATATCGCATAAAGCCCTTGCATACTCTCTATATTTATCCGTTAAATGATTTTCAAAAACACCGCAAAAGTATAAATTTTATTACCTTTGTTGATAACGATTCAGATAAACTTTATCAAGTAAGTATCAGTGCCATGAAAGCAAATAAAATTCAGAAAATAGAGATTCGCAATATATGGGGAAAATATAATTTCCGGTGGGAAGGTCTTAACTCCGACGTGAATATCCTGACAGGTATCAACGGAAGCGGGAAAACCACGTTCTTCAACATTATCGACGCCCTGCTTTCTGCAGATATTAAACGATTGAAACTATACAATATCGAAGCCGAAGTTACCATTGACGGAAGCGACATCATCTACCGGAAAGATACCACGCTAACCACGGTAAAGCAAAAACTGGCCGGGGTGAATTACTTAAAAATAAGTACTTTCGACGTGCCTATCCGGGATCGCCGGAAAATGGGAAAAGAAGACAGTCCTCTGCTCAGCGAACTAAAAGAGATCGTGTACAGCGTGGGAGAGAACAACAACTCGTTTTCCGATTACCGCCTTCGAGCCACGAACTTTCCCGATCAGGCGGAAAAGATCAATCGTCGGATTCGCAAGTTTTATGACACGGTGAATCATTTGTTTGCCGGGACAGGCAAAACGATAGAAATTGACCCGATGAGCAACCAGCTCGTGTTCCGGGACGGGAACGAGATCATTCACTTGTACAAGCTCTCTTCCGGTGAAAAACAGTTGTTGATCATCCTGCTACGCGTGTTCCTCATGGACGAGCAGCCGTACATCCTACTCATGGACGAGCCGGAAATCTCGTTGCACATTGAATGGCAATACCGCCTTTTTGAAGAGATTCAAAAACTGAACCCGCGTTGCCAGATCATCACGTCCACCCACTCCCCGAGCCTTTTCGGTGACGGCTGGGGTGATAAACTCGTGTTTATCGAAGACTTATTGATTCAATAACCTTATTAATTTTAGATTTTAAATTTTAGATTTTAGATTTGATTCATTCTGTGACTTAGAGATTCTCGATTCTGTGATTCTTTTCATACTAAATTTCAAACTCTAAATTCTACATTCTTGAAATCAACAATCACAAAATCTATTTCACTTTTAGTTTTTAACTTTCATTTTTTATGTATCGTCCTCCCGTTTCCAAAGAAAAATATTACTACCACGCAGCCAAGAGATTCATGATGGACGCCCAACTGTTACGTTGTCGTGCAGCCATTCACGTGGAAGACAAAGATGATATTATTTTCTGGAGTTCCATATTCAAACATTTCCGCCCGAACGATCGGTTCCATTTTATCGCTGGCTCCCGTAACGAACGGGGACACGAAACGAGAGGCGTAACCCAATGCCTGAAATACGTCAAACACCTGAATCCCAAGTTCTTTATATGTATTGATAGCGACTACCGCTATTTGCTACAAGAACAAGGAATAGATATCAGACATTTCATTTTTCAAACCTACACCTACTCTTTCGAGAATCACCATTGTTACGATAAAGGCTTGAACGATCTCTGTTACCGGATCACGACATTACAGAATAACGTGTTTGATTTCCGGCAATTTTTGAAGGAGTATTCAAATATCGTGTACAAATTATTCTTGTGGCACCTTTATTTTCTCGTAGCCGATCCGAAACGATTTTCGATTGCCGAATTCAACGAATTGATCTCTTTTCAATGGCAACGCCGCCCGGATATCCGCCAAAACGGTCGTCATGAATTGAACAAACTGAAAGGGAAAATCGACGTGAAGCTTTCTCAGCTTCGGAAGAGTTATCCTAAGGCCGACCTCTCTATCCTGGAAAATAAATACAAGGATATAGGACTAACCCCCGACACCACGTATCTTTTTATCCGGGGACATAATATTTACGACATGGTTTACATGCTCAACCGGGAAGTATGCAAGAAAGTATTGCGGATGGCAAAGGATTCGTTCACGGGATCACAACCTCCTCACGTCAATCTTTTTGGTTACCGGAACAGTATTGACGATCAGATGAAAAAGAACCTGTACTTCGGGGCTTACCCCGCGATTCAAAAAATAGAAGAGGATATTCACGCTTTATTTTAGTCCTGACCGATTTTTTTCTCCGGCTCCACGATCGAAAGAACGGCCTTAGGCTTCTCCCCGTCTTTCCCGATGATGAAGCGCACGGTTGCATGTATTCTTATCCCGGAACGTGAATTTTCCCATTTGGGTCCCTGACTCAACAAACGGATCAGCTCTTTGTTGCATTCCTTTGAAAAACTATCTTGGATACGAATACGACTGGGCGTGTTCTTTTTATTCAAATCGAAAGAAAACGAAATCACGCCCTCATTATTTTTATCCAAATCTTCTTTCGGGTATTGTAAAGCTTTCTCCACATATTGATTGAACCGAATCACATCGAGCGGCGCAACAACAACATCTGTTTTATCCTCTAGGGCTGAAGCCTTCATTGTTGTAACCGCTCCTGCCACAATCTGTTTTTTTACCATCGAATAACCCGTCACAACGACTTCATCCAATCGTTCTTGCACATTTTCCATCTTTATCCGTACCTGTTCCCCGGCTTTCACATCACACCCCTGCGATTTCATCCCGATAAAATTAAAGGTCAAATGCGCCTTTGTTCCCGGAATTGTCAAACGGAAACGCCCCTCAGCATTTGTTGCTACACCTAAACTTGTTCCGGTTACCATTACCGTTACTCCGGGAAGAAGATTTCCCGCTTCATCCACCACCGTACCTTCCACCACATTCTCGGGAATGCTTGCCTTGCTCTTCATCAAAAGAATTGAATCCCGTTTTACGGAAACCCCTTGCACTTCATCAGCCATTTCGATTATTCCCATAGTTTCCACGACTTTATTCTCCCGAGTCGTATTTTGCTTCTGCCGTTGATACTCTTCAGCAAGCGGGGACTCAATTTTACCTAAAGAATCTTTCCCACCAAGTCCTATCGCCACAGAATTCTCCTTGCGTCCCACTTCAATCTGCTGTCCGTCTTCCAAAATAATGCCACGAGAGGGAGAAGAAAGTTGGGCAATCACGGGCTCCGTAAATTTGTCTTCGCTCTGAACGTACCATAACGTACCGCAAATTGCCAGTACCAGGATCGAAGCCGCCATGTAAAGCCACCCCCATCTTTTCTTCCGGGACAAACGAGCCCGTTCTTCCAACTGACGTTCCAAACGAATCAATCCGTCCATCGGATCGCCCGGTGTCGTCATCAATCCTTCCAATGCCTCAAACAGGAACGGATCGGACAAAGCTTCCCGCTCCAACCGATTGGCAGATCCTCCTTTCCGACTACCTCGAAGATATTCTTTTATGTCATCATTCCGTCCCATACGATCTTATTCCTTTACGTTCCAAACACATTTTCAAGTTTCGTTTTCCATTCTGGATGAAACTCTTCACCATTTTCAATGAAAACCCGGTTCGCTCTTCGACTTCCTTATAAGAAAGCTCATCCAAGAAGAAATGATTCACGCTGATACGTTGCTTTTCCGGAAGAGCCTCGATACATTCCTGCAACGCTCTTTCCCGTTCTTCATCCTCCCCTGTAATCGTAAGATGAAAATCATCGCAAAATTCCATAAAAGAATCGTCCAAAGAAACAGATAAATTTCGACTTCGCTTTCGAAGTTCCATCAGACAATAGTTCCGGACACACGTGTAAAGCCATGCTTTAAAAGATTCGATCTTTGTTTCTTTCACCTTTCCGATCAACTCCTCGAACAACTGCATGACAACATCTTGCGCATCTTCCGATCGTTTGAGATATTTCAACGCCACACCGTAAACGAGTGGCATATATCTCTTATAGACCTCCACCAGATACACTAATTCACCACCTGCACAATACTTATGCAGAAGTTCCTCGTCCGTTCTATTTCCCTGAACCTGATTCACATCCAAGCATTGATTTCTACAAATATACGAATTAAATAAATTTTCATTCAAATATTTATGGAATTTCTTTCCTCAAATCATCTTCATGTAAAATTAATTAAAAACAAGGCTTATGAAAACAAAACGACTTTTACAGAAAATATTATTGATCTTACCTTTAATGATAAGTATAAATATCATGACCTCCGCCCAAAAAATAGAAATCAACGGACAAGTCATTTGTAATGAAAGCAAAACACCGCTCCCCGGAGTTAGCGTGATTATTAAGAATACAGCGATCGGGGTCGTCACGAACACTTCCGGCAAATACACAATACAAGCACGAGTCGGAGATTACGTACAATTCAGCTTTATCGGGTACGAAACGAAAACGGTTAAAGTCCAAAAAGACTCTATCGTGAACGTCAGCTTAAAACCGGCTCTCGATCAACTAGAGGAAGTTGTGGTCACGGGATACATTCCGAAGAAAAAATATACAATAACCGGAGCCTGCACTCAAGTCAGCGGAAGTCCCATTTATCGTTCCCGATACCCGCAACCGATCCACGCGGAAGAATACAAGAACTTTAATCCAAATCATTTCCTCTTAGCTTTGGATAACCCGCTTTCCACATTCTCCATTGACGTGGATCAAGCCGCTTACTCTAACGTTCGGCGTTTTATTAACAACGGGACGCTTCCCCCGGTTGACGCCGTACGCACGGAAGAATTTCTGAATTATTTTACCTATGATTATCCTGCCCCGAAAGGCAAACATCCGGTAAGCATCACGACAGAAGTTTCCAGCGCTCCCTGGAATTCGCAACATAGATTAATACACATCGGTATCAAAGCGAAAGAAATTGCCCTGGAAAATCTCCCGGCTTCCAACCTCGTTTTCCTAATTGATGTCTCCGGTTCCATGTACGATCAGAATAAACTCCCCCTGTTAAAATCCTCCATGAAATTACTCGTACAACAACTCCGGTCACAAGATCAGGTAGCCATTGTCACCTATGCTAATAACACGAAAGAGTTACTCGCTTCAACTTCCGGGAACGAGAAAACAAAAATCATTGAAGCCATCGAGAGCTTACAAGCCAGCGGGGGAACTGCCGGGGGAGATGGTATTCAACGAGCTTATAAAGTAGCGGAAAAGAATTTCATAAAAGGAGGTAATAATCGTATCATTCTTGCCACAGACGGGGATTTTAATATTGGAATCTCTTCCCCGGACGAGCTGGAAAAAATGATTGAAACCAAACGAGCCACGGGAATTTACCTGACTGTACTAGGTTTCGGGATGGGCAATTACAAGGATAACCGGATTCAGGTTCTCGCGGAAAAAGGGAATGGGAATCACGCCTATATAGATAATCTACTGGAGGCGAAAAAAGTATTAGTCAACGAATTCGGGGGAACCCTTTTCACCGTGGCCAAAGACGTCAAGATTCAGGTCGAATTCAACCCCGCCCACGTACAGGCCTATCGCCTGATCGGATACGAAAGCCGGATGTTGGAGGACAAAGATTTTAATGATGACACGAAAGATGCCGGAGAAATGGGTTCCGGCCACAGCGTCACCGCATTATACGAGGTTATCCCCGTAGGCGTGAAAAGTAATATCGTGGGGGATATCGACCCCTTAAAATACCAAAAAGTCGAGAAGAACGAAAAGAGGACGTTAACAAATAGTCCGGAATTATTAACAGTAAAACTTCGTTACAAACAACCGAATGCTCTTACCAGTACAAAAATGGAAGTCGCTGTTCTCGACACGAAGACACCCTTAAACAAGAGCTCGGAGAATTTCCGTTTCTCTGCCGCCGTCGCTGGATTCGGGATGTTATTGCAAAACTCCGCGTACAAAAACGACTTGAACTTTGATCATGTTATTCAACTCGCCAAACAAGCGACGCACTACGATCCGGAAGGATACCGCAAAGAATTTATCCGGTTAGTGGAAAGTGCCGCATTGTTGCAATAAACAACATACGGTTACCCTCACAATCTACAAATAAAATGAAAGGATGTCTAGCAAGCTCATCAACCAAGACTACCCCCTCTAACCCCTCCTTACACAAGAGGGGAAACCGCTTGGTAATCATCCCTCCCCCTGTGTAAGGGGGAGTTGGAGGGGGTAGCCTTGGTTGATCGGCTTGCTAGACATCCTCTATTAAATATAAAAAACTACCTTACTTGATCAAAAGCTCCCCTTTTAATGCCGTTCTCGGCACTGTCACTTCAGCAATGCCACAAGCATAAGCTCCCAAAACATAGTGAGAATAGGTGAAACAAACCGATGTCGCATTAAAGTTAATAGCCGTCACTTCTTTCAGTGTCGGCTCCATCGTGAAACAATTTTCAGGATTCTTAAAATTAGCTTTCAATTGAGCATTGATCTGCGCTTCATTCGCGTAATTCAATATTTCTTGATTAGAAAGTAATTTCTGGTTTTTCACGTCATAGTTGAACGTGTAGAAATTCGTCATTCCGTGTGCACCTCCCGTAAAAATATAAGTCGTCAGGCGTACACTGATATACTGTTCGGTTGCCATGAAGACGCTGTCTTCCACCTGCAATTCGTATATCCATTCCGGACGTTCCATTTCATCCGCTTCAATGGAGCGGAAGAATTCCGTTGCATCCGCTTTTAAAGAATCCTGCAAATCACTCACGAATTTCTGAATTTCTCCGTTCAAGACCTCGCAACTTTTGTTCAAAGCTGCATCAACAGACGAGAACATCGAACGATTCACGTTAATGTCCCAATTCTCAGATTTCGCTGTCGTTTTCTCCTTTTTCACGTCCAAGTTCTGGACTTTCGGCTGGCATCCTGCAAAGGCAAATGCCACTAAAATCGCCATAATCAATGTACTTCTCATAGTGTGTTTGTTTTTGTGTGTTATGACAAATGTATTAAATTAAAACATCACTTGATATATGGATTTCATTATTTTTAATTATTTCCCCTCCGATTGATACGAAGCTATGAAAAAATTTATCAAAGGAACAGACTAACAGATAAATATTGTATTCAAAAAAAGGGCGACCCTTTCGGATCACCCTCAATCTCCCCTACAAATCTCCCTATTCTATTTCAACAATAAATCACCTTTCAACAACATGCGAGGTACCAATATTTCGGCTGCACCACAATAGTGAGCACCCAAAACCAGCGGGTTGTACGTGAAATACATATCACTTCCCGTAAAATTTACCGTGGTAACATTTGCCAGGGTCGGTACTTCCGTAAAACAATTATCCGGATTTTTGAAACTCTTCTGAATCTGCTTATCAATCTCCGCACTCTTGTCATAGTTCAATATCTCTTGGGATGTCAAGAATTTTTTATCTTTCAGACTATAATTAAACGCGTAATATTCCGTCAACCCGTTAGCACCTCCCGTCAAAGTATATACAGACAAACGAACGCTGATATAATGATGATCAGCCATAAACACGCTGTCCTTTATATCCAGTTCGAACGGAAGCATCGGTTCTTCTTTCATCTCCTGAGCTTTTTGCACGTACTCTTTCACCTGTGTTTTTAAGTCATTTTGCAAACTATCAATCAATCGAACAATTCGCCCGTTCACGACTTTACATTCCTGATCCACCTCTACTTTCTGGGAAGTAAACACCGGGTATTCCACCGTGATATCAAACTCGTTTGTCTTATGAGACAAAAAATCTTCCCCGACCTTTACCGTGACTTCCTGGCATCCGACAAATACAAATGATAGCAACACGGCTATAAAAGTACAACTTCTCATATCTCTTTTCATTTTCAATTTCTGCTTTATATACGGAGCCCCGAAACAAAGGTTCGACTTTAAGCGAAAAAAAGCTGCCCGAGACGGTCACAAATAACACCTCAAATTTTATAAGTAACAAATCACCACTCCAAACAAAAATACAACTACATAGCCTTTATTACATCTTTTTATTATTTTTGTATAAGTAACCAATAACCAGAGACTACAAAAAAGATAAAATAGTTAATATCAAGGAATAATGAAAAATACAACAACTGCTTTACCTGAAGAAAATAGTTTATACACAGATATATGCAAAATAATCGACAACACACGTACACGTGTAGCAACTTACTTGAATACCGAAATATGTCTTACGAATTGGCATATCGGAAAACGAATTAAAGAAGATATACTTTATAATCAGCGTGCAGAGTATGGCAAACAAATTATAAAGCGATTGGGAGAACGCCTAACTGAAAAATATGGTAGCGGTTGGAGTTTTCATAAGCTCCAACATTGTGTACGCGCCGCGTACACTTTTTCAGAAGAAGAGATTATGTACGCTCTGCGTACACAATTAACATGGACTCATTTACGTTCTTTAATGGGCGTTAAAGATGAATTAGCTCGCTCATTTTATATAGAAATGTGTCATATTGAACATTGGGACACTCGTACTTTAGACAAAAAAATAGAGGGACAACTATATGAAAGAACTGCTATTAGCCGAAAACCCGAGAATATAATAAAAAATGAACTAGCCCAAGTAAAAACAACAAATCAACTTCTACCAGATCTGGTATTCCGCAGTAGTTATTTCTTAGATATGCTTGGCTTACCTGATAGCTTCTCTGAAAAAGATTTGGAATCTGCAATTATTACACAGATACAACAATTCATCAATGAATTAGGAACAGACTTTGCTTTCCTAAGTCGACAAAAGCGCATTACAGTAGACTCCATTGATTATTACATTGACTTACTTTTTTTCCATCGCGGACTTCGTCGTTTAGTTGCGATTGATTTAAAACTCGGCAAATTCAAACCCGAATACGAGGGACAGATGCTACTTTATCTCCGATATTTAAACAAGAATGAACGCAAACAAAATGAAGAATCTCCTATAGGCCTTATACTTTGTTCAGAAGGAAACACGGAACATATTGAGTATCTTATGCTAGACGAAGAAAGTCCTGTTAAAGTGGCACAATACTACACCCAATTACCCGACAAACAACTTCTTTCAGAAAAGTTACAACGTGCTATAGCTATTGCGAAAGAACATTATATGGAACAACAGTCAAACAACGAAAAAAAAGAATAAATATCCAACAAGAAAGAGGCCGTCGCAAGACAGCCTCTTTCCACAACCACACACCCTCACTACTAATTTTCCCAGTCAGACAGAGGATTGACCTCTTCCGACTTTATTACCCAATCTCTTAACTTCACGTTTTTCAAGAACTTTCGTGCCACGTTACGAATATCTTCCACGGTAATACTTTCAATCGTTTTATTAAAAATCTTATGATCCGTGATATCAGTTCCGTATTCGGCATAGTTATTCAACACGCTCATCCAGTAATCCACGCCTATATTCTCGTCGGCCTGGGCCTGACCGCGTTTGATAGAAATTAATATCGGAGTCAATTCACTTTCCACGAAAAATTCGTTTTTACTCTTTTCCAATTCCGAGAAAATAATCTCTTTCATGGACTCCACTTTATCCCGCTGGGTATCGAAGCCAATCATTAACGTGGCCTTACGATAAGGGAAAGTCATGCTATTCACATCAACATTCACCCCGTAAGTGGCACCTTCTTGTTCCCGCACGATCGAGAAGAAACGATTACGCAACATCTGCCCCCAGATATTCAACGCCAACTGCTCTTTATCCGAAAATTTAGCGTCATTTTCCAAGGCGATATTCACCATACCCTTATCTCCCGGCATCTGAACCTTGAATTCCCGGGCCAGTGTGTCAACATCAACATCATAATTACGAATGATATATTTCTCCACTTTTCCCTTACGTGAAGGTAGAGCCCCGATATACTCGCTTGTCAGACGGACCGCCTCGTCCCGGCCAATATCTCCCACGATGCAGAAAACAAACTCTTTGGCATTCGAGAATCGTTCCCGGTAAAGCGGTTCCAACCGTTCGAAATTCATCTTGTCAAAATAAGCGCCTCCTAAATCCCGGTTGCGTTCATCCTCCCGGACAGTCAATTTCCGGATAGAATCCTGTACCAAGTCTTGCGGAGTCTGGCGGCGATTCTCGTACATGTATCTAGCACGTTCCACGTACTTGTCAAACGCCTGTTTCTCAAAACGAGGTTGCTCGAACATCAAGTAGAACAACTGGAACAACAACTCGGCATTATCCACCTTCGTACTTCCCCCGAATCCTTCCGTGTAATCCCCAATCATCATGTTCAATCGCACTTGTTTCCCTTGCACGAGTTCCTTCAGCGTGTTCAGGTCATACTTGTACAAACCGGACTTCATGGTCAACGCCTGCATAGCTGTTAAGGTGGGCAAATCCTCGGTTGCAACAACCGAACGACCGCCATGACTACTACACGCCATCGAGAAGAACCCGTGTCCCTCTTCCACGTATTTATAGAACACTCTAGCACCATTCGAAAGCGTCCACTCTTCCGCCTTGAAACGATCCAGTTTCTTCACTTTTTTAATCGTCCCCGCTTGTAGTCCCAAGTCAAATCCTGCCGGAATCTCATGTTCAACAACTTCGGGAGTCAAGTCCTTTTCACCAACCTTTGCCATGATATCCAACACCTGTTCTTTCGTCAGGTACTTGTAATCCTTATCATTACCGGACACCACGACTACCCGGCTCGTGTCTGAAGCCCACGAGCGAACCCAGGCATTCATATCTTCGGTAGTTATTTCCAACAACGCCTCTTTCAACAAATCCAACTCTTCTTTTTGGTCATGAAACGGGGTTCCGCTCAGGAAATTCGCCTGAAATACATTCACGTAATACGGGTTACTCTCCTTCTCCACGGCACTCTCCATTTTCTGCAATTCTTGGAAAATGGATTCCTGCACCCGTTCCACCTCACTATCGGTGAAACCGAAACGACAGATCTCTTCCCACACGCTCCACACCTGTTCAAAAGCCTCCGCATCTTGATTTTTATACGGGACCACGTCTATCGAGAACCCGTTGTAATTCCGCACGAATGTCCCGAATTCAGCCGACGCACTCAAAAACTTTTCCCGGTTAGCATTCACGATACGAGACAAACGTTGTCCCCAGATGGCATTAAAGATCCGGGCCTTGAACGAGTAAGATTTACGTCCCACTTCATCCAAATCCGTCACCCGGTGTACCCGTTGGTGATAGGAAATCATTTTAGACGGGTTCTCTTCATCCAAAATCAACATGTAATCCATGTCCGCCCGATCGGGAACCTCCACCTCGTAACGTTCCCGCGGATTCTCCCGGGCAGGGATTTGCCCGAACAGCTCTCTAACTTGTTTCTCGTACTCCACCTCATCAACATCTCCCACCACGATCACGCACTGCAGATCGGGACGATACCATTTGTGATAGAACTCCCGTAACACGTCATACGGGAAACTTTTCAACAACTCCACGGAGCCGATCACGTTACGCCGGGCATATTTCGTGTGATTATACACCACGGGAGCCGATCCCTCCTGTAAACGTCGCCCCACGTTATAATGACTTCTCCACTCCTCGATAATCACACCCCGCTCGTCATCAATATCCTTGTCTTTCAACAAAATCTCGCTACACCAGTCTTTCACGATAAACATACACGTGTCCACCAATCCCCGGTTAACCGTGGGAACATCCTCTATATTATACACGGTTTGATTAACTCCCGTACGTGCGTTAAAAGTAAAAATACCTTTCCCCCGCAAATAAGGCATCACGCCTTCCGGGAAATGAGTTGTCCCGTTAAACGCCATGTGTTCCAAGAAATGGGCCAACCCGTTCTCGTGATCCTCTTCCAAAATGGAACCCACGTTCTGCACCAGGTAAAAACTCACCCGTCCCGGTTCCGCCTTGGAATGCTTCACGTAATAGGTCATCCCGTTCTCCAACTTCCCGTGACGCAATCCCTCCATTCCCTCCTGGGCGATCAAAGGAGTGAAAGCCGCGACAAAGAAAACAATAAATGTAATAAACAATCCCCTCATACCGTTATTTTGCTAATTCTAACGCCTCCAATTTACGCTTCATAATCATCTGAATCTGTGCCGAACGCATCTTGTTCTCAATCTGCAACGCCTCCATGTATCCTTGATTATAAGCCTCTTTTGCTTTATCAAATTGCTTTAAAGCCTTATAAGTATCTCCCAACATAGTTACAAAATTGATCCTATCAATCAATCCCGTCCCCTCGTATTGCATGGCTTTCACTAGCCAATCCTTCACCTGCCCCAATTGCTCGTCATTCAATTTACCCTTACTCATGACGTACATGTTTTGAGCGATCTCCCCGTAATCATTCGCGCCAACCTGTTCTCCCAAAGCAGCAATATATTTGTTCATCAATTGAACATAAGAATCCACATCTTTTTTGTAAGACAACAAATACATCCCGTCATAGTAATACTTGAACTTCTCGTAAGGAGTCAATGTTCCCGTGGGCATAATGGCATAAGCTGCTTCCAGATCACCATTAATCCTCTCCAGATACTTCTTGTACTCATTCTTACCGGCCTTCGCCAATTGTTCAATAACCGCGTTATTATATTCCACCATCAAGATACCGGGAGCCTCACCCAGCTTATTCATGTAAGTTTCTAGGTTTTTAGCGATAAATTCCATCACGGCATCATCCTTCACGTTCTTTTTATTAAACGCCTGCACGATCTGCAAATCCTCCTTGTTGATGAAATCCGGTCCCATTTTCGTTTTAGCATACTCGGCATACAATTTATCAATCCGCACGATCCATTTCTGGGCTTCCATACCTTGCATACTTCCGACTTCTTCCGGTGCTTGTTTCAAAACCAGTTGCATATCGGCTAAATCCTTTTTAGATTTCGCCCGGTCATACAATTTCGTAAAACTTAATTGTTCACCGCAAGCCACTTTAGCACCATTCAAGAAGTCCGCCTTTTCACGAGCCCCAGCTAAACGTGATGCAACCGTGGCATCCGGTTTGAAAAATATCAATGTCGGCAATACCGTCACGTTGTATTTTTCAGCAGTCTCTTTCTGCCATCCGGCCTTTTCCACGTCAATCTGCATACAAACAAATTTATCGTTCATAAACTTCCCGACTTCCTCGTCTACAAATACTTTTTCAGCCATCTGCTTGCAAGGCCCACACCACACGGCGTAAAAATCAACAAACACCAATTTTTTCTCTTGTTTCGCTTTCGTTAAAGCCTCATCGAAAGTCCCTTTGAAAAACTGAATTCCCTGTCCGTTACTGGATACACTCCACCCCATAAGAAGGGTGAAGCATATCATCATGAAATATTTTCTCATTCTATTTATTTTATAATAAATGTAAATACATCTGGTAAAATTGCAGAATAATCTTCGTTATTTACCTTCAATGTCACCATATAGCGTCCCTTGGGAGCTGCAGGTTTCAACGGAACTTCCATTTTACCACACCCGCGCACAACCAATTCTTCACCGAACACTTTTGCATCTGCTACCGTCCCGTCAAGAGCTTTCACACTAACCAATTTATATTGCATGGGGTCTGTTCCCAAAACTCCACTAATAATATTCGTCACCCAAGGAGCATTATTTGCTTTTCGATTCTCATCATATTGATCATCACCCAAAACAGTTCGAATAATTAATGAATCTGGAAAATACTCCGCACCATCTGTCTGTAAATACCCAATTTTAACATTATTACACGCGCAAAATGCTAAAACTACCATTAATATAAAAAATTGTCTCATACTTTGCATTTTGATAATTAAAGCTGTCCTAACGTAAATCCATAAGCCAGAGAATGAACAATTCCATTCGTCGGTTCGATGTCTGTAGAAGCGACATCAATACTTGTCGAATAATTGAGTCCGCCCCTGACATATAATCTTATAGCTCCAGTTTCCGGAACACCATTAAAAGTTTCCCGGAAAGAGAAAACTCGGAACGTATTATCTGCAGCTCCGGTAAAAATGATTCCGGATTCTTTGTCTCCACTCGTTCCCATAGGAATATCTTCCACTTCATATTTTCCTTTCACGAGATGGCTTAAGATCAATTTCTTACATTTTTCAACACCCTCTCCATCCACCACTTCCTTCATGGAATGATATTTATACGTGACAATCCCCATATCATTATATGATTTGAAAGAATACATCCATCTACGAATGGAATGATTGGGGGGCCCGAAAAAAGTAACGGTTTCATACCCTTCTTTCTCACCCGTGAAATATTCCTCCAAACCCATATAATCAACCAACACCAATAAAGAATCCCAATCATAAGTATTCGAGTGAAAATACTCGTACATATTTCCCGAATACTTTTTTTGAGCCAAACCTGTATCTATCGAGTTATACTTCGTACATCCCACGACCATAGATACCAGTAATCCTAATAATATAATTTGTTTCATATCTCGTCTCTGGTTAATTCATATATTGAGCCCAATATATATTCTGTCTCAATAAGTTATTTAATTCAAATGCATTTGTACAAATCGGGAAAAATATCGCTCCATTCTTCACATCCTGATGTGTAAGTTTCTGGAAATCACTTGGCAAATAAGTATTAATATATTCCATTCCATTACGTACAATATCAAAGAAACGTTGACCTTCCATCAGCAATTCACGTTCACGCTCGTGGAAAATAGCATATTTCAATCCTTTCTCATCCCCACCACTACCAGGATAAGCATTCACGTTATTATACCCCCGAATTTCATTCAAATCCGCCTCGGCCAAACCATTTTCTCCAATTTTAGCATAACACTCTGCACGTAACAAATAAATATCAGCTAATCTCCAGTAAGAATAATTAGATTTTACAGCGATCAATTTAGATATCCATGGAAAATCTGCATCCACTTCTGTTATCGCCTTCCGCCATTTATAAGGATATGCATAGCCTCCCGTTATTTCAGTAATACTATCCCGATAGTGTTTAACTTTTACAGCTATCGTATCCCTAATCGCTTCCGGGTCCGTCATCCCCTCCGTCCATTTATCTTTAATCTCTATGACATCAAGACTATATTTTTTATAATCTTTAAAATAAGCATCCTTCCTAAGATCCAATGTATCATACAATTGTTTGATAGTCGTGTATGCTATTTTCGAATCTGCATACTTTTGATCCGATTCAGACACCCCAGGATCAACAGGATATCCGATTAACGGTCTCCCGACAAGATAGACAGAAGAAATATAATCCTTCTGCATATCCAACGTGAATTCCCAGATAGATTCAGGATTTTCCTTTGTTATATCCGAAAATAACTGGCATAATTCTTCCGGATTACGAATAAGACTATAAGCTCCCGCTTCCCCTTTAATCAAATGGGATGAATACTCGATCGCTTTATCATAGCACTCTCTCGAATTCCCAGCCAATTCCATCAAATCTATCATACTCCCCTTCCAAGCGTACGCGTGAGCCAGCAAAGCGCAAGCAGCTCCTTTACTTCCGAATTGTTTGGATTTAATAACGGCACCAGACCGATCAACTACGGATCCATAAACAGGTAAAGCATTATACGCCCTTGTTGCATTTGCAATAACCGTATCTAACACTTCCAAAAGCGGTTTCTTCCCGTAAACCTCACTAGAAGAACTATTTCTCGTGATCGTAACTTCCCCCCAACGACGGGCTAGGAAAAAATATCCGATCGCTTTACCAAAGTAAGCTTGTGCTTTATAATAAGCAATTCGTTCCGGCGTCACTTGCACTTCCGCCTTGTGAATATTGTCCAGTAATACATTCGCCATGTACACGACCCAATATGTTTGCCCCCAATCTGTTGCTATCGAACCGACAGCAGGACTTCCCACGATGGAAGAAGGAGACCAAATATAATCGCGTTTAGTGCTAGGCTCCATAATCAACCCAGCATTCTCTTGCACATGTTGCTCCATGATACGATCATGGATAAAACTTTGCAACTGGTATAACGTTACCTCCAAATCCTGCTCGTTTTTATAAAAATTATCAAAACTAACCAGGGTTTCCGGTTCCACGTCCAAAAGACTATCACACGAGGAAAAAAGCCCGATTAATAGGATATAAAGAATCTTCTTCATAATTAAAATTTTACAGTTAATCCTAATGTTAATTTCCTTGATGTCGGATAAGTGGTCATATTATCAATCCCGGTCATAACATCCACGTTCTCTGGATCAAGACCCGAATAATTAGACAACAAGAATAAATTCTCACCCGTGAAAAACACTCGTATACCTTGCAGATAACATTTTCTCGCCCATTCTGCCGGAAGATTATACCCCACGGTCAATTGTTTCAAACGAATGAAATTCACCGTTTCAATATTGGAATCAACTAACCCGTCAAATTGTCCTTTATTATAATAATAAACAGAACTCATCACCGGATAATCCGATTGATCGCCCTCTTTTTCCCAGAAAGACACGTTCCGATAATCTTCAAATACAGCCCCCAAACCCATCGGATTAAAATTCAACGCCCCTTTTCTAAATGCATTAATCATTTTCCTTCCCAAAGAATAGCTAAACAAAAGATTCAAATCAAATCCTTTCCAGGTTATCTCGCTGGCAATACCACCATAAGCCTTGGGCAAAGTCGAACCGGCAAAATACAAATCTTCATCCGCGATCACGCCATCTCCATTCAAATCCGCAAGCATATGCATTCCGGGTCGTGTCGGATTGGCCATACCGCCAACTCCCAGATATCGGGGATTTCCTTGACTATCCCAGGTTATCGGCACTTCGTTTGCATTCTGCACGTATCCCAAATCCTTATAAACTTGCAACTCGTTAGCGGAACGTCCGATCACGTACTTACCATCAATATCTACTCCCGTGTAAGTTTTTTCCAGACGATTCCAATTTCGGGAGATATTAAAACGCGCCCGCCATTTTACTTCCGTGTTTCGCAATATATCCAATTGAGCTTCCAATTCAACTCCTTCATTCGAAATCTCCACGGCATTATCCCACATGGTTTTGTGGAAATAAACGGTCCCAGGTAACTGAACTTCCCAAAGTAACGACTTCGTGTATTTATAGTAATAATCAAATTTAAACTTAAATCGATAATCAAACAAATCCATATCCAAACCCAAATCATACTGATTCGATTTTTCCCATGTCAAATTTCTATTTTCCATTTGAGTCGGCATCAATCCAGTAACACCCAAGAAAGAACTACCTACATCTATTATCCCCTGAGCTAAATAAGGATCCAAGAATGTCTGCCCCGAAGTTCCCCATGAACCACGAATTTTCCCATGACTTAACCACCAGAAATTTTTCATAAATGCTTCATCCGAGAAATTCCATCCCAAAGCAATTGACGGGAAAGTCGCCCAACGTACATCTTTCCCGAACACGGAAGAACCATCCCGACGCAGGGTTAATTCAATCAAATATTTCCGATCAAAATTATAAGCAACACGACCGAAATAACTGACCATTTTCTGTTCTTTAAACCCGGAATTAAACGACTGCATGGCCGTCATCGTGCCATTCAAATCTTTTATTGTAGGCATTCCTTCCACCACATAGTGAATATAATCACTCGGAGATCCTTTACCACTTCCGGCCAAATCGTTAGAAGATTGACGAGTATAAGAAAAACCGAACAACCAGTCAAAATTATGACGTTCTTTCAAACTAAAATTATAATGCAACAACTCTTCTGTCTGGAAATACATCGAACCATTCATCCGTCCCTCTGACTTACTCAAACCATAATTAGCATCCATGATGCTCGGCTCGAAACGATTCACTTGTGCCTGTGAATAATCAGCTCCCACGGTAGCAGAAAGTTCCAACCCGGAAATAATCTGGTAAGCCAGACGCACATTAGCCCGGATATTGAAATTGTATTTCTTTTCAGACACATCATTTATATACTTAAACATCTGATCATAAGCTGCCCCTGAACTCGGTAATAAAGTAGGAGTTCCTTTCGGGTTAACAGTCATGTAAGCGATCTTCGTTGATCCTAATCCCCCGCCAGACATACTCATATCGGAGTACGACAAAGACAACCGGGTATCCATTGTCAAATTCTTACGCGGGACAAAATTCAAATTCGAAATCAAATTCACCCGGGAAAATTCAGACCCGACATTGATCCCCTCTTCGTTATACCATCCGGCACCGACCATGTATTTTACACGTTCTGTTCCCCCCGAAGCCTGAACGTTCGCATTTAAAGTCTTTCCCGTCTGGAACACATATTTCCACCAGTTCGTAGAATTATTATAAAAAGGATTCAAACTATCCTGCAATTGTGGAAGTAAAGGAACTTTGCCGGACTCCTCCCAAGTGGAAGAAACCCCGTTCTTCCAGAAGAAATCATACATCCCGTTGGTTCCAATGGTCTCATCCATTGAAGTCGGCCATTTTATCAGATTTGTTTGCCGATCAGAATATCCCGTAATAGCATATTTAGCCGCGTACAACCACCATTGACGCTCCCCGTTTCCTTGTATCTGCACGGGAGTCTCCGGCAACCAAGTCCACGAGTAAGAAGCATTCGCTTGGAAAGTAGCTTTCCCTTCTTTACCATGTTTCGTTGTAATCAATATAACTCCATTACTTGCCCGAGAACCGTAAATAGCAGCAGACGCAGCATCTTTCAAAACTTCAACCGACTCGATTGTCATCGGGTCAATCTCCGCCAATGTATTTGTTCCCGTTAAAGGAGAAGTAAATGACTGGATCGGCACCCCATCCACCACGTACAAAGGAGTATTATCACTAATACCATTCTGCATCAATGTATTATATCCCCGGATAGCAATACGCGTACCTCCACCTCCGGGAGCACCGGAAACATTATTCACCTCGACTCCCGCCATATGACCTTGCAACAAGTTCTCCAAACTAGCAGACGGAACTTCCTCCAAATCTTTAGCTTTCACAGTGGACACGGAACTGATTAACTCTTTCTTATTTCTCTCGCCATAAGCAATTACCGTTACCTCGTCCAAATCCGAAGACTCTTCTTTCATCTTCACGATCAACTCGTCCCCCGCTTTAAAAACTTTTGTCTCCATCTTAAAACCGACAAAAGAGAAAATTAATTTACCGGATGCCACGGGTAATGTCAAGGAAAACAACCCCGACGCATCAGTAGCACACCCGACTGTCGTGCTATCCAGACGGATCGTTACCCCCGGTAGAGGTAAATTCTTCTCATCGACCACTTTCCCTTTCACGACATACTTTTTAACCTCTTTCTCGTCATCTCTCGCGACAGACGGTTTCACGATAATCACATTCCCCTCGAACATGAATTCCAAACGGGGAAACACACGTTTCAACAAAACATCTACACTTTCGTCCTTCGCGGAAACCGAGATTTTGTTGTATGAAATCAAATCCGCATCATTGTACACGAAATACAGATTTGTCTCTTTCTGAATCTCTTTAAATAGTTCCATCGCACCAACATTTTTCACGTCCAATGTTACCCGCTGTTGTTGCGAGAAACTATTGGCAGAAATTGTCATGCTGGTCATTGTCATCAAAATAAATAATAACCTCATGATTTTCAATAAACTCTTTTTACCATAGAAATAGTAAAAACTTTGGTTTTTTTTCATACATTTGATTTTTGAATTAAAACTACTTGGGCAAACAGGGTCGAATTTGTTTGCTCAGATCAAATTAAATCCCGGTTAAGTTGCTGCTTAACCGGAATTTTATTTTCGCACCACTATCACTCTACCTTTTATTTCAAAACGCACGTGGGATGTCTTCTCGATTAAAGACAACAGCCCATCAATTTGCTCGTAACGAGGAAGATATCCACTAAACCTTTCATTCTTCATTTCAGGATTCATAAAGAAAACCTGTATATCATACCACAACGAAAGTTCATCCAGAATCTCACCCATACTCTTGTTCTCGAAATAATAATTTCCTTGATGCCATGCCACGTAAGGCATCACGTCAACATCCCTCACGGACACCCGTCCCGAAAGTTTATTGAAAATCGCCTGCTGGTTCGGCTTCAACATCACCTCGGACTGTCCCCTCGGCTTAACGGATACGGATCCCTCCACCAACGTGGTATGCATCTGGTCCACACGACGGGTATTCAGGTTAAACTTCGTCCCGTACACTTTTACTTCCATTCCATTCGCCTCCACGATAAAAGGCTTCGTCACATTCTTCGCCACCTCGAAATAAGCCTCTCCTTCCAGATATACCCGTCTCTCGTTACCTGAAAACTTCACCGGATAACGGATCTCCGTGTTTGCATTCACCCATACTTTCGTGCCGTCTGCCAACATAATCGTGTACTCCCCACCTTTAGGAGTAATCAACCGATTCTGTAATTGCACATCCTCATCCTGCAAAGAATCCACGTACACTAGGGCCTGATCACTCGTGTGAACGCTTACCCCGTTAATCTCTTTCAAAAACATCCGGGAAGTATCCAGTGACAGTACTTTCCCGTCATTCAATACCAACGTAGCTTTCCGCACGCCATGCTCTATCGGCCCGATACCGTAATCTACGGCCTCGATTTCAGGCTGCCGGGACCAAAACAGTACCCCGACAATCACCGGGATCACCAACATCGCCGCGTAACTCATCACTTTCACCCACAAACGTTGATTCCTTTTCTTGTAGGCCATATTCATCCGGGCTTCAAAATCCCGTTTGAAACGTTTTCTCGTCATTTCATCCAAATGAAAATCTTCACGCTCCGACACGAAACGTTTCATGTTATCGTAAAGTTCTCGGTGTTTTTTCGATTCGTTCAACCAAGTTTCCAAAACTCGCTCATCCTCTTCATCCAGTGAAGAAACAAGACTCCGTTTTATCAACCTCCAATCTATTTTCATAGTATTTCCTAAAATTTATCCCTAAAACACGAAACTTCAAAAAATGTTTACAAGAAAAATTATTTTTTCAAATAAATTTCTCGCTCAAAAGTTACTCAATCCGAACTTGCCAAGAGAATAAACGCCACGAAATCGTACATTTCCCGGATAGAGAACGACTTATCATGCCAAGCGTCGGTGTTTTTTACAGAATCATCAACGCTTTAGGATTAAGGGTTGAAATCGTCAAAACGATCGGCTAATATAAAACAGCCATTTTCAGACCATTATAGAGAACTGATCAGCAAGAACAGGAGACAAAACAAAAGTATAAGAGCATAACAAAAACAACTTATCTTGGCTTTGTCTCGTCTTTATCTTGGCTTTATGTCGCCTTTAATGCCTGATCAGACCTCGATCACGATTCGATCATGATCCGATCACCCCGTCAAACTCATGAAAACTTCTCACGCTGATGCTATTCCTTCAAGACAAAACGCTAACACGAAGAGAATCAAGGCTAAATCATAATCAGCAAAACTATGTTTTAACTTTTCCAATCCTCTATGCAATTGCGCTTTCACCGTGTTCTCGTTCATCTCCAATTGTTCGGAAATCTCGCTATATTTATAGCCATGCACGAAACGCAACAGACACACCTCCCGACATTTTTCCGGTAATTCGTCCAACACCTCTTTGATTTTCATCAAAATCTCCTCCTCATCAATCATATCCACGTTGTCCGAATACACTGCGGCTTCCGCGTACAATGCCATGTTACGATCCTCAACTTTCGCATCCCGCAGGTAATTATAGCAACGATTACGCACGCTGGTATACAAATAAGCTTTCAAAGAACCTTGATAACTTTTCAATACCGATTTTTCATAAATAGCGATAAAGACCTCCTGAACGATATCATTCGCCACATCTTCCCGGAACACCATGTTCAAGGCAAACGTGAATAACTTGTCAAAATACCCGTCGAATAATTCCGTGTAAGCATTCCGATCATTCCGTCTTAATTTCTCTATAAGTAATAGTTCATCCAATTTTGCACTTATTTGAAATACTCAAGCTGACAAAAATATTTTTATTTTCCGTTTATTGAAAGCATTTCCCGCAAATTATCTCAAATTAACATACTTGACAACGAGATGCAAATAATTATTCGATGACTAAATTATTAAACTGTTCCCAGAAAGTCGGGAATGACTTCGAGACCACCCCGGCATTCCGAATAACCAACCCGGACAATTTCAACCCGGCCGGGGCAAATGCCATTGCCATACGGTGGTCTTGATAAGTGTCGATCTCCAGTGATACGAACGTGTTGCGTTCCCCGTTCCAGCATAGCTCTCCATGTTCGGGGACATTCAGTTCATATCCCAATTTACGCAACTCACAAACGGATGCAGACACCCGGTCGCACTCTTTTATATGCAAGGTCTCCAATCCCCGGATATGAAATGAAATATTTTTCAGACAACAAGCCACGATAAAAGTTAAGGCTAGATCGGGCATTTCCGTAAAATCCGCTTCAAAAAAATCAACAACCTGCCCGGAAGCATGTAAATAAACGCCGTTATCACACCATTCCGTTTGTATCCCCAAACGTTCCCATAATATATATTGTCGGGCGTCTCCTTGCAAGCTATCCGATTTCAAATCCGGAATAAAAATCCGCCCTTGCCCGACTAATACAAGCATTTCATAAAAATAAGAAGCCGCAGTCCAATCCGCTTCAATCCGCGATCCCGTCGGTTTATACCCTCCCTCGGGAATGGTAATCCTCTCGCTTTCCAAATCAACCACGGCCCCGAATTGCCTCATCATGGCCGCCGTCATCCGGATATAACTTCCCGAAACGATCTTTCCCCTCAAACTTATCGTCAATCCACCGGGAAGCAATGGAGCGATCATCATTAAGGCCGACACGTACTGGCTGCTCACCGAAGCATCCAGAGTCAATTCCTTCCCTCCTTGCAATGAAGAGGGACTTATCCACAAAGGAGGAAATCCCTCCTCGCCCAAATAGGCAATTTTCGCCCCCAACTTCCGAAGAGCATCCACCAACACGTGGAGAGGCCGTTGTTTCATGCGTTCCGACCCGGTTAATTCCCTCACACCACCTTTTAACGCGAAATAAGCCGTCAAGAAACGCATTGCCGTACCGGCATGTCCCACGTGAACCAAATCACTCGTACCGGACAAAGCCTCTTGCAACACCCGCGTGTCATCACTATCCGACAAATTCTCCGGCATCGGGCTACCAGACAAGACACTCAACACGAGCGCCCTGTTCGAAATACTTTTAGAAGCCGGCAAAACCGCCACACCTTCCACTTTTTCTTTTTCCCACGCGATAACTCGATCCATAACTTATACTTGACTCAGGGCTTCCACCACCAACTCTTTCGAGCAATAATTATCAATAGAGAATTCTCCGACATCCGAAAGTAAGGAAAAATTCACGCCTTTCCGATCGTTCTTTTTGTCGTGTAACATCAACTCGTACAAGGTGTCGACATGATTCATCAACGGGTAATTCGGGTAATAACGTTTAATAAAATCCCGGACCCGCGTGTAAATCTCGTTCGGAAATTCCTTCACCTTGACCGATAAATATAACTCGGCAACTAACCCCAAGGCTATAGCTTCCCCGTGCAATAAACTCTCTTTCCGCATCATGGCCACGCTCTCGACGGCATGTCCGACCGTATGCCCGAAATTCAAGACTTTCCGAATTCCCTGCTCCCTCGGATCCAAAGACACGATTTTGTCCTTTATCGCCACGGAATACCGAATCAATTCCAGAAAATCTTCCCGGGTTGTATGCTCGTCACTACATGCTAACAAAGAGTCCAGATGCTCCCGATCGGACAACAACCCGTGTTTAATCATTTCCACGAAACCGGACATTCGTTCCCGCACGGGCAATGTCTGTAAAAAATTGATATCTATAATCACCTTTTCGGGTATTGAAAAGGTTCCGATCTCGTTCTTTAACCCGTTAAAATTGAACCCGGTTTTTCCACCCATAGACGCATCCACCTGAGCCAACAACGTGGTAGGGACATGAATACATCGCATTCCCCGTTTAAACGTCGAGGCGGCAAATCCCCCTAAATCCGTCACCATTCCACCACCCACGCACACTAGAATAGAAGAACGACGAGCTCCCCGTTTACTCAAGATAGTCCAAATTTTCGTCACGCTTTCCAACGATTTATTCTCCTCCCCACAATCCAATACCGTCACGTGAGAAGGGACCCAATCTACCTTCTCGAACAATTTATCACAGAACCCGACCGTATGTTTGTCCGCAACGATAAACAATTGTTCATGCCTGACACCTCCCAGCAATCCCGCGAGAACGATGCTGGAGTCTGTTGTGAAAATGATATTCTCCATTAATCCCGTATTTCTGCACAAAATTACACTATTTCAAAGAGAATTAAAAATTGAACGTTGAAAATTGAAAATGAAAAAGCGTTAGCCTTGCGTGAGAAAATCACTCAATTTGAAATCATAAATCCCCAATTAATTGTTTTTCTCGCCGGGAAAAAGTAACTTTGTTACAATTCATTAAATCCTTCGGCGTATGAATTCTGAAAATGCGATTCTGACACAAGTAGCCCTTACCATGGCACCCCGGCTAAACAATGCACTTTATACTCCATTGTTCCAACAATGCGGTGGTATCGCCGGATTTTTTCAGGAAACAGATGCAAACATCGAAGCACTCTTCAGGGAAAACAACCTAACAAACATTCAGCCAGAACGTTCCCGGTGGTTGAAAATGGCAGAACAGGAATTGAAGGTTATGGAGAAACACCATATTCAAACATGTGGAATCGAAGATCCGAACTATCCCCGCCTCCTAAAATTCTGCGCTGATGCCCCACTCGTGTTATTCTATAAAGGTACACTAGAGAACACGGACGCTAAAAATATAGCCATCGTGGGAACCCGAAAAGCCACGGAATTAGGAAAGAAACGAGTAGATACATTCCTCCGGGAAATCGCGGAAATGGGTTACCGCCCGAATATCATCAGCGGGCTCGCTTACGGGATTGACATCGCCGCACATTCGGCATGTATTCATTACACGCTCAAAGCCCAAGCCGTTCTGGGACATGGCCTACACATGATTTATCCCGCTTCTCACAAAAATATTGCCGAGAAAATTGTAGAGCAAGGAGGAACGTTACTTTCAGAATTCCCGACATGCGCGCAAATATTACCCACGAACTTTCTCCAACGGAATCGTATCGTGGCCGGGATGAGCGAGGCTGTTCTCGTTGCCGAATCCCCGGTAAAAGGAGGCGCCATGGCTACCGCCCGACAAGCCCTCTCGTATAGCCGCGAAGTCATGGCCATTCCGGGACGACCGGAAGATACCAACTCGGCCGGATGCAATCTCCTGATCAAGCAAAACATTGCCGCTCTCGTCGAAAACGTGGCTGATATACTCAAAATTCTTAACTGGGCCCCCTTACCAACCTCTCCATATCAAACTTCATTAGATTTATTTCCGGAATCCGATGATGAAACATTACTCAAAGAGACTTTGACCCGAACGGGCGAACAAAATATTGACCAGTTGCACCAGCTCACCCGGATTCCTGTTCATGATCTCTCTGTCCTCCTGTTAAAAATGGAATTGGAAGGCGTTGTTATGCAACTACCCGGTAAATGTTATGCACTTATTTAACCAGTTTTATTACAGATTCATAGCGCTTCATGAATTGCAATTGAAATTTTAAACTATTATAACGTTTGCACCTACCAAAAAATAACTCGAAAAATTTTTGGAATCATAAACAAAAGCATACCTTTGAACCGAATTTTTACAATTCAAGTCAATGAAAATGTTTTTTTAAAGTTTTTACTTAAACAATATTCAAATGAAAGCAGAGATTAAAGAATTCATGGATGCCTTAAAGGCTAAGACTGTGGGTGAAACTGAATTCCACCAAGCAGTTCAAGAAGTGATTGAAACTGTATGGGATACCTACCAGGCAAACCCGAAATACAAGGCTAACAAAATCCTTGAGAAAATGGTTGAACCTGAGAGAGTAATCATGTTCAGAGTGCCTTGGATCGATGATAAAGGTGAAGTACAAATCAACCGCGGTTATAGAGTACAATTCAACAGTGCTATCGGACCGTACAAGGGAGGTTTACGTTTCCACCCGTCAGTAACCCTTGGTGGTTTGAAATTCTTAGGTTTCGAACAAACTTTCAAAAACTCTTTGACTACTCTGCCTATGGGTGGTGGTAAAGGAGGTTCTGACTTCAACCCGAAAGGAAAATCTGATAACGAAGTTATGCGTTTCTGCCAAAGCTTCATGACCGAGCTTTGCAAACATATCGGACCGAACACTGACGTTCCTGCTGGTGATATCGGTGTTGGTGCTCGTGAAATCGGTTTCTTGTTCGGACAATACAAGAGAATCCGTAACGAATTCACCGGTGTATTAACCGGAAAGAACCGCGAATTCGGTGGTTCAAGAGTACGTCCGGAAGCTACCGGTTACGGTACCGTATATTTCGCACAACACATGTTGGCTGAAAAAGGTGAAAAAATCGCCGGTAAGACTGTAGCTATCTCTGGTTTCGGTAACGTAGCTTGGGGTGCCGCTCAGAAATTAGTTCAATTGGGTGCTAAATTAGTTACCATCTCTGGACCTGACGGATACATCTATGACGAAAAAGGTTTAACTCAAGAAGGTGTAGACTACATGTTGGAATTGCGTGCTAGCAACAACGACGTTGTAGCTCCTTACGCTGAGAAATTCGGTGCTAAATTCTTCCCGAAAGCTAAACCGTGGGAAGTTAAATGCGACATCGCATTCCCTTGCGCTATCCAAAACGAGTTGAACGAAGAAGATGCTAAGAAATTGGTTGCTAACGGTTGCCAAATGGTAGTTGAAACTTCTAACATGGGTTGTACCGCAGAAGCTGTTAACTACTTGAACGAGCACATTACTTTCGCTCCGGGTAAAGCAGCTAACGCCGGTGGTGTTGCCGTTTCTGGTCTTGAAATGAGCCAAAACTCAATGAGATATAGCTGGACTGCTGAAGAAGTAGACGCTAAATTGTCTCAGATCATGAAAGACATCCACGATACTTGCGTTAAATTCGGTAAAGAAGGTAACAAGATCAACTATGTTAAGGGTGCTAACATCGGTGGCTTTATCAAAGTTGCTGAGGCTATGTGCGCTCAAGGACACTGCTAATAATATAGCAAGTCAATATAAAGAATCCGCCCCAAAATTTGGGGCGGATTTTTTGTGACCTTCCCCGTAAAATTGGTAAAACAAAAAGTAATTTGTATATACCATTGTTGAGTCGTTCCTGTACTTTTGTGCCGTAAAATTTTCATGAAAATATGAACACGCATACCCAAGACAAATCATCACAAAGCGCCGTCCGTATGGATATGTTACATGGCAGTCTACTGAACAAAATTCTGTTATTTTCACTACCACTGGCGGCAAGCAGCATCTTGCAACAACTGTTTAATTCAATAGATATCGCGGTTGTCGGGAAATTTGCCAGCGCTCAAGCCTTAGCTGCCGTGGGAAGCAATTCCTCTGTCATTAGCCTGATGATTAATCTGTTTGTCGGTATTTCAGTCGGGGCAAATGTCGTAATCGCAAACTATATCGGCCAAAAAGATCAACAAGGAATAAAAAACGCGATACATACCGTTTCTGTCATCGCACTAATAAGCGGATTACTACTACTCGTTGTCGGATTACTCGTTGCACGCCCCATATTAAAAGCCATGGACACGCCTGATGATGTTATAGATCTAGCTGTTCTGTATCTTCGCATATACTTTCTCGGGATGCCTTTTTTCATGGCTTATAACTTCGGAGCCAGCATTCTCCGCAGTATGGGGGACACGAAACGCCCGCTTTATTGTCTCGTCATAGCAGGAATCATCAACACAATACTAAATCTTCTACTAGTCATTGTATTCAAAATGAGCGTTGCGGGAGTTGCCATTGCCACGGTCATCGCCAACATGTGCTGCGCGGTTATGGTAATATACATTCTCCTACATGAAAAGGGACCATTCAAACTTGATATCAAATGTCTTCAGATCACCCGCCCCGAATTACGGAAAGTTCTCCAGATAGGCGTTCCTGCAGGTATCCAAGGTATGGTATTCTCCATTGCTAATATTTTCATTCAAGCAGCCATTAACCGATTTGGTTCTGCCGCCATTGCCGGTTCCGCCGCAGCACTCACTTACGAGTATTATTGTTATTTCGTGGTCAGTGCATTCAGCCAGGCCGCCGTAACTTTCATCAGTCAGAATTACGGAGCCGGACAAATTGATCGCTGCAAAAAGATATTTCGCCAAACCATGTTCCTCAGTATTGTTTGCTGCGGGACTCTAAACGTATTATTCGTGTGGCAAAAACATCTTTCAATCAGCTTTTTTACATCGAACCCAGAAGTATTTCACTATGCGGCGCTCCGAATGAACATTGTCCTGCTGACACAATGTATCGCCTGCTCCTATGAAATAGCCGGGGCTGCCCTTCGGGGATTGGGCTACTCCATGCTCCCGGCCATTCTTACCGTCTTCGGCACGTGCATTCTACGACTGCTATGGATATACTTGATCTGTCCCCTGTTTCCAAGTTTTGATGCCTTAATGATCGTTTACCCGATTTCATGGATTGTCACGGGTGTCGCTGTTCTAATCGCTTACCACATCGTGCAGAAAAAACTGTTTGGTTCACACAAAAAGCCTATTTGGGTCGGTTAGAAAGAAAATATTTCTCAATAACCTCTTTCAAGAGCGGACCATGTGGATTGCGAGCAAGGATTTTACCGGAAGAATCAATCAATACCGTAAACGGTATCGCCTGAACCCCGTAATTAATACGAGAAACACTTTCCCAACCTTTTAACTCGGAAATTTGAATACCTGCCGGCTCATGCTTGTCAAGAGCCTCCTCCCATTTCTTCCGGTCAGAATCAACAGATACTCCTATTACTAGCAATCCTTTACTTTCATATTTTTCCTGCAATTCTTTCAACAAAGGGACTTCCTGAATACAAGGAATACACCACGATGCCCAAAAATCCAATAAAATAAGCTTGTTTTTACCGACATAATCCGACAAACGAATCTCTTTACCGTCACGCATACAAGCCACAATTTCCCGATAAGGCATCCCTACTGTCGTGGCTTTTTGCGCATTCGCAAAATATGCCTGTTTTTCCTGTCGAGCCCGGTTAAAAGTCTCGTATTGCTCCCGAATTTCCGGTCGGATTGTCGGATAAACGGCATCTACAAATTCTTGACTATACAACTCTTTCGCACAGCAACGAAAGAAAAAGAAATCCCCGACACTCGTTCCCGCATATTCCCGAACAAATTTTTCTGCAGCCGGAACAACGTTTTCCTTGAAAATCAAGCTACTTTTCTGATTGTAATAAGTATCCACATCGTTATTCTCGCATCCCGGCAAACATTTTACACTATCCCGCTCCCGCAACAGAATTTGACGTTGACGCACCGTTTCCCGCTGCGCCATTCCGATCGTCACCATGTAACTCTCATTCACGGGAGTTCCCGACAAAGTAATTCCCATGGTATCGTAAACCATCTTGATATCACCGGGTTCAACAATCACCGTCATGGCAGTTAGATCCGGGATCTTATAATCATTCACCCCATCAATCGTCACCATATGGACCGTCGGCTCTTGAATAGTCCCACGAAACCGGAATTGACCGTTTTTGATTTCCACGCTATCCACGGGGCAAGCCTTTTCCTCAGAAAAATAAAATGCAGCAGGAGCTAACCGAACACGACACCCGTCATAACGAGTCGGTAAATTCCCGGTAATCGAATAATCATTACGGTTGCCACAAGAGCAAAAAAATCCTGCCGCTCCCACGAGCAACAGGATTATAAAACTACTTCTTAACATGATTATCCTCCTCTTTAAGAATCTCGATAACGTAAGAAATTTCATCCATCAAACCACTGGGACTCCCACCATATCCTTCTGCCCGGTAACGAATATACCCATTTTTAAGAATAGCCTTTTGAGGAATACCCGAAGTTCCCGGGAACATTGACTTATACACAACATTCCGAGAATTCTTACCTTTAGGATTCGCATCATAAAGGACCTCCATATTCCGGAAGTTATTCTTTTTCCACAAAGCATCAATCTTCTCCTTGTTAGGTTCATCCTGCGTAATTACAAAATAGAATTTCACCGTCGGGTCATTGGCATAAAGGTCCACGGCCATCTGCATCCCGTCTAAAGCAGCAATACAAGGAGCACACCACAACGCCCAGAAATCAATAACGACAATTTCATCCTTTTTAAACTTAGCCGATTTCACCTTTCCTCCCAGATGTGATTCCAAAACAAAAGGTTCAAAAGGCACATTCACCATTTCAGCCCGAAGTTGATTCTTTATTTTTTCAACTTCATGTTTAGGTTTCAAAGACGCAATCCATGCTTCAAAAGTTGCCGGCTTATCTTTCAATACGGCATAATGCTCCCTTAGCTTGTCATAGATCTCCGGCGTCATCTGTCCGGCACTTGCCACTCCTTTCATTGCCTCGAAAGCTTCATCTGCACGTCCCAGCTTTTCCAAACTCACAACATACGCTTCATTGCCAGCCGGGTAAGAAGCATACCGTTGATTCTCATCTATCAAATTCATCACATCCACGACTTCTTGATAACGGCCACATTTCTCTGCAACCTGGGCATGTACACAAAGATAATAATTCAACCACAAGCGAGCAAGCTCCTCGGCTTGTCGGGGAGAAGCTGCTATCGTCTGCATATAGGAACCATCTCCGACCTTGGATATCATCTGATCTATAAACTTCTTGGATATATCAATATAAGTTTCCGGCGGCGTGGGAGTTTTCCGAATAGCAAATTCCACGCTTTTTCGATACACATCATTGATCCACACCATATCCATTTCGGGCAAAATCTCTTCCAGTTTCTTGTAGTTACCAGACTTGTAATACCTCGTGGCCAACTCCCGATAAAAATTATTATACACGAATCCTCTTGGGTTCGGATTTTTCCTCCAAGCCTCTATCGGGAAATCCTTTCTAAATTGATCTGCGGCAGCAAAATATTGTTTTTCGGGCAAACTGTTTAACTCGAAAGACCGATTAAAACGAGCCAATCCCCCCCGCGGGAACAATTTAAGAATCACCTGATCAATACTATCCGCCTTGACTTTATTTTTCAAATCAACACGATAAGTCGTGCTAATCTCCTCGTATTCATTCTCCGTCAAGTCAGGCTGGCTTTCCATAACCTTCAACAGATGAGCAATCCCGGGAAGACTATTATCGCCATACATCTTTCTCAACACAGATTTCATCGTACTAAAAAAATGCCGTCCGTATTGAGGATAACGCTTCGTCTCTTGATCTGTCCACATCATTGCCGCTTCGTTAGAAATTTCTTTATAATTCCCAGAAAAATAATTTCCAATTTCCGCCCCTAATGAAGGCATACGAAATATTCCCCAAGCAAGGTATCGACCCGGCAAATATTCTCCCGCAACATCTTGGGGAATAAACATAAACCCTTTATCATTATTATTATCCGTGGAATCCGGCTGCAAGGTGAAGGAGGATTGAAATTTAAAAGCGATAAAAGCACAATTATCCGGCACTTCAAAAGTTCCCTTCCAAAGATCACCTTCTTGTTTTAATCGCACATCACCCATCTCCCAACGATAAAAATTATACATATACACGATCCCGACCAAATCGGTTCTTCCATCTAACGGGCCTCCTTTCGGGTCATAAGTCAATTCCAAATCCTGACCAACAATAGGAACTTCCGGGTTCAAAACCAAACGAGATTCATTTTGCTGGCCTAAAGCCATGTTAACCATGGCCAGGCAAGCAAAAAGAACATAAACAAGTTTCTTTCTCATACTCTACAAACAATTTTATATACAGTGATTTATTCAAAAGTCGTATTACCTATTTTCCGAATGTCAATACCAAACTCCTTTTTATAATAGTCTATTAAAATATTCCACTTTTTCTGGATTAGCTCGTATTTCGGATTATTCAAGAACCAAGCGACCTCTGCATCCGTCCTTTCCCTCAAATGGAACATAAAAGATTTCAGATCATTCTCTTTCGCTTGGGTCCAGGCATAATCTCCCCAGAACCATTCACTCGGTGTTTCACCATAATAAGCCGAGGGAAGAAAACCTCTTTTCCGATAAGCTTCTAAAGCCTCCTCGCCACCCGACGGAAGAGCAGGAATTTTCTCATAGTCTGTATCTTTATAAAATTCATCCGGAACATTCAACAAGCCCTGAGCAATATAATAATCCCACATCGCTGAGATCAACTCGTTCTTTCTTGCTTTTTTAATACTCGCACTCATTCCGGACAAATCTTTATTCATACCGGCAATTGAAACAGAATTTCCATTAATTCTCTGGTTATAACACGTGTACCATCCCGGGGATATGGCCGAACGATCCCAATAGATTGAATCGGCTAAAAAAACCCGGTAAGGAATTCCTCCTTTTTTCAAAAATTCATCCGGGAAGAATTGCAACCAGATGTCATGAATATAATCAAGCATCTCGTCAACATACCGGGTTTCGCCTAACTTGATCACGTATATTTGCGCACTACCACCCACTGCCGTTTGCGTCCAAAACGCATCCTTAGATGAGTAATTATAAAGCACGTAAGCACCATAAGTATCATAAATATCTTGTATTCTATCATTAGCTTCATCCGAAGCATCGCCTTGTGGTAACACATAGTCCGGTAGGATTTCATCCGGAGTTCCGATTTTCGTATCTTCACTACAAGATACACCTAATCCCCACAGACAAACTATAATAAATATTATCTTCTTCATAGTATTCTATTTTACTTTATCTCACCTTGTCTCTCCCCCATTTCCCGTGACGAGTTTTGAACAAGAGCTCTATTTTGTAACACGACACTATTCGGGAACGGTATGGTATACATGGGATCACCCTGTTTCAAAACGTATTCATATACGGCTCCACCCTTTTCAGCCTTGTAAGTATGTTTGATTTCCGGCATTCCTTGACGACGCAAGTCAAACCAACGATGTCCCTCAAAACAAAGTTCTTTCCGACGCTCCAACCGGATCTCATCCAAAAGAGTCTGCCCGCTCAGGCTTACATCCGTGTAACCGATAATTCGAGCTTTCCGGAATGCATTCAACTCGGCTAATGCCAACCCCTCCTCTCCGGAAAGAGCATAAGCTTCCATACGATTCAAAAATGCTTCTGCCGAACGAATAGATTGTCCCAATTGCAAACCACCCATAGGTTTTCTCAAATACACCGTATTGGCCTCATCTACAACTTCAAGACCATAGGCCAGAAAACGCTGGTCATTCACCTGATCCCATAAAACCCGGAATGCAGGTGCGGTTCCCGGTTGATATTCCCAGTGATTCGCAACCGCACTCGGTCCAAAGAACCATTCAACCTCAGGATTATTGTAAGAAATCGGAGCATAACCGTTTTCGGTTAAAATAGCATCCAAATTATTCACCATATTCAATAATTCAATCCCTTGTTTCTCGGCCTTCTCGACCTCGGCAATACATGCTTTATAATCCTCCATATACAAATAAACTCGGGAAAGCAAGATGTGAATAGCCGGTTGATTTATCCGGTAATTCTTGCGCATCACCGGAAGAGACTCCATCAAACGGGCCGCCTCCAACAAATCTTTCAGGATCACCTCTTCGTAAACATAACCGACCGTGGAACGTTCTATCTGTTTCTCTGTCAAATCGGCAATCAATCTAACCGGAACACCCAAAGCTTCCTTATTATGATTGTAGGGTTCCCCGTAAATATTCACCAGTTGGAAATACAATAACGCTCTTACAGCCAAAGCTTCCGCTTTCACTCGATCCCGATCATCCTGGGTCCCTATGGCCTCGTCGATATAATCCAGCACGGCATTACACCCCAATATCTTTGAATAAAATTGGGCATACACGGTCGAACTTGCCGTTTCATTAATCGCACTATTATAACCGTCGTAATCGGCAAGAGTCGACTGCCACGAATATATCGGGAATTGGGTTATAGCATTAGAAGTTCCAACCGTTCCCTCCGGATCCCACGGACTTGCGTAGGTCAAGAAATGGGCACAATCATCATCCATCAAGGATATAAAAGAAATATTCGGAGCAGATTCGTCAGGATACCCTGTACCCAATAATAGCTCGGAAAAATCCGATGTCGTTTTCGGGATCACTTCACTCTGTGATTCTTCCTCCAAAAAACTTCCACAAGACCCTAACATAAACGATCCCGCAATAGCTCCTAAAATAAATATCTTGTTTTTCATCATTCTAATAATTATCCGTTCAATTAAAAATTAAGAGTCAGCGAGCAAGAAACAGTCCGACGAGCAGGCCAGTTTGCTGTTTCAGGATCACGGCCTTTCCATGCTTTATCAAAAGCAATAAAGAAAGGATTAGAAAGACTGGCGTTCACGGAAGCCCGTCTAACACCTATTTTATTTACCCAAACATCAGGCAGGTCATACTGCAAGGATATCGTTCTACACCGGATAAAATCAGCATCCGCAACCCTTAAATCCGATTGATTATACATCGTGTAAGGACTAACGGCGACATACCCTTCAACAGGCAATTGAATATTCATCTCATTAGGATTCCCTACAGGAATAGAAGGGATATTCGTATTCTTTTCATCTCCGGGTTTACGCCAGCGCTTAAACAAATAACGCGGAGCATTTTGTTCCGGCCTCGGAGCCCCTGCCGTGGCAAAGAAATCGGGGAGACGAGTCTGCGCCCCGAAGGACATGGCAAAGCTTGCACGCAAAAACAACCTCTTGTAACGCAAAGAGGTATTAAGACCTCCTGAAATATCCGGTTCTGAACAACCGATTTTCACTAAATAATCCAAATCATTCTCCGTTACATCAATATCCATATTCTTGAATGTCGGCCTTCCGTTAGTCGGATCCAATCCATTAAACGCATACCCGTAAAACGTTCCGTACTTCTCCCCGCTCACAATCGCTGTCCCATTGATGTAATCCTCCCGAGTATTTTCCCGTTCATTATTTCGGATCGTATTTCTCACCTTACTCGTGTTAAAAGAAAGTGACCAAGAAAAATCTTTCGTTCTAACCGGGGTTACACTAACGGCCAATTCATACCCGCTATTCTTCATTGTTGTCCCATCAATATAAGCATTTGCCACACCATTTTCAATAGGCACCTCCCGAGAGGCCAACACATGACTAATTTTATTGTAGCAACTGAACCCGGCACTTATTCTTCCATTTAAGAATGAAAAATCCACGCCCAAATTCCAGTCCTCGGTCTTTTCCCATCCTAAATCAGGATAAGGCAAGGAAACCATCTGGAGCGTATACTGCTGGAAATACTTATTCAACCCGCCATCTTTAGCAATCAGGTAAGGAGAAACGGCCTCCACGGCATTCCCTCGCCAACCGTAAGAAAACGAAATATCAAACATATCATACCATGAAGAAGCCCAGGCCATAAAAGGCTCGTTACCTATCCGCCATTTCACCCCGATTGATAAACTGGGATTAAATTTCTTATTTTCATCCTGTCCGAAACGATTGGAAGCATCCAGCCGGGCATTGAAATTCAACACGTAACGTTCCTTATAACCATACACGGCCGTGAAATATTCACTGACTGTATTATTTTTCGTCGTCGTGATCGTGGTTCCCGCACGCATTTCATCATGAAGATCCCTTGAATTCTTATGCAAACCGTTGGCTGCCGTTATTTCCGTGGGGACCGTGGCAAACTTTTCTCCCCGGTAGTAAAGATAGCCGTATCGAAGACTTGCATTTCCCTCCTGACTCACGGAATTAACCTGAAATCCCAGATTCAACGTAAGACGATGATCCTCGTTAAACATTTTATTATACACCAAACTACTTCTAAAAGAATAATTCTTTGTCTGGGCGTATTCCGATTGCAACAAACCTCCGAACGGGAGTACACTAGCATATTGTTCCGCAGAATTCGGTAAAACCTCTCCCACCTCGTAACCGCGTATCTGAGCTATATAGTGAGTAGCCTCCGTTGCCCACGACTTAATTTTATTCGTGGCAATAGCGTAAGAAGCTGTTGTCTGAAATTCAAGATCTTTCAACAAGTTCAATCTAAGATTTAAAGCGGCCTGCAAATTCGTACCATCAGTCTCTGTACCCGAATTATCCCGCTCGTTCAAAATATTATAATTATACGAAACCTTGTTAGGGATAGAATAACTCATCGTCCCGGCCTTCTCGTAATAATACAACGTACCATCTTCATTGTAAGCCGGAATATCACGGGCAGTATTCATGGCATACTCGTAAGGACTTACCCCGAAGGCGAAATCCTCGGTTTCACGATAACTACCATTTAATTGAAGATCAACAATTAAACGCTTATCTAATCGGAATGTGGTATTGGAATTTGCCGTCAATGATAACATATTATTTCCTTTCGCCTCGCCCCGAGTGCTGTTCACTCCTACCGAAAAACGGCTTGATACTTTTTCTCCTTGAGCTGACATGCTAATATTATGTGCATGACTAAAACTATTTTGAAACAATATATCAAACCAATCGGTATTCATTTTTTCCATCTTCCGATATTCCTGCTCAAATTGCTGACGGGTAATCTCTTTTTTATGCAATTTCTGAATCAAACCGGCATAACCGACAGGCAAGATATTCTGATTATAACTGTCCCGATCCTCCCATAACTCTTGAGAGAATCTCATATGTTCCTGAGAATTCATCATATCATACAACCGATACGCAGGTTTCATTCCCACGCTAAAATTACCGCTGTACGAAATATTCAAACCATCGCCTTTTGCCTTTTTCGTGGTTATCACGATCACCCCGTTTGTCGCTTTCGTTCCGTAAATTGCCGTGGCAGAAGCATCTTTCAACACCGTAATCGTCTCGATATCCGCGGGATTAAGCCAAGAGATCGCATTACTAGCCGTTTCACGCAACCCGTCCATCTCGGCAGAAAGAGGACTCGCATCATCCGGGATCGGAAGAGGATCCGACTGAATCACCCCATCTACCACCCAAAGCGGCTCCTGATTACCTAACAAAGTCGAAGTTCCACGGATTCGAATCTTGGGAGAACCTCCTACTTTTCCCGTCTTGTTTATAACAGACATCCCCGGCACCCAACCTTGCAACATTTGATCAATAGTTGCCTCCCCGGCTACCTGTATATCTTCCGCACGTATTTGAGTCACGGCCCCGACATAGCTACCGCGATCAATCGTGGCGTAACCGGTGACTATAACATCATCCAACGTCTCCGAATCCTCTTGCATAACCACATTGATCGTATCTTTACCCACGTATGCTACTTCCTTGGTTTTCATCCCGACAAAAGAGAAAAGCAAGGATAATTTCTCCATTTTGGGCAATGATAAAGAATATCTCCCGTTCGCATCCGTCGCGGTCCCGATTGTCAACCCCTTCACAATCACCGTAACACCCGGTAAAGGAGTTTTCTTATTATCCGTCACCAAACCGACAATACGCAGATTTTTCTTCGTCTCATCGTCTTTCACCTCACCTTTAGGCACGATCATGATCAGATCATTCTTAAACTTAAAAGTCAAATCCGTATCCTTCAACACACGATTTAAAACCTCCTCTACGGTTTCATTCTTCACCCGCAATGACAATTTCCCTAATTGTTCCGTCTGATTCGGATTAAAAATGAAACATAGATTTGTTTGTTTTTGAATTTCATCCAACACGACTTTCACAGACACATTTTTTAAATCGAAACTAACCCGCTCTTGCTGTGCAAACGAGCTAGCTGAAAGTGTCAATGTAAAACAACAAATTAACAAAAGACACAATTTCATAAGCATCAAAAGTTTTTTAACATACCCTCGATAAAATCGAGAGCATAATTGTTTTTTTTTCATACATTTGTAAATTAGAACAGTTAAACATTCAATAAGCCTTTCTCCAACAAAAGCTTGTTGATTTTAGTATGGTTCAACGGGAAGGCTCCAACCCTTTCCGTTTTTTTATTTAGATACTATTATCGTTTTTCCGTTTATCGTAAAGCTAACACCTACTACATCTGTAATTGCACTTAAAATTTCCGAAATATCATCATATCGTTTCATAAACCCGGTGAAAAGCAAACCTTTGGCAGAATCGGATTGGAAAAACACATCCACATCATACCACAAAGAAAGCGTCTCCAATATCTGCTCCAAAGTCTCGTTCTCAAAAGCAAAATATCCATCTTTCCAAACCACATATTGCCGGACATCCACCCCTGTCACTCCAATAGTCCCCTCTTTCCGGTCAAAACTAGCCAACTCCCCCGGTTTCATCATGATCTCTTCAACCGCATTCTGCTTTTTTATTCCAATTTTACCGTTAACCAACACGGTTTGAACCTTCTCCGCATGATGCGTGTTTACATTAAACTCAGTTCCATATACCCGAATCTGCACCTCCTCTGTCACCACGTAAAAAGGGCATTCCGCATCTTTCGCCACCTCGAAATAAGCTTCCCCTGATAAATACACTCGCCGTTCTTTCCCGCCAAATCGTACCGGATATTTCAACTCCGAAGCCGAATTCAAATAAACATTTGTACCATCCGCCAAGGTTAATTTAAACTCCCCACCCCGGGGAATTTTTAGTGTATTCATCGCTAATGTTACCTCCCGATCCAAGCCTGCCAATGAATCATACACTATTTTACCACCACCATCTTTTACCATAACACCCTTCTCCACTTCAATCACCCGCCGCTCTAGCCCTTCATCCAACTCATGAATCTTTCCGTCAGAAGAAATCAACACCGCACGTGCTCCACCCGGAGTAATCGTTGTTGCCGGACCAGAGCCTACCGGAGTCTGCTTCCCCTCCTCTAAAAACAAAAAAACTGCAGCTACCACCAAAGGCAACACAAGCACAGCCGCGTACCTCAACACCTTCCGGATCAGAACACGCCTCTTCCTTGCCCGTACGGACACTTTAAATTCCCGCCACGCCTTCTCGTCATCCAACGTACAAAACACGGGCCCTTCAACCGAAGCTCGTACTTCCTTTTGTATTTTTTTAAATAACAGATCATGCTCTTCAGACTCGTTCCGCCATACCTCCAAATCGAGCCTCTCTTTTTCCGAGAGTTCTCCTACTAACGAACATCGTATCAATCGAGCAATATTCTCATCGTATAATTCCATGACGTTTCATTTATTTTACATCATATACAACAAGAACAAAAAAAAGTAGTAAAAAAAAACCGATTATTTTATCCTAAAAATCATAATTCATTCATATACACGAATAAAAGGAACAAATTTCCCACCCGCTCCTTTAAAAAATGAATGGCATTTTGTTTGTGCGATTTCACCGTCAACACGGAGATCCCCAATATTTTCGCGATCTCGTCATTTTTCTTTCCCTCCAGATGCAATTCAAAAACTCTTCGACATTTTCCCGGTAACTCCCGGATTGCGATATACAACTCCCGGTAAATCTCCTCTTGCATCAGATCATAATCTCCATCAACCTCCTCTTCCGTAACCTTCACGTAAGAAACATACTTATCTTCGACGGCCCTATGTTTCAAATAATTCGTACATTTATTCTGCACCAGCTCGTACAAATACGCTTTAAATCCCTGGTAAGAATTATAGGTTTTCTTACTTTCCCACACGGTAATAAAAGTTTCTTGCACGATATCCTCTGCCACCTCCAACTGCTCCACCCGCCGCATAGCAAACAACACAAGATAACTCCGGAATCTCGTGAACAAATCATGAAAAGCCTCCTCCTCTTTCACGTTTATACGTTGAATAAAATCTTGTCCCGAATCGTTCATTTTCACTTCCATAGGATTTATCACAAAGATAAACGATTCTCCACAAATAAACAACGTCCCACCAAATACAAATCTCCACTTTTATTCAAGATTCCTTATAAATACAAACAAACCATTAAACCAATAAGAGTATGCGTTACAAACAATTGCAAAGAAATTATCTTTGTAATTGTTTGTAACGCATCAACAAAATAGTCTTACTTTTTTATCGCCCTCTTCTTCTCAACCAAATAAAAAGATACCACAACAACAATATTCCGGGGAGACCACCTAAAAACAAGATATTTATGAATGTAACCCCTTGCCTACTCACCTTCAACTTATTATCTGTTGGAACCGGGCGACGCATATCTATAGGGACCTCTCCATCTGATAACCAGAAAAAGGCACCTTGAATAATCGTGTAATTCGATCCGCCCATATTACTCCTATTCCGACTCAATTCTCCGTTACTGATACAATCCGCATCCCCGAATATAATAATTTTCTGTTCCCTGTCGCCATGTTGACGAGAAAGCGCCAGTACCGTAGGATAAGCCTTTTCCGTTTCGCCTTGCTGAACATTCAAAATAACCGGAACATCCATATCAGTAAAATCAGTTTGTTCCAACTCATTCCACCCTCCGATAGTGTCACTAACGAACCACGTAGTAACTTTAAAACCTTTGTCCGCGACTTGTTCCAACGCAACAGTTCCAGGCATCACCAGTTTTTCTCGATATCTTAACATTTTCCCCAAATGATACGACATTTTCACGCTCTCTTTCGTCGGACTAGCCAATATCAAATCAGCCAAACGATTCTCGCTCGGACGTACCAAACGTCCCGGCATAAACCTTACCCCGAAATTCTCTACGACAGGATTCATAATTTCTTGTCTACCAGTCTCTCCACAAATAATCAGATTTCCTCCTCGCTCAATATACCGATGCAAATTAGCATTTTCTTCCTCCGAAAGAGCAACACGCATATCTGCGATACACAAAATATTAACATCGGCAGGAATCTCATGTTTCAAAGACACCGTATCACAATCAAATCCCTGATTTATCAAAGCATACCTGAAATAAAGGTTCCGAGAAAAAACACTATAATCCATTTCCCGCATTCGGGTCATATCTCGCTCACCATGTCCTACCAAAAAACCAACTTTGGGTAAAGGCATAATCAAACGTTTAAATGCAGCCGAAATCTCCGCCTCTGTCGGGAAAAGCATATTATCCTCAAACACACGTAAGAATATTTTTTGACCGTTCTCCCGCTCTACCAAACGAACTAAACGGTAATTTTCACCAGATAAATCGATCTGCTTTTTTATTTCCTCGGGAGATAAAACTTTCCGAGGATTCATTTTTTCTATCTCACAAATTTTTTCAACGCACTCCTCAACAGTCGCCCCTGGAAAACGTTTCTTTAAAGAAGCCGTATCCGGATTAGCGTAATAATACACGTATTTCATTTTTATTTCCGGTTTAAAACGTGTATATTTTTCCATACGACGTAAATCATGGTTTATACTATGAGGTAACATATAACGATAATACGAATCGAACATATTTACATAAGTAGTTATAGTCAGTCCCCCATTCATTGCTTCAACGATCTCGCGGCTTCCTTTTGTCAAAGTATTTGATTCATCTTCAGACATATCCCAATATTTTTTCAACACAGGACAAGAAGATAAATACCCCAATAACAACGCAACACCCCAGACTCCCAAATATCTCCCCACAGTAACAATAGCAACAACTTTCCGACGCCTTGAGAGCATCCGAATAATCGTCATTACTAAAAACAACACAATTACAATTACAAAATATAAAACATCCTCACTTGAGATTAAAGCACTAAGAAATCCTTGAATACGCCCCGTAAGTCCCAACCAGTAAGTCAAATCTCGGACAAATTCAATGGATTGCCATAACCGACTCACGTAAGTCAAACAGGCCAACACGCCTAATGTACCAACGGCCGCAACGATTTGATAAGAAGTCAAACTAGACATAAACAAACCGATAGCCGCATAAGCACATAATAATAAATACACGCCTAATAAACCTGTTAAAATAACCCCGACATCAACATTTTCTATCACGATACATCCACATATCGAGTAAATCACCAATACGAACATTAACACCAAACCGTAAATCAGCATTGCCAAATACTTTCCCAATACAATTTGAGTATTTGTTACTGGAGAAGAATAAAGTAGTTTTATCGAACCACTTCCAAATTCTCGACTCATCAACCCCATCGTCAGTAACGGAATATAAAGATATAAATACTGCTGTACAGTTAAGAATAACCCATAATACCCACCAAAAACCTCCATCGTGAGCATTCGATTTCCATATCCAAGAAATTCATTACGAGCCAGTCCTTCTATTGTCCCTGCAAAAAACATCCCTGTCTGAAAAGTAAAAATAATCAGAATCAACCAGGCAATAGGAGAATAAAACAGAGTTCTTAACTCTGTTCTTGCGATTTTATATATCATCTTCATTTTTTAAATTGACTTTAATTATTCTTTGACAATTCAGCAAAAATCGTATTTAACGAACTTTTTTCTGGATAAATCTCCATCAGATCCCATCCCTTAGCAACACTCATCTCGACTAAACATCTTGTAACCTCTTCAACACCTGAATATCTAAGCCTATAACTATTTTCTCTCAACATTTCTCCCCCAAGCACTCCCGGTAATTGCAATAGTTCATCTAAAGTAGGCCCATTTTTTAAAAGAACTACCAGTGAATTCGGAGTAATGTAATGATCAAATTCATCTATCGATCCGGAAAATACCAAATTTCCCTGTTCAATCATACGAATATAATCACAAGTTGCCTGAACTTCAGAAAGGATATGCGTAGAAAGAATCACCGTACGTTCGTTCGCGATCTCTTTAATCAAATGCCGAATCTCCAAAATCTGATTAGGATCAAGCCCATTGGTCGGCTCGTCCAACACAACAAAAGAGGGATTATGAATGATCGCCTGCGCAATCCCTACTCGTTGTTGATATCCCCCCGAAAGATTGCGAATCAATCTTTTCCTGAAATGCCCAATGCCGCAACGTTCCATTACCTCTCCGACAGCCTTTTTAACTTCCGAATCAGGAATATATCTCAAATCTGCACAGTATTGTAGATACTCCTCCACGGTCAATTCCGGATGCAACGGTGGCACTTGGGGAAGAAACCCCAAGTGCTTTTTTGCTTCTACCGGATCTTCTCGGATATCAACACCTTGAATATAAACGTTCCCTTCTGTCTGACTCAAGACTCCACACATAATATTCATCATCGTTGATTTTCCGGCCCCGTTAGACCCGAGCAATCCATAAATACCATTCTGAGTAATCTCAAAACTAATTTTCCGAATCGCCCACTGCAAACTGTAACGATGTGATAAATTTTCTACTTTTAGAATAGAATTATCCATATATAATCTCGTGTTAAATTAATAAGCGTCTACCATCCCGTAAAAAATCCCAATCTCTTTACAGGTTACCACCTTCCCATTTAATTTGTACTCATTAATCAATTTAGGTGCCCTAATATTAGCTATATCATAGAACAAAAGCTCCCCATTTTCACAACCAATCACCAATTTTTTGTATTCATCAGCAGCCGTATTGTTCGTTGTATAACCCATATAAGTAACTTTAGAAGGTGCCTTTAAAAGAGGAATAATCTCATCATTCAAACTTCTATCAATGCAACAAACCTCTTCTCCTTTTGAATAAATAACCCAATTCGCTTTTGAAAGTGCACTAGTTAAAATCACTGCATCCTTGTCCAAATTTCCTCCCGGGAAAGGCTTCACAAACGTTTGACCATATTCTATACAAGCACCAGTTTTAGGACTGACAACAAAATCAGACATCCAAGTCTGACCATCTTTATCATTATAATAAATACTAAACATCATTGATGTAGTCGAGGGGAACATGATCACCCGATCCGTCTCACAAAGTAACAAAACCTCAGTCCCTTCCGGCATCGCCCAAACAGGAGCAATATGATCCAATTTCCCTCCTGCCACCGGGTAAACGGGATTAAATTTATGCATATCAGCATAGCTAATAATAGGCCTACTACCATCCCAATCAATAACCATTTCCCTTGTAAAAGAAATAACAATCACACGTCTATTCTTCCGGTCATAACAAGGAATCGTTGTTTTACCGACCCGGCCCAAACCAAATTCAACAATTTCATACCCTTTATTATCGATATAATAGGGCTCCGTCAAAAACTTTCCCCCCAAAAAATTCTCTGACATAACTCTTCGAAATACCCGTCCATCCTTCGTGGCAACAAAAGTATAATGATCAGCATCCCGTCGACTAACAACCTGAAAATTCGCTGGGGTTCCATCCAAAAACTCATCCTTCAATTCACTAACTTTCAGCAAGCTTTCATTACTGATCACGTAAGCAACCTGATCCGTAATAATCGTTGTCGCTCCCAACGGACTGATATTCGTAGAAGGAGATTTTACCATCATCAACGGTTTACCAGGAATAGAAGACCCGTTCAACCGTTCATACAAATTTTCTTCCAGTACAAAAGAAGTAACCAAAGTTCCATTAATCATCTCCTTTTTGTTCTTCACAAACGAGCACACTGTATTTCCCCCTTGCTCCGTCAATACTAACCAATCCCCCTTGGAATAACGGGAACGGATTGTAATAAGCATCTTTGCCATATAATTCACTTCACTTGCCCGATCTATTACACTAAAAGACCCATATAATCCATTCTCACTAAACTCTGTTATCCCTAACATCTTGATAAGGGTATCCGTTGGCATATCGAAATCTGCTTTATCACCAATCACGATATCGTTTAATTTCCATTCATAACGAACCTTATCTTCCATTCTTGCCGAATCCTCTTTCCAAACAAAATAATCATGCCCTCTGAACTTCACCGTTTCCCCTTGACTACAAGTCACTCGAATCGGCTCCGTTTCCGTGTTAATCAACCAAGTCGGCCCCTCAACTTTTTTGTAATCGTAATTTCCTTCATCTTCGAAACATCCGACAAAAAGCAACATTCCGAATAACAACAACAGAAATATATTATTTTTCATGATTTCCCATTTTCAAATTAAACATTTACAACCATCAAAGAACCATCATCTTCTCTAATAGCAGGCTCCTGTTCACTCAACCATTTTTTGAATTCCAATGCCTTCTTAATCGCTTGATCCGGACTATTCTTGATCAAATCCCCATTAAACTCTGCATTTCTATCCACATTTTCCAAAAATAATTTATACTTCTTCTGCGAATAAACTCCCAACAATTCATTCTCCACTTCTGATGTCCACCAAACAGGTTGAGTTTGCACCGTCGTCGCAATAATTTTCGCCCGAATACGTTCCACCTGTCCCAGCTGTATTCTATCATTCGGGACCAATTCGACCACCAACCGCACGCCTTTCTCCAAAGTTTTCATACGTTCACTCCGACGCATCACCACTCGAATAACATCTTGATACTGTATCGAATCCTCGCTCATGGCATTCGCATGAAAAATATACTTTTCATCTATCATATATTCATCCGGCAAAGCCGTAGTTTCCTCTTCCACTACCCGCAAGCCGAATTCCAAATCACTCATCAATTTGAATCCAGACAAATTCACCTTCAATTCTGCTGGCAACTCTAACACATTATCGGCAAAAAAGAAAAACGAAACCAATGTCGAATCGGCTGATTCTGTTCCCGGATACATCGCATCTACATAAAACTTATCAAAACATATTTCATGCTCATCCTGAAATATCAAAGTATCCTTACTCTGGCAAGCCGTTAAACAACATATCCACAAAAGTGCTATAGTAAAATTTGTTTTCATATTACTCTACAAATAAAATAATTATAAAAATTGATCTGCCGGAACCGGGACCAAATACTCCTCCCTCTTCAATGGTCTTGATTCTGCCCGATTAAATTCAATATCTGCATTCAGACGCTTATACAAATAAAACAACTGTCCCTCGGATATCCACTCTCGACGAGCATCCAAAATCAATTCCTTCACAAAACCATCCCAGCTCGCACCACCGTCAATTGTCACGACACATCCGCGATCGGAACGAATTTCATTTAAAATACGATAAGCTTCCACATAATTTTGCTCACGTGCATAATACTCTGCCATAATATATTGCATCTCCGTTGCCCGAATCACAGGCAATATCGTAACATTACGTTCACGGATCAACTCGTCATCACTACAATACCATTTCCCAGATACAGGAAACTGACCGCCCGCAAGATAAATCATATACTTTGAACGATAATCCAAATTTGACTCATCATCACCTTGTGAATTATAAAACAATTCCTGTTTTTCAGAATTTACAACCAACCAAGTCTTATTATCACTATCATTTTCTTTTTTAAAAAAAGTAGTCAATTTATTATCCGTGTATTGCTTCTCATTATAAACTGCAAAAATCAAATTAGACACAATTTTTAAATCCGTCTTTGCTTCAAACGTACTAGGCATCACTCCGTTAAAATTCACGTCGCCATAAAAAGATTTACCTTTTAATTCAAACTTCATCACCTCTTCGGCCAAACGGAAAGCATCCTCGTGACGGTCGGCATATTGATACACTCTAGCCAACAATGCTGAAATAGAGTAATAACTTAACCGGTATCCCCTACCGTTAAAAAATCCTTCCGCATAAAAACGTTTTTCTCCCGTTGCACTTGCTGCAATTCCCACATCCGTGGTATCGTAAACGGCAACCAACTCCCGCGCATACTCCAAGTCCGCAATAACCTTATTTAAAAAAGGTTTTACAGCGATTGCATCTGCTTGTATGTCAGGATATTTCTCCACGTAAGGAACATATGATTTCCCATCATCATTCACGGGAGCTGGAGCAAACAAACGTAACATGTCAAAATGCATCAATGCCCGACAAGCATACGCTTCCCCCAAAATCACGCTCTTCTCCCGCTCTTTCAACTGAAAAAGATCGGGCGACTCGTCTTGGATATTTTGTATTAAATTATTAGCATTTGCTATCACATTAAAAGCCGACTTCCAAATACCTTCAAGCACCGGAATTAATGAAACATCCGTGTACTTGTAAGCTCCCGCTGCAATATATGGATCATTCAAAGACATCGCAGTCATTTTCTCTAAATCATACTGCTGAGACATACAATCTACGATACCAAAGCCCAACTCTATCCCATACAGACTTCCACTTCCCATAGACTTATATAGCCCGTTTAACACGGAACGATAACCTTCCCCCGTGCTAAATACATCCGTTTCCGTCGCATCCGTTTCCGGTTTTAAATCCAACCAATCCGCACAAGCACATAACCCGACGCAACAAAAAATCACAATTATTTTAGAACAGATATTCATAATACACCTATTTTTTATTAAAAACCTAAGGATAATGTAAAACTATAATTTTTAGAATAAGGATAGTTGGTTCCCCTTTCTTCTTTTACCGTTGACCAACGACATAAATCATTCATATTAAAACGCAAACCCAATGATTTCAATCTCCAGCGACTGATTAACTTCTGATTAAAATCATACCCGCACGATAATCCCGTGAAATTAAAATAATTATAATCTTGCACGAAACGAGATGTCGGTTTCGTTGTCGTCGTATTTTTCAAATCATAAAACGGGGCTACATCTCCTGGTTTTTTCCAACGTTCAGAAATAAGACGCCGATCCACATTCTCACTTGCCACCCTGGCATTCTCCACTTTATTCAATAAAGTAGAATTGTAGGTTTGAGCTCCCCATTGATACATAAAAGAAGCATTCAAATAAAATCCCCGGAAACTAAGATTTAATCCCAAAGATCCTTGAGCACTCGGGTTATTATCGCCAACCACTACCTGGTCATTAGCACTCCATGTATAAGTTGAGGTCCCACCTTTTTTGATAAACTTCTCTTTCCCGTTAGATGGATCAATACCTGCTGATCGTACAGCATATATTGCAGAGGTTGAAGCCCCCACATAATATTGAATCAACGGCGTAGTTTGCAAATCAACATAATCCGGCCAAGCAGCATCGTAATTGTCATTCAATTTCTTATTATACGCCTGAATGTCCTCACCCAACTCAGTGATTTCATTCTTATTTGCACCTAGATTCGCATTTACGGTCACCATCCAATCCTTATCTCTATATACCGTTGTATTTAACTGAATTTCAAATCCTTTATTAACGATTGCCCCATTATTTGTCTGATAAGAAGTAAAACCTGAAGATGACCGGATTGAAACTTCATCAATTAAATCTCTCGTCTCCTTATGATAATAACTAGCTTCGAGATAAAACAAATCATTCAAAAAACCTAAAGAAAAACCGACATCCAACGTATTCGTTGTTTCCCAGGTCAATCTAGGATTTCCCAAATACTTCAGACTCGAAGCCGAACCCGTATAATACCAGCTATCAACATCCGTCGCGTAAGTGGTTACCGCCGTGTAAGAAGGGAAATTCACCTTCCCCGTACTACCATAAGATCCCCGTACACGTAGACTACTAAGTAACCAGTTATCTTTTAACCATTCATAATTATGAACGTTAATTCCAACCCCCACGGACCAGAAAGGAGCAAAACGTTTATCGGAACCAAACTGAGAAGAACCATCCAAACGGAAAGAAGCATCCAAAAGATATATATTATTATAAGTATAATTTAAAGATGCCAGAAAACCGATCAATCGACTTTCAGTTGAAGACACATTCGTCTTATTTTCTTGTTTGGCAGCATAGGCCGAAGAATGCAGGGAACCCAATTGGAATCCCCTAAACTTCATGGAACTACTTTCACCCCGGGATTCTTGTACATTCACCCCGGCAACAGCATTAATATAATGATTATTCAATTGATTATTATAATAAAGCATTGCATTTACATTCCATGAATAATTATCTGCACGAGATAGACTAAGCGAACCTTTATCCCTTAACGTCGAATTTTCGAAAGTTGGATCTTTCGGATCAACAAATGATTCTGATTTATTCTCTGTTTTAGTAATACTGAACTGTCCTTTAAACTGCAATCCTTTCAATAAAAAGAGATTCACGTTCAAATTCTCGGTCAAATCATTCAAATGCGCCTTACCCGTATAGCTCTCTAAATTCTTGACCTTCCACAAAGGATTAATCGTTTTATCGACCAAACGATCCAGCAAATTACCATCTTCGTCATAAATAGCATTATAAGGCTGCAATTTCGCATAAGTACTAAAACTCCCGTAGGGAGAATCTTCCGAGCGCGTTGAAGAATAACTTAAAGTATTCATTATCTGCAACCAAGAACGATGACGAAAATCAATCGTTAAACTAGCACCAGCACGACTCCGATGCGATCCGATCATCACTCCGTTATTACTATCGTAATTCAAATCCAAGCTATACCGGATACTTTCCACCCCTCCCTGCAAATTCAAACTATGTTTATGATTAAAAACATTTCTCAAAGGCTTGGCTAACCAATCCGTATCGACACCACGCAAAACATTTGCCAATTTATTCTGATATTCAATATTCTTCGTAATCTGCATACTCGGAGTTTCCGAGGTATACACTCCTGCCCACTTTTCCAATTCCAACTTTTCAGCCGCATTACACAAATTATAATCGGATAAATCCGGGAACTCCGCACCTCCGTTAAAATTATACGTAATCCTCAACTCCCCGGGTTTAGGAGCAACCGTGGTAACAACAACGACCCCATTAGCCGCCCGTGACCCATACATGGCCGTTGCCGCCGCATCCTTTAGAATCGTCATACTTTCAATCCGATTCATGTCCATATCATATATCTTCTGAACAGAAACTTCAAAACCATCTAATATAAAAATCGGTAAATTAGGGTTATCGGTTAAATTTGTTCGTTGAACTTGCTTAGCCTGCTCCACGTCTAGCCCCTTATTCATACCAATACTCGATTCCCCACGAATATTGAACTCGGGTAAAGCATTCGGATCAGACCCCCACAATGTATTTTCTTTAATACGAAAAGAAGGATCAAAATATTGCAACGCCGCGATCACGCTTTTATTATTTACTTTAAGCAAATCCTCTTTCGTTACGGTTGTCGCATTCCCGGTAAAACTTGATTTCTGCACGTTAGCATATCCGGTAACCACCACTTCGTCCACACGTACCTTATCCTCTTGCAAAATAACATTAATTGTATCTTTTCCCACATATTTTATCTCCCGAGACTCCATTCCCACAAACGAAAAGATTAACGCAATATCTTTCATTTCTGGCAATGTTAAAACATACTTTCCCTCCGAATTCGTGGCCGTTCCCACGTTGGTTCCTTTAACCATGACCGTCACACCGGGCAAAGCCATTTTCTCCCGGTCTGTAACCTTACCAACAATCCGGATCTCTTTTCTTTTCTCTTCGTCCTTCACAGGCTTCAAAACAATAACGTGATCTTGAATAACATAAGTCAATCCTGTCCCCTTCAAACACGTGTTCAATATCTCCTCTACCGAGGATGCTTTAGCTTCAACATTCACTTTTCCCACCTTATCCAAATCTGCTTCATGATACATGAACACGAATGTTGTTTGCCTTTCAATAGCCCACAGAATATCCTTCAAAAAAACATCCTGCATAGAGATCGTAACCTGCTGTTTATTCTGGGAATAAGCCACCCCATAGGTATTCATCATCCCAAGAAAAACAAATAAAAATGTCCACTTTGACATACGCCATAATTTTTGCAATTTCTCATGTTTATTCACAAGAAACATCAGATAATTTTTCATAAATTTGTTCTCTTGATATTAGTTAATAATTATCTCTGTTCTAACAAGGTAATTACACGCAGGAAATGCTAGACCCATTTCCTGCTTTTATCTTCCTTGTCTTATCTTTAATACCGTTCCTTCTTTATTTATTTTCACTTTACCATTTAACTCAAAAATATTCAATAAAGGCTCAATCGTTTCATGCCTACTCATGTTAAAACCAAAACGCAAATTTTTAACACTCTCATCTTCATATACGACCTGCACGTTATACCAACGCTCGACAGCCCTCATGATATCTTCCAAACGCACATCCCGGAACCGGAATTTACCATCTTTCCAAGCCACGAAATAACTTACATCAACAGACTTGACTCCACATTTCCCACTTTCCCGATCAAACACGAACTGCTCATCTGGTTTCAACACAATTTTTCCTTCTATCCCTTCTCCGGATATAGCAACGGCTCCTTCCACCAAAGTCGTTTCAACCGTACTCTCTTCCTCGTAAGTTGAAATATTAAAATGAGTTCCCAAAACCTGCACGTCATAAGTCCCCGTTTTCACGATAAAAGGCTTCTCCACATCTTTAGCGACCTCAAAATATGCCTCACCCTCTAATTCAACTACTCGAGTTTGCCCTGAAAAAAGTACTGGAAAACGTAAACGAGTTAACGAATTCAAATAAACCAACGTTCCATCACTCAACTTCACTTGATATTCCCCACCCCTCGGAACCCGAACTTCATTATAAACAACACGCTCTTCCTCCAAATGAACCACATCTTCATACGAAATCTGCTTCCGAGTATTATGAATCAACACGTTTTCCCCCTTTATAACTCCTGTTTGCTCGACCAAATCAATCAACTTTCCATCAGCCATCACTAATTGCGCTTGGGGTTTACCCGGCATCACGGATACAGGCTCTCTGTCAGACAATTTTTTACTCTCATTGCCTGCAAAAAAATAAAACACCCCCCCGACCAATAGCACTATTGCCGCATAATTCATGATCCTTATCCGTAATGATTTCCGACGATCTTTCTTCTGTTTCTCCCGAAAACCGTCCCATCCTGCCAATTTATTGAACGAAGCAAATTTTTCCCGGGTCAATTTTTGTCTCTCCATATTTTGCATACGTTCATACAACTGCTGATGCTCCTCAGATTGTAAACGCCATTTTTCTAATAAATGATACTCATCATCCGTTAATTCTCCAGTCAAAGATGCCGCAATCCACTTTGCCACAAGCAACAAGTCATTTATATAAATCTCCCCGTCTTGATTACCTTTAAAACGACACTTACTCTTCTTATCCATAGCTTAAAATTAATTGAAAATACAATTCTTGTAAACAATAAATTTCACCAACTTCATTTATACAACACAAAAACCAAAATTCATGGTGAACGGGAAAGTAATTATTTTTAGAAATAATTCATTTTTTATCATTTCAGAACATGCAAAAACTAAAAATGAATTACAGTTTCAATACACACAGATAGGATACAAGCGTTTGTTATTGACAGGTTTATTCTATATCCCTACCATATTATTAGCCAGCAAAAGCAATAACTCTCGGCAATACCTATTTCAACCAAGAACAAAAAACAAACAGAAGGTAGTAATAATCCTTTAAAGCCGCTTTCAATTTTTTATACGCCAGTTTTTTCAACGTATGAACAGAATTCTCGCTAATCTCCATCTTTTCAGCAATCTCCGAATTTTTCAAACCATCTAACGCTAACTGAATCACTTCCCGAGTTTGCACGGGTAAAGCCTCCACTGCATTATAAAAAATACGATAAGCTTCTTCTTCTATCAGCGTATCAGCAAAAAATGAACTGGATTCCAAAACAGAAATATCTTCCCATTTTTCCCTGTGATCTCGGATAAAATTCAGACAATCATGCCGAATCATTGTATAAAGAAAAGATTTTACCTTGAAATAATTATCGAAATATTGCCGTCGATTCCAGAACTTCACAAATCCTTCCTGCACGATATCCGCCGCCAATGCATCATCCTTCAAGTAAGTCGAGGCAAACACACATAATGCCTGATAGAATTCGTCAAACAAATTCTTGAACACCCGTTCATCTATTTGTAATATGCCATCATTAAAAATGCTCATCCGCATACACCTGCTATATACATAGGCAAACCTACTAAAAAATATAGAATCGCACAAACTCTTACTCACAAATCGCATTTCACGTCTCACGCAATTAACTTTCTACCCATTACTCCACTCCACCTCATATCCATCGCTTACATCTATTCGTTATCTCTTTGTTAAACATTCGTTATATCTTCGTTCCTATACAAGGCTATTTTAACGATAATATATCGAAGAGATAACGGAGATATGTAAATGATACTATTGAGCAGTACTAGTTTACACATGTAGAATCTTCCTTTTGTCAATCCCCGAACAATTCACTACTTTTGCCTTCGGATTAATGACTAATTTATATCACATCATAGCATGTTTATAGATACACATTCACACATCTATGCCGAAGAGTTCGATCAGGACCGGGAAGAAGTCGTTCAACGGGCATTAGAGGCCAACGTGCGAAATATCATCCTCCCGGATATTGATAGCACGACCCGGCAAGCCATGTTATCTCTGGCCGAGGCTTATCCGGAAAACCTGTTTCCCACGCTGGGGGTTCATCCGACATCGGTCAATGACTCGTACGAAACGGAAATGCAACTTTTCGAAAAATCCCTCGGACAACATACTATATATGGAATCGGGGAATGCGGGATAGATTTGTACTGGGACAAGACATATTACAAAGAACAAGTCATCGTTTTCGAACGACAATTAAATATCGCCCGGGAAATGGATTTACCCGTCATTATCCACTCCAGAGAATCCCTCGCGGAAATATTCACCGTGTTGCAAAGACAACATTATAATATGAAAGGAATACTCCATTGTTTTCCCGGCACGGAAGAAGACGCCCGTCGGGCTATCGACTTGGGCTTCCTACTCGGTATTGGGGGAGTTGTTACATTCAAAAGATCACTCATGGCAGAGGTTGTGCGGGAAATCGGGACGGATCACCTTGTGCTGGAAACAGATGCCCCCTACCTAGCACCCGTTCCACACCGGGGAAAACGCAATGAAAGTAGTTATATTCCGTGTATAGCCGCTAAAATTGCTGAAATACTAGGCTCCGACACGAAAAAAGTCGAGGAAATAACAACGAATAATGCAATGAATTTATTTAATTTGCATACCAGTAGCGTGGATCGTCCATAAAAGCAACAACGATCGAGTGGCTGGTAGGAGCGTGATAAAAGCCTGAGGCTTATAATATTTTAGTTTTTAACTTTGTACGTATGACCAAACCCGTATTAATCATATATACCGGAGGAACAATCGGAATGGTAAACGATCCCGAAACCGGAGCGTTGTGTCCGTTCAATTTTGACCAGATCGCTTGTGAAGTACCGGAAATTAAAGAATTCGGCTTCACGATTGATAGTTACACTTTACCGGAGATTATTGATTCTTCCGATTTACAACCCCAGTTGTGGAAAGATCTTTGCGAAATCATTCTTAAAAATTACGACAACTATCGCGGATTCGTCATCTTGCACGGCACGGACACGATGGCCTATTCGGCTTCGGCCCTAAGTTTCATGCTGAACAACCTGACAAAACCCGTCATTTTCACGGGCTCACAATTACCGATTGGGAAAATCAGGACAGACGGGAAAGAGAATTTAATAGCCGCCATCGAGATTGCGGCCGCTTACGACCAGGAAAAAGCGATCGTTCCGGAAGTCTGCATCCTGTTCGGGGATAAACTATTCCGGGGCAACCGGACGACAAAAATCAACGCCGAGAGCTTCGACGCGTTCCAATCGTACAATTACCCGGCACTGGCTCATATCGGAATACATATTCATTACGACTACAGCGCAATCGATTACACTCCGAGAACGGAACCCGTGAGTGCATTCTGCGATGTTGACACGAATATCGCTATATTAAAGATATTCCCGGGTATGCGACCGGAGGTCATCGATGCCGTGACCGACATCCCCGGTTTAAAAGGAATTATACTGGAAACCTATGGATCCGGTAACGCTCCGACGAATAAAGTTTTTCTTAACAAAGTAAAGGAGGTCCTATCCAAGGGGATTTTTATATATAACGTTACCCAATGCCAGGGTGGAAGCGTGGAGATGGGTAAGTATGAAACAAGTAGAGAACTACTTAACGCCGGGGTGATCAGCGGGCACGACATAACGACCGAAGCGGCGGTGTGCAAAATGATGTACGTACTCGGCAAATATAAAGACACTAACGAAATAAAAAAATATTTAAATAACGGCTTGAAAGGAGAAATATCTCCCAAATATATTGGATTTTAACATTTTTTTTATACCTTGGTGCCCGATTTGAACCGGAGTGCGGTGCAAAGTGAGAAGAAAACAGCTTAAACAGATATTATAGAGTTAAATTTTAATTATTAATAAACTAAAAATCAGTTAAATTGATCATGAGAAAATTATTTGCACTAATAGCAGTTTTAGGAATGCTTACTATTGGAGCATCATCTATGCTAATGGCTCAAGAGAATGAAACGACTCAAACGGAGACCACTGAAACTACAGAGACTTATCAAGACGACGAGGAAACCACTGATCCTACCGTGTTAGAAGACGAATCACAAATCGAAAGTACTTCTTTCCATGCGGCTTTGAAACAGAAATTCATCGAGGGTGGTGCCGTTTTCATGAGCTTCGTTATCCTAGCGTTGATTTTCGGTTTGGCTATCGCTATTGAAAGAGTTATCTATTTGAACTTGGCTTCTACCAACACGAAGAAATTGATTTCAAGTGTAGAAGATGCATTGGAAAACGGTGGAGTTGAAGCAGCTAAAGAAGTATGCCGCAACACCAGAGGTCCTATCGCAAGTATTTTCTATCAAGGTCTGTCTCGTTACGACCAAGGTATCGACATGGTTGAAAAATCAGTTGTATCTTACGGTTCTGTTCAAATGGGACTTTTGGAAAAAGGAATGTCTTGGATCGCATTGTTCATCGCCTTGGCCCCGATGTTGGGATTCTTGGGAACTGTAATCGGTATGATCGACGCCTTCGATAAGATCCAGGCAGCAGGTGATATCCAACCGTCTTTGGTGGCAGGAGGTATCAAGGTTGCATTGATCACGACCGTGGGTGGTTTGATCGTTGCCATGATCCTTCAGGTATTCTACAACTATTGTATTGCTAAGATCGAGGGCATCGTTAACGATATGGAAGATGCTTCCGTAACTTTATTAGACATCCTTGTAAAATACAATCAAAAACACTAAACCATGCAGAAAATAACCAAGTTATTAAATATCCTGACCATTGTAATGCTCGCCGTTACGGTTGTGTTAGTTGGGCTATTTTACTTTGGGGGGGAACTTCCAAACGCCCAATACCCAACCCCCGTGTACACGGAGCAATTAATTTGGTGGGCATACGTTCTATTCGGGTTTGCCATCATAGCGGCATTGATCTTCCCGATAGCCAGATTATTTACCCGGCCGAAAGAAGCAATCAAGAGTTTAATCGCCCTCGTGGGTATCGTTATTCTCGTGTTAATCGCTTACTCAATATCTGACGGTACAGTGTTGAACTTACCGGGATATGACGGTGCGGATAACGTTCCTGCAACTTTAGAGTTTGCCGATACGATCTTATTTACCATGTATTTCTTGGGAATTATTGCTATCGGTGCTATCATTGTTACAGAAATTATTAGAAGAGTGAGATAATATTTCCCCGAAAGGGTGAAAAAAAAAGAGATAATATGGCAAGAAAAAAGACACCGGAAATTAATGCCACTTCAACGGCGGACATCGCATTCTTGTTGTTGATCTTCTTCTTGGTATCAACAACAATGGACGTAGACTCCGGATTGTTCAGACGATTACCGCCCATGCCGCCACCAGATATGGTGATCGCTCCGCCTGTTGCCAAACGTAACATATTACAGGTTTTGGTAAACAAGGACGACTTGTTGGCAGTAAACGGAGATCTGATGCAAATCTCCAACTTGAAGGAAAAGGCAAAAGAATTTATCTTGAATCCTCACAACAAAGAGGATCTTCCAAGTAAAGTGATCAAGGAAATTCCTTTCTTCGGGAAAGCGGAAGTCTCTAGGGGAATCATTTCCCTGCAGAGTGACCGGGGAACCTCCTACAAGATGTACATTGCCGTTCAGGATGAACTGACCGCGGCATACAACGAGATCAGAGACATGAAAGCCATGGAGAAATGGGGAAAGAAATACAACGAGCTCACGGAAGAACAAATGGATGCCGTGAGAAAGCTTATTCCGACCGCCATATCCGAGGCAGAACCGAAAAACGTTAGTGGGAAAGGAGGAAGAAAGTAATGGCTAAATTTAGAAAAGACGGCAAAAAAGAGGTACCTGCAATTTCGACAGCATCTCTACCGGATATCGTGTTCATGTTGTTATTCTTCTTCATGGTTAGTACCACGATGCGTGAAGTAACTCTTATGATCAACAACGGTATGCCCGAAGCAAAAGAAGTTACCAAGCTGGAGAAAAAATCTCTGGTAAGTAACATCTACATCGGAAAACCGAAAGATCAATATGTAGGTACTTACGGAAGTGATCCCCGTATCCAATTAAATGACAAACTGGCCGGTCTGCACGAAATTGCTAATTTCGTCATCGCCGAACAGGAAACTCGTAAAGAGGAAGAACGGAACATGATCACGAATAACTTGAAAGTTGATCAGTTTACAAAAATGGGTATCGTGACCGACGTGAAACAAGAATTGCGTAAAGCAAATTCTCTACGTATTAGCTACGCTACTCGTAAAAAAGTAAAATAGTTTATCTATTATACATTAAAAAAGGGAGCAAATTGCTCCCTTTTTTAAAAAAATGATTAGCTTTGCACTCGATAAATATTGGTCCCCTAGTTCAATGGATAGAATGAAGGATTCCGGTTCCTTTGATATGGGTTCGAGTCCCGTGGGGATCACCACTAAAAATAGTCAACCTCTCTCAGAGATTTAAGGTTGACTATTTTTTTATACATTTGCTATAAATCTATTCGTTATGCAAAGACCGTTCAAATTTACCAAGCTGAAATTGATCACAGGATACATACTCATTCTCCTGTTGGGAGCCATCGCCATCATCTTCATCTACAAACAAACGATAGCCCTGACCACAAAAGGGAATGACGAAGTAGTCATGCAACGGAAATTATTCATCATCAGCAACACGCTGGCAAAACTTTACGAGGCAGAGAACACGGGAATATCTTTCTCGCAAACCGGATCTCAAAAGAACTTTGATACCTACATGGACTTAATCGAAGATATCCGGAACAACATGGATACTTTGAAGAATCTTTCCGTGAGCTTGGAGCAAAACCTGCGAATAGACACCATAAATTACCTTTTGAGCAAGCGTATCACGAACCTGAACGACTTGCGCTATTTCAAAAAATACTCTACCCCGGAGGATTTTTACAACAAAACCATTGAAAAAATAGAAACACTCAAAGACACAACCGATGAAATACCCTATATCCGGGAGAAGGTCATCGCGGTCATCGACAGCAGTTACACGATCCGGGAGAAAAAAGGACTATTCAGAACGCGGATAGATTCCGTGTTGAATATAAATACCACGTATCATCGTATCGTGGACACGCTCAACACGGCTAATGACAACACGAACACGGACACCTTGATGAACGTGATCCGGGATTCATGGAGCCAGTACCAGCAACAAAAAGAGGAAATTGATACAGAGATTTCCCGGCGGGAAAAGATCGTTATCCAAAGCGGGCAGAATATCACGGAACGATTGAAACGAGTCTTGAGAGACCTTGAAAAAGAAGAGGTCGAAAACACGATCACCCGGCTGGAACAACAACAGATCACGACACATCAACTTACTCAAACCATATCCTGGATCGCCATCATAGCTTGCGTGCTGGTGGTCTTTTTCGTTGTCCTGATCATCAACGACATCACCCAAAGCCAGCGTTACAGGCGAGAACTGGAACGGGCGAAAACGTACACGGAACGCCTGCTGCATAACCGGGAAAAATTGATGCTGACTGTCACGCATGACATAAAATCCCCGCTAAGCTCTATCATCGGGTACATAGAACTATTAAACAATACCCGGCTCGAAGATCGGCAGCACTATTTCCTCAAAAATATGAAAGGTTCGGCCGAGCATATCCTGCATCTAGCCAATAACATGCTCGACTTCTCGAAACTGGAATCCAACAAGATGGAGATCAACACCATTCCATATAACCCGGGACGCCTGCTACAAGAAACAGTAGACAGTTTCCTGCCCTTGGCCGCACAAAAGAACCTAGAATTAAAAAGTGATATCAGTAAAGCCCTAAATGACCATTACATGGGTGATTCCATGAAAATTCGTCAAATCGTGGTAAACATTCTATCCAACGCAATCAAATACACCCGAGAAGGCAAAGTCTCCTTATCCGCATTTATCTCCGCCACCAAAGAGGAGCAGTTTGTCATCGTGATTAAAGATTCGGGACCGGGGATGACACGAGAAGAACAGGAACTCATATTCAAAGAATTCACCCGTCTAAACCCGCAACACAATAACGGCGCAGAAGGAACTGGACTTGGATTAACGATCACGCTTCAACTGGTACATTTACTCGGCGGAGAATTAACCCTTGACAGTAAAAAAGGCGAGGGAAGCACCTTCACGGTGAAATTCCCCTTGATAAAGGCCCCGACCCAAGAGATACAAGTCACGGAAGTCCCCGTCGCAGCACCCGTGATGCACGAGGGAATGAAAGCCTTTATCGTGGACGACGATCTTCTGCAACTGACAGTCACGACAGAATTACTACAAAAGGTAGGCATTCAATGTGCCACCTGCACAAACCCGCGAGAAGCACTATCCCAATTGGAAAAAGGGAAATTCAATATTGTCTTCTCGGATATCCAGATGCCGGAAATGGACGGTTTCGAACTCGTCAAACAAATACGGGAATCCAAACTTGAGCATGTAAAAAACATTCCCGTTATAGCCCTATCTGCACGGGACGACATGCAGGAAACCGAATACCAGAACGCCGGATTTTCCGCTTACCTGAATAAACCGTTCACCCCGGAACAACTCTACGCTAGGGTAAATCAACTATTAGGATGCTCGATAAATATTAAACCAGCAACGCCCCACACACAGGATACTAACGCCCCGTATGACCTGAAAATGATCATGGTATTTGCCGATAATGACAAAGATGCCGCTAACCAGATTATCGGTTCTTTCATCATGGACTGCAAAAATAACTTCCAACTATTAGCCAATCACCTGAAAGCGCGTGAAACAGAACAGATTTGTAAATTGGCACATAAGATGCTTCCGATGTTCAAGCAATTATCCATCCATGAGGTGATTCCCCCCTTGCTTTTCTTGGAAAAGATGCCAAAGGAAACCGAAGAAGAAAAAATAAGAGAGGCTATCGAGGAGATCCTGAACAAGGGTAACAAAATACTACAATTACTAGAAAAAGAAGTCGAGAAATGAGAGAGTAACAGTCTAATAGCACCTCTCTCAAAATTCTAATATTACAAAAAATCTTACAAGTCCTCCAACCCGTAACTTTTCAATTTATTATACAAGGTCTTCCGGTCAATCTGGAGCATACGAGCCGCCTCACTCTTGTTATTTCGACATTTCTGCATGGCCTCCTTGATAAGATCAATTTCCATTTCCCGCCGGGTCGTGGATGTTCTTTCCGGCTCCACGGGTTTCTGCTCCAATTCGGGAGGTAAACAACTCTTCGAAATCAAACTACCCATGCACAGTAGCGTAGCCCGTTTCACGATATTACGCATTTCCCGCAAATTCCCCGGCCAAGAATAGGTTTTGAAGATACGCATCACCTCTTCATCAAACCCGGCCACTTGTTTTCCAAGTTCTTCATTTGCCTTGTCCAGGAAATGATTGGCAAAAATCAGAATATCTTCCTTTCGCTCCCGGAGAGGTAAAGCCTGAATGGAGAATTCGTTCAACCGATGATACAAATCCTCCCGGAAACGCCCGCTAGCCACAGCCTCTTTCAGGTTCTCGTTCGTAGCTGAAATGATGCGGACGTCAAAAGGCACGTCAACATTTCCACCCACAGGATGCACCTTACGCTCTTCGAGCGCACGTAGCAACTGCACCTGAACGTCATACGGCAGATTACCGATCTCATCCAAGAAGATCGTCCCCCCCGAAGCCGTCACGAAATATCCCTGTTTATCACCAACCGCTCCCGTGAAAGAACCTTTCACGTGGCCAAAAAACTCGCTTGCGGCAAGATCTCTGGGGATTGCCCCACAGTCGACCGCCACGAAAGGCGCATCTTTCCGGTTACTCATCGAGTGGATCAACCGGGCGATGTACTCTTTGCCCGTACCGCTCTCCCCGTTTATCAACACGGTCATCATCGTGGGACCTACCAAATGAATATATTCGTATTGTCGATCAGCACCCTCGCTAACACCCTTGATATAGGCAAAGCTTGTCGTTTTCGCTTTAGCAGGAACGGGCTTACCGACAGGTTCGGCTTCCAGCTTCAACGCTTCTTGCAATTTTTTGAGTATTTCATCCGGGATAACGGGCTTCGCTACATAATCGAAAGCTCCCAACTTTATGGCAGTCACCGCAGTCTGGATATCGGCATACCCCGTCATAAGAAGCACTTGCGTGTCGGGAGTTTTTTCTTTGATCACCCGCAACAAATCAATGCCATCTTTATCGGGCAAACGCAAATCGGTAAGTACAAGGTCAAAGCTCGCTTTTTCCAGTTTCTTCACCGCCTCCTTGTACGAAAAAGCATTCTCCACTTCAAATCCTCGTTTTTCCAACCAGTTCTTCAACATGATACAAAATGTAGTATCATCATCTACGATTAAAATCTTTGCCATAAGTCGATTAATTTCAAACACGAAAATAGCCTTAATCGACTAAACAAAAAAGTATTTAACGGAATTTAGGAAAAGAAAGCAGGCATCTGCCTGATAAAGAGATGCCTGTTTCTCATTTTGTAACTATCAATTTCAATATATAGATTATTCTGCTTTATGTTCGGGTTCCGCCAAAAAGTGCGGTAACAAAAGTCCCGAAATAGCCATCACGATAAAAAATATACAAATTCCCATAACCAATCAATTTTAATCATTCAATCATTTGCTTATAGTATAGAGAATTGTATGCCACGACAGCAAAATAAATATATTACACTATATATCAACAATATAACACAACACAAACGAAAAGGAAAGATGTGGAAAGTTGTGGAACAAGTGTGGAAAAACTCCCTACAACTTGTTCCCGTATCATGGATTATTCGAATTTCAACAAGCTATTTTCAGCCCCACGCACGACAGCTATATCCCACAACGCTTTTCTTTGCACAAATTTATCCCTGATTTGCTCCAGACAAAGATTGCCGATGCTACCTTCGTGCGTGTGGTGAAGGTCCCGCATCCCAGTCTGGTAAGTTCCCCGATGTATCTGCTCGCCAATCTCACGATAAGCCTCCCGGAAAGGTACTCCCGCCATGACCCGGTCATTGACATCTTCCACGGAGAAGATATATTTGTAACGGGGATCATTCAGGATATCCCTTTGTAATTCCATTTCCCGCAACACCAGATGAGCCATGAAAAGCGAATCGTTCAATTCCTTGAAAGCGGGCAGGTATAATTCCTTGGTTAATTGCATGTCCCGGAAATAACCTGACGTGAGATTCGTGCAGATCATTGCCATTTGCACGGGAAGCGATTGCAGGTGATTACATTTTGCCCGGATCAACTCGAATATATCGGGATTCTTCTTATGCGGCATGATGCTTGAACCGGTCGTGTACTTATCCGGCAAACGCACGAAGCCAAAGTTACTACACGCGAAAAGGCACACGTCGGCAGCTAAACGTCCTAAAGTGGTTGCCACGGAAGCCAGACTGAACAACACGTTTTTCTCCATTTTCCCGCGTTGCATCTGGGCGTAAACCACGTTATAAGCCAGACCGGAGAATCCCAACAAATCGGTTGTCATTTGACGGTTCAAGGCAACCGATGATCCGTACCCAGCCCCCGAACCCAGAGGATTCGTGTTTACCATGTCGTAAGCCGCTTTCAGTTCCAACAGATCATCGGCAAGCGATTCGGCATAAGCGCTGAACCACAGCCCGAAGGACGAGGGCATGGCCACCTGCAAATGCGTGTAACCGGGAATCAACAGGTCTTGACTCTCTCCCGCCCGCACCATTAATAAATCAAATAATCGCCCGACATGATCCAGCGTTTCAAACAAGGCCGCACGGGTAAATAATTTCAAGTCCAGTAACACCTGGTCATTCCGTGAACGCCCCGTGTGTATTTTCTTTCCAGCCTCCCCGCATTTCCGCACGAGCAGTAATTCTATCTGAGAATGCACGTCTTCTATTCCCGGCTCGATCGAGAACTCGCCTTGCTCCACCAAGCCATGGATATCCACCAAGGCGGGATGTAAATGCCTGTAATCCTCCTCACTTATCAGTCCGACAGAACGTAACATCTTTAAATGTGCCAGGCTCCCGATCACGTCAGCTTTCGCCAACAAGACATCAAGTTCCCGATCTTTCCCGATCGTAAACGATTCGGTAAAACCGTCTATACTGTATCCTTTATCCCAAAGCTTCATTCAATTTTAAGTTTTAGATTTCAAACTCCCCCCGGCTCCACCGTACTCCCTCTATAAACAGAGGGAGAATTGGAATAGTCTCCGTCTTCGGCTAGAGCTAGCAACTCCTCCTCTGTTCATGAGGGCACTGAAAAAGTCCCATTATTTAGACTACCACCCCTGTCCCCTCCTTACACAGGCGGGGAAACCGCTTGAAAATCATCTCTTCCCCCGTGTAAAGGGCTTTACACTCTCACTAACCATTCTCTCCCGTACAAGGGAAAGCTTCACGCTCTCACGAACTCTCCCCCTGTGTAAGGGGGAGCCGGAGAGGGTAGTTGTTTCTCTCAAAACCGACTTTTTCAGCACCCTCGTTTATAGAGGAAGTGGCAACGAAGCTGACGGAGGAGTTTCATTTTCAATTATCCATTTTCAATTACCCAACAGTTTCCTGAACAACTCCACGGCCTCACGAATCTCGTCCAAACGGATATATTCGTTTGCCGTATGCGAGCGAGCGCTATCCCCGGGACCGATTTTCATAGAAGCACAGGGGATGACGGCCTGATTCGACGTCGTGGGAGAGCCATACGGCAATAATCCCAACTCGACGCATCGTCTCACCATCGGGTGATCAGGCGACACGGAAGAGGAGTTCAATGAAAAAGAGCGGGGGACAATCTCGCATTTCACGTGACCACGGATTGTATCGAATATCTCTTGATTCGTGTGTAGTTCATTTACCCGTATATCCACCGTGAAACGACAAGTCGCAGGCACCACGTTATGTAGCGTACCCGCTTCAATCCCCGTCACGCTCACTTTCACCGGACCCAGTAGTTCCGACACTTTCTTGAAACGATAGGTACGAAACCAGTTTATGTCTTCCATCGCCTCGTAAATGGCATTAATCCCCTCCTCCCTGGCCGCATGTCCCGCTTTCCCTCTGGCATAACAGTCCAACACCATCAATCCTTTTTCAGCGATAGCCGGGCGCATCCCCGTGGGCTCTCCCACGAGAGCGAAATCAATCTTCCCCAGTTCCGGGAACACGCTCTGTATCCCGTTAACCCCGGTATTTTCCTCCTCGGCCGATCCCAGAAAGACAAGATTACATGCGATGTCTCTATTTCCCAACTCCAAGAATGTTGCCAACATGGAAACGATGCTTCCTCCCGTGTCGTTACTTCCCAGCCCGAACAGTTTCCCGTCCTTCACGACCGGAGTAAAAGGATCGGTTATCCACTCCCCGTTAGGACGCACGGTATCCAAGTGTGCATCGAGTAATAACGTGGGCTTCCTCTCGTCGAAATTCTTCGAGCGACTCCACACGTTATTACCTTTCCGATGCACGTCGAACCTATATCTTTCGAGGACGTCGGCAATGATCCCGGCCACTCCCTCTTCCTGTTTACTAGGGGAAGGCGTGGCAATAATCCGTTTCAGAAGTTCTATTGCGGCATTTGCATCCATTGTTCTTCCAGTGTTATTTCTGTTCCAGCTTCCGGGTTATCCAGTTCATCGGGATGCAGCAAGCGTACCGTGCCGACCCCGTTACGAACGGATTTAAAAGCGTTATCCAGTTTGGGAATCATCCCGGAATGAATCATTCCCTTCCGTTTATACTCATCGTATGAAGCCGGCGTGAGCCGGGCGATCACGGAACCCTCGTCCCGCATATCCGCCAACACGCCTTTTTTGTCAAAACAGTAAACCAGTTCCGTGTCGTAACATGCGCTCAGCGTTTCCGCCACGGCAGCCGCAATCCCGTCAGCATTGGAGTTCAGCAGGACGCCTTCCCCGTTATGAGTGATCGGCGATATCACGGGGACCACGCCGGACTGTAATAATAACTCCAATGCCCCCAGATGTACCTGCCGGATGTCACCGACGTACCCCCAATCCACGGATTCCCGCACCCGCTTATCAGCCCGCACCAAGTTCAAGTCGCACCCGGATAACCCACAGGCGTTTACCCCCAAGGCTTGCAAGCGGGAGACCAGCGTTTTGTTCACCCACCCGGCATAAACCATAACCGTGACTTCTAACGTTTCTCGATCCGTAACCCGCCGCCCGTCGATCATTGAGGCCGGGATTCCCAATCGCCCGGCAAGCCGCCCGGCAAAGGTTCCGCCCCCGTGCACGATGACAAAGGGAGAGGCGATAGAGGAGAGTTTACGACACAACCGGTTCAACAGTTCGTCATCCTCGATCAAGACACCCCCAATTTTTATGATTTTACATTTCATCCGTTAATTCATTACTCGTTTAAATCGTTCCACGAACTCGTCGACCTCTTCCCGGGTGACACACAAGGGAGGTAACAACCGCAACGTGTTTTTCCCGCTATTCCCGGTAATCACGTGCTGGTCGGCTAACAAGCGGCGGCGGAATATAGCGTGTGGGATGTCAATATCCACCCCGATCATCAATCCCTTTCCCCGGACTTCAATCACCCCGTTCAAAGGTTTTAACCGTTCGGCCAGGTAGTCCCCGACACGAGCGGCATTCTCCACCAATTTCTCCTCTTTCATGACATCCAGCACGGCAATCGCCGCCGCACAAGCCAAGTGATTTCCCCCGAAAGTCGTGCCCAGCATTCCTTTCCGAGCCTCGATCGAATCGTGAATCAGGAGTCCCGCCACCGGGAAACCATTTCCCATACCCTTGGCCATAGTAATGATATCCGGCCGGATTCCCGCGTGTTGATGAGCGAAAAACTTCCCGCTCCGGCCGTATCCCGATTGTATCTCGTCCAGGATCAACAGGGTTCCCGTCCGGCTACACGCCTCACGTGCCACCTGCAAGAAGCCGGATTCAGCGATCCGGATTCCCCCGACACCCTGTATCCCCTCCACGATTACCGCGGCGTATGGCTCCCCGGACAATTCCCGTTTCAACGCCTCGACATCGTTCAAATTGATAAACGTCACCTCGTGTCCCCGGTTCAACGGAGCCTGAATCCCCGGGTTATCCGTGACGGCGACAGCCCCGCTCGTGCGCCCATGAAAAGCGAAGCGCATGGATAGCACTTTCGAGCGCCCCGTGACAAAGGAAGCCAGTTTCAGCGCGTTCTCGTTAGCCTCCGCCCCGCTATTACACATGAACAGGTTATAACCCGGGCAACCCGAAAGTTCCCGCAGTTTCCGTTCCAGTTCCTCCTGCAAACGGTTCTCCACGGAATTCGAGTAGAAACCGATATTCTTCAACTGCCCGGACACTTGTTCCACGTAGTGCGGGTGCGAGTGGCCGATTGAAATAACGGCATGCCCCCCATAAAAGTCCAGGTATTTATTCCCTTCCCGATCCCAGAAATAGACACCCTCCGCTTTCACGGGTTCTATATCCAGTAAATTATATACATCAAACATAGGCGATCTCTATAAATTAAAAGTAATTCGCTTTCAAGTGTAACCCCGTCGTCTCTTCCAAGCCGAACATCAGGTTCATATTCTGCACGGCTTGTCCCGACGCTCCTTTCAACAAGTTGTCGATAACGGAGGTCACCAGTACCTTGCGTCCCTGTTGTTCCAAGTGGATAAAACAATAGTTCGTGTTCACCACCTGTTTCAGGTAGACAGGCTCGTCACTTACCACCGTGAAAGGATGTCCCTCGTAGTAACTCGCATACAGGCGCTTCAACTCGCCCACCTCCAGATCGCTATAAAACACGGTGTTCACCATGATTCCCCGGGCATGACACCCGCGCACGGGGACAAAAGCGATGTCCGTCGCTTCGCCCAACGTCTCCCGGATTTCCGCCAGGTGCTGGTGGGAAAAAACCTTGTAGACCGAAAGGTTCTGCGCCCGGTTACTGTAATGCGTCTCCCCCGTGGGTTGCTGTCCCGCTCCCGTCGCCCCGGTTATGCCGAAGGCCGACGCACACGAGGGTAATACCCCGCCATTCGCTAAAGGCAGCAAGCCCAATTCTATCGCCGTGGCGAAACAACCGGGATTCGCCACGCGACCCGCTTGCCGGATAATCTCCCTGTTTCGTTCCGGCAACCCGTACACGAAATTTCCCGCATTCGCTTTCAACCGGAAATCGTTCCCCAGGTCAATCACCCGTACTGATGCTGGTACCGGATTCTGCTGTAAAAAACGGGTAGACACCCCGTGCCCCATGCACAGGAAAAGGACATCTATATCCGTGTAATCCAGATCGGAAAACACCCGATCCGAGTAGATCAGATCCCGGTGTACCTTGCCAATCGGCTCCCCCCGGTGCGACTCGCTTTGCAAGTAACGCAACTCGACACCCGGGTGTGCAACCAGCATGCGGATTAATTCCCCGGCCGTGTACCCGGCCGCTCCTGCAATTCCTACTTTTATCATGACACTATTAATTATTAAAACTTCCTCCCGGCTTCGCCGTATTGAGCCCGAAACGGTCTCGAACTAGCTCTCGCTCGACAGACTATGAGCAAACACCCCGTCTGTTCTCGTTTAATCGCTAGTTCCCCTCTATGAACAGAGGGAGAGCTGGAATAGTCACCGTCTTCGGTAAGAGTCACCAGCACCTCCTCTGCTTATAGAGGAAGTGGCGGCATAGCCGACGGAGGAGTTTTCAACTCTAAACTTTACACTCTAAATTTCCTCCTTGTTTACCGCATTATAAATCCGCAAGGGCATGGACAATATCCTCGTGAATCCTTTCACGTCTTCAGCCGTCCAAGCGCTCGTTTCTTCCCCGTAACGGGCGAAAGAAGCGTTCATCAAATCGTGTTCCGACTCGATTCCCAGCAACTCGAAACTGTAGGGACGCATTCGCACTTGCACCGTACCCGACACGTATCGCTGGGAGTCTTGCAGGAAGCTCTCGATATTCCGCATCACGGGTTCCCCGTACATCGCCTCGTGCAGAAACATCCCGTACCAGTTTGCCAGTTGTTCTTTCCAGTACGCCTGCCACTTCGTGAGGGTGTGCTTCTCCAGTAACTCGTGGGCCTTGATAATGATCAGGGGTGCCGCAGCCTCGAACCCCACCCGTCCCTTGATACCGACGATCGTATCGCCCACGTGCGTGTCTCGCCCGATCGCCCACCCGCCAGCCAATGCCTCCACTTGCCGGATTGCCTCGATCTTGCTCGTGTAGCGCTCGCCATTAACCGCACACAGCTCTCCCCGCTCGAACGACAAGGTTAACGTCTCCTCACCCGCCTTCCATGCGGCCGAAGGATAAGCCTCTTCCGGGAGATAGAGGTGGGAACTCAACGTCTCGCACCCTCCCACCGAGGTTCCCCAGAGTCCTTTATTAATCGAGTAAGCCATTTTCGACCAGTCCCGCTCCACGCCTTTCGATCTCAGATAAGCGATCTCCTCCTCCCGGCTCAACTTCAAATCCCGCGTGGGCGTGATAATTTCCATTCCCGGCGCGAACACTGAAAAACAGAGATCGAACCTCACCTGGTCATTCCCCGCCCCAGTGCTGCCGTGGGCTAGCGCATCGGCCCCGATCTCTTTCGCGTAACGAACAATGGCCAACGCCTGAAACGTACGCTCGGAACTCACGGAAATCGGGTAGGTTTTATTCCGCAGGACATTCCCGAAGATCATGTACTTGATACATTTATCGTAATACTCCGCCGTCACGTCGAGCGTCACGTGCCGTCTCGCCCCCAGGGCATACGCTTTCTCCTCGATCGCAGCCAGCTCGCCGGGCGTGAATCCCCCAGTATTAGCCAGAGCCGTGTAAACCTCGAAGCCCATTTCCTCGCTCAGGTATTTAACACAGTAGGAGGTGTCCAGTCCCCCGCTGTATGCTAGAACTACTTTTTTCATGGAATCTGATTACAAGTTACAAATTTGCTATATTTTTCATCGTCGAGCGAGAAGTCGCCCGCCCGCGAACGGCCAGCATCGAGCTCACGACATGGCGGACGTGCTTGAACAAGCCCGACGACGCGCTCTTTCCCGCCTTCCGCGCCAGCTCTTGCTGCCGGGCCACGGCTTCCGGGTCGTACACCATCCCGGTGCAAAGGCATTTCGTCATGTTGGTCCGCTGCAAAATATCGTAATTCACGCATGACTTGCATCCGGCCCAGAACTCCTCGTCATCGGTGAGCTTGGCAAAGGTAACAGGCACGTAACCCAATGAAGTATTGATCCGCATCACCTGCTCGCCAGTTGTCAGGCCGAAAAGCTTGGCCTCCGGGAATCGCCTTCGCGACAAATCGAAAGCGGCCTTCTTGATTTGTTTAGCCACCCCCAAACCCCGGTACGCCGGTACCACGATTAACCCGGAGTTCGCCACGAATTTCTGGTGACCCCACGATTCGATATAACAGAACCCCACGAACTCCGCCCTGTTCAAGGCGATAATCGCTTTCCCACTTCGGATTTTATCGGCGATATACTCGTTCGTTCTTCTGGCTATACCAGTACCTCTCGCTTTTGCAGCATTATCAATCGCATCATTTATCGCTGTCACGTACGACAGGTGTTTCTCGGATGCAACTACAACTTCAATCTTCATTTTCTTACAATTTAATCTAAATCATTCAAATTCTTTTTGGTTACTCAATTGTGCATATTTATTTATTCACTTTGCAAATATATGCACAATTACACGGTTAAAACAAATATTTTCCCATTTTTCTTGAAATAATTTCACGATCTCCCGTTCTCGGGCCGGGGGCAAGACAACCAACGCACTATTTACCAGCACGCAACAACCCATCCAGCCCTCCTTCACCTCCTCGTAACCCTCCATTTCTTCACGAAAAACCCTCAACAACTTCTCGACCCTAACACGAGAACTTCACGAGAAGTCGACGAGAACTTGCACCACCCAGACCGGAGGAGGAGCGAAGACAGAGGGGTAAAATATGGATAAATATGCAATTCACCCCGAAAACTTTCTCGTGCCACCATGCATGGAAATCCATAAAAAATTCGTAATATTGTGATTTAATATAATACATAGACTTATGTACAAACTATTCTCTCTCTTCATCTTAGCAGGATTCCTACAAAGTTGCGAGGATTCAACGGGGACAAGACCGTCCCCCGGACCGTACAACTATGCCCGGATTAATACCTTCACGAAGGATAGAATGACCGACCAATACTTCTGGGCCGAGGAGGTCAAGGACAAAAACATTGACCCGGACAGTAACCCGGAAGAGTATTTCGCAACCATGAAATATGGCGGTGACATCTGGTCACGTATCACGAGATCCAGCGGGCTGGGAGAGATCGCCGATGCCTCCGGTTACGACAACGGTTTCGGTTACAACCTCACATTCTGGGAAAAAGACGGGTACATATTCGCCGATATCAACTTCGTTTACCCGAATTCCCCCGCGGCAAAAGCCGAACTCAAACGGGGGGACCTGATTACCCACATGAACGGGGAGAGAATCACCACTGAAAATTACACGGACTTGTATTACGCCGGCAAACTATCCATCGGATTGTCCGCTGACGAGCAATCCGAACCGTACGAGACGAAAGAGTTAACGGCCCAATCATATGTCGTCGATCCGGTCCTCGATTACGGGCTAATCCCGTGGGAAGACAAGAACGTGGGTTACATGATTTACACGGATTTCGTGTACAGGGGCCCCTCGTCCTTGACACAACTGAACCACGCTTTCCAGGAATTGAAAACGGGAAAGATCGACGAGTTTATCCTCGACTTGCGCTACAACCAGGGAGGTTATATCTTCGCCGTGAAGCAGTTATGCTCTCTCATTGCCCCCGAGGAGTTCGTGAACAACGAGGAATTACTCGTACATAAAAACTGGAACAAGGTTTACCAGCAAAAATACGCCGACGATCCTGCGAAACTGGAAGAACGTTTCGACAAGACCGTCCCCGCAACTTCCCGGCTGAACTTGAAACGCCTCTGGGTTATTACCAGCAAAGTCACCGCATCAGCCGCCGAAATGCTAATCAGCGCCCTGTCGCCCTACATGGAAGTAAATATGGTCGGCGATGTCACCATGGGCAAAAACATGGGTGGAATTATCTACACACCCGAAGAAAAAGATTTACAAGGGTGGAACATCATGCTGATCTCCACGGAATACACCAACAGCCGGAACGAATCCGTGATGGGGGGACTCGTACCCACGTATCTCATGCAGGAACAATTCCATCACCAGTATCAACTGGGAGACCCCAAAGAACCCCTACTGGCCGCCACGCTTCAATTAATTTCCCGGAAGCCCGTAGCTACCCCGAACAGGATGAGCAGGAGCAGCAGCGAGGAAAGAAAATTACAGCGTGTCATCCCCCCGTTCGTGCAAGCCAGATCGGTATTAATATTCGGGACGGAAGAGTAGTTAAAGAGCCCATAAGATCCATAAAGTCCGTAAAGTCACGGGTGTCCTTCGACAGGATTTAACGGCAGCATTAGCTGCCGTAGACAAAGCGCTCGCAGGGTCTAGGACCTTATAGACTTTATGGACTTTACGGACTTTATGGACCTTATGGACTCGATAGTAACACCCGAGCCTCGATACAGCAAGAAGGGATAGGCCCGAGAAAACGGGAATCGAGGGCATTTCCCCGGTTATCTCCCAGCATGAAATAATAATCCTTCTCGAAAACATAGGAAGTCAACGAGTCGGGGTTCTTCACTCGTTCCGGGCCCCGGAGAATAGCACCGTATAATTTCCGGTTCCGGGGAGTCAATTCAACCCGCATTCCCTTGTAAGGTAACTTGTAGGGCCCCCAATCCTGAAAGTTCCAGTCACATTCCCCGGCAAGAAAGACTTCCCGCCGGGCCTCCCCGCGCTGGCGAAAAACAAGACTATCGGTCACGTTATGTCGACGCAGGCTATCCAGCGTGGGTTGATCAAGAGCCAAGTAAACGGCGTCTTCCGAAACCGAATAATCATCCGAATTCAGGAACAAGCCCAACTCCTTGCACACCTTTCGGAACGCCAGGAAATCAGAAAAATAAGCCATGTAACGCAATTTCAACGCCCGATCCTCTTCCCGCGGCACCCCGTTGACAATCGCCCGACCTTCCCGCACGGAGACAACATCGCCCGGCAAACCGACACAACGGTCAATATGGATACAAGATGAATCACGGGGAGCGTAATAGACGAGGATATCATTCCTCACGGGTTTCCAGAAACCGATCATCTTCACCCGATCCGCGGCTGCGAACTTACCCGTCCGGTATTGGCTCGAACGGGTGAATATCGTCACCAGGGGCCACTCCTTTATCGCCGAAAGATAAATCCCGCCGTACCGCCATTTCTCGCCCCGAACGGTCACGTTATTGTTTAACACGGGCAACATGGATTTCGAAGGCACGAGATACGTCTCGTAAAACATGAACTTGATGCCGACGTACAAGAGCAGGACCAAGACCATCATGACCAAGGCGTACCGATCATACCGCGTGTCAAAAATCAAGATTCCCAGCACGACAAACAACAAGACATAAAAGAGCAGCCACAGATATTGAAAGAAAAGTAACGACAATATCAACAACAACCCTATCAAGCGATCACGTTTATTCATCCGGTTACAGTTTTTATCTTCACGAGCTGCGTGTAAACAACCCGACCCTCGATGTAAAGATATAAAAAACGGTCTGAAACGGGAGGAATTTTATCTCCTTTTTACCAACGTTCCCCTTCCCGTCACGTCTCGCTTGTCAATCCGCGGGTTGCCGTCGTAGATCAAAATACCCGCCGAGGAAATCTCGGCCTCCAGCTTACCCGAAACGTTAACCTCGGCCTTGGCAGCCCCGCTGACCTCGGCCTCACAGTCCGTCACGTGCAACTCCCACGCTTTCAAGGTTGAGGCGGTAGACATATCCAGTTCCAACCGATCCGCAGTCCCTTTCAGTTCCAGTCGTGCGGCCCCGGAAGCCTCCACGTCAACCTCACCCCCTTTCACGTCCAACTTCACGATCCCCGCCCCGGAAGCCACGATATCCAATTTCTTCACGTTAAACGGCGAAGTCCCTTCCAGTCGCCCGGCCGCCGCCACGTTTACACCCGCGAGCACGGGCACGGATACCGACACGTTCATCGCCGTGTAGCCCCGGATGATGACCTCCGGATCGAGGTACACGTTCAACTGCCCGTTCTTGATCTCCGTCTTTATGTAAGGAGCGATATTATCATCGGCCTCCACCGTGATTCCTTCCGTCTTGCCCTGCCCCACGTACAACGTGATCGACTGTTGCACGGACACTCGGGTAAACGGCTGCTCGGCCGGACGATCATGCACCACGAGATACCCCGTTCCCTTGATTTTCTTCACTTCCGCCGATACAATCCCGGCTACCAACACCCCCAATAACATGAATAATACCTTTTTCATAAAGCAATTGAATATTAAAAAGTTGAAAATAAACTCCCCCGGCCTTCGGGGAGGGAGTTTGTAATCTAAAATCACTCCAGTTTCCCGATCGCCTTCAGATACTCCGTCTCGGACAATTTCAACGAAGCCTTGGCATCCACCCAATCGCTCCACGCCTGTTGCCATTGCGCTTGGGCCTCCAACAAGTTCGTCAGGTTCTCCATCCCGACCTCGTACTGGTCTCGGGACACTTTCAGGTTCTCCTCCGCCTGCTTCAGCGCAGATTCGGTCAAACCTACCCTCGTCTGGGCGTCCGTAAGCTTGAAGCGATTCCCGGCAATCTCCAAGCGCATCATCTCGCCCAGCTTCTCCTTGTTCAGCCGGCTCATCTCCTCCTCGGCCTTTGCGATACGGACTTTATTACGTCCCTCTCCCCAGTTAAAGATCGGGATCTCCACGGAAGCCATCGCGCTGAACGAACCGGCCCTCGAATCGTCCCCGTTCAACTTGATTCCGCCCCCGTAACCGTAACCCGCAGAAACTCCCACCTGCGGCAAGAAATCGGCCCGAGTCACGTTCACCTCCTTGCGCTTCATCTCCACTTGTTTCTCCAGCATGTTATAATCTGGACGTTGCCCCAGTTCGTCCGGCAAAGCCAATGTCGCGGGTGACACCGTCGCCGACAAGGAATCCGTCAACTCCAAGGCGGTATTCAAGTCCAGTCCCACCAGGCGACAAAGATTCATTTGTGCCAATTTATGCCCGTGCTCTGCTTGCTGTTCCTGCAACAAAGCCTCGTTATATTTCACCTGTGCCTTCAACACGTCATTCACGGGAGCCATGCCCGCCTGTTGCGCATCTTCCAGGTTCTTCACCAACTCATTTACCACCGACTTGTATTTGCGGGCAACCGTCACCAATTCCCCCACCCGCACGCATTGCCAGTAAGCCTGTTCCAACTCGACAAGGACTTCCGAACGATTCAAACGGATATTCTCATCGGCAAGCTCTTCCCCGAACTTGGCAGCTTGGTGTGCCGCCCGGATCTTCCCACCCATGAACAAGGGTTGTTGCAACTGTACCGATGCCATGTACGCTCCCCGCAGCGAAAGTGAGATCGGGATATCCGGCAAATAGGCGTACTCGTGAAACACGGGCTTCCCGTCCGTACCCACCACCGGTTTCCCGTCGGCACCCATGACCACGTTAGGCTGCAAACTCCCATTCGCACCCGGTACGTAAGTAGGCAAATATCCCCCATCCAGCTTGTACTCCTGCTTCTTTTGGTGATACAGGTAAAAACCGGAGGCCGACAACTTCGGGAAATAATTCGCCCCGTACTCCTTCTTCGTCCACACGGCCTTCTCCTTTTGCTTCCCGGCAATGGCCATCTGCTTGCTATATTCCAACGCCATCTCCCGGCAACGTTTCAAATCCAAACGTTGCTGGCCCCGTGAAGGATAGAAGGCGAATAACAACAAAATCGACAATATATAAAAGCGCATAATAGAATAATTTAGAATGAAATAAGTTGATAACGTCAGTGGTTCCCGCAGGCATTAACCGTAACTCGCCAAAAGCGAAATTACCCCGCTTTGATTTTAAAGAACAACGAATAGAACACAGGCAGAATAACCAGCGTAATCACCGTCCCGACAAACAATCCTCCCATGATTGTCACGGCCAAAGCCCCAAACATATCATCGTTAACCAAGGGAATCATTCCCAGAATCGTCGTCATGGACGCCAGGAAGACCGGGCGCAAACGAGAAGACGACGCATCCAGAAGTGCCAGGAAACGGTCTTTCCCCGATCGAATCTGTATATCCACCTCGTCCACCAGTACAACTCCGTTTTTGATCATCATACCGACCAGTCCCAAGGCCCCCACGATCGCCACGAACCCGAACTCTTTTCCCGCAAGTAGCATTCCCAACACCACCCCGATAATAGCCAGCGGCAAACAGAGAATGATCATCAACGGCTTCTTGAAATCCTTGAACAGTGCGATCAGTATTGCCAACACCAGCACGATTCCCAACGGGACATTCTTGAACAAATACTGCTTAGACTGCGTGCTGGCCAGGTATTCTCCCTGCCACTCGGTAGTATACCCGGGCGGGATATTCAACTGCGCAATCTTGGGCAACAAACTGTTCCGCACGTCATTCGCCGTGTAGCCCGGGGCATTATTACATTGAGCCGAGATAGACCGCTGCCCATTATAACGCCGCACCACGGGAACCTCCCACGAGGTGGTAATCCCGTTCGTTGCCTGGTTCAAGGGAGTCGATCCAACGACGGCCGTCATTACCTCCTCAGTCGAGATCATCCCTGCCATCAACTCCTTCACCGTCTCCAGATTCAACATATTCGAGGAAGGCACGAGACTCCACACCGGGACATTGTTCAATCTCCCCGGGCTTGCCCCGTCTTTCCCCATACTCTTGATATATATCGGTAAATCATGTTCTCCCTCGTAATACGATCCCACGGGCAGCCCGTCCGTCGTCGCCAGCAAAGCCAGTCCCACATCCTCGCGGGAAAGATTGGCCACCCGCGCTATCGGCTGGTAATAATCCACGTTCAGCACGGGAGTCATCGGCCCCCAGTTATCCGTCACCAACATCGTCGTGGAATCCGCTTTCATCAAATCCACGACCTCCCCGCACAAGCGTTTCAACACGGCAGGGTCCGGGCCGGAAATCATAAACTGCACCGGATAATCCATGTACATCAGGTTGTATTGCTTCAACCGCACGTACGCCTCCGGGTAATGCTCCGACAAGTAAACCTGCAACGAGTCAATATTCGCCTCCAACGCCTCGGGCGACGTGAAATCCACGATCAACTCCCCGTAACTTAACGAGGGTTCCGCCACCGTGCGCACCAAATTATAACGGGAAGGCGTGCCTCCCAGACTCGTGGTTACGGCCGTGATCTCCGGGCGACTCATGAGATAGCTCTCGATCGAGGCCAGGTCTCGCTTCACCGTCTGGGGATTGGTCCCGTAAGGCATCTTATACTCCATGTACAACTGGTTATAACTTAAATCCGGGAAGAAACCCTGTTGCACGAACCGGAACAGGTAAACGCTGACCGCCAGTAACAGCACGATCCCGCCGATGACCCACACCCGATAGCGCACGGAGAATTTCAACGTACCCCGGAAAGCCCGGTAAACCCGCGTACCGTACATCTTCGTCTCGTCTTCCACTTCTCCCGGCTTCACCCGCAACCCCCGATCCGCCTGTATCGGCACGTAAGCCAAGGCCAGAATCCAACTCAACCACAGCGACACGGCCAGAACGATAAACAAGTCCCGCACGTACTCGCCCGTGGTGTCGGGAGACAGGAAGATTGGCAGGAACGTCAGGATACCGATCGTCGTGGCACCCAAGAGAGGCCAAGCCGTCTTCTTCGTGATATTCACCAAGGCGGCAGGCTTCGGTATTCCTTTCTTCAAGTCCACGAGAATCCCGTCCGTGATCACGATCGCGTTATCCACCAGCATCCCCATCGCCACGATAAACGAGGCCAAGGATACCCGCTGCAACGTACCGTGCATCATGTACAAAACCAGTAACGAACCCAGCACGACAATCACCAGCCCCGCCCCGATAATATACCCGCTGCGGAATCCCATGAAGAGCATCACCACGAGAATCACGATCACCACCGATTCGATCAGGTTGACCATGAAAACATTTATGGCGCTCTTCACGCGTGTCGGCTGGAAAAAGACTTTCTGGAAATCAATCCCCGCCGGGATGATCTCTTCCTTCAACTCGGCAATCTTGGCATCGACCTTCTTCCCGAGTTGAAGAATATTCCCCCCTTCCTCCATTGCGATCGAGATAGCGATAGCGGGCAATGTATCATATAGCAAGCCTTCACGTTCGGGCTTCACGTATCCTTTCGTGACCCGTGCCACATCCGAGAGGCGAATCTGATCCTGCTCGTGCCCCTTGATCAACAAGTTGCGAATATCCTCGATCGCCTTGTAAGCACCGTTCACGTTGACCCGAACCCGCTTCTCCCCGCTATCGAAATAACCGGAATAAACCGTCTTGTTCTGCCCGTTCAACGTCATGATAATCTCTGCCGGATGCACGCCCATGTTGGCCATCTTATCCTCCAGAAACTCCACGTTGATACAGGATTGTCGTTCCCCGTAAATATCCACGCTGCTCACCCCGTCGATGTCCAGAACCGAACGGCGAACCAGCTCGGCGTAATCCGACATTTCCTGATAATCAAAACCGTCTGACGTCATGGCATAAAACATACCGTACACGTCACCGAAATCATCCATAACAATGGAGGTTTGGGCACCATCCGGTAGCTGAGCCTGTACTCCCATCACTTTCCGCCGCAAAATATCCCACTTCTGCTGTAACTCCGCCAACGGAACCGTACTACTCAATTCTACCATAATCTCCGACACGTCATCTTCCGAAATAGAGGAGACATGATCCAAGTCTCCCATCGAACGAATCGCCTTCTCCAATACATCCGTCACTTCCAACTCCACCTGATAGGCAGAAGCTCCCGGATAGGCCGTCACCACCATGGCCTGCTTCACCGTAATCGCCGGATCCTCCAACTTACTCATCGTGAAAAACGAGTATATCCCCCCTACAACCAGAACGAAAACAAAGAAGTAGACAAAAGCCTTATTCTTTAATGCATATTCCGTGAAATTCATTGTATATTGTTGCTTTGCAACGTTGCAAGTTATCAGGTTGCAAGTTGCAGGTTAATTTAGTTTCAATTATATCTTTCAGAGTAACTTCCCCACGTTAGAAGAAGAAACCGGGGGTAACAAACGTACTTTCTGCCCCTCCTTCAAACCGTTCACTCCCGCGGCAACAATCCTCGTACCCGAAGACAAATCCGCCTCCACGATCACCTGCCCGTCCTTATCCAACTCAACGACCTTAACAGGATTCATTTTCACCGTTTCCTGTTCCGCATCGTATACCCAAACGTAAGATTGATCCTCTTTCTGGAACAAAGAAGAGATCGGAACGACGGCCAGCCCCTCCTGTCCCGGGGCGAAACGAATGGTCACGCTAACACTCATCCCGGCAGCCAGATTCAATTGCCCTTCCGGCTTCATCCGGAAACGAATCCTGAAAAGCTGATTATAATTAGCCTGTTGCGTCACGTCCAACAATTCCAAAGGAATCTTCACGCCCGGAAAAACATCGGCCTCGCAATAAAACTCCTTAAAACTCTCCCGGCGGATAAAATCACTGGAAGGGATATCAATATTTACCTCGTAGTAATCATTATTAATCATCGACAAGACGGGGATCCCCGTGTTCACGATCTCGTGAGCGTCAAAGAATTTCTTCTGGACATACCCATCAAACGGGGCCTTCAATTTCGTATCATTCAGCGCGTTCAGGTGAGCGTGATATAATGCGGCGATCCGTTGTTTAGCCGCCACCGCCTTATCGTAGTCATTCACCGGAACACTCTTCCGCTGATACAACTCGATGATCCGGTTTGCCTCGTCCGTCACCTGCGTGTACTCCGCCTTCGTCGCCTCGTACTGTAATTTATAATCTCTCGGATCAATCTCCGCCAACACTTTTCCTTGCTTCACATACTCCCCCACTTCAGCGTTAAAACGCAAGATCGGTCCCGCCACTCGGAAAGCCAACTGCACATCTGAAGCCGCTTTGATCTTCCCGGGATAGGTCGTGCTACACTCCCCATCATACTTCTGTACCTCTGCCGTCTTCACCAGTTGCGCAATCTCCAAACCCGGAGTAGTCCTCCGGCAAGACATAGCGACTAGCAAAACTCCCGAAACAGAAGCCCACTTCAATACCGAAAACACTGTCTTATCCATATATATAAACTTTTTAAATCGAGTATATATACTCAAAAGACGGTGCAAAAGTTTCAATTATTTTTTTCCCACGTAGACCCACTTCACCGCATCACCAAAAAGTAATTGTTCCGATTCCCCCCGATCCGAGAGCGTCACTTTGCACTCCCCGGGAGAAAAACGGTATGTTCCCAGAAGCACCCACTCCCCGGGAGTAGCCACATTTCCAACAACTTCATACTCCTTCCCGGCATTCGTGATCGTGTAATATTGTTTTATTTCTGGTCCATTCCCGGAGCCACCAAAGCTAACCGAAAAACTTGAACTGACTGACATCCCAAATCCTCTTCCCCCGCCTTTATTCTCTCTCTTTTCCCGATACACGTGAACAGGGGACGGAACGTACACGTAAACATCGTACTCGCCCTCCCGGTCTATCCGCGTTTGCCATTCCATGCGTGCCCCACTCCCCTCGTCCATGAATGCCGCACTACGTATTCCCAAACCGTAAGCCATGTTTTCGATATAAAGTCCCGGCTCCACCTTGCTTCCTTGCTTCACGGACACCATTCTCGAACCCTCGTAATATTTGTCTTTCACCGCCTTGTTAAAAAGAGTACGCACGAAAGACTTATCGGACCCGCCACTCAATTTAAATCCTTCATCTTCATTATCCACAATAATTTCCCCCTCTCCGGGCAAAAAAGATGATTTATCAATATTCAGAACACGCCGAACGGTATCCCGCGTGAACTTCTTTTCGAACATACCCCGCCCCACCACGATATTAGGTAAATGACGCGACAAATTGGTTGCCAAAACGGTTGAACTCGGAGCGTTATCGCTAACCGTCACGATCTCCTTTCCGCTATTAGCCGGAATCAGGTAACTCTTAATAGAATAAGAACTCATTATCCGATTCCACGTCTTCCCCGTAAGTTCATGGCTTACCTCCTCAAAAACAATTGAAACCATTCCTTCGACATTGCTGTTATTGAAGACTTTCACCTTCACACACACGGGAGAGGGCGTCATTCCGGGAATAACCAACGTTTCTCCTTCCTTGCGATTCGCTAACAGCTTCTCGATACTGACACCATCCATCGGCCCCTCCCCGATAACTTCAACCTTGAAATCATCAACCCAGAATGTTGGCAATTGATCCCTCGTGTACCAGTCAGGTATGTAATCCTCCCAATTCTGCCCGAAACGTTCGTTGAACTTCTGGTTAAAATCATTAAAATCGACTTGTTTAAAATCATGCTCATTCACGTACCCCCGGATAAAATCAAGCATCTCGTTTATAGTTCCCCCATTTATCGACAACAACCTCAACATCTCCTCGGACTTCACTTCCAACAAATCTGTAAAAAAGGCAGCCTTCAACGACCGATCGTAAAATGCATCCTTAAGACTATGCCCATCAAAATAGTTCACCACCTTCTTATCCACCTCATGCTGAAACCTCCTGAACTGTTTTCTCAACATAGAATTCAACACGGCCCCCATCACAGGGTAGTCCCGCGAACGGAAAGAAACCGTGTAATTCAAAAACATGGAAGACACGTTATACGGGCTATTAATCTGATCAACATCCGAAAACGAGAAATTCCGGGATAACACCGGGAAGAAACCACGCAATATATCCATACTCCCGAAATCATACTTCCGGTCTCCCGTCAAAAAAGACCTGAAAAATGATCCGACCATTTGAGCGCACCGGGCTTCTAGCGGTTCTTGCATGACCCGATCTCGAAACTCCGCAGGCACCCCTTTATATTTTACAGCCTCCATGACATCCCGCCAGTAACCCATCCCCCGCTCCGGCACGAAAACCAGACCGGGCTGAACACATTCGGAACTTCCCCTTTCATTCCGGTAAAAACTAACAAACGAAATCGGGACCTCCGCCAAGATAAATTGAGAATACGGGTAACTTCTCCCCATCTCAAACTCCAATTGCTCCTTCGTATCCCGGAGCAAAGAAGGCAACGTATCCCGGAGAATGTCCAACCCGTAGAGCAATTTATCATGCCCTTTAAACAGGTAGAGTTCATAGGTCGTCGAGTCTACTGTGATCGCCCGACGATCAAATTCCCCCATGTAAAGCGAAATCCCATGCAAAGGATATTCCCCGCGATAAGTCACCTCATCTCCCGTCTCTTCTCGTTTCCCCTGAGAAATCACTTTCTTATCCCCGACACCGGATACATGTAGAGTGTACATCGTGAAATCTTTCGGAATATCATAAGAAACCTTTGGATTCACGGGAGGCAACGCCACCGGATACCATAAACACTCAGGAATCAACAACGTGTAATCGTCTCGCAACAACACGAAATCCTTCCCGTAACGACAACTGGAATAACGATGAAACGCAGTACTATACAACACGGGATCGGGTACATCCAGATAACAAATCTGCGGATCAATTCCCCCTTCATACCTGATCCGTAGCTCTACTTCCTGTCCCGGAGAAACGTCCTTCCGTACCCTTATCACCTGATGTTCCCGCTCGAAAGTCAAATTACCCTCCTGATCCTGAACAGAAACAATATCTAATTTCGGGTTCAAATATAGAATCACCTCCGACAACGCCTCGGAAGTACTATTTCGCAACACGAAACGACTCTCCGCCACCAAGCGAGTCCCTTCCTGCCGCACGTCAATATCCTGCCGGACGATGCTCCCCTTGGGTGCATCCGCATATTTATCATACATCTCCGCGTATATTCCCCGCCTATAATCCTTTTCCGCTTGCCGCAAATAAGCAAATATCCCGAACAACACACCCACTGCCATCAAAGCCATCACACTCCCCATAACTCGCACCCGGTTAATCGGATGATTGGACAGACGTTTGAAAAACAGTATCGCCAGTCCCATAAAGCCAAACCCCAGGAGTAACCAACAACAACGCTGCAACAAATAACCCGTCATATCCGGATGCCCCGTGACCTTGGAAAACGCACCCGGCAACGTCACTCCCAACGGGTCAAAAAGTCCATGCTGGAAATCATCCATCCCAAAAACGATTAAGGCCGTAAAAATCAAAAGAATCAAGATACTAAATGCCCGGTTACGTACCCAACAATGAATGAAAAAAGAAAACCCCGCCATAAAAACCAAAGCCGGGAAAACCAACGTTACCCAGTAAAACAGGTAAAGCCAGAAATCAAACGGGGCCTTTGATGCAAAAAGATGAATCACTAGCCCGAAACACATGGAAATCGCGGCCATGCACATAAACACGGGAATAATTCCCCACAATATCCCCAAAACATATTCCGCATTACTCTCCGGACGATAGTAAATCGCATCCATCGAATCAATCTTCTTCTCCTTCACCAGAAGCATCCCCGCCAAGAAACAAAGCGGGATTGTCTGTAAAATCGTGAACCAGTAAGCATTCATGAACGGGATAAAAGAAGATAACGTAATCAACCCCGAATTATAAGGAGGGAATAAATCACTTTGGGAAACCACGTGGTACACGATGATGATACAAAACATCAGGAAGAAAAAAAAACGAAACAACCAACTCCGTAACAACAACTTCGAATTATAACAAGCAACCGTTCTCAAGTTATGCAGATTCATGACAATGGCGTTAAAGATTTACTATTCAATACTTCACACACGATTGTACAATAATACTAATAATAAGAGACAATTGCAAATCTACCTGTTAATACTCCAGAACAACCCGTCAAAACGTTTTTACACCGATTCCCCCCGAAATGAAAGGCAAATGAGAAGAGGTAAATTCTATTTATTTTCCCACAGATTCCCATTTAATAGCATCCCCGAGAAGTACCTGATCCTCATTTCCTTGATCCGTCAACACGACTTTGCATTCGCCTTTAACCAGGAAATAACCCACATCGAATTCTGAACATTCAAACCAACCTGATCCTTTTTAGCGTATTTATCCTAGATAACTCGCCGATAACGTGAAATTATTACGATCAGTAGCTTTCCTCACGCTCAGGTTATATTATTGATAGAACGAATTACGTTTCGCAAACTTCTCCACGTCTTTATAATAACGATATCCCCTTGACGCCAACTCCGCTAATTTTGCGTCTGCATCCACCTGTCCGATTTTCTCCGTGCAAAGATCAAGCAATTGATAATAGGTATCAAACATCATCTTCATACATCGTTCATCTCCTGCCTCCACCAGTTGAATTATCGTTGATTCTTTTACATCGGGCACAGTTGCTATCTCTTTACGTGACACCGTAAAGTTAGAATTATTCCCGCTAATTGTAAAAAAAATAATTCACATACACCATCCTCCAACTTTTAGTTTTTAGCCATTACCTTTTAGCTTATAATTAATGAGGCTTGCCCCAAGAGCAAGCCTCATTAATTATAACCGTCCCGTCGCCTTCAGATACCTCGTCTCGCTCAACCGCAACTCCGCCTTAGCGTCAATCCAGTCACTCCATGCTTTCTGCCATTGTGCCTGAGCCTCCATGTAATTCGTGACCGTTTCCATCCCCACCTCGTACTGGTTCTTACTCACCGTCAGATTCTCCTCCGCCTGACTCAACGACCTACGGGTCAACGTCACTCTGGTATGGGCATCTTCCACATTATAACGGGCCCGGGCGATCTCCAACAGCATCATTTCCGACATCTCGTCCCGTTTCAATTGACTCATTTCCCGTTCTGCCTTCATCGCCTTGATCTTTCCCCGGCCTTCGCCCCAATGATAAATCGGAATCTTCACCGAAGCCATTGCCGTGAACGAAGCGACATCCGCCGACTGCCCGTTCAGAGATACCCCTCCCGAATAACCGTACGAAGCAGACACCCCTAACTCGGGCAAAAAATCAGAACGAGTCAACGCCACCTGTCTCTCTTTCAACTCGACATCTTTCTCCAATAAATTATACTCGGGACGCTGTTGCAAACCCTCCTGCCCGTTCAACACGCCCGGGGTAATATCATCACGCAGGGAATCACACACCTGCAATTTCGAATAAAGATCAATCCCGATCACCCGGCAGAGATTCATACCCGCCAACGCCTTCCCATTCTCCGCTTTCTGTAACATCAACTCCGCCTCGTTCAACTTCACCTGCGCCTTCAACAAATCATTCCGGGAAGCCATACCCGCCTCGTAAGCATCCGTCAGGTTACGCACCAACTCGTTAACCACCGCCTTATACTTCTCGGCAGAAACCACCAATTCAGTCACCCGCAAATACTGCCAGTAAGCCTCGTCCGCCTCGGTAATCACCTCCGCCCGCGTATACCGCTTATTCAACTCCGACATCTCCTTTCCGATTGTCGCCATACGATAAGCCGAACGAATCTTCCCTCCCATGTAAATAGGCTGTTCCAGCATCGCTCCCGCCGAATATACACCCCGTAATCCCAACTCCAACTCGATATCCGGCATAAAAGCATATTGTGCGGCAAGAGGAATCCCGTTCTCTCCCATCACCGGAAGCTTCGTCGCCGGATCAATATAAAGATTATAAACTTTATTCCCGTTTGCATCAGTTATAAACGTCGGTAAATACCCCCCGTCAATCGTGAACGAAGTCTTCTTTTGCATGTAAGCATACAAACCCGTCGCCGATAACTTGGGTAAAAAATTTGCCCGGTAAGCTTTTCGCTCAAACTCGGCCTTCTCCCCCTGTTTTGTCGCAATCGACATCTTTTTACTACTCTCCAATGCCATTTCCCGACACTTCTCCAAGCTCAACGAAATTTGTCCCCGAACCGGAGAAATACCTACAACCAGTAATATGATCAACAAATATCTCATAACATTCAATTTTTCCTTTCCTTAAAGAATACCGCATACAATACGGGAATAAACACCAGCGTGATCACCGTACCGACCAACAAGCCGCTCATAATCGTGACCGCCATGGAACCGAACATATCGTCTCCCAACAAAGGAATCATCCCCAATATGGTCGTCAAAGAAGCCATCATCACCGGCCGGAAACGAGAGGAAGACGAATCCAGTAATGCCTGCGTCTGATCCTTTCCCGATGCAATCTGCAAACCGATCTCGTCCAGCAACACCACCCCGTTCTTGATCATCATCCCGACCAATCCCAACGCCCCGACAATAGCCACGAACCCAAACTCCTTACCGCTAATCAATATCCCCAACACGATCCCGATCGCTGCCAAAGGCAGACAACAGAAAATAATAATCGGTTTACGGAAATCTTTAAACAGCATAATCAATATCGCGATCATCAGGATAACCGCCAACGGGATATTGGCAAACAAATATTTCATCGAATCGCTACTTGCCTTGTGTTCCCCCAGCCATTGCTTAGCGTACCCTTCCGGCAAAGTAATCGTATCTATCTTCTCCGCGATAAGCGAACGGGCACTCTCGGCCGTATACCCCAGGGCATTATTACATTGTGCCCGCATAGCCCGTTGTCCATTGTAACGCCGCACCACCGGGTCCTCCCATTTCAACGAAATCCCTTTCGTGGCCTGATTCAACGGGATAGAACCTATGCTTTGGGACAACAACTCCTCCCCGGACATCGTTCCCATCAACAACCCTTTCAGCGACTCCTCGTTCAAGGCTGCCGTCGACGGCAACACACTCCACACCGGAATATTATCCAACGCTTCCACCTTCTCTCCCTTACTATCCACACTCTTCATGTACAACGGTTTTGCATGAACCCCTTCGTAATAAGACCCCACGGGCATCCCATCCGTGGCCGAAAGCATCGACAAACCGACATCCGAGCGGGAAAGTCCGACAGAACGGGCTATCGGCTGATAATAATTCACCATCAAAGTAGGCGTCATCGGTTCCCAGTCATTCGTGACCAGCGTGATTGCCGGCTCGTCCCGCATAACCTGTTCCGCCTTGGCCGTCAAATCCTTCAACACGGCCGGGTCCGGTCCCGTGAACATCACCTCTATCGGGAACTTCTTGTACATCAAATTATAGCGTTTCATCCGCACGTAAGCATCCGGATAATGAGCCGTCAAGTAATCCTGAATCTCCGTCATCGAAGCCTTCAACGCATCGGGAGTCGTGTAATCCACAATCAACTCCCCGTAACTCATCGTGGGTTCTGCAATAGAACGCACCAGATTATAACGGGCAGGCGTACCGCCCACGCTTGTCGTCACGTGCGTAACATCCGGCCGACTCAACAAATAATCCTCGATCCCCGCCAAATCCGATTCCACACGTTCTACCCGTGTTCCCTCCGGCATCTTAAACTCGATATACAACTGCGTGTAACTCAAATCCGGGAAAAAACCTTGCGGGATATAACGATACAGGAATGCCGTGATCGCCAGCAAAACCACCACAACACCGATCGCCATGGATTTGTGCCACAACATAAAGGACAAAAACTGACGGAATAACCGGTATATCTTACTATCATACAAATTCTCGTTTGCCTTCTTGGCCTTCACTTTCAGCAAACGATCCGCGTGAATCGGAATTTGTGTCAACGCCAACACCCAACTCAACAACAACGACACCGCCAACACGATAAACAAATCCCGCACGTACTCGCCCGTCGTATCCGGAGAAATAAAAATCGGGAAGAAAGCCAGAATCGCGATCAACGTCGCCCCCAACAACGGCATAGCCGTCTTTTTTGCAATATTCGTCAACGCCGCCGGACGCTTCACCCCTCGCTCCAGATCCACGAGAATCCCGTCAACAATCACGATCGCGTTATCCACCAGCATCCCCATCGCCACGATCAACGATCCCAACGATACCCGCTGCAAGGTCCCGTCAAAAAGATAAAGCACCACGAACGACCCCAGCACGATAATCACCAATCCCGTACCGATAATCACCCCGCTCCGGAACCCCATCGTAAGCATCAACACGAGGATCACGATCACCACTGACTCCACCAGGTTAATCATGAAAACCCCGATCGCGTCACTCACCCGATCCGGTTGAAAAAACACTTTCTGAAAATCCACCCCCACGGGGATACGGGATTCCTGCAACTGCGCCAACTTCTCATCGACCTTCTCGCCCAACGTGATAATATTTCCCCCTTTCTCCATTGAAACAGCCAAACCGAACGCCCGCTTCTTGTCATATCGCATCTGGTTGCGAGCGGGTTCCTCATACCCCTCCGAAATGGAAGCAATATCCCGCAAACGCAACTGATCATCCTCGTGCCCCTGTATAATCAGATTCTTAATATCATCGACCGACTTATAACTATCATTAATCGCCACACGCAAACGCTGATCCCCGCTATTAAAATACCCGGGATACACCGTCTTATTCTGACTATTCAACGTGGACAACACCTCCATCGGATGAACGCCCAGATTCGCCATCTTATCCTGCATCATTTCGATGTTGATACATGGAGTCCGGTTCCCGTATATCTCCACCCGGCGAACGCCCTCGATATCCTGCAACTCCCGTTTCACCAACTGTGCGTAATCCAACAACTTCTCATCTTCCACCCCGTCGGTCGTTATAGCATAAAACATACCATACACGTCACCGAAATCATCCATCACGACAGACGGACGCACCCCATCCGGCATTTGCGCCTGCGCGTTCGTCACCTTACGCCGCAAAATATCCCATTTCTGTTCCAGTTCATCCGGACTCACGGTACTCTCCAACTCCACCGTGATCAACGACATATCCGCCATGGATTTTGACTCGATACTACCGATAGCTCCCATCGAACGAATAGACTTCTCCAGTACATCCGTCACCTCCAACTCCACCTGGTGAGCCGAAGCCCCGGGATACACCGTCACCACCATAGCCTGTTTCACCTTGATCTCGGGATCTTCCAGCTTGCTCATCGAAATAAAAGCGAAGACACCCCCGATCACCAGCACGGCAATAAAAAACTTCACCAGTGCCCTATTATTTAATGCATATTCCGCTAGATTCATCTTTTTTGTTGCTTCGCAACGTTGCAAGTTTACAAGTTACAAGTTGCAGGTTAAAAAAAGTTTATAAAGTCCATTTTAGAGAATTTAAAATTTAGAATGAAAACATTCGGTGATTGACGATTAAATGATTGAGTGATTATAAAAGAAGAGCGTTAGAATTGTGCGAGGAAATCACTTAATCTGAAATCATAAATCAAGAAATGAATAGGATCTAAAATTTAAAATCTAAAATTAAAGCAGTCCCCCCACATTCGTCCCGGAAGTCGGCTTCAACAACTCCACCTGCATCCCTTCCTTCAAACTATGTACCCCAGCCGAAACAACAATTTCCCCGGCCGACAGTCCCTCGGAAACTATCAACTCCCCGCTCTTCAACAACTTGTTCAAATGAATAGTACGTTTCGTCACGTCCCGCGTTTTCGGGTTATACACCCACACGGCAGCCTCCCCGTTTTCCTCGAACATCGCTGACAACGGGATCACGGCCAACACCTCCTCGTTCGGATTATACTCTATCGTCACGTTCACACTCATCCCCGCCGCAATATCCACTCCGGGTACGGGCTTCAACCGCAATCGCATCCGGTACAACTGGTTCAGATTCGCCTTCCGGGTAATCTCGATCAACTCCAAAGGAAACACCTGATCCGGGAAAACATCTATCGTGCAAGAAAACGACTTGAACAAATCCTGCCGCACGTAATCACTGGAAGGGATATCAATCTCCACGTCAAAATAACTGCTGTTAATCATGGAAATCACCGGATAACCGGCCGCCACCGTCTCGTGGGCATCGTAATATTTCTTCTGTACATACCCGTCAAAAGGAGCCGTCAAACGGGTATCCTCCAATGCATTTTTATGAGCGTTATACTTCGCCGTGATCTGCTTTATCCCGGCAACCGCCTTATCGTAATCATTCACGGGTACACTCTTCCGGTTGTACAACTCGATCACCCGTCCGGCCTCCTCCTTCACTTGATTATACTCCGCCTCGGTAGCAGAAAACTGGATCTCGTAATCCCGGGGATCAATCTCGGCAAGTAATTGTCCTTTCTTCACGAAAGCTCCGACCTCTGGAGGCACAGCCCGTATAGGCCCCGCAACCCGGAAAGACAACTTCACCTCCGAAGCCGCCTTTATCTTTCCCGGATAAATAATCGACAATTCTCCTTGATAACTTCTCACAGTATCGGCTTTCACCGTCACCTTACCCCGTTCCCGATTCGATTGGGAACTTCCACAGGCACACATCAATAAAATCAACCCAAACAAAGGAAGTACAACACCTTTCATCGTTTTTCAATTTTAATTATCATCCATAAACTTCCGGTCATACAACAAAACCGGCAAGCACGAAACTACCTAACCGTTAATTTTTAACTTTTTATACTCTCTTTTATACAACAAACATGCCACAATAAAATAAACCACGATTAACACGCACAATCCCCAAAATTCCGGCAATACTTCCGACAGTGTGGCACCCGTATTATTGATTTTCACGAAACCATCAATGCCAAACGAAGAAGGGAACAACTTCCCGAACCATACCCAATACTCCGGTATCGCTGACTTCGGCCAGGAAATCCCGGATATAAACATCAAAGGAACGGAAGTAAACACGAATATCAAGAACGGCATCTCCCGCTCCCGGCTCAAAAACGACATTGCTATCGCAAAAAACACGCACGCCAGTAAAAACGGGAACAAAAATAACATCACTTCCCCTCGTTCCCCGATCTGCGTCATTCCGAACAAACGAGGCACGATAAAAAACACCCAGTAACTCATCACGAAATAAATCGGAAGATAAGCAAACGCCTTTCCCAACACCACCCGACTCGGGTGACGGAAATGCTTGTTCACTGGCAACATCACCCGCCTCCTACGCCGATCCCGCTCCGTCCCGGCAATCGTTCCCACTCCCAGCAACAACGATTGCTGAACCACCAAAATCAACACGGCAGGAATCAAGAAAGAAGTAAACCCTCCCTGCGGGTTAAACAACTTTACATCCTGAATCTTCACCGGAGAAGCCGCGATCTGTTCCGTGATCACCGTGGCATACTCCATCCCCTCCACCTGAATATCCTTCCCCATAGCCAGAGAAACATCCGTGGCTGCCGTCAACAACGCCTTGTAATTCAGCAAGGCACCCATATCACAATAAAGCGAAATATGCGCCTGTTCTCCACGGGCAATATTCTTGCTAAAATCCGCCGGAATCTCCAGTATACCGTAAATATCTTTCTTGTACATCAGCAGCTTCGCTGCCTCCATATCCTCGCAACGGGCAATCACATCCACGCTCGCCGTGGCATTCCAGTTCCGGACAAACTCCCGGCTTATGGCAGAATTCGAATGATCGACCACCGCAACCGGAACCTCCCGGGCCACCTCGTTACTATATATAAACGTGTAAACAACCGGATACGCTAACATCAACGCCACGAAAAAAGTCAACACGGCATGATCTCGGAACACCATGTAAAACTCCCGCTTAAAAACGTAATATATATCTGTCCAAAACCCCATATTAACTTTAGATTTATGATTTTAGATCCTATTCATTTCTTGATTTATGATTTCAGATTAAGTGATTTTGCCACACAATTCTAACGCTCTTCTTTTATAATCACCCAACCATTCAATCATCAATCACCGAATCCTTTCATTCTAAATTTTAAACTTTAAACTAAATTCATGCCTCTCAACCTGCAACTTGTAACCTGCAAACCTGTAACCCGTAAGTCCCCGACTTACGGCAAATATTTAAACTTCAACAAATCCAACTTCAACTTGGGAAGAACGAAAATCGGTAAAAACAGGAAAACCATCAATGCCGCGTAATTCTGCCAAGAATATATCATTGGGATACCGTTTAAAGCCTGATCCACGTAAATCAAAAAATAATGCCTCATCTGGAACAGGTTCGACCCGATTTGCGCTAATTCCGGCATGGAACGCACGGGATAGGTAAAACCGCATATCGAGAACGACAACACGCCCCACAGCGCACATACACTCAAAGCTATCCGGCTGCGGCGAGTCATTCCCGTGATAAACAAAGCAAAACATTGTGACGCCAGAATCATCAGTATCATGGCTAAAAACATCGGAAAAAACCCGCTATTCAACGGGAAATGAGCGTAAGCGTACAACATGGAGAGATACAACATCCCCATAATCGTGAAAATCACCCCCTGAGGTACAAGTTTACCCAACAAAGCCACGATAATCGAATTATTTCCGGCTTCCAACCACTCCCGTGAAGTCCTCCGCTTGATCTCCTCGCTGATACTATACACCGTGGTAAACATCACGAACATACACAAAAAAGCGGGCAACAAGAAATTCGCCAGGTAAATAGCATAACTCAACCATGGATTATTCAGCGGGTGAGTATCCAACGAAATCGGCACCAACTTTGCCGACAACAACGGACCTCCCTCCCCCTTGGCCAATAACAACGTCTGTTGCACCACCCCATTAGCCAGGTTCGACTGCATCCGCATATCCTTGTAAAGCAAAGAACCCGCCAGAAAATAGGTATCATTTGTATAAAACGACAACACGGGCTCGCTTCCCGTCGAAGCATCCCTTCTGAAATTCGCAGGAATATAAAAAATACCGTAAACCTCTCCCCGCTGCAAAGCCTCCCTCGCCTCGCTGAAATTTGCCGTACGCATAACAACATCCGTCTGCGCGAAAGTATTCAGCGACCGCACCAGCGACCGGGATGTCGTGGTATTATCCTCGTCCACCACTGCCACGGGCAACTTCTTGGGCAACCCGTCCTTCAACAAATCCATGAAAAACAGGAAACAGAACAAGGGAGCAAAAACCATCACGAACCAGTAAATCCGATGCGTCGCCAGCATCCGAATCTCCCGTTTCATCAACACCCCCATTGCCCTTATATTCTCTCGCATATATCAATTTTAGATTTATAATTTTTGACTAAGCGATTCGGTGATTAAAAAACGTCAGCCCGTGCGGCTGGAATCTAAAATCTAAAATCACTAAATCTACAATTTTTTTAAAACGCTCATCCCCGGCCTCAACCCCTCGACTTTTTCCATCGGCATAGCCTTCACCTCGAAAGTCTTCGCGTCATATTGCCCGGTTGTCTTCGTTGCTCTCCAAGCCGCGTAAGTACCCATATTCTTCAAATAAGTCACTTTCAACTGCACCTCCTTATTCCCCAACGCCGGAATATACCCCGTGAAAATAGCCCCCATCTTCAAATCACCCAACAAATCTTCACGCACGTTAAACACGACCCACATATCTTCCAAGTCCAACACGTTCATCACCGGAGATCCCGTCCCCACCAATTCGCCCACCTTCGGGTAACGCTCCGAAATCTCTCCCGAAATCGGGGATACCAAAAAAGTCTCCTTGATATACGAACTAACTTCCTCCACGGCCCCTTTCGCCCGGCTCACCTGAGCCTCGGCCGCCATCTTATCTTCCTTCTCCGCCCCGTTCTTTGCCATATCGTATTGAGCCTTTGCCGCCTGTTCGGTTGCTAACATAGCCTTATAATTCGCCTCCGCCTCGTCCCTCTTCTGTGCAGACACCACCTCGTTCTCGAACAACTTCTGCACCCGGTCGTAAGACTTCTTCGCTACCTCAAGAGCAGCCTGAGCCTTCTTCCAAGTCTGGAAAGCCATCGCCTTCTGTTCCTCACGAGCTCCTTTCTGGGCCTTATCACTCATCGCCTGGGCTGCCTCTTCCGCCGCCTGAGCTTGGTTAAACTTTGCCATCACCTCAGGACTATCCAGAATCGCGACCGTATCTCCCTTCTTCACCTGATCCCCTTCGTTCACCAGAAACTTCTCGATTCTCCCCGGCACCTTACCGGAAATTCTCACCTCGGTAGCCTCCGCCTCTCCCTGTATCATCTCCGGTACCGGCTCCCAAAATATAAAACCAAATATAGCTACTAAAAATACGATGATCACAATCCCCGTAAACATCAATACCTTCCCGCTAACTTTCTTTTCATTCGTCATAACATCTAAATTAAAATTCAGAATTCAGAATTTAAAATGAATCATTTAAACCCTAAAATTCAAAATTGTCACATTATTCTATTTTTTATCTCTCAATCCTTTAATCCCCAATCACGGAATTTCTCAATTTAAAATCTAAAATTTAAAATCTAAAATTCCATATGCCTTCTCCAAATACACCTTGCACAACCTCGCCTCGATTTGCGTGTCGATCAACTCCGAATTCGCTGTCAACCATGCCGTTTGTGCCTCCAGCACGTTCAACACCGGGATCGTCCCCTCCTTGAAGCCTAGGTTCGCAAACTTCAAATTCTCCTCCGCCCGTTCCAAATTCTTGCGAGCCATCGCCAACTTCTTCGTAACCTCCTTCATTTTAAACTCCGATTGGTTCACCTGTAACTCAATCTGTTCCTTCGCCTCCTCCAACTTGTAATTCATCACGTTCGTCTGGGCCTTTGCATTTCGCAAACTCTTGCGGGAAGCCCCCCAGTGGAATATCGGAGCCTTGATTCCAACCCCCACGCTCCACATCCCGTCGAACTTCGTGCTGATCCCATCATAAAATGAAGGCGTGCTACTCAAATAATTCGCCGTCAAAGCCACCGTCGGCAAATACTCGGACATCGCGATCTTCTCCTTTTTCTTGTAAATATCCGCCGCAAACTGCAAACTGGCCACTTCCGGACGACGGTTATACACCTGTTCCAGACTCTCTCCCGGCACTTCCTCCACGTCCGTATCCACGACCTCCTCTTTCAACTGCACGATCGTATCCGTCGGTAACCCGCAAATCTGGTTCAACAACATCCGGGACAAACTCAACCCGTTATCCACCTTCGTCTGCACCATTTCCCCCTCGTTCAACTTCACCCGGACGGAAAGCACGTCCGCTTTCGTGGACACCCCCGTGGTATACATCAGTTCCACGTCATGCACGAACTTCTTCAACGTCTCCACGTACTTATCCGCCAGTTTCTTCCGATTCACCAAAGAAATAATCTGCCAGTAAGCCTCGTCCGTCGTGAGAATCACGTTCTGCAACTCCTGCGCCCGCTTGCTCTTCGCCAGCTTCTCCGATAACCCGGCAATCTGATTATAAGCACGTATCTTTCCTCCCATGTAAATCGGTTGCGTTAACCCCACCTGCACGACACCCAGATTCCGCTCGTCCACGGTCATCGCGTCCTTGGGCAACAAAGCGTAATCCTTCGGGACATACTGCCCGTTCACCATCACCGGTTTACCATCTGCTCCAACCATCAATTGATCGGGCCGGAATGTAAACTTCCCGTCCGCTCCCATTGCCCCCACCGGCAAATGCGCGTCTTCCGACAGCAGATTAATCTCCTTCTGGTTCCGCATATACACACCCATAGCGTCAACACTCGGCAAATATTTCGTGAAAGCCTCCGCTTTCTGCGCGGAACTCGCTTTCACTTCCTCGTCTGCAATTTTCAGTTTTTTATTATTCTCTATCGCCAGGCGCCGACAATCCTCCAGACCTAACACGTTCTGGGCTTTCGTCTGCGACATAAAACACAGAATAACAACAAATAAACTCAACCATGATTTACATACAGTAATCGTCTTCATTACTTCCTCGTTTTTATATTCTTACTTTAAGCCTCTCTATTTTTATACTTTTTGGTATGTACCCCTATAAAAATCTTAATTCACTTTTACCAGCGAATACAATTGTTCGTATTGATACCGTACCGATGACAGCGCGTAGGAAATATCCTGATGCATCACCACGTAATTGATCAACCCGACTCCTATATTCAGCAAATTCTTTGCCAAAATGGACGTATCCACATCATCCCTTATCTCTTTATCGCGTTTGGCCTCCAAAATCACCCCTTCCAACTTCGACATCCACGAAATCTTCGTGTCGCTCACCATTTGTTTGAACTCCGGGTACAGGGAAATTACCTCTACCATCAACGAAAGACACAAAATCTCCGGGATATCGCTATCAAATCGTTTCGCCCCGTAATGCCCGATCCCTTCCAGGTTATGAATCGTCAAGTCGATAAACTCCCGCAACGAATGCACCCGTCCCATCTCCTCGGCCCTTCGGTTATTCAACACCCGATAATACTTCGTCACCCCCTCTTTCAGCACTTCCTCCTTGTTCAGGAAATGATAATAAAATGTACCTTTAGTCATTCCCACCGCCTTTTCCAAGTCCGTGAGAGTTACCGCCTTGTACCCCTTTTTCAAGAACAACAAGAAAGCCGTTTCTATAATCGTATCCCTCGTCCCGCTCATTTCTTTACCAGCATATAATATTGTTCAAATTGCATCCGCATATCTGAAAACACGTATTGAAAATTTGCCTGTTCCAGCTCGATATTCAACATACTGCTCGACACCGACATCAAATTACGCGCCAAGACCGAGGTATCCAACGTCTCCCGAATCTCCCCGTTCCGCTTCGCCTTCAATATAATATATTCCCAATGCGCCAACCGTCTTTTCGAAAGCGTGTATATCCGTTCCCGGAATGCGGGGAACAACACCGCCACCTCCAACACCAGTTGAAAAAATAACACCTCCAACACGAAACAACCGAAAACCCGTTGCGAGAGATCGGCACTCTCTTCCTTATTCCTAATGACCAGGTCAATGTACTCCCGCAAAGACGCCACCCGCTCCAAATCCCCGTCACTCTCCTCCTTCATCACCCCGAAATAACGCTCCATCCCCGCTTCCAAAATCTCCTTCTTATCCTTAAAGTAATAATAAAATGCCCCCTTCGTCAATCCCGTGGCTTGCTCCAAATCCTTTAAAGAACAGGCTTTATAGCCCCTGTTCAAAAATTGCAGGAACGCTTTCTTTATTATTTCATCCCGAAGTTCTGTCATAACCCGATTTGTTATTCTTTGCAAAGATAGAGATAAAAACTGAAAAGCGTACGAAAGCGTTAAAAACACTTCTATCACTTCATCCGGCATACGCGCACAAAGGAATGATTAATTAATATACATGTACATGAACTAAAGTAATTCAAACTCTATAGAGTAGGAATACTTGATCACTACCGTCATGAACCCTATACGAACCCTATAGTAACCCTATATGAACCCTATTATAATAAGATTCATATAAGATTATTATAATTTAATAAAAAGCCTATAACCGGTACTCCTCAAGTAATCATCAAGTGGTAAACAAGTATTCGAAACTCAATTCTCCCTATCCTTCCAAGGATGCGACCTCTTCCAACTCTTCCCGCGTGCCTTTGTGCTTGGAATCTTTATTGATCCGATCCATGATCACGGCAATGGCCCCGTCGCCAGTCACGTTACAAGCCGTACCGAAACTATCCATCGCGATATAAAGAGCAATCATCAACCCTTGTGCCGTCTCGTCAAATCCCAACATGGACTGTAATAATCCCAAGGCCGCCATGATCGCACCCCCCGGCACTCCCGGAGCCGCCACCATAGCGATACCCAACATAAAGATAAAACCGGCCATTACCCCGAAAGAGATCGGCATGCCCGACATCAACATGATCGCCAAGGCACAAGCCACGATCTTCATCGTACTTCCCGACAAATGTATCGTTGCGCAAAGCGGAATAACGAATGCCGCCAATTCCCGGTTGACACCGTTCTTCACCGTTTGCTCCAAGGTCACGGGAATCGTGGCCGCAGAAGACTGCGTGCCCAATGCCGTCATATAAGCGGGTAGCATATTCCGGAATAACCGGAAAGGATTCTTCTTCGACACCGCCCCGGCAATAAAAAATTGAATGAACAGCAACACGATCGTCAGGAAGAATATAACCACGATGATTTTCACGAACACCCCCAAGACTCCGGACACCTGACCGGAGTTCGAGATATTCAGGAAAATACCGAATATATAAAGTGGTAACAAAGGAATAATCACCCCCACGATCACCTTGTTTATAATATCCTTGAAATCCTCCATGGCCCCTTTCAAGGTTGCCCCGTTAATCACCGACATACCCAATCCAAGGGTAAAAGCCAGAATTAATGAAGTCATCACGTCCATCAAGGGAGGCATCATCACCGTGAAATACGGGACCAACGGTTCCACCACCGCCGCTTCCACCGGTTGCAATTCCGCATCCTTCAACAGCCAAGGATAACTCAGATCACAAGCAAAATAGGTAAAGAACCCGGAAAACAGAGTAAATCCATACGCCAGCAAAGCGGTAAGTAGCAACAACCTCCCGGCACCTTTACCCAGATCGGCAATACCCGGAGCTACCAATCCTAATATCAACAACGGGATAATAAACCCGAGAAAATTACTAAACAAACCATTTATCGTGAGGAAGATTCTCACCAACCAGTCCGGGAAGAAAAGTCCGCACACGATACCCAAAGCGATCGCGATCACGATCTTCGGCAACAAGCCTATCTTCATTTTTTTCATACGCCCATCTATTTATATTAAAAAATAAACTACATTCGCATGACAATATCAGATTCATGAGCCTATGACAAAAGATAAATGGCACGGCCACATGGCCATCTTCGCCGCTAACATCCTCTTCGGGATTAATATTCCCATCGCCAAAACCTTGATGCCGGAGTGGATCGACCCGGTAGGCCTCACGTTCCTGCGCATGTCATTCGGAGCTATCGCCTTTTGGCTAGTCTCCGTATTTACCTTAAACGAGAAAGTAAGTAAAAAAGATTTATTAATCCTGTTTTTTTGTGCCATTTTAGGCACGACTGTTAATCAACTCACGTTTATCGAGGGACTTGGCATGACATCCCCGATTGATGCCGGGTTGATCGTGACGTTGAACCCCATGATGGTTATGTTGATTTCCGCTCTCGTGTTGAGGGAACCGATTACGTCCAAGAAAGCGGGCGGGGTACTGGTGGGAGCCTGCGGGGCCTTACTGATCATCTGGCAATCTTACACCACGGGCGCGGGAATAGGCGGTTCTATGATGGGGAATCTGCTTTGTTTCCTAAGCGTGATCAGTTACGCCACTTATCTCGTGATCTCCAAACCGATCGCCCAGCGCTATTCCCCGGTGACCTTGATGAAATGGATGTTCCTGTTTTCAACGATCTTGATGGTCCCGTTCAGCATGCAGGAGGTAGTGAACGCCAAACTATTCTCGTCGGAAACAACATTCAGCGCACTCTCCAGCCTGTTCTACGTGGTATTTTGCGCCACGTTCCTCGCCTACCTGTTTATTCCGATTGCCTTGAAACGTATCCGCCCCACGACGATCAGCATGTACAATTACGCCCAACCGCTAGTTGCCGCCGCACTGGCAATCTTCATGGGACAGGCCAAGTTGACGTGGGACAAACCCGTGGCCGCCCTGCTCGTTTTCACGGGAGTTTATCTCGTGACGCAAAGTAAGTCGCGGGCTGAACTGGAAAAAGGAAACAAGTAGTTCGTCAACGCAAGGATAACTTGACCGAAGCATAAAGTTTATCGGGGGCCGTGAATGCAACTCGTCATGATCACGTCCCTGCGACCTATTACTTGTCTTTATACCCCTCTTTGAAATATTTCAAAATAGTTTTTCCTTTAAACATGGTGATTTATACTTTTATCTTTAAATTTGTGCAAGGATAAGTAGCGTGATCATGATTATTAGCGAGAAACATTTTCAACAGTTTGTCAAAGGTGATGAAAGATCTTTTGAATCGATCTTTTGCCAATATTACAAGACATTGGTTTCTTATGCCATGCGTCATGACTTGGAACTCATGGAGGCAGAGGATATCGTGCTTGAAATATTTCATCACATCTGGCAAATACGGGAAGAACTAAAATCACCCGCCGCTCTTCACTCCTTACTTTTCACTGCCACGAAAAATCGTACGTTAAACGTGGCGCGTAATCTCAAAAACCGGCAAAAACTCATCACAGAGAATTACCCGACAAAAGAGGAAGAAGAGTCTCAAGATTACCTGATGGAAGAAGAAATGAGTCGTTTGCTGGATGAAGCGATTAATCAATTGCCTAAACAATGCGAACAAGTCATCGTCGGGTTACTAGAGGGGAAGTCGCTTCAGGAGCTTGCAGACAAGATGCAAATATCCATTAATTCGGCAAAAACCTACAAGTTAAGAGCTATTCAAACTTTACGCTCTTTATTAAAAGATACTCCATTCTTGTTGTTAATCATCCTGATACGCACCAACAAGAAAAATTAAAACGACAAAAACTTCAAAAAAATACCTTTCCGTGTCACCGAAATAAAAAGTTGCGGGTTTATAAGATATAAAATAGCAATTATGGACCCGATCATAAAAAAACAACGTATCGCAGCTCTCATTTTAAAAGAGAAAATGGACGAATTGAGCAAGTCCGAGAAGGAAGAATTAACTTCCTGGCTTCAAGCTTCTCCCAAAAACGAAAAAATATATGTTCGTTTACAGGAAAAAAGTTTCAGCGAGGATATTGCCAGATACCAGCAGATAAGTACCGCTCGCGGCCTAGATAACTATCGCAGACGCTACAACATACAAAAGAACTCGCGATTGCTCGGCAAATGGTATTGGGCAGCGGCTGTTGCCGCCTTTGTCATCGGTATATCCACCCTATTTTTCTACCAAGAAGCCCCCCCTACCGTGGCCAAAACCACTATTTCCCCGGGAAGTTCCAAGGCAATGCTAATTTTAAACAACGGGGAAATCATTTCCCTTTCGGAAAAAAACAAAACAGAAATCGTTGCCACCGAGGAATTATCCATCCGGAATGAAGGTTCGCAATTACGCTACACGGTATCCGAAAACACCAAAAACGAACAGGCAAATAATTACAACGAACTGATCGTTCCCAAGGGAGGCGAGTTCACACTTACCTTATCAGATGGCACGAAAGTATGGCTCAATTCACAAAGCAAAATAAAATATCCCGTCATATTCAACGATATCACCCGGGAGGTCTACCTGGAAGGTGAGGCCTATTTTGAAGTCACCAAAGATACCCAACATCCATTCCACGTGAACGTGAAAAACGGGGTAAGCATTGAAGTACTCGGAACTTCTTTCAACGTGCGAAGTTACATGGACGAGAATACAATAGAAACCGTACTCGAAAAAGGGTCCGTGAGAATGAGCCAGGGAAAGGATGCCGTCATTTTAATCCCGGGCAACAAGGCGGTCTATCTTCCCAACGAACCGATCCGATTGACGACGGTCAACACGGAACTCTACACGGCGTGGAGACACGGACAATATATATTCATGAACGAAAGCGTGGAAAATATACTGAAACAATTGTCCCGCTGGTATGATATAGAAGTATTCTACAGCAACGAGGCGGCAAAATCCGTCGTGTTCAGCGGGGATGTCAGAAAATATGACAATATTAACACGTTACTCGAAGCGATGGAAATCCTGGGAGGCTTGCATTTCAAGATAAACGGGAAAACATTAATCGTAAGTTACAATAACTAAGCGATATTCTTTACAATACATTAAACTTAAGTACTTTATAAAACGATCGTTTTATGAGATAATCATAAATATGCAATTTTTTAACCACAATCTTATGAAAAAGAACTGTCGATTTTTAACCGCAACGCTACTTGCACTGATAGGTTTGTCTTCCTGTTCCGATGAAGACAATAAACTATCAACCACGGGCCAGATTAGTTTTTATGGGGAAAATTATCTGCTGGAACAAGGAGCAATTTATCACGACAACAATCACACCGTGATTGCCGTCTCGGACTACCTCTTCGAAGATCGTTATCAGGGAGAAAACGGGGAACAAACAGATCAGGTAAAAGGTTTTTCTGCTGAAGTAAAAGAGAAACAAACCGGTAATTTCCTGATCGGTCTCTACGAACACGGGTTCGTGTTAAGTGATCTGACCAAAGACGCACGTGGGAATGGGGCCTGCATATGTCTACGGATAGCATCGCCGGAGATTGACAAACTAGTACCCGGGAAATACACCTACTCTTCAAATCGCGACGAGTATACTTTTAAAGGGAATGCCAGCGTGAATTACAATTCCGGAGGAAGCACGAATCCCAATGAATTGACCGGGGGAGAAATCAACATCACTCAGGAAGGAGACCTCTACACGATCGCATTCAAATGTGAAACCAGTTTCGGGGGACCGATAGAAGGGACATACACGGGGAGCTTGAAGCCATTCGATATCCGCAAAGAGATCGGAACGGTAAACTTCTACGAGAATGTCAAACTGGAAGCCCTGTTCGATAAAGTAGAATACACGGATCTGGAGGGGATATTTCACAGCGAACCGGATTACCTGCGGGCAACGTCTTTCTTCCTGAGTTCCACGCAACAAGTGTATTCCGCCAATCTGTACAAAGGACTTGCAGAATCCGCCAAAAAGGGGATCGATATTGCCTTGGCTTACGACGCAACAAACAAAGCAGTATATTTTGAATCCCCGATAAAAATGAGAGCCTTATTGTGGCATAACACATTCCAGAATGAAAACCTGTTCAATTACAGTTTCGATCTCCCCTGCCACACAAAGTACATGCCTGCTCCACAAGATTTCACGAATACAGATTTCGAGGCTCTGGCAAAACAAGAAGATTTTGTTTTCGATTTTTCCGAAGCAAAAGTATCCATTCCCATCGAATCGGCAACTCCGCGTTTCGTCTTTGTACAAACCGGTAACGGGTTACAGGGAGTTATCCGCATCAAAGAGATTACCCCGGAAAGTACGGAGATGATTAGTGGAATTATCTATCCCGTAAACCCGGCCATTATCATGGATGTCAAATTCCCCCGAAGTTTTTCGGAACAACAAATCAGATAAGCTCATCACAAAATAGCTAACAACATCTACTATGAAAAAAATCAATTATAAAAATAATTGTATGGGGAAGCTATGGAATTTTTTCAGGTTCTCGCTACTTTTTTTAGCGGTTCTTTTCCCCACATTATCGGCTAACGCAACAACAGAGGATACCAAACTAAACCTATCGTTAAAAAATGCCAATCTCCCGACAATTTTAAAGGAAATCAAAAATCAGACAAAATATGATTTCATGTATAATCCCAAAGAGATTGATGTCAACAAAACGATTTCCGTGAACGTGAAAAACGTCTCTCTGGATTCCGCTTTAAAAGTATGTCTCTCTCCTTTCGGGTTAACTTACACGATGAAAGATAAAATCATCATTTTGAAAAAAATGGAAGAAAAAGTCATCATCGGGAGCACACAACACGTTGTAGCCGGAATCGTGAAAGACAAGCAAGGAATGTCCTTGCCCGGGGTTGCCGTAATCCTGAAAGGAACCACGTTAGGAACGGTTACCGATCCCAATGGACGGTTTAAAATCAATATTCCACAAGGAAAGAATATATTAGGCTTCACTTTTATCGGGATGAAGCCTGTGCAACGTGAAGTAGAAGGAGAACAAAACCTCTCGATCACGCTGGAAGAAGATATTGCCGAACTGGATGAGGTGGTTGTTACCGGTATGGAAACGATCAAGAAAGACCACATGACAGGTAGTGCTTCCGTAATTACGGCAAAAGATTTACGCACGCAAGGAATCAACTCGATTGACCGGATTCTGGAAGGAACCATCGCCGGACTCAACAGTACAACCTTATCGGGAGCTCCCGGCACCCGGGCAAAAATTACCATCCGGGGTGAAAATAATCTGACGGGCCGCACGGAACCTCTCTGGATCGTGGACGGACTTCCGCTCATGAGCGGGGTTCCGGAAAACAATACCGGAGATTACGCCGGTACGATCATGCAGGACGGAGTCGGTAACATCATGCCGGAAGATATTGAATCCGTAACTATACTAAAAGATGCTTCCGCAGCCGCTATCTACGGGGCAAAAGCAGCGAACGGAGTTATCGTTATCACCACGAAGAAGGGGTTCCGTTCAAAAACACAATTCAATTATACCGGTAATTACAGCCTGGCCGAAGCACCCAGCCTGCACATGGATTTCATGAATTCCCGGGAGAAATTACAATACGAGCAAGATATTCTGAAGACTTTCGGACTAAGTTTTTCCAACTGGACCGGACGAGGCGGGTATCTTTACAAACAATTGTTGGAAGGTTATATCACGCAGGACAAATACGATACGGAAATCAACCGCCTGAAAAACACGAACACGGACTGGTTTAACGTGTTATTCCGCACGGCACAATCCCACTCTCACAATATCAGTATTCGAGGTGGTTCCGACGAGATGACGTATTACACTTCCGTCAACTTTCAAGAGAAAAACGGAATACTGCTTTCAAACAAATACACGAATGCCGGGATCTTGATGAAGCTAGATTATCGCCCGATCAAGAATTTGATCCTTGCCCTTGATTTATCTGCCAATATCCGAAAGAACAGGGATCACGCTTCAGCCGTAGACCCGTTCACGTATGCAGTCTTTGCCAATCCTTACGAACGTCCTTACGATGAAAACGGGAATTATGCCGCCGATTTGAGCTATCTCGGCACGAACTACACGGAAATGACTGCCTCCGGGTATAAATACGATTCGTTTAATATTCTTCGAGAATTGAAAGAGACCAAGAAATCGGATGACGGACTGGATGCCAGTTTGACTTTTAATATTCGTTATGACATCATCCCGGGACTTGCTATTTCATCCATCATCCGAAAAGGAGCCAGTTATAACACAACGACCACCGAGATCGAGGCCGGAACGTACACTTCCTATAACAAAGAAACATTTGCCAAGCAAATATACAAAGATGTTCTTCCAAGTGAATTCAACAACGGAGAACTATCCGAATCTTCGGGTAAAAACTTCAACTGGTCTATCCGAAACCAGATAGATTATTCCTTCACGATCAAGAAAGATCATTTATTCAGCATTCTAATCGCTAACGAGGTCACATCTAAAAAGTTCAATAATTCCGGCTACACTTCTCCCATGTTTTACGGGGATTATCGCATCACGGGCGTTCCGGACTTGGGGAATGACGTTTCTTACGAAACATTACGGGCTCAAATCGGAAATATGTTTAATACTTCAACAGGGCAGGATCGTACCGTATCCTTCCTCGGAACCTTCCGTTACGGGTATAAAGACCGGTATATCCTGAATTTCAACTACCGGGCGGACGGAGCAGATGCTATCGGAGACGCCAACCGATTCACCCCACTATGGTCCATCGGATTGCGATATAACCTACATCATGAAAAATTCTTCAAAAATGATATCATCACGGAACTATCCCTTCGCGGGTCGTACGGTTATACCGGAAATATAGACCGGACGGCTTACCCGTTCTCCACGATCACGCTAGGTAGTGATGCTTACGAGGGGAACCGATTCGCAACCAAATTTACCTATCCGAACCCTTCCGTGGGTTGGGAAAAGAAAAAAGACCGGAATCTCGGTGTCGACATCGGTTTCTTTAAAGGCAGAATCAATTTCACCATGGATTATTATAATAACCGGACGGAAGATATTCTGGAAAACTTAAGCATTCCTATTTCCACGGGTAGATCGAGTGTAAAAGCCAACGGGGGAACCGTAGAAAACAGCGGTATCGAGTTCTTCCTCAATATCAGATGGATCAACCGGACAAACCTGACATTCAGCACGTCGGCAAACGTGGCCAGAAATAAAAATGTCATCATCCGTTCAGAACATGATTATGATTCCTACGCGTCTGCCATTCGTTCCAGTATTCTAAAGGGAGGTGTCGTTAACGTGATCGGGAAAGAAACCGGTTCTATCTACGGTTGGAAGATTGCAGGAGTAGACCCTTTGTCAGGGAATCCCCAATATTACTTGACCCCGGAAGGGAAACGGGCCTACGCTCAATTACTCGACAATTGGGATAATTTATCCGAATCCAGCAAACAGACTTACCTGAATAGCGGTGCCGTTACATCCCTGGATGCCGTACCGGATTATGTGGCCTATGACCGGGAAGCAGGTATGTACCCAGACTATTTCAGACCCTCCATGCAATATCTAGGACGTTCCAACCCGAAGTACGTGGGTGGTTTCAATACCTATTTCCGTTACAAGAATCTGGAATTCTCCACTCAATGGAGTTACAAGGTGGGACATATCATCCAATCATTTAACGATCTTCAGAATGCTCCGAATAACTGGGGTAATGCAAGTCAAGCCGCTATCGGGTATGCCAGTGACTTGAGCGTGTCGGGAACCAACCGAGAACGACGTTACCTGAATTTCTGGAAAACAAGAGGAGACATGACCGATATCGCTCGCTTTGTCTCTTCCGGTAACGATTATTGGGCAGGTGTTCACACTTCAACCAAGTACGAAAAGGGGGATTACCTGCGTTTGTCTAATATCGCCATCAGCTACCGTCTACCTTCGGAAGTGGCACAACGTTTCGGGATGAAAAACATGTCGCTTTCCCTTAACGCATACAATTTATTAACTTTTACCAAGTATAAAGGGTTGGATGTCGGTACATCAGGGGCATTCTCTTACCCGACATCAAGAGAATACAATATCAAACTATCCGTAGGATTCTAAAAAATCAACGATATGAAAAAGTTATATATATTAATCGCCTTGACAAGTTTGTTCTTCGTCCAAAGTTGTGACAAGTTTTTGGACTTGAAACCGGAGAATATACAAGTAGTCAGCACGGTAGAAGATTATCGCGACTTGTTGGCAAGTTACATGAGACTATTGAAAACCGTGGATGGTAGTCAAAAACCGGTACTAGGAGGCTATTTCCTATATCCTCAATTCAACGTGGGATCAATATTCGCCTATCGTTCCGGGGAACTCACCATTAACAAAAACTCAAGTTCTTATTATGACGCCTCCCTTGGAGAATATAAACAGAGCGCCGTGAATCTGATGAGCTGGATGGGAAACGCCGACGGTTGCTGGACCAGATATTACTCTTTTCTTGGCCCGATCAACATGATCATATCAGGGATCATGACAGCCGAAGGGGATGATGAACGTCTGCGGGATTACGTGAAGGGAGAGGCCTTGGTATGGAGGGCTTATTCTTACTTTAAATTACTCCAATATTTCTCTCCTTATAAACAAAACGAATATGGAGTTCCCGTATATTTAAAACCATACGAGGATCCGGGCAACGCCATGCCCAAACGTGAGACACAAACGAATGTTTACAAACAAATCCTTACGGATTGCCAAGAAGCTCTCGACTTAATGGAACGTACCCCTTCCACGACATGGAACTGCGCTTACGAACCCCGTTTTCTTCACGGGATGCTTGCCAGCATCTATTGCTACAAAGCCATGTCGGCAGTTGCCGAAGAAAATGATTGGCAAAACGCAATCAACCACGCGGACAAAGCGATGACCGGACGTACTTTCGTTCGTGATCAGGCAACATACGATGCCATATTTGACTCTCCAGCATTACAAGCATTCACGAATGACGAGTTTTATCTCCGTATGGTAGATGGCTTCAACGGCCAAATTGCAGACTTTTCATCAACATATTATCAAACATACTCCACATCCCAAGCAAATCCGGGACCGGAACCCGAATTTTATATCCTGTATAAAGATGATGATGTAAGAAAAAACACTTTCTTCAGGACAAAAACAGACGGTACTCTTGTATACGACAAGTACAATCTTTCCGCAGGGCCATATGCAGCATGGGGGCTTGCAAATGGAGGTATAGTCATGCTATTCCGAGCAGCAGAGACTCAACTCATTAAAGCGGAAGCCCTGTATAGATTAGGAAAAATGACAGAGGCCAAAGAAGCTCTAAACGAATTCAAACAAGGACGTTATCTTGATATTGAAGGTTCTTACACGGAATCCGACCTGTTGAACGAAATTCTGAAAGAACGAAAACTAGAGTTTTATCACGAACAAGACATATGGTGGTTGGATATGAAACGTACCGGGACACGGATGGAAAGAGTTATTAACGGAACACTGTATGTACTTGAACCGGACGACTATCGGTATTGTTTCCCCATCCCACAAAGCGAAATGAAGGTGAACAAGAACATGGTTCAAAATCCGGGTTGGGAAGAGATCAGTCTTTAACTTCTAAATAAAAAAAACATGAAAAGAATTCTATACACTCTCGTGGCAATCTTTATCGGATGCATCATATCCTGTACCCCGGATAAAGACGAAGTTCTGGAAATGGGACTGGTTGACATGGATCACATCAAAGATATAAAACTACGCACCAGTCACTACCAATTATTGGCAAACGGGAAAGCACAACTTGAGTTCAACCCGTTACTCACGACAAAAGACGGTTTTACCGTACAAGACAGCCGGGTAGATCATTCCCAAATAGAGTATTACACCTCAACGGGTGAAACTCTACCCAAAGTATTTTCGACTTCCGACAAATCCCTGATCGGGAAAGAAATCAACGTGCACGCAAAAATCAAAGGAGCCGATCTCACCTCAAACACGGTAACATTCACGATCAGTGACCCATCCGTTTCAGACACTTACACGGAGATCACGATCCCGGTAATATTCCATTTGATTCAATCCAACCAGGATATAGCAGGATATGGTGGCGAAATCCCCATGGAAAGGATTCACCTGCTTATAGACAAAATAAATAATACGTTCTCTGGAAATGTCAGTACAAATGCCATGGGAGTCGACACTAAAATTCGTTTCAAAGCCGCTGTTTATGATCCTTACAAGAACAAATTACAGGAACCGGGCATCAACCGGATTTACGTGGAAAAGGTTACCGATGCTGCAAAAGATCAATACAAAACCTTTATTAAAGATCAAAAAGCATTATGGCCATACGACAAGTATTTAAACGTGTGGCTGATTTCGGATCGGGAAAATGAATATGACAAATTCTTTTATACTATTTCCAGAACGTGTATTCCTAGGTATATCGCCACCGAGGCAGATCCGGCAAAAATCCCGGAAGGATTAACTTTATCTTCTTTACCAGAAAACTGGACCCCGGTTCCCAACGAAGTCGGAATCCTGTATAAACTGCAATCAATACAGACGATGGTACGTTCTTTCGGGGAAAAGAATGAAAACGAACTGGTAAACGGCTTCGGTTATTATCTGGGATTACTCCCGACATGGGGTGCTTCAAGTAGTGCCAAACCTCAGGATTATTGTTCAGACACGCATAAATATTACGGAAATGACAATGAAGGATACAACAAAAACCAAACAGCATACAAGCTTGTCGGGGATTGCTTCTTCCTGGCAGAGAATATCATGGATGATCCTGTCGGGGTTCACCGTTCCGTCAGCCAGCAACAGGCTCAAAGAATGCGTTGGATTTTGAATAACAGCCCGGAACGTTCGGCATGGAAATCCGACTATGCTTTCACAGGACGATAAGATGTTCAACTATAAATAATAAATCATGAAAAAAATTGTATTATCATTTGTATGTGTACTCGTGGCTTGCGTGGCAAGCCACGCACAAGGAGTAAAATTTGAATCGGGCACGTGGAATGAAATCCTGGCTAAGGCCAAGGCTGAAAACAAGACAATCTTCGTGGATGTCTACACCAAATGGTGTGGCCCCTGCAAACACGTGTCGGAAACTGTATTTCCACAGGAAAAACTGGGTGATTTCTATAATCCCCTTTTCATTAACTTCAAAATGGATGCAGAGAGCCCAGCCGGAAAAGAATTCGTGAAGGCCTATCCCGTGACTGGATATCCCACCTTCTTTTTCATCGACGGAAACGGAAAGGTGATTCACAAAATAGTGGGAGCCAAAGATGTCGACGGCTTTATCTCGGAAGCTAAAATGATTTCGATGTACGCCCGTCACGGGGGGATTGACAACATGATGGTCACAATCAAAAACGGCACGGCCGACAGGGAATTACTGTATGATTATTACCAGTCCGCTAACAAGAAAAACAAACCGGAAGCATTGAATCTTTACCTGAAAGCACTCCCGACAGAAGAATTAATTGATGAAAACAACAAACTCATTGAAGAAATGTCTCTTTACGACAAAGAATTAATGACAAGACTTGTTGATGAGATCGTGAAAGCTAGTAATGACGGTCGGTTCTCCAATGGGAAATATGCCGAAAAATTTGCTTTTTGTATCGTTTTTCCCGTTCAATATGATATTACCACGTTCCTCCGCACAAGTATTCAAGAAGGTAACTGGGAATGGTTCAACGAATTACTACAACTAAAAGAAAGATTTGCCAATTACGGAGGCCGAGTCTACAGGGGAGGCAAATTACTGGATGGCGATCTCAGGATTATTCAAGGGAGAGGACTATTCTTTGCCACTCCGGAGTACAATAAACTTTGCTATTGGACCCGGAACAAAGTAAATGAAGATGAATTCAAAAGCATGCTCGTACCCTACATGGACAAACTGATCGCCGAGAACCCCGTTGATTCTTTAATAAAAGAAGACAACAATCAAGTTCTGGATATGATCAAAAAGGAGGGGCTAAAAGGTCAAATGCAATTTTTCGCACAAGGAATCTTTGAAGCCGGTAACGTCACGGCTCATAATATTATCGCCTGGACTGACTATTTCTGGAAACTCTCGCCTTCGGACAAGAAAACTAAAGAATTATGCGGCAAATGGATTAAATATGCCTTTAACGTGAATCGTTTTAATGATAAAGTTGCCGTCCCGGCCGCCGACTTATTGGCCAGAATCGGAAATTTCAAAGATGCCAAAATCATTTTAGAAAAAGCGATTGCCAGCCAGAAAGAGCTTAAAAACGAGGATCAGAAAGTTTATAAAAAACTCGAATTGAAATTACGGGATATCAATAATGGTAAACTGTAACATTTTTTCCTCGTACCGGGAAAAGTTGCCAACACCTCCTCTGTTTATGAGGTCACTGAAAAAGTTCTTTTTGTAAAAAACGATTACCCCCTCCAACTCTCCCCTTACACAGGAGGAGGGTTGATCACCAATCGGTTTCCCCTCCTGTGTAAGGAGGGGTTAGGGGAGGTAGTTCTCAATATTCAATTGAAATAATAAATTATGAAGAAAATCGTATTATCATTCGTATGTGTATTTATCGCTTGCATGACAAGCCACGCACAAGGAGTAAAATTTGAATCGGGGACGTGGGATGAAATCCTGGCTAAGGCCAAGGCTGGAAACAAGACAATCTTCGTGGATGTCTACACCAAATGGTGTGGTCCCTGCAAACACGTGTCGGAAACTGTATTTCCACAGGAAAAACTGGGGGATTTCTATAATCCCCTTTTCATTAACTTCAAAATGGACGCCGAGAGTCCGGCCGGGAAAGAGTTTGTGAAGACCTATCCCGTGACAGGATACCCCACCTTCTTTTTCATCGACGGGAACGGGAAAGTGATTCACAAAATAGTGGGAGCCAAAGATGTCGATGGCTTTATCTCGGAAGCTAAAATGATTTCGATGGACGCCCGTCACGGGGGAATTGATAACATGATGGCCGCAATCAAAAACGGAACGGCCGACAGGGAATTACTTTACGACTATTACACTTCTGCCAATGAAAAGAACAAACCCGCGGCCTTAAATCTTTACTTAAAATCCCTTCCCACGAAAGAATTAATTGACGTGGATAACAAGTTAATTGATGAAATCTCCCTATACGACAAGGAACTCATGACTCGTCTCGTGGAAGAAATCGTGAAATTCAGTCACGGGGAGAAATATACAGATAAAGAATTTGTCGGGAGATATTCTTTCAATATTGTTTTTCCCGTTCAGTACGACCTCACAACCTTTTTGGAAAAAAGTATAGCGGAAGGAAATCTCGAATGGTTCAACGAATTGCTGGAATTAAAAGAAAAATTCAATAATTACACGGGAAGATTACTGGACGGGGATTTAAATATACAACGAGGACGAGGGATATTCTTCGCCACCCCGGAATACATCAAATTATGCTATTGGACTAAAAACAGAACCAATGAAGACGGGTTCAGGGACGCTTTAACAACTTACATGGATAAACTTATCCGTGAAAATCATGTCGACTCGTTGATAAAAGAAGACAATAATAACACCCTAAAACTGATAAAAGAAGCAGGAGGGGTAAAAGGACAAGTAAAACTCTTTGCATCATTCCTTTTCAATGCGGGCAACGTGACCGCTCACAACATCATCTACTGGACACATTATTTCTGGAAACTCTCGCCTTCGGACAAGAAAACAAAAGAATTATGTACCCAATGGATCAGCTATGCTTTCAACATGAATCGTTTTAACGATCGTGTTGCCGTTCCGGCTGCCGACTTGTTGGCCAGAATCGGGAATTTCAAAGATGCTAAAATCATTTTGGAAAAAGCGATTGCCAGCCAGAAAGAACTTGGGAATGATGATCCTCAGGTGTACAAAAAGCTAGAACTAAAGCTTCGGGATATCAACAACAAGAAACTGTAAAATCAATCAAGAAAGAGGTGTTGGGAAGGGGATGAGACCAACACCTTTTTGTAAAAGCTAATTAGCGAAAGAATTGTATGAACAAAAAATTACATTGTATGAAAGAATCTATCCTAAAAATCGAAAACCTGTCCCACCGCTACAGTGTACAGTGGGCGATCCGGGATATCAATTTTGAAATCGACAAAAATGGCATTTACGGTTTACTCGGTTCCAACGGGGCCGGTAAGTCCACCACGATGAATATCATCTGTGGTGTCCTCAAACAAACGGAAGGAAGTGTTTCAATCAAAGGGATCGACATGAGAAAAGATCCGGTTCAGGCCAAACGCCACATCGGTTTTCTACCCCAGATACCTCCCCTCCACCCGGACTTAACCGTGGAAGAATACCTGGTACATTGTGCGAACTTACGCTACGTGCCTAAAAATGACGTGAGCAAGGCGGTTGACGAGGTGACTGTCCGTTGCGGGATATCGCATTTCAAGAAACGCCTGATCCGTAATCTCTCGGGAGGATACCAGCAACGCCTAGGGATAGCCCAAGCCATTATTCACAATCCCGATTTCGTCGTGTTCGACGAGCCGACAAATGGTCTGGATCCGAACCAAATCGTGGAAATCCGCCACCTGATCAAAGAGATCGCGCAAGAACGTACCGTGATCCTATCTACCCACATCCTGACGGAAGTACAAGCTACATGCGATCATATCTACATGATTGAACAAGGGAGCCTTGTTTTTTCGGGTTCCGTGGATGAATTTGATAATTATATCGAACCGAATTCCCTACTCGTCTCGCTCATGGCGAATCCCGGCGCGGAGGAATTACGTGTTATTCCCGGGATCACGGGAGTTGACGAACTTGGTGGCTCTCGCTACCGACTGAGATTCAACGATACTCCCGAGATAGCGGAACGTATCGTCGAAACAAGTGTCGCCAAAGGCTGGCGCTTAAACGAGATCAACCTAGAAAAGAGTTCCATGGACACCGTATTCGCGGAATTATCTAAAAAATAACGTAAATCACCAAGATATGAACATGATATTTAAAATAGCGAAAACAGAATTACAAACCTTATTCTATTCGCCGGTAGCGTGGCTTATCCTCATCGTATTCACTTTCCAAGCCAGCATTTTATTCACGGGAACATTTGGCATGTCGGTAAGAAGTCAAGCCCTGGAATACGAGGTCGGAAATCTTACCCTGTTCACGTTCGGAGGAGATTACGGGTTATTCACCCACATCCAGCAATACCTGTATCTTTATATACCGCTATTAACCATGGGATTAATGAGCCGAGAATTAAGTAGCGGCTCCATCAAGCTATTATATTCTTCTCCCGTTACCAATAAAGAAATTGTTCTGGGAAAATATTTTGCCATGCTCGTTTATGGCTTGGTACTTATCGGGATACTGGCCATTTACGTACTCTATTCCGCCTGCACAATTAAAGCATTCGATTTTACGGTTGTCTTGTCCGGGCTGCTAGGACTTTACTTGCTGATTTGCGCTTACGCTTCTATCGGTCTTTTCATGTCAAGCTTAACTTCCTACCAGGTTGTCTCTGCAATGGGTACACTCGCTATTTTAGCGGCACTCAGTCTAGTTCGTGGTATGTGGCAAGATATCGAGTTCGTAAGAGAGATCACCTACTGGTTGTCCATCAACGGCAGGGTCGATGAATTCGTTAACGGGTTAATATGTAGCGAGGATATACTTTACTTCCTTATCGTTATCACGCTTTTCCTAACGCTCACCATCCTACGCCTCCAAGTGATCCGCCAGAAAACCAGCTGGACGATCGCCTGGGGCAGATACATCGGGGTATTCCTGATCGCCATCGTACTCGGTTATTTCAGTTCCCGCCCAAAATTAATGAGTTTTTACGATGCTACCCGAACGAAACAAAGAACCTTAACCATGAACAGTCAGGATATTATCAAAAAGATGGAAGGAGGTCTCACCATAACGACCTACGTGAACATTCTTGACGGCTTCATGTATTACGGGCTCCCGCGCTCTGTCAAAAGTGACATGAATCGATTTAAAATGTACCGACGTTTCAAACCGGAAATTGACATGAAATATGTCTACTATTACGATACCGTGACCAGTCGATCTCTTTCTCTCCGTTATCCGGGAATGACGATGCGTGAGCAAATGAAAAAAATTGCCAAAACAATCGACATGGACACCAACAAGATAAAAACACCCGAAGAAATTCGTGCCACGATCGACTTAAGCAGCGAGAATAATCGTTTTGTACGTTTGTTAGAGCGAGAAAACGGGGAAAAAACATTCTTGCGAGTATACGATGATTTCATGAATCCGTTCCCTAAAGAATCAGAAATATCCGCGGCTTTCAAACGCCTGGTCATGGAGCTACCTATCGTTGGTTTCGTTAAAGGACACGGAGAACGAAATTGCACGCGGGAGGGAGATCGGGATTACAAACACTTCTCGCAAGACAAACCTTTCCGGTATGCTTTAATTAATCAAGGTTTTGATATCGCAGAAGTAGACTTACAACATGAAATACCGTCTAACATCACGATCCTGCTTATTGCTGATGTTCGATCACCATTCACGCCAGAAGAGATGAACACCTTGAACACCTACATTGCCAAAGGAGGTAATCTAATCATCGCGGGCGAACCCAAACGCCAAGCATTGATGAACCCGTTAACGGAACAACTGGGAATACAGTTTATGCCGGGTTGTTTAGTAAAACCGTCAGAGAACTTCTCCCCGGATTTAATTGTTTCTTTCGTCACCAAGGAGGCCGGAGAACTTTCATATCTTCTGGAAGATATGCGGAAACATGACTATTCGTTCACCACACCCGGATGTACGGGACTAAATTACACAACGGATAAAGGATTCGAAGTTATTCCCCTATTCAAAACGGATACCGTCGGCTGCTGGAACGAAATCGAGACGACTAATTTCATCGACGACACGGTTCGTATGAACCCGGCCAAAGGCGAGACGGAGGAAATATTCACAACGGCCCTCGCCTTACGAAGAGATATCAACAATAAAGAACAACGTATTATCATCATCGGTGATGCCGATTGCCTTAGTAACTCGGAAGTCGAGATGAGAAGAAAAGGAATCCGGGCTGCGAACTATTCCTTCATTCTCGGGACTTTTTTCTGGCTGTCGAATGAAGAAGTTCCCATTGACATCCGCCGCCCGACACCTCCCGACAACAAAGTTTATGTCGGAGAGTCAGGCATGAAAGTCACGAAATTCGGACTCATCGGGGGACTCTCCATGATCCTCGTATTCTTTGCCATCTTTATCTGGATAAGACGAAGAGGAAGGTAATGATATTTTACCTCCCTACCCCCTTCTGTAAAAGAAGGGGGTAGGGAGTATTCATGCGAGAATACCTACTTTCACCTCATTCTTCCCAATGCCCGAAATGATTCGAGCGGAACACCCGAACTTCCCGGCGTAATTGATTTAATTCATGCTGCATTTCGTGTAAACGTCCCATCAACTCGTGAATGACACCGATTCCCTCGATATTCACGGACAAATCCTCGTGCCAACGAATAAATCGTTCCAAATCGTGTAATTGCGATTCAAGCAAATAGCGTTCGCCATCGACCACCCGGATATCAATCAAACCATCCTCTTCCAGCGAGAGTATGAACGAGGGATCCACGTGACTTTTCTGACAGTATTCCCTGACTATAATCAAATCTGTTTCCATAACTCTTCTCCTTAATTAAGATTCTGTAATTCCCGGAACAACTCTTTCTGCTTTTCCGTCAACGTCGTCGGAATCTCCACCGAGTAAGTCACGATCAGATCACCGAACTTTCCCTCTTCCTTGTAAACGGGAAAACCTTTCCCCTTCAACCTTACCTTCGCACCGTTCTGCGTTCCCGGTTTCACCTTCAACTTTACCTTCCCGTCCATCGTCGTGACCACCTGCTCTCCACCGAGGACTGCCGTGTACAGGTTCAAGGGAGCTGTCACGTACAAATCATTCCCCAAACGTTTGAATACCGGATCCTCGGCAATAATAAACGTGATATATAAATCCCCGGCGGGTCCACCGTTCACCCCGGGGCCACCCTGTCCTTTCAGCTTGATCGTCTGTCCGTCGGCAACACCGGCCGGGACCGTGATTCGGATATTCTTGCCGTTCACGGTCAACACTTGCTTGTGGGTTTTGGCCGCATCCTGGAATGAAAGATGCAACTCGGCATTATAATCCTGTCCCCGGAACCCGGCAGCCCGTCCACCGCCTCTCCGCGAACCGAACAAGGATTCGAAGAAATCCGAGAATTCCCCGTCACCTCCCATACCGGAGAATCCGCCTCCCGAAGACCAGTAAGCCCCACCTCCATCACCGAATCCGCCACCACCTTGCTGTTGGTAACGTTGTTTCTGGGCTTCGAACTCGTCCGCATGTTTCCAGTTCTCGCCGTATTGGTCATACTTCTTTCGCTTCTCCGGATCACCCAATACCTCGTTCGCCTCGTTTATCTCTTGGAAACGTTGTTTGGCATTCGGATCATCCGGATTCAGGTCCGGGTGATACTTTCTGGCCAATTTCTTAAAAGCCTTCCTGATATCATCTTGTGAAGCACTTTTGTCAACTCCTAAAATTTTATAGTAATCTATATAGGCCATACTGTTTTGATTTTTAACATTATCAAAAAGGGTTGATACAAACATTGTACCAACCCGTGATATACGTCCGTTATTGACACTTAGTTACAATTGACCTGACAAAGTGACGAAAACGGGACACGATATTCTCGCAAATAAAAAAGTCCCCGAAAGCCACGATTGTAGCTTTCGGGGACACAACGGAAACGCAATTCTCAACTATTTCAACATCTTGTTTATCTTGTAAAGCATAAACTCGTAATGTCTTTTTGTCTCTCCCGTGGCACGAGGCAGAGCTCCCCGGATCAAATCCCTGGTCTTAAGGAGCATACTATAAAAAAGAGGGGCCGTGGAATAACGGTTAGCCTCTATTTTTGTCATGGTGGGGTAGAATCCGTAAAAGTGATCATGCGCTTTCCCCGTACCGCACACTGCATGCATAGGTGTCCCATCGGCGGTAATCTTTCGCACGCTCTCGAAAGTTCCTGCCGAAGAGCCCGCCTGCGATGTCACGGCAATCGAACCCAACAAACCTTGTTGCAGCATAATTTCCTCCTTTGTCAGGGAACGCCCGGCAATAGTGCCCTTCCAGATTTCCCGGTATACATCATCCACTAGCTCCTCGGGAGAATAAGCATCCGGATCTTTCTCCACGCAAAGAGCAAGACGACTGATTCTTCCCAACAGGGCACCCATAATAGCCGTACGGGTTACCTTGGTTTCCATGCCGACATCAAATTTTTGCAGAAGCCGGGGATCCCGTAACCAATCAATGTCTTTGGCTTGCGCTATGACATAACGCACAATTTCTCGCTGTTGTTCACGAGGAACCACCTGAAAAGCCGGACGCCCGTCACCCACTTTCACTTCATCCATATAAATACCACCCACATGACTCAGGACGTTATCCAATTTCCCGTTGAACATAAACCCGATACGCCCGAGAAGCAAAGCCCGGTAGGACATATCCTTGTCCCCCTCGGAGTACCAATCGTAGAAACCCTCCACGAATCGTTTTAGATTCTTCTTGAAATACTCGAAACTCTTGACCGGATCATTTCCCAAGTCCCCGGTCAGGACAGAAGGATCATAAGCAAACATGGGATATTGTTTCAACGCATAACGATAAACAGGATCACCCGCCTTCTCGTCAATCCAGCAATCAAGCACGGGAATCTCTTCTCTGGAAGAACGAGCATCAGGGATCGGTTGATAGAGCCAGCGTATAGCGTAACGATCATAAGGTCCCACTGCATCAGGCACGAGTAGCACGCCTTTCTCCACGTCTTCCGGTTGCGCAACATAATTATATTGCATCTGGTCCATAATGGAAGCCGTCAACCCGTGTTCTCGCGTAAAGGAAACCGAACGTAACGAATCGACAGGATAAGCATTCGAGGCCGCAAAATTCGGTAACAATCCCAGGTTCATTCCCATATATTGTATCATGGCAGCACGGATCAATTCTCCTGCCTGATTGTCAGACAACTGGGTTCGTCTCACGGAAGGATCGGCACCCATAGTAGCAAGGATTCGCTCCCGCTGCATGACCGAAACGGAATTGTTATGAATGTAAATAGAAGCATTCAGTATCTCACCCGAACGAGGGTCCACGAGCAAAGAATTCTGCGGCATATAAGACCAGGAGGGAGAATAACGCACGACAGAATGAGCAATGTCATTCGCATTGAAATCGGGATCATCTTTCGGGAAATCCAACACCCGAATAACATTTTTGAACCCGATCTCGGCAAAAGCCGTATTCCAAGCCTCGATTCCCTCCCGCACGTACGATTTCCATGCCGGGGGTACGAGACTATCCATGTAAATCACGATAGGTTTCTTAGGTTCTACTTTTTCCCCTCGAGCATAAGCATCGTTATCGGAGGGTTCCAGACGCCATCGTTTCGTATAATAAACTGGTGACAACCCCTTAAAAGAACCCTCGATCCCGGACTTTTCCATAAACGCCACCCCGATTCTGGGGTCTGCGATACGAGGCATCATGGGCGACTCGGGCAACACGGAGAGCATCCGGTTGACCGTCAAGGTCACGGGGATGTTCTGCTGGTTCATACGTCCCATCATGTAATAATCTACTTTGTAGAGCAACTCGCAGGTTGCCATGACGGTTGAAGGATACGCCCGGATACCCCTCAGGCGGGAATTTGCTACATCCGGCTTGTGAACCCGACTAATAAATCCCAACATGGAATTTCCCGCCATCCCGGGAAAAGGGCTGGCATAAGAGAAGTGTTCGAGAAAAAATTTGGTCATATCAAGTACTATCGCACTACTATCCGGGGTATAAGCTTCAATCTTGTATATCGACTGAATTCCAGGCATCTTCGATTTCTCAATAGCAGCGGTCATGTTCGGATTTCCGGTTTCGTTGACCGGTTCGCTGACAACAACCATGCGGGCATAAACAACCGAATCGTTTTTCGTGAAACGAAACACGCAACCATCATCCGAGAATTGCCCGACAATACCTTCCCCGTTGTCACAAATATCCTCGATAGAAGTGGAATACATCAAATCTTTTCCCAACAAGTTCACGGGAAATTCCACGTACGCTTTCCCATCTACAATGTGGACGGTCATCAATCCTTTGGAGGTAGAAACACGCTTCCCCTTGAACAACTTCTGGTAAGGAGTTAAGGTTTCTTTTAGCGTTTGCGTTTCCTTTACTTTCTTCTTTCGGGCATATCCCTCGTGGCTGCCGAAACACAAGAAGAAAAGTAATGGCAACAAGTAGTATAATATACTTTTCATGTTTTCCCGATATTAATTATTTAACGCCTGATTAATTTTGTAGAGTAATAGCTTGTAATGATTTCTCGTATCGGTAGAACCGGTAGAAACTTTACCCTGGATCAAAGCTTGAGCTTGTTTCAATTTCTCGTAATAGATATGATCCATCGGCTCCATCACGTCCGTGAGATAGACGTTAAACCCGAATCCCATTTGTTCCGCCGGGATCGCTTCACGGACTGCCTGATAATCATTTTTCCGGTTCGTGAACACACCCATCACTTCTTCAGGCAATTCACCGTAGAATGCTCGACTCTGTGCCTTGATACACTCGGGAATCTCGATCATCCCCTCTTCAAGGGTAATTCCTAAAGTGCCGCCGGACATCGTTTTATTGGCAATCCCGGCCGTCAGTACCAGATGTGATAAAAAACGGGTTTGCAATTTCTTTTCCACGTTTGTCAAGGTGCGTCCCTGACGGGTAGGTTTCCACACGTGATTGGCCACGTCTGTCAAGAAATCGGACCGGGTATAGGCATCTTTTCCCGCCTTGTCGGCACAGATCCCGATCATCCGCATCCGTCCCATCAAACCTTTAAAGACGGCATCCTCGACATTCGTGGAAATATTCCCACGCAACTCAAATCCTTTCAACAACTCCTCGTTGTCAAGCCAGGACATATCGTTCAATTGCTCCAAGATGAATCGCGTCGCCCGTTGCTGCCTCTCCCGTTCAACCGCCTGATAAGCAAGACGCTCATCCCCCTCGTAACGTTCATTAAGATATATTCCGCCGATATTGGCGATCACGTGATTGAGATAACGCATGTACTGGTAAAGAATTTCATTATAGATTTGCTTGCGGAAAGCGTAGTCCCGGTCTTCTTCACCTACCCAGTCGTTAAGATTGGAAAGTATGTACTTCAAGTTTTTAATCCCGTAATCGGCAGCCTTCATGGCATCATCCCCCAAATCCTCCTCGTAGGAAGTCGGGTCAATATGACCCCGTAACTGCTGTTTCCCGTAACGATACACGGGATCACCCGACCGCTCGCTCACCCAACGGTCAAGCGTGGGAACTTCTTCTTTCGAGGAAGTCGCATCCAGCAGAGGGGTATACAACCACTTGATAGCAAAATAGTCGAACACGCCCAAACGGGGAGGAGTCAGTTTCACGCCTCGTTCTTTATCACCGGGTTGTGCCACGTAATTGTTACGAGCGTAATCCATAATCGAATGGGTTGTTCCATACTTTTGCGTGAATGACGGGGAACGCAACGAATCCACCGGTATTGCGGCCGAAGAAGCCATGTTGTGCATGAAACCCAAGCAATGGCCTACCTCGTGAGCGATCACGTAACGCACACAATCACCAATAATCTCTTCCGGCAGGGTGACAGTGCGCACATCGGCATCCGCTTGAGCCGTGTGAAGGAAACGCCAGTTCTGTACCAACTGTAACATATTGTGATAAACATACACCGAGGCGTTCACGATTTCCCCGGTTCTCGGGTCTGTCCACGACGGGCCCATGGCATTTGCCACCCAGGAAGGGGAATAACGCACACAGGAATATTTCAGGTTATCCGGATCAAATTCCGGGTCATCTGTCGGGAAATCGACTGCCCGCACAACATTTTTGAGACCGATCTTCTCGAAAGCCGCATTCCACTCCTCGATCCCGGCTTTTATATATTTTCTCCATGTTTCTGGGAAAGCATTATCCACGTAGAACACGATCGGCTTTTTCGGCTCCACGAGTTCCCCGTTGCGATATTTTACCTCGTCGGAAGGCTCCACTCGCCAACGATTGGCATAAAAAAGAGGAAGCATTCCCCTCGGTTGGTTGGAGAACTCCGATTTCTGTTGGAAAAAGATATTCATGCGCGGATCAGCGATTCTCGGACGCATGGCCTCGCTAATCTCCGGGAGCAACACGAAACTACGGGTCATCACCGCGGTAAAAGGTATTTTATACAAATAATAATATTCCTGATCACGCAAACTTACCACGTAAGTCAACGAGGAACGAACGCTCACGTTATCCTCAAAAGCTTTGATCTCCCCGATAAAAGAATTCGCTTTCTTGAATTCTTTCTCGACCCACCTTTTACCTAACGCGATGGCATAAGGAGAGAACGGGTTCATCTGTTCCCGATCTTCCAACAGGAAATCCGTCATGTCAATCACCACGGTCGTACTGTCATCCGAGGTCACTTTCACCGGGAAACGTTGCATGATCGCCGGTTTCTTGCTCACCCGGATACGATCGGCCAGCAAAGGGTCTTCCGAAACATAGTCCGTATTAACCAAGCAAAGGTTCACGGTTGAGTCCGACCGGGTAAACCTGATATGTTGCGGGTAGAAAGGTTTCTCGCCCACGTTAGCAAACTGGTTATCAGTAATCTCGCTCACGGTGGAACCTAACAACATATCCCGTTCCATCAATGTCAACGGGATTTCGAAATAAACCTTCCCGTCCATTTTGTGAAGGGTGAAAAGCCCCTTGCGGGTTTCACACTTTTTCCCTTTAAAGAATTTCTGATAGGCCGTCTCTTTCTTCACTTCCGGAGCCTGTGTTTTCTTTTTATTTCTCGCCTCCCCCATAAAAGGAATAAGCACGAGAAATAACAACAATAATAATTTGTTTTTCATACATTTATGTGATTTAAATATAAATAAGAACCGAACAATAATTTTTCTTTTCCTTCCCAAACAAGGCATAAGCGGGGTGTAGTTACGGGAGTTTTCGCTCCCGTAACCGGCCCCAAGGATCTACAAACATTATAAACTTTACGCGCTCATCTATTTAGCCACGACATCAACCACTTTCCCGAAATTATAGCGGAAAAGTTCCTCGTAAATATTGGCATTTATATTAGCAGAAGACATATTCAAGGATACCACATCGCCATTCGTAAAAACCACACCCAGCGTGGATTCGTCTTGCATAACATTAGGCAGGCGAAGTAATTGAATAGATTGATCCTCAAACTCTTTCACGAGGACGGTAATATCCGTACTTGTATCATACCGATAAAGTTGATTATTGGACGCTCCCCCGGAGAAGAAAATATATTTTCCTGTCCGGAATATCGCCATTTGCGTTTGCGAGGTAAAATAACTGCTACACTTCAACTCTTTATGATTTTGCCCAACGATCAACATGAACGTATTATTGTAAGCCATGTACATCAACATAAAACGTTGGAAATAATATTTCCCGTCATCCGGATTCTTCACGATCATATTAAAATTCATCATCGGCTCGCCAACACTCAAATGAACGAGTTCCTTGTTCCCCATATCATTCAACGGGGTGTACGCCGCGGGATAAGAAACGGTGGGCATCTCCTGCACGTCGCCACCACTGCGAAAATCGGTACCCAAACACAACAGCCGGTTGTTCAACTCATCGTACAACAACACCTCGTTAGCAAAAGCCGGGGTCGACACTATTTGCCCGATCCAGGAATCTTTCGTCGGGTCCAGCAACATCGGGTTATTGTTAAAAGGATCTTGATGTAACTGGCCGTAATTGGCTATCGCTCGGGAATACAAATTCCCATCCTCTCCCAGAAGTACATCCGCATACATTCCATAATAAGCATCTTTCGGGACAAAACCGACAGGGGGTTGTTCGTTAAAGAATTCTTCGTCATTCCGTATTACCCGACTCATTGAATTCACATCCAACTCCACGGATTTTTGGCCTCCCCGCTGAATAACCAACAACTCGTAACTCCCACTAGGAGCATGATACACTAATTTCACCGGATCGGAACCCAATTCTTCCCCGTGATTATTATAAATATCCCGCCGATCGACATACTGGTATTCTCCATCTACATATTTTGAGGTAATCATGTGTAGAACGGATTTTCCTCCATCGTTCGACAAGACAAACCAGCTCGGAGCAAAAGCAATATTGTAAGGAGAACTGACCTGCACGATAATCTCTTGAATCGTCCGCACTTTCGTCCGATTGTTGATCACGGAAAACATCACGAAATTCGTCCCCAGAACTTCCCCGGTATATTTCAAATTGCGTTCCGTGGAATAAGGTTCTCCACCAATCCGCCATTCGTAGCTAAAATTTACGGAATCAGCAGGATTCTTGAACATTAACGTCGGTTTGATTTCAATATCCTCCCCGATCGGCACGGAATAAGATGCCAGATCAAAACTGATATCAACTTCATCTATTGAGGCATAAGCATAATTCCCTTTATCCTCGTAGCAAGAGTATAAAAATAAGCTACAAAGAAATAAAATGTATATTTTCAATTTCATGGATCTTTATTTTACATTCAACAAATTATTCTCGTTCCACGGTCACGAACCCATTACCGGAAGATTTTTCCACATAATAGACCCATCCTCATCCGTGTACTCCGGCTCGTATTTTCTCAGGTAGTTTTTGAACTCCAAGGCGATAATCCGTTTCGCATTCCACGTCCATCCCGTCAAATCACCTACTTGAGTAACTTCTTTGAATTTCGTAAACTTTTTCAACGTGTATTTCCCCAAGGCTTTCTCCGTTTCGGCATTCCACCAGTCCGGTTTTGTCACGACATTCGAAACCATCAACACCCGCCGGGAATAATTGGGTTCCCCGACCAGAATATGATCGTTATTTATAATGTCAACGACCAATGAATAAACGGTTTTATCTCCTTCAACAATACCCGCCCGATTCAATCGCAAATAAACAGTATCTTTTATTTGTCCCTTGGAAAAAGTAAATGTTTCGGGTAAATCAAATAATGCAGCCGGAGCCGTCGTCTCCCGCTCGTTCACGAGCAACGAAAGAGGGGTATCTTCCGTGAAGACATCGCCTATTAGTTTTATTTCCAACGGGATATCAACCTGATCATCCACGTAAAAGAAGAACGAGCAATTTAATGTATCCGTATATAATTTAGTGAACTGCACGTAGTGGTCATTTCCATAAGGCTTTATATTCTGTTTCTCACAAGACTGAAAACAGAAACCGATTAACACCAGATAGATAAAATATTTCATAATCTCCATTTTTTACATTAATAAATGTCTTCCGAATCCGGTCTCGGCAACACGAACGAAGTTGGAATAACCCGGTTCCCCAAAGTCACCGAACGATTCAAACGCTTGAACATAAAGAATGTCTGTCCCTCGGTCAAAAACTCCTTCCGGGCCTCCCAGATCAAAGCTTTCGTGAATTCCTCGGAAGGGGCGCCTGTCACCACTCTTTTAGCATCCCGGGCAAAACGAACTTCTTTCAACACCCGCTCGGCATCTTCCGGGAATCCGTTCGCAGCATAACACTCGCTGAGTATATAATAAATCTCGCTCAACCGAATCATCGGTACAAACTTGTACTGCCGTTGATTATTGGCGGTAGTCGTCCCTAAATCAAACCATTTGACACAGGTTTCCTTGTTACTGCTGGAAATGATCAGATTACCCCGATAATCATCTTGATCCAATTCCTGAGTGAACAAATCTTTCAGGCCATTCAGGTAGAGAGAGGTATAATTACTTGTTTGATAATCGGCAACTTTACTCGCCAGACGATTGTCATACAGGGCAAATAACAAGTCTTCTATCAATTTCACCGAACTATCCTCCTGCTTTGCCGGATAAACATCGCTAGAACTGGTGAAACTCCACGGGCGGGTCTCCCCGGTTTTCGGTGCATACTGATTATAAATAAACTCGGAATATTTTTGCGCGTTAATCTTATCGCCGGCATACAAATACACCCGGGCCAACAATCCCGTAATCGCAACGAAATTTAAACGCACTCCCCTGGAACAGAAAAATAACCCGCCTTCTGCCGAATAACCATTGATAAAACGATTGTCATGATTCGTCAACAACATACCCCGGTTGACAACCGTATCGTTCTTCGCAACAAGATCCTTGGCCCGTAACAAATCTTCCGTGATATATTGTAAAGCAAGCGTATTGGTCACTTTAGGCTCATCAGTAACGGAATAGTTTTTACGGTAAGGGATGTATTCCCCGGTATCATTTGTTACCGGTGCGGGAGCAAACAACCGTAAAATATCAAAATGTAACATGGCCCGAACTGCCAAGGCTTCTCCCAAAATCAAATCTTTCTCGGAAGCTCCCGCCGGAAAGAAGGAAGAATCCCGTTTCTCGATTTCCTCGATCAATTTGTTACAATTGGCAATAATATTATAAGCTTTCGTCCAAATAGATGCCGTAACATTTTTTACAGAGGCATTTTCAAAATTATATTTCTGCACCTCTTTATACACCGCCCCAGATTCTTCCGTCGAATAATCTTGTCCCAAAGCACTCGCCATTCCCCAGCTCAATTCCCGCCCGTAAAGTTCCGGGGACACCATTTCCTGATAGATACCGTTCAACGAATTCCGGAATCCGCGATAGTCACTAAACAAACTTTCATCCACGATCTTGTCTTTCGGGTTCACATCCAGCCATTTATTACAGGAAGTCAGTCCCATAACGGCTAACAACACCATGCTTATATACCTGTATTTTCTCATAATCTATCTGTTTTTAGAAACTGATATTCAAACTAAAATCAAAAGTCCGGGCAAACGGGTAGGATAGTCCTCGTTCTTGTTCTACACTGGAAACATTGAAAACATCCTTCATCGAAAATTGCGCCCTCATCGTACTCAACCCTATTCTTTGAAGCAAAGCCCGGTCGAAATCATAAGACACGGTAAGAGAATTAAACTTCAGGTTATTGTATTTCTGCACAAATCTCGAAGTCGGACGAGTCATCACGTTATTTGCTTGTATCTTCTTGTATTTCGTCTTATCGCCCGGCTTTTGCCAACGGTCGGTCAACACCCGACGATCCGCATTCTTATTCTTCAAATCCACACTTTCCACCTTCGTCACCAAAGTCTGGTTATACTCGTCACCACCGAACTCGTACATGAGACTCGCGAATAACGAGAAATTTTTATATTGAGCATTTATACCGAATGCCCCCTGTGCTTTAGGCTCCGTGTTACCTATAATTTGCTGGTCCTGAGACTGCCATGTATAAGATATCGATCCGTTGGCCCGCATAAAAATCTCCTCTCCATCTGCCGGGTTAATCCCCAATGAACGCATTCCGAAGATCGAGGTCATGGAACCTCCTTCCACGTATTGCAACACGGGTTTCGCATATTTCTCGTTTTGTTGATTCGCCAATCCCTGTTGCTCGTATTTCGCAAACTCCTCATTCACCCGTTCATTATAAGCCTTCAATGCATCCGAAATTTTCATGATACGATTCTTATTGTGGGCCATATTTCCCCAGAATACAATCAACCAATCTTTCCGTTTCACAAGTTCCGCACGCAAATCCAATTCAAATCCCCGGTTCCGGACTTCTCCCATATTATCCATATAAGAGGCAAATCCCGTGGAAGTAGGAACTGTCACGCTGGTAATCAAATCTTTCGTCATTTTATTATACCATGAAAATGTCAGAGTATAAGCATCATTCAAAAATCCAAGGTCAATTCCCAAGTCCACCGTGTTGGTTTTCTCCCAAGTCAGGTTCTTATTCCCATAATAACGCAAGATAACCCCGCTCCCTGTCTCATACCAATCTTCCATCAAGTCATAACTGTTCTTGGCCGCATAGGAGGGGAAATTCGTTTTACCCGTCGAACCGTAAGTACCTCTTATTTTCAATTTACTCAACACGGGATATTTTTTCATCCACTCGTAATTATGAATATTCATCCCGACACCCGAAGACCAGAAAGGTGCGTATTTCTTATCGGCCCCAAATTCGGAAGAACCGTCCAAACGACAAGAAGCATCAAACAAATACACATCATTATACGTGTAGTTTACCGAGAAAAAAGCCCCAAACAAACGAGTGTGATTATCCGTGAAAGTTGATTTCTTGGCATGTTCTGCCGCATATTCCGGGGAATTCAAATGACCGGAGGGAAATCCTTTATAATAATCCGTTGAACCTTTGGCTATATTCTCCAATGTATTCAACCCCAGCGAACCATTAATCTGATGCTTATTTATTGATGCCACGTAATTCATGAACAGATTGGAACTAAATTGAGTCCTCTTCTCTTCGGAAAGAGTCAATTCTCCCGGTAACGCAGTATTCACGGCATATTTACCGGACAACGGATCAATAAAGTCCTCAGAATCCGACACGTATTGCATCGCCTTAAACTGTCCTTTCAATTGCAAATTATCTAGGATATACCAATTCAAACTTAATTCATCAGCAAATTCATAATAACCATTCTGACTGTAATTTGACAATACTTTTGCCTCATACAAGGGATTTTTCAAATCACCGGGGCTACCATGCCAACCGTTACCATACTCTTGTTGCAAGGTTCTCACGTAATTTCCATTCTCGTCTTTATACAAGTCATAAGGTAACTTATTTGCATAATCGGCAAAGTTACCGTAAGGAGAGGCCGTAGCCTTTACTTCATTATAGGTCACGTAATTCTTTATCTGCAATTTTTTCATACGGTAATCCACGTAGAAGCCGGCCCCGATTTTATCCCGGGAAGAACCCTTCATTACCCCACCCTGTGCATCATACCGCAAATCAATCCCCACACGTACATCTTGTGATCCTCCATCGATATACAGGCTGTGTTTATGATTAAATTCCGTTTGCAGAGGCTTGGAAAGCCAATAAGTATTCACGCCACGATCAACCCGACTCTGTTTTAACAAGCGTTCCCGTTCCAAGGCATTTCTATCGGCAGAAGAGGCATTCTCTCCCGGAGTAAAGAAGCCGGCGGCAGTTTCGGCGGCCAGTTTTTCTCTCGCGTTCATCAGGTTATAATCAGACAAGTCAGGAGCCGTCACGGTAGCCGTAAAATTATAAGCCACTTTCAACTTACCTGCTTCCGGCGCGATCGTCTCGATCACGATTACCCCGTTTGCCGCACGGGAACCGTAAATTGCCGTTGCCGCCGCATCTTTTAATATGGTCATACTGGCAATCCGGTTGACATCGAAATCATACACTTTTTCTATACTCACCTCGAACCCGTCCATGATAAAAATGGGAGCGTTCGGATTGTTCTGCAATGAGGTTTGTGACAAATCTTTATCCAACTCCATCACCCCGATTCCCGATTGTCCCCGAACATAAAACTCAGGCAGGGTATTCGGGTCGGAACCCATAATATTGTTTTTTATCATTCGCAACGAGGGATCAAATACTTGCAAGGCGTCGATCACATTTCGACTGGAAACTCTCATCAATTCATCTTTTGAAACTTGAATAGAGTTTCCCGTAAAACTGGACTTTTTCACGTTGGCATACCCGGTCACAACGACATCTTCCAACTCGCCTACCTCTTCTTTCATCGTCACGTTGATGGCAGCCTGTCCGGAATACTTCACCTCCACGGTTTGCATACCCACGAAAGAAAATACAAGAACCAATTTACTCGAATCGGTTGTGGTCAACTCGAACTTCCCGTCAATCCCGGTTGCAACCCCGACAGTCGTTCCCTTGATCAAAACGGTTACCCCCGGAATCACGTCCCCTTTCGAATCTTTCACGATACCTTTGATCGTGTACCTCTTGAGCTTACCCAACGAATCGGCAGCCGTGAGTTTTGAAGGAAGGATCAGGATATAATCTTCCATCAACTTATAGGTCATCCCGCTCCCTTTCAGAAGAGTATTCAAGAATAGTTCAACATCGACATCTTTGAAATTCGCCATCACTTTACGGGCCGCCTCGAAATTGTCGTCACTATAAATCACGATCTTATGCGTCAAACGCTGAAATTCAGTCAACGCCTCTTTGATCGTTGTCTCACCTAAATTCATATTTACCCGCTGTTGCGACAACACCCCACCGTACGAGGTAAACACGAAAAAAATACTCATAAACAAAGTTAATCTCATAATCGTACAGATTTTCCACGACCTGTTTTTTGACAATACAGGTCGATACTTTCGACTTTTTTTCATACATTTGTATTATTAAGTTCTACAATTATCTACCCTTCCCCAAGGGAGATATAACCGGGTAATGTTGGTAGCATTACCCGATTTTCATTTTTCTACTTTTTATCTATTATCACTTTATTTCCGTCCACCTTAAAGGCCACATTTGTGATTTCCCCGATCATACCCACGATATGGCGAATATCATCATACTTACGGAAACCTCCCGTGAATCGCAGGTTTTGCAACGACACGTCCTTGAATTCGTAAGTAATATCATACCAGCGCCCCAATCGAATCATCAATTGTCCCAACGGCATGGCATCAAAACGAAATAAACCGTCCGTCCAGGCAATATAGTTTTGGGCATCTACTTCCCGAACCACAATCTCTGAAGTCTCGTTATTCAACACAAATTGCTGATCGGGAATCAATAATTTCTCCACGCTCCCCGCATTTACCTGTACTTTCCCGTTCACAAGAGTCACTTTCGTATTTATTTCTCCCGAATAAGCTGAAACATTAAATACCGTTCCCAATACCCGCACATCCGCTTTCGCCGTGTGCACGATAAAAGGTTTCTCCGTATCTTTCGCCACCTCGAAACAAGCCTCTCCTTCCAAATATACTTCTCGCTTAGCCCCCGAAAATTCAACTGGGAAACGTAATCTTGATTCGGAGTTCATTATCACCAAACTCCCGTCCGCCAAACGTAAACGATACTCTCCACACTTCGGAATGACCAGTTCATTATACGTCATGACATCCGATGTTATCGCTTCGCTCTTCCGGTATTCCAGATAAGAAGAATCTGAACGGATCACGACACCCTTTTCTTGAATCTCGTTATCCCGCATATTTTTCACGCTCACTTTATCGCCAGAGGACAGGATCAATGTAACATCGGCTTTATTCCAAACAGACTCGTGTTCTGCCACCCGTACCCTATTCTCTTGCGGCCAGAACAACCAGGAAATTCCTATAGTCAAAATAATAGAAGCCGCAACCGAAATCCGTACGAACAAGCGACGACGCTTTTGTTTTTGACGGACTTGGACTATTCGTTTCCATCCAGAGTTTCTGTTTACATTTTCCCGCTGATTTCCCCAACGGGCACTGTACCACAAAGCACAAAATTCCCGATACTCCCGGTGATTTTGTTCGCTTTCTTTCAACCATAACTGAAACAAAACCTCCTGTTCCGGTTTGATTTCTCCCGTTAAGCGAGCCAAAACAATTTCATATATCTCTTCCGGTAATCTCATATTTTTCTATTTTACCAGTAAGACTAGAAAAAAGAAAAAACGGGTAGGTGATTTTCCGATTTTTTTATAAAAAAATTAATGACGCTTTCTAGAGATATGCCCCCAAAAGAAAAAAAAGACGTCCACCCCTAAAATTTTCAGCCGATCTCGTAAACGTTTCGTACCTTCCTTCAACAAGAATTTCACGGTATTGATTGATATACCCAGTTCTTCTGCCACTTCCCGGTACTTCAAATTTCGCAACATAACACATTCCACAACCTGACGAGTTCTGCCCGGTAACTCTTCCATCTCTTTCATTACCCGATCAATCCGTTCTTCGTCCACGTCGGCCACCCATTCAACCGGAATATCAACATGGTCTAATTCCTTTGTCCTGCGCAACACATCCTTCTGTCTAATATAAGAATAACAGCGATTCCTCACCGCCGAATAAAGATAGGCTCCCAACGAGGTATTTGCTATCTTCAACAAGTAATCCTCCTCCCACAATTTCACGAATAATTCCTGCACGATATCTTCTGCAGCGGCCTGATCTTTCAAATACTCATCGGCATACAACACCAAAGGCCGGTAATAGCGGCCAAATAACTGCCGTATACCCGCACTCTTGTCCCGATGTACAAGATCTAAAATATTTTTATCCGACTGTGGCATCCTTTTCACCCATTATTGCTCCAAATATAATAAAAATACGGAGCGATACATGCCTTTAACAAAAATAATGGCAAAAATAAACCGGGATTATAAACCCCGGTTTAATATTTACTTTCTTTATCTATGGCCTCAAGATATAATTCTCGAAATACAATTTGAAACGATCTTTCAAAAGATCTTTAATCTTCAACATCTTGTCCATCTCGATCTTTCTCATTTCAAGTTCCGATTCCACGAAATAACTGATAAACTGATCAGTACCCAGACTTTCGATTAACTTGATCTTCGCATCAATCTCATCCTCGTAAATCTTCGTCAATTCCTTCACGTCATTCTTTTTCAACTTCAACACTTTCGTTTGAGCTTTCACTGTACTATCAATTTGTCCCTTGATCGACTGACTCTTTTCCAGCAACATTTTACGCAAAGTGGCATCATCGCCCAATTGCTCTTTAAAAGCATTCACCCGCCGGGCCATATCTTCCAGATTCATCTTTTCACCTTTCTCCAGCATCACTCGTTCTTCCTCCAAGTTTTTCAAATACTCTTCAAAAGTCAATACCGTTTCCTGCGGGGTATATTTAAACGTAATCGGTAAAGTTTTCTCGAAACGTACGGCTTTCCCACCAGACATGGCCGGTTTCCATTTCGGCATCCCCGAAATCACCCGCAAGGCCTCAGCATCCAAAAGCGGATGTGCGGAACGGGCAACTCTCGCACGCAACACGGAACCATCTTTCTCGATCACAAAGGTAATAAACACTCGCCCGTCAATCTGCTTCTCGTAAGCTTCCTGGGGATACTGCACGTTTTCCCCGATCCACTGATTCAGATTCCCGTTAAACTCGGGTTGCACCTCAGCAACCACCACGATCGTAGTGTCCTCATCCACCATACGTATCTCCATATCCCGTGCCGTCACGGGAGTTGAAAGCCAGCCCAAGCCAAGTATCCCCCCCAAAACAAGGGTTACTTTAGCCCAATTGTAGTTTCTTTTCATACTATGCATATTCGTCATTAAGTTTATCTATATCCATTTAATAAATAATGCATAAAGCTACAATTAATATCACAAATTCGGATGTCTCTCTCCACTTTTTTTATTATACCCCCTTGACAGCCTTCCTGAAAATTTGACATAATACCCGTGACAAAAAGTCCTAAAACCGTAATGGCATGCACTTTGCACTAAAGATAAGCGAACGCAGGGTTCACGAAGAACCCGGGTTCAAACCAAAATTGAAATGTTGAACTTAAAGATAGGAGACTAAAATTATGATGCCTGTAAGAAGAACTCAAAATTGGTTACCAAGTATCTTTAATGATTTCTTTGATAACGAGTGGATGACAAGAGCTAACGCAACCGCACCGGCGATCAACGTGATTGAATCGGAAAAAGATTACAAAGTGGAAGTTGCAGCTCCGGGAATGACAAAAGAAGATTTCAACGTTCGCATTGACGAGGACAACAACCTGGTTATCTCCATGGAGAAAAAGAGCGAGCAGAAAGAAGAGAAAAGAGAACATCGCTACTTACGCCGGGAGTTTTCGTACGCGAAATTCCAACAAACAATGATCCTACCGGATGACGTGGATAAAGAGAAAATCGCCGCTGGTGTCGAACACGGTGTTCTGACCATCGAATTACCGAAACTATCCCTCGAAGAAGTAAAGAAAGCACAAAGAACTATCGAAATAAAATAAGATTAAGGTAACCAAGGAATTTACTCTCCTACTCTGGTAAACAAGGGTAGGAGAGTTTTGAATTTTACAGTTTGCCGTTATTGACATCCCGCAATTTCAGTTCTAGATTTTTGTAAACTTCCGGGTCATTGTTTTTAAGTTCCTTTTGACTGGCAATCGCTTTTTCCAGGATGATTTTAGCGTCTTTGGTATTCCCGATTCTAGCCAGTAAGTCTGCGGCCGGAACGGCAACTTTATTGTTGAAACGATTCATGTTAAAGGCGTAGTTTATCCATTTACTGCATAACTCTTTCATCTTTTTATCAGAAGGAGAAAGTTTCCAAAAATAGTCCGTCCAGGCGATAATATTAAGGGCTGTAACATTCCCGGCTTCAAAAATATATCGAGCATAAAATGTCATTTGTCCTTCTAATCCTTTTTCTTTAAGCATATCCAGAAATTCATTCCGATCTTCTTTTATGAGAGAGTCGACGTGATTCTCGGCAATCAGCTTATCCATGTAGGGTACTAGTGTAATTTTAAATTCGTCTTCATTTACCCTGTTTTGAGTCCAGTAGCAAAGTTTATTATATTCTGGGGTGGCGAAAAACAATCCTCGTCTGCGAACGATTCTTAAATCTCCATCCAGTAATTGGCCTTCTGCATGAAATCTTCCTCCATAATTAGCAAATTCCTCTTTTAGCTTCAGTAACTCGTTGAACCATCCCTCGTTTCTTTCTTCAATACTTTTATCGAGGAAGGTCGTAATATCGTGTTGAACCGGGAAGACAATGTTAGAAGCAAACTTTTTGTCGTATTCCCCGTCAGAGAATCTTCCGTCGTTGCTGGCTTTCACGATCCCGTTAACAAGCTTTGTCATTAACTCTTTGTCGTAAAGGGATATTTTGTCAATCAATTTATTATCTTCATCTATCAATTCTTCTGCCGGGAGTGCTTTCAGGTAAAGATTCAATGCTTCCGGTTTGTTCCTATCATTGGCAGAAATGTAGTAGTCGCGTAGTAATTCCTTGCTAGCCGTTCCATTCTTAATTGCTGCCAGCATGTTGTCGATTCCCCCGTGGCGGGCATACATGGCGATCATCCCGGCTTCCGAGATAAAACCGTCCACATTCTTGGATCCGACAACCCTGTGGATAACCTTGCCATCCCCGTCAATGAAGAAAAACGTGGGATAAGCTTTTACGGGATAAGTCTTCACGAATACTTCCCCGGCCGGGCTTTTCGCGTCCATTTTGAAATTAATAAACCGGGAATTATAGTATTCTCCCAGTTCTTCTCGTGGGAATACGGTTTCCGACACATATTTGCAGGGAACACACCATTGGGTGTAGACATCCACGAAGATCATCTTGTTTTCAGTCTTGGCTTTCGCCAGGATTTCATCCCACGTCCCCGATTCAAATTTCACACCTTGCGCGTGACTTATCATGCAAGCGATAAATACACATACAAATGATAATACGATTTTCTTCATGATCTGTTTTTATAATTGAATGTTAAGAACTACCTCCCCCGGCTCCTCCTTGGAGCGGAACTCTTTTGTTAGAAGAGTATTCCAACTCTCCCTCTGTTTATAGAGGGAAACTAGCGATTAAGCGAGAACAGACGGGGAGCTTGCTCACGGTCTGTCGAGCGAGAGCTAGTTCGAGACCGTTTCGGGCTCAATACGGCGAAGCCGGGAGGGAGTTTTTGGAGATAGTGATAAGAACTCCTCCGTCGGCTACGCCGCCACCTCCTCTATAAACAGAGGAGGTGTTGGTGGTTCTTCCCGAAAACGGGTAAGAAACTTTACAGTTTACCGTTATTAATGTCCCGTAATTTCAGTCCCAGATTTTTGTAAACTTCCGGGTCATTGTTTTTAAGTTCCTTTTGACTGGCAATCGCTTTTTCCAGGATGATTTTAGCGTCTTTGGTATTCCCGATTCTGACCAGTAAGTCCGCGGCCGGAAAGGCAACTCTCATGTTGAAACGATTCACGTTAAAGGCGTAGTTTATCCATTTACTACATAACTCTTTCGTCTTTTTATCCGAAGGAGAAAGTTTCCAGAAATAATCCGTCCAAACGATAATATTATGAGCAGTAACATTCCCGACGTCAAGAACATGTGAAGCATATAACCTTCCTTTTTCCAATCCTTCTTCTTTAAGCATACCTAGAATCTCGTTCCGATCTTCTTCCATTAGAGAGTCAACAGGGGTCTCGCTGATCAATTTGTCCATGTAGGAGACTAAAGCGTTTTTGAATTCTTCCTCGTTTACTCTGTTTTTGGCCCAATAACAAAGTTTGTTATATTCTGGGGTGGCGAAGAATGATCCTCGCCCGCGAACGATTCTTAAATCTCCATCCAGTAATTGGCCTCCGTCATGAAATCTTCCTCCATAATTAGCGAATTTCTCTTTTAGCTCTAGTAACTCGTTAAACCATTCCTCATTTCCTTCTTCAATGCTTCTGTCTAGGAATTTTGCAATATGACGTTGAGTCAGGAAGACTGTACTGAAAGCAAAGTCCTCGTCGTATTTCCCGTCAGAGAATCTTCCGTCGTTGCTGGCCTTCACGATCTCGTTAACAAGTCTTGTCATTAACTCTTTGTCGTAAAGGGAAATTTCGCGAATCAATTTATTATTTTCATCGATCAACTCTTCTGTCGGGAGTGCTTTCAGGTAAAGATTCAGGGCTTCCGGTTTGTTCCGATCATTGGCAGAAGTGTAATAGTCGTGTAGTAATTCCTTGCCGGCAGTTCCATTCTTAATTGCCGCCATCATGTTGTCAATTCCCCCGTGGCGGGCATACATGGTGATCATCTTGGCTTCCGAGATAAAGCCGTCCGCATCCTTGGCCCCGACGATCGTGTGGATAACCTTGCCGTTCCCGTCAATGAAGAAAAACGTGGGATAACCTATCACTGGATAGGTCTTCACGAACTCTTCGCCGGCCGGGCTTTCCGCGTCCATCTTGAAGTTAATAAACCGGGAATTATAGATTTCCCCAACTTTCTCCTGAGGGAATACGGTTTCAGATACATGTTTGCAGGGACCACACCAAACGGTGTAAACATCTACAAAGATAGTCTTGTTTTCAGCCTTGGCCTTAGCCAGGATTTCATTCCACGTCCCCGATTCAAATTTCACACCTTGCGCGTGGCCTACCAAGCAAGCCACGAGTACACATACAAATAATAATACGATTCTTTTCATGATTTATTTTTATAGTTGAACATCTTATTCTCCGGTCGGCTCCTGCGAATCTCCTATTTTTTGGAGATCTACGCCATACTCATCCTTAAAATACCGGATCAATATGTCATACTTTTTCCGAATCATCCCCTTCACATCTTTCTTCTCGTGAAGAATTCCTTTAAAACTGGTATCACCATCCTTGGGCTCCGCCGTCAAATAAGTATACGGGGTCTTGATGATCGCCTTTAAGAAATCTTTCCAATCATCTTCTTTACGTTTCCCCCCAGATTTCGGTGCTATATATCCTTTCTCGTACATGTTTTTCTTATCAACAGTTACGTTATCATAAGAAGAAACGTCCAAGAATTCCGATGACATCGCTATTTTTTTAGTCAGTGTCAAACGATTTAAAAATGACATATTTATAGTATCCTTCAAAAGGTCTATTTTACGAGAGGGTAAAGACGTTATATTCTCATTTGCATAGTTTACAATCAAACAATCAAACCCGTATAAAAAACCTCTTTCATGAAGACGAGTAAAATCGGCCTGTATCAATTCGCTACATAATAACAATTTCATCGACATACACCGCCGCAGCATCGTATCCGGATAAAAATTTAAAAATTTACGCTCCACGATATCAAGCAGATCACCGGCATAAGCCTCATCCGCGGGTTCGGCTTTAAATCCGGTCGCAACGTCACTAGAAACACTCTTCTCCAATTCCTCCCAAAAATTGATATTCCAGTAAACATCTTTTGGCTCGAACTTATACAAGACATAAAAACCACATCGCTCGTACCAATCCAAAATTTTAGCATCATAATCATGATTTCCTTGTGGCAAGGTATATTTGAATTCCGAGATTTCTGTCGAAACTAGTGAATCTTCATGATAGCACCTAACACAAAGAATCAGGCAAAAAATCACAAGTAATAATCTGTATTTCATAACATTCTTTTTTTACTCATTATCAAATCATAAATTAGGCTCAAGGTTGGGATTAGCCTTTCTGACCAACAGAGGAATAGGCAAGGCATAACGAGAAGAATTTTTTTCTAACACGTACACCTGCTCTTCGCCCGGATTAATAAAAAATACATGTTTCAACTCAGGCATCCCGTAACGACGCAAATCAAACCACCGATGATTATCCTCCGCACACAATTCCCGACGACGTTCATCCTTATAAAAATTCAATAAATCCTCCCCGTTGGAAAAATTCACAGGGGTATATTCCACGTTACGGGTATCATAACGACACGAACGTAGATAGTTCAACGTTGCCAGACTTTTCTCCCGATACTCGTCCTTACCGCTCTCTATATATTTATGAATATAAACTTCCGCTCTATTCAAATACACTTCCGCTGTCCGGATTCCCGTAAGCCCCAAAAATCCATCTTTACACACGCCATGCACAAAAAAATTCTCTCCGTCAAATGACTGAAAAAGATAGAGTCTCCCTCGTATATCCCCGTAATTACTAGCGTCCTCGCCCGAATAATCAAACAAACGAATAAAGTCATCTGATACAGTAAACGGGGGAACACTATAACGTGGTTGACGATCATTATTCGTCATGCGAGCCCAAATTATTTCATCCGGGGTTCCGAAAAAATACACACCCTCCTGATCATAACTACCTAACGTAGGAATCTTTGACAAATTGAGTAATGCAGGTTTTTCTTCAATCACTTTATCTGCGAACTCCAATGCCTTATCCCAATTTTCCATGTATAAATACATCCGCGACAACAACGCCTCTGCCATCAAATGATTTGCACGCCCCATATTCCTTGGCAGGGGGTTCGCTTTCAGCAAACGATCTGCTTCCAACAGATCGGTCTCGATCTGCCGATACACCTCGGCCACCGAATTCCGGCGGAAATACTCTCCCGTAACACCCGGATCCAACTTTAAAGGAACACCCGGATTTTTTTCAGGGTCCCCGTAATTATAAGGCAAACCAAAAAAATTCGCCAACATCAGGTAATAGTAAGCCCGCATAACGTAAGCCTCTCCTTTCAAATTCTGTCGCCTGGTATCATCTCCCGTGACCTTATCCAAATACTCGATCACCACGTTGCACCCTTTTATTCTATCATAAGGCGCTTTCCAAAAAAACGGGTCGTCTCCTCCTCCGTCTTCATCGAACATATTTCCTTGCCAACCAAAAGCATACCGTTTCTGCTCAAGAATGTCCCGATAAGACGTCATGTCTTTCCAAAGCCCGTTACATTTCTTGTCATCCGTAAATATATCAGTACCGTTAAAGAATCGAGTATAATCATCCTTAGTCAAATAAACCTCTCCAAGTAACAATTGCTCCATATCCTCCACGGTTGAAGGACGCACTTCATCCTGGCTCGACTCCTCCAAGAATCCATTACACCCGGGGAAGCATAATATCAATAATAATATCCAAATATTTGATTTCATCATTTCTTGTTTTTATTGGTTAAAAACTGACATTTACACTAAAAGAGTAATTTCTCGACAAAGGCTGACTTCCCATTGCCACCTCGGGGTCCCGACCATTAAAATCCTTACTTACAATCTGGAACGGATTGCTGGCAGAAAAAGAGAGACTTACATTCTGGGCAAAACGCTTGATCAACTCGTGTGGTATAGTATAAGAAACGGATACATTATTACATCTCAAATACCACGCATCCACAACCCGAATATCAGAGTATGACCACGCGTCATAAGGGAATATCTCGGTATAATTAGAGAAAGGATACAGGACGCGACTATTTTCAGGTGTCGGTAAAGAAGGAAGTGTCGTGTGCTTTTCATCTCCCGGCTTTCTCCAGCGATCCAATAGTTGTGTCGACAAATTTTGATACTCGCTAGCCATTTTCGTTCTACCGTTATAAGGAGGTGCTAAAAATTTCTGGTTCCCCGTACTTAAATAAAAATTTGCGCTAAGAGACAAACTCTTATACCTAAATGAAGTACTTAAACCCGCCGTGAAATCCGGGTCCAACTTTCCCGCGTATTTCATGTATCCGGTCACATCCTGCTCCGTGGTTTTTGCATCTGTTTGAGAAAAATCAAATTCCGGACCGCCATTTTCCGGGTTTAGTCCCGTGAACCGGAACGCCCAAAAACTGGATACGGCATAACCTTTTTTGTTAAAATTGCCGGCCACCACATCTTCCCATTTTCCCGTGGGTTCCAAATCACTGTCTAACTCGTTGTACACTTTAGATGTATTCATACTCAAACTCCACACGAAATCTTTCGTTCGCACGGGAACCAAACTAAAGCTCAATTCCCAACCCGAATTTTTCATATTCCCCCCGTTAATCATCATCGTCGTCACACCATTTTCATAAGGTACTTCCCGGCTTGTAATCATATCCTCCGTATACTTGTAGAAATACTCGAACGTACCGTTTACGCGACTTCCCAAAACACTAAAATCTATTCCTAAATTCACGCTCTTATTTTTCTCCCATCTCAAATTAGGAGTCGGTAAACGTACTATCGACAATCTATACTCTCCGGTGTACTCATCTATCGGTTCAATCTTGGCAATCAAATCCGGTCCCACGTTCTCGGCCACGTTACCTTGAAAACCGTAAGATGCGCGAATACTCACATCATTCAATATATTTTGCCCTTCCAGCCAATGCTCCCTCGTTACATTCCAGCGTCCACCGACGGACCACACGGGTTGATACCGGGCGCTCTTATCCTGCCCGAAACGATTGGACGCATCCATACGAAGACTTGCATTCAGCGCATACCGATCGTCAAACATATAACTCATGTTTCCATAGAAAGACAAATAATTCGCTTCCCGGTCCGTGATCGTCGGGTTAGAACGGGCGTAAGTATTTCGTCTAGTTCCATTTTTTCCTGTGGTTAATGGCACATCAGCGAAACTTTTTCCCCTGTCAAGCATGTATCCGTAATTCGTCTGTTCGGAACCATCATACTTGTTGCTCCGTAATTCTTCTCCAACCATAAGAATCACGACATGGCGATCAAAAGTTTTCGCGAACTCCAACTGATTTCTCCAAGTGTAATTGACATTCCGACTTTCACTCATACCCAATACTCCCCCGAAAGGTAAGGGTGAGTCCACAAATTCGGGATCGCCCGCCTTACGGGTACCGAATTCATACCCCCGTATATCCCGAATATAATTGGATTGCTCCGTGCGCCAGGATTCCCCGCGTGATGTTGAGAAATTATATCCTAAAATCGAGGATAGTGTTAACCCCAAACCCGGTGTCCAGCGCAGATTCAGACTACTGTTAATACTACTTGTCGTATTCTGATTCCCGCTATTAGCCAATTCATGCAAAATATTATACTGTCCGAGGCCATTGTCATAAAAATACAATTCCCCGTTTTCATCATAACAAGGAATCGACCGGTTTGTCGTGCTTGCGTATTTGTAAGGATCAATTCCGATAAAAGCTTTCGTTTTTGCCGTACTCCCGGATAATCCAAACGACATAATAACTTGATCCCAAAGCGTTGAAGAAATATTCAGATTCCCGGTATAGGAAGTCTGCGAATTTCCTTTCGCCGTATTATTCTGATTATTAACACCGAATGATGCGCGATAAGTTGCCTTGTCATCGCCCCCCGAAATACTTACCGAATGGGAATGACTAAAAGGTGTCTGGAAAAGCAGATCAAACCAATCCGTATTATTCGTCTCCAGTTTTTTTGCCTCCGTGTTGAATTCTTCATAACTAATCACCCTACGTTTATAGGCCAATGCTAATGCCATGAATCCCACGCGATCCTCATTTTTCAATATAGCACCTTTCTCATAGGCTTCACGAGAAACATCAACCCGTTGCTTGGAATTCATTAATTCCATACCTTTATATGTCAACCTGGAACTCGTTGAAAAACTACCGCTATATCCCAAAGACATTCGTCCCTTCTGTCCCTTTTTGGTGGTGATTACAATTACCCCGTTGGCAGCCTTCACTCCATAAATGGCCGTTGCCGAAGCATCCTTCAAAACCACGATATTGTCGATATCATTCGGATTCAACCAAGCGATAGCACCTCCCACGAAATCACGAATCATATCCATATCAGTTCCGTCGATATTAGCCAGTTCCGTCGTGTTGAACGGTAACGGGTCTTCCTGAATAATCCCGTCAACCACCCATACCGGTTCGGGATTACCCACCAAAGTCGAGGTTCCGCGTACCCTCACCTTTTGACGTGTCCCCGTTAGACCGCTCTGGTTGATAACCATCATTCCCGGTAACTTCCCTTGTAATGCTTGTTCCAAGGTCTGGGTACCATTCAGCACTAAATCCTCCGCTTTCACGCTACTGGCCGAACCTGCCATACTTTTTTTCTTCAAGACTTGGTATCCCGTCACAACCACCTCTTCCATGGCTTTCGAATCTTCTTCCATCACCACGTTTATCGTATCCTTACCCGCGTATTTTACCTCCAATGTTTTCATCCCCATGAAAGAGAATAAAAGTGAAAGATTCTTGACTTCCGGAATATTCAAACGATACCTTCCCTGTTGATCCGTCGCCGTACCGATCGTCAATCCCTTCACGATAATCGTCACCCCGGGGAGAGGTGCCTTATCCTTGTCTGTTACCCGTCCCACAATATTCAAAACTTTCTTCTTATCCTCCGGGGCAACTTTCAAAACGATAAACTCGTCCATAATCTCGTAAGTCAACCGGGTACCTTCCAGCACCTTATCCAACACCGTCTTCAAATTCGACTTCACAAATCCCGCTTCCACAGTTCTGTACTTATCCAGTTCGTTGTTACTGTACATCACGGTGAGACCCGTTTGCTGTTTGATCTGACCAAACAATTCCAGATAGGTCACGGTCTTAGCCTCGATGGTAATCTTAGCCTGAGCCCCGACATTGGCCACCGCCAGGTGCATACTAATCAATAATAAAATCACACTTAACTTCATAACTCTTAAAAGTTTTCGCGGCTCAAAATTTAGTGTAAAGAGCCACCTCATTCGCTTTTTTTTCATACCTTTGTAATTAAGTTAATTATAAATATTAACAAGCTCTTATCTCGGATCGTGCGTCACCACTATCCGGGATATTTTTTTAGCTTATCATCATACAAGCTCTACTATTTTACATGAATCACAATTTTACCTTCTTTCTCCGCAAACGCCACATCTGTCGTTTTCGATATCATATTCAGCACGTAATCCAAAGTTCTATATTTAGTCACCGCCCCGGAGAAACGCAAATGCCTAGCGGCATCGTCTCCAAAAACAAACGTCACTCCATACCAACGGGATAATTTCGCAATCAACTCTTCCAAGGGCATATCTTCGAAATTAAATCTACCCTTTTTCCAATCCACGATGGCCCCTACATCACCTTTCCGAACCGTAGTTTGTCCACTTGCCCGGTCCAAAATTGCTATTTCTCCCGGAGCAAGCACACAAGCATTCTTTCCCGCGTCAAAACTCACTTTCCCATGCAATAAAGCAACCTCCGTGCGCTTATCGTCCTCATAGGCCATCACGTTAAATGCCGTCCCCAAAACACGCACTTCTGCCTCTTCGGCATGCACGTAAAACGGTTTCTCCGGATTAGACGCTACCTCAAAATAGGCTTCACCTTTCAATTTCACCTCACGGGTATCTCCATGAAAGCGATTCGGAAATTCTAACCGGGAATCTGAATTTATCCAAACCCTTGTACCATCACTCAACTCGACAAAGTACTCCCCTTCCTTAGGAACGACTATCGTACTGTTCTCTATTCCTTTTTCTCCGGAATCTCCCGTATCCTCGAACCGAACCCCGCCGGTTGAATCCTGTATCACACTAACCCCGGCAATATCTGCTACCTGACATGTCTCACCCTCTTTCAATTCGATCTTCACCCCAGAAGAAGTCTCTAAAATTGCTCTCGAAGACCCGGCCTCCACCTGCAATATGCTTGCAATCGACACCGATTTTTCCTTGGGTTCCTGCCGTTCCTGCCACACGAAAAACACCCCCACCAGTAGAGTAATTACAGCTGCAACACGCAACCCCCATATATATAATTGCCTTTTACGACTCACCAGTACAGGGGCTATACGCAGCCATACCCTCTCTTGCATCCGGTCCAGTTTACCCCATTTACCAACCGCATCCACCCGAATTTCCGTTTCAAGCATGTCCTGGAACTGTTTTTCATGTTCCGGCGAAGCCTCCAACCACCGGATCAATTTCGCCCGGTTTTCCTCGGAAAGCTCACCCTGCCTGTACCGGGCAATCCATTCATCTATTTCATTCCACGTCTCCATAATTCATCTTCTTTCCCGTATAGACAACAAAAATGGAAATCGGGTGAATCAAAAAGATTTTTTTTGAAAAAAAATAATCGGCCCCCGATTTACATGGTCTATAACAGACAAGACTAATTTGTACAACGTCGCCTTGGAATGGACCTCGTTCGGCTATACCTCCTTAACCCTTACACTTGGACAACAAGCCAATCCTGACACAACACCAACGGAACATAGACACATATTTGTGTCTATGTTCCGTTGGTGTTGTGTAGTTGTTACGTTCTTGAGCAAGAGAAAGGATAGCCCAACCCAAAACAAGGGATGCCCTATGCCTTGTGTTACGATAGCATGCAGATTCAACAAATTATTTCATCAAAGCAATCACAAGGAATAAATCCATTCGTTCATCAAAACGTTCCCGCAGGTGTTTCATCCCGTTTTTCAACAACGTTTTCACCGTATTTATTGATATTCCCAACTGATCTGCCACCTCTTGATACTTCATTTCATGAAAAAATACCCCTCGAATAATTTCTTTTGTCTGTTCCGGCATCCGGTCTATTTCAGTCTCAACCTCTTGAATCAACGTGTCATTCCAAGTCATCATCTCTTCTTCAACCACCTCCTCCCGAAGCACGTCCAACCGATCTTGCAACACATCTTTCTTTTTCAGGCGATTCAAGCAATTATTCTTCACCGACCGGAACAAATATGTCTTCGTAACTACACTTTGAATTTTCTGAAAAGTATTGTCTTTCCAGAAATTAATAAACACCTCCTGTATTACATCCTCCGCCTCTTCTTCCGAAATCAAAAAACTAACAGCATACAAAAACATAGGCTTCGAGTATTCTTTATAAATTTGCTCGAATCTGAATTTTTCATTTATTGTATTTTTCAACTCCTTCATCTTATTAATAACAGACACCTAGGGCAAAAATACAAATTTATTTGAGAAAACATAAAATAGATTGCCTAAAACAGAACATCCATAAAAAAACCCTTGATCCACGAATGAATCAAGGGTTCCCTGTGTTCCTATATTTCAAATATACTATCTCTGCAACGGGAAAGTCAATACTTGTTCTTTATCTTTCTTCACGTCTGACTTGTTGATCTCGATATTCTCAACCAGAATAGAAGACGGGTAAATCAAAGAAGACAATACCTGACCGTTCAGGATATAATTACTTACATTCTCCTTACTGGATATGTTCAGCATACGTTTCAAGTTTGCCAACGTAAACCCGCTCACATCACCGAAACGTACTTGCGTTTCACTTCCGTCTTTCAGGTCTACCCGATAAATACAAGAAGCTTTTCCTGCCAAACTACGCACGATGTAAGCATACTTCAAACCTTCTTCTTTCGCGGCTTTAATCAAAGCGCTCTTCATCTTTTCAGGTTTTGTACCTTTATCCACCTTGATATGGATCGTTCCGGGAGCGGTCGTGTGCATTCCGTTCCGACTGGATAACAAGAAACGAGAGCTACCTGTCGATTGGGGGGCATGTACCGTAGGAATACATCCGTTCAACATCCCCTTAAAAATACCATTCTCAACCAACGTGATCTCTTTTGCCGGCACGATACCTTCTGCATCAATATCATAAGCACCTAACAACTGAACCCCGTTATATTTCTCCAACGAGCTGTAATTCTTAACTGTCAAACGGGTATCAATAATCTTCATTCCCAAACGGTCATCCAACGTTTTCTTCGGTTGAACACGATCCGAATCCGGCTTACGATAAGCGATAAGCCCACCCTGGTATATCAAGTTTCTTGTGAGAACAGTTGAAGACGCTCCCCCCTCGAATAATACCGGCCCGGCATAATATTCGGTAATTGCGGGAGCATTCTTTAATGCAATCAACCCATCTGCAAAAGCCTTAACGCCTTTCTTCAATTCATCCAAAGAAGGTAAATCATCCGGACGAGCAACCAACACGGAATACGTATCGTCGATCCGAACTCCATCTTCCGTAAGTACATACCCGGTTGCATACAAGCTTGCATAACGTAACGGTTCTTTCAAGACAACACCATCCGTTGTCGTCTTGTACACTTCCATCTCTTGTCCCGTGATCACTACGGAAGAATTATAAATATCCTTGTAATCTTTAAAGATAAGAGATAATTCCTCTGCCATTTTCTCCAAAGCCGTACGATCAATCGTGTAAGCATTTTTCGGTTCTTCCAACTTCGTCACGGGATCCACTTTCTGTTGATCCTTTAAATCGGCCATCTCCCCGGTTCTCGGATTAGCTTTCAAATAAGCATCCTTCATGGCAGCAGCCTGTAAAGAATACTTGTAAATGGCATCCGCTCCTAGCCAAAAATTCCTCCGCATCACGTCATAATCGGGAGTTTCCGGCATCCCGGCTTGTACTGACGCACAAGCATAGCCGATATCATTATTATGAGCATAATCACCCAAAAACATTTGAACTCCACCGGTTGCCATCCAAGGCGATTCATAAAAATTCGTAACACCACCCAATGAAGCAACCACTTCAAACTGATGGATACGTCCCAACGTGAAAGCCTGATAATACGGCTTCGGCATCCCCGGCAACATCAATTGCTCCTTGCCGCGTTGCATCTCATCCTGCATAGCCTTGAAGATCACTTGATCTTTCTCATTCTGTGCGGCTAACGGCCCCACCAGCAGGAAAAATAATAATATTGGTAATATATATTTCATTTCAATTTTAGATTTTAGATTTCAATGACCCCGTGATTAAAAAAATCACCCAATTCATTAGCTTTTAACTCTTAATTCTTTCCCGGTGCCGGTAAAATCGGAGGAAGTTCTCTTGATTTCTCCCGACGTTGAGTCTCGATTTTGCTTACCAGAATCATCGGAGAACTAGCCGTTACAGGAACCCAACCGGATTCTGCCCCACACTCTCCCGTGAACACGCTCGGCTTATCACCGGCACATACGATATTGGAGAACATCGACAACGGTGTTCCGATCAAATCTACACCACGAACCAACTCGTCCGGACGTCCGTCTACATATACCCGGTATACTTCCAACGGGGTCACGTTGAAAGAGTTCAAACTACCACCTTCACCAGTCAATGTGAAACCACTGGTTACTTCTTTGAAATAATACCCGTATTCTTTTCCCTGACGTTTAGCCTCTTCAATCAACATGGATCGCAATTGAGCCTCCGTTTTCGGAGCAGTCGTTTCTACCACCAGGTTAGACTGGCGAGATACGGGATCACCACCTCCGGAAGTACGTCCATGACCATTACTGCTGGGGAATCCGTCAAGCGGTACCCGACTCATCAGGAACTCTCTCAAAATACCGTCTTTTACAACGTCAACCCGACGAGCTTTCACCCCTTGATCATCATACAAGTAGAATCCGTTCAACGCTTCTCCTGCATAACTGCGTAAGGTCGGATCGCAATATACCTGGAACTCGGCAGGCAGTACCAACTCACCCACTTTTTTCTTAAAGGTCTCACCACCACCTTTCAAACGGTGGCCTTCGATACGGTGACCGAAGATTTCATGAAAGAACACGCCACTCGCCGGGCCGGACAAGATTGCCGGACCCGTGTAAGGATTTACAACTGGGGCGTCACGCAACACCGTCAAACGCTTTACCATATCTTTAGCATCTGCGATCATCCGGTCATTTGCAGGAAGATCTTTCGGATCATAAGCAAAATAAGACATGTTCAAAGGTAATTCCATTCCATCGTCCGCTTTCATGGATGCACTAATCATTATCCGAGCATAGGTCCGATTCTGTACCACCTCTGTCCCTTCCGTGTTCACGAAATACGTGCGTAGTACTCGGTAAGTCAAACTTACATCTCCGGATTGCAATAACGGACTTTCTTTAAATACGGCTGAAACTTCATTCAACCGTTTTTCCCACGCAGCACGATCTATCGCTTGTTTCTCTGCCGGAATCGGAGCCTCGTAATATTTCTCCACCGGAGCCTCAGAGAAAGAGGGAGCTTTATCCTCGTCAGCAACACTTACCTGACTTTGGGTCTTTGCTTGCTGATAAGCCTCCACCGCAAAATTATAACGTTTCATTACCTCTGCCCAGATCGACTGACGGGAGGCATCCTCACCCTTCTCGTCATCCAATCCCAAGTAAGCCATCGGGTAGTTCCCATTTCGATCTCCCTGGGCTCCCATGGCATTATATTTAAAATTATCCAACTTCGTGTCTCCCACGCGCACTTGTGGAACAAGCGTACGTACACGTTGCTCGGAAGACGACATCGTCGCCCCGAAAGCACTTTGAATTCGCACATTCCGATCATCCATCACACGGAAATTCATGTGATAAGGTGGATTTTCCTGTTTTTGTAGCTCCTGCATATCGGCTGCTAACTCTTGCTTCAACAGTTGTAACAACTTGTCTTCCGACTGAGCGTACGTCTTTTGTACCATCAGCATGGAAAGGAAGCAACTAACAATAATCAATCCTAATTTTTTCATTTGTAATTGTAATTAATCATTTAAATTAAAGATCTTGAAGATCACGCACTATTGATATCAACAAAATTATACATCTAATTTTGTTATTCAAAATGATTCTACATTAATTCTTTGTTAATTCTTTATCTTTCAAAAATAGCCTTAATAAAGGCTGTTTTAACATTCCATGAAATATTACCCCTTATTTGTAAAATAACCTTCCCTAATGAAAATAAAACACAACCACACGATTTAGTTCCAAAAGTATATCAATGGAAAAAGTCTTGAAGACCTTTGTTTTTAACTGCAAATACAGAACAAAAAAATCTTCAAGACCACAATATTAATAATCAAGAAATACTATTTTCTTTTTCTTCGAATCAAAAGAGTTATACAACCAATCATCAATAAAATCGGAATAATCCACATGATAATCACTTTTATAACAACCGTACCCTGTGTAACCACAACCCGATCATCCGGAGGATTAACCCGGGCAGCATCAACCGGGAATTCTTCATATGACATATTGCGGAAAGTCTCCGTAATCAACGTGAAATTCGAACTCCGGAATCCTGCCCGATTCTGGGACAACTCCAACGTGCTGATACAATCGGCATCCCCGATAACAAAAATACGTTGTTCTTTATTTTTTACAGGACGAGTCAGGTATAGCATAATCGAATTAGATTTTTCTACTTCTCCCACGGCCGGATTCAACACAGATTTCTCGTTTATAAAATCTGTTGTTTCCTTCTCGATCCAGGAACCGCTACTTGCACTAGCTAGCACCTCTGTTATCTTAAATCCTTTTGTCGTATCAATAACCTCTACCGCACATGCCGAAGGTGTGATAATCGAATAACCTCTACGAAAATACCGGATATAATTTTCAGACACTTTGGCGGCCCCTTCTTTTATATTCGCCGCGATAATGTCATCCAAGTTTACCTCGGAAGGAGACACGATAATACCATCGGCAAAACGTAATCCCAACCTCTCGATCACTGGATTCATAAACTGTTGCCGTTTAGGTTCTCCCAAGATAAACAGATTCCCGCCACGGGCTAAATAAGAATCAAAATTCCGGAATTCCTCTTCCGTAAAATCACTTCTCATATCAGCAAGCACCACGATATCAATATCATCAGCGACAGGTTGATCCAACGAGATTTCACGTATCCCATACCCGCTATTTATCAATGAATAACGGAACGTCTTATTCGAGGCAAAAGAACCGTACCCTTTCTCTCCCATATCCACTCCGCTCCGTTCCTTGTGCCCGGTAACGAAACCCACCACAGGAGCCTCTTGAAGCAATGTTTTCAAGGCCGTTGATATCTGTGCTTCAAACGGATGAACCTGATTATCTTTATAAATACGCAACATTGCCTTTTTCCCATTTGCCGCAGTGATTACCCTGGCGAAACGACCGTCTTCACCTGAAATATCATCCATTTTCAACACCTCGTCCAAAGGCAAGAAACGTTTGGGATTATATCCCGAATATCTGCATTTATCCTCCACGACCTGTTCCAGCGTCATGGTATCATAAGCCGCCTTCGCATAAGGCATATATCCCTTGGCATAGTAGTACACGTACTTCAACTTTGTCTCCGGCTTGAAACGCAAGTATTGTTCGAACTGGGCTATATCGTCAATCCGATTTCGGGGAGCTCCGCGATCATAAGTCTCATCCAAATAATTGACATAAGTCGTGATCGTCAAATCGCCTTTCAACTTCCTGACAATCTCTTGACTCTCTTCCGTGAGCGTATTCACCTTTGTAGCGGTAGAATCGTAATAAGCTATAAATCCGGGTAATGACGAAATATATCCCAAAGACAAAGCAATCAATAATACCACACCATACTTAGACGAAGTATTCCATTTAGACAATTTCAATCTTTCTCCCTGAAGTTTTATCACGGAAAGTCCCAAGAACATAAAAATCACCAAAATAAAATACAGCGTGTCTTTCGTGCTGATCATTCCGCTGATAAACACTTTCGCACGGCCTGAAATCGAGAGCCAATAGGTAATATCCCGGACAAAATCATATTCTTGCCCGACCCCGCCTATAAAATTCAATATCGCGAGAATAGCAAGCGTCCCGACAACAGCCACGACCTGATATTTCGTGATCGTAGACATAAACAAACCGATCGCTCCATACGCCAAGACGGTCAGGAATACCCCGAAAATCCCCGTCAACATCATCGGTACATCCGGGGCCTGAACAGAAAAACAGGTACTTACAACCGGTCCCAACAATATTATACACAACAATAATGCGTAGACCACAACCGCCAGGTATTTTCCCAATATAATCTGGAAATTGGACACCGGCGATGAATACAGCAATTTGATTGATCCGCTACTCAACTCCCGGCTCATCAATCCCATCGTGAACAACGGGATATAAAGATATAGATTGCCTAACAATCCGGAGAGTATTCCCGAATACCCATCGAACAAAGAAGATGTAACCGCGTACATCCGGTACCCCAGTTCTTGATTCCTAAGTTGCATTTCAAGAGCATCGCTATAAGCCATTCCGACCTGAAAACTAAAAACAATCAGTATAAGCCATGCGATAGGAGAGAAAAATAGAATCCGAAGCTCTGATTTTGTAATTCGTATAATTGTTCTCATTCTTGTAATCTTTTAAAATAATATATAACCCTCCCTACACTTCTTTCCCGGACAACTTCGCAAACACCTTATCCAGAGACTCCTTCTCCAAAGAGATTTCACGTAAACGCCATTCTTGTGCGACAGCTTGTTTTATCACACGTCCGACAATCGAATCATCCCCCTTAAAATGTAACCTGATTCGGGTATTCGTCAATCGCTCTACCCTCACAATCCCCTCTATTTTAAGCAATTCTTCTGTCTTCGGGGCATTATGCATGATCGTGATTAACGCACTGGGAGACATATACGTGTTGAAAGCATTGATCGTCCCCTCAAAAACCTTTTGCCCGTGCTCGATCATCATGATATAATCACAAACAGCCTGTACTTCCGGCAAGATATGCGTGGAGATCAACACGGCCCGATCCTTGGCGATCTCCCGGATTAAATGGCGCACTTCCACGATCTGGTTCGGGTCGAGCCCGTTTGTCGGTTCGTCAAGAATAACAAACAAAGGATTGTGTATAATAGCCTGCGCAATCCCGACCCGTTGTTGATATCCTCCCGAAAGATTACGTATCTGCCGTTTGCTGAAATGCGTTATACCACATTTTGCTTTTGCCCTCTCAATAGCCTGGTCGATCTCCTTCTTGGGCATCAACCGGATATCCGCACAATGATACAGATACTCGTCAACAGTCATCTCCGTGTGAAGCGGTGCCTTTTGAGGTAAAAAACCAATATACTTTTTCGCCTCGATCGGATTCTCCCGCAAATTAATTCCATTGATAAAAACATCCCCCTCCGTCTGAGTCAACACGTTACAGATAATATTCATGGTGGTAGACTTACCCGCACCATTTGATCCGAGCAATCCGAACACACCCTTCTCCTCTATTTCAAAATTAATATCCCGAATGGCCCAATCTACACTATATTTATGAGATAAATGTCTGACTTCCACTATTTTATTTGACATACTCTTAAATTTATTTCTATACTACTTACGTTGTCTACGATATATAATCGAAATACCCGTCCCCGCAAGGAATACCGGGAAAAGAATCATAAAGAACAATTTTATCCAAACCCGCCAACCTCCTGACAAGTTAACTTGATTATCAATTGCCCCGATCCGATCCGTGTTGATAGGAAAAACATCATACGAAAGCCAACGGAAAGACCCGGTAATAATTTCAAAATTATTTGCCTCTATTCCAGGGCGAGAAAGACTGAATTCCTCATTCGTGATAAAATCACTATCTCCCGAAATAACAATACGTTGTTCTTTATCACCAACTTTACGTTTCAAATTAACCAAAGTCGTGTAAACCCCTTTCTGCTCCCCCGCCTCTGCGTTACAAACGAATTCCCCATCCACTAAATCCTTGGTTTCGTACTCAATCCAAGTATCATCACCCGTCTGCAATACCGGGTACACCTCAAAATCTTTCACTTGTGAGTAATCAAGAGCAACACTCGTGGGGACGGAAACCCCATATCCCCATTCGTACATACGGGCAAACATCGGATGTCTCTCCACGGCTTCTTTCGTGTAAGAGGTTCTCAACACTACCGGAGAGCCCAATTCATTCGGACTCGCAAGAACTCCATCTGAAAAATGTACTCCCAACGAAGCTGTCAAACGATTCATATTCTCGCTTCTACCGTACTCTCCCAAAATGACCATATTTCCTCCCCGATCAATAAAATCCTTCACGTTTGCCATCGCTTCACGAGAAAGAGAATCCTTTAAATCCGAAATAACAAGTACAGAAATATCGTCTGTAACCTTTTCCCGATCCAAATCAATCTCCCGCGTATCGAACCCCTGGTTCAACAACGAATGCCTGAACCACAAATCCTTGGCAAACAAATAAAATCCGCGTCCTCCATAATTATTAATACTACGAGAACCGTATCCCGTGGAAAAAGCAATCAGGGGAGCCTTGGCAATAAACCGCTTCAACGTGGCAGAAATTTCCCTTTCCCGCGGGTGCCGCTCGTTATCATTGAACAGTCGCAATACCTCTTTTCTCCCGTTCTCCTGTTCCGCTATACGAACGAATTGATATCCCTCTCCACTTAAATCAATAATTTTCTCGATCTCTTCCGGCGATTTAAACATCTTGAAATTCAGACTACTGATCTTGCAAAGTTCTTTCGCCCGCTCTTCATCATTCAAATCCGGATAGCGTGCATCCAGATCAGGATTATTCGCTTTATGATAATAATACACGTATTTCATTTTAATCTCCGGCTTAAAGCGGATATATTGCTCGTAACGGGCCATATCATAATTCCGGTTAAAAGGCAAGCCGGCGAAATAATCCGGGGCTAAAATATTCACGTACGTGGTAATAGTAAGCGGCCCCTTCAAATTTTTAATCACTTGCTGACTCTCAGGGGATAAAGTATTACTCTTCGTATACGTCCCATCGTAATACAATTTAGCTTGCGGAAGAGAAGTCAAATACCCCAACAACAAAGCGGACACGACAATCATACTATATTTCAACACTTTCGTACGCAAAGACATAATCTTCTTTTCCGTGTTTAATTTGAATATTGAAAGAGCAAGGAATAAAGCGATTACAATCAAGAAGTACAAAACATCAGCACTAGGCAACAATCCGGCAATAAAAGACGTCGAACGCCCGTAAATAGACAGCCAAAACGTGATATCCCGGACAAAATCAATCCCCTGACCGACATCCCCGATAAAATTCAGCACGGCCAAAACGGCCAAGGTTCCCACGGCAGCCACCACCTGATAAGCGGTAAGCGTTGACATGAACAAACCAATAGCCGAATAAGCCAGAATCAACAAATAAATCCCCAACATTCCCACCAAAAGCATCGGTAACTGGAAATTCTCGACCGTCAACCAAGAAAAGAACACGTTCAACCCGATAATACTCATCAAAGCCGCACCATAACACATCATGGCAATATACTTCCCGATAATAATCGAAGAATTCTTGATCGGTGAAGAATACAACAATTTGATCGAACCCGACTGGTACTCCCGACTCATCAATCCCATCGTGATCAATGGGATATACAAATAAAGATTTCGAAGTATCGGTTTTAAAATACCCGTCATCCAACTATTATAAATAGCCGAAGACACATTCCACAAACTGTTTCCCAAAGATTGTCCGCGTAATTGACTGTCAAAAACATTAGCGTAATCATACCCGATCAACAGGGCAAAAATAACTAAAACCAACCATGCTACCGGAGAGTAAAACATAGAACTGAGCTCTATTTTAGCCACTCTCAGCGTTTGTCTTATATTTTTATTTAATTTCATATCCACACTATTTTCTTACTTTTCCGGATAATTGTGCAAAAATCCGATCCAAACTACATCTCTCTACCAAAAGCTCTTTTAAATCCCAATCATTGGCCACACTTTCCTCTATATATCTCTCCGTGATGCTATTATCCTCATCAAAAAATATTCTAAAACGTCTTTCCGACAATTCCTCTATCCCTTTATTCGGAACCAAGCGAGCAAGAACCTCCTTACCCGGCGAATGATTCAATTCAATAATAAAACTGTCGGGAGCGATATAGTTATCAAAATCCTCCATGGAACCGGAGAACACCAAATGGCCGTTATCAATCATCTTAATATCATTACAGATCGCCTGTACTTCAGACAAGATATGAGTGGATAACAACACAGAATGCTCTTCCGCAATTTCCCGGATCAGGTTACGGATATCCACGATCTGATTCGGGTCCAACCCGTTTGTCGGTTCATCCAACACCACGAAAGCGGGATTATGCACGATCGCTTGAGCGATTCCCACTCTCTGTTGATATCCCCCGGATAAATTCTTAATCAACCGGTCACGAAAATGAGTGATCGAACAGCGTTCCAAAGCCACGTCAACCGCTTTACCCACTTCCGCCTTATCCATCAATCGCAAATGTGCGGCATTCCGCAAATACTCCTCCACGGTAAGATCCGTGTATAAAGGAGGTTGCTGGGGCAAAAAACCGATATACCTTTTCGCTTCCACCGGATTTTCCCGCAAGTTAATCCCGTTAATAAAAACTTCCCCCTCTGTTTGATTCAACACTCCACAAATAATATTCATCGTGGTTGACTTACCGGCCCCGTTAGAACCGAGCAACCCCATCACCCCCTTTTTAGTGATATCAAAACTGATATCTTTTATCGCCCACTGCACACTGTAACGATGAGACAAATTTCTTACTGATACAATCGAACTTCCCATATTTAATACCTAAAACTGTGATTTTTACATACGATTCGTTACTCCTTGCAGGCGTTTCCGCCCGCAAGGTTTAACTTTTTAATTAGCCACTACGATTTGTTTAATAATTCCAATGATCCAACTGCTTGTACTGAATATCCACGATACGCCCCACCTTGTTATCAGCAGGATAGGCTCCTTCCCCTACCGGATAAATAATTCTCTTCTCTTCAGGAGTATTCTTTGCATTCCAGATTTGTAAAATATAAAATTCTCCATTCTCAAGTCCAACAGCCATATGAGCATTAGACGGACTCTCCGCATTCATAGCTGTAATCTTAGCGTTAAAACTCTTATAGGGTTCCACCGGATCACCAATATTATTTAAATCCACATAATACACCTCCTGACCTACAGCAAAAAATGCGTATTCCGGTCGATCCTGTGGGAAAGCTGCAAGTGTTGGAACTCCCGGTAAACCTTTTAGTTCATGCAATTTAACTTCCACAATCTTGGGACGTCCATTAGATCCTGTCACTTTAACAATTTGCAAGAATACCTTATTCGTACTTTCTTCTCTCAAAAGCAAAAAGTAACCGTAATTAGGATAACCATATCCAAACATGGCCATTTTAATCAACTCATAGCCATTCATATTATCTAAAGGAACAATCTCATCGATCTTATCATTTTCTCCACAAGCTGGCAATGCCGTTAATTTTCCAGCTCCGGCAATCTCATCCGAATAACCACTGTTGACAACATAGAGCATTCGTTTATTCTTCCCGTCATACACGAAAGCGTATCCTGTACGGTTAGCCCTATAAAATCCTCGACCGACCTGACATTTTTCTACTGGTTCAGTCTCATCTTCATAACATAAAGGTGTTGGTAAAAAATATTCCGAATTATATACATAAGAAGAAGCCTTAAAACGAGAATATAAACGTCCTCGTTGGTCCGATAAAACGTCCACCCGATCCATAAATGTTCCGGGATAAATAATTGCCCCTTCCGGATATTTTCCACCGTCAAATGCTTGAATCATATCAATTTGCTTTTCAAAAGACTCCCCACTCAAATCAACCGCACCACTCTTTTGAAATACACAAACATTCCCGATCACCTCATCTTTATAATTAACACCTTGTCTAAAATGTACTTGTAGAGCAATAGGTCCTGTTCCCAACTCCTCACCATTTACCGAAGTATAAATATCATTGTAAAATTTTGTTTTCTTGAATTCATCTTTTTCATCATCATATTCCAAATTCGAAAAATAAGACAAATGAGATTTACCATCCATATCTGATAAAATAATCCAAGAGTACTCATTTTCGTAAATTCCCGTCACGTTAAGAGATGTCCGATTCATATATACAATATTCATTTTTAAATCAGTCACTTCCAAATCAACGTTCCCTCTTTTAAAGACTTCATCTGCTGTCCATGTAAAAATACGCTTATTCCATTCCGGCCTTGTCTCTCCGTTTAAATACCAAATGTAGGAATAACGAGGGGAATCTTCCGGGATTTCTATATTAAACTTCGGTTCAATTTTTACCTCCTCACCAAAAGTTGTCGAATAGGAATATTCATCAAAAGATATTGCTAACTCACTAATATCTTCATAATCATAATTCCCTTTATCCTCATAGCACGCAAGCATTGTTGCCACTATAAATAATAAAAAAACAGTATATATCTTTTTCATACTATCATTCTAATTACAAATTAATACATAGGAATTAACATTGGACTATTATCGTCCTCCGTGATCCCATGAAGAGCAATATAAGCCTTCGTATTTAAAGCTATTTTCCGTTTCTCGGTATCACTCAAACCATCAAATGTCGTGAATCCTTCATTTGCCGCAATAATCGTCTCCAACTTCTTATAAGAATAAGTCCCAAGATATGCCTCTTTTACCTCCGTTGTCCACCACAAAGGAATCACGTTCTTATCATTAAAACGAATCTTTACATCCGTATAAGTAACATATCCCAATCCGAAATTCTCATTCGCAACCAATCGCAAAGTTAATCGTACCTCTTTATCTTTAAGTGATGGTTTTCTATGCAATACCACAGACAACACGTCTGTAGCCTGTCCTTTGTGAAATATCGGAGGGTCAGGTAGGGTATATTGTTCCGGCAAAGCAGTCGTTAATGAATCCACCACTATCACTCGATACTCCATGTCCTCGGTTAATAAATCCCCGATTAAATTAATTTTGAAATCGTGGACTAACTCCGTCTCTCCCACATAATGAGAAAAAGAATAACCGACCGTATCTATTCTCACATCCTCAACTCCAACCCTTTTCCAGCGTTCAAAAAACAAGGCATGCTCCGCATCGTATGTTTCTATTTCCTGTTTGTCACAACTTTGGAACGATAACGCCATCAGGAATATGCAACCAAACAGCAAGACTTCTATTATATTTCTATTTTTCATAATCACTTCAATATAAATTAGTTTACATTTTCACTATCCGGTTTAGGAACGACAAATGAATCAGGATTCATACCTGTTGTAAATTTCTCTCCATATTTTTTATAATAGAAAAACGTCTGTCCTTCTTGAAAAAACTCCCGTCGTACTTCACCCAAAAGTCTAGACTTAAATGTAGTCATATCTGTAATCCCCAAATCAACATCTCCTTTACAATTCCTTCCAACTCTCACGTTCTTGATATTCTCCGCTGCATTAGGGAAATCCCCTATTGATGCATAATATTCTGCCAAAATAAAATGCATCTCGCTCAACCGAATCATAGGAACCATATCCTCTGTTGTCGTGATAAGCTCATCTGAACCGTCCGGTCTAATATTTTTCAACGGCATATAATCACCATAATCATCTTTAATCAATTTTAAACGCTGATCCCCGTTATCAGCAAAATCATACTGCCAAATCGTATTATATTTACTAATAGTCAAACAAGAATTACTTGTCGTTACCGCATACTCATCATAATCCAATTGTAACTTCGGGTAAGATAAACAAAAGATTAGATCCTTAGTAAATTTCCGGTCCGTACTCACCTTATTTCCCTCGTACGTGAACGCTAATGTCTCGTCAACATACGGAGAAAACTTTGCAACGAATCTTGCATTTTCTGCAGCAAGAGCATACTTATCTCCTCCCCAATAGCTATAAAAACGAGCCAACAAAGCAGTAACAGCCAAACCATTAATCCGGTACCCCCGGTAGTGATAAAATGGTAACCTCTCAACACTCGAACCGTCTCCAGAAGCAGAAATTCCTGTTTGGTCATTAACCACAAAACGATTCAAAGTAGCCAAAGCACTTCTATTCGCAAGATTCAATGTATCATACCCCATAACCATTCCCTTCGCCGCTAACAAATCCGTTTCTATCTTTTTCATGGTCTCTTCCACACTAAGAGCAACCTGTCCCCCGTAATAAGGAAAATCCGTGACATAAGGAATATATATCCCTGAAGGCTTCGAAGCAGGAGCCGGAGCGAAAATTCGCAATAAATCAAAATGCAACATGGCACGAGCAGCCAAAGCCTCCCCCTTAATCATCTGTCTCTCGGCTTCTCCCAATCGAAAATCCTCCGGCTTCAGCACATCAATATGATTAATAATATTATTACAATTGGCAATCGTGTTATAAGCCATCGACCAAATACTATTAAATGCATTTTTTATATCATCATTGGCATCATACTCAAACTTTGCCGCTTGATAATAATAATGATACCTCTTTATATTATAATAATTTTCACCCTGAAGACAATAGACCTGTCCCATGGCATCAATCATCCCATAAGTTAATTCCCGTCCATAAAGTTCCGTACTCGCCATTTGTTCGTATATACCATTCAGCGAATTCTGGAAACCCGTAGCTTCCTTGAAAAGATCGGCTTCAACGATCGATTCCTTTGGCGACACATCCAACCAATCGGAGCATGAAGATAAAATCAATCCCCATACAACCAGTAGTAATATTTTTTTATTCATAACACATCTAATTTTAGCAAGAACTACATTATAATGACACCTTAAGGGAGAAAGTAACCGTACGAGCAAAAGGATAACTGATGCCCCTCTCCTGTTTTACACTGGAAAGGTGTAATATATCACTCATCCCGAATGTAAATCTTACCATACTCACGTTCAATTTATTCGTTATATCAGGAGATAAATCATATCCCAACTCTAAAGAATTCCAAGATAGCATATTATAATCTTGAACAAAACGAGAAGTTGGTTTTGTATTTTTTACAGGATCCCTTCCTGTCACCAAACTCTTGTATTTAGCAATATCACCCGGCTTCTGCCATCTACCGGTAAGTACCCGTTTATCCACGTTATCCGTGTACACGTTCACATTTTCCACTTTATCTACCAACGTTTGATTATAACGCTGCCCCCCGGCTTCGTACATGAAATCAGTAAACAAACTAAATTGTTTATACACGACATTAAATCCGAAAGTTCCTTGAACGGTAGGCTCCGTCGTTCCTAAAACGACCTGATCGGAAGCAGACCAAGCCTTTGTCATCATTCCTTGGCGATTCAACAAGACCTCCTGCCCATCAGCCGGATTAATGCCCAAAGAACGCACTCCCCAGATAGAACTCAATGAACCACCTTCTTCATATTGAAGGAAAGGTTGTGTCTGTAAAGCTTGCTCCGGATCTCCATATACATATTGTTTCTCGAACTGATCCCTCACCCGCTGGTTATACGCTTTTAAACTCTCCGAAATCTTCTCAATCCGATTTTTATTATGAGCCAGATTTGCATTAAAAATCACCAGCCAATCTTTACTTCGATATGCTGAAATTCTCAAATCAAACTCGCATCCTTTATTAGACACCTCCCCGATATTATCCCGATAAGAGGTAAAACCGGTAGAAGTAGGAACAGTCACATCATTAATCAAATCAATCGTACGTTTATTATAGTAACTACCCTTCACATACAAAAAATCATGAAATAACGTAATCTCGGCACCGATATCGAATGAATTCGTCGTTTCCCAAGTCAATTTATTATTTCCCAATGCCTGAAGCTTCGTGCTTATCCCTGTTTTATACCACTTGTCTGTTGATACCAAATAAGTTGTACGTGCCGCATATGCCGGGAAATTAGCCTTTCCGGTCTGCCCGTAAGATCCTCTGATCTTCAACTGATCTACAAACTCCATGGACTTCATAAACTCATATTTGTGAAGATTTACTCCCAAACCAAAAGACCAGAACGGGGCAAAACGTTTATCAGTCCCGAAAGCCGAGGAACCGTCAATCCTCATGGAAGCATCCAAAAGATAAATATCCTTGAAAGAATAATTCAACGAAAACAAGAAACCAACCAATCGCTTGGTACTCTCCGAAAAATTCGTTTTATTATACATCTCCTTGGCATATTCCGGGGCAGACAAAGCCCCCGACGGAAAACCGATATAAGTGGAATTATCCGAATCCGATTGATCTTCTTTCATAGATATACCAACCAAAGCATTTACCATGTGATTTCCCAATGCTCTATTATACGATAATGTAGCACTCATATCCAGGGAAAGATCATCAGTATGTCCCAGGTACAACGTTCCGGAACTAAGATTCTTCAATGACAAAGGATTTAAATTAGCCGATTGTTTAGACAAAGGATCATAAAAACGACGAGATTCACCCATAGTTTTTGTTAAACTCAATTGTCCTTTCAACAACAACCCGTCAAGAATATTCCAATTCAACGAAAGATTATTTATAAACTCATCCGACTTTGATTTATCAAAATTATGCAAACTCGGTTCATACATCGGATTTACCCGATTTGCAGGTGAACCTGTTCCCCAATTTCTCATTGTCGTTGAATACTTCCCCTCCTCATCCTTATACACATCATAGGGCAACTGCTTTGCAAAATCCGCGAAATTACCATAAGGAGATTCTTTTACTCTCACTTTCTGATAGGAAATCTGGTTCTTGATCATAAATGATTTATACGTGTATTGAAGCGATAAACCGGCTCCTATCCGATCTCGCAAAGACCCCTTCATCACACCGTCCTGATTCGCGTACAATAACTCAATTCCAAAACGTACACTCTCTCCCCCGCCATCAACATACAAACTATGCTTGTGATTAAACACGGTTTGCAGAGGCTTGGACAACCAATACGTGTCCACTCCCTTTGTTACATTCGCCAACTTCTCATTATATTCTTTCTTCAATGCATACGGGTTAGCCCACTGGTCAGAAGGATCAGCCTCAAAACACCCTGCCAAACGCTCCGTTTCCAACTTCTCTTTCGCATTAAGAAGATTATAATCCGTCAGATCCGGGAAAGTCACATCTCCCACGAAATTGTAATCAATATTCAATTTACCGGCCTTCGGCGGTACGGTTGTTATCACCACCACGCCATTCGCGGCCCTGGAACCATAAAGAGCCGTTGCTGTCGCATCCTTCAAAATCGTGATTGATTCGATCCGATTCGGGTCCATGTCATACAATTTCGACACGCTCACCTCGAAGCCATCCATAATAAACGTCGGGAGATTAGGATTATCCTTCAAATTGGACTTTGCCAAAGCCTCTTTATCCATCTGCTTCACTCCGATCCCGGATTCTCCCCGAATATACACCTCCGGCAAAGCATTCGGGTCCGAACCCCAACGATTATTTTCCTTGATCCGGAAAGACGGGTCAAACGATTGAATCGCCTTGATCACATTCGTCTTAGACACTTTAAGCAAATCATCCTTCTTTATTGTCACCGCATTTCCGGTAAAACTAGAATTTCTGATATTACTATATCCCGTTACCACCACATCTTCCAAAGTCGCCACATCCTCCTTCATCATCACGTTAATCGTATCTTTCCCCGCATAAACGATCTCTTGTGAAATCATCCCGACAAAAGAAAAAACCAAGGTAAATTTCTTCGGTGCATTGGGTATCGAAAGTACATAACTACCATCCCCGGTAGTCGCCGTACCGATAGAAACTCCCTTCAACTGCACCGTTACCCCGGGAAGAGGTTGTTTCTTCTCGTCCACGACCTTTCCCACAATCCGAAGGATTTTCGCCTGTTGCGCTGTCATTTCCCGCACAATATATACTCCTCCTTCTTCAAAGAACTCGAACCGGGTATCTTTCAACACCTGTCCCAATGCCTCGGCAATATTCATATCAACAATCTTGATTCCCTCACATTGAATCTGTTTTGTTTTACCGGCATCATAGAGAATCCGAACTCCCGACTGATCTTTAATCTGTCGTAATACCTCATTCAGCGTTGCGGACTTCACCAAAAGAGTTACTTTCTGGGTAAAAGCATTCGCTGAAGCCAAGAAAAAGAATACTAAAAACAGTGTTAATTTCATCACTAAGAAAAATTTTTTGACATAATGAGAGCACCCCCACACGTCAGGTGGATTTTTTTTCATAACTTTGTTTCAGTTTAAAGGGTTTATTAACTTTAAATACAAAGGATTTGATTCTATAGTTTGGTCGCTGGCGAATCGAATCCTTTTATTTTACTTTTCGCACATAAATTACTTGATTTCGTATTTCAAATTTCACATTCGTTCCTAATTCAAACAGCCGTAATAGAAGCTGTATATCCGAATATTTATCCAAGGTCCCTGAAAGTTCTAATTTTTTCAGTTCCTCGGACTCGAATTTTACCTGAAAATCATACCAACGGGCCAGAGTCGACATAATCTGGTCCAAACGTTGCTCCTCGAAACAGAAAAGATTCTCTTTCCATCCCGTATATAAACGAGTATTTACCTTTCGAACAACAGGTGCTTTCGCACCCTCCTCGTAGCTCAACTGTTCTCCGGGTTTTATCAGCACTCCATCCAACGAGTCCCGTAAATAACAAATACTTCCCTTCTCAAGCGTCGCAGCAATTGCTTTCTCATCATACGCCGAAACATTAAATGCCGTTCCCAACACCTTTATATCTCCCACCGAAGTACTAACCACGAAAGGATGAGCCGCATCCTTCTTCACATCAAAATAAGCTTCTCCTCTCAAATAGACCCTCCGATCGCCTTCCGAAAAATGAACCGGGAAACGCAATTCCGTCTCCGAATTCAACCACACTTGCGTCCCATCTGCTAAAACCAAATGAAACTCTCCTCCCCTGGGAATACTCATCACGTGGAACTCCCGTGTTTTTTCCTTTGTCAACGAATCCTCTTTCACCTCGTAAACCAATCCCGCCGAATCAACCTCCATAACCGCCTCTCCCGTTTCAACCTTACCACGAAGAGTGTCATCCAAAACAAGCATTCGCCCGTCAGCCAAATGCAAAACCGCTTTACTTTTCCCCGGCTGAAGTATCGAAGACACGTGCCCAAATACCTTCGGCAAGCTCTCCTCTCCTGAAAAACTACCTCTATATATAACAACGCTCCCCACGATCAAGGCAATCACTGCAGCCGCACTCCCCACCCGGATAAACAGCCGCCGCCCATTCCTCCGATGTAACTTCCGAAAAGCTGCATCCGCGTCAAACCGCCCCTGTTCCTCGCCCTTCTTCCGCAAGTACCCCGGTTCGGATAGACGTTCGACAACCCGCCGAATCACCGGATGCTCCTCGTCAAGAAACGAAGTACTTTCCTCCTCTTGCAAATAAGCTCTCGCCTTTTTAGACCACTCGAATATTTGATTCCATTTTTTCATCTTTTTCATGTATCTTTTCAATAATAGAACACATGATCCGAAAAAACGGGTGACAAACATTTTCGAAAAAAATAAACAAATATTGATTTCCACCTTCCCTGCTTTTTACTGAAGCACACGGAAAATCAAAAAAGTACCATTTTGCCCCATATCACCAGGGCTAAAATGGTACTTTTCTGTCACTAATTACAAACTACAATTTAGAAACAGCTCTTTTATTGCCATCAGTAATAGAACTTATAAGCCTTTTCTATAATTGAAGAAATTGTTTATACCACTGTATATATTTAGGATCTGTAAGAGAATCCACAATCTCTTTTCCCCACGCATTCCACTCTTCCGTTCTCCCCGGCTCTATCGCAAGAACATTCGCGTATAAATCCGCAAACGGAATCTCTTCCGCTTTCAAGCCTTTACTTGCTTTCTTATAAGCCTTGACGCTATAAATCTTAGCCTTATATAGTTTAACAATATTTGCCAAACAAATTAATTGTCCTGAATTCTGCAACTTATTTTGTTTGATAAATTGTATCGTTTTATTTATATCTTCGATAGAAGTCCTTGACTTATTATTATAAAGGACCTGGTTAAGATCAGAATTAATTTGATACGCAACTAATTGATCCACCTTCTCGGCACCTAACTTTTCACGAAATTCCTGAATATTAGAAAATAAATAATTTTTCATTTCAGAACTAATCGACGAGAATTGAGGATAATACAACATCCAGAATTCAGGAGAAATTCTCTGTTCGTCATCAAGCCGAGCAAACAGTTCCACGGCAACAAGCGAAGCTTTAGGACTAGACATTTTACTCAATACCATTAAATATTTAATCATGAATTCAGGAGATCGATCTCCCATGGTATATCTTTCTTCAAGTACTCCCACCGCTTTATTCTCGTCAAAGGTTTCGTTCATTCGTTCAATAAAATCACCCCCCATAGCATTAGATATCCGATGTCGGACATTTCCTTCTTTATCAAGTACAAGCATCATATTCGGAACATTAATACCATATCTTCTGGCAACTTTAGGTCCTTCTCCTTCTTCAATATTTATTCTGTAATTTATAAAGAATTTATTCAGGTAATCTCCCACCTCTTTTTGCGAGAAAAGCTTCTCATCTATAAGTTTCGTAGTTTTACCATTATTATGGATATCTAAAAATACATACCGATCTTCTCGACAAGCTTGCGACAAAACTTCCTCCAATGTTTTTAGATTTTCCCAATACACGCCATCACTTCCCGAACATCTTCTCGCGACAAAACCTATTCTAGCTATATCATCTTTAACCACCCCATCTCTAACAGATTCTTGAGCTCGCAAAGCAATCTCCCCCAATCTTCCCGTTTGTTCCTTGCCATTGGAAAACGATATAAATAATTTCGCTCCTTCAAATATCATTCTTTTTTCCGAATCATCCAGAATATTCAAGTTCGCATCAAGAACATCCAGAAAAGCCTTTTTATCATAATTTCCCCGGGCTGCAGCCAATTCGGTTATTTTTAAAAGAGCTTCTTTACGGGGTACATCATTATTTTTAAGCAAATCTTGAATCGTCGGAATCTTTTCATATTTCTTCGCGGGTAACTGGTATAAAATCATCTGCTTCAACTCTGCCATAAAAGAATTATAAATCAATTTGCCAACCTCTTCTTCCCCAACCTCTTTTTCAAAATATGGCCGATTTGCACAAACAAAATTCATCTCCTCGCCCTCCAGGGATGTAGCTCTTGACCGCAGCAAAGGCCAGTAGGTAGAATTCAATTTATCCTTTTCCGAGAGTTTTCCCCAAAGATCATCGCCCACATTTTGAGCCGTCACCACCTCTCCGGAGATAGAAAGCAACTTCCAGTATGCCATTTGCTCTACTTTATCCAATTTCCCCGCCTGATACAACGTTTCATACTCGGCAATACTGTTCGCTTTTAAACCGCCCTCGACATTTTCTATCAACTCTTCGAGAGACATTGCCCCGACAACTTTATGCATCAATTTGCCATCGGAATTAATAATCAAAAACGTGGGAAACGCATCTACCCCGTACTGTTTACCGATAGCCGGCCCTTCGCCTTTCTCCATGTCCGTTTTTACACAAACAAAATTCTTATTGAAATAATCGCCGGCCGCTTGAAGCGTGAAGACATCATTTGCCATCATCTTACACGGACCACACCATGATGTATAACAATCCAAAAATATAGGTTTATCCTCCGCTTTCGCCTTTTTACAGGCCTCCTTCAAAGACAATTCCTGAAAATCTGTTTGAGCAAAGACAACCACGGAACACAACAGTCCCACTAACACCAATAATAATTTATTCATTTTTCTTTCACTTATAACGTTAATCTTATTTCTGTTTTTTAGCATTTACAAGCATATTTCCCAGTCCTATTCGCAAAGGCTCATGCCCGGTGTGCTCGTAGGTATATTCGTGTATTTTTATCACTCGTTGGTGTTGCGCTTCTGTCCCGGAACTTGCGAGGAAAATAGTTACCGGAAAATAAAACCACACCAAATCCTCGCCATCAATCTTAGGGAATTCTTTTTCACACAACGCGAGTACTTTTTCTATTTTCTTCTCGTCCTCTCTATCCGCCCAAGCAGCACGCAATGCCTGCGCCAAAGAGACATAAACATCAAGACGTGACCGCGAATTAAAATGATGCGGCTTCATCTGTTTCACCAATTTATCCAAGTCATCCATCTTCTCCCGCCCACGAATCATATCCCTCAATTTAATCTCAAAAGCCATCGAGACTCTTTCCAACACTTTCTCCTCTCCCATGCTCTCGCAGAACGAGTCGAAATGGGCAAACAGGAAATCCATCGCTTCCGAACCGATCGGGGACAATATTTGATTATCATAAATATACCAATACTCCCTGTTCGATTTCTCGGCACTCGGGAGCACCTTGAACAGTTCCGCACGTACTTCCTGTGCCTCCGCAATCATTTGGGCTTTCAATAGTTCCTGCAAATAATTTGTCAGGAAGGTTGCTTCCCGGTTGCCCTCCGCGTATTGCTTCCCCAAATTGGCAATAGAAGCTGACATCGCCTCGGCCACCAATTTCTTGAATACTAACGGATCGAGCGTACCACCGACAATTTGATTCTCCAAGCCCTGATTTGTATTCAGTAACAAGAAAGTCGGGTATGCCTGAACGTTAAACTTCTCCGCAAGTGCCTTGCCATCTTCCTCCGCCCCCGTGTCATACTTCACGCACACGAAATGCTTGTTCATAAACTCACCCAACTGCACGTTCGGAAATACATCGGCAGCCATCACTTTACAAGGACCACACCATGACGTGTAAAGGTCGACAAAAACCATTTTCCCTTCCGCTTTCGCTTTTTCACACGCTTCATTTAAGGTCAATTTTTGGAAATTTGTCTGTCCGAAAGCCAGTACAGAACATAAAATCCCGACATAAAACAATAAAATTTTCTTCATTTCAGTTCATTCTAATGATACAATACAAAACATTCTCTTTTCAATTAAAACCATATGTTACCCTATGGAAGAGAGCCCGACTCTCTTCCATTTACCGTAACATTCTACAAATAAGCTAATAATCTATATTGAAACCCCTATCGCCTTCAACACAGACACCATAATTCTATACTTCGTCATCACGGCATCAAACGCCCCGTACGATGCCTCGAACTCTTCTGGCGTAGAAGTAAATATCGCACTGATATACATACCGACATCCTGAGTTTCCGTGGGCATATTACTATAATCATAAGGATTCGGATCTTTCAAGAAACCGACAGTTCTCGGATCAGAAAATCCATAAGTATTATAAAAACGCCACCCACTACACCCATACAAATCTACCTGCGTGTAATAACCGCGTGTTGTCTGATAAAATGCAGCCAGTTCTTCGGTATAAGTAGCGATCGGCGTGCTAAGCACAGCATTAAGAACGGCCCCTTTCATGTTTTGCCGTTCCGCCTTACTCATATCCCGTAATTCGGAAACCCGAGAAATCAACACCGTATTCAACCCCTTGAAAGCCTCGTTGCTCGTTGTTGACAAATTATGAGGGGTTAAAGAATTCAACAACAAAAAGCTGCGAATTTTGATACTCTCGGGCAAAACGGGCACAATCTCCTCACGCAAGAATTCAAGCCCGTCAATAACACTCTCTTTCGGACACAACTCATAAGACCTAAACGGATTAGGAGTTTCGGTTCCTCCCAAGGATGACGAACTGAATTGCAGAATCTCATAATGTGTATAAGAATTACCCCAATTGTCGATACGAATCTCCTGTCCGATCGTATCATTATAGAACACGGGAATGCCCGTCTCCACGTAAAATTGATAAATCGCCCGATCCACCGGATCATCCGAATCTTCAATCGTAAACCAGTCTTTACCAAGGTTGGAAGGCGTCAAACTATCTTCCTTGTCACACGCCATGAACAACACGGACAAAAGCAATACATAAAGGAATTTATTCTTTCTCATAATCAATCTCTTTGAAGTTCTCTATTCGGGCGGATCTCGTTCTGAAGTTCTCCCCGGTTAAATTCGATAGCATAGTTCGGGATTGGAATCACCCAAGCCGCCCGGTCTTGCGTGTAGGCATTCAACTTATAATAACCGTTTTCATACCAAGTCTGTGAATTTGCCTCATAAGCATTATTCCGGTGACGGATACTGAAATTATCCGGAAGAGGATGAATACTGTTCACGGCATAACGTCGCAAATCAAACCAGCGATGTCCCTCGAAACAAAGCTCCCGACGGCGTTCGTCACGAATAAAATCAATCAATGCCCCGCCCGTTTCCGTCACCGATGGAGCAACCGCAAATCGTTTGGAGCGCAACTTTTCCAACTCGATTTTCGCATCCCCGTCCCGGGTCAACATCGCCAAAGCCTCTGCCTTATTCAAAATCACCTCCGGCAAACGAATCAAAAAATCTGCTCCTATCTCATCATTATCATTATAATCCGTCCAAGTCTTATATTTATCGGGAATAGCCGCGTGCAAAGAATTCTTGAAAAAAGCGGTTCTGCGCAAATCCCCATTGTCATAACATCTCAACAGCTCCTCGGACACCTGGTACGAAAGCGCTTGAGCCTGCTGTATCCAACTTCCATTTTGCTCAACCCAAGCATTTGATGAACTCAAAAATGTCGAAACGATGGCATTCCCCCCTTGCGTGAAAATCGTTTCGGGTGATGTCCAAGAAATCACGTTCTTCCCATCCGTCCAACTGTTCAAATCCATCACCGAATAAGTACCAGACAACGCCTCGTCTGCCGCGGCAATACATTCCTCATATTTTTCCATATACAAATACACCCTCGACAACAGTGCGTTGGCGGCAACTTCCCCAACCCGTAAAGTCGAAGAAGGCACAATACCTTCCAAACAAACGACAGCACGTTTAAGATCCGTGACAATCTGTGAATACACCGCTTCCACCGAGCTACGGCTAAAATATTTATCCTCTATATGCTCCGTGATTTTCAACGGCACACCGGCATCTTGGGAGGCCGTAGCTTTGTTATAAGGCATTCCGTAGATATTCACCAACAGGAAGTAATAACCTGCCCGAAGAAAACGCGCTTCGCCTTCCACCCTGTTCAACAATTCGATATCCTCTTCCTTCGAACGAAATTCGTCTGCCATATAAATGATGGAATTCAATACTCCTATACACTTGTAAAACCGTTCCCAATCATTATCCCTGTACTGGGCGTTCTCCAAAGTCAAAAACGGATCGGCTCCCCAGTGATAAAAAGAACCGAGTACATTACGCGGGTAAGTCGACGTGGAAGCCAATCCTCCATCCACAAACTCCTCTGCATCATCGTCCATCACGTGCAACCACGGGTAATTCATGGTAAGTCCGCTGCTGAAACCCATCGTTTCCTGAGTATTGGAACTAAGGTTCGACGATTGCATAAAACATTCCCCTCGAAGTAGCTCGTCCAAATCCTGCGCCGTGGTCGCGTAACGCTGATTCTGTGAATATTCCTCCAAAAAATCACCGCAAGAGCCAAGGGCAAGCACACTGAATATATAAATTAAAACTCTTTTTTTCATCGCTCAAATTTTAGAAAGTGATACTAAGATTACACGAGTAAGTCGGACGTACCGAAAGATTTACATTCGGCGACGAACCTGACTGGGTAGGATCTTGTCCCCGTAACTTTTTATGGGCTATCGTGAACAGGTTCGTTCCCGTCAAATTGATATAAGCTGATTTAAGACCTAATTTCTTGCAGAACCTATCATCCACATTATAACGGAAAGAAAGCGACGACAACCGCAAGTAATTTCCACTTACCACCCGGATATCCGAATTGTCATACATCTCATAAATATTAGACGCAATTCGATGTGTCATATTCGTGCCACTACTCCACCACGGACTAGCATGAGTCCCCGCTACCGTATTCAACCCGGGAATATTGGTATGCTCCTCGTCACCCGGTTTTCTCCAACGATTCACAAACTCCCGCCGCAAATTACTCGACGGGTTGGGATTGGTTGTCCCGTACTCGGTACACAATTTCAGCAAACGAATTTTATTACCCAAACTATAAGCCAGATTAAACGACAAACCGAAATTCCGATACCCGAGATAATTCGAGATTCCCCCTTGCAGGTAAGGCTCTCGCCGTCCGGATCTCTCCATTACCTCCAAAAAGACATCTTCACGCTCCATATTATTATATTTCTTACTCAACTCTTCTTGCAATTCATCCTCCGCCCCGTAAAAAATAGGAGAACCGTCTACCGGACTCAACCCTTTAAAGCGGTATGAATAGAATGTATTCAAAGGCTCCCCGGCAATATCCACGTCACCGCTCAACATATCGGTATACTCGATCTCATCCCGCAAGACGTTATTCCGGTTATTTATCGCGTTATTAACCAATTCGTTCAACACCTGTCCCAACTGGGGATCGATGCGCCAAACAAAACCTCGCTTCCCGCCATCCAACCCGACACGATTGATCGGCGTGAAATTCAAACTCACCTCGATACCCTTATTCACAAGCGTTCCGCTATTTACCACGTATTGTTTGGTTCCATTGATTTCAGAAATCGTCTTGGTCAAAAATGCATCCCGTGTCTTCTTGTAATACCAGGAAACCGAACCGTTAATCTTGTTTTTCAAGAACGAAAAATCCAATGTCACGTTCGTGGACGCTGTCTTTTCCCATCTTAAATCAGGATTCGGGTAATGGGCGACTTTCGAATGAAATTCACCATATTTTCCAGAATAATCAGCCTCTTGCCGAATAATCATATTTGGAGTCTGGTTACTCAACATATTTCCCTGGTAACCGAAAGACCCCCTTAACGCCATGTCATCCACCCAATCAACAGATTTCAAAATATCCTGCTTCATGTTCCAACGACCTGACAACGCCCAAATCGGCATCATACGATCATTCGCCCGTGATCCGAACAAATTGGAAGCCTCCCCTCGAATATGTAAATTCACCATATAGCGGTTGTCATAATCATACCCGACCATCGCGTACCACGCTACCGAATTCGTCAAATTTTCCGTGATAACACCCAAAGCATTCGCACTTGCCATAAATTGATTATAATATCCCGTGTAAGTCTGGGGAACAGAAGAGAACAATTTACCCCGATCTCTATGATATCCCCGGCGTGTGATATTAAAACCATCGTATCTTTGAGAATTCAATTCCAAACCGGCAGAACCACTCACATTATGCTTCCCCTCGATTCCCACGTTCTTCGTGTAATTTGCTTGCACCCGAGCCATCCAGTTTGTACTGCGTACATCACTCTTACGCAATTCACCACCAACGGGACACAAGTCATTCCGTTCCGTCTGGTCCGCACGCAATTTGTGCACGTAATAGGTATCCTCCGTGAAATAAATCTCCTGATTCGTATTACTTACCGCGTAAGACAATGTCCCTTCCAATTTCAAATCGTCAATAACATTATAACCGACATGTGCCTGCATATTAATCGCGCTTCCCTTGGTTTTATCCCCGGAATTATCCATTTCGTTCAACACGTTAAAATTATACACCGGAATCGTGCTACTCGCCCGTTGATAAAAATAACGGGAGCCATCGGGATTAAAAGCCGGAACGGCACGACTCATATTATAAGCATAATCCAGGACGCCTAATTCCGAAGGGTTATAATTACGACTCGATACATTTCCCTGAAGTTGGAAACGTGCCGTGAAACGCTCGTAATTAGCCGTCAGATTCAACGTCGTCGAATAGCGTTTGTTATTCTCCCCTTTTATTGCCCCATTTTCATCACTCATTCCGAGAGAAGCATAATAGCGGATATTGGCAGAACCGCCCGATAAACTCAACGTGTGGCTATGTGAAAACACATCCTGACAAACGATATCGAACCAATCCGTGTTCAATGTCTCGTAATACGCAACCAACCGGTTATACTCCTTATAATCAATCGCGCCATTGTAATAATCTTGTACCACAGCCTCGTATCCGACCCAACTATCCACATTGCTATAATAAACTCCCCGCTCTACCAACTCCCGGGAGACATCTACCCTTTCCTTCGAGTTCATCAGATATATAGCCCGGTCGCTGTAACGCGGACGCCGCGTAAAAGAACCCGTTCCGGAATAAGTCACGCTAGGAGGACCAGCCTTTCCTTTTTTCGTCGTGATTACAATTACCCCGTTACCCGCCTTCGCGCCGTAAAGAGCCGTCGCTGAAGCATCCTTCAACACGTCAATCTGCTCAATATCATTAGGATTCAACCCCGAAATGGCATTTCCCAACAGGTTCACGAAATCCAGGTCATTGATTTGCGCGGGGTCCACGTTCACCGGATCGGTCAAAACGACCCCGTCCAACACCCACAACGGCTCTCGGTTTCCCAGAACAGTCGAGGTCCCCCGGATTCTCAATTTCGGCGCGGCACCCACCTGACCGGAATTCTGCATGAAAATCATTCCGGGAATACGTCCTTCCAACATCTGATCAATCGTGTTCATTCCCGCCACTTTTATATCATCCATCTTGATGGTTTGCACGGCACTCGTCAACTTACGTTTATCTATATTTTGATACCCGGTTCTCACGATCACCTCTTCCAGCTGCTCCGAGGATTCCCTCATAACCACGCGAATCGTGTCTTGACCGGTGTACTTCACTTCTTGTGTCTCCATACCGATAAACGAAAAAAGCAATGACACGTTTTCCATCTTAGGTAACGTCAGCGAGAAACGTCCGTTAACATCCGTCGTCGTCCCCAGAGTCACCCCCTTCACGATCACCGTTACCCCGGGCAACGGATGTTTCTTCTCGTCCGTCACGCTCCCGGCAATCCGGACCTCCTTTTTCCCGTCCTTCACCTTTCCCGGAACAATAATAATGACTCCTTGCTCGATCCGGTAAGCCAGATTCACATTCCCCAGAACCACGTCCAACACCCGTTCCAACTCCTCATCAACAAACTTCACGGACACATCCTTCACTTTCTTCAACTCATTATGATTGAAAAAAAACTTGTAACCTGTTTGTTGCCGCAACTCCTGGATGATCTCCAACATACTTACTCGCTCAAGATCCAAATTAATCTTCTTCTGGGCAAGCCCGTTCGCGGAAACCTTAAACAACAAAAACAACGTAAAAACACATATTAATTTCATAACCAGAAACCATTTTTTTACACACGTCCCCCTAACAGGGATGCCATCATCTCGTTTTTTTTTCATACATTTGTCTTGTTAATGTAAAGATTATTAAATTAATTAACACATCAACCGGAGGGTGGTCCCAACACCTCCCGGTTTTTTTATTTCATTTTCACAATAATCATTTTATCCTTTAACTCGAACTCGACACTCGTCGTCATGGATATAATATCCAAGATAACGTTACAACTACTATACTTCTCCAGGTCACCCGTAAACACGAGATCCTTAACCTCCGGATTCTGGTAAAACACGGAAACATCGTACCATCGCGCCAACTGCTTCATGATATCCTCCAAACGTTTTCCCTCGATAATCCATTTCCCCTCAGCCCACGCAGTGTAAATCCCCGTGTCAACCTTTTCCACCTCTACCGAGTTCGTCTGGACATCATACGTAACTTGCTCACCCGGCACGATCACGCGAACCTCCTTCATCCCTTTCCCCCGAAAAGCGACACTTCCCTCGACCAAAGTCGTTTGTATACACACCTCTTCCGAATAAGCACTCACGTTAAACACCGTTCCCAAAACCGTGACGTCCCCTCCTTCCATCTCGACCACGAAAGGATGTTCCGCATCTTTCACCACGTGAAACAAAGCCTCCCCCTCCAAGCGCACCCGTCGCTCTTTGCCCTCAAATCGATCCGGGATACTTAACTTCGAATCGGCATTTATCACCACGCTCGTGCCATCCGCTAGAACAAGGTTATACTCGCCTCCTCTCGGTACAATAATCTTATTATACTCCACTGGTTTAAGTGATTTCTCAACCTTCCCTTCCTCTGACTTGAATCTTCCCATAGCCTGTTCGAAAGTGCTGGAATCCGTCAACTCCACCTGCCGACCGGAATTAAACACCAGTATAGCCTTTGTCGTTCCCGGTTCAATCTGTATCCCCCCAGGTATCACTGCCGTATCCAGTGAATCATTTCCCCAAAACCAATAACCGAGACCCAAACACAGCGGCAACAACAAAACCGCGGCATACCTCATAACCCGTCTCCAAAGGTACTTCCTCGGAGATTTATCCGCGTAAACGACAAATTCACTCCACGCATCCTCGACATCCACCTCCCGGCTTTCTTCGCCCGTGTAATAACGGTCGAAATAACGCTTCGCCTTCCGGTAATATTCCCGGTTCATCTCGTCTTCGGTCAACCACCTCTCCACCAACTCACGCTCGGTCTCGTCCGCCTGATCCAAAATCCGACGTACGATAATATCCCAATTTATGTGCATCCTGTCTGTCATGTTATCTTTGATTATTCATCACATGTAAGACACACCCATGGAAAAAACGGAGTACAAAAAAATAGACTTTAACGAAAAAAAATTACAATAACATGAAAATCCTACCCTCTTATCTGCAACCACTCGATCAACAAAAAGATCGGTATCAATCTCTCTCGCAACATCCGGTAAGCCCGTTGCACCTGGGTCTTCACGGTTGTCTCGGCAATATTCAATTGCTCGGCAATCTCCTTGTTCTTCTTTCCTTCAACCACTTTCAACAAAATAATCTCCCGGCACTTATCGGGCAAAGAATCCAACGCCTCCCGTAATCGTTGCTGAATATCCTCGTCAATAGCAACATCCTCCGTACCCGAAAAAAGTTGAGCCTCGAACAATTTATCATTATGCTCGTCCCTAATTTTTCGATCCCGCAAAACATTCAAACAACGATTCCGAACCGAAGTGAACAAATAAGCCTTGATTGAAGACGAAACATGCAATTCCGTCGCGTGATCCCACAAATAAAAAAACAAATCCTGCACCAGATCCCTAGCCTCCTCCTCGTCGTACAAATAACTCTCGGCAAACAGTACCATTTTGGCAAAATAATGTTCGTAAAGATATCGAAATGCCTCTTTATCACGTTTCTTTACTCGAACAAACATTAAATCATCAATACCATCCATGAGTACATACAGATTATTACAACAAATTTATGCAAGAAAATGGAATATCACGCGAGCTCACGAAAATAAAAGGAAAATTAACATCGCCAACCCTTCTCCTAACTCTTCTCGCACAAACGCGTAAGCCCGTTTCTTCTGGGTTTTCACGGAATTCTCGCTAATCCCAAGTTGCTCGGCGATATCCTTCACCTTGCATCCCTCCATGCTCATGAACAGCACCCGCCGTTGTTGTTCCGACAACCGATCCACCGCCTCGTAGAATTTATTCACGACGTCCTCCTCCACGGCACATTCAATCACCGGATCATCCTCCTGATCTTCCAACAGGTTATTTCCCCATTTCTCGTATAATTCCTGGGCAATTCCCCGGTCCCGAACCGAATTCAAAGACCTCGTGTATACCATCCGGTAGAGGTAACCCACCAGCGACGGGACATCCGGGAACTGGATTCCGGCATCCCAAATCTTGATAAAACAATCCTGAACAATATCTTCGGCAGAATCCGTATCCTTCACGATCTTTGACGCGTAATTACACATCGCGGGATAGTACTTCCGATACATCTCCCGCCATGCCCCTTCTCGCTTTTTATTGACATTCTCAATAAACCGATCAATATCCATAATTATACATCATTCCGGTTCTTATCAAGGGCAAATATGCGAATAAAAGTTCATACCCCCAAATCCTCCTCGTAATTAAAACATCACTCCAAAATAACATGACTATCTTTCCAACCTGATCAGCCCCGGAGTATAAAGTCAAATGCGAGGGAGATGACACACCGATGACAAACAAGAACCCATCGAGATAACCCCTGGAATTCCTGTGTAATTCCATAAGAAAGATTTTAACTAAACTATTACAATCCTATATGAACGCTATATATACATAGCGTTCATATAGCGTTCAAGGTGGAATTACACAGGAATTCCTCTAGTACAAATCAAAAAATAGTAACTTATATTTTTATGACAATCTCCTGTTATCTAACTTGATACACACGACGTACCAGAAATTACTTGTGAAGAAGTCATTTCCTCCCTAAAAGATGTTCCCGCAAATCTTCTACCTCTCTCGAACCAAGCACCGTGTAATTCATCCCACTCTGGACGATGATCCGGCAAGCCATCTCAAAAAAGAGAGCCCGTTCGAACACCTCATCAAAATCCTTACCACAAACCACTTGCCCGTGATTACTTAATAGCACGGCGTCATGTTCCTTCAGGGCCGCGATGACCGCTTGGGCCAGCTCGGGCGAACCGGGACGATAATAAGGAACCACTGCCACCTCGCCCACGTGATAGGGGATTTCCAGGGTAACATTAAAATTATCGGGTTTATTTTTCATACAAGCCACGACCGTGGCATATTCCGACTGGAAATGCAACACCACGTTCACTTCCGGACGTTCCCGCAAGACCCCCAAATGAAAAACGCTCTCCATGGAAGGACGCACCCCGTTCTCCGGTTGTCCCGAGACGATATCACACACGGATATTTTTTCGGGTGTCAAAACCGGAAGCCATGATCCCGTGCCGGAAACAAGCATTTTATCCCCGACCCGCCAGGATAAATTTCCACTACTGCAAAGCATCAATTTCGCCTCCCCGTAACGATGTGCCTGAGCGACAAAAAGCTCCATCTGTTCTTTCGTGATCATACGTATACCCTTAGATTTCGTCCAAAAATAACAAGAAAAAGGAACTTTACCAAAATAAAAACCGGACATTCCCGCACGCGAGGAACACCCGGATTTCTCAATCGCACGACTCACCCGAAGCACGAAAGGGTGAATCACGCCATGCTCTCGTCAATTATAATCCCGGCAAAGATTCCAGTATCTTCAACGTCTCGGGTTCCGAGGGACGGGACATATTGGCATTGATATAGTTTCCGTCTTTGTCTATTAACAGGAAACGGGGAATCCCATGACAAAGAATCGCCTGCATAAAGGATTGATCCCCGCCCGTGTTCAACTGGATTCCTCCTAGCTTCTCGTCTTTAACAAACTTCAACCATCCTGCTTTACCTTCGTCACAAGAGATACTCACGAAATAAATGTTCCGTCCATGTAACTTCTCTTCAAGTTTCTTTAAATAGGGAATTTCCATCTTGCAAGGGCCACACCAGGTAGCCCACACGTCGATATAAACATACTTCCCTTTTAAATCCGACAGGCTTACCTCTTTTCCATCCACGTCCTGAAACGTGAAAGGAACCGCGGGTTGCCCCTTCGCCAGTCGATTGTTTTCATCACGATAGTGCTGGTATTCTTCGAGATAATCCTGTCGTTTCACCCGTTCACGGAAAATCCGATCCATCTCTTCCGTTCCCTCCATCCCATGCGATCTGACAAATTCCAAGGAACTCCGGGCGACGATATACTCGACGAGGCGGGGATCGTGACATTCCCCCGTTGCTATTTTCAACACGTTCAACAACATGGTATAAGGGCTTACCGAAGTCTCGTCCATCCGGGCCAAGGCGCAAGCCACTTTCTGGAAAGATTCGGGATACTCCGGTATTCCCCAGGAAGATTCGTCCTCGGTCAATCCTCCCTGCAACTCCATGAAAGTCTCGCCCGAAATCGTCTTATCACCCGTACCCCCGTAAACGATGTTGGCAGCCAGTTCATAAATCCGGTCATGAGCGATCCGCTTTTTCTCCAGGGCGACAAAAGCCGCATCCAATCCGGCCGTATCCAATGCCGCCACGCGTTCTCGTACCATCTTTTCCAACTTCTCCCGGAAAGCGGCATCATCCATACCGTAATCCCGGAAGCAGGGTGTATGATAAAACTTCCTGTTCAAATAATCGTTCGTCTTCGCACCCGCTCCCTCGAAATGAAGCACGTTGAGTTCCAGAGTTGCCCGTAATGGCTTCCCCGCTTCCAGCCACACGGGGAAACGTCGATCGCCTACCCACAGACGACCGTAACCACTTTTTTCCAAAGGAAGTAGTGCGATAGCCTTCTTTTCGTCGTCCATGTCCATCCCCACGATCGTATCCGCCAGTTCCAAACTAATATCAAAAGAATAATCCGCAGGCAAATGCAAAACAAACTCCGTATCCGGCATCTTCCCCCGACAGGAATAACAAGCCCACAAGCAACACACGATAAATAATATTCTATTCATAGCTTTCATGATAAACATACATTACAAACATTCATTCAAAAATCATTCTCCATTTTTCCCCATCAATCGCAGGATAGAGCTCACGGGGATACACTCTTTTATCCCCATCTGGCGATCGGAGGGAGGCTGATCGACATAAAATATCGGGTGAAGACAAGAGACCATGGCGATCATGTTTCCCCGGTCGTCCATGATCGGGCCCCCGCTGGAACCTTTGGCAAAATCAGCCGTGATCTCCACCCGGTTGCCAAAAGGATTTCCGGCTTCTTTTGTAAACGTACGGGATATCCTGCCGTGCGTGTAGGTATAAGGATATCCTGCCGGGTGGGCCAAGAGATGCACGCTCGCTCCCGCCGGGAGATCACTTCCGAGGGGCATCGGGATCAATCGATCGCCCCGGGGATCAATCTTGAAAAAAGCCAGATCCCCGCTCCGGTCATAACCGAGTACCGAGGTAATTGAATACACCCTTCCCGCTTCCGTGGCCACGAACAGGAGGCTATCCCGCAAATCCAACCGGGCCGAAGTGTCGATCAGTTGCCATAGCACGTGGCAATTCGTCACGCATACCCCATCCTCCGCTAGCACGACGGCCGTCGCCCAAGGGATAATAGCTTCCGGGCGAGTCGTGGCCCGCGTATACTTGAAAACCATTAACACGCTCTCCCGTCTCTGACTAATTATTTCTTCGGGTTTCAATTTCCGCTTCCCGGCAGGACGAGGCTTTACCACCACGGGAGAACTTTCCTGCAACATCCGGGTTTCCCGTTTCAACGAGCTCATACCCTTGAATAAAGAAGCCGCACCCGGTCGTTTCAACGAGTCGAGAATAGCCCAACCCAACCGGTCATAATCCCGGTAAACCACCTCTTTTTGTGCGTGGCACCTTGCCGTCCCGAAAAGGACGACAAGTAAGCCGATGTTCAACCATTTAAAACAATATCTTTTCATCTGAAATCCATACAATAACAACATTTCCCTCCATAATTATTTTTCCAACGCGTACGGTATAAATTGCCCCAGTGAAAATTTGAATTTATCATTGGTCGTCTCCGCCAGAAGTTTCTTCGCCAAAGCCAGAATCCGGGCTTGCTGGTCAGCATTACCGTTGCGTTTGATCGTCAATGACAACGGGAAAAACACTGCCAGTAAATGTTCATGTTCAATGCGCGGGATATCCTTCTCGCATGTTGCCAATAGTTTTTCAATATCACCCCCTCGCTGAGCACGGGCTATTCCGGCAAACATTTTCAAACGTTCCTTACTCGGAAATTCATAAGCCTCCATCTCTTTCTCGATCGCATCAATAACTTCCAGCCCACTCTGACGATCTCGCCCCGTGATCATGTTTGTCAATTTCACGTCAAAAGCAGTCGCGATTTTCTCATTCACCCGTTCTTTCCCCACGCTCTTCTGGAAACGAGCGGCGTTGGCCAACAGGTACTCCATGTTCGGGGAACCTACTGGGGTCAATGCCGGATGCTCGTACACGAACCAAAAAGTCGTGTCCACCCGTTGCGCATCGTTCAGGTTCTCGATTAACAACCCGGCAATCTCCAACACCTTCGGATCATCAATCGTCAACAGAGCCTTCGCATATTTCGCCAAGAAAAACACATCCCGTTCTCCTGCTTCATATTTCCGGGTAAGCGTTCCGAGCGCCGTATCCTCGTCCAATCCTTCCGCCACCCGCTTGATAAAATCCGCAGTGGCCTCGCTTCCCCCAACAATCTTGTGCCGGACTTCCCCGTCGGGTGTCAAGATCAAGAACGTCGGGAAGGCTGAAATCCCGTATCGCTTCATGATCTCGCTTCCTTCCCCCTCTTCCGTGTTATACTTCACGCACACGAACCGGGAATTCAAGAAATCTCCCATCTCTTTTTGAGGGAATATGGTATTCGCCATGTATTTACAAGGCATGCACCACGAGGTATACGTGTCCACGAATACCAGTTTATTTCCGACTTTTGCTTTTTCCAAAGCCTTCTCCAAGGTTAATTCTTCAAAATTCGTTTGGGCAAAAGCCCCCGCTTGCAGCATGCAAAATGCCACAACAGCAAATAAAATCTTTTTCATCTTTGCAAATTTTAAATGGAAACGACTCCCGCACGCACCCTAGGGAGTCGTTCCGACAAGACTAACTATATCTATAAATATTATTGAAGAGCCTCCAATTAGAGGTATACCACAACATAAAACGCACCTTTCCTTCACCTCTCATCTCCAAATCCGGCACCAAGGTTAAACCACCATTTACAAACCAATTAAAAGAATGTATCGTGTAACCTGTCCCGGAGGAAGTTGCCACCAATAACCGGTCAAAACGACTATCATATAACGGGCCGCTCCAAGAGGATTCATTATAATCATAGTTATTCGCAATATACTTGCAATAGGTCACCTCACCCTCGAACGTGTGAATGTTCATCACGAACGTGTCGTCATCTATGTCATAGTAAGAAAGTTGGTTATCCTTGATAAAATAGATTTGGTTTCTCGTCTGATGCATCGTGTAAAAATCAGCCGTAGCAAAGGCCTCGCAACGGGACACAGGTATCGTGCGGGCAAACCGGATCGGACTGTAAGCCCCTGTATACCACTCATAAGAAGTCAACCCGTACAATAACAGATTATCCCGATCATCCTTTTTTTGCATCAAGGCATAGGCCGTCCCGTAATTTGTTAAATGTTCCGGATCGATACTCCCGTCCGTTTGTCCCATATAGATCAGATCGGCATTCATGCCGCTCGGAGAAATTCGTAACTCGTCAAGGTCCCTGTAAGCATTATCAAAATACTTTATCTCCATCACCGTGGACATGTTACTCGAAGATTGGAGTAACCCGAAAGAGGAATTCAGCTCGTCGTACACCAACATCGGGTTGCTGTATCCATAACAAACCTGGTAAGGAGCAAGATGATAATTACCCAAGAGCGCAGGCATAAAAGCCGCCGTACCTTGTTGCATCAAATGAGCCCGTCCGTCATGTATCAAGCTCGCGTTATTTGACAGCTTCATATAAGCCTCGATACTACCGGAGGCGAAATCCGGGACCTCGAAAAACAAATCCTCGTTCCTCACCAACACTTTCTCGTCAGCGACCCGATACATCAGAATCTCTTTTTCGCTCACGGGAGTCAGACACACTTGATAATTCTCGGCACTTCCCGTCTCCGGATTATACCACATATAATTATCCGTGCTAAGTACCGATACCGGCCGACCTCGCATCGGTTGACCTAAGGCCAACGACAGCACGTCGGTTGCAAATTCAGTTCCATTCGCTTGTACCAATGAAACATCCATATCCGTGTTCCCGTCCGATGTCTCTTTCAGGATCAACCAGCCCCGGTCTATCCGGGGAACAATCGTGTAGGTAAACGAGAGAAGAGACTGTATCCCCGTCTCCACGTGAGTCGCTTCTACTTGCAAGGTTACCGAACCGATCGTATCCACCCGCCACTCCAGACTGGCTTCCTCGGAGATCAATTCTGCCAATGAACCGTGATAACGATACCAGTTGTAAGTACATTCCACTTCCTCACCTCCCATCGTACACGTGGGGGTAATTTCAATCGGCTCTCCGGTTTTCACCGAACCGCTAGCAACATTCCCGATCACCAGATCCGGTAAGCGACGGATGGTGTTTTCCTTGTCATAACAAGCTGAAAACAAGAGTCCCACCACCAGGACTGTCATTAAATAATATATATATTTCATATCTTTTCTTTTTTATCATTTACCAATAAGCCACGGTGGGGAATGTCAACTCCGAATTGGGATCGTCGGGATTCTCTCTCAAAGGTGGTAATCCCTGTTCTGCCCGCTCCGCATTCTCCGCTTTTAACTCCCGGTTAAAAACATACAGATAATAGTTCCGATCATACCGATCCAAGGAATTGATCAACTCGTTATCCCAATCCTCCCCGGTCACCCGGATCATGAATTCATGCTTCACACGACTCCACGGCCCGGCAAAAAACCAATCGTCCCACGCACTCGGTTTAGAGATACAATCCGCAATTCTCAGCTCGATGTTACAATGGGCTTCATCCCCGGCCATCAAATCTTCCGAATTTACGATACGGAAAAAAAGCGTGTATGTCGTGTCGCGCAAAGACTCGTCACGTAGCACTACGACAGGGATCCGGGCTTCCAATTCTCCCGGTTCCAAAGCCAGATACCCGGCTAGTTGCCCGTCATCAAACGAAACGTAATGCACGCCCGCTTCTGCTTGACAAGGAATCACCCGCAAGATGGAGTCGATGACCAAACCATCGTCTCCATAAACGAATTGCCATTCCCGTCCCTCGTACTGTTCCAGCTTAATCCGGCTAGTTTTCTCCGGCATCAATCCCTGCGAACGTACCGTCAACCATACTGTGTCTCTCGTCAAACTCTCATCTTTCCCGACAAACGAATAACTATAAACGTTGGGATTAAGAGATGTTTCATCCAAAACAAATTGAACTCCTCTCCAACCGCTACCATAATCGGGCAACGTTTCCTCGCAGGCCACACAACAAAAGGCCACACACAAGGATAATATTAGTGCACGTATCATATAAATCGTTCCTTTCTTTATTAATTTTCAGTCGTACTTAACTCTCGTGACGGCAATGGCAGCACGTAATCGTCCACCCCGTTCGCCCGTTCGGACCAACGCATGGTCACCGTCCCCAAACGCTTATACACGTAGAACATTTGTCCCTCGCCGTAAAACTCTTTCAAGTATTCCAATTGAAGTATCCCTTCCCGGTTGGCTTCTGTCAGCTCCGTGGTCTCCAGTCCCCTGGCTGCCAAGAATTCCGTGTACGCCGTGTTTGCCTCTGTCAGGTCGGCACATTCGGCTATGATCAGGTACATTTCGGACAAGCGGATTAACGGCACGCTAAAATTCGGAGCCGGGGTCTCCGTGTCATACGAAGCCATATTGCCGTATTTATTCGGAGAGCGATTATCCCCTCTCGCCGCATACCACAACTGAGAACGAATGTCCCGGGAAGGAAACAAATCAGTTAGCCTAGCCGTCGTTTGTGAAAAGGACGGCGTATTCCCGTCCGCGACCAAATTATCCGCAAACTCTTCAAGGCTCACCCCGAACAACTGTTCCGAAGAATACAGCACCCGGTCATACCGGTTCAAATCACTCTGCGTCCCCAAAGAGAACACCTTGCTGCCACTCTCGTTGACAGCATCCCGTACTAACCGGGCATAACGCAAAGCCTCTTCACGTTCACCCAACCACAAATGCACCCGGGCCTGCAATCCCAGCACGGCGTAATAGTTCATCCGGTTCTTGCGATAAGACCCATAAGTAGACTGATATGCATTACCAGCCACGGCGGGATCCACGCGTTGCAGCAACAACTCGGCTGAATCCAAATCCGCACAAAGCTGAGTCATATAATTCCGATAATTGGAATACGGGTGATTCTCCAATTGCACGGTCAATGCGTAAGGTAAATACAAATAATTCTCGTTTACCTGAGTCGGCATCGGCCCCCACAGACGGATCAGATCAAAATGGATAAAAGCCCGTAAACCCAGGACTTCTCCCTTGTATAAATCCCGTTCCCCGCTCGATAACACGTTATCTTGGGCGTCTATATGTTCCAACAGGTTATTCGTGTTAGCAATGATCTCGTATTGATTCAGGAACAACTGGGACAACGTCTTATCCACCAGGTCAGCCCGGTAATTATGTATTACATACTCGTAGGACGTACCGCTTTGTACATTCGTGTACCACAAATTGGCCATGTATTCCGTGGCCCCAAGCACCATGACCCCGTCCGGAGAATAATTATTCCGCATCAGGACATAACAACCGGTAAGGGCATCATAAAAGCCTCCCTGTGTCTTGAACATATCCTCTTCCGTTATTTGTGTCTCCGGTTGAATCGTCAACCAATCCGAGCAACCCGACAATCCGAGTAGCACGCAGGATAGTACTAATAAATTCCTTATCTTTTTCATAAAGCGTTCAAATTAGTTAGAAGGTACATGATATTGAAAACGACGGCTTCACAGAAAAGGGATAAGCTGTTCCCCGTTCTTGCTCGATCGTGGAAAGGTACAATAGATCCATCATACTGGCTGACAGGCTTAACCGTTCCATTCCCAAGTATTTACACATCCGCCGCGGGAAATCATATTGTATGTTGATATTCCGCCAGATAAAAGTCGATTCGTCCATCACGAAACGATCGATTGCCGGGGTATTCTGAGTATTTGCCAACCCTTTGTAACGGGTCACGTCACCCGGTTTTTCCCAACGTTCGGTCAATACACGCTTATCGACATTCACCTGCGGATAGGCATTCTCCACTTTATTCAATAAGGTAGAGTTCAATTTTTGGCCACCTAACCGCAACTCGAAACCGGTATTCACCGAAAACGATTTATAACGGAACATCGTGCTGAAACGAGCGTTCACTTTCGGCACTTCGTTACCGACCTTATACTTGGCACGTACATCAAGAGTCGAAGAGACCCGCCCGTTACGATCCACGTAAAGCACCTCTCCCGTGGCAACATCTACTCCCGGCGAAATATGCGCGTATATGGCATCCATTGATTCTCCTTCCCGGTATTGTAAATAAGTGCTGGAGGCACTTTGGTTATTCACGTCATCCTCAATCTGGCGTTTCATCTCATCGGAAAGCGACACGATCTTGTTCTCGTTCCAAGACATGGCTCCCCGTACCGACCACATGATATTCTGGTTCCGCAACAAATTTACGGAAAGATTCAACTCTCCACCCACGTTCCGAAGTGTCCCGACATTCTCCATATAGCTTGAAAACCCGTGTGAATAGGTTAACCCCACGCTTGAGATGTAATTTTTTGTCTCCTTCCGGTAATAGTTACCCTGAATAGACAAAATCTCGTTGAACAAGGTCAGGTCCAGACCTATATTATGCTGGTAGGTATCCTGCCAACGCAGCTTCTCGTTCCCGATACCCATCAGCGTGGCTCCCATATCGCCATTATACCGCTGATCCCGGTCGTACTCGTACGTCGTCAAAGCCTGGTAAGGGTTACTCGGCAGAGCACTGGTTACCCCGTAAGAATAGCGCAAACGCAGCAAATTCATCCAAGGTAAGTTTTCTTGAACGAAGTTCTCCTGACTAATCGTATAACCGAAACCCAAAGACCAGAACGGAGCAAAACGATTCAAGGAACCAAAGGAAGAAGACCCGTCCAAACGATAAGAGAAATCGACGAAGTAACGGCTGTCATAATTATAGTTACCTGTCGCCGTGAATCCCACCCGACGGCTCTGCGTGTCGGTGGCCGTCGGACGCTCGGTGGCAAAGCCCGCCGCATTGGAAATATCGGTCAGTTTATCGTTAGCGAACCCCCTCACCCATAAAGAATAACCTAAACTTTTCGTGTCGTACAAACTCCCGTCCAATCCGACAAACACGCTATGTCGTCCGAACGTATTGCCGTAACTAGTCGTAAGCCCCAATTGCCACGAACGCATCTCGCGATATCCCCAAGTATAACTTCCCATAGCATCGGGATCCGACGTGTTATTAAACTCATTACTGGATTTCGGGACAAAACGGTCTTCCCGATCCGTTTGACTGGTATACCCGAAATTCGTGGATAATTTCAACCCTTTCGCAACATCCCACTCGACACGGAAGGTATTTCTTATATTAGTATATTTATCTTTGTCGAACTTGTTGATAGACCCTTCCCACAAGGGATTCGCAATAGGCGACGTACTCGTGGAAGAACCGAACGTCGTGAAAGATTTCACTAATCGCCCTTCTTCATCGTAAGGATTCCAATAAGGATTCAACGAAACGTAATCAGAAAAGGTCCCGTACGGACTATCTTCGGAATTATTCATTCCCAAAGAAAAAGTATTCATAAAACGGAATTGTCTGAGCAAATAACTAATACTTAACGTCCCGTTAAAATTATTCCGATAAGATCCTTTCATAGCTCCCGCCACACCATTGTATGACAAATTCATCGTGTAACGGAATTGCTCGTCGCCACCCCCGAAATCCAAGTTATAATTCTGCCCGACACCCGTCCGTACCGGTTTACCGATCCAATAAGTATCTACCCCCTCGGCTATCGCTCTCACGTTCTGTCTATACAATTCCATGCGTTCCGCACTATTATACAATCCCGCACGCACCTCCAAATCCAACTTTTCCTGCGCATCCAACAAATTATAGCTGGACAAATCGGGAATCTCCACGTTCAATCCTGCAGAAACGGAAACCCGCAATTTACCTTGACGAGGTTTCGTCGAAGTAATTACCACCACCCCGTTCGCTCCCCGTGAACCGTAGAGCGCCGTGGAACTCGCATCTTTCAATATCGTCACCGATTCAACGTCCGACGGGTTCAGGTCCATCACCCGCTCCAACGTTACCTCGAAACCGTCCAGCACAAACAACGGTTGGTTCAACTCGGCACGGGCATACGTCTGCAAGTTCGTGATGTCCGGCAACCCGGAAATACCCCGAATCTGAATCTCCGGCAACACGTTCGGATTCGACCCGTACGTGTTACTTTCCCGGATCACGAAAGCCGGGTCGATATTATTCAATGTCTGCAACAGATTCCGGTTACCGTAATTCATGATATCCTCTTTGGTAATATAAGTCACCGCACCCGTGAAACTCTCTTTCGGCTTGTTGAAGATACCCGTCACCACCACCTCGTCTATCTCTGCCATATCATTCTTCATCACGATCATCAACGGTTTGTTATCCTTTTTTAGTGCAATTTCTTGCTTCTGGTAGCCCACGAACGAGAAGATTAACACGAGACCATCCCGCTTCGGTAAATCGAAATCGAACTTACCCTCGACATTGGTCGTAAAACCTAGCGTTGTTCCTTTCACTTGAATCGTCACTCCCGGCAAGGTCATCCCGTCCACATCCTTCACGGTACCTGTCACCGTGATTTTCTTCAATGTATCAGCAACAGCCAGCGGACGCACGTAGTGAATCACTACGAAATTGTCGTTAATCTCGAATTTCACGTCATACCCCTTGAATATCATCCGCAAGGCATCTTCCAGCGAGACATCGGCGAAGTTTACGTTTACCCGTTTCGACACGTCGATCTTCGAGTTGCTATAAAAGAAATCCATCTTCGTCGATTCGGAAATCTTGTTCAAGACCTGTTCGATCGTGGCATCCTTCATTTTCAAGTTAATATGGGCCGTTTGCGAATATACCGCAGCCGATACATGCATCACGCACACTAAACATAAAATCCCTGTTATTCGCATGATTAATAGAAATTTTTTTAGCCATCTGGGGGGATAAAGCCCCAAATCACGATTTTTTTTCATACATTTGTTTTTTAAGGTTTATAATAGCCTTGTCCTCTATCGCCAAATGTCGGGCAAAGCTGTTAACTTTATCAAGTACCGGGAGAGTCTCTACACTTTTCCGGTATTTTATTCTTCCGAGATTACAATAGTTTTATTTTTCACGCTAAACCGGACCTGACTTGTCTTCTCGATCATCCGGATCAAATCCTCCAGCGGTTTGAATTTCATGATCGCCCCGGTAAAGCGAACTTTCTTCACGTTTTCATTACTAAAGAATATTTGCACGTCATACCAACGGGAAATCTGTTTCGCGATCTCTTCGAGTTCCGTGTTATTAAACATGAACTTGCCATCAATCCACGAAGTGTATAAACGCACATTTACTTCCCGTTTTTCCAACTCGCTTTCCTTGCCGTAAGCTTGTTCTCCGGGCGCTAATCGAATGGTTTGTTGTTCGCCCGAAAAGACTTCCACGCTACCGTTTACCAGCGTGGCGGAAACCACCTCGTTGTCCTCGTAGGCATTCACGTTGAAACGGGTCCCCAATACTTTCACATCCATACGGGCCGTCTCCACGATAAAAGGTTTCTTGTCATCGTGAGCCACGTCAAAGAATGCTTCCCCGGATAGGGTCACCCTTCTCTCGGCTCCCGTGAAATACGGTGGGAATGTCAATTTAGAAGCTGAATTTAACCACACTCTTGTCCCGTCAGCCAATATGATCTGATACTCTCCCCCTTTGGGAATAATCAATTCGTTATTTTTATCCACATCCGAAACCGCAATCGAATCATTCGGGGAATAACGTAACAAACGATTGGAATCCATTTCAATCCGGACATCTGTCCCTTGGGCTATCAATGAACTTTTCATCGTACTATCCAGAAGCACGGTTTCCCCATCCAACAGTTTCAATATAGCCCGTTCAGTCCCCGGGGTGGAAATTGCACTAAACTGACGGTGTTCCACCACTTGCTCCCGTTTCAATCCCTGCCATAATCCCAGTGCTATCCCTAAAGGCACGATTAAAATAGCGACATATTTCCACCAGCCCCGGAATACGACCTTCTTACCCCTGTTTCCTTTCAGACGTTTCAGGACATTCTCGGTATCCGGAGTGAAATTCCGATGCAATAACTTGGCCTGATCCCGGATTTTTTTCACCTCGGCAAACACTTTTTCGTGTTCCACGTCTTCCGACAACCAGTTTGAAAGTTCCAGTTCTTCTTCCGAAGACAACATGTTCTCCAGCTTCCCAGAAATCAATTCATATATTCGATCATCTATTTTCATTCTTCACTTTTTATATAGAGTACTTCGGAAATGAAAAACGGGGTGAAGAAAAAACAGATTTTTTTCAAAAGAAATTAATTTTCTTTGGTTCCGAAGAGTAATAAAAGCAAAAAGAATTGATCTTGTCGTAATTTTTCCCTTAAAGTTTTGTAGGCAATTTTCATTTGTGTTTTTACCGTGTTGACCGAAATATCCAAAGAGTTAGCCACATCCTTGTATTTCATATCTTCCAGAACGACCAGCTTAAAAACGATCTTGCATTGCACAGGCAAATTGTCGATCTCCTTCCACAGACGATTCAATTCGGGAGTGTCAAACTCGATCACCTCTTCCGGAGTTTCCAAGTTTTGCTTTACCACCTCCAGATCAACACGTTCCCGCTTATTTTTCAAGAATGTAAAACAAGCATTACGTACAGCAACAAACAAATAACTATCTATAGATTCCCCCTCGTCGATACGTGTGTTTTTTTTCCATATTTTTTCAAAAACCTCCTGCACGATATCTTCCGCCACGTCAAAATGGATCACGAAAGTAGCGGCAAAACGGCACAAGTTTTTATAGCGAGTCCTGAAAAGGTAATCAAAAGCAACTTCTTTCCCTTCTTTCAACTCTCTCGTCAACACCTCGATATCGCTATATCTTTGATAATCTGCCATAATTCCACTCTAACAAGACAAAATATTTGTTACCTGAAACCACGAATCATCTTAATCCGGTTGATTTCTCAAAAATAATAAAATCCTGAAACAAAACTCTTGTTTTCCCATTACTTTTGTTCCTTGCAATTTTATCAACACAAATATGACCAAAGAAAAATGGCAAGACCATATCGCCATTCTGATGACCAACGTCATCTTTGGATTGAACACCCCGATCGCCCCAAAACGCTATATTACGTCTTTCTTATATCGTCATCATGGCCACGGGTGTCGCTTATTTACTTGTACCGATCGTCCTCAAACGCATTCGTCTCACTACGGTCTTCATGTACAATAACACCCAACTTAGCATCACTTCGATCGTGGAGATCCTGATCAAGCAAGATTATTTCACGTGGGATAAACCCGTTGCCGCCCTACTTGTTTTCCTTAGCGTATACTTTGGTAACACAGAGTAAATCACAGGCGGAATTAGAACAACAGCATTAATTAGATTCCGGTTTTACAGGTAAGGTAAACCAGAACGTACTTCCTTTCGTCTCTTCGGATGTCACCCCGATTTCCCCTCCTAATTTATGAACGATTGTCTGACAGATCGCCAACCCCAATCCCGTACCGTTGGCAAAACTATCCAACTTGACGAAACGCTTGAATATCTCGGATTGCTTTTCCGCGGGGATACCCTTCCCCGTATCGGAAACGAAAAAGCGCAATCCTCCCTCTTGCACCTCGTAACCGAAATGGATATATCCTTTCGTCGTGAACTTGAGCGCATTATTTAAGAAATTCGATATCACCTGCATCACCCGATTCTTTTCCGTGTAAATAACACAGTTTTCAACCTGAGAAGTAAAAGCAATTTCAACTTCAGGAAATTCAATCATCTTCTGGTGATAACTTATTTCCAATCCTCTTAACATCTCGTTGATATCAACTGTATCATAAATAAATTCCAGAGTACCAGCCTCTATTTTGGATAAATCCAGGATATCACTGATCAACTGCAACAACAATTCATTATTACGATTAATAATCGTCATGTATTCCTCCCGATCTTTCGGATCATCAGTGGTTACAAGCAATTCACTGAATCCCACAATAGCATTCAACGGGGTCCGAATCTCGTGACTCATGTTGGAAAGAAACATTGATTTCAATTTATCGGACATTTCTGCCGCTTCTTTAGCCCGTTTCCACTCGTTTGCAACCCTTATACGCTCGGAAATATCTTCGTATTTCAAAACCACTCCCCGGATATTTCCATTCCCTTTTATATCATAAACAGGAGTAGCCGTGATTTCCACCGACAAGCCGTCTTCAAAAGTAACTTCTTTCATTTCCCGTTTTCCGGTCTCCAACGCTCTCTGCATCACACATCCGGGGCAAGGAGAATCCCGATGCATGACACTCTTGTAACAACATAACCCCGCCTTATACTTACCCGCCAAAGGATGAACAGAGTAACTCGCCAGATTTTCCCACTCGATCATGTAATCCGGGCGGAGATAAACCAACCCGTTATTCGAGTGGTTCAAAATAAGTTGATTAATCTCTTGTACTTTCTCAATGTTTTGCTTCGCCTCCATCAACGTTTTCTCATACAACTTATTCTCTGTTATATTCCGTAGCGTGCCGACAATGCGGAGGGGGGCCCCAGAAACATCCCGTTTCTCTACCGCCAGATAAAGATCATAATATTCATCATATTGCCCCAAAGCATCGTAACGAATGTCTTTATGTAGATTATCTATTCTCCCGTTTTTAATATCGTCAAAGCCTCGTGCAACCTCTTTCCGTTCCTCCGGATGTATATCGGCAATAACCTCCAAAGAAGTTAAACCATCCCGGTCTTTACGAAATCCTCTGTTTACTTCCTTAAATTCCGGAAATTTTATCCGGATAATATCACTCTCCAAATCCCAGATCACGGGAACCGTGTTGGTTACCGAGAATGCCATTTGTAATTGTTGATTCACTTCCTGAAGCTGGTCCTGTATTCGAATGAGATCAGTAATATCCCACCGTGTTGCCAGCAACCAATGGTGCACGTCATTAGACACCACGTTTTTGTTCACGATAGAAACATGCTTTTCTTCATCGGGAGTCACGTAGACCTCCTGTTTTTGGTAAGAACCACCCTCTTCAATAATCTTGAAATCAACATCCCGGTAATGTTCTCCCCGTTCTTTTCCGTACACCTCGATATCATTTTTTCCGATAATCTCTTTCCGCGTATACCCACCTTGCAATTCACATTGCTTGTTCCAGAAAACGTATTTCAGATCATCATCAATATCTTTTATAATCAAAGGCATCGGCATATTATCCAGTACGGCATTCAACAATCGCTGATTTTGCTCGATCGCTGTTTCACTTTTCTTACGTTCCGTGATATCCCGCTCGAAACAAGCTACCAAATTTTCTTGCACACGCCTGAAACGCCCCTCGTAACAAGTCGTCCGCCCTTCTATCGTAACCGCGTACTCCACCTCGCGTACCTCATCCGAGACCAACGCTTCCCGCAAAGTAGCGAGCACTGCATCCACGAACGGTGGATCCACGCAATCCCGCAAATTTCTACCGATCAACATTTCGATCGGCAAAGAGAGCTTGACAGGATCAGCATTATAAATTTTCCGTATATAAAATTGATTGTCTACCATGAAAATCATGTCGGGGACTGAAGCTATAATTTTTTCCGACATACTATCTTCCGCATTATTTCGCGGAGAAGAGTTTTTTCTCTTACGAGAAAAAAAGAACACGAGGTTTCCAAAGATAATCACTCCTGCGATAATATACCCCCACATAGCTATATGATTTAAAATTAATGCAATATTGCACAAAGATAGTAATAATAAATCATCAAGCAATCCCCACACAAGAGTATCTAGCCCGAACACCTTTAAAAGGTTCAGCCTTTAAATCAAACATTTAACATATCAATAATAAAGACAAAAGGATACTTTACAAACCAAAACGAAAAGTGTTTTTTCACGTTTACCACGAGGCGTATATTTCAAAATAAACAACAAGGCCGCCCGAATAAATCGAACGGCCCCATTCTGTACAAATTAAAACTTAAACTTATTCACTTAAATATGCACGTAACATCCATAGATTCTTTTCTTGCTCCGAGATATACGGGTTAATCATATCTTGAGTTCCATCATCACCAACTTCAGCAGCTAATGCCAGTATTTCCCGCTCTTTTCGGATCAATATGCCCAAATTCCCCACAATCTCTTTCACGCAACTCTTTCCGTCGGAAACTCCCGTTACCTCCTTGATTTCAGCCTGTTTCATATAAGCGGAATACGAGTGTAACGGGGTTCCTTCCAACGTAAGCACGCGTTCTGCAATCTCGTCCACTTTCTCGATAGCGTCATTATAATATTCTTCAAACTTAGCATGCAACTCGAAGAAATTACTTCCTTTCACGTTCCAGTGGAAACCTCTCAAGTTTTGATAAAATATCTGGTAATTTGCCAACAAATCGTTCAGGTGACTTACTAACTCTTTTGACTTCTCTACGTCTAATCCGATTAAATTCAGTGTTTTCATATTATTTGATTTTTTTATTATTATTCTCTTCATTTTCTTGATACAAATGTAAAAGATACAACAATATAAATCAAATCAATTGTTTTTATAATATTATATATTCAAATTATAATAATTGCAAATCAACATATTACATCCAAGAATCGGTCTGTTTTACAATAAAAATATTTCACGATATTATTTTCCCATACTAAATTGAACCGGAACCGTGTAGGAAACCCTTACTTTTTTACCTCTTTGTTTTGCCGGTTCCCAGCGAGGTAATGCCTCCACGACCCGAATAGCTTCCGCATCAAGCAAGGGATGAACCCCACGCATGACTTTCACGTTTGTCACCAAACCTGTCGTGTCGATCACGAATGAAACAAAAACCTTCCCCTCTATCTTCTGTTTCCTTGCCTCTTCGGGATATTTCAAGCGTTCAGCAATGTAAGTTGAAAGAGAGTTATAAGGAAAAACCGGCATTTCTTCCGTCACGTAACAGAATATGTCGTTTTTATCAACAACAGAATCCCGCCGTAAACTATCCAACATTTCACGGGAGAAATGGACCGGAACCGTATAAGAAACCCGTATTGACATCCCGTATTGTCTACCTGGCTTCCACTTCGGCATATTAGAAATTACCCTTACGGCTTCCGCATCTAAAAGCGGATGTACTTGACGAGCAACCTTTACGCTATCCACCCGTCCATCCTTTTCTATAGTGAAATGCACGAAAACTTTACCCGTAACACCTTTTCTAACAGCTTCAGGCGGATAATTCAAGTGACCACTAATATATTTCTGAACATTCCCAGCGGGAAAAACCGGCATATCCTCTATTACCATATAACACAATATCTCTTCTTCTCTTTCTCTAACCGTGTCGACACGCGACTCCTCCATTGAATTCATGCGTACAAAATATTCCATTCCATGATTATCACTACTAGTTTCGGAGAAAAAAACAGATTCTCTTTCTGCCGCTCGTCCCTCCTTGCTTTCCCCGATTCCCAAGATCACCAGAGCAGTCCCGAAAAAGAGTTTTCCATCATTTATCCATTTCCGGTTCCACCGAATTGACAATCGATTCAACAACCGATATAACGTCCGACACGTCACTTTACGCAAAACATTCATAACAATTAAATAAATGGTTCCAGCATCTGTTCTTTCACAACGGGATCAACGTCTTTCAGTGATCCCCCGAGTTGCTCGGCTGCCGCCCGACAGCCTCCGTGACACGCCTCCCATTTCCGACATTCTTTACAGGCTTCCACCCTGGTCTCCTCCCAAGAAGTCGTATAGTCCGAAAACAGTATCTCCGATAACTCTTGATGATAAACATTTCCCGCAATAACGGGAGAATGGTTACACAAGCGTACATTCCCGACAATATCAAACGTCAACGGCCGACGATAAACATCAAAAGAGCAATTTCCGAAACAGATATGCGGGTAATCCCCCGGATCGAGCAAACAATGTGGGGTACACACGCCAGAAACAACATCCAACTCCCGCTGACCGACCAACGTATCAATATCATGAAAGACTTCCCGCAAAGCATCCCGATCAACAGAGAGACTCTCGCCATGATTCAATCCCTCGCCCCCGATATTATAACGATTGATCATGAACCGACGCAATCCCATGTGGGATAATTCCTCGACACACTCCCGCACGTAAGCATAATTTGTTTTCGTGATCACGATCACGGGGACCACCTCCCGCCCCTGTTCAAGCATAAATTTCATAGCCGTCATCATACGCTCCCACGATCCCTCCACCCCCGTGATCCGGTCATGAATCTCCGGGCGAAACGAGAGTACGGAAAACTCCATCAAATCCACCTTTAATGCCGCTAACTGATCATAAACCGACAACGGGCCATTCCCGTTCGTGATCACGGTAACTTTCACCCCATTCACCTTGGCATGTAACACCAACTCGATAAACCGCTCGCTAATCGTGGGCTCTCCTCCCGTAAATACCACTCTCTTTACCATTGTTTTCCGAATTAGATGATCCAGCAAAGCAAAGGCTTTCCGATAAGAATTAAACCGTTCCGCTTGTTTTCCTGTTTGTTTCCACCAGTTATAACAGTGTTCACAGCGCAAATTACACTCAGTGGTTAATTCAATAATGGCGTGATTCAAATATTCCTTTTTCATGATCCTCGTTATTCTCCACAAGTATATTAAAAAAAACAAGCACAAACAACTATTTCAGATTTTCTCTCTAAAATAACCTAAAATCAACTCCACCAAGGCATAAACCTCTTTTTCTCCCCCTGAATATATTATCAGGAAAACAACATTTATTCTTTTTTGAAAAAAAATCATCCATTCTTTTGCAGAATACAAAAAATGCACTACATTTGCATCCGCAATCAAGCAACACGGGCGCTTAGCTCAGCTGGTTCAGAGCATCTGGTTTACACCCAGAGGGTCGGGGGTTCGAATCCCTCAGCGCCCACCACTTGAACGCCACGAGGCGACAAGAAAATGACAAACAACCTGTAAATTAGAGATTTACAGGTTGTTTTCTTTTATCCCTTTGACTACTTCCGACTCTAAAATGCCAATCTCGTTACTAACGGAGTAACCTAAAAAGTAACCTCTAACTAATTTTGAAAAAATAGGTTACTCTTTGGCAAAAAGGTGTCAAAAATTGGCGAAGCTAATTTTCTCATAAACAAAATATTACAAGTATTTTTCAAACTAAAAATTTTTGTTATGAGGGACACATTTTCAATTTTATTTTACCTCAAAAATGAGGACTCAGCGGAGAAATCCATTTATTGTAGAATTTCTATTTGCGGTGTAAAAGCCCCTTTTTACACGAAGTTAAAAATCAAACCCAAATATTGGGATCAGGAAACAAAACGAGGCAAGGGAAGATCGAAAGAAATCCCACGGATAAACCTTGCTTTATCTAAACTCGAAACAGAAATCACCGAAGCATACGAAAAAATCCGAGAACGCAGAAAAAAGGTTGACCCATTCTACTTACGCGATTATTTACAAGGCAACGTTCAAGACAAAGAAAACGTTTCTATTTTGACCTACTTCGACCAATTCAACAGCGAGCTAGACGAAAGGGTAAAGGCAGAAGACCTAACAGATGAAACGCGCACCAGATATGTCAACACCCGTGAAAGATTAAGCAAGTTTATAAAAGAAAAATACCAAAGGGACGATCTGTACTTGGACGAAATAGATGTTCGATTCGCACGAAGATTTAGATTATTCATTTGTACCAACTACTCGTGTAAAAATAACACCGCACAAAAGTACGTGCAAAAATTAAAAACAGTTATCACTGACGCGTGGGGTAATTCTTTCCTTGTGTCAGACAAACTTATACGCCACAAGTTGAAATACGATCATACTAACCGAACTTGTTTAACATGGGCTGAGCTTAAAAGAATTATGCAAAAAAAATTCTACTCGGAACGTCTTGAAAAAGTCAGGGATATGTTCGTTTTCGCTTGCTTCACGGGTATGGCTTATGGAGATATTAGATCCCTTACCGAAGAAAACTTCAACCTCATGAACGATAACAACGAGTGGATCGACAAAGATCGGAATAAAACGAAAGTAAAAGCTGAAATCTTATTCAGCGATATTCCGAAACTAATCATTGAAAAATACAAAGATCGAAGAATTAATAACCGACTAATTCCTATCATAAGCAATCAAAAATGTAATGATTACCTCAAAGAAATCGCCGCTCTTTGTAAAGTAAACAAAAATTTGACGTGCCACGTAGCCCGACACACGTTCGCGACCACTGTCACTCTAACGGAAGGCGTACCGCTAGAATCCATATCCAAAATGCTGGGACACACGAACACGGTCACGACACAGATATACGCGAAAATCGTAAACGAAAAACTGCGAAAAGATGCTAGCAAATGGAATAAAAAGATGGTCGGAATTGAAGATGAGTTTAACCTGAAAAATCAGTAATCATGGACTTACAAGTAATTCAAAGCAAGATATACAATATTAGAGGATACAAGGTAATGCTCGACTTCGATTTAGCGGAATTGTACCAAGTAGAAACCAAATTCTTAAAAAGAGCCGTCAAAAGAAATATCGAACGATTCCCGGAGGACTTTATGCTTACTCTTACAGAAAAAGAGTTCGCCAACTTGAGGTGCCAAATTGGTACCTCAAGTTGGGGAGGTTCTCGATACAAGCCATTTGCTTTCACGCAAGAAGGCATAGCCATGTTAAGCGGAATTTTACGAAGCGAGATCGCGATACAGGTAAACATTTCTATCATGAGAGCTTTCGTCGCTATGCGGCAGATGATCGTGGGATACGAAGAACTACTAAAACGCATCGAAGAACTCGAAGAAAGCACGGACGCTCAATTCAGCGAACTGTACAAAGCTTTAACACAATTATTAAGCAAGCAGGTAAACGATGCAAACAGACGCCCCATCGGCTATATAAGCAAAGAATAAACACAGAACAACACATCATTAATTGGTAAAACATACCTTACAATTATAAAAAACGATGTCATCCTTTATTAAAAAGGAAATACCACAACTAACGTTAATCACGTTCCTTAAAAGATTAAAACAAAAAAATGATACTTACTTTGTTACAAGCCGAATATGATACTTCTACTAATCAATAAATCATTATACTCTTTTATGAAATATATAAGAACTAAAAATTACACATATAAAGCAACAAAGAACCAAAACTAAGCGATCTTATTAAACGGAAGAATTATACTCTTCCGTTTTTATGATTCTTCTATTTTTTAATGAGTTTATTGTTATAAAATGCAATATTAAAACAAATTCCACACACTTAACTACTGAAAATCAGGAAACATAGAAGAATTCTTGTCTAAAAAGAAAAAAATAGAGATAAATATCTATCTTTATTTATTATAAAATTATATTTTTGAAAAATGGGAACATACGATTAATTTCCCCTATATTGCTAAAGATAAATTGTTATGTATTTATCAGAGTTAAAACTTTGGAATTTTCGCAAATACAGTAAGCACGGAGGCGCTTTAGATGTATCTACCCCGCACCTTGTAGTTCCTTTTAAAAAAGGTCTGAATGTACTTATCGGAGAAAATGATTCTGGAAAAACAGCTATCATTGATGCAATAAAAATAGTACTACGCACTCATGCGATCGAATGGATTCATTTGGAAGACAAAGATTTTTACAAAGATACAGACACAATAAGAATAGAACTAAAAATAGAGGACATGACTAATGAAGAAGCTTGCCTGTTCACCGAATGGTTAAGCTGGGACAAAACCTCTCAAAAACCTTTTCTCCGAGTGATATATAAAGCTCAAAAATTGCAGGGACGAGTGTTACAGGGGGAAGTTACAGCAGGAGCCGAAGTTGACGGTAAAACTTTTACCTCCCTCGCACGTGAATATCTAAAGACTGTTTACCTGAAAGCACTTCGTGATGCAAGTGTAGAACTTACAGCCAAGAAAAATTCCAGAGTATCACAAATCTTACAAGGACACGAACTATTCAAGGAAGACCCAGAACAAGAGCATCCATTTGTCAGCTATGTAAGAAAAGCTAATAATAATATCAACACGTGGTTTAATGACGATACCCCGCAAACTGACGAAAATGGTGCATCTATCGCTGGGACAAGTAACAAAGAAATGATAAAGGGCAAGATTGACAGTTTTTTAAAAGCTTTTATCAATTCTAATACCAGTAGCAGCCTTACAATAGCAGATCCCAAGATTCGTAGTATATTAGACACCATATCGATTGTAATAGAACAATCTCAAAATTTGGGATTAGGAACAATGAATCGCCTGTATATGGCAACAGAACTACTCCACCTAAATAAGAAATGGGATGGATTGAAATTATGCCTCATTGAAGAATTGGAAGCACATTTACATCCACAAGCACAAATGAAAGTTGTTAGTGCTCTTCAAGAACAAGACGTGCAATTCATTATGTCAACTCATAGCCCCAATCTTGCATCTAAAATAAAAATATCTGACTCAAAAAGCACCAACTTATTATTATGCTATGGAACAGAAATTTATCCCCTCAATACGGACTTAACTAGGCTTGATACTGAGGATTGCATATTTTTAGAACATTTTTTAGATGCGACGAAAGCCAATCTTTTCTTCTCTAAAGGAATAATATTAGTGGAAGGATGGGCTGAAGAATTATTATTACCCGTTCTTGCAAATAGATTGGGACTAAACTTAACCGATCATGAAGTATCAGTTATTAATGTTGGCTCCACAGCTCATATCCGCTATGCAAACATTTTTATTAGAAAGGATGGGAAAAAATTAGATCTTCCAGTAAGTATAGTCACAGACCTTGATGTAAGTCCTGCCAAATTAAAAAAAGAAGAGGAAGAAGAAGATATAATAGAATACGCAGAAATAAGTAGGGAAGAAGAACAACAAAAGGCTATAAAAATACAACAAAGTCTAGATTTACCTGTTGACTCGAATGTAAAACTTTATTTAGCACCACATTGGACTCTAGAATGGTGTCTATATCATTCCACCGCACTCAAAAATGACTTCATGAATTGTGTATCTTTAGTCCATTCAAGAACAGCAGGTTTCAAAAAAGGTGAAGATGGCTCATGGAATGAAACGACTTTTAAACAAAGTCTTATCTCAAAACTAAAAAATCGTACTCTAGATAAAGTAGCAATTGCACATGAATTGTGTAAAAGATTAAATAATAAGACTGATTTGAATATTCTAGAGGATGACAATATCTATTATTTATTAAGAGCAATCAAACATGCTTGTAATCAATGAAACCAATAGCAGACACCCTTATAGACCACATTCAAAGCGAACTATTACCAGCAAACTGTTTCTTTGATAAAGAACGTAGAGACTTCATCAAACAACTATCTTCTTGTGATTTACTCGCCGTACCAGGTAGTGGAAAAACAACCGCCCTACTAGCAAAGCTAATTTGTATGGCTCAATGCGCAGAAAAAGGTGACGGAATTCTAGTACTATCACACACAAATGCAGCCGTAAATGAAATAAAAAAGCATTTAATGCGAAAAAGCATTCAATTATTAGAATATCCACATTACATATCCACAATTCAAGAATTTATAGACAAATTTCTTGCCCTACCGTACTATGAAAACATATTTAAACACGGAATTGAATTCATTGATAAAGAACGATATGAAGAAGAATTAAAAAGGAAAATCAACATTTGTCATGATAAAAAAATATTATATTGTTCTCGCAGGTTCGACTTTAACCAAGTCCGCTTCATATTAGATAAAAGAGAAGTCAAGATAGGATTAGGAATAGAAGGAACCTCCATCGATTATCCTACACCTAGGACTTGGGCTGGTCATGAAGAAGAATACAAAGCCTTTGTCCTTAAGTGGTTATACAACACCAAAAAAAGCATTTTAGCCTCTGGAGTACTCCACTATGATGATTGTTATTTTTTAGCAAATTATTATATACAACAATTCCCTGATATAATAACTATTTTACAAAAACGCTTTAAATACATTCTTATTGATGAAACTCAAGATATGCAGTTTCATCAGTTGGAACTCATAGATAAGTTATTCAACAATACGACGTGTATATTACAACGAGTCGGGGATCCCAACCAATCCATATATAATAAAGTGGTAGATTGTTGTTTATGGACACCTAGAAATGCCATGTTTTTAAATAATTCAATGCGATTAACCAAGGAAATTGCAGATGTTGTTAATGCTTTCACACTAAATCGAGGAAACGATGGGCACGGTAATGCTAGATTTGTTGTTTCGGGACGCAGGGAATTAAATAATTCTATTGCACCCATTCTAATACTATATGACGAAAAAACAATGTCTTCTTTGGAGAATGTATTTCGAGAACAGATTACATTACATAATCTTCAAAATACAGTAGAAGGACTTAAATATGGCTTTCATATTATCGGCTGGAATGCTAAAGAAACAGAAGAAGAATTTAATATGAACAGACTTCGATTAGAGGAAATTTTTCCAAACTATATTAAAACAACAGTTTCATCTAAATCGACCTATAATACTCTCTGTGAATACATTCAATGCCAACACCCCAGTAATACAATTGGAGAGTGTTACAAAACCATACTTCATTCACTATGTAAAATATTACGCCTTTCTAACAAAAAGGATGTATCAAATAAATATTATACCATCAAATCCATAGAACAACAATACAAAAATATAGACTATAATTTATTTAGAAAAAAATTGTTATTAATTTCTATGGCTATGGTAGAAGCCAACTATAAAAATGCTTATGAGCAATTGGTCGATTACATAAGGAAAGATTTTTTACCTCATTTCTGTTTAGGTGCAAATGATATAGTAAACACTTTTATTGGTGAGAAATTTACCGAATACATTCCAGAAGCATACCAAGAAAACACACAAGAAATACCTATAATAATAGGTACAGTTCATTCTGTAAAAGGAATGACACATTGCGCAACTATGTATGTAGAAACTTTTTTCCACAAGTATGAATGTAAACATCTTATTAAACAGGATGCACATGGTCAAATAGATGCAAGCCCATACTTTAAAGACACAATAAATATAACAACATCTAGAGGTAAACAAGCAATGAAAATGCTTTATGTTGGAATGTCACGACCAACACATCTCCTATGTTATGCTACTTTGAAAACAAACTGGGATGACATTTCTCTGCAAAAAATGCAAGATACAGGATGGGACATTTTAGACTTAACAATCTAATTTAGTATCGTCTTAAGAAATAATCAACTAACTTATCCTACACGTATTACTCAATAATATACTATAAAACAATTAATATATATAATCTTATTTCAATATAAAAAAGAATGGATGGCTAGTGTTTAGAGTAAATTGTGGGTTACCATCCATTCTAGGACAAATTAGGCAATAAATATAGCTCAATATTAGAATACCCGATACCCTAAACACGACAATTTTTATAAAAAAAAATCGGTGTACCAAAAGTACACCGATTTCTCCATCATCTTAATAATCCATTCCCCGATGTAAAAGGAGCCGGATATACTTGCAAAAAGTCACGTGTAAGGTGCGACGCTATTAAATCTCTCCGGCTCCTCTACAAAGTTACAAATAAATATAGAAGATCAGTCACCATGAAGGAATAACTATTCCCATATATATGTTTATATTGATCATATCCAGATGTTATTAAAAAAAGGCAGCCGGGTTGATAGTAATTGAATTGGAATAGTCCGGCTGCCCGAAGAAGAAAGGGGGGAAAATCGAGTGATCCCCTTTCCATACCGAGATTCTCTGGTTGCATTATGTAGTTCAAATCTCAAGCATCAAAAAGAATAATCATGTAAAAAAAGAGCCGGATTGTATACACTTTCAGAGGCTGGGGAGATAAACCTTGACCTAAGATCGTTCCGGCTCAATTTTTTTTTGCATACCGGAAAAAATCCCGGATGCTATTCAAGTACCCGGAAAAAACACGAAGGTCAGACACGGGTACTCAATCGCGTCGGAGGACTAGCCAGCCTTGGAAACGAAAGAGCAACACCGTGCCCGACCAGTATTTATATATAACATATATATATATATACGAAAATCGAAGCACAAGCGTTGCATCAATCATCCTGTGTTCCTGAACCCCAAAATAATTAAGCAAAAACCTAATTACCTAGATCCCTGATGAAAATGGCTAGTTTCCGACCACAAAATGCAAATTAATGCACGCTAATACTTGTAAGAACGTCCAAAAAGCGAATACACGCTCTTTGTTCAATCACAAAGGAATTAAAAAAATATTTCGTTTGCAACTTTTTTACATTCTAATTTCAGCCTTTATAGCGTGCAGTAAGAATTATTCCACGATAACGGTAAAAATACGCTCTAACACGACATGATACCCCTCGTTGGAAACTTCCACGTCAAACACGTAGCGACCGGGCGGAACCGTGTGATTCCACGGTAATTTTATAATACCCGCCCCCTGCATTGAAAACTGACTTGTCGCTTCCGGGTGTTCACTGGCTATATTCTTAATCGCATACCGTATTGGAGCCGTCCCCAAAATACCCTCGATAGAGGTACTTTGCCACGGGATTTCAAACTCGATTTGCCGGGCATCCTCGACAGGATCAAGTACCGATTTAACAATCATGGAATCCGGCGCGTACACGGCATCCCGTGTTTCCAAATACCCGACCGTTATATCTTGACACCCCGTCACGATCAACAGTATCACCCCTAGAATCAATACATATACTTCTCTCATAATTTTCAATTTTGCATTTTCAATTTTCAATTGTTACAGTTGTGTGAATTGATAGGTATAATCTAAAGCGTGTACCACCCCGTTCGTCACTTCAATATCAGCGGAGGCGATCGAAGCCATGTTCCCGCTAACAGGAGCATGTATTTTTAATCCTTCCGCCCCGATGTCGGGTACGCCACCATAAGATGATTTTGTCCGGTAAACACGTAGTTCGACACCCGATAACGTCGTTACCATAGTTCCGCCCGTGAGCGTTCCCTTCACCTCGTAATCAAACCCCGTCTTCATCATCTTTCCCGGAATGATATGAGAAAGAAGCATATCCCGGCACAAGTCAACCGGAATATCCTTTACCCGGTTATAGATAGGTTCCCAATCATCATCTATCGTTTTCACGAGAAGCTGTTCAATAGATAAATTCGTCACCCCGAAAAACGTGATCTCTTTATAGTCGGGGTTCGTCCCGTCGAACACGTCTTTCAACCCGGCGTGTTCTATCAGTATCATCGTGGAATCCCAATCCCCCGGTTGGCTCTCGAAATACTCCCACATGGTACAATCATGTTTCCCGTTCGCCAATCCCGAATCGTGATAATAGTCCTCGCAAGAACAAAGGATGCAAAACACCCCGATCAAAAATATATATCCTTTCATAACTCTAGCATTTTAAATTAATAAGCATAACCGTTCGCCTTCCAGTACGGGGTTTGTAACATCAACGTGTTGTTGAAAAAAGCCATCTTTCCCACCGGGATAAACAACGCCCCATCTTTCACGTCCTGTTCGGTCAAAGTCTTGAACTTCCCTCGTAACCTCTCCCGGTAAGTACCGTTCCGCACGCAATCAAAATACCTCATGGATATTCCCTCGCAGAAAAATTCCCGCTCCCGCTCGTCTTGTATCTCGTCCTGCAAATCGGCATCCGTCCCGGCATAATCTTTCACCCCCGCCCGGTTACGGATACGGTTCAAATCAATTCTCGCCCCGGCATAATCTCCCGTCCGAGCCTTGCACTCTGCCCGTAGCAAGATAATATCCGCCAACCGGATGATAATTTCATTCGCTTTATAAGACTTTATTTGTCCCTTTTGACTACCCGACTCGTGTATGATAATTTGTTGATACTTTTGCACGTAAGCATTCCCCTTTGTCGTTACAGTGGAAACCTTCGCCATGCTGTCAAGTTTATAAAAATATTCGTTTCTCCGTTGATCGTCCGGGTCGGGGAACATCTTGTAAACAGTCGAGTTACTTATTAAAAGTCCCCGGCGAGCCGTGGAGGGCGTTGTCAAGGGGACAATCGGCCACCACTGGCAAAATCCCGCCATATAAGCACCCCATCCCTTTACATCGTATTGGGTGTCTTTAAAATCACACTCCAAAATACCCTCCCGGCTGTTACCGGGGATCACACTCGCGCACACTTCATGAATCGTGTTCGCCAAGGCGTATGATTGATCGGCAATCACGGAATCACATTCCAGTATCGCCAGTTTTAACAAATCCGGTTCTTTATTCAAGGCAGCCTTCCAAGCAAAAAGATGTGCCAGTATCGCGTGACACGTCCCGGAGGAAACCGCTTGTTTACTCGTTATCGGGTTCCCCTCTATATCTTTCAACTCGTCCGCCACGGGCAACAACGAGATCGCTTCCCTTAAATCAACAATACATCGTTCCGCGACCTCTTGCCAAGGTGTCCGGGCTTTCATCCCCACGTCTTCCGCGTGAACGATCAAGGGTAAATCCCCCCAGTTCTGCAACATATAAAAATACACGTAAGCCCGGAGCCCAAGAGCTTGACCCCGGAAGAAATTATACTGTTCGCCCGTGAGATCGGCACGATCTATATTATCCAGAATCAAATTAGCCTCGTTGACAATCTTATACTCGTTGTTCCAATTGATACAACCGTGCGTCTGCGTCCAACCTCGTGATAAATCGTTATTACTTGGATTTGTCCAAATTCCAAGCACGTCAAAAGGTAACCCCCGGTCACGGTAAACAACAGAACTATTATTCGCTATGTTGTAGCGAAATGTTGCGTACAAGCCGTAGTTCGCCGCGTCCAAATCACTCGCGTTCTTCCAGTAGTTTAAACTCGTCACCCCCGTGTCGGATTCCACCGTCAAGAAATCATCACAAGATGATAGTGACAACGCCATCAATATAAATATATATATCCTTTTCATACTTTTAAAATGTTCCGGTTATACCAAGTGTCAATTTCCGGTTCAAGGGATAATTACCAAGATTATCCACGCCCGTCATTATATTTACAGATTCCGGGTCAGCACCGGAATAATTCGTGATCGTGAAGAGATTTTCCCCCGACACGAAAACCCGCACCCCGAAGCCCACTTTTTTCTTCCACCTATCCGGCAACGTGTACCCGATAGAGAACGTTTTCAATTTTAGATAACTAACATCTTCCACGTTAGCGGTCGTGTAAGAATTAAAACTACCTAACCCACCCTCTAGTCGATTCATCGGGAAATCCGTTTTATCACCGGGTTTCTGCCAGAAAGAAACGTTGTTTAAATCAACATACACGGGGGTAACGCTATCATCCGGCGTTAGCCCGATTATGGTTCCGACCGAAGCCCCGCGAGCCGCGTTCAAGATATGTCGGCTAATCACGAAATTAAATAACACGTTCAAGTCGAACCCTTTCCATTCCAAGGTGGTGACAATCCCTCCCTGCGCGACGGGGGCGGGAGCTCCCGCGTAAACGCGATCATCCGAGTTTACCACCCCGTCACCGTTCACGTCATACACCACCCGATCACCCGCCCGGTAATGCTGCGTGTTCCCGTTACCCGCGAGAGGCGTATCCTTGCCGTTTATAAACATTCTCGGTACCTCTTTATCATCATTATAAATCCCCCCGGTTTTCAACACGTAAAGACCGTTTAAAGGCTTCCCGATGATGTTGAGATTGGTCGTGTTATCTTCCGTTAGAAAATCCCGTTTGTTCTCGCTTTTTTCAAGGCGGTTCCAGTTCCGGGCGATATTAAACGAAATATTCCAGTTCAATTTCTCGTTCCTGATCGCGTTCCATTTCACCTCTAGCTCGATCCCCTCGTTCGAGATCGCGTAAGCGTTACGCCACTGACGATTGAATGCGGAATAGTTACCGGGTAACATGACAGGATAAAGTAATTTATCCGTGTAACGATAGTAATAATCCAGCACAACCCCGAAACGGTGATCGCGAAAATCCAAGTCCAACCCGAAATCGTACTGTCCCGTTTCCTCCCACGTCAGGTACTTGTTACTCAATCCCCTCGACAAATCCGGGTGAATGGTCGGGTTACCGAGGTAAGGATCACCCGGTGAAAAAGAGCCTTGCGCGATATACGGTTGATCGAACTGTTTACCCGACTTCCCGTAAGAAACCCGGAGCTTTCCATGATCTAGCACTCCCCTACTCCAATCCATGAAAGGTTCTTCCGAGAACGTCCACGCCACGGCATAAGAGGGGAAGGTTCCCCACCGAACATTTTCGCCGAATTTCGAAGAAGCGTCCCGGCGCAACGTGACAGAAAGGAAATACCTTTCGAGATAATTATAATTCAAACGCCCGAACACGCCCACGCTCGTGCTAACTTCCCGCCCGGTCGTGCCGTCCTTCAACGCCCGGTTCTCGTCCACGTTATAAACATTACCGAACCACGAAATATAATGAATCAGATCGCTTGGGGAATCTTTACCCCATGTTCCGATAGAGTTCCTCTCGTCTTCCTGCACCGACAAACCGAGTAAAAAATCTAAGGTATGCTTTTCAACAAACGTGTGCCTGTAAGTCAAAAGGTTCTCGTTTATCAACGTTAAATTTCTCTCGATCTGCCCGCTTGAATAGGATTCGTTGTACTCGTCCAAATCAGAGGGCAAGAAAAGATTTTGATTTTGTTGCGTGAAATCCAACGCCACGGAAGACTTTAATTTCAAGCCCTTTATGATCTCGTAAGATAAATCTAAAGAGGTGCGTACCCGGTAAGACTCGTTATCTTCTTTTATCGTGTTGAAACGCTTTATCATTTCATCAAAGGCGGGCGTGCCCTCGCCCGGCAATATCGTTGACATGGTTAGCAACTCTTCGGGTATCTGTTCCAGTTCCTCTCCGGATGTGAACCCCGTGTAAGCGGTCAAACGGGAAGCCCGTTTACGTCCTGTCCGGGCAAGGTAAAAGCGCACGTTAGATTCGACTTTCGGCAGGGGCTTGATAAAGAAATTCGCCAGCAGGTTCACCCGACTAAATCCAGTGTTACGCAAGACACCCGATTCATCGTAATAACCAAGACCAATGTTATAGCTCATGTTCGTGTTACCGCCCGATAGTTGGAGGTTGGCATTCGTCACTTTCGCCGTTCTGAAATAATACTTGAAGAAATTCGTCGAGTTATTATAAAACGAGTTCAAACTATCTTGATAAGCGGCGATACCCGCCCCGTCACCTTTATTCCAAAAATAATTATAGTGCATGTTCTCGTTATACGACTCCCGGTACGAGCTAACGTACTTGTACGTGTTTGTCGAGGGGTCGAAGTAGGCTTGCTGGAAATTCCGCAACGCCTCCAAGCGCAAGTTCCTTTCGGCGTTCCCCCCGGTAAGCTCCGGCAAGGAGGGGTCAAAACTCCACGTGCGAGAAAAATTAACGCTGATCTTCGCCCTCTGGTTCAAACGCCCGCTTTTCGTTGTCACGAGCATCACCCCGTTGGCGGCCCGTGACCCGTAAATCGCCGCGGAAGCGGCATCCTTTAACACCTGTATGCTCTCTATGTCGTTCGGGTCGATCTCCGCGAGGGTATTCGTTCCCGTGACGGGAGAGGTGAAAGATTGCATCGGCACACCATCAATCACCCAAAGGGGATTTGAAAAACGTTGTTCTCCAGCAATATCAAAAGAATTGTATCCCCGCACGTTGATAGACGTGCCGCCTCCGCCGGGTGCGCCCGTCATGTTAGTGACGTTCATCCCCGAAACCCGGCCTTGCAGCAGGTTCGCGATGGAGGGAGAAGGCACGTCTTTTATATCCTCCCCGCTAACGGTACTCATGGCTCCCACCACTTCGCGTCTCCGTTGTGTCCCGTAAGCGATAACCGTCACCTCGTCCAAACTTGACATTTCTTCTTTCATCCGGATAGTCAACAATTTCCCCGCCTCGAATCTCGCTTTAACCGTTTTAAAACCGATAAAAGAAAACACCAACACACCCTTTTCACGGGTCAACTTCAACGTGAAATTCCCTTCCGTGTCCGTCGTTACCCCTAGCCTCGTTGAATCCAGCAACACCGTTACCCCCGGCATGGGCTGCCCCTTCTCGTCCATCACCCGACCTTTTATTATATTGTCCTTTACTCCCGTGCTGTCCCGTACCTCAACAGCATTCGCCAACAGGGACACGCAGCAAAGCAAGGGTAAAAACAACATTTTCAAATAAATTCCTACCGTGAACTCTCGCGGCAAACGAATTTTGACTTTAGCGCGCGATTTACGCCTGCACGCTTGTCTTTCTAAGTTTTTTTTCATAATTTTAGATGTTAATTTCGTAATTAATATGGGGGGAAGTCACGAAGCTGTCAACTTAGGCGAACTTCCCCCTTTTTTACTTCCCGTTTTCTTTGGAAAGCAATTCCTTTATCCCGATCTCGTTAATTTGCCCATCTTGAAAATCATCCGGGTAATCATTCTTCATGATTCGCTCTAGTGCTTTCAAGTGAACAACATAGTAAAAATAGAAATGAGTGTTCAAGTCTTTCAATTTTGTCAACTGGATCAAAAATTTATTGTAGTCACTCAAACGTGCGCTCATCTGGTGCTTTTTCTTTTTCTCACCATCCTTTTCCACGAGGTAGAATCCAAACACGTCGTACACCTCATTATAGTGTACTTCCAAATTACAATGACACAGTAATCCCATGAGTTTAGTCATTCTTTTAAGCGTGGAGTAAAGAATGTGTAACTTCTCCCGATCCGACGTTTCCAACCTTGCCGCGGGACAAAGCAAACGCGCCTCTTCTAAAAAGAATCTTTTTAGTTCTTCCTCTTCAATAATTTCTTGATGTTCTGTCATTCAATTGTTTTTCGTTAGGTTATTAGTTAATATTAAAGTTATCACGAATCATATTCTGAAATGATTCACTTTCACACGTAGTGTTTACCTTTAGATGAACGGTATATCCCTGTAAAATTCATTAATTTACTCATTAATACATACCAATCATGAAGTCAGCTATTAAGTTATATACTATAAATAAAGTGAAAGAACTTCGCATAAAACACGAAATGAGCCTGCGATACTTTGCGGATTGCCTGAATATTAGTCACTCTTACATTCATTGTATTGAAGACCCGACATCAGATAAAGCCTACAACCTAGATCATTTAAATGAAATAGCGAAATTATTCAGGTGCCCGCTTTGGGAACTTATCCCGCAAAACCCTCTTTAGCCCGGCGGGGGCTTGTTCTTGTTGAGGGACGATATTTTCTGTTTCATAACTGTTAAATTTAATAATCCGGGATGTGTACACCCTTTATTATTTTATTGACATTCAGCATAATAACATTCCACACACCCAATATTTCAGGTGTATTTTCCCTTCTGGCATTTCTGCCTCTCCATAAAATTTTCGTTTGTTTTTTGCACGCGTGAACGTGACTGACTGGACAACCCTCTACGAGGTTCAATAATGCAAATATAGTGCAATCACATGTATTCTCAAAATATTTATCCAAAAAACTTTCCTTTAACATGAAAAATAACTTCGAAATGACAGCAACACAGGACATAATAAAAGAAATCAAAAAGACAGAAATAGAACTTTCCGTTATCAACAAAGTGAAGGAACTTAGAAAAGCTGCAAAAATGAGTCAAAGAAAACTTGCAATGGAATTAAGGTTAAGTAGCACATACGTGAATAGAGCTGAAAATCCATTCTCCCGTGCAAAGTACAACTTAAATCATTTAAACGAGTTAGCAAAAATTTTCAATTGCTCCATTGCAGACTTCATACCAAACCCTTTCGTGCAAAAGGACACGATTGAAGAATACATGGATATACACCCCAAACTTAGAGCCAAATACGAAAAGATGATTAAGAACATGGAAGAGAAAGCACAGAAAGAACGGGAGGCAAAGGAAAAAACGAAAAAGGAGAAAGCAGCGATGAAGAAAAAAGCGACATCCAAGAAAAAATGATCGGGCGAATCCGCTAACTCGCGGACCGGGCTTTCCGCGGTACACGGTATCTCACGTCTATCCCTTTCGCGGGAAAAGGGAGCGAGCGACCAAAATAATTATATTACAGGATAAAACACGCGCGACATGACAATCGAGGATCTGCATAAAATTCTTTCCAAAGGCGAAAGTTTACATCTCGAATTTAAGGAGGCAAGAATAAAAGTCCCCAACAATTTCTACGATACCGTGGTTTCTTTTCTGAACCGGGAAGGAGGAACAATTATACTAGGGGCAAACGATGATGGAGTTATAACCGGAATTGATAAAACCGCTGTCGACCAATTAAAAAAAGATATTGTTACCGCATTAAACAACAAAGATGTCATAAATCCCCCGGTCAATTTCCCTATCTACCAACTGGAAGATAAAGGTCTGATCGTTTTATACGTGAAGATTCCCGTTAGCTCGCATATACACAGCCATGACGGAATTATCTATGACCGGGAAAATGATAGCGACATCAGGATCGAGGATGATTCCCGGATTTCTGAATTATATTTCAGAAAACGAAATCATTTTACCGAGAATGAAATATTCCCGTACCTCCAAATAGAAGATTTGGATAATAACCTGTTTGATAAAGCGAGAAGTATTATTCGATCTGTCAACGCTTCACATCCTTGGTTGACGATAAACAACATGGAGATTTTACGCTCATCCGGGTATTATCGAAAGGATATTCGGACTGGCGAGGAAGGATTAACCCTCGCTTCCGCTCTCGTGTTTGGAAAAGATTTAACTATCCAGAACATCCTCCCGGCATATAAATTCGATATTTTGGTAAAATTGAATGACCTCGATCGTTGGGATGACAAATTAACGTTACGAACAAATTTGATCGACACCTACCTGCAAGCGATGGATTTCATAAAAAATCGCTCACGCCTGCCCGATATGTTTTATTTGGAGGGAGATCAACGAAAAGATTTGCGAGAACTAATATTCCGTGAAATAATAGCTAACGCCATTGTTCACCGGGAATACACGAGCGCGTATCCTACCACGATGATTATTTACAAAAATCGTGTTGAAATAACAAATCCGAACAAACCTTTATTCAGAGGGTTGTTGACTTTGGATTCTTTTAATCCATACGCCAAGAATCCGAATATACGTAAATTCTTCTCCGAGTTTAGCTGGGTAGACGAGATCGGTTCCGGGGTAAGAAATGTATACAAATATCTAAATATCTATTCTTCCGGTACAAAACCCCTCTTTATCGAGGATAACCAGTTCAAAACCGTAATTCCCCTTGTTGGCTCCGTTTTGGGAGAAGAGAGAGCTGCCGCGTTTATCGAACTGGTGGGATTAAATAGAACTAAACTCGATTCAGAAACGCTTGAATCTATTGAATCTTTAAACTTGGCTCCTGACTATGCAGAAATGAATGATACGAATGCTTTATTTTTCGCCAAGGATAGAAGTTTGGGGTGGAGTTGGAGTAAAAAAGGGGTGGAGTTAGAAAATCTTAGAATAAAGATAAACAACGAGTTACCGGAAAATCCTTCTTTCGAGGGGTGGAGTTGGGCAGAAAAAGGGGTGGAGTTATTCGATAAAAGAACGATGAATTTGATTAAGATTTTATTGCTCTGTTTGACTCCCAAGAATATCGAAGATATACAAAATTTGATCGAGTTTAATTCAAGAAATAAATTGAGAGAAATATATATCAACCCTTTACGGGTAGCTTGTTTATTAGAATACACGATAAAAGATAAACCCAATTCTTCCAACCAAAAATATGTTATTACAGAGAAAGGGAAAGATTTTTTAGGTGGATTTGACTTATAGCAAATAATTTAAACAGCAACCTATGCTAGTAGTGGATAACATGAGTTTACGGGAAATGTATACCGAACTCGTAAACGACGGGCCCAATGTCACGGCGAAAGTCGAGTACCTGTGCAATAACTTCCGGCGGAACGTTCTCAAACGCACTCGCTTCCCCGTTCAATTCAAGCCAGTCGATTACGTTTCTCCGAAAAAAAATAAATGGATTATCATTTTTACAGCAAAAAGCAAAAAAGACGCGGAAGCCCCGGTAATCACTTACGTTTGTACAGCGAACGCGAGAGGCGGGATTTACGTGTTCATGATTTCCTTGTTTCAAGGTGATCCCTGCGTACTCATGTTCCCGCCTCACTTTTTTCAACGATACCGGGATAGATTCCTAAAAGGGAATAATGATATAAAAGGTATTGACCTGATAAAATACTTTTTTTGCAGGAACCCGACTTTCTCGTCTGATGAAAGCGTCGAGGATAAAAGAATTTTTCAAACAAGCTGCGAGGATGGAGTATGTTTAGGCATCGAGAAAGAAAAGAATATTTTTATTCAAAGAACATTCTTAACGTATGAAATGCTGAAAAACGACCAGATCGACACGTTCGAGAGCCTGTACGATACCCTGTACGAGGGAGAGGAATAATCTTATTCCCCGGTCGGGTAATTCGCTCTTTTTTTCGCCTCTTCCAGTATCGCCTTGTACATCCGGGGTTCTAACCAATCCTTTGCCACGCTCATAAACTTGCGCGTGAGTAATTGATCTTTATTCTCCGCTTTCTTCAATACTTTTTTCCTCGCGAGAATCAAATCTAAAAATTTTAACCGGAACTTCCGAGCCTCGTAAGCCCTTCGATAATTACTATCCTCGACTAATTCCGGGTTCAACCCCTTCAGATCCTCGAAGCGATCAAGCGTTGTTTTCACGTCCCGGAGTTGTTCCGTTAATTCTTCTTCCCAATATTGCAGCAATTCAATATCCTCGCAATCAAGAACATCATCGCCAGTAATATCTAACTCTTTATTAAACAAATTCTCCGCTTCCATACTCGTGTATTTTAGATGACAATATAACAAAATTAAACCAACCCCGGAACATTCAAACTGTTTCTTTCTTTACAAATATACCGCATACTGCACAGGGTACAAAACAGTTCATGGAAAATCTTTTCTTTACTTTTAATTTTTAGAAAAATGGGAACCAAAACAACCGAGATCGAAACCTACATCATAAACAAGGTTAAGGAATACAGGATAAATGCCGGGATGAGTCAAAGAAAATTGTGTTTGGAATTAAATTTAAGCCCATCCTACGTTTTTCGTGCCGAAAGCCCGAAGTATGAAACAAAATACAATCACAACCAACTGAACGAGATCGCGAAGCTGTTTAATTGCAAGATCGCCGATTTCATGCCCGACCCTTTCGTGACAACAAACTGCATTGAAGAATTTGCGGAGATACATCCCCGGTTCCGGCTGAAATACGAGGAACTGCAACGACAGGAAGAGGAAAAATCAAAGAAGAAACTAGAAGAACGGGCAAAGAAAAAGGCGGGGAAGAAACAAAAAGCATCAAAGAAATAACCCGATCCCCACTCGTGGGCGAACTTCGTAGGCCCAAACAACAACCCTATCATACAGGAAACGCCCTCCTTTTACCGGAGGGCGCTTTTTTGAAAACTTTAGTTTGTCAGGGGAACGGGACTTTCCCGTATCATCTTTCCGTGTAAGGTATCTCGCACCTTTTCTATTCTTTCGTTTTTCCAGTGGGGACACTTGTATTATTTATTGGTACAAATATAGGGTACTCGTATCCGTATACCAAACTTTTGGGCGCAAATCTTTCCTTTATCTTTAATTTTCATAAAATGGATACCACAAAGACGACTGATGTCAAGAAACCCAAAATAACAAAAACTGTTATCGAACTCTACGTGATCGAAAAGGTAAAAGAACTAAGGGAGTCGAGAAAGGTGGGACAGAAAAAACTTTCTTCTGAACTTAAATTATCTATTTCTTACGTGGGGCGTGCAGAAAATATTCATAGTAACACGAAATACAATTTTAATCACGTGAACGAGATCGCGAGATACTTCAACGTTCCCTTCGCTTACTTTTTCCCTCCCACGAACCTCGAAATTGACTGCATCGAGGACTACCTGAATAAACACCCGCGGGTAAAAAATAACTATGAAAAAATGATGCGCCGGGCGGAAGAGAAAGCACGATTGAAACGGGAAGAGAAGGAGAGAAAGAAAAAGGAAAAGGCTGCGGAGAAAGCCAACACGAAAAAGAAAAAATAATCCCTCTTCTTCACACGGGCAAACCCGCCCACTCAAATCTTCACCTATATATATAGGAAACGCCCTCCAAGGAGGGGAGGGCGTTTTGGATATTCATTAATTTACTATTTAGAGCCACGGGCGGTTTCCCGCCCGTGCTTCCACGAGGAATGGTGGTTCCCGCGCTTACACGTTTGCATTATTTCGAGTGGGACTCTATTTAATAAATCTTATCGCAAAGGTAACCATCTGATATTTCAGATGAAAGAAAATGAGAAAAAATATTTCCTTTATTTTTTCAAAAACAAGGCAATGAAGACGCAAGTTGAGTTAGCGATTATAAAAAAGGTTCGGGAGTATAGACTCGCCGCCGGGATGTCGCAAGCCCAATTGTCAATGGAAATGAATCTGGATATTACTTTCGTGGGGAATGTTGAAAGTGCTAAATGTAAGGACAAGTATAATTTCAACCACTTGAACGCCCTCGCCATTATCTTCAATTGCAAGATGAAAGATTTTATGCCGGACGAAAATTTCCCGGACGATAACTCGAAATACCTCAAACGAGATAAATAACAAGAGGGGGCGATTGCCCCCTCTCTTTAGTCTTCAAAGATGCTTCCCCAACACTAGCTTTATTACACCTCTAAATTTACGGTTAAGATTTGAAAAAGTACGTCATTCTTGACTTGACGAGTGCATGTAAACACTCACGTCGCTACAATCCTGACTTAAATCAAATGTTTGCTCCACGGTTGAATAACTCTGGTAATCCGGGTCACTAAAACGCAAGGTTGATTTTCTACTTTGTACTTCAATAGAAAAAGAACCATCCGACCATGTGGTTGTGGTATTAACGGAAACACCATTTACCATTTCATCTACCACGATTCCACCAATTGGTGATTGGGTTGATTGATCGTAAACGTGTCCGCTTACGGAAGTCTGTACTGCCGGGGCAAATGCCGTGAACGATAGGCACATTGTACCAACCGCCACCAAACATAACAACATTAATCTTTTCATAGTCGCGTAAATTTAACATTAATAAAAATAATGCGCGCATAAAAACTCTCTCTGAAAATGTATACTCATGCAAGTTAAGATTATTTTTTTGATTAAAAAAGTGCGTGTTATGAAATAATAATGAAATAATATTGTTAAATAGAATGATTCTTTATAATTCACGTAATTACCTCTTAATAGTTATGTTTTAGCTACAATTATAGCACACTTTTTGCTGAATCGCTAGAAGCTAATAACGATAAGACTTACAAAAAATACAAGTTACAATTTAGTCGTGTATCCACGCTCCATTTATTCCAACTTTATACCTTTTTTTTCTAGCAATAAATATCGTTTATAAATTATATAAAGCATCGCTAATTTGTAATCATTTTAAATAAAAAAGAGTCAAATTAGGCTCTCAAAACGCATTTTATCATTTTTAGTCAACACGTTCAAAGTATTTTTTACCGGATCGTGATTATATCGTTCAGGTTCGTGGTGTACCTCTTGGAAATATGCTCGCTTTTTAACTTCCATTTTTTACCATAACCTTGGGCGGCAATTTTCAGCGAGTCTGTCCCGTTTTTCTTGTTGACCCGATCAACGGTATTATACAAGCGTTGAAGTCTAACGCGGTCCGTTTCATCAAACAAATTTAATTGCACCTCGTTTTTCGGAACAATGGCGGATACCACGCACCCCGCTTTCTTGTAAGCGTATCCTTTTTTATAAATATGTTGTAGGATGGAACAGGCAGCAGCTATTAGTTCTGAACTCGCGTTCGTCGCAACGGGCAACGATATTGTTCTACACTCGAAATCTTGTGGTAAATCCGCTCGAAACCGATTTGTTAGTATAAACACGGTAATCATTCCGGCACACGAATTTTGTTCCCGCAACTTCCGGGCGCAAGCCGCCGCGAAATTCGACACTGCCTCGGATAACGTCGGGTAATCGGTCACGGTTTCCCCGAAACTTCTTGATGTACAAATACTTTTCTTATCTTGCGGTTGTTCCAAACTATGACACGGAATACCTCTTAACTCTTTCCACGTTCTCACGCCGCCCACTTTCATGTACTTGCGCACGAAACTCTCCGGCTTTAAAATAAAATCATAAGCCGTTTTCACCCCGTAATAATTCAAGATTTTTAGATATTGTCGCCCAACTCCCCACACGTCCTCAATATCGAACAATTTTAGGGCTTTTTCCCGCTTTTCCTCGCTATCTATAATACACACGCCACCATAGCGTTTATATTTTTTCGCGAACTTACTTGCCACTTTCGCCAACGTCTTCGTGGGAGCGATACCCATAGACACCGGGATTCCGGTATTTCGGGTAACCGTGTTCACGATTTGTTTCCCGTATTCTGTCAAATTATAATGTTCCTCGTATCCCATGAGATCAAGAAAACTCTCGTCGATAGAATAGACTTCTATATCTTTCACGAATCCCGCGAGAGTCTGCATGACTCGATTTGACATATCCTGATACAAAACATAGTTAGATGAAAAAACATGAACCCCATGTTTCACGATAACATCTTTCACTTTAAAGTAAGGATCACCCATTTTAAGCCCTAATTTCTTCGCCTCGTTGGATCGTGCGATCACGCAACCATCGTTATTTGAAAGCACGACAATCGGCTGATCCCGTAAAGCGGGATTGAACACCCGTTCGCAACTGGCAAAAAAATTATTACAATCGACAAGGGCATACATGGCTTACCTTTTCCGTTGTTTAATAATACTTGTTACCACTCCCCAAACGACGAAATCGTTCTCACTCGTCACCCGTGTCGGCTCGTACTTATCATTCGCCGGAAGTAGCCAAATCACATCTTTTTCTCCCTTCCTCCTCTCGATCAATCGTAAGGTAAATTCACCATCGAGAAACGCGACTACCATATCCCCATTTTTAGGAGGTAATAGAGATTTATCTATTATAACAATATCACCTTCATCAACCCCGGCATCTTTTAAACAATCCCCCACGACACGCCCGAAAAAAGTAGATGTGGGATTCTTCACAAGTTCTTCGTTCAGGTCAATTGCCAACTCCAAGTAATCAGCCGCCGGAGAAGGGAAACCCGCATGAATCCCGTCCTCCGCCAAAGGCAACGCCAAGTGCGTACTCGTGTCGCACTTGTATAATTTTATTTCTCTAAATATGTCCTTTTCCATCACTATCGCAAAGATAGGTGGAGAAATTCATAATTAATTTTGTAATAAATTAATTACAAGAAGATTTAGGAACATTTGAGAATGTTTTGGTTAAGTTCCGCGTGAATATATAAATGAACGTTCGAGGATATACCTATATAATAAGGTATAAGTAAAATCCTATTACTTAAATCTTAATGTTATTACCGACAAAAAAGAAAAAAGCGGAATTAATCCGCTTTTACTGTAATGGTAATAATTTTGCTTCTTTCGATTCATCTATTTTTTTGAACAACGAATATATATCTATTTCGATCTGGTTGGTAGCCTTTTCCATCTTATCAATTAATTCATTCTTGCTTTTTTTGGAAGCTCTCGGTTTGCTCACTTTCTCTTGTTGATGTTTGACAAAATCAACTTCTTTATTACAAGTATGATATAATTGTCGAATTTCAATGTCTTCAATATAATCAGGTTCAAATTTGTTACAAAGTTCGACCACTTTATCCCGCAAAGACGTTGCACATTGTGCGTAAGTATATCCATTACCTAAGCATAATAACTTCTCGTGTAACAGGTCAATTTCATTCAATAGTTTTAATTCTTCTTCTTCCATAAAATAATTCATTATTAAGATTATTGTATCAATTCTTCGTTGCTAAAACAAACGAACGGTTATTTCTCTTCAATTATTATATGCTTTATTTCCTCTTCCCAATCTTTCTTTTCGACAACAATATCAACAGAGGCATCCAATTCCTTTTCACTACACGTTTTCCCGGTGGAGAGAGGCGTGCCCAGTTTTTCCGATACTTCGTTCCCAACAATTTCCACGGGATAAAAGATAACGTAATAACTATCTTCGTCTGCCAGAACAGGCAAAACGTAATACTTGTCTTCGTGTCGGGAACGATTAGGTAAAGGGGTTACGAGTTGTCTTACCGCCTCCCACTCGGCTAGCCAATTTTCACGCTGCATCACAAGTTCCATAAACGCCTCCCCGGTATTGTTTAGTTCTTCTTCTTTCTCTCCCTTGTCACTTTTCGAGCAAGAGAAAAAGAATATTAAAAGTGATGCACAAACAAACGCACGAATTATTTTCATGACATGAATTATTTAAAACAACACGTTCCTCTCTATTTAGTAAGGTAATAAAAATAGAAGTCCAAGATACCGATATAAACAAAATCGAAACTACTTACCTATATTTTTCATATTAGCCATTACTTTACATTGCTTCAAATTTTGAGATAATGTTTTATCAAAAAACATTTGCGGAGACCATTTTTGTAAATTCTTTCGTAATTCCTCTATACTTACATCCACCAAAGCACTTACAACACCAGTCCAAGTATCCACAATACCTATTCCAGTAACTAGACCAAAACGTCCCCATTTTAACCAAGCGGATTCGCCTGTTTTACTCATCAAGACTTTCGTAAGTTCATCATAATTGTAATCTTTAGAAACAAGCCATTCCCGGTATTTAACTCCATTTATATCATCCCTAATTTTTAATATATCAGAAATATGTAAAATTTTATTGTAATATAAAAGAGCAAGCTCAGGAATTTTTCTCGCTGTCAAGGCTTCATTTAGATGCTGAACAACTAGTCTGTCTAGTTTATAACCCAACTTCGAAACAAGACAGTACTTTGCTTTATCCTCAATTAAAACTTCATGCGTTCCAAGTTGTGAAGCCCATTCTAAACTTCTCTCCATTAGCAGCAGCCTCATAAAACCAGCAGCTTCACCTTCTTTTATCGCATAAGGATTTTCTGATTGAAAACCGAAAAGTCCTCTTAATGCAGGAATATAAAAATCCCGACACACGGCTTTTTGTACATTATCATCCCAAAGATCATATTCTATATCCTCATGTAACAATTTATCTCGAAGCACATCTTTATAAAAACTATATTGAGATTTATTATATTTATTTCTCAAACGAGCCATTATCTGATCATATGGATTTGTTTGATGAAGGTTTAGGTAGGTTATCACATCCTTTTTATCGCAAAACATGAAACTCGGATAAAACCATGAATCTATTATCCGTAATTCGTCCCGGTAAATAAGCATACTCGTTGCTTCTGTTCCCATGAGATCTAAAAACTCCTCAAGAGCATCTAAAAAAATATATATAACATCATGGGATAAAAGACTATTCAATATTTTATTCAAAAAATAAAGCCGTTCCTTTTCAGAGAACTCAGGATGTTCTTTAACGCTTGCCCATCTATTGAAATAATGGACACCATCAATTACTCTACAACGGTATGAAAAAGTATCAATTAATATAGCCATAATAAAAACTTTAAATCTAATTCAACTCGAAACTGAATCTATATGATAAAAAATAACCAATTAAACGATATAAAATTTTATTCTTCTGCAACCGGATTAAAATTTATCTCTTCCTTATAGTCAATTTGCATTTGCAAAAATTCATTCAACACTTCAAGGGCTGTTTTATCTTCTGGCATAACTGTAAAAATTTGGTCTTTAGGTACATTTTTAAATAAATTACTATTTATAGCAATCTCCGATATATCCATGTTGGATTTTCCACTTAACAGATAAAAGAACAACAGCTCGCATTCCATTGTATTTAAATTTGCAATCCAGTAATCCATATAATAATCCCGATTAAACTTAAAATCATTTATCACTTTAGTAATATAGCACAAGTTATTAAAATGAAAACTCAAACGAGCCAAGTTTCTTGTATAAAAACAACGGGCTGCCAACCGAAGTAGTGAGTAACGAACGTCTATTTCGGTATAACACCATGCGTCACCCGCATATAATAATAAATCTTCCCTTTCTTCTGTTGAAAAATTAACATAAAAAGGTTTCAATCTTCCATATTTTACTGGATCATCTAAACCTTTCCGCAAATCACGAAACCAAGATCGAGGATTTGACAATACAATCTTTACAAGTTCCTCATCATTTTGTAAAGGTTCATCTTTTCTATTAATTTGATTAGCATCATATGCAAACATTGCAACGAATAAGGTTAATTCAAATTCATCCCTAACTAACATTTTTATGTTCTTTTGCCATCCTGCGTATGAAGTAAACTGACCTGCTTTCCAATGAATTATCATTAGTTGCAAATCCGAATACATTTCCTTTTTATAAACTTCAAAAGCCTGCATCCCCTCTGTCTTTTCATGTGTTTTCAAATCTATACTTATCAATGAATTCATCATCTTTTGGTGAGATTCTATTAATTTGAAGAATAAATCCCGTTCATCTTTGGCTTCTGCTTTTGCACCCAATCTCTCCGATTCTTCCCTTGCTTCTTCTCTTATTTTTTTATTTTCCGCTACCGCTTCCTTTCGTACCTTTTCCGCTTCTTCCTTTGCCTCTGCAGATTTTTTGTTTGCGTTATGAACAGAATAGAGAACCCCCACAAATGCTAGCAAACCAGTGATAGCTCCCATGTAAGAACCGAAAGCACCCCATTCCATCGGATCGTTTGACCAACCATTTTCTGCAAATTGCCAAAAATATCGACCTAACATATATACAGCTATCAAAGCTAAAATAGCCATAATCCAAATAAAAGTACTCGATTTTTTCATCCTCATAAACTTGTTACAGGGGATATAGCCATCCCCTCGTTTAAAAACATAAATGTAATATAAATATTAGAATTGTGAAAAAGAGATTATTGTTATATCTTTGAAAAAAGTAATTGTTTTATAAAATAATAGTACCAAAATGAGTGATACAGGAACACAAAACCAAGATGATAACAATAAAGCGGGATATGATTCATTTAAAGGAAAGACAGAGTATACCCGAATAAAGGATCAAGAGTATTATAAACGTTTTGGGGTTGAAATAAACGGATCAGAATTTGAAATTTCCGATAAAGATAAACTAGAAGCCGCTTATGAAAAAGCATGGGAAAATCGAAATTATGAGATAGATAAATTCTGGAGCAGAGGTTTGTATTTTTGGGGATTCATCGCAGCAACCTTTATTGCTTACACGGCAATCATCACAAGTAATAGCGATCGAGTAAAGGAAATTATAACTTTGGGAATTGATATAAGTATACTCGCCTTGGGTGTGATACTTTCTCTCGCGTGGCTGCTCGTGATAAAAGGTAGTAAACGGTGGCAAGAAAACTGGGAAAAACACATTGACTATTTGGAAAACTTCGTTTCCGGACCAATCTATAAAACCATATTTTATCAAGGCAGACACTATTCCGTGTCTAAAATGAGCGAAAATGTGGCGTGGACTGTCTTGGGGGTTTGGTGCATTTTGTTAGCTCAAACTCTATGTGAACGCTATACACTGAGTCTTACTCATGTTAATTTGGTGCCGACCATAATACTGGCACTTATGGTATTTATGATAGTTAAAATGTTAATATGGGGAAAGAGGGAAATTTTCATAAAAGACGGAAAAAAGAAAGAAACGGATTTTATATATAGAAAAAGAAGAAATGATTTAGAAACGGAAGAAAAGGAAAAAAAAGGAGAAAAGACACAGGACAAGCAAACGGAAGAAAAGCAAAACCGAAGCAAGAGCAACAAGAACCTGTAATCTTTAACATGGGATTTTCACCCGTTTATCGGTTTTAGAGAATGTAATTTAAACTGTGTCAGCAAA
>NZ_QUHC01000048.1 GCF_003479425.1 Odoribacter sp. AF15-53 | reverse complement strand
AAAGTCTTACTCTCAAAGATTTTGAAGAAGTTGAGAGCAAGTTGGGTCATGTTTTGCCGGAAAGACTGAAAGAGTTCTATTTGCAATATAATGGAGGAGAACCTAAACAGCAAACCATCTCCATAAACAAATATTACGAAGTGGAAATTAGAATTTTCCAACCGTTCAAATATAATAAGAGTTTTAAAAATGCTCTTTTTCATACTGTTGAAGGAGAAACCTTGGAGCATCGTAGTTCTAATTCGATTTCTGACAATATTCTGCTATTTGCCAGTGGACATAACAATTTGAGAAATATTGGTGTAATTGCAATCAATATAAAAAACAGAGCTGTATATTTTTATAAAATTATTGGTTTTGTAAAAAATAGCGATGCATTTATTTTTGATGAACCTCAATTGATAGCGGATTCAATAGATGATTTTTTCAATAATCTCGTTGCTTTCCCAAAAATCGAAGAGGAACAACAAACGGAGATTATAGAAATAGAAGGTGTAATGCCTGAACTTTCGGACTGTT
>NZ_QUHC01000047.1 GCF_003479425.1 Odoribacter sp. AF15-53 | reverse complement strand
AGGTGTAATGCCTGAACTTTCGGACTGTTCGGCTTCGCTAACAAAAGAAGATATAAAGAATTTTGAGGTTGAGTTGAATGTAAAGATTCCGGCAGGCATGAAGAACTTTTACCTCAAGTTCAACGGTGGTATGCCATCACCATATTGTTTTCAACCGCAGGACGAGGATTTGGATCGGATGGAGATAAATGCGTTCTTTCCGATAAAGGAACGCACCAATGCTTTTGAAACAATTGAAGTCATAGCCAAAGATATATGGAGTAGGAATTTAATGCCATGCAATCTGTTGCCTTTTGCTATGGATTCGGGTGGAAACTATTATGCGTTGAACTTGAAGAATAAAAAGATTTACTATTACGTGACTGACGAGTGGGACGAAAACGCTTCAAGAGAATACAACTTTGAAACAAATACTCGTTACATCGCCCAGTCATTCAATTACTTTATAAATCATTTCATCGAAGAAGAGGAATAAAGCGGGCAGATAACAAGCGGATCAATCTCCTTTAATGATGATTATCCACCGAACATTA
>NZ_QUHC01000046.1 GCF_003479425.1 Odoribacter sp. AF15-53 | reverse complement strand
TTATTCAGTCGGTTTGCTGTTTGTTATCAAATTCTCATTTATCCATTTCTTTACTTTTTTCGTTACAAATGACATTGGAGAAACACCTGAATTATTATTCACTGTTATATCTGCACCATTTTCCAATAATGTAATCGCAGATTTGTCATTTCTATCAAAAATGGCAATGAATAGCGGGGTACGACCATTTTCTTCTTGGATATTTAAGTTTGCCTTTGACCCTGCAAGAAGTTCTATAATTTCCGGGCTATTCTCTTGAGCAGCGAAATGCAACGCCGTCCACCCAGAGTCATCTTGCAAATCCAAATTCAAACCATTCATTTTGTATTGCTTTATTAGTTCAATGGCAAACGTACTCTTTCCTTCGACAATGAAATTCATTAATAGATTTCTTCCATCTCTATCCACAAAATCACATCCATACTTATCCACAAATGATATGACTTTTGTAAAATCATCTTCGTCGAATAATTCAAACATCAGATCTTCTGCTTCTTCGTTATATTTTGTACTCATAACTACTTTATTTTAGAATTTGATAATGT
>NZ_QUHC01000045.1 GCF_003479425.1 Odoribacter sp. AF15-53 | reverse complement strand
CATTAGCATCAAATAAAAAAGAATGAAAACAATAAAAGAATTGCTTGATGAAGTCATTGATTTAGAAGGTAAGGTTCAAATAAGCCAAGCTATCGACTTTCATAAGGGAGTGCCTACCCTTGAAAAAGGAGTTTATAGAAATGTCTCTCCTATGTTGAAAATCAGGTATGGGGCATTTGGTAAATGGATTAATGCGACACATGGAGATTGGCTTGATACAAAAGAAATGGAAAGTCCATGGAATGAAGATGAAAAGGATGAACGGTTGATAGGAATTGTTCGCGACATAAAAGCTTCAAAGGATTATTGGGAAGACCATGCTACTGGACTATTTGCGCCAAACAGAATTTCCATTTTTGCAGCAAGCGATAATGGCTATGAAATGATTTGCCTAATATGGTTTGACGGTACAGAAGAACCGGAATTATGGGTATATGATTGCAACGGTGAAAGTCGATATAAAGATTTAGCTGCTTATTTGCAAGCATATATTGATGATGATGTATCAGCTTCTGAAGTAAAGTGGAAATTAGCTGATATGTGATTCTTTTATTAGAAGTGATGCTAACATACACCTTAATCGCCCAAAATGGCGATTAGCTGCCGAACATTAT
>NZ_QUHC01000044.1 GCF_003479425.1 Odoribacter sp. AF15-53 | reverse complement strand
TTTCATTATAATTTTATATGACACTAATGGTTTGCAGCTTGCCGCCGTGAGGTGGCACAGGTGCTTGTTATCAGTCACTTTTATTTCAAATCTTCTTTATTTATAGTAATTATTCTATTCGGTATAAAGAATTGAGATGCTTCCACATCTATGCTGTTTGATATATAGCACTTCCAAAATTTCACGTATAGAAATTTCTTTTTGATTTTACGAAAAAACTTGGAAACCATTTGAGAAAAATCATTATTATCAGAACAGCAATAAAAACGTCCAGCAATGTATGCCATATCTTCCCTTTGAAAAGGAACTCTATATTCTAAAACTGGACTTTTCACATAGTCCAATACTTCAGCTGTTGTTCCATCATAATATTCATGTGTATAATATGATATATATTGTTGGAAAGATTTTCCGGTCAAATACATCTTCCGGTCATTAGCACAAATGTCAAAAGGAGATAAATCTCCTTTATAATGTGGGACACACAACAACTCTCCAAATACACTTCTAAGCGTATTTGCAATCATCTCATCATCATTTTTATGCGAATAGAATTCAAATTGCTTTCCCATGTTCTACTGGTTTTAATGACTGATAATGTTCGGCAGCTAATCGCCATTTTG
>NZ_QUHC01000043.1 GCF_003479425.1 Odoribacter sp. AF15-53 | reverse complement strand
CTGAGCCAGGATCAAACTCTTCATTGTAATTGTTTTTTTACAGAAATTTATTCTGGCCGGGTCATGTGTTCATGAATCTCGACTTCTCGTCGATCTCGATTCACGCTCGCTACGTTGTTTTTTTCACGTCAATATTGTTAAAGAACTCTTCTTGTCATTCTCGTCGCCCGCCCTTTTCGGGGCGAAAGCGGATGCAAAGATAAGGCGTTTTTTCGTTTCCTTCCAAATCTTTTTCGAAGTTTTTTCAAACTTTTTTTCGACCGTCCCGTTTAACGGGGAATCGAACGTAAAAGATCGTTACCAGCACCGGAAGAACACCGCCTAACCGGGAGCCACTCCACTCTATCCATCCCCCCCGTTCCGGTTTAGCGGGTGCAAAGATAAGGGTATTAATTCCCTTTTTCCAAATTTTTTCACCATTATTTTTTCACCTTTTTCTCCGGAACCTGGATGTCAACACCTTAACGTGAAGAAAAAGTTCACGCGGGGTGTTCCTGGGGAGAGGGACCATCTATCGAGGAAAAACCCCGGCGCTTGACAGGCGGGCTGGGAGGTTGGATCAAGTTCATCGAGCTTTCCCGGGGAGAACCCGCTACCGGCTACCTCCGCGCGAAAAAAGAACTCCCTATTTCACGATGATCGTGAAACAGGCATCCACGTCTCGCGTGTATCCCTCGTTACGAAAAGTTAACGACACGATATAACGACCTAACGGAACAT
>NZ_QUHC01000042.1 GCF_003479425.1 Odoribacter sp. AF15-53 | reverse complement strand
TTATCGACCTGAAAAGAACAAGAAATGAAACCAAGAGATATATTTATTAAAGCCTGCAATGAGATAGCTATTCCTTTTATCGCAATGGGATTTAAGCCGTCTAAAAATGGACAATGTTTGAAAAAGATTTCAAAAGACAAAAATTTGACTTTTGAAATATGGTTTCGTTCAAGTGTATATAATTCATCTTGTAGTGTGGCTATATATCCACTGATTACGATTACCTGTAAAAACTTGAAAAAGTGGGTGCAAGAAGAGAATCTCAATGTCAATGATGATGGCTTAGTATATCATAATCATATTGGATACCTATCGCCAATAAATCAATATCAATCTTGGGATCTTGCCGGACTAAGCTATGCTCCATCAATAAAAACAATAATTGATTTACTTGAAAAATATGCTTGTCCGATATTTGATTTATTTGAGAATAGACAAATGGCTATTGACTTCATTACGCAACATGGCTGTTGTTTCAATCAATACACGAAAGACTCTCTCCTTGCCCTGCCATATATGTTGAGATATGGTGAAAAGGAACAAGCCGAGAACTACTTCAATCATTACATACATTCAAGTAAATGTCGAAATAGATTTGTAAAAGCCTATTCTCAATTAGAAAAGAATGATGTAATTGATTGTGGATTAGATAATCGTTTTGTAATACTTGCATATAGTCAAAAACTAAAAATAAAATAGGTCGATAACAAACAGATGAAACTTTTAAGGTGGTTTATCCGCCGAACATTA
>NZ_QUHC01000041.1 GCF_003479425.1 Odoribacter sp. AF15-53 | reverse complement strand
GATGATCCACCTAATTTTTCACGTGAGCCAAAATATGCATCTCGCATAGTGTAATTCGTGGGTGATTTTTTTCACCCTAAAATCTCCCACGAATAGGAACTTATTTCATTGTATTACACCGTTTTACGCATTTACATTATTCAAGCATTCCTCACCTTTGAATTCACAAATTTAACAGGAAGAGATTATGCAAAAACAAACATTTAGCGTGCTATTTTTCATCAGAAGAACAAAGTTATTAAAAACTGGAGAGACCCCTATCCAGATGAGATTAACCCTGTGCGGGCAGAATACCGAAATTCAATTACCGAGAAGGATTAAACCAACATCGTGGAACCAGAAAAAAGAACGTACACCAGGTAAAGATCCTGTATCGATAGAGATTAACAGGTATCTAGATTCTGTCAGAACAAAAATTTACTCGATTCAAAGAGAAATCGAAGAAGAATTGTTACCCATTACTTTAAAAGAAATCAAAGACAGGTTCTCTGGCAAAAAGCAGAGAGAGCAATTCAAATATTTTTTCCAACTTTTCCAAGATGAGATTGATCGAATGGAATCACTTCTAGGGGTCAATTACATTGGAATTTCCATCACGTGAAAAAAAATAGCAAGCCTTATAAATTATAAACAATTTATCATCTTATCCATCATTATGGCAGACTCCGGACGTGAACAAGAGTTCTTGCTTAAGCAAATCTTTATAAGGTTGATATATTTATCAGGGATTTGTTCTCCATTCTTCGTAAAGGGATCAAATTGAGGTTCTATGTTTTTCACGTTTGCACAAAATCCTTTCCATGTATATCCATCAAATGGGAATCGCTCCCAGAAAAGATAATATAACAAAACTCCTATCCTGTAAACATCACAAGTAAAAGATGGAATATAATTATTGTATTTATGAAAAACATTCGGTTCTAAATTTTCCGGTTCGATGTAATTATATATCCCTCCACAAACAATATTAACTATATCCGTTTGTTCTTTTAAATAAGAATATCCAAAATCTAATAAAAATACAAAACCATTATGATTGGAAAAGCCACGCGACTTTGACCCTTT
>NZ_QUHC01000040.1 GCF_003479425.1 Odoribacter sp. AF15-53 | reverse complement strand
CTTTGATTTTTATTTATTATAATGTTCGGCAGCGTTCCGCTTTTCAGTCGGATTGCTGTTTGTTAGTCATGTCCGACATTCAACTATATTTAAATTGTTATTCAATTTTCTCGTTTTGTTGATAAACAACTTTTCTTTTATTGCTTGTTCTAACTGTTTATTATTCCATATATTTATCTCATAAATCTGCGGGATAACACCTTGTTTAACTTGCAACAAAACCTCCCTTCTTCGCTTAGTTTCTTCAATTTGCACCGAAGTGACTCGGCTTGTAACAGAAAATAAAGAAGTGATAAAAGATTTCTTATCTATTACTTCAGAAAACAAATCTTGATTCTTCTTTAGATTAAAACAATATCCATAATCAAAATGATAAAAATCAGAAATGTTTTTTATCAATGAATATAAATTTTCCATATTCTGATTGTTTGTTTCAATTATCAGGTCTATCAATCCACAGCACTCCGGTTTGATTTGATTAAGCAATTCATTAGTATAAAACAAAGAAGTGCTTTCTTTTTTAGAAGCTGCGGATAAATAAACAATCTCCTTATTGTGTTGTGACAAATAATGGAAGAAACTATTTATTGTTTTCCACGCTCTACCCGAATAATTGATTTCGATATGACTTACGGATTCATTTAACCATGTAGCTGAAATATAATTATCGTAGGTAGTTAATAGTTTTCTAATGAAATCCATATCAAATAATATGACTTCATCAGAACTAATTACCTTATATAGTTTTATTATCTTCATTTCTGTTTTATAGTACATGACTAATGTTCGGCAGCGTTCCGCTTATTCAGTCGGTCTGCTGTTTGTTATCAACTTATATTTTGTCTGACAACACCATGTTCATAAGCCAAACTATCACATTCTTTTTGCATATTGGTCAGAACATCTTCGACCACTTTTAAGGAAACTTCTTGTGGTACATTTATGGATACGAATGAAGGGAGATTAGAAATCTCTACCTTGCATCCCATATCAAGTAGTTTGTCTCTGACCATCTGCATACGTTTATCGTTAAAATGTACCCTCAATGTGCTATTTCCAGAGGGATTCACTATGGATTGAAAATGATATTCGCCATCTTCTTCTGTAACACATATCTCATCCCCCAAACTGATTCCATAGGTATAGAATGGCACATTATCGACAATATAAGTATCATTACTTGCCTTTTTGCACCACAAACCTTCAATAGAAAATGGTGGATAGCCATCTTCATCTTGTTCCAAGTGAAATAGCACTTTTATATGTTTGTCTTTTTTCATTTTATTCATTAATAAGTTGATAATGTTCGGCGGATAAACCACCTTAA
>NZ_QUHC01000004.1 GCF_003479425.1 Odoribacter sp. AF15-53 | reverse complement strand
CTAGGGGGCAATTACATTGGAATTTCCATATTTTCATTAACTTCCTGTAAAACTCGCTTAAAACCTTTATTTACGGCATTATTGAAAGCCGAACTGTCACTGTACAATTTATAGAATGAAAATAATCGGACCTTATCCGGATCAACATATTTTTTCATTAATCTCTCCACTTCCGGCTCTATTTTTATCGAGATTTCTGCGTTATCCTCCCTCCTATCCTTTGTTTTACTTCTTTGGTAAATTATTCGTCCTTTTTTACGGCTTGAATAAGGAACCTTGAACATATCGACAGTATTTATACCCACTAAAAAGAACGAGAGCATAAAAACGTCTCTAGCGAGGTCGTGACGCTTCAAACCATTTTCAAGGTTCATGATTTTACGAATATTCTCCAAGTAAATATTTCGTTTTTTGGGAGGATTAGGCTTCACCATTTCAAATTTCCTGAACGGGTAATGCTTTATAACAGGATCACCAAGTTCATCATCATTATAAAAATCGATAGACTCGTTAAACACTGCTCGAATATCAGCCATGTAATCGTGAACTCCCGTATCAGTTAACGGCTTTCTCTTAGTTGTCACGTTGCGCCCAAATTGATTAACTCTCACGATCGTCCTTTCTGACCGCAAAAACTCTTCAAATCTCTTCAAAAAATTAGACGTAACCTTTGCTATATTTAACTCCACACCGGAAAAGTCAACAAGAGCATTAATCGTTGTTTGAATATGTTTCGCTCTCTTATCCCTTCCTTCTCTAAATAATTTATCAACATGTTTCCTTGCGAAAGAAATAAAATCAATACAACTTACCTCTTTTTGTTTTTTCTTTATGAATTCAACAATATCTTTTGCAGAATAATTAACGACATCATTCCCTAGCCCCTTGACAACGATATCCTCATAATCTTCTATTTTCTCTAGTAGTAATTTCAAAAGTACTTTATCTTTTACCTCAAAATTTTTATTTAATTGTTGAGTTACGACATAATAGTCCGTTTTCAAATATGAGGATTTTCGATCATGAGTAACTCGTATCGAAACCGGATATTTTTCATCCGCCCTTTGCTGATGCTTTAATACGCTTATTGAGTAAGTAGGCATTTTGTAATGATTTTTCGTAAAACAATCGTAAAACATTGCCTCATAAAAGTACAAAAAAGCCTGCTTTTTTAAACGAAAAAAGAGGCTATACCGTGTTGAAATAGCCTCTTTTATTAGTTAACTGACTGATTTTCTGTGGAGCCAATTTGGGGACTCGAACCCCAGACCTACGCATTACGAATGCGTTGCTCTACCAGCTGAGCTAAATTGGCGATAACGGGTGCAAATGTACAACTATTTTTGTAATTTGAAAATGATAAATCATTTTTTTTCCTCCTTTAATCACACATTTTTTATACCTTCGCGGCTACATTTTAATAATCAATAAGATGAAAAGAGGAGTCGCGGCAACAAAATTTCCACATATTACATTACACTCGTCATTTTTACTTCTATTCTTAGCCTCCACCATGAACGTTTTCGCTCAAAAAAAGGCTATTGAAACTTCCGGGGATGTTTTATACTACGCGACACCAGTCATCTGTCTAGCCACGACTCTATTAAAAAAAGACTACCAAGGAACCAAACAACTCGTGTTCTCGGCAGTTACCGCTGTAGGCACAAGTTATATATTAAAGCACACCATCCGCAAAAAACGCCCTGATGGAAGTGATCATCACGCTTTCCCTTCCGGACATGCAACCGTAACTTTTGTGGGAGCTTCTTTTCTACAACGCCGGTATGGTTGGAAATACGGAATCCCCGCTTATCTTCTGTCCAGTTACGTTGCCTGGGGACGAGTGTATAGCGACAAACACGATTGGTGGGATATTCTATGTGGTGCGGCAATCGGTATCGGGGGATCTTATATTTTCACGAAACCTTACGGGCGAACACGCGTTACACTCTCTCCCACCGTCATCCAAAAGCGCCCTGGAATCCACGCTTGTATCACTTTCTAACAGACTTCTAAATATTTTGTTAAAAGAGTATTTAAAGAAATCATAAACCTCTTTTTTATTATGGCCTGTCCATATTATATGTCTATTTTTGTTTAAATCACAACAACAACTATATGCAGCTTCATACTTATAAAATAATCCTTCTTTTATTCATTTTAGCAACACCAACCATGTTGTCCGCTCAGATACAAAAGAAAGATACTACCGGGAAAGAATCGGTACAATCACAAGAGAAGAAAGTGACAAAATATACTCTCAAAGGAGTCGTGGCCGGCGAAACGGATGACGAGACATTACCGGGAGCACACATTTACGTGGGTGCCGACAAGAAACCAACCACGGTAACCAACGCCATGGGAGAATTCACGCTAAAAGATTTACTCCCGGGAGAAACCATTATCACGGCTTCTTTCGTCGGGTACAATCCCACGACCCAAAGATATCTCGTAAAGGCGGATACCAACGTGGGGATCATCAGGTTACTTCCCGAAGTGCTGGAAGAAGTCGTGATCACGGCAAAACCCCCGCTAATCATTCAAAAAGGGGACACGACCGAATACAATGCAAATGCCGTAAAAGTGCCTGAAGACGCGGAATTGGAAGACCTATTAAAAAAGCTTCCCGGATTTCAAATTATTGATGGGAAACTAATGGCCAACGGCGAGGAAGTGAAAAAGATTTATATCGATGGTACCGAATACTTCCTTAGCAATCCCATGGCTGCCTTACAAACTCTTCCGGCAAACCTTGTCGCCAAAATTAAAATGTTCGACGGGAAGAGCGAAGAAGCCGATTTCTCGGGATATGATGACGGGAAAAGATTTCGTTCCTTGAATATAGAAACTAAAAACCCGAATCTTTTAAAAATATTCGGAAAAGCAGGTTTAGGATACGGGGTATCAGAAGATCCAGAAGATTCGTTTAAAGACAATAATTACAACCTTGACGCCTCGGCCAACGCGTTCAATCGAAAACAAAAATTCTCCATACGGGGAAGTTTACGTAACACGAATCAAGGCTCCGACCTACCCAACGCACAATATCACGGGAAAGGAGGAAACAACAGGGGAAAAAGCTTCTCGGCCGACTTCTCCAACACGTTCAAAAAGGGTACTGATATCGGTGGTAGTTATAACGGAAGCGGCAGCGAATCCTATTCTGCCAGTTCCAGCAAACAGGAATATTTTCCTTCAGAAAGCTACCAAAGCAAAATATACGATTCGGAAAGCCATTCGTGGTCAGAAAGTTCAAACCACAACGTGAACACCCGATTCAATTACTCCATGAACGAGAAAAACAGGTTTTACTTCACCCCCTCTTTCTCTTTCAGCAAATCGGATAGTCGATCTATAAACATGAATAGCAGTATTCAGGATAATGACACCTTGAATATCACGAACTCGAAAAATCAAAATCATAACGAAAGCCACTCGTTCGGGGGGAACTTCTCGTGGATGCATGCCTTCCAAAAAACGGGACGTACGTTTACCTTAAACGGGAATCTCAACGTGAACGACAACAAAGGCAATAGTATTCAACAAGATAGTAGCATCATCAACAAAAAAGACACGCTACGCAACCTTATTAACACCACGAAAAGTGTTTCAAATTCTTACACGGCCTCGGCATCATACTCGGAACCTTTAACCGAAAGCGCTCGTTTGTCATTCAACTATTCATTTAGTTATAATAAAAATGAATCGGACAAAGAAAGCATGTCATACAAAGATGCTCTTTTCACGGAACTTATTGGTATTGATACCGCGTTGACCAACAAAACCAGTACCATGAGAATGGCCAATAATCTCGGTATTAACTATGGATATTACAAAGAGAAAATCTCCTTGGGTGTGGGGGGATCAATCAATCTATCCAAAGAAGAAAACAGGTATGAATACTTGAATTCTCCGGACTCGGTCGTGAAAAATAATTACCTGAATCTTTCTCCCCGGATGAATTTCAGTTACACGCTATCCAAGAGAAGTAACCTGAACCTCAATTATAGCGGAAACACGACCTCCCCTAGTGCCGATCAACTACAAGACATTCTTGACGTTCGCGATCAGTTAAGCGTGTCAAAAGGAAATCCTGACTTGAAGAAAACATTCTCTCAATCAGCTTCCATGTCGTTCAGCAGTTCACTTATATCCGAAGAAAAATTCAGCTTCTTACATGCGAGTGTCAACTTTAATAATTCTTTCAATAACATCGCGTCAGCCACCCAGTTCATCAACAATGACACGATCATTAACGGGTATGAAGTTCTGCGTGGGGCACGCCTCACCATGCCGGTCAACTTGAATGGCCAATGGAGTATTTCAACAAACGTAAACTATTCATTCGGTATCAAATCGTTAAAGTTAAGGCTAAACCCATCAATATCGTACAGTTACTCGCATACACCTTCAATCTACGATAACATAAAGAATTTCACGAATTCGCACAACGCGACTTTCAACCTCGGAATAAACAGTAACATATCCGAGAATCTGGATTACAATATTTCCTCTCGAACTTCTTATTCCAGTTCTACCAGTACGACGACAGGAGGTTCCAATTCGTTCACGCAATCCGTGAATGCAAATGCCAAGTGGGTATTCTGGAAAGAATTCATACTTGCCGGGGATTACTCTTACACTTACACGTTAAGTAAAAAAGGAGGAAACGTCAATCAATCGAATAGTAATTTAAACCTGGAAATCGGTAAGAAATTCTTGAAAAGAAAACAACTGCAGGTAAGATTTAAAGCCATGGACATTTTACGCCAAAGGAACCTGTTAAATTACAGCATTCATGACCTTTACACTCAAACCCGATACAGTACGAATAACCGGAATTACTACATGCTGACAATTTCATATCGCTTCAACACGCTCGGCAAAAAGAGTGAAGGAAGAAACCGCCCGGAAGGGGGAACTCCTCCCGGATTCTTTGGTGAAGGTATTTAGTTAAGGGTATTTCCCCCTCGCTCTCTTATCTGAATTCCTTTTACACAAAAATAGAGATTCACGAACAAGATTCATGACGGGTAATGTATGACATTTCGTGACAAAACCCGCAAAATTCCATAGGACAAACAGATCTACTGTTATGGAAGAAGGGGCAGCTCCCCCCTCCTCCATTCCCTCCTGCACGAGGAAGAACTTGTGACTCGCCAAGGCGACCTAGTGTACATAACGAATCTTTATTCGCTTCTCTATCTCAGCCGGGGATAAATCCGTATCGACCTTAATTTTATACTCCCTTCCCGGAAGTATATCACAATAATTATCGGAGAAAAAAGCGGGTACTCCCGGTAAATAAAACATCACGTTACATACTAATCTACCCGTGGAAACCAAGATAAATTTCTCACCCTTCTCCTCGATAGCCTCGATAGAAAGTCTGGGATCGGACAAATCCAAATCTTTATGATACTCGAAATAAACATTCTTCTCATCCAATATCTCGTAGCCATCTTGCAATCGCACCACGACCATCGTATTCCGTGCAGAGGCTTCGGCAAGCAACGTATCCCTCTCCAATTGAAATAAAACAGCAGAGGTGTTCGGGGCAAGCTTGACCCCTTTATGATATGAAAGACAAAGCCTTCCCGCAAAATTCACGACCTCTATGCTCAACATCGCTCTAGTCGAATCTAATCCATTATTCACGCCATAAATCGCCAACGTATCGCCATTCCATTTCGGTGCAACGATCACTTCCTTGAAACAATCACGCATCACGTAATGAGCCGCTTTCCACTTGTGATAATAATCCGTCGTGGACCAACTGGCAACCGGCCAACAATCATTTATCTGCCAAATCAATGATCCCATGCAATAAGGCGTATTCCGACGATGAGCTTCTATTCCCATCTTGGTCGAAAGTCCCTGCAACACGTGTGTCATATAGATGAACTGTTCAAAATCATCGGGAACACGATAATACATCTTCATGTAATCCAAAATACGCCCGTTGCCGATATAGCTTCTCTGGTGCGATTTCATGACTTCCGATTCTATATCATAATCTTCCGGTGAAGCGTAAGTTTCAATCGTGCTCATCTCCGGGAATGACTGGAAACCGTACTCACTACAAAAACGAGTCGTCACCTCATCAAAACTTTCCAAGGGACGGAACCCATGCCAAACGCCCCAGTAATGCTGATCGCCCGAGGTCGTCCCGTCCAACCCGTGTTGGGTAGGTTCCGGCCCTGCCATCGGTGAAGAAGGCCAGTAATCATCCCCATCCGTGTACTGCTCCACCACGCCAGGAAGTATCTCGTGGAAGACCTCGTAATACGCTTTAAAAACAGTATCTTGTTCTGCTTTCGTGAACTGATTTTTCCATCCCCACCCGCCGGGAGACCCGTGTCGCCAAGCCAAAGCGTTTTCATTATTCCCGCACCACAAAGCTATGCTGGGGTGATTCCGCAAGCGTACCACGTTGTCGATCGCTTCTTCCCGAACATTATCCAAAAATTCGGGATTACCGGGATACATCGCGCAGGCAAACATAAAATCCTGCCATACCATAATCCCATATTTATCACAAAATTCGAAAAATGCATCATCCTCGTATATCCCTCCACCCCATATCCTGATCATATTCATATTGGCATTCGCCGCATCCGCCACCATTTTCTCGTATTTATCCCGGGTAACCCGAGGTAAAAACACGTCATTCGGGATAGCGTTGGCACCTTTGGCAAACACGGGAACACCATTCAATTCAAAACCAAACGATTCGCCCCATTGATCTTTCTCTCGTACCAACTTTAAAGATCGCAACCCGGTAGTAACCCCTTTCTCCACGATCACGTCATCTTCAGCCACGACCCGCACGGTAAAATCATATAACTCCTGTTTCCCCAACCCGTTAGTCCACCACAAACGCGGATTCAAAATGCTATAAGGTATAGATATTTCGTTTTTCCCGACCTTCAATTCCTTGCTCTCCCGAACCAGCACCTTTCCTTCACTCGCGACTTCAACCTCCACGTTCTGCCGCTTATCCGAATTTATACAAACCTCCGCGATCAATCGGGCTTCTTCCCGTGTAACTTGAGGCTGACGAATAAACACGTCTTCCACCTTCACGTTATTCCACGCTTCTAGCACAACCGGACGCCAGATTCCGGACGTCACCAAACGGGGACCCCAGTCCCAACCATAGTGATATGGCGCTTTACGGGTATACACGCTCACCCGGTTATTCCCCATACCGCCTCGCTCACTCTGGTCATTATCCGCCGGTAATCTTAACCCGTAACGTTCCATTTCCTCTAATCCTCTTCTGGTAGGAGAAGCAAAGACAACACGCAATTCGTTACTATCCGCTTTCAATTGGCCCGAAACGTCAAACACCCAGGTACGAAACATATTATCGGTAACACCGATTGATTTACCATTCAGATAAACATCAGCGTAAGTATCCAGTCCATGAAAAGTAAGGCGTTGATTTTTCTTTTCCAAAAACTCTTTATCAACAGAAAAAAACGTACGATATTCCCAATCCTTCTTATCGATCCATTGCAACTGTAACTCGTTCATCCGGTAGAACGGATCCTCGATTTTACCATTCGCCAATAAATCGGTATGAACCGTTCCCGGCACAGTCGCGGGAAGCCATACCTCGGAATCCCGCTGACTGAATTCCCAGCCGGAACTCAATTCCGTTCGAATCTCGGTCTTTTGCTCAATCTTTTTTTCGGTCGAGCATCCGAGCATACCCCAGATGCTACAACCTATAAAAAGTGCCCCTATTATTTTATTCATTTGTTTTCGCTTCTTGCAAAATATGCTTTGCAAAATTATACCCCAAAGCCTCGTAACGTTGGGTCATCAATTTTGCCCGCTTCAGAAAATTATCATAGTCCTTTTTAGCCACAGGGGTCCAACCGACTTCGGCTATTGCAGCCATTCGCGGCAACAGCATATATTGGGCATGACTGAAAGTCGTTATATATTCCGCCCATAAATTAGCTTGAACCCCGATAATTTTCTCCCCTTCTTCAGGAGTCAATCCCTCCGTCGGGTCCAGGCTATATACTTTCTCCACGGGTACGTATCCTCCGATACCGAAAGGTTCATTCTCCACCGGTTTAGCTTGATAATAATCAAAATACGCATAATCATTCGGAACCATCACAACCTCATTCCCTCTCTTCGCTCCCTCGATTCCACCTTTCTTTCCTCTCCATGACATCACGATCGCAGTTTTGGAAACATCACCTTCCAGAATCTCGTCCCAACCGAGAATTCTCTTCCCTTTTGTTTTCATAAACTCCTCGATCCGGTGAACCACGTAATTTTGTAAATCCCCCTCTTCTTTTAATTTCTCTTTTTTCATCCGAGCCTGACATTTCTTACATTTTTTCCAGGCATCTCTAGGACATTCATCGCCCCCGATATGAATAATCTCCCCGGGAAACAACTCTGCAACCTCTTCCAAAACTCCTTCCCAGAATTCAAAAGTCTTCTCGTTTCCGGGACAGAATACTTCGGGAAATACTCCCCACATCTGACAAACTTCGTAAGGCCCACCCGTGCAACCCAACTCTGGATAAGAAGCCAACGCCGCAAGTGCATGTCCGGGAAGTTCTATCTCCGGAATAATCGTGATATACCGATCGGCAGCGTATTGAATAACATCCTTGATCTCCTCTTGCGTGAAAAAATAGGGTCCATAAGGCGTTCCATCATACTTCCCGGTATTTTTACCTATAACCGTCTGTTTCCGTTGACTACCTATTTCCGTAAGCTTCGGGTACTTTTTAATCTCTATACGCCATCCCTGATCATCCGTCAAATGCCAATGGAACACGCTCAGTTTATGCAACGCCAGCATATCAATAAAAGTCTTCACCTCATCCACCGTGAAGAAATGACGACATACATCCAACATCGTCCCGCGATACGCCAACCGGGGTTCATCTTGAATCCGTACATTCTGGATACGAATTTTATCCATTTTCTCCCCTTTCTCCACTCCCACGGGCATCATCTGCCGTAAACTCTGCATGGCATAAAATACCGCTTTCGAACTTCCGGCCTTGATATCAATGGCCTTTTTACCTACTGTTAAATCATAAGCATCTGCTCTCATCGACGGGTCAACAGCTATATTAATCGCATCCCGCTTCATCTCTCCATTCACGACAGACAGGGGTTGACCGAAAGATTTTTCAACCAACGTACTCATAAACGTACAAGCTGGAGTCAGATCATCCGCCCCCTTTATCACGTTAATTACGGTTTTCGGGGACAGCGTAAAACCACCGTCCGCCATTGTTACTTGCTGAGGTTGAGGAATTATATTCACCTCTTGATTAGGTTCACTGGCACATCCGCCAAGTAAAATAATACACAATACTACGATTGAGACTAAATTGATCTTTTTCATAAACGTATTTTTTAACACAACAGCCAAGATAGGCCAAAATTTACAAATACGCAATTATTTTTAAGAATCAATACTCAAATTAGTATAATCTCCCGTCATTCCTGTTTTTTGCTTCGGATACTCGAAAAGAGCAAAGCGCGATTCCGTACGCCCTTCGGAATAATCCCACAAAGAAATATAGTCCTCTACATCCTCGCCCAATTCCTGCAATTGTCGCAAATAAGCCGCGACGGATTTATTTTCCACGATATAAATATCACCTACATGATCCACCCAAGGACTATGTCGCCGCCCCACATCCAACGAAAATCGCAAAATTCGCTTTCCTTGTTTAGTCAAACCGACTGTCACGAAAGTCATACTTTTCCCGATACCCGGCAAATTCATCACGTTCCGGTCCGTGGCCAAAAAAGGTTGATGATATCTATCAAGTATCCCCGGTAATTCGGAAGTTACTCTTTCGGGATGCTCAAATAAACTCAGAACCTCTGTTTCCAATTCCGCGGACATTTGCCCGCATGCCTTTTCTTCTTTCACCTCCTGTTCGGAACGACTATTCGGGGCAAACAATGCATAATTCTCCTCGAACCCTTTCACGGAAAAAGTATAATAGGTTAGAATCCCGACTCGATTCAACACTTCCCGCAATCTTGCCGTGTGTCCCCGACGAGAAGAGGCGACGGTAAACACCAACTGATTCGTGATGATCCATCCGGCAGCCAACAAACGCCGAACAGCATCAATCACCTCTTCCGTCACCTCCAAAGGTGATTCGAAATGCGTCTGGATAAAAAATTGTTGAATACCTATTTGCCGGGCTTTTTCCCGGAACCTTTTCAACACGTCAATTAACCCGTCATTCACACGACTAGGTAAATAGGCCAACAAACGAGATCCTAGTCTCACCCGCTGAATCTCCGCATATTTTTCTCCTTTATCCCTATATTTATTAGCTTCACGTTTACGCGCAGCCATACGATAAACCGCATCCAATATTTTCTCTAACGTTTGATTCTGACTCATCAACGCATCGCCCCCCGTGATTAATATATCACGCAATTGAGAATCGTGCTCGTAATACATCATCAAACGCTCCATCTTGCTCTCCCACCCCTCTATCGGCTTCAAACGTTCCAGATTAAAATTAAGGTGTCCTTTTTGAAAATCATACATCCGCTGGCACAAAGCACACAGCCCCCCACAAGCCCGCCCCATTGAATCCGGGATAAAAATAGCTACTTCCGGGTAACGACGATGAATATTCGTAGCATTAGGCAACAACCACCCGGCAGCATTCGGTTTTCCCGGCTCTACGACATCTTCTTTCTCCCATGCCCGAATCTGTCCGAAATGCTCTACCAACTCCCTCGAATAAATCACGTAACTCCGGATCGTGGAATCATCATATCCTCCCGGACGAACACTCAATAAAGAAAGATAATAGGGTGTCACGAAAAACGGGATTCCTTTCTGTTTCGCCTCGTGTAAAAGTTCTATTAACCCTGCCGACAAGGTTTTCCCCATGAACATATTCAATTCATCCGGATCACGAATCGCCAAAGCCAGATGAAATTTATAATCTCCCCACCATTCTCGAATCAATTCCTCCTTGCGACCTTCATTCATATCCGCGTCAAAACGATAGCGGGTATTCATTTTATCTCTTTTCTCTATTTTAGAAATTAGCAAACGACATATTCGCTCTTTATTTTCCTGACGTTCATGAATGACCCCATCATCCATACCGGATTTCCACCGCTCTCCCCACTCCTTGCACTTTTTCCGATCCGGAAGAACTTCCCGCCCTGCCTGATATTTTTTGAATAAATAATACCAATCAATCAAAAAATCAGAATGTATATCACCTTCATTTCCTCTCAAAGCCAACCACAACCATTTGATAGGCTCATAGCGAATTTTCTCCCCCGTGGAAAAATCCCGGATATACCGGGCTTCATTCATGAATATCCTGAAAAAACGCTTTATCAACGAAGAGGAAGGATGACCGGTTAAAGAGTGCCGTACGTACTCCTTCAAAAATCGCTCAAACTCCCTCCAGTCACGACTAACCCTTGCCCCTTGTAACACATTCGGGAATTCCCGCTCAAACAAACCGATTAATTCTACATACGAAAAACTCAATACCTCTTTCACATTCCTCCTTATCTTAGATTAAATAAAAAAATGACAAACAATTACCAAGTACAAATTGGCCCTCTGAAAGCGGGACAGATACATTTATACAGGAAGTAAAAATCTGAATTTTACAAAGTTAATAAAAAAAGAGGATAATGACAACTCTCCACACGAAAAAAACGCTGCAACCTAATGGCTACAGCGTTCTTTTTACGTTCAAATTTATTCTTAATACTTTACTTTGTTTTTAGTTATTTGCCAAAGTGCAAATTCTTCTCCGGCCCCCTCTTCCCGTTTATTTTCGAAAGGAATGAAACGCAAGGGGCCATCCAAAGCGATTTCTTTATAGATATAAGAGTCATCAAATCCTCCCGCAGCCGCATCATCTTTTGTACAAGCATAATATACCCTTTCCGGCCGAGCCCAATAGATCGCCCCCAAACACATGGGACACGGTTCACAACTGGAATAAATCTCACACCCTTTCAATTGGAAAGAATCCAAATGCTTGCAAGCCTTGCGAATCACATTCACCTCCGCGTGAGCCGTGGGATCATTATCCGGCACAACCGTATTACCGGAAGTCGCGATAATCTCTCCGTCTCGAACTACAACCGCCCCAAACGGCCCTCCCGTACCATTCTTCACATTCTCCACGGCAATCCGCATTGCCTCTTTCATGAATTCACTATTATAAGCCATATCCAATCTTAGATTTAATGATTTTTAGATTTTAGATTCCAACCGCACAAGAGATCGCCTTCGGCGAGTTACAAGTTGCAAGTTACATTTGCCTTTGGCAAGTTGCAAGTTATCGGCAACACAAGTTGCCGTAAACAAAGCGCCCCGCAGGGGTTCACAGACCTTATGGACTTTATGGACGTTGTTTCTTGCTTCTCCAAACCATATAAATTCCCACCAGCACAAACGGAATACTCAACCATTGTCCCATGTTCAATGTCATGGAATTCTCGAAAGCTTCCTGATTCTCCTTCATGAATTCTATGACGAAACGAGCCGTGAATATCAATATCAAAAACATCCCGAAAAGAAATCCCTGACGTTCTTTTGCTTTCGTTTTCCAATACAAATGCATCAGAACGGCAAAACTAATCAAATAACAAATGGCCTCGTACAACTGAGCCGGATGTCGGGGAGTCATCGGGTCTTGCATCCCAGAATGAACAAACCGGAATCCCCAAGGTAAATCGGTCGGTAATCCCACGATTTCCGAGTTCATCAAATTCCCCATACGAATAAAAAATCCAGCCAAAGCAATTGGAATAACGGCTCTATCCAAAATCCAAAATATAGATTTCTTACTTACTTTCTTGGAATAATACCACAATCCGGCAATAATACCAATAGCAGCCCCATGACTCGCTAATCCTTGATAACCGGTGAAACGAAACTCCGGTTCAAATCGAACCGGCAGAATGATTTCAAACGGGTGGGCACTATAATAAGCCCAGTCATAAAAGAAACAATGTCCCAATCGGGCCCCGATCACCGTGGCCACCGCCACGTACAACCACAATTTATCCAGCCATTGCTGACTCAACCCTTCCGATTTGAACATCTTCTCTTCAACCTTATACCCGCACACGAAAGCCAAAGCAAACAACAACCCGTAATAACGAATCGAGAAACCACCCAGATTAATCAGCTCCGGGCTGACATCCCAATTAATAAATAATGAAACCAACGTCATAATTTTGAATTTTAAATTGTAGATTTCAAATTGCCTTTCAACAATTCAAAACCTACAACTATGTTCTTTAGATTTTGATTTCAAATCTCACGTGTCAAACACGATTTAAAATCTAAAATCTAAAACTAATCTATTCTTCTTTCCCGTGGCAATTTTTAAACTTCTTCCCACTTCCGCAAGGACACGGATCGTTACGCCCGACCTTGGGTCCCACCTTCACGGGTTCTGTCTTACGGGGTGCCTGATTTGTCTGACCAACAGGAGCGTCACTACGTCCCGTCTGCATCTTGCTCAAATCCGTACGTTTCTCTTCTGCCTGTTTCACCTCCTCGGGAGCTTCAAAAGGAATCTGTCCCTTCATCAACGTCGAAACCACACTCTTGTTTATCTTATCCACCATGACCTTAAACAAGTTGAAAGACTCAAACTTATAGATCAACAACGGGTCTTTCTGCTCGTAAGTCGCATTCTGCACGGATTGTTTCAAATCATCCATTTCACGCAAATGCTCTTTCCAAGCATCATCAATATGAGCCAGCATAATCGACTTCTCGTAAGCACGAATCAACTCCTCTCCTTCTGTTTTGTAAGCCTTTTCCAAATTAGTCACGACATTGTATGCCCGCTTCCCGTCTGTAAACGGAACCACGATATTCTTAAACATATCTCCTCGCTGTTCAAAAACATTTTTGATCACGGGGAACGCCTGTCTGGCAATCGACTCCGTCTTACGACTGAAACTTTCCCGCACCTCTTTGTACAACTTCTCGGTCAAATCGTTAGCCGAACTCTTTTGGAATTCTTCTTCTTTTATATCAAAATCAACAGCCAGGTACTTCAAGACATCCAAGCGGAAAGCCTCCAAGTTATTAGCTTCCTTGTGTTCTTCCACCAAGTTTTCGCAAACATCATACATATTATTGGCGATATCCACACCGATACGTTCACCTAACAAAGCATGACGTCTCTTCTTGTAAATAACCTCACGTTGAGAATTCATCACGTCATCATACTCCAACAAACGCTTACGAATACCGAAATTATTTTCTTCCACCTTACGTTGTGCCCGCTCGATAGATTTCGTGATCATAGAATGTTGTATCACGTCTCCCTCTTCATGCCCCAAACGGTCCATAACCCGGATAATTCTCTCTGAACTGAACAAACGCATCAAATCATCCTCCAACGACACGAAGAACTGGGAAGATCCCGGGTCTCCCTGACGTCCGGCACGACCTCTCAACTGACGGTCTACACGACGAGAATCATGACGTTCCGTACCGATAATAGCCAAACCTCCTGCTTCACGCACTTCCGGGCTTAACTTGATATCCGTACCACGACCGGCCATGTTGGTTGCAATCGTAACAACTTGCGATTTACCAGCCTCTGCCACGATATCGGCCTCTCGTTGATGTAACTTCGCATTCAACACGTTATGCTTGATCCCACGCAGTTTCAACATACGACTCAACAACTCGGAAACCTCAACTGAAGTAGTACCCACCAACACCGGACGGCCCTCGCCGACCAACCGGGTAATCTCTTCAATCACGGCGTTATATTTCTCGCGTTTTGTCTTGTAAACGTAATCATTGGCGTCTTTACGAATAATCGGTTTATTCGTCGGGATCACGACAACATCCAATTTATAGATATCCCAGAACTCTCCCGCTTCCGTCTCTGCCGTACCGGTCATACCGGCTAACTTGTGATACATACGGAAATAATTCTGCAAGGTAATCGTGGCAAATGTCTGCGTGGCTGCCTCCACCTTCACGTTTTCCTTGGCCTCGATCGCTTGATGCAAACCGTCGGAATAACGACGTCCTTCCATGATACGCCCCGTCTGCTCGTCAACGATCTTCACCTTATTGTCAATTACCACGTACTCAACGTCCAACTCGAATAACGTGTAAGCTTTTAACAACTGGTTTACCGTGTGTACTCGCTCGGATTTGGCCGCATAATTTTGCACCATCTGATCCTTTTTCTCCAACTTCTCAGCCTCCGTCAGATTCATCTTGTCAATTTCAGCCAATTCAGAACCAACATCCGGCAAAATAAAGAAACTCGGATCTTCTCCCGCCGCCGTAATCGTGTCATGTCCTTTATCCGTCAAATCGATAGAATTCAATTTCTCATCAATTACAAAATAAAGTTCATCCGTGATCTCCGGCATACGACGGTTATTCTCCTGCATATAAATATTTTCGGTCTTTACCAACGTCGCCTTATTTCCCTGTTCACTCAAGAACTTGATTAACGGCTTGTATTTAGGTAATCCCTTATACGCTCTCAATAACAAAATAGCCCCCTGTTCCTCCTGTTTCCGATCGCCACTAGCCAACAAAGTCTTAGCTTCCGTGAAAATCCGGGCAACCAAATCCCGCTGCATGCGTACCAGTTTCTCCACACGAGGCTTATACTCGTCAAACATCTGGATATCTCCCTTTGGAACCGGACCGGATATAATCAACGGGGTACGGGCGTCATCAATCAACACGGAGTCGACCTCATCGACGATAGCATAATTATGCTTTCGTTGCACCAAATCCTCCGGGTGAATTGCCATGTTATCTCTCAAATAATCGAAACCGAACTCGTTATTCGTACCGAAAGTAATATCGGCCTGGTAAGCTTTCCGCCTTTCCGGTGAATTCGGTTCGGTCTTGTCGATACAATCTACCGACAACCCGTGGAACATATAAAGAGGTCCCATCCACTCGGAGTCACGTTTTGCCAGATAATCATTGACCGTAACCACGTGTACCCCTCGTCCCGTCAACGCATTCAAGAACACGGGCAACGTGGCAACCAACGTTTTACCTTCACCGGTTGCCATTTCGGCGATTTTTCCTTGATGCAACACGGAACCTCCGATCAACTGTACATCGTAGTGAACCATATCCCAAGTCACCTCGTTTCCCCCGGCTATCCATGAATTGAAATAAACGGCATCATCCCCGTCTATCTCAACGAAATCCTTCGTTACAGCAAGATCACGGTCAAAATCAGTAGCTTTCACCACAATTTCCTTGTTCTCTTTAAAACGTCTAGCCGTATCCTTCATCACGGCAAAGGCCACGGGTAATATCTCGTTCAGAATGTCTTCAATCTTTTTATCTATCTGTTCCTCAAGCTTGTCTATCCGGTTATAAATCTCTTCACGTTCCTCGATAGAAGGCTTCTCGTTTTCTACCTTTGCTTTCAAAGATGCAATTTCATCTTCTTCCACTTTCACGTGAGCATGAATCTTTGCTTTCAAATCAGCAGAAACTTTTCTCAAATCGTCATGACTCAAGCCCTTTATTTTCTCCCACTCAGCATTTATTTTAGAAGCAATCGGTAATAAAACTTTCAAATCCCGATCTGATTTATTACCAAAAAGATTTTTTAATATATCGTTAAATCCCATACTTTTATAATTGAAAATTGAAAAAACTAACTAATTATGTGATTTCCGATTGAATGATTTTGTAATTATTAAGTGTCTGCTTCTTGCGATTGAAATCACTTAATCTAAAATCAGAAATCAAGAAATCGACCAGATTTGAAATCATCTTGTTTTTCCCGGAGCTCGTATGGGATTTGCAGCAATCTCCGGAACTTTCCAGCCCGGCAAAATAACAGAAGAGTAAGTATAATAGACTTTTACCGCATCCACGGTTTCCACACGATTTGGATTATAGAAATCCCCGTAATTAAAATCATCCGTGGCTCTCTTTTCTGCAGATACCGTGATTACTTTCTCGGTAGAAGAAACCAACAAACGATAACAGTCTGTTCCCACCGAAACGTTCCCTCCACGCACGTTAATGGGAAGGGTTGCCACGCATCCGGCAACAACATACAAGGCTGCTATCAAATATTTGTTCATTTCCATGCGGTCAAAGATAACATTTTTATCTAAACTTTTAGTCTTTAGTTTCTAGTTTTTAGCTTTCATAGCTTTTCCCCAAATGCCAGATCACCCGCATCCCCGATTCCCGGGTCTATATAGCAACTTTCCGTCAAATGTTCGTCCAACGCACCTGTCCACAATGTCACCGGTTCATCCTTCAACACCTCGGTTATTTTATCAACGCCTTGGCGACTTGACACGATAGCCGCGATATGCGTGTGTACCGGTCTTCCACCTTGCTTCAACAACTCGTGGTAAGCCACCACGATTGAAGCTCCTGTTGCCAACATAGGATCAACCAATAACAACTGTTTACCTTCCAAACTAGGCGTGTAAATAGAATCAAACCGGATCTCAAAATCAATATGATTCTCCTTATATTTTCTTCTCGCTGAAATGAAAGCACTTCCGGAACGATCAAAATAATTCAAGAACCCTTGATGAAAAGGCAAACCGGCACGCAAAACGGATGCCACCACGACTTCTTCGTCTGCCAACCTTACATCAGCCTCATTTATGGGTGTTTGTACTTTATGTGAAGAATAATGAAAAGTCTTACTGATCTCGTAAGCCATCACTTCACCCACACGTTCCAAATTCCGCCGGAAACGTAACGGATCTTTTTGAATTTCTTTATCCCTAAGTTCTGCCAAAAAACGATTGTAAATCGAATCCTCCTTGTTAATAATATACACCATCTTATCTTTTCTTAAATCATACTATCGTAAGCACACAAATCCCCCATCAATCGTAAATCCGAAATCACCCAATCTCTAAATCGTAAATCACTGATTTATTCAATTTCCTCGTAATCCGCATCCTCGATCTCACCGCCACCCATTCTCTGCTGTTGTTCGGCCTCGTGAGTCTCCTTACGCAATTGATTAACCTTATAATGATTTATCAAATCCGTAATCCCGTAGAAAATTGTAACAGCTCCGAAGAACGTGATAATTCCTTCTTTTGCCGAAAACGGATTCGCGAAAACAATCACCCCAGCTAACAAAATAATTACCGGGAACAAATAACTCAACGGGGCTATATGTCCGAATTTCCGGGCCGAAGTAAGCATTACCAATTGCCCGATACCCGCAACGATCAGTATAAACCCCAACAGATACATCAGCATATTGGTAAAGAAATCAGCCATCGACCACAACAAGATACCCAGAATAATACTTCCGATGCCGTTAAAAGAAGTCAAGCCGCGAGCAGAGCGTTCCTCTTGATCACGCAATGAAACCAAGAAAGACACGATTCCGGTGACACAAAACACGGCCCCGATAATTTTCACCGTGTAATTTAACACCTCGGTCGGCCACAACACGAGTACCAGACCTAAAACAATCGCCACGACCGATTTTACTACAGTCTTTTTATAATTCCCGGAAGTATAGATAATCTGCATAACCTGTATTTTTTTATTTATACGAAATTTGCCAACGAAAGTAATGATTATTTTTGAAAAAATTAAGCCGGACAAGATGTCCGGCTTAATTTTTTATTTAATCAATTCTACACTTCGTTTCACAAATCTATTCAACGCCTCGCCTTTTAGCAACCCGTTCGCCAGCAATGCCAGGTCAATCAACTGACCTACAATCTTGTTACCTTTCCCGTATTCCTCCAGTAACGAGTTTTTCTGCTTATTCAAATCAGAAATAGTCTTGTCATATTCACTCTTCCGATCTTTATCCACCTGAGGAATCTCCTCATCTTTCTTTCCCTTGTTCAACTCGTCCAATTCGGCTTTCTTCTTTTCGGTCTCCTTGATCTCGAAATTAATCGGTTCCAGTTTCCCATTCATCTCCTTTTTCTCGTTCTCAAGAATCTCGTTCACCAGCTTATGATCGGTATTCACCACTAACGTGTATTGATCTCCCATCGCCCCATAGAAGCCCATGCCGGGATTCATGGCTGCCATCTCCTTCATACGACGCATAAACTCGGAACGTGTCACGATCACCGGATCGCCATTCTCTCCCATGGCCTCGAAATTAACCAAGAACATCCCATCTTCTTTCGGTAATTGAGAAGTAAACACGGCACGTAACTCTTCTTGCTCGTCATGACTCAAGGCAACTTCCCTCGCTTCATCCTTTGCGATCAACTTGTCAACCACATCCGAATCCACCCGCACAAAACGATGATCCGGATTCTTCTGTTCCAAGTGATTGATAAAGTGAGTATCCAACTGACCGTCCATCAACAACACGTCATATCCTTTCCCTTTAGCTGCCTCGATATACGTGTATTGCTCCTTCACGTCGGTAGCATACAGGAATACCACTTTATTATCCTTATCCGTCTGGTTAGCCTTAATCAAATTTTCATACTCCTCGTAAGTGAAATACTTTCCTTCCGTGTTCTTGAACAAGAAAATACTCTTGGCTCTCTCGTCAAATTTCTCGTCTGTAAGCATACCATACTGGATGAAAATCTTCAGATCATCCCACTTCTTCTCGTAATCCTCCCGCTTGTTCGTGAAAATTTCACTCAAACTATCAGCCACCTTCTTCGTGATATGATTCGAAATCTTCTTCACGTTACGATCGCTCTGCAAGTAAGAACGAGACACGTTCAACGGAATATCCGGGGAGTCGATCACACCATGTAATAACGTCAGGTACTCCGGCACAATTCCCTCAACAGAATCCGTCACGTACACTTGGTTACTATATAATTGAATCTTGTTCTTCTGAATCTCGAACTTGTTATCAATCTTCGGGAAATACAAAATACCTGTCAGATTAAAAGGATAATCTACATTCAAGTGGATGTGGAACAATGGGTTCTGAGCCATCGGGTACAACTCATGATAGAATTTTTCGTAATCCTCCTCCGTCAAATCGGCCGGTTTACGAGTCCACGCCGGATTCGTATCATTAATCACGTTATCCTCCGTCGTATCCTTATATTCCCCGTCTTTCCATTCTTTCTTTTTTCCGGAAATAATCTCTATCGGTAAGAACTTACAATATTTATTCAACAGTTCATTCACCTTCGAATCTTCCAGAAAATCCTTCTCCTCCTCATTGATATACATGATAATATCCGTACCCCGCTCGGCCTTTTCCGTCTCTTCCATCGTGTACTCCGGATTACCCTCGCAGGACCACTTTACAGCCTTCGCCCCCTCTTTATAAGATTTGGTTACAATCTCCACCTTGTCACTTACCATGAACGAAGAGTAGAAACCTAATCCGAAATGCCCGATAATGGCAGCGGCGTTATCCTTGTACTTGTTCATGAACTCCTCTGCCCCGGAAAAAGCGATCTGGTTGATATACTTCTCCACTTCTTCCCGCGTCATACCGATACCGTTATCCGATACCGTCAACGTACCTGCCGCTTTGTCAGCCTTCACCCTTACCTTCAACTCACCAAGCTCACCTTTAAACTCCCCGTTCGAAGCCAGCACCTTCATCTTCTGTGAAGCATCTACCGCATTCGAAACAATTTCTCTCAAAAAGATCTCGTGATCCGAGTATAAAAATTTCTTGATAATCGGGAACAAATTCCCTGTTGAAACTCCAATCTTTCCTGTTGACATAACTCTATATTTTTAATTTAATTGTACTTCAAATTTTTACGACAACTAAATCACAATAGTTATGCCAAAACCGGTTTCCTGCCGAATTGACAGTTCCTATTCTTTATATTTTCGCCATTTCTCCCACAATTTTCCCCACAGTTCTCGACCATTTCTCCCACAGCTTCTCCCACAATATCCTATATTACTCCCCAAACGGACATTCACAAAAACAAAATACCCCGGACATTTATCCGAGGTACTATCTTTTCCAATCACGAAATCGCTTAATCGCAAATCATCTAATCATCACGCTACTTCACGATCTTCATCAACGTCAAAAATATAATCTTAAAATACTCTTTCAAACACCGATTATCTATATATTTCATGTTATATCGTATCTTATCCGGCATAATCTGTTCCACGTAAGCCTGATCCGGATCATTTGCCTGTCCTAAAATAACATTTTCATCCACGTACTCGATAGAAGCATAATCCGTGATACCGGGAACAACCGCCAGCACCTTACGCTGCTCAACAGTATACATATCCACGTACTTCCTCACCTCCGGCCTCGGTCCCACCAAACTCATCTCCCCCCGCACCACGTTCAGCAATTGCGGTAATTCATCCAATTTATACTTTCTCAAAAAATACCCGACCCGGGTAACCCGTGAATCCTTTGCCCCCACGGTTATCAAACCTTTCTTATCCGCCCCACTCGCCATTGATCGGAATTTAAACAACCGAAAATCCTTACCCTCCCGCCCCACTCGTACCTGACGGTAAAATACACCACCCCGGCTATCCGACACAATACACAAAGCAATAATCACGAAAACGGGTGATAGAACTATCAATCCCAACAAAGAAAAGAAAATATCACAAAAACGTATCACGCCAACACTTCCTCCACAGAACACACGACAGCATCAATAACCGTCTTCACCATCTCCTCATTCAACCCATACCACACGGGTAAAGAAATCTCACGGCTATAATTATCGTAAGCCACCGGGTAATCTTCTATTTTATATCCTTTATTCTTAAACGCACTCAACAAAGGTAACGGCTGAAAATGTACATTAACCGCAACATCCCTATCGAAAATTTTCTGAATAATCTCATCCCGCTGTTGCTCCGTGATCCCTTTTATCCGTAAACAATACACGTGATAAGAACTCTTCCGGTCTTCCGTTTCATAAACTGGTAATTGTGCCCACTCATACTTGGAAAAAGCCTCCGTATACTGATCATATATACATTTCCGATAATGCAAAGTATCATCCTCATACCGCGACAACTCCACCAACCCGATAGAAGCCATTATATCCGTCATATTCCCCTTAAAACCGGAAACCAGTACATCATAACGCCACGCCCCCTTTTTCGTCTTGGCCAACGCATCCTTATTCTGCCCGTGCAAAGTATATGTACACAAATAACGATACACCTCCTCGTTATCAAAAGGCTCCGGCAAATTCAACATAATCGCCCCTCCTTCCGCCGTGGTCAAATTCTTCACCGCATGGAAAGAAAACACGGAAACATCCGCCAAACATCCCGCTTTTCGCCCCTTATACTCCGCCCCCACGGAATGAGCCGAATCCGACAAAATCAAAATCCGTCCCAACTTCTCCTGCTCCTCCGTTCTTGCCTGAAACAACGAATTCACCGACCCCGATTTCACCAATTCAAACAATTCATCATAATCACAAGGCATCCCACCCAAATCAACAGGCATAATCACTTTTGTCTTATCCGTAATCGCCTTCCGCACATTCTCCAAGCAAACATCAAAATCTTCCGCATTCACATCAACCATAACAGGTTTCGCCCCACAATGCACGATCACGTTCGCAGTGGCACAATACGTATAGGCAGGCACAATCACCTCGTCCCCCTCCTGTACCCCGAACCACCGCAACACAACTTCCAACCCCACTGTATTCGAGTTTACAGCCAACGTCGCCTTATTCCCGCAATACGCCGTCAACCTCCGTTCAAACTCCTTCGTCTTCGGTCCCGTCGTGATCCAACCGGACTTCAAGGTATCAACAACCTCATCAATGACCTTCTGGTCAATTCTTGGTGGTGAAAATGGTATCATATAAAAAAAATTACAACATTAAAGAACGTTTATCACATGTATAATATTGTTACCAATATTTACATACCACAAATCTGATATATGTAAAAAAAAACTTATCTATTACTTACCACAGAAAAGGAACTTTTAAAAATTACCTTAAAAATTCCGACTAAATATCCCCAACCATAACTAACATGTATCATGAAAAATATAAAAGGTAAGAGTATCACTCCTCCTAATCGCTTTATTTTCCGCACATTACTCAATGCAAAATAAAATGCGAGACACCAATATAACCCCAACACTAAAATATAAATATATACCAATGAAGTAAATATACTTAACGCTCCACCTACAATTAAACCAATAACAAATAATACTGGAAAAAATTGTCGAATAGTAGTAGGTTTTCTCAACTTTATATTTACTAATGGTTTAAATAACCCATATTGATAAAACATTTTTATCACTTTTTTTATCGAATCTCGAGCATAATAATCTATAATAACCTCTGGTATTAAATAAATACAACCACCTTCTTTAATTATCCGCCCATTAAATTCGTCATCTTGATTACGAATTAATTCTTCATCAAAAAGTCCTACTTTATCAAATATTTCCTTTCTAAAACAACCAAAAGGCACCGTATCTACTTTTTTTACATCTTTTATTCCTATCCTAAAATAGGAGTTTCCCATACCGAAAGGACTACTTAAAGCACAAGCAATTGCAACACAAACATTCGTATTATTAACAGGTAGTGTTCTACATATACCACCAACATTATCTGCTCTCAACTCTTCAAGATATTTAACCAATATAGAGAAATAATTATTAGGATAAATAGCATGTGCATCTAAACGAAAAATAATCGAACCTTTTGCAGCATTAATTCCTATATTTAAAGCAGCTGGAGTAATTTTTTTAGGATTATCTAATAATTTAATGAAAGGATATAAAGAAATAAATTTTCGTACAACATCACGAGTTCCATCTGAACTCATCCCATCAACAAACAATACTTCCAAACTATCTTTAGGATAATCCTGTGCTACAATTGACTCTATACACCCTTTAATATACCCCACTTCATTGTATATCGGGCAAACAATAGATAACATCATTACTTATAATCTTGCATCAACAATTTTTCTAGGAAGAATACCTTTCACATCATAAACAACACCCTTTTCTGACGATAGAAAAGAGCGGATATCAAGATTTAGAAACTCATCATGAGCAACTGCAAGAATAATAGAATCATATTTCTCTCTACCTGAAAGAACATTAATTATTTCAAGACCATATTCATGACGAACAGCATCAATATCTGCCCACGGATCATAAATAGTAATATTATTCGTATACTCCTCGAATGTATGATAAATGTCAACGATTTTCGTATTACGAATATCAGGACAATTTTCCTTAAATGTAATACCAAGAATCAAAATTTTAGAATCCTTTACTATTACTCCTTTTTTGTTCATGCATTTAATAGTTTGGTTCGCCACGTATGCCCCCATACCATCATTCAAACGACGAGCATTTGACATAACTCGAGGTAAAACACCATAAACCTGAGCTTTCTGAATCAAATAATACGGATCAACACTTATACAATGTCCACCTACAAGCCCTGGGCTTAATTTTATAAAATTCCACTTACTAGAAGCAGCATCAATTACATCGTGAGTATCAATCTCCATCGCATTAAAAATTTTTGCCAATTCGTTCATAAAAGCAATATTAACATCACGCTGCGAATTTTCAATTATCTTAGAAGCTTCGGCAACTTTAATAGAAGAAGCTCTATGAGTTCCGTTTACAAGTACAGAATTATAAATCTTATCAACAACCTCTGCAATCTCAGGAGTAGATCCCGATGTAACTTTCTTAATTTTTTCTACAGTATGTTCCTTATCTCCAGGATTAATCCGTTCTGGACTATAACCAGCAAAGAAATCTTTATTGAACTCTAATCCTGATACCCGTTCCACTACGGGTAAACATTCTTCTTCTGTGACCCCCGGATATACGGTTGACTCATATACCACTATATCTCCTTTTGAAATAACTTTTCCAACTATTTCACTTGCACCCCACAAAGGTTTTAGATCAGGACGATTATTCTCATCTACAGGAGTTGGAACGGCAACTATATAAAAATTACAATCACTAATTTCATCAATACTAGTCGTACACTTAAAACCATGATTATGGATAGCATCTTGTAATAAATCATCCGCCACCTCGAACGTCACATCATGTCCTGCCATCAAAGTATCTACGCGCTTTTGATTCATATCGAAACCAACAGTTAAATACTTAGTTGAAAAAAGACGAGCCAAAGGTAACCCAACATAACCGAGACCGATTACAGCAATTTTTATTTCATTCATAAATTTAATTTATTATTTTTCTATACTATTAATAAGAAATTGAAATGAATCCTTCCGTAATCTAGAGATCTCTTCATTTACACTCTTATAATTAATCGGAAGATTTATTTCTTCTAATGTCATCGACGGGGAATATATACGATTTTGTAAACCAAGCAGTTGTAATATACTCAATATTCTCTCGTCTTTTCCTATATCACCTGTAAGAATAGCTACAAATGGTTTGTTAAGAATAATCGACAATGCAATACAATGGAATGAAGCCGATACAACGAGTTGCGCATAATTTATACAACTAACAAATTCTGATGGAGACATCGCATACTTTACACAAGTATGACCAGATAAGAAATCTAACAAAGATGTTGCCCGGGCCAATTTATAATGTTTAAAATACTGTATATCATAGCCTGTTTGATTAAAAAATCGCTCTACCTGTCCTGGTCGATTCGTATAAGTAAATATATACTTACTACGGGGACGATTTAATAAAAATTGTTGCCACTCCTCTCTAGTTAATAAGAAGACTGGGTCTAAAACCAATTCGGCACACCGACCTGATAGTTCTCGAACTAAATCTACAGCATAACGTTCTCGAACCGAAATATGTTTTATTTTCAAAAGATTATACTCGTACTCCTTGCGTAATTCCTTAGGAACAGAGCTTAATCCAAAACTTGATGAATAAGAAATTTTTTTTTCATCATCAGTAACAAAATCTAACAAAAAAGCAAAATCTCGACCATTATTTTCGTAATTCCATACTTGATCACTACCAACAATAAATTTATCATATTTATCATTTAACACTCTTGCTTCTGTTGATGAGTGATAAATAGAAGTTGTGCAATGTAAATATCTACGATAAAATTTATTAAATCGGTATTTACGTAAACACATAAAAGGCGTTCCTAAAAAATAAAGAAAAGCTGATTTCAATTTTCTCGCTTTTAGGTTACTCCAAATATGATAACTCATATTGTAAGCGTTACTTCGATACGTATTCCGATAATCAATATATTCACAAACATATCCCTTTCGAGTCAAAGCCTCTTGTAAGGCAAAAGCTTGAAGTGCAGCCCCATAGTTAGCTGCATTATGAAATGACAATAATGCTATTTTTTTCATTTTCCAACTATACTCTTGTATATATTATAATACTTTTGGGCAATTTCACCCCAACTAAATTGCTCTTTTAGATCAATTCTTGCAATACGTTCTACAATATCGTTATATTCTGTAATAATCAATTCTATTTTATTGGCAATATCTACAACATTAAAGGCTTCCACATGATACCCAATATAGCCTTCAGAAAAATACCCATCAAATCCTTGTCCTTTGGCATATACAATAGGCAAATTTTGAGTCAAAGCCTCAACATAAACAAGTCCAAATGTTTCTGGCTTTGAAGGCATAACGAAAATATGACTTCCCCGAAATAACATTTTCAAATCTCGCTTATTCATGTAATTCTCTAAATATACCCAATCATATTGATTAGCAATTGTTTCTATCTCTTGAAGGTATTTTTTATTTTCATTTCTAAAAGGCAAACCTCTACCCACTGCTTTAATATCAATATTATATCCTTTATCTCTAAGCATAGCGATAGCCAAAATAATTTCCTTGAGCCCTTTCCCTTTAACAAAAGCAGAAGCAAAAATAACATGTATTGCCCCGGATAAATTTGGGGAACAAAATACTCTATCATTTAGGAACAAAGGATCAACCCCATTAGGAATAATCATCACCTTTTTTTCAGCATCTTTTTTATAAACAAAGGGGATTCTTTCTTGAACAAACTTTTTTTGATATTGTGGACAAATAAATATCACTTGGGAAGCTCCTTTAAATATTTTAAAAAAATAATTTATACGCCAACGAAAATATTTATAATACAATTCCATATCAGTGTTCCTAACAGCACAGATATAAGGTATTCTATATCGTTTATTCAATTCATAAGCGACAGCTCCATTTACACAAAGGGTTGCTGCATGAATTAAATCTATTTCATCAATGTTAATAGAAGAAGTTATCGCCTTTAAAATCGTAGAGATTTTAAATTGATACAAGAATTTATGATAAGACGTTAATGCTGTGGAATAAATAATTTTTGATCCTGATACCTGAAAATCAATCAAATGATTTCCTATTCTATTATGATTACTAGCATTAAGAGGAACAAAAATAGTTTGTTTTATACCTAAACTATCTAATGCCATAAAAAGATTTTTATACACCTCTGTTCCCCCATATGAATCTACAATATGAAGTACATGCATCTTACCTGAAGAATCGAATTTCTACTTTATATTTTGAAAAGAACACTTTATGCCATCTAATAGCCTTCCCTATCAAAGCCTCTATATCTCCTACTTTAGCATTATCAATATTTGATATCCAATTAGATGTTTTTTTTGAAAAAATGGCACCACCATATCTTGTACCTCTAAGTAATCTCATAATCACTGGATTCATGAGACAGAATACAGATCCACAACTTGGTTTATCTGCAGACAAATATCTTTGAGAATAAGCCAATCTTTCCTTAATCAATCTGTTAGTTATATCAACATCTTGTTTGATAAATTTAAATCTTACACTCAAAATAACCGTATTTAAGTTTTGAAAAGGAGAAGTCCGATATAAATATCTATCATTCCCATACATATTTTTTATCTGCATATCAGCAAAGTCCAAATACCTCACAGATTCAATATAGTCTGAAATAGAACGTTTCATTTTTCGTCCTCTCCCTGCATTCATGTATACAGCTCCCCCCACACTTGATGGTACTGAAGCAAGATATTCAATACCTCCTAAAGAAAATTCCTTTATTTTTTCAAGTAAAGATTGAATTCGTACAGATGCACCACATTCCAATGTACCATCCTCACAAAATGACATATTTGTATTGAAGGACATTAAATATACTATAGGACGTTCAATTCTAGCTCCAAAAACGATATTACTTCCTGCAGATAACAAATAAAATGCAGTACCTTCTTTTTTTAATTTTCGAAAAATAGCCAGCAATTCGTCTACATTTTCCGGTTCATACATTATCCTAGCGATAGAATGTAATTTCATTGTATTATACCGATACAAATCTATTTCATTATATATTTTCATGAATTCCTATTAAATATTTTAATATTATTCAAAATCAAACTAAACACTCAGGTTCAATAAAATTTGGGATTTAGTTCTCTAATTTTCTTAGTTTCTGATAAATCAACCCAATTTCCTAGTTTCAAGATTTTATCACCATAAGTTCCACAAAACGTGTCGAATCCAGGAGTAAAAGTCATCTCTCCAAAAATTGGCTTTCCCCCAACTTCATAAAAATCAAGCCGCACAAAAGGAAAGGGAGAAGATAATTTTCGTGCTATCTGAACCATCTCGTCAAATGATTTTGGTCTAGGAAAATCTTGACTTTCATCTTCCTTATAAACAATACGTTCCCATGACATTGTATAATAATGGTCAAGGTATGTATGTTCTTCAATACTCCTATTCCCAACAAGATTAATCAAACGTGGTTCTCCATTAAAACAAAAAAATTTATAATCAGGTAACGCTTTTGTCGGATCCACCTCATTAATTAAATACCTTTCAACAATGATTTGCGGTTTAATTCCTACATAATGAGGTTGACCTGTACGAACTCCATATTTATCCTTCATGACTCTTTTTAAACCCGAATAAATTCGTTTTTTATTTACAGCCTCCTTGTTTTTAACAAGATAAACACCTTCACCTCCTCCACAATGGTTTGTTTTCACCACAAATGATCTAGGCGCATTTGCAAACAATGTATTCATATCAGGAAGGCTATCATATGTTGCATAAACTTTATTCAAGATATTTCCATATCCCATTCGTGCTATATAACTCCGAACTTTCACTTTATCTGTCAGTTCTGTCCATATTGACGTATCTGTACAATATAACATCCAATATATTTTTTCATGCAATGATATCGGATTCTCCAAATCCATTCTTCTTCCATAAACCCATTTATGATTATGTGCTGGATATCTATATGGATGTGCTGCAGTAATGTGAGCTAACACGTGATGACATATCAAATCTAAAGGGTACGCTAAAGTTCTAGTTACTTTATTACCACGTATACTTTTTATAACTCTACTGAATTTCATAATTATATTATATATCTTATTATTTTGAATATCTTGATTAATAAATAAAATTTCATATTCCTACTAAAAAAAACTAATCACAAACACCATAAACAATTAATATCCAAATTTATAAGATCACAGACGAGATCCTATTTTGTATTGTGAAGTACTTGTCATATTAGGCATAAACATTACAACAAAACATAAAATAAACATACCATGAGTTAATAAACAAACAGTAAAAAAAGAACTAATCATATTATATGTAACAATAAAAGCCGCATAGAAGGTAATCCCATAATCTTTTCCCCTAAATATAGACTCAGCATACTTAAAAAAAATAGTATAAATAAAAGGATATATAAATACCCCAAAAACACCAAGATTTACATAAGCATCAGAAAATAATCCATTATTTGCACAGGTTCGACTTGTACGCCAAAAACTACCTATAACATAGGCTATATCCATTTTATTTACTATTGCATTAAAATAAAGAGGACCATGTTCAAGAGTATAATTATAGTAATATGTATCTAATAATGATGGTATATAAAGTATTCTACGTATTAGAATATCTGAAATGAAATAACTCCCCATAAATGAAAATTCAAATAGAGCTATTATACAGAGAGAAAGTAATCCTATTGATAATTTAGATAATAAACATTTAGAATGTAGGTAATAAAGCCCTAAACAAAAAAATAAATTTAAAAATGTTGATTTCATTCCATTGACACCAAAACTTAAAAGTATTGCCATAATAATAAATAACACAATAACTTTTTTCTTTTGTCCAATATAGAAGATCAATAATAAAGGAAGCACTTTAGCCGCAGCACTATGAATATATCCCAATATAACTGGAATATCATAACCTCGTGCTTCCGTACGCAAATCATAGACATCCATTAGTGAAAAATGTAAACGAAAATGAGCGTAGTATCCTGATAAAAAAAAGATAACAACTATAAAAATAAAGGTAACCACATCTATAAATAAAGTATTTCTACCAAGGTTAGGAATTCTAAATGGTGGTACAAGCCTAAGTAAGACAAAAATAAGAAACCAATAAATAGTTTGTAGAAGAATAAAATCCCAAGGTTGAGCATTACATGCAATGAATGATGTAAAAGGAATGACCTTGAGCAGAAACAACATAACCACAACAAAAGATGTAAAATTAGCATCTTTTTTCAAAAATGGATACACAAGCCATGTAAAAGCCCAAAGTATTCCCCAAGAAGCAATGTAAACACTATCATTTCTATTTATAATTAAACTATCATAACTAAAAAATGGAGAAATAGCAGTAATATATAATGAATCTAACAATACACGATATATTGTTATCATCAACACAAATATCAATTTCCTTTTCATTTATGTTACAAATATTTCAAGGAAAAAATACAATAAGCCAAGCATGTAAGTCCGTGAGGTACACATAAAGCCAATGTCGCCCCTATAACACCATAGGAAGGTATTAATATAAAAGCAAATAATACTGTAAGAATTGCCCCTATCGAAAAAATTGTGAAATAAATTTTATCTTTTCTAAATGCAATTAAAAATTGAATAAACACATTCCCTATAGAATATACAAGAAGATAAATTGCAAATATCGGTAACATTGAAGAAAGTTCCACATACTCTGAAGTGAAAAGAGAACAAACTATCGTATCAGGAAAAAAGAAAAGAGCAATAGAAAATGGTAACACACACGCAATCATAATTAATAAATAACGACGTACGAACAAACATCTTTTTTCTCTCTCACTACTATTCTTTCCTAATTCTGCCATCATCGGATTCCCAACTCGCCCTATTTGTAATAATAAAAATAACCCAATAGAATATATTTGTAATCCAGCAGCATACACACCCACAGCATATGAATCTACATACATATTAAGTACCAATCTTATCAACGGTCCAAAAGCAACACTTAACAAACAACTCAGCGCAATAAAAAAACCTTGTCGATAGAGTCCAAGTAAATTCTTCCATCGTAAAGAACGAAATATACGAATTCCTAATTGGGATGTTATTTCCCTATATTGAAGAAACAAAACAAATATCCACGATATGAATAGAATAAAAGCTATGCCAAACAAGGAAACTGGAATATCAGAAATCAACAAACCCCATACACAAAACAAAAATAAAATTTTTTGTAAGAAGTAATATATGGAATGCCAGCTCATCATACTAAGCGACTCATAAACAGGCTGAAAATCTAATGAAATCAAACAAGGAGATAAAATTAATAATAAAGTCGATAGTGAAAATACAACATCAAGAGATTCGTGAAAAATAATCACCAATATCATGAAAATTGACAGATTAATCAACCCTAATATAAAAGTATGTGTGATTAGTGAAGGTTGTTCCTCAGGCTTTTGTACTAATTCTCGTAACATTGTTTTATCACGCCCATAACGCACTACATTAGCACCGACCTCTCCTAATGCAAGATAATAAGAATAAATACCATAAAGCGCTGCTCCCATATAATTTGCTAATTTGATTTGCGTAAAAAGAAGTAACATTCCACCTAATGCATTAAAAAATGTCAAGCCAACAACATTATTCAACACATTTATATGTCGATCTTCTTTAGAAATAAGCTCAGACCATTTAGTTGGTAAACTATAGCGTATTATCCACAAGACAAACGAAACACTTTTAATTAAAAGATAATCTATTCCATAGAGCAACCTATTGGCTCTTTTATCAATCACAGGCATTAATAATAACGTTAAATAAAATAGGAATTTAAATATTTAATAAAATAAAATAAACTCCACAATCATCTATTTAGCAACTAGACCGTACATATTTATGTATAAAATAATACAACCAATTCACATCACCTAAATTATTGGATATCTCCTAATAAACCCTTTCGCTCACATAAAGTAAAAAACTCATATTCCCGCATAGCCAACACTTCAAAATAATAAATTTCACAATCTACACCCTCACTCTCCCCACTCGTTATAGAATGAATAACTTCATATTCTAACTGTTCTTTCTCCTGTTTACAAGCCTCCTCCCACATCTTGACAACAACACCACTCTCAGCCAATTTTCCAAAGTTCTCAATCGCTCGCAACCAGTTTAACAAATTTTTCCCCCTCACGTTATCATTAATTACCTCTTCCACTAACATCAAACCTCTCTCTTCTCCCGTGAAATAATACCAATTACAAAGCAAACGGCACACGTTAGGAGTTTTACCCGGTAACACAATCACCTCATTCTCATCCACCGATAATACCTGATAAGCCATATCCAACGCCTCATCCAACAAATCCATATCCGAGTAAGTCTGGTAAGCATCCATCAGATCGGCAATATACCCGATTCGTTCATCCTGTTCAACAGAAGTATCTTTTGCCGCTTTAGACAACTCCCCCGCTATCTCTCGCAACCGCCCGTGAATCTCGTGCAAAGTTCCATACTCACTTTCCAAGCCGGGAGAGATTCGCACCATAGCGTACACGGATAAATAGCCATGCAGCAAATGAGACAACGACTTTGCAGAACAATCCCTTACTCGTACTTCCCGAATGGTCATGTACAAGTCATGAAAAAAATTATTCTTCATTCTTTATTCTATCTTTTCCAGAAAACTACCAGGAATATATGCTGTAGCCAGAGACACGACTCCTTCCAGCCTTACAACCACCCTTTTATGCCCTTTCACGCGGACTAATTCGCCTTCAATCCCGGCGAAATCACCCTTTATAACACGTACCTTATCACCTTTTTTCAAATTCTCGTTCACCACCTCGACCATCTCTTTCGAGAAATCAAGCAGGAACATGAAATCATTCATCTGCTTATCGGGAACGATCAAAAAATTCCCGGTCTCCCGATCCCTTAAATACCGCATGTCAAAAGCGTAATCCTGAATTAAAGACATGCATGTCTTCAAAGTTGTATGAATAAACACCAGATTAGGAATAACCGGTACTTCAATTAATTTATCAACTCCATGAATTTTTCTCGCAATTTGCTGAAACGGGATGAAATTCTCAATCCCCATGGTATTTAACCTCTGTTTTATCTTTTTTTCCTGACGACAAGTATTTGCAACGTACCAACGTAGCTCATTATCAGATAATTTAAGCATCACACAATTTTTATTTATTCATTATCGAACAAAGCTGCGCCTCCTGATCTAACTTAATGAGATCTTTGCCAAATGAATTAATGAAAATGATCTATTTCCAAATGCAACTTCTTAAACAGAAAGTACAAAATTAGACTTCCGATCAGGGACAAAAGTATATTAACTTTGCGTTCCGCACAAATTTTTCGCACTCTTTTTTTCAAAAAACGACAAATCCATATTTACCCAATAGTTAAGCTCACATCTCTTCGTTATGTATTCCTTATAACATCGTCAAATACCCCTTCTATAGAAGGAAGAGATAACGAAACTATAAGCCAGAGATAACGAAGAGATGTAAGCGATGGAGCGGGGAAAATATAGGGAGAATCACGGGAAGCTCTAGTCTATTCCCACCGTATTTCCGAAGAAATTCCAAGGTAATAATCTCCCCTCTTCCTTCCCCCGTCCTTTCCTCTTCGTTGTATCACCGATTCCCAATATAGCAACAAGGATGCGGCATGCATCCTGAAAGCATCGAGAGAGAGGATTACCCCGGTTTTATCCCGAAAACGCGCATCAATCTCCCACTTTTATCTAAAATCTAAAATTTAGAATCTAAAATTCATTACCTTTGTCCCTCGCAAATAAAATCAGGAATGAAGGCAAAGAAATTTTATATAGAGACTTATGGTTGCCAGATGAACGTGGCAGATAGCGAGGTGGTTGCAGCCATTTTAGAAGACAAGGGATACACACGTACTCAAGAAAAAAATGAAGCGGACGTGATTCTGGTGAACACGTGTTCCGTGCGAGAAAACGCGGAGCAACGGGTTCGGGGACGGGTTCAGGGATTCTCCGAGGTAAAGAAGAAAAAACCGCGTGTACTCGTCGCAATCATGGGATGTATGGCCGAACGCCTGGGCGAGGCTCTTTTCGAACAAGAGAAGAACGTGAATATCGTTGTCGGTCCCGACGCTTACATGGATCTCCCGCTTTTGATAGAGAAGGCGGAGAAGGGCGAGAAAGCCATTAATATTGAACTTTCGACCACGGAAACCTACAAAGACATCTGCCCGTCCCGTATTGACGAAACGGCGATATCCGGTTTCGTGTCCATCATGCGAGGATGCAACAATTTCTGCACCTACTGCATCGTCCCTTATACCCGCGGGCGTGAACGTAGCCGGAGTCCCCGGAGTATCGTGAACGAGGTGCTGGATCTTCAATCCAAAGGGTATAAAGAAGTAACCCTGCTCGGACAAAACGTAAATTCTTATCTCTGGCGGGGAGATAACCAGGAAGTAAACTTCCCGGCATTACTTGCCATGGTCGCTAAAACCGTTCCGAACATGCGGATTCGTTTTGCCACGTCACACCCGAAAGATATGAATGATGATATATTACGTGCTATAGCTACTTATCCCAATATTTGCAAACACATTCACCTTCCTTTCCAATCGGGAAGTAATTCCGTGTTGAAAAACATGAACCGGAAATACACCCGGGAATGGTATCTTGACCGGATACGGGCCATTCGTGAAATCGTTCCCGATTGCGGAATATCCACCGATGTATTTGTCGGGTTCCACGACGAAAGCGAGGAGGATTACCAGCAAACGCTCGCCTTGATGAAAGAAGTCATGTTCGACTCCGCCTTCATGTTCAAGTACTCGGAGCGTCCGGGAACAATGGCTTCCCGTAACCTTCCCGACAACGTGGATGAAGAGGTGAAAGGACGTCGTTTGCAGGAACTCATAGACATGCAAGTAGAAATCTCTCACCAAAGTAACCTAAAAGACGTGGGAAAAGTATTCGAGGTATTGGTAGAGGGAATTTCCAAGAAGAAATCAGACGAACTCTTCGGACGCAGCAGCCAAAACAAAGTGATCGTGTTCCCGGACAACGGGGCAAAAGTCGGAGACCTTGTTCAAGTTCGTGTCACGGAATGTACCCCGGCCACCTTGCTAGGTAAAGCCGAGCAAACTAAAAATTAAAAGATAAAAACTAAAAACATCAATAAACCAGAATTGGGAATTGAAAATCCTTCATTTTCAATTTTCAATTTTCAATTTTCAATTATTATGTCTCGCAAACTCCTTAATGAAGAATTGAATCGCCTCTCCACGGAAGAATACAAAGAAGCGGAAAAACTCCCGCTCGTGGTCGTGTTGGACAACGTGCGTAGTTTGAACAATATCGGTTCCGTGTTTCGCACCTCCGATGCCTTCCGGCTTTCCAAAATATACCTTTGCGGTATCACGGCGACTCCACCCCATCGGGAAATTCATAAAACAGCTCTCGGAGCCGAGGAAAGCGTGGATTGGGAGTATTTCGAAGAGACAATAGATGCTGTACAAAAACTGAAAACCGAGGGATACACTATTCTCTCCGTGGAACAGGTAGAAAACAGCATTTCCCTGGAGAATTTCTCCATTCAAGCGGGACAGAAATACGCTTTTATCTTCGGCAACGAGGTAAAGGGCGTGCAACAGGAGGTCGTGGACCTTTCCGACGATTGTATCGAAATCCCCCAGTTCGGGACAAAACACTCGTTCAACATTTCCGTCACCGCCGGAATCGTGTTGTGGCAGGTAATCCACCCGCTATTCTACAAACAACTGAAATAGTTCATACAGTTCGTAAGGCTCATATTACACACAGGGTAAACCCATCAAACCCCTTGGCTAGTGCAGAAATAACTTGCAACTTGCCAAAGGCAAATGTAACCTGCAACTTGTAACTTGTCGAAGGCTACCTTGTTCACAAACCCATTTTCATCGCCTTCACGATCTTCACGGCCTCGACAGCTTCCCGGACATCGTGTACTCGAAGGATGTTCGCTCCTTTCAACAGCGAAATCGTGTTCAACACGGTTGTCCCGTTTAATGCTTCTTTCGGGGTTATCTCCAACAAACGCCAAATCATCGTCTTGCGGGAAATCCCAACCAACAAAGGATATCCTAAATCAAGGAATGATTCCATCTTGTCCAACAACTGATAATTATGCCCCACGGTCTTTCCGAAGCCGAATCCCTGATCCAGTATGATATTATTGAATCCCAGAGCATTCAACCGGGCAATCCGCTCCGTGAAGAATGCCCGGACTTCCCGAACAACATCCTCGTAGTGCGGGTTCACCTGCATGTCCTTGGGAGTTCCCTGTATGTGCATCAATATATACGGAACGCCTAATTCGGCTACCGTCTCGAACATTTTATCATCCATCGTTCCTCCGGAAATATCATTCACGATAACCGGGCCCAGACAATGATTAATCTCTCTTGCTACCCCAGCCCGGAAAGTATCGATAGACACCGGAACTTGCGGATGATATTTACGGATTAACTCCACAGCAAAACTCAACCGGGACAACTCCTCCTTTTCATCCACGAACGCCGCTCCCAGACGGGTGGAATACGCTCCCACGTCAATAATCCCTGCTCCCTGCTCCACGATCTCGTCCACCCGTTCCATGATCTTCAACTCGCTCGTGTACTTTCCCCCATCATAAAAAGAATCGGGTGTCACGTTCAAAATTCCCATTACCACGGGACTCTCCAAGCTAATTTTTTCCCCTTCTAACACTATCTCCGTCATAATTTTCAACTTTCAATTTTCAATTTTCAATTATTTGACTACTTTTACACTTCAAAGTTACAATTTATTTTTCAGATTTCATTATCAAAAATAAATAGAGTATGCCAAATACAGCACAAGAATATGATAAAGTGATAGATATATGTCAGGATATCTTCGTGAAAAAAATGCAGGATTACGGGACAGCCTGGAGAATACTCCGCCCGACCTCTATCACGGATCAGATATATATCAAGGCGAACCGGATTCGCAGTATTGAAGAAAAGGGTGTTACAAAGGTCGGTGAAGGCATCGTTCCCGAGTTTATCGGGATCATCAACTACTCGATCATGGGACTCATCCAACTGCAACTCGGACCGGGTAACGACACGCCACAGGACGAAATTCTCCGTCTGTATCAAAGTTACTTCAAGCAAGCGAAAGAGTTGATGCTTGCCAAGAATCACGATTACGACGAAGCATGGAGAGAAATGCGCGTGAGCTCGTACACGGACCTGATTCTGATGAAGATTAACCGGACCAAACAAATAGAAGATCACCAGGGTACCACGATCATATCAGAGGGTATCGATGCTAATTACTTCGACATGGTAAATTACGCCGTTTTCGGTCTCATTCGCCTTGTCGTGGAACAAGAATAACGAGAAACTCGGAAATCTAATCACATGAAACTCGTCAAAAACCTGTGCAGGATTATTGTCGGGATAGTATTCATCTATTCCGGATTCGTGAAAGGAATCGATCCGTTGGGATCAGATTACAAGTTCACAGACTACTTCAACGCCTTCGGTATGAGTTGGATGAACGCCACCACGTTATTCTTCTCGTTCGCACTCTCGTTAGCCGAATTCCTGATCGGGATTGCTTTGTTATTCAATCTATGGATATCCCGGCTAGCCTGGGGAGCATTATTATTCATGGCATTCTTCACACCACTAACACTGGTACTGGCACTCACCAATCCCGTGAGTGATTGTGGATGCTTCGGTGATGCCATGATCCTGACAAACTGGCAAACATTCTGGAAGAATATCATTCTGCTCTTGATGACAATCATGATCTTTGTCTATCGCAAAGAATTCAAATCACAACTCGCACCTTTCGGGCAATTCTCGTATCTCGTGCTAGCAGGAATAGGTATGCTATGTATTTCCATTTACAGCTATCGCCACCTTCCACTATTGGATTTCCGCCCCTATGCTGTCGGTAAAAACATCGCTGAAGGGATGCAACTACCGGAAGGAGCCGAACCGGATCAATACGAGGTCACTCTAAAATACAAAAATAAGCAGACCGGGGAAATACAATCCTTCACGGAAGAGAACTACCCGTGGCAGGACACGTTGAACTGGGAATACGAAAGCAGCTCGGAACGTCTGGTTAAAAAGGGATACGTTACCCCCATACACGATCTGGTTATCGAGCACCCGACACTGGGTAATATCACCGAAGAAATCCTGGAAGACGACAATCATACGATTCTGGCCGTCGCCTACAACTTGGGTAAAAGTAATGCGAAATACCAGACAGCAATCAATCGTCTGGCCGATTACGCCCGGGAGAAAGGGTTTCGTTTCTACGGACTGACTGCCTCATCGGAACAAGATATCGAGGCTTACAAAAAGCGGAACCATGTTCCCTACGAGTTCTGCACGGTCGACGAAATTCAACTAAAAACCATGATTCGTTCCAATCCCGGCGTGATCGTACTTCGCGGAGGTACAATTCTGGACAAATGGGCCGGAAAAGATGTTCCCGACATGAAAGAATTACAGGCCACTGACTTAACCGCTTATTGCATACATTCAAGGGTACAAATGCAACGAATTTATTTGGTTTACTCCATTATCCTTCTTTTCTTTGTAGCATATTTACTTTTCCCACGTAGAAAAGGGAAAAGAAACAATTAAGCATACATAATTCAAAACATAAAGATATGAGAAAAAAGATTGTAGCAGGTAACTGGAAAATGAACAAAACCTTCGCTGAAGGAGTTGAACTGGCAAGAGAAGTGAATGACTACGTGAGATATAAAGAAGGTGGAGAAGGTGTTGGTGTCGTTCTCGGTACTCCCTTTATCCATTTGGCTAAAGTGGCTCACAACATCACGGAAGCTTCGATCATGGTTTCTGCACAAAACTGCGCAACCGAAAAATCCGGGGCATACACGGGGGAAGTATCAGCCGACATGATCGCTTCCACGGGTGCGAAATGCGTTATCCTGGGACATTCCGAGAGGAGAAGTTACTACGGCGAGACAAGCCCTATTCTCGTGAAGAAAGTGGCACAAGCTTTAGACAGCAAACTGGAAATTATCTTCTGCGTGGGTGAAGTACTGGAAGAAAGAGAAGCCGGAAAACACTTCGAGGTCGTGAAACAACAATTGACCGAGGGGCTTTTCAATCTTACCCCGGAACAATTCTCTCACATCGTGATTGCCTACGAACCCGTTTGGGCTATTGGTACTGGTAAAACGGCCACTCCCGAGCAGGCACAAGAAATGCATGCGTTCATCCGTTCAGTCGTTGCCGAGAAATACGGTCAGGCTGTTGCAGACGAAACCTCTATTCTTTACGGGGGGAGCTGTAACCCGGGAAATGCCGATGCGATCTTCTCCAATCCTGACGTTGACGGGGGATTAATCGGAGGAGCTTCACTGAAAGCCGCCGATTTCTTCGAGATCATCAAGGCAAGAGCAAGACATTAAAAAAAGGGCTTTAAAAAGCCCTTTTTTTAGTCCATAAAGTCTATAAAGTTGAACCTCCGGTTCTTAAAGTTCATAAAGTTACGGGAGTCCTTCGGACTGTGTTTATCGGCAACTCAAGCTGCCGTAAATAAAGCGCCCGCAGGGTCTATGACTTTATGAACTTTATAAACTTTATAGACTTTATAAACTTTATAAACTTACTGTCTTCTTTTTCTCAAATCCCGGATAAACGGAGGTACAAGACAGACGATCAACTGCGCCCTAGGCCAACTCAAACATCTTTGAAAACAAATCATCGCCAGGCAGATAAACAAAGTAGCTCCCACGAGAACCTGTAAAGGTAACCATAACACTCCTTCTTCGGGAACAATCATCGGGATCAAGGCAACAGCCCCGGCCGGGGCGAAAAACTTTCCTAGAAATTCAAATAACGAGAACAGGCAGATAAAGATCGGAAAAACGATCACCCATTCCGGCAAATGCAAATAATAATGTCCCATGACCTCGAAAAACACACCCAACACAGCTGCCGTGAACAATACCAACAACACCTGCACGGGACGATTACGGAATCCGGCCTTCGAATTGGCAAACTCCACGTAAGTCACGATCAATGGCGGGAGAATAAAATAAATATTCCTCGTGTATATCGCTAACGAAGCTATCGCCAGCATGGTTACCCACAAAAACAACCACCGATAAAACATATCTATCCGATTTCCCGTCACGGGCGTGTACGTGATCTTCTCCCGGAGTCCCTGCCTTTCCATACCCCATTGTCCCCCGACAATGATCAGGGACATCACCACCACGGCTATCGGGTAAACCCAACTTTCCGTACCAAGTAACACGGGTAACATGCAAGCAGAAATCTGTGGGATCAACGTGGCCCGAAACAACGTGAGGCAAACTGCAGCAAAAGCGAAAGCCATCGACAAGTTAACAAGCAAGGGAAAAGGCGAATAACGCACGATACATACACCGACAAACGCCCCCACGGTCATCAGGATAACCATACGCATTCTACTAACCTGCCACACTCTTTTATCCACGATCCACATCCCAACTGTCAAGGCTGCCATTTCCGGGAAAATAATCTCCCTTTCCCCAAAATATCCGGCAACACCGACCATGAGTAATATCATCAATAAAGCGTAACAATACCGTTTACGTTGTATCATGTCACCGAACATCTGTCTTCCATTAGCACTTCTAAACATTCGAAGATCTCCCTTTATTCATTATTTCCCGACAAAAATAAGCAAAATAATCCATAATTATCCTATGGTAATTTTTCTCCATCTTATTCGACCTACCTTCGCGTGGTAAAAAAATCATATATATGCAACGGGATAAAATAGATTTTGGTTCAATGAAAGTCGGGCAATTATTTTGTAAACAACTGTTCCCGACCTTGCTGGGAATGGTTTTCTCGGCCTTATTCGTGATCACCGACGGGGTTTTCGTCGGTCGTGGGATTGGCAGTGATGCTCTGGCTGCGGTTAATATTGCCGGTCCGTTGTTCGTGTTCGCCGCCGGAATAGGATTAATGTTCGGCATGGGAGGAGCCATTGTCGCCTCCATTAACCTCGCCAGGGGTAAAGAACGAGTGGCCAACATTAACGTGACCCAGGCCGCGTTAATTTCCTTTTTAATCATGGCCATTGTATCCGGCATCGTGATGATCTTCCCGACATCAATAGCTCGAATGCTCGGGGCTCCTGCCGATATTATCAGCTTTGCCCGGGAATATCTTTTCGCATACGCAGCTTTTGCCACGTTCCAAACCTTACTTTGCGTGCTTACTTTTTTCACCCGTATCGACGGCCCTAAAATAGCCATGTGGAGCATGACCATCTCCACGATCATCAACATCGTGCTCGATTACCTCTTCATATTCGTGTTCAAATGGGGATTGACTGGTGCTGCCGTGGCAACCGGTATTGGCGAAATCGTGGGATGTACACTACTGGTCATCTATCTGTTACGTTATTCTCCCCGCGTACGAATCATAAAATTAAAACTTAGCTGGAAAAGCCTGTTACTCACGGCCCGTAACACAAGACATATCATCCGTCTGGGATTCTCTGCCTTTCTAGGTGAAGCCGCCATCGGGGTGATGATGCTGACAGGGAACTACGTTTTTGTCCGTTACCTAGGTTCGGACGGAATAGCGGCATTCAGCATCGTATGCTATTTCTTCCCGATCATTTTTATGGTATTCAATGCCATTATCCAATCAGCACAACCCATTATCAGTTTCAATCACGGATGTAACGCTCCCGATCGTTCCAGACACGCCCTCCGGCTAGCTCTTCTGTCAACGATCGGAACCGGACTATTTTTTCTATTTATAACCGTCCTTTTCCGGGAACAAATCGTGTCATTATTTATTGCCGATCGGGCGAACGAAGCTTGGCGTATCGCCACGTCCGGTATATCCTTTTTCGCGATATGTTACCTATTCTTCGGGATCAATATCATCGCGATCGGTTACTACATGAGCATTGAAAAATCGGAATTAGCAACCATGTTTACGATATTACGAGGGGTGATATTACCCGTATTATGCTTTCTCCTTCTACCTGTATGGCTAGGAGTCAAGGGAATATGGGTAGCCGTTGCCGCGGCAGAATTTATCACGTTATGCGCAATTGCCATTCATGCCTTAAAAACGAAGAGGGCTTAATCAAAGCCCCCTCTCTTTTATCTCGTTACCCGTACCCGTTTCGCGGTCTCTCCCGTCTCATCAACGGCCTTCGCAACACTACGGGCCAATTCCATGAATGCCTGACCAATGACACTATCTTCATCCAAGGCCACCGGACTACCACTTTCTCCTCCCTCCATGATACTCTGCACGATTGGAATCTCTCCCAACAAGCGTAATCCTTTCTCGTCGGCGAGCTTCTTGGCCCCCTCTTTACCGAAAATATAATACTTGTTATCCGGTAATTCAGCCGGGGTAAACCAAGCCATATTTTCCACTAACCCCAACACGGGAACCTGAATTCCGGGAGATTCAAACATATTAATTCCTTTCACCGCATCGGCCAAGGCAACTTGTTGCGGCGTGCTGACCACGATCGCCCCGCTCAAGGCCACAGTCTGAACCAACGTCAGGTGAATATCACTCGTCCCCGGGGGTAAATCAATCAACATAAAATCGAGCTCATCCCAAAAACCGCCTTCCACCATCTGTTTCAAAGCGTTGGAAGCCATCGGTCCTCTCCACACGGTGGCAGAATCAGGATCAACGAAAAAGCCGATAGAAAGCAGTTTCACCCCGTATTTCACGACGGGTTCGATCAATTCCTTGCCTCCCACTTCCACCATATAAGGACTGGCATCCTCGCACCCGAACATCTTCGGGATTGACGGCCCGTAAATATCAGCATCCACTAACCCGACTTTATACCCCGCTTTAGCCAAAGCAACTGCCAGGTTTGAGGCTACTGTTGATTTACCGACACCACCTTTACCGGAAGAAATGGCTACAATATGCTTTACTTTCTCCAAGGCCAGCGGTTTTTCCAAATCGTGCACGAAGACAGTCTCGATCTCCACGGTCGTATATCCTAATTTCTCTTTCAACAGTGCTTCACATTTCTTTTTCACCGCTCCCACGAACGGGTCATTGGCTTTCTGGAACACCAAGCGAAATTCCACCTTACCATCCCCTGCCTTTATATTCTGCACCATATCCAGCGCAACGATACTTTTCGAAGTGCCGGGATACTTAACTTCCGACAAAACGTCACGTACCTCTTTTACTATCTCTTGCATAATATCTGTTTTTAATAAATCCTTTCGGCAAAATTACGGTTAATAAATCAATTTCCCAACTTTATAAACTTCTGACTAGCCGGGTCAAGACCTTTCAACACGCTATTCCTGCACCAATTTCATATACAAATCATAAGCCCGGCGACTAAAACAGGTGACTATCACTCGTTCGAAATCCGGATGTGTCTCCAGAAACGTTCTGATCTCCCGCAACGCAATCGGTGTTGCCTCTTCCAGCGGGTAACCGTATACTCCCGTGCTGATTAACGGGAAAGCTATCGTTTTCAAACCATTTCGTTCCGCCAGTAAAAGACTGTTCCGATAACAAGCTGCCAATAATTCGGGTTCTCCGTGTCGTCCGTCAGAATAAATCGGTCCCACCGTGTGAATCACGTGCCGGGCTTTCAGGTTATATCCCTTCGTGATCTTCGCATCCCCAGTCTTGCACCCATGCAACGTACGACACTCCGCCAGTAACTCTTTCCCCGCGGCCCGGTGAATCGCCCCATCAACACCACCCCCACCCAAGAGGGAACTATTAGCCGCGTTCACAATAGCATCCACGTCTAACGTGGTTATATCCGCCTCAATAATTTCCAATCGATCCGTATTCATCATATCTTATCCGGAATTAATTGTTGTAACCGCTTCAAATCAAACTCGGCAAAACGCTCATCCACCCGTTCAATCCCGTTCAATTGCAAGTAGGCCTTCAAAGCCAACCGATGCAAAGCAACTCGTAAGATATGCCCGTGATCAAAAGCCAACGGGGGTAATTCCTGCAAAGAAAACCAACGGGCATCTGCCGCATCATCGTATCCAGCCACGTTCATTCCCTCCGGGTTCACCAAAGCGTAATAAGCAACCGTGATCGTCCGCCCCCTCGGATCGCGATCCACGTCCGAGAAAGCCTGCAATTGCTCCACGAACACGTTCTTCACCCCCGTTTCTTCTTCCAGTTCCCGCACGACCCCCTCGTCCGTGGTTTCATCCATGTTCAAGAACCCACCCGGAAAAGCCCAACTTCCCTTGTAGGGCTCCCCGCCCCGCTTGATAAGTAACACTTGTAAAGCCTTCCCGTCAAACCCGAAAATCACGCAATCCGTGGTCACCGCCGGACGGGGATATTGATAACAATACTGTCCTTCCATTATCTTCATTCTTTTTAGAAATAACGATCAAATATAACGAATAAAGCCGAATCCCGTTTCAATTTCCACCACATTCCCGAGGCAAAAGCGTCAAAAACGCTTTCGACCCTTTGAGTCAAAAGTTTATAAAGTCTATAAAGTTTGTAAAGTCAATGGACCTTGCAGACGCATATTGCGGCAGTCTAGCTGCCGATCGGGACAAAGTCCCGTAAAACAAGTAATTCCATAGACTTTATAAACTTTAGATGCCGAAGGCATGACTTTATGGACTTTACGGACTAGGTCGAAAGCGTCAAAAACGCTTTTGTCCTGCCCACATTCCCTGTTTCAATGGTTAAAACCATCCGAAAATGTAACATTTAATCCCATTCCCGCATAAAAGAAACACTGGAACAAACTAAATACTTGCACCATGAAAAAAGTCGAAACACTGTTACTTATGCTGGGACTCGTGTTCATCCTCTCGTTCTGGTTGGCCACCCGGGAAGAAAAGGTTACTATCAAATCCTTGTATTATATTGATGCAACCTACGACGCAATTGCATACACTCCGGACACACTTTCTTCATCAACGCCCAGAAGCTACTGGAATGGTTCTTCTCAATCGTATGGCACAATTCGTGCAAAATAACATAATCGATGATCTCGTCCGGCAATTTCATCAACTTCACGTTCAAACTGATATTATCCTCCGCCGAGCAACTCCCCCAGTTCGAGATATTGTTGCGGAAAGATAATTCCCCATAACGGAATCCGAAACGTTCGGCCAGCTCCCGAACCCGTCCCGGTAGGTAACGTTTACTCTCCATCCGGTAAATCTCTACCAGAAAACTCTCCACGTAAGGGGCGATTTTCGTGTAATCAGTCTTTCTCGGTATATACAAGCGAATCTCCTTCCCCTCGATCTTGTAAAACGGGCGCATCTCGTCACAAGCAAGCACTTTCAACACGTGGAATTTCGTTTTTACCTCCGAATCCATCCCCAAGCCCACTCCCGTGTCTTTCTCGTAAACCTTGATTTTCTCCAAGTTCTTCTCGATCCACTCCCGTTGAGTATGCACGAACTCTTCCACCTGTCGGCCACTCACCCCGTAAGGAACATTTACCCACACCCCTCTACCCGGTGCCATTCGCACCGAGAGGAAACGGATATTCTTTCCCCGTCTCACCTTAATTTTACCGATTCCCGATAATAAAATCTCGTCGTTCATATATTAAAAAGAGCTACCACAGGACGTGGTAGCTCAAACACTTGGGGGCAATCATCATTTAAGCATTCTTCTTTACAAGATCACTTAAACGGGTAAATTCTCCGTCTACCGTTTTCAATAAATCGATAGAAATTCCTTTATAGTATGCTTTAACTTCTTTTTTATCGTTAAATGACTTGCGAGAAGCAACTTTACTTCTAGTCAAGTTTCTATATTCAACCATCGTTTTCACGATATTGACAACTTCCGGATCATTCTTCTCCCTGCTTGCATTATAATTCATGCAATCAGCAATCACCGCGAAAGTTAAGTAGTCAACATCTTTCTTCAATCTTCTAATACTTGCCATAACTTTGATATTTAATTTCGAACAAAATTAATAAAGAATATTGTCCTAAACAAGCTTATTTTCAAAAATTATTGCAAGAATTATCTTCGCTAGTTACAAGTTATAGGTTACAAGTTGCTTTTCCCGCCTCCAACATCATATCCAGTACCAACATAGCTGCCATTGCTTCCACCACCGGTACTGCACGGGGAACCACGCATGGATCGTGCCTGCCGCCTGCCGTGAAAGTAACTTCTTCACCCGAAAGGTTCACCGTTTCCTGTTCCCGCCCGATCGTGGCCACGGGTTTAAAAGCCACCCGGAAATAAATATCCTCGCCGCTCGTGATACCTCCCAGTATTCCCCCGGCGTGATTGGTCAACGTGCTTACCTGTCCGTTTTTCATCACGAACGCATCATTATGCTCGCTCCCTCTCATGCCGGCAGCCCGAAAACCTTCGCCATATTCGAAGCCTTTCGCCGCGTTGATTCCCATCATGTAATACCCCAAACGGGCTTGAAAACGATCAAACACGGGTTCCCCGATCCCGACCGGCACTCCCCGGATCACGCAACTCACGACACCACCCACACTATCCCGCCCCACTTGCACCTCTCGGATAAGCCGTTCCATCTCTCGTGCAGTCTCCTGATCCGGACAACGCACGATATTCCGTTCCGTCTCCTCCATATCCAGTTCGTCATACCGCTTATCCAACACCACGCTTCCCACTTGGGAAGTATACCCGTGAATGGAAACTCCTCGTAACTTCAACACCTGACGGGCAACAGCCCCGCCCACGACACGAGCCACGTGTTCCCTAGCAGACGTGCGACCGCCTCCCCGGTAATCCCTGATCCCGTACTTTGCCTGCATCGTGTAGTCAGCATGGGACGGACGAAACAAATCTTTCATCTCGTGGTAATCCCGACTACGTTGATCCTTGTTACGTATGATAAATCCTATGGGCATTCCCGTGGTAATTCCCTCGAATACCCCGGAAAGAATTTCCACGCGATCCTCTTCCGCCCTTGCTGTTGTAACCTCCGACTGTCCCGGTCTCCGCCGATCCAGTTCCCGCTGAATCTCATCCAACGACAAGGCAATCCCCGCGGGACACCCGTCAATCACTCCCCCAAGGGCCTCCCCGTGCGATTCCCCGAACGAGGTCAACGTGTACAATTTACCTATCGTGTTCATACAAATGAGTCTATAAAGTCCATAAAGTCCGTAAAGTCCATAAAGTCCATAAAGCGATTAAAGTGATAATGTCTCTTGAACTATGCAAAAACGGCAGACTAGCTGCCGTTAATAAAGCGCCCCGCAGGGGTCCACTGACCTTATAACTTTATAGACCTTATGGACTTTACGACCGAATTAGTGGCAGCAACCGTCACCACAATCCGAACCGCATCCGCCGTCAGACCCACAACCGTGACAACCGCCACACTTGTGAGAATGTAAACTTTCCAGTTCTTCGTCGGTAGCGTCTCTTACCGCCAACACCTTACCTTTGAAATATAAATCTTTTCCGGCCATCGGGTGATTGAAATCCATGGTTACCGTGCTCTCACCCACTTCAACGATCTTACCGTTCAGATGACGGCCCAAGCTATCCTGCATAGGCAACACGTTTCCCGGAACCAACTCTTCCGCCTCAACCTCGGCGAATATATCTTTAGGCAACTCAACAATCATATCCTCGTTTACCTCACCGTAAGCGTTTGCAGCCGGGATATGGAAATCGAAAGAATTCCCCGTGTTCAGATTCAACAGGTTCATCTCGAAATATTCCAGCGTTTGCCCCTGTCCGCAAATAAACTCAAGCGGGTTTTTCTCGTCTGCGACTTCCATGGGCTCGGCATCCGCTGCCGTTCTTAACTCGTAACTCACGGTTACAAACTTATTCTTTGTTATCATTTCTCTGTTTTTTTATTATTCTCGGACAAAGATACAACTTATTAAACTAAAAGCTAAAAGCTAAAAGCTAAAAGTTATATAAAACCGTAATTCGGGCAAAAACAAAACCGGGACAAAAGAATCTCAAACTCTTGCCCCGGTTCTTAAAAAGTACAAATGGTTAGTAGTAATACATTTTTATCATTATTCAACAATAACGACACGATTCAGTTGAATCTCTCCCTTGTAAAGGCTATAAAGATCGGAAACGCCACCTTTACCGACAACCTGCAACTGACTGGCGTTCACACCAAACTTCTTCACTAAAGCGTCGGCCACGTTCTGGGCACGTTTTTCACTCAACTTCTGGTTGTAAGCAGCCGTACCTGTTGCTTTGTCAGCATATCCGGTAACTTGGTACACCTTACCCGGGTTATTCTTTATAATATCGGCGTAACCTTTCAGGTTAATCATTTCCTTGTTCGTGATATTAGCCTTGTTTATCTGGAAGAAGATTGCCAACGGGGCAGCCTTTGATTCCTTCACGACTTGTTTTTGTTGTGCGGCCCTACGAGCTTGATCCAACTCGTTTTGCAAACGGTCGGCACGACGAATCTGGTCTGCCAGTTTAGCCTCGGCTGCACTCAACATTTCCGGGGAAACACCCGTGAACACAACTTCTGTCGGCTTCTCTCTTCTGAAATTACGTTGATTGAACTTGTACGTGAAACCCACGGTTACACCAACCATTCCTTCGAACTTGCTACCACCGCTATCGCCGTCAAACTCCTGGGGGACCAAAGTTCCTTTAATTTCCACGTTAAAATCGAAAGCGTCGGACAAACGCATTTTATTAATCAAACCGGCGTCAAACATGAACTTCGTGTTATCAACGGAAGAACACCCATGGATCATACCAAAACCGGCGAACGGGACAGCTTCGTAGAAACGATCCGTACGGTAACCGCCGATCCAGTTTGAAAGATTCAATAACCCGTCTACATGCACGTTAAACTGTTGCCATTTTTGCTTGTAGTACCCATCCACGCGAGACGGTCCTTTAGCGTAAATATTATCCGGATCACCCGTCAAACCTTTCAACGTGAAACCACCTGCTTGAATCCGGGCTCCTAATGTCGGCATAAACCATTTCCCCACGGCAAAATCGAATGCCGGGGTAATCCGCCGTCCGAAATCATCTTTACTGTCATACTCCCCGAAATAAACTTGTCCCCCGGCATTTATTGAAATAAACCAGTTATCCCAGAACCGATTGGTAACGAAACCACTCCAGGGTGTGGTCTTCACTTCCTCGACCACTTTCACTTTTACCTCTTCCCTTTGTGCGTTTGCTAATAAAGGCAATATCGCAACAAATAATAAAATAAACGTCTTTTTCATATTCATCATGTGTTTGTTAACTTTTGTTTGCTAGCTATGCTTAGCTCATTCAAATAACACTCGAAATACGAGAACCCGTTTAAAAACGTTACACTTTTATAGGAAAATGCGACATTAAAAAAATTAATTAACTTTGTAGAGAACCCACGTACAGGGTATAATCCACATAAATTCACTACATTTGCATGTCTCGATCTATCAATAACGATAATAAAGCGACACGCTAATTGATAATATTTAATTTAAAAAAGGATGTACATGGATACCGATTTTATAAACTTAACAACAGAAAACCTTGTCAACGAACACTTATGCTGCATTATCCGCAGTAAAAAGCCCCATCAAGGTGTTGAAGCGAAGCGACAATGGCTTTCAGATCGGTTACGTGAAGGGCATGTCTTTAGAAAATTAAACGCAAAAGGCACGGTTTTCATCGAATACGCTCCTCTTGAAACAGCTTGGGTTCCCGTGACCGGTGACAACTATTATTACCTGTATTGCTTGTGGATTTTGGGAAATTACAGGGGAAAAGGATACGGAAAATCTCTGATGAAATATTGTATTGCCGATGCAAAAGCGAAAGGTAAATCCGGCATTTGCATGCTCGGTGCAAAAAAACAAAAATCTTGGCTTTCCGACCAATCATTCGTGAAGAAGTTCGGCTTCGAGGTTGTTGACACTACCGATAACGGGTACGAGTTGCTCGCACTTTCTTTTGACGGGACAACACCGCGGTTCGCTCTAAATGCTAAAAAACAAGAAATTGAAAACAAAGAACTAACCATTTATTATGATATGCAATGCCCCTATATCTATCACAACATTGAGAGGATAAAACAGTATTGTGAAATGAATAACGTTCCTGTATCTTTATTTCAAGTGGACACGCTACAAAAAGCAAAAGAATTGCCTTGCGTTTTCAATAACTGGGCCGTGTTCTATAAAGGAAATTTCGAAACCGTGAATTTGTTAGATGCCTCCTACTTGGAAAGAATACTCAAAAAATGAATATACAAGGGAAGAATATCAACGAATGTATACCCGCTTTGAATTTCATGTAAAAGAAAAAACCGCTCGGAAAACAATTTCCAAACGGTTACAAGATGGCGGTTCGGACGGGACTCGAACCCGCGACCCCATGCGTGACAGGCATGTATTCTAACCAGCTGAACTACCGAACCAGACTTGTGCTTTTAAAAACAACCTCCGTTGTTCCTGATTGCGGGTGCAAATATAGTGCTTATTTTTGATTCTGCAAGGGATTTTATAAAAAAAATAAATCAAAATACTACCCCCAGCCGGAACGCTACCGACTGATGACTCTAACGTTCCTTGAATTCCGTGAGGAAGTAATAGTCCCGGTGACTTGTTACCCGGTCCAACTTCTGCAACTCGTACCCGCCCGCGAACGTCAATCGCGTTTCTCGTGGATACTCAACACGACTCCTTTCATCATTTCACGCTAACGATTATTTCTTTAACGATACGTAATGCCGTCGTCAATTTCGTCACGTCCGGGAACACGTCACCATTACTTCCGTCCGGGCTACTATGCCCGATCAGGACTGCTTTAAACTCTTTCTCACCTGATTCCAGATTCACCTCGGCGGCATACACCACGGCCGGCTGTCCGCTCCCCATCTTCCCGCCGGAATAACCTTTATCCCTTTCCTTTGCCGACTTCGGGTAATACTCGTTAAAATCCGTCGAATGATTCACTTCCACCTTTACCACGAAATGCTTTAACCCGGACAAAGGGGTCATTTTCACCTCGAAGCTCTCCCTCGGAGTCGCACCGGAAACGCCATCCGTCAAGGGTTCCGACTTCGTGGGCAGGTACAACCCGTCCCCGTATCGCACCCCACGGGCATGACACCAGCAAGGTAAAGCCTCCTTACGACGGTTCCCCCCGGCAAAACTCCACGACTGGTTGGCAATCTTCCCGGTCACATAAATCGTCGCGACATAATTCCCCGCCGTGTCCTCTACCCAAATCGCCATTTGCGGCGCGTTCTTTCTCTCTATCCCCAAAAACAACGGGAAGTCATGCAGATAAGCCGTTCCCTTTTCCACCTTCACCCGGATATCCCCTTGGTTATACTCCAACAAATTCTTGTCACACGAGCCACAAACAGCGGCAATCGCACAAAAACATACGATTAACATCTTATTCACTCTTTATTTTCTTAGACAACCATAAATCTATCAACGTGTCGATCCCTTCCTCCAACTGTCGCCACCCCGCATCCTCCTGAATCCGTATACCGTTATATTCCTCGCAATTCTCCGCCAGCAACGTCAGATAACAAATAGACGTGTTTATCAACGTCGCCACCACCGCGATCTCCTTCCGGGGGTGCCCCGTCAGGCGACTCACCGCATCCACCAGCCAACACCCCTTCGCCTCCCGTTTCTCCCGCAACTCCCGGATCACGGCATTATCCGTTGTCAACTCCCATCGGTACAAGCGATTCAACGTGTAATTCTCCCGCAAAAGCGCCACTTGTCCCCGGAACATCCTCTTCACGAACTCCCCGACATACTGCCTGTCCGGTAACTCCTCGTCAAAATTGATCCAGAAGTCATGCTGCCGGATATAGGCCGCGATCAACCCGTCCAGCGACCCGAAATAACGATATATCAACATCTTCGATACCCCGGCCCTCGTTGCCACGGCATTAACCCCAACATTCTCGAACCCGCTTTCCTCCACGAGTTCCCGCACGGCATCCAGTAAAACCTGTTCCGTCGTCTGTCTATTTCTGGATATCTCTTTTTCCATCATCCCTGTTTATTTGTTACCAACTGGTCACAAATATAAGTTACCTACCGGTAACATAAAAATACTACTCCTTTTATTTTCTAAAATTAACGTTAAAAACTATATTTGCAACAAATAACATTCACCCCATGCAACGACCAGAAGAATACTATCAAGCACAAATATCACGTCTCACGATTCTCTTGAAAAAACACAAGCAACGGCGCAACGTCATCACCCTTGTCAAGATCACCTTGTTCCTGTTGGCCATATACTTTATATATACCTTCACGACATCCTCCTTGGAACTTTACCTGGTTGCTTTCTTCGTTTCTATCGCCCTGTTTATCATCACGAATATATTCGAGACCAAACTATTAAAAACCATCTCCTTTCTGAAAAAACAGGAAGAATGCTCACGCGTGGAACTAGAATACCTCGCGGGTAACTTCAAGAACCTCCCGACAGGAGAAGAATACAAGGACCCGTCTCACCCCTACGCTCATGACCTTGATATCTTCGGGGAAGACTCCCTTTTCCAATCCGTCAACCGCACGGTCACGCCCCACGGGAAAGAGGAATTGTGTCAATGGCTACTAAACCCGTTAAAATCCGAACAAGCGATCATCGAACGCCAGCAAGCGATCCGTGAACTTGCCGACAACCCGGAGTGGTGCCATATCTTCCGGGCCAAGGGAAACAGCCAGCGCATCACCCGTTTCGCCATGCAACAGGTCGAATGCTGGCAACAGGAACAAATATCTCTTCCCCGCTGGACTGGCCCTTTCCTGTACATTCTACCGGCGATCACGGTCTCGGCATGGATGTTGTTCATATTCTCCGTGATCGGTTCGAATATCCCGTTATTCCTCTCCATCCTGTCGCTTTTTTGTTGCTATCTACCCGCTAAAAAGACCTTGCAGACTCATGCCCGGCTTGACGAATTCACCCGCTCGTTCAGTAATCTCTACGAACTCATCGGGCACTTTTCCACTTTCGCCAGCACGTCCACTCGATTACAGGCATTCCACGCTCAACTTTTCAACGGAACCCGTGATGCTCACGTGGCCTTACGCTCGTTACATCAAATACAAGAAAGTTTCGACCAACGCACGAATGTCGTTGTCGCCTTGTTCATGAACGGTCTTTTCATGCGGGAATTACATCTTATCCAACGCCTTGTCGCGTGGAAACGTCGTTATGCCGACGCCATCCCCGCATGGATTGAAATCACGAGCGAGCTAGATGCTTTCGTCAGCCTTGCCAACTACAAGTACAACCACCCGACTTTCGTGACTCCCACCCCAGGCAATAACCTGATTCTGAAAGGTACGGCTATCGGTCATCCCCTCCTACCCGTGAATGAATGTATCACCAATGACTTCGAGATCGCCCGGCTTCACGAATTTTATATTATCACGGGTGCCAACATGGCGGGAAAATCAACCTTCTTACGTGCTATCGGGGTGAACCTCGTGCTGGCCTCCTGCGGTGCCGTCGTTTGTGCCAAAACCTTCGAATTTCAGCCCACGGGTATATTCACCAGCATGCGCACCGTCGACAACCTGGCCAAGGGAACCTCTTATTTCCACGCCGAACTGCTTCGCCTGCAACAACTCGTCGACATGGCCCGACGCGAGGAACGCCTCTTCATCATCCTCGACGAGATATTAAAAGGAACCAACTCGCGGGATAAACTGAACGGTTCCCGTCGTTTCCTCCAGAAACTACTCACGTTACCCATCGCCGGGCTTGTCGCCACGCACGACCTCGAACTAGGCGGCCTTGCCGACACGCTACCCGACAACTATTTCAACCGTTGTTTTGAAATCACCCACACGGATGATGACATCATTTACGATTACAAGCTAAAACCCGGTGTCAGCCAGAACATGAATGCCTCCATACTACTTGAAAAAATGAAACTCGTGTAAGATTAGGGCAAACGCGTAAACACGCCTTCGCCCGTTGAGTCAAAAGTTTATAAACTTTATTGGTATTCTTCTCGTTAAACGTGTAACTAAACGAAAGAATATGAACACGCACGTACTACTAGCATTATCACTACTCGCCCTCGTTATCGGCGGGTGTAACAATAAAACGAAAAACAACCAGACCACTACCGCGGACAGCACCTTCGCGGCACCCCCTATCTCCGCGACAGATTACTACTTCGCCGGGGAATACCGGGATCACCAGGGCAACGCCACGCTAAAAGACAACGCCACGGGTACCATCCTCACGATCAGCAACGGGACACTCGCCTCGCAACTGGCCAAGGAATACTCCACCTTGAAATTACCCGCCAATGAAACAGCTATCGCCCGGTTATATGGTCGCCTGACACCAACCGATGAAGTTGAACAAAATCCCGGCTTAATCCTCACCATCACCCGGATCGTTAGCCTGCAACCCCGCACGAACACGACCATCGCCCGCTCACTCACGGGAGATTATATTACCTACGTACCCAACAACATCAAGCCTTCCGAGCGTTTCACCTTCACCCTGCATCCCGATTACACCTACACGTTCAGTATTTACAACCTGAGCGCAAACAACACTCGCTCCGCGACCGGAACATGGCATCTTCTACGCGACGACTATATCCAGTTCACCAACAACCCGCTTACCAACTTCACGAGCGAGGCGTTTGTCAACAGCGACAACACGGAACTCACGTTCAAAGCCAGCAAGAGAATCTATTACAAACAGGAATAACCTTATTTTCATCGTAATTACACTCAAAAACACCTTTTATTTGATCCCCTTCTTTCTCTAAAAGATGACAAAGAACGATCCTTTAACACGTCATGCTCCTAACCATACCCGACATGACTTACCGGGGAACGAACCTCTCGTGATTCCCCGGCATTTTTACTCCTGATACATGTCCATAGACGTGTATCTTTTCGTGTACGCGAGACATAAAAAATACACCCGGTGGATAAACCACCGGGTATTTGTAAACATCATTAAATATCATCGTCAAATTCACGACAACATCAGCCACACTTTAAGGCTACGCAACTCGCAACGATCACCTCTATTATTAATATTTATAATGTTGGCAAACATACAAAATAGTTACTCTAAATGCAAATTAAAACGTGAAATAGTTGCATTTTCAACAACAAACTATCCTTTCAAACGCTTTCCGTCACGATTAATCTATATAATTTTCCCCGTCAAAACCCCGACTCCATCCTCCAAACCGATCATGGCGTTCACCAACAACACCTTCCGGAAACGACGAATATCATCCACGGTAATCGGGCATTCTCGAATGATCCCGGCATCCAACAGACTCTCCCGGCGCGTGCCTTTCAGCAAACAAGTATCCGGCGTGTACAAACCGCCCCCCGCGTCCTCGAAAACCACGTTAGAAAAAGAAGTATCGGTAATCCTCCCGTCACGCACTATCAGGATATCATCACATCCCGCCCGTTGATCCAGCAAAGCGGTGAGCGCGGAACGATCCGTTGCCTTGTAGCGATAATCAATATTCCCGCCGTCCACGAGACGCAAACTCCCGATCTTTCTCATCACGTAAGGCTGAAAAGTAACCTCCCGGATTCCCGTGTCGTAAACAACCCGACACTTCACCAACCCGACACGCGCCTCTTCCGGCACGACCATACTCGCCGTATCCCATGACAACCGCCGACCGAAACAGGCCATCGCCGTTTCACGGGCCCTCTTTTCATGGTATTCCAGATTATAAAAACACCCGTTCAACACTTTAATCGTCTCTACAAACATCCCGCGTCTAACTCTTGAATGGTAAATACACTTTTGCCAGCACCTCCTCGTATTCCGAGCGACAATCACTATTAATCGTGATCCCGCCGCCACTACGAAAATAGTACCGTCCATCACGTCTCTCGATATAACGAATCATAACCGCCGAATCCAAGCGTTCACCGTCAAAATACCCGAACACGCCCGTGTAAAATCCCCTCGGTTCCCTCTCTGCCCGGGAAATAATATCCAGCGTGGAAGGCTTCGGGGCCCCAGAGATAGACCCCGCGGGCAACATCCCGAACACGATATCCCCCAGACGGGATTTATAATCACCAGCCAATCGCCCGACCACCTCCGAACTCACTTGCAAGATCTCGCCCCGGCTCACCCGCAACCGGTCAATATAACGGAAACGCCGCACGTCAACCCTTTCCGAGACCCGGTTCAGATCATTACGAATCAAATCAACAATCGTGTTGTGTTCCGAACGTTCCTTGTAATCCTCCAAGATCACCCGTTCGGCATCCGGCACGCTGGCGTCGATCGTCCCCTTCATCGGGAAAGACGAAATCTCCCCGTTCCCGACCCGCACGAATATCTCCGGCGAGAAACAAACAAAACGCCCCGGCACCAGTAAACGATAAGGCGAACGGGCACGATGAAAAATCTCCTCCAACGTCCAGCTCATCTCCAGTTCCGTCGCGACCGTCAAGTTCAGTAAAAACGAATCGCCGCGAGCCAACCCCTGCCGTACCGTGTCGAATTTCCCCCGGTAAACCTCGTAATCCACCGGAAGAGGACAAAATACCTTCCCGGGCAATCCCTCCCCGGTACACTCCTGACGGGGAACATTCGTCACACCCCCGGCCTCGAACAATATCTCCTGTTGATTCAACGGATCGGCAATAAAAAAACCTTCCGACAACTCGAAATCTACCCCGAACAAGAAAGGCTCTCGCCGGGCACCCGCCTCATTCATGCACTCCCTGACTTCCCTTGCTACTATCATAACCACATATAAAAAACAACCCGGCGATCAATCCCGTCGCCCCGGCACGTAAAAAAAATGTTTTAAAAACAAAAGTTTTTCCTCCCCCGCGGCATTATAAAAACTCTCCAAAAAACGATTGAACGGTTGACGTCCCTCCCCCGCGTAACGTACCGCGTCGGCCGTAATATCCTCGAAAGTAATCGTCACGTCACGCCGGGGCACGAAAAATATCAAATTCGCCAGCACGTAGAAAATACCCTTCAAATAAGTCCACGCGAAATTGGGAGAACGCCCCGTCTTCGCCCTCGACCACATGCTTCCCCACAATCCCCGGACACGCATACCTACCACGCGCACCCCTTCCGGCAACTGGTGACACACCTGCCAAGCCCCCTGCTTGTTCCCCACGCGTTCCAACCCGCTATTCGTCAACTGTCCCGCGGGATAAAGCAACACGTTATGCCCCGCCGCCAGAGCCTCCACCACCACCTGGCTCAAACCGGCCACCACCGCCACGTCACGGCGGCTCTTCTCCAGGTCGGGAACCCGCACGGCATGCATCAAGTGCAACACTTGGGCAACCACGGGAATCCTGAAATACCCCTCCGTCACCAATGGTGATACATCCACGTAACGCAATAACTCCGCGCAAACAATCTGCGGGTCAACGGAAGCCTGATGATTCGGCAAAAACAACGTCGCCCGTTGCTCCCGTAACAATTCCACCCCTTCCAGCCGCACCCGGTAACGGGCACTTAACATCACTCTATAAATAGCTGCCAATACCTTCTTATACACAACGATATGAATTTAGAAATTCAATAATTTCATCTTTTAGTTTTTAACTTCCTAAACCTTTCCCTCACCTCCTCCACGCACGTGAACAGCACGATCGTGATGGCAAAAGTCAACACGGCAAGGAAAATAAACACGTATTTCGTGTCAAAAAACATCTCGATACCCCCGAAACATCCCGAGGCCAACAGCATGAACAAAAACGTGATCAGGTTCGAGTAGGCCAGCATATCGCCCAGTTCCCGCCCCTTCACGTGCGCCTGAATCCACGCGTCCAGCGGAACCTTGAACATGCCACTGAAAAAGGCCGCCAAGAACACCAGCACGCCAAACGTGATTCCGTGAGCATCAAAAACGAAAATAGCCAGCAACGTCAATCCCGTCGTGATTCCCCCGCACGGAACCAGCCCCAACTCCACGTCATGATGGGACAACACGCCCGCCAGGTAACACCCCGCCCCGATACCTATCGCGGCCAGGGACATCACGATACCCGTTTCCGAATCGCTCATCCCCAGATCCGAGCGACAGTAAACGATAAGCACCATCTGGATCATCGAACCGATAAACCAGAACGTGGCAAGCCCTACCACCACCAAGTTCAACCCCTTAAACGCCAACGCCCGTGCGAACATATCCTTCACGAACTTCACGGGATTCAACGTCTCGTGACTCTCTTTCAGCGGCTCGCTCTCGTTCGCCCGGATCGTCAGGCTCGATAGCCATCCCAACAGGGCCACCCCGAAAAGGATCACGCACAACACGGGAATCGTTACGCTCTCCGACAAGAAAGCCGCCATCAACGTACCCGTCAGGATCCCCACGAAAGCGAACATCTCCATCGCCCCCGAACCGAAAGAAATCCCTTCCTCCCCCCCGATATCCCGGATCAACCCGTACTTCGAAGGCGAAAACAAGGCACTTTGTAACCCCATCAACAATATTGATCCCAACACCAACCCCGTCGAATGCAGCAGGAATCCCGCCGTGGCCACCAGCATGATCAACATCTCGGCAAACTTCGCCCAAACCACGATCTTACGCTTCTTGTAAATCTTCGCCAGCCGACCGGCCAACGGGGAAAACAACAAATAGGGAATCACTAACGCGGCCGACGCCAGGGTTACAACCATGGACTCGTTATCCTTTCCCACCCACGCGATACAAATGAAGCACGCCAATGTTTTCAGGAAATTATCATTCAAAACACCCAGATAATTCGTGAAAAACAGGGAAAACCAATTTTTACTCTTTACCATAATTACAAGTTAATTACACGCTGTATCTTATCATGTTACACCTCCCGAACGCTCGAATTCCTCCCCCGGAACCCCCTCTTCCCGCGACATGAAACTTCCGGGAAACGCACGCTCCCGTGAAAACACAACACCCAAAGGTAGTTTTTTCCTCCCGATTTCCTACTTTCGCGATCCATAAAGTTTACTAAGAATATCAGGAAATGGAGAATTCAAAATCAAAACGCGTACTCGTCATCGACAATCACGACTCGTTTGTCTACAATCTCGTGCAGATTCTCAGGGAAAATAAAGACTGCCAGTTCGACATCGTTTACAATGACCGGATAGACTTCTCCACGCTCGACCGTTACGACAAACTATTACTATCCCCGGGACCGGGTATCCCCTCGGAAGCCGGAGACCTCCTGCCGCTAATCGACCGTTGCAAAGAGACCCATTCCATCCTCGGCGTGTGTCTCGGACACCAGGCCATTGCCGAATGTTTCGGGGCACGACTGCAACAACTTTCACACCCGAAACACGGCCACGAAAGCCCCCTCACCATCGTTGACCGGGGTGATATCCTCTACCGGGGCATGACGTACCCCGTGCAAGTGGGGCGTTATCACTCTTGGATCATCAACCCGAACACGCTCCCGGCAAGCCTCAAAGTAAGCGCGCTCGACGAGGAGGGACATATCATGTCATTCTATCACGAAACCCTGCCCATCCACGGCGTGCAATTTCACCCCGAATCCATCATCACCCGCCAAGGACGCGGGATGATCAACAACTGGTTGGATGCAAATGAAAATAAAAACAACGGGTTAAGCACTCACAAATAACGGATTACAACTCGATTAACCCCGTCGCCTCGAAACGTACAGCGGACGGGAAGCCGACCTGCCCCGGTCAAACCCGAACCAGTATTCCTCGCCATCCCCGGCCAGGTAATATACCCGCATGATGCTCTCGTACTTCCCGGTCACGACGCTCACGCCCGACGGGATCTCCCCGTTCCAAGGTTTCAACCGCTTGCCAGGCTCTTTAGCGAAAGGAATACCGGCAACAATCCACGCCACGGATATCGCGGTCAGGAACATCGGGTAACGACGCTCGCAAAACTCGTACAATAACGCCCCGCGTCGCTCCAAACTAAGCGGTTGCTCCAATAAATCACGCTCCTCCAACCAGCTCAAAAAGTCCGGCAAAAAACGCTCGTCATACCCGATCAGGTTCCGCGTGACCTCCTGCCATGCCAAGGCGTTATAAAAACCATCTATCAAGCGAGACAACAAACGAGCCTGTCGCAAATCCTCGACAGACATCGCCGGGGTCCGTAACACCTCGTAAGGCACGTCCGGGGAATAGACAATCCCCGACTTCCCCGCCTCCGCGCGCATTGCCGTACCCGGTAGCAACTTCAACAATTCCAACTGGATCTCGCCCGTCCCGAAAGACGACAACACCCGTACATCCTCGATCATCTGTCGTAACGAGTAGAGCGGCAACCCCGCGATCAGGTCGGCATGAACGACAAGATTAGGCAAAGCCGCCAGGTAACGCAATCCCTCCAAAGCCGCCTGCAAATCGCCCACCCGCCGACAAGCCTGCAAAACCTCTTCGTTCAGGCTTTGTATACCGGCCTCCAGGTGTAACAACCCCGCGGGCAACTCCCGCAACAGGGCCTTCACCTCATCGGAAAGCAACGCCGGGTGTATCTCCAGGTGAAAGCGCATCCCCGGCGCGAACTCCCGGAACAACTCCAACAGGCGGATAGCACGACCGGACGACCCGTTAAAAGTACGATCCAGCAAACGGATATCCCGTATTCCATGCTCCCGGATAACCCTCAAACGTTCCCGGATACGCTCCACGGACAACGCCCGCACGGGTTTCTCCGCGCCGCTCACGCAAAAAGCACAGGTGTTAAAACATCCCCTCGTCGTCTCCAGTTGCACGAATGGCTTCGTCCAGTCAAAAAAACGACTTCTCTCCGGGATTTCCAACCGGTCGAACTCCATGACCCGGGCCAATCCCCCGTCATGGTACACGCCCCCCGCGTCCAGCCAGCACAATCCGGTCACCTCCTCCCACCTCGACGGGCAATCATAGCGTCGCAACCACTCGTGAAACCCCACTTCTCCCTCTCCCCTGAACACGCATGCCACGTGACGATTACGGCGCAAATACTCCTCGTTATCCCCCAGCATTTCGGGTCCCCCGAATATAATCGTGCATCCCGGTAACAAAGCCTTCACCCGCCACGTGATTTTCAACAACACTTCATGCGTGAACAACCAAGCCGTCGCCGCCAGCACGTCAGGTTTTGCCGCCACGATCTCCGCCACGACACTCCCCACGTTCGAATTAATCGTGGCCGCCACTTTCGCCCATTCCACACCTCCTTCCCTCCCTTCCACCTGGGCGTGGATAGCCGGAAGAGCCAACGAAGAATGAGCGTACGAAGAATTCAAGTCCAACCAAAGAAGCCGCATGATAATTTAAAATTTATGATTCCTAGCACGCGAAGCTAACGCTTTTTCACTTTAAACTCTAAATTCTAGACTTTAAACTTTAAGTTTTTATCATTCCAAGAGGTTGCCTGAAAAAGTCTCTTCCCGACAAAATCACCACCCCCTCCGACTCCCCCTTACACAGGGGGAGAGTTGATTACCATACGGTTTCCCTCCCGTATTAGGGGAAAGGGGAATTACCAAGCAGTTTCCCCTCCCGTGTAAGGAGGGGCCAGGGGTGGTAGTTCTATGTAAATTAACTTTTCAAACAACCTCAACAGAATGCTCTCCCCCTCTTATCCATAAAATTTATCTCAACTTGTAACCTGTAACAGCGAAACTATTGTTTCGATATCACGTGCACATCCATCTGCGGGAACGGAATGTTAAGATCCTCTTCGGCAAAAGTCTTGTAAACTTTCTCGTTCATGTCGAAATACACGCCCCAGTAATCCCCGGAATTAACCCACGCGCGAACCACGATATTCACGGAACTCGCGCCGAGAGAAGTCAACGCGATAAAATAAGCCGGGTCCTTCAACACCCGCGAATCAGCGTCCAACAAACGAGCGATCACCTTCTTCGCTTTCGTGTAGTCATCCCCGTAAGCGATCCCGAACTCCCAGTCCACGCGACGGGTAGCCTCCTTTGAAAAGTTCTTCATCATCCCGGTAGACAAACCGCCATTCGGGATAATGATAATCTTGTTATCCGGGGTAGCCAGAATCGTGTTGAATATCTGTATCTCTCTTACCGTACCGCTCTGTCCCTGCGCCTCGATCGTGTCGCCCACCTTGAAAGGTTTAAACAACAGGATCATCACGCCCCCGGCAAAATTCTGCAACGTGCCGCTCAACGCCATACCGATAGCGACACCGGCCGACGCGAAGAGCGCGATAAACGAGCTAGTCTCGATTCCCAGCACCCCGATCACGATGATAATCAACAACAGGGTTAACGTGATACTCACCAGGCTCTTCACGAAAGTAGACAGCGAAGCCTCCACGTGTCGCCTCTCCAGGATCCTTGCCAGTAATTTATTTAATCGCCGAACGATCCAACGTCCCACGATAAACACGACAATTGCCAATAAAATCTTTGAACCGGCCGATATACCGAGATCAATCATCTTACTTAAAAACGTGTCTAGTGATACACTAGAAGGGGTTGTAATTAATTCTTCCATACACCTAAATTTATATTAATAATCAACAATTTAAATCCTCCGCCAACTTCTCCCGGCACATTTCCCGCACGTCAGGCAGGAAACGCTCGAACAAATCCTTCAACCTCCCCCGGTTCTCCTCCAGGAAACGAATCGCCCGTTCCGGGTCAACGCCCAGATGCTTGTACTCCACCATAATCTCCAGGGAACGCCGAATCCCGGGAACCGAGGCGTAACGCACCAGCCGGTTGGTTAAAATAAAATGCCACAAGAATCCCTTGAAACGTTCCGGCAGATGACGATAATTCAGCACCAGTCCCCCGTAAAAACCGAGAGCGAACGATCGCAACGACCGGCCGGAATACTCCCGGAACCCCACCGCCAGGAAATGGTCAAAATAGATATCCGTCAACACACCCGCGTAACGCCCGAACTCCTCCCGCGACAGGCTCACCGCCTCCTTCACCAGGGGATGATGATCCGTGTAATCGTCTATCGCCCGGTGCAACAGGATTCCCTCGCGAAAAGCCGGGGGATAATCATCATAGGCACGGCCTTTAACGGCATCCCCGACAAAGTTCCCGATTTGAATCTCCCGGTTTTTCCCCGAAAGAAATATATGTGCTAAATAATTCATCAGTTACTTAACGTTTTAATCGTGTAACATGTTGCAAGCATTCCGGACTTTTCTTAACACCGAACAACACGCGAAAATATAAAAAAAAGAAAAATCCCCCGTGAAATCACGCGTCTTTGTAACTCGTGTCCCGCGCGAGAAACGGCACGATCGTGACCGGCACGAGATCACCACAACATCGCGATATTGGAACGAGAAAAGGGGTGCAAATATTTAACTGTTAAACAGACAAAATTACATCTATTAAAACTCGAAGAACTCGATCAAACGATACATTCCCGGTAACGTCGCGGGGAGCCATTTCCACGGCAAACCGCCATCCCGACACGGGAGAATGAGTTTTCAACCACCCGTCAACAACTCTTGACCTCTTCCTTCCCCACCTGTTCTCCACCTGTTCCCCACCTGTTCTCCACCTGTCTATAACAGGTTGAGAAGAGGTCGAGAAATGTTAAAGGAGTATAAATAGCTAAACCCCTCAAGAATAGTCCAACTTTACACCAAGCGGGGCGATAAACGAGAAACAGGTCACGTTACTTTCCGAATATCACTTTTTATTCCTACCTTTGCAAGGTAAACGGCGATAAACGCTGTTTATTCGCGAGTTACAAGTCGTGTCCCGGGTGAACCAGCGTGTCATTATCGTACTTGTAACCTGTAACTTGTAACCTGTAACAATTTCAACATGTTTAAATCTAAAATACTATATCCCGGACTGCTCCTGCTAGCGTTGGCGCTTTCGTCCTGCGGCTCGTCAAAACAACTCGCCCTTCAAAAGAGCAAGACGGAACAACTGTCCCGCAAACTGGGATTCACCGTTCACCGGAAAGACGACCTTCCCCTGCTGGAAGAAGTCAGTCGTTGGCTGGGCACACCCTACCGTTACGGGGGAACGACCCGCACCGGGGCCGATTGTTCGGGATTCGTGGGGGCCGTGTACAAGAACGTGTACCACAAATCCTTACAGCGCACGGTCGTGAACATCTATAACAAAGACTGCCAACGCGTCGGGAAAGGCCGGTTAAAACCGGGCGATCTCGTGTTCTTCAACTTTTCAAAGAGAAAGAAAAGAACGCTTAACCACGTGGGCATCTACCTTAAAAACGGTTACTTCGCCCACGCCAGCACCTCGAAAGGAGTCATGGTCAATCACCTGAGCGAAAACTACTACAAAAAAGGGTGGAGAAAATCCGGGCGGGTGTGGTAAGGTCAGCCTCCCAGCGCCCGGTCACGTACACGGCGTTATTCGGGACGAAACTCGTTCCCTGGATGCCGGATGAGAGGCGGTTCGAGACCGCTTCAAGTTCACTTGGCCGAAGGCCGGATTGAACGAGAAGCGAACTCGTTAAAACACGCCCTTTTATCTACACGAACAAATTCACGTTCGCCTCCTCGGCTCGTTCGAGATAGGTCGCCACGCCCCCGACATTCACCCCGTCAATCAACTCTTCCCTCGTGATCCCCATCACGTCCATCGACATCTGGCAAGCGATAAACTCGACCCCGTTGGCTTTCGCCTGCTCGATCAGGCTTTCCAGCGAATCAATCCGTTTATCCCGCATGATCTTCCGCATCATCCGGGAGCCTATCCCCATCATATTCATCTTCGACAGGGATAACTCGCGACTTCCCGACGGCAACATCATCCCGAACATCTTACCCATGGCGTCCTTCTTCACGGCACCGGGACGTTCTTTCTTGATCACGTTCAACCCCCAGAAGGTAAAGAACATCGTCACCTTCCGCCCCGTTGAGGCAGCCCCGTTGGCAATCACGAAAGAAGCTAACGCCTTGTCCAGATCGTCACTGAACACGATCAACGTCTTGTTATTAGACGGCTTCCCCCCGGCAACCGGACAAGCTCCACCCCCTTTTTCCAATATCGCGGTAATAATACCCTTCTCCTCCTTCACGTCAACCAACTGATTACCCGTCATCTTCGCCCACGAAGCCACGTCCCGGGAAAATCCCTGATCCGTCACCTTGATTTCCAGACGTTCTCCCGCCTGTAACTGTTCCATCCCGCTTTTCAATTTCAACACGGGTCCCGGACATTGCAAACCGCAGGCATCTATCGCGATGGATTTCTTTTCCTCCACCTTCCCGGGGGCCTTCACCTCCACGGGTTTCTCCGGCTCCGCGTACTTCAAGGGATTGCCCTGCTCGGCCATAGCCGTCGCGTAGGTACGATATCCCCCGTTCAGGTTCACCACCTCGTAACCGAGTTGCATCAACACCCGGGCCGCGATATAACCGCGCAACCCGATAGCACAGAACACGACAATCGTCCGGTCCTTCGGGAGATTCCGGAACTCCGCCCGGGAACCGTCCAAGGGTATATTCACGGCTCCTTCTATACTTCCCATCGCGAACTCCTCGGCACTCCGCACGTCGACCAACATCACGCCGGAACGATCCGTGGCCCGCAACTCCCGCCAACTCATCACCTTCACCTTCCCGCTCAACATGTTGTCCGCCACGAATCCCGCCATGTTCACCGGGTCTTTAGCCGAGGAATAAGGAGGGGCGTAAGCCTGCTCCAACTCCATCAGATCGTAAATCGTCCCGCCTCCCCGGATCACGGCCGACATCATTTCCAGGCGTTTATCCACCCCGTCGACCCCCACGGCCTGGGCCCCGAGCAACCGACCGTCTTCGGGCGAGAAATTAATCTTTATATCCATCATGACAGCTCCCGGGTAATACCCGGCGTGAGAAGCCCCGTGCACGATCGCCTCCCGGTAAGGAATCTGCAACCGATCCAGCATCTTCGCCGACAACCCGGCAGCCCCTACCGTCAAATCGAACACCTTGGCGATGGCCGTGTTGATCGAACCTTTATACTTTTGATGATTACCGCAAGCCACGTTGTCGGCACAGATACGTCCCTGCTTGTTCGCCGGACCCGCCAGGAAAGCCAACGCCGGACGGCCGCTCACGGGATTCGGGAACTCGACGGCATCCCCCACGGCGTAAACATCCGGGTGGGAAGTCTGCATGTACTCGTTCACCTTGATTCCCCCCGTCTCCCCGATCTCCAAACCCGCCTCCCGGGCCAATTTCACGTCCGGACGTACCCCGATAGAGAGCAACACCATATCAACCCGCGTCACCAGCCCACTTCGTAACACCACGTCAATTCCCCCTTCCACCGGGCGAAACGCCGTCACGGCTTCTTGCAAATGAAGGCCGACACCCTTCGACTTGAAGTGCTGGTGCACCACCGAAGCGATTTCATAATCCACCGGGGTCATGACCTGGTCGGCCATTTCCACTACCGACACCTTGATCCCGTACTCGTGCAGGTTCTCGGCCATTTCCAAACCGATAAACCCGGCCCCCACGATCAACGCCCGTTTCACGTCGTGATCCTCGATATACTCCTTCACCCGATCGGTATCGTTCACGTTACGCAACGTGAAAATCCCTTCCGTGTCAATACCCTCCAAAGGCGGACGCACGGGCGCGGCCCCCGGTGACAAGACTAATTTATCATACGCTTCCTCGTAAACTCGCCCCGACGCCAGATCACGCACCGTGATCACTTTCTTTCCCGTATCAACCCGCTCCACTTCCGAACACACGCGGGCCTCTATGTTAAAACGGGCCGCGAAACTCTCCGGGGTTTGCACGAACAGCTTCTCCCGCTCGTAGATCAACTCCCCGATATAATAAGGTAAACCACAATTGGCATAAGAGATGTATTCACCTCTCTCGAACATAATTATTTCCGCGTTCTCATCGAGCCTACGCAAACGGGCGGCCGTAGAAGCTCCTCCCGCCACACCTCCGACTATCAAATATTTCATACACGCTTAAATTTTAGGGGTTTATATATATATTTCAATGATTTCCAGTGATCGCGCAGCCCGCACGACCCCGCTATTATCCCACGGCAATTTTCCCTGTTTAAACAGCATTAACGTGGGCTCCGTACCGACCGGACGAACTCACTTCGTGCATTTCATCATGCACCGCATGGCTTCCGTCACGTGGTCACTCGCCATGCTATAAAAAGCGTTACGCCCTTCCCGGCGGATCAACAAAATCCCCTTCGCCTGCATATCGGTCAGGTGATGCGAGATCAACGCCTGGCTGCATCCCATCCGGTCACATATATCCGACACGCTCATCTCCCCGTTCTTCGACAACAGGCAAATAATCTTCAACCGGTTCGGGTGCGCCACCGCTTTCAGCACGTAAGCCAGCTTCTCTAACTCTTCCCTTGTAAAACACTCTGTATCCATAATTTCTCTTTTTAGAATACACAAATATATAAACATACATTTGAATATACAAGCCCGTATAGAAGATTTAACATACACGCGCTCAAAATATTCTACCAATATAACGATTAAAGCCATCGAGTCAATAAATATATGACAAGAATACACCATTATAATCTATTTTTTAATCCCCGGTACCATAAATCTTACTTCACCAACAATAAATAAAATCACATTTACACCCATAAAGAACAAAATTTAACAAACATCAATAACATCACTACGTAGAGACAAAAACAATAATCAAAAGCCATGAAGCCACAAATAAAATCACACAACACGCTTCGAAAAACACATTAAATCGTAAATTTATTTTATTTTTGCACCGTTTTTCTCAATTTTAAAAATGAGATATGTTATCAAAATAAACACTTTAACTATTTTAAAATGAAAAAAAACATTTTATTCGCATTGATGATCATGTTGCACATTTCTACATTTGCGCAATATAATCAAGAAAAAAATTTACCTGGTTACAAAACTTCATTTGAAACGAACAACTTTTGGGATAACTGGTTTGTTTCTCTGAATTTAGGAGCACAAACACTTTACGCTGAAGGTTCAACCGATGCTAAATTCGGGGACAGACTGACCTTCATGCCGGCATTATCTGTAGGTAAATGGTTTACCCCTTGGTGGGGAGTGAGAGTTCAAGGTTTAGGCGGAGCTCTACATGGATTCCAAAATAACGGCAAAACCATGTTGCATAAACACTATGGGGCTGTTCACGGAGATTTCATGTTCGGCCTGTTGAATTTCTTCGGACAATACAAAGAAAATCGTTGTTTTGACTTGGTTCCATTTGCCGGAATCGGGGGTGCATTCATCGGAAGCGACCAATCGTTCACGATTAACGCGGGAATTCAAGCTCGTTTCCGTTTGTCACAACGTTTTGATTTGAATTTGGAATATTCCGGTATCATCCTGGATGACGACCTTGTTACCCGGGGAGGATTCCCGAATGACGGTATCACCGGGTTAAGCGTGGGTGTTACTTTCAGATTCAAAAATCGCTCTTTCCAAAAAGCTGTCAGCCAAAAACAATACGCGGAGCTTCAGGATCTGACGAAAGCACAACAGGCACAAATCAAGGAATTGTTAAGCCGGACACCGGATACTATCGTGAAAGTCGTGAAACAAGAAGTTCCCACCACCAACGTGGAATTTAAAGCATTACCGACCACCATTAACTTCGCGTTCAACAGTTCCAAGATTGACCCGACCCAAGAAATCGGCGTGTACAATCTGGCTCAATTCATGAAAGCGAATCCCGATGTTCGCATCCGTATAACGGGATACGCAGATAAACGCGGTACTCAAAAAGCAAACATGACCATATCAGAAAGACGGGTAAACGCAGTTGCCGATATGTTCATCAACAAATACGGTATTAACAAGAATCGCATTGTTACAGATCATAAAGGCGTCAGCTCACGTTACGATAAGGATGAATGGAATCGTTGCGTGCTTGTCGAAATTATTAAATAACATATCTATCATAATAAAAAAAGCGTGGCAGTTCAAAACATCTGCCACGCTTTTTTTATCAATCCTCTTTCATGATACTGTAATAATAAAAGTCAATGACCTTCCCGTTTTTCACGGCCGCCTTGTGTAGCACGGCTTCCAATTGATACCCCGCTTTTTCCAACACACGCATAGACCCCGGGTTATAATCGAATACCAAAGCGTACAATTTCTGGTACCCGAATGTTTCAAAAGCGTATCGGGTAACGGCAGCCACGACTTTAGGCATAATACCCCGTCCCCAGTAGGGTTCACCTAGCCAGTACCCAATCTCGGCCGTAACCCGCTCAATATCGCCCTCGGAACCGAACCCGATACTCCCAACCGCTTTCCCGTCTACCTCAATGGCAAACCGCATCGGTGGAGCCGGCATAACATGAACCATGCTGATATAATCGAAAGCATCTTGTTTCGTGTATGGATGTGGAAAGTGATCCATGACATTATTCCAGATCTTCTCATTGTTGGCATTCTCGGCTAAAGAATCGCAATCCGAGAATCGCCATTCGCGCACGACAAATCCCTCTCCCTCTATCCTCACACAGTGCGTCTTCTCCCGTAACATTAAGAACTCATTTCCCTGATTCATCGATCGGGGTAAATCGCTTACACTTGTTTTCATAATTGTCTGATTCCGTAGAATCTCTCCTTTATCATTTTTTGTTTTTCGGTTATAAAACTACGCAAACATACGCAGATTAATGATATCTTGTTCCACCACATTCAAATAAATTTTTCAACCGTACACCCCACGAAAAACGGGAGCTTTCAAGAGCTCCCGTCACCTGTCTTACCATATATACATCAATCTAAAACCAGGTTCCCTTGCGGGTCTATTTCCACGGATATATCCATAGCATTCGCTTTCTGTAACACGAAATGATAAACGTTGCTACCGGAAGCGTATTCTATATATTGTACGCTCGCGATCGAGAAACTGTTGTAAGCCTCGCCCTTCAAAACATCCAGCACGACCTGGGGAACGTTCGCCTCCAACACCGGCCAGGAAGTCTTCATCCAATTATTCTCCCGATCGAACAACACCTCTTTCACCAGGCTGGCATCCAGAATACCCACTTCCAACAAACCATCCTGCCACCGGTCAACGCTAACCACCAAGGCTTTCGGGTACTGTCCCGTGATAAAACTACTCACCGCGGCAGGTAACGTGGAAGCCTCCTCGTTCACTTCTCTTACTAATTCTCCCTTCTCGTTGAAATAGATCACCATCTCTTCGGTCCCTTTCTCGATATCCAACCGATACACGGTAGGCATATTTAACCGTTCCAAGACATCAGCATCATCCACTTTCCACGAACTATAGATACTCCCGCTAAACCCGGTTTTCACCTCGGTAGGCAAGTTGCTAAACAAGATATCCGTTTCGCTCATCATCCATTGCCCGGAGGGGGCAAACCAAGCATCCACCTCTTGTCCGTTCAGGTGAAACTCCGCTTTCTCGTACTCTCCTTTTTTCTCCCAACTCACCGACACGGCATTCGGGTATTTAGCCTCAAAAGCCTCCACGATACTCTTCCCGGGCGTGTACCCCTTGTCATCGTCGTCATCATCATCGTGGCAGGCCGCGAAAACAAATAATGACGCCATCCATAACGTCACCATTAAAATCCTTCCTCTCATCATCTTTCTCGAATTTATCTGTTCAACAATATTGTTTGCTAATATATTCACTCTAACGAGAAAGAGTGGAAAAAAGTTTCCAGTGAAAAAATCCTCTCGTGAAGGATAACCTATTTTCAGAATGTATACTTTTGCACAGGATAACGAGAAATCATGAATACAGATCAAGGAATAATAAAACCGGAGAATAACGCCAAAGACCGCAAGATATCCATCTGTGTCTTTCTATCCGGATTCTCCTGTTTTGCCCAACTATACTATTTTCAACCTCTTCTACCCGATTTGGCTCAAGAGTTTGATCTATCGGCAAGTTACAGCAGCCTGGCCATATCATTTTCCACACTGGGAATGGTCATCGGCTTATTCACGGCCATGTTCGTGGCTGATTCTATCCCCAGGAAAAAACTGATCAGTGCCGCGCTCCTATCCTCATCCGTGTTCTCGGTGATCTGCTCCTACTCCCCCTCGTTCTTCCTGCTGGTAGCGCTGAGCGCCCTCAAGGGATTTTTGCTCTCCGGGGCTACCTCCGTCTCCCTAGCGTATATTTCCGAGGAAGTCCACCCCCTGAATAAAGGAAAAATCACGGGACTATATATCGCCGGAAACGCCCTCGGGGGTATGGGAGGACGAGTGATATCCTCGTACCTCAGCACGGCCTTCTCCTGGCAGATAGCCTCCGTATCCATAGGCGTGTTATGTGCCATTTTCGCCATATTATTCCTGATATTCAGTCCCCGTTCACTGAACTTCAAGCCCAAGAAAGAGAATTTCAAATCGTTGATTATATCTAATTTACACCTTATCGTGTCCGTGAAGTTGATTCCTTTCTACCTGATCGGCTCCCTCATGTTAGGGATATTCGTGAGCTTGTACAACTACCTGGGATTCTACCTCGTGAAAGAACCCTTCAATTTCTCGCCACACCTGATACACTACATTTACCTGATGTACATTTTCGGCGTGTTCGGTTCTATTGCCACGGCAAAATTAACCGCTTTATACAATCATTTCAAGATACTAAAAACGATCATCGCCCTCTCGGTAGCGGGCCTACTCCTGTTGTACGTCAACAATTTCTGGATCGTCACGTTCGGGTTAGCCATCTTCACGTTCAATTTCTTCGTCGTGCATGTCATCTGTAACCGGATCGTGAGCGATTACAACCTCCAGAAACGTTCGGTCACGATCTCCATATACCTCCTCTTTTATTACATGGGCTCCAGCATCTGGGGATCAGCAACGGGGATCGTTCTCGATCATTTCGGTTGGCAATGGTTCATCGCCGGGTTAATTTTACTGACATTTATCCTATACGCGATAGCTTACAAAGGAGCCCAACTGATGAACCGATAAAACCCCATTTTCAGCATCCTTGCTAATCAATGATTCACCAAATCTGAATCCATGTTTTACATCGAGCCAACCCAAAACCATTAAACTAAATAAGCTGCCGGGTTTCCAGCAGCTTATTTTGGCAAAATTCTTTCAATGGCTTACGTTGAAAAGAAAAAAATCATATTATTATTAACATTACAAAGATCAAGAAATTCAAGTTTACCGGCAATCCCCAATAATAGGGATATTTCAAGTAAAATTGTCATTCCACCTCATTAATATCAATGAGATTGTTCAATATCGCGTACACCGTAAGCCCGGAAACAGATTTTATCCCGGTTTTCCGGATAATATTCTTCCGGTGCGTGATCACGGTATGCACCGATATATGATGCTGGTCAGCGATCTCTTTATTAATCTTTCCTTTCGCCAGGGAGATCAAAATCTCCTTCTCCCGTTCCGAAAGTTCATTCTTATCCAGCAAATCACCGGAAGTAGTCAACGCATCAATCGAATGGAACAACTTCTGCGCGATCTTGTCGCCATCATCCGATATATCAATTGTCGTGTGATACTGTTTCAACACTTCGGGATCAATATACTGGTAAACAAGCGCCACGAAAGCCGTGTCCTTCACGCCATCGAACAACTCTTCCAGATGTTGCCGTTTCTTCAATTCTATTATCGAGGGGTTTATGATTATAATATCCGGATTCAAATGACTGATCCGATCCAGGCAATGATAACAATCAGCGATCACCGCCACCACTTCAAACTCTTTCCTGGTTTCAATCAATTTCCGTAACCCGGTTGATATGATCATCGACGGCTCAATAATAACAATTTTATAGCATTTATTATTGTTTGACATACCGTTGCTCTAATTTCATTACTAAAGGAACGAGTATTCTATCCTCGATCAAAGAATGTTTACTTAAATCCTCTTCCAGGGCAAAAATTCCGAACAATACCCGGATACGCATATCTGACAAGGCATCTCCCGGCAAATATTTCATGATGATATTCTTTAAATCGTTCAGCTTATCATCTATATTACTGTGATTCTCCTGAAAGACCCCGATCTCGTAATTATCCGGGCGAACACCTTTCACTATATTCGAAATATACGGGAAAACCGTCTCCTCCTCGTAAGCGAAATGCCGGATCACCTCGTTCTTGTACTCGGTAAAGAAGAGGTGCAGTATCTGCTGATGCTGTTGCTCGCAACTCTCGGATATCTCCTTTAATTGTTCCTCTATAGAGTACATCCGGTTTTCCAAGTAGTAAGTATGGGAATTTTTCAAATAAGATATCAACTGATCGACATCCGCCCCGATAGCCTCGATCTCCTTACCTGTCGGCAAATATTGCTCGTTACTGTACACGTTACAAATCATTAGGAACAACGGGCACGAGACGTGACTCGCCTCGCAACACTCCCGCACGGTCTTATCTCCAAAACCCAGGTTCATACCAAATCGATGCAACAACAGTAACAAAGAGTAATCGGCATGAATAACATCCGCCAGTTTCATATCGGCAGAAAAAAGATGTGAATTCATATCTTTATTTTTACCACAAATATTGGAAATAATCGATTCACCACCAAGTTTATTCATTAGTTTATAGAATTATTTATGATATTTCACGACCTCAAAGTTACGAATCCGCCGGGAAATACCACATCCTCAAAATCGGGTAAAAACAAAATTCACCCTCCCTATTTATGGGGAGGGTGAATTTTGTGCAACCTGATACTATATCATAAACTTCGTACTCTTCCCTCCCGCTTGTACCGGATAGATCAACGCGAAATTATTCATCTGAAAATAACTATTCAGGTAACCCGGGATACGGCTCATGCTGGCGTGATAAGAAAAGCGTTCCCGACGACTCATCACGATCCACAACATATCGTCACTCTTGATCTCCCGGAAGATAATCAGGAAATCATTCCAATCATCAAACAACGTGAACTCGGCCTCAATAGGACGTTTCTTGTACAACTCCTTCAAGTAAGCCAACGTTCCCTCCGAAGCGTGGAACAACAACTGCGCCCCCGTGTTCAAGGCGATATTCCACATTTTATTCACCCACATGGGGAACCCGACCTCCTTCTCCGCGTTTTCAGGCACCACGATCCAATGACGCTTGATCGTTGCCATCGGCTGCATCGGGCGATAAATAAAAGTGGTCACGTTACTCTGGTTCAGAATCCCTTCCGTCATGTTTCCCAGAAAAGAAGGCGAAATTCCTTTTCCCTGATGTAAACCCAACACCATATCCGTAATTGCCTGTTCCTGGATCACGCTAATAATGGCGTTTGCCACGTTCAAGTCATAGCGCAACAAGTCATGCACCAGGTTATCCGTTGCCGCCGCGGTTGTTACTGTCATGTTCAACACCTTTTTCGCCTGTTTGATCGTCTTTTCATCCGATGCCTTGTTATTAATCACGTTCAGGGCATACAATCCCGATTTGTTCTTTTTAGACTTTATGGCCGTACTCAAATTAACTAATTCCGACACGTTTCCCTCGTACGACACGGGAATCAATATCCGTTCTTTATGATCCTCTTCATCCTCCTTATCCTCCGGACCATCTGCCATGGCGATATTATGCGCTCCCTTCTGGGCGGCAAACGAGGCCATCGTACACGTCACGAGCACCATCAGGATCGAACCGTTCAACACGCTCTCGTTCAACAAGCGGATAGGCTCCCCGTCCGGCGTCTGCCCTAGGATCACGTTATACCCGACCGTCACCACAGCCAGCGTCGCCGCCGCGTGCGCGCTGTTCAACCCGAAAATAACCCACCGTTGATCATCCGACATGCCGAATATCTTCTGTGTCAACCAAGCGCACACGTATTTCGCTATCGTGGCGACAACGATCATCAAACCACCGACTTTTAACGTATCCCAACTCGTGAAAAAAGCCCGGTAATCAATCAACATCCCGACACTGATCAGGAAGAACGGGATAAAAATGGCATTCCCCACGAACTCCACCCGGTTCATTAAAGGAGAGGTACCCGGGATCAACCGATTCAGCGCGATACCGGCGATAAAAGCCCCGATAATAGCTTCCAACCCTGCCAGCTCTGCCAAATAAGCCCCCAGAAAAAGCATCACCAGCACGAAAATATATTGTGATATATTATCATCCACCCGCTTGAAAAACCACCTCCCGATCAACGGGAAAGCAATCAGCACGAACAGGAAATACACGATAATCGCCCCGCTCAAGCGATAATAAAACATATCGTCCACCTTTCCCATAGCCAACCCGACCACCACCGTCAGCACCAACAAAGCCAACGTGTCGGTAACCATCGTCCCTCCGACCGTAATCGTCACGGCTTTATTCTTCGTTATCCCCAATTTACTGATAATCGGATAGGCAATCAACGTGTGGGATGCAAACATACTGGCCAATAAAGCCGAGGTTAACACCGAAAAGTTCAACACGTAGACCCCCAGCAACATACCCAACGCCATGGATATCAAAAATGTATATATTCCAAATGCCAGACTCTTCCATTTATTCTTCTTGAAATCCCCCATATCAATTTCCAACCCGGCCAGAAACATGATATACAACAGCCCGGCTGTTCCCGAAAGAATAATACTACTATCCCGTGATATCAAGTTAAAACCATGCGGTCCGATAATCGCCCCGGCAATAATCAATCCCAACAAATGGGGAATCCTCAACTTGTTCAGCAACAACGGTGCAGCCAGAATAATAACCAGTATCAACAAAAACTTCAACACCGGATCTGTCATAGGTAACTCGATAGCAGCAAGCATGAATTGTAACATATACATCATTTCGAAATCTTATGAACGATTTTCCCCGTATTCCAACATTTGTGCCAGAAAATCCGTCGGGTATTCTATTTTTACATCTACCACCTTCCCCGCTTCCTCTACAAGCCGGTACTTCGGGTTAACGAAACCCGCGTAAGGGGCCACGTTCAACTTCTTGTAACGTTCCAGAACCTCCTGATGCAACACGGGATCAACCCGTACACCATAATTCTCGATCAAACGTCGGGCACCTTCAAAATCACCTTCCGATTTCACCCGCTGTACTTCAGCCAATAATTTACCGAACAATTGACGCAAGACCTCGTAATCCCGGATCGTGAAATATGTTTTCCCATCCCGGGTGACACGCTCGATAACATTTGCCTCTTTTCCTTGCTCGTACACCCAAGAGGCTATCAACTGACGATTGCGCATATGCGACTCCTCCAAGTTATTACCCAACTTCACCCGTGTCAATTGGACCATCAAACCGTTACGGATATAATTACAATACTCGCTTTTGGCCACCTCCAACGAGGGTATTACCCCCAATTCTACCAGTTTCGGGTCCATCACGTAATAAAGAGCGAACAAATCGGCCCGTGCCTCCTCTATCGTGGAATAGTAATTTTTCAAAGCCTCCTGCCCCACGCCCGGCAACATCTTGCCGGAACCATGCCCCAAGCATTCGTGCAAATCAGTATGCACGTTTCCCCCGATATACCCGTACTTCCGTACCAATTCCTTCTCCTCGTCCGAATAGGCAAATTCATCCAACACGCCCGAATTCAAAGAAACCCGGTCATAAGCATACGTGATATTATCCAGGGTAACCGACTTACTTCCGTAACGCTCCCTAATCCACTCGGCATTCGGTAAATTGATGCCTATCGGCGTTGCCGGATGACAATCACCTCCCAACATGGCAGCTTGCACCACCCGAGCCGTGATCCCCACGACCTCACTTTTCTTAAAGCGTTCGTCGATAGGAGCATTTTTCTCAAACCACAAGGCGTTATCCGCCAGTTTCCGGGTTCGCTCGCAAGCCTCCTCGTCCATGATCTGCACCACGGACTCCCAACTGGCTTTATAGGCCAAAGGATCACCGTACACCTCGATAAAACCGTTAATAAAATCAATCGGGGCGGCAACTTCTTTCACCCACTCTATCGAATAACGATCAAACAAAGACAGATCACCCGTCTCGTAATACTCGATCAACAAGTCCATCACCTCTTTCTGATGCTCGTTACAAGCGTATCCGGAAGCCTTTCGTAAATTCTCAACGACATGACGAATCGTCTCCCCGTATTTACCACCGACATGCCACACCTGCTCCTGCAACTGCCCCTGGCCATCACGCACTAACGTGGAATTTAACCCCCAGGAAACAAATTCATTCTCTTTCTTTTTCTCCCGGTAATAACTCTCGACCTCCTCTTGGGTTACATTCTCGTAATAATGATTGGCAGACTCTTCAACCAAGTCCTTTCCCTCGTCCAGCACGACCCGTTTCGCCATGTATTCCGGGTCAAAAATCACCCGTTCCAACTCCGCGTACATCTGTTCCGCCCCCACTTCCCGAAGCAACGATTTGAAATACCCGGAAGTGAAACCGGGCACGAACTTCTCCATGGAATAATGATGATGTATCCCGTTAGCAAAAAACACCTTCTTCGCGTAGACCACGAAATGCTGAAACCCTTCCGCATCCCGGTCTCCCCGGTAATCCCGCAGAATCTTCTCCAATGCTGCCCGTACCCGTAAATTATATTTATTATTCTGATCCCAGAGAATATCTCTTCCGGCCAATGCCGCCCGACCCAGATAATAAACAAACAACTTCTCCCGCAAGGTCAATCCCTCGAAAGCCGGGACGTCGTAACGTAGTATCTTTATATCGTCAAATTGCTCTAACAAATAAACTTGCTCTTTCATTCTTCTTCTGTTTTTGTTGTTTCGTGTCCAAGAACTTTCAACGAATCATACACCCTACGCACAACAGCCCGGGCCACATCGTCTCCTTTCTTATTACTTGAAATCACCTGATAAAGTTTCAACCCGGCCACGTACAAAGTGATGTTAAACTCGTACTCCGCCCCGCCCTTTACGAACGTTCCCTGCATGACAACCCCGCTCATATCTCCTTCCTGCACGTAAGCCATATCATTTTTCAAATCAAACACTCCTCGCTGACTCTTCAACTGATTCAATCCTCCGGTTGCGGCCCCTTCCAAATCCACCTGCCCGACTTCCGGGGTATATTCGGTAAACAAATACATCAACTCGATACCGTTACCCGAGTACGTAAAACCCACCATTTCCTTCACGACCGACCGTACCTCCTCGGGCAAACGTTTGATCATGGAACCGACCGATTTCATGGCCTTCGGAGTAGACAAGGACATATCTCCCGCGTAAGTTCCCGTGTACCATTGTTGCTCCGACACGGGAGTCTCATCCTGCCCGTATATCTTATCGTAACTTTCCTTCATCCCGTTCATCACCACCACGATCATCAAAACCCCGAGAATCCCCCCTATCAGCCCCGCGATCACACCTTTTTTATTGCCTTTTTTCTTGCCCGTTCTCGCCAAATCCCCTCTTTTCACCTGTTCCTCGGTCAGACACACCTCCCGTTGAAAATCCTCGAATGACTTCTCCGGGTGTTTCACCTTCCAATCTTTATAATTATCCTCTAGTTTCCGGTTACATAAACCACATACCACCATGTACTCGGATTTTACCTCGTTCAGGTGATTACAATGTTTACATTTCAAATAATACATCTCTCTTACACGTTATGATTAAACCGTTTCAATATCTGCGCCGAAGCTTTGATCGAGCGCTTGTACCAGGCAAATAAAACCTGATCACGTTCCTCGTCCGACAAATGCCAGTCGATCTCTGTCTGTCGCAAGCGCTGCACCACACTGTACATAAGCAAGGCGGCACACACACTCACGTTATAACTTTCCGTGAAACCGTACATAGGCACTTTCACGAACTCATCGGCCCTCGTCAACACGTCATCTGACAATCCCGTTAACTCGGTTCCCATGCAAAAAGCCATTTTCCCCTTATGAAGATCAATCTGATCGATAAACGTATCCTGTTCATGCGGGGTCGTGGCAATAATACGATACCCCTGTGATTTCAATATATCAATCGTCTCGATCGTGTTATTCTCACGCTTTCGATGCCGATGTATGGTCAACCAATCGGAAGCACCCATCGAAATCTCGGAATTATCCGTGAAAGTGTTCATGTTCTCTATAATATGTACATTCTGAATCCCAAAACAATCACATGAACGCAACACGGCACTACAATTATGTTGCTGATAAAAATCCTCAAGCACCATCGTGACATAACTTGTCCGCTCCGCGATCAACCGACGAAACAAATCATTTTTATAATCCGTCACGAACTCGCTCAAATATTCAACCTGCTCTTTTACCGAATGCATAATTTATTATTAAAGTGGGCTCCGCCAAGTTTAAAAGTTACAAGTTTAAAAGTTACAAGTTACAGGTTAAAAATACTTCTCTCCACTGCAAAAGCCGAACCTGTAACCTGCAGCGCGAAGCGCAACCTGCAACCTGTAACTTGCAACCTTTGGTTGCAACAAAAAAAGGGTGTTCTTACAACACCCCCTTCTTAATCTTTTAATGGCAATTATAGTTGGCCTTCTAATTCAGCACCAGCTCTAAATTTCACCACTTTCTTGGCTGCGATTTGGATCTCTTTACCAGTTTGCGGGTTTCTACCTGTTCTAGCGCTTCGCTCAGACACGGAGAAAGAACCAAAACCAACCAAAGCTACTTTTTCATCTTTCTTCAAAGACTCCCCGATAGTAGCGATAAAAGCCTCTAATGCTTTTTTAGAATCTGCTTTTGTCAAACCTGCTTTATCAGCAATTGCGTCAATTAATTGAGCTTTATTCATAATAGACAGTTTTAGGATTAGAACTAATAAAATTTTATTATATTCGCAAATGTAGGTATTTTCCTGATTAATGCAAATTTTTTACCAAAAAAACAAAGCAACTTTAACATCATCCGGTTATAAAGTACTCTAATGCCCGGCTTTTCTTAACAAATCGCCTCGGCACAGCCTTCTCCATCCATGGCAGCCGAGACAATTCCACCCGCATACCCGGCCCCCTCTCCACAAGGATATAACCCCGAAATCTCCGGATGTACCATTCTCTCTGCCTCCCGGGGAATCCGTAACGGGGAAGACGTACGACTCTCCACTCCAAGCAAAACAGCTTCTTCCGTGACAAACCCGCGGGCCTTTTTCCCGAATTGATTCAAGCCTTCGCGAAGACGCCGGTAAACCATTTCCGGTAACCATTCTTTAAAAGATGTAGCCCGCACTCCCGGCTTATAAGAAGTCCGGGGCAACTGTTCGCTCAAATGACCACACAGGAAATGAGTCAACCGCTGAGCCGGAGCATACAAATTCTTTCCACCCTGTTCCCATGCCGCACGTTCCAAGTCTTCCTGAAACTCCAACCCGGCAAATAATCCCCGGTACTTCATCCCAAGCAATTCCCCCTCACCGATCGAGGTAACCATGGCCGAATTCGCCCAAGCCGTGTTTCTCCCGGAAGCCGACATCCCGTTCACCACTTGCTGGCCAGGTCCCGTGCAAGCCGGGACAACCACCCCTCCCGGACACATACAAAACGAGTAGACTCCCCGGCTGTCCACGTTAGTCACGAAACTGTACTCCGCGGCCGGTAAAAAATCTCCCCGCCCCCGCGGGTTATGATATTGTATTTGATCAATCAACTCCTGCGGGTGCTCCAACCGAAGCCCCACCGCAAAATCTTTCGGGAACATCAACACCGAGCGGGATTGCAACATTCGGTACACGTCACGGGCAGAATGTCCCGTGGCAAGAATCACGTGATCCGCCCGGATCTCCTCGTCCCCCACAACGACACCCCGTACCCGGTTTTGCTCGATAATAATATCCCTCACCCGGCTGTTAAAACGCACCTCCCCCCCGTATCTCTCTATCGTTTTACGAATATTCACGATCACCCGCGGCAACTTATCCGTACCAATATGCGGGTGTGCATCTATTAATATATTCTGACTAGCCCCGTGATAAACCAATATCTCCAGTATACGATCCACGTTTCCGCGCTTCTTGGAACGGGTGAACAACTTCCCGTCCGAGAAAGTACCCGCACCTCCTTCCCCGAATCCGTAATTGGAATCCTCGTTCACGAGGCCCGTTTTATAAAGACTATTCAAATCCTGCTTCCGCTCTTCCACGCATTTTCCCCTCTCCAGAACAATCGGTCTCATACCTAGCTCGATCAACCGCAACGCCGCGAACAACCCGGCCGGTCCCGCTCCCACCACGACAACCGTCTCGGCAGACGACACATCCCGGTATTGCGGACTGAACACCCGTTCTTTCTCCTCGACCCGATCCACGTGTACTCCCACCTTCAACTGGATAACCACCCTGCGCTGACGGGCATCTATCGACTTTCGAAGAATCTCCACGTGCCTAATTCTCTCTCTCCCCACGTGCAACATCCTTGCCAACAAATCATTGACGATCTCTTTATCATGCGCCTCTTCCGGCGTAATTCTCAATTCTAATTCTTTATACATAATACAGGTGGCTTCGCCACGTTACAAGTTACAGGTTATCAGGTTACAAGTCCGTTATTCTCCCCGGTCAAACCCTCAACCTGCAACTTGCAGCACTGAAAGTGCAACCTGTAACTTGTAACCTTTCTATGGTGCGAAAATAAGAAAAAAATCATACCTTCGCACGACAGATTTAAACAATAATTATTATGAGCAAGATAGCGTTAATCACAGGAGCCACTTCCGGTATCGGAAAGGCAACAGCGACCAGATTGGCCGAAATCGGGTATGACATCATTATCACCGGACGCCGGGGAGATCGTCTCTCGGCTTTTGAAACGGAATTAAAAGCGAAAGGAGTAAAAGTTTTGGCTCTTCAATTTGATGTTCGTAATCAACAAGAAGTTCATAACGCCATCAACAACCTGCCAGAAGCTTGGAAAAACATTGATATACTCGTAAATAACGCCGGACTTGCCGTCGGCACTTCTCCGATTCAGGACGGAATTCTGGATGACTGGGAACGCATGATCGACACGAACGTGAAAGGTCTTCTTTACATCACTCGTGAAATCGCTCCCCTGATGATCAAGAACGAGAAAGGACATATCGTCAATATAGCCTCCGTGGCAGGCAAAGAAGTTTATCCCGGCGGTAACGTTTATTGCGCAACCAAACACGCTGTAGACGCCCTCTCCAAAGCCATGCGAATCGACATGGTGAAACACAATATCAAAGTAACCAACATCGCCCCGGGTATGGTAGAAACCGAGTTCTCGGTAGTTCGCTACAAGGGTGATCAACAGGCTGCCGACAACGTGTACAAAGGCATCACCCCGCTTTCGGGAGAAGACATTGCCGACACGATCGTGTTCGCCGTCACCCGTCCGGCACACATCTGCCTGAACGACATCCAGATCATGCCCACGGCCCAAGCCAGCTCAAGAGACGTCAACCGGAAATAATAGAGACATATTAAAATAAAATGCACTCTCATAGTGCAAAAATCAGATAAAAAATGCACTCTCATGGTGCATTTTTTTTATATAACTGAACAACACGAATCTTACTTACAATTTAGCACAAGATTCAATTCTCCACTTTCAATCGACCACTCTCCCCGTCCACCACGACAAATCCCTGCCGTAGCGTGTTTCCCTTGGCATCGACAAGATAAAGCGTGTGACGTCCGGGGGACACATTCACCTCCAACTGGTGATGATAACGGGTCGTTCCCAAAAACTGATCATCAATATGCCAATACACCAAAGTTGAAGGCTCCCGATGAGCCATTTCGAACACGACACCCCGTACAACCCCACCCAAATCCTTGGGAATAAACACACGTAAACCCCGTTGCGGGTAAATCATTTCCATGACATCATCCTGTCCCCGTTGGCAATCCGCACGGTAAGGAGGTAATTTCTTGTAATCCGAATGCGCACGGGCATAATACCATTCCTGCACGGGCGACAACACGAACCAAGGTTCAATCTTCATCCGGGTCACCGATTCACATTCCGAATCCACTCGAAATTTACCCGATAAATCCAGATTCACCAAACGATGATAAGGACAAACCTCCGTTTTCTCCCCGGCCCGGGCTACATACACGGTATCCACTTCCGGACAGATATCGGAAGCCCGGTAACCGCTCTTGCGGCAAACAGGAATAGCCACCAACTCTTCCCTCGGCATGTAAAAATGTAAATCAGTACGCAACAAAGAGGCCACTTCAAACAAGATCGGAGCTGCCGCACGCACACCGACCAATCCCGGCCGTCCTTCACCGTCCGCGTTCCCCACCCAGACACCGACAACATATTCCGGGTTCACTCCTACCGCCCAGGCATCCCGGAAACCGAAACTGGTTCCCGTCTTCCAAGACAGGTTCATCGAAGAGGCGAAATTCTTCCACCCCGATTCCAAATCCGGGCGTTCCACGTCCTGCAACGCCTTTAGCGTGAGCCATACCGCCGCGGCACTCACCACGTTCTGCCCGATATCAACACTATCCGTCCTCTCATCCTCCCAAACCCGCAAACGCCGGAATTCATGATCGAAACTAGCCCCGTCACACTCGTTATAATGCCTCAAAACAGAAGCCATTCCCCCGTATAAATTACACAAATCCCATAACTTACACTCGGCCCCCCCTAAAATCAAACTTAAACCGTAAGCCTCGGCCCGACGATTCAGGGTCGTGATCCCCATCTTTTTCAAGTTATCGTAAAAATGTTCCACCCCGTACTCTCTCAACAAGCGCACGAAAGGAATATTCAACGACATCGACAACGCCTTGTCAGCAGGCACCACTCCTTGAAAATCCTTGTTAAAATTCGAAGGTACATACCCCCCGAAACGGGAAGGGACATCCGACACGATTGTCCCCGGCAAAATAAAACCGGATTGCTGCATCAAAGCATATAAAGCGGGTTTCAAAATACTCCCCGAACTGCGATTCGATGTAATAATATCTACCTGATTTCCCCCGTCATCACGTACTCTGGGCCCGTTCCCCACGTAAGCCCGGACCTGTCCGGTCGGGATATGCGCCACCAGCACGGCGGCATTATATATATGATTATGTTTCAACACATCAATATGCCGCTTCACGATACCATTCACCTGCTCTTGCAGACGGGTATCAATAAACGTCCGGCTAATCTGGCCTTTACGTTGCCCGTAAGCCTTCGCCAGTAAATGAGGAGTGATACACTCCGGGCTATACACCTTTTCGGGCAAAGGTTCCGCCATGGCCATTTCCAAATCCCCCCGATCAAAACACCCCAGTTCGTGAAGTTCCCGCAATAAAGCATCCCTCTTCCCCTTCAAACCGGACATATTCCTTCCCGGATACATCAACGCGGGTGCGTTCGGTAACACGGCCAGTAACGCCGCCTCTGCCCAGCTCAACTCGTCCGGCTGGCGGTTGAAATATTTTAGCGCGGCAGCCTGTATACCCACGATATTTCCCCCGAAAGGAGCGTGATCGACATACATATTCAGGATTTCCCACTTGGTGTAACTCTGTTCCAGGCGAATCGCCAGCAACATTTCTAACATCTTCTCCGGGATCGTCCGGGGCGGATTATCACGAGACAAACGAATCACCTGCATCGTCAACGTGCTTCCCCCGCTCACCACCGAACCGCTTCGCAGATTCAACCACAACGCCCGCCCGATAGCCAACGGGTCAACTCCCGGATGTTGCAGGAAACGTTTATCCTCGAAACACATCAAAGCGGTCACGTATTTCAAGGAAAGCCTCCCTCGCCCGGAAACCCGGTATTGCCCGTCTTCCGCCACGGTCATTCCCATAATCTCCCCCTCTTTATCAAGAATCACGGTAGAATAGGGCACTGTAAACAAAGGGACAGGCAGAAAATACCACCAACCGATCACGAACGCGAGCAACACGCTCCCCCCGATGCACCTCTTCAGCACCGGTCTTCGTGTCATTTCCCGCCAAATATTCATATTGCAATGATTACAACGTGTAATCCTCCACGTGAAAGCCCCGCAAAAACTCGTCCGTTTTCATTCTCTTCTTTCCGGACAACTGCAACTCTTTAATCCGAATCGCACCGCCTTTCACAAGTACATCCAAAAACGTCTTGTTATCCGTGGCCAAAGTCACGTCACCCGTGTATTCCTTGGGAATCCGCTCCGTTACGAAAATCTTTAGTGATACCGTTTCCCCGGTCTTTTTGTTCTTTAACTCCGTCCATGCCGTCGGGAAAGGAGAAAGTCCCCGGATACGGTTATAAATCATATCCAATCCCAGCGTCCAATCCACCTTCATATCCTCCTTGAAAATTTTGGGGGCATGCTTCGGTTCACGTCCTGCCAGCAATCCCGTCTGATCCTGCAAAGGATACTCGCCGGAAGCCATCGCCTCCACCGTCTTCACCAACAAATCGGCCCCCGTGTACATCAATTGATCATGCAACTCCCCGGCGGTCATCGTTTCACCGATCTCCACCCGTTCCTGGAAAATCAAATTCCCGGTGTCGATCTCATGTTTCAAAAGAAAAGTCGTCACCCCGCTACAAGTCTCCCCGTTTATCACCGCCCAGTTAATCGGGGCTGCACCCCGGTAATCCGGCAACAAAGAAGCATGCAGGTTCACCGTTCCCAGCGGGGGCATATTCCAAACCACCTCCGGCAACATCTTGAAAGCCACCACCAATTGCAAATCAGCCCGGAAAGCTCTCAAATCAGCCAAAAACCGCTCGTCACGAAAACGTTCCGGTTGTAACACGGGAATTCCCTTCTCCACGGCAAATTTCTTCACGGGAGACTCTTGAATCTTCTGTCCTCTCCCGGCCGGTTTATCCGGATTAGTCACGACAGCCACGACATGATGCCCGGCCTCCAACAACTTTTGTAACGGGTACACCGCGAAATCAGGCGTCCCCATGTACACGATTCTTAATTCACGCATTCTTCTCTTTCTTTTTAAAGAAACCGACTATCTTCTTGATAAAATTAGCATACGATTCACTACTCATCACGGCCGAATCCGTCATCGCCGTGTAAGTCAATATCGCACCGAGAGGCAACAGGATCACAGAAGAAATCCACATCCCCTGCCAAGGTTCCAAAACACCCTCGCGAGCCGCTCGTTCTCCCATCATCCAAATAATATAATACACGATAAACAAGAAAATCGAAACCACGACCGGCGCGCCCAAACCTCCTTTACGAATAATTCCTCCCAACGGGGCCCCGATAAAGAAAAATATAAAACAAGCAAATGACAACGTGAACTTACGGTGCCACTCGATATTATACTTACGGATAGCCTCCTCGTCACGATCATTTATCATCAGGTCATTCCTGTGATGAGTCTGCGCATTCCGCGCAAATTGCACGGCCTGTTCCATGGCATTTTTCCACTCTTCCGAATCCAAAGACATTCGCAAACTATCCAAATCTTTCACCTGTCCTTGTGTCTCTTGTTGTATCACACTATCCCGTTTCGGATTTCTATCCACTCTTTTCACGTAGCTATCCCGAATTAACCCCACGGCAACACCCTGTTTTCGACTCCCCAAACGCAGGTTTAAAGTATTTACCATACTATCCAGTTGTCTGATATTCAACATACCATAGCTATTTTTAAACAAATCCTCATCCGAACGTTTCAACTCGTTACCGGACAACGGGATCACGAAAAACTGCTTGTCAAAACGCACCCTGCGGAAAGGATACGTCTTCTTGTTATTCGTTTTCATGCCCTCATCCGTGTAAGTATAACCATGATACAACTCCACCTCCATGAAAAGCCCCGTCGGGTCGGCTTCCATGATTCCGGAATCGGCTATCGTGACCTCATAATTCCCTGCTCTATCCGTATGATTGTATATCAACATACCATACATCATACCCGTCTTCTTGTCGATCTTGTCAACCTTGATACTATACCCGTCAATATCATTGATAAACACCCCCTCTTTCAGCGACAATTCCGGCTTTTGCCGTTTGATATCATATAACAGACTACTCGCCTTCAAGTTCGCGTAAGGAAGCACGTTATTGGAGAAAAAGAACGCCCCGATCGTTAAGATAACAATCAGCACGATCAACGGCTTCATGATCCGGTATAAAGAAATACCCGCGGCCTTCATGGCCGTCAACTCGTAATTCTCCCCCATGGCACCGAACGTCATGATAGAAGCCAACAACACGGCCAAAGGTAACCCCATAGGCACCAATGTCATGGATACGTAAAAAAGTAAATGTGAGATAACGTGTCCCTCCAGCCCTTTTCCCACCAAATCATCAATATATCGCCACAAAAATTGCATGATCAACACGAACATACTGATAAAAAAGGTGGCCACGAAAGGACCGACAAAGCTTTTCAGCATAAACAGGTGTAGCTTCTTCATCTTTAGCACCTTATATTGGTTTTCATATTTTTCTATTCCATTCGCTATAAACGAATTCACAAAGATAAAAAAATTTTCCAGCCCAATAGCCAATAAAGTCCATAAAGTCTATAAAGTCTATAAAGTCCATAAGGGCTATAAGGTCGATGAACACTGCGGGCACTTTTATTCACGACAGCTTGAGCTGCCGGTAAGATGTTTAAATCACGCCACAACTTGTAACCTGTAACTTGCAACCTGTAACATGGTGAAGCCATCTTTATCATCCACCAACCGTACGATGTAACATTTCGACCTGTTTATTCCACAATTCAACAGCATCTCCCTCTTCATCAGTATCCACAAAATCCGTGATGATTAAAGCGACCTCTTCCGTCAAAGGCTCCACGTGAAGAGAGAATTCGAAAAACTCGTTTTCATCGTCCGCGTCCAACCACTTGAAGCGCACGTACGAATTTTTCTTCATATCCACCAACTCCGCTTGTTCACCAACACCATCCCACACGAATGTGAAGATATTTCCAGCATGTTTCACATCATCGGAAAACCACTCTGCCAAACCGGGAGCAGTACTTAGACGAGAGAACAATATTGTTACCGACGATGAGAAAATGTACTCTAAATCGATTCTTTTCCTCATACTTCATTTCAATTTGCTCGACAATATATAAAAGATTTACCGGATATACAAGAAAAACGAGAGTTTTAAGTTTTCCGCAACCCCAACTCCCTATTTACACAGAAGTTCGGCACCGCACTCCTGATTTATCACACCTCCCGGTATACCGACAGGTACACGCACCAGTATCGCACTAGTACTTCACTTATATATTACCTCATCTTCAACAAGAAATCAACCGAAAATCCCCAGTCCGGATAATCGATCCCTAATTGATGCATAATCGAAGCATAATTAACTTACAGGAGAAACACCGGAGAGACACCAAAGAATGTGTAGCGAAACACTAGAAAAAAACTAACCATATTCTCCCTTTAATTGAGTCATAAAATAGCAGGTATCCTTCGGACTGTTATCTACCGGCAGCCCAAGCTGCCGTACCCCCATGGGGTCCACGAACCTTATAAACTTTATGAACCTTATAAACCTTATGAACTTTTTTAATGATTTGCTTCTTCAATCAACCGATCACTGGAAAATCCGGCCACGACAGCCTCCTTGAACTGCTTTTTCCAAGCTTCATCCCGACTTTCATCCACCCGGGAAAAACGAATAATAATATCCGCAACAGACATCGAATGCAAATCAAAAGCCGGGTAATAGAAATAATCTTCCTCTTCCTTCGCTTCCACCAACAGATGTAAGTCTACCAATTCCTGCAACACGATACGTAACTTCCCGGTATTAATCTTCAACTCTTTGTTAATCATCCCCAAACTAGGCCCCCCGCCCCCGTTCACGTACACCCGAGCCGTGAACCTCATCACCTTCAACGCGCATTCCAACGTCTCCATCCAGGCCGTATCCCCAAACAACTCGCTTTTATACATAAAATGCCTGTTCCGAAAAATATAGCACAACTCCGTCCCCCACAGCACCACGCTCCAGCTCAACTGCAACCACACCAGCAACAAGGGCAACGCTGCCAACGTACCGTATATGGCACTGTAAGAACTCATCCCGATTTGGAAACGCAAGTAAAACCATTGAATAATCTGGTAAACCGTCCCGGCAATCATCGCCGCCACGAAAGCGTGTTTGAACTTCACCGGGGTGGCCGGCATGAACATATACAGGAAAATAAACAACATCCACACCAGCAGGTAAGGCAACAACTTGATCAACACCGTCAGGAAAGAACTGATCAACGGGAAATTCTCCTGCCAACCGGAGGCTGTCATGAACACGTTCAGACTGCTCACGAGAATCATCAGGATTGGGGCTATAAAAATAATCGAAAAGTAATCCGTGAACATCCGTCGCAAACTTCTTCCCTTTCTCACTCCCCAGATACGATTCATCGTCATCTCGGTACTGTTCAGCACCTTGATCACCGACCAAAGCAAAATCACGATACCCACTCCCGTGATAATCCCCCCTTTCGCGTGATCTATCGCTTTCGTGACATATCCCAGCATCTGTCCCGCAAATTCCTGGTTATCCCCCAACTGCATCATAAACTCTCTCTCCAGGGCTTCACGGGCTCCAAACCCGGCCGCGATAGCGAAAGCAAGAGCCATCAGCGGGATAAACGACAAAATAGAATAGAACGTGAGGGCCGAGGCCGAAATACTACAAGCGTCTTTGATAAAACGATTGAAAGAAACCACAAGAATCGACAAGGACTTTTGCAGGAACTCCGTGATCAGGAAACGACTCCCGTAATCCCGGCGCAAAACCATGTAGTGATAATCCAGATCCAACATACAATCCATCCGACGAAATACCTCATTTTTATATCGACGAAACAGCTCCATTCCCTGGTGACCTTTCTGTATATTCATAAAACTTTTCTTTCAAAACATTCGAGTTCCAAAGGTACGAAAAACCCCGCAACTTTCGTTACGGGGCTTTTAATATATTTCATAATACCCTCACTCGCCACCTATTTTTCCATCGGAAACATATTGTTCCCGAACCAGCTCGATCGCCTCCTTTCCGGTCATATGTTCAATCGTCAGTTCAATGATACAGACCTGCTTAAACAACTTATCAATTTCCCGTAACCGTCCCGGCTCATCGTCAGGAGAATATTTCCCGGCTAAAACCTCAAGTGCTTTTCTCTTCTCCCCGTCCTCTTTCAAAACACGAGCTCGCCCGAAAACAATGACACTACGAAAATAAGTCGTGTATTCCTGCGGTTTCACGTTATCCTGATCAATAACACAAAAAGAAACTTTATCGTTTTTTGCAATTGCATCTAATTTATGCCCCGTCAAAGCACTATGAAAAAAGATTTTAGAATCATGATACACGTAGCTAAGCGGAACAGCATATGGAAACCCGTCATCCCCTGCCACGGCCAGAACCCCGGAGGTCCCGTTATTCAAGACCGCAATAACCTCATCCAAAGACAAAAGTTGTTTTTTACGACGCATTTCTCTAAACATTCAAACCTCCTCTTTCAAATTCATTCCATTTCATTGCCACCGGGAATCGCCTCCACCTCACTTTAATACCAAAAGAGGGCGTAAACCCTCTTTCTAATATCTTTTATTTTCCTATCAACTCCCGGACTTTCGCCTTCACCAACTCGGGATCGGGATTCACCGGAAACACCAGATCAGGTTTCTGCTCAACCGGCTTGAATTCCTTCTTGTAGCGGGCGATGCCGCCACCCGTGATATTCAACATGATAATCGCATCTTCTTCCACCCGTTGCTCTTTCACCGCCTGCATCAACGTGGCAGTAGCAACAGCAGCAGCCGGCTCGATGTCAATACCCTCCAACTTCTCGAACAACTCCTTGGCAACCATAGCCTCGTCATTCGTGGCCAACATCATATCGCCACCCGTGGCAACCAGCGCATCGTAAAGTCCGCCTTTCAAAGAATAAGGCGGCTTCCGGTTAGACAACACCTTAGCGCACATCTCCTTCACCTGTTCCCGGGCCACGTTCTCATCCAGAGGTAACAAAGCTCGCGAACCGGCTTTCCACGCGTCATACATCAACGAGAACGGAGCATTCTGCGAAACGATCAACTTCATCAAGTTCGAACCGTAACGCCCGTCCTTGATAAACCGCCTGTTAGCTTCCCACGCGGCAATAGCCCCGGTACCGCTACCCACGGCCTGGAAATAATAATCCGGAATCCGGCCGATTTCCTGCACGGCCGACAAAACCGTCGTTCCCATCCCGTCGCGACGAGCCACGTTCTTGGCCCCTCCCTCGGGATAAAAATACTCCAGCTCGCAAATTATATTAGATAAATGTATCGCGTCAAAATAATCACAACCGGACGCCGAACAAACCAGCTTCACGCAGTCATTCCACGGTTGATCCGCCCAAATCGAGCTTAAATTATCTTCCGGTACACACAATAACAAAGGTATATTATTCTCCGAACACACGCGCCCGAATGCCCGAGCCGTATTCCCGGCCGAAGCCACCACCATGATTTTACCGCTGTTACCATTCGTTCGGGCACACACGGCGTACGCCTCGCACTCCTTAAACGAGCCGGTCTTCATCATCGCTCCCCGTTCCGGCCAGTAACCGTTAAACGTGATATACAAGTTTGATAAACCCAGATATTCGGCCAATCCCTCGCTCTTGTAAGTCACCGGAGCTCCGGAACCGTCCAGCGTCCGGCAAATGGGTAACCAGTTAGCGTATTTATAAATACCGGGTAAATCATTTCTTACTTCGAATTGACGCTTTGCATAACTTGCATAAATCAAAGCCGCACCATCCTTGTGGGGACACTCCAACTCCCACTCCTTATCTTCAAAAGTTGTCCCACAACATGTTGACTCTAAATGATAACTTGTCATATCTTCTCTCCTTGAATTGTACATTTCTTTATACGTACAAAAGTAAAGCTTTCCCACATCCCATAATAGAGTATAAATACCACTTTTTAAGATAAAAGCTAAAAACTAAAAGATAAAAACTGAAAGATAGAAATTAAGGGAGTATTATGACTTTTATTTTTTAGTTTTTATCTTTTAGTTTTCTCACGTATTCCGGCACCGTCAACCGCATGATATCCTGTTCGGAAATCCGGCTCCCGAAGAAATTCCGGTAGCGTTCGGCTTCCGCCTCCACGTGAGAACTTTTAGGATAAAGCACGACCTGAATCTCCGCGTTCGGGCGAATCATCCGGGCCAACAACTGCCGGATCTCGAAATCGGCAGCAGGCAACGAATACCCGATAAACACGATGCGGCTCGCCTCAGACAACTCGATCGCCGCGTTCTGCCATACCAGTTTGATCTGGATATTACTCAGATTCTTCAAGTACGTCGGTAACAACAAATTACTCTGCAACTTGATAGAATTGATCTCAGGAATACCATAATTTTTCCGGCAATGACGGCAATAAGCGGCTTTCATTATAGCGATCTCCTCGCCAAACCGCACGTACATACGCTGACACATGGGACATTGAAACCAGTTCATCGACCCATGCAACTTCAATAATTTAATATTGTATCCCCCATATCCCACGGCAAGCAATCCCGGCTTGATCGTATCGTCATTCGCCTCCCACGAACTCACGTAACAACAATAATCCACCACGCTCAACTTTTCCGGCTGCCCGTTCTCGATCGCCCGTTTCAAGGCATGATCAAACATCACGTCCCAATTCGTGGTAATCACCGACACCCGATCCTCCCCGTCCACCATACGCTGCCGGGCGATACCGTTTATATATTCCGCAAACTCGTCGATATAATCACAACAAGCCTTATTTTTCATGAAACTATAATTCACCGCTGCCCCCATCAAGGCGTTAAACTCCTCCCGCAACTCCACCAATCCCCTCGCACTGTACCGCCCGATCGAAAGCCCGTCCCAGATACACCGGTCTATCGGCGTGAATATATCCTCCAACTGCACGTTGCAATAATGATCCTCGTAAATATGCAATTCCTCTTTCAAAAAGCCGAGGAAATTATCCTTCGCCTTGATTAACCGCTCGTTCCCCCGCGTGAAATCCTCGTCCAGAATCGTCCTGATAATCTCATTCTGAACCAAACCTCCCGCCTCCTTAGAAAATCCCGATCCTAAAAAATAAACCGTCTTCTCCATTTTCGTGTTTTTATATCGCTCCACAAAAATAACATTTATCACACGTAAAAATATGACATTTGTATTAAATATGTCACGAACTTTTTCCCATAACGAGGTAAAATTCTCCAAAATTAAGCAAAAAATCAGCAAACACAGCCAAGACATAGACAAGATAAAGACGAGACAAAGACAAGTTAAGTCGTCTTTATTACCCCTCCATTACCAAGATATGCTCCCGTTACGCCCTCTTCTCGGCTCGAATTCCAACTCAATTTATACGGTATTTTATACCATGCTGACGGCAGCAAACGCATCGGTAACAACACTCTTGTAGCCCTAACGCTGATGATAGCCGAAAGCCGCTCCGAAGAAATGGATACAACGGTAAAAGTGACAGTAAACTTGATTAATAAGAACAATTAAATCCCCATACATTGAAAAGAAAAAGCCTCGTAAATCGGTAAATTTACAAGGCTTATCATTTTTGTCATTTCAGTGAACTCGGCGGGAGTCGAACCCACAACCTCTTGGGCCGTAACCAAGTGCTCTATCCATTAAGCTACGAGTCCTTTTCATTTGAGCGATGCAAAGGTAATATAATTTCTTTCACTTGGTCACTTCCCGGACGAATATTTTTAAATAATTCATACCCTTTGCTCGTTTGCTGGAAATACTTAATTTTGCCTCCCGAAACGAGAAAACAAGGCGTAAATCAGGAAATACTTAATAATCAGACATAAATTCATAATGAAGATGAAAAAACTATTCATGTTAACCCTACTACTTGCCGGGGTAATATCTTTACAAGCACAAATCAAAATCGGCAAGATGAAAATTGATACCAAAAAAGCCATTCAAGCCGGGAAAGATGCAGCCGGGGCCATCACGCTCTCGGACGAGGACATCGCCAACATGAGCAAAGAATACATCCAATGGGTTGATACCCATAATAAAATCGCTGCTCCGGATAGCGAACTGGGAAAACGTTTGGCCAAGATCACGGCAAACTTTCCCGCTATCGAAGGCTTGAATTTAAACTTCGCCGTTTACGAGGTTGTTGACGTGAACGCCTTTGCTTGCGGGGACGGAAGTATCCGTATTTTCGCCGGATTAATGGAACTCATGACAGACGACGAGGTGTTAGCCGTCATCGGACACGAAATTGGGCACGTGGTACACCAAGACACCAAACATGCCATGAAAAACGCTTACCTCCGTTCAGCCGCCAAGAATGCAGTCGGAGCCATGAGCGACAAAGTGTCCAAACTAACGGATTCCCAACTGGGGGACCTGGCCGAAGCCTTCATGGGCGCACAATTCTCCCAGAAACAAGAATACGCGGCCGACGATTACGCTTTTGATTTCTGTCTTCAGCAAAAAGTTGATCCCTACGCCATGTCAAAAGCCTTGAACAAACTGGTAGAACTCTCTAAAGGAGGAGGCGAAAAAGCTTCCCGTATCCAGCAAATGTTCTCCTCTCACCCGGACAGCGAAGCCCGTGCTGCCAGATTAAAAGAAAGAGCGGATAAATTACAAAAGTAATCACTACTTTAATAAAAAGGTGACTTGAACTGAACAAGTCACTTTTTTTATATCCCACCCCCTAATACTAGTTATAAGATACATCTCTAAATCTAAAACACATTCCCTCTCCTCCCTATTCTTAGGGAGGTTCCCATTACCCGTTCCCCCTCCCGCAAACACAAGCAACTTGCAGCCAGACACGCACAATTAGCACGCCACCACCCCTATCACGAATGGCGAGAGCGTTAGTTAAATATCCTCATTTTTAGTGATAGATTCATATTATTCAACCCTATAACTTTGCCTGCACAAAAAGAAATAGGTGATGAAATACACATTTAGGTTTATCAAAGTACTTTGCTTACTGGCTTATTTATCTGTCACGTTCTCGGTTAACGCTCAGAACCAGGCACGAATTCACTTGCAAGGCAACATAAAAGATGCCAAGACAAAAGAATTATTGGAATTCGCCACCGTATTATTAAAAAATGATTCCGTACAACTCCACGCCATCAGTGACACGAAAGGCTTTTTCAGTATAAAAAACGTGCCTGCCGGGACTTATATCCTGAATGTCTCTTTCATCGGTTATACCACCTTGCAACATCCCCTGTCCGTGACACGGGACACGACCCTGTCATTTCTACTGCAACCGGATAACATCACCCTACAAGATATAATCGTCACCGCTTCCGAATCGAGAGGATTAACCACCTCTTCCAAGATAAACCGGAAAGCCATAGACCTGTTACAACCGTCAAGTTTCACGGATATTCTCGCCCTGTTACCTGGAGGAAGGACAAAAGATCCCGCCCTGGGGGGTGTCAACCAGATACGACTTAGAGAGGTGGGTGTTACCAGTGAAGACTACGACGTTTCATCTCTTGGAACTTCATTCCTTATCAACGGGGTTCCTATCAACACGGACGCGAACATGCAACACGTTCTAGGGTCTTATCAAAGCGATCACGATTATTACCGGAACAGCATCGGCAAAGGGGTTGACATGCGGACGTTATCCACCGACTTTATCGAGAGCGTGGAAATCATACGAGGGATTCCCTCCGTCGAGTACGGGGAACTCACTAGCGGGGTGATCAAGATTCAACGTAAATCGGGTCTGCAACCCTGGGACGTTCGTGTAAAAGCAGACCCGGAGAGTAAACTCGTGTACGTGGGAAAAGGTTTCCAATGCGAAAACGGTTGGGCATTAAACTTCGGTTTCGATTACCTCGACGCCAAGATTGATCCGCGCAATAACCTGGAAAGTTATAAAAGATTATCCGCTATGACACACGCCGTACGGGAATGGCAAACCGGAATCCGCAAACTATCATGGAGCATAGACCTGGATTACGGGCAATCCATCGACGATGAAAAAAGTGATCCCGATATCAGTTATAAAAAAATAGACAAGTATAAATCCAGTTATCACCGCGTATCCTTGGCGAACACGCTGACATGGACATTCGCCCAATACAGTAAATGGCAATTTATCAACCTGACAGCCTCCGTGGATTATTCCAGCAATAAAATAAAACAAACCAAATTCATCTCGCTGGACAAGGACACGTCCATCCCGAATAACACCGAAGAAGGCGAACACGACGGGATATTTCTTCCCTACAAATACACCGCGTACCTGGAAGTAGACGGGCAACCGATCAACGCTTACGTGAAAGCGATGGGGCAATATGACATAAACTTATTCAACACGACCAACAAATTGAAAGCGGGAGTCGAATGGCAGATGAGTAAAAACTTGGGAAAAGGACAAGTGTACGATCCTGAGCTTCCCCTTTATCCCTCGTCAGCGTACCGGGCTCGTCCATACGATGCCATTCCGGCAAATCACATGATTTCGTTCTTCCTTGAAGACGGTATTTCGGTCCCCGTCAAACGACATCACCTGATGATTTCGGGAGGGATACGGGCCTTTTCGCCACTCAACCTTGACAATACCTACCGGATGCAAGGCAAAATATACGTCGATCCGCGGGTTAACACCTTGTGGAAATTTCCGGCACTATTTATTCGTGACCGACAATTAAACATTCAGATCGCGGGAGGTATCGGCTGGCAAAGAAAAATGCCCGTCATGTCACAACTCTACCCGGAAATGATCTATCATGATCTTACCCAATTAAATTATTACCATTCCAATAGCGACTATCGCCGGATAAACATGATGACTTATATCATCAATCCGACGAACTTCAACCTGGAACCTGCCCGGAACCGGAAATGGGAAATTCGTCTGGATTTCGATTATAACAAACATTTGTTTTCCGTGAACTATTTTTACGAGAAGATGACTTCCGGATTCAGGAATTCAAGTTATCACCGATCTTTTCAATACAAGAAATATGACACGTCAACCATAGACCATACCTCCTTGGAAGGTCCCCCTCAATTGGAAGATTTGACCTACACAACCGATACGGTTATCCGTACTTACGGGATGCTCACCAACGGAAGTATGATCGTCAAAGAAGGAATCGAGTTCCAATACTCCTCCAACCGAATCGAATCCATCCGCACTAAAATCACTATTACCGGGGCTTGGTTTAAATCGAGATACAGCAACAGCCAGCCGGTATACAAGCAACCGAGCGTCATGCTTAACGGAGAATACTTAAAATACGTCGGGTTATACCTGGACGACGACGGGTATATCCGGGAACAGTTCAACACGAATTTCAAGTTCGACACGTACTTGCAACCGCTTGGACTGAATTTCGCCACCACGGTAGAATGTATGTGGCTCTCTAACAAACAAAGCATGAAGAAAAACGGGGTCCCGATCAAATACGTCGACATCAAAGGAGAAGAACACGATTATACCGAAGCCGACTACACACATGTTGAACGCCAACATTTGATTGAAAAATACAACGAAGCTGCATTCAAAAAAACGACGGTACCCATATCTGTCAATGTCAACTTCTCGGCGACAAAATATTTTAATAAAAAAATAGGGCTTTCCATGTTCGTGACAAACATCCTGGATTACAACCCGGACTACGAATCCAACGGGCTTAAAGTAAGAAGAAAGGCGATCCCTTATTTCGGAATGGAATTGAATATTAAATTATAAAACAAATAAAACGATGAACATGAAAAATAACTTTATTATTTTCAGTTTGTTGATCATGACGATCTTCAACCTCTTGTCATGCACGGACGATGACAAAAACATCCAGACGACCGAATTCAAATTAACAACGACACTCCCCGCCGACTACGAGGATCCCAGTATTTCCAACATGGTCGTAAACTTCACGAATGTCAACACGGGACGGGTGATCAGTGACAACTCCTTTGCCAATAACGAGGTAACCGTAACCATTCCCGAGGGAATGTACCACATCAGCATGGAAGGTGCCATTCAATACAAGAGAGAAGGCAAGAACATGAATGGACAAATCCGGGGATACGAGGAATCGGTTAACATCACCGGAGCAAGTGCATCTTTAACCACCGAATTGTTCGTGAGCCAGATATCTTCGGATTTCATCATTGCCGAAATATTCTTCACGGGAACACTTACCGAAGAAGGAAAACAATACGACGGTGACAAGTACATCAAAATTTATAACAACACGGATAAAGTACTTTACGCTGACGGGCTATCTATCCTCGAATCAACATTCCTTACCGTGGATAAACAAGACTACACGCCCAATATCATGAATCAAGCCATGGCGGTCAGCTCAATCCTGACCATACCGGGAAGCGGCACGGAACATCCGGTTAACCCGGGAGAATTCATGATTATCGCGGACAACGCCATCAACCATCACGCTCAAAATTCTCAATCCTTTGACCTAAGCAAAGCGAATTTCGAAATTTATTACGATGACGGGGGTGACATTGACAACCCAGAAGTGCCAAACATACTTACCCCCTACGGCAAATTCATATTTCACAATCGCGGATTCCGCAGTTACGCGATCGCTCGCCTGGGAGACATGGAAGAATTCTTAAAGAATTATACTTACGATTACGAATGGATGTTCATTTTCGGGGAATACGAAATTCCTCAAGCTGAAAGTTGCTATAAAGTTCCCAACGAAATGATTGTCGATGCAGTCAACCTAAGTGTTAAATCTGAATTCCAATGGATTGTTACCTCCCCCACGCTGGACATGGGTTGGACCTACTGCGGCGTGATCGACAAGGATAATAACCGATACGGGAAAAGTGTACTCCGGAAAACCTTCTCAACCACGGAAGACGGAAGAGCTATTCTAGCAGATTCCAACAACTCCACGTTGGATTTCACGCCCGAAGCCACCCCGTCTCTAAAACAATAATTATTAAACCAACAAAATCATGATCTCTCGTTTCATTCTGGTTTTCAGTCTTATATTTCAAACCTTCGGGGTTTGGGCTCAGGATAGTATTCCGGTAAACACCCGCACACGAACCTACTTCTCCCCAACGGAGAATTTCGTGTCACAACTCTATGACAACCCGGCAATAAACTACTATGCCCATACTTTTTCCATATCGGAAATTCAAATCGGTTGGAAACAACAGAATGCCAATAAAGCCATCCTGCCCCAACTTGGTTCGGAAGTGAGCAATTTCTCTTTTAACGCATTTTCCTACATGCCGCTGAAAGCCAACAGCAAAGTATGGGGAAGTGCCTATTTCAAAAAGGGACGGAAAGAAAAAGTAGAATGGAACGAGGCATCTGATTATTTAATGGTATATCCTTACGTGGTTGCCGATTCTATCGGGGGCGAAATGGATTTCGAAGAGTACTATTTCGCCGGAGGTTATGCACAGGAGCATGAGCGTCTGACGTGGGGTATATATGGTAATTACCGGGCCCTCATCGAATACCGAAAAATAGATCCCCGCCCGAAAAACATCGTTTCCGACCTGAGAGCGTCTATCGGGATATCGGTGAAACTCAACCGACAATACTTAGCGGGAATCGCCCTGCATGCCGGGAAATACAAGCAAACCAACGACCTCAAATTCTTTAGCGAACTGGGTTCCGCGGTCACCTATAATTTAAGCGGTCTGGGCATGGATTACGTCCGTTTCCGACGGGGAGCCACGTCCATCTATTACGACGGGGAACGCTACGGGGCAAGCATTGAAATTCTTCCCCGGAACAAAACCGGACTATCCGGGGCTTTCGGGTATGAAAAATTCTCTTTCGAGAAAATCATTTCAGATCTGAATGATCTCCCCCTGAATGAACTCAAACAGAACGAGATGAAAGCGGAACTCGCTTACACCTCCTTCCAATCCGTACATCAATGGGGGATCCGGACAAAAGCATCCTACCAGAAGCGAAAAGGTATCGAATCACTCATCGGGAGCGCTTCTACAAACGTGTATGAAAAAACGGGTGAGGCGGAACAATTATCCGTGAAACGGACCGACATCACCCTTTCGGGCGTGTACGGACGTGACAAGAATCAACGCCTCACGTGGTACGTGTCCCCAAGAGCGGGTTTCAACTCGTTCGAAATGGAATACCTCGATCCCGCCCGTGTCATGAAACTGGAATACCTGTCCGGGGGAATGAATTTCTTCGCCTCCGCGGGATACAAAAAGTCGGCCTTCCAGCTTACCCTGGACGGCGAATACCGGAATAATTCAACAGCCGACCTGCAACTCACGGAAATCAACAAGGAACAAATCGCCCTAGCCGGTGTTTACGCGGCTTACGACAATTTATCAACCAACAACTGGACCACGAATATCGAATTGCGCTGGAATTATACCCTACCCAAAAACAGGGGCATTTTCATCAAATTAAACTGGCAACACGACTCCTACAAAAGCGACTTGCACCGGGAAACGCTGCAAGCACATTGTGGTTTCGTGTTTTAATCACTAACATCATTTTGTAATGGAAAAAGTAATCGAGTGTCGCAACATAACGCACTATTACGGAGAGAAACTAATCTACGAGAACCTGAACTTTGAAGTTGAAAAAGGCAAAGTACTCGGGTTACTCGGGAAAAACGGGACAGGCAAGACAACCATTATTAACATCCTGAATGGTTACCTGAAACCTCGTTCCGGGGAGTGTTACCTTCTCGGCGAGAACATGAATCACCTCACTCCCGCCACGAAAGCCAAGATCGGGTTATTACTGGAAGGTCATGTACAACACACCTATTTCACGATAGAACAGATAGAAAAATATTACCGTGCTTTTTTCCCGAACTGGAACAGGGACGCGTTCTACGGTTTAATGGAAAAACTAAAAGTGGTTCCCCACCAAAAGATCAACCACATGTCATGCGGCCAACGCTCGCAAGTAGCGTTAGGCTTGTTATTCGCCCAAGACCCGGAACTGCTCATTCTGGATGATTTCTCCATGGGCCTTGATCCCGGGTATCGCCGTCTGTTCGTCGAATACCTGCGGGATTTCGCCTCTAGCGGGAATAAAACCATATTTCTGACCTCGCACATCATCCAAGACATGGAACTCCTGATTGATGATTGCATGATTCTGGATTACGGACGATTACTCATACACAAGCCGACCCGGGAAATCATGGAAAACTTCCACCGCTTCCGCTTCTCGCTGGCTGACGGGCAAACTCCCGTGCAACACGAATCGCTGTGGAATGCAGAGAAAAACAACGGGCAATGGGAAGTTTATTCTTTCGAGTCCCTCGAACACGTCCGGCAAATACTGGAATCCGGGGGAGCATCAATCCCTGACCTCAAAATGGAATCACTATCCCTCGAAGATGCCTTTATCGGTTTAACCGGGAAATATTAATCTAAAAAAACAACACGGAAACAATGATGAATAAAGCACTACTTTTCAAAGAGTGGATCAAAACCCGCTGGATGATCCTCTTAATGTTCGCAGTATTCGCCCTCGCCATGGGATATATCGCTTTACGTATATCGAGTGCCGCACGCAACGTCGGCATGCCCCATTTATGGGAAGTATTTATCCTGAAAAACGTCGTTTTGCTTGACCAGATAAAAGTCCTCCCGCTACTCGCCGGAATCGTCATGGGAATCACCCAGTTTATCCCGGAAATGACCAAAAAGCGGTTTAAACTAACCCTGCACCTCCCCCTGGGAGAAAACCGTATTTTATTCCTCATGCTAGGGTTCGGCGTTATTTGCCTATTAACTCTCTTCACCGTCAGTTACGGGGGATTCCTGTGGGGCTTGTCCTCCAGCTTCCCGAGAGAAGTGGTAGCAGCCTGGTTCTCCACGGTCTTACCCCAGATATTGTGCGGGTTCGCAACTTACCTGCTCACGGCGTGGATCATCCTCGAACCCGTGTGGGCACAACGCGTATATAACGCCATTATCGGCCTGTTGCTCGTGTCCCTGTTCATGATACAGGGAGTTCCGGGCAGTTACGTATACATGCTTCCCTTCCTGTACGGGGTTCTCGTACTTTTGGCGATCTATCCCAAAATCTCCATTAAACATTTTAAAGAAGGAATGCAATAACACGATTAAACTTCAAGCAAATGAAAATAAAAATATTATACATCGGGTTATCCATTTTCCTGTTATCTTGGATTATCCCGTCTCTCGTCCAGTTAACCTTGGACTCCTCCTCTCGTTACCCGTTCACTTATTATAGCTCCGTGATCAACCAATTCTGCTACATCGACGTGGAAAATGATAACGTGCAGGGGAAAGACATGAGTGGTAAGGAATACACGGATGCCGAATTCGACCGGGTATTACCCATGTTTTATTACCGTCAGTTAGCCATGGAGAACGCTCTTCCCGACTCGATACAAGGTGTTCCGGTCGATCTTCACTCGATTGCCCGCAACAACTTCTTCTTCTGGTACAAACCGAAAGACAAAAACACCCCCGTGATCGAACTCTACCCGATGTTCGAATCCTGCTCGGGAAAAGTCGATCTGGAAAATCCCAGCGATATGTTCCGGTTGAAAGACAAAATCGAATTCATTGACATGGCCACCAACCAAGTCGACGAGCAGAAATCCGCACGCTTCCAGCAAGCCCTTCAAAGGGCCGGATTCACGGCACCCGCCCAGTGGGTGGCAGGAATACCCACGAGCCAGAAAGCTTACGATGAAGGTTATTTCGTGCTGGATAGTCAAGGCCGTCTTCTCCATGTGAAAATGACAAACGGCAAACCTTTTGTCAAAGACACGAAAGCCGGGGAAACAATCAACGTATCGTGCATGTTCCCCATGGACATTGAAAATAAAAGCCTGTACGGGTTCCTGTTCGACACGAACCACACGCTCTACTACCTCTCCACGGACGGGTACGGACTTGTGAAAGTGTTGGAAAACGTCGATCCCGACAAAGACCGGGTATCCATCATGGCCAACATGTTCTTCTGGACCGTGGTCAAAGAATCCGCCGACGGGGAATACACCTACGCTTTAAAAAACGAGAACATGCAACAAGTAGATAGCCTGTTCCGTCCCGCACGTCAATCCCAATGGGATAAAACACTCCCCTACCTGTTCCCGTTCACGGTAAACTTCCAAGACAGTACGAACAGCTACGTGTATCCCCGGATTTCCGGATATTATTTCCCCTCTTTCGGGATAAATATTATCCTGACATTGCTTACCTTTGTCCTCTATCGCAAAGAAAAATCTTACGGGAAATATCTAGCAAGTATAATCACGCTGTTCACGGGATTTGCCGGGTTTATAACCGTATGTATTTTAGCTCGCTTGAAGAAATAACATTAATAATATAATCATGAAAAGAACGACATTTATTTTTATCATCGCATGTGTGGCAACCCTTGCTATCGTTGCCTGTAAGAATACCCAAAAGAAAGAAACCGTAACCGAAATATCCCCGGTTCAAAAGGCCGTGGACGTTAACGGTTTACTCAGCAAGGCCGAGCAGCAAATCAACGACACGATCGTCTTGAAAGGTATCGTGACACACACCTGTTCTCACTCGGGACGCCGTTGTTTCATCGCCGACTCGACGGGAAAACTCACCATCCGGGTTGAAGCCGGCGGTAACATCCAAGCTTTCAATAAAGAACTCGTCAATTCCGAGATCGTCGTGACCGGAATTTTACAAGAACAACGTCTTTCACAGGAATATATTGATAACTGGGAAAAAGAACTGGCCAAAGAAGAAGCCGACGGCGAAAAAGACGAGGCACATTGCAATTCCGAGAAAAACAGCATCCTCCAAATGCGGGAATGGATGAAAAATAATAACAAAGACTTCTATGCCATTTACTACGTCAACGGTATTGACTACGATATGGTGAAATGAGTCTGTAAAGTTCGTAAAGTTTATAAGGTTTATAAAGTTACGGGTGTCCTTCGGACAAGGCTTACCGGCAGCTCTGGCTGCCGTGAAAAAAGCGCCCGCCAGGGTCTACTGACCTTATGAACTTTATAAACCTTATGAACTTTATGAACTCTTTTTAATTTTAAATTTTTCATACCTTTGCCCCCCGAATTCAAATCGTTCAATGATAATATAAATCAAGGTATGATTCAAGATATAGCTCCCCGCACGTTTTCGAACGCTTACAAAACCAAACGTCCTGAAACAACAAGTTACGCCCTGTACTTCAACGGGCATTCCGTACTGGTTGGCAAAGACAGCCCGACCCTACGTTTTCCCCGTTTCGAAGAATTAACCAACGCACGGGAGGAAATCTATCAGGAAGCTATTTACTTGTTTGCCATTGATGACGAGTGTTTCTATCTGGTCAATCACCTCCCGGAAGAACAACCGGAATTCGAAATGAAAGACACCGGAATTTTCCGAACGAGTAATCCCCGTCACCTGGCCTTTGCCGGGATCACGGCTTACAGCCTCTACAAATGGTACGACAACCACCGCTATTGCAGTCATTGCGGGAACCGGCTCGTACGTCACGATAAAGAACGAATGCTATACTGCGAGAAATGTAACAACACGGAATACCCGAAAATCATGCCCGCGGTCATCATCGCCGTAACCAACGGGAATAAAATCCTGTTATCCAAATACGCCAACCGGGAATATACCCGTTACGCCCTACTCGCCGGGTTTACCGAGATCGGCGAAAGCATTGAAGAAACCGTGAAACGCGAAGTCATGGAAGAAGTAGGATTACACGTCAAAAACCTGCGATACTACAAAAGCCAACCATGGTCTTTCTCCGACACCTTGTTAATGGGCTTCTTTGCCGAAATGGACGGTGACAACCACATCACTCTCGACCGGGAAGAACTCGCCCTCGCCGAGTGGTTCGACCGGGAAAACATCCCCGCCACCGAATCCGATATCAGCCTTACCAGCGAAATGATCGAGCATTTCAGGAACGGGAACCGATAAACACGCGATCTCCAAACATACCATAGGATAAACAAAACATGCAATACACTATACCAAAATTATAGAAACACTATTTTTCATTATCACCCCATCGGGACCCGCTTGATAGTTCATTATCACCATCAAGCATTCATCCTGCATTCCCCTTGCATTCATCTTCGATAAAATTGAATATTAATATATTCATACTTGGATATTACCTCTACCTTGAAGTATATTAGCTAACTGTAGGAGAATACCCGGATGACAAGTAATCCGGGAGCAACCCCAAGGTAAGTATATATATAGCCAAATATAAACAAAGCACTGTCATGAATAGATTAAAATAACAAGTCTCCGGGTGATTTTCTGATATTGGAAAATCACCCGGAGATTTCATTTATTCAAATAATCATTGAATAAAATTCGTACGTTGCGTCGGTTCATACTCCGGAAGCCCCACGCCATGTTCCCGTCCCAGCTTGATACATTTCAGTAACCATGCCATGTTCTCGCCCAGCGTACGCATCGTCTGCAAACCTTCCCGATCCTTACGAACATCATCCGGGGTGAAACCATGCACGGAATTCCAGTATTGTGAGGAAACAATCGGCATATTACTAATCGTGAAATACTGGTTCAACTGTTCGAACGTAGCCGAAGCCCCGCCCCGCCGACAGGACACGACTGCCGCTCCGAGTTTACCGGCCATACGGTTGCCCGAAGCAAAAAACAAGCGGTTCAGGAAAGACACCAACTGCCCGGACACCCCGCTGTAATACACCGGGGAACCGATCACGATAGCATCAAATTCATCCAAACGGGTCTGTACCTCCCTCACTTGATCTTCCCGGAAACAATATCCCGTCTCGGCACATTTCATACAAGCGATGCACCCGGCAACAGGCTGTTTACCCAGATACAGAATTTCCGTCTCGATATCATGTCCGTGCAACGTGTTCTCCACCTCGTGTAATGCCGTGTAGGTACAACCTAACCGGTTAGGACTACCATTAATCAATAAAACTTTCATATATATCATCAATTATAAAATAGAAACGCCCAAATCCCTAGCTTCTTTCAAGGCCAAATGTCCCTTGATATCCCCCACGTTCACCACTCCACCCGCGTAAACTTCACCCAAATTCGTCCATCCCAGATGTTTTAGCAAGGCATGATAATAATGAACCACCGGTTCAAAGTTATCCCGTGTATCTCCCTCGGCAGCCATCAACATAATACACTTCTTACTCGGGCTCCTGAATTCGGCGTCTTTCTCGGTAACAGCAAACAAGCGATCAAACGCACATTTCAACTGTCCCGTGACACTCCAGTAATACATAGGAGAAGCAAGCACCACGATATCCGCACGCTCGTAAACGGGATATATCTTATCCATATCATCTTTCTGCACGCAGGGAGAATCGGGGTCTTTCCCTCCCTTATAACATCCCAAGCAAGCCCGGATATTCATCTTTTGCAAGTCAAAGCGATCAACAACGTGCCCGGCTTGAATCGCCCCTTCCGTGAAAGACGCGATTAACCCTGCGGTATTCCCGTTCATCCGGGGACTGCCATTTAAAATCAAAATCCTTTTCCCCGTGGACCCGGTAGCATTCTCATTACTATTTGCACTCATAGCTTTCATTTTTTAGTGGTTCAATTACGTTAACTCTGCTTTATCTCTATATTACAAAGTTAGTGTAATACTCTCCATTCGGATTTGCTATTTAGTTCAAATATTATTTCTTATTAGTCCATAAGGACAAGGTCCATAAAGTCCATAAAGTTGCACCCCCGGTTCTTAAAGTCCATAAAGTCACAAGTGTCCTTCGGACAAAGTTCAACGGCAGTAGAACTGCCGTTGATAAAGCGCCCGTGGGGGCTATTGACCTTATAGACTTTATAGACTTTATGGATCTTATAGACTCAAGCGAAACGCCTTGCTCATTGGCGATAATCCGAGGGCGATTTACCGAAACGGTTCTTAAAAATACGGGAAAAATGGGTGGGATTCTCGAATCCCAGCGAATAGCATATATCCGAAACGGGCATGACCGTACTCTCGATCATGTCTTTCGCCTTGTCCAACCGATGTTCCCGAATCCATTGTGCCGGAGGCATATTATATATCACCTGAAAATCACGTTTGAAACTGGATAAACTTCTCCCGGAAAGATAAGCCAATTCCGGCAAGGTCACGGGAGTCGAGTAATGCTGTTCGACAACTTGCCGGATATCATTACGCACAGGCTGACGAAGTTGAAGTATTTGACGGAAGATATTCTTACTACACTCGGACACGTTATACAATAACTCCATGATTTTAATCCGAAGTAATCCCTCGTTCACGGAAGACGGATTATTAAAATAAGGCTTCAACGAACGGGCAAAAGCCACTAAACAATCCGTCATCGGGTTCACCGTGTTCTTCACCTCTTCGGTGATACGGGGTATTTTAACGTTCGCCATCGTGAGAAACTCTTTCAACAACTCGTCTTTCAAGCAAAACATCAAACTATCAAAAACATTATCATGATCCGGGTTACCCTCCTTTTCGTATCTCACGAACATCGCCTTTTTCAGCAATATCATCTCATTCTCATGCACGACAAACCGCTGGTTTCCATAGAAAAGGGTCATCGTTCCTTCCAGCACGAACACCAACAAATGTTCTTCCAGAAACATGGTTCCCTTCCCTCCCATGCTATGGATACAGGATTCAATCACCGAACAACCATCCAGCTTTAAAGAACTTTTGGTACAGTTAACAGAAACAAGAGCCGTTGGAACTTTTATAAATTTCTTCATATCATTTCGCTTGAAAACAGGTAAGTTATAAATATACCATGTACAAATATACAACATATACCCATCTTGCAAATGATTATTTCGTTCAAAAATCTTTTCTTTTCAGCCCAAATCCAAAAGAAATATTTGATAAACAAGAATTTTCCGTTGAAACCATCAATTTAATTCAAAATAAACTATCTTTGAGCACGATAAATTAAAACATTGCTGTTTGAAAACGACAAACTCTAAGAAGATAAATGCGTAATTAACAGTCTGTAATCTCTTCAGACTGGACCTTTCAATTCGAGTTTCACACCCGAAAATAATTTTTATTTGGCTTCATTTTACGATTTTCAAGTATCCTCACGGGTACCCCGGAAATCTTTACCCGAATCTTCATGCCCACAAGGTGCGAGATTCAAACTTAATCATTATATTTATATCAATTATGGGAAAAGAACTAAAACTAGTAGAAGATTTCGATTTCGACATGATCGTGGACTTTTTCGGTCGGTTAAATCGTCAGGGACCCGGTAGTGAACAAACGACCTGCCAGGCATTAAACCTCGTCGGGAAACTCCCGCAAGACGCAAAAGTCGCAGACCTCGGTTGCGGTAGCGGGGGACAAACCCTCACGCTCGCAACCCATACCGACGGGACGATCAGGGGTATGGACATATCTCCCAAGCTGATCGACCTCTTCAACGCGAGAATGAAACGCCACGGCTATGACGACCGGGTTACAGGCATCGTAGGTTCGATGGCTGAATTACCTTTTGAAGGAGAAGAATTAGACTTGATCTGGGCTGAAGGTTCTATCTACAATATCGGTTTTCGGAGGGGACTCAACGAATGGAGAAAATTCCTGAAAACCGGGGGAGCAATCGCCGTGTCGGAAGTCTCGTGGCTTACCCCCACACGCCCCGAAGAGATTAATCATTTCTGGCACTTTCATTACGCCGAAATCGACACGATACCAAACAAAGTCAAGCAAATGGAAGACGCCGGGTATACGCCCCAAGCACACTTTATCGTGCCTGAAGATTGCTGGTTAGATCATTTCTACAAACCCATGCAAGCCTGTGTCACATCGTTCCTCGAACAATACGATTACAGCGAAACGGCCCGGCAATTCGCCCAAAATCAACTGGAAGAACAGAACTATTACCGCAAATACAAAAAATATTACGGCTATGTCTTTTACATCGGAATTAAAAATGAATAAAAGGAAAAGGAATATGAATACAACGATCAGACTGGAAACAGAAACCGACCACGCCTTTGTTGACAACCTCACCCGGGAAGCCTTCTGGGACGTGTATCATCCCGGAGCAGACGAACATCTCGTGTTACACAAGATCAGGACAAGCCCTTGTTTTATCCCGGAACTCGATTTCGTGGCCGAACAAAACGGGGAAATCGTGGGACACGTGATATGCACGAAAGCCAAAGTTATCGACAACACGGGCATGGAACACGAAGTTCTTTGCCTGGGACCGATCAGCGTGTCCCCTTCCCTCCAAAAACAGGGAATAGGTTCTTTACTGATAAAACATACCCAAGCCACGGCTCGGAACTTCGGTTACAAAGCTATCGTCCTATTTGGTAATCCCGCATATTACCACCGATTCGGATTCAAAAATGCCGCCCAATACCACATTACCACCCGTGAAGGAGAAAATTTTGACCCGTTCATGATTTTCGAATTACACGAAGGTAGTTTATCCCGTATCAGCGGAAAATTCTATGAAGACCCGGTATTCAACGTTACCCCGGAAGAAGTCGAAGAGTTCGAGAAAGGATTCCCTTACAAGGAAAAACATGTCACCGACTCTCAACTGAAGTCCAATTAAAATGATCACCCACCTATTCTTTCCTTATACACGGGAAAAGAATAGGTGGGTGATCAAAATCAAATATCTTTCTTCTTTTGCGGCAATAAAAAATAAACACCACCTTTCCGATTCAATGCTTTTTGTTCCGTGGTAAGTTCTAAGAAATTATCTTCAATCAACATCCGCTTCAACGTAGGTAAATTAAACAGAAAATCCGGCACTTTCCCTGTTAAAGCGTTATCTATCACCATAAAATTTTCCAGTTTTTCCATTCCCGCCCATTCTTCCGGGATACTTCCACTAATTTTATTCCGAGTGAGAATCAAAGACTTCAAATTTCGCAATTCGCCCCATTCGGCGGGTAATGTTCCGGTTAATTCATTTGATGCTACATCCAACACCTCCAATTCAGAGAGCCATCCCAGCTCCACAGGTAAACTTCCTTCCAACTCATTCCGAGCCAGCCGAAGCAACGTCAAACATCGCATATTCCCGATCTCTGCAGGCACTGTTCCACTCAATTTATTCCCGGATACATCCAATATTGTCAAGCGATCCAGATAGCCTATTCCAACAGGAATACTTCCACTTAATTCATTCATGGACAAATCGACTCTTTCCAACCGTGTCAAATCTCCGATTCCGGAAGGAATCATTCCAGATAACTTATTAGCCCCTAACAACAATAACTTCAAATTTCTCAGATTACCGACACTCTCGGGTAAAACTCCCCCCGTAAAAGCTCCGGATGCGTTAAATTCTTCTAATCCCTCCAAATCACCTAATTCTTCCGGAAGTGACGAAAACTTATTATTCGGTATAGCCAATACTTTCAAGCGCTTCAGATTACCGATCTCCGGAGGGATTGCCCCCTCAAACTGATTATTCGTCAGGTACAATTTTTCAAGTCCTTCCATATCACCAAGTTCAGGAGGTAATACACCGCTCATCCGGTTCCCAAACACGCTCAATACTTTTAAACGTTTCATCTTGCCTATCGTGCTTGGAAATGTCCCCGTTATCATATTAACACCCAGATACAACTCTTCTAACGCCTCCAACTCACCCAACTCCTCCGGTAACTCACCCGACAATCGGTTATTAGCCAAGTTTAGAAAAGTCAAACTTCGCATACCCGCTATTTCGACAGGAAGTTGCCCGGTAAAACCATTATTATTCAAAAATACTTTAGACAAATTCTTCAACTCACCCAACTCCTTGGGTAATATTCCGGTTAACCGGTTTTGTCCCAGACTCAATTCCGTCAAGTTGCGCAAATTACCGATTGTCGAAGGTATACTCCCTGTAAACTGATTTTCCCATAAATACAAATGCTTCATACTTTCCCAGTTACCAATCTCGGATGGAATCTCACCCGAAAAACAGTTAAAACTCAAGTTCAAATATTCCAACTGAACTAATTTCGTTAATACAACCGGGAAAGGGCCGGAAAAATGATTAGTCTTCACGTAAAAATTCCGTAGGTGAGCCAGCTTGCCCAATGTCTCCGGCAACTCTCCAGAAAACTCGTTCTCCGAAAGCAACAAAGAATGTAACCGCATTAACTCCCCGATCTCCTTCGGCAACTCGCCTGAAAACTTGTTAGAAGTCAAATCCAACGAAGTCAAGGCCGTCATCTTTCCTATTTCCGGGGATATAGTTCCAGTAAACCTGTTATTTCTCAAATTAATAAAACTTAATTGCGTCAATTCCCAAAGTTCCAACGGTAACGGCCCACTCAAACGGTTGTTACTCAAATCAAGAGAGGATAACAAAATAGCCTTGTTTATATCAGAAGGTAACGGCCCGGACAAATTATTATCCGACAAACCCAAACTATATAATTTCGGCAAAGCAAACAGCCCACCGGGTATCGCTCCTGTCAACCGATTATTCGCCAGCTCTAGCCTCAATAATTCATTCAAATCAGCTAAAGTAACCGGTATCGGTCCTCTTAACAAATTATTCCTCAACCAAAGATACCTCAAAGCTTTCGCATTTCCCAATGACGCGGGGATCTCTCCGTCTATACGGTTGTTCTCTAACGACAGAGTATGCAATTTCTTCATATTACTCCAATCCAACGGTAAAGCTCCCCGCATACGGTTATCACATAAATACACCTCTTCCAGATTCTCCAAAAGCGTAAACTCCTCCGGAATTTTTCCTACCAGCAAGTTACTTGAAATATTCATATACTCCAATCGTGAAAGATTACCAATGCTTGCCGGAATACTACCAATCAACCTGTTATTTTCCAGTCTCAGAAATTTCAATTCTTTTATATTCCCGAGCGAGGCGGGAATCTCTCCCGATAATTCATTACGTGCCAAGTCCAACGACACTAAATTCTCTAGTTCGGTGATCCCACCGGGAATTTTCCCCGTCAAACGATTACCGTTCAAGGATAATTGTCTCAATGCCGAACATTCACCTATATTTACAGGAATCTCCCCCGTAATCCCATTATTACAGAGATTAAGAACCTCTAATGTCTTTAGCTTAAAAATAGAACCCGGCAAGACTCCTTTCAAACCATTCGACCCTAAATACAAGCTCAACATCCCATTATCATAATTCCGCTTCACCCCGTACCATTCTTCAACAGGCCGATCGCTCAACCAATTTTCATTCGTACGCCACTCCTCACCTCCCAACGCCCAGTACAATTCCATCAATGCAGCCCGTTCTGCCGCTACTTGTTGCTCCTTTAGTAATAACTCTATCGCTTGCTCCCGAATAATCTTTTTTTTCTCATCCTTTTGTTTGTCTTTATACACCTGAGCAACCAACGAACTATTCCCAAACCAAACAAAACACCCCAAAAAAAGCACAAATGACACAATATATTTCATAGCCGATTTTTTAAATATTCAGCTACCAATTTAAACAATAATAAACAATGTTCCAAGAAAACGAAAAAGAAAATCAAGGAATATTCATTCATTTTCTATTACTCTATATTATCACTAATTTTGCGGCATTAAAATACTATTTCTATGGAAAACTTACTAAATATCGCAGCCCAGAATATGGAACAAGCCCGGCAAATTATCCGGGACACCCGTATTATTCCTATTTGGGAATCTGTAGGGGCCGAAATTAATCTTGTCGGTTCATTAAAAATGGGACTAATGATGAAGCACAAGGATATTGACTTTCATATCTATACCCCCACGCTAACCCCTTCCGTAAGTTTTGCCGCAATAACCCGAATCGCCGAACACCCGGCAATCAAACAAATCGAATATATCAACTCGATTGATACCGATGAACACTGCATAGAATGGCATGCATCGTATCTCTCCCCGGATAACACGCCGTGGCAAATCGACATGATCCACATCTTGAAAGGTTCCCGCTATGACGGGTACTTCGAACGCGTCGCCGAACGTATCGCAACCGTGTTGACACCGGAAACCCGGAACACGATTCTACAACTGAAATACGAAACCCCCGACACCGAAAAGATCATGGGGATCGAATATTACCAAGCTGTTATCCAAGACGGAATCCGTACTTATGCTGACTTCATAAAATGGCGAGAGAATCACCCGACAAACCGAATCATCGAATGGATACCTTGAAATAAGTCTATAAGGTCCATAAAGTCGTAAAGTCCATAAAGTCACGGGTGTCCTTCGGACAAACTTTAACGGCAGCACATGCTGCCGTAGACAAAGCGCCCCGCAGGGGTCCACTGACCTTATAGACTTTATGGACTTTATAGACCTTATGGACTTTATAAACCTTATGGACTTTATAAACCTCACACCGTCAACGTCTTTATAAACAGGGTAATCCCGTCAAATATCATCTGCAACCCGATCGTGGCAACTATCAACCCGATAATACGAATTAACGGGTTCATAAAATTATATTTGATCAGGAAATTCCCGATCCGACGGGCTTGTAACATACAAAACAGATTCACCACCAAAGCGATCAGGATAGATATAATCGTGATCTCCCGCCCGTATTGAACCGGGAAAGTAACGGCGGCCGTAATCGTGGCAGGTCCGGCAATCATGGGTATGGCTATTGGAACGGTGGTCAAATCCGCCAATTTTATATGCTCGTCCACCTTCAGGAAAAAACCTTTCAACAGTCCCGACAACCCGTTATACATCAACACCGCCCCGCAAGTGATCTGGAAGGAATACAACTCGACATGAAACACGTAACTAAACGTGATCTCTCCCAAAAAAAGGAAGAATATCAGGATCAGGGCCGCCGTGATAGACGATTTTATGGATATATACCGAAGGTCTTTCTGGCTAAACCGTTCCTGCAACGAGGTAACGATCAACACTTTCTGTACCGGGTTCACTAACGCCAAAAGAGCCACGATACATCCTAATATCATTTTTACCGTCATGATCTGAATATTTCTAATTCACCGCAAAGGTACGTAATAAAACGAACTTATCGACAATAAAAAGCATAAGGGAAAAGCAATATTTTCTCAAAAATATATTACTTTTGAGCCAGTAAATAATTTTATAATGAAAAGGCTGTTTTTTGTATACATACCTGTCTTTATTTTTTCTTTAACACTCATTGTCAATGGACTGCGAGGATACACGACAGAGAAAGAGACGATTTTGCCTACACAAACCGAACAGCTATCCGAGGCGGAATATCCGATTTACATCAGCAATCACTATTCATTTTATTACCAATTAGGGGCAGACGAGGGAATTACAGTTCCCCACGGACGACGTTTCGGGTTAAATAAACCACCTAAAACAAACCTGTATTCGCATAATAATATGTACGGCGGGAAAAACATTCCGGCTAAAGTGTCGTTGGCAAAAAACGAACGGCATTTTATTCAGTACCTGACCACCCGCCACAGTCAAGGATTTTATATTTACTCTTTGAATGAATTGCTGTTATGACACGATCTTAACGGGAAAACAGACAAAAAAGCGAGTATAAAATAGTATAAACTAAAACAAATATATGGTCGATTGGCTTCAATCCGTTCTCGATTGGTATATGTATAACGTGAATTACTGGAGTGTTCTCGTATGCATGACAATAGAGAGTTCCATCATCCCTTTTCCGGCAGAACTGATCGTTCCCCCCGCAGCCTGGAAAGCTGCCAACGGGGACCTCAATTTCACGCTGGTCGTCTTGTTCAGCACAATCGGATCAGTATTAGGTGCCCTTTTCAATTACGTGCTGGCCTACACGCTGGGGCGCAGATTTATTTACACGTTCGCGGAATCACGCTGGGGAAAGATTCTGCGGATGTCAAAAGAAAAAATAGAAAAATCCGAACAATATTTTTTGAAATACGGCAAAAGTTCCACTCTGATTGGAAGACTTACCCCCGGGGTAAGAAGTTTTATTTCACTTCCGGCCGGACTGGTCAAAATGCCGTTAAACAGCTTTATATTTTATACGGCAGCCGGAAGCGGTATATGGAACCTGATCCTGGCGATTGCCGGTTACTTTTTATATTCCCGAAAAGAACTACTGGAAAAGTATTTCACCGAAATCTCCATTGTTATGTTGATGGTAGGAATTTGCTTTTTCGGGTATCTTATTTTTCGGTCAACACGTAAAAAAAACAAAATTAAATACTAAATTACAGAATGGAATCACGTAAACACTACACAGGACTCACGGATAAACAAGTGCTGGAAAGTCGTGAAAAACACGGAGCCAACGTGTTAACTCCCCCGAAAAGGGATTCTTTATGGCAAATTTTCATCGGGAATTTCGAAGATCCCGTTATTCGTATATTAATGGTCGCCGTATTCCTGTCCGGGGGGATCGCCATATCCATGTATTTCTCGGAAGGAATCATCGAGATCGCCGAAACAATCGGTATCGCCGTGGCCATCTTACTGGCTACCGGGGTTGCCACCTGGTTCGTGTGGGATGCCAACAAGAAATTCGACGTGTTGAATCAAGTAAATGATGACACGATGGTAAAGGTAATCCGGAACGGGAATGTACACGAGGTTGCCAAAAAAGAGATAGTCGTGGATGATATCGTACTGTTGGAACAGGGGGAGGAAATTCCTGCCGACGGGGTACTTTTAGAAGCCATTTCGTTGCAAGTAAACGAATCCAGCCTGACCGGAGAACCTATTGCCCATAAAACGGTCATCGAATCCGAATTTAACCTGGAAGCCACGTATCCCTCAAACCACGTGATGAGAGGAACGACCGTTTCCGACGGTCACGGGGTGATGCAGGTACTTGCCGTGGGTGACTCTACCGAGTTCGGTAAAGTAGCCGAAAAGTCCTCGGAAAAGAGCGAAGAGCCCACCCCGTTGGACAAGCAACTGGAATCGCTGGCTAAATTCATCGGGATCGTCGGTTTCTGCGGTGCCGCCCTGACATTCTCCATACTATTCATCAAAGGTATATTCTTTAATCCCGCCTACCCGACTCCGGGATTAGGACAACTCGGATTGGTCGGGGCCGTTATCATCGCGGCTATCATCATGCTTGCCAAAGTGTGGGTTCCGGTAATCTACGATGTCCATACCTTGCGGGGGAAAGAAAAAGAACTCCCGAAAAGTATTGAAGAAGGTGGTTGGGGACGTTGGTTCCTGTACGGCCTGGTGGCTTTAGTGATCATGCTCGCTATCGGATTGGCCTTCGGGGTAAAACCTTGGGACCCGCATGCTTGGATTCCGCTTGGCTTGGGTAAGAAAATTCTAGCCGCATTCATGGCCTCCGTAACCCTTATCGTGGTTACTGTCCCGGAAGGACTTCCCATGAGCGTCACGCTAAGTTTGGCACTCAGTATGCGCAAGATGCTGAAATCCCATAACTTGGTTCGAAAAATGCATGCTTGTGAAACCATGGGAGCTACCACGGTGATCTGTACGGATAAAACGGGTACATTAACCCAGAACCAAATGACCGTGTACAAAACCAATTTCTACGGTCTAAACGATCAGCAATTATCAGATAATGAAAATTCAAAACTGATAAAGGAAGGTATCGCCATCAACACGACCGCCTTTCTGGATTTCTCAGACCCGGTAAAGGTTAAAACTCTCGGCAACCCGACAGAAGCTGCTTTGTTACTTTGGTTGAACGAGCAAAAGGTTAATTACCAAGAGCTTCGTGAAAATGCCACGGTCATAGATCAATTGACCTTCTCCACCGAACGAAAATACATGGCCACGCTGGTCGAATCTCCCGTCATGGGAAAAAAGATTCTGTACGTGAAAGGAGCCCCGGAAATCATATTCGCTCAATGCAAGGATGCCTTGATTGACGGGGAATTACAGCCCATTTCCAATTACAAGACAACGGTTGAAAAACAATTGTTGGAATACCAGAATCAAGCCATGCGTACCTTGGGATTCGCTTACCAGATCATTGAAGATAACGAATCTCATTTCAAAGATGGCCGTTTGTACAACACGGAACTGACTTTCTTGGGTATCGTGGCAATTTCCGACCCCATCCGTCAAGACGTACCGGATGCCGTGAAACGTTGCTTTGATGCCGGAATCCAAGTAAAAATGGTTACGGGTGATACTCCCGGAACGGCAAAAGAAATCGGACGTCAAATCGGCCTGTGGACAGAAAAAGACACGGAACGTAACGTGATCACAGGAGTTGAATTCGCCCAACTGACAGACAAAGAAGCCCTTGACAGGGTACTGGATTTAAAGATCATGTCACGGGCACGTCCCATGGATAAACAAAGACTCGTACAATTACTGCAACAGAAAAAAGCGATCGTGGCAGTTACCGGAGACGGAACCAATGATGCCCCTGCCCTGAATCATGCTCACGTGGGCTTATCCATGGGTAGCGGAACCTCCGTGGCAAAAGAGGCCAGTGATATCACGTTGCTCGATGACTCGTTCAGCAGTATTACTTCCGCCGTCATGTGGGGACGTTCGGTATACCAGAATATCCAGCGTTTCATCCTGTTCCAGTTAACCATCAACGTGGCAGCCTTAATCATCGTGTTGCTCGGTTCCCTGTTCGGCTCGGAGCTCCCGATCACGGTAACCCAGATGTTATGGGTTAACCTGATCATGGATACTTTTGCGGCCGGGGCATTGGCCTCCCTCCCACCCAGTCCGGAAGTGATGAAACGCAAACCGAGAGATTCGAATGCTTTCATCATCGTCCCGCAAATGCAGAAATTGATACTTGCCACCGGAATCACCTTCGTGGCTATCCTGTTGGGATTACTCTATATACTCTCTCATTACGTGGGAGGAATAGATGCCGCCACCCCGGAAGGACTACGAAACCTGACAATATTCTTTACCGTATTCGTGATGTTGCAATTCTGGAATATGTTTAATGCCAAGACCTTCGGCACGAACGACTCGGCTTTCAAAGACCTATTCAGAAGCGAAGGTTTCCTCACCGTGGGAATGGCTATAGTTGTGGGACAAATTCTTGTCGTCAACTTCGGAGGTTCCGTTTTCAGAACCGTGCCACTAAGCTGGGAAGAATGGATATGGATCACGCTTTCCACCTCCCTTGTACTCTGGGTGGGTGAAATCTTCCGGGCATTCAAACGGATGAAGAATAAAAAATAGCGTCATTACAGGGGATCATGAAAAGAAACAGTAAGAATTACTGGATATATGTCGGAATGATAACCGTTTTCGGAGGGCTTATTTATTTGGCCCTCACTTTCGGGAACAAATTCGACCATTATTCGGCAGCACACGCGATCAATAGAAACGAATCGGCATTTGGGATGTTCCGGAATATTCTTTCCGAGAACATGACAAGTTCTTTGACGATCTTGTTAATCCAGATCATCGTGATTCTACTGACCGTACGTGTATTCTCGTTTCTTTTCAAATACATCGGACAACCGGGTGTTATCGGGGAGATCGTGGCAGGTATCGTACTTGGCCCCTCTCTTCTCGGATATTTCTTCCCGGAATTATTCGCACATCTCTTCCCCGTAAACTCACTGACAAACCTGAACCTGTTAAGTCAGATCGGTCTAGTCCTGTTCATGTTCGTCATCGGTTTGGAACTAGATTTTAGGCTACTAAAGAACAAATTGAACGAGACACTGGTGATCAGCCATGCCGGTATCGTCGTGCCGTTCTTTTTGGGTATTCTCGCATCCATCTGGGTATATGAAGAATATGCGGCCAATCAAACGGCCTTCCTACCATTTGCCTTATTTATCGGGATATCCATGAGTATCACGGCCTTTCCCGTGTTAGCCCGTATCGTGCAAGAACGCAACATGACGAAAACCCCCATCGGCACGCTCTCCATCGCTTCGGCGGCAAATGATGACGTCACCGCATGGTGTCTGCTGGCCATCGTAATCGCGATAGCCAAAGCCGGAACGTTCGTCAGTGCCCTCTACACGATCGGTCTCACCCTCGTGTACATCGCTTTCATGTTTCTCGTGATGCGTCCTTTCCTGAAAAAGATCGGGGAAATATACGCGTACTCGGAAGTCATTAACAAATCATTCGTGGGCTTCATTTTCCTCATCCTTGTACTTTCGGCTGCAACAACCGAGGTGATCGGTATTCACGCCCTGTTCGGCGCCTTCATTGCCGGAGTCGTGATGCCGCCTTCTCCCGGATTCCGAAAAATCATGATGGAAAAAGTCGAAGATCTGGCACTCGTGTTCTTCCTTCCCTTGTTTTTCGCTTTCACCGGATTACGCACGGAAATCGGTCTGATAAACACTCCGAGTCTCTGGTGCGTGTGCTTACTGTTCATACTGGTAGCTATCACGGGCAAACTCGGAGGTTGCACCTTGGCCGCGAAAGCCGTCGGGGAAAACTGGAAAGACAGTCTTATCGTGGGAACATTGATGAATACCCGCGGGTTAATGGAACTCGTGGCTTTAAACATCGGGTACGAAATGGGTGTTCTTCCCCCGGAAATCTTTGTTATACTGGTTATCATGGCCCTTATAACCACGTTCATGGCCACCCCCTTATTAGCTTTCGTGGAACGAGTTTTCCGAAAAGGCAAAGAAACTCACAAACACGTGCGGAGAGTCATGTTATCCTTCGGACGTCCGGAATCGGGAAAAATCTTGCTTAACATGGCTGACCTGTTACTCGGATACCGTCTGAAAGAGAGTCATATCATCGCTACCCACTTTACGCTAGGAACCGAACTAAACCCGGCAAAAGCCACCGAATACGCCAAGGAGAGCTTCCTCCCCTTGAAAGAAGAGGCCCAACGTTTGGAATTAAAAGTCGAAAAGCGTTATCAAGTTACGGATAAACTGATTCAAGGCATGGTAAACATGGCTAATGAAGAAAAAATAGATTATCTCTTCGTGGGTGCCGGGCAACAATTCATGCAAGAATCCCCCGTGATCAATCTAGGAAAAAATAAAAAGTCTGCCGCAATAACCCGATTCATCACGAAATTGAGAAATCAATCTCTAAACCTACCCGGCACCTTATTAAAGGAAAAGCTGGAATCAATCATGAACCAAGTGAATTGCTCGGTAGGTATTTTCGTGAACAGAGGATACACGCAGACATCCGAAGTTTTACTACTCGTAGATAACGAAGACGATCTTTTCTTGTTCAATTATGCCAGAACCCGGTTAGGCGAACAGAGTATGACAATCCGGATCTGTTTTATTCATGAACAGGTGAATAAACATTTGGAATCCAGAATTATGACGGAATTCGTGCAACACGATCCGGTTAAATTCATCATGGATAAACCGTTAACATCTAATCCTTTAATTAAAAACAAAGAGTGTCTGTTAGTTATAAGTTACGTAACTTGCGAAAAAGTCGCAAAAAGTCGGGACTTGTTCTCCAAGTTACCTTCACTTTTAATCATACGACCGGAAACAATTGAAAACGAAGAATTGAAAATGGTAATCACTCAATCTAAAATTTAAAATCATAAATTAAAATATGGAATTTCTAATCATCATAGGACTTATTTTATTAAACGGAGTTCTCGCCATGTCTGAAATAGCCATGGTGTCAGCCCGTAAATCCCGTCTTGAAACAGAAGCCAAAACCGGGAGTAAATCCGCCCAGAGAGCTTTAAAATTAGCCAATCAGCCGGATCGTTTCCTCTCAACCATTCAAATCGGAATCACGTTGATCGGTATCCTTACCGGTCTTTATTCCGGGCAGGCTCTCGCGGGAGACCTTGCTGTATGGGTTGAAAAAATCGAGGTATTAAAACCCCATGCCCTGCTGATATCCAAAACGCTTATCGTGATCGTGGTGACCTATCTCACGTTAATTTTCGGAGAACTTGTCCCCAAACGAATCGGGATGGTTGCCGCGGAGAGAATGGCCAAACTGATCGCGGGCCCGATGAATATCCTTTCTCGAATAGCCTCCCCTTTCGTGTGGTTGCTCTCCGCCAGCACGTCATTCATGATGCGGGTGTTAGGCTTGAATAAATCAAATGAAAATAAAATTACGGAAGAGGAAATCAAGGCAATTATTCAAGAAAGTACTGCCGAAGGGGAGATACAGGAAGTAGAACAGGATATCGTGGAACGCGTGTTCAACCTTGGAGACCGGGATATCGGTTCTATCATGACACACCGGAGCGATTTGGTATGGTTGAATATCAACGATAGTAATGACACTATCCGGGAGACTGTCAACACGCACATCCACACGATCTATCCCGTGGCCGACACGAAACTGGATAATATCGTGGGTATCGTCCTCCTGAAAGACCTTTTCAGAACCATCGAATCCCCCGACTTTAACTTGAAGTCGATCATTCGCGTACCCCAATATTTCCCCCAGAATCAAAGCGTGTACAATGCCTTGGAACACTTAAAACAAGGACACACGAAATATGGACTGGTTACCGACGAGTTCGGAAGTATCGAGGGAATCGTGACTTTACAAGATATACTGAAAGCCTTAATCGGGGATCTCCCCGAAATAGGTGAAGAACCGGACATCGTGAAACGAGAAGACGGAAGTTATCTTGTGGATGGTCAATGCCCCTTCTATGATTTCCTGGCTTATTTCGACATGGAATTCCTCTACACGGGACATTATTACAACACGTTAAGCGGATTAATCTTGAAAATACTGGAACATATCCCTCACACGGGAGAAAAATTAACCTGGTATAATTTCGAGTTTGAAATCGTGGACATGGATGCAGCCCGGATTGATAAAGTGCTCGTCACTATAAATAAAGAGTAAGGATGAAAAATCCTTACTCTCACTCCCACAATACCTTGCAACATTTAATAGATTTGTGGTATACATTATAAAAACGACTTTCTCTGTTTTTTCCTGCTCAAATATATAATTTCTATTGAAAAAAACAAAATATTTTAACACTTTTCCTTCCCGTCGCCTTCATTCTAAATACTCTCAGTGTCCGTGACTACATTGATGTTCGCCCCCTTCATCGTGATGATGACAACCGATACCGGAATCCAGCACGAATCCCTTCAAATACCCTTCCACGACTTTTCTTACCTCCCCTTTACATCCTCGCAACACCTTGATATTCTGGTCACTTAAAACTTTTAAAGCTCCATCACCCATACTCCCGGCAAGCATCACGCTCACCCCTTTTTCTTTCAACACGGAAGCGATATTCGATTTACAACCACATCCTTGAGGAGAAGGCAAGGTCTCCGTATCCGTGATATTCTTGGCATCATCTACCGTGAACAACGTGTAAAACTCGCAATGTCCAAAATGATCGTCAATAACATTTCCCCTAGTTGGTACAGCAATTTTCATGATTCTATTTTTATGTGGCAACGCCACGTTACAAGTTAACAAGTTACAGGTTACAAGTTGAAAGCCACAAGTAAATTCTCAACTTGTAACCTGCAGCGCCCCCTGGCGCAACCTGCAACTTGTAACGCAAGGGAATAAATACTTCGGTATTTATTCCCTTGCAAATTTACTGAAAAACAGATAAAAATTCATAGCTTTGCGCCCAATAAATTCACATATGCAAGGCACTTTATCATTATACAGATGGATATTCCTATGGCTCTTCGTCTGTTGTTCCTGTTCGCAGAAACACCTGACGAAAGTTCCCGCAACTTTTCCCACCCCGGTCTTACAAGCTTCAGACTTACTGAAAATCCCTGATTTATATTCCTGTACTCAACCCCAGATCACTGAATTTTTTGTACAGACCTACCCGATAACCGAAACTTTCAATGCACAGGAAAAACGATACGTACAAGCGGGAGACCCCTTGTTATTTTCACGCGCAAGAAATCACATTCTGGATCTGGATCAGATTCCGGACGATGAATTTTCATTCCCGTTGCCCGGGGCACGAGTACTTTCCTCCTATGGAAAACGAAATGGCAGGATGCACACGGGAATTGATCTGAAAACATTCGCCAAAGACACCGTGAGAGCCACCTTTTCAGGTATCGTACGAGTTGCCGGCAAAGCACAGGGATACGGAAACGTGATTGTCGTGCGTCATTACAACGGTCTGGAAACCGTGTACAGTCATAACTTCAAGCATCTGGTAAAATCGGGTGACCGGGTAAACGCGGGAGACCCGTTAGCCCTTGTCGGACGTACCGGACGGGCTACCACCGAACACGTGCATTTTGAAACCCGCATCAATGGCAAACACTTTAACCCGGCCATCCTCATAGATTTCGAGAAACAAGCTATCCGGTTGAAATGTATTGTCTTCACGAAAGACCGGAAAGGAATCATCCGAATCACCCCGATACTTTAAACCTCAAAAACGCTTCGTGTACCCGTGACAATAAGGTAAAGCCCCCTTACGCTCGTAATAATTCTGATGGTAATCCTCCGCCACCCAAAATGTTGTTGCCGGAGCTAAACGAGTTACCACGTCATACCCTTTTGTTTTCAACTGTTGTATCAACTTTTCCGCCACGGCCTTCTGTTCCGGACTCGTGTAGAATATTTCTGAGCGATATTGCATCCCGTAATCCGGTCCCTGATAATTCAGCTGCGTGGGATCGTGTATCTCGAAAAACAACTTCGCCAACGTCTCGTAATCAGTCCTCGAAGCATCAAACAACACCCGTACGGCCTCCACGTGTCCCGTGTTTCCTTCACACACCTCCTCGTAAGAAGGATCTTCAACCTTTCCCCCGGTATACCCGGACTCCACGGCCAATACACCCGGAGCTTTCTTCATATAATACTCCACTCCCCAGAAACACCCCCCGGCAAAGATAGCCGTATCCACCTTCAACTCTTTATCTGGAATGAATTCCATGGATATCGAATTCACACAATGACGCGTATTCTTCGGCGTGAATCCCTCTCCCGTGAACACGTGTCCCAAGTGGGCCCCGCAATGAGCGCATACAATTTCCGTCCGACGCCCGTCGGCATCCGGTACCCGCTTCACGGCCCCCGGAATCTCGTCATCAAAACTAGGCCAACCGCACCGGGCATCAAACTTATCCTCCGAACGATAAAGCGGAGTTCCGCACTGTTTGCAAACATACGTTCCTTTTGCCTTAAAATCATAGTATTTCCCCGTGAAAGGTCTTTCCGTACCCTTATGAAGTATCACTTGTTTCTCGTCTGCCGTCAATTCTTTCTTTTGTGCCATAACCATATAATTTACCAAAAACAACATTAGTAATAATAATATTCTCCTCATAACCCTCATTTTACCAAGTGAAACGTATTTCCCGGACAATTAGTTATTAATTTTTTAATGACAATATAACAACTTTTTCGAAGCATTCCACATATAAAGAAATAAACTAAACTTAAATAAAAAAGAAATGACTACAACAAGTGCAACAACATCTACGGGATCTAAAGGATTCAGATGGTTATACCTTATCATGGGTATCGTGTTATTCGTTTTCGGCGTGGGAATCATTCGCCACCCGGTAGCTTCCTATTACGGGCTGGCCATGTATTTCAGTATTATCATCATCGTGATCGGCATCAGCGAAGTCATGAACGCCTTCGCCGGGGGAAGCTCTCGTCATTGGGGCTGGGGCCTGTTTATCGGTATACTTGATTTGATCATCGGTTTCATCCTGTTGATCCATCCGGTCATCACCGAAGACATTCTTCCTTACATCGTCGGCTTTATCCTCATGTTCAAAAGCATCGACTATATTGCCGAATCCCTGCAAATGTCTTCACTGAAAATCAGAGGTTGGGGATGGATATTCGTGGCGGGAATCGTCACCCTGTTCTTCTCTTTCATGATTGTTTTCTTTCCCCTGTTCGGGATACTGAACATCATTATCTGGACCGGACTCAGTTTCATCTTTGCCGGAATATCTTCATTCGTGTATGCTTTCGTGGGGAGATAAAAACTTAATTCAATAAACGAAGACACTTAAAAAGTCTCATTATTGGAATTACTACCCCTGTCCTCTCCTTACACAGGCGGAGAAACCGCTTGGTGATCATCTCTCCCCCCGTGTAAGGGGAGAGCCGGAGGGAGAGGGAGTTTGAAAGTAGCTCTATCAAAACCTCACACTCATTTTTACTTCCAACTTGACACGAATAAAGTATTTATCCCTCTTTTAACTTCACCCATATATTTTGCCCGTTATTATTATACGGTTTCACTATGCAATAACCATCCTCAACGATAAAAGTATACATATATTCACAAGGAACAGCTTCTTTCCCGCTCCTATCAATCACACCTTTCCGGTAATTTCGTTTAGAAACTTTCAGTTCAACTTCCGCATATCACCCGTTTCCCTTGTCAAAAATCACCCTATATAACCCAAAAAGCATTTAACTCGCAAGCAACGCACGTCCTTATTTACTCTTCCACACGAAGTATCCGGGAAAAGTCTCTCCCACCTCCACCGAGCGGTCAAACAACCCGTAAACGGCAGAACCGCTTCCGGTCATGGACACGTAAACAGCCCCCAAAGCATTCAATGTATCTTTTATTTCTTGTATTTCAGGCACCTTCGGAATCACGGAAGTTTCAAAATCATTCACGACAACACCATTCCATTCACACACGGGCAATTTTCCCAACTCCCGTAAGTCAAACGAAGCGGCACGAGGAGTTATTCCCCGGTAAGCCTCCGGCGTGGAAACACCCCGATCCGGTTTTACAAGCACCATAACATAATCCTTCAACGACAAATCAATGGCCTCCATTAACTCCCCTTTCCCGAAAGCAAACACGGGATGATTCCGCACGAAAAAAGGACAGTCACTCCCCAAACGGGCAGCGTATCCCATCAACTGCTCCTCATTCAACCCCAACGAAAACAGTCGATTCAGCCCCACCAGCATAAAAGCCGCATCGGCAGAACCTCCCCCCAATCCGGCCCCGTAAGGAATGATCTTGTGCAAATGCACTTCAACCGAAGGCAACTCATACTCACTCGCCAAGATAGAATAAGCCTTGCTAACCAGATTCTTCTCCGGCGGACAATCAATCGGACTCCCCGTGGATGTGAAAACACAACTCCCCCGTTCACCTTTTATCTCCGTGATTTCGAGAATATCCCGTAACTCTATCGGGTAAAAAACAGTCTCTAAATTATGAAACCCGTCCGGCCTTTTCTCCGTGACATATAACCCTATATTGATCTTCGCATTCGGAAATACTACCATATATTCATCAACTTGTAACCTGTTAACCTGCAAAATAATTTGAGTAAACTTGTTTGCCTCAAACCATTTTGCAAATATATCGAAAAATGATATATTTGCCTTTCAATCATCCCTTAAATAGCGGCTGACTATAATTTATTTTTAACCACAAGATTCAAATCTCATGTTAGAATCATTGCAAGCTCTCGATCGTACGATATTCCTCACATTGAATGGTATGCACACGCCATACCTCGACTCGTTCATGTATATCTTCACGAGTAAACTCGTGTGGATACCCCTCTACGCCTCCATCCTATACGTGCTATACAAAAACATGAACATACGCATGGTTATATTCACCACGTTAATGTTCGCCTTACTGATAGTGATTGCCGATCAGGCATGTAGTTCCATATTACGCCCCATATTCGAACGCCCCCGACCTTCACGTAATCCCGAAATTGCCGATCTGGTTCATATCGTCAACGGTAAACGAGGCGGCATGTACGGTTTCCCCTCTTGTCACGCGGCCAACACGTTCGCGCTAGCCTGCTTCGTGATGCTCCTGTTCAAGAACAAAGCGCTCACCACGTTTTTCATGCTATGGGCCATAGTAACTTGCTACACCCGGATATACGTGGGTGTACATTATCCCGGTGATTTACTTTTCGGAACCGTTGTCGGTTTCGCTGCCGGGGCTATAACTTACGGGATTTACCGCTTCTGCCTTCGTGTAAATAGCATCGCTCATAGCTTGCAATATCACCGGGATCGTAAACTCGTGAAACATCCTACCCACATGCGCCAAACCTCAGTCATCATCTTCACGGGATTACTGACCATTGCCGCATTCGCCATATACAGCATTTGGTGGCAACCTTTTTAATTATAGATTTTAGGATTCCAATCGCACAAGACCTACGTTTTTACAATCAAGGGATCATCGGGAATCACTCCACGAATTGGTTGAAAACCCATTAAGAATAGGCGACACGCAGACCATACAACCTACATCCCGCCTAAATCCGTTGAAAAATATGAAAAAAGCATTACCCTCCTCCGACTTGTCGAAAGGAAGGTAATAAATATCTATTATTTTCCCGAACGACTGAACTCATCCAGTAACGCCCGGAAAGTCTCTTTCACCGAAACAATCTTCGTTGCCCGGAATGCATTCGCCCCGGCAAAAGCGTACCCGTTATCCATGTTCCCCTTAAAAGCATTGTACAACGCAGCGATAATACAATAAGGACTCTTACTGATATCACACGTCTTGATACACTTGCACATGCACGTCTTGGGTTGTTTCTGGCCCTCTTTCACTTTCTGTATAAACTTGCTGAAAATCGCACGTCCCGGCATACCTACCGGACTTTTGATAATCTGTATATCTTCCTGTTTCGCCTCGATATAAGTCTGCTTGAAAATATCGGAAGCATCACACTCGTCCGTCGTCACGAAACGCGTTCCCATCTGTACCCCGGCAGCACCCATATCCATGAAACGCTTGATATCCTCGCCCGTGTAAATTCCCCCGGCCACGATCACCGGAATATCCTTCCCGTAATGCACCTCCAAATCCTTCACCTCGGCAATCACCTCCGGCAAAATATGCTCCAGAGAAAAATGCTCGTCATTAATCTGCTCATCCTTGAAACCCAGGTGTCCCCCGGCTTTCGGCCCTTCCACCACGAAAGCATCCGGTAAATAGTTATACAAATTATGCCACTTCTCGGCAATCACTTTCGCTGCACGTGCCGATGACACGATAGGAACCAGCTTGGTAACGCTATCTTTTTGCAAGAAACTCGGTAAATTCAACGGGAGACCTGCCCCGGAAAAAATAATATCCGCTTTCTCTGCGATAGCCGTCTTCACCATATCGGCAAAATTCGACATCGCCACCATAACATTCACGCCGATCACGCCTTTCGTCTTCTCACGAGCTTTCCGCAATTCCTCCTTCAAACCCATGATACTTGCCTGAATATAATCTTTCGACATATTCCGGTATAACAATCCCAATCCGGCACTGGAAATCACGCCAACTCCTCCTTCATTCGCCACGGCCGATGCTAAACCGGAGAGAGAAATTCCAACCCCCATTCCACCTTGAATAATGGGCACCGAGATTGACAGATTCCCAATATTTAATTTTTTCATTATCATACTACAACATATTTAAAACTCTTCAAAGATAGCTCTTTTATTTAACATTTACGTGTATCCCCTAATAATAAACACGATAACAACATAATTTACAATATCCGACCATAATATTAACACTGGCACATTTCTTGCATGCCAACCTCAAGACCATTTTATCGTAATACAGAATATTGAAACAATATAAAACGACAAGAAATGAAAAAACAAACGACCACGATAATAAAAGCATTCTTATGTTTTAGTTTCCTTCTCGGGATAAACCTATTCGTAACAGCACAGACCCCGGAAAAAGGCACTGAAAAGCTCATCCCGTACGGGGATTTCAATAGCTGGATGGTACGCATCATCGACGAATCCTTCGTGATCGGGGGAAACACGAAAATCCTTTACGAGGTGGCTCCCGTTGACACGATCCGGGGAGACAAACCCTATAACAGCTCTTCCGTATCGCCGTGGAGAACTTCCAACGTGATGGCAAAAGTCAGCGGCATAACCAAATGCAGCATCTCCGTGTTCCCGGAGAAACGGGATGACGGCCAATGTGTCCGCGTTGAAACCCTCATGGAAAAATGTAAAGTACTCGGGATCGTGAATATTACCGTACTCGTTCCGGGAACCATATACTTGGGCGAGATGCTCGAACCGATCAAGGATACCAAGAACCCGCAAAGTAAACTCAACGCGGGAATTCCTTTCACGGAAACACCCACCGCCATAGTCTTCGATTACAAGATGGAAACACCCGGCACGGACCACCGTATCAAGGCAACAGGTTTCAGCAAGATCGTTGATGTCCCGGGACGTGATTCCGCCGAGATATACGTCATTCTCCAGAAACGTTGGGAAGATGAAAATGGAAACGTGTACGCCAAACGGATCGGGACTACCGTCGAGCGGATTTCCGAAAACACGCCCGACTGGAACAACAACTACAGACTGGCCATCCTCTACGGTGATCCCACGAAACAGGCCGGGTACAAAAGCTATATGCAACTGATCCCTAAAGAACAATCGTTATACTGCATCAACAGTAAAGGGAAATCCGTACCCGTGGAAGAAGTCGGCTGGGGCGACACGAATGACAAACCCACCCACCTTTTCGTGCGAGTATCATCCAGTTACGGGGAAGCCTACATCGGGACGATAGGAAACAAATTCTGGGTTGATAACGTCCGCCTGGCTTACGAATAACCCAACTATTCGAAACGGATAAAAAACACTTGCCCTAGTAACACTTATCCCCGTGCCATCCTTATAACTTCGGAATAAATCTTCAATAGATTCCGTTCGCCAAAAGCTATTCCCCGTTCAACAAGCATAACTACTGTTAAAATGGCGGTTAACTGGCGGCTAGGTGGCGGCCAAGTGGCGGCTAGCCCTGTAGAATGTCTGGAAAAAAACTGATTATACCCTGGAATAATGGTAGTACTGATATATTCCTTCCGTAGCGAATCGGCTCGAATACAGGGAGTAATTAGTTGCTGGAAGACATTCTATACACTCCCCGAATGAAAAAAAATATACCGAGAATAATAAAAGGGATACTTAACACCTGTCCCACATCCAGCGCCATCTGATCCTCGTAGGACACCTGCCTTTCCTTCAAAAACTCGATCAAAAAACGAGCCGTAAAAACGAGTGTCAACGTGACACCCAGAAACATCCCCCGGTACCGATCCAAACCGACTCTCCGGTAAAGCAACATGTTCAACCCGAAGATCGCGAGATAAGCCAACGCCTCGTACACTTGTGCCGGATGACGCGGCAAAGCATCCACCTGCTCGAACACGAAAGCCCACGGGACATTCGTCGGAATTCCTACAATTTCCGAGTTCATAAAGTTTCCCAAACGAATAAAACAAGCCGCTAACGGCAACACTAACGCTATCAAATCCAGGGTACGTAAAATCTTCTCTCCCGTCATTCTGGAATAAACCACCATCGCGACAATCCACCCCACAAGCCCCCCGTGACTGGCCATCCCTTGATACCCGACGAACACCACCCCTTCATCCGGTTTTATTCGTATAGGCAACAGAATTTCCAAAGGATGCGCGAAATAATACTCGTAATCGTATATCAAGCAATGCCCCAACCGGGCACCCAAAAACAACCCGGCAATACTCAACATCACGAGAATCTGAAGATTCTCCCATGGAATCCCGTTTGCCCGGTAAACCCGCTTCAGTATCCACACGGACAATATCGTTCCCGCGATCAACAGGATACTATAATACATGATCGGTACCTCGCTTACCCAAAATGCAACGGGATCAATATTCCACTCGATATGCTTCATCACCCGCGAAAGTACTCTTTAATCGAGATTTACACAACAGGCACTTCTGAAAAAGTCCATAAAGTCATAAAAGTCCTTCGAACAGTATATGTCGGCAGCTAAAACTGCCGTTAACAAAGCGCCCCGCAGGGGGCAATCGACCTTATGGACTTTATGGACCTTATGGACTTTACGGACTTTTAGAGCGTGTATCAGTGAAACAAAAAGCGGAAAGGTTCACTGGTCACCATCTTACCTGCCGCATCCCCGGCATAAATCTCCCCGTTGGCAAGATTCAGTTTTCGCACGGGAGCCTTCTCGGAAAAGTCCAGCTTATCCAACGATATCCAAAAGACATTAGGCGTGAGCGTGGACTCGAAATAATACACCCGATTCTTCTGATCCGACACGGAACGCCACCGGGTGGAAGAGATATTCGGTTGATCCGGCGTGGAAATTCCGAGAGGCACGGAAACATTTCTCATCACGCTGAACACGCCAGCCACGGCCATATGCCAGTCGGAAGTCTGCGGGATTGCCCCGATATAGAAAGAAGCCCGCACGAAACGATCACTTGCCCGATTAGTCCCGGGCAACATCACGAGTCCGCCAATTTGCTTCCAATAATCATTCAAGGTAATTTGCTGTTGATAGGTCGGTGAATTCGTCATTACCTGATTTTGTCTACCGACATGAATTTCCAAGTTCCCGTTGATATACTCGAAAATAGCACTGTTTCCCGTGGCATCGGAAATGGCCAGGTGCATCGTGGATTTCGCACCATTAGGCATATCCGGCGCATCAATGCGAAACGTCTCTTTCCGCAATTCCGCCACGGCCTCATCCACCGTCGCGAAGTTATCCAGTACATACTGCGTCCAGATACTGATTCCCATCACGGGCCGATTGTCATTAGGCCGATTGTAAGATGATTCCGTGAGATACAGCAAATTGGCAACCAAACCTTTCTCGTTCATCCCGTCTGCCGTGCCGATATCATACCCGGCAGCGATGACACTGCCGTATTTGGATGTCCATTGAATCGTGTTACCGGAATCTGCCCCGGCACGCTTCATTCCCCTCGGGAATACATACAGATTCGTACGCAAGTCTTCCTTCCAATCCATCGTTCTACCCGTAACGATCATCCCATTCGGTCCCAGATAAACCACCCGGGTACAAGCCTCAGCCGTGTTGGATAAAATAACACCGCTCAAGCATATCAATAAAGTAATGATAAATGCATTTGTTTTCATTCGTGTAATTATTTATGTATTTGTTTCTTCTTATACGCTAGAAAGAGGGAATTAGGTTATTTAATATCTAAAATATGACAGGTGATTTTATCAAAATATACTATATTTGTAAAGTTATAACATCGAAGTGTATGAACAATCGTGATCGAATTCGTGTTCATCTCGTGGCGAACAACCCTGGGAAAAGATTTACCCGTGATATTGTACTTCGCCATGTTATATCTTGCAGATCCCGATAAATTCCTTGACGAATTACCCCGGTACATTTCTGCCTACCCGCAAGTTGATAAATATTTATCCAGACCCTCGGAGATTGACAAGCGGGTTAAAACCATGATTAAATCACACGTCGCCTGGTGCGCTAAAAATAAAATAAACCAAACACCGACTTATTTAATTAACAACATGGTTACTAGCAATTACTACAATTTTAGTGAACTGATTAGTATTTTAGAGTCAAACATGATTGAACAAAAAACAAGTTCTCGACTCTAGCAAGGCGAAAGCATTTGCCCGAGAGGAAGCAAGGGTGGAAGGTAGACGACGGTAACCCGCACCGTAGTCTCGCTAGTGTCTCGCTAATAAGTTCATTGAAAGTTAACTGAAAGTTGACTGAAAATTGATTGAATATTCAATCAATGCATAATCGATGTATAATTAAAGCCTAATCGAAGCATTAGTGAAGCACTAGTGAATCACCGACTTGTCTCCGGTGAGAATATACGGGGATACGGGTGTCCTTCGGACAAGGCTTACCGGCAGCTTAGCTGCCATGGACAAAGCTCCCGCAGGGTCCACGGACTTTATGAACTGTATAGACTTTATAAACTTTTGAATCAAAGGGTTAGAAGCGTTTTCACGCGTTTACTCTGAAAAATAAACCGGGAGACTCTGATTATTCCGGGAATTTGACTATCTTTGCCCAATTTTTAATCAATTCGTATAAAGATAAATTCTATGGCAATCTATTTAGACGACGTATCAAGAACTTTCGGTGAATATCTGCTTATTCCCGGTTTAACCACGAAACAGTGTATTCCTACCAACGTTTCATTGAAAACACCCTTGGTAAAGTATAAAAAAGGCGAGAAATCAGCCATCGAACTGAACATACCCTTTGTTTCAGCGATCATGCAATCGGTTTCCGACTCGGGATTGGCAATAGCACTTGCCCGCAACGGAGGATTGTCATTTATCTTCGGGTCGCAACCGATCGAATCACAGGCAGAAATGGTTCGCAAGGTGAAAAAATTCAAGGCCGGATTCGTGACCAGCGATTCCAATATCACCCCGGAAGCCACGTTAGCAGACGTGCTCGCCTTGGTGAAACGGACGGGACATACCACGATGGGAGTAACGCACGACGGAACACCCAACGGTAAATTACTGGGATTGGTAACCAGCCGGGATTACCGCGGGGAGAAAGACCCGAAAGACAGGAAAGTAAAGGAATTTATGACCCCGTTCTCCAAACTAACCGTGGGAGAAATCGGTATGACTCTTAGCGAAGCCAATCAAGTCATCTGGGATCACAAATTAAATACATTGCCGATTATTGATAAAGACCAGAACCTTGCTTATTTCGTATTCCGCAAGGATTATGATAGCCACAAGGATAACCCGAACGAATTGTTGAACACGACGGACAAAAAGTTACTGGTGGGTGCAGGGATTAACTCCCGCGACTACAAGGAACGTGTCCCCGCCCTGGTGGAAGCCGGAGTTGACGTTTTGTGCATCGACTCGTCCGACGGTTTCTCGGAATGGCAAAAAGAGACGCTACAATGGATCAAACAAGAATATAACGGAAAAGTACTCGTGGGTGCCGGGAACGTGGTTGACCAAGCCGGGTTCCGCTACCTCGTAGAAGCCGGGGCCGATTTCATTAAAGTGGGTATCGGTGGAGGTTCCATCTGTATCACCCGCGAACAAAAGGGTATCGGACGCGGACAGGCTACCGCCGTGATCGACGTGGCAAAAGCCCGTGACAAATACTTCGAAGACACCGGTATTTACGTGCCGATCTGTAGTGACGGTGGACTGGTACACGATTATCACATGGTACTGGCTCTCGCCATGGGTGCCGACTTCCTGATGATGGGACGTTACTTTGCCCGTTTCGACGAGTCTCCCACCAAGAAATTAATGGTAAATAACTCTTACGTGAAAGAGTACTGGGGCGAAGGTTCAAATCGTGCCCACAACTGGCAACGCTACGACATGGGTGGTAGCGAATCACTAAAATTCGAGGAAGGAGTTGACAGCTACGTGCCTTACGCCGGGAAATTAAAAGATAACCTGGATGTAACGATCGGTAAAATCCGGTCTACCATGTGCAGTTGCGGTGCTACCTCCATCACGGAATTACAGAAAACAGCCAAGATCACGTTGGTATCTTCCACCAGTATCGTGGAAGGTGGAGCTCACGATGTCATTTTGAAAGATCACAACAGATAAAATGAAAAATCCCGGATTAACCTCCGGGATTTTTCATTTATAGACATTTACTCATCCTGTAATTCTTCAACAACAACTTGTTCGCTTTCCAGAGTTGTTCCTTCTCGATCACGAACCCCTGCTTCTGGAAAAAAGTTAAAGCCGTGATACTCACGTCGGCGGTAACCACCCGTATATGTTGCTCCATGGCCCATTCCTCCAACCTGTTTAACAAAGCCGAGGCAACCCCTTGATTAAGATAATCTACATGCACGAACATCGAATTCAGATACCCTTGTGAAGATAAAGCCGAGAAACCAGCCAGTTTATCACTGAGACGATCATCCGCAACCAACATGTAATAATCGTTCACCAATTCCCGCCAACGTTCGTCATTATCCCCGCAAGAAACCCAATCGGCAATCTCTTCGGACGTGTAATCTTCAATATTCACGACCGCGAGCGTCTGCCGGAACAACTGTTTCAGCGCGGAAATATCACTTTCGATTGCCTGACGAATAAAATATCTCATACCTGACACGTGTTACAGTAATAAATACTACCTCCCAAATAATTCTCTTTCAGAATAAGATCACCACAACGCACGCAACGGGTCCCCATCGTATCCTTAGACAGGTATGGGATATACCCGCCTTTATTGTCAAACAAATCCTTTTCCGAATTCCGTCCTCGTTGTTGATACATCTCCCGCATCACTTTCTTGACACAATAGAACAACTCCTCTCTCTTTTCCGCCGGAAGCGACGCAATTTTCGTTTTCGGGTGTATCTTGGCGATATACAAAATATCTTGTAACACACCATTTCCCAGACCGGGAATCATCTGATCAGTAGCCAGAAACGCCTTGGCACTCTTCTTTTGCACCGGCTCGTCATTTATCAACCCCATGAAATAATCCTTATCAAAAGCATCGGACAAAACCTGCGGTTTATTCCTCGCACACGTGTAATATTCCTTGAAATTCCCCTCGAAATCCCCCTCCTCGAAGCACAACACGGCACCGTACATCCGCACGGAAACGATGATACAACTTTGATCTTCAAACCCTAACAGGAATTGATGCTTATTCGGAAGGTTTGTCTCAGGAGCGTAATAGCGAAGGTTTGCCCCGTCACTGAAAACCATCCGGGTATCCCCGGCGTTTACTTGTACCATTCCCCCGTACGCGCAGGCTCCATCCACTGTTTTACCAAGCAATCTGGCGGGATACGCTTCCGGGTCTCCATGGAAGAAAGTAAACTTATGCGGCGTGTAACCGGCAATAACGTCCGTGATAACTTTTCCTTTTATGGTTTCATTCAATTGCTCGGCCAAACACAGTGCTTCGGGTGCTTCAATCATAATCTCTCGTTTGAATTTATCCTCTTTTCTCAATCAAATATAATAGAAAAAGCGATACAAAACATTTTATTGATTACTTTCGTTACATCAAAAAAATGAAACTTATGAACTACAAAGTCACCCACTACCCCACGCGGCAACGTTTTGAAATAGAACTGGAAGGCATGACCGCTTACGCCGAATACAGATTAACGGACAACAGTCTTGATATCGTTCACACTTTCGTTCCTCCCTCCCTGGAAGGAAAAGGAATTGCCGGAGCCCTCACGGAAGCCGCTTATGATTATGCCAGAGCCAACCATTTGAAACCGGAAGGCACCTGCTCGTATGCTGCCGTATGGTTGAAAAGACACCCGGAATACCTGCAATAATATAAAATCGGCTTTTGATTTGAAGCCAATTTTAATGCCCGTCACATGTAGCGACAATAGATATGGAACAACTCTTTAGGCATTTTCAGCAAATGCTTGAATTTTATGCGGCTATCCCCTTTCTCTATCCACGTATTCAAGGGAACTTCATGAATAATCCGGTCATAATCGGCATGTTCTTTCCGAACGCGCAAAAGCAACTCCACGTCAAAAAGCCAACCGGAATTGAATTTCTCTCCAAAACCCACGGGGATGAGTTCACTCTTCATAAGCTTTGCCCCGCATTGACTGTCATACACGGGAAGCTGGAACAACATGGAAACCACGGTAGCAAACCCGCGTCCCAGGTAATGGCGATAAGCTTTTCGCTGCACGTTGGCACCCAGACGTTTCAAACGAGCTCCCATCGCCATCCCGACTTCCGGCTTCCGATCCATCTCGTCGGCCAACAAATACAAATCTTCCAAAGGCGTGGCCAGATCTGCATCCAGGTATCCCACGACCGTGTAGCGATTTAAAGAATCGACATACAGCATTCCACACCTGACCGCCTCGGCCTTTCCCCGGTTATCGGCGTTATCCACCAGCAAGAACCGTTCCGGCTCCAGCTCCACGACCCGTTGCAAGACCTCGGAAGTATTATCCTGACTACCGTCATTCACGAAACAGAAGTCAAAACGTCCCTCCCTTTTCACAAACTCCCGGAACACGTCCACTTCCAGGCGTTGGGCCTCGTTATAACAAGGAATGATAACACATATTTTTTCCATCCGCTGCTTATTTATTTACGAATCTCTACCTCTTTCGTCAAAAAACGCTGCAATTCGAGCGCTTCGCCATTTCGAGGATCCAATTTTATCGCCTTCCCCGCGTTCTCCACCGCGGCAGCCCTACGCCCGGCAGCGAGATCACACAACGCCCGCAACAGAAGCAACTCGCTATCCTCCTCGACCCCGTTCATCCGCGTCATCAACTTCTCGGCCTCATCCATACGTTTCTGTTGTATCAAGGCCCGGAGCTCTATCTTTTGCAAAGCCACTTTGTCCCGTCCTTGATCGCGCAACAAAGCGGTTATCTGATCCAGCAATTTATAATTATTCGTGCGGCAATAACATTCGGCCAAGGCAAGCAAAACACGTTCATCCGCTCGTTTGGCCCGCACCACCTTCTCGTAAGGCTCGATCGCCTTGGAATAACTCCGGTTCCGTCTCAGAATATCACCGCCCAAAGCCAATGCCTGCACGTTTCCGCCATGATACCTCAGGGCCTTGTTCACGTAATCAAGTGCCTCTTTATCCTTACCCTCGGAATAATAAATCAATCCTTTCAAATAATAGGAAGAAGAAGCCACGTTATTTTGCGCCAACATCGCGTCCACAGCCTGGTGAGCCGTGGCAAAACGCTTCAAATCCAGGGCACTCAACGCTCTTATGTTCAAGGCATCCATCAACTGGGGCTGCCATTTCAAGGATTCTCCCGTACACCGTAAAGCCTCCTCCGGTTTTCCGGAAGCATAATATAATTTACTCAGCCGCATCCACATCTCCTCGTTCCACGGGTGAGCCTTCAAATAACCTTCCAGTTTGTCAATGGCCTCCGGGTACTTCTTCTCTTCTTCCAACTTGATCGCCTGATAATCCTCCTTGGATGTCCTTTTACCCACCACGCACATCGGCAACCCCTCGGCATCCACGGAATACAGGAATCCCTCCTTCACGGGAAAAAGACCGTTCTTCAACTGAAAACTATTGATATACACGTTATCAAAAATCATGTAATCCCAATCCTTGCTAAACTTATCGTAATAACGACTATAAACAATCTTCACGTTCGTATCCTTCCGGAAATAATGTTCCAGGTTAGCGCTATGATTCGTCACTATCCGGACCGGATGTCCTTTATAATCCACGTTCTTCTTGAACCAATCCACGCCTTTCTTCAAGGCATTATAGTAATAATCCGTCTCGTAGTCCCCGTACGCACCATGTAATCCACCCACCAGCTCGTTAAAATAAACGTAATCATTGGGATGATTCTTGGCCATGTGCCGAGCGGGTAGGAACAACAACCCGATAAACACGACAGTAGCAATCCCCTTCAAGTATTTCGGGGAAACGGATAACAGCAATGTCCAGAAACGAGCTGCCAGCAACACCATAAACGGCATGACAAACAACAAGTGGCGAATTCCCCCGTAAAGATTCGATTTCTGGTAGATCACCCAAAACACGGGGAAAACCAGCGAGAAGAGAAAGAAGAAAGAGAGTAATGAAAACTCTTTCTTGCGGAAGAACATGAAAAAGAGGTACCCGATACAACCGACCACCACTACCAACGGAGACCCGATCATTAAATATTTCGGAGCATAATGCACGGGTAACATGTTTGACATCATTTGCTGTCCCTCGAATATCGTACGCAACCCGATATTATAATTCGTGAACTCTTTTAGCGATACCACCACGTTCGTGAAAGGACGAGCCAGCGCGAAAGGCCATGTAATAATCGACAAAAAATAGCCGACAAACAGCACGATCACGATAAGAAACAGAATATTCTCGACATCCTTACGATACTTCAGGAATTTATAGAATTCTTTGAAACCGACCCACAAGATATAAAACAACCCACCGTACATGAACAGATACGGGAACAATAGCAATCCTCCCGAACGGGTTCCCAACGCCAGCGCAATACCCAGCACGGCTCCCAACACGTGACGTAGCTTGATCACCGGATAACGGTCAAACAGTCGTACAAAATAAAATATCGCAACCAGATAGCCCACCGCGAAGGGGATATCTTTCAAATTATTCATGCTATGCCCGAAAAAGCGAGGAGAGAAAAAAAGTAGCAACATGGAAATCAACCCGCATAATCCACCACCGAAGCGCAACCCGAGAAGCCCGATCGCAATGACACCCAACGCCCCCACCAACGCACAAACGACATGACGCACGGCATAAACGTCATCCGCCCCGATCATGTTGGCAACGACAGCCGCCACGACCTGCATGGAATTACCATAAAGATGCAACGCCGTCTTTGGCTGATTCAACGCGGCCTTATCCCCTTTCGTGAAGTAATCCAACACGTAACCTGAATGACGGTGATCCACGAACTCATCCCCGCTAATCCCATAATCCTTGCTGATATAAGGCATGTAGAAAAAAACAAACAATCCGAACAATAGCATGAGCATACGATAGATCATGTCCCGACGGGACCGCTCTGTCGGATTGAACAGGGTCGAGAAGAAACGTCCTGTCATCAAAAATCGGAAAGGAACCTTCCAAAAATAATTCACTGCCGGGTTCGAATCAATAACCGCATCTTTCCACGTCACGGTCGTCTCCAATTTCCCGAACTTCACGTATCCTTTTTGCAGGCTATAACTCACCGCCCGCAATAAATTACCATCCAGATCCTCGCCGGCATAGGCCTTCATGAACAGGGACTTTTCCCCGATCAACACGGGTGAATCCGTGATAACCCGGTCTCCACGCCACAACTCTGTGTCCATGAATCCGAACCACAGTTTACGTTTCCGGTTACTCACGTAATAGACATGGTCCCCCCGTCTCGTCTTTCGGTAATCTTGTTCCCAGACATTCAACGCGGACAACGCCACCCGATCTAGGTCGACCAGCATAATTTCATCCGCTTCCACCTCATCCAGAACCTTCCGGAATTTTTCCTCTCCACTTCCCGCTCGCAGTAGAATTATATTGTTTTGCCACGCATCTTTACCAACTTGCGTGGCAGATTGTTGATAATTAACATCCGCAGTGAAACCGATCACTTGAATAGATTTACTAACTATTTCTTTCACGATATTCTCTTTTACACTACAACTTAATATACTATACCGATTGTATAAGACCTTTAAAGGGTATAAAGATATAAAATAAGTTCATAAAGTCCATAAGGTTTATAAAGTTTATAAAGTCCATAAGGTCACGGGTGTCCTTATGGACCTTATAAACTTCCAGCTTGTCACGTTGGCTCGATACCACACTTCGATTTATGACGTTCTGTCAGTAAATATGACATCAAACAGCCACGTGATAAGACATTTTTGTGAAAATAAGTCTTATTTGGCAACTGGCACACGGTTTGATAAAAGATAAATGTTCTTGAAACTATTCAGGGACAAAGAACGAAAAAGTAAATAGAAAATAATAACATTATAAATATTAAACAATATGGGAAAGATTATTGGAATAGACTTGGGAACCACGAACTCTTGCGTTGCCGTTATGGAAGGTAACGAACCAGTGGTAATCCCTAACAGTGAGGGTAGGAGAACGACACCATCTATTGTTGCTTTTGTTGATAACGGCGAAAGAAAAGTAGGTGATCCTGCAAAACGTCAGGCTATCACGAACCCGACGAGAACAATATATTCAATCAAACGTTTCATGGGTGAAACCTATGATCAAGTATCAAAAGAAATCGGCCGTGTTCCTTACAAAGTTGTAAGAGGGGAAAACAACACCCCACGTGTCGAAATTGGTGACCGGAAATACTCACCCCAGGAAATCTCTGCCATGATTCTCCAGAAAATGAAGAAAACGGCCGAAGATTATCTCGGACAAGAAGTAACCGAAGCGGTGATCACCGTACCGGCATACTTTAACGACGCGCAACGTCAAGCGACCAAAGAAGCCGGAGAAATTGCCGGATTAGCCGTAAAACGTATCATCAACGAGCCGACAGCCGCAGCATTGGCTTACGGTTTGGACAAACAAGATAAAGATATGAAAATTGCCGTCTTCGACTTGGGAGGTGGTACCTTTGATATCTCTATCCTGGAACTGGGAGATGGCGTGTTCGAGGTTAAATCAACCGATGGTGATACTCACCTAGGAGGTGACGATTTCGATGACGTGATCATTAACTGGTTGGCCGACGAATTCAAGAAAGACGAGAACGTGGACATCCGTAAAGACCCGATGGCTCACCAACGTCTGAAAGAAGCTGCCGAAAAAGCAAAAATAGAATTGTCAAGTTCTACCTCAACGGAAATCAACCTGCCGTACATATTCCCGGTAGACGGAATTCCAAAGCACTTGGTTAGAACGTTAACAAGATCACAATTCGAGCAACTGACCGATCATCTGGTACAAGCCACGATCGAGCCTTGCCGTCGGGCATTGAAGAATGCCAACGTGAGTGCATCGGATATCAGCGAGGTGATCCTCGTGGGTGGTTCTACCCGTATCCCGGCCGTTCAGAAAAAGGTACAGGATTTCTTCGGCAAAGCCCCGTCAAAAGGAGTTAACCCGGATGAAGTTGTTGCCGTAGGTGCCGCTATCCAAGGTGGTGTATTGACCGGAGAAGTAAAAGACGTGTTATTGCTTGACGTAACCCCGCTTTCTTTGGGTATCGAAACATTAGGTGGAGTGATGACGAAATTGATCGAATCCAACACGACGATCCCGACCAAGAAATCAGAGGTGTTCTCCACGGCTGCAGATAACCAACCGTCCGTAGAGATTCACGTGCTGCAAGGAGAACGTCCCATGGCAAAAGACAACAAGACGATCGGACGTTTCCATCTGGACGGACTACCACCAGCCCCGCGTGGTGTACCACAAATCGAGGTAAGCTTCGATATTGATGCCAACGGTATATTGAAAGTATCCGCAAAAGACAAAGCTACCGGAAAAGAGCAATCCATCCGTATTGAAGCTTCGTCCGGACTTTCAGATGCCGATATCAAGAGAATGAAAGACGAGGCAGCCGCTAATGCGGAAGCCGACCGTCAGGAAAAAGAACGCATTGACACGATCAATAAAGCCGACAGCATGATCTTCCAAACTGAAAAACAATTGAAAGAGTTTGGAGATAAATTACCTGCCGACAAGAAACAACCGATTGAAGCTGCCTTGCAAAAACTGAAAGACGCTCACAAAGCTCAGGACGTTGCAGCGATCAATTCAGCTATCGACGAATTGAACAACGTGTTCCAAGCCGCTTCTCAGGAAATGTACAACGCCCAACAACAACAAGGCGGCGCACAACAAGGAGCTCCTCACGCCGATCAACAACAATCAGCTAACGGGGGAAAAGACCAGGAAGTAACAGACGTCGATTTCGAGGAAGTGAAATAACCTCCAAAGACAAGTTATAAATACAGGTTGGCAAGTACAGGTTAATACCTATTACTTGCCAACCTTTTTTATTCAAAAATTTTTAAACTTATAATCTGCAACTCACCGCAGGCTATCCCTTGTGCGGTTGGAATCTAAAATAGTTAAATCCAAAATAAACAAGAGGAGTAACGAACACAAGAAAACGCTCCAACTCTACACGAAAATATCCCCTCCCCTGTTTAAGAGGAGCCAAAGGGGTTGATAGAAAGCTAAAAGTTAAAAAACTAAAAGCGAATAGATTCTGTGATTATAAAAAGAGTTGCTTTGCAGGGAAATAACTTGCTACTTGTAACCTACAAAACCTGCAACTCGCCAAAGGCTATTCTATACTAAATATTTAGCGATTGTCTGTTTCAACAACACGGCCGACAGAGGTTTGGTCAGGTAGTCGTTACATCCAGCCCCCAGAGCCTTCACTCGGTCGTCATCAAACGCAAATGCAGTTAAAGCAATAATTGGAATTTCCTGAGAAGATTGACGAATGATCCGAGTGGCTTCCAATCCATCCATTTCCGGCATCTTGATATCCATCAGAATAAGATCAGGCTGGGATTTTTCGTATAGCTCGACAGCTTCTTTCCCATTCCACGCATGAAGCAGATTATAAGTTTTCCCGATAATAGCTTTTAGTAGAAGAAAATTACTCTCCACATCCTCCGCCACAAGAATCGTTCTACCCGCGCTTATGTTTTCTTTAATATCGTTATTTTCCATATCGTTTATATCCGTTTCGATAACAATTTCTTGATAAGGAATTGTAAATTTAAATATAGAACCTTCATTCTCCTCGGATTGTACCCCTATGCTTCCATCCATTTTTTCAACAAGCATTTTGCATATAGCCAATCCTAACCCCGAACCTTGGGCAAAGGTATTCAATTTTGTGAAACGATCAAAGATTGTCGGGATTTTATCTTTGGGAATTCCACACCCGGAATCCTCCACGAAAAACGCCACTAGATCGCCCATGATTCGATAAGCGCAGCGAACAAATCCTTTCCCCGTGGAATTCGAAGACCGTATTTGAAATAACCTGTTCCCATCTATCAGCATACTCATATCTTTCCCCCTTCACTCAATTCCAAAAACAGGCACAAAAGAAACTCACCTCACACAAGAAGCAAACAAAACTTACTTTTTGTAACAAAACACTCCTAATATTAGCGCAAAAATCTTTGGGTTATCACTCCTATTTTTGTACATTTGTCCCGAAAATACAGTGTGTACAGTATTAGGGAAGAATTTATTTATTTCAGACACATAAAATGTTTAACTAAAAATCAAACCTATGTTAACTTCTATTATTTACTTGTTGATCGTGGTGTTAATGCTCGTATCTTCATGGAAAGTCTATGAAAAAGCAGGAAGACAAGGCTGGGAAGGCATTATCCCTATTTACAACCTTTACGTGATGCTTCAAATCATTAACAGACCGTGGTGGTGGCTTTTGATCATGATCTTTATCCCGATCGCTAACGTTATCATGATGATCATCGCATTGAAGGAATTCTTAGCTAAATTCGGAAAAGGTATCGGGTTCACGATTGCAACGATCTTCTTCCCCTTCATCACATACCCGATATTAGCATTCGGGGATGCTCAATTTAAAAATGAATAATTTCAATACAAAATAAAACCGACTTTTAGAAGTCGGTTTTATTTTTCTGCCATCTCTCTTAGAAAATCCCGCATAATCTCTTGCACCTTCACGGGATCACCCTCGTAATTATTAACAAGAATCGTAAAAGCAAGCGTCTCCCCTTTCTTGTTTTTCAAATAACCGGAAAGCGCCCGCACGCCAAACATGGAACCCGTTTTAGCAACCACGTTCCCTCGCAAAACCGGATGATCAGAATATACCCGTAACCCCCGATCCACCCCTCCCCGGGGTAACGAAGCTAGAAAGGCATCTCCCAAACTTTCTCTTGCCCAAAGTAACAAATCCGTAAAAGTTTCTGCCGGAACAGCATTCGCCGGGGAAAGCCCACAGGCATCCTTCAAGATAATCCCGCAAGAATCAATCCCGATATGATTCAATTCTTCCTTCACAATTTTCGCGTAATCTGTCGGGCTGATCAAATAACCCAACGCTTCAGCAAAAAGATTCACGCTATTCTTGTTCGTGTAAAAAACGATATCCTTCAATAAAGGAGAAATCATCGTCAACAAGAGTTGCCGTCCGTTGTTTCCCTTCTCAACCTCTTGCTTGTCCACCACCACGCCCGCTTTCTTTAATCGCTTCTCTACTTCAACCAGAAAACAATCTTCCGGACGGTGCATCGCTCCCTTTACCGCAAACAAGGAACGATTGGCAGGAATTGTCCCCTGAATTAATAATGTCGCCGCCTCCGGTCCTCCATATATCCACGCATCATTCGAGTTCTTCACGGAAGATAAAACCTCGTTCCGAAATTTAACCCCCGGAACGGAGGGTACAACAGATAGCAACCGGGCGGGAGTACCCGCTTTTCCCGATCTCATATTAAGCGTGTAAGTATTATCTCGGTAATTAAAAGAATGATATAAAGCCCCGTAATAATTCGCCACGTCTTCCCAAGGCCACGAACCCGGAATCCGAGAAGGAGAATCTCCTGTTTCCACGATGATATTCCCGATAACTCGTCTGATTCCCATACCTAGTACCGCCGAAACGACACTATCCACGAAACAAGCTTCTGGGAAATATTTCGAATCCAAAGACGGGTCTCCTCCCGCCCGCACGATAATATTCCCGGCAAGCACACCTTCTTCTAACTTTCCCGAGTAAAAAACATTTGTACTGTAAGTCAGAGAATCACCTTCCCGTTTCAAGGCCAAAGCGGAAGAAAGTAATTTAACCACGGAAGCCGGACGCAAAGCCATACCCGCATTATATTCATACACGACATCCCCGCTCTCCACATGCTTCACGCACACGCCAATCGCCGCATGTTTTACCTCTTTTTGATTCCAGAAGTGCTGCACCGTGGTCTGATTCTGCCCGGAAACGAGAGAAACCACAAACAGGAATCCTATTCCCAACCCACAAAATCTCATCACTCGACAATGGATTTCAACACATTGTTCACATCCTCTTCAGTCCGGTGCAACTTCCCTTTACAGAATTCAACAAGCACTGCTATTCTTTTTACTTTTTCGCTCAACTCATCTACATCCAATTTATTATCTTCCAACAACTTCACGAGGTTTTCAATTTCCTCCATGGCTGACTTGTATGTCAAATTCTCTTCCATAATCAATTCTATTAGACGTTTGTTTCAATATCTTTAATTTCACTCCGAATCACCCCTTTGAATAATTCGGTTTCAAGCATATCCCCTTTCTTCACCTTACCAGTCTCCCGGACAGCTTTTCCGTTCACCCGGGTAATTGAAAAACCCTTCTCCAGTATATTTTTCGGATCGGCATATTTCATCTTCGTTTCAGCCAACTCCAAAACATAACGATTGGCAGTAAAAACTTCGGTTGTCTTACGCGCCAACGTTTTCTGTATATCCTCCAAGCGACTTTTCTGACGATCAAACAACACACCCAGTTTCCCTTCCACCTTCACTCCCAGTTGCTCGAACCCGCTCATTCGATTCCGGATAAAAAGTTGCGAGGCATGTTCAACCCTTCGTGAAGACAACACCAATTTATTCGCTTGTCCTTCGAGAAACAAACGGGTAAATTGCTTAAACTCCGTGATTTTTACAACCTGACGAGTCTTTTCCTCTTGCAATATTCTTTTCGTCTCCCGAGTCAAACTCTCTTTAGCCTCTTCCAACAGGGCATCAACCTCGTGGAAACACTCTATCAGAAAAGCAGCAGCAGCCGTGGGGGTCTTTACACTACGATAGGCCACCCGGTCCACGATCGTTTCATCCCGCTCATGCCCGATCCCGGCAAGTATCGGAATGGGGAATTGAGCCACATTGGCAGCCAATTCATACGAATCAAAGCTTCCCAAATCTGTCTGGGAACCACCTCCACGAATAATAACAACCACATCAAAAAGCGATTCATACTCGTAAATCCTTTCCAACGCAGCAATAATAGATTCCGTCGTTTTCTCCCCCTGCATCACGGCAGGGAACAACTTGGTATGGAATGCATACCCGTAAGCATTACGATGTAATTGATCCACAAAATCGCCATACCCGGCAGCCGTCGGTGAAGATATGATCGCAATAGTTTTCGGAAGCATCGGGAATTCCAACTCCCTGTTCATATCAATCACCCCCTCTTGTGTCAAGCGATCAAGAATCTCTTTCCGTTTACGTTCCAGATCCCCAACCGTAAACGTGGGATCAATATCTTTTATATTCAGAGAATAACCGTACAACTCATGAAAAACGATCTCGGCCTTAACAAGCACCTTGATTCCCTTCTGTAAAGATTTTCCCGTCGTAGTCTCAAAATAAGGCTTCAACATTCTATACGTGAAGGACCAGATCGTGGCCCGGGCCGTGGCAATAATCGCATCATCTTCTTCCCTCTTCTCTATTAGTTCCAAATAACAATGCCCGGAGCGATTTTCCTTCACATCCGCAATCTCGGCAACAACCAGAAAACTATCCGAGAAACGATTCTTTAACTCTCGTTTCACCAAACAATTCAATTGGTATAATCCGATAGACTCCATGAGAATTTTAGATTTTAAATTTTAGATTTCCCCTCACAAAACCATCCCCATTCCGTGATTCGGCAGCACAAGCAGCCATAAACAAAGCGCCCCGCAGAGATCCACTAACTTTATAAACTTTATAAACTCTATTCCATTTCCAACTGATTCAGCTCTTCAATATAAGACAGTAATTCCACACGTCCCAACTTGGTTTCGGCAGAAGTGATAAAAGCCATTGGCATACTTTCCCATGTATCCTTCATCTTTTCTTGATATTTGGAAATACAATTCATCCGCTCGGTAGTAGTCAGTTTATCCGCCTTCGTGAAAACCATGACAAAAGGAACCCCATTCTCTCCCAACCATTCCATAAATTCCAAATCGACCTTCAGAGGATCATGTCGGCTATCTATCAATACGAAAAGACATATCATATTTTCCCGTTGCAAAATATAGTTTCGTATCATGGCACTGAACTGTCCCCGTTGAGACTTTGACGTTCTAGCATATCCATATCCCGGTAAATCGACCAGAAACCACTCATCATTAATCAAGAAATGATTAATCAACTGTGTCTTTCCCGGAGTACCAGACGTTTTGGCCAGTTTACCGTGGTTCGTTAACATATTAATTAACGATGACTTCCCCACATTCGATCTCCCAATAAATGCGTACTCATGTTTATCCGGCTCCGGACATTTCTTTACCTCCGTATTACTTGTCACAAATTTGGCACTGTAAACTTCCATAATTTTTTTATTTGAATATGTAGCAATTTGAAAATACGAAAACGTGAAATGTGAATTTCCCGTTTTCGCATTTTCAAATTTACAAATTATTTAGCTACGAGAAGACGATCTATTAAAGTTTCTCGGCTTTTTCGGATCACTTCCCGGTCTACCTCTCCTTTTTCCCCCATTCCGATCTTCCCGTCGTCCTCCGCGGTCACTACTTTCCCGCTTGTCACGATCACGACGATCACTTCTTCCAGAAAACTCGCTTCTTCCCCGATCATCCCGACGACGACCTCTGTCCCGTGTCGGGATTGCTTTCATCTCTATCGGAATTCCATTAAAGATTACTTTGCTGAAGTCTACAGCGAAATCAGATGCACTATCTTCATCAATTTCGAATTTTGTATCGGTATCAAAAATTCTGATTCCACCAACACCTATACCTCGACGACGAGAATATTGATTAATCAACCCCATAAGATCACGAGGCGTCAAACCATCTTCACGTCCAATGTTAAGGGTAAAGGTACTATATGCCGTTTCGTCTCCGCGTCCGCGGCGATCTCGATCTCGACGATCCCCCCGATCACGGCGATCACCTCCTCTATCTCCCCGGTCGGAACGATTTCCCCGATCATCATCCTCGATATTCAAGTCTACCGTGTTCTTGTATTTTTTCAACAACTTACCGAACTCGTAAGAAACCAAATGCTGGATCAACTCCTCTTTCGTAAAATCCTCGAATTTATCATACACGCCCTGAGCATACATTTCCATCTCTTCCTGATCCTCGGAAGCCACGATCTTATCCGCGTAGAACGATAACTGGGCACGACAAATTTCCTCCCCTCCCGGTACCGATTTATATTCGAACTTCTTTTTCAAGATTCCTTCAATCCTACGCAACTTACCTTTCTCTTTCGAGTGAATAATAGCGATTGAAATACCTTCTTTTCCGGCACGTCCGGTTCTACCACTACGATGCGTGTAACTCTCCACGTCCTCCGGTAAATTATAATTGATCACGTGCGTCAAACAATCCACATCCAAACCGCGGGCAGCCACGTCCGTAGCCACTAACACTTTCAAGCGTTTTGCCCGGAAGGCATTCATCACACTATCTCGCTGGGCCTGACTCAGATCACCATGCAAAGCATCACAATCAATTCCATCGCGCTGCAAATGTTTGGCAATATCCTGCGCATCATTCTTCGTACGGGTAAAGATAATAGCGTACATACTCGGAGCGCAATCCACGATACGGCGCAATGTCTCGTAGCAATCCTTGGCACGCACCATATAATACTGGTGAGACACGGTGTCGGCACCCTGGTTCTTTTTCCCCACGGAAATCTCTTTCTGGTTCACCAGATAATTCTTGGCAATCCGTTCAACCTCTTTAGGCATGGTAGCCGAGAACAAGTAAATATTCTTTTCCGTCGGCGTGTTACTCAAAATAAAATCCAAGTCTTCTTGGAATCCCATGTTCAACATCTCGTCGGCCTCATCCAACACGACAGCAAACACGGACTCGATATTCACAGCTTTTCGGTTCAACAAATCGACCAAACGTCCCGGTGTAGCCACCACCACGTGTACCCCCCTCTGCAACTCTTTCATTTGCTTTCTGATATCCGTACCTCCATACACGCAGGTAACCCGGATATCCGGACGATACTTCGAGTACTTTTTCAAATCACTTCCGATCTGCATACACAACTCACGCGTGGGACTCAGGATTAACACCTGAACATTATTCCATTCCGGATTTATTTTCTGTAACAACGGCAATCCGAAAGCCGCTGTTTTTCCCGTCCCGGTCTGGGCTAACACAACTAAATCATTTTCTTCGCCCAAAATAACAGGGATAGCCTTCTCTTGTACAGGACTCGGTGTTTCAAACCCTAAATCTGCGACTCCTTTAAGAATCTCCCCGTCTAATCCTAATTCTTTAAATTTTTCCATTAAACTTTTTTAAATTACCCCCTTACAATTTCAGATTTAGTGATTTTAGATTTTAGATTCCTCCCCACAAGGCTAATGTCTTTAAATACAAACAGGGAATCACTTAATCATGCAATCATTAAATCACTAAATCGCTAGGGTCTGTCAATTTTTAAATGTCTCCGTGTATACGCCGGAGTCGTTGCCAATTCTTCTATCTTTTCGGGTGACAGATCCGGTTGAAGCACAACCTCCGATTCCTTTAAAATGACCTGTACGTAATCTTTCACCCCGTCCTTGATCTTCTTCGTCCGGGCGGCATCTACCGCCTCCGAAGAATCACCTCCGGGTACAACTCCTTTCAGTGGTGTCGTGAACGTGTTTTCCACGTCCTCCATGGGGAAACCGGTTGCAATCACCGTCACGGATATTGCATCTCCCAGCGCCTCATCCGTCCCTACACCCCAGATTATAGCCGCATTATCACCTACTTCCTTGATCACGTAATTCGTGATTTCACTCATCTCATCCATCGTAATTTCATCCGTCCCGGATGTAATATTCAACAAGATGTCACTGGCTCCCAAAATATCGCTCTTATTCAACAGAGGACTATTCAATGCATCGGCAATCACTCTTTTAGCCCGGTCCTCACCGGAAGCCCGCGCCGCTCCCATGATAGCGATACCACTATCCGTCATTACCGTTCGCACGTCGGCAAAGTCGACGTTTATATATCCCGGTAACGTAATAATTTCTGCAATACCTTTGGCAGCAATATTCAGCACGTCGTTAGCCTTGGCAAAAGCACTCGACAATGTCTGCGATCCGAATATTCGTTGTATCTTTTCATTATCAATGATAATTAAAGAATCCACGTGTTCTTTCAATTTTTTTACCCCTTCACGGGCCTGATCCAAGCGTTTCGGACCCTCGAAACGAGAAGGTATCGTGACAATACCCACCGTGAGAAGCCCCATATCCTTGGCTACTTTGGCGATCACCGGGGCCGCACCTGTTCCGGTACCTCCCCCCATAGCCGCCGTGATGAATACCATTTTCGTGTTGGTACTCAACAACTCTCTGATCTCGTCTATACTCTCGTTAGCGGCAGCCTCCCCGATCTCCGGTCGGTTTCCTGCTCCTCGTCCCTCGGTTAGGGTCTTCCCTAATTGAATAATGGTCGGGATAGGACTATGTTCCAATATCTGCGAATCGGTATTACACAACACGAAATCCACGTCACAAATCCCTTGTCTGTACATGTATTCCACGGCATTACCGCCACCACCCCCAACTCCGATCACTTTTATAATCGGGGTAGTAATCTCAAACTGGTTAAAATTTATCAATCCGTCTACCATGATCGTCCACTATTACATTTTTGAATCCCTATTCATATCTTCATTGAACATGTTCCCCAGCTTACGCTTGAACCAACTGTCCACGTCGGGCACCTCATTTTTCCCCCGCTTCCGTCCATTCTCCAACTCGAATTCTCGATCATACTCCTCTACCCGACTACGAGGACGCACCTCCTTCTCCTGCACAACTTCGGGTTCTTCATCATCATCGTCGTCAAACACGATCACTCTTTCCCGACGCTTTCGCTCCCCGCGTTGTTCTTCCCGTTGCTGACGCAACTTACGACTCTCCTCCAACTTTTGTTTACGCTGACGTTCTTCTTCCTCCAATTTACGGGCATCGATCGTCTGCATTTCCAACTCTTCCACCTTTTCCACCTTGAAGGAAATATTAGTCTTTTTTCTCTCTATCGGCGAACCGTTAAAACCGGTAGCTATCACGGCTACATGCAACTCATCACCCAACGCCTCGTCCTTTCCGGCTCCCCAGATCACGTCAACCTCATTCCCCACCAACTCTTTCACGTAATCGGTAATCAGGGTAATCTCATCCATCGTGATCTCCTTACTACCGTATAACATATTCAATAATATATTTGATGCTCCGCGAATATCATTACTATTCAGTAACGGTGATTCCAAAGCCATCTTCACGGCCTCCAAAGCTCTGTTTTCTCCCACTGCTTCCCCGGCACCCATCAACGCCACACCACTATTCCGCATCACCACTTCCACGTCGGCAAAATCGACATTCACGAATCCCTTCAACGTGATAATCTCGGCAATACTCTTGGCTGCAATTGTCAACACGTTGTCGGCCATCTCGAACGCTCTTGACAATTTCAGGTTACCATACATATCCCGCAACTTTTCGTTACAGATAATCAACAAGGCATCCACGTAATTCGACAGCTCATCCACCCCTTCCATCGCTTGCTCCACGCGTTTCCGTCCTTCAAAATTGAAAGGAATCGTAACAATCCCTATCGTCAGAATCCCCAACTCCCGAGCTTGCTTGGCAATAATAGGCGCGGCTCCTGTTCCGGTTCCACCTCCCATTCCTGCCGTGATAAACACCATTTTCGTGTTACGTTCCAATATGGTTTTGATATAATCCAAACTTTCAATAGCAGACTGCTTACCACGTTCCGGCAAACTCCCCGCCCCGCGTCCCTCGGTAAGTTCCTTACCAATCTGAATCCGATTCTTCACGGGACTTATTCGCAACGCTTGTATATCCGTGTTACACACCACGAATTCTACCCCCCGAATACCCTGACGGCACATATGGTTCACGGCATTACTACCGCCTCCCCCGACACCAATTACTTTGATAATCGATTCTTCCTGCGGGGGAATGTTCACAACCAATAAATCATCTTCATTAAGCATAGCTGAAAGGTATTATATCGTTTTACTCTTTAAAAAAATTACTAAACCAACCGGTTTTAGGTTTCTTCACTTCCTTACGCTCGCATTGCAATAATCCCAATGCGGTAAAATACTCCGGAGTCTTCAAATTAGTCTCTCGATCTGATTTTACACTCACCACTTTGGCAAAACTCACCGAGTGACCGGACAATTTGGATAACAACACCTCGATCCCCGTAACCCGGCTACCGCCACCCGTCAACAAAATACCGTCATCCAAATCCTCGTAACAACCACTTTCCTGCATCTGGAAAATAGCCCCTTCCAACAATTCCTCCAAACGACATTGCTCCACGTGGACCAGATCGTGACTATCTATACAGTATTTTGTTTCAGGAATCATCAACTTCCGATTCTTACAAGCTGCCCGCAAGGCCATACCAAATTCCTCTTTCAACTTTCGGGCTTTTTCCCGATCATTGATCGAAAAGGCCGTATCTATGTCTCTATCCACGGCACTGCATCCCAAGGGTAATTCCTCGTCAAAATAAACGAGACCATCCTGAAAAACCTGAACTTTTATGCTATCCGCCCCTAAATCCAACAACGTGAAATTACGCATGTCGGAATTCGGCGTAATTAAAGCTTTCTGTGAAGCTCCCGCAACAGAATAAAAGTCAACTTTATCAATACCTAAACCTCCGAGCAAATCTCTCAATACATTCAACTCGCTACTCCGCCCCACATACACGTGATAATGCACGTCCAACCTTCTGGCGGTAACTCCTATCGGGTCAATTTCACTTTCTTTGTCCACGTAGTAAGCAAACGGAACGACATCCACCACTTCTTCATCCCCGGAAGCAACCGCACCCCGGCACTTTTTCTCCGTCTCCTGCAAATCACTCGGATCGATATTTTTCGGGCGAGGAAACTTGATATTCTCTCGATCCTCGATCTGCTTCACCCACGCACCTCCCAAGGCTACGTTCAGCGCATCAATATGCACCTGATACTCCTCCTTGAAACGATCCAACAAACGCAGGATACACGCTTTCGCTCGAAGTTTATCCACGATCTTGCCTCGTTTAACTCCTTGCGAGGCAACACTCAGGATACCGACCAAACGACAATCACTCCCGGACTTTTCCCCGAGAGCCATCACCATTTTTTCAGATCCCATATCCAAAGAAGCTACAAACCCCATAATATCTATATTTATTTTCTAACACAAACTACTTGGTTATCAAACTTTAAATTTATCTCCTTATAACGATTCCACCCTTTTTTTGCGATCCCGTCTTTCAGAAATAGCATCAATTTTTCCAACCTCTCCTCGCAACCCTCGACCTTTCCCAAAACGATTCGGAAATCTCCCACTTTAGGAATCATCACAACATCCTCGTTCGATCTGACGACCAACTGTTCGATATATGCATCCCAAAACGGTTCCTTTTTCAGCTTCATCGCAAAAGGTCCTAATTTTTCGCATGCGAATTTTTTATTTATATCTCCGGTTGCTACAACAACCCTGGAAGTAAACTTAGAAGATAACGGCATCACTTTCCCATCACGATCAACGTAATACCCTTCACCTGTCATCACTCTCAAAACAGGTTCACGTTGCTGGATATTTACATGAATATAACCGTCTAAACTGTAGTAAACCTGAGCCGATTTAATCATCGGATTTTTGACAAGCACTCTTTCCAAACTATCTTTATTTACCGCCAATATACTTTTGTCCATAATGTTTCCGTACCCCTTCTTTACTGCTTTCATTACATCTTCCTCATCGACAAACACGTTGACATCTGTATTCTTGACAGTCACCCGTACCCCTCTACATGTTACCTCCCCCGATTTTGTCGCCACAAAGGTAAGCACAATTATCAGGTATACAAGCAAAATGCAAGATAATATGTAAGGTAAAATGCGTTTCATCTCTATTCTCAGGCTACAAATTTAAAGTTTCTTATTTTAAATAACAGGTTGAATCAAATTTCTCTCTATCGGTTGTACTCAAACTTGCAATTTACAACTTGCAGAACCTCAGATTCAACCTGTAACCCGGATCAACGAGCCGGATAATTAAACATTTCAGTAAAAACCGGAATAAACCTATCTATATCTCCGGCACCCATGGTCATAAAAATACCTTCCGACACGTTTTTCCGCACGTACTCGGGGAATTCATCCTTGCTTACCTGTACGAAAGGAACCGTCAGACGCTCTGCGATCAACCCGGATGTCACCCCCGGAATCGGTTGTTCCCGGGCCGGATAAATATCCAGTAATATCACTTCATCCGCCAGATTCAAACTCTTCGCAAAATCAGGATAAAAATCATTTGTCCTCGAATACAAATGAGGTTGAAAAGCCACGGTCAACTTCTTATTCGGCCACATATCCCGGATTGAAGAAAGCGATGCCTCGATTTCCCGCGGGTGATGAGCGTAATCATCAATATAAATCAGACGATCACTCTTCACATGCATGTCAAACCGACGGGCAACCCCCGTAAACAAGGGCAAGGCTTTCCGGATTTCCTCCTGAGTCACCCCCGCATGCAAAGCCACCGTGATAGCGGCAGTTGCATTCTCCACGTTCACTCGTCCCGGGAAACATAATCTTAAATCTTTTATCTCTATATCTTTACCAATATAATCGAATAAATAACTTCCATTATCCACTCGCAAACAATCAGCATAATAATCCGTTTTCTCCCCCACGGCATAATGTCCCGTCACCTGTCTCTTCCGCAACTCTAATCCCTTACGCAGGAACAATTCTCCCTGTGTTTGCAAGGCAAATTCCTCGAAAGCCATCAATAAATGTTCGTGAGTTCCGTATATATCCAGATGATCGGCATCCATCGCCGTGATTACCGCTATCGCTGGGTAAAGATGTAAAAACGAACGATCGTACTCGTCCGCCTCGATCACCACGTAATCCGAATTTTTATCAATCAACAAGTTCGTACCGAAATTAGAAGAAATCCCACCCAGGAAAGCACTACATCCCACGTGCGAACGGCTCAACAGGAATGCCAGCATCGTCGTGGTAGTCGTCTTCCCGTGTGTCCCCGCTATACAAAGCGCTTTTTTGCTACGAGACAAAAAGCCTAATACTTCTGCTCGCTTATGCAAGGAATACCCATTATCCCGGAAGAAACTCAATATCCGGTTCTCCTTAGGTACCGCCGGGGTGTAAACCACCAACGTATGCTCCCGATCCCGGAAAACAGCCCGTATTCCCGTCTCGTCATCCTCGTATGTAATATCAAATCCTTCCTCATCACTCATTTTCCGAGTCAAGGGTGACGAAGTCCTGTCATATCCTGCGACCTCGTATCCCATCACCTTGAAATAACGTGCCAACGCACTCATTCCTATCCCCCCAATTCCCACGAAATAAACAGCTTTTATATTATCAACCTCCATAATTTTAGATTTTAGATTTTAGATTTTAGATTGAACTCAATTTAAAATCTAAAATTTACAATTTACAATCTGTAAAATTTCCTTCGCGATCACCTCATCCGAATCCTTCATCGCTAGGGTCAAAATATGTTCGGATAAATTATTCCGTTCCTGATCATTCTGCAACAAACGATTCATCACCTCACCCAACTGTTCGATAACCTCCGAATCTTTTATCATCACGGCAGCCTGTTTATTCACCAAAGCCATCGCATTCTTTGTCTGGTGATCTTCGGCCACGTTTGGAGAAGGCACCAATACAACCGCTTTACCTAACAAACATAACTCGGAAATTGTTCCTGCCCCCGCTCTAGCCACAACTAGATCAGCACAAGCATACGCCAGATCCATACGTTTCAAAAACGGCATAAACTTCACGTTTTCGGGCAAATGATCTTTTAACCGCACCTCCAGTTCCTTATGATAGTAACTCCCGCACTGCCAGATAACCTGCACATTCTCCCAGGTTGCTATCCGATCCAGCCACCTCACCATGGCCTTATTAATAGACCCGGCACCCAAGCTTCCTCCCGTAATCAAAACGGTTTTCTTATTCGGGTCCAACCCGTAAAAAGCAGTTCCTTCCGCACGCTCGTTAATCGCATTCAGCAAATCTTTCCGCACCGGATTTCCCGTAAAGATAATCTTATCCTTCGGGAAAAAACGTTCCATCCCCTCGTAAGCCACACATATCCTTGCAGCCTTCTTAGCCAACAACTTGTTGGTCACTCCGGCATAAGAGTTCTGTTCTTGTAACACTAACGGAATTCCCGCATTCGTGGCCACCTTACCGATAGGTCCGCTGGCATAACCACCAACACCAACCACCACGTCCGGCTTAAATTCCCGCACGACACGCTTGGCCTTCCGTAAACTTCGCCACAAATTCCACAACACTTTCAAGTTACCCAACGTCAACTTACGTTGCAATCCCCGCACGGGCAAACCTACAATCTTGTATCCGGCCTCGGGTATTTTTTCCATTTCCATCTTACCCTCGGCTCCCACGAACAAGATTTCAATATCTTTATCCAATCGTTTCAACGCATTCGCGATAGAAAGTGCCGGAAATATATGTCCTCCCGTTCCTCCCCCGCTTACAATCACTTTTTTCATAGTCTATATCTTTTATCTAATTTTCCTCTTCACTTATACCTTCCGTGGCCATTTTTAGTTTTTCTTTCTCTTCCCGTTCCCCCTCTTCCGAGAACGTGTGGCTCACGCTCAAAATCATCCCGAACGCCGCACTCGTGAATAACAAAGAAGTTCCCCCCATACTCACTAACGGCAAGGGTTGTCCGGTCACGGGGAAAAGTCCCACGCAAACCCCCATATTTATCAAAGCCTGGAACACGATGCACAATCCCAACCCGGCAACCAATATCGCCGGAAACATTCTCGTACAACGTCGCACGATAACTCCCACCCGGTAGAGAATAATCAAATAAAGCAACATCACGACACCGGCTCCACCCAATCCATACTCTTCAACAATAATCGCAAATATAAAATCCGAATACGGGTGCGGCAAAAAGTTTCTCTGCACGCTATTTCCCGGTCCAAGACCGACCAACCCACCTTTCGCCACAGCTATCTTTGCCTGATCCGACTGGTAGGAATCATCGCTATCCGTTTCGCTTGGATTCACGAAATGCTCGATACGACTCTTCACTGTCAACAACCGCCCCGCCGACTTCAAATACTTTTCCGGTACAATGAAAACAACCGCAATCATCAATGCCCCCAACAAAAAGATCCCCCCGATCAACTTCGCGTAAGTTCTCCAGTATAAACGTCCGACAAACAACATCACCAAACAAACCGCCCCCAACAAAACCGATGTTGAAAAATTCTCCATGAAAATCATAAACAACACAGGGACAACAAACAACATCCGCATCAACACATTATTATTACACCCCTCATCCGTCTGCTCGAAAGCAACCGACCGGGCACAGTACATAATTATTCCTAACTTCGCCATTTCCGAAGGCTGGAACGTGAAACCGATACCGGGAATCGTCACCCAACGCCCCGCATCATTCAATGTCGTACCCGCAAACTTCGCCCATAACAAAAAAATAAACGACATTCCCAACACGATCTTGGCGAACGAAAGAAAATATTTGTAATGAAACGATTGCAACGTCAGAATCACAATCATACACCCAAACATTAAAAACAACTGTTTGATCAAGTAATAACTGGTATTCCCCCCCCGCACACGAAACGCTAAACTTCCCGTCGAAGAATACACCACGATCAGCGAAGCTAACATCAACCCGATAACTACATACCACAAGGTCTTATCCCCTTTAAATACCACCTTATCTTTTAGATTAAACAGTCCCATTTAATTTTAGATTTTAAATTTTAAATTCCAACCGCACAAGGCTAATACTTTTAAACTTTAAATTTTAAACTATAAACTAGATTCAACTTTTATCTTTAAACTTTTAACTTTCAACTTAAAAAGTTCTCCCCGGTTCTCGTAATTTTTGAAAAGGTCAAAACTTGCACAACAAGGAGAAAGTAATACCACGTCCCCACTCTCAGCCCGACGGTAGGCCACGTCCATCGTCTCGTCAAGACTATGCGTGTCAACCACCTCGCAAATCGGGGAGAAAGCATCAATCAACTTTTTATTCTCGACACCCATACAGATCAACAACTTCACCTTCTCTTTCACGAGGTCAAACAACACGCTATAATCATTTCCTTTATCCGTACCTCCCGCAATCCACACTACCGGAGCATGCATACTATCCAGCGCATACCAAGCCGAATCCACGTTTGTCGCTTTAGAATCATTGATATAAGTCACCCCATTCACCACGTCCACCGTTTCCAACCGATGCTCTACCTGCGGGAACGTCATCAATCCCTTTCGCAACTCCTCATCACTCACTTCCGCCTTCAATGAAGCCAATATAGCCGCCATAGCGTTGTACACGTTATGTCGCCCCTGTATCGTGATGTCCTGTTTAGCAATCCGGAACTCCCGGTCACCCAAGCGGGCTATCACCATATTTCCGTCCATTCGAGCATTCAGTCCCAAGTTATCCGAGTAAGTAAACCCAACGGCCTCCGGTACAACTCCCCCCTTTTCTACCTTCTCTCGCACGACTTCACAATCGTAGCCATATATAAACAAATCCTCTTTCCGCATATTATTCAAAATACGGAATTTCGAATTCGCATAATTCTCAAATTTATAATCATAACGATCCAGATGATCGGGCGTGATATTCGTCAATATTGCCGTGTCACAACGAAACCGGAACATCCCGTCCAACTGGAAACTGGACAACTCCACCACGTACACCCGGTGCAAATTTTCTGCCACCTGTGCCGCCAGACTATTACCCACGTTTCCGGCCAACCCCACGTCATAACCTGCATGCTGTAATATATGATATAACAACAATGTCGTTGTCGTCTTCCCGTTACTTCCCGTAATACAATACATTTTCGCATCCGTATGACGTCCGGCAAATTCAATTTCGGAAATCACCTCTATCCCTTTCTCCCTCAAACCGATGATCATCGGTAACTTATCCGGAATTCCCGGACTCTTGATAACCAGATCCGCCGCGAAAATCCGCTCTTCCGTGTGCTGCCCTTCCTCGTATTCTACACCCAACTCCTCCAACACACTCTTATACTTATCAGCCAATTTCCCTTTGTCCGACAAGAAAACGTCATATCCTAACTTTTTTCCCAACCGAGCTGCCCCCGCTCCACTCTCTCCTCCTCCTAAAATAACCAAACTTTTCATCATTTTAAATTCTATTAATTGAGTGATTTCATGATTCTCGATTAAGTGATTTTCTTCACAATTCCCTTGCTCTTTTTATAATCACCAAATCATTGAATCGGCAATCTCTGAATCTTTTTAGTTTTTAACTTTTATCTTATTTTTAGGGTCACGATCGTAATCACAGCCAAAGCAATTCCCACGATCCAAAAACGAGTCACAATCTTCGGTTCCGGAATTCCTTTTTTCTGGAAATGGTGATGTAACGGAGACATCAGGAATATCCGTCGTCCCTCCCCGAATTTCTTCTTGGTATATTTAAAATAACTGACCTGCATCACCACAGACAGATTCTCCACCAAGAAAATACCACATAGAATCGGAATCAACAACTCCTTATGAATCATAATGGCGAACACGGCAATAATACCCCCCAACGACAAACTCCCCGTGTCTCCCATAAACACCTGAGCCGGAAAAGAATTATACCACAAGAAACCAATCGTTGCCCCGATAAAAGCAGCAATAAACACCACTAACTCCCCAGAATGAGGAATATACATGATATTCAGGTAATCGGCATACACCATGTTTCCGGAGACATACGCCAATATCCCCAACGTGGCTCCCACGATCGCCGAAGTACCTGTCGCCAACCCGTCCAACCCGTCGGTCAGATTCGCCCCGTTCGACACGGCTGTCACGATCACGATCGTGATAATAATAAATACGATCCAACCGATCTCATCAGCATACTTCCCAAAAAGCGCCCCAAACCAAGCGTAATCAAACTCGTTATTCTTAAAGAATGGAATAGTTGTCTTCGTCGATTTAATATCTTTTGTCAGCACAGTCTGACCGTTCTCTCGGGAAAATCCCTCGTCCACCGTACTCGTCACCACTCCCACTTCCGAAATAGAAGCTTTCTCCCGGATCAACACGTCATCACTCGCATAAAGAGTCACGCCTACGATCAAACCTAACCCGACCTGTCCGATCACCTTAAAACGCCCCTTCAACCCCTCTTTATGTTTCTTGAAAACCTTAATATAGTCATCCAGAAAACCTATCAATCCCAACCAGATCGTCGAAACAATCATCAATTGGATATACACGTTATCCAAACGGGCAAACAAAATCACGGGGATCAATATCGCCAGCAAAATAATCACCCCACCCATCGTCGGAGTACCCTTTTTCTGCATCTGTCCTTCAAGCCCCAGGTCCCGAATCTCTTCCCCAACTTGCTGTTTCTGCAAGATACGGATGATTCGCTTACCGATAACCGTGGCAATCAACAGGGATAAAATAACAGCACACGCCGAACGGAATGTAATATATTGAAACATACCCGCTCCCGGGAAATCAAACTGCTCTAAATAATCAAAGATATGATAAAACATAACCTACAACTTAAATATTTCTTTAATAACCTCTTTATCATCAAAATGATGTTTCACCCCCTTCACCTCTTGGTAATCCTCATGCCCTTTCCCGGCAACCAGTACGATATCCCCCTTTTTCGCCAACATCAACGCCGTACGTATAGCTTCCTTCCGGTCGGTAATTGCTAACACCCGGTCTCTCGCCTCTTCCGGCACCCCAGCACGCATATCCTCGATAATAGCCGCAGGCTCCTCACTTCGCGGGTTATCGGAAGTCAAGATCACCCGATCACTTAACCGACAAGCGACCTCGGCCATTTCCGGCCGCTTCGTGCGATCCCGGTCACCCCCGGCACCCACAACTGTGATCACCATACCCTCCTTCTTCAACCCCTCGATCGTCGACAACACGTTCTCCAAAGCATCCGGCGTATGGGCGTAATCCACGATAGCCATCACCCCCTCGTTCGACAATATCGTCTCGAAACGCCCCGATACCGGAACCAACAGACTCATCACAGGCAACAACTCCTCTTTCCCGAAGCCCAACAACGTGGCACTGGCATACACTGCCAGTAAATTATAGGCATTGAAATCCCCGACAAACTTAGTCCACACCTCGCAACCGTCCAGCATCAACAACGTTCCGTCCAGATGTCGTTCCAATGTCTTGCAATTAAAATCGGCCATCCGCTTGCAGGAATAGGTATATTTATGGGCTACCGTGTTTTGCAACATCACCATCCCGTTCTTATCATCCAAATTAGTCAAGGCAAACGCATCCTTCCCCAAACGATCAAAAAAAGCCTTTTTAGCCTCTATATACGCCTTAAAAGTTTTGTGATAATCCAAATGATCATGCGTTATATTGGAGAAAATCGCACCGTCAAAATCCAATCCGCTGATACGACGCTGATCTATGGCATGAGAACTCACCTCCATGAAACAATATTCACATCCGGCATCCACCATCCGCCTCATTAACTTGTTAATCACCAAAGCATCCGGGGTTGTATGTGTTGCATGCACCTTCTCATCCCCTATATAATTGCATACAGTAGACAAAAGTCCCGCTTTCTTTCCCAACAAACGCACCAACTCGTACAACAAAGTCGCCGTTGTTGTCTTGCCATTCGTCCCGGTAACCCCGACCAACTTCATTTTTCGCGAAGGATTCCCGTAAAAATTGGAAGCCATAAGCCCCAAGGCATCCGAAGAATTCCTCGTCTTCACGTAAACCACCCCTTCCGCCAGATTTTCGGGTATTGCTTCACAAACAACCACCGTTACCCCGGAAGAAACAGCCTTTTCAATATAAGCATGCCCATCCACGTTCGCCCCTCTTTGGGCAACAAAAAGATCCCCCTTCCCGACTTTCCGTGAGTCGAAATGGATCATATTAACCTCTACATCCGGCTTCCCCTGCACTATTTCGTAGGTTACCCCTTCTAACAATTCCTTTAAGTCCATCTTCCTATTAATTTTAGATTTAATTAATTCTGTGATTTGATTATTTCCGATTAAGTGATTCCATCCACACAAGGCCATTTCTATTTTTTGATTTAGTGATTTCCGATTAAGCGATTCCTGCTGTACCAGGCTAACGCCTTTTTTCATAATCACAGAATCATTCAATTGGCAATCACTAAATTAATGGGATCATTCAATCGGCAATCTCTGAATTGTTTCATTCTAAATTTTAAATTTCAATTATTTCAATTCCAAATGTACATAACTCCCGCGTTTAACCCGGCCTCCCGGGGTCAACGATTGTCTACTCACGGTTCCCACCCCACTCACACCGACCTTCAAACCGCTATTCTCCAAAAGATACAGGGCATCCCTCAACCCCATTCCCTTCACATTCGGTACTAATGTAAAATCCACACTCCTCGGTTTCAGCACGAATTCGGTTCCCTCCTTATCCCGGGAAGTCATCACCCAATCGGCCCGATCTGCCTCGTCATCCGTTACGTTAATACCCAACTCGTCATATATCTCCAGAAAATCCTTTTTCAACCCGTTTTGACTAACGGGTAACGTCACCTCTTTCTCTTCTTCTTCCTCCTCCTCATCATCTCTCATCAATGATGCCATAGCGTAAATCTTATTGGCAATCTCCTTAAACACGCTACCGGATACCACGTTTCCGTAATACCCGACAGAAGTAGAAGGATTATCCACCACCACGATACAAGAATACAAAGGTTTGTCCGCCGGAAAATATCCCACGAAACTAGCCCGGTATTTGGGTTCGGTTCTATATCCCTTTGTCCCGGCTGCCACCTTTGCCGTTCCCGTCTTCCCGGCAATCTTACAAGCCGCATTTTTCAAATTCTTGGCCGAACCGTTCTCCACCACCCCTTCCATCATCTCTTTCATATAAGCAATCGTCTGCCGACTACAAATATTACTACTCACCACTTCCGGGTCAAATCGCTCGATCACCCGACTTCCATTACGAATCTCTTTCACTATACGAGGCTTCATTCGTTTGCCGTCATTAGCCAAAGCATTATAAAAAGCCAACACCTGCAACGGAGTAATCTGCAACTCATACCCGAAACTCATCCATCTCAATGTTACACCGCTCCACGTCTTATCCGTCGGGTACTTGATATAAGGATCAGCCTCCCCAGCGAGCTCAATCCCCACCTTCTTGTTCAACCCCATGGCATACCAACGATTAACAAACTTCTCCGGCTGTTGACGATAATGCTCGTAAACCAACTCCGTAATACCATTCAACGAGCGCTCGAAAATCTCCTTCACCGTTACTTTCCCAATTGGCGTTCTGGCCTCTTTCAACGTTACCCCGTTATGCGTGTATATACCTTTTCCCAAATCAATCGTATCTCCCGGATGTACATATCCGTCCTCTAACAAAGCCACCATCGTCGCAGCCTTAATCACGGAACCCGGCTCGGCCGCATCTCCAATCGCATTATTCAACACTTCACGATACCCCGTAGCCGTCTTCGATACGTTGGCTATCGCTTTTATATCTCCCGTCTTCACGTCCATCAGAATAGCCGTCCCCGCACTAGCCTTGTAATACTCCAACTGCCGGGTCAACGCACCCTGTACGATATCCTGACAATCCACGTTTATCGTTGTCACCACATCATTCCCATCCACCGGGTCTTCCATCGTCACTGATACCCATCGTCCCGACATCATTTGCCGAATACTTCGCCCCGGCTCTCCCCGCAACTGTTTCTCAAACGCACCTTCAATCCCCACACGTCCTTCAAAAGTACCATCCTCAGCCTCATTCACGTAACCAATCGTTCGTCTAGCCAAATTCTCGTGAGGTTGCAAACGCTCGTTCACACGCTCCAAGATCAAACCACTCTTAGTTCCTCTCTCCCGAAAAATAGGAAATTTCTTAACCTCCATTAATTCGGTATAAGAAATTTTCCTCTTGTTCACAAGTAAATAGCGATTCGGTTTCGCCCCGTATTTACCATTCCATAATTTTTTTCGATAATCGGAAGCCGGTGCATCTTTAAAAAAACGGGACAACCTCATGGATAAACTATCAATCTTCTTCTTGAACAAAGTATCCGGTATGGCTTTACAATCCAATCGTAAGAAATAATAAGGCACCGAACTTGCCAAGATACGCCCGTCATCCGCATATATATTTCCCCGATTCGGGGGAACCACAAAATCTTTAAACGAAACAGCCCGCCCCATCTTCCTCCATTTATCCCCCTCCCACACCTGAACATGCAGAGCCTTGATCACCACCAATGCGGCGACTACCATCACGATCAGGTAAACAAGCCCCAACCGACCGGCCAATTCATGTTTTATAGATGCTGCCATTTTTTTTAAGTTAAAAGTTAAAAACTAAAAGATAAAAAATCTTTGCAGCTTATATAGCTCTGCGTACTCGATCTTATTCCTTCCAGTCTTCAACATGATCTATTCTAAATTTATTATATCCGTCAACTTCTATCTTTTAGTTTTTATCTTTTATCTACCAATATCACTTCATGATTTTAGTAGGCGGTTCCTTACTCTGCACCAAATCCAACCCCGCCTCTTGAATCCGTCTCTCCACCTCAGAAGGGATACTGATCCGCATCAACTCGGAAGCCGTCGTTATCGATTCAAAACGCAATTCCCCCAACTCCTTCTCAAGACTTACTTTCTTCATGTACAACTTCTCCGTGGCATAACCATTCGCTATATACACGATGCCCAAGAACGTCAAAAAAAGGATGAAACCGATATTCTTACGCAGAACCGTATCTGCCAACAACCGACCATCCAACAACTCTTTCATCGACTCCCCCAGCACCTCTTTCTGCTCCTGTAACGGGGGAACGAAATCTTTTACTTTTTTCTTCTTGAACCACCACTTCATCACACTACAATTTTTCAGCAATTCTCAACTTGGCACTCCGGGCCCTGGGATTACGCTCGACTTCCTCCTCCGAAGGCACGATCACCTTCCGATTCACCAGTTCGAAATTACGTTTCACATGCCCGTAAAAATCTTTCTCTACCTTTCCCTCAAAATTCCCGCTCTTCAAAAAATTCTTCACGATCCGATCTTCCAACGAATGGTAAGTGATAATCACCAAGCGCCCCCCGGGACGCAATGCCAACTCCGCCTGTTGCAACATCTCTTCCAATGCCTCCAACTCCCCGTTCACCTCGATACGCAACGCCTGATACACCTGCGCCAGATACTTCTTCTCCTTCTGTTTAGGCACACAAGGATCAATCACTTGCAAAAATTCCTCCGAACGGTTAATCTCGTTTTCCGCACGAGCCTTCACGATCAAACCGACCAAACGCTTCACGTTATCAACCTCTCCGTAGTTACGAAACACCCGGGTCAACTCCTCCTCGCTATATGAATTCAAAACATCCGTAGCTTTCAACTTGTTCCGTTGATTCATTCGCATATCTAACTCCGCATCAAACCGGAAAGAAAACCCCCGATCAGCCTCGTCAAATTCATGCGATGAAACCCCCAAATCCGCTAAAATTCCATCCGCCTTGTCATACCCGCAATAACGCATGAAATTCCGTAAATATCGAAAATTATGATTGACAAAAACAAAACGATTATCATCAGGCACGTTAGCCAACGCATCCGAATCCTGGTCAAAACCGATCAGACATCCATCTTTCAAACGTTTCAGAATTTCCCTCGAATGACCTCCACCCCCGAATGTCAAATCAAGATACACCCCCTCCGGATCAATATTCAATCCGGAAATGGATTCCTCTAACAATACCGGCACGTGATACATCTCATTCATTTCTTTTCATTTTAGTTTTTTTGATTATAGACTTGTAAATACCTGATATTGCAAATCATAAATCCCAAATTTAAAATCACAAATCTAAAATTTACAGTCCGATTTGGGTTGTCAAAAGTACAAATTCATCTGTATCCATAGTACTCTCTTCATACTTTATTTTTCCCCAAATCTCAATTTTCGAGTCCTGTCCCACCATCACTATTTCCTCCCCGGCAATCCCGATATCATCCAGCATCTTACGCGGGATCAATATGCGTCCATTACCGTCCAGTTCCACTTCCAGCACTCCCCGGAAAAACTCTCGAAGAAAACGAGACTGCTCTCGATTAAATTGGCTCAATTTTGATCTCAACCCGGCAATCAGGTTCAACCACTCACCCTTAGGATAAAGATCGATACATTCATCGAAAATATTCCGCCTCAGCACGAACGACGTCTCCTCTATCGCCTGCATTTCCTTGCGGAAAACAGCCGGTACAACAGCACGTCCCTTGCTATCTAGCTTACATGTATAATCTCCAATAAATGACAACATATTCTTTCCCTAATTTCTGATGTAAAGTTATGAAATAATTTCCCACTTTAAACCACTTTAAACCACTTTTTTATAACAAAATATCTAATACACATATAAATACCTAATAGTCTTAATATTACACATCAAAAAGAGAAGGAACCGCTACCGATCCCTCCTCTTTTACCAATATTATCTTAAAATCCCGCGTATAAACGCCAAACTCTATTTAAGCTTCGCTTTTTTAATTAAAAATTTAGCCAATTCACGCCCGGCCTTGGCGTAAGACTCTTGCAAACGATAACCGCTATCGAAGTCCGTTCCCCAAAAACTATTGGCCGACGCATCCCGCACCTTAACAACGGCCACTTTATTACCCGTGGCGATCTCTACCACCGTACAAACAACATCCACGGAAGCGTTACGACGTACAACCCCCACGTTAAAACCGGGTTCCGTGAAATTCGTGTTCACCTTCACCACATACTTTGCCCCCTCTGCGGCTGAAGTGATTCCTTTCTCCGACATATACTTGTCAAACAATTCCAGAAATTTGGGTTCGAAACGTTCTTTCCGATCATTCTCCCACGCCTTCTTCCACGCATCCCCTCGACCCGCCTCCTTCTTATTGTACTCTGTCACCTTTTTTTCTACATACTCCGCCTCGCTCATCTTTCCCACCTGCATGTCCTCGTAAGAAAACTCGAATTGCAACGTTTTTTCACCACCTAACCACTTCAAATCACCAAAAGCCAACGCTACACTTTGAGCGTAACCTCCCACCGACATAAAACACAGCACTACTACCGCACACATTACTTTTCTCATATCTATTGAATATAAATTTAAACTCCTTTTCTTAAAAAACAAAATTGACCTTCAACGTCACCGCACCATCAGAAGAATTCTTGTAAGAAGCATTCTTCCGGTTCATGTATCCCTTGTCAATAACCTGATACCCCAAGCTCGTGTTCAACGCAAAGCGCCGGCCAATTCTCACGAAAACGCCCATTGCCGGGTTAATAATAGCCATGCTATGCCCGTAATCATCCAATGACCACAAGTACCCCAAATCCATAGAAAAAAAAGGACTTACCCGAGTTTTCAGAAAATTCACCTGCAACCGGGCAAAAAGAGGCATCATAATAGCCACCTCGTCATCATCACAATCATAATCCCAATTCCAATCACAATCATAACCATAAAATCCCGCCAAGTTTAATCCCGTGCCTCCCATAAGTGAGAAATAAGGATTAAAACGATACCCCAAAAGGAAATTTACCCCGATTATAAAATCATCCTCGGCAAACCCGTATGCCATCTCGGCCGTTCCTATTACCCTGGCTCTCAATGGAGAAGATTTCTCCTGAACCTGTTTACGATTATACTCCTTCTCGATGCGATCCACCTCGCTCATCTGAAAAACAAACAAACTGCCATCAGCCGTTCGGATCTTGACTTGCTTATCTGGCACCAGCTCGATAACAGCCCCCTTTATGACACTCCCATTCTTCAAATAGATCACGTCAACCTGACGTTCCTGGGCGAAAGACACGACACTCACCAATAAAAACAAAACGATTACAACCAATTTTTTACACATAACCACACATTTTAGTTTGAGCAAAAATAAATATTATAAAATACAATGCAACAATCTATCACAAAATAAACTCGGTAAAACTCATATTTAACTTTTCCAGCAAAAAATAGATATTCCCCAAACAAGCGACCGGATCATTTTCACCATTCGCTTGTTTGGGGAACAACGCTTTACGACTTCAAAAAATCAACCGCAATAAAAATATTTATTTACGAGTTCCATGATCTTCTGGTCATCATTTCCCAAATCCTGACGCAAGGTCTTATCTTCAAACTTCTTAAGACCGTTAATCAACCCGTCAATCAACCCCGGAGCAAACACCCCGTACTTCTCGAAATCGGCACGTTGCTTTTCAAGACACAAAGCCGACTCGTAACACGAAGCGGGCAACTGGCTCAAACAATCGGCCACCTTCTTATTCGCCTCGTCAAATATATTCACATCCACGTAACGATCCTTCGCATATTGAATGGCGTTCTCCATCTCGAAACCGTGACGAACAGCCACAGCCAACCCGGCAATCAACAGATACACGTCCGCCGAACCATCCGGACAACGGAACTCCACAGTCTGTTTACCGCTATAATCCAAATCTCCCACTTTCTCCAACGGGTTCGCATCCCGCAACATATCACTCGCACCACTTGTCCAGCCCAACGGCACACGCACCAGAACCGAACGATTACGATCCCCCCAACAAATATTCGTGGGTGCCTCCTGGTGAGGAACCAGCCGGAAATAAGACATCGGGTTCGTATTCCCGAAAGCCGTCAACGACGGGGCCAGATCCAAGTATCCCGCGATAGCCTTCAAAGCATGATCCGTCAATTTACCATTCTCGATCATCATATTCTTATCCCCCTTCTTCAGGCGGGTATGAATATGCATACCGCTCCCGGCCTTACCCACCGTGATCTTCGGGGCAAACGTCAAATCCACCCCGAACTGGTAAGCCAACGTACGCAAAATCCATTTGGCAATCATCAACTGATCGGCGGCATCTTCCATTTTAGTAGGCAAAAACTCGATCTCGTTCTGTTCGTACATCCAATCCCCTTTCGTGAAATTCCCCACCTCAGAATGCCCGTACTTGATCAACCCACCGGTACCCGCGATATATTTCATGGCCAGCGCCCGCAAATCCCGTCCCTTACAGAAAGGAGTGGATTCATGATATCCTTTCTGATCCGAGGCTAAAAACAACTCCTCCTTCTCGCTCACCACGTAATACTCCAACTCTCCCATCACCTCGTACTCCATACCCGTCACCTTCTTCAAAGCCTCGTGCGCCTTTCGCATCGTGTACTCCGGTGACATCTCCAACGGTTTCCCGTCCTTCGTATAAAAACTGCAAAGAATATCCACGGCAGGAATCTCGCTGAACGGATTCAGAAAAGCTGTCCGATAACGAGGTAACACGTACAAGTCACTCGACCCCGCTTCTATATAAGGAAACAAGCTCGAACCGTCAACACGCTCGCCACAAGTAAGGATATTATCCAGGTGATCAAGACTATTGATAATAAAATTCAACGTCTTCAATCGCCCGTCCGCCCCGGGGTACCTGAAATTGATCATCTCAATCCCATTCTCCGAAACGTAACGGATAATATCTTCCTTCGTGAAATCTTTGGCGTCTTTACCTAGAAAGCGAACCAAAGCATGTGGATTTAATGCGTATTCTGAATTCATACTTCTTTGTTTATAAAGATTTTATTTTTTTATCCCCTAAAAATAAACAAAAAAAGTACCAATTCAATGAACTTTACAAAGTTTATTAAACCGTAAATACACGAAGACCTGACGAAAGTAACTTCATTCAAGCAGAAGTTCCTTCGTCAGTCCATAATTTCTTAAATCACAAAAACTGATTATCGTCTGTCCAATTCGTTTAACGCAAAAGCATACGCCCCGAAAGCGATCGCCTTGCTGGTTCCCAGTTTAGTTACAAGCACCCCCATACGTTTCACGGGATCATACTCGACTGTATCCGTTGTACCGGGAACCACGATATGCTTCACCGTGGGAGTCAGGAACGCCTCCCGATCTACCGGGTCATTCAAGAAAAACGCTTTCATTTCCATGCGATCCGCCGGGGCTCCCTCGTACATACTCAACGTCCCATTCAACTCCCGCATCACAGCGGGCATCAGATATTTTTGTGCGGCCACGATACCACCGCCAATGACCACAATCCCGTCCACGACCGCATTCATCGAGGCAATCGCCTCTCCTAACACCTCTCCCGCATGCTCGAACGTCTCTTTCGCCGCAGCCGAATTTCCTTCCATGTTCCCTTCCGCAATCTCGAAAATATCTCTCGGGGTTAACTCCCGACTATCACCAGAAAGACGGGCATATTCCCGCTTGATTGCCCGGATAGAAATTCCTTCTTCCACCCCGTAAACAGGTTCCCGCTTATCCCGAAGTACCCAAACTTCTGCCGCCGCACCATTGTCCCCGAGAAAAAGCTCCCGATCTCGCACGACTCCCCCTCCGAACCCGGTTCCCAAAGTAATACCAATTAGATTTTTATACACTTTATTTCTTCCCGCATCCTGCAACATCCGGTTTACCTCCGGCAAAGCCCCGGCCAACGCCTCTCCGTAAGCGAACAAATCCCCGTCATTATTTATAAATACCGGAATTCCGAACTTGTTCTTCAAAAAAGCTCCTAATGCGACACCTCCCTGAAAAGCGGGCAGATTCTTCAAATCCCCGATAATCCCGTTCACGTAATCCGCGGGACCGGGAAAAGCGAAACTGATCGCCACCGGCTCTTCCGCCAACTTCATCTTGATAGCGGAGAAACCCGTCACCATCGTATCCAGACACTTTTCCAGATTCTTACCATTTGAAGGTAACGTGATCGGCTCCACGATCTCTTCGTTCGCCTGAATTGCCGAGAACACGAAGTTCGTACCCCCCGCATCCAACGTCATTACTATTCTTTTATCAAACTGATACATCACTTTTAGAGTTAAAAATTAAAAGATAAAAACTAAAAGAAAGGCCGGATCTAAAATCATGAAATCTAAAATTATTTAGCTTTAATTCCAACCGAACAATACAACAAATAGCACATGCAACCCAGAATCACGATCAGTGACCCGGCTTGACTACCAATAATATCCGTGCAATATCCCATCAATGGCGGGATCACCGCTCCCCCGAAAATCCCCGTCACCATCAAACCGGAAATCTCGTTGGCTTTCTCCGGACGAGCTTGAATAGCCATGGAGAAAATCAGGGAGAATATACTGGAACACGTGAAACCGATCAGAGCAACCAGTATCATGATCGGATATTGTCCCGACACGAAGAATAGTACGATCATCGCTACAATGGCAATTAAAATATTCACCCGGAAATACTTGCTTCCCGCCACGCGGGCCAACAGAAACGTTCCCACGAACGCACCGATCGTACGAAACGCGAAATAAACACTCGACCCCACGCCCGCATCAGCCACGGCAAAATGACAACGCTCGATCAACAACTTCGGGGCCACCGTGTTAATTCCCACGTCTACTCCCACGACAAACACGATACCCAAGAAAAGCAACAGAATTGTTCTATCCCGTAACAACCCGAAAGTCGCACCCCAGGAGGAAGTCTCTTGCTCCGGGGCTTCTTCCTTCACGTGTACCATCATCAACCATCCCATAGAAATCAAAGTTAGAAGCGCAAAAATCGGGAACAAATACTGCCAGTTACCCAACACCGTGGCAGCAAAACCAGCGATAAACGGTCCGCAGAAAGACGACACGGCTTTCAACACTTGCCCGGCAGTCAACGAACTCGCCAACACGTTTCCCTTCACCACGTTCGTCAACAACGGGTTCAACGATACCTGCAAAATGGTATTACCTATACCCAACAGGGCAAAAGCCACCAGACAGGTGTACAGATTATAATCAATAAAAGGAATTATCATTCCCACGATCGTTACCAACATACTCACTAACACGGTCTTCTTCCGACCGATCCGGTTCATAAAAATAGCTGCAGGAACAGCCAGCAACAAGAACCACAGGAAAACCATGGAAGGTAAAAAACCGGCCACCGTTTCGCTTAACCCGAAATCCGCCTGCACGTAACTGGTTGATATTCCAACCACATCGCAGAATCCCATGATAAAAAAACCGAACAACACAGGCAATAAAGCCTTAATACTCGTAGACTTTTCTTTCATAATATACAATTTAACACAAACAAAAAACACTAAAGAGGTGACGAATGTAAACAATTTCATTTTAATTTTCTAAAAATTTATAGCCTCATTTACTCCCGAAAACGTTAAAATATATACTCCTTGACATGAAATGGTACGTATTGACACCTGCCCCTCGCCCATGAATCACAACATTTATCATCATGAGATCAGTCAGAATTAAGGGAGAGTTACCAAAGAGATAAGGGTACAAAGACGCTCCAAAGACAGATCAAAGACGCTCTAGAAACGTCTTTGATACGTCTATCAAACATCTATAATTCTTTCATGTAAACTGATTACTCCCTAAACACACCCCAATCTCTAATGGAATTTACCATGAAATGGCTACACAACGGTATCGACCGACACAAACGAGAATTGCAATAACCGTTCGTTTATTCAGACAAAAATAAGCATTTTTTTATTAAGCATGTGTTTTTATCAAAAAATAGATTATCATCCATGCAAAACGAATAATATTTCGTTGTATATCAACACTTTCAAAAATCAAATAATTACATTAAATTATTTATTTTATTCAATATCTATATAGACTCTAAGACATACATGCAGTCATTTTTATACATATCTTTAAACGAACGTTTAATGATACAAATGCAAAGGCTTTACGATGCGTGAATACGGCGAAAATAGTACTATGAATCAAAACGATAATGTTAGCTTGAACTTCACCATGAACAAACATGACATGGGAGAAAAAGTCAAACGGGAAACCTTTGCTTACAATTTAACCCTCATTCTCTTGAAAGGAGAGGCTCGTATCGAAATTCCGGGAACCGGAAGCCACGATCTTCACCGAGAAGAACTCACTTTTATCCCGGCCGAGACAACCTATCAATTGAATATCACGAGGGATTGTCTGATTCTAGAAATTCGCTTCAAGGAGATCAGCAACCTATTCTGCAGGTTATTTTTCAAACACCTCACCACCCTTTGTAAGAATGTCACCTATCGTTTCATGCCCTTGCCGTCTTGCTCCGCCATGAAAGATTACATCGAGAAAGTCACCACGTTTATGAACGCCCGGGACGCAAGCATTTTAACCCCGGATTACGAATTATTCGTGATTCTCGGAGTTTACTATCCTCGTTCCACGATCGCCAACTTCCTTTATCCTTACCTACTGACGATAAAACCGTGAATACGGCATAACATCCCTTTTTACTTCACTTATCACCTTTTATTCCTAACATCAATAGATAAAATTACGTATCTTTGCAGCCCGGATAAAAAACGAGATACATTTTAACTATGAGATTCACGCACAAGCAAATATGGACTGTCACGTTCCCCATTTTAGTCAGTTTATTAATGGAACACCTAATAAACATGACCGACACCGCCTTTCTGGGAAGAGTCGGAGAAATTGAACTGGGAGCTTCGGCCTTAGCAGGCGTGTATTACATGGCTATTTACATGCTGGCGTTCGGGTTCAGTATCGGGGCGCAAATCCTTATCGGACGGCGCAACGGGGAAGGTAATTACAAAGAAATCGGCCCCATCTTTATCCAAGGCGTATTATTCCTACTGGGACTTGCCGCCATGATGTTCTTCGTTTCTCGCATTTATTCTCCATCGGTACTTCATTCGGTGATCGATTCGGAAGAGGTCTACGTGGCAACGAACAGTTACATGAAATGGCGGGTATTCGGGTTCTTTTTCTCGTTCGTCGCTGTCATGTTCCGGGCTTTCTTCGTGGGAATCACCACGACCCGCATACTCACGATCAACTCGCTCGTCATGGTTGGAACAAACGTCGTACTCAACTACCTTTTAATTTTCGGTAAATTCGGATTCCCGGCACTAGGCATCAGCGGTGCCGCTATCGGATCATCCGTGGCCGAACTGGTATCCATGCTCTTCTATATCACGTACACGTGGTACAAAGTAGATTGGCGAAAATACGCGCTTTTCAACTTGTCCAGTTTTAACCCGAAACTATTATCGGGTATACTCAACATTTCCGTGTGGACCATGATTCAATCTTTTCTGGCCATGGCCACCTGGTTCCTTTTCTTTATCGCCGTGGAACATCTGGGAGAACGCCCGCTAGCCGTATCGAATATCGTGCGTAGCGCCGCCATGTTCTTCTTCATGCCGGTTTCCGCCTTCGCCGCCACGACCAGCTCACTCGTGAGTAACCTGATCGGAGCCAACGCCGCCTCACAGGTATGGAACACCTGTCTCAAAACAATCAAAATGTGCTATCTGTTCGTGCTTTCCCTAGGCATCATTATCCTACTGGCACCCTCCACGTTCCTGAGAATATACACGGACGACCCGCAACTGATTCAGGCCACGATCTCCTCCCTCTTCGTGATGATGAGCGCCACGCTTCTCTCCACTCCCGGCAGTATACTATTTAATGCCGTGTCGGGAACGGGTAACACCCGCATGGCCCTATACATGGAGTTTGTCACACTGATTTTCTACGTGCTCTACATCATTTACATCGTATTCTACTTGAAAGTGGATATAGCCATCTGCTGGACCACGGAACACGCCTACTGGGGAATTCTCCTCCTCTTCGGCTTCTGGTACATGAAAAGCGGGAAATGGACAGGAAAGAAAATATGATAATGAGTCCATAAAGTCTATAAGGTCACGGATGTCCTTCGGACGTATTTGTCGGCAGCACTAGCTGCCGTTGACAGAGCGCCGGGGGGCCCACTGACTTTATAGACTTTATGGACTTTACAGACTCATTTATTAAACACCACATAAAACTCCCGCAAGTAAACCTGCTGCTCGGTCTGGCCCGTGTTCGTGAATCGGAGATATTTCACGGGAGAGGTTTCCCATTTACCATTCCAACGGTCACGAGTGTCCCGGGTTAAAGGCACTGTATGCCACGTCTCACCATCAGCGGATACTTCCATAAGTCCCCAGGTGATATCGTCTTTTATCCCAAGATCGATACGTGTACCGGGAATTAGGTAAGCCTCGTCAAATTCCAACTGGAAAGATGCTCCCGCCGGCCATTTCACGACTTCCAGCAACGGGGTAAAATGTATCCGGTTGGGATATACCTGTAAAGGAAGGTGATCCAGTTGCGGAATATTCGTGGTCTGCTTGCACGGGGAATAGTCAGCCAGCACAAGTAAATCAGTGCCGTTTTTCCGGTTAAAACGTTCCGTGGCCTCCGTGAAAATATCCAACACAAGAGGTTGCAATACTTTCGTCCCGGTCTTCACTCCCGGTTGATAAGGATTTGGGTTAAATTGGCGCTCCAACTCGTAGCTCCTTTTCCGTAAAGCCTTAACGTGATTATATTTCCGCAAGAACAACGCATTGTCGCCAACCTCCTCGGCTTTTAGCATAGTCAAAGCTTCTTGCCCGGCATCCCCTAAAATCTTGAACTGGTAGAGCCATGGGGTAATCTCTTTTATCAGAGCCTCATTCTCATCGTCTATCAACAGGAGATCAGCCGTTTCGGCTACCCGCTCGAATTCATCCCGCAAAACTTGGAAATCCCGCTCATCATAACGTCCCTCCCGATAACTCTTCATAAAACGTTCTGCCACGGGCTGGATCAGCACGGACTCTTCCCGACGGAAGCGATGAACATTTTCCCCCAAGTCGGAATTGTGCCGGGCAAAAACGGTAAAAGCATCCACGTTTTCCGGCATGATCGCACGGAGCGCCCGCTCCCATGACCGAGCACTATCATATTGTTGCATATTCCACGTATAATCAGCCACGCAATATATTGCCACCTTGGAAGCCTCGGCCCATTCCATGGGATTCGCCACGAATCCGGACACGCTTTTCGCTATCGTAGTCTCGTTACCGTACACCTCTCCCAGTAAAAGGTGATCCCGCACGTAATCGGAAACGGGGAAGTTCCACCAGATATAAGCCGGTCTTCGGATCACTTCCCGTACCCACTCGACATCTTCGAGGGTCATCGTGGCAATCACCCGATCACCCGTCCACATGATTTCCACGGAAGGATTCAACTTCGTACCCAAGGTCGTCAGGTAACCGCCTTCAAGGTTTACCCACGATTTGTTGTACTCGGTCGGGCACACAATCAAGGGAGTCACGTCCGGTTTCACCTGCACAAAATGATCGTCGATATAATTCAACAACTCCACCTGTCGCTCGGCTTTCGCTCCCTCCCCGGAAATATCATCAAAGAAAACGGCAAAAGAACGCACCCCCAAATCGTACATGTGCTCGAACTTGTCCATTAGCAAATCCCGGTCGGTCGTGTTCCATTGTATATCTTTCCCCGGATGAATAGCCCACACGAAATCAACCTCATTCTCATTCGCCACTTTCACCAGTTCCGCCAGACGGACCGCATCCTTTTCGGGATAAGGCTTCCGCCAGTTGGGAGAACTATGATAAGGATCATCCTTGGGACCATATATATAGGTATTCAATTTATTTTCCCCGTAAAACTGCAACTGTCGCAACCGGGCCTCGTGGCTCCAGGGCGTTCCGTAGAATCCCTCGACAACCCCACGGAAACGCACGTCAGGATAATCCCGGATCTCAACCTGAGGCAATTGATTATCCCGAAACAACTGCATAAAAGTACGCACGGCATAATACGTTCCCCGCTCATCATTCCCCGCAAGCGTGATTCCTTTCTTCGTTATCTCCAGATAATACCCCTCCAGCTGATTGGGAATCTGACATTTTCGGGCTTGCACGGCACGATCGCCCTTTTCCCCCACGTACAAGGGTAATCCTTTCGACGAGAGACAATCTCCCAAGAAGGCTTTCAACAACCTAATTGCTTGTGGATTAGCTTCCAATTCTCCTTCCAAGCGAAAAGAAACGGGAGTTATCACACCTTCTTCCTTCACGGTCATTTGCCGGGGAGTAGGTTGCACCTGAACATCTTGAGCCATGATTTTCACCTGTAACAACAAAAAACAGACGAAACACATCAGTAACTTTTCCATAATAAAACGTTTATTCGTAATTTTATAATAATTTAGTCATTATATAAGCCGGGCCAAACAACTCGGATTCCTCTTTTTCTTTCGAACTATACCCCATTTTTTCGTAAAAACCCACCGCTGTAAGGCTAGCGGACAGATGCACGAGGTGAACATGGCGACTCAAAGCAAAATCCTCGATCTGCCGCAGTAATCGTTCCCCGACCCGCCTTCCATGCACCTCCGGATCCACGTACAGGGCACACACCTCATCCCCTTCCAACCCGACTGTTCCCACGACTTTCCCGTTCTCCTCGGCTACAAACATAGCCCGGGTAGCCATCATGTCCCGAAGGTATGCAGGAGTAAACAAACCACACATATAATCAATCACCGAAGTCTCGTAATCCCGGCTATTCACAAACATCAAATTATTCCGGATCAGACGGGACACGGCTTCCGCATCCCGCTCGTCAAATTCCCTCACGATTATATCCATCATTTTCGATTCATCACGTTCATAATCTGAGTTCCCAAGCCAACCCGGTAACCTTGTGAAACGAAAACCACTTCACCTTCCGCATTCAACAAAACAATCAGAGGCAAGTTCTCTGCGTTTTGCAATTGCAAACAATCGCTTAAGCAACGAAGAAGGCTACCGTCCCGATCGCATCCCCACGCGATTGTCGAGGGGAAAGGACGGAAATCATCCCGTTTGAATTTTCCCTGATTCTCCGGATTACGGAACACGAAATATAACGGTATTCCCAACTGTTCAAAATCCCCTTTCATGCCACTCATATCACGTAACAAATGATTCGTGGGCTCTTTATCGGCTTCTATCAAAGCGATAGCCGTATATCCTTTCTCCGGGATACTCACATTCTCCAATTTCCCGGTTACTTCCGACATGTAAGACAATGGCAAAGAAACCTTCCCCAAAACTTTCGTTTCCTCCTCGCAAGCTTGGATATACATATCCAAATCCGTCTGCCTACCCGCCTCAACCTTGAAAGAAGTCAAGGTTGCCATCACCGCCCCGTCACCACGACGGTTGCCCGTGGAAAGGACATAGCTACCCTCTTCCAACTCTACCGGATTTGTAAATATTGTTTTGTATGAAGCCCCAACACCCATATCCACGTCGGCATTACTTCCCAGATCGATCGTGCGCACCCGTCCGTTCTCGATCTTTCCGATCGTGAAATTCAAGAAATATTTCGGATCTTTCACGGGTTCTCCCGCGTAATGTAACATCAGTTTACCCCTGGGAAGAGATTTTTCAGCCGTGAAATCAGCCGTGTGCCAATTCCCATCAATATAATATTCCGGTTTACCCGAGATAGTACTTAAACGAGCCGGTATTAGAAAGGTCCGGCAAACAGCCACGAAGAATATATCCCGGGATAACGCATCGGTTACTCCCGCCCGCAACACTCCAACGGGAGGAGTTGGAACTTTCGCCGGGTAATCGGTCACCCGAAACTCTCCTACCAGTCGCATGATTTCCCTTACCACAGCGCTCATCTCAATACTTCTGTCTGCAACTTCCAGTATTTTTTTCCCAAATGCCACGCGAATCGATTCCCGATAAGCCGTGATCAATTCATTCTGTATTCTCGGGTTCAATACATATTTCTGAAACATCCCGCTATCTATACCGGAATTCACTTGCACCAAATGCTGTAACCAAACTTCAGCCGGGGTGTCCTGCAAATCTTTTTCCGTCACGACATCCAACAACTGCATGGCCAACTCCTTATCCGGAGCCTGTCGAAACAATTTCTCGATCTCCAGATAATTTCCACGGGCCATTTCCACGTACCGGGTAAAACGAGCCGTATCGACCTTCAATTCTGCGGCGATTTCATGTGCCCGCCTTGCCGTCATGAATGTGGCGATATAAGCATTCCGCAAAGAATCCTCGTAAACAAACCGGTGATCATTCACGGCCCTTTCCTCGTCGGTTGTCAAGGCCTTGATATCTCTTTGTTCGGGCGGAACCAAGACAAATTGACCAGAAAAAGCGTCACCCGTCCTCTTATCCAATGTAATCACAAGGGTATCCTGCTGGTCCACGGGAAACCGGGCAAACCCGAGTTGTTCGCCTTTCGTGGCCCAAACCAGCAAATCACCTCGTGCCAGCGTTAAAACGGTTTCCCCTTGACTGTCGGAATAAAGAGTTACCACGGGATAAAATTCCCCGTAGTTAAATATCTTGTACTCTACTTTCGCATTCTCAACAGGCTGTCTTTCCCCGTCCAGTACTCGCACTACTGTTTTCTTGTTTCTCACCTCTTTAGCGTTCACCTCCAGACGAAATATCCCCGTTTGCATCACTCTTTTCTGCCCCACGTCCGTGTAATGTGAAGTCACGTTCACAATCGTCCCGTTGTCTCCCACGGAAACAATCTCCTCTCCCTCGCTTCCATCCTCTCCCCAGACTTTAAAACTACCATTCTCGTAAAGGAGTTTCTTCCCCCCGGTATATTTCCCGAACACCTCCGCTTCCACATACATCGCTCTTTGCACGGGCAAAGTGAACCACGCGATATTCAATCGAGGTTCCGGTTCACAAGCCCCAAGATATTTCCATTCACCATCAACCCAAACCTCGATCCAAGCGTGATTATCATCACAATGCGCCCAACGGGACGTGTATATCTGGCGAGCGGGAATACCCACGGCTCGCAACGCGGCCAGCGTGAAAACCGACTCTTCCCCACATCGTCCGTAAGCTCGTTGCCTCGTGGCCAAAGGTGAAGAAGTCCGGGCGTTGGTCGGTTTGTATATCACGTTCTCATGACACCAATGATTGACTTCTAGCGCTGCTTTCTCCATTGACCCGCAAGCTGCCACCCGTTCCTTCAACTCCTCGTAAAAAACCACCCGAGCCGAGTCCAGATTCTCTTTTCCCCCTCTCACCGGAAGCACGAAATGCCGGAATATTTCCTCGGGAACAGCCTTTCCCCAAGGCATTTCTTCCCGGGCGCGGAAAGCCAGACGTACATTTTCTAACAGAAACTCCCCTCCCGAAAAAGAGATATCAATCAAAGGCGAATAGGCATAAAGAAACATCAAAGCTTCTCGTTCCTTCACGGTCATGGAAGAATCAAATACTGCATACAAATTTCCAGGAATATTTCCCAAAATTTCTTGCTTCTTCTGAAAATCCTCTTCTACCATCTTCCGATAAGTAGAATCAGTTATAAAATGCTTTTCCTCGCACGCGTACAACAGCGGTATGACCAGTAATAAAAACAGAACACGTTTCATTTCATTTATTATTATTGAGTATTCATCCAATAAATTATTCCCCCAAGTACCAAAAGCCCCCAAATGACAGTGAACACGATTTTCAGGGTACTGTAAGGACGATTTCCAGTAACTTCCCCGGTTCTCCCGTTCACGAAAAAATGGTACATCTTTTTTCCATACGAATAAGAGGACATGTATACAGGCAACAAAATCAATTTGAACTTGATATTATCAAACCGGGTATCCCTTGATAATATCCGTTGCCTGTCGCCCCCGATATCCCGCCGAATAGCAGAATCAATTTCCGCTGCCATCTTGCCTTGAGCGATGTCAAAACCTTGTGTCAGATTAATAATATACTTTTCAGTCACGAAGCCACTCAAAAACCTATCATCCATTTCCACGAGGTTCTCCGTGTCCCAATTTTCAATTTCCGCCACGACTTGCGAGGCGATTAACTTGGAGGCGGGAACCATCACGTCATCAAAGAAGAGGGATATATGACCGCTACGAAATGTCCATCTGGTACGGGTCTCCGTGCGTCGATTCTTCCCCGTACCCACCGTAACGGTATAGGTAACCCCACGTTGCCCCGTGTACCCCGTTTCCGTTTGTGCATCATACGTCCAACAAGGAATATACACCCCTTGTAGATTCTCCGAACAACGAGCTCTTTCTTTCAGGTTATCAGGAGCGAACCATAACTTCCGCAACCAACGGTACAGACAAGCGTCAATCTCCTTACCGGAAACCTGAAACGGCAGCAAGTAAGACGGTTTAATCAACCGTTCGTAGTGAGCATCAGCTTCTATTAAAGGTGTGCCGCAATAAGGACACTCCATGGATTTCATATTTTCATCGAATGTAGATTCCGCACCACATTTCCGGCATTTGATCACATGCGTGTTCTGCGTGTTAATTTCCTCGAAATAGTGAATGTACTGCATGTAGTCCAATTCGTTGACATTCTCCACCACATTCGTCTCTATCGGGGTATCCGACCCGCAATACTCGCAATGCAAAAACGCCGTTCCCGGTTCATACTTCAAGGCAGCCCCGCAACATTCGCACTGATATGTTTCACTGGCTTTCCTGCTATTTTCCGATTCCTCCGTCATATTTTATCACTATTGGGGAAGCGGGGGAGGCATCAGCGTCCACAAACTTTGCAAATCCACTTGATTACCTGCCGGAACCCATTCAGACAATCCCTTTTTCCATACTAGAGACTCCCGATTTAACATCTGTTTTTCAACCAAATCCCCCAGTTGCACCAGATTATACGGCCCGGACTGTTGCCCGTCAATAGCCACGTAATACAGGACTTCTCCCGGTAATGGCGGGGGTGTATCCTGTTCGTTTTGCTTTCCCGACGAGTTCATCATATTCTGGGTCATCTGTTGGGCCATGGCGATACCCGCTCCAAGCCCCACCCCCATTCCTGCCGTCCCGGAAGGATTTTCGGCAGCAGCTTCCATAGCCTTGGCAGCCTTTAATTTGGTCAATTTATCCAAATCAATTTTCTCCAGACGACTAAGCTCGAATATCTCTTTTTTCACCTCGTCCGGCATGGAAATATTCTCTATCAAAAATTTGGTAACTTCCATCCCGTAAGCGGCAAAATCACCCTGCATATAACCAAATATCGTATCCGACAACTCGTTCAGGTTGGACGCATAACTCTCGATCGGTAAATTAGACTCTCCCGTGGCATCGGAAAAACGAGTAACTATAATGCTCTTCAACTGTTCGGCAATATTCTGGGTTGTAAACGATTGGTTCGTTCCCACGATTTCCCGGATAAAGACAGGAGCGTCCGTAATCTTGAACGAGTACATCCCAAAAGCCCGGATTTCAACCATACCAAATCGCTTATCGCTCAGAATGATTGCATTCTTTGTCCCCCATTTCTGATCAATAAAGTTTTTCGTGTTCACAAAATACACTTCAGCCTTGAACGGACTGTTGAAACCGTATTTCCATCCTTTCAGCGTACTCAATATCGGGAGATTCTCCGTGTTGAGCGTGTAGGTACCCGGAGAAAAAATATCCGCCACCTGTCCTTCATTAATAAAGACTGCCATCTGTCCTTCCCGGACAATGAGTTTTGCATTATTTTTTATCTCGTTACCATATCTCTCGAAGCGATACACGATTGTGTCCTGAGTATTATCCAGAAATTCAATAATGTCTATAAACTCACCTCTAAGTTTATCAAAAAGCCCCATGTATTTAATTTTAGTGTTATTATAAATCACCTCAAATATATACTTTTTTACAATGTTTTCCCGCGATATTGGTTCATAAAATATATAATGCAGTGCTATCGACATGCAAAATCCATAAAATCAGCGATATTTTCTAGACTACATTCATTGATAGCCTTGGCTATCGAGAACAAAGTGCCTGCGGGCGCGAATATCTTATAAACTTTATAGACTTTACAAACTTTCGACTAAAAAAGTTCACTATTTTCGCGTTATGGACTCTAAAGAACAAATAATCCGGGAATTCGAGGTTCAAACCGTCCCGCTAAGCCCGGAAACACACCGGCAACTAGCTGATATCCTCGTGCGTTTTGAACTGGAAAAAGGGGAAATCTTTCTTCGGGAAGGAGAAATATGCAAGTATTACAGCATCGTCGCACAAGGTATGATTCGTTTGTTCTACAACAAAGGCGGACGGGACCTCACAGAACATTTCTCCTACGAAAAAGGTATGTTCGTATCCCTGGAAAGTTATTTCCGTCAAATTCCCAGCTACTTGATTATCGAGGCTCTTGAACCCACGATCATATACTCCCTCCCGCACGACAAATTTCAATCTCTTATCCGGGTAAACCGTGAAGTGGAACACATGTATTGTAAAATGCTTGAGAACTCTTTGATCGAATCACAACAGAAAGCCGATGCCTGCCGCTTCGAAACAGCCAGAGAACGCTATCACCGCCTTGCAACGGAACATCCCGAAGTTGTGAAACGAGCCCCACTCATCCACATCGCCTCCCGCCTCGGCATGACTCCCGAAACGCTAAGTCGTGTGAGAGCTGGTCTGCTTTAGTAACTTTTCAACCCGGGTAAAGGTCTTTCCTTCCCATTTCCGACTGTTCCAGCGACGCACGAAGATAATCGCCCGGATATTCTCATCCAGCGTGAAAGCCACCCACATCCCGGCAAGTCCCCACCCAAAGGAGATTCCAAACACGTAACTTAACGCCGTTGCCACTCCCCACATCACGATCACCCCTGTCACGAAAGGATACGTCACATCTCCCACGGCATTCAACACGTTTACCGACAAGATGTTCACCGCACGCCCCACTTCCAACACGACATCTATGCAGAGGATCATCACCCCCATATAAATAATTTCCGGATTAGCCGTCAACATTCCAAAGATCAACTTACTGCAAGCTGCCGTGATCACCGCCACGCTAATCGACACCATGATAGAAAGCCGTAAACAATACTTCTGCAACACGAAAGCCGCATCCGCCCGATCACCTCCCACGAGATGCCCGACAAGAATAGCTGCTCCCTGCCCTAACGCCACAGAAAACACGTAGGAAAACAAAATAATATTCATCGCGTAAGTACGTGCGGTCAAGGCTGCCGTTCCCAGCATCACCGTAAAATACGTGATTACGACCTGCGACAAACTGTAAGAAACCTGCTCTCCCGCTGCCGGAAGACCGATATGCAGTAAATTCTTTAACTTATCCCACGGGAATGGCCTTACGGAAGAAAACGAAAAATGAGGTACCACCTTCCCAAAAGTAATATACAGAAGCAATACCAACGCCACCCCCCGGCAGGAAGACGTTGAAATTGCGGCCCCCACGACCCCCATTTGCGGCAACCCGAACTTACCGAATATTAAGGCGTAGTTCCCGATAATATTCAGTATGTTCATCAACAATGTCACCCGCATCGGGTAATACGCCTTGTTATGACTTCGCAACACGGCAGACATTGTCAACGCTATGGCTTGCAAGAAAGCAAAACCTCCCACGATCTGCATGTAGGCTAATCCCTCGTTCACCAACTCCGGTGACAAATCCATCATCTTCAGTAACGACTCCGCCCGGAAATACAGCAATGCGCTGGTCATTACTCCAATCAAAGTATTGAATAACAGAGAGACCCCGATCACCTGTCGCACGTTAGCATGTTGTGACGCCCCCAAATACTGGGAACACAGCACGGAAGTTCCCACCGTGGAAACCCCGAACACTAGAAATACCAGATTCAACAACTGGTTGACAACCCCCACGGCCGCCACAGTATCATCTGAATAACTACTAAGCATAAAAGTATCCATGGCCCCCAGTAACATGATTAGCAAGGTCTCCACGAATATAGGTCCCGTAAGTTGAAATAGTTGTCTGCGTAATGTTTTTTTCGGTTTCATCCAGCCTCCTTTTTTGCCGGGCACAAAAATAACACACCATATTTCACGTTGACTTGATCTACATCAAAAAGTTCATTATCAAGAAACACAAACCCGCTTGCATTTTGAAATGACATCTATCTCACGCCTCTCATCACGCTTATCGCATCAGCAATCGTACTGAAGGAACACATCACGTTTATCGCTATCGGGGGCGCACTTTTGATTATTTGCGGGGTGTACGTGGCGGAAAAAGGACTCCCCACACGTAAGAAAAAAGTATAAAAAAGGCGTCACAAATCATTGTAACGCCTCTTTATTATTTATAAATTGAACTTATTTGTCAATATCCAAAACCACCTCGTAAGTTGAATTCGGCTTAAACTCCGGATCGTAAACGATCAGGAAGTTCTCATCCACAGCGACTTTCCAGTTTTGTCCGGCAGCCAGGCGAGGATTATTCAATCTTTTGGGGAAGAAATAACTGAACGGTAAATCCAACACGTGTTCCTGTTTGAACTTATCACCTTTCATACGCTCCAGACTAAAATTCTCGTTGGTCTTGATCGTGATAACACATTTTTTCCCTTTAACCTTTGAAGTCACCGTAAAATCATTCTCTCCCGGCACCTCTTGCAAACGTACGTTCCACAACGGATCTCCGTAATAAGCTAACACGTCCCGGTCATGCCAAAAACCGATCTGATCATTAGTCGGTTGTCCTTTTATCGCTTCAGCTATCTTTTTCCCGGCAAGCTGGAATTCATTTCCTTCAAACGTGGGATAATTCTCTTTGATCAAAGAAGGATACCATTGATATTGCTGGAACAGGAAATCCTGTTGATTCATGTAAATAGCCTCGGCCAAAGAATAACGTCCCGGATTGGTCACCCAATACTTCAAACCACCCCAACCGTTACGTCCGTGCCAAGTAGTCACCACGTAACCGATCATCACAGTAGCATTACCGCCATTCATCCATGCGATAGCCATACTTTCCTTCGTGTTGTTCACGTTACCGATCAAGCAGTTACCCACGGCAAAATACACTTTACGTTTCCCGCTCTCCGGTACATCCCAAGTCACTTTTGTTTTATGATCATTAAAATACAATTTCCCGTCTTTCGCCCGGATGTCACCCGTAGAATAACGTACTTGTAAATCTTTCTCTGTAGCATGCCATGCAGTTACCACCAAATCCGGATCACACCAAGCATACAGGTCCGACAATTTCTTCAACCGCCCATCAACCGATACCTTATCGGTTTTCACAGCTTCGCCTTTACCTGTCTTCTCCCCCCACAATCCCAATGTCTGGTCATCCACCCAAGCGTAACGGTCAAACCACTTGGCACTTTTCAACTCCGTGATTGTAGCCAAAGCATTCTTTACGACCAAAGGTTCCGTGCTATTGTTCACCATTTTCATTGCCGCCCCCGCATCATACCCGGTAATAATTCCCCAAAGGAAATCCGCGAAAATATCCTCGTCGACCTCACGACTCATTTTATTCAAGTCGATCACGTAATCCCGGTTCAAATGTTCGGGTTTCTCCACTATCGCCACGTAACGAGGCTTCACCCGTTGAAGATCCCCCAAAAGTTCACGAGGCGCTTTCTCGTAGAAAAATACTTCGGCTCCATGCTTTTTCTTCAAAGCATCCACCACTTGCATCCATGCAGCATCCTGCTGTAAATCCTTGGATGCCAACACTACATACTCATTTCGGGCATTACCATGCGCTTTCTTTTTCTGAGCGCACAACGGTATCACCGAAATCATCAAACACAACAAAATTGATAATCGGTAAATTTGTTTCATCTCGCAATAAATAATATATAAAACACAAATAATTAAAGTTCAAATGTAATAATTTATAAACAGCCATTCTCCTAAAAAAATATTAAAATATAACCATATCTTTTGAATTTATTAGTAATACTCCCCTATTCCCAAAGTTTTACCAAAATAAAAATACCTCATACCCGTCAACAAGTTGTAACAGGCATGAGGTATAAGCTCCTAATAACAATAAGATTACCCTATTAAAAAGCTATCTGGATAAATTAGTCCGTTTCTACAATCGTTATTCATTTCTTATTCCTATTTTACGTTCAAAATCAGACTCAAAATAAGGAGTCTTGGGGGAACGATTCCAAGCATCTACAATTTTCCCTTCAGGATCAACCAGTATATAACGGGGCATCCCGTAAATACAATAGTTATTGATAAATTCCGTTCTTTGTGTCGAACGATAATGCGGGATTGAACGAGAAATATTCTTTTGGTCCAAAAGTTTTTTCCAGCCGATAGGCCCTAAATCCAACGAGAGGGTCAGAAAAACCACATCCTTGTCCCGGTAACGGACTCCTGTCCGGATGAATAAAGGTAAATCTTCCACGCAAACATGACATAGCGTGTTCCAGACATCCATAAATACATATTTTCCCCGGAAGTCGGATAACCGGTGCAAATTTCCTTTTTCGTCCTCCATTTCAAAATCGTATGCCACCTGTCCTTTCGTGATCGTCTTATATTTCTTACTCAGAGTTCGTACTTCTTGGAGTGTTACCGAATCAACAGAACATAATTCAAAATCCCATGCCAACGCTTCCGAGAGAAAAGAACTCCCGCTAAGTTGTATCATCATTTTATAATTGTATAATGCATAAGCTCTTCTCACCTTTTCGCTTTTTATATTATACAATACACTCGTGGATCGTTCGGCCATAGAAGTCCTCGGTGCTTTCCAATTATAATACGCCTCCAACAAACTCCTAATTTCAAAATCAGATAACAGATCCAAATCCGGAGAATCTATATTAAGATCGGAAATTCGCTTTTCCAATTCCTCTTTCAAGATTGCGGCACCTTCAACATCTTTCTGCGTGACGTAGCGTCCGAGGCTAGTCAAAACCCCCTGTTTGTTATACAAAAAAGCTTTTCCCCTAGAAATCGGAGCTGTCAAGGAATCCATTGAAACCTGAACTTGTTTTTCCAGATCCGAAAAACGTTCCATAAATTCTCCGGGAGGTAATTTTATACATTCAGGATTCAACAACGCATTATAATGATAAAAAAGTCTTTTCAATATAACTTCGTCCCGTTCGGAGAGATTTTGGCCCGTAATGGGAGTACTTCCCCATAAAATAGACAAGAGCAACCCGCACAATACAATATAATACTTCATTATTTCTATGATTTAATTCCAACCTCTTTGTTAAATATTTCCGTGAACTCCTCTTTGGACGGGGATATATGCCATGCATCCACGATGTTCCCCTCGGGATCAATCAACACGTAACGTAAAAGGACCCATACGGCATAGTCATCCATGAATTTCGACGCATTATCCGTACACCGCATATTTGTCATTTTTCCAAAGAACTCTTTATTCTTCATAAACTTGACCCATCCTTCCTGTCCCGGATTCAAAGCCATGGTCATAATGACGACATTCTCGTACTTTTTATACCGGTTTGCTGTCTCAATCAAAACAGGCATGGCTTTTACACATGGCCCACAAGTTGTAGACCAGATATCCATCAAAACATATTTTCCCCGGAAGTCAGATAACCGGTAAGTTCTCCCGTTCTCGTCCATCATGTTGAAGTCGGGAGCCGGTTGCCCTTTACTCAAGGCCTCTCCTTTCGCCTTCACCATATCGGCAAAAGCAAGGAGCTGAGAATCTCTCGCATAACATTTTACTTCCTTCAGCAACATCTTCACCGAATCCGAATAACCATAATATGCCATACCGGACCGCAAAATCGGCATCACGCTTTCCCGATGGAATGCATCACTTTTGGAATGTTTCAACACATAAGAAGCACGCTCAAATATAGATTGTCCCATCTTCAAATGTGCCATGTACCTTCCGTATAAATTAGACTCTTGTATATAAGGAAGTTGATCCACGTAAGGAGACTTCATATTCAACCCTTTCACCCGTTTGTCCAACTTTTTCTTCAACGCTTGATCGGTTTCATCAACATAACGTCCTAATGTATTCAATACATTTTTGTAAGAAACTAACATCGCTTTCTCTTTCAAATCTTTCGTCGGCAACGAGTCGATCATAGCCAATACAGCTTGATCCACCTTATCAAAACACAAAGCATACTCCGTGGCAGGCAACTTGCGTTTATCAGCCCGAAGCAAATCCGCATACATCTGGTCCATTTTCGAATAAAATTTCAGCTCTTCCGTTTGAGCTAATAATGGCATATAAAAAAACAGACTAATAAAAAGAACGAACAACAAACTACTGATTTTCATACAATTCTATTTTATGGATTATTTAAAAAGTTACGATCAACTATTTCCTTCACACACAAAAATGGGGACGGGAGATAAGGCTTTCCCAAAAGTCTTTTTCCACGAAACCTCTACCCTCTCCGGCTCCCCCTGTGTAGGGGGAGAGTTGATTACCAAGCGGTTTCCCCGCCTGTGTAAGGAGAGGCTAGAGGTGGTAATTACATATAAATTGACTTTCGAGACATCCCCAATCCCACACAACAATTTATATCTTCCGGAAATTTTACTTGACTACTTCAACAAGTTTATCACGTAATAGATTTCTCCTGATATTTTTAGCAACAATATTCCCTTCCCGATCCAACAAAACGATAAACGGAATCTGTTGAATTCCCAAAGCCTGCCGGATTTCCGAATTTTTCCATCCTTTTTTATCAAGCAAACTCATCCAAGGGATTTGTTCTTCTTCACAAGCCTTTTTCCACTTTTCTGTTGAATCATCAAAGGATATACTCACGAAGCTCACTCCTTGAGAAGCAAATTCTTCATGCAGCGTTTTCAAATTCTTCATTTCCTGCCGACAAGGGCCACACCAAGATGCCCAAAAGTCTAACACGACAAAATGTCCTTTCAGAGAATCAATCGTGATCAACTCCCCTTGTTCCGTTTCTGCCTGTATACCCGGACATGGAACTCCTAAGGCTGAATTTGCCAGTTCGTCAACACGTTGCTTTAATTCTTTGCCCTGAGTGGTCCGCTTCATAGCGGGAGAGAGAAGATCATACAATTCTTTCCCCTTTTCATATCTTCCCTGTGTTTCCATATTTGCAATATGAATAGAAAAGATATTATCCGGATGCTTCTTTATAAACTCCTTAGCCAACAGGTAACGTCTCTCTCCCAATTGCAGGATTTCACTCATCTTATCATCAGCCGTTTTCTGATCACCTTGCTGCAATATCTCCCGATAATCAGCTTGAAGTTTACCAAACTCTTTCTGGTATTTTTCTTTTACCAGCTGACTATATTCCAGTTCCAGATCATTCGCCTCTGAACCTTTTATATCAGAATTATCCAGCTGATTATACGAAGCTTTTACCTGTATATTCTCCCCGTCGAGGAAAAGAAATATCGTTTTTCTATTAACATTCAAGAGGTAACGCCCTTTTTCAGGTAACGCCCCTTTTAACGTAAACTTACCATTTTCGATAGGTGTTGAAAGTAGTATCGAATTATTCTCACCCAACGTACTCAAGTAAGCCTTTCCATATTTTATCCCCTCGATTTCTCCTTGAATGGTCACCGTATACCCCGAACGATCCGCACAAGCGATCAAGGATATTACGGATAACAATATCCCTATTCCAACCCATTTCATATTCATTGTCTTATTGTACATCATCACCGATAGCCTGCAAATCAATATTATACTCCTTCTTAAAATGATCGATCATGTAAGTATATTTCTTACGAATCATCTGCTTTTTATCTATATCCGGATGCAAAATACCACCAGGGGCTATCAATTGTTCATACGGAGTTGAGACGATAGCATTCACATACTGCTCCCAATCCCCGGCAATCGTCCTGTAACTATAATGTAAGATTCCGTACTCGTATTTATTAGCATTAGTTATAGCTGAGGAATTATAATCTGTTGCCGAAGTAAATAATGTAGTGCGCTTTATCAATCCCCGCTCGACAATTCCTTGTAAAAACTTGGCCACCGCTTCTGACTTGAAGGTATTTACCTGCCCCGCTGTCATTCGCTTCACCTCTGCATTCCCCCAATTAAATCCAATATAATCATATCCGAAGTAAGCATGGGTTAAGGTACGATCAAGTTCCGTCGGCATTCCCGAACCAGCTTTCACATAGTCAAATTTACTGGTTAATAACACCTTAAAAGGCATTACCCGATAGAGTAACGTATCTGAGAAATACTTAAAAAAATGATTCTCCAACAAATCCAATTGCCCTCCTACATAATTTTCATCAGCCACTTCTGCCTCATATCCGGCCTTACGTGCTTTCGTTGCCGTGTCTAACGTCCAACGAATATCAGAACTAATCGTCCAATAATAATCTTTCGCAACAAATTTATAATAAATCCGAGTATTATATTTCTCTGAAAGAGCCACGATCCGAGCATCATAATCATGATTTCCCTGGGGTAGAACATATAACCCGTCAAAAGTCTCTGGCTCTTCGGTTGGAGTAATATTGTCATCATTGTCACAACCAACGATCATTCCTACTAAAACTCCAAGCAATATCCATATATTTGTTTTCATACCTTTTCTTGTTAATATTTTACATCAAAAATTAGGTTCCAGATTGGGATTTCGATCCAATATATATTGAGGAATCGGTAACACATACTTCGAACTTTTCGCTTCCAACACGTGAGTTACCGGTTGTCCCGCTTCGAGCGTGAGTACATGAGTGATCTCCGGCATCCCGTAACGACGTAAATCAAACCAACGATGTTCTTCAAAAGTCAATTCCCGTCGACGTTCATCCATATAAAATTCCAATAAACTATTTCCTCTTTTATCTACATCCTGATACATCTCTGTACGGGTATCAAAACGACATGAACGCAAATAATTCAAGTCCTTTAAAGCTGCCTTTCTTGACTCTTCATCATTATTTTTCAAGTACAACCGGATATTTGCCTCGGCTCGATTCAAATAAGCTTCTGCCACTCGCATACCTTTCGAATTTCCGGTAATTGCCTTCTTGCCTGATTGTATTATCCTCTGAGTACCTTGCGCATAAGTACGGTAATAACATTCCTTTCTCAAATCTACCAAACCACCAGCATTGTCTTTTCCATACAAATCTTTCAGCTCTTGGGAAGCCTCATAAGCAACCGGGGGACTATACGGGTAAAAGAAAGTATCAAACTCGTTAGCTGACGAGTATCGCCAAATACACTCGGGACTAGCGGGATCAAACACACCCGTCCCGGTCATCCAACTAAAACGACCATCAGCCATAACAACATCCGATAAATTCAAAAGTATCGGGCTACGTCCGATCACGTAATCCGCTTGTTTTATAACCTGCTCCCATTTTTCCTGATAAAGATATAAACGTGACAACAAATTGTGAACCAACAGATCATTTGCCTTGAACAAGTTATTATTCTGCCCGTGTTCATCCATTAAAGGAACTGCTTCCAACAAATCTTTCTCGATTTGGGAATACACTTGTGCCATAGTCGCCCGCCGGGGAAAATCATCTTTCACGGCAGAAGATAAAATCAAGGGTACGCCAAGTTCTTTCGAACGATCAATACCTTCGGCATTATACGGCTTCGCATATAAATTCACTAACATAAAATAATAATATGCTCGCATAGCCAGCGCCTGCCCTTTCACGTTACTTTTCTTACCCTTGTCTCCAATCACCGCATCAATATTATCTAACACCACGTTACATCCCATAATCCGAGAATAGTAATATTCCCACGTATTCACTGCGGTTGTCGTATTTGCCGCCATTTGTTCATACATATCCGATTGCCAGGTAAACACGGCCGCTCCTGTAATCAATGCTTTCGTCTGAGAAGCAACACTGGGATAGTTACTATCGACATCATCCGTCAATAAATCCAGATAAGATAAAACCCGCGTAATTATAGGATACGCCTCCCCGACCATTAACTGTTCCAAATCATCTGCCGTACTCGGCACAATCTCATCCTGACTGTATTCATCCAAAAAACCACTACAACCGATACCGATCGTCATCATGAAAAAAATCACTATATAATTTTCTATATTTCTCATACCATCAAATTTATTTAGAAACTAACATTTAATCCCAGTGAAAAAGTCTTCACTATAGGCTGAGAGCCTGTTGCCACTTCCGGGTCTACCCCCTTATATTCGCTACTCACAATAATAAACGGATTAGTTACCCCAGCCGTCAAAGCCAAATGCGTCAGACGCAAACGTTTTACAATTGATTCCGGAAATGTATAATTTAACGATATATTATTACAACGGAAAAAAGAACCGTTCACAACCCGGATATCACTATAGTTATACATCCGATAAAGATATTCCGAACCAACCACGGAAGTAGTGGGAGCACTTCCTCCCACAGACGGGTAATTAGGAATATTCGTGACTTTCTCATCCCCCGGTTTCTTCCAACAATCAACCATATCCTTAGAAAGATTTAAATACGCACTCGGCACATCAACTTCGGTTCCCGAGGGAAATAAATCATCCAAGAAACGTTTACTCCCGATGTTCACGTTAAAAGAAGCTGATAATGTCAATGTCTTGTAGCGGAATGACGTGGATATACCTCCGGCAAAATCCGGATCAAGAGTTCCGGCATATTTCAAAAAGACAGTAGCATCTTTAGCAGCTTCCGGCATTTCTTCCTTGGACGGCAGATAAAAAGTAGGTCGTCCTTCATTTGTCAAACCTGTAAATTCGAATGCCCAAATTGATGACAAAGCATAACCATCTTTCACCAAGCTACCACTAACAGCCGTACGCCAATTTTTATTTTGTTCCGTTTGGGAATCCATCTTGTTATAATTTTTAGACGTGTTGAATGACAATGTCCACAAAAAATCCCGAGTTCTTACCGGAGTCATGGCTATGCTCAATTCCCATCCTTTATTATACAAATTTCCCCCGTTGATAGGCATGGAATTAACTCCATACTCGTAGGCAACCTCTTTATTCAAAATAACATCTTCTGTCTTTTTGTGATAATATTCCGCCGTTACCATTAATCTGTTTTTCAACAATCCGATATCTATTCCCAAATTCACGGTCTTTGTTTTCTCCCACCGCAAATCGCCATAAGGTAAGGACTTTACTTTTAACTGGAACTCCTTCGTATAATATTCCAACCCCATGATCTTAGCCACCAAATTAGGACCATAATTCTCGGCGACATTCCCCTGCCAACCGTAAGTAGCACGAAAACTCAACTCGTTAAAAAGATTTTGAGAATGCATCCAAGATTCGTTCACAACATGCCATACCCCTCCAATCGACCAGGTCGGTAAGAAACGATGCTTCGTATCCTGTCCGAAACGATTAGATGCATCACTCCGGATACTTCCGGTAACTACATAACGTTCAGCAAAAGAATAAGTCAACGAACCAAAATAAGACATGTAATTTGACTTCTTATCGACAATATTATTCTTTATAAACAGGGTATATATGGGATTATCATATTTAGCTGTTCCTATCGTATACTGCAAAGGAGGTAAAGTGACCGTTTTGCCTCGATCCGGGAAATAGCCGTAAGTAGTGGCACTCGTCCCGTCATATTTGGAACTACGACATTCAAACCCGACAAACACGCCTAACCGATGACGTTTAAATACATGATCGTAAGCAAGCGTGTTTCTCCAGGTCACTGTCAAATTCTGATCATTAGTCGTGTTCAATTCTCCCCCGTGAGGTAATTGCGATTTTTTATATTCTGCCGACTCCGAGCTGAAAAGCCCGTAATCATATCCCCGTTTCTGCGCTATATAAAAACTACGCTCCGAAGCATACGATTCTCCCGTTGTCCCGCTATACGTCAAACCTAAAAGACTCTCGAAATTCAAGCCTTCCAATATGGTATATCTCAGGTTTACCGTTGTCCCCAGACTCTTTTTATTATTCTTGTTCCCAGTATTTTCCAACTCATTCAACACATTATAGGAAAGCATTCCCGTACTATTCTTTGACGGGTAAAAAAAGTGGGTTCCATCCTCGTTAAAACAAGGTATCGCCCGGCTAGTCGTTCTGGCATACTGATACGGATTTACCACGTAGAAACCATTTGTCTCCGAATAATCCCCATTCAACTGGGCATTAACAAGCAATTTATCATTCAACCGAAAGGTCATTTTCATAAGCGAATTATACGATTGCTGATCATTTCCTTTTGCCGCTCCTTTATTTTCGGAGACACCCAAAGACCAATAATAAGTTATTTTATCCGTTCCCCCGGATATACTTAGGCTATGATTATGACTAAACGGATTACGATACAAAAGGTCAAACCAATCCGTGTTTACCTCTTCCAAACGTTTCACTTCCGCATTAAACTCATCGTAAGTTACTTGCTTATTCAAAAACTTTTTCAATACTCCCTCATACCCGACATCCTCTAAGGTTCTTCCATTATACACCAATCGTTGATTGTATATTTCCCTTGAAGCCTCTATTCGTTGTTGCGAATTCATCAGATGCATCTTGTCATACGTCAACCGGGAAGAGATTGAAAAATTACCGCTATAATTTACAGCCATTCTCCCTTTACTACCTTTCCTCGTTGTTATCACAATTACCCCGTTGGCAGCTTTTACCCCATACAATACTGTCGCCGCCGCATCTTTCAACACCGTAATATCTTCAATATCATTGGGATTTAACCAACTAATGGCATTACCGACAAAGTTACGCACCATGTCAAAATTATCATTAGATATTGCCCCTGTTGACGAGAATTCCTGTGCCTTAAAAGGTAAAGGATCTTCCTGTATTATCCCGTCTACCACCCAGACAGGTTCCTGATTACCAAGAAGTGTAGATGTTCCCCGCACTCGTACTTTCTGACGAGCACCAACTAAGCCGCTTGTGTTATTTACCACGGCTCCGGCAATCTTTCCCTGTAACATCTGCTCAAGACTATTTGTCCCGTTAAAAAACAATTCATCCCGTCGCACTTTCTGTGCAGATCCCACCATATCTGTTTTGCGAATATTCTGGTAACCGGTCACAACCACCTCTTCCATAGACTTCACGTCTTCCTCCATAGTGACATTTATCACGTCTTTGCCCGTGTACTTGACCTCTTCTCGTTTCATGCCCACAAATGAAAATACCAACACGACATTCTCTTGCTTAGGAATAAAAAAAGAATAATTACCTTCAGAATTTGTTGTTACTCCCGTCGTGGTTCCTTTCAATAAAACAGAAACCCCAGGCAAAGCACTTCCATCTTTTCCGACAACCTTTCCCTGAACAAGTATCATCTCCCGTCCTTCATGCTTCTCATTATCCCGACGAATAATCACATGCTTATCCCGAATCTCATAAGTTAAATCGGAACCTTTCAAACAATACTCTAAAATTTCCCGGATGGTAGCATCCTTGAATGTATAATCCTTCAAACCAATTTTCCGTATCTCTTGCGGATTATACACGAAAGAATAATCGCTATTCTTCTCGATATGAAGATAGACCGCACTTACCGATACATTTTTAAGTTCAAACGTAAATCGTTTTTCTTGAGCGAAATTTCGCACAGGAAAGTTTATTAAAACGATTAGCAACGAGACTTTCATGAATACTCCAAAAAGTCTCAACTTTTCTCGCGAACAGAACCCGCTTTCTCCATTTTTTTTCATAAATTTGTACTTCAATTAATTGTTAATTAATAATTACTTGTGGGGAATTTGGGTGGTGCCGGTTCCCCGCAGTATTTTATTGGCCAATTTCTTTTACTGTAATTACTCGTCCTTTTTGTGAAAAATGAATATCTCCCGTATTAGATAATATATCCAGAATCACACTTATATCATCGTACTTTTTCAATCTTGCCGTCAAGCGTATATCGGAAACCGTGCTATTCGCAAAGAAGCAATCAAAATCATACCATTTTGCCAACTCTTTCATAATCTCCCCCACGGTTACCTCGTTAAACACGAAATAGCCATCTTTCCAGGATGTAAAATACAAGGTCTCCACATTTGTTACTTTTGTTCCGTCTTCATCTATAATCACCTGTTGCCCGGGGAGAATGATAAATGATTCATTCGTAGAATCACACACGGCGACCCGTCCCCGTACCAAAGTCGTCTGGTTCGCCTCTCCTTTATAATCCCGAACGTTAAACTCGGTTCCTAACACGGTGATCACAGAACGGGATGTTTTCACCGTAAAAGGAGCCGTCTCATCATGAATGACATCAAAATAAGCCTCACCCGTTAATTCCACTTCGCGTTCATTTCCGACAAACCTTTCCGGATAACGTAATCTAGAACCGGCATTCAACCACACTTTTGTTCCATCCGACAATACTAACTGAAATTCTGCTCTTGTCGGGACCTCCATTACATTGTACACTAATTCGGAAGAAGTAGCATCACCTTCTACTTCATAAGAAACCCCCATCGTCCTATCTACCCGAATTCGAGCCATGTTACTCTGCAATAGCGTATCTTGTCTATCCAACTCAACCTGAACTCCCGTTGATAACGTCAAGAGAGCACGATTTGTCCCTCCAGTTATAAACTCCTGCCCAAAAGAAGATTCCACATGAGACTCGTTATTCGTATACAACATCACGACACTTGCCATCACAAATATCGCAATTGAAGCTGCAATTGAAATTTTCCCGATACCCCGATATTTTTTAACTCGTTTTCTTGTTTTCACTCGATCAAACGCTCGCTCTATATCTAATTCCTTGCGTACCTCTATTTGGTGTTCAAAATTCTTTTCGTCCTGCAATGATATAAATAAACGTTTATTTTCATCCGATTCTCCCAACCATTCATCCAACCGGACTAATTGCTCCGGAGTCACCTCGCCTTTCATAAACGCAACAATAATATCCGCTATTTCAAAATTTTTATCCATCACGTTGTTTTCTTATTCATATTAATAACTCACAACTCCGGGAAAAGGGGTAAAAGAAAAAAGAAAAAAAATAGCAAAAAAAACAAGGCAAAAAAACAGATATTTACTTGCGTAAATAAAAAAAAACTCTAAATTTGTCTTTTACAAATGGGAGTGGTGAATTTCGTTGATAATGGATGACTTGCGTAACATATATAGGGAACATCAATATAAAATTCTGTTCAAAGAATTTTACCCTTCACTTGTGCAATTCGCTTTCCAGCACATCAGCAACCACGAAGCCGCAGAAGACATCGTGCAAGAGATATTCGTATACCTTTGGGAAAAACAAATCAAATTTGATCACGAACTGGCCCTTCGCACTTACTTGTATCGCTCCACTCAAAACAGGTGCTTTACCTACCTCCGGGATCGCAAGATTCAACAACGTCACGAAAAACAAATCACAAGTAATTGGCAAGAAGAAGAGGAACCAACTGTGATAAACAATCTTATTCAAGAAGAAGTATATCGACAACTCCTTGCTTCTATCGATCACTTACCTCCACAGTGCAGAAAAATCTGTTTGCTCACCCTGGAAGGCAAGAAACCATCCGAAATAGCAAAACAACTGGATCTAGCCGTAGACACCGTGAAAAAACAAAAACAGATTGCCCTAAAACGCTTGCAAGATGAATTAGGAACTCTAACCACATGCTCTCTGTTCTTACATTTATGGTTGTCTTAAAACAAAAAATACCTGACCTCATTTTCACAAGGTCAGGTAATAAAGACAAACAAAATTCCTAATATTATTTCAAAAGAACCTTAGCAATAAATTCTTCCAATTCCTTTCCTCTCAAATCGGTCCCGATAATTCGATTATCTTCATCCAATACAATTATACATGGAATACCACTCACTCCATATAATTTCGCAGCCGCACATTCCCAGCCCTGTAAATCCGACACGTGAATCCATGGCAAACTATCCTGTTCTATCGCCTTCACCCAAGCCTCCTTCTTCATGTCTAAAGAAACACTAACAACCTCAAGATCAGAATTATGATACTTATCATACAATCTTTTCACAGTAGAATTTTCCTCCCGACACGGTCCACACCAAGATGCCCAAAAATCAAGAATCTTAATCCTTGCCTTAACAGCATGCAAGGCCAAAGATTTACCATCCGGGGTATTCAACGTGAAATCCGGTGCTATTGAACCGACTGCAATCCTCCGTTCTCGCTCCACGTAAACTTTCAACTCTCTTCCGATTACAGAATTCCGTGCAGTATCCCCCAATAATTCAAATTTTTGTATCAACTTTTTTTTACGAACAAGCTCTTTTAAATGTCCCCGTACCAAAGCCGCAGAAACAATATTATTATTCTCTCGAATAAAAAGATTCTCTTTATAATCATAAAGCGAATCCAAATTATCCATCCGGGCACGCACGGTTAAGACTCCGAAAAGGCTATCAGCCTCTACACTCTTTTTATACTCTTCGCACAACACTCTTCTCTTTGCTTGTATAGAATCTTCTACCTCTTTCTTAAATTGTTCTCGTAATGCTTGAAGTCGTCCCCCCGTAAGTTCAAAAATAGTTGGATTGCTCATATCCGCATCCAAAACAAACTCCATATTTTCAAGAAAAAAAGGAATTTTAAAATCACCTTTATCTGCCTGTAACCAAGCAAATATCGGTTCCTGAACATATCCTCGCATTTCAAACATTCCATTTTTCACTTCCACAGAAATTAAAGTATCAACCTTCTGTTCTGTATCTAATGTCATTAAAAACATTTTCCCCGAAAAATGTTTCAAATCTCCTTTAATCACATACCCTGGGGTCGTGTGACAAGCACACACGACTCCCATAATAAAAAATAAATATTTAATATTCATATTACTTATCTCTTTCTCTATATGTAACATCCACAATTTTACCCAACCCCATGTGTTCCTTCTTCTGCACTAAATCACCCATCAAATTAGGCACATCATACATTCTAACAATCCCACAACCATTTTCGTCTTTATCTTCCACGTTTGTAGCTACCAACAATTGATAATTTCGAGCTCTTTCCCAATCTTTATAAGCCTCCCAAGCCACAAAAGCAGTAAATTTAATCACCTGTATCGTTTCTCCCGGGAACGAAAGTACCTCTTTCGCTTCCCTATCCGGATGTGACATATCAAATTGGTACACTTTATTATCCACAGCATAAAATAAATAAGGATACATGTGATGACAAGCAAATTGTTTCACTCGATCCAAATTGGGTCCAAAAACTTCACCGTAATATTCTTGCGTATTCTTTCCCGAAGCATTTAAAATAATCCCGTAAAAAAAGTATTTCCCGGTTCGGGGATCTCGCAGAATAGCATAATTATAACCATTTTTAGTCGATTCTAAATGTACCATATCCTGCCCTGTTTGTGCACTAAAAAGTTGAGTTCCATTAAACTTCATCACAGAAGGATAAGAAGCACCATCAATAACTTCCACAAATTGTTTATTAGTCTCATCATACATCATAACAGAAGGTCCGCTATACGTGGAAACATAATTCACGCCCACAAAAGGTGCCGCAACAAAAGGAGTTTTCCCCTCCAACTTGTTAATAGGAAAATCAAATATACTTCCCCAAATTTTCTTGTCATTCAAATACGCATCCCCATTTTTATCTACAACTATCCAATAACTTGTTTGACTCCCGAATTGAGAGATTCCTGATGCTCTCACCTCCACTTTTTCCGGTTGTGCGCCAAATTCCCATCGGAGATTATTATCTTCTCCCACGTGTAAATCCAGCTTATCCATATTATAAGTTCCTTTTTCGGATATAAACAATCTAGCACTTCCCCCTCCCGTACGATAACTATTGATTAATTTAATCGGTTTGCCTGTCCTAAAATTAAGCTCTTGCCACAAATCATGAGCTATCATATCCTCATTCTCGTTCACATTAAATATAATATCCAACCGGGATTCCCCTCCTTTATCACACAAAACCATCCATCCCTCACTCGTTAAAGTTCTTACTCGCAAATAGAAATTTTTATACCAAGATATTCCATTTCCCGGATCCGACACGATAAAAAAGCCTCGATACGTCCCAGCCTTCTCGGTGATAGGAAGTATCAAATTTTTCTCTTGACTAACCACGTAATCTATCGTGTCGCCATCAACATTTACATCCGCAGTCGAAGGTATTAATTTCCATGTGAACTGATACCGCTCATGATCGTCATTATACCAAGGGGATTCTATCTCCGGATAAATCTTCAATGAATCCACGAAAGCTATCTTCTCATAATACACTTTATCCTCTATTCCCGAGATCTTCAGTTCATTAATCTCCTTATAATCGTAATTACCTTTATCATCATAACATGATATAACGCACCATGCCAAGGCAAGAAACAACAAATACTTATATTTCATAATCACCATTTTACAATTTTCAACTATCAATTCCGAGAAGCCGGTCCCATTTCCATCAATTCATCATTCTCATCTTCAGTCGGGTGCTCCTGTAACCAACGATGCATATACTTACCAACATACTTCAAATAACCTTCGGATAAATCACTCGCTAAATTACCAAGTGCCCAAGTTTCACGATCAATACCCATTACATCACAAATAACAATAGATTTCTTTACAGAATAATCCCCAAACACGCTCGGTCCCAACATATACCACCACCTCGGCATAGGAAAATTTTCATCCATATACACAACTCTTTGAATATCCAATAATCTCGTAGTTACACTATCTTCCTGCCATTGCCGGCTATACAAAAACTGCAATTCCGATGTTTCTTTCAATCTCACAGTAAATCTTCGAGCTTCTTTTTGCAAAATTTCCGTTCGTAATAGTTGAATATTAATTGTCGTTTCAGCTTGTAAAGCCGGAAGCGTATACTCTACACTAAAAGGTCTGTAATCCACTCCTTCTATGGCTCGTAATGTATCCTCCAAATCTGAAATAACATCAATTGAAAATTTACGGTCATAAGGGGCTACATCACCGAAAAGACAAACTTTCAACATTAAAGATTGTTCTTTCAACTCGCTATTCTTTAATCCCCATGAAACAGTAACCGTATCCAAACGCATATCCTTTGTATCAAAATAAATTCCGCATTTTCCGGCATAAGCGTCAATCTCTTCCTCGCAGGCACAAAAGGCCACAAGTAAAAATAATATAAAAATCAAATATCTCATAACCATCTATTTAATTATATTGTAATTCTCCATCCGGGATTGGAAGGACATAATTTTTTAAATTAACGGAAGTCATCCCGTAGCGATCATAAGCCGATTGCACACTAGTTTTCATTTTCCTTTTATAAAAGAAAAACAACTGTCCCTCTCCGTAAAATTCCCGACACCATTCCTCATCCAACATAAAAGACATCCAACGATCAGGAATACTTTCTAACCCCCGATTGTTTCTTAATTCATTAAAGTACACTACTCCGTCAGCAACTTTAGGTTCTGCTTCCGCAGCAATCATGTACATCTCGCTCACACGAATCATAGGAATGACCTGTGATAACAAAGAATCTTTCCCGTGGTACTTATTAAACACCTTATAATTCACTCCTCCTAGCTCCACAGAACTGCTTGCGAATCCAGAAATTAACCGATAATCTTGTTTTTCATTTTCAAAAACCTCATTAACAACATCTTCCCTAGGCACTAATAATGCCGTCAATTTCAAATTATCCCCATCAAATAATGAAGTAAAAATACTACTGCGATTCAGATTCTGTAAAGCAAACAACAATTCAGAAGAAAACATTCTATCCGGATTTTCAGAACTTGCGGCAATCGTCATCGGGTCCACCCAAGGGAACCATTTTTTTTGAATAGTTATCACTTTCTTGGCATACTCCAAGGCTTTCACTTTATCACCCCGGTACATATATACCCTAGCTAACAACGCTTGTACAGCATAATAATTTAAGCGCAAATTACGATCGCTTTTAAAATTGTCTAAACGATCACCCTGCGGACCGTACTCTATGATCGGATCATGCTGCAATAACTCCTCCGCCTGTAACAAATCATTTATTACTTCTTGTATAAATTCATTTCCAACCAAAGAAGGCTTTACTTCCAACACGAATTCCTTATAATAAGGAATAGAAGTTAATGCTGAATCCTTCCCGTATACCGGACCAAACAAACGAAACAAGTCAAAATGCAACATGGCTCGCAAAGCCAACCCTTCCCCCTTTACCAAACAATAATGATCATCTGGTAACACACTTCTATTCTCTTCACAATTTTTTAGAATCAAATTCGTATTGGCTATCAAATTATAAGCCTTCGACCAAATGGAAGAAATACGCCCTTTAGCATCTGAACCGATATAATTATATTGTGTCAACAAATAATTACCCGAAGCCTCTTGATCTATCGCATAACGTTGGGCCAGTATTTCCACAAACTCGCAAGTCAAAGAACGCCCATACAACTCATTTTGATTTAACTCAACATATACCCCATTTAAAGCTTTTTTAAACCCGGAAAGAGTCGAAAAAGCATTCTCTTCCGACACCCGATCACTAGGTTTCACATCCAACCAATCGGAACATCCATACAAGGTAAATGCCAAAACTGTTAAAATAATATATATACATTTTCTCATATCCATTCATTTAAAAATTAAAAGATATCGCAAACGAAACACTTCTCGCAAATGGGTAATCTATACCCCTTTCATCCTTTATTGTCGAAAAACGACAAATATCATTCATGTAAGCACTCACGGTCATTCCTGAAAAACGAATTTTCTCCATCCAACGTTGTTCAAACTCGTAAGCCAAACGAATAGACTCCAAGACCAGATAATTATTTTTCTGAACAAAACGAGAGGACATCGGTGTAGACTCCGTCAATGATATTCCCTTGTATTTTGCTCGATCACCAGGTTGCTTCCACCTATCATATAAAGCTCGTTTATCTTGATTACTTTGTAAACCAGCAGCTGAAATATTTTCTACTTTATCATACAACGTACTGTTAAAAGCGTCTGCTCCAAAGCTATATCGGACATATACGCTACAAGAAAAACCTTTCAAATACAACACATTACCAATAACTCCCTCCAATTTAGGGCGAGTATCACCGACTTCCACTTCGTCATCATAACTATAAGAAAAAACACGGGTACCATCTTTTCTCAAAAAAATCTCACGTCCGGTAGCCGGATCTATACCTTCCGACCGTACGGTCCATAAGGCCGATGGACTTCCACCATCGTAATACCGAGTCAAACTCTTGGACAAATTTTGCCGATTATATTGATCTAGTTTACTGCCAATTTTATCATAATAAGCAGTACCGTGACGAAATGTTACGCTTGTTGTCCAATTTACACGTTCTTTAGGCTTATAAAGAAATGCGTACTTGATTGTTCCATTACATCCTTTTTCTACCTGTCTACCAATATTTGCCAATCGACTGGAAACACCCACAGATAAAGGGACCCCAACTGTAGCTAATAACGGATCCGTTAATTTATGATAATAATCAAAATTCACATGGAAACGATTATCAAACATACTAATATCACAACCAATATTCTTATCTATCGTTTTTTGCCACTCTAAATCCGGATCACCAAAAGCATCCACAAGCAAACCGGTTCCGAAATTATTCATCATCCAGTTATTAAATTTATAGGTTGTAATCGTGTTGAATGATCCAAAATTTTGATTCCCAGGATTACCGATTGATGCCCGAATTTTCAACATCGAAAATAAATTCGTGTTATCTTTAATAAAACTTTCATTATGAAGATTCCATGCAAGTCCGATGGCCCAAGTTGTCGTGAATTGCTTGTTTGACCCAAAAACAGAAGTTCCATCCGAACGTAAATTAACATCCAACAAATAACGATTTTTATAGGAATATCCCCCATTGAAATAAAAATTCACGCTACGCTTTTTAGAATCTGTTGAAGTCGGTTTACCTCCTTCTGGATAACTATTTGAAAAAGCAGGAGTCGTAAAATCACCTTCCGGAAAACCACTAGCTCCAAAATTTTTTGTCTCACTTTTATTTTCTCGAAAAGCAGCACCCAATACCGCATTTACTTGATGAGCATCACCCAATAATTGTCCATAGGTCACGGTAAAATCGCCCTCATAACTAAAATCCTCCGAACGTGAATCCGAATAAGACCCTTTCTTTAATACATCCATTCCATCAAATGAAGTATCATCAGGCGAACGAAAAATTTCCTTATCCGATGTCGATTTACTAATCCCAACACGCCCGCGGAGATACAAAAAATCAAACGGACGATACTCCATGTTGAAATTATTTCTCACTCCAAACGAATTTCCTTGATTATAACTATTCAACGCATCATTCCATAATGGATTAGGAACATAAATACTACTTGATTGAATCCCAAGACTAGCTCCCGGATTATAAGGAGTTTCTAACCATTTATCAATCCCTCCGGATTCATTCTTTTTTCGATAATACGGGTTAGCACGGGAATACTCGGAAAAAGCCACCACGGGATCATTCGTTTTATTAAAATCCACAGTCAACTTGTTGTTAAAACTCAACTTGTTCTTCCGATAAAGCAAATCAAGATTCCCGCTCATAATCTGTCGCCTAGACTCTTTCATTACTCCCTGTATATTTGTATAATTCACTCCTAATCCATAGCGCATCTGTTGATCTCCACCTTCAATATACACGTTATGCCGCTGGTTAAAAGCTGTTCGCAAAGGTTCTGACATCCAATAAGTATCTACACCTTTTTTCACCTCTGCTAACAATCTATTATAACGAGTCATATTCTCCTCTGTTCCAAAAGGCAAATTAGACTCAAATCGACCGGATAAAAGTTCAAATTCCAATTTTTCTTCTGCATTCATCAAATTATAAGCACTCAAATCAGCAAAAGAGACATCGAAACTTCCATTATAAGAAAGTCTCACGCGACCTTGAGCCGGAGCCTTGGTCTCAACCACGATAACCCCGTTAGCCGCTTTCGCCCCATAAATTGCTGTTGACGCAGCGTCCTTTAGAATCGTAACTGAAGCAATCCGATCCATACTCAAATCCATAATGGTCTGCAAAGTTGTTTCAAAACCATCCAAAATAAATAACGGCTGATTTGGATCTTCACCAAATTGTTCCTTAAACCCCACAATACTCGTTTTTCCCCTTATCTCCACATCTGGTAAACGATTCGGATCCGAACCATATTGATTGTTCTCCAGAATATTAAAAGCGGGATCCAATGTTTTCAAACTCTGTAACAAATTCTGATTCCCCACCATCTTTAAATCTTCCGCTTTATAGGTCTGTGAAGACCCCGTAAAGCTCTCTTTTTTACGGCTATAAATTCCCGTCACAACCACCTCATCTACCGTTGTTTGTTTATCCTGTAACACGACATTAACAACCGTTCGCCCAGCAACATGAATTTCTTCTTTCTTCATCCCTATAAATGAAAAAATTAGAACCGGAGTTTCCGTCTCAGGAATCGTAAGTGAATACTCTCCATTCATGTCAGTCGTGATCCCCAAGGTCGTTCCTTTCAACAAAATTGTAACTCCCGGCAAAGGCACATCGTCCTTATCTGTTACTTTTCCCTTAATCGTTATCTTAGAAATTTCCGGAGTTTTTGCTCCTTTCCGTTTGATCACAACCGTATTTTGCTGAATAACATACTCGAAACCTGTGTTTTTCAAGCATATATCCAACGCTTCTTTCACCGTTTTTTTCTTAATTTCCACGTCTATTTTGCCCGCTTTATCCAAATCGGTTGCATTATAAACGAAAACCAATTTTGACTGTTTTTCGATAGCCCAGATCACATCTTTAACAGACACATCCTTCATCGAAAGATTAATCACGGGCTCCTCTTCTCCTACATTTGCTATAACATTGCTGGAAAATAAAAGAAAAAGAGTCACTTGACAGAAAAAGAACAATTTTTTCATTTTTGTCCCTCTCCAATGAATACTTCTACGTTTTTTTTTCATAATTTTGAAACTGATTGATTTATAATTACGCCTCCGCCAAGAGGCTTGATTAATTAGCGAAGAATAATCACGTATTCTTCGCTATTTTATTTGCCTACAATTATTTTCTTTCCTACAATCTCAAAACAAACAGTACCCGTACTTTGAAAAAGTTCCAACAAAGGCAATACTGTTGCGTGACGATTAAAATTACACCCGAAAAGATAATCCTTTACCTCTTCATCCCGATACTCAACCTCCACGTCATACCAACGGGAAATAAAATCCATAATTTCTTTCAATGGACGATCTCTAAAACGTAAACGTCCTTCTTTCCAAGCGATAGCATACGACACGTCAACTGCCGATACATGTAATTCACCACTTGTTTTATTAAACACAGCCTGTTCCCCTGGTTGTAAAATATAACTTTCTTTATCCTGTTCAACGTTAATCTTCACACATCCTTCCACAAGAGTGGTCTGCACATCCATATTCTCCGGATAATTCGACACGTTGAATTCTGTCCCCAACACGGTAATATCCACCCCAGAAGCACCGACAACAAAAGGCTTTTTTTCATCACGAACCACTTGAAAATACCCTTCTCCCTCCAATTCAACCCTTCTCGTGTCTCCATTAAATTGAACCGGGAAACGCAATTTAGATCCGGCATTCAAACAGACTAACGTCCCGTCGGCAAGAGTCAACACATACTCCCCTCCCCGCGGGATCACAAGTTCATTAAATAATTCCTCTCGTACCGTAGAATCTGCCGAATTCTCATACGTGATACTTTCACCGTGCAAGCCGATAATTGTTCCATCCTCTTCTTTCAAAGTATCCCGTTGATGAATCCCCAAATCAATCACACTCCCGTTAGCCATGTACAGAATTGCTTTGGACGCCCCCGGAACAATTTCTGTATTCACGACAGGAATAATCTCATCACGGTCGACATCTCGTATGAAAAAATATATAGTTGAAGACAACAATACAATAAATACACAGGCATACTTCCAAACACGTCCCCATAATTGTCGTCTGTTTTCCCGATTACGTTTGTTCAAAAGCGCTTGCCATCCCTCTTCGACAGGAATCGACTTTAGTTCCCGGCGTTTCCGCCAAACCAATTCTTTACCGGTAACAGCATCAAACCACTGACGATTTCTCTCGGAAAGAGTTAACCAATCATCCAAACATCTCTGTTCTTCAGCAGTTAATTCTCCCGTCATGTATTTACTTACCAATTCGGCAATATCAAAAATACGGTCATCCATTGTATACTCCAATTATATAAATTTATTCAATTTTCAGCTAGAACACTAAAATTGAATTTTATGGAGTGTTTGACCATTAAAATTTAAAATTAATTAACAATTAATGCGACATGAACAAAAGGAAAGGCAACAAATAATAGTATTCCTTCATGCTAATTCTCAATTTCTTATACGCTTCTTTTTTATAAGCATGAACTGTTCCTTCCGAAAGTCCCATTTTCTCGGCAATCTCCGAATTCTTTAATCCATCCAAAGAATAATGAATCACAGTTCGCATTTGAGTTGGTAAATTATCGATAGCATGATTGAAAATGCGATGCACCTCCTCTTCCATCACCTGATTCTGGAACTCCTGTTCGGAATCCTTGATCAGCTCTTCTGAAACACGAGAACGCAAATTTCGATCCCGTAACAAATTAAGGCAAGAATGACGCACAACCACGTAAAGAAAAGACTTGATCTTCCGATAATCATCAAAATCCGCATGTCGATGCCAATATTTCAAAAAAGCTTCCTGCACCACATCTGCAGCTTCCTCCCGATCTCCTAGATAACGGATAGCAAACAGGCATAACGAAGCATAAAACTCCTCGAATAACATCCGAAAAGCTCGTTCGTTTCCTTCTTGCAAACGCTTCAACAAAAAACCGTTATCTCCATTTTGCATCTCTATACATTGCGTCCCACAGATGAACAAAAATACGGCTTTATAATTATAAAACAAGAGGGGAATCAAAAGTTTATTCATAAACCTCTCTCCCCTCTTGAAAAAAGGTAAATTAATTCCCCTTTTTATAATCCTTCATATTGACAAAAGCCTCCGAGGAATAATCACCGAGAAGATGTTTTCCAAAATGGAACCACAATTGTCGTATGTAAAGATCCCGATAATACGTCATATAGGCATGTCTTTGCCCCGGATATACCCAAAGATCAAATTTTTTACCGGCTTTCACCAAAGCATCTGCCATTCTCATCGTATTACTTGGGTTTACAGTCTGATCCGCATCCCCCGTAATCAATAACAAATGTCCCTCTAACCTTTTAGCCAACTCCATATTCGTAGGAATCTTCGACTCAAAAGAAATCACGTCTTCCGTATAAACGGAATCCAAACCGTTTACGGGATTCTTGATTTTTCTCTCTACCTGTTTATGTACTTCTTTTACCCCGTGATGTGTCTCTCCCCACCACAAGTTAAACGTATTACTATCATGATTTCCGGAAGAAGAAACAGCCGCTTTATAAAAACTCGGATAAGTACAAATCGCTGACGTTGACATCAAACCTCCCCCCGAATGACCGTATATTCCCACTCTAGAAAGATCGATAAAATCATATTGCTCGGCCAATTGTTCCAAACCATATTTATCATCAGCCAAAGGATAATCCCGCAAATTACCATAACCATACTTATGATACTTAGCATCACGTAAAGGACTTCCACCACGATGTCCGAAATTAACCACGATAAAACCAACTTGTGCCAAAGCTGTGTTCAACTCGGCCGGATTAAATGATAAAGACATATCTTCGGAAGTCGGTCCTGGATACACGTGCGAAATGATAGGGTACTTACGTCCCGGTTCCATTTTATAAGGCTTCCACATAAATCCATACAAATCAGTCTCACCATCGGCAGCTTTCACGTGAATAGGTTCGGGTTTCTGCCACCCCAATTCATACAATTTTACCAAATCGGGAGATTTCAATTTCAAAATAACCTTCCCTTTAAGATCCCGAACAACACTCACAGGCTCCAAATCTGCTCTCGAATAATTATCCACGAAATATTTTTTATCTGGCCCAACAAAAGAAATACTATGTGTTGCCATCTCTGGAGTCAAACAGCGCACCTCAAACTTTCCATCCAAAGAAGCCCTGTTCAACCGAGCATAATAAGGATTTTCCCCTTTTACCTGTCCATAGCCATAAAAATAAATCTCTCTCTTCGCTTCATCAATAAATTCAATCTCTCCGGCGACCCATTCTCCATTTGTAATTACGTTCTTAAAATTTCCTTCTCCATCATAATGATAATAATGACCATATCCCGTTCGCTCCGAATGCCAAAGAATATCTCTACCCTCGTTCAAGATTGAAAGATGATACAGTTCATTATTAAAATAAGGTTTACATACTTCATTAAAAAGTATTTTTACACTTCCGTCACTAGGATTTATCTTACATAACTCTAACTCATCACAGGTTCTTTTCTTACGAATAAAATAAAGTCGTTCACAAAATCCGTCACGTCCATCATCTATAATTTTCAACGTTTGATCCTTCCATTTCTCAACCGGAACTTTCAATGCAGACTTTGTTTCCGCATCAAAAATAAATAATTCATGTTGCGGTACATTTTTATCTCCCGGCATGTAAAAAATAAATGTTTCTGGTTTGGCCCTCGGGTTCAAACTGCTTGTAAGTGTCAAAGAAGAAACTTTTCTATAATCCGAACGAACAATATAAAACTTATTTTTACCGGCAAACCACGTGATATGCGGATTCATAGATCCTTCAGCAATCTTATCATCAACCCCTTCGAAAGAATATTTTTCTTCCCCGTCAAAAGTCAATTGCGTTGTATCACCTGTCTGTAAATCCAACAAATACACGTTATGATTACTAACGAATGCAGCAAACTTTCCATCATCCGATCCCGGACCAACCCATGTATTACTCGTGTTATAATTTCGCTTTTTAGGTGCAAACAACTGTTTCAAAACTTTACTTTTCAAATCCAATTTAAACCAAAAAGTATCCACTGAAATTTTCAATGCCTTTCCGTCTTCAGAAAAAACAATATCACTAGGACGAGCCTTTTCCAACGTAATCCCAAGTTGTTCTTTAATCATGGTAGCCAAACTTTGGAGATCAAACAACTTTTCGTGAATCTTTCGAACAGGATCCACGTAATAATACTCCTTTCTACCAGAAATTTCATAATCGTACCAGAATGCGGCTCCTGTTTCCCCAGAATGCGGAACTACTGATAGCGAACCTATAATATTGCGAAGATTCCATTCTGAAAATTTATCCGCTGTTTTATAATCAGCCTTTTGTGCTGAAGCTGGTATAACAATAACCAAAAACAAATATATCAGTTTATTCATAATCTATCAAACCAATCATTACTTCGAACTATTATAATACATAACCTGTCTGACCCGTCCTTCCCCTTTTATCAGGTGAGCCTGTTCGGGATTGATTTCAGGTGTTTTTCCCACGATAGTAAAGAAGTAAACCTTCCATTCCCGATCCGTATTAGTTGCGACCACCAAATAATTGATTGCCTTCGTATCTCCAAATACCCGTCCTTCGATATTTTGAATAAAAGCAATTTCTTCGTTTTCGGGAAAAGTTTTAATCATCTTTTCCCGTTGCTCGATTGCAGCATTCGTATATACCCAAAGTTGATTCTCCTTACCGAAATATATACAATTTGAAACTAAATGAGTACCCCACACCTTAGCTCTCGGCATATAACAACCTGCAGGTATTGTATCAATTTCTGCCGGATAATAATTCGAGTTATACGAAGCCAAAGTCATAGATAACAACACATAATCACCTTTTTCACTCGTATGCTTATTTTTCATAATTGCATACCCCGTACTTGTATAATCTTCTGGAGATGTCCGTTGTAATAAAGTTACCAAATCCGCATCCATGGATGTTAAAGAACGTGAACCGCTTTCATCTCTAAACCGCAACAATTTTTTGTCATCATGCGTTCCAAGCATAAACGTGTTGCTTTTTCTATCGAACACAATCACCCGATCCCGATTGGATATCATTCCAGGATACAAATCAAGGTCATAATTATAATTATCAATGTATTTCGATGTTCCAAACTTTCCAACCCCTCCGATATAACACGAGTACAATTTCCCGGCATCCACGTAAAACAAATATTCTCTCTGGTAACTAAGATCCCCAGGGAAAGCTCCTACTGGAAAAGCGTAAAACTCGTCATTGTAATTTTTGAACAATTGTAAAGTTGAAGCATCTATCGTCTTAAATTCCTGCTCGGAAAGGACATGAATCGCTTTCTGATTTCTCAAAACCACAGTCTTCCCTTCCGCATTCACGGATTCCGTGTAATAACTTTTAGGATGATACACGATCTTCAACGGTTTCCCTTGCAACTGCTGTCCCCCCATGACATTTTTCATCACATTATCAACCCGACTATTATCCACTCCTTCATAATCGAAATCAGTCATTCCATCTTGTTCTTTCAATACATACCAACCATTCTGCACGTTAGCCGTTACAGACAATTTTGAAGAAACTTGTCGATAGACATCCAGTTTCGGGTCCTTCACTTCAAAATATAACGTGTATTCTTTTTGAGACAGACGTACAACATCTTTAAAATCTTTATTCTCTCCAAGTAGCGAAATTTCCCTGTCTGAATTTGAAACAAACCATTTATACTGGTAACGGCCTTCATTATCCATGCTCTCAAAGACAGGTATAATAACCAGAGAATCACCTTGATACACCTGATACATATCTTTCAACGGGGCAATAGTTACCGGAAATAATTCATCTTCCGAGACATATTCATAATTTCCAGGATCATCTATACACCCTACAAATAAGCTTTGTGCAAAACAACAAAGCAATACCACCATTTTATATACATTATTCATAACTAGATTATTTACATTTCAAAATTATGGAAACTCAACCAACGTACCGTCTGCTTCTGTCAAAGGTTCATCAGGATGAGACTGATTGTATTCATATAATGCCGTCTTACACTTCGTTTGAAGATAAGCCTTGTATTGCGAGTCATTTATGGACTCATCCCAACTCGTATAACCTGTTGCCTCGATAATAAATTTCATTTTCTCACTTCCCCACTCACCAAACAAGCTATACCAAGTAGTATCCCACCTGCTCGGTTTTACCGCAATTGCCGTTGTCATAATTGTATAATCAGCATAATACGGTAAATCGATTGCCGCAAAATACTCGTTTTCCTCAATAGCCAACACAAGTTTGTACTTGTTTAATTCCATATCCGGGGTCCTCAATAATATAATGGGAACTTGTACTTCAGCACAATCTTTCTCTATAAACAAATGAGAACTCATTTCGGAGTCATCGAAAGAAACATAATGTATTCCACTGATTGCGGCATTATCTTCCGCCACATTTATCTGTTTTAACACAAAAGGACGTTTCTTTGATGCCACTTTTCCCATCAATTGTACTTGAATCCAGATCGTATCTCGTTCCTGAGATTCAGGTATCAAGAAAAAAGTTTGTTCTGTGGTGCGTGTATGATTCGTCGAATAAATATATACCGCATCTTTTCCTTCATAAGTTAATGGCATGTTTTCCTCGCACCCTACACCAATAACTAACAAAAGTAATAAACAGAAATATTGTATTAGTTTCATAAATCAAAAGTTTAATCAAATTCATAATTCAACTGAGCATCTGGTTTCGGAATAGTGTAAAGTTCCGTGGAAGATAAAACAAAATCAGAGGGCCACGAAAAAGCAGGATAATTCAAACGCTTGTAGAAATAAAACATTTGTCCTTCCCCGAAAAACTCTTTTCGATACTCTTTCTCGATCCGAAGCATTCGTGTATCCTCGTCTTCAAAATTATTATCTAACACAGAATTCATCAATCTCGATACCCGATAATAATAGAAATAGCTAACAGCCTCATCCAACGGCTTTAACTCCATTAAAATCAGATACATTTCAGACAAACGAATTAAAGGAATTTTGTTTGCTGCTTTAATCGTTTCTTTAGAACTCTCGCAATATTTCAAAAAAGACAAATAGCCATCATCCGGGCTATCCGTCCAGTACCGATCTATTCGAGCACGAATGTCATCCGGATTCATAGACGTCTCAAATGCCACATTCACATTATCTGAAGTTTGCTTCAAACGATGGTGTGTTTCAATAAATAATCCTTTAACAATATCTTGGTGATCCGGGTTTACCACGTTAAAAATATTCTCTTCCAAAAAGACCAAACTTCCCCCTGTTGAATATGAAGTATTATCTGTTAAACTAAATTTTCCCGAATCGATCACTTTTTGAGCATAATCCATCGCCTTTTCCTTATTCCCAATCCAATGATAAAAACGAGCCTTAGTTGCCAATATGGCATAATAATTAAATCGACTCTGTCTACACATTTGCCAATCATCTTTCGGCCGAGTACTCCCCGTAAAAGAATTCAATTGATTATTCGTATATTTCAATATCGGATCTGCCTCTGCCAATAACACTTCAGCCGAATTCAAGTCTTGTTCGACATATTCAATAACTTTACTAGCCTCGATAGAAGTTAATTCATTTATATTCCGAGTCATACTCGTCATGTAAGGTATCGTTTTTTCTTGCAGATTATTACCGCTCGGATGCGGAGCAAATAACCGGAACAATTCAAAATGCAAGAATGCCCGAAGTCCTAAAGCTTCACCTTTAATAATCTTATCATTCCCGTATTCAAAAACAGCATCCGAACGATCAAGGAAATCCAATATATTATTCAATTGGGCTATAGCCTTATAATAACAAATCCATATATCAGCAATTAAACTCTCGTCAGACTCCTCTGTTTTAAAATCATATGTAGATAAACGGTATAAAATATCCCCCGTACTAGAAGTATAATACCAATGTTGGGCCAAAAGTTCCGGCAGATAAAAAGACATATTCATTCCATACAAATTTTCATCGGCCATCATAATGTAAACGCCTGTCAAAGCTGATTTAAAACCAGCTTCATCTTTAAAAAGTTCAGATTCTTTAATTTCTGTCTGAGGATTAACATTCAACCAATCTGCGCATGAACAGAAAAGCAGAATGAATATTACAATCCAAAAGTTAATGATTGATTTCATAAGTTAGAAAGTTGCTGTTAATGAAAAAGAAAATTTTCTGGAAAACGGATAAGCTAACCCTCTTTCCTGTTTAATAGAAGAAATACGAAATAAATCCTCGGTATTAGCCGATATAAAAACTCTTCCAATCCCGAATTTATCCGTCCATTCAGTAGGAAGCACGTAACTAAGGGACACGTTCCTAAGTTCGAAAATATTATCATCCATGACAAAACGACTGGAAGCCTTAGTTGTCGTTTTATTGTCCACTCCTTTATAGCTAACAATATCACCGGGATTTCGCCAACGATCATACAATACTCGTCGATCTGCATTTTTAGCCGGATCTATATTTTCGACTTTTCCAACCAACGTATAGTTATAATTCTGTCCCCCGTAAGTATACCCAAAAATTGCATTCAACGTGATATTCTTGTACGTCACGTTCACATTCAAATTACCAGAGATCATCGGATCCGTGTTCCCACAAGGAACCTGATCATTAGCATCCCACACGTAACTCAGCGAACCATCACGAGTTACAAAAATTTCTTTCCCGTTACCGGGATCGATTCCCAGAGACTTCACGGCATAAATTGTATTCATCGACTCCCCTTCTTTATACAGGAAACTAGGGTTTACACCTGCTTCTGACAAAATCTTATCATTTAAGAAAGCGATTGAATTAGAAATTTTTTTCACCTTATTCACATTGTGAAAAGCAGAAGTTCCGATTGACAGGAAAAAACCTTTGGGATCGATACTCTTAAAAATAGCACAATTCAAGGTTACCTCATACCCCATATTACTCACCTTTCCAACGTTTGCCTTATAACTTTCAAAACCACTTGCCGTCGGTAAATAAATATCTGTCAATAAATCATTTGTGATTTTACTATAAGCATCAAAATTCAGACGGAAACGATTTTCCAAAAATCCTAGTTCAAATCCTCCATTCAACTGGTTTGTCTTCTGCCAACCTAAATCAGGATTTCCCAGTCCCATTAACAAAACTCCATACGAACCATTATATCCTTTACCATCAACACTCTTGTAGGTTGTAACAGCTTGATAAGAATTAAAACCCTGACTACCAGTACTTCCGTATGACAATCTTAACCGGAATGTGGACAAAATCTGCTGATCTTTCAAAAATTTTTCGTTATTCACGTTCCATCCCGCCCCCACGGACCAGAAGGGAGCCATTCGCCGATCAGCTCCAAACTGTGAAGATCCTTCTATCTTAATTGAACCATCAACAAAAAATCTATGATCATAAGTATAATTTATCATTCCGATCCCTCCTACACGACGATTTTTTGAATCACTACTGGAAGGCCTTCCCGAGGCATATTGGTTAGCCATTCCCAAATAATCAGCATTCGGAGCTGTCAAACCAACCGCTTTTATGGCATAACTTTCCTCTTTGGATGACGAGATACTATAAGACAGTCCCGCACTCAACATATGTCTACCAAATTCTTTATTATAATGAAGAGTTATATCGCCTTCATATTTAATTGATTCTCCGGGAGAATACGAATACGATCCCTTTTCACCATACCGATCTTCTGTATAATTATCAAAAGAAGTATGATCGGCAGGCAAATATTTATCCCCACGTCTATGGATAGAAGTTACGTTAAAACGCCCCGCAATTCTCAAACCTGGAATCGGAGAATACTCGATTGATAAATTATCTATTATCGAAAAATTCTTACTCTCGTCTTTCTGTGCCAATAATGCATCATAAAGAGGATTGGGAATGGAACCTCCATTTAAAAAATTGCTCGTTTCCAATATTTTCACGATATTCCCATCATCATCATACGGTCTTAAATAAGGATTTAGGTTCCCGTACTGAGAATACCCTCCGTAAGGAGAATTTGTCCCTTTCGTTGTCGATATTAGCATATCATTCTTAAAAGAAAATTTCTTGAAATTATAAGAAAACAATAAGCTAGCATTAAACGCCCCACGCTCGGACCCTTTCATAACGCCCTTATTCAAACGATAAGAAACACGGGCTGAATAACGGAAACTTTGATCTCCCCCAGAAAGCCCGACACTGTGATTAGCCGTAATTCCCGTACGAACCGGGTATTTTAGCCAATATGTGTTCACACCCCGCTCGGCATACATCTTTCTGCGATTATAAATCTCATTAAATGCCGGTTGATCCGCAACATTAGCAGCCGTATACAAACCAGAAGCTTTCTCAAACTCCAACTTCTCATAAGCATTCATCAAATTATAAGAAGATAAATCCGGTGTTTCCATGTTCAAATTCAACGTGTACGAAAGACGTAACTTTCCCAATTCCGGAACTTTAGAAGTAATCACGACTACCCCGTTAGATCCACGACTACCGTATATCGCCGTGGCACTCGCATCCTTCAATATAGTTATAGAAGCAACCGTACTCTCATCTATATCCACAAAACGTTCCAACGAAATCTCAAAACCGTCCAAAATAAATAAAGGTTGATTCGCCTCACGCAAATTCGTACTCTCCTCGGTCACACTTCGAATCTCTGAAGATAAACTACTCATGCCCCGAACCGTGATCGTTGGTAAATGATTAGGATCAGAACCAAAATTAAGACTCTCACTCAAATTAAAACTAGGATCCAAATTCCGAAGCGTGGATACGATACTTCGGTTTCCAGCCATAGCTAATTCTTTATCCGTAACCATTGTCGCCGCCCCTGTAAAACTTTCCTTGGCTTTACGAAAGATACCTGTAACCACAACCTCTTCCATAGCCTTCACATCCTCTTCCATAACCACGTTTATCTCATTCTTACCCGTATATTTAACCTCCTGCCCCTTCATCCCGACAAAAGAGAAAACAAGCACGGGCATATCAACTTCTGGAAGGGTAAGCGAATATTTTCCATCAATATCAGTGACAACTCCTAAAGTTGTTCCTTTCAAAAGAATGGTCACTCCCGGTAAAGGTATTCCTTCCTTATCTACCACTTTCCCCCGTACCGTAATCTTTTTCATTTCGGGAAACTCTTTTTCTTTCTGTTTTATCACAATAATGTTGTCTTGCACAACATAAGATAAACCGATATTCTTCAAACAGATATCCAACGCTTCCCGCACGGTTTTTCCATCGATTTCCACGTTAACCTTCCCCGCTTTAAGCAAATCATCCGCATTATATGCGAACACAAATCCAGATTGCTTCTCAATTTCCCAAATGACCTCTTTTAAGGTCGCATTCTTCATGGACAAATGAATGACACTTTTCTGATTTTGTGCCATCATCGATCCAGGACTAAAAAAGCACAACAAGAGGGTCGCCTGACAAAACAGCAACACGTTCTTCATTTTTATTCCCCATAGATGAGGGAACCAACGATTTTTTTTCATAACTTTGAAATGTTTAATTATAAAAATTAATGTACTCCTTGCAAAGTACTTTACAAACGGAGGATGTTTCCAGCATCTTCCGTTTTTATTTCCGTTCCTTTATCCATATTTTTCTCCCTTGAACACGAGTTTCGATAGTCCCGGTTGCCTCAAATATTTGTAATAAAGACTCGATCGTCGCCATACGATTGAAATTACACCCAAACGGATAATATTTCACCTCCTCGTCTTCATATATAATTTCCACGTCATACCAACGGGCCACATTTTTCATGATCTCGAATAATGGCTTTTCCTGAAAACGGAGTCGTCCATCTTTCCATGCCGTGACATAGGATACATCAACAGTCTCAAGCTGTATCTCGTGCGTGATTCTACTAAATTCGGCTTGCTCTCCCGGTCGTAATATCACACTTTCTTTTTCATCTTCCGAAAAAACTTTTACAGCTCCACTTACCAACGTCGTTTGAATAACCAAATCCTCCGCGTAAGCAGAAACATTAAACTCCGTTCCCAACACCTGCACGGAGATCTGGGAAGTTTTCACGATAAACGGGACCTTCTCGTTACGTTGTACTTTAAAATAAGCCTCTCCTTCTAATTCCACCATCCGCAAATTCCTATCAAATTTGACTGGAAATCGAAGTTTGGAATCCGCATTCATATATACCACGGTTCCATCTGACAACGTTAAAGAATATTCTCCGCCACGAGGGATCACCAACTCATTGTAAACCAATTCCTCGTATTCATCACTAATAGCATTTTCATAAACAACCTGTTGTTGTTGAAGATCTATCCTTGTCCCGTTCTCTTCTTCTACTACCCGTTTCTGCTGCTGTTCCAAAGATATCGAGGTCCCGTTAGCCAGAATCAACCTAGCTTTACTCGTTCCAGACGTAATCGTTGTTGTTTCCTCGACCTGAGGTTCCTCCGTATACCGGTAAATGATAATCCCTACAAGTAAAGGTAACACGAGTATAGCAGCATACCGACACCAACGAACCCATAAACGTTTACCCGCCTTTTTCGAACGTTTCGATTGCAAATCCTGCCATCCTCTTTCAACATCCACCAACCGGACATTACTCCCTTTCCAGGTTCTGTATTTTTCATCTGTCACCCGCTGAAACCACCTCCTGTTTCTCTCCGACAAAGCTATCCATTCTTCCAAGAGGGAACGTTCCTCTTCTGTCAGGTTATCCGCCAAGTATTTTCCAACTAAAACAGCGATATCAAAATAAGTTTTATCCATTTGTGTTGAATGTTTTTATCCACGTTACCATTACAACACAAGACATCCAATTTATGGTATGTCGTCTTTTGATATTTAACATATATTAACTAATCAAACAACAAAAAGAGAATAATTTCAAACAAATAATAATGTTCTTTCATCGTATCCTTCAATCGTTTATACGCTTCTTTCTTGTATGCGTGCACTGCATTTTCCGACACCCCCATTTTCTGCGCCACTTCCGCATTTTTCAATCCCTCCAAAACATACTTAATCACACTACGCATTTGAGGCGGCAAATGCTCTATCGCCCTGTAAAACACACGATACGCCTCCTCTTCCATCACCTGATCCTGAAAAAACTCATCCGAATCCATAGCTATATCTTCGGTTATTTCCAGCTTTACCTGTTTCGTACGAAGCAGATTCAAACAAGCATGACGCACCACCACGTAAAGAAAAGATTTTATCTTGTAGTAATTATCAAAATCAGCATGCCGATCCCAGTATTTTAAAAAAGCCTCCTGCACGATGTCAGCAGCTGCCTCTCGATCCTCCATAAACCGCACTGCAAAAAGACATAGAGCAACATAGAACTCATCAAATAATATTCGAAAAGCTTTCTCGTCGCCCTTTTGCAGATCACCTACAAACGCCTCTAAATCACCGTTTTCTCTTTTCATAACGACACACGATAGTCATATAACGAGAACAAAAATAACGAATTAATTCGTAAATAAAAATCCCAGTCCAGCTAAAACCGAACCGGGATCAACACACGAATATTACGAAATTAATTTTTATTCAAATTATCCAGTTCCACGCCAAAAAACCAAGGGAACATCTCGTGCCTCGTACTCACGTGCCAAGCGTTCACGATTTTTCCCTCCTTATCAATCAAGATATAACGAGGTATCCCGGTTATACAATAATCTTCTTCAAACCGATCTTTATTATTGTTTATAAGCAAATGAGGTATTTTTCCTGTATACTTTTTCTCTTTCAGGAAATTCTGCCAATGGGCCTTCCCCTCAATTCCGTCATCTGAAATCGTTAAAAACACAACATCTTTCCGATCCTTATACTGATCCCTCAAAGCCATAAAATCAGGTAATCCTTCAACACATCCACCACACCAGGTTGCCCACACGTCAATAAACACGACTTTACCTCGAAAATCCGACAATTTCACCATATTCCCGTACTCGTTTTCCATCTCAAAATCCGGGGCCATTTCCCCCACTCGAACCGGGTAATATTCCGCTTTCAACTCTTTTGCTTTCTGTATCGTGGCCTCCGTTTTGGAACAAAGTTCAATATCATCCAATAAGTTTTGAATATCCGTAGTGTATCCTTTTTGTTTTAATTCCCAAATTAACATGGGAAGCACGTAAAGATTACGCACCTTCTCGCTCTTGATATTGTATAAGACATAAGTTCCCCTCTCTAATTCTGAAACTTCTGACATAAATACCCGGAAATAACCATTCAACAAATTCATGATCTCCACGTCACTCAACAAATCCAGATTTGGAGAATCCAAATCCAACCCGTTGATTCGTTCTGCCAATTCACTTTTTAACATTTGATCTCCTGTCTCTGTTACATACCTTCCCAAACTCCTCAATAATCCACTGAAACGCAGCAATCTAGCCTTCTCCTTTGCTTCCCTTGTAGAGAGAGAATCGATCGCCAGATTCACTTGCCTGTCAGCCTCATTCACTTTTTGAAGCAACTCATCCACATTCAAATCTAGAGGAATTGCCTCATACACAGATGCAACCCGTCCAAATATAACCTTATCCTTTTCATTCGGTTGCTGTGCGAGACAAGGAGTTATCCAACCGGAACAAATCACGACACAAACCCAAATAATATTTATCACCTTCATAACTTCCTATTTTTGTAACAGTTCTAAAATCTTCTCATGCAAACTATTCCGACGAATATTCTTTGCCACGATATTCCCGTCTTTATCCAACAACACGATAAAAGGAATCGCCTGAATACCAAACAACTTTCGAATTTCAGACTTCGACCATCCATTATCATCCCGCACGCTAATCCAAGGAATCTGCTCTTCTTCACAAGCTTTTTTCCATTTATCCACGGAATCATCCAACGAAATACTCATAAATCGAACCCCTTGATCTTTAAACTCTGCGTATTGTCCTCTCAGATTCTTCATCTCCTGCCGACAAGGTCCACACCAAGAAGCCCAAAAGTCAAGTACCATTATACCCCCTTTTTGAGAATTCAACGAAATTTTATTACCCGACTCATCCGTCGCCGTGAAATCAGGACACGGTCCCCCCAAAGCAGAGATTGCCAAAGCATCGGTATTCTGCTTCAACGAACGTCCATAATAAGAAGTTTGCATTTTGGGCGTAAGCATACTATATAATTCTTTTCCTTTCTCGTAACTTTCTCCTTTTACAATATTTGAAATATAAGCAGAAAAGATATTATCCGGATGCAGTCTGACGAAATCACGAGTCAATTCGAAATATTTATCCTCCATCTTCAACGCTTGCGTCATCTTTTCGTCTGCCATTTTCTGTTCTCCCGCATCCAACAAAGCCTTGTATTCATTGACCAGAATATTCAATCCTTTGTAATATCCCTCTTGTACAAGCTTATCATATTCCAACGCCAAATCATTCGCGGGAGAACCTTTCACATACTGATCGCTTAAAGATGAATATGGACAAGAAATTTCCATATTTCGACCATCCATCAAGAAATATATTTTCTTCCGATTCACGCTCAAAATAAAATGTCTCGGCTCATCCAATTCTCCTTTCAATTCAAATTTACCACCATCCAAATCCGTCGAGAACAACACTTCCGAAGAATCACCCGGAGTCATCAAGCAAACCTTTCCATATTTCACGCCCTCGATATTTCCTTTTATACTAAACTGATAACGTGAATTTTGTCGTGTACATCCCACGCAACAGATTATGAAAAAAACAATTAATCCCCTCATTCTATAAACATTTTAATTACTTTTTATTCTTCTCCATTTAGTTTTCTTCCAAGAATATTATTTCTTTAGCAATTGTGTCTCTATAATTTCCAAATATTTTTCCGGAGTTGCTCCCATTTCTATAATCGGCTGGCCTCCGACTGGAATAAAAAACAACGTGGGCAAACCAACGATATTAAACATACTACACAACTCTTTCTCCTTATCGGCATTTACCTTCAAAAATATCACGTCATCCTTATACCTTTCTGCCATAGCCTCCAATTCGGGAATCAATCGCATACAAGGTCCGCACCAACTAGCCCAAAAATCAATCACCACGGGCTTATCCCCTTTAAACACGAACTCCTTACTCTTCCGATAGTCATACACGTGTTCCAAAAAATATTCTCGGGTAATCGGGTTCAATTTACCCGGCTCAATTTTAATATTTTCTGTTCCCTCAACCTCATCTTTCACTTCTGTTAAATCAAAAGGTTGGAAATACAATTTTTGTTTCCCATAGTCAATTGAAACCAACCCCTGTTTCAAAATCCCATTCCCCAGCACGGAGTGAGGCAACGACTCACTCTTGGCAACCACGACATTCCCTAAATCGCTCTTTACAAAATGACCTTTCTCCACGATTTTACTTTTTGTTGCGGTTGTCGTTGCCGCGTATCCCGTACTCGTTTTCACGTCACCTCCGGTGTTCCCGCTCAATTTTGCGAAATCAGTCTCATTCATAATAACAAGCCCGTCACTCCACGTATCGAACAATAAAGAATAAACCTCCCCATTCAACTCTACCGGACATGTCACACCCGTTGCTGGAATTAAAGAAACGTTAACCCGATAATCCAATTTCATATAAGAAGGACGATACGGAGTCGTCATAGTTATTTTCTTTCGTTTCGAATCAATCGTTAATACCACATTCTTAAACAAAGCCCCTCCGACCACTCCGGCAACACCCAACTTTCTCAAATAGGGCTCATCTTTCAATACAAATGCAGAGACATCATTACCGAACACGCTATTTCCGAAAGATATATTTCCGATTTTCACGGATCCCGTCACGGAAACCCTTTTATATAGAGGAGAATTATGACGAAAACTTCCTTTCACGTTCGGGTCTACTTTAAGTTTCTCCACGTACTCCGGCAAAATCGCATGATCTCCCGCCAAATCCAGTACGAAATCGGCAAAAACACCATTCACAACCATTTCAACAATAATCTTCCCATCTACCTCCCGGTAATCCTTCACCTCGGTAGAAGTATTCTTCGATTGAGCCCATGTTATCATTCCCAACAGACACAAACTCAAAATCACTATCAGTTTCTTAACCATAAATCTAAAATTTAAAATCTAAAATTATCTCATTCTCTCCTGATCTCCACCTTCTTCTTTTTCCCGTCTTTCAATATTACAATATATGCCACATCACCTTCGATCGCATTCATCACACGATCAATCTCCGGTTGACTCATAGGGAATCCCGTTATATCGGTACCGTTAATATCAATAACTTGATCACCAAAAGATACTACATCTTTCATACTATCCCATACCGTGGTGATTTCAAAACGTTCATTAATCGGTAATATACCCACGTTCCAAATCTTAGACATTCCTCTCATATCCGTGACACCCACATCAAAAGGGAAAAAGTAAAATCTATTCCGCATATAATCAATAACGACCTTACCATACTTCAACAAATCAATCCCCACAATCAACGCCCCCCGGTCAGAAATCAAACTTTCAACATTCGAGAACTTCTTCCCTGCAATAATCATCTCTTCCACATTAACCTTATCAATCTCCACCGGATGGCTCACCCCTTCCAACCCAATCCCATTAATACCAAAAGCCCGTGCCACTTTCTTCCCTTTCCCACTAGTTTCTATATCTTCAAAACTAGACGAATTCATTAAAAGAAATCCATCCGCTCCCGTATCAAACACCACTTTTTTTTCAACTCCACCAAAATCCATATTCACAACTGGGTGATGTGAATCATTCCCGAACATCTCCATTCCATCCGTTACCTTCAAACGGTCCGGGCGATAAGGATAATTAATCACCATGATTTTCTCTCTCGCATCAAAAGTAACAACAGACTGGGCAAATACTTCACCTCCTAGAATTCCGACCACCCCCAAACTTCGAAAACTTTCTATAACCGGAAGGACCATTGTCTTCATCTTGTTTAACTGGTAATTCGGACTCAACCACACATCTCTCACCTCGGCAATCTGGTACCTTTGCCTCTTATCGTTCAAATCAGATATCGAAGTAGAAGCCCCCGTCCCCACAGCTCCCATCTTTTGCGCATTCTCCCAATCCGTACCCGTCTGTCCTCCCGTATCCACGATATACTTCACCGTCACTCCATTCACTGTCACTGGAATAATAATCTTATTTTGGATAAACTCGTAATGAATCGTGTCACATACTCGCTTTACCGACTGACCTTGAACAGAACTAGACATTAACGAAAAAACGAAAAAGACACGAAAAAACACCCCGTATTTCACTCTGGACATATCACTATTCTTTTTGATAAATAATCACTTTCTTCCCCTGTTTCGTAAGAATTGTCAATTTTGTCTTCTTCTTGGCTTTCAACTCCGGAATCCCCATGATAATACTCTCGCAAAAATCATACTTTTTCACGGACTTTCCATTAATTTGCACAACTTTATCCCCCACTTCAACCATCCCCTTCATGCTCGACCACACGGTACTCACGACTAAATCACCATCCTTAACCCGCAAATTCACGTTATAATGTTTACTTGCTAAATCGAACTCTTGCTCGTAAGGTTCAAAATACAGATGCCTACGAGAATAATCAATCGTCACCTTTCCATATTCTAACAACTTCACCCCCAATAACGTGTAAGGAGGAGTAGAAGTTTCAGTGGTCACATTTCTAAATTTTGTAGCCCCGAGAGAAATTACGGGGAAATTAACCCGACGAGATAAATCAGACTCAACCATTCCCCCAACACTAATAGAACCTCCCCCGAATCCTTCACTTATGGTTCGACAAGCTCCTCTCTCTTGCAAATTCTCATAATCAGAACTTTTTAAAGACAGGAAACGGGGACTTCCCGTATCAAACAACACATCCAAATTATTACCCGTTCCCGCTTGCAACGTGATGATAGGCATATATCCTTTCTGGGAAAACGGGATCATTTTACGTAGAGAAATCGTGGGAGCCTTTTCTGCCGTTGAAATTAATATTGTTTTTGTTTTACCGTCAATCTCAACAATCATGTTTTTAAACAAATTGCTTCCGATGAATCCGTCCGCACCAAAACACTCAAAAGAAGTAGAAGAAGCCAGTTTCATCGCCGTAACACCCGCAAAATTAATCATCCCGTCCGGGGTCAACAAACTAGATATGGTTACCCGGGGCAAATTCACCTCTTTACCATTCGCATCCGTGGTTTTCACGGAATCCGTTACCGGAATTCCCAATTCATCACAAAGTTCCTCCGTCAACGCTACCTGACCGCCCGTGTCAAAAATAAACGAACGTTCCTGACCGTTCACGCTCATGGTCACGATCATCTTACCCCCTACCAAACGATAAGGGATCACGCTCATAGCTTGTTGTGCCGAAACCGGCACAACAAGCAAACTCAATAATATCCAAAAAATCACCCTCATAAGCAATTATTTTGCGATTTTATCCGCCGCAACAACAGCTTGATAGGCGTTAATGATACCACCGGAAAGACATAAATCACCGAACAAGAATAAATCCTGAGTGGGTTTATCATCCACGATAATCCCTTTTTCGACCTCAGCGTCTTTTCTTGATGTAACCGTTTCCAACAGAATATTCCGGATCTGCGTTCCCGTCAAATGAGGATAATACGCTTTTACCAGAGCAGCCACCCCCGCTGTTGTCGATGCGGCCAAAACTAACCCCGTACCCGTCTGGTAAGCATCCCCCGTGTACGTGGAGTAAATATTTATTCCCGGTGCATACAGATCAACTTCTTTTGCCCCGTAATTTGACTCCATTGAAGGATTTCCCTCTTTATCGGAAGAAGACACGATCATCAGATTCGTCAACTCCTTTTTCCCCGTCATCCAACGATTCGGGAAATAAGTTTCTACCGCTAAATCCTGAGATCCTTCCCAAGCAGAAGCGATAGCAAGCACCCCTTTACTTTCCGCATATTCCAAAGCCTCACTAACCCACTTCTTCTGATCTTCCGGATAAAGAGAATTCTGCACGGGTAACACGATAATATCCGCATTATGGTCCACCGCATAACGAATTGCTAATGCGATATCTTTCAAATACGGCTCTCCATCGCTAGCACTAACGCGTAACGTCATGATTTCCGCCTGATCCATAATACCATTTCCCCCTAAACCATTCTCCCGTTTGGCTGCAATAATACCCGCTGCCATGGTCCCGTTAGCTGCATCAGGAGTCAATAACACGTTATTCCCGTATTTATTATCATTAATATCCAAATAATCATCCCCGATTATATCTTTCCGGCCATCGAAACCAAATCGCTTCTCCTTAGCTTCATACTCTGCTTTGGCCTGTGCGATCTGGGCTCCATTTTCGATATTCTTATAAACTACATCCCAACTAGATGTTTGATAAACAGTAAAGCCATAAGCGCACAACATATACGTAACCTCAGCCAAAGAATCACGAGGAGCCTTCGGGTCATAACAAATGCCATACTCTTCTGCCGTCAATTCTTTACCGGGAAAACGTTCTTTCATCATCTGATCGAACTTTCGAGCATACTCCTTGACCACACAGGAAAGCATCCATCCCCCGTAAGCTCCGGCCATAGGAGACTCGGACACAATCTTGTTACGAAAATAATTATACTCCTCTATATTTTCAGGATCGGCCACCTTGGTCAATTTACCGTCTATAATTTTACAATAATTCTTCCCGTCAAATATATAGTCAGCGTATTTATCTTTTAAGCGCAAAAACTCCCGGTCTCCTTCTCGTGTTATAGATTCCATCACCTGCCCATCCTTGCCTCCTAAAAAATTCCAACCGTTTATATCATCAACCAACCCGTTCTTATCATTATCCTTTCCGTCTACTTTCTCTTTCGAATTAACCCAGATTGCATGCTTAAGATCTTCATGCTCCACGTCCATTCCCGACCCGATCAATGCGACAACCGGTCTTTTTTTTATCTTTTTCCCTTTCAAAAAATCATACGCCTTATTGACTTCAGCACCATACACCCCATCTTTATCAAAAGAACAATTATACCAATCCAAATCCGACTGTTTTTTTTGTTCCTGCTCGTTCTGTTTTACTGCTTGTGCATCTGCAACACGAATACACGCACTTGCCATTAATAACAAAAAATACTTTTTCATCCTTTACAGTTTTATTTTAATACATACGATACTCTTAAAATGTCTTTTTCGATACATTTCATCCATAACACCCCACACTCAACAGCATGTGGTTCTCACGTAATCTTAATTTATGGATGTGTCTAACAAGTCATTTTCCTACAAAACAACTACCCCCTCCGGCTCCCCCTCCCGTGTAAGGAGGGGAAAGGGTGGTAGTTCCATGTAAATTGACTTGTCAGACACCCTCATTTCACATCACGATTCAATGTCATCTCCTATTGCTTGAATATCAAACCCATACTTTGATTTCAAAAAATCCACCATGATCGTGTATTTTTCTCGGATTTTACCATTCACATCCACCGAAGCATGTAACATTCCACCTTCCGCTTCCAAGCTTTCTTTCGAATTTTCTATTGCCAATTTCAAATAATCAAGCCAATCCTCATCCAGTTTCAATCTATGTTCGTAATCCAATAACCCGTTTGCATAAATCTGATCCTTATCAATTTCTTCTGTATAACGAGACACCATAAAAAATTCTTCGGGTTGTTCCAAAGAACCAACCACGGCCTTCATATAAGCCACGCACACATCTATCTTAAAACGGTTACGTTCTTCAGGTGTCATTGTCAGAATCTTAGCGTTTCCCCAATTTATCGCTAGGTGATAAAAACCAGAATACACATTCAAAGCTTGACGCTGCTCCGGCTTTGGATTATATCCCAAACCAACAGGGACTGCATCCAAGACACTGCATAATAGCAATTTTTGTGGCAACAAATGCATTAACGTATCCGGTAAATAATCAAATAATTTATCTCGCAATAATTGCAACTGTTCCCCCACGTATAACTCATCTGCTACCTGCGCATCATATTTCGGAACACCACCCGTACGTTCAATAGTATCCACTGCTGCATCCCATGCAAAATTGCCCGTGGGAAACCAGCCAAAATCTTTAGACGTAAACTTATACAAAATCAACGAACTATATTGTTTATAAAACGCTACAATATCATCATCATAATCATGAGTCCCCTGGGGTAAAGTATACTTTCCATAAATCAACTCGGGTGCTTCCGACGGCTTCAATTCCCCCTCATCATAACAGCTGACCAATAACACGCACCCAAAAAATAACCACAATATCTCTTTCATAATTCTTTTTCATTTAATTCATTAACACTTCACGGATTTTGTATCAACGCTGGATTTTTATCCAACACTTTTTTAGGAATCGGCAATACATAACGATTACTCCCTTTCTCCAACCGGACTTCTTGCACCTGTCCTTGCGTGAATGTGATTTCATGTACTAACTCCGGCATTCCGCAGCGACGCAAATCAAACCACCGATGTTCCTCAAAAGCCAATTCCTTACGACGCTCCTCCAAACAAAAGTCCAATAACTCTTGCCCGTCTGCTATACTGACATCATGGTAAGGTTGTTTAAAACGATGTGCCCGTAAATAATTCAAATCTTTCAAAGCACTTACGCGATTTTCATCCTTCCCATTCTTCATAAATAAATGGATATTTGCCTCCGCACGATTCAAATAAGCCTCCGCCACCCGCATCCCTTGAGACGGATTGGATGAATTATCCGAAAATGATTTATTTCCTCGCAAAATACCCCTCACCGGTGGAAACATCATCTTCCAATACTCTTGATAATAAAAATGCGATCTCAAATCATTGTTATCATGTTGTGATATAAACTTCTCTGACACGGCAAAAACAGGCACGGAACCGGGATAAGTACTTATATCAGGAAATTGGAAAAAAATCTCGTCATTCTTGTAAATTCCATACCCGAAAATAAGTTCCGGACTATCAAAATTATACACGCCTCCATTCTCTTTATCATACGTAATTATTTCATCCCCGAACCATTCGTCTATCTCTATTTTTACATAATCGGACAATTTACGCAACTGCGGATTCCTTTCAATCACTTTCGAAGCATACTCGGCTGCTTTCTCCCAGTTCTCCATGTAAAGATACATCCGCGACAACAAGGTAGACACGAACAAAGGAGTTACCTTGTACAATACATTATCTTTCCCGTATTTATCCAACAACTCTGCAGCCTCTAACAAATCAGATTCAATCTGCCCGTACACCTTTGCGATACTCGCACGTGGAGGAAATTCATCCTTCACCGCAGATTCCAAAATCAAAGGAACCCCCAAAGCGGTATTCAAATCCAATCCCTCCTTATTATACGGTTCCGCGAAAGTATTCACCAACACGAAATAATAAAAAGCCCTCAACGCCAAAGCTTGTCCCTTCTGGTTCAACTTACTCCCTTCGGAACCGGAAACTTTATCCAGCATATCAAGCACCACGTTACACCCTTTTATCTTGGAATACAATTTTTCCCAAGTATCTATCCCAGTAACATGCAACTCATCCATCCTATCAAACATATTAGGATCCCACGTGAATGCAGGAGCTCCTTGCTGTAACAACGTCACGTGATTTACATTAGGACTAAAAGAATTCTGCACGTTATCTGTCAATAACTCTATATAAAAGAATACTTGCTCCCTCCTCAAATACCCCTCACCTAACAACAATTGCTCCAACTCGGTCACCGTACTCGGACGCACTTCATCCAGACTGGATTCCTCCAAAAAATCGCCACATCCCATCATCCCGATGACCAAAGCACTAATAACTAAATAACTGAAAAATCTTTTCATATCGCCTATCATTATAAACTAATATTAATACCAAATGAATACGTGTGAGAAATCGGTTGAGCTCCAGTAGCGACTTCCGGATCCATCCCATTCAAATCTTTGCTGACAATCATGAACGGATTGCTCAAAGAAGCACTTAGCGACAAGTTTTTCAAATACATCCTTCTCACCCATTTCTCCGGAAGCGTGTAACTCAACGACAAAGAATTGCAACGCAAAAATGAAGCGTTCACCACTCTCGCATCCGAGTAATTATACAAACGAGGTGCGTACTCCGGAGCTTTGTTGGGAAGTATATAATATGTCGAGCTGGTTGATGGCAACGACGGAATATTCGTAAACTTCTCATCTCCCGGCTTTCTCCATCTCTTGTTTAACTCCTGGGGCAAATTGACATAAGCACTCGGGGTTGATGTCACGATTGATTCGTCAAACATCTCGTACAAAAACTTTTTCCCTCCTACCTGTAAGTTAAACGAAGTTGACAAAGACAAACTCTTGTAACGGAATGACATTGATACACCACCTGAAAAATCCGGTTCCAACTTTCCCATGTATTTCATAAAAGTCGTGGCATCCATCAAACCATCCGGATTCTCTTCCAAGGAAGGTATATTAAATTCGGCGGAACCGGTTTCCGGGTTCAAACCCACGAAATCAAATGCCCAGAAAGACGATACGGCATACCCTTTTTTATTCAAATTCCCACCGGCAGCAGCCCGCCAGTTTTCATTTTCATTCAGGGTCGACTCGATCTTATTGAAATTCTTAGACGTATTCATAGATACATTCCACGTAAAATTATTCGTGCGCACAGGAGTAAAACCCACCGAGATCTCGATCCCGTGATTTGTCATATTTCCCCCGTTCACGGGCATGGAAGTAACCCCAAAAGCATAAGGAACACTTTTCTCGATAATCATATCCTCAGTTCTCTTGTTATAATACTCGATAGTCCAAGTGATTTTGTTCTGAAACAACCCGAAATCCGTCCCCAGATTAATCGTCTTCGTCTTTTCCCACCGCAAATTTCCATAAGGCAGCGACCTTATAAACATCATGTACTCTCCCGTCCGCGATTGATCTATTGTCTCTTCTCCCTTACCGATCCGGGCAATAAGATCGGGCCCGTAATTCTCTGCTACATTCCCCTGCCAACCATAACTAACCCTGAAATTCAAATCGCTGATCACTTGTTGATTTTGCATCCACGGTTCATAATGTACATTCCAACGAGCACCAAAAGACCATACCGGCAAGAATCGATTACGAGTATCCTGTCCAAACCGGTTCGATGCATCTGAACGCACACTAGCCGTCAACACGTACCTCTCGTTAAACCCGTAAGTAAAACTACCATAAAAACCCACGTAATTAGCTTTCCGGTCAATCACGTTAGTAGAATATCGGTCAAACAAATCGTTACGATCGCTTTTTCCCATCTGATCCTTTATTATGGTCGGGGGCAAGGACACGGATTTTCCCCGTTCCGGGAAATAACCGTAGATCGTAGAAGACGTCCCGTCATATTTATTACTACGACACTCTTGACCGATCATCAAGCTAAAACGATGCTTTTCGGCAAGAACATAATTATAGGATAAAGAATTTCTCCACGTGTAATTAAAATTACGATCCTCCGTCGTGTTCAATTCTCCACCATGGGGTAATTTAGAACGTTGATACAATTCGTCCGTCGGACGTTGCGTGCCGAATTCATACCCTCTAATTCCCGTGATATATCGACTCTGTTCATCCGCAAACGACTCACCCACGACATTGGAGGTGTTTGCCCCAAACGTACTCTCGAATTGCAAACCTTCCAAAATATCCCAACGCAAACTGGCTGAAACACCCATCGTACGACTTGTATTTTTATTACCGGTCGTGGAAATTTCGTTCAAAATATTGTACATATACCCGTCCGTATCCTTATAGAAAAACTTTTCTCCATCCTCCGAGAAACAAGGGATCACGCGACTCACTGTTGACGCGTAACCATAAGGATCAACCTGATAATACCCCTTTGTTTCAGAAGTGGAACCGCTGAGCCTTAAACTCAGGTCAACTTTTTTCCCGGCCTTCGCATTCAACCCAACCGAAGCACTGTATGTTGTACTCTCGTTACCAATCGAAGTTCCTTTGTTGATAGTAGCATTTACCGAACCATAATAACTGATTTTATCCGTTCCGCCCGATAAACTCAAACTATGATTCATACTTACGCTATTACGGAACAACAACTTGAACCAATCCGTATTCTGGGTTTCCAACTTTTTCACCTCCTCGTTAAACATATCGTATGAAATCTCTTTCGCCAGATAACGCCCCAAAACACCTTCATAACCGATCTTTTCCAACGGACGCTGATTCGATGTCAACCCTCGTTCATAAATCTCGCGAGAAACATCTACGCGCTCTTTTGAATTCATCAAATTCATTTTCTCGTAGGTCAAACGAGGAGTTATAGACATATTGCCACTATAACTAACCGACATTCTTCCGGCTTCCCCCTGTTTCGTCTTAATAATAATCACCCCGTTAGCGGCTTTCACACCATACATTACCGTGGCTGAAGCATCTTTCAACACGGTAATATCCTCGATATCATTCGGATTCAACCAAGCAATCGCATTCCCGACGAAATCCTTCACCGTATCAAAATTATCCGACGATATATTTCCAAAACTATCCAATTCCCGACTTTTAAAAGGAAGCGGGTCCTCTTGAATAATTCCGTCAATCACCCAAACTGGCTCTTGATTACCCAACAAAGTTGACGTACCCCGAACACGCACTTTCTGCCGTTTTCCGACCAAGCCACTAGTATTCATCACCAACATACCCGGTAATTTTCCCTGCAACATCTGTTCAATGGAATTAGTTCCGTCAAAAAACAAATCTTCTCGCTTGACGGTATTCGTTGAACCCACCATATCCGACTTCCGGATGCGCTGATACCCAGTCACGACAACCTCGTCCATCGTCTTCGTATCCTCCTCCATCAACACCAACATCTGTTTCTGTCCAACATATTTAACCTCCCGGGTTTTCATACCCAAGAAAGAAAATACTAACACGGGAGACTCTACATACGGAACCGTGATAACAAATTCTCCTGCCATATTCGTGATCACCCCGGTAGAAGTCCCTTTTAATATGACCGTTGCCCCGGGAACCCCTGTACTGTCTTTCATGAAAACACGTCCCTTGATCGTGATCTCCTTCTTCTCGTCCCCGATCTTCGCCCTCGTGACAATCACTACTTGATCATCTATCGTAAAAGACAAACCTAACGGATTCAACAACGCCTTCAACAATTGGCTGAAATCCTCGTTCGTAACATCCACGTTCACCTTCCCACATTTTCCCACTAAATCCAACTTGTAGAGAAAAGTATAATTCGTCATTTTCTCCAAACTCGAAAAAACCTCCTGAACTGTCACGTCTGTCATTTTCAAAGATACTCTCGTCTGAGAAAATGTCGTAGCAGAAAGATGCATTCCTCCCACTAACAATAAAACCATCAAGATTTTCATGCGCAAAAAGAATTTAGTTTTCCTATGTCGCCAAAAGATTAGCAACAAATCCCAATTTTTTTTCATAGATTTGTAACACAATTAAATTAAACATTTATTTTGCTCGTTGCCCAACGAGCGTGTAAGTAAAACGGGATTGCCCAATCCCGTTTTTTTATTTATCTAAAACAGTCAACGTTCTTCCCTTTAGCTCGAACCGGACTTCCCCCGAAAGCTCAAACTTGCGTAAAACATCCTCTACCGAAGAATACATGGGTAATTTCCCGCTATATACCACGCTCCTGGCTCCCTGATTCATGTAGAACACGTCCAGATCATACCAACGGGACACAATCCGCAATATCTCTTCCAACGTGATGTCCTTGAAATAAAACATCCCGTCCTTCCAAGCCGTGAATTCAGCAACATCCACCTCTGTCACGCTCAACGTTCCGACCCCCTTGTTATAGTATGCCTGTTCGCCCGGTTTGATCACTTTCTCCGGTTGCCCATCACGAACAATTGCCACACTACCATTTACCAGAGTCGTGTACACGCCGGGTTCGTCAACATAAGACTTCACGTTGAAAGATGTGCCCAACACCTTCACCGACATCTCGTTGACATTTACTATAAAGGGTTTACGTTCATCTCTTGCGACTTCGAAATAAGCCTCTCCCTTCAATTTAACCTCACGTTGAGACCCACTAAAACGGGAAGGAAATTCTAAAACCGTACCCGAATTCAAATATACCTTTGTGCCATCACACAATTCGATAGAGTAAGTTCCCCCGTACGGAACCGTAATCGTATTGTAATCCTGCTCCGTCACCTGCTTTTTCGCATCAGCATCCTGCTCTTGAATTTTCAACACACCATCCCCGTTATTGAAATCTACATTCGCACGATTATTACGAACAACCGCTGACAAGGTATCCAAACGATACTTAAGTCCGGAAGCCATCTCCAAAGTGACCGTCGCCTTACCCGGCTCTACTCTTTCTGCAACAGGTAAATTCCCCGCCTCTTTCTTTTGTTCCTGTAACAGGAACACGGAAACCCCGCCAATCAAAATAACGGATGCTGCCGCAACCCAAGGAATAAAAGATAACTTTCTCCCTTTTCGCTTTTCTCTTATTTTGCTTAACGCCTCTTCGGTATCAAATTTTTCAATCAAACGTATCTCCTTCTCGATACGCTCTCGATCCTTTAACTCCTCGGACAACTCCCTCATTCCCTTCATTTCAGACAACACACCCTCAATCCCCACTTCCTCCTCCTTGGAAAGTTCTCCTCGGGTATACCGTAATAATTCTCTTGCAAACTTAAATGGATTCTTCATCTCTTTCGTCAAATTTCCCTTAAAACAAATAACTCCGAAAAAAGGATTACGCGAAACTCGACTTTTTTTATTCTTATTCTCAGACCTCACCTAACATCCATTATACCAATCTTTCTGACCGATATAAACATTAGAAAAAGAAAAAAGAATTTAAAACTGGAACTTTGAAAAAGCTAAAGAAATAAAAATAGAATCGGATACAATCCCTTCAATTTCTCCCGCAATTGAATCTTTGCCTTATTTTTCTGGGCTTTTACCGTGTTCACGCTAATAGATAACTGGGTAGCAATCTCGTCATTACTAAAACCGTCCACGTAAGCTAACTTAAAAACGCGTCCGCACTCGGTTGGTAATTCCTGAATAGCCTGCATGATCTCCTGATATATTTCCGCACGTACCACGTTCTCGAAGAAATTATTTTCATCTTCAGAAGTATTCTTTTGGATACCTTCTAATATATCGGAATGAATTCCCGTTAATTTTATATGATTCAAACAACTATTACGTACAGCCTTATAAAGATAGTGTTTCAGATGCTCCTCGTTATCAAAACATTCGGCTCCATCCAACAATTTCATGAAAATCTCCTGCACGATATCCTCCGCTTCTTCCTGCTCCTTCAGATAATGATATGCAAAATAACAAAGTGCCTGATAATAAAGCCGGAAATGGCTATCAAACACCTCTCTTCGTCGCATATTTATCTTCTTCACCTGTATCATCCTCGATAACAAAAAAATGATCGTTTATTAACCTCTACAAAATAACAATAATTACACGAATCTCTATTTTTGTAAAAAAACTAATTAACTACACACCAAAAACATACATTAATTGCATCTTCTATCAATAACAATATCAATAAACGATCCTTTATTAATACTAAAGGCAAAGATATTACATTTCACGAACAAAAGATGAAACCGTACCCAAAAGAATTCTAATTATTTTATAGCAGACTCTCGGATAATCATCTACTCCCCGAAAAACACCCTCGTACCTGCTTCATTCCATCGTTTCTTTTGGGCTTACATCTCTCCCTTATCTCTAGGATATACTTTCGATATATCTTCGTTCTATATAACAACAGTTTAACGATAGTATAACGAAAAGATATCGAAGAGGAGCAAGCTTTACACTTTATTTAGAAAACACTTACACAACAACACGACTATCCAAATATAATACCGATCCAGCCTGTAAAACCCCAACACCCCGATCCCCGCTCACTCGTTTCCCTCAAGTAAAAACACGGCCTCGACACAACAACAACACTTTGTAGTGATGTCATTATGTCGGGGCAATCTTTATAACTTGAAATCAGTCTATGGAAACCTTATTTCAGCAATTTCTCGATCTTCTGGATCAGTTCGGCAAAGGACTCCTTCGTGTAGCCGATCTCGATAGCGACAATCTTTCCTTTCTTGTCAATGACAAAGTTTCTTGGGATAGTTGCCGTGGCAAACTTCGAATAAATCTTACGATCCGGATCTAGTCCCATCGGGAATGTGTAACCGTTTCGTTCCCGGAACTTCGCCACCTGTTCCCGTGTTTCCTCCCGGGATACAGCTAGAAATACAAAATCTTTCCCCTTGAAATGGTCGATAATTTCCTTCTGAACCCGTTTCAATTCCTCCTGACACGGGGGACACCACGTCGCCCAGAAATTAATTAAAACAACTTTTCCCTTCAAATCTTTAATATCGATTTTCTTCCCGTCGAACATCTCTACCACGAATTCGGGAACATCATCCCCGACCTTCACCAACGTCTCTTTTGCCTGTGCCTTCCCCTCTGTCAAACACCCCAAAGCCAACAAATAAACTGCAAGTAATAATACCCTTTTCATACCCTTTTCTTTAATTGGTTTAAGACAAAGATAATGATTTTTTTAATAATCATGCACTTACCAACCAAAAAGGCTGTTTGGCATGATACCAAACAGCCTACTATCGGTCAATTTTCAACCCGTGAGAGTCCCAATAAACCCGCGTCTCCCGTCAATTAACAGACTGGGATGATAACGCTTTTTCCAACACCTCCCCGGCATCCACCATCGCCCCGATCATCCGGGCAACCACAACGCCATCCGGATCAATCAACACCTTGGTCGGGAAAGAAGAGATTCCAAACAAACGAATCATATCACACTCCTCCCGTCCCTCGTTATTAAGAATCTGGGTCCAAGTCATCCCGTCCTCCTTCACGGCAGTCTTCCACAATTTCCGGGCTTCCGCGATATCTCGCACGTTCTCCTGGGCCACGTTAATAAAAGCCACCCGGTTCTTATATTTCTTGTACAATTCTTTCAAGTGAGGATGTGATTCCCGACAAGGGCCGCACCAGCTCCCCCAAAAATCCAGCAACACGTATTTCCCTTTCAACCCGTCGAGGGACACCGTCTTCCCGTTCATATCCTTCTTGACAAAGTGTTTTGCCGGTTTTCCCGTTCTGAACTCCCGACCATTATCCAAACGTCGTTTCAGCAATTGCCCGTACGGGGTATTCTGAACACTTGACGGGAAACGGTTATAAATGTTCTCCGTTTCATTCTCGTCAAACCAGATATAATGCTCGGCCAACTCCACGGCAGAAACATAACTATTCGTGTTATTCCGCACGAATTCCATAATCTTACGCTTGTTCGCTTCCCACGATGCCTGGAATTCAGCAGGATAATCCCGGATATCTCCCCCTTGAATCACGTTATCAACCATCAACTGGTTATAAGCCTTCTCTTCCGGGGTCAATAAATCATAATTCAAGCGAATAAAATCGTGAGAAACAGGGCCTCCTCTATCCCATTTTACCACGGGAACCTTTCCTTTTTCCAGATTTAATTTCAACACGGCAAATTCTCCCGGCACGATCATAATACTGAAATGAGGATATTGATTATTCCCCCGGGCCGTTGGGGTAGCCAATTCATCGCACAGGAATCTTATTCCCGCGGATAAAGTATCTTTCCCGGCAATACTGATATCCAGCATATGATTGTCAAACTCGTACTCCTCTTGCACGAATTTTCCTTTAAAATAATAAGACATCATCACTTTCCCTTTTTCCACCCCGTCAATTGCGGCACGCAAACGGAATTCCTTCTTCCCTTCCAGATCCAGCATCGTCATGTACAACACCCGCTGGCTCAACCCGTCTACCACATCCAAGTTCGCCTTCAACAAATCCACCGCGATTTGTCGCACCTCCCCATCTTGATCCTTCAAAGCCCCGAAGTCAATAAGTATAGAAAACCGATCCCGGGATTCCAGTCGCGGGAACTTCTCCCGACAAACTTCCAAGTACTCTTTCAGATTCCCTTTCAACCGCACCTCGGCAATCTCTTCCAGATTCATCAAATTTTCCCCGTTTGCCAAGTCCGCACGTTGTATCTTCTCTTTCAATTGTTGCCACTTCTTTTCGTTAACCAACGTGTCCGAAATCATCCGAACCGAGATAAAAGGCATCACTTGCTGTCTCAACCAGTTATACAACAACTTCTCTACATTCTCCCGCCCATTCAATTTCACGAAACGCTCTTTATTAGCGAACATATAATCCGCCTTCGGATCCGCGGCGTTCAAGGCGTAGCGAGAATACAAGAAGAAATTCTCCGGCTTCACTCTTCTCTTGTCCGACAACTTCCCGAAATACTCGGTTATCACCCGTTCACCCTCCTCGTATTTCTTCTGCTCCATCATCAACATGGCATAATCGTTCACCAGCTCGGGAGTCCGTTCTCCCTTCCCGTATCGGCGGGTTAATCCATCGGGAGACCACTTCGGATCAATACCTTTACGCACTTTCTCGACAAACGCATCTGCCTCCATCGCTCCCACGGTACGATACACTTCCGTCCCTTCCGGGTTCAGCACCACGAAAGTCGGGTAAGCGCTGACGTTATATTTCCGAGCCGCAATTTTCCCCTCGCCCTTCTCCGCATCCAGTTTCAGGTTCACGAACGCCTTGTTAAAAAACTCCCCGACCTGTGCCCGCGTGAAAACCTCCGCCGACATCTTCTTGCAAGGCCCGCACCACGTCGTGTAGAAATCAACGAATACCAGTTTCTTCTCTTTCGCGGCTGCATCCAACGCTTCCTGCATCGTCAAATCCCTAAAATCAACCCCTTGGGCAAAAGATGATAGCGGCAATATAACCGCTATCATCCATAATACAATTATCTGTTTCTTCATAAAATTACTTCGTGCTATTTCTCCAATCCATATCCTTCACTTTCACCAACCCCGTCCAGCAACATCTCTCGTCCGGCTTCAACTCGAACGTATTCTGGTCGGTTCCCAGCGTGTATTTCTGCAAAGTTCCACCCGTGGCACTGTTGTAGGTGGCCACGTATAAATCATTATACGTTCCATCCGCCTGAAGATCAAACTTCAACATGGTAATCTCGTCCCCCATATCCATTGAATACAATTTCTCGTATCCCTTGTTATAGTCGTAAGCATACAGTTTACTACCCACGGCATACATGAACAACGTACGTTTCGAAGAGAATGCGAACAATTCCGCACGGGCTAAATCGGTAGCCAATGATGATTTGATCTCGTAATACCCTCTTTTCAATGCACTACTATAAGCATAGAACTTATAAATGTGGAACTGTCCCGTCTCCGTGTCTTTCATCAAGGCAAACGAGTTTCCGTTAGAACTACCGCCTTCCGTGTCCATCGTGTTCTCGGCATACCACAACATGCGTCCTTCGGGCTGTATCCACGGGAACACATCACCCGCGGCATCCGACAATTCACGAGAATAGGTATCAAACGTCCCGAACCGCAAGAAACGGTTATCATCCGTATCGTAAAGCACCGCCCCGTACACGTATCCCGGAGCCGAGAAGATATAGGGGTAGGCTTTGAACAAAACATCCTGCGTTTTGGAAGCCCGGTTCATCGGGTTCGCGTAAAAATCCCCGCTATAAAGAGAGGCCATGAACACGTAACCGTTATCACAAACCACCATCCGGTTAGTAGACATCGCCCCGGCTCTTGATTTCGCTACAAAATGCACCGGATTCATCTCTTCCGGCATATCGAATGAACTGTACACCATCCGCTCGAACGTGTTCAACGGATCACCTTCAAAAGTGGTCGTGTTCACGTAATAAGAACGTTCCTCACTCATCACCCACAACTTCACGTACGGGTCCATGCTAGCAGTATAAGCTCCCGTGTACAATATTCCCCTCGCCCCCTTCATCGGCGGCAACCCGTTGTTGGCCAACAAGCTCTTCAACACGATCGTATCCCCGGGCATAGAAATCATATCAACATCCACGTATCCCTCTTCATCCTCGCCCACCAACAGGAATCCTCTCGACACTTCCGTCCGCACGGTGAGGGAAGTGTAGTTCATCCACAGCAATCCGGTCTGTTTATCCCGCACCTTCAAATAAATCGAATACGATCCGGGATAAAGCTCTATAAAATAATTCAAGTTCCGAGAGGTACCGATAATCCCCCCCGGATTCTCGTTTGACAATCCGGGAACCGCTTTCCACTCGTACTCGTAACGATCCGGATTCAAACTATCCATTGAAAAATTCAACTTGGGGGTTATCTTCAAGGTATCTTTCTTGAAGATCATGCTGTAACCGTCTCCCAGTTCATCCACTTCGACCTCGTTCACCTCGTGGTAATCGTATGATCCCTTGTCATCATAACAGGCCACGATCCCACAAGTCAACGCGATAACTACAAACAATATTATATTTCGTTTCATAATATACAGATTTATACGTTCAACTATTGTTCCGGTACCCAAGGCACACCCACCACGGAAGTCCAAGAAACTCCCATAAACCACATCAACCGCCCGTCATCCTCCAACACCGGGGTTTTGTTATCATACAGCTCCTGCAAGTACTTCGCCATGTGTTCCTGAATCACGGCCTGTTTAGCACCCGGCATGGTTGCTTCCGATTGGAAATCCTCGTACGTCAGATTAAACTGGTCACAGATCAACCGGTACTTTTTCACCGTGAACACGCCCCAACGGCCGCTTTCCGTATCTCCCGGCTGGTCATAGACACCCCCGATCCACTGTTTCGGTTTCACGATAAAATCACTCATGATGATTTTATGCACGGAAGCATCAAACACCTGTTGCCCCTCGCTCGACCACATGCCCGAAATCTTCTTCCATTCCGGGATAGCAATAGACAAATCACTCGTGGGCAACAACCTCAATCCCAACACTCGCTCCTCTTCCTGTATATTTTCATTCCTTTTCACTTCAATCGTCACGTCCGTGTAAGTCGTTCCGGCCTTCAACACCTGTTCTTCCGGGAAAGTCTCGTAATTAAGCCCTTCGACAGCAGTAGTCGTGTCCTTGTCAACTGTCAGGCGGAAAGTACGATCGTAATCCTTCACCCTTCCGGTTGCCATGATCCGCACTTTCACCTCATGCGTGTTCCCGGCAACATTCACGAATTCAACCGGCGTATACGACTGGTTCGCCCACACGGTAGTATCTCCCCAAGCGGCACCCCATTGCACGTAAAAATACACGCCTTCTTCCCCCTCATAATCCATCAGATCCTTCTCGCAGCTTATCATACCGATACCCATCCATACGAAAGCCAACATATATAATATTCTTTTCATATCTATATTTTATTAAAGTAAGACCTATCATCCGTTACTCCGCCCGTTGACTCGTCTCGCTATCGGGCAAAGGAAATACATAGCTATCCAAACTGATATTCTTCACGCTATTCTCGGTTCCGCCATCCGGGATATGCTGCAACCCGTTACGCTTGTAATAGAAGAACAACTGTCCCTCCCCGATAAACTCCCGCACGTACTCCGCCCGGATCAACGTCTTTAACTCTTCCTCCGAGGTTGCGTTCTGGTTCACGCAATTCCGGCTGAAACGAAGCGGGTTGAAATACTTCTCCAACGCACCCTGTACCTCGGTCTCGCACTCCGCGGCGATCAGGTACAATTCGCTCACACGAATCAAAGGCATCATGTAGCGATAAGCCTCCGCCCCGGTCACCGTTTCGTCGATAAACTTGGTAAAATACGTCACCGTCTGGTTATTTTGCACGGTTTGTTCCCACATCCGGTAGCGATAATCGTTTTTATCATCATACGTGTTAGCCACGCGTCCCGTTGACAGATCACCCGCCATGGTCAGCAATCTCGTGGTCGCCAACGTCGGGATAAACAAAGCCTTGTAAACGGCATCCGAACGAGAGGTATTATAAAGCGAGAATAACACTTCCGGCGAAAATACCCGGTCGGCATTCGCAGCCATGTAGTCGGCATTCACCAGCGGGAACAGGGGATTCGCCTCGTTATTCACTTTCTCAATCACCGTCCGGGCATACTCCCCGGCTTTCTGCTTGTTACCGCTCCACAAATAAGCTCTCGCCAGCAAAGCATTCACCGCAAAATAATTCATCCGGTATTGACGATAATTCATATCATTGGACCCCATCTCGGCATCATAATTCTTCGCCCCTTCCGTGATCACCGGATCAACCGTTGACAACAAGCTGGAAGCCGTTTCCAAATCCCGGATAATATAAATCATCACGCTATCGGCCTTCAGCAGGGGTTGTACCGTCCGATCCGAACGCGTCATATAAGGAATACAAACCGTCTCTTTCCCCGTTTCCGACCAGATCGGCCCGAACATACGCAACAAATCCAGATGCATCATCGCCCGCAACCCGATTGCTTCCCCCTTGACCATCTTGAAATACACGTCCGGCAATACCGGATTCTGCTCCCCGCAATGCTCGATAATAGCATTACAATTGGCTATCAACGTGTACATCCCCGACCAGATCGCGTCAAATTGTCCCTTATAAACACTTCCGTCATAAGAATACTCCATGTACGTCAGGAAAGAATGCTCGGAAATATTACAATTATAATACTGGGCCATCACGTCGATCATCCCCACCGTCAAATTACGCCCGTATAAAGAACTCTTGTTCATATCCGAGTACACCCCGTTCAGCGCGGTCATAAACCCTTCTTTATCCTTGAACAGAGAGTTCTCCATGATTCTGTCCTCCGGGTCCACGTCCAACCACGAGTTACACGACACCAGCAACATCACCAGTCCGGTAACGAACACCGATTTTATCTTATTTATTGTATTCATAATCTATCTACTTTAAGTCATTAAAATCTCACGCTAAGAGAAAAAGCCACCGAGCGGGCAAAAGGATAATCCAATCCCCGTTCGTTCTTCACCGTGGAAATCCGGAATATATCGTTCATGTACCCCCGTATCGTCATGGACGAAGCTCCTATATACTGCAACCACCTTGCCTGCGTCTCGTACCCGAGGGAAATAGATTCCCCGCTCAACGTGTTCTCGTCCGCCACGAAACGGGACGACATCGGCGTGGACTCGTTCAGCGAAATGGCCTTAAACTTGCTCACGTCTCCCGGTTTCTGCCACCGGTCGTACAAGGCACGCTTATCCTGATTGTACTTCAAGGCATTTTCCGAGATATTCTCTACCTTGTCATAAAGCGTTGACAAGAAAATCTGTCCTCCCAAACGATAGCGCAAATTCACGGAAGCCGAAAAACCTTTATAATAAAACGACGTTCCGATCACCCCTTCTACCTTCGGGTCCGAGTTCCCGACAACCACCTCATCCGCGTAGTCATGCACGAAAGTCTGCGTTCCGTCTTTCTTGATAAAAATCTCCCGTCCCGTTCCCGGATCAATTCCGGCAGAGCGAACAGCCCATAAATCGGACGGACTGCCACCATCGTAATAACGCACCAGATTAGAACTCCGGTTATCCTGATTATATTTGTCCAACGCCGTACCGATATTCTTGTACTCGTAAGTAATATGACGCGCATTCGCGTTAAAACTCCAATTCACCCCTTCTCTTTGCAACACCGTGAAATTCAACACTGCCGTGACACCCTTGGACATCTGTTTACCCAAGTTCATCGGAGCCGTACTCGTTCCCGTGGATGTCGGCAATTGCACGAACACAAGCAACGGGTCGGTATTCTTGATAAAATAATCCACCGTCAATTTCAAACGTCGATTCAGAAACTCCATATCAATACCGAAATTCTTGTCGATCGTCTTCTGCCATTCCAGATTATTATTTCCCCAACTGGAAATCACCGCGCTCAACCCAAACGGGTTCGGATAACTCGTCGTGTACCCGTACACGTTCATCGAGATATAAGCATCGAAATTCTGGTTTCCCGGGTTACCTATAGAAAAACGCAATTTCAAGAAATCCAGCCAATCCACGCTCTCGAAAAAAGCCTCGTTATGCACGTTCCACCCTAAACCGATAGCCCAGGTAGTCGAGAACTTTTGCGACAATCCGAATACGGAAGAACCGTCCGAACGAAAATTAGCGTCCAACAAATAGCGGTTATCATACGCGTAACCGGCATTCAAATAATAACTGGCCGAACGTTTTTCCGTGTTGGAATAACTCGGTTTACCCCCTTCCGGGTAACCCGTGGAAAAGGAAGGATTCGAATAGCGGTCATCAATAAAACCTCTTGACACGAAAGCACTAGACTTTGACTGATTCGTTGCCAAACGAACCCCACCAACCGCGTTCACCATGTGCTTCTCGTTGAACAACTTTCCGTAAGTCACGTTAAAGTCGGCATCATAATCCAATCCCTCCCCGTTTGTTTCCGTGTACGTACCCTTCACCGTGGACTCGGCCCCGACAAACTCCGAAGCCTTCGGGGATTTAAACACCTCGCTCCGAGTCGATGTCTTCGTGATACTGAAACGTCCCTTCACTCTCAACTCGTTCAATACCCGCCAGTCGATCTCGAAATTATTCCTAAAACCGAAAGAACGGCTATCATCAGAACTATTCAACATCATATCGTACAAGGGATTGTACACGTTCACCGTTTTCGTGTAAGAAGACGAATTCACATCCATATCCGTGTACGTTTCCATCACCTGGTCGGGAGTCCCGTATTCATTCAATTTCCGGTGGTAAGGATTCGCCCTCGAAAACTCCGAAAAAGCGACCTTCTCACGAGAAGACATCGTGTAATCCAAATTCAAGTAATTCGTGAAAGCCAACGATTTATAACGATAAATCAAACGCACGTTACCATTCAGCACGTCACGATCCGACCCCTTCATCACTCCCTGCGTTTTATTATAACTAAAACCCAAGCCGTAACGCATCCGGTCATCACCACCCTCGGCAAAAATATTATGACTGTGTGACGTGGAGAAACGCAACGGCTCGCTCATCCAGTAAGTATCCACGCCTCTCTTCACTTCTGCCAGACGTTGGTAATACAATTGTTGCTTTCCCTCTTCCACGATCTCCCCGTTTGCATCCAGCGTACCGTAATACCCTGCCAACCGCTCGAATTCCAGCTTCTCGGACGAATTCATCAGGTTATAATCCGACAAATCGGCGAACGAAAAATTCAGATTCCCGCTATAATTCAACCGTAAAGTTCCCGCGGCCGGGGCTTTCGTTTCAACCACAACTACACCATTAGCCGCCTTAGAACCGTAAATTGCTGTCGCGGCAGCATCTTTCAACACCGTGATACTCTCCACCCGGTCCATACTCAAATCACTGATCGTTGCCAGTGTCGTCTCGAAACCGTCAAGAATAAACAAAGGTTGATTCGGATCCGTCTCGTATTCCTGCGTCAAACCGATCACGCTCGTCTTTCCCCGCACGTTAATATCCGGCAAACGGTTCGGGTCCGATCCGAACTGATTATTCTCCTGGATAGAAAAAGAAGGGTCCATGGTCTTTAAACTCTGTAACACGTTCGCGTTACCGATCGTTTTTAACTCCTTGGCCGTGTAAGTTGTCGATGATCCCGTGAAACTCTCCTTCTTACGGGAATAAATACCGGTCACGACCACCTCATCCACCTTCATCACCTCCTCTTTCATCACGACCACCCATTCCCCCTTCGGGATATTCTTGTAAGCCACGGTCCGGGACTCCATGCCGATAAATGAAAACACGAACTCGGCCTGTGCCGTATCGGCTACCACCAGCGAAAAATCACCCTCAAGACCTGTTGTTACTCCCATCCGGGTTCCCTTCAATAAAACCGTCACACCCGGTAAAGGCTGTTTATTCTCATCCACCACTTTCCCTTTCACCGTCACGGGCTTTTTGATCGAATCCCTGGCCGCTTGTTCCGCTTTCGCCACGATCACCACGATCTTATCCTCGATATAAAAACCGAGAGCCGTACCTTCCAGACATTTAGTCAGTATTTGTCGCACGTCGGCCGACGTAACGTTTACCGAAATCTTACCCGCCTGTTTCACCACCTGATCATTAAACACGAAAGTGTAGCCCATTTTCTGTTTAATTTCGTTAAAAGCAACTTTCAGATCGACATTATCCAGTTTAATCGTCGTCTGTTGTCCCAGCGCTGTGGCCGAAACCGAGGCAAATGTCGTTAACAAAAACAGCATTGTCAACTTAGTCATCAATAAAAATTTCTCATGGGTTCGCCTAAAAAACCCATTCGTTCTGAATTTTTTCATAACTTTGTATCATTAAAATTTCACAATGTGCTCACGGGCACCTTATTTAACGGGAGATGTTCCAGATCTCCCGTTTTTTTTATCTCACGGTTACTACATGCTCATTTACTGTTATTTTTACCATTCCCGTGTGTTCGATCAAACTCAACACCCGGTTAAAATCATCAAAGCGTTTCATCTCTAAAGAAAAACACTCGTTCTTCACGCTCTCGTTCTCGAAAAACACCTGCACGTCATACCAGCGTGCCAACTCCTCCATGATATCCTCCAAAGGGGTTTGGTCGAAATAGAACAACCCGTTATGCCACGCTATACACGGCCCCACGTCAACATCCTTCACCTCGATTCTCTTCCCGTCGCCCGTTTCCACGGCTTGTTGCCCGGGTTTCAGCAAAACCTCCTGATCCTTCCCTTTCACCCGCACGCTTCCTTTCACCAAAGTCGTGGCACAAGGAGAATCCTGATAAGCCCGTACATTAAACTCCGTTCCCAACACCTCGATCGTGTAATCATCCTCGACCTCCACCTCGAAAGGCTGAGCCTCGTTGCGCGTCACGTCGAAATACAACTCCCCCCTCGCATACACCTTTCTCGTTTTACCAGAGAACTCGTTCGGGAAACGAAGCGACGATTCGGCATTCAGCCACACGATTGTCCCGTCCGGCAAGATCACTTTATACTCTCCCCCCCGGGGAATCCGAAGTTCACTGTATCGTAACGCGCTCTTTTTCGTGCTATCCTCCCGGTAAGTCAGGGTACCCCGCTCGTTCTGAAACGTTCCCCCGCTCGCCAACTTCAACGAACAGACACTATCTTTACCCAGGTCCACCACCTTCCCGTCCGGAAGATATAATGTTGCGGTAGACACACCCGGAACAATCTCCGTCTTTTTCACCAGCATCAACGGGTCATTATTCCACAACATGTCGTGATACAACACGCCCACCAGCAAGGGAATCATCAAAGAAGCTGCCGCCACCATCCAACGCCGCATCACCCTGCGCCGCCATAACCCGGTGCTCTTCTCCAATCGTCTCCAACTCTCCTCCCGTCCTTTATTCAATCGATCAAAGTGAAAAGATTTCTGCAGAATATTCTCCTTGTTACAGATATTCTCGAACCACACCCGATGCTCCCCATCCTGTAACCAACAGTCCAGTTCCTCCCGCTCTTCGCCAGAGAGTTCTCCCCGCAAAAAGCGATAAATCAATAGCTCTACCTTAGGATCAATCTTCTTCATTCCTATAAAATTTTCCCTAAAACGTAGACACCCCCTCACAGGGTGACATCCCTTACTAAAAAAATTTTCTTAAACGCCGAAAAGAAGTAATAACAACCACTGCAGACCTTTCAACCGTTCCCTCAACACCCGGTAAGCCCGCAATTTTATCGTCTTTACCGTGTTGACAGAAACTCCCAGTTGTTCGGCAATCTCGGGATTCGAGGCCCCGTCCATCGTCATGATGACCACCCGCCTCGATTGTTCCGACAAATCTTTGATAGCCTCGTACACCATCGCGTGAACCTCATCTTCCAGCAAGAACTCCTCGTCACCTTCTTCCGAGAGCCACAATACCAGTTCCGGTTCATGCTGCCGTCGCACCTTCTGGTGCCTCAAATGATCCAGACAAGCGTTTCGCACGCTCGTGTACAGGAAACTCTTGATAGCAGCGACAAAAAAGAAATGTTCCCGTCTCTCCCAAACTTGGAGAAACGCATCTTGCACGAAATCCTCGATAACCTCGTCATCTTCCACGTACCGGAAAGCATACGACTTCACGGGGAGATAATAACGATCGAAAATCTCCTTAAAAATCATGCTGTTTCCCGCACGAAATTTCTTTATCAAAGTATCTTCAGATATTGTCAAGTGCTAAAAAATTAAACTCACGGAACATCCATTTACGGAATCTCAAAAATAACATTTTATTTTTAATAAACAAAACCCATCTATTCATTTCCGGCTCTTTTTACGCCCTTTTTCCCTTGCTTTTCAACTTATTTTTCTAAAAATCACCGGTTGAAGTTTTTAAATAAATTAACTACCTTTGCATTACATTTTTTACTTAACTAAAAAAACGTAACCCGTAAACACCCGTAGATCGTGCGCATAATAATATATTCATTCATCCTCATCGTTTGTTGTTCCTGTCGGCAATCTTCCGAACGCCTCGAACACGCTTTTCAAGCCGCGGGAGATAACCGGGCGGAACTCCGGAAAGTAGTGGATCATTACTCCCTCGACCCGCGGGACAGCCTCAAACGCGAGGCCGCCATGTTCCTCATCGAAAACATGCCGGGACACCACACCCTCAACGGCCCCTACCTACGGGGCCTCCGGCACAAGGTCGACAGCGCGACCAATTCCTTCCTGCTCGGAAAAGTCATTCTCATGCAGCCCCTCCGCGATCCCCGTATCCTCAGGCAACTGCGCCCGGAACCGGACGTGGAACACATCACGGCCGAGTACCTGATACACAATATCGACGAGGCATTCCGGCAATGGACCACCTATCCCTGGCTCGAAGAACTCACGTTCGACGACTTCCTCGAATACCTTCTTCCCTACCGCATCGGGAACGAGCCGCTCGATTACTGGAGAGACTCGCTTCCTCCACGACAAAAAGAACACCTGCAGGAAGCCATCGCGTACTTCGACGATCGGAAACATTCCGTGTACAACATGGGGCAAATGATCCACGGTTACGCTCTCGGTATGGACGACGACAGCCGTCAGGTAGCCGAAATACCCTATAACGCCTCCGAATGCGTGTTCTCCAGCCAACTACAACTATTGGCCTACCGCTCGGCAGGCATCCCAGCCGTCATCGACCACGTGCCCGCCTGGGCCGACATGAACGGGTTCCACGAGTGGGCGCTCGTCATCGACCCGAAAAACAACGACATCCTCGGCGGGCAACTGGAAATGAAAAACGCCCCGAAAGTCTTCCGGCGCACCTACTCGGCAAACGAAATTCCCATGCCGGAAACGAATGAATACATCCCGCCTTTCTTCACCTCCCCGTACAACCGGGATGTCACTGACAAATACCTGCGGACACGGGATGTCACCGTTACCCCTGCCTCCCCGTCCCACTCCGAAAACACGCGCCACGTCTACCTCGCCGTGTTCAACGGGAAAAATTTACGGCCCGTGGACTGGAGCCGGGTGAAACGGGGAAAAGCCCATTTCCGCAAAATGGGCCCCGGCATCGTCTATTTTCCCCTCTACTTTAAAGGGGAGAATCCCCGGTATTACTCCTACCCGTTCATCCTGCAAGCAAACGGGAATATTCTCCCGCTACTTCCTGACACGACCCGCTTGCAAACCTTGAAAATTACCCGTAAATATCCCTTACACCATAATAAGGTATATCATGGCAATGCTCTCGTCGGAGCATCATTCCGCGCGGCTAACGATCCGACCTTTCGAGACACCGTACGCCTTCACCGAGTGGAGCACAATCCTAACATGTATCCCACGGTTATCCCCGTTGACACAACCCGCACTTACCGCTACTGGCTTTTCGAACACACGAAAGCGGTGGAACTGGCGGAATGGCAAATCAGGGATTGCCGGGGACGTAACATCACCGGAAAAATTATCGACCCCACGGGCAGGGGAGCCCGCCTTGACGCTCTCTTTGACAACAACCCGCTCAGTTACGGGCGAATTGACCGTCGACTGATCGTCGACTTCGGGCATCCCGTCAGCGTGTCGAGCATCATGTATCTACCCCGTAACGACGCGAACGGCATCTACCCCGGCAACGAATACGAACTATTCTACTTCAACCTCGACGGCTGGCAATCCTTGGGCTGCAAGATTGCCGACAGCTACGAGATTGAATTTGAAAACGTTCCCTCGAACGCCATCTACTGGTTACGCAATCACACCACGGGTAACGAGGAACGTATTTTCACAATAAGCGATGGCAAGCAACGCTTCTGGTAAAAATAAATCATCATTTTTATCCTCGTTCTCGCCCTTTTTTCAAGAAAAATCGCTACTTTAGGCTATTCATTAAAGTAAGAGGTTATGTTGGACACGATAAAACAGTTCCTGAAGGAACACGAGATAGACGCGAACGCGGGATTTATCATTGCCGTCAGCGGGGGAGCCGATTCAATCACCCTGCTCCACGCGTTCAAGTATCTAAACCTGAAAATATATGCCCTGCACTGCAACTTTAATCTCCGGGGCAAGGAATCGAACATGGACGAACAATTCGTCAAACGCTTCTGCGAGACCTACGGGATTCCCATGAGCGTTAAACGTTTCGACACCCAGGAATACGCCCGTAAAAAAGGTATCAGCATCGAGATGGCCGCCCGCGAACTGCGTTACAACTGGTTCGAGGAGATGCGCCTGAAAAAGAAAATGGACTATATCGTCGTGGGACATCATGCTGACGACCTCGCGGAAACCATCTTTATTAATATATGCCGCGGCACGGGAATCAAGGGACTCACCGGAATCCGTCCCGTCAAAGATAAAATCCTGCGCCCGCTTCTCTCCCGCTCCCGGGACGAGATCATCGCTTACATCGAGAAAAACCAACTCGGCTACCGCACCGACTCGACCAACAACTCGCTCGACTACGTGCGCAACAAAATACGCCACACGATCATCCCCGTCTGCAAGGAGATCAATCCCTCGTTCCTCAACACCGTGCAGGAAAACTGCGACACGATGAAAGAGGTGGAACAAATCTACCGCTACGGCATCGAACAACTGAAAGCCTCCGTTATAAGCGAGGAAAACGGGGAAATACTCATCGACATACAGAAAACGGTCAACACCCCCGCACCCTACACGCTCCTGTTCGAGATATTACGGCCGTACGGGTTCAATTCTACCCAGATCGACGACATCCTGAACAGTTGTGATGCCATACCGGGCAAGCAATTCGAGGCCGGTGAATACTTGCTCACGAAAGGACGGGTCTACTGGCGACTGTTCAACATCCTCGAAAAAGAAGACGAGCGCACGCTGCTGGCCGACAATGGCGAGTACCGCATGGATGAATATACCTTCACACTGGAAGAACACGACATCGACGACTCGTTCGAGGTACCGCAAGATCCCTCCACGGGCTGTTTCGACGTTGCCAAACTCACCTATCCCCTCGTGTTGCGCCACTGGTCCACGGGCGACTGGTTCTGCCCGCTAGGCATGAAACGCAGCAAGAAAAAGTTGAGTGACTTCTTCACCGATTTAAAATTCAGTGCCAAACAGAAAAAAGACTGCCTTCTCCTGCAATCAGGCAAAGACATCATCTGGGTTGTCGGCCATCGCATCGACGACCGTTACAAGATATCCCCGACCACGAAAAGGATTCTGGTGGTGAAACAATCAAAAACAATTGAAAGTTGAAAATTGAAAATTGAAAATGAAAGGGCAAATCGACTTTATTTCCTTTCCACCCGAAAGGAGGGGAAGGGAATAAGGTCGAAGAGTAGCCTCAAGGGTATCTCTCCTATATCTTCACAACACCCCAACACGACATCAGGGATAAATATACGGTACCTATCGGCAACTTATCGGTAACTTATCGGCAACTTATCGTTAACTTACAGACGAGACACCGACAAGAACACGTCGAAACGCCAAAGAAATACTAAGTATCAACACTATAGCTTAATAAAAAATCACGAGACAATTATAACAAAATTATACAATTCATCATTTTTTACAATTACCTACAATAATAAACACTCCAAGAGTTCCAAGAGGGAATCAGGTCAGGCATCCACTTTCCGGATTACCCCATGATTCTTCGAAAGAAGTCAAAAACTAAAAAAGAGGCGAATGGCCTCTTTTTAACACACTAACAATAAATTTACTACACTTATAAAAGCAAAAAACATTTCCTTTAATTGCGGGGGTAAAGGTATGAAATTTAAAACGTTTGCGCAAGCTTTTTTAAGAAAAAAAACGTTCGCGTATAACTAATCTAAAACTTCTTTGTTTTTCATTTTTTTATCCATACTTTTGTGAGAGTTTACGACATTAAACGAGAGAGTTAACATCATTATTAACCAAATAATAAGAAAAAAAATGTCAAAGATTAAAGTTGGTATCAACGGATTCGGACGTATCGGCCGTTTAGTTTTTCGTGCAGCAATGACAAGAAACGATATCGAGATCGTTGGAATTAATGACCTTATCGATGTCGATTACATGGTATACATGTTGAAATATGACACCATGCATGGTCGTTTCAACGGAACCGTTGAGGCTAAAGATGGAAAACTCGTTGTAAACGGACATGCTATCCGTGTTACAGCAGAAAGAAACCCGGAAGACTTGAAATGGAATGAAGTTGGGGCAGAATACGTGGTAGAATCTACGGGACTTTTCTTAACCAAAGAAAAAGCAGAAGCTCACTTGAAAGCCGGGGCAAAAAGAGTGGTTATGTCCGCCCCGTCAAAAGACGATACCCCGATGTTTGTTATGGGTGTGAACAACAAGAGTTACGCCGGGCAAGCAATTGTGTCTAACGCATCTTGTACCACGAACTGCTTGGCCCCGCTGGCTAAAGTACTTCACGATAAATTCGGGATTGTTGAAGGTTTGATGACCACCGTACACGCCACGACTGCTACCCAAAAAACAGTTGACGGTCCTTCCATGAAAGACTGGAGAGGTGGACGTGCTGCAGCAGGTAACATCATCCCGTCATCTACCGGAGCAGCAAAAGCCGTTGGTAAAGTAATCCCGGAATTAAACGGTAAATTAACCGGTATGTCATTCCGCGTTCCGACGTTGGATGTTTCCGTGGTTGACTTGACTTGCCGTCTGGAAAAAGCAGCTACCTATGATGAAATCAAAGCTGCCATGAAAGAGGCTTCAGAAAACGAATTGAAAGGAATCCTCGGTTATACCGAAGAAGAAGTAGTATCTTCCGACTTCTTGGGAGACGCTCGTACTTCAATCTTCGACGCTAAAGCCGGTATCGCGTTAAACTCTAACTTTGTTAAACTTGTATCATGGTATGATAACGAGTGGGGTTATTCCAACAAAGTTCTCGAATTGATCGCCCACATGGCAACCGTGAAATAAACGAAAGGGGGACTGAAAAGGTCCCCTTTTGTTTATATAGTTCATAAAGTCCATAAGGTTTATAAAGTTTATAAGGTTTATTGACCCCTGCGGGGCGCTTTGTTCACGGCTGCTTGGGCTGCCGATTAACATCACTCGAAGGATATCCGTGACTTTATAAACTTTATGAACTTTATAAACGTAACAACACTTCGGGACAACAAGACATTAACCGTCACCAAATCCCGCAAATTCAAACCAGTCGCCCTGCGACTGTCAACAAAACACCCGTAGGGTCCATGAACCTTATGAACTTTATAAACCTTATAAACTTTATAAACTCTTTTTACGCATGGAAGATAATCAACGGCCATTCAAACTAGGTTTGGCATTAAGTGGAGGGGGAGCCAGGGGATTCGCTCATCTTGGCGTGTACAAAGCAATGCAGGAACTGGGAATCAAACCGGACATCATATCGGGAACCAGTGCCGGGGCCATAGCGGGGGTTATCTTCGCATCGGGTCACTCGGCTGAAGAAGGTATAGACTTCTTTAAAGGTAAAAAGGTCCTCGATTTCGCCCGTCCGTTAGTATCCAAAACCGGGATCATGCACATGACCGGACTGGAGAAAAAACTATCCGATTTCATCCGGGTCAAAACATTCGAGGACTTGCAGATCCCGCTGGTTGTCACCGCCACCAACATGAACCTGGGGATACCCACGCATTTCAACACGGGAGAAGTCGTTCCCCGCGTGCTGGCCTCTTGCGCCATACCGATCGTGTTCGTACCCGTGACCATCAACCACCACCAGTACTCGGACGGCGGGGTATTCATGAACCTCCCGGTACGCCCGATCCGAGACCTCTGCGACGTTGTCATCGGCGTGCATATCGACCCGCTGGAACCCAGTAACCACATCCGGAGCATGGTACACCTGGCCGAACGCTCGTTCCACATGGGTATCTTGTCAAACATGAACATCGACACCCGCTTGTGTGACATCGTCATCGTCCCGAAACATATCAGTCGATACAGTATGTTCGACCTGAACAACATCGACAAAATCGTGGACGAGGGCTACCGACAAGCCATGGTCGTGTTCTCCCGACCAAAAATACTAAAGAAGCTCAATCAATTGAAAGTTGAAAATGAAAAGGGATAGACTCGCGGGGGGCGATTTTAACTTGTAACTTGTCGAAGGCAAATGTAACCTGTAACTTGTAACTCGCCGCAGGCGATTCATGGTGTGGTCGGAATCTAAAATTTAAAATCTAAAATCTAAAATTAATAAGTTTACCTGTTCATGGAACCATTCAATCTATCAGCACTCGGAATCACCTCGCTAAATGAAATGCAACAGGCATCGCTTGAAGCACACCGCACAACAAATAACATTGTTTTACTTTCCCCCACGGGATCGGGTAAAACGCTCGCTTTTCTCCTGCCGTTGCTGGAAAGCCTAGATACAAACGAATCGAACGTGCAGGCCTTGATCCTGACCCCTTCACGGGAACTAGCCATGCAGATAGAACAGGTTTTCCGTTCCCTAAAAAGCGGTTTTAAAATCGTGTGCTGCTACGGAGGTCACGACATCAACGTGGAAAACAGAAGTTTGGCTCACACGCCCACGCTCGTTGTCGGGACACCGGGGCGTATTCTGGATCACATCGTGCATGATACGATCGCCACCAACTCGATCTCGACCATCATACTGGATGAATTCGACAAATCACTTGAATTCGGATTTCAGGAGGACATGGAAGACATCTTCACTCACCTGCCCCACCTGCGGAAACGCACGTTAATATCCGCCACGTCGGCAGTGGAAATACCCGAATTCACGGGACTTCAATCCCCCCGAGTGCTGGATTTCCTTGAAAACGCGACCCCGATCAAATTGACGGTCAAAAGCGTGTACGCACGGGGAAACAACAAGCTCGACACGTTGTACAAGTTACTCTGTGAACTGGACGAGGGACCCACACTTATCTTCTGTAAGTACCGGGAACGATCCGAGGAAGTCAGCAACTACCTGTGGGATAAAGGCGTGAGCAACGAGTATTTCCACGGTGGCATGGAACAAGACGAGCGGGAACGGGCTCTCTGCAAATTCCGCAACGGGAGTACTTATATCTTTATATCCACCGACCTCGCTTCCCGCGGGCTGGATATCCCGGAAATAAAATATATCATCCACTACCACATCCCCGACACGGAAGAATCTTTTATCCATCGCAACGGCCGAACCGCCCGGATGAACGCCTCCGGAACCGCCTTTCTCCTACTCGGTGAAGAAGAACCCCTCCCCGCATTCTTGCCGGAAGCCCCCGAAACCTTCCCGCTCACCGGAAAGCACGATTTTCCGGCCGAACCTTACTGGACCACCTTATACATCGGAAAAGGGAAAAAAGACAAAGTCAACAAAATGGACATCGTCGGTTTCCTCTGCCAGAAAGGCAACCTGAAAAAAGAAGAGATCGGCCGGATCGAGGTCAAGGATTACCATGCCTTCGTGGCCGTGCAAAGAGGCAATTTGAGAAAATTGCTATCCCTCATCCGCCACGAAAAGATCAAAAACATGCGGACGAAGATCGAGCTGGCCCGATAATCCAGCCCTTCACCTCCACTAGAAATACAGTAGAGTTTCCATGACATCTCTCTGGTGTTTCACCTATAAGTTAATTAGGCTTCGATTATGCATCAATTATGCATCCATTGTCCGCATAGTCAATTCACCCTTGATTTTAACTTAATTTCCAATCGTGACATAGGCGAATCACCAGTGAGAGTATAAAGCAGCTCACCGGAAGTACACTTTTACATGACTTCCGGATTGCGCTTTTCACAAAAGTAATTACAAGATAAAGTGTTCTTTACAGGTATACTAATGCTCTCTGTTACTCCATCTATAATTTACATCAACAATCCATCCAACACCTCCACCGTGGCGGGATCAGAGGGACGAGGGGCGTTCATGTCATACACGTTTCCGGCTTTATCTAAAATAATAAAACGGGGAATGGCATTGATCATAAACCAATCGGAGAATTCGGAACAAGTGGGAAGTTTTTCAATCAACTGCACCCCACCGAGTTTTTGCCCCCGAACCATATCTTTCCACTTGTCCCGGTTGCTATCTCTTGACACGCTGACAAAAACGATATCTTTCCCCTTGTACTTGTGTTCCAACTGTTGCAAGGCGGGTATTTGCTGTTTGCAAGGACCGCACCAAGTAGCCCAACAATCAATATAAACATACTTCCCCTTGAACGAGGAAAGAGCTACTTCCTTATCATTCACGTCAAGAAACGTAAATTCCGGTAACGGTTGCCCCTTGGCCACACGGTTCCATTGGGCATACAAATCCTCGATAGCTTGCCTTACCCGTGAGGAATGGACTCTCGAACGAAATATTTCCATGAACCCGTCTATTGATTCTGTCCCCCTTTTCTCCATGTATTTCGATAACACGGAATGAAGGACGAAATCAACCACGGCTGTATCCCGTAAATGTTGCACAAGGTAATCCAACTGTCTCCCGGCATACCCCCCAGGAGTACAATCGCCCGTCTCACCCCCGATCGCATAAAGGGCATCCAGCAAGAACGCTTGATAATCCTCCGTTATGAGAAGTTCGGGATTCTCCTTCAATTGCTCTTTGAGAAAAGGATAAAGCCCGTCACCCCATCCCTTGTAACGGGAGAAGGAACGCAAAACGTTGTAACGTTGCCGCTCACTTTCCAAACGTTTGAACTCGGGTGATAAATCAAGAGAGTTCAAGGCCGTCACTCGCTGGCAAACCGAATCATTCAATTGTTGAATAATCTCGTTCTCGCCCGAATTGGCTTTCATGAATATCATCGACAATCGCGATTGTCGATCCATGTAACGGTTTTCCGGGGCTCCTTCCCCTTCAAAATTATAACGAGAAGCATTAGGCTGCACGGTCCGCTTGAAACAAACCGTCAAATCCTTCCCACGCTCCACGAAAATCATTTTCTGGCTATTCCCGAACTGAAGCACAGCGTACCCCGTCGGGACATCGTCCAGTTCAAAACGTACTGTATTCGTACTGTCACCCGGTATCTCAATGAACCGATCTCCTATTCTTAACCCGGCCCCGGAGATTTGCATGTCCGGGGAAGTTAACGACACGATGGTCCGGCGGGATTGACATCCCGCCAGTATCATCGAAAACACAAACAGAAAAACTAATTTATTGATCATATTATTTCTATTTCAATTGATTAAACTCTTCCATATCGGAAAAACTCTCGGCCGAGTAATCCCCCAAAAGGTGTTTGGCAAAATGAAACCACAATTTGCGACGCATAAACACGTCGGCGGCTCCCTTGTACATGTGTTGTTGCCCCGGCAGGACATACATTTCGAAATGCTTACCAGCTTTCAGCAGGGCATCCACCATGCGATAGGTATGGGCCGGATGAACATTGTTGTCCACTTCCCCGGTAACAATCAACAGGTGTCCTTTCAGGTTTTTGGCCAACTCCATGTTCGTGGGTATCTTCACCGTGAACACGGTGTCCTTGCCTTTAACCTCCTCACGAACGCCGTGAAAAGTCTCTCCCCAAGCCTGATTGTAAATATTATTGTCGTGATTACCGGAAGTGGCCACGGCCGCCTTGTAAAAGTCAGGATAGGTACATAATGCCGCTACTGACATAAAGGCTCCCCCGGAATGCCCGAAGATGCCTACCCGGCTGATATCCACGAAGGGGTGACGATCGGCCAGTTGTTCCAAGGCAAACTTGTTATCGGCAAGTGGGTAATCGCGCAGGTTTCCAAAACCGAAGGTGCTGTAATAATGTCCCCGGATAGGTGTTCCTCCCCGGTGACCGATGGTGACCACGATGAAACCTACTTGCGCAAGGGCACAATTATCATTCCCCGTGATGGTGAAATCAACAGGCAAAGCATCTTGCTGAGGCCCCGGGTACACGTAGGATATGATCGGATAATGACGAGTAGAATCGAAATCAAAAGGTTTCCACATCACCCCGTACAAATCGGTCACCCCATCGGCCGCCTTCACCATGAAACGTTCTGGCATTTTCCATCCCGTGGCGTAAAGAGCGGTCAAATCGGCCTCGGCCAACTCGCAAACCAGTTTCCCGTTTTTATCGCGGAGTATAGAATGAGGAGCCAAGTCGACACGGGAGTAGGTGTCAATGAAATATTTCCCGGAAGGAGACATTGTTACCTTGTGGTTAGCATCCTCGGGAGTCAGAAGTTTTACCGTTCCTACCTTGTCGAGACTCGCCTTGTACAGGTGAGCATAGTAAGGATGACGATTCTCTTCCCGGCCGTATCCCAGCACGTAGAGTTCCCGTTTAACAGAGTCGATCCGCATGATCTCTCCCGCTGTCCAAGCCCCGGAAGTCACGGCACGCCGGAAGGTCCCATCCGAGGAATAGAGATAATAATGCCCCCATCCCGTGCGTTCCGACCACCACAGGAATTCCTGATCGTCATTCAGGAACATGATGGCTTGCATCCGGTCGTTGATATAAGGCTTACACGTCTCATGCAGAATCACGGTTACCTCTCCGGTATAAGTATCCACCTTACAGAGGTCCAGCTCGTCACAGGTACGTTTGGTACGTTGAATGTAGAGATAATGGTTGTCGGCCGACACGTGAAGTAGTTGCACCTTCTGATCGCGCCATTTGTCCAAATTCACTTTCGTGACAACACGACTCTCCGCGTCAATGAATGACAATTCGAAATGTAACACGGCTTTATCCCCCGGCATCATGTATTTGGATGAACCGAACGAGCTTTTCAACAACCGCGGACGACCAGAAAGTGTTTCCACCACCGGAAGTGTTCCGACCTCCCGTTTATCCACACGCAACACGTACAAACGATTTTGCCCTTTGATCCAGCGAGCCTTGGTCGTGAATACCCTCGCATTTTCCCCCTCGTCATCATCGGAGTACGAGAAGTCCCGGCAGCCGTCAGAGGTTAACTGCACGGACAATGAATCCGGCTCTTCACTTTTCTTCAACCAAAGATTATGATCCTTGGTGTACACGATCAAAGACTTGTCTGGAGACAACGAATAGACAGAAGAAATCCCGTTACCTGTCTTTTTTGGCAAAGCATTTTTTTCTAACTCTTCTTTCGGAACAACACGGCATTTACCGCTTGCCAGGCTGTACTCTATTGTCTTTCCTTCCAGTTGAAAACGGAAGTTTTTTCCCTCTTCTGTAAACGAGGGAACGATATTTATATCTTTACTATTGTAAGCCTTGTTTGTGATTTCACCAAGCTGTTCGGCCAACCTTACCGGATCAAACAACATTTGCCGTTTACCACTTTTCGGGTCCACGAAATAGTAATTTTTCCCCTCGCACGTCTTGTAGGTATACCAGAATTTATCGCTATCCTTCAAGAAACCGGGTTTCACGTCACGAGAGGGCACGATGTTCCCCATCTTGGTAATAAAAAATTTATCCGCCAACCTGTAGTTCGCTTTCTGTTGTCCGAAAAGCGACACGACAAACATGAATAGTATGATCCCCAACAATACCTTTTTCATAGAAGTTTTTTAATATTGATACCCCCTCACCGGGATGCTCTTTCTTTTACTCTTGAATGAAGGATGACTAGATGTTTCCAAATCGTGGCGGATTTCCTGACACTCTTTCTTGAATTCCGCCTCATCATTCAACTTCAACGCCCGGTCGATCCAAGGGATAAGTTGCTTCCGCGCAACTTCATCCCGCATCAGGCGTTCACCAAGAGCCGCCCAGTTACACAATTGGCGGGCTCCGGCTTTTTTCAAGTTTTTCTCGCCTAAGGCGTAAGCCTTATCGTACTCTTTATTCCAAAGTTCCACGATGAAAAGAATTTCATTCTTCAGCCCCTTGTAATCCGGTACTTTCCTCGATTTCATCAACTGCACGTGAGCCTCGAATTTCTCTTTATTCAACACTTTCGAGTCTTTTGCTCCAGCGTCACACAAGGAAAATACACGCGGTATGCTGGCGTACAGGTTCCGGATTTTCTGGTTCACATCTTCTTCCCCGTACAATTTGTACAGACGTTCCCGTTCTTCCACCAAATACATGGCTAACGGGGAATCTAAGTTACTTCCGGATACGACGTATACTTTCCAGTAGTCAGCATCATCCAGGATTTTTCCCCCTTGTTCTTCCGCAAGTTTTTCCAAGCCCTGTTCCATTTTATCTGCCTGACGCATTTTCAATAGATCATTCAGGTATTTTTTCACAAAAGTCTCTTCCCGTTCCCCACCCAGGAAACGTTCTTCATCCCCTACCCGTGAACTGTTCAGGGCCTCTTTTCCCATGGCGAGAAACTCTTCGACTTTCTTGAACCCACTGCTTGACAGCACGACATATCCCTTGTCGTTTATAAATAACCACGTGGGATAAGAAACCACATTGTAACGTTTACACAAAGTTTTTCCCTCCCCCTTTTCCATGTCTCGTTTCATGTTAATGAAATGCTCATTGTAGAAATCTCCCACCTCTTTCAAGGGAAAGATCAACCGTACCATCTGGGCACACGGACCGCACCACGGACCGTAACAATCCATAAAGATTAGCTTATTCTCTTTCTTTGCCAGTTGGAGGGCTTCTTCAAAGGTCCCCTCGAAGAAACGCATCCCCTCTGAATTTTGTTCCTGAGCCTTCACGGCTCCCGAGCAAGAAAGTAAAAATACCAACCCCAGTATAATTCTATTCATCATTTTTTATTGTAATAAAGATTCAAGTTTCTTCAAAGTTTCTTTATCGGACGGACGAGTCATATTCGCCGTCACGATCTTTCCTTCCCGATCCAACAGGATAAACCGAGGCACGGACAAGGATGCGGGCATGAAGTTCTTCAACCACGTCCAGTTTTCACCCAAATGCAACTGCACGCCTTTTAATTGCATATCTGCAACCATCTGTTTCCATTTTTTGATATCCTTATTCTGGTCTATTGATAGACTAACAAAAGTGATATCTTTACCCGCCAACCGTTCTTCCAATTCCGGCAAAAACTTCATTTCCCACTTGCAAGGACCGCACCAAGTCGCCCAAATATCCATATACACGTATTTCCCCTTCAAATCAGCCAGTGACACAGCCCGGTCGTTAATATCCCGAAAGGTAAAATCCGGACAGGGATTCCCCGGCATAATTCGCTCGCTTTTCTTACAAGCCTCGGCAAACGCGGCCAAACGTTCCGGGGTTTTGACATGCTGCAGATAGAGTTCCTTGTACTTAGGGTCTCCCAGCTCCGATGTCGAGAACAAGACCAAATCTATCAGGTAAGACCGAACGCTGGCATCTGTCACATTATCAAGGATCACGGCAACTTTCCGATCCGGTTCATCAAGAGACGAATCACCCGTCAGTTGCGGCAAACGCCGAATAACGTACTGATCCAAAAACTCCAAGTAAACGGGAATCGTCATGTAAGTAGAATCCTGCACGAATCGCTCCTTCATTGTCTGCAAGTACAAAGCCTGATCAATAGTAGGCATCCGGGTCAATTGCAACAAGGCATTTGCCGTTAAACGCTTATTTTCCAGCGTACTGAATGCCTTCGGAAAAGAAAATTCCTCCAACTTCTGCCGATTGATTTGCATCAAAGAATCCATATTCCCTACAATCCGACCTAAATCTTTTTCTGCCGGATTGAACCGGGGAAAGACATACACGTCATTCCGCTGCAAGAACTCGTTCTGCGTGGCAAGGTCTCCCGTAAAAGATACCTTTTTCTCTCCCTCTTTCAAACTATAGCTCACGGATAAATCATTGCCCGGTTCGAGGTATATCAACCTCTTATCGTATTTCCGAATCTGAATAGTTGCAAAAGAGGGCTGTGAAAGACTGAACTCGATCTTCCCTTTTCCCGTCAGGGAATCAATCGTCACGGCTTGATTCAAATAGCCCAAAATCACCTTGGGAGTCGTCCCATCGTAATCTTGGATATTGAAAGAAAGCGTGGAGGTTTGCTTTCTCTCGCACCCGTACAGTGCGAGAGAAAAGCAATATATCCATAATATGAATTTCAATATTCTCATAATGACAATACATTATTTTTTTATCGCCGTCTTAGCTGCATTCTCCACGATATTCCATTTCACTTTCATCGTCACGGCCAACCCCTTGTAATACTGACGAGTCTTCGCATCCGCATGCGTGCGTGCCAACTCGTCAAACTTTTTCGTCATCATCTCGGCACGATCCTGTAAATAGAAACAAAGTTGATCCATTCTTCCGGTCACGTTCAATTTCAAACAAGCCGTCAAAAACTCTTTGACAATATTGTGTTGTAACCGGGCACGAGAAATTCCCACGGGCTTTGATGTACTGTAATTCAAGAATACACCACGATCAATCAAAGCAAACAAGTCTTCCAAGGTATAAGCCTTATCACCCACTTTTTCCTGAGCCTCCATAAGACGCATCAAACGGGTAAACTCCAATAAGTTCTTTGCCGTATACATGTACAACTGATTCATTCCTAATGAAACTGTAGCCCCATGTACATGCTCCACGTCCGGATTCTCCAACCAAGCCGGAGCCTCTCCGAATATATACTTGGAAATGAATTGATCCATCTCTTTCTTTTGAGCTTTAGGCAAATAGTTTACGCGCTCTTCGTTATATCCGGCGATAACCGGTTCATACCAATTATTCTCAATGTAATCCAATGCCACCTTCACGTAATCAATATACTGACTTCTGAATGCACTTACCAATTCGGCATAACGCACCCAATTATCTTCCCGGTCCTGTTGATCGGCAATCTTTTCTATCTGGGATGAAATACGTTTCAGATTTTCAAGTCCCAACAAGGCGGCTTGCAATTTATCTTGTCCTAGATCATTAGGATTCACCCGATAACCGAAACTCTTCATCGGCGCGTAATACAATGCCGGATTACCTTTTGCTCTTTCGGCGATAGCCCGCAATGCCGCTTTCTCGGCAGCAGCGTCCATTCCGGGAAACTGACGATACCCCCACTCGATAGCCCAACGGTCATACACGGAAGCCTTTGAGGTAAGATCACGCAAACTCATCCCGTCACCGGGTTGTGCCACGAAGTTAAAGATACATCCATCCGTCACGGAGGAGGAAATCCCGTTCTCCCGCACCCAAGCGGCATCCCGCAATTGTTTCGTCGTGAAAGCCATACTTCCGGTTAGGTTAGAAAACAATCCTAATACCTGTCCCAACGTATTGGACGTGCGATAACGATAATATTCAGCATACAGAGTGGGCAACGAATCGGTAAATACTTTCGGTTCGTAACCACCCAATTGCATAGTATAGGCATCCGAATTGTCATTCCACTCCTGATTGGACAAACAAACGCTTGCACTTAAAATTTCCCCGGTTCTCGTGTCACAGATAACCGTTTGTCGCGAAGCACCTAGAATATAGGAATACACGATCTGATGATAGGCGATACCCACTTCCGGTTCCCCGACCTGTACCTGCAACACGTTTTTGAAACCGGCTTGCTCGAAGCAACGATTCCACTCCTCTACACCCCGGGAAGCAGATTCCCGCAAGGTAGCACTGAACGTTCCGTCAAAATACACACGGATCGGATTGACCGGCTCTACCAGTTCGCCCCGTTTGTATTTTTCAACATCCTCGGGTTTGATTTGCAAATTCCAACGTTTAATGATAGTTTGCTTTTTCACCCCGTTAGGATTTTCATCGTAATCATTATAAGAAATCACATCATACCCGATCCGGGAATCCACATGACGTTCTGCTATCGTACGTTCCGGCAATTGTTGCACGCTCCATTCAATCCAAGCCACGCTATGTTTATCTATTCCAGGTCTTCCTAACATTCCCGGAATAAAAGCAGACTGGGCATGTAATGACATGAATTTCACTCCATTGTTGATCACCTGCACGCTATCCAAAAAAGAACGGTCTGCCGCAGGAGCATTTATCTGATTTTGATTCGAGAAAGCGAATAACTTACCCGTGGCATTCACGTCTGACGTAATATCAATAATGTATCCCTGCTTGTCCTTCCCGTAAGCCACGATCGGATAAGAGAACAGCACGGGCTTCAATGCCGCTGCCTCCACGGCTCCCGCCATATCACCACTCGCCCGATCGGAACAAATCTGTTGTTTCACTTCCAATTGATTGTTTTGTCCCACGTTGAACACCAACACGCTGGTCACGGAAGAAACATTGCCTTTATACTCTCCTTTCGTGATTACACCACTCACCAACAAATCTTTCCCGATAGAGGCGGCAGGTATCTCCAAGTAGCATTTCTTCACATCCTGATACACAGGAAAAGTACCTTCCACCTTCTTCATCTCCTTCTTGAAAAACGCCTCGTAGGTCATCGGGGCTTTTTTTCTCGCTCCCGGCTTTTCCTTCTCCTGCGCCAAGGAAAAGAAAGGCATACAAACCACCAGAAGTATTATAATATAATTATATCTATTCATGATTTTCATACTTAACTTTCACGATACTATTTCACCACTTTAGCGTAGTTCTCCCCACTCAAAATCTCCTCGATCTTACGAGCAATACCCGATAAATGAGTTTTGGTTATCGAATCGGTCGTCACGGCAGCCCTTTTCTTTGCTTGAGTACCAATTTTCTCCAACTGAACAGCGTACATATCTGTCATTTCCGGAGCCACATCTATAGGTCCATCCTCCACGATAACCGAAGCGACAAACAAGTAAGCATTCTGCACCATCCGCTCGTGAGCCGATAATTTATTCTTGGTATTCATACATTTCCAAATACCGTCATACAAATCATCCATGAGATTCTGAACCGTATATGCCTTGTTGCCATTATACTCCTCGTCTTTCAACATATTCGTAATCTCGGTCATGACCATCGGCATCAATTTACTCGTTACTCTGGAAATGTAAACATCAATATTATCACTTACAAGTTGAGATACCCGACAATTATACAACCAAGGCACTTCCTGGAAGAAATATTTCTTCAAGAACGCCATCGCAGCTTGTTGTTTCTCTTTTTCCACGGGAGTAAATTTGCTCATCCCCTCGGAACGCAAGGCAGCATCGGAATAACGTCCACCCACATATTTCATCGCATGCATCACGTAACGTAAATATTGCCCGAGTACAGCGTTGTACAACTCTTTCATCAAGGCGTAATTCTCATCATCCACCTCTGCCGTCCACGATTCAAGGTTCTCCATGATCATCTTCAAGTTGCGCATCCCCAACTCGTTGGCAGCAATAGCATCATCACTCAAATCTTCTGATTGGAAACGAGGATCCCATTTGTCGGTTTCCGTACCGAAGAACACTCTCGGATTTGCTTTCCGTTGAGCAGTCACCCACTCTCTCAAATATTTTTGTTCTTCATCAATAGTCTTCGTGTCTCCAAAATAACGATACCCCCACTCGATAGCGAATTCGTCGTACTCCCCGATACGCGGGATCAAATCCTCCGGGTCAATGTTGTCTTCCGGTTGAGCGGCATAATTGAAACGCGCGTAATCCATGATAGAAGGAGTGTGTCCATATTTCTTTACAAAGTCGCGATTACGAATATCAGCTAACGAACAAGTCCAGCTACTCGCGAAGTTGTGACGTAACCCCAAGGTATGTCCAACCTCGTGTGCCACGATATATTTGATCAATTTTCCGGTCAATTCATTATCATACGGGAATTTACGAGCAATCGGATTAACAGCGGCCGTCTGGGTGAAGTACCAAGATTGTACCAAGCTCAACACGCTGTGGAACAATCCCACGTGTGAACAAATGATCTCTCCCGAACGAGGGTCTGCCACATGAGGGCCGTAAGCATTCGGCATCGGTGAAGCCTTGTAAGAAATCACGGAATAACGAGCGTCCTCTATCGAAAAATCAGGATCTTCTTCCGGGGTAGGCACCAGTTTAGCCTGGATTGCATTTTTAAATCCCACCTGCTCGAAAGCGGGTTGCCAACTCTCCACGGCAGCCATCACGTAAGGTTGCAAATACGCCGGGGTATTCCGATCCACGTAGAACACGATCGGTTTTGCCGGTTCTACCAGTTCCCCTTTTTTGAACTTCTCCATGTCTTCCGGTTTCGGCTCCAAACGCCAACGACTCACGATATACACTCTTTCCGCTTTCGTGGGATTCTTCGTGTAATCTGTCAAACCGTAAGCAAAGTATCCCACCCGATCGTCATAGTAACGGGGACGCATGGGTTCCTCCGGCAATAAATACCAAGAAGCTGCCACCTCCCACGTCGTGGGATTCAATTTCGCTTTCGGGTTATTCTTCGGGGCTTTTCCCTGAGCATAACTCCGCACGGAACGGAAAATCACGTTGTTCTCGAACGTGCTTATTTCAGTCGGGTAAGACTTGTCAGCCTGGTATGCACCCAAATTTAACATTTCAGCCGCCCCTTTCAAGGAAAAATAAGCATGATCAGATTTATACATATCAGTGATATCGACTAACACCGAGCTATCGGTCTTAGCTTTCACGTCAAAACCTGCTGCCAACGGCATCATACTGGCTGCCTCCACAGCCCCACGCATTTCCGAAGTGGCATCCGGCATCCCGGTTGTAAAAATCGGTTCTTGCAGAAACAATTTATTCTTAGGTCCTTTCTCGAAACGAATCACTTTATTACTTAGGGCATCTCCCCCGAATCCATACATATCATTCCGACTTCTGGCTTCTTGTGCAGAACCTTTCACCAAAGAGATGAATACCAGAATATCCCGTCCCAGAAACTTATCCGGCACTTCCATGAAATACCGATCATCCTGTTCGTAGATATTGAACATCCCGACGTGCTTGCCTGCCGAAGGTTTAATAAAATCAGCTACCGAAGGTATCCCCTTAGGAGCGATTTTAGAACTATCAACCACGACTTTCGCCTGTTCTTTTTTCTTGTTACTCTTTTTTTTACGCTCCGTACCATCTGCCAACTGGAAGACAAACAGCCCACACAATAACAATACCCAAAACTTCATACTTGATTTCATACTTTTACATATTACATTGATTTACAAACAAATATTGACAACAGATATTTTTCGTCAAGGCGCATGAGAGGGGTAAGGAAGGTGTTTAACAAGTCCCTTTCCTACAAAATCACTACCCCCTCCGGTTCCCCCTTACACAGGGGGAAAGTTGATTACCAAGTAGCTTCCCCTCCCGTGTAAGGAGGGGTTAGGGGTGGTAGTTCTTAAATAGTTTGTTAGACATCCTTCTTACCTATCTCGCAAACCTTTTATTCAGAATATTACTCGAACGTGAAACCGTATTCTTTTATCTTATCTCTCAAGACATAAAATTTTTCCATAACCACCGGAGCATTCCCATGTAGGGCAATGAATTCCGCTTCGGTATAGGCAAAAATAGCCTCGCAAAACTGACTCACATCCTGCTGTTTTTCCGGAACATACCACATTCTTTCATCCGTACCGGTAGGCTTCGTCTTCGTCCCGATAAAACCTAAGGTCGCAAGCCTCTGCTCTTCTAGCGGATACCCTTGAGCAGCCCGATAAACCATCGTCGACCTAGAGGCCGTGGAGTAGATATAATCAATATTGTTTGGATTCGTGGCATACGATAACTCGTAAAAATTCTCCTCCAACCAATCCCCTTCCGTGGCAACCAACGAACCGGCTACCAAACATCTTAATGCGGCTCCCCGATAAACCTTTTTTTCGCCATCGGTCATTGCCGCAAAGTCTTTTACCTCACTAAGTACAACCGTATTAAAACCTTTATGAGCAAGTGTCCCAGATGTACTGTTCAAAGTATCAACCAACAAGATACTAGCAATATACATATCCTTCGGAATAGCATTCAACACTTCTGCTTTCAGGAATTCAAGCACGGGCAAAACATCCTCCGGATTAGCCACTACTTGATAATTAGAAGTCGTCCAGGAAGGAGTCGCTCCACCGGGGTTATAGAACACTTGCAATTTCTCGTAATAAGTATACCACTCTCTGGCAGACAAGGAATAACGCTCCTCACTACCAATCGTGTCATTATAATAAATAGGAATACCCGTCTCTTTAAAGATCAAATAACGCTCATGATCAACCGGAACGTCACTATCCTCAACCACCAACCAATTCCGCTCTGCCCCGGAAGGCTTCAAATCACTTTCCGAGTCACAAGCTACCAAGAGGCTAGAAAATGCCATTATATATAGCAGTATATTTTTCATCATATTTCGTTTTACTCGTTAATTATTTCTCTATTATTCCGGACCTCGTTGACCAACATTCCATTATTGAAGTCGATCGCACTGGAAGGAATGGGCAACATGTATGCAGCAATATCCTCCGGGTAGGGCTTTAGCACGTATTTTCCACGCACCGTTATTTGGGTATTATTAACAACCTCAAGTGAAACGTGTTCGATACTTTTCGTGAAAGGATAAACACTGTTAACCGCATAACGCCGCAGATCAAACCAACGATGCCCCTCGTAGCAGAGTTCCCGACGACGCTCGTCACGAATAAAATTGACCAAAGCTTCACCGCTTTCCGTTACCGGATTCAAATCGGCAGCACGGAAACGTTTAGCTCTAAGTTCCTGTATCGTGATACGGGCCTGATCGTCCATACCGGCTAAAGCCTGAGCCTCGGCCTTGTTCAAATAAACCTCCGGTAAACGGATAGCCATGATGTCCGAAACTTCATCAATATCGAAACGCGTTTTCACGCAACGATATCCCTCGGCCGGAGAGGCGCGTTGAATGAAGAAAGCTGTCCTTCTCAAATCCGTTGCATCAAAACACTCCATCAAATCAGAAGAAGAGGTAAAGGTTGAAGTCCTGTAGATCGCCGCAGTATATCTAATCGCCGGGGCATGAATGATGGCCATAATATTGGGACCATGCGTGAAAATAGTTTCCGGAGAATTAACATAGACAGCACTATTTCCTCTTTTATAATCATTGAGATCCAACAACTTGTAATCCTTTTTCAGCACGCTATCGGCACAAGCAATAGCTTGTTCATACTCTTCCATGTAAAGATAAACCCGACTCAACAAAGCAAAAGCAGCCGCTTGATTAGTACGATATTTCGTTGTTTGTGGAATTCCGCGCAAAGAGGTAATGGCATGTTGCAAATCCTCTACCATTTGTCCATACACGTCAGCCATAGGATCTCTTGCGAAATAACGATCCTCCACCACCTCAGAGGTCTTTAGCGGAATACAAGGATCTGTATCAGCCGTCGCCTTACAATAAGGACGAGCGTACAAGTTAGCCAACCAGAAATAGCACTGAGCACGCAGAAAATAAGCTTCTCCCTCCACCCGGTTGCATAAATCCTTGTCGTCTTCCCCTCCGCGTAACTCGCCAACCTGAAAGATAATAGAATTCAATGCGGCGATTCTTTTGTAATAATCACTCCAGTTCAAATCCTTAATCTCAAGCATTTCCGAATCGTAGAACGGATCGGCCTGCCAGGTATGCAAGCGTTCACCCTTCATTCGAAGATAGTTTTTCTCCGTAGTTCCCATATATCCTCCTGACACATACTCCTCGGAATCATCATCCAGAATATGAATGTAAGGGAAATATACACGATTGACAGAGGAAACACTAAGGATAGATGCCCAGTTACTTATGAGGTCGGCATCAATGGAATCCATCGTCAACCCCCCGGACAAATAAGCTTCCCCGATCAATAGCTCATCCAGATCGCTCACGTTTTCCACGTAAGCCATATTTTGAGACCTTTCCTCCAGAAAATCCCCGCAAGCAACACACGCAAGCAGGATCAACACGAGAATACCAATATGTGTGATTCTATTTTTCATTGTTCACGATCTAATTAAAACGTTACATTTAAAGTCAAAGAATAATTTGGACGGACAGACAAATTCACGGAAGGCGAAGCTCCTGATTGGGTCACATCCTGACCTTTCAGCTTTTTATTTGCAATCGTAAATAAATTTGTTCCGGTCACGCTGATATATGCCGATTTAATTCCCATTTTTTTACAGAAAACATCATGCACATTATAACGGAATGACAAAGATTGTAATTTCAGATAATCTCCACTCACCACACGAAGATCCGACATATCATACATCTGATAAATATCACTACCGGCAAACTTATTCGGATTCGTACTATTATATTCATTTTGTGACCACCAGGGTAATCTCACGTTATCGGAAGCGACCAAACTCGGAATATTCGTTTTTGTTTCATCCCCTGGGCGCTGCCAGCGTTTGACAAACTCTCTTCGCATATTCTTTTCCGGATAAGGACGAATATTATTATCGCCACACAATTTTAACAAACGAATCTTATTACCCAAGCTATACGCCAGATTGAAAGAAAGCCCGAATTGACGGTATCCCAAATAGTTAGAAATACCCCCCTGCAATACCGGAACACGAGTACCCGATTCCTTTAACACTTCCATCCAAACCTCTTCTTCCTCCATATTCCGATAGCGCTCGTGCAATTCATCTTTGAATTCTTCTTCAGTCCCGTAAAAAATCGGGCTACCGTCCTCTGAACTCAAACCTTTGAAACGATAAGAAAAGAATGTATTCAAGGGCTTGTTAACCAATTCCACGTTACCACTCAAATAATCGGTATAAGACACTTCATCACGCAATGTATTGGACCGGTTGTCAATAGCTTTACTTATCAATTTGTTGACCACCTGACCAATCTGGGGATCAAAACGCCACACGAAACCTTGTTTACCGGAAGCATCCACTTTACGGTCGATAGGCACGAATTTCAACGTCACTTCCACACCTTGATTAGAAATCTCTCCTTTATTAACCACGTAACTGGTAACCCCATTAATATCTGACACCTTTTTAGTTAAGAACGCATCGTCTGTATGCTTGTAATAATAAGAAACAGTTCCCCCTATCTTATTTTTCAACAAAGAAAAACTTAGTTCGGCATTATAAGAAGAAGTCTTCTCCCAACGCAAATCAGGATTGGGATAATGGCTGATTGTAGAAGAGAATTCCTGATACCAAGAATTTAACGCTCCCTTCGCAATAATCATACGAGAAGTCTGATTATCCAACATATTTCCTTGTTTACCATAAGAAAGCTTCAACGATAATTCGTTCACGTTGGCATTATCTCTAAAGAAATCCCTGGCGATATCCCACCTACCGGAAACAGACCAGATCGGTAATAATTTTTCATTACTACGACTCCCGAATTGATTGGAACCATCCATACGGGTATTGAAATTGATCGTATAACGATTATCGTAAGTATACGTTATCGTGAAATAAGCTGAAGCCAAGTTCGTCAATTGATCCGTGATCGTGGCTCTCGAATTTGCAGCTAACCATCCGCGATACCCTTTGTATTCCGGCTGAGCCAACAGTTCTTCCGTGATCGTCCCGAACGTTTTTCCGCGATCAGGATAATATCCGCGATGTTTTGTACTCACGCCATTGTATTCTTTAGAAGAAACCTCACCTCCCAAAACCACATTCAGAGCGTGTTTATCTGCAAAAAGCGAATTATAATTCAACTGCAAACGGGCGGTATAAGAACGCAACCGAGTGGTTGATTCCTGCAATTCACCTCCAATAGGACAAGTAGACGAAGCATCTCCAGCTCCTCCTTTTTTCTCTCCCGCAATATAATAAGATCCTTCTTCATACACCGTTTCCTGATTCGTATTTCCCACCGTGTAAGCAAATGTCCCCTCTGCCGACAATTCCTGTAATATCTTGTATTTCACATTCGCATTTAACGTGAAGGTGGCACTATTCATCTCCTGACGAGTGGTCTCCATCTCGTTCTCCATGTTAAATAAATATGAATTAATAGCCGTATTTCCTTTCATATAGAAATATTTCGAACCATCCGGATTGTATGCAGGAATAGCCCGGCTAGTCTCGTAGGCATACGAAATTATATTGATGCCATTCGTTGAAGGAGTATACTTTCTTTTATTCGAATTACCCTGAAGACCGAATTGAAAAGACACCCGATCGTAATTACCATTCAGTTTAATAGAAGTCGTGTAATTTCGATTCAACTCTTTCTTGATGACACCCTTCTCGTCGTTATAACCCACGGATGCATAGTAACGTAAATTAGCAGAACCACCGCTCACGCTCAAAGTATGTTTATTCGAAAACGAATTCTCACACAAGATGTCAAACCAATCCGTGTTTACCGTTTCATAATAATTAGCCAAATTATTAAAGGTATTAAAATCCGTAATACCGGACTTGTAATCCAGATAGGCAGCCTCATATCCGATCCAGTTCGTGATATTCTTGAACTCCATCCCCCGGTTAAACATCTCCCGTGAAACGTCAACTCTCTCCTGAGAGTTCATCAAATAAATACCCTGATCGGAATAATAAGGGCGAATATTCACCGTTCCCGACAAAGAATAAGTTATCGAGGGAGCTCCCACTTTTCCTTTCTTCGTCGTGATCACGATTACCCCGTTAGCTGCACGAACGCCATAAATCGCCGTGGCGGCAGCATCTTTCAACACGTCTATTTGCTCGATATCATCCGGGTTCAATCCGGAAATAGCATTCCCCAACAAATTCACGAAATCCAGATCATTTAACTGTGACGGGTCCACGTTCACCGGATCACTCTGAACAATACCGTCCACTACCCACAAAGGTTCCTGATTACCTAATACCGTTGATGTACCCCGGATACGTACCTTGGGTGCGGCTCCCGCTTGTCCCGAATTCTGCATGAAAATCATTCCCGGAACATGCCCTTCCAGCATTTTATCAACAGAAGATAATCCCGCAACTTTTATATCATCCATTTTTAGAGTAGTGATTGCACTCGTGAGCCTTCGTTTATCAATATCCTGATAACCGGTAGATACCACAACCACCTCGTCCATGGCCAGCACCTCTTCTTCCAGTTTGATCACGTAATCATTCTTTTCTTTATTCACCGGAACAAGTTGTGTTTTCATCCCGATAAAAGAGACAACTAATGTATCCACGGCTTTTTTTACTTCCAGAGAGAAAAGCCCCTCTATATTTGAGGACACCCCGATAGTCGTCCCTTTCAAACGTATGGTCACACCAGGCAGAGGGCTCCCCTTGTGATCTGTCACTTTTCCTTTCAGCACCCACTTGTTATCCGGAACTACCTGTGATAGACGCTTGATCACGACCACATCATTAATAAATTCATATGTCAGTTTTAACGGTAACAAAACCTGATCCAACACCTCCTTTAACTCCTCGTCCATCACGTTTACCGTGATCAACTCGTGCACCTGCATCAAAGAAGAATTATACAAAAACTGTGTTCCCGTTTGTTCTTTCATCGCGGCGATAAACTCCTCGATCGTAGCATTCTTCAAATCCAATGAAATCTTACTCTGTGAAAATGCCACCGCACAAACATTCAAATTGAATACGACAACTAGAATACATGTTAATTTCATAATCAACCAAGTCTTTTTTTTACACATAATAAGGTCCCAGAACCTTAATCGTTCCTTTTTTTTCATAACTTTGTAAAGTATTTAAATGATAATACACTAGAGCACGGACACCAGACCTAGGAAATTTGTTGCCCGTGTTTCTTTTTATTCATAAAGGATCACCACATTTCCATCTATTTTATATTTCACTTCTTCCGAACCGGCAAGGACTTCCAGGAAAATACGGATAGAATCGTATCGTTTCAAGTTACCCGAAAACCGGATATCTTTTACTTTCGGATTCTGGTAGAACACCGAAACATCATACCACCTTGACAACGTGTGCATCACGTCTTCCAGACGTTTTTCCTTGAATATATACCAACCATCTTTCCAACCGACATACTCCTCCACGTTCACCTCCCGTTTTGTCAAGGTTCCCGCCAAAGAGACCACGGCCTGCTCTCCCGGAGCGAGCACGACTGATTTACCCTCTTTACCCGTGAACATCACCTTCCCGGATACCAGCGTGGTCAATACTGCCTCGTTTTCATACGCCATCACCCCGAAAGAAGTCCCCAGCACATTCACTTTGCCTAAATTCGTCTCGACAACAAAAGGACGACCGTCTTTCGTCACGTCAAAATAAGCCTCTCCCTTTACTGTCACAACTCGTTCTTTCCCGGAAAAACGTACCGGATATTTTATCCGGCTTCCGGCATTCACCCAGACCCGCGTCCCGTCATCTAGAACCACGTAACACTCTCCTCCTTGGGGTACAATCAATTCATTATACACTAACTCGGATTTACCAACCGAATCTTGTTTATATGACAGTTGTCCATTTTCCAACCGAACTTTTAAACCACCCTGCTCCTGAATCTCGTTCTCGTTTCCCGTGGATACATTTACAATCCTTCCATCTGACAATTTCAACTGCACATTCTCCTTTTTCGCCAGTACAACCGGACTTTCCACTTGTTCTTTCTGTAACAACATCCACATACCCGCACCCAATAACGGCAGAATAAAACAAGCCGCAACAGATACCCGCCGTAAAATTAACCGGAATCTACTTTTACGCTGATTCAATCTAAACGTTTCGTACGCTTTCTCCGGAGAGAATTTCTCATAACGGGCAAAATGTTTTTCCAAGTAATCATCATCTCCAATTTCGGAATAAACATCCCGCAAGGCCTTATTCTCCAACACCTCTTCAAACTCCTCCTGTTCTCCGTCCTGCAATGTTTCGGAATAAGCTTTACGCATCAAGGTTACTATTTTATTAAAATCTCTCTTCATTTCGATATTCATTACATCTATAAAATGCACGACATTTTATTTGGTGTGACAAAAACAGAAATTTTTTTCTTTAAAAAATGATTTTTTTATCAGGAAAGGAAAATGGTCAACCAGAATGAATTGGAAGAACTCTTCATTTTATCACGCAAGTATTTGAAACTACGACTTTTCTGTGTTTTTACCGTATTAATGGATATGCCCAACTCTTCGGCAATTTCGTTACCGGAGTGACCTTTTATACTCAATAAAATAATCTTCCGTCTCTCTTCCGGAAGCTCATCAATATAAAAATATAGTTGCCGTATTAATTCTTCACGCACGGTATCGGCAAATTCTTCATCCGTGAATTCGACATTTTCTTCCTGCAAAAATTGCTGCACGTAACGTTCCTGAAACTTTTCTCGACGCAAATGCATCATCGCCTGATTATAAGTCGAACGATATAAATAATAAGTAAGATCGTCCACCTTGGGAAACTTTCTGGTATTTTTCCAGACATTCATCAAAACCTCCTGCACCAAATCTTCCGCAACAACAGTATCCTTAATAATTCTATCCGCATAAGAGCATAAGGCAGCATAATAATAGATGAAAACACTCTTCCAAGCCTTCTCATCCTTATCATTTACCCCACGCAAAATTTGAGTCTCATCAATTCCCATATAAAAGAATACTCCTTTGTTACAAAGGTATATAATAAAAAAGAACTTTCTATCTTATGGAGAAAAAATTATACCTTTTGTTAATACGGGAAATACGTAAACGAATAAATGGGCTTTACTGCCCATTTATTGAATATAATCTCGTATCTTTTGTAACAGTAGTGGATTTGCCGCTATAATGGCAATTCCCCGATCATCCCGGAAAGGTTCAACATGCCCTCCCGCTTCCTGCACGATTAACACACCAGCACACACGTCCCAGAGTTTCAGTCCCAGTTCCCAGTACCCGTCTAGGAACCCGGCTGCCACGCCACAAAGATCGTAAGCCGCAGAGCCCATACGCCGTATTCCCCGAAGATGCGGCAGGATACGACTTAAATTGTCGATATTATTCACGGGATGTATTCCCTTGTCGTAAGGGAATCCCGTTGCCAACACGCTGCGATCAAGCTCCGTTTTATCGGACACGTGAATCTGCACCCCGTTCAGAAACGCCCCTTTTCCCCGGATCGCCGTGTACAACTCATCCAGATAAGGAGCGTACACCACGCCCAGTAACGTCTCTCCCCGATATTGAAGCCCGATAGACACGCTATAAACGGGTAATCCCTGGCTGTAATTATTCGTCCCGTCCAATGGGTCGACCACCCACAAATAATCACTATGAGCATCATGTTCCCCGCTCTCCTCTCCCAACACGCTATACTCCGGAAAATATTTACCGATCCGCTCGATCAACATGGACTCACTCAATTTATCCACCTTCGTCACGACATCATGCACCGTTGACTTCGTCTCGATATCCAAGTGCCCCCCCCGGAAATAGGATCGTTGTACCTCTCCCACTTCCTTTGCCCATGTCACGGCAAGTTCTAGGGTATTTTCTAAATCAATAATCATGGAGATTAGTCTTTCTTAGCATTCTTTTTGGTAGATATAACCTTAACCTTGTACAAAAGAGTTGCATAAGGAGGTATCAAATACTGTTCATTATAATCTTTCAATCCATTGTAACTATATCCCATGCCCGAAGGGACAAGAATACAAGCCTCTTCCCCGACTCTCAATTTAGCAATCCCTTGTTTAAGACCCACTATTTCCACTCTGGGCAAGTATAATGTAGTTTTCTCATCCTCCTTCATTTCGGTAATCACGCGATTCTTGTCGTTAATTTCATCCAAAATGTAAGTATCAAAATGTATTGTTACACTATCCGTCAATTCTACCTGCGTTTTATCATCAGACTCAACAAGTATCTTTGCAACTTGCGTAATCGTATCTTTCCCACTTCCTTCATTCAGAGGCAATTTTATGATATCACCCTTTATTTCATCCTTAACAGACTCCAGAAAGTCATCAATCAGTTTATTCTCATAAGCCAGCAAGGTCATATCCTTAATCACTTTCTCCACAGTATACTCATAATAGAAGTAAGTAGAACCACCCCAAAAACCGGGAGTCATACTAGAATAAAGAGCCTCTGCTTTTGTTCCTTCCGGGATATATTCAAAAACATCGGCCATAGGATCAATTTCATCATCCTTTGTTTTCATAAACATATAAACAGGTCCACCCAAGGCAACAAGCGGAGTTACTCCACTACCAACAGCCACACTCGGATAAGTCGCATCCAAGATTGTTCCATCAAGTGTTTTCCTGACATAATTATACAACACGAAATCTCCATTCCCAGCCGTTACTCCTTCTTGCTTGTAATTAAACACATAAGCATTAGCGACAAATTCTTTTCCTCCGACCGACCCTTTATATTCAAAAAGCTGCTTTGGATTTTTATCCTTCACGTACTCGGCCAATTTTTCCTTTTCTTTCTCATGTGCCCCATACCAATCATAACTGTCATCATCATCGGAACACCCGACGAAACCGCTTGCCAACAAGACAAGCATCATAATTAAATAGTTTTTCTTCATTTCCGTTTTTATTTAGCTGTTATAAAAATAATCTATTCTTCTGTTTTCGGGGCAACGACCTTACGAATCCTGATTTCATAAAGCAAGGTCGTGAGAGGAGGAATCAAATATTGTTTTTGTTTTGTTCCATTGACCGTGATATCGCGAGTTGTCCCCACACCCCCGTAAGCCATTCCATAAGGAACGACGATCTGGGCTGAATCACCTTCCTGTAAACGCTGCATCCCTTTCACCAACCCCGACGTGTTTCGCTTCTGCCAAGTATCATTAAATAGAATCTTCACGGAATCATGGGCAAATCGACCTATTTCCAACTGTAGCCCACCTTTCTCCCTCAATAATGCGGTAGAAAACTCCAACAAAACCGAATCCCCGGTTTGAATTTTCCGGTCACCCGTTCCCTTTTCGATAAGAGCGGTGTAAGTTGTTGTATCCGATACCAAATCCGTATTAGGATAATCTTCAAAAGTCTCCAATGCACCAAGAGGATTTAAATATCCTTGTATTAATTTCTCTTCATTCTCTTTCACATCCATGACAATCTTACGAGAAAGCAGTTTATAATGCAAAGGATTCCCGTAATTTCCTCCCGCCAATATAGAAGGTACAATCATTTCGCCCCCCATTTCTCCAACGCTGATATGACGCAAAGCCTCTGCCACGTAATCATATTTTTTCACCGTATCCAAACGATAAAAAACAGGTCCGCCATAAGCATACGTAACGGGAATCAAAGAATCAGCTATTTGCGGATCGGTCGTGTCTAATTTATCCCCCTGCAAAAAGAACTTCTCGTAGTCCATCAACACCCATCCCGTGTCCTTGGCAACCTCACCACTGTTGTCATAGTTAAAAATATAAAGCGTGTCGATCAACTGCCCGTGCACGCTGTAATACTCGATATAAAGAATCGGAGAAGTAATCGTGCTCAAATACTGGTGAATAGCGATCTTTTCCTTCTCCAGGGTATCAATCAAATCATCCTCCGGCCCGTCGGAATTACACCCGGCGAACATCAATGCGAACAAACCGCCTAATAGAATCAGAAATTTATTCATTACTTTAGTTATTATCTATTGGTACTTCTACCCACGCACCCTGACGCAAACGCATCGTGCTTTTTATGCCCGCTTCCCGCAACCACTCGAAAGCCAACGCCCGGTTATCATTCACCAATTGAGGTAAATGGGCATCGGAATTCACCATCACGGGAATATTCAACTCTTTCAACCATTTAAAATACTTCACGTTCGGGAACATCATCCCCTTCTTCGTGTAGGCTTTCGTGTTCACTTCCACCATAACACCTTTCTCGGCGATCAACGAGCAGTATTCCCACAACAACTGGTTATACCATGCCTGCCCGGTCAACGTGCTGTCCATCAAAGAACCGTTCATGGATATTTTATCCAGATGTGCCACGAAATCAAAACCTCCCAATTCCACCATCCGGGAAGAAGCCCGGAAATAGGACTTCACCAGATGCTTCAGATCATCATGAAACACCAAGCGCAAATTCTCCGAGAAATCTTCAAACTTCCCATCCATATCCATGATCTCGCCCGTTTGCTCTTCAGTAACCAAATGTACCGAGCCGATGCGATAATCCAACGGCATCCGTTGGAAATAATCGACAGCAGGCCCCCACTCGTCATTCAGATAGTCAATCTCCATCCCCACGTATAGCTCGATTTCTCCGGCATACTTCTCCTTCAACCGCTTAATTTCCGACAGGTATGCCTCCACCTCCCGCTTGCTCAACGACCATTGAGTCTCGAACGGAAGCGGCGAATGCGAGGAAATCCCGTAACTGTGAAAACCCGCCTCGATAGCAGCCTTCACGAAATCCTCTGTCGGAGCTTTTCCGTCACAAAAATTACAATGACTATGATAAGTACATAAATCCATTGGCTACTCCTTCACCCAAGCGTTAACTATCTCTGCCACGTACATCTTATGAAAATCCTTCTGACCGTACTGACTGTCCACGATCTTCTGATCCGCAAATGCCTCTTCTTTCAGAAAGTCTCCATACAACTTCTTACACTCCAACACCAAAACAGCTTCCTCGAAAGCCGGATTCCCCGCCTCCGTGAAATAAGGTGTCAAACCACTCTCTTTTACTTTATCAACCTCCCTTCCGGAAACCGTACCGCATACATTTAACGCCTTACGATATTTCTCGTCAAAAAATGATAACGTGAACCCATTCTGCTTCTCCGAGAACTCGAACGTGTAACGTTGCGGACGCACGAACACCATCACCACAGGCTTGTTCCACAAATATCCCATTGACCCCCAACTAGCCGTCATCATATTAAATTTCTCCCGATTCCCGGCTGCCACCAACATCCAATCCTCCCCGATCAACCGGATCACGTTCTTATCTATTTCCTTCGGTTCTATTTTTTTCATTTCCATTTCATTTAAATTGTAACCTGTAACTCGCCGCAGGCACCCCTCTTACATTCTCTCCGGCATCTCGATTCCCAACATCCCCATCGCACTCTGGATCGCCACGCTACACTGCAAAGCCAGCAACAGACGTAAATTCCGAACCTGCTCGTTCTCCTCTTTCAATATAGAGTAATCATGATAGAACTGGTTAAATTCCTTCGCCAGATCGTACGCGTAATTTCCCAGTAAAGCCGGACTATAATTATCACCCGCCTCTTTCACCACGGCAGGTAACTTGGCGATCAACTTGATCAAGTTCTGCTCTTTCTCGGTTAATTCCGTGTGAATATCAGCTAAAAGAATGATAATACCACTCTCGCCCGCCTTGCGCAAAACGGATTTGATCCGCGTGTAAGTATACTGGATGAAAGGGCCCGTGTTTCCATTAAAATCAATTGATTCTTTCGGGTTAAACATCATTGTCTTTTTCGGGTCTACCTTCAATATAAAATATTTCAAAGCCCCTAAAGCCACCTTACGATACACCTCCTCGGCTTCCTCTTGCGAGTATCCTTCCAACTTTCCTAATTCCTCGGACGTCGTACGAGCCGTGTGGATCATTTCGGCAATCAGATCGTCGGCATCCACCACGGTACCCTCACGGGATTTCATTTTTCCCTCCGGCAACTCAACCATACCGTAAGAAAGATGCTTGATCTTGTCGGCCCAATCGAAACCCAACTTCTTACAAACCAATGACAATACCTGAAAATGATAAATCTGTTCGTTACCCACCACGTAAATCTCCTGATCCATGTTGAACTCGTTGAACCGATCGTAAGCGGTACCGATATCCTGAGTCATGTAAACCGAAGTTCCATCATCCCGCAACAACAATTTATGATCCAATCCCTCTGCTGTCAGATCCGCCCACACGCTTCCCGTATCTTTCCGATAAAGCACGCCATCGGCCAATCCCTTCAACACGAGATCCCGCCCTTTCTTGTAAGTCTGCGACTCGAAATATACTTTGTCAAACGAAATTCCCATCATCTTATAGGTCTCGTCAAAACCTTTCAATACCCAATCATTCATCGTCCGCCACAAAGAAACCACCTGTTCATCCCCGGCTTCCCATTTACGCAACATCTCCTGAGCTTCCAGTAATATCGGGGCCTCTTTCTTCGCCTCCTCTTCCGTCCGCCCCTTGTCCATCAACTCCTTGATCTGAGCCTTGTACTCCTTGTCAAAACGCACGTAATAATCGCCCACGAAATGATCCCCTTTGATTCCCGTGCTTTCGGGCGTGGCTCCATTAGCAAACTTCTCCCACGCAATCATACTCTTGCAGATATGAATTCCCCGGTCGTTCACCAGATTCACCATAATCACTTCGTGTCCGTTCGCTTTCTGAATCTCGGATACCGACCATCCTAGGAAGTTATTCCGGATATGTCCTAAATGCAAAGGCTTATTCGTGTTCGGTGAAGAATACTCGATCATGTACGTTTTTCCGCTCGATTTCTTCACGTAGCCGTATTTTTCCTCTTTCGACACGTCATTCAACACCTCAATCCAGTAAGCCGAAGAAATCACCACGTTCAAAAATCCCTTGATCACGTTATAAGTCTCCACCTCCTCAATATTTTGTTTCAAATACTCTCCCAGCTCTTTGGCCGTCTCTTCCGGCGATTTCCTGGAATATCGGGTAAATGGAAAAACGACCACTGTTAAATCCCCGGCAAACTCTTTTCGGGTCTCTTGTAATTGCACGTCTTTCTCGGTTAATTCAACCCCATAACAAGCCTTCACGGCTTCCAGCACCTGCTGAGTAAGCATTTTTTCTATCGTCATATCGCTCAAACTTTTAATACAGTTATCCATTGATCTGCAAAAATACAATTTCTTAGTGTAAATCCCCGCTAAACCCGAAAAAAAACACCCATCCTGGTTAAAATTAAAAACTAGAAATATAAAACTGAACATGATTTTCTCTTATAATCCCGAATTTATTCCTTACTTTTGATCTTGAACTTACAAATCGATCTAGTGATGATGAAAAAATTAATCTGTTTCGTATGTATCGCATGTCTGTTTTTCGCCTCATGTTCAGACGACAAGGATAAAGATATCGCCCGTTATTTAATTTTCGTCACGCAAGAAAAAAGTTTTTCATCCCAAGATATTCAAAAAGCTTACCCGGAAATATTCAACAATTACCCGTTCTTATCTTCTTTTGTCAAAGACATCCGGGTGATAGCCATCAACTACTGGACAAAGGATGTTAACAACAAAGATGTCGTTGCTTCGGGTATCATCGCCTATCCGGCCGGAGAAATCAAAGGAATTACCAGCATACAACACTCCACTCTGTTCTTAAAATCACAGGCGCCATCATTGGTATTGCTTTCACCGGAAATCATCCCCGTTTTCTTTAACCAAATCGTGGTCATGGCTGATTACATCGGGTTCGGAAAAACGCACTCTCTCCCCCACCCATTCATGCAATCCTCTATCACCGGACACACTTGTCTCGACATGATCCGTGCCGGGAAAGAATACTTGACGTCGCAAGGTTTTCAACTCCCGGAGGAAATCACCCTCGCCGGATACTCGCAAGGAGGTAGCGCCACGCTAGCCTTGCTTCGAGAAATGGAAAACTCGTCAACCTCCCCTTGGAAAGTAAAACAAGTATACGCGGGAGGTGGCGTTTACGATTTCACCCAAACCTATCAGGCATACCTGAAACAAAATATCATGTCTGCCCCGGCCTTTGCCCCCTATCTGATTTTGGGACTCAACACAAAGAACGAAATGCAGCTTGATGAATTGTTTATAGATCCCCCAAAAATAGAAAGTTTGTATGACGGACAACACGGGCTAAATGAAATTAATTACCAACTGGGAAACCGTCTGGATGCGATCCTGCATCCGGATTTCTACACTGCGGCCAAAAATACCTCTATCCAACGTCTGGATCAGTTATTAGCAGCAAACACGTTACTCAACTGGATTCCCGAAGCCCCGATTACATTCATGCACTCTCCAACCGATGATTACGTTCCCTACTTCAACACCCAAAAAGCTTTCGACGAATTTCAAAAAAGAGGTTGCAACGTAAAATTAACAGACCTCAAAGGCGATCACGCCACCGGAGCCATTAACTTCTTTATCAAAATACTGCTAAACAATTGAAAAAACGAGTTCATAAAGTTTATAAAGTCCATAAAGTTTATAAGGTCAATGGACCCCTGCGGGGCGCTTTGTTCACAGCAGCTTGTGCTGCTGAATCACAGAATCGGCAATCTCCCAATCACGGAATTTTTCAATCTAAAATCATTAAATCTAAAATTAAACGGGCTTTCAGCCCATCAAAGTCCTCCCAAAATCTTCACGTACTCGGCATAGGCTACTTTATACTGGTAATTAGCTGATACCACGTTCGTATATGACTGCAACCAAGTTGCCTGTGAAGAGAGTACATCCAGAATCGGTAATTTCCCTTCGTTATAACTGAACGTATTCAATTTCAAGTTTTCACGAGCAATTTCCAACGTGGAATTAGCGATCTCCACCTGTTTCCAATTCTCATTCAACTTTACCCAGGCGTTCGCCAACTCCTCCTTCACCTGATCTTCCACCTTACTCATGGCTAACTCCTTGCTTGTTTCCATCGCCCGATTTTGCTTCACGTATTGACGTTTCTCTCCCCAGTTGAAAATCGGCATGCTAAATTTGGCAAAAGCCACTGTGGCAAACTTCTCCTTTCCATCCACGTTGATCATTGGTGTTCCCCACGTCTCTTTCAATCCCACGGCAAACTGTGGCAAATATTTGGAACGAATAATCTTCGTTTGTTGTTTTGTCAAATTAAAATCCTGCGCAGCGATCTGGTAATCAGCCCTCCGCTTCAAGGCAACCTCCAAAGGCTGCAACGCCGGAACAATCACCGGTTTCTGTATCGAATCAATAATCACCACCTGTTCTTCCAACGGGGCCCCCATCATGATCTTAAACGACTGCATTGCCGTTTGATAATTCATACTCCGGGTAGATTGCTGCAACTCGGCTTCCTTCAAACGAGTTTTCACCATTAAAAGATCAGTCTTACTAATCGCCCCCTCGTCAAAACGTTTTTGCACGATCCCATCCAGTTCCCGCACAATCATCACAAACTCTTGAGAAATATAAAACAGGCTCTCGTTCGCCGCCACAGTCCAATAACTCACATCTGCCGCATACACGATATTATCTATGGTTAGTTCTTCTCCCAACCGGGCAATCGCCTTCTGCAACTTAGCAGCCTCCTGCTGTTTCCGTACCGCACTCCCCGAATACACGTTCTGCGATAAAGCGGCTTCAGCCGAATAATTATCATGTTTCAAATCCACTCCTGGCATAAATTCCAGATCCTCGATCTGGTAAGAATAGTTTCCACCCAATTGTAATTTCGGGAAGAAACCCGTCTTTACTCCTTTCAAGGCATATATCGCTGCTTTGACGGTCTCTCTCGATTGTTTTATATCCTGGTTATACTCCAACACCTTTGCCCGGTACTGTTCCACTGTCAAAGTCTGAGCCTTTCCGCTTACCATCGTTATTAATAGAATTCCTATTGTAATAATAATTCCTTTCATAATAATTGAAAATTATTTCATTCTAAATTTCCTTCAACTTTATTTCTAAACTTCCTCCCCCCTTCGGGTACTCCCTCTATAAACAGAGGAAGAGCTACACTACTCACCGTCTTCGGGAAAAGTCTCTAGCTCCAACCCTGTTCATTGAGAAGGTTGCAGCGAAGCTGACAGAGGAGTTCAATCTAAAATTAATCGGCCTTTATCCTAAATATCAAACAATACGTCACTGGCAATACCACAATCGTCAATAAACTGGCAACCAGCAAACCTCCCATAATACAAGCCGCCATCCCGCCAAACATGGCATCAAACAGCAACGGTAACATTCCTAATATCGTGGTCCCCGAAGCCATAGCCACCGGAACGATTCTCGATTTCGTCGCCTGCAACACAGCATCCAACGGGGCCAGCCCGTTTTCCTGCTCGATCCCGATCTGATCCACCAACACAATCGCATTCTTAATATTCATTCCGACCAAGCCCAACACGCCTAAAAGAGCAAAAAAGTCGAACATCTTATCCATCACGAGCAAACCGAACACGACCCCGATAAAGATCAACGGCACCATCAACAATATAATCGTCGGTTTTCGATAAGTCTTAAAAAGCAACAACAGCACAATAAACATCAATATGAAAGTCAACGGCATATTAGCAGCCAAAGCCTGATTGGATTCCACCTGACTCTCGTCCTCCCCAAAAACCTTCATCTGATACCCCTCCGGAACATCCATCTGTTTCACCCGGCTCCACACCTGCGAGAAAGCCGCTTTCGTGTTAGCCCCCCGTTTCGGGTCACATTGTGCCATCATCACCCGGTCCCGGTTATACCGCTTAATCACGTTGTAGTGATAATCATAGGCAAAACTGTCCACCACCTGCGCTAGGGGCACCGTGAAACCTTGCGTGGCAAACACAGGTAACGTTTTCATGTTATCCAAATTCTTGCTATCGAAACCATCCTCTTTCAACAGGATCGGCATAAACAAATCCTTCTCCCGGTAATCCCCGAGGGCCAATCCATTCGTGGCGATCTTCAAGGCATAAGCCACCGATTGACGGGTAATCCCCAAACGTTGCCCTCTCTCCTGAGAATAAGCAGGTTCCCAAACCGGGACTTTATTTCCCCAACTACCCCGGACATCGGTCACCATGTCACATCCCCGCATGATCTGCATGGCACGTTCGGTTAAATTCGCCAGCGTATCAATATTTTCCCCGATAAAACCGATCTCTATCGCAGCTTCCACAGCCGGAGACATCTTGAACAAGGACGATCGAATCAACACATCCGGGTAATTCTCCCGCACGTAAGTATTCAAACGTTCTTCCACGACCGGGGATTGTTCTTTCCTCTGTACCTCGATCAACAAGTTTCCGAAATTCGCCTTCGGCCCGAAAGAGGTACTTGCTAGATAATACCGGAGCGGCGATCCCCCGATCGTCACGGAAACATTAGTCACCTCTTCTTGCCTCAACAAATAACTTTCGATATCCGACATCATCTTCTCGGACTCCCGGATACTAAAACCCTCCGGCAAAAAACAATCGGCCCGGAAATAAGGTTTATCCATACTCGGGAAGAAATTTTGGGGCATAACCCCCATGACATATAAAGATAACAGGAACAGGCAAAGCACCGAAACAAGCGTGATCACCTTATGCTTGATCAATCCGCGCAATAACGAAACGAACTTGTTATAAAATTTGGTATCATAAGGATCTTTCGCAGGACCATCCGTATTCTCCTTCAACATGAAATTACCGAACACAGTTGTCTGCGTCAAGGCTAAAATCCAACTTAACGCCAGAGATACGGCCAACACGATAAACAACGGTTTCACCATCTCGGCAACAGCCGAAGGCGCCAAGTACAACGGCAGGAAAGAGAATATGGCAATCAACGTCGCTCCCAACAATCCCCATTGCGGAACCGTAGCCCCCTTAATCAAAGCATCCCGTCGTCGCATTCCCTTTTTAATCAATATTTGAGCATTATCCGTGACCACGATAGCATTATCCACCAACATACCCATGGCGATAATAAAAGCAGCCAGCGACGTCCGGTTCAACCCCACTCCCATAAACTGCATAATCAACATCGTTCCCCCGATAGAGAACACCAACGAAGAACCGATCAGAAATCCGGCACGGGTACCCATGACCAACAGGATAATAAATATCACGATCGCCACAGACTCCACCAGATTCAACAGGAACCCGTTGTTCGCCTCTCTCGCAATCTCGTTCTCCGGGTAAAGCGTCACCAGTTCGATTCCCACGGGCATCATCTCCTCCAATTGTTGCAACCTCTCCACTACCAGCCTCCCTGTCTTCACCACATCCCGTTCCGGGTCGGTTGAAATTCCGATACCGATAGCCCGTTTACCGTTCACCCGCATCAAGCTACTCGGCGGGTCCATATACCCTTTTTCAATCGTCGTGATATCTCCCAGTCGCACCTGCTGGCCGCTAGTTGTCACGATCAACTGGTTCCGGATATCATCCAGCGTCTTGTAAGTCCCATCCGCCAGTATCTTCAACTCAATATTTCCCGCACGTTTCTCCCCCGTGTTAATCAATGAATTCTGAGATTTAATCGTCTGCATCAACGAGTTCAGATCAACACCCGAATTCGCTAACTTCGACATGGAAATAAACACGTTCACAACCTCCGTCTGTTCTCCATACAGGGCCACCTTCTGCACCCCGTCCACGGAAACCAACTGTGTCTTCAACTTCTGTCCCCACTCCCGCAAATCGTGATATGAGAATCCCTCATCTGCCGTCAACCCGTAATATATACCGAACACGTCCCCGAAATCATCCGACACGCTAATCGTCGAGGCTCCCGAAGGTAACGAAGGTTGAATGTTCAACACCTTGCGTCTCAACTCGTCCCACATCTGCGGCATCTCCTCCGGCGGGGTTGCCGGGCTCAATTCTATCTGAATCTTGGACATTCCGTAATACGAATCAGATTTCAACTTGTAAACCCGACGCATGGATTGTATCTCTCTCTCGATCGGTTCCGTGATCAACTGCTCTACCTCACTCGGGGTAGCTCCCGGATACCGAGTTATAACGACCGCCGTTTTTATCACGAAAGGCGAATCTTCCTTTTTCCCCAACAGATCGAAAGAAAACACTCCCCCGATCAAGAGAATGGCCAAAAAGAAATAAATTACCTTCGTGTTATCTAGCGAATATTTAGCTATATTCATAATCTCTACTTATTTTAGCAACTTCACTTTTTGACCTTCCGTTATATAATTCGTTCCCGCCACCACAATCACATCCTCATTGGTTAGTCCATTCCGTACCATAATCTTATCATTCCCGAACAACTGCCCGATCTCCACCGGTCTACTGCTCACCGTTCCAGTCTTAGCCTCGTACAGCCATACACACGTCTTACCCGTTGTCGAATCTTTAAACAACGCACTCATCGGCACGATATAACTATTTTCATCACCCGCCTCAATCTTCAAGTTTACCTTGCAGGAAAAACCCGGATATATATTATGCTCGTCTCGGGAAAACCTGGGATCATCAATCGACAATTTCACCGGAATACCCGTCCCGTCCGGGGAAGCATCAATAAACTCCTTCACCTTGGCCTTGAACCATATTCCCTTATAAGTATCAAATTCCACCGCCACTGTCATCGGTGTACGAGTCAGATCAACACTCGTCTCGGGTAACGTGAAACTTACCGCCAGCTTATTCGGATTCACCAACTTTATAATAGATTCTCCCGGGGATACTTTCTGGTAATTCTCCACGAATTTCTTCTCCACAAAACCATCAAACGGAGCCCGCAATTTCGTATCTTCCAACGTGTTTGCCGAAGCCTCGTAAGCAGATTTCCCTTTTATATAATTCGCCTCGGCAATCTCGTACTCCTGTTTGGATATCGCTTGCATGGACAACAATCGTTTATTTCGTTCCAATTGTGATTTTGCCGTCAGATAAGCGGCTTTATTCGCCTCGTATTGTAACTTATAATCCAACGGATCTACCGCCGCAATCACTTGCCCCTTCTTCACTTTCTGTCCCTCGTCCACGTTCATCGAGATAAGCGGCCCCGACAATTTAAATGCCAGATTACTGTACTCTTCCGCCTCCACGATACCGGTATACAATTTGTTCACCGCACCCAAAGACTCTACATTTACCACTTTAACAGGCCGAACAATATCCTGATACGTATTATTCCTCTTTCCCTTACATCCGATCCATAAAAGAACAGACATAGCGTAAACCATCCATTTAAATCTCATAAACCATCGACTATTTAATTACGTTTTTCTTTTTATCATTCCAACTCTCAGCAAAATAGTAAGAAGTATATCAAACCTCCATGAAAAAAACATGTAACAAATTGAACATCCAACACCCTCTATCATCCCGATGTTTTTTGCAGTTTCATTCTCATCCCGCCCCTATCTACAAAGCCATCCACCTCGTTAAGAACATGACCATTACATCCCGTTCTTCTAGTTCTTTTCACACGTATACGAAAAAGAAATCACAAAGTTTACAAAATTGTTTCCCCCACACATTTCTCACCTTAAAATAAAAAGAGTACCGGAATCTCAACTTCCGGTACTCTCGCATATTTTAAAATCAAAGAAACTTACTTCAACAATCCTGCCGTTCGCAAACGAATCTCCGTCAGAATTTTCTTCGTGTATAACGGGAACTCACCATTTAACATCCAGGCAAAATAACCAGGCTGCTCTTTCAATACCTGCACGACAGGTACTCCCTTATTTTTACCGAAATTAAACACTTCCACCCCGTCCTCATTAAATATGATAAACCCGGCAAAATCCGCCGTGTTATTCTGGGCTGAAAACTTACTCAGGAACGTGATATCATTCTCCAACGTGTCATTATAACGATCCAGTTGAGCCTTCAACACCTCATAAGTAGCCGTGGTGTCGGCAGCAGCCGTATGCGCATCCTCCAGATTCTTGTTACAATAAAAACGATAAGCTGCACTTAACGTACGTTGTTCCATCTTGTGAAAAATCGTCTGTACATCCACGAACTTCCGCTTACGCATATCGAAATCCACGTCCACGCGCAAGAACTCTTCCGCCAGCAACGGAATATCAAAACGATTCGAATTATAGCCTCCCAAATCACACCCCTCGATATAGCGCGCCAGATCTTTAGCGATCTCCTTGAACGTGGGACAATCCTTCACATCCTCGTCATATATCCCGTGAATAGCTGACGCCTGTTCCGGAATATGCATCTCCGGGTTAACACGGATCGTTTTCTGTTCTTCTTTCCCATTCGGCATCACTTTCAGAACCGAAATCTCCACGATCTTGTCCTTCGCAATATTAATACCCGTTGTTTCTAAATCAAAGAACACAATCGGGTTGGTTAATTTTAATTCCAAAACCTATTAATTTTAGATTTATGATTCTATCCATTCTGTAATTTAACGATTGACGATTCAATGATTTCCACCAGCGCCATGCACGAACAATCACGAAATCATTGAATCGTCAATCACCAAATTATTAAACCATCATCGGCATCAACAACATCAACAAATCCTCGTTCTCGTTATCGCTCTCGTACGGCAGGAACAATCCTGGACGACTCGGATCGGATAACTCCAATACAAAAGATTCTGTGTTAAGGTTGGATAATATCTCTTGCACGAAAGGAGACTTGAAACCGATAGCCATCTCTTCTCCCTCGTATTGACAAGTAATCGTTTCATGTCCGGACATAGCGTAATCCACATCCTGAGCCGAGATAACGATCGTCCCGTTGCTTAAATCAAACTTCACCAGGTTACTAGCCTGGTTAGCCATCACGGATACGCGTCTCAACGAATTATACAACTCCTTCTTCTCGATAATAATCTTCTTCGGGTTATTTTGCGGGATCACGGAGTTATAATTCGGGAAACGTCCTTCTACCAACGTACAAACCATCTTGTAGTTTCCGAACGTGAAGCAAGCCATTTTCTCGTTAAATTGCAAACGCAACTCGCTATCATCTTTCGGTAATATATTTTTCAACAACAAAGACGGCTTCTTCGGTAAAATCAAAGAGAATTGATCCCCTTCAGTCTTAGCGTCAAAACGTTTGTAACGTACCAACTTGTGAGCATCCGATGCCACGAACGTGAAATTCTCCCCGTTCATCTCCATCAGGATACAATTCATCACCGGACGCAAATCATCATTTGCCGTGGCAAATACCGTACGGGTAATACCTTCCAGCAACATTCCGCAATTCGTGGTAATCGAGTTAACGCTCTCGTCCATCCCCGATTGCACCGGATAATCCTCGGCACTCTCACCCGGCACGGAAAACTCTCCCTTGTCCGAGATAATTTTCACCTCGTTTGTTCCGGTATTAATATCAAATGTCAACGGTTGTTCCGGGAATTCTTTCAAAATATCCAACAACAACTTCGCCGGGATCGTGATACTTCCTGGGTTTTCCAAGTTCTCCAACTCGATCTTGGCCTCCATGGTCGTTTCTTTGTCGGAAGCCGTGGCGTACAACATGTCGTCTTTAGCAACCAACAGAATATTATCCAGAATAGGTTGTGCAGGTTTTCCACTAATTACCTTACTCACGGCCTGCAACCGCATCAAAAAACTACTACTTGAAACAACGAATTTCATATCTACTCTTTAATAATTTTATCCATTTATCGTATTCTCCACCTCTTCCACCGTAATCGGGGCACGACGATCACCCATACATTTACAGCCATTCTCCGTGATCAAAATATCATCTTCCAAACGGATTCCACCGAAATCCTTGTACGTCTCGATCTTGTCATACACTAGGAATTCCTTGTGCAAACCTTGCTCTCTCCATTGATCGATCAACGCGGGGATAAAATAGCAACCCGGCTCGTCAGTCACCACGAATCCCGGTTGTAACTTGCGTCCCATACGCAAAGAGGAAGTACCGAACTGATCGATTGGCCGGGTTTCGTCGTCATACCCCACGTAAATCTGACCCAAATCCTCCATGTCATGCACATCCAATCCCATCATGTGTCCCAACCCATGAGGCATGAACAATGCGTGAGCTCCAGCAGCCACGGCCGTATTCACGTCACCCTTCATCAAACCGAGATCCTTCAATCCCTGAGCTAACACCTTACAAACTTCCAGATGCACGTACTGATACGTCACGCCCGGACGAGCAATTTCCATAGCCTTATTGTTACAAGCTAATACAATATTATATACCTCCTTCTGACGTTGGTCGAATCTTCCACCCACGGGAACCGTACGGGTAAAATCCGAACAATAATTCATGTTATTCTCTGCCCCGGCATCCGTCAGCATCATGCGCCCCACGGTCAGCGTCTTACTATGATCATGATTATGCAACGTCTCGCCATTCTGCGAAAGAATCACGGGGAAAGAAACCATGCTCCCGTAAGAAGCGGCGATACCCTCGATCAACCCGGCGATATATTGTTCCTTTTGTCCCGGCAACGCATGTTTCATTGCGGCCACGTGCATCTCGTATCCGATGTTACAAGCCAGATTAATTTGCTCGATCTCGCAAGCCTCCTTCACGGAACGCAAAGCAACCACAGCCTTCACCAACTCCAATGAAGAATAACTCTTCACCAGTGAGTGATGAATTCCCAGCAAATCTTCCAATAATAAAATATTGTGATAACGATAAGGCGGTAAGAAATGAATCTTGCGTCCCTGGCTAATAGCTTCCTTCAACACTCCGGACAATTTTCCAAAAGGAGCGGAACACGTCACACCGACACTGGCAGCCAAATCCTTCACTTTCGGTTGTGGCCCCATCCAAATAATATCGTCCATGTCTACATCATTCCCATACAAACAAGCCTCCCCAGAATCCACGTCCATCACCCCGGCGAAACCCGGTAGATTCAAACCGAAGAAATAAAGAAAAGAACTATCCTGACGGAATTTATACGTGTTAGCCGGATAATTTGCAGGAGCTTCTTCATTACCCAGAATCAATACCAAGCCGCCACTCATCTTATTGATAAGTTGCTTTCTTCTATTTACATACACGCTTTTATCAAACATATCTATTATTTTATTTAATGATTAATTTTCGTTGTCAAAATGAGTTGACAAGGTATAAATTTTTTTTCAATGTCACAATCCGAAAATTCATTTAAATCTGAAAACGATCTTTACAAGACTGTTTTATCGTTCTTTTTTTTGAGCTACACAAAAAAAATACAAAAACGATCCTCCCCTATAGCGAAAGAATGTCAAATATAATGCAACCACTCATCAATCACTATATCAAAACTAACATACGCCCATCGTAATAGAACATAGATAGATAGATAGATAGATAGATAGAAAAAAAGATAGAAACTAGAGTAAATGGAATATAAATATCTATAATTATCAATTTCAATATAGGACTATTTACCAACACATTACAGTCTATTACTCCTAGTACTCCATAAACCGGAACAAATATATTTTCCTTATCTTTTCGATTTATTCCGGAAAAGTAAAGCCCCAAACGGTAAGCATATCCCGGCAATCACCACCTGATAAGCCCCGTACAACACGCGGGTTTCATGAGCCAACGTGTCACTAGCAACGGTCATCCCGGCTCCTTCGCGATTCAAATAGAGCATGATTAACTGCCACAACACCATGAAAGCGGCAAGCAGTGAACAGCCCGACCCGAGATACAGTAACCCCATCGTCATATCCTTCCGGAGTTCTTTCCGGAACCCGAAGAGAAAAGTCACGGCAAACAGGATAAACGTAACCCAACCGATAGATTCATACCCCATTACCATCCCGTAACCTCCGATTTCATACCAAGGTAAAAAAGTGGCAATCATACCGATAATCGCAATTAGAAATACAACAAATTTTTGCTTACTCATAACATTCCATATTATTTTATTTCAATATTTTCTACTTCACCTCTCCCATGTCTACGGAATTAGTTGTTATGAAGTTATAAGTCTATTATTTAAAACAGATATAAACTTCTTTTTTTTTGAAATATTTGCTGATTTTACTTGAAAATCGCAAGAACAATGAGTAGTTTCGCGCTTTAATATTTTAACGAGGAATATCCTCTGAAAAGATGCGTGAAATTTATGCTAAATGATTAAAATACAATAATTAATTTTTAATGTTTTTTATTATGAAACCGACACATATCGAACACATCGGCATTGCAGTTGCCAGCTTAGATGAAGCAATTCCATTTTACGAAAACGTTTTAGGATTGCAATGTTACGCTATTGAAGAAGTAAAAGACCAAAAAGTAAAAACAGCTTTCTTTAAAGTAGGACAAACCAAGATCGAATTGTTAGAATCCACTGATCCGGAAGGACCTATTGGTAAATTCGTTGAAAAAACGGGTGGTGGCATGCACCACATGGCGTTTGCAGTAGAGGATGTTCAAGCTGCATTGAATGACGCTAGCGCTGCTGGTTGTCAGTTGATCGACAAAGCTCCGCGCGGTGGTGCAGAAGGTTTAAGAATCGGATTCCTTCACCCGAAATCAACCTGCAGAGTATTGACCGAACTTTGCGGAACAAAATAATTCTCAGACAAATTAGCCTATATAAATTATCATATTATGACAAATCAAGATAGAGTCAAGGAGTTAATCGAATTACGAGCTCAGGCAAAACTTGGAGGGGGAGAAAAGCGTATTGAATCTCAACACAAAAAAGGGAAATATACGGCACGGGAAAGAATAGCCATGTTACTAGACGAAGACAGTTTCGAAGAGTTTGACATGTTCATAACACACCGCTGCTACAATTTTGGTATGGAGAAAACCAAATTTTTGGGAGATGGTGTAGTAACCGGTCAAGGAACAATTGATGGACGTCTCGTATTTGTTTTTGCTCAAGACTTCACAGTTTTCGGTGGAGCTCTTTCCGAAATGTTAGCTCAAAAGATTTGTAAGGTAATGGATAAAGCCATGACCGTGGGAGCCCCCATTATCGGATTGAATGATTCGGGAGGTGCCCGTATTCAGGAAGGAGTTAACTCTCTAGCCGGATATGCCGAAATTTTCGAACGGAATATCTTGGCTTCTGGAGTAATTCCTCAAATCTCTGCTATATTCGGTCCTTGTGCCGGTGGAGCCGTATACTCCCCAGCCTTAACGGACTTCATCCTGATGACCGACCAATCATCTTACATGTTCGTAACTGGCCCCAAAGTTGTGAAAACCGTAACGGGAGAAGATATTACGACCGAAGAACTGGGAGGAGCGGAAGTTCATTCAACCAAATCCGGAGTATCTCACTTCTTGGCTGAAAACGAGGAAGAAGGTATCGCTATTATTCGTGACCTACTTTCTTATTTGCCATCCAATAACCTGGAAGAAACCCCGATGATCGCTTGCAGTGATCCGATCGACCGTCTGGAAGACAAGTTAAATAGCTTGATTCCAGATAATCCGAATCACCCGTATAACATGATGGAGGTGATCGAAGCTATCGTTGATCACGGAAAATTCCTAGAAGTACATAAACGCTACGCCCGCAATATTATTGTAGGATTCTGCCGCATGGGAGGACGTTCTGTCGGTGTTATTGCCAACCAACCGAGTTTCTATGCCGGAGTTCTTGACATTGAAGCTTCGCGCAAGGCCGCTCGTTTCGTGCGTTTCTGCGACTGTTTCAATATTCCTGTTTTAACGTTGGTAGACGTACCGGGATTCTTACCGGGACGAGTACAAGAATATGGCGGTATCATCACTCATGGGGCGAAATTAATGTTCGCTTACGGGGAAGCCACGGTTCCTAAAGTAACAATCACTTTACGGAAATCTTACGGAGGGGCTCACGACGTGATGTCATGTAAACAATTGCGCGGAGACTTCAACTACGCTTGGCCTACCGCACAAATTGCCGTAATGGGAGCCAAAGGTGCTATCGAGGTATTGTACGGTAAGGAACTGGCTGCATTCACGGATCCGGAGGAAAAAGCTAAATTCGTCGCAGAGAAAGAAGATGAGTACAACACGGCATTCGCCAACCCGTACAAAGCTGCTTCTTATGGATATATTGATGACATTATCGAACCGCGTAATACTCGATTCCGCATTATTCGCGCTTTCCAGTCTTTACAGACGAAACGTGTTACCAACCCGATGAAAAAACACTCTAATATACCTTTATAAAATAAGATATGATCATGTTAACAATCAATTGGGGCTATGCGCTCCTCGTTACGGGAATTGGAATGTGTACTGTATTTTTGTTGCTTGTTTTCCAAATTTGGATTATCAACTTGTTGACAAAAATTGTTAATAAACAGGAAGATCAAGTGAAAAACGATCCCGCTATAGAGGAAGCCTCGGTAACAACCGACACACATCCGACGCCACATGAACAGGCTGCCATCGCGATGGCCATGCACCTGTACTTTGACTCGCATGATGAAGAACCTCACGTTATCACCATTGAAGAAGTCGAAAGACGTTATTCTCCGTGGAGTTCTAAAATTTATAGCATGAGAAATCTTAACAAGTAACAATAAAAAGATATGAACAAATTCAAAATCACTATCGACGAGAATAATTTCGATGTCACTGTGAATGTAACAGATCATAATAGGGCTACTGTTGAGGTAAACGGTATTTCTTACGATGTATCTTATGAAAGCAAAAATATCGTGCCTCCGACTGTTACTCGCAAAGCAGCAGCGATTCCAGCAGCGACTCAATACCATGCCACAACTCAATCAAATGCTCCCGCAAACAAGAGTGCTAGTATAAAAGCTCCACTTCCGGGAACGATTTCCGCTATAAACGTGAAAGTTGGTAGCCAGGTGAAACGAGGCGACGTCTTAATCGTGATGGAAGCCATGAAGATGGAAAACAACATTATGGCAAACAGTGATGGCCAGGTGAAGACAATTCACGTAACCACTGGTCAATCTGTATCTCAGGATGACCCGCTCATTGAATTGGCTTAATTCTCCGTAAATTTGTCAAAAATGAAACAATTTGAAAAATATCTACTGAAAATAGCTGCCTTAATCGGACTTTTCATAGCACCTTTTACCCTCCATGCAGAAGAAATCAACATGGGAGAGAAAATAGAAAAATTCCTGAACGACACGGGATTTGCTTATCTCTTTCAAGGGAACTGGCTATGTATAGTTATGATCATCGTGGCATGTGTACTATTCTACCTGGCGATTGTGAAGAAATTCGAACCCTTGTTGTTACTACCCATTGCCTTCGGTATGTTGTTGACCAACCTGCCGGGAGCCGGATTATTTCATCCGGAACTATTCGATGGAGGACATGTACACTGGGCGAATTTCGCAGATGCTAACAAGGTAGGTTTGTTGGATTACATTTATTTAGGGGTAAAACTAGGGATATATCCCTGTATTATCTTCATCGGAGTTGGAGCTATGACAGATTTTGGTCCGTTATTAGCAAATCCTAAAAGTTTCCTTTTGGGAGCCGCCGCACAGATTGGAATCTTCGCTACCTTTTTGGGAGCCCTCGCTCTTGGATTCACGTATGCCGAAGCCGGTTCTATCGGTATCATTGGAGGTGCTGACGGTCCGACCGCAATCTATCTAACGTCAAAGTTAGCCCCGAACCTACTCGGTCCGATTGCAGTTGCGGCTTACTCGTACATGGCATTGGTTCCCGTGATCCAACCGCCTATCATGAGAGCGTTGACCACTCAGAAAGAACGTGAAATTGTTATGAAACAATTGCGTAAGGTATCTAAAAAAGAGAAAATCGTATTCCCGATCGTGGTTACAATTTTCGTTTCTTTATTGTTACCGTCTGCAGCTCCCTTGATAGGTTGCTTGATGCTCGGAAACTTGATGCGCGAAAGTGGTGTTGTCGATCGTTTAAGCAAAACGGTTCAAAACGAATTGATGAATATCACAACCATATTCTTGGGTATTTCCGTGGGAGCGACAACTACTGCAGCAGCTTTCTTGAACTTCCAGACTCTTGCTATTCTGTTGATCGGAATTTTGGCATTCAGTTTGGGTAGTGCCGGAGGTGTCTTACTGGCTAAATTCATGAACTTGTTTACCAAGAACAAGATCAACCCGTTAATCGGTTCCGCGGGAGTATCAGCCGTTCCGATGGCTGCCCGTGTATCACAAAACGTGGGACAAGAAGCCAATCCCGGTAATTTCTTGTTGATGCATGCAATGGGACCTAACGTGGCAGGAGTTATCGGGTCAGCCGTGGCTGCCGGTATCCTGTTAAGTTTCTTGATGTAATAAGTTATTATATCACATATAAAATAGGCTGTCCCTAAAGACAGCCTATTTTGTATTACCCTCTGATTTGTATCTTTCTTTTTTATCACTTGTTCTTAAATATGATTAGCATCCAATATATTACAAAAAAATAGGTCCTTAAAAATCTCTTTAAAAACAACAATATAATTCTCATTTTCTACCTTCACATTAATTCTCAAACAAATAACTACGATCAATCGCTTTCAATATTACAAATAATCACTACTTTTGTCCGACCAATCATTTTAAACAATTAATTTTACGTTCAAATCAATATATGGGACTTAGAGGTTTCGGTAGTGATAATTTTTCCGGCGTTTTACCGGAAGTATTCAAGGCACTTGAAGAATCGGCATTCGGGCACCAGCACTCCTACGGAGAAGATGTGTACACGGAAAAAGCGATCACAGATTTCAAAAAACTATTCGGTGACGATATCGACGTTTATTTCGTGTACAATGGGACCGGAGCAAATATTTTAAGCCTTTCGGCTTTCACCCACTCGTACAACGCCATCATTTGTGCAGAAACAGCTCATATTAACGTGGACGAATGCGGAGCTATCGAAAAGCAGACAGGAAGTAAACTATTGACCGTACCCACATTTGATGGTAAACTTACCTTGGGATTGATCCAAAACCACATGCACGGTTTCGGCGATCAGCATCACTCGCAACCGAAAATTATCTCCCTGACCCAGTGTTCCGAACTCGGAACGGTATACACGCATGACGAATTAAAAGAGATTTGTGACTTTGCTCATGCCCACGACATGTACGTTCACATGGATGGAGCCCGACTGGCAAATGCAATTGCCTACCTAGGATGTACACCGGCCAGTATCACGAAAGAAGTAGGTATTGATGTGTTGAGTTTCGGGGGTACCAAAAACGGGATGATGTTCGGAGAAGCCGTTGTATTCTTCAATACCAATATGTCGAAAGAGGTAAAATATATCCGAAAACAGTTGATGCAATTGCACTCCAAATCCCGGTTTATCGCCGCACAATTCTCAGCAGTTTTGAAAGATAACCTGTGGTTAAAATCAGCCTCCCACTCGAATGCCATGGCTCAAAAACTAGCCGCAGCAGCAGCACAAATTCCCTCTGTCAGCATCACGCAAAAAGTGGAAGCAAACGAGATTTTTGCTATTATTCCCAGGGAAAAAATCACCAAACTTCAAGAAGAATGCTTCTTCTACGTGTGGGATGAAGATGCAGCCGAGGTTAGGTGGGTATGCTCTTTTGATACCACAGAAAATGATGTCATTGAATTTGCAAATTTGCTTCGTCAAGAATTGTGTTAAAACATGCATAGAGAAATCGTTATCACCGAAGACGGCAGCAACACTTTATATATTCCCGAACTGAATGAACACTATCATTCAATTCACGGTGCCATTCAGGAATCAACTCATATATTTATCAAGGCAGGCATCGAGTATTACGGTCAAAACAACATTCGTATTCTCGAAGCGGGATTCGGAACAGGTTTAAATGCCTTTTTAGCCCTACTGGAGGCTCGAGAGAGTCAAAGGAAAGTTATGTTCCATACCTTTGAAAAATATCCACTAACGCCTCAGGAAATCGGTTGTATGAATTATACAGACTATTTTGATCCGGCAGACACACTTCTTTTTCAACAACTTCATGATGCGCCTTGGGGAGAAGATGTTCCGATCACCTCCTATTTTACAATTCATAAACACAAAGCGGACTTCGAAGAGGTCAATTTCCATGAATATTTTGATATTGTCTTTTTTGACGCATTCGCACCCGATGTACAACCTCGTCTTTGGAGTGAAAGCATGCTCACGAAATTCTACACGGCTCTCAAACCCGAAGGAATTCTCACAACCTATTGCGTTAAAGGTACGGTTAAACAAGCTCTCCGGAAAGTCGGATTCAATTTGAAACGCCTTCCCGGACCTCCGGGTAAACGGGAAATGTTGAGAGCTGTGAAGTAATTTATGATTTTATAATTTTAGATTTATGATTTCTATCACACAAAACCCATGTGAATCTATTAAACAATTACTTGATGAAAAATACCTTGAATATTGTAAATCTGAATTTTTCATAGATACCGATCCGATCCAAATTCCCAAGTGTTTCGAAGAGAAAGAAGATATAGAGATTGCAGGATTTCTGGCTGCATCACTGGCCTGGGGACAACGCCCCACGATTATTAAAAAATGCAAAGAGTTAATGCAACTCATGGAGTATGCCCCATACGATTTTGTAATGAATGCGGAAGAGGAAGATTATCACCGATTTTACAATTTCAAGCACCGCACATTCAATCACTACGATTGTATCTATTTCTTGAAATCCCTCGCCAACATCTATCGGAATCACGGAGGATTAGAATCCGTTTTTACCCAAGCCTATCAAAAGTATCACGACATGTTCGAAGTATTAAAGGAATGGCACACTGTTTTTACTTCTCTACCTGCCGCCCCCCGTGTACTCCGCCACATCGCTAACGTGGAGAAAGGTTCTGCCGCCAAAAGAGTAAACATGTTCTTACGCTGGATGGTAAGACAAGACGGGAAAGTCGATTTTGGACTATGGAAAAATATTCCTCCCTCTGCCCTATTGATCCCGCTAGACTTACACACAGGTAATATCAGCCGCCAGTTAGGACTCCTTACCCGTAACCAGAATGACCGGAAAGCAGTGGAAGAACTTACTGCCCGTCTCCGGGAGCTGGATCCTGTCGATCCGATTCGCTATGACTTTTCCCTGTTCGGCTTAGGGGCTTTTGAGAGACTAAAAAACGAAGATTTTAATCTTTGAACCTTTTCAAATCTCCTGTCACGAACGTCCATTCCGGAGTCATAACCCTTCCTGTCGATTTTAAATCATACCAAGGAGAAATATTCCCGTTTTGTAGGTTATTCAACACGTGGATATCCTGTGCAGGCATATAGCTCTGTGCCAACAGATATAATTTATTCCCTGTTGTCTTATCAATCGCCATAGCAATCACAATAACCGCATGTCCGGGTGAGCCACCTTGGATAAAAACATCCCCTATTTGCATGGCGTCAATCGAAACCGAGACCAGTTCTTTGGCAAGTGACAACGTTCCTGCGTAAGCAAATACCACATTCAAATAAGCCCGAAAAGTCGGATAGGAATAATCTTCCTCTTTGGCTTTATACCATGACACTCGATTTCCCTTCACGCTGATCCTGTATCCTTCGGCCCATTTCGTGTAATCAGCCCGGAAGCCATTGGTGAAATTGAAATGAATTTTATCATACGCCTTCCGGTGATACAAATATTCCGCCCTCAAACGAATCACGGCATCGGCACACTGCTGTAAATCCCGATTACCAATATCCAAATCGACCACCGCACAATATACCTTTCGGTTTCGCTTCTCGCCCCCGTCAAAATAGTGAACTCTGGAGCCGTGAGAACGCAAAGGAAGGTTTCTCAGGTATTCCCCGAATGAACCTTCCTTCACGCCTATCCTCGTGTATCCCCAAGGCGGTACAATCCGGACAAGCACGCTCGTCCCCTCCGACCGGATCAATGTATTCCGTCCGTCAGGCTCCTGTCCGACTCCTTGCAAAACATACAGACAGCAGATACAAAGGATAATATAAAACTTCATCCTAGTCCAGTAACATCCCGGCAGCCACATCCTCAGCCACTTTCTTCGAAGTCAATTGCTCCAGAATAGCCAAGCCAAACTTAAAGGCATACGCCGGACCTCTACCCGTGATCAGATTACCATCAACCACCACCCCTTGAGGTTGCATGTGAGCATCTGGTAAATATTCCTCGAAACCAGGATAACAAGTCATCTGACGTTCCCCATCCATTTTTATCTTACTCAACACCAATGCCGGAGCCGCACAAATAGCTGCCACGTATCCTCCTTTATCGAAATGTTTTTGTATCCATTGAACTAATGCGGTACTATCTCCCAGATTCTTGGCCCCCGGCATTCCTCCCGGACAAATCAAAAATTCGGCATCTTCTTCTTTCACATCACTCAGTAAAAAATCAGCAACCACAGGAACTCCATGCGCCCCGGTGACCTCTTTCTTATCGGAAATAGAAACTGTTTTCACTTCAATCGTTCCCCGACGTAAAACATCCACTGTCCCGAGAGCTTCTACCTCTTCAAAACCATCTGCTAAAAATAAAAATGACTTCTTCATAATTCTTGTAGTTTTAAATGATTTTCCAAAATTACGAAAAATATGGCAGGATTCAAATCCTAAATCACAAACTACTCCTTCACACGCACCCATTTCACGGCATCGGCAACAATTAATTGCCGTTTAGGATACGACTTACCATCCGCTACCGCATAAACTTGTATATTCGAATAATCATCCTCTGCATCTGCCCTGATTTCTCCACCTCGATCATCAAGAGTAACCTGAGTCTCCCCAGCCTGCAAATCAAATTTTCCCAAGGAAACCCATCCTTTCGAAATAAGGTCTGCTTCCACGATCACCTCTTTATCCATCACTTTATAATGTAACAAAGAGCCTGTGAAAACGGAACTAGCCGGAGGAGACATAACAGATACCGTTTGGTGATAAAAGAAGACTTCATACTTCCCAGCTTCTTCAATATCAGCCGTCCAAATGGCCTTACCACCACCTTTTCCGGCAACTTTGCAAAAAGCGCTTCGCACGGGTATCCCATAACTCCCCTCGGTAATAATTTCTGTCCATTCCGGATTATCAAATGACATTTTAAAATTCACTTTTCGCTCTTTAGCCAAAAATGGTAATCTCTTCCGTTCTCCTGAATCTATCAATTGAAACCGATCACTCCTGTTATCAACAATAATCTCGTGAGGGTTCTCGAACAAACCACAATCGATATCAAAAATACCCTCCGAGCTCTCTTTTGTTTTAGAAATTCCTTCTTTTATCATACGAATATTGTAATCCCGCGGAAGATTAGCTGATAAATTTGTTCCTATATATCCATCGTCTCCATTCATAATAAACTTCACCCCCTTACACGCCCCGGCAGGAATCACGTAATGCTGCTCCTTAACGGGAAAATTTACATTCATGATAATCCCGTCACCATATTTTGACCTCAATTCCTCTATGGTTTCATCATCAGCAACAATCGAAATCACGCCATCAACATCCGAAATATTACGAACTTTAAAACTGACTAAATATTGCGGAAAACCCTCTGCGATAATTTGTTCTACTCGAATATCCCTTACATCAAAAGCCGGAATCCCCTCTCTTTGATATAATTTATCTAAAATCGGGATCAGATTAACCCCAAAATCAGATTGAAAATCTTGAGCAAACTGACTTAAAGTGATCTCATCAAAACGAGCACAAGAAGCCATCTCTTCCGAAAATCGGTACAACCTTTCAGGCTCTACAAAAGCTGATAAATAAGCACCAAAAGTTGTCCCTTCCATCTCGAAAACCCTCGATTGTAATTTATCCGGTAACGAATCATTAGAAAGAATTTCCCTCAGGCTCTTCTTTTTTAAATGTTCTATGACATCAATATCATTCGGTCTTACAGTTGCATTTCCCGTGGTATATTTCTTTTTGGAGGCAAACATTTTACTAAACAACATATTCATTGCCGGGTATGTAGCCGAGGACAAAAAGCTCGTGTAATCGTAATACATGGGCAAAATGTCGTATAATCCCTGTTGAAGATACATCCCGACAGATTGTAATCCCATACGTTCAACACTGTAAATTCCTTCCGGATCATTCAAAATGTCTTTTTCTCTTTCAATGGCAAGATTTTTCCGCCTAGACATCGGAGTATAACTAGAAACAGTAACCGCACGTTCATTGAAAAAAACAATTTCCGGCTGAACGAAATCGCTACCCGCTTTCCATTTACGCAGAAAAGAAACAAATGAAAGCGGACTTTCCACGAACATCAACTTACGAAACGGGTAATTCCGTCCCATTCTTGCCTCCAATCGTCCTTTGATCGCTTCCAATTCTTTGCTTATGTTCTCCCCTGTTATTTGGGTATATTGATCAAAAAAGAACTCGTGACCAGGAAAATAATAAAATTCCAACCGGACCCCACCCACGTCAACTTCTTTCTTATGGTAGTCCCCGATACAAAGAGTTATTCCAGACAACTTTTGTTCATTCCTAAAAAATACTTCCCTCGTACTATATTCTGGCACCCCCTGCGATATAGCCTGTTGTCCCTCCTGCACTTTTACCCGTAGAGAATAATCTGTGAAATTCACTTCCCGAGCATAAGGAGATACCATATTTATCGGCGGAACAGCCACCGGATACCAAAGACATTCCGGATGGAGTAACGTGTAATCTTCCCTCGCAAAAGCGTAATGAGCACCAAAATTAAACATACCATAATTTAAACGAGGGTCATACCTCCCCGCATTTTGCTGATTCTCCCGGGATACATCCAGATAACATATAGTCTCATCAATCTTCCCCTTATAAGAGAGTTGTAAAGAAATGCTATCCCCCGGCAAAAGCGAACGTTCAAGCACGACAACCTGCTGTTTTCTATGATAACCAATCTCGTTTCCCACCTCCTTCATTGAATAAATCTCTAATAAAGGATTAAGATACAACACGATCGACGAAAGTGCTTCCTGATTCCGATTTTGCAATGTCATTCGGCTATCCAACCACATCTCCCCATCTTTCCACTCGTACGTAATCTCATGATTAACAACTCGTGCTCTCGGCCGCAACTGATATTCCACATAAACCTGTCGATACTCCTCAGAACGAATTTCCCGCTGCCGGATCGCATCCCAATACAGAAACAAACAAACCATACTACACAAAGTAATTGCTCCTCCTGTACCCCATTGCAATCCCCGGTACTCTTTGCCGTCCCGTAAACGTTTCATATTGGCAATCCAGAATAAAATACCCGCAATACCCAACCCAACATAAGCCAAACGTTGAAGCAAATAACCATATAAATCCGGATGCCCCGTCACGTCTGAAAACATATTTGGTAAATTCCGTCCCCAAAAATCAAACACGCCAAATTGCCACTCGCCCAAGTAAAAGTATACACCCAATCCCAGCATACCCAACACCAAAACCGATACCGGACGATTCCTGACGATCTCCGATATTCCCAACGAACATCCTAAAGCAAAGATCAAAGTCGGAATCGACAACGTTAATAAATAGAAAACATAAACCCATACCTCAAAGGGAGATCCCACGACCCATATATTCAAATACATACACACCAACAACACGCATATATTCACGAAAAGAAACATTCTGAATATTCCCCAGAAACGACCGATGCAGTATTCACTATTCCGAAGCGGTCGGCATAGGAATACTTCCATCGCGTCTTTCTTCCTTTCCCGGTACACAACTTCCATGCACACGAACAACGCAATCAAGACTTGCACCAGGTTATAATAATAAGTACTGAAAAAAGGAAAAGAGGAGGAAAGCGCCACTTTATACCAAAACACGTTATTTCCTCCTTGTATAATCATCTGCCATAACGAAATACCGACCATTGCAAGCACTACAAATCCCAGAAAAACAATATCTCGTCTTAACAGTTTGGCTTCATAGCGAGCCACGATATTCACGTTATGCATATTCATCTTTATCTACCCCTCCTACGGTGCCAGACTAAAATTCCACAAGCAATTAACAACAAGGGGAATACCCCCACGAACATAATTTTCACCCATTTCATAGACGATAATTCCAGCGAAATCGAAATATCTTCCGGATCAGGACGACGAGTATTCACGGGGAATTCCCCGTCTGTCAACCAGCGGAACGACTCCGTGATCAACGAGAAGTTGGAAGCCTTGACACCTTTCCGGTACATCATCAGCTCGGAATTACTGATACAATCCGCATCTCCCAGCACGATAATCCGCTGTTCCCGATCGCCCATTTGCCGGCTCAATGTCAAAGCTATCGGGTAAGCACACTCTTTTTCCCCGACAACCGGATTAAGCACCACCGGTTCATTCAGCAAGTCCCGAGTTTCAATCTCATTCCAACATCCCGTATCACACGTGGTCAAAACAGGACGCACCGTAAAACCTTTATCCATAGTATAACTCAACCCCGTTGCCCCAGGCATGGTTATCACCCGTTTCTTCTTCAATAGATCGGCATAGTTAAGAGACATTTCCGCAGCATCTTTCGTCAATTCACCTCGAATCAAATCAGCATCGAAATCCTTACTGGGTTGCACCAGAACCCCGGACATGAATTGTACCCCGAAACGTTCCACCAAAGGATTCATCACCTCCTGACGTCCCGGTTCCCCGGCGATCAACAAATTTCCCCCACGGGCCACGTAACGGTCAATCTTCTCCAATTCACTCTCCGTCAATGGCTGTTTCATATCGGCAATCACCAGAATACGGATATCCTCCGGAATCTCCTCACCATCGGTCATACGATAGGCTATCACGTCAAACCCGTTATTCACCAAAGCATAACGAAAAGTAGGATTCTTGGCAAAAGCGTAATAATCCCGATCGCCCACGTTATTCATATCCCGTTCTCCATGTCCCGTAAGACAAGCTACTTTAGGAACTTCCATGATTAATCGTTTCATAGCCGCGGAAACCTCCGCCTCCATCGGATGTACGAACATATCATTATACAAGCGCAGGAATGTAGCCGAACCATCAGGCAGCACCAACTGTCGCACGAAACGGAATCCTTCCGGTGCCAAGTCTACCTGTTCCTCGATCTCCTCGGGAGATAAAAACGATTTCAGGCTCAACTTCATCTGATCCGCATACTTCTCGGCAATCTCCCGGTCACTCACGTCCGCATACCGTTCCCGTATATAAGGTGACGCCTTTTTATAATAATACACGTACTTCAACTCTATATTCGGCTTAAACCGAATATACGGCTTGAAATTTTCCATATCACTTTTCAGACTTCGGGGCATTCCATAGGAAGAATTATCCCCCAAAAGATTCACATATGTAACAATCGTCAGATCGTCTTTCATCCTTTCCAATATACCTTGACTCTCCTCGGTCAAAGTTTGCGTCTTCCTCGCCGTCGTGTCGTAATACCACAAAAACGTAGGTCGGGAAGTCATATAACCTAACATCACGGTAACCGCCACCACAGTCACGTAACGTCCCACCGTTATGATTTGATTTCGCTTAGCTCGGTGCGCCTCGATTTTCATAATTCCCAAAGTCAGGAAAAACAAAATCACAACCATAAAATACAGGAGATCCTCACTACATATCAACCCGTCAATGAACACGGTTGCCCGTCCCTTGATCGACAGCCAATAGGTAATCTCCCGCACGAAAGCAATATCCTGTCCCACGCTACCGATAAAATTCAGCACGATCAACACCGCCAACGTACCCACAGCCGCCACCACCTGATAAGAAGTCAGGCACGACATATAAAGCCCGATTGCAGCATAAGCACACGTCAGCAAATACAAACCGAGTAACCCCGATAAGGCTGCCGGAATATCAAACGCCTCCACCGTACAAGAGGCAAAAATCACAAGAACCAGCAACACTCCCATCAGAATTAACCCGTAGATCATCATGGATAAAAACTTTCCCCAGATAATCTGTCCCGCAGTCACGGGTGATGAGTACAAAAGCTTGATCGAACCGCTGCCGAACTCCCGGCTCATCAGCCCCATCGTCAATAAAGGAACATAAAGATACAGGTATTGTTGTATCACCGTAAACGTCCCCGTCATTCCAGTCAATAGAGCGTTCGTGATACTAAACTCTATCGGTTCTCCCATAAATTGCTGTCGCAAAACACTCTTGAACAGATCGGTAAATGTCATTCCCGCCTGAACGGCAAATATCACCAAAATAAACCAAGCCACGGGAGAACAAAAAAGAGCACGTAACTCATTTCCCGCTATTTTCAATATTTTTCTCATTCGTTCATAATTACGTTATCTCCGTCTTCTTTTAAACCACACGCCAAAATACCCCAACGCGAACAAGATCGGTAATCCCCACGTGAAAGCAATCCGCACGTAAGGAACCGTGTCCTTATTCAACTCCAACACCGTATCCACGGGCGGTACTCCCGACAACACGATCGGGTACTCCCCATCACTCAACCACCGGAACATTCCCGAGATTAGAGAGAAATTATTCACTCTCATCCCAACACGTGACATCAACAACTCGGCATTACTGATACAATCCACATCTCCCATCACGAACACCCGTTGCTCCCGGCTTCCGACCGTACGGGTCAGTGCAAGCATTGTCGGGAAGGACTCCTCTTTCTCCCCGATTTCGGGATTCAGAACAGCCTTCTCATCCATGAAATTCACGGTTGTCAATTCATTCCAACTCCCCGCATCTTGTGTTTTCAACAAGGGATACACATCAAAACCGTTTCCGGTCTCGTAACTCAACGCTGCAGCTCCCGGCATAGTAATTCCATACTTTTGTCGCCACAAACCCTGGAATGGAGTAACCACCTTCACCCCCTCTTCCGTGAAGGAACAAACCAGCAAATTATCATCATACGCTTTAGTAGGCTGCACTAAAGTCCCCGGTAAAAAACGCACGCCAAGAGAAGCCGTCAACGGATTCATCAAAGCCGATTTACCCGGCTCTCCGCCGATAACGATATTCCCGCCTTTTGCGATATACTCTTCCACCCGAGCCAACTCGTCCGCCGACAATGGTTGTTGCAAATCCGCAATCACCAGCACGTCAATACCCGTCGGTATCGCCCGACCACCCGACAAGGTGATACTCTCCACGTCGAACCCCTGATTAATCAACGAATACCGGAATGTCGGGTCAATAGCAAACGTGTAATAATCCCGGTCACCTGCCCGCTGAATATCACGTTCTCCGTGTCCAGTCAAAAAAGCCACTTTGGGAGCTTTCGTAACTAAACGTTTCATTGCCGTGGCAATCTCCCCCTCTTTCGGATAAACATAACTGTCATCAAAGATCCGCAAGAAAGTTTTTTCCCCACTTTCCCGCTCCAGTAAACGCACGAAACGATACTTCTCTCCTGAAAGATCAACTTGTTGGGCAACCTGTTCCGGGGCCAGGAACATCTCTATATCCAAATCTTCCATGACCGCCATTTTCCATGCTCGTTGCTGCGTGTTCAGATCGGGAAAACGTTCCTCCAACACCTCGTTACCCGCATCCGCATAATAATACACGTAATTCATGCGAATCTTCGGTTTAAAACGAATAAATTTCTTGAACTGACTCGCATCACGATTTCTCTCTGCCGGGGCTCCCCGATGGAAGTTTCCTTCCAGAAGATTCACGTAAGTCGTGATCGTCAACCCGCCTTCCATCTTCTCCATAATTTCCTGACTCACCGGATTTAAACTATTTTGTTTGATCAACGATGCATCATAAGAACATTGCAGTCCCGGCCGGGAAGTCACGTATCCCAGTAGCATCGCCAACACGATCACCCCTGCATACCGGGTAAAAGCCATGCTTTTCGACAATTTACATTTTCCCGACAAGATCACCATAATCGAGAGCGTCAAGAACAAGCCGATCACGATCAGGAAATAAAACACATCCTCGCTACTGATCAACCCGTTGATTAACTCATCCGAACGTCCGGAAATCGACAACCAATACGTGATATCCCGAACGAAAGGAATCTCCTGTCCTATCCTTCCCACGTAATTCAGGAAAGCCAAAGCCCCCAGCGTGGCAACGGCCGCCACCACCTGATAAGATGTCAGACTGGACATGAACAGTCCGATTGCCGCATAAGAACAGATCACCAGATAAATTCCCAACAACCCGGACAAAGCCAGCGACATATCAAAAGACGGCACGTTCCACGCCGTAAAACCGACAAACAGGAAAAGAATCCCCACCAAAATAAAACTGTATATCATCATGGAAAGAAACTTCCCGAAAATAATCTGCACGCTTGACACCGGCGAAGAATACAACAACTTGATAGAACCGCTACTATACTCCCGGCTCATCAACCCCATTGTCAACAAGGGTATATACAGGTAAAGATGTACCAGCATATTCGGGAACAACCCCAGACTCCCCGTGTACATCTCTTTCGCAATACTATACCACAAAGGCCGTGAGAATTGCTGCATCAACATAATATCCACCAACCGGAAATAAGTCATGCACGCTTGAACGGTAAAGATAATAAGTATTAACCACGCGATAGGAGAGTAAAACAGAGTGTATAACTCTGTCAATGCAATCTTAAATATTTTTCTCATACTATACGAACTTACGATTTACTTTTTCCCGATAAGCGAGCGAATACCTCATCCAGGGAACTCCGTTCCACGGAAATCTCACTTAACTCCCATCCCCGGCTTACACTTTCGTGTACCATACGGGCCGTCACGTCATCATCTGTATCAAACCACACCCTGAAACTCTTCGAGCTCACGGGCTCCACCCGGCTAATCCCCGGCACATGCTCCAGTTCTGCCACTCTCGGTGGATTCTTCAGCACGATCACGAACGAATTAGGCTGAATGTAATTGTTAAACTCATCCATTGTTCCCGAAAATACAAGTTGTCCCTCCTCGATCATCTTGATATGATCGCACGTCGCCTGCACTTCCGAAAGAATATGCGTGGAAAGCAACACCGAACGGTCGGTAGCGATCTCCTTGATCAACTCTCGGATCTCCAAAATCTGATTCGGGTCCAATCCGTTCGTCGGCTCATCCAACACCACAAACTTCGGGTTATGAATAATCGCCTGTGCGATCCCCACCCGTTGCTGGTAACCTCCCGACAAATGCTTCAACAACCGTTTCCGGAAATGCGTAATCCCACATTTATCCATAGCGTAATCCACCGATGAACGAATCTTCTTAGGGGCCACCGAACGCAAATCGGCACAATAGGCCAGATACTCCTCCACCGTCAAATCCGTGTACAACGGGGGCTTCTGCGGCAGAAAACCAATATTCATCTTCGCCGCAATCGGGTCTTCCCGGAAATTAATCCCGTTAATATACACCTCTCCTTCTGTCTGGTTCAACACCCCACACATAATATTCATCGTCGTCGACTTACCCGCACCATTCGAACCCAACAACCCCAGTATTCCTTTTTCATAAATCTCGAAATTGATATCCCGTATCGCCCACTGCACACTATAACGATGAGACAAATGTTCCACCTTTACAACCGGTTTCTCCATGTTATTCATTTTAATTATTAACCATTATGGTGGGCAAGGCTTTCGTCACGCCTTACCCACCCGCATTATTATAAATTATCTTCCTTGAGTCGTTATGTCCGAAATCTTCCCGAAACCGTCATACTTCACCTGTTTTTCCGCATCCAGATTTCCCGTTCCCGGATCTTTTTGCGGAATCAGATAGACATATCCCTCCGTATCCGAGGCTTGCGTCGCCATCATCACGGCTTTCGTGTTCAACGGCAAGGTTAACAACCCTTCCGTGTCACTGTCAAAATCATCAGAATTCACATTATACCTCCCCTGCGCGTAGAACTTCAGAACACTGATATTCTCTCCCGCCGTAACCGTGTATTTCAACGACGAACTGATTGTCCCGTCTATATTCAACCGTACTGCGTGAATTTCTCTATTCGTCGCCACGTACATAATCGGGTCCACCGTGCTAAAACAAATCGACACGGAACGATCTAGCAAATCTTTAATCGACGACGAGACCGCATACAAATAACTTGGTGTCGGATTAACCAAATCTGCATTCTGATTCTTTGTGAAGAACGTGTAAAGAGAATATTCCCCCGACACCTTATCCTTCAACACCATCACCAGCGACGAACCGTTCATAAAACCACCTGCCACGGCTTCCTTATCCGGTACTGCGGAAGGATCAAAGGGAAAATTTTCGTTATTCTCCGAGGGCGAATACAACGCACACTTATTCTGCGAGAAAGCCCCGTTAAAACGTCCGAAACGTCCCACATGGGAATCATACCAAATGGTAGCCCCGCTGGAATGCACACCATCGCCTGTGGCCGCAGCAACAACACGATTATCCACGTAATTGGATTGCACACCACCCAGATCGGAAACCACTTCCGGTTTAATAAATATCTCATCATTCTGACGAAGATGTTGATACACTTGATTATTCACCACCATTATTGTCGTTTGGGGAGCCGGGTAAAAATGTCCCGAAACATACGGCTCGGTCACGAAAGGAATAATCTTATCCGTACCCTTCACGGAATAATCCCGGCAATCAGCCCGGAACATCCCGTTCCTCCCAGCCATCCACAATATATTCTGGTACGTGCTCCATGTCGCACCCGACACCGTATAAGTCACGTTGTCAATCCAATCATCCAACGGTTCCCCCTTCGAAGAGAAAATATCATTATACACCACTCTCTCCGTTCCCGAAAACCCTTTGGTAATATCCTTATCCATAATTAACGACAAATCGGACATCTCTCCGTCCCAGGAATGAGCCACGATAATCCCCTCCCCGAACTGACTTTCCACCACTAACGAAAAAGTAGAATAATATTTCAGCGTTGTCACCTTATCCGTTACCTCCAACACCAGCGTGTAACCGCTGGCCAGAATCGGCATTGCAGCAATCGTGTCAAGCACTCGTTCGTTCGACAACACCTCTATCAACCCCGTTGACGAGCCTAACTCCACCTCCCATTTGTATTCCAGATCCGGATGATTCGCGTTCCCGTCCTTCTTCACGGGAACATCAATATGCAACTTTCCCAAATATGCCACATACTGCGTCTGTGGCACGCCGCTCACATCCAATTCCACGTTAGGGATATCCTTCGTATCATAAGTACTCTTGTCATCATAGCACGACACAAAACCGCACCCCAGCACGAGTAAAAACAGGTAATATATAGTTTTCATCTTCATTATCTTTAATCCGTTTTATTAAAAACTTCTCGCTCTCACAGGCTGATTCACGGCGAGTCCCCCGTCATGTAACAACGGGCCGCCATGCTCCTCTTCATAATCATCCAGATACTTCTGCAACAACTCATAATAAGCATTCGTGATTGCCGTATTATAAAACATATAACCATCCGGATCAAACCGGTTATACTGGGGCCATTGATCCGCTTGCCACGGCCATCCCAACGCTGCCAGAATCGCCTTATGCGCACTTCGACTATAATAATTATAATTAGCCAGATTCATACTCTGTCCCGCATTGATCAGGAAATTATACGTCCGGGCATAAAACGTACCACTGGGAAGCATGGGTAATTGATTATCCCAAGTGAACTTAATCCGGGAATATTCCGGTGGTCCCTCCACGAAATATTCCGAAGCGTTCAGCACGATTTCCATCACGCACGTCGTATCCTCCAGTTGAGTCAATCTCGGTAATTCCAGTGAGATATACCCGTAACGTTCCCCGGCAGGAATCACTGCATTCAACACCTTATATGAACCCTCCAATAATTGACTACTGTCCCGTACGACCGTATACCCCACCGTCCGATCATAATCCCGCACGTCACCCACCAACTTCAACGGGACATTCACCACCACAACCTCCTCCTCCGGATCGTTCCAGAACGAGTAATTCTGGTCAAACTTCTTCGTTGCCGTATTATATCCGGGATATGTCCTCACGTCCACACTATTCCAAGGCACCGTCACCGTGGCCAGACTCTCGTCAAACGTATCGATCCCCTCCTTCGAGCAACCGCCACATAGCAAACCGCCCAAAAGAAAACAAATTACATACAGAAAATTAAATCTGTTCATATCTTTTCATTTATAGCATTATTAATCATCATTGTGCACGTCCCATCTCCCGTTCGATAGCGGGATAAGGCCACAAATACCTTCCGTCATCCATCACGATCGTCGAACCGGGAATATCTGTCAACCCGATACGTTTAAAATAGAAGAATGTCACACCTTCACACAAAAACTCCCGACGATACTCGTTCATCAAGCACGTCAACAATTCGTCCCGCGTAAAACCGTCAATTTTGATATAATTCGAACGATACTCCCGCAAGGTCTTCAAATAAGATACCGCCTCGTTCAAATCAATACTCGCACCTTTCAAATAACTCTCGGCCACGATCAGATACATCTCCGGGAGACGAATCAAAGGCATCCGGTTCAGTCTCAGATACCCCGTAGACCGATCCTGCGCTAGCTTTAACGGCGTGTAATACCCATTGGCATTTCTGAAAAACAACTTCTCCCGGCGATAATCGGCATTCTCCCCGTCTCCTTCTTCCTCGTAAATACTGATCATATTCCCCTCGCTCAACTTGATCGCATTATATTCCGTACCTTCTAGGAAATTATAGAGATAAAAATCCTTCAAACGGTCTGTAAATGCCGGAATATTCAAAGAAGCGATATGCTCCGTGGAATGAACTGGGTCCGTTCCCACCACATCCGTTGTGATCCACCGGTAAAGTCCCAGGCGTTCACCATCACGAATTACGTCTAGTGCCTCCTGACGAGCCAATGCGATTGACGCATCACTTCCTTCCCACATATACACCCTCGCCAGTAAAGCCTTCACGGCGTAATAATTCAACCGGAAACTACGATCACTAAAAAATCCGTCATCATTCAACGCCTCATAATAATCCGCGGGATGCTTCCCCGTGATCGGTTCGTCATCCAGCAATCCCAACGCATCCGTCAAATCTTTAATCACCAGCTTAATCGTCTCGTCATACGATAACTGGGGAGTCATCTCCTTATCGTACACCGTCACGTAAGGGATAGTCGGTTTCGTCGCTTTATCCGTCCGGTTAGCCAAATTCCCGTATCCGTACAAACGCATCATATCAAAATGCAGCATACCGCGGATAGCCAACAACTCCCCTTTAATCATCCGATAAGAAAGCGGATCCAGCACATCCTGACGATTATCTATAAACTTCAACGCATTATTAGCATTAGCAATCACGCTATACGCCCTCTGCCAGACGGTATTAAGCACCGTCAACGAACGTTGAGCCGTATACTGGTAAGTGCCCATGGCATACACCTGTCCCTGCGAATGAAGCGTGTACTGCCCGCTTTGCATATCCACCGAGTACCACGTGAGCTGCTTCCCGTACAAATTTTCATTCGCCATACCAATATAACAACCGATCAAAGCCTGTCTGAAACCGAACTCATCACCGAACTGGTCTTCTTCCGGCACTTGCGACGGGGGCGTCGTGTCCAACCAACTATCACAAGCTACCACCGTGCACAACATCGCACACAACACGATATTTACTATTATTGTCTTCATATCTACCTAATTAAAATGTTCCAATAAGCGAAAACGACATCGTTCTGGCGAAAGGATAATCAAACCCTCTCTCGGCCTTTACTGAAGACATTTTCGCAATCTCCTCCATGTAGAACGACACCCTCAACCGTTTCATCCGAAGATAATTAAGCACTTCCGGCTGGAAATCATAATACACGTTCAACGATCCCCACGTCAACTCCCTGCAATCCTGCACGAAACGGGAAGTCGCCCGTGTCATCTCCTGACGGGATTGCGGATCTCCGTCATACTGGAAAGTTCCCAGACGCTTGAAAGGAGTCACCTGTCCCGGTTCCTTCCAACGCCCGTACAACGCCCGCTTATCCACGTTATAATTCATGTCCACGTTCTCCACGCGATCAATCAACGTTTTGTTATAATACTGGAACCCGGCTTGATAACGGAAGGTCGTACTGATACCAAATCCTTTATGCTCCAAAGTGAAACCGAAATTTCCCCGGTACTTGGGTAACTCGTTACCCACCGGACTCAAATCCGACTCGTAATACGTGTAAGTCAACGAACCGTCACGACGGATATAAACCTCCTGTCCCGTCATAGGATCAATTCCGGCTGAACGAACGGCCCAAATCGTCTCCATGGACTCCCCGTCCACGTACTTTAACACTGGGCGATTATTTCCCCGGTCCGAGGCCATTTTATCCCGTAACTCGTTAAAAGCGCGCATACTCTCCGACAAACGAATAATCTCGTTCTTCGTCGTCACCAGTGAACCGAAAACCGTGAGGAAAGTCCGATCCTTCTGCAACACGCCATAAGAAAGATAAGCCTCGATACCACTGTTACGCACCAAACCCAGATTATCCTTTACCGTCGAAAACCCCGTACTTGTCGGTACAGACACATCCGTCAACATATTCTCCGTATCCGCCCGGTAAAGGTCAAAACGCAAAACAGCCCGGTGAATCGTGGCGTCAAAACCCACGTTGTAATCCTTCTTCTGTTCCCACTTCAACGAAGGATTCGCCAAACGACCGAGATAAGACCCCGTCATTCCCAAATAATTCGCATCCGTGTAATACTGGTAAGTTGCCACCGCCTCGTTCGTATCGAAATTCTGGTTCCCGGTCAACCCGATCGAACCCCGTACTTTAAATTGACTGACCAAATCCTTCCAAGGAAAGAAAGGTTCGTTATGCAAGTTCCACCCCACACCCACGGACCACCCCGTGGCCCAGCGATTATCATTCCCGTAAAGAGAAGATGCGCTGGTCTGCACGTTAAAATCCAAGAAATACCGATCGTCATAACTATAAACACCACCCAACACAAAATTAATCTCTCGCCGTAAAGAAGACGATCCTTCCGGCCGCTTATCCAACGCGTACTGACGGGCAAACGTGATATCCGCAGATTGACTGTTCGGGAAACCCTCGGCCCGATGCACGTAAGCCTGGTACGAATATTCGGATATTCCAAAACCGCCCATTGCCACAATCGCATGTTTACCTAACGTGATAGCATAATTCCCGTGAATATCCCCGGACACGTCACTACTCCGGCCATTATCCAACCGGTAAGACCCTTTCCGCAATTGATCCTCCACCGGGGAATCCTTCGTGATACCAGCAAAATTGGAATGCGTGGCCGGCAAAAACTCGTCACCATCATTCCGTTTAAACGACAACATCACGCGGGCCCTCAGGATCAAACTGTTCATCAACCTCCATTCTACTTGAAAATTGTTCAAGAAATCCACGTAAGTCTCCCGTTTCAACGTACCGATTTCCGCATCATACATCGGGTTGGCAACCTTATTCTCGGCCCAACGCACCACCTGTCCCGTTTCCGTATCTTTAGCCCGCCAGTAAGGATTCATCTTCGCATAATCACTAAAATTACCATAAGGAGAATCATAACTCTTATTACTGTTCACCGTCATCGTATTGTTAAAAATCAGGTTATTTCTCCGGTAAGACAAATCCAGAGTCCCCGAAATATTCCGTCGATCTGATCCCTTCATCACACCAATCACCTGATTATACGACAAATCCAACACAGCCCTCAAAGTCTCCGCGTCACCCAGCTCCACACTCAGGTTATGCTTATGTCCCACTCCCGTGCGCAAAGGCTTTGACAACCAATAAGTATCCAGTCCGGCGGCAATCAACTGTTTCCGCCGTTGATACAACATCTGTTTCTCTGTATGTAACAGAAAATTCGCATCGTCATAAATTCCGTCAATTCGCTCCGCCTCCAGCTTCTCCTCTGCGTTACACAAATTATAACTACTCAAATCCGGCATCTGTATATCCACACTTCCCGTGTAAGTCACCCGCTGCTCGTTACCGGACAACCGCCTGGTCGTGATCACCACGACCCCGTTAGCCGCCTTTGAACCGTAAATCGCCTTTGCGGAAGCATCCTTCAACAGAGTCACGCTCTCCACCCGGTTCATATCCATATCCATCACCCGCTCTGCCGTCACCTCGAACCCGTCGAGCATAAACAACGGCTGATTCGGGTTATTCTGGTAATTTCCTTTCAGACGGACTCCAGTCTCCTCCAACGGGAAACTTGACACACCCCGCATTTTCATCTCCGGGATAGCGTTCGGATTGGACCCCATCTCCAGATTATCCATGATAAACAACGACGGGTCAAGATTCTTCAGACTCTGAAACAGATTCTGATTCCCCGCCCGCATGATATCCTTTGCAGTCATCGTCACCACTGCCCCCGTGTAACTACTCGCCTTGCGGGTAAAAATCCCCGTCACCACCACCTCGTCCACGCTCTTCACGTCCTCTTCCAACACCACGTCGATCTTCGTACGTCCGCCAATAACCACATCTTTCGACTTGTACCCCACGAAAGAAAACACCAATGTCGTCACGTTTGTCGGGATCGTGAAACGATATGTCCCGTCTATCCCCGCACTCGTACCCAGTAACAGGGAATCCCCTTTCACGACAACCGTCGTTCCCGGCAAGGGCTCGCCCCCCACATCCCGTACGGTACCCGTGATCGTGATCGACGTCGGTTGCTGGCGAGGTGTCACCACCACTTTCCCCTCGTACTCCATGCAAGTTAGCCCCGTCCCTTCCACACAAGCCTCTACCGCCGCCTTGGTCGTCACGTTCCTCAAATCGACGGTTACTCGTTTTCTCTCCCGCTCTACCTCCTCCTTCTTGAACACAACCAGGTTATCGCTCAAGCGATTAATTTCGCGTAACGCTTCAAGCAAACCCGACGCTTCAAGCTTCAAAGAAATTCTTTTTACATTTTGCTGTCCGTAGACCGGTGAATAATCCAACAGTGTGATTAAGGATAGTAAAAACAATCCGCATAACACACCACGCATCACCGAAAGTCTACAAAACACTTTTGTTTTGCAGTTTTTTTTCATAGCTTTGTTCTGTTTTAATTAAACAAGTACCTTGTTATCAGCAAGGTCCCAAGCCGGGAATGCCTCCTAAACATTTCCGGCATTTTTTTCTCACCTTTTTTCTATAATATGTACAACTCCATTCTCGAACTTAAACTCCGGTCCCCCCGCCAGCGTCAACATCTTCAAAATAGACGTCAACTTCTCATCCTTACTCATCTTCCCGCTAAACGTGTGTCGTCCCTTCATTCCTCCGTCATGCACGAAACGGACATCGTACCAGCGAGACAACATCCGGGTCACCACCTCTATATCATCCTCGTCAAACACGAACTCCCCGTAACGCCACGCCACCACGTTCTTCGTATCCACTTTCCGCACGGAAAACTCTCCTGTCCCTTTTTTCCAGCAAGACTGCATCCCCGGCTTCAACACCATCGACGGGATATCCGATTTCTGATCCCTTAAACTCACCTGTACTTTTCCCGTCAACAATGTCGTGTAAACCGACTCCTCATCCTCGTACGCACTGATATTGAATGCCGTCCCCAACACCTTGGTTTCTACATCTCTCACCTGAACAATAAACGGCCGTGACGAATCGTGCTTCACCTCGAAATACGCCTCCCCTTTCAACTGTACCACCCGGCGATCACCAATAAACTGTACCGGATAAACTAATTCCGACGTGGAATTCAACCACACTCGCGTTCCATCACTTAACACGACAAAAAAATCTCCACCCACGGCCGTCATTATTTTATGGAACTCTTCCTGTGCCGGAACAGAATCCGTATTTATCTCGTACAACAAACTCCCCTTCGCCCCGATCAATGTAGCTTGCGCCAACTTCAGACTATCGGGCACGTGCTTCACCAGCCCGATACGTTCCCCGTTCCCCAACACGAGCATCACCTTCTCTTTCTCCACCGTTATCTCTTTCAGATCACCTTGAAGACTCATCGTCCGGTGTACCTCCACCTTCACTAAGGGATGAAAAATCGTTAAAATCCCCACGAAACACGATGCTATGGCCGCACCCACCACGATTCGCCTCAACGGCATCCGACGAGAACCATGCACGGACAAACGACGAGACACCTCTTCGTAAACTTTTTGGAAATCAGTCGTCTGATTAATTTCATCCTCTAATCTCAATCTTCGTGCAATACACTTTCCCCTGATAATATCCTTATACAACCTCCGATTGGCCGCTTTCTCGTCCAACCATTCACCTAAAATCTCCCGTTCTTCATTGGAAGCCATTTCCAAGCGTACCCGGATAATAATTCTTGCCAGTATTTGTTCTCTCTTCATCACCTAAATCATCTTGCATTTTGTATATAGACACCACTGGTCAAAGTACGGGATGAATCAAATCCTGTTTTTTTTCACGCCTCGTGACAAAGCCTGTCCGAAACATTCCTCCACAGGCTAAAACCGGAATCTGAAAAAAAATATCCGATATCTCAAAAATCCATATTCAACAATCACCACGTCACCACCTCCCGGACAGACTCAGCCAAAATCACAGATTTCAAGTAAAAAAAACAGGATTTCATTCATCCCACAAGATTCCGAGCGGTGTCTATAACTATAATATACCGTGTCGAACAAATATCCAGTATGTTGTATGAACACCCAGAGCACGTTAACAATCAAACATTTCAACCGAGATTCCCTGCCGCAAAATCTTATTTCCCCGGAGATTCCCTCTCGAAGTCTCCGTGCATTCCCCGACACCTTGTATCCACAGGGACTATTTCCCTGTCCTCTAAACTTTTGGACCAACAATAACCCCAAGATAGCATTTCCAATATTTAACACTTATTACAAACTATCAGAAAACAATCCTCGAAGAGCCATCCCCGACAATTCGCCCCCAAAAAACAGACATCAAGATTTGATGACACTTTGTCCTCACGGAATTTTTATCCACCTTGTGTTCACGATACGAATTTTCCTTCACGATTCATATCCGACAACAATTACAAATGAAGGATATTTCAAAAAACACGATTCCACATTTTCTATAATCACCCCTGACGCAAACTTCACACGAACAATACGGTCTGTATAAGTGCTACAAATTATGAGAGAAAGTCAACAGCTAGAAATTTTCATCCGAAAACACTATTCCTCCATGCGTGCCGTTGCCCTACGCTTCATCGGCTCGCCCGACATCGCACAGGATATAACCCAGGAAGTCATCATCAAATTCTGGAAAAACCGGGAAAACTACCCCGATATTGAATCCGCAAGCAGTTACCTCTACACCATGATAAAAAATGAATCATTGAACTACTTACGGGGAACAGAACGAGAAAAAAAAAGATACAACAAACTGGAAATTGAAGAATACGAACACCCAACCGTCCTCAACCGATTGATAGAAGAAGACATCAACCAGATACTCATCGACGCAATCAACAAACTTCCGGGCCAAAGTGCCCGTATCATGCGCCTCGTACTCTCCGGTTATGAAAATAAAGAAATAGCCCAGGTGATCGGTGTTTCCGTCAACACGATAAAAACATTAAAGTATTCCGCCATGAAGAAACTAAAGGAGTACCTCATTTCCAGGTACAAGGAACAAGAACTATAAAACGCTCTCTTTTTCACATATTCTCTTTATTCCATTCATCTCCTCCCGATCCGGGCGGTGTCATTATATAAACAGGAAAGACCTCGTGTCCCCCCTAAAACATAACAATGATGAACCTGCAAAACATAAAAACAGTAGCCCGCTTCGAATGCAAAATACTCCGTAGAACCCCCGTACTCACCGGGATCGCCATTCTCGGACTAATCGTGATATTCATGTTACAATATTTCCAGCAAGGCAAACAATACACCGCCTTCTGGTACATGATAGCACTCCCCTCCTGCTTGCCGTTCATTAACGCTCTCCTGTTCTCGTACCTCCAGTCCTTCCTTATCATACTAGCCGTCAGCGAATGGAGAAGAAGCGAAACAAGAGCCGAAACGCTCGAAGCGTTAAGACCAAGGCAGATCAACAACTCGGAATACATACTCGGGAAAAGCCTCGGGATACTCGCCACCATACTCACGCTCAATCTCGTTTCGATCACGTTGAGCCTCGCCATCCACCTGTTTAACAGTGATGCCCCTTTTCACTTGCGACCCTACATCTTCTACTTATTCACTTTCACCCTCCCCTCGGCGATCTTCCTGACCGGGATCTCGACCGCCCTCTCCGGGTGGCTGAGAGGGAAAGGGATATCCCTGATAATCCTCCTCGCCTTCTTCCTCGTGTCATGGTATTACCTGCCCCTCTTGCAACACGGACTTTTCGACTACCAGGCCACCCGCCTACCGAATCTCTTTTCCGATATAACGGGACACGCCGCACTCACTCCCTACCTCCTGCATCGTCTCTTTTTCCTAATCACCGGTATTGCCACGGTAATCCTTGCCATCGGGTTCGAAAAGCGACTTCCCCACCACGTTCGGGACAACACGCATTCACGCATGGCCGGAACGGGTACTCTCTTCTTGGCCCTGCTTGTTGCGACAAACTTCTTCTACCATTTCAAAAACATCGATACCATCCGGGAACACTACCGGGCAACCCAATTAAAACACGATCAAGTCACCCCGGTACAAGTCAAGAAACACGAGATCACCGTGAAACAAGAAAAAAATCAACTCTTCGTCCAGAGTCTCTTGAGACTAGAGAACCCTACCGAATCCCGGGTTGAAGAAATAAAACTCTACCTCAATCCCGGCTTAAAAATCACCCACGTTACAAACCGACACGGGCAAGCCATCCCCTACCAAAGAGAACATCAAGTGATTCGCTTCGAACAATCTCTCGCCCCCGGTGACAGCATCACGCTCGCCCTGGAATACCAAGGCATCATCGACGAAAGAATCTGTTACCTTGACATACCTCCCCCCGACTATTGGGATTCTCAACTATACGCATCTCCCCTGCACACCGGGAAACATTACGCTTACGTGAGTGACGATTACACCCTCTTAACCCCGGAATCCATCTGGTACCCCGTGATCCTCCCACCCGTGAATTTACGATCACCCTACCTCTCCGGGAAACATTTCACCCGTTTCCATTTGAACGTCATACAGAGGCATAACAAAACGATCATCACGCAAGGAACACCTCGCCTATCCGGTGACACGACCCGTTTTGACATCGGGCACGCTCTTCCCGCTATCTCCCTCTGCATCGGCGATTACGAGAAGCGTTCCATCGTGGTCGATTCCGTGCTCATGGAACTTTACACCTTTAAAAATCATTTCCACTTGGCCAACTTGTTCGAGGAGATGACCGACGAAGAACTACATACCTGCTTACGGGAACAAAAAGAATACTTCGAAAATCACTACAACCTCCGTTATCCGTTCAAAAGATTCGTTCTGACGGAAACCCCAGTTTCCTTCGCCTCAAATGATAGACAATGGGCTGATACACACGAGCATGTCCAACCCGAAATCATCATGTTCCCGGAAAAATGGATCACCCTACGCAAACTAGCTCCAAAACACGTGCGGAAATTAATTGCCACACATAAACAATCTAGGAACACGCTTGGCATTAAAGACTATATTTCCGACGGAGACATCTATTTGAAGATGTATTTCACCCGTATCGCACTACAAAATTTCTCAACATCATTTACATCCCGTAATCTCCTTATCCCTTTCCTTCCGTCAAGCCAAAGGGAGTATTCAATAAATAAACAAAACATCAGAGGGTTATTTAACGCATTCACAAACTACTGGCAATCGAGCAAATACCCGATCGTAAACAAGGTTATTTTCACCTTTGAAAGTCAAAATAACATCCAAGACATCAATTTTGAGGGCAACATAAAATGGTATCTTGCTCATCACTACCTCTCATCGCACAGTTTCAGAGATGCGATAAATAACCAAGCCCTCTCACGAGACATCTTCGACGAGATCCTTCGCCTGAAAACAGGAGACTTACTTAACCATGTCACGTTAAAAACTACCGGAAAAAACTTCTTACACTTTATCCGTACCTACAAAAACAAATTCCCGTTTCAAGCCCTCTCCTTCGACTCTTTTATCCATGAAGTTAAACAAGAATATGACATAGAACTCGCATCAATTCTACCCTCTTGGTACGATTCCTCCCGAATACCAAGCTATATCATTAAAGACATTCATATATTCCAGATCGAGACTGATGACGACAACTGTTACAAGGTATGTTTCAAAATCCAAAACACTAGTGACACGGACGGAATCATTTCATTGACAACCAACGGGAAAGAACAAAAAAAATACTATCTCATCCCCGCCTACTCCTACTGGAGCATCCGGGAAAAATACCAAGAAAAAACGCATACCGTAAGCATTCATACCCCCCTCTCTCAAAACATTCCTTCCGGCTACCTACAAAGTTTTAATTCCATTATCAACACGACCCGGGATACTTCTTCCGGAATGTTTCAACTATCCCCACGAGATTTCTTACCTAACTCGGACGAGATCATTGTAGACAACGAAGATCCGGGATTCCGAATCGTAGAACCAATCAAGTCACTGAAATTGAATTATTTCACAAAAGAATTCCAAAATCCCGTATTCAAAAGCATATCAACGCAACCTTATACAAAGGACATATTCCCGAATCATTGGACAAAATTCATTCATAGTAGTTATTTTGGTACCACGATCAAAAGTATCGTATGCAAAAAAGCGGGAAAAGGTGATCACCATGTTTCATGGACCGCACATTTACCTAAAACCGGACAGTATGAAATTTTTATTCTTACCTTATATTTCCAGTCACCAGATAGAAATATTTACGAGCAATTTTACACGTTAAAAAATCAAAATATCGAAGAAAACATTACTATAACAACTTCTAAAGAATACCCAACCCAAGAATGGATTTCAATTGGGACATATCATCTAAATGAGGGAGAAATTACATTAATTTTAAATGACAAAGGAACACATCCACACCAAATCATTTCTGCCGATGCTGTTAAATGGAAATATATAAAAAACAAAAATGGAAGCTCGTACGAATAAAAACATTAAATCTAAAATTAACACAGAAAAGAGGGAATTATCGAAAGTTTAATTCCCGACACTCCCTCTCACAAGATTATTTTTTAGATTTACACTAATCTTCCTTAATTGCAACGATCATTCCTACTTTACCATACACACATCTTTGCATGAATAACAAACGCCCCTGATCATCAGTTTCCTCTTCCATGATGACATTCACTACATTCGAATCTCCTACAATTTCTTCATGAATTTTCATTCCGGACAACGTGTACACTAACGTGGTACCACGAGGCACTACAATTCTATATTCTCCATTAGAATTCGTTGTCGTACCGTATAAGGTACCTTTTATCATGATCGTGACATTAGGCAAAGTATTTCCTTTATCATCAAAAACTCTACCGGCAATTTCTTTCGCTTGAGCAACAGCACTCAACCCGAAACCCATGACAACCAACAAGGTCATCATCCATTTTTTCGATACTAATTTTTCCACAAATTTAAAGTTTTAATTAAACAAATAGAATCCATTTTCGGAATTCCTTTCTTTCAAAAAATAATGCAGGTAAACCACACATTATTTAATATCAATTAAATAATAGACACCACTCGCCACGACACGGGATGAATGAAGATGAAATTATCTTGAAAAAATTCAAAAAAAAACGACAGATTCATTCATCCCCTCCCGATCCGGGCGGTGTCTATTATTTGAAATCAAGCTGTTTCACATAACAGCCATTGTTTAATTAAAACATTATAACTATGAAATCTAAACCATTTTCGAAACGAGTACTCGTGCTCTTTGTTCTATTACTAGGATTTAGCCCGTTTGCCCAAACATCCGCCCAGGGCATCACGGGAACCGTGACAGACCGAGCCAAAAACCCGATCATCGGTGCAACAGTGAGGATACAAGGCACCAACATTGGCACCATGACCGACTTCGACGGCAATTACACGATCTACGCCATGCCCAATGACACGCTCGTGTTTTCATACCTTGGCATGAAAACCGTGAAAGTCTGTGTAAGAAGCTTTAGAAGCGTCATAGATGTCGTGTTACAGGATGATTTCGGGGGCTTCGAAATTTCACAAGCCTATCCCGGAATAAACATCCCTAGCGTAGAATACCGGGCTATTCGTCCCCGGGGCATGCAACTACACGCCATAGAAGAATTTCCACTAATCAACGACAATCACTACAAATACTCACGTATTCGTCCTGATAGAAATTAATTACACGACTTAACCATCCCCCAAGAGACCGGCCCGTGATAAACCGGTCTCTTCTCGCTTATTCAATATAACCGGAAATATATACCCAAACTAATACAAAACGCCATGTTTAAAATATTATTAATATGCACCATAGTTGGCAGCTTCATACTTGGAAGCAACGCCACGCCCATAACTGTTGAACCCGGAAAAACCATCACCGGAATTGTAACGGATAGCGTGACCGGAGAACCCATCCCTGATGTAATCATCATGGTCAAAGGAACTGACATCGGCACCGTGACCAACGCAAAAGGACGCTACATCTTCATTGCAACAGCCAATAGCACATTAACATACTCCAAAGAAGGGATGAAAACCCAAGAAATTCTCGTGGGAGAAAAAACAACAATAGACGTGAAACTGAAAAAAGAGTCGAAAGACACGAAATCTACCAAGCAAACATCTCACTAAAACAAATAAAAGGAACTGCCCAGCAAGTAAATCGGCAGTTCCTTTCACGTCACGGGACACGTCCTTTCATTCTTCTCCTGAACGATCAGCAACAAGGCATTCCCCCGCAACGATCCACCTTCCGATTCTACCCGAAGAACACGCTCATACCCAGAAATACTTGTTGCCCGAATAACACCACCCGTTCCCCGACATGAACAAACAGGAAGATTTCCTGAAAAGAGAATCATCGTAAACAAGGGGCGGCGGACAAAATGTATCTACTGCCCTGTTTATTCCCGAAAATAGGTTTGTACTTCACCAATCACGCAACGTCATTTTCTTTTCTCGGAAGAAACAAATACATTTTCTCTCCAATAAATTTATTTTCAGATAAAAATGATCTATTCTCCACTGCCGCTTCCTTCAATTTTATATCTCCTGCCTTCCACTCTTTTATTTTTATTTCTTTTGTTTCATATCCGTCAAAACTAAATACTAACGTAGCATTAGACGATACCAGTATTGCAAATCTTCCATCACGATCTGTCCAAGTTCCATACGAAGTCCCTTTTATCAAGATAGTAACTCCAGGTAAAGGTTCTCCTACCTCATCAGTTACACGTCCCTCTATTCTCAACGATTGAAAGAATGCTCCAAATCCGAAACACGTGACAATTAAGAATGTCATCATCCATTTTTTCAAAATTAAACTTTTCATAAGCATTTAGTTTTAATTAAACATATACCTCTCCTCTTTCCAAACGTCTCAATTTATAGACACCGTTCAAGGAACCAAGGGATGAACAAAAACAATAACAATTTTAATTGAAATTATTATACCTCTTGTTCATCCCGCATACCTCCCGGTGGTGTCTTATTATTAAAAGACAAAACGTTTCACGTCAACCATCGACTTATGAACTTTCACAATATCCGCCTAATCGCCCGTTACGAGAGCAAGTATATTTGCCGGAACCCAGTCTTCCTCGGGATTGCCCTTAGCGGCTTGATCATCATCTTTATCATGCAAAACCTCTTGCAAGGAAAAGAGCACGCCGGGGCATGGTTTCTCGTCTCCCTCTCCTCGGCCGTTCCGTTCATAAACGCTTACCTGTTCATGATCCTCCAGTCCGTCCTCGTTATCCTGGCTACCAGCGAGTGGAGGACTTCCGAGAAAAGGGCGGATACCCTAGAAGCCCTGCGGGTACACCCCTTCAACAATCTGGTGTACATTACCGGAAAAACACTCGGAGTCGGGATCGTTTTGCTGGTTCTTAACTTACTATCCATGTTGTTGGCCGCCGGGATAAACCTCTTCGCTAGTGATGCCCCTTTCGACGGCTTACTCTACCTCTTTTACGGGGTTACACTCTCGTTCCCCGCCATGCTATTCCTCACGGGACTTGCCACGCTCGTCTCCTCGTTCATCAAGAACAGGGCGTTAACCATTCTTCTATTAACGGGGTTTATCACCTGTACCATGTACTACTTGACCGACATCCAACACGGGATGATCGACTACATGGCCACCACGGTTCCGAACGTGTTCTCCGAGGTTTTAGGACACGTGGCTCCCCGTCCATACATCACCCAACGAATCGCTTTTCTAGCCCTCGGGATCGGGTGTCTCGGGATCGCCGCTACTCGACAGGAACGCTTACCCGACAACCCGGAAGATACCTTTCTTCCCGGGACCGTCGGGATCGTTTTCCCGCTCCTAGCCATCACGGCTGGGGCGATCTTCTACCTCCATTACAAGGCAGACGGGATCGCTCGTGACCGTTACAGGGAGACGGGGATGAAATTTGCTGATTCCTCTCCCGTTCACGTGCCCGAACATGCTATCACGTTCAAACAAGAAGGGGAAAGCGTATCGGCCACCAGTCACCTACGGGTGATTAACCGGGAGGGACGAACCGTCAACAAGATCATCCTGTTCCTGAACCCGGCGCTGAATATCACCCGACTCGCCGGGGGAACAGGAAACGAGATTCCCTTCCAAAGGGAGAACCAGGTGATCGTGATCGAGCAAAAATTGCAACACGGGGAAATACTAGATATTCAAGTCGATTATCAAGGCACGATTGATGACCGAATTTGTTATCTCGATTCGGACGATCAAAATTTCCGAGACTATCAAATGCGAAATTGCCCTCTCTACTTCGGGAAACGCTACGCTTACATGGATAAGGAATACACCCTTTTGACCCCCGAATGCCTGTGGTACCCCACCCCCGTTCCCACCGTGAACCTCGTCTTACCTTGCAACTCCAGGAAAGATTTCACCCGCTTCAGCTTGAGCGTAATCGTCCCGGGGGAGAGGACCGTGATCTCTCAAGGCTCACCACGACGACATGGCGACACGACCAGTTTCTCGAACCGGCAAGCCATGCACGGGCTTACCTTGTGCACGGGCCTTTACGAGAGAAAAACCATCACGATCGACTCGGTAAATATGGAACTGTACACCTTCAAGAAAAACAACACGGTCTCCACATTATTTAAAGACGTTCCAGCAGGGAAGCTAGAAAAATACGTGTCCGACATGAAAGAAAGGATAGAAAACTACTTCAATCAACCATACCCGTACGATAAGTTCCTGCTGGCAGAAACCCCCGTTTCTTTCAACGCCAATCGACGAAGATGGGAAAATCAAGGAGATTTCGTGCAACCCGAAATCGTCTTGTTTCCCGAGAGATGGATTAACCTCCGAAACCTGTACCCCACCCGCTTCTTTAAAGATGGAAAACAACATGAAACTATCCGGGAAATGATAGGTTTCTTTAGTGATGAAACACGGGAAGAAAGATTTCTGAAAGCTTTTACAAATCGAATATTTAGAAATTCATTTCACCCGTTTTACCCGCATAATATCTTTATCCCCGACCTGACTAAACGTAACCGAACACGAGTGGAACTACCCAACGAGCAATGCCTGCAACCCCTGTTCGATCGCCTACCAAACTACATCTATTCTGATAATTACCCGGTCATGAATAAAATCATATTTCTACTCCAAACCTCCGACAAGCCCACCTCGGCGATATTCTACGGGAACTCAATCTCGCTCGCCGCTTCACGCTATCTCTCGTCTCATTGCCTGAAAGAGGCGATCACAGACCCGACGCTACCGGAAGACGTGTTCCTGTACATTCTCAAACTAAAAACAAGAGAACTTGTTAATCTTCTCGATTCTAAAAACACGTCGGTAAAAACACAACAGTTCATCAGCGAGTACAAACGAATGCACTCGTTTCGGGAACTCGATTTCAATGATCTCAACCGCAAAATAAAAGCTCACTTCGAGGTCGACCTCGACTCGGTATTACCCGGGTGGTACGAGGCTAAGGAGATTCCCGCTTATACTGTCAGGAATATTCAGGTATGCAAAATAGAGCCGGGCGAGTTTATAACCTACCAAGTCAGTTTCGAGATACAAAATAACGGAAAAGTTGACGGTTTTATCTCCTTAAGTTCCAAATTGGGGGAACCAAAAGACAAGTGGCAAATATACCACGTCCCCGCCGGGAGCTGCTGGAACATAAAAAAGGTCTTTCACGAAAAACCTGAAATTATTTATATTGACCTGAATCTTTCACGAAATCTCCCCTCCGGCATCACACAAGGATGGATTAATAAAATCATGGGCATCACGAGCGACACTTCCGAGGGGCAATTCACCATGAATCCCCGAGAATTCTTGCCTGATCCCACCGAGATCATCGTGGATAACGAGGACCCGGGATTCCGGTTAAAATCTTCGAAAAAAAAGAAACTCGGCTCCCCGTTCAACGGGAAAAAAGAGAAAACGTACATTTTCGATGACGCATCAATATATACCCAAGGTACCAAGCTCCCGGTACAATGGACTTCTTACGTCGAGGCAAGCCCCTATTACGGGAATATCATCAAAAGTTGCCTCTACAAAACATCCGGGAAAGGCGATAGCCCCGCCACATGGGCCATCGAATTACCCAATACCGGGCGATACGAAATCTTCATTTACGTCCATCCCGCTCAACCCCTGTTCAAAGGAATCCCCGAACAATACTACACGTTGACAACCAAGGAAGGCATCGAGAACGTCACCTTGAAAATAGATCAAACCTACAGTTGCTGGGCCTCTATCGGGGTATACGAACTGCAAGCCGGGGAAAACAGCATCACACTAAGCGACAAGGGAGTTGATCCCGTGCAAATGATTTTTGCCGATGCCGTGAAATGGAAACTGATTAGCAAATAAAACAATTTATCAACAACACCCAAGGCAACCGGATCACGGAATCAAGTATCACGGAATCAATAAGATTCTAAATTCACTCCTTGTGTCTTCCCTTCAACATCCCGATCACATCCTCCAACCCGTACCCTTTCGCAATCAGTAACACGATATAGTGATACATCAAATCGGCAGCTTCATTTAAAAACAACTCCTCGTTATTATCCTTGGCCTCGATCACCAGTTCGACAGCCTCTTCCCCCACCTTCTGCGCCACTTTATTAATTCCCTTGCCAATCAAACGAGCCGTGTAAGACACTTCCGGAGAATCCTCTTTCCTTTTCTGTAAATAACGCTGTAAATAAAACAAGAAATCAGCCTCCTCGTTCTTCTCTCCCCAACACGTATCCTGTCCCGTGTGACAAGTGGGCCCCACCGGATTGACCTTCACCAACAACGAGTCCCGGTCACAATCCGCCAACATCTCTTTCACAAACAAAAAGTGTCCGCTTTCTTCCCCTTTCGTCCACAGGCGTTGTCGGGAACGACTGAAAAAACACACCTTACCGGAACGCTCGGTCACGGCAATTGACTCCCGGTTCATATATCCCTGCATCAACACCACCCGGGTATCAGCATCCTGTATAATAGCCGGAATCAACCCGGCTGCATCAAATTTCAATTCTGTAACGTTTATCATTTCTATTTCATTTATCGAACAACTATACCTTTTTCTCTCAAAAAACACTTCAACTCCGGGATTCGAACCTGCCCGAAATGAAACACCCCGGCAGCCAACACCGCATCCGCCTGTCCACGGGTAAAAGCATCATAAAAATCCTCCATACACCCCGCTCCCCCGGAAGCAATAACCGGGACATTGACTAGAGTTGTCATCCGGGCAACCGCATCACAAGCAAATCCCTGATGTGTCCCGTCATGATCCATGGAAGTGAATAAAATTTCTCCCGCCCCCCGTTCCTCCACCTCTTTCACCCATGAAAAAAGTTCCCGTTCCGTCTCCACACGTCCCCCATGACTGTACACCCGCCACTCACCCCCATCCTGCCGGGCATCCACCGCGACCACGATACACTGTTTCCCGAACGCTGCGGCAAGTCGGTCAATCAACCCCGGTTCTTTCAAGACACTCGAATTAACCGACACTTTATCCGCCCCCTTCCTCAGAAGAGCCTCCACATCCCGTTCCGACACGATCCCTCCTCCCACGGTAAAAGGAATCCGTACCTGCCGGGCCACTCGTTCAACCCATTCCAACCGCGTCTTCCGGCAGTCATTACTTGCCGTGATATCCAAAAACACTAATTCATCCGCCCCCTCGTCCGAATACCGCCCGGCCAACTCGACAATATCCCCGGCATCCCGCAAATTCTCGAAATTCACCCCCTTCACCGTACGCCCCTCCTTCACATCCAAACAAGGAATAATCCTTTTCGCTAAAAATACCATATTAATTTTAAATTTTAGATTTTAGATTTTAAATTCCAGCTACACAAAGTCAGACTTATTTCTTGATTTATGATTTCCGATTTAATCCAGCAGCACAAACTGCTGTCAACAAAGCGCCCCACAGGGGTCCACAAACCTTATAAACTCTCTTCCATTTTCCCCTCGTACAACGCCTTTCCCACGATCACGGACGACACCCCCAAACTCTCCAACGCCCGAACATCCGTCCATGAACCGACCCCTCCCGAGGCGATCAGCGAAATATCCGGATAACGGAATACCAACTTTCGATACAAATCCAAAGCAACTCCTCCCAACATCCCGTCCCGGGCAATATCCGTACACATCACGTACTTCAACATCGGCAAATAAGCATCTATCAACTCGTAAATCGTGGTTCGAGTCTCCACCTTCCACCCCTGAATACACACCCGCTCATTCCTTACATCCGCCCCGATAATAACCCGATCCGCCCCGAATTTCTCCAACCACCCGGAAGTCACGTCCCGATCTTTCTGGGCCATACTCCCGACACAAACAAACGAAGCCCCGGCATCAAACACCCGGCAAATATCCTCTTCCCGCTTTATTCCCCCGCTAAAATCAACCTTCAACCCGGTAGCCATGCAAATTCGCTCCAACACGTGCAAATTCATTATCCGGGAAGCCTTAGCCCCATCCAAATCCACAAGATGCAAGCGTTCCATTCCCATATCCTCAAACCGCCGAGCCGCCTCCACCGGATCATCATAATAAGTCTTACACTCGTCATAATCCCCTCTGGTAAGCCTCACACATTTTCCCCCGATAATATCTATCGCCGGAATCACTGTTATCTTCATACTCACATTTTTAAAAAGTTCTCAATAATCCTTTCTCCCACCCCCGCCGACTTCTCCGGGTGAAACTGACATCCCCAGAAATTACCTTTCCGAATCGCAGCAGAAAACACCACCTGATAATCACACGAGGCCACAGTATACTCACTCACGGGCACGTAATACGAATGCACGAAATACACCCGTTCACCCTCGTTCACCCCTTCCAACAACCCGGATTTCAAATCATACACCCCGTTCCATCCCATGTGAGGCACCTTACTCGATTTCTCGAACTCGTTCACCCGCATCGGAAATATCCCCAACCCTTCCGTTGCCCCCTCCTCCGAGTAAGCGCACATCAACTGCATACCCAAACATATCCCCAGCATGGGAACCTCCAATTCCGGGATCACCCGATCCAACCCGTACCTCCTCAATTGTCGCATCGCCGCTGCCGCCTGTCCCACCCCCGGAAATATCACCTTATCCGCCCCCCGGATCACCTCCGGATCTGCACTACAAACCACCTCTCCCCCCAATCGCTCGACCGCAGCCTTCACCGAAAATAAATTCCCCGCCCCGTATTCTATAATCGTCACCTTCGGTGAGTTACAAGTTACAGGTTTACAAGTTACAAGTTCTTCCCTATCATCCAATTCTATCCTTTTTTTCATCCTAAATTCTAAATTTCTCTAAATACCCACATTTTCAGTAAGAGTCACCAGCTCCTCCTCTGTTTATGAGGACGCTGCAAAAGTTCTACTATCTTGAACTACCACCCCTAGCCCCTCCTTACACAGGAGGGGAAACCGCTTGGTAATCCTCTCTCCCCCGTGTAAGAGATCTACACTCACTAATCAGCTCTCCCCCTGTGTAAGGGGGAGCCGGAGGGGGTAGTTATTCCTCCCAAAAGGACTTTTTCCGTCCCCTCGTTTATAGAGTAGACCGCTTCGGGCTCACTTGGCGGCATAGCCGGTGAAGGAGTTTATTTTTTCACTTTCAATTATCCTAAATTACCCCCTTCGTCGACGGCACCCTTCCCCCCGTCTCCTGCCTCACCGCCATTTTCAAGCAACGGGCAAAAGCCTTGAAAATAGCCTCTATCGTGTGGTGCGTGTTCTCTCCCTTCGCCGTCACGTGCAGGTTACACCTCGCACCCTGACAAAACGAGGCAAAAAAATGCTTCGTCATCTCCGTGGGGAAATCACCCACGTACTCCCGGCTAAACGTGGCGTTCCACTCTAACCAACTCCGTCCCCCGAAATCAAGCAAAACCTCGGCTTTCGCCTCATCCATCGGCAAAGCAAAACCATATCGCCCGATCCCCTTCTTCCCCCCCAGTGCCTCCGCAAAACACTCTCCCAGCACGATAGCCGTATCCTCGATCGTGTGATGTTCATCCACCTGCAAATCTCCTTTCACTGAAATAACCAAATCCACCTCCCCGTGCCGAACAACCTGTTCCAGCATGTGATCGAAAAAAGCGATCCCGGTCTTCACCTCCCCTTGTCCCGTCCCGTTCAAATCGAGAGCTACACGTACCGCCGTCTCCGCCGTCGTTCTCACTCGAATCGCCTGACGACTTCCTTGTTTCAGAAAACTGACAATCTTACCCCATGACCCCGTACTCAAAACAATCGGCAAACCTTCCCCCTCTTCTTCTCCAAAAAATATTCCTCGAATTCCCATATTCTCCGCCAACTGCATATCCGTCAACCGATCCCCGATCACGTAAGAATTCATCCGGTCCAAACTTTCATTCAGATACTTCCCGACCATTCCTGTTCCGGGCTTTCTCCGGGGAGAACAATCTTCAGGCATACTCTCGTCAATCAATACCTCGTCAAAAACAACCTCTTCCCCCGCCAGAGTCTTCAGCATAAACTCATGTGGTGGCAGGAAAGTATCCATCGGGAAACGCCCCGTTCCCAAACCATCCTGATTACTCACCATCACCAACCGGTAATCCGTATCCCGCACGATCTCCCGTAATGCACCGATAACACCCGGCACGAACGCCAGTTTTTCCATACTATCCACCTGATAATCTCCCGGAGGTTCCTGAATAATCGTTCCGTCCCGGTCTATAAACAATATCTTTTTCATAACCTATAACTTGTAACTCGCTGAAGGCGATATTCCTTTAATTTCCGAATCAATAAATTATTCTCCTCCCTCGTCCCGATCGTAATCCGCAACCCACAACTCAACCGGGGAGGGATATGCCGTACTCGTACCACAACCCGGTTCTCAATCAGATACTTGTACAACTCCAGATAACATTCACAACAAACCAACACGAAATTAGCTTCCGAATCACTCACCACCTCCAACCAAGGTAATCCCCGCAAAATCCCTATAACCCTCTCCCTCTCGCTCTTTATCATCTCCACCTCCCTCCGGAAAGAACTTTCATCTCGCAAAACCTCCAACGCCTTCCGTTGAGTCAAAATCCCGATATTATAAGGCGGCTTCACCTTATTCAAATAAACCACCAATTCCGGATCCGCCACACAAATCCCCACCCGTAATCCAGCCAACCCCCATGCCTTCGACAAAGTCTGCAACACAACCACGTTCCGGTAAGCATCCTGCAATTTAACGGCAGACTCCATATCTGCGAAATCAATATACGCCTCATCCACGACCACCACCCCATCAAAACGTGCCGCTACCCGTTCTATCCGTTCCAAAGGAATCACGTTCCCCACCGGGTTATTCGGCGTACAGAAAAAAATCATCTTCGTGTATTGATCCACCCGATCAAACAACGCATCCCACCCCGGCATAAATTCCTCGTCCAAATCCAAGCGACGTACCTCCACATCATTCACCCGCGCGCTCACCTCGTACATCGAATATCCGGGCGAAAAAACAATCACATTATCCTGCCGGGGAGTACAAACCGTACGTATCAACATATCAATCAACTCGTCACTTCCATTACCCAGAACCAACCGGGAAACCTCCACCCCTTTCAACCGCCCGATCACCTCCTTTAACTCCCGCTGGTAAGGATCGGGATAACGATTATACCCCGATTCAAACGGATTCTCATTCGCATCCAGCAACATGACACCCGTTCCCTCGAATTCCTCCCGGGCACAAGAATACCCCTGTACCCCCTTTATATTATCCCTCACGATCTTTGCAAAATCCATCATTCTAAATTCTAAATTTCAAATTCTAAATAGCAATCACCGAACCTTTTCATCTTTTAGTTTTTAGCTTTTAACTTTTATCTTTCTTACTCTTACCGCATTCCCATGCGCCTCCAACTTCTCGTTATCCGCCATAACCTCTATCGTCCTTCCCAAGTAATTCAACCCTTCCGGTGTAATCTCCTGAAAACTGATCTTCTTCATAAAGGCATCCATATTCACCCCGCTACACATCCGAGCATACCCGTTCGTGGGTAACGTATGGTTCGTCCCCGAAGCATAATCTCCCGCACTCTCCGGAGAATAATGTCCCAAAAACACGGAACCCGCATTACGAATCTCCGGTACCCAATCCAAATAATTCTTCACGCTTAGCATCAAGTGTTCCGGCGCGTAACAATTCACCAATTCCACGCACTCCTCACGAGAACCCAAAACAATATATTTAGAATTTCTCAACGCCACCTCGGCAATCGCCTTTCTTGGAATCCGTTCCAATTGCCCGACCAACTCCTTTTCCACCTCATCAATCAACCGTTCATCACAAGTCACCAAAATAACCTGACTATCCGGCCCGTGCTCCGCCTGGGACAACAAATCAGCCGCCACGAATGAAGCCCGTGCCGTTTCATCCGCCACAACCATCAACTCCGAAGGCCCTGCGGGCATATCAATCGCCACACCGTATCTCCCCACCCATTGTTTAGCCGCCGTTACGAAACGATTCCCCGGCCCGAAAATCTTATCCACACGTCCGATACTCCCCGTACCTAACCCCAAAGCCGCAATCGCCTGAATCCCCCCGACCTTGAAAACCCGCGTAACCCCGCACAAACGAGCCGTCCACAGGATGGCAGGATTCACCCGCCCGTCCATTCCCGGAGGCGTACAAATCACCACTTCCCCACACCCGGCTAATTTTGCCGGAACAGCCAACATCAACACCGTCGAAAACAACGGGGCACTACCTCCCGGAACATACAATCCCACCCGGTCAATCGCCCTAGCCTCCTGCCAACAACGAAATCCCCGCTCGCTCACGTATTCGCACCTCACGGGAACCTGCACCTTGTGAAACTCCTCGATATTCCCTTTAGCCACCCGAATTGCTTCTTTCAACTCCTCACTCACCAACCTCTCCGCCTCCAGAAACTCCTCTTCCGTCACCTCAAACCGCTCCAACTTCACCCGATCAAAATACCACGTGTACTTTCTCAACGCCTCATCCCCGTCTCTCGCCACCTCGTCAAACACCGCTTTACACACCTTTTCCAAATCTTCCCCCTTATTCACCGGACGTTCCACAACCTTCGCCCATTCCTCTTTTCCCGGATACAAAATCTTATTCATCATATCATTTTTTCAATTAATAAAAACCTGTAACTTATAACCTATCAACCCGAAACTCGCCGCAGGCGACTCACTCGATCATTTTCTCTATCGGCACCACCAGAATCCCCTCGGCTCCCGCCGCCTTCAACGCCCCGATCGACTCCCAGAACTTGTTCTCGTTCACCACCGAATGAAGCGAATACCACCCCTTTGCACACAACGGCATAATCGTGGGACTCTTCACTCCCGGAAGCAGCTCACAAATCTTTTGTAACCTCTCCTCCGGTGCATTCAATAAAATATACTTATTACACTTGGCCGCCAGTACCGCCTTCATTCGAAAAATCAACTGTTCTATCAACTCCCGTTTCTCCGCATCCAACGTAGGATTAGCAACCAAGCAAGCCGTTGACTTAAACAACGTGTATACCTCCGTCAAACCATTCTTCAAAAGAGTGCTCCCGGAACTCACGATATCACATATTGCATCTGCCAACCCGATACCGGGAGCGATCTCCACCGATCCGGTAATCACGTGCGCTTCCGCCTGAATATTATTCTGTCCCAAAAAATCATTCAGCGTGTTAGGATAAGAAGTTGCTATCCGCTTCCCCTGCAACCAACCGAGCCCGGTAAACTCCTCCGATTTCGGAATAGCGATAGAAACCCGACACCCGGAAAATCCCAAATCCAGTAATTTCAACACTCTCGCCCGTTTCTCGATCACCGTATTTTCCCCGATAATCGCCACGTCAGCAATCCCGTCCTCCACGTAATGAGGAATATCCGAATTGCGTAAATACAACACCTCCAAGGGAAAATTCGAAGCTTGTGCCACCAATTGATCTTTCCCGTTATTAATACAAATTCCACACTCTTTCAGCAGTTCGAGGGTATCCTCGTTCAATCGACCTGATTTTTGAATCGCGACTTTTAACTTCACCATTTTTGTCTGATTTATCGTCGCTCTGAATCCGGAAAGGCATCTATCTATCGAAAAAAACAAAACGAGCCCGCCTGATTCAGGCGAGCTCGTTTATACTTTCTTTATTTCAAATTACAGCACAACAGCATCATCTCACCTGAAAACAGTGATGGCAATGATGATGCATATGATGTAATGTACTATTCATATTTTGTCTTTTTCGTGCTGCAAATATATAAAAGGAAAACTATTTTCCAAACCTCTTCTTTAATATTTAAAGAAAAAAAAATCCGGAAGACTAGTCTTCCGGACAATTATGCATATCATCAGCTCTCTTATTTACAAACAATTATTTCGCAGGTGCCAATTTCAAACCTACTTTCATCTCAGTAGTCACGGCTAACGCTCCTGGTAAACTCTCGATAAGAGCTTTAGCAGGAACTTTCAAAACTGGAATCTCATAATCATCAGGAATCAAACTACCCACCATAGGAAGTAAGGGACTCAATTGTTTTACCAAAACTTCATCTACATATACATACACACTCCCTGATGCAATTTCAAAATGTACCGGGATTCCTTCTGTCAAAAGTTTCTCCAAAACAGCAAACGTCGGATCTACACCTGTAGAACGACCAACTTGATCCATATTCGCTTGATTCATAATCATGTCAAGATTCAAGTATACATAACAAATACCATCCTTCACGCAATAATGAGCCAAGTTTAAGGGAGATTGCCGCCAATCAGCTTCCGGTTCCGGATTCTCGTCTGTAGCTGTGGCCGCATTATAAGTTGCAACAATATTTCCATCCTCCTGAAAAGTCACATCTTGTAAATACTGTTTCAACATCATTCCAGACAAAGAAAGCAAAGTTGCGAAACCACCCGTATTCATCTTCTTAGGGGTCTCAATCAAAACATAATCCCTAGGCAACCATGTCATCTTCACTCCCGTCAAATTCCATTTCTTCATCAAATCGTTTTCGACAAACTTCACATTTACCCCCAAAGTCAATTTTCCCTTCTCAATAGAACCACTCAAAGTCACCGTACGGACATCACTTTTATTCTCTGCCGCAAATGTATGAATAGAATTACTTTCGACCAATTCAATATCCGAAATAACAGTTTCCTCCTCTCCCGGAACGACACCTTTCAATCTTAATGTAGCTTTCACTCCATCTGCCGAATTAAACTCCACATTTTTTCCAGTCAACACAATGTCACTATATTTCAAATCTAATACATGATCCGTACTTGTCGTAGAGTAAGTTCCATTAAAATCTTTCGGACTATCTTTATCATCATCACTACAACTAGTCAAGAATGCTAATCCCAAGACAATTAAAAATAAAAACTTGTTTTTCATCATAATTCAATTACCGATTAATAATAATTTTTCCATTGGATTTACACTACTTAGCAAATACCAAGCCAAACAGCCTGTAATTGGAGAAAATTATTTTTAATTATACATTCAATTTAGCCCTTGAATTACGAAGAACAAATCCCATTAATTAAATAAACATCAGCGCAACATAAAATACGATTTATAAAAAAGTAGTTCAAAATACTCTCTTACAAGTTAATTACTTTTTAAAGATTGGATTACAAACTTTAATTCAAGCAATAACCGAGTATTTTGAACTACCTTCTACAAATAAATTGATTTATTCTTTTCCTATTTTAGTTGCAGTACATGTACTGTTTCTTTAATAGTTCTAGGTAAAGCCATTGAAGCCTGAGGTTGCTCAGCCTCTACATAAGGCACTAAATCTAACCCCAATTCTATCGTTTTACTTTTTTCGACTAAACGGATAACATCATAAACAAGAGGAACTAATTCTTTCATATCCTCATTCCCCTGCATCATCGGAATCAATAACTCCCGAATAGGATTCATAAATGGTAACATCATTTGTTGATCCACGTAAGCTCTAATTCCTCCCTCGTTAATATCCAATTTCAAAGGAATTCCATTAACAACCATATTCATCATTTCCTCCAATCCCATCTCACTTCGACCAATTAACAACGATGCCATATCCGGTATTAACAAAGCAATATTTATTGACAAATATATCTGTCCATCTTTTACATTGTATCTTACCAACTCTTCTGAAGATTGTACAAAATTACCTTCACCAGAACCCATTTCATCCATATTCTCTAAATAAGTTGCAATCAAGGTTCCATTATCTTTGAATTCTACCTTTTTCAACAACATCGGTAAAATTTGTCCTCCTATATTAGAAACCATTGGTATAAACATTGATACAGGTAATCCCATTATTGTTGAAGTATCCGCTTCAGGAATAACATTCATATATAATCCTGACGAAAGAGGAGCGCCGCTGTCATCTGTTTCGACTGGAGCCAATTGCCATTCACCCACAACCTTCGAAGTCACCTTGAACCCAGTCTTCAAACTCAATACTCCTGATTTTACAGCACCTTCCACAGAGACCGTACGATCATCATTCTTATTCTCCCCGATAAAAGAATAATCGTCACCACTCAATTCCGTAACCACCAAATTCTTTATCTCCAAAGCCGATTCCCCGGGGATCAACCCTTTCAATGTAACTGAAGCATTCTCTTTATTAATAGAATTAAAAGCAACAGACGCTCCTGTTATATCCATTCCGTTCAACTTCAAATCCAACTTATCTGCAGAGTAATCCGCAGAATAATTCTTGAACGGATCCTTGTCATCATCGTCACTACAACTGGCAAATAACGCCATCCCCAAAATCAACAACCATAAAAATCTATTTTTCATACTTCATTAAATAATAATTAAACATTCGTTTCTATCCTTTATTCAAATTATTTCATCATCAACAAACCTTCGTTTATTGTGCTACATGGCCTTATCAATAGCAAAAAACGTGCAAAATTAATCAAATAACGCAACCAATGCATGATTTTAACATTTTCGTAATCGTATATATTTAATTACCTGTTATTTAATAATACCATGTTTTTATTTTCTAGCTATATAGCCATGTGGTCTTTCTTAAATTTCAACCGGTGTAATGTTTGTTCATACGTCATCAATAAACGAAGGTTTATTGATATTGCAAATCTGATTATAAAAAGATGTCTAATTAATATTTAATGAAGTATGAAAAACAAACTTTTATTGTTATTAGCTTTAAGCATAGTATTTTTCACCGGCTGCAAGGACGATGACGATCCGGTACCCCCCACGATAGACAAGGTCGTCGGTCAATACTCCGGGGAAAACTTAAAAGCGACTATCACCGGAGCCGCTACTACCGAAAACGCCTCCGTGCAAATCATTCAAAAAGAAGACAATACCACTTCTTTCAAGTTAATCAATATCGTCCCCGGATACACTGAATTCGAGATACCCAATGTTACCTTCGAAGCCCTTAGTCGTTCCTACTACAGCCAGCTAACAGGTTCTATCACGGATAATATTAGCGGCTATAAAGTCCAGGCCAACGCCAACATCGAGGATGATATCATGGAAATAAACATCACAATCACGGAAATAGAAGGCGAACCGACAAGCGCCGAAGACTTCTATAACAAAACCTTCAAGGGAGAAATGACTATCGACCTGGGAATAGAACCCGTAACCATGACCCAACGCGTGTACGTGAGCAAGCCCTCTGGCAAAGACCCGAATTATCTTCGCCTAAAAATCGAAAACTTCTCCTTCCAAGGTATCAACTTGGGAACAATTCAGGTTGACACGATCCCATTCGTTAAAAGAGGAGATGTATACGGTTTCACCGCAAAAGATCGAGAACTTACCGGATTGGATATCCCCGGCGTTGAGGGAGTGAAGCTAACTGCCCGTGGAGCCATCGTTGAAAATCATATCATGAAATTGAACCTCTCCGTGAACGCAACGCCACTAGTTGTTAACGTTACCTTCACGGGAGACACGATCACTGAAAACACGGACACCAAAATCAAATTAACGATTGAAGGCGAAGCTGTTGCGACCCAACCGGACAACTCAAAAACGGCCTCGATTTACATTTTCAATATATGGGAAACAGCCACGGCCAATCAATTAAAGTTGACACCCAAGATTGAACTTCCGAAAGGAGCAACCCTCGATTCCATCGTGGTTCGATACTCTGACGGGACGAAAGCCAAACTTAAAGAAAATGACGCTATCGACTTCTCCAAGATCGAAGGAGAAAAATACGATGTAAGATATTACATCACGCCGGAAGACGTCCGTTATCCCGCAACCAAAACCCTCCGTTTGGAAAAAATGTCGGAATTCAAATCCGTTTACAAAATGGACAACTGGAACACCCCCGATGAGAAAGAATACCAAGAACCCGCGAACCTGGCTAGTTCTAACGCTGCTGCAGACCTCTTCCCGCTATCAGGAGGAATGATCGGGCATCCGGAATTAACAGCTACACCTTATCCCGTTAGCCAAGACGGGGATGCAGCTAAAATCTTAACCAGAGACACTTACGGTGGATACGCTTTGATCGCAGTTATGCCTAAAGTCACGGCCGGAACGTTATTCAACGGCACATTTGAACTGGATGCACTGGCACCCCTGAAAAGTACTCATTTCGGGGAAGCATACCGAGGAACAAAAGCACCCGTTGCATTTAAATTCACGTACAAATACACGCCAGGCCCCAAATTTTTCAACACGGTAATCACCGGGTCTGGCTTCGGAACAAAAGTCACAGCAGAAGAAGTTCCGGATAAAACGGATGAATGCTCCTTGACGGCCTATGTGTACGAGGTAGATTCTTATAATGATCACCTAGACGGGACGAACATCAACACTTCAGACAAAGTCATCCTTAAAGCCGCTTTTAGCAGTGGAATTCAAGATAGCTTTATAGAAAAAACAGTCAATTTTGAATCCACGGGTAACGGCACGTTTGATCCGACCTCCCAAAAATACAAAATCGCCATTGTTTGTACCCCCAGCAAAGAAGGAGACGCCTATAAAGGTGCCCCCGAAAGTACGTTATGGGTAAAATCACTGGAAGTAACCTATTAATTAATCTTACCGGGCACGCCTTAAAACGCATGCCCGGTAAATCATATCAAATACTACTCGGTAACATTAAACTTCAACCCGACTTCCATAGCAGTCGTAGCCTCTAACGCACCCGGCAAATTCTCCAGGATCGGTTTTAAAGGAACCGAAATCGTTTTTCCCAAAAAAGTAGCTTCGAATGCCATGTCATCAGGAATTAATCCTTCAAGCATAGGAACCAGTGGCCCAACTTGTTTCAACACAACCTCGTCCAGATACACGTACAATGCACTCCCGTCCGTGATCTCGAAATGAACAGGAATTCCATTTGTCAAAAGCTGTTCCAAGGCACCAAGTATCGGATCCGTACCGGTAGAACGTCCTCCGGCTTGATCTTCCTCCACCTGACGCATGATCATCTCTATATTCAGGTACACGTAACAAACACCATCTTTTACGCGATAGTGAACCAGATTCAATGGCGATGCCTGCCAGTCAGCCGCGGGCTCCGGATCAGCTTCCGTGGCGGTAGCTGCATTATACTTGGCAACAATATTCCCGTCTTCCCTGAAAGTCACGTTCTGCAAATAATTTTTCAACTCTTTTCCTAACATAGTAGGAGCCATCGTCGCAAGCAAGCCCGTGGTCAACTTCATCTTCGTAAAACCCAGGTCAACCTCCGTCAAAGGATAATCGTGAGGAGTCCATGCCATCTTTACCGACGAAAAATCCCATGTATTCATCAAATCATTCTGGGCAAACTTCACGTCAACCTTCAAACTCAATTTTCCTTTCTCGACAGTTCCCGTCAAAGTCACGGTACGATCGGCATCCTTGTCCTCTACCGAAAACGAGTAAACAGAATTACTACCCGTCAAATCCACGTTCGGAATAACAATCTCTTGTTCTCCCGGCACGACACCTTGTAACTTGAAGGTCCCTTTCTTCCCATCAACCGAGTTAAACTCCACGGATTTCCCCGTAAATATAGCATTACTATACTTTAAATCTAATACATGATCTGTACTCGCTGCAGAATAAGTCCCGTTAAAATCTTTCGGCCCATACTTATCATCATCATCACTACAACTAGCAAAAAACGTGATACCTAAAATCACTAATAATAACAACTTGTTTTTCATAATACTTAAATTACCGATTTATAATCATTTTTTCATCAAACATTACCCTCTCTTACATATTTCTTTCCATGCCAATAAGATTCCAAACAGAGTATACAACAAAGATCAAGCCCAAGTTCCAGTGGTACGCCCCTATTTCCGCAACAACACGAGGTTAAATTTGTCTATTTTCGTACAAACATTCACTTAATCATCATTCCGCATCTTTACTTTTATTATCTTTACCCTCGAATAATGTAGATAAACTTATGAAACCCAAATACCCATCCCATCGCCCGACACCACGAAGCAGAAATTTCGAAATCCAGGAAGAGAACACACTCATGCCCTTCCTGTTGCAAGCCTTGCATGATCAAAGCAGGACAACCGTTAAATCACTGTTGGCCCATAAACTCGTGCAAGTCAACAACCGGATTACCACCCAATTCGACACCCCGCTAAAACCCGGCGACACGGTGACCGTTGGCATGAACAAGACGGCAGCCCCCTTTCATCACCCGATGTTAAACATCCTACACGAGGATGAAGACTTGATTGTCGTTGAGAAAGCGAGCGGTTTACTCTCCATGGGGACGGAACGGGACAAGACCAAAACAGCCTACCATATCCTGAACACCTACGTGAAAAGTAAAAATCCCCGAGGCCACGTCCTCATCCTCCACCGATTGGATAAAGAAACCTCAGGAATCATGATGTTCGCCAAAAACTTGAAAACCCAGGAAACCTTACAGAAAAATTGGAACGACATGATTCTCGAACGGAACTACGTGGCCGTTGTCGAGGGATGCCCGCAACCGGAACAAGGGCAAGTAAAATCATACATCAGTGAAAACAGCGCTCTCATCGTCCATTCAGCCTCCGCTAGAGATGGAAAACTCGCAATCACGAACTACACGACGCTAAAATCAAACCGACAATTCTCGCTCGTGGAACTGAGTCTCGAAACCGGACGTAAAAACCAGATCAGGGTACACATGCAGGAAATAGGTCACCCCGTTACCGGAGACAAGAAATACGGGGCCACGAAAAACCCCTTGCACCGCTTGGCCCTGCACGCTTTCAAACTCCATTTCATCCACCCGGTTACGGGCAAAAAGATGAAATTTGAAACTCACATACCCGCCAAGTTCACGTCCTTGTTCAAATAAACGTACAGCTCCAAGGCTGTCTGAAAAGTCTCTTCCCTACAAAATCACTACCCCCTCCGGCACCCCCTTACACGGGGGGGGAGGATTGATTACCAAGCAGTTTCCCCTCCCGTGTAAGGAGGGGCTAGGGGTGGTTGTTCCAGGTAAATTGACTTCTCTGACAATCTCTATTCATCCCCAAAACAAGGGATCGCCTATTTTTTTAGGCGACTACCAAGTGACTATTAGGCCACATGTAGGCCACTTGGCCCACACCTAACCGCCACCTAACCCACACCTAGCCGCCATTTTAGTGGGATTTATACAAGTTTAACGCTTTCCGGTAGCTCGCCAAACGAAGTAATATTAAATCTATTCCCGGAAAACCGAAAGGGAAAAAAGCAGTTCTGCACAAGGCTATTCCTTGTTTATAGCATATTTTATAACTTCGGCTCCTCGCATTCTCATTCTCCCAGCCGAAGAAATCACACGCCAAAAGTTCGTCAGGGACTTTACCCGCTAAACACAAAACAAAACGGGGAATGCCGTTCAAAAGCATTCCCCGCTATCAAAAAATATTTTATCTAAAATAAAGACTCTATCAACTGGTCATCCGCGAAATTCGGCAACGTTACCTTCAAATTCGGATTCGCTTCCATCGCACGTTTAATCGCGAAAACAGCACCCTCGTTACGAGCCCAGCTACGACGGGAAATACCGTTATTCACGTCCCAGAACAGCATACTCTTCAAACGTCTGTCGCTATCTGCCGAACCGTCCAGCATCATCCCGAAACCACCGTTAATCACTTCTCCCCAGCCTACACCGCCACCATTGTGGATAGATACCCAAGTAGCACCGCGGAAAGAATCACCGATCACGTTCTGGATAGCCATATCGGCCGTGAAACGAGAACCGTCGTATATATTGGAAGTCTCGCGATAAGGAGAATCCGTACCGGAAACATCGTGATGATCACGTCCCAGGATCACGGGAGCCGAAATCTCCCCGGCAGCAATAGCCTTGTTGAAAGCCTCGGCAATCTTGATACGTCCCTCGGCATCGGCATACAGGATACGGGCTTGTGATCCCACCACCAAGTGGTTCTCCATGGCAGCCTTAATCCAACGAATGTTATCATCCATTTGCTGCTGTATCTCTTTCGGGGAATGAGCTTTAATTTCTTCCAACACACGAGCTGCGATCTCGTCAGTCTTGGCCAAATCCTTCGGGTCACCACTAGAGCATACCCAACGGAAAGGCCCGAACCCGTAATCAAAACACATGGGACCCATGATATCCTGCACGTATGACGGGTACTTAAAGTCTCCGTTCGGCTTCATGATGTCGGCATTCGCACGGGAAGACTCTAACAAGAAAGCATTACCATAATCAAAGAAATAAGTATCAAAACGAGCCACGCATTTGTTGATGGCAGCCACGTGACGGCGTAATGATTCCTGTACCTTTTGCTTGAACAATTCCGGTTCCTCGGCCATCATCCGCTTGGACTCCTCGAAACTGACACCCACGGGATAGTAACCACCCGCCCACGGGTTATGCAAGGATGTCTGGTCTGATCCCAATTCAACAGGCACGTCGCCCTCAGCAAAACGTTCCCACACGTCGACCACGTTCCCCTGGAAGGCGATAGATACCGTTTCTTTCTTTTCGCGAGCCACTTTCACCCGTTCAACCAGCTTGTCGAGATCATCAATCACCTCGTCCACCCAACCTTGGGAATAACGGGTATGCGTTGCCTTCGGGTTAATCTCGGCTGTAATACTGATACACCCAGCGATATTAGCGGCTTTCGGTTGTGCACCGGACATACCGCCTAACCCCGCGGTGATAAATAATTTCCCGCCCAATCCTTCACCATGCTTCGAGATCTTACGACCGGCATTCAACACGGTAATCGTTGTACCGTGAACAATACCCTGCGGACCAATATACATGAACGAACCTGCCGTCATCTGCCCGTACTGGGAAACCCCAAGAGCGTTAAAACGTTCCCAATCATCCGGCTTGGAATAGTTAGGGATAACCATACCGTTCGTCACCACGACACGAGGAGCATCCTTGTGCGAGGGGAATAATCCCATCGGGTGGCCGGAATAGAGTACCAACGTCTGCTCGTCGGTCATTTCCGACAGATACTTCATGGTCAAGCGATACTGCGCCCAGTTCTGGAACACGGCACCATTTCCCCCGTAAGTGATCAACTCGTGAGGATGTTGAGCCACGGCATAATCCAAGTTATTGTTCATCATCAACATGATACCCGCGGCCTGCAAGCTCTTGTGAGGATAGTCATTGATATTATGAGCATACATCTTATAATCCGGACGAAGGCGATACATGTATATACGCCCGTATTTCTCCAACTCCGCGGCAAACTCCGGTGCCAACTCGGCATGATGTTTCGGGTCAAAATAACGTAACGCGTTGCGTATAGCCAGTTTTTTCTCTTCTTTTGTCAGGATATCTTTCCTTTTAGGTGCATGATTGATCTCCGGGTCATAAGCCTTCGGAGCCGGTAACACAGCCGGGATTCCTTCCCTAATTGATTGTTGAAATTCTTGTAATGTCATTATATTATATTTTATTTCAATTTATCATCAAGACACGCCATGATTTAATTAATAATCACTTGATTAAGCCCTTTCCACCCCACTTCTAACTTTTAACTTTTAGTTCTTAGCTCACCAAACAGCTGGCTAAATTAATATTTTCCTATGAAAAAAACACTATTTTTGTCTAACAATAAAACAGAAGAGAACATGAATATAAGAATAGGTGATATCGTTCGGTTCATATCGGACAAACTCGAAGGCAAAGTAACCGGGATTATTGACAACAACACGGTAAACGTATACTGTGAGGAATACGGGTTCGAAATCCCCGCTTCCGTGAACAATCTTGTCGTGATTCACTCGGACGTGAAACCGACAAAAGAAACATCCTCCACTCCCGTCTCCGGGCAGAAAAGCGTAACCATGGAATCAGCCGACACGCTTTACGTCGCGTTCGTACCGGAAAACTTCAACAACCTGATGGAAAGTAGATTCGACATCTATTTCGTGAACGACACGCCCCAAACAAGCCTCTATTCCATAACCTTTCAAGACGGGGAAAAATACAACGGGATCACGGCCGGCAACTGTAACCCGGATTCTACCTACCTGATCGGAAACTACTCCCTCAAAGAGATTGACAGCATCAAGGCCATACACGTGCAATCCGTTTTCTACCAGAAAGGAATCCACCCGTTAAAAAGCGCCATCGACACGCAAATAAAAGTATCACCCGTGAATCTCTGCAAGGCCGGGGCATACAAACATACCCGCTGGTTCAACTCCATCGCGCTACTCCGCCCGCTTGACAAAGAAACCATCGCGAAAGAAGAAATATTGGAAACAATCCCCGAACAATTCCTACAAAAAACACCGCGCAAAACGGAGGACACGCTCCACAAGCCCGAAGTCAAACAACCGGTCGGTAACATTATCGAGATCGATTTACACATTAACAGCCTGATCGACGACACTACCGGAATGGAAAACAAGGATATTCTGGATTTTCAAATGGACATGTTCCGCAAAACGCTGGAACACTACAAATTGCGACGGGGGCAAAAGATCGTGTTCATCCACGGTAAGGGCGACGGGGTGCTGCGCCAACGTATACTCTGGGAACTTCAAACCAAGTACAAGCGCTTCAATCATCAGGACGCCTCTTTCAAGCAATACGGCTACGGGGCTACCATGGTCACGATAAAATAATCAGATATTAAAGGAATAACCCACGGAACATACCCAGTTTTTCCCGTAAGGCGAATACTGATCTTGTATCACGTCATAATAAAACATCACGGAAACAGAGCCTGTTCCGGTGGGGATAACCCCGCCCCCGCCGACAAGCATCGTGGGCACGTAACGGAAATCAATCTTCCGCCCGTACGTTTTTCCCCAACTACCCTTCAGCTCCGGCTGGATTTGAAGAGCGATATATTTCACCGGGTTCACCCGCCCGAACACGTTCACGCCAAGATAATTCATATCATAATTACCGGAAGAATGGTGATAATTGTAACTAACACCCCCACCAGCGGAAAAAAATTCGTTCCAGTGATACCCGACCTGGGGTGACACGTCAATACTAGTATAATCCCCGAAAGACATCCCGAAAGAACCGCTTAACGTCCATTTGCCCGCTTGACGGGACACGGAAGATTTCAAGGGCACGTTCTTCTTCACCGGGGCCACGGCCTTACGCCGCACGTTCGATTTATAAACCGGGTCAAGGCGAAAACCGTTACGTTTCTCTTGCGCTTCTCCCAATCCGGGACAAGCCATTACAAGCGTGATCAGAATAATCCAGTACTTCATCGGTATCATTTTTAATGAAAAAGCTGTTCAAAGATTACTTCAAACAGCTTTTCTATTTTTATTGCAAGAACAATGCTTTCAAAAGCCTTGTCAAAGCATGTTTACGCGTTCAATTCTCCCAAATAGCGCTCCGCGTCAATAGCAGCACGACAACCTGTACCGGCAGCAGCGATACCTTGACGATAAGTCGGGTCCATAACATCCCCGGCAGCAAATACCCCGGGAACATTCGTCTTGCAAGACTTACCCTCGGTAATGATATAATTTTGCTCGTCCAATTTAATGTATTTCTTGAACACGTCAGTATTCGGGGTATGTCCGATAGCCAGGAAGAAACCGTCAATCTTGATCTCTTTCACTTGCTCTTCCGGGGAACCTTTCTTGTACACCAAACGTGCACCTTCCACTCCCATATCAGAACCAAACAATTCCAACGTGTTATGTTCGAACAAAACTTCTATATTCTCCGTCTTGAACACACGTTCCTGCATCGCCTTGGATGCTCTCAGGTAATCCTTACGAACGATCAAATATACTTTACGGCACAAGCCAGCCAAATAAGTTGCTTCCTCGCAAGCCGTGTCACCACCACCCACGACAGCCACGTCTTTTCCGCGATAGAAGAACCCGTCGCAAGTAGCACAAGCACTTACCCCGGCCCCACGGAAAGCTTCCTCTGAAGGCAAACCCAAATATTTAGCAGTAGCTCCTGTTGCAATAATCACCGCATCTGCCTCGATCACTTTATCTCCATCAATCGTCACTTTGTGTGGATGACCGGAAAAATCAACATCAGTAGCAATTCCAAAACGAATATCCGTTCCAAAACGCTCTGCTTGTTTTCTCATATCCTCCATCATCACCGGACCCGTCACACCTTCCGGGTATCCCGGAAAATTTTCAACCTCCGTGGTCGTGGTCAACTGACCGCCCATCTGCAATCCCGTGTAAAGTACCGGATTCAAATTAGCTCTCGAAGCATATATAGCAGCAGTATAACCCGCAGGTCCTGATCCTATAATCAAGCATTTAACTCTTTCTATCGCATTTTCTGTTGACATAGTCTATTCCTTTTTTAATTTACAACACATCAATTTCTTTTAATGGTTCGCAAAGTTACCAAAAAAAAACTTCACGTCCAATTTTTTATTCCACATCACCTTTTTTCGTTCTCCAATTCCATGAAAACCTGCACTCTAAGCTAAAAACACAAATAACTGCCCTTTTTTTTCCTCCAACCTCTTGCATCATTTCAAAAAAATTCACTACATTTGCATCCGCATTTCGGGATGTAGCTCAGCCCGGTAGAGTCCACGTCTGGGGGGCGTGTTGTCGCAGGTTCAAATCCTGTCATCCCGACTACTGAGCATCAGTCAATTAGAGAGGTTTTAAAGACCTCTCTTTTTTATTGCGATTACGGATCAAGTGGAAAATCGGCTCACATGAAAAATTAGGTGAACCTTCTGTTCATCGGAGTTTCAATTTCATTTTTTCAAGCAAAAATCTTGCAATTCTAAAAAAGAAACAACTCGACAATGAAAATATCAGATCAATCACTCTATACAATACCCTCATTATACAAACCCGCCAACCCTTCATTCGTATCCTTCAAATGCAAAAAAGAGAGTCAGCTTCATGCTAACTCTCTTTTTTCTAGTCGATTTCGCGGAGAGGGAGGGATTCGAACCCCCGGAACCTCGCAGTTCAACGGTTTTCAAGACCGCCGCAATCGACCACTCTGCCACCTCTCCAAATGCGGACGCAAAGATAGGGGAAAAATTGATTTTACAAAAGAAAGATTCCATTTTTTTGAAAAAAAGATGATAAGATTAAGCCATCAATACAATTCGAAATTCCGTTCCTGCAAACTCTTGACGGCAAGTTCCTCGTGTAATACCAAAGGAGCCAACTCCTCCCCGGACAAACTTGACTTCGCCGGAATAAAAACCACGTGAGGGTATTTCAAAATAAGATCGTGTAACAGTTTCACACGCCTCATGTGAAAATCGGAAGTCACCACCAGTAATAAATCCGGTTTCTCCCGTTCAATAATAGGCTTTGACATTCTGAAATCCTCCACCGTGTTCGTGGTAAGTACTGGTTCCAGCAAGGCATCTTCGCTCACCCCTTGCTCCATCAAAAAGCGTCTCGAATAATAAGCGTGAGGATGATTCGTCGTGTTAAAAGACTCGCCAAACCCTCCGGTACAAAGGATTTTCACATGATCATTATGCTGATAAAGCCCCAACGTACACTCCAATCGATCCAATGCCATCGGGCTCAAATTTCCTTGTTCGTCATTGGGTGCCCCCAAAGTTAAAATAATTCGTTTCATACATCACCCGGTTAGTTTAAATTACACCCCAAAGTTAATGAAAAAATTCTCGCTCCATCCTTTTCAGTCCCCTATCATCATTCCCGGTTCCAGAAAGAAACGAGATCATTCTCCGCGTGAGCAAATCTCTCGCACGTGAGTAGATTAATATCATAACAAAAATAAGGATTAAACCTTCGCGGTCACGTTATATTCATTACTTTTGTAAACAAGACAAAGAATTATTAACACAGGCAAAAACATATAACAATGGAAGGTCAACTTAGCATTAACACGGAAAGTTGCATCAAATGCGGCAAGTGCGCACGAATTTGCCCGTCTCTGATCATCACGCAGGAAGAAAAAGGTTCTCCAGTGAAAGTACAAAACGTGGAAAATTGTATCGCGTGCGGTCACTGCGTGGCGGTATGCCCGACCGGATCGGTACTTCACTCCGAGTTCCCGGCGGAAAAGGTTCACCCGTTCAAGTATAGCGACTACCCCACGCCCGAGCAAATGATGCTCGTATGCAAGGCTCGTCGATCCAACCGGGCATTCTCAAAACAACCAATTCCTCAAGAAGCGCTCAAACAGATCATCGAGGCCGCGCATCGTGCCCCGACAGCAAGTAACATGCAGCAAGTATACTTCACGCTAGTAACCGATCCCGAACAACTCGACGCGATCACCCGCTTCACGCTCGACGTGTTCAATTCGGCCGCCAAAAAACTGAAAAACCCGATATTGAAACTCGTGTTAAAAAAGATCATGCCCGACGCTTACCGTTATTTACCCGTGTTCGACCGTCTGAACCGGGAGTATGCCAAAGGAAACGATATGATTCTCCGGGGAGCAACTGCCGCCCTTTTTATCCACACGCCGAAATCCAGTCGCTTCGGGAGTGCCGACGCAAATCTGGCTTACCAGAACGGCTCGCTCATGGCTGAATGTCTCGGGGTCAACCAATTCTACATGGGATTTGTCTGCACCGCCATCCATCAAGAAAACAAAGACACGCTCGCCAACATGCTGGGTATAAACGGCACCATCCACGCGGCCATGGCCCTCGGCATGCCGGCCTTCCGGTTCTCGAACTATATCGACAAAAAAGATACCGTGGAGACAGACCTTTAATTATCCCGGATAGCAAGTAAGTTTTCCAATCACCGGGGTAAAATTTCATGAAAAAGATCTACTTTTGCCCCGTGCAAACTTAAAAACACAGAGCCATGCGAGAAGCTTTCGCCAAACTACACTTGTCTATTCTCATCGCCGGAACCACGGGCATCTTCGGAAAATTGATCACGCTAAACGAGGGATTGCTCGTGTGGTACCGGATGTTGTTTGCCTCGCTGATTTTCGGGGCCATTCTCTGGTTTAGCAAGAAACTGCAAACCGTCGGTTGGAAAGAAGCGCTAAAAATCGGGGGTGTCGGGCTATTACTCGGATTGCACTGGGTATTTTTCTATGGTAGCATCAAGGCGTCAAACATCTCGATCGGAGTGGTATGCTTTTCCACGGTCAGCTTCTTCACGGCCTTTCTTGAACCCTTGATCTTACACCGCAAAATATCCATCAAGGAAATACTCTTCAGTCTCCTGACGCTGTTCGGGATTATTCTCATCTTCCATTTCGACACCCGTTACCGCCTGGGAATCGGGCTGGGGGTCATATCGTCGGGAATCTGTGCCCTGTTCACGATCACGAACAAAAAGATCGGACAAAACCACCCGACAAACACGTTGTTATTACACGAAATGCTCGGCGGGTTCATCGGGCTCTCCTGCCTCCTGCCTTTTTACCTCCATTATTTCCCGGTAGCCACGATTATACCCGACGGTACGAACCTTGTTTACCTGTTAATCCTCGCATCCGTTTGCACGATCGGACTTTACACCCTGCAAATACAAGTCCTGAAAGTCATTTCCGCTTTCACGGTCAACCTCAGCTACAACCTCGAACCCGTGTACAGCATCATTCTCGCCATTCTCTTTTTCCACGAGGCGAGAGAACTGAATACCCCGTTTTACATCGGGGTAGCCATCATCATCCTCTCCGTTATATTGCAGACGTTAAGCGTCACCCGCGAGAAACGATCTCTCGCACCACCCGACAAGGATTACCCATCGCGACCACGTTAGCAGGAATATCTTTCGTCACCACGCTCCCAGCCCCGATAACCGAATTATCCCCGATCGTCACGCCGGGAACAATCGTCACGTTCCCCCCAATCCACACGTTATTGCCAATCGTCACGGGATAAGCATATTCCACCCCGGCATTCCGTTGTTCCACGTCAAGCGGGTGGCCGGCCGTGTAAATATTCACGTTCGGGGCAAGCATCACGTTATCGCCAATCGTTACCGGGGCACAATCCAGAATCACGCATCCCATGTTAGCGTAAAAATTCTCCCCGACACGAATATTATACCCGTAATCACAATGAAACGGTTGCTCGATCAGAAACCCCTTCCCCACGCTCCCGAATAGTTCACGTATGATCTTTTCACGTGCTTTCAACTCGGAAGGACGGGTATGATTATAATCGTATATTAACTCTTTAGAACGCATTCTCGCCTCACGCAACTCGGTATCCGCTGATTCATACAGCTCCCCGGCAATCATTTTCTCTTTTTCTGTTTTCATCTACTACAATTTATATCAAACTAATCCACTAATAATCATTTACTTAAAAAAGATACAACTTAGTTAAAATTCGTATTATTAGATACATTTATTAACAAGCACTAAATAGTCGTCATAGCCCGTCAACCCGCTATTCCAGTACACTCGTGCCGGTGTCTCCCTGGTAAGTTGCCGATAAGTTAACGATAAGTTGCCGATAAGTTGCCGATCTACACCGTGAACTTACCCCCGATTTTACCTTGAAGTATCATCGATATACCGACACGACCACAGAATACCCCCTCCCAAAGTACCCTGTACCCCGGACGGAAGAACCATAAATCAGGCGTCATTCCCAACTAACGAACAAGTAAATATAGGCAAAAGAAGTTCTAAAACAAAGGGGGGTACCAAAAGTATTTATTGAATCACTACCTCCCCCCGGCCCCTCCTTACACGGGAGGGGAAACCGCTTGGTAATCAACTCTCCCCCTGTGTAAGAGGGAGTTGAAGGAGGTAGTGACTTTAGAGGAGAAGTGCTTTTTGACACACCTCATCTATTATTTATCTATTTTCAGATATCAAGCATCCTTCTTGGCATACTCGGACAACTCGCACCCGAACGTATCCATCAGGTAATTATCCAATTCATCCGCCTTGAAAGCCATGTTCGTGATATTTTTTTGTATCTCGTCGGCATAATCCGAGAACACGTCGGAAATATGAATCCGGTAAGAGAGATAAATCTGGTTACCGTCCAGTCCCAACTGGTAAGGTTTCACTCCCGCGTCAAGCAAGTAAGTCAACACCGGTTCGAGATTCTTCTTCGGCAACACGTTAATCGGCGAAGTACACAACAAATAAGAGCGTTGATAAACGAACATCCGGATTTCCGAACTTCCTTTGTGGAATACCCAACTCTCGTAACCGACACGCGCCAGCACGGGATTAATCCCCATCGCCTCGATCGCTTCCTCGCAGAAAACGGCCAGATCGGTCAACGAACGTTCTTTAAAAATATTCTCCGGCAACTTGTCCCCGCAAGAGGGGCAATATTCCTCCTCGTCAGAAATAAACTCGTCACAACTATTACATTGCACGTTAAACACATCCGTATCCAGATCACCGATCTGTTCCAGTAATTCCCGTAACGAAGCTACCGGGATACCGAATCCCATGTTATCCGCATCCGTGATCTTGCTGGCAGTGATAGCCACCAGTTCATTCTGATCGTTGAACATCGGTCCCCCGCTATTTCCCGGATTCACGGCCGCATCCGTCTGGATATAATAACTATCGTTAATCAACTGCCTAGGAGAAGAGACCGTTCCCTCGGTCACCGTGAAAGGCATCCCGAACGGGTAACCCGCCACGTTAATCTTTTGACCGATAGAAACCGTGTCCAAAACGGATAAATTAATCTCCGGCAGGGTAGAGAAATCACCGTCTGCCTTCAACAAAGCAATATCCTTAGCCGGATTCACCAACACCACCCTGGCGTAAAAACGGTTCTTATCATTATCTTGCAGGGCAACTTCACGAAACCCGTCTACCACGTGGAAATTCGTCACGAAGAGATCCTTATTTTTCAGGTAAAAACAACTGCCTGACCCGCCAGCATGATTTACCTTATATACAGCGTTAAAAATATTCTGTTCCATAGTGTATTAAATTTCATTATTGTTGCTGACCGCCACCCATATAAGTGGCTGCTAACTGTTGAACTTTCTGCAAATACTCGTCCATGCCGACTTGCCCGGCTGCCAACTGCTGTTGCAATTCTTGCACCTTCTGCATGTATTCCACCATACCGCCACCGCTTTGCATGGCTTGCACGGCTTGTTGCATTCCTTGTATCATCTGCGACATGTCGAATTCACCTTCTTCCTCGTCATCATCCTCGTCAAGCTCTCCCTCCATGATATTATCCATGGCGGCATGCAAAATCGGGGCTGCCTCATCCCACGGTTTAGCAGAGGATTTTTCCAAAGCGCGTACAACCACGGCATTCACGTCATCCTGCACGTTATTGTAATAATACATCTCGTAGAACTTGTAGACGATCATCAAGCAACAAGTCATGTAATCATTGGACTCGAATGCTTGCGTGGCACGATTATACGAGTTCTCGAAATTCTCCTGGATATTCTTCAGGTTAGAACGCCGCTTGTCGGAAATGAATGTCTCCACGAAATACAAATCCTCGGCAAGCTGCTCTTTCGTCATCCCTTGCAAACGGGCAATCACCGACTTCCCGAAGTTTACCACTTCCGGCAACGGGATATCCTCCCGATCCATCTCGGCAACCGCTTTATTCAAGTCATTCAATAACTGTCCTTGCGGGTGAGCATAATACAACACTTTCAGGATCGTGGTATCCAACACGTTCCAAGCGAACCCGTACTTCCGATCAACCTCAAACCCTTTTACCGCGTCCATACACTCTTTACAACTCAACTGGATCACCTCGTAAACCGTGTTCAACGTCTCCTCGTCAAAAGGTGTCACCTTCGGCTCGTACACCCGTTGAGCCCCGAACTTCGTCTCGAACTCATCATCGTACTTATCGCCCGTGCTACAAATTTCTTGAAGGATATAATATATCTTGTAAGGATTTGCCAACGCCAGAGGACAACTGTACTCGAACGCCAGACGATCTTTCTTCAACTCGATCTGGGCCAGATCCAGATCATTAAAATTCAATCCCGCGATCTGTCTCAACAAGGGTATCCGGTTCTTTTCAGGCAAGGAGAGAAACGGGGCGTGAATCACCAACTGATCATCTTCGATCTTAATATTCACCACGATCGAACCGTGAGGAATATTAAATTCTGTTCCCTTAGCGTTCCCGTATTTTTCGCGAAACTCGTCGTTCACGTAATCCAACAAAGCGTAAAACGACTTTAAATATTCTCCGTTATCGAACGCCTCCACGCTCGTATCGAAATGATCAACCTTGATCTTACTTTCCGTGGAAGCGATCGTGGAGAGATTAAATGTCAATGTTTGTTTCATGACTTATAGTGTATTAAATAAATAATTATGATTCACGCGCTCATCCATGCCACATCCACACGGGAGCGCTATAAAATTATACAATTATCCGAGATATACACCACGCGAATGAAGAAAAATATCATCACGAATCAGCCTCCACACGTAAAGTTCTTAAAATCAACCCAACCTGTATAATTTCCCCATAACGCACGCCATTACCGGAAAACTTTGTTTTTATACAAATTTAGTATAAACTTACATGCAAGCAACATTTAAGAATACAACCCCATTTTCTCATAAATTACTTTTCGAGAACCAAGTCCTCGTCCCGTTCGCCACCCGAACCAGTGCCAGCATCACGGGAACTTCCACCAATACCCCAACCACGGTCACCAATGCCGCCCCGGATTGCAAACCGAAGAGCGATATTGCCACGGCAACGGCCAATTCGAAAAAATTACTGGCCCCGATCATTCCCGCCGGGGCGGCTATCTCGTGAGGTAACTTCCACCACCTCGCCCAGCCGTAAGCCACGAAAAAGATCAACACGGTTTGCAACACCAACGGAACTGCAATCAATAAAATGTGCAACGGGTTACTCAAAATAATCTTTCCCTGGAACGAGAATAAAATAACTAACGTCAACAACAGCCCGCCAACCGTGTAATTGTCAAATTTCTTCACGAACACCTCGTTAAAATAAACTATGCCCCGTCGACGGATAACCCTCGTACGTGTCACGATTCCCGCCACCAAAGGAATCACCACGAACAACACCACGGACAGGAACAAAGTATCCCACGGGATAGCCACCCCTCCCACTCCCAGCAACAATGCCACGATCGGTACGAACGCCACGAGAATAATCAAATCATTCAACGCCACTTGCACTAACGTGTAGGCAGCATCCCCCCGGGTCAGGTAACTCCACACGAAAACCATTGCCGTGCAAGGAGCCGCCCCAAGCAACACGGCTCCCGCCAGATACTCCCCAGCCAACTCCGCCGGAATCAGCGTCCGGAACACCACGTAGAAGAATAAATAAGCAATACCAAACATCGTGAATGGCTTGATCAACCAATTCGTCACGCAGGTAATAACAATACCCTTGGGTCGCTTTCCCACATCCCGCACGCTCCGGAAATCCACCTTCAACATCATCGGGTAAATCATCAACCAGATCAACACGGCCACCGGAATTGAGACATTAGCGTATTCCAAACGGCTCAACACCCGCGGGATCACCGGAAGCCATTGTCCGATCGCGATACCCACCATGATACACAACATCACCCAAATTGTCAGGTAGCGCTCGAAAAAACCTATACCTTGTTTCGTTCCCATAACATCCTTATTCTTTCATCCAATACAACTCATAAAACACACTCGTTAGTCCACTCAACAAGTGCCGTGTTTCCCCCGGACAACTCCTTCACCCGCTCGATCCACCCCAATTCATTCCGAGCCTTTGCCTGTAAGAAACTATCATTCGTGCTTGTCAACGAAAGACAGGAATTCACGATCCACCACTTGTTATGAATTCCCGCACGCCGTAAATCCTGCTGCAACCGTTCCGCCTCGTAAACAGGTGTCGCTTCCGGCAAAGTCACGATCACCACTTCCGTTTCCCGCTCGTTTCGCAAACGCGGCAACAGATTTCTCACGGTCTCGGAACTATCCCCCTGTGTACGTTGCACCTCCCGATGATAACTCTCCGTTGCATCCAACAACAAAAGCGTGTGTCCCGTGGGAGCCGTGTCGATCACAACCACCTCCGAATCCGCCCGGTCCACGATCTCAGCGAAGGCTTTAAACACGGCAATCTCCTGCGTACAGGGAGAGCGTAAATCTTCTTCTATATATTCCATATCCTCCGGACTAATCGCCGTCGAAGCCTTCGCCCGCACCTCATTCTTGTAATCCTCCAGCACTTCTGCCTCATCAATACGGCTCACTGTAACACCGGCCTCTATCGCCAGATCATAATTCAAATGATTCGCCGGATCCGTCGTTGTCAAATGCACCTTTACACCCCGCTCGTTCAATCCTAACGCGATACGAGTAGCCAACGTCGTTTTCCCGACACCTCCTTTACCCATTGTAAAAACAACACGCTTACCGGAAACATACAGATCATTAATCAAATCATCCAGACTCTTTTCCCCGGCAACAGACACACGAGCTAAGCCTTCCAACAAAGAATCATCATGCAACATCCTTCTGACATTCCGCACGTCTGATAAATTATAAGACCGCAACGGCACGCTATATATAGAGAACGTGCCCAAGACGTCTGGCATCCCGCTCAACGCCGCCTGCTGCCGTTCATACATCTGCCGGGCAACCGGATCACTCCCATCGGCAACCTGCAACACCCCGTTCACCACGAGTAATTGATTATTAATTCCCAACAACTGCAATTCAACAGAAGTACGAGCCGCCTCACGCAAAGCCGACTCTTCCGGACGACTCACCAAAACCAGACTCGTCATCCCCTCGTCGGCCAAAGTTGCCACGGCCTGCTTATAAACCTCTTTCCGTTCCTCCAAACCGGACAACTGCCCCAAACACGATGCCCCGTGAGTACTCTCGTTTATAAACGTACTCCATGCCGAGGGCAATTGCAACATACGCAACGTGTGACCCGTCGGTGCCGTGTCAAAAATGATATGATCAAACTCTGCCTGCTTCTTCTTGTCCGTGATAAAATCAGAGAACTCGTTAAACGCGGCGATCTCCACCGTACAAGACCCCGATAACTGTTCCTCCATATTACGTATCACACTTTCCGGCAAAGCCCCCCGATAAGGACCGATCACCCGTTCCCGGTATTCGGCCGCCGCCTCTTCCGGGTTAAGATTCACCACGGTTAACCCCGGGACATCTTGAATCTCCGAACCATGCCCGTTTAACGGCTGGTTAAACACGTCCTGTAAATTCGATGCCGGATCGGTACTGATCAACAGGATTTTCTTACCCTGATCGGCCAATCCGACCGCCGTGGCACAAGCTACCGAAGTCTTTCCAACACCACCTTTACCGGTGAAAAACAAATACTTTGTCAACTTAATCGCAGATAAACTAAACGCTTTCATATATATTTCTTTTAATGATTAAAAACAACACACCCAAGACCAAAGCGTTAAAACGCCTCAGCTCCAGTTCATAAACTTCACAAACTTTTGACAAACCCGGCTGGAACTTCAGCCTATATCCCTTCGATCTTTACCGAGCCCCCGGTCCATTCACTCAATTGTTCATTTGTCGGGTACCCTTTCGACACCACGACAATCCCATTTACCAACGTGATCGGTAACGCCTCCGCTCCATGCTCTTTCAAGTACTCGTTCACGACCCGATTCGACACGTATAACTGCGGTTCATCCCGCAAATTATGTCGGGCAACATGAATTCCCTGACGCTTCAAAGTCTCTATCCCTGCCGCTATCCGTAATAATTCCGGATTGATATTCGGCCCGCATAACCCCGTAGGACAACACATCGCCGGATCAAAAATCTCTATTGTATTCATAACCTGATATTTTAAAAATAAGTAATATACCCGTAATACACTCCGACACCAATAAACAACACGGCAACCACCTTACGAAACCAACGTTCGAATACCTGCATCCGGTTGTAAAACTTCCCAAGCCGGGCCACGCTATACGCCAGAATCCAAGCCACGATAATCACCGGTAAACCGGTAGCAATAGCATAAACCACGGGTAAAAGATACCCACCCGATTCTGCCGCTGACATCGGAATCAACATCCCGAAGTAAAACACCCCGCTCGTGGGACAAAAAGCCAAGGCAAACAACACCCCCAACAACAAAGCTCCCCACGCGCCGCGACTCCGTTGTTTCAACTTATCACTCCCCACGTTCAACATCGGCAATTTCAAACGGAACACGCCCAGCATATACACTCCAACCACGATCAGCGCCGGGGCAAGCAACATTTCCCCGTACTTAGCCACCACCTTTTGCACGGCAAACATACTCGCCCCCTCCCGGAGAATCGGGATCAGGATAAAACCCAAGGCCGTGTAAGCCAGAACCCGCCCTAACGCGTAGAGCAACCCGTTGACAAAAATTCGATGATGACTCTCGATATCTTTCCCGATAAAACCTATTGCCGTAATATTCGTCGCCAACGGGCAAGGACTCACCGCAGTCAGCAACCCCAGCAAAAAAGCCGTGATCAACGGGACATTGCTATTATCTATTAACGATTGAAGATACTCCATATCCTACTACCTTAACAAACTATCTACTTTCTCCCGAACGCCTTTCCGGAACGTGTCGGGAGCTGCTTTCACGTACGAAAACGCAAAATCCGTCATGTTATTCACCGTCTCCTGTCCCTCTTTCCAACCGTTCACGAAAAGCGAAGACCAAGTTACCTCGTACTTGTCTGCCAATTTCTCGTTCTCCTTCTTCGAAATATCAACCTCTTTAAAAACCACTTTACCCGCTTTGATCTCCTTCGCGTAAACGCTGTCAAGCAATGCTTTCGTTTCCGCTTCAATCGCGTTACAAGTCACGCAACGTTGCGCCCCGTGAAAATAAAGCACTTCCACCCGGTCACCTGTTAATTGACTTTTCTCTTCCGACACGGCCTTCTTCTTTGCCCCGTTCCCGCAAGCGACAAACAACGCCACAGCCGCGATCACATACAACACTCCTTTCATACCCGTATTCTATTTAGCGATTAATACTTTAATCTCCTCTTTCGTCAAATCATGCCCTGCCGACACCACCTCCCCGTCGACCACCAACGCCGGGAGCCCCAGAACCTTATAACTGATAATCTTCAAAATATCCTCCTCTTTCACCACACTAGCCTCCAATCTCAACTCGTTCACCGCCTGTTCCGTCAACTGAAACATGGCCCTACATTTCGCGCATCCTGTACCTAAAATCTTAATTTCCATAATTCATCTAGTTTAATTTATCAATATACGTATTTCGTAGAACTACGAACATTACATGCAAAAAAATAGTGTTACCCGCAACACGATTTTTTCTTCTTACACTCGCAAAAGAACCCGGCAAACAAAGCACTGGCCAATTCCCAGTTTTCACGGTTAATACAATACTTCACCTTCGGGGTCTCAATCTCCCCCTGGATCAATCCCGAATCTTTCAACTCCTTCAAATGCTGCGAAACCGTTGCTTTAGCAATAGGCAATTCCTCGTGAATCTCCCCGAAATAACAATTCTCTTGTTTCACCAAGAAATCCAAGATAGCCATTCTGGCCGGATGCCCCATGGCCTTCGCAAAACGAGCAATCTTCTCTTGCTCTTCCGTGTATTTCTTCTTCTCCATAATATCATTGTTCGTTGTTCGCAAATATACGAACACTTTTCTAATATCCAAATCATCTCTCCCTAAAAAATCATAAAATTCCATCCTAACATACAAACACCTTTTCGACAACCTTCAGAACCACGGCTAAACAGCTCACAATAAACCCGATCAACGTACAGCAAGTAATTTTTAATCGAAAGATTGAAACTGCACGTACTCTTTTATCGTATACTTGATAAATATAAACTCAAAACACTCAGAATATGGAAATTACACATAACAAGACGAACCACGTGTTCGAATTCTCCGAAGGCGGGAATTCGGCCGTGGTAGAATATAAACCCTTTGACGGGGGAATAAACATCATGCACACGTTCGTACCCAAACCCTTGCAGAATAAAGGCTACGGGGCGGCACTAGTAAAACACACGTTAGATTACGCCCGCGCAAACCATTTAAAAGTAATTATAACCTGTCCTTTTGCCCGCGTGTACGTGGCCCGTCATAAAGAATACGAAAATTTGCTTTGACACAAGTTAAACAGAAAAACACTTTCTCGTACTTGATCAGCATTTGAACACTCTTGACTCATTTCAAGAAGTAAAAAAATACACCCTGCATTTATTTTCGCGAAGAACACTCTCCCGGTAGCGGAACCGCTCGCCATTCAATGAGTTACAACGAAAATAAAGCTATATAGTGGTGACTACAACAAGACGATTTTCACAAAAAGATAGAAATTTATAATTCTATCTTTTGGAACATCGGTAAATTATAACAAACTTTGTGGTGAATTACAAGAAGCGTGCAGTATGAATAATCACATTATCATCGCAATATTAATATGTATTATCCTGTTTATCGTATACAAATATATACAGGCTAGACAAATCATTAGCGAGAAAAAAGGGGAAATTGGAACTTCGACAGCGTTATTCAATTTTATCTTACAACATATCAAGTCTTATATTCTTGTCATTGACAGGAATTTTATCGTCGAGAAAACGAATTACTACGCGATAACGAACACGCCTATATCGGAGCAACCCAAGAAAGTCGGGGAACTGATCAACTGTGTCAATTCTATCGCGAAAGGTTGCGGAAACGGGGAACTCTGCCAGACCTGCCCGATCAGACAGGCTATTACCGAAGCGTTTAGAAGCAAAAAAGACTTTTCTAACCTGGAAGCTACCGTTAACCTTCGTTTATCGGAAAAGAAAAACTTAAAATGTAACGTATCCGTGTCGGGTTCCTACATGAACCTGCAAGATCGTCCGGAAATGCTCATCACGATTCATGACATCACGGAACTGAAACAAGCTCAGATCCGGTTAGAAGATGCCCTGTCCAAAACGGAACGAATCGAGAAATCCAAATTCACGTTTCTCGAAAAACTGGGAAATGAAATCAACGACCAGTTAAACTGCATCCTGGGTTGGACAAACCTAGTAAGCACGGACAGCACGCTGACACACAAGCAGCAAAATGAATACATGAACCTGATCTACGAGCATTCGGATCAACTTTCACACATGGCTAACGACGTGTTACGTCTGGCTCGAATCGACGCTCACAAGATCGACCTGCAAATGACCACTTTCTGCCTGCACGAGTTCTGCCAGGACATCATCCTTCTACGAATGAACAACACCCACCCGAACGTGGAACTATACCTGGAAGGAGATTCCCCGAAACTACTCGTCTACACGGATCAACAGAAACTTTACCAGGTCATCATCAACATCCTGTCAAATGCCCAAAAGTTCACGGATAAAGGACATATCAAACTGGCTTATAGCGTGAACAAAGAACAGGACTTGATAGACTTCATCGTGGAAGACACGGGTGTCGGTATGCCTCCGAGAATCCATGCTTATCTTTTCGAGCGATTCTACAAGGCCAACACGTTCACGGACGGACCGGGACTCGGTTTATCTATCTGCAAAGCGTACATCGAGGCCATGGGCGGAACGATCCAATTCACTTCCGCCGAGGGTAGGGGAACACGTTTCCATTTTTCTATAAGAAAAGAACCCATCCCGGCCAATGACGTCGCGTTAGATATGAACAAATAAACAGGAATCCCCCGTGGGCATTTCCTGTTTTTTAATATAATTTACAAGGGGTTACACAACATTCCTCAGGGAAATTCCGTTAATCTCGGAAACAAACGAGGACACGAATGGAGACAACCCGAAAACCGAGAGAGATCATAGGTCATCTTATGGTCTTGTCAACAATCATCATATACAGCTTCAACACGAACTTCATGAAAATACTGATGCCCACCTGGGTCGGGCCTCATGGACTCGTGTTAATCCGTTGCGCTATCATGGCTTGCGGTTTTTGGATCATCTCTCTTTTCCTACCCACGGGCAACCAGGTTAAACCCACGAGAAAAGATATACTGATGATGATGCTCGGCGGTGTTTTAGGAATTGGGGGCAACCTTTTACTATACATCAACGGATTGAACATCACCGGCCCTGTCGACGCTTTTGTCATCCGAACCGTGCAACCGATTATCGTGATCGCCCTCGCCGTCCTGATCCTGCATGCCAGTTTCAACAAATACAAAGCCATCGGTATTGCCCTGGGACTTGCCGGAACTCTTTACGTTTCGATCATGCCTCACACGGGGCCCGTGAAAGACTCGTTCTCGGGAGACGTTCTCATTTTCGTTTCCTCCATATTCAACGCCCTGTACCTCATCCTGATCAAACCGTACACCCAGAAATTCAATTCCGTGATCGTCATGCGCTGGATGAGCCTGGCCGCGGTGATCATCGTGCTTCCTTTCGGACTTCATCAAGTCCTCACAGCGCCCCTGTTCACCTCGGAAACTCCGGTACATATCTGGTTAGAACTAGGATTCGTTCTTGTCTTCGCCACGATGATCGCCTATTTCCTGAATCTAAAAGCGTTGCAATACATTACCCCTTTCGTGGAAAGCGTGTATTACTACCTTCTTCCCGTCACCGGGGCCATCGTATCCATCTCCCTCGGATTACAGAAATTCTCGTGGCACGACCCGATTGCCCTAGTGTTAATTATCGCCGGGTTCCTACTTATCAATAAAAAAACAACCCCCAAAATCGTAACCAGTAAACCTTAAGTTACCCATCAGGATAATGTTTTCATTTTCTTGAGCAGTTCCGCTAATGCCAACTTATGCTTCACCATAGTTTCCTGCATCTCCATCCGGAACTCCGCATCTTGCATCATATTGGGAAACTCTAACAACATCCCCAGCGTATTCATTATCGCGTGTGACTCTTCCACGCTTCCAAGCAGTACCTCGATAAACCTCTTCTTCCTTTCCTCGTCCGTGAATAATATATCCACCTCTTTCCGTAACTTATCATTAACACATACCAATTCATGATCATCAGCATGTTCCACTTTATCATTCTCCATAGGTCATTTCATTTTTTTATTCATGTAAAAATTATTTACCTGCGCGGTCATTTCCTCTGGAATAAGCGTTTCAATTCCGGTCGATTCCAGGTAAGATTTAATCATATAAGCATCCTGCAACATCGTAACAGTATGCACACCCTCCAATTATTCATAATTATATCAATTCTATTAGCATTTTCTCTTCCCTACCGATACTCGCATGTAAGATAATACATTTTTACAATATCTCCAAACTTTTATCTTTCTACCCCTCTTGCTTCTTTTTATACCACAACTGCAAAGCATTCATACTATTTTGCCACAGCACATAAGCCGCGGGACCAATTGACGAGAGCGGGGAAAGATACACCTGTGCCATCCAGATCGCCAGAATCGTATTCTTCTGTCCGAGTCCCTGTCCCCCGGCAATCGTTTCCCCGTGACGACGCCCGATATACCGTCCTAGGGCAAACTGCCCGATACAAAGCAACAAAGCGGCGAAAGCCATCAGGAACTCTTCCCCGTAATTCTTACTATCCTGCTGCATGATAAACGAAACCGTTTTCCCCATCACGATCGTCAAACCCAACGACCACAGGTAAAAAGATATACTTTGATGATTCCTCAACACCTTATGCACGGAAGGAACAAAATATTCAAGTACCCACGCCCCAGCCAGTGGAAGTAACAACAAAGGACCAACCTGACGACAAACATACCAGAAAGAAGCCCCGAAAGATACCCCCTCCTGCCCCCCGACAAGCGAAAAGATCACGGGAGCCACGACCGCCACGCAAAGATTACTAGCCAGCGTGTACGTCGCAAGACAAGACACGCTTCCTCCCAGCATCCCGGTAATCACCGCCGCGGCAACCGCCGTCGGAGCCAGCACGCAAATCATCATCGCCTCGCCCAACAACGGGTCGAAAAAACGCAACACACCGTACACAAACACGCTACCGAACACCTGAATCGCCAACATCCAGGCATGTAACCTCGTGAAACGCATTTCCCGGATTGACAAACGACAACACGTGATCAACAGCATCACCGAAATCAAATAGGGCGTTAAGAAAGAGAACAGGCTAAAAAAAGAATAAAACACCCCTCCGCTTAACATCGCCAAAGGCAACATCCATGTTTTTAATCGCTCTAACACGTCTTTATCATTTTTAATAACCTCCGGCAAGTTGCAAGCTACAGGTCACATTTGCCTTCGGCAAGTTACAGGTTAATTTCCCACCTCGGCCAACACTCCTTTCACCCTATACTATACAAGTCATTTTCAATTAATTTATTTCAACACAAAGAAACGCCGAATTCGTTAATAATCCAAATAAAAATAGGTCTGTAAAATCCATCAGGTCCATAAAGTCCGTAAAGTCCACTAACTTTAGAGACCAGAGCTAAAGAGTTTAAACGCTTTAGCCCTTCCTTCCCCCGTTTTTAGCCTCGAACAATAACAATCTTACCTTTTTTTATCTACATTTGCTACCCGAAAATAACATCACCTAGATAACAAACCTGCCACAAATTAGACACGATTATGTTTGAGACAAGCAACACCTCAATTCCGAAAAGTGAATTAGAACATTTACGAGAGCATGAGTTCATCCTCAACGAACTCCAAAAATCGGCAAAAATCGGCTGGTGGAAAGTAAACTTCAACACGCACAAGATCATTTGCTCGGACTACATCGTGGATATACTGGATCTTAAAAGCAACATCATGACCGTTGATGAACTTCTGGATATCATCAACGCGGGACACAGGCAGCGGGTTTCAAACACGTTCATTCATATCCGGACCCAAAACTTTTATGACGAAGTATTCCCGATCCGGACCAAATACGGTGAATTATGGATACATTCCAAGCTAGGTAACAAAATCATACAGGCAGACAACACCATCACGGCTATCGGCTACTCGCAAATTCTTGACGAGGAAACCAGCGCCACGCTTTACAAACAGAACAAAGGTTCCCGTTTAAAAGAATTATTAATTCGCCAATTCTCGCTATCCCAGTCTCTATCGAATTTCCTGAAAACAACCGATACCCGGAAAGCGATCACGGACACCCTGCAAGAACTACTACATCAGTTTAACGGCGACCGGACCTACATCTTCGAATACGACAAGAAAAAAGGCACGCAAAGTTGCATCTACGAGGCCACCCGCGAAGGGGTCACCCCGGAGATCGACACGCTACAAGGTATAGACATCAATAGCAACCAATGGTGGAGTAAACAAATACTCAACAACATCCCGATCATCCTCAACAACCTTGACGAGATGCCCCCGGACTCAGAGAATGATAAACAAGTCCTCGCCCGTCAAAACATCGCTTCGCTCATGGTATTTCCCCTGATATCCGCCAAGGGAATCTGGGGATACATGGGAATTGACATCGTTGACAAGCCTCGCTTGTGGAGCACCATCGACAGGGAATGGTTCTCGGCCATCTCCAACATCATCAATATCTGCATCGAGTTACGCTCATCCGAGAAAAAGGCACAAATCGAAAGAGAATATTTCAAAAGCCTCTACGACCACATGCCGATCGGTTACCTCCGCCTGCAACTCCTCTACGATGAAACAGGCAAGGCCAACAATTACAAATACCTCGACGCGAACCCGGCTTTTTATAACATCATCGGCTCCGCCCCGGGAACATACATCGGACTAACAGCCAAAGACATCGGAATGGACAAACCCGAAGAAATCGGAGTACTACAACGAGTCGTGTCATCAGGCAGGACCCATGAAGGTAACCGGACACTACCTGTTACAGGCCGGCAATACCACGTCATCATCTACCCGCAAAGTCAGGACGAAATCGTCGCACTCTTCACCGATATCACGGAACAGATGAAAACCATGGAAGCCCTCCGTCGCAGCGAAGAGACTTTACGCAACATATACAAGAATATCCCCGTCGGGATCGAAATCTATGACAGCGCGGGAATTCTACTCGACCTGAACGACATCGAATCCGAGATATTCGGTTTCGAGCGCAAAGAAGACGTGCTGGGAGTTAACCTGTTCGACAACCCGAATCTTCCCGTACAGCACCTTGAAGCACTACAACAAGGGAAAGAAATCATGTTCCCCCTCACGTACAAATTCTCAAGCGTAAACAAAACATATTACAACACGAAACACGAGGGAACGAGAAACCTCACCGTGAAAGGCACCTGCCTCTACGACCTGAATCATAACATCACGAACTACCTTCTCATCGTCATCGACAACACCGACGCCTTGAAAGCGTACCGCAAGATCGAAGAATTCGAAACCTTGTTCAACGACATCGCCGAATTCTCCAAGGTAGGTATTTGTCGCTGGAACCCTCTACGTGACAGCTTTTTCGGCTCGGACGTCTGGTTCCAAAACCTGAACCAAACCCCACGCCCGATTCACAATATCACCGAGGCGTACGAACACGTACACCCGGAAGACCTCCCGCGACTAACCCGTTTCTTCAAGGATGTCATCGACGGGGAGGAACAAAAATTCTCCGACCAGATCCGTATCCGTTTCGGGGACTCCTGGCGTTGGATGCGCGTTCGTTTCAAGGTCAAGGAATACAATCCGCGCAACGGGGTCATCGAACTCATCGGGCTCAACATCGACATCACCGAATTAAAAGAGACAGAGAAAGAACTCATCACCGCCAAGCAGAAAGCCGAAGAGTCCGACCGCCTCAAATCCGCTTTCCTCGCGAACATGAGCCACGAGATACGCACACCGCTCAACGCCATCGTCGGCTTCTCCAACCTGCTGACCGAAACCGACGACCTAGCCGACCGGGAACTCTACATTTCCGTAATCCAGAAGAATAACGAACTTCTATTACAACTCATTTCCGACATACTCGACCTCTCCAAGATCGAGGCCGGCACCTTCGACGTGAACTACGCGGAAGTCGACGTGAACGCCCTGTGCGAGGAAATAATCCGCGCGCACGCCATGAAACTATCCGAAAACGTCATCCTCACCTTCGAGGATCACCTCCCGCGTTGCTTCATCAGCAGCGACAGGAACCGGATTAACCAAGTCCTGTCGAACTTCATCAACAACGCGATCAAGTTCACCGACCACGGCCACATCCGGGTGGGTTATCAAACTACCGGGGAACACCTCAAATTCTACGTGCAAGACTCGGGTATCGGTATCTCCCCCGAAAACCAGAAACAAATCTTCGACCGTTTCGTCAAACTGGATTCTTTCGCCAGGGGTACCGGGCTGGGACTACCCATCTGCAAAAGCATCATCAATAAACTCGGCGGGAGCATCGGAGTTGAATCAACCTTGGGCGTGGGATCACGATTCTGGTTCACGCTCCCCTACAACCAGCAACCCCAAATCAACGAGCCCGACACGATCAAGTCACGGCAACTTCCCCGGACACCCGATAATGCCCGTAAAAAGATTCTGGTAGCGGAAGACACGGATAGTAATTTTGTCCTTGTCTCGACAATCCTGCGCGATAATTACGACATCATCCGTGCCCGCACGGGAGAAGAAGCCACCAGATTGCACGGCGAACACCGCCCCGACCTGATCCTCATGGACATCCGCATGCCGGACCTCGACGGCCTCGCCGCGACACGGAGAATCCGGGAGACAGACCCCGATGTCAAGATCATTGCCCTCTCTGCCTTCGCCTACGACAGCGACAAGCAAAAAGCCTTTGACGCCGGATGCAATGACTACATGGTAAAACCGATCTCCCCAAGCCAGCTAAAAAGAATCATTCAGATATATTTATAACCCGACAAACACGCACCACCACATGACGTTACATCCCGACATACTCCGTTTCATACAGGAACATCTCGATGACGATCCCGAACAGTTATCGTGGAAAAAGAACGAATACCCGGACGACCGGGTCGTACTGACCGTAGAACAAATTCATGCCCGGAAAAACATCCGGGACAAACTCCCCGCGTGGCACGCCTACCGGGAAATATACTACCCCTCCAGGCTCTCCACCGAGCAATGTTCCTCGGAAGCGACCGCCCGGTACAAGGCTCAACTCGCCACGGGCACTTCCCTTTGCGACCTCACGGGAGGCTTGGGAGTTGATTCCTACTTCTTTTCCCGCGTGACAGACTGCGTGACATACGTGGAACAAAACCCCGCGTACTGCGATGCCGCCCGTGCCAACTTCCGCGTACTCGGAGCGAAGAACATCGAAGTCATCAACGCCGATGCCACCACCGTGGCCCACCGCGTCAACGCCGACACCTACTACATCGACCCCGCACGCCGGGCCCTCGACAACAAACGGGTATTCGCCCTCACCGACTACACCCCGAACGTGCTCGAAATAAAAGAAACCCTACTCCGGCAAGGCCAACGCCTGATCATCAAAATCTCGCCCATGGCCGATCTGTCCGCAGTCATGTTACTTTTGCCCGAAACCACCGATATCCACGTGATCTCCGTCCGCAACGAATGCAAGGAACTCCTGTTCGTGCTGGGCAAAACCCCCGTCGACCAGCCCGTGAACATCCATACCGTGAACTTCGCCACCAACGAAGAACAGCACTTCACGTTCTCCTTCGACGAGGAACGGGAAGCCCTTCCCCGTTATACCGACACGGTCGGGAAATACCTCTACGAGCCTAACAGTTCGCTCCTCAAAGGAGGAGCCTTCAAACTCGTTACCAGTCGTTACGGAATAAGCAAATTGCACCAACACAGTCACCTTTACACCTCCGACAATCCCGTCGAGAACTTTCCAGGACGAACATTCCAAGTGGACGAAGTGCTGGAATTCTCCGGCAAGCTACTGAAACAAATCTCCCGCGCCATTCCCCGGGCAAACCTCACCACCCGCAACTTCAAACTTTCGGTCAGTGAACTACGTTCCCGTTCAAAAATAAAGGACGGCGGGGACATCTATCTCTTCGCCACAACCTTACGCGACAATCGCCCCGTCCTCATCCGAACCCGGAAAAACGAGAAAGAGAAAGGATAAAACTAATCGGCGTTCTCGTCCAACGCCAGATTTAGTTTCAGAACATTCACCTTTGCCGGACCAAACATCCCGCACAAAGGCCCTTGAAGCGTCATCCCGACGATTTCTTTCACCTTCTCCTCGGACAGCCCGCGGGCAGTGGCGACACGTTTCACCTGAGCGTAGGCCGAGGCCACGGAAATATCCGGATCCAGCCCGCTACCGCTTGCTGTCACGATGTCGGCGGGAACCTCCTCCCGTTTCAAGTAGGGATGCTTCACCAGGAAAGTATCCACGCGGCTCTCGACCTCGGCCAGGTACTCCTCGTTCGTCGTTCCCTTGTTACTACCGCAAGAACTGGAAGCATCGTAACCGTCCCCGGCACAGGACGGGCGTCCCCAGAAATAAATATCTTTCGTGAACTTCTGGCCCACGTTGGCGCCCCCGACCACCTTCCCATCCAGCAACACCACCTCGGCATTACCACCGTTCGGTCCCGCCACCTTGGCGAACACCCAAAGTACAAATATATAGAAGACACTGAAAAACACGCAGAACACCAGTGTCAACCTTAATGATTTCAATAAATTAGATTTCATGACTATACTTTATTTAACTTTATAACAAACAACTGATTAACAGGTCGATCAACTTGATCCCGATAAACGGGGCGATAATCCCACCCAACCCGTAGATCAACATATTCCGGCGCAGGAGGGCGGAAGCCCCTATCGGCTTGTAAGCCACCCCTTTCAAGGCCAGCGGGATAAGCAACGGGATAATGACCGCGTTGAAGATCACCGCCGACAGGATAGCACTTTCCGGACTGTGCAATCCCATGATATTCAACACACCCAGCGAGGGTATCGTCACCATGAACAGGGCGGGAACGATAGCGAAATACTTGGCCACGTCGTTAGCGATACTGAACGTGGTAAGCGTCCCCCGCGTCATCAACAACTGCTTGCCGATCTCCACGATCTCGATCAACTTCGTCGGGTCATTATCCAGATCGACCATATTCCCCGCCTCCTTGGCCGCCTGCGTGCCGCTGTTCATGGCAACCCCCACGTCAGCCTGCGCCAGAGCCGGGGCGTCATTCGTGCCGTCGCCCATCATGGCCACCAGTTTACCCTCCTGCTGCTCCTTCCGGATGTACTCCATCTTGTCCTCCGGCTTGGCCTCGGCGATAAAATCATCCACCCCCGCTTTCCCGGCGATATACTTCGCCGTCAACGGGTTATCCCCCGTCACCATGACCGTCTTCACGCCCATCTTTCGCAACCGCTCGAAGCGTTCCCGGATACCCGGTTTTATAATATCCTGCAACTCGATCACACCCACGATTCTCTCGTTCTCGCTGACCACCAGCGGCGTTCCCCCGTTACCGGAGATAACGCGGATTATCTCCTCCATTTCCGCGGGGATACCGTTCCCAGCCTTCGCGGCGATCCCCCGGATCGCGTCAAACGCCCCCTTGCGGATACGGGTCCCGTCAGCCAGATCGACCCCGGAACAACGGGTTTCCGCCGTGAACTTGATCATCCGCGTCACCGCCGCGTCGATATCCCGCGCCCGCGGGTTACTCTCGCATCCCAGCTCCACGATAGACTTCCCCTCCGGCGTGTCATCGGAAAGCGAGGACAACATGCAGGCCCGCACGAAACGCTTCTCCTCGACCCCCTCGGCCGGGTAAAAACGGGTGGCCTTCCGGTTACCGATCGTGATCGTCCCCGTCTTGTCGAGCAGCAACGTGTCCACGTCACCCGCCGTCTCCACGGCCTTCCCCGATTTCGTGATCACGTTGGCACGCAACGCCCGGTCCATCCCGGCGATACCGATAGCGGAAAGCAATCCCCCGATCGTGGTCGGGATCAGGCACACGAACAACGAGATAAAAGCGGCCACGGTGATATTCGTTCCCACGTAATCACCGAAAGGCTTCAGCGTGGCGCACACGATCACGAAAACCAGCGTGAACCCGGCCAACAGGATCGTCAGGGCGATCTCGTTCGGCGTCTTCTGCCGGGAAGCCCCTTCCACGAGCGCGATCATCTTGTCAAGAAAACTCTCGCCCGGTTGCGTGGTAACCATCACCCGTACCCGGTCGGAAAGCACCCTCGTTCCCCCGGTCACGGAACTCTTGTCGCCTCCCGCCTCGCGAATCACCGGGGCACTCTCGCCCGTGATCGCGCTCTCGTCGATCGAGGCCAGCCCCTCGATAATCTCCCCGTCAGAAGGGATCACGTCGCCCGCCTCGCACACGAAAACATCGCCTTTCTTCAACCGGGAACTGCTCACCACCCGGATCGTCCCGTTCTCCACCAGCTTGGCCGGGGTCTCCTCCCTCGTCTTTCGCAGGCTGTCGGCCTGCGCCTTCCCCCTCGCCTCCGCGATAGCCTCCGCGAAATTGGCGAACAACAACGTGACAAACAATATAACGGAAACAGCCACGTTATAACCGAACGCACCCTGATCCGTGACCCCGGCGAACAGGAAATACAAGGTCGCCACGATCATCAACGCCGTGCAGACCTCCACGATAAACATCACGGGATTCCTGACCATCATTCGGGGGTCTAACTTCACGAACGACTGCTTCAAGCTCTCCAGCACCAGTTCCCGCGGGAAAAGTGAAGTTGATTTATTGGATTTCATATCTATATTCTATTTACAATTCAACAACTAAAATGACAAATAATCAGCGATAGGCCCCAGCGTCAGTACCGGGAAAAACGACAACGCCGCCACGATAAAGATCACGAGAAAAGTCATGATCGCGAACGTCGAGGTATCGGTCTTCAACGTCCCCGCGCTCTCCGGGATGAACTTCTTGCCGGCGAGCAATCCCGCGATAGCCACCTGCCCCACGATCGGGAGATAACGCCCCATGATCAGCACGATACCGCAAGTGTAATTCCAGAAATAGGTGTTATCGCTCAAACCCTCGAAACCCGAACCGTTGTTGGCCGCTGATGAAGTGTACTCGTACAGCATCTCGCTCAAACCGTGAAACGAGGGATTATTCAACCAGGTCGCCGCCAGTTCCGGATCGTGTGCCACCAGGAAACTGGCTATCGCCGTGAACAACAGGATAAAAAACGGGTGAGACAACGCCACGATCATCGCGATCTTCATCTCCCTCGCCTCCACCTTCCGCCCCAGGAACTCGGGTGTACGCCCCACCATCAAACCACTGATAAACACGGCAATAATGATAAACACGTAATAATTCATGAATCCCACACCGACACCGCCGAACCAGCAATTAATCATCATATTCAGCATCGCGAGCATCCCCGTCATCGGTGTCAGGCTATCGTGCATGCCATTTACCGAACCGTTGGAAGTAACCGTGGTCGTCTGGCTCCACAACGCGGTCCCGGCCGAACCGACGCGTATCTCCTTCCCTTCCATGCTCCCCAACTCCTGACTAATACCCATCCGGGCGATCTGGTCGCTTCCCCGCATCTCGAAATAATGCGCCCCGACCACGCCTACCAGATAGGCGAACAGCATCACGCCGAAAATGGTAAAGGCCAGTTTCTTCCGCTTCAAATAAAATCCCAGGGCAAACACCATCGCCATCGGGATAACCAGGATCGACCAGCACTCCACCATGTTCGTGAGGAAAGTCGGGTTCTCTAGCGGGTGGGAAGAATTTACCCCGAAATACCCTCCCCCGTTCGTCCCCAACTGCTTGATCGGCACGATCGCCGCCGCGGGACCTTGCGAGATCATCTGGGTCTCTCCCTCCAGGGTCGTCACCTCCATCTTCCCGTCAAACCCCATCGGCACGCCCTCCACGATCAGGATAAAGCCCACCACCAGGGCCAGCGGGAAAAGAACACGGGTGCAACTCTTCACGAGCAACGCCCAGAAATTACCGAAATCACTCGTCGTTCTCGCGGCCATGGCCCGGAAAATACCCGCCAGCGCGGCCATACCCGTGGCGGCAGTGATAAACTGGAACAACATGATCACGAACAACTGCGTGAAATAAGTCAACCCCGACTCCCCGCTATAATGCTGCAAATTGCAATTCACCATAAAACTGATACACGTGTTGAACGCCTGGTCGGGAGTCTGTCCCGGATTCCCGTCCGGGTTCAACGGCAGGTGTCCTTGTGCCACCAGCAAGAACATTCCCCAGAAAAACCAGAAAACGTTGATGGTGAGCAACGCCACCAGAAACTTCTTCCAGTTCATCGACTCGGCCGGGTTAATCCCGCTCAACCTGAACATCCATTTCTCGACGGGAGCCATGAAATCCGTCCACACCCGCTCCCCCTTGTACACTTTCGCGATATAACGCCCGAGGGGATAAGCCAATACCACCATCAGGACTACCTGCAACACGCTTCCTAGAATCTCTGTATTCATCTTTTCAATCTTTCTTGATACCTCTTCCTAAAACTTCTCCGGCTTGATCAACACGTACATCATGTACCCGAACATCGCCACGCTGACAATAAATAGTACTGTAAACATCACTTCCCTCCTTTAAATCTTTTCAAACCAACCGATACACTTGAAGAAAAACCAGTAACAGGCCACGCCCGTCAAACACAAGAAAATAAATGATAACACTTGTTCCATAATTCTACCTATTAATTCATTACTCTTTGCCCTCCCCCGTACCAAAGCCATGCCACGAACGGGAAACATCATCATAACAAACTAACGAACAAGCAGATAACTACAAAACTATGAAAAGTAAAGACACGCTAAACCCTACCGAAATGAAAGGGTCAACCCTTTCATTTCGGTAAAACATCCCAAACTCCCTCCCCCTTCGGCAAGAATCACCAGCTCCTCCTCTGTTTATGAAGCTGCTGAAAAAGTCCGTTTTGCAAGAAATAACTACCCCCTCCGGCTCCCCCTTACACAGGGGGAGAGTTGATTACCAAGCGGTTTCCCCGCCTGTGTAAGGAGGGGACAGGGGTGGTAGTTCAAATAATGGGACTTTTCCAGTACACTCTGTTTATAGAGTAAACCGCCGGGTAAGCGAGGACAGATCGTGAGCTTGCTCCTTGTCTGTCGAGTGGGAGGCGGTTCGAGACCGCTTCGGGCTCATTTGACCGAAGGCCGGAAGAGTTTGAAAAAGAAAAGATGAAAAGAGTCTACAAAGTCTATAAGGTCTATAAGGTCCATAAAGTCCATAAAGTCTATAAAGTCCGTGGCCCCCCGCGGGGCGCTTGGTCTACGGCAGCTCACGCTGCCGATAAACACCGTCCGAAGGACACCCGTGACCTTATGGACTTTATAGACCTTATGGACTTTATGAACTTTATGGACTTGTTTATTTCTCATTCAACCCGTACTCCTCGATCTTGCGGTAGAGAGTCGTCAACCCGATACGCATCAGCCGGGCCGCCTCCGTCTTGTTGCCGCCCGTGTGTTGGAGCACGCGTCGTATGTGATTCTTCTCGATACAGGCCAGCTCGAAATCGGAGAACTCCCGTGTTCCACCGGAAACGGGGCGTTGCAACTCGATCGGCAGGTCGTCCACCGTCAGGCGATCGTCGTCCGCGATGACGATACCCCTTTCCACCACGTTGCGCAACTCCCGCACGTTCCCGCGCCAGTCGTGACGTTTCAGGCACTCGATACACGCGGGATCAATCTCCAGCTCTTTCCCCTTGATCCTCATGGCGATTTGCCGCGCGAAAGCCCGGGCGTACACCTCGATATCCTCCACCCGCTCCCGCAACGGGGGCAACGGGATTCGGAACACGGAAAGACGGTAATACAAATCCTCGCGGAAACGCCCGCCCTCGATCTCCCGCGTCAAGTCGCGATTGGTCGCCGCGATAACCCGCGCGTCAACCTTCACGGGTTTCGTGTCACCAACCCGGATAAACTCCCCCGATTCCAGCACGCGCAACAACTTCGCCTGCAAGTCAAAAGCCATCTCCCCGATCTCGTCGAGGAAAATCGTGCCGTGATCGGCTTCCTCGAACAATCCCTTCTTGCTCTTCAAGGCCCCCGTGAAAGCCCCCGCCACGTGACCGAACATCTCGCTCTCCAGCAACTCCTTGCTGAATGCCGCACAATTCACGGCCACGAAAGACTTCTTCGCCCGGTCGCTGTTCCGGTGGATCGCCCGCGCGAACACCTCCTTCCCCGTCCCCGTCTCCCCCGTCAACAGCACGGGAACATCCGTCACCGACACCTTCCGGGCCAGCTCCACCGCCTCCCGTATCGCCCCGGATTTACCCAGTATCGTGTCGAAAGAATATTCCCGTCCCGCCGGTGGCACGGCCTGGCATTCCCGCTTCGCCCGCGCCACCTGCTCCATCGCCCGGCTGATCAACGGGATAATCCGGTTATTATCGTCCCCTTTCGTGAGATAATCGAACGCGCCGTTCTTGATCGCCCGCACCCCGTCGGGAATATTCCCGTGAGCGGTCAGCATGATCACCTCCGCCAGCGGCTTCAACCGCTTGATCTCGCCGATCAGCTCCACCCCGTTCCCGTCCGGCAACCGCACGTCGCACAACACCACGTCCGGGTCGTGTGCCACCACCTGTTTCAAACCGCTCTTGCAGCAATCCGCCTGCAAAACCTCGTACCCCTCCAGACCTATAATCCGGGACAACAATCCCCTTATTTGATTCTCGTCATCAATGATCAGTACTCTATTCATAAACATATCTATACAGCCACGAATATACGATTGAAAATCGAGAATTGAAAGTTGAACACGAAAAAAGGTTCCCGGTAACAAATAATAACTATCCCCTCCGGCCTTCCCCACGAATTACCAAGCGATTTCCCCGCCCGTGCAAGGAGGGGCTAAAGGTGGCAGTTCAAGATAAGAAATATTGATCATCCGAGTAAGCTCTCTTGTCCACCCGTTCGAAGAACAGGTAGACGTGCGCGACGGCACCGTACTTCGGGTCGAGCGTGATACTGGCGGCCCCGTGTCCCCGGAGAGCGTGGGGATCAATCAGCACGGGGCGATCGCGATACTCGTCGTAGAGCAGGCCTACCAGCAGGCGGTCGGAGCCCCTCGCGTGAGGGCAATCGCGGTCGTCGTGCCACGTGAACATCACGACCTCCCCCACGCGGGTCACCGCCATGTCCCACGGCATCCCCAACTCGCCCCGGCTGAAATGGAACAGGGCCGGGCATCCCACCTCGTTGCCGTTCATGTACTTGTGATTGATCGCATGGAAACAATTGTCTCCCGTGTGGGCCACGCGCCGCATCCACTCCGCGAAGAAATCCCACGCGGGATAAGGCAACATCACCACGACCCGGAACGCCTTGTAGAACTTCCGTTGTCCCCGGAACGACTCGTTACACGCCTGTTGTTTCTCCGAACGTCGTTTCCGTCGCTCGCCGCGTCGCTTGTTCGGTTGCCGGTTCCTGCTCGTCCGTGCCACGTACGTGTTATCCTTCTTGCGAGTAATCGTCTGCCCGCTTACCCGGATACGCTTCTGTCCCGTGAGCAGGCTGGTTATTGATGATAATATTCCCATGATCGTTGAAACTTATACACGTTCTTCTTCCGGGTGACAAGATAAAACCACTACCCCTAGCCCCTCCTCGCACGAACTCGACAACTATTTGGTAATCAACTATTCCCCCGTGCAACGGGGAGCCGGAGGGGGTAGTCATCGCTCGCAAAACCGACTTTTTCCGCGGCCTCTCGTTCCACCCGGGAAGGTTCCCGCATCGTTTTTTCCTCGTGCTTGAACCACCGCGGGCGTTCCACGATCCTCATCTCGTTCCCCGTCGAGCGGGAAAGCGTCGTCGACCAGTATTCCTCGCTGGCGTTGAACGAGGGCAGGTAATAACGTAGCATCGTGACATCAACTGTATGGAAACCAATAGGTGAATGAGCCTCGCTCTCCAGATCCCATTCGTAATTTCCCCGCGAACCTTCCGCCACGATGTCAAACAACCAGTCCACGGCTTCCCTTTTCTCCTCCGTAAATTCACCGAGGTCGGGATAATTGTCAACATACAAGCATAACAGGTTGGGGTCCCACGGGTAGGGACTCCCGTCCAGCATCTGCACGATCGGGTACACGTGCCCGGGAATACTGTACAACTGGCTTTTTATACCGAGGTTAATACACCACGAAGCGAATGCCGCCGACAGCTCCGAGCAATAACCGTTACGGTTGGCGAACACCTCGTCGATACCACGCATGTATTGCATGGTGTTCCCGTTTCGAATCCCGTAGGTGACCCCGTGTTTCAGCATCAAGTAATTAAAGTTTCTCACGCCATCCACCACCTGTTCATCCTCGTAAGCGGCCGCGCCCCAGATGAAATTGGTGTACCCGTCCTCGATCAACTCCCGTTTCATCCGTTCGATGAGCGGGGAGTTCTCGTCGATGTACCCGGCGATCAAGTCTTCGAGGCTGATCGACAGCGTGTCGCCGCTCTCCGCGCACGGGAAATTACCGTAATCGAACTGCTTGAAATGCGCGTACATCTCCGGTCCGTCCCGTTGAACAACCTTGAACCCGTAAGTTACCGCGTTGACCGAGCAGCAGGTAAACGTCCGCTTGTAGGTTTCCACGGGCCGGTCATCAAACGAGATATCCCAGCGCAAGTTAACCGACCTGTCCGCGCACCAGTGACACAACACCTGCCGCTTCCAGTCCACGGGAAACCGGAGGGTCAACGTGTCGGTATCGCCGTATTGATCACCGATATATATTGATCTCGACAACTCCTCGTTAATCTCGCTCCCCGCCATGGTGAGGGTGATTTTCGTGCCCTTGCCGGGATTCAAGAAGGAGACGAAAATATCCTCCGTGATCAGTTCTCGCGCGAACGGGCTCCCGGCATACATGCGGCGCAACCCGTTCGCTTGCAGGATGTACGACGGGAAAAGCCGATCCGGGGCCTCGATCCCGAGGTAGTTCATGGCCGCCGCCTCCACGATCCAGCTCGTGGAGTAATAAAGCGAGTCTTTGCCCGTGCCCTCGTTCCCCGGCTCGATGATCTCCGTAATGTTCGTTTCCTTGCAAGCACCGAGCGCGAGCAGGAAGAGGAAGGCCGCGAGAGCGGTTGTTCTTGTTCCAAATTTTCTGTTCATTTTCAATTTTCAATCGCTAGAGTCGCCCTCGGCAAGTTACAGGTTCGTCTCCCGCCCCCCGGCCACTCCATTTCACACTAAACTTTTATCCTTCATCTTTTAATTTTCACCCGTCCCCCACGGCACCTCGTGAGCGGAACCACTTTCCTCGTCAACCACGACATTCTTCATTTCGTTGACCTTCAAGAACTCGCTCCACCGCGTCACTTGATCGAAACGCGTGAGCGGGTAAATAATGCTGTACGGTTTCAAGCCGGGGTATTCATACTCGTACATGCCCCGTCTCAGGAATTGGATACCGATAGAAATACCGTCCCCCGGCAATTTCCCGTCGGAATCGAAGCACTCCTGCACCACGATCATATCTTTCATGGCCTGCCCGAAGCGGGTTACTTTAGCCGATAGCATGCCATCCCCTATTCCCCTGTCAGCCATATACCTGGCGTAATGCAGCATGTCTATCGTGGTATACCCTCCCGCGAACAAGTACATGGCCGTTTTCTGGGAGTAATCAAACCACAACCAGTCTCGCTCGTCGACCATGGCTTGTTTCCAATCCCGCATCGCCGCGGCAACGGGGGCGAAACTCTCGACCACGGCATCAACCTTCTCCATGTCCGTCAAGGTCAAGTCAAGATTATTCAAACCACACGAATTCTTCCAGTACGTCATCGTGGCGGGAACGTATTCCCGCGCCGCCTCCTCGATACCCGGGTGATTCTCCAACGCCTGCATCAACGAGGCGTAATTCCCGCCCATGTCGGGAGTCAAGTGGGCCGCGGCCAGCACGTAGCGCGTGTAATCCTTCACCTGGTAAAGATTCTCGATCATGTTCATCAGGCAGAGATCCCAGTACAACATGTCGAGCTTCACCCCCGAACGTTTCAACCCTTCCTCCAGCTCGAAAATAGACAGGCACTCGTCGTAGCCGTACTCGTCCTTGCAATTATCATCGTAAACCATGGAGCGTCCCAGGGGTTCGAAATCCGACCAGTCCAGCGGTTGATCCTCGATCGAGAAACCGCTCCCGTGATCCCACAACACGAGGATGTACTTCTTCGCCGGCAACCGTTCCGTGGCATCCTTGATAAAAGCGGCCAGGTTATCGGGATTGTCCATGCGATAACCGGCATCGTGCACCTCCTCGTCCTCCATCCCTTCTTCCCGCATCGTGTAGAGACGAGTTCCCCGTCTCGCCGTGTCCTCCTGGTAATCAGCGGAATATTTCACGAGAGCCGTGAATCGCACTTTCGGGGTATACCCGTAACCGGCCACCTGGTCGAGATTGTAACTTAACCTGTCGTCCAGATTTCCCCCTCCCGTCCCGTACAGCATCACCGTGTAGTCGGCTTCCGGGAGGGGCGGTTCCACGGGAGTAACCTCGTCCTTGTCATCGTGACATCCCGCCAGCAGCGACACCGCCAGCAAGCTACAAATCATCATGAATTTTCTCGTCCTTTTCATCTTTTAGCTTTTAGTTTTTATCTTTTAGCTTTCACGCCCGTTACCATTCCCCGGCAAAATGAGCCGTTCACTCCTTCTTCATCAAATCCTTGATCGTGGTGTCCTGCGTGGTGTCTTCATCAACCATCTTTTTCACGTAAGCCTCGACCTTGTTCTTGCCAACCGTGAGAGAATTGTTCACAAGGCTTGCCGAACCCGTTGCCCCGTTAGACCCCTTGACCGAGTAAGACACTTCTCTCGCGAAAGTATACGTCTCCTTGGTCAATTCAACATCAATATAAGAACCGTAAGTCAGGTCGAAATAAATTTTCCCATCCTCGTCCAGACCTTCCACGGTAATAGACAAAGGTAGTTGACTCGCCTTTTTCAATTCGACGACCTGTTCTTTGCCATCCTTATCGGCATAAGTCACGATAAAACTTCCAAAAGTGAAGAAATCATCACTGATCTTGTTCACGGAATAGGTCACCGAATACGTCACTGTTCCAGGTTCTTCTTCCGGTTCGGTCGTGGAATCATCGTCTTTGTCACATCCCGCGAACAGGACAACTAGCATTGATAATAAAAAAAATCTCATTTTCATTTGTTTAAGTGTTATTATTCAATTAATTAACTCATTCGATCATTCTTGACCAGTTGAATGAAAAAAATGGATATTAAAAGAACCAAGCAGGGCAGACTCACACCCACCCCAACTGGTTCATAGCCACTTACCACACACGCTGACTATATCGTTACCTTTCCTCGTTCTTGTATCACTATATGATCGTTTATTGATAAAAAAGATATCTCCATATTACATTTATCGACAATTTTATAATCATTTGATTATTAAAAGTGGAAAACATAACAAAAACATTGTCTATTAGCAAAAATGTTAATATATTTGTAACTCAATAAACGATCATTTAATAATCTCTCTAACACTCTAAAACGATCGTCCGGGCATCACATTTTTCATTTTATCAAAATTTAAGCTATATGGGTTGTTAATCATTCCACGATCACCCCGAAAATCACGCGCCGGCTATCCACGGGCAACACGTGATTTTTTACCGGTATATTATCATTATTTAACTAAAAAAGTACTGTATATACACCAGTAAGATACCAGTAGAATACCAGTAAAATACCAGTAGAATACCCCCTCTAGCCCACGCCTGGCGCGGGCTGTAGAGATATTTAAAATAGGTGAATATATGTTATAATAAAAACACCGTTTTAACTTAAAACGGGTGTTATTGCAAAATTATGTTTTCATTGCTAAAAATAAAATAAAAATAATCCGTTTTTCTCTTGGTTATCGCTCGCGAATGTCATACTATTGCATTATCGAACACGGCGGGAGCGGCAGTTTCCCGACCGGAAGGAGGGCGGGTCGCCGGTTACCGACGGGTTGTCCCAGTATATTAAAAATTGTTTAACATTAAAACTAAAAGTTATGGCAAAAGCACAACCATCTCTTTTTTGGAACATGCGCAACAGCCTCGGCCAGTACAAGATTACCGACCAAGGCCAGGGAAAGGTGATCGTCAGCATGAAGGGGGGAACACCCACCTTCGTCGACCCGGTGGACGAGGAAAACCGCGACATCCGCATCAAGGGATTCAGCGGCAGCGGCCACCTGTCGAGCGTGTTGAAAAACGTGATCGACCTCGGCTACCGCGAGGTGAAACGCCCGAGCCTCCCCGTGAATCTCTTCGTCGAGGACAACGCCCTGACGCTCTGCACGGCACGCCGCGACGAAAAGGGGAAAATCGTGAAAGAGTACGACTACCTCGTGATGAAAGTGGCTAACGGGACACTCGACCCGGAGACGGTGACCGCGACGTACGACACCGAGTCGCGCACCTTCATGCTCACCCAGGAGGGCGAGGTGATCATCGGTGGCCGGGCCAGCGCCGACGACCAGTTGTACGCCTGCATCTTCGAGAGCACCAAGGAACACGTGATGCTCCAAGAGCTGAGGACGCGGGGCGAGTCGGGTTCCACCGTCATCAGTCTCCCCAAAGGCTGGGACTCGGAAGCGATCTTTATCTACGTCTTCGTCAACTCGACACGCGAGCGACTCTCCTCCCCGTCGACACGCGCCTACCCCGCCCCGACGGAAGCCGAGCTACTCGAAGCGCGGCTGGTCGAGCTACAAAAAGAAGAACTAGAGAGAAAACGGGTGGCCGCGCTCGACACCGTCATCGACCGCAAGCAACGGGTCGTCGAGGCCATGCTATCCGCCCGCGAAACCTCGTTCAAGGCACGGGAAGACGCTATCGCTGCCGGGAAAACTCCCCGCGAGGCACGGCAGGAAGAAACCCGCGTCTACGACGAGTTAATGGAAGCCTTCCACGCGACCGAGACCGAGGAAGACGACGCCCAGATCGAGGCCGAGGAACGCACCGCCATCGAAAAAAGGGAACGCGAGGAGAAAGCCCGCCAGAAGGCAAAGGAGCGCCGCCGGGCTATCGCCGCCCGCGTTGCCGCTGAACGCGAGGAGGAACGGGAACTCCGCCGCCTCGAAAAAGAGGAAAAGAAAAAGAGACTCGAAGAGTTGAAAAAATCATGAACGAAGGCCGCGTGAAAACGCGGCTTTCCTCTTGATTAACCCACCCGCTTCACGCCCGTTTCGTTATCTCGAAAAATATTCGTAACTTTGAAGTTCGTTTGAAAACAATTTGACAAATGGAAGAAAGTTTTATTCATTATATAGAGAGTAGTATCAAGGAAAACTGGGATCGTCCGGCATTGACCGACTACCAGGGAGTAAATTGCAACTACAAGGATGTTGCCCGGAAAATCGAGAAATTACACATCCTGTTCGAGCACGCGGGCATCAAGAAAGGCGACAAGATCGCCTTGTGCGGCAGGAATTCCACCAACTGGGGAATCGCTTTCCTCGCGACGCTCACGTACGGGGCCGTCGCGGTACCGATCCTCAACGAGTTCAAACCCGACAACATACACAACATCGTCAATCACTCGGAAGCACGCCTGCTCTTCGTGGGTAGCGTCGTGTGGGAAGGATTGAACGAGGCATGCATGGAAGCGCTCGAAGCCATCGTCAGCATGGAAGACTACTCGCTCATTGTGTCGCGAAGTCACGCCCTGACGCTCGCGCGGGAACGCCTCAACGAGCTATTCGGGAAGAAATTCCCCGACCGTTTCCGCCCGGAAGACGTCACCTACGAGCGTGACAAGCCGGAAGAACTGGCCATCATCAACTACACGTCGGGAACCACCAGTTTCTCGAAAGGGGTCATGCTCCCCTATCGCAGCCTCTGGTCGAACCTCGCCTTCGCGTTCGGCGTGTTCGGCAAACAACCCGGCGAGCAGGTGATATCCATGCTTCCCATGGCCCACATGTACGGGCTGGCCTTCGAGTTCATCTACGAGTTCGCCAGCGGGGCCCACGTGTTCTTCCTGACGAGAACCCCGTCCCCGAAAATCATCGCCGACGCGTTCGCCACGGTAAGACCCAACCTGATCATTTCCGTACCGCTCATCATCGAGAAAATCATCCGGAAAAAGGTATTCCCGGCGCTCGAGAAACCGCTGATCAAGCTCATGCTCAACCTGCCGTTGCTCGATAAAAAGGTGAAAAACTCCATCCGCCAGAAAGTGATCGACGCTTTCGGCGGTAACTTCAAGGAATTGATCGTCGGCGGGGCGGCCCTTAACCGGGAGGTGGAAGAATTCTTGCGATCCATCGACTTCCCGTACACCGTGGGCTACGGCATGACCGAATGCGGCCCGATCCTCTCGTACGCCGGCTGGGAAACTTTCAAGAAGGGATCGTGCGGGCGACCGGTTCCCCGGATGCAACTCAAAATCGACTCGCCCGACCCGGCACACGTCGTCGGGGAAATACTGGCCAAGGGCGACAACGTCATGAGCGGTTACTACAAGAACGAGGCCGCCACCCACGCCGCGTTCACCCCCGACGGGTGGCTCCGCACGGGAGACCTCGGGTTGATCGACGAGGAAGGCAACCTCTTCATCAAGGGACGCAGCAAGAACATGATTCTCGGCCCCAGCGGGCAGAATATCTACCCGGAAGAAATCGAGGATCACCTCAATAACCTACCTTACGTGAGCGAATCCATCGTGGTCGAGAAAGAAGGCAAACTGATCGCCCTCGTCTATCCCGATTTCGAGGCCATCAACGCCGACAACAAGAACTCCGACGAGGCCATTAACGCCATCATGGAGGAAAACCGGAAGCAGATCAACGAAACTCTCCCGGCCTACAGCCAGATCGCCAAAATCAAGATATATAACGAGGAATTCGAGAAAACACCCAAGAAAAGTATCAAGAGATTTTTATATCAATAACGGCCGGGCCGTTATTGATAGTTACAGGTTGCAGGTTACATTCGCCTTCGGCAAGTTACAGGTTCGTCTGTTACAAGTTTCTCACCCGAGCGCGGGCAACTTGTAACTTGCAACTCGCCGAAGGCGAATGTAACTTGTAACTTGATTTTCGACAAAGGCAAACCTCACGGGTTCACCTTTATCGAAAATCAAATATAAACGCCCGCCCTCGATCAGGATACCCCTGCCCTTGCCTGCCAGGCGGTTCTTCTCGTTGTTCACGTTCACGGCCACCACCTTACCGTCGAAAAACGGGGTCACGTCATCGAAAATCGTGTGGCCCACGAAGATACGTTTGACACCATACCGTGCCAGAATCCGGTCGACGTCCTCCGCCGTGACGGGACGGTATTTCGGATCATCCTTCACCATGCCCCGGAACCAGAAGGGTCCCCGGTCGCGATAGATGGAATCGGACAAGGCGGATAACGCCTGCCGCTCCTTCTTGGAGAGGAATATTGATTTGCCGACCTCCTCGTTTACCACTTCCACGGGAGTTCCCAACCCGGTAAACTCGTTGCTCAACCCGGCATGCACGAAAAGGTTGTCGCCCACGATCTGGATCAGGTTGCGAGTCCGCAGCCAACGCCCCAGCTCGCTGTCCTCGTGCCACAAATCGGTGTATTCCACGCCCAGTTGCTTGGCCAGGTTCTTGTACTTGTCACGGGTATATTTCAAGTTGCCGCGCAGCACCATTTCCTCGTGATTTCCCAGCATGAAAACCATCGCTCCACCGGCTTCCCGCGCTTCCTCCTCCAACTTGTACATCAGCCAGAAGATCGGCAGCACGTCCTTCCCCCGGTCAAAGATATCACCGATGACAATCACCTCGTTCTTGCCGTACGTCCACTCGTAACGCTTCCCGATCACCCCGTTATTGCGCAACACGGAAATAAAGCTCTCCAGATCGCCGTGCGGGTCGGAAATAACGAGTGTCTTCTCCCGTTGTCCCGTCTTCCAGGCCGGACGCTCGATCGGGTGCAGCTTCACCCGGAAACGGTGGTTCCCCTTCTGGGAAACGACATCCAGCGAGAAATTCTTCGGGATCTTGTCCAACACCTTGTCTCGCAGCTTGCCGTTCTTGTCCACCCGGATCACCCGCACACGGCCCGCCTTGTCGTATAACACGTACGGCCCGTCAACCGGGGCCGCTTGCCCCTTTTTATTCCCCGTTTTCCCCGGCTCGTCACAATACCCGAACCCGGAAATAAAACTAAAGAATAACCAAAAAACGAATACTTTTATCATGTTTACTTTGTTCATGTTGATTGTTTTACGCAAGGAATGGGTAGAAGTTCGCTTTCATCTTAGAACTCCCCCCAAACCTGCATCACACCCGTCAAAAACACGCTTAATTCACCACTTTCAACTTCCACCACTGTTCCGGGTTCTTGATACTCCGGAACCAGTACGTGTCCTTGTAATCCCGGATCACCGTGAATCCACTGGAGGAGAAGAAGAAATTCTTACGCATGGAAGTGACATTAGCGTGTCCCGTGTAATCCCCCCGGTTAGCCCAAGGCGACGGGTTGTAGGAATTCGTCGCTTTCGAGCCGCTGCTATTCTTGAACACCACGCGGTCAAGCGAGCCATCCAGCATATCAAACGTGTCGAACCCGTAACGATAATACTTATCCACCCCTTCCTCGACACAACGGAACGAGAAGGCTCCCGGGTTTTTATCGTTATAATCCAGTATCACCATGAACTCCCTGAAGTTCGGGCGATCAGCGATCAACTCGTCCCATAAAGCTTTCAAATCATCGCTCATGTCCACGACCTTGTACCAGCTGATTCCCTTGCTATCCTTGTTCTCGGAACGGAATAACTCGACCGCGCGTTTGCCAGGGTCTTGCTCGAAAGTCGGGATTTGTTCCGGTGTCAGGTTCAACGGGATATCCACGACAACACCGACGCGGATGGCATGCTCCGGGTCATTCGACTCGAAAGCCCGGTTATTCCCGGACGTGCCCTCGACCAATGTCAACGCGTCGAAAGAAACACCCTCGATTTCCACGCGCTTGCTGAACTGACACCCGTTGTCGGTCAACAGGTAAGGCACGGACACGGTGATCAAATCCCCGTCACTCCTGTACGTGATCGAACAGACGTGCGACAAGGAATCGAGGGACATCGACGAGCCTTCATTCTCTTCCCCGTTAACGTACAATTGCCACAACTCGTAGGCCCCGGTCGTGAACAAGTCCTGCACGGCGGGTAAATTGCCGACAGACTCCCAATCGGCAGCCGTGGCCCGAACCAGCGCCACTTCCACCCGGTTCTTCTTGCCGACGAGTTTTATGGAATCGTCCGCCACGGAACGGATCACGAACTCGAAATCACCCTCCAGTCCCTTGGAAAGACTCACGTACTGGGGATCGGCCAGGATATGCAACGGGCTGTAAGAATCGAAAGAAAGAATCGCGCTCTCCTCCATCGTCAATTTATAGGAATAATTCCCCGCCCGCCGGGCGATATCGGCCAGCATATCCACGCGCCCCTCGTCCTTGAAGGAGAACAGGAAGGTGTAGCCCCCGTACGTCCCGGCTTTCGGGTAGTATACCAGTTTCCAGCCCTCGGGGGAAGCTTTCAGGGTTTTATTGCAATTAGCCAGGTAAGCCTGTCCTCTCGCGTCCGACGACTCGGAGAACACCCGGTCATCATCGGTACAAGCCACCACGAGCAGCAAGCTTGTAATCCATAAATATATATATTTTCTCATAGGTCTTCCGTTTTATTCATTAGTACCGTGTAACACTTTCTGAACCGCTTTCTCCGCCCTATCCTGCAAAGAATAAAGATCCAGATTCCAAACCTCCTGGTAATAATTCAGGATCATGTCGAACTTGTCTTCCAGCATCTTTTTAGCCTCGTCCGTGGCCGGTTTCTGTAACAACGCGTCCCACTCCTCCCGGCTACAAGAAAGCATCGTGGCCACCATCTCGGCCACGTCGATATTCGGCTCGCTCATGGCGTAGGGCGTGATGAACCCGGCGTCGTAAGCCTCTTGGGCCTTCACGTTCTTCCACTGCTCCACGTACCCGCCGGAGATGGACTCGTACTCCTTCGGGAATTCCTGCGTCAGGACGGCGACGATGGCGAAAGCACCGTGGATGGACGACATGTATTTCTTTAACCTCGCGCTATCGCTCTCCGAGAAATTGTTCACGGCGTAAAGAACGATCTGGTGCTCGCTATCAGAGGCCCCTTGCGTGAACGAACCGTCGTCGTTGTAACGGGCCGAACCGATGAACACCACTTGCTTGGGAGATATCCGGTTGAAGAACGTCTTCCCCCCTTCCTCCACGTAAGGCTCCACCCACATGGTCTTCAACGCCCGGGCCAACTCCCACGCCTTCCCTTCCTCCGGCGGCGTGAGGTTGTATCCCAGACCGGTCTGGGAATCCTCCCACTTGTACACGATCTCTATATTATAAGGCTTCACGAAGTTTTCCAGTAGCCACAAATCCACTTCCGTTCGATCTCTCTCGGAGGTATCGAAAATGGAGGGCCCCAAATCATCATCCGAGCAAGCAGCCAGTGTGAACAGCATGATCCCGGCAAGTAATTGTAAAATATATCTTTTCATGATCTTCTAGTTTAACCGTTAAAACAATCATCTATCTCGGGTTGGGTTCCACGCCGAACCCTTGGGCTTCCGTGGGAATTTGCACGGCCCGGCGCAAATCGTCTTTCGCCAGCGTGATCGGGGCCATGTCCGAATCCCGGAAGGTGTGAGTCACGGGTAAATGGAAGCGCTTGATGTCAAACCAGCGCAATCCCTCCTGCAAGAACTCTTTCCGACGCCAGTCCACGATACATTTCAAGATGGACATCTGATCCTCGTCGATCTCGCTCGCGTAGAACGGTTCCACGTCGGGGAACAATTCCGGGAGATCATCATAAAAGTTCTTGATCTTCTCCAACGTGGCTTGATAAGGCGTGAAATCGGCGTTAATATCCTCCGGGTTAACCCGCACCCGTTCTTTCAACAAGATATTCACGTCGATCAGGGCCGAGTCGAACTGGTGTTTCATCGTGTAGGCCTCCGCCCGGTTCAACAAAGCCTCTTCGCCGGATAATAACGCGGCGAAACAATAGCCCTTACCGGTCGTCGAACCGACGGCATTGTACTTGAATTGCTCCTTGAATTTACGCATCTGGCAAGCCTGAGAAGCCGTGTAAGTCGAATACACGTAATAAGTACAGCTTGAACCGGATCTCCCGCAAACCGTCTCGGTCAACAACTCCGTGCTCAGTTCCTTGGTCATGCCGAAACGCAAACTGGTAGAACTGAAATCACGCGCCCACCAACTGCAACCGCCAACGAACAGGATCACGGATTGCTCGGCCGACGTGAAATAATTCTGCTGATAGTAGTCTTTATCCGACACGTTAAATTGCTTCCCTTTCAAGTCGCGTATTTTCTTCACGGGATTGTTACCCAACGCCCGGGTCGCGTAAGTGATCACCTTGTCCCACTCGCCCTTGTACAGGTAGAAACGAGCGGCGAACGCGGCCGCGGCGGCTTTCGTGAAGTGATATTTCGGGGCCTCGTAAGATTCGTCCTTGATCAACGGTAATCCTTCCAACAGGTCCTTTTCGATCAACTCGTACGTCTCCTTCAACGTGTTGCGCTTGTAATAAACGATGGGCACCGTTTCCGGCTCCGTGCAATAGGGGATCCCCAGCATGGATTCCGCCCCGTTGGGAACGTAATGCTCGGCGAATATATTCACCAGCAAGAAATGGTTGAACGCCCGGCAAAGCAGGGCTTCACCCTTGGCCTCCGCGTACTCGGGAGTATCACCCGCTTCCCTGATCGCCCGCAGGGCATGATTGGCCGCGGCAATGGCATTATAGTAGCCGGTCCAGATATACGTCGGGGTGTCCTGCCCGGTCTGCGATCCCGGCTCCCAGTAATACATCTCCTCGTTCAGAATCGACCGGCTGTGCGTCCCGGTCACAACCCGCTCGCCAACGTTATCACTCATCACCTCGCACACGTGGTAATAATGACAATCGGGGTAAGCCGATACCAACAGTTCCTTCACCGCCTCGGGGGTATCCAATACCGTACGATTGTCGGGTACTACATCCAGGAAAGAGTTACAGGCCGAGGCAAACAACAACATCATTCCTCCGGTTATTATCTTATATGCTTTCATACTTTCTGTGTTTAATTCAAAAACTACTTTCATCATCAGAAACCTACCTTCAAGGCAAAGGTTACTTGTCTCGGAACGGGCATGGCCACACCTCCGGAACGGAAGAACTCGGGATCCTGCCCGTGTAACTTCTTGTCCCTGTAAAGCAAGGCCACGTTGGAAATCATGCATTTCAACTGAACGGAACTTAACCCGACACTCTTCATCCAGCGTTTCGGGAAGCGATAGGCCAGGCTGATGTCTTTCAGGCGGATGAACGAACCGTCGGCTATCCGCACGTTCGAGTAGTTGTAAGCGTTGTACGCCACCTGGTACTCGTTCTTCGGGCGCTTGTATTGTCGCCGGGAAAGAATAGCAGGAATGTTCGTTTTCAACTCGTCACCCGGCAACACCCAACGATCGGAGAATTCATTCGGCATGGCGTCCAGATCGGAATAATCGTAATGATAATAACGATGCAAACGGATCTTGTTGCCAAACTGGTAATTGACAAACACGTTTAACGTGAAATTACTGTAACTAAACGTGTTACCGAAGCCTCCGAAATACTTGGGATCAACGGGACCTTCATATTTCAGGAAGTCAATCTTGATCGTCTCCTGAAAATTCACGTCCCCGGTAACAACTTCCCCGTTCTCGTTGAGAGAGCGCGGGATTCCCTCGTCGGACAAGCCCATGTAAGGAATCGAGAATATACCCCGAACCGGGTAACCTTCCCGCGGGCTTCCTTCCGCTTTCACGAAGTCGATGACCCGCGGACGGGATTTGAGGTCTGTCACCTCGTTCTGGTTATAGGAGAATGTCAAGTTACTTGACCATTTAAAAGCTCCCTTATCAAAGTTCTTGGTGTTCAACGTGAATTCCACGCCATTCGATTTCATGTTGGCAAAATTAGCCTTCTTCGAAACCTCACCACCGATACCGGAAGTACGTATGTTACCGATCAGGTCGAACCCTTTCCGCCAGTAAGCGTCAAACGTCAGGCTGATCCGGTTGTCCAAAACTCCCACGTCTACCCCCACATTGAACTCGTACTGCTTTTCCCAAGTTAACTCACTATTCTCCAACGAACTAATGTATATCATGTTCTCTTTATCACTTTGAGTAGGCCGGAAAGTGGCGTCATTGTAGTACACGGGAAGCGAGTTGCTGGAAGAACCCATGCTGGCCGTAAGACCGTAAGTCGCCCGCAAGGTCAGGCGGGATATCTTTTCCACCGACTGCATGAATTTCTCGTTGTAGATATGCCACGCGCCACTCACGTTCCACGTCGGTAACCAACGAGCGGAACGGGATTTTCCCAGTTTATTGGAACCGTCATAACGCCCGGTTAGATTGAACACGTACAAATCGTTGTAACTGTACCCGGCAGTGGCGAAGAAGGCCACGAAACGATCGTAATTCTCGTCCATCCCGTAGAAGTTTACCCCGTTTTCAATCTGTTGTTTGATGATCCTGTAATCAATGAAAGGAACTCCACCACGATCCCACTGGTAACCGAAACCATTGAAGAAAGAGGACTTGCGGTTGGAATAACGCACCTCTTCCCCGGCCATCACGTTCAACGTGTGAAGCCCGCCGTTAAAGGATGTGTTATAATTGACCATGGCCCGTTGATAGTAGTTCAACAAATCATTCTCTTTCCGGTTGTAGAATCCACCCTTCGGCATAACGACCTCTTTGGGATAACCGGGACGCTCCGGGTCATCGTACAAGAATTTGTTGTACTTGCGGATATAGGCATTCGACGCCGAACGATAAGCCTCGGCCGCGTTGGATTGCTCGTGAATACGGTGTTCACGGGTCGTTTTCACGTAACGAACGGCCCCCAACGCTTTTATCTCCAGACCTTTCAAGGGACGAACTTCTAATTCTGCCTGGAACTTCGTATCCATCATGTTTATTTTCAAACGATTATTATCCAACTCGTTCAATATGCTGAACGGGGTGTAATTCATCATGTAGTACTCGTAATTCCCGTCATCATCATAAGCCCGCATGGCCCGGCTGGTGTTCAAGGCGTAGCTGAACGGGTTGATGTCAAAATCACGCTCGAATGTACCGGAAACGGCATTCGTTCTCCGGCTGTTGGTCCCGGGAGCTTCCTGCATACGGATGGAAGCGTTGGTTACCAGATTCAAGGTGATCCATTTCTTTATGTCAAACGAAGCGTTCATGTTGGCCGTGTAACGATTTACCTTATCCGCGATCGTCCAGCCCCCGTCATTGAAGTAACTCAAGGAAGCGTAGAATTTGGACTTGTCGGAACCGGATGTCAAACTCAAAGAGTGAGACTGTTGCAACGTGTTACGAAACAGGATATCAAACCAATCCGTGTTGGCCATTTCATATTTCCGCAAGAAAGCGGCCTTCGCCTCCGGGGTATTCTGTAAACCGAAACCGGTTTCCGGATCGTAGGAATTGATCGCCGTCGCCATTTTCCAGTAAATACCTCCACTGGAACTGTTCAGAACGGAAGCGTAGTTTAACCACCCCTTCTCTTCCATTTCCTTGTAAACCATCATTTGCTCTTGAGAGTCCATGATGTCAAACTGGGAATAAGAGGGTTTCATACGTACCGTGAATTCCCCGCTATAATTCACCTTCATCGTTCCCTTCTTTCCTTTTTTAGTCGTGATCACGACCACGCCGTTCATCGCCCGGGCCCCGTACAACGCCGTTGCCGAAGCATCTTTCAATATCTGGAATGACTCGATATCATCGGCATTTAACCCGGCGATGGCCGAACTGATCAGGGTTTCCGTGTCGCCCGAAGAAAGATCATCCACGGACATTTCAACCACATCTTCCAATACCAACCCGTCAATTACCCACAACGGTTTCTGGTTTCCATAGATGGACGAGGCTCCCCGTACCCGCAGTTTCGGCGAGGCCCCGAAAGTTCCCGACACGTTCTGTATCTGAACTCCCGCCGCTTTTCCCTGTAACATCCGGCTGATGTCGTTGGAACCTTCCACCATGGCATCCTCTCCCTTCACGATATCCGCGGCACCGGTAAATAATTTACGGTCTATTTTCTGATAGCCGGTAACCACGACCTCATCAATGCTCTTTATTTCTTCTCTTAAAACAACTCTTTTCAAGGTTGTCGAGTCGGAAGCCGGAATCAAGCGGCTCTCGTAACCGACGAATGAGATTTCCAGCAATACTTTCATGTTGGGGACTTTTATCGAGAACTGGCCATTTATGCCCGTCACCGTCCCCCGCATAACTCCTTTATTATCATTCTCTTTTCCCTCCTTCACTTTTATCGTCGCCCCGGGTAGAGGATCACCGCTCTCGTCAACGACCATTCCCTTTATCACGATCTCGCCTTGTTGTTTCTCGTCCCTCCCGAACAGGATGATCGTGTGGTCTTTAATCCGAAAAGAGATATTCGAATTCTTCAGACATTCCTTCAGAATCGTCTCGATATCTGTCTGTTTCATGTGTAACGTGATATTCTTTAATCCCATTACCATCGCGTCATTAAAGAAAAAGGTAAAATCCGACTGGTTTTTCACCTGCTCCATGAATTGAGCGAAATTTCCGTTATCCAAACTTATATCCAATTTAACCTGCTGGGAGTATGCAGCCCCGAAAGATTGGTAAATCGTGAACATAAGGAGAAGTAAAGTTACCTTCATAATCCGACATGTTTTTTTTAATGACCCGTACTTAGGAGGGTCATATTCTCCGTTTTTTTTCATACATTTGTAACGTTTAAGTTATTATTGCTGATAAACTTATTCTTGGGGCAACTCGTGTTACAGCACAGGTTGCCTCGTTTTTTATTATTCAATATACAATTATAGTTCGATCCTCTACCCGAAATCGCACGGATTGCGTGGTCTCGATAATATCCAGAACCTCCGAGAAATCCTCGTACTTCTTCGCCTCCCCGGTAAAAGTTACATCTTTCAGTTCCTCGCGGGAAAAAACGACATCCACGTTATACCAACGAGCCATGTGATGTAGTAAATCCTCCAGACGAATGCTCTTGAACACCATGCGCCCTTCCCGCCAGGCCGTGTACATTTCCACGTCCACATCCTGTTTTGTTAGTTTTCCGTTGATCAATGTTCCCTGTTCTCCCGGTTCCAGACGTACTTTATCATCCGAATCCCGGACTTTCAGTTCTATTGATCCCCGTACCAAGGTGGCCACCGTAGCGTCGTCATCTTTATAGGCATAGACGTTAAACGCAGTTCCAAACACTTTCACGCGGGCTTCTTCGGTCTCTACCACGAATTGCTTTTGTTTATCGTGAGAGACATCGAAAAAGGCTTCCCCTTCCAAATATACCTTCCGCTTATCGCCCACGAATTCCACCGGATAGCGTAAACGGGTCTCCGCGTTCAACCAAACCCGCGTTCCATCACTCAGCATTAAAGAGAATTCCCCGCCTCTCGGAACCGTGATCGTGTTGAATTGTTCTTTTTGCTTCACTTTCGTCCCGTCGACCCGGTATTTGATGATACCCGAATCCTGTTTGATTATCACACCATTTTCCTGTTTTATGTTGCACGAGCGATCGGAAGTTAATAATATCTCTTCCCCGGAAGCCAATTGAAGGGTCGCTGTCGGTTTCCCGGCCGGAATGACTCTCGCGGTTACCTGTGTTTTGTTGATTTCCGGTAATTTATCATTCGAGCGAAAGTACACGTAAAGCCCGACGAACAACACGATCACCGCCGCATAGCGAGTCCAACGAATCACACGTCTCCTTTGTCTCATCCGGCTCTCGCTCTTTTTCCGTTCCAACAAGTTTTTCAGGGCTTCCTGCCAGTTAATTCGCTCGTAAGCCCGCACTTTCCCCGAAGTAATCTCTTCACGTATCAACTTATCGAACAAATCTTTGTGACGAGGAGATTCCGCGAGCCAACGTTCCAGTTGCTCTTTCTCCGCATCAGATATATTTCCCAGTATGTACCGGGAGATTATTTCTGACACCTGAAAAGTTTTATCCTCTGTATTCATATATATATTTTTATTCGCGTTCTATGAATAAAACACCACAGGAAATAAAACGGGGGGATGAAAAAGAAGAAAAATAAATTATTTTATCGGGGAAATTAAAATCAGAAGAAAATTGGCACGAAAAAACCTAGCCCAAGAACCTGTAAACGAACGCTTAACCGCTTCTTTCCTTCTTTCTTGTATTCTTTTGCCGTGTCAAGCGAGATTCCCATTTTTTCCGCGACTTCCGAGATTTTATACCCCTCCAGCGATAACAACATCACATTCCGGTATTGCCGGGGAAGTTCCTGAACCACTTCCATCACGCGGGAATAAGCGTCTTCCTCCATCACCCGGTCCCAGAAAAGATCGACATCATCACACTCCCGTAACACGAAAGCCTCGTAGCGTCCCTTTACTTGCTCGTGGCGAATGTAATTGGCACACCGGTTTTTCACGGAAGAATAAAGATATACTTTCAAGGCCGTGATGTTTTCAAACTCTTTTTTTTGTCCCAACATGGAGATAAAAAACTCTTGAACGATATCTTTTGAAGCTTCCTCGTTACTGATGTATTTACTGGCAAAAAGTACCATGGGTACGTAAAACTGTTTATACAATAAGGTATAAGCAGTATCATCATCCTTGGCTAAATGTTCTAACAGTATCTTTTGCTCGTTCTGCATGAAATCTCGTAATCACATGATTTACAAAAACAAATACATCATCAACAAACGTTCATTTAATGCAATCAAATTTAAAGAAAATAACTTATCTATCCCAAGAAAACTGGCATTCTTTTTATCGTTGATAATGATTTTGTTAACAAAATAAGTAACAATTTACCATTATTAAGAATACATTCATTTTTAACTATCATTAAATGAACGTTTTATGATATAGAAAAATCTGCATCATAACAAGTTGTTAAACTGTATCACACAAGCAGATACACCGTGTATGCAACATAAATAATAAACAACACAACGCCCTCTCCTCGCCCTATCTTGAAGCCTGTACGCATAAAAGGTAAAAGAATCAAAGATGATCCGAACATCACACCCATATCCAACCAGTTTATCTGGTTTGTCTCCACGGGAGTTATCGTTGCGGTCAGTCCTAACACGGCTAGAAGATTGAATATATTTGACCCGACCACGTTACCGATCGCGATATCCGTACGCTTTTTCATGGCAGCAACCACGGAAGTTGCCAACTCCGGCATACTCGTCCCGGCAGCCACGATAGTCAACCCGATCACGGCTTCACTCCATCCCAACGCCTTGGCTATACTCACGGCGTTATTCACAAGTAGATCCGATCCCCAAACCAGCAATCCCAACCCGATAATCACGAATACCACATCCAGTATCCAACTCTTCGTCACCTTAATTTCCTCTTCACCCTCGGTCACTTCCCCCCGTTTAGCTTTATACACGCAATATATCATATAAGCACATATCCCGACAAAGAACAATATTCCAGCCCACCGTCCGAAACTACCATCATGAAATATCAACACGAACAACAACGTGGCCACCAGCATCACGGGCATATCAAAACGAACCAACCGGGGATTCACCCGCAACGGATAGATCATGGCAGAAATTCCAAGAATAGCACAAACATTGAATATATTCGACCCCATGACATTTCCCACGGCAATACCCGAATTACCAACTAATGCCGATTGCACGCTAACGAGCAGCTCCGGCGCACTCGTTCCGAACGCCACCACTGTCAATCCCACGACCAAAGGGGATATCCCGAAACGCACGGCCAATGAAGAACTACCTTTTACCAAGAAATCAGCCCCGAAATAGAGCACTACCAACGACACAAGAACAAGAAGTACCGGAATCAACATAGAAATTAAAAGTTAAAAGTTAGAAACTAAAAGTTATCGAGAACAATTATTCATCGTTATTCGTACTTTTGAAGTTTCAAAATTAATAATAAAATAACAACTTAACAGGCATGTTAAAGTATTTTCGAGGATTATTAAACACGGCAAAACATAATCCCAAACTGGGAGGACTGGAAATATTCAAGTACATCGGACCGGGATTACTCGTCACCGTCGGCTTCATTGATCCGGGCAACTGGGCTTCCAATCTCGCTGCCGGGGCTGAATTCGGGTACTCGCTCTTGTGGATGGTGACCCTCTCGACGATCATGCTGATCGTGTTGCAGCATAACGTGGCGCACCTGGGTATCGCTACCGGATTATGCTTGTCGGAAGCCGCCAGCGAGTATTTGAAGCCCCGTTACGCGAAAGGAATCCTGTATTCAGCCATGCTAGCATCTGTCTCGACGTCCCTGGCCGAGATTCTTGGAGGTGCTATTGCCCTGCAAATGTTGTTTAATATCCCGATCCGGGCAGGCTCGCTACTCGTGATGATTTTCGTGGCTATCATGCTGTTTTCCAACACCTACCGGGTTATAGAGAAATGGATTATCGCGTTCGTCTCGATTATCGGTTTGTCATTTATCTACGAACTCTCTCTCGTAGATATAGACTGGAACACGGCTCTCCCGGCATGGGTCACACCCGCTTTTCCCAAAGGCTCCATGGTTGTTATCATGAGCGTGCTGGGCGCCGTCGTGATGCCCCACAACTTGTTTCTCCATTCGGAAGTTATCCAAAGCCGCCAATGGAATATTCAGGACGATAAAGTCATAAAAAAACAATTACGCTACGAGTACGCCGACACGATCCTATCCATGGTTATCGGTTGGGCTATCAATAGCGCCATGATCCTTCTGGCTGCCGCCACGTTCTTTAAAAGCGGTACTCCCGTCACGGAACTCGAACAGGCAAATTCCCTGTTAACGCCCTTATTGGGTAGTAACGCAGCGGTAATCTTTGCCGTGGCCCTCCTGTTTGCCGGCATATCTTCCACGATCACCTCGGGGATGGCCGCCGGGTCTATCTTTGCCGGGATATATAAAGAACCCTACGATATCAAGGACAGCCACTCCCGCATCGGCGTGCTGACCTCACTCATCATCGCTTTTGCCTTGATTATGGTGATATCTAACCCGTTCCAAGGATTGATCTACTCGCAAATGGCCCTCAGTGTCCAGCTACCCATCACGATCTTCTCGCAAGTATACCTAACCTCCTCCTCCAAAGTCATGGGCAAATACAAAAACTCGGCCTATACCAAATGGCTCCTGTACGTGATCGGGGGAATCGTTACCTTGTTGAACGTGATGTTGCTGCTCAGCTTTTTGTAAAAGAAAAGCCAATCCACAAAGGGACCGGCTTTTCATTATCTTGTTAATCCAGTTTTTCGACCGTGTAAAGAACTTCATCACAGAACCCAGTCTTGGCATACATTTTCTCCGCTGAAAGTCCCCCGACATTATTCAAACGATAAACAGCGATCCCTCCCGGTTTGGCAGACAGGCCGTGATCTTTGATGGCAACCGTAAGTTGTACATACGTATCTTCCACGCCCTGAGGATCTTTTATCTCAGTACAATCCATCCCCGTTATCGTGCAATTCTCCGCATCCCCATCAATCAATACTCCATCTGAAAGTGTCCCGACGTTAAACGCATATATTTTATTATTGCTCAAATAAAAAAACACATTCTTCTCACCTAACACGTAATCTTTCCAGGGAGAAGAGTTTGCGTACAATACTTTCGTACCTGCTATAAAGTTCGATGCTTCATACAAATGAGGGTAGTCGCTTCTGGAAAGTACTTGTTTGAATTCTGACACGAATATCGTTTTCCAAGATGAATTGAATCCGGTCTTACTCTTTATAAGAATATAATCACCCGTTTTCGTATCCTTCATCAATTCCCACATAAAATCTGTCCGTGTACTTTGATTCCCCATAATAACCAACTCAACCCCATCTCCCATATTATTAGGATCGTACTTGGAAAAATCATAATCCGCACCTGCTATAAAACTAAAATATCCCGCCTCACTTTTATTTACCATAAAACGATTATGCAGATTATCGTAAAACATGAGTCCTACCGACTCGCCAATAGAAGATGCCGCGTTATAATCTTTCGGGTCTGTCAGGAATACAAGTTCCGGATTCCAGTCCGCTTTCGCATTATCACCGTTCAGCCTATTATACACTTTACCATTAGCAATCAAGTAGTCACCGGAGGTGTGTCCGATATAACCGGTAATAACCAAATCCCCTTCCATCTCTTCTCCCATGATAAATTTCTCTCTCATGTAATTTTTCCTTGTAAAAATCACCGGATCAAGATAAACACCACCGGTTTCATCATCACAAGTCACGATTACGGACTTATGTCCGAGCGGATTATAAACGTAAGAATCAGTTAATATGATACGTTTGGATTTTTGTCCCAAACGGGTCCCGTCATTCGCGTAGGAATAGATGTTTTCATAAAGAGTTGTCCCATCCTTTTTTAACATCGCCAGATCGTTCTCCCCGTCAACTCGACACAACATTAGTGTTCCCCCAGAATACTTACCCACTGTTACAAAAGAAGATTTGTTCATGGCAAAAACTCCTGTCTGTAAATCAATCACTTTAAATACTAAAGTGGTCGTAACTCCCGGCAAGACATCACCTATAATAACGTCCAGATCTTTTTCCCGTGACAAAGTATCCGCCACGGCCTGTTCCTTATTGTATTTATACCACACGTAAGAAAGTTCAGATTTATCACCAAACTTCGTGGTTACAGTCGGTTTTATTTCCAACTTCGAACCGATTTCTATCTCCTTGTATTCTTCAATACCTTCAATCGTGATGGCATCAATATCAACACCTCCAAATTTCGAGTTATCATCAACACATGAAAATTGAAGCAATAAAACCAAGATCAATATATATTTTAAATTCTCCATAATGATTTCTATATTTAAGATCAACAAATCAAAATCTTAGGGAACCATCCACCCCTGCATGATATTCCCGTTCTCGTCTTTAATCTCGTTCTGCGTAATTATTTTATACAATTTTCTGGCATAAGGAGTATAATATTCCATCTCGTAAGCAATCCCATATACACCACCATAAGAACCATAATTACCATCCCAGAAATCATGTCCCGTCATTTCAATAATCATTTCATGTTTCTTTCTCGAGTACTCACCGAACAATTTTTTGAACGCCGTCATGTCACCATAATATCCCGTTCCTTCAGGCATCTTTACCATATCGGCAATGATCAAACGTATCTCGGCTCTATCCACGTAAGCAACCCCTAAATCAGAAGTTCCCACGAGACGCAGGGTAAGCGACACGGCTTCCTCCGTGATTCCCTTATCTCCCTTTATTAGATTAACGGGCATCTTGTATACAAATTCTCCCGCCGGAAATTCGTAATACTCCGGAAGTTTTTCGTAATGCACTCCTTCTACCGCATCGGTTTTTTCTTTCACGACCTCGACCTTAAATTTTGCCGGAGCAAGCAAGGTATCCCCCAATAGTTTAACATCTACCGTTGTTGTTAACACGCCATCTGCTGTCAATAACGACACGAACACGCTATCCCGGCCATCTTTCACGACAGGGTAATATATATCATGCATGCCCGAATCATAAACTAGTCTATCATTCTTGCTGCAAGAACAAAGCACGGCTAAAATAAAAAGTATGAATATTTTTTTCATCGCTATTAATTTTTTATGTTACCAAAGTCAATTTCCGATGTCGGTATCGGTAAATTATAAACAGTTTTCAAGTCCTCAATCCCCACATTATCTTCTGCCCCGATAGCATCAAATAGTTTACGTTTATAATAAAAAAACAATTGTCCTTCTCCCAAAAACTCTCTCCTGTATTCCTGATAAATATAATCCTCTATATTTTGTGTCTCTTCAACGCTTACTAATCCTCTATGATTTCTCAATTTATTCAGATAACCATACGCCTCTTTCCCATTCGCACATTCCGCAGCAATCAAATAAAGCTCTGACAATTTGAACATTGGTATGTAGTTCATCCCGTTATACTTTGCCAAAACATACTCGTTGCCACTGGATGTTAATGTTAACCAGGAAGATCTGAAATCATTCTCCAAGCCCCCCGCATTAAAAATGTTTTGTTTACCCTTCACCGACATCAGTAACACATCCGAAAGCGAAGTTTCCGCAAAACTACTCTCGCTCAAATCTTTCAATTTCTGAACATCCAAAGTAAATATCAACTCGGATTGGAACATCGGATTTGTTGCAGTTGCCGCACTGGTAGCCAACATGTAAGAAGTCGGATTTTCCCCGTCTACCTCTCCGATAATTTCCTTCGCTATAGTCAAAGCTGCCTCTTTCTCATTTCCATAAAGATAAACCCGAGCCAGAAGAGCCGTAACGGCATAATAATTCATCCGTTCTCTTCTTTTATACATTGGTGATGATGAATCGGTGTTGTTAAAAGTTTCCCGATCCTTCATCAAGTCCCTGGCCGCAAGTAAATCTTTTTCTATTTTTACCAACACTTCCTTTACCGTCAACTGTGGCTGAGCGACATTCGTGTAAACCTCCACGTAAGGAATGGCAAGAGAATTCAAACCATTCTGATTATCCATTATCGGCGACGACGCGAAAAGTCGAAGAACATTAAAATGAAGCAAGGCTCGAAGGGCTAGAAATTCTCCTTTATAAATATGATGAATATCCTCGGACGTGAATACATCCCGCTTGGCATCAATAAATAGTAAAGCTTGATTTATATTGGCTATCGCGGAAAAATGACTTGACCAAATAGACAATATCCTTGATTCTTCCCCTTTTTCCGTGTAATTATATCCGGCAGCATTTTTCAAACTATGATCGTATCCCGTCGATGTATTACTACGGGGACTTGCATAATATTGAGCCAAAGCATCCATATAGGCATAGGATAAATTCTTACCGTAAAGAGTGCTGGTTGACATCAGAGCATAAACTCCAATCAACGCATCCCGAAACCCCGCTTCCGTCGAAAACAGATCTTCAGCTTTCATATCCGTTTTAGGAGAAACATTCAACCAATCATTACACGAAGTAAGTGCCAGGATCAGTGAAAGAATGATAGATTTATTCATTAATTTTTTCATACAACAATCAAATTAAAAAGTTACTTGAGCAGATAACGAGAACGTTCTGGCATAAGGATAAGAGGTTCCTCTCTCCATCTTTACCGTAGATGATTTAAATATATCATTACCGATAGCCGATACTTTTAAACGCTGAATACCCATTTTACGAAGCTGATCACCACTAAAATCATAACTAAGGGACAACGATTGAAGCTGTATATAATTCTCTTTTTCAACAAAACGTGAAGTCGGGTTCGTCACGGAAACATCACTGACTTTCTTGAATTTAGCCACGTCCCCGGGAGCATTCCAGCGATCATACAAGATTCGCTTATCCCCGTTTTCGTTCGGGTTCACGTTCTCGATCTTGTCTACCAAAGTCGAATTGTATAAATAACCACCATATTTGTAATACATGTACGCATTCAACTCCCATTTTTTATAGACGAACATCGTTCCGATTGTTCCGTACACTTTAGGATCGGTCGAGCCAAAAGGCTTGTAGTTTGCCGAGCTCCATTCATTTACCTTATTCCCGTTCATATCGAGAAAAATCTCTTCTCCCGTGGCCGGGTCAATACCAAGAGACTCGTTCACCCAGATCGTATTTTGGGACAATCCCTCTTTATACCTTATCATCGGTTTATTTTTCACATCCGCATCCTGCGATTCGTTAAAAGCCGTCAACGCCTTGTTGATCTTCATCACTTTATTTTTGTTATGAGCCAAATTGAAGATCAAATCCCAGATTATATCTTTATCCGTATCGCGAATAACGGTTCCTTTTAACGTCAACTCTACGCCACTATTCTTCACCTGTCCCAAATTCTCTTTATAAGAAGAAAAACCTAATGACGGGGCAACGGTGACATCAATAAGTACATCCTTAGAAAGATCGCTATACACGTTAAACGAACCTTTCAACCGTCTTTCAAGTAATTCAAAATCCAAACCCACATTCCGTTTCTCAACCTTCTGCCATTTCAAACTCTTATTCCCATACGCTTTTAACAAAACCCCCATATAACCGTTATAAGAAATTCCGCTTATCCGACTATCATTATAAGAATACATCGTCATCGCCTGATACGGGTTAAAATTCTGTCCCCCGGTCGTACCGATCGATCCTCTCACTTTTAACAAGTTTATATACGTGATATCCTGCATAAATTTCTCATTGTGCAAGTTATAACCGACACCCAAAGACCAGAATGTGCTCCACCGGTTATTGGCCCCGTATAAAGACGACCCGTCACTTCTTAAAGAAAAATCGAGCAAAAACCGATTATCATACGTGTAACCGAGGTTAGCAACAAAACCAATTAAACGGGAAACATCATAACTTCCGCCAGGTCTTCCCCCTTCCGGGAAACTTGTTCCCATAGAAATATGATCCATATTCTCATTCGGGAAACCAACCGCAGACAGGCTTGTCGCATCCGTATTACTTTCACGTAAATTATAAATCAATCCGGCATTCAACAAATGTTTCTTCCAATTCTTGAAATAAGTCAAAACGACATTGATATCATAACTAAAACTATTTGATAAGGATTGCGAATACATTCCTTTCTGCTCCTTACCTATAAAGCTAGTATTCTCGTTCGACACGTAAGCATCCGACTTGTTATTATCAACGCTCAATGATAAATTCGCTTTTAACTTCAGTCCTTGAACGATATCGTATTCAACCGAGAAATTATTCATAAAATAATTCCCTACTGACTGATTTTTAGATGGTAACGTGGCATTATACAACTCGTTGTACATCGGTTTTGTCTTTACTCCCCCGTCATAATACTGGTAAGAGTAAAGAATTTTCTTTATATTCCCCTCCTCGTCATAAGGGTTATAATAGGGATTATAATACGTATACGAACTGAAACTACCGTAAGGGGAATTTATCGATTTCAAGTGACTAAAAGACATATAGTTCATGAACTTCAATTTCTTCAGATTATATTGAAGACGAACACCCCCGCCATAGTTATCACGTTTAGAACCTTTCATTACACCCACGGTATTCGAATAGGAAAGATCCAAAGCATAACGAAATGTTTCATTTCCACCTTCCGCCACAACAGAATGCTTGTGTCCAATCCCTAAATCCCTGACCGGAATAGCCAACCAATCCACATCATTTCCCTCCTTGACCAATTTCAATATTTGATTATAAGAAGCCAGATTATCATCTGCATATTCAGGACTCTTCCCTTCCGTTTCATACAATCCCGAACGCACTTCATACTCTAATTTTTCTTTGGCATTCATCAAATTATAATCAGAAAGGTCCGCAATTTCAAAATTGGCACTACCATTATATGAAAGTTGCAATTTCCCGGCTTTCGGTAATTCGGTCTCGATAACAACGACCCCGTTTGCGGCACGAGAACCATAAATTGCCGTGGCTGCCGCATCTTTTAATATCGTTATAAAACGAACACGAGTCGGGTCCAAATCAAACACTTTCTGGGCAGAAACCTCAAAACCATCCATAATAAATGTCGGCATATTAGGATTTCCTTCAAAAGTCGATTTCAAACTACTGGAACCACGAATCTCGAAATCTGGGATCGTGTTCGGGTCACTTCCCATCTCGTTATTTACAACTTTCACGAAAGAAGGATCCAACATGGACAACGTGTTTAGAATATTACCTGTTGACACTTTCCGCAGTTCACTTCCGGAAAAAGTAGTGGAAACTCCCGTGTAGCTCTCCTTCTTTCTGGTAAAATAACCATTTACAACCACCTCGTCGATCTTTTCAACCTCCTCTTTCAATACCACGTTAATAGAGTCCTGCCCAGTATATTTAACTTCCGACGGAAGCATTCCCACGAATGAATACACGATAACCATGTCTTTTTTCTCAAAGAAAGAAAGTGAATAATTACCGTTAATATCCGTCGCAACGCCCAGATTTTCACCTTTAAGTACCACAGTTACCCCCGGTAAAGGAGTTCCTCTTTCATCTTTCACACTCCCCTTCACTGTTCTTTGTCGTTGTTCGTCATTCTTCTCGTCTTTTGCCCGAATTAAAACCACGTTATTAAAAAACTCATACTCCAGATTCACCTTCCCCAGCACTAAATCTAAAACCTGTTTTAAGGGCTTGTTTTCCACCTTTATCGAGACATTTTCCGCTTTTTGAACAACATCCGAATTGTACATAAAACGAAGAGCCAATTGCTGTTTTACAGCTTCAATAAACTGCTCTACCGATACGTTCGACAAATTCAATGTGACTAAATTTTGTTGAGAATAAACATGCGCCGATACATTTAAACTGAACAAAAAGATTAATACAATACAACATTTCATAGTTACTAAACTCTTCCCATACCTTTTTAACAGGTCTGGAAACCTAACTAATCGTTTTTTTTTCATAACTTTGTAATATAATATTTATCAATAAATATTTGGGGAACAGACTTCGAACCTGAGAATTTTGTCGTCTGTTTCCTTTATTTAAACAACATAATCGTATTTCCTTTTATTTCATACCTTATTTCATTTAATCGTTCCAGTAGTTGTAAAAACGTATTAATACTACCATACCGCTCAAGATCACCCGTAAACTCCAATTGTCTCAAGGAATCATCTTGGAAAATAATTTCGACAGCATACCACCGTTCAAACATATTCATAATTTCTTCCAATGTTTTATTCTTAAAAACAAATAGTCCACTTTTCCAACCAACATATTCTTCCACGTTCACCATCCTTTTCTCCACCAACCCCGATACAGCAACCGAGACCTGTTCTCCGGGTGACAATGTTTCATTCATCCCATTTTTTGAAGTAAATTTAACTTTACCGGAAACCAACGTAGTTGTCCCAATCTCTCCTTTATAAACGCTTACACCGAAGGATGTTCCTAGTACCGTAACATCACCAATATCCGTGGACACGATAAAAGGATGTGTATCTTTTTTCACTTCAAAATAAGCTTCTCCCGACAAAACGACTTTTCGTTCCATCCCGTTAAAAACGACCGGATATTTCAATCGAGACTCAGCATTCAACCAGACCTTAGTACCATCATCCAGTTGCACTTGACACTCTCCTCCCCGGGGAACTTCTAACTCATTGTATAACTCTTTATCAAAAGACATGTCTGATGAATAAGAAAGTTGTCCCTCTTCATATTTAACCACACTCCCGCCATCCTCTATAATCTTCAAAGCTTGTTTCCCAATCGTAACCATTTTACCATTGGCCAATTTTAATACAGCAGACTTACTCCCGGGAAGAATAATTCGTTCTTGAACGGCCACTGTCTTACATTGATTATTTGTAGGTTTTATTCCCGAATGTGTAAACATCAAAACTAGAACGATAATAACTGCCACAGAAGTTCCCCACGCAGTCCAACGCCAAAATACCACACGATGATGATACTTTCTTAATTTTTCAAAAGCCACCTTATACTCGTACCCGTCAAATTCCCTGAATTTCTCCTCTATAAACACCTCGTCAGACAACTGCTCGTACGCCTTTCGCAAAAAATCATCCTGTAATACGTTTTCTAGCTTCTTTTTCTCTTCCTCCGAAAAAGAAGGTGAAAAAGACCGCTTAAATAACTCTATTATATCATATAAACGTTGTTTCATGTATTCCATCACTTTTAAGTCTATTATGCTTTTATATGCACAATTCAATGATATAATACATGAGTGGATAAAAAGTATGACAAAAAAAAGAAAAAATTCACTAGGGGTTATCTCGAAATGAGGTAACCTCTAATGAATTTTTATGGAATAATCTTACGATCTACTATATCTACTTGACGAACTTCTCCGGTACTTTTATTAAATCCTCCCCTCTCAATTCCTTCGCCAGAATCTTCCCGTCCGGGCCGATCAGGATAATATGAGGAATTCCTTGGATACAATAACGATCCATCACGTCATCCCCCCTATTCAGTATCAAATGATCCCAATAACTACCATCCTCGTGAATCGCGTCCATCCATCTCTTTTTCTCCCGGTCGGAAGACACCCCAAGTATTCTAAACTTCTTATCCTTAAAATGTTCCAACGCCCGTTTCAACGCCGGGGTCTCCTCCCGACACCAGTGACAATACGAGTCCCAGAAATCAACAATCACGTAATAACCCCTGAAATCACTTAAACACAGCGGGTTACCCAACGTATCCCGTCCCACGATTTCCGGGGCCTCGTGCCCGATTGCGCATTTTTCATACTGTCCCAATCGCTCCATGATCCGCGGTATGTAAGGTGAAGACTTCGCGCCGAAACCATTCACGTACTTTTTCTCCGAGGTTATGTCTTCCACTGTTTGAAAATCCCTGTGCTGGAATACCCTGAAATAATAAAGATACATCCCGAAAGGATTCTCCCTGTTTTTCTGGATATACTCGTTCACAAGCGCACGCTCCTTCTTGTACCCCTCGTCATAATAAGGTTCGGACTCGTTCTTGATTCTCATCATTTCGGCTCGATCTTCTCTCTCTCGGGCCTTGCAGAAAAGAGCGTTTAAAGAATCTTTAACCCGCCCGAAAGTTTCAGCATATACCCGTTGGTTGAATTCCCGGTACACCTGATCCAACGGGGAACCCGTCACGGTCCAAACGATATTCTCTTCCGTCACGGTCTCCGGTTTCAACACGATCTCTTGCCCGTCCAGAAAGAAATAGCCGCCATGATAAGGCGAATCCCCTACAAAATAAAGAGCCGGAGCTTTATCCCCCAACGTGAATACGAAATGCCCGTCTTCCACCCCGGCAGAATCAATCTGCTGGTGTACTCCTCTATATTCATTCTCCACGTCATATAAATACATCACGTTCACTTTAACCTGCCCGACTTCACCCGTTATCACCCGTTGTTGCCCGCAAGTCACAAAACACGAAGCGCATACCATTAAAACAATAAAAAGTATTCTCATCTTATTTTCCTCTAAATGGTTCTAGTTCAATAACGAATCCAACAACGGAACTATCGCCTCTTCTTCCGACGGCCGGGGTGCATAAGCGTCCACGATCTTAAAGTCTTTATCAATCACGATAAAGCGAGGAATATACATTATGCACCAATCATCTTTCAATGCTAAATCCTGTGAATTATATTGCGTTAGCTCTTTATGATGATTTTTCAGGTAAGATTTCCAATCTGATTTCCGGGTATCTCTGGATATGGGAACAAACACAATATCCTTTCCCTCGTACTTCTTGCTTAAAGCTTCAAAAGCCGGAGACTCTTGTATACACGGTCCGCACCAAGTAGCCCACAAATCCACGTAAATCACCTTTCCCCGAAAATCACTCAACCGTTTCATGTTCCCGTCCACGTCTTCCATCACGATATCAAAAGCGGGTTGTCCTTGCACGAGTTTCCCGGCCTGATCGACCTTATGTTTCACTTCCGAGGCAATATCTTTATTTTTAGATTCCGCAACAAACTTCCGGGCAGCCTCCACGTTCTCCAGATTTACTTTCTCCCGTAAAGCTCCCACCTTACCATAAGCCTCGTAAAGTTCATGCGTCCGATCCGGCAACTCGATGCCTTCAAACCAACCATATTTATCCTCGCCTGCATACGAAAGCACATCCCGCACGACAGCCACGTCCAACAAGGCCGTATCTGTCAATTCCCTGTACATCCGGTTCATATCGGTTGCGATCCCCGCATAGAACGTTTCCCGCATTTCCTGCAATTTCTTCCCCACGACCTCCTGCTCTTCGGGAGTCATCCGTTGATAAGCAGCCCAATCAAATTGATACTCTTTCCCGTAGCTAGCGTAACAAATACAACTATTCACGACATCAGCCAGAATCCGGGCCCCTTCCAAACGCTTGAACTCCGGGGATACATTCTTTAGTGCTTGCAATTCAGCCCTACGAGCCGATGCCAGACTATCAATCAATACCTTTGTCGAAGCAAAATCAGTTCGGGTATTTCTCCCGCCTTCCAGAAAAGAACCGCCTTTCGGGAATAACCGCTTTTTCATGTAAGTATTCGCCTCTGCCCCTATTCCTTTGAATTCCGCCTCGTTATTATTTTCGGTAATAACCATTTCCAAATCATCACCCGGAGTCAGGTAAAGCGTGTTGCGACTAATCGAGAAATATTCAGGCTCGCTCAACTCGATAATCGTGTCAAATCTTCCCTCCGAATCCGTGTTTAACAAGACATCCCGGCTATCTCCCACCATTGAAACCGCCCCATTATAACGCATCACTTCCTGAGGTCCCATTCCTTTTAACTGTCCTTTCAAATGCACGGTTGTCTTTTTCTCTGAACACGAGAAACATACAACCGCCATAACCAACAAACATACAATACTTTTCATCTTTATCTTGTTTTATTTATAAATCCAGTTCATAAGATTCACAAAATTAAACTCCCGCTATGGCCTTGACAAACTTTATGAACCTTATGAACTTTTATAAACTCTTATCTATCTCTCGTTAGGCTCCATATTTGGATTGAAACTCAACACCTTCGGGGGTATCGGGAATATATACCTCGGACTGTTCGCTTCCAGCGTGTAAGTCTGCCCGTTTGCCACGTGAGTAATCGTCTTGGCATAGCGAGACTCCCGATTCAGACGCTTCAAATCAATCACACGGGTACATCCCAACATACACATTTCTTTCCGTCTTTCCGTCAACACCTTATCCAACGCCTCTTGATTTGTGGCCGCACTTTGCGACTGGTATCCGACAATCCGGTACTCTAACAATTGATCCAAATAAAGCATCGCCTGATCCTTACTTCCCACCCGGGCTTCACATTCCGCCGCAATCAAGATAACTTCCGGCACGGACATCGCCATATTGGCATAGATATAAGGCAGCCACAAGTAATGGTCATAATTCACTCCCCAAGCATAATTAGAGAAAAAAAGTTTAAACCGCATGTCATTATCACGATCGAACAAAGCCACTAACTCATCGGAACCGAATGCTGAACCAGAAAAACCGAAGGTCCAAGGAGCCAAACGGATATAGATATGCTCCGGGTTATCCGCACCATAAGGAACATCCGTACGACCGATGCTTTTTTCCGGGTCAACCACAGAATAATTCTTCAAGTCGAGTAACGAACTATTTTCCTTTAAAGACAATTTTGCATATTTCAACGCTTCTTTATATTCACCCATATACAAGTACATCCGTGCCAACATCCCCAACCCCACAGGCTTGGATGCCCGGTAAGCTGTTTTTTGTTTATCCGGCAAATAAAGAGCCGCCGTGTCCAAATCTGTCAATATCTGATCATACACTTGTTGAACCGTTGCCCTCTCCAAATTGGATTTATTGATATCCTTATCCAACATCAAAGGTACTCCCAGATCTGTCGCAGCCGTGTTTTTGTCGTAATGATTTGCGTATGCATTTACCAAAGTCAAGTATTCGAACGCTCTCCCTAACAAAGCCTCTGCACGTAGCGAACGTTTTTTATCCAACGTGGCATCTTCCACGTTCATCACATCTTCAATAATCGTGTTGTAATAATAAATCCGATTATAAGAATATTCCCATAAACCATCCGTTTCGGCATCCCCGAATATCTCCGCTTGGAACGTGTATAAATTCCGATTAGGTACTTCCAAGTCGTTAAAATTCACATCCCCATCATCTGGCAGGTAAACATCATCTGTCATAAAATTCGGGTACGAATCGGAAGCCTTTAATAATTGAGCATAATTGATCAATTTCTCGTAGTCCTCATAATTTTTCGGAATAACGATACCTTTGGGTTGGACATCCAAAAAACTATCACACGAGATAAAACACCCCGCAAAACACAATAATAATAAATATATCTTGTTTCTCATAATAATTAATGCTTTAGAATGTTACTGATACACCTAACGTACAAGTCGTCGGGACAGGTAAAGTTCGTGCTCCCCAACCGTAACCAGTGGTCGTATATGCCTCTGGATCAAGATCGCTATCGTTAGCCACCCAACGCCACAAGTTACTGATCTGACAATTCACGGAAACGTCATTCAAATAGGTCTTTTTAAGCCACCCTTTCGGTAAATCATAACTTAAAGTTACATCCCGTAACTTAATATAATCACCTTTAATAACATGCTTGTTAGCCGCATACCATACTTGTTTCAAAGTATAGGAAGCACTCCTGTTCATGGCCGGAGCAACACCTTTGATATTCTCATCACCCGGTTTACGCCAGTGGTTCACCGCTTTCTTCGAAATATTGGTCGTAGAACCACCAGACAAATAAGGTGAAACCTCATCCCTTAACACGTGACCTCCGTTATACACGAACATGAAAGACAAACTTAGCCCCTTGTATCGCAAACGATTAATCAAAGAAGCACTATACGGAGGACGTGTCGTTCCAGAATATTCCAGTTCTTCTATTGACCCAACATTTGAAACTTTATTACCATCCTTATCATATACCAATGGTGCCCCGTTTTCAGGATCCAATCCAGCATATTTGTAACTAAACAAACTATACATCGGTCGCCCTTCCGTGTGAACCACTCCTTTCACATAAGAAAACACTGTAGTTCCACTACTTGTCATCTGTGTTATTTTATTTTTATTATAAGAGAAATTTAAGTTTGTACCCCACTCGAAATTCGGTTTGATTATATTCTTACTGCTTAACGATACCTCTATACCCCGATTCGATAAACTACCATAATTCAACAACAAACTGTTCCACCCCAAAGTCGGATCCGTCTCTCGATTTCCTAACAAATCCGTACTCTTACGAATATAATAATCTACCGTACCATTCAAACGTGAATTGAAAAATGAAAAATCCACTCCTAAATTGGTCACCGCCGTCTTCTCCCAACGCAGTTGTGGATTAGGCGGATTCTCGATATAAGCACTAAAGTCCCCCGTCCAACTGTTATAACCGTAATCCTTCACCGTCAGGTAAGGACCGGATTCTTTAGAAACATTACCGTTAATACCATAAGTCAAACGTAAATTCAAACGATTTATCCATTTCACATTACTCATGAATTCCTCTGATGCCATAAACCAACTGGCTCCAACAGACCACAACGGACGATATTGATATTTCGGATCCGTACCAAAAAGATTGGATTGATCCATTCGAATACTTCCGGTAACGGAATAACGATTATTATACGTATAGGATGCATTACCATAAAATGAAACATACCGATCCTCATCCTGACTAAAGTTATTCCAATTTTCATCTACCCAATTATAGGAGCCGGAAAGACTTTCCGTTCTACTGATTGGACTTAATATTAACGGATTAATCGGCTTATATGAAAGGCTATGATCATCATACCCCATTTTATAAACTTGTGTTTTTGTATCCCGGATCAACCTACGTTCCGCACCCGCCAGAGCTACCACGCTATGTTTCTCTTCAAAAACCCGGTTAAAATTCACCTGTCCTCGCATCGTGTAAGAATAAATATCCTCCTCGATTTGGAATAATTGTCCCCCGGAAGGTATATTTTCGGTCACTTCCCCGGTTTGAGTATTGACTGTCGCCGCCTCATTCACCATATTCCGCACGTAATACGAATCTTTGTCAAACAACTGACGATTCTTGATTTGTGTACTCTCGGTCTGGTATCTTAAATCAACAGTCAAACCATCAATAATTTTCACGTTAAACCCAGCCTGCAATCTATAATAAGAAGATTTATCCTTATAATGCTGGCGATCTATTTCTTCCAACGGGATATATCTTTCATTTTGCAAACCGAGACTTTCCAAACGATTTAATTCGTAATCCGATTTATTCTTTCTCCATTCACGGGAACTTCCATCCGCATTTCTCAACATCTGGTAAGAAGTTCCACCCGTGTATAAAGACAACTCCGTGTTACTCCTGGAACCACTTGAAGAAATATTATCAAAACCATTCTTCCCGCTATCCTTCGTGAAACTGCCAATCACGCCGAAATCTGCAGACAGCCAATCAAAGAACTTCACATTCTCTTTCAATGTGAAACCAAGTCTCTCATCATTACGATTTTTTTCATAAGGATTATTACCGTAATAATTCAAAGAAACCAAGTAATTATTTTTCTCGGTTCCACCCGTAAGTGTCAAATTATGCTGATGCGTAATAGCAGTCCTCAGAAATTGGTCTTTAACTTGATTCTTATTATTCGAATTCCGATAAACATCCAGTTCTTGTTGTAATTCCGTTTCACCCAATTGCCCTTGTTCCGCCATGTACAATAATTCTTGCACCTCATTCAACGAATACCTTTTGTTCAAATTGTCATAAGGAGTATGATAATATGCGAATCCCTCCACCTGCAAATCCACCAACTGAGAACTATTCATTAATTTCAAGTAATCCAAATCCGGAAGAGGTTTAAATTTCACGCTACCATCATACGATATTCTGGTCTTACCGCTTTTTCCGCCTCGGGTTGTGATCACGATCACCCCGTTAGCCGCACGGGCCCCGTAGATTGAAGCTGCGGTAGCATCCTTCAACACGGAGATATTTTCCACATCCGCCGGGTTAATCGCCTCTATCTTCCCCTCGTAAGGCACTCCATCTACCACGTACAAAGGATCACGATCTCCATATACGGTAGAGACTCCCCGGATGCTAACCTGCTTGTTATAATTTACCAATCCAGTCACCAACCCCTCGATCCGAGACATAATATCCGTCTCCATCTTCCCCTTGTAATCTTTTGCCGTCACCACGGAAAACGATCCGGTAGCCCGTTCCTTCGAAATTTTCTGATATCCGGTAACTACCACTTCTTCCAAATTCTCCGCTTCTGATTCTAGCACGACATTTACCTCTTGTTGTTGCTGCCCTACCGTGATCTCTTTATTCTTCATCCCCACGAATGAAAAGACCAACACGACAGGCGTATCCGAATCACACTTCAATTCAAACTTCCCGTCAATATCAGTGGCAACTCCCGTCATCGTCCCTTTCACCAACACGGTAACACCGGGTAGCGGTAGCCCCTTATCATCTTTCACACTACCTTTAATCAAACGTTTCTGTTGGGCTGCCGACACGTCCTCTTTAGCTCGAATCAAGATAACATTATTATAAAATTCGAATTCCAGATTCACCTTCTCTAGCACCATTTTCAAAACCTCTTCCAACTCCATATCTTTCACCTTCACGGAAACTTTTCCGGCCTTATTCACCAGTTTCGAATTATACATGAAACGCTGTTCCGTCTGTTGTTTTACCGCTTTCACGAACTGCTCAACTGACACATCCGACAAATCAAGCGACACCAGATTCTTCTGAGAATAGACGTTCGCCGACAGATTCAAACTGAACAAAAAGATAAAAATGATACAACACTTCATAATCATTAAATTTTTCTTGTACCTTTTTAATAGGTCGGGAAACCTAATTAATCGTTTTTTTTTCATATTATTGTAGTTTATATTAATATTATAAATCGAGAAGAGGCAGACTCCGAACCTGAGAAATTTGTTGTCTGTCTTTCTCTTTTTATCTAAATAAAACAATTGTATTCTCTTTTATTTCATACCGTATTTCCTTTAAACGCTCCAGTAATTGCAAAAACGTGTTGATCGAATCATACCTCTCCAAATTCCCCGTGTATTCCAGTTCTTTCAAACTTTCATCCTGAAAAATCACGTTCACACCGTACCACCGTTCCAATATTTTCATGATTTCAGACAAGGTTTTCTCTTTAAAGACAAACACCCCGTCTTTCCACCCCACGTACTCCTCAACATCCACCTCCCGCTTTTCCAGTTTACCCGACGGGTGAAGCACGGCCTGTTCTCCTGGAGATAGAATCACCTTTTTATTCCCTTTTGACTGGAAACAAACCTTTCCCGAAACCAACGTCGTGTAATCCGTTTCTCCGGGATAAGCACTAACACCAAAAGAAGTTCCCAACACGGTAACCTCCCCCGTTTCCATGCTCACGATAAAAGGATGAGAATCTTTCTTTACCTCGAAAAAAGCCTCCCCAGAAAATATCACTCTTCTCTCTTCACCCGAAAACGCCACCGGATACTTCAACTTGGACCCAGCGTTTAACCAAACCTCCGTACCATCATCCAAACGCACGAAACATTCTCCCCCGACAGGCACTTCCAACTCATTAAAAAGTTCCTTGGGAACTATCGAATCCGAAGAATATGAAAGTAATCCCCCCTCGTAGGTCACCACGCTTCCTCCCGTTTCCCGGATACTCATAGACTCTTGACCAATCTTCACGACCCTACCATCCGCTAATTTAAGTACAGCAGACTTGCTTCCGGCAGGAATAACATGCTCGGCTGCGATAGGAACATTCTTTCCCTCCATTTTTTCCTCTCCTGATAAAAACAAGAAACAGCACAAAGCGAGAACCGCCACCGCGGAAGCACTCCACATCGTCCACCGCCGAACACTTGATCGTCTCCGGTACTGTTTCAATTTTCCAAAAGCCGGCTTATAATCATACCCCTCGAATTCCCTAAATTTATCCTCGATAAACTCCTCATCCGACAATTGTTCATAGACCCCACGCAACGAATCATCCCGCAAAATCTCCTCCAACTCCTCCTGCTCACCAGCATTCAGAACGCCGGAAAAAGATTTCCTGAATAATTCCATTACTTTATATAAATCCCGTCTCATTTTATCTAATTTTAACCTGATATATCACTATATATTAACACATTAACCCTCTACCAATTCAATCAATAAAGGATCGTTTTTTCATATCAATGAAAAATATCATTCATGTTAGAAGGTGAAAAAATAAGTTCTTAATATTAAATGAGATATAAAAGATAGAGGGGTGAAAATCAACAACAATGGACGTTATCAAAAAACGATCATTTAATCATATAATACATGAATGTGTTAAGAGTATGACAAAAAAATAAGTTTTTTTTCGACTTTAATAAAAAAAAAAGAATATCCATTCCTATCACACTAAATATCAACAAGAATAAAATTAGGATAAGAATAAAAAAAGAGGACCGATTAAAGTCCTCCCTGTAAGAAAATACCTATATTACCTATAAATTAATATACTCCCTTAGCGCATCAATATAGTCCTCCAAAGCCTTTTTTCCTGTATCCGTTATCCGGCATGAAGTACGAGTCTTTTTTCCAACAAACTCTTTCGTCACCTGTATATACCCGGCTGTATCAAGTTTTTCCAACTGCACGCTCAAATTTCCGGCCGTTGCCTCGGTCTTTTCTTTAAGATACACAAAATCCGCTTCCTCTACCGACAGGAGTAAAGACATTATCGCCAAACGTAATTGTGAATGCAATAGCGGATCTAATTCTCTCATAACTTTTCGATTTTATTATTTAAAACATGCCCCGGTACTACCATCATAACAGTCAATGACAAACCGAAATACAGATTCCAAATCATTTCAGTGCCACCATTTAAAGTATATGACATCAACATATATACGGCAAATACAAACCCCACGAAAGAACCATAAACTAAACAAGATTCCTTAATAACAAGCCCCGTTATCGCCGTACCTATACCGGCATATAATAGAGATAACGGAAGCATTAACACGAAATCGCATTTGCCTGCAATGAACATTAATACCAGCATGACAAAAATAGTCAAAGAAAAAAGAGAACCGATCACTTGCCATACCTTTTTTACCATACCGTCCGTGTACGTAACCACCAAAGGCTTATTCTTCTTTTTCCTGAAAGCGATAACGCTCATCGGCAAAAACATCAAGAACCACCCTATTGACCACAACGTATTACCCGTCACGTAAAACAACGCATAAATCGCTATTGATAAGACCAAAGCCGTATAGCCATAAACCAGGAAATAATTTCCGCTACCTTTCACCAGATTTTGTCGTGTAGCCTGGATCATTCGAGATACAAGTTCTAAACTTTCTTTCTCTGTCATTTTCTTTTCTTCCATAATATCAGTTTTGTATCCATAAATCAGTTTATAAAATAAACCACATCTTTCATAAAAAAGGAATTTTCATTCCTTTTACATCACAAATATAAACTAGTTTATTTTATAAACCAAATAACAATCAAAGAATATGACCATTTCATGAGCATTTTTTTTAACAAACGAAGTAACTCTTTAGTCAATAGGGGGCATATCAAAGCAAAAACAGCAAAACCGAATCTTTCAATTTATCCCGCAAATACTTGTAACTCCGATTCTTTTGAGTTTTCACCGTGTGTATAGTTATCCCCAATTTTTCGGCAATCTCCGGCCCGGATAACCCTTTAATACTCAATTCCATAATCTCACGGGCACCCTCTGGCAAGTCTTTCATGTACAAGTAAAGCTGTCGTAACATTTCATCTCTCACCGTCACGGCAAACATTTCATCCGAAAACTCCTCCATTTCCAACACAATCTTCTGTTCAATTTCCTTACGTATTTGCACATTCCGCATATAAATCAACGCATTATTATAACACGCCCGGTAAAGATAAGAAGTCAACTCTTTCATGTCCCCAAACTGCTTGGTCGATTTCCAGACCGCCACTAACAAATCCTGCACGATATCCTGTGCCGTATCCCGATCTCGAATGATCCCGTTCACGTAAGAACAAAGCACGGAATAATAAGCGGCATAAAGCTCTTCCCAAGCTTTCATATCCTTATTATTCACCCCCTGCAACAAACATTCGAATCCGACCGACATAAACAGAATTTTAAAATGATAACAAACTTACATAAAAATCCCGAGATATAAATACGATAATAAAATAAAGCATCAGTAAATACTAAAAATAAATGATACACGTACTATTCTGCAAAAATACAATCTCTATTTCAAAATGACCAAGCAAAACCCATGATTTTTCCATCATGATATAAGCTAAATAGAAACTAGATAGAAAGAAGATAGAAACTAGAGTAAAGAAAATATATAGTATCTACATTTTCAAATACACGTACCAGTATTAAAACGATTGTACAAAATTATAAACAAGAACCGATCTCAGGCACGAGATCGGCTCTTGTTATATTTTTCGCTAATAGAAATCCTATTCGAATTCTTTCAACGTTTTCTCGATAATGCCAATGGCTTCGAGCAATTGCTCCTCGTTGATCACCAAAGGCGGTGCGAAACGAATGATATGCTCGTGAGTCGGTTTGGCCAACAAGCCGTTATCCCGCAACTTCAAACATACATCCCAAGCTGTTTTCCCGTTCTTCGGAGCGATAACCACGGCATTCAACAATCCTTTACCGCGAACGAGTTCTACCATATCAGACTTGATAGCTTTCATCCTTTCACGGAAGATCTTACCTAATCTCTCGGCATTCTCTTCCAACTTCTCGTCTTTAATCACCTGTAAGGCAGCCATAGACACTTTGGCGGCAATCGGGTTCCCGCCGTAAGTAGAACCATGTTCTCCCGGTTTAATCGTCAACATGATCTCGTCATCCGCCAACACGCAGGATACAGGCATTAAACCTCCGGATATCGCTTTACCCAAGATCAACACATCCGGACGCACTCCCTCGTGGTCACAGGCTAGCATTTTACCCGTGCGGGCGATACCGGTTTGCACCTCATCGGCCATGAAAAGCACGTTATGCGCCTTACACAAGTCATAAGCTTTTTTCAGATAACCATCATGCGGGACGTAAACCCCGGCCTCTCCCTGTATCGGTTCCAGAAGGAACCCGGCCACGTTCGGGTCTTTTAAAGCCTCTTCCAGTGCGGGAATATCGTCATACGGAATCCGCACGAATCCCGGCGTGAAAGGTCCGAATCCGGCATAAGAAGAAGGATCGTTTGAAAGAGTCACGATCGTGATCGTACGCCCGTGGAAATTATTATCGCAAACGATAATTTTTGCCTGATCGGCAGGTATACCTTTCACGTCGTATCCCCAACGACGACATAATTTCAAGGCTGTCTCGTCAGCCTCGGCACCACTATTCATCGGAAGCACCTTGTCATATCCGAAATATTTCGTGATGTATTCTTCCCACTCGCCCAACACGTTATTGTAAAAAGCCCGCGAGGTCAAAGCCAATTTCTTGGCTTGTTCGGTCATGGCTTCCACGATCTTCGGGTGACAATGCCCCTGGTTCACGGCTGAATAAGCCGATAGAAAATCGAAATAACGTTTTCCATTCACGTCCCACACGTAAATTCCCTCTCCTTTTTCCAACACCACGGGAAGCGGATGATAATTGTGAGCACCGTACTTGGCCTCACGATCCATGTAGTCTTGTTCGGTCATCTTTTTCATGTTATAATTAGTTAGGTTCGACGTTTTCATGTAACGAGCACAATTTCACTAAAAAAAATCAAAAAAACAATGACAAACAATTGAAAATTGTAAGTTAAAAGTTAAAAATAAAAATCATTCCTTATTATCAACGATTTGCGGGGAAGACTCGGTTTCTTTTTTTCGTTTAAAAATGGAAATATATTTCCGGAAAAGCTCCCGGAAAGTGTCAAAGGCTTCCTGATAAGAAACACCGATCCCCTGCACGGTCTCGGTTGCGTTATAGGTAATCTTCTCATCGGTATGTGAATAGGCCTTCAGACGCAGAGTTCCTTGACGATTCAACTTCACATCGACATCAAAATCACCTGTAATAGAAGTATTGGAATTAGTTTTCGCTTTCTCCATCATATTACCGTTAGCCGAAATAGTTACCCGGTTATTCCAGATCTGGGTTGACAGGGCCAACTCGAACTCGTTCGTCGTAACCTGATCGCCCGGACGGTATGAGAACCCGATATCGAAATTGTTACTGATCTGCGACAACCACCGTGATAACTGGTTAGAAAGCAACTCGCTCGCCGTCGTGACTCCCACCTGGTATCCCGCGTTTCGTTCTTCCTGCTCGGCATCCTTATCGATATAATCCGGGGTATAAAACTTATTCAATATCAACAGCGAAAACATTTGTTTATTCACCTCATCCTGGCTAGAAAAGAAACTCTGCATCAAACTTCGCATTTGCATATCGAGTGACGGGAAATTAATCCCGAACTGCACGTTCGGATTCATCAAATTCTCACCCAGCTTCAACTCGCACTCGACGGGAACTTTCGTGGTTTTGTCAATCGTGGTCGTGGTTCCCACCAACAGATCACTCAAAGAAGTACGCAAATTATAAATGGCACTGACATCAATCGTTGCGTCATACGGGGAACCGTTCCACTTGATGCTTCCTCCCGGATTCAGCACGAATTTCTTGTTAATCAAGTTACTCAACGTGAAGAGGTAATCTCCTTTCTCGATTTTGTATTCCCCGAACATATCCAACTCGTTATCTTTTCCCAGGCCGAAACGCAGATTCCCGCTTCCCACCGTTTTCAGTATATCTCCGATCGTGGGGTCAAAAATGATCTGTACTTCCAGGTTATTGTTCACCTCGATATTAGCGTTCAAATCGAAATTGGAAACTAGAGATGTGCGCTCCTCATCCGGGTGTCGCTCCTCGTCCGCCTGACGGTTATTTATAAAACGCAGGAAACTCCCATCCTCTTCTGTCAAGGCCGAAGTCAAGGGTATATATAACACGGAGTGAGCTTCCGGTTTCAAGTTCACTGACAAAGCCGGATTGCCCGACAAATTGTTCATCCGGGTCTGCCCCGTGATATACAATTGCCCGTAAAAAACATCGTTTTGGTTTGCTTTCGTATTCAACACCCGGAAATTATCGAACTTGAGCTTCACGTCATACAAGTTGGAGTTCAGGTCATAATAACCGGAACACTCGGAAGCATGTCCCTTGGCATCGTATATTTTAAAATTATCCAACACGACCCGGTTATTCTTCACGGGTAAACGATCATCCACCGTGAAAGCCGTGTTCAGTCCAGCCACGGTCAAAGAGACCGAATCCATTTTCAGAAAACCGTCGATCGAAGCTTTGCGCATTGTTCCTTTCATCGTCATGTCTCCCGATATCGTACCTTTCCCCCCTTTCAACATATCCGGGAAATACCCGGCAAGATAATCCACGTCAATTCGGGAAAGCACCAGATTCATATTCAAGCTATCCACGGAAGGTTTATAGTAGCCGAATACACCCACGGGAGTCCTTTCCTTCATCCGGTTGACCATACTTACCTCCAGAGCACTATTAGAAGCATCCCAATTGGAATTCAAATTCAACGTGCCTAAAGTATCCCGGTTTATTCCCCACTGATCCACGTTCACGTTGGCATATATCAGGTTGTCGTTGTATAAATCCTGTATTCTCACCGCCCCGTTCAACTGACCGAAGAGTTTCAGTTTATTATCAAACAATATCTTGTTAAACTCGGTCAGGTTGAAATCATTGAACTCCATAGAAAGTACATCCCTGGGATTATCGCTTACTCGTCCTTTCAAACGAAAATATTGTTGCCCCCGGTTTATTTCAAAATTATTCACGAAAATATCGTTATTCTCTTTCAGTATCATGGAGCGGGCCACGTGCCAGACACTATCGGCCATCACGATCGTACTCGGATGAATGAACACCTGGGTCAGGTGACGTTCTCCATATTTCAATAACCGCAAGTCGGCTGCAAACGAACCGCAATAACTCTCCTGTTCCCAGTTACTCCATGTCAAACGCTCGCTCACGTTATTCGTGTTCACATCCATGGTATTCCGCACGTTATACAGCCTGCCGAAATTCAGGTATTTTACCTCATCAGCTGAATACACGCAACGCAGGTTAACCCCGTCTCCCGCTAGGTTCACTCGTGAATCACGCAATTTCAAGTCCCCGTAAGAGATCGTGTCCGCCTCAAGTAATAACTTTGCCTGACGCTCCGTGTAACTATACTCGCAAGACAACGAGCTTTCCCTGGATATTCTTAATCGCGGGTAAGCTACCTGCAAAAAAGAATTTATATCTTTCAATCGCACGTCTGCCATGATTCTTGATCCTTGTGGCAACGTTTTATCCACTGCATATTTATAATCCGGCAAATAACTCACGACAAAACTATTCCATAAATCTTCCAATTCCAAGGTATGGAAGAATCCCTCCAAAGTCACGTCCGCTAAATCCGACTGCAATCGCGTGAAACTATACTCGCCTAACATGGTCGTGGCAAACTTCAACGAGTCGGTCGTGAAAATACCCCTGCTATTCTCGTATTTCAAACCGGGAACCAGTAAATCCACCCAGCGATTCTCCTCGTTATGCTTCAGACTCCCGGAGAATTCCAGCTCGAACGATTCCTTTTCCCCGAAAATGGATGGAGCCCAAGAATCCCATTTCCGCACGTTTAGGTATCCCTCGGCCTTTGCCACGCTCAGCGTGTCGCTCATCAGGTAATCCAAAAGAAAATTCGCCTGCAAGCTGTCGTTTTTCACGGAAGAAAGCAAGTACAGGTGATCGTTCTCCGTTCCCACGGACAAACGAATGTCCCGGATCTCATTTTCATACACATTCAGGCGGCGGATGTTGCTCGCCAAGTTAAAACGGGAAACCGTATCGCCCATCACACCATCAAACTTCCCGAAAAAGGAGCCTCTCCCCAGGAAGGACTGCCCCGTGAGGAAACCGAATTGCACGTGTCCCAAGCCAAACCAGCCGTTGTAGCGAAAATCCCCGACACTATCCAAAGCGTAATTAAGTATCATATTTCCCTCCATGCCGGGGGTCGTACTACGAGCCTTGACCACGAAATCCTCGATCTTTCCCTCGAAATTTCCTTCAAAATTGAAAACATCATATTTATGCAGCATTTCGGGTATTTTCACGTAATGGTTTTCCAGCCAAGGCATGTAAATCGCTTCTAATTCGGGCGGAGATATTTTCGTATCCGTGAAATCAATATTAAAATCGGTCTCGAAAAACGCAGGTAATCCCTTGGAAGAGAACGAGCCATGCATCACGCTCTTGTCGCCTAGGTAAATTTCCAGATCGCGTCCTTCCAGATTACTTATCGTGTTGAACACGACCCCACTACCGAAAAGCGTGTTGTGCATTCCCAACAATTTCCCGTTAAAATAGGCTAGATCATCAAAATGCACCAGCGAAGAGGAGAACACGTAACGTTGTTGCATTTTCGTGGTGAAATTACGCCAATAATCATGTTCCGGGACCCAGTTATACTCCAACGTGTCCAGGTAAGCCTTGCTACGGGGTGTTTTGATCAACGTACCCGTGATCAACAAATTGTCATCACTTGCCACGACCTGTCCTCCCATATTCGTCACTTCAAAACCGGATTTCTCTATAAAACTGAGATCGTTTACCCGTGCTTTATACTGCTTATTCGAAAAATCAATACCCGACACACGCACGTTCAAGTGACGGCAATCCACATCTGTCCAGTTAATCCCGTAATCTGTCGGTTCGTAGTCGCTCTCGATATACCGGAAACGACAATCCCGCAAGTTCACTTGCGTCAGCTTCACGTTCCATCCCGAAGAAGACTTAGGAACGGAATCAACTTCCACGGGTGAAAAAGAATTTATCAACTGTTCCACGTTTGTGAGACTCTCTCCCCCATCTTTCCGACGCTCGATCCACAAGTTGAATTTCGCTCGCTCGAAAGTAGCCTCGGTAATCGTGAATCGTCTTTTCACGAAACTCACGGAATCGACATGCATCACCAAACGCTCGCAGAACACCAGGGTATCCTGCCGACAATCCTGCACGAACACGTCATTCAGAATCAACGATTCTATCGGTCGAAACTCCACCCGTCCGATGGAAATAGTCGTTCCCGTGCGTTCTTCCAGAATCCGGGTAAAATAATCTACCAATCTCGTCTGCACAAACGGGGTCATCAATGCCATGTATGAAGCAAAGACTAAAAGGACTAATCCGATCACACACCGGGATAATATGGAGATTATTTTTTTTATGCTGTCATTATTTTAGTTTGCACGCAAATTTATTAATATTGCAGAACATTTCATCTTAATAATTGAAAATTGAAAGTTGAAAATTGAAAATAAAATAAATTGAGGAATCCAGAATTACTAAATCATGGAATTTTTCAATCTAAAATTTAAAATCTAAAATAAAAATGGGCGTTGTAATTCTAGGAATCGAGTCTTCTTGCGACGATACCTCGGCCGCTATTCTAAAAGACGGGGTTGTGCTCTCGAATGTTATCGCCAGTCAAAAGGTGCATGAAGCCTACGGGGGTGTAGTGCCGGAACTGGCTTCGCGGGCTCATCAACAAAATATTATCCCGGTCGTGGTACAAGCATTAAAATTGGCAAGTGTCACCGCTGACGAGGTGAATGCCGTGGCATTTACCAGAGGCCCCGGGTTACTGGGTTCGCTACTCGTGGGGACATCTTTTGCCAAGGGATTTGCCATTGCAAAACAAATTCCCATGATCGAGGTGAATCACTTGCAGGCACATATCCTAGCTAACTTTATCAAAGAGCCCGGCATGGAAGCCAAACACCCGAAATTCCCATTCCTGACATTACTTGTATCCGGGGGGAACTCGCAGATCATCGTGGTACGCGATTATCTGGACATGGAAGTTATCGGACAGACCATTGATGATGCGGCTGGGGAAGCCTACGACAAATGTGCCAAGGTGATGGGACTCTCCTATCCCGGAGGTCCCGTGATTGACCGGTTGGCAAAAGAAGGAAACCCGGAAAGATTCACGTTCAACAAGCCGAACATTCCCGGCCTGGATTACAGTTTCAGTGGGTTGAAAACCTCGTTCCTGTATTTTATCCGGGATGAGATCAAGAACGACCCGGACTTCATCCAGCATAACCTCAACGATCTCTGTGCTTCACTACAAAAAACGATTGTCGATGTCCTCATGGCAAAACTGAAAAAAGCTGCCAAACAAACCGGAATCAAACAAATCGCCATCGGAGGTGGTGTTTCCGCGAACTCCGGTTTGCAGAAAGCCGTGTATGACGAGGGAGCCCGTTTGGGATGGGATGTATTTATCCCCCGTCTCGGATTCTCGCTAGATAATGCCGGAATGGTTGCCGTCACGGGTTACTATAAATATCTGGCCTCCCAATTCATTGGGCTGGATGCCCCGGCGGATGCACGGATGAACCTGAAGAATTGAAAATGAAAAAGCAAAAGATTCAGTGATTGCCGATTGAATGATTCAGTGATTATTAAAAACATCGCCTCATCGACGGGAATCTCCTAATCGGAAATCACGAAATCACAGAATTAATAGGAAATATGAAAATTTTAGTCACTTACAACATCCCCCGCGAATCATTCGCCAAACTGGGAAAAGAACACACGGTTACCATGCCGGAAGGAGAGTATTTCACCACGGAAGAGTTAATCAAACTAGTTCCGGATTACGATGTTATTCTGGGTATTTTCACTCGCCCGATAGATAACACCGTGATTGAAGCCGGCAAGAAATTGAAATTAATCAGCAATTTCGGTGTCGGATACAACAATATCGACATAAAATTCGCCCGTTCCAAAGGAGTAGCCGTCTGCAATACCCCGAAAGCCGTATGTTTCCCCACGGCCGAAATGGCTATGGGCCTTATGTTGAGTGCGGCCCGCCGGATTACCGAATGTGACCGCCGTATCCGGGGTGAAAAAGAGAGCATGTGGGGCGTCATGAAGAATCTCGGATTCACACTAGAAGGTCGTACACTCGGTATTATAGGCATGGGTAATATTGGTAAAACCGTGGCTAAACTAGCCGAGGCTTTCCGCATGAACGTGATCTATTATAACCATCGTAGCACGGTTGAAGGATACGAGAAAGTTGACCTCGACACCTTGTTGAAGAGATCGGATTTCGTGTCTATACATACCCCGCTGACAGATGCGACCCGTCACATGATCGGGAAGCGGGAAATCGAACTGATGAAACCGACCGCTATCCTCGTAAATACCGCCCGCGGTGCTGTCATCAACGAAAAAGAATTAGCTACTTGCTTGCAAAATAAAACCATCGCCGGGGCTGCCCTAGACGTTTTCGAAGACGAACCTCACGTAACGGAAATGCTCTACGGCCTGGATAACGTGATCCTTGTCCCCCACAACGCTACAGGCACTATCGACACGCGTATCGCCACCGGGCAGGAAGCTGTCGATAACATCCTGAATTTCTTTAATAGTACACCAACTAACGTCGTAAATTAATGAAAACAGTTATTACAATGCTAGTACTTTCCGTATTAGGAAGTGCGATCAACGCCCAGAACATTAAATTACCCGCCCCGCAAAAAAGCGGGGGGAAGGCTCTCATGGATTGCTTGAACGAACGGCAAACAGACCGGAACTTCGACACGAAACAGTTGTCCTTGCAAGACCTTTCCGATCTCGTGTGGGCTGCAAACGGGCTTAATCGCCCGAAAGCCGGGAAACGCACGGTACCTACCGCCACGAACTGGCAGGAAATGGTACTTTACGTGGCCACAACCGACGGAATTTACCGTTACAACGAGAAGAATCACGAATTGGAACTCGTGAAAAAAGGAGATTACCGCAAAGATTGCGGTCCGCAACCTTTCATGACCGTAGCTCCCGTGTGCTTTATCTACACGGCCGACCATAACAAGGAAGGAAGAATCAGCGATCCGGAAAAACAGAAAGAATATTCTTTCCACCACGCTGGGTACATGGCGCAAACCGTTTACCTGGTATGTGCTTCTAAAAACATGGCAACCGTTGTTATCGGTTCCGCTGACAGGGAGAATCTGGCGAAAGTCATCGGACTCCCGGCAAAACATATCGTGACTTACACGCAACCCGTGGGTTACAAGAAAAAATAAAACATATTGCTTTGAAACAAGGGACAACCTAAAAAAGTTAACTTTTTTAGGTTGTCCTTTATTTTTTTCGAAACCTGTACCCAGCCCGGGGTGGAGACTTGTTACACGGGACTCATCATGGATTATTCGATTTCAAGTAGTTTCGACTTCTCTATTATATCTCAACACTTTACAACCATTGGCAACACGTTCCCGATCAAAACGAGAGCTTGATTCGGATTTACCCGTCTGAAATACTCATTCTAAATCATAATTTGTATCTTTGCACTGCTAAAAATACCCTCGCCCACTTCACGGACCTTGGCATATAAAAACACGGCAGTATGGAAGAAACACAAACAACAGAGAGACTATGGTCCTCCAACTTTATATTTGCGTTCCTGGGGAACTTCTCTATATTCTTTGCATTCTATCTCTTGTTACCAGTGCTTCCCTTCTATTTGATCGAGAAGTTCAATGCGGATAGCGCACTCATCGGGACCATTCTGGCCTCGTACACGCTTACCGCCCTGTTAACACGTCCCTTTTCCGGTTTCATGGTCGACTATTTCGCCCGTAAACCTTTACTGGTAACATGCTACATCTTGTTTGTCGGCTTTTTCGCCGGGTATATAGTAGCCGGGACCCTCGTGTTTTTCGCCATCCTACGAGCTACCCACGGGTTCTCGTTCGGAATGGTCACCGTTTCAAACTCTACTATGGCTATCGATGTCATGCCCGCCTCGAAAAGAAACATCGGGATCGGCTATTACGGACTCTCGACCAATATTGCCATGGCCTTAAGTCCCACCCTGGCTCTTTTCTTGCACGATCATTACGGGGATTACAATTATATCTTTCTATGTTCCCTCCTGACCGGGACGTTCGGGTTGATCTGCGTCACCTTGATTAAAGCCCCGCAGAAAATCACCTCCGCCGGAGAACCCATTTCTCTCGACCGCTTTTTCCTGGTAAAAGGCATTCCGGCCGGAATCAACATAGCTCTTTTCTCGTTTATCTACGGTATCATGTCCACGTATGTCGCCATTTACGGGGAACAGGAAGTGCATATCACATCAGGAACCGGATTCTTTTTCATGCTCATGGCTTTCGGCTTGATCACATCCCGCCTGTTATCCGCCCGGCAAATGAACCGGGGCAAATTAGTACAAACCATCACTCTCGGCAGCCTGTTCATGATCGTGGGTTTCTCGTTTTTCATCTTCTGGAAAACACAATACATCTTTTACCTGTCGGCCTTCCTCATCGGCATGTCATACGGCTTCATCTGTCCGGCTTTCCAGGCCATGTTTATCAACCTGGCCCGCCACAACCAACGGGGAACAGCGAACTCCACTTACCTGACTTGTTGGGACATCGGTTTAGGCGCCGGAGTATTCATCGGAGGATACATTGCCAAAGCCTCCAACTACACGACCGCCTACCTCGTCGGTCTACTTCTGGTCGTATTGGGTTTACTCCTTTTCCGAACACTTACCGCAGCTTATTACCTGCGAAATAAACTTCGTTAAACAACCCTCTGTCCCCCTTTACCTTATTAAAGAATTTCTATTTTGACATACAAAAAATCATGAAAAACTATTGCGCTAAACCCAAAAAGCACTATATTTGCAGTCGAAATAACTGTTCTTTGAACAATGGGGAGATACCAAAGTGGCCAACTGGGGCTGACTGTAACTCAGCTGACATCGTCTTCGTAGGTTCGAATCCTGCTCTCCCCACATATTGCGGAAATAGCTCAGTCGATAGAGCACTAGCCTTCCAAGCTGGGGGTCGCGGGTTTGAGTCCCGTTTTCCGCTCTCTGAATAAAGCACTTACAAAAGTAGGTGCTTTATTGTTTTAGGTGGTTTTCATTGGGTTTTGAGCATTTATTTAAACCAAGGTTTAAACCGAGGATAGTGTTTCAAAAAGGATAGTGTTTCAAAAATGCAAAGCTAAAGTAAAAATTTTTAGCCAATTACTGTTGGGAAATTTCCCAACAGTAATTTTATTTATACTCTAGTTGCATTTTCTAATTGAATCTACAGAAGAGAAAAACTTCTTCTTACCACTTTACGGCATTTTTATTATTTTACCGGAAAACAAAAACAGCCTACAAATGTAGGCTGTTCCGTTATCACAATAATACAATTGGGATGTACATTGGTTTGAATTTCTTGAAATTATCTTTTAAGACATCGTACTTTGTAGAGAATACCCAACCTGTCTTTTCAAAATAGATTGAAATATTATCGTCAAAAATGATAGGACTTTGAAATACTACTCTATTGTCTTTGAAAAAATAAATCTTACTTCCTGATGTTGTTGTTTCTGCATAATCTTCAACATTCCATTCAAATACAAAATTCTTTTTGATTTGTTGAATAACTGCATTATCTGTACAATAAAGTAACGTTCTTTGTTTTATACCATCAGGTAGACAATTGTACATCTGTCCTATTCGTGTAAATTATGATTTTGTTATTTCCGTAACTAAAATCAATATTTTCAACAGGATTACACAAATTGTCCGACCAATTACAATCACTCACTGATTCTACATTTTCCTCACCAATAAAAATAGGATTAAAATAAAAATAGGCATACCCGATAAAAATCAGCACCAAAATTACAGATATAAAAATTATTTTCTTCATAATATTTATTTACGATTTCCTTTTATTGTTACAATTTTTCCTTTATTTTTTTCCAATAGTTTCGAGTCTGTTACCACACCAACAGGATAAAACACTCGTACATTTGGACCATGTATTGTTGATTTTGTATCTAAAATATCAGAAAATTATCTGATAATACTTTTCCGATCATAATCCCCCATAATACAAAAGTTAAAATCAAAAACAATTTAATTCCAATCATATTTTTGAATAAAAGTATTGATATATAAATCCCAATAATTCCGAGCAAAGCATTTATCACTAATACCCAATTCGGATACATAAACAAGAACAATATGCCTGTAAAATTATAAACATAGAGCAAATAAAGGGATTTGAAAACAAATAATACATTTATCCCAATCGCTACCAAGCCGAGTATTTTATTTATTTTATGACTTTTCATAATCTACCAATTAGATGTTGCGTTTTTATATTCGTCTTCATTATTATATAACTGAAAAGAGACATCATTATTTCTATTTCTAGAAATAGTCATATAGTGAGTTGTATTTACCGTTCTTGTTTTATCAGGTACTTTTATACCCAAAAAACCTTTCTTATAACTTTCTACAATTACTGTAGTTTTCGTGTAACTAAATCCATAACTTGTTTTATCTGAATTACTGCCAAGTGTCGTAAAATTCGATATTTTTTCATTTCCCGCAAATTGGTGAAAATTTGCTTTTATGTTGCCATATTGTTCTCTCAATGGCAATAATGAATACGCACTTCGTAAATAATTGGCAAAGCTTACAGCACGAGGTTCTACAATATCTTTATAGTATCCCGCATTAGTAGAATTGAACACGTTATTACTATGGTCAAATGCATGAAAAGATTCGTGTCCCATTGCTATCATCGAGTTTAAAGCTCCACCATCATAAGGAATTTCAGGATACCAAGGATTTCCAACATAATTTACATCTCTATTTTGGGGATTATAAGAACTACTTGAACTCCAAAATGTAGAGTTTAATGTATATGTTTCTCTCTGGCCTATCAAATGGCTCATCACCTGACGACCTAAACTTGTAGCTACTATTTTAGCTATATTTTCCATTCCACCTACATAATTATTGGCCAAACGTATAATTCTGCCATCAGGATCAATACATTTAATAGGATTATTACCAACATAAGTGTATGGAGACAAGGCATAGTAACTCTCTGTATGCGGATCAGTCCCGAACCACTTCCCCAAACCACGATCATACATTCTCGCGCCGTAATCCAGATACTCCAAACCTCCCGTCACCTGTTCCTCCTTCCCGTTATACTTGTACCGACTATTTACTTGTTGCGGGTAATCATCTCTTGAATGCCGCGCGCCGAACGAGTAATAATCATTCCGCTCTTTCACCACTCCATTTCCATCAACTATCACCCTAACACTTCCCAAATGATCCGTCAAGAAATAATTCACTTCATTTCCAACACCATTTGAAACATTTGCTCGAATCTCCCCCTCACCAAAACTCGCAGACTCTAATTGTAAACCCATGCTACTTTTCTTGTATGTCAAAGAACCCAGATAATCAAAACCATTTATCTCGTTGTTATCACGTACTTCTAATTTTGTTCCATCAGCAAGGTAACGATATCTCGCTTTCAACTCCCCGCTAGAGGTCTTGACATCTTTCAACAAATTTAAGCAATTATATTCTAACTTCAAAGCCCTCCGACTGTCTGAAACCATGTTCCCGTTTTCATCGTAAGTGTACGTTCCGTTTAAAGTACTGCCCGGCAAATAAATGTCTCCCACGGGAGAAGTACGCGAACTCTCTTTCAAGCTTGCCAACTGGTTTCCGGAATACACGTACGAGAGATTGTCCACAAGGTTACCGTTAGCGGTACGCTGCATTGTCAATATATTACCATTTTCATCATACTGGATACCCTTTTCAACATATTGGTCGTTCAAGATCCCGGCAATATATTGCCTTGTCTCGTTCAAGCGGTATAATGAATCGTAGCTAAAAGTATACGTGTTAGCTCTATCAGCCTGTCCCGTTTTTTGAACCCATTCCCATTCAGTGATATTACCGGAGTAACTTGCTTTTGTTCCCGCTAATAAAGGCGTGTTATACCGTAGTTGCATTTCAAATACTTCACTCGATAACTTCTCTAGCCATCCCCGGATATTGTATTTCATGGTTTGATTTATAGCATTAGCCCCGTTTCCAAATTTTTTCATTATCATTTGTCCCAAATCATCATAGGAGTAGGTCGTGATTGCAGGTAAACCACCGTTTAAACGTGCGGTAGAAGATTTCAAACGTGAAGCGTGATCATAAGTAAATGTAACAAGGAGAGAATCTCCCCGGGAAGAACTTGTCTCGTGATATTCGTGGCGGGCAAGAATATTGCCCTTGAAATCGTACTTGTAGCTTTCACGGCTTACCCGACCATACTTGTTTCTTGTCACGACTTGAACAACACGGGCCTTATCGTCATAATAATACGCCTTCTCCAAGTGATTGGGAGTGGCTGTTCCCAACTTGTCATCCAGAACATACAACTTCACTCGTGTCACAAGCCCCTTGACTTGAATCTCTTTCGCGAGCACGATATTACTCACCGGTTGAAATGCAAGTTCCCCTCCGGAGGACAAACCGTCATAACTATCATACCCTATTTCGTGTAGCTTGGCATAAACTGTGAAGATACTCCCCTGAAGTGGTTTGTCTACATCTAACGTGGGAAATGTGTTATCTAACCATCTATCATATAACGATTGAATACTATCTCTTGATAAATTGCTTGTATTCGAGACGATATTTTGTTTTATCAAACGGTCCAATCCGTCATACACGTAATAAAACCATTTACGTTCTTTTCTAAGATTCCCGTCTTGAGTCATCACGATCCGGTCCATACAATCGTAAACATTCAGTACCCAATCAATCCCCGGTAACTTTTTAGCAATACATCGATTTCTCGAATCATACTTGTACAAGTAACACAAACCACGCACGTTAAAATCCGCTTCATTCCATGAACCATTCGTCCCGAGAGCAAGCGTGGCCTTGGGAGGTAACACCACGCATAAATTCCCGATATTATCGTAGATATAATACGTGTCATAACTTTTCTCGCCATTTACTCCACGGGTCATTACCAGTTGTCCCATCTTGTCGGTAAACTCTAAAGAAATATTCCCGTCTTCATCTAGAGTTTTCGTCACTAACAATTCTCGGGCCGGATAATCCCCATTCCTGTTTATCACGTAAGTAGATCCGGAAAAAGTAAGATGATAAAAAGGACACGTGTAAGAAATACTATTCAAGTAACGCTCGGTAACGATAGCCTTATCGTGACTATACCAACTCTCGCCAGCATTGTAAACTTTCGATTCCCGTTCCATGGAAAAAGGTTCGTACCTTATTTCTAAATAGGGATTCGCATCTCGACCGTGAAGTTCGGATGAAATCATGGAATTTTTCAAGCTATCCAGATGAATTCCTCCCCGTGTAGTAGTTAGCATACCCGGCAGCCATGTTCTATATTTTCGTCCTAAATTATCATACTCGATCAAGCTCACGAGATCTCGCTTACCCGGGGTAATACCCTTGGTAAGTGTCAAGAGTTCACGTCCCAAACCGTCAACGTATTGCATGGTTTCAAGATATTGACTCCCGGACATATATTGATAATCACGGGTAAGCGTGTAATTTTCAAGAACAGGAGCCAACGGGGGAATATAAGTTTTTTGAAGTAATTCCAGTATAATCTGTCGAATAGCTTCCTTTGGTTTAAGCCCAGTACTCTCCTTTAATTCCCCGTTCTTGTAAAATGCCATGAAAGGCAAACTTGTTACTTCATAAAATTCGGCAACCTCCGGTAAAGAATCAATATCAATATAGATAAAACTTACAGGATCTTCTTGAAAATACAATTCCAATTCTTTCAATATCGTCAATTCCAACATTCGACATTGCCCACACCATACCGCCTTGAACACCAGAACCACGACATCGTTTTGTAAATGATAATCATACGTGGGTGTCTCATCATTTAAATTATTATTCTCGCAAAGTATCATTCCTTCATCGGGTTCACCTCGTGTTGGAAAACCAGCTTGATTACCACGTACTTCCAAAAAGAAGAAGAACATTATCAACAAACTAATCAATATTATTCTTATTCCGTTCATAATTCATCATTTTTCGTTATAATACTTGTACTCGTTCTCCTGGAGTAATTTTTTGATGCCACCTTCTATTATGTAGATTTCTTTTAGACGTCCGTGCACGTCATAATCATAATACGTGGATTTTCCCCGGGGATCGATCATTTCAATTATCCCGACTAAAGGTTTGTATTTATATGTTGTAACAAGAGCGTTTTTAAGATATACCGAGGATCTTAAATTACTATTCAACGTTACCCAAACCTGATCCGACAACCATCCTCCCGGTAATGTCTCAGCGAGAGTTCCCAACGCGTTCTCGACTTGTTGATATGTCGCGTTTCTTATCTCGGCCACGGGATACATCCCCTGGTAACTCCAAAGCCTCACCATGGTTGAATGTTTATCTTTAACGATTTCCACGGGATTCCCGTACTCGTCATACCTGGGATACTCTTCTCTCTTTTCCATCACGCCATCCGGTCCAGCGTAATATTTTTCTTTAGGTACTTTCAAGGCAGAATTAATAACACCTTTGAAATAAGTCAAACTACTACTGACAAGCTTGTTATTCCGACGTGTCTCCTGCTGGATCACGGTCGTTTTATGTGTTGTACAATTACCTAGCCCGTGATCTGATGCGTTAATACCCTTGTTTTCTGGAAGCTGGTTGTTATTGTAATAGTATTTTTGAGTGATAAGATCACGATCTTTAGGAAGTACAGTTTTAAATACTAAATTATATGGACGCTCCCTGTCGTAAAGATAATTCGTGATAATCGAGGTACTATCATTTTGAAAATACGATGTTTCTTGCACCTTCTTGAGAGAAACTTGTCCGATAGCCAAAGTTCGCATAACACGTGAAGGGTATAACGAAAAATTCAATTCGGATAAATCCTCGTACGAGCCTCTCCTGTTTATTCCCTCGTAAGTAGACATTTCTCGATATGAATTTACCACGTTCACCTCGTAAAAAGATACGAAATCACGGGTATACGTGTTCACCACCGACCTAACCAATTCAAATTCACCGGTCTCATTCTTTTTGAAAATGCGCCGGCTTGTTAAAGACGGTTCTCGATGACTCATGGTATAATCAATCGTTCCATCTAGGAATTCGGGATCTAATGCTGTTGGTAAATATTCAAACTTGTATTCAATTTTGCCTTCCTCATTCTCTTCCGTGACTCTCTCGTACCAGGCATTAAAAGATGTATAAGGAGTGTAAACAACCGGGAACGTGAAAGTAGACCATACATCTATATCAACTTCATAAGCAAAGGCATGGTAACTTGGTCCATTCCCTACCGAAAACACTAACGTTATATCTTTACCAGCATACAAGTGTGTTCTATATCGAGAACTACACTCTGTTACCCCTACTGGAATCCCGGAATACCTCGGATTCTCGTACTTGAACCTTTTCGTGATCATCTTGCCTGAAGAGGGATCAAAAGTCTCCAAGGATTCAACCCGTAGCCCTCCTCCATATGAACCATCTTGAAAAATATGTGTCCCGTAATTTATCTTGACGTTCCCGCCAGTCGGGTAAACAATCCTTTCCAAAGCCCTTACTTTGGTGAACAGGGTATCAGGAGCTCTTCTACTCTCATTGTTCCCGCTAGCATCCCGAGGTAGGCTTGAGACGTTATTTTTCCCGTTACAATATCCCCACCAATCAATCGCTTTTTGAAACTGGTCTATCGAGAAATTTTTATCTCTGCGATCATACGAGAACTTGTATTTCCCATTTCCCGAGATAGACAAACTATCCAAAAATCCGTCATAATTATAAAAAATAACTTCTTTAATTTTTCCGTTCTTAATGTTGTTAATCTTAGAAAACACATTCAGACTGGAAAGGGTTTGTCTATAATAGGAAGAGATACTTGGAAGTTCGGGATTACCGATCTTTTGTATACTATCATAATTGAATTCAATTTCAACCCCCGAATTACTAATACTTTTTATAAGTTTAAAATAATTGGGTTCAAGCGTGCCTTGCACATCTTCATATCCATTATTCTTGTAACGAATCCACGCTAAATTCATATTATATTCAATATGATTCTCATCATGGATTGCCGCATTGGGATTACCAGTAAGAATCCACAAATCATTTTGCGAGCCCGCATTCGGATCTTGAATCAAAAAATTCTGATGCATTACAGTAGTAATAATTGTTGGTTGAAAATCGAAATAATCAACAGCATCTTTATAACTGAATCTTACAATATTATTCGTGCCAATAACTACTTCCCGTAACATCCAGGCCGTTTTTAGCAAACCAGCACGAGTCGAGGGTTTATTGTATTCGGTATACTTGTTCTGATCCCGACTATCCCGTTGTTCTGTTTCACCAAACTTGTAACAAATTCCGTTATCATCAGTCACTTCAATTCCATACAAAACCGTGTATCGTCTTGTTAATGTCTTAGTTGCGTCAATCTTCCTCGTCTCCTCTTTTTGCCTGGTCAACAATTTTATAGACAACGGGGTTGGGTTTATCGGACGTGCCGAGTAAATACCATTATTATACTCTAGGATAAATGAAACACTTAGATTAGGTAGTTCTATATTGAAGATATCGTATTGCCCGTCCATTTTATTATCCTCCCAGGCATTCGGGGCATTATACGAGTCTTCAGGGGCTATTCTAGTAAGCTGCCTGATGTAGTCCCCGTCAAGAGCCGTGGAATTACAAAAATCTATCACTTTATCTTGAATCACGGGATATTCTAAATCATCCTTTCCCCTGATAGAGCGAGAGATCTTAAACCCGCAATTCAACGACCAACCATAACCGATAATTCCGGGATTATCTTGGATTCTGATCCCAGAAGAATTATAAGATATCCCTATTGGTATCGATAAATAATTCATTGTCAATTCATGAATGGGAATTTGAATATCAACTTGACCTGTTGAATGCCGAAACGAGAATTCATCGTATGAAAACAGACGGGCCATTACAGGAGAAGCTGTACAACTTTCCAAGATCGGGGGATAGGTTCTTTCGTAAAAATCTGAAACTTTATTCTGAGCAAAGTCTTCATATATTGAACACGAAAGTAATGACAATAACATGATGATTTTTTTCATAAATACTGCTATTAGTAATTAAAGTAGATTGATTATACTTGATAACGATTAAACATTTTTTCAGTATAACCACAAAAGCTAATTCGCTGAATATTAACTACAATCGTACCATAATTCAAGGCAAAGTATTTAAACATTTGCCTGTCAGTCACGTATCAGAGACAAAATAAAATCAGCCGTAGATTTTTCCATGAGAAATTAAACCGAACAACTTTCAGAAGTTGATTCCCAAGCCTTGCTAAATAAAATACATTTTTCATCGCACCCCAAGTTAATAGTTAGTAATCTGTTTTCTATCAACTCGCATCTCACGAATATGAGCATACCTTTTTATTCTCTACTACAAAGATATAATAATTTTTAAATTACGACAAATTTCATCCATCACAAATCTTTTTAAAAGCTATTCGCATTCATATATCAATAAATAACATTGTAATATCTTTCATTATGAAACAAGAAAAACTTGATGGATTTCCAATGGAAATTCCAATGTAATTGCCCCCTAGAATCCAACTTAAATTGCCCCCCTGTAAATTTTTCCCAGAAACGGCTAAATTATCTCGTTGTACGCGCGCATAAAATTCTACCGGTATGCCATTATTATTATTAAATTTTATTCACAAATATAGTAATTTTATCTTTTAGCTTGCAATTTTCTAATAGAGTCCCCGTGTAATTCAATTCGAATAGCCTGGTGAACAATCCTATCCAGGACGGCATCTGCAATAGTTTTTTCCCCGATAATATCGTACCAGTCTTTCACGGGGACTTGTGAAGTGATAAGCGTTGATTTTTTCCCGTGCCGGTCTTCCACGATATCCATTAAATTCATTCTTCCCCCGGCATCAAAAGGTTGTATCCCGAAATCATCCAGCACCAGTAAGTCCGCCCGTTCTATTTTTTTTAGTTCTTGTAAAATTGTACCTTTCGCTTTAGCCATTTTCAACTGGCCCATTAACCTGGCCGTGTTAGCGTGAAGTACTTTCATCCCTTTCTGGCAAACTCTATATCCTGGCGCCGTGGCTATGTAGCTTTTTCCCGTTCCCGAGCTGCCCGTGATGAACAAGTCCCTGGATTCCTTGACGAAAGATAATTCCGCGAGCCTTTCTAGCAGGTTGCGCTCGAGCCCTCGTTCCAGGGAATAATCCACTTCTTCCAGGGATGCCTTGTAACGAAAAGAAGCTTGCTTGATCAATCTTTCTATCATCCGGTTACAACGGTCGTCCCACTCGTTGGAAACCAGCCACGCCACGAACTGGTCGGTTGTCATCGATTCCGTTTTGAAACTCTCCATGCTTGTTTTAAAAGCGTTGTACATGCCCAGGAGGCGCATCTGGCGCATCTTGTCCAGCGTTTCTTGATTCATTCCCATTTTTCTCGTGATATTTAGTTATAATACTCTTTTCCCCTTATGTTCTCGCGCGAGGGCATGCCCGATCGCTCGTTATCATCCTCGTTTTCTTCCAGGGGTAATTCATCTTGCCTGTTTTTCAGTATTTCTTCTATGGCCGGGTAATTGTACAAGCCATGGCTGGAAGCCCACCGGCAAGCGTTAACCAGTCTCTTCTCGCCCACTCGTGAAGCGAAATTCAGAATCCAGCGACAGGACTTGCAAGCTTGTTCCGGGTGAACTTTCACCTCGATCACGTGACGAATGTAATCTTCCACGTCCGGGTGCATGGAGGCGGCTTCCGAGAGGTACTTTCCCGGGTTCCAGTCCACCGGGACCCGTTGGCCGGGGGCCAGGTGATCCACGTCATGGGTGTAGCCATACGGCTTGTATCCCCTTTGATGAACCGCGACTTTCTCGTATTTTAGATAGATCTCCACTTTCTCGCTATTATACAGGATGTTGACCTTTTTCCCGATATGGCGGTACGGCACGCTATAATAATGACTTTCCAGTCGCGCGTAACCGTTCCTTTGCACGGTTGCCACGTGACGTCGCTTGAGTTCAAAACGGATCGGGTTTAGCGATCCCATGCAATCTCGCTCTATTTCCTCGTGTTGTTCACGACGGCTATAACTTCGCCCGGTTAACAGGCTATTGTTGTGTAACTCGAGTGCCACGCGGATCGCGGCATCGAGAGATTCCAGGTCATGAAACACGCGGCCTTCAAGACGAGTGTAAATACCCCGGTAAACGAGCTTGACCGCTCCCTCCACGAGTGCCTTGTCCCTTGGCTTACGCACCCTGGCGGGAATAACAACGCACCCGTAATGCCCGGCAAAAGCCGCGAAATCCTCGTTCAATTCTGCCTCGTAACGACTCGGCTTGTTCACGGCTGATTTCAAATTGTCCGGAACGATGACCGCCGGGGTTCCCCCGTAAAAAAGCAAGGCGGACTCGCAAGCGTGAATCAAATCTTCCTCGCGCTGGCTCATCACCGCCTCCACGTGAGTTAGCTGGCTACACGGGAGGATGGACACGAACACTTCCACGGGTATCGTTTGACCAGTGTCGCGATTCACTAGCGCGAGCTTGTCCCCGGTGTAATCAATGAACATCTTGTCTCCCGCCTTGTGTTCCAGGTGGGCAACCGGGTGAGATAATGCCAGGTAAGCTTGAAAATAATTACAAAAACGACTCCGGGCGTAACCGTCAGGATGACTGGAGCGGTATTCCTGGAATAGTTGCTGGCGAGTTACTCCTTTCTTTTTTAAGCGTTTAGCATTGCCAGGGAGGAGCGTTTGCAATTCCTTGTAACGGGCGGGCGGTTCTTCCAACGGCTTGTCTTTCTCCTGGAACAGGCTACAAAGAGAAGAATCATCCATGGAAAGAATTGCTTCAAGTGACAAGCCGCTCTTTTGATAAACCTGTAAATACTTCTTGACCGTGTTGCGGGACATGTTTAACATGCTACTGATACTCCTTGTTCCGCTACCAGGGGCATAACATCGTAATACTTGACGAATTTTGTTCATGCTTATTGCTTTATTGCGCATATATCTGTTTTTTTATTTATTTAACTGATAAGGTAGTATTCTCGCGCGTGTAAAACAAATATTTGATCATTTTCCCTGGGATTAACCGGGTCAATTTCCCGTGGATTTAAGGGATCTATTTATATTGGAAAAGATGGGGCAAATTAGTGCGGATTTTCCA
>NZ_QUHC01000039.1 GCF_003479425.1 Odoribacter sp. AF15-53 | reverse complement strand
CTTTAATGATGATTATCCACCGAACATTAGTCGCTTGAAAAATAAAAAGAAAAAATATGAGTGCATTTACAGAAATAATGGAATACATTCAGACTTTTGAAAAGTATGGATGTAAAGAATATGAAAACGGGACAAAAGAATACGGTCATGCACCTTTCATTGCTCCTGAAGCATATAATTTTTGCGTCTTTGCTACGCTAAATGAAGATGATATTGTTGAGTTAGAACGAGATTTGAAAAGAGAAATTCCGTCTCAATTCCGCTCGTTTCTAATGACAGATACAAATGGATTACATCTTTTCCACCATTTCAGTTTATATGGAATGAGAAAATCTTACAACCGAGATTTAAATGCAACTCCGGCGCCTTTTGGCTTACTTGAGCCGAACATTTACGAAAAACCTAAAAATGCAAAAGACACTTATTTTTTCATAGGCGGATATAGATATGATGGTTCGAAGCTCTATATAGACTCTGAAGATGGAAAAGTTCATTTCTGTAAACGTAGAGATGCTTCATCTCTTTTAGCTTGGGATTCATTTGAGGATATGCTTTTATCTGAATCCAAAAGAATATTTACTCTTTATGATGATAGAGGTAGAATGCTTGTGCCAAGCGAAAAAACACTACCGATATAGAATTAAGCGACTAACAAACAGCACTACCACTTAAAGCGGAACGCTGTCAAACCATTATCGTCAAAAGAATATGGAGAAAGGCATTAGAAAAATTGAGCAGAATGGTGTTCACGTTGCATATCTTACTTGTCCTCAAATCAAATTGAATAAGTATAAAGATGCAACTATGTTATCGTTGTGGCATATCAAAGGCGACTCAATGGATTTTATTTTGGATATGCCCGAATTGCAAGATATTAGGATGTATGCGTGTAAATTCAATGACTATACAGCATTAAGCAAATTGACACATCTAAGGAAATTATGTATTAATGGTATTGCCACAAAGGAAGAGCAAACTTTTGATTATATAGCCAATCTTTCTTCTTTAGAAGAACTAATCATTGGTTACATACAACCGTTTATCAAATTCCCCAATTTATCGAACTTACATAGTTTATATAAATTATTTATTTTTGAATGTAAAAATTTAGTTGATATAAAAAGCATAGCCAATATTCCCAATTTGCGTGTATTTGATTGGTGTTGTTCTCAATTAAAGCCTACTGAATTGGAATTTGTAATGCAAAAAGACAGTATTCAAAAAGTTGCTGCTCAATTTGGAGGAAAGAGGTTAAATGAAGAATTTAAATCATTATTAATGAAGTACAATTTATGACGATAACAAGCGGATGAATCTCCCTAACGGTCGATTATCTGCCGGACATTATCAAATTCTAAAATAAAGTAGTT
>NZ_QUHC01000038.1 GCF_003479425.1 Odoribacter sp. AF15-53 | reverse complement strand
AACTACTTTATTTTAGAATTTGATAATGTTCTGTGGATAATCGACCATTTCGAGAGCAATTAATCCGCTTGTTATCTGCCCATTCTATTCTTCTCATTGTTCAAAATGGATATTATTCTCTACGACATATTTCTTAATCGGCTCAACTATATCGGTAACGTAGTCTGTGCACTTAAAAAATTCTCTAAATATCCAACCTCCTTCACTTGCTTTGGCTAATGGAACCAAAGTTTCTTCAATGAACTCTTCATGGTTGCACAAGAGAGAACAGATTACTCCTAAGCTAAACTGTTTATCTACATATATATGTTGAATATGACCCGAATTTGAGTAAAAATCTATAATTTTTGTATATTGTTTGACAAAAGGTATGATATACGGAAAAAAATCCTTTTTCAAATCGTTTAAGAATCTCTCAACGTTAGGAGTCTTGTCACTCTTATTCCCGAAAAAATAATCCATATCCATTAGATGCTGCTTAAACCAATCAATATTATTATCAAAGCAAACTATGATGTTACCACCAGCGTCTTTTTTATTTAACGGTTCTAATACAAGACTACATAAATATGGATTCTTTATTTTAGCTGATACACCCATACAAAAAGTGTTTTTACCGGCATATCCACCTTGGGTTGTTTGAAAGTAAAACTCAATACTACAATCGTTTTCCACTATGTAAGTAAAGTAGTCTTTATTCTTTTTTGCTTTGACCACATTTACAGGAAGCATCTCTTGTATTCTTGTAAACATGTATTTTAGGACTTCCGCTTTAGTTTCCATATCACTTTTTTTAGTTCATATTATTGGGCAGATAATGTTTGGCAGCGTTCCGCTTATTCAGTCGGCTTGCTGTTTGTTAGCAATCGTTTAAGAAAGCAACATGAAATGCCATTCTTTTGGATAATCTTTATTTATCATATTGAACAGCAACTTTACATTATTGGAATGCTGTTTTGTCAATATGGAGTATATATATTCATGACAGGCGCAGCAGGCTCGTTCTTTATTAGAGGCAACACAATGAAAAGAATCATCTGTATTTTCCTCTACACAAAACCAGTTCCATCCATAGTGCTTTTGGATAGTGTTTCCTAACAGGGAACCTAACTCATAAGCTCTATCAGTAATTTCCTCGTCATCTGAACTTTCAAAATTATTGAGATAGTTCTTTATGCCATCAAGGATGACAGAGGATTCAGCACTTTCCTGCAAGCCAATAAGGACTAAGCCTTTAGCTGCAAGCTGATCTATTTCAATTCGTTCGTCCTCGTTAATTGGACGGTATTCTTTAATTTCACTCATTGTTTTATATTTATTTCGTTGATTGCTAATGTTTGGTGGCTAACCGACCTTTTTAGGGGAGGTTGAGCCGCTTGTTAGTGTCA
>NZ_QUHC01000037.1 GCF_003479425.1 Odoribacter sp. AF15-53 | reverse complement strand
TGAAAGGTCGGTTAGCCACCCAACATTATTGGAGTAAATCATTATGGAAAGAATATACAAAATAGAATCGGTTCTGAGAAAATCGAACACTATAATCATAATTCAAGGTAATTATGATAGAATATATAATTACTTCAATCATAATAATGGTGATGGGCGATTTTTGAAATACACTAAATTGAAAGGTATTGCTCAAGAAGGTCTGACAAAAAAAGATTTAGACAAATGTGATTTTTTACGAACCTTCTGTTGCTTTCCCATTTTCAGCCAAAGATTTGTAGATAGACTAAGCCATATTTTAAAAGACGAAGTTATTTTTTCCCCATAGAGATATGCTGCGAAAATCAGAAGAAAGACTTTTATGCTGCTAAAATTCTTAATTATATGGATGTAATAGATCACCAACAAACAGAGCTACAAGCCCAAAATGATGATAGCAGCCTATTTTCTATTCCGCCCATTATAGCGAACCGCTGTTTGAAAGATTTCTATATAGCAAGAGATACGAAAGATACATACGAATGGTTCATTAGTGAAAAGTTAAAAAATATTATTATCAAGGAAAAATTCGCTATGAAATTGGTGAATCCGGAAAATAAAACCGAGCAGGAAGAATGCCGAAAAAATACTCGTAGAACACCGACATTAAAAACAGGGAAAGTTTCAAGCATCAAAAATGAGGCGACAATAAGGAGTTACATAGACAAATGTCTGGAACTTGTTCAGGAGCATAAAGAATACCTAATGTATGTTGCTTCTTATGGACCAATCATAGAACCGGAGATGCAGGATTTTCTGGACAATAACCTGCTTGAAGGAAAATCGCCTAAAATATATGTGACTCAACCGGGACGTACCAATTATATGGTGGATATCATAACTGAAAAAGATCATATATGGAAAGCGATAGATAGCCAGATTTCAGACGAAGATATTGATAAGTTGGAAGGTGAGCTGAATGTCATTCTTCCTCTTTCCTATAAAAGCTATTTGAAATATAAACATTTCTATGAAATATTTTGGGATATAGATGTTTTCCTCTATCCGAAGCCAATACATTCATGGGATAAAATCCTGATTGAGGAAAACCAAGAAATGCAGGAGGAAATTCTTGATGAAGGGTATTTTGCAATAGGACGGTATTCTGATCATGGCGTGATTGTTCTTAAATTGACTGATGATGAGAATAAAGAAGGAGGAGTTTTTCTCTTTGATTTTGAGTCCCAAGAAGTTAAAGTGTTGGAACCAACCTTTACAGAGTTTCTTAATCAAATATTACATAATCCCAAGCCTGTTCTTCAAGAATTAAAAAGTTGGGAGAAAAAAATGTATAAAATGGAATAACTCCAATAACAAACAGCACAAACCGCTTAAAGCGGAACGCTGCCGGACATTAGCATCAAATAAAAAAGAATGAAAA
>NZ_QUHC01000036.1:1155-1482 GCF_003479425.1 Odoribacter sp. AF15-53 | reverse complement strand
GGCTCACGTGAAAAATTAGGTGGACCTTTTGTTCTTTGTAATTTTCCCCGCTTCTTTTCACGCGAAAATCTTCGCGACTCTAAAGAGAAAAAACTTGATGTCAAGCACACCCCTGAACTGGGCCCTGAAGGCCTTGAGCTTGGCGTTAAAGGACTCGGCGGAAGCGTTGGTACTCCTGTTGTTGAAAAAGTTCAAAATCCTCGTCGAGTGCGCGAACACGGAAGCCGCCACGGAATTGAAAGAGTGAAACCCCGCCTCGTTCACTTGATTGTACCACAAGGCGAGTTTAAGCCTCGCACCCGGCACGGACTTGCACGAGGAATAGAT
>NZ_QUHC01000036.1:0-1145 GCF_003479425.1 Odoribacter sp. AF15-53 | reverse complement strand
ACCCGGCACGGACTTGCACGAGGAATAGATCCTTCTCAACCTTTGCACCAGGGCGAAGGCCTTCTGCATGTCGGGATGTAGCTCGAAAAGCATGGAAGCCCTCTTTCTCTGGTTCACGCTCCAGGCTACCGGTTCTTTAAACAACAGCGACCTGGAACGGAACAATATCTCTTTCCTGGTTTCCCCGTTACGGAATTTTCTCGCCCTGTACTTTTTCCCCTCCAACCGGGCTTTTTCCATCTCGTTGGTTTCCTCGTTGATCGCCTCCCAGCGGTGTTCGATCCTTAACTCTTGCAAGGCGTCACAAGCGAGCTTCTGCACGTGAAAGCGATCGATAACCTGCTCCGCGTTTGGAAAACATTCCCGCGCGATAGCGTGCATGGCGCTAGACATGTCAAGGGTGATCTCCTGTACCTGGTGACGGGCTTTACGGGGAAGCTTCCTCAAGATAGTGGATACCTCCACGGCCTTTACCCCCTTGATGATGGCAACGAGGGTTCCCTTGCCGCCGTGACCGTCCTTGTTCGTGACGATCGTGTACAACTCGCCACGGGAGAGGGAACTCTCGTCGATACTCAAGCGAGGGCCCAGGTTCCCCGGGAAGATCAACCACTGGTCCGCGTGAGACAACGGTTCCCAGGACGAGTAATCACTTAAATGTTTCTTGTATTGTTGTACCAGCAAGTCCCCGTTGACGCGATAGAACTTCTCCAGGCTCTTGCCGCTGATCGGGTAGTTATCCAAGTACACCTTTTAAAAAAGACGCGAACTCCTTCGAGTAACGCGTGCCATCTGCCGACAGGGAAAACTTGTTGCTCACAACCTCTCCCGACGGGAGTTGCCATTCACGTCGACGAACGTGAAGGTAAACAGAACGGCCACGTAACGGGAAATCCTGGATACTGGTCGCGCTCGTGAAACCCTTGGATAAAACACCTTGACCGCCATACTCGCGCGGCGGGATATTTTTCTCGTCAAGGTATATATCAATTTGATCACTGGTATTCGTTACCTTCACCACCTCGAAACAAGCGAGGATATCCCCGGGTAAAATTAATTCTAGAAGTTCTTTCATCACGTCATATTTAGTAAACACGCGAAGATAACACTTTCGAGGATGATCCACCTAATTTTTCACGTGAGCC
>NZ_QUHC01000035.1 GCF_003479425.1 Odoribacter sp. AF15-53 | reverse complement strand
GATGTTTCAATCCAATTATTCATATTTTTCTCAGCGATTAATGGTTTGCAGCGTTCCGCCTTATTCAGTCGGTAGTGCTGTTTGTTATAAACTCTTTTTTCTTTATTCTTTTGCCGTTACATGTAAAGCCATAAGTAAAAGCTGCATCTATGGCTTGTTTTGCACTCTCAAGAATATAATGATACAAATTATCATATTTACTAAAGCATGGAGAAAGAATGTAGAAGTTTTTAATATTTAAAGGAATATAAATCCCCGTCATATCGGATATTCCATAGCGTGCTTCCTCCAAATTTGGTACTGGTATGGAAATAGATATTTCAAACTCTTTATTAGATGGGAAACGTTTTGCCCGTTTGAAAATCCCAATCCCCCCATTAGTATTTCGAAGATTTATCTGTATGAGAAGTTTCCAATCTCCCAAATCATCTAAGTTGATTTGGTTATTGTAATCTTCCATATAACCATTCAACTCTCGGTAAATTGAGCGCAGTAAGTCCAATTCTCCAAGTTCGGGGATTTCACTACTTATTAAAACTGCATATTGATTATTCATACATTCATCCTTATATCCAGAGTTTATAATGTTAGGTGGATAATCGGCTGTTGGTAGATTAATCCGTTTGTTAGTCGCTCTATTGTTTCCAGAATTTTTCAAGTTCATCATACTCTCCAAACCAATACTGAAAAGCTATCTTATCAATGCCGTTTTTGCCTCTCCAAAAATCCACTGGGTAATTCCAATCAGAACTTCGGCTGCTTCTTGGAGTACATCCTTCATTAAACTCATAAAAGGAACCTCTATATTTTTCAGTGTGGAGAATACTAAGGTATCCCATTATTTCCAACAGACGTTGTAAAGCTAATTCTGCAAACTTAACACTTATACGCTTTTCCTCTTTCTTCCAATGCTTGAAAAATTCTTTTTTCTTCAACAATTTGTACACATAACGAATCCCGTCTGATTCCTGCACGGATGTGATAGTCTCAAAGATTTCTTTAAGAATACTCAGCCCTTCCTTTTGTTGTTTGGGATCATACAGGAAATTCACACTTTCCCTATTCTCTTGCTGTAAGCATTGTACCATGTGAAAAACATCAGATTCATTCACCCCATATTTGGGATTGAATGGATATTTTTCAATATCTTTCTCAAAGGAAGACGAACAAATATAACAAGAGTTTATTGTAGGTTCATCCATAATTTCTCTTTGTTGTTCTACGGTCATATTCTCAAAGGAGAGGTATTTTCTTTCTAAGAATAGTTTTTTATTTTCTTTTATCCACAACCTCTCGTCTTTGTAAAAATCACCTGTTTTAGGAATGTCGTATATTGAATATGAATGAACATAATATGTTTTCATTTTCGACAAAACTTGAAGCCCAAAATGAATCCGACCTATTGGCAAGGTTTGTATGAATAGCTCAGTAAGCTGCTTCTTGTCAGAAGAAGTGTACTCTTTCAACAATAGTTCTATGGCTTCGTTATGTGTCATTTTTATTATTATTTTTAAGTGGCTAATGTTTGGCGGACAATCAATCTTTCAGAGAGATTTATCTGCTTGTTATAAACCTATTTGAAATTTGTCAGTATATCATTCTTTTTATTGGAAGACAACATTTCCAATAAATGAT
>NZ_QUHC01000034.1:406-1764 GCF_003479425.1 Odoribacter sp. AF15-53 | reverse complement strand
GATGTTTCAATCCAATTATTCATATTTTTTCTCAGCGATTAATGGGTTGTAAATAGCAACTGTTAGGGTTGCTTATTTATTTGTTATCCGCACATTAATTCTCTTCATCATTGCCATAGGCTAATTCTATATCAATAAACTGAATTACCAACTGACATATTTCGCCGCCTTCGTCTATGCCCCAATAAACCGGATACGTACCATCTCCGAACCCTGATTGAAAAATGGGAATATGATACTCCGTCCCCGGCACTTGCCAATTTAACCAGTCTCCGCCTGCACGTTGATATTCTGGATGGAGATAATAGTTTTCTTTGAATAATGCAGCAAAATATCCATCATAAGGATTATCATCGGGATTATCTTTGCGCCATTGTTCATCCCAGTCGCAATAAATACGGTGGATAATTTCATCACATACACATCCTAAACCAGCATCTACACAAAATCCAAAGTAATCACCCTCTTCCAATGTTTCAAGGTTTTCATTCCCAACTAATGCTTCATAGAATCGAACAGCCCGCTTTTCATTGAAGCGCAAACGTACTGCGGCATAACGGTCGCAATCCTCGTCGTCAGATTTGATTACACAAATTTCCGTTTCATATTTACCCGCAGGAGCGTTCTGAAAATATGGACGTTCGTTTCTGTTTGGGAGATATACCAATGGATCTCGTACCAAAAGATTTCCACTCGGCAAATCGCAAGAACCGATATTAATCGTCGTTAACGATTTTCCTGCAATTTCTTCTTGCTCAAAATAAGTATTGAGGTCAACAGGGCAGACGGTTTTTTCTTTTACCGATTCCCATTTTTTCATCCAGTTGTTTTCTAATTCTTTCATATTCCTTTTTGATTTTTAGTTGCGGATAATGTTTGTCAGCGTTCCGCTTATTCAGTCGGTTTGCTGTTTGTTATCAGAACAAAATGAATGATTTTATAAAAGCATAAATTCATTTGCTTCCACGTCAATAGCCCTGCAATTCCAATGCGAGCATAATTGTTTCACGAAGTGCAAGATTGCTTCTTCATTTTCACCTCCATGAAAACATAGATGTATATTTTCAATACTTTCATTATCGTTCCAAGAAATCTCCACGCCACACTCGTTGTCTAATTGCAGTATCATTTCGCTATCCGACAAATTATCATCAGAAATAATAAAAGTGTTCTGCATCCAATCCACGAACGCATTTCTATCTGTTATAGGCAGTGTTTCATCCACATCCGACAAATCTGATTCATCGTTCAATGGCGTTTTTATTAAAATGATAGACCAACTCATATTTTTTTATTTAATTAGTTCATGTTCTATTTTTTATGCACTGATAATGTTTGGTGGCTAACTAACCTTTATA
>NZ_QUHC01000034.1:0-396 GCF_003479425.1 Odoribacter sp. AF15-53 | reverse complement strand
TGCACTGATAATGTTTGGTGGCTAACTAACCTTTATAGGAATGTTCAGCCGCTTGTTATAATAAGTTTCCAATATCAAAGCCTAATTCTTTTAATACATTTGTTTGTTCTTTTTGGTATTCCAAAGTTCCACTATGGATAAAATCTTTATTTACAATATAGCTATTGGGGAAATCCTTGTAATACCTCATTAGAAAGTCTGGTATAATTTCATAAGTATTAAAACAAAATAAAATCTTACCGGATTTTACTAATCTAATAAACTCCTCTTTACTTTCACATTGATAAAGGTTCCCATCTTCATGAAAAACTCTGCATTGATCAAGAAATAATTTCATGTTGAAATTAGCAAAATTAGCTAAATATTGAGGGCGTTGCCACCGTGCAATATCTGTAC
>NZ_QUHC01000033.1 GCF_003479425.1 Odoribacter sp. AF15-53 | reverse complement strand
TTTTAAGGTGGTTTATCCGCCGAACATTAGCAACCCCAAATAGATGGAAATGATTGAAGAAACTATAAGAACTGAATTTGAAGCATTGAAAAATGACTTTGAAACCATAAGACAACAAATAGAAAACGATGTTGTCAGAACTGAGTTGTATAAGGGCGAGTTTTATGAACTTACTCCATATTCCTATCAGCGTAATGGTTGCAAACAAGGAAAACCTGTAAAGCGTCCTGATACAATAAAAAGCACCAAAAATCTTTGTATCTACGGATTTAATAATCAAAATCAAATCGTAGAAGTTAAGGTCGGTTGTTCTATTGAAGATCAGTTTTATCACACCTTCTTATATTATACAGACAATCTTGTGAAAAGTATTCTATATGATAATGGAAAACATTTGATGAATGTATGCCATTACTTTTTCGAGGACGGAAAGTTGAAACGGTCACAGTTATGTGGTAAGTATGGTAGCCGTGAAGAAAATTATATCTATAAAGAAAATGCTTTGACACATATTGAAGTAAAACAATATGATATTGAGGGTAATAGTGGTAGTGATTTAATTCATATATTCCAATATCAAGACGATGGGGCTTTAGAAAGTATTACCAAATCATTTCCAAATGGATATTCTGAAATAATCTATAAGACGATAAGAAGTTGCTAACAAGTGGCTTAACCTCCCCTGAAAAGGTTGGTTAGCCACCAGACATTATAAACTCAATAGATGAATAATAAAGAAATTTATATAAAACTGGAAAAAGCAGTTGGCGATAACAACGTGCAGGAAGTGTCGAATATACTCGACCAACATTCAGATCTGGATTTGAATGATGAGAATTTATATACGCTTCATCCACCTTTATGCCGAGCTGCAAAGAAAGGTTTTTATGAAATTTGCAAGACTTTAATTCAATATGGAGCCGATGTAAATTGTATTAAAGATAGATTATTTTCTCCTTTATGGGGTGCTTCGTCTGGAAACCATTTAGAAATAGTCAAACTATTGATAGAAAATGGTGCAGATATAAATGCTTATGAAAGTTCTACAACAGCAGCTTTGAATGAAGTAGCCGCTAAAGGGCATTTTGAGATTGTTCGCTATCTTATAGAGAAAGGTGCGGATATAAATAGGCTTACTACAACTCTACTTTTTTCTCCTCTTGATTGGTCTATTAGTAGTGGACATAACGAAATAAGCCTTTTTCTGAAGGAAAAGGGTGCGTTGTCCAATATCAACCACGATTATGTATGGTCTGAAGTAGGTGGTGGCATATCCCAACATATAGACTGGAATATTGGCAGAGTTATTCCTAACAAATTCAATGAAATGGAAAATGGTGTATTCAATAGGCTTGCGGTTGTTAATAGAGGCAACAATTCGTTATTGTTCAGTGTAGGAAATTTCCAATATACCCAGCCTTATGTGGAGTTTGTTATTGTGCTTCCGTTTGGCTGGAATCCATACTCTAAAATGGAGAAGACACAGTTCCCTTATATGGTAATGAAAGAATTGACGAACCAAGTCCGTAACGGAAGAACATTCTCTGATGGAGATTTTATATCCAAAACAGAGAAAGGGTTCAACGCAATCTCTTGGTCGGAGAAATTGGCTGGATTCTATGTCGTAGATTATAACTACTCTGATACAGCGAATCAATATGATAACAAAGAGGATATGGTTACTCTTTATACGCTTATTCCTGTAAAAGCTACTAAAAAGGGATATAGCGAACACTCTTTAGAAAAATTGAAGTCTAAGAAATGGAAAGCGATTGAATTGAGTTTATAACAAGCGGATTAATCTTCTAAAAACTCGATTATCCGCCGGACATTAGTGTCATATAAAATTGTAATGAAACAGATAATAGAAAAAATCAAT
>NZ_QUHC01000032.1 GCF_003479425.1 Odoribacter sp. AF15-53 | reverse complement strand
TTTTCATTCTTTTTTATTTGATGCTAATGCTTGGCGGATAACCGACCTTTTCAGAGGAGGCTCATCCGCTTGTTATCAATGGTTTTACTTTGTGCAATCAATTAACTTTTTTATTTCTTCGACACGTTTTGCATCGGTAAACGATTTAGATTTAAAATAATTATCTGTAAATTCCTGATTTTTAATTCGTAATATTCGTTCTCTTAACAACGGAACTAAAACTATGGAATCGAGATTTTGAAATCGTTCCTTATATTTTATCAATATCTCTTCCAAACGATTAAAAACAGCATCGCAAAGTTGACATCTCATTTCATTTTCTGACAACTCTATATACTCATCCAAAGCCAACATTTGATCTATGTTAAGTATATCTTTTTTTTGAATATATCGAGCATACGATTTTAAGCTATTTTTTTTAATATCTTCTCTGCGAAATAATCTTAAAACAATAGCTAATGATATATGGTGTTTATCTATTCTTTGCACCTGATTAGATATTTCCTCTTGCCAAATCATATCCCCCAAGTTGGTAGCTATATAGTTTACAACTTTGTCTTGTTTCACATTGGCTTCAAAACTTCCAGCCCACCTTAAATCATATGTTATTGATAAAAAAACTCCCATATTATTTATTCCGTTAAAAACAAACTACATTTTTAGACATCTTTATTGATAATGTCCGGCAGCGTGCCACTTGTTCAGTCGGTTTGCTGTTTGTTATCGTTGTTAAAGAATCTTCTTACATCATAATTTGCGATAGTTCTTGCCAATGATTTAGGAGATACTCCATTGTTGTTCTCTATATCGGGATTAGCTCCATTTTTCAAAAGGTGTTCGATAAAAAAGCCATCTCCCTTGTATTGCATAACAGCTTCCCATAAAGGAGTATTACCATTTGCATTTTGCATATCTATATCTGCATTATGATTCAGGAGTAATTCAAAAATACCTTTCAACTGATATTGAACAGAAAGATATAATGCAGTGCGTCCGTCTTTCCTTTTTTCATTTATATCCAACCCTTTTTTTACAAATTCGGGTATAATTACACCTGCGGGATGTACGATACTCTTGTAATTCATTATATAGTAATGAAGTAGATTACTCCCATATTTATCTTTACTATTTATGTCATAATCTATTAGAGCTTGTATAAACCTGTTTGAGTCATCACTCAATAATTCAAGTTTCATATCTTCTATTGTTCTCATTTCTTTGATTCTAATGTAAACAACGATAATGTTTGGCGGATAATCGACTGTTATAGGAGATTTATCCGTTTGTTATGCGCCTTCTTATTGTGGATATTCAAGTTTCAAACTCTTTCCATCCAATGCAACCGCATCACTAAGGGTAATCCTGAGCTTTTGTTCTTCCGAAAATCCGATGGTTTCGCCATCATTCAAAGTTACATCGCAGTCTAAAACATATGTAACTATATCAAGCAGAAAATCGCGAACATCATTCAGATCGGCATTGGCAGCATAAACTTCCATTTCTTCTTTACCAAATTTTCTCATTCCGTAGGTATATATACCTGCACATTCTTCGGTGCGATATACGCCAAACCACACCCAAGCCAATATAGGCAATGCTTCATTATCTTGCTGCATTACAGATGCAACATCACAATAAAACTGGGGATAGAACACAGTTCCATCAGTATAGACAGCAATGGCTCTTTCTTGTTTAAGGCATGAAGAAACGACTTTTGTAAATAGTTTCCCTCGTTCCAATAGATTGGCATCCTTTCCCAATACAGAAACCATGAGATGTGCCTTGTGGCTTTTAGTCACTTCTACTGCATCTTTCCACATGTAATTTGCTCCTGCATAATGTTCCGCCTCTTGATTAGGAACAGGTGCAGGCATAATGGCTACTGCAAGTGTAACATCTCCCATAACAGCTACCAACGCTTCTTCATTGCCGTCATATGGAATTTCTATGTTCCAATCTGCCTTGCAGTCGTTGATGAGTTTTTTAATATCCCATTCATTTTGTGATAATAACACAAAGGCTACAAAAGCTCCAGTTGGATAATTTTCTTCTTTCATATTCTTATTGTTTTTATATTATATCTTTGGTGCATAATGTTCGGCAGCTAATCGCCATTTTG
>NZ_QUHC01000031.1 GCF_003479425.1 Odoribacter sp. AF15-53 | reverse complement strand
GATATTCCGGAGGTAACGGTTACTTATTGTAACATATGTCATTTGCCTATCGAGCAATGTCGGGGACATAGTACGACTCCTCCTGTTTTTCCTCCTGTTACTCCTCCTGTTACTCCTCCTGTACAATGGGTTTGTCCATTTTGTGGAAGTTACTTTTGTCCTGGAAGTTGTAGAGGAGGAAGTGGAACTGGTGGAGCGGGAGATATTCCTTCGATGAATGATAAAACCTCTGCATTATTCAAAAAAAATGGTTTAGGAAATGATATTGCAGATTTCAATAAATTAATGAATGAATTAGTAAATGATTGTGCTTATAAAGCTATCTTTGAATACTTAAAGACAAAAGCTCCTTTTGACAAAGTAGAGTATGATCCACATATGGGTGAAGGAACTCAATTTGAAGGAGCTTCAGGAGCAGCAAATAATACTACTTTAAAATTTAGGGATAAAGATGCTATGACCATAGAAACTTTACGACACGAAATATATCATATGTATCAACATCGTTACTTCGGTAAAGTCAATTTAGGAGAAAATCGCCATATGATAGAGTTTGAAGAGAGAATCTATGAGGATATCTCTGCCTTTGTTCATTATGGCGGAAATGTGGATGAAGTACTAAAGTCGGGGCATGGATTCTATTGTATCTACCCAGGTTTATCAAAATACGAAACAGAGTATTATGCTTTCCTGAATAAAATAACTATAAATGGAGCAAAGTATGGTACATTAACCGATGAGGAATTTTACCATTGGGCGACTGTTTTTGGCGAGACTAGTAGAACATATCCAAATTCTTCTTATGATTATTCGGTTAAATATACACCTTCAATTAATGATTTGTTACGATCAGCAAAACAGGTGTGTGATAAATAAAAAATGAAAATATGAAATTTATACTACTTATATTCGCATTTATTCTGAGTGTAAATGCACTTGTCGCTCAGAAAGTTGATTCTACTGAGATTCGAGTCGATAGTACCGTATATATGAAATACGTTGGACACCAGAGAATTTATATAGAAACGATAAATCCTCAAATAAAAAATGTTCCAGCGAATTATGATACTCATGAAAATGGATACAAGATAAATTTTAGCGATAAAAACATTATTGTTAAACTTATCAAGAAGTGGTTTACGCCATTTTTTATTGAACATGGTGTACCAACAGATGTTCCTTCTTATCTCAATAATATTGTATTCACTTTTCATTCTGATATGGATGGTAAAATCATTGGCGTTGATTTTTTATTTTCAGATAAAAATGATATTCCAATCCAACTTCTTCATCAATTTTCTCATGAAATACAAAAGAGTAATTTAAAATTGATGTATAATAAAAAGGATCAAACTTTCAAACATGCAAAAAGATTATTAAGAATATATGCCATGTCCAGTTCTGATATATACAATTTGAAATAATTTTTTTTATTTTTAAGGGAAAGGATGAGTAAACACTCATCCTTTTTGAAATATTCCTAAATAACAACCTGTTAATGAGTACTTCTAAATTCTTTTTAGATGGAACACATCCCTAGGAATTATTTGAATTACACGCTTTCGATAGTACTCGGGGGGATATTGGTATTTCTGCCGATTGTTTCGAGTAGCTTTAGTGATTTGGATGGGGTGATACCGATATTCTTGACTAATCTAACATGTTCTGCAATATTTATATACTGGTTATATTGTAAAGGTTTCAAAAGTGCGGAGTTGAAGATAAATATCGTGGATATTTGTTTTACTTTATATATATGTTATGGCGTTTTAAGGATTACGGTCTCGGAAGTAATATTTAACCCGGTGATTCTATGTGAATGGTTTGGACTGGTTACCATATATATTCTGGTTAGGTTGCTCGAACATAAATTCCTACGGGTGCTATACGCATCTCGAACTTAAATCACTTGATAAATAAATTGAGTAGAAAGAAACGAATAGAATGAAAATTTGATATAATCAAGTTTTAAGAAAATTCAAAATGCTTGTTTTATAATTAAAATATACGTGAATTATGGGGAAATATTAAATAGCTACATGTTCGTGTTGGTGAATTATGCGAAAATGTAGCTAAATACGTTGGAGGTGGAATGAATTTTTTAGACATTTTTGTGTATATATCCCTTAATTATGCTATTTTTGTGTATTGCTTAAATAACAAAT
>NZ_QUHC01000030.1:1929-2297 GCF_003479425.1 Odoribacter sp. AF15-53 | reverse complement strand
AAAAATATGAATAATTGGATTGAAACATCAGGAAGCCCATTTGTCATTGTTGAGCAACAATATGCCCATCAATGGAAGGGTCAAGAAAACTACAATGCTATATGTAGCGTAACAGATTACTTGGGGAAAATCTATATAGACAATCATGTCTTATTGGTAATGGGAGATGAACCGATGGCTACACGCATAGTAAATAAAGATGGAGCAATTTTAATAATTCGTTGGAAGTATGCTCCCGATTATCTAACGGTGGAAAAACTTCTGGAGAATGATATAGTAACTGGGGCAGAACCGATAGAAGAAGTTGAAGTAAAATGGGATTCTACTGAATTAGTCCTATTTGATTCTTTGTCTCCCTATTGTGAAGC
>NZ_QUHC01000030.1:0-1919 GCF_003479425.1 Odoribacter sp. AF15-53 | reverse complement strand
GTCCTATTTGATTCTTTGTCTCCCTATTGTGAAGCATCGGTTAAAGTGTTTTTATCACTACAAAAAACATCTTGTATAATAAAAACTTATCATTACCAAAAAGACGAAGTATCTTTAATAATACATTCAATCCAATAAAGACGATTAACATGCGGCTAAACCTCCCCAGAAAAGGTCGGTTAGCCACCAAACATTACCCACGTAGTAAAGATATGTTTAGAACACAAATTGAAATATTTACTCCTCGCAGTTTTGGAAGAATTCCAAGACATCCCGAAGATGGTTACATGGCTGAAGATGTAACTGAATCCATAATTCATCAAATAAGCGAGGAAAAACTTATCAAGAGAGTTCAAATAAGCGATTATATTCCTAATACTGTTCTCGAAAAATTGAATCGCTTATTTATATTACGTCCTGATATTTCTTTTCGTGTATATGGAGGGGCTGACAAAAAATTTGGATATGGAGATGATTTCAATGGTTGGAATCTGGATTTCCTGCGATTTGTTCCTGATGTACAAAATATCGTAATAGGCGATTTTGAATATAAGAATACTGGCTTATCTATTCTTTCAAGTTTGTCAAATCTAAAATCATTGACATTAGATATTTATGATTTAAGGGGTTTTTCTTTTGTCAATACTTTGCCAAGCCAGTTGGAACATTTACATATAGATGCGGATTTGAAGAGTGGAAAGCCTGTGTTTGATTGCCAATGGCTTTTGCGCTTGAAAAATCTCCAATCCTTATTCCTTGGGAAATTAGATAAGAATCTTGAAGCTATCGTAGGTTTAAGTCAGTTGAGAAAGTTAGAATTAAGAGCTGTCAAAAATAAGGATTTGTCTTTCTTAAAACAAATGCTTATCAAGGACTTGTCTATTCTGTGGTGTGACAGTTCAAAAATAGACTTGACTGTTTTGAGTGATTTTAGAACTTTGCGCCAACTGAAACTTTTTAGAATATCCAAATTGGATGATATTTCATTCGTCAGTACACTCACAGGACTTGAAAAACTCGAATTGATTTGGTTAGCTAATATTACTAAGATACCCAACTTAGCCAATCTAAACAACTTAGCTGAAGTCTGTATTGATACGTTAAATAAGTTGGTTGATATTACAAGCCTTGTAAATGCTCCAAAATTGAGAAAAGTAAAGATGTTAAGCGTTAAAAGTATGACAAAAGAATCTGTATATGCAGTGTTGGATAATCTGAATGTGGAAGAATTACTCTGTTTTGGAGGAAAAGCAGAAATAAGCGATATACATATAAATCGAAAAAATAAAGAATAAATACGTGGGTAACAAGCGGATAAATCTCTCCGGAAAATTGATTATCCACCGGACATTATCTGCCCATAAAAAGAATGAATATGAAAATAGAATTAGAAAATTGCCAAAAAAGTCTTACTCTCAAAGATTTTGAAGAAATAGAGAGTAAATTGGGTTATGCCTTGCCGGAAAGACTGAAAGAGTTCTATTTACAATATAATGGAGGTTCTACGAAACAGACCGCAAGCATAAATAAATATCAAGAGGTGGAAATTGAAGATTTCTTCCCATTCAAATATAACAAGGATTTTAAGAATGACCCCAGATATACGGCAGAAGGCGAAACATTAGAGTTAAGAAAAGCTGGAGCTATATCTGATAGCATTCTTATTTTTGCTATGGAATCTACCGATGAAGGTCGGATTACCATAGACTTGGTTAATGGAAAGATCTATCTTTACCCTATTGTGGGGATGCAAGATGTAATCTTCAATTTTGGAGAGCCACGACTTGTTGCAAATTCAATAGATGATTTCTTTGACAATCTCGTTGTTTTGGACGGGCACAAAGCAATTCCAGCAATAGAAGAAATCGAAGAGGGACAAACGGAGACAGCAGGTGTAATGCCTGAACTTTCGGACTGTT
>NZ_QUHC01000003.1:458938-460050 GCF_003479425.1 Odoribacter sp. AF15-53 | reverse complement strand
ATTTCGAAAGCATCAAAAACAAGGCCCTGGAACAATTAAAATCAGGTAAGTCCTTGTTAGGTAAAGACGGTGCGTTTGCCCCGTTATTGGAAAGTATACTAAACGCGGCACTCGAAGGTGAAATGGAAGCCCATCTCTCTGATGAAGAACGAGAAACGGGTAATCGTCGTAACGGTAAAATGCAAAAACAAGTACAAACTCCTTTAGGAGAAGTGACGGTATCCACGCCTAGAGATCGTAACTCAACTTTTGATCCCCAGTTCATTAAAAAACGAGAGACTATACTAGCCGAGGGTGTGGCCGATCGGATCATAGGTTTATACGCCCTTGGTAATAGCACCCGAGAAATAAGTGACTGGATGGAAGAGAATCTAGGAAACAGGGTATCGGCAGAAACGATCAGTTCTATAACAGATCGGGTTCTTCCCGAGATTAAAGCTTGGAAATCAAGGCTCCTTGATCCCGTGTACCCGATCGTTTGGTTGGACGCTATTCATTACAAGGTAACAGATGAAAGAGGTTACGCCGTGACTCGTGCCATTTACAACGTGCTGGGTATAACCAAGGAGGGGCATAAGGAACTACTGGGAATGTATATCTCTAAAAACGAGGGAGCGAACTTTTGGCTGGGAGTTCTCACGGATTTGCAAAACCGTGGTGTGCAAGATATACTAATCGCTTGCGTGGACGGTCTAAAGGGCTTTCCCGAGGCGATCGTGAGTGTTTATCCCGACGCTATAGTCCAGTTATGCATCGTGCATCAAATACGCAATTCTATCAAGCACGTGGGTAGTAAACACCAAAAAGAATTCCTGCTTGACCTCAAGCGAGTTTATCAAGCTGTAAATAAAGAATCAGCTGAAGAAGAACTGGTTAAACTTGACGATAAATGGGGTGAACAATACCCTATTGTCATCAAATCATGGCAAGATAACTGGGAGAAACTAACTGAATATTTCCAGTTCACGGCAACTATCAGAAGACTGATATACACGACCAATACCGTGGAAGGGTATCATCGACAAATTCGAAAAGTAACAAAAAACAAGGGCGTGTTCCCGCACGACACCGCCCTTGAAAAACTAGTTTACCTGGCTTATCGCAATATCAGG
>NZ_QUHC01000003.1:0-458928 GCF_003479425.1 Odoribacter sp. AF15-53 | reverse complement strand
TTGAAAAACTAGTTTACCTGGCTTATCGCAATATCAGGAAAAAATGGACCATGCCAATCCCGAATTGGGCGGCTGTTGCTCAACAACTGGCTATTAAATTTGGAGAAAGGTTTAAATTATGGTAATTTTACGCTCGTCGGGAGTGCTGGTGCACCCCCTTGGCGCTTGGCCGATCCCCGACCGTTGAGTCAAAAATGAAGATGACACAGTTTAATTTACACCCCCTAAAAAGGAAGAGAAACATCTCTGTTTCTCTTCCCTCACAACGCCTTGATATTCATAATCGGTTTAATCGTATCGAGAATCACGGCCGTATCCTGTATTGCTTCCATGATCACATCCTTGTCCTTATACGCCATCGGAGACTCGTCAAGCGTTCGTTGACAGACGGAAGTAGAATAAATCCCGGACATTTCTCTCGTGAATTCATCCATGTCCAAGGTCTTGAAAGCCTTGCTTCGTGCTAGAACTCTTCCCGCTCCATGAGGAGCAGAACAGTTCCAGTCCGGGTTACTTTTCCCCTCACAAATCAACAATCCGTCACGCATATTAAACGGGATAACCATTTTCTCTCCCTGATAAGCTCGAATAGCCCCTTTTCGGATAATCCAATCCGTTGTATCAATAAAATTATGCATTGAATAAACAACATCCTCGGCCTGATAATCTTCTCCCAAATCCTTAAATATCGCCCAAGCCATCACTTTATGATTAAATTGCGCATAAGTCTGGGCAATAACCATATCAACAAGATATTCATACATATTCTCGCCTTCCAACAGATGCTCTTTTTTACCCACTTCATACCGACGTTTCAATTCTTCCAACTTCTTCGGGATATCACTTGTCGGCAACGTATTCTCCGTGATATACTTAAATTCTTCCTGATACTCCGCCGGGAGAATATTCGTTCCATACATTTTCTTGGCATGGTAATTACAAACCTTCAACCCAAAATTTCTTGAACCGGAATGTATCGTCAAATAATGCGCCCCGTCATTAGTGGATTCCCCCAGTTCAATAAAATGATTTCCTCCTCCCAGTGTTCCCACGGAATAATAGAAAATATTCTCTCTGATCTTTATTTTTTTACAAAGCCCGGCAATATACTCTTTATCAACAACGATAGCATCCTTCTCCTCTCCGAATCGTTGCGTCCACTCTTGTTGAAAAGCGGCGATATTCTTATTCACCTCTTCAAAATAAGCCTTCACCCACCAATCATCAAAGGTTTTCTCTTTCCGGATATGCATTCCCATAGGAATCGAACGCCTGATCGCATGGTCCAAAACAGGAAAACGCTCTTTTTCAATTCGTTTATTCAACTTATAGGTCGTGACCGAGCAACCGATATCCACACCAATATAATTCGGGTTAACCATTTTCGTCATAGGCATTGTGAACCCGATGACAATCCCCTTACCCTCGTGAGTATCCGGCATGATTCGTACCGGAACACCTGCGGATATCTCGTTATTCAAAATATTTTGCACCAGCTCGATGGCTCCCGTTTCAACCTCATCAATAAAAATCTTGCAATCTTGATTATATTTTCCTTTTAATTCTATCATAACTCTAATTTTATTAATATGCGGAGCGACCTGCGGGTAAAGTTCCGTGCGGGATTCGAACCCACGATAACCACTTGAACGAAGTAACTCTACCCTACGGCATCCACGTTTAGTTTACATTTAAAGACAAGGCAACAGGCAAAAAAGTTTATTTTAATTATCACAAGGATAAGTGGGATTTGAACCCACACAGATTTACATCTTTACCGAAGTAACTCTTTTTTACGGCACTTGTCCTGTATCTTAAAAAGCAAGGCAACAAACGAGAAAAGACTATATCCTGCTCTATCCTACTGAGCTACACTCCCGTAAAATTAATTCATCGAGGGAGTGGCGGGAATCGAACCCGCGACACGGGCGTAAATGCGAAGTAACTCTTATCTACGGCACTTGCTTTATACTGTTAATTCAAAGAACTTTCATGTTGACCATACAAAATTAGCATCCCGGTACGCACTCTTTTTGCGTAGCTTGATTTTTTTGCAACTCGATCTTCATTATTTCATTCACGACGGATGATCCCTGCTCGATGTAATATATCATATCAAAGATCTTTTCACTCCACCCGCTTACCAAAATCACGTTCCCATCGTCTTTCGTCATGCTGTTCCCGTATCCCCGCAAGTCAATCGTATAGATTTTCACAGCCGGGTTGATTTGCAAGTATTTCTGGAAGAGACGATTAAAATAATCACCCCGATGCCCCTTACTATCATACCAATTACATCCCGTCCCGACCTGACAGTCCGAAAATATCACAATCCGATCCACGATCTTTTTCGACTTGATCAAACTTTCCATGTAATCGAATATCCCGCGTTCTGTCGACGGTCCGCATTTCTTGGCGGCACGGTTAATGATGTTGAAATTCTCAAATACATTCACCGAACGATCCAAGCCGGCATCCACCAGGCGATCGCCGAACAAACCGACGTAAGTATCCTTGCACCTGTTCCAGTACAACACGGCAAACAGGTTGGCAATATCCGCCGATTTACGGTCGCTCATGGCCGAAACCAACGATTTTCCTCCCCGGTCACCGTACATACTCCCCGAATTATCAGACAATATCACAGTCTTTCCCCCACACACGGGAATGTTGTCACAACTGGCAACCAACGCCTGCTCCAAAGCTGACAACGTTCTCTTGATTTTGGCCTTTTCCTCTTCAAACATGGAAGATTCTTTGGTCAACTTATTTATTTCCAAGAAAGCCGACAAATAACGAAAAGGCATTTGCTTTGATCTCCTGATTCTATTTTTATCTGTCAAAACATCCAAAGCGATATCCAACGCCACGGAAGAACTTTTCATCACGATATTTCGTAAATTCCGCAATATCGCCATATATCCCAATTTTCCACTCGCTAACAACTCTTCCCACTTTTCAGAAACAGCCATAGCCCGCACCTTCTCGTTTCCGAACGACATCTTACCCAACTCGGACAATTCCGTCTCCCAGGTATAGGGAGTTGCCAGACTACCGGAAACAATTCGATCAAATATAGCTTGTTGAGCCTCATCCTTCGCTTTCGGGTGAACCAGAAACAAGGCATCCCGCAAACTTACTGCCGTCTCCCGGTTATATTTGGCAAATTGATACTCGTCAAATTGGTTAAACGACTCAATCAATCCTTTTTGTACCTGCTTTGACAAACGGTTCAGTTTTTTCGTCCCCTCACGTCCGTTGGCCACCTGGTAATACGCCAGGACCTCAGTAATTTCATCGGCACGTCTCACGATTCCCGATACGGCACGCTTCACAACTTCATTCCCGGAATACAATCTTGCCAATTCTACAACCAAAATCACCGGAACAGAACGTAAATTCATCTCCGTACGAGCGTACACGGCCAGTTTAGCCACGAACTCCGGACGGCATTTTGAGATCAGATTTTTGATCCGGTTTATCCTGTCAGCGTTTGATTCGTAATAAGAATCATCCACGACACAAGTTACCACGGTAGAATACAATTCCATTTCCGGGGTCATCTTGTAAGCCCTCGCACCCATGTAATTCACGGTCGTATCTTTTCCCTTGTTTGTAAAATTGAACCTCATAATTGTATCTTTTTTCGTTTTACACGACAAAGATGCATGCACGGGTGCGCAATCTTTTTGCGCAACAAAAATAATTTTCATATTTTTGAAAAAATAATTTTAATCTCATCCTCATGCCAGCAAACCGGAATGCCCTAATTCGCTATAAAACAATAGATAATTGTCTTCGCAACAAGTACAGGCGATGGACCCTTGAAGATTTAATTGACGCGTGTTCCGATGCCCTGGATGAATATGAAGGGATCTCTAAAGGAATCAGCCGCCGCACCATTCAAATGGATATACAGGTCATGCGTAGTGAAAAACTGGGATATAATGCTCCGATCGTGGTATATGACAACAAATACTACAAATACGAGGACGAAAATTACAGTATCACGAATACTCCCTTATCCGAGCAAGACCTGCACGTGATGTCCGAGGCCGTCGAAGTGTTACGTCAATTCAAGGGATTCTCGTACTTCGCCAACATGGGGGATATTATCAACCGACTGGAAGACCACGTGACCTCAGCCCGCCAGAAAACCATCCCGGTCATCGATTTCGAGAAAAACGAGAGCCTGAAAGGTATCGACTACCTGGATGTCATATATCACGCGATTGTCAACAAACAGGTGCTCTCCATGAAATACCGCTCCTTCAAGGCCCGTTCGGCCTCCACGTTCATGTTTCATCCCTACCTGTTAAAAGAATACCGGAATCGCTGGTTTGTATTTGGCATCAGACAAGGTTCCTCCACGCTTGTAAACCTGGCCCTTGACCGGATTCACCATCTCGAAATCGCCAAAGGAGAAACCTACAAAGAGAATACCCTATTTGACCTGACAACCTTTTTCGATGATCTTGTCGGGGTAACCAAAAACAGAGGCTCGAAGGCCGAAGTGGTTCGTTTTCAAGTCAACCCCCAAAATGCTCCATACGTTGAAACGAAACCTTTACACAAATCCCAAAGAATCGTGGAAAGGCTAAAAAACGGGGATATCATTTTCGAGATAAAAGTTGTTATTAACCAAGAACTACAACGTGAAATATTCGGTTTCGCCGAGGGGATAAAAGTTCTTTCCCCGCCTTCCCTCGTTCACTTCATGGCCTCCAAACTTCGTTCAGCAACAAAACTCTACGATGAAAAGGAGTAGTTACATTGGACACATGGTTCTTTCGATCCATCTATTCAATACCTCCTCTCTTGCAATCGTCCGGTTGCACACTAAATTGTCGAGTGATATTCAACCAGTTGATGCGAAGGCGGTACGGAAAGGACAAAAACAATCTTGTCTCCAAATTGTTTTCTATCTATTTTGATCGCCTTGTCGATCTCCTTATCAAAAGCCTCCACGATTCTTTTATGAAGGAATAACTCGTATTTATCCTGATTACAACACAAATAATCCAAATCAGCCTGTACCCCGACCGGAACTCCCTTATTGTTCACCCCGATATAAATCAATCCTCCCTCATCATTCAGATAATCACAAATATCCTGCATGACCGAATCAATCTGTTTTTCCACATCAACACCCCGTACCCCGTCTGTATAAACGATCGAATTTTTAAACTTACAAGTCTTATCCGTTATAACACCAGACTCTTGGGCACCAAGTAACAAATCCAACAATTCATCCTGAACGATACAAGCCCCACCGGAAGACTCACTTTTCACTTCCCCGGCCAAAACGAACTTTGCCACCTTAGCCAGATACTCGTTATCGGAATGAGAATAACGAACAATATCATTCGCCCGGGAAGCATCACCATACAACGCGAGCATTTTCACAATAGCCCATTGCGGTTCCAACGCCGGGAAAGTGCGGAAATCTTTTTCCAGTGCTCCCAGATCCATATCATGCAGATTTCCACTGATAAACTCGTACTTCACGATCAAATGATTGATCAGACACTCGTAATACCCTTTCAGTCGATTATCTCCCAACACGTGAGCTAACAAACGGAGATAATACAACAGATTCAGGTTTTGAAGATTCACTTCCCGGGTCAGGTAAAGTTGTAATAACCGGATCAATTCCCTCACATATTTACCGGAAACATCCGTGGAACGCTCTATCTTACCCGTGTTAAAATTCTCCGGCCCTTCTACCTGTTTTCCCTTCTTGCAACTCTCGACATACCCGCGTATCAGATGTGCCACGGCATCATAACGATCAAAACCTTCCGCTTGGAGCTGGACAATATTACCGTTTATCTTACCGAACGAAGGCACAGGAATTAACTCCAACAGACAATAATCGCCCTCTTCCACGTCAAACATTTCCGAAGTCCGGGTATAAACGATAAAACCGGCTTCTGCAAGCCACGTTAATATACCATTCCGCTCGTTCAACAGCAGAGCGTTACAACGCTCTCCCTCCTGCACGTTTCCAACCGAAAACCGCCCCAATTGCTCCCAAATGGAAAACCGGAGTCGCCCGTCCTCTGCCTCAATCACCGTGGCTGTCATGATATCTCCAGGCTGAAGTATATCTTCCAAACTATCTAGTTTAGCCCGCGTGATCTGACTCACGTGCAACGCACCGTCCCCTTCGTACTGATCGTCCACGATCGACACGAAGGCCAAGGTCGGCTTCATGTTATACACCAACTTTACACGTATATTCACAACAGTTCCTTCTACCGGGCGTCGCTTGCGTATGATATTTTTCTTCAATTCATCGGAAAAATCAGCATACACGCTTCTCCATGAGTTTACCACAGCCGTGAGTTCCTCCTCGAAGTTCAATTTATCACGCCCAGTCCCAACACGCAAAGCAACTCCTTCCACGTCCAACAAAGGCACAAAATTAGAAACCCCAGGCGAATTTATCGTTATGGCCTTATTTTCCACCAATACCTGCCCGTACCCCTCGAATAATCTTCGTTGACAATTCCTCAAGGCTTCCATCGTTTTCCCGGCAATCGCTTCCGCCAGCTCAGGGATAGAGAAGGTCAACAAATCCTCCCAAGCAAACAATGCCGTCTTCTGATTGAATAGCAAAGAATTAAAAGCATTTTCACGAATGGACGTTTCCTCCTTATCCAGTAAAACATACAAGTATCTGAAAAACATCGAGCGTAAACAAGCCAGTTCTTCCTGTACGGACTCTCCAAGCAAAATACGGGCTCCCAGAATCCATACCGTCTCCCGAAGCTGATCTTCCGAATACCCGTCAAAACATAATTTATCATCCCGTTCTCTTACCAATTTCACCCGTGCATTAAAACAATCCAAAATCTTGGGACAACTCTTGTTCAACGTGTGATATACCAGAAGCACAAGTCCCTGCACCGGCAAAAGATGTAACTTGGAACTAAGACGCACGATCGTCAAGATCGTGATCCATACCAATGATTTTTTATATAAATAACCGGAAATTGTCAACTTTCCCAACTTCTCCATGATATACTTCCCGTCATCCCCATCATGAATTAACCGGGCGGCCTCTCTCCCCGCGATAGCCTCATCCAGAAAACGCTCTACTTGCATACGTGCGTCATTCAATTTCACGCCGTCATAGTACTTCAAATAACCGGAACCCTCGAGCAACCATTCCAGAATACGAATAAACACGTGATTCAAAAGATCGTAATCTTCAATCCCTATTTCATCCCTGGCCAACTCGGACCGCATCACGCTCAACAGAGAAAAAATCCATTCCGGCCCCTGCTCCTCAACAGAAGTAAAATCATAATCACAAGTATATCTCTCGAAAACTTCCGCTTCATCGTCAGTCATCGGGATGACCTCAAACAAACGTTCGAGAGACACGAAATCTATTACTTTATTTTCCATGTCACTATTAATGATTGCAACAAACATTCAAACAAGCATTCCCCTCCCAATATCTACGTTTAACCCAAATAATTCATTACATAGGTACAAACTTTTTTTCGAAAACTGATACATTAAACCATAAAAAGAAAAAAAATCTCAAAATAAGATTTATTTATCTATATTTGTTTCAATTAAATAGTCTGTTTATGAAAAAGATCGGCCCTCTATTTTTACTTATTATTATCCTTTCCGGGTTTACTTTGAACGCACAAGTACGTCATGAATTCCTACTCCAAAAAGGTTGGAAGTTCACGAGAGAAGATCACCCCGATAGTAAATTACCGGAATTTGACGATCACCAATGGCAGCAAGTTTCCGTCCCTCACGATTGGGCCATTTATGGCCCGTTCTCCTCCCGCAATGACAGGCAACACGTCGCTATCACCCAAGACGGACAAACCGCACCCACGGAACACGCCGGGCGAACAGGCGGCCTTCCTTTCGTGGGAGTCGGTTGGTACCGGATAAAATTCAACATCCCCGATCACACTCCCGACAAACGGGTTTCACTTCTTTTCGATGGAGCGATGAGTAATGCCCGGGTATACATTAACGGTCAAGAAGTTGCCTGTTGGCCCAACGGATACAACTCCTTTCACTTCGACATCTCTCCATTCATTCGTCCCGGGAAAGAAATCACACTTGCCGTACGCCTTGAAAACCTGCCCGAATCCTCCCGCTGGTACCCCGGAGCCGGTTTATACCGCAACGTGCATGTTATCGTCACCCAAGAAGCCCATATTCCCGTTTGGGGTACACGCATAAACACCCCTGTGGTGAAAAAAGAGTTCGCCCGCATACACCTTCAAAGTCAAATCATAAAACCCGCGACACAAAAGCCAGAAGCCTACCAGCTTGTTACCACGATTCACGATCCGGCGGGAATGACCGTGGCCACCCGAACAGACAAACTAACGCTCTATGACGACGACACGTTCAAACAAGATTTCATCATCCCTTCGCCCCAATGCTGGGACACGGAAAATCCCGCCTTGTATACCGCCACCTCGGAACTTTTCGAAAACGGAATGCTGAAAGATATTTACACGACACGATTCGGCATCCGTTCACTGGCATGGGGAAACCAAGGATTCTTACTCAACGAGAAACCGGTAAAATTCAAAGGAGTCTGCAATCATCATGATTTAGGTCCCTTGGGTGCGGCCGTGAATGATGCCGCCATCCGCAGGCAAATCCGGTTACTGAAAGACATGGGGTGTAATGCCATCCGGACGTCACATAATATGCCAGCCCCCGAATTAGTCAACGCCTGCGATGAAATGGGAATGATGCTCGTGGCCGAAAGTTTTGACGAATGGCAAGCCGCCAAATGTCAAAATGGCTACCACTTGTATTTCAACGAATGGGTAGAAAAAGACCTGGTCAACCTGATCCGTCATTACCGGAATAACCCCAGCATCGTCATGTGGTGCATCGGCAACGAAGTTATTGAACAAGCATCGGAATCCGGGGCTAAACTAACCTTACGCCTGCAAAATATCTGTCACCGGGAAGACCCGTCACGCCCGGTAACCCAAGGGATGGATAATCCAACTGCCGTGATCAACAACAATTTCGCCGCAGTCATGGACATCCCAGGCTTTAACTATCGCCCATTCATGTATCCGGAAAACTACCGCAAATTACCGCAACCCCTTCTTCTTGGAACGGAAACCGCCTCCACGATAAGCTCACGAGGTGCATACAAATTCCCAGTCGTACGACGCTCCATGCACACGTACGATGATCATCAAAGCTCTTCTTATGACGTGGAACATTGCGGTTGGTCGAACCTGCCGGAAGACGACTTTATTCGGCACGAAGATTACCCCTATTGTATCGGGGAATTCGTTTGGACCGGATTCGATTACCTGGGGGAACCCACGCCCTACTACACGAATTGGCCCAGTCACAGTTCCCTGTTCGGGATCATTGATCTGGCCGGAATTCCTAAAGATCGCTACTACCTGTATCGCAGTCATTGGAACCCGGATCAGGAGACGCTACACGTGCTACCGCATTGGACATGGCCCGGAAAAGAGGGAGACACGATCCCCGTCTTCGTTTACACGAACTACCCCTCGGCAGAGCTATTCATCAACGGGAAAAGCCAAGGAAAAGTAACTAAAAATTCCTCCGTGAAAGCGGGGAACACCGAAAATAAAGAAGATCGACAAGCATTTACCCGTCAAAAACGTTATCGCCTGATGTGGATGAACACGATTTACGAACCCGGTACCCTACGAGTTGTTGCTTATAACTCCGAGGGACAAGCCGTTGCCGAAAAAGAAGTCCGCACGGCGGGCAAGCCACATCATATTGAATTGTCGGCAGACCGAACACAATTACACGCCGACGGGCAAGACCTCGCGTTTATTCTCGTTCGGATCGTAGACAAAGACGGGAATCTCTGCCCGGATGACGATCGCCAAATCTCGTTTACCGTAAACGGGAAAGGAAATTTCAAAGCTGTAGCCAACGGCAATCCCGCCAGTCTTGAATCTTTCCAGACCCCCAAGATGAAATTATTTCACGGGCAACTTACTGCAATCGTGCAAAGTCGGGAAGACGAGGGAGAAATTACATTCGAAGCCACGGCCCCCGGTGTAAAAAGAAGTACCTTGATTCTAAAAACTCAAAAAAAATAAACATGATCCGTCCATATAAACCACAAGACGAAGAGTCCGTTCTTCACATCTGGTTGGAAGCCTCCACTATCGGGCACGCCTTTATTCCCCGTTCTTATTGGGAAAGTAAAATTGATAATATGCGGGAAATATATTTACCTCAAAGTGAAACTTATATCTACACGGACACCACCACCGGGAAAATCTCCGGATTCATTTCCCTCGTGGGCGACTACCTGGCAGCTATTTTTGTCGCACCTTCCTGTCAGAGAAGAGGCATCGGGCAAGCATTAATGGCCCACGCAAAAAAGCTAAAAAACGAACTAGTACTAAACGTCTACACGGAAAACACCCAAGCCATCTTATTTTACAAACAACAAGGTTTTAAGATTGTAGACGAACAAACAGACGAGGCAACCGGACACAAAGAATTTAAAATGGTATTCCCCCAATAATAAAAACGAAAGCATCTTGAAAAGTCAATACAAACTTTCAGGATACTCTCGTTTTTTTCTAAATTTTATAGCTAAAGGTCGCTTCGTCCCCGCCTTCTATAAATTAATTACCAATAGAATCCAACACTTGTCGTAACCCCGTTTCTATTCCGATCTGATGAAAATCATCCCTCAAACTGGCCTTTCCCTGTTTATCCACAAACACGTAAGAAGGAATTCCATCTATCCCGAAATGATCACAAACATAGTTCCATTGCCTCTCGCTTAACCGATAATGATCTCCCTGTATACCAGTAATCATTTCCAACCATTTTACCTGCGGAGAAGACTCTCCCGTAAGGTACACGAAAACGACGTCATCATTCTCGAACCTTTTTTTCCTGGGTTCAAACTGGGCGATAGAACTCCGGCAAGGTCCACACCAAGTTGCCCAAAAATCGACCAACACCGCTTTTCCCTTATAACGAGACACAATCGCGTCAAATAATTTTTCAACAGGAACTTGCGGCACCTCCCGAATACGCTTACCGGCCTCTTCCTTACTCGCCGCCACCTTAGCCTCGATCTGCCGTTGTACCTGCTCGACAACTCGCGTGTAATACGGATCAATAGAAGCCAAGTTCTTTTGTTGCTCTTTTGTCAACGGCTGCATGTTTTCCAGTTGACCATATATACCTTGTATTTTAAAATAATCAAACAGAAATCCCTTGTTCGTTCCCAGCACTTTTTCCAACCGTTCCGACGTGTTTACCCGGTAAAAAATATCATTTATACTATAGGGGAAATCTCTGGAATACAAAACATTCAAATTATTCAGATCCAATTCTTTTAATATCGAAAAATGCTTATCCGTGAAAACCGGAGCTTCAAAATCTATTTCCCGTTGATCCCAATCAATACTATTGGCTTCTCGATAAGCACTCTCTAAATTACGTCCCCCGTCACAAATAAACCTGGCTGCAAAACTTTTAATACCAATTGCCAGATACTGACGTAATCCGGACGGGATTGTCGTATCGCTTGCCAAACTATCCAGAGAAGCCCGGTAAAGCTTCATCACGTATGCCGTATACTCATCAGCATTCATCCCGTTTATATCCTTGTAGAAAGACTCCGGGAAAAACTGATTTCCTCTTGAATAATTCTGCAAAGCATGATTCAAAGCAATATACTTGCTATCCCCGATGACATAAACCAACGGGTGAGCCTTAATCCGGTTGTTCTGGTAACGGGAAGCCTGCCGGGTTGCCTCCTGCAGATCCACGTATACCTCCACATCATCACCCGGGGCGAGCACAATCAACGTGCGAAAAAGCGCATTGCTCAAATAAACCCAAGTCGTGGAATACTGGTCAAACTCAAAAGTGCAATTATAATCCTTGTCAATTCTTTCCGTGAATTCCCTTCCCCCGCAAAACAAATCACTGACCAAAATTTCAACATCCCGACCATCCATCAATTCACGATAACCGCACAAGCACACTTTTACTCTCGTCCTTCCCATCTTCAATTCGGCAGGAGGCAGAACATCCGCTTCTTCCCAAGTCCGAGCCTCCATTTCCCGTTGTATCGAAGAGGGGGCCACCTCTATCTCCGGATTCAAATTAAGTCCCCAGACATGCCATCCACCCAAATTCATCCGTCCCTCGATAAGATCAATCGTATTTACCCCTCGCGGGATCGGGGGGAAAAATAATTTAAAGGAACACATCCCAGAATCAGTCATCACGAAACGTTCATTCAGAGTCAACCCTTCCGATCTCTGAACAAGATACTGCTTTCCTTCCGCCTGAATATACATACTGGAATCAACCCGTACCCAACCACCGGGATACGTATAGGCCTCGGCATACACCACCGTGGCCGTGTCATTCAACACTACCCGGGTAATTTCCAACCCGGAAGAATTCTTGATCTCAAAAGCCGGGTAATCAATTACCCGCTCTCCACAAGCATACAAAATACTCGTGAACAAGCATGCCATGACTATTCGATTCAATTTCATCATAATTATTATTTTATCAGGACTCGCACAAAGCCTGTTGTTTCCTCGATATAAATGTACGAATATTTTAACAATTTACAAGAAAAGCACACGGTTTTATCCCTTTTCCCTTGCATTTAGAACACTGATCAAATAGAAATAAGGGTTGACAACCATATCACGCCCTATCCGAGACTAGGGTAAACACGTGAAAAACGCTTTCGCCCTAATCCATAAAGCACTTAAAGTCCTTGGGATGATTTGTCGCGGTAAAATGTAAAAAATATATTTCACCGGGGACGAAAAACAATAAACAAGAGATAAACAAGGAATACACAAGAGATGAACTGTCTCGTGGTATCGAAATAGCCTGTTAGCTATTCCTTTTATGATCCGGGATACTGATTTCTCGCAAACGTTAAAAAAGCTTATCCCCTACTAAAATGGCGGCTAAGTGGCGGTTAGGTGGCGGCTAAATGGCGGCCAAGTCGCCTAGAGGTGGCCTAGACGTGAGGCAATGGTCGCTTAAAAATATAGTTTATCCCAAGTGTTTTCCTTGAAAAAGGGTTATTCATACCAGAGCAAAGCAAGACAAAAATATCAAAGGAAATAATTACTTTTACGCCGTAAAAAAAATTGATATGCCACAAAACATCACGATATACACGGACGGAGCCGCTAGCGGGAATCCCGGACCGGGAGGCTACGGGGTCGTGCTTATGGCGGGACCTCATCGCAAAGAGTTGTCGGAAGGGTTCCGGTTAACCACGAACAACCGCATGGAATTACTCGCCGTCATCATCGGGCTTGCCGCCCTGCGCTTCGAGGGGAGCAACGTGACGATCTATTCCGACTCGAAATACGTGGTCGATGCCGTGGAGAAAGGTTGGGTGTTCGGTTGGGAAAAAACGGGGTTTAAGAAAAAGAAAAATCCCGATCTCTGGCGAAAATTCCTGGCGCTCTATCGCAAACATCACGTAAAATTTATCTGGGTAAAAGGACACGCCAACATCCCCGAAAACGAACGCTGCGATCAACTCGCCGTGGCCGCCTACAAAGCACCTAACCTTCAAATAGATGAATATTATGAAGCAGAACCCCGTTCTGACGAACAAATTTTCAGTTAAAAGGCAAAAAAATATTCCATTTGTTAGTCGCAAAGATTCTAAAATAGTTATTTTCGCGCTACAATCTATAACTAGAAAAAGTAACATCATTCATCACAAAAACTAATAGAGATGAAAAAAATATTAATCGTTGGTGCAGGGGGACAAATCGGTTCCGAACTGGTTCCCTATTTGAGATCTATCTATGGCGAGACTAACGTGGTAGCCGCTGATATCAGTGCAGAAAAATGTAAAGCATTGGCAGAAGCCGGTCCCTTCGAGGAATTGAACGCCCTTGACGGGGAGGGTTTCAGTGCCATCGTGAAAAAATATAACATTGATACGATCTTCAACCTGGTCGCTTTGTTATCCGCCACGGGAGAGAAGAACCCGAAACTGGCATGGGATATCAACATCGGGGCTTTAACCAACTCCTTGTACATTGCCAAAGATAACAATTGCGCCGTGTTCACGCCGAGTTCTATCGGGGCTTTCGGTAACGACACCCCCAAGGATAAAACTCCCCAGGACACCTTACAACGTTCCAATACCACGATTTACGGGGTTTGCAAAGTAACCGGAGAACTTTTAAGCGACTATTATTTCCACCGGTTTGGGGTTGATACCCGAAGCGTACGTTTCCCGGGATTGATTTCTTACGTGACTCTCCCCGGCGGCGGTACTACCGATTACGCCGTGGAAATTTACTATGACGCTATCCGCAAAGGTTCCTTCACTTGTAACGTGGAAGCAGGTACCTACATGGATATGATGTACATGCCGGATGCTTTACATGCAGTAGTGCAATTAATGGAAGCAGATCCCAGCAAGTTGAAACACCGGAACAGTTTCAACATCGCCTCCATGAGTTTCGAACCGGAGCAAATTGCTGCCGAGATTCGCAAACACATGCCCGATTTCAAACTGGATTACCAAATTGACCCGGTTAAACAAGCTATCGCCAACAGCTGGCCGAACAGCATGGACGACACTTGCGCCCGTCAAGAATGGGGTTGGGCCCCGAAATACGACCTTACCAGCATGACGAACGACATGTTGATCAAGGTAAAAGAAAAATTCGACAAAGGCCTGATCAAATAAAGATATAAACTCAAAACAAGAAAAGCTGTTCTTCACGGGACAGCTTTTTTTGTTGCCCGAAAATAATTTAATCGAATTGTAACAAGAACACATCTCCCCTTTCTTATCTTTACAGAATGATTCACGACTAAATTATTTATGGAATACATTCATTATCTTGTTGATTTTATCCTTCACATTGACATACACCTGACAGAAATGGTTGCTTTGTATGGCATGTGGATTTACGGGATCTTATTTATCATTATCTTCTGTGAAACCGGATTGGTTGTCACGCCTTTTCTCCCGGGGGATTCCCTGTTATTCGTGGCCGGGGCGTTGGCTTCACTTCCGAACAACGATGTTAACGTACATCTGGCCATACTAATCCTGGCTGCCGCCGCTATTTTGGGAGATGCTTCCAACTATACCATAGGCCGATTTTTCGGGGTAAAACTATTTAGCAACCCGAATTCCAGAATATTCAAACAAAGCTACTTGACGAAAACTCACGAATTTTACGAAAAACACGGTGGAAAAACAATTATCTTGGCCCGATTCGTACCTGTTATCCGTACTTTTGCTCCTTTCGTGGCCGGGATGGGACACATGAGTTATCGACATTTTGCCTTGTATAATATTACGGGAGGTACCATCTGGGTGGTTTTATTCTCGTATACCGGATACATTTTCGGGGGACTGGAAATCGTACAAAACAACCTAAAACTATTGATCATCCTGATTATTGTACTCTCCATTCTCCCGGCAATCATCGAGGTTTGGAAGAACAAACGTAAAAAGAAAAACCAAGATTTTGAAACCGAATTTACTAATATACGAAAAAAAACATTACATTAGTAATCTTATTCAAGTGAGGACGACGACCTTATCGTCAACTCCTCGTATTTTATGATATATATTATGCCAAAAAAAGAAAAGAAAAGCACGCGAGATATCGGTAAGAAAGAATTACACCGATTGTTATATGACATATTTTCCGGTAACCCCGAGCAATATTTCAATTATAAAGAACTAGCCCAGCGATTAGGTATCAAGAACATGAATGCCAAGCAATTGATCACGACGGTTCTTTACGAGATGAAAAACGATGAAATGCTCACGGAAGAGTCCACCGGGAAATTCAAATTCAAAATCAACACGACTTACGTGACCGGAATTATAGACCTCACCGCCAAGGGAACCGCTTACCTGATTTCGGACGAGTGTAAGGACGACATTTTCATCCCGCAGGTAGGGTTGAACCACGCGCTGAACGGGGACAAAGTGAAAGTAGTGGTATACGCCCGGAGTGCAAGACGCAGACCGGAAGGCGAAGTCGTGGAAATCCTGGAACGCAAAAAAGAAACTTTTGTAGGGATCATTCAATGTTCCAAGCACTACGCATTCCTGGTCCCCACGGGAAAACAATTACCCTACGACATATTCATTCCCCTCGCCGAACTGAACGGGGCGAAAGACGGGGAAAAAGCTATCGTGAAAATCACGGAATGGCCGGAGAACCAGAAGAACCCGATCGGGAAAGTACTGGAAGTCCTCGGCACCCCCGGAGACAACGACACGGAGATGAACGCCATCATGGCCGAATTCGAACTCCCCGTGCAATTTCCCGCGGGAGTGGAAAAAGCCGCCAAGAAAATAAAAGATGCCATCCCGGCAGAAGAAATAAAAAACCGGAGAGATTTCCGGGAGATCACGACATTCACGATCGACCCGAAAGATGCCAAGGACTTTGATGATGCCCTTTCCATTCAAAAACTGAAAAACGGAAATTACGAGGTCGGCGTGCATATCGCCGATGTCAGTTTTTACGTGACACCCGATTCCGTGCTGGATAAAGAAGCCTACGCGCGGGCAACTTCCGTGTACTTGGTAGATCGCACGATCCCGATGTTGCCGGAACACCTGTCCAACGGGTTATGTTCCCTACGCCCCGACGAGGAAAAACTTTGTTTCTCGGCAGTCTTCGAATTGAACACGAATGCCGAGGTCGTAAAACAATGGTTCGGACGAACGATCATCAAATCCAACCGTCGTTTCACTTACGAGGAGGCACAGGCCATGATCGAAGGGGAAGAAGGCGATTACAAAGCAGAGATATTAACACTCAACGATCTGGCACAAAAACTCCGGGCCGCCCGGTTCCAGAACGGGGCTATCGCATTCGACCGGATTGAAGTGCGCTTCGACATTGACGAAAACGGGAAACCCACGGGAGTCTATTTTAAACGCTCGAAAGAGGCGAACAAACTGATCGAGGAATTCATGCTCCTCGCCAACAAGAAAGTAGCCGAAAGAATCGGTAAAGTCAAAGAAAATCAGAAAGCCAAAACCTTCGTGTATCGTATCCACGAACAACCAAACAGCGAGAAACTGGAGGATTTCGGCCGCTTCATTGCTAAATTCGGTTACCGGATTCGCACGAGTACCCCCCGCCAGATTTCCTCTTCCATGAATAAATTAATGGAAGATGTACAGGAACGTCCGGAACAAAATATGATTGAAACTTTAGCTATTCGTACCATGGCAAAAGCCGTCTACTCAACCGTGAACGTGGGGCACTATGGATTGGCTTTTGACTACTATTCGCATTTTACCTCCCCGATCCGTCGTTACCCGGACGTGATGACCCACCGGTTGCTACAACGCTATCTTGACGGGGGACGTTCCGCCAACGCCGAGAAATACGAGGAGATGTGTAAACACTGTTCCGACATGGAACAGATAGCAGCCAACGCGGAAAGAGCTTCCATCAAATACAAGCAAGTCGAGTTCATGAGTGACAAGCTCGGAGAGAATTTCATGGGAACCATCTCCGGTGTCACGCAATGGGGCTTCTACGTGGAATTGAATGACACGAAATGCGAGGGACTCGTCGCCATCAACGAACTGGAAGGCGATTACTACGAGTTCGACGAGGAAAACTACTGCATCGTGGGACGCCATCACCGGAAAGTATACCAATTAGGAGACCAGGTACTCGTGAAAGTAGCTAAAGCAAACCTTGTTGCCCGCCAACTAGACTTTGCCCTCGCGGAAAGCGTAAATGCTAGCACAACCTCCAAACCAACGACTTCCAAAGCCCCAGAGAGTCGTCTGGGTAAAACCGAACGCAAATTTAGACGAGGACGCCGTGGAGATGCCGCCCCCGATCGGAAAAAAGGGAAAAGAAGTAAAGGGAAAAAATAAAAGATACAGACGTTATTTACTTCGAAAGAAGAAGTTCTCCGAAAAGTTATATTCGGAAAACTTCTTCTTTTTCGATCACAATATTTCATGAAGATTTCATATCATTTTACACTACCATCCGTAAATATCCTTCTCCGTGAAAGGGAAGCTTAAAGAGGATCCATCGTGAAAATGCTCCAATATCTCTTCTTTCGTCAACGCTTTAGGATAGTGAATCGGAGGCATTCCTTTTTGTCCCAATTTATTACCTATATATTTTAATATCTCGTATTCCTCTATCGTGCTGGAAGGCACATCTTTGTTACGATCTACTGTTATACCCAACGAAATAGGATTTAGTCCCAATTTCCTTCCTATAGTCACGTAATTTTTGTGCAAAAAAACACTTACACTTGTTTTCTTTAATGCAACAGAATCAATTCTTAACACATACTCCGCATACGCATCTAAAAAACGTCCTTTACGATCTTTAAACACGTATGATTTCAAGTTCCTTGAAACAGGAAAAATCTTCTCGTTTTTCTTACGAAAGTACAAAATAGGTGCTTCTTTAAACAATTCTCCGGAAACATGCGAAAGAGATTTTAATCCCATCTGATATTTTCCCCTAGCATCAGGAGGAAATCGCGATGTGGATAAAGCAAAACAAGAATCCAACACCTCTCGTACTTCCATTTCTGGAAAATCATAAACGTAAGACGTGGGATTCAACATCTCCCCCTCCCGACGTATATCTTCATAATAACAGGCACAGGAAGCAAGAAAAAAAAGATACATTACTAATACTATATTTTTCATTTCTTCATATTTTGCGGATTTTTAGGTCCATAAGGACCATAAAGCCAATTATTAAACACAACATCAGGAGATCATCAAGTGATACAACAAATTTGGGGAATCCCTCAAATTGTACCTCCCAAGCATGCCTATTTTTTCGTTCATAACCTAAATCTTACACACCAAAATAACAATTTTCGTTTATAAACGAAAATCATTGCACATTTAATCAGTTATAACCAAATTACAAACTGAAGTTTTTCAAGAAACAATAAAAAGAATTTAAAATACTCAACAGTATAAATCCATATTTTTTATTCCAATTCAAACAACAAGCAATCTATCCACCACGACAAACTGAGCTAAAATTCCCTGGGAATCACCTCCAACAAAACAAACGCAAACCCCATCAAGATTGCTAGAGAGCAATCGACAAGAATACTGTTTCGTGAAAATAGGAAAGAGACAATTTCATCAATAGAACTATCTCTTTCTTATTGCAAAATTTCACCTTCAAAATCTTCTAATACTTTATATTATACGGATTCAGTGGACCATAATAACTACTATATAACCATTGATTGAATAAAGCATATACATCTCTCTGTCCCTCAACCATAACATACTGAAATAATACTTCAAGAGCACTTATTGCAGCATCTTCGTTACCATAAAGTTTAAAAGTTTCTTCAAAACAATGAATTACATCAGTATGCCACTGGTTATCAAACCAATATTTTTTGTCATGCCCAAGACAATACGAATCTATAATAGGATGCAAAGCCATTCCAAGATGTACAACATTGCCGTTCTCAAAATATAAATCCATTTGTTCTCTAAAAAATTCTCCCATAGCAGATTGTACTTGAGCTTTTGTTTGTCCTGGCTCTACTAAAGCATGAATATAAGATTTACCTAACGATCTGTATTCTCTTGAATCCGCAAGACTATCACCTTTAAACAAGCTATCTTGAAATGCTTTTGAACCTCTAAAACCAACACGTAATATTCTTCTATGAATATCTAATTGATTATCCTCCGGGAAACCGGGTTTAGCAGGTTCCCAAGGAATAATAGGTGGATAAGAGTCACCTGGATTCGTGCCAGGATTAGAGCCCGAGCCTGACCCAGAATTTGGTCCATGTCCCGTTGTTATCATATATAAAATATTTAAATTTATACCAGCATATTTCACATTCAAATTATATTCAACGTCCCACATAATTGCATTTACCATACTCTCAACTTCTTCTGGCCCAGAAAACTGTGGTGCTGATATCAAAAAATAAAATCGATTCGTATCTATTGATACATTTATATGACCAACCCTTTCCCTATAATTATCATCATGAGTTAGGACCCACCGTTCAGCTTTATCATATGCACTCCTCAGTTCATACCACGAAACTTTCTTACCTTTTACACTTTCGCCATACATAAATGAATAGTCAATTTCAAAATTAACATCACATGTATATGATCCATAATTCTCAAAAGATCTAGAATTTATCTGATTTCCTTTCTTAAAATTCAATTTCAAAATAAGATTATACAATTCAGAATCAATGTCCAATCCACCATCTTTCCACATTAAAAACACTAAAACAGCATTAATATCCTGGGATAATGATGCTGAAAGGACAAAATCTTTATTCACAACTAAGAGTCCCTTATAGCCTTCATTTTCGATAGGTTCATTAACTGCATCCAACTTCATCATTAAATATTCACTAATACTGTCAAGGCCCGTATCTTGAATTGGTATTGCATAAAATAACTCATTACTACTGTTAAACCCACGCATTGCGTAATCAAACAATAATATTTTAGAGTTACTTAAAATGTCATTTAAATTAGTCTCATTCTCCTCTATTTTTTTTATAAATGAATGAGCAATAGAATTGCTCCCATCATACTTCAAAATAGTCTCATTATCTTGAACTTGTTGTCCATCTTGTTTATCTGTACATCCATACAATATACTAAAACAAATAAATATCAAAAAATAAATATTTTTTTCCATATGCAATTTATATTAATGATTCATACTTACTTAAATAATTTCCCCACTTTTTATTATCATGCTTATCTTCCGTAACGCCTTGATATCATCATACGGATTTTCGGGAAGTATCAACAGATCTGCCTGTTTCCCGACCTCGACTGTTCCGACCTTATCACCAACGCCTAAAACCTCTGCCGCAACCTTAGTTGCCGTAAATATAGCTTCCATCGGATAAAATCCGCATTTCTCCACGTAAAGGTCAAGCTCGTCAAACAGGAAAGGGAAAGGACGATTCAAATCATTAACGTAATCGGTACCCGCACAAATCTTTACCCCGATTTGATTCGCTCGCTTCACGAATCGAGTCGCCCAATCCATCTTATTCTCCATGCACAAAAATAACGTCGGGTCAAAAATAAGCCCTTTCTTTTTTACAGTCTGTAAAAAACGTTCAACAGACATCTTCTCATGATCGATCTTATCGTAGAATTTCTCGTAATTTTCAAAAATATTACCACTTAACTCCTCGGATACTCCTTCCCACTCCAACATATAAGCATGAGAAATCACTTGAACCCCGGCATCTGCCACATCCCACGGTTTAGCAGGAAACAAAGTGGCATGTCCCCACACTTGCAATCCATGCTCTTTAGCCTTCCTAACCAATGGCAACAAAGCCTCCCGATCAAATCCGCCATAAATCTTCACTCCCGTACATCCCCACTCTTTTGCTTCTTTCATGACTTGATCCAAATCAGAATCCGGACGGATACATTGCATCCAAGGAGCATAAGGTTCCGGCCAACCTTCCACCATACTTTTCTCCCGGTCATTCCCCTCAAAATAAGCAGGACCAGCCATAAAAGCGGCATAATATATATCGGGTCCCTCATACTTTCCCTGTTGAACTCCCTCTTTCAAATCCCGTAACACACGGGCATCACCCGCCGCATCCCGGATAGAAGTAATCCCATGACGCAAGAAATATTTCAAGTGTTTGGCTCGATCGTCCTGCGTCTCTTTCGGATCATTCGCGATATGCACGTGAGCATCAATCAATCCCGGCATCACGTACATTCCCGCCAAATCCTTCACGTTACCAACAATCCCATTCCCTACATTCTTACCCACGGCCTGAATTATCCCATCTTTCACAACTATATCCACCCCCCGGTGAATATTCCCCTGAACGACATCTACCACATTTACATTCTTCAGAATAATGGCTTTCTGTTGCGCATATCCTTCGATATGCAACAACAGGAATATACTTACAATACAAAATATCATTCTCATGCCCCCTCTTGTTTTATGATTTCATAGATTTCTTGTAATTCAGGATTCTTCAGAAGAATATTTCCATCCGGTCCGATCAGGTAAACCGTGGGAACTTGCTCCACTTTATAAGCAGCACGTACACGGCTCTGTTCGAATCCTCTTTCATCTATTACCTGAATCCATTGAACCTGATCCTCTTTCAGGGCCTGTAACCAAGACTCTTTTTTATTGTCTAACGATATCGAAATAACTTCCAAACCCGTTTTCTGCAATTCCGGATATTGTTGATTCAATTCCTTATTCTTTTTTCTACAAGGAGCACACCAAGAAGCCCAAAAATCTAAAAGCACATGTTTCCCTCGAAAATCAGTCAAATTAATTTTCCGTCCTTTCACATCAGGCAATTCAAAATCAGGAGCCTGTCCGATCAACTGTTTTGCTTTTATTCTATTATACGTATCAAAAATCTTTGTTTTCATTCCACTACTAGGGATACTATCCCCTAAAGCTTCAATTGCCCGGGTAAAGAATCTAAAATCCACCTCGCAATAAAAAAGAATTTCATATATCAGATTTTGCGCTATTTCCGTCCCTGCAAATTTTCGGATACCTTTTAATACAAATTCGTTTTTCTTCGTAAACTTTTTGTCTAACAATTCGGAACGTACCGCTTTTCGATGAATATCCGTAATTGTATCATACCCTCGACACGCATCCTCGTAATCCCGGTTCAACACGTCAAGTTCTTTCTGAAATTCCACATATTGATTCTGTAACGACGGATTCTCCGAAAGTGCGTAATATTTATCACCCGACTCGACAAGAACGTAATGATTCTTCTCCACATAAACCGGGATTCGCATATAATCCTTCGGGAAATTAATAAACACAAGCTTATCGGGTGCTATATCCCCGGACAAAAGGAATGTTCCATCCTCACGAATAGGAGCCACGAACAAACGTTCCCCCCGCCGGGCATCGCACAACACGACTTCAACACTATCACTCTTCCATTGTTTCTCGATCTCTCCCGTGAACTGCACGGAAGCTTGTTTACACCCAAACAAGGTAATCAAGAATAGTCCTATAACGATTATTTTCATGCCGATACTTTATTTATAATTTAAGAAGAAGGTTGCAAGGCCTTCTTCTTAAATAAAACAACACACTAACAACAAATTATCAGACTACGGTACATTCGTAAATCCGTAACCTTCTTGCTGCGGGTAAATATTCCAAGTAGGACTAAGATTATTCCATTTACTCCACGAAAGCACTTCCGAAGGAATCACTCCCGACATTTGATTACCGGAAAGCCCTAAACCTCCCCAAGTAAGCTGCATCATTTGAGTAACTTCAACAGGAATTGTCCCCGTCAAATTGTTATCTTTCAAATTCAAATTTGTCATCACAGTACATGCTCCCACTTCGGACGGCAACGCCCCCGAAAGTTGATTTTTATTTAAATCCAATTTCTTTACCGCTGTCAAATTACCAATACCTTTTAACGTCCCTGTCAATAAATTCTCAGCTAAAGAAATTTCCGTGAGTTTACTACCAAAATTCGTAAAGTCAATGTTTCCTGAAAGTTGGTTTTTATTCATTTTCAAAACTTCCAAATTTGGCAAATTCTTTATCCAAGCAAGGTCTCCGGAAAAACTATTATAGTCCGCACTCAATTTCTTCAATCCAGTCATCCCGGCAAATAAAGTTGCAGCATCACCCTGCATTCCCCCTCCTTCATAAGGACCGGTAATGTCAAGTTCCTCCAATGAGGTCATTTGACTGAAAAAGGCAGGAAGAGACGTCAGGGAAGTATTCGTTAGTACAATTTTCTTCAACCATTTCATATCAGCCACCGTCTCAGGTAAAGAAGAAAGAGACTCACAATAACTCATAGATAATTCCTTGATCCCGCTCAATTTACTAATAGACGATGGTAGAGTTTGTAATGATTTACAATTAGACAAATCCAAAGAAGTCAAACCGGTAAGCTTACCTATACTCTCTGGTAGACTAACTAAAGATTCACAACGACTAAGAGAGAGAGAGGTCAACTGCACCAAATCGCCAAAACTTTCCGGCAGACTCACCAGAGCCGCACAGGAAGTCATATTAAATGACGTCACATTTCTCAAATTTCCGAAATCCTGAGATAATGTTTTCAATGCGCCGCAATAGGAAATATTTAACGTTTTTAGCCCGGCTAACCGTCCAAACCCTTCCGGTAAAACTTCCACGCCTGAATTATTCATATCAAGTTGTTCCAATTGAGACAAATCTCCAATATTTTCAGGCAAAGATGTTAATTTGGAGCATCTACCTATATTCAAAACCAGCAATTCCGATAATGCCGTAATATCCGAAGGTAAACTTGTTATTCTTGTCCCTCCAAGATTCAAGTTTTTCAATTTTGTCAAACTTGAAATCCCATCTGGTAATTCTCCTTGAATTTTAGACGAGGTAATCGCTATTGCTTCTAAAGTTTCCACTTTATAAAGACGATCAAAAGAGGTTAGATGAATATCAAGGCCTCCGACCTTAAATTCTTTTAAAGACTTCAGATCAGACATATTTTCTGGCAAGAACCAACTCACGTTCTCCGAAAAAGAAATATCCAAAATTTCCAGTTTACGCAGATTCACAAGCCCGTTAGGCACTCTACCGGTAAGGCTATTCCCTGACATTTTTATACTTTTCAATTCTCTTAAATTTCCGATCTCGTTCGGGAGTTCTCCTTTCATCTGCCAATCATTAAAAGTAATCCCTACCACTCGTTGCTCTCCGTTAATTTCGTCAAAAGTAAGCCCGCTCCATCCTGTAATCGGTTGTTTCAGATTCCACGGACTTCTCCAGTTCTCCACGTTCAATTCCTCATACAACACGATCAAAGACAAACTATCCGTTTCCCGTGTATATTTTGATTCATGAGTAAATTGACGTACTAAAACCGTGTCGATCACCCCCGTTTGCTCTTGTCGGATAATCAATTTTACCGAACGTTCTTCCATTCCATCATTTCGCTCTAACGTTATTCCAATAACGGCATTACCTTCATCTCCGGAGGTCGGCTCCAATCCTTTTAACCAAGATTCTTGTCTTTCTGGCTCTATTGTCCATTTTCCACCAATTGCACGTAATTCAAAACCTCGGGGATCTGCCGTAGCATCAACAAGCACAACATCTGTCGTAAGTTTTAATCCCGGAGTCATATCTTCGGGTACAACCGGGTCTGGTATATTCTCAAATGTATAATCTCTACATGCTGAAAGCATCCAAGTCAACAACATGCTAATTATCATGAAATATAGTATATTCTGTTTTTTCATAATTGGGAAGTTTATCATTTAATCTTGTAAAACATCGCAACAGGTTCGTGAGAAATCCCCTCGTATTTATTCACAAGTTCTCCTGTATCCGCATTATAAACATATAATGACCCTTTATATTCCCCCGTTCTATTCGGGTTATAAGAAGCAACATAGACCTCTTTCTGCACGGAATAATCTTGATAATCCTCATCTCCGCGATTTCTTTGATAATGATTTAAACAACGAATCTCCTCCCCTTCAGGTAACGTTATAAAAGGAGTTGCAGGCAAGTTCAATTGAGTGTAAAACCATTTGTAAACTTCATTTTTATGAGAAAAAAACACACATGTATAATAATCGTTCACCAGAAAACGTGTAGCTTCAGTAATAATTTCCGGCCGATCTAACACGCGTTCAAATAATACCCAAGGAGCTGTTCCCTCGTTAAAATTATACATCATCCGGTGTATCCCCGTTACCTTCAATTGTCCCCCGTCTTTATTAATCACGTAAACATTATTACCATCCGTTTCTTCATTTTGAAAAATATGCATCACGTAACGATTCTCAAAATAATCATAACAATTACGCATCGTTATTTCCCGATCTGCATTCGCCCCGCTGAAACACACGACATTCCTTTCTTTCCCCGGTGTAGCCCCTATATACACTTTATTACAAGAAGAAAAATAACTCGGACGATCGTTTGCATCTGTATATATGATCCCCTTTTCCTTGGGTAGATCAGGATAAGGAAATATATACTGTTCCACAGTTTGTACTTGTGCCACTCCTCCATTTTTTGAAGGAACATAAAATTCGCGACTGAATCGGCCATCGTAACACATCAAACGTGTCGGAATAAAATTTGCATCGTAATACCTAAAGTCATATTCCATAAGTATCTTGAAAGTTTTAGCATCTATTTGTACTAATTTTTGCCCTTCTCCATGTAAAATGTACAAACTCTGCTCTACTTTATCACAATCTACAGGATCAAGATAAAGTTCTTTACCCTCATTTGCAAAAACAAAAGCATTCTGAATAAACTCAGGGCGCATCCCCGAAGCCTCCTCGTTTTTAGTCAAAGTCTTCATAAATGCAAGACTTCCTTTCCCGTCAGGACGGCGTCCCAAAATTGTAAACCCCTCTTCAAAAGGAGAATTCACAAACACATGATAATACTTAATTGTACTCCCATCTTCGCTTGTAACTACCTGTCTCAAGTGGAAATGCCCCAATTCTCTAACAATATACTTCAAATCCTTTTCCGTTGATATTTCCTTATACACCGTAGTAGAATCTGCTTTAAATACTCCCATGCTCCATTGATAAGTCAATTCAGTCGAACGACTAATTTCTAATTCGGGATTAATCTTCAAAGTATCATTAAAATAAATATCTATTGAATCTCTTGTTCCACTATTTATACCTACTTCAATAATAGGTTGATCCGCCAAGGATGAATTATCATCATAGCAAGCCTGCATCACGTACAGCATGATTAACATGCCGACAATATATTTTATTCTATTCATAATCTGTCGTTAAAGGGTTCGGTAATCTGTAACGTTCATCTCCTGTTTCTAAAAAGTACTCGTACATCGGGGTATAGACATATTGTTTAAAATAACCCACGTACGTGTAAGTCGTCAACAACCACGGGAAACGCCAATAACTCTCATCATCGAGATATTCGCCCCAGTTATTCACGATAGCCGAATACAATGCTGGAACAATATCCTCTGTCTCCCTAAAATATTTAAAGAAGAGTACAAATTTCTCTTGGGTATAAGTACCTAATCTATCCGGCATCCACCATTTGGGTTGTGCCAAAGTAATATCACCGAAAAGTACTGTACACACCGTTTTATTCGTTGGAACATACTCGTCATTCGCCTCAAGATGTAAATACAATTTATATTGCATATCCCGGATTAAAGCGGAGCGAATAAAATCAATTTTTATTGTACCCTTCACTGAATCCTTTTTAAAATATTGGATCTCATCCATGTTAAAATGGACTCCTAACTTGGCAGTAGAATTACGGGTATCAATACTCACCTTAAACTCTGCATCCCGCTCCAAATTAGCCAATCCGATCAAACTAATCGGAATTTCCAAATCACACTCCTTATCTTCCCGGGGACCATAAACGAAAGTAAAAGTATCTCGATCAAAATACATCTTATTTACCTGTTCGGCATTATACACCTGGTAATCATCATTCGTACACGAAAATAATGTGCAAGAACACCATAAGATAACAATATACAATAAATATTTTCTCATAATCAACCAAATTAATCTCTATACTCAAATTCACTATCCGGAATCGGCCACACGTAAATTGCCGACGAAGGTTGGAACGTCTGATCAGTTATGTTATCATAGGCCGTCATTTCATAATGCTTCATCATGAAAAACCATTGTCCTTCACAAACAAGTTCTTTACGACGTTCATTATTTATATGCTTCAAATTAAGCTTCATACCTTCACGACCTGCAAAACCATTCAATCCCCTTGACCGCAACACGGGATCAAAATATTTAGTTGCATTATCCTGATCATCCATACGCAAATAATATTCCGCAACGATATAATGCAACTCAGGCAATCTAATCATGTTCAATCCGCTTAATTTAGCTACAGGCCTGCTTGCTTGTTTTACTTTATAACGGTCAACAATCTTCATACATCTTAACCCCGTAGCTTCATAATCACCAAGAACCTGAAACCATTTATCCTGCCTATAATCGAATCCTTCTTTATCTTCATTATAGATATCCTCATAACCACTTTTAACATCCAAACTGTAATCTCCGCCCGACGCATACATGGTACGTCGAGTAAAAGTCGGAAATTCCTCTGAATAAATTCCCCATATTGTCTCCTTGTTCGAGATGACTCCATTCATGATATCTTCAACATCGGTTTTCTCTTCCAGTTTAAAAAAGCCACAATTAATCACGCTCAAAGCATAATCTTTTGCTTTTTCCAAATCCCCCATCTCCCAATAAACTCTTGCTAATAAAGCTTGAACGGCATACAAATTCATGTGTATCACTCGATCTAAAACAAACCCTCCAGCCTGTTCATCATTTCGATCAAAATACTCCCCGTGCTTCGCTAACAAACGTTCGGCTTCTTTAAAATCCCGAATAACTTTCTCATAGGCATCTTTTACCGTTTCAAAAGGAGCAACTTCATAAGAATACTTCTCATAATAAGGAATTCCCCGCGTGTTCGGAGCTTTTAAATAACTCTCCGCATATAATCGTAAAAGTTCAAAATGCATAAAAGCACGTAATCCTAAAGCCTCCCCTTTATATAAATCATACAAACGAAAAGTCGTTGAATCTTTTTTCGATAAATTACCCAAAATATTATTCACGTATGAAATCCCTTTATACATAGTCGTCCATACCGTATCTAACTTGGGACGAACATCCATGTGCTTATAATCATACGTGCACAAATGACGACTCCAATGAGAACTCCAATCATTATAAAAATATTGACCGGCAATATCCATGATATAATAACTCAAGTTTTGACCATATAATGGTTCTCTCGCTAGAAAAGAATAACTCCCGTAAAGAGCCTCTTCAAAACCTTCGGCCGTTTCAAACAACTTATCATTCACGATCTCTCCCGTCGGTTTAACCTCCAAAAAACTATCGCAGGAATAAAAACCGAACAGAATAAGTATCAAATATTTAATCTTTTTCATATCTCTGTTACATTAAAAAGTGGGACTAATGGAAAACACAAATCCACGGCTAAACGGGTAACTCGTTCCACGTTCATACTTAATCGTTGACAAACGGAAAGGATCGTTCATCCCGACACTCACGCGCAACCGTTTAAACCCGATGGATTTTAGCAATTCCGGGTTAAACTCATACGCTACGGTTATTGTTTTTACTTCCAATGTATTATCATCTTCTACAAAACGACTCGTATGAATCGAAGTACGAGAGTCAGCATTTGCGATATCCAAATAAGGGGGAATATCATTTACATTTTTCCAACGCTCGTCAAAAGCACGGCGATCTACATTATGCCGAGGGTTCACATTTTCCACGTTTTGCGCACGAGTACTATTATATTTTTGACCTCCAAACCGATACATCATACTCAAATTCAACGACCAGCCTTTATAAGAAAGCATTGGCAATATAGCACCTTCCAATACAGGAGTTTCATCCCCTACAACCACCTTATCGTTCGAATCATATACCAAAGTATACGCTCCATTTTTCTTGATAAATACCTCTTCTCCCGTCGCCGGATTAATACCTGCCGAACGAACAGCGTAAATTGCCGTTTCCGACTCTCCCTCCTGATACAACACTTTAGGCGCAACCGATTTATCCGTACTCATCTCGTTATTATACTTTAACAATGCATTACTGATTGCTAAAATCTTATTCGTGTTATGAGCCCCATTCACTTTAAGACTGAAACGCCAATTTTTCGTATTAACAATAAGCCCGGTCACATCAAACTCAATCCCTTTATTCCTCATACGTCCCAAGTTATTCATTACTGTACTCTCTCCGACGGAAGGAGGAACACTCATATCAATCAGCATATCTTCCGTTGTCTTGATATAAGCATCCAAGGTCAAATCCAAACGCCCATTCCACATACTCAGATTCAATCCAAGATTATGCATTCCCGTGGATTGCCATGTCAAATCTTCATTCCCCATAGTTTTAGGCAAAGTTCCCATCCCATGTAGGTAATAATTATCACCGTGATAAAAATAAGTTGTCACCGCTTGATAGGGAGCGAATTTAACCTCACCGGTAACCCCGTAAGAATATCTTAACCGAAACGTGTTCACCCAACCGAAACGTTTCATAAACCATTCATTATGAATATTCCAACCGGCACCTACCGACCAAAAAGGTGCATATTTATTATTCTCTCCAAACTTTGACGAACCGGAACGTCGGAACGAACCATCCACGAAATATTTATTCCTCATAATAAAGTTCAATCCGCCATAAACCCCTAAACGAGTACTGATATCTTCTCTGGCAGAAGGACGAGAAGCCTCCGGATATTTGGCTGCAAAATTAGGAGCATTCAAATTAGGTTTATAAAATCCAATAGCTTGATAAGCATCTTCAATATCTTCCCTCTTATTAACCTCCCCTCCAGCATTCAAAGTCAACAATGTATTATCTCCGAAACTTTTACTATAATTCAAGTTCAAACTCCCCGTATACTCCAATGTTTTAGTCTTTGTCATATCAAGTGATCCTCGCTCCTCCCGGACAACACCTATAAAATCATTAGATTCCGGTGATATAAAATCTTCTTTTGCTTCATTAGAAGAAAGAATTGTTCCCGAACCGTTGATAAAAAAACCAGGCACCACGTCCCAACGAAAAGATAATGTATTTGTGAAAGAATGAGAATTCCCCTTATTATAATTTCCACATTGCGCCTCAAACAATGGATTTGCCATATCCCAAGAGAGCGTTTTAATAATTTTTCCATATTCATCATAAGGTGCATCATAAGGATTCATAATCACGTAATCGGAAAAATTACCAAAAGGACTCTCCTTCCATTTTACACTAGAATATTGAGATTGAAAAGAAACCGTAACCTTATTATCTACATGATAAGAAAGATACATCGCTAATCCAACCGTGTTACGATAATCTTTTTTCATAACACCTTTCACGTTTCTCACGTTAGCATTCATCCGATAAGTCATACCACTACCGCGTCCGCTAACCCCGATCGAATTATTTATTATAAAACCGGAACGCAACGGCTGTGACATCCAATCCGTATCCATTCCTTTAGCGATCAATATTTTCTTTCGATTATACTCCTCAAATCCCTGCATTGTCTCGAAATTATACAATCCCGCCAAACGTTCAAATTCCAATTTATCTTCGGCATTCAAATAATCGTATGACTTCAAATCAGGCACATCTAAAGAACCTTCCAAATTATAAGTCAACCGCAATTGATCATTCAAGACTCGTTTACGTTCTATTACAATAACTCCATTCGCAGCCCGCTCTCCATACATGGCTGTTGCTGAAGCATCTTTCAAAACATCCACACGTTCAATATCGTTAACATCAATATCATACAAATCTCGCATAGAGATCTCCACTCCGTCAAGAATAATCAACGGCTGATTTGCTGATTGATCCGCCTCCGTGGATAACGAAGAAGTTCCACGAATAACAACTTCCGGCAAACGATTCGGGTTAGATCCTGCCTGATTATTTTCAATAAGTCTCAATCCTGGAGTTAACATTGAAATCGCACTAATAATATTAGTTGGAGATATCGCCTTAATCTCTTCTACCGTCATACTTTTTACGGCTCCGGTAAAACTATTTTTTTTCTTCGTGAACATACCGGTAACAACAACATCATCCAATGCCTTCGTGTCAGACTTCATCACGACATTATATTCCGTCTTTTTCTTAGACACCCTCAACTCGTAATTTTGCATACCCACGAAAGAAAACACCAATCTCGTCGTGTCGGATTGAGGAACCTCCAAATTAAACTTTCCATCAATATCCGTAGCCGTCCCTATCGTTGTCCACTTAATCATCACCGTGACACCCGGTAACGGGATCCCTTCCTCGTCCGTAACCGTACCTTTCACTTTAATCCCGGCTACTTTCTTCTCGTCATCCTGTTGCTTGGCGTAAAAGATCACGACATGATCACTTGTAATTTCATACCGTAAAGGTTTGTCGGCAAAGATAGCATCAAGTATCTCCGACACGGTTTTGTAATGCATTTCTCCACTAACGGTATACCTTTGAACATCTTCATGATTAAACACGAACTTCAAATTGGTCTTTTGCTGAATCTGTTCAAAAAGCTGAACCATATTCATGTTCTCAAACACCAGATCAATCCGATCTTGCTGCGACCACACTTTCGCATTTAAACTAGAAAAGCCCAAAATCAATACCAGAAATACCAGCTTGATTTTAATCATAATCCAGATTAGGTTTCTACATAAAAAATTCATAACTTTGTTTTTCAAGTTTAACATTAAAATTCCTTTGGCGAGGAGTTTTTAGACAGGGAGCATGTTGGCGCAAGCTTCCTGTTTTATTTTTAATTTCTACTTATATCTTTTACCGTGAGAATTCGTCCCTTCAGATCCAGACTTATTTTTTGAGTTTTTTCCAATATACTTATCACCTCATTTATAGAAGAACTACGTTTAAACCACGCCGAAAAATGATAATTCTTCACCTGTTGATTCATGTAAAATACATCGACATCATACCAACGGGCAAGCTCTTCCATTATATTCTCCAAACGACACTGGGAAAACGAAAAGACCCCGTTTCTCCAGGCCACTTGCTCTTCAACGTTAACTGTTCGGATACAAATCTCGCTCCCCTCCAACACCGCTTGTTGACCGGGTTTCAATTTATCAACTCGCCCCTTTCTTTCGATCTGCACTCCCCCTTCAACCAAAGTTGTTGCCAGATTCTCGTTCGAATAATTTCGAACATTAAATTGAGTGCCGGTTACCCGAACATTATAGTCGTTCATCTTCACGATAAAAGACTTTCCCGCATTTTTGGCAACCTCGAAATAGGCTTCTCCCTCTAATTCAACCCATCGCGTATCCCCCGAAAAAGCAACCGGATAACGAATATAACTATCCGAATTCAACCAAACCGTTGTCCCGTCAGACAAAGTTAATTTGTACTCTCCCCCGCGAGGTACCGTGACCGTATTATAAACTTCCTTCGTTTTCAGCGTATCGGCAACTTGTTTATATACTAATTCTTTATCCGGAAAATTAGAAATCGAGATTCCCTTTTCATTCACGTGCACGATCGTATCAGCAAGCACGACTTGCTGTCCGGTGGATAATGTCAATACCGCTTGTTTTTTACCGGGTTGTACCATGACATCCGCGAAAATGACCTTTTCCCGTTTACTTTCTCTGGTAAGTAAGAAAAATCCCACGCACAGGGGTAATACAACAAGTGCAGCATATTTTAATAATACCCGCATTCGGAAAATTTTTCGCACGGGACGTACTTTATTCCATGCTAACCCTTTATTGATCTTTTCCCCCGCTTGGGAAGCAATAAGCCCGGAACGAATCTTTATCAAATCCCGATAATATTCCTGATTAACCGGATTTTGATACCATTCTTCAAAACATTTCTCTTCATCTTTTGACAAATGTTCTTCAGAGAGTCGTTTTATTACTATTTCTTCTATATCTATTTCCATTATTTCTGCTTTATACCCTAAAGACAGGAGAAGAAATAAAACGAGTGGCTCAAAAAATAAAAAAATTAAAGATTAATTATTTTATACATGCTTTTTCCCTGTAATAGAGGGCAAAAAATAATACCGGATAAGAAATTTCTTTACGCGCTTCTTCCCGCAAAAAGGCGTATGCTTTTTTTACATGATCCTTCACCGTATTCAACGAAATCCCTAAAACACCCGCGATCTCGGCATAAGACTTAGAATCTATCACGCTCATTTCTAAAACTTTTCTACGTTTCTCGGGCAATTTTTCCAATAACTTCGCGATATCCTCGATGAATGATTCCGGATCACAATCATCATATTGAACCTCCTGTAACAAATAATGCTGCTTATATTTATCTACCACTTGCCGATGTTCAAGATAATTCAAACAACGATTCTTCACGCTAAATAATAAATATCCCCGAAGATTATCCACCCCCTTCAATTCTTCTCTTTTCTCCCACAAACGCACGAAAACTTCTTGAACGACATCTTCCGCGGCGTCAGCATCATTTATATAATAAACAGCACGTTGCACCATTCCAACATACAACAAATCAAACAAAGATTTGAATTCCTTCTCGTCCCCGTTTATTAAACGATCTTGATTTATTGGAATTTTCGATGTCATAAAATGAACGTTTAATAATATCTGAAATAGATTATTACGTTCAAGTTTGAGAGGAATTGTGCAAAATATAAATAACTAATTATTATACGTTTAAATAACATCGGTACGTGTGATATTATTTAAGAGTTTATTATTATTAAACGTTCATTTAATAATACAAATATAAGACTTTATTCCAACTATATTCGCCTTTATACACAATAATATATCCTCACTTCACACAAAACGAAGTGACAGATAAATACAATTATGTCGTTTTCAATTAGAAAGTCAACCCTTCCAGCGTTTCAACATCGGAAAGAATTTTTTCATTTCGGATCTCGCTTCCTCCTTCGTGTACGGACGCTCCATATCTTTATTAAATTCATCCAGGAATTCCAGACAATGATCAATCATCCCGTCCATCGTACAATCCTCGGTAAAAGCCCCGTCCTGATAGCAATAACTACAATATTCCTCGTTGGGAGTACCGTCAGCATTACTTCCGAATTGTTCCGCAGCCGTCATCTGCATCCCGCAACTCTGACAAAATTTCACTTTCATAGTATAGTTTTTAATTTGAAATGTCACAAATATAATGATTATTGTAATTGCCGGATTCGCACGTCTATTCCCGGAACGTCCTTCAAGGAAGATTTCAACTCCGCCACGTTCGTATCGCCATAGTGATAAGGATACAAAACCCGGGGATTTACCATTCGGGCCGCGTGATCCGCCTGGAGCACCGTCATCGTGTAGGGCTGATTAACTGGTAGAAAGGCTATATCAATATCTTTCAATTTTTGCATTTCCGGGATATCCTCCGTGTCTCCCGCGATATACACCCTTGTCCCCCCGAACGTCAGTACATAACCGTTATCCCGATCTTTCGGGTGATAAATCTCCCTACCGGGCGTCGTGTTGTAAGCCGGAACTGCATCCAACGTAAACCAACCCGCGGGTTGTAAACGGTCCCCGTTCTTCATGACAACTCCTTTGCCTAACTTTTTTTGAGAGTTAGCATTCGCGATAAGAATAGTGCCCTCTTTCTCCACGGCCGAGATAGCTTTCGGGTCCAGATGATCACCATGCTCGTGCGTGATCAGAATAACATCCGCTTTAGGCAATTTCGTGTAATCGGCATAATCGGAAACCGGATCCACATACATGATTTTCCCGTCGAACTCGAACATCAGGCTTCCATGTTTGATAAAAGTAATTTTCAACTCTTTCCCGTCTTTTGTTTTAAAAACGTCGGATTCAAATTTCCCCGTTCCAGTCATAATTCCCGTCATAATCAACAATACCGTTACTACTATTTTCATGATGATTTCAATTTAAAATGATAACAATCACCAGTTTGTCGATTTACGCCAAACTCCTATTCAAAGTTATATATTTTTTCTCAACAAATCACAAAGTCGAAACCAATTCCCGTTGTTTTTTGAAAAAATGGATACGCTGCAAATCACCGCTTTGCGATATCAACGTCGAGAAACGCTTCAATGATAAAATCCAGTTTTTCACGCTATCAAACGTCTTGTCATCCAACGAAGCGATCGCGTTTAACGTGAAAGCTTTAATCAAAGTCAAGTTACATTTCTGGGTCTGTATATATGAATAGGTCGTGTCAAAATTGATATTGGAAATATAAAAATGAATTCCGTTCCCGTTTTCCATCTTCCCCTTGGCAGCAAGTCGTTCTATATAATCCAAAAAATGGAACAATTCCTCTTTCAACTCCTGCACGTCATCATCGGAAATCAGATTCACGCTCGAAAAATACTTGATATCATTAATCAAATAAAGGAAAATCATGTTATCCCATATATAACAAGTATCTTTCACTCGTTGCGTTTCGATAACAAAATCTTTTTGAATATTCAACAAACGTTCCTGAATCGTGATCTCGTGTAAAGGTCGCACGGCATCTAACCCGTCATGTTGCGCCTTCCATTTAAACAAATAGAAACGAGCCAGAAACTTATAATTCAAATAAAGCGCTTGCGGAAGGATATTAGCCGAAGAGGCACACTCGGAATAAGAATTCGGTTCTATCGACCGGAAAACTCTCACGAAATCCTCCATCATCAAAAAATCAAGCTCTAACGGATTTATAAACTCCGTCAACTTCAACTGAAAAGGACGACTTTTCGGGGATACCGACTCGAATATCCCATCAATCGAAATATTCATCTCTTTCGAGATCATGGCAGTTTCCAACAACGTGAACGGAACATCTCCCCGTAGCCTCCGGTAGATCGCCTCCTTTCCGATACACAACATATTCCCCAAAACACTTGCCAGATTTTCTTCTTGTGGGATTTTCTCCCGAATCGCTTTCAACAAATTATCATGTAAAAATTCCTGTTTCATTTCATGTTATTCTTTAGTTACCCGCTAAAATCATCAACAAACCCAATCTCCACCATGTTATCAAAAAACGCTTCAGGATTTTTGCCGGACAGCATACTTCCGTCTTCGGATAGACATTTCGGACGAAAACATTGTATTCAGGCCTAAGATTGCCCCGTCTAAGATATATTTTTTTCTAAATAAATACAAACGGCATGATCTTTCGGCCCATATAAACTAACAAAATTCACACCAAAATAATCACAAAACGAATTTACCCGAATAAACCGTTTTTTCATTAAATAAAGCCACTGGTGCTTTTTGTTTCAAAAATCGAATCCCCGTAGTGTTACAAATCACGGCATATTCAATAATAGAAATAAAGAAATAACGACCATTCCTATTTAGAACTGATCCAGATAAAATTCCTCTCGTATTTCTATCCGAATTACCAAACCTCTATCTAATTTTGTTACATTCAAAAGTAGAACAAAAATGATTAAATTTACATAACAATGATCTATCACATTACCTACGGCCACATCCAATTCCACATCCAGAAATAACCCGGATAACACGAGGGAATTAATTCCTCCTGTTGAAACAGGTTATACCAATATCGTGTCCCTTGGCCGGGCGATCAGTTCCAGAGCAACCTCAACTACCTACACACAGCCTGACTGATCGCCATTTTTTTATTTCAACGCGAACCCGAAAAACGCAATCCTTTGAAATATTGCCAATCACACGCGGCAAACCGGTTTCACTCCAGCTCCCCAACATGTCGCTAGTAATCTACACCAGTTCGGTCTAAGCAAGTAGAATTGTAAGGGCGTGTTTAAATATGAATCCGTCATTAATGCTTGGTGACTACCTGATGAGTACCGTCATGAAGCTTATAGATACTTTATAGAAAGCTTATATGAAGCTTATTTATTATAAGCTTCATAAAGTATATATATAAATGATTTATTATTTTATTATAGGTAGTGATCAAGTACTCATAACCTATTCACTACACATTCATTATTTAACAGCACATTTACAATAAATCATATTTCATAGAACTGATGTCATTTTACGAGAATCCGAAAATCATATATACCACATTTTTTATAACTTTGTGATCGTGCGAAAAATTTAAACAAATGGTAACATTCATTATTTCTATCGGTTTATTAATCGTTGCTTATTTCACTTATGGGAAATTCGTTGAACGATTCTTCGGAGCCTCATCGGCAAACGCAACTCCTGTAAAACGTCTGGAAGACGGGGTTGATTACCACGAATTGAAACCCTGGCGTATTTTCGTCATCCAATTTTTAAACATTGCCGGCCTGGGACCGATTTTCGGGGCCATCCTCGGAGCCGCCTACGGGCCAATGGCATATTTATGGATCGTGATCGGCTGTATCTTCATGGGTGCCACCCACGATTATTTTTCCGGTATGCTCTCCATTCGCCACGACGGGACAAGCCTTCCCGATATTGTTGGGAAATACCTTGGAAACAACGTTCGTAAATTCATGACCTTTTTCACCGGATTCCTGTTGCTAGCCGTGGGAGTTTCTTTCGTGAACGGCCCGGCAGATCTGCTCGGGAACCTGACTAACATGAGCATGACCCCGTGGTTGTATATCATCTTCGCCTATTATATCCTTGCCACGTTATTACCTATCGACAAAATCATCGGAAAGATTTATCCATTCATGGGAATGGCCTTGATATTCATGGCTCTCGCCGTGGGCGGATACCTCCTTTACGGTGGATTTTCCGGAAAACTCTATTTGGAAGAGTTGACATTCGACGCCATGAGAAACATGCACGCTGACCCGACAAACAATATTCTTTTCCCCATGCTGTTCATCGTGATCTCCTGCGGGGCTATTTCCGGCTTCCATGCCACCCAATCTCCCATGATGGCACGTTGCATGGCAGACGAGAAATACGGGAGACCCATTTTCTACGGGGCCATGATTTCGGAAGGTATTGTTGCCATGATCTGGGCCACGGCGGCCATGGCTTTCTTCGGGGGAGCCGAAGGATTGAATGAGGCGGCCGCCACCGGTAAAACACCCGCCATCATCGTGGATGCCATCTGCAACACTTGGCTAGGACGCTTCGGAGCGATTATCGCCATCATCGGGGTTGTCGTTTGCCCGATCACTTCCGGGGACACGGCCTTCCGCAGCATGAGACTGATCATTGCCGACGCCTTGAGATTTAACCAGAAACCGATCAGAAACCGTTTGATGGTGTCCATTCCCATATTCGTCATTGCCTACTTGCTCTGTAACGTGGACTTCTCCACGATCTGGAAATACGTGGGGATCGGGAATCAGGTCTTGGCAACCATTACCTTATGGACAGCCGCCACCTATCTGGCTAAAAAAGGTAAAGCCCACTGGATGATGTCCATCCCCGCCACCTTCCTCAGCATCGTGTGCGCGACCTACTTCCTGATCGCCCCCTACAAAGTGGGAGGATTATTCCTTTCGCCCTCTATCAGTTACCCGGTTGGAGCCATCGTGGGAATAGGCCTCTTCATCCTTTTCATCACGAAAATTGCTAAAAACAAATAATCAAAATAAAAAGCAGTCTGCAAGATAAACCGCAGACTGCTTTCTACACACAAAAAAACCATTATCAATTCATACGAATCGCTCTAACTGCTTTACCTCCACTTCTCTTCTCCCCCTCCTTATTATATTTTTCTTCTTCCATCTTGGCTTTGTCTGCACCCAGCGTATCGCCATTTTTCGTCAATAGGCGAGCCTTTGAATTCATCAAGTTGGCTTTTGCGAAATAATCTTTTGTCTGTGCACATCTTGCATCAATCCAATCAATTCCTTCCTGCACCAAAGCTTTATCATCACATCCCGTCAACGCTTCAATATTATTCTGGAAATACATTTGTTCTCCCCCGTTTCTGAACACGTTATATTTAAATGCCTCTCGCATGCTGTTCAACATACCTTTATAATCCCCTTTCCGAACATATTCAGCCGTGTACAGGGTTGCCAAAGCTCCTGGAACAAAAGCATAATCCAAAGATTGGAGAAGTTTAATCAACTCGGCATTTCTAGCCTCGTCAAACTCTCCACGCTCCGGACGCCAAAGCGAGATTCCCACCACGGCTCCCCTGATTGTCATTTCTATTTTATAGTCCACGACTTCTTTACCAGCCACTTCATAGAAACGTTCAACATTAGCTAAAACTTGACGCATCGGTTTTGACAACGGATCGTTTACGTTCTTTTTGATCAGATCCCAATTATCTTTCGTGACGATTTCATCATCCGATAACGCATTCAGATATTCGGCCGCCACGGCACCCTGTTTCTCTTGCATGTAAGCAGAAGCCAAAGCATTCAGGTAACGACTTAACAAATCAACATTACGTTCCCCGGCATCATAGCGTTTTGTCAACCCGCTCAGGTTATTCTGGGGATCTTTAGCAATCTTTCCGCCTTCCATCAACCATTCGGCAGAACCGGCTCCCACCATCTTGTGTACCACTTGTTCCGTTTTCGGATCAACAAAAACCAAGGTCGGGAATGCTTTTATTTCAAAGGCATCTTTCAACTTCACGCCATCCGCATCTTTCTCCATATCATACTTCACGTTCACGAAATCCGCGTTAAACTGATTTCCCACGTTTTCAAGAGTGAAAACTTGTGATGAAAGCATCTTGCATGGGCCACACCAAGAAGTGTAACAGTCAATAAATATCAACTTCTTCTCCTTTTTCGCTTTCTTCAATACTTTCTTCCACTCTTTCGTCTGCTCGAAACGAATACCTTTTTCCTGAGCTTGAGAACCTAAAATAATTCCGGCCAATAACATGACCAATAAACACATTTTCTTCATTACATACAATATTAGATCAAACATCCATTCTTACTAGAACTTTTTCTTCAAGCCTGCAACAATATCATCAAATTCTTTGGTGATACCTTCCTTGAATTCGGGCGAGAGTTCATCAAATCCGAAATAAATAGACAAGGTTACCTCGCATTTTTTGCTCCCCTTCGATTTAACTTCAAAAGCATAAACCCATTGTTTATCCCCGGCATAATCGGATTTCGTTACAAAGTAACAAATTTTGAAGTTATCATAGTCAATCACGCTGATATATTGACTTCTTTTTTTACCAGCCTTCGTTGTCAATTCAATTTTAGCATTCAACGCTTTTTCCTCGCAAGTGAATTCTTGCACGCCCGAAAACTTCTTGTAATTTCCCGGTTCGGAAAGATAATCCCACACTTTCTGCGCGTTAGCGTTCAACACAACTTTCTTTTCAACGGCTGGTGGAATCTTTTTTGCCGCGGTCATCTGCGCGGAAGCCAATCCCGACATACAGCACATCAATACAAAACAAAGCAATAATCTCATATCTTACATTTTTAAATCTATTTCAAAAGAAGTAGGGAGATGCATGCAAAGAACTGTGTGATAAGAAGAAGCATTTACTCCCAACCTTACACGACATCCCCCTATCTCTTTGATATGCTTACATTCCCATGGCAGGCATAGCCACGCTTTTCTTTTTCCCGCTAACTAATTCGGCCAACTTGTCGGTCAAAGCTTTACCTCTTAAATTCTTGGCAACGATACGACCTTCTTTGTCGATCACCAGAATATAAGGAATACCGGAGAACTGATATTGTTTCATCACGTCTTTTCCGGCTTTCGGGGCGCATACTTGCGGCCAAGCCATATTCTCTTCCTTCATGGCCTTTTTCCAAGCGGCATTGTCCTTGTCGATAGAAACACTAAAGAAAGCCACGCCCTTATCACTGTATTCTTTGTAAGCCTCTTTCAAGTGAGGAATCTCCGCCCGACACGGTCCACACCAAGAAGCCCAGAAATCCAACACCAAAATCTTCCCCTTGAAATCCTGAGGTCCTAGATTCTTTTTCCCGTCAGGTGTCGGGAATGAAAACTCGGGAGCAACCTTACCTTCTGCCAAACGCTCTTTTTGAGCCTTAGCCTCGGCCATGTCTTTTTTGTATTTCAACAAAGGCGCATAATTCGGATTGATTTTCTCCAAACGGGCGATTACTTGTTCCACCAATTCGGCATCTTCCTCTCCCCGCAACATGGGCAACACGGCTAACACGCTACTCCGATCAGCATAATGCTCGGCCAGAAATCTCATTCTTGCTCTTGACTCATCACCTAACATCGTGTAAAACTTCCCGGACACCTCTTGTTTTGCCTGATCATCAATTCCCGGAATACGATACACACCTTGAGAAATTCCGATCATCAATTGATATCCCCGGTAGCCATCCCAATTCATCAGGTTCATCACCTCATTTTTCGGCCCACCATTGATATAAACGTAAGGAGGATTCTTTATTTTAATCTTGGCCGTATCCTCTCCCCGGAAATTAATTTCCAGATCCTCATCTTCCGCCCAGAAAGACACGGACTGCCATTTTTGACAATCCAACGTGTAAACACCCGGTTTGTCTACTTTCATCTTAAACTCGTACGTCCCGTCCGGTTTTACCTTGCATGAATCAAGGATAATCTTGTCAAATCCTTGACGCTCCACGATCTCCATGTTGAAACGATCATACGGGAATTTTACTTTTCCCTTGATCGTTATGGTTTTTTGAGCAAAAACTGTACTTGTACTAATCAACATACAAACTACAAACAATAATCTTAACATCTTTCTCATAAATATTATTTTAATTCATTCAAATCCATTATTTTCAATTTACTGAGCATCCGCTTTCAAATCTTTTGCGATTCTCTCAAAGTAAGTTTTATACGACATCATATTCCTCTTCCCCTCTGTTTCTTTTTTAGCCGCTTCAGCCGCAGCATCATCAAACCATTTAGCAGCCAATAATCTCAATACCTTATCCTTACACTGCTTATTTACTCGCAAACCCCAATTATAAAGCAACAGATCAGAAACACCACCTTTTTTAAGACGCTCCGTACCTATTTCTATATAAGTTTTCCAATCCCCTATTTTTTCGGCATTAGTCATTTCCGCGTTAATCACAATATCCTCTCTCCCCTCAACTTTGGCTTTTTCCATTCTCTTCACGTAACGTTTAAAGCCCTTTTTATCCAATTCCATCTGATCCCCGACCTTATTTACAAATTCATTTGCACCCAGAGACCACACTCCTTGAATTTTACGTTTTACATCTCTTTCCCCGTAAATAGAATAGAATTCATCCCGATGTTCATACACGTATTGGAATATATCTGAATCGACATCATTCACATACTTGACAAACATATCCCAGTATTTTTTTTCTTTCAGGTTATTTTTATCCAATGTAGCAAAATACTCCAGACTAACTTTTTCAGCTTCATCTCTTAAATCGGCATTCCCCAAGAAAACCAAATAAGCTTGTATTAATTCCGGTTCCCGGTTACCATTTTGATACTCTGCTTGAGTATACGCCAAGCCTTTCCCTTCCAAAGCAATCTGAGCTTGTTCCATCAATTCTTTCATTCCCGGAGCGCCAACCAAACAATGCACAACTTCTCCTTTCCCATTTATAAAATTCAATGTGGGGTAAGCTTTCACGTTAAAACGATTTTTCAATTCCTTACCTTCCCCTTTCTCCATATCCATTTTCAGATTCACGAAATGCTCGTTGAAGAAATTCGCCACATCCGGATCGGTAAATACTGTTTTTGCCAATTGTTTGCAAGGACCACACCAAGAAGTATAACAATCCATAAAGATCAACTTATTCTCTTGTTGAGCTTGCTTTAAAGCCTGTTGCCAATCACCTTCGATAAATTCGATCCCCTTTGCTTTTTTCAAAGCCATCTCTCCATAACCGATAAATTCATCCCCTTCGGTATATCCTCCGGCCGAATACACGACCTTACCGTCACCGTTAATAAACAGAAAGGCCGGATAACCACTGGTTCCATACTTCTCCGCTAATTCTTTTTCCTTTCCAAAATGTATCTTCAAATTAATAAAATTCTGGTTATAGAAATCAGCAACCTTATTCAACGAGAATACATTTTTCACCATCAACATACAAGGTTGACAATAATCCGTGTAAGCATCAATAAAAATCAAACGATTTTCTTTCTTGGCTTTCTCCATAGCCTCCTTCAATCCAATTTCCTCAAACTGAATAGAACGGTTATTACTTCTTTTCTCCTCTGCCGCTTTCACAGCCTTCTCGCCTGCCGGCAAGAACAATTCCGGTTTCTGAGCTAACAAATAAGGACTAATAACACCCAGGATATCGCCATTAGGCATAAAGAAACCGTATGTCGGATACATATTCATCATCAATTTCGGAGCAAAAGCCTTCCCTGCCTCGGTGTTCATATTAATATGAATAGCAATAACATGTTGATTACAAAAATCCATAATACCAGGGTTAGCAAATAGCTTTTGTTCAGCCTGATCTTGTTTCTTCTGATCCTCTGGTGTTCTCCCCGGTCTCATGGCATCGACCAACACAATTTTGCCCTCTTTTTCGGCCTGTTCCGCGGCTTGCTCCCAGGTCAAATTTTTAAAAATCGATTTAGACTTCTGCGCATTCACGGGTAACGCAAATATTAGCAATAAGCTAACAATACCAAACCATACCTTGATGTTTCTGATTTTTCTCATTTCCATTCATCTTATTAATATTCATGGAGAGAATCAACTCTCCATGAATCTAATCCTATATTACTTAAATAACACGTCGACAATTTTTCCGAACTGACCAAAAGATTGTATACTACTCAGATCAAGTGTTCCACTTACCTCGTTAAAGTTTACCAAATAGACTTTCCCCTCCGTACCATTCCACGTTCCAACGATAAGAGTCTTACCATTTTGAACATGATTATTTTGTTTAAAGACTTTCAAATAAGTAATTGTTTCTCCTGCTGCCGGAAAATCTGCAATTGGATTAGCCTTATTGGCAGACTCCGTGTAATTGTATTGATACAATTTATCGCCAGCCGCATAATAACATACTTTTCCCAAATTTCCGAAAGTAAATAACGTGCTATTCGTCACCCCGGGACAATTATTCATGTTATAAATAGCGACAGCTTTGGCCGGTGTCGGATTCTCATCCGAAGAAGCCTCCGTGAAATTCGCCACGTACAAATAATAATTGGAAGTTCCCTCGTCATTGAACACAGCATAAGTTTCGTTATCCATCCCGCTCCCCAAGTAAACCAACTCTTTATTAACCTTATTTATGTTCCACACTGCATCCGAAGGCAGATTCAAGAATTCTTTCACGGAACTCCGAGCGGCTCCCAAGAAACGGTGTTGAGACTTATCAAAAATAACAGAAGTATAAGTACTTGTATTTACTTCTGCAATAAACGGAGCAGCATCATAAACGGGTCCTGTAACCTCACCAAAAGTTTTCGCCCCTCCCATAGCCATGTGATCCACGTAATAAAGCAGACCATCATTGATAAATAATTCCGTCGGACCATTTGTACTTCGAGCAAAACATGCCGGATCAGGAATTATACCTAAAGAGAAGGTAAATAAATCACCAAAACCCTCCGTGATACTTTCAAACGTGTTAAAATTCAACTTATAACTATTTGAATTTTTAGCGAAAACATAGACTCCATTCAACACCGAACTACCGGAAAGTCCTAAACAACGGCCATCTACTATTTTTTCTCCGTCATTCACTTGCGAGAATATATTATACAAAGCACCTTCATCTTCTGGATTCAGGTTCGTAATCAGACGAGCACTCTTGATCAAATTCAAATCGTACTCTCCATCCCGTTCGTCCAACACACATAATCCGCTGGTCAACTCGGACTCTACTTTAATTTTACACGTCCAGTAATATTTCACATCCACACTTTTATCTTCCACGGTCAGTGTCAAATAATAAGAATCGGGAGCATTATAAATAACCTCATTAAACACCGGAGTTGTTGCCAAAGGTTTAATTGTATCAAATCTATTTTTATCCGCATCCAAAACCGGATTCGTCGGGTATAATCTCCAAGAATAACTCAAATCCTCCTTATTACCCGCATAATTAATTTTAGGATCCACCAGTAAAGTCTGGAATTGATAAGCAATTTTCTCACCCGAGATATTCAATCCGGTTGTATCAATTTCCAATCCGGGCAACTCTTTATAATCATAATTACCCTTGTCATCATAACAACCCCATAGTCCTGTTACTAAGAACACAAGACACCAAACAATATTTCTCATTTTGTTCATAATCTTCGTCTTTTAATCATTAATCCGGAAATGTCACCCGTTCATTATTTTCATCCATCATGGGGCCATTAACGGCCTCCCACTTCTCCAATTCTTTCTTCAACAATTTCTTAGCAGGCACAAATTTGGCTTTATCATACATGAATCCCCATACATTCCAAACAGAAAAATCATAGATTCCAAGTACCTCATATACAAATTTATATTTAACCCGGCTACACTTCCCAAAGCAATCTTCAATACTTAAGTAGAATGACCCGTCCTTCATCCAATTCTCATCTCCAATCCATACCGTGGGAACATCATCTGTAACACTAATGTAAAGTGTGGGATACAGACCCACCTCAAAATCATCAGAACTTTTCAGATTTATCCGGAAAGATTTGGCAGCCTTCATTAAATCCGGGTCACGCAAAACCTTCAATGGAATCGTACACCGGATATCATTTGCAGGCATAATAATTTTCTCCGGTAACTCGTACGTTTTACCCGCTTCGGCATTATTACTGCTAACCACCTCTATAGCAACCTCCCGGTCGTAATCTTTCGGGTACCCCATGACATATAATTTCATGTCAATATCCATAACGTCTCCTTCGTAAAAACCTAAAGAAACCTCTATCGTATCTTTCGTCAAATTCATTTGTCTCAAATCCACATTGATACGCTCTGCATCCGAATAGGCCGCAATATTTTCTTTCTGGCAGGCAGAGAATACTCCCAATACCCCCAAAAGAACAAATATCATATATTTCCTTTTCATGATTCTCATTTTAAATTATTTACCAAACTCTAACTCAGTTTCCGGTTTCGGGAACACGTATTTTACCTCTTTGTTATTCAAAGAAGAAGTTCCTTTTCTTTTGTGATAGAAAAATAATTGTCCTTCACAAATGAACTCTCTCTGGAACTCTTTCAATATCTCGTCTTCCACGTTTACTTCCGACGGCTTCAATAAATTACTAGCTTCATAACCGCGAGCAGCAAGCACCGTGTTCAACCAACCTACAGCGGTTGTCGGCTCTGCTTTATCACATTCAGCCATGATATAATACATTTCGCTCAAACGAATCATCGGCATCCGATCCCGTTTAGGATACACGGTTCCAACTCCGGCCACGAATTTTCCATTATACTGGGCTAATTTCATCGGCAAATTAGCAATATCATCAAAAGCATACGATCTGTATTCAGAAACCGGGAATAATTCGGAAGTAGGAATTCTCACCATTAGAGGTTTATCAGTTGAGGTAAAATAACCTTTAATATTATCAATCAACTTTTTGTTATTCAAGGCGAAAAGATGCTCTGAAGCAAAAGTACGATCTCTCATCTCCTTGTCCGCAGTCACGTCATCGCTTTTTACCCACGGGAACTTCTCTTGTTCATCATGGGCCTTGATCACTAACATTGCTTTCTTCCGAGCTTCCGTGGTATTTCCAACATACATGTATACTCGGGCCATTAAACCTTGAACGGCATAATAATTCAAATGATATTGACGATTTAACAAGTATCCGTGATCATCATCAGTTGAAACCTCACGTCCCGTCAAAATCGGATCTTTAGCCAAACATTCCGCTGCCGCTTCCAAGTCCACAATCACGTTATCAATCACCTGTTTCGGAGATACAGACTTTGTTACCAATTTTGAAATCTCGGATATATAGGGAATCCCGTCTTCATCCGATGTACTAATTCCATTTTTACAGAACAATCGTAACAGATCAAAATGAACGTAAGCACGAATAGCCAGAGCCTCTCCTTTTATAATCTGCTGATTATCCCCGGTAAACACGTTCTTTTCATCAACATATTTCAGAATATTGTTAGCATAAGCGATCGTCTTGTACATATTACTCCACATTGTATCCACTCTCGGACGGATACTAGTGGATTCATAATCATAATTTACAGCATCATAATAAGTATGGCTATTATCCTCTGCTGTAATATTCCATTGCTGAGCAACAGCATCCAACATACCGAATGTCAACTCCCTCCCATACAGGCCTGTTGCATTCATTGAAGTATAAACCCCAGCCAATGCTTCTTTAAAACCATCTTGCGTTTTAAACAAATCCTCGGCCTCCACTTCTGTTTTGGGCTTAACATCCAGCCAACTATCACAAGACGTCATGGCAAATAAAGCCAAACATATTCCCGTGATAAATCTATATTTTAATATTCTCTGTTTCATAAATCCCATTTTTCTTTTATTTCCTCACGTAATTAAAAAGTTGCCTGCAACTGGAAAGAGAAAGAACGAGCAAAAGGATACTCTGTTCCTCGTTCTATTTTTACAGTAGAAGCACGGAATACATCATTCATATAGAAAGAAAGCTTTAGTCGCTCAACAATTCCTTTTTGCAAGAACTTCCAATCCCTGAAATCATACCCGATATTCAATGATGTCATCTGCAATTCATTCAAATCCTGCACGAAACGTGAAGTCGGCCGCGTGAAATAAGCTGGATCCGTCAAACGTTTATACTTGGCATGTTGACCGGGTGCCGTCCAACGTCCCGTGTAAACCCGTCTGTCCACGTTATATTCAATATCAGAATCTTCCACCTTATCTACCAACGTTTGATTATAAGTCTGTCCTCCCAAACGATAATAGAAAGAAGTATTTACGGAAAAACCTTTCCACTCCATGTTAAAACCGAACGTTCCGGTGTATTTGGGTAATTCATCACCGCAAACAACCTGATCAGCGGCATTCCACTTATAAGTCAACTTTCCGTCTTTTGTCAGGAACATCTCATCTCCCGTCGCCGGATCAATCCCCAAAGACCGTACGGCCCAGATTGCACTCATGGATTGTCCTTCAATATACCGAACAGAAGGTTTCGTTGTTTTTTCTTTATCATCCGGATTATAATTCAAACCTTTATCCTCATCATTGGTATCATTGATGCTTGACAAAGCCTTATTAATTTCTTTGATTTTGTTTGTATTATGCATTACAGAAGCAAACACACTCAAATGCAAATCCCGGTTAGCATCGCTAATGGCTCTCCAATTCACACGTCCCTCAAAACCTTTATTCTGAGATTTACCCAAATTCTCCACGTAAGAATCGAAACCGACAGAAGGAGGCAATGTTACAGGAGTCAAAAGATTACTCGTGTTCTTCACGTAATAATCAAAAGAAATATCGAACTTATTGAAAATGCTTAAGTCTACACCAATATTATTGTCCTGCGTTTTCTGCCATTGCAAATCTGGATTTGCCAACGCGATCAAGTAAGCACCGATAATATTATCATATACCTCCTCTGCATAATAACGATAAGTAGACATCGCCTGGTATGAATTAAAATTCTGCGATCCGGTATAACCCGTTGAAGCACGAAGTTTCAATTGCTGTAACCAAGCCTGATTTTTCATAAACGCCTCGTTATGCACGTTCCAACCGGCTCCTACCGACCAGAAATGTCCCCATCTCCGATCTGCCCCAAACAAGGAAGAAGCATTCGCCCGGTAGTTTGCATCAAATAAATAACGTAAATCATAGGAATAGTTGATAGATGCCAGAACGCTTGTTTCTCTGGATAATGATTCGCTTCCCGTCGGTTTTCCACCTTCCTCGTACTGCAAAGCATGGGTTATATAATCCAGCTTATTGTTCGCAAATCCCTGTGCCTTAACAGCAACCGATTCTGATTTATTCTGACTCATACTCCATTGACCATTCGCATACAAAACATGCTTCTCTTGCCATATTTTAGAATAGTTCAAAGAAATATCCGTGTTCACGTTAGACACTTTCCCGTTAGATTTCGTGTACTCGCCTCTTTTAAAATAATCCTCATCATTAATAGATACATTTCTGAATTTCGTATGATCACGGGGATAAAAAATATCAGATTCATCCGTACGGTGAGTAACTCCAACACGTCCGGTTGCTTTCAAATCTTTCAAAATATTCCACTCGATATAGAAATTATTCGTGATATCCGTGTATTTGCTGTTATCATTCGTGTTCAACGAAGCGTTAATCAATGGATTATAAATAGGAGTAGATTGATTGTTATCATAATACCCCAAAATCTCGTTAACAGAACCATCCTCGTTATAAGGTCTCCAATAAGGATTCAGTTTCGCATAATCCGCAAAAGAACCATAAGGTGAATTAGATGCTTTATTCATTGACAACGTAAGTTGCTCCCGGAATAATAAATTCCCGAAACGATAAGAGAAAGTAAAACCACCTCCAAAATTCTGCCGATCAGATCCTTTCATTACACCCTTCACATCATTATAATTCACTGAAATATCATAACGAATAGCTTCATCTCCTCCTTCAAAATTCAAAGAATGTTTATGACCGACACCCGTACGCAAGGGTTTATCCAACCAATAAGTATTCACCCCACGTTCTACTTCTTGCTTTATCTTCGCGTAAGCCTCATCTTTTTGTTGCTGAACAAGCGGATTATTATTCACAGAAGTGTATCGCCCGGCCAACAACTCAACCTCCAATTTTTCACGGGCATTACACAAATCATAACTACCTAAATCAGGAGCTTGTATATCCAAACTTCCCGTGTAACTTACTTTCAAACTTCCGGCTTCCGGACGAATGGTCTCGATAACCACAACACCGTTAGCACCTTTAGAACCGTACAATGCTTTTGCGGTCGCATCTTTTAATAAAGTAATAGATTCCACTCGATTCATATCCATGTCCATCACTTTATCAATAGCCTGTTCGAAACCATCCACGATAAACAAAGGTTGATTCGGATTTGTTTGATATTTATCTTTCATCCCTGAAAAACTGGAAGCTCCACGCATTTGAATGTCAGGAGTTTTATTCGGGTCAGAACCAAAAGCATTACTCTCGATTACTTGAAAAGAAGGATCCAGATTCTTTAAAGACTGCAACACGTTTGTATTACCCACCCGTGCCAAATCTTCTTTTTTCAATGTCCGGGCAGCTCCGGTATAACTTTCCGCCTTTCGGGTAAAAATACCGGTTACAACCACTTCAGCCATTTCTGTTACAGAAGGAGCCAAGGCCACATTGATTTCACTTTGTCCTTTATAAGCTATTTCCAAGGGTTCCATTCCCACGAATGAAAACACAAGAATCATATCTTTAGTAAAAGGTACCGTCAACGCATACTTTCCATCAATATCCGTAGTCCCTCCCAACGTTGTTCCTTTAATCATCACGGTAACGCCCGGCAATGTCTCCCCTTGTTTATCTTTCACCACACCGGTCAGAGTAACACGTTCTACCTTTTCCGCTTTTATCGGGGCCTTACGGATAATCACAACCTGATTGCTAGTCAACTCGTATTCCAAACCGGTACCTTCCAAACATTGTTTAAAGGCAGCGTCAACCGTTGCATTCTTTATCGCGTAATCTTTCCGTTGCACATGTTTCACGTCATCATTGCTAAACATGATACTCAGTTTCGTCTGACGCTTAATCTCGTCAAACACCTCCGACAATGAAGCATTCTTCATGTCAATATTCACCCGATCCGTGTTTTGTTGCGCGAATGAAAACGATACTGTAACCAGTACAATCTTCACCGATAATAGTAAATGGCATAGCCACCGGGGCAAAACCCGGAAACACTTGCGTTCTTTTTTCATAAAGTAATTTGTTTGATTTTACATTAATCTATTTTCTCTTCTTTTTTCGTCTTTCTGTTTGCGGCAGAAATGATTAAATTTTTCCTTTTTTCTTTTAATTTATTTCCATAACTTTGTCTTTGATTTTACATTAGTCTGTTATCAGGCATATAGGAGAGTGGTATTTGCGGTACCGCTCTCTTTATTTTAGTATCACGGTATTCCCGTTCACGCTAAATGACACTCTCTTAATCTTCTCCATCAATTCAAAAATTTCCGATACCTCTTTATACTTCATTATATCCATTGTAAAACGTATATCTTTTAATTCTGGAGTTGAATAAAAGACATTAAAATCATACCATCGTTGCAATTCGTTCATAATATCCTCCAAGCGGGCATTCACGAACACGATACGTCCCGATTTCCAGGCAACAAATTCATCCACGTTTACTTCCCGCACAACAATCTTTCCCTCATGATCGACTTTTGCCTGCTCGCCCGGAACAATTCGATACACGTCATTATCGCTTTTCACTTCCACGGAACCTTTCACTAAGGTGGTCAATAACTCCTTCTCTTCCGTGTACACTCTCACCCCAAACTCCGTACCCAATACGGCGATATCCGCTTTATCCGTTCTCACGATAAATTTCCGGTTATCCTCGTGTTTCACGCTAAAATAAGCCTCTCCGGTAAACCAAACCACCCGTTCGCCTTTCCCGAAATGCACGGGAACACGCAACTCCGATTCTGAATTCAAGTACACGGTCGTACCATCTTCCAAACGCACGATATACTCGCCACCCCGAGGAATCTGAATAACATTAAAACTATTATCTGCAACAACAATATCGTTATTCTTCATGAAATTCAATGTATCTTTCGTGTTCACCAACGTGGCCAATCCATCATTCACGCACAGGGTTGTATCACCGAAAAGAGAAACTCGCTCTCCCGTTGACAACGTGACAACCGCCTTTGATCCCCCAACCTTAATCTCCCGTTGGGCCAATTGCGAACCCGGATTACCGGCATTCGACATATACCACATAACTGCACCCGCCAACAACGGTAAAATTAACACGGCTGCCACCCGTGGCAAAAGTGATCGAAGACTTCGTTCTTTCGTTTGAACAGTCTCTTTCTTCAATCTTTGCCATCTCTCTTCCCGTAATCTCCGGTTATGATCGCCAATAGCTCCTTTCAAATAATTTTCAGAATGCAATCGTTCAAACAAAGCTCGATTACTTTCGGATGCTCCCAGCCATTCGTCCAAACGATGCTGCTCTTCATCCGAAATCTCTTTAAAAAGAGCCTTAACTACCAAATTTTCAATCTCTCTACGATTCATTTTTCCTCAATCCTTAATATCAACAAACGATCAATTAATAAGGTTAAGAATATTGATTTGTAGAAAATAACTAATGAGTTAAGAATGAATTGATAATGGAATTTTGTCTAATAAAAAATACAGATAAAAATTTCAAATTGAAGAGATCAAAAAAGGATCGTTTATTTCGATTTTAATTAAGAACTCCAAAAAGTAAAAATGGTAGTACTCCAAAAAGCACTTTTTTTCCAAAAAAATAAAGATAAGATTATCCGACGTACATCATAAAACACATCAGATTCTTCAAACGCCCTCTCAGATAATTATTTGCATTCGTCTTATGCTTCTTGATTGTCGTGATAGCGATATTCAACTCCTCGGCTATCTCCTTATGACTTTTCCCTTCCAGACTTTTCATGTAAACATTCCTGCAGGCATCCGGAAGCTCTTCAAAAATATCATTTATCAAAGCGTACACCTCCGCCTCTATCATTTGCTGAACAAACGATTCTTCCGTCTCCTCCACCTTAAAGCCCTCCATTCGTTTCTCTTTTCGTTGAGCATCCCGAATAAAAGTCAAGCAATGATTTCGAACAACCCGGTACAGATAAGTTTTCAACTGCATCTCGTCCTCAAACCGATCTCCTTTCTCCCACAGCTTAATAAATACATCCTGTAACAAATCACATGCAACCTCCTCGTCTTTCACATAACGCATAGCGAAATACTTTAAAGCGGTAAAGTACTCTTCATATACCTCTTTAAATATTCTCGAATTCGACAAACATATCCCATCTACAAATACAGCATTTGACATTCATGCATTATATTAAAATGAATACAAATATAGCGACATTCAAAGAAAATCACGAACGAATTAGAAAATTTCAAAATTACACCTCGCACAACACATCGAATTGCTATTTTTTCATTTACAAAAGATAGAAATGCAACATGGCATAGAAAATAACTAAAAAGAAATGCGTCAAAAGTGTTTTGGACTTCTGACGCATCTCGCATTAACATTATTTCCCGTTTATCCCTTCCCCTTAATCTGCATAACGGGATCTATTAGCAAAATCAGTCTCTGAAATATATTTATATTCCAAATCCAATACCCTGCCGGGAATATTCGTCTCCCAAATAGGAGGGTTCCGTTCTATCAACCCGGTTGTTGTTATATCAAAGGTCATAAACTTGGAACCAGAAGGTGTTTCCACCACCACACCCAACTCCGATTCCTGTGGATTAGACGAGAAATCAATGATACGGGTTCCCGCCGGAAAGTTGTCATAAAAAAGAGTTGTCTTTTTCGTCATTAAATCATAATAATAAATGGCCCCACTCTCGGCAAAGAACAAGTAATCACGAATACGCAATTGATAGAAAAGTGTATTTTCCGTGATATACTGCGCCCCGGAAAATTCTATCACCGAGCCATCTTTTATCGTGGTATATAACGGATCTTCACGATTGTTGTAAGTAGCCCGCCACTTTTGGAAATAAATCTTCCCGTCCTTTTCATACAATAGAACCATATCCGCATTAGGATATACCTCTTTATATCCGGCACAATAAATCAACCGGGCATCGCCCATATCGTTCAAATCCAGAAATCCATCCAACTCTATTTTTTCTGTTTTCATAATCCGGCCGGGTTTATAAAAATCGGTATTAATCCATAATATACGATTTTTCTTCTTGTCATACATGGCCGTGTACTGAGTGGATTCCACTTGTAACAACCGATCGATTTCTATAACCTCACCCTCGTATTCCGACGGGAAATTCACAAATTCGGTCGAATAGAAAGGAGTACTCGATCCGTTCGAGGTAACCCGCGTATAGATTTTTCCGCTCTCGTCCAGCACTAACCCGGCATAATTTCTTTGTGCGAAATCCTTCACCTTCAAGCCCGTCACGCCACTGCCGACAAATTCATCTTTCAGGAATACCTCCTTATCAAGAGAATTCCCATTCAACCAGACGGCCCCACTCTCCTGAATAACCAACAAAAGAGAAGAGGAATTGTAAAGTGTTCTCAGCTTCACGGGCCCCGTACCCAAGGTTTGCCGTCCCTTGAAGAAATCCAGATACGGGACATACACCCGCTTCTCCTCCTCATTCTCCTTTTTATATTCCGGGCGGATATAAGAGAGCACGGACTGCCCGTTTTCATCACTCAGGATCATCCAGCCCTTCTCGTAAGGAGATTTCACGTTAAAAGCAAAACCCAATTGCGTGATGATTCCGTTCGTCGTGTCCTGAGCACACAATTGCACAAGCGTACGTACTGCTTCAGTCGGGGTAAAAACCAATTCCCGCCCCGTGCCCAAGACGATCACATTGCCATTGGCATCCAGCTTGTTGGTCAATTCCCACCAGAATTTAAAATTCGTTGAATCCTGCGGTCGAGTCCATGTCAGTTTCTCCGGCTGCAAACGAAACTCTTCCCCCACGTAAGCGGTAGGATTCCATACACTACCCCAATCAACCTTAACATCATTCGGGGTATCATAATCATAATGTCCCTTATCCTCGTAGCAAGCTCCTAACAACATCAAGCATGCTATCACGCAAAATAATATCTTTGTTTTCATAACTCTCTCTAATTATATTTTCACAGGTACAGACATTTGCATTTCATTTTCCGTGTCCCACGTGGGATTCCTTTGCAAGTAATAATACAATGCCAAAGCGGCAGCCCGTTTCTCACTGTCGGAAGCACTACTCAAATCACTAACCTTGGCCTCCTGAATCAAAAGTTCGTATTTTTTCCGGGAATATTTACCCAAATACGCCTTCTCTACTCCATCCCACCACGCTGGTTTGGACAGCTGGTTATGCATCCAGAAGATTTTAACAATTTTCTCCGCTTGTCCTACCTTAAAATTATCATTCTCTACAACCCGCAACACCAAACGATAGGAATTTGTCTGCATATCATCCGTCAAATAAAGCGTAATATAAGCCGTGTCGGCAATGGTGCCCTTTTTGAAAAAGGTTCTTTCCGGAAGATCAAAATGCACACCCTCCTTAGCCGTCGAAAGCTTCGAATCCGCAACAATTTTGTAATCCCGCTCCAGCGTCGACGCAAACGAGGACATATTCATCACCACGGGCACCTGCAAAACCTTTTCGCCCGGGTAATAAGCAAACGACACCGTAGTTGAATCCACGTACGACTCGGCGAACTGAATATAATCCCCCCCGACGTACGTCTTTATATCATCTTTCTCGCAAGCTGCCAGCAAGAAACAATAACTCAATACATATAAGAATATTCTTTTCATAACAATCAGTTTTAAAGATTCGAATAAGCATCTTCACTATAAGGTCTCGGTAGTACCCACCGACGACTCATGTCTTTCAGTTGTTCTCCGTTGTAAATCGGACGGTTCAAACGTTTGTACAAGAAGAACGTCTGTCCCTCGGACATAAACTCCCGGGTCATGTCATTGTACAACACTTCGAGGAAATCCTTCGCGGTCAAATTATCAAGAGCCGTTGTAGACCCGCGAGCCGTTTTCAACTCTTTCAAAAACACCTTTGCCTGTTTCAAATCCGCTTCATTCTCTGTTCCAGCCAAGTACTCGCACATAATGTAGTACACCTCGCTCATCCGTATCACGGGTGCCAACGGTCCCTGATTCTTCTCTATCGTTGCATCCGATTTATCCGGATTCTTTTCCCAACGAGTCGAACTTCCATCCGCGGCAATAAATTTTTTATATCGAAAATCGCTCAATTCATCTCCGAAAAGATCTTTACTTCCCTTGTAATTTTTGTAACAAAAATAGTTACCCATATTTCTCGTTGCGGCACAGATATCATACAACTTAGCATTATATCCGGCAAACAAAATATCATCCCACATCTTGATATACTTATTTCCGTATTCCATCGTATACCAGTCCGTCCATTTGAACCAAGTACGATCCTTCTTGAAATGATACATATCCAACGCACTCCGGTAAGCCTTCTCACCATCACCCGGTGCGTTTCGATACTGGTATGCACGGGCAAGGATCCCCGACACCGCACAATAGTTCATTCTCACCCCGCGCATGCCAAAGAAATTTCCTCCGGCTGTTAACGTAGAAGTTGCGTAAAAACGCAAATTCACCGTTTGCATACTCGCAGAATATTTATCCAACGTTGACGTATCGTGAGCGGCCACCAACTTTTTAGCCTGTTCCAAATCTCGGATAATGCACTCCAACATCTCATCCACCGTCAAGTGTTTTGTCGAATGACAAGGATAAGTCGTCACGTAAGGCATCCACGCCCCGGAAGGATGTGTTGCCGGTGCCGGAGCAAAAAGCCGCAACAAATCAAAATGCATCATGGCCCGAACCCCGAGCATCTCCCCGAGGATCATATCTTTCTCTATTTGCTTCAATGGAAAGAACGATGAATCGCGTCCCTCGATATTTTCGATAATATAATTACAATTCGCAATCACGGAATACCCGGACTCCCACACCGGATCAATCAACGCTTTATTGTTATTCTTGTCATAAGCGTAATTAGACAAATTTGCATACTTCTCCGGCAATTTACTCTCGTCATAATTGTTTCCGATAACACTGGCAAGTCCCCAAGTCAGGCTCTCCCCGTACAACGAAACATCTCCCAGCAAACGATAGACACCATTCACGGCCGTGTAGAACCCGTCGGGTTTGCTAAATAACTCTTCACCTTTCACGTTTGTACTGGAATCCACGTCCAACCAGTCGTTACAAGACAGTAACACGGCACAGACCGCAAACATGATTATCTTATTCAATATCTTTCTCATAATTTGTTGGTTTAAAAACTTGCACTTAAACTAAAATTAAAAGTTCTGGCAAAAGGATAACTCAAACCCCGCTCCTGCTTAACCGTAGAAAACGTTGCCACGTCATTCATACTAAACTGAGCCTTCAGCATATTTAGCCCTATTTTCTTAACCCAATTGGGATTTACATCATAACCCAAGGATAAAGAATTAAACGTTATATTATTGTTTTTCTGCACGAAACGAGAGGTCGGATTCGTCACCTTGTAACGATCTTTGATAGATTTCAATTTTGTCACGTCACCGGGTTTCTGCCAACGCATGGTCATCACTCGACGATCGGCGTTTTGTTGCCACAAATTCACGTTTTCCACGTTGTTCACTAACGTCTGATTATAAGACTCCCCACCGTATTCGAAAAGGAAAGATGTGTAAAGAGTAAATCCTTTCCAACGCACGTTACAACCAAAAGATCCCTGTAAATCCGGTTCCGTGTTTCCAAGAATTATTTGCTCGGCCGAATTCCACTCGTAAGTGACACTTCCATCCCGGTTCATGAATAATTCTTCCCCGTTCGCCGGTGCGATACCCAATGATTTCATCCCGAAAAGCGAGGTCAGGGATCCACCCTCTTCGTATTTCATGATCGGTGTGGAATAGCCACCCTCAGGCTTGTTCAGATAGGTATTAAAAAAATCATCTACCGCATCATTGTATGCCTTTAAGGCATCCGAGATTTTCAATATCTCGTTTTTGTTATGTGCCCCGCGAACAAACAGGTTAACATCAAAATCCTTACTGCGGCAAACGGCATAATTTACATCAAATTCGTATCCCCGATTCAACACCTCTCCCATGTTTTCCTTATAGGCCGTGAACCCGGTGGAAGAAGGAATTGTCACATCCGTGATCAAATCCACCGTTCGTTTGTCATACCACGAGAAATTCACGCTCAAACGACTAAAGAAACTCAATTCAATACCAAGATTCAACGTGTTGGTTTTCTCCCACTTCAAATGACTGTTTCCCATATAGGACAACTTGCCGCCAATACCCGTCGGGTGCCAACTGTCAAGCATCAACTGGTAGGTATGATTCGCCGCATAAGGTGGAAAAGTCACTTTACCAGTCTGCCCGTAATTTCCTTTGATCTTAGCCGTGTTCAACCAGGTAATGGGTTTTAGAAAGGCATACTTGTGCAAATTGATTCCTGCACCGTAAGACCAGAAAGTAGCCCAACGTTGATCAGATCCGAACTGTGAAGAACCATCAAAACGCATGGAAACATCCATCAGATAAATATCTTTCCAAGTATAATTCGCAAAAAGGAATGTACCTATCAACCGGGAATGACTGTCCGAAACGGACGGATTATTGATAATTTCTTTGGCGTACTTTTGATCATGCAATTGGGCCGACGGGAATCCCCGGAACGAAGATAACTCGTAAGTCGATCTGTCCTCCGTAATATTCAATCCTAAAGAAAGATTCAAATTATGGTTTCCGATCGTGTTGTTGTATATCAACAGCACATTCGTGTTCCAACTGAACGCTTCCTGCCTAGTTTTCGTCAACTCACCCTTCTGAAAAGGAGATATTGTTTGAAGAGCATATTTCGAAGAATTGGGATCTAAAAATTTTTCCGTGCCACTTTCCTTGTACTTTAATGCCAATTGGGCTTTAAGCTGAAGCCCCCGGGTAAAGTACGCATTCATCGTCAGATTATTCGTAAATTCACGATAATCACTTTTGTCGAAATTACCTAATGTCGCTTCAAATAAAGGATTTGGTTTCGCTCCCGACGATCCCCAACCGCCTTCGATTGTCGGGGAATATTCCCCGGTTTCCATATCCTTGGGCGTGTAATAAGGTTGTCTTGTCGTGTAATCGGAAAAACTCCCGTAGGGTGAATTTTGTGCCTTCATCATACTGAATATTACCTGATTATTCAACTGAAACCCTTTTAGCCGGTAATCCACCTTAAAGTCTCCCCCATAAGTCCGGCGATAGGATTCCTTCATCACACCATTCTGCCCGCTATAATTCAATCCCAACCCGAAACGCACGGATTCAGCCCCACCGTCTATATACAAACTATGCTTGTGATTAAATTGCGTCTGCAAAGGCTGCGACATCCAATACGTGTCGATTCCCATAGCTACATTCCGGTATTTGTTCCGGTAATCGCTTAAACGCTGAAAATAATCATTCGTACCACTCGTACCGTTTGGGCTCTCGGCATCCAATAACCCGGCGGCCAGCTCGGCCTCCAATTTCTCCCGTGCATTCATCAAATTATAATCTGAAAGATCTGGAGCCGTTACCGATCCCGTAAAATAATAAGCCATCCGCAACCGCCCGGGTGACGGCGCCACCGTTTCAATCACGACAACCCCGTTGGAAGCCCGGCTACCGTACACTGCCGTTGCCGCCGCATCTTTCAGGATCGTCACGCTCTCCACCCGGTTCAAATCCAAGTCGTACACCTTCTCGACGGAAACCTCGTAACCATCCATAATAAAAATCGGCGTATTCGGATTATTTGTCAAAGCATATTGTGAAATATCATCTGTCGTGGCATTGATTTTATCCAATTGCTTCACGCTCTCTATTCCAGAACGTCCCCGCACGTAAAACTCGGGTAAGGTATTCGGATCGGACCCCATCAAATTATTCTTGATCATTCGTAAAGAAGGATCAAAAACTTGCAAGGCACTAATAATATTACCCGAAGTAACCTTCTTCAACTCCTCTCTTGTAACAGAAGTTGCACTACCGGTAAAACTCGTTTTCTTCACGTTGGCGTATCCCGTTATCACCACATCCTCCAAAGTTATTTCTTGCTCTTTCATCACGACCTTCAATTCCTTCCGCACCTCCCCCGCCTTCAATTTTTGCAATTTCACGCTTGTTGTCTCCATACCGATAAAAGAAAATACCAAAGTGACGGTATCCTGTAGCACGGTGATCTGGAAAGCCCCGTTTACATTCGTTGATACCCCCAGAGATGTACCTTTTATCTGAATGGTTACCCCCGGAAGGACCGTTCCTTTCTCGTCCACAACAATACCCTTCACGACCTCCGATTTCACGGAATCAGCCTGCACGGTAGGCTTCTGAAGAACGATAAAAATAACGTCATCTTCAAAAAAATATTGCAAAGACGTGTTTTTAAATACCTTGTTCAGCACCTCCTGTACCGTACACTTCTCCACCTTCATATCAAAACGAGACAATTTCGCCACGTGTTCTTCATTGTAAACGAAACGTAACCCTGTCTGTTTACGAATTTCTTTGAATAAGGAATTCACGTCTGCACGATGCAAATTCAAAGACACAATTTGTTTTTGCGAATACGTGTTTGCTGTCGCATAACACATAAAAGCAAACATAAAAATCGAGAATAATTTCATAATCTTTAGAATTTTCGATTTTTTAAGCTCCCATTGAGCGAAAATCCAACTACATTTCATAAATTTGTGTTTGAAAGTTTAACAATAGGACAGGAATCTATTAACCCTGTCTTTAGTTAGTATGAGATGAATATGTGTCACCATTTTCATCTCTTTTTATTTATAATTAACTACGATCGTTCTTCCTTTAATTTCAAACTTCACATCGGAAATTTGCTCGAAAAAATAGAGTAAATTCTGAATCTCCTTATAACGCACCATATCCCCGGAAAGATGTACGTTCCGTACTTCATCGTTCCCGTAAAAAACATCCACATCGTACCACAACGACAACTTATCCATGATTGCCCCTAAAGAGGCATTATCAAACACGAAGTTACCGTCTTTCCACGCCACGTAAGAAGTGATATCGACATTTTGGACATACACGTCCCCTTTTTCCTGATCATAGACAGCTTTTTGCTTCGGCAGCAATATAATCTCTTTATCATCCGCGATGATTCCGACACGACCTTCTACCAATACCGTCTCCACGATCCCCTTCATCTGGCTGTTGACGTTAAATTTGGTCCCGTACACCTTCACGGTCATTTGCTCAACATTCACGATAAAAGGTCGTGACTCATCCTTTGACACCTCAAAATAGGCCTCCCCTCTTAACGTGACGGCACGTTTATCTTCAGCAAATTGCACCGGGTAGCTAATTTCCGAATCTGAATTTAACCAGATTTTAGTTCCATCACCCAGCTCCATCTTGTACTCCCCTCCCCGAGGAACGACTATACGGTGAACGATTTTTTCCTTCTCTTCTGTCACGGGATCGTAAGAGACTCCATCCTTCTCGTCCACCCGAATCACTGTTCCCTCCTTCTGAATCTCACCGGTTACTTTTGCCAGAGGGATCGTTTCTCCCGAAGCTAAATACAACACAGCTTTTTTCCCCCCGGGCCGGATAGACTCAATTTGTTCCATGCCTTTTGATTTATCCCATGTTCCCGCATATTTCCAAACACTCACACCTATTCCGCACAATAAAACGAGAACAGCAGCCACGGACGACAGACGACGAATATACAAACGACGTCTTATTCGCTTGTAGGTCTTTTCAATATCATCCCGAACTAATTCGCCCTGATCCTTGATAATCCTAATTTTCATTTGTAACAAATGCCACTGTTCTTCCTGCATTTTCTTGTGGATAGGGTCTATTGCCCTTTCCCAAAAATCAGGGGAATCCATTTCTTGGAAAAGATTCTCATTACGGTCAGACTCACGTCTCCACTGGTCCAACAGTTGAGATTCCTCGTCATTCGTTCCGAATGTGAAATATTTTAACAATATTCGAGATATTTTATACATATCCTTTCTATATAACATCAAACACAACGTGTATCTGATTTTATATCAAAGACGCCAAATATCTGGAAAGGTGTTATATCATTTAATGTTTTTTAGAAAATAATTCTAAAACTTAGATATCAGAAGAAATTAACATCATTAATACAAGTAATTTTTCTAATCGATCCTTTATATAATGATTGGCATTATTCTTATGCCGTTTAATCGTATTTATCGCTATATGCAGTTCATCTGCTATCTCCTGATGAGATTTTCCTTCCAAACTTAAACGGTACACTCTTTTACAAGATTCGGGCAATTCCTCAAAAACTTGATTAATTAAAGAAAAAACTTCTGATTCAATAACACGACTTACAAAATCTTCCTCAACTTCATCACTACCATAATCCTCCAAACGTTTTTCCGCCCTTTTTTTATCCCGTATATAAGTCAAACAATTATTTCGCACGCCCCGGTAAAGATAAACTTTAAAAACTTCTTCATTCTTAAAACTCTCTCCCTTTTCCCATAGTTTCAAAAAAAAATCTTGTAATAAATCAAAAACCATTTCTTCATCCCCCAAATAATGCATAGCAAAGTGTTTTAAAGCGGTAAAATACCGTTCGTAATTCGCTTTAAACTGTTTGGAATCGGATAGATCCACGACCTCTATTGATTTATCACTAAACATTTCTCTCGTATAAAAAGATGCACACTCGCTGACATATAATCTTATTATTCAAAAATAATGAAATATAAATACGAAACTATAATTATCTTGTATTTTAACATTCATTAAATTTACTCGTTTCATTCTATTCCAATTCATCTATATAAATAAAAAATCCCAGGAACAGTCATATTCCCGGGACAATATATAATCCAAACGATTCGCCAGCCTAAGAAGCGATCTCGCCTTTAATAATCTCGATAATCTTCTCGTTATTGATAATAATCATACCATGCTTATCGCTCGTAATACCTTGTTCTAACTTATAAGTATAAGTCGGTAACTTACCCTTCATCACGGTCGGGAGATACTCGAACGTCACGTTATTACAATGTTTTCCAAGTTCCTGTCCAACCTCGATAATGTGGGTCGAAACCATGAACGCGCAATTCTTCCTCTCGGCAATAGCCTCCGTTACAGCCAGTGTCGCATCGAAAGCATCTTTCACGTTCGTTCCCTTGAACAACTCGTCAAAGATCACGAGCAAATGCTTATCCCGGCTAACCTCGATGGCAACCTTCTTCACGCGAAGAACCTCAGCGTAAAAATGGCTATATCCCAGATTAATATTATCAGGCACATTAATAGAAGTATACATACCGTCCTGAATCCGGAATTTCATAGATGTTGCGGCCACGGGGAACCCCATGTGAGCCACGTACACGGCAATACCGAATGACTTCATCAAAGTTGATTTACCGGCCATATTCGCACCCGTCAGGAAGAACACGTTTTTATCAACAGTCACATCCACGTCATTCGAAATCGCCCCATCAATCCGGGGATGATGCACCCCTTTCACGGAAATCAATACATCACCGTCAACAACAGCCTCGGCAAAACAGAAATTCTTTTCCCTGGCGACATTTCCCACAACCACGTTCACATCAACATCTTGAAGAATCTCGATCACCTCCTTGAATTTTTTATGACAAGAGCAACGCAAATTCTGATCAAAAAGAATCAAATCCATTAAACCGGGATTCTCCCGACGTGAATTCTCCAACAATTTAACAATTTTACTATCATTCAATAAAGCCTTCCCGCGTTCTGCCACCTCTTGAAAACGATTGCCGGCAGCATCCTTTCCCAACTCATCGAAATACTTCCGGGCCTTGCGGAAAAACTCTATCGACGTCACGACACGATCCCGTATGATTCCGAACTCTTGATCATGACTGATATAAAACATTGCCTTCGCCCGCATGATCTGCACCATATTCATAAAACCGCGCTTACCGCTAGCCCCGGCGATATATTGTTCCACGGTATCGAACTCCTCTTTACCAAAAGGAAAACCGAAATTATGTTCTTTGAAATAACGGAACACGGATGAACGATCATTAATTGCCTTGGCATCCGTCAACGGGTGCAGGAACATATCTTCCATCTTCCGCTCTCCTCCACGGGTTATAGTATCGACATACAAGCTGTAAACGGAACTATTTTTATATTTCCCCAAGAGATTCAAATCATCCAACGTTTGTTTATCTGTCTCGAAACTCATACTTCTCCATTTTTAATGATTTCAATAATATGCTCGTTATTCACGATCATCATACCGTGACGATCATCCGTGATACCGGGAGCCAGCGTGTAAGTATAAACCGGTTTACTACCCTCCATCTTGGTCGGTAGATAAACGAAATTAATATTATCACACTTTTCCTTCAATACCTCTCCGGCCTCTATAATATGAGTCGAAATGATAAACGTGCAATTCCGGATTCCGGCAAAAGCCTCCGTAACCGCCACCGTTGCATCGTAAGCATCCTTCACGTTCGTCCCGCGGAAAAGTTCATCGAACACCACGATTAAATGTTGAGTCTGTCGAACCTGTTGTGCTACTTTTTTCACGCGTAATACCTCGGCATAAAAATGGCTATATCCCATACTCAGGTTATCCGGCAAGTTGATTGTCGTGAACATACCGTTCTGAACGGAAAACTCCATTTCCGTGGCAGGAATAGGGAATCCCACGTGAGCCAAGAAAATAGCAATCCCGAAAGACTTCATAAAAGTTGACTTCCCGGCCATATTCGCCCCAGTCAGGAAAATCACGTTACTATTCTCGTCCACCGTTATCGTGTTCCCTACCGGTTTCGTCAGGAACGGATGAAACACACCTTTCAGAATCAACGTGTTTTTGTCGTTCGGATGAGCTTTTGCAAATATAAACCCGCGTTCCTTTGCCACGTTAGCAACAGCCATGTACACGTCCAACAGGTAAACGTAATACAGGATCTTCATCAGCTTATCTCGCTCCTCGAAACGGAAAACACGGTCGTAAACAACAGCCTGCTCGTAAGCCAGCTTCTTCTTCCCCTTTTCGGAAACATACCACGACCATTTTTCATTTCCCAACAAACCTCTCAGGTTCCCGGTCAACTCCGCGATCGTCTTGTTCTCAGCATCCGCCTTGGAATTCTTCAAGAAAGCGTCCAACGTGTTCAACAACTCGATACAACAAACAATCCCGTTATGGATCTGGGTATACTCGGTATCCGTTCCAACAAGATTCTTAAATTTTCTTCCCAGCGTGTTATCCTGCGTCATTAATTGGGTACGCCTATCCGTGTTGCCCAAATAAAACTCCATCGTGTCGAAAATCTCGCTACGAAACGGGAATTCGGCCGCAATATCCCGGTAATAACGAATAACATCACTCCGCTCGTTAATCTGTCCGGCATCTGACAAAGGATACAAGAACATCTCTTCAAGAATTTTCGCCCCTCCCCTCGTACGGGTCCGGTTGAAAATATCGTAAACAGATTTCGTCCGATTATTCCCGAAAATGGCCAGATCATCCAAAGTCTGCTTGTCTATTTTAAAACTCATCTTATTTTAATTGAAAAATTGAAAATTGAAAATTGAAAATGTGAATATAGTAATTAATTATCACATTTTCAATTTTCTTATCTATCTGATTTTAAATCCGGAATTATAAATCATTTATCTTCCTTTTCTACGAATCCAGATAAAGACACCTCCACCTGCTAAAATCAACGGAATCAACAACATAAACGACCACTTAATCATTTTAGTTCCCGATTGAGACACATAAACTTTATCATCCGGAAGTGCGGGACGTCTCACGTCAATCGGAACTTCATTATCAGAAAACCAGAAGAAGCCTCCGGTAATCAATGAGAAGTTGTTCGTACGAGCATGCGGAACTCTTCGTCCGAACTCTCCGTTACTGATACAATCGGCATCACCGGTAAGGATAATTTTCTGTTCTTTGTTTCCAACTTTTCTTGACAAAGCCACGACCGTATTATAAATCTTCTCCACTTCTCCGATAGACGGGTTCAAACGAACGGTATCATCAATGAAATCAGTAGTCTCCAACTCATTCCAAACGCCGATCGTGTCAGTTCTAAACATATTCGTCACAACATACCCTTTGTCCTCAATCTGTTCCAATCCGGCCGTAGTAGGCGTTGTGATCACCATGTTACGTCTGCGCATCATATTGAAATCATAAGCGATCGTATCAGCCTCTTCCGTCGGGTACGAAAGGATAACATCTGCTTGAAGATTCGTATCCCGTTTAACCAATACTCCCGTTGTCATCTCGTAACCGAATTTAGCAAACAACTTATTCATCACATCCCGACGTCTCGGTTCTCCAAGAATGAATAAATTACCCCCGCGATCAATATATTGCTGCAAATTAGCTTCTTCTTCCGGCGTAAACCATTCACGTAGATCCGAAACAACCATGATATTAATCTTTTCCGGTACCTGTTTGTCCAAAGTAACATTAGCCACATCAAACCCTTGATTTTCCAAAGAATAACGGAATGATTTATTATTAGCGAATGCACTGTAATCACGGTCTTTACCACCGGCATAACTACGTTCTCCATGCCCGCTCACGAAACCGACAACCGGCAACTCCATCACCATCCGTTTGAATGCGGCAGAAATTTCTTTCTCGCTTGGGAATTTTTGCATATCATTATAAATACGCAACCAAGCCTTTTCTCCATTTTCACGTACAATCTGCCGTACGAACGTGTTATTCTCTCCCGATAAATCAATCATCGCACGAATCTCTTCCGGTCCGATAAATTTATTTGAATCCAACCCGTAAGTTTTACATACCTCGACCATCTTCTGACGGAGAGTCATATTCGGGAACCTTCTGTCCAACATCGGGTTAGCCGTCGTGTCGTAATAGTACACGTATTTTAGCTTGATATCCGGTTTGAAGCGTTGATATTGCTCGAAACGCTCCATATCAGGCTTCAGGAAATAAGGAGCCGCGTACCAGGCCGATCCCGGGTCAAGCGCGTTGATATAAGTCGTTATCGTCATACCGCCATCCAATTTCGCCACGATATCCTGGCTATTCGGGGTCAACGTGTTCAACTTCGTCTTCGTGGCATCATAATAAACCTTCATTGTCGGGAGGGAAGACAAATATCCCAAGAAACAAGCCAAAAAGATAACACCGACATTTCTTCCTAAAGTGATCACGAAACGAATTTTCTGACGAACCGAGTTCAAACGAATAATCGTTAACGCCAAGAAAAGACAAACCACGATCACGAAATAAAGCACGTCCTCGCTACAAATCAACCCGGCAATAAACTTCCCGCTTCGACCGGGCATAGCCAACCAATAAGTCACGTCACGCACGAAATCATAATCCTGCCACCAGCCACCGATCATGCTCAACAACATCAACACGGCAAACGTGCCGATCGCTGCCACGATCTGGTAAGACGTCAAGCTGGACATGAAAATACCGATTGCCGCGTATGCACAAATCAACAGATACAATCCCAACAATCCCACGAGAACCATCGGTAAATCGAAATCCTTGACAACACCCCAACTGCAAAGTACGATCAAAAACAAAATAGCGATCATGAAAAAACCGTAGATCATCATGGAGAAGAATTTACCCACGATAATCTGGAAATTCGTGATCGGGGAAGAATACAACAAACGAATCGAACCGCTACTCAACTCCTTGCTGACCAGACTCATCGTTAAAAGAGGAATATAGAAATACAAGTAATTCTGCATACTCGTGAAAACCCCACCCCAACGGCTGGCAAAAATTGTCATCGTAGACCCATTAATATTATATCCCATTTCTTGGCTGGCCACGAGTCCTTCCAACTGTCCGGCGAAAAGCATCCCTGCTTGCACGGCAAACACGACCAAAATTAGCCACGCCACGGGAGAATAGAATAGCATTTGCAATTCCGTCCTCGCTATATTATATATCATTTTAAACATAACCTGATTTTTTTAATGTGCTTTCTTAGATATTTCTGCAAATATATTATCGAGCGAGCTCTTCTCCACACGAATCTCGGACAGACGCCAATCATTGGCCGCGCTCAACTTCACGATCTGATCTATAACTTCTTGCGCTTCCGAGAATCGGATACGGAAATTCCTGTTTCCCAACTCGTCCACACCCAAAACGCCCTCGATCTTCGTCAACTCATCCACGACAGGAGGATCAATCATAGCAACATAAAGAGAATTCGGAACAATATAATTATCAAATTCATCCACGGTACCCATAAATACCATCTTTCCTTCCTCAATCATCAAAATATGATCACAAGTAGCTTGTACCTCGGTTAATATATGAGTGGAAAGAATCACCGTACGATCTTGGGCAATATCCCGGATCAAATGACGGATCTCCATAATTTGATTCGGGTCCAGACCATTCGTAGGCTCGTCGAACACAACCAGATCAGGTTTATGCACGATCGCCTGGGCAATCCCCACACGTTGCTGATAACCACCCGACAAATTCTTGATCAAACGCTTGCGGAAATGAGTGATACCACAACGGGCTAAAACCTCTTCCACCGCGGAATGGAGTTCATTATCCGGGACCCAACGCAACCGCGCGCAATGAAGCAAATACTCTTCAACAGTTAAATCACCGTACAAGGGAGGCTTCTGCGGCAGGAAACCGATATGCCGTTTAGCGTCAACGGGTCTTTTACGGGCATCTATCCCCTTGATAAAAACCTGTCCTTCCGTTTGCTTGATGACCCCACAAATAATGTTCATCGTGGTTGACTTGCCGGCGCCATTCGACCCCAACAAACCGTAAATCCCCCTTACGGGAATCTCGAAACTTATGTCTCTTACGGCCCATTGAATGCTGTAACGATGTGACAAGTGTTCGACTTTTACAATTGGCTCTTCCATAAATTTGTTATTAAAATTAATATTGCATACAACAACACTTTTTATCAAAGCTTTATAAAAAGACGTTCCAACAACAATTTAGTGTTATTCAAAAATCAACTTTATGAAAATTTTAAGATACCCAAATCAACTAATTCCCTAACAACCACCGAATTACTCTTTTCATCATCTCGCATTTTCAGAAGAAAATAACATATCCACTCTTACCCTTATCATTCCACGAAATAAATTCACACCAAATATCTGGAACCTTTTTTTATATTTCGTTTTGTCAAAAATAGTAAAATCCAAATATGAACAGCATCAAAAAATCGACTTTAACTTTTTATTAATAACAACATTAAGAATCTTTTCACACATAGAAAATTATGTGGATAAAAAATCTCCCGCCTTATTGCAGTTCTAGTCGGAATCACCTAACTTGCAGACCTAATTAGATGCAAACCCTGGATGTTAAAGCAAATGAAAAAAACAAAGTGGATATGGATTTGGGCCGCGATCGGGCTCGTATTGGGTATTATTATTTTCTGGCCTAGTAACAAAGGTAACAAACAAGCCATACTGGATGCCAATGCAGTAGAAGAAGTTGTCGACTCCACGGAACAACAACAGGTACATTATAAATACGGGATACCCTCTGACGATTTCGAAGTAGAGGAAGGAGTTGTGGGTAAAAATCAAAACCTATCCCTAATCCTTGCCAAATACAAAGTTTCCCCTGCCAAGATTCACGAAATATCTCAACGTTGTAAAGATGTTTTTGACCTACGAAAAATAAAAAGCGGGCAAAACTACACGCTTTTCTTGGCGAAAGATAGTCTTCGCACGCCCGAATTTTTCATTTATGAAAGCAACGCGCTCGAATACGTCGTGATTGACTTCAAAGAAAGCGCGGACATTTACATCGGGAAAAAAGATGTCGTGAAAAAAGAAGGTACAGCAAAAGCTGTCATCACATCCTCGTTATGGAATGCCTTCTCTGCCGCAGGAGTAAACCCGAATCTAGCAATTACGTTATCTCAGATATATGCATGGAGTATAGATTTTTACGGGATAGCCAAAGGAGATTCCGTTCTTGTCATTTACGAAGAATCATACGTGGAAGACAAACCGTTAGGAGATTACGAGATAAAAGGAGCCATATTTAATCACATGGGTAGAGACTACTTCGCCATTCCTTTCGAGCAAGATGGCAAGCTTACCTTCTTTGATGAAAACGGGAATAGTTTACAAAAAAGTTTCCTGAAAGCCCCCTTGACTTATTCTCGGATTTCGTCGGGATTCTCCAACAATCGTTACCATCCTGTCTTAAAAAGATACCGGGCACATCATGGTGTTGACTACGCCGCACCAACGGGAACCCCAGTAAAAACGATCGGAGATGGCGTTGTCGTGAAAAAAGCTTACCAAGCCAATGGTGGAGGAAATTACGTAACCATCAAACATAACAGCGTGTACACCACCACCTACATGCACTTGTCAAAATTTGCAAAAGGCATCCAACCCGGCAAAAGAGTCCAACAAGGCGATGTTATCGGGTATGTCGGCAGCACAGGATTAGCAACCGGCCCCCACTTGGATTTCCGGGTATATCAGAACGGATCGCCGATCAATCCATTAAAAATGAACTCTCCACCCAAAGAACCTGTATCAAAAGAGAATATGCCTCAATACATCCAAGTGAAAGACTCGCTCGTGAATATTCTGAGACAGATCTAAAAAAATACGATCACATAGCAAACCGGATTAAATAGAGTTTAACTAACTTGTTTAATCCGGTTTATTATTCTAATAATATTTCTCGCCCGTCACCTTGTAATAACGCCATTTACCGGCATGTCGCCCATTTTTATAACGCCCCTCGCAAAACAAATGTCCCGTGGGATAATAAAACTTTGCCATCCCATGCCGTACCCCCTTGCGGAACGCGATCTCCGCCCGCAACGTACCGTCAGGAGAAAATTCCTTGTAACCTGCAATCAAACCGTCTTTATAACTCACCTGAGCCAGCAAATCCCCATTCTCGTAAAAGAATGGAGCTACTCCCTCAATCTTTCCCTTCCCGTAAGGGAATTGCCCCAGCAACGTACCCGAAACATTAAACACGCACCACACGCCATCCGGAATTCCATCCTTCAACTCCCCTTTAAAAATACATTGATCCGTTCGGTATTCATAATACGTTTGATTACTCACCGCCACACTATCCGGTATCATGGGATAATAAAATCCGGCCTCGATCTTGTTGATCTGATTCTCGAACTGACGATTCAACTCCCTGATTTTATATTCATCGGGAGCCTTATCATTATAATTGGCAATAATTTGTGTTTCAAAAGCCCCTCTTTCCTTCGACAACGAGAATCCTATAGTCTCGAAACTTAAAAAAGCCCCCTTGTTTTTCTCCAGCCCTTCCCTGGAACCGGTTTTAAAAGCATCATACAAATACTCGTAAGTATTCGGCGTCTGCACGTAACCAAACACGTTTTTCCGGTTACCCAACTGCCCTTTCAAACGCATGTACTTCTCGTTATTTTCCAAAGTGTTCCCCAGCACGTACTCCTTGATCATCTCGGCAAGCGTACGGGGAGAATTACTAAAAACGACATAATCGCCCAAAAACGTGTAATAAGGACGTTCAAAACGCTCGAACATACCACCGAAAAAGAGATTGAAAAAACCTTTCAAACGGAAATAATGAATCGTATGCCCATTATATTCCATCGCCTTCTCCCGGATAGGAGTTTTCCGCTGTATCTGTTCGGCTAGATAAGCCATTTGATCCTTTGCCAAATCAATATCCTTTCCCCGCACGGCCAAAACAATATCCTCCGTATCCTGATCACTTTCCAAACGAGGTTTAATGATCGCCACCTCTCCCCCGATCCACGAGGTGAAGACATCCAGAACATCCAAATTCAAAAACTTATTCAGGCGATCCATCGACTTCCTCATCTCGTTATAAGATTGCGGGTAATTCACCTTATAATTCTCCAACAACAGATTCTCGGCCTCTTTAAAAGAAGGAAAACAAAATGACAGGTAAGCCGCCGTATTTTCCCCCGCAATTTTCTCCAAGGAAGAAGGCCCCGCTTCCAAGAAACTCGCCACATCCAGTAAAGAGAATTTATCCGAGTTAGTCCTCGTTTCCCCCGAAAAACGAAGCGCCTTATCACTCAACTGCAACATCAAACGGGTATTACGCAACAACGCGAATTCATCCGAAACAGCCGAATCCTCCATAATCGAAGCGATCCATTTACCCAACTGCCGATGGTCAATATCAAGCGTTACATCTTCTGAAGTAACCAAACTCTCGACCTCTTTCTTCGATTTACACCGTGCCAGAGAACGGGACACCAACGCGTGAGACGACGAACCGATCAACAGATTATCCTTGATCGTGAAAAAAAACTGCCAATCCGCCCAACGCAACGACCGGATTTCCCCGTTCGGGTCTTTCATCGTCTTTATCCTGATCTCGTCATCCTGCATCAGCGTCAGCAGCAAAGATTCAAAAAGCCGAATCACGTTCAGCTTTCCCAAATCACAAACATACAGGAAATCATATTTACCCAAACCGATTTGATGACAGGAGATCGTTACCGGGCGATCAGTCAGCACCTTTTTCAATTTAGGATAGGCATTCGCCAACGAGTCGACATACTGCAAATTCGAGTGATACTCTTCAAAATAAGGATATCCCTTCAACGACTTCCAGATAAAATTCTGCCGCAACCGTTCATGAACACGGTTTACCGAAGTTATATTCACTTTGAAAACAGCATCCACGGGTACCGCTTGCAGGGTATCGAACTTTCCCGCCTTCTGAAAAACCCCGAACCACACGATCAACCCCATCCCAAGCAACAGACAGGTTATCACAATTATTTTTCTCTTCGTACTCTTCCGCATATTTTTCATTTCGCGACGCTTATCAATGCCACAATATTACGAAATTCAAACGAGATTTACACACTCCATCTATTGTTATAACTTACCTGTCCCCTTCTACAACTCGAAAATTAATAACTCAATTCTATAATCCAGCATTCACCAACTTACAAAGCGCAAGAATCAGTATATACTATGAAAGAAGCCAGTTTTATAGTATCTTTGTCCCGATCATAAAGAACAAAATTATGGCTACATACTGGCAAATATTTATCTCGTTTTTCAAAATCGGTTCTTTCACCCTAGGAGGAGGTTACGCGATGATCCCGCTCATCCAGCAGGAAGTCGTGAACAAAAAAGGCTGGTTAAAAGAAAGCGAGTTCGTGGAGATGATGGCAATTGCCCAATCAGCTCCCGGCCCGATAGCGTTGAACACGGCTATTTTCGTGGGATACAAGGCACGAGGGGTAAAAGGAGTTATTTTCTCCAGTTTGGGAACCATTCTTCCCTCTTTCATCGTGATCCTGTTAATCGCGATCATATTCACGGATTTCAAAAACAATCCCGGAGTTGAACGGGTATTCAAGGGTATCCGCCCGGCCGTCGTGGCACTTATCGCCGCCCCGTTATACCAGATGGGTAAATCAGCCGGGATCACCCGTAAAACCGTTATATTCCCGGTAATCGCGGCTCTACTCGTCTGGCAATTAAACCTCTCCCCGATATACATCATCATCGCGGCCATCGCGGGGGGGCTCCTTTACGGCAAAATAACCCACAAACTTTAAATATGAACCGGAATCAATTCTCCATTTTCAATTATCAATTATCATGTCTGAACTAGATCTTTATATCAGCCTCTTTATCACGTTCTTTAAAATCGGGTTATTCGGTTTCGGGGGAGGATACGCCATGCTCTCGCTAATACAACATGACGTGGTAGAAGTTCACAACTGGATCAGCGTGGCCGACTTCACGGACATCGTGGCCATCTCGCAAAGCACGCCCGGCCCCATCGCCTTCAACACGGCAACCTACATCGGTTACACGGCGACAGGTAGCATCTGGGGATCGGCCATCTGCACGATTGCAGTGAGCCTTCCCTCCCTCATCATCATGATCTCCATTTCCAAATTCTTTTTCATGTTCCGGGACAACAAATACGTGGAAATGGCCATGCAGGGATTAAAAATTACCGTGCTGGGCCTTATCGGTGCCGCGGCCCTACTTCTAATGAACAAACAAAACTTCGCGGACTACAAAAGTTACATCATCTTCGCCGTGGCTTTTATCGCCACCTTCAAATATAAAATGGACCCGATTTTAATGATCATCGCGGCGGGAGTAGCAGGCTATTTACTTTATTAAAGCTACATACAGGAGTACGCCTCATCAAATGTCCAGATACAAAAAAACCGCCTTTCAGGCGGTTTCATATTTTAAAGTAGTGCATTAATCTTAGATACGAGAGTAGTCTTAGGTACAGCACCCACCTGTTTGTCTGCAACCTCTCCATTCTTAAAGAAAAGAATTGTCGGGATGTTACGGATACCGAATTTAGCTGCCGTTCCAGCCGCGCTGTCCACGTCAACTTTGGCAACCACCAATTTGCCTTCGAACTCTTTAGAGATTTCTTCCACGATGGGTAACATCATTTTACATGGTCCACACCATTCTGCCCAGAAATCTACAAGTACAGGATGTTCTGCCTTCAGCACAACTTCCTCGAAATTTGAATCATTAACTGCAATAGCCATACTTCTATCTTTAAAGTTTATAATAATTTTCATGTTAAAAGCGTTGGATTAAGTTCGCTTGGTCCAACGCTTCGACATGGCGAAATTAATTAATTTTCATTTTAATAGCATCATTATTTTCGAAATATTCGTATAATTCTCTCGAACGTCCTATCTTACAGGTTCTTGAAAACATCTTTACCCGGTGTCCCGTCCCGTCATACAAAACAAAGTTCAACGGGAGATCCCCTTTCTCGTTCACGAACTGGTTATGTATCTCGTTCACAAGCTCGTGAGTCAATTTTTCCACATCAACCTGCAGGGTAATCGAACGTATCAGATTCTCGCTGATCACGCTCAACAAATCCATACTTTGCACGTTAAAAGTCAATTCTCCGGCTCCTCCCCATTTCTTCTCCTGTACCCTTCCTTTGATATAAACCGATGTCTCCATGATAAAATAATTACGGAACTTGATGTAATCCTCCCCGAAGAAAGGCAACTCGTAAGTACCCGTGAAATCCTCGATCGTCAAGATGCCGAAATCATTTCCCTTTTTCGTTTTCCCTTCCCGCAAGGCCACGATAATACCCGCGATAGTCACGTCCCGATCCTTATAAGAACTCAGATCACTATTCAGACTCTCCAACGGGGTACAAATAGCATTGATCTCCAATTTATACGAATCCAACGGGTGAGAAGTTAGGTAAATACCGATCAATTCTTTCTCTTTACGAGCTTTTTCCACGTCAGTCCACGGCTCGCACAAGGGAATCGAGGGTTTGATCACGTCGTACTCGTCCATTCCCCCGAACAACGTGGCCTGCATCAACATGCTATCCTGCTGTTTCTTCTGCCCGTAATTCACCAGATTTTCGAGGAAAGTCACGTGCCCGTCGGGCATATGGAAAAATTGAGCCCGGTCCAACCCGAAACTATCCAATCCCCCCGCAATAATCAGATTTTCCAACGTCTTCTTATTCACCGTCTTGTAATCAATACGCTCGAAAAAATCAAAAAGATCCTTGTAAGGTCCGTTTTCATTCCGTTCTTTAATAATCGCGTTCACGGCAGCCTCTCCAACCCCCTTGATCCCGGCCATTCCGAAACGGATATCCCCCTTGTGATTCACGGTAAAATCATCATCCGACTCGTTCACATCCGGCGCCAACACACTCAACCCCATTCGCTTACATTCATCCATAAAGATCGTAACCTTCTCGATCTGCGAAAGGTTACAACTCAAGTTGGCAGCCATGAACTCGGCGGGATAATGCGCTTTCAGGAACCCGGTCTGGTAAGCGATATAAGCGTAGCAAACCGAGTGCGATTTATTGAACGCGTAAGAAGCGAAAGCCTCCCAGTCCCCCCAAATCTTATCGACCAACGGGTTTACCTCCTTCCCCATCGCCTTTGCCCCCTTCACGAACTCCTCGTTCTTGTTACACCCGTCGATAAACTGCGTCTTCAACTGATTCATCGTGTCGATTTGCTTCTTACCCATTGCCTTACGAAGCGTGTCCGACATACCCCGCGTGAAATTACCCAAGGCACGCGATTGCAACATCACCTGCTCCTGGTACACCGTGATCCCGTACGTGTCTTTCAGGTAAGGCTCCATCATCGGGTGATCATACTCGATCGGGGCTTCCCCGTGTTTACGCTTGATAAAATCCGGGATATACTCCATAGGCCCCGGACGATACAAAGCATTCATGGCCACCAAATCCTCAAAACGGTTCGGCTTCAACGCCCGCAAGTGCTTCTTCATTCCCGGCGACTCAAACTGGAACAGACCGGTCGTATCCCCGCGTGAAAACAAATCAAATGTCTCTTTATCCTCCAACGAAATCGAGTCCACGTCCAACGTCTCGTGACGGGATTTCTTTATATTATCCAAACAAGTTTTTATAATCGAAAGCGTTCGCAACCCCAGAAAGTCCATCTTGATCAACCCGATAGGCTCCACGAAATGGCCGTCATACTGGGTGGTCATCAAACTCTCGCCCTCGGTCGGCATAATCGGGATATGATCGGTCAACGGGTCACGGCTAATCAAAATACCGCAAGCATGTACCCCGGTTTGCCGCACCGAACCTTCAAGAATCTCCGCCAGATGAAGCGTTTTAGCCACCAACGGGTTAGGCGACTCTCTTTCCTTCTCCAGATCAGGATTTTCCTTGTATGCCTTCTTCAACGTGATCTTGGGCGTCTCCGGCACCATCTTGGCCAAGCGATTCGCCTCGGATAAATCCAACTTCAACACCCGCGCCACGTCCTTAATAGCCATCTTGGCCGCCATACTACCGAAGGTCACGATATGCGACACCTTATCCGCCCCGTATTTCTCGGTCACCCATTCCAACACCCTCTGTCGTCCGTCATCATCGAAATCCACGTCGATATCAGGCAGGGAGATACGATCGGGATTCAAAAAACGCTCGAACAGCAAATCGTACTTCACCGGGTCTATATTCGTGATTCCCAAACTATACGCGACGGCACTCCCCGCGGCCGAACCACGTCCCGGCCCAACAATCACGCCCATATCGCGAGCCGCCTGGATAAAGTCCTGCACGATCAGGAAATACCCCGGGAAACCCATCGTCTTCATGATATGCAACTCGAAGATCAATCGTTCCATGATATCCGGCGGGATATTCTCCCCGTAACGTTTCACGGCCCCTTTCATCGCCAGTTCCTTCAAGTAATCCGCCTCCAGCTTAATACGGTAGAGACGGTCATATCCCCCCAACTTCTTCACTTTCTTCTGGGCCTCCTCCTCGCTCATCACCACTTCCCCTTTCTCGTTCCGCGTAAACTCGTTGAAAAGGTCTTCTTCCGTATATTTTTTCCGGTATTCCTCTTCCGTTCCAATCTCGGGAGGAATCGGGAAAACCGGCATCAACGGGTCGGAATCCAGTTTATATTCCTCCACTTTATCTACAATCTCCTGCGTGTTCTCGATCACTTGCGGGATATCTTTAAACAACTCCTCCATCTCGGCCGTCGTTTTGAACCACTCCTGCCTCGTGTAACGCATCCGGTTCGGGTCGTCCAAATCCTTACGGGTATTCAAACAAATCAACAAATCATGCGCCTCGGCATCCTCCTCGTTAAGAAAATGCACGTCATTCGTGGCGATCACCTTGATTCCCAGCTTTTCCCCTATCCGCATGATCTCGGCATTACACTTCACCTGATTCTCGTAAACCTCAGCTCTCTCCTTCGCGGCAGCGGCCGGGTGCCTCATCACCTCCAAGTAATAATCCTCGCCCACCAGATTCTTATACCACAACGCGGCAGCTTCCGCTCCCTCGATATCCCCGGCCATGATTTTCTGACAAATCTCGCCTCCAAGACACGCTGAAGAAATAATCAACCCCTCGTGATGTTTTTCCAAAAGTGCCTTATCAATACGCGGACGATAGTAATAACCATCCACGAACGCAACCGAACAAAGTTTTATCAGATTCAGGTAACCTTGCAGATTCTTAGCCAGAATAATCAAGTGTTCCCCGGAACGATCCACCGGTTTTTCCTTATTATATAAAGATACTCGTGCCACGTAAGCCTCCACGCCGAGAATCGGTTTTATGCCTTTCTTCCGGCAAACATCGTAAAACAATTTAATCCCGAACATATTTCCGTGGTCGGTCAACGAAATAGCTTTCATCCCGTCGGCAATCGCTTTATCGACTAATCCCGGAACGCTCGCCGCCCCGTCTAGAATCGAATATTGCGAGTGCACGTGAAAATGAGTAAATGGCATAAAATCTCCTATTAATTAAATATCAGACAATTTCAGAACATCCTGAATCTCAACGACAAGAAACATGACTATTCCTTAAAACAACATAGGAACAAATATAATGAATATAACGACACGTGTCGGTTAAAATACTTAACTTTTCCCGAACGGCCCTTAACGTTTTTTCCAAACCATCGGAAAGTCCTATTCTAAACATCTATTATACAATAAAAAGTAATACATTATTACATGCATACTACTTGATGAATAGTGTATCATTACCTTCATGAACCCTATACGAACCCTATACAAACCCTATATGAACCCTATTATAATAAGATTCATAAAAGGTAATTAAAAGTTTTCTAAAAGATGATATCAACTACTCGTACAGTAGTCATACACTATACTTGTTAAATTCCGGTATTAAATCTACATATACTTCCCCTTTCATCACGAGGATTTCCCCGGATAACCCCTTATGCAACAGAGCTATCTCCACATCAAGATCAAATGCTTTCCGAAAAAGAAATTAAAAAGCCGTGTATTTACCATTTAGCCGGAATCCGACCCCTAACATCAGGTAATTAGGTTCACTGAATTCCCGAAGATTATACCCCACGTGCAAAAAGGCTGACCGGGAGACGGCAATCTTCAACGTGAGTACCTGATAGAAAACTCGCATATCTCCTTTACCGATAAAGTTTGTTCCCATCCCGACGCCCAAGGTAAAGAAAGGCATCACGTATTCTGCACGGGCCGAAAGCCCCAGAGAGAATTGTTCGGACAAATCCGGTCGGAGAATTTCAGATTTATCAATCGTCCCGTACACGTCATACCGCGTGTACAAGTTAGCACCCCCATCATACGTACCGTCTAACGACACGCCACAACGGAATCTATAATTCAAATTATACATGGGAGCAAAATTGAACCCGAACACCGGGTAATACTCGGGCGAAGGAGTATAACCATCGCTGACCTTCATCAATTGCTGGTGCCATGAACCGAAAACCACGAAATCATAACTGAAATGACGACGGAACGCCAAGTCCCGAAAAACGCTCTCTTCTTTCAAGGACGTCACGTCTTTCTTCCGGTAAAAATCACACTCCAACCCGAAATTTCCCCCGATCGAGTTCAATCCGGCATTCGGAATCCGGGTATTACCATTGGAAAAATGCGACAAGGTGATACCCGAGGTTAAACTGATCCCCGGAAAGAATTCCCAACGAAGATAAAAATTAGCGTTAATATACGCGTTTACCTTCGATCCGATCATCCGGTTGAACGAGTTGTCGTAGGAATCATAAGGTTTCCACCCCGAAGACAAACCCAGATTCCACTCGTAGTTAAAAGATAAACGGGGAGCCAATCGAGCAATACGGGCTCCTTGGAATAAATAAAATGCTAACGGGTTACCCAACAAATCAGGCTCTCCCAAAGTATAATATCCCAAACCGACACCTTGATAAACATCCCCGTAAACACGACCGATAACACTCTCCGGGCTATACCGGAATAGATACTTCACGTGGGTTGAAAAAGATCCGCGGATAATCTTCCCCTCCGGATTGTCACCACTTAAAAAAGAGTGAGTCGGGAAAATATACTCCGGACGCCACTCGACTCTCAATCCATGAACGAATTTGCGAGGAGACGATATATTCGAGCTATCACTCTCCTGTCCGAACACGCACGGGGCAAGCACAACAAGCATTATTCCCACAAAAACAATCGTTCTCAAAATCCGTTTCTTCATATCTGTCTACCGAGTCTAAAAAGTCCGCAAGGTTCGGACACAAAAGTATAGAAAAAAGAAGACGAAACGATCCCGCTATCCTTTTTTCTTCGCATTCCCCCGTAATAATTCCGGTTCGGGAAGTGACACCCGGCTAAAACTGACAATAGCGGCAAGCGTGGCAAACCCTCCGGCAAAATACAGGGAGGCATAAGTTCCACCAACCGGAAAGACAACAAACATCAAGGCCACCAACGAGGCTCCCGTGGTCTGTCCGGTTAACCGGGCCATGCCCAACATTCCGCTCGCCCCACCACTCCGGTTCTGGGGTGCCGAAGAAATTAATATACTATTGTTGGGCGTTTGAAACAAACCGAAACCAAAACCACACATCACCATGAACAAGGCGATAACGCCGTTGGGCACCTGATCGGCAAATACCGCCAATAGAAACAACCCCAAGGCGAAGATCGTCAATCCCACGCCTCCCAGTAACCCCGCGTGAACCCGCTCGATCAACCGACCTGCCAAGGGTGCCGCTACCATCGTTGCCAAAGGCCACGGGGTAAGCAACAAGCCGGTTGCCACCTCATCCAATCCTAACGTGTGCTGCAAGAAGAACGGTAAAGATACCATCGCCAACATTTGTGCCACGAAGGAACACACAGAGGTCCCGACGGACAACGAGAATATCGGTATCCGTAGCAGGTCGACAGGCAACAAGGGATATTCCCGCGATAACTGACGGCGCACGAAGAAATAGCCGATCAACAAAACGACCGCAATCCCGGGAAGGAGAACCGAGAGGTTCACGCCATGAGTAAATCCCTCGATCGAGAAAATCAGCAAACCGAAAGTCAACGCGTTCATAAGCCCGCTGATCCAGTCAAACTTACGCCCGCTTCTCTTGAGCGGGTTCACCGGAAGGAACTTGAACGACAGGATCAAAGCAACAATCACGATCGGCACGTTTATGGCGAACAGCCATTGCCAGGAAGCAACGGATAAGATTCCGGCCGCAATGGTCGGTCCCCCGGCTGCCGAAACAGCAACCACCAACGCGTTAATTCCCATCCCCCGCCCCAAACGACTTCGGGGATAAATAATCCGGATTAATGAAGTATTTACACTAGCCAGTGCCGCGGCACCGAATCCCTGGAACACACGGGCGACAGTCAGCGTCAACAACGAATTCGAAAGCGCACAGGCCAGAGAGGTCACGCTAAAGATCAACAAACCACCAATATATACCCGACGATATCCCAAAATATCTCCCAATGATGATAAGGATAACAAGGAGACCACGATCGCCAACTGATAAGCATTCACGATCCAAATCGACATCGACGGGGTTGCATTCAAGTCCGCCGCGATGGACGGCAACGCCACATTGGCAATTGTACCGTCCAGCACGGAGACCGTGATGCCCATGGCAATCGCAAGAATCGCCCAATACCGCCTCGGAACGGGGAGACCGTCCCACTCAACCTCTTTTGTAGTCATTTTCTCATCCAATTTAGGTTGTAAAATTACAAAATAAATCCGGGTTGACCACAAATTCGAGGTTTACAAGAAACTTTCACGAACCACATTCCAAAGGGAAAAACCGGGTAGATACTTGCCTACCAATGGTTTTATTGCATCGCTTTATCAATAGTTTCTTCAAGAGCTTTTCCTCTCAAACCGACAGCGATAACCTTATTCTCCGCATCAAGGATATAAGTTTGCGGTATCGCTTGGATGTTATATTGTCGAGCCACACCCTTTCCGATACCTTTTAAATCAGAAAGTTGCAGCCAAGGAAGTTTATCTTCATTAATTGCTTCTTCCCAAGCTTTTCTATCGGTATCCATCGAAATAGACACAATAACGCACCCTTTATCTTTATAATTTTCATAAATCCGTAACAAATTAAGATTTTCCGAACGACAGGGACCACACCAGGAAGCCCAGAAATCAATCAATTTCACCTTCCCTTTTAATTCGGACAAGGTTATCGTATCCCCAGAAACCGAGGGAAGACGGAAATCCAAAAATTGATTACCAGGTTGCATACTACCCAACCACGCCAATCGTTGCGAAGCAACTTTACCTTCAGGGGTATTTTGCATAGCCTCTGTCAACAACTCATAACGGGCTTTTAGTTGCTTGTAGGGTAACTGTCTCAAGCGTTCATACACGAATGACACTCCTACAAGGTTATCATTATTAGCCCGGATACATTCCAAGACGTGCGCATTATATTGCTCGCTTAATGTATCTAACTCCTTACGTATAACAGACATTTCGATAACATCCATAACCGCCCTTGACTGCTGATAGAGTTCTACCAAAGAATCACGAACGTGATGGGTCACTTTCTCGCCATCACGTAGTTCATTTCTAATAGCTTGCAACCGCCCGCCCTCGATGGTAAAATTTTGAGAATCAACAACTTCTTTCGAATGAATTGTTACTCGATAGCATTCATTTTCCAATATCAAAGGAACGCGACCCGTTACACCTGAAATCGTCACAAAACAAATCCGAGGAGAGTCAACGTGACCGGAAAAATGAAACGATCCATCTACGACCTCGCCCGAAGCTAGTATTTCCTCTTGGCCGTCCACTCCCAACGATACTATCTTTACAGCCGCCCGTTCGTTATTCTCTATAAAAACATCAACAGAGTATCCATCAGATTTACAACCCATCATAAACGAAATCACACCCACCAAAAATATGATCACAATCTTATTCATTTAATGCTCAATATTAAAGTCCCAATTCTTTTATCACAATCTCTTCCAACCCTTTATCATCGTTACCAGTCGCAACACACCGATTATTTTCGTCTAATACAAACCACCTGGGTATGCTGGTTGCTTTATAACGCAAATAAACGGCATCGGGAGTTGCTTTCAGTTCGGATAACTGAATCCACCCGCAAGCATCTTTTTTTATAGCCATTTTCCATTGCGCGGCATCACGATCAACAGATATACCTATGATTTCCAAACCCTTATCTTTATATTTCTCATATAAAGGTATCAGTCTTTTATTTGCAGCTCTACAAGGCACACACCACGATGCCCAGAAATCAAGGATTTTCACTTTTGCCTTAATGGTTGATAACGTGACCGGATTGCCCGCGGTGTCAGGCATGGTAAAATCCCGGGCTATACCCCCCGGTTTCAAATACCAACGCCGATCTATTTCCTTGCTGATAGCTTTACCTATCGGGGTGTTTTGCATATTTTCGTCCAATAGCCGATAGCGATTTTCCAACTTCTGGAAATCCACCCAATCCATCTTATCCCAAACAAGAAGAAGACCCGCCATGTTGTTTTTATTAGCCCGAATGTAGCGCGCCAGCAAGCTATCGACTTGCCCTTCGAGATTCAATTGTTTCTCTTTTAAAGCCTGCTGCTTGTTCTCGACTTTCTCTTGCTGCAATTGCTTTATTGTCGCGACTAGTTCTTCATTCAATTTTTTGAGTTCATCACTACAAGCCTTGACCTGTCGTTGCAATTTCGTATTTTCCAATTGTATAGTTGCAGCTTCAGAGATGAGTATCTTATTTTTTCCCTTTTCCAACAACACGGGATAAGCCCAGCCGATATCGTGCAATACCAGGCTATAAATTCCGGCCTCTTGCGGTCGGGTCGTGAAATGGAAACGCCCGTTCTTAATTGTAACCGTTTCGAGCGTATCCGGTGCGCCCGCCCCGGTGATCCGGAGCAGGCTGAGGGTTGCGTTATTTTGAGGATAAGTTCCATACACTTGAGCATAAACGGTATTCTGTCCCCAAAGACAAAAGATGATGCCTGTTAATAGTAGAAAATGTTTCATTTTTTATAATCGTTTTTAAATCTATAAGCAATATCTATTATTTTTCCCAATTGTTTGATTTCCTGTTGTAACACGGGAGCAGATGTTTGTTGCGGAAAATCAAACATTCTTAAAACGCCACTGACACTTTCCTCGCAAGCCGTGTCGTATCCAGCCACGTACAACCAATATTCCCGTGCGCGTTCCCAAGGTTCGTATGCCACATAAGCTACCGGACATTGAAATTTCATGACCGATATACGCTCGCCGGGGAAAGAAAGAATTTTCTCGGCTTTCTTTTCCGGTGTACTGAGGTTAAATTGATACACGTCGCCTTGCTCCGTGGCGTAATAAAGGATACGGAAAACAGGATGAAAAGCGAAATGGATAATCTTGTCACCATTGGCAGGAAGCAGACGCAGGTAATGAGTCCTTTCCACTTTATAATCAATGTTGGTGATCATGCCGTAAATGTCATAATCTTCGGTTCCGGGTGTTTTCAACACGGCGAATACATATCCTTCCCGAGTACCCTCCATGTGTACCAAGTCTTTACCGGTATTTGCATCATAATCAGCCGTACCTCCCGTGAAGGACAACACGTTAGGATAATCTTTGGCTTCATAAGTAACATCTCCCCACCAATCTTTCTTCCCCATACTTTCCAAAGCCAAGAAACGACGATTCGTTTCATCATAAAGAATAACGGAACAAGTGTTGGGCCAACTATAATTAGGTTTGTACCCGATATGACGGGAAACTTTAAAGTATTCGTCACTCTTTTCCAATTTGTTCACGGGGAAGGTAAATTGTATCCCATTTATGAGATCATCATAATTTCGCCAAAAAAGTTCTCCCTCGGATGTTACCACGATTTCTCTTCTCGGGTCTGAATTCATCATTGTAATCCCACCGACAATCTCTACCTTATCGGGATTCTCGCTGAATTGCCAAATCATGTTGTTTTCCTCGGAAGGTTGTAACGTTTCGGGATCCAGGTTAAAGGTTCCCGCCTCACAATATGCCAAACGGGAGGTCCCGAAGGTACGATTATAATTGTAAACCAACTTGTAGGGTTTCCCGAGCTCCATCCCGAGTCCTTCCCAGATGTTGTGTGAAACTAATTTTTCATTTTCGGAAGTATAAGAAATCATATCCAACCGGGCCTTCCCAGCTTCCTCACACAACACCATCCAACCGTCACTCACGGCAGTACGCAATCTCACGTAAAAATCGGTCTTATAAGAAACACCCGTAAGCGTGTCTTTCACGTAAAAGAAACCAGCGTAATCGCCCGGTTTTTCTACCAGCGGGTAAGCAAGGTTCTTTTCTCTCCCGATAATATATCCTGCTTTTTGCTCCTCCACCGGAATGGAATCTTTGTTATACCGCGCATGCAAAGGCATCAGTTTCCATTCGAATTTCAAGTGATCTTCCGATCCGCCAAGAGCAAGATTCAATACAGGATTGATTTTCAAGGTATCCGCATATGAATATTTTTCATACCAATTGGAACGAATGCTATCAACGGTAACCGAGTTCAGTTCCGTGTAGTCATAATTGCCCAAGTCATCATAGCAGGCCACCGCTAGCAGGAGTAAGAATATATATAATGAAAGTTGCTTCATATTACATTTTTTTAAGTTTAACAATGAGCTAGTCCTGAGCATCTTCACCCATTACCATCGGAGTTCCGTCTTCCTCCAAGTAGGGAGACTCTTGGGCGTTCAACCAACGTTGCACCTTTTTACCGTAATACTTGAGTTTGGAATCCGGAATAACCATCTTACCGATAAATTCGGTCCGGTGAATATTGCACAACGTACAAATTAGGTCGGCTTTAAGGTAACTCCACTCTCCAAAATACCGCACACCATTCCCATCCCACCACCAGGGCTTCGGAAAATTCTCGCTCACAATGATTGTCATGCTATGCCCGAGGAAATAACTATTCCCGTCACGATCCTTACGCCAGTTGTATTCCGAGTTGAACTCTTCATTCTCCTCGATAACAACCGTAAATATCCGGTTATATTGCTTCAATTTTTCGCTCCGCAACATGATAATTTCCAAGTATGTTTCGTTGCTATTTGCCGGCAAGATGACTTCCGTGGGGATGGGACGGAAATCCTCGTTGACTTCTGCACGAAGCGTATCTACATCACATAATTCCGTACGAATTTTGATTTTCCTGTCGTAATCCGTCACGGTTCCAAAAAGATAAATAGGCAGTTTGAAGGTCTGTTCCTTGATGTCCCCGTCAATAACACCCCAAGTATCATATCGTAAGGTATCTCCCGAAATTCGAAAACTTTCTTTAGAGAAATAAACCGAACTTCCTCCTTCATAACAATCCAATTCCGTATGCTCGCATCCGCAACACAGTACCAGAGCTAGCATGTAAAGAAAAAACAAATATTTCATAGCGATGATAATTATTGTTAGTTATACATATCATTGTATTTAGATTCGCTTTCCGGAATCTGGGGCTGGTATTCGGCTACCCCCATTGTTCTCATACTGACATACTGGGGGTCATCTGAATCTATTATCTCACTATATTTCAATCGTTTATAATAATAAAAGAGTTGTCCTTCACCCCAAAATTCTCGAATATATTCTTTTTCCAACGTGCTGGCCAGCAAACTACTATTTGTCATTTCTTTAACACCACGATGAACTAATACCTGATTCAACCATTGCATCCCTTCTTCCGGTTCCGGTTCGCATTCCGCGGCGATATAGTAGGCCTCGGAAATCCTTAACATCGGCATCAAGTTGGAGGAAAGCGAATCTACCGTTGATTTGTATTTCTCAAAAAGATTGTAAGCGGAACTTCCCGCGGTCAACAGAGTCGAGAAGAAAGCAACGTAACGATAGTCATCCCTATTATTCTCAAAAATCTTTAGAATCTGGGAGTTTAAGGGAGCTAAAAGCATTTCGGAACTCAATGTATTCCCGTTAAAATAACTCGAATAGAGCCTTGTTACTCTTGAGTTTCTTAAACCAAAAACGATCTCATCAAAAAATACACGATCGGCATCTTCTTTCCCGGATGAAATATTTTGTCTGTTTACCCACGAGAACCATTTTTCCTGAGCATCTATCACGTTACGGGCCGCAGACAACGCATCCGACTTGTTCCCACGGTACAATTCCGCACGAGCCAAAAGCAATTGCACCGCATACCAGTTTAGACGCATTTTCCGGAAAGAGGTGAATGTATATGTATTTTCTTGCCAACTGCCCTCCGTACGAATCGGGTCATTCTCCAGCAGGTTACTTGCTTCACGAAGATCCGCAATGACATTGTTCATGAATTCCTCGGCGGCAAAGCGGGGATGTTCATTCAGCGAAAATATTTTGTAATAAGGCAATCGGGTAACATTATCGGACGGTTCGTAGAGAGGCCCGAACAAGCGGAAAATATCGAAGTGCAAGAAAGCTCTCAATCCAAGTGCTTCACCCTTGATAAGCTGATAATAGTCATCACTTAGCACGGCGCGCTGCTTCTCGCAATTCTCCAACAACTTGTTGATATTGGCAATCAAGTTATAGATTTTCTCCCAGATGCTCGCGAAACGAGTTCTGCACATCTCTCCCTGGTATTGATGCTCCACCAGATCGTGATAATAAACGGTACCTTCATTCACGTGATAACGTTGTGCCATGAGTTCTATCATTTCACATGACAGATAAGAACCATACAGGCTGGTATGATTCATCTCGATGTATATACCATTCAACGCATTCTCAAAGCCTTTTACCGAAGTGAAAGCAACGTCTTCTGCCACCCGGTCATAAGGCTGCACGTCCAACCAGTTGTTACAACCACTCAAAAAAGTGGCTGCCAGTAATATGTATAATAAGTTTTTCATGACTCTGATATATTTAAATTACAATATAAGGCCAATTGACAGTGATATGTTTCTGGCAAAAGGATAATACAATCCCCGTTCATCCTCTAACGTGGAGAAGCGTGCGATTGAATTCATATAGGCGTTGATATTCAACGAAGAAACTTTCAAATTTCTCTTCAGCCACTGACTGTCGAACGAGTATCCCAAACGCACGGACTCTATCGAAATATAATTCTCTTTCATCACGAAACGCGAAGACATCGGGGTATAGTCAAATAACGAGATTCCTTTGAATTGAGCCTTATCGCCCGGTTTTTTCCAACGATCGTACAAAGCACGTTTATCCTGATTGGAAGTAATACTACCCGAAGAGATATTCTCTACTTTATTGAATAGCGTGGAGTTAAACGCATCCGCCCCGAAACTGTAACGAATTTGCACGCTGGCGGAGAATCCTTTGTAATACAGTGTATTTCCCCACACGCCTTCAAGAGTCGGACGGGTATCGCCCACTTCCACCTCTTCGTCATAAGAGAAATCGTAAGTTAACACGCCATCTTTCCGTACGAAAATTTCCTTACCGGTAGCGGGATCAATCCCCCGAGACCGAACGGCCCACAACGCGGTCGGACTACCACCGTCGTAATATCTCACCATGTTTTTAGCAATATTCTCTTTATTGTACTGATCAAGGTTGTGACCGATCTTGTCGTAGTAAGCCTTCCCGTAACGGAAATTGACACTCATAGTATAATTGATTCCTTTTTTGGGATTGTAAAGGAAAGCATAACTCAAACTACCGTTGAATCCCTGATCTACTTGCACTCCGATATTCGCCCGCCGACTGGTAACTCCCATGGAAGAAGGCATTTTGATGGTGGCGATCAGCGGGTCGGTACGTTTATGGTAATAGTCGAAATTGATATGAAAACGGTTGGAAAACATACTCAAGTCCAAACCGATATTCTTGTCCAAAGTCCGCTGCCATTCCAAATCCGGGTCCCCGAAGGTGGAGATTAAAAGACCGGTACCGAAATCATTCAACATCCAGTTATTAAAATAATAGGTTGTAATAGCAGAATAAGAGCCGAAATTCTGGTTACCCGGGTTACCGATAGATGCCCGCACTTTCAATACATTGAATAAATTGGTATGATTCTTTAAAAAATTTTCTTTATGCAGGTTCCAAGCCACGCCGACAGCCCAGGTTGTCGAAAAACGCTTATTAGCCCCGAACACGGAGGTTCCGTCCGAACGCAAATTGACGTCTAACAGATAACGGTTGTCGTAAGCATATCCCCCGTTCAGGTAAAAATTGGCGTTGCGGGATTTACTCTCGGAGTAACCCGGCTTATCACCTTCCGGATATTGATTGGCAAAACTAGGCTTCGTGAAATTACCTTCCGGAAAACCTTGAGCACTAAAATTTTTACTAACCGTTTTGTTTTCGCTAACGCTCATACCCGCGGCAACGTTAATCATATGCTTTTCTCCCAATAACTGTCCGTAGGTAACGGTTAAATCCGCATTGTAATTCAACACGTCACTGTTGGAATTATTATAACTTCCTTTAAGCAGTGGGTCTGCCTTATCAAATTGGGTAGCATTCGGGGAAGTGAATACTTCACTTTCGCTATAGCTTTTGGTCAATCCCACACGTCCGCGAATGCTCAAAACATCAACCGGACGAATTTCAACACTAAAATTATCCCGGATACCGAAACTTTTCGCTTGGTTATAACTGTTCTGAAGATCATTGTACAAAGGATTCTCAACCCGGATAGTCCCGAAATTAATACCGGTAATATTTTCCACATGCCAGTCTTCCAGCCAACGTTCACTACTAGCCGATTTCTTTTCATAATAAGGATTGGTACTAGCGTATGTAGAGAAGGGAACTATCGGATTGTCACTGTTATTCCAGTCGACGGATAATTTGTTCACAAAATTGAAACCCTTTTTCCGGTAAACCAAGTCTAGGGACAAAGCGATAATGTCGCGGATTGAACTTTTCATCACTCCCTGGATTCCGGAATAATTAACCCCCAAACCATAACGCATTTGCTCGTCACCTCCTTCTATGTACAAATTATGCCGATGAGTAATTCCTAAACGTAAAGGTTCGGACATCCAATAAGAATCGACACCTCTCTTCACATTTTGTAGCAATTGATTATATCTCCCCGTCAATTGTTCTTGTATAATAGCCGACTCGCTCTCGAAGACTCCGGAGAGACGTTCGAATTCCAATTTCTCTTCTGCATTCATCAAGTTATAATCCGTCAAATCCGCAAAAGAAATATCCATACTACCGTTATAATTTAACCGAAGTTTCCCGCGTACCGGGGCTTTCGTTTCGATGACCACGACTCCGTTAGCCGCTTTTGAACCGTAAATGGCCGTAGAGGCCGCATCTTTCAAGATGGTCACGGATGCCACCCGGTCCATGTTTAAATCGACAACGGTTTGTAACGTGGTTTCAAATCCGTCCAGAATAAACAAAGGTTGGTTGGGATCTTGCCCGAACTCCTCTTTTAAGCCGACAATGCTACTTTTACCACGGATCTCAATGTCTGGTAAACGATTGGGGTCCGAACCGTACTCTTTGCTCTCCAACACATTAAAAGCCGGATCCAATGTTCTTAAACTCTGAATAATGTTTTGAGTTCCCACCATTTTCAAATCCTCGGTTTTGTAAGTTTTCGAAGAACCGGTAAAACTCTCTTTTTTACGGGTGTAAATACCGGTTACAACCACTTCTTCCAAGTCTTCTTTTTCTTCTTCCAAGACCACATCAATGGGTTGTTTGGCCTCCTTAACCACGAATTCCATGGTTTTCATTCCGACAAAAGAAAATACCAACGTGATTTTCTCCATCTGGGGCAACAGAATTTTGAAACACCCCTTGGTATCCGTAGACGTTCCAAGATGCGTTCCCTTAATCCTCACGGTTACACCCGGCAAGATTTCACCCGCCTTGTCCTTTACGATTCCCGTTAAAAATTTCTCTTTTTCTTGAGCAATTTCCCGCTTAAATTTCGGAGAAATAACAATCATATCATCCTCCAAACGATACCATAAATCCGTGTTTTTCAGACACTCGGCCATAACATCAGCAAGAGTCCGATTCTGCATATCCATACTCACTTTCCCGGCACGTTGCAGGATTTCATTACTGTAAACGAAATGATATCCCGTTTGTTTACTCAACAGTTCAAACACATGAATCAAAGAAGATTCATGCACAGAGATCGAAACTCTGTCTTGCGAAAAAACATTCGCATGAACCATAGAAAGATTTACGATCAAAAAATAAAGCAATAATTTCGCCGTTAAATACAATTTTCGAACGGCATCGAAATTCCTTCCGACATCAAACTCTTGACTTTTTTTCATACATTTGTAATGTTTTAATTATTTAAAATTGCCCTTTATTTAAAAGGACATCACTTAATTAGACAGGAAAGTGTTGGACCACTTTCCTGTTTTTCATCCATTCAATCCAAACGAACAATAATCATCCGATCCTTAATTTCAAATTTCACGCACGCCGCATATTCAATAATTTCCAATACCTTGTCTATTTTCTCGTATTTTTGAAAATTTGCTGTAAGATGTAAATCACGAATTTTATCGTCTGTCACAAATACTTCGACATCGTACCAACGTTCCAAGTCTTCCAATATTTCACCCAAACGCTTGTCTTTAAACACGAAACGCCGATCAATCCATCCGACATAATTTGACACGTTCACTTGCCGCACTTGTAATTCCCGGGTCGTTTCCGTGGCTTGCTGCCCGGGGTGGAGTGTCACCTGCTGTTGATTCCAATTTATTGTAACACAACCATCAACTAACGTGGTTTGGCGTTTAGAATTAGGATAAGCGGATATATTGAATGACGTTCCCAATACTTTTACATTCATGTCACCGACCTCAACATAAAAGGGACGTAAAGAATCTTTAGCCACCTCGAAATAAGCCTCACCCTTTAGTACAACTTTCCGTTGCTCTCCCGTAAAGCGATCGGGATATTGTAATTCAGAATCAGCATTCACCCACACCCGGGTACTATCCGATAAAATGATTTGATATTCTCCACCTCGCGGTATTCGCAACGTATGAACCTGTACGGTATTTTCAACAAATTTTCGCTGACGGTAATCTAATAGTTGCCCGTTATTTTCGAAATTTTCTCCTTCTACCCGGCGACATAATCCCTTGCCTTTCGCTTCCAATTCAATTTGCCGGCCATCAGACAAAACCAATTGCGCTTTGGGAGAACCGGGAAGAATTACATTAGTCACAACATTCTGCAATTCAGCATCCTGTTTTGAATTTCGATCTTGAAACCAAACCGTCAATCCCACAATGACAGCAACAATTGCAGCATAGGGAAGGCTACGTACGAAAAATTGCTTTTTCCGAGGATGCATCTTTGTTTTCAGTTGTTTCCAAGCGTCATCCGCGTCATATTGCATATATTCTTCCAAGCCCTCTTCCAAGTATGAACGAGATAAGACTTTATTATAAAAGTTCCGATTTTCCTCGCTCTCCTTTAACCATTTTTGTAATTCGATTATTTGCGATTTTTCAGCTTTCCCGTAGCGATTTAGCAATATCAATCGAGCTATTTCCTGAAATGTATGTTTATTTGAGTCCATTCCTTTTTACATTTTACCTACTTAATCCGGTAGAAATTAAAAAAGGATGACAAGATGTTTAATTTTTTTTCAGTAAAACAAAATCGCAAGTATGGGATAAAGATTTTGTAAACGCTCGCGCAAAAACTTTTTAGCACGTTGACGTTGTGTTTTCACGGTTGCTTTGGAGATATTCAATTGTTCGGTAATTTCTTGAATATCCAAATGGTCGATATAACTCATTTTAAAAATCCGTCGACATTCCGTCGGCAATTTTTCTATGGCAGCAAAAATCTCTTCAAACATTTCGGCTTCCACCTGATGCAAGAAATATTCATTCTCTTGATATTCTTGCAACTCCATTTCCCGTTGTATTCTTGCTCGATTGTTCATTTTTTCCCAATAACTCAACGTCTTACGTTGCACGCAACCATACAAAAAAGATTTCAAAGCTATCCAATTGGGAAAATGATATTGCTTTTTTTCATAAAAATGGAGAAATACTTCCTGCACGACATCTTTTGCTGCTTCTCTATCCCGTAAAAATTTATTGGCAAAGAAACACAACGAGGCATAATATTCACGGAAGACATATTCAAATGCTACCTCTTCTCCCTCGTTCAATTGCCGTAATAATATTTCTTGTGATGCCTGTTCTAATTTCATAAAACATGTTCCACCTTTACTCCATTCACAAAATAAAAGGCTCTCTAATTATGATCGTATTGACAAATATAGAAATTATTCTTTTCGAATGACATTGTATCTTTTATATGGAGAATAATTTAATCATGTAAAAGACACAATGTCATTCTAAAAGAATTTATCTTATTTTACTTGCTTTGCCCGACTTATCCGGGAATGCCGGGATTGCCGGAATTTCTTTCCTTTCGGTTTTTAGTTTTTCCAGAATTTCCTGAATAGCCCTGTTCAACTGTTGATCCTCCCCGTTATATTCCAGATAGGGATCGTTTTCAATATCTATATGAGGATAAACGCCCGTTCCCTCAATGATAAAATCACTACCGTCGGCAGCGAAAGGCGCGTAGGAAGGAGTGACTATAGACCCTCCGTCGACTACACGGATCGAACCGCTATACCCGACAACTCCACCCCATGTGCGACGTCCGATGATTGTTCCCAGCTTATTATACTTGAAACGATAGGGGAAGAGATCACCGTCCGATGCCGAATACTCGTTTACCAACAAGACTTTGGGGCCGAGGAATGTCCCCACGGGGCTTACCGATCCCGCTGTTTGATTCGTGTGCATCGTGTAGAAGGTCGGGGTACGCATCAGTCGCTCGGTAATCATGGGCGACACGTTCCCCCCGCCATTGCCCCGGTCATCAATGATCAGGGCCTTCTTTTGCAACTGCGGGTAATAATGTTTCACGAACTCGTTTAACCCGTCGACACCCATATCCGGGATATGGATATACCCGACCTCACCGTTCGTTGCCTCGCTCACCTTGCGGATATTGTTTTGTACCCAATTATAATAGTATAATTTCGATTCGTCAGCTAACGGAACGACCAATACCTCCCGGGCGCCTTTTTCCGTCGGGGTGGTGTTCACGGTCAATTCTACCGTCTTACCCGCCATATCAATCAATTCGGCAAACAGGTTATCGACTTTTTCCAACGATTTCCCGTTAATTGCCAGGATATAGTCTCCCTCTTTCACATCCACACCGGGCATGGTTAAAGGAGAACGGGTTGATGCATCCCAGTTGGCCCCTTCGATGATCTTGGTCACTTTAAAATACCCGGATTTATCTTTCACGAATTTGGCGCCCAGCAATCCCATGTTGATTCTCTCAGGCATAGGCACACGCCCGTTGATGGAATAAGCATGACCGACACTCAATTCTCCGATCATCTCTCCAATGATATAAGTCAAGTCCGTACGGTGATTGACGTAAGGTACCAGCACTTTATATTTTTCATACACGTGATCCCAATCCACGCCGTGCATGTTCTTGGCGTAAAAGAAATCACGCATCTGCCGCCAACTTTCATTATAAATCTGCATCCATTCCTGATGGTAATCAATCACTTTTTTCACACCTTTCGTGGCAACCGGACTACCCACGCTAGCAGAGATTACCGGAAGATCCACAACCTGGAACGCGGAACCGGAAAAAGCCACGGCCTTTTTATAACCGGGAGCGAACTCAATATTACCCCCCGTATCGGTTTCTCTCTTTCCATCCAGATCATACATCAACGTGCGGCCTCCCCGGTTATAGTATACCCGGTTGCCCAACATGTGTACATTACCATAATAATTCGATGCCAGCACAGGCAGTTCTATTAGTCGATTCTCTACATTAGAGAAATCGTACACGATTCCTTTATCTTCACTCTCTTTCTTCTTGTTATCCTTCTTCTCGACTACCGTTTCTTTTCGCACAATATCATTTTTCGGGGCAAAAGGTATCGGGGCTCCCTGAGCCAAAGGTAGAATATAGACCTTGTTCATGTCGGTATAAGCGTGATTCCACTCCGTCTGGCTATACGTCGGGGTGAATGAACGGGCAGAAACGAAAACCAGATATTTCCCGTCCTCGCTGAAATTGGGAGAAGCCGCACCAAACCAGCCATCCGTGACTTGATGTTTCTCGCCGCTTTCCGTGTTGTACACGATGATATTATTCATCGCCGCTTCCGGACGCACGTAAGTGATGTATTTACTATCCGGTGACCAGTTGTAAGAAGTCAAGGGACTGACACCCGATTTCTCGATCACTTTCCTATTCCCACTCTCCACGTCTGAAATGTTCAACGTGTTTCCTTTTTCGCTCCAAAGAATTTTCTTTGAATCAGGCGACCATTTATAATTGAAAATATAACTCTTCAAGTTCTTGATCAGTTTTCGTTCTTTCCCGGTCTGCACGTCCCGGAGGTAGATATTGAACTCCCCATCCTTATCAGACACGTAACTGATGTATTTCCCATCGGGCGACCATCCTGCCTGCATGTCATTCGCATCGGACGAGTTGGTCAGATTATAAGTAATCCCGGCATTCACAGGTAACGAGAAGATATCCCCGTGGGCGGCCACCACCACCCGTTCTCCCCCGGGAGAAGGAGCTACGCTTGAAATCTGCCCGCTCACGTCAGTCAACACCGGACGGGAATACGTCTGGTCGTTGTCTATATGTATCGTGATCTTGGATTCTTTACCGTTTTGCAGGTCATAAGCGTAAATGTATCCCCCCTGTTCGTACACGATCCGACGATCGCCGATAGCGGGAAATTTAATATCGTATTCTTTATAAGAGGTCAATTGTTTATCCTCTTTTGTATTCACGTTGTAAGCGAAAAGATTCATCACGTCGTTCCGATCGGATATATAATATATAGTATTCCCATCCGGAGACCACATGGGGAATACATCCTGCCGCTCGTTATTCGTGATTCTTTCGGATTTTTTGGTATCGAAATCAAAAACCCGGATGTCATCCGCCATCCCTCCCTGATAACGTTTCCAAGCCCGGAATTCCCGGAATATATAATTATAAGCCAATTTCTTCCCGTTCGGGGAATAAGAGGCGAAGCCCCCGTTCGTCAACGGAATCTCTTCTGACATGCCTCCCTCAACGGGAACCGTGAATAGTTGTCCCGTGAAATCGTTAAACGTGTATCTTCTGGAACGATAAAGGATACGTTTACTATCCGGGGTCCACCCGATGACCACGTTATTCGGTCCCATACGATCACCCAGATCATCCCGCTTTAAAGTTGCCGTGTAAGTCAGACGACGAGGCTCACCACCTTCCGCGGGGATAACAAATACTTCCGTGTTCCCGTCATACTGCCCGGTGAAAGCGATATATTTCCCGTCCGGCGAGATACGGGGAAACATCTCGCATCCCACGTGAGACGTCAGACGACGAGCCGTACCCCCGTCTGCCGAAACCAGATAAAGATCCCCGGCATACGAAAATACCAACTTGTCCCCGACGCTATGCGGGAACCTTAACAATCTCGCTTCTCCGGCTTGACACCACAACCCGGCTAGTAATAATCCTAATAAAATAGTAAACCTCTTCATAATAATTGAAAGTTGAAAATTGAAAATTGAAAATGAATTTACCGAATCAGGAGCTTCATCAATCTTCAATCTAAAATCATTAAATCTAAAATCAAGAAAAAATCATTAGATTTTTTCAAGCACTTCTTTAATTACCCGCGGGAAATGCTCGTATTCCAACGCATGCACTTTTTCAGCCAACGTGTCGGGGGTATCTTCAGGAGTTATCTCGCATCTTGCCTGAAAAATGGTAGCCCCTTCATCGTAATGATCATTCACGTAATGAATCGTGATACCGCTCTCTTTTTCACCCGCGGCAATCACGGATTCATGCACTTTCATACCGTACATGCCTTTTCCCCCGTACGAGGGTAAAAGTGCCGGGTGAATATTAACCACACGCTCCCGGTAAGCCTCGATAATCGCGTCCGGAACCTTCCACAGGAAGCCGGCCAAAACGATCATATCTATGTCCAGTCGTTTTAACTCGTTCAAAACCATGTCAGAATGATAAAAATCCTCCCGTCCGAAAACAAACGTGGGAACATTTAAACGTTTAGCCCGTTCCAAAACATACGCGTTTGGCTTGTTACAAAACACGATTTTCACGACATTTTCGGCATCATTTTGGAAATAATTAATGATATTTTCAGCGTTAGAACCTGAACCAGAGGCAAATATTGCAATTTTTTTCATCCTGTAATCTATTAAAAATCAAACGCATAAAGATAAGAAAACTTTATTCATGCCAAAAAATTTTCTAGGAAAAATAAATTCTCTAACTTTGCCCCCGAACTTAGAGAGTTATGCGCGTCTTTTGTAGACGCAAGTGTGAATTTAAAAAATGTCTAATTAAAATTTAAAGTTATGTCTGACATTCAAAACAGAGTTAAAGCTATCATTGTTGATAAATTAGGAGTTGACGAGACTGAAGTTACACCGGAGGCAACGTTTACTAACGACTTAGGAGCTGACTCTTTGGATACGGTAGAATTGATCATGGAATTGGAAAAAGAATTCAATATTACTATTCCGGACGATCAAGCTGAGAAAATCGCTACCGTGGGCGATGCTATTGCTTACGTTGAAGCTAACGCTCAATAATTTAATATTTTATCTATGAATTTCAAACGAGTAGTAATAACTGGTCTTGGAACTATTAATCCCTTAGGTCATAACGTGGCCGAATTTTGGGAGAACTTGAAAGGTGGCGTCAGTGGCGCCGGTCCTATTACTCGTTTTGATGCATCTAAATTTCGCACGCAATTTGCTTGCGAAGTTAAAAACTACGAGCCCACGGAATACTTCGACAAGAAGGAAGTTCGTAAAATGGATCTTTACAGCCAGTTTGCCCTGATTTGTTCCAGGGAGGCCGTAAAAGATGCCGGACTCGATTTCTCGCAAGAGGACAGAAAGAGAATCGGTGTAATCTGGGGTGCAGGTATCGGCGGTTTGGATACGTTCTACGAAGAATGCAAAACTTTTGCATTAGGAGACGGAACTCCCAGATTCAACCCGTTCTTTATACCCAAGATGATTGCCAACATGGGTGGAGCCATGATCGCCATAGAAGAAGGTCTAAAGGGCCCGAACTACACGACGGTTTCAGCCTGCGCGTCATCCGCACACTCGTTAGTAGATGCATTAAATCTGATCCGACTAGGAAAAGCAGACGTGATACTTGCCGGTGGATCCGAAGCAGCCATTACCCCTCCGGGTGTAGGTGGTTTCAATTCCATGAAAGCTTTATCCACTCGTAATGATGATCCGAAAACAGCATCGCGTCCTTTCGACGCTGACCGTGACGGATTTGTTATCGGTGAAGGCGGTGCTTGCTTAGTCGTGGAAGAGTACGAACATGCAGTAAAAAGAGGTGCTCACATCTACGCAGAACTCGCTGGAGGCGGAGCCAATTGCGATGCTTACCACATGACAGCCCCGGATCCAGAAGGAGAAGGAGCAGCCGATGTTATGTTACTCGCATTGGAAGATGCCGGACTAAGCCCGAAAGATGTTGATTATATCAATGTTCACGGAACGTCTACCGGACTAGGAGATGTGGCAGAACCTAAGGCCATTCAAAGAGCATTTGGTGAACACGCTTATGAACTGAACATCAGTTCCACCAAATCAATGACAGGACATTTATTAGGTGCCGCCGGTGCCTTAGAAGCGATCGCTTGTGTTCTGGCTGTGAAAAACGACATTGTACCCCCTACCATTAATTTCAGTAACCTTGATCCGGAACTGGATCCCAAGCTGAATTTCACGTTCAATAAGGCTCAAGAAAAGAAAATTAATGTAGCCATTAGCAACACTTTCGGTTTCGGTGGTCACAATGCTTGTGTTGTATTTAAAAAGTAATCACTAACTAAAACTTTTGGGAAGTGATTAGTAAAATAATTCAATCCATAAAACTTTACCTTCACGGGAAGGAAAAGTTTTATGGATTGTCTATTTCAGAATGGGGATTTATTCCCGGCAACAAAGGTCTGTATACCTTAGCATTGTTGCACAAATCGGCCTCTCGATACACCAAAAGCGGAACCGTCTTGAATTACGAGCGACTCGAATTCTTGGGTGATGCCGTGCTCGGTGCTATTGTCGCTGAGATATTGTATAAATTTTTCCCCAACAAGGACGAGGGGTTCATGACCCGGTTACGCTCCAAGATCGTAAGTCGCGAATCACTGAATATCATCGCTATAAAAATGGGATTGAGCGAGGAGGTGATCGCCAAATCGGATATCTCCAAAAATAAGCATATCTACGGGGACGTGTTCGAGGCATTCACGGGAGCGATCTATCTTGATCAGGGATACGATAAAACAAAAGCGTTTATCGAGAATTATATCTTTCCGCATTACGTCAACTTGGAGGATCTGGTCCACGTGGATAAAAACTACAAGAGCCGCCTCATCGAATGGGCCCAGAAACAAAAAATCGACCTGAATATTGACACCATCGAAGGAAACGCCCGTCGTTCAAAATTCGTGTGCACGATCTCGATCGGTGACGACATCATGGCTCAAGGCGTGGGGGCATCTAAAAAAGAAGCGGAGCAAAACTCCGCTGAAAAGGTCATTCAAAAACTCCAAGTGGAAGCACAAGGAGAAATCGAAATCTGATTCAATTTATTCTTTCACACGTTCCACGTAAGAACCGTCTTCCGTTTTGATACGGATTTTCTCCCCGGTGTTGATGAACAAGGGAACCATTACTCTCGCACCGGTCTCAACTTCAGCCGGTTTCAACGCGGTAGAAGAAGCGGTGTCCCCCTTCAATCCCGGTTCGGTATAAGTAACTTCCAATACAACTGTCGGCAACAACTCTACATACAGCGGGGTTTCCGTGTCAGCATGTACCACCATTTCGACGGCATCTCCTTCTTTCAGGAATTGCGGAGCATTGATCAAATCTTTTGCGATTGGAATTTGCTCGAAAGTTTCCGTATGCATCATGATATAATCCGCACCTTCCATGTACAAGAATTGATACGGACGTCTTTCAATACGTACGACATCAATCTTTACCCCGGAAGTAAACGTATTCTCAAGCGTACGACCGGTTTTGATGTTCTGCATTTTCGTTCTCACGAACGCGGGACCTTTACCGGGTTTTACATGTTGGAACTGAACAATTCTGTATAAATCGTCTTTAAAAACGATACATAATCCATTTCTAAAATCAGCCGTTGTTGCCATTTATTTTATTTTTTAGATTTAATATTTTTCATTGAGGGTGCAAAGATAAGGAAATCAGCACAAATCTGAAAATTTTGGATTTACAATTTTAGATTTTAGATTTCAAATGCCCCATACAAACGCTTATCTGATGCCAATCTCTTTCATCCCTTTAAGACCTCACTCCCGCCACAACCGGTAATAAACGCCTAATGGTAATGCCTTACCGAATGAATCCGTGAAATAAAGCTCCCCGAATTGTTCCCCGCTACAATCACCTACTAACTGCCGGACGACACTCCGGGCCAATAGTGCAGACAACCCCATCGAGTAGAGATTCAAAACCAGAAAACTATGAGAAGATTCCAATAATTGACCACACAAGGAAATCAACTCGTTAATATTCTCTTGCAGAATCCATTTCTCACCGTTGGGCCCGCGCCCGTACGCGGGAGGATCGAGTATAATCCCATCGTACTTTTTACCCCGCTTCACCTCCCGGCGAACAAATTTCAACGCATCATCCACGATCCAACGGATCCCATCCAGCCCGGAAGCCTCCATGTTCTCGCGGGACCAAGTTACCACGGGTTTCACCGAATCGACATGCGTCACGTCGGCACCCGCACTCTTGGCAGCCAAAGAAGCTCCTCCCGTGTAAGCGAATAAATTCAATACACGGGCTCCTTCACCCACCCGTTTCACCTCGTCATATATAAAATCCCAATTCTCGGCCTGTTCTGGAAATATCCCCACGTGCTTGAAAGAAGTCAATCCCAACCGCATCCGCAGGTTCATCTCCCCGAACCGGTAGTTCACAAACCATTGTTGTGGCATCTTGGGTTTACAAATCCATTCTCCCCGTTCCTCACTTTGCTTGTCTTTTCGGAAATAAGCATCTGCCCGCTGCATCCATTCCGCATCGGAAAGTGACTTATTCCATATCGCTTGCGGTTCCGGCCGGGCTATAACTTGTTTCCCGAAACGTTCCAATTTCTCAAATGCTCCACTGTCAATCAGTTCGTAATCCGTCCAATGTGAGGGGGTCAGTAATTTTATATTCATATCATGTTTTTTAAGCTCTATTAGGGTGTAAAGGTAATAAACTCCCTCTATCTCGCAAAAGATAAAATAACCAGCAACCATGCATCCCATAAAAAATTATCCGGAAAGGTATTGCTTGTAGACATCACCATTCCGGACAACCGATTTAAAATACATTCCAAATAAAAACGATGACAATGTTATATTGCCTCAAAGGACAATGGATTGTATAAAACTGTCTCAGAGATGAAGAGATGGAGGTTATCTGCGCTTGTAAACAACCTCAATCACTCCATTATAATTTAATGTATTAACTAAACCCAAATTTATCATACTACCTGTTTCTTCAAATAACTTTGTGCCTCCACCAAGAATGGTTGGTATTATTGAGATATGGAATATATCTATTAAATCTTCTTTCATCAATTGATTTATAATATCAGCTCCTCCGCAAATCCAGATGTTCTTTCCTGTTTCTTCCCTGAGTTTATTGACAAGTTGGCATGGATTGGCATTTGTAAATTTTATATCCACGGTGTCAGTCATTGATGCATCATGAGTAAAGACATAGGTTATAGCCCCCGAATACGGCCATCTGCTGGGAGACAGCTCCGTTGTTATTTGTTCATAGGTTCTTTTTCCCATGATAACAGTGTCTACATTGTCAAAAAAAGCCGAATAGGTATCCTGCATTTCTACGGAATCATCTTGTCCTTTTATCCAATTCACGGATTTTTTGCAATCTGCGATATATCCATCAAGGCTCATTGCAATATATAATACAACCTTTTTCATGCCATCCCAAACGAGTGTTTATTTATATTTTTTATACTTTTTCTTTCAAGCAGTGCAAAAATATAAAAAAGTACCGTTTTATGAACGGTACTTTAAAACAAAGCGTAACAAACTATTTATCAACCAATTCACTACACTTTGCCCAACTTTGCAATTTCGCTATGTGTTTATTTTACTTCTTATTCCAGTAACCGAATAATTCATCCAAAATGATTTCCAAGTTTGCGCCTCGTGCATCTGTTTTGAAAAAACGTCCCTCTTTATCCAGCAGAATACAAGTAGGGAAAGCAATCACGTTGAACTTTCCATTAACCCCTTCCTTATCATCCCAATTTCTCCAGTCATAGAGTTGGGTCCAGGGCATATTCTCTTCATTCACGGCTTTCAACCACTCTGACATCTCAGGTTCGGCAGCAATACTCACGATCACCAGCTTATCCTTATTCTCTTCATACACCTGTTTCACGTGCGGCAACTCTCCCCGACAAGGTCCACAACCGGACATCCAGAAATCAAGTAAAACATATTTACCTTCCGGTATATAATCAGACAATTTTACCACTTTGCCATCCACTGTTTTCAGTTCCATATCCGTATACTTTACCCCGAGAGCCGTCCGTTTCGCCTGAGCAAACCATCCTTTCAATTCATCTGCACGCCTCGGATTCGCTTTCACCATCAAATTCTCCAACTCTTCCAATTGAGGTATCGTGTAATTAATATAAACAGTACTCTTTATTTCCCAACCCAACAAATCTATCGCCATGCTTGTTCCGGGATACTGATGTATATATTTCAATCGTAAATCAACGAGTGCCTGTTCAAATACTTTTAATTGTTTCACCAAAGGCACCATTTGCTTGGCGTTAGTTGCTGTTGCCGTATTCATGAATTTCTCATCCAGAGGTGCCTTTTGAGCCTTGATAGCTTCCTCTTCGCTCTTCATCTTCAAATACAAATCATTTTCTTTTGACCCCTTGACTACGGCAGGAACCTTACCCTTAACATCCGGGTTATAGTAATACGTTTCCCATGTATTCACGTCCGCCGTAAAACTAATCTCCGAGTTCTCCAGGTAGAATGCGGTCCCCAGCAAACCATAACTATCCTCCTTATTACTGTTCAGAGTAATTTTCAAAATCAACGGGTATTCGACATATCCCGTGAACACGAATTTCCCTCCTTTTAACTCGGTTGAATCCAAAAGGACTTCCGGCCACACCTGATCATTCAACAGATAGACTTTCATCCCGTCCTTGGCGTTCGCTATCTCCCCCCGAATAATATACCCCTTTTCCCCTTTAGGAACTTGCAATTTCACCGGATTATAAGGTATCTCAACTTGAGCATTAGCACCCATACAAAATATGCCCATGACAAGCATTAACAATAAATTTTTCACCATAGTGTTCTCTTTTTTATTTATTAAATTTTCAAGGATTAACTTCTAACAAATTATTACCGGCTAAAGCCTCTTTCGGAAGGGGTAATATCAATTGATTATCCTTGGTTATCGTTCCTTTGATCGAAGTAATATTCAAATCACCCGCCTTGTAATAACGCACCATATCAAACCATTCCTCATTATTTTCTGCAAACAATTCTATCCATTTATTTTTACGTGTAAACTCCAACAAAGCGTTATCAGGCACTGCATCCACATCTATATCAAGCGAAGTCCTTCCGTTAGTCAGAACAGACTTCAAACTACTCCGTGCCGGATCATAATTCCCGTTCCTAATTGCGGCCTCGGCGTGGATATAGTACATCTCCGCCAAACGCAAAAAGAATACGGTATTTCCTTTACGACCCGCCACCATATCAGGATAAGGATATTTATTATTTGTGCGTGCTTGCACGTTATCCCCTCCACGAGAGACTCCGGATCTTGCCAATGTATACCCTTCGACATCACCACCCCACTCGACATCTCCTCCTGATCCTCCATTACCCCCCAGATCCGGTCCGAACATGTTATAAGCATACCCGAACCGCCAATCGTATCCTTCTCCGGAATCAAGACTCGGTTCTCCCTCAAAATCAGGATCTAACGAAATCTGTTCCGTGTAAGACCCGTAGGTTGTGTTATAAGAAAACTCGTTAGAACCAAGTTCTGTCATTCCGAAACAATAAGTAGCAAAAAGAACTTCCTTGGAATTAAAACTGTTTACAAACACGTTGTCATATACTTCTTCCAACTCGTATCCGTACCCGGATGCCTCCCGGATCACTTCACCCGCCACACTTTCCGCTTCCGGATAATTACCCATACAGAGAAGAACTTTCGTTTTCAACGCCTTTGCCGTCAAACGGGAAATGTAATAATGTTTATCCGGTGCTATATTTTTAGGTGCTTTCTCAACCGCGTACTTCAAATCATTCAGCACCGAAGTATAAACATCTTTCACGGAAGCCCGCGCCTGAGCTACCGGACGACTGGGATAAGAAGTTTCCCGCACCACGATCCCGAAACGGGAATTCATGTCATAAAACTGTCCGAAACTACGCAACAATCCAAAATGAGCCATGGCCCGATGAAATTTACACTCGGCAATCATCTCTTCTTTTCTTTTCACGGAAAGATCCGGGGCCATATTTTGTTCCAAAAGCTCGATCACCACGTTCGCGATATTGATTACCTTGTAATAATCTTTGTACATCTCACCAACGGTCAAATCTTCCGCTTTCACTTTATTTTCTTGATAATCCACACCATTAACCAAGACATTTCCCTGCCCCTTCACCAACGCCCCGGACATCAACGACATGTACATCTGGGAACGGGCGATACCGCCCCCTCTCCATTGTTGATACACGTTCCTCAACAAAGACTCGGCACTAGCAGAATCCGTCATCACGTTTCCCAGTTCCTGCTGATGCTTCGGTTCGATTTCATCGATTCGATTCATCAAATCACACGATCCCAAACCGACCAGCAACATCAATATAATAATAACACTATATCTCTTTTTCATAACTCTCGAATTAAATGATTGACTTAAAATTGCACGTTCACGCCAAAAGAGAATGTTTTACTCAACGGGTAAGGGTCGATATTCGACACGCTACCGGTACCCGGCATTCCCGTTGGCATACCAATCCCGACAGTTTCCGGATCCAAGCCCGGCCAATTCGTCCAGGTCCACAAGTTCGACATCCCCGCGAAGACCTGAATTCCCTGCACGTTCAACTTACGCAATACCCCCATAGGCAAATCATAAGAAAGACTTATGTTTTTCAAGCGCAAATAAGATGCTTTAAACACGTATCGGTCGGAAGGATACGTTCCATTATCGTAATAATTGGGAACCATACGGGCATAACGGGCATTTTTATTTTCAGGAGTCCACGTGTTACGGAACATTTCCCGTTCCACGCTCTCCATAGGTACACCCAATTTGGACAATGATTCAAAAAATGCCGTGGCACCCTGCGAGAACTGGAACATGACAGAAAGGCTCAACCCTTTCCAACTCAACGTATTAAAAAAACCTCCAAAGAAACGGGGTTCCGGGTTTGCGATCAATTCTTTATCTTCATCCGAGATATGCCCATCACCATTCACGTCTTTAAACATATAATCTCCCGGTCCGGCGTATTCTCCATAGTAATAATCATACCCCGCGGCCACGGCCTTCTGGTTAGCCTGGTTCACCTCTTCCTGAGTCTGGAATATTTTCTCCACGACAAAGCCCTTCAGTATCCCGGAAGGTTTCCCTACCATGTAGTAATCCAACAGAAACTCATTAAGATTCGAACCGTTCAATTTTTCAAGCCGGTTCCGGTTAAAAGATATATTAAACTGGGTATCCCATGACCAATTCTCGCCTCGTATAACTCCTCCCCCGATTTCAATTTCCACGCCATGATTCGACATGTCGATCAAATTAGCCGTGTACGAACCGAAACCACTTTCATACGGTACCGGCGCAGGTCCCAGTGCCCCTTTCGTTTTGCGATAATATGCATCAACACTACCCAACAAGCGATGCCCCAAAAAGCTAAAATCCACCCCCACGTTATATTCCCCGGTCATTTCCCATTTCACATCCCGGTTAGGCAAAACACTTTTCAGACCAAGCGACACCTCATTTCCCCATAAATCCCGATTTCCCCGGGTAAAGAATTGAATATAAGAGAAATCATCCACGTTCGTTGACCCGGTTTTCCCGTAACTCATCCTTAATTTCAAATCATTAACCCATTCCACGTTCTCCATAAAACTCTCTTGCTTCACACGCCATCCCAAAGAAAGAGAAGGGAAATACCCCCGTTTGTTTCCCGGACCGAATTTCGAGGAAGCATCTGAACGGAAATTAAATTCAGCCAAATACCTGTTCCCGAAGACATATCCCAAACGAAAATAAACAGAATTCAATCCTTCCGTATTCTCCGCGCTACGTTTATTAGTCATAGATACCGCCGAGTTTACATCATTCAACACGTTATCATCCGGGAATCCCTGGTAATTATGACTTTCAGCGTTCGAGAACGACCGATCCCAACCGTAACCCAGCATAGCATTCAATTCATGTTGCTCGTGAATCCAACGGTAATCCACCCGGAAATTAATCGAAGAATTTGACACTTTGGAAGAACCCGTGTTCAAGAGACCGTCAAGAGGCATACCGAATGCCGTCATATCATCCTGAGCCTTTTTGGGATAAAACGTATTCATTTCATCCTGGAACACGTTCAAATTTATATCACCGTGCAATTTCAAATTCTTTATCAATTCGTACTCCAAATAAGCACTTCCTATAAACTGGTAGGACTTCGATAGATCCTGAACCAATCTTCTTTTAGCTACCGGAGTGGCCAGCGTAATCTCCGACATCCCGTAATCATACTCCCCGCTTAACCGGGTTAATTCCCCATTCGTGTAGACGGGAACATCGGGACGTACCAACCATTCTGATTTTCCGGATTCATCCCCCTGCTTTTTCCGGGAAAAAGTATATCCCATGGAAGCCCCTATTCTCGTGCGTTTGGACACGTCCGCATCAACAGACAAACGGGCCCCGTAACGATTCAGGCGATCATTGATATACAAACCTTCCTGATCCGACGCGTTAAAAGAGAAAGAATAATTCATCATCGCACCTCCACCCCGTACGGCAAAATTATACTGGTGGGTAACCGCATTTTTATTTTGAGTCTCTTTCACCCAGTTCGTGTTGACTGTCCCGAAAGCCTCATCATTCAAACCCAGATATTCATCAAATATGATTCTTTTTTTCGATTCCCCCCATGGTTCATAAACCGGATTACCCGCTTCATCTAATACCGGTTCCATGTGATAAGAACTTTGGGCAAAAGAAAGATACAATGGATTTGCCATATCATTTCCTTGATTTGTCGCGGTCATCGCATTCCGGTACAACTCCTCCTGATACTCTTTGAATTCAGCCGTATTCAACGGTTTATAACGTTTCACCGGATTACCCACGGAAATAGAATATCCCGCCGTAACCGTCATTTTTTCATTCCGTTTGCCACTCTTCGTTCTCACGATAATCACACCGTTTGCCCCGCGAGAACCGTAAATAGCCGTAGCCGCCGCATCTTTCAACACATCAATACTCTCGATATCTTTCGGAGAAATCACCGACAAGGGATTGATCCCGTCTTTACTGTTAAAGAAAGGTATCCCGTCAATCACGTACAAAGGTTCATTTGCACTACTAACAGTTCCTTGCGTACCACCGGCTCCCAAAGGAGAAGTAATTCCCCGGATATTTATCGTGGCGGCAGCTCCCAGTTGCCCGCTGTTTTGAGTCACCAACACACCTTTAAGAACTCCACCCAACATATTATCAAACGTGTTAGCCGCGGCTCCTGCCGTTTTCATCAACTGTTCACCTTGAACCGTTCCCACGGCACTCGTAATATCTTTTTGAGCTTTCGTCCCGTAACCAATCACCACGACATCCTCCATCATCATCAAATCCTCCTCCATCACGACATTATACGTCACGTCCTTCTCCCTCGGAAACCTGTAGGTCACAGACTTCATCCCCACAAAAGAGAAGATAATCTCCGTGTGAACTCCCTCTGACATCGTCAATTTGTAATCGCCCTTCACGTCCGTCGTCACCCCAATCGCCATGTTAGCGATACGAACCGTCACCCCGGGCATCGGATTTCCATCCTTATCCGTGACACGTCCTTTCAAAGTAACTTCCTTTACTTTTTCCTGAGGATCGGCCTCCTGCTTCCGGCGGGAAAGATAAATCACATCGCTTTCAAAAACACATTCAAACGCCGTGTTCTTAAAAACCTCATCCAGTACCTTTTTCACCTCTTGTTTATCCACCTTCACGTTCACGAGAGGTAAGTCCGCAACATACTTCTCGTTATACACGAAGCGTAACCCCGTTTGTTTCCAGATTTCCCGGAATAACGTACTCACATCACGTTGCTTCAAGTCAAGCGAAACCAATTGTTTCTGCGAAAACCCGGAAGCCGTCGCTCCTAACGTGAAAACCAGCATAAAAATTGAGAATAACCTCATAATTCTGACAATTTTCAATCTTTTCATGCCCGAAGGGACAAAGATTCGTTTACATTTCATAAATTTGCATTTACAGGTTATACATTGGAATAGTCCTGTCGCCAAACACGCTATTCCGATTGCCTTTACAAACGGGGGATGCGCTACATTCCCCGTTTTATAATAAGTTTAAACACTTCTTATTCCACGAAAACAGTAGTCTCCCTCACCGAAAATTTCAAATCCGAACTCTTTTCGAAGAAACGTAACAACTCGTTCACGTCCCGGTATCTTTCCATAATTCCCGAAAGGCGAACTTCCTTCGCATCTTCCCGCTTATAAAACACCTTCAAATCATACCAAAGCGACAATTTATCCATGATTGACGCCAACGATTCATTCTCGAAAACGAAATTCCCGTCACGCCAAGCTATATACGGAAGCACGTCCACCGTTTCCACCCGAATTTCCCCATCCCCCACGTGATATTCCGCTTTCTGATTAGGCTTTAACACTTGTTCTTTCCCTCGCCCTTTCATCCCGACAGTTCCTTCTACCAAAACCGTTTCGACTATCCCTTCACGTCGGGTATTAACGTTAAACTGCGTACCGTACACCTTTATATCCGCCTCGTTCGCTTTCACGATAAACGGGCACGCCTTATTCGGGGCAACCTCAAAATAAGCCTCCCCTTTCAAATGGACCACCCGTTCCTTTCCCGTGAATTTGCAAGGATAGGAAAGCTCGCTCTCGGAATTTAACCATACTTTCGTGCCATCTGCCAAAGTCAACCGAAACTCCCCTTTTCGCGGCACGACCAGATGATTCATTCCCTCCTTCACCCCATCCCCCTCTCGGGATGACGCTTTGTAACTCATGGATCCGTTTTCATGTACCTCGATGGCCGTCCCGTCAAACTCCGTCAATTTTTTCCCAGAAGAATCTATCGGAACCATCACTCCCGACGATAAATAAAGCATGGCTTGCGCCTTCCCGGGATGCACGACCGACTCCGCATACTCATCATCCGGCATCCAAGCGGGAACAACCTGCCGTAATCCCAACCCAACACCAAGCAACAACACGATACCGGCCGCCACGCTCGCATACCTCCCGATCCGGCGACGCCGTGCCAATCTCTGTCGGAACATCGGGAGATCGCCTTTAATGGCGTTCTCCCGAACCATCCACTGCAAATGCACATGCACACGACAAAATTCTTGAAAATATCTTTCGTGATCTTCCTCCCCGGTAATCCACGCTTTCACTTTCTCTCTCTCCTCCCGATTCAACTGCCCTTGAAGGAAATGCACCAACAAAGTATCTATTTCGTTTTTATCAGACATACATTCCTATTTTCAAATAATACGGAAAACTTTCCCGCATCATTGAATGAGAAATCACTTTTTTTGAAAAATAAATAAAAACGAATTTATTGAAGATACTCTTTATTTCTCTCGAAAGCGGAAAGATAAAATAATAACGTTAAATATTCTGTCATATCCCGAGCCTGTTCCCTCAACTTTTTAAGCGCATTCACCAACAGGGTATTCACCGTGGAAACCGCCACCCCCAAAACCTGAGCCGTCTCCTTATAACTTTTCCCTTCCAGATAAACACAAGTAATCACCTCCCGGCTACGTTCGGGCAAATGTTCGATTTCCTCCTTCATCTTCTGGAAAATCTCCTCCTTGAAATAATCGTACTCCTCCCACGGACGCCTCACGTGAATCAACTCCACCGCATCCCGAAGCGGGTCTTTTTTCTCCAAACGGTCCAAGGCTAAATTATGCACGGAAGTATATAAAAAAGATTTCAACGTCTCCGGCAATAAAGTTCGTCCCACGTCCTTCTCCCATAGTTTTACGAAAAAATCCTGCACCAGATCCTCCGATTTCGGTATATCATTCACAAACGTGGCTGCCCACAACACCAAAGGACGATAATATTTGTCAAACATATAATCTATTCCTTTCGTCTGGTGCTGCTTTAACAATGAACAAATCACGTCATCAGGTATCTGCATGCTATAATCATTTATAAAACGCCTATCATGGGTCATTTAAGACAGACGAATGTACAAAGTTTATGGCAAGATGACAATAATTTTCATCCAAACATCAAAATAATATTTAAACAGGCAACATTCCCCTATCGTATCAAAAAAATTCTCCACGTCCAACTCCTCTGTCAATAAACTTTACAACACTTTCCGTTTCGGCACCGTAGCCACGAAATCTTTTAAATAAAAAGGCTCGAAATAAGCCACATCCTCAAATTTCTTCTCGGCAAACTTACGTTCGGCAAGCACAACCATATTCCCAGCGGAAGTTGTGACCCCGGATATAAACACGGCATTCGGATTTTTTAGCACATTCTTCACCTTATCACTCCCGTTTCCGAAGAATAATATTTTTCGATCAACCAGTAAATCGGCAAAAGAACCCTCCTCGATCACTTCCGCACGAATATCCTGAATCATTTCCCCCTCTCGATCATATATTGCCGTGTAAACTTCCATGCGACGAGCATCAATCATCGGACAGTAGTATGCCGCTTCGCCCTTCCGACGAGCCACAGCGTTCGCCAAAGCCTCTAACGTACTTACGGCAATCAAAGGCTTCCCGGCACCAAAACATATTCCTTTTGCCAAAGACACCCCGATACGCAACCCCGTGTACGAACCGGGTCCCATGCTCACGGCAACGGCATCCAGATCATCAGACGTCAGGTTGTTCTCTTTCAACAACTCATCGACATACACACCCAGCAAAACGGAATGATTAAATCCCTCGTCATTCTCTCTCAAAGCAATCACATACCCATCCCGGGCAATAGCAACGGAACAAACATCCGTAGAAGTATCAATATTTAAAATTAAAGCCATAACACAATTGAAAATTGAAAATTGAAAATTGAAAATTGAAAATGTGAAGGACATATCAAGACTCAACTTTCGGGTTAATATTTATTTCCTGATGATCTGGATCTCCCCGCCTACACCCAATTTGATAATACTTGACGGAGCGGGATTCGAAGTTTCTTCCTGACGAAAATCCACCACGTAATCAACGGCTGATTTCACGGCCTCACTAATCTCCGCAAAACACTTGGGAGAAGATTCCCCGCTGATATTGGCAGATGTCGACACGATCGGCTTGCGGAAACGATAAAGCAACGCTTTCGTGAAAATTTCCGACGTGATCCGAATACCGATCGTCCGGTCCTGCGCGATCAGATTCTTCGCCAGATTCTTCGCATTCGGGTAAATAATTGTCATGGGTTTATCATTTACCTCCAACAATTCGTAAGCGACATCCGGAACCTCCACGTAAGAAGCCAGTTTCCCCACATCATCCAGCAATACCAACATCGCCTTACTATCCTCCCGGTGCTTTAACTCGTATACCCGTTTCACGGCCTCCTCGTTCGTGGCATCACACCCGATTCCCCATATCGTATCGGTAGGATAAAGAATTATCCCGCCATTTTTCAGAACCTCGCAAGCCTTGCGAACTTCTTCCTTCAATTTCTCATCATTCATGAAATTCTCGTTATAAGTCATTTATAGACGTGACGAAAGTACAAAGTTTACGGCAGGATGTCAATTTTTAGAGAATCAATTTTATATCGACTACACATTTAACACCATAAGCGACAAAAATCCATCCAAATAGACATATATTTGACTATATTTGCACCGTCAAGAAGGAGTAAACGTAACAGTCAAGTCGGCCAAATATGATAAATAATAACATGTTCTCATCCATATTTTGGATGTATTTTTCATACGTCCTTTCTTTTATTATCCCTTTATTTTGCGGGATCACGTTATTGACCATCAAAGGCGAATCATCCAACAAACAGGCCGGAATACATCCCCGTTCTCTCTTGGGTGTCATCTTTATCTTAACAGGTTTCCTGTTCATCCTCAACATGACCCAGAACATTCAAAAATTTTACACCGGGGAACTCGGATTACCGGCATTTGACATCGCCATCAATCTAGTCCTTATCCCCCTGTACTTTTTTTATTTCAGAAAAGTAACCAAACCGGAAAGACTAAATCGCTGGAAAATAACACGCCATCTTCTTCCCGCCATAATCGTCTTCATCCTGGCCCTATTCATCTTTCCCCTACAAGAGGATACGGCTCAATTCAAACAAACTTATACCATCGCGAACCCCATTCGAATGATATTCCAATACATTTGCCTGATCGTACAAATGGTCATGATTATCATCTACGCAACATGCATACTTCGATTCAAAAAGCAACATATTCAAGAATTAGAGAACAATTATTCTTCAACAGAAAACATTGATCTTAAATGGTTGGATCAAGCCATCCCCTTGGCCATTGTTTACGCCGTAATCGCTCTTGCCATGTCGGCCATTCAAAGTACATGGAGCGACTACCTATTCCACCTCACCTCGATATTCTTCATCTTCTACCTCTTTATTCATGCTCTCAACGAACCCTATATCTATTACACGACTACACATCCCCTGCATATCTTGGAAACACCCGTGATCCCGTGTGAAAAAATTTCTCTCGAAGAGATCGAAGCGGAGATCAAACCCGAACCGGAACTTTCCTCCGTGTTTCCCCCTCTCCCGGAAAAATACTTGAAGAACCTGGGAGAAAAAAGAGAAAAAATGAAAGACGAGCTGATTTGCCTCTTTGACCAAAAAGAAATTTACACGAACGGCAATCTTACCATCAACGACGTTGCCAATCTCTTGGGAACGAACCGCACCTACGTATCTAATGTCATCAATAATGAATTCGGTTTCAGTTTCTACCAATTCGTCAATAAATACAGGATACAAAAAGCGACCATTCTCTTGCTCGAACATCCGGAAATGCAAATACAAGAAGTTGCAACCTTATCCGGCTTCAACTCGTTATCCTCCTTCATTTCTTCATTCAAGCTAAACGAAGGAATCACCCCAAAACAATGGAAACAGCGTTACGCGACCCCTTTATGAAGTTATGAATACGTAAAAAACTTCGAATTTGACAAAAACGCTTCCGAATTTGTAAAAAAATTCACTTTTATATCTATTCCTCACAACATTTCTGACAAAACACGGATGTTTGCATAAAACATTTATGAACCCACGTGTTTTGATATGAAAAAACAAATATTCATTTCGGTATTCATCATTTTTTCCTTTTCATGCGTGAAAGAGAAAAAGACTCTTTGTGGGTCCGTCTCGATTGCTACGGATTGGGGAGACCTACCAATATCCGCCGGAATGATATTTATATTTTATCCCGAACCCGAGGGTACTCCCATACAACTCGACACGCAAGCCGACGGATGCTCTTACCGTCTACCGGAAGGTAAATACAAAGTACTACTTTTTAATAATGACACCCGGAACATCCTGTTCAAACACCTAGACAAGTACGAACTTGCCGAAGCTTCAGTGGCCCCCACCGCAAAATCGGCCCAAACACTTGGACAACCGGACATGCTTTACGGATGCTCCATCGACGAGATTACCGTGGATGCGCAAAACCCGATCCAAAGCCAAGTCAAAATAAAATCGTACGTCAAAAAAATCGTGGCTAACATCAACCTGTCGCAAGACGGGGATATAAAAAACGTATCCGCACGATTAAAAGGTATCGCCCAATCCATCAGTCTTTCTGACGGACGCCCCATAACCACCGAAACGATTGCGGATGTCGAAATGCAATCCGACATCCGGACCGACGGGAATGTTTCGATCAGTTGCACGACATTCGGCTCCACCCCTGTTGCGGCAGATACTCCCCCGTCGCAGACCCCACAAACCGTGGTTGAAATTAACGCTACTTATAAAGATGACACGCAAAGAACCGTGACAGCCGACATATCCGAAGTCATCAAACAAATAACAGACAACAACAAGAATGAAGCGACCATCGAGTTAAAAGACATGGGACTCATGGCAATCATCACCAGTTGGAAACTGGGAACAGCATCCGCTTCAATCAACAAATAACTTTAATACTCTAAACAAAAACCAATAACAAAATGAAAACGAACTTGACAATCATAATATTACTCTCTATCCTCCCCCTGACAATCTGTTGTGAAGGAGAAAAAGGAGATGATGACACGAACGATCGCACCATCCGCCTGAATGCCGGGGTTACCACCCTTCATTCAAAAGCCGCCATCACGGAAGGTTCTTTTGATGCGACGGTTGCCGGATGGGAATCCGCATCATCCACCCCCGACTACACGAGTACCCCGACATGGGTAAGCGCTCCCACAACAATTACCATCGGATCTACAAACAACTTGACTCTACAAGAAAATCCACAATATAACACGGATAATTCCGTTAAAACCTTTATCACGGCATGGTATCCCCAAGGGATTCCCTCTGAAGCAATCATCCCGATTAGTTCCCTGCAAGGAGAAGTCGACGTTATGTACGCCAAGACGATATCAGGCTCCCTCGGGAACAAGATCAAACAACCACTCACATTCAACCATCTACTCACGCAATTCAAATTTATCGTAGCCAAAAGCAGTGGTTGGGATGATGCCCAGAAACTTCAATCCATCACGATCGATAACGCCCGATTACCGAAGTCGCTCCACGTGGGAACAGGAACCATCACCTATTCCTCGTCAGCATCCCTCGTAATCCCGTCAATCACGGATCAAACCCTCTCCACCACCCCGAAACAGGTTGGTACAGCGGTGATGATCGCACCCGTGACAGGAAACACTCTTCCCCTCACCATCGTTACCAATAATGGCACCCAGGAACAAACATTCCAAGTATCCGCCACCACCGACGATACCGATTACATGCCGGGAAAAGCATACTCCGTCACCTTAACATTCAACGACAAAAACATCAGTATAAGCGCAACAGTCACCCCCTGGCAAGAAGGAACTGCCTCGGGATCTGTCACACTATAAACATTGAAACAAATTAAAAAAATAATCACTTAAATTTTACGTCATGAAAAAACTTATTCTATCCGTCCTTGCCATAGCAGCTATGACAAGTTGTACAAAATCCTCAGTAGAAGACCTCGATCCGAATGCTCCGGTGGAAATTAAATTGAATGCAGGAATTGAAGTAAACACTATTGCCAGAAGTAGTGGAGCCATTACTCCCCAAAGTGCTGTAGATGATGTCGTATTTGTAAGAGCAGATGAAACTGCAATTCCATCAGACTGGACAATTGCAACAGTTCAATCCATAGATGCTAAAATTGCTGCAACAAATGGAGCTATCACATTCACACCCTCCCAATATTACAACATTGACAAAACAAAAAATACTTATTTAATAGGCTATCACCCAGGAACAGGAGCGACATTAGCCAATGGAGTTGTAACATTCACGGGACTCACGGGGCAACAAGATATCATGTATGCACCCGTTGTTAATGGAAATAAATCAACAACCGAAGCCCTAAAACCTTCTTTTAGCCATAAACTTTCCCAGTTAAAATTCAAATTTGTAAAAGGAACTGGCTACACAGGAGATGCTACCATTACCTCAATTAAGGTTAAAGGAACAAAACTACCAGCAAGCATGGCAATAGCAGATGGAACTATAACATACGCTTCAGCCGCAACAGATTTAGATGCATTCACAGGAAAGACATATGCTATAGAAGAAGCCACTGCAGTTGATGATGTTATAATGGTTGAAGTTGGAGCTAGCGCAATCAAGTTAGATATAACTTTATCAGATGCAACTGTATTCACTGATGTTGCAGTAAATCTAACCACAGCAGCAAGCACAGCACATGTAATCACACTGACATTTACACAAAAAGAAATTTCATCTACCGCAACGATAGGGCAATGGACAGAAGATAACAGTAATAATACAAACGTACAATGATATATTAATATCAAAAACAAAATAGTCAAAAGATTTTTAAACGATATTGTGGGGTTGCAATAATGCACTCCACAATATCGTTTTTACTAAAAATTCAAGCTATTATACTCTACCTAACAATCACCGTAAGTACCGAATCCAGCACGACGGTATATCCCTCGTTACTGACCCGCAAGGATACGATGTATTTACCTTGGGGTACGGTGTGGTTCCAGGGCAATTGAATGACACCTTTTTGAACCGTGGAAAACTGGTTTAGAATTTCCGGGTTGTCGTTATCCGGGTAAATTCTTTCAATCGTGTAATGAATCGGGTTTGTCCCTTGTATGCCTTCAACGGGTTGGCTCTGCCAGGGTATCTCGAACTTCTTCCGGTGGGCATCATCCGGGTTTGCCTCGTCGAGATTCGCCTTGAACACGACAGAATCCGGGGTGTATTTCGCGTTTTGAGTAAACAAGTAGCCGACTTTCACGTCATCGCACCCACAATACATTAAAGTCGTGAGTAGTGTAATAATCCAGGTGTATTTCATACGATTCATTTTATAGTTCAACCCATGTGAATTTATTCGCGAGGGAGTGTACCACCCCGTTGTTTGTCTCGATATCGGCCGAGGCGATCGTTGCCATTTGACCACTGGTTATCGCGTGGATTTTTAGTTCTTCCGGGCCGATATCGGGAATCCCGTTGAACTCGGTTCGTGTCCGGTATACCCGGAGTTTGATGTTGTTCAGGGAATACACCTCTGTTCCCCCCGTGAGGGTTCCTTTTATCTCGTGATCAAAAGATTCTTTCATCTTTTTCCCTTCAACCAGGTAAGCGAGGATCATGTCCCTGACTAGCTCCACGGGCATTTCCCGGATAGATTGGTAGGTTGTTTCCCCGGTCTGTTCGAGAAAGAATTTCCGGATACTCGTGTTCGTGGGGCCGAAGAAGGTGATTTCTTTATACCCCGGGTTCGTGCCCTCGAAGATGCTTGTTAATCCCGCGTGTTCTATCGCGACAACGATCGAGTCCCAGTTGTTGTGATCGCTTCTCAGGTAGTCCATCATCGAGCAATCGTGATAACCGTCCGCCAGCCCGGTATCATGCCGGTAATCTTTCTCGCAGCTAGCGAGAAGGACGATGGTAATGAATATGAATAGTATTGATTTCATGATTGTATGGTTTAAATTGAAAATCCATTTCTTTTCCAGTAAATATTCTGTGTCATTTTAGTGTTGTTCTGGAACGCGTAAAAAGAGACCGGGAAGAATAACGCCCCGTCCTTCACGTCCTGATCGGAGAGAGTTTTGAACTTACCCCTGAGTTTTTCACGGAAAGTCCTGTTACGGATAATGTCAAAGTATCTCGTGCATATACCTTCGAGGAATAACTCCTTGTCCCTCTCTTGGGCGATGGCCTCTTCCAGGTTCTCGTCCGGGGTGTATTCCCTTGCCCCGGCTCGTTTCCTGATCACGTTTAAATCGGTTATGGCTCCCGGTACATCATTGGATTTCGCCCGCATTTCGGCCCGGAGCAGGTATATATCCGCGAGACGGATGAGTATCTCGTTCAAGTCATATCCCCGGAGTTTGCCTATCTGGCTACCACTCTCGTGAAGGAGCGGTTTCCTGAACTTGTAGATATACGCGGCCCCTTGCGTGGTCGAGGTCTTCACTTGTGCCATGGAGTCAAGTTTGTAGAAGTATTCTTCCCGTCTCTTGTCGTGTACATCCGGGTACATGGCCATGACACTCTCGTTGTTTAAACGGAGTAATGTTCTCCTTGTCGAGTGTCCCGCGGTCGGGTCCGGGGGCCATTTCTGGGTACCCCCGGCCAGGCTATTCCCGGACCTGTTGAACGCTTCCGGGTCCACGAAGTCTATTTCAAAAATGCCTTCCCGGCTGTTCCCGGGTAACACGATCTCGCAGACCTCCCGGGGATCACTAACTAGAGAATAGTCACTGGATCGGATGACCTCGGTAGCGGCGTCGATACCTTTTTGGTAATATTCCGGCTCTTCCCCGTATCCCGCCAACCAGGCGTAAGCGTGAGCGAGGATGGCGTAAGCGGTACCCCTTGAAGGTATTTGTTTGCTTGTAACCGTTGCCCCGTTGGCATCTTTCATTTCATTCACCGGGGGTAATAATCTCGTGGCTTCAAGGAGGTCATCAATCACGACTTTCATGATATCCCGCCACGGGGTCACGGCTTTCTCGCCGACATCCCCCTCGGACGTGATCAGCACGGCATCGCCCCACGTGCGTGAGATGTAAAAGTACACGTAAGCCCGGAGTGTCAGGGCTTGTCCCTTGTAATAATTCGCCCGTTCCCCGGGTATTTTCGCCCGGTGAATATTGCCTAAAATGAAATTGCACAACCCGATCGTCCGGTACTCGTCGAGCCAGTTGAGGGTGAGAGAATTTATATTCATGTCTTTCTGCAGTTCGTTGTCCGAGATATTTCTCCAGGTTAATCCCAGGTAATCGAATTGAAGTCCCCGGTCCCGGTAAAGCCGCACGGTGACACTTCCGGCCCATTCCCTGAACATGGAATGAAGCTCGTTCATGGCGGATTCAACGTCTTTTTCCGTTTTCCAGAAGTTCGTGTTCGTGACGAGTGTTTCGGGTTCCTCGGTCAAGAAGTCCTTGAACAAGTCATCGCAACTTGCCAGCGGGAACAACAGCAATATGATGTATAGCAGTTTTTTCATGTGATTATAAATTTAAAGTTAACCCTAGCGTGAATCTTGTTGCCAGCGGGTAATTATTGTTCGAGTCAATCCCGGTCACGATGTCTATTGATTCCGGATCGGGACTTGAGGAATTGGTGATGGTAAACACGTTCTCGACGGACATGAATACACGGGCGTGATGTTTCGATTGTTTCGGGAACACGGGTAGCGTGTAGCCTATAGAGATACTTTTCAGTTTCAAGTAGTTGATTTTTTCAATGTTGCTTTTCAAATTCGTGGCGAAATTATTCTTTCCGTTATCCAGCTCGTTGACCGGGAAATCGGTATCGTCTCCCGGTTTCTGCCAGAAGGAAATCTTGTCAAGATCGGCCAGTATCGGGGTCATCATTTCACTCGTGTTAGCTTTTAACGTGGTGCCCACCGAAGCGCCTCTTCCCGCGTTTAAAACGTGTCTTCCCAGCTTGTACGAGAAGAGCAGGTTTAAATCGAGGTTCTTCCATTCAAGAGAAGTCGCGATCCCGCCGAAAGCGAGCGGGAGGGGAGATCCCCCGTATACACGGTCTTCTAGAAGCGGCACGCTGGTCGCGATCCGGCCATTCCCGTCTACATCTTGTATCCTCCGGTCCCCGGGCGTGTAAATCTGGTTTCCCGGGGGGGATAGATACCTTTGTTTGCCATCTATATAATAGGACGGGATCTCGTCTCGCGAGTTGTAGTAGCCTTGATCGTTATAGACGTAAATACCGTTCAGGGGTTTCCCGATGATATTCAGGTTATGAGCGCTTACCCGGTTCACGAAATCCATCCCGTTGTTACTTTTTTCAAGCCTGTTCCAGTTGCGGGCGATATTGAAATTGATATCCCAGTGCAGTTTTTCAGATTGAATTAAATCCGCCTTGATTTGTAGTTCAAGCCCTTGATTCGAGATCGCGTAAGCGTTTTGCCATTGCGCGACGTACGCGTTGTAATCTCCCGGCAAGCTAACGAGCGTCAATAGTTTATCGGTGTACCGGTAGTAGTAATCAAGCACGACCCCCAGCCTGTTGTTGAAGAAATCGAGGTCCAGCCCCGCGTCAAACTGGCGGGTTTCTTCCCAGCTTAATTTCGGGTTTAACAGGCCGTCATTCCAGAAAGGGGATATCGTTTGATTCCCGTGGAAAGGGATGGTGCCGGGGGCTAATACCCCGAAGGCGAGGTACGGGTGTTCGAACTGTTTCCCGGATTTCCCGTAACTGAGGCGGATTTTCCCGTGATCCATGAAATCACGGGCCCAATCCATGTACGGTTCCTCGCTAAACGTGTAAGCGATAGCGTATGACGGGAAAGTCCCCCAGCGGGTGTTTTCCCCGAACTTTGAGCTGGCATCCCTTCGAAGCGTGACGGACGCGAAATACTTCTGCTTGTAGTTGTACGATACACGGCCAAACATCCCGACCATCGTGCTTCTTTCGAGGGAGGACGTGTATTCCTTTAGCTGTTGTTTTTTCTCCGTGTCATACGCGCTGCCGCTCCACGTGACGTACCGGATCAAATCACTCGGTGCCCCCTTGCCGTACCCGCCCTTGCTTTTGGCGATGTCTCCCTGGAAGGAGAGGCCGAGAAGCACGTCAAGAGTGTGACCGTCCGCGAGGGTCTTGTTGCACGAGAGCAGGTTTTCATTTAGCCACATCATGTTGATCTCGTCATTCCCCGACGAGTAACTTTTGTTGTCAACGTTCAGGGCGGGGGGCATGAATATATTTTGGTCTTGCATGGAGAAATCGACCGCTAGAGACGATTTCAATTTAAGCCCGTCCGTGATCGTGTAGGCCAGGTCAAACGATGCTCTCAGCCTGTACGACTCGTTTTTCTCCTTTATCTCGTTGAAACGCCGGACGGATTCATCAAAAGCCGCCGTTCCCGGCCCGGGCATCAGGGTAGAGGTCGAGAGCAACTCGTCCGGGATGGTCTCCAGGTCATTTCTAACGTTGATGAACGTGTGGGCATCATGTCCCTTGCCCGCCCGGTTCCGTCCGGTACGGGCAAGGTAGAAGCGGATGTTACTTTCAACCCTGTCGAAGGGTTTGATGAACAAGTTGGTTATGAGTTTAATCCTGTTGAATCCCGTGTTACGTAACACGCCCGTCTCGGTGTAATATCCCAGCCCGACATGATACGTGATGTTGCTGGAACCTCCTGATATCTGGATGTTCGCGTCGGTCACTTTCCCGGTTTGAAAATAATAGTCGAACAGGTTCGTGGAGTTGTTGTAGAATTTGTTCAGGCTATCCTGCACGATCGGGATATCCAGTCCCACGCCTTTATTCCAGAACAAGTTGTAATCCTTGCCGTTTTTATACGAGTCTTCATAGGATAGAACGGGGCGGTACCGGTTCGTTTCTTCATCGTGAACGGCTTCCCGGTAATTTTCCATGGCCTGCATCCTGTGGCGTCGTTCCCCGTTTCCCGTGGTGAGATCCGGTAAGGTGGGGCGGGTAACCCAGGTCTGGGATATGTTCACCCCTAGCGTGGGCGGTTGATTCCGGTGTCCTTTTTTGGTGGTCACGATGATCACCCCGTTTGCCGCCCGGGAACCGTAGATCGCCGCGGAAGCCGCGTCCTTTAATATCTGGATGGACTCGATGTCCTTGGTGTCAATCTCGGCAATCGTGTTTAGCCCGGTGAGCCCGGAGGTGTAACTGAACATGGGAACCCCGTCAATGACCCATAACGGGTCTGATGTTACACGCCCGTTCTCCGCGGCGAGCGAGTTGTATCCCCGGATAACGATTGGTGACCCGCCACCACCGGGAGCCCCTGTCATGTTGGTCACGTCCACCCCCGCGGCCCGGCCTTGCAAGAGGTTATTGATGGAGGGGGAGGGGATATCCTTGATCTCGTCGGCTTTCACGAGGGACATGGCCCCGACGCTATTACGGCGTGTTTGTTCCCCGTAAGCGATTACCTGCACTTCATCGAGTTCCGACACGTTCTCTTCCAGGGTTACATCCAGTAGGGTATCGACCTGGGTGAAGGAAATGGCTCTTGTTTTGTACCCGATAAAAGAGAAAATCAGGCGTCCTCTATTTACCGGGAGATACATCCGGTAATGTCCACTATTATCGGAGGATGTCCCCGCTAGCGTGCTGTCCAGGCGAACGGTAACACCGGGTAGGGGAATCCCTTTTTTATCCTTGATCTTCCCTGTTACAAGATGTTGCACGATGGAATCTTGCTTTACTTGATTCGATTGCAAAGCCTCGCTTTTTACCCCTTGGGGAGCGTGAACGAGGAACGCGAAAAACATGATACAAGCTACACGCGAATTCAGGATGAATTGGCGCTGACAATCCATTTTTTTCATACTTTTGTATTTAAGTTATGTGACAAGCGCACGCGCTTGTCTTGTTTTTACAAGGGGGTGTTCGAGCACCCCCTTTCTTCGTTTCGGGTGAGATCTTACCCCGCCCCGGGGGGAGGGCGGGATTTTAAAGAATTTGAAGATTTTTGCTGATACGGCATTTTATTCATGTTCTAGTCGTGATTACTTGAATCTAGTTCGGTTTGTCACTCGTTCCCGGTTTCTTTCTCTCCCGTGTTTCCTCCTTGCCGTGCCACCTCTTCTTCTTGCTTCTTTTTGAATTCCCCGGGGAAATAAAGTTTTATTACCCGTTCCAATGTTCTTAAATGGCGATTGTAAAACAGGTAACAGTGTCCAAGCGTGTCCGAGAACCTCGTCAATCGTATCGCGAATTGATTGAACCTGTTCAAGTGTTCGTTCATTCGAAATTTCTTTTTCTTCGATTCGTTCTTTTCCACGAGATAGAATCCCAGTACTTCCTGCATTTCTAGCATGTATTCTCCCAGGTCTTGATTGCACAACATGCCCGTGAGTTTGTTCATTTTTCTCAAACGCACGTGTAACATCCATAACTTTTCACTCTCCGTGAGATCTGCCCGTGTCGAGGGACAAAGCAATAGTGCTTCGTTTAAAAAGAATCTTTTCAATTCTTCATCACTGATAATTTCATGATCTTCTTTCATTGTGTTGGTTTTTAGTTAGGTTATACACCGAAATATCTAAACTTGTTAATTTCACTACTTTTCCTGTTTTTATCTTCATTCTTTAAATAGACATAATCCCTATAGGGTATCGAATTGATCCTGCAAAATCCCTTAATTTACATCAAATTAATCTTCATGAAGTCTAAAATTAGATTATACGTTATAGATAATATAAAAAAACGCCGTCTTGATAATGAATGGAGTCAGCGTTATTTAGGAGACTGTCTCAATGTTTCTCAAGGATTTATACAAAAGATTGAAAATCCCAAATCTGATAAATCATATAATATAGACCATTTAAATGAACTAGCCAAAATCTTTAAATGTTCTATCAAAGATTTCTTTCCTGATATTCCATTATAATGTTTCTCTCATAATTTCAAGTTTTAAATTACCATTTTATATATATTAAAAAAACGTGGAACTATCATCGCTATCTGTGATAGAGGTACCGCTAAGAACCTTTCCTACAAATAGAAACAACAGTCCACGCTTATGCTTGAACTACTGTCTATCTTGTAGGAATAAAAAGATTAGCGGTTTTCTATCACAAGATTATGACATTATATTTTTATGCGAACTCTTTCGCAATTCGTTTTTCAACGTATGCAAATATATAATATATTTTTACAAAAATCAAACCTTTTGCCACTTTATAGCTATAATGAGGGTAATTCACTTCTCAAAAGAGTAAAAATACCCTTTCATTTTAGTTGAAAATAATGAGAGCCTGTTTAAATTTCATCCCGATCCAGAGTTTGTATAAAGCATCCTTTGAAATAAGCCCACCCCTGTCAATCCTTTCTCAATCGTTACACTAGGACACCAAGGGAATCCCAACACAACACCTACGGAACATGTACCCCTGTCGCTGTGTATGTTCCGTAGGTGTTGTGTACTTGCTACGTTCTTGATCAAGGGAAAGGGTAGACCAACCATAGACTACGGAGGGATTACTCACGAATATGTAATAAAAGGCCTGCCATGATAAATCCGATTTGGAATCCAACGGGGAATGGGATATAACGAGTCAATTATTTTTCAGCGAGGAGAATTTAAACAAGCTCTGAGTTTTGATTTTAAGAAAATAAAAATTCCCCCTGAAATTTGTCCTGTCATTTAGCCTTGCTAGTTTATATAGATTACAAATAATTCCATGATAGAGGATAAATGGGAAATATTAATGCCTCCAAATATAAATTTTATTCACAACATATCATAAAACAAATATAAATCGGTAGTTTTGTATATTATATAGAAAATTATATGCAGATTTTGATTAGATTAAAGAGATATAAATAATCCTCAACATGCGTCATATTGAGTAATAATTACTATATTTACAACAAACAACATTTTATCATCAACGATAACATAGAACCTTCAAAGGAGGATCTTTTCGTTGTTGCAGTAAAAGTCGGATTGAATAAAAAGGAGATTGTGGAGGTTTTCGAAGGATGCGGGAGATTGTTCGAGAACATAGATAATGTGAAATTTATTCAAATGCAAATAACGGCCTTTGCGACAGACTAATATTTAATACAATGACTCGATTATTTACAATCTCAGAAATAAAACATCTCGTCAAGGAAAGCACCCGTGAAAGACTACTATTTTATGAACAAAGCGATATCAATCAACAGATTGCTCTTGACCATGAACTTGGTTTTGAAGCGATACTTACAGGCAATGGGGACGAAAAAATTCTTTTACCAGAGGATGGGACTGTCATTTACCTTTTTAGAGGTCAAAATCAAGAACACATGCCATGTTATCCATCTTTATATCGTGAAACCCCTCGTCCGCTAACGATCTCTGAAATTTTCACATGGAGAATGAAGCTCACATTATTTCGTGATATGCTTGATACATATCCCATTGTGGACAAATTTTTCAAACGACATAATTTCAAGGTTGATTATGAAGGATTAGCACAGCACTATGGGCTATTGACACCTGTTCTTGACTTAACCAGTAATATAGATATTGCATTATTCTTTGCTACTTGTTGGTATGACCCCGAAGAGGATTGCTATAAACCTTTTGATGATGGTAAAGAACATGAAGGTATACTTTATCTATTTTGTCCTTTGAGGGCAAACGAACCAATCCCTCTAAAAATTGACGATTTTATGAAAGAAAATATAACCCCTATAGGACTTCAACCTTTTTTGCGACCCGCACGCCAAAAAGGATATGCATTACATATTCCTAAAGGGAAAAGCACGAAGAGCTGGGCTTATCGATTCAAATTTTCTAATGAAGATTCGTTGGAATATTACAATTTATTCCAAGAAGGACATGATTTATGGATTTATGACATTTTAGCAGAGAAGACCAAAAAGATAGCGAAAATAACAGAGTTCTCGTATGAGGCCTTCGCTCGTACTTATGAAGAATTTCGTCCCAAAGGTGTCTCCCGTACAAAGCTCAAGAAGGCACTTGCTATTGAAGGAATATCATTAACCAAATACGCAGAAGCAGTTTACTTTAGCGAGGATGAAAAAGATGAAGCTATTCGAAAATGGAACAGTGGGGAAGGTAAACAGTTCTGTGATATTATCGGAAGACGTCCATGGCATGAAGAAATTGGCGAACATAAAACCATTTCAGAAGAAAACGGGCAACATCATGTTGAGATAGGACCAATAAATCACTATCGCACTCTCAAAATGCTTGCCGAAACCGCATTTCTCGGAATGCTTGCCCATCCGGAAGGACCTGATAAAGCGGAATGGATAAACTATAAAAATACTCCAAATGAAACACATCGGCTATTAACAAAGAAAGAGCAAGAATGGACTCTGGTTCCAGCATGTTTGGTTAATCTTTTTGCTAAAAAATATTTAAGAGAAGAAGATTATGTGATTCTTAAGTAATTGTTATTCACAATAAAAAAAACGAATAAATAGGTGTCCAATAACCGAATTGATATGAGATTTGGTGGAAAATGGCAAAATACGTGTAAAACATTTGGTGGCTTCCGGCATTTAATGCTTATGTAATTGTCTCTTACATTTTCGGTATATTTATAAAAAAAACAATATCACTTGCCAAAGAAATACAGATATATTAAACCAGTGACGCACCGTTGTACACGGAGACTTTCACTAGAGTCTCTCTAGTAAGTTAATTGGAAGTTAACGAGAAGTTGCCGATAAGTTAACGATGCAGATCGGGAACTTCCCGGCAACTTTGCCTTAATATGTCATCAATATACTAATGAGACTCCGAAGAGAGTCTCCCGTGATAGTTACAAAATACACTATTTACCCTATGTAACTTCTTCGTTATTTCAACTAGGAAATAATTCCAAAGGAATCACTCAAAACAACAGAAGCAATAAAATAGTCTGCATGACCACAATCTAAATTCCAGAAATCAGCAAACTACACCAAGTTATTTCATACTACAAGACACAACCATAACATTTTATCGTCCACCCGACAACAAATAAAAAATTACGACCTCATTGCCGAATCGTCAACAACAAAGTCGTAACTAATAAATTCACATGAATCTTACAAAAGACCACCCTATACCAAATGCCTGATCAACTCCTCCCGATCACCATACAGCATATCAATTACCGGAATCTCGATCAAGGTGTAGCATCCCGGTTGTTGCTTCATGGAAGCACGAGCCGTTGCCACGAGGATTTGTCCCGTTAAAGCCGGGTTATTGATTTTCATGTCGAACTCGAACAACTGATTTTGCGTCTTGCCGGAAACTCCTTTACGGGTAAGGTTCACGCCATGTCCCATATCCTTCAGGTTATCGACACATTCCACCTGCATCACGTGCGTTTCGTCATGAACAAAATAAGGATCGGCCTTGATCGCCTCGGCTACCAGCTTGAAATCGTAACCGTCTTTCAACTCGATATACACCATACGACGATGAATACCCGTTCCCACGGGAATCGTCATCGACAACGCGGCTTTCACACCGTCAATAGCCTTCACGGCCACCGTGTGCCCCATGCTCATGCCGGGACCGAAATTCGTATAAGTAATTCCTTTCGGAGCGCAAGCCTCCAGCAAGGCACGAACGATAGAATCACTTCCCGGGTCCCACCCGGCAGAAATAACAGACACTTTACCATGTTTCCGGGCAACTTCACCCAAACGTTTATGCAACCCGGTAATTTCCGTGTGGATATCAAAACTATCCACCGTGTTAATCCCCATGGCCAATATCTTAGAGGCGTATGACTCCACGCTACGGGTTGGGGTACACAAAATTGCCACGTCAACATCCTTGATTTGAGCAATATCCGACACGACAACATAGTCCTTCAATTCGGCCGGGACATTCGCTGCATCCCGACGTACTACTCCTGCTACTTCAAAGTCGGGGGCAGTTTGCAGTGCATCAAGCACATACTTACCGATATTCCCGTACCCGACAATGGCTGCTCTAATTTTCTTCATCTGTTTTTCACTTTTAAAATTAACGTTGCAAATTACGAAATAAAATTTCTTCCGACAAAACAGATGGAAACGGAATTCTTCTGATTGTTAAATATTTTACATCTATTTTTTGACACCTGCAAAATTCAACAACACCAATACTTTCATCCCCGACAAACCACCGTAATCCCACGGTAATCCTAAGGTAATCCTAAGGTAATCCTAAGGTAATCCTACCCCTTAGTCCATGCTCCTTCGTTCTTTCGCCGTTGCTCGACCTCCGTTGCATATAGAAGCACTGGGAGAGCTTCAAAGCAGCAACGAGAGAATAGTAGTTTTACCCTAGGACTTCCCCGGATTCACCCAGGGATTTGATTACTTCATCGACTCCAGCTCCAACAAGAATTTCTTCGCTGTCAGTCCCCCGCCATATCCCGTTAACTCGTGATTACTACCGATAACCCGGTGACACGGAACAAATATCGAAATCGGGTTTGCCCCGTTAGCTCCGGCCACGGCCCGGATAGCCTTAGGATTATTCAATCCAGCCGACAGTCCCGCGTACGACAAGGTCGTCCCGTAAGGAATTTTCAACAGTTCACTCCACACACGCTTTTGGAAATCCGTGCCGATAAAAAGCAACGGAATATCAAAAGTCGTTCTTTCGCGAGCAAAATATTCATCCAATTGAGTCACAGCCTTCGTTATAACCTCAGACGCACGGACTTCGTACGGTGCTTGCAAGACACCCTGCAATCTTTTATCGATACCCGCCCTACGTTTCTCTATCTGCCAGTCACACAGGCAGAGCTTACCGTCATAGGAACCAACAATCAACTCCCCACAAGGAGATTGATAATACTGTATCTCAATTACTTTTGCTTTTTCCATGATTTTCATAATTCGTTTTACATTTCAAATATACGAGGTTTACAGGTATAAAACAACAACCGTTCGCTGACATTTCACATCCTAGCGCCTGCATGTTTACTAAAACTCACCTCGAAAACCTTCTGCCACTTTACAGACCCCGTGAAAACGATAAACTTAATCATCCAGAACTCTTAAAAAGACTTATATTCTAGTCTCGACGGCGAAATAAAGAAGAATTTCTTTTTTTTATTGTCAAAAACGGCTAATTTTGCCTTTCGTTTTTAATAACAAACAGTTACAGAATAAATACATAAAAATCTATTATGGCAGAGAATGTAAACGAAAAGCTTTTCAATGAATTTGCTCCCAACACGACTCAAGAGTGGAAGGACAAAGTCATTGCAGACCTCAAAGGGGCTGACTTCGATAAAAAGCTGGTTTGGAGAACAAACGAGGGTTTCAACGTGCAACCGATGTACCGGTTGGAGGATATGAAAGACCTCAAGAATCTAGAATGCTTCCCGGGAGAATATCCTTTCGTGAGAGGTAACAAGAAAGACAACAACGATTGGTTCGTACGTCAGGACATCGTGGTAGAGGATGTTGCCGAAGCGAACAAGAAAGCGTTGGATATTCTGAACAAGGGTGTTGACTCACTCGGTTTCGTGCTTTCAAATTGCAAGAACTTCACGAAAGCCGATATGGCTGCCCTGTTGAAAGATATTTGCCTGGAATGTATCGAGATCAATTTTGTCGCATGCTGCAACAAAGTTGCTATTCTGGATATGTTCAAAGCGTATGTTGCTGAAAAAGGATTTAACCCGGAGAAAATACGGGGTGGTATCAACATCGACCCGATCAGCAAGTTAGTTCTGGAAGGTAAATTCTGTGACCCGAACCCGTTCAACGTGGTTAAGGCTACGACTGAAAGCACTGCCGAATTGAAAAATTTCAAGACTATCGAAGTGGGCGGGTACGTTTTCAACAATTCAGGAGCGTCTATCGTTCAGGAATTGGGATTCAGCCTGGCTGCCGGGGTAGAATACTTGGATAAATTAACCGATGCAGGAATGGACGTGAAGGACATCGCTCCCCGCATGCGTTTCCACTTCGCTACCGGTTCTAAATATTTCATGGAAATTGCCAAACTGAGAGCAGCTCGTTACCTGTGGGCTCACATCGTGAAAGCTTACAATCCTTGCTGTGATTGCGTTTGCAAGATGAACATCCACGCGGAAACCTCCGAATGGAACAAGACGGTATACGACCCGAACGTGAACATGCTTCGGACTCAGACCGAGACCATGTCGGCAACTCTTGGTGGAGTTGACTCGTTCACGGTTCACCCGTACGACTATATCTACGAGTGCCATCCTTCCGAACTGGGAGAACGCGTGGCTCGTAACCAACAATTGTTATTAAAAGAAGAATCACACTTCAGCAAGATTGTTGACCCTGCCGGTGGTTCATACTATATCGAAGAATTGACCCAATTCATCGCCGAGGCTGCATGGAAACTGTTCCTGCAAGTACAAGAACAAGGCGGAATGGTGAAAGCTCTTGAAGCCGGATTCGTTCAAGCCGCAGTGAAAGCTACCGCCCAGAAGAGAGATCAGGATATCGCTAACCGGAAAGAGAATTTCTTGGGTACGAACCAATTCCCGAACTTCAACGAGAAGATGGATAAAGAGCTTTGCGCTTGCATCCTCGAACCGGAAGACCAAACGGCTCCCGACGCGGTTGTTGAAACGCTTAAACCTTACCGCGGAACCCAGGCATTCGAGGCTATGCGTATCAGAACCGATATGTTTGCCAAAGAAAACGGACGTCGCCCGGTGGTTTACATGTTCCCGATGGGTAACTTGGCAATGCGTAAAGCAAGAGCCCAGTTCGCTTGCAACTTCTTCGCTTGCGCCGGATTCCAGGTAATGGACAACAATGGTTTCAAAACCGTTGAAGAAGGTGCTAAAGCATGCTTGGACAACAAGGCTGACATCGTGGTTATCTGTAGCTCGGATGACGAGTATGCAACCATCGCCCCGGAAGTATACGCTGCACTGAAGGACAAGGCAATCATCGTTGTTGCCGGTAACCCGGAATGCAGACCTCAACTGGAAGAGATCGGTATCAAGAATTATGTTCACGTGAAATGTAACGTGTTAGAAGACTTGAAAGCATACCAACAAAAACTGGGAATTAAATAATTTTAGATTTGAAGATTTTAGATTTTAGATTGAAAAGATCAAGAATCATAAATCGTGAATCATAAATCATAAATTAGAAAATGAAACCAAATTTCAAAGATATAAATATCAAGTCAACAGAGAAAGCTACCACCGCTGCTGCCGAGTGGGAAAAAGCTAATCACATCGAGAAAAACTGGTTGACACCCGAGCTGATACCGGTAAAACCCGTGTACACGGCCGAAGATCTAAAAGGAATGGAGCACCTCGATTACGTGGCCGGTATTCCTCCCTATTTACGCGGTCCCTACTCAGGGATGTACCCGATGCGTCCGTGGACGATCCGTCAATACGCCGGATTCTCTACCGCAGAGGAATCCAACGCCTTCTATCGTCGTAACCTGGCTGCCGGACAAAAAGGTCTGTCAGTAGCATTCGACCTGGCTACTCACCGCGGATACGACTCCGATCACCCGCGTGTAATCGGTGACGTGGGTAAAGCCGGTGTTGCCGTGGATTCTATCATGGATATGAAGATCTTGTTCGATCAAATTCCATTGGACAAAATGTCCGTGTCCATGACCATGAACGGTGCCGTACTTCCGATCTTGGCATTCTACATCGTTGCCGGGCTGGAACAAGGAGCTACTTTGGATCAATTGTCTGGAACGATCCAAAACGATATCTTGAAAGAATTCATGGTGCGTAACACGTATATTTACCCACCGAAATTCTCCATGAAGATTATCGCCGACATCTTCGAGTACACCTCCAAAAACATGCCGAAATTCAACTCCATCTCTATCTCCGGATACCACATGCAAGAAGCAGGTGCTACCGCCGATATCGAGTTGGCGTACACCTTGGCTGACGGTTTGGAATACTTGCGTGCCGGAGTTAACGCCGGGATGGACATCGACGCTTTCGCACCCCGTTTGTCTTTCTTCTGGGCTATCGGTATGAACCATTTCATGGAAATCGCCAAGATGAGAGCCGGACGTCTGTTGTGGGCAAAGATCGTGAAACAATTCAACCCGAAGAACCCGAAATCTTTGGCATTACGTACTCACAGCCAGACTTCTGGTTGGTCATTGACCGAGCAAGACCCGTTCAACAACGTGGGCCGTACTTGTATCGAGGCCATGGGGGCCGCTTTGGGACACACGCAATCATTGCATACAAACGCGTTGGATGAGGCTATCGCACTTCCGACAGACTTCTCTGCCCGTATCGCTCGTAACACCCAGATCTATATCCAGGATGAAACTACCGTATGTAAATCCATCGACCCGTGGGGAGGTTCCTACTATGTTGAGAGCTTGACTCAAGAGTTGGTTGAAAAAGCATGGGCACACATCCAGGAAGTAGAGAAACTGGGAGGTATGGCTGCCGCCATCGAATCCGGTATCCCGAAACTTCGTATCGAAGAGGCTGCCGCTCGTACGCAAGCCCGTATCGACAGTGGTACACAAACCATCGTGGGTACTAACAAATATCGTTTGGAAAAAGAAGACCCGATCGACATCCTTGAAGTGGACAACACGGCCGTACGCGAAGCTCAAATCCGTCGTTTGCACGAATTGAAAGCTAACCGTAACCAGGCTGAAGTTGACGCCGCATTGGCCGCTATCACCAAATGTGCTGAAACAGGAGAAGGCAACTTGCTTGAATTAGCCGTTGACGCTGCCAAGAAGAGAGCATCACTGGGAGAAATCTCCGATGCATGTGAAAAAGTTGCCGGACGTTATAAAGCAGTTATCAGAACCGTGAGTGGAGTATATTCAAGTGTCGCTAAAGAAGACGAAGACTTCCAGAAAGCGAAAGAATTGGCTAACCAGTTTGCCGAAATGACCGGACGTCGTCCGCGTATCATGATCGCCAAAATGGGCCAGGATGGACACGACCGTGGTGCTAAAGTGGTTGCCACAGGTTATGCAGACCTTGGTTTCGACGTGGATATGGGACCGTTGTTCCAAACACCGGAGGAGACCGCTAAACAAGCCGTTGAGAACGACGTGCATGTTGTCGGTGTATCTTCTCTGGCTGCCGGACACAAAACTCTTGTACCCGCCGTTATTGCCGAATTGAAGAAACTGGGACGTGAAGACATCCTCGTTTACGTGGGTGGTGTTATCCCTCACCAAGACTATCAATTCTTGTTCGATGCTGGTGCTATCGCCGTATTCGGCCCCGGTACCAAAGTATCCAAGAGCGCTATCCAAGTTCTCGAAATTTTGATCGACTTGGCTAAAAAATAAAACAAAACGCAAGAAGCGAAAGAAGGGAGTCCCGCAAAGGACTCCCTTTCTTTTTAACTCCAAGAAATAATTATTCGAAATTTTGATTTATTCGGTTTTCTCTTGCTAAAATTTGCATCACTCTTGGAGTTCACTATATTTGTAGGTAGAAAAAATGTAAATGAATTCATCAGAAACTATACTAGATTTACTCAAAAAAGACGAAAGCGGTGCCTTCCGACTTCTTTTTGACAGATACTATGATAACCTACTGTTGTATTGTTATCATATTCTGAATGATTTAGAAGCAGCAGAAGATATCGTGCAGGATTGTTTTGTCTATTTATGGAACAGCAAACGCCTTCATTCGTTTTCGGGAGATCTAGACCGATTTATTTTCAAAATGATCAAAAATCGTTCATTTCTCTTTTTAAAAGAATACAAAAAAAGATATGAAATCCAGACTTCTTTTTCACTAGAGAATGATATTTATCATTATGACGATACAGAAAAAGGTACAGAAGAAATTGAAATATTATATAACACGATAGACAAACTTCCCGGGAAATGCCGAAAAGTATTCCTCATGGCCTGCTTGAATGACAAAAGTTATCAAGAAATTGCAGATGAACTGGGAACAAGCATAAACACCGTGAAAACCCAAATGAAAACTGCTCTCAAATTTCTTAGAGAAAATCTTCATGAAGAATTATTCTTAACCCTTTTACTTTTTTTAACAAAAAAAGTTTGATTTCATATCACCCTTTTTCTTCTTTTTTTAAATATATAATAAAAAAGAATCGAGGGCTATGAAAGAAGATATCGATGAAATTCTAGTCAATTGTCTTAACAAAGAACCATTAACCGACAAAGAGCAAAGAATTTTGGAGGAATGGAAAAATATCTCCGCTAAAAATGAAAAATTTGGTGGAATCATTCAAAAATTGAAGCAGCAAAAAAAGATTTTAAACAAACATCAAAACCAAGACATTGTTTTCACAAAAATCCAACAACATGTTCTTCAAACGAAAAAGAAACGAAAGCTTATTTTATGGTCCTCATGTGCTGCAGGAATTACTCTCGTGTTTAGTTGTTTATTTTTTCTACAACAAGAAAATATATCGCAAAAAGGAAACGAAAAGAATCAAACGTATATTTCCGGCTTATCTTTAGCTCGACCAGACGCAGAATTAGTACTACCTAACGGACAAAAACGCCTTCTCAGCCAAGAGAAAAACACGATTATCATATCGGATAGTAACAGAGATATTCGTACAGACAAACAAACTTTGATTGTAGAATCAAGCGAACAAGAAATTCGAGATCCTGAATATTATACGATGAACGTGCCATTTGGAGCAGAATACAACGTACTCCTTCCGGACGGCACGAAAATTTACCTTAATGCCGGAAGTTCTTTACGTTATCCCGATCAATTTAACGGAGAAAAAAGAGAGGTATTTCTAACCGGTGAAGCCTATTTTGAAGTAAAATCCGACTCCCTTCATCCATTTATCGTACATGCAGCAGACGTAGCAATACAAGTACTAGGGACTGCATTTAACGTAAATGCTTACCCTGAAGGCCGATGGATAAAAACAACATTAGTTGAAGGACGAGTGGAAGCACAGTGCAAAAACAACAGCTTTATCATGGAAGCGGGAACCCAAGTCGCCTACAATAAGGAGACAGAAGAAGCGAAGTATTTCCCCGTGAACACACAACAATTCACCTCCTGGAAAGACGGTTATTACGAGTTCGAGGAAATGCCCCTGGAAGAACTAATGACAATATTTACCCGATGGTATAATCTCAACATAGAGTTTGCCGATTCTAAAGTCAAAGAGATCAAATTTAGCGGACGCTTAAAACGTTATGAAGATCTCCGCTCTTTATTCAAAATGTTGGAATACACTCAAGATATTAATTTCATAATGGCAGAAGACAGAATTATAATACAAAGTAAATAAAAATATAACAGGTTGAAGACTTGATCAATCCGCAACCTGTTCCTATTCACCATACACCCGGCATCCTAGCAAGAAACGGATGTATCATGTTTAATAATTTAATTTTACAAATCTATGAAAAAAAAACGAGACTATGTCTGGCCAAGATGCTGGAATTCATGGCAGAAGATGTTAATCTTTAAAAAAATTCTCGTAATCTTGTTTTGGGGAGCATACATTTCCATTCCGGCAAATGCACAAACCCAACAAAAAACAAAGGTTACCCTCAATTTGAAAGAAGTCACATTGAACGAAGTAATCACGGAAATGAAAAAGCAAACGAATTATGACTTTTTCTACAATAGTGAACTAGCAAAATCCAAAGGAAAGCTCACCGTGACGGCAAAGAACAAAGAAGTAACACTACTTTTAGACGAAATTCTTCCCCCTTTAGGATTAGAGTACACCATCTCACAAAATTTAATTTCTATACGGGAAAAGAAGACCGTTCAGCTAAGCACCATCACCGGTAGGATTTTTGATGAAAAAGGGAACCCTCTTCCCGGAGCAACGGTTATGATTCACGGAACCAAACAGGGGGTAACTTCTGATAATGATGGTCGATTCTCGATTGCTGCACAACCCAATGACATATTACAAGTTTCTTTTATTGGTTATAAACCAGAAACTGTCGAGATTAAAGGAAAGACAAAAATTAATGTCACGCTGAATCCCACGGCAGAAAATATCGAGGAGGTAACAGTTGTGGCCTTCGGTACCCAGAAGAAAGAGAGCGTCGTAGGTTCCATTACTACGGTACGACCGATGGATCTAAAAACTTCCAGTAGTGACCTCACGGCCGGAATGGTTGGAAAGATCGCCGGGTTGATCGGTTGGAAAACAAGCGGTTTGCCTGCGGCCCTAACAGAAGATGAAATGAACACCAAATTCTATATTCGTGGTGTCACCTCTTTTCAAACGAACGCTATTTCAGACCCGTTAATCTTAATTGATGGAGTTGAAAGTTCAAAACTAGATTTTGCCCGTATTGCGGTAGAAGATATCGAGAGTTTCAGCGTCATGAAAGACGCTTCGGCAACCGCCATGTACGGGGCCCGCGGAGCTAACGGCGTGATCTTGGTAAATACTAAAAAAGGGGAAGAAGGTGATGTTTACACCACCGTACGTTATGAAATGGTAGCCAGTCAACCGACAAAAGAAATTGATGTGGTTGATCCGATTGATTACATGCGTTATTACAATCAGGCCCTTTTGAATCGTTCGTCTTCAGCCACTCCCAAATACAGCGTGGAACGTATTAATCGCACGGCATCCGGTAAATATCCATCCTGGGTATATCCTGCTAATAACTGGTACGATGTCATGTTCAAGGACAGAAATATCAATCATCACGCCGGGATAACCATTCGTGGTGGTTCTAAAGTAGTACAGTATTACGCATCTATCAATTACAATCGTGACCAAGGTCTACTAAAAACCGACAGGCTAAATCAATTCGATTGTAATATAGTAAACAATCAGTTCACTTACCGCACGAACTTAAATATCAATCTACATGCTGGTATCAAACTCGTAATCAATTCTTCAGCCACGTTAGATAGATACCACGGTCCTCTGATCGATACAAAAACAGCTTATAGTTTAGCCTTTAATGCCTCACCTGTCGATTTTGCACCTACTTATCCGGCCGATAACAAGTACAACTGGCCGCATATTCGATTTGGTACGACCACGGCAGGTTCAAGAACAGACGTAAATCCTTACGCTCTTGTACATCAAGGATACAATGAACGAACTCGTTATTCTACCATTAACAAAGCCGAATACATCCAAAACCTTTCTTCATTGATCAAAGGATTAGAATTACGTTTAAGTGCATCACTTGTACAAAGCGGATTGTACGATCAAGGCTTTTCAACGAGACCATATTTCTATTATTTGGCAAATTATGACCACGAAACTGGAGAGCATACTTTAGCACCTAATCCCACTGATGGAAACGCCTACAGCAAAAGGACTTTGGATGTGGGAAGTAAAGAATCAACTACAGACACGCGAGTTACTTACGAAGGACGCCTTTATCACAATGCCGCCTGGGGCGATCACCAGACTTCATTAACCGGGGTTTTCCAAATGTATGAACGTACGTTCAATCCCATTAGTAATGTGCTCGATGGACAACCACAACGTAATTTGAATTATTCATTCCGAGCTTCATATGGATATAAAGATCGTTACTTTATCGAAGCTAGTGGAGCCTACAATGGTTCCGAGCGTTTCGCAGAAGGCAACCGGATGGGATTCTTTCCGTCCGTCGGCGGAGCTTGGGTAGTCTCCAGCGAGAATTGGATGCGTCCTCTTTCCCAGATACTTCCTTATTTAAAATTCCGATTCTCATATGGAAAGGTTGGTAATGATGGTATCATATCAACACCTCGTTATGTATACCTGCCACAAATAGGGAAAACGCAATCCCAACCATCAGGAGATTGGGTTCGAAATCCTCAACAAGCATTTAATCGCAAAACCGTGATTTCTTATGCAAATGAAAAGATCCAATGGGAGATTGCAGAAACAACCAATTTAGGTATCGAGACCCAGTTTTTCAAGGGGCTAATTGAATTGCAAGCAGATATATACCAAGAAATTCGGCATAATATCATTTCGCAACGAACGATTATTCCCGCACACATCGGTATTGAAACTCCCCCTCTGGACAACGTTGGAAAAACTCGTTCCCGAGGTGTGGATTTATCCGGGAAGATTCAATATTCATTTAATAATGATCTTTGGTTTATCTTAAACGGGACTCTCACTTATAATAGAGTAACTTACAAATACATAGAAGAAGCCAGCGAGAAACCAGCCTGGCAACGTAAGCCCGGTAAAGATATCAGCCAAGCCATGGGATATATTGCCGAAGGACTTTTCCGTGATCAAGCAGAAATTGATAATTCACCGCGTCAAGATGGAGACGTGATGCCAGGAGATATCAAATACCGGGATCTTAATGGTGACAATGTAATCGACGTAAACGATGCAACGTTTATCGGCTATCCAGAAAACCCACGACTGGTATACGGTTTCAGTGGTTTCTTAAACTTTAAGAATTGGGAATTTAATTTTGCTTTCCAAGGATCAGGAAAACGTACGTTCTTCATCAATCCTGAAAGAATCAGCCCATTTGTTTCCAATCACGCCATGTTAAAAGCCATTGCTAATGACCACTGGTCAGAAGATCACGCCGTGCAAAGACCTCTTTGGCCTCGTCTTTCTCCGAATTCTATCATAGAACATAATCCTATGGAAAATTGGTATGATTCAGAAAATGCAGAAGTTCGAAAAAGTACTTATTTCATGCGTGAATGTAAATTCTTACGTTGTACGGTAATGTCCCTAGCTTACAATTTACCCCGGAAATGGTTAGATAAATTAAAATTACAAAATGCAAAACTCTCTTTCAGTACAAACAACCCATTCTGTATCAGTAATTTTAAAATTTGGGATGTCGAGTTAGGAGAGGATGGATTCAATTATCCCATCCAAACGACTTATTCCGTAGGTTTAAATGTCAGTTTCTAAATCTTAAACAAGTATGATAAAAACATATTTATTACATAGTATATTGTTCATTACATTCCTTTCTTTGGCAGGATGTAAGAACTATCTAGATGTTGTTCCGGAGAACGACATTGAAACCATCGAAACTAATTTCGAGAAAAAAGAAGACGCCCTAGAATGGCTTAAAACATGTTATGCTTCATTAGAAACAAACATCGCAAGCAGAAGTAATAATCCAGCCTTCTTCGGTGCAGATGAATTTTGTGCCGGAGATTTTGCCCGCTCAAAAGCGACATATGGATATCTTGATATGCTCAAAATTGGAGATGGTTTGCAAATGGCGCAATCTCCTTATGGAAATGTGTGGCACAAGAACCACCATTACGCTGCCATCAGGTACTGCAATATTTTTTTAGAAAATATTGATCATGTTTACAACATGACTGATGAAGAAAAAAAGTTATGGGCTGCAGAGGTCAAAGCCGTAAAGGCTTGTTATTATTTTGATTTGATGCGCCGTTACGGTCCAATACTTCTTGTTGATAAGAACGTTCATCCCAATTCAGGTATAGAAACCATGCAACAAGCACGAAGACCAATAGACGAATGCGTGGAAGCAATTGTAAAATTATGCGACGAAGTGATTCCCGTGTTGCCTTACATGGCAAATAAAGAAGAAGAGCATATTCTCTTTTTCAACAAAGAAGCCGCCGCTACACTAAAAGCACTGACTTTACTTTATGCTGCCTCTCCTTTATTTAACGGGAATGTGATGATGAAGAACTTTGTAAATAAAGATGGAGAACGATTATTTCCTGACGCAGATAAGGAAAAATGGAAAAGAGCGGCATTAGCTTGTGATACAGCTCTTCTCATTTGCGATCTTGCCGGGAAAGAACTTGTTTCAGGCAATAGTGACAGGCCTTCCCCGCTATTAAACACCATGACAGATATTGAACATACCTGGATAGGGCAAGCCTATGACTGCAAAGAAGGGATACTTATGATCAACCGAATTTATTCGGACTTCAGATACATATATTACGGTTTTTTACGTTCTACCCCCGATGACACTAGATATTATGATTGGAGTAGCACAGGTTGTTTGGGAGCACCTATCAAGATGGTAGAAATGTTTTACACGGATCACGGGCTTCCCATCGAAGAAGACAAACAATGGATGGCTTCCAAATATTCCTTTAGCAAAGAGGCTGATGAAAAATATAAAAACGTCCTTCCCCTACAAGAAAATATTTTAAGCTTGCACCGTCATCGTGAACCACGTTTTTATGCCATGATCGCCGGAGACAGAACTTTGTGGTACCGCAAAACAAGTAATTACGGCACAACTCAATACGAGGCTTTACCCATGTATTGCTGGCAAGGGGAAATAGTAGGAAGTTTTGCAAAACGCTACGACGAATCGCAAGCACAAAACATCACCGGTTATTGGATAAAAAAATGGATAAGTTCCGATATTCAAGGTTACAATTACTCGCAAGCAGCATACAGCACTCCTAACCCGACTTATTTATTCCGTTTGGCAGAGCTTTACCTAGCCGCAGCTGAAGCTTGGAATGAATACGAAGGGCCTAGCGAGAAAGTATATGATTATATAGATAAAATACGTGTACGGGCAGGGATTCCGAAAGTACGAGAAGCATGGAACAGTTATGCAAAAAATCCAGATAAAGTGAAAACACAAGCTGGCATGCGTGAAATTATTCAACAAGAATGGAATATCGAATTCGCATTTGAAGGCCGTCGCTATTGGAATTTACGTCGCTGGATGACGGCTGAACAGGAATTAAACACGCCTCAATACGGATGGAATGTTCTCGCTTCTACGCAAGACGGATTCTATAATAAAGGACAAGGAGGCACTCCCATCATCGTATGGAAGAAACGCAAATTCGAAGTTCCCAAAGACTATTTTACTCCTATACGGGCAGAAGAAATCTTAGTCTCGGGAGTAGTACAGAATCCGGGTTGGTAATAAACTTTGATTCAGAACCATAGATTTGATGATCTTAAAACAGGAATTATGAAAAATATATTATTTATATCATTATTTATTCTAGGGCTATGGGCCTGTAGCGACAATGATACGATTGTTCATATTGATTTGGAGCCCGCTCAGGCATTTACATTCAAACCCATACCGGGTGGAGCCATTATGCATTACACGCTACCAGCTGATCCGGAAATCGTTGGTATCGAGGTTCGTTATCATGATGTTTTCGGCCAAGAAATTACACGCCGCAGTGGAACAAGTTGCGACTCGATACAACTAATTGGTTTTAACGAGGAAAAAACAGGAATTCCAGCACAAGTGACAATTTGTTTTTATGACAACCGGAAATCCCAAAATTTCGATGTAACCTTCAACACGAAAGACTCCGGTCCCGTCACATTTATGAAAAGCGTGGAAGTTTATCCCAACTGGGATGGTTTCACCATAAAATACAATAACCCGACGACTACCACGGGTATGGCGCACGTGTTTTATTTGGGGATAGATCCGGTTAGTCAATTACCGGATACAATATTAGTAAACAGTTTCGTATTAGAAGAAACGGATGGTATCGAATCTGTCAATTACAAAATGAAACAAACGATTCAAGATCCTACGATTGTTATTCGAGTGGAAGATTTCAGAGGTTATATGGTAAATGAAAAAGTGTGGCCTACAGTAAAATCTCTTCATGCAGGCCTATTAAATCCAGCAGAATTCACATTCTTCTGCGACAGATCGGTCGAGCATGAAAAACACAAATTAGGCGCAAAATATCTTTTTGATGGAGATAAAAAAGGAGAAATACTTGAACAATTAGAGAACAGAAAGAAATGTTGTTCGTTCGCCGCAGGCCCAAATTCGGCTGGCGAAGAAGCCGTGCCTATGTATCTCGACTTAAAGAAAAATCGCCCAATAGCTTTCTTCAGAATATACAATTTATTCAATTATGAATATTCCCCATCTTGGGAAGATAGGTCAGAGCCAGGAGGAATGAATCTAATTTATCTCGATAACTCAAATGAAATTCCCTGCGAGGTTACTCTTTATGGACTCAAAGATGATCACCAAACCTCAACAACATTCGAAGTTATCGATAAAATGGAAAATTGGGTAAAACTAGGGACATTCAAACAAAACAAAGATCTTCCCATGAAACAAAGATGGTGTAAAAGTGCCCAAGGAACTTATCCCAAGCGAACGATATCTGAGATTCGTACCATGGATGAAGAATATCTGGAAATCATTATTCCTTCGGTCGACCAAGAAGAAGGTTATCGATACGTGAAAATAGTTATTAACGAGGTATTTAGGCACCCAAGTCTACAACCAGGTCAAGGTAATATAAACAATCATAATCCTTACAACTATGTACAATTCCATGAACTAGAAATTTACACGGAAAAAAGCGAATAATTATGAGAATAAATAAATACATCGGAATATTACTCTGCATGCTGACTTTTAGCATAGCATGCGATAACGAGAGTTTGGAAGATACTTATAAAGAATATGCCGGAAAAGGAGAGAATCGTTACCTAGGAAAATGTACAGATCTTTTAGTCACACCAGGATGGCAACGAATTATCGTGAATTGGGAAAATAATGTAGATCCTTGTATCCAAAAAGTAAAGGTCAAATGGATTCTGGATAAAGCCCAGGACTCCGTGCTACTAGAACGAGGTACCACGCAATATAATATTAACCAATTGAATGGAGAAACCTTGAATGACGGAAATTACGAAATATCCGTGTGTTCGGTGGATGCCGAAGGTAAGACTTCTATTCCCAACACCACTTACGGACGTCCTTATACCTACGCTCACGAAGACATCATGGCATTCAACAGGATTATTTCCAAGGTATATATTATTCGAAATCGGTTAATTCTCACTTTTCTCGGATGGCAAAATGAAATTAAATCAGCTTCATTGGAATTCACAAAAAAGGACGGCTCAACAGGTCATCTTGAATTAAACAAAGAACTAGTTGACCAACTCTTTTATTTATTACCCGAAGAAATCAATCCTTCAAAACCATTAATATTACACCGAAACGGAGAATTAATCGGCTGTCAAGATATTATTGATTTTGAACCTTATGAATTCTCAACAGATAAATTATTTGAAGCGGATTTTAAGCAAGAACTAAAACGTCAATTCGGTTTCGAGGAAGCAATCCCTAATAATTGGCTCGAACAACAAGAAACCATTTATCTGGATTGGTCAACAAACTCATTTATTGATTTGTTACACTTCCCTAATCTCAAGAGAGTCATACTAGGAAGTAAACGTTATTTTACCTCCAATGATGCTGCAGATGATGCAACGTATGGACAAAGCAAGATCGTGGAACAAGAAGCATCGAACTTTGCTCTAAAAGTATTGAAAGAATTAAATGGTTTAACCGTGGAACGCTATAACAAACACTTTCAAGGTTTAGACAACGCACTAATCGAAGAGAAAGGCAATTCTACAACTGAACCTACGAAAACAATGCTTGATTTAAGCGAGACAACAATCAGCATGTATCCTAAAGACAACGAGGATTTTCCTTCACATGTAGAGCGTTTAATTGATGGAAATTATACTACCAATTGGATTCCGTTCTACTCTTCAGATTTTAAAACCTACGAACTAACATTCGATTTAAAAACGTCTAAAACCATAAATGGACTTCGTCTCGCTCAAAGACAATTCCAAGAAAATGCAGACGAAATAACCATAGCCCCTGAAGTTATTAAGATTTATGTTGCTAATGATTTGATGAGCTGGATACCCGCCACATATCTAGAGGAGAACCCCTTGGGAAAAACAAAAGGTGAAGTTAACTATATCGATTTCACTCAAGATGTGAAAAACAAAGAATACAGGTATGTAAAAATAGCTGTGAATTCCGGTCCTTATGGAGATCTCTACTCTTCAAGTATAGCCGAGATTAGTTTCTACTAATCATACTTCATATACCAATAACCGTTTCCGGTTATTGGTATATACTACAAATCCGGATACCACATTCGAAAGCGTACCGAAACATAAATTGAATACAAGCACGGAAAAACCTATATTAAATTTTAGCTTACAAGGCTATAATTAAAATTCCATAATTTTTTAACATACAATCATCTTAAGTTTTACACAATAAATTTCAAGATTATGAAAAAAGTTATCTTGCTATTAAGCATTTGTTTTTACATCACACAACTCCATGCACAACGTTTCGAAAGTAAACCCTTGGATGATAGCGGAGAATCTTATGAAGTGCGGATTAAACATTACAACAAATTCTTCGGAGCAGAACTTGATGCTGAAAAATTAGCCCCCCTCTCAAAAGAAAGTGCTAAAACCCAACAACGCCTAGAAAAGAGAAACCAATGTGTTCAAAAGCTATTGAATAAACAATTGAAACAAATTCTCAAACAAATAGGAGAGACCGAAGGCGGTGGTTTTTGGGTCGCTTTCTATTTGGACAAAACCGGGAAAGTAGTAACCGTGAAATTCATGCTATCTGCTACTACTTACACAAGAATTTCTACAAAAACATTGAAAGAGCTATACAATATTGCCATGAACGAGAAGTTCGATCCCTCTTGCTACAATTTTGACGACACGCACATCTACGCCATTGACGGTTGTGACTTGATGAAACGAGCAATCGAAGAAGAAAAAAACTAACGCTACCATGAAACCTACAACTTATGAGAAAAATAAACATTATAGAGGCTATCATCATCGACATAATCACATGGAATTATGCAAATTACAATCTAAAACTCGAAAAAAGATTCGAACTTCACCCGAATTTCAATCCTTAAACTATCCCAAAGAATTTGGTATTGATAAGTTGCTAAAAGCAGGTTATCCTGCAATTTCAACCGGTTGATGAAAGAGAAAATTGACGTGACGGGTTTCTGGAATTTCACCCAAGGAAAAAAAGATGGTTTAGGATCTATCAGTTTTTCTTTAATTGATTTAATCAAAGGATGCATCGGGGAGCCTGATGAAAAAATTGACCCAGATATGAAAAAACAATTCCATGCTCCCCCAAAAACAAACAACGCCATGGTGATCTGGAAAATATATAAAGAATATCAATTAAGCACATAAATTCAGAGCTATGAAAAAACTCATTTTACTTTTAAGTATTTGTTTATATGTTAAGAGTATTTTAGCACAAAGATACAAGATTGGTATCGTGAAGGAGAAAGATGTGACTTATGAAATAAAAGAAGATAAAAAACTAGGTATGTGGACAATCCGGAATATCAACAATCCAGATACCACGACAAAAGAGATGCCAAAACGGGATTGGATGTTTATATCAAAATTTAGCGTGAGCATACAAATAGCAAGAATCGTGCATGACCATTTGTCGCAGGAAGAATTGGCACTCCTTACCAAAACGTTTGATAGTTTTATCGTACGCCTAAGAGTTGATCGTGATAAATACAAATTATTACAAGTCGTTAATTTCAGTTTTACGAATAAGTATGCCTTTTTCCAGAATCTCCCCCCCCCGAGCATCATAGAATAGCCGAGAAAACGCTGGAATTGCCCAAGAAATACGAGGGATTCTGGCTTAACCTCTCCCTTGATCGTCTTCATGAAATAGAGAAAGATATCGTGGATAAGGTAAAACTGCCTAAAGACTTGAAAGAATTGTTGTTGGTCGGTGATTTTGATATATTGATACCATCAGACGATATCTGTAACCTAGCGGAAGAAAAACAGAAGCGTGAAGAAATGACGGATGCATGTCCTCTTACGACCGACACTACTCTATCAAAGAAAAGTTTGTGAACGCATTGATAAAAAAGATTTTTGTGGCACTTTGGAGGGGATATATCGGAACATGATGTCTGGAAAACAAGATGCTTTATCTAGACATTTCGAGACAAACTAGTTATCAAACAAGATTAAGGTGCGTGTAAATGACCGCCGTGTTGTTTTTTACCCACGGCAACAAAGGGTGTCGGAGAATTAAATGTCATCGACACCCTCCTTTTATCTTTTTTCATACCCTATTTGATTGCATGCTACATTCAATTAATCTATCCCTTTTCTGTTTTTAGAAATTAAAATCATCTTTTTGTTATTTAATGCGCAGGAAAGAAAATAACGTATTCTCTTTCTTCTTGTACCATATTCCGATTAATTCTCTATGACAGAAGAGAGATCAATCACGGAATAAGTAGTTTTCGAGATATTATGCAAAGCCTTACCAACAATCACGGAATTATCATTCACGTTTATATCTGCCACCTTACGATTCTTTTTATCAATAACTATCGTTTTCCCATCTTTCAACAGAAACTTATATCCATCTTTCTCAGCATAGCATATATAAAAATCATCCCACTCCCTGTTAGCCACGATTTTCAACGAAGCGTCCATAGTCAATACACGCTTCTTGGAAGTATAAACATTTATCCACGCCGAATCAATATCAGCAAGACACTCGAAATAATTCCCCTGATCTGTATATATCTTCTTACCCACGAAATTCAATAATTCTCCATAAACAGAAGTATCACAACTCATTTTCGCCAACACCATTTGATCGGCTAAGGCATGTACCTGTAAACCCTCTCTTTGTAATAATACAACAGAACTATCTTTCACCGCATAACGAGTAAACACGTTATCTTCACCAAGAAGAGTCAGAAATTTCCGTTTCCCGGAACTCGCATCAAATGCAGCCAAAAAAGACTTACCTCGTTTTTGCGCCCGTTGATTACGCAACACTTCTCCCGTGTTAACCATATACAACACCCCATCTTTGACAAAAATAGAAGACATGGTAACTACATCCTCCACCATTTCATCTTTCCAAACAACATTTCCATCCATATCCAACCGTACGATCTCTTTTCTTCCAGCCATATAAACAGCCGAATCAGAAACGATTAGATTAGAATGCATATTTCGTACATCGTGTCCCACGACAAAAAATGCGACACTGCCCCGGGACAATATCCCAACCATCAATCCCGCCAAACTACCAAAGATGGATGCAGAATAATTTTTCCTGCCAACCTCAAGATCATAATCCCAACCTTTTCCATTATTCAAATTTACCCCATGTAATCCCCCGGATACGACCACGATTACCGAATCATTTAACCGTACAATATCTTTCATCCCATACCCATGATCCATTTTACGCTCCCATAATTTTTCACCGGAAAACATATTTACTCCAAGTAAACGTTTCTTCGGATCACCAGAGATATCACACGGTACAACTAAACCAAGGTTTATATCCTTGTACACACCCATATATCGCCCGAAATCCTCCCTAATTTTATTTCCTGCAATCGTAAAATAAACTTCACTCATTCCCTTGGCTGACTGTATCACAAATTGCCCGAACATTTCCACGTGATCCAGATTATAATTTAAAAACTTATTCCACAACACTTGATCCTGATTCACGTCATAAATAAGCATTTGTCCCGTATTCTTGTAATTTCCCGATTTTTTTAGCGTATCCCTCAATTGAATCATCAGCACTCCCAACGTGGTATCTATTCGAGAAACAAATATCCGCCGAGAAAATTTATATTGCTTGGCTACAATATCTGTCCCCGACAATTCGTTACGTCCAACAACCTCGTGTACTGTCGAGAAAACAGTTTCATTCTTCTGGGCAAAATTCATATTGCAAAAACACAACAACAAAAATATTATGGCAGACCTTATCATACACTCGAAATTAAAATAAACCTTATCACATGTCTATACAAATATAAATCATTATTTTAAGATTCCGGCTTTTCCAGTGTTAATACAATTTCATACCACCAATTCCGTGTGTAAAACGGTTACTTTTTCAACCTGCCGGATAGCAGGAGTGGCTTTCTCTTCAATATACACGTCCCAATTCTCCTCATAATCCTCTGTCAACGCCGAAAGAGACTCCACCCAATCCCCAGAATTCAGGTAAAGCACGTCACCGATCATCTTCTTCTCGGGATCGTGTATATGCCCGCAGATAACGCCCTGACACCCCTTCTTTCTGGCAATATCCACAATGTGAGACTCGAAATCACTGATATACGAAACTGACGCCTTCACCTTTAACTTGATTTCCCGGGCTATCGAATAATAAGGCAAACCTTTCTTCAAACGACGGTGATTATAAATCTTATTGGCCCATAGCAAGAAAGAGTAGCCCACGTCTCCCACCTTTGCCAGCCAGCTCATGGATGAAGTCACCTTATCAAAGACATCCCCGTGAAGCACGTAATAGCGTTTCTCCCCACTCGTGTAGATATAATCCTTCACCACGGAGATATTCGTGAAGGCCAAGGGGATCACCCGATCCAGGAAATCATCATGATTTCCTCGCACGTAGATAATCTTCGTGTCATGCGAAATGTCCAGTAGTACCTTGATAAAATTCGTGTGACAACGCCGCCATTTACTATTCTTTCCCCTCATAAGCGACCACCCGTCGATAATATCGCCACATAAAATAAGGGTATCGCACGAGTGTCGTTTCAGGAAGCGGGTCACTTCTTTTGTCTTCGACCATTTTGACCCGAGGTGAATGTCCGAAAGAACGATTGTTTTGTAATGTTGCTGTTTCTTAGGCATATATTCATTCCTAGATTACTTACGCAAAGGAAGAATAGTATTGTTAAGGGCTTGTTACTTAAATATTAAATAATTGTTTCAACATTTCACGTCCCTTCTCGTATAGAAAATTAAAAAGAGTTTTATAACTTGCTACACAAATTAATAAAGAAAAGTATGTATAATTTCGATGCAATAATAGACCGCCGGAACACGGCTTGTGTAAAATACGACAATTTAGCTAACGTATTCGGACTCACGGACATTCTACCCATGTGGGTAGCCGATATGGATTTTCAAGTTGCCCCTGAAATACAGGAAGCAGTACACCAATACGCAGAAAAAGGGGTTTTCGGATATACCTTCCGAACTGATGAGGCAAAACAAGCCTTTATTGATTGGGTAACCCGCCGCCACAACTGGTACGTGAAAAAAGAGTGGATATTGAGTAGCCCGGGTATCGTCACCGCCCTATCCATTGCCGTTCGAGTATACACGAAAACGGGGGACAAAGTTTTGATATTCACACCCGTGTATCCCCCATTCCATGCCGTTGTGAAAGACAACAAACGACAGTTAGTCTGCAGTTCGCTCAAAGTAGAAAACAATCATTACCGGATTGACTGGGAGGATTTCGAGGCAAAACTAAAAGACGGGGTAAAATTACTGATCATGAGTAATTCGCACAACCCGGTCGGGAGAGTCTGGACCAAGGAAGAACTCCTCCGGATCGGGGAACTCTGCCTTCAATATGGCGTCACGATTCTTTCCGACGAGATCCATTCCGATCTGGCGTTACCCGGCCATAAACACGTGGTCATGGCAACCCTATCACCGGAAATTGCTGATATCACGGTAACGATGATGGCTCCCAGCAAAACGTTTAATATTGCCGGGATGATGAACTCCGTGATCGTGATCTCGTCACCCGAACTACGCCGACTTTTCGAAGAAGAGATTTTATGCCTGCACCTGGATCTGGGAAATATTTTCGGCCACGTTACCTTCGAGGCAGCCTACAAACACGGGGATGCGTGGTTGGACGAAATGATCGGCTATCTTGAAAAGAATATCGAGTATACTGACCAATTCCTCCGCCAAGAACTTCCCGTCGTGAAAATGATCCCACCCGAGGGTTCTTTCCTGCTCTGGTTAGACTTCCGGGCAACAGGATTGTCTCACGAACAAATCCGGGAGAAACTACTCCACGAGGCAAAACTCGGTTTGAATAGCGGTACGGATTTCGGTCCCGAGGGAGAAGGCTTTTTCCGCATGAACATCGGATGTCCGCTCGCCACGGTAAAAGAAGGACTTGAAAGACTGAAAAAGATATTCAAATAATCCACCGTTGTAAAGTCCATAAAGTCAGAAAACACAGGAATTCTTTGTCTACGGCAACGATAAATAGCCGTAAACAAAGATCAACAGAGACAAAGGATTTTATGGACTTTTACAAGTTGATATTCATAAACTATTATTCTTGTATTTTAAACCAGCTTTGTAATATTCATTACAAAATTCCCCCGTTCCCGCATGTATCTTTGTCTTAGAATCAAAAACAAAAACTATGAAACGAACAATTATAAAAATAGACGAGGAAAAATGTAACGGTTGCGGGCTATGCGTGAAAGGTTGTCACGAGGGAGCCTTACAACTAATAGACGGGAAAGCCGTCATGGTGAGTGACCTATATTGTGACGGTTTGGGGGCCTGCATCGGGGAGTGTCCGGTAGGGGCTATCGAATTAGAAGAACGGGAAGCGGAACCATATAGCGAGGAAGCCGTTATGGAACGCATCGCTCCCAAGGGAGAACACGTTATCCTGGCCCACTTACGCCATTTGAAAGAACACGGAGAAGTAGAATTGTTAAAACAAGGAGTGGAATACCTGAAACGTCATAACATATCTATAAATCTGCAGGAATTGCATCCCGCCCCCAAATTAGGATGCGGATGTCCGGGGTCCATGGCCAGAGAATTAAAGCCGGTCACGAAGGCGAATGTTGTCTCGCATTCCGGAAACTCGGAACTCCGTCAATGGCCCGTACAGCTACACTTACTTAACCCGCAAGCCGGATATTTTCAAGGAGCAAACGTACTACTGGCTTCCGACTGTTCTGCTTTTGCCTCCGGGAATTTCCACGAACGTTTCCTGAAAGGGAAAATTCTAGCGATTGCCTGTCCTAAACTGGATCACAATACCGATTCGTACGTGGAAAAACTCCAAAGCATGATTGACGATGCCAAGATCGACACGCTCACGGTACTGATCATGGAGGTACCCTGTTGTGGAGGACTCATGCAAATGGCCTTGAAAGCGAGAGAACAAGCCACACGTAACATTCCGATCAAACGTATCGTACTTTCCGTGGAAGGGGAAGTTAAAAGTGAAGAGTGGATGTAAGATGCTGTAAAACATCAAAAACCAAGACGAACGGACTCCCTTTATTACTATTTTTGCAAGCTCAAAAAAAGTAATAGGATTATGAACATCGATTTTACCACGGTCATTGATTATATCGGAACGTTCGCATTCGCAATCAGTGGAATACGTCTGGCATCCGCCAAACGCTTCGACTGGTTCGGGGCATACGTGGTCGGGGCTGCCACGGCTATCGGGGGAGGAACAACCCGGGATTTAATGCTAGGGTTGACCCCCTTCTGGATGCATCAACCATCTTACCTGATTGTTACTGGATTAGCCCTGTTGTTTGTAATCATATTCGGCAAGTACGTTATCCGCTTGAACAACACGTTCTTTATCTTCGACGCCATCGGTCTCGGACTGTTTACCGTGGTCGGTATTGAAAAGAGTTTACTCGCCGGGTTCCCCATGTGGGTAGCTATCATCATGGGTATGACAACCGGAGCCGTCGGTGGTGTCATCCGGGATATATTCATTAATGAAGAACCCCTGATCTTCCGTAAAGACATATACGCTATCGCCTGTATCCTCGGGGGCCTCATTTACTATGCTTGTGATCTCTTTGCCGTGGGACATATCACCACGCAAATCATCACGGCTGGAAGCGTTATCCTAACCCGTGTTATTGCAGTAAAATACCATATCAGCCTTCCGGTATTAAAAGGGAATGAAGAAGAGAATTAAAAAATAGCGATAGAAAGGCATAAAACTTTCTATCGCTAATACACACTCTCTCTATTTTACAACACTCCTAAAAATAAAGTACATCCGCAACACTTCCACCCTCCTTACCATCTCGGAGCCATTTTTGATACTTAATTTTCACATCTACAGGAACACCCGATACTCCTTCATATTTTTTTATCAATTCTCCTGTTTTCAAGTCTAAAACCAACACATCTCCTTTCAACTCTTCCGCCATTCCTTCCGTATCATCCCCATAACGGGAAACTCCCAAAAGTATTTCCTGCTCTGTCCGGGAAACACTCATACACGTGATTTTAGCTTCCGCACTATATCCCCACTTCGACAATTCTACGAACACGCTCGAATTCCCCGGAGCTACATTATTTTCCAACTCGCGCAAATTATAACGATATAACTTATCATTCGTGGCAAACAACATATAAGCTTCATTTTTCATCGGATAATAAGATGTTGTCTCGTTAATAATATTACTAGGAACCGTCAAATCTGCAAGCACGGATTGCTCCCCATTCGGAAGATTCATATACAACATCCGGTAACCCGCCCCATCACTCAACACGGCCACGGCATGATCTTTCGTTGCCGTATGGGTTCCAAATAATAAAGAATAACCACTATAAGTCCCAAGCGCAGGAACACCAACATTATTAGATCCCATCAAATTATTATAACAAAATTGACCGACCGTTTCATCAAACATATACATCGCCGTAGGAGTATTATAATTCTGTAACTCTTTTTCAACTAAAGCAGACAAAAACATTGCCGGAGACAACCTCCCACCCCACGGACTTTTAAATTGCATATATGTCATACACATCGTTTGGGACATTCCTCCAAAAGAAATAAGCATCGCTTGATCCATCCAAAACTCATCTCCTGCAATGGTAAATATATAAGTCGACTTACCGAATCCCCCTTCCATCGTTACGGGCTGGTGAGCGAAAGCCTTTACATCAAAATCGGTTATATCCCCGGAAGGTAAACTATTTGCACGCCTGATAAAGAAATTATGATCCAAAATAGTATTCTCCCCGATCTCCTGTAACGTCTCCTCGCTCAAACATTTTATTTGATGATCTGTTTCTATTTTTAATCCGGAATTTTCATTATCTGCCTCCGGGACATAATTCCGGTGAATCCTCCGTGGATTAGTCCCTAAATAATTTCCGGCTAAAGCTTCATAAAAATTAGGGGTAAAAACACTTCCTTCTTTGTCCAAACGCTTAAAAGACAACTCTGCATGCCCTTTATATTTGCTTAAAACCAAAATACCGTCACCCGCCGTGGAACTGGATACATTGATCTTAAAATATTTAAACGCTTTCGTACCAAGTTCTTTATCCGTTACCACGAAACGAGCCTCGTTTTCTCCTAACGGGAAATTAACATACACGTTCAAATCTTTGGCCGTGGACACCATTTTACGATTAATTTCCCAAAAATACGTGAATTGATTAGTATCGGCATACTGTGTTCCTTCCAAAGTGACCGGAATATGTAACAAATCCATCTGATCACAACGAATCAAACTATCAATCCCCGAAATCGTAATTTGATTAATATCGTGATAATCATAATTCCCCTTATCATCGTAACAAGCAAATAACAAGCCTGTCAGACACACAAAAAATAGTATTGTTCTCATACGAATTACTTTTCCAAATATTAAATTTCAACAAGCCCGGTTTTCGTTATACGCATCCCCGTTTCATCGTCAATAATCACATTCTTATTCAGCCAATCATTCAACATACCACTCTTCTTCTGCATATCAACCCCAGTACCGATAAAAGCATCTTCAACCGCAAAAATAGGATCCCATTCGATCAATTTTCTCCATTTCTTCGGGTGATAAAAACCAAGTTGTGTCTCATTTGCCTCCCACCAAGCCGGAGGGAATAAAATATTATTTACAGATAACTTCATTTCATGTCCGACATTAATGCCCAACAAAAAGTCCTCTCCCTCCTCAAGAGTTAGCATCAAAGTTTTAGACTCCGGATTTCGCAAACTGGTACTCAAATTCTTACGATACACCAAAATTCGAAGAGTATCCTGAAAACGATTAGGACCAAACACCTGCTCTTCGGCAATAGGAGCATAATCTTCACCCTCAACCATGGTTGTCAAACCATTTAACTGTACCCCCTTTTCCAACACCTTCACCCGATATTTCCGGGGTTGTTCTGAAGCATTCCCCATAAGTTGCACGACGATCTTGGCCGTATCGGCAACTACCTCTTCCGGCAATTTTCCAAACGAGAAAACGACCGAATCAACGCTTACATTATTCCCAAGGCTATTCTGAACCTCGTACTGGAAATAAATACGATCAATATCATCATACTCGTATTCCGGATCTTGCTCACATCCCTGTAATCCAAGACAAAACGCCCAAACAATATATATTAACTTCTTCATAAAACAAGTTTCATTTAATTCCTATATCCATATTCTATCTCTTCTTCCGGTAACGGTAACACGAAAACACTATTACTTGCTTTCACCCCATCTTCCGAAGTATTACCGATAATATCATGATTTAAACGCTTATACACGTAAAAAAGCTGTCCCTCTCCGACAAACTCTTTCCGCATTTCCAATAAAATCATCTCTTCTGTCACCGTTTGCTTATTCACGATTAATTTTGTTCTAGCCTGCTTTAAAGTTTGTAACAATTCGGCCGCATGTTCCGGATCATCCTCCATCCATCCTTCAGCAGCGATTAAGTACATCTCTGACAAACGAATCATAGGCATCTTTGGAAAAAAACGTTTACTATTATCGGACGTATATTTAATTATATAAAAACTTTTATACCAATTCAATCTATAATCTTCTAAATCATTTAAATACAACACTGCCTGATAACCATTCGCCATTTGCACGTTTCCATCCGTACCCGTTATTTGTTTATGAACACCTTCCGCATCAGTTTTCACATTTTGTCCCCGCAAAGAAAAAATATGCTCATCAGAAAAGAGCAAATCTTTATTCGCCTCGTCCGTGTTCAAACTCCTTTCATAATCCACCAAAGCAAATTTACCACAATCAATGACCTCCTCGGCCAGCCGACGGGCATCCTTTATTTTATCTCCACCCATATTCAAATAAACCCGGGCTAGTAAAGCTTTCACCGCATAATAATTCATCCGAGCAACATAAAGGTCTGCTTCATCTTTATTTTCACCATCGCCATTTCCCAACTGATAAGGCGTCACTCCTATTATCGGATCATTCTCCAAATATTTTACCGCATCCTCCAAATCACCAATCACCAAATTCAAATAATCCATCGTGCTATAAACAGGCGACGTTTTTACTCCAAACTCCGTTTGATAAGGCAAAACACGAGCCGTTGGTTCCAGTTTAACATCAATAGCAAACAAACGATAAATATCAAAATGCAACAAACCTCGCAAAGCTAACGCCTCTCCCCGTACCTGATTTCGTCGTTCATCAGATAAAACAGAAGCATTTTTCTCACTCCATTCCAAAATATTATTCAATGCCGCGATATTAGCATAAAATGAACTCCATAACAGATAGATATAACTTTTCATATCCTTATTCTCGTAATCATAATCCCGGAATATTTTCATCTTATTAGGGATCTGAGAATAATCATAAATACGAGACATAATATCAAGCATTCCGAAAGACAATGTTTGTCCATACATATTAGAAGCCGCAATATCACAATAGACACCGGCTAAAGCCTCGGAAAAACCACGCTCAGTACTGAAAAGATCACTTTCTTCACTCTGGTTGATCAAATCCACATCCAACCATGAATTACAAGAACACAACATGAGCGTCAACAACAAACTTCCTATACAATTTCTTAACCTCATAACTCTTTTCATTAACAATTAAAACGTAACATTCAAACTCAGATTAAAAGTTCGTGCAAAAGGATAACTTGTCCCTCGCTCTTGCTTTATGGTTGACAAACGAAATACATCCGTCGTACTCAGCATCAATCGAACCCGATCCGCATAGAATTTTTGACTGATCTCCCGGGGTAATTCATAAGACAAAGACACGCTTGACAGAGAAAACAAATCATTATCAAAAACCAAACGTGTTGTCTGGTAGGGAGAAGTTCGATCATCAATACGTCTGAATTTAGCATGATCCCCCGGTTCTTTCCAACGATCATACAACACCCGCTTATCTGCATTCTTGTAAGGGTTAGCTCCTTCCACTTTAGAGGCTAAGGTTCCATTATAAGCCTTGGCTCCGAACTGATATTTAAAAAGCATATACAACGTAAAACCCTTCCATGTCAAATTCGTATTCACGTTTCCTTCAATCGTAGGTTTCATATCCCCACACTCCACTTTATCATTAGCATCATATTCAAATGTCAGCTCCCCGTTACGTTTAATATAAATTTCGTTTCCCGTTGCCGGATCAATTCCTCCCGAACGAACCATCATCAAGGCTGTTTGCGAACGCCCGGCCTCATATTGCCGGTACACGACAGTTCCTTGATTATACCAATCACTATTAGCATATTTATTGATCTCTTCCAACTGATTAGACAACTTCGTGATCTTGCTCTTATTATGGAACGCGGAAAGTGTTACATTCCATCTTAAATCCCTCTGAGTATCCCGAATCAAATTCAAGCGCAAACGGCCTTCAATTCCGGTATTCCTCAATTTTCCAATATTTTCCACATAACTACTAAAACCGGTCGACGGTGCAACCGTCAAAGGCAATAATAAATTCTCCGTGTTTTTAACGTAAAAATCTCCATTAAACGTAACCAGTCCTTTCAACAAAGTCATATCCACACCCACGTTATAAGAAATCGTGTTCTGCCACTTCAACTCCGGATTACCGTATCCGGCCAAACTTACACCAAACACGCCGTTATATATTTTAGAAAAATCATAGTTATAAGTTGTCAACGCTTGAGTCGAAGAGAAATTAGTCGTTCCCGTGCTACCCACGGAAGCCCTCAATTTTAAAGAACTCTTCTCATCTCCCGACCAGAATGTTTCTTTATGCACATTCCAAGCAACTCCTACTGACCAGAACGGAGCAAAACGCGAATTTCTCCCGAATTTACTGGAACCATCCGTACGGAAAGATAAATCTAAGAAATAACGATTATCATACCCATAATTCACGTTACCAAAAAATCCTACCAACCGGGATTTATCATAGCTACCATCCGGACTCGAATTTTCCGCAAAAGAGATCGCCGCTCCGATGAAAACCATATCCGGATTAACAAAACCGACCCCGGTATAAGAATCTCCCTCCTCGGTCGACTCCGTCATATTGCTTCCCACTCCCACGTTCAACGAATGCACTCCAAACACTTTATTGTATTGCAAAGTCAAATTACCGTCAAACTTATCACTTTGTGAATTGGAACGGAAATAAGTTCCCTTCTTTTTAGGATCCGTTTCCGTGCTATAATCCAAAGACTCTGGAGACTTGAACAAATCCCTTTTATCAAATTGTCTGGAATAACTAATACGTCCTTGCAAACGCAACGCAGGAACAATACGCCAATCAATATTAAAATTATCTTGAATAGATGTATACGTACTCGTGTTCTTTTTCGCCAAATGAGCATTATACAAAGGATTCCAGTCTCCAGAAGAAAGCTTCTCAACAAACTTTCCATTTTCATCATAAATACGATCGTATGGATTTTGATTGGCGTACAAATAAAATTCATTATAAGGAGAATTTTTCGCTTTCACATTATCCACGGACAAATCATTCCGAATAAAAAAATTCGTCCCGATATTATAATTAAATGTCAGGTTAATACCTAACCGATCTCTACCGGATTGCTTCATAACCCCTTTATCCGTATCATATCGCAAATCTATTCCGTAACGGAAATACTCGTCACCACCCTCGAAATTAATAGAATAACGTTGATTCAATGATGTCGTTAAAGGCTGTGACAACCAATAAGTATCCACACCCTTCCTCACCTCCTCCAAACGGGAATTATAAAGTTCATCCAGTTTACGTTGTTCTATATAATCGGTAGACTCATACAAGCCGGCTAGCCGCTCATATTCTAACTTTTCTTCGGCATTCATCAAATTATAATCCCGTAAATCTGGAACCGAGATATTATAATTAGCATTCAAACTCACTCGAATCTGCCCGGACTTCGGGCGAATCGTCGTGATCACGATAACTCCATTGGAAGCGCGAGAACCGTATAAAGCCGTGGCACTGGCATCTTTCAGAATGGTTATAGACTCTACCCTATTTACATCCATATCATAAACACGTTCCGCCGAAACCTCCACTCCATCCAGGATATAAAGAGGGGCATTAGGATTCGTGGTCGCATCATCCGCATTTGCCCGTAAATCAAATCCGTTTTCACCCCGGATCGTAATATCGGGAAGCACGTTCGGATTCGAACCGTTGGTCAAGCTCTCCGCCAAACGAATTGAAGGATCAAAAGCACTCAACGCTTGCGTTATACTTAAAGCTCCTACTTTTTTCAACTCTTCTGTTTCAATCGTCACTTCCGAACCGGTAAAACTCTCTTTTGCCTTATTAAAATAACCTGTTACAACAACTTCTTCCACGTTTTCAACTTCTTCTTCCATAACAATCTTCAGCGTATCAGAAGGAAGTTTAAACTCCACCCCTTTTGTTTTAAAACCGACAAAACTCAAGATTAACTTCCCTTTCTCAACAGGCAGTCGAAACGAGAAAACACCTTCAAAATTTGTTGCCGTCCCCACGTTCGTATTTTCTAATCTTACCGTTACCCCCGGCAATGGATCCTTATTCACATCCATCACCCGACCAACAAGAACGTGATTTTTTCCTACTGAATCATTTACAACAATAGAATTTCGGGTATTTAAAATAACCACATCATTCACGATAGAATAAGTCAGATTCGTCCCTTTCAAAATTTGCAACAAAACATCTTCCAACGCCATATTCTTGACATTCACGGAAATGTTCGTCATTTTTTTGATATCTTTACTATCAATATTATAAAAAAAACCGTAATCCGTTTGGAGTTTTAATGATTGTATTACCTCTTCCAAACTTACCCCTTTCAGATGAAGGGTCACCATCTTATTTTGAGAATGAAGCGCCGCCGAAACGTGTAACGAGGCAACAAACACAAAAATAAATAGAAATCTTGTCATAATCCACATTTTTCGTAAACTATCCCTCCATATAGGAATAGAACACCGATTTTTTTTCATACATTTGTAATTATAAGTGAAACATACGGGAACAACACCTGCAAAATGCTTGTTCCCTGTTTAATTTATTTTAAGGCAGAAATTGTTTCCAGCAACTTCTGCTTTTATTTTTAATCACGAACTAACACGACACGACCGTTCACATCGAAATGAACCTTTCCCGCCTCTGCAATCACATCCAATACTTCCTGCAAACGAGTTTGTCGTTTCATAATACCAAAAAATCGTTTTTGTTTTAACGCCGGATTTTGATAGAAAATCTCGACATCAAACCAACGTGCCACCCTTCTCAAAATTGTCTCAAGATTATCATTCTGGGAAACAAAAAGACCATCCTTCCAAGCCACATAGGGAAAAACATCTACCGAGACAATCTCCGTTTCTCCCGTTTTCCGGTTCAAAAGAAATTGCTCTCCCGGAACAATTTTCTGAAATCCTAGCGACATCTTCCCTTTCATCAACACCCCGACAGAACCTTCTACCAAGGTCGTTTGTAATTCTTCCTCGTCCTCGTACGCCATCACGTTAAACTCCGTCCCGAACACCTTTACCTCTTCCAACGATGTTTCCACGATAAAAGGCCGCTCTCCTTTAGCCACGACAAAATAAGCTTCACCAGACAACTTAACTTTCCGCTCTCCAGCCGGGAACACCGTGGGATAATATAAACTGGAAGCCGAATTTAAATAAACTTTCGTTCCATCCGACAAAACAACCACGTACTCCCCGGAAGGAGGCACCTCCAACTGATTATAAACTAACTCTCCGGTCGCAACAGAATCCCGATTATACTCTAACACGCCGACACCTACACGCATGGCCACACAATCCTGACTAATCGTCTGCGCCACCAGTGTCGAATCCAATACAATTTGCTCTCCCTGTCCCAGACGAAGAGTCACGGCTGCTCTCCCCGGTTCGGTTTCAACAACCACCGGGCAAGAAATATTATTTTCAGCCCAATACATCCAACCAACAGAAAAGAAGATCAACACGGCCGCAGCAACCCCACTCCATTTCCACCAATTAGAATGATGTTTTGCACGTCTCTTGAATTTCACCTCCATCAACCGACGCTTAACATCCACGACAGAACAATCACGAGCCATGATCTTTTCTTGCTGCACACAAAAACGTTTATAATACAAACGATGATCCTCCGACTCGTTATACCACGCATCAAACTTCCGCTGGTCTACATCAGAAATCGGTTTACCTGCTGATTTCCGATAAAGAATAGATATAGATATCGACTTAGATTCTTGCATTTATTCATAATTTTTGAACCTAAGACGTAAAAAAACAAAAACAGGGTGAACGAAAAAATAAAAAAATAGCACCAACAAAACTACAACAAACGTTTATTTTTCATTTCCAACAAGATAAAAGGCAATATTAAATTCAAATGCTGGTCATAAAGTCCTTCCCGTAGATCCTGATACGCCTTCTTCATGTGCGTTTTTATCGTGTTAATTGATAATCCTGTCACTTCCGCTATCTGCGAATAACTCATTCCCCGGTAAACACTCATTTTCAATATTTCCCGACGTTGTTCCGGTAACTTTTCGATCTCGTCCTCTACCCGACGAATCAACTCTTCTTGTTCAAAAATATTAAAATCCCCCGCATAATAAACCGCATCGAATAACTTTGTATCCAACGGATCTACAACTTTTAGTTTCCGTAAATAATCCACGCATCCGTTCTTCACACAACTATACAAATAGGAACGAGAATATTCGACTTCATTAAAATCCGTCCGTGACAAAAGAGACAAAAAAACATCCTGCACCATATCCTCTGCCGTTTCCAAATCTCCCACGTAACTTTCAGCAAACAGTACCAAACGTTCATAATACTGATTAAATAATACATCGAATTGCCCTTGCTCCATCACATTATAACCATTACAATTATTACCTCCGTTAATGACAAAAATACAAAAAAAAATAACCGTCCAAAATGATTTCACAAGGAACATCATTGTCTAAAACAACAAACATAGCGAAAATAAAAATCCAAAGAATACCCAGAATCTCAACTCCGAATATCCTTTGGATAATCTTAAATAATACTATTATTTTTTTTTGAAACTGTAATTACAAAAATTCAGTCATAAATCTCTTCCAAAACGGCATCCAGTTGAGCACCCCGCATGTCGGTTTTGAAGATATGTCCTTCCTTATCCAACAGGATACAAGTCGGAACGCCCATGATGTTGTACACCTGAGTTACCGGACCTTCAAATTCCCCCGGATCGTTCAACTGGGTCCAGACCATATTCTCTTCTTTCATGGCCTTTTTCCAATCCTGATCCTTCCGATCAATAGATATGCTCACAATCTCGAATCCTTTATCCTTGTACTCTTTGTACACTTCTCTCAGGTGAGGGATTTCACCCCGACACGGACCACACCAAGAAGCCCAAAATTCCAACATCACGTATTTTCCTTCGGGTACATATTCCGATAATTTCACTTTCTTCCCATCAGGATTGACTAACTCAATGTCAGAATACTTCGTTCCAACTGCCACGCGCTTGCCTTTTTCAGCCATTGCTTTGAATTCCGAGGCTTTTGTAGTATTTGGCCATGCCTGATCCACCAAAACCTCTAACTCGTCAATTTGTTCGGGGGTGATACGAACATACATATCCTGAAAATATTGTTTTGCCAGATCATAACCGACAACGGTCTGGATATTCTCTTTTACAAAATTCCATTTTATTTCAGCTAATTGTTTCCTCAATACCTCCATTTTTCGAGAAATCTCGATCCCTTCTTTTTTATTAAAAATACCATCCATCGAGGGAATATGATACTTTTGCAAATACTCGTCATTCAATCGACTCAACTCGCTACCCTGTTTTTCTCCTATCGCCAGATACTTCTGATAAAGGTCTTCCGTGCCCGATCCGGTGATCTGGGCTTGTTTCCGCGGCTTCTTGCTCCAGAAATAAGAAGGTAGACTATCAATATTTCCACTAAAACTGATCGGAGAATTTTCCAGATAGAATTGACTATTTGTCATATACTTCTCGGAAGAAACTTCCCCTTGAGGAGTACGATCAATCATGATCGAGTAATAGGCAGGTTCATCAACGACTCCCTCAAACACGAATTTTCCATCTTTAATAAATGTACTATCAACGAACGTCGATCCCGTATCCCCCAGCTTATTCAACAACACCTTCATACCATCCGCATTCCCGGAAATTTTCCCGTCAATCGTGTACTGCGGTTTATTTTGACAAGATACACCCACGAAAAGGCATACTAAAATTACAATAAATGTCCTCATATTCTTCTTTTTATAACGGATTTTGTTCTAACAAATTATTTCCGGCCAATGCAGTTTGGGGTATCGGTAAAATCAATTTTGTATCAGAGGTAACAGTTGGTTTTACATCCGTGATATTCAAATCTCCCTCTTTATAGTAACGCACCAAATCAAACCAATCCTCGTAATTCTCTTCCACCAATTCGATCAATTTGTGTTTACGTACCGTTTCCAACAAATCCCCATCTGAAATTGTATTCACGTAATTCTCATCATATCCCGCACGATCCGTGATCGCTTTCAAACTAGTACGGGCTCCCGCATAATCCTGATACCCGCGAATAGCCGCTTCTGCATGAATTAAATAAACCTCACCCAACCTCAAGTAAAAACAAGTATTGCTTATCGTGTTATCAACGTAATCATTATTAGGATATTTCCCGTTATTATTCGGTCCGGAAGTCTTAATAAATGTTGCAACATAGCGCGAATCAAATCCTTCTCCTGTCAACATATCGCCTTTCCCTGCTACAAAATCATCAGCCACTTTACGAAGATAGACTCCGGGACTGATTCCATTCACGTTAAGAGTAAGTCTTTCAATGAGTCCAAAAGTATAGGGTGCAAACAAAACTTCCGAAGAGAAACAACCATTTTTATAAATATCAGCATAATTGATTTCCATGACGTAACTAAATTCTCCGGCCTCTTCCAAAATTTCACTCGCCAAATCGGCAGCCTTCTTATATTCTTTCTGGTACAACAAGACTTTTGCCTTTAAAGCCTTAGCCGTAACACGACTCACGGAATAGTGATTCTGAACATACTCCGGAGCCATTTCTATTGCATCGTCTAAATCCTCGTTAATCAACTTATACACGTCAGCTACAGAACTTCTAGGAACCGCTTTGGTTTCTTGCATATGTTTTTTTACTAAAACAATTCCATACAGGGAAGTCTCGTCATAAAATTGTCCGTAAGCGCGTAAAAGGAAGAAATTAGCCATTGCCCGGTGGAATTTACATTCACCCATCATTTCTACCCTTCTCAAAGAATCAAGACCAACCGCTTTGCCCGCCTCCAATTGCTCCATTACAGTATTGGCATAATTCACAATCCGATAAAGAGAAACATAATAAGCGGCAATATTATTTGTTTCCGGCCTCACGTCATTATTTATAAAAGGAGTTTCCTCAATCCCACCTCCGGTTATTGAACCGGACAAAAAACACATATTCGGTAATATCAACGTTAATCCCTTATCCCGCCATTGCTGATAAACTCCTCTCAATGCCAATTCCGCAGATTTTCCATCCCGAATCAAGGTACTTTCATCCAATACATATTCAGGCTTTATGTCATTAATATTCCCGGTTAAATCACAGGATGCCAAACCCAAAACACCCAAAAGAGAATAAATTATATACTTAAACTTTTTCATCACTTTCATTTTGATCGTTAAAAATTCACCCTGACACCAAATGTAAAGGTCTTGCTCAACGGATAGGCATCATTACTGTACACCCCTTCTTGCAACGGGTTTGTTCCCGCAAGAGTCCTATCCCCGACTAATTCCGGATCCAGTCCCGGCCAATTCGTCCACGTCCACAGATTGGATGCACTGGCAAACAACTGCGCAGATTGAAGATATATCTTTTTCAACCAATTACGAGGTAATTCATACGATAACGTGATATTCTTCAATCGCAAATAAGAAGTTTCAAACACGTAACGATCCGAATAATTTGTATTTCCACTTTGATCCAATACCGTCAAACGAGCATACCGGGCATCCTTATTATCTTCCGTCCACGTATTACGATACATCATACGCTGAATACTATTTCCGACAATTCCCGAAGCACTGTTTTGCAGGTCATTCAAGAACGCTTGCCCTCCTTTTGAGAATTGAAAAACAAAAGACAAATTCCAACTCTTATAGTTCACGGAATTAAACCATCCGCCGAAAAAATCCGGTTCCGGATTAGCGATCACGTCTCTGTCATCAGCCGTGATCTCGCTATCGCCATTCAAATCCCGATACCTATAATCTCCGGCCCCGGTTGCCAAATTCTGGTAATAAGTTCCCGCTCCATGCTTCTCCTCTGCCAGTTTATTATACGAAGCGACTTCCTCGTCCGACTGGAAAATTCCATCCACGACATAACCTTTCAACACCCCTGCCGGTTTCCCTTTCACGAAATAATCAACCTGATATGAAGCTAACGTCGCCCCGTTCAAGTCTTCTATCTTATTTCGGTTCAATGCGATATTAAATTTCGATGTCCATACCCAATCATCACGTCTCAACACGTCTCCCCCGACTTCCAGCTCGATACCTTTATTAGACAAATCAATCAAGTTAGAATAATAAGTTATCGAACCTGTTTCCAAAGCCACGGGAGAAGGAGTTAAAGCCCCGTCCGTGAAACGATAATACATGTCTAAACTTCCATACAACCGACGATTAAAGAAAGAAAAATCCACACCGAAGTTATACTCTGTAGTCATCTCCCAACGTACATCCCGATTCGGGAAATTATCTTTCGGAACAATCGTAGGTTGTCCTCCCCACAAATCATTAGAAGCACGCGCATACAATTGCTTGTACACAAAATTATCAATATTAGTGGATCCGGTCTGTCCCACACTAAAACGTATTTTCAGATCATCCAATTTCGTGAACGGCTCCATAAATTTCTCATGACTCATGCGCCAACCCAAAGAGAGGGAGGGAAAATATCCTCGTTTATTACCGGGACCAAACTTGGATGATGCATCTGACCGGAAATTCGCTTCTGCCAAATAACGATCTCCATAAACATACCCGACACGGGCGTACACGGAGTTCAATCCATTGGTAATCTTATTACTATTGTAGCCCATCACCATGGCTGCCGATGCAGGATTATTTAATATTTCATCATCAACGAAATCGCTATATGACACACTACTACCCTTCGTAAAAGTTCGATCCCAGCCATAGCCGACCATTAACGTCAAGTGATGATCTTTCATATCCAAATTATAATCTGCCCGAAAGTTCACCGATGTATTGGTCGTGTTGCTTGATGATTCATAAAGACTCGAAAACGAATCATAATATATCATGTCATCCATTGCAGTCAAAGGCATAAAACTACTCCCTTCAGTACGGAAAGATGCAATATTTATATCCCCCCTTACTTTCAGATTATCAAGTATTCTATACTGTGCGTAAGCACTTCCTATAAATTGGTTTACATCCGTGCGATTCTTCACGCCCCTCTTAGCAACCGGATTGGCACCTAAAAACTCTTGCCCATAATTGGATCCCGGTAACCGGACAAAGTTCCCACTTTCATCCCGTACCGCTCGATCCGGACGCACTAACCATGGCTTCGTATCCATATCTGAAAAACTAGTTGCATCCCGGAGCTTGGAGAAGGTATATCCCATGGTTGCTCCACTTTTCAAACGTTCCGTGATGTTGGCATCAACAGCCAAGCGAACCCCGTAACGTTTTAACCCATCATTAATAAAAAGCCCGTCCTGATTTGTCGAATTGAAAACAAACGAATAGTTAATCGCCTTTCCTCCGCCACGGACTCCTAAATCAAATTGCTGATTTATAGCATTATGATTCTCTATTTCTTTCTCCCAATTCGTGCTCACATCTCCAAACACGTCCTCATTCAATCCATCATAATTATACAAAGGAATCATATCCTCATAACCCGATATAGAGAAATTCCCCACTAACATCATCACAGGTGTCAGAAAATAAGCAGCATCCCCTTTATCGACCTGGCCCCGGCCTATGGCAGACATCGTATTTTTCAGCAATAAATCTTGCACTTCTTTAAATTGCTCCGTATTCAACGGTTTATATCTTTTTACCGGATTTCCTACCGTAACCGAATATCCCGCTGTAACACTAATCTTCTCATTATTCTTTCCGGTTTTTGTCTTCACGATAATCACACCATTCGCACCCCTGGACCCGTAAATAGCCGTGGCTGCCGCATCTTTCAAAACATCAATACTCTCGATATCATTAGGAGAAATCACCAATAATGGATTGACACCTCCTCTTTCCGAGAAAAATGGAACATCATCAATCACGTACAAAGGCTCGTTTGTACTACCGGATACCGGGGAGGTCACCCCTCTCACATTTATCGTTGCTGCAGCTCCCGGAGCACCATTATTCTGTGTTACCCGAACCCCTTTTAGAGCACCGCCCAACATCCCGTCAAAAGAAGTTGCGCTACTGGAATACTTCTTTAAATCTTCACTATGAATCGAAGATACCGAACTCGTCACATCATGTTTCGACTTGGAACCGTAACCGATAACCACGACATCATTCAAGTTAACCTGCTCGTCTTCCAATGTCACGTTTACTTCCGGTTGTCCGGTATAAGTCACCTCTTTCGTCTGCATTCCCACAAACGAAAACACAAAAACGATATTCGGTTGTGCCACAAACGACAAGGTATACTTTCCGTCAATATCCGTTGCCACGCCAAGAGTTGTCCCCTTTATCAACACGGACACACCCGGAAGAGGAAGACCGTCTTTATCCACGACCTTACCCGCAACTTTAGTCTCCTTCACTTTTTCTCCCGCTTTTTCCCTTGCCACGATCGCGATAGCATTTCCCTCCACCGTGTACGTGTAAGGAGTACCCGTCAGTACCTTGTTCAACACGTTTTCCACCGTCTCGTTCTTCACGTCCACCGTCACGTGTTCCAGTTTATCCATCTGGTCATCGCTGTACACGAAATTATAAGTGGTTTGTTTACGGATTTCAGCAAACACCTGCTTGATTGCCGCATCTTTAAGATTAATTGTCACCCGTTGCGGGGATGCAGAAATGGAAGATGCCCAAAGATTCGTCACCGAACACAAACCCAACGCTACCAACACGAACACTCTGCAACAAATTCCCACAAAAGCTTTTTTTTCTCGCAAATTTTTCATACTCTTGTAGATTATAAGATGATTCAATTACCTAAACACCACAGTTTAGGCGGTTAATTTATTCAACGGGAAGTGCTGGTAACACTTTCCGTTTCCTTTTATTTAGTAACTATGATTCTATTTCCCTCCACCTCGAATTTTACCAGAAGAGTCCGTTGCAATAAATTCAACACACCCCGGAAACTCTCACTCCGGTCCACACGTCCTGAAAACCGATGTGTACGCACTTCATCATTCTCGAATGTCACCTGTACATCGTACCAACGACTTAATTTCTCCATAATCTGCTCCAACGTCTCGTGTTCAAAAGAGAAATACCCGTCCTTCCAAGCGGCATAAGCGGCCGCATCCACCGTTTTCACTTCACATCTCCCTGTTAACACGTTCACATCCGCCATCTCGTTCGGCTTAATCATTTGTTCCACGGCCGGATGCTTCAAGGAACTCACCCCTACACTCCCGCTCAACAACACGGTTTGTACCCGCTCCTTATCGTAACTATTCACGTTAAAATGAGTTCCATAAACCTTCACGACCACATCCTCAACCCGCACCTTAAAAGGTTTCGCACTCTTGGCCACCTCAAAATAAGCCTCTCCCTTCAACGTCACCTCCCGGGTCGAATCGGCAAAACTCACCGGATAACTGAATTCCGTCTCCGAGTTTAACCAAACGATCGTACCGTCGGCCAACTCCACCCGGTATTCTCCCCCGCGGGGAATGATCAACGTGTGGTGTCCCACAACAGCCGAGGTTGTTCCTTGAGATATATTATTATAAACAATTCCATGTTTCCCCGAAGAAATTCTTCCGTGCGAAATCTGTTGCAACGAACGCCCTTGCTCATCCAACAAGACACGGGCACCTTCCTCCGTCACCAGAATAGGTTGTGGTTTTCCCTGTACAGCCAGAGGCAAAGACGTTACCGGAGTTTCAGATACAGACGTCCCTTGATACCAGAAGTAAACTCCAACAGCCAACAGCACGACAAATACTGCCGCGTATCTCGTGAAATAAACCAAACGTCGTCTCTTCTGCTGTCGCTTCGCTTGCCGAATCAAAGATACATACCGGATAAAATCCCGTTCGTACTGTTCTTTCGACAATCCGGGAAGACCTTCCGCTGGATTAAAGCCGGAAATTCGGTCATAATAGGCTTGATGAGCGGGCGACGCGTTCAACCACGTATTCAGTTGTTGTTGTTCCTCTCCGGTCAACTCTTCCATCAAACTACGCCTAACTAGCGTCCATTCCAAAGATTCATCATTTGCCTCTTTCATAGCTTTTGGCTTTATTTTTCCTTAAGACGCTTCAAACAGACGAAAGGTTAAGACAAAATATGAATATTTCCGAAAAAATTATCAAAGCCTATCCAGACAAGATGCAACTACCAGATTATCATGAAGAATAACCGCTTTTTCAGATCCGGAAGTTTTTCACGAATCATCCGGACTGCACCATTCATCTGCACCTTGGCATTGTTTTCCGTGATTCCCAACTCCTCGGCAATCTCCTTGAATTTATAATCCTCCACGACCCGCAAACGAAATACCTCCTTCATCTTGGGGGGCATCTTATCCACGATCTCCTGCAACTCGTCCAGAATCGAAGGTTCCTCGATAGCATCCACCGTATCCGAGTAAAGATGCGCCTCCAACATATTACGATTATGAGTATCTTTAATTTTCAGGCTCCTCAAAAAACTAAGACAACGGTTACGGGTAGCCGTGAAAAGATAAGCTTTCACGGAAGTCACGATATTCAATTCGGCACTTTTCTCGAAAAGATCGGTGAACAACTCCTGCACGATATCATGCGCGGCCTCCGGATCACACAAATAATTGGCAGCAAAACGATACAAGGAATTATAGTATTGCCCGAACAGGGAAACGAAAGCCTCTTCTTTCCTGTCTTTCAATTGTTTTACCAGCAATACGTCATTTTCATCCATAAATCGTCGGGGTAATTTCTACAAAGATATAATTTTTACACCACCTGCAAAGTAGAATAAATCAGAATTGTTGTTCCTCCGTCGAATCTATCCCCATAGCAATCTCTTTAATGATTCCTTTTTCTATATACACGGGACGGGCATATTTACGTACCACGGGACGATAATGTTCGAAGATCAGGGAGGAGATAAAACAACAAACTCCCGACAACAGAATAATCATCTGCAACCCCACGAATTTCTCCACCGCCCCCAGAATAATACTTCCCACGGGAGCCATTCCCGTGAAAGCCATCGCCATGTATCCCATCACCCGGCCCCGCTTATCCTCCCCGGAAAGCGTCTGTAACAACGTGTTAATGGAAGCCACGGTCGCTATAATCGTGAACCCGACAGGAAGACACAACACGGCGGCCACCCAAGGAATCGTGACAAACGACATGACCGACAACCCCACGCCCAACAACACCCCGGAAAGCATCACCACCTTCCCCAACCCCAACACGCTCTTCCGGGCCGCCAGGTACAAGGCGGCAGAAAAAGACCCGACCCCGATACAAGAAAGCAGCAATCCCAATAACTCGCTCTCCCCCTCCAATATGGTCTTCACGTAAGCCGGGATAAAAGTCATCAAAGGTAAACCGAAAAAACTGATCGCACTCATCAAAAGTAACAACGTGCGGATTGGCATATTCCCAGCCACGTACTGGAAGCCCTCCCGCATATCCTCCCACACGTTCTGCTTCACCGTCCTCACCTTTCCCGGTGTCAAGCGCATCATCAGCAACGCCGCGATCACGGCAACATAACTAATCCCGTTCAACAGGAAACATATTCCTTCTCCCAACATCCCGATCAACACCCCTCCCACCGCGGGACCGATCAATCGCGACCCGTTGATCACGGCAGAATTCAACGCAATCGCGTTACTCAATTTATCTTTAGGAACCAGACTCGGGTAAAAAGATTGCCGGGTAGGATTGTCCAACGCGTTGATCAAACCGATCAACAAACTCAGTGCCATGATATGCCACACCTCGATAAGCCCCGTCAACGTGAGCACAGCCATCAACAACGCCTGTACCATCGACATCGACTGAGTCAAAATCAACAAATTACGCCGATCGAACCGATCGACAAAAACACTCATCCAGGGAGTCGCCACGAGAATCGGGATCTGCGCCATGAAAGTGACCGTTGCCAACAAGAACACCGAACCCGTCAACCGGTACACCAGCCAACTCATCGCGATCTGCTGCATCCACGTCCCGATCAAGGAGATACATTGTCCCCCGAAATAAAGACGGAAATTATAGTTTTTCAAGGAAGCGAAAACCTGACTAAACGCCCCGGAGTTATTCGGCAATAACTCCCGCAGTCCCCGCCAACCGCCTAAAAACTTATAGCCACCGTTATTTTCACTCATACACTTTCGTAACTTGCAACCTGTAACCCACCAACCCATAAACCTGATTATCTTTGCACGTGGTGAGGACACTTGCAAAAGTAATCAGATTCGAATAATTTTCCTATTTTTGCGGTAACAAGAATATGGAAAATACCATGACAGAAAAAACAGAAAATAAACTCTCGGTCGCGGAAGCCCAAGCCATCTGCCTGAGAAATAACATCCCGTTTTACACGTACCGTTTACCCGGTTCTCATGAAGTGATATTCGGGGCGCAACTTTCTAACGATACCCGGATTTTCAAGGGCTTTGAAAAACACCGGGGAGAAAAGGGATTCGTCATCACTCCCTTCAATCACGCGTCATGGAGTTTTCCGTTCTTCATCAAGGCAGACCTCTCCTTCACGGATTACCTGACCGACGGGGAGTCGATACAGAATTTACGGAACACGGTTTTCAACACCCCCGGACGAATCTTCACCAAACAGGACTGCGAGCATTTCGAATATCTCGACGAACTTCGCACCATGATTGAAACGCTCAAACGGGAAGGCATGAGAAAAGCGGTACTGTCAAGAACAATCACGCTCCCCTGCGACTCGCTCCGGTTGGCCCCGGTGATATTCGAGCAAATGAAGCAATATCATCATGCCTTCCTGTTCTTTGCCGCGATACCGGGCAAATGCGCCTGGATGGGAGCCTCGCCCGAGACATTTCTCAAATACGACAGGAACGGCTTCTTCACCATGTCACTCGCCGGGACTCAATCCGTGGCAACCGCCAAAACCCCGCCCGAATGGAGCGACAAAGATATAGAAGAACAACAAATCGTGACCGATTACATTCACGACACGTTAAGACATTACTTCACCCGTCACCTTGACATCGAAGGCCCCATCACCCTACAAGCCGGAAACGTCTTTCACCTCTGCACCTTTTTCAGAAGCGACGAACAGCTTCCCGCCGATCAAATCGACGAACTGGTGACACAACTTCACCCGACTCCGGCCGTTTGCGGCCTTCCCAAAAAGAGAGCCATGCAGATCATTTCCGAGATCGAAAAACAAGAGCGGGGATATTACGCCGGATTTTTAGGACCGTTACAGGCCTCCGGGGCCTTTGATTTATTTGTAAATTTGCGCACAATGGAAGTATTCGACGATGCCTTACGGCTTTACGTCGGAGGAGGTATCACCCCACTCTCCGACCCGGAAACCGAATGGCAAGAAACTTGCCAGAAAGCAGACACGTTACTAAACCTCATACGTCAAATTAACTATGGAAAAGTTACATTCTGATATTGAACATGTTCGTATCTTAACAAGTCTACTCGTACAAAAAGGAATTAAAGAAGTCATCCTATCACCGGGTTCCCGTAACGCTCCCTTGCTCGTCTCGATTGCCCGCGAAAAACGGCTAAAACACCACGTGATCGTGGACGAACGTTCCGCCGCCTTCTTCGCCCTCGGGATAGCTCAACAAACCGACCGTCCCGTTGCCCTCATCTGTACTTCGGGCACCGCCCTACTGAATTATTCCCCGGCCGTGGCCGAAGCCTTTTACCAAGGAATTCCTCTCATCGTTATCTCGGCTGACCGTCCCACGGAATGGATTGATCAGGATGACAGTCAAACCATACGCCAACAAAACGCACTTGATAATTTCGTGAAAGGAAGTTTCCAGCTCCCGACCGCGATCACCGGTGAAGAAGATCGCTGGCATGCAAACCGCCTCGTAAACGAGGCCATCAACCTATCTCTAAACAATCGTAAAGGCCCCGTACATATCAATATACCACTTAGAGAACCCCTGTACGAATTTCAACAGGAATTCTCGCCCTCGCAACGAGTCATCAAAACTCTTAAAGATAATCCTTCTTTATCCCCGGAGACATCCCAAGGCCTACGAGAGGAATTCTTTCTCTGTCCCAAAGTGATGATTATCGCGGGATTTCATGCTCCCGACCCGATCTTGCAACAACACATCGAATTATTGGCAAGCCTGCCCAACGTGATTGTCCTGACGGAAAGCGTGACAAATCTATCCGCTCCCTTGATCATCCCCACTATTGACCGGGTTATATCGACAATACAGCCGGAGGAGGCGAATACATATGCCCCCGAATTATTAATTACGTTCGGGGGAGCTGTTATTTCCCGCATGATCAAAGCATTTATACGGGAGCATGCTCCCTCGGCACATTGGCACATTGACAAGCGCCAACTACCTCCCGACACGTATAAATCAATGACCCTGCACATCCCGATGGATGCCCGAACATTCTTCGACCAGTTACAACCTGCCGAAATAAAAGCAAACAGCCTACCTTCCAGCTATGCTCATCAATGGCACCAGAAAGAGGAAAAAGCGACATCGAAACACGAGAATTATTTAAAACAAATCCCGTGGAGCGACCTGAAAGCATTCTCCATGTTAATCCCCTCACTCCCCGCCGGAAGCCGTTTACAATTAGGCAACAGTACACCCGTACGTTACGCCCAACTTTTCAACTACACGCAAGTTGCCCGGACGGACGCCAACCGGGGTACGAGTGGTATTGACGGCTGTATGTCGACAGCCGTCGGGGCTGCTTCGGTTTTTGACGGGATAACCACGTTGATTGTCGGTGACAATAGTTTCCTGTACGACTCCAATGCACTCTGGATCAAAAATATTAACCCGTCACTACGGATCATTGTTATCCAAAACGGGGGTGGCGGAATTTTCAGATTTCTAGCCGGCCCGTCTGCCTTGGAAGAAATGGAAGAGTATTTTGAAACGCCCCATGAAGTAAACATCGAACAACTAGCCAAGAACCACCCGTTCAACGTGTATCAAGCAACTGACGAAACTTCGCTACTGGCCGTATTGCCCGATTTCTACAAGCCGGGACAGTATCCGGCGATTCTCGTCATTCACACTCCCGGAAAAATAAACGGAGAAATATTAAAAGCATATTTTCAGGCCTTAAAAGCCTGAAAATACATGCTGATACTCAAAGGATACAAAAGGACAAACCATCCCTTTTAAGTGACTTTTACCAGAGTTCCAGGCGACTTAGCCGCCATCTAGCCGCCACTTAACCGCCACCTAACCGCCATATTAACGGGCAATCAGCTTTTTTAACACGATCAAAAAACTCTTCTCCCGCAGCAATAAAAACACACGATTCAGGTTAATCAAACCCTTTCGGTCTGACCAATCCCGGGGAAACCCATGCTTTTTCCACGCTTTAAGAACAACGTGAACTCAAGATTTATCCTTATCGGAGAATCTTAATTAAAAATTATCACGTACATTTGTCATTACACTTTGTTAAACCTAAAACAATATACCTAATATGGCAAAAAGGGAATGGACCACAATTAAAGAATACGAAGACATCCGGTTTGAATTTTTCGAAGGTATTGCCAAAATCACCATTGATCGTCAGGAAGTTTATAATGCGTTTCGCCCGCAAACTAATTTTGAAATGTTGGATGCGGTAAATATCTGCCGTGAACGCGGAGACATCGGTGTTATCATCCTTACCGGGGCCGGGGACAAAGCATTTTGTTCGGGAGGCGACCAGAAAGTGAAAGGCATCGGCGGATACATCGACGAAAATGGCGTTCCCCGCTTGAATGTGCTCGACTTGCACAAGGCGATCCGCTCTCTCCCGAAGCCCGTTATTGCCATGGTAAATGGCTACGCCATCGGCGGAGGACACGTTCTACACGTTGTATGTGATCTCACGATCGCCTCCGAGAACGCTCGTTTTGGGCAGACAGGTCCCAAAGTCGGCAGTTTCGACGGGGGATTCGGTTCCTCTTACCTCGCCCGCCACGTGGGGCAGAAAAAAGCACGGGAAATCTGGTTCCTATGTCGTCAATACACGGCTAAAGAGGCCGAAGAGATGGGAATGGTGAATAAAGTTGTACCCTTCGATCAACTGGAAGACGAAACCGTGGAATGGTGCAAAACCATCATGCAACGTAGTCCCATGGCCATTCGCATGATCAAACGGGCGTTGAATGCCGAACTTGATGGTCAACACGGCTTAATGGAATTTGCCGGGGATGCCACCCTCATGTATTACCTCATGGAGGAAGCCCAGGAAGGGAAAAATGCTTTTCTGGAGAAACGTGACCCGGATTTCAAAAAATTCCCGAAATTCCCGTGACAAGGAAATCAGCCTCTTTTTTATTATCTTTGTTATCGCAAGGGACTTGCATAAAACACGATGCAACATAATTTCGACATAACAAACAACGAGGAAATCGTTGATGCCCTCATAAAAGGAGATGAAGCGACTTTTGCCACGGTCTACAAAAGTTACTTCACCCCCTTGATTAATTATGCTACATCCATTGTCACCGACCAAGAAACCGCTTATGAAATTGTTCAGAATCTCTTTGTCACCTTGTGGGAAAACCGGAAAAAATTAGACCGAGAAAAATCCCTTCGAAACTATCTTCTCCGGGGAACACATAATAATTCGCTACGCTACCTCAAAGCCCACACTCTCCATCAACTCCATCACGAACAAATAAAACAGGAGACAAGCGAGGAAGAACAAGAAAATATTATCAATCGTGAGGAAACAGCAGATCCCGAAACCCGACTGGCAATCATCCTCAACGAGCTACCGGAAAGAAGCAGACAGGTGGTCATCATGAGCCATATTGAAAATAAAAAAAGCGCCGAGATAGCCAAAGAACTGGGCATTTCCATCCGGACCGTAGAGACAATTCTCTATCAAGCCATGAAAAAACTTCGGGAAAAAGCAAAAAAATAACATTTTCGAATACGTAGTTTCGAAAAGTCAGGTATTATATATAGATTAGAGAAAAATACGCATGGAAACAAATGCAGGAAAATATTTGAACCGCCCCATAGGGGAAAACGAGGAAGAGTTACTGGATGAAATATGGAACTCCCTTCCCCCCGTGGAAAACGAGGATCAAATATTGGATGAAAACTATCGGAACGTGAAACAGAGAATACATCGGCATACCCTCAGACGCCGTGTTATCTACATCTCAAGTAGTGCCGCGGTGGTATGCCTGTTCATACTTTTGCTATTCCGTCCCGAAGCACCCGAAAAATCACCTGTATTCGCACAATTAAATGACATGGGTGTATCCATCTGCGAACAAAAAGTTCAATTCATGATAGGAGATTCCATCGTGGCCAACCTAAATACATCGGCCAAAATGAATGTCGATCAAAACGCAAAGATGGCCTTACAATCCGCCACGGGAGAGAAAATTATCCTGAAAGAGGGAAAACCGCTCAAGATATACGTTCCCGCGGGAAAACGCTTCGATCTGGAACTAGCGGACGGTACCCACGTGTGGCTGAATTCGGACACGTGGCTCGAATACCCGACAACCTTTGCCTCCGCCAACGAGCGAAGAGTGAAGATCGAGGGAGAAGGATTTTTTGACGTCAAACCGGATGCCACCAAACCCTTCCACGTAGAAGTTCCGGGAGGAGAATCCATCCGGGTATTGGGAACCAGCTTCAACGTTTCGGCTTACTCGGATAACGAGGAAAATATCACGACATTAGTTACCGGAAAAATTGAATACTCTATTCCCATGCGAACCGAAGCCATTGCCCTTCTACCCAATGAACAGGTACGGGTAAACAAAACGACGAAAGGCGTCACGAAGAACGAGGTAAACACATCCGAATTCGCCATGTGGAAAGAAGGGGTTCTTTATTTTAATGATGAAAAACTGCCCGTGCTGGCCAAACAGCTTGCCCGCATGTACGGCATAGAAATAAGAGTTGCAGACAAGTACAACGATGCTTGTTTCTCCGGTATGATCCGGTATGAAAGAGGCATAGACTATATCACGAAATTATTAACAACAACAAGTAATATAACGTGTAGCATAGAAAACGGCATTATTTATCTGAAGTAAAAAAGAAAATAGCATATTGAACATCAGACCGAGGACATTATTGAAATATAATGCCTAGGGGAATTGTATACTCAAAAAAAAAGGAAACCAAATATAAATACCTAACTATCAAACGACATGAAAAAAAGAACAATACCGGACAGGATACCTTGAAAGCTGTAGTACAAAGAATAATTTTAAACTATTGGCGAAAGGCATAAAATGTAAATAATAACTCATTACAAAAAAGGACAGACTTTATCACGGATAAAGCCCTAAGATTTGTAGCCCTTAACAAAAGGGTTCAGAAAACAAATAAAGAACTAAAAATCAACTAATAACAGTAAAACAAATATCATGAAAGAAGACACTTCATCAAATCTTAGACAAGTAATTCCCTGGACTCAGTTCTTGGGAAAAATGATCTTGCCTCTTTTCCTGATCATTGCATTTTGCAGTATGACATACAATTCTCATGCTCAGGACACGCGACTCAATCTTAAACTGGAAAATTCTTCCCTCTTGGATGCGATCAAGAAAATCAGCACCGCCACGGGTATGGAATTCTTCTATAATGCCGGACAAGTCAATGCGTGTGACAAACGCATTTCCAAAGAATTCACGAATACCCCGTTAGCACAAGTACTGGAATTCGTGTTAGACAAAACACCCTTCACGTACAAACTGGAAGATAAAACCATCGTTATCGTACAACGCCCGGCACAAACCAACAAGCCGCAACTAAAACTGATCGAGCTAAAAGGAGTTGTATTCGACAAGGATACCCAGGAACCTCTTCCCGGCGTAACCGTCATGATCGAAGGAACCCAGCAAGGTACTGCCACTAACGGTAACGGAGAATTCACTTTCCCTATTGATTCGGGAAACTACAACATTATATTCTCCTTCATCGGTTACGAAAGATTAGTAAAGAAATTCAACGGAAATAACATCACCGAATTCCAGAAAATCCAACTCGCCCCGGCTGTGGAAGCCATCGAAGACGTGGTTGTAACCGGAATCTACCGGAGAAAAAAGGAAAGCTTCACGGGATCGGCAAGCACGTATAAAGTGGAAGACCTGAAAGCTGCCGGTACGCAAAATGTACTCCAAAGTATCAGAACACTCGATCCCTCTTTCAAAATTAATGTCAACAATCAATTCGGATCAGACCCAAACCGACTGCCAGACGTGGAGATACGTGGCAAGAGTAGTGTTATGGGATTGAAAGAAGAGTACGGTACAGACCCGAACCAGCCGCTGTTTATCCTAGATGGTTTCGAAACAGATTTACAGACCGTCATGGACTTGAACATGAACCGGGTAGCATCCGTAACACTTTTGAAGGATGCCGCCTCCACGGCAATCTACGGTTCGAGAGCCGCCAACGGCGTATTAGTGATTGAAACGAAAGTCCCGGAAAAAGGCGTACTTTCACTCTCATACAAGGGAGATTTCAGCATCACCATGGCTGACCTGTCGGACTACAATCTGATGAACGCACGGGAGAAACTGGAGTTCGAAACCAGAGCGGGAAGGTACACCAGCACGAGGAGCAATCCGATGGATCAAATCGAATTGGATAACCTCAGAAATCAACGTTTACAAGAGATCGAACGCGGCGTTAATACCTACTGGCTCAGCGAACCGATTCGCACGGGTTTCGTTCAGAAACACAACCTCTATGCCGAAGGAGGCGAGGAACGCATCAGATACGGTCTCGGGTTAAGTTACGGCAACACGCAAGGAGTCATGAAAGGTTCCGACCGTCAAACGATAAGCGGAAATATCGACTTGGTTTACCGCACGGGAAAATTCCAATTCAGCAATAAATTTATACTGGATTACATGAAAACGAATAACCCGGCTGTTCTTTTCTCGGAATACGCTAAAGCTAATCCTTATTTCAGAAAATACAATAGCGAAGGCGGTATAGACAAATATTTATATTACACGGAAGATCCGGAAGAATATTCCGTACCCAATCCCTTGTGGAATGCACACTTGAATAATTACGACGTGCAAGATCAATTCGGGTTCACGAATAATTTTATCCTCGAATGGTTTGCCACGAACGACCTGCGTGCAAGGGCCAAGTTCGGAATTACCAAAAATAGTTCGACAGCCGAAGTACGTCTTTCTCCTCAACACAGTGATTTTGACGAGATGAGCGACACGGAAAAAGGACTTTACACGAATACTCAATCGAAAAACCTGAATTACGAAGGAGACATTTCCGTCACTTACGGACATCTATTCGCCGGGAAACACATGGTAAATGCCGTGGCAGGATTCAATTTCAGCACCAAGGAAAATACCCGAAACGGTTATAAGGCAATCGGGTTTACAGAAGATGAATTTGACGCCCCGTCTTTCGCCAACAGCTATCCGGCAGGATCTAAACCGACTTACACGGAAAGCAAAACACGTGCCGCCAGTTTCTACATCAACGGGGGATACGCTTACGACAACCGTTACCTCTTTGACTTCAACTACCGCAGTGACGGAACTTCCGTGTTCGGGACAAACAACCGCTTCAGGAACACGTGGTCTATCGGTTTAGGTTGGAATATCCACTCCGAAAAATTCATGGAGAATTGCGATTTCTTCCAGCTATTAAAACTCAGAGGTTCCGTCGGAAACCCCGGAAATCAGAATTTCGCTTCTTATCAAGCATTCTCGACCTACGCATTCACGCACTGGATGAGCAATATTTTCGGAACCGGAGTTATTCTTGAAGGATTAGGTAATCCCGATCTGGCATGGCAGGAAACCATCAATTACAGCTTGGGAACCGATATCACGATGTTCAACGAGCGTGTGAATGTCACCTTGGATTTATACCGGAAAAAGACCGACCCGCTGGTAGCAGCGATCACGACACCAAGCTCTATCGGGGTGAAGAGTGTTATGATGAACATGGGGCAACTGAAAACAGACGGTATCGAGGTAACATTAAAAGTTTCTCCCATTTACCGCCCGCAAGAACGTTTTGTATGGAATATCAGCCTCAACGGGACGCATGCCAAATCAAAATATTCTAAGATTGGGAACAGTTTGCAGTCGATGAACGAACAGAATCAAAACAATTTGAACACGACCAGATACTATGACGGCGGTAGCCCTACCGATATTTGGGCGGTAAGATCGGCAGGTATAGATCCGGCGACAGGTCAGGATTTGTTTATCAAGAAAGACGGTACTTACACCTTCACGTATGACAAAAATGATGAGGTCGTGGTCGGAAACACGGAACCGAAACTCGAAGGAGTACTCGGCACAACCCTTTACTACAAAGGTTTCTCGTTCGGATGTTACCTGCGTTACCAGTTAGGAGGTCAAGTTTTCAATAGCGCTCTTTACGAAAAGGTAGAAAATATCGACAGAGAAAGTATCAATTATAATCAAGATAAACGGGCTTTGTACGACCGTTGGAGTACACCGGGACAAGAGGCCAAATTCAAAAGAATTTCTCTTTTCCAAACAACCGAAACCTCTTCCCGTTTCGTGATGGATGAAAACACGCTGAGCGGAGAATCTTTCAACATCGGTTACGAGTTCACCCAACCTTTCATCAAGCATGTCGGGTTATCTACACTAACCGTACAAGCCAACATGAACGATATTTTCAGAGTTTCGTCGGTAAAGAGCGAGCGAGGCATAGACTATCCTTTCGCACGCACGATGTCGTTCTCTATATCTGCAACTTTTTAAACGGAAGAATTATGAAAAGAAAAATACAATTAATCACGCTTATATGTTGCTCCCTTGTTTTCGGGGCTTGCGACAATTGGTTGGACGTGAAACCTTACGACCAGATAGCGGAAGAAGACCTATTGAACTCGGAAACCGGTTTCCAGAAATTACTGAACGGCGTGTACATCGAGTTGAACGACGAGAACCTTTACGGAAGTACCCTCACGGTAGAGATGCTCGAACTCATGGGCGGAGCCTACAAGATCGGCGATGACCAAGGAAAATGGGGAAATTATATTGATTTGAACAATTATACTTACAGCACGGAATACTGGCGGGGACGCTTGGATAAAGTGTGGGAAAAGGCTTACGCACTGATCATGAACTGTAACAAAATTCTCGATAACATTGAAAACCGGGAATCACTCTTCACGGGGATCAATTACGACATTATCCGAGGAGAAGCCTTGGCTTTGCGCGCCATGTTGCACTTCGATATGTTACGCCTGTTTGGACCGATTTACATGAACAACCCGGAAAACGTGTGTATTCCCTACTATTTACACCAATCACCGGATGTAAATGATTTATTACCCGCAAACAAAGTAATGGAATATATCATCAGTGATTTACAAGAAGCGGAAAAAGCATTGGCAAACGACCCCATCATCACGAAAGGCACTTTAATGGAAGCGGCTGGGAATGAATCCAATTTCCTGCGTTACCGGGCATTACGCCTAAATTACTATGCGGTACAAGGCCTCATGGCACGGGTTTATCTCTATGCCGGGGATAAAACCAATGCTTCCACCTACGCCAAGAAGGTGATCACGGCAGCAGAAGCAGGGACATTCCCATTTACGGAAAGAACGGATGCAAAGAGTGACCGGATTTTCTCGTCAGAGGTCTTATTTGCCCTAACGAACACGAATCGGGTTCTGTTATTCAAAAATTATCACGACCCGTCCCGCAATCCGTCATTTATATTTACCATGGATGAGAAATTATTGAACTTCTTGTATTCGGCACCGGGTTCCTCTACCACAAGCGACACTCGTTTTGAAGCCAACTGGGAACAGGCTACGCTTCCCGGATTGACAAGCGGTGCCCGATACTTCTATAAATACAATGACATGAGCACCACCGGGCTGATACAGAATACGATGATTCCCATGTTAAGACTAGGAGAAATGTATTTGATCGCCGCGGAAAGCGAACCGGAAACTTTGAATGACGGACTTCCATACATCAACACGTTGAGAAATAAACGAGGCATTTCGAATCTGGGTTCACTAACCGTAACCGAGTTGACCTACGAATACATGCGCGAATTGTATGGTGAAGGACAATTGTTCTATTTCTACAAACGAACGTTTACAACAATCTTAAATAGAACGAATAGTAGCGGAAGTAGACCTATGGGACAATCGGCATCAACCCAAGTTTTCGTGGTGCCTTTACCCGACACGGAAATCAATAACAGACAATAATACGCAAATCATGAAAACAAGAAATATATTTATATGGATTATGCTCATTATAGGATTAACCGCTTGCTCTGAAGAAGAGATTAATACCTATAGTGCCGATGAAGGAATCTATTTCAACCAACGTATAAGAGTAGGAAATATACTGACAGACAGCACGAATTTCACGTTCGTGTACATCGAGGAATCGCAAAACGAAGCCATTGTATCCATCCCGGTTCAACTAGTCGGGAAGGCTACCGATGAGCCTCGTCCCGTAAACATCAAGGTTGTCGGGGGAAGTGCCAAGGAAGGCGATGATTTCGTGTTACCCGCCAACCCGGTATTGCCTGCGGGAGCCAGTTCATTCAATTATGAAATTACATTGAAGCGTTCGACCGCTCTGCAGGAAGAAGCCAAAACAATCGAAATCGCCATTGAAGAGAACGAGTATTTCAGACCAATCATCACGCACGAGATCACGGATATTCAAAGCGGTACGGATGTCTCTACCATGCGTCATAAAATCGAGTTCTCGGAGCTATTCACCGAGGCTCCGGCCGCTTGGTACACTTATATATACCCATTTACCCCTCAACGTTTCTTCCTGACCTGCCGGGTAATGGACATCCCGCGTTCGGACTTTAATGATGCGTCAAAAATTTCATCTTTCCGGTTCCAGTATTTAATGTCTGAAATGGTAAAATATGTAGCGGAACAATTGTTACTAGAGAATCCCGATCCGGAAATCTTTGACGAGAACGGAACTCCCATCTTTTAACTACAACAAAAAGACTGATTATGAAACAGATATTATACAAGATAAAATCGCTTTTTTTACTCATTGTAATAGCGAGTGGAATCAGTGCTTGCGCGGACGATAAAGGTAATTACAATTACCACGATATCCCGGAAGTAAAAATTGAAGGCATCAGCAATTCCATCACGGCTCTGGCCTATCAAAATTTATCTATTCCCGTGCAGTTAGACGGTTTACAAGCCGACGAGAATCGCTATGAATACGAGTGGCTGGTAATCCGTCAATTTGAAGCGGAAGACGAAACAGACACCGCAAGAGAAGTGTTGGCAACCACAAAAGAATTTAACGATATTATATCTTTACGCCCCGGTCCTTATAAATTGATTTACACGGTAAAGGACAAACAACTGGACGTATTTTACCAACAGCAGGCGAATCTCTCCGTTGTCACGACAACTTCCGAGGGATGGGTTCTTCTATGCTCCGAAAATGGTAATGTCCGCTTAGACATGATCTCTACCGTATTAGGAGAAGAAGTGCATTCGAAAGATATGCTCGCCGATTCGGATATACCTTTCAAGAAAGGACCGTTAGCACTTATCGCTCTTAGTCCAGAAAGCAAAGAAGACATGAGTGCCGTACAACAAGTAGATCCAACCTCCCCGTTCTATTTACTTACCGAAGAAGGAACTACCCGGTTGCATAAAGATGCTTTCGAATGGAAAGAAGAATACCTCATGAAATACGAAATGGGGGATATGAGCGATGCCAAACCGACTCATATCACATCAGCAACTTATTTCCGCATGATGGTAACATCCGACGGAATATACAGTAGCAATTTCAGTTACGGAACCGAGGCGTTATGGGAATCAAGATTAAATTATCTTCGTAATGACGATAACACGAAAGAATATATACAAATCGCACCATACGTGGGATGTAACATCACGAACCCGATGCAATATGCTCCGGTATTCATGTTCTATGATTTAGACCACAAACAATTTGTTTATCACCCGGGAGGTATGTATGGGGGATTAACCGGAGATCAAACCGTCGGTTGCTTGAACATGAGCGACGATGAAGCCGGAGGCAACGCTTTTTCATTCCCGATAGGGTACAACTATGTTTACATGGAAAATAGCGGACGTAAATACTCCGAATCCGCCATGATGCCCGGCTTCGGTTTCTTCAACAACATCACGTTTACAATCTTGGAGAATAACGGGATTTATCATCTCTACGGAATTGCATTAGACGATTATTATATGGCACTGATGGGTATGCCGGCATACACAAAAACTCACTACGCGAACCTCTCCAACTGTACCGATATCACGCGAGCAGAACATTTTGCATTCAGTCCTTTAAACGATCAAATGTTTTATGCCGTGGATGGAAAGGTTTACCGGGTGAATCTCGACACGAGTACTCCTTCTGCCGAATTTCAATTCGAAGTTCCGGGAGAAATTACATGCCTGAAATTCTATTTATACAGGAATGCAGAAAATGCCAGACGTTCTTACGATCTAATCGTGGGTAGCGACAAGGGCGGTACTGACGGAGGCGAACTCAGGGTATACGAGGCCGTTGATAACCTCGCGCAAATAACCGATTACAAAGAATACCATTCCGGTTTCGGCAGAATCGTGGATATTATCTATAAAGAACCTATAACTCAAGAATAAAAAATGAAATACATTTTATTTATCACGCTCATTCTATCCATAGTCAGTTGTACACAACACAACGGGTACTCCCTTTCGGGGGAGGTACCCGAAGCTTGGGAAGGCAAGCCTGTATTCCTGATGCTTAATGACATAAATCAACCTTACGCCATTGACAGTACCAAAATATCGAATGGCAAATTCCTCCTGGAAGGGAAATTCGATATACCCCGTTATTGCAGCGTGCTCATTTACCTTGATCCCAATAATCGCTCGGATCGGGGCAAGTTGGTCAATTTCTCGCTCTTCCTTGACAGTACAGCCGTGAAAGCGGTTTGTGACAATTCAGGCAAAACACCCGTGTTCAACATCTCGGGAAGCAACACGCAAGATGCTTTCCAGAACTATATGGACCAGATTCAACCGCTTCAGGCCGATCGCAAAAAAACATTCACCGCTTACACACAAGCCTACTACGACGGTAAAGATCTGGCCAAAGCGATAGACCTGGCCAAACAAACAACAGCGAAAGCGCAAAAGATACAAAAAGCCCAAATACAATATATCAAAGATCATCCCGAATCCGTGATTAGCTTACACGTCGCTCAAGAACTCTGTAAAGGCAATTCATCGCTTTCCCTGAAAGAGATTGAGCAACTGTTCACGACATTATCTCCCCGTTTACAAGAATCCGAAATGGGGAAATCACTCCGGGAAACGATTCAACGTAAACAAGTATTCATCGGACAACCTTTCCTCGATAAAGAACTCACCGCTCCCGACGGAAGCAGCAAAAAAATCTCCGACTTTGTAGAGCCGGGACACGTTACCCTGATCGAATTCTGGGCTTCTTGGTGTAACCCCTGCCGGGCAGAATTCCCCCACATCCGGAAAACATACGAAAAATATCACCCGAAAGGATTTAATATCGTGAGTATATCCATCGACTCGAAGCGGGAAAACTGGCTCACGGCCTTAAAGGAAGAAAACTTATCCTGGGGCCAATTACTCGACCGGAGAACATCCCCGGAAGAATCAGCATTCAAAGCCTATAACCTGACAGGTGTTCCTTCCTCCATTCTCGTGGATGCCCAAGGAAATATTCTTAGCGTAAACGCACGGGGCGGATGGCTGGATGCGGCAATGCAAGAAATATACGACTAATATTAATATCACGAAAATGAAAAGTTTTTTATTCATTATCTTATTTTTTATCGCTTACTCTTGTTCAAATTCTCAAAAAAACAAGGACGATATTGTTGTCAATTTCAAAGTTCAAAACCCAACTTATTCCAAGGTCGCAATCGTTCAAAGCCCGGAATTAATTGACGAAATCGAACTGGACAAGAACGGCAAGGCCACATGTACCTTACAAGGCGATTTGATATACGCCCGCTTGTTCTATGGCGAGGAGTTCAAGAATGTATTTTTCCAGAAAGGGGACCAACTTACCATCTCCTTCGATGCCGGAAAATTCAAGGACGATATTCAATTCGAGGGTAAAAACGCCCCGATAAACGACTACCTCAACGCAATCACTTACACGGAAATCACCCCGAACGAATATGCCCGTCCGCTAGAAGAACTAATCACTCTTGTTCAACAGAAAACAGACGAGGCAACCAAATTATTACAAGCTAGGAAACTGGAAACCGTAAACCCCGATTTCGTGGCATGGGAAAAGGGACGCATCAAATATATGTACGCCTTCAATATACTCATGCATCCCATGGGATATGCTTATTTTACACAAGACACAAGCTACCAGCCGGGGCAGGAATATTACGATATGTTGAAACAACTTATACAAGGAGACGAACAGCTTGCACACCTCCCGTTATATCGGGAATTTGTTTCGGAAGCCGCAATCATCCTCGCTTCACCGGGAAAAAGAATTCCCAACCTTTACGACAGATGCATCAGCCAGATGAAATATCTCGCCGAAAACATTCAGAATGAGAACGTAAAACAAATCATCTTGAACGGTATTGCCGTAAACTACGTGAAGAAAAATGGTATTCGCAACATTACCGATCTGGAAAACATCTACAATGCTTACGTCACCGATCCCGCTCTACGAGCCGCGTATAAAGAGGTTCGTGATCAATGGAACCTCACATCGGTCGGACGCCCGTCTCCTGATTTCAAGGGACAGGATATCAACGGGAAAACCTTCTCGCTGAAAGACTTCAAAGGGAAATACCTGTACATCGACATTTGGGCAACTTGGTGCGGTCCCTGCAAAAGAGAAATCCCGTTTCTGAAAGAACTGGAGAAAAAATTCGAAGGGAAAAATATCACGTTCCTAAGTCTTTCTACCGATCAGAATAAAGCAGACTGGGAAAACATGGTCAAATCCGGAGAACTTTCCGGGACTCAACTCCTGATCGGACGAGACAGCCAATTCCAGAAAGACTACAACATAACTGGAATACCTCACTTTATACTGCTTGACCCGGAAGGGAAAATCGTTAACGCCAGTATGGTGCGCCCGTCTTCACCGGATATCGAAAAAGTATTGAACGCCTTACCCGGCATCTAAAATACGAAAACCAAGGAGTTTTAAAATAAAACTCCTTGATTTCGTCTACAGAATACTTTACTTTTGCTTGTACTAAAAAACGAATTATGCTACAAGCAACGTATTCAAAATACCTGTTGAAATTTAAACAACCAGCCGGGACCTCCCGGGGAATTCTCACGGAGAAGGAAACTTGGTTCATCAAAATATGGGATTCGGAACAACCCGAAATATACGGGCTGGGGGAATGTGCCCTATTCCGGGGATTAAGCGCAGATGACGTTCCCGGTTACGAAGAGAAATTAAAGGAAATATGCCAACATATTAACACCTTTTCCCCCCAAGAACTTCAAACATGGAGTTCCATCCGTTTCGGCATAGAAACCGCCCTAGCCGATTTGTCCAACAAGGGCAAACGCATCATCTATCCCTCCCCGTTTCCTGAAGGAACAACCACCATAGAGATCAACGGCCTCATCTGGATGGGCGACAAGGAAACCATGCGACAACGCATCATCGAGAAACTGGAAGCAGGCTTTCATTGCATCAAACTAAAAATCGGGGCCATTGACTTCCAGGCAGAACTCGATTTACTACATGCCATACGTTCCTCGTTCAGCAAAGAGACCATCGAACTTCGAGTAGATGCAAACGGTGCATTCCACCCCGACGAAGCCCCTCGCAAACTGGAACAATTATCCCGCTATGGCCTGCATTCCATTGAACAACCTATCCGCCAGGGACAATGGGAAAAAATGAGTAAATTATGCCGGAATACTCCCGTCCCGATCGCCTTGGACGAAGAACTGATCGGGATCAACGACACGCGAGAAAAAATAGACATGCTGGAAACTATTCACCCCCAGTATATCATCTTAAAACCCGCACTCGTTGGCGGCTTTCTCGGTTCGGAAGAATGGATTCGACTAGCCGACAAACATCAAATCGGATGGTGGATCACGTCCGCCCTCGAATCAAACGTGGGGCTCAACGCCATCGCCCAATGGACCGCACTTCTAAACGTACAGATACCCCAAGGATTGGGAACCGGGCAATTATACACCAATAATATCCCTTCCCCCTTAGAACAATCCGGTTCCGTACTTTGTTACAACCCGGGGAAAAATTGGGATCTTACATCGTTAAAATTTTAAACCATGCTTTGGAATATTCGATTAAACGGGAAACGATACACATCCGCCAACGAGATTGAAGGCCAAGAAGATGAAACCGTGACAAACTTTCTAAAAGAATGGTATAATAACGAAGACTACGTTACCGGTCATACCTCGGGTTCCACGGGAACCCCCAAAGAACTTCACCTTTTAAAAAGGGACATGATCGCTTCTGCCGAATTGACAAATCGCTTTTTCCACATCGGGACGGGCTCGAACCTTTTACTATGTCTCTCGCCTTCCTACATCGCCGGGAAAATGATGATTGTCCGGGCCATTCTTTCCGGGGCAAATCTACACACGGTACCCCCCTCCTCTTCCCCCCTCGCGACATTAGACATGCCTTTCGACCTCGCAGCAATGGTTCCCATGCAAGTAGAAACAACCCTGAAATCCCCAAGCACGAGACAACATTTCACTCGTCTCCGGCAAATTCTTATCGGTGGCGCGGCTATATCCTCAAAACTGGAAAAACAACTACAATCCTTCTCGACAAACTGTTACGCCACCTACGGTATGACAGAAACAGTTTCCCACGTGGCCCTGCGCCCCATCAACGGACCCCGGCAAAACTCATTCTACTTTGCCTTGGGAGACGTTCATTTCTCGCAAGACAAACGCGGTTGCCTCATCATCCATGCCCCACATTTACACGAACAACAATTCATAACCAACGATCTTGTCATCCTTCACACGCAAACCCAATTCGAATGGCTCGGCCGGGTAGATAACGTGATCAATTCCGGAGGAGTAAAACTTTTCCCCGAGAACATAGAACACCGTCTCTCCCCACTCATCTCCCGACGTTTTTTTATCACGTCCGTACCCGATGAATACCTAGGACAAATGGCTGTAATTGTTATAGAGGACACCCCTTGGCCCGCAAATTCCCAACAAGAACTATTGGATGAAGCCCGAAAACATCTTGCTCCTTATGAAGTTCCCAAACGAATCTATTTCATGGACCACTTTCAAGAAACCTATTCGGGGAAAATTATACGAAAAATTATATAATTTTCTATATTTGCATAACTTAATATTCTTGTTATGAAAGCATATCAATATCCGGATACTCATGATGTAATCACGAATCAATACATAAAACATCATGAGCCATATCCTCAATACTGGCAAAAAAGTGAAGATCGCATTTTAAACCGTCTTATTGATCACCTTCGTTCATTACCGGAAAAAGGAAGGCAACGTTTTTTAGATGCCGGATGTGGAGGAGGACGCTTATTACCGGTATTCGCTCCCTATTTTAGGGAAATTATAGCACTAGATCCCGACAACAATCGCCTAAACATGGCAAAAGACATTATTAATAAAAATAACCTTACGGAAAAAACCTCTTTATTTAATTGCAAAACAGAAGAATTAAAAGATCAACAAAATTTTGATTTTATTCTTTCAAGTCACATTCTACAACATCTACCGACAAATAGTGTATTCCCCATACTGGAACATCTTATAAACTTGCTAAATCCTAATGGATTACTTGCCGTCACGACTTGTCATTCCATTGCTCCTCATGATGTCTACACGAAAAGCTATTTGGAAAATGGTCAACTGCAAGAGATCGCTATTTCCAAAGAAGAGTTTAATCGCTGTATTGATCAAACGGGTATTCTCCCCGCCCATTTTTTTGAATCAGAAACTTTTACCAAAACGATAAATACACTAGGCATGGAACGCTTGGATTTTCAGGTATTCCATGCAAATATTCCGGATATTCACCCCCTAACAGACACGGATGACCTCCTAAACGCATCACCTGAAATGCAAGCTCAACACGGTAGAGACATGTATCTTTTATTCCGCAAAATTAATTAGCAAATCTCATGGACTTTCACAGGAACGTACTCACAATAAAGAAAGGGGCTCTTTCTTTTCTTTCTACATTCGCATCCGAATTAGAAGATATTACCACACAAAAAATCCTTAAAGCCCTACATCCCGCTCAACCTTCACCCTCGTACCAATCTCTTGCCGACATCGTCCCCCATTGCCTTGGGAAGCCTGTTCCCACAACCAAAGGAAATAAACCGGAACTATGTACCTGTTGTCAAAGCGGGGACCAATTTCACAACGGTACGGGACCAGATCACAGCTATTATTGTGAACGTTATCACGTGAAAAGTTTTATTATTAAACGCGCAGACAACCAATCGCCACTAGAAGTAGATGTATTTCTATCTATATTCAAGAATCTCAATATTGCCCATCTCGTTTTTAACATTCCCGTACAAAATATTGAAGATAAAGATCTCATTTTTTTAAAACATCGCTTTTACGAACCAGAAACCAAGAATTTCAATAAATGGCCACATCCCGATACAGACTATCTATTGTCCCACCCGGAAAACAAAATCGTTCTCGATGACTACCGGGGAATCTTAAAAGATCTTTGCTTCGAACTTATCATGGAGATCAAACACAATCTCCCAATCAAGAAGAAAATAAACAACGACAAAGAGCGCATGGCTATCATTGATGAATTAAAACTTTCTTGTCCAAGTTTATTTAACTACGCCATTATTGAAATACAAGATATAGGACCTATATACGGGGAGAACCTTACGCGTCCTTTAGATCGTGTAATCAAACAATACGGGAACAATCTTTACGGCTTGTTAACCTCTGATGAAGGTTTTGAATACGTCCCTTCAGAAGTGGTTACACAACGCCTGAGCAACCGGTGGGGATCCAGAAATTTCACAAGTTGCTTCGCATTCGGCTCCAATGCCTTGTTATTAAATTTAAAAAATAGTTGTGAAGCCGGTCGACAGTACATCCGCATGCAACAAAGCCGTACCAATTGCACGGAAATAAACTCCACCTACTTCTGCATGAATCCATGCATTGCCGGTTTAGATCACGGGATTCTTTCATGTGTAGAAAAAAGTAAAATACTTTATTTTGAATTAGCTTACGCCTATTCATTACTATCCATCAAAACGGATTCTCAACAATTACACATGATCTCCAAACTACACCGGAAACGGCAACAAATTATCCACTTGTTAAACGAATCCCACCTCATGATTGCCGAGATGGATGACCTTTTCTCTCTCGTATGCCAACAAAATGGAGTATTACGTTCATTCGAAGAAATCAAATTCCAATTAGATTTACGTACCGAAGATCTCTCCTTCTCCTATCAAGAAAATAACGACAACTTGATAAAATACCTGACTTATATCACGGCAGGAATTAGTTTACTAGCCATCGTAAACGAAACAATCCTTAATCAAGATAAAATTCACGCAACACCCAGTATAGAAGAAACCACCTTCCTACAACACATGTGGTATGCCATATACTACTCGATAAGCCCTATTACAATATTTCTATTACTCATACTTCTACTACTCATCACAAAAAGATTAAAAGCCCGAAAACAGGTAAATAAACTTATCAACAAACTTACAAAAACACCGAAAGAATAAATAGTAAAAATCTTTTTTATCTTTGCAACGTTAAACAAACGATTGCGATGAATTATCAGGAAGTTATTGACAATATATATCAAGAAGTTAAACCTCTTTTCGGGAAAGGGAAAGTAGCTGATTATATCCCGGCCTTGGCTAACGTTAATCCCCAACAATACGGAATAGCCATCGCCACCCTAGACGGCCAACTCATCGGTACCGGAGATTACCAGACCAAATTCTCGATACAAAGTATATCGAAAGTCTTCACCCTTGCCATGGTCGTACGCCACATGGGGGGCGAACTGTGGAAATACGTGGGTAGAGAACCGTCAGGTACTCCCTTCAACTCGCTCATACAGTTGGAACACGAACACGGAATCCCGCGGAATCCCTTCATCAACGCCGGAGCTCTCGTGGTCACCGATAAATTAATGAACCTCTACCACCGCCCGAAAGAAGCCATCCTGCAATTCGTGCGGGGCGTTGCCGGTAACGATGATATCTATTTTGACAAACTCGTCGCCCAATCCGAAATGGAACATGCCAGCCGCAACCAAGCCCTGGGACATTTCATGAAAAGTTTCGGCAACATCGAGAACGACGTGGATTCCCTGATCGACGTCTATTGTAACCAATGCAGCATCGCCATGACCTGCGAGGATCTGGCAAAATCTTTCCTGTTCCTTGCCAACCACGGCACGAACCCGCATAACAACGAGGACATCCTCACCGTGAGTCGTTCCAAACGCCTCAGTGCCCTGATGCTTACCTGCGGATTCTACGATGAATCGGGAGAATTTGCCTTCCGCGTCGGGATGCCGGGGAAAAGCGGTGTCGGTGGCGGAGTCGTTGCCATCATTCCGGGTAAACTCAGTATCGCCGTGTGGAGCCCCGAACTGAACGAACACGGAAATTCGTTCATGGGCATAGAAACTCTCGAACGTTTCACGACAAACATCGGGATTTCTATTTTTTAAGAGACAAAATCTCTTGCTATTCATCACCTTATTGCTTAACTTTGTTAAGTGTGGAGAAAACACGCCCGTTTTCAGCGTGAGAGCGTTTGTATAAACTAACAAAATAAACGGCTATGAAAATGACCTTTTTCTTGCCTGTTCTACTACTTGTTCTTTTTTCGTGCCATAAAGACAAAACAATAGAGGGACAGGGAGTTCGGATCACTCTCCAAAGCGACACTTGGCAAGACTCTCTCGAAGCAAACGAAATTTCTAGCCTGCACCTATTCGCCATCGACCGGGACAACCAGATTATCCGTCACGAGACCTACTCTTCACAGGACATCCACGAGCGCTCAATCAACGCGCTTCTTCCGTTAGGCAGATACAGACTTGCTCTCGTCACCCATAGTTCCGACGAAACCCCACTCACATCAGAAATCGGAGAATCCTTGGAAAACCTATTCCTTCATTTACCCCAAGATGGAAACACCTACCACGAAGCCAACGATCTCCAAACCGCTTTCCAAAGTGTCAGCATCACCGAAAGTAAAACAACAATTCCCCCGATCCGCCTCTTCAGAAGAGTAGGAAAATTACAAGTCACCGTGAACTCCATCCCCGAAGACATTACTGATGTAAATTTAGAACTATCATTCGTCCCCGTGGCAATCAATTTTACAGGTAACACGACCTCCTCCGGCACGATCATCAAGCCGATAAACAAAACAGGACAGGCGGAACTACTAACATTCCCGACGAAAAAAGGAGAAGTCCTCCTTTCCATAACCTATCACACAGAAAACACCACGAAACGGAAAATTATCCCCTTCACGGAAGCAATCGACACGAACAAAAGCACCCGAATAAATTGCAACTTTCCGGAACTACCGGAAGGAGGAATCCAAGGAAACGGGATAAACCTCTTGCAAAACGGAGACTTTGAATCATGGAACAACCCGGAGCAAGAACCCGACAACTGGCATTTTTACAAAGACGGGAAAGACAGTACCGCCATAAAAATCACGGGCGAAAAAGTTCATTCCAAAAACCAAGCTGTTTTCTTGCAAGGCAAAACCTACTTGTACCAGGATGTCGACATCAAACCCGGCAAACGCTACGAAATAAAAATGCACGTGAATGCCCCTTCCTCCTCCTTCCCCTGGAAATACTACTGTTATTGGCGAAAAAGCAAAAGCACCGCCCTCCCGGCCGAAAACAATAAAGCCATCCAGGCACAAAGTTATCTAAAACAAACAAACGGCTGGGAAACCAAATTTCACGGAATCTATACCGCCCCGGAAGATGCCAAACTTTTACGAATAGAAATCCGTACATACGGGAAAGAAATCACCCCCGAAGAAGGAATTTACATTGATGATTTCAGCGTGGAACTCGTGGAATGAGTTTCATTCCAACCACAAAATCACTGAATTCCTTTTTTGTTTTCAGTATAAAAACTAAATTCGCGTTTCAAAACTGTATATATAATATAATATTCACACCATATGGGAAGAGCGTTCGAATACCGCAAAGCGCGGAAGCTAAAAAGATGGGGCAACATGGCCCGTACGTTTACCAGAATAGGAAAAGAAATTGATATTGCCGTAAAAGCCGGGGGTCCGGATCCAGCAAACAACACGCGTCTACGTATCCTCATCCAGAATGCCAAGGCCGAAAACATGCCGAAGGAAAACGTAGAACGGGCGATCAAACGTGCCGTTTCAAAAGATACTTCAGACTATAAAGAAATCGTGTACGAGGGATACGCTCCTTTCGGAATCGCTGTCGTTGTAGAGGCTGCTACCGACAACAATACCCGGACTGTTGCCAATGTACGCCATTGTTTCTCCAAATATGGTGGCTCGCTCGGTACCACGGGTAGCTTGGATTTCCTTTTCGAACGGAAATGCGTGTTCAAAATTACCCGACCGGAAAATTTTGACTTGGAAGAATTCGAATTGGAAATGATTGATTACGGGGCTGACGAAATCTTCGAGGACGAAGAAAACCACGTGATCATTTACGGGGCATTTGAATCATTCGGAGCCATCCAAAAATATCTCGAAGATAACCACTACGAAATGGTAAGTGGAGAATTCGAGCGTATCCCTCTTGATACAAAAGAGTTAACCGAGGAACAGAGAGAAACTGTCGACAAACTGCTGGAAAAATTAGAAGAAGATGATGACGTAACTAACGTTTATCACAACATTAAAGAATAATTTTCTTGCAGATTAAAAAATATTGTTGCATATTTGCACCCGCAAAACGGTTAAAACCACTTGCAACAAGGAAGACTTCGTAGCTCAGCTGGTAGAGCAATTGACTCTTAATCAATGGGCCGTGGGTTCGAGTCCCACCGAGGTCACCTAAAATGAGCCACTTACGAAAGTAGGTGGCTTTCTTTTTGGGGTAAAAATAGAATATTTCCTAAAATAGGAAAAAAATCATCGCAAATCTCTCTCCTAAATAACAGGAAACATTCGTATCTTATGGAGGCTGCAAGAAAATTACTTCTTTTTAGTTTTTCCTTTTGTCGCAGTTCTCCCCTTTTTCATTTTTTCTTGTTCTTCTGCTTTCTTTAGTGCTTTCTCTTCATACCTTTTCATTGTCTGCTCGTACCTAGCTTTTACTTTAGGATGTTTTTCCAAATACTCCTCGATGCAATCTTTTTCAAGATGAGTTTCGGGAAAGAAATAGGAAAAAGGAACATTAAAATATCTAGCTATCTCATTCAGATGATTAAGATTATATTTTACGTCATTATAAATATCTTCTGCTTGTCCCACGTAAGAGATTGATAATTTCAATTCAAGCGACAATTTCTTTTGACCAACATTCCTTGCTTCCCTTAACTCCCTTACTTTCTTAATTATAAACAACTCGATTTCAGTCTTTTTAGGTTCCTTTGTAGCTATCATTTTGAAAAGATTTTAATGATAAAGAAAAGATTTTTCACTTAAAACTTGGAATAGTAATAACTGTACCCTATATTTGCATTATTGAATTATGTAGAGGGGATCGTCCAGTTAATCACGTTCGCACGTGCAAAAAACAAACGAAAATTTTATGGAGAGGCAGAAATGCCAGAAGGGAAGTTATGCCTTTTAAAAAGGCACCTGTATTGCTAATATTGTGAATAAGAGTGGAATAAAATGTATTTTCTTTAACCATTTAACGAAACAATTATGAAACAGAATGTATTACCCTTATCAAGAAATAAGCCTCATCAGATTATAGCGGATATCCTGAAACCTGTTCCCAAATAAAATATCTAAATCATTTTGCAATTGCATCAATATAATCGAAGTTATACATACAATTGAGTCTAGGATTCCCGATTTCGTGTATAAAACAAGGAAAAATAAAAACGGAAGTGCATTCTGGCTTCAGACACTAAGAATACACTCCCTGACGTTAATTAATTCACATTCCTATTAATCAATCAACAATCAAAAGTATGAAAAAAAATCCACAAACAAAAGCGAGGAAAAAGAGAGTACTCGCATCCGTGAAAACGAAATCACCCCAGAGACAAAAGGCATGGGGACTTATCGTATTACCATTCTTATGTTGTTTACCTTTATTGTCGAATGCCGCTCCCACGAAACACCACGTGGAAATGAAAGAGCATGTCACGAAAAGCGAGGTAACCAACGAGAAAAGATTTTCCATGTCTGAAACGTCGGTGAATGACACGGAAAAAGAGATGATTGTCATCCGGGGTAACGTGAAAGACAAGAAGGGAACCCCTCTACCGGGAGTTACGATCTTGATCAAGGGTACTACAATTGGTGTATCCACGGATGTAAAAGGCGAATACACGATGAACGTGGAAAAACAAGATTCCCTAGTGCTACAATTTTCATTCATAGGAATGAAAACGAAAGAAATAAAATGGACAGGCCAACAAACGTTGAATGTTGTGCTGGAAGAAGACGTGAGCGAGGTGGAGGAAGTAGTCGTTATCGGGTACGGAACAACGACGAAAAAAGATCTAACCGGCTCCGTGGCAAGCTTTGATTCCCGCATTATCGAAGAATCAACAGCAACAAGCGTGGCCCACATGATGCAGGGACAGATTCCCGGTCTGAGCATCTTGGCGGGAGACGGGGCTCCCGGTAGCCCTGCCCGGTTAGAAATTCGGGGTGTTCCTTCCTTAAGCGGGGCTACCTCTCCTCTAATCGTGGTTGATAACGTCCCGATGACAAGTGATTTCGACATCAACGAGTTGAATCCCGATGATATCCAGAGTATTGACATTTTGAAAGGAGCTTCTTCAGCGGCAATATACGGTTCGAGAGCAGCAGCTGGAGTCATCATGATCATGACGAAAGGAGGAGGACGTAATCAAAAACCGGTAATCAATTATAGCTATGATTACAGTATAACGAGCCTTGTTTCGGATGTAAATACATTGACCACGGATGAATTCAAAATGTTGGTCATGGAAGCCGTTCGCAACGGGGCGAAAGCGGAGGGGTATGACGATATCACCAAATACTCTAAATACTCGACTTTTGCCGCATCGGATTTCTTCGGGGAGGCAAACACCCCGTGGATGAAATATATCATGCGGGACGGCTCCAAACAGCAACATAAAATTTCTGTCCGCGGTGGGGGTAGCTCTTTCGGATATAATGCTTCTTTAGGCTACACGGATGAATTAGGGCAAGTTAAAGGGACAAATTACGAGAGGTATACGTATGATATCGGTTTTAACGCGGACATTAACAAATGGATAAAAGCTTCCGTGAAAGTTTCCGGGACCCTGTCCGACCGGTTAAGTAATAACGCGGGCCTGTCCTCCGCGGCGAAAGCCCGCCCCGATATAAAAGCTTACAATGACGACGGTTCCCTGTATTTACATTCATACCTTTATTCCGGACGGACCTATTATGTCGTGAATCCAATCATAGAAATGGAAGAAAACACGACGGAAAGCGAAGATCATAATGTACGACTCACGGGAAACCTGGAATTCCGGATTTTGCCTGAATTAACCCTGATAACCCAATACACGTATCAAACACGAAAAGGAGAGCGTTACGCGTACCAGTCCAGCCGTACACAGGCAGGTAGTGGCTACTGGGGAGATCAAAAAGGTTACGGGAGAAAAACGCATAGCAAAACAGACAGCAAGGAATTCGAAGCTCGTTTGTCATACATGAAGAGTTTCGGTGAAAATCACAGGTTAACAGCCGTCTTGGCAGGAAACTATAATGATGAAGAGTCGGAATACTACACATTGTCAATGACCGATTTTCCGGACGACTACGTGCAGAATGCAATATGGCAGGGAGCTAACCCGTACAAATACGGGGCCGTGTCCGGTAGTGCCAGCGGATCGGTATTACTATCTTTCGTGGGAAGGATCGAGTATAAATTCATGGATCGTTATTTACTGACCGGGACAATACGTTCGGACGGTTCCTCCAAATTCTCCCCGAAATACAGGTGGGGTACATTCCCGTCATTTGCCGCGGCCTGGATCGTTTCCGAAGAAAACTTCATGAAAAATTCCCGGTGGCTATCTTTCCTGAAAATCCGTGCAGGATGGGGAAAAACCGGTAACGGGTGGGTTGGCGAATACGGGTGGAGAACCCTGTATTCATCGACAGATTATCAAAACATGCCGGCAACGATACCGAGTCAGATCGGTAACAACGAATTGAAATGGGAATCCACCCAACAATATGATCTGGGATTGGATTTCGGCTTCCTGAAAAATCAGAGGATAAGAGGTTCTTTGGGCGTTTACAAGAAAACCACGAAAGGATTGTTATATCCTTTCACCATGGCATTGAGTACAGGAATGGGATCAACCAGCGTGAATTTCGCCAACATCGAGAACAAAGGAATCGAATTCGATATCTCTGCCACGATCATCCAGAACAAAGACTGGAACTGGTCTTTCGGTTTTAATATCGGGAAAAACAAGAATAAAATTACCGGGCTTGATGCGGAATATATCTCGGCCCCGGGACAGACCTACCTGACAAACACGGTTATCCGAGAAGGCGAATCACTAGGACTGATCTACGGTTTTGAAACAGATGGTGTTTTCCGTTCTCAGGAGGAAATTGATTACTACGAATCCCTGAACCCGGACTACCAGTATCAGGAACAATATTCTTACCGCAAAACCATACCCGGGGATTTAAAATTTGTCGATCAGGATGGTGACGGCAGGGTTAATAAAGTATATGGTAACCATGAAGACAAAATCGTGCTAGGATGTTCCCGCCCGGATTTCGAGGGCGGGTTCAATACCCGTTTAAGTTGGAAAGGTCTCACTCTAAGCATGCAAGGTACATTTAGTTATGGGGCTCAAAAAGCCTGGACGGCAGAAGCCAATCAATTCAATTTCGCTTCCACGGGAACGGCGAACGTGTTGGATGTCGCGCTAAAACGCTGGACCCCGGAAAACCCGGACAGTAACTACCCGTGCGTGCGTCTGGATTTCTACAACAACGATTTTACAGACTTCTCCGTTTATAACGCCTCGTACCTGAAAATACAAAATGTCAATCTGGAATACAGGTTCCCCAAGCATATCGTGGACAAGACAAAGATATTCGGCAACATCAGCGTTTTCGCTTCCGCAAACAACGTGTGTACTTTCACGTCTTACCCCGGCCCTTCTCCCGAATCGTGGAGTAGTGACGCGATTCAAGGAGCCTCTATCGACACGGAAGCTTATCCCAAAACCAGAACATTCAATTTCGGAGTGAAAGTAACCATTAAATGATTTTGATTATGAACAAGATATTTATATACAGCTTATTGTTTCTTTTTTCAATAACAGGATGTGACAGCATGTTCGACGACGAACTTCCCCCTCATGATCTGGTCGGGGAAAACGCAATCACGAACGAGACATCCGCAGAAACGGCATTAAATGGCATCTTCTCGAATTTACAAGGATACGGAACGATGAGCGCGTATTACATCTGTGATAACGAATACCGCACAGGCCTGTTAAACGGGACTTACCGGGGAACATTCGAGACAGACGGCCTGTTAGGCTTCAAATTGACAGAAGAATACTCGTACGTTGCCGAACCTTGGGAAACAGCTTACAAAATGGTAAACGCGGCTAATAACTTCATTTACTACGTGGAAAAATTATCCGAAAACCTGTTTGGAGAAAACCGGAAGACAGAAATGCTAGCAGAAGCAAAGTTCGCCCGTGCGTTCGGACACGCTTTCCTGCTAAGGAGATACGGTTATTTCTGGGATATAAATAGCCCTCTAGGCCCCATTATTCGTCTGGAACCCTCCTCGATTTCGAATAATAGCATGGGGCGTAGTTCCGTGAAGGAGAGTTACGAGAAGATATTCGAAGACTTGGATTACGCCATCAAATACGGTCCCCGGTTTTATTCCAAATATCGCACCTGCGCAACAACCGCCAAAGCTTTCAAAGCAGATATATTGATGAACCGCGGGGAGGAAGGAGATTACACGGAAGCGATTCAGTTGGCAAACGAGGTGATCGGTAGTGATGAATTCGGGCTGGAAGACAAATATGGTGATATCTTTACCAAAGGGTACGATTCAAAAGAGTTGATGTTCACGAGACATATCAAGACACCTCCTACAATGGATGATAACGTGGGGAGCCTCTTCAAGATGTTCGGCGGTGCAACCTATAAACCGACAGACATGTATTTCGAGATTCTGACGAAAGAAGATAAACGTTACGAGGAGACCTTCGACTCCGTCATGCTCGGCAACGGAACGGCGGCACGAAAGACGCTGGTATGGAAAAAGCATTACGTTACTTCCGGCGATTGCCCGATGTACTACATGCGGGTAGCCCAGATGTACCTGATCAAGGCAGAAGCCATGGCTCGCACGAACGCACCCCTGAAAGATTGTCTGGACGTGTTGAACGTCTTGCGGAATCGTTCCGGTAATACAACATTTGATGTTGCCAACTACAATTCTCATTCGGAAGTACTGGAAGAAATATTCCGGGAGAATATACGGGAAATCGGGATGGAAAACGGGGCTATATTTTACCTTACCGTGAGATACGCGGACGGAGGTAACCGGAAATTAAAGGAGATGAATCCGAACTTCGAGAACGATGATCAGTTGTGTTTCCCCATTCCCAAGGCTGAACTGGAACACAATTTTGTAGTAGAGCAAAAACCTTTATAATTAAATATGATGAAAACGAATATATTGAAAAATGGATTGTGGGTATCAGTTATAATATCCTTGTTTGCGGCCTGTTCCCTCAACGATGTGCTGGAACCCTCCGATGGGGTAAATATGGCGTTAATGGAAACGGTAGACACCGTGGTCGCCTTACCGGGAGACACGATAAGTTTCAAATTTATAGCCTCAACCAACGGGGCCGCTCTACGCCGCATTGAAATAGTGGAGAAAAGTCATGATTTCAACGAGCTAAAAGATTCTATCCGGTTTGCCTTAGTTGACGAGACGTTAGCATTGACGCTAGACGAAGAGGGAAAACTGTCCCGTCCCGTTTCCTCCGTGATGTTGATTTATCCCGTCATCGTCCCCAATGATAAGAACATCGTGGGCGAAGTACTCAGCATGACTTTCAAAGCGTATAATGACAAGGGAAAATCCGGAAGTATAAAATCCTGTTTTAAAATCGTGAATTATGTTCGGAACACGAGTTGGTTATGGCTGTACAAGCTTGCCGGGAAAACACAGGGAAGCATGTTTTTTAATCCCGCAAAATACAAGGCTTATTCGAACAGTAGTTACGTGAAAAACAAAGATGAAATAGATGTCGCAGCCTACACAGCGAGCGACGGGAAACATTATTTCTTAAACCCGGCCAACAAAGAAACACAAGTATTATTTGTAGCGGACGGCATGGATTATGACGCCTCAACCATGAGAACCACGAAATTCATACAATTAGACGATGTTAATTTTAACCTTGTCGGGGATACAGAACTGGAACGAATGGATTTCTCAAATCCACTGGACAAAGTAGAGGTAACAACGGGAAGTGTCATCGGTTTCGAGAATCAGGATGGAAGACGGGGTATCTTGAACGTGAAAATATCATCTTTAATCTACCCGACAATTCAGTGTAAGTTCCAGGCAGTAGCTAAAAAACAATAACGATTTGATCATATAACATCATGAGAAACATATTTATAGTCATTATTCTCTTATTTTGCCCTTGCATCAGCTTATTCGCACAGGATAGATACGAGGAGTTCAAGAAAGAAATGTCCCTGATCGAGAAACAAGAAAACGAGTATCGAAAAGTGATATGGGGTAAGAATGATTTTACCCAAGAGTACAAAGATAGCGTTTATAAAAAACATCAGGTACTGGTAAAAGAAAAGGTCGAGTTTGCCAAAACTGCCCTCCGGAACAATAGAGATGACGAACGATTCTTGAAAGTACTGGATATTTACGTACGTAATTTCTTATCCTTGGACGAATTTGAAGCCGAGTTGAAGCTATTTTCTCCCCGAGTACAGCAAACAGAAGCTTGTCAACGTAATTTCGAATTTATCAAATACGCAAGAATGAATGTTCCCGGCCAAAAATGTATTGATTTCGAGATAAAAGGACACGATGGTAAAACGATCAAATTATCAGATGTGTACAAAAAACACAAACTCGTTCTTATCGACTTTTGGGCTTCTTGGTGTGGAGCCTGCCGGGCAACCATGCCCTCTATTAAAAAGATATATACAGACTATCACGAAAAAGGCCTCGAAGTTGTCAGTATATCGCTGGATGATAATGAAAAAGCTTGGGAGAAAGCCTACGAGGAAGAAAAAATTCCTTGGATAGACGGGAGTAATCTATTAGGCTGGAAAGACCCTGTTGCCCTTTGGTACGCTATCCGGGGAATTCCGCACAAAGTGTTGATTGACCGGAATGGAATCATCATTAATAGCGGTTTTCACCAACTAGGCAGTTTAGAACAGGAAATTGATAAATATCTTCATTCTCACAAAACTAAACACTTGACATTCTACACGAAGCTACTTCCGCCAACCACATTTTAAACGGTTCAGCTTTGGGGGAGGGGTTGGATTGAATCAAACGGAATAATTGCTCAATATCAGCGGACATCCGTCAACCTCATCTTCCCATCCTCTGCCAGCATTTTCAACTGTCCGATTTTTTCGGACAGTTGACTCCCCTCCTTTTTCAGCTTACGTTTTAAATCATCCCAATACTTCCGGGGACGTTCATTACCTGTTAAAACTTGAATCACGTCAATAACCGATATATACTATTTCTCAGCTTCACGATCTCACGCCACCCGGACTTTTGCATCTTCAAAGCTCGTAGGTGCAGATAACTTACTTTATGCAAAAAAATCATCAAACTGATGTTAACTAATTGATAATTTATTGATTGCACATACATCATTACAGGAAATTTCCTATTGATATAATACATGATTGCATCGTGAATACTTGATGAGTTACTGATTAATAGCGATAATAATCTTTTAGAAATCTAATATGAATCTTTTATAAACCTTATTATAATAGGGTTCATATAAGGTTACTATAGGGTTCGTATAGGGTTCATGACGGTATTTAATAAGTAGTGATTAACTATTAATGATCTAATAAAATAGTAACTCTCCATGACAATCACCTGTTTTTATACTGATTTACAGGCACATTCCCCTGCTGAAGAGAACCCAGAAAATTGGACAAATAACTTTTTGAATAACTACCCCCTGCCTCCTCCTCTCGCAGGCAGAAGAACCACATGGCAATCAACACTTCTTCCATGTAAAGGGGGGATGCGGGAGGGGGTAGTTATTTCTCACAAAACCGACTTTTAGCGGCCTTGTTTTCTTATTTCAACAACTTCAACAGCAACTTTTTCAATTCCGGGTCCGAGGGACGAGGAGCATTAATGGTCACCACTTTCCCTTCCCGATCGAATACCATGAAACGAGGGATTCCCTTAATTTTATAATCTTTCACGATCTGAGCCCAACCTCCGGCAAACAATTGTACTCCCGCCAGACCTTCCTGATCCAGCACGTCGAGCCACTTTTGGTAGTCTTTTTTCTCATCCACGGAAACCCCGATAAAGACGACATCTTTTCCTTCCATTTCCTTTTCCAGTTTCACCAAATAGGGCACCTCTTTCCTGCAAGGTCCGCACCAAGTAGCCCAAACATCCACCACCACTACTTTCCCGTGAAAATCGGACAAAGAAACCATTTTACCATTCCGGTCGGGATAGGTGAAATCAGCCGCCTTTTCTCCTTGTTTCCCCTGGTATAATTTGGCCGATACCGCATTCATTCGCTCACGATGGTTCACCGTCGTCAAGTAATCGCCGTATTCCCGAACAATAGCCATATACTCGTCATAAGTCTTGCAACGTTCTGCATACCAAAGTATAATTTCGGCTTTCAACGCCCCGTCAGACAACCATTCCAAACGTTCCGGCAAAGTCGTTTTCACCCGTTCACCCCCCAACGCGAACGTCGTGTACCGCTGTAAATAATCATACCCGTACGGTTGTTCCAATACCGAAGCATCCGATAACTTATTTTTGGACACAATCGTCTTGTAATACACCGGATAATCGGCAGGAGTCGGACGGCTCGGCTTATAAGTATCTTTACCCGCCTTCAGGGCATTCAGAATACGGAAAGCATAATAATCCAAATCGAAATCCACCGTCTGCCGGACTAAACGACTGAAATTTTCATCCTGAAAAGTAATCTTTTCTTGAAACTCCCGTGCCCGGGGAAGAAAATCCATAAAATAAGGGAAAAAATCTCGGTAATCGAACAACGCGTATTTAAGATTATCTGTCCTTTCACGCACCGGAATCATCAGGGATTCCCAACGAGCCAACAACAAATTCTCGGGAGTATTACGAGCCGTGATCACGATCGTATCTTCCGGGAAATTCACTTCCCCCCGGTCTCCCGGTTTCATGTACAGACGTATCCGGTTCAGACTCTCTTTTCCACCGACCGTGTAGAATCCTTTCCGCTCCGGCTGGAAAGTAAACCCGTACCAACCGTCCCGGCTCACTTTCGAGGTCGCGATCAGGCTTTCCTTCCCGTCCTCCACCTTATACAAATGCACTTCGTCCATTCTCTCCCGTGTCACTTTACCACATATTCCCGCGTAAGTCAACCGATCGTTCAATTCACTTTCATAACGATCCATGTATTCTCGTGTTAACTGTGCCATCTGAGGAGAAAGAGCCCGTTCTTCACTCTGACGTCCCAGCCGGATATACCGGGCCAATTGCTCATTTGTACCTTCCCGAAGGACAAAACCGAACTGGAAAACCAAATCCATCACAACATATTGGGGAAAATCACGCCCATGTTCCTCTAAACTCTTCAACACCCCTTCAACATCCTTACTCAAATAGGCGACCTCGTAATCCAGTAAATTCTCGATCTTTTGTTTTCCCTCAAAATCAATCTTTTTCAACTGAACAGCGATTCCCCCGATTCTCTCTGGCCACTCTTTTTCTTTGGAACTGTTCAAACGGGCCAACTCTTCCGAATAAACCGAATTAATTTTCCCATCCACGACCTCTCTCCCCACGTTCCGATCGAAATCATCCTTGTGATCAATCAAATATTCGAAACGAATATCTGCCGGCTTCATATCCTGCTCGAATAAAAACCAGTTCTCTTCACGACATTTTGCTTTATCGCTTAATTTCCCGAAAATTTCCAGACAAACACCTTCAACCCGCTTACCGTCACCGGCATCTTTCAAGGCCTGCACGTACTGCGAATATTGTTTGGGTGAAAGTTTCCCCTTCCGATAACACTCATCCAGATAATAATAAGAAGTCTTTTCATTCAATCCTCTCGCCAGCCGTTCTCGGAAACGTTCCCACGGACTACCTCCAACCAACCGATGTTGTACGGTTCCGTCCGGACGAATCATAAAAAATGTCGGGTAAGCCCGCACCTGAAATTGTTTTCGCAACTCTATCCCCTCCCCTTTTTCCATATCGAACTTCACGCAGACAAAAGCCGCGTTCATAAACTCTCCTGCCTCGGGCAAAGTAAACACGTTATTCAACATATTCTTACAAGGCCCGCACCAACTGGTATAGCAATCCATAAACACCAGTTTATTCTCCTTCCGGGCTTGTTCCAACGCTTGTTGGAATGTCAGATCGCGAAAATCCACCCCTTGGGCATTCACCCGAAATAAGGAACCGCACAACAGTGCGGCCCATAATATCAATTTATATTTCATCTCTTTAATGATTATTTTTTATACTCGAAATCGACCACTTTCCCACATACATTCTTGTACCGGGCAACCTCCTTCAGCGAACCATCCGTGCTCATCTCCAACACCACGATAGAACCCGAGTTTTTGGCTCCCGAACCGTCACTGACACCAACCCACATCTGGTTGGTATTCCCGACCTGGTCGCATTCGATATAATCGACATTTCCTCCCCCTACTTCATATTCCATCAACAAATTTCCCGTGTCGAAACTAACGCAAGCAATCTTCCCGGCATAACCGTAATACAGGAAATTAGCCTTCTGGGAGGTCGTGAAAGTACGTGCTTCCTTACCTCCCGGGTGAGACAACTGTCTCTTCCTCTTGGGAGAAAACTGCGGGTTGTCGTCCTTATCCTTACCCACCTCGAAAGAGAGCATGTAATGCTCGCCCGCGTCGTCAATCATCACGGCTCGTCCGTTACTCATAGAATACTCGTTACCGAACAATCCACCCCACACCATCTGCATACCCACACTATTCGGATTAAACTCCCCGGTCAGGTCATCCGGCAAAGTAATAATTTCATCATACTGCAAGGGGCATTTCATGGAAATAAAACGCTCTTTCCCCTGATCATAAAAATAAGCCCTGTAATTAACCATTGAAAAAAAGAAATCAAACGGGGCGATCTTCTCGTAATCTCCCTTCACGGCAACCCCGTATTTCGGATAACCGTTTTCCCGATTCCCTCTCCGGTAAATGATTCCATTATTATTCACGTACTCATAAAGAGTAATACTATGCGTACCGAAAGACTGTGGCTTCACAACCGCCGGCTGGAAATAAAACATATCTTTAAAATCCATCACATACGACATATCCAACGGTTTTACCACAACTCCGCCCCGCTCGTCATCCGTCATGATCACCACCATCTTTTCCGCTCCCGAGATCATACTTGTTATATAACGGACCCCCGTCGGATTCTTTCCGGCGACTTCCCCATTCACTTTCCGATAGGCATCCTCTACCACCGAACCGACAACATTCACGAAGGTCACGTTAGCCTCCCCGTTCACGTTACTCAAGGCCATCATCCCCTTTGAATAAGAATTAACCACCGTAACCTGCGCCCATCTGTCAGAAACATACTGTATTCCCGTTTTCTTATCCGTCATCTCGAAAATAAGCGAATATTCCCCCGGTATACTCGTGACTTCCACATCCAAATCCTTCTCGAAAGAGAGTGTATCAGAACTCGTGGGATTACCGGCACCATAAGTAATATACATGTGCCACAAATAAGTGTAATTCTCCGGGTTAAAATCTCCGTCACGCACCGTAATCTTCGGTGTAACCTGCAAGCGCGTGAATTGTTCTACCGTCGTATCCCTGATCCTCTCGATAGTAACATCGTTCAATTCCCTATATATATCATTCCCTTTATCCTCCAGGCAAGCGTAAAAGACACAGGCAATAAACCCTAACAAACAATATATTCTTTTCATTTATACTTTCATATTTACTAAGTTACACAATAAATCACCAAGGCTCTATAACAGCGTTATTCTCATCTTTTACCGGATAATTATCCTTAAAATAATCACTCATATAAGCCCCGTACACTTGCCACATCGAACGCTGATCGGAATACTCGCTCGATTCCACCGGGAAATCCCGTTTCAATTCAATCATGCACAACTCGTGTTTCCGCCGGGAATAAACCCCGAAATCATACTTGATGGTCTGTTCCCAGTAAGTCGGCTTACCCAACATGTTGGAAACAAGCAACCGGCAACTCAAACGCTCGGTAATCCCCAATTCCAGCGCCTCCGAAGGTTTCAAGCTAAGCGTGATGACCACCTGTTTGTTTTCCAATGCCTCGTCCTTATTATAAATAATCACGGGAATATTCACGTATACCGAATCACCGGGCAACTCGTACTCCGCTTTCAAAGCCTCGTAATGTAAACCCACTTCCGCTGTCGTCTTTTCCTCATCCACCACCACGATCACCGGACGGCCTTCCCGTGCGGCTTCCCCGGCCAAATTCACCCGCACCCACAAGGTATCCTGATCAACCCCCTTACCGGCAAAAGAATAAACGATACTGTCCAAAGTCTTTGTCCAATAATAACTTTCCGCCTGCAACTGGAAATAAACCGCATCCTTCCCCGTGAAAGGATAGTCCGCGTTATCCTTACAACTTCCAAAGGCAATCAACAATAAGAAAATATAATATAATTTTTTCATAACTCCGCTTTATTTAATATCACCAAACTCAATTTCATCATCCGGCATCGGGAACACGTAATTGCCGGTCATCACAACTCCCATATCCGGTAAAGTCATGTAATCAAGCCGCTTATAATAATAGAACAACTGTCCTTCCGCCATAAACTCTTTCCGGTACTCCGCCTCGATCTCCGCGGCCAGATCACAATTCTCCTCCAACGGGTAATTCACGTATCCCCGGTGATCACGTAACGTTTGCAAATAACTCTTATCCCCCGAAGCTTCCGCGGCTATCAAGTACATCTCCGACAATTTCAGTAAAGGAATCCTGTTCACACCCCTGTATTTACCGATATATGATTTGGCCTCCCCGGTCTTCAAGAAAAACATATTCTGGTTCCGCCAATCTATATCCACACCGGGTGTTCCGAACACGCTGGTCCGACGAGTATCGGATATATGACACTTCACGGAACTTTCTTCGCCAAAATACACGTCCGACCGCCCCTCTTCCATATTATACACGTACAAGGAAGATATATACTCGTTTTCACTACATAAATACCCCCACGTCTTATCCTGTAGCAATTGTGATTCCTCCAACAAAGCAAACTTTTTCGAATCGATAACCTCCTTTGCACATTCCAAAGCTTTCGTCTTATCCCCTTTATACAAATACACACGTGCCAGTAACGCTGTCATACCGTAATAATTCAAACGGGACTTCCGGTACAACCAGAAACCGTCACCCTGGATATAATCCTCCGTCTCGTAGCCCGATTCCGTGTACGAATCGCGTGTCGGTCCGATCGGATCCACCTCTCGGATCAGTTTCCGTGCCGTCTCCACGTCACCGATCACCTTATCAATCACCTCCGCGACCGTCAATTGAGCCACCGGTTTATTAGTCACTTCTTCCACGTAAGGAATTGCTGCCTGATTCGCCCCTCTTAAATACGACGGGGCAAATCCCCGCAACAAGTCAAAATGCAAGAATCCCCGTAACGCCATAGCCTCCGCTTTCACAGCCTCGTACACGCCGCTACTGAAAACATCTTTCCGCCCATCAATATTAGCAAGAATATGATTACAATTTGCTATCGCATTATAATTTCCCCGCCAAATAGTATCAATACATTTTTCAATCTTTGTTGCCTCATAATCATAGTTTAGAGCATCCGCATAATCAATCGAAACCTCCGTGTACACCTGCCCCACCATATCCAGAAAACCCATCGTCTCGGTCCCTCCATACATTTGCGTTCTTGCCATAACCGTGTATATACCGGTTAACGCATCCCGAAAACCTGATTCCGACTCGAACAAAACCTCCTGTTTTATCTGCGACTTCGGATCCACATCCAGCCAATCACTGCAACCACCCAACAAAAGGGTACCTGCCAACCCAATATATTTTACTATTCTATATTTCATAATTCAGACCTATTAATTTCGTAAACAACTAAAACCGGGCTTGTAAACCGATACTAAAATTACGGGCAAACGGGTAATCAATACCCCTTTCCTGCTTCACCGTCGAAACCCGGAATACATCATTCATATAAAACAAGGCTTTCAACCGCTTTAACCCCACTTTTTTCATCCAGTCCATCTTGAATTCATACGACACGTTCAAGGTTGACAGTTCCAACCAATTATTATCCTCGACGAAACGAGACGTTGGCTTCGTTACACTCGTCACATTTGCGGTAGCTCCACCGATAAGTCGCGTGAACATCACCTTATCTCCCGGTTTTTGCCAACGATCCTCGAATACCCGGCGATCGACATTCTCCCGTAAATCCGCATCCTGCACCTTGTCCACCAATGTCTGGTTGTAAACCTGCCCCCCGTAATTGTAACGGAAAATCGCGTTCAACTGAAATCCTTTCCAGGCCAAATTAGTCCCGAACGTACCTTCCAAATCCGAATCCGTGCATCCACCAATCACGTAATTATCCGTGCTCCAGGTCGTCACAATATCCCCGTTTACAGCCTGAAACAACTCGTACCCGGTAGCGGGATCTACCCCCAATGACTGATTCACCCAAATAGAATTCATCGATTTCCCCTCGATATAACGCACTTTAGGCCGATTAGACTCTTTACTCTTGGAGCCGGACATCGTATCCTCATCCTGATCATCATTATAAGCACGCAAAGCATTGGAAATCTTCATTAATTTATTCTTGTTATGCAAAGCCGTCGCGTTCACGCTCCAATACAATTGCTTCGAAGGATTCTTCAACAATGCCACACGTAAACTCAACTCGTACCCGTAATTCTTCACCTCACCCAAATTATCCATATAGGAACCAAATCCCAAAGAGGGCGGTAAAGTCACGGCAGTCAATACATCCTTGGATAACTTCACGTAGTAGTTCCCCGTAAAATTGATCCGCTCATCCCACAAATCAATATCCAATCCATAGTTTTGCTGCAACGTGCGCTGCCATCCTAACTTCTCGTTTCCCAAGGCCATTACCTCGGCACCCACAGTATGATGATAACGCTCACCCGTTAAATACTTGTAAGTCGTCATCGCTTGATAAGGATTGTAATTCTGGCTACCCGTCAAACCGTACGACCCGCGTATCTTCAACTGATTGATAAAAGTTACATCTTTCAGGAAACCCTCGTTTTGCAAATTCCATCCTAAACCCACAGACCAGAACGGTGCCCATCGCTTGTCCGAACCGAAACGGGAAGACGCATCCTCACGAAAAGAAAGATCCAGCAAATAACGCTCATCATAGCTGTAATTCAAATTTCCCAAGAAACCCACCAAACGCGAAGTATACTCATCCCCGGAAGGCGAACCGGCTTTCTCGTACTGCGTCGCAAAACTGATATAATCCAGATTCTCGTTCGGGAATCCTTCCGTCTTCACCGTGAATTGCCTCGTCACGCTCTCCTGAAGATTCCAACCCAAATTAGCATTAAGCACATGTTTCTCCATCTGGTAGAAATAAGTCATTACCAAACTGGCATCATAACTATACTTCTCTCCACGTGTTCCGATATAAGCTCCCCGACGATCGAAATTATCATCGTCGTAAGTAGCAAAATCCGTATGTTTGGCAGGCTTGAAATTGTCCTCGTAAGTATTCTGGTGCGTAAACGAAAAACTACCTTTCAAACGCAATCCATCCATGACCGTCCAGTCGATCCCGAAATTATTCGTCACGTCATTATATTTCTCCTCATCCCTCGTATTCAACGTCGTATTATACAACGGATTATAATAATCCTTTCCTAACCCGCCACCACCGATCGGGATATACTTATCCACCTTATAAATATAATTACCGTCATCATCTTTATACCGCACGTAAGGATTACGTTTCGTGTAAACGCTGAAAGACCCGTAAGGAGAATTTATCGCCTTCACGTTCGAATAAGTCAAATTATTCCTGAAAGTCAAATTCTTGTAAATATACTGCAACTCCATTCCCAGAGCTAAACGACGACGCCCGGATTCTTTCATCACCCCCGGCGTGTTGCTATATCCCAACTCGATACCGTACCGGATATTCTCGTTACCACCATCCAAACGCAACGAATGCTTGTGAGCAACGGCAACGGCATCCAATGGCTTATCCAGCCAGTACGTGTCATACCCCCTTTTTATATTCGCCAGTTTCTCGTTATACCATTTATTCAACGTAAGTTGAGAATTCACTGCCGTAGACGTGTACATCCCTGCCGCTTTCTCTATAGCCAATTTCTCTTCCGCATTACACACGTTATAATCACTCAGGTCGGCAATATAAAACGAGGCATCCGCATTATAACTTACCTGCATCTTACCGCTAGCCGGAGCATTCGTCGTGATAACCACCACCCCGTTAGAGGCTCTCGAGCCATAAATTGCCGTTGCCGCCGCATCCTTTAGCAAGGTAATAGAAGCCACCCGGTAAGGATCCATATCATACACTTTCTCGGCCGTCGTCTCGAACCCGTCAACGATGAATACCGGCGTGTTCGGGTTACCCTCGTATTCACCCTTCATCCCTGCAATACTCCCGGCTCCCCGGATCTGGAATTCGGGAACCACGTTCGGATTCGAACCGGCCAAATTATTCTCTATTTTCATGAACGAAGGATCGACATTCTGCAAAGCGGTCAAGATATTCTGATTTCCCCCCATCTGCAATTCCTCTGCCGTGATCGTCCGGGCGGCACCGGTGAAACTATTTTTCGCCCGCGTGTAGTACCCCGTTACCACGACATCCTCCAGCTCACTTACCGCCTCCTCCAACACCACGTCAATCTGTGTCCGTTTCCCGATCACCTCTTCTCTATCTTTCATCCCGACCATCGAAAACACCAGGGTATTATTACCCTCCGGAACCGTCAAGGCATACTTCCCGTCCACGTCCGTCACGGTCCCCAGCTTCGTACCCTTGATCATCACCGTCACTCCCGGCAACGGCTCCTTCTTTTCATCCGTCACCTTTCCCGTGATCCGTACCCCTTTCTTTTCCGGCTCGGTCGTACTCCTTTGAATAATAATCACCTTATCCTTAAACTGGTACGACAACCCCGTATTTTCCAGACATTGATCCAAAACATCTCGCACCATGGTTTGCCTCACATCCACGTTGATATGCAAGACAGCTTTCACGTCCTCGGATTTATAGATAAACATATATTCCGTCAACTGTTCTATACTTCGAAACACCTGACTTAACGCCGCATCAGACATTTTCAAATCGATACGAGCCTCCTGAGCACTAATAGTAGCATGACAGGTACAAAAACCCAAAAGCATAAATAACGCAAGTAGTTTCATTTTTCTCAACGTTTGTTGAAATTTCCGTTTTTTTCTCATAACTTTGTTTAGCTTATTATTAAATTAATACAAGTGTTAGCTGAGGGGCTAACAGGTAAGGGGATGTGAGGGCATCTCCTTATTTTATTGACTCACGTAAATTGTATTCTCCGCATAAGTGAAATGAATTCCTTTCGTCGTCTGGAGATGTTCCAGTATCGTACGTACTTCCGCGTACCGGTTGGAATGAAGATAAAAGCGGACATCTTTCAGTGAGGGCTGAGTGTACACCACCTTAAAATCATACCAACGAGACAATTGCCGGAAAATATCTTCCAGCCGCTCGTCATTCGCGATAATTTTACCTTCTTTCCAAGCGAGAACCGCCTGAACATCGGCTTGATGCGTTTCCAGCTTCCCGGAAACACGATCGAATATAGATTGACGTGAGGGCGTCAACGTGATATTCTTACCCACTTCCGGAAATTCCTGCCTGATTTTTCCCGTAACAAGCGTGGAGACAACCATATTCTCGTCATTGTAAGCCTTTATATTAAAACTCGTTCCGAGAACCCGCAAATCCATCGCCTCCGTGTTCACGATGAAAGGAGCACGTTCATCATGTTCTACCTCGAAATAAGCCTCCCCCTCCAAGTAAACTCGTCGTTCATCCCCCGAAAAAGTTTCAGGATATTTCAACGAACTCCCCGCGTTCAACCACACCCGGCTCCCATCCGCCAAGACAAGATTGAACTCGCATCCCCGCGGAACAACAAGAGTATTGTACTCCACTTGCCCGGCCTCCGGGTCAGACTTTGCCACGTATTCCAATCTCCCGGAATCAGCCAGTTGAATATCAACCCTTTGCGTGGAACGAATGATCTCCATGTTTCGAGGGGAAACCGGGATCTCCTTCCCATCAGCCAATTTCAGAATCGGCACGTTTGCCGCAGGAACAGAAACAAGAGTCAAAGCGGCAGACCCCGTCGACCGATACGGCCAGTTCCAAATCGTTAACCCGGTCACCACGATCACGGCAATCACGGCTGCATACCTCATAAATCCAACCCGCCAGCGATGACGACGCACCCGGTCCACAACCCGTTTTCGAGCCATCTCGTCATCTATTGCTTCCCATCGTTCCGTCCAACGGATCAAATGATACTGCTTCACCCGCTCCTTGAAAATCCGTTGAGCATCCGCATCCCCATCAAGCCACTCGTTGAACTCCCGTTCCTCCGCTTTGCTTAATTCTCCCGAAAGATACTCCCGGATTCGTATTTCTTTTTCATTTTTATCCATCATGTCATATCTGTCTTCATATTTCATAAGACAAACACGGGAATTGAAAAATGGGTGAATAACTCTTGAAAGTTTTTTCAAAAATTATTTCTCTCCACGAAAAAAAACAGTAAAAGGGAATCAGGGAATTGTTGACGCAATTGTTTTAAACCACCGTTTAACAGAGTCTTCACGGTATTCACGGAGACGCCCAATTCTTCGGCCGTCTCCTTGTATTTTTTTCCTTCAACAACAATAGCCTCTACCACCATCCGAGTCTTCCGCGGCAACTCCTCAATCGCTTGCCGAATAGCCTTGATTAATTCCTGGGAAACGGTCATCGCCTCCTCCTCCACGGCATCATACCTCAGAAATTCAGCTTGCGCAAATTCCTTCTGGTCCCGAATCTTGTTTAAACAAGCGTTTTTCACGCATCGGAACAAATAAGTACTCAAAGCCTCCGGTGTCAACTGTCGATAAGCGTTATTCTTGATAAAATGGTAAAACACCTCCTGCACGATATCCTCCGGGAAACTGCAATCATCAAGCATCGAGCCGGAAAACAGCACCAACGGTTTATAATAGCGTTGGAATAGCAATTTCCCCCCCTCGTTCATATCCCTTTGAAAGGCAATTAATATCTCCGAATCGGACACACTCATTTCATCCTATTTTCCATTTAATGATACAAAGATAAAAATTAATCCAGAAAACCGATATCACACTACTCACGTTTTCCTTTCCTCTTGATCGGCAACCTCGGGAAAAGTTTTCTGAAACGAACCAGATAGATCGTGACATTACTTCCCGCGATAATAAGAGTTACCGCCGAAATGATCATGGCGATCCCGCAAATTAACCGGAGAGTCAAAGATTCCCCGAAAACCGTTACCCCGAAGAAAACAGCCGTTAAAGGTTCCAAGGCTCCGAGGATAGCCGTGGGAGTCGAACCGATGTATTGAATGGCCTGCGTGGTACAAAGAAACGACACGGCCGTCGGGAAGACCGCAAGAGCAATGATATTACCCCACAAATACCAAGTATCGACCACGTGCAGGCTTGCCCCGAAATCCACCCGGACAAAAAACAGCATCACACCGAAAACCAACACGTAGAACGTCAGCTTAAGCGTCGCAATATCCTTCAGAACGGGACGATTCACACTTACAATATAAATCGCGTAAGAAAGGGCCGAAACCACAACCAGAAGTATTCCCGTCAAACTCAACGTTGATCCGTCCTCTCCCTTATAAAGCAAACCTATCCCCCCCAACGCCAACAAAATACACAAAATCGTTTGCATCGTCAGTTTCTCCTTGAAAAAGAGCGCCATGATCACAGCCACCATGATCGGGTAAACGAACAGCAACGTAGACGCAATTCCGGCCTCCATGTAATTATAACTCTGGAACAGGGTCAACGAAGAGAGTGCCACCAGTAATCCCATGATCATCAACGGGAGAATCTCCTTGCGCTTCAATTTAAAATCACGTCCCCTCGCCTTGATCATGATCCCCAATACCGGGATAGCGAATAAATATCTCAAAAATAAAACCGAATCCGGATTCATACCCGCCTCGTACAAGGGAAGGGCAAACAAAGGATTCATCCCGTAAGTCGCTGCCGCGATTACTCCCAAAACATATCCTGTCGTTTTTGTATTCATAATTATCACATTTGGCCGTCAAAGGTAAACCATTTATTCTTACCTGATTCGTGGATTCAAGTAAATTTACAACCGCACCAGACTTGACAACTCGATACCGGTCACGGGTAAGTGTAACGACAGTCACACTATTTGAATTTATAACTTTCATCTACAGGGCAATGCCATTATATTACCACGTGACAAGTATTTCGGGATTCATCCCGAAATAAAACTGATTCAAAACCATGTATTGATTCGAGTTATTTCAACGACTTCTTCAACGTGGCGATAGCCATATACATGTGTGACCGAACCGTGTTCACGGAAACATTCAATTCATCAGCCACATCCGTCAAAATCAAGGAAAAATCGCATCCTTTCGGGACAAACAATCTATTTAACCGAATTTCTTTCGCTGCCATGTTTTCAAGCTCGCCCGTAATGATACTATCCGTAGTTCTCCCTTTTCCTTCCACGATTAAAGATTTTACATCCAGGGTCAACGTTTTTCCATCGGCATATTCAAGGGTGACTTTTTTCGGTTCCTGTTTCCGGGCGACCGGAATAACTTCCATTTCAGAAGAAGGAAAAAGCAGGAACGATATTCCTACCGCAAATAATAACATGGCAGCAACACTGGCAATGGAGAAAAAAAGCATTTTTCGACTCCGTGATCGCTTATTTTTCTTCCGCAATTCCTGCCATTTCTCTTCAACCCGGATCGTTCCGACCAGTTCCAACTCGTCCACATGCTCACGAGAGAATTGTAACTTCTTGGCCATATCGCGGTATTCTGGAAACTCACGCAACAACAAATCCAGCTCTTCCCGTTCATTTTCAGACAATTCGTCTTGAAATGCCAATGCCAATAACTCCAATAGTCTCTTTTCCATTTCTGATATTTTATAGACATAACACACGTGTTGAAAAAATCATTAGTACTTTTTACTATTTTAACAAAAAACTACTATCTTTAGACCACAAAATATCAAATCTCATACAAAATGAAAAAACTATTTTCCACGATTATTTGTTGTTTAATCTGTTCCACAGCTTTCATGCAAGTAAAGCCGGAATGGCAAGATGAGACCACACCCTTTGTCGGGAAAGAGTATCCGAGAACGGCATTCATGACTTACAGCGATGTCAGTAAAGCCCGGAACAACGACTTTAGTACATCAGCCAATTACAAATCTTTAAACGGGAAATGGAAATTCAACTGGGTACCCACATACAAAAAGCGCCCAGTAAATTTTTATACAACAGATTTTGACGATTCTTCTTGGGGAGAAATCGAGGTTCCGGCCAACTGGGAAACCAACGGTTACGGGGTCGCGCTCTACACGAACCACCCTTATGAATTTTGTCCCCGTAACCCGCAACCTCCCCTTTTGCCGGAAGAGAACCCCGTGGGTTCTTACCGGAGATATATCGAGATCCCAGAACAATGGAACGGGAAGGAAATTTTCCTGCATATCGGGGCAGTAAAATCCGGTTGTTATCTCTACGTGAACGGAAAAAAAGTCGGGTATGGCGAAGATTCAAAAGCTGCAGTCGAGTACAATATTACCCGCTACCTGAAACCGGGACGCAACTTGATTGCCCTCGAAGTATACCGCTGGACTACGGGAAGCTACTTGGAATGCCAAGACTTCTGGCGGATCAGCGGGATCGAACGAGACGTTTACCTGTTCGCCCAGTCGCCCGTGTATCTTCGGGATTTCGCAATCCGTCAAGACTTGGACAACACGTATAAAAACGGGATTTTCGGGCTGGATTTATGTCTAACAAACGCCAATCCACAGCAACCGGGACAGGTCACTGTATCCTATCAACTGGAAAATCCCTCGGGCACACGCGTGGCGGAAGGGAATCGCACGATTAAAATAGATTCGACAAGAACCGTTCATTTCGACGCAGAAATACCTCAAGTTGTAGCATGGACGGCCGAAACCCCAAACTTGTATCAACTTTTTATCCGTATTGAGCAACCGGGAAAAACGGCCGAAATTATTCCTTTCCGGGTAGGCTTCCGCAAACTGGAAATCCGAGGTAATCAATTCCTGGTAAACGGTCGTGCCGTACTGATCAAGGGAACTAATTACCACGAACATAACGAACAGACAGGACACGTGCTTAGCGAAGCGGATATGCGTAAAGATTTCGACAACATGAAACGACATAATATCAACGCCATACGTTGTTGTCACTACCCGCAACAAAGGCGGTTCTATGAACTTTGCGACGAGTACGGATTTTATGTATGCAACGAGGCGAATATCGAATCTCACGGCATGGGATACGACCTTCGCAAAGGCCGCACGCTAGGAAATAATCCCACGTGGCTGAACGCTCACATGGATCGAACTATGAACATGTACGAAACCTCGAAAAATTATCCTTGTATCACGTTCTGGTCACTAGGAAACGAGGCCGGAAACGGGTACAATTTTTACATGACTTACAACTGGTTGAAATCGCAAGATACCACCCGCCCCGTGCAATACGAAAGAGCTTTGCTCGAATGGAACACGGATATTTATTGCCCGCAATACCCGGGGCTGGACGCACTCGAAAGATGGGGAAACTCGCAAACGGATCGACCTTACATCATGTCAGAATACGCTCATGCCATGGGAAATAGCACGGGTAATTTCATGGATCTCTGGGATGCGATCTATCGCTATCCCAACCTGCAAGGTGGTTTTATCTGGGACTGGATCGATCAAGGGTTATTGATAAAAGACGAGAACGGTGTTCCCTTCTGGGCTTATGGCGGAGATTTCGGAAAAGACGCTCCCTCGGACGGGAATTTCTTGTGCAACGGATTAGTAGGTCCCGATCGGGAACCGCATCCCGGCCTTACCGAAGTGAAAAAAGCGTACCAATACGTGTGGTTCCAACCTGTCGATTTGAAGAAGGGAATCCTCCGGGTGGATAACCGGTACGATTTCACGAACCTGAATCAATACACGATCGAATATGTCATACTGGCCAACACGGAAACCGTACACACCGGAACACTACCCACGGTGAATCTGGCCCCCGGGGAAAACAGGCAACTCACGATTCCCCTGCGGAATATAAGGAATAAACCCGGGACCGAGTATTTCCTGAATATTCACGTGAAAACCAAACAAGCCACCGTTTCTATCCCGGCAGGGTATATCGTGGCCTCCGAACAATTCAAACTCCCGGAATACACGCCGAACCCGGTGTTCCGGGCTACCCCGGAGAAAACACTCTCCATGGAAGAGAAGGGATCGGATATTCACATCTCCGGCCCGGCAGTAGATTTTGTTTTCAACAAGCAAAAAGGGTACGTAACCTCATACCAGGTGAACGGCATCCAATACATAGCCGAAGATTTCGGTTTCCAACCCAATTTCTGGCGAGGCCCAACGGATAACGATTACGGGAACGGTATGCCCAATCGCATGCAAGGCTGGAAACAGGCAAGCAAGAATTTCAAGATTGCAGGCATCAGAACATCCGCTTCCACGACCAGCACGAACCTGACAATTACTTACAGATTGCAGGAGACGGGAAGCAGATATCATGTATCGTACACGCTTTACCCGTCAGGAATGCTTCACATTGCCTGTCACCTGGAAGCACAGCCGAACGCCCCGGAACTTCCCCGTATCGGAGCCCGCTTCAGAATCCCGGCTGACATGAACCAACTCGAGTATTTCGGACGAGGCCCAGAGGAGAATTATTGTGACCGCAAGAACGGAACACTGGTCGGGTACTACAAGAGTACGGCCGAACAGCAGTACGTGCCTTACGTGCGTCCACAAGAGAACGGGCACAAGACGGACGTGCGCTGGTTAGCACTCATGGATAAAACCGGAAAAGGGTTATTACTCGTTGCCGACTCGAACTTCATGGAGTTCAACGTTTCCCGTAACCGGGTTGAAGATTTCGATTCGGAAGAATCCAACCGGGCGTATCAATGGCAAAATTTCACGAAAGACGAGTCTCACGATCCGGATAAAGCCAAAAATCGTAAACCCAAACAGACACATATCAACGACATCTATCCCCGGAATTTCGTGGAAGTATGCGTGGATCACCGGATGATGGGTGTTGCCGGAGATGATAGTTGGGGATCACAACCCTACCCGCAATACAGACTTCCGGCAGATCGAGATTACGATTGGAATTTCACGGTTATTCCGATCAAGAATAACCTAGAAATTTATAATCATCTGGCTTATCAATATCTACAATAGAAAAATATGCTGGGATTAATCAAGTAATCCCAGCATATTTTTTACACGTCATTGAGTAACAAACGAGCAATTTGTATATTTTTCATCCATAGAAACCAATAAAATTGATTCCCCAATCTATTTTTCAAAAAATGAATAGCCTCTTTTTTATACTCATGCACGACATGCTCGTCAAGAGATAACGATTCAGCAATTTCATCGTCATTCTTACCTAACACGTATAACGCAAATATTTCCCGGTTACGTTCTGGTAATTCTTGTATAGCTACATATAATTCCCGGTAGATTTCTTCCCGTATCAAAATAAATGTCCTTTCTTTCTCTTCTTCTGGTTGGCGATAAAATCTCTTTGTCTACCCCTATATCGGTTTGATGACAAATATAAAACATTCTATCCAAGATTCAAAATAGGGAAATACTAGGAGTCACACATCCCGGATAATAGATTTTATCACTCCGGGAAACAATAAATTCCAAGAAACAAGAAAATGATCGTGAGATAACTTCATTGATTTCATGAATTTTAGATCACAAACACATCACGCTACAAACTAAAGAGAGTGTGTTAAAAGCCCGAAATTCTTTTACCACACTCTCTTCATAAACAATTAAAACAATACTTCTTTATTTTTCAATGTCTTATAAATTTTAACATCCACACATTTTCACTTACATATCCTCAATATTATTTCAATAACCGTTCCTTTATGATTTGCTCGTATTTCACTGGGTCTGCACCAATTTCAACAATCGGTTTCCCGTTCACGGGTAAAAAGAATAGGGTCGGTAGAGCATTTATATGAAACATATTACACAATTCTTTTTCCTTGTCAGCATTTACTTTCAGAAAGATTACCTGATCTTTATATTTTTCAGCAAATTGTTCCATCACGGGAAGTAATTTCTTGCAAGGGCCACACCAGGAAGCCCAAAAATCAATGACTACCGGCTTATCTCCTTTGAAAATAAAATCCGTCCCCTTCTTGTAATCATGGATATTCTCTCGGAAATAAACGCCCGTAATCTCGTTTAATTTACCGGGTTCCACAACCACCTGACTCTCGATGGCATCATCTTTCACTTCCACAAGATCAAAGGGTTGAAAATAGATCGTTTGACGCAGGTAATCAACAGAAAGAATTCCATGTTTTAACAAATCAGTACCCACAACAGAGCGTACAAGAGAACTATTCATCGGGATTTTTACTTCTTTGAAAGACTTCTTCGCAAAATCACATTGCCCTACTACTTTCACCGGGCTTGATACCAAGATTTTATCATAACCGTTATAAACCGACACGGCTTCGCTGTCCTTCCCGTTTAACCCAGCAAAATCAACTTCACACAACTCCACCAAACCCCGATTCCACGTATCCAACATACAGGAAAAAGTCATCCCGTCAATCGTCACCGGACATTCCATCCCCACTCCTTGTAACAATTTGGCATTGGCACGATGATCGAGTTTCATGTAAGCGGGGCGATAAGGTTGAGACATCGTAATCTTTTTCCGACGGGAATCAATCGTCAAAACCACCCCCTTGAAAAGAGAGCCTCCCACGATCCCGGCAACTCCCAACTCTCGCAAATAGGGTTCATCATTCAATACAAAAGTGGCAACTCCATTACCAAAAGCACTATTCCCGAAAGAAAGAGAATTTATAGACACTACTTTAGAAGTCGGCACTTTCTTAAATTGAAAGTCAGAATAGGGAAGCTTACCTTCACTCTCCGGATCAATACCTAATTTTTCCACGTACTCGGGAAGAACTGCCGTTTGTCCGGCCAGATCCAACACGAAATCAGCCTCTACACCATTGGCAATACAAGTTATAATTATTTTTCCGTCTATTTCCCGATAATCCCTTACTTCGGAAACGGTATTTTTGGTCTGAGCCCATGACATCAAAGGCATTAACGTCACCAAGAGCCATACAAATAATCTTGTCTTCATTTTTTCGTTTAAATTTTAATAAACAATCACTTTCTCTCCCAGCCGGGTTTGAATCGTTAATCTTGTTTTCTTTTTTGCTTTCAACTCCGGTATTCCGTTCAGGATACTCTCGCAAAAATCATATCTCCCAACAGGTTTCCCGTTGATTTTAATCACCTTATCACCCATCTCCACCACATCTTTCATTGCTCCCCACACGGCAGCAACCACAAGATCTCCGTCCTTCACCTGTAACCCCACGTCATGAGATCTCTCCATGAAATCATTCTCCGGCTTATACGGCTCGAAATAAAAGCGGGCACGGGGATAATCAAGTGTCACCTTACCATAATCCAATAATTTCACCCCTAATAACGTGTAAGGTGGTGTGGCAGTCTCCGCAATAACATTCCTGAACTTCGTTCCCCCGATCGACAACAAAGGGAAACTTACCCGTTGTGCAACTTTCGTTGCAGAGGCCCCCCCCACGCTGATAGACCCCACGGTGCTTCCCTCAGACTGGAATTCGAAAGCCGAACCGGATTTCAATGCTTCGAAATCACTCTTTTTTAATGAAAGGAATCTCGGACACCCCGTGTCAAACAGACAAACAATATTATGTCCACTTCCCGCTTGAATCGATATGATTGGCATTCCTGCCTGCGTGAAATTAGCCATTTTCCGAAGTGATATCGCTGATTCTTTCTCCGCCGTGGTGATTGTTACCGTCTTTTTCTTGCCGTCAATAACCACGATCAGTTGTTTAAATAAATCGCTTCCGATCAACCCGTCAACGGGAAAACAAGCCAAAGGTGACGGCTCCGGTAACGTCATTGCAGCCACACTCTTGAATCTAAACACATCATCGGGAGTTTGTATTTCATCAATCCAAACCAACGGATAGGAAGCCTTGTGACCATTCGCATCCGTGACTGACAACGAATCCCTTACCTTCAATCCTAACTCCCGGCAAAGTTCACTAGTCAACGTGGTGCGAGAAGCCCCCGTATCGAAAATGAAAGAACGAAGTGTTCCATTCAATTTCATTTCCACGATCATCTTTCCCCCGACTAACCGATACGGCAGTTCAGCCTGATGTTGCTGGGCCATAGCCGGAAATGTCATCACGCAGAATAATACGATGATTACCCAATATCTCATATCTCCCTGATTTATTTACTATTCAGTTTATCCGCAGCCTTAATCGCTTCCAAGGCATTCACGATACCACCGGACAAACACAATTGCTCAAAAAGATACATATCCACGACGTTTTTTCCATTCCTCGAAATATTTTTCTCCAATTCCACGCCTTTCCTGGAAGTTACTGTTTCCAACAGGATATTACGAATCTGACTACCGGTCAATTTCGGGTAATAGGTTTTAATTAACGCTGCAACCCCGGCTACCGTAGCCGAAGCCATTGGAACTCCATTTCCGAGTTGATAGGTATCTCCGGTGCAAGTTGAAAACACCTGCATCCCTGGTGCGTAAATATCCAATTCCTTTGCCCCGAAGTTTGAATTCACGGACGGCATTCCGTTTTTATCGGACATCCCTACCGTCATCAGGTTGGTAAACTCTTTTCCCCCGTCCATCCAACGATTCGGGAAAAACGTACTCTCACTCAAATCACGGGACATCTCGTGAACCGGAACAATAACTAATACCCCCTTCTCTTCAGCATAACGAATCGCCTCGCTCATCCATACCTTCTGGCTCTCCGGATAAAACGAATTTTGCTGCGGCAACACCACGACAGAAGCCCCGTGATCCACAGCATAACGGATCGCCAAAGCCATATCTTTCAAATAAGGTTCTCCTCCCCCGGCTTCTACCACCAATGTCATGATTTCCGCTTTGTCTGCAATCGGGTTATTGCGTCCTTCCACACCGCGTTGTCCGGCAATAACACCAGCGATCATGGTCCCGATTTTAGCATCTGCCGTCAACAACACGTTATTCCCGTATTTATTATCATTTATATCCAAATAATTGTCCCCGACAATCTCTTGACGTCCGTCAACCCCGTACCTTTCCAAAGCCCGGTCATATTTCTTTTTCAAATCCGTTATATAGCTCTCGGCTAAAAAAGCATTCCGATTCGATTCCCAAGTGCTATCCTTTATCATCCCTGCTCTCATTTGCAATGCGGCCAATAATACGGAACGACTTGTCAAATCCGGGGATGTTTTAGGTCGACACGCTTCCATAATATCCATAATGGAGAACTTTTTCTTATCGGGAAAAGCTGCCCGAACCTCTTGATCAAACAATCTCATATAATATTGAGAATTGTATCCCGAATTCACGGCTCCATTAGCCTGTAACAAACGAGATTCCTCCCGGACCATGGTATTAAAATAATTAAACTCATCCATGTTTTCAGGAGCGGCACACTCTTTTCTCTCGCCCTCGGTATAGGTATAGTATTTATCCCCATCTTTCATAATGTCCCCATATTTATCTTTCAACCGGAGAAACTCGCGTTCCCCCTCCCGATTCACCAATGACATTACTCTTCCATCTTTTCCCCCGATAAAATTCCAACCATTCACGTCGTCCACGTATCCATTTTTATCATTATCCTTTCCGTCCGGTTTTTCTTTTGGATTCTTCCATACATTTGCTTTTAATGCCTCGTGTTCGAGGTCCACGCCGGTTCCAATAAGCGCAACTATCGGTCTTACTTTTGCTTTTTTCCCCTTCAAAAACTCGTAAGCATCATTCACACAAGCTCCGTACACTCCATCCTTTTCAAAAGAACTATTAACCCAGTCCCGATCTGACTGTTTTTTCTCTTCAACTTTCGCTTTTTGCTTCACTAATTGAGCCTTTGCCATACCGCCGATAACGACAAACACGCTAATCATCAAGATTGTAAAATACTTTTTCATCATTACAGTTTATTATTTTTTATACAAAACGAACTCTATTTCAATTGAAAATTGAAAATAAAGAATTGAAAATCCCCTAAACCCAAAACTTTTAAATAATTTCAATCGTCTTGTGCGACAGAAATTTAAAATCAATTTGTTTTTCTGGCTTTTTCTATTGCTTCTTTTATTTCCTCACCTCTTAAATCACGGGCAATAAGTTTACCGTCTTTACCAATCAGAACGATAAAAGGAATCTGGTAGAAACCGTAGGCAGATTGTATTACATTTTGTTTATTTCCTTTCGTGAATCCCTCGCTATTCCACAAAGAAATCCAAGGCAGTTTATCCTCCTCGACCATTCTTCGCCAATCCTTTTCCCGGTTATCTAATGATACGGTGATAATCAGCAGATCATCCCCTTTTAATTCATCATAAATTGATACCAGCTTTTTCGCTTCCGCCCGACAGCCTCCACACCAAGAAGCAGAAAAATCAAGCAACACGAATTTTCCCCGGAAATCAGTCAAGCTCACATTCTTTCCATCCATATCCACGAAAGTAAAATTATAAGCTTCCTGACCTAACGCATACTTCGCCCGATTAGCGACCTCTCGCACCAAGAATTTCACGACCTCAGCTTCCCGTTTATCCTCCGGAATTCGATCTAAAATCCCTTTGTAAGTCTCGTAATCCAATCCTAGAAGTGACTTTTTCTCGTGTACTAAAGTAGCACGTACAACCGGATTCAACGTGGCATCATTCTCGGCATAACTTTTAAATATATCTCGTCTAAACCTTTTTCCATCCTCCCAACATGCCCCCTCAATCTCCAGATATTTCAGGTGTTGATCGATCCCCTCAAATTCCAAGGTACTATTATCAGGCTGTAGATCATCCAAGAAGCCATTGATCTTCACCGGAGTATCCGAAAGAATAATTCTTTCCGTATAATCTCCGAAATGAACAACATACAGATCATTTTTAATATGTATCGGTTTTGTTTTAAACTCTTTACCACTCTTTACCGGACATGCTACGATCACATTCCCGGCAAGATCACTCACCTTTATTGTCAACGGACGTAGCGTCCGCAGTTTCCCTTCAAGGGAAAACTGCGCTGAAACGCTTAACGTCAACAACATGAATAAACTTAATACGAACAATTTCATAAACACCCTTTTAATCTTCTTTTATTACAGGCCACTCGGCCATTTTGGTTATATCCCAATCGTACTTACTTTGCATATATTTCACCGTAATATCATAATACTTGATAATCAACGGATATTTATCCTGCGGGTATTTAATCAACACGGAATCCCGCGTATAACGCAAACCCAATTGCAGGTAATTGATAAAAGTAGACTTAGCAGTCAATGTGCCCGAAGGATTTGATAAATTATAAGCCGTCTTTATCATATTCCCGGGATACCCAAGTTTCATGAAATAATTGTCAGCAGAGGAAACGGTACTGTATTTTTTCGAGTAATCGAAATCCCCTCCCGATTGAAATTCTGCCGGGACCACGACCTTATTTTTATTAACGATCTTTACCATGATATTTTGCAAAATAACAGTACGTCGCATTTTGTACTCCCACGGAGTTTTCGGCAAATCATAAGGTTTGAATGGCCTTATGATCAAACCATTTCCATAATCCAAATAGGCAAGATTTTCTTCCTTTGCCCGAAAAGAAAATGCCCAAAAATCCAATCCGTCCCAATAACAAGTTAAAGGAACAAAACCACCAGTATAAGAACCCAACTGACGAAGATCATCCACCAAATAAATGTAATTAGGTAACACCCCCTTACATAATTCCGGTTTTAGGAAACCGAATACATGATTCTTGAAAAAATCCGTGTAAAACACCGCATACTCGTCATTCAACGCTTCTCCGCGATATTTTATCGTATATGTCCCCGACCATGCTTGGTTCAAATCCAAGGTATCGAAAGCCGTGTATATAGGAATTGTTCCAAAAGTATTCGCAATTTCCTCCAAATCCTGATCCCAAGGATTATTTCCTTGCGGAAATTCAAAACGACTGATACTAGAAGCATCTTCGCTCCGGGGATATAATTTCTTTTCATCGTCACAAGCAACAAGAATTGCGAGCAAAAATATCAAACTAAAAATATACCTGTATTTCATAATCCTTCGTTTTATTGTAATGTCTTCGTTGTTGTCAATTTATTCTGGTTCAATGCCGAATTACGATTTATCACCTCGGTAGGGATTGGCAATGTATATGCGGCATCCTTTTCCTCGATCACGTAACTTCCCAAATTGTCACCATACTCAACCCAGCGATGCTCGAAACTCGGCATCCCGTAACGGCGTAAATCGAACCATCGTTGCCCCTCGAAACAAAGTTCTCGGCGACGTTCTTCTCGAATAAAGTTCAACAAACTTTCACCAGAATAGTGTACCTCATAATCCGCACCTTCTGCATATCGTTTCTCACGCAACTCATTTATCATCTTTAACGCCAACACTTCATCCGTGGCATACACGGCCTCCGCCAAAATCAGGTAAGCCTCGGATAGACGAAAAGACATTCCGTATTCCGTACCAGATTTTACCTTGTTATTATATTGCATAACACATTTACTCCACGGGAGATAATGTCCCTCGGCAAACTTAAGTTCTTCAGGTTTTGCGCCTAGGGGTCCCCGTAACTCTTCCACGAGATACAACGTTTTCCGCAAATCCTCCTCATCTTCGTAACAAGTAATTAAATCCCGGGAAGCATTTACAAAATAGGCATACGTGGTTCCGTTCTCCATTTTGTCCTGAGCACCAATAATTCCATTAAAATCAGCCGCATTCCCGTATACCCAGATGGTTTCCGGATTATCCAACGAGACATAGCTAGGATAAGAAGCATTCTTTCCGACAACAATTGTCGTATCCTTCTTGAATGATGTTAAATCATATAACTCGTATCCCCAGTTATCAATTACCTTTTTCGCATATTTGGCAGCTCCTTCCATATCTTCCATGTACAAACACACGCGAGCATGAAGCAATTGCACGGCAGGTAAATTAATCCGATAACCGACTTTACCCTGCCGATCAGCCGATAAAGCTAGAAAATTCTCTTCCGCCGCATTCAAATCCTTAACGATCTGCTCGTACACCTTGGCAACTGTCTCCCGTTTCTCGGAACTACTCGATAAGCTACTTGTTAACTTCAAAGGAACTCCATCAGCATCTTTATTATAATTGTACGGTTCACCGAAAAGATTCACTAAATTAAAATAGAAGAAAGCACGCAATGCATAAGCTTGGGCTGCCACGTAGGCTTTGTCCTCGATAGAACCCTTCACATCATCTAAATAATCCAATGCGGCATTCGTCCCCAAAATATGTTGATAATAGGTGCTCCATTGCAAAACAGCAGATTGTCCTGGATACAAATCAAACATTTGAGGATCCCATGAATAAATATACTGCAAACCGATAATACCATAAGAAGAAGTTTGCAAAATAAAATCCTCACTCATCTCAATATCATCATCAAAAGCATTGTGAAGATTGAACAAACAACTGGAAGTTGCTAGTGGATAAGCATCCCCCAATAACATCTCGTTCAATGCATCGACACTTTCCGGTACATATTCACTCGGTGAATTCGGCTCCAGAAAACTCGAACAGGCACATAAACTCGTGAGCAAAATCATATTAAATAATATCTTTTTCATACATCGAAGTATTTAAAAACCAACATTAATTCCTATCGAATAAGTCTTCGGCATCACCCGATCCGGCATCTCCGGATCAAATCCGTTATATCGTTTGGAAGCGATAACAAACAAGTTATTCACAGATGCCGTTAGCGTTAAACTATTTAACCCGGCCTTTTTCGCCATTTCATTATTCAACCTCCAACTCAGGTTCACCCCCCGACAACGCAGGAATGACCGTGGAACAGTCAACGCATCCGAGTTAGCATAAGCGTTAAAAAGCTTGTAACTAGCATCTATCGGTATAGCCATCGTGTAATCCTGTCCCCCGATCACGAATCCCGGAATACTCGTGTGAGCCTCATCCCCCGGCTGTTGCCATCGTTTCAATAAATCCCGATTAAGGTTCTTATCCGCATCCGGCATATAAATCCCATGCTCCAAATCACTATACGGAGACTTCAACCGAGCAACTCCTCCTAGCAATAAAGAAAATGACGTCCCCAACGTAAAAGAACGATAACGGATATTCAAATTCACCCCTCCTGTAAAATAGGGATCTTTCTGCCCGGAATATTTCAAGAAACTGGTCATATCCCCATTGTACTCCTCTTTCGACATAATACGATTGAACATCGGACGACCATTCTCAGGATTCAAACCGGCAAAATCAAATGACCACATACTTCCCAACGGATACCCCTTTTTCAAAATCCGTTCACTATCTCCATTCAGAAACGAGCCCAAACTTGCTACTTCTTTATCTACCTTCCCTCCAGAATTCCAGTTCTTGGAAGAATTCACACTCATATTGATTCCGAAATTCTTCGTGTTTACTGGGGTAAAAGAAATCGTGAACTCGATACCTTTGTTATAGATAATACCGCCATTGACAGACATCGTGTTCTTCCCATTTTCATAAGGAATATCCTTGGAAATAATAGCATTGGAACGTCGGATATAATAATCAACATTGGCATTCACCTTATTAAAGAATTGCAAATCCAAACCGAAATTCCACGAATGCGTACGTTCCCAAGAAAGATTCGGGTTAGGAATAGAATTAATGGTCGAATAATACTCGTTGAACATACCCAGCACACCCTTTTGATTCAAAATCAAATCCGGGCTGAGGTTCGTCAAAGCATTTCCTTGAATACCCCACGTGGCTTTCAAATTGACGTTTGTCAACACTAATTGATTCCGCATAAATGCCTCCTCACTCATCCGCCAGGATATCCCAAAAGAATAAGTCGGGTCGAAACGTTTATTCGTGTTCTGCCCGAAACGATTGGATGCATCGTTACGCACATTGAAATTAAAAACATACCTGTTTTTCAATGAATAAGCCAATGTTGCAAAAACAGAGAAGAAATTATCCGTCTTTTCACTTAAGGCACTTCTACCATTATACAAATCTTCAAATACCCCGAAACCATTCATAACCGCACCACCACCCACGGGAACAAAATCATCTGGTAGTGTAGGACGAACAACCAAATTACCTCGGTCGGGTACGTATCCATAACGCATGTTTTGGTCATTCTTGTTTTTAGTTGAACGGGTTTCTATTGCCACCATAGCATTCAACCGATGATTCTCGTTAAACGACTTCGAGAACATCAATTTATTCTGAACATTATACGAGGACACCGTGGCGGCAGAACTGAACAAAGTTCCCCCGAACGGAAGAAGTGCTGCGCTAAACCACGGATCCTCGGCATCCACGGAACCGTAATCATATCCCCGGTATTGTTCTGCAATAGCAGTAGAACGCTCCAATGCCCAAGACTCGCTATTCGTGGTATTGTACGAGTACCCTCCGGTAAACTGATAAGTCAGCCAACTCCATATTTTCCATTGAAAATCAAAACTCAATCTTAAACTACCCGTGTTCACCTCTGAACCCGTGTTCTCCAACTCGTTCAACACGTTATAACCTATAGACTCCACTTCTTTATTATATTTGTAATCGAGTTTTTTCCGATAATAAGAATAACTTCCGTCTTCATTGAATGCCGCAATAGAACGGCTTGTCGTCAAAGCATAGTTCAAAGGATTAACACCATTAAATCCTTTATTCGTTCCGGTAGTCCCATTTATCGTAAAATTTGCTCGAATATTATCACGCAAATTCAATGTTATGGCAGCCCGACCGGTCAAACGCTCGGAACTATTTCCCTTCTCCTGACCATCATTTGAATTATACCCCACGGAAAGGGCGTAATTTATCCTATCCGACGCCCCGGTAACACTCACGTTATGATTGTGTCCAAAAGAAGTTTGGGTTAATAAATCCAACCAATCCGTATTCACCGTCTCCAGGTGATTATGCGTCTGGATAAATTCGTCTGCAGTGATTTCACCATCCTGAAACATCTTCAAAGCCCCCTCATAAGTAGTAACTTGTTTTATCGGATCAAATTTATACCTCATCCCCGCAGCAAATGCATCCTCGCTGAATTTGACTCGTTCCTGCGAATTCATCAAGTTAAAATCCTTGTACCTCGGACGAGGAGCGATCGAAAAATTACCGGAATAATTAATAGACATACGTCCCATTTTCCCTTTTTTCGTCGTAACCACGATAACACCGTTTGAAGCCCGGGAACCGTATATTGCCGTGGCAGAAGCATCTTTCAACACAGTAATCGTCTCAATATCATTCGGATTTAACCAAGAAACCTGATTCCCAATAATCTCCCGCATATCCTGCGCCATGTTAGAACTGGCATTAATGGAAATCGGATCATCCTGAATAATTCCATCCACCACCCAAATAGGATCTTGATTACCTAGTAACGTGGAAGTTCCCCGAATCTGAATCTTCGGACTGGAACCCGCACGAGCACTGGAATTCAACACGATCATTCCCGGCACCTGTCCCTGTAACATCTGGTCGATATTGGCATAGGCGGGCATCATGATATCTTCCGCCTTTACCGTCGTGTAGGACCCCACCATATCCCTACGATTCACGCTCTGATACCCGGTACTCACCACGGTCACCTCGTCCATTTCGTTCACCGTTTCTCTCAGTACCACGTTAATCGTGTCCTGTCCCGTATACTTCACCTGACGGGCTTCCATTCCCACGAAAGAATATATCAGGATAAGCTCCTTCATTTCCGGTAATCTCAACACGTAGTTCCCGTTTTTATCCGTTGCCGTTCCGACGGTTAATCCTTTAACCATAACGGTCACACCCGGCATCGGTTGTTTTCGTTCATCCGTCACTTTTCCTGAAATCTTGATTTCTTTTTTTTGTTGAGTCATCGCCAATTTACGAATCGCCACGACCTTATCAACAATCTCGTAATCAAATCCATTCTGGCGTAACACAATATCCAGAATTTCTTTCAATGTTACATTCGTCAATTCCAAGTTCTTCACCCTCGTATCTCCTAAAATCTCCGTCCGGTAAACGAATTCATAATCCGAATTACTTTTCAGGAATTCCAGCACGTTTCCAAGCATCTCGTCATGGAAATTTACACTCATCTTCTGATCCTGTGAATATCCCATCGCACTTACAGAACCGAAAGCACACAACAGAATAAAGATTTTTAATGTCATAACTAACAGAATTTTTCGCAATCTTCTCCCACGAAGATTACCCTTCATACTCTTTTTTTTCATACATTTGTAAAGTATTACATTAAACATGCATCTGCGACCAACAGATGTTTGTAAAGGGGGAATCGACCAAATTCCCCTTTTTTATTTATTGATAAACAGTTATAATTTTATTTTTAACATTAAATTTCACGTCCCCCGTTTTTTCCAATATATTTAAAATCGACTCGAAAGAAGCGTAACGGGGAATTTTCCCCTTAAAAGTAGCCCCTCTCAACGATATGTTCTGATAGAAAACCGTAAAGTCATACCAACGAGCCAACTTCGACATGATCTCTTCCAAAGTATGATCCTCCAACACGAACATCCCGTTTCGCCAACTTACCACCTCATCCACGTTCACTTTACGAGTATACACATTCTTGTCACTGACCACGGATTGCATTCCCGGGTCAAGCACTACGATTTTCCCCTCGACATCAACTTTGACTTTCCCGTTTACTAAAGTTGTATAAACATTTACCTCTCCCGGATAGGCATCCACGTTAAATTCTGTGCCTAATACCTCTACCGTCTGCCCCTTCGCAACTACCCGGAAAGGTCTCTTTTCATCTCTCACGACCTTAAAATATCCTTCTCCTTCCAGTTCCACTTCTCGTTGATCCTTCCCGAAAGCTACCGGATACTTCAATTTAGAATCGGCATTCAACCAAACCTGCGTTCCGTCAGCCAGCACCAGATCAAACTCGGCCCCCTTGGGAACCACGATCGTGTTATAAGCCAATTTCATTTCCGCACCCGTATTTTCAGCCATGTAAGAAAGGGTCGATCCTCCGGCTTTCTTCACCAAAACCCCGGCCTCCTCAAAATTTCCTTCCAGGGTATCCAACAACATCGTCTTTCCATTATCTAGTTTTAACACAGGCCGTTGAGGTTTCATCAAGGCGATCGATTCTTGTGCCGGAACAATCCGTTCATTCGATCTCTCAAATAAATACAAACTACTTAGTGCGGCCACGACCACCACGGCAGCCGCAACACTCCAACGCAATACACGTAATCTCAATCCTTTTCGATGTTTATACGCTATCCGCTTTTCCATTTCCTGCAAAGCACTCTCACGATCAACACTCTTGAATTTCTCATAACCCACTTCCAAAAAATCCTCATTTTGCCAACGATCATACAACACTTGATTTTCCGGACTTGCCTCCTTCCATGCTTCCAACTCCCGAAGTTCATCCCCGGTAATCTGTCCTACCCGTTGTCGGACTAACAATCCGGCTATTCGATACCATTCCTTCATTTCATGTGTCATAATACGGTCATTTTTCAAAATTTCCCCTATAACGCAATCCCGTCAAAAAGGGGTAATTAAAAAGTGAACTTTTTTCAAGAAAAATACTAGAGCCCTGAAAACAAGAACATAAATAAAGACGGATCCAAACGTTCCCGTAAAAAATCCAAGGCTGTTGCCTTATATTTCTTCACGGAGCTATCCGATAATTCCAACTTTTCAGCAATCTCCGTGTTCTTCAATCCCTCTATGAAACTCATTTCGAAAACGACTCTCGCTTTTTCAGGTAGTTTCTCAATCGCACTATACAACAACGTTTGAGCTTCCTGATCAATAACAGAATCACGGAAAAAAGAGTCGTTTTCCAATTGTTGCACATAACGTTCCCGGGCTGAATTTTTCCGGTGGATACTGACAATTTCGTTTTTAATTGAAGTATAAAGAAAAGATTTAAACGTGTAAATTGACTCGAACTTATCCCTCCGTTCCCAGGCACTAAAAACAGCGTTCTGCACGCAATCCTCGGCCAAAAACTCGTTCTCCTCCCCCAGATATTTCAAGGCATACAAAATCAATCCCGGGTATACATCCCGGTAGAAGGATTTCAATTTTCCTCGTTGAAAATCTGTTAATATCTGCGTTTTCCAATTCACACGTTACATTTTACCTTGCAATTATAAGGAAAAAATCACAAACCAAGTAGCGAATTATGCCAAAGGTAATAACAATTTCGATTTATAATTACTTAATAAACACGTTTCAGAAAAATAAAAAATTCTTAGTAAAAACAAGAAGCAAACAAATAGAAGTGAGGCACAAGACAGGTAACAAGTCCAGTACAACTCCCGAATAAGTACGGACTACCTCCGGACAGGACGGTTGCGGAACGATTGTTATCGTGGTTGCGTACTCTCGGGAACACTTTATTTTTTCCCGACCACCTTTCGTTCGGGATGAAAAATCAAAACAAGAGAGGCAGTTTTACACGAACCGCCTCTCCTTCTAACGACACACCGGTTGTTGGCCATTATATAATCACTTCACGATGATCGTGAAGCAATCGTTCACGTCGTGAGATCGCCCTTCATTTGTAAAGGTTAGCGAAATTTTATAACGTCCCACAGGAACTTCATTTTTTACAGGAACCTGAAACATCCCGTTCCCCCGGACAGAAAGACACGCTTTGAGTTTTTCCACGTCACCTTGTTCCGAAGTTATTGATTTTATAGTAACAATAATCGGGGGAGTTCCTTCGATCCCCTCGATGGCAGAACTAACCCACGGTTGATCACGTAACACCCTTTCATAATCCTCTCCTTCTCCTCCCAGCATAGTAGGAAAAATATTATACCTGTCGGCGATCTGTTCAGGAGTTAATCCCATACTTATATACATTTCATACCTAGGGTTAGGGACTTCGTGGGGAGGAGTCACGTCAAGGTCTTTTTTCACGACCATCGTGTCAATGCTATAACTTGCATATTCCGTGATCAGATAACCCACTGTTATATCCTGACAATTCATCATTACTATGCTCAAAAAACAGACGAGATATAGCGATATAATCTTCACTTTCATAATCTTTTTACTTAAATATTACCAAAATCATAGCCATAATTCAACGCATGGACAACACCATTAGACGGTTGAATATCAGGAGAAGCGAGCGGAACGTAAGTATCTGCTGTCCATGAAAAAAGATACATTGTTATCGCCCCGGCATCTGCAACACCAGCATAAGATTCTCTTTGCAGATAAGCAATAACACGATTCCCGTTCAAACAAGTGAAGTTTGTTCCTCCGTCTTGTTCTTCCTCGTTGATATAGTAGGACATATTCCTAAACCCGATGCTTTCTTTAAGGTGTTTTCCTTTCACCACGTGTTTCAATATAAATTCCCGGCATAATTTAACGGGAATATCTTCTACTTTTTCATAATAACTCTCGGCATCCCCCTTCTCCTGAGATTCCCACAGAAAGCGAAGGATAGAATAACTCGGAGGTGCGAAAAAAGTAATCTCGGGCAACGTATCCACGGTTCCTTCAAAAAGGTCTGTCAATCCGGCATGTTCTATCATTTCAACCGTTAACTCCCAATTATACTTGTCCGAACGCAAATATTCCATCATCGTTCCATCAAAATACGGGCTTGAAACTCCTGTATCAATTACCGTCTGCTTCGTGTCACATGCAGCAAGAACAAGCATGATCCCAATAAATAACAATATATTTTTCATGTTCAAATCTTTATACATTCATGAATTATTTACGATTATGCCAATACGTGTTTTGCCGTAACAAGGGATTCTGGCTGAATGCCTTTTTAGAAATCATACAAAAAAGGGCTCCATCTATAAGATCCTGATCCGTTAGCGTTCTGAACCCACCTTCTAATTCCGTACGCACGTAGCCATTCCGGATAATATCATAATAGCGTTGTCCTTCCATGATCAACTCTTTTTCCCGTTCTTTAAAGATAGCGTACCTCAGATCCCCGGCATACTCACTTGCATCGTATAGTTTTGCTTTCGAACGCTCTCGAATTTCATTCAAATCATCAATAGCACCAGCAATGTATTCACCTCCAAGCCGGGAACGGCATTCCGCTCTCAACAAATAAATATCGGCTAAACGCCACCAAACTCTATTTTGATTAATATTCAACGTCATTCCTTTATTCGGCCCGGAAGTTTCAACCATCGGTAATCGCCATTTATTCGGGAAAGCGTATCCCCCATATTCCGGTTTATCCATTTCATCCAATTTATAGAAAAAAGCATTTTTCCTTTCATCCGTACCCGAATACATCTCTCTTACCGTGGAGTTGTATATCCAAACTCCTATATATTTTATGAAAGAAGCCGGGAATTCAGCCCGCAAAGGATAGCAATGATAAAAATAACCGGGTATCGAGAGCATGTCAGCCGCCCCGTTCATGTATCCCTCTTTTTCATTCCAGAAATCCTTGAATACCGTCTCGTATACACTTTCCTGACTATTAGCGACTAAAGCATCCGTGCATATAGCTTCCGCGTTGGGGACAAGATGATATGTCCCGGAACCGATCACCTGGCTACAGGCTTGTTCTGCACGTTCCCATAATAATCTCTCGTCATAGTCTTGATTCTTTGAATAATACTTCCCTCCTGCCTTCCACGCGCAAAGATGGGCAAGAAGAGCATTTGCCGCACCTTTACAGGGAGTTGATTTAAAACGAGGAGCATTTCCTTGCCAATCTGTTACCTTCTCGAATTCAGGCAACAAGTCTACCGCATTCTGCGCTTGTTCAATGGCATAATCTGCTACTTCCGTCCAATCAGATTTAGGGATTGGCAAAAATTCCACGTCATCCCGAATTAATATACAATCTCCCCAGATATGCAATAATTCAAGATAGGCCAACGCTTTATAAAAGTAAGCCTGTCCTTTATAAATGTCACGTCGTTCTTTTGAAATACCACTTCCATCCGCATTGTGCAGAACAACATTGGCAAAGGCTATTGTTTCATAAAACGGCTTCCAATTCAAATTAAGTATATATTCCGGACTGTTATTTTGAAGTATTTCCAAATACGTTCCTTTCATAACTTCATCTACATACCAACCTTTTTGCACTTGATTCCCCGGATCTTCACCCGTGAAATTACAAATCATGTATTTCACGGCATGATCCGTCGCGTTAAGAGCCGACTCAAAATCTTTGGGCGTGTTCAGCGCATTTTTAAACGTCAAAGAACTCTCCGGTTCAATATCTAACGCTTCTTTACATCCGATTTGGATGATCAGGAACGAAATAAAAACGAGTATCTTATATTTCATAACTTAAAATTTTACAGTTAGACCTAGCGTGTATTTTCTAGCCAAAGGATAATTCTTCCCGTAATCCATCCCCGTACTTATATCAACCGTTTCCGGATCAATACCGGAATAATTCGAGAATGTCAATAAATTCTCACCACTAACAAACAAACGTACCTGTCCCAGCTTTAATTTACGGATGACAACATCAGGCAGGTTATACCCGATGGTCAACGTTTTCAGTTTTAACAAATTGACCTTTTCGACTTCACGATCTATTACCATTCCGGAATAAATCATCGTGTTATTATCTATTTGTAACCGTGCATAATCGGCATGATTATCCCCAGGGTTTTTCCAAAATGTAATTTTATTCAGGTTCAACAATAAAGGATGTAATAAATTGGTATTATCATTCGTTGCCAAAGAATTTTTACAAGTGGTATTAACCATGTGCCGCCCGATCTGGTAGCTCATGGACAAATTCAAATCAAAATTTTTCCACCTGAATTCACTGACAATCCCCCCGCTTATTGTCGGGAGGGCGCTACCCATGTAAACCATGTCATCAAAGAATATTTTGCCATCACCATTCGTATCTATAAATTTATAGTCTCCCGGTTGATAGAAATTGTCCGTACGAATATCAAAATACAAATATTGTCCTACCCCTTGCGTATTGAAATACAACGGCATTTCATCCTGTTTATTGATAAAACCCGCTGTCGGGAATGCGTGTATATCATTCAACGGCTTACCGATAATTCCCACGGAAATATCTTTCCCGTTATACGATTTCTCGAAACGATTCCAGTTTCTTGCCCCGTTTACAGATACTTTCCAATAGAAATTGGGAGTTCGCAATATCTCGTATTTTATCAACAGCTCGATTCCCTCGTTGGATATCGCCGCGGCATTCCGCCATTGACCCGTATACCCATTATAGTTCCCGGGTAAATCGACAGCCCAAAGTAATTTATCGGTGTAGCGATAATAGTAATCGAACGTGATTCCTAACCTGTAATTGAACAAATCCAAATCTAACCCGAAATCATACTGATCGGTCTCTTCCCAAGACAAATCATCATTATACAAACCTCCTTCCCACACGGGTTCCAAGGTTGAATTCCCTTGATGTGCATTACCGGACTCCATCAAGCCTAAAGCTAGAAACGATTGCTCGAAATGTTGCCCGGATCGTCCCCAACTTGCCCGAAATTTTCCAAAAGAAAGCCAATCCGTAAAACGATTCATAAAACTCTCCTCGGTAAAAGTCCACCCGGCAGCGACAGAAGGGAAAGTTCCCCATTTGTTGTTTTTCCCAAAAACAGAACTTCCATCCCGACGGAAGCTGGCAGAAAGCAGATATTTCTTCTTGTAATTATATTCCAAACGTCCGAAATAAGAAATAAGAGTTTTTTCTTCCATATCAGAAATATAACGTTGGAAAGCCACTGTTTCCGAGTAATATCCATAATTCAATTCACCCAAAACAGGAAAACCCGGACGAGAATAATAAATTTTGTCACTAGGAGAATTTTGAGCACTTCCGCCATTATATTCCACTTGATCATACTGATAAGAAAAACCAGCTACCACATTAATGTTGTGATTTTCCTTGATCGTCTTTTGATAAGTCAATAAATTCTCGTTTAAAACCATCAGATTTATTCCTGTTTCTCCAACCGTTTGTGAAAAACCATGCTCATCCAGATAGGAAGGTTGAAAATAATTTCTACGATGAATCGAATAATCAGCGGCTAACGAAGTCGATAGATTTAAACCGTCAAGAACATCATATCCTATTTTGAAATTCGTTCGGATACGAACGGAACGATTCTTTTCTTTCGTTCCTTTCAATTTTTCTAAAACATCATTCCAAACCGCGGAGCCTTCCCCGGGATTGAGCGAACTTAACTCGTAAGGATCACCCGGCACCGTCTCCACGATAGGCGCAGATCCCATTCCTTGTGTTTTCTCCCCCCGCTTTCGGTTCGTTAACGTGGCATTTAAGCGTAAATCGACATTCAATTTCCGGACGGGGATAACATTCATATTCGCGTTCAAATCAATTCTATTGAACCCTGTCCCTCGTAATACCCCCGACTCATCATAATAGCCTAACCCCATTCCATAATACATTCTATCGCTACCACCATAAGTCTGGATATTCGCGTTTGTAATTTTTCCCTTTTCATAATAGATCGGGAAGAAATTTGTCGCGTTATTGTAAAACGAATTCAAACTGTCTTGTAGCACGAGTCCATTACTATTATAGCTTGTTGGAGTGAAAAAATAATCATAAGAACCTCTTTTCGTATCAAATACTTCCCGGTTGGAAGTCGGATATTTATAACGATTCGTTTCCGGATCAAGATAAGCCTTTGAAGGCCCACTTCTTAAAGCCTTTAACCTGAAATCCCGTTCCCCTTTTCCGATAGTTACGGTGGGCAACTCCGGTAATATATTCCAAGACTGCGAAATATTTACAGAAAACGTTGCATTCTGATTTTGACGCCCTTTTTTGGTTGTCACGATAATAACTCCATTCGCAGCCCGAGACCCGTATATTGCCGCGGAAGAAGCATCTTTCAACACTTGAATTGATTCGATCATATCCGGATTGATATCTGCCAAAAGATTTGTTCCGGTAATGGGAGAAGTAAACGAATTCAAAGGAACACCATCCACAACCCACAAAGGATTGGAATATCTCCTATTCTGTTCCACATCCAAAGAATTATAGCCTCGAATAACGATGGCCGTACCTCCTCCACCGGGGGCCCCTGACATATTCGTAATATCCATACCCGCAACACGCCCTTGTAGCAAATTCGCTATACTGGGAGAGGGAATGCCTTTTATTTCATCCGCTTTGATTACCGAAACAGCTCCCGTCATTTCCCTCTTGTTGGTTGTTCCGTAAGCCACAACCACGGCCTCATCCAATGACTGTATATCCTCCTTCATCATCACCCGGATCGTATCCTTCGTGATTTCCGTAAAACTCACTTTTTGAGTTTTATAGCCCACGAAAGAAAACTCCAACACTCCTTTTCGAACGGGTAACATTAACGTGAATATACCCTTGCTATTGGTTGCCGTTCCAACAGTTGAACCTTCCAACCTGACCGTCACTCCCGGCATAGGTTGTTTCTTTTCGTCGGTCACTTTTCCCACTATCTGAAACATATCTTGCCGCACGGCTGACTCTACCCGACGTTTCACCACGATAATGTTATCCCGGAAACTATACGTCAAATCCGTACCTTCAAAAAGACGTTTCAACACATTTTCAACGGTTTCATTTTTTACATCGACAGATACTTTTCCTAATTGATTTGTCTGTTCGGTATTAAAAATAAAATGCAAATCTGTTTGTCGCTGAATCTCATCCAACAACATTTTCACGGTAACTCCCGTCATATTCAGACTGACACGCTCTTGTTGAGCAAACGTGTTCGCCGAAAGTGAGAACGTGAAAAAACACATTAAAAAGAGAAATAATCTCATAATCATCCAAAATTTGTGCTTCCATCCCAAAGGGGATCGAAAGCAAATTCGATTTTTTTCCATACTTTTGTAATTGAGAGTTTAAATTATTTATCCATCAGTCTCACTCCAATAAGACTTATGGGTGGTTAAACTTACGGAGGGTGCTACAACACCTTCCGTTTTTTATTGTGAAACGATAATCGTTCGTTCTTTTATCGAGAATTTCACCCCCGTAGCTTCGGTAATCGCATCCAGAATATTCCGAATTTCCTTGTACCGCTCCAAGTGTCCGGAGAAATGAAGTTCCTTGACGGCCTCCACCTGGTAGAATACATCCACGTCATACCACAAAGAAAGCGTTGCCATAATTTGTTCCAATGTCTCCTCCTCAAACGTGAAAATTCCTCTTGTCCAAGCCGTGTACTGCCGGGCATCCACATCCCGAATCTCGACCGTCCCGCTCTTCCTATCGAAGCAGGCCAATTCTCCCGGTTTCAACACGTACTCCCCGGCAGCAAATGTTTTAATTCCAACTTTCCCTTCCACCAAAACCGTCTCGATCCCTTTCTCCTGATGTGTGTTCACGTTAAATGATGTACCGTAAACCCGTACTTGTATCCTATCCATCACCACGTAAAAAGGCCGGGTAGTATCCGTTTCGACCTCGAAATAAGCCTCCCCGTCCAAATAGACTTTTCGTTCCCGTTGCCCGAATGCCACGGGATATTTGAGGCGCGTGGCAGAATTCAATATTACCCGGGTTCCATCGGCTAAGGTTAACCGGAACTCTCCTCCCCGGGGAATTTTCAACGTATTGAATTTCAATTCTTCCACGTTCAAGACAACCGTACTATCGTACACCAACCCTTGGGTCGTTTGCATGGCTTTCAATCCCTTATCCACCTCTATCTCCCCTTGTTTCATATCTTTTAAAGCTAATGTTTTTCCTCCCGGAAGTTCCAAAGTCGCTTTTACTTGTCCCGGTTCGATCATTTCACTTATTGGTAGTATACTATTCTTTTCTTCCCGATTCAATAACCAAATAGAAAATCCGATCGCCACGGGAACAACAATCGCTGCCACATACTTCAAAACTCGCCTCCACGAATTACGACGCTCTTGCCGGATGTGCTGTTCAAACCGCACCCAACCTCTTTCCATATCAATCTGACAAAACTCCGGGAACTCCTCTGCAAATCGATTACCCTGTTTCATATCCTCGAAAAACCGACGATTTCCATCATTCTGATCAATCCATAGCTCCAACTCCTGCCGTTCCCCTTCGGACAAGGCTCCCGACAAATAAAGCCGAATTAATCGAACTATTCTTTCATCAAAAATATTCATAGTGCTTCTTCATTTTGCACCACATACGACAAGACCCTGAAAAAGGGGTAAACGAAAATGAAAAATTTTAGAGTCTATTCCATTTTCACTCAATAGTCGCAATAATGAACTTGAATGAAATTCAGACAAGGGTATGTCTGACAAAAAATCTAAACAGGCTCTTAAATGACCTTCACCATAACCAGTAAAAAAAATAAATTACCCAATCGTTCTTTTAAAAAACGAACGGCATTCTTTTTATGTGTCTTGACAGTCTCCACGGAAAGAGATAGTAACTCGGCTATTTCTTCATTCTTTTTACCTTGTAAGTGCAATTCAAAAACTTGCCGACAGCGATCGGGCAACTCTTTAACTGCAATGTACAATTCCCGGTAAATTTCTTCTCGCATCAGATTATATTCCCGTTCGCTTTCGTCATCCCGATTTGCCAAGCTATAAGCGACATAGCGATTTTCTACAGCTTTATGTTTCAGGTAGTCCAAGCACCGATTCTGCACGGAATCATACAGAAAAGCCCGGAATCCATGGAAAGAATTATATTTCTTCGGACTCTCCCAGATCGCCACGAATACTTCCTGCACCATATCCTCGGCCACTTCCCGTAAATGAACACGCCTCATGGCATACAACACCAGATAATTATGAAAACGCTCGAATAAAATCCGAAACGCATCAACCTCTTTTGCATTAATTTGCCGGATAAATTTGTCTTCTGAAATATCCATACTACTCTTTCATTGGATCTCCGACAAATATAAAGTATTGTTATCAAGAAACAAAATACAAATTCATACCAACAATCAAACTCATACCAATAAAAAAATTACCAACGAAACAATTAAGAAATTACAAAATACGTTGTCGGTATATCGAAAAATCTAATAAAATTTTTAACTGAATAATTCCCTGCAAATATCTCCTACACGAGAAACAAACTTTACTTTTATATGAGCGGGAACTTTGGTCAAAGCTTTTTTATTTCCTGACGGAACGAATATTTGTTGGAAACCCAGTTTTTCAGCCTCTAAGATACGTTGCTCTATACGGCTGACCGCACGAATCTCTCCGGACAAACCTACTTCTCCGGCAAACACCGTGCTTGTGGGTATCGAGGCATCAATATTTGAAGAGAGTACCGCCATAACAACCCCCAGATCCAAAGCCGGATCACTCACCCGGATTCCCCCGGCTATGTTCAGAAATACGTCCTTCGCCGCCAAGCGGAATCCAACCCGTTTTTCCAGTACCGCCAGTAACATATTCAATCGTCGCGTATCAAAGCCCGTTGCCGACCGTTGGGGCGTTCCGTAAGCCGCCGTGCTTACCAATGCCTGCACTTCCAATAAAATAGTTCTAACGCCTTCCATAGTAGCAGAAACGGCCACGCCACTTAAATCCTGATCATGGTTGGATAATAATAATTCGGAGGGGTTAGCCACCTGACGCAACCCGGACTGTAACATTTCATATATACCGATTTCGGATGTTGATCCGAAACGGTTTTTCATGGATCGCAAAATACGGTACATGTGTTGTTGATCCCCCTCAAACTGCAACACAGTATCCACCATGTGTTCCAGAATCTTGGGACCTGCCAGTTGACCGTCTTTCGTGATATGCCCGATCAGAATCGTGGTAATCGTATTTTCTTTGGAATAACGTAATAATACATTCGTACACTCCCGGATTTGCGACAAACTACCCGGAATAGCATCCACGCTCTCCGTCGCCAAGGTTTGTATAGAATCAATAATCAACAATTTAGGTTCTAACGCACGGGAATGTTCCAACACGGTTTCCAGTGAATTCCCCGAAAGGAACAAACAATCGTCATTCTCGGCTCCCAAACGCTGCGCCCGCATTTTGATCTGCGATACACTTTCCTCTCCTGACACGTAAAGTACTTTCCCACAACGATTGTGTAAAGCAAACTGCAAGACCAAGGTCGATTTACCGATACCCGGTTCCCCTCCCAACAGGATCATAGAACCCGGCACGATACCTCCTCCTAACACCCGGTTTAACTCCCCGTCACCAGTATCCATACGCTCGTCAGCATTGGTTTTCACCTCCGATAACCGCAAGGGTCTTGAAGAATTTCCCCCCACGATAGATGCCGTCCGGTTTCCCTTCACGGAAACTTCCACCTCCTCCACAAAACTATTCCATTCCCCGCAAGTGGAACATTTTCCTACCCACTTTGATTCTTTTGCCCCACAATTTTGACAAACATATATCGTTTTCGACTTGGCCATAACAATTGAAAATTGAAAACTGAAAATTGAAAATGATTAATTCTCAATATTCAATTTGGTTGTTTTTAATCAAAAATTTCATCTGCGAAATCGGATTCAGTGACCACGCCTTCTCGGTCGTCGGCACAATCAAGAACTTTATTCACACCATTAGGTTTTTCGAAATCACGCTGCGGAACGGCAAGGGATTTATCGGCATACACTTTTTGCATGAACAAAGCCCAAATCGGGAGAGCCATGCTAGCCCCCTGACCATTTGCTAAATTTTGAAAATGAATAGAACGATCTTCCGCACCCACCCATACTCCTCCGGCGAGATCGGGAGTAATACCGATAAACCAACCATCCGAGTGATTCTGAGTTGTACCCGTCTTTCCTCCTATCTGGTTAGTAAACTTATAGCGATAGCGTAAACGAATACCCGTACCTTCATTCACGACTCCCTGCAACAAATTTGCCATCAAGAAAGCTGTATTTTCGGTAATTACCTCATGAGATTCCGGGTAGAAATTAGCTAACACGTTTCCATATTTATCTTCGATCTTCGTTACCATCGTCGGTGCATTATAAACTCCCTTATTGGCATATATCGAGAAGGCCCCGACCATTTCTTTCACGGAAACCTCCGAGGAACCCAAGAAAATAGCAGGTACAGGGTCTATAAAACTACTTATACCCATCCGATGAGCCATCTGCACGACAGCTTCCGGGGTAAATTGTTTCAACACCCAACCGGAAATATTATTCACCGAATTCGCTAATCCCCACTTCAAGGTCACCATCTCCCCTTCCCGTTTATCGGTAGAATTTCGAGGAGTCCAAGTTGTTCCATCCGGCAAAACAAAAGTTTGCTGCACGTTCAACACCTTATCACAGGGCCCCAGCCCCTCCTGCATGGCCAACGTGTAGAGAATCGGTTTAATGGTCGATCCGATCTGACGCTTTCCGGTACTTACCATATCATACTGGAAATAACGGTAATCGGGGCCACCCACGTAAGCCTTGATATGCCCCGTTGAAGGCTCCATCGCCATAAATCCGGCACGGAAGAATGATTTATAATGTTTCAACGAATCCAATGGAGTCATGGTCGTATCCCGTACACCTTTCCACGTGAAAACAGACATGGGAACCGGTTTCTGGAATTCTTTCTTTATCTCCTGAAAACTCTTACCAGCCTTATTCATGGAACGATAACGCTCTGTTCGCTTGATAGAAGTATTCAAGATTTCATCAATTTCGGCCACCGTTAAATCATTTGAAAAAGGCGGATGAGCTTTTTTACTTCTCTCGGCCATAAAAGTCGGTTGCAAAGTACCACCCAAATGTTCTGTTACAGCCTCTTCCGCGTATTTCTGCATCCGAGAATCCAATGTCGTGTAAATCTTTAACCCATCTGCATAAATATTATAATGTGAACCGTCCGATTTTAGATTCTTATTACACCACCCATAAAGCGGGTTCGTTTCCCAAGCCAATGAATCTACCGCGTATTGATCTTTACTCCACCGACTATAATTCTTTTTCTCCGGCTTTGAAGCAGTCATATACAAACGCAGATATTCACGGAAATAAGTCGCAATACCTTCCTTATGATCTTCCTTATGGAAATCCAATCCCAAAGGCAATACTTTCAAAGAATCGAATTCAGCCTGAGAAATCTTATCATATTTCAACATCTGACTCAACACCACGTTCCGACGTCCCAAAGTCTTGTCCGGGCGACGTACCGGATTAAAGAGAGAAGGATTCTTCGCCATTCCCACCAACATCGCGGCTTGTTCTACCCGTAACGAGTCAGGAGTTGTCGAAAAATAAATATTAGCCGCAGAATTGATCCCCACAGCCAAATTCAAAAAGTCAAACTTATTAAGATACATCGTGATGATCTCTTCCTTCGTGTAACTTTTTTCCAATTTCACGGCAATCACCCACTCCCGGAATTTACGCATCGCTAATTCCACGAAATCCTGATTGGCCTCCCGCGGAAATAGCATCTTTGCCAACTGCTGAGTAATCGTACTCCCCCCTCCGGCCGCAGAATTCCCGGTCACCATTCCTTTAGCCACGCGGAACAGCCCGCGCACGTCAATACCGCTATGATCATAGAAACGCACATCCTCCGTGGCAATCAAAGCATCAATAACACTTTGTGGAATATCATGATAATCCATATATCGACGGTTTTCACTCCCCTCGAAATACTTTCCTATAATCTTCCCGTCTTCAGAATAAATCTCCGTGGCAAATTTATTGTTTGGGTTTTCCAACTCCTCGAACGTGGGCATAAAACCTAATTTACCGGCCGAAACCAAGTAAAAAAAGAAAAATATTCCCAAGACAAAAACAATAAACAGCCCCCAGAAAATGGCAAAGTCTTTCCAATATTTTTTTAGCATCTGCATTCGTTTTAATTTCAACTTGCAAAGTTAGAAAATAAATCTATATCCGGGATTACTTCTCCACCCCTATGACAATCTTTATATTATTTACCACGCAGTCATTGGCCTTGAATTCAATAATCATCCCAGAATGTGTCCACGATGTCTGAAAATCCCGATCCTTCAATTCTCCCGCTTTTAAAGGAAAAGAACGACGGAAGCGCACGCTGTTACCTTCCCCGTCCTCTTTTATAACCAATATCGCATCGCAATCCAATTCTCCCTCCACCTTCACGTGAAGCATTCTCGGTGTTTCCGTTTTCGTATTATACACGAAAGTCTCCGTCTGTTTTCCGTGGATCGTAAACGTCTGCTCCTCAACAATACCACCCCCCGACGATCTCATCCAGACATATATTCCGAGCACCAATAAAACTAAAACAGCGCACACGTAGAGAATCTTTCGTAAATTCTTATTCTTCATATTTGTCAATTTATCTATTCATTTTTTGTACCGCATTCAAAACAAAAGTAATAGAAAATACTGTATGACGTTATAATGTAGAGTCAACAAGCAAGCACAAATTTATAAAATGCTTTTAAAGAATTCTTTTGGGGGAGTAGAAAACTTCAATTTTCCCCTCTGTATTCTGTTAATTTTATATTGAAGATACCCAATAGAAGACAATTTTCACCGCACATTTACCATCCGGACATGATCTAGACAAATTCAACTTCAGCTAAGGGATGACTGTTTCGCACACGAAGGAACTCATATGGATGGAGCTATCCTACATTATTATACCCATACTAGTTGAACAATAGACAGGGAGGCAAGAAAATTCCTTGCCTCCCTCCACTTTACACGCATCCAACAATGTTATTTTTCATCTCTTCATATCAAATCTCTGATTATTAACCCATAAAAATAGCTTGATGCATGATTAATATGCATCTAATCCTGCCAATTTTATGCCAAAAAAAGTTCTGTAAGTTTGATCATAAAGCGTAAATCTCAAATACTGAGCTTCAGTAACCTCTTTGAAATCCAAGTAAGTTGCTTCTCCATTGCTAACGCCTATCGTGTTTGTTTCCACGTGAGTTGCACTTCTCCATTGCAATTTATCCAAAGAGTATTCAATTTTTATTACATCGGGCATAAAACTCCGGCTTAATTGGTCTCTAGGGGTAAATAAATTTTGCAGAACCCGTACCCCGGAAATTCTTTTAACCTCTTGCATATCCACCTCTATCGTATAGGTTCCTGGTGCCGTAGATTTCATTCCCGGATACCAAAACGTTTCAGCATCACCATCGAACAGGTCTCCTAAACTACTATCCTCATCTTCTAAACATCGGTACGTCCAATCTTTTTCATCCATAAATTCCACGGTAGGAGGGGTATTTTTATTACCCTCTTCTTGTAGGTAAGCGGGAACTTCTTTTGGAAAATAATGTTTACTGTAACGGTGTACGGTCAACTGATTCAATTCATGCAAGACATCAAGCGTGAATAAAGAACGTTCCATATCGAGTAACTTAGAATAAGCCGTATCTTGTTGCACGACATTCATATATCGCCCTTTCCCCAAGATAAGAGTTTTTAATTGAGGCATATTCAACAAATCTTCAAAAGAATTCAGATTATAATCGAATTCGAATTCATCCAACGAATTGATCCACTCATCCGTGATCTCGCTTTGTCCGTATTTCTCTTTTGCCCATTGTTTAAAATCACTTGTGTAAAATTTTTCATGCAAAAGAATATACGGATCAAATGTAATTAAATCCTCACACCCCTCCACACGACCTCTCCTGTAAACCGAAATCTCTTTCGTCGGATCAATGGCATTCGGCAACAAATAGTATTTATTATTTTTTACAAAATCAGCCGTTAACTCGATATGCTCCAATTCTCCTTCCGGTGTGTAATAATTCAACGAAGCCGAATCAACATTATTCTGCCAATCTGAAAAAAACAAGATCAAACGATCCTTTATATATGCGTGTTTCGATACCACTCGTGTAAAAGAACGAATCACCTCATGTTCCTCCGTATATGGTCTCGCGTACGAGGGCAAAGACAAGGAAGTATTGCCATTCTTATCAACACCGAAAACCGATATTTCATAATTCCCATCTTCCAGATTTTTAATATTACATTCCGAAACATCTTTTGCAAGCAACGTATCCTTACGTACCCCGTTCAAATTCCATTGCACTTTTACATTGACAATCGCGGGATCCACGCTGTTCGTCCATTTCACTAACAGGCGTTTCCATCCGGGATGCACGGATACACCCGTCGCTTTCCCTAAATAACGAATCGCCCCGTCTCCGGCATAATCCTTATACGTATCTTCCAAATCCTCACAGCCGATTGCCAAGCAAGCAGCAAATAGTAAAAATAAATGTATCTTGAATTTCATAATTTACTCCTTTCCTACATAAAGTTCAAACTCATGAAACGTCACATGTTGGGCCGTATTATAATCATTATCATTTGCGGCAAAAAAAGTTTTGTTGACAACAACTTTCACGTATTGATAATGTTTTTCCATAATCGGGAAATCAATGGATAAATAGCAGGGATCAGCCCGTTGCACTTCCAACTCAGTAGAATAAGCCATATCCAAATACTTACTATTTTTGCAACGTGCAGCCCATCTTAAATCGAAATCCAAATCACTCGGTTCGTCATAATGTCCTACCTCATCCCAATCAATTCGATCATTCGAGGCATAAATTGTGATGTCGCAAGGTACTCTGTTTTCATAGGCATTAGCAAAAATTCCAAAGAAAGGACGACTCAAATTCAATATGGTATAAAATCGCACTCCCGCCAATTGTTTTGCCTCTTTCAAATCGAGTTCAAACAACGTTTTTCCAAAACAGTTAGGACCGGCAATATAAGTTCCCATATAATTTGAGGTTCCCCCCATACTCGTAAAACCTTTTAAATCACCGTCAAACAGATAATTCTTACTTATGGCGTTTGTCTTATCTTCTATACCAAGCCCCTCAGGATCTGAATACACAAATAATGCCGTATCCAATTTCATCGTATTGTATGATTTCACATCTTGCCATATTTGCTGTTTTACCGTGTATCCCCGGAAATCTTCCGTCCGCACAATCACGGTATGAGCCAAAGCCTCCTGTTGTGTTTTCAAATTCAAGCTATCCTTCCCGGCCTTAAAAGAAAAACTCTTCACTAGTAACGTGTCCGGTTCTTGGGTCAATGGATTTTCTCCCACATAAAACACGTGTGCCATTCCCTTCCCTCCTGCCGGTACGTTGTATGAAATCGAAAAACCGTTCCAACCCGATTTTACCTTAAGCTCATTGAAAAAAGCAAACGGCCCTGAATCCTGCGTATCAAAAGTAATTTTAAGCGGTTCTGATTCAATTCCATTCCGATCGCAAAGCGTTACAACAGCCTCTACACCTTGACGTCCCTCGTTAAATCCGTGCAAAAGCAATGAATCGCACGCATAACTTCCTTCCCGCATGATTTCCTGTTTGAAATCATCCTTATAACGCACCCGGATCGCCATGACGTCCAGATCGGAAGGCAAAGTATAGTACATAACTGCCCCTCCCGGAACCGGACGAATCTGGCGTATATTCTCTTGTGAAATATTAACCTTGAATACGTTATCGCTCTTTTCGCATGAGCAAAACAATGCGAATATGCATAATAAATAAATATATTTTCTCATAATTACGTATTAACTTGATCATTACCAATTGGGATTCTGTACACAATTCGTTTTCAAAACTTCTTCGGCCCGAAGAGGGAACAAATAATCTCTCGGAGCTGCAAAAGCGCGTTTTTTCCATACAGGAACAGGTTCACTATAATGGTTATAAAATACCTCGGCACTATTTCCTAAAATATTCCAACCGTATAGAGGTTCGTTCAATTCCTGCTCGGCAGTCAACCAACGGCGTAAATTCCAAAAGCGTCTTCCTTCAAATGCAAACTCGATGTTCCATTCCCGGCGAATAATTTCCCGCATTCCTGCCTTCGTTTTTATTTTATTCGGCTCATTGGAATAACTTATCCAAGAAGTTTCGAGATCCGGGATACCTGCACGTTTGCGTATTTCATTTAATGGCGCATAAACATGTTCATAATCAGGAATTTCCAAATATTCATTCCAAGCCTCGGCTTTCATCAAGTAAAGCTCCGCCAAACGCCATACAATGGCAACATTCCCGTTTAATCCATCTGCACCATAACGAGCCGGCTTTACGTTTGTGTAGGTACCTTTTTTCATCCAATAACCGGTCAAATTCTGCGGCACGGAATTATTGATTACAGTAGACTGAGTACCGAATCTTTCCCCTTGATAGGCCATAACCAATGTTAAATCCGTGGTACTCGGTCCCATCTGCCAGTAACAACGGTCCGCAGCGATATGAGCATAAAAACGGGGTTCCCGTCTTAAATGCAAATTCAATACATCCATATTCAAAGGAACTACATCCCTATAATCCGGAGCAATTTCTTTCCCCATCTGGTAACGGGCACCATAAGACCATTCTTTATCCGACTCTATGGGTAATCCATGATTCGTGTAATAAAATTCCACCATTTTCATGCTGGGTGCGAAACACCCTTGATTTGAAGTTGCATAGTCGGGATCCGTACTTCGGAAATAAGGCAAAGTTTTAAAAGACCAGAATGTAGAAGTGCTAGACATTTGCGGCATAAACATTTGCAAAGCCTCGTCATGTTCGAAATTTCTCGCCAATACGGAATATTCAATATCTGCCATTTTACTAAGCAACGTGGTTGCTTTTATATTTCCTTCCACTAATTTTTTCCCGTTCTGTAAAGCGATATCGATAGCCTCCTCGGTTGCTTCTGCCGCCTTCTTCCATTTTTCCGGGTCATACTCGGAATTAAAAAGATGTTCTCCCGCTTTATTGACAAAATTCGCATAGTTCTTATTCCCGTTAAACATGGGGGAAGCAGCAAGCAACAACGTCTGAGCCTTTAAAGCTGCCGCACCTTCTTTACAATAGTACCCCTTGTGCGACATGTCTTTTTGATTAAAAGGAGGCAAAACAGGTATGGCCTCATCCAGCAAACGCACGATAGTATTCACGCAACTGTCGATAGGAGATCTCGGCAATTGCATTTTCTCCACGTCAGCATTAACATCTATATTTTCCGGAACCAAAATAATCGGTCCATAACGACGCATCAGTTCAAAATAATAATGAGCCTTTAACGCTTTAATCTCTGCCGTCCAGATATTTTTTTCAACCTGTTCCATATTATAAACGTGGCCGATATTCTCAAAAAAGACATTGCAATAACGGATAGCAGCATAAAACTGAGTGTTCTTCCATACATTGCCATAAGGCTCCTGTGACATTTGCAGACCATCCCCTATAAAGAATCCTTCAAAGGCAGGATACTGATTCCTAACATATTCTCCGGCAACCACCTCATCGGCTCCCGTAAAAGCAGGACTAGACATAACCGAAGTCACAGGTGCCGTTAAAAACACATGGCATGTTTTCATCCAATCTTCTGCCTGTTCACGTTTCTCGAATATTGTCTCTATCGTTTCAATATCGTTTTCGGGTACGACATTCAAGTAATTACAACCGTTTAAGATTAGTAATGAAAGGATTGTCGCAAAATTCAAATATTTCATTTTTATATTCATAATATCAGAAACTAAATGTTAAACCAGCTGTATAACTCTTTTGTATCGGATAATTAAATCCATTCTCTCCTAGCTCCACATCCCAAACTTTGAAATTTGAAATCATAAACGGATTGTTAGCCCGAACAAAAAGTTTCACGTATTGCAATTTCCACTTATTCATCAACGTCTGGGGCAGGTTATATGCCAGTTCCATTTGCGTGCAACGCAAAAACGAACATTCCCGCATGAAATAAGTACTCTTGCGTACTTCCGCATTATTGGAATTATACCAATCCTCTTGAGGATTATGTGCTATAATATTCTTTGTTGAAAGGCGCGGCCAAAAAGGTCTGCTACTCATGTTATCTTCTGACCAATGCGAATCACAAATTTTTTGTAACATGGCATTATTCCCGGAAAATGGAGAGATTTTTTTGGGATCTATGAAGAACGAACGTTTACCCGATCCTTGGAAGGCGATATTAAATTCCAAATTTTTGTAGTTGAAAAATCCTTGGAACCCGTAAATCAATCGTGGAGTTTCCGGAAAACCGATATGGGTGGCATCCTCCACGTTAATCACTCCATCTCCGTTCAAATCCCGGTAACGTATATCTCCGGGCATCACGTCCCCACCCTGGGTCGGGGAGTTATCAATCTCTGCCTGATCACGAAACAACCCCTCGGCGATATAACCGATTTGTTGGGATATTTCCTGTCCTTTCATGCGTTGCCAATCGGGTTTACCCGTAGCCTCTTCGATTTCTTTGTAAACCGATTTACTATACGTTAATGTCCCATTCAAAATCATCCAAAGATCTTTTGAAAAAGCATGTTGTATTTTTCCTGAAAAATCGATTCCTCTCATACGAGACTTTCCGATATTATCCAAAGGAGCAATCTCCACTCCGGCTGAAGAAGGAAGCGTAGTTCTCGTACCGATCACATTATGGCGTATTTCCTGAAATGCATCCAACGTAAATTCCAAAATTCCACCGAACATTTTGGTCTCCACTCCGAAATTAAGCTGCTCGGCAATTTCCCATTGAATGTCATTGTTGGTGTAAGCGGAAATAAGATAACGGTAATAATTCATTCCACCGCCCGGTTGTGGATCTTGATATTTGGTTGACGCTCTTTCTATTGTCGGTAAGAATACGAAACGCGGGGTTGACACGATACCGTCATTACCGACCTGACCATAAGATGCCCTGAATTTCAAATAGGAAAGCCATTTTGAAATGGATTGCATGAAAGGCTCACTCGAAGCCACCCAAGCCACCCCCCCAGCCGGGAAAAATCCCATTCGATTATCTTCGGCAAAACGCTCCGATCCGTTATACCCGAAGCTACCTTCAATAAAATAACGGTCTTTGTATCCGTAACTACCACGCATAGAGAATGTCAAATTTCGTTGAGGCATACCGTTCAGAACACTTTGAATCGGGGTGAACGTCTTCTCCTGCATTTGAAATACCCCGGTCAATGAAGTCTGGTGATCTTTCCAAGCGGCCGTATGCAAGAGACGAGCTTCATAAGTTACCTGCGTTTGTGTTGTTGAAGAGTTATCACTGACCGACAAAGTACGAACAGAGTATTCAGGATTTATGGCACGCAAGGTATGCGTTCCTTTTTCAAAATCATAATTCAGCAAACTGTATTTGTAAGGACTAGTCGCGAAAGAGGTAGTATAATAACCGGATTGAACCCAGGATACGCTTGCCCGCAATTCAAGCCCTTTAAGCAACGATGACAAATTATGAATATATTCAGCCCGGTTACTTGTCGAATAACGCGTTCTTTCCGTATATCCTTGGTGCAACAACATGTATGGATTGGTTGCACTAGCTTCCGTTGTTCCGAAGCGTAAATGCGGCCAATTATAATAACTATCCCCCGGATAGAGAGGAGCGAAATCCACTGGAGAAGCCGCAAAAGCCAAACCATAGGCTGCAGTCATATTGGTTAATGGACCATGGTATTTATCTAACGTTGCCGATGAATTGATCAATAATTTAATACCGGCTTTCAAGTCAATATTTAAATTCGCACGGAATGATGTTTGATTATTCGAAATATTACAATCAAAATCATTCAATTTATCCGTCTTCAGCATACCCATATCCCGGACGTAATTCACGGAAGTATAATACTGAATCACTTTTGATCCTCCGCGAATACTAATCCCAGCGTGGTGATTCACATTATAATTTTTAAACATGAGATTATACCAGTCATTCGCCGGGTAAACCCAGGAAGGATATTTACCGGAAGCCGTACGATTAATGACTTCCTCGCTATACTTGGGTGTTGATAACTGACCACGTCCGACTCCAGCCTGATTATACATTCTCATATACGTAATCGGATCTACCACGTCAATCTCTTTCGTTGGCATAGAAAAAACAGCCTCGTAGCGAGCTGAAGCATAAACACTTCCTTCTTCTCCTTTCTTCGTGGTCACCATAATTACGCCATTCGCACCACGCGCACCGTACATGGCCGTGGCTGATGCATCCTTCAACACGGAAAAAGTTTCAATATCTTCTGGAGCTATACGCGACAAATCCAGTTTGGAAGATTCTACCCCGTCAATCAATATCAACGGATCTATATTCGCTCCCGTTTGAAAAGAAGTAATACCACGGATATAAAATTTCGTGTTCATCTCCTCTTCCGTCAACGCTCCCGGGATACCTCCTGTCTGCCAAGCAATCATACCGGGGATTCGACCGGCAAAACTCGTTGTCAAATCACTGCTTGAAGATTTCAAATCCATCGGGCGAACGGTAGAGATCGCTGATACTACGCTTTCTTTCTTCTGTGTTCCGAAAGCCACGACAGTCACTTCTTCTATATTTTCCGCCGTGGGGTTTAACGCTATATTTAGCCGTGTTTTCCCTTTAACCGGCACTGTTTCCGTTTTATAACCGATGAAAGAAATTTGTAATATATCATCCGGCCTCACGGTAAGCGTGTATTTACCATCTATATCAGTAGCAACACCTTGAGTCGTTCCATGAATAATTACAGTTGCCCCAGGAATAGGATTTCCCTTATCATCAGTAACCTTACCACTAATTGTACTCATCGGTGTACTCTTTACTTCTTGTTGCCGGACAATAGCTATATTATTCCCCGTGATCTTGTAAGTAAAACCCGAATCTTTAAAAATTACATCCAACACCTCTTTTAAGGTTGTTTGTTGAACTTTGATTGTTACCGGCTTAAATTGTTCCAATTGTGCCTTCTCATAGGCAAAGTTAACTCCCGTTTGTTTCTGAATCTCTAATAATACATCAATTAATGGAGTATTCCTCTGATCAAGCGTAACTCTTTTAGAAGTAACATCTTGAGCATGGACATTCGTAAATCCTAACAGCAAACATACCACAAGGCACAACTTACAGAAAGAACCACCACCATTGTGAAATAGTAAATTTTTTTTCATAACTTTGTTTTAAATATTTAATGTAATTAATCGGTTCATATGTGTCGAAAATATCTGAACCATTAATTTAACTCCAGGATGCTCATAAATACATGGGCATCTTGTTTATTTTTAAAGGATTACTTTATCTTGACGTTATTTTCACCTCCTTCCCGTCAATTACAAATTTGACATCCGAAACGCCCTCTATCATATTTAATGCATCACGAAGCGATACATCCTGTTTCACAGAAAACACATATTCCTTTTTATCCAAAACTGTATTTTTGGTTATAAAATCAACATCGTAGTACAATTCAAGGGTGTGAATAATTTCCTTTATTGTCTTCCCGTTAAAAAGAATATAACCGTTGCGTTTCGCAATATATTCCGCCAAATCCGATTGCACGACCGAAACCAGTCCCGATTGATCCACGGAAGATTTGTCTCCGGGACGAAGCACCGTCTCTTTCCCGTTTAACGAGTTTGTAGGAGTGATTCCAACAACTCCCTCCAACAAAACAGCCTCATCGGGTGAATCATTCCGCGAAAGGACATTGAAGGTAGTTCCGTATACCTGCAATTTCATATGATTCGTGTTTACCACGAAACGATTAGAAGATTTTGTTACTTCAAAATAAGCTTCTCCCTGAAGAGTCACTTCACGTGTAAAAGAAGCATCAAATTGCACCGGATAGGTCAATTCACTTGATGGACTAAGCAATACAAAAGTCCCGTCCGACAGAACAACTTCAAAAGTTTTTCCTCTCGGTACAATAATCGTGTGATACTGAATTTGTTTTTCTATTTTCGCCGTATCCAATGTCTCGACAGAATCAGATACCGAATAAGCTAACTTATTTTCGGAAACCTGCCGAGCTACTTTCGGATTCAATTGTCCCATGGTAAATTTATTCCCGTCACCAGTTACCACAATCACCGATTCAGTATTATTATAACCGGACATGGCAACCTGCATCTTCTTTTCTTCAAAAATATTCGTATCATAATACAACCAGGTACCCAACGAAAGCAACAATATCACTGATGCCGCAACTGTCATCCGACGCCATAAAACACGCTGATTTTTACGTTTTCTACTCTTCTGCATCTTCGAGTAGAATTCCGTTAACTGTTCCTCGGAAAAAGACTCGTTGTGAGTCGGACTATTCTTATAATAGTCACATACCCGCCGGTAAAAATCTTCATTTCGAACATCTTTCTTCCTCCAATTCTCGACCTCTATGATCGTGTCCCTATCCGCACCCTTGTTTATATACGAAAATAATTTACTCCAATCTACCTGCATAAAATTATATCTTTTTATACAAAAGACGCATATCTCGAAAAATGGGTCCCCCTTCTGTCATTTTTTTTTTATTTTTTTCCATTTAAAATATAATCTCATATATTTGTTCTGCTCATATTGTCAGAAAATAAGGAATTTAATAACATTAAAAATGTCCGAAAGAGAATTTGAAAACATTTTCAAATGCTATTATAGTGATATATATAACTTTGCTTACCACTATATTATGGACTCAGATGAAGCGCAAGATCTGGTTCAGGATGTTTTTATCAATTTTTTCGAGAAATATAAAACGCTGCCGGAAGAAACAAACACGAAACATTATCTTTTAGCCATGACGAAAAACCGTTGTATCAGTTTTCTCAGGCATAAAAACGTAATCGACCGTAACAATTTGAAATACTTTGAATCCTTGATTTTCAGTACGACATCTGAATACGACACAACATACGACGATCTGTTGATACGATTGAACCTAAGCATGGAAAACTTATCGGATTTGCAAAAACAGATTATAAAAATGAAATTGGAAGGAAAAGAATATTCGGAAATATCCGACGAATTAAACGTAACTTATTCCCAAATTCATAAAAACATCAAAAAAGCCTATACCAAAATCAGATCCGACATGGACAAAACACTTCATGTCCCGACCGATCTCCTTTTCTTTTACCTTCTCATAGATTTTTACATGATGCAGTAGTCCTAAAATCACATGATTCAATAACTATAAAATCCCAAAAGACAATTTTAATCATGAAAAGGGACTCTCCTGACAGACAGTCCCTTTTCATACTAAAAACACTCATGAGATTCTTAACTACACAGAAACAACTTTACACTGTTGTTAAACTTTTAACTTTCTAGTATTCATCCCAACTCTTGATCGCAATCTCCGTGGGATCAACTTTACAAATAGCGTAAATAAAGGCACTAGCCAAACGGGCATTCGTGATCAGCGGGATGTTATAGTCCACGGCAGCACGACGGATTTTATAACCATTATCCAACTCCCTTTTCGTGTGGTTTTTCGGGATATTGATAACCAGATCAATTTTCCGGTCATGCAAATATTCCATGATATTCGGTTCCTTATCTTCATCCGGCCAGTAAAGAATTTTAGTATCAATATTATTCTCTTTAAAGAACTTGGCCGTTCCTTCCGTGCAGTAAATGTTATATCCCTTTTCTATCAACATCCGGGTTGAATTGATTAATTCCACTTTAGAGCGAGTCGGACCAGAAGAGATCAGTATATTTTTCTTCGGGATACGATGTCCCACAGAAAGCATACTCTTCAGTATCGCCTCGTAATAATTTTCCCCGATACAACCCACTTCCCCCGTAGACGCCATATCCACACCCAACACCGGATCGGCCTTTAAAAGCCGGGCGAAAGAGAATTGTGAAGCCTTTACTCCCACGTAATCCAAATCGAATACCGACTTATTCAAAGCCTCCACCTTTTCACCCAGCATAATCCGGGTAGCCATGTCAATAAAATTATATTTTAATACTTTTGACACGAAAGGAAAACTTCTCGAAGCCCGTAAATTACACTCGATCACCTTAATATCGTTATCTTTTGCCAAGAATTGCATGTTGAAAGGACCCGATATATTCAACTCTTTCGCAATAGAACGGGCAATCTTCTTGATCCGGCGAATCGTCTCCACATAAAGTTTCTGTGCTGGAAACACAATCGTGGCATCCCCCGAATGAACTCCAGCGAATTCAACGTGTTCGCTGATCGCGTAAGCCTTAATTTCGCCTTCCTGCGCCACGGCATCAATCTCCACCTCTTTGGCCTGCTCGATAAACTCGGACACGACAACCGGATGATCCTTCGAAACCTCTGCTGCCAGTTCCAGAAAATGCAACAATTCATCTTTATTCGATACCACATTCATTGCAGCCCCTGAGAGCACGTAAGAAGGACGAATTAACACGGGGAAGCCCACGGTATCCACGAAACGATAAATGTCCTCTATACTTGTTAATTCACTCCAGCGTGGCTGATCAATACCCAACTCGTCACACATGGTAGAAAATTTCTGACGATCTTCTGCTCGGTCAATAGATTCGGGAGAAGTTCCCAGTATATTCACATGCTGTCCGTACAACCGCATGGCCAAGTTATTCGGGATCTGTCCTCCCGTGGAAACAATCACTCCTTTCGGTTCCTCCAATTCAACAATATCCATTACCCGCTCGAAAGATAGTTCATCAAAATAGAGACGGTCACAAGTATCATAATCCGTACTCACCGTTTCAGGATTATAATTGATCATGACTGAACGATAACCGGCTTTTCGAATCGTATTCAAAGCACTTACTCCACACCAATCAAATTCCACGCTACTACCGATACGATAAGCCCCGGAACCCAACACGATCACGGAACGTCCGTCATGCTCGTATTTCACGTCATTTTCTGTCCCGTTGTATGTAACATACAAATAATTCGTCATGGCCGGATATTCACCTGCCAACGTATCAATCTGTTTCACACAAGGAAGTATTCCCAATTTTTTCCGATATTCCCGTATTCGCAACATCTTCTCGTGATGTGACAACGAAGCATTTTTCACGGTCAACCGTCCGATCTGAAAATCCGAAAATCCATATTGTTTTGCCTTCCGTAAGAGGCACTCGCTTACATCCGTTTCTTTATCGAATTTCAGTAATTCTTCTTTCAACAAGTGGATATTCTCCAAACGCTGTAAGAACCAAAGGTCTATTTTAGTCAAGTCATGAATTTTCTCCACGCTATACCCCTTATCAAAAGCATCCGCTATGGCAAATATCCGGGCATCCGTTGGGTTCTCCAGTTCCTCGTCAATATCTTTCGCTTTTAGAATATTCCCCACGAACCCGTGCATTCCCTGCCCGATCATCCGGATACCTTTCTGAATCGCTTCCTCGAAAGAACGCCCGATCGCCATAATCTCTCCCACACTCTTCATGGAAGAACCGATCACCTTGGAAACCCCCTCGAATTTATTCAAATCCCAACGCGGTATTTTACATACCACATAATCCAGTGCCGGTTCAAAACAAGCTGTCGTTACCTTAGTTACCGAATTCTTGATCTCGTGTAGACCATATCCCATACCTAACTTCGCGGCAACAAAAGCCAATGGATAGCCAGTTGCCTTGGATGCCAACGCGCTGGAACGAGAGAGACGGGCATTCACCTCGATCACCCGGTAATCCTCTGAATTCGGGTCCAAGGCATATTGCACGTTACACTCTCCCACGATCCCGATATGACGGATAATCTTTATGGCTATTGATCTCAATTTATGATACTCGCTATTACTTAATGTCTGTGAAGGAGCCACGACGATACTTTCTCCGGTATGAATCCCCAGCGGATCGAAGTTTTCCATGTTGCAAACCGTGATGCAATTATCATACTTATCTCTTACTACTTCATATTCAACTTCTTTCCAGCCTTTCAACGATTCTTCTACCAAAACCTGAGGAGAGTAAGAAAAAGCACTACCAGCCAATCTTTCCAATTCCTCTTTGTTAGAACAGAAACCGGAACCCAAACCTCCCAAAGTATATGCTGCTCGAATAATTACCGGAAATCCCAGTTTATCGACTGCGGCAAACGCTTCTTCCATATTACTGGCCGCAATACTTCTTGGCGTTTTGACATCTATTTCGGCCAATTTACCCGCGAATATCTCCCGGTCTTCCGTGTCGATAATCGCTTGTACAGGCGTACCTAACACCTGTACATTATATTTTTTCAATACTCCCGATTTATATAGAGCCACCCCACAATTCAACGCTGTCTGTCCCCCGAAAGAGAGTAAAATTCCTTCAGGACGTTCTTTTTCGATTACTTGCTCCACGAATTCCGGCGTGACAGGCAAATAATATATCTTATCAGCTACCCCCTCGGATGTTTGTACCGTGGCAATATTCGGGTTTATCAACACACTATAAATCCCCTCTTCCCGAAGAGCCTTTAATGCTTGCGAACCGGAATAATCAAATTCCCCGGCTTCCCCTATCTTTAATGCCCCTGACCCTAATAGCAAAACCTTTTTTATCTTCATTTCAAATTCTAAATTTTAAATTCTAAACTGATTTATTGGATAATTTCATCGCTTCAATAAAATTATCGAACAAAAACTCCGTGTCTACCGGACCACTTGACGCTTCTGGGTGAAACTGAGCTGAAAAGAAAGGTTTCTTTTTATGGCGAATACCTTCATTCGTACCGTCATTCACATTCACGAAAAGCGGCTCCCAATCAGCAGGAAGTGTATTTTCATCAATCGCAAATCCATGATTTTGAGAGGTGATATAACAACGGGTTCCTCCCGGATTCATCACGGGTTGATTATGGCTTCTATGCCCGTATTTAAGCTTGTAGGTCGAAGCTCCGGCTGCTCGTGCCATTAGTTGATTGCCCAAACAAATACCCATGATAGGCGTGTTTCCCTTCAATGCCTTCCGGATATGTTCTATTGTTTCCACACAAAGAGAAGGATCACCCGGCCCGTTCGAAAGGAAAATTCCATCAAATTTTTCCTTCGTGAAATCATAATTCCAAGGTACCCGTTTCACCGTCACATCCCGTTTTAACAAGCATCGCAAGATATTATTCTTCACACCGCAGTCTACAAGGACAACTTTATACTTCCCGTTTCCATATTCCATAACTCTCTTAGTGGAAACCTCGGCAACAATGTTATCTTTATTCGGGTCATAAAAAGGCACGTCTTCCTCGTCAAACAGAATCTTACCTAACATAGCACCACTATCCCTCAATTTCTGAGTTAATGCCCGGGTATCTATACCAAAAAGCCCCGGAATCTGTTGTTCTTTTAACCAATCTCCGAGACTTTTTTGTGAATTCCAATGACTATACTGGGAAGAGTAATCCGAAATGACCAGTGCCTTACAGTGGATTTTGTCCGATTCGAAGAACTTCGATATCCCGTCTCGCTCGTCATCTACCGGGACTCCGTAATTCCCGATCATGGGATAGGTCGGGACCAATATCTGTCCCTTATAGGAAGGATCTGTAAGACTCTCCGGATAACCGGTCATTGCCGTATAAAAAACAACTTCCCCGGACACCGATTTCTCGTAACCAAAGGAAGTTCCCTCGTAAACTGTCCCGTCCTCTAAAACCAAACGGGCTTTCTTTAATTCATGCATATTTATTCAATCAGTCAACTATAAATTAAATTTTATGCAAAAATATGGCGAATATATGAATTTACAAAGCATATTTATGAGAAAAATATATTAAAAGTAATACTAAGGTTTTCCCAAAGATAATTAATCCTTTAAGAGCCTGTCTAAATTTCATCCAAACCCAAGTTTATATGAAATATTCTTTGAGATAAGATCTACCTCGGCTATCTCTTCTCAATCGCTTCACTGGAACAATAAGGAAATCCCTACACGACACCAACGTAACATAAACCCAAATGTGTGTCTATGCTATGTTGGTGATGTGTAGTTGTTACGTTCTTGATCAAGAGAAAGGATAGCCCAACCATAGGCCACGGCTCGATTACTCTCGAATAATAATAGAAGGCCAGACATAAAACGGTCAACATTTATATTTTATAGCCTCATTGAATATAGAACAATTTTCCCTAACTTTGTGAGGTGTAATATAAACATCTATGAGAAATAAAACGAAACGCCTGTTGGCCATTCGAAAGCTTATTGAAAACGAACAAATATGTTCGCAGGAAGAATTATTATTCAGACTGAAAGAGTTAAACGTAGAAGCGACACAAAGTACATTATCACGCGACCTCAAATTTATGAGAGTGGCTAAAATACCTCATAAAGATAAAGGCTACATATATATCATTCCGGACAGTATTCAGAACGAGCAAGCCGATGAAAAAGCTTCTACCATAGTGACAGACGCTATATCAAGCATCGATTTCTCCGGTAATATCGCTGTAATGAAAACTCTTCCGGGATACGCAAAAGCTGTGACTGTACTTATTGATAATGAAAATTATTTTGAAGTATTGGGTACTATCGGGGGAGATGATACGGTTCTTATAGTGATGCGCGAAGGCGTTTCCCACAACGAGTTGCTGGACGCTCTCTCGTCTATACACGCCAATATTCATTCACTATTTAAATAATCATTTTGAATTTTCAACTTTCAATTTTGCGTTATATCGAAAATAGTTTGTAAACTTGCACCCCGTATTTTCAAGAATATAAGCATGAATATTATAACTAAGAAAACGGAATTAAGCACCGTTGTCGAGAAGTTGAAAAGTGAAGGGAAAACGGTGGGTTTAGTACCTACGATGGGTGCACTGCACGAAGGACATATATCCCTCGTGAAAGCATGTAAGCAAGAAAATGATATAGCTGTTGTCAGCGTATTTGTCAACCCGACGCAGTTTAATGATAAAGAAGATCTGAAACGTTATCCCCGTACTCTGGATAAAGATGTCGCTTTACTCGAAAAAAATGGATGCGACTACGTATTTGCTCCCAGTGTGGAAGAAATGTATCCGGAAGAAGATACTCGTGTCTTTAATTTCGGATACGTGGAAAGCGTTATGGAAGGAGCAAAACGCCCGGGACATTTCAACGGGGTAGGACAAATAGTAAGCAAATTATTTGATGCAGTTCAACCACACCGGGCCTATTTCGGTATGAAAGATTTTCAGCAGGTGGCCGTCATCAAAAATATGGTAAAACAATTGCATTACAACCTGGAAATCGTTCCCTGTCCTATTATTCGCGAAAGTGACGGACTTGCGATGAGTTCCCGGAATACCTTACTCGAACCGGAATACCGGAAAAATGCCCCGCATATCCATAAAGTACTGGACGAGGCTACCCGCTTGACTTTCCAAATGAACGTGGAAGAATTGAAAAAATGGGTAGTAGACGAAATCAATAAAAACCCCTATTTGGAAACCGAATACTTTGAAATCGTGGATGACACGGAATTAAAGCCCATTCAGGATTGGAAAGAGAACAACGTAAAGGTCGGATGTATAGCGGTTCATGCCGGAAAAATCCGATTAATTGATAATATTGTATTTTAAACGTATATCAAACTAACGCAAAGATGTTTATAGAAGTAGTAAAATCTAAACTTCATAAAGTAACCGTTACTGAAGCCAATCTTCAGTATGTAGGTAGTATCACCATTGATGAAGCTTTGTTAGAAGCGGCAAATATGATCGAAAACGAAAAAGTTCAGATCGTGAATATTAATAATGGTGAGAGATTCGAAACCTATATCATCAAAGGTGAACGAAATTCAGGTATTATTTGCTTGAACGGTCCGGCAGCACGCAAATGTGCCGTGGGTGATGTTGTTATTATCATCTCGTATGCTTCCATGGATTTCGAGGAAGCTAAATCACACAAACCAACACTCGTTTTCCCAGACACAGCTACTAACAAACTTATCTGACATGAACATGGACTATTTACCATTTATCGAGAAAAAAATCGCCTACTCGGCAGAAGAAGCATCAAATATCTTAAACTTGTGGAAATTTAAGAATGACAAAATTGTTTTCACGAACGGTTGTTTTGATATTCTTCATAAAGGACATATCGAATACCTGGCAAAAGCCCGATCCCTAGGTACCAAATTAATCATCGGGTTAAACACGGATGCTTCTGTAAAACGGTTAAAAGGTGATTCCAGACCCGTGAATGATGAAAAAGCCCGTGCGTTATTGTTAGCTTCTCTGATATTTGTGGATGAAGTAATTCTTTTTGATACGGATACTCCTCGTGATCTGATTGAATTCATTCAACCGGACGTGTTAGTAAAAGGAGGTGATTATAAACCTGAGGATATTGTCGGTTATAACATCGTCAAAAACAAAGGGGGAGAGGTAGTCACGATTGACTTTATAGAAGGTTATTCAACCACTTCCACCATAGAAAAAATGAAATAAGGAAAACCTTATATAATAGATAAATAGGGAACAAAAGTTCCCTATTTTTTTTATCCATACCCAAATAATTTTCAATTATCAATTCTCCATTTTCAATTGTTAGTAACTGTTAGTATCTCGTGTAATCATTGTGAATTAAAAAAGAACTAAAAAGAATAACTTTATTTTGATTTCTCAATTTCAAATTCAAGTAATAATTGAATTAAAAAATGCAAGAATAGTTGTTCAAATTATTCCAATTCATTTCTACAAAATACTAACATCAATTCTCATGAATTTCACAGGATACTTTTTCAAAGTCCATTTTACTAACAATTGTGGATAACTAAAAAAAGAATCTCATTATCAATAATTAATAACTTTATAACTTGTGAATAACCCCTCTCTTTATATAGAATAACGATTAAAACAAACGAATCCTATTATTTTTATACCAAGAACTCACAGCCTATCATTATACTCATATTTCTTTTTAAAAAAATAAAAGATAATATATATATGATATTGTTGTTTGGAACTTGTTACTTTTGTCAGATAAATCACATGTAATAAAAAGAGAGCATATATGAATCCTTTGAAGAAACTTATGGGAGAAACCGTGATTTATGGTTTTTCAACGATACTTGGACGATTTATTAATTGGTTGCTAGTGCCACTATATACTAGGGTACTTTCACCTGTTGATAATGGGATATCTACTAATTTAATGGGATATGTTGCTTTATTAGTTGTATTGTTGACTTATGGAACAGAAACGGGGTTCTTCCGCTTTGCAACTAAAGAGAATAAAGATAAAGTTTTTTCTACCTTACTTAGTTCGTTACTTTTTACGTCTACAATATTTTTAATACTCTCTTTTTCTTTTCTTCCTCAAATAGTCAATTTTCTTGAAATAGGAAACCACCCGATTTACTTCGTTTTATTGATTGTAACGATCTTTATAGACGTGATTAGTACTTTGCCATTCGCTTTATTGAGAATGGAGGGTAAAGCACTTCGTTTTGGAGTAATTAAGTTTGTGAATATATTGATTAATGTAGGACTGAATCTATTTTTCTATTTACTCTGTCCTTTTTTGGAAAAGAGAGGAATTTCAGTTCCTTTTTACCAGGTTGACGGGGGAGTTGTTTATATATTTGTTTCCTATTTAATAGCTTCTACTTTTACGTTTTTAATGTTATTACCCTATATCTTTAGGTTTAAATTTATTTTCTCATTCTCTTTGTTGAAAGAAATCCTGAACTATTCTTATCCGATATTGATTGTGAGTGTCGCTGGTATTATAAATTTGCAAGGAGATAAAATATTGATGCCTAAAATATTGGGAGAAGGAGAAGCATCTTTGGCAATTACTGGTATTTATGGAGCTAGTTATAAGTTGGCTTTAATCATGTATATTTTTACGCAAGGTTTTCGTTTTGCTTTTGAACCATTCTTTTTCAATTATGCCAAAAATAATGATTCAAAGAAAGTATATGAGGATGTTTTACTTTATTTTACTGGGTTTGGATTAATGATTTTTCTAGGGGTGATGTATTTTCTGGACCTGTTGAAATATTTTCTGGATAAAGAATTCTTTAGCGGATTAGTTATATTACCTTGGGTGCTTATGGCTAATTTGTTCCAGGGAATTTATTATTCTTTATCCTTGTGGTATAAATTGACGGATAAAACGATATACGGGGCTTATATGGCTATTATCGGCTGCGTGATCACGATTGCGGGAAATGTCATATTCTTGCCGAAGATCGGTTTCATGGCTTCCGCTTATTCAGTATTCGCTTGTTTTTTGGTGATGACAATTATATCATTTATCCTCGGAAGACATTTTTATAAGATCAATTACGATATACCGAAGATCATTTTCTATTTTGTGATTTGTTTATTATTCTATTTTGTCGGTCGATACATAAAATTTGATAACAATTTGGTAACTTGTTTAGCACGTTTACCGTTATTTGTACTCTTCGTGTATATTTTTGTGAGAAGAGAGATGAGTTTTTTATTGACAAAAGGTTTCATGTACGGGTTAATTCATAAAAAATAGCTATCTTAGCGCAATTTATGAAACGCAGGTAATGGCGTGATTAACACACAAATTTAGAGTAAAAATGAAGATTAAAATCGTGAACAAGTCGAAGCATGCGCTTCCGGAATATAAGACAAAATCGTCTGCTGGTATGGATATACGGGCAAATATTGATGAACCTATCATGTTGAAATCGTTGGAAAGAAAACTTGTTCCGACAGGGTTATTTATAGAACTGCCTGATGGTTACGAGGCCCAGATGCGTCCGAGAAGTGGTTTGGCTTTAAACGAGGGTATTACTTTACTGAATACTCCGGGAACGATTGATGCAGATTATAGGGGAGAGATCGGGGTGATTCTGGTGAATTTATCTCATGAAGTAACCCAGATCAATGACGGGGATAGAATATGCCAAATGGTGATAAATAAAGTGGAACAAGCGGAATTAATAGAGGTTGAAACGTTGAATGAAACTGAAAGAGGGGGAGGAGGTTTCGGTCACACGGGTAAACAATAAATCGTTTATAATGACTAAACTAGGTCGATCATTATTTATTATTTTATTGCTTTTATGTACCGTTGAGGTCTTTGCTGATAAGAAGAAAGCAGTAGTATCTACTTTGGAAGGAGAAGCTAAAGTACAATTCGATTATGCTTTCATGGAAGGTGTTCGTTGTAAAATATTGGGGGATTTGAAGTCGGCTATCGCTTACTTTGACCAATGTATGAAGATTTACAACCAGAGTGCGGCGGTACGTTACGAGTTATCCAGTATTCTAGCACTTGGTAATGATTATAATCTTCCTTTACAACTCATGCGGGAAGCGGTGGAATTGGAACCGATGAATATATGGTATAATTTATTATTGGCTAATATTTTACAGAAAAAATCAATGGTTGAAGAGGCCTGTAAAATATATGACAATCTGATTAAGTTGCATCCTGACAGGGAAGATTTCTATATCATTGAAACTGATTTGTATTCTTCAGTTGAGAAGTGGGAGAAAGCGATAGACGTGTTGAATCGTTATGAGAAGCAGTTTGGAGTGAGTGAACCTGTTATTATAGAGAAAGCTAAATTATATTCTAAACTGGATAATGTGAAGAATGCTTCGGCCGAGATTATGAAACTCGTGAAAAAATACCCGGAAAAGACGGATTATTTAGGTTTATTGGCTGAATTGTATTTATCACATGATCAAGAGAAAAAGGGACTTCAATTGTTGAATAAGATTGTAAAACAAGATCCGAATAATGGTTTTGTTCAACTTTATTTAGCTGATTATTATCGAACGAAGAATGATACGCTCAATACCGAGAAATATATTCATTCAGCTTTATTGAATGACAAGGTAGACAATGGGTTGAAAGTTCAATATTTGTTGAAATTGTTGGTTAACCAGAATGAATTGAATCTTTCACTGGATCATATTTACTCTTATCTTCAGCTTTTATTGGATAAATATCACGATGATATAGCTGTCAGAACTTTGAATGCCGATTTTCTGAAACGGACGAATAGATTGGAAGAATGTAGGGGTGAATTGGAATTTCTTATTTCAAAAGAGAAGAACAATTATCTGGTTTGGGAAGAGTTGTTAATGATGTATAACCAGTTGGAGGACACGGCTGCTATGTATAATGGCGGGTTGGAATGTTTGAATTATTTTCCTAACGAACCGTTGCCGTATGTCATGATCAGTTTGCCTTTGTTGATACGTAACGATTACACTAAGGCAATGGATTATCTTAAACAGGGACTTGCTTTAGCTCCGGATAATTCACCTATTAAAGCTCAGTTATTTGCTTATTTGGGAGAGGCTTATTATAAACAGGGGAATGTAAAAGAGGCTTTCGCTATGTTTGATAGCACTTTATTGATAAATCCGGGTGATATAATGACGTTGAATAATTATAGTTATTATCTTTCTTTACGTGACGAGCATTTGGATAAAGCTGAAAAAATGATTTCAATAGCGATTAGTGCTGATCCGAATAACTCGACATTTCTGGATACTTACGCTTGGGTATTATTTAAACGTAAGAATTATTCTCTGGCCAAATTTTATATTCGTTCGGCGATAGAGAATGATAAGAATCCGAGTGGTGTTTTATACGAGCATTATGGCGATATTTTGTATATGAATGGTGAGAAGGAAGAAGCTGTTAAAATGTGGCAGAAAGCATTGGAGTTGGGTGATGAAGATTGTGGTGATTTAAAGAATAAGATAGAGAATGGTTTATCGGTAGATCATGAGAAGTAGTTTTGTAGTTTTATTGGTTTTGTTGTCTTTGGTGTCGTGTAAGTCTGTGAAGCATGTGGTTGAAAATCACAGGGATTTACCGAATATAACAGAAGGAAAATTATTCAAGAATATAAATTCCAATGAATTGGAATATAATACAATATACGCTAAGAAAGTTGATTTAACATTGAAGGATAACAAAACTTCCCATGACTTGAAGGCTATTTTAAGAATACAACGAGATAGTTTTATTTGGGTTTCTGTTAGTGGTCCTTTGGGAGTGGATGTGGCTAGGTTGTTATTGACTCCCGATAGCGTGAAATTTGTAAGTCCAAGGGAAAAGAAATATTTTATTTCGGATTATAGTTATTTCGCAGAGCGTTTTGATGTAGGACTAACTTTTGATTGTTTTCAAAGGATTCTTACGAATCAGTTCTTTGATTTTGAATCATGTACCACGGAAGTAGATAGAGGTAGACGCTATAAGTTAGACAAGACAGATAGTGACTATGTTTTGTATACTTTAGAGGAGAAAGCCTTAGGGAGAAAATTAAGGAAGTTATATAAGAAACGGAAAAAGAATAAAGAATTTTCTCTAGTATTGCAAAAGATACATATCAATCCGGATTGTTTCCGTCCAAATGCCGTGTCTATTGAAGATTTGGAAGAAAATGTAGGAATGAGCGTGCAATACAAGAAAATAAAAGATTTTGACGGTCATCTATTTCCGGGAAAAATAGTATTTAAAGCTTTTTCGGATACGGTTAATTGGGAAGTGGAGTTGAATTTCGATCGTTTAGAATTTGACGTGGAAGTTTCATCTAATTTCAAGATATCGAGTAAATATAAAAGAATGTATTAGCATGGGTGTTTTTCGCAACATATTGGTATTTATTTTCTTGTTTTCTTTTGCATGTTCTTATTCGCAATCGATTGATGCGATAAAAAAGAAGAATGAAAAGACAGAGAAAGAAATTGCCTATTTGAATAAATTGCTAGAGAATGCCCGTAATGACAGATCGGCTACCGTACAAAAAGTCACGATCATTAATCAAAAAATTGTTAAGGGAAAAGAGATGATCGAATCTCTCACGAATGAAGTGAGGTATATTGAGAGTCAGATTAATGAAAATGAAGTGATAAAATCAGGATTGGAGTCGGATAAACAACGTATGTTGGATTTTTATTCTAAAATGGTTTACGAGACTTGGAAAAAAAGAAACGAGTCGGATAAATTGATTTATATATTTTCTTCTTCTAGTTTTGCCGAGGCTTACGCCCGTTATAAATATTTTGAACAGGTTCAGGATTACTCCAAACGTCAAATTCAGTTGATAGAGCAAACTAATGATTCATTGACTGTCATTAATAATCAATTGAATAAGTTGATGGCTCAAAAGAGTGCCACCCAGTCTAAGATAACGTCCCAGAATAATCAGTTGATCAAGGAGCAGAACGAGGCAAATAAATCTATATCGGATTTAAAGAAAAAGGAAAAAGAACTTCTTCGTAAGTTGAATATTGAAATAAAGAACAGGGAACGGTTTAAAAAAGAATTAGAGAAACTTATTGCTGCTCAGACTAAAAAATCTGGAAGTAAAAATTCTACGTATAAATTAACACCAGAAGAGAAACTTATTTCCGATGATTTCGCTAAAAATAAAGGGAAGCTACCTTGGCCTGTGGAACAGGGATTTGTTTCGGAGAAATTCGGGGTAAATGTACATCCGGTTTTTAAACAGGTTAAGTTAGATAATGCGGGAATTACCATTACTACATCTCGTAATGCCGATGTTAGAGCGGTGTTTAAAGGTGTGGTGACGGAAATAATGTTTATTCCAGGGGATAATAACGTTGTAATTGTGCGGCATGGTAATTATCTGACAGTGTATTCGAATTTGGTGGAAATCTTTATTAAAAAGGGGGACACCGTGAATGTGAAACAAAAAATTGGTAGATTAGCTGTAAGTAGTGGTAATAATAGTACGTTAAATTTTCAGGTATGGAAGGATAAAGACAATTTGAATCCACAATTGTGGTTAACGCCATGGTAAATTATGAATATTTTTACAAGATTAATAATATACTTTATTGGTGGTTGGTATTTAAAAATATTTTACTTACATTCGCTAGACGGTAAATTGTGGGAGTACTGCTTTTTATAGCTGCGAAAATAGTAAGTATATTTATAAGTAAAAAGACTTGGTCATGATTGCTAAGTGCGATATAAATTATTTGAAAAGCGATGGACAAATTAGAGTTTTCGATTGCCTCAGAAATTGGTAATATCGTTAAAGTTGAGAACTTTATCGATTATTTCTCGGATGTTTACAATGTTGAACCGGATGTGTTCGGCAAGATTAGTTTATGTGTTATTGAAGCCGTTAATAATGCTATTCTTTACGGAAATAAGTTGGATTCTTCAAAGCATGTTAAGTTTTCGGTTTATGAAGAAGAAAAGCGCTTGTTTGTGACTGTAAAGGACCAGGGAGAGGGTTTTGATTATTCTTATATCCCGGATCCTACGTTACCGGATAATATAGAAAAAGATGCGGGGCGTGGTCTTTATTTAATGAAAACGCTTTCTGACGATTTGATTTTTGAAGACGGAGGATCACAGGTGACCATGGTTTTCAATTTATAATATATAATGAGCGAACTTCTTTTTTATAATGAGGAATGCGATATTCCTGATTTTTTTAATGAAGAAAGAGTGAAACAATGGTTACAAGTTGTTGCAGATGATTATTCATTTGGGTTAGGCACGATTTCTTTTATTTTTTGTAATGATGAATATATACTGGATGTAAACAGGAAGTATTTGAATCATGATTATTATACCGATGTAATTACTTTTGATTACAGGGAGGGCAAAATTTTGTCCGGTGATGTTTTTATTAGTCTTGATACAGTTCAATCCAATGCTTTAGAATTTAATACTACTTATGAAGATGAATTACATCGAGTAATTGTTCATTCGGTGCTTCATTTAATAGGTTATAAAGATAAAACAGACGAGGATGCGAGAGTTATGCGTTTGAATGAAAATTATTGCTTAGGATTGCTTAAAACGCTCTAGTTATGTCACAATTACTGCCGGAATATGATGTTATTGTAGTGGGAGCCGGTCATGCGGGTTGTGAAGCGGCTTGCGCTGCCGCTAATTTGGGGTCAAAGACGTTACTTATCACCTTGGATATGAACAAGATTGCACAAATGTCTTGTAATCCTGCTATGGGTGGTATAGCTAAAGGACAGATTGTCAGAGAAATAGATGCACTGGGTGGGGGTTCCGGTATCGTGACGGATCATAGTACGATTCAATTTCGGATGCTAAACCTTTCTAAAGGGCCGGCTATGTGGAGCCCCAGGGCTCAATGCGATCGGATGATTTTTTCTTCCGAATGGCGGGATAGGGTAGAGCATACCGATAATTTGGATCTTTGGCAGGATGATGTTCTTGAACTTCTTTTAGATAAAGATAAAGTTGTTGGGGTGAAAACTCGTTTGGGAATCTCTTTTTCGGCACAACGGGTTGTTTTGACTAACGGTACTTTTTTAAATGGTCTGATGCATATCGGTCGGGTAAGTTTTCCCGGAGGGAGAATTTCAGAACCTGCCACTTACGGTTTATCCGAGCAATTGAGAGAATACGGTTTTACGGTAGGTCGGATGAAAACGGGTACTCCGGTTCGTATTGACGGGCGGAGTATTGATTTTTCAAAATTAACACGTCAGGATGGAGATAATGATTTCCATAAATTCTCTTTTCTGAGCTTCGCGTATACGAATTCACTTGAGAAAAGACCTTGTTATATTGCCTACACGAATAAATGCGTTCACGATATATTGAGAGAAGGTTTTGATGATAGTCCTCTTTTTAACGGTACAATAAAAAGTATTGGACCGCGTTATTGTCCAAGTATAGAAACTAAGTTGGATACATTTTCGGATCGGGATAGTCATCATCTTTTCTTGGAACCGGAAGGGGAGAGAACTACTGAATATTATTTGAATGGTTTTTCCTCTTCTTTGCCTTGGGATATTCAGTTGCGGGCTTTGCGTGAAGTAGAAGGTTTTGAAAATGTAAAAATTTTCCGACCGGGTTATGCTATCGAATATGACTTTTTTCAACCGACACAATTATATCCCTCTTTAGAAACGAAATTGATCAAGGGGCTTTATTTTGCTGGACAGATTAACGGAACTACCGGGTATGAGGAAGCGGCTGCTCAAGGATTGATGGCCGGTATAAATGCACATCTTTCACTTCATGAAAATAGAGATTTTGTATTAAATCGCGATCAGGCATATATTGGAGTTTTGATAGACGATTTAGTAACAAAGGGGGTGGATGAACCTTATCGTATGTTTACTTCTCGTGCAGAATATCGAATTTTATTACGACAAGATGATGCGGATGCACGATTAACTCCTTTAGGGTATTCTTTGGGACTTGTGAAAGAAAATCGCTTTGCGGTGTATGAAGATAAAATTTTAAAGAGAGATAGATTAATTGATTTTGTTACTAATTTTAGTATTTCTCCTGAAGAGATTAATCCGCTTTTAGAAAAACTGGAATCTTCACCGATTCGTCAAAAATTGAAATTGATCGATATTATTTCAAGACCGCAGGTGACTATTCCTAAAATTGTTGATGCGATTCCTTCTTTAAAAGAATTTGTATTTGATAATAATTTGCGGGAAGAAATTATCGAAGCGGCTGAAGTATTAATAAAATATTCCGGATATATTGAGAGAGAAAAATTGATTGCCGATAAATTGAATCGGTTAGAAAATTTAGTTATTGCGAATAAATTTAATTACATGGAAATAAATTCTCTCTCTTATGAAGCTCGACAGAAGTTGACAAAAATTAATCCGAAAACAATTGGACAGGCTTCACGTATTACTGGAGTATCGCCTTCTGATATTAATGTTTTATTAATTTTACTAGGTCGATAGGGGAGATGTTTCACGTGGAACATTGAAAATGGTGCGAAGGGCACTTTTGAAATGATACTAGTGAAAATAGCTGCGAAGCGAGATTTGTAGAGTAAAAAAATGTCACATAAAACCGAGTAATGATATGAAAATTATAGAGGGAAATTTAATAGACATAGATAACAGGGAATTTTATCCTTGTGCGATATCTATATCCGATGGAAAGATTGTGGCTATAGAAAGAAACTCTAATTCGTATGATCAATATATATCTCCCGGACTAATTGATGCTCATGTTCACGTGGAGAGTTCTATGTTAATGCCCACAGAATTTTCTCAACTAGTAATTCCGAATGGAACGGTAGGAGTGGTTGCCGATCCGCATGAAATTGCGAATGTTTTGGGTATTGAAGGGGTGGAGTTGATGATAGATAATGGAGAAAAGGCTCCTTTAAAGTTCTTTTGGGGAATACCGTCATGCGTTCCAGCTACTTCATTTGATAAACCGGGGCATATTTTATCGGTAGAAGACACGGAAAAATTAGCAAGTACAGGTCGGTTCACGATGCTTTCCGAAGTGATGAATGTTTCAGGAGTGATTCATAATGATCCTGATATTATAGAAAAAATAGAAATTGCCAAGAAATATCACTTGAAAATAGATGGTCATGCTCCCGAACTTAAAGGTGATTCATTGAGTTCATATATTGTTCACGGGATAGAAACGGATCATGAATCTTCGACAATAGAAGAAGCCGAAGAGAAAATATCGAAAGGAATGCACGTTATAATCCGGGAAGGAAGTGCTGCAAAAAATTATGAAGCCCTCAAATCATTGATTGCAACAAGCACGGATTATGTCATGTTTTGTACGGACGATTCACATGCGGATGATTTATTGAACAAGGGACATATTAATAAAATAGTAAAAAAAGCGTTATCCGATGGCTTCGGTATTTTTGATGTATTGCAAATTGCTTGTATCAATCCGGTCCGTTTTTATCATTTGGATATAGGTACATTGCATATTGGTGATCCGGCAGACTTTATTATTTTGAATGATATAGATTCTCTGGATATAGATTCTACTTTTATTCAAGGGGAGGAAGTGTATAGTAAAGGAATGAATAAGGATTGTAAGATAGTTGATGTTCCTTTATTAAATGTGTTTCATCATGACAAAATAAGCGAAATTGATATTTGTACGAATGTTTGTGGGGATATACCCTGTATTCAAATTATTCCTGATAGCATTCTGACTGATCGAAAAACACTCCATATTGAAAATAGTATTAAATATTTTCAGTCGGATATAACTTTGGATGTATTGAAAATAGTTTACTTAAACCGTTACTTTAATTCAAAACCACAGGTGGGTTTTATTTCGGGTATAGGTTTAAAGCGAGGTGCTTTTGCTTCGTCTATATCACATGACTCGCATAATATTATTGCAGTAGGCTGTACAGATGCGGATTTAGTGCGTTCAATAAATGAATTAATTGAAGAGAAAGGTGGGTTGGTAGTGAATAACGGAGATCAATTATATACTCTACCTTTACCGATAGGAGGGATCATAAGTAATAAATCCGGGTGGGAAGTGGCCGACCAGTATATGAAATTGAATGAAGTTCTAGCAGAAATGGGAACTGATTTGAAATCTCCGTTCATGACTCTTTCGTTTATGGCTTTAATTGTTATTCCGTCATTAAAAATAGGTGAGGAAGGAATCTTTGATTTTGACAAGTTTGATTTTGTGAAGTGATGTTATGATAGAAGATGAATTTGGTTTAAAAGAAAAGGTCAGCAAATTACCTACAAGTCCGGGAGTGTATCAATATTTTGATGCAAATGGAGTAATTATATATATAGGTAAGGCTAAAAATTTGAAAAACAGGGTTTCATCTTATTTTGTGAAAAATAACCAGTCCTCCAAGACTATGGTTTTAGTTCGGAAAATACGAGATTTGAAATATATCGTGGTGAATACCGAGGAAGATGCCCTGCTGTTGGAGAATAACCTGATAAAAAAATATAAGCCTCGCTATAATATCCTGCTGAAAGATGACAAGACCTATCCTTGGATTTGTATCACGAAAGAGACTTTTCCAAGAGTTTTTACGACCCGCAAATTTATCCGGAATGGTTCCGAATATTTTGGTCCATATACTTCCGGTAAATACGCTAACACCTTGATTTCCTTGATTAAATCATTGTATAAATTGAGAACGTGTAATTTATCTCTCAATAAATCAGCTGTTTATAGTGGAAAATATAAAGTATGTCTGGAATATCATATAGGAAATTGTTTAGGTCCTTGTGTGGGCTATATCCAAGAAGAAGAATACATGGAATATATAGCGCAAATCCGGAGTATTTTGAAAGGAAATATTTCTTCTGTGATTGACTTCATGACCCGGAAGATGAAAGAATACGCTATTTCTCTTCAGTTTGAAAAGTCACAAGAGATGAAAGAAGCGATTGAAGCTTTGCGGACACATCAGACGAAATCCACGATTGTAAGTACTTCGATAAATGATATTGACGTATTTTCTTATTTGGAAGATGAGAAATATGCTTACGTGAATTATTTGCGAATTGTACATGGAGCTGTAAATCAAGTGCATACTATTGAATTGGAGAAAAAACTTGACGAATCGAAGGAATCGTTGCTTTCTTTCGCTATTATCGAGATTCGCCAGTTGGTGAATAGTCATTCCAGAGAGGTATTGGTTCCATTCTATCCAGACGTTTTGATGGAAGGAATGAATTATGCTATTCCCCAGCGAGGAGAGAAAAAGCAATTACTGGAATTGTCTGAACGGAACGTGAAATTCTTCAAAATGGATCGGGAACGTCAACGCGGATTGCGTCGTCAAGACACGAAATTGGATCTGTTAAACACGATAAAAAATGACTTGAAGCTGCCTCGTTTACCGCATCGCATGGAGTGTTTTGATAACTCTAATATACAGGGAACGAATCCGGTAGCTTCTTGTGTTGTGTTTATTGACGGTAAACCTGCCAAGCGGGAATATCGACGTTTCCACGTGAAAACAGTTATTGGAGCCAACGATTTTGCTTCTATGGAAGAAATACTGTATCGTCGTTATCACCGGGTATTAGAGGAGGGAGGAGAGCTTCCGGATCTGATCGTGGTGGACGGGGGAAAAGGGCAGTTGAGTTCGGCTGTGGCAACTTTGCGGAAGTTGGATTTGTTGGAAAGAGTTCCTATCATCGGTTTGGCTAAACAAATGGAAGAGATTTATTATCCCGGAGATAAAGATCCTTATTTGTTGGCAAAAACTTCTGTCGCATTAAAGACATTGATGCATATCCGGGACGAGGCGCACCGTTTCGGCATCACTTTTCATCGTAAGTTAAGAGAGAAAAAGCAAACAATCAGCGTGTTGAGCGAAATTAAAGGAATTGGAGAAAAGACGGAAATCTCTCTTTTACAATATTTTAAAACGGTGAATGCTATAAAAGAGGCTTCTCTGGAGGAACTGGTAAAAGCGATAGGTCCGGCGAAAGCAAAGATCGTGTATAATTATTTTCATACCCCTGCTTCCTAGAAATTCATGTTTTCATATATTCTTTTTCTTAATGTAGTTGTAACTTATTAATTACTATTTATATAAGCTTACATCTCTTCGTTATGTTTTCGTTATACTACTCTTAAATTACTGTTATATAGAACGAAGGTATATCGAAAGTATATCCTAGAGATAACGAAGAGATGTAAGCTTTGAACATGAGTTAGAGCGAAGATGAAATAAGATAGAATCGGTTGATTTTGAATAAATAAATAATAATTACCATTTCCCTCTTACACAGAGGGAGGGATGATTACCAAGCGGTTTCCCTGCCTGTGTAAGGAGGGGACAGGGGTGGTAGTTCAAGATAATGCAACTTTTGTCGTTAAAGGTGAAAATAAGGATAAGAAGTGTGATTTTTTGTGTGGTGCGTTTTTGATAATTTTATATCTTTGTGAGTATTTCAATGTCATGGATGAAAATAATACTCTGATAGAAAGGTTAAAGGCTAATGATGAGACAGCCTATCAACAGTTGTTTGAAATTTATTTCAAACGGCTGCATCATTTTGCAGAGAGAATGGTTTTTGATACGGAAGTTGCCCATGATCTTGTTCAGGATGTATTTATTAGTTTATACGAAAATAACAGGAAATTGTCTGCCCAGAGTAATCTTTCAGCTTGGTTATTTGTATCTGTTCGTAATTCCTGTTTGAAATATTTGCGGGACCGGAAGGTTGAGGATCGTAGAAATCTTCTTTATGTCGAGGCTACATTGAATTCAGAGTCGATTGAATGGATTGACGATGAAGAGTTGTTGAAAAAAATTTACCTTGCGATAGAAAATCTTCCGGACAAGTGTCGTCAGATAGCCAAAATGAGGTTTATCAAAGAAATGAAATTTAGCGAAATTGCTTCAGAACTTTCCATATCGGAAAATACAGCTAAGGTGCAGGTACATAGAGCTATATCGAAAATAAAAGAACAACTTGCCGCTGACTCGGCTTTATTCGTTTTATTTAGCGCATACGTGGAATATTTTTTGGAATAAAAAAATCGCTACTATTTGTAAACCTTTTTGAGTTTTTGGGATTATGTATGCAAACAAACCCAAAGATGAACTCGATAGATTGGATAATTATTAATAAAAGTCTTGATGGAACGTTGAATGATCAGGAAGCGGAAAGGCTATCGGAATGGTTGGCCGAATCGGATGAACATAGAATGTTGTATCAAAAGATCAAAACTTATGATTCATATTCCCTTGACGAGGGAATATATGAAAAATGGAAATCGGAATACGTGACTGTATTATCACGATTAAAACGACGTAGACGTAAAAATATGATACGCCGACGTATACTGATATCAACTTCGATTGCGGCTATTTTTATGCTCGTTGCATTCTTTACTTTGCTTTTGAATGGTCCGGAGCCTGTAGGTTCGGATCATGGCGTTGAGTGTCCGAAAGTTCAGTTACAACTGGCTGATGGTAATTTGTTGGATCTGGATGATGTAAAAGAAAATAATTTGACTGAAATAGCTCATATAAATGTTTCATCTAGTAATAAAACTTTGACATATCAACATATAGGTAAATCTTCACGAGTGGAATATAACACCCTAAAAACGGAAAGAGGAGGGGAGTGGAACGTTGTGCTGGAAGACGGAACTAAAGTTTACCTGAATTCTTCATCGACTTTGAAATATCCTACCTCTTTTACAGGTGATAGCCGACAGGTTGTTCTTGAAGGAGAAGCGTATTTTGAGGTAACGCACGATCCGGATAAACCGTTTATTGTCAAGACTAGTGATATGAATATTGTTGTACGGGGAACTTCTTTCAATGTCAACGCTTATTCCGATTATAAAACGACCCGGACAACGCTTGTTAACGGGAAAATTGAAGTGGAATGCTCTGGTAATACTCATATTGTCTTGCCCGGACAACAAATTGTTTTTGAAAAAGAGACAAAGTCGATAAAGATTGAGGATGTGGATACTGAATTATATGCTTCTTGGAAAAATGGTTTCTATAAATTTAACGATACAAGGCTTGAGGATATATTAACCACGTTATCTTTATGGTATGATGTGGATGTGATTTACGCGGACGAATCTGTCAAGGAGTTGCGTTTTACAAGTTCAGGTAAGATTATTCGTTATGATAGTCTCACGAGTTTGCTTAAAAAATTTGAATATACGAACAATGTAATATTTGACTTGAATGGGAAAAATTTGATTGTCAAACAAAAATAAACTTGCCAAGGAATATTTTCCCGGCAAGCTTAATCAGCAAAATAGCCTTTTTGCTTGGCCGCTTCAGGTTATTTGCTAAGTAATAATACTCAAATACAAAATTATGGAAAAAAAACGAAGAAAAAAAAGGTTGAGGGATGAATTGACCTTTAGAAAAGTTTTAATCAAGATGAAACGATCGCTTTTTTTACTGATGGTTTCGCTTTTATCAGTCCATTCGGTTGCCTTTTCGCAGACTACTAAAGTTTCGGTTAATTTGACGGATACTCCGCTTTCGGAGATTTTCGCTGAATTAGGAAAACAAGCTCGCGTTGTTTTCTTGTATGATCATAAATTGATTGAAACAAAAGGGAAAGTGTCTCTGAAGGCTGATAATAAGGAATTAGACAAGGTTTTGAAGGAGTTTCTAGCCCCGTTGAAGTTGACTTATGTTTTTGAGGATAGTGTTGTCATTATCCGTAAGGCTGAAATTAAGCAACCGGTAAAAACGGTGCGACTAATCACGGGTGTGGTGACGGATGAAAGTGGTTTGCCGTTGCCGGGAGTTCATGTCGTGATTAAAGGTTCACAAAAAGGTGTCGCGACAGATTTGAACGGGGAGTTTAAGATTCCCGTGGAAAATGGTGAAAAGCCGGTATTTGTTCTCTCATTTATAGGGATGCAAACACAAGAACTGAAAGTTTCAGAAAAAGACAACTATAAAGTGATTTTGACCGCGCAGATACAGAAATTTGAGGATGTTGTGGTTACCGGTTATCAGACGCTTTCCAGGGAAAGAAGTGCCGGTTCGTTTTCCCGTGTTTCGGGTGAGGAGGTGTCAAGAAAGGCCAACTTGACGGGGAATATCCTTGAAACTCTTGAAGGGCTTACCCCAGGACTCAGTGTAAATTACGGTATTGGTGAAGACAAGTTTCTGATTAGGGGAACTACTTCAATTAATTCTTCGCGGGAACCGCTTATTGTTGTTGACGGGGTTGTGTTGGAAGAGGGAAATATCGAAGAGCTTGTAAATAGTAATGATGTTGAAAGTGTGACATTCTTGAAAGATGCGACATCCGCCTCTATTTGGGGAGCAAGAGCGGCTAACGGGGTAATCGTGATTACGACTAAATCCGGGAATTTTGCAGATAGACGTCTTAGAATCAGTTATGACGGTTCATTCACTTACAAAGGTCTTCCTGATTTTGATTATAGGGGACTTATGAATAGCGCTCAGATTATTAAGTCGGCTGTTGAAATTTTTGATCCGGTCAGTTATCCCTGGTCGAGCGTGAGTACCAAAAACGGGGGTGCTTTGGTTTATCCTCACGAAATGCCGCTGTATATGTGTGCCAATAACCAAATAGATGAGACGGAACGGGACAGACAACTAAATGCTTTGGCGGTGTTGGATAATCGTTCTCAGGTTGAAAAATACCTGATGCAACCTGCCTTGTTCACGAAACATACCCTGTCTTTTTCGGGGGCAAGCAATATTTATTCTATTTATGGATCGGTCGGCTACGAGTATAACCAGGATATAGAACGGGCGAATACCAACAAGATCATGGTTAATTTCAAACATAATATTCAATTGAAAAAATGGTTGAAAGTTGACCTGACGACAAATCTTTCCGTGCAAAGTAAGAAAATAGGTATTATGCCGTCCTATACGAATGTGAATTCTATTTTGCCTTACGAGATGTTAGCCGACGAGCAGGGTGATCCTCTTGATCATTCTCATACTGTTTTTTATAAGGATTATCAGGAAGAACTTGAAACGAAAAGTCTTCTTGACCTAAGTTATGTTCCGCTCGATGATATGAAAGAGGGATTTAATAAGTCTAAATCGTTCAACGGTCGGATAAACTTGGGAATTGTCGCGAACCTAGCCCAAGGATTAAAGTATGAAGGTCGGTTTCAATACCAGCAGAATTACAGTAAGAGCGAGTTATTTTACAGTCAAAACTCTTCGAAAGTCAGGATAGAGCTGGCACGGTTCACCAAGCCGGCTAACCCGCCGACAACAACAGCGCCCACGTATTATCTTCCCACGACCGGGGGACTTTACACGTTGTCTAATATTGACGGGGTAAACTGGACGATCAGAAATCAATTCAATTACGATCATGTTTTCGGTCAGGATAAATCGCAGGTAACGGCTATCGCGGGAATGGAGATTCAATCGGCGTTTTCTTCAAATAATTCAAGTACACGACGGGGATATGATCCGCAGTCACAAACTTATCAGGCTTACGATGAGAAGGAACTTGAAACGAATGGAATTTCGGGTGCCGTATACAGTAATTTCGGAACTCCTCGTAATACATTGAAGACGAAAACATTCTCGCAAGGTGAAACCGAAAAGAGGTTTGTTTCATTCTATTCGAATGTTGCATATACTTACGACCGTAAGTACACGGTTAACGGAAGTATCCGGGTAGATCAGTCGAACTTGTACGGAAGTGATCCCAGTGTTCAATTCAAGCCTATATGGTCTGTCGGGTTTGCCTGGAATTTGAAACAGGAAAGTTTTATGGATCAGGTTGATTTTCTGAGTCGCTTGAATTTTCGGTTTAGTTACGGTCTAGGTGGAAATTCTCCAAAACCGGGCAAGGGAGGACCCTATAACCTTCTGGAATCAAACACGAGTTCTCTGTTTTCCGGGCTAGGGATTGGTTACGCGATCATGTACCCGGCAAATGATAAAATTCGTTGGGAACGAACAAGGACAATAAACGGTGGAATTGATGTCGTGGCATTCAATAACCGGATAACGTTATCGCTTGATGTGTACCACAAGTTGACAACTGATTTGTTGGCTACCAAACCGACAGACCAAACGTTGGGATGGGAGAGTTTTTATACCAATTTCGGTGATATGAAAAATCAGGGTTTTGAAATTTCACTTAACACGAGAAATATTACTACTCAAGATTTTAGTTGGGGAACAACATTAACCATGACGAATAATTACAATAAAGTATTGAAGCTTAATATTGACGGGAAAGTGACCGCAAGCAAGAAAGTATATTTTGACTATACAGAAGGGTACGCGGGTAATAGTTTGTTTGCATATCGGTGGGCCGGTTTGAGTAATGAAGGTAATCCTCAGGTTTACAATGCTGATGGAGAGATTATTTCTAATTATCAAGATGAATCCTTAACCGAAGCAGCCGTTAAATTTGTTGGTGTCACCCAACCTAAATGGTATGGAGCATTAACGAATAACTTCTCCTATAAAGGTTTTGATTTGTCGTTTATGTTCGTGTATAATTTCGGACATAAGATGCGTCGTGATGTAAATAATTTTTGGTACGGGCGTCTGACGCGTAATGTGAGTAAAAAGTTTCTGGACCGTTGGCGAGAACCCGGGGATGAAGAATTTACGGATGTACCGAAGTATGTTGCAAAATCGGTTGAAAATCAAACGAAGTCAAGGAATATTAGTTTTTACGAGTTTGCCGATGTGAACGTACTTGATGCTTCTTATGTTAAATTACGTGATATTACTTTGTCGTATTCGTTACCGAAAAGGTTGTGTAATAAACTTTATACAGATAAGATTACATTACGGGCGCAAGCATCTAATTTATGGTTGATTGCTGCTAATAATGACGGGATTGATCCTGAATATCATCAATACAGAAGTGGATTGCGCGGAACAAAGTATGGCCCGTCATGGTCGTTCGGTCTTACGGTTAATTTTAAATAAATAAGGCAAGCCTATGAAATATAGTCATGTACATTACAGATTAGTGGTTATATCGTGTGCTATCCTGCTACTTGTAGGTTGCAAAGATTTTCTGGATCTGAAACCTAAGGGGAAAGATATTCCCGAAACCATTGATCATTACAATGGAATGTTTAATAGCACGACGTTAACCTCGATTACCTATTCTTTGGTTACTGAATTGGGAACAAAGTTGGGAGAGAATATTCTTTACAATATCTTTATGAGTGATGAACTTACCGCGACACAATCTTCGATCTCCTACCTTGATTTCAAGATGAATCAGGCTTACGGTTGGGAGGGGAAGATTTTTAGCGAGGAAGATAATGCTTGTGAATGGGCTTCGATTTATCAGCAAATTTATACCTTCAACGTTATCATTAATGACGTGTTGGATGCGACGGGCGGGACTGATAAACGGAAGTTGGAGCTTCAGGCTGAGGCTAGAGTAAACAGGGCTTTCAGGTATTTGATTCTTGCACAATATTTCGGAAAACCTTATGATGAATCAACGTCAGCTTCAGATTTATGTGTTCCGATTATTGAAGAAGGAGACATGAATTTGAAGAATCTGAAGAGGAATACGGTTCGAGAAGTTTATGATTTTATCATCAAGGAACTGGAAGAAAGTTGTCCCGACCTCGTTGAGTCTACGAATCATCCGTTACGGATTTACCAATGTGCGGGATGGTTTTTTCTAGGTAGAGCCTATTGGATGAAAGGTGATTACGAGAATGCGAGAATCGCTTTGGAGAAAGCACTTAAATGCTCCGAAATTAATGCTACCGGGCTTCAATTGTGGGATTACAATCAGATGATAAGTCAATGGGGATATAATCCCTCTAAACCCCATGCCTGGACTTCCGGTTTCCCTGCTAATAATACCGGTGCGAATAAAGAGGTAATTTACAACTATCAGTATGCGATCAGTACGATATCCAGCGCAACAGGGCAACCCAAGCTCTTTGTGAAGGATGAGTATATGGATTTATACGGGGAGGATGATTTGCGAAGAAGGTTTTTCTCGAATAAAGCTACATCCGGTACTCCCTTGGAGGGATATAGAAGATTGCCTTGTCGGACAACTTTTAGTTTAGGGGCCGATATGACTGACCTGTATTTGATGCTCATTGAATGTCAGGTCAGGTCTACCGATCTTTCTATACAAAACGAGGGACGTGTGAATCTTGAATATTTTCGTCGGCATCGGATGCCCGCAGAGACGGCGGTGATTCCTGACGATATTGATAATCAGGAAAAATTGATTCGCTTTGTTGTGGAAGAACGGTTACGGGAGTATATGATGACCGGAATTCGCTGGTTTGACATGAGGAGATTGTGGAATGATCCGCTTTTTCAAGATTTGAAGTCTGGTTACACGCACACGGATGGTGTAAATAATTACACGTTGACAGAAGACCGGTTGGTTTATCAGATTCCGCCGAAAGTGTTGGTGTTTAATGAAAATTGGTTAGATAATAAATAATAAAGAAGAATTATAATACGTATGAAAAAGTTAGTATTGTTAAGTATTATGCTGCTTGGGGCATTTGCCATAAGCGCACAGGTAATCAAGGGTAAATTTAATAATTATCAGGGCGAAACAATAAAAATTAATATTGGAGGCTGTGACCGGGAGGCCCTTAGCATAGCGGAAGACGGATCATTTGTTTTTAACCCGGTGATCCGGTATGAAAACCAAAAGTTTACCATAAATATGCCTGATGAAATCCGGATTCCGGTATTGGTGGGTAAAGGAGAGGAAGTTCGATTGGAGGTATCGAAAGATAAGAATGGTGAGACGACAGTAAAATTCGCCGGAGACCGAACAGATATTAATACCTATTTATTCGCTCATGCAAATCAGTTGTCAGGTCGCAGATGGGCTAAAGGAAAGACATTTAATTCATTTGATGAATTTTCGTCTTCTTTGGATCGTCTGGATAAGGAACTCGACCGGATGCTGAATAAAATCAAAGGCGATCGGGATCTGGTGGAAGAATACCGGGTTGAGAAGAATGTAGACGTTATCTCTTGTAAAATCGGATACGGGAAAAGTGACAAAAAATTGACCTTGGATGATCCCGGATATGTCAAGTTCATGAGATCAATTGATTTGAATGATAGTGTTACTTTTAGGAAAGACCCTCGAAAAGCTTCATTGGGATACCCCGGTCTGGTGGAAAGACGGATATCTTGGGAGGAAAAAAACAGGGCCAAGGCTGGGGATGACCCTAGTAAATCATTTATTAGAAAGCTATTGATTTTGGACGAACTGGTGACAAATCAGGAGATTAAAAATAATGTTTCTCATTTTTATGCCGTGATGTTCTATATGGGTGGGGGTAATGCGCATGCCAGAGAGTTTGTTGATATTTTCAATAGAATAAATACAGACCCGACGCATTTGGCCTTCGTAAAGTCACGTCCCTTGCCATCAGAGGATAATAGTCTTGCCGCGGGTTCGTTGGCTAAGGATTTTGAAATGCATGATCGGGATGGAAATCTGGTAAAATTCTCAGACTTGAGAGGTAAGCTTGTTTATATGGATATTTGGGCTACCTGGTGTGGGCCGTGTGTAGAAGAGATTCCTCACATGGAGAAACTATACCAACAGTATAAGGATAATCCGCGAGTTTTATTTGTCAGTGTTTCTGTCGATAGTAAAGTTGATGCATGGAAAAAGAAACTTGATGAAGATAAGCCGGAGTGGCCTCAATATATCGTTGACGGGGCTTTAAAAGATAAACTGTATAATGAATATATGGTAGTGGGTATACCTCGTTTTATGATGTTTGATCAAGATGGTAGAATTATCACGATCAATGCCATGCGGCCTTCCAATAGCAAGATAGTACCGTTTATTGAAGAGCAGTTGGCAAAACCTAGAAAAGTGCAAGGTCTTAGCGGTATGAAAAAGATCAAGTTGAAATGACCTGAGATTATTACACATTGAGAACCGTCCCCTAAAAGTTGAATATAGCGATTAGGGGGCGGTTTTGTATTTGACGTGTCCTATTACTCGTTGAACACGGTCACTATCGAGCAGTGCCAGAAATGGGCGTTGGAGAATTATTCGGCTATCCGGCAACACGGTTTGTTGGATAAGGCGAGAGAATAAATCATGGTTTATTCATGATGTCAGTCTGCCTGTCAATAGAGGCTTGGTGGATGGCTTTAAAGACCCGTTCCACAAGTTCTTCACTCAGGTTGTTTTTGCGCGCCTCTTCGAGAACACGGGTAAGGATTTTTTCCCAACGGTCGGGTTGGAGAATGGTAATATTGTTTTGTTTTTTGTACATCCCGATCTCTTCAATGATTTTCATCCGGTTGGTAAGAGCTTCCATGATGGTGTTGTCCAAGGTATCTATTTTTTCTCGGAGTTCTTCGATGATCAGCGTGTTGTTCGAGTTATTGGGGTGTTCTTCCCGGATAATTAAATGAGTTAGAATTTCATTTAATTGATCAGGTGTAATTTGTTGTTGCGCATCACTTAATGCGCGATCCGGATTCACGTGTGATTCGATGATTAGACCGTCAAAACCGAGGTCCATGGCTTTTTGGGATACTTCCTGAATGTATTCTTGATGGCCGCTGATGTGACTCGGATCACAAAAGAGCGGGAGATCCTTAATGCGTCGCTTTAATTCGATAGGGATTTGCCACTGTGGTGTATTGCGATAGCGGGCACTATTGTAAGATGAAAATCCGCGATGGATGGCTCCCAGTTTGGTAATACCGCATAAGTAGAGGCGTTCAAAAGCACCTATCCACAATTCGATGTCCGGATTCACGGGATTCTTGACCAGAACAGGGATATCAACGCCTTTCAGTGATTCGGCAATTTCCTGTACAACAAAGGGGTTTGCTGTGGAACGTGCCCCGATCCATAACATGTCTATCCCGTGTTTTAGAGCGGCTTCCACGTGGTGAGCGTTGGCTACTTCCGTGGAGATTTTCATTCCCAAGTCTTTTTGGAGGTTCTGTAACCAGGGTAATCCTTTTATTCCTACCCCCTCAAAACAATTCGGACGGGTACGTGGTTTCCATATACCGGCCCGTAGGACTTCTATACCGTTGTTTTTCAGAAGAGTTGCCGTGTTGAAAAGTTGTTCTTCCGTTTCCGCACTACAAGGTCCGGCAATGACTAATGGTCGTTGCTGGTGGGTGAACAGGTTCCAGTCGGAATAAGATGATATCTTCAATGACGTGATCATTTTTAATTGTAAAATCAGGTTTCAAAGATATTCTTTTCTTTTCTAAAAACGGAGAAAAAGAGCGAGTTGTTATTTTCAAAGGTAAAGAAGAATCTAACGAGTATACTACCACCCCTAGCGCCTCCTTACATAGGAGGGGAAACCGTTTGGAAATCAGTACTCCCCCTTTACGTAGGGGGAGTTGGAGGGGCAGTGATTACTTTTTGATGCTGAAAATTCAACAAAATGAACCGTGCTGAAAAGTAAATTTTGTCGCTTTTTTGCTAGTTGTTTTCTTACTTGTATTTTTTGAAACAGAAGAATTACGTTGTAAATTCTTGTTTCTTTTTGGGGTGTTTCCTTTTTGTATTTTCATAGCAATAAATATTTGTGTATAATTATGTTGTTTGTTGTTATTTGATTAAAGGCTTTCACCAAAATCTTCCTTGAATTTCGTAACAAGGCGTAATGGCCAGTCAGATGTGGGAATCAAGGAACCCATGAAGAAACGCAGAACGGGAGGTTCGTATACGAATTGTAAGCCCCCGATCAGGTGACGATTATCGAATAGCCATTGCATACGATCGCTCACGTATTTGATTTGCGACAGCGTGAATACCCGCCGGGGTAGAGCGAGACGAAGTAATTCAAGATCGGCCAGAATTTCTTTGCCTTGCTCGTCTCTGACACTGGAAATCGTTCCTCTTTCCATGCCCCGGACTCCTGAAATCAGGTAAAAGGCAGCAGCAAGAGCCCCGGCAGGATATTCTGTTTGAGGGATATGCTTACAGAACGACATGGCGTCGACGTGACATCCGAGAACTCCGGCAGGGGTAACCACTGGGATTCCTTTCTGTTGCAGGTCGTTGACTAGAAATGCAATGAAATCCGGGCTTTGCCGGATAATGGTTTCGTCCTGTGTTTCACGAAGACCTACTGCCATGGCTTCGATTTCACGCACGGAAATACCCCCGTAAGTAAGAAATCCTTCAAAGAGGGGGATGAGAGCTTCCATTTTCGAGTAGAGAACCCGGTTGTTCGTGCATATACCTCCACCCCGGGAAGAGCTGAGTTTGCGGGCAGAGAAGTAAACGAGATCGGCCAATCCGGTCATCACTTTTAGAATTTCGGAAAGAGAGGTATTTTTCCATTCCTCTTCCCGTTGTTTCACGAGAAAGGCATTTTCTCCTAACAAACTGGCATCCAAGACGAGCATGATCCCGTGTTGATCCGCTACTTCACGTACTTGTTGGAGGTTATGGATTGAGAACGGTTGTCCCCCGATTAAATTCGTGGAAGCTTCCATACGGATAAACGGGATATTTTCGGCACCATGTTTCTGAATGCATTTCTTTAACTTCTGGATGTCGATGTTTCCTTTGAAAGGATTCACGGATTGGATGTCCAACGCGTCGTCACAAAGTAGTTCGGCGATTTTTCCTCCATTCTCTGTGATATGCGCGAGTGCCGTCGTGAAATGGTAATTCATCGGAATGATCTGACCGGGTTTGATGAACGTGCGGCAGATAATATTTTCCGCCGCTCGTCCTTGATGTACGGGGAGTAGAAATTCTTTTCCTAGAACTTCTTGCACGGCTTTCAGGAGGCGGACGAAACTCTGTGATCCGGCGTAAGCATCATCGGCGTGGAACATGGCGGCAACTTGATTATCACTCATGGCGTTTGTTCCGCTATCGGTGAGCATGTCTAAAAACACGTCGGTCGTGTTAAGTTTGAATGTGTTGAAACCTCCTTCTTCCAAGGCTTGGAGGCGTCTCTCGATAGGAACCAAGTGCAATTTTTGTACGACACGAACCTTGTGTAGTTCTAAAGGAATGTTTTCTCCGCTGTAAAATTTGATGTTGTTTGTCATGATTTTGGATTTAAATTAAAAAACCCGGCTGAAACCAGCCGGGTTGAATGAATATAATACGTGTTATTTATGTTTTTACAGGTAATACAAGGTCATCCCAGCTATTGTTGAGGTTATAATAGTAGTAATAATAATAACGGCCGGTATGTGATAAATTTGTAATTGTCATGTCAATTTGTATTAATGAAAAAAGCCCCGAATTTCGGGGCTTTATATTATATAAATGATCACAATATCCCCTCTTACTTTTCCGAAAAGTAATAATAGAAATAGTAATATGAGGTGTACATTGTGTTCATTTTGTTCTCTTTCTTCGAGACAAATATATGAAATATTTCTCAAGTTCTCGAATTTTATACCTTTTAGATATGAAAATAAGAAGAAAATGGGTAGAAGTGAGGTCGGGGGGAATAAAGAGGTTGAATTAAAAGTGTTTTCATGTTATGGGTTCAAAAACATCACTTATAAAATTGCACTTCTATCTTGAATGTATAAGAAAAGTTAGGAGAAAAAGTCTAACTTTGTGAAGATTAATTTGAAAAGGAAAGATGATGACTAACGAGGAGAAAAAATTGTACCTGCTGGATGCTTACGCGTTGATTTACCGCTCGTATTACGCGTTTATCAATAACCCCCGGATCACGACGACGGGGATAAATACATCGGCGACTTTCGGTTTTTTTAATTTTTTGTTGGAGTTGCTTGAACTGGAAAAACCGACTCATCTGGCAGTGGTTTTTGACCCGGAAGGTCCTACTTTCCGCCATGAAATGTTTCCGCAATACAAGGCACAGCGTCCCCCGATGCCGGAGGATCTGAAAAAATCAGTGCCTTATATCAAGAATATAATCGAGGGATTGGGAATAAAATCGATTGTTGTCAGTGGTTTTGAGGCGGATGACGTGATCGGGACTTTGGCCAAGCGGGGGGAGAAGGAGGGATTCCAGGTGTACATGATTACCCCGGATAAGGATTATGCCCAATTGGTGAGTGATAAGGTATTTATGTATAAACCGGGACGTGCCGGGAACAAGTCCGAGGTGTGGGGAATTCCGGAGGTACTGGATCACTTCGGTATCGAACGGGTGGATCAAGTGATTGATATCCTTGGATTAATGGGAGATACGGCTGACAATGTACCGGGATGTGATGGGGTCGGACCGAAGAGTGCAGCGACGTTAATTTATAAATATGGAAGTATCGAGGGGGTATACCAGCATATCGAGGAGTTGAAGGGTAAGCAAAAAGAACGTTTGTTATGCTGCCAGAGTACCGTGTTCTTATCCAAAGAGTTGGTAACAATCAACACGGAGGTCCCGACAGAAGTGAATGCCGAAGATTTACGGCTTGGAGAGATACAGGATGATGTATTGAAACCGATTTTCAACGAGTTGGAACTTTTCTCGTTAGCCAAGCGGGTGTTTGCGATAGAGCACGAAGAGGAACTTGTGGATACGATGCATCCAGAAGAAGTTAATTATCAGGAAATTACTACTATAAAGGAACGGGATGAGTTGTTCCGGAATTTGCAAGAGGCTCCGGAATTCGTGATGAACGCGATTTTCGGGGAGGGAACGATTTATACTTCTTATCCCGATTATCTCTGTTTTTCAACGGCTGCCAATAGTGCCTGTTACTTGCGTTTGCCTTCGGGGAAGGAGAAAGCGGAAGAGGTGATTCGTCTGTTGCAGCCGGTGTTGGAGGATATGAACAAGGTGATGATCTCGAATGATGTGAAAGATGATATCATCTGGTTGAGACGTGCCGGAGTGGAAATTCAGAATAAGATCTTTGATATAAAGATAGCGCATTACGTGCTGCAACCGGATAGCTCTCACGAGTTGGAACGGGTAGCCTTGGAATTGTTGAATTATCGTTTGATAAAAGGAGATAATACCGAAAACCCGCAATTGTCTTTATTCCCGGAAGAAGAGACTAAAAAAGATAAGGATTTTGCCGAACGGACGGATATATTATTCCGTTTGAAAGAGAAGTTGGAAGGAGCTTTGAAGGAAGTTGGGCTTTACAAGTTGTTCGAAGAACTTGAGATGCCTCTTGTTGCTGTTTTGGCTGACATGGAATACGAGGGGGTGTCTATTGATAAGAAAGCTTTGGACGAATTGTCCGGGGAGTTGAAAACTAAAATTGCGACAGAAGAAAAAATTATATACGAGATTGCCGGTAAAGAATTTAATATCAGTTCTCCCAAACAGTTAGGGGAGATATTGTTCGACCAGATGAATATTGATCCGGGAGACAAGAAAACGAAGACCGGACAATATAGTACTTCCGAACAGGTGTTGTCTAAATTGGAAGAAGCGCATCCGATTGTGGGGCACATTCTTAATTACAGGGGATTAAAGAAATTGTTGACGACTTATGCCGAAGCGTTGCCCACGTATATTGATCCGGCGACAGGAAAGATCCATACTCATTTTAATCAGGCGGAGGCGGCTACCGGACGATTGAGTAGTTTGAACCCGAACTTACAGAATATTCCGATCCGGACGGAAGAGGGACGTAATATTCGTAGAGCATTTATCACGGGTGACCCGGAGTACGGGTTCTTCTCTGCCGATTATTCCCAGGTGGAATTAAGGTTAATGGCTCATTTGAGCGGGGCTCCCGGGTTGATAGATGCTTTTCTGAACGGGGAGGACATACACGCGGAGACGGCATCCAAGATTTATCATGTACCTTTGAGTGAGGTTACTCCTGAAATGAGACGAAGGGCGAAAACGGCCAATTTCGGGATCATATACGGTATTTCAGCTTGGGGGCTGGCCGAGCGGTTGAAAATTTCCCGGAAAGAAGGGAAAGAGTTGATTGATGGTTATTTTGAACTTTATCCCGGGGTGAAACGTTACATGGAGGAGTCGGTCGAAAAGGCTAGAAAAAAGGGATACGTGGAGACGATCATGGGGCGTAGACGTTATCTGAGAGATATTAATTCCCGGAATGCCGTGGTGCGTGGGGTGGCCGAGCGAAATGCGGTGAACGCACCGATTCAGGGTTCGGCTGCTGATATTATTAAAAAAGCGATGATCTGCATCCACCAGAAGTTGAAAGAACGGGGATTACGTTCCAAGATGATATTGCAGGTACACGATGAGTTGAATTTTAAATGTCACCATGAGGAAATCGATGAGTTGAAGAATTTAGTGGTGGATTGTATGGAGCATGTCGTAAGTCTCTCTGTTCCTCTCACCGTGGGAACCGGGTACGGGAAAAGCTGGTATGAGGCTCATTAATCAGTATATAAAGATGTAGTTGGGTATGTTGGATGAACAAGTAAATGTAGTGGTTGATAGCATCACGAGCGTGCAGGATTCTGTCGTGTTGCCTACATCGTTGTTTAAAGATACGGTTTCTTTGAGGCCGATGTTCCTCGTGGATACAACAACGAATTACGTGGAACTGGTGGAGGGTATGCCATTGGCCGGGGAAAAAACGGATATCGGATTCACGGCAGGAATATTGGCTTACACGGTCGTTTTTTTAATTTTTATTGCCTTGTTACGATTACGGGGAAGGAGTTTTCTCTCGTCGGTCTATGTCTATTTTTTCAATCGGAAGAAAGGAGTCGGGTTGCAACCGGAGGGGATAGGACAGAATTATTTTGTCGTTTTTTTGTCTGTATGTCTTTCTTTTTCAATCTTAGCGCTACTGGTTGCATTCTTGACGGGGCCTCCTTTTGCTTTTTCGAACGCGTTGTTATTTTTTCTTGTAATTTTCGGGTATTATATCGTTTTGTTAGGATTTATCCGTTTTTTGGGCTGGACGTTCAACGGACGACATTGCGCCTCGGAGATCATATTAAGTTTGCGGACAAGTGCTATCGTTTTGGGATTATCGGTTTCGCCTTTTGTACTGGCATTGTTCTATGTACAGGCTTCCGCGATTAATATGCTCGTGTATGTTATTTTTAGTATCGGTGCAATCATTCTGATTTTTAGATTTATAAGATTGATTAAAATATTATATGGATATAGAGTTTCAATTTTGTATATGATTTTGTACCTTTGTGGGCTTGAAATATTGCCGATTCTTGTCGTGTACAAGCTATTGGGATAAGCAAGAGAAGTTAGTGTAATTTTAAAACGTAAAGAATTGAAAATAAAGAAGATACTAGTTTCGCAGCCAAAGCCGACAACCGAGAAATCTCCGTATTTTGATTTGGCCGAAGAATTTGGATTGAAATTAGAATTCAAATCTTTTATAAAAGTAGAAGGTGTAACTGCAAAAGAATTCAGACAGGAAAGGATCAATATTCTTGATTTTACCGGAATCGTTTTTACTAGTCGTACTGCCATTGACCATTTTTTCCGTATTTGCACGGAGATGAGAGTGACCGTTCCCGACACGATGAAATATTTCTGTATATCCGAAGCTATTGCTTTTTACTTGCAGAAATATATCGTGTATCGAAAGCGGAAGATCTTTTATGGGGACAAGAAAGTGGAGGATATGACGAAAATTCTTTTGAAGCACAAGACCGAAAACTTTCTGGTTCCGGTATCAGATGTGCACAAAGAGAATATCCCAGCCCTTATGGATGAGTTGCATTTGAAGTACACGAAATCAATTTTCTATAAGACCGTATCCAGTGATGTAGCTGCCGAAATACCGGATTTGAAAGAGTTTGATATTCTTGCGTTCTACACGCCGGCCGGGATAAAATCGTTGTTCTATAATTACCCGAATTTTGAGCAGGGTACGACGATTATTGCCGCATTCGGAGAGGCGACAGCTGAAGCCGTGGAGGAGGCCGGGTTGAGGCTTGATATAAAAGCCCCGACGGAAAAGGCGCCCTCGATGACCATGGCGCTGGAGCAGTTCATTAGGGCTTACAACAAAGAAAATAAAGCGAAATAAAGAAAATGGACATCAAACGATGTCCATTTTTTGTATGTTTGCATTTGCATTATGGATGAAACGATAAAATACACGTTTTGTAAAGAAGAACGACTGTGCCGTAAAGGCGGGTTCGAGGAACTTTTGTCCTCGGGGTATAGTTTCGTGAGTTATCCGTTGCGAATAGTTATCCGGTTATATCCCAGGGGAGAAAAGGATTTTCCGGCCCGAATCGCTGTAAGTGTCTCTAAAAAACGCTTCAAACGAGCCGTGAAGCGTAATCGGGTAAAGCGTTTGATCCGGGAAGCTTATCGTTTGAATAAAAATAGTTTATACTCTTGTATTCCGGGAGATAAAACAATGGATATATTGTTTATATATTTGCATAACGAGATAGCTGAATTTGGTAAAATTGAAAAAGCGATAACCGGTGCTATTAAAAAAATTGTGGTCTATATTGAAAAGGATAGTGGTAGTGATATTGCTGATACCCATTAAATTTTATCAGTATTGTATCTCTCCCTGGAAACCCCCGAGTTGCCGTTATACCCCCACGTGTTCTCAGTACGCGGTGGAAGCTTTACGGAAACATGGACCGGTAAAAGGGCTATACTTGGCAATAAAAAGGATCTGTTCATGTCACCCTTGGGGAGGTTCTGGATACGATCCGGTCCCGTGAAATTTGCTATTTTAGAGGATATATACTATTTTCGCTAGATTGTTATTAAAATAAGATTATGAGAAAAAATACACGCATAATTATTTTCATCTCGGGAGTATTACTGTTGGCTTTCGGGGTTCTTGGTTTGAAAGAGGACGATAAAAGATTTCAAATCAGTAAAGGATTGGATATTTTTGCCACGCTTTTCAGGGACGTGAATCTTTTTTACGTGGACGAGGTGCAACCGGAGAAAATGGTACAAGATGGTATCGATGCTATGTTGAAGAAATTAGATCCCTACACGGTTTATTACCCAGAGACCAAGTTGGACGAGTTCAAAATGATGACGACGGGAGAATATGCGGGAATCGGGTCTATTATTGGCATGAAAGACGATTATGTCGTGATTCGCGAGCCTTACAAGGGATCACCCTCGTATAAGGCGGGTTTACTTCCGGGTGACTTAATTTTGTCGATTGACGGGGAAAGCATGAAAGGAAAGAATGTGGAGTACGTGAGTTCCCGTCTGAAAGGACAACCGGGTAAAGAAGTTGTGCTTAAAGTGCAACGGGTTGGAGAAGATAAACCGCTCGAAAAACGGGTACTGCGGGAAGTCGTTCAGGTTCCTAGTGTGCCTTATTACGGGATGTTGAATAACGAGATCGGGTATATTTATTTCACCGGATTCACGGATAAGGCTGCCGATGACGTACGGAGTGCTATCATGGATCTAAAGAGCAAGGGAGCGCAATCGCTTGTGCTTGATCTTCGCGGAAATGGGGGAGGATTATTGGATCAGGCCGTGGAAATTGCCAATTTCTTTTTGCCGAAGGGTTCTTTAGTCGTGAGTACGAAAGGGAAAATGAAACAATGGGATAAAGAGTATTTCACCTCGAAGAATCCGTTATTGCCCGATATGAAACTGGCTGTTCTTATTGACCGGACTTCGGCTTCGGCCTCTGAGATTCTTTCCGGTTCTTTGCAGGATTATGACCGGGCTGTCGTGATTGGGGAACGTTCTTTCGGGAAAGGTTTGGTACAGACTACCCGCGATTTGGTATACAACACGAAATTGAAAGTAACGACGGCTAAATATTACATTCCTAGCGGACGTTGTATCCAAGCGGTGGATTATTCTCATCGTAACCCGGACGGTAGTGTGGGAACGGTTCCCGATTCTTTAATTAAGCCTTTTAAAACCCAGGCTGGGAGGACCGTGTATGACGGGGGAGGTATTACCCCAGACGTGAAGATCGAGCCGGAGAAATATGCTAGGGTGACTCAGGAATTGGTGTTGCAGGATATGATTTTCGATTTCGTGAATGAATATGCTGCTGCACATCCCACGATTGCTTCTCCAGCTGAATTCGTGTTGTCGGACGAGTTATTCAACGAATTTAAGGAGTATTTGAAAAAGCATAAGTTTGAGTACGAGACAGCTTCTCAGACTGTTTTGGATAAGTTGGTAAAGACCGCACAAGATGAGAAATATTATGACCAGATTTCCACTCAATTAGAGCAATTAAAGAGTAGTCTGGGACATTCAATCGATCGGGACTTGGACGTTTTCAAGAAAGAGATATCCGATGTTTTGGCGGATCAGTTAATGGAACGTTATTATATGCAGGAAGGGGTGATTGAATATCACATTCGGAACGATAAAGACATTCTGAAAGCTTTGGAAATACTATCCAATAACGAGGAATATCAAAAAATATTGAGATAACGCAAAAAAAAAGATAGTAGTTTTTTGAAATTCCAAAAAACTACTATCTTTGCAGCGCAATTGCCCTATTGTGTAATGGTAGCACTACAGATTCTGGTTCTGTCTGTCTGGGTTCGAATCCTAGTGGGGCAACAAAAAGCAAAAATCCCTTGTAGTTTTAAACTATGAGGGATTTTTAGTTTCTGAATATTCTTGTAGGTTAATCAATAGTTGTTATTTTTGTCGCGTGAGTGAAAAGGCGATTCATACAAGAGAGCTCTCAACGGAGCGAAAGCAGAAAGATTTCTTCACAGAAAATTTTCCGTTGTATCTTCAATTTGCGCTTAAATATATAGCAGATGAGGATCTTTGTAAAGATATCGTTCAAGAGGCTTTTATCAATTGTTGGAAGTGTCAGAATAATTTTGAGGATGAGGTTTCTCTAAAAGCTTTTCTTTATAAAAGTATTCGTAATGGATGTTTGAACCAGTTACGACACAAAAATATCCGGGATAGGTATCTTAATTCATTACCTGAAGATTGGGAAACGGAAGATTATTTTATGGAGAATGTTATCCGAGAAGAAGTTGCGGATATTGTTCTTAAAGAAGTAGATAAACTTTCGGAAACGTCCCGGAAGATTATACTCCGCTCTTTGGATGGATTTTCTAATGAAGAAATTGCAGAAGAATTCGGAGTATCCGTGAATACGATAAAAACGCATAAAGCAAGAAGTTACATTATTCTTCGTAAGAAATTGGAACATTTGCGTTTTCTGTTACTTGCTTTGGTCCCCTGATATCAATTTGTAAAAAAATAATATTTACTGTCATTCTGTTTTCTTCCTGAAGTGTTCTATAGTAGAAGGATTAAAACATTTGATATGAAATCGGATATTCAATCATGGATAAGAGTTGCACGACGGATTGGCAAACATATACTGAATCAATCTGATATGGATTCAACAGTAAAAGTTTGGCGGAAAACATATAAGTCGAGCGAGAAAGTGATGAAAGATCTAAATGATCCTCATTTCTTTGCCCAGAAAGCTGTTTTAAGAGAAGAGATCAGTAAGCGATACACATGGGAAGATTTCATTGTTTGGCGGCAACAGCGCAATAGAAACAGGAGATTACAATTGTTACGTTATGCTGCGGTCGTGTTAATCATTATGGCGAGTATTCCGGTAATTTGGTTTTTAGTTGATAAGCCTGTAGGCTTTCCGGTTGTTGTACAATCCGGGATGGAAGCGGGAGGGAAAAAGGCTTTTTTGACGCTAGATAATGGGAATGAGATATTTTTGGATAAACAACTTTTATTGAAAGAAGAGGATGGAACCGTGATCCGGAACACTCAAATAGGGGAGGTTTCTTATCAAGATGAGGGGGGTATACCTTTGGATTCCGTGACTCGTTATAATACATTGTTTATTCCCCGGGGAGGAGAATATCAAATCACGTTGGCTGATGGGACAAAAGTATGGATGAATTCTGATTCGAAATTGATATTTCCGGTTCGATTTCCCGGTAACAAGCGGGAGGTTATTTTAGAAGGGGAGGCGTATTTCGAAGTGGCCCATGACACGACTAGGCCTTTTTGCGTGAAAGCATGTGGCATTGATATCCGGGCGACGGGAACTGCTTTTAATGTCATGGCTTATAGTGACGAACCGGAGTGTAAAGTTACTTTGGTGGAAGGAGGAGTGAATATTGAGAAAAACGAGTTCTTGATAAGTCAATTGACACCCCGAATGCAATTCTGTATAGATTTGAAAACTCAGGAATATAAAACAACTGAGGTTGATCTTCGAGTTTCGACAGCTTGGAAAGACGGGATATTCTTTTTCGAACAAGAATCTTTCAGGTCAATCATTGCTAAATTATCTCGTTGGTATGATATTACGATCGTTTGTAATACCCCTGATTTGTATGATTATCGTTTTTCTGGGGAAATACGGAAATATGAAAATGCTCTTAAAGTGTTGGATATGTTGAAATTAACGAACGAGATTACCTATTCGCTTCAAGCCGATCATAGTATAATTGTATTCAAGATAAACGATTAGAAACAAGTATGTTATGGAGACTAATAAACGAACGTTTATTAGTTAGTTTTTTCATGTGAATAAACTAAAGACCATGATTGATTTTTCATTTTTACACCTTCATATTTTGTTTATTTAAATAATTGTAAATAAATAATTTAACTCTTTTATATTCATTTCTAACCATTTTTGTTTTGATTGGATTTCCTGCTCGTTTTAGAAACGCAATAAACGTTCTATTAATGAGTTAATCTAATATTGAATTTATGAAAAAAAATTACGGACGACTTAGGGCAAATACTCGGAAAAGAGTAGCTGTTTTTCTATTAACATGCTGTCTGGTATGTACTCACACGATTCTTTGTGCAAGTATTTACGGGCAAAAAAAATTAGATATCGTATTGAATGATATATCATTGGTTGATGTATTAAAATATATTGACACGCAAACGGAATATGCCGTTTTATATCGTTCTGATCAATTAAGTAAGATCAAGTTGAAGTCGGTAAGTTTCAAGGATGCCACTGTGGACGAAGTTCTTTCCTTTTGTTTAAGGAATACGGGTTTTTCTTATCAAATAAATGAAAATACAATTGTTATCAGTAAACAAGTCGGGCAAAAGGATGTTTTGCCACAACAGAAAGTAATTCGTAATATACGGGGAATCGTGACGGATCAAAAACAAGATCCCTTACTGGGGGCAACCGTGATTATTAAAGGGACTAGCATCGGGACGGTTACGAATGCAGATGGTAAATTTACGCTAAAAGTTCCGGAGGACATGAAAACATTACTTGTTTCCTTTATCGGTTATAAATCTAAGGAAGTTCAACTTGGAGTAGCAGATTCGATTGCTATTGTTCTCGAAGAAGATGTTGTTGCTATGGAAGATGTTGTGGTTACGGGCTTTTTTGAGCGGAGAAAAGAGGGAGTAGCTGGTACTGTAACGACAATAAAAAAAGAAGACTTGCAAAAACTTTCCACGGGTAATATTTTTACCACGATCAGTACGATTGATGCCGGATTTAAGATCAATGAAGACAATGTTAATGGTTCGAATCCGAATAAATTACCGGATTTCACGATTCGGGGGAAGGGAAGTTTTCAAAATGGTTCTACTTCACCTTTGTTTATTTTGGATGGATTTGAAGTTTCCGCCGAGAAAATATTTGATATGGATGTGAACCGGATCGAGACGATAACTTTGTTGAAGGATGCTTCTGCCACAATTTTGTATGGTTCTCGGGCTGCCAACGGGGTGGTTGTCATTGAAACCGTAGCTCCTAAAGCCGGACAGTTACGGGTGACTTACGATTTTAAGCCGACAATTGCATTTGCTGACTTGACGGGATATGATTTGATGGATGCAAAAGAGAAATTGGAGTATGAGCGCTTGGCTGGCTTGTATGATCACTCGGGAGATTTGAATGAAGATTATGAAAAGGATGCGGATTATTACAGTCGGTATAAGAATATTCTTGAAGGAGTAGATACTTACTGGCTTTCTCAACCTGTTGAGAATTCTTTCTCTCATGCACATTCCCTGTACGTGGAGGGTGGTGTGGAAAATGTACGTTACGGTATTGATGCGTCATATAATCAACAAAAAGGTGTTATGAAAGAATCTGGACGTGATCGGATGGGTCTAGGTTTCTCGCTGATATACAGGATCAAAGATAAAGTGACAATAAAGAATTATGTTTCTTACGCTTACACGAAAGCTTATAATTCTCCTTATGGTGATTTTTCTATTTATGGACGTTTAAATCCTTACGAGCGTGTGCGTGATGATAAAGGAGAACTTATTCCTCTTTTGTTGAATGGAGAGTCAAATCCATTATATGATGCAGAATTGCCTGGTCGTGATTTTACGAAAACTCAAGAGTTTAATGAACAATTAAGCGTGGATTGGATCATGGGTGACGGTTTCCGCTTGCGAGGACAATTATCTGTCAGTAAGTCAAACAGTGAAACAGAGAAATATACTTCACCTTTTGCATCTCAGTACGTATTGGAGCAACGTAATCCGGAAACAGGGGCTCAGGAATATGTTCCGATCGAAAAACGGGGAGAATTAAGTTTGTCTACCGGGAATGTCATTTCAGTCGCTTCTAACGTGACGCTTAATTACAATAAACTGGTTGCAGAAAAGCATCTTTTTTATTTAGGTTTGGGAATGGAAGTTAATACGTCTAATAATCGTTCTAATGGTTATAGGCTGACCGGATTTCCTGATGATCGTTATTCGGATCCATCATTTGCAATTCAGTACAAAGAAGATACGAGGGCTTCGAGTAGCGAGAGTGTGACGCGTGCGATCGGATTCTTCGGAAATTTGAACTACATTTATGACAATCGCTTTTTCGTTGATGGTTCTTTACGGTATGATGGTTCTTCTCAATTTGGTGCGGATAATAAATATGCCTCTTTCTGGTCTTTTGGAGGGGGATGGAATATTCATAACGAGAGCTTTTGGTCGAAAACTTCTCTGATAAACATGCTGAAAGTAAGGTATTCTTATGGAATCACGGGTAATCAGGAATTTTCGGCTTATCAGGCAAAAACAATGTACAAGTTCCAAGTAGAACGTTTATATGGTACTTTGATTCCGGCAACATTGATGGGATATGGGAATCCAGATTTGAAATGGCAAACACAACGTCAGTCCAATATTGGTCTTGATTTTGGGATGATGCAGGATCGGTTTAGGATGACGTTTAACTATTACCGGAAACGAACGAAGGGAATGTTGACGTCCATTACGGTTGCTCCTTCCTTGGGATTTTCGTCAGACAGTTTTACGGCTAATCTTGGTGAAATTAAGAATGTCGGTTACGAGTTAAACTTGAATATGGTGTTTATCCGTGATCGTTCGAAAGATCTTGAGTGGGCGGTGTTTTTTCAGGGAGCGAATAACGAGAATACGTTGGTAAAAATATCAAATCAATTGAAAGGTATTAATGACCAGAATAATGCGAATAAAACAACGCCGGGAGCCGTTTACGAGGAAGGGCAATCCATGAGTGCGATCAAGGCTGTGAAATCGTTGGGGATTGACCCGGTAACCGGTCAGGAGATTTTTGTAAAGAAAGACGGGACTCTTTCTTATACATGGGATGCGAATGACAAGATTCTGTGCGGAGATTCAGAACCGAAGTGGTTTGGAAATATCGGTACTAATCTATTCTGGAAAGGCTGGAATCTGAATATGGTATTCAAGTATAGTTTCGGGGCAGATTATTATAATCAAACTCTTGCCTCGCGCGTGGAAGGAGCTAATCCTGCGGAAAACGCTGATCGACGGGTGTTAAATGATCGATGGACAACCCCGGGAAGTCATGCTCTCTATAAAAATATCAAGGAGTACACCACTACGTATATTTCCACACGTTTTGTGCAGAAAGAAAATACGTTTCTATTGAGTAGCCTTTCTCTTTCGTATGATTTCCCGAGGGAATGGTTGAAGAAATATCGAGTGAACACGTTGCGTTTGAGTTTTTTTGCCAATGATCTTTTCCGCTTATCGACAATTAAAGAGGAGAGAGGGTTGTCTTACCCGTTCCAACGTAGTTTTGTGTTCGGTTTGAATGTTGGATTTTAATATTGATAAATGATTATATTATGAAATCGAAAATATATTATATTATTCTGTCCATTTTGCTTTCGCTGACTTCGTGTAACAGTTGGCTTGATGTGACTCCGCAGGGGCAAATGGAAGCAACTGACATGCTTTCGTCTGAAAAAGGGTATAACTCTGCGCTCGGGGGTGTATACTACACGTTGTCAAGTTCATCCATGTATGGTAAAGAGTTGTCTTATGGGATGATGGATTTACTGGCACAATACTGGGATATCTCTAATAATACCTCACATTCTTATTACAAATTATCTCAGTATGATTATAAGGATGCGAATGCAATATCGAAGTTCAATGCCATTTGGAAAGGATTTTATTCTGCCATTTCTCAATGTAATCTGATTATTTCATCTATTGAGAAAAATCGTAGTAGTATTAAATACTCGGAATTGATAGAGGGTGAAGCTTATGGACTTCGGGCGTTTGCACACATGGAATTATTCAGAATGTTCGGTCCGGTGATAAAGAGCGAGGCAGATCTTGATAAACCAGCAATCGCTTATCGTACAGAATTAAATACGGTGGCGCAGAAATTTGAATCGGGTAGGGAGATTTTGGCAAAAGTAAATACCGATTTGACAAAAGCCTTGGAGTTGATGAAAGATGATCCGATTAAAACGATTGGTAGAAAAGGGGATTTAAATACGTCTCGGTTAGATTATAATGAGGTGGTTAATAGACGGGGATCTCGGATGAATTATTATGGTGTTCTCGGGTTATTAGCTCGATTAGAACAGTTAAGATTAAATCAGGATCAGGCTTATATCTATGCAAAACGGGTGATAGATGAGGTCGAAGAGACAAAAGCGATTACCCTTATTGACAAAGCGAATATTGAATCGACAGTAGATTCTTGGAAAGATTTGAATTATTCTTGCGAGATGTTATTCTCTCTTTACACGAACAATTTATATGAAATGACCAATGTTACGTTTTATATGGATGGAGAGAGTGGAGATTCAAGAACTTCATTCGGGATTACCACAAATTTGTACACCACATTTTTGAATGAGATATATGGACGTACACCCGATGGGGCAGGTACAGACAATCGCTTGCGTTATTGGTTTAAACTTCGAGAAGGTGGGGGATATTACGAGATATTGAAATTGAAAAAAGCTCCCGAGGCGCAAGGATTGTCGGCAGCCTATGATCCGGAAGTACCTATTATGCGTTTGCCCGAAATCTATTATATTGCTTGTGAGGCACAAATCGGTAAGGATAATGATTTAGCTCTTTCCTACTTGAATGCCGTACGTGAAACCCGTAATCTGGTGAAACTGGAAGGATCGTTAAGCGCGGAAGAATTGCGTGAATATTTAATACGGGACGAGCGTAAAGAGTTTATCGGGGAAGGATGTATGTTTTTGTTCTATAAACGATTATTTGCGTCGATTTATGTGAAACAAGGGGTTGTCATTGCCCCGTTGGATGCAAATTTTATTTTTCCGATACCGGATGCCGAGTACGAGTACTCGCCTAACGAGAAGTAAGCGAATGAATAACTATTTAAAAATCAGGATATGAATAAAATAATGAAACTATGCACGAGTATTTTCGTGATCGTGATGCTTTACTCGTGTAATCAGGATATCGATCGTTTCAACAATGCGGACAATTATATTTATTTTAATATGCCGTTCGTGTTAAATCAATACGGGAAAGAGACATCCGTGAGACAGGATAGTTTATCTTACTCTTTTGCGCTGGATGATATTTCAGTTACCTCGTACGTGTTTAAAATTCCGATCAATACAGTGGGGCTTGCTCATTCGCAAGAAAGGACTTACCGGGTGGAAGTTGTAGCTGACAGTAGTAACGTTACGGATGCGGATTGGGACAAAAGTTGTATTGAGAATTTGACGATTAAAAGTGATAGTTTACGTGACACTTTATACGTGAAAGTGTTTCGTTCCGAGAAGATTCGTTCACAATGGTGTCATATTGTCTTCCGACTTCTTCCGAACGAGAATTTCCAACTGGGAGACGAAAAGTTATTAACAGCCAAGATATCTTTTTCCGATATTTTGACACCCCCGGATTGGTGGAATAAATGGCAAGGAGTTTTTGGAGATTTCTGTCGGGAGAAATTTGTGAAATGGCAGGAAATCTATTATCTGGGAGCAGATCCGAACGTAGAGACAATAGGCGGACCGGGTCTTGGTAAGCCTCTGTACTGGGATAATATGCCTTACTATGCCATGTCTTCCTGGTATCCGTCAACATTTATGTTTGTCCGGATTATGAAACAATATTTTATTGATAATGAAGTTTATCCGGACGAGGATACTTCTAAACCTAGAGTTTTACTTCCATAAATAAGAGATCGTTATGAAAAGTATATATTTATTGTGCGTTATGCTAGGGGTTTTATTCTGTCGTTGTGCCGAAGATAAAGGAAATTATGATTATACTCCTGTAGATGAGCTGACGATTGAGGGAATTGATGGCACTTATACCAAGATCGTGGGCGATAGTATGAAAATACTCGTTACGTTTGAACACTCCGTTCAGGGAGAGAATGAAAATTACGAATATCTTTGGGAGATGGACGGGAAAAAAATAGCGGATACACGTGATTTGGGTATTCTTACTCCTTCAGACATGAGTTTTGGAAATAAAATATGTCGTTACACGGTGATTGATAAGGATAACGGGATGAAATATTATAAAAATTTTGCGGTAAATATCGTTTCTCCTTTTAATTGGGGGTATTACTTGTTAACAGAACGAGAGGATCATTCATCCGTGATTTCCTATTTTTCAGTGATGGATGAAAATGATAAATTTATTCAAACGACCTCAATAAGTGGTGTTGAGTTGGGTGATATGCCTCGTTCATTGGCAGGAAAATTCGGATATATTTCTGCTTTAAAGGATTATTTCTGGACAATAACCTCAGTGACATCAGGGGGAGAGAATCCGGTTATTATAACTGAAAATGCAACTTTTATTCCAAATAATATTGTCAACACGAGTTGTTTTGTTGATCAGGAGTCTGGTTATGTTTTTACTCCAGAATTTGCCCCTTTAAATAGGCAAGGGAATCAATTTTTTATTAGTCAGGGGAAGTTTATCAGTTATAATAAAGGTTTACTTTATCGTCCCGCAAAACATGACAAAGACTATTATTGGAGTGATCCGGTTTGGAGTCAGGCGGGTTATCCACATATGTTTGTTTTTGATAAACTTTCTCAGAAGTACTATACAATTCAATCTCAGCCCAATGTGCCGGAAGAGGGTATCGTGGGGGATTCTTATGCTTATGATAAAGTTGTAGCCATTACAGATTGTCCCAGTTTTGAGGGGCATACGATTATTGGTACGATGGCAGAGTATGCGGCTCCTTGGGATGATGCGACAATTGTGACGGCTAGTTCAAATGGGATTAGTTTGATAAAAGTATCTTATGCATATTCCAAGGGTGAGAGCAAATGTGGATCTCCTGTTGTATTGCCTTTAGCTGGTGTGGATAGTGATTCTAAGGCTTTATTAGTAGGTAAGGATTGGTATTTTGCCGTGGGAAACAAGATTTATACTTCTCCCGTTCTATTACCGACCTTGACGGATTTTGTGACAATTCCGGAGGATTGCGGTAAAATTGTGAGTATAAATAGTTCGGCTATGCAATCTCTATTGGTTGTTGCTACATACAATGAAAAAAGTAGCGAAGAATTGAAAGGATCGGTTATTTTTATTGATATGCAAACAAAAAAACAAACAGTGTACAAGAACGTAATTCATAAGTGTGTGTCTATTTTGAGTTGTAATGCGGATCCGTATGGCTGGGAGGGATATGGAGATGGTAAATAAAATAATATGTTAGTTTAAGTTATAATCATTTCGTCTGAGAGTTTTATCTTGGAAACAAAAAGAGGGAACAGGTGAAAAGACTTGTTCTCTCTTTTTGTGCGGTTTAGGGTAATCAGTAATTTTGGTAATAATATCTGTAATTTGTGTACGTCTTTATTGGATAATCCGGTATAATTTTGTATTGGATATGAAGCCGATATGGATTCATTAATCAAGTAAACGGAGATTGGTAACATGGAATTAATTAAAAATATTAGAAGACGTATGATTTTAGGTATTGTTATCGGGATTGTGGTAGTGGTAGTCGCGGTTGGGATCGTGTTCGTGAATCAGCCGAGTTTCGGGCGATTGCCGCAAGGAGAGCGGTTGGAGAGAATCAAGTCTTCACCTCACTATAAAAATGGGGCTTTCGAGAACCTGAGCCCGACGACGTTGATGACCTCGGATAAAGGACGGCTTCAAGGGTTATGGGAGTTCGTGTTCGCGAAGAAAGACGGGCTGGTACCCGATAAGCCGATCCCGGTGATTAAAACCGATTTGAAAGAATTGGACAGGGATTCAAATTTGATGGTGTGGTTCGGTCATTCGTCTTATTTGATGCAACTGGATGGGAAGCGGATACTCGTGGATCCGGTATTTTGCATGGCTTCCCCGGTTTCCTTTGTCAACAAACCATTCAAGGGGACGGATATTTACAAACCAGAAGATATGCCGGATATCGACTACCTCGTTATTTCCCATGATCATTGGGATCATCTGGATTACCAGACCGTGAAACGTCTGAAAGATCGGGTGCGCAAGGTGATTTGTCCGCTAGGGGTTGGGGAACATTTCGAATATTGGGGATTCGACAAGGAACGTCTTGTTGAACTTGACTGGCAAGAGAATGCGAAGTTGGATTCCGGTTTTATGGTTCATTGTCTGCCGGCCCGCCATTTTTCGGGGCGCGGTTTAACTTCCAACCAGTCATTATGGGCATCGTTTCTCGTTGAAACTCCCACCCGGAAGGTTTACATCGGGGGAGACAGCGGGTACGATTCCCATTTTGCGCGGATCGGTAAACAATTTCCCGGTATTGATCTGGCGATTTTGGAGAACGGGCAATACAATGAGGGTTGGAAATATATCCATACGATGCCTCGTTATTTAGGACAAGCAGCCAAGGATTTGAAAGCTAAAAAGATAATTACCGTTCATCACTCCAAGTATGCTTTGGCCAGGCATCGTTGGGACGAACCATTGGAAAATGAAATAAAAGCGGCAAAAGAAGATTCGTTGAATCTGTTTGTTCCGGTAATCGGTCAGGTGATCGGTTTGAATCCATTAGAAAAAGAAGCTCACGAATAAATTAAAAACAGAATTTTATGAAAAAGAGTTTGGGATTATTTTTGTTCATGTTAGTTATGCCGGTGATGGCATTTTGTTGTACTTCTTCCTCCGAGAAGAAGAATTCTCGGGAAGTTGGTGGGGAGAGAGAGAAGGGACAGGCAAAAGTTTATTTTACTAAAGATATCACACCGGAAGGGTTGATGAAGGTGTACAAGGCGTTGGGGCGTGCAGCAAGTGGAAAAGTGGCTGTTAAATTGAGCACGGGGGAGCCGGGAGGGAATAACTTCCTTAAACCTGCACTTATCCGAGATTTGGTGAAAGAGGTGAAGGGGACAATCGTGGAATGTAACACGGCTTACGGCGGGGGACGTGCTAATACCGAAGCGCATTTGCAAGCAGCCAAGGATCACGGATTCACGGCAATTGCCAAGGTTGATATCATGGATGCCGACGGGGAGGTCAGTCTACCGGTGAAAGGAGGCAAGCATTTAAAGGAAGATTTCGTCGGTTCGCATTATCTTGATTATGATTTTACGGTGGTACTCTCTCATTTTAAAGGTCATGCCATGGGAGGTTTTGGAGGGGCGATAAAGAATATTTCAATTGGTATCGCTTCGTCTACCGGGAAAGCGTGGATTCACACGGCAGGTAAGACGAAAGAGGATTTGTGGAATAATCTTCCCGAGCAAGATGATTTTTTGGAATCCATGGCGGAGGCTGCTAAAGCGATAGTAGACCATTGTGGAGATAAGATTTTATATATCAGTGTTATGAATAATCTTTCCGTGGATTGTGATTGTAGCGCTCACCCGGAGGCACCTCAAATGGGGGATATCGGGATTCTGGCCTCGCTCGATCCGGTTGCATTGGATAAAGCCTGCGTGGATTTGGTTTATTCGTCTCCGGATGAGGGACGGGTACATTTGATCGAACGGATGGAATCACGTCATGGTATTCATACCTTGGAACATGCGGAAGCTATCGGTGTCGGGACTCAGAAATACGAATTGATTGATTTGGATAAGTAGATCAATATAATCCATAAAACTTATGTTGCGTAAAATCAGATTAACATTTGCTAGCTTGTTCTTTATCCTGATCACTTTACTGTTTTTGGATTTTACGGGAACAATTCATGTGTGGTTTGGCTGGATGGCTAAGATTCAGTTTTTGCCTGCATTGCTGGCGTTGAATATTGGCGTTGTATTATTACTTTTAGTTTTGACACTCGTGTTCGGACGGGTTTATTGCTCGGTTATTTGCCCGTTGGGGGTGTTTCAGGATGTGGTGTCGTGGATTGCGGGGCGACAGAAAAAGAATCGTTTCCGCTACTCGAAAGCGTTGAATGGTTTGCGTTACGGGGTGTTAGGTATCTTCGTGATCGCTTACCTTGCCGGAATCGGTTCGTTCGTGGCTTTATTGGCCCCGTATAGCTCGTACGGGCGTATTGTCAGCAATCTTTTTGCTCCGGTTTATCAATGGGGAAATAACTTGTTGGCCATGCTAGCCGAACGGTTAGACAGTTATGCGTTTTATTCCGTGGATGTGTGGATGAAGAGTTTGCCGACGTTTATTATAGCCGCAGTTACTTTTGTGATCATCGTTGTATTTGCATGGCGGGGTGGACGAACTTATTGCAACACGATTTGCCCGGTGGGGACGGTGCTGGGATTTGTTGCCCGGTTCTCTTGGCTGAAACCGGTGATTGATTCTTCCAAGTGCGTGAATTGTAACTTATGCGCTCGGAATTGCAAGGCTTCGTGTATCAATATCAAAGAGCATAAAATCGATTATAGTCGTTGTGTGGCTTGTATGAATTGCATCGGAAAATGTCACAAGGGGGCGATAAAATATATGCATCCGTCCAAGAGTCAGGCAAAAGTGGACGCTTCGAAAGTTGAAAAAGAGCAAGTTAATAATGCCCGTCGAGGCTTTCTGGCGACAACAGCCGTGTTGGCGACTACCTCTGTTTTGAAAGCACAGGAGAAGAAAGTGGACGGGGGACTTGCTGTTATCGAGGATAAAAAGGTTCCGGAGCGGGCAACGGCGATCACTCCACCCGGTTCTCTTGGAGCCCGTAATATGTCCCAACATTGTACTGCCTGCCAGTTGTGCGTGTCGGTTTGTTCGAATGGAGTTTTGCGTCCTTCTACAGATTTGATGAAGCTGATGCAACCCGAGATGTCCTACGAGCGTGGTTATTGTCGGCCGGAATGTACCAAGTGTGCAGAGGTTTGCCCGGCGGGAGCGATATTCCCGATCACGTCGGCTGATAAGTCGGCCATCCAAATTGGACATGCCGTGTGGATAAAGGAAAATTGTGTGGTACTTACGGATGACGTGGATTGTGGTAATTGTGCCCGTCATTGTCCGACGGGAGCAATACAGATGATTTCATCGGATCCGGATGTTCCGGATGCACCTAAAATTCCGGTGGTAAATGAGGAGCGTTGTATTGGTTGTGGGGCCTGTGAGAATCTTTGTCCGGCTCGTCCGTTCAGTGCGATTTACGTGGAAGGACATTTGATGCATAAAACCATTTAACGGATAAGGAGGAATAATATGGATCAAAAGAAGAAAAATATAGATCGTCGGGAGTTTTTGAAAGTATTAGGCGTCGGAGCTGCGGCCACTTCGGCGGCATTGTACGGTTGTGGGTCAAAAGGAACTTCAGCAACCTCAACCGGGGTATCGGGAAGTGCTTTGACTGGCGAAATGACTTATCGCACGAACCCGACAACGGGAGATCGGGTTTCTATTTTAGGTTACGGGTGTATGCGTTGGCCGACGATTTCCAACAGTAGTGCAAGGGATAGTAATGACGAGATTGATCAGGAAATGGTGAACCAACTGGTGGATTATGCAATTGCTCATGGAGTGAACTATTTCGATACTTCTCCCGCGTATTGTAAGGGACGTTCGGAACGGGCTACAGGGATAGCACTCAGTCGTTATCCCCGCGACAAGTATTTTATAGCAACCAAATTATCGAACTTTTCACGGAATACTTGGAGCCGGGAAGCTTCTATTGCCATGTATCGTAATTCGTTGAAGGAGTTACAAGTGGATTATCTCGACTATATGTTGCTCCACGGCGTGGGTATGGGAGGCGGAATGCAGGAGTTTGAGGAGCGATATATCAATAACGGGATTCTTGATTTCCTGATGAAAGAACGTGAGGCTGGGCGTATCCGTAATCTCGGTTTCTCTTATCATGGCGATATCAAGGTATTCGATTACTTGCTTTCCCGGCATGACGACTTCAAGTGGGATTTTGTGCAGATTCAATTGAATTACGTGGATTGGAAGCACGCGAAAGAAGTGAATACTCGTAACACGGATGCCGAATATCTTTACGCCGAATTGGAGAAACGGGATATTCCGGCGATTATCATGGAGCCGTTACTGGGAGGGCGTTTATCGAGTGTCCCCAATCATATCGTGGCTCGTTTGCGGCAACGTCGCCCGGATGATAGCGTGGCTTCGTGGGCTTTTCGTTTTGCGGGTTCTCACGATAAGGTGTTGTGTGTGTTGAGTGGCATGACGTACATGGAGCATTTACAAGATAACGTGCGGACGTATTCTCCATTGATTCCGCTGACCGAGGACGACAAGGCGTTTTTGGAGGAGACGGCACGGCTGATGCTGACTTACCCGACCATCCCGTGTAATGATTGCAAATATTGTATGCCTTGTCCTTATGGAATTGATATACCGTCAATCTTGATACATTATAACAAGTGCGTGAACGAGGGAAATGTTCCGGAAAATGTACAGGAGGAGAATTATCGTAAAGCTCGTCGGGCTTTTCTGGTCGGTTATGATCGTAGTGTACCTCGTTTGCGTCAAGCCAATCATTGCATCGGTTGCAACCAATGTGTACACCATTGCCCGCAGAATATCAATATTCCTGGGGAATTACACCGTATCGACCGTTTCGTGGAACAGTTAAAACAGGGAACTTTATGACGATGAAAGAATTAATCCGGTTGTTACATGAGAAACAATGTTCCTGCGTGATTGACAACGGGGAAGTGCGTATTTTTATGCAACGTGGTGTTGCCGATCTTTACGAGTTGTTGGATCGAGAGTCGGATTTCTTGAAAGGAGCTTCCATTGCCGACAAGGTGGTGGGTAAGGCTGCGGCTGCGTTGATGATATTGGGAGGCGTGAAAGAGTTGCATGCGGATGTGATCAGTTTGCCGGCTTTGGCGTTGTTGCGGGAGTCCGATGTGAAGGTCGATTCTACCGAAGTTGTGCCTTATATTAAAAATCGGGATCAATCCGGTTGGTGTCCTTTAGAAACGATGTGTTACAAGGAGGGATCGGCCACTGACATTCTCCCGTTGGTACGGGAATTTATAGAAGCAAAGAAAAAGTCTTTACTAACAAGTAAAAAATGAAGAAGCGAGTATTATTTCTCCTCCTTATCGGAGGATTTCTATTTACCGGAGTGTTACATGCACAAACGGACACGAGTCGTGTTGCTCGGAATTATGCTATAGAGGAGGTGGTGGTGACCGGGACACGCAACGAGACGGATATCCGTCATTTACCGATGACGATTTCCGTGGTCAAGCGGCAGCAATTGGAACAAAATTATAGACCTTCGATCCTGCCGACACTGACCGAACAGATTCCGGGACTTTTTATCACGAGTCGGGGTATTATGGGTTACGGTGTATCTACTGGGGCAGCCGGGGGTATGAGTCTACGAGGTATTGGGGGAAGCTCCTCCACGGGAGTACTGGTCCTGATTGACGGGCATCCGCAATACATGGGGTTGATGGGCCACCCGATAGCTGATGCGTACCAGACGATGATAGCCGAGCGGGTGGAAGTGTTGCGAGGCCCGGCCTCCGTGCTTTACGGTTCTAACGCGATGGGAGGTGTCATAAATATCGTGACCCGTAAAATGCGGGAGGACGGGGTGAAAACCAATGTTCACTTAGGCTATGGTTCTTACAACACGTTACAGTCTGATTTCTCCAACCGGGTGAAGAAAGGTCGTTTTAATAGTATCATGACAGGCTCTTATAACCGCACGGATGGACATCGGGCCGACATGGAGTTCGAGCAATACGGTGGTTATGCCAAGTTGGGGTATGATATTAGCGAGCCTTGGAAGGTGTGGGGGGATGTAAGCGTGACCCATTTCAACGCTTCCAATCCGGGAATGGTAAGTGATCCTTATATTGATAACGATTCCAAAATCACCCGCGGGGTAACCTCGTTCGCATTGGAGAATCATTACGAGAAGACTTCCGGGGCGTTGAGTTTCTTTTACAATTGGGGCCGCCACAAGATAAATGACGGTTATCATCCGGGAGGAACTCCACGGGAAGCGCATTTCAATTCTAAGGACCGGATGATGGGTATCTCGTGGTTCCAAAGTGCCACGTTTTTCACGGGCAATCGGTTGACCGTGGGGTTTGATTACCAGCATTTCGGGGGAGAGTCGTGGAATCGGGTTGTAGCCACGGGTGAGCGTCGTCCGGGAGTGGATAAACAGGTGGATGAGTTTGCGGCATACGTTGATTTCCGTCAGGATATTAACGGTTGGTTATCTTTGGATGCCGGGGTGCGTGTCGATCACCATTCTCACGTGGGCACGGAGTGGATTCCGCAGGGAGGGCTGGCTTTTCATCTGCCGGAAAGCACGGAACTGAAAGCGATGGTAGGTAAGGGATACCGCAACCCGACGATTAAAGATATGTATATGTTTCCTTTCCCGAATCCGGATTTGAAACCGGAACGATTGGTAAGTTATGAACTTTCTTTCTCGCAACGCAAGTTAGGTGGGGCTTTGTCCTATGGAGCGAATCTCTATTATATCGACGGGGATAATATCATCGTGTCGAACAGTTCTACTCGCGAAACGCTTAATTCGGGTGAGATCGAGAACTGGGGGATCGAAACAAATGTGGTGTATCGCTTTAACGCACATGGGTACATTGACGCCAATTATAGTTGGTTACACATGGAAAATCCCGTCTTGGCAGCTCCCGAACACAAGCTTTACGTCGGTTTGAACTTTTCGCGAAGAAGGTGGAACCTGACAACGGGAGTGCAGTATATAAACGGGCTTTATACTTCCGTGGCGCTAGATAATGAATCGAAAGAGGATTTCGTGTTGTGGAATCTGAGTGGCAGTTATAAACTTTGCGATCAGGTTCATCTGTTCGTGAAAGGGGAGAACCTGTTGGCTCAACGATACGAGATCAATGTCGGATTTCCCATGCCGAAAGCAACGTTTATGGGAGGAGTGAATATAAATTTTTAATGAATAGAATATGGAAGCAGCAGTAAAACTTTATTCTCTGGATTACAATAACGTGAAAACGTACCTGACAGCCTTGTTGTTCGTGGCGGGTAATATGATCCTGCCCCAGATTTTTCATCTCGTTCCGCAAGGCGGGATCACGTGGTTGCCGATTTATTTTTTCACGCTGGTAGCCGCCTATAAATATGGTTGGAAGGTCGGTCTGTTGACTGGGGTGCTTTCGCCCGTGATTAACTCTTTGTTTTTCGGCATGCCCGCTTTCGGGTTATTGCCTGTTATTTTGTTGAAATCCGTGTTGTTGGCCATGGCCGCTGGGTTTGCGGCGTATCGTTTCCAGCGGGTTTCTTTGCTCGTTCTGCTAGGGGTTGTCCTGTTTTATCAGGTATTGGGTACGTTGGGAGAATGGGCGATAGAAGGAAGTTTTTTCGTTGCCGTTCAGGATTTCCGTATCGGGTTGCCCGGGATGGCTCTACAAGTGATAGGAGGTTATTTATTTGTCAAACATTTAATTCGTAATTGATATGGTACCAATGATTATGGGAATAGGCACGCCGGAGTTTTTGTTTATCGTTCTTATTGTTCTTTTGTTGTTCGGCGGGAAGAAGATACCCGAACTGATGAAAGGATTGGGCAAAGGGGTCAAGAGTTTTAAGGACGGGATGAATGAGACCTTGAACGAGAAATCTGAAATCGATGAAACGTTGAAGAAATGAGCGAAACAAGTGGGGTAAAAGTGCAAACATTCTGGGAACATCTGGATGAATTGCGAGGCTGTCTGGTAAAGATTGCCCTTGTCGTCGTCCTGTTCGGGATTATCGCATTTCTTTTTAAGGGCGAGATGTTTGATATCGTGCTGGCTCCCAAACAAGGGAATTTTGTCACTTACAGGCTTTTTGCCGTCGTGAGTGGCTGGTTTCCGTTTGAGGGTATTACCCCCGACACTTTTTCCGTGAAATTGATTAATACCGGACTGGCAGAACAGTTTCTTATTCACATGAAGACATCTATATACGTGGGTGTGCTTTGTGCTTCTCCTTACATTCTGTATTTGTTGTTTCGGTTTGTTTCCCCGGCTTTGTATTCGAAAGAGAAGAAATACGTCTCGCGTATGGTTGCCGGGGGATACGTCATGTTCATGTTAGGGGTTGCCTTGAGTTATTTTCTGATTTTCCCCCTGACTTTCCGCTTCCTCGGTACTTATCAGGTGAGTACCGAGGTAGAGAATATGATCTCTTTGCAGTCTTACATGGATACGTTGATGATGATGAATTTGATGATGGGGATTGTTTTCGAGATTCCTATTCTTTGCTGGCTACTGGCTCAATTCGGATTGATTTCGGTCGAGTTTATGCGGCGTTATCGTCGTCATGCCGTGGTGATTATCCTGGTTGTTGCTGCTATTATCACACCGACGTCGGATGTTTTTACTCTTTTGTTGGTTTCGCTTCCCATGGGGTTATTGTACGAAATCAGTATTCTGATTGTAAAGCATACGAAACGGGAATGATTTATTTGTTTCCCGTGTAATATCTTTTACCTTTGTGAACGTGTGTTTTAATTAATTGCGTTTGAATATGGTAAATGATAGTGTGATCCGGGTAGCCGGATTAAAAAAAAGCTTTCGAAAGGGGAGGGAGGAGCTCCAGGTATTGAAAGGGATCGACATGGAGATCGGTGCGGGAGAGGTGATCGGGTATTTGGGAAGTAACGGGGCCGGGAAATCGACGACCGTGAAGATCATGTGCGGTTTGCTGGAAGATTATGCCGGGGAAGTGAATATACTGGGGTATGATTTGCGGGGAAACGATTTGGAGGTGAAGAAAAGGATCGGGTATATACCGGAAAATGCGATTATGTACGAGCATCTGACGCCGACGGAATATTTGGAATTTGTCGGTGCGCTTTACGGGTTGGAAAAAGGTGAGGTGCTTGAGAAGGTGGGACAGTTGCTAACCTTATTTGAAATGCACGGGAATGCTGACGAGCGAATGACAAATTTTTCCAAGGGAATGAAGCAAAAAATACATATCATTTCTGGTTTGTTGCATAACCCGGAGATTATTTTCATGGACGAACCGTTGAACGGGCTGGACGCTAATGCCGTGATTATCGTGAAGGAGATGATCGCCCAGTTGGCTTGCGAGGGGAAGACGATATTTTATTGCTCTCACCTGATGGACGTGGTCGAGAAGGTGGCCAGCCGGGTTATATTGATTAACGAGGGAGTGATCGTGGCGAACGGGACGGTGCAAGAGTTGATGACGCGAGCGGAAACGACCTCGTTGGAAAGTCTTTTCACGAAACTGATCGGTGCTACGGGACAATCGGAGAAAGCGGGACAGATTATTAACGCTTTTGAAAAGAGGTCGTGATGATAAAAATGGTTACGGGCATATTGCCTCTTTTCCGTTCGGTGTTTGTCCGGTTGGGGGTGAATTTCGAGCAATTACTGGCTATCGTGACGGCCAAATTGACCGTAGATAACCGGATTGATAAAAGCGGGAGAACGAACAAGGACGTGTCCAACGCTTTGATGAAGCAAGGGATTATATACGGAATCACGGGTCCGCTATTCTTTTTGGCGGGGAGTTTGAAGGGAGATTTACCGGTAACACTTTTGTTTTTTCATTCGTTCCTGATGCTTATGTTGATCATGAGTTTCCTGATGGAGTATTCTCAGTTATTGTTTAACCAAAATGACAATCATATTTTACAACATTTACCCGTGAACTCGAAAACGATACTGGCAGCGAGGATTGTTTCGATGTTGGTGTACATGCTTTTTTTGGTGGGGTGTATGTCGATAATCCCGTTGGTTATCGTGATCTTTTGGAAAGGGGTGATCGCCGGTGGTTGGTTTATCGTTTCTGTTTTCCTGAACACGATTTTCACGTTGTTGTTGGCTAACGTGATTTACTTGGGGGGCATGCGATTCGTGCCGACGGAGAAGTTTCAACGGGTCATGAGTTACGCGCAGATCGTTCTGATTGCGGGGGTGACATTGAGTTATCAAGTCGTGGGGAGGTTGGTGATGTACATCCAGATGGATATGATGCATCCGGAATTGTGGATGTATTTTACTCCTCCTTGTTATTTCCTGTCACTTACGTCGATGGTGAAAGAGCCGACGGCGGGTACTTTCCTGTTGGCGGGAATCGGGTTAGTCGTTACGGTTTTACTGCTGATTTTTACGATTCGTTATCTGGCACCTTATTTTTCGGTGAAAGTGAGTACGATCGGGGAGTACACTCCCGTGCGGGTCAGGCGGGTGCGGGGAAGAGTGCGATTTGCGTATGCCTTAGCCCGGATATTTGCCCGGAATTCCCTCCAAACAACGGGCTTTATGCTGGCTTGGCGAATGACGCGGGATAATCTCAAATACCGGCAGGGTGTGTTGCCAATGATGATTTATGCTGTTGTGTTGGCGGTGTTCTTTGTTTTTAGTCAGGATCGAGTGGCAGCAGGTAATTTCGGTCAGTTTTTCCCGTTGTACCTGATGGTCATGATAAATGTCGGTATCTTGTCGAATATGTCGATCATGGAGAAGGGAGATTTGCTATGGTTGTATCGTTCGAAGCCTCTGGCCCGCCCGGGGGCTATTATCCTCGGGGGATTCAAAGCGCTGTACGTGAAATATTTTCTTCCGGTGTTTATCTTGCTGGGAGCTGTGTTCACGGGTGTTTTCGGATGGGAGATGTTGGGGGATATTTACCTGATTCTTGCCATGACGTCATTGATTAGCTTGTTTTACCTTCGTATTAGCGGATTGCTTTTTCCTTTTTCAAAGGAAAAAGGGACGGTAGATTCGGGGGGTAACGTGATGAAAATGATAGTTCTGATGCTGTTGTTAGTTGTAGTGGGCGTTATTCATGCTGCGGTAAGGGGGATTCCTTGGGGACTCGTTGGCGTGGGGACGCTGAGTTGGATCGGAGTGTGGATTTTGTCCCGCATGATTTGTCGGGTTTCCTGGCAGCGGATAGCGGCTAATTATTGAATTTTCAGGCGGATTTTGATGTTGTGCTCATAATTAGCGTTAAGGCTCCGTCACCGGTGATGTTACAAGCCGTACCGAAACTATCCTGTAAGGCGAAAATCGTGAGGAGTAGTGCTGTTCCGGCTTCATCAAAGCCCAGCACGGAGATCACGATTCCAAGAGAGGCGATAACGGTTCCGCCGGGTACACCCGGTGCCCCGATAGCGAATATTCCGAGTAAAATGATAAATAAAACCATGATGCTTATCGAGGGCAAAGTGCCATAAAGCATGAGGGATACGGTCATCACGAAGAAGACTTCGGTGAGAATTGATCCGCAAAGGTGTATGTTCGAGAACAGGGGTACAGCAAAATCAATGACATCGTCTTTCAATACCGGACTTTTCTTGGCACATTTCAGTGCCACGGCCAGGGTGGCGGCGGAAGACATGGTTCCTACCGCGGTAAGATAGGCCGGGCCGTAGTATTTGAGGACTAACCACGGGTTCTTTTTCGAAATAGCCCCAGCCAACACGTATAGAAATGTGAGCCAGATGAACTGAGAGAGAATCACGATAACCATAACTCCCAAGAATATGGGTAATTGTTTGGTAATGGCTCCCTCGTAGCTGAGGGCACAGAAATTGGCTGCGATGAAATAGGGTAGCAAGGGGATCAGGATTCGGTTAATGAGTAAGAGAACCATTTTCTGGAAGTTGTCCAGTAGGTTTTCAAAGAGTACTGATTTTGTCCATACCGTGGCTAGCCCGATCATGATGGCCAGCACGAGTGCGGTCATAACGCTTACCACGGGAGGTATATCTAGTCGGAATACCAGGGGCGGAAGTTGTTGTAGACCTTCTTTCACGGGTTCAATGGATAGGTGAGGTATCAGCGTGTAACCCGTTCCCATAGCGAAGAATGCGGCCCCGATCGAGGACAGATAGGCGATAGCGAGAGCTAACCCCAGCATCTTGGAGGCATTATCCTTCATCTTGGCGATAGAATAGGAAACGAATCCGAGAATGATCAACGGAACCATGAAAAAGATAATCTGTCCCAAGATATATTTCACGGTAACAACAATATTCATAAACCCTTCATTTGCGATGAGTCCTAACAAAATTCCAATGATTACGGCAATAATTAGTTTAGATATGGTACTGGAAAATAACTTTTTCATGTTTCTTTTTTCTGTTTATATCGTTACAAGAAGGGGATAAGTTACAGGACATGAAAAAGGATGGGGAATAGAGGCGTGGAAAAGGGTGGGTGTCAAAAAAAAGTTACAAGTTAAAGGTTCGAATTAAAGTGTTAGCCTTATGTGGCTGGCAATAACCGACAACCTGTTAACTTGTAACTTGCAACTCGCGAAGGAGACTTTTACAATCCTAGGACTTCTTTTCCTTGTTTAAAAAAGATGTCTTTCGGGATATTTGCATCCGCGATGCGGTCGAGATCTTTTTGTAAAACCGGGGTTACGATACCTTTTTCTGCGACGAGTTTAGCGGCAGTTTCGATGTCACCGTCACCTTCGATCGTGATGTATTCTCCAGCGATTACCTCGATGTCTTTCTTCATTTTTTCGAAGTCGATCGTGTAGTAGCCCGTGGCTTCGTCTCTGGAAATAGCTCCGCTTTCCATGAAATGAGCGAATTGCATCATGTTGGCTTTACCGTGAGCACTGGCGGCCCCAAAGCGGGTGGAACGGAAGATTCCGGCAATGAAAGTCACGTAATTATCCATGAGGTCCTTGTTTTTGATAATGTCCCACTCAGCCAGTTTGGTAACGAGGAATAGTCCCAAGATATCGGCTTTACCCTCTTCGATAGAGGTATAGTAGTTTTGTAAAGCGGAACGAACGTCTTGTTTATCTTTAATCGTGTAGTTCACCCCTAGCCCGTGAGCGACTTCGTGGAACATGGTATTCTCGAAGAAAGCGTCGAAGTTGACGTGTTTCTGTTGTTCGGGGTTAATCAACAACTTGGAGATCGGCACGACCATTTTGTCGAATTTGGCTTGCATGGAATTCTTTAATTGCAGTTTACGGCTTCCCTTGGCAGCGTGTACTCTCGGGTCGTTCGGTAAGTTGATGGCGATGTTTTTACTTCCGGCATTACAATCTCCCGCATAGTAGATTACGTCGTAAGCGTTCATATCGGGGTTCGCATTTGCTTTTTCTTTTTTGTATGCCGCGGGTACGGGTAAGTTTTCCTGTAATCTAGGTAAATATTGAGCGTATAAAGAGAGGCGTTTGCTCCATTCTTTATCTTTTACAAGGATTTGGCCGGAGTGAGCGGCTTTGTACCCGTATAATTGATCTTCGTAGGTTTCGATCGGGCCGACCACGAAATCAAGCGTGTTGTCTTGCATATCCATCCATGCTAGATCACTGGCTAAGTAGTCATCATCAAGAAGAGCTTTTGCTCTCAAGGATAAGTATTTTTTTAAGCCCGGGTCTTCGGCTAATTCGGCGGCTTGATCCAGTAATTCGGAAGCTTTTGCCACTTCTTCCGGGTATGCTTCATGGAAAGAAAGCACGATAAGTTGTCCGGTCGTGTCCCGGCGGATGACGCTGTACCAGTCGGTTTTCCGAGGATCTTTCAAAGCGTCGAATTCCTCTTTGGTCATGTCCGTGGGGTAGAAATTGGCTCCTAGCGGTTTCGGGCCGAAGCCGTCGATGAAGGGTTGGTTGGCGTTCAAACGATCCCAAGGGCCGTAGTTGATAGAGATGTATTTGAGAGCCGCAGAATCCTGGGCGAATTGTTGCATCAATTCACTTTTGTCCCCGTAGGCATTCTGCCAGAAGATATCCTCCATGATATGTGCCACTTCGATGAAGAGCGGGATCATCTTCTTCTCGTTTTCTGTCAGTTTGGAGATGTCCGTGGTCAAAGCAAATTCCGCGTATTGGTCAGCGAGAGGCTGGTAGGGACTTTGCTTGGTTTCTTTCTTGGCCTCTTTACAAGAGAACATGAAAATACCTAAAGATAGAAATAGGAATAGTTTTCTCATTTTTATAAATTTTGTGTTTGAGTATTTGAGGGACGAATTTATAAAAACAAGTGGAGGTATGAAAAGAATTTCGAATATAATGTTTCGTGATGCTTGATTTCTGTCGGAAAACGGGTATAAAACAAAATCCACGTATGGCGTTGTTCGGCAGGCGTGGATTTTGAAGTGAATATCTTGGTTCAGAAGTTTACCCCGAACCCGATCGTGAACGGGTGGACTTCGGGAGCTTTGTCGGATTTCATCATGTTGTTTATCGTGTAGCTTCCCCATAATGCCAGTTTGTAGTAACCGATGCGGACAACGGCATCCGCTTTCACGGGGTTCATGTTGTAATTCCCGGAATGTTTTAAGCGACGGGTATCCCCGTTTTCATTCTTGTAGACAATTTTGGTTTTCGTGTGTAATCTCAGACCGCCCATGATCCCGGCGGCCACGTAAGCACGTTGGTACTTCTTGGCCGGGAATTGCCATTCGAACATGAGGGGAACGGTAAGGTAGAGATTCTTGAGAGAACTTTTTTTCACGTGATCCATGGTCAGGGGAGCGATATGCCCGTTTTCACCGCGGAGTATGCTATTTTTGTGTTCAAATCTCAGGCGTTGGTATTCGAGGCCTACCCCCGTGACAAGTCCGATGTTATTGAGGGAATTCAAACGCATGCTATACTGGAACATGTTGAATTGCATCACGAGTGAATTCTTACGTTCCAAATCCATGTAATCCGATTCCTCGTCCAGTTTGTACTTGACATTGGCAAAATCCGCAAACCCGAGGTTGAACCCGCTCCAGTGTCCCCGGAATCGTGGGTTCTGGCTACGTTGGTACACCCGGCGATGGATGGGATCGCTTAACACTTCTGTTTTCCAGATATCTCCTTTGCTCTTCTTCTCTTGAAGGTGAACCTGCTTTATTTTAGCGTCGATCGTGTCGGCTTGACAGGTCTTTCCCGCTTGGGCGAGGAGGGAAAAGGATAGTAATAAGGTCAACGTGATAATAATGCTTCTCATGATATTATGATTGTAATGGGTTTATTTACGAGTCTCTTCGTTAAATCTGACCGAGTTAAAAAATTTCTCTTTTTGCGGTTTGATTTCTTCCAGGTCTTCGGTTTTTCCCCCGATGGTGAGTTGATACATGCAATTATCTCTGAATATAAATCGTTTAAAATAGGTCATTTCATGTTCATCTTTCATGACGGTGTAACAGATTTCCCAGATTTCCATGTTCTTGCTAGGGATGACGGTTTCGCTGACGAGATTTGCCGAGGGTAGGGCAACCGATTCTTTTTTCATGGATATGTATAACTGGTTGACCGTATAGGCATCCAGAACTCCTTTTTCTTTTGTCAGTTGGGTGCAAACGGCCCCGAACACGCTGGTGATGTTTTTGGTTTGGAATATCCAAGATCGCATACCGTTCACCTCTTTTTTCAAACGCTCTCCCCGGCTGGGAAAGAAAAAAGAGATGTAATTATCCCCGTTTATTTTTACCCAACCGTCTTTTTCCGGGGCTAGGACGAGTAATCCGATAAGAATTATTTTAAGTATAGACATATCCGTTCTCTTTATTTCGTGAGTTAAAGATAGAAATTATTATTTTCGCGACAAAACTTATTTGATTGAAGATGATTGTCGGAGGAAAAGATGTAGGAGAACGGCCGTTAATTTTGGCACCGATGGAAGAGGTAACGAATCCCCCTTTCCGGAAATTTTGTAAGCGTTACGGGGCGGATTGGCTCTATTCAGAGTTCGTGTCAGCGGATGCCTTGGTTCGTTCGATCGACAAGACAGTCAGGAAGTTGACGATCGAGGATACGGAACGCCCGGTGACGATACAGATTTACGGGCGGTTTATCGATTCGATGGTCGAAGCGGCCAAGATGGTCGAGGAAGTGAAGCCTGATTTTATTGATATCAATTTTGGGTGCCCGGTGAAACGGGTTGCCGGGAAAGGAGCCGGGGCGGGAATGCTACGGGACGTGCCTTTGATGGTGGAAATGGCCCGGCAGATCGTGCAGGCTGTGAATATCCCGGTGACGGCGAAGACCCGCCTAGGTTGGGATTGCGAGAATATTATCATTGATGACGTGGCGGAACGTTTGCAGGATATCGGGATCAGTGCGCTGGCCATACACGGGCGGACTCGTTCGCAGATGTATAAGGGAGAGGCGGATTGGGAGCCGATTGCCCGGGTAAAACAGAATCCCCGGATAAAGATTCCTATTATCGGGAACGGGGATATCGATTCTCCCGAGAAGGCGAAAGAGGCTTTTGAACGGTATGGCGTTGACGGGGTGATGATCGGGCGAGCTACGATCGGGAAGCCCTGGATATTCGAACAGATTAAACATTATCTAGAAACGGGAGAGAAGTTACCGGAACAATCGGTTCAAGAACAGGTGAATATTATCAAAGAACAGATATTGTTGTCGATGGCGTGGCTGGATGAGGTGCGAGGGTTATTTCATATGCGTAGGCATATGGCTTGTATGTTTAAAGGTTTGCCGCATTTCCGAGATTTGCGGATTCAGATGTTACAAGCTCCCGATATTCAGACCTTGTGGGAGGTATTCGACAAGATTGTCGAGCGCTACGGGGCAATGGATTTAGAGGATTTGGAAGGCTGATCGGGAAAAAATAAGTACTGGTTACTACCACGATTTAATATTTGGGAATGACCAATTTTTAGGAGTTCAAATATTTTTTTGAAGAGAGGAAGGGTAAGTCTATAAAGTCAAAACGGTCTGTCGATATGAAATCGTGGCTTTTGACTTTATAGACTTTTGCTCTACACGACCATGTAAATGATGGCAGCGATCAGGGTTCCGGCTAGGGGACCTAAAACGGGAATCCAAGCGTAGTCCCAGCCGCTTTTGCCCTTGCCCGGAATGGGTAAAATGGCGTGCATGATCCGGGGAGCCAGGTCCCGTGCCGGGTTAATGGCGTATCCGGTGACACCTCCCAAAGAAAGCCCGATGACCCAAACGATGAAGGATACGGGGATGGCCCCGACGGAACCTAAGCCGATGGGGGTTGTCGTGTCAACATCTGCGATGAGTTCCGCTCCCGTGATGTAGAAAACGGAAAACATTAACACGAACGTGGCGATGAGTTCAACCCCGAAGTTGACCACATTGTGGCGGATTTCGGGGGCCGTGCAGAATACACCCAGTTTCACGGCAGGGTCTTCCGTAACTTTGAAATGATCGTAGTAGACGATCCAGACAAGGAAGGCTCCTAATGCGGCTCCAAGCATTTGTGCGATTATGTAAGGGGGCACGCTGGCCCATGGAAATTTCTCGGCAATAGCGAAACCTATCGTGATGGCGGGATTCAGGTGAGCTCCGCTATAAGGCCCTGCGATGACGACTCCGGTGAACACGGCAAGCGCCCAAGCTGTCGTGATCGTGATCCAGCCACTTTGAAATCCTTTGGTCTTTTTCAAGACGACGTTGGCTACCACGCCGTCTCCCAAAAGGATCATGGTCATCGTTCCAAGTAGTTCTGCGGTAAATGGAGACATGATTTAAGATTAAAGTTAAGAGATAAAAACTGAAAGCGATGAGTTGAAAGGGGGGAACTAGTCTCCCAGTTCCTCCCATGCTTGTGCCCGGGCCACAGCCTTGTGCCACATGTGTAATATTTTCTCGGAATGTTCTTCCGTATCTTCCGGGTTAAATTCTTTATCTACGCTCCATTGTTGGCGCAAATCTTCGGAATCCCGCCAGAATCCGGTGGCAAGACCTGCCAGATAGGCGGCACCCAGTGCGGTTGTTTCCAGCACTTTCGGGCGGATGACTTTTGTCCGGCAAATATTGCTTTGGAATTGCATCAGGAAATTGTTGGCCACGGCTCCCCCGTCTACCCGCATTTCCGTGGACGGGCGTTGGGTGTCATGTTCCATCGCTTTAAGGATGTCGTAGACTTGAAAAGCGATACCTTCAAGCGTTGCCCGGGTGATGTGGGCGGGTGTTGTTCCGCGGGTGATACCCAGTATGGCGCCACGGGCGTATTGGTCCCAGTAGGGAGCGCCCATCCCTGTGAGGGCAGGCACGAAGTAGACCCCGCCATTATCTGGAACAGATGTGGCTAGTGTCTCGCTCTGTGCGGCATTTGAAATCAGGTTCATCCCGTCGCGCAACCACTGGATGGCTGCACCCCCGACAAACACGCTACCTTCCAAGGCGTAAGTGACCGTATTCCCGATTTTCCATGCGATGGTACTCAGCAAGTTGTTTTCGGATTTTATCACCTCGTTTCCGGTGTTCATTACCATGAAACATCCGGTACCGTAAGTTGTTTTTGTCATACCCGGTTCCAGGCAAAGTTGACCGAACAAGGCGGCCTGCTGGTCTCCGGCAATCCCGGCAATGGGTATTTTGGTTGAGAACAGGGTGGTAGTAGTTTCCGAGTAGATTTCACTGCTGGATTTCACCTCCGGGAGCATGGATTCGGGAATACCGAAGAGTTCCAGAAGTTCTTTATCCCATTGCAGCGTGTGTATGTTGAAAAGCATGGTACGTGAGGCGTTGCTGACATCTGTCACGTGTATACGGCCGTGCGTGAATTTCCACACGAGCCAGCTGTCTACCGTACCGAAGCATAGTTTCCCTTTTTCGGCACGTTCCCGTACACCTTCAATGTTGTCCAGTAGCCATTTGATCTTGGTGGCAGAAAAATAGGCGTCGATCAATAGACCCGTTTTTTCCCGAATCATGTCGGTATACCCGTTTTCCTGCAATTCCTTGCAGATGTCGGATGTCCGCCGGTCTTGCCACACGATGGCCCTGTACACGGGTAACGAGGTTTCCCGGTCCCACACGATGGTCGTCTCCCGCTGGTTCGTGATCCCAATACAGGCGATGTCTAGTCCCGTGAGGTCTGCCTTGGCGATGACCTCGGCTGCAACGGATGATTGCGAGTACCAGATCTCGTTCGGGTCATGTTCTACCCAACCCGGATGAGGAAAGTATTGTTCGATCGGTTTCTGTGCTTTTGCAACAACATTCCCGTTGTGATTGAATAGGATCGCACGGGAAGAGGTTGTTCCTTGGTCTAGTGCGAGCACGTATTTTTCTGTTTTCATGATATAGATATTTAGTTTTTTTAGAACAGATCTTTTCACTTATTTGGTAATAAACCTGATGTTATTACGTGTATTTTTTAAATTCGGTTACATTTAAAAAAATAAAGCGTCGCTTGACCCCGTTTTTAAGAAATTACACGACTAAATTGTGACTGGTAATTTGTCTTTAATGTTAAAGATGAAAGAAAATATTTTTATATCAAATATTTGGAGCGAGAAAAGGATAAATTTTTGTATATTAGAGGTGGTAAATTTTAAACTGAACGTATGAAAACAGTACTGATAATGCTTGTAGTAGTTTTATCTGTGGGTTTATTAAATGCACAAAAAATGGAGGAAACGAAGAATTCTGGAAATGTTGTGATCTTGTTGGCTCATTCGAGTTTCAAGGAGTCACAGGCGAATAAAGCGTTGATTGATGCCGTGAAGAATATTCCGGGTGTTGTCATCATGGATTTGTATGCGAAGTCTTTTGATGCCGAGGCGTACAAGAAGATTTTGTCGGAGGCGAAAGCGGTTGTGTTCCAGTTCCCGTTTTACTGGGCAAGCGCTCCCTCGCAATTGAAAAAGTGGTTGGACGAGATTTTTACTCCTTTGGCCGGAACCGAGGTGGTGAAGGGTAAACCTTTAATGGTGGCGACAACAACGGGGTCGGAGTACGAGGCGTATCGTTCCGGCGGGCGTAATCATTTCACGATGGATGAATTGTTGCGTCCTTACCAGTTGGTGGCGAATTATCCGGAACTTTTGGCGAGGGTAGGAGGCTATGTGTCTTATCAGGTAGATGATGGTAAGATAAATACTGTTTTTTATGGTAAAAACAATCCCAATAGTATCATGATTCGTTACCAATTTACCGATTTGTTGAATCATACTTTTACAACGCTTCCATTGATTGGAGGGAAGGATAGAAATAGGGAAAGAAAATTTATTGCCACTAGAGAGGCTGCGTTCAAGATGCTGAGAGAAAATGCCGATAGTTTTTTCACATTTTACGAGAATACTTCGGTTAATTGTATTCTGGTGCCAGTTGGCAGGAAAAAGAAAGTTTATATATTGACGGCTCCAAAATCTTATGGAAATGTGTTATTGGGCGGAGATTATATGTTGACGTATAATTCAAGTAACCTTCTGGTAGATAGACGGAAAATTCATAATTCGTTGATAACATTATCGGCCGGAAATAATGTATCGAAGGATACGACGGCAATGACGATGCATTCACACGTGTTGTCAGAGGCCATAGACCCGACGGATATCTGTACGTTGCTGCTCTATAAAGATTTTGTTGAATGGAAAAAGCATATCGTTGTCAGTAAAAAGTATGTTTCGGTTTTCGATATGGATAAGGAGACGCTTGCAATATTGACCACCGAGGCATGGGAAAAGATTTACATGCACTCGGAGGAGACAACGGGTAAATGACGGTTATTATTCCTTGTCCCCGTTGATTTTTATGGAAATATTTTGAACTAAATGAAAATAATAAAATCAAGAAGATGAAAAAATTTAATACCTTTTATGTCCTGCTTGCCGTAGTACTGGTAATTGTAATTTTAAAAACATCGTGTATGGGAGATCATAAGCAAGACGAAACTGTTTCGAAGTCAAAGGCTGTTTTGGAAAATATTGCCGAGCGGAAGAGTGTTCGGAAGTATTTGAATAAGAGTGTAGAGGAAGATAAGATAGATGCCATGGTGAAGGCCGGGATGGCAGCTCCTTCGGGAATGGACAGGCGTCCGTGGGAATTCGTGGTCGTGACGGATCGTGCAGCTCTTGATTCGATGGCGGCTAAATTACCTTACGCAAAGATGTTGACGGCGGCCCCGTTGGCTATCGTGGTTTGTGGTGATACGACGCTTTCTTCATATTGGTTTCTGGATTGTTCTGCGGCTACTCAGAATGTTTTGTTGGCGGCGGAAGCTCTCGGATTGGGGGCCGTGTGGACGGCTGCTTATCCCTACGAGGATCGGATTGATGTCGTGCGTCAAAACACGGGATTACCGGAACATATCGTTCCTCTTTGCGTGATTCCGATAGGGTATCCTGACGGTCCGCAGAAAGCAAAAGATAAGTTTGACGAGAAGAGAGTGCATCGGAATAAGTACTAGATATTCTTTTTCGGGTTTGAGAAGATACAATGGAGGGACAAGGCTTGTTTCTCTTCCCCTTAAAAAAGTAATAAACTAAAAGCCATTAATCCCATTCCGGCAACAAGGCCGTAGATGGAAAGATGGTGGGCACCGTACTCTTTCGCAGTGGGAAGAAGTTCATCCAATGAAATGAATACCATAATTCCGGCTACAAGGGCAAATAGAACTCCCAGGATGACGGAGTTGATGCCGATGAAGGTGTAAATGAGGAGGAAGCCGATAATGGCTCCTAACGGTTCGGATAGGCCGGAGAGGAAGGATAATTTGAAGGCCTTTTTGCGGTTTCCCGTGGCGAAGTATATGGGAACGGAAACGGCGATACCTTCCGGGATGTTGTGAATGGCAATGGCAAAGGCGATCGGGTAGGCAATTTCGGGGTTGGATAGCCCGGCGATAAAGGTGGCCAAACCTTCGGGAAAGTTATGGATGCCGATAGCGAGGGCCGAAAAGATGCCCATGCGCATCAGTTTTTTATCATGCGGTTGATGTTCCATGCTCTCTACGGATTTGACCTCATGCGGATTCTCGTACGAGGGAATCAGTTTGTCAATGATTGCGATCAATCCCATGCCTCCGAAGAATGAAATGACGGTGATGATATCCGCAATCTTTTCGGAATAGGATTCCCTCAGGGCCTCTTGTGCTGTGGGAAAGAGCTCAACGAACGAGACATAGATCATGACTCCTGCGCTGAATCCAAGGGAGAGGGATAAGAATTTTTTATTTGTCTTTTTGGTCAGAAAAGCTATAGCACTCCCGATTCCGGTGGATAGTCCGGCGAATAAGGTAAGGGCAAAAGCAAGTAATACGTTATCCCAAGTGAGTTCCATGAGCTATTTTGTTAAAGACAAAAAAGTCAGAAATGGTCTGTGGATCTTTTCTGACTTTTCGTGTTATTGTTTTATGAGTTATCGCAATGTTGAGATAATACGGTGAAGACGTGTTAAAGCTTCTTCTTTACCGAGAATTTCGATAATATCAAACATGTGGGGTCCGTCGGCAGAACCGATGATTGCTAGGCGGAAGGGGTTCATGATTTTACCGAACCCGATCTCTTTGCCGAAAACCCATTCTTTCACGGCTTCTTCGGTGTTGGGGGAGGTGAAATCATTCACTTTCTCTAATACCTCGATCAATTCCTGCATTAACGCGGGGGTTTCTTCTTTCCAGCTTTTCTTCACGCCTTTTTCATCATAAGTTTGCGGTGCTTTATAGAAGTACTGGGATGAGTTATATATGTCTGCCACGAAATTGGCTCTTTCTTTCAAGAGACGGCAGATTTTTTCCAATTTCTCCATTTCGTAGGAGATCCCGTCTTTTACAAGGAATTCGTTTAGCTGAACGGCGAGTTCGGCATCACTTCTTTGTACTAAATATTTGTGGTTGAACCATTTTGCTTTATCAGGGTTGAAACGGGCTCCGGATTTGTTCACGCGGTCCAACGAGAATTGGTCGCATAGTTCTTGTAACGAGAAGATTTCTTGTTCCGTTCCGGGATTCCAGCCCAAGAGAGCTAGCATGTTGATAAAGGCTTCTGGCAGATAACCGTCTTCTTTGTACCCGTGCCATTTCTCTCCGGTTTTTGGATCGGTAAATTCCATGGGGAATACGGGGAATCCCATTTTGTTCCCGTCGCGTTTGCTCAGTTTACCATTCCCCACGGGTTTCAGAATCAGAGGCAAATGGGCGAACTGCGGCATGGTGTCTTCCCAGCCGAAAGCACGATATAGTAACACGTGTAGCGGGAGGGAAGGTAACCATTCTTCTCCGCGGATCACGTGAGTTATTTTCATTAAGTGGTCGTCAACGATATTTGCCAAGTGGTAGGTTGGCATCCCGTCGGCTTTGAACAACACTTTGTCGTCAAGTAGAGACGTGTTGAAATGTACTTCTTCCCGGATGATATCGTGGAGGTATAACACCTCGTTCTCCGGCATTTTGAAACGGATCACATAGTTTGCCCCGCTATCCAGTAAAGATTTTACTTCTTCAGCACTCATGGTAAGCGAGTTTTTCATGTTTTTCCGACTGGCGGCATTATACATGAAAGTCTCTCCTTTTGCCTCGCAGGCAGCCCGTTGAGCGTTGAGTTCCTCGGCGGTATCGAAAGAGTAATAAGCGTTGCCCGATTCCACTAGTTGTAGGGCGTATTGTTTGTAAAGCGGTTTGCGTTCGCTTTGACGATAGGGGCCATATTCTCCTCCCACGCCCACGCCTTCATCCACGGTGAGACCGCACCATTTTAACGATTCGATTATATATTCTTCGGCTCCCGGCACGTAGCGGGTTTGATCCGTATCTTCAATCCGTAGTAAAAAATCACCCCCGTGATGACGGGCGAATAAGTAGTTGAAAAGAGCTGTTCTGACACCTCCCAAGTGAAGGGCCCCCGTTGGACTGGGAGCAAATCTTACTCTGACTTTTCTATCCATTGTTTATTGATTTTATAAATTAAGCTTGTTCATTCGCTTCTTTTTCACCATCGAAATCGCACTCTTCGTCGAAAGAAGTGTTGGTGTTTTTCGATGCTTTGTCCTGTTCCAGAAGTTGTTGCAACAAGTCTTTGGCATATTTGATCGCATAGCGTTCTGCCTCGCTTTTAGAGTTTATGCCGCTTTTTATTTGTTCCGCGTAACTAAACGGACTGTCGGGGCCTTCTGTTAAAAGGTATAACGTGAAATTGCTGTGTCTATCCCGACTTTTACTGGTGAGTCCAAACCACATTTCAACGGTACGGTCTTCCAGATAGATGTTGCGTTTGAACTTGTACATTACATGTTATTTTTGGGCGTGTTCTTGAAATTAATAATCCCGGTCGCAACGGCTAAGGCAGCCATGGCAGCCACGTTGACGTATACGGCAGTACGGCTCCCTCCATGATAAAGGCTGAGTACGCTGGATATCATGATCAAAAAAGCGGCTAGGATTAACAAGTATCTGGCTATTCGCATATTTGTGATGAATAATGGTGTTCAATAGCATTCTTTACCGGGTTGGCGTAGATCTCGAGGAAAATGTTGTTCAGCACGGAACGATTGCCTTCCAGTTTTTCTAGTTTTTCTGCCATGACACGAATAAAATTCTCTTTCTCTTCGTCGTTGTATTTGGAAGCGAATTTATTCGTACTGTGAAGTAAGTCGTAAGCGATATAATTGTTCGGCCACAACTTAAAGTTGCCTTGTATCCGGGCATCCATGAACGTGGTGAGTTCTGCGATCCGGTCGCCGTTGTTCCCCTGTTCGTCAATCTCGACTAACTCGTGGTCGATTGGCGGGGTGATAGCAAAATGTACCCGTCCTTTGAAACCGGATAATCCCTCTTGCATGCTCCGCATATCGGCAGCCGGGGTTTTCACGTATTCTCCCACGGTCTTTTGGTATAATTCGTCTGTTTTCAAGGCATCGCAGGGTTCCCATTCGTAGGAAATAGATACCGGAACGATCCGGAGTTCTCTGAAATTCTCCACGAAATCTTTTGGGCCACTCATGCGGAACATTTTCAGCAAGCTATGTTGAGTTCGGTCATCTCCGTTTTTGGTTCGTCCCTCTTTCTGGGCGATCCAGACAGAATCGTTATTCTCGTAGATGACATCTCTTAAATAATGCGAGCGTAAGTTTGCGCTCGTGATCATATCGCGTACGGGCAGGCCACGTTCGATAATGAAACAGGCGTCCAGTTTAACGAGGTCGGTTACCCATTTATTGATCAACAAGTTACTGCCGATGGCTGCCTCGCAGTAGTGACATCCCCGTTCGCATAGCAGCACGTTAAGGATTGCGGAATCCAATATGATATCTCGGTGGTTTGACACGAAAAGATAACTTTTATCTTTTTCGATGTATTCCAGTCCGGTTGCGGTAACTCCTTTTGTGGTGCCAGCGATCAATCTTTTAATTGTCGGACCAAAGAATCGATCCTGAAATTGTTCTCTGGTGGTGATACCTTTTAGTTGTTCTTGTATTTGATTTTTGTCAACCCTTGTCAATTGAGAGAAGAGTGTCAAGAATTCTTCGGCTTGACTCAGGCGCTCTACTGCTGCCGGAATTTCTTCCCCCATGTAGGGTCTGATCGCATTAAATTGGGAATCCGATGTCATGTCGTAATTTTAGTTATTAGAAATCACGAAGCAAAGATAGGTAAGAAAATTGACAATTGAAAATTGACAGTTGAAAATGAGGGGGGAAAGCCTTAGTTTATATGAATGATACATTTTGAATCATAAAAAAATCTGTGATTTAGCCGTCATCGAAAAGGACTAAATCACAGAATTTTTGGGTTTATGGGTTTAATTTTAGTTTTTAACCTTTAGCTCTTTATACTCTTCCGGGATATGCTTCTAAGGCTTTTGCTAATGTTTCCATCGCACCTTTTAGTTCCTCAATCTTTAGTACGTAAGCGATACGAACTTCGTTTTTACCCAGTCCCGGGGTTGAATAGAATCCGCTGGCAGGAGCCACCATGACGGTTTGCTTGTTGTATTCGAATTCCTCCAATAACCATTTAGCGAATTTGTCTGCATCGTCCACGGGTAGTTTAACTACTGCGTAGAAAGCTCCTCTCGGTTTCGGGCAAACAACTCCCGGCATTTTGTTTAATGCGTCAACCATGAAATCGCGTCTTTCGATGTATTCGTTGTACACGCTTTCGAAGTATTCGACTGGGGTATCCAGTGAAGCTTCAGCGATAATTTGTCCAATTGCAGGGGCACATAAACGGGCCATTCCGAATTTCAAGGCGGCAGCCATGACATCTTTGTTACGGGTGACCAAAGCTCCTACACGCAATCCGCATTCACTGTACCTCTTGGAAACGGAGTCCAGAAGAATGACGTTTTGCTCGATGCCTTGCAATTGCATGGTGGAGAAGTGCTTGTATCCGTCATAACAGAATTCGCGATATACTTCGTCTGCATAAAGATACAGGTCATGTTTTTTCACGATAACGGCCAGTTGTTCCAACTCTTCCTTGGAATACAAGTATCCTGTCGGGTTGTTCGGGTTCACGATCACGATACCTTTCGTGCGAGGAGTGATCACTTTTTCGATTTCGCTGATAGCGGGAAGGGCGAAGTTATTCTCGATAGAAGAGGTAATCGGTTTCACGCTGACGCCGCACATCAAGGCGAAAGCCGTGTAGTTGGCGTAGAATGGTTCGGGGATAATGATCTCGTCTCCCGGGTTTAATGTTGACATGAAAGCGATCGTGATGGCCTCGGAACCTCCGGTGGTGATCATGATGTTGCTTTCGTCAATATTGATACCAATATTCTGGTAATATTTGGCTAGTTTTTTTCTGTAAGAAATATTTCCTGCAGAGTGTGTATATTCGATCACTTTTTCGTTACAGGTTTTTAATGCCTGTAAAGCGACGTCAGGGGTCTGAATATCCGGTTGTCCGATGTTCAAGTGGTATACTTTTACACCTCTTTCTTTGGCTTTGTCCGCGAACGGAACCAGTTTGCGAATTGGCGAAGAAGGCATCGCCATTCCTTTTTCTGAAATCTGTGGCATAAGTTTATCTGAGTTTAAATTTAACTTGCACAAATATAGGCATATTGAGTGATTTTAAGTCAATCTGCGATTATTTATTTAATGAGAGGTAATGTCTAATTGCTTTTTTGTTAAAATAAAGAAACTAAAATATATAGCCAATGTGCCGTGATGCCCGCGACTAGTCCTCCGACAGTGTGCGACAAGATTGCTTTAGAGGTTAACTCTCGATAGCCGAGCGAGTCGAGCATGGCCGTATGAGTGCTAAGATAGCCACTCCAACACATTCCGATGGCAGTAAATACGGCAATGGCATTCCCGTCTACCCAACCTTCTGTCAAAAAATTGGGGACTAGACCGAGGGCTGCTCCTACCGCACCTAAGGCTGTGATGGGGAATGCTACTAGGTGTGGATCTGTGAATCCAAACAACCAGCGGAATATGAAATCTATTTTATTTGCTAGCCAAGGGAGGGCTTCAACTCCTTGATAAGCGGCTCCCGTGTATCCGTCTGCACCTGGGCCAAAAGTCAAGATCATTACTAGCGTGGAGATTATCAGCACTCCCGGAATGATAGCAATACCAATATCAACTCCGGTTCGTCCCCCGTCAAGCAACGAATTGAGAATTCGTAAAAAGAGAGTCTTTTCTTCTTTATGTTCTACTTCTACTACGATGGTTTCGTTGCAGGCATTCTCTTCTGCGTATTGAGGGTATGATTTTAGAATTGCGCGTTGCATCAAACGAGTGGAAACGATACAGCCTACAAATGCACCGAATAGTCCGATAAATGGCTCATAGTAAAACCCTTGTCCTACCATGAAAACAATGACTAATAAGCCCATACCGAAGGCGGTTCCAAAGTTGGTCAAGGATATAAATTGATACTTTTTGAAATAGCTACTGAAGCGTTTATCCTGCGACAAGGAGATGATGGCTGGGTTGTCTGAAAGGAATGTCATCACGGCTCCAAGGGAGGCCACTCCCGGCAGGTTGAATAACGGGCGCATCAATGGGCGTAGTATTTTTTCAAGTAGGTTAACAACGCCAAATTCGACAAACAGTCGTCCCAGAGCGCCGGTTATAACGCAGATGCCCATCAAGTAGAATACGGTGTTTAGTAATAAATCATGGGCTGTTTTCATTATGGTATTCAGCATATTCGGTGTCCCCATGACAGAAGCAATATACCCGAATAGAGCAAAGATTATAGCCAGGCAAACGATTCCGCTAGGAATGGCTTGCCAGCACCGGCGAAGAAAATTTACAATCATATCTATATACTAATTAAAATTTATTTTTTTGTTCTTGAATGAGAGAAAGTCAACTTTCCATTTTATTCCTACATTTAGGATACTTTGTTCGGGAGGAATGGCGCCTTCCGCATTCCCGTTGTGACCGAAAGAATAAGAATAGAAAGCATGTAAACGTAAATTTCGGTTGTTTTTTATCGGGTAAAATTCTACTCCACCGCCCACGTAAGTAAGTTCAGTGCCGGGGTGTACGCAATAGTCTGTCTTCACTTGGGTCGTGTTTACATCATAGGTCACTTTCCCGAAGAAGTTAAAGCTTTCCGATGGATGATAGGAAAGTTCTCCCATTATTGAACAATTCCTGAAAAAGTAAGTTTGATGATCGGTAGCCCGGTTCATTAAATCAAGTTCCAAAGCGATTTCCCCGAAGTCTAAACGATGTCCCAAGGCGATGTAGCTGATATATTTGTCGGGTTGGTACTCGATCATATTCACGGAATAGATGGTATTGAACCAACCGTGAGAGCCGTACCACATGAAATTATAGGCGTACATATCATCTGCGTAAGCATGGAAAGGACTTTGACAGAGTTGAAACATCACTTTATCTTTTCCCTGGCTAAAGGTGTAATCTGCACTAATACCCATTTGATAACAGGGAATATTATTCCAGTATTCCGAACAGAAATAGAGATCTATAGGTGCACGATCGTACTCATAGCCTCCAATACCTACCACTTGTTTACCGACTGATACGCTCCAATGTTCGTCTGGGCGATAGGTTAAATATAGCCAATCCGTGGCATCAAAAAAACTTTGGTTCGAGTGAGCTTTGTTTAGACGTTGCCTGTAAGAATAGGAAAACTGCTTTGCGATAGTTCCGCTGACAATGACATTTAAATATCTTCCTTTGAATCCGGAATTAGAATGGATAGATGTTCCATCTACATACTCGCGTTGATAGTCTATACGCGTTTCAGCTTGTAACTTTAGTAACTCTTCTTGAGCTTGTACAACAAAAAAACAAGTACCCCAAAGTAAAGTGAGGAGTATTTTTTTCATACCTTTAAATAATGATTTAATTTGGCGGCCAAATAACAAAAAAAGAGTAAATTTACCAAATAAAAGGAGAAAAAAACAAGTTTTATAAATACTGTGATTTTCAGTTATTTATGATTTGTTGTAGTTTATCTCGCTGTAATAATTTTATTTTTCTCCCTTTTATTTCGACAAGTCCCTCGTTTTTTAGATCGGAAAGTAGTCGTATGAGGGTCTCCGTGGCGGTTCCCACGAAATTGCTCAAGTCTTCCCGCGTGACGTTGAGTTTTAGCGTGCCATCTTCTTCAACCCCGAAATCAGAGGCTATCAGTAACAGGATTTCTGCTAGCCGAGCTTTCACAGATTTTTGGGCGATATCCCGGATGTAGTGATTGGCTGCTCCTAGCTCTTTGCAGGCGATTTGCATCATTTCATAAGCGAAGCTGGGACTATGGGTAATCATGTGCATCAAAGAGGTATTGGGGATAAAACACAGGATACAGTCCGACATGGTTTCCACGGAAGTACAGGCTGCTTCATTACGGATGACGGAACGGAACCCGAAAATGTCTCCCTCTTTCCCGAAGCGGATGATCTGGTCTTTTCCTGCAACCCCGGTTTGAAAGATCTTCACAATACCTGAAAAAAGGAAATAGCAGCCCTTGATGCGGGCTCCCTCGTTGTAGATATAATCTCCTTTTTTGTGGAATTTAATGGTGGAGTCGACGAGTAAGGCCTCGATTTCCGGGTCTATCACGTTTTTAAATGTCAGTTTGAATTTGCTAATACATTCGTTCACGTCTGGTAATAAAGGCTCTTCTTTCATAATTAAATCTGTTGTTGTTTATATCGAACAGATTGTCTGACAGATGGATTCGCAATCATACCCGCACTCGTGGTAAAGCTGTTGTTGGCTTCCATGTTCCACAAAATGATCCGGAATGCCGAGCCGCACGATTTTAGCCGAATAGCCGTGGTCTGCCATGAATTCGAGCACCGCACTACCTAATCCACCGACAATAGTTCCGTCCTCTAAGGTAATGATTTTTTTGAATTTGCGAAAGACCCCGTGAAGTAATTCTTCGTCCAGCGGTTTTAGGAATCGCATATCGTAGAAAGCTACCGATCGGTCGGTTGTTTTCTGTATCGCTTTCAGGGCCTCGTTGCCGATAGCCCCGATGGAAACGATGGCAATATCATTGCCTTCGATCAGGCAGCGGCCTTTGCCGATAGTTAATTCTTTAAACGGAGTGTGCCATTCTACCATGGTCCCGTTGCCTCGCGGGTAACGGATGGAGAAAGGTCCTTGATCTGGCAATTGAGCCGTGTACATCATGTTCCGTAATTCTTCCTCGTTCAGTGGGGAGGCGATCGTCATGTTCGGGATGCACCGGAAACTTGCCAGATCAAATGCCCCGTGGTGCGTGGCCCCGTCGGCTCCTACCAGACCACCCCGGTCGAGACAGAATACGACGTTAAGTTTTTGAAGAGCTACGTCGTGAATGACTTGGTCGAATGCGCGTTGCATGAAAGAGGAATATATGTTACAGAACGGGACGTGACCTTGTGCGGCCAACCCGGCTGAAAAAGTAACAGCGTGTTGTTCGGCAATTCCCACGTCAAAACACCGCTCCGGCATTTCTTTCATCATGATGTTCAGGGAACACCCGCTCGGCATGGCTGGCGTGATACCCACGATTTTCGGGTTCGTGTGTGCCAGTTCCAGAATCGTGTGTCCGAACACGTCTTGGAATTTTGGAGGGGTATTGGGCTTACTTTCTTTAATAATTTCCCCGGTCTCTTTGTTAAATTTCCCCGGGGCGTGCCATGTTGTCTGGTCGATCTCGGCTTGTTTGAAGCCTTTCCCTTTTACCGTGATGCAGTGCAAAAGTTTTGGGCCTTTTATATCTTTTAAATCCCGCAGGACTTTGATAAGGTGATTTACGTCGTGTCCGTCCACGGGGCCGAAATACCGGAATCCCAAAGCCTCGAATAAATTACTTTGTCGCAACATGAGCGACTTGACACTGTTGTCTATCTTTTGGATAAAGTTCCGGGCTCCCGGACTGATTTTGTTGATGCGGCCGAGGATGTGCCAGATGTCTTCTTTCAACTTGTTATAAGTTTTGGAAGTCGTGATATCCAACAAGTATTCGTTCATGCCGCCGACGTTGGGGTCGATGGCCATGTTGTTGTCATTCAAGATAACCAACAGGTTGGCGTTGTTTATTCCTGCGTTATTCAAGCCCTCGAAAGCCAGTCCCCCGGTCATGGCCCCGTCTCCGATGATTGCTATCGATTGACGGTCTTCCTCCCCGTTCAGCTTGGCGGCAACAGCCATACCCAAGGCGGCGGAAATGGAAGTAGAAGAGTGCCCCGTGCCGAAAGCATCGTATTTGCTTTCGGTTCTTTTGGGAAAACCGCTGAGTCCCTTGTATTGCCGGTTCGTGCAGAAATTTTCTCTTCTTCCGGTCAGGATCTTGTGGGGGTAAGCTTGGTGCCCGACATCCCACACGATGTTATCGTAAGGAGCATCAAAAACGTAATGTAGTGCAACCGTCAGTTCGACAACTCCCAATCCGGCACCAAAATGTCCCGGGTGTTCCGAGCACTCGTCAATGATCTTCTCGCGTAACTCTTTGCATAATTGAATTAGATCGTCCTCCGGGATCTTTTTCAAATCATCGGGAGAGTCTATAGTGTTTAGTATGTTCTTTTCTTTTTCCGCCATGACTTATTATTGAAAACAAACGAAGGAAATCATTATTTTCAATTTTCAATTCTCCATTTTCAATTAATAAACAATCGTTCCGATGTTTTCTCCCAAGATAACTTTTTTAAGATTGCCCGGTTGATCCATGTTGAATACGATGATCGGTAAGTGATTTTCCTTGCACATAGTCGTGGCTGTCAGGTCCATGACTTTGAGGCCCCGGTTGTATATCTCGTCGTACGTGATTTTGTCGAATTTCGTTGCGGTCGGGTCTTTCTCCGGGTCGGCGGTGTAAATACCGTCCACGCGGGTACCTTTGAACATGGCGTCGGCTTCAATCTCGATTGCTCGCAAGCTGCTGGCCGTGTCTGTAGTAAAATAAGGGTTTCCCGTTCCCCCGCTGATAATCGTTACATGTCCGGATTGCAGGTATTCCATGGCTTTGGCTTTCGAGTAAAATTCCCCGATTGGCTCCATGCGGATAGCGGTCAATACCTTATTCTTGCACCCCTCGTTGTCTAGTGCAGAACTAAGTGCCAGACTATTGATCACGGTTGCCAGCATCCCCATGCTATCGCCTTTTACCCGGTCAAAACCTTTATTTGTACCGCTCAGTCCTCTGAAAATATTACCGCCACCGATGACGATTCCGACCTGGATTCCCATGTCTACTATTTCATGAATTTGACGGGCATAGCTTTCTAGACACCGGGTGTCAATACCATATTTTTGTTCGCCCATTAAAGATTCTCCGCTGAGTTTTAACAAAATTCGGTTATATTGCATATCTTTGTTCGTTTAATTTTTAAAACAAAAAATAGTTATTCTCAGTATAAAAAACTAGAATGATTTTATCGCTTTTGCACGCAAAAACGTAACAACAAAGCTAATGATTTTTGTTATAACTATAATTTAAATTGATAATATAAATTTTCTCGGCAAATGAATAAAACCGCAAACTATCAATTAACTGTCATTGTTCCAGTGTATAACGAAGAGGGGAATATCTTAAGACTAGAGAAAGAATTAGGTGAGTTTTTAAAAGAGGCGAAGGTATCTTCTTGCGTGTTATTTGTAAACGATGGTTCTAAGGATAATAGCGAGCGTCTTATTCGTGAGGTTTGCGGGCGTAACGAGGCGTTCTTTTTCTTGAACTTGGCTCGTAACGGCGGGTTGAGTGCGGCGATGAAAGCCGGGATTGATAGTAGTTATTCCCCATGGGTGGGTTACATTGATGCAGATCTCCAGACCACCCCGCAAGATTTCAATCATCTGTTGGAAGATGCCGACCAATACGAAATGGTTATGGGAATCCGTACGGGGCGAAAAGATAGTTTTGTCAAGAATATGTCATCCCGGATTGCCAATGGTTTCCGTCGGATGATGACTCACGATGGGGTGGAAGACACGGGATGTCCGCTCAAGATATTACGGACGGATTACGCCAAAAGAATTCCTTTCTTCACGGGAATGCACCGTTTCTTGCCAGCCTTGATACAATTGCAGAACGGGCGAGTGAAACAAGTCCCTGTGCGTCACTTCCCCCGTATTGCGGGGAAGTCCAAGTATAACCTAACGAACCGTTTGGTGGGGCCTTTTAAGGATTGTTTCGCCTATCGCTGGATGAAAAAGAGATATATCAACTATCAGGTAGCCGAAAATAACCTAAACAATTGAAATGGAGAATTAAAATGAATATTATCGGTTCCGTGATTAAGATGCGTCAATTTGTGCGATGGAAATCACCTAATCGAAAATCACGAAATAGATTATCTTTTGGTTTTATCTTTTAATTTTTAGTTTACTCATGATTTACATTATCGGATTTCTAGCCCAAATATTCTTTTCTGCCCGGATCCTGTTGCAATGGATATTGTCCGAGCGTGCGAAGAAAGTAATTTCTCCGGCGATATTTTGGCAGTTGAGTATACTGGGATCATTCCTGTTATTTATATATGGATGGATGAGAGACGATTTTGCGATTATCCTGGGGCAGATGATTTCTTATTACATATATATATGGAATCTGGATAAGAAACATCAGTGGAAGAAATTACCGGTCGTTATTCGGACATTGCTGCTTCTCACCCCGGTTGCGGCAATCTTGTATATGTTGAAGGATGCGGGTGCTTTTGTCGATCAATTCTTCAGGAATGAGAAAATACCCTTGTGGTTGCTAATTTACGGGTCAATGGGGCAGATTATATTCACGCTGCGTTTTATTTATCAATGGATTTATTCTAAGCGTAAGGACGAATCGCTTTTACCTATCGGTTTTTGGATTATCAGCTTGTTCGGTTCCTTGATTATCGTGTCCTATGCGATTTATCGGAAAGACCCTGTTTTGATTCTGGGGCAATCCACGGGATTGTTGGCTTACAGCCGGAATATCTATCTTTCGAAGAAGTCAGAAAGTCAGTAAAAGTGTGCCAAAAGTCTATTTATTTCAAAGTGACTTTTGACACACATGTATTACTGTTTTAATTCATTCATTTTCTGGATGATTTGTTCCCGTTCACTTTGTATTTTAGAGGGATCAGCTGTTGTTTCCAGCACCCGGTCTATCCATTTCAGCGCGTAGGTCAGAGCCTCGTGACAGTCCGAATACCAACAGATTTGTCTGGACATCATGATCATATAGGTCTCCTTGGCTTTTCCTTTCGGAATATTGAAATCAAGGGCATGATCAATAGCTTTTACCATACTCATCCAATCTTTGAATTTATATTGCGCCGGCATCAGGTAAATCAACCATTCGGTTGATTTCGGGTAATCTGTGTTTTGAAGACAAGTCAGGATATCTCGGTATTCTTTTGACTCAATCGGAGGGGTTTGTCCGTAAGTATAAGTCCGGAGCTTACCGTTGAACATGTTGTCTATTTTCCCGTTTACCACCTTTTCTCCGAATAGCTTGTAGAACTCTTCCCGGTGGCTGAAGACATAACAACCTTCCCGGCTAACGGGAGATTCATTGTAGCGCAAGAAGACATTCCAATATTCGGGAGTCTTTAATGTCTCCATGTCAAAAGTAGGGGAAAAGATATTCCGTAATACCGAGTCTCTTTGCGCTCTCAGTCCGGCAATGTGCAATGTTTCGATGTAACTAATCAGGAATTCCGCTTCCCGGTTTCCGTTGGCATACTTTGCATCTTGGGCAATCAGGTTGTTTTTCACGTCTAACCCTTGACGCAAGCGGCTCATCATTTCCCCGGGGGTACATTTGCCTTCCATGCGGTGCATCAGTTTCCCTTGAGCATTGCAGATCAGAAGTACGGGTTCCGTGTATACCCCGTATATTTTACTCAGGCGCTTTTTTTCCGGTCCCTCGGTATAATCGACACTCACGAAACGTTCGTTGATAAAGTCGGCGATGCTGTCGATCGTGAATATGTGATTCTTGATAAACAAACAAGGGGAACATCTGGGAGAGCCAAAGTCCAGCAACACGAATTTCTTTTGCTTTTTTGCCTTTTTGAGAACATCGGGTAAGGGTATGTTCTTGGGCAGGTTCACGCTCCGGTTTTGTCCGTATGCTCCTGTTAACAGGCATGCTGTCAACAGGAGTAATAACCATCTTTTTGTCATACGAGGTATCATTTACGAATACGAATTCCATCCAGACAGAACCAGGCCGGAATCAAACTTTTGCCACTCCCGTCTTGATAGGAACATTCCACCTTGAAAACCACTTTATCCACGGTACCTAGATTCTGTAAATCTGCCTTTATCCAGTCTGATCGCAGGAAACTGAACGTCGGGTTTGCCGGATCGGCTCCTTTGCGACAGCACAGGTAGAATTCGACAGTTCCGGTTGGTTGATTATTCAAAAATCCATTGATAATCAATTTGAAATAATCATTGTTGAGATTTAAAGCCCGTTCTACACCCGGGGCGTAAGTTTGCCAAATCCCTTTGGGTGCAGAAGGGATGTTGGGATTGGCTATTGGGGTGGGGCCGGTGTCTTTACCGTAATTCATGGCGAAGTAAGCATAAGTGGTGTTGGCTACCAGTACATGCTCTACTACGGCTGCACGATCCAGGGTAAAGTAGACATCATCGTCTTTTACGCAAGCGACGGCATACACTTCAGTCTGGTTGGGGCGGGGCGTGTAAACACTGAAACGGTTGGAATCCAGGGCAGCGTCCGTTCCGCTCCACGTGAGAGAACGATTACTTCGGCGGGAATATGCAAATCCACTGAAAGTTCCGTCACTATTCTTTTTCGTGTTGAAAGTTACTCCCCCGGATTTAAAACCGCCTTCCGGAATCACGTGGGTAAACTTTTTCAGTTGCAATTCATTCAAGGTGATATCATCGGGTTCCTTGATCAGTTTGTCGTAATCATCTTCGCATGCGGTGAAAATCACGATCATACCTAAAAACAAAATATAGATAATCTTTTTCATAACGCTAATTTTTAATTGTCAAAACCGGGGTTTGGCTTTATCTGATTATTCACGCTGGTTTCCACGGAAGGAATCGGCCAACAATATTTCTCCGAACTGACTTCCGCCAGGTCCGGTTTCAAGGTGTAGAACCAAGGTTTGCCAGCTTTTTCGAAACGTAGGGAAGCAAACCATTCACTCCCGTTTTCGACGAATAATTCCAGGCAATACTCTTTAAATATGATATCCATGAGTTCCTCACGTGTTGCGGGCTCCGGGATTTTGGGCAATACCGGGTTTGTACGGTTATCCCGAAGCGTGTTGATCGGGGCCAGGGCTTCGGTAATCGTGGCTCCTGTTCTGGCTCTTAATTCAGCTTGCATCAGCAATAATTCCGGGTAACGGAAATAATACGTGGTAAACTTATCGTTCATGTTGGCACGTCCTCCACGGGCCACTTTTGTCGGGCAGAAATACTGTTGGCCGGTGGCGTTTAAGCGACGGGCCCAGCCCATGGTCACGTCGTAACGGGGATCATTCTCCAGCCACGAATTGAATTCCGGGTAGAACGATTTAAGGGAAGAAGGTTCCTGACCGACAACCAGCAGATCTCCGGTCTGGATGATGGTCTGTGTGTATGCGAATTCGGCGTATGCCCGTCCACTACCGTCTTCCAAGTAACGAGCCCATAAAACCTCTTTCGAATCCCAGGCGTCGTCGTACATTTTTTTCATATCCGGGTCCATTTTGAAATCTGCCGGAAGACCTGCGATCGTTTCATTCAGTAGGGTAAGTGCGTTTGCGTAGTCACCTTCCCAGCCCCGGTTTAACAGTAATTTTACTTTTAACGCTTGTGCCAGTTGGCGGGATAAACGTTTAGAGGTAGTGTAATTGCCTAAATCCTTGATTGCGGCATCCAGGTCATCAAAAATCTTTTGATAACTGTCTTTCACGTTCAGGCGGTTACGAAACACGTTGATCATATCGCTCAATTCCTCTTTGTACAGTATTCCGTATTCGTCATCAGTCCGGAAATGTCCGAAACACCACAACAAATGGGCGTTTACCCATGCCCGGAAACAACGAGCTTCCGCGATCATCCGGCTTTTCTCCTTGGCTTCCGGGAATTTACCTTCATCTAATGCCGAAATGGCGATAATTGCCGCGTTAGCCGAATTCACGCAGGCATACCATTGTTGCCAGAAAGTTCCGAGTGCGTTGGTCGTCGAATTGTAGGACATCGAATAATAGTTGGTACCTCCGGCCCGGGATACTCCCGCTTGCGTGGACAGGGCACATGAAAGGCCCCCGCCGAAGAAATCACTTCCGGAAGTCCCGCTTCCCAGTGTAAGGGTGGCATACATTCCGTTGATCACGTTTTTAGCACCGTCATAGTTCGTGACGGCATTATCCAGCGTTTGACTGTGTGCGGGTTCTTCCGTGAGAAAATCATCACAGGAGGCTAACGTGAACCCTAAGATTAATATGTATAGAATTCTTTTCATGGTGCTGAATTTATTTGAAAGTAAACTTGATACCAATGCTATAAGTCCTTGCCGAAGGATAGGTGCTGTAATCAACCCCTTGAGCCACGGTTATCACGTCATTGGCTGTTGCCGATGTCGGGTTAGAGCCGAAGTTTCCTTGCGGGTCAAAGCCCGGGTATTGGGTAATCGTGAACAAGTTGGAGGCCGAGAACGAGAATTCAATATTATTCACGAAAGTTCCCGTAAACCAATTTTGCGGCAAGCGATAGTTTAGATTTAACGAGTTCATCCGCAGGAAAGAAGCGTCGTGTATATACAGGTCGCTCAAGGCATTGGCTACCGTTCCGGCGTAAGCCAGTCTGGGGAATAAGGCGTCGCTACCCTTGAAATTGTAACTGTCGAAAATAGAGTTATACATGTTGTAAGTCCCCACTCCCGAAGTTTTTTCATATTGATAATACCACATTCTTTTTGCCCCGTAAGAATAAGTGAATACGGCTGTTGCATACAGGTTTTTCCAACTGAGGGAGAGGTTGAATCCTCCGAAGAATTTCGGGTTGAAATTCCCTAGCTTCACTTTATCCTTTGCCGTGATCTTCCCGTCCCCATCTTGATCGATAAGGTACATGTCCCCGGGAGAGTCGTAACTGCCGAAATAATTCTCCTGAGCTCCGGTAGTTGCAGATGTCGGTCTCAGGGCGATAATCTCTTCCTGTGTTCTGAACAGTCGTCCGGCATATTTATACCCGTACCAGTCCCCGATGTGTCCACCCTCGACCAGACGAACATACTCGTAATAATAAGGCATTTTCAATTCTTTCACGACACCGTCCAATTTCTTCACCTTCCCGGTATTAGTGGCAATGTTGAAGCCGATTTCGAAATTGAGTTTGTCGGTACGGATCACATCACCCCGCATGTCAACCTCCCATCCGGTGTTGGCTATCGTACCCACGTTCTGGTTCACAGTAGTGTACGAGGAGTTTGCGGGAACAGAACCGTTATATATCAAGTTATTGATTTGTTTGTTGTAATAACCGATCGTTCCCCGAAGACGTTCGCTGAATAAGCCGAAATCAAGACCGACATCAATGGATGTGGTTTCTTCCCATTGCAGAACCGGGTTGCCCAAAGAAGTGGGTTTTGTTCCCGGTTCTCCGTCATACGTGGCTGACCCCATGAGAGATATGTAGTCATAATTACCTAGATTTTGAGAACCGATCTTCCCGATAGAAGCTCGTAATTTCAGGTAAGGAATATAGGTTTTCAACGGGGCCATAAACTCTTCCTCTGAGATCACCCAGGCTAGGGCTCCGGAAGGGAAATATCCCCAGCGTTTATCCGGTCCGAATTTGGAAGAACCGTCGGTACGGAAAGTAAAGGTTGCCAGATAACGGTTGTTATATTTATAGTTTATACGGGCGATAGCTGATACCAGCGTGTTTCCGGCTTCGTCACTGTCAGACCACGAATCGGCCCCGCTACCCAAGTTGATTAGTACCTCCTCGTCTGGGAAATCGTCGGCCCCACCGGAGAGGTAATTGGATTTATATTTTTCAATCGACTGCCCGACCACGGCAACTAGGTTGTGTTTCCCGAAATCCTTCATCCAGGTCAACGTGTTATCCCACACGTAAGTGTTATATTCGCTATTCCCCAGGCTACGGGTGTTGTAGGCTATGGAATATCCTCTCGTTCCTTTCTTTGAGAACACGTCCGTTTTGGAGTTCGTGTAGTTGACCGTCCCGGTGGATTTGAATTTCAAGCCGTCCAGGATCGTCCATTCCAAGAATGCGGAAGACGAGAATGTCAATCCCCGTCCGTCGTTTCGGTTGGCTAACGTCAGGTGAGGGTTCTCGATAACGGTACTTGTTGTTACCAGGTTCAGGCTCCCGTCTTCATTGTAGGCGGGGAAATCCGGACGGAACCGGATGATGTTGTCAATCAGGTTATCCTTGTTATTCGTTTTTCGGGATGAACCGGAGAGGTTTACACCTAGTTTCAATTGTTTGCCGATCAACGTCTCCAAGTTCAGACGTCCGGTGTACAATTTACTTCTTCCTCCTTTTACCACTCCTTTCTGGTCATTGTACCCGAAAGAAATAAAGTAATTCGTGTTTGCGGTACCGCCTCGTACGGAAATGTCGCATTGTGTTGTCGTGGCATTCTGTGTCATCTCGTCCCACCAGTCGGTATCCCCGTCCATGAAGGCGTCCGAGCGCAGTTGCAACATGCTGCCGTCCCATTGGCTCGTGTTCAGTTGATTGAATTTCGTTTCGTCAAAGAAAAAGCGCGTATTGTAATCGAATCCGGCGATCTCGATAGACTGGCGGCCTACGGTTTCCACGAATCGCTTGTATTCAGAGGCGTTCAAAGCATCGAGTTTGTTGGAATTGATTGTTTGGATTCCGGAACGAAGGGAGAGTTCAACCGTGGGTTGCATCCCCTGTTTTCCCCTTTTTGTGGTCACGATGATGACCCCGTTGGCTGCCCGGGAACCGTAAATGGCGGTAGCCGAAACGTCTTTCAAGATGTCAATGCTTTCGACATCCGACAAGTTCAGATTAAACAGGGCGTTGGTTACGTCTCCCGTTGAACTTTGCGAGTAGTCGGGTACCCCGTCGATAACCCATAGAGGTTGTGTGTTACCGGTCAGCGTGGATACACCCCGGATGACAACGTTTACCGGAGAGGTAGGGGAGGCTGATTGAATCATGACGTTCACGCCGGGAGCCCGTCCCTGCAACATGCTTTGAATCGAAGCCCCGGCTGGCGACATGGCGATTTCTTTTTCGCCTAACCGGGAAACGGCTCCTGTTGCGTCTTTTACCTTGGTTGTACCGTATCCAACGATAACCACTTCATCCACGAAACTCACGCTATCTTTGAGCTGGATGACATTCATCTTTTCAAACACCTCTGGGGTTAATATCAGTTGGAATCTTGCGTAACCGATACTGCTGATGACCAGGGTTTTCGCTTCTTTTGGAACGTTCAACGAAAAGTTTCCGTCCATATCCGTGGCAACACCCAGTGTTGTTCCTTCCAGCACGACCGTGGCCCCGATGATAGGTTCTTTTTCCTTTTCTGAAATCACCCGTCCTTTTACCACGAGTTGCTTTTCCTGTTCTGTCTTTGTCGGGATATTTTTGCGTCTCAATACGACGATCCGCTCTTCCTTGATCTGGTAGGCGAGGGGAGTATCTTTGAACACGGCGTCCAAAATGGTGATTATGTCTGCGTCTTTCAGCGATACGGAAACTTTGACTCCTTCTTTGTCCGTGTCATTATACACGAACGTGTAGTCCGTTGCCGCCTCCAGATATTCGATCACGTAATCAATCGAAACGTTATTGAAATGAACATCCATTTTTTTATTTTGCCCTAATCCGTAGGAGTGAATATAAAATGTCATGAAGACAATAAGGGCGAATAGCTTCACGAACACTTTCGGGTGAGGGCAAAAAAGCCTGAACCCCGGTTTTGGGATTAATGAATTCTTCTTCATAGTTATTGGTTTTTAATGAAATAAAGTCGATATTTTCTATTGTCGTTTTACATATATGACCGAATCTTGTTGAACAAAATTTACCTTGCCCGTGGCTTTCAATATGCCCAGGATAACGTTGCCATTCTCGTATTTTTTCATGTTGCCGGAGAACACCCAGTCCTTCACTTCTTCCTCCTCGTACACGAAAGTTACATCGTACCAGCGAGACAGTTGTTTGAGAACTGATTCCAGCCGGGCGGATTTAAATACCAGTCGCCCGTGTCTCCATGCGGTGAAAAGTTCCGTGTCCACGGTTTCAATTTGAGTTGTTCCGGTCGTTTTGTCATAAACTGCTTGCTCGCCGGGGCGCAGGACAGCCTTATTTGATGAAAGTCGTACGGCTCCTTCCACCAGGGTCGTCACGATCTCCTGCTCGTCGGCATAACTCTGGATATTGAATCGTGTACCCAACACGGTTAAATCCAAGTTTTTATTATGCACGATAAAAGGTCTTGCCTTGTCTTTCGAAACGTCAAAATAAGCTTCCCCGGAGACTAATTCTACCCGTCGTTCGTTTCCCGTGAAAGTTCGGGGGAATATTAATTCGGTTTCCGAATTCATCCAAACATGAGTTCCGTCATCCAGCACCAACTCAAACTCCCCGCCTTTTGGCACGTAGATCTGCAAAACCTCCGATGCTTCAAGTTGTTCTTTTAACTTGATACTGTCTTTTACCGAGTAACGTTCGCCGGGGAGAGACATCTGCATATCCTGCTCGTTTCGCAAGATAGCCTTGGGTGACATGGGTTCCAGGTATAGCGCTGCGGTTGTAATCTTCTCTTCCGGTTGTTCCGTGTTCAGGAAATACACGCTGGCACAGATCAATAGAATCAACGTGGCTACATAACGTGCGATCCGTGTGTATAACGTTCTTTGTTTCCGGTACGTCTTCCGGGATATTTTTGCCCACGCCTCTTGTTGATTGAACAAGGCAAAAGCCTCTTGTTCCGATTGGATTCGGTTGTTATCTACGATTGTATGATACAATTCAAGATTATGCCGCTTCTGTTCCAGCCAACGGGATAAATCTTCTTGCTGTTCGGGAGTTGCCTGTCCCGTGTAAGCGAGAAAAATTAAATGGGCGATATGTTCTCGATCTTTAGGTGTCATGTTTATCTATTTTACAGTATAACAATCAAACCCTCGGGTCGTACTACGTGAAGCTTATTTTTTTGATGAATTATTTTGATGCGATAGACATGAAAACGTAAAATAGAATTGTAAGATATTCATCCTTATAGAGTTCCTTTAATATCTTGAAACCTTTGACTTTTTGATTTTTTACCGTGTTGACCGAGATATTCAAGGCTTGTGCGATTTCGTCGTTCTTCATTCCGGCAATTGCCATATCGACGACTTTTCTGCATTCTGAGGGGAGGGAACTTAACCAATGGTTTAACTTCTGGTCGAATTCGGCCGTGATAATATAATCGTCATACACCGCTTCATCTGTTTGGGCGACAAATTCTTTTAGTTTCTTCGCCTTCATCTGTTCATGTTTTGAGTAATTTAAACAGGCGTTCCGGGCAGAAACGAAAAGGAAAGAACTGATCTTTTCAATGCAATCGAAACTCTCGCGTTTATCCCACAAGGTAACGAAGAGATCCTGCACGATATCATCAACCGCGTAAGGAGTCTGTATAAAATGGTAGGTATAAGAACACAAAATCTTGTAATAGTGATCGAAAATGACCTTGAAAGCCATAGGATCACCGGCATTAAAAGATTTAATTAATTTTACATCCTTGATTGTTACCATGCCACAAATATACGTAAAAATGTGGTACTTGTCGATTCGATCTCAAGATATGAGATAAACTCTCGGGCGGATTGATCGACTAGGGTAAAGAGGTTTCACTATATTGCACGGGCAAAGGAGGATGTACCAGGTAATAGTTCCCGATTTTTTCGTGATGGATCTTTTTCAAGCGTTCTTGAAGTGTTTGGGAGCGCATCACGTCCTTTTCTTTTAGGAAAATCATGCAATCACCCTTTTGGTATATATTGAGCAAAGAATCTTCGTTCGTGATTTTCACGGGTTCTTCGTGCAGGAACACGTCCATGTTTTCCCCGCTGCGGAACCTGTAATAATAATAGTGATCGATCTCCTCTTGTTCACAAATGTCTTGTGCCTTCTCGGCTGCGGTTGTAAGACCGATGTACGGGTTGACCTGTGGTAAGGCGAAAGCTCCCGTGAACAGGGTGGCGAGAATACCTAGCGCAGTGCAATTGATCGCCTTGTACATCTGTTTTCGGTATAGCAACCAGCAGGCCGTTAAGCTGAACATGAACAACAGGGCTACGGCGATATAGATAAACGGTGAATCCGGTATCCCCGGTTTGCGCTCGATGAAAAACAGGGCAGCCGGGGCAATCGTGAGAGCGACGATTGGGATATACAGGGTAAAAGAAACCCATTTCTCCTTCTCCTTGGGCAATAATAGAATCGTCAGGTACGTGCAGAACGGGAATACAGGCAACATATAGATATCGAGTTTTGCGCTGAATATGGAAAGAACCACGAAAGTCGATCCGATGATCGAAAGGAAAAACTTCTCCTTGTCCGTCGATAGTAATTTCTTTTTTATAGCGATAACCAGGGTCGTGATGTACAGGAGTGACCAGGGAGCGACAGCGTACCAGAAAGTAACCCCGTAATACCAGAAAGCTTTTTTATGATCGAAAGAATCGATCGCCCGGTTAATCGTCTGGTGGAAGAGAAGGTTGTTGAGGTAGGCGCTTCCGCCTTCTAGGTAGATGCAGGAAAACCACACGATGCAAAAACCCGATAAAATACCCCATTCCCGCCAACCGAAATAATGACCGAAATGGCGAATCTCTTTTTTCACCATTAAAAAAACGATCATTGAAATCAAGGGAACGACAATCCCGACAGGCCCTTTGGAAAATATGGCCATAAAGACATAAAACGGCAACAAGAACCGATCTATCGGGCGTCCTTTACCCGAATATCGCTTGTAAAACGTGTAAAGGGCGAGCAGGATAAACATACACATCAGCATATCCATGCGTAAAACCAGTCCGGAACCGATAAAAAGAGCGCTGGTGAAAAGCATTAACGAGGCTGTCCACCGGGTGGAAGCCCCAGTTTCCGCCTCTACCCATTTGTTCATGACGTAAATGGAAACCAGGGCCGGGATAATCGAGAATAGCGAAAGTCCGAACATGCTATATTCTCCCCAGATCCATTTGCTGAACATGAGCAACCAGAAATACAAGGGTGGTTTGTCCGCGTAAATCTCCCCTTGATTATAAAACGTGAAAAAATGCCCGTCTCGTAACGCCTCGTCCACGATACTCAGGTACTTCAGTTCATTATTTGGAGTGAAATCCCTTAAGATCAACACGGGAATCACCAGGATAAATAATATCAAATATCGTTCTACTTTCATGATAATGAATACGTCAAGTCCTCTGTGCTAATAAAATATCCAAAAAGTATACCAAAAATGTTACTCCTTTGTTACGTTTTAAGAAAATAATTCTTCTTTCATTATTTGAACGATATGCCGCTGAAAATAGTTTTATTATTATAAATTTGCACCTTAATCTAAAAGTGTAATTCATAAGATTATGCATAAAAACTACATACATTATCTATTCATTCTTGTTGTCTGCTGGTTCGCTTTTTTCGTGAATAACAGTTCTGTTTATGAGGATATTATGGAGTCCCGTAACTTGGTCACGGCCCATGAAATGATCGAATATGATAATTGGTTAGTCCCGACGATGAACGGTGAATTGCGTTTGGAAAAACCACCTCTTCCCACTTGGGTAGCCGCCGGAATTGAATATCTGGCCCCAGATAACATCTCTTTACAGCGTGCGGCTGCCGGGGTCATGGCAACTTTAATGGCATTTTTCCTTTATTTCTTTGCCTCGTCCCTGAGCGGTAACCGGCTTTTGGGATTACTTTCCGCTCTGGTACTCGCTACCAGTTTTAATGTCATCATGGCAGGACGGGTGGCGACGTGGGATATATATTGTCACAGTTTCATGCTGGGAGCGATATTTTTCTTTTACAAGGGAGTATCCAGCATGCGAACAGGTTGGGGTAATTTTATATGGGCGGGAATATTCCTGGGCTTGTCTTTCCTTGGGAAAGGTCCGGTTTCTTTCTATGCCTTGTTATTCCCTTTCCTGATCTCTTATTTTTGGGTATACCGTCCTTCCTTCAAGCGGAAAGGGGGGCCGATCGTGGTCATGTTATTGCTGTTCGTTGTCATCAGCTTCTGGTGGCCGCTTTACTTGTACATGTTCCACCGGGATACGGCCATGTTCGTGTTGGCGAAAGAATCAACGGCATGGATTGAGAGAAACGTTCGTCCCTGGTATTACTACTGGTTGTTCTTTGCCGAATCGGGAATCTGGTCGTTATTCCTTCTGACGGGATTATGCTGGCCGTGGTTGAAAAATAAAATCACCCTGCGTAAAGAATACACGCTGGCCGTTTTATGGACCGTGGTCACACTCGTGTTACTTTCCCTTTTCCCGGAGAAAAAGACCCGTTACCTGCTACCGTTGTTAATTCCCGCGGCCATGGTCGTTGCGCATTACGTGGTTTATATATTTACCGCCACGAAAGAAAAGACGCTCACGACTGGCGATCGTGTCATGTTCCGGATCAACGCGTTCCTTCCGGCCCTGATTGCTTTAGGAATGCCTGTTGCCGTGTATCTCTTGTTTTACACGAAAGAGCAGGTCAGCCTAACCCTTCTTATCATTGTCTCGATTCTGTTCCTTGCGACAGCCTATTCGATTTTCACGGGAGGGGTGAGGATGCGCTCCATGAAAGTATTCACGGGCGTTGTCTTCCTGTTGATCCTCGTGGAAACCTTGTTGATGTCTAAAGTCGCGAACATATTTAATAATACCGAGATCAAGAGTATAAAAGCTGTCCGCGATATAAAGGAATTACAGCACCTACCATTCTATTACCCGGAAAAAGAAGGATTGCGCATTGAATTGGTTTACAAGGCTGGACGTCGCATCTTGCCTTGGGATATAGAGAAAGATACCACGATTCTGGACTCTCTTCCCATCGTGCTGGTTTCCGAAAAGCCCGCGGCTGAAGTATTGCCCGCGACCATACAGGAAAAGGTGAACCTGCATTTTATAGATGTGTTTGATAACAACAATCGTCCGAAATCCGATAAAAAACATTATTCCTCCAAATTCGTGCGTTACGTGACGATACTAGAGAAAAAATAAAGAATGATCGCGGGTATTCGATTATAATAATACCCGTGATAACTCTTCCACCGAGGTCACGATCCGGTCGGCTCCGGCAGAGGTTAGCTCTTCCCGGTCCCCGTACCCGTAAAGAACACCGATGCTGTCGATCCCTGTTCGCTTGGCTCCCGTGATGTCGTTTTCCCGGTCCCCGATCATGACAACCCGGTTTAAATCACGGATATCGTTACTTTCCAGCACGTGACGGATAACCTCGTCTTTGTGCGATAACGAACCGTCGAGACCACTCCCTCCGACAAACTTGAAATAAGCGTCCAGGTGGAAATAATTCAGGATCTTTTCGGCGTAATAAGTGGGTTTCCCTGTTGCCAGCATCACTTGTTTACCGGCCTCGTTCAATTGTTGCAATAGCGTTTCGACTCCCTCGTATACGGTGTTTTCGTATATTCCTTTATCCGCGAAACGTTCCCGGTATTTGCGAATTCCTTCCTCGGCCTGGGTTTCCGTGAAATGATAGAAATGCATGAAAGATTCCTTCAGAGGGGGACCGACAAATTTCCGAAGATCATTCAAATCGCACACTTCAATATCGAAATGTTTTAAGGCGTAACGGATAGATTTCGTGATTCCCTCCATGGAATCGGTCAGTGTTCCGTCGAGATCCAGCAGGATGTACTTGTATTCTTTTCCGTTCTTCATCTGGGATTGCTGTTGAGGGTGGATAAAAAAACAGGCCTATTGCTAAGCCTGTTTTTGTATTTCAAAGATTTTCTTTTGTTAAGCGTTCAACGTGTAACGTAAGAAAGCTGTAACGGTCAAATCTTTATCTGCACTTTTCAAGTACTCTTTCACGGTCATCTTGTTGTCTTGCTCGTAAGTTTGGTTCAACAAGGTTGACTCCTGGAAGAATTTGTTCAAGCGACCTTGAGCGATTTTCTCCAGCATGTTTTCCGGTTTACCTTCTTCACGGGCTTTCTCGCGACCGATCTCGAATTCGTGATCGATAACGTTTTGAGGAATTCCGTCTTTATCCACGGCGATAGGAGCCATGGCTGCAACTTGCATGGCGATGTTCTTCTTCACTTGGGCGTCAGCGGCTTTGTTGAAACCAACAACAGTTGCCAACATGTTTCCCGGGTGGATGTAAACAACGCAATCCTCGGCTTTAATACTACCGTAGTAGCTTAATTCCAATTTCTCCCCGATAACACCGGTTTGTTCTGAAATTTGGTCAGCGATGCTTCTACCTTCCAGTTGGATAGCCAACAAATCTTCGGTAGTAGCAGGCATGTTAGCTAAAGCGGCTTCGAGAATCTTGGTCGTGAAACCAATGAATCCTTCGTTTTTAGCCACGAAGTCAGTTTCGCAGTTCAGGGAAACCATCACTGCGTTCTTTCCGTCGGTTTTAGCTAAAACGCAACCTTCTTTTGCTTCTCTGTCTGCACGTTTGCTTGCAACAATAAGACCTCTTTTGCGGATGATATCAACGGCTTTGTCGAAATCTCCCTCGGCTTCTTGTAATGCATGTTTGCAGTCCATCATTCCGGCGTTTGTTGCTTTACGCAACTTCATCACGTCTGCTGCTTTTATTTCCATTTTCTTTAAATCTCCATGTTAATTCAATTTCAGAAGTTAGATCGTTCCATCTAAAATCTGAAATTTAAAATCTAAAATAACTCTATTCTTCAGAAGCGGTTTCTTCAACCTCTGCTGCTACTTCGTCTTGAGCTTCAGCTTTTTCTGCTACTTTTTTGTCGCCTTCTTTCTCTCTCTCTGCTTTTCTTTCGCTCAAACCTTCTTTGATGGCTCCGGCTACTTTGTCGATAATTAAAGAGATTGAAGTTGAAGCGTCATCGTTAGCCGGGATTACGAAATCGATCCCGTCCGGGCTAGAGTTCGTATCCACGATAGCGAATACCGGAATTCCCAGCGTGTTAGCTTCTTTTACAGCGATGTACTCCTTCATCACGTCAACCACGAAAAGAGCTGCCGGAAGACGAGTCAGGTCAGCGATGCTACCCAAGTTCTTTTCCAATTTTGCTCTTTGACGAGAGATTTGAAGTTTTTCCCGTTTTGAAAGGTGAGAGAAAGTACCGTCTTTTTCCATCTTGTCGATGGTGGTCATTTTTTTCACGGCTTTACGGATTGTCGGGAAGTTGGTTAACATACCACCCGGCCATCTTTCAGTCACGAACGGCATGTTTATGTTAGAAATTTTTTCAGCAACAATGTCCTTAGCCTGTTTCTTTGTTGCAACAAACAGAATTCTTCTACCTGATTTTGCTATTTGTTTTAAGGCTGCACTTGCCTTGTCCAACATGATAGCGGTTTTGTTCAGGTCAATAATGTGGATATCATTACGCTCCATAAAGATATACGGAGCCATTTTGGGATTCCATTTACGGGTAAGGTGTCCAAAGTGACAACCTGCATTTAATAATTCGTCGAAATTTGTATTTGACATTTTGTGTCTTCTTTAAAGTTTACATTCTTAAATTTGATCAATCGCCGGGTAGTTCTTGACAGAAGTCCCGCCAATTTAGATACTAAACTCTGATTAACGTTTAGAGAACTGGAATCTCTTACGAGCACCAGGTTGTCCCGGTTTTTTACGCTCAACTTCGCGCGGGTCTCTAGTCATGAACCCTGCTGCTCTTAATTTTGATTTGTCCTCGGCATTGATTTTCACTAACGCTCTGGCAATTCCTAAACGTAAAGCTTCAGCTTGTCCGTTGAATCCTCCACCAACAAGGTTTACCTTGATGTCGTATTGTCCCAACACGCCTAACAATTCAAGCGGTTGTTTCACGATATACTGGAGGGTAGGCAACGTAAAATATTCTTCCAGGCTTTTTTTGTTGATCGTAATATTGCCTTTTCCTTCGTTAAGATAAACGCGGGCTACCGCTGCTTTTCTTCTACCTACTGCATTTACTACTTCCATACCTTGTTATTTAAGTGTATTTATATCAATTACTTTCGGTTGCTGTGATTCGTGGTTGTGCTCTGATCCTACGAACAAGTGCATGTTTTTGAATACAGCTCTTCCAAGGCGACTTTTGGGAAGCATTCCTCTGACCGCGTGCTCAAGAACTCTTTCGGGGAATCTTGCCATTTCCTGGGCCGGAGTAGAAATCCGTTGTCCTCCAGGATACTGGGTGTGTCTGCGGTACTGTTTGTCTGTTAATTTGTTACCGGTGAAGATAACTTTCTCTACGTTGATGATGATTACATTGTCTCCACAATCCACGTGGGGAGTGTAACTGGGTTTGTACTTGCCTCTTAACAGTTTCGCAACTTTTGCGGCAAGACGTCCCACAACTTGATTTTCTGCGTCAATCAAAACCCATTCTTTCTGTGCGGTGGCTTTGTTGACGAAAGTTGTTTTGTAACTAATCTGATCCACTTTTTTTTAATTAAATATTAAACTTCTGTTTGTATTTCTTCGTGGGGACCCTTGCATACTGTCGGGTTGAAAATACGAGGTTTATCGGGCAAACTGTTTTTTATTTTCAACGGGTACAGGTGCATTGTAAAGAGCATGGCTAAGGTATTCTTCACAATTTAGCGAGTACTCCACTCCAAAATGAGGGGCAAAATTACACAAAAATACGTGAACTCCAAAACTTTCTGCGAAAAGATTTCACTTGGCATCTTCTGTTTCAATATGTTGGTGAATGATTATATTCAAGCATGACCGGATTTCAAGTAAATGATCGTGCACCGGGGTCTATTTTTAGATACTTGACAGTGATTTTCTTTAGAAATGGCAATGACTAATTTTTGATTATCTCTATTTCAACTTCATATGACTTCCATATATAAAACTTTCATTGCATTGTTACTAAGTTATAAGAACGCTATTTTAAATATAGCGTTCAAATAGCGTTCTAGATGGTATTGATATGAAATTCAAATGAAATTAGTTATGGCTTCTAAGCGGTCATCGCTTTGAGAATACTCTGTCTTTGCATGGGTGTGAGATTGTTGCCGGGATTCATGAATGGGTTCCCGGCAGGACAAAATGTTGACGTGAAGTTGAACATGGGCGGGGTTTATTCGAAATCGTTCCGGAGAACGTACCGGTAGTCTTCCGTGTAACAGGTGAATATTCCCAATGCGCCCTGAATATTCCCGACCAAGGGGACGGGGGATGTGATGCTTCCCTGGTTGGCGCTGTTGGCCTCGTAGAGAGAAATCTGGTAATTATAACACTCTTCGGTGATGCGTAGAAGAAGGATCACTATGGCTTCGGCTTTTTCAATTTCCTGGCATCTGATCGTTTTCTCGATGGTAACACCCCCGGTGTTGTGTGATAAATCGAGGTAGACGGTTTCTTTTTTGAGTAAGTTGTTATCGCCGGACCCGTTTTTTCTAGCCTGTACGCTATATATATAGTAATTTTGCACGGGATTGCGGGAGGTGGAGAAGTTGATGGTGACCGAATTGGTCGCTTTGGAAACAACGTGTGAAGAAATGGTCACGTTGTCCGGTATGGCTGTTTTGGCGGTGATGTGCTCGTTTTGGGGCGTGTAGATGCTCAGGTAGAGCGAGTCTAGGCCGTATTGGTTGAATTTCGTGTCGTGCCTGAAATTACCGAGGAACGTGGGGGTTGGGGTTGCTTGCAGTTTGATAACGGTGTCGGCTTTTATGGAAACATCTAGCTCTACCGGGGTATCTAGGTCGATAATTTCGCTGATCGGGGAGATTTTGGCTGCGTTCAAGGTGTAGAACTCTCCCGGTTTGCAGTAACACTCGATGAAATAACCGGAAATATCTCCCATGTCTTTCATGGGAAGCTCCTCTTCCGGCATGCAGGAGAGGAATGAAACGAATGCGAGGGCTAAAATTCCTTTTTTCATGTATTTACCAGTTTATACGGAGTGAAACATACGGGATAAAGGGTAGCATGACCTTTGATTTCGGGATGATTTTGGTCTGGTTGTCGGTGCTTTCTGCTTGAAAATAAACGAAAGACGGGTTCGATTTGTTGTAAACGTTGTATGCCCCGACGCTGAATTTGAACAAGAGTTTCTTGCCTCCGAATTTGTAATCGAGGCTGGCATCCAGTCGGTGATTGTCCGGTAATTTATAATTGTAGCGATCGGTGTACACGGGAATCAATATGGGACTGTTGTCGTTGAATTCCGTGATGTTCTGGGCCACGACCATTCCTTTGGGGAAGGTGGTGTAGACTCCGGAGGAGAATGTCCAAAGAGTGTTCAGTAGGAACCGGGGGGAAATTTGGTACGAGAAATTTATCACCACGTTATGCTTCACGTCGTAAGGGGGATAAAATGCTTTTCCGTTGTTGATTTCTGCGAACTGGCGCTTGGATTCGGAAAGTGTGTAATTGGCCCGCATGTAGAGGGCGTGGTGATTGAGCGTGAGGTCGAACTCCAGTCCCTTGGCATGGCCTTTGCCTTGAATGAGATCGTTAGTCAGGGCGGAGTATTCGGTCTGGATATCCGAGGCGAAGTCTTTCACGTTGCGCATGTCCTTGTAAAATATTCCCGCGTAAAAGGATAGCAGTTGTCCGATCTCCTGGTTGACACCGATGGAATATTGATGACAGATGGCGGGCTTGGTCCCCTTGGCTAGCGGGTACCAGATGTCGATCGGGGTTTTCACCGTGAAGTAAGGGTACAGGCTCAGGTATTGAACTGTTTTGGCGTAATCCGCCCACAGGGTGAATTTGTTTATCGAGTAACTGATTTTTGCCCGCGGGGAGAAGGTGTGTTTGCGGGTATCTCCCGAGTAATATTGGTAATTGCCCCCGATGTTAAGCATCAAGTTTTGATTTAACTGGTAGTTTATATCCAGATATAATTCATATAAATTAAAATCTTTATCGGAGCTTTTTATTAAAAGGTTCTGGTTGGGATCGCTTTTGTTGGCGGTCTCGAAACGAGAGTATTCGAATTTGGCACCGGTGTTCAGGTTTAATTTATCCGAGAATCTTCGATTGTAGGATGTTTGCGCGAGCAAGGCGTACTGGCGGTTGCCTCCTCCCATGGGGACACTTCCGAAGGCATCGCCCTCGCTGTACGTGTTTTTCCCGCCGAACTGGAAATTCCATTGTTCGTTAGAGTTGGGGGTATAGGTGGTGTTTATGTTGCCGGAAAAGGTGTGCCAGTCGAAGATGTATTGCACGTGTTCGCTGATCTTCATTTTCATGTGGTCAAGAGAGAATAATCCGAACGCGGTGGCTTTCCATTTGTCGGAAAGACGTGAATCAATGGTTGCGGTGATATCACTGAACGAGTACTCCGGCATGTAGTTAGGATTTTTTTTGTCATCCATGGAACGGTTGTATAGCTTGGAGATATGTTGCAGGTAAGAGGTCCGGGCGGATACGGCAAATGACGTGTGATTTTTGATAATCGGGCCCTTGGCTTTCAGTGCGGACGAGACAAGCCCGACAGTTAGCTCGCCTTCGTGTTTGTTTTTGTTACCCGGTTCGGGGCGCATGTTGATGTAAGAGGATAGAAAACTGTTGTAACGGGCGGGGAAGCCGCTTTTGTATAAGGTTGAGTTGCCCAGGATGTAGGGGTCGAAGGTTGAGAGGATTCCCGAGAGGTGATCCGGGTAAGCGATGGGCATGTTGTTGATGAGGAACCCGTTCTCGTTGCTGTTTCCCCCGCGGACGTAAATGCCGGAGTTGAGGGCGTTGGTGGTCACGATGCCGGGCATGGTGGCGAGGTATTTCAACACGTCTTGTTCCCCGAGTATCGCGGGAATGCGTTCAATTCCTTTTATCGACGAAAGCACCCGGCCGCTAGCGGGGAGGGCGGTCACGACGACTTCTTTCAGGTTGTTTCGCTTGTTCCGGAGAATGATGACGAAAGGTACATCGCTTTTGGTGAGTTTGTAAGTCTCTTTTTTGTAGTTGATGTGGGTGAATTCCAACGTGGAAGGAATGATGCATTCCAGTTGAAAGAAGCCTAGGGAGTCGGTCGTGGCTCCTTTTTCATTCTCGATGCAATAGATGTGTACACCGCTGACGGGGTCGCCCGAGTTGGCAATCACTTTTCCCATGATGACGGTTTGGGCATCAAGGGATGTTGAGAGGAATAAGAATATGATTGCAACCAATTTAGCCATGGGCACGCGTGTTGTTATTCCGAAATTTCACAAATGTAATAAACAAATCCCTTGAAGCCTTATGGATGATGTGAATAATTGTTGTTATTTTGCGGATTAACTATTGAATTCGAGTTATGGGAATATACGTGCATGTACCTTTTTGCCGTAGTAAATGTTTTTATTGCGGGTTTTATTCGGTTGCCTCGTTGAAGTTGAAGGAGGCGTACCTGGGAGCTATCGGGCGGGAGATTGATTCACGCCGGGATTATTTACCGGAAGGGAACGTGCGTACGCTTTATTTTGGGGGCGGAACCCCGTCTTACCTGGAACAGGAGGATTTGAAGCGGATCGTGAGGAAGTTGGAAGAGAATTATTCTTTCATGCCGGGGGCGGAGCGTACGATCGAGTTGAATCCGGAAGACCTGACTCGTGAAAAGTTGGAGAGTATAAAAGAATTGGGCTTTAACAGGTTGAGTGTCGGGGTACAATCTTTCTCGGATGAGCGATTGAAACAGATTAACCGGACGCATTCGGGGCGGCAGGCCGTGGAGGGGATTACGCTGGCGGCAAGTATGGGGTTTGATAATATCAGCATGGACCTGATGATCGGCTTACCGGGACAGATTGGGGAAGAGTTGCTTGCGGATGTCGATGTGGCTAGTCGCTTGCCTGTATCACATTTATCGGTATACATGTTAAGTATAGATTCAAATACGGTTTTTGAGTTTATGGTGAAGCAGGGAAAGTTCAAGCTGGAGGACGAGGAGGTGATCGCCAAGCGATACCAGCAGGTATGCGAGCGGTTGAAGGGATTGGGGTTCGAACATTACGAGATATCTAATTTTGCGAGGGACGGGAAGTATTCCGTGCATAATACCTCTTACTGGCAACAGAAGCCTTATATCGGTTTCGGGCCTTCGGCACATTCTTATGATTTGAGTTCACGACAATGGAACACGGCGAATTTGAAAACTTATATAGATAGTTTATATTCTGGTAGTCTTTCATTTGAAAAAGAGGAACTAACAATAGTTGATTTATACAATGAGTACGTGATGACGAATTTGCGGACGATGTGGGGAGTGGAAAAAGAGAAGTTAGAAGGAGATTATGCCGTCTTCTGGAATCAGGTTCAAGAACAATTACAGAAATATTTGAAAAGCGGGGATTTGTTAGAAGAGCGTGGTAGATTCAGGATTAGCGAATCGGGGTGGGTCATTTCCGACGCGATTTTGAGTGATTTGTTCGTTGTTTCGGAATGAATTCAATTTATTCTGAAAGTTATTAGTTGCAAGTTTATAAGTTACAGATTGTCTTTTTATAGGGTGTTTAAGAGAGGAAGTGTTATTTTTTGATATATTTGACTGTACTGTAGTGGAAAAAATACTATTTTTGCGGTTGTAAGTTTAATATTTAAATGTTTTTCAGATGAAAACGAGTAGAATGTCAGTCAAAGAATTGTTGCAATCAGGAGATTGCGGTAAAGAGGTTGAGGTTAAAGGTTGGGTAAGAACCAAACGCGGTAATAAACAGGTGAATTTTATCGCGTTGAATGACGGCTCTACGATCAATAATATACAGGTGGTGGTTGATATGGAGAAGGTTGCCGAGGAGGTGATGAAGAAGGTTACCACGGGAGCGGCTATTCACGTGAAGGGCTTACTCGTGGAGAGTGCCGGGAGTGGTCAGGCTCACGAGATTCAAGCTAGCGAGGTGATCGTGCTGGGAGAAGCTGATCCGGAGAAATATCCGATTCAACCGAAGAAGCATAGCTTGGAATTTTTACGCGAGGTGGCACACTTGAGGTTCCGCACGAATATTTTCGGTGCTGTTTTCCGTATTCGTCACGCCATGGCTTTTGCTATTCACCAGTATTTTAACGATCACGGTTTTTATTACTTGCACACGCCGTTGATCACGGCTTCCGATTGTGAGGGAGCGGGTGAAATGTTCCGGGTGACGACGCTTGATCCGAAGAACCCGCCTTTGTTGGAAGACGGGAGTGTTGATTTCAGACAGGATTTTTTCGGTAAGGCCACGAACTTAACGGTGAGCGGTCAGTTGGAAGGAGAGTTGGGGGCGATGTCCTTGGGACGTATTTACACGTTCGGACCGACGTTCCGGGCTGAGAATTCGAACACGACACGACATTTGTCGGAGTTCTGGATGATCGAGCCGGAAGTGGCGTTCAACGATTTGGAGGATAACATGGATTTGGCTGAAGATTTCTTGAAATACTTGATCCGTTATGCGTTGGAACATTGCATGGATGATCTGCTATTCCTGAGCAAGCGTTTGCAGGAGGAAGAGAAGGATAAGAAGGCGGATGAGCGTTCCATGGAGTTGATAGAGAAATTGCAATTCGTGTTGAACCATGATTTCGAAAAGGTAACCTACACGGAGGCGATCGAGATATTGAAGAACAGCAAGCAGAACAAGAACGGCAAGTTCCAGTATCCGGTGACGGGTTGGGGTGTCGATTTGCAGAGTGAGCACGAGCGATTCCTGGTAGAGAAGCATTTTAAGAAACCGGTGATTTTGACGGGGTACCCGAAGGAAATCAAGGCTTTTTATATGAAACAGAATCCGGACGGGAAGACCGTGGCGGCTATGGACGTGCTTTTCCCGCAGATCGGGGAGATTATCGGGGGATCGCAGCGTGAGGAGGATTACGATAAACTGGTGACCCGTATGCAGGAAGTCGGTATTCCGGTTTCTTCTATGTCGTGGTATTTGGATACGAGACGTTTTGGTTCCGCCGTGCATAGCGGTTTCGGGTTGGGATTCGAGCGTTTATTGTTGTTCGTGACCGGAATGGGGAATATCCGCGACGTGATACCGTTCCCGCGGGCACCGAAGAATGCGGAATTTTAAAATAGTATTCAATAAGGTAAATTAGGAAGGATGCTCAAGCAGAATCTACAACAGAAATTGGGGTTAAAGATTAACCCGCTGCAAATTCAGCTGATAAAGCTGCTTGAGCTTCCCACGTACCAACTTGAACAGCGTATCAAGGAGGAATTGGAGTCTAACCCGCTTCTGGAAGAGGGTGAGGAGAAGGTGGAACCGGAGGTTGATATCAAGGAGGACGGGGAGGAGACCGATTATGATGAATCGTCGCAAGAAGAGGAAGATTACGGTTCTTCGGATGATGAATTTTCTTTGGACGACTATATCAGTGATGATGATGATATCCCGGATTATAAGTTAACGACTTCGAACGCTTCGAAAGATGATGATGCGCGGGAGTTTATTCTTTCCGGGGGGATCTCTTTCCGGGAGAATCTGGTGGAGCAGTTGGGTACGCAGCATTTGTGTGAACAAGATCGCAAGATTTGCGAGTATATTATCGGGAATATTGATGACGACGGGTATTTGCGTCGGGACGTGGAGAATATTGTGGATGATCTCGCATTCGGGGCCGGCTTGGAGGTGGATGACGACAAAATCGAGTCGTTGTTACGTGTGGTGCAACGGTTTGAACCGGCAGGAGTGGGAGCGAGGGATTTGCGGGAATGCCTGTTGTTGCAGGTGAAACGACGGCTACTGGAATCGTCTGCGCCTGCATTGGTGAATGCCCGCGTGATACTGGAGAATTATTTCGAGGAGTTTTCGAAGAAGCATTACGAGAAGATTTCCAAGCGGATGAAGATTTCGGAGGAGGAGTTGAAGGATGCGATAGACGAAATATTGAAACTGAATCCCAAACCGGGAGGACAGATTTCCGATTCTTCGGTTCCGGGGGCGGAGAAGATTATTCCGGATTTTAACTTGGATATCGTGGACGGGGAGTTACAGTTGAGTTTGAACACGGGGGATATTCCCGAATTGAGGCTGAACAAGTCGTATGTCAATATGCTGGAAGATTACCAGAAAAGTTCAAATTCCAGGGAGAAGAAAGAGGTGGTTTCTTTCGTGAAATACAAGTTGAGTTCTGCCCGTTCGTTTATTGATGCGGTGCAACAACGGAATAACACGTTGATGCTGACGATGACGGCGATTGTGCAGTTCCAGAAGCCGTTTTTCCAGACAGGGGACGAGAGTAAGTTGAAACCGATGATTCTCCGGGATATAGCAGATATCACCGGATTAGATGTTTCCACGATATCGAGAGTTTCCAATTCAAAATATATACAGACATGGTTCGGGATTTATTCTTTGAAGCAATTCTTTTCGGGGAGTATGCCAACCAATAGTGGAGAGGAGGTTAGCACCGGCGAGTTGAAGAACGTGTTGAAGGATATCGTGGATGGAGAAGATAAGCGCAAGCCATTCACGGATGACGAGTTGGTGGAATTAATGAATAAAAAAGGATATCAGATTGCCCGGAGAACGATAGCAAAATATCGCCAGTTGTTGGATATCCCGGTAGCCCGGTTGCGTCGGGAAGTTTAATTGCTATAATTGAAAAATATGAAAGTGCTCGCTTTTGCCGTGTCAATCTTGTTTCATCCGTTGTTATTGCCTTTGTACGTGTTGTTTATCACCTTCAATTCCGGAACGATTTTCTCGTATGTTCCAGCTTATACACAGAATATGTCTTATCTGTTGACCTTGCTGGGGGTGACGTTGACCCCGCTGGTCTGTTTGCCATTGCTAAAGTGGTTGGGGTTGATCGAGAACTATCGCTTGATGCACAAGCAGGATCGGGTGTTCCCCGTGTTGGCAACGATCGTGGGGGCGTTTATCGTTTTTTATTTTTCCCGGAACTTGCCTTATTCCAATATCGTGCGACAGTTTTACCTGATCATGGTGATTATGCTTTCCGGTTTTATGATCGTGACGATCCGCTGGAAGATTAGCATGCACATGACGGCGATCGGGGCCTTGTGCGGGTTCGTGTTTATCTTGGGGATGAAATATTTGGGAGAAGTGATTAATTTGTTGCCAATTCTGATTCTGGCTTCCGGAATCCTGGCTTCTTCCCGTCTGTATCTGAAACGGCATACTCCCGCACAGGTTTATGTCGGGTATATCTACGGGGCTACCGCCGTGGTGTGTATTCTATATTAATAAAGCATGATCCATATATCGCTTTGCCCGAGTTGTTCGGCTAGCTCGTTCCGTTGTTTCGTGGCTTCTTGTTTGTCAGTGTTGTTGGCGATACTGACGCGGTAACGCCCGTCCTTGGTGATGATTTGGGCATTCGTGTAGCCTTTGGCTTTCAATTGGGCCACGTCCTTTTGTGCCAGTTCTTCCCGGGGGTGACTGGCCACGATGATGTGGTAGCTTCGGGTAGTTGTTTTTTTGATGTTTTGTTCCGTGTTCTGTTTCTTCGTGGTTTCGGGTTGGGAAGTAGGGGTATCCTTGGTTAAGGTTCGTGTCGCTTCGGGGGCTTGTACCGACGGTTGTTCCTTGGTTTCGGGGAGCGTACCTGTTTCCGGAAGAGAGGCCGGGAGGCTTCTTTTCACGTTGACGGTGGTCAAGTCTTTGGAATTCATCTTATCACGCTGGCAGCCGACCAGCACCGACAGCGTGACGAGTGACAGGAACAAAATGAGTCTCATGGTGTTTCCGTTTATTTTAGTTGGTATATCCAAGTTTCTTCTTTGCCGGGAACCTTGTGTATTTTTCTCACGGCGCTTACGGCTTCTTCATGAGTTTTGTACCCGTCGTAAGCCACGAGGTAAAGGTCCTTGCAGTAGGGCATGATTAAGGCGTTAGCATAGCCTTCTTTATGAAGAGTTTCGTGCATGCGATCAGCGTTATCCTTGATTCTGAAACAACCGCCTATAAGAAAATATTCGGGGGCCTCTTTTATCACGGGATCAACGATATGAAGAGTCGCTTTGGGCGTTTGAGTCGTGTCCTTCGCCGGGGTGGCTTGGGCTTCTACTTTTACAACCGTTTCTTTTTTTGTGTCGGTATTTTTTGTTTTGCTGTTTTGGCATCCTGAAAACGAGACGGCTAGAATAGCAAGTGTGAAAAATAGAATTGTTTTCATGTTTGATAGCGTTTTTGGTTAATCACGCCAAGATACAAACAAATTTATTGTTAATAAAGTTTTTTCCTTTATTTTTGTGAGGTAAGAGCTAAATTGTAATTAGAAACAGAATCATTATGAATAAATTAATCGGGTTATTGTTGATTTTAATGTTTGTAGCTTCGTGTAAGAAAGAGACGGAGCCTATCGTTAAGATATCCACGGAGTATGGGGATATCAAGGTGCGTTTGTATGATAAGACACCGAAGCATCGGGATAATTTTCTGAAACTGGTGGGAGAAAAGTTTTATGACGGATTATTGTTTCACCGGGTGATCAATCATTTTATGATACAGGGAGGTGACCCGACATCGAGGAATGCTGCGCCGGACGTGATGCTGGGGGAAGGAGACGTTGGGTATCAGCTTGATGCGGAGTTTGTTCCGGAATATTTTCACAAAAAAGGTGTTCTTGCCGCCGCTCGTGAGGGTGACAATGCGAATCCGGAACGTAAATCCAGCGGGGCGCAGTTTTATATCGTTCAGGGGCAGGTGTACACGCCCGAACGTTTGGAATCGGTTGTAAAAAGTGTCAATGAAAGGCGTAAGGTGTCGTTGTACGAGAAAATGAAGGATCAGTATAAAGATGATTTCGCCCGTTTGCAGGAAGCGAATGATACGCGGGCTTTGAATGATTTATCCGAGAAGTTGACCCGGGAATGCGACAGTTTGTTTGTAAACGAGGAACTGGTGCTGACGGAACTGCAAAAAGAAGCCTACACGACCGTCGGGGGTACCCCTCATCTGGACGGGCAATACACGGTGTTCGGGGAGGTGATCGAGGGGCTGGACGTGTTGGATAAAATCGCTGCCGTTAAAACGAATGATTTCGATCGTCCGGTGAAGGATGTGGTGATAAAGAGAATAACAAAATGAATTTATGAAATTAAGGATAAGCAGTGATTTAAGAAAAGCTAAGAATATAGGAGCGACGATTGAAAAGTGTCTTAATGAAATTGGTATATTCACTTTGGCTGATCTTGCGGAAATGACATCTGTCGAGGCTTTTAAAAGAATACGTGAGAATTATCCTGGAAAGACAATTCCTGTATGCTATTATCTTTATTCTTTGGAAGGGGCTTTATTAGATTTGCATTGGAACGATATCCCATCTGAATTGAAAGAAGAGTTAAAGGCTAGAATCAAAAGCTATGTCTAACAAGTCTCTTTTTATGAAAACATACTACCCCCTCCAACTCCCCCTTACACAGGGGGAGAGTTAGTTCGTGAGTGAAACCCCTTACACAGGGTGAAGGTTGATTACCAAGCGGTTTCCCCTCCTGTGTAAGGAGGGGCTAGGGGTGGTAGTTCTATGTAAATTGACTTTTCAGACAGCCTCCTCTATGTAAATTAGCTTGTTTTACAGGTTATTTAAATTCCGGTAATCTTTTTGATCTCGTTTAATTTGTTAAGTGCTTCAAGCGGGGTGAGGCTGTTGATGTCCAGTCCGGCGATTTCGTCCCGGATTTGGAGTAACACGGGGTCTTCCAGTTGGAAGAAGCTGAGTTGGATGCCTTCCCGTTCGTTGCCGATCTTGGAAACGTTTTTCTGGATCGAACCGCTGGCGTTGCGGTCGTTTTCCAATTGCTTCAGTATTTCCGAGGAGCGTTTGATCACGGATTGCGGCAGTCCTGCCATTTTGCCGACCTGAATACCGAATGAGTGGTTGGAGCCGCCTTTTACGAGTTTACGGAGAAAGACTACTTTGTTGTTTACTTCTTTCACCGACACGTTGAAGTTTTTGATCTTCGGGTAGGAACGTTCCATTTCGTTCAGTTCGTGGTAGTGGGTTGCAAATAGCGTTTTGGCTCTATTTTTCGGGTTCTCGTGCAGGAATTCCACGATTGCCCAGGCTATCGAAATACCGTCGTACGTGGAGGTACCTCGTCCGAGTTCATCGAATAATACCAGACTTCGGTCGGAGATATTGTTCAGAATATTGGCCGCCTCGTTCATTTCGACCATGAAGGTGGATTCACCGAGGGAGATGTTGTCGGAAGCCCCGACACGGGTAAAGATTTTATCCACGTACCCGATTTTTGCCGAAGCCGCGGGAACAAAACATCCGGCTTGCGCCATGATCACGATCAGCGCGGTCTGGCGCAAGAGGGCGGATTTACCGGCCATGTTCGGTCCGGTGATGATAATGATTTGTTGTTTCTCGTTGTCGAGGTAAAGGTTGTTGTCGATATAGTTTTCTCCCGGGGGAAGTTGACGCTCGATCACGGGGTGGCGCCCGGCTTTTATGTCGATGTTGAACGAGTCATTGATTTCCGGCCGATGATAATTGTTCGTTATGGCGATGTTGGCAAAAGAGATTAACGTGTCGATGTGAGAAATGATACGGGCATCCAGTTGTATCGGTTTAATGTACGAGGCTGCGGCGGCTAACAAAGCGTTGTAAATGTCGCTTTCCAGTTCTTGAATCCGGTCTTCGGCACCGAGAATCTTTTCTTCGTATTCTTTTAATTCCGGGGTGATGTAACGTTCCGCGTTAACCAAGGTTTGTTTGCGTATCCAGGTATCCGGCACTTTGTTCACGTGTGTTTTCGTGACCTCGATGTAATAACCGAACACGTTATTAAAGCTGATCTTTAATGTTGGTATTCCCGTGTTCTCTATTTCACGTTGTTGCATTCTTAAAAGCAGCTCTTTTCCGTGAGAGGAGATTTCACGTAATTCATCCAGTTCTGCATTTACACCCGTGGCGATGACATTACCTTTATTTAGCATGGAGGGAGCGTCTTCCCGGACTTCGTGGTCTATTTTTTCGCATAAGGACTCGCAGTTATCCAGTTGTTGCATCCATTTTTGGAGAACTTCGTTTCCTGTTGCTAAACATTGTTCTTTCAATGGTTTGATTGCTTGTAAAGCAATCTTTAGTTGAACGGTTTCTCTCGGAGAGATACGCCCGACCGCGATCTTTGAAGCCAGACGTTCCAAGTCGCCGATCGTGCGGAGTATTTGTTCCAGTTCCAGGCGTTCCGTTTCATGATGCACGAAGCATTCGACGATATCCAGACGTTCGTTGATTTCGGCGGGTTTCTTCAAGGGCATACATAACCAACGGCGTAGGGTCCGGCCTCCCATGGGAGTAATGGTTTTGTCGATAATATCTGCCAGTGAACGGCCTCCCTCGTGGAGCGTGTCCAGAATTTCAAGGTTGCGTAACGTGAATCGGTCAAGTAACACGCAGGTCGATTCGTCAATACGGGCGATCGAGGTGATGTGTCCCACCAGTTCATGCTTGGTCATGTCGAGATAGTACAAAACGGCTCCCGCGGCTGATATCCCGCAATCCATTTTGTCTATCCCGAATCCTTTCAACGAAGCGACTTCAAAATGTTTTTTGAGTCGATCGGCAGCGGATTCCGTTTCGAAAAACCATTCCTCGATCGGGTAAGTGTAATATTTTGTCCCGAATATTTCGTTAAAGCGGGCTTCCGATCCCTTCGGATAAAGGACTTCTTTGGGTTGGAAGCTGTTCAGGATTTTATCCATCGTGGCAGGAGTTCCTTCCGTTGTCAGGAATTCTCCCGTGGAAAGGTCGAGTAAAGATAGTCCGGCTTTGGTTTTCGTGAAATAGACGGCAGCCAGGAAGACGTTGTTTTTATTATCAATGGTGTTCTCGTTATAGGAAACTCCGGGGGTGACGAGTTCTATAACCCCGCGTTTTACTAACTTTTTCGTCTTTTTCGGGTCTTCCAGTTGTTCGCAGATAGCCACTCGTTGGCCCGCCCGGACGAGTTTGGGCAAATACGTGTCGATGGCATGATACGGGAACCCGGCGAGTTCGACATCCCCCGGAGAACCGTGAGAACGTTTTGTTAATGTGATCCCCAATATTTTTGCCGTGAGAATGGCATCTTCACCGAAGGTTTCATAAAAGTCTCCCATCCGGTATAATAAAATTGCATCCGGGTATTTAGCTTTTGCCGAGTAATATTGTTGCATTAGCGGAGTTTGTTCTTCTGATTTTGTTGCCATTATCTTGTCTTTATAATCTGTTATTAAATTTTAATAGCTGCTTTTCGCCTCCCAAAAGTAAATAATTTGATCGAGATTTGTTTTAAAACCTCGTAAACATTGCGTAATTTTGCATAGGCTAAAAAGGACGAAGTGATGGTGTTGAAAGATAACCTGTCGAAGATTTTTTTCGTATTAATCTCCAGACGGGTATGGAGGACAGCCGATTAATAAAGTACTTATATGGAAAATATATTAGAAACGTTAGCAATTTACGGGTATTCGAATTTAGAGGATCGGATTGAATTCGAGCTGGATGGTGTGATAGAGAAAGAAATAGCTCCGGCTTATTGTAACGAGAATTTCGAATTGTGTGTTTCTTGTATGGATTATACTTCACTGAAAGTTACCGACACGGAGAAATCGATCACGACCTTTGTTTCTGAATTGTTGAAGAAAATAAAGAAGAATATGTTGCCGGATGTGGCATCGGTATGTGTATTTCCCCGGTTTACCCCGATCGTGAAGGAATGTCTGTCCGGAACCCCGATTAAAACGACGATCGTGGGGGCTTGTTTCCCGGCGGCCCAGAGTTTCTTGGAGGTAAAATTAGCTGAATGTAAGGCAGCTATTGCCGCAGGTGCGGATGAAATTGATGTGGTGATTTCTGTGGGGGATGTTTTAGAGCGTAATTACGAGAAAGTATATAATGAATTGGTGGCCATCCGGAAAGTGTGTGCCGGGGTCGTGATGAAAGTAATCTTGGAAACGGGCGAGTTGAAGACGATCGAGAGCGTGTTTAATGCTTCGTTGATCGGTGCTTATGCAGGGGCGGATTTTATAAAAACGTCAACGGGTAAAGTTCCCGTGAATGCCACGCCGGAGATGGTTTACGTGATTTGCGAGGCTTTGCGTCAGTTCCATGCACAGACGGGAAAAATGGTCGGGATCAAGGTTGCCGGGGGGATCACTAAAATACAGAACGCGATTCGTTACCTGACAATCGTGAAACATGTCTTGGGAGAGCAATGGCTTACCCCGGCTTATTTCCGAATCGGGACATCCCAGTTATTGGAGGATGTCATCAAGGAGATGAAACGATAGACAACTGAAAGTTGAAAAGAGTGACGGAGTTTAATGACTCCGTGACTTATATTATGATTGCAGGTCGAGCTGGGTTAATTGTTTGCTAGGTGTGAGTAGTCTTTAAGAATTGTTTCAACAAATTCCAAGGGAATCATATCCGTCTCGATTCCTGTAATTTCTTTGATCTTTTTGGTTAGTGGACCCAGAAGGGCGTAATTACTGTTTTTACGTACTTCCCGTAATACTTCTTTAATAATTTTGATGTCTTTGTCTGAAAGCAGCGAGGCTTGTTGGAAGACGACTTGGTATTCTTCCGGGGCTTCGAATTCGCTCATTTGTTTCAGGGTAACGTCTTTTTCGTGACGGATGACTGTTGTTCCCGCGGCCATGTCGCCAAGACGTTGCATTCGTTTGGAGATCATGATCGAGATGACGGCGATTGCGCCACTTGAAATGGAGATATCCACGAGCCGGAATATCCAACGAAGCATGCAATCCCAGAAGGTGAGTTTCTTGCCGTTTAATTTCACGACTTGGATGTGCATGGTCAGTTTGCCGAGGCTTTGCCCGTGAAATACCGATTCGCAAACCAGATGATACAAGGCGATAATTACTGTCAGCAGGATAAAATACCAGGTAGAGGAACCGGGCAGATCGAGTAGTCCGAAAATCATTATACCCAGAAGGAATATCCCGAGTTGAACCGCCCCGTCGATCATTGTTGCCAAAATACGATCCAGAACACCCGCGGGAGTGTAGTCAATATCAACATTATGAGCCGTACTGATAGAAATGTTCATGATAAGCAGAAATATTTTTACAAACATACATTATTTTTGAATAAATACATTATTTTTATCACAGGAAAAACGTGTGGTAATAAGTTATGAAAGAGGCTAAGTTTGTAAGTAAAAATAAAGAGAAGTGGGAAAAAATGGAGAAGGTAAACCATTTGGATGCAGACACGCTTGCCTCAAATTACGTGATTCTGTCGGATGATCTTTCTTACGCCAAGACTTTTTATCCGGGTAGCGATGTGGTTAAGTATTTGAACCAGTTGATAGCTGTTTACCAGATTAACATTTACGGGCAGGATCAATCGGAGAAGAAGGGGATTATCGCTTTCTGGATGCATGAATTCCCGTTGTTGTTGTACCGGGAAAGACGGACCTTGTTGTTTGCCTTGCTTTTCTTTTTATTCTCGGCCTTGATCGGGGTGTTCTCGACGTCGAAAGATGATACTTTCGTGCGTTTGATTTTAGGGGATGCTTACGTGGACCAGACGTTGAATAATATCGCGAACGGGACGCCGATGGGGGTCTATTCTTCGAGTGATGAGGGGAATATGTTCTTTATGATTACGGCAAATAATATCAAGGTGTCGTTTATCGCCTTTGTTTTCGGGATTCTTTTTTCGGTGGGGACATTGTGGATGCTTTTCGCGAACGGTATTATGCTGGGGGCTTTCCAGTATTTCTTTTTCCAACAAGGGCTTTTGCTGCATTCGGTGATGTCCGTATGGGCGCACGGGACTTTCGAGATTACCTCTATTATTATTGCCGGAGGGGCGGGATTGGTCATGGGAAATAGTTTCCTGTTTCCAGGGACGTACAAACGTTCGTATTCTTTCCGACAGGGAGCCTTAAGGGGGATAAAGATTGTTACCGGATTGATCCCGTTCTTTATTATCGCCGGTTGGATCGAGAGTTTTATCACCCGTCACGCTGATGCCTATCCCGTGGTGGGTGCCGCCGCGATCCTCCTCTCGTTGGGAGGGGTGATCGGTTATTTTGTTTTATATCCGTATTATTTATATAAAAATGAGACCAATGGAAAGAATTAATTTATGCGTGCAACGATCGTTTTCGGATTTGATAACGGCAACAGTGAATTTCATGAAACAGGAATTCGTACCTTTTATCCGGGCGTTTGCCGTGATTGGTTTTCCCGTGATACTGATCATGTTGTTTTTAATGAAGGATTTGTTGCTGGAGATGTTGAATATGTCCATGACTCCTCAGGTGAATTATGATCCGGATGTTTTCGGGAGAACGATGGTTCGTACGGCGTTAACCTCGCTTTCCGGAATGTTGGTGATTTTATGGGTACAATTGTTTTCTATTTCCTATTTGCGGGTTTACTGGGATCATTACCGGGAGGGTATAGAGGAACGGATTACGATAGCTGAAGTGTTTCGAGTGATGTTGAAGAAATTGGGCGTGTATATCGTTTGGTCGCTATTCTATGGACTGATTGTTCTTGTTGGCTCGATGTTTTTATTGGTTCCCGGAATATATTTTGGTGTCGCTTTGACATTCGGTTCTTGTATCCTTGTATTAAAAGATGGTGGTTTGGGAAAGATCATGAGCGAGTCGATGGCTATCGTGAAGGGAAATTGGTGGAGAACGTTAGGGTATATTATCGTGTTATCCCTATTGGTAGGTGTTGTTGCTTACGTGTTTCAGATTCCCTATATGGTTGTCATGTTTTCTTCGGCATTTACGGGAGAGATTCCCGGTGCTTACGAGATCACGTTCTCGTTATTGCTTTCTAATTTGGGACAATATACCTTGTATACCGTGATGTTCGTGGGAATCGGAATGATGTTTTTCTCCCGGACGGAGGAGATGGAACACACGACTTTGTTGAGCCAGATCGAGCAGTTGGGGGCGGAACCCGAAAAGAAATCGGATGAAGGGATTGATTAAATATATTATTTTATTCGTATTCATTTTTATCGGGAGCGCGATACGGATGGAAGGGAGTGACCGGGAGCCTTTGTTGGCCCGGGATTCTTCTTACGTTTTGCGTACCCCGAAAGCTGATTTTCTGGAAAAATACAAGAAAGACGCGGCATTTGATTACACGCAGAAAATTCAAGATGGTCCCACGATATGGGACCGGATCAAACGGTGGATATTGGAACGCTTGTTCAGGATGAAGGCCTCGGAGGGTTCTTTGCAGGCGTTGGATATTATCTTATATATTTTGGCAACACTGGTGGCGGTCGGGTTGGTTTACGTGGTGATACGGAACCGGGATAAGTTCCTGTTCCGGAGACGGGAAGAAGAGTTTTTCCCGGATGATTCGGTCGAATATACCGGGGAGCAGGAAGCGGATGCTTTCGTGCGATTATTGGCGAAGGCCGAGCAGGATAATGATTACGTGCTGGCGATCCGGGTGAGTTATTCCGGGTTGTTGCAGATGTTAGACAAGAAACAGGTTATTCGTTGGGAGGCGTCGAAAACCAACCGGGATTATATCTACGAGATAAAAAACAAGGCATGGAGTAGGACATTCGAGGAGATAAGCCGGATTTTTGATCACGTGTGTTACGGGGAGTTTCCCGTGAGCGAGGCCGAATACCAGAATATCAAACGATATTTTGTTGATTTCAGAAAGGAGGTGGAATCATGAAGCGGCGGCAGAATGTTCTGATTATTCTTTTCGTGATCGTGATCATGGCGGTTTATTCGGCTTACGAGGTGAACAAGCCGCAGCCTATTGATTGGAGTCGGAATTTCTCGGTTGACAAGAAAAGTCCTTACGGGACGTATATTTTGAAAGATGCTCTTCCGTATCTGTTCCCGGAGGGGAGCGTGCGGGTTTCCCGTAATTCAGTGCGTGAACGGTTGCGAATGGGAGATTGTCATTTCCCGGAGACTTATTTTTTCGTGGGGATGTTTTTCAAGATAGATCAGGGAGATTTTGCTACCTTGCTGGAAGAAGTCGAAAACGGGAACTCTCTTTTCGTGTCGGCAGATTTTATTCCGGATACCCTGTTCTCGATTGTCGGGATTGAAGAGGGGAAGAGGATAGCCCAAGGGAAGGATTATTTGCGGGGTTTCGAGGATAAAGCGTATTCTTTCGCGTCAAATCATACCAGTTTTCGTTTGAGAGACTCTTTTAACGGGGAGGTTTTGGGGTATGTTAATCAGGTGGAGAATCCTAATTTCGTGAAAGTGCCTTACGGGGAGGGAGTTATTTATTTGCACGCGAATCCGATGGGATTCACGAATTTCTACTTGTTGGATTCCGTGGCGGGAGATTATTACCAGAAAGTCCTGTCGTTCTTGCCTGCGGATGAAAACGTGGTTTGGGATGAGTATTTGAAGTCCGGGACGGGAGGGCAACACACGCTTTTTCAGGTTATCTTGAGATATCCGGCGTTGAAATGGGCTTATGTCTTGATGATGCTGGGAGGACTTTTGTATTTGCTTTTCCGGTCTAAACGGGAACAACGGCCGATACCGGTGATCCGGCCATTGGAGAACAGGACACTGGAATTCGTGTCGGTGGTGAGTTCCTTGTATTATAAACAGAAAGATCACTTCGCTATTGCCAACAAACGAATTAATAGTTTCCTCGAAGAGGTTCGCTATTATTATAAACTACGGACGGAGGAGTTGGACAGGGGCTTTATCGACTTGTTGTCGGAACGGTCGGGTGTTGGGCGTGAGAGCGTGGAAAATTTGGTGAACCTGATTGTTCGTGTACGGAAAGCGGAACACGTGAACGAGGAGCAATTGCGGGAATTGGTGAAATATATTGAACTATTTAAAACTAAAAGCTAGATATAACTATGGAAGATCAGATAAACTTTGAGTCTAGAATAGATTTTACTGACTTGAACGAGAAGATAGCCCGGATACGGGAGCAAATGGGCAAGGTGATTATCGGGCAGCGGGAAGTGGCCGATCTGTTACTCACGGCGATGCTGGCTGACGGACATATATTAATCGAGGGAGTGCCGGGGATAGCCAAGACGTTAATGGCGAAGGTTATGGCCCGGATGTTGGATGCTACTTTCAACCGGATTCAGTTCACGCCGGACTTGATGCCGAGTGATATTCTGGGAACTTCGGTTTTTCTCCCGGCAACAGGGCGTTTCGAGTATCGGAAAGGGCCGATATTCTCGAATATCGTGCTGGTGGATGAAATTAACCGGGCCCCGGCAAAGACGCAGGCGGCTTTGTTCGAAGTCATGGAAGAACGGCAGATCACGAATGACGGGGTGGAATACAAGATGGATTATCCTTTCGTGGTGGTCGGGACACAAAACCCGATAGAACACGAGGGAACTTATCGTTTGCCCGAGGCCCAGTTGGATCGTTTCCTGTTTAAAATCAACGTGACATACCCTTCGGTGGAGGAGGAGATCGAGGTGCTTGAATTGCATGACCGGGGAGCGATTGCCCGTTGGCAGGAGCTTGAACCCGTGTTGAGCGTCGAGGCTTTGAAGAAACTGAGAGGGCAGGTGGCTCAAGTGCTGGTCGACCCGAAGATCAAATCTTTTATCGTGCATATCGTGGAAGCAACTCGTAAGAGCGGGTGGCTTTATCTTGGGGCGTCTCCTCGGGCGTCGATCGCGCTGATGAACGGGGCGAAGGCTTTTGCCGCTATTCAGGGACGGGATTTTGTCGTGCCGGATGATGTGCTTTACCTGGTGGCTCCCGTGTTACGTCATCGGGTGCAATTGTCTTCCGAGAAAGAGATGGAAGGGGTGACGGTTGACCAGATTATACAACAGCTAGTGTCTAAAATTGAAGTTCCAAGATAGTGCGTGTATTTAAAGAGACATATTTATCCCGGCGATTTTTCCTGATTATCTTGTTAGGAATATTCTCGCTTGTGATGGCTTACGTTTTCCCGTTGCTTCTTATTTGGGTAACGGGGGCTTTGTTCACGGTTCTGTTTTTATTTTTGTTGGAATTGTTCGAGTTGTACCGGAATGTGAAAGGCGTGGAAGCGTCGCGAGTCGTGGCGGATAAACTGTCTAACGGGGAGGAGAATCCGGTAAGTCTGATATTGAGAAATCGTTACCCGTTGAACGTCCATTTTCGTGTTATAGATGAAATTCCGGTAGAGTTCCAGAATAGGAATATTTCCTTTCACGCGGAATTGAAGCCCGGTGGTCAGGAAGAGATTCGTTATACCTTGCGTCCCACGAAACGGGGGGCTTATAATTTCGGGAAGATTCGGGTGTTTGTATCCGTTCGTTTCGGGTTGGTGGAGAGGCGTTATTCTTTTGACGCGGGGCGGGATGTTGCCGTGTACCCCTCATTCATGATGATGCACCGTTACGAGTTGATGGCGTTCGGGAATTATCACCCGGAGAACGGGGGAATACGTACCCGGCCTCTTGGGGGGAATATGGCATTCGAGCAGATCAAACTTTATGTTACAGGGGATGATCCCCGTACGGTGAACTGGAAGGCCACGGCAAAGTACAATCAATTGATGGTGAATACGTATACCGAGGAACGATCACAACAGATTTATTGTCTGGTTGATAAAGGGCGTACGATGCAGTCCCCTTTTAACGGGATGACGATGCTGGATCACGCGATCAATTCGGTATTGACCCTGTCTAATGTAATATTGAAAAAAGGAGACCGGGCAGGATTGATTACTTTCTCGAATAATTCCCGTAATTGCGTGAAAGCCGATAATCGGGTGGGGCAATTGAACCAGATCAGCGAGGCATTGTATCGCTTGGAGACGCATTACCAGGAAGCGGATTTCGAGAAATTGTATATTTCCGTCAACCGGCAAATCCCTACCCGGAGTTTATTAATTCTCTTTACGAACTTCGATACCGTGTCCGGATTGCGTCGGCATCTTCCGGCCTTACAGCGATTGGCTGCCCGTCATCTGGTACTGGTTATTCTTTTCGAGAATTCCGAATTGAACAAGGCCCTCGAACGTCCGGTGCGCACGCTGAAAGATGTTTATTTCGAGACAATTGCTGCCGGGTTTGCCACCGAGAAACGGCAAATGGTACGGGAATTGAGTCAACTCGGCATCCGGGTTATTCTCTCCAAGCCGGAATCCCTCACGGTCAACAGCATTAATAGTTATCTGAACCTGAAAGAGCGGAAGTTGATTTAAAACTCCGCTCTCCTGATCTATTTTAATTATCTTTTGCCGAACAAACGATAAGAAAGAGCCGTTGAAAACGAAGAGTGATTTCCTAGAAATTTCCCTTCGAATTGGATATGAATACCGTATGGTATTTCCAGATCAATACTTGTGTTCATGTTCCACGAGTGCATTTTTTGAAATAAAATATCATGATAAATGAACGTGGGGGTAATTTTTGAGTTTATCTCGTTGAGAAAATGTAACGGGAAATTTTTATTTTGAAATATCTCCTTTGTTACGTAGTAGTCTATTTTATATGTTATATCGAATTCTGTATAATTGTAAGTTCCTCCAGCATAAATATGGATGTTTTTTATTGCAAAAGAATTAGTATGAAAGGAATACCCGAGCTTAATATCAATTTCCTGATATTTTGTTTTATTGCTAATCTTGTCAAAATGATTCCAATACATGGAATATCCAATTTGAGGTTTGAAGCCCTTGTAGAAATATTCGCTTTTAACTCCGAATCCGTATTCCCAGCCATCAGAACTTATTTTATGGGCAGATTCTTCCGGGTTGTATAAATAATTTATTGTTCCATTATTGTATATTTTTCCTCCGAAGGCATACAGATTGAGGAATGGAAATACCCAAATGTCTGGTTGCAGGCGGATTATATTGAATGAATTTTGTTTAACCTTAACACTTTTGGGAAGTTCTTGCCATACGTTTTCCCAAGCAGAAGGATCAATTGGTTCTTGATTATTTTCAGTATCCCACATATTACCTCCATCAAAAGCAACCCTTGAATCTACAAGATAATTTTTCATGGAATTGTAATTCCGATGATCATAACGTACGGTAATCCCAAACGGGGATTTATTTCGCCATTGCGAATAACTTTCTGTTGTTATTGTAACTTTCTTTTGTGCTGCGCTTGGGAATATCACCAATATGCTCCAAGCAAGGAATAAAATGTATTTCATATAGCCGCCGATTGATTAATAGAGGCAATGATACATTTTATTTCTGTTAAAATACAATTTATCTTGTTATTTAACTTTTCATCTATAGAAATGTGTTGATCGTTACTCCTTTTTCGGCTCTTCTTCGTCAAAAATTTTAGGGTCTTGGAATGTCTTGTTCGTCGTGTGTTTATCCAGCGTGAGCAGGAGTGACGGTAGCAGGATCAGGTTCGAGAGCATGGCGGCTAACAGGGTAATCGAAACGAGGATACCCAGGGCGACTGTCCCCCCGAAGTTTGAAAGTGCGAAAATACCGAATCCGAAGAACAGGATGATCGCGTTGTAAATCATACTTTGTCCCGTCTCTTGCAATGCCAGTACGGCGGATGAACGGATACTCCAGTTCGTTCCTTGCAATTCCTGCCTGTATTTGGCCAGGTAATGGATCGTCCCGTCGACGGAGATACCGAAGGCGATACTGAATACCAGGATCGTGGAAGCCTTGATCGGGATACCAAAATACCCCATGATGGCGGCCGTGATAATCTGCGGGATGATATTCGGGATTAAAGCCACGAGTACCATGCGCTTACTCTTGAACATCCAGGCCATGAAAACGGCGATCAAGAGAATTGCCAAGGCTAGCGAGGTAAACAAGTTAAACACGAGGTACTGGGTTCCCTTGAAGAAAATAATACTGGATCCCGTGACTTTCACCGTGTAACGGTCATTGGGGAAATGTTTCTCGACAATTTCGTATAGCTTGTTTTCTTTCTCCTGCATCTTCTTCGTGCCGATATCTTTTACCCGGAAACTGAGGCGAACCCGTTGGAGCGTGGAATCCACGAACGAATTAGCCTGTCCGCCGATGGCTCCCGTGGATTGGGAGGCGTATTTCAAGATAAAATTCTTCGTCATGTTTGTCGGGAGCCTGTAATAGACGGGCTTCCCGTTATAGAATGCCTGATTGGCAAATTTGATGACCTCGATAAGAGAAATCGGTTTGGAAATATCTTCGTCTTGTGCCAGTTCCTCGGATAATTTATCTAGTTTTTGGAGGTTGTTCAAGTTCAGCACTTGTTTGGGTTTGCCGAAATCAACCGTCACTTCCAGGGGCATCAACCCGTCAAAGTTCTCCTCGAAGAAACTCAGGTCTTGCCGGATCGGGTCTGTTTCTTTCAAGTCATCGACCATGTATCCCGTGGATTTCATCAGGGATATCCCGATCGCTCCCAGTACAACCACGGTCGTGGCGGTGATATACACGGCATTCCGGTGATTCAGGATGAGGCGAATCACTCTATCGAGAGTTCCGGTGATAAATTTATTATGTAGGTGTTTGATTTGCTTGCTGTCCGGTTCCGGCATGAAACTGAAACCGCAGGGAATCATTACCAGACATACAAGGTACACGAACGTGATTCCGATAGAAGCGGTTATACCGAACTCCACAAGAATCTGGCTCGAAGTAACGATAAAAGTAGCGAACCCGGCAGCTGTTGTCAGGTTGCTCAGGAACGAGGCGTTCCCGATTTTCTGGATCATGCGTTGCAGGGCCTTGATCTTGTTCCCGTGACGGTCGAATTCCGCGTGGAATTTATTGATCATAAATACCATGTTCGGGATACAGATCACGATTAATAGGGGGGGTAACATCGCCGTGAGCAGGGTAATTTTAATACCCAACATGGCCATGACGCCAACCGTCCAGCTCACGCAAATCAGCACGATCAATAGACAGAAACTGATAATCCGGAAAGAACGGAAGAACAGGTAAAGGATGAATGTCGTGATCAACAACGACAGAATGATAAACATGTACATCTCCCCCTTGATACTTTCCGCGTTGACAACCCGGATATAGGGAAGTCCGGAATAATGCATCTGGAGGTTATATTTCTCCGTGAAATGTTCCGTGATCGCCACGACGTCTTTCACCAGTCCCACGCGGGCGGGAGAATTCATCACGTCAGCGGAGACGGAAACCATCATCCCGTATATATCTTTCGATTTATTGAACAGGGTTCCGTCATAGAACGGCAGGTTCTCGATAATATTCACCAGGCTGTCCAGTTCTTGCTGATCCTTTATATGGCTGGGGAAGATGGGTTGAATATCGAATTTCTTATTTAGCGTGTCTTTGTGGAGGTTGAACGAGTGGGTGATATCCACGAGAGCCACAACCCCGTTCAATGCTTTCAGACTGTCGCACATGCTGATCCAGTCGTTCAACTTGTCAAGCTGGTAAAAGTCTTTATCTTGTATGGCAAAGACCATCACGTTGCCTTCTTGTCCGAATTTCTCGTGAAAATCGAGATAGTCAAGATATGCGCTATCCGTGGCGGGGAGCAAGTTCGAGTATTCATAAGACATTTCCACTTTCGGGATTTGAAATCCCATGAAAATAGTAATAATTAAGACCCCTGCGATAAAGGCCACCCGATTACGAAGAAGAATCCCTGCTATCTTAATCCACATGATGTTTTATTGTTTTGCGCATTTGTTGGCAAAAGTAGGATAAAAGTGTTTAATCTTTTAAGAGTTTCGGATTTTTTTTGTGACGATTAGCATCTCTTGTCGTTTTTTTGGCAAAATTGTTGTTTATCGCCTCGTTCAAATCAACCCCGGTTTGATTCGCCAGGCACACGAGAACCCAGAGCACGTCACTCAGCTCTTCTGCCAAGTTATCCTTCTCTCCTTCCTTATACGACTGTTCCCCGTATTTTCGAGCCATGACCCTGGCCAGTTCCCCGACCTCTTCTACCAGAATCGTCATGTTCGTCAACTCGTTAAAATATCTTACCCCGTGAGTCTTGATCCACGCGTCAACGGCTGTTTGTAGTTCTGCAATATCCATTGTTACCAAGTTAAAAGTTAAAAACTAAAAGATAAAAGTTCATTTCTCAGGTTTGGATTTGAGTGTTCTTGTGGCAAAAATATAACTTTTATCTCGTAAAATTGAATTCATACAACTTTTGTCTTTTAGTTGTTAGTTTAACGATCATAGGCGATTCTTTGAATCAATTAGGATCGTTACGGGTCCATCATTTAAAAGCTCGACTTTCATTTCCGCGCCGAATTGACCGGTCTTGACTTCTTTGTGAAGTTCTTGGGTCAGGACGGAAACGAATTTTTCGTACAGGGGAATAGATATGGCGGGAGCTGCTGCATCTATGTAGGAGGGACGGTTGCCTTTTTTCGTGCGGGCCATCAGGGTGAATTGGCTGACAGCGAGGATTTCCCCGTCGGTTTCCAGAATGGATTTATTCATCACGCCATTTTCATCATCAAATATGCGGAGATTGACGATTTTAGAGGCCAACCAGTTGATATCCTCGTCCGTGTCGTCGGCTTGGATGCCGACTAGGATCAACATGCCTTTACCGACAGATGAGAATAATTGCTCGTTGATCGTGACGCTTGCCCGTGTCACACGTTGTATCACTATTTTCATGAATGGAAATGTAAAAATTGAAATTAGAGTGAAACGTACGAACCATACGTTCATACATTCCACTCTAAACTCTAAATTTTAAACTCTAAACTTTAGATTATTTTTTTCTCGCGTACAATTCTTTGATAGAATCGGCCAATCTCTTAACACCTTCGATGTTTTGTTCTTCGCTCATGTAAGAGAAATTGATACGCATGGTATTTTTGCCTTTTCCGTTAACGAAGAACACGGTTCCGAGTACGAAAGCCACGTTTTTCTCGATAGCGATCTGGAACAATTCTTCAGCATCGTATCCTTCCGGTAACGTCAGGAACAGGAACAAACCTCCTTCCGGGCGAGTCCATTTCACTCCTTCCGGCATGTATTTCTCGAAAGCTCCCAACATGGCTTCCAGTTTACTACGATACATTTCAACGATTTTCTTTACGTTGGCATCGAAGTAGTTCTTTTCGAAGAATTTAACCGTAATTTTTTGCAAGAAGGCTGAAGTACAAAGGTCTGTACTTTGTTTTGCTTTCACGAAGTTGTCGATCACCATCGGGTGAGCAAGAACCCATCCCATACGGAATCCCGGTAAGAAGATTTTGGAGAATGTTCCTAATGTGATTACGTTACCTTCGCCATTATCTAGATCATACAACATACGTTGCGGTTTTCCAGAGAAACGTAATTCACGGTAAGGACTATCCTCAATAATCATGATTTCGTATTTCTTGGCAATATTCAAGATTTCTATTCTTCTGGCTTCCGGCATGGTCATACCTGCGGGATTCTGGAAATCCGGGATCAAATAAATAAATTTCGGTTTCTCTCCTTTAGCTTTCATTTCGGCTAAAGTCTTTTCCAGTTCCACTGCGCTCATCCCTTGTTCGTCTTGAGCGATACCTACTCCCACGCCACCGTAAGAGTTGAAAGCACCGAGAGCTCCGAGGTAAGAGGGTAATTCGCAAATATATTTGTCTCCGCGGTTCAAGAAAATTTTACCAACTGTATCCAAACCTTGTTGAGAAGAGGTGATTATCGTGATGTTGTCTTTAGTTACATAACTTAATCCCTGATCCCGGTAACGTTGAGCGAGGATTTCCAGTAATTGTGGAACTCCTTCGGTTGAACCGTATTGGCAAGCAGCAGCACCATCTGTGGCGATAACTTCCGCACAAATTTCTTGTAATTGTTCCAACGGGAAAGATTCCTTAGCGGGAAGACCTCCGGCGAAAGAAATAATTTCCGGCTTTTGAGTTAATTTCAACAACTCTCTGATAGCAGAGCGCTTCATCCCTTTGGCGCTGTCTGATAGAATTTCTTTGTAGTCGCTAACCATGTTTATTCTTATTTAAAGTGAATATACGCTGTTAAGTATTTGTGTTGCGAAGTTAATAATAAGTTTTTGAAATAAAATTTTTCGTATCAAATTTTTAATAAAATCAATCGTGTCACTTTCATTTTGTATGTTTTCGAGCTTTTTTAGTAATAATTTGATTTTTCGGGAGCTTGATGATCGTGTCGAAAATCCGTATGGAATTTGCGGGTAAGTTATTTGGAATAAACAGTTTTTTCGATTAGTTTTGCAGACCAAATAAGGAGCCCTTGTAGTTCAACGGATAGAACGGAAGTTTCCTAAACTTTAAATGGCAGTTCGATTCTGCCCGGGGGTACGAAAAGCTAAAGGCTAAAAATTGAAAGCTAAAAGTAAATGACATATCATCTTACTTTTAGCTTTTTTTATTGGAGGTGTGTTATTTATCATGGTCTGTTACCGGAGAGTTTTATCCTGAATTCGTTATTACTACTTTATGAATACTTGAGGACTAGTGTTAGTAATCATATCATAAAATTATAAAAAACCTATATAAACCTTATTATAATAGGGTTCATATAGGGTTTCTATAGGGTTCGTATAGGGTTCATGGAGGTATTGAGCAAGTAGTGAAAAGTTAGTAAGTACGTAATGATTATAAAACTCTCTATTAATTATGAATTAATTGTTAGGCAGTTATGTTAGTTTACTCGTGGTCGTGTCCGGCTTTGTTTTAAAAACCGAAAATGATGAATTGCAAGTTCTTTCGCAAGAGGGCGATGGCCCGTTTGTAGTGGGTCTTGGCTGTCGATTCGGCGATATCCAGTTCTTTGGCGATGGAAGGAAGGGTTTTGTGTTCTACGGCGTGTTTTAACAGGACTTCTTTCTGTTTTTCGGGTAATTGGGCGAGGATTTGATTCAATCGTCGTTGTAAGTTTTCATCCGGTTCTTCGTTCGGGAGGTCGGAGAAAAGCATGGCCTCTATCATTTTATCCTGGTTGTTGTCGTGGATTTTAAGACTTCGAATGTATTTCAGGCAGGCGTTTTTGACGATCGTGAGCAGATAGGCGACCACGTTACGTTTCTCGTCGTATTTGTCCAGGTTAGACCATAACGTGAAGAACGCATCTTGTACTAGGTTTTCCGATTCGTCCCAGTCATATAGGTAGCGCATGGCGTAGTGTTGAAGCTTCGAGAAGTACTCCACGTATACGACACGAAAAGCTTCTTCATCTCGTCTTTTGATTCTCTTGCCAAGTTCGTTAATGTCTATCTGTTCGTTCACGTGAGCTGGATTTTGATGACAAATTTATCTATATTCTTGATTGTTTTACAAAAAAGATGAAAATATTGTCCCCCGTTTCGGGGTCGTGTGGATATTATATTTGAAAATGAAAATATAAAATGTATGAAACAGGATGGTCATATAGATTGGAATTTACTCGTGCGGGGTATGGACGGGGTGTTGTCGGGAGAGGAGAAAGAGTTGTTCGAGGAGTGGATGGCTGATCCCGAACACCGGAAGTATTACGAGCGAATGGTTGCCGAGTGGAACGGGGATGCGGTGCACGAGACTAATATGCCGAGAGTTTTGTCGAAACTGGACGTGATGTTACGGGAGCGAAGACGGCAACGGCGTTTGGTGTTACGCCGGAGATGGTTGGGTTGGAGTGCGGCAGCCGTGTTGCTTATCGGGATCGGGGGGATGTTTATGATTCCCGATCGGCAACCGGAGGTAACGGATACGCCTGTTGCGGAGATTATCCCGGGAGAGAGCAAGGCGATTCTGATGTTGGCGGACGGAACGAGTGTCCATCTGGATAAAACGACGGATACTTCCCGGTTAGCAATCGGTGTTGCCGAGATCGCGAGGAACGAGGGAAAGGTTACTTTCGCGGATGACGAGGGAGCCGGGGAGGAGGCGTATAACACGGTGATTATCCCGAAAGGAGGGGAGTATCACGTGGTGTTGAGTGACAAGAGCGAGATTTGGTTGAATGCGGATTCGAAGTTGCAGTTTCCCGTGAATTTTAGAGGGGGGGAGCGTCGGGTGATTCTTTCGGGGGAGGCGTATTTCAAGGTGGCGCATGACGCGAAGCATCCTTTCGTGGTGGAAACGGATCTGGGTAACGTGAGGGTTTACGGGACGGAGTTCAACGTGAAACGCTACGCGGACGAGAAGGAGATCAAGACCACGTTGGTTGACGGGAGCGTGGGATTTTGCAAGAAGGACGACCGGGAGAATTATATAAAAATCAAGCCGGGTTATCAGGTGAGTTATGAAAACGGAGGGGATGCGGTTGTCCGGAAAGTGAAGATTGATAACGAGATCGCGTGGAAGGGGAAGCAATTCCGTTTTGAACGTTGCCCCTTGGATGAAATCATGAATGATGTGATGCGCTGGTACGACGTGGATATTACGTTTGGTGACGAGGCTTTGAAAAAGTTGTATTTCACGGGAACGCTGAATCGTTATGCGAAGATCGAGTCGTTATTACGTTTTTTCGAGGCCGGTTGTGATATCAGGTTCGAGATTAAAGGAAGAAGTATTATAGTGATGAGAAAATAGAAAAGTACGAGTTATAAGTTTGGCGACCTGAACTCGTACTTCTAACAAGTTTCACATTAATGTTAACATGTAAACAATCAAAAGTATGAAAAAAAATCGATTTGACAGGCAAGGTATTCCTGTTAATTTAAGAAAAATGTTTTCAGGTATGAAATCACGTGTTTTTTTGATGCTGTTTTTGACGTTTGCTGTTTCGGATGTTGTTTTGGCTCAATCGAAAACAGTGACGTTAAACGTGAAGTCGGAACCGTTGAGTGATGTTCTTATTTATATCAAGGACGCGACGGGGGTTCAGATTATTTTTAACGAGAACCAGTTGGAACAAGTGACGTGCGGGCCTGTGTCGGTGAAGGATGTCCCGGTAAAGGAGGCTATTGATGCCGTGTTGAAGGGGAAGGGGTTCTTTTGCGAGGTGCTTGACGGGGTTTACGTTATAAAACGGGAGGCGAAGAAGGAGGAGGTGAAAAAGTTGACGATTACCGGGAAGGTGGTTGACGTGAAGAATAACCCGCTTCCGGGGGTGACCGTGCGGATCAAGAGCACGATGCTTGGGGTTGCCACGGATGTTGACGGAAATTACTCGATCACGCTGACAGCGGGGGAAGAGAAACCGGTGCTGGTCTTTTCGTTTGTCGGGATGACTTCCCGGGAGGTCACGTACGCGGGCAAGGAGGTTATTAACGTGACGTTGGAGGACGAGGCCTCGGAGATTGACGAGGTGGTAGTTACCGGTATTTTCAAGAAGGCGAAGGAGAGTTACACGGGGGCGGTATCCAGTATTAATGCCGAGCAATTGAAGATGTACAAGGGGCAAAACGTGTTGCAGACGTTGAAAAATATTGATGCTTCGTTGAATTTCACGGTGAATAATGCGGTGGGAAGTAACCCGAATGCCGTTCCGCAGATTAATATCCGGGGAAATTCTTCTTTGCCGATAAGCGTGCAGGAGTATAACGAGAGTGCTTCGAATGCTGTTAATACTCCCTTGATTATCCGGGATGGTTTCGAGATTTCTCTTGAACAGTTGATGGATTATAATGATGACGAGATTGAGTCGATTAATATATTGAAGGATGCGGCAGCCACGGCGATTTACGGTTCACGCGGTTCGAATGGTGTGATCGTGGTGATCACGAAACAACCGGAGGCCGGGAAGTTGCGGGTGAACGTGGAGGTCGGTATGGATTTGGAGATTCCGGATTTGAGTTCTTACGATTTGTTGAATGCCGCGCAGAAGCTGGAATTGGAGAGAAGTCTGGGGTTGTATGATAACACGGTGGCCCCGAGTAATGACGTGTGGTATAAAGAGGCTTATTATAAGAGATTGCGGGATGTGCTTTCAGGCACGGATACGGATTGGTTGAGTAAACCGTTGCACACGGGTGTCGGGACGCATTATAATTTGCGGATGGAAGGCGGTAGCGAACAGTTCCGCTGGGGTGTTTCAGCGGCTTACAAGGATATTCAGGGTGCGATGAAGGAATCCTCCCGGCGTAATTTTAACGGGTCGGTTACTTTGATGTACCAGATGAAGAAGCTTATTTTCAGGAATTATAGTTCTTACACGACGAATGAGGGGAAGGAGAGTAAATATGGTAATTTTAGTGATTACGTGAAGCAACAACCTTATAATGCTGCTTATGATCAAAATGGTAAACTGGTGCGTTATTTTGATGGATTTCACAAAGCTACTGGTAAGTCGCAAAATCCGTTGTATGACGCTACATTGAATAGTTTTGATAAAAGTGGTTATCAAGCATTGACGAATAATTTCTCGGTGGAATGGAAGCCGACGGAAGAGTTGACATTGAGAGGACAAGTGGGGATTTCCGGGAAAAATACGACGAATGATGCATTTTTACCTGCGGAACATTCCACTTTTACCGAGGACGAATATTATTCAACGGATGAAGGGTTCTTGCGTAGAGGAACTTACACGTATAGCCCGGGGCGGACTAGCAGTTATGACGGAAATCTGACGTTGGCTTATAATAAGGTGTTTCATGATAAACATCAAGTGTATGTCGGGTTGGATTACTCTTTATCCGAGTCGCGAAGTTATAGTTATAGAATCGTTGCAGAGGGTTTTACAAATGAAGATATAAATTTTTTGGGGAGCGCTCGTCAATACGCGAAAGACGAGGGGCCTGGTGGAAGCAAGATGAAGACCCGGCGGATGGGTTTGACGGGAAATGCGAACTATATTTTTGATAATCGTTATTACGTGGATTTGTCTTACCGTATGGACGGTAGTTCGACTTTCGGTAGTAAAAAGAAATACGCCCAGTTTTGGAGTTCCGGTATCGGTTGGAATATTCATAACGAGAAGTTTTTTTCGAATGACGTGGTGAATACCTTACGTTTGAAGGCTTCTTACGGGGAAACCGGAACGCAGCAAGGTTCTTCCAGCGGGGCTTCTACGATTTACAAGTATATTACGGATAATCGTTACATGCATTGGACCGGGGCCGTTTTGCAAGGTTGGGGAAATCCTTACCTGACTTGGCAGAAAACGAATGAATTTAATATCGGTACGGAGATCGGGTTGTTGCAAGGTCGCGTGAAGGGAGAATTTAATTTTTACACGAAGCGAACCGGTAATTTGTTATCCAATATGGATTTACCTCATTCCATGGGATTCTCTTCTTACGTGTCTAACGTGGGAGAGGTGAAAAACAGGGGATGGGAAGCTTCGGCAACCGGTTATTTGATTCGTGATACGGAACGAGAGATTAATTGGATGATTGGCGGGCAGTTGGTGTATAATAAAAATTATATTTCTAAACTTTCAGAGGCAGTGAAAGCCCAGAATGAGGCTTATTTGAAAGAGGACGTGGATGTTGCTAATTTGTTTTACGAGGGACGCCCGCAGAATGCTATTTATGCCGTGCGTTCCTTCGGGATTGACCCAAGTACGGGTAAAGAGGTTTTCTTGGATAAGAATGGCAAGGAGACGGATATTTGGAATGCTTCTGATAAAGTTTATTTGGGTTCGAAGGATCCGAAGTACCGGGGGAATTTTAATACGATGTTTATGTGGAAGGGATTTACTCTTAATATGTCATTCGGTTTTTATTGGGGCGGTAAGGTTTACAACCAGACTTTGATTGACCGGGTTGAGGTTACTAGAACCACGTTGATGAGTCAGAACGTGGATGCACGTGTATATAAGGATCGTTGGCAGAAACCCGGTGACGTGGTTTCTTTCAAGAAGTTTGACAACACGGCAACCCGGGCTACTTCTCGTTTCGTGATGGATGATAATGTTTTCGAGCTTCAGTCTGTTGCCCTTCAATATAAATGGGACGAGGGTTGGTTGCATAAGCATACCCCGATAAGTTCGGTTATTTTTAGTGTGAATATGTCAGACCTTTTCCATTTTTCAACCGTGAAGATGGAACGGGGAACGAGTTACCCGTATGCCCGGAATATTCTGGGTAGTGTGAAATTCTTATTTTGATGAACGATTAAAAAGTTACGGATATGAGAAAATTATATTTAGTGTTCGGGATGGCGTTGATCTTTTGTTTGTCTGGTTGTAATGATTGGCTGGATGTGCGTCAGGAAACGGAGCAGAAGGAGGAGGAACAGTTTGCCACGTACAAGGGATTTTGCGATGCGTTGACGGGATGTTACATGACGTTAGGAGATAAGGCTGTTTACGGGGAGAAGTTGACAATGAGTAATATCGAGTCGCTGGCAAATTTGTGGAATCCGCTCACAACGGATCCGGGAACGGAGCGTTCTGCCGATTATTATCTGTCATTGCATGATTACGAGAGTGATGCCGCCAGGGAGGCCATGCAGGCTGTTTGGTCGAAGTTGTTTAATGTGATCGTGCAGGCTAATGTGATTATTAAGCATGTAGAGGAGAATAAGGATGTATTTGATAGTGAGGCTGCTCGTTCAGTGGTTTTGGGAGAGGCTTACGCTATTCGAGCTTATTGTCAGTTGGATGTGTTGCGTTTGTTCGGGCAAGTGCCACAAAAGGCGACCATACAGGTTCGTTTGCCTTACTCGGAGACAACGGCTTTTGATGAGAAACCGGCGTATTATGCTTTTGAAGATTATGTTTCCAAGTTGAAATATGATTTAAATCAGGCGGAGTCTTTATTGAAAGATAATGATCCGATTTTTGAATATACGTTTTCACAGTTGAATTTCCCGACATCTAATTTGTTGGATGATAGTTATCTGTATTATCGTCAAGCTCGTTTTAATTATTGGGCCGTGAAGGCGTTACAGGCGCGGACATATCTTTATTTAGGTGAAAAGGAGTTGGCTTATGGTGCGGCTATGGCTGTTATCTCGGCAAAGGATTCGGACGGGAATCCGGTTATGACGTTAAGCGGTGCTTCCGATATTGTAGGGCAGGGGTATAAGGCTTGCCCGAATGAGTGTTTGCTCTATTTGAGTAAATATGATATCAAGTCTGTGGCCAATATATTGATCGGGGGAAATGATGTTCAGGCTAATTCGACTCGTCTGTACATAACGGCAACCCAGTTGGCTGATTTGTTCAAAGGACAGGAAACTGATTCTCATAATCGTTATCGTTATGTTTGGAATCGTAATGTCAAGGATGCAGCTAATAAGTCTTGTGCAGCGATTTTGAAATATTATTTTGCGGATAATGCGAGTAACCAGATGTTGTATTATCAAATAATCCCGATGTTGCGGATGTCTGAAGTGTATTTAATTGCTATCGAGACAACGAAGAATTTAGTGGAAGCGAATCAATTGTACGCGGATTATATGCGGGATCGTGATGTCGTTTTAAATGAAAACGCTTTCGGTTCGTTAGATGACGTGCAGGGGATAATCGTGGATGAATATAGACGGGAATTTTTTGCGGAAGGACAGACATTTTATATGTACAAACGTTTAAATATCAAAGATGTACTTTGGTATACAAAGGGGCTGACAGAACAGGATTATGTGTTATGGAAATGCGTGAGTACCGAGTTTAATGCTTAATATTTTAAATTCAAATGATTATGAAATATATAAACAATATACTTATTGCCGGAGCGTTGATTTTCGGGTTGGTGGCTTGTGAGAAGGATTTGCCGGAATATGAGACGACGGTTTGTCAGTTAAATTTTAAGTACAGGACTACAGATATTAGTACCGAAGAGGTTACTGATGATATGCGAGTAGGTTCTCATTCTTTTAAATTGAATTCAGGAATTGGGGTAAATATAGATACGGTTTGGGTCAGAGTTGCCACAATGGGATATTTGTCAAAAGAAGATCGGCCCTTTGAGCTCGAGCAGGTTATGACGGGAGAGAAGGATGCCGTGGCGGGAAAGCATTACGTGGCGTTTAGTGATGTGGAGATGCAAAATTGGTATTTTATTCCGGCCGGGCAGGCAGAAGCTTTAGTCCCGATTGTTGTAAAGCGTGACCCGTCATTGGAAACGAGTGGTGATGTCGTGTTGAAGTTTACATTTAAAGAAAACGGTTATTTTAAGTTGGGATATCCTGAATTTTCGGTTTACACGATTGTTATTTCGGACCAGTTGGCGAAACCGACTATGTGGGCAACTTGTCATCTGGATAGTTATTTCGGGGCTTATGGTGCCATGAAACACGAGCTGATGATAGCATGGACGGAACAAGCGTGGGATGATGCTTATATCGAATCTCTTTTTTATGAATATCAATATAGCGGAGGAACCGTGGCATGGTTTCCTAAAGATCGTGAGTACGTGAATTATTTGGCTTCGTGGTTTGCCGAGAGGTTATTAAAGGAGAATGCCGAACGATTAGCAGATCCGCAAATCGGGGATGTTTATCGGGAGGAGAATAATGATGCTGTGGATTTTACACCATTGGATTAGTAATTTAAAATGATGATCATGAAAAAATATATAATAATTCTAGCCTGTAGCTTGTTGGGGGTCGTATCTTGTTATGATGACGATAGTCATGTGGCCACGAAGTTGCTTAACGATATTGTGATAGATGGACTGAAAGATACATCGGCTATATCATGTAGTACGGTTTTGGATCTGATTCCGGAAGTTAGCGGTTATTCGGAAGAAGAGTTATCCTATGCCTGGTATATTTACGGGGGTGAGTTTGAAAAGCAGACGGACAAAGGATACCGGACGGTTCAGATTGATTCCGTGAAAAATTTGTCTTGGGCGGTAGATGTGAAAAAGGGAGATTACACGTTGGTGTTCGAGGTTACTAATAAAGAAAGTGGCTATGCCGTTATGAAGGAGGTGAAATTAACTGTTTCAACGGCTTTTTCAAGAGGGTTTTATATATTGAAAGAAACTTCTGACGGGAATACCGATTTGGATATATATAACGAGGGAAATAAGCAATTAATGACGAATGTCCTGGACGGTACGCAAGGGGATGCGATGCGAGGAAAGCCGAGAAATTTGAGTGTTATTTACGAGAAAGCTCATGTTGATCCGGAAACGGCAGCGAGCGGGTATACGACTACGGTGTTTGTGGGGGCAGGTGAACGTGATATGGCTTGTTTTCGCACGGAAGATTTGGTGAAAATATTTGATCGTTCGACTTTGTTGTATGGCGAGATGAGCGAGGAAGAAGTTCCTTATTGTATGGCGACGGCTGGTGCTTATAACTTCTTTTTTTCGAGTAAAGGGATTCGAGGAGATTATGCGGGTATGTTTGGTTCCGAATATACGACGGGGAGATTGGGTTATCCAAAAGGAAACGGAGCAAGTTCTTTCGTGCAGGCATGTGATGGTAGAGGCTTGATGTTTTGGAACGAGCAACAACATCGTTTATGTTATTTTGCGGGAGATGAAGTTGAAGAAATCGGGTATATGGGGGGAGAGATTATTTGGGATAACGTGAGGGCGATTGCTACGGGGTGGAATCATTTGGCCGGAGAGAATACAATGTGGTATATGTTTGAAGATCAGAATGGCCAGCGTTATTTGGTTTTAATTAACCCTAAATTTGAGGTAGTTGAAGTACGCCGTTTATCGTCTTCTTTACATATTGCCAACGCTGACATTATTGCAGGGAACGGCTTGTCATCCTATTCTATATATTCGGTACATAATAATCAATTATATCGTTATAGTTTGAGTGAGGATGCTTCGGAGGTTTTATTATCCCTTCCGGGTTCAATAGAAGGGCAGATTACTTATTTATCGGATATTTATTTTGGAAAGAGCTTTGATTATATCGTGATAGGAACTCAAGCGGGTGATAATTATGCGTTGTATATGTATGAGATACAGGGAGGGCAACCTTATGGAGAACCGGTTCATGTTGTAAAAGGAAATGGAAAGATAAAGCAAGTTCGTTATGTTTCCCAGTCTATAATATGGGCGATGATGCCTAATTATTATGCATTTACGGATTATGCTTCAATGTTTGGGATGGGACCGGATTTTCCATATTAAAGCTTGGGGCTGAAAGGTGTAGTGCAAATGATAGATAATTAACGTATTAATGAACGATTTTTATGAAAAAGATATTTTTGATATTACTGGGCTTGGCCTTGTTTTATCCGGCCTTGGCACAGACGAATTTTCGAGATGTTACTTACAAGGAGGCTATCGCTGCTGCTAAAGCTGAAAAGAAGCAGGTGTTTATAGATTTTTACACGTCTTGGTGCGGGCCGTGCAAGATGATGATGAAGAATGTATTCCCGTTGAAGGAGGTGGGTGATTACCTGAATGCCAAGTTCGTGTGTGTGAAGATTGACGCGGAGAAAGGCGAGGGGCCGGAGCTGGCTAAACGGTACAAGGTGAAAGCGTATCCGACTTTCGTGGCGATTGATCCCGATGAAAAAGTGTTGATGACAAAAGAAGGAGGGGCTTTTGATGGAAGGGAGTTTGTCGGAAGTATTGATCGGTTGATTGATCCGAACAAGAGTCCCGAACGTTTGCAACAACGTTACGAGAGAGGTGAGCGGTCGGCTGATCTGGTGTCCGCTTACGCGGGAATGAAAATGGAACAAGTGTATCAAAATCGTCGGCCGGATATGTCGAAGAAGGATGAGGCCTTTAAGATGGTGCAGGATTATTTCAACGGATTGAATGATCGGGAGAGATTGAAGGAAGAAAATCTGTTTATTTATACTTCTTTCACGGAGAGTCCGACGGATGCTATCGCGCAATACATGATTGCGAACCGGAATAAGTTTGCCCCGACGATCAAGGATAAGATTGCGGGACAGATTGCGGCTTTGTATAAAATGGAAATCCAGAAGTATATTACGGCACAAGTACCCTTTGATCAGCAACAATATGATGCGGTGAAAAGAGGTATTCTGGATTTGGGATTGAACAAGGAGGATTATTACACGGGAGCATTTCGTTTGATCGAGTGTTACGGGAAAGGAGATTTGAGTGCGTTCCTGACATTGTTTGAGAAAGAGTATGACGGGTTGAATGATGATTACAAGGCTTCTATGATGTATAATTGCGCTCAGTTGTTTGCAGCGGGGGATGAGACTGTAAAGGCTCGTGTCGCGAAATTCCTACGCGGGTTGTTCCTGGAAATGGACGCGACGATGATTATGTTTGTTGCCCAACAATTAAGCCAGTTGGAGGGCGGGGGACATTAAAGATAAAAATGCTATCGAAATCGTTTCTGTATCCCGGTTTCCCTTGTTGGAGGTCGGGATATTTCTATTAGAAAGATATTTCTTTCGGTTAATGGTGCGTTGTTGGCTCTTTTTTTATACTTTAGCCGAACTAATTAGAAAAAGTGATGAATATGTATACGATAGACGATTTAAAGGAGATTATCAAGGAAGAGTTAGAGAAGAAAGAGTATATGCAGGAACCGTATTCGTTGTTTGAACCGATCCAGTATATATTGGAAGACGGGGGAAAACGGTTGCGGCCGATGCTCACGTTAATGGCTTATAATCTTTACCGGGAGGATATCGAGAAAGTGTTGAAGTCGGCTATCGGGATCGAGATATTTCATAATTACACGCTTTTGCATGATGACGTGATGGATGATGCCGAGTTGAGAAGAGGGCGTCCGACAGTTCACAAGAAGTGGAATCGGAATGTGGCTATTTTGAGTGGGGATGCGGCAGCGATCACGGCGTACCAGTGTATCGAACATTGCGAGGACAAGTATTTGCGCCGGGCTATCGACTTCTTTAATCAAGTGGCAATGGACGTGTGCAAGGGACAGCAATATGATATGGTATTCGAGACTCGTAATGACGTGACGGAAGAGGAATATATTCACATGATCTATTTAAAAACATCTGTGTTACTTGCCGGTAGCTTGCGGCACGGGGCTTTGCTGGCGGGGGCTCCGGAACATGAATATAATGCTTTGTATGATTTCGGGGGAAATCTGGGATTGGCATTCCAGTTGCAGGATGATTATCTGGACGTGTATGGTGATGTGGCAGAGTTCGGGAAAAATATCGGTGGAGATATTGTCGCGAATAAGAAAACGTATATGTTGATCAAGGCTCTCGAACTGGCAGACCCGAAAACAAAAGAGGAGTTGTGGGGATGGATCGAGAAAAAGCAGTTTGACCACAAGGAGAAAATCGAGGCCGTGACCCGGATATATGACCGTTTGGGAATTAAGGAGGTGGCTTTTGCCGCTATTGATAAATATTTGAAGCTTAGCCGGGATATCTTGGATAAAATAGAAGTTCCGCGAGAACGGAAGGTTGATTTTTACGAGATACTTGATGCACTTGGAAATCGAAAGAAATAAATGGATATTTAAATGGAAAAATCGAAGCAACGATTACTGGATGAACGTTACCTGAGAATGGCCCGGATATGGGCGGAGAATTCGTATTGCGAGCGTCGGCAGGTGGGGGCATTGATTGTGCGGGGGGATGCGATTATTTCGGATGGATACAATGGAACGCCTTCGGGGTTCGAGAATGTCTGCGAGGACGAGAATAACAAGACGAAGCCTTACGTGTTGCACGCGGAGGCTAACGCGATCACGAAAGTGGCGAAATCAAATAACAGTAGCTTGGGGGCCACGCTGTACGTGACGGCTTCTCCTTGTATCGAGTGCGCGAAATTGATTATACAGGCCGGAATCCGGCGGGTGGTGTATTCGGAAAATTATCGGAGTGCCGACGGTATCGAGCTATTGAGTAAGGCGGGGATCGAGGTGGCATTTATCGAGTTGGACGAGAATAAAGAATTTAAAGATTAAAATTTAGGCGATCATGAATAAGAGTAATTTGAGGGCGTTGCTGACCCCGATCGTGTTGGCGTTGGCTATTGTGTTCGGGATGATGTTGAATCGGTTCTTGCCGGATCGTGGCCAAGTGTCGGCGTCCTCGGAGATGTTTTTGCCCGTTACGGGGAGTAAGCTGGATTTGATTATTAATATGATCCAGCATTCGTACGTGGATACGGTGGACACGAGGGAGATCGTGGAGAATGCGATTCCTGTTATATTGAAAGATCTGGACCCGCATACGGTGTATATTCCGGCAAAGGATATGCAACGTGCGAATGAAGGGATTGTGGGAAATTTCGGGGGTGTGGGAGTGCAGTTCTACAAGTATCTGGATACGGTGACGGTCGTGAAAGTCGTGCCCGGGGGACCTTCGGAGAAGGCCGGGATAATGGATGGAGACCGGATCGTCCGGGTGGGTGATTCTGTTGTTGCCGGGGTGAATAAAAACACGGATCAGATTATGGCGATGATGCGGGGAGAACTGGGAACGAAAGTCGAATTGACGATCGTGAGAAGGGGGGAACCGAAGCCTATAAAGAAAGAAATTATTCGGGGAAGTATCCCGGTGAAGAGTGTTGACGTGGCATATATGCTGAACGACACGACGGGATACGTGAAAATCAATACTTTCGGGATGCACACGTATGCCGAGTTCATGAGGTCTTTGGTCGACTTGAAGCAACTGGGGATGAGGAAGGTGATTATTGACTTGCGGGAGAATGAAGGAGGAGTGCTACCGATAGCGATTCAGATGATTAACGAATTCTTGGATGCTAACAGTTTGATCCTTTACACGCAGGGACAAGCACAACCTAGAACGGACTACAAGTCTAACGGTAAAGGCCAGTTTAAGGATTTGAGGGTGGATGTGTTAATCAGCGAGTTTAGCGCATCGGCCAGCGAGATATTTGCCGGGGCGATACAGGATAATGATCGGGGGCTGATTATCGGGCGTCGTTCTTTTGGCAAGGGATTGGTACAGGAACAACGGCCGTTGCCTGACGGTTCCGCTTTGCGTTTGACCGTGGCTCGTTATTATACACCTTCGGGACGTTCTATCCAAAAACCGTATAACGAGGGGAAAGAGAAATATTATAATGATCTTTATAATCGTTTGGTGCATGGGGAATTTTCCCAGAAAGACAGTATCGTTTTTGACGAGAATCTGAAATATCAAACGGTTGGCGGACGTACGGTATATGGCGGTGGCGGTATCATGCCGGATGTTTTTGTCCCGGCCGACACGACAGGGGTTTCCCGTTATCTGGCTAACGTGACAAAGACGCAATTGTTGTACGAGTACACGTTTGCTTTCATGGATAAGCATCGGGCCGAAATGAAGAACTTGAAAGATTACAAACAGATTCAGCAGTATTTGAAATCGTTCGATCTGGTGAACGAGATGGCAAATTATGCTGCCGGGCGGGGAGTGAAACGGGACGAGAAGGGTATCCGGGAATCTTACCAAGTGATGCGTGTCCGGATCGAGGCGTATATTGCCCGTCACGCGATAGATGACGAGGGCTTCTACCCGATTTTGGGCCAGATTGATAATACTTTGCAGGAAGCGATTAAACAATAATTGATGAAGAGTATATTACACGGGAGGCTGATTATAAGCCTCCTGTTCCTGTTTTTAGCCTTGGGTGGTTTTGCCAAGGAACGTTATATTCCAGTCGGAGACGGGGGTATGCGGGTGGAATACAAGCATTATTGCCTCGGATTCAACAAGGAGCATAAACAAGCGAATTGGGTGTATTATGAATTGACTTCAGCCAACCTGACGGGGAAGGCCAGCCGGAAGAATGATTTCCGGGTAGACCCGAAGATCAGTCAATGGTGCGCCACGCCGGAGGATTACAAGCGAAGCGGTTATGACCGGGGCCATCTGTGTCCCGCGGCAGACATGTCGTTTGATGCGAAGGCGATGAGCGAGACCTTTTATATGTCGAATATGTCGCCTCAGGTTCCGATGTTCAACCGGGGAATCTGGAAGCAATTGGAAGAACATGTGCGGAACCGGGCCCGTAAAGAGAAACTTTACGTGGTTACGGGACCTATATTCAAGAGTAATAAAGGGGTTGTCGGGAAGGGAAAAGTCACCGTGCCGGGGTATTATTATAAGTTATTTTATTCTCCTTCCAAGCAGCAGATGATTGCTTACGTGCTGCCGAACGAGGAGAGCAAGCGTCCTTTAAATAGTTTTGCCGTTCCCGTGGATAAGGTCGAGAAAATGACGGGAATTGATTTCTTCTCTCAATTGCCCGATGAGTTAGAGCGGGTGCTGGAAGCGGACACGCTTTCGCATTTGCCATCAGTATCCGGGAAAGCAACCGAGAAATCGTATCGCCCGACGAGAGAACAACAAATTATCGCGGTGGTGGCCGTGATCGTAATTTTCCTGATCGTGCATTTGTTGATTAAATATTGGGGAGGGAAAAAGAAGAAAAAGAAACCGATACGGAAACCGAAACCTGTAAAGAAAAAGAAATAAGCCATACGGCTTATTTCTCTTTTAAAAGTTGGTCAATGACTTTCACCATTTCCTCGAATTCTTTGGGATCGTATAGGCGGGTGAGGAAGACGATATTCCCTTTTTTGTCGATAATCACGTTGCGGGTGACGCCGGCTCCTTGTGCAGCGAAGGTGTAGAACGCTTTTCCTTCTGGGTCAAGCAGTAGTGGATAGGTGATTTTGATGTCTTTGGCGAATTTTTCCGTTACTTCTTTTGATTCTTTGAAATCAATGCCAAACAGGGCGAAGTCGGGATTGTTTTTGTATTTCAACCAGATGTCTTTTTCGATGAAAGGCATTTCTTTCCGGCATACGCCACACCAGCTTGCGGTGAATTGCAACATGATCACTTTACCTTTCAGGTCTTTTAGATGTTTTTTCGTTCCGTCGGGGAACAATAATTCGATATCGGGAGCTTTTTCACCTACTTTCACGATGTATCCCCTGTCATCTTTCTGGGCTTTTGCCAGAGAACAGGTCATCACGAGTAATAATATAAATGTCAGTTGTTTCATGAAATATAGTTTTGAATTAATATCGTTTTAGACTTTTGGGACTCCCGCTCCAGGAACATCCCAGACAATAGAGGGTTTCCAAGTCGAAACCTTCGAGAGAATCCTGTTCATTCACGGGGATGATAACATGATCTGTCGTGACTTGCACGAGACATTGGTTCCCTTTTTCATCCTTCACGTAAAAGCGGCGGATTCCGCATTGTGGACATAGTAAAAATCTCATGTGAATTATTTTTGGTACATAGATAGTAAATATTTTTGTTCGTTATATACGGAAGGTGTTTTTTATTGGTTATGCTAGTGTTTTGTTTCGTATACGAAACAAAATGGCTATTTTTGTATCTCATTACTTGCACAAAATTATGGAACAACAGAATTATAAAATACATTTCGCCCCTGTTCAAGGGCATACTGATTGGACTTACCGGAATATACACGCGAAACATTTCGGGGGAGTTGATGCTTACTACACGCCGTTTATCCGGGTGGAAAAGGAGGATTCTTTTCGTTCTCGGGATATGAAGGATTGTGACCCGGAATTGAATAGCGTGGAGAATCTGGTCCCCCAAGTGCTGGGGGGAGAACCCGATGAGCTGGATGTTTGTTTGCAGATGTTGGAAGGACGGGGTTACAAGCAGGTGGATATTAATATGGGGTGTCCTTTTACGATGATCTCTCGACGGGGAAAGGGGGCTGGTTTGTTGTCCGATCCGGAACGGGTGCGGGCTTTGATGGATGTGGTGAAGGAATTCCCGGAGATTGGGTGTTCCGTGAAGATGCGTTTGGGGTGGGAAGATCCGGAGGAGTGTTTGCGGTTGTTACCCGTCTTGAATTCGACTCCGTTGGCGGCTGTATTTCTTCATGCCCGGGTTGGAGTGCAGGAATACAAGGGAGAAACCGACAAGGAGGCTTTCGAGGCTTTTTACAAGGGGTGTGAACACCCGTTATTTTATAATGGTGACATTGTTACGGTGGAGGATATTCATGCCGTGACGGAAAGATTTCCCCGGCTGGCGGGGGTTATGATCGGAAGAGGACTGTTATCCGATCCGGCTTTGGCACGGGAGTACGTGGAAAACACGATGCTCTCGCAAGAGGAAAAATTCCGGAAATTCAAGGCCTTCCATGCCGAGTTACTTGCAGCGTACATGGAGCGATTGCAAGGAGATCATCAGTTGTTGATGAAAATGAAAACGTTATGGGAATATTTTATGCCTGCAACGAATCGGAAGATTTTGAAAAAGATACAGAAAAGTAATAAGTTGACACAGTATAACGAGGCTGTCGTGAAAGCTTTTATCCCTAGCGAGGAAGAAGAGTAATAAGGGATGAAGAAAACAATATATATCATTATTGGTTGTATCTCCATCGTTCTTGGGGTTATCGGTATTTTTGTACCGGGTTTGCCCACGACTCCTTTTTTGTTGTTGAGTTCCTGGTTATTTTACAATAGTTCGAAAAAGTTGCATAATGCTTTGCATCGTTCGAAATGGTTGGGGCCCTATCTGCGACGTTTTCAGGAGCGAAAGGGGGTTGGGTGGAAGACCAAAGCGGTATCCATTGTCTGTATGTGGACGATGATTTCGATCTCCGCTTTCGGGTTTTTTGAGAACTGGCACGTGCGGTTGTTACTCTTGGGATTGGGTGTAATCGGGACGTGCAGCGTGTTGTTTATAGTGCCTAATGCCAAGAGGAGATAAAAAAATAAAACGCCCTGTAGGGGCGTTTTATTTTATCCGATCACGATATTCACGATTTTCTTCGGAACGATGATCATTTTCTTGATTTCTTTTCCTTCCAGCCATTTCGTTGACTCGGGAGCGGCTTTCACGGCGGCCTCGATCTCGGCATTGGTGGCGGTTAACGGCATGGGCAGTTTGAAACGTACCTTTCCGTTGAAAGAAACCGGGTATTCGAATTCATCTTCTACCAGGAATTTTTCTTCCCATTTCGGGAATGATTCTTTCGTGATGCTTTGGGAGTGACCCAGCAAGCTCCATAATTCTTCCGACATGTGCGGGGCAAAAGGAGCGAGAGCGATCACGAGAGGTTCAAGGATAGCCCGTTTGTTGCATTTCAGGGCGGTCAACTCGTTCGTGCAGATCATGAAAGCCGGGATAGAGGTGTTGAACGAGAAGTTCTCGATATCGTATTCGACTTTCTTGATCGTTTTGTGTAATACTTTTAACTCTTCCTTGGTGGGAGCTTCATCGCTCACGCTAAACTCCTCGCCAACTTGGAACAGGCGCCAGAATTTGCGCAAGAACTTGAATACCCCGTCAATACCTTGTGTATCCCACGGTTTGCTGAATTCCAGCGGTCCGAGGAACATTTCGTACAAGCGTAAGGTGTCAGCCCCGTATTCCTCGACAATGGTGTCGGGGTTTACCACGTTGAACATGGATTTGGACATCTTCTCGATCGCCCAACCGCAGATGTATTTCCCGTTTTCCAAGATAAACTCGGCGTTGGCGTATTCCGGCATCCAGGCCCGGAAAGCGTTTAAATCCAACACGTCATTCTTGACGATATTTACATCCACGTGAATCTCCGTGGTTTTATACCGGTCTTTTAATCCCACGGACACGAACGTGTTCGAACCCTGTATTCTATACACGAAGTTTGAACGTCCTTGAATCATTCCCTGGTTGATTAATTTCTTGAAAGGTTCTTCCTCGCAAGCAATCCCCAGATCATACAGGAACATGTTCCAAAATCGGGCGTAAATCAAGTGTCCCGTGGCGTGTTCCGAACCTCCCAGGTAAAGATCAACGTTCCTCCAGTAATTACATATATCCTTGTCAACAAGAGCTTTATCGTTGCGAGGGTCCATGTAGCGCAGGAAATAAGCGGATGATCCGGCGAAACCGGGCATCGTGTTTAGTTCCAGGGGATAACCTTCTTCTGTTTTCCAGTTTTGGGCCCGTCCCAGAGGCGGTTCTCCGGTCTCCGTCGGGAGATACTTGTCAATTTCGGGCAATTCCAACGGTAATTTGGATTCGTCCAACATGTAGGGAAGATCGTCCTTGTAATACACGGGGAACGGTTCACCCCAGTAACGTTGACGGCTGAAAATAGCGTCCCGTAAGCGGTAGTTGATTTTACTCTTACCGATACCTCTTTTCTCGACCTCCCCGGCGATATAGGCAATGGCTTCTTTTACTTCCATGCCGTTGATAATACCGCTATTGATCATTTTACCGGCTTTGGCGTCATAGGAGCCTTCGGACATATCGTGTCCCTCTCCATCGTCAATAACGGGAATGATCGGGAGGTTGAAATGTTTTGCAAACGCGTAGTCGCGACTGTCATGTCCCGGAACGGCCATGATAGCCCCGGTTCCGTAGCCGGAAAGCACGTATTCGCTGATCCAGATAGGTATCGCCTCGTTGGTGAACGGGTTGATGGCATACGAACCGGTGAATACTCCAGTGACTTTTTTCACTTCCGTTTGGCGTTCCCGTTCCGTGCGTTTTGACACGTAATCCAGGTATTCGGCAACGGCAGCAGCCTGTTCGGGCGTGGTCAACGGTTTCACATAGTCGGATTCGGGAGCCAGCACCATGAAACTAACCCCGAAAATTGTATCGGGACGAGTTGTGAATATTTCCAGTTTCAGGTCGGAGCCTTTCACGTCGAACTTCACGTCCGCACCTTGTGAGCGACCGATCCAGTTGCGTTGAATATCTTTTAGCGATTCGGACCAATCGATTTTGTCCAATCCTTCGAGTAATCTTTGAGCGTAAGCGGAAACCCGGATAGACCATTGGCGCATTTTCTTTTGTATCACGGGATATCCTCCTCGCAGTGACAGACCTTCTTTCACCTCATCGTTGGCAAGCACGGTTCCCAGTTCCGGGCACCAGTTTACCATCGTGTCGGCTAGGTAAGCCATCCGGTAGTTCAAAAGAATTTCCTGTTTTTCTTTATCTGTTTTGGCTTTCCATTCTTCAGCCGTGAAATTTAATTCTTCGCTGCAAGCGACATTTAAACCTTTTGTCCCGGCCGTTTCAAAAGCTTTCACCAGTTCGGCGATGGGCATGGCTTTTTGCTTGTCGTAGCAAAAAAAGCTATTAAACATTTGGATAAATGTCCATTGGGTCCATTTGTAATATCCCGGATCACAGGTACGGATTTCACGGTCCCAGTCGAAAGAGAATCCGATCTTGTCCATTTGTTCCCGGTAACGTTGGATGTTCTTTTCCGTGGTAATTGCCGGATGTTGTCCGGTTTGGATGGCATATTGCTCCGCAGGCAGACCGTACGCGTCGTAACCCATGGGATGCAGCACGTTGAAGCCTTTCAGGTGTTTATAACGGGAATAAATGTCGGAAGCGATGTACCCGAGCGGGTGTCCCACGTGTAGCCCGGCCCCGGATGGGTAAGGAAACATATCCAACACGTAGTATTTGGGCTTGGAAGGATCGACTTCCACCCGGTAAGTTTTGTTCTCTTGCCAGTAGCTTTGCCACTTTTTTTCGACTTCCTTGAAATTATATTCCATGTTAATCCTTTTTTAGTTTTCCAAATGAATCGCGAAGATAATAAAAATTACTCTATATTAATTCCGGGAATAATAGGATACTAATTTTTCGCTTATTCGTTAAAAAATTAATCAACAGTCTGATGCATGTTATTTCCTAAAATAGTTCACGATTTGTTATGGAGAGTATTTTGTAGAACACATCAGTTGAGCATAAGTCTGTTATTCTCGTTTCCTATAGGGGAATTTGTTCTGTAGCAGGATTTTTAAGGGGAATGTTTGAATCGTATCCCCATTATGGCGTATGTCGGGATTGTTTTTTCATCATTTTTAGGGATTGTTGAGTGAAATACATGACTTTATCTTTGCGACGTTAAAATGTCTGTTAAATTAAAACTTACTATAATGAAAAAAGTAAATTGGTTTGTTGTATGTGGACTAATATTGTTGGGTGCTTGTTTTGCGGCTTGTTCCGATGATGATAATGGTGGTGGTTGGGATGGAGAATCAGCCGTGGTTGATGCTCATGATTATGATATCTGGACGTATTTCAATTTTAAGACAGGTGAGACGAAAACGCTTAACGTGAAATCCCAAGAAGGGGGTATTACCGGGATATACACGGGAGATCTGGGAATTTCGGTTATGGGGAGTTCTTACGGGGGGCAGGAAGACGTGAAGTTGATTATTTCGACGGTGACCGCGGATACGGTTTTACTTTCTTTGGATAGTTTAGGTTTCAGTATGAGTGGAGAGGTTGATCCTTACTCGTTGTCAGCCAAGGCTACCATAAAGCAAAATGGAGATAAATGGGTGTTGACGGGAGTTCCTACCGATGTGGATGTTGTTAACGGAGGGGAGATCACGGTATATCATGAAGTAACTTTTAGTGGTGAGATAGGTGCGGCAGCCGGAAGTGCGGCCTCAATTAAGGTTACTTTTAAACCGGGAGGTATGCCGATGGCGATCACGGGAACTTATACGGTGAAAGATCGGGATAATAAGGTTTATATGTTGGAAGGAGACGAGACTTCTTTTGCCTGGGATATTGCTTTTCACAAATATGATGTTAAGACGAATGGCGGGGCTGCCGTGAAATTGAACACGACGGATTTGGCTTTAGTAACGGCCTCTTCTATTAGTGGCGAGAGTTTTGCGACGGACACGGATGGTCATCAGGTGATGGTGGATATGTCGAAGATGATGGAAGGTTTCGTGGGATACCAGACCACGAAGTTGAACGAGGTGTTGTGTGGTTGGGTAACGGCTACTCCCACGGGGTCGATGCCTCCTTATACTTACGAGTTAAATAGTAATGTGTTCGTGGTGAGGACCGCTGACGGGCAATATGCGAAAGTGAAATTCACGGATTATTCGAATGATAAGAATGTGAAGGTTTATGCCGCATTTGATTACGAGTTCCCTCTGAAATAATTTTGTTCATGATTTATCAACCGTAAGAGGATTCTGACATCTCTTACGGTTTTTGCCGTAAAATGGAATTAGATGAGAAACGGATTATTAATATTGTTTTTAATGTTTCTAGCGTCCTATGTGAGGGCGGACGAGAACACGAGGGAAGCCCCTTCTGTTGAATTAAAAGGAGTGGTCGTGGACGAGAAAGGCAGAGCATTACCCGGAGCTTCCGTGTGGGTGAAGGGTACGGTGGTGGGAGCCGGGACAAATGCGGACGGGGAATTCTCTATTAAGTTAACGACGAAGAAGAAATGCGTGTTGCGGATCAGTTTTATGGGGTATGCCCCGCAAGAAGTGGAGGTGACACCTGGGATGGATAGTTTGTATCGATTTACGTTGAAACCGAGTGATAATGCTCTGAATGAAGTGGTGATCACGGGCACCCGTACGTTGAAGCCGTTGAAAGATGTGCCTGTGCTTACGCGTGTGATTTCTCAGGAGGATATCCAGCAGATTAATCCCTTGGATTTGCAGAGTTTATTGGAATACGAGATGCCGGGGTTACAATTCGGGTTGGCCCACGGTTCGGGTTTACCGGAATTGAAATTTCAGGGGTCTGCCGGGGGATACGTGTTGTTCTTGCTGGACGGGGAGCGTATATCCGGGGAAGGTTCCAGTAATAATATTGATTATACTTTGATTGATATTGATAATATCGAGCGGATTGAGGTGGTGAAGGGGCCGATGTCAACCCTGTATGGCTCGCAGGCTATGGGGGGAGTGGTGAATATTATCACAAAAGATGCCAATCGTCCTTTCACGGGAAACTTATCTGCCCGTTACGGTAATAATGACGAGGGGAAGTATTCTTTGTCCTTGGGGACGAAACAGGGGCGGTTTTCGGCGTTGACCTCACTCTCTTATCGCATACGGGATGCTTACGCGTTAAAAGATAAAAACGGGCAGATTTCGTACACGCATTACAAGGATTCACACGGGAGAGATTCCGTGGTGGCGGATACGGCAACCAGGGGAATGACGAGTGTGAAAGGGTTCGAGGTTTGGTCTGTGAATCAGAAATTGAGTTTCACGTTTAACGAGCAATTCCGCATATCGTTGGACGGGACGTACTATAATAATCATGTGCTTGATTATATACAGGAGAAGGAGCAGGACGTGTTTTCCACGTACAAGATAAATCCGAAGATATATTATACGATCAATGATAATCATAGCCTGGATTTTTCTTATGTTTTTGAAAATTACGAGAAAAGGATAGAGTACAAGTCGAGTCCCACGGAGAAGATTTTCGGGGATCAGACGAATAACGTGCGGTTGAATTACACGGGGTACTTGCACGAGAAGCATATTTTGACGGCGGGGATCGAGGTGAACACGCAGCGATTGCAGCATTACTGGTTTGATAACGGTTCTGGGAAGACGTTTGACGCCCAGACGTACGTGTTGTATTTACAGGAGGATTATAAGGTGAGTGATTCGTTTAGTCTTCTGGCCGGGGTGCGTTCGGACTGTCATTCGAAGTACGGTTTCCATGCTAGCCCGAAGATTTCGTTGATGTACAGGCATGGGGTGTTGTCTTTGCGCGGCGGTTACGGAATGGGATTCCGTATTCCCTCGTTAAAGGAGTTGCATAGCGAGTACGATATGGGCGGTCAGGGATTCTTTATGATTTACGGGAATGAGGATTTGGACCCGGAGATCAGTCATCAGGGAACGCTTTCTGTCGAGGTGACGAAGGGAATTTTTAATGGTTCGGTATCCGGTTATTACACGAGGTATTTCCACGAGATCGGGTTGGGATTGACCTCGGACGGGAAGAATCAGCAATATTATAACGCGGCTGATGCCACGAGGACGGGGTTGGATGCGATGGTGCAGTTCCGTTTCAAGAATGGGTTGATGTTGAAAGGCGCTTATGCTTATATTGACGCGCATTCCAAGGTGGACGGTTATAATATGGCGAGCGATCGCCCGCATAGCTTGACTTTCACGGCGAATTATTCCAAGACGATGGGTAAGGTCACGTTATCGGCTGCCTTGAATGGCCGTTGGATGTCTTCGGTGGAGACTTGGTACAAGAGTGGTAACGGGTACGTGCAGAATGAATATGATAGCCGGACGTTTTGCTCGCTGAATCTAAGCGGGCGTTTCCCGAGAGGTTTTCGTTTTACGGCCGGGGTTGATAACTTGTTTGATTTTAAAGATAAGAACGTGACGGCTGATCAATCTGTTACCCCGCAACGGGGAATCGGGTTTACCGGTACGTTGTCCGTGAATCTGGCTGATTTGTTCAAATTATAAAATAAGTATACTGATGAAAAAGAAATGGCTTGCGTTTGGGTGTCTTTTGATTGTGATCTTGTTGGGTGTGTGGGGATATAAGGTGTGGTTCGGTACGACTAGGATTGCTTTCGTGAATTTCCAAACGATCACGATGGGAGGTATAGCGAAAGCGAACGACAATTCGTTTATTAAATTGCAGGAGGTGCCCGTGGAGGAGTTGGATCGGTTGTCCGGTTTCGATATGGTGTTTGTGAATGGAATGGGGTTACGTGTCGTGGAGGAACAGCGTCAGCAAATACAGAAAGCTGCTGATAAGGGTGTACCCGTGTACACGAGCATGGCGACGAACCCGGCAAATAATATATGCACGATTGATTCTGTTGATCAGGTGGCGATACGCGGTTATCTGGGTAGTGGCGGAAGACGGAATTATAAGAGTTTGTTGAATTATATCCGGAAGAATATTGATAAGAAGGTGATTTCGGTGGAGGAACCGGAGGCTCCGGTTGAAAGGGCTTCGGATGTCTTGTATCACGTGGATGTGGATAAGTCGGGGGACGAGCTTGATTTTATTTCCGTCGGGGAGTACGAGAAGTATCTGAAAAGTAAACAGCTGTACAAGGAGGGAGCGAAGAAAATCGTGGTGACAGGTCAAATGGCTGATGCGACGGGGTTGATTGATACCTTGGAACAGGTGGGGTATAATGTTTACCCGATTTTGTCTCTTCGGCGTCTGCTTGATTTCGTCCGGGAGATCGGCCCGGATGCCATGATCAATATGGCACATGGGCGGTTGGGCGATGATGTTGTGGGTTATTTGAAGGAGCATAATATATTGTTGTTTTCGCCGTTGACGGTGAATAGTCTGGTGGAGGAATGGGAACGTGATCCGATGGGGATGTCCGGCGGTTTCATGTCCCAGAGTATTGTTACCCCGGAGATTGATGGGGCTATCCGCACTTCGGCTCTTTTCGCGCAGTACGAGGATGAGGACGGTTTACGTCACTCTTTCGCGGTGCCTTCCAGGTTGAAGACTTACGTGGAAAATATACAACGAACCCTAGCTTTGAAGGAGAAGCCGAATAGCGAGAAGAAGGTGGTTATTTATTACTACAAGGGACCGGGGCAGAGCGCTATGAGCGCGGCGGGGATGGAGGTTGTGCCTTCGTTGTATAATCTGTTGAAGAAAATGAAGGAGGATGGGTATTGCGTGGAAGGTCTTCCGGCGAGTTCGAAGGAGTTGGAGAAGATGATCATGGCCGAGGGAGCCGTGTTTGGTACTTACGCTAACGGCGTGGTGGATCGGTTTATGAAGGAGAGTCACCCGTTGTTGATTTCAAAAGAAGAGTACGAGAGTTGGGTGAAACAGGCATTACGCCCGGAAAAGTACGCGGAAGTGGTTGCTGCTTTTGGGGAGTTCCCGGGAGAATATATGAGTTCGGCGGACCGCAAGCTGGGAGTATCCCGGATTGCTTTCGGGAACGTGGTGATTATGCCGCAGCCTGCTGCCGGGGGAGGCGATAATGCCTTCCAGATCGTACACGGGACGGATGAGGCTCCACCTCATTCTTATATTGCGGCTTATTTGTGGATGCAGTATGGTTTCCGGGCTGACGCGATGATTCATTTCGGGACGCATGGTAGTCTGGAGTTTACTCCCAAGAAGCAGGCGGCTTTGTGTGATCTGGATTGGCCGGATCGATTGGTGGGTAGTGTACCTCATTTTTATATCTATTCTATCGGTGATGTGGGTGAAGGGATGATTGCGAAACGTCGGGGATACGGGGTGTTACAGTCTTATCTGACTCCTCCGTTCATGGAAAGTAACGTGCGGGGTATTTACCGGAATTTGACGGAAAAGATAAAAGTATATAATCAGAAGTTGTATCCGGAAAAGGGTACGGCTAACCCGAAGGACGTGGAGCAAGCTTCTCTGGCGGTGAAGGAGTTGGCTGTTTCTTTAGGCATGCATCGGGAGCTGGGGTTGGATAGCGTCTTGACCACCCCGTACACGGAGGAGGAAGTGTTGAAGATCGAGAATTTTGCGGATGAATTGGCCGCAGAGAAGATTACCGGACAGTTGTACACGATGGGAGTTCCTTACGAGGCAGCCCGGATAGAGTCTTCCGTTTATTCGATGGCAACCGACCCGATCGCTTACGGGTTGTACGGGCTGGATCGATTGAGAGGGAAGGCTGATGCTGATGTTTTGAAGCGTAAAACTATTTTTACAGAGCGTTATTTGGACCCGGCGAAGCGATTGGTGGGTAGGTTGCTGGATGGCCGGGAAAATGTGAATGATGATTTTATTTGTCGGGTGTCCGGTATTACGAAAGAGGAGTTGGCGCAGGCGCGGGAGATTGACGAGGATCGGAATGCTCCCAAGGGAATGATGGCTATGATGATGGCTGCTGCGGCAAAACAGTCAACGGTGAAAACCGAACATAAGGAAGGTGGGATGTCGGGGATGATGAAAGGGATGATGAAGCAGCTGGGAAAAGATAAGACTCCCGAAGAAGCGTTGGCGATGGCCGAGAAGATGGGGGCCCCGAAAGAGGCCTTGGAGAAGATGAAGGCCGCCATGTCGAAGCCAAAGGAGGAGAATCCGGATATGAGTGCCATGATGCAAGGAAAAATGGGCAAGATGGCAAAGGGGAAAAGTTCCGAGGAGATGATGAAGATGGCCGAGAAGATGGGAGCCCCGAAAGAGGCTTTGGAGAAGATGAAGGCTTCGATGGCGAAGTCGGGAGAAGAAAAACCGGATATGAGTGCCATGATGAAGGCCATGATGGGGAAGAAGGAGAAGGAGTATTCGAAGGAAGAGGTAAGCAAGGCTTTGGCGATCATGGAAGTAGAACGGACGCTGAAGAACGTGAATAATTATAAACAGGCATTGCGGGAAAGTCCGGCGGCCGAACTGGAAGCGTTGATGAATTCGCTGGATGGCGGGTACACGGCTCCTTCGCCCGGAGGTGATCCGATCGTGAATCCGAACACGTTGCCGACGGGACGTAATCTTTTCGCAATTAACGCGGAGGAGACCCCGACGGAATCAGCCTGGGAGAAAGGAGTGCAGTTGGCAAAGAGTACGATTGAGATGTACCGGAAACGACATGACGGGGAATACCCGAAAAAGGTTAGTTACACGCTTTGGTCCGGGGAGTTTATCGAAACGGGAGGGGCCACGATTGCTCAGGTGTTGTATATGCTTGGCGTGGAACCCGTGCGGGATGCTTTTGGTCGGGTGAGCGATTTGAAATTGATTCCTTCTGTCGAGTTGGGGCGTCCCCGGATAGACGTGGTTGTGCAGACTTCCGGACAGTTGCGGGATATTGCGGCTTCTCGTCTTTTCTTGGTGAACCGGGCCGTGGAGATGGCTGCCGCCGCAAGGGATGATCAGTATGAGAATCAAGTCGCTGCGGGTGTTTTTGAAGCTGAAAAGACGTTGATTGATAAAGGAATTTCCCCGAAAGATGCCCGGGAGATTTCAACTTTCCGGGTTTTCGGGGGTGCGAATGGCGGTTACGGAACGGGTATCACGGGGATGGTGGATGCCGGAGACCGTTGGGAAGACGAGTCGGAGATTGCGGCAACTTATCTGAATAATATGGGAGCGTATTACGGTAGCGAGAAGAACTGGGAGAAATTCCAACAGTTTGCTTTCGAGGCCGCATTGACTCGTACGGATGTGGTGATTCAACCTCGTCAGAGTAATACGTGGGGAGCGTTGAGTCTCGATCACGTGTACGAGTTTATGGGAGGATTGAATCTGACGGTTCGTAACGTGACGGGAAAGGACCCGGATGCTTATCTGAGCGATTATCGTAACCGGAATAATAATAAGATGCAGGAGGTGAAGGAGGCTATCGGCGTGGAGTCGAGAACCACGATTTTCAATCCTTCTTATATTAAGGAAAAGATGAAGGGTGAGGCTACTTCGGCGGCTGGTTTTGCCGAAATTGTCCGGAATACTTACGGGTGGAACGTGATGAAGCCTTCGGTGATTGATAACGAGATGTGGGACGAGATTTATAACGTGTACGTGAAGGATAAATTTAATCTGGGAGTACAGGATTTCTTCGAGAAACAGAGTCCCGCGGCTTTGCAGGAGATCACGGCGGTGATGATGGAGACTGCCCGCAAGGGGATGTGGAAAGCAAGTGACCAGCAGTTGGCCGATTTGTCGAAGTTACACACGGATTTAGTCAAGAAATATAAACCGGCTTGTTCGGGATTTGTTTGCGATAATGCCAAATTGCGTGATTTTATCGCGTCTAAGGCGACTCCCGAGACGGCGAAGGAATACCGGAGTAGTATTCAGGAGGTTCGGGAGGTTGCTGTCGATCAGTCTAAGGGTATGGTGATGAAGAAAGACGAAATTGCTTCGGAAACCCGGAAACGTACGAATCAAGTGAGTACGCCGTGGATTGTAGGCGGGGTGATAGTCGTGTTGGTCGGTTTGGCTGTCCTGATGAGAAGAAGGCGTAAAAACAGAATGTAATCATGGATACGATTGTTTTGATATTAATTCTATTAACTGCATTTAATTTTTTGTTGAAACAGACTTTTTGGAAACCGGTGGCGGTGGGAGCCGCTACCGGTATCGCTGCTATTTTCGTGTTGCTGATGTGGCCTTATGCTATCGAGCAATCGAAGATGCAGATCGCGGATTGGTTGTCCAATAACCAGTTGATGTTGGATACGTCTGTTATTTTGACGATAGAATTGTCTCTACAAATGGCTTTTTGCTTGCTCTCGGTTCACGTGGCGAATTTTTCTCCGGTGAAACGACGTATGATGTGGGCTTATCGGGTGTTGTACTGGTTTCCCGGGGTACTGATTTTCCCGGTCTTGTTTTTCGGGTTGACCCAGGCGGTGTTTACTTTCCCGGGAGTATCGTTTCATCTGATCGCTTGGTTGTTTGCCGGGTTCGTTGTGGTCGTTATTCCCCTGGGACGTTGGCTTGTCAAATGGTTGTTGCCGGAAACGGAGTTGCGTTTGGAGTTGTTTTTCCTGACAAACGCTTTGGCGGCGATATTGGGAATTATCGCTACCGTGAACGGGCGAACGGCCGTGGACGGGACAACACGGGTGGATTGGGGAGCCTTGTCGGGATGTATCGGGCTTTTCGTGGCGGGTGCCGTGTTGGGGTGGATTGTGTATGTAATAAAAAGAAAACTAACTTTTAAATTAAGAAGATAATGAATGCGATTTCTGATATTATGTTTTGGATATCAACCGGGTTGTTGGTTCCTGTTATCGTGTTATTGATTTTATTGTTTTTTCGTTCGCTTTTGCTGGTGGGGAGCTTTTTCGGGCAATATGTTTCTATCCGTAAGACGGATAAATTGATCCGGGAGCAAATGGAGACGTTGCACGTGAATAATATAGATCAGTTTGCAGAGAAGTTGCCGGAGAAAAGTAATTCTTTGGTGGTGATGTTTATGAAACGGATTTTAGCCGAACAACAAAATAAGGCACAGGTGCAGCGATTGTTGGCGAATTTCGAGATCGCGGCAGATAAGGATCTGGCGATATCCAAGACGTTGACGAAGTTGGGGCCTATTTTGGGTTTGATGGGAACCTTGATTCCGATGGGACCCGCGTTAGTGGGCTTGTCCACGGGGGATATCGCTTCGATGGCTTATAATATGCAGGTGGCTTTCGCCACGACGGTGATCGGTTTGGTGGCCGGGGCGATCGGTTTCCTGACGCAACAGGTGAAACAACGTTGGTATTTGCAGGATATGACTAATCTGGAGTGTCTGGTAGAGGTGTTGAATGAAAAAAATGAGAAGTAATGAAACGTAATCTATTGAAGAAGGAAGAGGATAATGACCCGATTAGTGCCGTATCCAATCTGTTCGACGTGGCTATGGTGTTTGCCGTGGCCCTGATGGTTGCCTTGGTAACGCGATATAATATGACCGAGATGTTGTCCACGGAGGATTTTACGATGGTGAAGAATCCGGGGAAAGAGAACATGGAAATTATAACCAAGGAGGGAGAAAAGATTAATCGCTATACTCCCTCTGAAAATCAGGATAATTCCGGGAAGAGGGGGAAAAAGGTGGGGATCGCCTACGAGCTTGAGAACGGTGAGATTATATATGTTCCGGAGTAAAGGTGGGGAGTTTATTGAAGAGAAGCAGACTTTTGGGATAACCTTCTAAACTTTTATATTATATTTGTCGTGGAATCTAAAATAATTGTGTAGTGTCCACGACTTTAGTTTTGACGGTGTTGTTGGCTTATTTCTTGGTGTTGATTCTGATCGGTTTCATCACGACGAGGAAAGTAACCAGCGAATCTTTTTTTACGGCGAATCGCAATTCCCCGTGGTATCTGGTTGCGTTCGGGATGATCGGGACAACTTTGTCCGGGGTTACTTTTATTTCTATACCGGGAGAGGTGGGCAACACGCATTGGACGTATCTGACGCTGGTTTTCGGTAATTGTGTGGGATATATCGTGATTGCCGTGGTGTTGTTGCCGTTGTTCTATAAATTGAATCTGGTTTCTATTTATTCCTGGTTAGGAACTCGTTTCGGAGAAAAGGCTCGTCTGACAGGTTCGTTTTTCTTTATTCTGTCTCAGTTGATCGGAGCTTCTTTCCGGTTGTTTCTGGTCGTGGGGGTGTTGCAGCTGGCTTTTTTTGATGCGGTAGGTATTCCTTTCGCGGTAACGGTTTTTATCACGATTGCTTTCGTGTGGATTTATACCGTGAAAGGAGGAATCAAGACGATCGTGTGGACGGATACTTTGCAGACGTTGTTTATTCTGATATCTGTCGGTCTGACGATGTATGTTGTAAATAAAGCGCTGGATTTTAATTTTTCTTCGGCTTTGGCGGCAATTAAAGAGAGTCCTTTGTCGAGAGTGTTTGATTTTGACTGGCGATCGGGACAAAACACGATAAAACAGTTCTTGGCGGGTATTGCTATCACGGTTTGTTTGAACGGTCTGGATCAGAATATGATGCAAAAGAATCTGACGTGTCGGTCTTTGCGGGATTGCAAGACGAATATGTTCACGTTTTCTTTCTTTTTTTTGGTGACGAACGTGTTGTTCCTGATGTTGGGGGCGTTGCTTTACTTGTACGCGGAAAGGGAGGGAATTATTTTGCCGGGAAAATCGGATGACGTGTTTCCTTTCTTGTCATTGAATTATTTCGGAACGACGGCAGGTTTGTTTTTTCTGTTGGGAATCACGGCAGCGGCTTATTCTTCGGTTGATTCTTCATTAACCTCGTTGACGACCTCTTTTTGCATTGATTTTCTGAAAATTGATCCCGGGAATAAAGAGAGTAAAAGAAAACGAATCGGGGTACATGTCGTTTTCTCGTTGTTAATGATTTTCGTGGTCATTCTTTTCCGGGAGTTGAATAATTCGAGTGTTATATCCGCTCTTTTTAAAGCGGTGGGCTACACGTACGGTCCACTTTTGGGGCTTTTTGCTTTTGGCTTGACGACGAGATTCCGAGTACGGGAGAAATATCTCCCGATCGTGTGCGTGGTGTCACCGATTTTATCTTACGTGATTAATTGTTATTCCGAGCAATTGTTGTTCGGTTACAAGTTCGGATTCGAAATTTTGTTATTTAACGGTATGCTTTGTTATCTCGGATTGTTGTCAATCCGAACAAACGAGCGATGGTGATATACAGAAATATTTTCTACTGATTGGGGGAGGAAGGGGCTTTACCCGTGTTTTTTGAGGTTTGTAAAAGTATATCACTTTTCAGGGAAAATATCGAAATGATGAAAATAAATACACAAGGTAGGTAATATATGGAATGTATTTTAGACTTTATTTTAATAAAGATAGATGATACAATTTAAAATCATTCTAATAAAATGCGTAAAAATATAACCTATTTAAAATAATGTCGTAAAATCCCTCAGATAAAGAATATTCGAAGATTTATTTGTAGTCATCTCTCCTCGGGAAGGGATGGTTATAACGGGTATTTTTTTAAATTTAAAAAACAACTAGAAGAAAAGATTTAAAATTATGAAGATCAGCTATTATTTTTTTGCGCTTTTGGCAAGCGTTGGTTTATTAGCTTGCAATGATAACGAAAAGTATGACGAATTGGGAAATGATCCGGTTGCCGTGTCTGTTTCCTTACAAGGTTTATCAACATCTAGAGCTAGCGGTCCTACGGATATCTTAACAAAAGATACGAAGGATATACAGAGTGTTTGCATCAATATCACGGATGCCAGTAATACGGTGATTGTTTCTCGGCAAGTGGATAAGAGTACGGATTTGAATTCAGATTGGGTAAAACTCACGACTTCTGATCAAGGCCTTAAATTCATTAATGTCCCTAAATCGGTATCAAAGGTATACGTGTACGGGAATCCGGGGACGGATGTCGTGGATAACGTGATCACGACAAGTCTTGATAAGCAACAAGGATCGGGCGTGATGTATTACGGGGTAGATGAAGATTTAACTCCGATAAATGATGAACCGATTAATCCGGACCCGACTTCCGGAAAAACTTACACGGCAAATGTGAATCTTGTCCCGATTGTGGCTCGTTTACAAATAAAAAGTATCACTTTTAAGAATGCGGGAAGTTTTGAATTTGGCCGGGAGATAAGTGGCGTGGAACAAACGGCCACGGTTTCTTGGACGGGATTCACGGCTGATTTAAAAGGTATTTACTTGAATGATTTTTATTATAAATACAGTAAGCCGGGAACGCTTGAAGAGTTGTATCGGAATACTACTTTCGTGGATCATATAAAAGAAGGAAAATGGCTTTTTGATATGTCTTCGACATTGGATGCTTCTGCTTATGCAAGTTATATAAATTATTCGGATGGAGTTTATCAAAATTTACCTTTAAAGACAGAGGGTAAGTGTTACGCATTCAATTTCTTCCCCGGAACGGCTTTACCTAATATACACCTGGATCTCGCAAATGTTGTAGTGACGGGTATGACATCAACAAATACTGATGTGTTTAATCCGAATATCGTTAATAGATTTGGAAATATTGTCAAGTTCTATAAAGGGATTAACACGGAAATGACGGCTGCTGATTTCAAACCGGGAACAATTTATAACATGGATATCGAGGTGGTTCCGATGCTTGATAATGATTTGAGTAATGTCCAGTATAACGTGTTGGTTCACGTGACAGTTGAACCGTGGGCCGAAGAGACAATTATTCCGGATTTCGATTTCGCTCAATAAGTTTTAATTGCAAGGGGGTGTGTCAAAAGTTCTATTTGAAACTCTCTCCCCCCTCCGACTTCCCCCTTACACAGGGGGAGAGATGAGACACACACTTGAAAATCAATATACGGAAAGATGAAACAAATTAAAATAATAGGGAGTTTACTCCTCCTCATTCTTTCCTCTGCATGTATAAAGGAAGATTTGGATGATTGCGGCATATACGTTTATTTCAGTTATCTGGGAGATTTCAATACGGAAATATTCCCGCAGAAGATTGAGCGTGTAAATATGTACGTGTATGATGAATCGGGTACATTGGTGCAAACAAGCACTTTCGATCGGGATGAGCTTCGGCTCTCGCAAGGGACGATGCTGGATTTACCGAACGGGAGCTATCATTTGGTTTGCTGGGGAAACGCTAACGAGATGACACAGATGAATAATCATACCTCTTTGGGCTCGGCAACCGTGGCAGCACCTCATTATTTTACGCGAGAGGTGATCACTACGAATGATAGTTTGTATTTCGGGATGAAAGATATTGTCGTGCATGGTGATCGTTGGGAGCAGGATACGGTTTATTTTAATAGCTCTCATATAAAGATGCGGGTGGAAATTGTGGGGGTGGAGAATGAAGCTACGATACCTTTGCAGGTTGAGATCGGTAATTTGAGTCCGACGGTAGACTTTGCCCGTAACTTTTCAAGCGAGAAGGAGCATTATTACCCGATAGTTCAAAGTGAATCAACTACCGGGAAGTCCGTGGCAAATTTTAATGTCTTGCGTTTTCATGATGATAATGACGTGTTTGTCAATTTGGTCAACCCGGAAACGGGAGAATCTATATATAATCTGAGTCTGAAAGATTTTATGCAGAGGAATAACATTACCGTGAACGGTATTAATGAAGCTTTTGTCGGTATTCGTTTTAAAGTGAACGGTTTGAGTGTTACGGTGACGGCGTGGGAGGAGGAGGAGATAAAACCCGGATATAATTAGAGAATTATGAAGCGAAGTAATAATATACGGACAGGTCTTTGGGCACTTTTTATGATCATGTTGTTTGCGGCATGTGATAAAAACGAGAATGTTCCCGTGAAACCGGATAAAGACGCTCGTTTGTCTTTGTCTTTCACGGCTCGGGCTGCAACAGACGGTTTGATAAAGGGAGATGACGGAAAGTTTTCTAGTCTAGCTATATATGTTTTCAATCAATCGGATGGGACCTGTGAATTCTCGGAATTTTTGCCTGACATCACGCCGGAGGCCATTAGCGAGTATCAACGGGTAGTATCGGTCTCCGCCTTGCCGAAGATTGTTTATGCTGTCGGAAATTACGAGGGAACGGATAAATCGCTTTCGATTACCTTGGACGAGAACACGACGATGAAGATGTTGGATGATATGACGGTGACGAGTAATAGTTTTCTCGGGGGATCGGTGTTGATGATCGGAAGGAAAGAGGTTACGGTTAATGGGCCATTAACAGAGGCCGAGATTCCCATGAGAAGGTTGGTTGCTCGTCTGGATGTTTACGTGTTTAAAAACAATGATTTGAAAGATGATGACGTGCAGCTTGTTTCTCTTGAGTTCGTGAATCAGGTGATGAATAGCCGATGCGAGTATCAGGGACGTGATATGATTTCTCCGGTCGTGACGAATCGGGAGGAGCGCGTGATGACGACCGATATGATCTTGCAGAATATGCCTTCGGACGTGAGTGTGATTGTTCCGGAAAATGCTCATGCATCTTTTTATAGTTATCAAAATATTGCAGCTTCTGCCGAGAAAGATGATAGGATTACTCCTTATTTGTTGGCTACGATAAAGATTAATGGAAAAGAATTTAAATATAAAGGTTATATTACGGATAACGGGCAGATTTCGGATAAATATAGTTTGAACCAAAATACGGTTTACCGAATTATTGCCATGTTCGAGCATCCGGATAATGAATTGTTCTTGAAGATTATTCCGTTACCGTGGACCGTGTCGGAATCCCAGATCGGGAGCCAGGTTACGGAGGGGGATTACGTGTTTGATGCTTACGAGGGAAATGACGCGGGGGCGACAACGGGAGTTGTTTATTTTCCTTACGTGAAGGATAATGTACCCGTAAGTGAAACTTCTTATGCTAGTTATAGTTTTAAGTTGATAGCACCCGCGGGGGCTGTATGGACGGCAACGATAACAAACGGGTTGGAATTCTTTTTCAATAAAGAGAGTACAAACGGAGGTCCGGTTGCAGTTTCCAAGGGGATTGCCGGGGAAAAAGAGTGTCTTATTCAAGTGGGTGCGACCAAGAGTTGGAGTGGGGTGGAAAGAAGTACTTATATGTACATCACGGTTGACGGGGAGAAATTGAAGATTAATCCTTTACAGGGCACCACTCGGAGATTCCCGGGAGATAATGATACGGACATACTGATTACGCAAGTGGGGTATCAATAAAAATAAGGTTATGAAACGATATAATATAATATGGCTCTTGTTGTTCGTGATGTATCTGGTTTCGTCTTGTTCGCAAAATGAATTGGAATCTTCTGACATGAAACAGGACGGGGATGTGTTCGTGAAGGTTTTCTTCAAGAAAGCGTCTGTGGCAAGAGCGACAAATGAAGTAGGAAATGATGACCTGAATGAAAATAAGATAACGACATTGGACGTGTTCATGTATAAAGAGGGAGGGGATGAATGCGTTTTTTACCAGCATATCGTGCCCACTCCAGCGTTAACCGGTGTTAATGCATACAGCACGAAACTGAATGTTTATCAGGAAGAATTTGAAACGAATGTCAATTATGAAACCTATGTTCTAGCGAATTATTCAGGAAGTATTCCGGATAAAGGACTTGCATTAAGTGCATTAAAAGGTTTGTCCGTGACGGGATTAAATCCTGATGTGAAACAAGATGTTTTTTTGATGGACGGGGTTCATTCGATGATACTGAATGATGGAGTTGTCGTGAATAAAGAAATACCTGTTTCTTTAAAACGGGCCGCATCAAAAATTCGGGTGAAGCTTTCCTATGCAAACGGGTATTCCGTGGCAACGGGTCTCGCGATGAGCAAGAAGTTGATACGATACGCCGCGAGTAGTCAGGTATTGGAGAATGGGAATTCGTTTGTACCGGATTTACAGGAAATGCCCGATTTCACAAGCACGATGGTTGGGGCCGATGGGGATGTCGCTTTTGTGATGTACTCTTATGCCAATGATTGGAATGATGACGTGAATGACGAAACTTATATTCTCGTGAATATCCCGGTAACAAATGGTGCTTTGACGTATACAAATAGTTATTACCGGATTCCGGTGAATTATCGTTTGTCCGCGGAAGGAACGGATGAGACACTATATAAATTACAACGGAATTATCTTTATGATATTTCCGTGCAGGTGGATCGGTTGGGTTCTCCTGACCCTAAAACGCCCGTGGAGTTATCCACGCAATACACCATAAAAGATTGGACAACAAAAGACGTACTTGTGAGCGTGGAAGGAATTAATTTCCTGTATGTTGAAGATACTCGGATTACGATGCCGAACAGTACGAAGTTCACCACGACTTTTCAGTCCTCAACTCCCGTGTCGATAAGTAATATACAGGTCAACGGGGTTGCCTCCGATGGTAACGGGGTGAATATCGAGTGGACAAAAGATGCGAAAGCCGGAAATATCGAGATTAATAGTGTTCTCCCGAATAATTTCGTGTCAAAAGTGGTTACATTCACGGTTACGAATGAATCGGGGATGACTCAGAATGTGCGAGTGGAACAATTTCCGGCCTTGTATATCGGTTACGATATCTCTGCGGATGCCCCGGGTGGAAGTGAAGGACAAAATAATAACAAAATGTTTGTCATTAATTCTTTCGTGGCGGATTTTTCGACCCTGCCTAATCCGGATGAGTTCGATGAAGATTTCGGATCCGGTTACAGTCACATGGCGGCAAATTCCGCGTTGGGAGCATCTTATGCCTCGTATATCAGGAATAATGCCGTGTTAGGGTATCCTCGGAGAGATGAGAATGGTAACACGATAGATACGGAAGAGAATAACAGGATGATCTCTCCCCGTTTCATGCTTGCTTCGCAACACGGGACCACTACAGCTTCAAATTATGTTCTTTCCAGAGATAAATGTAGTTCTTATGTTGAAAGAGATGAGACAACAGGCGAGACTTATTCGGATTGGCGGATGCCGACGTTGGCCGAATTGTATATGATTGATATCCTTCAGAATATCCGTTTATGTGAGGTAAAAAAAATTCTTGAAGGAAGTTGGTATTGGAGTGCAAGACAGTCGAGTGCCGTGGAGTTTATGGATCCGAGAGTGGGTGTTAATTCCAGTTTCGATTCCTTGAAAGCCTCTGTACGTTGTGTCAGGGATGTCAAAGTAAATTAAGATGGATTATGAAAAAGTTAATACATATTTTTTTAATCATTATCGTGCTTTCTTGTACGGATGAGCCGGGAAAATGGGAAAAGTTGAACGAGGAAGGGATGTCTCTCAACATTTCGCTTTATATCCCGGAGTACAATGCCATGCAAGCGAGAAGCGTGTCATACGAGAATGCCATTAATGATGTCTGGTTGATGGCTTTTGACGCTAAAGGGTTGTTTCTTGCACGTGTACACGCGACAGATTTGGTAACAACGGAAGACGGGGGGATCGGTAAAGGAACGTTTAAAGCTCAGGTTCCCGCGGATACCCGAATTATTCATTTTATCGCGAATTGTGATCAGATAGCATCCTATAATGATCGGGAGGCTTTGCAAAAGGACGAGCGGGAATTGATTCCGGTATTGAATGGAAATCTGTTGGTGTTTTGGGGACGCGGGGAATTGGTAGCAGGGGCGAACACGTTGGATGTGGTTTTGTACCGGAATCAAGCGAAAGTAACGGTGGAAAATAACGCTTCGAATTTCAGCGTGACCGGGTACGCTTTGTGTAATATGGCCACGATGGGGACCACGGCTCCGTTTAATCCCTCCGAAACGCCCTCGCCTTTTGTTATTCTGGAAAATACTCCTACTCTTCCCCTCGGATCGCTTCAGAAAATGGATCAGACCGTGGACGAATGTGATCTTTCACCGAAGTTTATGAGTGAAAATCCGAATTTGTTTAATGACCAGTGTTATGTAATCGTGAAAGGGAAATTAGACGGCGATAGTCAAGAGGAGTTTTACAAGATTCAGTTTTTGGATGCAGACAAGAAACCCTATCCTATCGTGCGTAATTATCATTATCGAGTGGTGATAGAGTCTTTTAGTGATCAGGCGAGCGGTAGTATTTCTTTCAATGATGCGAAAGATGCGGAACCGTCCAATAATATCTATGCAGAGATTTTTAAAGATTCGCCAACGATTTCTGATAATGCGAATCATACTTTGACGGTGGGGCAATTGAACTTGTTGTTTATTCAGGGAGGAGAGTTGAGGGTGTCTGCCCATTACACGGAAAATGGAACGGCTTCTGATAGTAAGATAGATGTGTCCATTATTGAGGATCCTAATCATATTCTGACGAATTTGGCTTATGATGCGGGTAGTGGTTTGATTTCAGCCGATGTGGCAAAGGTGATATCCGGACAAAATACGGCGACGATTTTGGTGAAGGCCGGGGTCCTGTCAAGAATTATCACGGTGACATCCACGTCTTTGTATAGCTTTTTGCCGGCATCCACGACCCCGGATTTATACACGGAAAGAGATCAGAATGTGACATTGAAATTTAACATTCCGTCGTCTATCCCGAAGTATTTGTTTCCCGTGAAGTGTGTTATTTCGACCAATAATCTTTATCCGGTTGATCCGAATAAAAATATGGAAATACAATTTGGGAACGGAACTTATAAGTACGTGTATTGGGCGGAGGAGCCGGGAGAGAAAAGTCTGAGTTTTAAAACGAGTTACGAGAATAGTGACGAGACGATAACTATCGAGAATGATTATTTCCACACGGCATACGTGAAACTACAGTCTCGTTATTTCACGAACGTGTCGGTTAATGGTGATAATATGGTTGATTACGGGATGAATAAAACGGCTGTATTTCATTTCACGATACCGGAATTGACGGATATGCCCCCGGTTTACCCGCTAAAAGTACATATTACAACACGTAATCTCTCCACGACTGATAACGGGTGGGTGAAAGTTGATGATGGTTATGAACGTGAATATGCTTCTGCCCCGGTTGGGGAACAGCGTGTTCAATTCGTGTCGAAGCAGGCTATCAGTAGTGAGGATATCGTGATATCCGCCCCGGGATTTCGAAGTACTACCGTGTACTATGATAACCTTATTCGAAAGGCGGTGCCTGTTAACGGTGCGATACGGGTTAATGATATTTATACGATAAAACAATTCTTTGTCTATTCCTCTGATCACACGATTGTCAGCAATTTTTATACTTCGACGAGTAGTACTTACTCTTTCAATATCGAGTTGGGGGCAAAGATTTCAGACGCGGTTACTTTCCGGGTCTATTACGGGGGGAAAAATTATTACGGGTCTTACTCCGTGGGGCAACTTTTGGCACAACCCACGATTAATTTAAAATAAAAGAACGAAAAGATGAAAAAACAGATTCTTTTACTGAATATAATGCTTTTGTCGATGATGAGTGTCATGGGACAAGAGAAGCATAAAGTTCCTGATATGCCCGTATTGGCAGTCAAGACGAATGCGCTTTACTGGGCAACGGTGACTCCGAATCTGGGGGTGGAATTTGCCTTGTCGAGAAAACTCACGATGGATATCTCGGGAAATTACAACCCGTGGAACTGGTCGGGGAATAAAAAGTTTAAACATTGGCTGGTACAGCCGGAATTGCGGTATTGGTTGTGTGATCGGTTTAATGGACATTTCTTTGGCGTACACGCTTTTTACGCGCAGTTTAATATGTGCGGGATCGAGATGTTTGGGTGGAAACACAAGCGTTACCAGGGGGATTTGTTCGGGGCCGGTATTGCTTACGGTTACCATTGGATTCTGAACAAGCGTTGGAGTCTGGAAGGAACGATCGGTCTCGGATACGCTCATATCAAGTATGATAAATACAGGTGTGAAAAATGCGGTCCCAAGCTAAAGGATGATAGGCGGAATTACGTGGGACCAACGAAGCTAGGGATTAATTTAATTTATATTATCAAGTAAAATGACGGTTATGAGAAAAAATATAATGTATAACATATTTGTTGTTTGTATGCTAGTGATGGTGAATGTTCCGTTAATGGCACAACAACAGATATACAAGGGGCAGATTAATATTACTTCTGTCGAATTGAGGCGGCAGGATGATATGTTGCAAGTGAGAATGCAAATAGATATGGCAAATTTACACGTTGACAGGGATCGGGCGCTTACGTTGACTCCTGTCCTGTCGGAAGGTGAACATCGTGTGGAATTGCCTTTCATACTGGTAAACGGTACGATGAAACATAAAGCTTATGCCAGGGCCATGGCAATTGATAAAGAGGAAGCCGGTTTAGAATTGCCATATGGAACACTTCGGGCCGGGCGGGATACAAAAACCGAGTTGGATTATTCTCTTGCTATCCCGTACGAGTCTTGGATGCGGGAGGCCGATTTGAGTATCGTGGAAGATTTATGCGGTTGTGGAGGACATGTTCAGGAAATTGACGAGGAGTTGATCGTTCTTCCCCCGGAATATATCATGGTACCCGTGATTTCTTTTGTTCAACCGGAAGCAGAATTGGTAAAAACACGAAACGAGCAACGGGAAGTATATCTTGATTTCCCTGTCGGGAAAACAGAGATTTTACCGGATTATATGAATAATCGGGTCCAGTTGTCCAAGATCGCGACTTTTTTGGATGAAATTCATTCGGATAAAAATCTTCAGGTTACGGGTGTTGATATAACGGGATATGCCTCACCGGAAGGAAGTGTGGTGCATAACGAGTGGCTGGCTTGCGAGAGAGCCAAGGCTTTGAAAGAATATCTCGCGAAACGAATATCTTTCCCGTCGGATGTGTACCACGTGCAGAGTGGGGAGGAGAATTGGGATGGATTGTTTGAACTGGTCGAGATGTCGACGTTGAAAGATAGAAGGGACGTGATGGCAATAATAGAAGATATTGATGATGTTAACCTCCGAAAAAATAAGTTGAAGGGTCTTGACCATGGAGAGGTTTATCGTAAAATGTTGACTTGTTTTTATCCTAAACTCCGGAAAGTTCAATGTCTCGTATCATACAACGTGAGGAACCTGAGCGTGGAGGAGGGAAAAGAACTTCTTGAAACTAACCCGCAATATTTGAGTTTGGACGAGATGTTTCGGATCGCCAATTCTTATCCCAAGGGAAGCGAGGAGTTTCAAAAGGTGTTTGAAATAGCGGTTCGCACGTATCCTGATGACCCAACGGCAAACCTGAACGCAGCGGCCATAGCGTTAACCCAGAAAGATACTCTTCAGGCGAGGAAGTACCTGGATAAGGCTAGACAGGATGTTCCGGAGTATGTCAATAATCTAGGGGTATATTACATGCTTACGGGAGAATTGAATAAAGCGAAAAGCGTGTTAACCGAAGTTTCACGTCAAGGGAACCGGGAGGCGCAGGATAATTTAATTGAAATAGAAAAGAAATTGAAAAATAGTCGATAATCGAGGAAAAAGGGAATAAAAAGAAGCCGTATCACCAATGATGATACGGCTTTATTTATTCTATATTAATGATGGGGTGGAACTTCGATAAGTAATACACGAGATTTCTCGGTTGCCTTGAATTCCACTTCTTCGGTGTCATACACCCCGACCCCGTCCCGTCGTTTGAGCTCAATATCTTTAATTGTGATACCTCCTTCTATGATGAAAATATAAACTCCCAGGCTGTCTTTTGATTTCATCTTGTAGATTTGTAAAGAATCTTTGTCCAGATCGGCAATAGAGAACCACGCCTGTTGGTAAATCCATAATCCTTTGCCATTTCCGGGATAAGGGGACACGATTTCACTAATTTCATTCTTGTGGATCAGATCGGAGATAACGGCATTTTCATACCGCGGAGGAACGTTTTTTTTATTCGGGAAAACCCAAATCTGTAAGAATTCAGCCGGTTTTTCATCATTCCGGTTGTATTCACTGTGCAGGATTCCGGTTCCGGCACTCATGACCTGTATTTCACCTTCTTTGATCGTGTCTTTATGCCCGATGCTGTCTTTATGCTCCAAATCACCTTTTAGCGGTATGGATATAACCTCCATGTTTTGATGAGGATGAGTGTCAAATCCGGTTCCGCCTTCAATCCGGTCATCATTCAAAACCCGCAGGGCTCCGAAATTAACGCGTTGAGGATCATAATAATCTGCGAAACTGAATGTGTGATGGGTTTTTAGCCATCCGTGGTCGAAGAAACCGCGACTTTCGGCTTTATGTAATATTGTTTTCATAACCTTATTTATTAATATATGATATTATACGAGAAAAGTATCGCTAAAGTTATTTCTTGGATATTGAAGTAGGGAGGGGGGCATGCAATGGTTGTAAAAGTAAATATAAAGGTTAATTGTGCTAATATATGGTATAGATATACTTGTTTTGTATTGATAATTGGATGATTTATAGAGACTTGTTGTGTGGTGTTTTTGTATTGTCGGTTTGTTTTTTAAGTAGTTATATACCACTTTGCAGTATATGTAGGTTATGCTTGTTTTCATCTTCAAACTCCTCTATAAACAGGGGAGGAGCTGGTATTTCTTCCCGAAGACTAGAAGTAACTTAACTTTCTCAAATAGAAATTTAGAATGAAACAAAAAATGAAATCATCAATCAAAAATCTCTAAATCTAAAATGGATAGAGGGAGTATTGAAGAGAAAATGTTTTTAGAGATATTTTCCGTTTTTGAAATTAGAATGAATTATACATATTGATGTCTAAATATGATTTTGCAGCTTGTTTAATTTTGCTTGTTTCTTGATTTATGATTTTCGCTTTTTTCACAATAATTACACCCAATAAGAATCCATGCATCATAATCTGCCACTTTTTCTAAGTATCTATATAGAATTTTATTACTTAATTCGGGTTCTTTAGCGTAATGTAATTCTGCTCCGTAATTGTATAAGAACATGGGATAATTTTTTAATCTGGAGTAAAGCTGAGGGGAAATGTTGAAAATAACTTGTTTGTCTTTGCTTAATACTTCTTGTGCTGTACAAAACCATTGTTTTTGATACTGTAATTCTCTACGTAGATAAAGTGGAAAAAGTAAGAGTAAAAGAATAATGCTATATCTCATTACAAAAATGAATTTTGAAGAATAAGTCTATTGGGAGGTCGGTAGTAATTGGCAGACAGAATAACCAATTACAACCCATGAAGCAGGGTAATGTAGAGGGTAAGAGAATAATGATGTTGACAAAATTGTGAATAATAATAACAAATTCAATTTTTTCTCTTCATCTTTTTCGATGAGAATTCTTTTAATAATATACCCGAATATCCCTAATGCCAATAACATGAATCCGATACCTAATTCTATACCTATGCTTAGATATTCATTAAACACGCAATGTATGTTGTCTGATAGATTTAACCAGTATGATCTTGCACGTGAGACAAAAATTTGGCTTGATAGTTCATGTATTTTCGAGCGATTCCCCCAATCCCATAGCCCCAGGGATGTTCCCATATCATGCTTAACGCTATACTCCAAATTAGTAAACGGCCATTTGCAGAATCTTGTTTTAATTGAAATACTACAAAGGCGATTCCAATGAATAACAAGTAGTATGCTAACCGTGTTATCGTGTTGTGTTGGTTCCAACTTGAATGTAGATGTTGGTAAAGGAGGATTATGATAAAGGAAGTTACAAGAACTGAACGAGAACAAGCTAGAAATAAAGCAATACATATAATACCTAACATAAAATGCGCATATTTTTTGAAAATCTTGGTATCGTGTTTTGTTAAATATAGCAAGAATGGAATACTAAAAGATAATGATGAGGTAAAACCAATTGTATTGTCAAAATGTCCTTTTACTTGCATGGGTTGACCTGTTTGTATAAATTGCATGATACCGAATATTGCTTCAACAACAAGGATAAACGGGAATATTCGGGCTAATTGAATTTCTGAAAAATAGTTCGTGTGGGAGTTGTCTTTTAAAAAGATTAAAAATGTAATTATGCTTGATAATAAAATATATTGTGAGTAAATATATTTATTTCCTATGAGATATAAAATACCTGTAAAGAGGGTAGTAATTATAAACCATGGAGTTATTGTTAATTCTTTTTTCTTACATAAAAGAAAGGCTGTAATTATAGATAAAAATGAAAATGTAGTAACAATATTCGGAATGATACACCAATCGATATTTTCTTTTGAAAAAGAAAATATACTTATAAAAAAAGCCAATATAAAGATGATTTTCATGGTCTATGAATTATTCAATGATTACTCATGTTTATCTGTCTTTTTTTTATTTAATTCTGCTGTGTATTAAAGATATAAATGCAGATTTTGCAAAAGTAAAAGGGGGGATAGGGAGCTGTTTCACGAGCCCCCTTTTTGTTTTTATTTATTGCAATAAGGAATTGAGATATTCTTCATTGATTTCAGGAATTACGATCTCTTTCCCCTCTTTCTTGCATTTTTCGATCCAGACATTTCCCGATTCAAGATTTTGTCGTAAAGTTGAAAATAGCTGGTTGGAGATGTTTATTTCTCGAGCATTAGTTAGTGAACATGAGTATTTCCCATCTTTTATTTTAACATGAGAGTAAAACCGGTATATGGCTGCTTTCATTTTACACAAAGCATCTTTTTCATTGAGTGTTGATCTACTTGATGGAATGCATTTTTGTTTTAATAAAGCTTGTACGTCAACATCTAGAAACGTATCATTATCTAAATATTTCTTTACTTTTTGTCCGTTTGTTTTAGTTTTTGTAATGATAGGTAAAAGATCTTGAGAATCTGAATTATTACAGCTATACAAGAAAGTAATTAAAGTTATAAAAATTAAATATTTCATATTGCATTCAATTTGTTGATATTATCATTCTATTTATTTTAACAAGGAATTGAGGTATTCTTCATTGATTTCAGGAATTATGACCTCTTTCTTTTCCTTCTTACATTTTTCGATCCAGATATTTCCTGATTCGAGATTTTGTTGTAAAGTTGAAAATAGTTGGTTGGAGATGTTTATTTCTCGAGCATTAGTTAGTGAACATGAATATTTTCCATCTTTTATTTTGACATGAGAATAAAATCGGTATATGGCTGCTTTCATTTTACACAGAGCATTTTCTTCGTTGGATGTTAATTTATTTGCTTTATCCTTTTGTTTTAATGATAAAGCTTGTACGTCAGCGTTTGAATTTAAAATAAACGGGTAATTAAATGCGGCAATTTTTTCTCCATTGTATATAATAGGTAAATATATAACACCTCTACCCATTTCAGAGAAGGTTGTTTTCCCGTTTTTTATTTCCGAGAAAGCGATCGCCTCCCATTTTTTATTGTTGAAGATGGATAAGTATGCATATCGGTTTCTGGTATCATTTTGCGTGATAAGAGGGATGGTTACGTCACTAACGGGTAAGTAATATGATGTGACATTCTTTTGAAATGGGTTTAAGAGTAGCCATGGGATGTATTCACCGTTTCTTGGTTCTGGAATAGGGTGTTTAGAAAAAGTATATCGATATATTCTTGCTGCTCTGTTTTGTATATCGTATTTTCGTTCAAGTTTCATCGTGATTCTGCATTTCGTAATGGTATTGTTTTGAGGTAGCATCGGTAATAATAAGAGTATTTGGAAAAAGAAGAATCTATATAATTGTAATATTTATTTAATGTTTCACTAGCAAAAGAGTAATGTTCTGGCATGTTCTCGATTAAGTATTGAGCTACCTCTAGTTTTAAAGGGGGATCTTTAGAAGAGAAATAATTCAATACTTTTTCTAGTTCTTGCCTATTATTCCCGCTGAGTTCTAGTGCATTCTCGAGGGGTGTTAATGTACATCCTAAGAGGAAAATACATTTCGCTAACAAAACGAATGATGTTTTAAAAAAATATTTCATACGTATAGTTGTTAATTTATTACAAATACAAATATCTCGTCAAAAAGGATTATGCAAGAAGTGTTTATTTTTTTTATAATGATTGATGTATTTAGAAATTATTTATGTAGACATATTTGCGGAGATTATGATAAATTAACCACGACTGAAGTTTTATTAATCAAGAAAGGAGACAAGTATGGCTCGTTGTTATTCAAATTTATTTAATCGTTTGTCCGGGCAGTTGGGACGTGTTATTTACTATCAAGTGGGAGATCGTCTTTATGCGCGAACGACCCCGGGACAGATGAAGGATTGTCGTTCCGAGTTGCAGTTGTATTACCGGGAGCGGATGAGGAAAACGGCTACTTTTTACGGGGTTATCCGGCAGACATGGTTGGCCCGTATTTGGCAGATGTTGGGAGTGGCAGAGCATCGTTCGGGGTATAATCTTTTCCTGAAAGCTAATATGCGAGCGTTTAACGGAGAGGGATTGCTGTATGATCTCGTGCATTTTAAATTTTAAGATTATGGCTTTGTTTAAATCATTTGTATTGGGGGATGTGAGAAAATCGGTGGCAAACGGGTATAGTATTGCCCGGGGAAAGAGAAACACGATACGTAACCCGAGGACTCCGGGGCAGTTGACGCAACGGGCGAAGATGAAAGCGTTACAAAGGACTTCGCTGTATTTTGCTCCGGTGGCGGAACTTGGTTTCCCGGGACGAAAGGGTGGAAATACGTTTTATAATGCCTTCGTGAAGGCAAATATGAAAGCCGTGATGGTTGACGAGGAGTATAACCCCACGATTGACTATGAAAAAATCGTGTGTGCCGAAGGGAACTTACAGGATGGGATGCTGACCGTGTCGTTGAACGAGGATGTGATAACGATTACTCAGGAGGCTCAAAGTCGTTGGTCGGTGTTGGCTAATCCGACGGACGTGCTGTACGTGGTGGTTTACGAGAAAACGAGTAACCAAATCATCGTGGAACCTTGTCGGAACCGTCAAGAGAGTGGCGTGACGGTAATTACCTTGGATGATGGATGGGTAAAGGAGAATTTGGAGATTTATGCTTTCATGTTGTCGAAGGATAAGAGGAAGGCATCGAACAGTAGACGGTTGACTGTTAACAGTTGAAAAGTTGAGGATATTAAAAATGGCACTCTTTCCAGGGTGCCATTTTTAATATCATGAAAAAAGAAATTACATGAGGAAATGATCACTGATCGATTTGTGCTCGTAGATGTTGCGGATCGTGTCGGCAAACATGGGAGCGATCGGTAATACTTTAATCTTCGCACAAGGTTGTTTCTGAGGAATAGAATCGGTAAAGATTACTTCCGTCAGTTTTGATTTCTCGATATTTTCGTATGCCTTACCGGAGAGGACTGCATGGGTGGCTACGGCGCGTACACTGGCAGCTCCATTGTCAATAAGCATATCGGCTGCCTTGCAGATTGTTCCGGCTGTGTCGATCATGTCATCGACCACGATGATGTTTTTGCCCTCTACATCCCCGATCACTTTCATGTCGGCAACTTCGTTTGCCCGGATACGGGTCTTGTGGCAGATGATCAAACCTGAATCAAAGTATTTTGCCCAAGAATTTGCTCTTTTGGCTCCACCGATGTCTGGGGAGGCGATGGCAAAATCGCGTAATCCTAAAGATTTGATATAAGGGATCAAGACTGTAGAACCGTACAGGTGATCCACGGGAATATCGAAGAATCCTTGAATTTGGTCGGCGTGTAAATCCATGGTGATAATTCGGTCTACTCCGGCAGCTTGTAGCATATTAGCTACTAGTTTTGCTCCGATAGCAACACGCGGTTTATCTTTCCGGTCTTGACGCGCAAACCCGAAATAGGGGATTACGGCGATTACCTTGTAGGCAGATGCTCTTTTGGCGGCATCGATCATCAAGAGTAACTCCATGAGGTTATCACTGGGCGGGAAGGTGGATTGCACGATAAACACGTGCTCACCTCTCACCGTTTCGTCGAATGACGTGACGAATTCTCCGTCACTAAATCTCGTAAACGTTTTTTTACCGAGTTCCAGCCCAAGAGAACTAGCAATACTTTCTGCGATATATTGACTATTCTCTCCGGCGAAAACTTTAATTTCGGGAAGATTTGACATATCTAATTCATTAGTTGAAACACTTGGCAAAAATAGGAAATTAATCGCAGATAGAGAATTGAAATCGAAAATATTTGTACTCTCATGGGAGTGCAAGTTTGAAAGTTTCAGGTTAAGGTGTTAGTGGGTTTATGGTGTATAACTTGTAACTTGCTAATTTGTAACTTGTAACCCGACTAGCGGATCAAACAATGGGTGTTTTTTTTACGCTGATTGTTTGATCCGCTAGTCGGAATATATTATATTTACACGGTGAAAGCATGTTTATTAATTATTAATCAATATATTTTCAAATAGATGGAAGAAATCAAAAAGTACGTGGAAGAAAACAAGGAACGTTTCCTGAACGAGTTATTCGAGTTGATCCGGATCCCTTCAATCTCTTCATTGTCCGAGCACAAGCCGGATATGTACCGTTGTGCCGAACAATGGACAAAGATCATGTTAGCTGCCGGGGCTGATCGGGCAGAAGTATATGAAACAGATGGTAATCCGGTGGCTTACGGGGAGAAAATACTTGATCCTGCTCTTCCCACGGTATTAGTATATGGTCACATGGACGTGATGCCGGTAGACCCGGTTGATTTGTGGAAAACCAAGCCTTTCGAACCGGTTGTAAAAGACGGTAAGATTTGGGCTCGTGGTGCTGACGATGATAAAGGTCAGGCTTTCATGCACGCGAAAGCTTTTGAATATCTGGTAAAATCCGGGAAATTGAATTGTAACGTGAAATTCATGATCGAGGGTGAAGAAGAGATCGGTTCTCCGAATCTTCCGAAATTTTGTCGGGAACATAAAGATATGTTGAAGGCAGACGTGATCTTGGTTTCCGATACCAGCATGATCGGTCCGGATATCCCTTCTATCACGACGGGATTGAGAGGTCTGGCTTACTGGCAGGTTGAAGTAACCGGTCCGAATGCCGACTTGCATTCCGGTATTTTCGGTGGTGCCGTGGCTAACCCGATTAACGTGTTGTGTAAATTGATTGCCGATATGCAGGATGAGAAAGGCCATATCACGATCCCGGGATTTTATGATGACGTGTTGGAAGTAAGTGCCGAGGAACGTGCTAAAATGGCGAAAGCTCCTTTCAATCTCGAAAATTACAAGAAATCGTTGGATATCAAAGAAGTGAAAGGCGAAGAAGGATTTACCACGAACGAGCGCACGGGTATTCGCCCGACATTTGACGTTTGCGGTATCTGGGGTGGTTACACGGGTGAAGGTGCCAAGACTGTACTGCCTTCTAAAGCATACGCCAAGATCAGTTGCCGTTTGGTTCCGAACCAGAAGCACGAGAAGATTGCAAAATTATTCAAGGAATATTTTGAATCTATCGCACCGGATTATGTGAAAGTAAAGGTAGATTACTTGCATGGAGGTCCTTCTTATGTATGCCCGATTGATCTTCCGGCTTACAAGGCTGCTGAAAAAGCATACGAGGAAGTTTACGGGAAACAACCCGTTCCGGTACGCTCGGGAGGTAGTATTCCAATCATCGCTACTTTCGAGGAAGTATTAGGCATTAAATCCGTGCTCATGGGCTTCGGCTTGGGATCAGATGCAATCCACTCTCCGAACGAAAACTATCCGCTGGAACAATTCTATAATGGAATCACGACAATTCCGTTATTCTACAAGTATTTCGGAGAAATCATGAAGAAATAAATTTTCTTTTTATAAATTGTTATGGCCCTCGTTTTGCATTTGCAGAACGAGGGTCGCTTTTTTCCTGAAAATATTAGGAAATAGGAGACTTTTTGTTTTTTTTATCTGTATATTGTCACGGTGTAATCATATCGTGATATATGGCGTTTACGTTTGTGATTTTTGAAGGAGATTCATTGCGGTTCATCCGGATGATTGGGGATAATTAAATATTTCATATAAAATGTGCAAAATGAATAGAATACGTTTATTTATTTTATGCTTGGGAATGATATTTTTATTCTCTTGCAAAGATGATGATGATAGTGATAAAGATATGAAGGCTAATTTGCCGAAATTGTCTGTTGATTCGGTTTCTATGTTGGGCATAATCGGGTTGAATAATGCTTTGATATTTTCGATTGACGATGTCCCGTTTATTGGTCTGGGATATATGCCTTTGATGGGAAAGAATAGTTATTTTTATTACTATGTACCGGAATCTCGGTCATGGGAACAAGTTGCAGTCGAATACCCGGGTGGAAGTCGTGAAGAAGCTGTCGCTTTTGTTATCGGGCATAAAGCCTACGTTGGTTTAGGTTATACTGCGGGTAAAACGGATCCAATGCATTACTATGATGATTTTTACGTGTATGATAGCGATTCGAAAACTTGGGAGTTACTTGCGTTTGAGTTCCCGGGGGAATCACGGGCGGGTGCCGTTGCCTTTTCAATAGGTGGAAAAGGGTATGTGGGAACAGGATTTTCGGAAAATGCCTATCGTTTGTCAGATTTTTATGAATTTGATCCTGTAACAGGATGGAAACAAGTGACGAATATTGGTTATGCCCGTGCGGGTGCTCATGCTTTTGTCGCTAACGGGTATGGTTATGTTTGTTTCGGAGATGGAGCAAATGATGTGCAAAAGTTTGATCCGGAACTTAAAACGTGGAAAAGTCAACCTATTTGGTATGACAAAGATGAGACCGAGAAGCTACATTCGTCTCTAACTGCATCTTTCGTGATCAATAAGGACGGGGAGGATTTCGTGTATTTATGGGGGAATGAGCGTTGGGGATATAATCCTCGGGAGAATGTATGGAAAAAAGTGAAATACCCTATAGGTGGAGAATATGGATTTACCATGGGAGGACGAGGATTTTCTATGAGCATGTATCTGGAAGAAGGGGCGTTTAAGGCAAGAATTTTTGAAGTTATCAATTGATATTCAGAGGGCAGGCGATTATCGCTTGCCTCCTGATAAAGTCCGAAAGTTTTATTTAAGATTTACGTGTGGCGGGAATATCTCCGGCCTGTAATAAGACTAGGGTAACACATGGGCTAGGCTAGCTTCTCGTGTTATCCTGTATAGAGTCAATTTGTAGTTCATTATCATCATCGAGCATTCATCCTGCATTTATCGAGCATTCATCTTCGATAAAATTGATTTGTTATTCAATTTTGCTTGTATATTGGTTCTGTTTTGAAGTAAATTTGTTACTTGGGAGAGTGTGTTAGAGCGAGAGATGGGGGTGAGGAAAGTTTAGGGAAAGGATTGTGTTTTACCGGGGTGAAAATATCGTGATATATTCTTGAAACTATACCTTATTTTAGGGATTGTTCGTGATAAACTGATCATATACTTTTGACGTTTGTTAATAAATGAATTTTATTCATTGTAGTAGTCAAAATTTTTAAGTAATAAATAAGTTGATTGAAGTTATGAAAAAACGAAGGGTTCAGCACGTGAGGGGAAAGGTGAAATTACTGGCTCTATTGGTGGGGGTGTTTTTGGGTTGCCATGTTTCGTTACGTGCGCAGGATGCGATTCAGGTGGATTTGAAATTGTCCCGTGTTCCGTTGGATGAAGTATTCAAGAAAGTCGAGCAGTTGACCGATTACGTGTTTATTTATAATTCGGAAGACGTGCAAATTGTTCCGCGTGTAAGTTTGGATGTAAAACAGGCTCGGATACAGGATATTCTGGACAGATGTTTGGAAAATACGAGCTTGTCGTACGAGTTTAAGAAAAATGTGATTATTATCCGGAAGCGAGTTTTAAAACAACAAGATCCTGTTATTCGGATTTTTGGAAAAGTGACGGATAAGAAGAAAGAGCCTTTACCGGGAGTGACGGTAAAAGTGAAGGGTATGCCTTTAGGCGTGGCGACGGATTTGGATGGAGCGTATTCGATTTCGGTACCGGGAAGGACGGAGCGGCTCGTGCTGCAATTCTCTTTCGTGGGTATGACTCCCCGGGAGATCGTTTATTCTGGGAATAATGAGATCAATGTCACTTTGCAGGAGGAACAAGCAAAGATTGATGAAGTGGTTGTGACGGGAATGTTCAATCGCCGGATGGAAAGTTTTACAGGTTCGGCTGCAACCTTTAAGCAGGAAGATATTTTGCGGGTTGGGAATCAAAATTTGATCAAGAGTTTGAAGAATCTGGATCCTGCATTTCAAATTATAGAAAATTTGGAATATGGCAGTGATCCGAACCGTATGCCTACCGTGCAATTGCGGGGACAGACTTCATTCCCCAATTTGCAGGGAGAGTATGAGAATAATCCGAATCAACCTTTGTTTATTTTGGATGGTTTTGAGACAACTCTCGAGAAAGTGTATGATCTTGATATGAACCGGGTGGCTAGCGTTACTTTGTTGAAAGATGCTGCCGCAAAAGCAATTTACGGTTCGAAAGCCGGAAATGGCGTGGTCGTAATTGAGACTATTCGTCCAAAATCGGGAGAATTACGGGTGTATTATTCCGGTGATTTCGGGATAGAAGCACCTGATTTGACCGGTTATAATTTGATGAATGCCGAGGAGAAGTTGGCGTATGAGGTACAGATTGGCATGTACGGGCCTTCGAGAGGATTGATTACGGCTTATGATTCATACAAGAAAGTGTATGACGATGTTGTGCGAGGGGTAGATACTTACTGGCTTTCAAAACCCCTTCGTACGGGATTCAGCAATAAGCATTCCGTGACATTAGAGGGTGGGGATGAGCGAATGCGTTACCAGTTTGGCCTGTATTACAACAATGTGGCGGGTGTGATGAAAAAATCAGATCGTAGTACATTGAACATCAATACGACACTCTCGTATTCATATAAAAATCTTCTATTTCGGAATACGATAGAGTTTTCTCGAAATTGGTCGAGGAATTCACCTTATGGAAATTTTTCAGAGTATACATCATTGAATCCTTATTGGGCTCCATATGACGAAGACGGGAATTTGATCAAAGAGTTCACGGTTCACAAAGGGGAAAGTGATGAGAATGTTTACGAATATCATTATTATAATCCGCTTTATAATGCAACGTTGAATACGAAAGATAAGTCCGGTTATACGGAGGTACAGGATAATTTTTCGGCAGACTGGCGTATTGACGAGGCTTTCCGTGTGATCGGGAGTTTTGGGTATTCTCGCAGGGAGGGAAGTGCGGATGTTTTTTATCCGGCCAGTCACACGAAATTTATTAATTATGACAAGAATGGGATGAGCGATCGGAAGGGACAGTATTCGAAGAAAGATGAGGCTTCGGAGCGGGTGTCTTTGCAAGCGGGTGTGAATTTTAATAAAACTTTTGGAGATCACTTACTTTTTGCCAACGTGACATGGAATGTGTCGACCTCGAAAGCAATGTCAACGACGGTAATTGCGGAAGGATTCGGTAACGATTACATGGATGATATTTCTTTCGGAACAAATTACGAGAAAAATGGTAAACCGCGGGGGAGTAATAGTAAATTGCGGGAGATCGGTGTTATCGGAGCTCTCAACTATTCATATGCCGATCGTTATCTTTTTGATGCCTCGCTTCGAAGAAGTGCTTCTTCTGCCTATGGAAAAGATAGTCGTTGGGGTACATTCTGGTCACTAGGCGTGGGGTGGAACCTTCACCACGAGCGTTTTCTGGAGGCGAGCGAATGGATTCGAAATCTAAAGTTACGTGCTTCGTTGGGATACACGGGAAACCAAAATTTGGATCCTTCGCAATCTAGAGCTCGTTATAAGTATTACGACTATACGTATAGTGATAAAATAGGGGCACAGTTGGTGGCTATTCCCAATGATGAGTTACAGTGGCAGAAGAATAAGGATTACAATTTCGGGTTAGATTTGTCCCTCAAGCGTTTCTTGATTCTCCGGGCGGATTACTATATTCAACGTACAGAGAATTTGCTTTCGAATATTTCGATACCTCCTTCGACAGGTTTCCGGAATTACATGGAAAATTTGGGTATTATCGAGAATCGTGGGTACGAGATCTCTTTGCAGATTACCCCTTGGCGTGATGACAAACGAAGTGCATATATTTCCTTGTCGGCCACGGGATTACATAATGACAACAAGATCAAAAAAATATATGATATTTTCAAGAATAGCAATGAGGAGCAGAATAACAATTATAAATATTTTGATGGGGGGAACGAAGATATTAGCTCTCCGGAGGTGATCAAGAAATATATTAATCGTTTCACGAAACCGGCTACATTATATTATGAAGGGTGTTCTATGACAGCCATTTGGGGAATGCGTTCTTTGGGTATTGATCCGGCATCGGGAAGGGAAATGTATTTAACGAAAGATGGCAAGAGCGATTACACTTGGAGTGCAGCTGATCAGGTTGTGATTGGAGATTCTTCTCCTAAATTGAGTGGTTCTTTGGGGGTGAATGCCGGGTATAAGGGGTTTAGTTTGTCTGTGTCGTGCAGCTATAAGTTGGGAGGAGATCTTTATAACCAGTCGCTGATCTCTCGTGTGGAAAACGTGACCGGCTTGGAAAATCTCGATCGTCGGATACATAAGGCTTGGCAAAAGATCGGGGATGTGGCTCCTTACCGGGTAACGGTGTTCGATTCTCGAAATTCCAGCTACACGAGGCCTACCTCCCGTTTCATTCAAAAGAATAACGAGCTTTATATTTCTTCTATGAATATGGGATATGAGTTTTCAAAAGAATCGTGGATCCGGCGGATTGCTTTGGACCGGTTGAAGGTCTCTTTCTATATGAATGAATTGCTACGCGTGTCGAGTGTTGATATTGAACGAGGGACATCTTATCCATTTGCCCGAAATTTTTCGTTTGAGTTACAAGCAACTTTTTAAATCATAAACAATAAGAGCATGAAAAGATTGAGTATCATAATGATAACGGTGTCTGTGTTCCTGTGCATGGCATGTGAGAACTGGCTGGACGTGAATGCTTCTTCTGAATTGGACCGTTCTGAATTGTTCAAGAGTGAGAATGGTTACGGGGAGGCTTTGATCGGTGTATATGCCAAGTTGTGCGATAAATCGTTGTATGGGCGGGAACTTACGTTCGATATGGCAGATGTACTGGCGGGTTATTATAAATTAACATTAACTACCGGTAATGGCTATTGGTATCGGTATAGTTATGCCGATCCCTCGAATACGAATGCAGCGAATTGGCATGAGAACTATACGGAAGATGTTTGGAGTAATATGTACGCGCAGATTGCGAATTTGAATTCTTTATTGGAGACGATTGACAAGAATAAATATGTGTTCTCGGATGACAATTATAATCTTATAAAAGGCGAGGCCTTGGGACTGCGGGGGTTTCTTCATTTTGAGTTGTTGCGCTTGTTTGCGGCAGCTTATCCACTTGGCAAAGATAAGGAGTCGATTCCTTATGTGACACATTTGACACATTCTGTAACACCGTTATTTACGCAAGAAGATGCAATTTCGGCAATGTTGTCCGACTTAACTAATGCCAAGACCCTGATGTCCAATGATCCGATTCGTTTGGGAACAACACCGGCCTCTTGTTTAGCTTCTTTGCCTTCCGGCGAATTTTTAGCAGATGATAAGATTCCGACTTGGCACAACCGTCGTTTTCGATTTAATTATTATGCTGCTGTGGCCACGATGGCTCGAATATTCTTGTGGAAAGGTGACCGGGAAAATGCGTTACTTTGTGCGCAGGAGGTAATTCGTGATCAGGAGACAAAATTCCCGTGGGTTCTAAAGGAGAATTTGATCCATATTGGAGACGTGAATACGGCAAATAATTTTCGAAATCAAGATCGGACTTTTGCAACGGAACATATTTTTGCGTTGAATATTACGGATTTGAAGGATTGTATGGATGGATATATTCAGGGAGGACTTGAAGATTTTTCTACTGTTGATACGAGATTGGGAGCTTCAAGCGAGGACCGATCTGCGGTGTACGAGGAGAATACGGCTGACGTGCGTTACCAGTACTGGTTCGAGCCCTACATGAATTATTTCCTGATTGCGAAATTTTATCAAAATGCGATTGTTGCTCGCTATTTTCAGGAGCGATTACCCTTGATCCGTTTGTCGGAGATGTACTACATTGCAGCAGAATGTGCACCTTCAACTTCGGATGGGGTGGATTATTTGGAAGAGGTGCGGATGAATCGTGGGTTGGTAAGTTTTCCATTGAATCGGTCGATATCACGTGAGGAACTTTTACAGGAGATTCGCAAAGAGTATTGGAAAGAGTTTTGGGGAGAGGGACAATTGTGGTTTTACTATAAGCGTAATTCTATCACTGATTTTTCAGAATACATGACGAACACTGATTTCTTTACTTTTAAGATTCCCGATGTGGAGGAATCAACGGCAAGGGCGGAAAGAATTATGAAAAAATAGAAGATGATGAGATATATATGGATAATAACTGCTATGCTCTTTGTGGCGGGAGCATGTTCGAAGAGTAAGATTGAAATATGGAGTGCTAAGCCGCGGGCTAGCTTTTACATGAGGAATGATACTGTTTCTTTTTCTTTCACGACTCAGCCAGAAGGCACGACGGAAGGGGTTGTGAAGTTAGGAATTACGATAGCAGGACGCTTGGCTGATGTTGATCGTCATATAGCTATCAAGGGATTGGGGGGAAGTCCTTCAAATCCGGGATCGCGATATGAGATCGTGTCGGCAATTATTCCTGCGGGAAAGAAGAGGGGGGATGCATTGATAAAAGTGTACAAGACAGATAATCTCGATATGGCGAATGACACGTTGAGTTTCGAGGTGGTCGCTTCTGAGGAATTCGAGGTCGGTGAGGAGGATTACTTGCGCGGTGCCGTGATCGTGTCAAACTTGTGGACACAACCGTCTTGGTGGGATAAGTATCATCTTGGAGAATATTCCGCTAAGAAATTGGAGATTATTTATCAGGTATTAGATTCCACAAAGGTTTTTGAGAACGTGAAGAGTTGGTATGATGATGACGTGCAAATTGCTATTTATAAGTTGAATCGTTATTGCAAGGATAACAACGTGAAATATAATCCTGAAGACGAGAGTGTTATTCAATTTGAATCAGGAAGTAAATAAACAGGTTAGCTATGAGTAAATTATATATTATATTTTTAACATTGTTTCTCCTATACGGGTGTTATGACGACAAGGGAAATTACGATTACAAGTCCTTGGATAGTCTTTTAATTACGCTACCAAGTAAAACCTATTCTTGTCTTTTTGGAGAAAAATTGCAGATATCCCCGACGATCGAGACAACAATTCCCGAAACTGATTTGATTTACGAGTGGGAGTTTTACGGGAAGGATGGTGATAATTATTGGAGTCGTTATTTTCCCGTGTATAAAGGGAAAGAATTAGATTATACCTGTCTCTATAACGACACGTTATTACCGGGAGAGGGGACATATTCGCTACGTCTGAACGTGACTCAGAATAGTACGGGGCGCCATTTTTACTCGGAAGTGGTAAGCGTGAAACTTGATTTTCAATTGAGTCATATTGGGGCGATGGTACTTCATGGTGATGGTATCTCATCGGATATCGGGATTGTCGTGGCGGATGAATTCCAAATTGTTAAGCCGGAATCTTCTGTTATTCCGGAAGTTTACCCGCATTTTTATTCGAACGCTAATGCGGGTGAAAGAATCGATGGGCGGGGACAATGGATCATTCAGAATTGCACGAAGAGTTCTTATAGGTATCCTGAGAATATCTTCGTGATTGCTGCCACGGATAAGGGGGCTGTTTTGGCCCATAGCAAAAGTCTTTTGAATAACGGGAGTTGGAATGATTTGTTTAATGGTGGTTTAAATCAAGGGAAACCGGAGAACGTGGTGATCAACAGTATGTCGTTTATGGCCTTTGATGGCGGGGACGTGTTCAAAAAAACTTCGACAGAAGTGTTGTTTGCCGTGCCTTTGTATGCAACTGCCGATTATGAATATGATTTTGATCCTCGTATTTTGCCTTTTTCTCATCACACTTACAAGGATGTTCTTCGGGCCTTGTTGTTTGACCGGGCAAAACGTGGTTTTGTTGCTATCATTGGAAGCGCCGGATTAAATAGTTTTAATAAGTTTCTAGAATTGGATGCTACCGTTGGAGCTGGGAGTGTAAATATTCCATTTAATCCCGGCGATATGAAGGCTGATCTGATTCACATGGATCTTGGTGGATTGGGTGATCACGTGCTTGCCGTGATGAAGAATGATGGTGGCGAGTATTTCATGGTGGAGATGGATGTTTCAGTGAAGACAGCCCCGGAGACACCGAAATTCAAATATGACTTGATGCATGTGGAAGACGTAAAGAATAATCGTGTGATTGATTGGGCATTTGGGAGTACTTTTATGAATATGTGTTATTTTGCAACATCGGAAGGAGTGTATCGTTTCTCGGTAGACAACGGAAAAACTATTCGGCCAGAACCCTTGATGACAGCAAATAATGCAAAAGTTCGGTTTGAGGGTAATATTACCATGATGAAAATATTGAAACCAGATATTTTCTCCGGAAATAACAATGATGTGTATTATAAATCTAACGTGGAAATGGTGGTCGGTACGTATGGAGGAACTTCCGGTTCAGGAATTCTTTATAGTATAGAGTTGGATCCCTTGTCCGGGAGGGTGTTGCTTGTCCGGGAATATACTGGTTTTGATGAAATATGTGATGTAAATATAAAAGGTTATTGATAACAAGTCTGAATTATTGTCACTTTCGGTACTCCCTTCATTTTACGTTTGTAAGGTGGGGGAGTTTTTTAGAGAAAAGAGAATCATTGTGTAATGGTAAAAGTATAATCATATTATTGTTTGGAATCCATCGTTTGGAAGATGTGGAAACGGGTTTTACGTCCCCCGCCTTCGATGGAGAATTGTTCCGTGTGCTTGGAACCGTTGCGGGCGTTGAGCTGAAGCGTGATGTTGTTCTGCCCGCCAGATAGGGGAAGACGGGTGTAAGAGATGGAATAGGGTAGAGTTTGCCAGTTACGCGTGTCCGCTTTTTCCGTGAGGCTGTTGGCAATGCCGACAGCTAAACCAAGCCATTCGTTTTGTTTGCGGGCGGAATATTCCAATCCTTTTTTGGCGGCAACCCGGAGAAGAGAGTTCGAGAATTCCCGAACCATACGATCCCGCAAGGTTTTAAAGGCAATCTCGTTGATGTTCTCGGCTAACTCCAAAGGGTACGTGTGAGCATTTGTTACGAGTGATCCGGAGGCATAAAGGGGGGGACGTTCCGTGTATTTCGGGAAGGCTACCCGTAACATTTGCAGGTCGGCTATGCTTTTGCGTTCGTTGTCACTGTATCCCGAGCCTAAAAAGAACGGGAACGTGAGTCCGAGGTCCTCGTTGTGAAAAACAATGGCTCCGTCACCTCTTTTCTGCTTGACGAAATTAATGCTCCATTCCGCTTTCACCGGGCCCATCCCGTTTAGCCAGAAGAATACAAGTTGACCGTTTGCCGGGGTGGGGGTATGCGTGTATTTGAGGTTAAATTCTTTCTCGTATTGTTTTAGTTCTGCCGTGAAACCACAGTTATAAGCCGTGCGCATGAGGTCTTGTTTCAGTTGTTCGGGAGCTTTTACCCCGAAGTTTTTGACGTAATCGGATTGATAAACTTCGTAAGCATTCCGGTAGGCGATAAAGGCATTGTTGTCATCCCCGGAGGCATCGTAAATCAAGCCCATTAGTAGATGGGCGAAAGCATCCCGTTGATAACGATTCTTGTTGTCGGGATATTTGTCGTTCAGTTGATTGAGTTTAATGTTTATCTTGCGGACTTCCACCAAGGCTCCTTCCATATCGTTCAGGTCGAGATAATTCAGAGCCTTGTAGAAATTGATCATAATGACTTCGAAATCTTCCGGTCGATAAGGACGAGCTTCCGGGTTCGTTACCAGGGCGGCAGCTTCCGCTCCAACATTGCTGTGGTACTCGTCGATCAGGTTTTCGGCGGTTTCGAAATATTGATTACTATTGGTGGGGTTGCCGAGCATGAATTCTACGTATCCCTTGTTAAGATAATAAAGGATGCGATTTTTACCCGTGGCTTGCTTTTTGTCCTTATCTAATAGTTTATTTGCTTTCTCAAAATTACCCACGTTGACGGCCGATTGAAATTCCGCGGTCCGTTGATACCAAGTGGCACATCCAGAGAGGAGAAAGACGAGGATAAGCCCGAGGAGTTTATAAGGTTTGTAAAGTTTATAAAGTTCATAAGGTTTATGAATCCCGATTGTATTTCTTTTAAAGTATGAACAATGAATGTTTTTCATTTTTTCAAGGTCTTAAACTTTTGGGGAATTACTTTATAAACTTTATGAACCTTATAAACTTTACAAACTTGTTAGAAAACTTTGTCGCTGATTTGTTTCTTTATCTTCTTGTCTCCCATCCAAACGACTTCATTTGTCTCGATGTTTGTGAGTTGCAGGTCAATCTGGTAGGTTACGACTTTTTGTTTCTTGTACGAGTCCACGATACTGTTGATCGTTCCTTGCAGGATGAAATCGGCCCCGAGTTCTTTTCCCCATTTTTTGGTAGTTTCGGGTGAAGCGTAGTCCTGTTGTTCCGCTCTTTCTTTTCTCAATTCGTTTCGTTTCTCCCCGGCAACGACCAAACGGATGTTCCCGTCACGGATAATGGCTTTTTCCACGTCCTTAATGAAAGTTTCGGAGTTGATGTGTTCGTGACTTTTGTTTTCAACAAGTCCTACAACAACCACGGGACGCTTGTCATTTGCTTTCAAGTATTTGGGAATCCAGGCCGAGGTCAGTAAGTCCCCGATCATTTCTTCGGAAACAAGTCGTGAGTCACTATCATTCCAGCGTCCGCTGAGATCAATGGTTTCATTCGGGTCTACCCGAGTAATTTTCCGGTTCGCGCATCCGTTGATTAAGGCAATGGCCAAGACAACCAGTGTTCCGATAAATATTCTTCTCATATTCCGTTGTTTTAAGTTTCTATTCAGTTTCCACGATTAGGATTCATGTGATTTTTATTAAAGTTATTACAATAAACCTACCAAATATACGTATTTGGCACGCATATGGATGTTAATTAGATTTAAAATTAACGAGTCGTCCGATCATTATTCCGGAATGGGAGGTTATTCTTTGTAAATATTCGGGAAGTGTCTCTTCCGTTAATGTTACTTTTTTACTTGAAATGGAGGCGTGGAGTAAATATATTTGTCCGTTTTCTTCGACGGCAATACCCACGTGCGAGGTGTCGAGACCTTTTTTTTGCGTGGTAATCAATATGATATCGCCAGTCTTGATTTGCCCGACGAATGGAAGCACCTTTTCTTTCGGGATATAGTAGTATTCTCTGGCATTGATTTCTTTTTCTATACGGGTCATTTTCTTGACAAGTGAAGAATCTTTTTGTAAGGCCGGGTATTTTTGCCAGTTCTGGGAAATAAAGGATACTTTATTGGTGAACGGGATGCCTCCTTTTTCTTTGGTGATGTTTTCGATGATTCCCGAATGTTCCATTTCGTGTAGCCAATCGGAAGAATAATGCAGTCGGGCCGTGTAATCGGTAATTTCCCCGTTTCGGTAGCGGATTTTTTTCAGATTTGTCAGAAATTGCGGAAGGTTCGATTTATCGTATTTGTCCATAAGAGCCAGTGCGAGCACGTTGTCAACAAAGGTGACGCAATCGAATTCCCGGAGGTTTACTACAAGTTGCTCTTGCTTGTTTATGTCTAAAGTCCCTCCCACGTAAGGGGTTTCGATAAAGTAACGCCCGATGGCGGAAATCTTTTCATTGATGGGAAGTTTGGATATATTATTTTGATTGGCATATTCAAAAAAACGCTTTAACAGGGTCTGATCCTCTTGTGAGATTGAATCAGTCTGCGCGCATGCGAATGTCGAGAAAGTTAGTAAAAACAAGAGGATGAAATTTTTCATGGTAATGTGTGTGTTGTAAATAAAAAATGAGGAGCCGTAGTGAACGGCATCCTCATCTCTCTTGTGTTGTGTTTATATATTATTTGCCTGCGGCCGAAAACTGTTCAAGGAAGCGGATGTCGTTCTCGAAAAAGAGGCGTATGTCCTTGATGCCGTATTTTAACATCGTGATACGCTCGATACCCATACCGAGGGCGAACCCGGTATATTTTTCCTTGTCTATGCCATTTAATTCCAAAACGTTGGGGTCAACCATTCCACATCCCAAAATCTCCAGCCAACCCGTGCCTTTACAAACGTTGCAACCTTTCCCGTGGCATAGTGTACAGGATACATCCATTTCTGCCGACGGTTCGGTGAAAGGGAAGTAGGACGGACGTAAACGGATTTGCGTGTCCGGACCGAAAAGTTCTTTTGCAAAGTACGTGAGGGTTTGCTTCAAATCGGCAAAAGATACATCTTCGTCAATGTAAAGCGCCTCGATTTGGTGGAATATACAGTGTGCCCGTGCGGAGATTGCCTCGTTACGGAATACTCTTCCGGGAGTAACCAGACGAATCGGGGGACGGTGGGCTTCCATATCTCTTACCTGTACGGACGAAGTATGGGTATGCAACACGATATCCGGGTTTTTCTGAATGAAAAACGTGTCCTGCATGTCGCGGGCCGGATGTTCTTCCGGGAAGTTTAATGCCGAGAAGTTGTGCCAGTCATCCTCGATTTCCGGTCCTTCGGAAATGGTGAATCCAAGTTTATTGAAGATCGCCAGAATCTCGTTTTTCACGATAGCCAAAGGGTGACGGGTTCCCAGTTTTAACGGGTCTCCCGGCATTGTCAGGTCAATACCGCTTAAACTTTCTTCTGCGTTAGATAGCAAGTCTTTCAACTCGTTTATTTTTGCCAAAGCCGTGTTTTTCAGTTCATTCAATTCCTGGCCCATGACTTTTTTCTGATCCACGGGAACGGTTTTGAAATCATCAAATAGAGCAGCAATTGTACCTTTCTTGCTTAAATGCTTGATTCTGAACTGTTCTACTTCTTCCAGATTCTTTGCCTGGAATTCGGCTATTTCAGCACGGAGTTGTTTAATCTTATCTAACATTTTCTCAAAATTTGAAATCCTTGGGTTGCAAAGTTAATAAAAAAGTCTCACACATTTCAATTCTTTGAAGAACTTCATTTTTCATCCCAAATATTTTTCATCGTGTAGGGACCTCCGGGGAAAATCCAAGCGGAACCGTCAGTCATTCGGGTGTGGGAATCAAGCGTGGCGATTTGTGTCATATCTTCTTTTGAAAGATTGATATTCAGCGAATTGATGTTTTCTTTTATTCGTTCAGGGTGAACTGATTTCGGGATAATCACGATCCCTCGCTGCACTCCCCAGGCAATAATAATCTGGGCGGGAGTACAATTATATTTTTTTGCTAAGTTCACGATAATAGGTTCTCGTGTTAGTCCCGGTTTGTCTTTTATTGGGAGATTACGTCCGAGCGGGGAGTAGGCTGTCATGAGAATACCTTCAGATTGACAGAATTGAAGTAATTCTTTTTGTTGGAGGTAGGGATGCATTTCCACCTGATCCATTTCGGGTTTTATTTTCGCCCCGGCAATCAGTTCTTGTAATTTGGGTATGCTGAAATTTGACACCCCGATATGGCGGCATAGTCCTTTTGCCTGCATCTCTTCCATGGCTTTCCAAGTCTCTATGAGCGGGCATTCTTCCAAGGAAAACAGGTCGGACGCTTTTTGTGGGTATTCTATCTCGTGTTTCAACGCTATCGGCCAGTGAATCAGGTATAGATCGAGGTAATCCAGTCGAAGGTCGTGCAGGGTGTTTCGCAAGGCTTCTTCCACGTGCTCTGGCGCATGGTTGTTATTCCATAATTTGGACGTGATGAATAAATCTTCCCGTTTTACGAGGTCTTCATTGAAGACTTCTTGTAAGGTATCCCCGATGATTTTCTCGTTTTTGTAATAAGCGGCGCAATCGATCATCCGGTAACCGTCTTTGATCGCGCTGATAATGGCATCATGCAGATCGTTAGTTTTGGATTGATAAGTTCCCAATCCGAAGAGGGGCATCTTGTCCCCGTTTCTAAATGTAATAGTTTTCATGAACGTGTAGCTTTATTGTTCCATTTTCATGAACGAGATTTATCGCGGAAGGGTTGTTTTTCTTACCCTTTTTTTAGCTTCTTGTATAAATAGGTGACGAATTTATCTTTTTGTTGTTTTGCCGTGGGATATAATAAGCAGCCGACAACGGCCCCGAGTACGTCTGCAACCAAATCCCACCATTCTCCTCCACGGTGGAAATAATTGAATTGCAAAATCTCGATCAATCCCCCGTAAACGAAGCTGAACCCGATGGCAATCGAATAGACGGCTCGTAGGGATAATCGAGTTTGGTAACGAAGTTCGCTACACAGGAAGATCGCCATGATAAAGAACATTCCAAAATGAACGACTTTGTCAAGCTGGGGGATATTTAGTTTAGGATCGGGTATCGAATCTGATGGAATAGCGCATAAGAAAAAGATGACTCCTGCCCAAATGATATTCCTCCATAATAAAGTGTGTTTGCGTGCTATCATGTTATTCAATTATTTTTACGCTGATTATTCTCACGTCCTTGAAAGGGCGGTCTTGTTTGTCGGTGGATAAGGCGGCTATTTTGTCGAGCACGTCGAAGCCTTCTATCAGTTCCCCGAAAACCGTGTATTCTTTATCCAAGTGGTGAACCCCGCCTATTGTGGTGTATGCTTTTCGTTTCTCATCATCCATGTAGAGTTTTTCGGTATTGTTGGCCCATTCAAACGCGATATCCGATTTAATTTTTTCGGCAATTGCCCGGAATTCGGGAACTTTTTTTTGTGCTCTCAACGTGTCAAGCATGGCTTTTTTCTCCGGCGTGTAATATTTCTTTTGAATGGCTTTCATGATCGGGACATTTATTGATTTTTCGATGCGATCCAGTTCTTCCGGCGAGTATTTCTTCCCGACCACGAAGTAGAATTGGGCGATGTCCGATTCTTTGAATACATTCACCCGGTCCGGTTGACGGGGGGCGGCTAGGGCTCCTTTCTTGTGGTAGTGGTGTGGCTTGATTTCCGCGTCGATCGTGACCCCTTTGCCATAACCGATAGCTTGTCCAGAAATGGCGTTTCGACTGTCGGAAGACCCGCCTTGCACGACAAAATTCTTTACGACCCGGTAGAATAATGTTCCGTTATAATGACCGGATTTTGCTAAACGGATAAAATTATCCCGGTGTAACGGGGTGTCGTTGTATAGTTTTGCTTTTAAGTTTCCCATGTTTGTTTCAATCAAAACAACATGCTTTTTTTCCTGACCTTGGGAAGTCATGGAAAAAAAAGCCAGTGTAAGGGATAAAAGTGAGAGCGTTAAAAGTTTATACATGGTGTTGATCATTTTATGGTTTAACGATTTTGTTTACAAGGTATTTTACCGGAAAGTACGAGGCAATGTAACCGATAGAGATCACTGTGATCATGATGATCAAAACATCGGAGGTTATCACCTTGACGGGGTAAGCACTGACAATGTAACTCCCGTTGCCGAGGGTAATAAAACCGTAATATTCTTGTAAAAGGCAGAGAAGCGTTCCAAGGATCAGCCCGATCAGTGCGCCAAACCCGGTAATCAGGTTACCCTCCAGTTTGAAAATCGAGATTATTTTCTCTTTTGTCATTCCAAGAGCCCGGTATATCCCGATATCTTCTTTCTTGTCGATTATCAACATGGATACGGAGCCGATAATATTGAACGACGCGATTAATAGGATAAATAGCAAGATGAGAAAAACAGCTAGCTTTTCGGATTTCATCATGGCATAAAAAGATCGGTTCAGATCGTACTTGTCTTCTACTTTGTAGATCGGTTTCAGTTGTGGGGACAATTCTTCTTTCAGCGAGATTGCCTGATCGGGATTTTGTAGTTTGATCTCTATTTTAGAGATTTGTCCCGGAACTCCGAATAGTTCTCTTGCCGTTTCTATTCCGGTGATTACGTATTTCCCGTCAATATCCTGTTGTGCCGAGAATATCCCGAGCGGGTAAATTTGGAGATTATTCAAGGCAGAACTGGATGCGGAAGACGCTTTACGATCCGGGTAATAAAAAGTAACCGGGGAAGATAATCCCATCCGGATTTTCAGGGCAGCGGCAATGCCGTATCCCATGACCACCGTGGGCTTCCCTTCTTCCTCCAGGGTGTAAATCCCGCTAATGACCGATTGCCGGATATTGACGTGGTCGGCGTAAGTCGAGTCAACACCCTTTACGACTACGGGTACCAGTTTATCCTTGAACTTTACTAGAGAATTTTCCTCCACAACGGGATCGTAAGATGCGATTCCCGGTATTTTGGCTAACTTCTCTAATAAAGAAGAGTCGGTCTCGATAAACTTCCCTTTTGCCGGTGAAATCGTGAGGTCCGGGGTAAATGTATCGGTGGCTTCCGTGAGGAGTGTATCAATTCCATTGAACACGGAGAGGACGACAATAAGAGCCGTGGTACCAATCGCAACCCCCACCATGCTGATAATGGAAATGATGTTTATGGCATTCTGTTTCTTTTTTGAGAACAGGTATCTCCGAGCAATGAATATCGATAGATTCATCGTGAAATGGTGCTATTGTTTCAAGAGCGAGTCGATTTTATCGATGTAATCCAAGCTGTCATCCACGAAAAATTTGAGTTCCGGGATGATTCGTGTTTGCTTTCCGATCTTTTTTCCAAGGATAAACCGGATGCTTTTATTTTTCTCCGCCAAGCTCTCCAGCACCTTGTCCGTTAGGTTCGACGGGAAGATACTGAGATACACTCTCGCGTAAGACATGTCCGGGCTAACTCGCACGGCTGTAACGGATAACATGGCACCCACCGTGAATTCTTTACACTCTTTTTGAAACATTTCGCTTAAATCCCGTTGGATTAAACGCCCTACCTTATTCTGTCTAATTGAGTCCATTCTGAAGAAAAATATTTTATACGATAAAATTTTTCACAAATATAGTGATTATAATTGATACTTTTATTATCTTTGCCCTCGCAAAACGGAAACGAGATGTAGCGCAGTTGGTAGCGCGCCACGTTCGGGACGTGGAGGCCGCTGGTTCAAGTCCAGTCATCTCGACCTAAATTACAAAAGCTCTGATTTTTCAGGGCTTTTGTTGTTTTTACTCTTGACGGTTAAGATGAATTAGGGAGGAGAGGTAGTTATTCCGTGGCGTTATCTTTGGGATAACGCCTAATGAATGAAGAAAAGGTTGATGTGAAGAGAGTATGAATATCTGGAAAATTATATATATATTGCGTTGTAATTTGATGATATGATAGATATTCAGGTAAAGTTGCACGATAAGTATTCCGTGGAGTTTAAGATCGGCTACCATATTGATCGAGAGGTGGAAAAGAACGAGTTTAGAATGAACACGTGGTTTTTCGTGCCTCATAGTCTGGATATAAATGCCACGACTTATCCAAAGGATGCGTTTTACAAAGATGTGAAATCTAATGTGCGATTAATTACCCCGATTTATTCCCTGAAAGAGATTGCCGGTGGGGAGTGGACTCCTTTTGTCTTTCTGGAAGAGGCTTTCCTGCATTTGGTGACGGATACATCGAAAGAGTCATTAGAGGCGTACGAGTATCAAATCAAGATGTTTACTTCGATTCTGAAAAGTGCTCTCCGGGGTAAGGCGAGCGAGGCGATTCATCATGAAGTGGAGGGGAACGAGCGGGGGGATATGGTGGACCAGTATATCGAGGAAGTGCGTTTGATTGTCAGGAGATACCGGGATTTGAAAAAGATAATTAACGTGGAAGGAATGCCTAGAGAAGCGCTGAATTATTTCTCTTTCGGGGATGAATACTTGTCGAATCTGGTGGAATTTCACACGTTTAAGTTGCTGGACGGATTAAAAGAGAACGATCCCGTGTGTTATGAGCGGGAAGTGAAACGTTTGATGGCGTTGATACGTTCGGAGATTGATTACAAAAAGATAAACGGTTATCTTGTGGCAGAGACTGAAAGCGTCGATCGCAACCGGGCAGTGATTTACCGGAGGGGGATGTTGAAAAAATACGCGGAGAGCGATTTGTTTCTGAAATCTTCCAAGAAGAAGGACGGGGTGTTGGTGGAGCAGATTTATTATAGTATTGCGGCAGGCCTTTCCATGATTTTTGCCACGATGGTGGCGTTTTCGTTTCAAAAGAAGTACGGGAATTTCACGATGCCGTTATTCGTGGCGCTAGTAGTGAGTTATATGCTAAAAGATAGAATCAAGGAATTGATGCGTTTTTATTTTGCGCATCGGTTGGGGAAAAACTATTTTGACCGGAAAACGACGATTAGCATGAACGAGAACGTGGTCGGGTGGATCAAAGACGGAGTCGATTTCATATCGGAAAATAAAGTGCCGGAAGAAATTCTTGAACGTCGGGCCCGTACGGATTTATTGGCGGCGGATAACCGTTACGCGGGTGAGAAGATCATTCTCTATCGAAAGTGGATACAACTTGATGCGGAAACGTTGGATCAGTATGGCCAGTATGATATTGCCGGGGTAAACGAGATTCTTCGGTTTAACGTGGGGAGTTTCGTGCAGAAGATGGACGAGCGGGATTACGAGCTTTACGTGCCGGAGGGTGAAACGGGTTATGTCCCGATTAATGGGGATAAAGTTTATTACCTGAATTTTTTGACACAGTTGCAGCATGCGGATCAGGTGGAATACAAGCGGTATCGTTTGGTGATCACTAGGGAGGGTATTCAAGAAATCCAAAAAATGTAAGCGCCTGCGGGGTTATTGAAGCGTGAAGTATTAATTAGAAGGCTTTTTGAGGAGTAGCTTCGAATTCACAGGCATTTAAGCGTGTTATATTGAAAATATATTGTAGATTTGCGGAACCAATCAACTTTAAAAGCGCTTATAGAATAGAAATGAGAAAATGGAGCATTGACGATTCAGCAGAACTGTATAACATTAACGGTTGGGGGCTGAACTATTTTTCGATTAATGAGAAGGGACACGTTACGGTAACACCGAAAGTGGGGGGACCGACAATAGATATTAAGGAATTGATGGAGGAGCTTCAGGTGAGGGATGTATCGGCCCCGATATTATTGAGGTTCCCGGATATTCTGGATAACCGGATCGAAAAAATCTCTAGTTGCTTTCAGATGGCAGCCACGGAATATGGTTACACGGGTAAGAACTTTATAATTTATCCGATTAAGGTGAACCAGATGCGTCCTGTCGTGGAAGAGATTGTCAGTCATGGGACCAAGTATAACATTGGTCTTGAAGCGGGTTCTAAACCGGAGTTGCATGCGGTGTTGTCGATTGATATTGACGACGATGCCATGATTATTTGCAACGGTTACAAGGACGAGAATTATATCGAGTTGGCTCTTTTGGCCCAGAAGATGGGACGGAATATATATTTAGTTGTCGAGAAATTGAATGAATTGAGAAATATCGCTTCTATTTCTAAACGGTTAAAAATTCGTCCGAATATTGGGATTCGTATCAAGCTGGCGAGTTCGGGAAGTGGAAAGTGGGAAGAGTCGGGGGGTGATGTTAGCAAGTTTGGCGTGAATTCGAGCGAATTGCTAGAAGCTATGGATATTTTGGAAAAGAACAAGATGACGGATTGTTTAAAATTGATTCATTTCCATATCGGTAGTCAGGTGACGAATATCCGTCGCATCAAAACGGCATTGAAAGAGGCGTCACAATTCTATGTTCAGTTAAAGAATTTAGGATATAATATAAGCTTCGTGGATATTGGCGGTGGTTTGGGGGTTGATTATGACGGGACGCGTTCGGCCACAAGTGGTAACAGTATGAACTACTCGATTCAAGAGTACGTGAATGATGCCGTGTCCGCGTTGGTTGATGCCTGCGAGAAAAATGAGTTGGAACAGCCGAATATCATTACCGAGTCGGGACGTTCTCTGACAGCCCATCATTCCGTACTGATTTTCGAGGCTCTTGCCAGCACGAGTTTACCTGCTTTTGATGAGAACGAAGAAATTGCCGAGAACGCTCACGAGCTGGTGAAGGAGTTGTACGATTTGTGGGAGAATTTGAACCAACCTCGTTTGATCGAGACGTGGCACGATGCAATGCAAATTCGCGAGGATGCGCTAGGGTTATTTAATCTCGGGTTGATTGATTTGTTCACCCGTGCGCAGGTAGAGCGTTTATTCTGGTCTGTAGCCCGTGACGTGTATGATATGGCAGTTGCCACGAAGCATGCCCCGGATGAATTGAAGAAGATTTCAAAGATGTTGCCGGATAAATATTTCTGTAATTTTTCGTTGTTCCAGTCCTTGCCGGATTCTTGGGCGATTGATCAGATTTTCCCGATCATCCCGATTGCCCGCTTGAACGAGCAACCGACGAAATCTGCAACCATTCAGGATATTACTTGTGATTCGGACGGGAAAATTGATAATTTTATTTCGACTCGTAATTTTTCGTACCACCTTCCGGTACACGAGTTGAACGGGAAAGAACCTTATTATTTAGGCGTGTTCCTCGTGGGAGCTTACCAAGAGATTTTGGGAGATCTTCACAACTTGTTTGGTGACACGAATGCCGTTCATATCAAGGTGAAGGGTGACGAGTATATGATTGATAAGGTGATTGAGGGAGAGACCGTGGCTGATGTGCTTGAATACGTGCAATTTATGCCGAAGAAGATGGCCCGTACGGTGGAAGTCTGGGTAACTTCTTCCGTGAAGAAGGGTATTATCTCGGCTGAAGAGGGACGGGAATTCCTTTCGAATTATCGTTCCGGTTTGTACGGGTACACTTATTTGGAGTGATATGATATATGAGTATAAATGTAAGGCCGTTTCCACTCCGGAAACGGCTTTTTTATTTTGAGAAATACGTGTGACATTGATTGTGCTTTTATCGGAATTTTGTTAAAAGTGAAAAAATGAGGAAAAAGTAAGGTGAAAGAAAAAAGATTATATATTTATTACACTTCAAGTGTTGTCACGAAGTCTTTAGATATAGATTTGTTGTTGCTTGAAGATGATTAAGTTGTTGTATTTAAGTAATAAATGGATTTTGTTTGGCTGTGCTTTCAGTTTGTGTTCGTGACGAAATGAAAAATCTGATAGTTGAAATATGGATAATCGAAAGTGTTAATTCGGATGGAGATTAAAATTTAACAATATTAAAGTTGAGAAAATCCTTTTTTGGATTGCAAACGTTTTCTATCTTAGCTCTCGGTATAAAAAATGGTTCGCGCTGTCTCAGCGGGAACCCAAATACCAATAACAAATTTATGAAAAAAAATCGAAGTCTCTTTTGAAACCCGATACAAAGGTATCGGTTTTTTCTTTATAACCGTGTTATTTATTTGTTAACTTTCGGTTACTCGGAATTGTTTGCAAAATGTACCTGAGTATACGGTGTGAAATCGTAAAGGTTTTATAATAGATCAAATTTTATAAGGGAATCCTGATTTTTTTTCGAATGTCTTTTAAAATTCGGTGAATAATTTTTCGTGAAGAGTTTATGCCTAATTCTAATGGAGCAGTTAGAGATACGGATGAATAGTTTCAGCTTGAAAATATGTGTTCGAATACAAATAATGAAAATTCGTGGTAATACTATAGTAAATCTAGGGAATAATATCCCTAGGTTTATTTTTGGTGTATATATAAATTACTTGAAATATTGCCTTTGAGTCATATGAGGCTCGTGTAGGGAGTTTTGATGCGTTTCGTTTGATTTGTATGAAAATTGTGAGGTTTGGAGTGTTAATTTGGGGTATTTATAACGAGAAATATTTTTTTGTTTTATAAAGTTTTCCTAAATTGGTACTCAGATTACAGGTCGATTTTAACATTTACAAGACGGATCATGAAACATATCGCCATTATTTCTTCTAGCGTTAGGGATGGGAGACTGAGTCACCGGGTTGCGTTATTCTTGGAGCAATTCATTCCGGCAAATTATCCGCTAACGGTGGAGGTGCTTGATTTGAAAGAGTATAATTTCCCCCTTTTCAACGAGCGTTTTGCTTTTCAGAAAAGTCCGTCTTCGGAATTGGTGGATTTTACCGAACGTTTTAAAAAAGCTGACGGTTTGGTTATTGTTTCTCCTGTATATAATGCCGATTTCCCGGCAGCATTGAAGAACGTGATCGATCTTTATTATAAGGAGTGGGTACATAAGCCTGTTGGAGTCGTATCCGTGACTTCAGGGATGACTCCGGGAATAGCAACCGTGCAGCGCGTGCAAACATTATTATTGAAGTTGGGAGCGTTGGTGGCTCCGGTAGTGTATACTGTCGTGAATGCCGCGAAAGAGTTCGAGGAATCCGGAATACCCGTGAATAAAGAACAAAGTGAAAAATTAGCGAAGCCGATGATCAATGAATTAATCGGGTTAATCGGCAAGGACTAGGAGAGACCGTCTTAAAATAAAAATGGTCCGCGCTGTCTCAGCGGGGACCCAAAATACCAATAACAAATTTATGAAAAAAAATCGAAGTCTCTCTTTTGAATTCCGATACAAATGTATCGGTTTTTTATGGTAACCGTGTCACTTATCTATTAAGTTTCGGTTACATCATATTTATATTCAAAATACATGCCTATATACGGCAATAAACCATAAAGGTTTCATAATTAATCAAAATTAATGCTTAATTGTAAAGGACCGTCAGTGGTTAATTCCTCAAAAGGATTTGATACAGAGAGCCCTAATAGTCGAATACGGAATTGTGTTAACTCTAAGTCTTTGAGTAATTTTTTTGCTAGGGGAAGGATTTCATTGAGAGTACGTAGCTCGTGTGCCATGGTGACACTACGTGTCTTCTGGGTAAAATCGTGGAATTTGATTTTTAGTGTTAAGGTATGGCCTTTAAAATCAGACTTTTCGATACGATTGATTAATTCTGTCGTCACGTGGTATAATTCGATGATGACGGATATATAGTTTACCAAGTCGTTTTCAAAGGTACTTTCACAACCAACGGATTTACGAATGCGTTCGGGGGTGACGATTCTAGGGTCTATGCCGTTGGCGAAATCATGGTAAAGGGTTCCGGCTTTCCCGAAATTCCGGGTAAGGAAGGCTAGCGTACATTTTTTGAGGTCGGCGCCCGTGTGTATCCCCAAGGTATGCATTTTACGGGCTGTAACTTTGCCGATACCCCAGAAAGCCTCGATCGGGAGTTTGGCGATAAATGCGGGGGCCCGGTCGGGATGTATGGTGTAAAGACCGTTCGGTTTTTTGTAGTCGGAAGCGATCTTTGCCAAGAATTTGTTATAGGAAACCCCGGCAGACGCGATAAGACCTAATTTTTCTTTTATCTCTTTCTTGATTTCCTTGGCGATGTCAACGGCTAACGGGATGTCTTTTTTGTTCTCGGTAACATCCAGAAAAGCTTCGTCAAGGGCGAGAGGCTCGATGATATCGGTGTATTCGTGGAAGATTTCGTGGATTTGCATGGATACGGATTTGTAGTATTCCATGCGAGAAGAGGCGAAAATCAAATCCGGACACAGTTGTTTGGCCTTCATGGAGGACATGGCAGAGCGTACACCATAACGACGGGCTTCGTAGCTGGCTGCAGCCACGACACCCCTCTTTTCCGGCCTTCCCACGGCAAGCGGTTTCCCCCGGTATTCCGGATGATCACGTTGCTCGATGGAGGCGTAAAAGGCGTCCATGTCGATATGAATGATTTTTCTGTTTTCCATCTCTTGTTTCAATGAGTAAATATACAATATTCTCTCGAATTTTGATGTATATGGTATTTATTTTGCCCGGCTAATTCACTGTCCGGCAGAAGTCTTTTCATTTTCCTCTTTGTTGCCGATGATCCCGGGAATGTATGCTTACAAGACTATTTTGGCTTTGATTTGTTTTATGCAGACGGGAGATGAGGAAATTCTCCCCAACTTGATTGTAGAGATTTTCCGCAACGGGTTGACGATTTTCTTTGTTTTGGCTGTTTTGGTGATCGGGGGGCATTACCGTTGTTTATATTCCATAAACAGTCAATTTCGATGACGCGTTTTTTACGAAGGAGTCAAAAGTGACGGGTAATAAAAAAGGGCTGTCAAGCAGCCCTTTCTGTTATTTCTGGAATAATTTGTTCCAATTCTTGTATTCTCTTTCTTTCCAAGGTCCGTTGTGATAAACGTAACTTGCGATAGCGGGAATAACAGTGGTTCCTTCGGCGTAAACCATTTGCTCGTAGGTAACGTCAACTTTACCCCAAGAACAAGCTTCTTTCAAAGTTGAAGAAGAGCAAGCTCCGTCGCGAACGTCTGCCACGGTGATCTGGATAGCGTATTTGTGCATCGGCACGTCGTAACCTAAGATTTCTGCGCAAACAACAGTGTCTTGTGCGAAGTTCTTTGGGGTACCTCCACCAACCATGAATAATCCGGTAGTTCCTGCCTTGATTTTGATTTGGGTCAGTTCGATGAAGTCTTTTACAGAATCAATAGACACGTGTTTGTCGGGGTGATCCCATTGGTGTTTACCGATACCGAATCCCGCGCTACAATCAGAGAATGCCGGGCAGAAAATGGGCACACCACATTCATAGCAAGTTTGGATCAAGCTGTCTTTTTTCACGGCGTGTCCTTCATGTAACCATTTCCCGATTTCCCAGATAAATTCACGCGATGAATAGGGACGGGGTTCCAAGCTGTTTGCAATCTCGTAGGTCGTGTGGTCGCAAGCTTGTAATTCCTCCTCGTCAATGAACGTATCGTAAATACGGTCAATGTAAAGGTTTCTCAATTGCATGTCAGGCACATCCTGGTGTCCTTTGTAGTGTTTGTAGCCTAGGGCCTCGAACAAGTCCATGTCGATGATAGACGCTCCGGTAGAAACCACCACGTCAACCATTTTGTTACGAACCATGTCCACGTAAACCTGCATACATCCGGCAGCACTTGTACTTCCGGCAATGGTAAGAATATTAGTACACTCTTTCTCTCCAACCATCATCATTAGGATATCGGTTGCTCTGGCGGTATCGCGAGAGGTGAATGACATATCGCGCATCGCGTCGATTAATTGGGTTGAGTCATACGACTTGATGTCGATGTGTTTGATAGTGTCTTTTAATAAGTCTTTCTTTTCCATTTTAATGATCTTAATAATTATAAGGTACAATATGAGGACCTTATTGACTCAATTTCTTGATTTTAGATTTTAGATTTTAGATTTTAAATTCCCGCCGCACAAGGCTGACGTTTTTTGAATCATCAATCGTAAATCATCAATCTAAAATGTATCATTGATTTTGATATCTCATGCTCAGGATTTGGTAGATCAGTTTGCTGGCGAGAAAATCGGATGATTTGTTGATCTCGTTGGGGCAAAGTTCTACTACATCCAAACCGATAATATTGTGACGTTCGTTGATTAGTTTGAGGAAGTTTAATACTTCTCTGTAATAGAGTCCGTCTGGTTCCGGGGTCCCGGTAGACGGAAGGATTGCCGGGTCGAAAACGTCTAGGTCTATGGTGATATACACGTTGTCGTGCAGTTTCTGGGATACCATGTA
>NZ_QUHC01000029.1 GCF_003479425.1 Odoribacter sp. AF15-53 | reverse complement strand
GACTTTGACCCTTTTGGCCACGCAGGATTGTCCCCTTTGGCTACAATATGATTGACCCTTTTGGCCAAAATCGCATTGACCACTTAGCTTACCTATTGTCATAGATTTTTTTGTGTAGATTTGAGTACCCGAGTCCTGGTGTAACGGGGACGATAATAAAATCTATACAAATGGATAAACGAATCAAAAACATTTTAAGATGTTATGCGGTCGGCATGGGAATCAAGGAAACGGCGTCCACGTTTCATACTTCCCGTAATACTGTCCGCAAGTATGTCCGCTTGTTCCTTTCAAGCGGCAAGAGCATTGAACAGCTTCTTTCCCTGCCCGATGGGCAGTTGGATGAACTATTCGGCTGTACGGAGTCCCGGCATCGGGAACCTTCTTCCAGAAGGATCGAACTGGATGCCTTGCTTCCCGGATATGTATCCCGCCTGTCACGCAAAGGCATGAGTGTCCGAAAACTATTCAAGGAATACCATGCCGAATATCCGGACGGTTTCCGGTTGTCTTCCTTCAAACGGGCTGTCCGTCAGTACAAGTTTCACATCAAGGTCGTCGGTCATGTCGAGCACTATGCCGCAGACCAGATGTATATTGACTTTGCCGGTGACAGGCTTGAAGTCGTTGATGAAATGACAGGTGAGACGAAAAAGGCCGAGGTGTTCGTCGCCATTCTTCCGTTCAGCCATTATACCTACTGCGAGGCCGTATGGTCCCAACGCAAGGAAGACCTGATAAAGGCATGCGAGAATGCCATGCAATATTTTGAAGGCGTTCCTGCGGCTATCGTCCCCGACAATTTGAAGGCGGCCGTTACACGCAGCGACCGCAACGAGCCTGTCATCAATGATGATTTCGCCGCTTTTGCCGAACATTACGGCTGTGCGGTCTATCCTGCCCGTGTACGCCACCCCAAGGACAAGGCCTTGGTTGAAAATGCCGTAAAGCTCCTTTACCGTTCCATTTACCTTGATATGGAGGGAATGACATTCTCCAGCCTGGAGGATCTCAATACCGCTATCCGTATCTCCCTGCTTGATTTCAATGAAAAGGTGATGGCCGGACGGGAGATGTCACGCAAGAAAATGTTCCTTCAGGGAGAGAAGGACTATCTTCGACCGCTTCCCGTGAAACGTTACGTGGTGAAAGAAAGGAAGCTGATGACTGTCGGGAATAACTCTTACGTCTCGTTGTTCAAACACCATTACAGCGTTCCAAAGGAGTATGTAGGCAGGCGCATGACGATTCTCTATGATGCCGACACGGTGGAAATCTACTGTGGCATGAGCCTTGTCGCCACCCATGACCGCTGTGACATTCCTTACGCTTATTCCTGGAAAAAGGAGCACAACCTGCCGGGACACTATGGTCCCTATGACAAGGACTTGGAGGAACTCTTCCGGCGTGCCTCGGAAATAGACAATATTGTATTGAACTATCTACGGGAAGTGGAGCGTGCCATGCAATATCCACCCAAAGCGTTCAGGTCATGCCGTGGCATCCTGACCCTGGAGAAAAAATACGGTCGTGACCGTCTGGTTGCGGCTTGCGCATGTGCGGACCAGAAGTTGCAATACGGATATCAGGCCTTGCGCAAGGTGCTTGAACTGGGAGAAGATGCGGATTTCCTTCCCGATGAGGACGGGAAAGTACAGCCCAACGTGACTTCCCCGGCTCCATTGACCCACAAAAATATACGTGGACGTGAATATTACAGAAAGGACAAACAATAAAACTCATATTTATGGAAGTAAACAATAAAACAGCTCCCGTAACGGGACAACAAGACCAGAATACCATATCACTGGATTTAATGAACCGCATGAAATTGCATGGTATGGCAGAGGCTTTCAGGGAAAGTCTTGCCGGTACCACTCCGCAATCCATGACTGCGGACACGTTCCTTTCCATGCTCCTTGCACGCGAATGGGACTATCGTGCACAGGCTGCCATTGCACGGCTTACCAAGAATGCGGCATTCCGCTACAAGGCCTATATTGAACAGATTGACTATGCCACGAACCGGGGGCTGGAGCGCAACCAGATGGAACGTCTCGCCACCCTTGATTTTGTGCATAAGGCACAGAACCTTTTCATTACCGGTTCTTCAGGAACGGGGAAAAGCTATCTGGCCTGTGCCCTCGGCCACGAAGCATGCAAAAGGGGATTCCGGACCTTCTATGCCAATGCCCCGAAACTGCTCGGTGCGCTGAAAGTCGCCAAAGTCAAAGGTACACTTGAAACGGAACTCAAGAAGATTGAGCGCTGCCAACTACTCATCCTTGACGACCTGTTCATCGTACCGCTTGACGCAAAGGAGCGTCCCATACTGCTTGAAATCATCGAGGACAGGCATGAACGGAAATCCATCATCATCACATCGCAGTACCCATCCTCCAATTGGTATGACATGGTAGGTGACCCGACAATAGCCGATGCAATCCTTGATCGCATCATACATACAGCTCATACCATAGAGCTATATGGTGAAAGTATGCGAAAGTTAAGGTCTAAGAAAAACGAGAAATTTTAAAAGGGTAAAATAAAATTGACCCCCAACACCAGGACTTTAAAGGGTCAATCATATTGTAGCCAAAGGTGGGCAAATCCTGCGTGGCCAAAAGGGTCAAAGTC
>NZ_QUHC01000028.1 GCF_003479425.1 Odoribacter sp. AF15-53 | reverse complement strand
ATGATCCACCTAATTTTTCACGTGAGCCCATTTATTCGCTATGGCGGGAAACGCTACGCTTATCCTACAGGTGAAAGTGTGAAGGTTGTCAATTTTAGAAATGCTAAATGTAAAGGTTGTTCCGAGGCGGGAGCGATAAACAATAAACTCGTAGCCGTGGAGACGGCAATAAAAAACGCAATACTTTATTTTAAACAAGATTTTAAGGTACCATCGGGAGAAGATTTCAAAAAGAAGGTGGAATTATTTTTGAAAGGGAATAATGCTATCGAGATCAAGCGCAAGGATAAAAAATTACTTACTTATATAGAGGAGTATATTCCTGTTAGTGGGAAATCGGGCTTCACTAAAAGATCGTACACGACGTGTTTGAATAAACTTCGGGAGTATGAAGAGGTCAAACATAAGACATTCTATTTTGATGATATAACTTTGAAATTTGCAGAGGAATTCAAAATGTGGCTGGTAGAGAAGGATTATGCTCGAAATTACATTGGCACGTTGTTTAAGAATTTGAGAGCCTTCATGAAGCATGCGCATGAAGTTGATAAATTGCATAATAACACCGATTATAAAGAATTTGATGTCGAGGCGGAGGTTGCAGATACGATAGCATTGAGTGAAATAGAATTATTGCGACTTCATCGTTTAGTTATTGATGAAGATGCGGTGAAAAGGATAAGTAATGATGTGCGTTTGAATAATGTCCGGGCTAGGATTCAATCGTTGGATAAGGCGCGTAAAAAATTCTTGATCGGGGCGTTTACAGCCATGCGTGTTTCTGATTTTAACCGGATTCAAGATTATAACATTCGGGATGGGGTTATAACCGTGTTGCCTAAAAAAGGTTCTTCTATCCGGAAGCCTGATCCCGTTAAAATTCCGATGCACCCCGTGATTCAAGAAATATTGGAGTCAGGTTTTGATCTACAATGTAAATTTTGTGAGCAATTTTTGAATAAGCAAATAAAGTTAGTGTGCCGAATAGCGGGCATGGACGACGATGTTGTCGTTTATCGCACGGAAGGAGGGGAGCTGAAGGAATATATCAAGAAAAAATGGGAGGTGATTACGACTCATACCGCTCGTAGATCGGGTGCCACGAATTTTTATAAATTAGGCTTGCCTAAACGTTCTATCATGTTGCTCACCGGTCATAAATCAGAAAAACAATTTGATGCCTATGTGAAATTGACAGCCGAGGAAAACGCTAAAGCATTAATGGAAAATGACTATTTTAAAAAGGATGCGGATACGTCGATGGAGTGGATGCTCCGGCAAATTGAAAATGAAAGTCATCCTAATCGAAAAGAGAAAGTTTAAATGTGCTTTTGTTGAATATTGTAAAGTTTTGTTTGTTCGAAAATATTATTTGTTTGGGAATAGCAATATATGTATGTCGTAAAATAGATTTGTTGAAAAAAAAAGGAGAAAATGCAACAAAAATAGATTTGAAACGTTATTTTTGTATGGAAATTACGAAATAAGAAGATAAAATATGATACAAGAATTTAGGGTTCAGAATTTCATGTCGATCAAAGATGAGCAAGTACTTTCTTTTGAGGCATCAAAAGATGATATTTCAAGAGAATTTCTTACTTATCAAGTAAAGCCTAATGTATCTTTACTGAAAATGATTGTTTTGTACGGAGCAAACGCTTCTGGTAAGTCTAATATTCTTTGTGCGATTCAAAATTTTTGGGAGATGTTGTGTAAGCCTTTATGGAAAAAAGAAAGTACAATTTTTTACGAGCCTTTTGCATTAAATGTTGATGAGCCTACAAAGTATTCATGTATATTTTATATTGATTCTATAAAATATGAATATTCAATTTCTTATAATAAGAATTTTGTTTTGCAAGAGAAAATGGAATATGCCCCTAATGGTGTGATGTCTTTGTTTTATAAAAGGAACTTTGTGGGAGAGGATCAAATCCCTAAAATTGAGTTTGGTGGCTCGTTGGGGTTGGCTGCGAAATCAAAAAGTGCCATGATTGCTAATACATTGAATAATCATACAGTTTTGTCTACTTATGCAAAAATATCGGTAGAGGCGCTCCCTGTGAAAACCGTGCATGAGTGGATTGTAAATAATGTACATGAATTGGATGAAGATAAAGGTGAGGTCATCGAGACCGCAGAGGATATTATTAAAGATGTAGAAAAAAAAGAATTCTTTTTAAAAGCTTTAGGTAAAGCTGATTTTAATATTTCGGATATTAAACTTGAAAAGAAAGAACTTCCTCAAAAAGTAATAGACAGTATTTTAAATGATAAAACTATTTCAGAAAAAGATAGAGAGAAGTTATTGGAGCAAAAAAGAGATGAAGTTATTTTTGTTCATCATACAAAGGCGGGTGATTTTTCTTTAAGTCAACGTTTGCAATCATTAGGAACGTTGAAGTATTTTACATTATTGGGGCGTTTGTATAATATGACTAAGGATAATCATATATATATATATGATGAATTAGAGAGGAGTATTCATTATGATTTATTTATATATTATCTAAGCTTTTTTATGATGCATACTCAAGCTTCTCAAATTATTCTTGCAACACATGATCAAATGCTCTTAAATGAGGAGTTTGTGAGGAGAGATATTGTATGGTTTACAGCGAAGTCTAAAGAAACTGGTGCGACAGAGCTGTATTCTGCTAGAGATTTTGGGCTACATAAGAATGTTTCTTTATATAATGCATATAAAATAGGGAAGTTAGGGGCTAAACCTGAATTGGGTTCAATATTTTAGTATGAAAAAGAAAATAAGAACTAGTAATAAAACGATTGCTGTTATAGGGGAAGGAATAACAGAAAAGTATTATTTGAATTCTCTTAGTGACTTTATAAGGGTAAATATTGTTCCCAAACTTCCCAAGCATACCTCTATGGCGCAATTGGAGAAAAGTATAAAGGAGTGCACTGTTTTGGGGTATGATTCAGTGTATGTCCTTATTGATATGGATAATAAGAAAGAAGGTAAAAATCGCTTTGATTATTATAAATTGAAGAATAAATATAATCAAACAACGAAAAATAAGTGCTATATAGAATTTTTTGAAAATGAAAGATGTATAGAAATGTGGTTCCTTTATCATTTTAAGTGTACAACAAAAGAATATCGCGAATCTAATGATATTGTAAGGGAATTGAATACTCTTTGTGGATATGATAAGACTGAGAAGTTTTTTATTAAGAGTGGGGGGTTGCATGATTTTTTGTGTGATCATGGAGGAAATTTCGAGAAAGCATTACGTAATGCAAATAAATCTATGATTTCAAAAGAGAAAGATGGACGGAATTGTACCTATAGTGAAATGCATAAATTTTTTAAGAGTGTGCCTAGAAAATAAATTTATATTTTAATGAGTTTATCTAGAATTAGTGAAAATTGCTATAGGTTGGAAAAGCCACGCGACTTTGACCCTT
>NZ_QUHC01000027.1 GCF_003479425.1 Odoribacter sp. AF15-53 | reverse complement strand
TTTTTTTTACAACTTACTGCTCGACAGTTAATTGTAAATGCAGTTTTTCTCGGCTAACATGCGGGAAATACCAAGTTACTGCCGGACCATTACCCGGGAAGAACACGATCGCCTCCCTTGTTCCCACAAATCAAAGACGTCCCCGAACGTCTTTGATTCGAAGGTAATTCGAGGATGATTCGAAATTGTTCCCTGTCTTCTCCCGAATTTCTGCGCGTATTATCCTGAAAAAAGTTTACAGTAAACCGAAGTAAACTCATGCCAGAATTACCCAAGTATTAACCGGAAATGAAAATCGCATCAACAAATTCATGCTGATGCGACATATTCTAAAAACAATATAATCTTTACTAGAGATGTTTCAATGCCAGCTTGATTAAACTTTCCACAGAATCCACCTTTTCGGATGCTAAAATCTTGTCCAGTGTTTTCACAACCTGAGCACGAGCAAATCCCAACATGATCAAAGCTGCTTGCGCCTCTTCTCGCACCGCATTCGAAGCAAAACCCACCCCTTCGACAGATACACCTTCCTTACCGACCTTGTCTTTCAACTCGATAATCACTCGCTGAGCAGTCTTCGCACCAATCCCCTTCACACTTTTTATTGCATTAACATTTTCGGTCAGAATTGCCCCCGTAATCTCTTCCACCGTCATTGAACTCAACATCACGTTCGCAGTATTAGCCCCTATTCCGGAAACCGAAATCAACGAACGAAACAGACTTCTCTCCTCTTTGGAAAAGAACCCATACAATAAATGAGCATCCTCTCGGACAATTTGATGAATATAAAGTAGCACTCGCGCCTGAGAAGCTATCTTAGAATAAGTATTCACTGAAATATTAATATAATAGCCCACTCCTCCACAATCAACAACGGCATTTGCCGGAGTTGCCTCCACTAATTCACCTTTAATATACTCGTACATACAATTGAAAATTGAAAATTGAAAATTGAAAATGACTTTTACATATCCAACTTTCAATCTAGTTTACACTTTCTACTAGCGAAAACCAATAAGTTTACGAACTTCCTTAATGGTCGTCTGGGCACTGGCCTGAGCTTTTTCCGCTCCCAGGGCTGCTACTTTATCTAAATAATCAACATTAGACGCGTAATCCAAAATACGTTCCCGAATCGGGGCACAGAAATTAATCACATCCTCGGCCAATTGCTTCTTCAAATCTCCGTAACGAATCTCGCAATTATTATACTTCTCGTTAAAATAATCATACGTGTCTTTGGAAGAAACAACATCCAGCAGAGTAAACAAATTCTGAATAACCTCCGGTTTGTCACTATTGGGTACTGTTGGACCACTATCAGTCACGGCTTTCATCACCTTTTTGCGAATGGTCGCCGCATCATCGAACAGATATATTGCATTTCCTTCCGACTTTCCCATCTTCCCGGAACCATCCAATCCCGGTATTTTGATCCCCTCTCCCGTGTAAGAAAAAGATTGCGGTTCGGGAAATAACTCATACCCGTATATCGTGTTAAAACGCCGGGCGAATTTCCGGGCCATTTCCATGTTCTGTTCCTGATCTTTTCCCACCGGAACTTTATGGGCCTTATGTATGATAATATCCGCCGCCATTAACGTCGGGTAAGTCAACAATCCGGCATTCACGTTATCAGGTTGTTTCCGGGCTTTTTCCTTAAACGTGGTTGTTCTCTCTAACTCGCCGAGATAAGCATTCATGTTTAAGAATAAATATAATTCGAGGATTTCCTTGATATCACTTTGCACATAAATAGTCGCCTTTTCCGGATCCAAACCACAAGCGAGATATTCTGCCAGAATTTTCCGCACATTTTCCACCACATTACCCGGACGAGGATGCGTTGTCAACGAATGCCAATCGGCTATAAAAAAGAAACATTTATACTCGTCTTGCATTTTAAGAAAATTCTTTACCGCTCCAAAATAATTCCCCAGGTGCAGATTACCCGTGGGCCGAATTCCACTTACTACTGTCTCCATTGTCTGAAATTTACTAATTTAAAACATACAAAGATACGGTTTTATTCGTTTTGTACAACAATCAAGCAACACGAGGTAACAAAACGGTTATCATTATTACGTATCATCCCATCTACAGTTCATGTTGCAAAATACATTTCATAAAAACAGCATGTAAAAGTAGATACATTTTCACCTCACTAGATAGATTCAAGTTATTGTGTATCAATCAAATATATACAATATAAACATAACCAATCTTTTTAAAACGTTTCCATTAAAGTAAGATATTGATAACCAACAACAAAAAAATATTACAAAAATAGACGTTGTTATATTATTTTTCCTACTTTTGAGACGCAAAGTCTAATTAATAATTTTAATTTAACATGGAAGGTTACGAAAAGAATGAAGGTATGGAAATGAATGATCGGGATGAGATCTATTCAAAACCGGTGAGAGCAGGGAAAAGGACTTATTTTTTCGATGTAAAAGCTACCCGTAATAACGATTACTATCTAACGATTACTGAAAGTAAAAAGAAACTCGAAAAAGACGGTTCTCAAAGTTACGAAAAGCATAAGATCTTTTTATATAAAGAAGACTTTGATAAATTTGCAGAAGGGCTCGACGACGCTGTTGCTTACATCAAAGCAGCTCTTAACGGGGAGACACTAGCAGTTCATGAAGAAGTTGAGATAAACAAATTTGATGACATTGATTTTGATGATCTATCCAAATAATAAAAAAGCTCTTCGTTTGAAGAGCTTTTTTATTAACGCATATATCCATAAGGAATTTTCGATAAACCTTCTGCCAGCTGATTGATCCCTTTCTCCAACTTTCCCTTCAACAACATCTTCATCATCATGTTCAAATCAGCTTCTACCGTAATTCTCAATCGGGTATCATAAGGACCATTATCCAGCAATTGAATCCATACTTCAAAATTAAAAGGTACACTTCCGTCCCCTTCCAACTTTATCAATTTAGGTTCCTCTCTCTCCACGATCCTTACCCCCATCTCGCCAAGTCCCTTTACCAAAAACGTACACGTGTCCTCCGTGGTAACAACATTTTCAATTTTATCAGAAATCTCGGACATTTGCTGTCCGGCTCCCATCTGGCGAGCCGTCTCGATCAACCTCCCGATCTTAGAAAAATCCGAAAGAAACGAGTACACGTCTGCAATAGGGCTATCGATTTTCTGTATATCGCTAATAACTCGTGTTGACATATTCACTTATTTAATACAGAAAACCCCTACTACTTATAAGACTCTGGACTAACGCGCCATTCTTTCAATTTAGCAACCTCATTCTCTTGCACGTACCCGGTTTTCTGAGCCAAATCAATCATCGCATTATAATCACTCAAGGTATCCAACACGCAATGAGCATTCGTGAAATTATCAATCGCTTTCTGGAACCCGTAAGTGAAAATAGCGACCATACCCAGCACGTCGCATCCACTATTTCGCAAAGCCTCCACGGCCTGTAAACTGGACCCCCCGGTAGAAATCAAATCTTCAACCACCACCACTTTCTGACCGGCTTTATATTCACCCTCGATCAAATTCTCCAATCCATGATTCTTTGCGGCAGAACGCACGTACACGAATGGCAAACCTAACTCCTGAGCAACCAAAGCACCCTGCGCGATAGCCCCGGTAGCAACACCGGCAATCAATTCCACCTGCGGGTATTTGGTCTTGATCAATTTCACGAATTGATCCCGGATATAAGTACGTACCTCCGGGTAAGACAACGTTTTCCGGTTGTCGCAATAGATCGGGGATTTCCACCCGGAAGCCCACGTGAAGGGATGATTAGGCTCTAATTTAATCGCTTTGATTTGTAGCAAATGTGACGCTACTTGTTCTGCAACAGTATTCATATCTGTGTTCTTATTTTAATAGTTATTCATTACTTTCAGCGCGCAAAGGTACAAAGTATTTTTTAAAAGCCATTCTGATAGTTCGTTGAATCTCGGCATATTCCTCATTCAATTTTCCGGACTCGAACAACCCTATAATTCCTTGCAATCCGGGAACGATAGAATCGACAAAATGAGTTTTCCCCTCGTGCAATCCTCGCAAGCCGAAAGCTCCCATGGCTTGTAACAACCGAATCAATACAAAATGATAATACTTTTCCCGGAACGTTTCAGCCTCTTCCCTCCGATAAACCGCCAGTTCCTTGATATAAAAACTCAAAAGCTCTTCTTTCTGCTCTTCCGGAAGCTCCACGATAGCATCATACAACAGCGAAGCCACGTCATAGTGTAACGCCCCCTGGCGTCCTCCTTGATAATCGATGAAATAAACTTCATCATCAACCACCATGATATTTCTCGATTGAAAATCCCGGAACATGAAACTATCCGTTCTCGCAGTCATCAACGTCATCACCAATTGATCAAAATCATTTTCCAACCGCTCCTCGTCCACCTCCACGGCCGCTAATTTCAAAAAACAATACTTGAAATAATTCAAATCCCACCGGATACACCGCTCATCAAACACGGGACGAGGCAAGCAATTCGTGTAATCTAACCCCTCTCCCCCAATCAATTGAAATCTCAATAATTCAGACAAAGCCTTTCGATACAAAAGCATCGTATGGTCACACAAAAACGCACCCTCACGCTCCCGCTTCACGACATCCAGCAACATGTCACGCCCCAAATCATCCTGCAAATAACTACATCCATCATCAGAAACATGATATACCTCCGGCACATGCAACCCGCATTGTTTAAAATGTCGCGTGAAATCCACGAACAACTGGTTTTCCCGTAAGTTTTCATGATACACGGCCACGTAAGTTCTGTCTCCCGTGTACACCCGATAATACCTCCGAGCAGACCCGGAAACAGGTAATGGCTCCACGTTCAAGAGTGTTTTCCCCGAATAGCTCCTAAACAATTCCTCTATTTGCTTTTCCATGCGCCAAAGATAGACAATTTTCGTTCTACAAAAAAAGAATCCGTTGTAAATCAACGGATTCTTCTATATTGTGGTGCCCAAGACAAGACTCGAACTTGCACAGCCGAACGGCCACTACCACCTCAAAGTAGCGTGTATACCAATTTCACCACTTGGGCATTTTTTAACGGTGCAAATATACGGCATTTTCTCGTTATCACAAAACAAATAGACCGTATTTTTTATATAGAAAATTCATTTCCCACGATCTATGAGACTTACACTACAAACTTCACGTTACAAACTCCCCTCCCGTTTTCTCCAGAAACTAACCGCAAAACAATGCGTTTTATCCAGCTCTTCATTCCTCACCCGGTGATACACTTTCACCCGCTCTCCCTCTTCTTCCACGTGACATCCCGCGCATACCGTACTATCCGGCAAAACCTCATGCTCGTAAACGATCTCCAACTCCGCGATCTCATGATCTTTCAAAAATTCATACGGCAATGAATTCGTCACCCAACGCACGTACGTTGCCTGAGTGACATGCTTGTTGAAATCTATATTATCATAGGTAGCCGTAAACAGACGGGTGCTCTCGAATACCTCCGGCATCTTCTTCGTATCCAGCTCGAAAGCCATTTCCCGGGGTTCATCCACACAAAATGCCGCGGTTTCCGTCACGCAAGCCGGCAAGCGTACCGGACGACGACGATTCAAATCAATCACCATCCACTCGGAAGTCGCCCGAAGCAACACATCCCCCGTCCCGGATAACATCCTAAAATCCCGGATAGCGAACAGACGGTCAATCCCCGAAGGCCAGGTTTCCAGAATCACGTTCTCACCTTGTCCCGGCATCCGGTTAAACAAAATATGCAACTTATGCAACATCCAAGTCAACCCTTGTGCGTTCAACCTGGGTACATCCACCTTTAACGCATAAGTCTGCACGTTTGCCACGTCATTAAATAAATCACAAAGTGATTTCACGATCAATCGTCCCTGTAAATCCGTGTAATGTCCCCGAATGTTTATCTCTTCCGTATATTTTACCATCCCTTTCTAATTTTAGATTTCAAATTTTAAATTTTAGATTCCAACCGCACTGGGTTTATTTCGTGATTTGGCAGCACTAGCTGCCGTAAACAAAGCGCCCCGCAGGGGTCCATGACCTTATAGACTTTATAAACTTTATGGACTTTATAAACTTTTTTTCATTCAAATAACGTTTACCTCCGCTTCCAACCAAACCCCGAATTGGAGAAACACGGATTTTTTTATCTCGTTAGCCAAATGTGCAATTTCTATGCCAGTCGCCCCTCCCGTATTCACCAGTACCAATGCCTGTTTCTCGTGAACCCCGGCGTGTCCGATGACTTTCCCCTTCCATCCGGCAAATTCGATCAACCACCCGGCGGCCAATTTCACGTGATCTTCATCCACGGGGTACACGGGTAAAGAAGGATACTTCTCGATCAAAGAATCGGCAAAAGCACGCTCCACAAGCGGATTTTTGAAAAAACTCCCGGCATTTGGCAGCACCTTCACATCCGGTAGTTTGGCTTCACGGATACGAATTATAGCCTGCCGTATCGTTTTTAACGAAATATCTCCCAAACGGATTACCTCGTCGTGCACGCTTCCATAATGCAACCGAAACACCGGTCTCTTGGATAAACGGAAAGTCACGTACGTCACCACAAAGCGATTCTTCCATTCGTGCTTAAATATAGAATCCCGGTAACTAAAACGACAAGTGACAACATCTATCGTCACCTTTTCCCCTTTCACGATATCCACGGCCTCCACGCTCACGATGCTCTCTCCGACCTCCATCCCATAGGCCCCGATATTCTGAACCGGTGTTGCCCCCACGTGTCCGGGCACCAGCGAAAGATTCTCCACCCCACCATACCCGTGCTCCACGGCCCACGCCACGAAATCATCCCACACGACACCACTCCCCACGCGAACATACACGTCATCCCCATCCTCACCCACAACCTCGCATCCTTGCATCGTCGGGTAAAAAACCACCCCGTCAAAATCCTCCGTAAACAAGAAATTACTTCCTCCTCCCAGAATCAAAACCTCTTCCGGGTTCAACTCGTAAGACCGCACGAACTCCAACAATTCCTCCTCCCGCTCACATTCAACAAAATACTTACACGCAACCTCTATATCAAACGTATTAAATTTCTTCAAACTAAAACTCTCACGAACCTCCATATCCATTTACTATTACAAATCTATTCCACTAACCATTTCTCTATATTACGTGTTTCCTTGCTAAAATTAACACCGATCTTGAACAACTTCCGGGAATCAGCCTCAAAGGGTCGAGCGTAATGCTTCTCGTTAATTTGTCGAAGGGCTTCTTCCGCGGTCCCGTCCAGCTTGAATTCCATCACGTAAATAAACTTATCCGTTTGCAAAACTAAATCCACCCATCCCTCCGAGGTATGATTCTCTACCTGCACGTAAAAACCGACAAGCTTAAATACAATAAAAAGCACATTCTGATAATGAACTTCCAAATCCCGAGCCAATTCGTAAGGCGTATCAGCAAAAAAACTACCGAGACGTTGGAAAAAAGCATCAGGTTGCCCAGTCTCTATTTCATTTACAAACTTCCGTATTTCAAATGGAGCCTCCACTTTGTTCATCCGAGTATAAAAAGGCAATAAAAACTTGATAAATCCTTCCTCTACCTCTCGATTGGGAAAACCTAACCGATAAATACCAAAGCGGCGATCGTAATCCTTTATCGTGAGATAACCACTTTGATAAATCACCGGAATCGGACTTTCATCCCCGTAAATACTGTTAAGCACATCCGCATCGGTCTCTTCGTTGGCCATACGTTCCAAATCATAATGATTGCGTTTCAGTAATTCCACAAGATAAGTCGGAGTTCCGGTTTCGAACCAGTAATTACCGAACTCCAGTTTACTAAAAGTATTAAGCAAACTGAAAGGATTATATATTCCGGGAACATTATGCGTGAAATGGTAACCGTCATAACACTCTTTTAACTCAATGCACGTCTCTTCATTCGTCATCCCCCGTGCCGCGGCTAACCGATGAATATCTTCCTCGAAATTACCATACAACTCCTCTTCCGTGATCCCGCAAAGAGCTATATAACGACGATCCATCGACAGGTCCATCAAATTATTCAGATCACTGAACACGCTGATTTCACCGAATTTAGTCACGCCCGTCAAAAAACCTAGCTTGATACAACCATCCATCGTCTTCAACACCCCATAAAAAGGCTTCAACGTGTTCCGGTAATACTTTTGCAGTTCCTCGTCTCCGATAGCCTGCAACATGGGCTTATCGTACTCATCCACCAGGATCGCCACCCGGTGCCCCGTCTGTTCGCAGGCCCGTTGTATGATACCGGCAAACCGCAACGAGAAAGAACGTTCAGACGGGTTCGCCCCGTAAAGACTTTCCCAACCGGCCAACGTTTTCTCCAAAATATTATCCAGACTTTCCCGGGTATCATACTTCTCGATATTCAAATCCAGATGCAATATAGGCCGTTTCACCCACTCTTTTTCCAAAGTCTCCATTGCCAATCCCTTGAAAAGTTCTTTCTTTCCCTCGAAATAAGCCTGTAAAGTGGAGATCAACAGACTCTTTCCGAAACGCCGCGGACGACTGAGAAAATAATAACTTCCCGACTTCACCAACTGATAAATCAACGCAGTCTTGTCCACGTACACGTACCCGTCCTTGCGGATTTTCTCGAAATTCTGTATACCGATAGGATAAATCCTGTTATTCATATCACTTCACTTTTCAAGGTTTACATGGCAAAGATACAGAAATTAATCCTCACTTTTTACTATCTTTGTGCTCCTAATCCAAAATGTTTATGATTTCACTGCCACCAGCATTTACCGAACGAATGACCCGACTCTTGGGGAATGAATCGAAAGCCTTTTTCGAAGCGTTGAACAACCCATCCCCGTCAACCATTCGCCTTAATCCCTTGAAAATGGGCCTCCAACTCCCGTTCCCGGAACTGATAGACAAGCAGATACCCTGGTGCAGTGATGCTTATTACTTAAAAGAACGCCCGGTCTACACGCTCGACCCGCTCTTGCACGGGGGAGCCTATTACGTCCAGGAAGCCTCCTCCATGTTCTTACAGACCGTACTTCAACAAATCGCCGGGAGCCAACCGATCCGGGCCTTAGACTTATGCGCGGCCCCGGGCGGGAAATCCACGTTACTGGCAACCTGCCTGCCAGAAAATTCATTATTAATTTCTAACGAGGTCATCAAATCAAGAGCCACCATTCTCAAAGAAAACATCATCAAGTGGGGATGTGACCACGTTATTGTCACCAGCAGTGATCCCGGTCGATTCACCAAGCTGAAAGGAGCGTTCGATCTCGTACTCGTGGATGCCCCCTGTTCCGGCGAAGGCATGTTTCGAAAAGACGAGAAAGCCATTTCCGAATGGAGCGAAAACAACTTGCGACTATGCGAGGAACGCCAGAAACGAATCATTTCCGATATTTGGGATACACTAACCCCCGGAGGACATCTCGTGTACAGCACCTGCACCTATAACCCCGGAGAAAACGAGGGGATTCTCAACTGGATTCTTGATACTTTCGACGCATCACCCGTTGAAATCCGGCATAACTACCCCACCATCGTACCCACCCGCCCCCCTCTCCACGGGTATCATTTCTACCCGCACCAAACGGACGGCGAAGGCTTGTTCATGTGTGTTATCCAAAAGAATGACGGCACTCCTTTTTCCCTGAAAAAAGATAAACGTACCTCTCAATCCCCGACAGTCAAACTCCCGGCAGACATTCTCCCGTTGTTACCGGATTTAACCCGGTATACCCCTTATCTAGCAGGAGAAACACTCGGAATCATCCCGAAACAACACGCCGACTTCATACAATATTTAAGCACGCAAGTAGGTGTCCTTTACAAAGGTTGCGAGATCGGGGAAAACATTAAAGGCAAAACTAAACCCGCTCACGCACTGGCACTCTACCACAGATTGCGACATCAACATACCACCCGTCAGGAAGTAGACCTCCCCACCGCGCTCCAATTCTTGCGAAAAGAAGATTTCCGCTTTGACGCCCCCCAGGGAGAATGGATACTCATCACCTACAAAGGCGTCGGACTCGGTTGGGTTAAAGAAGTCGGTAACCGACTAAATAACTATTATCCCAAAGAATGGCGAATTAAAAACTTGTAACCCTCTGACCTGCAACTGGTCAAACGTTATTACTCCTCCACGGAACAATAACGCTTGATCACGCTATAAGAATCTGTCAATCCAAGCTCCCCGGCCTTACTCAAATCCACGTTAGCCGCACTCCTGTTTCCCTGGTATATATGAAGTAGCCCCCGGTTATAATAAGCCTCGGCAATATCCTTATCCAAGGACAACACTTTCGTGTACATATCAATCGCTTCTTGAATCTTACCGCTCTTCGCGTACACGTTAGCAATATTAAACATGGCAAACACGAAATCCGGGTCTATTTCTAGGCACTTGTTATTTCCCTCCAGCACCAGAGAATAATCCACCGTCCGTTTTATCTTCTCCTCCTCACCCACGACACGGGAAGTCTTTTCCTCAATGGATTCGATGTAATCGTACATCCGCGAACGTGCACTTGCCAGATTCATCAATGCGAACAAATGTTTCGGGTCCCGTTCCAACACGGCCTTGAAATCCTCGATTGCCTTCGTGTAATCTCCCCGGTTCAAGTACAACGCCCCGCGTAACAACAACGCATCCGTGTTACTCCGATCCTTCCGGATATCTGTCGATAGCGTCTCTATATAATTATTCTCGAACTCTCTCGGGTAATTAAATCTCTTGTTCGACACCGTCAAAGCCGGATTATAATTATGATCCTGGTTAAACTTCATGATTCGCTTGTCGAAATACTGCACCTTCCCTTTTCGCAAAGTATCCAGTGCCAGATATTGCACGATAAACATATCCTGTAACTCGATAATCACGTTCTTATCCTGCAAACGCCCGTTAATCACGTCTTTCATGCGATCATTCCGGGAATTGATATCAATCAGGCGACGGAAATTCTCCGTCGTGTCCACGAGTGCATTCTTATCTCCATCCTTCATCTTCTTGTAACGCTCCATAATCTCGTCAGCCTTGTACTGATCCTTCTGGGCTGATGCATAATCATTCATATCGGCACTCACCGAGGCTCTCGCCAAGTAAGCCTTCACGAAATCCGGGTAAATCGAAATACTCTGCGAGAAATCATTATAAGCACCCTCCAGATCCTTGATCTCCATCTTCAACAATCCCCGGTTGAAATAAATCAATATATTATCCGGGTTCATTTCCAACACCTGGTCAAAATCATGAATAGCGTTATTATAATCTCCGATCTCCGATCTCAGCAAAGCCCGGTTATAATAAGCATAAGCATACGTACTATCCACCTTCAACACCTCCGTGTAATCGGCCATCGCTTCCGGATACTTTTTCAACTCGTACCAGGCAATGGCACGGCTCATCAAAATCCGTTTATTATTCGGGTTTATTTTCAAAGCCTTGTTATAATCCTCGATCGCTTCACGGTACTCTTTCTCCTGGAATCTCAGATACCCCCTCAACCCGTAAGCATCATCCGAGAACATATTCAACCGGATAGCCATATTACAATCCTCGATCGCCCCGTCCAGATCATCGAGTTTCTCCCGCATAATCGCCCGGTTCAAATAAGCCGGCAACAAATTCTTATCTATAATCAACGCTTTAGAATAATCCTTCTCGGCAGCCTTGTAATCCCCCATATCCGCCTCCGTGATCGCCCGGTTGGCAAACGCGTAAGCTTCACCCGGGTTAATCGAGATCGCCATATTGTAATCATTCATGGCATCCTCGTATTGCTTCATGTTGTGATAAGCAATCCCCCGGTACATGTAAGCGTGAAAATAATTCGGGTTCAACTCGATCGCCTCCGTGTAATCCCGTATAGCCCCCTCGAAATCATCCAAGTTCAACTTCGCCAATCCCCGAAAAAAATAGGGCTCCGACAAATAAGGCTTTATCCGTATAATATTATTGAAATTTTCAATCGCGCTCACGTAATCATCAAACATGATCGCACTTTTTCCCGCACGCAACATACTCGCCGTATTCCATTGTGCCGACACTCCCAAGGTCGTCAAACAGAAGAATATAATAACGCCAAATTTCTTCATTCGATAAATATATATTTTCGGGCTAAAGATAGTAAAAAACAATTTAATTCGCTAATTTTGTAGTTATTGAACCACAGATTAAAACGATGCATCATGAGATACTTGAACCCAAAGGCAGACCTGACTTTTAAACACGTATTCGGCGAACATCCCGACTTGGTGATGAGTTTACTCAATGCCCTGCTCCCGCTCGCTCCCGGAGAGGACATCACCGATATCGAGTACCTCCCATCGGAAATGGTACCGGAAAATCCATTACGCAAGAACAGCATCGTGGACGTGCGTTGTAAAGATAAAGTGGGCCGCCAGTTCATCGTCGAGATGCAGATGATCTGGTCCCCCGAGTTCAAACAACGAGTTTTGTTCAATGCCTCGAAAGCTTACGCCCGACAAATAGACTGTGGCGAAAATTATCACTTGCTGCAACCCGTCTACTCGCTCAACATTGTTAACGATATCTTCGAACCCGAACTGGAAGG
>NZ_QUHC01000026.1 GCF_003479425.1 Odoribacter sp. AF15-53 | reverse complement strand
TCGGGAGTACTCAAGGTGAAATTCGGGGCCACGGCATCAACGCCCACTTGTTCCAAAGCAGCAATGCGAGCAGCCACCTGTTTTCCCGGTTCCAACTGACGAGCTTTTTCGGAAAGCCGTTGATAACAATTTTTCAAAGCAGGTAAATCCATCCTCCCCATTCCCAACGTCTGGATATAAGCGGCAAAAATGTTATCCTTATTCTTCTCGACTAATGCATCCAACTCCTTTTGAGCTTTATCCCGAGCTTTCTCCAATTTACCTTGTAACTCGCTGGCTGTTCTGAAATGTTTCTCGGCAGAAGCTTTCTTGATCTCTGCTTTCATTTTCTCCATTTCTTTATTCGTTTTGTCCACGATGGCCATGTAAGTATTCAACTCTCCTTGTAGCTTTCCCCCCTTGATCTCCTCCCGCTTGTTTTTCCATAACCGCATTTCGTAAGGCACATCCGATTCCAAAAGGAAAACAAATCCGCCATCATATTCAGCCACTTTAAGTAAAGCGACACAAGGCTCTTCGATTTCACCTTCCAACACGAATTTTCCCCCCGTGATCGGACCACTAGCCAAAGTATCCACCCGATCCACCCGGTTAACGATAACCAACATTTTTCCTTCTGTCAACTCGAAAGCCTCTCCACCGATCTTAAATTTTTTCCCTTCCCCGAAGGCCGAGCCCACGAGGAAAAGGGAAAAAACAAACATTATTACTTTCAAACTATTCATCTGTATTTCGTTTATAAATGTCTAACTCCCGGTGCCGAGAAAATAATATCCTGAATCGGCCCGAATCCTGTATGAATCATCGTCCTTTCAATATCACCTGCTGCATCCAGAAAAACATCATGCAATTCTCCTGTTCCATCCGGATTGTTCACCACAACAGCCAATCTCTTATTTGCATCAACCGTACCATACCCTTCATCATACTCCCTAGCCATTCTAAATTGCAATTTCGTAATCGGTCCTCCGGCATCATATAAATAGATCTCCTCTCCACTCACCAGATTATATAAATAAACAGCACTATTCCGAGTATAGAAAATTTGATCTTTAAAGGCCACGGAAGTCGCAAATTGTGAATTTTCCTCTAACTTCATCTTCAAAGCTGGGGTCTTGACCACTTCTATAAAAGAATTTCCCCCTTGCCCATTAAATCCAATTTGGTACACCGTATAATTTGTCGTATCCCTCGCCACAATAAGCACTCCTTCCTCTGACATATCACTATTCCCTTGTCCCATATAGAGTACATCCTGATTTTTCCACTCATCTTCTTTAAACACACCTTTATCAAATAATGTCAGTGCCGCCTGATTATCCTCCTTGACAACCGGTCGTTCAATCGGTCTATCCCAAATTGAAGGGTTTTGCGACAGCGCATAATACATAAACTGCTTATGAACCTTATCCCATACAGTTACATAAGAACTTCTTGCCAAAAATATTTTATCCACAATATAGTCCTTCGTTTCTTCATTTGTCTTCACGCTATAATACCAACCATATCCTCTGGCCCAATAAAAATGTCCGGCCTGATCAACAATTATACCAGAACTGGTACCCGGGATTTCACTACTTAAACCATAAGCCAAACGAGGCCTGGGAGTAACATTGGGGATCATCGATTCAAATCCTTTCCTAACAACCAAATCATAAGCGTGCATATACGAACAACTATCCGGTTGTATAACTACAATAAACTCACAAATCCCCGAATAATCATTCCCATCCATGGTGTAAAGTAAACTCGTTGCACCTTGATATCTACGCACCCCCCATGCATCTTCATAAACATCATATATAATATTAGGTTCCTCACTCACTTCATTTACACCTTCTACCACGGCTAATTTCCGATCTCCCGGTTGTCCATGCAGGACAAACCAGCTATTTACAAAAGGTACCTCAGTCTTCATACTAAATTTCTGATAATACTCGATTCCTGTTGAATGATCGATTACCCGGAATAGAGGTTCATATTTCGTACTCTTCTTGGGAGGATATTTTAGCAATAAATCTTTTGAGAAAACCGTATCATACACGGTTTCATCATTCACGGTTTTCCATGTTATCCACTGGTACTCCAAATTACTCCCGCCATCAACTTCAGACTGAGTTATCACGGGAGAATAAGTAACCTTCAATGTATCTAGAGCAGGCTGTCTATACTTGTAATTATACGAGTATTCCGCAATAGTAGGCTCTGGCGTGAAAGTTATAGATACTAGGTCGTTCACCTTTTTGTAGTCATAATTACCTTTATCTTCATAGCACCCGGCTAGAATAAAAGCGATAATTCCCAATATATAAATCTTCTTCATCATCGTTCTAGATTTTTATCAATTTCTATATTTTACTTATCTTTTTCCGGTTCTTCCGGAACCTCTGGGAAAGGTGGGAATGGTAACGGCTCATCCGGATGAGCTGCGTTATAATCCTCATAAGCCTTTTTCAGTTGCGGCATCAACCGTACCCACGGTGCCCATGGGACAAAACTACCCGCACCAATAACATTGATTACAAATTCTTTCTTCTCTTCAGAAAACTCGCCTAGATAGGTCCCGGCTCCATTGTTATTATCCCACCAAGTCGGTTTTGTCCACACGGGAAAAGTGAAATCTTTTGGATGATCCGGATTTTCACGATTAAACGTCTCTAAAGCATCACGCAAAGTCTGATTATCCGTACCCCAATCATTATATATGTCGAATTGAACCTGAAGAACTGTCACCATAAATGCATATTTCTCCTCAGAAAACTCGCCCGTGTAATCCGCACGCATATCCCATTGTCCCGGTTTTTCGTAACGATCGGAAATCATTAACCGATACACGCTCAACTCTTCCGCACCCGTATCAAAAATCGAATTTCCATCCTCCAAATCGAATGTAACCCCCAATCCATATCTCCCCCTTTTATCCGGACGAATCAAAACAATCTGAATAGTATCGATCAAACGGTTGGCCTTAAAAATGTAAGAAGGATAAAATTCCACCATTGCCAAAGGTAAGGTATCCAAATCAACAATTGGAACTCCCTTCAACTTAAATTCCCGATCAACATCTGCCGCATGTCCCATCAAAGATAGAAACAGCGAGATCGTATCCCTGGAAATTGAATCACCGAGATAAGCAACATTCCACCCACTCCCGATAAATTGTTCCGCAAAATTATATTCGTATGTCATTTCATTCTTTTCCACGTTATAATGAAATTGAATACAATCTTTTTCTTGTTCAAAACTTACTATTCCCTCTTTTTGGCAACCCAGCAGAAGAAACAAGAAACCTATATAAATATATTTATTCATCATATTCTATATTTTAGTTACATGATAATCATTCCCCTGTCATGGTTCCATACTCGACTTCATCGTCCGGAATCGGGAACACATAATAAAGCATCTTCTCCACCGGGCAACGATAAAATGTCTCGTAATTATGTCGTTTCAAAAAATAGAAGAATTGACCTTCTGCAAAGAAGTCTTTCTGGTATTCTTTCAGTAGTACGTCTCTCCTGTAATCTTCCGTAAAAGCACTACTGTAATTAACGTCATACGTACGGGAAATACCTCTCGTGTTACGAACTTTATTGATATATTGCACGCTCTCTTCCAAAGAAACCGATTCTGCTAGAATGTAATACATTTCGGAAAGACGGATCAACGGGATATTTTCATCATAGAAAGAATCTTCTCCCAAATATTTCCGACACATATTTTGATTATCTCCATGAATAAAACCGAAACCATTCTTATAGCGGATATCATTAATGCCACAAGTCATAGATTCAAAAACTGTCAATCGATTTTCATCCGTGATCCATAGTTCTCTATTAAAAGGAAGTACACTTTTCCATGAATCTTTCAACTTTTCACTCATGTTATACATTGACAAACCGAAAAGCGTTTCATCATGTAAAGTCACGTCTTTCTGATTATCCCGAAGCAATTTTAACCCACAATCATTAATTACTTCCCGGGCATAAGTCGCTGCCATGGTTTTATTTCCCATCCACAAATAAACACGAGCCATAAGGGCTTTCACGGCATATTTATTCATCCGGTAATTCCGTTGTGCCTCAAAAAGATTGGAAAAATCATAACTGTAGTCCATTTTATCATTTACCAATAACTTCTCAGCCTCATGCAAATCATCCAGTATTCGGTGAGCCAACTCATTTGCCGCCATGGGTGCCACTTTATCTGAATTAAATTTATCCCGAAAAGGAACAGCCTTGGCGGTTGAATCCTGCAAATAAATCGGCCCCCACATTCTTAACAAGTCAAAATAATGGAAAGCCCGCAATCCCAAAGCTTCTCCTTTAATCATCTCCCAATATCCCTTGGTCTTGATGTTTCCCCCGTTTGTCTCCAAATTTGCCAACAAGTTATTGATATTGGCTATATCCTGATACATGGCACTCCAAATTGCCGCTAAGGTATTTTTCGGATCACTCTGATTTTTATAATCATATATTTTGGCTCGAACTTCTTTCGAATCTGTGTTATTATCATACCGTTGTACCAATTTCTCCATAAAATTGAAGGTCATATGTCCCCCATATAATGACGTATTCGTCATTCGGCCATAAATTCCGATCAAGGCACTTTTAAACCCATCTTCCGAGGTGAAAAAATCCTCACTTTTCACATCTGTTTTCGGACTAACATCCACCCAATCCGAGCAAGCGGATACAGCCATCACAACGATCCAACTACACGCTAATACTATTTTTTTCATTGTATGTTCCTCCTTATACTTTAATTAAACAACACGGATAAGGACAAATTAAAACTCCGGGCAAACGGATATTCAAGACCTCTCTCTTGTCTTATCGTCGAAATCACAGCAATATCATTCATGGCTGCATTCAACGACAAACTCCCAACCCGACAAGCCTGCAAGAACTTGAAGCGCTTAGGATCGAAACGATAACCTACCGAAATTGAAGAGAATGTTAATTTATTCTCTTTCTGCAAGAAACGACTACTTTGCGGAGTACTATTACCGATGAGTTTGATTGATTTATATTTTGCATCCCGGTTATCCCTCGACCAACGTGCTTTTATTGCCCGTCGATCTAAATTATAAGCGACACTTGAATTTTCAATCTTGTCAACTAACGTTTGATTATAAGTACGCGCCCCTAAAGAATAGGTAAAACCTAAATTAACAGACCAACTCTTATACAAGAAAGAAGAAGAAATAGACCCGTTCCACTTCGGTTGAGAATCTCCCATGGGGACTTTATCCACGGCATCCCACACGAAAGTCTTCTCCCCGTTCCGTTTCAGGTAAACTTCTTGTCCGGTTGCCGGATCAATACCCAAAGAACGTACCGTAAATACTTGATTCAACGATTTTCCTTCCTCGTAAATCGGAAGGGGTTCGTCGAATTTTGCTTCCCTATTCTTCTCGTTCATCGTTTTCAATACATTAGAAATCTTCTTTACCACGTTCCGATTGTGAGCCCCATTCACGCCCACGGTCCATTGAATCTGATGCTCATAATCATTAATAATCAATCCGCTCACATCCAAATCTATACCCTCGTTCAATACAGAGCCCACGTTCATGGTCATCGTATTGAAGCCCACGGACGGAGCCAAAGTATATTGTAATAACAAATTTTCAGTCAAATTATTATAATAAGAAGCGCTAAAATTCAAGCGATTCTGAAAAAATGACCATTCCAACGCAACACTTCGATTTTTCGTCTTAGACCATCCTAAATCCGGGTTACCGATCCCCTTCAATTGTGCACCCAAAACATCTGTTGCCGGATAAGGGAACATCAAATCACTAAAAGAATACATTTCCGTGGCCTGATATGGTTCATAACTTTGCGACCCGGTGACACCATAAGAACCTCTCAACACCAGATTAGACACGAATGAATTTTCCAGCCATTTCTCCTTGTGCATATTCCAACGAGCTCCGATAGACCAGAATGGTGCCATACCCGTGTTCGAACCGAACTGTGATGATAAATCCCCGCGGATACTGAAGTCCATGGAATAACGCATATCATACATATAACTAACCTGCCCGATCACGCCCACGGCACGAGATGTTGATTCGGAACCATTTACCCGTTCTTTCATTTCAAAAGCGAACAAAAAATCAGTCATATTATCATTCGGAAATCCCAATGACGATAAACTAATATTATTACTCTTGTTCTCATCCACATTCCAACGTCCGAACATACTGATCAAATGCTTGCCCAACGTCAGATTGTAATTGATTGATGCATTCAAACTCCAACTGAAGGTCTCTCCCGTACTTTTATCATAAGACCCTTTCTTTGTCAAATCTTTTTCATCTGTAAAATCCGTATGATTCATAGATTTGAATTTTTCAGACCGTGCCGTCCCTTTAGTCAACGATGCTGCCACATTTACACGCAAATTCTCTTTGATTGCACATTCAATAGAAAGATTATCTGTTACACTAAAATTCTCAGTCAAATCTTTATACGGAAATTGAACATTATAAAGAGGATTCGTTACCATTACACGTTGAGTTCCCGCACCCACTCCTTTATGTTCAATCAATTTCGTGTAGTTGCCATCTTCATCTTTCACCCGATAATAAGGATTTAACCGAGTATACGTACTGAATATCCCATAAGGTGAGTTATTCCCTTTCGTGTTTGAAAGACTCAATTGATTTCCGATATTCCATTTTTTCCGACGATACTGCAAATTCAGACTCAACCCCATACTTGTACGATCAGATTCCTTCATCACCCCGGGCTCACTACTGTAATTCACTCCCAAAGAATATCTTAACGCCTCATCTCCACCTTCCATTGAAAGCGAGTGACGGTGTGTCACGGGGGTCTGCAAGGGTTTTGACAACCAATAGGTATCCACGCCACGCAGAATTTCCTGCTTGTAATGGTTATAATAATTCATATCATCTGCATCCGTCGGTCTAAACAACCCAGCCCGCAGCTCGTAATCCAATTTCTCTTCCGCATTCATCAAATTATAGTCGGTCAAGTCCGGAGTCGTAACACCCATATTCATGGAATAAGATATATTGATTGCCCCTGTCAATGGTTTCTTGGTCTCGAAAACCAACACCCCGTTGGCCGCCTCGGAGCCATAAATTGCCGTGGCCGAAGCATCTTTCAAGATTGTTACCGATTCTACCCGTTCCGGGTCCAGATCCACGATTCTCTGTAACGTGGTTTTAAAGCCATCCAGTATAAACAGCGGCATATTCGGGCGGTTAGAATAATCCCCCATTAACATCTGTAAATCGTTCGCCCCGGAAGGATTCAATTGCACATCACCCCTCAACCGGAACTCCGGCATAGCGTTCGGATTCGATCCCGCTTTATTGTTCTCCACGATCCGGAAACTCGGGTCAAAAATCTGTAAAGCTTTCAGAATATTTGTCGGGTTCAATTTCTTTAACTCCTCTCCTTTCACGGAAACGTAACTTCCCGAGAAACTTTCCACCTTCCGGGGAGCCATTCCGGTCACGACCACGTCGCCAAGCTCTTCGGCTTTCGGACTCAACTTGATCTCTATATCAGTCAATTTACCGGTTAATGCAAGCTCTTCATTTTCATAACCGACAAAAGACACTTGTAAAGCCGAAATACCCTCCGGTACCTCGATAAAGAATTTTCCGTTGATATCCGTGACAACACCCATCGCCGGCCGCTCTTTCAAAACGATACTTGCTCCCGGAAGAGATTCTTTCGTAGTGGCATCTATCACCTTACCGCTTACTTTGTGCACCAGTGCTTTCGGATCAACCTTAGGTCGGGATTTAAAAACAATCACCCGGTTCATCTGGTACTCCACATCTACTGGTTGGTCCCCCAAAATTATGGCCAACACGTAACTCAATGTCTGATTCTTCACATCAATTGTAATCAATTTCTGTACATCAATCTGTGCATGATTGTAGAAAAATTGCACTTTTGTCTGCACAGCCAGAGAATCCAAGACCTTATCCAGTCTCATTTTTTCCACCCTGAACGTGATCTTCGTGTTTTTGTAATCGTCATCATTGTCTGCCCGCACGCTGCCGACAAACAAGAAAAACATAAGTGCAAAAACCGTAAATTTAATTCTACACGAATGTAGATACACTTCTTTTTTTTGCATAACTTTGTTCTGTTTTTAGTTTAAGTCGCTTTAAATTAAAATGTAAGCACCAGGGGAGTATTAGCAGTACTCCCCTATATTGCTTTTATTTCATCACATCTGCAAGAATCTTTTTATATTCCTTATTTTTATTATATTTCTTCAAATAATCCTTTTTCAACTTCTCAACCGTGGCAAAATCTTTATTACCCGCCACCTGATTATACAAGAAAACAAACAATGCCGCATCCCGTAAAGTTCCATCATAGAAAGCAACGATACTCCCGTATTCATCTTCCATATTTTTGGCAGGAGTATAAGTTTCGCTTTTCTCATGTGCCTTTTTGCCTAACTCGTAATTTTTATAAGTCCCCAGGAAACCCATATACGGCCGATTTCTCAACGAGGCCTCATCATCCCGCAGCCGGTAATTATCCAACGCACCCCAATATCCATCAGCCATACAATCTTCCAGTTTTTTCTTTTGATAAGACGAGCAAGCATACGGATAAGAAATCAAATTCGTCAATAACGTGGCTTCCATTTCCGAAAGCAAATAATTATACATACGAGGAGAAATTTCGCCCTTTATTTCATCCAACATCGCAATTTCATCCTGCCACTCTTTCAACGTGGCCGTATAATGCTCTTTCGCGTCATACAGCAACACCATCATGGCCGGGATATTTGTCTTATATTTTCTCTCTGCGCGCAACGCACGAACTTTATGCAAGTAATCGGCAACAACAACCGCTCTCGGGGTTCCCGTGTATTCAACCGCATCATAACGATTCCCCACATAAGTAACCTTGGCATGAATATTATCTCCCGGTTCCAGACAAATAATCACCCAAGCATTAATTTTCATCATCGTGATGTCATCCAGCTCCACGTCAAACTCCATCAATTGATTTTCCTTATAGGGGAATTCCTGATTTATCCCATCTTTCTCCATGAAATCGAAGTATATCATATCACCTCCTGTAAACCCTTGAATTTCCGCGCTGACATGACACTTTTTTTGAGCTTGTAAAGACAAACAAGAAAGACAACCAACAATTAAAACAAGTAATATACTTTTCATAGATTTCATATTTACTTTTTACCTAGAATTTCTTTAATTTTTGCTATTAACTGCTCGCCTCTTAATCCCAAAGCGATCACTTTACCATTAGGATCAACCAACACCGTATAAGGGACAGCCGTCACGTTACACATCTTTACCGGAGCCGTCCCCCACATCTCGAAATCACACACCTGAACCCATCGCATCTTTTTTTCTTTCACGGTATTCAACCATGCCCCCTTATCCTTATCCAATGAAACGCCCAAGATTTCAAAATCTTTTCCCTTGCACTCCTTGTACAATTTCACAATATTCGGCATCTCCCGCATACACGGACCACACCAAGAGGCCCAGAAATCAATCAACACATACTTTCCTCTAAAACTAGACAAACTAACTTTCTTTCCATTAGGATCAGGCAACGCAAAGTCTGGCATCATGCTTCCTTCTTTGAATGCTGCAATACGAATAAATTCATCCAACTGCTTCGTGTAGGGATGCTCGTTCAAATTCGGGTCTATCTTTGCACGCAAAGCCTTTAACTCGTCCAATGACAAACGGTATTTCATGGACCAGTAAATCACGAATGGTGCAAATACCTGATCCGGGAAACGCTCGACCATATCTATTCCGACTTTCGTATTCCGTTGTTTTGACAAAGCACTTCTCGCTTTAAAATTTTTATTCTCAGTATCGTAATCTCCCCTCCCGTAAATAGTTTGCTCTAACAAGAAAGCATGATTAATACTGTCTTCAACGTATTTATTCAAGAAATTGTAGAACCTGTAAATATCATTATTCGGAGTCCCTTTAGCTTCCGAATTCAAAAAGAAATCAGCATTCCCCCGGATATTAATTACCCCATTCTCCAAAAAGAACGGGGTAATCGGGCTCAAACAATCCGGATCGGCACTCTTGATAAAATACATTCTCGGGTATTTCACGCTCCCCCCTTTAAAAGTATACCGGTTATTCACCACCTCTGCACTATCTATCACGTTGGATTTCCCCTGAATTTCCTCTTCCTCCACGAGATATACCTTGTTAGGTTTATAATTTCCTTCTATGACTCCGTTAATCACGTAACCATCCGTTTTCTTCTCCTGTGTCTGCCCGATCGCCGCACTGGAAAGCGCCAGTAATATTCCTGCTAAAACTATTTTTCTCATAAATCAGCTCTTTACTTGTATTAATACTATTTCTTATTCAAAACTTCCTTTATTTTCTTTTCCAATTCCACACCACGCAACCCCAAAGCGATCACTTCACCCTGTGGATCAATCAATATCGTTTGTGGTATGGCTTGTACGCCACACGCTTTTGCAGGAGCCGTAGCCCATGCTAGGAAATCGCATAATTGCGGCCATTTCATCCCGTTCTTTTTTATCGCTGCCGTCCAGGCGTCTTTCTTGTTATCCAACGAAATTCCGAGTATTTCAAAATTCTTTCCCTTACATGCTTTGTACAACTTCACCACGTTAGGCATTTCCTTCATACAAGGTCCACACCAAGAGGCCCAAAAATCAATCAAGACATATTTACCTCTATAATCCGCCAATCGTATCATTTTCCCATTCTGATCCGGTAAACTGAAATCTGGCATCATGCTGCCCACCTTGAAATCCTTTAATCGAATAAATTCATCCCATTGTTTCGTGTAAGGATGCTCGTTCAAATTCGGGGCAATCTTTGCACGCAAAGCTTTTAACTCGTCCAAGGACAAATCATGTTTCATATTCAAATAAACAATATAAGGAGCGCAAACCTGATCCGGATACTGTTCAAACACGTTTGTCTCAATCTCCCTTTCCCTTCTCTTCATTAAATCCGATCTTCTTCGCAATTCTTCAAGTTCTGTTTTTTCATCCTGCACACCATGAATCTGGCTGTCAATGATAAACGCTCTCATCAAGCTATCATTTACATATCTCTTTAAAAAATTATAAAAACTAAAAATGTCATTATTTATCGTTCCTCTTGCCTCCGAATTCATAAAAAAATCGGCATTCCCCCGAATTCGAATCGTACCATTCTCCAAAAAGAAGGGAAGCAAAGGACTCGTACACTCCGGAACAGCACTTTTAATAAAGCACATTCTTGGATATTTTACATTTCCTCCTTTAAACGTATAACGATTATCTACCACGTTCGCACTATCAATCACAGTAGTTTCCCCTTGAATTTCCTTCTGTTCCAATAAATACACTTTATCCGCTTTGTACTTACCTTCGACAACCCCGTTTATCACGTAACCTTCCACCTCTTGCGATGCCTTATTTTGCCCGAAAAGTCCGACAACAGACATCAATAAACACCCTAACACTAGAATTTTCTTCATACAATTTAATTTAAGCATTAAATAAAAATCATTTCACATACAATTTATCACCCTCTTTCCTACACGACAAAGAAGACGTCTCTTCCAGTCGTTGCACGAAAACATCAAAATTCTCCTCTTTATAAATTACACCCGTGTAAATAAACTTGGCACTCTCTTCTCGTTCAAAAACGATTTTCACCTCGTACCAGCGCTGCAACACTTTAGCCACTTCCAACAAATTTCTTCCCTTAAAAACATATTTCCCGTTCTTCCAAGCAGTATAATCGTTCACGTTCACAGGCTTTATATCCACGGTCTGATCCTCCTTATCCCACCGTAGCTGACGACCGGGCAACAAACTATAACTACGATCACCCACATGAGTCGCAACATGTCCTTCAACCAAAGTAACCTCGGCAAAATCCTCATCGGCATACGAATTAACATTAAACGATGTACCCAACACCTCTACTTTCATCCCGTTCAACATTACGAAAAACGGATGTTCCCGATCTTTAGCCACTTCCAGGTAAATCTCACCCTCGGCATATACAACACGTTCATCCCCCGTAAAAGCCACCGGATACCGCAATGATGATTTTGCATTCAACCACACCTTCGTCCCATCAGCCATCGTGAATGTGAAATCACATTGAGAAGGAGTAGTCAAGGTATTATATACCATTTCCGCTTTTATCGAATCCGAAGTATTGTATTGCATCCCTTTTTCCGTGTTCATCGTGATCTGTACTCCATTCTCCTCGTTTAGCGTCAGATCCTGATTATAAAGCACCATTTGCTGCCCGTTAGAAAGCGTTAACACGGGAACATTTTTCCTTATTGTTATTATATTTTCCGTCTGTTCAGGTAGTACTTCCTCCATTTCTACCCCGTTAAAATAGAACAACGCTATAAATAAAGGCAAAGCTATAATTGCCGCATAACGAGAAATTTTTACCACCAAACGCCGCCGTAACTCGTTTCTCTCTCTTCTCCGAACAAAAGAATCAAATGCCAATTGCACATCACAATTCTTGTATATCAATAGCTTATCCCGCATCATCTTTTCCGAACAAACCTGTTCATACAAATTCTTATTCCGTTCGGAAGCATTCCTCCATTTATCTAATTCAATTTGTTCTTCCGTTGTGATATTCCCCGTTAAATGCTTATAAATCAAAATAGATAATTCAAACAATTCATTTTTGTCAAACGCCATATTTTTCATTTTGTCAAACTAAAAAACGTCCCTTTAGTTAAAGAAAAATCTTCTTTTATCAGATCTCTTCAAAAAAACATTCAATTTTTCCGCTAGATTTATAAAAAGAACAGTTTTTCATCTTTATCCTCACTACAAATAGAAAACGCACGACTTCCTAAAAAGGGGGTGTATACAACACGCTTTCTTTCAAAAAAGAAAGTCATAATAACAACTACATAGCTAATAATAGAACCATCAACATCAATCATTACTATATCTCAACAGCATAAAAAAAGAGAGATTAAAAAATCTCTCTTCCTAAACACGAATAAAACTTTCAAATACAATTAAATTTTCACTTTAATTTATCGCTAATAAAAGTCCTTAACTTCTCTCCTCTCAGATTCTTCGCGATTAT
>NZ_QUHC01000025.1 GCF_003479425.1 Odoribacter sp. AF15-53 | reverse complement strand
CGACACGATATAACGACCTAACGGAACATCACTATATACCGGCATTGAAAAAGTTCCGTCTCCACTGACTTTCAACACCTCCCACATTTTTTCCGCATTGCCAGATTCCGTGGTAATACTTTTTATGCTGACAAAAATAGGACGGGTCCCCTCTACCCCTTCTATCGGCGTACTCGTCCAGGGCCATCCGTACTTATCACGTTTATATTCATCTCCTCCTATTGTGGGATAAATACCATTTTGCACACAAAATTCCGGAGTATAGCCATAATTATTCACATACATCTCAAAAGTTGGATTCGGTTGAGGTGGAGTCAGGTCCAACACTTTTTTCACAACCATAGAATCCATGGTATACCCCGCATATTCTGTCTGCAAATAACCGGGAGTAATATCCTGACAAGCTCCCAAAATCATCCACACTCCTATCGAAAATATCAATATTATTCTCATAATCATTCATTTAAATCTTTCCAAAATCATAACCATAATTTAAGGCATGAACCACTCCGTTTTTAGGTTGTATGTTCGGAGTAGCCAAAGGTATCATTTTCCCGACCGTTACAGAATACAAGAACATCTCTATCGCCCCGGCTTCCGGAATCCCTTTATAAGTATTCCGTTCCAAATAAGCAATAACCCGGTTCTCCCCCATGCAAGTAAACGCAGTTCCACCATCCTGTTCTGCTGCATATATCCCATAGTCCATATTCCGGAACCTGATATCCTCCTTCAAATACTTCCCTACGACAACATGTTTCAAAATCAGTTCACGACACAACTCAACAGGCATTTCTTCTATACTTTCATATCTGTCTTCCGAAATTCCTTTATATTTACAATCCATCAAATAACGATAAACGGCAAATGAAGGTGGAGCAAAAAAAGTTATTGCCTGTATCGTATCCACCTCCCCTTCGAATAAATTCGTCAACTCGGCCCGTTCAATCATCTGCACTGTATATCCCCATTGTTCAGGATCCGAACGCAAGTATTCCATAATACTCCCGTCGTAATAAGGGGACGAGACTCCGCCATCAATAACTTCCTGTTTAGTTGTACAAGCCAGACAAGCCAGACACATATTTAAAGCAATCAATATCTTTTTCATATCATTCATAATTACTGTCTTTTTAACCAATAAAGATTCTGCCGCATCAAGGGATTTTCCTTGAAGTCTATACTTTTATTCATCAGAAAAAAAGCTCCGTCAATACAATCCTGTTGTGTTACCGTTTGGTATCCACCTTCCAAGAAAGAATGCACATACATAAGCCCGTTCCTGATAATATCATAATAACGATATCCTTCCATTAGTAACTCTTTTTCACGTTCCCGGAATACGGTCATCTGCAAATCTCCATTATCTTCCGAAGCCTGATAGAGAGCCGCTCCAGCCCTACCTCTGATCGTATTCAAATCATCTATAGCCCCTTCAAGTTTATCACCACCCAAATGTACCCGACTTTCCGCTCTCAACAAATAAATATCAGCCAGACGCCACCAAATTCGATTGGAATTAAAAGATGCAAATTTCTTTTTGGTCCCCGTGACAGTAACATTCACGCTTCTCTCCTTATAGGGATAAGCAAAACCTCCAGTTATACTTTTATCCATGGCATCCATCCCGTCAAGATCATAGAAATAAGCATATTTTCTAGCATCTGCTCCCGGATACATTTTTCGGACTGACGCCGTGAATATACGAAAGGTGAAATCTTGCACGATACCCGGTGTATAATCGGGACGCACGGGATAACCGACATAATCTGTACCCAGCGAATATACCCGTTTTCCGACCTCGTTGTAATAATCTTTCATTACCGTTTCATAAATTCCTTCCTTACTGTTACCGACAAGTACCAAAGCACAAACATCTTCTGACGTAGCCACTAAGTCATATAAAGGAGATTCTATCACCTTGGTACAGGCTTTTTCTGCCATATCCCATAATTTTTTTTCATCATAATTCCTATCGACTTCGGCTGCAAAATACTTACCACCGGCTTTCCATGCACACAAGTGAGCAAGCAAAGCATAAGCAGCCCCTTGGCAAGGCGTTGATTTCGATACCATAGTGTTACCGTTACAATCAATCAATTTATCAAAGGGAGGTAACATTCCGGCAGCCTTTTCCGCCATTTCTATTGCGAAATCACACACCTCCGGCCAGGGAGTTTTTGCCACCGGTTCCCAATTAATTCCCTCTTTTTGTAAAATACAATCTCCCCAACGTCGTATCAAATCAAAATAAGCCAAGGCCTTGAAAAAATAAGCCTGCCCTCTATAAAACTGCCTTCTTTCGCCCGGCATCTCAACAACATCCACGTGTTCCAATACCGTCTGAGCCCCCATGATCACCTGATACCAAGGTTCCCACAAATCAGCTGTTCCGGCCTCCAGCTCCAACATCCGGGCTCCCCGCCGGGATTCATCCACTTCATCGGCATAAGCTCCTTTCTCCACCTGCAACAAAGCATTCCAACATACCATATCCCGTACTCCCGCACCAACACCATACACTAGAGCCTCTACATCTTTTTCTTTGGTAATATTTCCAAAGGTCAGGCTATTCTCCGGCTCTACTCGCAACTGATCCGTACACCCCACGAAGAACAACATACATAACAAAATGACATTCAATTTCATAACTTAAAACTTCAAAGTTAAACCTATTGTAAACTTTCTAGCTAAAGGATAATTTCTTCCGCTATCAATACCGGTTCTAATATCCACTATCTCCGGATCAATACCCGAATAATTCGAAAAAGTCAGTAAATTTTCTCCACTGATAAAGAAACGCAACTGTTCTATTTTCCAATTCCGAATCAAGGATCGAGGTATATCATATCCCAAAGTTGCTGTTTTCAATTTCAACCAATTGACTTTCTCTACATAACGGTCGATCACGCTCACTTCATTCGGGAAAAACTGCATCTGGCTATCAGCCTGTAATTTGGCATAATCCGAATTATCCCCGGGCTGCTCCCAAAAGGTGATATCCCGCACATCCAACAAAACAGGATGTTCCAAACCATTATAATTCGGAATAATAGAACTCCCGGGAAGTGTATTGTATATATGACGTCCCAATTGGTAGGCCCATGAAAAATTCAAATCAAACCCTTTCCATTTCAACTCGCTGACAATACCTCCGCTAACTTGAGGCAAAGCACTACCCAAATATACTCGATCCCCGCTCCCGATAGAACCGTCACCGTTTACATCGACAAATTTCAAATCCCCGGGTTTATAATACTGAATTCCTCCCATAGGAGCACTCATTCCGACATTATTGTATACAATTGGAACTTCATCCTGACTGTTGACATACCCTTCCGTACGATAACCATAGATTCCATTCAATGCCTTACCGATGATTCCCCGGGAATTATCTTTATTATTATACGATTTCTCATAACGATTCCAAACTTTTGCTCCATTAACCGATACCCGCCACGAAAAATCGTTTTTCCTGAATATATCGTATTTAATCAATAACTCGATCCCTTCATTTGAAATAGCGGCAGCGTTCTGCCACTGTGAGCTAAAACCGTTATGTTCTCCCGGTAAAGACACCGGAAACAAAAGCTTGTCGGTATAACGATAATAATAATCCAACGTAATCCCCAGACGATAGTCAAGAAAATCCATATCTAACCCGAAATCATACTGATCGGTCTCTTCCCAGGTCAAATCCTGATTATATGCTCCTAAAGACCACGAGGGTTCAAGCGTGCTGTTACCTTCAAAAGGAGCGCCATTTTGCATGATTCCTAAAGCAAGGTAAGCAGACTCGAAATGCTTCCCAGAACGTCCCCAGCTAGCCCGGATTTTACCGAAATTAAACCACGTTAAATTATTCCGGACAAAATCCTCCTCAGAAAATGTCCAAGCAGCAGCAACAGAAGGAAAAGTCCCCCATTTCCTATGCTCCCCGAATGTAGAACTTCCATCCCGTCGAATACTAGCAGAAAACAAATACTTCTTTTTATAATTGTATTCCAAACGTGCAAAATAAGAAATCAGCACCTGCTCCGTCATATCCGAAAGATAGTGCTGCAAAGCCACTTTACGAGTAAGCGAGGGGGTCAATTGTTCATCCCCCAAATCCGGAAATCCCGGACGCACGTAATAAATCTGGTCACTGGGAGAATTTTCCCCGCTTCCACCGTTATATTCTGTCTGATCATACTGGTAGGACAAACCCGCTACCGCACTAATGTTATGATCTTCATGAATCGTGGTCTTGTAACTCAATAAATTTTCATTCAATACCATCAAGCTGATCCCAGTTTCACCTACACTCATAGACCGATTGGTAGACATCAGGTAAGAAGGTGTAAAACCGTTGCGACGATTTAACGAATAATCGGCAGCCAAAGAAGTGGACAAATTCAGCCCTTTGAGAATATCATACCCCAGTTTAAAATTCGTCCGCAAGCGGATTGAACGATTTTTCTCTTTTATATTCTTCATCTGGTCGACAATATAGTCCCAAACTGCCGAACCTTCACCCGGATACAGAGAACTGAGATAATAAGGGTCCCCAGGTACAACACCGATAATAGGAGTACTTTGAAAACTGGAACGAAACGATCCATATCCCTGTTTTCGATTAGCCAAAGAAGCATTCAACCTCAAGTCCACGGTCAACTTATTTACCGGAATAATACTCATACTAGAATTCAGATCTATCCGATTAAAACCGCTTCCTTTCAATATACCCGATTCATCGTAATAGCCTAATCCCAGGCTATAAGCTATATTCTCCGAACCTCCATAAGACTGGATATTGGCATTTGTCACTTTTCCCCGGTGATAATACATCGGGAAAAAATTCGTCGAGTTATTATAAAAAGGATTCAGGCTATCCTGAAAAAAAAGTCCGTTCGAAGTAGAAGGGACGGGGTGCATCAAGCCATCCATCGTACCTCCGGGATGCAAGTAATTCTCTTCCCAGGTTTCAGGATACTTATAACGTAAATTTTCCATATCCAAATAAGCAATCAACTCATTTCTCAACGCTTTTAAACGAAAATCTCTTTCATAACGTCCCGTCATAATAGTCGGTAATTCCGGCAACACACTCCAACTCTGCGAAACATTCACCGACAAAGAACTTTTTTGATTTTGCCGACCCTTTTTCGTCGTCACGATAATCACCCCATTAGCTGCCCTGGAACCATATATGGCCGCAGAAGAAGCATCTTTCAAAACTTCTATCGATTCAATCATATCGGGATTGATATCAGACAACAAATTTGTTCCCGTTATCGGAGAAGTGAAAGAATTTAACGGAACCCCGTCAACAACCCACAGCGGATTAGAAAAACGTCTCTCCAACTCGATATCCAATGAATTGTATCCCCGAATGGTTATTGCGGTTCCTCCACCACCCGGAGCCCCGGAAATATTTGTAATATCCATTCCGGCAACCCTTCCTTGCAATAAAGTCGCTATATTAGGAGAAGGAATTCCTTGCAACTCTTCACCCTTTACCGTGGATACAGCCCCTGTCATTTCCCTGCGGGTTGTCGTTCCGTAAGCAACCACAACAGCCTCATCCAACGCTTGAACATCTTCTTCCAAATAAACTCGCAGAGTATCTTTAGCCATCATCCCGTTGAACTCCAATATTTTCGTTTTGAAACCCACGAAAGAAAATTCCAACGCTCCTTTCAACATCGGCAAGTCCAGCGCAAACCATCCTTTTGAATCCGTTGCCGTCCCCAAAGATACACCCACGATCTTCACCGTCACTCCCGGCATCGGTTGTTTTTTTGTATCACAAACCCAACCTTTCAACCTTAACGATTTTTTCTCGGGCTCCTCAAGTACAATCGGTTTAATAATCACCACCCCTTCCATCATTTCATAGGTATATCCCTTATTTTTCAGCACCTTATCCAATATTTCCGGTAGTGTTGCCTGTTTCATGTTTACCGACACCCGGTCGGTAGCTGCCACATTCTTATCCAAATAAAAGAACTGTACCCCAGTCTGATTTTGCAAGTAATCAATCACCTTTATAACAAGCTCGTTATCAAACGAGATATCCAATTTCTGTTCTTGCGAGAAAACCGTCGCATTTACAGACTGGATACAACATAACAGAATAAACAGTTTCAATTTCATAATCAACAAGATTTTTCGCCATTTCCCTTTCGAGAAAAAGGCATACTCATGCTTTTTTTTCATAACTTTGTTTTACTTTTTAATTTGACATTCATCTGTTACCAGCAGATGCTTCGTTATACAGGAGGAATTACCAGATTCCTCTTGTTTTTTTATATACTTACGGTTACCACCCGATCTTTTACATTAAATTGCACGTTACTACTCTTTTCCAGTACATTCAGCATTATTTGAAAATCGCTATACCTGGGAAGATTACCTTTAAACAATAAACTTTTCGCTTCCTCACTCTGGAAGAAAACCGTTATATCGTACCAACGCGCCAACTTCGTCATAATCTGTTCCAGTGTTTGCCCATGAAACACGAACAATCCATCTTTCCACGCTATTTCTTTCCGTACATCTACCTCTCGCACCACGCATTCCTCATTAGTGACATCCATGCAAACTTGCTGCCCGGGATGCAAAATCCACTGTTTTCCTCCTCGTTTATCCCGTACCGACACTTTTCCTCGCACGAGAGTTGTATAATTCATTTGCTCTCCGAAATACGCGTAGACATTAAAAGCCGTTCCCAACACTTGTATATTCTGTTCCCGGGTCTCCACGAGAAAAGGCCTGATCGAATCTTTGGCCACATCAAAATACCCCTCCCCTTCCAAGTACACCCTACGTTGTTTCCCGGTAAACACGGCGGGATATTTTAATTTAGAATCCGCATTCAACCACACGTGAGTGCCATCTTCCAAAATCACATCATACTCTCCCCCCCGGGGAACGATTAATTCATTATAAACAGGATCTTTCTCTCCAGCTTGTTGTCGGGATTCATAGATCACGCCTTTCCCCTCTTTTCGAATGGTAATTCCGGCATCTACCAAAAGATCACGCGTGGACAGGGTATCCAAAAGAACCTCTTTCTTATTACCCAACACCAGACGCGCTTTGCTCATCCCGGGCACGATGGAATCTGTTTTTACTAACGGGATATCGTCTATAGATCTTTCCGTCAGCCAAATTTCCCCGACAATTAACGGGCACACGATCGCAGCACACGCCGCTACCCACCTCCATACCCTCAACCGCTTTTCCCGTAGCCGCAAAGGTCTCACCACCCGGTCATACCCGTGCCTTTTATCCACGGCCTCGATCTGTTTCAATAAATCGAAGGCCGCGTCCAATTTTTCTTGTTGTATTCCCGGATTTTCAACATCCAAATCGTCTCTTTCTATCATATTTTATCCTTTATATATACTTAAAACAGTTCACCGGCAAAATATACGTAAATGACCGGCAAAAAAAATTCAAATATATTTTTTACCTTTGTCACTCGGCATTACAGATGTGGCTATAAATAAATCATGGATCATTTAAAGCAACATATTTTTTCGACACGCCCTGATCGAAATATTGATTTATTCGAATCACTATTCAACATGCATTATTCCAGCTTGGTCGTGTATGCCACCCATCTCACTGGTGACCCGGCCGCCGCTGAAGACATCGTGTGCGACGTGTTCACTTCCGTGTGGGAAAGGAAAGAGGTGTTACAAATGAAAGAACGTAAAAGTTACCTGTTCTCCTCGGTACGAAATCGCTCGCTCAACTATCTGGCACAACTAAAAGTCCGTAATAATTACCAGGAAAACATCCTCCAAAAAGGAGATGTCACGGGATTACTCACGTGGGAGTATTACGTGGAAACCGAGTTGCGGGAACATATCGAGCAAGCTATACGACGTCTCCCACCTCAATGCCAGAAAATATTTATAATGAACCGGTTCGATAACAAGAACGTGGCTGAAATTGCCGAAGAATTACAACTTTCTTCTCGCACGGTAGAAAAACAAATCGGTATTGCCTTGAAAAAGCTCAGAATCGAGCTTGCTGATTATTTAGCGATTGCATACGTGATTTACCTGTTGCAACCTTAAAAAGAATTCATGAGATGTAGCATCAAATATTTCGCTTGATCCGTTCCAGTCCTGGACGTGTGAACGGAGTATCCGCGAAACGCTCCTTGAAAGTATCTTCATCCATATCCAACCAATCTTCCCGACTCATCGTCATCACCCACGGATTGGAGGCAAACTCTTCCACGTGATGTAAAACAGCCCCACGATTCCACGGGCAAGCATCCTGACAAGCATCACAACCGAAAAAACGATTTCCCATCTTTTCTTTTATCAACGGGGGAATTTCATCTTTACGCTCTATCGTATTATAAGAAATACACAGATTCGCGTTTACTTCATAAGGAGAAAGAGCCCCCGTAGGACAAGCTTTCACGCAACGATTACACGTTCCACAGAAATTCCGGGATTCAGAGGAAGAGTAAGAATCCGGTTCAAAATCGGATATAATGACACCGATAAAACAAAAAGAGCCTAATTTCGGATGAATCAACAATGAATTACGTCCGATCCACCCCAACCCAGCCCTCCTTGCCCATTCATGCTCAAATACCGGAGCCGAGTCAACAAAAATTCGCCCGGTAATTTTCCGTCCGTCCTTTTCTTGTAAAGAAGAATATAATTTGAATAACCGATCCTTAACCACCCGATGATAATCTTTCCCGTAAGCATAACGGGCAGCAATAGGAGCATCCGGGTGTTGTCGCTCGGAAGTATAGTAATTTGTCAAAGTAACAATCACGGAACGAGCCCCCTCAACTAATAAAGCGGGATTCTCCCGCTTCTCTATATTATTAGCCATGTAATTCATTCCCGCGTGAAACCCTCGGCCTAACCAACGTTCCAATCTCTCCCGTTCCCGGGTTAATATTTCCACCGGAACCACCCCACAGGCATCAAACCCGCATTCCCAAGCTTTATTCTTTAAAACTTCCAGCTTCATTTCAGTTGAAAAGTTTGTAAAGCCCATAAAGTTTACAACGCATCAACAAATCACCAATCTATAGTTCAAAAGCCCCTAAAGCACTTTATGAACCCTATAAACTTTATGAACTTAAATATCAAATCCCAATTCTAGCCGAGCCACCTCGCTCATTCGTTCAGGTCCCCAAGCCGGTTCGAAAGTCAAATTTACCGTGACCTCATCAATCCCGTCAAGCGTCAATACCACATCATGTACTTCTTGCACGATTTGATCGGCAATCGGACACCCTGGAGCTGTCAAGGTCATGGTAATAATCACCTCATTCGGCTTCGGGAATTCGATCCCGTAAACCAGTCCTAACTCCCATATATTTACCGGAACTTCCGGATCATAAACGGTAGATAATTTCTCGATCACCAAATCTTCCATTAAACTTTTTCCCATATCGCTCGTTATTTTCCCTCGTAAGCCAAGGCGTAATACTTTATTTGTTTCACCATTGACAACAATCCGTTGGAACGGGTCGGAGACAAATGCTGAGTCAACCCGATGGTATCTATAAATTTCAAATCCGCCTTCACTATATCGTGAGGTGTCTGCCCTGAAAATACCCGGATCAATAACCCGGCAATCCCTTTCGTGATGATAGCATCACTATCAGCCTCGAAATACAATTTCCCGTCTTTCAACTCCGCGTGAAACCACACTTGGGATTGACACCCTTTGATCAAATTGTCTCCCGTTTTATGCTCTTCACCCATGGCTGCCAAGCCATTACCGATTTCAATCAGGTAGGCATATTTGTCCATCCAATCATCATATATGGAAAATTCATCCACAATCTGATTCTCGATCTCTTCTATTGTCATCGTCTTATAATTTGAAAATCTTTTCTATCTTTCTTAGCCCTTCACAGAATACATCGATTTCTTCCCGAGTATTATACATGGCAATGGAAGCACGAGCCATTCCCGTCACCCCGTAATGCTGCATCACGGGTTCGGCACATAACTGTCCCGTACGTATCGCTATCCCCATTTTATCCAACAAGGTACCCAAATCAAAATGATGTATACCTCCTATTCCGAACGAGATCACGGAAGATTTCTCAGCCGCTTCTCCGAATAGAATGATATTCGGAACTGTCCGGATTTGCTCCATGGCATAATTCATTAAATCGTGTTCATAACTGGCAATATCCTGCAAACCGATCCCCTTCACGTATTCCAAGGCTTCGCCCAACCCGATAACACCGATAAAATCAGGTGTTCCCGCCTCGAATTTAAAAGGTAAATCGTTATACGTCGTTTTCTCGAAGCGCACTTCTTTAATCATCTCGCCCCCTCCCTGCCAAGGCGGCATCTGCTCCAACAAGCCTCGCTTCCCGTACAACACGCCAACTCCTGTCGGGCCATATACCTTATGACCGGAAAAAGCGAAGAAATCGCAATCCAAAGCCTGCATGTCAACCGGAATATGTTGTATCGCCTGCGCCCCGTCCACCAATACGTACGCGCCAAATGCGTGAGCCGCATCAATAATCTCTTTCACCGGATTCACGGTTCCCAACACGTTCGACACGTAAGCCACACCGACCAACTTCACACGCTCGTTCAACAACTTCCCGAACTCCTCCATGTTCAACTCACCTTTACCATTGAAGGGTACCACTTTCAACACAGCTTTCTTTCGCTCGCACAACATTTGCCAAGGCACGATATTCGCGTGATGTTCCATTTCCGTCACGATAATCTCGTCCCCCTCACGAATAAAAGCTTCCCCGAAAGAATGAGCCACTAGATTGATACTCTCGGTAGTTCCCCTGGTAAAAATAATCTCATCCGTGGAAACCGCATTAATGAACTCCCGCACCGTCTCCCGAGCTTGTTCATTGGCATCCGTACATTTGTTACTCAGATAATGCACCCCCCGATGCACGTTGGAATTATAACGCAGGTAATACTCCGTCATCCTTTCCACCACCTGCAACGGGCGTTGCGTGGTAGCCCCGTTATCCAGGTAAACCAACGGCTTACCATATATTTCCTCCTCAAGTATCGGGAAATCTTTCCTTATCCGATTGACATCAAACATAGTTTATTTCTTACAATGCATCACGCAATTGTGACACTTGGTTAATTCTCCTCTTAAACGTTTATCCACCAAATCGTCAATTTCGGTCCGAAGTGGTTCCAGTTTTACCCGTCCCACGATTTCGTGCGCGAAACCAAACATCATCATCATACGAGCCTCTCCCTCGCCAATACCCCGCGAACGCAAATAAAACATCGCCTCCTCGTCAATCTGTCCCACGGTAGCACCGTGACTACATTTCACGTCATCGGCATCAATCACTAACTGGGGTTTTGTGTTCACTTGCGCCGTATCGGTCAGCAACAAATTATTGTTCGCCTGGTAAGCCTCCGTTTTTTGCGCATCAGGCCGCACCGTGATCCGCCCGGCAAAATTAGCCAAAGCAGCATCATCCAACACTCCTTTAAAATGCTGGTTACTTGTACAATGCGGGGCTATATGATCAATAAAGGTGAAGTTATCCACCTGTTGTTTTTTATCCGACAGGTACATCCCGTAAAGATTACACTCGCCTCCCTCTTCCGTCAACGCGGCAAAAAGATTATTGCGAATAAATCCCCCGTACAGTGAAATCACGTTGGCATCATAACGGGAATTCCGCTTCTGAGAAACAAACACGCTATTTATCTGTGAAGCCTCTATATGTTGATTTTGAACATGATAATATTCAAAAGCCGAATTTTCTCCAACAACAATTTCTGTCGCGTTATTCGCCAGAAAACTATCATCAGAAAGCGTGTGATCACATACCAGAACCGTGGCTTTTGCATCACGTCCCAGAATCACCATATTCCGCTGGAACGACATCAGATTATCATTCGCCCGCATCAAATTCACGATCTGCAAAGGGCGCTCCATGATCACCCGATCAGGCACATAGACAAATACCCCGTCTTGAGCAAAAGCCGTGTTCAACGCCACCAATCCATCCGTATCAGCCGGCTTCGTGTATTGGTTATAATGCTGCTCGAACAATTCCTTGTATTTCACGCTGGCTTCCGCCATACTGCAAATTACTACTCCTTCCGGTATTTCGGGTGCCGCATTTTCCTTAACAAACCAACCGTTAATCATCAAAATTAAATTGGTATCCAAATTCGGCACGTGACATTTGAATATCTCGCTCAAATCAACTCCTTGTTTGATATTCTTCAACACCACCTTATAGTCCCGATCAAAGACTGGCAAGGTATCCGCATACAGGTAATCCTCCGTCTTATAGGGGACACCACCGACAGCCTCGAAACGTTGAAATGCCTCATCCCGGTAACGATTCATCGTCTCACCACATCCCTCACGCAGCAAACGTTGTCCCTCCCGGAAAAGAGTCGCAAAATCATTATTTATCTTTTCTAATCTTTCCATCTTCAATTACTTACCGGCCTCAACTTCTTGTTTTATCCAATCATAACCATACTTCTCCAATTCCATGACCAGCTCTTTACCCGCCGTTTTCACGATACGACCGTCATACAACACATGCACGACATCCGGAACGATGTAATCCAGCAAACGTTGATAGTGAGTGATCACGATAGTCGAGTTATCCGGCCGTTTTAACTTGTTCACCCCGTTGGCCACGATACGCAAAGCGTCAATATCCAACCCGGAATCCGTCTCGTCCAAAATGGCTAATTTCGGTTCCAACACCGCCATCTGAAATATCTCGTTCTTCTTCTTCTCGCCACCGGAAAATCCTTCATTCAGAGAACGATTCAACAATCGGCTATCAATATTGACCAATTCCATCTTTTCCCTGATCATCTTCAAGAACTCGCTTGCCGGGTATGGGGGCAAACCTTTATATTTACGCTGTTCGTTTACTGCCGTCTTCAAAAAATTCACCGTGCTCACGCCGGGAATCTCCACCGGATACTGGAAACTCAGGAATATCCCTTCCCTTGCCCGGTCTTCTGCCGGAAGCTCCAATAAATTCTTCCCGTTAAACCAAACCTCTCCTTCCGTCACCTCGAAACATTCCCGGCCTGTCAACACGGCCGACAACGTACTTTTCCCGGCTCCATTCGGTCCCATGATCGCGTGAACCTCCCCGGCATTCACCTCCAAGTCGATCCCTTTCAATATCTCTTTCCCGTCAATCGCGGCATGTAAGTTTTTTATCTTTAGTAACCCCTTCATAATATTTTAGATTTTTGATTTTAGATTTTAGATTCTTGATCCAAATCCTATTCCTGCATTACTCCCTAGGCCGACAGTCTCTTCAATTTTTAGCTTTTAGTTTTTAACTTCTAGCTCTTACCCCACGCTTCCTGCCAGGCTGATCTGCAATAACTTTTGCGCTTCCACGGCAAATTCCATTGGCATCTTGTTAATCACATCCCCGGCATATCCTTTAATGATCAAGCCAATAGCATCTTCCGTTGAAATACCTCGCTGATTACAATAAAATATCTGGTCCTCTCCGATCTTCGAGGTTGTCGCTTCGTGTTCCACTTGTGCCGTGGGATTTGCCACTTCCAGGTAAGGAAACGTATGTGCCCCGCACTTATCACCTAAAAGCAAAGAATCACATTGCGAAAAATTCCGGGCATTCTTGCAATTCTTCACCACCTTCACCCGTCCCCGGTAAGAATTGGAACTATACCCGGCGGAAATACCTTTCGAAACGATCCGGCTACGCGTGTTGTTCCCGATATGAATCATTTTGGTTCCCGTGTCCGCCTGTTGATAGTTATTCGTTACCGCCACGGAATAGAACTCACTCACCGACCCGTCCCCCTTCAATATCGTACTCGGATATTTCCAGGTAATTGCCGATCCGGTCTCCACTTGAGCCCAAATCAACTTAGCGTTATCCCCCTTGCAAATTCCCCGCTTGGTCACGAAATTATAGATACCTCCTTTCCCGTTCTTGTCACCCGGGTACCAGTTCTGCACCGTACTATATTTCACTTCTGCATTTTTCTCCACCACGATCTCCACGATTGCCGCGTGTAACTGGTTCTCATCCCGCTGCGGGGCTGTACATCCTTCCAGATAACTCACGTAACTCTCCTCCTCGGCCACGATCAACGTACGCTCGAATTGTCCCGTGTTTGCCGCATTAATCCGGAAATACGTCGATAACTCCATGGGGCAACGTACCCCTTTCGGGATATACACGAATGACCCGTCACTAAAGACTGCTGAATTTAACGCAGCGAAAAAATTATCCGAATAAGGAACTACTGACCCCAAATAACGCTTCACCAGATCCGGGTGATTTTTCACCGCCTCGGAAAACGAGCAAAAGATCACACCCCGTTCTGCCAAGGTCTCCTTAAACGTCGTTTTCACCGACACGCTATCCATCACGGCATCCACCGCCACCCCGGATAACGCCTTTTGTTCATCCAAAGGAATCCCCAACTTGTCAAAAGTAGCCTTCAACTCCGGGTCAACCTCGTCCCATGACTTCTTTACCTCTTGCTTCGGGGCAGCATAATACACGATATTCTGATAATCAATTGGCGGGATCTCCAATTTAGCCCACGTGGGCATTTTCATGGTAAGCCAATGACGGTAGGCTTTCAACCGGAATTCCAGCATCCATTCCGGCTCCTCTTTCTTCTGTGAAATCAACCGGATCACCGACTCGTTCAATCCTTTCCCGATCATCTCGGTTTCCACGTCAGAAACAAAACCGTATTTATACTCACCCTCAGTTACTTCGTTCAATATATCGTCTTGTTCTTTAGCCATAACTATTTAATTGAAAATTGAAAATTGAAAATTGAAAATGACAGGAACAAACTTCCCCAAAAAATTCAATTTTATCAATCTGTGCAAAAGTATAAAAAAAAATCACCCGCCCAATCATCTATCGGGTAGATAATATCTATTACGTGATAAATCCCCATTATGATTCAGCTATTAAGCATAAACCCGTAACCTCAAACTTGTAACCTGCAAACCTGTAACGTGGCGAAGCCACATATTCATTTGCGTCGTTCATCAATTTAGCTTATTTTTGTTCTCGAAATTAAGAACACGAACATGAGTGAAAACAAACCATTAACGAAATTATCCACGTTAGGGGAATTCGGATTGATCCGTCACCTGACACAAGATATAAAATTAAAAAACGAATCTTCATTGAAAGGGGTTGGAGACGATGCCGCAGTACTGGATTACAAGGACAAGAAAGTGCTGGTAAGTACCGACATGCTGATCGAAGGCGTACATTTTGATCTTGCCTACGCCCCCTTGAAACACCTGGGATTTAAAGCTGTCGCCACGAACGCCAGCGACATCTACGCCATGAACGGAACTCCCAGACAGATCACGGTATCACTGGCCGTATCCAACCGTTTCTCCCTGGAAGCAATCGACGAACTATACGAGGGAATTTACTTGGCTTGTGACCACTACGGGATCGATCTCGTGGGTGGGGACACCACCTCATCGCAAATAGGAATGTGCATCAGTATCACGGTCATCGGGGAAGCCAACGAAGAAGATATTGTCTACCGGAACACCGCTCAGGAGAACAACCTGATCTGTGTCAGCGGTGATCTTGGGGCCGCCTACATGGGCCTCCAATTACTCGAAAGAGAAAAAGTAGTTTTCAAGGAGAATTCCAAGGCACAACCCGATTTTTCCGGGTACGAGTACATCCTCGAACGCCAGTTGAAACCCGAAGCCCGGATGGATATTATCCGGTTGTTGAAAGAAAAAGGGATCAAACCAACAGCCATGATGGATGTTTCAGACGGCCTTTCTTCCGAAATCCTGCACATCTGTCACGACTCCGGCCTCGGTTGTAACATATACGAGGAAAAAATCCCGATCGACTACCAAACCTATAAAATGGCCGAGGAACTCAACATGAACGCCACAGTATGCGCCCTCTCCGGTGGAGAAGACTACGAATTATTGTTCACAGCACCTCTGGATGCCTACGACAAACTGATTACCATGGAAGAAATTAGTATCATCGGTCACACCTGTTCGAAAAATGAAGGCTACAATTTGATCACGAAAGATGGCAATTCATTTGAATTAAAAGCGCAAGGCTGGGTAAACTTTACCCCTTCCGATGATAAATAATATATTTTACGATGAATAGACTGGAAAACATACTTGACGAATCTTTACTCCACAGTGCCAGTGGGGATCGCAAAGCCCTCCGCCTCCTGCTGAAAAGAGTCATTCCCAATCGCTTCGAATACTACCACGAAAGCCGGGATATCACCCGCCAGGAAGACTACGCTGATTTGTTATACAAAATTCTCCTGCTCGAACTGGATGAAGAAGAAGAGGAAAGTATCGAACTGGCAGAACTGGCCTACCTGGGCATTAGTGAAAGTATCTCGTCAGCCCCGGCCCATATTTACGAATGCGTCAAAAAACGGATTATCCTGATGCACTATTTCGCCGATTATTTCACGGACAGTTTGATTGAAGTCTTCCTGAAAAAATTCAGGGAGAACAATCTTCTGGAAGCTCGCAACCTTGCCCTCGAATCCCTTGAACGGATGCAACTATCCGACATCTTTTTCATGGAGCAAAACTTCAGCGAACGGATTGACCGGGATGAACAACTAACTGACGTTTGTAACGGCATCACTCTCGCACCCAATTTATCCGACCAGGAACTTGCAGAAGCCCAGTTAATGCACCAGGTACTATACGCCTACTTGAAAGCCAAATATGGCAAATAGCATACAAAAAAACTGAGAGCCACTCAAGCTCTCAGTTACTTCATTCTTAACGATCAGAATCAAAATCTTCTTTCTCTTGGGGCTCTATGACCTCTATCGTCGCCTCCTTCTTCTCTCGGTCTTGCTTTTTTCACAACAATTTTCCTTCCTTGGAAATCAGATTCATTCAAAGCATTGATTGCGTTGAAACCTTCAGTTTCATCTTCCATTTCAACAAAACCAAAACATTTAGAGTTACCAGTTTCTCTATCCATAATAACTTTGGCTGAAGAAACAGAACCGTGCTCTGAGAAAAGAGCTTGTAAGTCCTCACTTGTAGTCGTGGAGCTTAACTTTGCAACAAAAATATTCACAATAAAAATAATTAAAATTAATAATACATATAGAAGGGTACGTAGAGGTATATCTTTGGTTTCAACGATAAACAACTATTTATCTTCTAACGCGACAAATATAAGTAATTTATTAATAATCAAAAATAATCCTGCATTTTTTCTTTATTCTTGATCTTCCCGAAACAGCTATGGCAAAATATGCCTTGCTTCTGTTATCACATGATTTTTTTTTATGAATAATACATGTTTTCCTCTCTATTCCCCACAGATGAAAAGTAAACGAGAAGAGATAAAGCCTTCTCTAGGATACACGATCACGACAACAATCATTCCGCAACCGTACCCTCCGGTGGTACTCCGTACGTGTTCGGGAGCGGTACTGGAGTTGTAGCCTGTCTTTTACCTCATTTCCATCCGTTTTCTTCTTATTTTAACTCAAAATACTACATACTTCACCCTCCCAAACGGCATTTTTTCCCATTTTCCTCATTTTTTTCTAATAAAACGCTTGTGATTTCAAAAATTTCCTTTACTTTTGCACCCGTTAAACAATAACACTGGTACCATAGCTCAGTTGGTAGAGCAAAGGACTTAAAATCCTTGTGTCCCCGGTTCGATTCCTGGTGGTACCACATAATAAAAGAGAAAAACGGTGAAAACCCTTGAATTTAAAGCAAATTCAAGGGTTTATTTTTTGATCATCCACGAATATTTACGGCTCACGTGAAAAATTGGCTCACGTGAAAAATTAGGTGGACC
>NZ_QUHC01000024.1 GCF_003479425.1 Odoribacter sp. AF15-53 | reverse complement strand
TACATGGTATCCCAGAAACTGCACGACAATCCTGTCAAATATCACCGCAGAATCACCTATCCGTGCCAATGGTATACTTCCAAGAACAGACTTGCTAATATCATACATAACAAAATTGTCTTTGTATGGATTCTGCATATTGGCCCACAAAGACTCATTATTACTTCTTCCATAGGCAACGAGCTTATTAACCAAAGTCCCGGTATTTATATTGTAGGCATAAAAATTGTGCGTGCTATTATACGATTGAACAATAACTATAGAATCCATTATTGTCATCCTTCCGATTGTCGACAAATAACCTTTAATCGCTACTTCCCGTCCCGCGTGCAAATCAATAGATTCCGGAAAAATATCATAAATATTTCCCGTCATTTTACGATTGACACATGATAATACAAATAAAGATATCAAGGGAATCACAATCAAACACCTTATCGTATTCATAATTACTTTTGTTTTTCAAATAGCTATCACAAAATCAACAAATTTGGATAACCAGTTATTAATTATCTTCCGCCTTTTATCAATTAAATAAACACATCCTCCTATATCCCATTCTACCCACGCAACGCATCCTGTAGATTTGTACAAAAATGAATATTTTTTTATACAAAAACGAATAAAAAGGTTGCATTGAGGTTGCAAATTTCACTCGAACAACATTTCCCGAAGTAACAATTTTACGAGAACGCAAAAAAATACAGATACAAGAAATCATTTTGTAATATATCTCAAAACGACTATTCCCCCGTTTTTCATATGCTTCTCAATTTCTTTCGAAGCACGTGGGTACCCGTATTCAACAAACATTTCGTATTCGTCAAAAGAATTCAACAGGCAAATAAATCGTCCCTGTTCGTCAACACAGGAGGGGAAAGGCATACCCATACTTTCGTCTTCGTAAATTCTTTTCATCACGTCATCATTTATAGAATACAAAAAACAATCAGGATTACCTGGATTAATTATATCAAAGGCTATATAGTTTCCATTCGTAACAGGTGTTTCATCCATACAATAATATCCTCTTTGAATTATCTTTTCCCAACCCTCCTTATATTCGTCCGGAATCCCCTTATCGCCAAAATCAACACCAACAATTTTAATACTGTCTCCTTTGGCACGATCTATAATAGAAAAGTAGTTGGCGACTCCATAATGGAACAAGATGTTCTTCTGTGACACCGAAAAATAAGTCATCTTTCCAATTGGATCAATTTCATCTTCTTCGTACGGGAATAACTTTTTTGTAATGTTCAGATCGTCATCCGTAAAAAACAATCGGTATTTCGATTTGTTGGGATCATACTCTTTACTGGAAGATGAAAATGCAAACACATACCCCCCGCGATCAAGCCATTCCACATCCCAAGCCACAAACGGCATCTTCTTGTTCATTAGGAAACGTCCTGTTTCAACATCATAAATCTTAAAAAAATGATTATAATTATCAATTATGGCTATCTCATGATCTGTCACGCAGAAACTTCTTATCTCCAAATACTCGTTAGCAGCTCGCCCCCGGCTATCCATCGTGTACAAAAACTCCCCGGTATTACGATAAACAACAATTTTATTCTGAATAAAATCACCGATAAACACCTTACCATCCCGAAACACCACTTTTGTACCATGAGAAAAATACCCTTTCTCATTCAACTCCAAAGGAGAATACACCACCGAGTCAATATCTTTTGCCATCGACTCCATGCCCTCATCGTTAAATGTAATAACCTTATCTATACTTATGTTCTCACGCGTATTTCGTTGACACGATTCAGTTAAAAATAACGCCAGAATAAAACCGATTGTCGTGATAAAAATATTCTTCATGATTTAAGCTTGTTTTAATAATGGTAATTATATACATCCTTTTATTATTTCAGTACTATAACTCATTTAAATCAATATAATACATTTCATCTGTATCCAAATCTGCGGTGTATAACCTATTTCTTACCGGGTCCAGAGCAATTCTAAAAAATACCCGATCGGTCTTCAGCTCGTATATCATTTCTCCATTCCAGTTAAACACATGAATTATATGCATAAACGGACATTTCGATCCGAAACTTGCATCCCACTCCTTATCTCCCCAATAGGTAGCGTATATATAATCATTATCGACCTGAATACTATTATAGTATATGTACCCATCGTCCCATCTGGAATCAAAAAGAGAAACCCGGGAAACATTGGCCAGACGGTAGAAAACGGTCTCTCCCGTTCTAGTATCTATGATATTGATTTGAGGAACCTTTCTCATTGCCTGAACAATTTTCGAACCATCCGGTTTTATGGCATCAAAAGAATAGACCCGCTCTTTTTGAGTTTCATCAAAATGAATATCATCGCCCTCCGGCTTTTTATAAACATGATAATCATTTATTGTTTCACAAGGCAATCGCCATTCTTTATAATATGGAAGAGGAGTATCACCTTCAATAAGGTATCGCAACTTAATCTTTGCCAGGAAAGTATCATCCGATTGATAAAATAGATTATCTACTGTCAAATTTTTGCCAAGGTTCAAGGCATCATACGAGATAACGGTATCGTACATGGTTGTTTTCTCTAAAACGGACTGACTGATATTCCAAAAATATATTTTCCGTTCATTGAAATCACATATCGGCGTTTTAAGGTCATTATCCATTTTGAAAAATTGAAAAACAGGACCGATGGAAAAAAACTCGTTATGCCCTCTCCCTTTATTACAAAAATAACCTATTTCTTCTTCGGTATCGACATTATACAGGCAAAAGAACTGGTCAGCAAACCTCGGATTCCAGAACACGATCAATGAATCATACACCGAGAACATCCCGTATCCATAATTCTCGACACCAATCGTCTTGCTCGTCACATCCCGGACTTTCACGGAATCTTTATTGATATATACAATTTTGCCATTAAAGTAATCTGCATCCTTATTTCTATCATCACAAGCCGAAAAAATGAATACCAACACCAAAAAAGTTATAACCTTGAATGTTTTCATAAATACATCATTTTATTTATCATACACACTAGTTGAAATCACTGCCAAATCCAAATAATACACCTCTTCCGTATCCATATTTAGCGTGTATAGCCGATTTCTTACCGAATCTAACCAAACACAAAAATAAGATTGATCTGTTATAAGTTTATAAAGCAATTTCCCGTTCCAATCAAACACATGGATGGTATTAAAAAGTGGCAGTTTAACGCCGACACGACCATTCCACAGTTCTTTTCCCCAATAGGTTGCATAAATATAACGATCATCCGCCTGCACGTTATTATAATATCTATTCGTGGACTTCACATCCGTTTTCAAAAGAGAAAAATCGGGCCCGTTCTTCATCCTGTAACCAACAAGATCACCCGTACGAGTATCTATCATATTTATCTGCGGAAGACATGCCATCACTTGAACAAACTTAGAGCCATCGGGTTTCATCACGTCCCATGAATAAAAGAAAGAACTTAGAGGCTCCGCGACTTGATGATTCTCCACGGTATCTATCTTGTAAATAGGATAATCCCGTATTAACTCGTTCGTGTAAATCGTTCGTTTTTCATAAAACGGCGTGGTTACGGCCGTCAGCCCCAACTCGTCAGAAGCTTTAAAAACAAACAGCGTATCCCCGGGTTGATAAAACTGAAAATGCATACGACTATTATCATACGAGACAATCGTATCGTACACCGTTATGCCTTTCTCCACGGATTGACTGATATTCCAAAAAAACAATTTACCCTCGTTAGAAGTGTAAAGCAATGTCATTATATCATCCCCCTTCTTGAAAAACTGGCACACGCACCCAGCGGATAGCGACTCTTCATGACCTCGACCTTTTCCACAAAAAGAACCTAATTTCTCTCCCGTATCCACGTTGAAAACATCAAAAAAATGATCGGGAAATCCAGGATTCCAACAAACTAACAACGAATCATACACCGCTATCATCCCCGTTCCCATGTAGCCTTCATCTAACGGAACGGGTTTACTTTCAACGTTCTTTGTAATTACACCACTATCATCAATATATCGGATCTCTCCATTGAAAACATCATCGTTGTCTTTCGTGCTACAACAAACAAATACGCCAAGAACCACAATCGAAATCGCGATGTTTATTACTTTTATATTCATATCAACATTCCATTTTCAATCTTACCCTGTAAACATACACGCGCATTTTTCCTTCATCCACGATAGCATCAGAAAAAAGATACGGTTTAATATAACCTATCGGCTTAAAACCTTTAGGGACATCAATATCCGCGATAAGAGTTCTGTCTTGATAAATTTGCAATCCATCCGAACTCTCTTTCTCGCCTTTCGAATACGACCGGAACAAATAACCAAGCTCGTCAATGTGTTCTACCCACGTGTAATATCCTTTCGTTCGATATTGAGCAACACCCTTACCTTGAATATCCTTGACACTCTTTACCGACACGTACTCTTTATCCCTCGCTCGACCTTCAAAACCGAACGAGTACAACGGATTATAGTCTTTATCATATTTATATATCAACGAATCGGCCATATAAGCCACGTAGAAGTTACCATCAGGGTCAATATCAAAAAAGGTTGACGAGAATATGTAATGTGTATCCGATCTATTTTTATAGACATCCGGCATTCCCCTCCCCAGCAATCGGCCTGTTTCTTTTTTATCCAATCTCTGTTCTGTAATACCCCGGAATTCTTTGACAAAAATATCGGGAGTCCGGAAATAATTAAATGTCGGATCTTCTGCCCTGTTATTCGTGAAAACAGAATTTTTATAACTTCGGCAAACTAAAGGAAATCCCATCGAATACAGCTCGAACTGGTCGTAGCCGATCTTATCGCCCAATTTATACGATTTTCTGGTCTTCCGGTATGACTTTGATCTATCTATTTTATATTCACGATCAAATAATTGAACGTCATCCGTTACTCCTTGCAAACACAAATACCCGTTATTCAAAAAGGTATGAGTATAAATTTGCCCTATCGTGGTTTCCGTTGGCCCTCGACCGATGCCCAGCGTTCGAAAGGAAATTTTTCCCGTTGAATCAAAAAAATGTATCGTACAAAACAATCGATCAATAAAATATAACCTATTATCATGAACGCCCATATTCCCCTCGAATGTTGTATTCATCGTGGTGTCAATGATTAACGTATCCACCATGTAAGTAATATTTCTTTCTTCCCTGATATTAATATCGGGAGAGGGAAACATGTTTTTCGTGTTATCCTTTGAACAGGAAATATTAACGAACAACAAAATTGAAAGATAGATTACGTCTTTTGCATTCATGTTGGGTTGATTTATACTAGTTAAATTTATCTCATGTACCATATCATTCAGTTAGTTGTCTCATCAGCAAGATCATTTTCTTTGGTCGAGGATTGCTGTGGCTTACCTAATTTTTCCTCCACGGTTTTATAAAACATCTCCTTGATCTTCCTATTCTGTGACGGATTTCCAACCAGAATCACGTTATTATTCTCATCTAACAAAAAGGTATGAAGGGCTCTATTTTTCGGGAGATGAGGATTCAATTTCTCAAATTCCCCCAAGGTATCCAACAATATCGGATAGTCAAACATCGTATTGGCTATCATTAATTCTGTACCACGCACCTCTTTTTTCATTGGAGAAAATATAAAATAAAATCTTAATTGATTATTAAATTGTTCTGCATAATCAATAAAATGCCCCCATGAATCAATGTGATTAATTGCACAAGCCGTACACCCAATGGAATCAGCATATACAACTAATTTAAGAACTTCCTTGTTTACATCAATTTTTTGTACCTCAACACCTTGTCGCATAAATAATCCTTTTGAAGGCAATTGTATTGCTTTCGACTGCAAAACTTTTATTTCTTGTGTAAATTGTCGTTCTCGATTCGAGCAAGCAACAAAAAAAAGTGCAGTGCAAATAAAAGTGACAAAAACATTCTTCATGATTCAAATTTTTCTTTAAATTCTTTCATTTCTGTTGTAATAAAGCTAATACTTATCGCATGTAACAGTCTCATTTTAAACAGAAATACTTATTATATCACTTCACGTTTGATACTTAATCATTCCATTGACCAAATCAAAGTCTATAACAATAAATATCATAATCCAGAATTCTTCTATACAAATTTCACTCTCATAACAATTTCGGCAATTAATCAAAATTCTCTTTTATATCAACACTAAATAATATCGGATTATCATTTGATAGTGTTCCCTTTTTTAATAATCCTTTAATTTTCTCATTGGAATCCAACACGCCCAAACTCTCTGCTGGGATCATTCCATAAATTCGATCACCTTCTACCGCAAACAATGGGCTTTTTCCTCCAAATCTCATGGCTAAAAAATCTTTAATTGTCCCTTCTTGAGAATCAAAAGTAGGCACACCATTAAAAATTATTCGATCAGAAATCATATCATAAACAAGCAAACAACCATTCCTTCCTTCATCTGCATATTGAGATATCATATAACGGTTTGTGTAACAACTCACATTTTGTACATAAGAATGAGATCGTCTATATTTTTCTATAAAATTCTCATAATTCTCATTACATCGCTTAACAAAATCATCCGGTATTCCCACTTTAGAAAATTGGAATTTATACTTCACTTCTGTAACCAAACCATCTAAAAAAACAATATTATTAGAAAATGGAGCATGATACCAAAAACGACCCAATTCGTATTTCAAATTATTAAGCTCACAAAAATTTATAGAATAATCCATTTTAAGATGCTTCGATAAAATATTACCATGTGTATTAAATTTCAATATTTTATATTTATGAATTGCATCAATATGTCTATTATCACCTGCTATACCAATAAATACAGAATCAACACCTGTTCTTTCTATTGTTTGCAATGCGAATTGTAATCGAGAGACTTCCTTAAAATTTCCCTCTATGTCAAATATCAACAACTTTGTTGATCGATTATCAAGAATTATCACATGATTACCATCTACCGTAAAATCCGTCGGCTCTATATACTCTGAATTACTTTTCCCATAGTTTCCAATTTTTCTAAGAAATTTTCCACTATTAAGATTAAATACTAATAGAGACTTTGCTTTGTTTACATCTAACAAATAGACGAAAGAATCTTGAATCATGATTTTATCCACTTCTCCTATTAATGACTTAGAGCTTGTCTCCAGTGGAATTAACTTCAAATCATGAAATAAAAATCCTGCTTCTTTGTATTCATAATTACAATCTATATTTATTAATCTTACATCATCAGGATTGCCCATCGTATCCTTCTGCATATTTTGTATAACGGCCTCATTTAATTTACCATATTTGTAATTATATTTATTGTTATTCTTACTTGTACAAGATACGCAAAGAGCAACAAGAATAGCAAGGGAGAATCCCCCCTTGCTAATAATACCAATCAATTGTAATCGTCCCATAATTATTTGATTATTTAACGACAATCATTCTCTGAACAAAAATTCCATCCATCTTTACAATAAGATTTTTGACCGGGTTGATTTCCAGGCACAATTCGAAATGATACTCTATTTTCTCTCAATTGAGCCGCAAGAGAAGCCGTATACTTATAAGTTGCTCCCGCTGTATATCCCCCACTAGTAGACGTTATTTCTATATAATCTCCAGTTGTACATCCCCACCACTCTTTTTTCCACAATAACCCAGAACCTCCTCCTGTCTCCTCATCTGTCAAAGCCTCAATATTGGCCTTCATGAACTTTTCAGCTTCCGACATAGCCATTTTTTGGTGTGCGGTATAACCCACATACCCCATTGCACAGAATAAAACCGATGCAACTAAAATTTTTACTCTTTTCATTTTTATTCTTGTTTTTTATAACCAAAAGACTCTTCTTTTCGTTATTATTGTATGTTTTCTTTGTGTAGTCCTTTCTATTCAACTTGATTCAAAACCTTGTTTCGATAAAGTCACGGATGAGAGGGCTACCTTTTTTTCATCCGTTCCGTCCAAATTAATTCTTATTTCTTATCCTATATTCCGTCCTTTTAAATGATTAAACAATTGCATCTTTTACCAAAATCTTACTCGCCCATTCATCACCGTGAACGGTCGTTCTTCCTTGCCCTCGGTTCGATTGCGCAACCAGTACAACGCACCTGAAGGCACGTTTTCATACTCGATATAATCCGCCGTGGCCACTTTCCGACCTAGCGATACCCACTCTCCTTTATCAAAATACAACAACTCGTAAATATCACCCGCGTAAACCCCGTTCTTGTCATTTCGAGTTATATATTTCACGACATCAACCGATACAGGCTTCTCAAATTCTACCCCGGCTATTTTAGGCAAAGTTCCGTAATCCAGTAGATCGTCATTAAATATATTTTTAGAAAGTAATCCATCCTTATCCATTTTGCCCGCAGCATCAATTGTAAAAGTACTTGCAGCATTCAAAACACCCCCATCCTCCTGCATGAACTTGACCGATGCGAATTCGGGATAACTGTAACGTTCCTTCGTCAGCATCCAATATTTATACTTTTTGGGCGTGTTTACACGCAACGTGTCGTAAGCCATGTAATTATAATGCCGGATCACGCCTATCGAATCATAAGGTTCTTTCGACAAATCGTTGGTAGCACGTATCTGCACCCCGATGATCGCCGAACCGCAATAATCTCCCGACGAATTATAAGTAAACTTCCGATTCAAACGTAACTTCTGTAAACGCTCTTTATCGGGAACGAGAGACTCCACCTCACCATTCGACCTCACCCACAACGGGTAGTCAGCAAACACCTGGCTGTTACCATGATAGTAACAGGGCATATACACGATATCACGACCGATCTTCTCGAAAACAACTTTCCCTCCCCGCATCTCACTCCAAGCTACCTCATTCCACGCCAGGTTATTAAACACGCACAAGTAACCGTATTTCGTATCCGGCCGACACGTTTTAAATTCATATTCCAAGCTCGTGACATTCTCGTACTCCTCCGTCACATCCATTTTGTAAGGATCACGAATAAAGCGCGGGATAAAATTATTCTTATCTTCCGGTATCGGGTTAATAAAACTGGTTTTACGATACACTTTAGCCGTGTATGGAGTATTTGAATAATAATATTTACTATTCACGAAACGATGATCTCGGAGAATCGTCCAGTAATGGCGATTTTCCTGCGTCGGGTAGTGAGGAACAAAATCCACGGCTGTCGGGATACCGAACACCTGATTGGTAATTCGCGTACTATAAGCATTATCAATACAATCCATCCTGTACTTTTTGAATAACGAATCCGACAGTTGACTTTTAAATGTCCCGAAACCATAGTAGGTGTTCACCTTGGCAGAAACGTAACTCGCGTAACTACTCAAACTAAATCCCATATTCTCTCCTTTATAGAAATCATACAAATGATAGTAGGCAGTATCTTTCCACTCGGTTAAAGGTTCGTTGTTAATCCTGTAAGGCAATACATATTTAAAGAAATCCTCGCGCGACAAATCGTAATGATTCTTTATATCTTCCCAGATCTCGAATGATCGTTCGATATTTCGTATCAGGTAGCCCGACGTGATCTTGTGCAGATCATATTCAACCGTGTTATCTCCCCGTTCCGTGGCAATACGGGCAGCCACCAGGTAAAACATTAATTTAAGGGCACGGGGTTGATCCCGGAGCGTGGTATCAATATCCCGTTTCAAACGCTCCATCGTCTCCCCGGCTACCGCGTAATGTGCCACCATGTTACTGATCAGGTACTCTGCCGCTTTCAATTTCAGCGGGTCAGGTTTTTCCGTATGGTAATGATCCAGCACCTTTTGAAGTTCCCCCCGGTTCTCCCCGCTCAATTCCAATGCGGTATTCACATCCACGAACATGGGGCAATTTATCGTATCTCGGTGACAACTGCTCACGGTCATCGCAACACTCAATATAAAAAACAACCCCATCGTAAAAAACGGCTTCATATCTTTAGTTTTACTTCCTTTCAATAAACATCTACAATCTCAATTCAACCAGCGATACCCCGGTATTACCCGCAACCCCGTACAACTTTCCCTCGTCACGATCATAAGTAATCCCCGTCAACGCGACATCGAAATCAAAGCTTCGAACCAGATTCCCCTCCCAATCATACTCCAGCAAGCGATTACATTCAAAAGCCCTCTGCCTGTCCACTCGGTAAGTCTTCCCGGAATAAAGCGCGTACACCCGCTCCGGGGTCACCGCCACGTCCATAAAACCGAAACGATTCTCCCGACTATACAGGACACGGGGATCGGGAGTTTCTGAAATCTCCACCCGGGGATAACTCAACCTTTCCAGTTTCACGCGTTCGATACCCACCGAAGTAACCCGGCAAAAATCAATCACCCCGCTATACATATCGGCACACACGAACGCTTGTCCGTCAGGGCGCACCCGTAGAACGTTGCTGGCGTATAGCATCCCTTTCGTCTTCTCCTGCAAATCCGGGTATTGCGGGCAATCCGGATAAGACAAACAATAGCGGGAGGAACCATCCGTCAGCGAGTAAAGCAAATAACGCCCCTCCTCGTAAAAACCCGTGGAGATCACGAAATCGTTTGTCTTCACCGCTATCAAGTGTTGTTCTTCCGCGGGAAGTTGTACGATCGACTCTTCCGATACCCCCCGGGCAAGTGGAGAAACGGGACTCTCGATCAATTCTCCGGTCTTGAAATCCAACGCCGTCACGCTCTTCCCGTCAAACGAGTTGAAAGAACTCAACGCTCGCAGCCGCTTCGAAGAATTGATTGCCCCCGAAGACAAATCCCCCTCCACCGGATTTTCCAGATCGAGAGCCCGTGCTACCCCCTCCTTCATGTATGTTGCCCCCACTATGATTTTATTCCCTTGTTTAATAAATCCACTCACATCATAAATCCCGTTCCGGGATAAATCCGCCAAACGAACTACCTTCGCCCGCTCGCTCTTCACCATATTCATGCTCTCGTCATCCATGTAACGATCGGTACATCCGAGCAAGATGCCCCCGAATAGCACGTATAATAACTCTCTCATTCTTCAGGAGGTAATGCAATTCCTTTTATTTTAATTCCACCAATTAAACAATAACCTTTTGCATAAACACAAGGATCATACGGGTTCTCGGCTTCCGGAGAGGTCAAAGCCTCAACATTTCCTAGCCTCAAGGTTGCCAAGCACGCTCCTTGTCTAATACTCAAATTCAAGCTGATAGCGATACCCGCCACCAGCAACACGAACATTGCTATTTTCAAATATTTTTTCTTCATAACACACATTAATTTTCGTTCGCAACAAAGGTGGATTCTTTTTTTTCAAAAAATCGGCATAAGGCGCAAAGAAAAGCAAAGTTCTACATAAATAAATGCAGGTCAGCATCTTGTATGCAGAGCGGGTGGAAGCAGGCTTCGGCATAAAAAGCCTGAAAACACCCCTTTCGGACAAAGTTCGGCTACTAAACAGCTACCGGTTCCGAAACGGGGTATATACGGCATAACAAGTTCTGTTTCATCGCTTTGCCTTGTTTTGCATAGCTCTTGGTAAGAAATAAGTAACTACCTTTAGAAACGAAAATTTTAGAGTTATGGAAACAAAGAGAAGTACGTTTGCGACCTCGTTCTACATCAAGAGATCCGCAGTGAGAAACCGGGACGGGAAAGCCCCCATCATGGTGAAAATCTCCGTTGACGGGGATGACAAGGCAGTGGGAACCAAGCTGTTCGTCACTCCCGACCTCTGGGAGAACGGCAAGGCGAAAGGCAAGTCCGCAGAGGCAAACGAGATAAACGGGCAACTGAAGGAGGTCTCCGCCCGGCTCACCAACCACTACCACCGCATCCTCCGGGAAGAGGATTTCGTCACCGCCGAGAAGCTGCGCAACGCCTTCCTCGGTGTCGGCGTGATGGAGAACTGCATACTGAAAGACTTCGAGAATATGAACAAGGAGTTCGGGGCGATGGTGGAGAAAGGGCAGCGAGCCAAGTCCACCTACAACAAGTATCTGGCTGTTTACAACCATTTCAAGACCTTCCTTTGGGAGAAGAAGAAGCGCACCGACATGGCTTACAAGGAGCTGACCAAGGAGATCATCGCCGATTTCGACAAGTACCTGCGGGTGGAGAAGGGATTGAGCGCCAACACCCTCTGGATATACACCATGCCCCTGCTCAGCCTGACCGACAAGGCGTGGCGGCGTGGAATCGTCCGCACCGACCCCTTCGGCGAGTACAGCCTTGAGATGCAGGAGACCGATCGGGGCTATCTCACGGAGGAGGAGTTGCGTACCTTGGCTAACGCCGTGTTCGTCAAGAAACAGACCAGCCTCGTGCGGGACATGTTCCTCTTCGGGTGTTTCACCGGGCTTAGCTACATTGACATAAAGACGCTCACCCATGACAAGATACAGCGCATGGACTTCGACGGCGAGGAATGGATCATCACCCGGCGCACCAAGACCCGTGTGTCGAGCAACGTCCCCCTCATGGAGATTGCCAAGGAGCTGATAGAACGTTACAAAGGGCTTGCCGGAGGCGACCTCGTGTTTCCCATGCCCAGCAACAGCGTGTGCAACAGGCACCTCAAACAGATAGCCAAAGCCTGCGGCATCCACAAGGAGATCGGCTTCCACCTAAGCCGCCACACCTTCGCCACGACCGTCTATCTCTGCAACGGAGGCACCATCGAGGCGCTCTCCAAGATACTCGGGCACAAGCACATTTCCACGACCCAGATCTACGCCGAGGTGACCAACAGGATGGTAAGCTCCGATTTCCGGGCGATCTCCGGCAACCTCGCCGCCATGCAGCGGAGCGTGCTGGAGAAGAAGGACAGGAAACAGGACGGGAAGCGGGTGCGCCGCTCCCTCCGGGAAACGGCTTGACGCCTTCCCCCGGTGCAGAATGCGGCAAAGGCAGGAACTTCCGATGCGGTGTCCCTGCCTTTGCTGCATTTCCCGATGCACACCCCCGTGCGTTTATGTTGGACTTTTCCCCCGTTTGCGCTTTGGGCGCATGTCCACGTAGTTCTCCTCCAGCATACGCAGCAGATCCGACTGGCGGTAGAGCGTCTTGCCCGGCAGCGATATGTACGGGATCAGCCGCTGCGTGCGGTAGTCCTGCAACGTTCTCGGCGTGATGTGCAGCAGCCTGCACACGTCCTCGCCCGTGAGATAGACCTCGCCGTTCATCGCCGGGCGGAAGTGCGCCGTTACCGTGTCAAGGTACCTCATGCCTTCCTCCAGTGCCTCGAAGTACGCCCGTACCTCTTCCGTGTCCCTTGTGATCACTTCCATCTCACTCGTCCTCCGTCATTTCCCGGCTCATGGCTTCCACGAACGCCTCCACGTCCTCCGTCCGGTAGTAAATCTTGTGGTTGATCTGGCTGTACGGCAGCAGCCCCCGGTCACGGTAGGTCTGCAATGTCCGCTTGCTGATGCCCAGTTTCTCGCACACGTCCGCCCCGTCCATCCAGTTCATCTTTTCGGGCGGTCGGTAGCGGGCGCAAAGCTCCCTCACGTGCTGCGAGAAGCTGCCGAACCGTTCCTTCATCTCCTCGAAGGTCTTTCTCTCGATGCTTACTATTTCCATTGTCCCGATACGTTTTTATTGTTATACTTCCCTGCAAATATACCGGTCTGTATATGTCCGTGTATCAAAACCGTACCGCTTGTCCTCGTTTTGCTTCACGTTTGTAGCCTTGTCACGTTCCGGGCGGTGAAAAGCAGGGAGAAGCTCTACATATCCGCACGCCCTTCCGCATATTTCCCGTCTCTTCCGCTTGCCGTGTGCCGGACATTTCGCATATTTGTAACCGACCAAACATCATCACTATGGACGAGGCTGTCTTTATCGCGCAATACACCTTCCTTGCCACTCCTGCGGTCATCGAGGAGGAGAGCCGCATCTTGGGCAAGATCGCACGCCGCCTGCGTTGCGAGTACGTCATCCGTTTCGAGGACGACGGCAAGTTCTATTTCCTGCTGGAAACCCGTTCCGGCTACGAGGAGCATTTCGCCCGGTGCGGCTGGTACGTCGTCAGCCAGACCGACTTCAACAGCCGCCTGACCATCGGCATGGGCTTGTACGAGAGCGGGAACTTGGCGGGCTTCATGTACAGGCTTGATTCCGGCAGCTGTATCCGGGCGATTCAGGAGAACAGGCATCGTGCCGCTTGGATTATAAATTAAGCGTTATTTATTCCTAAATATCAGCACTTTCTGAAATTTTGGCTTTGCATCCGTCACGCTTTTAGTCCTTAAAAGCTATCTGCTGTTGTCCGGTGTCTGTCTGCCAACATCTTGGGTTCAGATGTTCGCATTATTTTTGGATTATGCAAATCGTTGAAAATAAACATTTTAAGGTTATTGCAAGGTGCAAGCTATATATAAATATATACTTGTACCTTGCACTAAATTTCAATACTTATTTTTCCGTCTATTTTCCATTATCGTTTCAAAATTTTCTTGCCCCCATTGTTTCAACTGCTCTAAATAAGGGATTAAAGTTTCTCCAAATTCAGATACATAATATTCCACTTTGGGTGGAACTGTGGGATATATTTTTCTATTTACCAATCCGTCCGTTACCAATGACCGCAAAACAGTAGATAGCATCTTTTCCGATATAGAGGGGATTGTTTTGTATAGTTCATTGAAACGTATTACTTCATTCTCATGTAGCTTCAATAAGACAACTAAAGCCCATTTGTCACCCAGCCATTCCAGTATAGGGGAAGCAGAACAATAATCGTAATCTAACTTTTTTCTCATTTTTCTTTTATCCAACAAATTGATATACAGGAAAACTAACCTAAATGTAAGTTACTGATAACCAAGACAGTTCTTCTTTTTTTTAAAGAGACCTACTAACTTTGCTGTCGCAAAAATAAATGTTATGGACTATAAAAGCAAAACGGCAAACGACAAAGAAATATCCATCTATTATTTCTCCGCCACAGGCAACAGCCTGAAATTGTCGCAGGATATTGCGGCGGCTTTTGGAGGAGCCGGGCTGTTCAGAATGACACCGTCAGCTGGAATCACCGCATCGGACTCCCGAATCGTAGGTTTTATATTCCCCGTATATATGGGCGGACTGCCCGGCATTGTCCGCCGGTTCTTGGAAAGTTATCCGTTCAGGAAAGGCGTGTACTATTTCTCCATAGGCACATATTACACGTACAAGGGCTGTGCGGTGTCCGTTGTGGACAAAATCATGTCCGGCAAAGGCGTGCGTCTGGACTATGGCTACAACCTGCCCACCGTAGGGAACTGCCTGAAGGAATACGAGGTATCTTCAGTAAGGAGGACGAAGATACTGGAACGGGCGGAGCTTTACACTTCACGAATAATCGACAACTTGAAAAAAGGCAAACGGAAAAAGCCTTTCCCGTATTGCAGGTTATCGGATCTGTTGCACAAAGGGCTGTTCAATGCTTTTTTCAGTCGCTCGCACTTGAACTTCTCCTTGGAAAATGGTTGTATGGGATGTGGTGTCTGCGAACGTGTATGTCCCGTGAACAATATTACGCTGAAAAACGGAGTGCCCCGGTGGGGAACCGGTTGCGAGGCTTGCCATGCTTGCGTACACTGGTGTCCCCGGAATGTCATTCAGATCGGGAAGTCCAAAGGGCGGCTGCAATACCATCATCCAGCTGTAAAAAGAACGATGCTGTACCGTGTGGAATGACGGGTTCCTATGCTGCGTATCCAGAGATTCCGGTCTGTTTCCCGTTTGTAGGATTCCACCGGAACCAGCCCGTTCTTGCGTTGTTCATGCCGACAGGTCATAGAAACGATATGGATGACCTTACGCATCCTTGTCATCATCTGGAAGAATCGGCGCATGTATTGGAATATCCTCATGCGTCCCTCTTTGCAGGTTATCGTGAATGGTCTAACTCAATGTACCAGCCTTCCCTGACGGGCTTGTACAGCGTGGTGTCGTTGTACGTCCTGCGATAGATCTCGTTCAGGTCGCCGTGTTCGGTGATACGGATGTTCCGGCGGCTTTCCAATCCGGGATCGTAAATGAAACTCTTGGACGTTCCCGCATCCACGATGCCGTGGGAATAGTACGGCATAACGAGGCTCACATATACCGAATCCGCCGTTTCCCATTCCCTGCGGTCAACAAGGACAAGACCGCATCCAATCTCTGACAACAAGGAATCGAGCTGTATTCGGTCTGGCTTCAGCAGCCCATATACCGGGAGGTCTTGTTCGTCATTCGTTTCATGGGATGTATCGCTTTGCTCTGTTGAATCAAGTATAATGACCTCTTCCGGAGAAAGCGGCGGATAGGGGAAACTGCCTTCTGAACTCTCTGCCATGATTTCGTACACCTTGCGGAACGCCGCCTCGTGCGTGGCGAAGTGGCGTATCATTTCCTCGTCGCTCGGCGGCATGGGCGGCTCTCCGCAACTTGCGGCAAACAGGCTTGCTAAAAGCAGGATTATGGCGAATGTTCTCATATTCTTATGTAGATGATGCTTGGCAGCGCTTCGCTTTAAGCGGCAGTGCTGTTTGTTATCTAAATCTTAATGTCTTTATTGGCAAAATCAAGGCACTATTTCGTAAACGGTTCGCTCATTGTTCCTGAAAATGGTATGCTCAATCTGGCTTCCGACCTTTACGATACTGTCTATGTCCGCATTGACTTTCAGGCTAAGGACGGGAGCGTATTTCCGATGTTCGTAATCGACCGGAGTATTGTTATAGGTTGTTTCGACAATAGGATAATTATGTTCCTTTGCGAACTGTTTCAAGGTATCTATGTAGGGAAGCTGCTCTTTACCCATAGCTTCAAAATCTATGTAAAACTTTCCGTTCTCCAGCACAAAGTAGATGCAGTCCACACCATTGGAACAAATACCTATAAAATCATAATCAGTATTTCCTGCCTGCACGTTTCTCAATACATCCGGCAGTTTGTCTATCGTAATCCGGGCAGCAACCGGGATATTGGAGTTTATACCGTCGTTTTGCGTCACTCGTTTATTCCCATGCCCGCAACTCAATAAACTTAAGATAGAAGTAAATATTCCCATAATTTTTAAGAATCTCATAGTTTTATGCTTATTATTAAATAGATAACATGTAATTATATACGTTTTCCGCTGTATATCTTCGCTCAATTACAAATATATATATAAGGGCGAAACTTCGGAGCGTTCGGTCTTCCTTTTTTTCTATGGTATGCTTAAAAGCAGTTTTTGCGGGTGGTTGTTTGGGCGTTCCCCTTCGGGCGGGCTTTTGTAGGTCTTAAAATTCCATATTCTCCTTTTTATAATTTTTATAGCGAATGTTTAGAACACCTTTCCATTCTTGACTTGGACAGGCGTTTATTAACTGGATATATTTGTCGCCATCATCAATACGTATGACAGATTCCCCCAGTTTTAATAAGTCCCACTGCAAATCATAAAAAGAACTCTCGGGAAAAATTTGTACCAATACTTCAGCTTCATCAAATGATATGGGGAGTTGTATTCGCTTTAATAATTCATCATAAGAACGTATAACTTCAACAATGTTATCTGGGTCATTGATGCTTTCATTAGGCATACGACCTAAATCTTTCAACTGTAAAATTTCAGTTCTCATATTATTGTTTTTTTAGAGTTCATGATGTCTGGCAGCTAATCGACCTTTATGGGCAATTGAGGTGCGTGTTAGTATTTATTTTTCATTTTGACCTATGAAATCAAAGATATTGTTTGATTCCTTTTCCATTTCCAAAGAACCCAAAGCGCCTAAATCATTTGAATATATAGAATTATCAGTGGGGTTACCGACATTTATGAAGTACCCTAAATCCCCATCTTGTCCTATCATAAAATAATTTGGCTCAAAGTCTTTTATTTGATATGTTTGATTTCTTTCCTCTAAATCAGAGTATGAATACAGACATATACCCGAATCATCCACTTCATACACATCACCATCATTGATTTTAGCCAGAAAATCAATGTAAAGTTGCGGAAAAATAATGTTGAGCTTTGCTTGAAGCTCTATAATCCTCTTTTTTATTTCTTTATTGTCGGCAATCATAACTTCATATTATTTATTCCTTGTAATTTTAAGAACCTATTCAGTAGTAATATTAAGATCTTGTTTATTTCTCCATGCTATCCTAAGATAATTACCTCTTATTAAACCTTTATCACGGTAATGTCTAACTATTTCAGAGGGCGACCAATCCTTGGCATCGGAAAATAATGTTCCGATTTCTATTAACTTTTGAAAAAGAACTGCTCGCTTTTCTACATCGCCAGTAGGCATTGAAATAGAATAGTATGGTTCTACTTTTTCAAATCCAATACTGATAAGTTCATTCTTAAAATTGTCATTATCATTGGCTATAAATATATTATTTCCAGCCAATTCAATAGCAACGACTTTATCTTGTAATTTTTCATTCATCATGTTAAACACTAATGTTTGGTGGCTAACTAACCTTTATA
>NZ_QUHC01000023.1 GCF_003479425.1 Odoribacter sp. AF15-53 | reverse complement strand
TTTTGACATTTACACACTTTTAAGAACACGACCCATAAAAGAAACTTCAGCGACATGTCCCAAACATATCGCTGAAGCTATCAATATCGGAGTTTAGCCATAAATCATAAGGAAATTAAAGAATCCAGCACCTCGATAGTCCGGGGATCAGAGGGACGAGTCATGTCCGCTTCGATAATCTTCCCTGTCCGATCCAACAATATAAAACGCGGAATATTACGTACAACAAAAGCCTCTATAAAAGAATTTCCCTTTCCCCCGTACAATTGGACTCCTTTCAATTGTTCTGTTTTTACAAATTTTTCCCAGATATTTCGGTCTCGGTCGGTAGAGATACTGACAAAAACGATATTTTCACCTTCATATTTCCGGATCAACTGTTCCAGACAGGGTTGCTCAGCCCGGCACGGACGGCACCAGGTCGCCCAAATATCAATATAAACGAACCTTCCGGCCAGATCGGTCAGGCAGACCTCTTTCCCTCCTATATCCCGGCAAGTAAATACAGGAGAAGGTTGTCCCTTCACCAATTTCACCCATTTCCGGCACAAATCGTCAAACTTCTGCTTCTTTTCCGGAGCTTTTACATTATCGTGATAAAAACGGACAATCTCTTCCAAGTGATCGGTCCCTTTTTTTTCCACATAACGGGTCGTGATCTTATCCATCAGAAAATCCTTGATCATTTGACTTCTGACCTGTCCGTCGATGTACTCCATCTGCTTTTTCAAATACTTCCACTCGTCCTGTTCCTGTAAACCTCTCAAACCAAAAGCTCGCACCAAATTCAAAAGGGCAGTCTGATATTCGGGCATATCCATCAATCCCTCTTCTTCTGGAATCAACCGAGACAAGAGGAAATAAAACTCCCCAGAGGCTTCATATCCCTGTTTTTGAAGTTGGTATTTCTGATAAGAAGGATAATTAGGCAGATAAGCATATACCAGATAATGAATCCTTTTCTTCTCCTTATCGGTAAAGGAAGATTCGAAATGCATACTATCCAGAATACCCGACAATTTCATTTCCCAAGCTTTCAGACTTTGCACAATCCCAGCCTCATCCGTTTTATAGTCCGGATAAAATTCACGTAAAGTTTTATTATTCAAATATTCGTTCTTGGGTGCTCCGTCACCCGCAAATCGAACCTCCATTTCCCAATTTTCAATTTTCAGAAAAATCTCCAGGTTCTTACCCGGCTCTATATAAACCGGAACAGAAACCCCATGATACCGAAAAACGGCATAATCAGCCTCCCGCCTACAGTCAAGTGTCAAGACCGCGCTCTTGGTTTCATCAAGATAGGCGGTATAAACAGAATCCCGGGTTATAACAGAAACAGCCGAATCATTTTCCATCAATCCTTCCACATGCATACGTACTCCGGTTACAGGTGTCCGGTAACACGCTGTAACCATCGAGAGTAGTATGATACAAATACCCCACCTGATCATATCAATACGTATTTTGTACCAATTCAGGGTTCAATCTCAGTTCTTCCGACGGGATAAGACAAACAATCCGGCGGGAAGAACGAGGATCAACCTCGTTGTACTGACGACCAATATAATCCGGATAAACCGTCGTCACTTCTTCCCGCGACAACTTGATCCCGTTGCGTATATAATCATAGAACACCTGAGCCTCAAACGCCAATTCTCTACGTCTTTCCATAAAAATAGAATCTTTCAACTGCTGTCCCCCGATTCCATTCAAAGCCGACAAGCCAGCTCGTTCACGGATCTGGTTGAGGTCAATCAAAGCTTTACCGTCTTCCCCTGATTTTGCATAAGCTTCAGCCCGGTTCAAAATGACTTCCCCAACACGGATAAAAATCGTCGGGCATTCAAAGTCCACGAATCCCGGAAACAACTCGAATTCACCCCCGTCGTATTTTGTCGTGGTATACCTTCCCTGATGACGGATAGAAGGGGTAGTAAAATACTTCCACCGGAGATCTTTCTCTTTATCCATAATCTTCTCGTAATCTTCAGAGATCACTGCCGGGCAAGGAAATTCCTCTTTAGAATCGGTAAATCCCGACCAAGAATAGTAAGAATGAAGATAACTGGGGCTATCAGAAGGAAAATTCGCAGGATTGAAAGCAAAAAGTACCTCCGGGTTGGTTTTCGGATCTTTCCGATACAAATCTTTATATCCGTCCTCCCGGAGAATATCCACCACATCATTCTGAATTTCAAAAACTTTATCTGCATAAGCAATAGCTAGCTTATTATAGGACATATCTGGAGCATCAGGCAATCCTCCCATATAAAGATACACTCTGGAAAGCATTCCGTAAGCAGCAGCCCGGTTTGCAAACGACCGGTCCATTTTTTCATCCGGCAAGCAGGAAGCCGCATTATTGAAATCCCGGATAATACATTCATAACAATCTTTCACGCTACTTCGGGGTAACAATCGTCCGCTTCCGGTCGTATCCAAAGGTACTCCCGGATTCTTCTCGGGTTCGTTCCAGTACGGAAGTCCGAAAGCGTTGACCGCATGAAAAAGAAGTAAACCACGGATAAAATAGTTCTCGCCTTTCAGTTGTTTCAATTCATCCAAACGAAACTGTTCGGTCGGCTCGGATTCCAATAACTTTATAGCCTCGATATTCTTGGAAGCACCCAAAACAATCTGGTTCATCTTAGCCCACATCGGCCAGGCAAAAGATTGATCTTTCTGATCGCTATACAAATAAAAATGTGCATCAGGAGCCCCCAAAGCAACATCCGAAGTTCCCTCAAAAGGTTCCGCGAAGACAACATTATTCCCTCGGAATTCACCTAGGGTATGATAAACAACTTCATAAATATAGTCGTAATTAAACCCCCCGACCTTTCCATAAAACAAAGCATACAGACCGGACGTCGCATTCACCACATTCTCAAACTTTTTCAGATAGGTAGAGGCATCCGACATATTGTGCGGTCGCATTTCATCCAAACGGGCATCACAACCCAAGAAAATCAGCATCCATACAAAGCTAATATATCTTTTCATAATCAGTCATTTTAACCATTAAAAAGTAAAATTCAATCCAAAAACATAACGACGAGGAGCCGGCCAGTCCCCCAGGTTCTCCGGATCAGCCCCGACAAAATTACGGGAAGTGATCACACCGACATTATCACAGGTAAAACTCAACGATAGATTCTGTATTCGCATCTGACGCAACCATTTCTCCGGGAAATTATAAGACAAACGTATCTTGGAAAAACGCACATGTCCGGAATTGATATACCCGAAAGAGGTTGTACCATAAAGATTCTGCGTGTAAGAAGGATCACTATTGACCATCGGGATATCCGCATTGTCTCCGGGCTCTTTCCAAATTTTCAAATTCGAGGGTACTTTATACATATTGTTATACAACCAGGCGGTTCCGTCCGTATAGCTCGTCTTGAGATAACTATATGCCTTATACCCCAGGCTATAAGTCATATGCAGGTAAAGCTCAAAATTTTTATACTGGAAAGTATTAGTAAATCCCCCGTAGTAAGGCGCCCGTTTCAAACCGATATCCTGATAACTCAACTCCCCATTCCCTGAAGTTGCAGCTGTCAGGGTGTTAACATACTCGATCGAACCGTCTTCATTTACCCGTTCGTAAATCGGTTTCCCAGTTTCTTTATCTACCCCATCCACTTTTACCTTCTTCAGCATATCGATATTATCACCTTCATAAAAAGTCCGGCCTTCTCCGTCTACAAAATATCCATCATACAACTTTGTCAATTTATTCTTGTTATAGCTGAAAGTAAAAGTCGTAAACCAGTTGAAATCAGGCGATTTCAAAGTATGAGTATTCAAAGTCAATTCCACACCTTGATTTAACATTTCCCCGACATTCCGGTATTGTGCCCCGACCCCTATGGCAGCGGCTGTTGCCACACTCATAATTAAATCACTGTTGCGGCGCCTATAATAATCGGCATTCAAACGAATCCGGTCATTCAAGAACCCCATATCCAATCCCAGGTCAAAAGTATAGGCAGTTTCCCAGGTCAACTGGTCATTCCCCAACTGATTGATCACAGCAGGATAAGAAGAGGGATACAAGGGATGTTCCCGGTAATAATCCTCGTAATCCTTCCCGATAGCATACAAAGTGTAGTTAAGATAGTCGATTCCGGCCTCCTTACCCGAGGTTCCGTAACTTAAACGCAATTTAAGGAAAGACAGGGCCTTCTGTTTTTGCATAAACTTCTCCGAGGACACTAGCCAAGCACCGCTCACAGAGTAGAACTTCCCGTAACGATTGTCTTTCCCGAAATTGGTAGAGGCATCTGTACGGAAAGAAACCGAAGCCATATATCTGCCTTTATAATTATAGTTGGCTTCCGCGAAGAGAGAGAAACTTCCCGATTCACTCTCACTTCCACCCGGCACGTAAGAGGACTGTATTTTTTTCCCGACCTTCGAAAATCCCCCTACATTCCTCTCCCCGACAACACTTTGATCATACATCGACAGATTCGAACTACGGGAATGCCGTTCGTAGTATTCCTGCCCCAGAAGTCCCGATATGTTATGATCGTTAAAACGATATTCCATCCGAAGGATATTAGAAGTCAAAAAACTATCGTCCCGGGCATCACTGATATCCAATATCCCGTTACTGAAGTTATTGTTACTGTAATTCCCAGAATAAGTTCGGCTATCCTGATAATTATTCGTATTGGAATAAATTCGCGTATAGGTATTCACAGAAGTAAAACTCATCCAGTCGAAAGGTCGCAAGGTTCCGCTAAAAGACCCCATCAAATTGTCATTGCGGCTGATACTACTGTTATACCGGTTATCCATCAGGGGATTCACCAAGTCTACATTATACATGGCAAACCTTCTCCATTGCGGAATACTCTTTTTCAGGTTGCCATTCTCATCATAGGGAGAAAGCCAAGGATGATAGTCTTCAAAAGAACCACTGTTAGGACTTTCATATCTAGAAAATGTTCCGCTCAAATTGACCCCTAGAGTTAAAAACGGGGTAACATCATAATCCATACGTAATTTCAGAAAATTACGAGTCAGGTAATTATCAATTTTCGTTCCTTTTTCATCGAAATAATTATAAGATAAATAGTAACTAGCCCGATCACTACCCCCGGAAATATTGACACCCACGCTTTTGGTTACCCCATGCTGATATTGTAAATCCCTCCAATCGGTCGTACGGGAAAGGTCAAAATTCCGGGATAAAGAACCCAGAGTATCCCGGATAAACCCATCCCGATCCGGATATTTAGCCTGCAAACTCTTGTTGCCGTTCCACCAATTCGTAAGACTCATTTTTCCGTAATCGAGCAATTCTTCCGAAGTCATGTACCGCAATCCTCCAAAATTCTGCACGCTCAGCCCGAATTTCATATCCACGGATGTTGTCAATTTACTCTTCTGTCCTTTTTTCGTGGTAATCACGATCACTCCCATGGCAGCCCGGGACCCGTAAATGGCAGAAGAGGCGGCATCTTTCAATACGGTTATTTCTTCGATATCATTGGCAGCCACCACTCCGTTTATATTCGTAAAATCCGTAACAATCCCATCGATCACGATCAAAGGATACTGTTTACTATCATATAACGTTCCGACTCCTCTCAACAGCAAAGAATTATTCCGGGCCGGATTTCCGTCGCTGCCTGAAATCTGCAATCCCGTCGTATGTCCTTTCAGGGCTGACAAAATATCCCCGTTGACCATGTTATTGCTGATTTCTTTTCCATGAAATTGTTGTGCAGCCCCGGTCATTTCACTCACTTTCCGGACAGAATAACCGGTTACAACCACTTCGTCCATTTCCGTAACATCCTCTTCCATCGTCACATTGATTTCAGCCTGTTCCTTGTAAGGAATCTCCTGAGTTTTCATTCCGACAAGCGAAAATACCAGAATCTGGTTTCCTTGCGGGATTTGAAGACGATAAGCACCGTTCACATCAGTAGCTACCCCCAAAGTAGTCCCCTTTAGCAAAACAGTAGCTCCGGGCAGAGGCGCACCCGACTGGTCTCGAACGACACCTTTCACAACTCTCTCTTTCTTTGTATCTATCTGGGATACTGTAGATTTCAAAACGATCAATATCTGCTGATCCTTGTACTTAAAATCGTAATTACTGTTTTTGAAAAGAATCCGCAGGGCTTCCTCTACGGTCACACCGGAAACATCCAAAGAAAATTTCTGTCCTTTATCAATTACTCCTTCCTGATAGCCGAAAGAAATATTCGTTTGTTTATTCATTAACAACAGGATTTCATCCAAAGAAACATCCCGGACATGAATAGTAATCACCTTATTATCAAGAAGAAAATTCAATTCAGGCTGAACAGGGTCAACAACAGCCTTTGCCTGAAACGGCTGTAAAATCACTGCAAAAAGAAAATAAATACACCAGGCATTTTTTACTACATACTTTTTTTTCATAATTTTGTAAACCATTTGGTAATACGAATTAAGTTTTACTTATTCACACATTACTGAATTACCACCTTCCAGCAGATACCGACGCCAATCTGATTCTGCGGGAAAGTCCCAAAAGGGCATCCCTGGGATGCTCTTTTATTTTTTACTCCGTTTTATATTCCATATTTCCAGTTTTAGTTATTTTTATGTTCGTAATTTCCGTTATAAATCTAAATATCTCATCCAATGAATTATCTTTGTTCGTGATCAAAGTCAGTTTCGTATTTTTCAGATCCGGCCGCACTTCTACTCGCACCCCGTACCACACCGACAATTCTGACAGAATCCGTCCCAGACTTTGCCCTTTAAAAACAAACATATTTTCCACCCACATGGTATAATCTTCCGGGTTGACCTCTCTCACCCGGATCTCTCCAGTCTCCAACGGACAAACCACCATCTGAGAAGGCTTGATCCTGATCTCCTCCCGGTTGCCGGCTTTAAACCCTATACTCCCTTCGACCAACACAATTTCAAGATCACTGTTTTCCCTCGAATGTACATTAAACTGTGTCCCATAAACCGTTATATTATTCTCTCCCATTCGTACCCAAAAAGGCTTATCAGACTTAGCCACTTTAAAAAATGCCTCCCCTACCAATTCCACTACCCGTTTATCACCTGCAAAATTCACCGGATAGCGCAGCATACTCCCGGCATTTAGAATCACCTCCGTCCCATCGCTAAGGCTTAGGGTGTAAGTATACTTCGGAGGAACGATCAACTTATTGTAACGAAGGGAACCAGGCTGACCGGTCACCGTGTATTTCAACGTATTCTCCTGTGATCTTTCAATTTCATAATCTTGACTCACGATCGCTTCCCGGGCATGATCTGTCAGAACCAAGGAACTGTCATTCTCTAAAATCAACGTCGGTCGAGTATACTGTTCGGCTACAACCGGCCCCAAATCATCATATTCCTCCACCTCCTGCCCGGATATACCCCCCAAAACGACTGCAATAACCGCGGCGACCGCAGCCGCAACACGATACCACATGTTGATTTTTTTCCGTCCCCTCTTCTCTTTCCTTATTCGTTCCAATAGCAAAGCCAGATTTTTCTCTTGATTCTCTAGAGCCAACCGATCATAATATTCACGGTGAATTTCTGCAGAAGTCAGACGATCAATCAATTCTCCGGAAAGATGATTCTCCTTCAGAAAAGTGTCAATCTCCTTGTTCTCTTTCAAACTCAGATTTTTATCATAAGTCGACAACAACTCCCCTGCAAGGTGATGAGCCCGATGAAAATAACCTTCAAATTCTTTATCTTCCGATTTCATAAGATTATCGTTTTTATCTTTTACCTGTTTCAGCTCCGGAACGTACAAATACCCGCTAGAAATTCACACGCTTTGCACCGGGATCTTTACTTAGAAAACGAATGAAACGAAAAAACTTACTCCGGAATCGGATATTTTTTTACAAAAGAAATATTTACATCTGACTATCAATTATTTACATTGTCCGATTTTCTTTATTTTTTTCAACAACATATCTATTTTTTTTGAATGCAAACAGAGACAAATAAAATAAAGAAACTATAACAACTCCTTTTTGAATTTGCATGTTTCTGATTTTATGAATTAATTTGCTTTTCAAAACCAGACCCTATACTGATAAGGTGAGTATTTCTATCGGTAATAGATTTGACTAGTATGATGATGCCGGAAAAAGAGGAAACCATTCTGCTAAAAAATTTCAATCGCCGGATAGAGAAAGATTTCGGAAAAGTCTATTCTCTATTCTATAATGATTTATTTTATTTTGCGGCAAAACTATACCAACATACAGAGATCGAACCTCGTGATGCTATTCATGATGTTTTTTTAAATCTGTGGCAATCGGACTCTCTAAAATTCGAACGTTTAACCGATATCAAAGCTTATCTGTTCGTCTCTTTACGGAACCATTTCAAAAGTTACGTCAGACATCACCAATACGTTGAACAATACGAGGCCGATCAATTACTAGAAAAAGACTCATTTGAAGCAAATATTATTGAAAGTGAAACACTTTCAACATTTCATCATATCCTAGGATTATTACCGGAAGAAAGTGCTGAAATTCTAAAATTATTTCTCAACGGCTGGAAAGCGGAAGAAATCGCTCAAAAACTGGGCAAAAACAAACAGACCGTCTACAATAAGAAATCGGAGGCTATCGCTTATCTCAAAAACAAACTCTCTAAAGACTCCCTACTCTTTTTATTGCTCCTGACGGGCAACTTCTGAACGATAACCACATTGTATCCGCTTTACAAGCAACAAAGCCAAAGCGAAGAAACGATGCAACATCCCCCACGAAAATATACATAGGATATTTCCAAAACAAATATTGATATCAAGACACTTAACTTTATGTTTTCAAAAACTTGCTTACACCAAGGTAAAACTTGAGTTAAGCACAGTCTTAAGCTCTTGTATCAATTTGTTCGCATTTAACGGTTTGGAGACATAACTGTTAAAACCATTTTTCATAATCCGTTCTTTATCAGAAGCAAAAGCGTACGCAGTAACGGCGATAATAGGAACAGAATTAGAAAACTTACGGATCTCTTGCGTTGCCTCATACCCATCCATATTGGGCATGTTGATATCCATAATAATGATTTGAGGCTTATGCTCTTTGTATAACTCGACCGCTTCTCTTCCATCCCAAGCATGAATAAGCTTGTATTTCGTGTTGAGAATTGACTGAAATAACAAGTAATTGCTCTCGTTATCTTCCGCAACCAGAATCGTGATATCCTCTTGTTTTATGTCTTCCTTCTGGATATCTATAGCAAGAGAATTCTTCTCTTCTATCGCAACCGCCAAGAATGGAACCGTGAACCAAAAGAGACTACCTTTACCTTCTCCTTGGGATTCAACACCGATACGCCCCTCCATCTTTTCAACAATGCTTTTACAGATGGAAAGCCCTAGCCCGGTTCCTTGAGCAAAATCGTTCAACTTGGTAAAACGCTCGAAAACGCGAGTTTGCCCCTCCCGTGATATACCCACCCCGGTATCTCGCACGAAGAAATAAATATCGCTTTCTCGCAATTCATAACCGAAAGTTATACATCCCTTGGAAGTAAACTTGCAAGCATTTGTCAACAAATTTATTAATACCTGAGATAAACGATTAGGCTCCGTTTGGACGAAACAATCACCAGCACCAAGCGTGAAGTTTAACACCACCCCAGGCTGTACTCGTAAACGTACTGTATTCTCCACCGTACGCATCAATTCATTCAGGTCTGTTGGCTGGTAATTAAAATCGAGCGTGTTTGATTCAACCTTTGCCAAATCGAGCACGTCATTAATTAATTGTAATAACAACTGATTGTTATTTTCGATAATTCCCACGAACTGCTGTTTCTGCTCCTCATCATCAGTCGTTGTCAGCAAATTAGAGAACCCCACGATGGCATTCAACGGAGTTCGAATCTCATGACTCATATTGGCAAGAAATGCGGACTTCAAACGATCGGATTCCTTCGCCCGCTCTCTGGCAGCAACAAGAGCCTGTTCCTGCTTCTTACGCTCGGTAATCAGCAATAATGAACCAATAAGAGCCGTTGGCATTCCATCACTATCGCATTGGGCCACGGCAGCATTAATTTCCAACCAGTCCACGTGTTCCCCCTCTCCTTTTTTAGAGACAATACGGAACTCGGCTTTCGTGTATTGTAACTTTCCATTCAAGAAATTAGCATGAATCTGTTTCACTCGTGCAACATCTTGAGGATGTATTCGCTGGAAATATTCACTTTCTTCGATAATATGTACCGAATGAGTCGATCCCTGCTGCTTGGTAAAATTCATATGACTCAAAACACGTTGCACCTCACAAGCGATTTTATGATTTTTCAAATCCCAACGCCACGGAATAATACGGGCAACGCTCAATGTCATATCCAATTTCCGGGCCGATTCTCTCAAATCATTCTCCGCCCGACTTCGGCTGGTAACATCTATGCCGAAAATATCGATCATATTCCTCTCGGCAGCAGGACAAATAATAAATTCATAAAAAGTATCCGTCTGTTTAAAATAATGGGTAAACGTCACGGAACGTTCCTTTTGGAAAACCACTTCAATGAAAGGTGAAACATATTCGACCGGGAAAAACGAATCCTGATGGTTTTCTCCCGAATTCTGATCAATTAAAACATGGAAAGACTCGTTCGCTGAATGATAATCCACATGCACCACCTGCCCGTCTTTTCCAAATTCAACCGTTCCCTGTGCGTAACAAATCGGCATATTACGCACCAGTATATTATGAGTTCTAAAAAGAGCAAGCTTTTTACGCTGAAACAAAGAATTTAAAACAGCCACAACAGCTAGTGCCGAAAGTATAACTATCGAGATAATTATTTGCCAACGATATTGCTGCCAGAGAGTTTTCGGTTTATCAATAAATTTCGTCCCTTCAGGACATCTCTCAACAGCAAGCCGATCTTGACTTAATTGAGAATAATTAACAATAGGATAAGATTTCGTGGAATAAATAAAAGGAATGTCACGCATTGATTCGCCTTCTAACATTTTAACCACAAGTGAAGTCAGTGCCTTACGTACTTGGTCTCCATCGGGAAAATAGCCTCCCAACACACCGTCTTGCAGGTAAGCACTTCGTAAAGCAAAAACCGGATGAGGAGATGCAGAAATCATACGAGTATCCCCAGAAATAAGCATAGGGAAACCATGTACACTTTCCCGCTCGTAAAACCAACTCGAAAAAAGCAACCCGATCGACAAATCCCGACTCACCAAGTATTCTTGTAAATAATCAGCATTTTGATTATTACCGACGAGCCACTCGTACGCGAGAGTCGGATATTTAGCTAATATATACGAATGAATTAATTTATCCAGATAACGATTCGTGTAAAGTTCGTCAGCAATAAAAATGAGTTTTTTCACCTGGGGTTGCATCCGCATCATCATGTCAATTGTCTCTTTATACAAATTCGGGACCTCGATAAATGCGAAATTGTATTGATCCCGAATGCGAGACAATGGGGTTAACTTACAGTCAGCCATATTTAAAGAGCCTCCCGTAAAATAGTACTCGTTCGGAGCGAATGAATCTTCATTACCAACCAAAATCATCGGGATATCACCCCATTCTTGTTTGATACGATCCCTTAATGTAAAAGCCATATTGCCAATTAACACCAAGTAATCCGGTTCTTTATTTTCAAATCGGACAAAAATACCATCTTCCATCTGCTTAAACAGTAAACTATCACGAATAAACGTGGCATTCATATGCACGATATCAGCTCGCACCTCGGGATTCTGAGCCGCCTTCATAGTAACAGGTGTTATCAACTCCTGACTCCACGGGGCACCTTCGTTATAAGAATTGATAATAAGTATGCGACGTTGTTCTTTTGCTTGAACTGCCTGAGGAACAAAAGCAGATATTAAACTCAAGTACGCGATTAACACAACCACGCACTTGAAAATAGAATTGTATTTCCCGTGCATCATTATAATAATGTATTTCACCTCACTTACAAGCTTATATAGAATTTATCTTTGCTATTTGATATTTATTTCGCTTGCAAAAATAGGGAAATCTCCTACTACAATCAAGAAAATATTCTACTTTATACACAAGAATTAACTATACAAACTCACGTCACCCATAAAAACTTTTACACCTGCTTGAAATAAAAGACTCGATTTATCAACAATAATTATCATTTCTTGACAATTTAAATACTCCAAACAAAGAATAACATGAAAAAAACACTTTTTAGTTTATTAATTAAACAGTATTCAAAAATTATGTGATTTATAACAAAACAATTTCATATATAATAATAACTATATTGCTTGATTTTCAAATTATTCGTAAATAAAAATTTACGCAAAAAAAGTATCATAAATCCTTCGATTAATGAGACAAAAATAATGATATTGGATTATAATGCAAAATTTTTATGTAATAATTTGGAACATACATAAATATGCACATTCTATAATTATCAAACAAATCGCTTGCAAGCGATCTTTTTTAATCATTTTAAACGAACATTTAATGCGATAGACTTGTATGAGATCTATTTAAATGATGAACAGGCGTTTACATGCGTGATAACATGTCAAATAGTTATATGAAATATTTTATTATGAATGCATAATAACAAATTAAATTGTAGAGTAGATGAAACTAAGATTTTATGTAGTCTTGTTTTCATGTTTGTTTCTCGGCGTGGGAGCAAGATGTCAAAATGTAGCCATAAAAAGTAATTTACTGTATGATGCGACCGCAACGGTTAATCTCGGGATAGAATTTTGTCTTGCCCCAAGATGGACATTTGATGTTTCCGGCAATTACAACGGGTGGACGATATCGGAGAATCGCAAGTGGAAACATTGGTTTTTACAGCCAGAAGCCCGTTATTGGTTTTGTGATCGTTTTGCAGGACATTTCCTAGGAATACACGCATTAGGGGGAAAATACAACTTCGGAAAATTGAAAAACAGCATCTCTTTTTTAGGTACTGATCTTTCTAAACTAACGAATAATCGTTACCAAGGCTGGTTCATCGGACTAGGAGGTGCTTACGGTCACTCGTGGATTCTTTCCAAGCATTGGAATTTTGAAGCAGAAATTGGCTTCGGGTACATTTACACACGTTACGATGTTTACCCTTGCGCCGAATGCGGTACGAAGATAGAAAGTAATCAATCACATCACTATGTTGGTCCAACAAAAGCAGCTCTAAGTTTTGTTTACTTGTTTTAAACGAAGGAGGATTATGAAAAAAATATGGCATATCAGTCTATTGCTATTACTATATGCAATTGGCGTTGACGGACAAGAAGCCGGCAAAAGTCTGGTCGCGATAAGAAATCTTGAAGTCGCACATGGGGAAAACACTCTATTCGTTTCAATGGATGTAGATGTTTCCGCTTTATCTATTGCTACCAATCAGGAAATTCTTCTTGTCCCGGTGTTAAAGGGCGAGCGAGATAGCATGCAACTCCCGCTCATGATTATTGCCGGACGGAATCGATATTACTACCACTTACGTAACACGCCCGTATCAGGAGAAGAAATTTTGGAACGCGCCGGACAAACCGATATCATTCATTATCGCACGACTATCCCACAAGAGAAATGGATGACTAAGGCAACACTCGTGATGGACGAAAGTTCGTGCGGCTGCCGAGGCAAAGGAACGGGAAAAGACCATCGAGTTCCATTGCTGGAACTCGTGCCGAAAGTTTACACTCCCGTGTTCTTGTACTTACCTCCTGAGGTTGAAGTCGTAAAAATACGCGAAGTAAAAGGATCTGCTTATATTGATTTCCCCGTAAACCGCACGGAAATATATGAGGATTATCGGAATAACCCGACAGAACTCCGAAAGATCAGAAATACGATCGACGTGGTGCGCAACGATCCGGATGTTCGGATCACCTCGTTGAGCATCAAAGGATACGCATCTCCAGAAGGCACGTACGCCAACAATACCCGTCTGGCACAAGGAAGAACGGCAACGTTGAAAACGTACGTGCAAGGCCTGTATCATTTCCCCGACAGCCTGATCCTAACTTCTTACGAGCCGGAGGATTGGAACGGTCTGGAAGCATACGTAGATAGTACTAACTTGAAAAATCGCAATGCCATACTGGGACTTATCCGCTCCGAACTGGAAGCGGACACGAAAGAGAAAATGATCAAATCCTCCTATCCGGAAGATTATCAATTCCTTTTGAAAAATGTATATCCCGGTTTACGTCACTCGGATTACGTGGTGAAATACACCGTACGCACGTACACAAGTGCAGAAGATATTCGACGTATCATGAAGACTCAACCGCAAAAACTCAGTCTTCGGGAATTATATATCGCAGCCCAAGGTTTGGAACCGGGAAGCGAGGAGTATAACGAGACTTTCGAGATCGCCGTACGGATGTTTCCGGAAGACGAGACGGCCAACCTGAACGCCGCAAATGCCGCCATGGCCAAAGGCGATCTCAAGGGAGCCGCCCGCTATCTGAAAAAGGCAGGCAACAAAGGAGAGTCCATTTACGCCAGAGGAGTTTACGCAGCGTTACAATCCGATTTCGAGAAAGCAGAAAAATTATTCACAGAGGCCTCTAACCAAGGTATTATTGAAGCGAAAGAGGTCTTGCAACAAATAATAGAATTGAAAAACAACCAATACTAATAGAAAAAAAAGATGAAAAGAATGTGGAATTATTTCGCGAGCATTCTCGTGATGGGTCTGCTCGCCGGGTGTAGCAACGACACCCTTACAGGCGATGAATCAGACGTAGATCTGAATGGATCCAAAGATGCCGTTTACATGAACGTATCGGTACAGCTTCCTGCCGGGGGAGCCGCTCGCAGTGAAACTGACACTCCCGACAATGGAGATTATGTAACTAGTGAAGACGGCATCGAGATCGGGAAAGATTACGAAAACGAGGTGAAAGAGATCTTACTCGTACTGGCAAAAACGGATAACACCTTTATAGCCGCCGGAGAGGCTCTAACATCGATGCAACTCAAGCAACAAAACAACATTGTAACGACAACTCAAAAAATAAGCAAAACAACGTTATCCACTTATTACGGTTCTGACGGGAAATTAACCCCCGAGGAACAAGAAATTAACGTGTACGTTTTCTGTAACCCGTCACAAGGAGTGAAGGATGTGATTGAAAAGGCTGCCAATGCACAGGACAAGAAAGCATGGATTAACGAGACCGGATTGGTAGAGGAAAAACCGAATGAAAAACAAATTTCTTCAATCTGGGGTGGAGCCGATCACAAGGGTGGTTTTTTAATGTCTAACGCAGTGATAGCCAAAAAGAGATTACCCGCAAACTTTGATGACTGGAAAGATTATTCATCAGAAAGTAAAGCGTTCAATTTAAGCGGGATAAACAACGCTAATTCGGATAAAGTAATTGAAAATGACGGAAACATAAAAGTGGAACGTTCCGTAGCCCGCTTCGATTTTAAAGATGGTAGTAACAAAAACAACACTTATGATGTTGTCAAAGATGCTGATAATAACTTGATTATGCAAATCCAATTGCAAAAGATGGCATTGGTTAACATGAGTAAATCGTTTTATTACTTGCGCCGAGTATCTACTAACGGCTTGTCTGACAACGCTCAAATCTGCGGTGTGGAAACGAGCACGAATTACGTGGTAGATACCGATGCTCAAGAAAAAAAAGGCGGTATAAAGAAAACGGATTACGAGCAACATTTCAATTTCTGTCTCGGGCACGTGGGAGACGACAGTCAATGGACAATTGATGCAAACGCTCGCAATCAATGGTTTACAAGTAACATCAATGATGTGTTAGAATCGACAAAAGACGAATACAACGATAAAGAGTATCATATCTGGCGATATGTTACGGAGAACACCATTCCCGACCAAGATAAGCAAACAAACGGCATCAGCACGGGTATCGTTTTTAAAGGTAAAATGATCGCTCCTGAAAATGCTAACGGAACTCTAGCAAAGGCACTTAACGAGGCAACAGGAGACTCCGATACAGATCCCATTCTCTACACGTATTTGACAAATATTTACGTGACATGGAAAGAAGTACGAGCCGCAGCGATAAATGCTGGTGAAAACAGTAATTTTTACATGGCTACCTTCGGGGAAACAAACCGTAAACCTGTTGCCGAAAAAGCTGCCGCAGGAGAAAACCCCGCGGTAGAAGCTGTTTACAGTGACGACATCAATAGTCCCGATTATTTATGGAATATATGGCATAATGAAAAGAATGCACAAGACGCTACGGCTTTAAAGGAATTTAAAAAAGCCGCTACAGGGGAAAAATTCACTCTCTATCAATCCAGCCAAGACGGGGACGATGCCGGTTACTATTGTTACTATTTCTACTGGAACCGTCATAACGACAACGGGAAATCCGGTGAGATGGGACCGATGGAATTTGGCGTGGTGCGGAACAATGTTTACAAGCTTGCCGTAACCGACATCAATCGTTTGGGACATCCTCGCATTTCGGAAAATGATCCGGATCCGGTTGACCCGGATGATCCGGATGAAAAAGACGATGTTTACCTCACACTTTCTGTGGAAGTATTACCTTGGGTAGTTCGAATAAATAATATCGAATTTTAAGAATTAACATGCAAAGTAGAAAACGAAATATAATTTCAAGAATCATCGGTGTGGCACTCTGTGTCGCATCGATGAATTTTGCCTTCTCTTCGTGTGAAAACATATATGAAGATCTTGATCCGTGTCCGCATGGGGTATCACTTCGTTTTATCTACGACTACAACATGGAGTACGCCAATGCATTTCACAAGAAAGTGGATTGCTTGACACTTTATATATACGATAATGAAGGCAATTATGTCGATACTCGTGTAGTGACAGGTCCGGAACTACAAGACGAAAACTACCGCATGAAACTGGAGCTCGCAGAGGGAGATTACCGATTCGTTGCATACGGAGGATTAGCTTGCGAGAAAAGTTCCTTTTCCACGATCCGAACACCCGGAACGGGGAGCAAGTATAGTGATTTACAAGCAGCGATGGACTCGGATTGTTTGACCGACCCGCAACGCAAGAAATTACATGACATGTACTGGGGACAACTCACCCTCTCCACGGCCGACCTGTATCAAGAGGGCGTGGTGGAGATGATGAAAAACACGAACAACATCCGGATCGTTCTGCAGCAAACAAACGGGAATCCGGTGGATGACAAAGACTTTGATTTCGAGATCACAGATGACAACACGCTATTTTCATGGGACAACGATTTAGTTCCCAATGGGATAGTAACCTACACGCCGTGGGCCCGCGGCCAAGTTCCCGCAGGACTGACGGGAGAAGGAGAAGAGGTTATCGTGGCATACGCCGAGTTCTCGACGTCACGCTTAATGACTAAAAATAGCCCGAAACTTTTGATCCGGAGAAAGTCTGATGGCAAAGAGATCGTAAACATCCCATTGAACAACTACCTGCTTTTACTCAAGAGTGATTTGTATGCCAAGATGGATGCCCAGGAATTTCTCGATCGAGAGAGCGAGTGGTCGATGATATTCTTCCTCGACGCAGATCAAATGTGGCTTAAAACATATATTAAAATTAACGATTGGACGGTTAGAATCAACGATGCAGAAATTTGATAATGAAAAAGGTTGCGTATGTTATCATATTATGGTTGACAGCACTCTTTATAGTAGCAGGGTGTAGCCGGGATGCAAAAGAGGATTCCGAAAAAGAAGTTCTGGTAAATCTCAATATCAATGTTGCATTGTCGGATGTGGCACAAGGAGAATCTCGTTCCGTGACCGATGATGCGAAAGCGGAAAACGACGACGAAAAAATGCAGACGTTACGCGTTATCGTAGTGCGAGAAAACGGGATCGTCGAGGATAACCGTTTCATAAGGCTTAACCAGGCGACAGAACTTTACAAAGACGTGTCTTTCAAAGTTGTTAGTAAGGAACAAAAACAAATTTACCTTTTTGTTAACGAAGAGACTGCCATTAAAATCGGTCATGGAAGCAGCAATGAATTGCTAAAACTAACGAATTATCTTTCAGAAATTAAGCAGGGGGATGAATTCCCCACGACAGAAATTTCCCAGCTGACCGTACAGTTAGATGCTAACGACGAACAGCTTAACGGTGCATTGCCCATGAGCGAATGTCATCTGGTGGAAGTTCCGGAGAAAGATCATGAATGCAAACTTTTCGTAACAAGAGCTGCCGTAAAATTTTCCTTCCGAATCACGAACAAGGGCGAAAATACCAGTCAATTGACAGGACTTACTATCAACGAGGTGGCCCGCAAAGAATATTACTTGCCTCATAATGCGAAATACGAGGATGAAGTGATTGAAGGCAAAACTTACCGGGCAATAACGGAGTACGAGGTTCCCGCAAATCCCGGTTATTATACCCACGAGCAAAAGTACAACACTTCATTACCCGTCAACAAAGAGGTTTCCCTAGCACCTATTTACTTGCTGGAAGGAAAATTCGAGGGGAAATATTCCGTCAGCGTTACGATAAACGGGGCCAAACTAGAAGGCGAACTCAATAACCTACCCCGAAATCTACCGCGGAACACGCATGTCGTGGTCAATATCACGCTTAACGACCATCACCTTGAAAGTATTATAGTAGATGTTGAACCTTACAGAGAAGCCATTCTTGAACCAGACTTCGGATTGTAACAGAAAATAGCAGAGAATATGGAACGAAATATAGTTTATAGTCTTTTATGCATGTTATTCATCTGTATTACCGCTTGCATGGATGAACCGCTAGGAGGGGAAGATGATTTTACTCCAGGAGGCAAGAGTATGATAAGTGCCACCGTAGAGTTCAAACCGTTGGTTCCTGCATTAAATGGGACAAGCAGAGCAAACGGAAACGCAATAGAAAGTATTAACAGCATTTGGATGCTGTTGTATGACACAGAAGGAAAGCTAGTGAAGGACTACAAAATCGAAAACGTCATCTCAACTCCTATCGATCGACACGAACTCACCGGAGGACCGTATGCCGAAACTGAAACTCATCGGGCGACATTTAACCAAGTCATTCCTCAAGGACGCTACTATATTTATGCCGTTGTTAACTTGGATCTTACTTCTTATTCAGAAGAAATTAAAACAATAGATGGTTTAAAAAACATATCTTTAGAATGGCAAGATAAAATAGAACTAAACAATCAGATGTTCGGCCATTTTTCAGAGGATTCGAAAGAGAATGACAACGTGATACATGTTACTCCCGAATTGCTGACCATCAATAAAAATATGAAATTACACGCATGGGTACGCCGTGCCGCTTCTAAAGTGACAATAGCTTATGACGGATCACAACTCGAAGAAGGTGTTTTCATCTATCTTAAATCTGTAAGAATTAAAGACATTCCACGTAAGTGTTTGTTGGGAAATGAAAACCAAATTACAGATACAAAAGACCTTATCGCCAACGGTGAAACCATAAACTATTATCCGGAGTCTTCCTCCGAACCGTTTAATTATGACGAAACATGGCCGGCACGTATCACCGCAGGGATGCCCTACTACCCATACGAGAAAAAAATCGATGAAAACGGGAAGACTATTTATGAAATAAGCAAGGATGCTCATTCCGAAACAGCCAATGCACTTTTTTTCTACGAAAACATGCAGAGGGAAGGACGAAGCAAAAAACAAGCTAATGCTAACGGCGGAATAGCTAATCCTGTTGAGATGGATGAGAACGGGAATTATAAAAAAGATGAAAATGGCAATGTCATTTATGACACCAAAAGCTATAAAGATGAAAAACCTTACGGCACTTACATCGAAGTTGAAGCATATTACCACTCTATCCATGAAGAACGAGTGGGTAGTGGGAGAATCATATATCGCTTTATGCTAGGGAAGGACACGGACAAAGACTATAATGCCGAACGGAATTTTCATTACAAATTAACCCTTTGTTTCAAAAACTTTGCCAACGACGTAGACTGGCATATTGAATATGAAGAAAAGAAACCGGATATTCTGTTACCCTCAAAGTATTATATCTCTTATCTTTACAATAATAGCTTGAATATGCCCCTTAAGATCAACACGGGAGGTCAAAAACTTGTAGCACTGAAAGCAGAGATTCTTACCAACAACTGGGCTCCGCATAACGCGACAAATTTAGATTATGCCAAAGCACATGATCATGCCGTGACGCCAACGGCACCAGAGGCTCCATGGAACGGTTTCCTTTCTCTTCGTAAAACGAAGGCAATAATACTTTCCACGAGCCAAGCGCAAGTCGATGTTTCACAAGGAATTGTATATGCAAAAGACAATGAATCATATTATAAGGAGCATAAACGAGGAGAAAGAGACTACGACATTGGAAATGGTACTCACGAAGACGATGAAAATGGCAACTACACGGTCAGTTATGATAACGAAAAGGAAATTGTTAACGTATCTATACCACTTTACACCCGAGCCAAACAGTTGATTACCAACACGGGCTATACCGGAAACAATCCTTATGTTGCCTATCAACGTCATGCAGAAGTGGAAATTACAGCCACCATCCAAGATGAAAACGAGAAACAAACAAAGTTGACAGGAACGTCCGATATATTCCAAGTGCGCCGTATCGTCAATCCCAAAGGTATATACCGAAGCGAAACAAAGAACACTCCTTTTCATGTAAAACTCATGCGATTGCCGCAAGAGAACGGCACTACATTTGAAACCTTTCCTTCTGAAGGAGCGTGGCGCGCATACGTGATTGCAGGAGACTCAGATTTCATCACTCTGAACGGGCAGAACGAAGCGAAGGGGAGTACCGGCTCGGAGATTGATTTTAAAGTAAATTTCATTGGCAAATGCCCAGAAAATGGTTCTCGCCACGCTATAATAAGGGTTGAATACCATAATTACTCCTGTCATCATCTCATTTTCGTACAACAAGGCAACGCTCCGGTAGAATTAATTCCCGGAGGTACAAAATGGCATACCTGCAATTTACTTTCTGCAACGGAAGAAGTTAGCACACCGGTTGACGAAGGATCCCTGTTCAAATTCGGCAATGTTACTCAACCGATTGCCGCATCGAACCAGACTCACGAAAAAGATGGTGGTTACTGGATAAACATTACCCCCAACGATTTTAAAGATGATGTTAACAAAGATTTTAAGATCGTGGGTACTAGCAAAACAGAAAAATGGGCAAACATCACGAGTTCTACAAAAACTAATTCTCCCGAATGGATAAATGAGTTGAATTTACCCAAGGGAGGACGCATAGCCAGCTATAATGATTATGCAGAATTGTTTAAGAGTGAAGAGATCGAACAAGGCTATGGAGTGCTTTATGGAGACGAAGCCAGCGAACCAGCTACAGATCGTAGAGATGTATATGAATATAGAAGCGAGGGTACGACTAAGGGACGAGGAATGAGAGGTTGTTTTGTTTACAATTCTACGACAGGCCGTAGTGTGTTTTTCCCGATAGGAGCTTCAGGATACGGACGCAGAAAGAATCAGGAAACAAACGGTACAGCAGTACTTAGATATGCTAATCGTACAGAGCAATACCCCCCTAAAGACGGATTAGCAAATAAACCACTATTCTATGATCTCTACATGCGACCAGGAGCTATTTACTGGCTTGAAAAAGAAGCCAAGGCTACAGATAACAACAATGTCATCGGCTGGGATTTTAACTTTTTTACTTTCGACTTCAATAAAATTGATACCGGTAACGTATTTAAAGTAGGAGCCAGCGATGGTTGTTTCGTCCGTTGCGTGGAAGAATAAAACTTATTATAAAAAGGGAGAATGTAATTTAAACTGTGTCAGCAAA
>NZ_QUHC01000022.1 GCF_003479425.1 Odoribacter sp. AF15-53 | reverse complement strand
AAGGTCCACCTAATTTTTCACGTGAGCCATACTAAATGAGAATAACAGGAAAATCTGAGTTTGACGACCGAGAATACATGCTTGGGAATATGGCTCCTGAAGTCCTCGTTGTTTATCTTGATAGGGAATTGTGAAATTTCAATTTAGATTGCTTCCTTTTCGTATATTTGGGACGTGGAGTTAGGAATGTGCGGAAGTAAATAATGAGTTATAAACTAGAAATATATATGCGTAAGTATTTGTGGACCATTCTGTCTTTTTTGATGATGTCCGGACTTTCTGCTCAAAAAATTGAAAAAGTATTTCTTGATAAGAATGATACGACAAGAAATTACTACACGATTATTTATCCGGATTCATTACCGTGGGAGGGGTATTTGTTTTTGGTGCCGGGGTTTGGGGAGACAGTCGAGGATGTTTTACTGCAAACTCAATTGCCTGTCGAAACGGCAAAAAGAGGGATTTTGACTGTAATACCGACTTTTCAGGATGGTGTTTCTTCGTTTGGGTTTGATAGTTTGAGTCAACAGGCTTTTAATCGGATTGTTGATGATGTAACACGAAATCATAAATTGCATGACTTGGGATATTATCTTGGCGGTTTTTCGATGGGAGGGAGTGCTGTTATAAAATTTGCCGAAACGGCAGATAAAAAGCCTCAAGCTATTTTTGCCATAGATTCTCCCCTTGATTTCGAGAGATTTTATAATTCCACGAAACGGGATGTTGTGTTGTTTGGGAAAGGAGGTTCTGATGACGAGAATATTTATCTTTACCTGCTTTCTAGGATCGAGCAAATCATGGGAGGTACACCTCAAACCGTTTTGGAGAATTATCACAAAATATCACCTTACTCGCTTTCTGACATGACTCAATCCGCCATAAAAGGGCTGTTGGATATACCGATCAGGATATATATAGAACCTGATATTCAATGGTGGCTCGATGAACGAGAGACGGATGTTTTCGGTTTGAACATCATAGATTGTTCTGCGATAATTAACGAATTAAACAAGTTGGGCAACGATGATGCTGTTCTTATTACAACTCGAAATAAAGGGTACCGGCAGCCGGATCATAAACGGCATCCGCATTCTTGGAGTATTATTGATAATGACGAGTTGATAGAGTGGTTGCTACATAAAAAATAGCATTTTATGAAATAGTATATATGTTTTTTAGAGAAGGACGTGGCGTTTAATAGTATAAAAGAGGATCGGGGTCTGATGACCGGGAATATAACCCTTGGATTGTTATGGTTTGCCGTGCCGATGATTCTGGGGAATTTGTTGCAGCAATTCTATAATATTGCAGACACGTTGATCGTGGGGCAATTCTTGGGGGCGAACGCCTTGGCGGCTGTCGGTTCAGCCTATTCGCTGATGATATTCCTAACCTCCGTACTCTTGGGTTTGTGCATGGGGAGCGGGGCTATTTTTTCTTTACAATACGGGGCGCGAGATAAGGAGGCGTTAAGGCGCAGTGCTTTTGTTTCTTTGGTGCTGATCGGGTTGGTTACTCTGGTTCTGAATGTTGCGGTCTTTGTCTGGATTGATCCGATTCTCCGGTTGTTGCAGGTGCCGGGCGACGTGTATCCGTTGATGCGGGATTATCTTTGGATAATCTTTTGGGGTATTGGGTTCACTTTTACTTATAACTATTACGCTTCCTTGCTTCGGGCTATCGGGAATTCTGTCGTGCCGTTATGGTTTTTGGCCGTGGCTGTCGTGTTGAATATCGTTCTCGATCTGGTTTTTATCTTGTGGTTCGGCTGGGGTGTCCGGGGTGCTGCTTGGGCTACGGTTGTCGCACAAGCCGTGTCAGGTATCGGACTTTGTCTTTACACGGTTGGTAAATTCCCGGAATTTAAGATTCGACGTGAAGACATGCGAATAAAATGGGGGACGGTAAAAGAGATTGCGGTTTATTCATCTTTGACCTGTGCCCAGCAATCCGTGATGAATTTCGGGATACTGATGGTACAGGGATTGATAAATAGTTTCGGGGTAGCCGTGATGGCGGCTTTTGCTGCTGCGGTCAAGATTGATTCGTTTGCCTACATGCCCGTTCAGGATTTCGGTAATGCATTCTCGACATTTATAGCCCAGAACTTTGGAGCGGGACGGATGAAGCGTGTACGTGAAGGTATCCGGGTGGCTGTTATCTCGGCAACAGTGTTTTGTATTTTTATTTCTATTCTGGTTTTCGGGTTTGCCCGTCCTTTGATGCTTGTTTTTGTCCCGGAACACGAAACCGAGATTATCGCAATCGGGGTCCAGTACCTGCGTGTCGAGGGTGCTTTTTATTGTGGTATCGGTTGTCTGTTCCTGTTGTATGGTTTCTACCGGGGGATAAGGAAGCCCGGGATGTCGGTTGTCTTGACCGTTATTTCCTTGGGAACCCGGGTGGCTTTGGCTTATGCCCTGTCCGCTATCCCGGTGATCGGGGTACTTGGTATCTGGTGGGCTATCCCTATCGGTTGGTTTTTGGCGGATGCTGTCGGGCTGTTGTATTATCGTAAATTGTCTTCCCGCTTGATTTGATTTCGGTTCATTATTGTTGCATGACCTTCTATTTTATTCTAGAGTAATCTATCCTTTCCTATCGGTTGGGCTACCCTTTCCCTAGATCAAGAACATAGCAAGTACATAGCACTAACAGGGCATAGACAGTGACAAGGGTACATATTCCGTTGTTGTTGTGTCAGCGTACCCTTATTGTCCAAAAGCAACGGTTAAGAAGGAATAACTAGGAGAGGGTACATTTTAAAGTTAGCTTAACACAAATCCTAGATTTCTGTTTTCCGTGACAACGGGACCTTTGTATATTGTTAGTATTGCCGGGAAGACATTAGAAAATTCTCGATGCACGAGAAGATTGGCAACAACGTCCCTGAAAATCATGTCTCGTAAACTAATACGTTGCATTCCTTTAAGATATGTCCGATCGGGGAGGTTCTTTGGGATAAAAGTCAAGAGCCTGTAATATGCGCCCATGAGATTACGGCGAATATCGTCCCTGTCGTCATACAACTCCGTGTTTTGTATCCTACAAAAAGTATCTGTTTTGTGATCTTTTTTCCAAATTCTTTTCAGATTTGAGGGATATTTTTGTTACACGAGAACGAAATAGAATAGTAATTATTAAAAATAGAAGTGTATGAAAAAGTTAGTTTTTTTGTTTGTATGCATGTTTTCGATAACCATGGTAAAGGCTGATAATGAAAAGCCGATTGACGTGAAACAATTGCCTGCGAAGGCTCAGACTTTTGTCTCCACTTATTTTAAAGACCAAAAAGTGGCGTTGGTAAAGGAGGAATCGGGATTCTTTTACAAGAATTACGATGTTGTTTTCGTTAGCGGCGAGAAAGTGGAGTTTGATAAATCGGGAAACTGGACGGAAATTCAATGCAAGCAAAGTGAGGTCCCGGCTCAGGCTATTCCGGAGGCGATACGTAACTATGTGAAGACGAATTACCCGGATGCTAAAATCGTAGAAATAGAAAAAGATTCGCACGGGTATGAGATCAAATTGTCGAATCGCTTAGAAATAAAATTTAATACCAAGTTACAGGTGATTGATATTGACGATTAAGGTCGGTTGGATGAAATGAATAAAGGGGCTGTTTGCGGCCCCTTTGTTTGTATGTTTGAATCCATTTGTGTTTATTTAATGTCGATCGGGATGACGGGTTGTTGTTGCACGTTGTCGAGAGGTATGGCCCGGTATTTTACGCGGGCGAAATTGATCTTGTTGAGATCAATGCTGCGGATTGCGCTGTCGTGCATCGTGCGGTAGTAAATAATCCGGTGTGTCATGTCGGTTGCCGAGGTCCATTGTGTGGCACTCGGGATATCGGAGGGAGTTTTGTCCTTGGGAAATTCAATCCCGATGGGGATATCAAAATTGTTTAAAATCTGAAAGCATTGAAGAACGGTTTTCAAGCCGGACTCTTGTTGAGGTGCGGTCGCTTTATAAAAAGCGGCTCGTACGAAACGGGAGGGAGGAGTTATATCTCCCGGAATTCCTAAAAAACCGCTACCGTTACCGAAAGAGGCGAGTTTTATATCACCCAGTTCTTGGGCGGGAGCCATGCCGGGGAAGAGGTTAACGTAGTTATTCAGATTGGTCGTTTGCCATTCGAACCCCGGTGAGTTTGTCAGTACTCCCAGTTTGTTCTCGTAAAAAATAGGCTTTTCGTTGATAATTTCAAGAACAAGCTGGCGTCCGGAAGAATCGGCAAAGCGCCAATGTACAGTGGAACCTCGCGGGTCAACGGCTATGACACGAACTTTCCCGATAGCTTCTTTTACTTCGTCGACACTTTTACAACTGCCTAGTATCCACGAGACGAGTTGTAGATCACAGATGCTTGTCGCTTTTTGAGCGGGGTCGAACTCTTCGTATTTCCCGTAATTGGGGAAGTAGAATAATCCGGCGGAAAGCCCGGCTTCGTTTAGGCCTTCTGCCACGAATTCTTTTTGTTCTACGGCCAATCCGACATACCCGTATCGACTGGTGAATATCATTCCGTCGATCCCGTCCGGGCTGTGAGATTGTTGCTTGTAGCCTTGTGGTACGATTACGTATTGGCTGTTGAGGTTACTACCGCCCCATTCGATGGTTCGAGCCACGACATGAGAACCGTCTTTAGCGGTAAACGAGCTACCGGTACAGGCTTTCAGAAATTGCGGTTGAAAGTTAATCGCGACGAGGATTGCTAGTAAAATTTGTAGTTTATGTTTCATAATTATAAATGATTAGTTTAAAGACGGGTTGTTCGATAATCCGTTTATTTTGATACGGGAAAAGTGAATTTCTGTTTCGTTTTTTTTTTTTGAGTGTGGAGACGAGAGAGAAAATTATTTTTCTTTTGTCGCGTGGTCCCGTTTCGAGTTTCTGAATTGAAGGGGAGTCATGCCGGTGTTCTTTTTGAAGAAACGGGCGAAGAAAGAGGAATTGGGGTAATTGAGTTCCTCGGAGATTTGGAGGACGCTCATTTCCGACGATTTCAACAGAATTTTGGCTTCTTGCAGGCTGAAATCCGACACCCAGCGATACAGGGAATGTCCCGTGGCTTGCTTTAATATCTGGGATAGATACTTTGTGGTCATGCAGAGCTTGTCGGCGTAGAAAGACAGGTTTCGTTCTTTCTTGTGGTGTGCGTGTAACAACCGGAAAAAATCGTCGACAATCTGGTCTTGTCGGTTTGTGCTGAGACGCAAAGTTTGGCGGGAGTAGATGAAGCTGAGTTCCGCGATGAAGGAGAAAAGTTGGGCTTTGATAATTTCTTCCCGGGAGGGATGATCGTATCTGTTGTATTGTTTGGAAATGAAAGAATAAAATTCGTTCAGATGCTCGTATTCATCGGGATTCAGGATCAGGTACGGTTTGTTGCCGATCCTTTCGGATATTTCAGATTTGAGGACAAAGGGGAAGTCGGCCATGAAATCGAAACGATACAACAGGTAATTGCATGAAAAATTGTCCGACACGTAGTGATTTTCAATCAGGTGGAAAGGGAGGAGGGAAATCAGGGTTCCGGCTTGTGCCGTATATTCCTTGCCGTTGATTTTCAGGCATCCTTCCCCGCTCGAAATCATGATGACGATGAGCCCGTTGATGTCGTTGCGTACTAGTTTGTTGAATGGGAAACGTTCGACGAAACCTTCTTTATCTAGTAGGGATATAAAGAAGTTCCCGGGGATAGGGATGGTCATGTCGGCCGGTGAGTCTTTTCCTTTTTGCATGTTCTGTCATTTCACGTTTCGGGAACAAAGATAAGGAATTGTCGTGATAATTTGTACGAAAAGGCATTATGGGACAAATTTGTGGATTATCAGGACGTGGAGGTTCGTTCAATCTTAAGGAAATTCGCGGTCATGAAAATGATTTTAAATGAAATGACTATGGAACAGAGAAATTCAAAGATTTACATACTTCTTGTTGTAGGTATGGTTGCGGCGTTGGGACCTTTCGTGACCGATTTTTATTTGCCGGCATTCCCGAGTTTGGTTACATATTTCGGAGCGAGTGCGTCGGAGGTACAGTTGAGTTTGACGTTCAGCATGATCGGGTTGGCGGTAGGACAGATCTTTTTGGGGCCGGTGAGTGATAAGTTCGGGCGGAAACGTCCTTTGGTGATCTCCATGTTCGTGTTCGTGCTGTCTTCTATAGGCTGTGTGGTTTCTCCGGATATCAGAATTTTCGTTTTAGCTCGCTTTATTCAAGGTTTTTCAGGAGCCGGGGGTATCGTGATTTCCAAGTCGATAGCGACTGATTTGTATTCGGGGAAGGATTTGGCGAAGTTTTTTTCTATTTTGGCTTGCGTGCAGGGGTTAGCCCCGATTTGCGCCCCGGTTCTGGGAGGTTTGTTGTTGTCGGTGACGAATTGGCGAGGTATTTTCGGGGTATTGGTAGTGATCGGTATTATATTGTTTCTGGTGTTGTTGCGCTTCCGTGATTCATTGCCTCGGGGAAAGCGATTGCAAGGGGATGTAAAAGAGCGTTTTATTTACTATAAAGAGATCTTGCGACATAAAGGTTTCATGTATTTTGTGTTGATCCAGGCGTTTGGAATGGGGGTTATGTTCGCGTACATTGCTTCCTCGCCGTTTATTTTTCAGGAACATTATGATCTGTCGCCTTTGATGTATAGTCTTTGTTTTGCGTGTAACGCGATTGGTATAATGCTGGGAAGCCTGAGTGTGATTCGTTTCAGGTCAAATGAAAATGCTTTGCAGATAGGAGTTTGGGGGTTTCTGGTGTTGAGTTGTTTTGCTTCGGTGGCTCTTTGCATGGAATTACACATTATTGTCGTGGAGGTGATTTTCTTCTTGTTCCTTTTCTTTTTGGGGATCATTTTGCCGACATCCACGACTTTGGCGTTGAATCTTGAAAGACAGAATTCGGGAACAGCTTCGGCGGTTTTGGGATTCCTGACTTTTTTAGGTGGGGGGATCGTTTCGCCTTTGACCGGAATGGGGAATATCTTGTATTCCACGAGTATAATCATGATCGTGTGTTGCGTGTTGATTCTTGTTTGCACTTGGCGTGTGTTGAAAATGACAAAAGCTTGAGTAAGAATAGGGGCAGGTTATTTGAATTGTTTTTCCAGTTCTTCAGAGGATATATATCCCGAATGGCGGAAGATTTCTTTGCCGTTTCGGTCAAGGATTACTTGTGTCGGGATGGTCGATATGCCGAAATGCTGGGTTAATTTCTGGCTTGAGGTTTGGGTAACGTTCATGAAGCGCACGTTGATTGTGTGGGGATATTTCTCCTTGATGTCTTCCATAACCTGTTCCATTTTCTTGCATGAGATACAGCCTTTGGCTCCGAATTCGAGAAATGTGTACTGGTAGGTGGAGTCATTTTGCGTGTAGTCGAACCATATTTTTATGGAATCGGCAAGGAGTTGCGCTTCGGTTTTGTCTTGGAGCCGATGCATTTGGCGAGAACCAAATTCAGCTATTCGTGTGCGAAATCCGACAAGAACTAGTAATATGACGAATGGCAGGAGGATGTAGAACCACGTTTGAGTGGCTTTGCGTTTTCCGGGAGTATCTGTTTGATGTTTCATGATCGAGTTGACTCTAGTGTTGTTTGTAAATATACGAATAATGTGATTGTGTTCCAAATTTGCAAAAAAATATCTGGAATAAAGTGTGTTGATACATTTGCTCAGGCTGGAGGTATAATCTTGTGGGAATGTTTATTCGTGTTATACTGATAATCTACCCCTGTATTATGCGTATGGAAATCCGTGATAAAATATTCGGCTTCTGTGAATGTTTTTTGTTAATATTGCGGAAAACTATTTTCAGCATGGGAGATTTGTTTACAATGGTAACCGCACGTGCGGATTATGAGCAAGGAGTATTGATAATCTTGGATCAAACGCAATTGCCCAACCGGGAGGAGTATTTGGCGTTGAGAACACCGGAAGAAATTTGGGAAGCGATCTATTTGTTGAAGGTCCGGGGGGCTCCGGCGATTGGCGTGGCGGCTGCTTACGGGATTTCGGTGTGTATGCAGAGTGTGGAAACGGCCGAATTTGATGGTTTCTATCGGGAGTTTTCCCGGATAAAGGAGTATTTGGCATCGGCTCGTCCCACGGCGGTGAATTTGTTTATGGCTTTGGAACGTATGGAGACAGCTTTGCTAGGACATAGGGGAGAGGAGGTTGGTCTGTTGAAACGGGTATTACGGGAAGAAGCGGAGGCGATCCGAGCGGAGGATGCTGCTGCTTGTCGGAAGATAGGGGAACACGGTTTATCATTGTTGAATCCGGGAATGGGGTTACTCACGCATTGTAATGCCGGGCATTTAGCGGTGTCGGAATACGGGACGGCTTTGGCTCCGATTTATCTGGGGCAGGAGCGAGGATATGGTTTTTCGGTTTTCGCCGATGAAACGCGTCCTTTGTTGCAAGGGGCGAGATTGACGGCTTTCGAGTTACAAAAGGCAGGTGTTGACGTGACGCTGATTTGTGATAATATGGCCTCTTCGGTGATGAAACAGGGGCGGGTGCAGGCGGTACTGGTCGGGTGTGACCGGGTGGCTGCTAACGGGGATACGGCAAATAAGATCGGAACTTCGGGTGTGGCTGTTTTGGCCCGCTATTACGGGATTCCGTTTTATGTGCTGGGACCAACCTCGACAATTGATATGAATTGTTCCACGGGTGACGAGATTTGGATTGAAGAACGTGATCCGGCCGAGGTAACCGAGAAATGGTATTCCCGACGGATGGCTCCTGAAGGTATTCGGGTGTATAATCCCGCTTTTGATGTTACTTCTGCCGGGTTGATTACGGCAATTATCACGGAGAAGGGTATCGCTTATCCCCCCTTTGGAGATACTTTTCGGGAATGGAAATAAATAAGTCATTTTGACATGTTTTAGTAAAAATAAAAAAGACAAAGTGGCAGTTTTGCATTTTATTACATTTGAAAAACGTATGAATTGTCGTGCTGTTTCTTGTTGATTGTAAATGTGATGAGTTAAAATTTTTTTTCGTTTTGCCGGGATGAAACTTTTAGGTGAAAGTTTCGGTATACACTTTGTAAAATTCAAGGCAGAAAGGAGAAAGTGAGACTATGAACATGAACAATTATACGATTAAGTCGCAGGAAGCCGTGCAAGCAGCCGTGCAACTTGCGCAAGAAAAAGGTCAACAGGCGATCGAGACAGGACATTTGTTGAGGGGCGTGATTGACAAAGGCGAGAACATAACCAATTTTATTTTTAACAAGTTGGGTGTTAATAGCCGAAACGTGTTGGTGGCGTTGGATCGGATCGTGGATGCTTATCCGAAAGTTTCCGGAGGTTCTCCCTATCTGTCGGACGAGGCTAACAAGGTGTTGGAAAAAGCCACGAAGTTGGCGGGAGAGATGGGTGACCAGTATGTTTCGTTGGAGCATATTTTACTAGGATTATTATCCGTGAAAGATCCAGTTTCCGCCATGTTGAAGGATGCGGGGATGACCGAGAAGGAGACTCGTGCGGCAATCGAGGAATTGCGGAAAGGATCGAAAGTGAATTCCCAGTCGGCAGAGGATAATTACGATGCTTTGGGAAGGTATGCGATCAATTTGAACGAGAGAGCCCGGAACGGTAAACTCGATCCCGTGATTGGTCGGGATGACGAGATTCGGCGGGTGTTGCAGATATTATCCCGGAGAACAAAGAATAACCCTATCTTGATCGGGGAACCGGGTGTCGGTAAAACGGCTATTGCCGAGGGGTTGGCACAACGTATCGTAAACGGAGACGTGCCTTCAAATCTGGCTTCCAAGAGTATTTATTCGTTAGACATGGGTGCTTTGATTGCCGGGGCGAAGTATAAAGGAGAGTTCGAGGAACGGTTGAAATCAGTCGTCAACGAAGTGTTGGCTTCAGAAGGAGAGATTATCCTTTTTATCGACGAGATTCATACACTGGTCGGGGCCGGGAAGTCGGATGGAGCCATGGATGCGGCGAATATATTGAAGCCCGCATTGGCACGAGGTGATTTGCGGGCAATCGGTGCGACCACGTTGAACGAGTACCAGAAATATTTCGAGCAGGATAAAGCGTTGGAACGTCGGTTCCAGAAGGTGATGATTGACGAGCCGGATGTGATGAGTGCGATCAGTATCATGCGGGGATTGAAGGAACGTTACGAGAATCACCATAAAGTGAGGATCACGGATGATGCTATTATTGCTTCCGTGGAGTTGTCTCACCGGTATATTTCAGATCGTTTCTTGCCGGATAAAGCTATCGACTTGGTGGACGAGGCCGCAGCCCGTTTGCGTTTAGAGATGAATTCGGTACCGGAAGAGATCGACGAGCTAGATCGTAAGATCAAACAGTTAGAGATCGAGAAAGAAGCGATCAAACGAGAAGGTAAGAGTAAGAAGTTGGACGAGATTCAAAAGGACTTGGCGGACTTGACTCAGGAACGCACTAAATTACGTGCCCAATGGGAGTCCGAACGTTCTTTGATTGACGAGATACAGAAAAATAAAGATGCTATCGAACAATACAGGTTCGAGGCGGATCGTGCCGAGCGGGAAGGCGATTACGGGAAAGTTGCCGAGATTCGTTACGGTAAGATCAAGGAGGCTGAGCGCCGTATCGAAGAGGTGAAAACCAAGTTGGCGGATATGAAACATGGTGAGTCTTTGATCCGGGAAGAGGTGACGGAGGATGATATTGCAGCTGTGGTATCGAAATGGACCGGGATTCCGGTAAGCCGGATGATGCAGAGCGAGCGACAGAAGTTGTTGCACTTGGAGAACGAGTTGCACAAACGGGTGGTCGGTCAGGAGATGGCAATCACGGCTTTGGCGGATGCGGTACGACGTAACCGGGCGGGATTGCAGGATGCCAAACGACCGATTGGTTCGTTTATATTTCTCGGAACAACAGGTGTCGGTAAGACCGAGTTGGCAAAGGCGCTGGCCGAGTTCTTGTTTGACGACGAGTCTTTGATGACCCGAATTGATATGTCCGAGTATCAGGAGCGTCATTCCGTATCCCGGTTGATCGGGGCGCCTCCGGGATACGTGGGATATGACGAGGGAGGCCAGTTGACCGAGGCTGTTCGCCGGAAACCGTATTCCGTGGTCCTGCTGGACGAGATCGAGAAGGCTCATCCGGATGTATTCAATATCCTGTTGCAAGTGTTGGATGACGGGCGTTTGACCGATAATAAGGGTCGGGTGGTCGATTTCAAAAACACGATTATCATCATGACCTCGAATATCGGGGCGCATATCATACAGGAGCGGTTAAAGGGTATTGACGAGGAGAACCGGGATGAGGTGCTTGAAAAGACAAATCAGGAGGTGTACGAGATGTTGAAACAGACAATCCGTCCTGAATTTTTGAATCGTATCGACGAGATTATTATGTTTGCCCCGTTGAAAAAGTCGGAGATCGTGGATATCGTTCGCCTGCAATTCAATGGCGTGAAGAAAATGTTGGAAAACAACGGTATTGCTATCGAGATTACCGATAAGGCCGTGGAATGGTTAGCCGATGCCGGGTACGATCCGCAATTCGGCGCCCGTCCGGTGAAACGGGTGATTCAGCGTACATTGCTGAATGATTTATCCAAACAGATTCTTGCCGAAGAGGTCTCCAAGGATAGTCGTATCATGGTAGACGTGAAGGATGACAAGATCGTGTTCGAGAACAAATAAGATTATTGATAAGTAGATAAAGAGCAGGTCGTTTCGAAAAAAAAGAAACGACCTGCTTTTTTTATGGAGAATTAGTGGTTATTTTGATTCTTGTCGAGAATGTCTATCTTTGCAGGGGGTGACTTTGCGGGGAAGAGAATGCTTATTCGGATTTATGAGATATGTAGAAAGTGATATATTGCACCTGTTAAAGGTTGGGGATGAACAGTGTATGCGGATGATATTTAAGGATTATTATCGTGCATTATGTGTTTATGCCCTGAAGTATCTGGCGACGGTCGAGGATGCGGAGGATGTGGTGCAAAATGTTTTGATCGCTTTCTGGGAAAACAGGAAAGGGAGTGCATTCGAGGGCTCGTTGAGGGCCTATTTATTTGGGGCGGTGACGAAGGCGTCCTTTAAGTTCTTGGAACGGAACGGCCAGATTGTTTTCAGGGATATCGAGGAGCGAGCTGATCATTTTTTCGAGGAAATGACATATGATGAGGAGGAGTTGAAGGCGATAAAGGATAGGTTGTACCGGGAAATCGAGCTATTACCGGAGAATGCTCGTAAGGTATTTAATGCTATCGTGCTTGAGGGAATGACTTACAAGGAGGTGGCGGAACGGCTTAACGTGTCGGTGAACACGGTTAAAACGCATTATTCTCATGCGTTAAAGAAGCTGAGAGAGAGACTGGGCGATCTTTTCGTGGTCGCATTGTTGTGTTTGTAAAAAAATTTTTTTTGATTTTGATTCACCCATATTACAAAAAACCGGAATACCGGTATGAAAAGTTTTTTGTAGTATGGACGAAAAGATATTTGAATGGTTAGTTGATTACACTTCGGGGCGTCTGACAAAAGAGCAGGCACGCAAGTTGCGCCATTGGTTAGATGCTTCTACCGAAAACTCGGAGCGTTTTGAAAAATATCTCCGGGTGGTGCGATTGCATCGTATGGCATCCGGGGAAAAATTATTGGACGAGGAGAGTGCGTGGAGTGTGTTCCAGCAAAAATGCAAGCAGCGTAAACAGAGAAGAATTGTACGCGGTTGGATGACCGCGGCGGCTTCGTTGTTTCTCGTGCTGGGGATTGGTGCGGTATTGTTTCATCTAGCAAAAATGGAAAAAGCGGTTGTTCCGGTGGTGGCAGAGATTCTACCGGGATCTACTCGTGCCACGCTTGTGTTAGCAAACGGACAAGAAGTTGATTTGCAGTTGGCCGATCTTCGGGAGGTACGTGAAGAGGGGGTGCGGGTTTTGAATGACATGGAGGGCGGTTTGCAGTACGAGAAGGTGAACGTGGAAGTGAAGGAACCGGTTGTACATACGGTACAGGTTCCGGTGGCCGGAGAATATCATTTCACGCTAGCTGACGGTACAAAGGTATGGGTTAATTCAGCCTCGGAGGTGACGTTCCCGGTATTCTTTTCCGGTGCGACGAGAGAGGTTTCCGTGAAGGGAGAGGTTTGTTTTGAAGTGCAACACGATTCGTTACATCCGTTTATCGTGCATGTGAACGGTGTGGCAGTGAACGTGTTGGGGACCAAGTTTAACGTGTCGGCTTATGGAGAGGAAGCCCCGGTGGTGACTACTTTGGTGGAGGGATCGGTGCGTGTGGAAAACGGAGAGAGAGAAATGTTGTTGTCTCCCGGAGAGCAAGCTTTGGCCAGTGGAAAGGGTGCGATCACCAGACGAAAGGTTGAGCTGGGGATGTATGTGTCCTGGGTTCAGGGAATATTCGAGTTCGAGAACATGTCTTTATCGGATATCACGGAGCGCTTGGCGCGTTGGTATGACGTGAGTTTCCGCTTCGAGGATGAGAAATTGTGCGAGCGTAGTTTCACGGGCATGTTTGAAAGGGACGGTAATTTAAATCAAATTCTGAAAGTAATAGAGAAGACGACAAATGTGAGTTTTGAAATAAACGGGACAGAGGTCGTTATTAAAGAGAGGTAAACTCCCGGGAATTTCCGGATAATGCTAATTAAATAATCTAATTTATGAAAAAAAGATGCTTTTCAAGTTTCCTCCAAAAGTGGGATGTTGGACGGAAAATCTTGTTGACCATGAAATTGACTTGTGTATTGACAGTTTTTTTTACTATTTCTGCCATGGGAGTGGGCATAGGACAAACTGTGAATCTGAAATTGAAGGATGTTACCCTTCGGGAAGCTTTCAAAGCCTTGAAACAACAGACGGGGATGTATTTCGTGTATAATGAGGAGGAGTTGTCGAAGGATTTGAAGTTGAGTGTGGAACTGGAAAATACTTCGCTGGAGGAGGCTCTCCGGCAGATATTAAAAGGACTGCCTTATTCATTTGAACGTGTGGGAAAGATGGTGGTTGTGAAACCCGTGAAAGAGGTGGTTGACCAAACACAGCAGCAGAAGAAAAAGAAAGTGACGGGTAAAGTGACGGATATCGAGGGAACTCCGTTGCCGGGAGTCACGGTGATGATTGAAGGTGCGGTGAGCGGGACGGCTACAGACGTGAAGGGAGAATATTCGTTAGAGTTGGAGGATAAACATGGGATAAAACTGGTCTACTCTTTTATCGGAATGGTGAAGGTGACGAAGGTATGGAATGGTGAAGAACGCATTGATGTGCAGATGAAAGAGGATGTGCATGATATTGAAGAAGTTGTCGTGACCGGATATCAGACGTTGAATCGGAGGGAGTCGGCTAGTGCGGTTTCCGTGGTGAAAACGGATGATATTTACATGGCGGGGGCGGCTTCTATCGACCAGATGTTACAAGGACAGGTTCCCGGTTTGATGGTGATGAATACTTCGGGAGAGCCGAGTGCCACGCCTAAAATACGTATCCGGGGTACTTCGACGATTAACGGAAACAAAGCTCCGGTGTGGGTAGTTGATGGAGTGATTCTTGAGCAAAATGTCCCGATCACGGCTTCGGAGTTGAATAGTGAGGATGCGGAGTATCTTATCGGTAATGCTATTTCAGGAATCAGCCCGCAGGATATAGAGTCAATCACGGTGTTGAAAGATGCTTCTGCCACGGCGATTTACGGGGTAAAGGCAGCGAACGGTGTGATCGTGCTGACCACGAAAAAAGGACGTGCCGGAAAACCGACGGTTTCATATTATGGTGAAGTGGTGGTGAACGAGCGGCCTTCTTATCGAAATTTCGATCGAATGAATTCCGCCGAGCGTATGCAATTATCCAAGGAGATTTTCGAGCAAGGATTGTCGTATAATTCAAGTATATCGTTGGACCCGGCCGATTCTTATGAGGGATTGTTGAATGAATTGATCAATCGTCGGATGTCGCAAGAGGAATTTGCACTCCGGTCGAAGGAAATGGCAAATCGTAATACGGATTGGTTTGATGTGTTGTTCCGCAATGCAGTGACACACTCGCATAATTTGAGTATTGGCGGAGGTTCGGAGGGGGCGAAGTATTATTTCTCGGCCGGTTATAACAATAATCAAGGTGGAGCAAAGGGATCAGTTAGCGAGCGTTTCACATCTGTGGCACGCGTGGATGCTTCCGTGGGTAAGTATGTTAATTTTACGGCGAAGATTGATTTTAGCACGACAAAGAATGAAGGTTACTCGGTTGTAAATCCTTTTAGTTATGCTTACAGTACTTCCCGAACATTACAGCCTTATGACGAAGACGGGGAATATCATTTTTATAAGAAGAATTCGAAGTATTTGTATAATGTGTTAAACGAGTTGGCCGAGACTGGCAAGGAGAGTAAAGCGAATGATTTTAACGCCTTGTTGAATCTGAATGTAAAGTTGTATGATGGATTGTCTTATCAGGGAACTTTCTCGTATCACAATTCTTCGACGAATCAACGGGATTGGAAAACGGAAGAATCTGCTAGTGTTGCGGCCACACGCGGGTATAATTACAAGGAATATGATGAGAATGATGATGAATACTGGAGATCTTCTTTACCGTACGGGGGAATTTTGGAACAAGCAAATACGTTGAAAACTGGATACACGGTGAGAAACGGTTTGAGTTTTATTAAAGTTCTGGGTGATGTCCACGATATGAATATCATAGTCGGTTCCGAATTGCGGGGTACGAAATACGAGGGAGTACGTTCGACGGGTTATGGTTGGACTCCTACTTACGGGGAGCGGTTTATGCCGGTACAAACGGATAATTTTTTAAATAATTATGTTAGTCGAATGCTTCCAACGAATACGAATTCAATTTCGAGAGTTGCCTCGTTTTATGGTTCAGCCACATATACTTACGGCAATCGTTACGTGATGAATTTCAATATTCGTTCAGACGGGGCCAACAAGTTCGGGAGTAATCCGAAATATCGGTGGTTGCCGACGTGGTCTATCGCGGGTAAATGGTTGTTAACGAATGAAGCTTTCATGTCTCGCTTTGCCCAAAACGGACATTACGTATCAGTGAGAGGTAGTTACGGTATTCAAGGAAATATTCATGATGATGCTACTCCTAATTTGATCTTGGAAGTAGGAGATAGAAATACGATAAGTAATTTGGATCAATCGACGATCTACCGTTTGCCTAATCCGGATTTACGTTGGGAAAAAACGACGTCTTGGAATGTCGCTGTCGATTTTTCATTCTGGGATGGAAGGCTTTCGGGTAGTTTGGATGTGTACAAGAAGCACACCGAGGATTTGATCATGGATAAGATCGTGGCGACATCTAACGGTAAATCGCGTTTGTACATGAATGCGGGAGAAATGGATAACCAAGGGATTGAAGGTAATTTGAGCGTGCAGATTATTCGGAAAAAGAACCTGAACTGGAAATTCAACGTGAATTTCGGGAGAAACACCAGTGAGGTGACTTTGGCAAACGATGATTTTTACAGTGATATGGAAGTTATCACCAAGATGTTGGATGGTAATTTGGCAATTAAGGGGGAGAAGTTAGGTTCGATGTATTCCTTCCGTTACGGGGGATTGTCTAGTGAGAACGGGTATCCGTTATTTTACGGGAAAGACGGTAAGTTGTGGCACGAGGGTGATCCGAAACGTATGGAATTGGTGAGAAGCGGATCTATTTACCCGGATCTTTCCGGTGGATTTGACACGCAATTGACTTTTAACAAGCGTTTGTCATTGTCTTTAGGTTTCACGTATAATTTGGGTGGTGTAAAGCGTTTGCCGAAAGTTTATGCCGATAAAAGTGATGCGTTGAATCCGGTTGCCAATGTATCCACGAACTGGAAAAATAGGTGGAGAAAGCCCGGTGACGAGAAGTACACGGATATACCGACTTTGTATAACAAGAGAGTGGCTTCGGATTTTGATAGTAATGTTTCTGCCGAGGATCGGGGAGCTGTTGAAGAGTGTACTTATTTTTATGATTTGTCGGATCTTCGCGTGGCAAAAGCTGATTTTCTACGCTTGCGTACTGTCGGGTTAAGTTATATCGTGCCTGAAAATTTATTGAAAATGACGGGAATCTCTTCCATGGCAATTCGTTTCCAAGCTTCGAATTTATTCGTGTGGGCACATAAGGATTGGAAGGGACTTGATCCGGAGACCCCGGAAGCGAATATCCCGATATTACCTTCTTATAGTTTGGGTATTAATGTTTCATTTTAATAGGAAGTGGCTATGAAAAGATTTGTAAAAATATATACATCTTGGCTTTTAGGAATACTTTTGTTTACTGGGTGTGATGATTATTTGAAAGAGGATTCGGGCGATTTGTTAATTCCGGGGAAAGTGGAAGAGTATTTACCGATGTTGTATAGAGAGGGATTCCCTCGGAATTTTAACGAAGAAGTGAGCTGGTTGTATTTGATGTCCGATGACGTGGAGATGGGGCACCTGGAACTGGACCCGGATGATGAAAGCAATGCTACCCGGGATAAAAATTCCCAGGATGCTTTTAATGCGGGGGAGGGTGAAGAGCCTTACAAATGGGAACGACGGATAACGAGTTATGCGGATAATTTTTGGGAACGTCGTTACGGGAATATTTTGGCTTGTAATCTGGTTATAGATGCGTTGCCGGAGATGGAATATGTGGAGGCGGATTCTGGGCTTTATAATTTTCTTGCTGCCAATGCTTATGCGATGAGAGCTTATCATTACTGGTGTTTGGTAAATTCATACGCTTTACCTTGGTCGGAAGAAAATCTGGACAAGCCGGGAGTGATTATCCGGACGGAGCCACAAATTGACACCCGGGCGAGAAGTCGTTCATCTATTCGGGATGTATACGAGTTGATTAACGGGGATATTGAGAAAGCGGAGAAATATATCAATGTGGCCACGTTTGACGGGAATATCCATCGACTTTCAGAACCGGCAGTTTTGTTGTTAGCTTCTCGTATTGCTTTGTTTCAGGAAAATTGGGACGAGGTGATTCGTGTTGGTAAGTTGTTTTTGGCTCAAAATTCGATTGTTCTGGATTTGAATGCACAGGATACGACGTCGTTTGGAAAGGAGACGGGTTTGAGTGGCACTCCTTTTACCATGATGAATGGTAGTATAAATAAGGAAGTTGTTTTCACGTTTGGAACTGCCAGCTATAGCCCATATCAATATTTGTCAACCTCGGGAGTATATTACGGGTTGGGATTCAGACCTTCGTATAGTACGGAGGGATCTTTGATCCAATCTTACGAAGAGGGAGATTTGCGGAAAACCGCTTATTTTTTGAAGGATATTCCGGCTAAAAAAGCAACATCCATGTGGGAAGAGGATAAACCTTATGAGTACAAATATTATTACCCGGTAAAATATCGTCAAATATCGAATTCGGGAACGGGAAAACCGAGCGAGACTCTTCTTCACGAGAATTGGCGTAGCGTGGAGGTGATGTTAAATTTGGCAGAGGCTTATACGCGCAAGAATAATGCGGTGACTAGTGACGCTATTGATCTGTTGAATAATCTGCGGCGTTGTCGTTTGGCTTCTGACGTGTTCGTGGAAAAAACAACTGCGGATTTCCCGAACGGGGCGGCCTTGTTGAAGTTTATTTGGGAGGAACGACGTCGGGAGCTTTGTTTCGAGGAGGCTATGCGTTTCTGGGATTTGCGGAGACAAGGAATGCCGGAATTGAAACATAGATGGTATTCAAGTTGGGAAACATATGAAACCTATACTTTGTCGCAAAATAGTAAAAATTACGTGCTTGCAATCCCGCGGAGTGAACTCGATTATAATAGTGCTTGTTATGATAATGATCGCGATGTGATCCGGCCCGAATAGTGATAATTAAAAATTTACGAAGTATGAAAAAGATTGCAATATATTTAATAATGATCTTATTCTTGGGAATCTCTTGTTCCGAAGACGTTGACGTGAATCCTGAGTTAGCCGGCCCGTTATATGGTTTGACAAAAGGAGAACCGGGTTCGGTGGATGAGTTGATCTATAATACTTGGGAAGAGTGGGGAATGTATTATTTGTATGATTTCGAGCCGTATGCTTTCCAAGTGGCGAATTGGAGCGGTTATTTCAATAAATGGTACACTCCGGTAAAAGAGGAGAACACGGAAGTGATTCGGAAAATTATCAATCATATACAGAACGGTATTTTCGTGGGAATGGACAAAGACTTAGTGAAAGGATGTTGGTTCGTGCGTACGTTTTTATGTGATTCACTTTGTGATGATTACGATTATAACCCGGAAAAGGTGGTTGACAAATATTTGCCAAATGGCGATTGTATCATCCTATCCGGAGTCGGGGATAAAATGAATAATTTCACGGATGAAGACTGGGACTCGTGGAAAGCGGAGTTGTCGAGTTTATTGATTTCGCGTTTGTATTTAGGGGCAACCGAGCAACCGGATGATTTTTTTAACTTGCGTATGAAGAAAGCTAACGGGCGGGATGATGCGATTATGATACTTGCACCTTGGCCTGATGATCCGGCAGGTAAATATTCTCCTAATGTTTACACGTTCCGTTCGAATGGTTATATCCGTTCGCTACCGACATCTTTTCAGAATGAGACTGTGAAGATTGTTGACAAGCAGACGGACTTGGCCGATTATATATCTTTCCTGACGACCACGACAAAGACCGAATTGGATTATAATTTCGAGGTATTCCCGCGGATATTGGAAAGGGCGGTTGCGTTGGTTCCTTACCTACAACGGGTATTGTCGATGGATCTGGAAGCGATGCAGAATGCGAATTGTCCGGAAGATCCGGTGGAGGGAGATTATTTTTCTAAACTGAAATAAATAGTAGATTTCACGTGGGGAGAGCGTTGTTTCTTCCCGCGTGAATCGACTAGCAGTTTTGCGGAAAAAGATGATGGGTTTTATCGGGATGTCACTGTTAATTTTTGGAATGTAAATCAGAATATGAGAAAAGGGATGTTCATATTGTTTTCTCTCTTGTACGGTTTTGGTGCTTTCGCGCAAAACACGGATGAATTAAGGGATGTCTATGAAAAGGACAAGAGAGACGTGAAAGCTGTAACCGAATATGTAAAGGCATTAGGGGAAACCCAAAAGAGGACACAAGCCGATAGTATCGTGAGGGAGTACATGGCTCGTTGTCCGGTTGTGCAATTGGAAGACAAAGACACTTATTTGCTGATAAACAGGTTCGTTTTTGAAGATGTCTATTCCAATGCTTTTGAATATGGAATCTACGCGCAGCGGAAAATGCGCTGGGATCGGGAGGTGAAAGAAGGAAAAGAGGGAAAAGAGGCGAGATTGCTTAGCCTGTTGAAGGGAATGCGGAGTGGCGTCAGTAACGCGGACGAGATTGACAAACGTTACGAGGTGTTGTCGGTTTTGAGTGGTAATTTGCGTAAAGAGGTGGATGAACGTTGTTTACCTGCTTACGTGGAAAATAAATGCGTGATGCCCGGGTATGATTCTTTGAAAATAGCTCGTTTAAAATATTTATTGCAGAAAGGCGATTTGCTGGGGCAGGAGATCATGCAATTGAAAATAGCCGTGTACGAGGATTACGTGGTGGGAAATTACGCGGGTATGGTGGAAAAATTGAGTTTGGCTTGCGAGATAAATTTTAAGGCGTTGGATGAGGATTACGCCATTCGGATTTTGAACGTGTTGGCAGATGCGGGAGCTGACCGGAAGGTTTTAAAGTCCGGTATAGACCTTTTGAATCGGCTTATCGGGAAGAAAAAGACGGGATCTATCAATTATTATAGCGTGTTGGGGCGGTTATATCTCTTGTACGGGGACGAGGAGCAGGGGAATAAATATAAGCGGATGGGAGATAAGATCGAGGCGGAAAAGATGGAACGTTACGGTGATCTGATAAAATCATTTACGAAGGAAAAGTAATAATGGCAGGGAGTATGAAGAGAATATATCTATTTTTAATTGTTTCTTTCATCTTTTCGATAACCGGTTGGGCACGAGGGAAAGATGGATACGTGGTAGCCGCTTCCGAGGCAGTGAAATCGGATGCGGCCTGGATGAAGGTCGTGGAGGCTCTGGTAAAAAAACACAAGGCGGAAGTGGTGTTTTACCGGGAAAATATCAGCGAGTTGCAGGAGCCTTTGCGTCAACTGCGTCCTCGTTTCGTGGCATTCGTGGAAAAACCGGAATTTTTGAACCGGGAGTACGTGATGGAAGGCCATCGGTTGAGTCGTCGGTTGGATAAAGATATTTACGCTGATTATTTGTGGGGGATCATCACGGGGTTTTCGGCTGACGACGCCATGAAGTTGGTGGACAGGAGTCGTGAACCTTTCTTGATTCGTACGGCGTTGAACACGACTGGCGAGATGAGCGACGGGAAATATTTTACCCGTTTCGCTTTTATGAATGACGGGAGTAATGGTCCCGGTTGGTGGGGAGAAAAGAATGAGACGTTGGAAAAGACTCGACATTATCAGACGAATAAATGGAATATTTTAGATAAATGGGTGGAGAAGTATAAAGAGTTGGATCCCGATTTGCTGGTGACTTCTTCCCATGCGACGGAACATAATCTGGAAATGCCCTTTTCGGTGGGTAACCTGAAAGCGGATGCCGGGCGGTTGTATGCCGATTTCATGACACGGGAATACCTGAACGGGACGTCACATCCGCGGGTGTATTTCGCCGCGGGGAATTGTCTCATCGGGAATATTGATAACGATCCGAACAGCATGGCCGTGGGGTGGTTGAGCGGTATGGATGCCACTTCGATGGTGGGGTACGTGGTAACTACCTGGTATGGCCGTAATGGTTGGGGAGGTTTGAAATACTGGACCGCTAACGCGGGACGTTTGACGTTGGCGCAGGCGATTTACTTGAATCAGCAGGACATGTTACATACCGAATTTAGCTGGTACCCGGAAATGTTGGGGGTTGATTACCCGTTCTACGCGGGGGATTTCGGCGAGGATGCTGAATTTACGAAAATTTTCAAGCAGGCCACGGGGAGCGTCCCTACAAAAGACCAGAAAGGCTTCGTGCATGACCGGGATGTTGTTGTCTTGTATGGCGATCCGGCTTGGGATGTGAAACTGCGAAATCCCGAACCGTTAGGATACAAGGTGGATTTTAAGGTGAAAGGGAAACAATGCTTCGTGACGATTACAACCAATGAATATTTTGACGGGGCATTGATGAAGGGAGGAAAATTGAAACAAGAACACGTGACGGATATACCGTTTGCTTATTATTTCCCGAAACGTGTAAACAATCCGCGTCTGGCTGAAGGACAGGAATGGGATATTGCCGTGGCAGAGGATTTCCTGTTACTTTATAATTGTGATTTTGAGAAGAATAAAAAATATACAATAGTGTTAGATATAAATTAATAACGAAATGAAAAGATTAATATTATTATTGTCGATTTTAATAGCTAGTTTGAACGTGTTTTCACAAGGAATAGAATTCCGGAAAGAGCGTTATGCTGAAGTGCTGAAAATGGCAAAAGAACAAAACAAGTTGGTATTTATAGATATATATACCTCTTGGTGCGGACCTTGTAAGCATATGGCGGATAATATTTTCCCGTTACCTAAGGTGGGAGAATATTATAATTCTCATTTCTTGAATTTACAACTGGATGCGGAAAAGAGTGAAGATGGAAAAATGGTTGCGAAATCATTCGGTGTATCTGCTTATCCCACTTTCCTCTTTGTCAATGGAGACGGGGAACTGGTTTACCGATTCTTGGGTGGAAAATCCGAGAACATGTTTATAAAGGAGGGTGAAAAAGCCGTGGAAGCATTTGCTGCGCTACCGGAATTGAAAAGATACACGAAGAAATATGAAGAGGGGAATCGGGACAAGGAATTTTTGAACCAGTATTTCATCGTGAAAGATAAATCCGGCTTGGATTGTAGTGATGTGTTGCTTGATTATTTCGCTCTGGTGGATGACAGTCAATTACTGGATTCAATCAATGTCCTGCGCATCGCTAAAATCACGGTTTTTGACCGGAAATTAGCCAATCGGTTGGTAGAAGCGGCTTGTAAAGAGGCTGCCAACCCGACGAAGGACAAGAAACATTCTACTGCCGTGAATAAAGCTGTTTGCAGTTTCCTGAGCGCTTGCTTGCAAAAGACGGCACGAGCTGATCAGGAGGAGTATTTCGAGGAAGTTCTGGCCATGAAAGATCGTTTGTTTAAAGCGATTGGTGCCAAGGAGAGTGCTACTGCGGCCTCGTTGGGAGGGGGAAATATCTATATCCCTTCCGAGTTGTCGCGTTTAAACTATTATTCGGCTAAAAAGAAACTGGATAAATTTAATCGTACTTTTATTGATTACATGGCGGCACTTCGGAAAAATTATGACGAAACTTACAAGGAAAAAGCAGCCATGCGTGAGGCGATAGATGCTAGGTTGAAAGCGGCAAAAGAAAGTGGGAATGACGAGGAGTACGAGGCTGCGAAAAGAATGAGAGCGATGATGTTTGCTTTTTCAAGTATTGACGATTATTACATCTCGACCAGTATGATCGAGAACGTGGAGCGTTACGAGGAAATATTTGAAGGAGATAAAGATGCTGCATATAAGGATCGGGTTGCCGGGTGGTACGTATTTTTACATCAGTTAAGTCCTTCGGCAAAGACTGCGGCATACGTGGCCGATAAATTGTTAGCCTTGGACAAAAAAGAGCAGGCGATAGAAGTACTGGCTTTGGGATTGAAAGACGGAAGCTCCGCCGCCGGGGTTGAAGAAGATGACGTGAAAGCTTGTCAGGCAAAATTGGATGAATTAAAATAGGATCATATTTTGTGATTAGATTGGTTATGAAAAAGATAGGATTTGTAATACAATTTTTGTGTATAGCCCTGTGCTCGTTCGGGCAGGAGGCTGAAAACGGGATACGTTTCATTGAGGGTGAAAAATGGGAAAATGTTTTAAAAGCGGCCCAGGAGCAGGACAAATATATTTTCATGGATTGTTATACCAGTTGGTGCGGTCCGTGTAAAGCGTTGGCAAAAGACATCTTTACGCGTAAAGATGTGGGTGATTTCTTTAACGCGAATTTCATCAACGTCAAATATGACATGGAAAAAGGAGAGGGAAAAGAGTTGTACAAGCATTATAAATCCAATATCATCGGTTTCCCGACGCTATTATTGATTAACAAGGAGGGAAAAGTGATGCATCAAATGGCCGGTTTCCAGGAAGCTGAAGTTTTGATTGCCGGGATGAAAGCCGGGAAAGAAGGGAAAAGCCTGTTTGCTTGCCGGGATAGATACGCGGCAGGAGAGCGTGATCTCGCGTTCCTGAAAGAATATGTCGCGGCTTTGGAAGGGGCCTTTTTAAAAGATGACATAGAGAAGATTGTGCTTGAGTATATGAAAACGATGCCCTTGGAAAAATTGCAGGAAAAAGAAATTTGGGATTTCGTGGGAGCTTTTATTAAAGACCCTTATTCTCCTCAGTTTGACTACGTGATTTTTAACATAGATCGTTTGGCTAATAAAGTGAAATTTGATCGTTACCAAGTAGAAAGACAATTGAGCTGGGCCTTAGATAAAGCCGTGGATCAATTGGTCGAGATTAAATTTGACAAAAATGAAACCCCGTTGCGTTTGGTTGAAGAGACCGGAAAAATGGATACCCTGTTACGGTTGATTAACCGCGGAAACCTGAAACGGGCGGAAACCTGTCGGGCCAAAATAAAGATTTATGAATTGGAGTTGGCTCAAAAATGGGATGAAGTATATGCCAACCAAATGGTTTATCGAGGAATCAAGGCCTTGGGATATTCTGACAGTTACTTGGAAAAGACGGTTCAATATCTTGTCGCCTATTGTCCGGATAAAGCTATCCTGAAGAAATACTTGGCTTTGATAGAAGAATTGCAGGGAGAGGAAGACAAGAACACGAGTAGAATGAAAACTAATTATTATGGAACTCTCTCTGTCTTGTATGCTAAACTTGGGGATAATAAAAAAGCGAAGGAGTTTAAGAAGATGGACGATAAGCTGAAGGCCGAGAGAGCCAAAGAGTTCGAGAAGTTTTTAAAGGAGTCGAAATAGATATAAATGATACCTGATTTAAAAATGTTAAAATAATTTCGAGAGTATGAGAAAAATTGTCAGTGGATTATTGATGGGTTTGTTGTTCGTGGGTTGTGCCAAACAGGAGACAACGTATACCATTCAGGGAGAGTGGAAAGGTGGAGACGGAAAAGTGATCTATCTAAAAAAGGATCTGGGAAACAAACAATATGAAGTATTGGATTCCGCTATCGTGGCGAACGGTGTTTTTAAAATGCAAAAGCCATTGGGAGACGTGGATGAACGCATCCTGCAAATTGACGGAAGTACAAATATCGTTATTTTAGATTCCGTACCCATTCAAGTGAAATGCGAAAACGTTAAAAAAACGGTAAGAGGGAAAGAGAAGGAGAGTGTTAAAATAGAAATATCGGGAAGTGTAGAACAGGATATTTTTAAAACGGTTCTGTTAGCGCAACGAGATGAAATGATGATCATGTTGGGTCTCTCTTTCATGGGTAAAGAGGGAAAGGAAAACTCCGGAATGGTGGACTCTTTGGCGCAGATATATATTGCCATGAAAGCGAAAACGGAGAAGACTATTGATAGCTTGGTGACGAACTATCCTGATTGTCATGCCAGTGCTTTGATTATTAATAATTTTGTTGTGAAGAATAAAGATCTGGCAGAAGTTGAAAGAATGTACGACGGTTTGACCCCGCGCATCAAAAATGCTTATCTGGGACGTAAATTGAAGGCAACGATTGACAATATTAAAAAAACGTCACTCGGTAATGTTGCCCCCGATTTTACCTTGCAGGCTCCGGATGGAAAGAATGTTTCTTTGGCCGATTTCCGGGGGAAATATGTTTTACTCGATTTCTGGGCGTCTTGGTGTGGCCCCTGTTTGCGTGAAGTTCCTAACGTGAAAAAGGTGTATGATAAATATCATGATAAAGGGTTCGAAATCCTGAGCGTGTCGTTGGATGATAAAAAAGATAATTGGACAAACGCGATCGAGAAATACGATTTGAATTGGGTACACGTTTCTTCCTTGCAGGGATGGGATTGTCCGGTAGCAAAATTGTATAACGTGAGCGGAGTTCCAGCCATGTTGTTGATCGACAAGGAGGGGAAAATTATCGCGACTAAATTGCGGGGAGAATTGTTGATGGAGAAGGTTGCAGAACAATTTGGAGAATAACCGTGTAGACGGAGTTACAAAGGAAATAGCCCTTGAAAGTTTTTGATTTACTTTCAAGGGCTGTTTGTTTTTTGAAGTGCTTCCTTTTACAATTCCACGTACTCGCTCGGTGAAAATTG
>NZ_QUHC01000021.1 GCF_003479425.1 Odoribacter sp. AF15-53 | reverse complement strand
ATCATTTATTGGAAATGTTGTCTTCCAATGAAAAGGACGATATACTGACAAATTTCAAATAGGGTTTATAGTAAACAGAGGGACATTGTAAAATAAACAAAATGAAATATTTTAGATTTGTTTGTGAAATTAAGGCAAAGTCATCGGAGGATGTGAATAAATCCCGTGATTGTATAAATGAGGTTGGAATATACTGTGCATACTTGTCAAGAATGTATGAATATTATTTTCCTGCCACACAAACAGATAATGTTGTTTCTATAACCGTTTGTTTGATTGATAATTTACAAAAGACGAAATACCCAACGTCATGTGATATGAAGGTTGTATCAAATGTTGTAAATATCGACAAGTTCAACCAATTAACTCCCAAAGACAAGTCATTTTATATTATTGATTTATGTCAGCAGGCTATAATGTCATTAGTATATGAAATGCAATGGAATACGGAAGTTTTCGAACGTACCTACGATAAAATCATAAGTATGGGTGGACTCTTCCGGGAATATTGGCGAAAGGCAAAGAGTTCGCCTAACAAGCAACTGAAAGCTCAAATATATTTTGAAGATGATTATGAGAAAGATGGTATATACATTGACTTTACTGATAAAAGAGGGAAACTTATAAAACGGGTTCAGTTTGCTCCAAAGGGTTATCAAATCTATTGCAAAGGTATCAGTGAGCTACAATGGCAAGATAATTCACACGTGATAATAAAGAGGGCTTTTGGTCATGGTTTTACAAAAACAAGTGACTATTGGATGATTGGAGTCGATGGTAGTATAGAATACCATTCTCCAAGAGTTGAAAATACAGAAATCAATACGCATGGACTTTTTGATTTAGGTATTCTCTATTGGGAAGGAAAAACAATTATGCAAAACCCCAATAAGGGGCTCGAATTAATCAAGAAAGCTGCGGATCTGAACAACAAGCATGCACAGAAATGGCTTGAAAGAAATATGAAACAAAGAACTGATAGCGAACAAAAAAACGACTGAAAAGCGGAATGCTATCAAACAGTAACATCACAAATCGCAATACATCCATAATCTTATGAATAATGTAATTGAAAAAAAAGATAGAAAACAAATTACGAAAGATTGAATACCTAATATGCCAACATACACAAGAATACTCACACCATTGCCGGATTTCATCATTTTGACGGATGAAATACTAACACAATATAATGCATCTGTTTTTCTGGAAGTAAAAAGAAATGATGCCATTATAAATAGACGTATAGTTGCCGATGATATAGCTCGTTTTGTGCGAAGTGACCGAGATAAAAACTTACATTTCTATATAACAACACTTTCGTTGGAGGATGAAAATAGCTTCAATTTCTATGATGATGCACTCTGCAAGTTTGTGATAGAAGGTAGAGGTGGTAGAGAGAATGTATCAGAATTAGAAATGTTGGAATTAAGAATTGTGTCAAAAACACCTGATAGCATTATAAACAAAATATCTAATGCCATAAACTCAAAGTTGCGAAAAGATATAGGATATGGTAGCCTAACTATAAAAGGTAACTATAAGGTGTTTTATAATAAGGCAGATTTAGGGAAAAAGAAATTTGTTTATGATATATATAATCCCTTATTGCCAATAATTGAGATAGAAAACAATGAGGATTAGTGAGATATTGATTATGCCCAACATATAAATCCGAGGTGAAACATCAGTGCGACATTCACCACGGTCAGGGCGATAGCGATAAGGACTATTTTGGCGAGCTTCCTGCCGGGATGTTTCATCTTTCCGTAATATTCACGGAGCGCTTCACGCCGCCCGGCTGTGTAGCGAAGCTGGCAGAACAAGTCGGGAAGAAAGCAGAGCATCATCACTACGGCAAAAGCAACAATCCAACTGAAATAGCGAAACATCAACGGTGTTCCAAGCGGTACGAGTATGGCAAAGAGCCAGCAAAAGAACAACAGCATACGCCCGTTAAGGTTGGTATGCTCCCTTTCGTGCCATATCTCGGCTACATACCACATATAGTCGATGAAGCAGATCCGGTATTTGCGATTGTCCTTATCCATCTTGTTACAAAAATAATGTTTTCTACCCACTTAACCATTACTTCATGCCGAAAAACACCATACCCGATAAAAAGAACCTCGCCGGCTTGTTCTTGCCGACGGGGTATTTTTATCCTCACTTGTCCTTAATCAGATGCGACAGCTCCGGGTCTGCCTTGATGCGCTCAATTTCGTCGGCTACAATCTGCCTGACCTCGTTCTTGATGCGGTAGTAGTTGGCATCAATCTGCTGCTGCATGGTGTCGTTGCCGTCCTTGTCGGTGAAGTCGATGATCTGCGGTATCTTCACGTAGCGGGCGGTCTCCCGCCTGACCTTCTCGTTATCCACGACAATCTCGGCATGGAAAATCTTCTGCTCGATACGCTCGTCGAAATTGTCGGCTACCGCCCCGACGAACATACCCTGTGTGAGGTTGGAAATCTTGCTTGCCGGAATGAGGCTGTCCATCTGGGTGTTGATGGAGACGGAGGTCTCGTTCCTGTTGATGGTCATGTTCTGCCGTTTCTGCAAGACCTTGCCGAAACGCTCGGACAGTGTCTTGGCGGTTTCGGCAACTACCTGACCTGCAAAGACATTACCGACGGTGTTGCAAATCACAGCGGACTCTTTGTCTCCGTAATCACGCTTCAACTGGCTAAAATCCTGAAAGCCGAGCATGACGGCTACCTTGTTGCTTCGGGCGGTGGCAATCAGGTTATCCAGCCCACGCATGTAGATGGTGGGCAGCTCGTCGATAATCACGGCGGATTTGAGCCGTTTCTTCTTGTTGATGAGCTTCACGATGCGGGAGTTGTACAGTCCCAACGCCGCCCCGTAGATACCCTGACGGTCGGGATTGTTACCGACTACCAGCACTTTCGGCTCTTCGGGATTGTTGATGTCGAGGGTGAAATCGTCCGCCGTCATCACCCAGTAGAGCGCCGGGGAAATCATGCGGGAAAGCGGTATCTTGGCACTGGCAATCTGCCCCTGCAACTGCTCCACCGCCGAGGATTCCCATGCGTCCATAAAGGGAGAAAGGTAGTTCTCCAGCTCCGGGTACGAGGTCAGGATGGGGAAAATGTCGGCGTACTTGCGGTTCAGGAACTCGATGGCATGGGGAAAGGTGCAATACTTGCCGTTCTTGTAGATTTTGAGATACCATATAATACTGGCTAACAAAATGATAGGCGATTCCACGAAGAAGTCGCCCTGCTTGGAAATCCACGTGCGGTTCAAATTTAACATAATCGTGTAGGCACTCTCGTAGGCATCGGATATGTCGGTCATGAAGTCGGGGTGGATGGGGTTGCAGCGGTGGCTCTCCCTCGGATTGTCGAAGTTTATCACGTAGAACTTGGGCTTGACCTTGTAGCCCTCCAAATGGGCGAGCAGGTGGTTGTAGGCTATCTCGGAGAGGTCGGGGTACTTGAAATCATACAGGAAGAGCGAATAGCCCTTCTCGATGGTCTGTTTGATGTACTGGTTGATTATCGCATAGGACTTGCCCGAACCGGGCGTGCCCAAGACCATCGTCGCACGGAAGGGATTGACAAGGTTGATCCATCCGTCATACGCCCTGCCCCGGAACCAGAAGCGGGTGCGGAGGTTGACGGAATACTCGTTCTCCTTCAGCTCGGTCTCCTGCATGAAGGATTCGTTCTCGACGTTGAACACGTCTTCGAGCAGGTCGGTCTTCAGCAGGCGGGACATCCACAGTCCCGCCATGAGCAGGCAGATATACCCGGCGGTAAGGGTGGCGATATACAGCACGGTGTCCGCCGGAAACGGCAGAGGAAGGGTGAGCAACCACCCGTTGCCGAAAAAGAGCAGCAAGCCGGACACGCCGCAAAGGATGATCCTGCGCCACGTGATTTTCTGTTCCTTCACGCCCTTTGTGCCGAGGCAGCTAAGGGCGAGGAACAGCACGGCGAAGAGCTTCGTCCAGAGGATATGGGAGAACAGCCCGGCGGTACGCTGGAAGCCGAGCAATATCCTATCGACCACGCCGATGTCGATGCCCCACTCCCGGACGGACTGGTAACAGAACCAATAAATATTGATGACTACAAATAAAATGCTTATCGCACGCATGAACTCCATGACTTTGGCGAGTCCACGCAAATCGTCTTCGTTTTGCATAATTCGTTGATGTATAAATTAAAACTTCGTTTTAGTTATGTACTTTTTCCTTTTGCCTTGATGCAAAAGAAAAAGTACCAAAAAGAAAAAATCAAGACTGCATTTTCTCGCTACTCCACTTCGCAATTTTCGGGGACAAAAAGAATTGCTTACGGCGAAAGTCCTACGTTCGGCATAGCCCAAACAAGTTTGGCTCTGCTCTCACTTAAACGGACTTTTCGCTACGCTCAAACAGCTTTTTGTCCTTATCCGAAAATCGCTGCGTTCCGCTTTACGCTGCGAAAATGAGGTCGGTATGCCATGCGGATGGTTGCTTGGTTAATGCTATCTTTTTGTTCTTTATTGCTGCCTGCCGTACTTGCGCCTCTTTTTCTTTTTGCACTGCGGAGGTACGGGCTGGTCGCCGGACGCTCCGCCGGGTACGGGGGCAAAGAGGTTGAAGGCGGCCGCCACGTTTTGGGTGGTGCCGTCCTTGTGGTCGGGACGGTAGCCGGTATCCTGTCCGTCCCATTGGGATGCGCCCGTATGCTCCTGCTGCCGGGTGGGATGTTCCACTTCGGCGGAGGGTTGCGGCAGGTGAATACCTTCCTGCCCGGCGAAAAGGTCGTTGAACACGCCTGCGGAGAACTCCTTGCCCAGACGGGAGCCGTTGAAGACGGCTTTGGCGGCATGGTCGATGAAGGTCGCCCCATAGATGCGCCCGGCTTCATTCTGACGGAATACCACGCCGATGCCCTGCTGCATGAGTTCCCGCTCGAACTGCGCCCGGTCATGCCCTGCGGTCTGCATGGCGGCGGCAACCTTTCCGGCGGTGGCGGCGGCGACCTCCTTGTGGGTCTTTTCCCATGCGGCAGCGTTGTGCATCCGCCTTTCAAGGGCTGCGATGCCCGCCTCCTTGCCGAACACGGAGGACTTGAAGGGCTTGCCGACCTTGTTGCCCTCCCTGTCGGTTGCCGAATAGGTCAAGCCGTGATACTCCCGCCCGCCGTATTCCCCCTTCACCTCGTCCACCGTGATGCCGTAAAGGGAAAGCACCGCCCGGTATTCTCCCAGTGTACGGAAACGCCACTCCCGGGCTATCGGGCGGATGACTCCCGCCAACTGCCCCTTGAGGTTGCCGTCCCCGTAACCGACGGGCGACAAGGGCAGCCCCTCCTTCCACTGCTTGGGCGTAGCCGGGACAAGACCGAACTGCCGTTCCAGCTCCCGGCAGACCTTCATCGAACGCCCGTGCTCGTAGCTGTCGGAAATGGCACGCCCGGTTTCGTCCACCCGGACGGAGACGATGTGCAGGTGCTCCCGCCCGATGTCGTTGTGGCGATAGACGATATAGGGCTGGTCGCCGAAGCCCATGCGCCGCATGTACTCCTCCGCCAAGCTGACAAACCGCTCCTCGCTCAAGCAATCCTTCGGGTCGGGATTGAGGGAGATGTGCAGGACGGGCTTCTCGGTCTTACGGTTGGCGGTCAAATAGTCGCCGAACGAGCGGGAAAGATGCCCTATCGTGTAGGGGTTATCGCCCTGCGACTCGATAATCCGGCTGGTGAAAAGCACGTCGGCGTGCCGTTCGTCCACCTTCAACTGGTTGTAGGCAAGCACCCCGTACAGGCTGCTGCCGTGCGAAATCTTGGCTATCATCGGACGGGGTATTTGCTTTGGAACTCCTCCACCAGTGCGGAAATCCGCTTGCTTAACTCGACCAGTTCGAGGGTGTGCCGCTCCAGCTTGTAGAGGAAAGCGAGGGCTTTCTTCTCCGAGAAATTGGATTTGAGCGCACGCACGCATTGGTTGTAGTTCGTGCCTATGGCACGGAACTGCGAGTGGAAAGTGGTCAGGCGCATGTAGAAATCCTGCGTCCCCTTATCCAGTTTAATGACCTTAATCTCCCTTCCGAAAAGTGCGGAAACGATAAACTCCGCCTTGGTCGCCTTGCCCGACTCGTCGAAAAGCGCGAGGAAACGGGCGTTGTCCCCGTCGTCCAGACGGAACACGTAGCGGTGGCGCATCTTGTCGGGCTTGGGCTTTCGCCCGTGGTTGCCCGCATACTTCTTCTGATTGTCCATCATCCTGTAAAATTTTAAGTGAAACATGGTCTGAAAACGCCGTATGCCTACGGCTCTCCCCCGTGAGCAGCCCCCGACTCCGGAGGGGGATGCCACATCGAGGGGGCAAGGTGGTGGTGAGGCACGAAATTCATTTCGAGTGCCGCAGCACACAACTTGCCATTTTCGTTTGAAAATAAAATCCGTCCTGCCGGACAGATTGGGGATGCCCTTGCCTGCTGCGGAGTGCCGGGGCACTCCCTCGGGCGGTTGCCGCTCTTTTCCATTCTTACTCCATTTTGGTTTCCGCCTGCAAAGTAACAGTCCTTTTCCCGTCCGGACACCATACCCGGATGCGACAAACCTACGGGTGGAAAGACAATGCACGACACGCTGATAATCAAACGGATAAACTACCGGTATTTTGATATTCCTTTGCGCCGTGGAAGCGGTGAAACGACTGTCCGGATAGACAAGGAAACAGCCGGATAGCCGACCGGACGGACAGCCGAACGGCTGATTGTCTTGCCGGACAAACGGACGGACAACCGGATAACCAGCCGGATGATCGGCTAAACAGCCAAACGGCTAAATGACTAAACGGCTAAACGGTCAAACGGCTGAACAGCCGGACAAGCGGACAGCCGGATGATTGGATGGATGCCGGGCTGAATGTATGACCGGATGCCTGAACGAATGAACGGACGAATGAACGGCAGAGTGGCTGAAAAGCTGACCGATTGAGTGAACAGAGAAGCGGCTGCACGGGCAGCCGGATGAATAACCAACAGAATGACGATATGGACAGACAGACATTGAACGTGGCTTTCGCCACACAGAAAGGCGGCAGCGGCAAGACGGCTATCACGGTGCTGGTGGCGGGCTACCTGCACTACCGCTTGGGGTGTCCGTTAGCGGTGATCGACTGCGACTTCCCGCAGTACAGCCTGTACGAGATGCGGGAGCGGGACAGCCGGGCGGTACTGGAGAACGAACACCTGAAACGGGCGGCTTACGAACAGATGCGGCAGCCGGGGCGTGCCGCCTATCCGGTGCGCAAGTGCCGGGTGGAACAAGCCCCCGACACGGCAAGGGAGCTGGCGGCGGAAGGCTGCTACGACCTGCTCTTCTTCGACCTGCCGGGCACGGTGAACTCGGCGGGCATCCTGCGCACGATCGCACAGATGGACTACATCTTCGCCCCGGTGAGTGCGGACAAGGCGGTGCTGGAAAGCACGCTCTCCTTCCTCGACGTGCTGCAACGGATGATGCTGGGCAAGGAGACGAGCCGCCTGAAGGGGCTTTACCTTTTCTGGAACCAAGTCGACAAGCGGGAAACGAGCGGGCTGTACGAGAAGTACGGGCAGGTGGTCGCCGACATGGGGCTGCCGATGCTGCAAACCCGCATCCCCGACACGAAACGCTTCCGCAAGGAGGCGGACGGCACGGGACGGACGGTGTTCCGCTCCACGCTGCTGGCTCCCGACAGGCGGATGTTGGCAGGCAGCGGCATCCCCGAACTGACCCGTGAGATAGCGACCATCCTCAAACTGGAAGGCTATGAAGAGACAGCGGAATGAGAAGCCCATCGACGAGGAGCTGCTGATGCGGATGATGGCGGGCGAGGCGGCAGGGACGGGAGAACCGGGAACCGGAAAGGAGGAAACCGCCGTGCCGGTGGAGAAGGCGCAGGAAGGGAAGGCGGCGGACGCAAGACGGCGCAAGGGAAGGCAGGCGGACTACGAGACGACCTTCCTCAAAGGCATGGACATCCCCGCCCGCTACGGCAAGCCGGTCTATGTGCGCCGTGAGTACCACGAGCGCATCGCCAAAATCTCGGTGATGCTGACGGGCGGCAAGGTGTCGCTCTCGGCATACATCGACAACGTGCTGGCGCAGCACTTCGAGCAATACCGGGAGGAGATCGAGGCGGCATACGCCGGGAAACTGGAGAACCTCTTTTAAATAGGAAGGAGGAAACGGCATGATACTGAAATTATCGCTCACCGTCCTGCTGCTCTATTACCTCGCCGTGCTGTGGAAATACTACCGGCAGGACATCGCCGGGATATTCGGGACAGCGGAAACGGACGAAGACACGGACGGAACGGGAAAGGAACCGGGGCAACCGGGCAAGCCGTACACGGTCATGGGTGAAAGCACCTACCTGCCCTTCGCAGCGGAGGACGGGGAGGAAGCGGCAGCCGGAGCCGTGGACGAACCCGCCACGGAGGACGACGGGGCGGACTACTCCGACATCGAGCCGGAGGAGGACGAGGAGGAGACGGACTATGAACCCACGCCGGAGGAGATCCGGGCACTGGAGGAGGAAGAGGAATTAGGGGCTTATTACCCGGACGGCAACCCCGACTTCGCCACGGGGTACTCCTTCGATGACCTGAAAAAGGTGCGCCGGGTACTGGTGTCGGACGATGCGGGCGAAAAGGCGGAGCGGGAAGCCCGTGAGGTGCTGCCGTCCGTGATGGGGTCGGACATCTGGGAGGCGATGCTGGACGAGTTCGAGGGCGCACGTGAGCGTGTCGCCCGGCTGATGGACAACCATAATGTTTAATTAAAATTTTAAAGACAAATGAAACAGAAAAGAATCTTTTTTACGGCGGCCTGCATACTGGCTGCCGTGGGCGCAATGGCGCAGGGAAACGGGCAGGCGGGCATCACCGAAGCCACGCAGATGGTCACCTCGTATTTTGAGCCGGGGACGAAACTGATTTACGCCATCGGTGCGGTGGTCGGCTTGATCGGCGGGGTGAAAGTGTACGGGAAGTTCAGCGCCGGCGATCCGGACGTGAGCAAAGTCGCCGCAAGCTGGTTCGGAGCCTGCATCTTCCTGATCGTGGCGGCTACCATCCTCCGTTCGTTCTTCCTGTAAAACAGCGGACTATGGACTTGGAAATCAACAAGGGGATCGGCAGGAACGTGGAGTTCAAGGGGCTGGAAAGCCAGTACCTCTTCATCTTCTGCGGCGGTCTGCTCGCCGTGTTCGTGGTGTTCGTCATCCTGTACATGGCGGGCGTGAACCAGTGGGTGTGCATCGGCTTCGGCGTGGCTGCGGCTACGCTGCTGGTATGGCTGACCTTCCGGCTGAACGCCCGGTACGGCACGCACGGGCTGATGAAGGCAGCCGCCCGCAGGCGGCATCCGAGGTACGTGGTGAACCGCCTGAAAATCCCCCGATTATTCACCTTTAAACACTGGCAAGAATGAGAAACGTAATGAAAGCGACGACACTCGAAAGCAAGTTCCCGCTGCTGGCGGTGGAGAACGGCTGCATCGTGAGCAAGGAGGCGGACGTGACGGTCGCCTTCAGGGTGGAACTGCCGGAACTGTTCTCCGTCACGGGGAGCGAGTACGAGGCGGTCCACTCGGCTTGGCACAAGGCGGTGAAGGTGCTGCCGGAGTATTCCATCGTGCACAAGCAGGACTTCTTCATCGAGGAGAAGTACCGGCCGGAAACGGACAGGGACGACCTTAGCTTCCTGAGCCGGAGCTTTGAGAGGCACTTCAACGAACGCCCGTTCCTGAACCACTTCTGCTACCTGTTCCTTACCAAGACGACGAAGGCACGGAGCCGTCAGGAAAGCACGTTCTCCACCCTCTGCAAGGGCAGGCTTGTCCCCAAGGAGATCGAGGACCGGGAGACGGTTACGAGGTTCCTCGAAGCGGTCGGTCAGTTCGAGAAGATCATGAACGACAGCGGTTTCGTTACGCTGCGCCGCCTCACGACGGACGAGATCACCGGGACGGAAACGGCGGCGGGCATCGTGGAGAAGTACCTCTCGCTCTCGCAGCACGACACGACGGTGCTGAAGGACATCCAGTTGAACCCGGAGGAGATGCGCATCGGCGACGACATCCTCTGCCTGCACACCCTCTCTGACACGGAAGACCTGCCGGGCAAGGTGGCGACTGACAGCCGCTACGAGCGGCTCTCGACCGACCGCTCGGACTGCCGCCTGTCGTTCGCCGCCCCGGTGGGCTTGCTGCTGGACTGCAACCACTGCTACAACCAGTACATCTTCATCGACGACCACGGGGAGAACCTGAAACGCTTCGAGCAGACCGCCCGGAACATGCACTCGCTCTCCCGCTATTCCCGCTCCAACCAGATCAACAAGGCATGGATCGAGGAATACCTGAACGAGGCGCACTCGAAAGGGCTGACCTCGGTGCGCTGCCACTGCAACGTGATGGCGTGGAGCGACGACCGGGAGGAGCTTAGGCGCATCAAGAACGAGGTGGGCAGCCAGCTCGCCCTGATGGAGTGCAAGCCGAGGCACAACACGGTGGACGTGCCGACGCTCTTCTGGGCGGCGATACCGGGCAACGAGGGGGACTTCCCCTTCGAGGAGAGCTTCTACACGTTCATCCCGCAAGCCCTGTGCTTCTTCACCGAGGAGACGAACTACAAGGACTCGCTCTCGCCCTTCGGCATCAAGATGGCGGACAGGATGACGGGCAGACCGCTGCATCTGGACATCAGCGACCTGCCGATGAAGAAAGGGGTGATCTCGAACCGCAACAAGTTCGTCCTCGGTCCGAGCGGAAGCGGCAAGTCGTTCTTCATGAACCACCTCGTGCGCCAGTATTACGAGCAGAACAGCCACATCGTGCTGATCGACACGGGCAACTCGTACCAAGGGCTGTGCGAGCTGATCCACCGCAAGACCAAGGGCGAGGACGGGATTTATTACACGTACACGGAGGAGAAGCCCATCAGCTTCAACCCCTTCTTCACGGACGACTACAAGTTCAGCGTGGAGAAGAAGGACAGCATCAAGACGCTGCTGCTGGCGCTGTGGAAGGGCGAGGACGAGAAGGTCACGAAGACGGAGAGCGGCGAGCTGGGCAGTGCGGTGTCGGCGTACATCCGCCGGATACAACAGAACCGGGACATCGCCCCCTCGTTCGACACCTTCTACGAGTACATGCTGAACGATTACCGGAAGGAGCTGGCTGCAAGGGACATCAAGGTGAGCCGGGAGGACTTCAACATCGACAACTTCCTGACCACGCTGCGGCAGTATTACAAGGGCGGGCGCTACGACTTCCTGCTGAACTCGAACGAGAACATCGACCTGCTGCACAAGCGGTTCATCGTCTTCGAGATCGACGCCGTGAAGGACAACGCCGAGCTGTTCCCCGTGGTTACGATCATCATCATGGAAGCCTTCATCAACAAGCTGCGCCGCCTGAAAGGGGTGCGGAAGATGCTGATCTGCGAGGAGGCTTGGAAAGCCCTTTCCTCGCCGAGCATGAGCGAGTACCTGAAATATCTCTACAAGACCGTCAGGAAATATTTCGGCGAGGCGATTGTCGTCACGCAGGAAGTCGATGATATCATCTCGTCCCCCATCGTGAAGGAGGCTATCATCACCAACTCGGACTGCAAGATCCTTTTGGACCAGAAGAAGTACATGAACAAGTTCGACGGCATCCAGTCGATGCTCGGTCTGACGGACAAGGAGAAGTCGCAGATACTCTCCATCAACCTCGCCAACCATCCCGGACGGAAGTACAAGGAGGTCTGGATCGGTCTGAACGGGGTGCAGTCGGCGGTGTACGCCACGGAGGTGTCGGCTGCCGAGTACCTGACCTATACCACCGAGGAGAGCGAGAAGACGGAGGTGTTCGCACTAGCGGAAGAGCTGGGCGGCGACTTGGAGCTTGCCATCAAGCGGCTGGCGGAAACGAAGTATAAATAATGTGCCGATGCGCTGGCGGGGAGCGGCGGACAGGTTGCCGGACGGGTGGTTGATTGACCAAACGGCTAAACGGTCAAACGGTTAAACGGCTGGCTGGCTAAACGGCTGGATGTACAAACGGCTAAACGATATGGAGAGAATAAAATTTTGTAAAACTTTTAAAAAACGGAATCAAGATGAGACGATTGAATTTAATCCTGCTGCTGTCGGCGGTGACGGCGGCGCTGGCGTTTGTCATTTCCTGCAAGGAGACAAATGCGGAACGGTTGGAAAAGATGTGCGGCGAATGGGTCAGCACGGGCGGAAAGCCGCCCTTCACCCTCTGGGAAGAGGACGGCAAGTACCGTGTGACGGTCATGCACAGGAACCACAAGGGCGGTAGTGAAGCGGAGACCTACCTCGTCCGGGAAACGGAAGGGGTGCTGTTCATCGAGACGGGCTTCGCCGTGATGATGGACTATGACCGGGAGAAAGACCGCATCCGGCTGTCGCCGGGCGGAGAGTACAGGAGAAAGAGTGACGGAACCCTAAAACAGTAAGGACATGAGAACGATAAAGGCAATCATCGTGGGCGTGGCGTGCCTGACGGCAGGTGCGGCCAACGCCCAGTGGGTCGTACACGATCCCGGCAATCTGGCGCAGGGCATCATCAACACGACCAAGGAGATCGTGGAGACCTCCGCCACCGCACAGCACACGCTGGACGGGTTCAAGGAGACGGCGAAGATATTCGAGCAGGGACGGAAGTATTACGATGCGCTCAAGGCGGTGCATGACGTGGTGAAAGGCGGCGTGAAGGTGAAGAAGTCCATCGAGATGGTGGCGGACATCTCGGAAATCTACGTGCGCAACTACCAGAAGATGCTCGGCGACCCGAACTACACGCCGGACGAGCTGTCAACCATCTCGTTCGGGTACGCCAAGCTGCTCTCCGAGAGTGCGGACATCCTGCAAGATCTGAAGAACGTGGTGAACGTGACGGGGATGTCGCTCTCGGACGCCGAGCGGCTGGCGATCATCGACCAGAGCTACAAGCGGCTGCTGGAGTACCGCAACCTCGTGCAGTATTATACGGACAAGAACATCTCGGTGAGCTACCTGCGGGCGAAGAAGAAAAAGGACGCCGACCGGGTGGTGGCTCTCTACGGGGATGCGGAAGACCGTTACTGGTGAGGCGGGCAATATATAATAATGTATGCGTACATATAATAAAAATACAGGACTATGTTGTTAGCGATAGACTTCACGAACCTGCACGAGATATTGCAGGCATTGTATCAGGACATGATGCCGCTCTGCGAGAAGCTGACGGGGGTAGCCAAGGGAATCGCCGGGCTGGGTGCGCTGTTCTACGTAGCCGCCAAGGTGTGGCAGGCGCTCGCCCGTGCCGAGCCCATCGACGTGTACCCGCTGCTGCGCCCGTTCGCCATCGGGCTGTGCATCCTCTTCTTCCCCACCTTCGTCATCGGCACGATCAACACGGTGCTCTCGCCCGTGGTGAAGGGCTGCCACGGGATGCTCGAATCACAGACCTTCGACATGAACCGATACCGGGAACAGAAGGAGACGCTGGAGAGGGAGGCGTTCCGCCGTGACCCGGAGAAGGCGTATCTGGCGAGCAAGGAGGACTTCGACAAGAAGCTCGACGAGCTGGGCTGGTCGCCCAAGGACTTGAAGACGATGGCGGTGATGTACATCGACCGGACGGAGTACAACATGAAGCGGAGCATCCGGCTGTGGTTCCAAGAACTGCTCGAACTGCTGTTCCAGTCGGCTGCGCTGGTCATCGACACGATACGGACGTTCTTCCTGATCGCCCTCTCCATCCTCGGTCCGATAGCGTTCGCCCTCTCGGTCTATGACGGGTTCCAGAGCACGCTCACGCAGTGGATAACGAGGTACATCTCCATCTACATGTGGCTGCCCGTGAGCGACCTGTTCAGCTCGGTGCTGGCACGCATCCAAGTGCTGATGCTCACCCGTGACATCGAGGCGATGAGCGACCCGACCTTCATCCCGGACAGCTCGAACACGGTGTACATCATCTTTTTAATCATCGGGATATTCGGGTACTTCACCATACCGACCGTCGCCAACTGGATCATCATGGCGGGCGGGGTGAGCCACGCCAACCGTGCGATGAACCAGACCGCCACGAAGGTAGGCAACGTCGCCGCAGCGGGTGCGGGCGCAGCCGTGGGGAACATCGCCGGAAGGATCGTCAAGTAGCGGCGGATGTCCCAAGAACATGAGTCATAACGAATAAAAAACCGGAAACATGGAATTTAAAAGTTTGAAAAATATCGAAACGAGCTTCAGGCAGATACGGCTCTTCACGCTGGTATTCGCCAGTCTGTGCGCCGTGGTGACGGGCTTCGCCCTGTGGAAGTCGTACAGCTTCGCCGAGGCGCAGCGGCAGAAGATCTACGTGCTGGACAACGGCAAGAGCCTGATGCTGGCGCTCTCGCAGGACGTGCGGCAGAACCGCCCGGTGGAGGCACGGGAGCACGTGCGCCGCTTCCACGAGCTGTTCTTCACGCTCTCGCCCGACAAGTCGGCTATCGAGGGCAACATCAGGCGTTCGCTGCTGCTGGCGGACAAGAGCGCCTTCAACTACTACAAGGACCTCTCGGAAAAGGGGTATTACAACCGCATAATATCGGGGAACATCAACCAGATGATAGAGATAGACAGCCTGCGGTGCGACTTCGACAAGTACCCGTACAGCGTGCGGACATTCGCCCGGCAGATCATCCTGCGGGAAAGCTCGGTTACGGAGCGCAGCCTTGTGACCCGCTGCCGCCTGCTGGATGCGGTCAGGAGCGACAACAATCCGCAGGGCTTCATCATCGAGGGCTTCGAGGTCACGGAGAACAAGGATTTGCAGACCCTCAAACGCTGACGGCTATGATAAGGAAATTCATCGTAAAGGCACAGGATTGGGCGGACGGGAAGCTCCGCCGCCTCGCCGGGCGTATCTCACCCGACATGCGTGTGGCAATCATCCTCGTGATGCTGGCGGCGTTCGGCGCACTGTCGGTCTATATGACCGTCGCCTCCATCTACCGCATCGGCAGGAACGACGGGAAGGAACTGGGGATAGAGCATATCAGGCGCCTGCAATTGCCCAATGACAGTATTATCAACCCTTTTGAAAGCGGACGGCATGGGACTGGCGGAGAGGTTGAGTGAGTGGCTGCTCCGCCGCCGGGAGCGGCAGGAGGAGCGGAACATGAGGCAGGTGACGGCGTATTTCGGGAGCCTGCTGAAAAAGAGGCGTGCGGATGCCGGCGCAATTCTCCAGTCCGTCAGGGACTACCGGGACTGCCCGGAGGTAACAAGGAAACAGGCGGAGCTGCTGCTGGAACACAGGTTCTTCCGGTACGTGTACCAGACGGGCTATCCCGAATGGCGGGCGGTCATGGACGCCCTGAAAGAGACCCGTTACGGGATGCGTGAGGGGGCGGCAATCCCCCGGAGCGTGAGGGAGGCGGCGGAAAGCCCGATGCTGCGTCTGGAGGCGCAATACAAGGTGCTGGAGTACGAGTACACGAGGCGCAACGCCCCGCAGCCGCTATCCCCCGAAGCGCAGGCGGAACGGGATGCGGCGCACCGGCTGCTGAACTGCTGCATGAGGGAGGGCGACCTCGACGCACTGAAAAGGCTTGCCCTGAAAGGCGAGAAACCGGACGACTCGGTGGCCATCCGCCACGGGCTGGCGGAAGGCTACCGCAGGCTCGAAGAACTGAGCCGGGAATGGAGCGAGGAGATGCGGGGCGACAACCACACCGTCATGGAACAGATCGAGTTGCGGGAGGTGGACGAGCGGGGAAAGCTGATGCGGCAAGCCGCCGCCCTTTACGAGAGGAAGACGGGCGGCAGACTGCCCGGCGACTATCTGGAAGCGGCGAAGGCGGAACGGGCGCTGCTCCACGGGCTCGCCCGCCACGGCTGGGACGGTCAGCGGGAAGTACCGAAGGAGACGGTGGAGAAGTACGGGCTGACGGAGGATTTTGCCGGCATCGCCCGGCTAAGGTGGGACTACCACCTGAGCGAGGACAACGGCGACCTCTCCCGTGACTACCCGGAAGCCGCCATCGGACGCCACAACCGTGCCATCCGGGAGCGGGCGGCGAAAGAACTGGCAGGTCTGGAAGCGAGGCTGTTCCCCGAAAAGGCGGCAAGCCGGGAACGGAAGGCTGCGCACCTGCGGGCGGACAACCGGGCAAGCCCCACGGCATCGCTCAAACGGGAACGGAAGGAGCCGCCCGGCAAGCGACAAACCGGAGAGACAGGCAGAAGGAAGCCTCCGGGGAGAAGAATCAGAATGTAGGACAACCATAAATTTTTGACATGATGGAAGAACAGAACCAAGAAAAAGCAACGGCAACGCAGCACGTGACGGTGGCGGATGCCGCAGCCCCGGAGACGGGGAACGGAAAGAAGGAGGACAAGGGCGGCGGGAAAAAGGAGAAGAAGACTGCCAAGCCGCTCACCCCGAAACAGTTGCAGCAACGGAAGAAGCTGATGGTATATCCGCTGATGGGCTTGCTGTTCCTCGGCTCGATGTGGCTGATATTCGCACCTTCGGAAGAGCGGGACGTGAACCGGGACACCGTGGGGGCGTTCAACGCCGACATCCCCCTGCCGGAGAACGACGGGATCATCGGCGACAAGCGGAAAGCCTACGAGCAGGCGCAGGCGGAAAGGCGGCAGGCGGAGAAGGTGCGCTCGCTGGAGGACTTCGCCTTCTCCGAAGAGAGCGATGCGGACAGGGTGGAAATGGAACTGCCGGACAGCGAGCCGGAACGGGAACCGTTCAGGGACTACTCGGGCAACGGCGGCGGCCGCTCCTCCGTCGCCGCCTACCGGGACATCAACCGGAAACTCGGCTCGTTCTACGAGGAGCCGAAGGTGGACGGGGAAAAGGAGGAGCTGAAAAGGCAGGTGGAGGAGCTGACCGCCAAACTGGAAGAAAGGGAACGGCAGGCGGGCGGAATCGACGATCAGGTGGCACTGATGGAGAAGAGCTACGAGCTTGCCGCCAAGTACATGGGGCAGAACGGGCAGGACGGCGCAACCGTGCAGGCACCCGCCACCGGGCAGGGCGGCAACGGTCTGGGACAGCCCGCCGTGGCGGTGCAGGCGGCACGGGAGCGGACGGTATCGGGGCTGCGACAGCCCCTAAGCGATGCGGAGTTCATGCGGCGGTACAGCCAGCCGAGGAACTACGGCTTCAACACGGCGGTGGGTAGCGGGTACGCCCTCGGGAAGAACACGATAGCCGCCTGCATCCACCAAGACCAGACGGTTATGGACGGTCAGCAGGTGAAGCTCCGGCTGCTCGAACCGTTGCAGGCGGGAAACCTGATTATCCCACGCAATACGGTGGTATCCGGTACAGGCAAGGTGCAGGGGGAACGGCTCGACATCACGGTATCGTCCGTCCAGTACCAAGGTAACATATTGCCGGTGGAATTGGCGGTCTATGACAACGAGGGAATGAAAGGACTGTGCATAGAAACCTCACTGGAGCGGGAAGCGGCAAAGGAGGCGATGGCGAACATCGGCGGCGGGCTGGGAACGAGCATCTCGTTCGCACGGAGCGCCGGGCAACAGGTGGCGATGGACATCACCCGTGGACTGATGCAGGGCGGCAGCCAGTACCTCGCCAAGAAGTTCCGCACGGTAAAGGTGCACCTGAAAGCGGGTGATCCGCTGATGCTCTACGCCAAACAACAATAAATCAACAAATTATAAAACCATTAAAAAGTAAAGACAATGAAAAAGATTTTTGGATGGGTCGCCCTGCTTGTGGGCATGGTGACGGGTGCGAACGCACAGGTGAACGACACGATACAGCGGACCACGGGCAACGACCTGTATCAGGGGATTACACGGAAGCTACCCTACCGGCAGATGGTTACGCCCCACGGGGTGCAGGTGACGTTCGCCAAGACGGTGCATATCATCTTCCCCTCGGCGGTGCGGTACGTGGATTTGGGAAGCGACCGGATTATCGCCGGGAAAGCGGACGGTGCGGAGAACGTGATCCGGGTGAAGGCGACGACCGAGGGGTTTCCGGGGGAAACGAACTTTTCCGTCATCTGCGAGGACGGGAGCTTCTATTCGTTCAATGCCCGGTATGCGCATGAGCCGGAGATGCTGAACATCGAGATGAAGGATTTTTTGGAGAACGGGGACACGACGGACTTTTCGCATACCCGCATGAACATCCATTTCCGTGAGCTGGCGGGCGAAAGCCCGCTCTTGGTGAAGCTGATCATGCAGAGCATCTACAAGGAGGACAGGCGGGAGATCCGGCACTTGGGCTGCAAACGCTTCGGGGTGCAGTTCCTCCTGAAATCCGTCCACTCGCACAACGGGCTGTTCTATTTCCACACGGAAACGAGGAACAGGTCGAACGTGGCTTTCCGGACGGACTTTATCCGGTTCAAGATCGTGGACAAGAAAGTGCCGAAGCGCACCGCCATTCAGGAGCGGGTGATCGATCCGGTGCGCAGCTACAACGAGGTGCTGGTGACGGAGGGGAAAAGCGACGTGCGCACGGTGTATGCCGTCCCGCAGTTCACCATACCGGACGACAAGCTGCTGGTCATCGAGCTGTTCGAGAAGGACGGCGGCAGGCACCAGACCATCCGGGTGGAGAACGCCGACCTCGTGGCGGCAAGACAGATTAACGAACTGAAAATCAAGTAAGCGATGAAAAGGTTACTGTTCATTATCCTGCTTTTCGGGGTGTGCCTGCATGTGAACCAGGCACACGCCCAACGGTGCCTGCCCGGAATGAGGGGCATACAGCTCACGGGCGGGCTGTCGGACAACATGCGCTGGAAAAACGGCGACGGCTTCGGCTACCACGCCGGGATAGCGGTGAGCACCTACACGAAGAACGCCCACCATTGGGTGGTCGGTGCGGAATACTTGGAGAAGCGGTACGGCTACCGGGACTGCCTCTATCCGGCGAGCCAGTTCACGGGCGAGGGCGGCTATTACCTGAACTTCCTGTCAGACCGGAAGAAGACGTTCTTCGCCGCACTGGGGCTGTCCGCCCTTGCCGGGTACGAGACGGTGAACTGGGGCGAGAGCCTGCTGCCGGACGGCTCCCGGCTCACGGATGAGGACAATTTCATCTATGGGGGTGCGCTGACGCTGGAGCTGTCCGCCTACGTGACGGACAAGATTGTCTTGCTGGTAAACGGTCGCCAACGGGTGCTGTTCGGCGGCGACTGCGGGAAGTTCCACACGCAGGTCGGCGTGGGAATACGTTTTATGATTCGATAACTGCTATATTATAATAATGTATATATGAGGACAATGATTTATAAAATACTCACGGGCTGCTACATTGTGGCCGCCCTCGTGCTGGTCGCAGCCTGTAATGACGGGCTGGATATTCAGACGAAATACCCGTTCACGGTGGAGACGATGCCCGTCCCGAAGGAGCTGAAAGTGAACGAGACGGCGGAGATACGGTGCGAGCTGAAACGGGAAGGACGCTGGGAGGACACCCGGTACACGATCCGCTGGTTCCTCTTCGACGGGGAAGGCACGCTCAAACTGGACGACGGCACGGCGTTGCTGCCCAATGACCGCTACCCGCTGGAGAAAGAGACGTTCCGGCTCTATTACACCCCGCTGTCGGACGAGCAGAGCGGCTTCACCGTCTGGGTGGAGGACTCGGACGGTCAGGTGGTCGAGCTGGAGTTCGACTTCAATGCGGACAACGACAAGGAGGACGGGTATGGAACGGAATGATCTGGTTCTATACCTCGACATACCGGAATTTTCCGAAGCCCTGCATGCCTCGAAGTGGCGGACGGACATTGTCCTTCCACAAGCGGGGGACAATATATGTCCGGAAAACCTGCTGTCGGAGAAAACGCTCGCCATGCTGGAGACGGTTTCCGCCGGGGAGGTCTGGGAAGACATGAAGGACGACTGCCGGACCATGCGCCGGGTCGTGGAGCACGAGCTGTTCCGGGTGACGGAACGGGGATTTCACCTGCGCAGGGACGGGACACCGTGCTGCACGCTGACGCTGCAAAGATACCGTGTGCACGATGCCGGAAGGCGGATGAAAACAGAAGTGCCGCCACCTTGTCCAGCCCGGGGCGTGGAACGGAAAAGCGGGAAAATCCGGTTTTATTTCCGGAAATACTTTGTGCATATCGACGTGCCGGACACGCTGCCGCAATACCCGGAGGTACGTGAGTTCGTGAACATAAAGTCGCTGCTCTCGGAGGCGGATAAAAAACTGCTGGCGGAAACGGAATGCGATGAAGCGGAAAGCCTGCTGGAGTGGATAGAGAATGAAGGCTATTGCCATGTCCGGGCGAGGTGCTGGACGCCGGACGAGGAGAGCGGCGGATGGATGTGCGTGTTGTCGGTGGATGTTTAAAGGGGTTTATAACAAGAAAAAATGTAAAAACATGGAACGAGAAGAAAGAATGTATCAGGTGCCTCTGGAGATGATATGCAGGCACGACCGCACGGCGGAGGTCTGCCGTGCCGCCGTTGAAGAGGACGGCTGGCAGTTGGAGAACGTGCCCGAGGAGATGAAGACGCCGGAACTGTGCCGGAAGGCGCTGGAAACGGAAGCGGGGTTCGGGAACGACTTCCACCGGGGGCTGGTCCAGCATATCCCGTCCCCGGAGGTGTGCATGGAGGTGCTGAAGGAGTGCCGGGAGAACAACCCGGAAGAACTCTACGGGGTGGCGGTGGCTATCCGCCCGGAGGTGATGAACGGCGAAATGGCGGACTTCCTGCTGCCGCTGGACGGCAGGTGCATCAGCATCCTGCCCGTACACCTGCAAACGCCGGAGCGGGTGCGGGTGGCGGTGGAAACGTCGGGGATGTCCGCCGTCGGGCGTGGCGGAGTGCCGAAAAGCCTGCTCACGCCCGATGTGTATGTCAGGTGCGCCGCCCACAGCCGGGAGTCGCTGATGATGATCCCGTGGGCGGAACGCTCGCCGGAGGTCTGCCTGATGGCGAAGACGCTGTACCCGGACTGGGTGAGGAATCACCCGGAGTTCGTGCCGGAGAGCGTGCATAACCAAGACAGCGTATATACGCTGAACAGCCTGATGGAAAGCCTGACGGGGGAAAAGTTCAGCTACCGGCAAATGACGGACTTCTACAACGGGAAACCGCTGAATGTGAAACGGATGGAGACGCCGGACGGCGTGCAGAAGGACAAGTCGGTGAAGTTCGACAAGGAGACGGGGAAGTTCTCCTTCTCCGACATCCGGCAGGAGCGGAAACGGGGATTGAAGATGTAGCGTGAGCTGTGCAGCAGACGAAATGGAAAAGCATCCTTTGGGATGCTTTTCCTATTATTTTAGAACTAATAGATGTTTAATCGAAATAAGCAGGACTTAATTATGGAAATACATATACCTTTATTATCTTTGCAAAAGACGGAATATCTAAACGGTAACTGTCTCAAAATGAAATTAATTGTGATTGTATGTCAAGGCTGTATTATATAAAGAATTTAGTTGTATGAATAAAGATATTAAAAATTATTTCAATTCTATTTGGAGTAAAAATCATCAAGTAGTAGTTGCACCTCCCCAAAGTACAGATTTTGCTAATTTTACATATTGTGGTTGTGGATTTGTTGTACAATATAAAGGCTATAAATTTTTTATAACAGCAGATCATGTTATTCATGGAGAACATTTTGAGGCTGATGAAAGGAATGTAGAAGATAATGTTGTAGGTGTGTTACAATGTAAAAATGATATGGAATGTTATGCTTCATTAGTTGTTCCTCTTGGGGGAATATATGATTTTACAAAATATCAAATACCAAAATCAAAAGATGATTTAGTATTTCCAGAATTAGTTGATGTAGCTTTTTGTAAAGTAGATGAGGAGTTAGAAGCATGTGTTACAATAGAACTTCGTATAGAGAATGAGATAATTGTGTCAGCAGGAGAACCCAAAGGATTTATAACCACAGAGCTGTTTCTTGAACATCCTTCTAAAGATGAATTATATGTAATTACTGGTACTATTTTGAAAGTACATCAGAATGGTATTCGTTTTTCCCCATTAAACGCTGTCTATTGTGGATTAAAATATATAGAAACTGAAAATAATTTGTTTCATCTAAAATACCCCCAAATAATAGATTATCAACAATGGGCAGGATTGAGTGGTTCACCTGTTTTCAATAATGAAGGGAAATTATTAGGAATGTTACTTAGAGTAGAAGATGGAGGACATGCTGTTTGGATAAAACCAATTAGTGAGATTGTTAAATTATTAGATTATAGTTTAACCATAGAAAAGCTCGATTTAGATAACAAAATACAGTAAATTGAAATTATTACAGTTATGTTACAAGATTATAAATTGGAAATAGGATTTGATAATTGTTCATACGATAGTCCATATTTAGTAGAAGGCTGTGCAAACAGCTGTATTACATTAATTATAGATTCTGAGAAGTTTCCGACACTTCAGTCTAAAAAGAATGTTCAGGAGGAACTGCAAAATGTAATAAAAGCGGAATTAGCAAAAATTAAATGGATTATATACAATGATGTCAATCTTGAATTTTTTTGGTACTTTTCATGTTTGCGCAAAAAGGAGTCAGATAAAATTGGAGATTTAGACAACCTGATAAAACCCATTATTGATACATTTTCTGGCTGTAATGGAATATTCATAGATGATTCTCAAATAGGTTCAATAAATAGCTTATGGATGTCCAGAGATGTTAGTTCCTCTCGAAATTCTATTTTAAAACTCTGTATTCATTTCAATAATGATGATTGCTGTATAAAAGAGAATATGCGATTTGTTCAGATAGAAAAACAAATGTATGCTGTATATAATTTTGATATAAATAGCATTAATGATTTGCATTGTATATTAATATTGCATCATATACAAAGAAAAAGAAGAAAAAATTTCGAGAAAATGTTGCAGGAAAATCCTAATATAGAAACGTCTTTAACAGATTTCAATTTATTTCATAGAACCCGGTTAAAGGATATTCCTAATAACCAAATCTATACATTGGATAAGTTTAAGCAATTATGTATTGATGCAGGATTAAATTTCAAGGAATTAATTAAAAGAGAGCGAATAAGATTGCAGAAGAGGTAATTTGTTGATCTAAATTTATTCTTATTTCAATTTACATTATTTTTTCACTCGTTAAAAGAAAAGAAGTGTAAAGTAGCTGGCGAACAAAAAAGGGGACGCTTAAAGCATCCCCTCGTCCATGTAGCTGAGGTAGGTGTCCTCGGTCAGTATGATGTGGTCCAAAAGCTGTATGCCGATTGCCTCGCAGCCTTTCTTCAACTGGCTGGTCAGGTTGTTGTCCGGCGTGCTCGCCACGGTCGAGCCGGAAGGGTGGTTGTGCGAGAGGATGATTCCCGAGGCGTGGGAGACGAGAGCCGTCTGGAGGACGATGCGTATGTCCACCACCGTGCTGTTCATGCCGCTGCGTGAGACGCACGAGACGCCCAGCAGCCTGCCTGCGCCGTTCAGGTACATCGCCCAGCACTCCTCGTGGTGCTGCATACAGTCCTCGTAGAAGGTCTTGAGGATGTCGTAAGACTCCTTGGAAGAGTGGATTCTAACTCTCTTGGATGCGTCAGCGTCCTTGTAACTTACGGTGATTTGAGGAAAAGACAGTGTATTCATAATGCAAAAAATTAAAAGTGAAACATTTATTTTTTGCTTTGGGGCACGGGGAAAGAACGGACTTCATGCAAGGCTTTTGCGTGGAATACGACCCGAAGGTGTGGAGATTGCGCGCAAAACCGTCAGGTTCAGCCTTGCTACTTGTCCGTTTTTCCCCGTAGGTTTGCTAAAAAATGAGTGTGGAGCTTGGCTAAAAATCCGGTGGGTCAAAGGGTTTCTTTTTGCTTCTTTGTCTTTTCCCGCCCACGGCTCACCGAAAGAAAAAGAAGTGCGTCCGAAAATCGGGTCAATCCTTTCCCACGGGTGGGTAAAAAAGAAGTCCGGGCGGATCGCTACCCGTCCCGGACTTCCGGCGATGAAACACAAGGGGGGGATGTTATGGCGTGATTTCCCCCGTTGCGATTAGGTTTCCGTCCGAATAATACGCTATCTTCCCGTAGGTAAACCCCATGTCGGGAATGGCTACGAAAGCGATATAGTCCGAATACTCCCTGCCTTTGAGGTTCTTTCCGACAAGGTTGTTGAATATCATGGGGATGCTATGACCGTCCCCGCTGTAAAGGACGGTTTTCCCGTTCTGTCTGATTTCCCGCTTCATGCCGTTTCCTTGAAAAGTGTCCCGTCGATAAGGTACTCCCAATTATTCCTGTGGCTCTCGTCCGTGAAATATTCCTCGCTCTCGCAATACTCGCAATCGTCACGGCACGAGCGGAAGAAGTTTTCCAGACAGTCACGCATGAGTTCCTTGAAATTCCGTGTGTCGGGCGAGCGCATGAAATCCATGAGGGGCTGCAAGATGATTTCGTCCGACACAACGCCCGTGAAGGGGCATTCGCAAGTGACGGAGATACGGCTCCTGCGCCTTTTCTTGCGGTCTTTCGTCCAATAGACCTTGGGCTTGTACAACTCCGCATGGAAGTTGTTATAGAGGTAAGCCAGCAAGCGGACGCCTGAAAGTTCCTCCGTGTCCGCCTCGTGCTTGGTATAGAAACGGTAAGCGTATGTGCAACTGTCGTAACGGTAGTTGGTGCAGACGATACGGAAAAGATTGCAGAAGGCTTCGAGCGTGTCGCAGTTCTCGGAAGCATACGGGTAATCGTTTCCCTTGGCAAGCCAGTCGGTATAGGCTCTCTGACGGGCTTCGTCCTCCAGTTCCGCAATGCCGAATAGTGTATAGGTTCTTTGTACGGTTCGCATAAGTTTGAAAATTTGAAAGTTTGAAAATCGGTTTCTTTGCTATCTTTCTTTTTCGCTACGGCTCACGAAAGAAAGTAGCGGGCGGATTTCTCCGCCCTGCCCTTTGTCCTTAGGCTGCAATCTCTTCGGGTTGCGGTTGTTCCTCGGGTTGCGTTACCTTGCGCTCCCTTGCCCGTTCCTGTACCAAGAGGACGGCTTTCTTTTCCTCGATGCGCTGGTGACGCTTCTCGTACACCCCGTTGTACTCCCTTTCGATGTTGGCGAGTTCCTCCGGCATGTGCCTGCGTGCGAAGTCGAGCAAGAGGGTCGCCACGGTGTTGTTCCCGCACGCTCCCTTGAAGTTGGCTACAAGGAAGTCCCTGCGGATGATGGTCTTCATCCTCACGGTGAGGTTGCCGATAATCCCCATCTTGTCCTCGTCCGTGATATACTGCTTGTCTTCCGCAATCCCCACGGCTGCGAAGTGTTCCTTTCGGAGAGAGGACAGAAGGAAGAAGTACAACATGGTATCTTCATCGGCACTGAACTTACCGCCCGTGATGTCGGCTTCGAGGATTTGCTTCTTGGTGTCCTCCACCGTGCGTTCGAGTGCGATTTCCTTGTTGCGCTCGTCCTGCTTCTCCAATTTCTCCACGGGTGAGAGCGGTGCGGGTGCGGGCGTTCCGTCCGCTGTCTGCGCTTCGGTCATGTTCTCCACGTAACAGAATGTAATCTCCTTCTGCCCGATTTTGGCATAGACGGTGATTTCCCCCGTTCCGCTCCTGCGGGTGATTTCCTCCTCCTGCTCCATGTAGTCCGCCCATTGCTGCTCGTAGCGGGTGCGGGCTTCCCCGTAGCGTTCGGGGTCGTTGAAATTTTCGGCTTTGGGTTCTTTCGGGCAGCTTGGAAAGGCGGTGTACCTGTCAAGGGTCTCCACCTCGTAGCCCGAAGCGGTTAGCCGTTCTACCACCGTCTCGTTGGCGGTGTAGCGGTCACGGCAGAGCGACACCTCCGGCTGGTTCCGCATGATTTGCACGGCTCGCTCCATGAGGTAGGATGCGTTCATCTCGGCAAGGCACGTGCGATTGGCGCAATGCCCGCACCCGCCATCATGGAACAACAGCAAGTTATTGGTGTTGTGTGCGCACGTGGCGCACTCGGTCTTGTCGAAGCGGTAGTATTGCAGGTCGGTGGTGAAGTTCTGCTCGATGCGCCTTGCGACATCGGCGGCTTTCAGTCCCCGCCAACTGTTATACGTTCCCTCGTCCTGCAAATGCTTCTCGTACACCTCACGCTGAATGTCCTCCCCGTATCGGCAGATTTCAGCCGCCACGCTGATGGTGATTTCATCCGCATCCAAAAGGGCGGCGATTTCGGGGATAAGGGCGGTGAATTTCAGCCGTGTGCGGATATAGTTCTCGTTCTTTCCGAAGAGTTGCGCCAAGGTCTGCACGGTGTGGCGTCCGCTCTCGATAAGCCGCTGATAGGCTGCGGCTTCCTCCACGGGTGTCACATCCTTGCGCTGCAAGTTCTCGGTAATCGCCATTTCCTCGGCTTCCTCGTCCGACAACTCGGTTACGATTGCGGGAATTTCGTCCCTGCCCGCAATGACGGACGCACGGTAACGGCGTTCCCCGAAAACAATCCCGTAACGGTCTGTCCCGTCAACGGGGCGCACGGTGATGGGCTGCAACACACCCTGCCGCTTGATGCTCTCGGCAAGCTCGTAAAGGCTCGTTTCATCGAAACGCTTGCGTGGGTTGAAACCGCTCGGCTGAATGTCTGCCAACGCTACCATCGTGATGTTTTTCTCTGCTGCTGATTGATTTGCTTTTGTCTTCATAATCTGTTATTTTTAAGTTGATTGTTTATAGTTGTTCTTTTTGATTTTTGACAAACCGTCCCGTTCGGGCAATCGGTTTCTTTGCTATCTTTCTTTCCCCGCTCCGGCTCACGAAAGAAAGTAGCGGGCGGAAAATCCGCCCTTGCGGGCTACCTGCGGTTATAGCATACGTTCGCGAACTTCTTCTTTTGCTCTATCGCCCGTTTGAGGGTGTAGAACGTACCGCCCACGGCTACCGCATCGTAATAGACCATCAGAAAAGCGGAGTTTTCCAAAAGGTAGTCGTTACGGCGTAAGAAACAGCCCTCGGTATATCCGTCCTGCAAGGTTACCACTTCATCGGCTTGCGCCAAAATGGTGTCATAACGCCGCTTGTCGGCTTGGGTGTACCGTTCGGCTTGTCCCTTGAAGGGGACAACGCATTTCAGCCGGATATGCGGGTATTCCTTTTTGAGGTTCAAGACTTCCTCTGCTGCGATAAGGTCGAAGCCCTCGCACATTCCCGACAAAAAGGTGTCGTAGCCTTTTTTGATGCAATAACTCTCGATGGCTACAAATGTATCGAACGCCACCTCCCTGAAGAGTTTCTCACGGTCTGCCGTGAACTTGGCTATACGGTTGGTGCGGTGTCCCGAAAAGGCTACCGTCTTTTCCTTGCTAACGGGTGTTCCGTTTTCTGTCAATGTCCTTGTTTCCATATCGGTAAATATTAGAATATTAAAAGAATGATTATCAGTACGAACACGAAGCCGACAAACAGCCGCCACGCAAGGGCGAAAACAAGCCGTGCCACGAAGTAAAACAGAGCCACGACAAGCGACAAGGCGAAAAACCGCCCTGCGGCGGTGGTGAGGAAATAAACCACCGAAGCCCAAAGGATTAGGCGGTATATCAGTTTGTAAACGGGTGTCGTTTTCATGTTCTTGGGTATTGTCGGGCGGATTGCTCCACCCGTGGTTCTTTAACAGTTCCCTTTCGGGATATAGCGGTTATCGGCTATCAGCCGGAAAGTGTCATAATCAGCCGTTCCCCGATAACTTAGGGACAGTTCAAAAGAGAGGTGTCCTTCCTCTATGTAGAACGTGAAGCGCAAGCCGTTGCGGGTTATCGTCCCTTTTGAACGGTTTCTCCCTTCCCATCTTACGGGTTCGTTCTCGATACTTTTCAAGAAGTCGGCTACTTTTTTCGAGTTCTCCGCATTTTCCTGCTCCACCTGCCTGTATATCTGCGTGCAGTAGTTTATCCAATCGTTTATTTTCTTGGCGGTGAACACGCCGATATTGCACGGTTTTTCATATTGGTTACCCGCCCTTTCGATGTCGTAGCGGTTGACATACTCAAAATGCTCCATGTCGGTGGCTATCCTGTATTTGTTCTCTTTGTTTATCTTGTACACATGGAAACGGATGCCGTTGTACGTGAACTCTATGCGCACGCCGTAAAATGCGGGGTATTCACCGCTTACCACGTGGTAGCCGTATTCCGCTTGGGGTATGTACTTCCTTACCTCCTGCATGAGTGGAGACAGTTCTTTTTTTGCCTGTTCCACCTTCTCGGTAAACATAGCTTTTATGTTTAACCCGTTAAATTCCTTTTCCGATAATGTTTTCATCGTCTTATGTCTTTAGTGGGGCGGACTGCTCCGCCCGTTGGTTTATACTCTTGTTCCTTTGCTGTCCCGCTTAGGCTGCTGCGGGTTCGTTTATCGGTTCGGTTACCTTGTCGGCAATCATCTTCGCCGCCTTGTTCACGTCCCCCAATATCTCCACCAAAAAGGCGGGTTCTTCCCTTAGCTTGGTGAGCCAGTGTTTCAGATAGGCGGCGTTGTTCTCCTGCGGTGCGGCTGCGTAGCCGAAGAACGCACCGCAAAGGGCTGCGGTAAGTTCGGCGACAAGTTCCTCACGGGCATAGAGCGCATCCCCGAAGAAGCTGCCGAACGTGCGGTTCAGCCGTTGGGGGCTTCCCGTGCTGTGCGCCATCTCGTGCAGAAGTGTGCCGTAATATTCCGCTCCCTGCGGGAACTGCTCACGCTGCGGGCAAACGATATGGTCGGAAGAGGGCGAATAGTAGGCACTGTCCGAATACTGCACCTTGATGGGGCAATACCAATTTTGCAGATAGACAAGCTCGTCCAACGCCTCGTAAATCATCCCGTCCGAATAGTCTTCGGGTTGCTCCCCCTTTTTCATACGCTCGTAGCGTTCGGGCTGCTTTTCGGCAAAATCGGTCTGGTCGATGTTGAAGACATTGTAATACTTCATCTGCGGGATGACCTTGTAATTTTCCTGCTCGGTTGCGGGCAACTTGCGGTATTCCTCGTACTTGATTGTCTTTTTCGTTTCCTTGTGTACCACGAACTTAAACCAATAATAGACGGGAAACGAGCGTGCGCCCTTGCAAACACTTAAATCCTCTTCCTTCGCTTGGTTGAACGTGAGGAACACGGGCAAAGTGAATTTCATGAACTCGGTGTAGAACAATAACATCAAGACATTCCCGCCGTTATAGAGCGTCCCTCTGATGTTGCGGGGCAAACCTTGTTCAAGGCTCGCTATCCACGGTTTTTGCCAATCCGTTTTCAAGCACTCGATTTTCTTGATTAACAAATCGGTGAACATCGGTGCAATCTTTTCGATGGTGCTGTTCGTTGTTGCCATAACTCACAAATTTTAATCGTTATTACTCTGTTTTCATCGCTTGTCGTCCCAACCAATTTTTTTCCCTTGGCTGATTGGGAAGAACATTGACCATCATTGATAGCGGAAAAGGTGAATTGCAACCATCTGAAAAAATGGTAAATACTACCCGCAGGGTGGAGATTTGGCATTTTTTGCGGATTTGCTTTCACCTCCGCCTACCTTCGTCAATGTTTTTCCAATCAGCTTAGGGAAAAAATGCCCTGTCAGTCATTCCAATCAATGGTAAGTTACTTGCCGGGTGCAGGAAAAAGAAGCCTTCCGGAGAGCCGGGAACGCCCGTTTCCCAAGGCAAGGAGATACGGGCGGGAGAAGTATATGTGAGCACGGTCAGGTTCCGGCTGCCGGACAAACACCGGGGAACTCTTTCGGGCGGGACGGACGGATGTGTTCCGTTTGTCCTTCCGCCCCGATGTCCGGCTTCGGCCATGCAGTCTCACGGAGTGGTCGGAAACGGACGCCGGGACGGGACAGCCCGTGCGCCAAGGTGTAAGCGCAAGACAGTGAAAGCCCTTTCACCCACGTTAGGGATTGCAGGGGAAAGCCCACAGCATAGCGAGGACTTGCAGCGGAAAGCCCGACCCGAAGGGGAACGCCCAAACAACCACCCGCAAAAACTGCTTTTAAGCATACCATAGAAAAAAAGGAAGACCGAATATTCCGAAGTTTCGCCCTTATGATATATATTTGTAATTGAGCGAAGATAATAGCGGAAAACGTGGATAATTACATATTACCGTTCATAAAAAATAAATGGAATGAATAAAATAGAGTCATTTAAATATATTCGCCCAATTTCTCCGGGTACAACATCATGTTACTCTGTTGGAGATATTCTTCCTATTGAGATTTCATGGGAATGTAATGGAAAGGTGTATAATCGGAAACAAGAAAAAGGTGGTTTGTGCGCTATTTTATTAGAACATGATAATGTAGTCGGTGTTGTTGAGAATCCATATACAGGTGGATTCAATTTAGCTTATGTATTGAACGGAGCAAATCAGGTAGTTTGGAATGTGTCTGATTTGTTTATTGCTACTTACGGGAATCTATATTATGGTAGAGCACTACATTTCGTTGATGTGAGAGTTGAAAATGGAATTTTATACTTTTTCATCAATATATCAAATTGCGATTTTCGCTTTTCAATTAATGTAAAAACAGGAGAAATAGGGCAATTAATAGAAACAAGATAACAGAACGATAACAATCGGCTAAACCTCCCTTAATGGTCGGTTAGCCACCGGACATTATCAATCAATAGAAATTTATGAGCATTGGAATTGTAAATAAATTAGATACTCCTTGGGGATTTACAAAAGATATACAACAAGATAACTGGCATATTCAATACACAAATTTGAATGAAATATGCCAAGGTGGTCCTCTGGTTGGCAATCTTATCGTAAATGGGCAGAAAGTCTTTTGTGACAAACGCTTTGGAGGTCCATTATTGTATCACGAAAATTTAGTATTTATTCCAATGTATATTCGTAAATTTTGTATTTCAGGATTTATGCTATCTGTAATAGAACTTAATTCCATGCGATTAATACGGGTAAAAGACATTTATGATTTAGTATATCTTGATAGTATTAATGAAAATGAAATACTATTCTATAAAGATATAGATAGAACTAAATTACATAGAAAGAAGATTGATAACAAATGGCTTAACATCTAAATAATAAGTTAGACACCGAACATTATAATAAATAAAAATCAAAG
>NZ_QUHC01000020.1:31837-32042 GCF_003479425.1 Odoribacter sp. AF15-53 | reverse complement strand
CAACTTATTCTATAACTCCCAAATTCGAGAAGAATCCGTATAAAAAGGAAGATTTCGGACTGTTTGATTTTAAGGAAGGTGCGGGGATGTATGTCCGAAGATTCGTGAATAATATAACGAAAGCCGTGTTGAAAGATTCGGTTGAGATGTTGGAATATAGGTTGGGAAAAGACAGTGAGGCCTCTTGGGCTAAAGTTACTCTTTA
>NZ_QUHC01000020.1:0-31827 GCF_003479425.1 Odoribacter sp. AF15-53 | reverse complement strand
AGGCCTCTTGGGCTAAAGTTACTCTTTATATAGACGAAGAAGGGAATATTCGATATATATTTCTTTCTATCACTAAAAATGATAGGAAATTTCTTTCTGATGCACTCTTGTATGAACTTTATCAAAAGTTTAAAGCGACGAAGTTTGATATGCGAGTAGGTGTCTTTCGATCGAAAACTGGAGATGCTCCAACGGGTAAATGTTTTACTATTGTAATGTCGCTATACACGAAAATCTTTCATAACAAGGCTTTGTAAATTATGAATATGAGGAAGCCAGATTTTCCGGTTTCCTCTATTTGTATTGAAATTTTCGGGGCAAAATCTTTTTATCAGGAATGTTTTAATTGAAATGTTGAGGATGTTGATCGGGATCCTGAATTAATAAAACAATTATTTGAATAGAATAATTATGAAATCAATTATTACATTATTATTTTTATTTATGATAGTTGCTGCTTACGGGCAACGGGAAACTTATTTTGAGTATAAGTTATCAAGTAATGGTAAATATTATATTGCGACTCCTTTATTTGAATCAAATCCTTATAAAGATAATAAAAACCAATGTATATTTCAGTTTAAAACTTCTGATGGGATGATGTATCTTAGAAAATTGGTGAATAGTGCTACATCTTTCGCCTTGAAAAATGAAGTCGGAGAATTGAAGTATGTGAACATGGGCAATCATGAATATTCTCAATCCAAATTAACTATTTCTATAAATGATAAAGGACAAGTTAGATATGTTATTTTTATGATTGCTAAAGAGGATAGTAATTTATTGTTAGATAGTGTTTTGTATCAAATTTATCAAAAATTACAAACAATGAAATTAGATATGAATAGAGGTGTGATGGAAGTCATTAAAGAAGATTCTACTTCTTCTGAAAAATATTTTTCTTTTACAATACAACTTTATACAAGAGTTTTTAAGGGCAAAAAGTTATAACAACAAAATAGATCGGCATTTCACACAAATGTTTTTCGAGGTAAAATATTGTAGAAAAATGGAGCTGTTTCATTTAGACATGTTATCATGATCTAGGAAGTCGGTGGCATGATCCTGAATATAAAGGAACTTACGATCCCAATCGGAATCCGGAGTTAATAGAGGAGATGTTTAAATAAAATGGAATATTATGAAAGCAATTATTACTTTTTTTCTATTATTTGTGTCTGTACTGTCTTACGGTCAGTCTGAAAAATATTTTGATTATAGAATTTCTAAATCTTCACGTTCACAAGTTGATTCTAATTATTTGGTAACTCCTAAATTCGAGGTGAATCCTTATAAAAAAGGGGATATGGGTCTGTATAATCCGAAATATCCGTCGGCAGAATATGTACGAAGATTTATGAATAATGTAACGATTGCCGTGTTGAAAGATACGGTTGAGATGTTGGCGTACAGGTCGGATAAAGATAGTAAGTCATCCCAGGCTAGAGCCATTCTTTATATAGATGAAGAAGGAAATGTTCGATATATATATATTTCTATTACTAAAAATGACAAGAGATATCTTTCTGATGCACTCTTGTATGAACTTTATCAAAAATTTAAAGCTGCGAAATTCGATATGAGTGTATGTACCTTTGAGGCAAAAGATGGAGGGTCTACTGCGGGTAAATGTTTTACACTTGTATTACCGCTATACACGAAAATCTTTCATAACAAGGCTTTGTAAATTATGAGTATGAGGTTGTAGAAAGTTCATTTACATAGAACTACTACCCCTGTTCCCTCCTTCCCCAGGCGGGAAGACCGCTTGGTAATAAACTCTCCCCCTGTGTAAGGGGGAGTTGGAGGGGGTAGTGGTTTTGTAAGGAAGAGTTTTCAACAATGTTGTTTAGCTGAAATACAAGCGTACGGCCACGATAACGAGAATGACGAGTAGGAAATAGCGGATGTATTTCGCTCCCCATTTGACGCTGAATCTGACACCAAGCCACGCACCCAGCATGTTACCACAGGCAAGGATCAGGCCGACTTTGAAGTCGACAAGGTCATTGTATATGAATATGCCGAGGGCGATGATCGTGTAGAATAGCACGATAAATAGTTTTATGGCGTTCGCTTTTAAAAGATCGTAACCGCACCCCAGTACCAGTCCGGCCAGCAGGAAGAACCCGATGCCGATCTGTATGAATCCCCCGTAGATTCCCAGGAGAAAGAAGATGATATTCCGAATCCACGGGCTTTTCATTTTTGCCTTGTCCGCGTTCGCTTTTACCCAGGCATCCGGGTTCAAGAGTAACATGAAGAACATGATAACGAGAAGTCCGGCGATGACTTTTTTGAATATCTCCTCGTTAATGTCCACGGCGATAAAGGCTCCCACGATACTTCCGAGAGCCACGGGTATCAGTAATTTGTAATCTGTTTTGAAATCCAGTATTTTCTTTTGCTTGAAACTACCGACGGAAACGATATTTTGTAGTAGAATGGCGATTCGATTCGTCGCGTTAGCCACGTTGGCAGGCAGACCGATGAAAATAAGGAATGGCACGACCAACATGGAGCCGCCTCCGGCAAACGTGTTGATAAATCCCGCGGCTGTACCGAGGAGTATGGTGATGAGGGCCTGTGTTATTGTCATTATTCTAAATAAAAATCCCTGAAGTTTATCATGTGATTTGTTGTTGTATCTCCGTCATAGATTACGGCCGAATTTGTTACTCTGTTTTTAAAGATGTTTTTAAAATAATTTATACCATTCATAAAGTCAGCGTGAAAGGTTTGCCCGGATTTGATTTCGTAGATATGGAAATCATTTGCTTTTACATGAAGTAGATCCACTTCTTTTTGTGATTTATCTCGATAGAAATATAAGTTCGCTGTTTTGCCTTGATTAAAGCGGTTTTTCATGGCTTCATTTATGACCATGTTCTCGAATAAATTTCCTCGTAAAGGGTGATTTTTTAATTGATCTTCGTTTTCAATGCCCAATAAATAACAAGCTAACCCCGTGTCATAGAAGTAGATTTTAGGGGTTTTAGTTAATCTTTTTCCTATATTTTCATAATATGGTGGTAACATGTAGGCAATATAAGAAGCTGCTAATGTGCTAAACCAGTTATTTATTGTTGGAGCTGATGTCCCAACTTCTCCGGCTAATGCTGAATTATTACATTCTGTTCCAATCCGTCCGGCAGCTAGTCTGATAAATTTTTGAAAAAGACTAATATCTTTTATATTGATTATTTGTCTTATATCTCTTTCAATATATGTGGTGTAATAATTTTGATATAATGTCCCCGGTGGTACTTCCTTAGCCCATACAGCCGGGTAACAGCCGTTTAAAATTAAAGTATCTGTACTAACTTCTTTAATTTGGTTACCTAATTCATGTAAGGATAATGGAAGTAAGGTTAAAATTGCAGTACGTCCTGCTAAAGATTGAGTTATATTTTGGAGTAATGAGAAATTACTACTTCCTGTTAATATAAATTTTCTTTCCGGATGCGCGTCCGTGTATACTTGGATGTATGAAAATAAATCAGGATAGTGATGTGCTTCATCTATAATCAGCCCGTTAGAATAATCTTCTAAAAATAATTTTGTATCTAATTGAATTTTCTCCCGGATACTGATATCTTCTAAGTTAATGTATGCGTAATCTGGGAATAGTTCTTGACAAAGGGTTGTTTTACCACTTTGTCTTGGCCCGGTAATGGTAATTACCGGGTAATATTTTAATAATTTGGAAATTTCACTTGTTAGTTTCCTGTAAATTAGATTCATATATTCGATTTTGACAATTTGAAAGTTGAACTTTTATTTTGTCCAAATATAGATTATTTATTTGAAATATAAAAGTATACATTAAAAATTAGAATGAGTTGGTTTTATGATGAGAAAGAAAATTGAAATATTCGTTGGTATGATAGGGTATAACTTGCAACTTGCCGGAGGCAAATGTAACCTGTAACTTGTAACTCGCCTCCGGCGAATTTTACTCGCCTCCGGCGATTCACCTTGAATACTTCCGGGGGTAGCGGAAGAATATGGCGAAGAGGGCGGCAATACCCATTAGATAGGGGTAGTATAGGTATTGCATGATCGCTAGCGGGGTGATCGAGGCCAGTCCGGCTGCCATGAGGAGTTGTGCCCCGTAGGGGATGATTCCCTGCACGAAACAGGAGAACGTGTCGAGCAAGCTGGCGGATTTGCGGGGATCGACCCCGAATCGGGTGGCGATATCTTTGGCTATCGGGCCGGACATGATGAGGGCGATGGTGTTGTTTGCCGTGCATAAGTTGGCAAAACTGACCAGGGCTGCGATACTTAATTCTGCCCCTTTTTTCGAGTTGACGTGCGTTGTCAGTTTTTGTATGATATAAGCGATTCCCCCGTTGTACCGGATCATTTCGAGCATTCCCCCGGCGAGTAGGGTGATGATGATGAGTTCTCCCATGCCGGTTATGCCTGTTCCCATGGCCGCGATCCATTCCCAGAAATGGATACTCCCGGTGATCATGCCGACAATGCCGGAACATAGTATGCCGAGTAGAAGGACGAACATCACGTTCATGCCGGATAAGGCCGTGACAAGTACCAGGATGTAAGGGATCACTTTCAGCCATTCGATGGGGGTGACGGTCGGGGTGGTGGTTATCTCGCTGCCTTGAAACAAGTAAATAAGGGTCACCAGTAGTGCGATGGGTATCACGATCAGGCTATTGACCCTGAATTTATCTTTCATGCTGCATCCTTGCGTGCGGGTGGCCACGATGGTCGTGTCGGAGATAAACGAGAGGTTATCGCCGAACATGGCCCCGCCTACCACGATGGCTACCATGAAAGGCGTGTCAACGGCTGTTTGCGAGGCGATGCCGATAGCAACGGGGGTAAGAGCCACGATCGTACCGACGGATGTACCCATGGAGAGCGAAATGAAGCAGGCAGCGATAAACATTCCGGCCAGCAGCAGGCTGTCCGGGAGAACGGACAGGGCGAGGTTTACGGTCGCATCCACGGCACCCACCGCTTTCGCCGTTTGCGCGAATGCCCCGGCAAGAATGAAAATCCAAACCATGAGCATGATGTTACTGTTGGCGGCTCCTTTACAAAAGAGGTCAATCCGTTTGTGGAGTTTTCCCCCGGAAGAGATGGCAACTGCCACGACCGAAGAGACCAGAAAAGCCACCGTGATCGGCATCTTGTAGAAATCGCCCATGATAATCGAGGCTACCAGGTAGATTGATAGAAATACGATCAAGGGTATTAATGCCCAAAAGTTTGGTTTTGTTTCTTGCTGCATGGATTAATTTTAGATTAATGATCCTATTGATTGCTTGATTTATGATTTCCGATTAAGTGATTTTCCCGCACAATTCTCACGCTCTTTTTTATAATCACTAAATCATTCAATCGGCAATCTCTGAATCGTTTCATTTCAAAATACTTGTTTCACGATTTCCTGAATATTTTCCGATTTCCCCATGGTGTAATAGTGAACGGCGGGTACCCCGTGGGCAATAAGTTCTTTGCTTTGGGCGACACACCATTCTATACCGACTTGGTTGATTTCCTTGTTGTTTTTGCATCGACGGATTTCTTTAACCAGTTCTTGCGGGATATCAATGCTGAATGTACGTGGAAGCATTTCCAGATGTTTGAATGTTGATATGGGTTTTAGTCCCGGCACAATCGGGACCGTGATACCTTGTGCCCGGCATTTTTCGACAAACTGGAAGAATTTCGAGTTATCAAAGAACATTTGCGTGACAATGTAATTGGCTCCCGCGTCGACTTTCTTTTTCAGGTTTTCGATGTCGCAAGCCTGATTGGGAGCCTCGTAATGTTTTTCCGGGTATCCGGCCACCCCGATACAGAAGTTCGTGGGTACGGCATCCGTCAGCGTGTCATCCAGGTATTGCCCGTGATTCATGCGTGCGATTTGTTCCACGAGTTCGTAACTGTACCTGTGCCCGTCTTCATCCGGGGTGAAGAATCGTTCCCCCGGGATCGGGTCTCCGCGAAGAGCCATTACGTTCTCGATGTCGAGGAAATTCAAGTCGATGAGTTCATTTTCAATCTTGTGCCGGGTAGCTCCACCGCACACGATATGAGGAACCATGTCCACGTTGTAGCGTCTCATGATAGCGGCGGCCAGGGCCACTGATCCCGGGCGTTTGGTCACGGTGACTTTCCGGATCGTGCCGTCCGGGTTTTGACGATATTCCACCTCGTCCCGGTGAAACGTGATATTGACGAAAGGAGGGGCGAGGGCGATCAGCGGTTCAATGGCCTCGTATATTTTATTGATATCCCCGCCTTTCAATGGTGGTACCAGCTCGAATGAGAATACGGCTTTGTCTGTATTGTTGAGTATGTCGATAACTTTCATAATTTTAGATTTAATGATTTAAGAATTCAGTGATTTCCGATTTCGGATTAAATGATTTCCTCGCACAATTCTCTCGCTCTTTTTCATCATCACCGAATCATAGAATCGGCAATCTCTGAATCTTTTAACTTTTATCTTATTTCAGTGTCTTAGACGCTAAAATACTTTGCTTTCGGGTGAGAAATCAGTAGTCCGCACAAGCTCGTGGAGGGGTAAATGGAATAGCTCTCCGTGAGTTGTACCCCGATTTGGGCGGGGGCGTCCAGGATGTCGAAAGCTGTTTTCTTCATCGCGTGATCCGGGCATGTCGGGTAGCCGAAAGCGGGACGGATGACGTGGGTACCCTCGCTTACCTGTTCTTGCATCCATTCGGCACAGGCTTCTGCCAGTCGGGCGCACAGGCTCTCCCGCAACAGGTGTTCGAAGTCGTGACAATCGTTGCATTTATGATCATCCGAGACTTTCAGACAAAATACCCCCACGCTACCCGTGCCTTTTTCCTTCGGGATCACGAAGTCGGCCAGCGAGAGACATTCTTCCAAATCCGCTTGTTGACGGGGCATCGGGAGGTGGTATCGGTTGTCCAGTATGATTTCATCGTTTTCCGAATAGGCATCAAAGAAGCGCACGATGATCGACACGTCGAACTCGTTTCCCGCGATGACTTTACCTAACATATCCAGGGCGGCTTGATAAGTGCGGTCGGCCTCGTCATTCGTGTACACGATTTCCGGGTATTTCCCCTTGAAACCCCAGAAGTGGAAGAAAGGAGTCCAGTCTATTTTTTCTACCAAATCCTCGATGTTCAGATGTTTTACCAGTAAATTATGTTCCCCGAAAGTGGTGGGTTCCACGTGATCCCAATCGAATCGGGGGGCTCTCCGGCGGGCTTCTGCCAGTGATATTCGGTTTTGCTGGTGTTGGTTGTGCAATGTCCGGATATGCTCCTGATCAGCCTTTATTTCCCGGATATAATTCTCCCGGTCATTCAACAATCGCTTGATGATTCCCACGGTGCGGGATGCGTCTCCTCCCGGAACAACGCAGTAATCGTACTTGGGTGCCAGTTTCACGGCCGTGTGTACGGATGATGTGGTTGCCCCCCCGACGATTAACGGGATGCGAAGTTGTTCTTTTTGCAGCAATTCGCACAAGTTTTCCATTTCACCAAGCGAAGGCGTGATCAGTCCGCTGACCCCGATGATGTCGGCCTCGTGTTCTTTCGCGGCCTTGACGATACTCTGGTTGTCAACCATGACACCAAGATCAATTACTTCGAGGTTGTTGCAGGTCAGGACAATGTTCACGATGTTTTTACCGATGTCGTGCACGTCGCCTTTCACGGTGGCGATAACTACCCGGGGACGGCGGGTTACGTTTTGTTCCGCGGCGTTGTATCGCTCGATTTCGGGTTGGAGGATACGTACGGCTTCTTTCATCACCTTGGCGGATTTTACCACTTGCGGCAAGAACATTTTGCCTTCCCCGAAGAATTGTCCTACCCGTTCCATGCCTTTCATGAGCGGGCCTTCGATGATCTCGACCGGGCTGGAATATCGGGCAACCGCTTCCTGCAAGTCAGCCGGGAGATAATCCGTGATTCCCTTGATGAGCGCGTGTCCTAGACGTTCTTCCAAGGGGCGGCTCCGCCATTCTTCCTGTTGCACGGTTTTCACTTCCCCTTTTACTTCCTTGTATTTTTCGGCAAGGGCGATCAGGGTTTCCGTGGCTTCCGGGGTACGATTCAACACGACATCTTCCACGGCCTTTAATAGTTCGGGTTCGATTTCGTCGTATACTTGCAACATGGCGGGATTCACGATCGCCATGTCTAGCCCGGCTTTGATCGCATGGTAGAGGAATACGGAATGCATGGCTTCCCGTACCGTGTTGTTTCCCCGGAACGAGAACGAGAGGTTGGAAACGCCCCCGGAGGTGCGACAGCCTTGCAGGTTCTGTTTGATCCAGCGCACGGCTTCGATGTAGTCCACGGCGTAATTATCGTGTTCTTCGATTCCGGTTCCGATGGCCAGGATGTTCACGTCGAATATGATGTTTTCGGGAGTGAACCCGGCTTGCGTGGTCAGCAGGTTGTATGCTCTTTGGCAGATGTCAATTTTCCGTTGGTAGGTCGTGGCCTGTCCTTCCTCGTCGAATGCCATAACGACCACGGCCGCACCCAGTCGTTGTATTTCTTTGGCTTTATGGATGAATTCTTCTTCCCCTTCTTTCAAGCTGATCGAGTTCACGATACATTTCCCTTGCGTGTTTTTCAACCCGGCAAGAATGGTTTCCCATTTGGATGAATCAATCATGAAGGCAGCCTTGGCGATGTCCGGTTCATTGCTGATGATACGGACGAAACGCTCCATCTCGGCCGTGCCGTCCAGCATGGCGTCATCCATGTTTATATCAATGACAGAAGCTCCCGCTTCAATCTGTTTGCGGGCGATGGTGGCCGCTTCCGTGTAATTCTTTTCCCGGATTAGACGGGCGAATTTGGCGGAGCCTGCCACGTTGGTACGTTCGCCGATATTGATAAAGTTGTTTAATTCCTTGTCGATGACCACGGTGTCCAGTCCGCTGACTTTCAACTGGTGGGTGGGGGCCGGGAGCTTTCTGGGAGGAATGTTCTTCAAGGCGTCAGCGATAGCCCGGATGTGTTCCGGTGTCGTTCCGCAACATCCCCCGGCGATGTTGATCAATCCCTCTTTTGCCATGTTTTGGAGACATAGAGCCGTGAATTCCGGCGATTCGTCGTATTCTCCCATTTCATTCGGTAGTCCCGCATTCGGGTATATGCTTATGTTACAGGGTACATGAGGGGCCAGTTCCCGGATAAATTGGTGTAACTCCCGGGCTCCGAATGAGCAGTTGAGACCGAAACTGAGAATCGGGTAGTGGGAGAGACTCGTGAAAAGAGCATCCAACGATTGCCCGGTCAGCGTGCGTCCGCTTTTATCGTTTACCGTGACGGAAAGCATCACGGGAAGATTTGTTCCTTTTTCTTCCTGTACTTTCGAAATGGCGTACAGGGCGGCTTTCGCGTTCAAGCCGTCGTAAATGGTTTCAACCAGTAGCAAGTCCACGCCGCCTTCGATGAGTGCCGATACTTGGGTCGCGTAAGCGTCTGCCAGCGTGTCGAAGTTCACGATACGATAGGCAGGTTGATCCGGGTCGGGAGAGAGAGTGAGGGATTTGTCCGTGGGACCGATACTTCCGGCCACGTGTATTTTCCGCTCCTTGCAAGCCGAGGCAACTTCTTTGGCCAAACGGGCTCCTTGCAGGTTGAATTGTTCCACCCATTCCGTGCAACCGTATTCGGTTTGTGAAATGGCATTCGCGTTAAACGTGTTGGTTTCGATGATATCGGCTCCGGCATCAATGTAGTTTTGATGTACCTGACGGATGACATCCGGGCGGGTGATATTCAACACGTCATTGTTTCCCTTCAACGGGATCGGGTGTTGTGCGAACACTTCTCCCCGGAAATCCGCTTCGGTCAACCCGAATTTCTGTAAGGCTGTTCCCGTTGCCCCGTCTAATATGTATATGCGATCTTGTAGTTCCATTTTAGTAATTTAGAATAAAAAGAGTTTATAAAGTTCATAAGGTTTATAAAGTCCGTGGCCCCCCCGCGGGGCGCTTTGTTTACGGTAGCTTGTGCTGCCGAATCACTTAATCCGAAATCACGGAATCACTGAATGATTCGGTTGAAAGAGTTTTAAATCAAAAATCCCGTGAATCCCGATCTTGTCATCTTTGATGCAGATCGCGGCAAGGATGTCATCCGCTTTTCCAATCTTCTCGATGCAAGGGGCGATGTCGTCCGTTGTTTTGATCTCGTTGGCAAAGGCCGTGGCGTACGTGTCGGCTAGCGCGCAATCCTTACAGATGATCATAACCGCATCCGCTTTCCCGAAACTCAGAGAGGGGCCCACGGTTCCCGATGAAGTGCATATTCCTAACGGGGCATACCCGGCGGGAATCGTGAACCCCACTTTTTCCGACAGGGGAGACGTTCCGGCAAACACGGCGATATCCATATCTTTCCGTATGTCGGCGTAGATATCTCCGCCATTTTCCACGATGATTTCCTGTACCCCGTATTTTTCTTTAATTTCACGGGCAATATATCCCGCGACGGCTCCCGCAACAGCACTCATCGGGCCGATCCCGGATTGACGGGCAACTTCCGACATTTCGAGGAAGATGGCCGGGGCCTCCGGTTTCGCCTCGTAGGATACAAGTGTCGTGGCATATTCCGGGTCATTTGCCAGGTAAGCGTCCATGATATCACGTAATGCCCGGATTCGTGATTCCGTGAATTCCGGAATAGTTATCTGGAAAGATTCTTTGTCAATCCCTATCCAGAGATCAGTCTCTTTGTAAGCGACCGTGAAAGAATGCCAACGACCTTCCTGTAAATGTTCTCGATATGTCCTATTCTTGTATTCCATTTGAGTTTGTAAAGTTTATAAGGTTTGTAAAGTTTATAAAGTCATGCGGACAACAGAGTTGTTGCGGGTAAAGAGCTCGTAAGGTCCATGAACTTTATAAACTTTATGAACCTTACGAACTTTATAAACTAATTAAACGCATCGCTGAATTCGATCTTGAAAAGTTTCAACGGGCAGGCTTTTAAACATAGCTTGCAGGCGATGCACTTTTCCGGGTTGAATTGCAATTTCCAGTCGGGAGCCTCGATTGTCAGGGCATGTGAGAAACAGGCTGAAGCGCAGTTCCCGCAATTGATACAACGGGATTCATCGTAAGAAATCTTGCTGGACACCGGGCTTACCGAGACCCCGTTGTCATTCAGGAATGCGATGGCTTGCTCTATTCTTAAAGCGTCCGCGTCCATTTCTATCAACAGGGAACCGGTTTTTCCGGGTTGTATTTCAGCTTTTAGTATGTTTATTTTTACATCGTAAATACGAATTAAATCGTATGTCAAGGGTCTATCTGTTGCGTCTACCGGGAAGGTCAATATTACTTTTTTGGTCATAACCTTATTTATTTTAGATTTTAGATTTTAAATTTTAGATTGAAAGATTCAGAGATTTTATGATTCTCGATTCCGTGATTCGGCAGCACAAGCTGTCGTGGATAAAGCGCCCCGCGGGGGTCCATAGACTTTATAAACCTTATAAACTCTTTTCATCTTTCAATTGTTTCAAAGAGGTTCCTGTCGGCATGGGGCGAACGGGTTCCGTGAGTAGGAAGTCACCTTTCTGTATCCATGATTTCAGGATGTCCGCGATTTGTCGGGCTTTTGCCAGACTGGCTACCGGGGTCGTCTTGATTTTGTGGCCGTTCACCTCGATTTCTCCGCTTTGAAGGGCAGCATAGTTTGTTTTGCCTAAAATCTTGTTCCCGTCGCCGTAATCCACTACCGTGGTTTCGATTTGTTCGTTCCGGATAGAAACTCTTCGGGCGAGGTCTTCATCTAAAATCGGGATTGGGATACCGATACCCACGAACATGCTCACGCCGTATTTCTCGTAGTACACGCCTCGCAGGAATTCCGTGCTCATGTTTTTCAGGTCGCCGATCACGGCAATTGTTCGGGCATTACTGGTTGGTATACCATACTCGTTTGTTTCTTTCGTGGAATGGAACTGGGTCCCGTTCCAGGTTACGTATCCTTCCGTGCCACAAAGGAAGATGCGTGTACCCAAGCCGATCGTGCGGCATTCCGGGTCGTTCAACAGGGGGGATAATTCTCCGGCCGTGCTGTAAGAGGCATTCCGTAATTTGGGTAACAGGGTTCCCATGTAAGTATATTTGATCTTGTCCGTGGAGTTGGTTGCCACGTTGTAGTTCTGGTAGGCATTTCTCGGGTTGTATAGGATAGCCTCGTTGATCGTGTCTTTCGTGATCACGGTTTTGATGTGTTTCCGGGGATAACAGTCTGTGCCTTTTCCCCATGCTTCGAGGGTGATTTCTTTTCCCGCGATCAGGTCTTCGATGATATGAGCTCCCCCGTAACTGGGATTTTCCGAATTACAGTCCGTGGCTCCCACGTAAGTATCCACCGCGGCGAGTCCTCCGCTGACACGTACACCGTTCAACTCAATTTTTTCCATGCGGATCGGGGGATTAGCGTGTCCGAAATTCAGGAACGCTCCCGAGGAACACATTGCCCCGAAGGTGGCCGTGGTTACAACGTCAACTTTCTCGGCGATCTCTTTCGGGGAGAGTGTTTTTGCCAGTTCGGACACTTCTTCGGCAGTTAATACTACTGCCGTGCCTTTCTTTATTTTTTCGTTTATTTCCGCGTATGTCTTTGCCATAGTCTTGTTCAATCTCTTGATGAATAAATTGTTTGCTGGTGATTTTTTACATGATAGTAACCTTGTAACTATCTGATTATTAGATGGTGTGTGAAAATGTATGTTTACAAGATTCCAAACGGCTTTTCGAGAAACCGAATTAATGAATTTTGAAAATAACAATACGATTTTCCAATCAGAAATCTAAAATCAAAAAATCTAAAATAAATAAGTCCGGGGTGTAAAAGATATTAGCGCATGCAGCGCATACGCATAGACATGGCGATAGAATGAATGAAAAGACCTCTACAATTTGTAGTGCAATAAATGCTGTTTTGTTTTGTTGTTTCTGTTTTCATTTTTCTTTAGCTTAAATTATAACTCCTGGTTCTCAGGTCGGGTTTTGGCACCTTGCAAGAAGCCTTGCAGGTTGTCGGAATTTCTATGAGCCCGTTCTCTCGATTCCTCTTTATAATTCAAACAATCCTCGCAGATTGAATTGATCGGGACAAAGAAAAAAAGAATAATTGAATCGTGCAAGTATTTTAACAGATAATTTTCTTGAAATCAATATTACCTCCATGTTATCGCTTACATCTCTTCGTTATCTCTAGGATAAATGTTCGTTATCTCTTCGTCTCTTAGAAGGTAACTTTAAGCCTGGTATAACGAATAGATAACGAAGAGATGTAAGCGTATGTGTTGAGAATGAGTGTATGAATTGCTATTGTTGGTTGTTTTTATAGGCTTTAATCATAATTTTCCAGTTGAATTTGCAGGGTTGGAAAAATCATCCCGGGATAAACAGAATTCAATTTAATTTGCTAACTTTGTAGTTGTTGAACCATAGATTAAAAACGACGCATCATGAAATATTTGAATCCTAAAGCAGACTTGACTTTTAAGCATGTATTCGGCGAACATCCCGACCTGGTGATGAGTTTACTCAATGCTCTGCTCCCGCTTGCTCCCGGGGAGGAGATTACCGATATTGAATACTTGCCCTCGGAAATGGTGCCGGAAAATCCGTTGCGTAAGAACAGTATCGTGGACGTGCGTTGCAAGGATAAATCGGGCCGGCAATTCATAGTGGAAATGCAGATGATCTGGTCGCCGGAGTTTAAACAACGAGTACTGTTCAACGCCTCGAAAGCTTACGTGCGACAAATAGAAAGTGGCGAAAACTATCACTTGCTGCAACCCGTGTACTCGCTCAATCTCGTGAATGATATTTTCGAGTCGGAACTGGAAGGATATTATCATCATTATAGGCTGGTACACGTGGAGAATTCTAATAAAGTGATTGATGGTCTACAATTGATATTTGTCGAGTTACCCAAATTTCACCCGCATAATTACTCCGAGAAGAAAATGCAGGTGCTCTGGTTACGTTACTTGACAGAGATAGATGAGAATACAGTGGAAGTACCGGAAGAATTGCTGGCAAATCCCGAGGTGAAGAAAGCCGTGAAAGCGGTAGAAGAATCAGCTTTTACCCCGGCACAGTTGTTAGGCTACGAGAAGTTTTGGGATATTATCAGCGTGGAGAAAACATTATATTATAGTGCCGAGCAAAGAGGATTGCAAAAAGGATTGCAAAGAGGCATGGAAAGAGGCATGGAGAAGGAAAAGCGGCAAATTGCTCAAAATATGAAATCATTTGGTTTAGCCTCTGATACTATCGCTAAAATGACCGGACTTTCTCTTGATGAGATTGATCGGTTATAATATTCTTGATTCCTTACCGCGCTATTGGGCGGGCATTGATGGAAGTGGATGTTGAGTTTGATGTCAAAAAATGGGATATCGTATGGCTCGAACGGATGAGATTACCTGATGTCATTTACTAGTTTGTACCCTCTGGCGAATTCATTTTTGATAGCGATCGAGGTATCGGGTTTTAATTTTTTGTTGAGCAGGCAGACGTAGCGGGTAAATGCCCGTTCTTTATCGGTGGTATAAAGGCCCCACAGGGTTTCGCACATTTCGACGATAGAGATTATTTCGTTGATGCGTAGGCAGAATAACCAGAGTATTTTGGCTTCCATTCCTTTCAGTTCTTCTTTGTGTCCGCAGGTTATGAGTTGCCGGGTATTCTTGTTGAACGTGGTGGAGGGAGAGAGGTGGAATAGTCCCTGTTCTTTTTCCGTGTTTATTCTTCGTGTTCTGGCTATTGCCTTGTCGATACGGGCTTTCACCTCGTCAACACTACACCCTTTCACGAGGTAATCGTCAGCGCCTTCGTATAGAGCGTGGTTGTGATTCAGGGAACTTAAAATAATGATCGGAACCTGATCTCCTTGTTCCCGGATGAGTCGGATGAGTTCGTGCCCGTCTTTACCCGGTAGATCCATGTCGAGGAGGATGAGATCCCATTTCCCATTTTGATATAAATCCCAGGCTTCGTTTCCGGTCGAGGCGATTGTCACGGTGAATCCGGCTTCTTCGAGGATTTCTTGGTAGATGAGTGCTGCCGTGGTATTATCTTCCGCGTATAGTATTTTTATTTCGTTCTCCATTTTTTGAGTTTTATGGTGAAGGTACATCCATTTCCGGGTGTACTGTTTAAAGAAAGACTACCCCCGTGTGCTTTTACCACGTTGCGAACGTAGGTTAATCCTAAACCGTATCCTTTTTTAGCTCCCGGATTTTCGTTTGTATTTACTTGATAATATTTATCGAATATATGCTTTTGTTCTTTTTTGGGTATACCGGGGCCGTTGTCTTTTACCTGAATGATGAGTGTTCCTCTTTTCTGGTAACAGGTAACGGTTATCCGGGGTTCATTCCCGCCGTATTTAACGGCGTTATCCAGTAGATTTTGAATGGCCCCGAGCAAGTGAAAATGGGAGGCGTGTATGTTTTGATATTGAACCAGGTATCTTAATTGCACGTGAATGTTTTTCTGGTTCAAGTTGGCGTTTTGCAACTTTTCCAGCAAGAGGGATAATTCTGTTTTTAAATTGAACTCGTTTTTATTGATCCGGAGACGAGCGATTCCGCTCAATGTTTTAAGTAATTGTTGCGAACTTGTTCTCAAAAGTTCTATTTCCTGTTGAATGATCTGTATTTTTTTTATGCCTTTTTCGTCTTCGGGCGAAATGGATTTCTTTTCAAGTAATTGAGCGAGAGTCCCGATGTTATTTAATGGTGTTTTCCAGTCGTGAACGACTTGTTGTATCATTTTTTCTTGTAGGCGGGATAGTTGTTGTTGTATCCGGGAAAGATACAGGAGTCCGAAAATCAACAAGAGGGTAAATGCCGCGATTGCAAGGACGTTATTCCATGCTTTTGTTAGAAAGATGGCAGTCGGGAAATTGTAGTATATCTTGATTGATTCTCCCGATTGGGATCCGAGGGAATAGATTTTAGAACGGATCAGGCCGGATATATCGGTGTCGTTCAAGGGGAAGCGTTCAATTTCGTTGCTTGTATTATCAAGCTTGCAAGTTATGAGTTGTACCTTCACGCTTTGCTTCCCGAGCGATAGATGCAAGAGGGTATCTAACCGGGAAAGAGGAGCAAGTTCACGAGAGGAAGTCCCGAGTAATTTGCGGATATATGTGTGTTTCAAGGTTTCGTTGGAATCAATACATATTGTATGAACCGTGTCCCGTGTTTGAATATTGATCGTGAAGGTTTGGGGATTGAAATCTATGTCGTTGGTGAGTTCGGATGAATCAGGTAAATTCGAGAGTCTGAGGTAAGAATCGACACTTGTCTCCACGATGGAGTCCATGTATTTCTGCCATTGACTTTTTTCCAGTTTATACAGGTTGATTCCTGAAAATAGTTGGTTAAGCCAAAGTAATACAAATATGACGCAAGTCGTGTAGCCGATAACTTTTAAGTTGTTCCTCATGTTGTTGCACCGATCGCACTTTTCAGCAAAATACTCTTTTTACAGTATTTGTTTGTTGCGAATGTAATTATTCCTCTTCATTTTACAACACTTTTACAATAAATTGAGCCAGGATAAGTGAATTTGGTTTATCATTTTTGTATCGGTAAAATGAATAAAGAATAATCATTAAAATACAAAATCATGATAACACTGGAAAATATAAACAAGACGTTTTACACGAAAGAGGTTGAAACACGGGCATTGGAAAATATAAATCTCACGGTGGAGGCAGGGGAGTTCGTGGCTATCATGGGGCCGTCGGGATGTGGGAAGAGTACGATGTTGAATATCATGGGATTGCTTGATACACCCACCGAAGGTTGGGTGATTATTGATGATGTCAGGGCTGATTTGTTGTATGATCGGGATAAAGCCCGAATCCGAAACCAGAAACTTGGTTTTATTTTTCAAAGTTTTCATCTGATCCCATCGCTGAACGTGCTGGATAACGTGTTGTTGCCGATGTTGTACCGGAAAGGTGCTTCCGTGTCGGGAAGCAAGCAACGGGCGTTGGAAATACTGGACAAGGTGGGGTTGAGCCACCGTCTGAAACATTTTCCCTCGCAGTTGTCCGGTGGACAATGCCAGCGTGTAGCGATTGCCCGGGCGTTAATGGGACAACCGAAAGTGATCTTGGCGGATGAACCCACGGGTAATTTGGATAGCAAAATGGGGGCGGAGATTATGGATATTCTTTTAAGGTTGAATCAGGAGGGGACAACGATCGTGATGGTGACACATGACGAGCATATTGCACGGGAGACGAGTCGGGTTATTCGGTTGTTTGACGGAAAATTGGTGTTATGAACAGGTTGAAGAATTATATTATGCCGGCCTTGTATAACATAAGGCATAATCTTTCCTTTTCTTTATTTTACGTGCTGGGGACGGCGATGTCTTTCGTCTTTATCGCGATAGCGTTGCAAGTGCTGTATTCTTTTATCGGGAATGTTCCCCCGGTAGACAAGGGGGATCGGATCGTGTCGTTTGGTAGTTTTGAAGATAAGGGAGGACGTTCGCATGGAATTAATGCTTTTTACACGGAAACTTTAATAAAAAATATCAAAGGATGTGAGATGTATGCCAGATGGCATATTGAGGATTGTGATATTTTTGTTGATAACGGGATGGTGTCCCAATGTGTGAATTACGTGAATGCAGATTACTGGAAAGTCTTTCGGTTTAAGTTTATCGAGGGCCGGGCGTTCAGCCAACAGGAATACGAGAATAAACAACCGGTAGCGGTGATTAATCAAATGATGGCGAAAGCTCTTTTCCGGGGAGAGAATGCCGTTGGACGGAAAATAGAAATTCAAAAAGTTTCTTACACGATTACCGGGGTGGTAGAGAATATTTCTTTTTTTACAACTTTAATTGCGGATGGCTTTTGGCTTTCGGATCAATTTAACACGTTTACCCCTAGTGGAAGTAGTTATTATCACCTTGAGGTGTTATTTCCTTCAGCGTTTCCAATAGCAGAGGCGAAGCGAGAAGTTGCTCAAGCGGTAAAGGCATATTTTGATGCGCGGAGGATAAAGGTTGATATATCTGCCGAGAAGATGAAAACTCGGAAAGAGGTGGTTATGCAGGAGGTAGGACTTGATATATTATCGTATGGAATTCCCGTGATTGTATTGTTGTTGCTTGTGGTTCCGGCGATTAATATCGTGACTTTGAGTATATCTAATTCGAACCGGAGATCGGAAGAGATTGCAATTCGTCGTGCTATTGGGGCATCTCGTCCCGTGTTATTTTCTTATATTGTTGTGGAGAATTTGATATTAGTATTGGCAGGTATTGTCGTTGGTTTATTGTTGTTTTCTCCGGTAGTTTACGGGATAGAATACCTCTGTTTTGAAGATTCTCTTTTGGGAAATGTGTCATTCCTTACACAATTGAATTTTATGGTGATTTTGTGTGGGGTGCTACCCTTGTCTATTTTGTTTACATTACTAGTTAGTATGTTTCCGGCATTTGTTACGTTACGGAAAAATATGGCGGAAGTGTTGAAAGGAGGTTCAAAATGATACGGAATTTATTGAAAGTATTATGGAATGATCGAAAATCTTATTTGGGTATTTTCGTGGAGCAGGTAGTCGTATTCGTGGTTTTAATGGTGGGTGTGGTCTCTGTGGTCACGGTTTTTAAACAGTATTGTGCTCCCGGGATGTTGGATACTGAAAATACTGTTGGATTCGGATATATGCTTTCAAACACTAGTTCGGGAACAGAAAATTTGAAATGGGAAGATATGAAGGCGATAGCTGAGACCGTGGTTGCTAATATTAAAGAATTGCCTTATGTTGAAGAGGTTACTTGGAGTTGTGGAATGATTCCTTATATGAGATCTCAGGCTTTACATGACAGTATAAGAATTGATGGAAAAACCTTGTTTGTAAATTGGAGAGCATCAGATGGGGCGGGAGCAAAAGTGTTTCGGCCGGATATTATAGAGGGAGATTGGTTAACGAACAGTGTGTTGGAAGATGGGTCGTTTACTTGTGTGGTTACCAAACAATTGACTGATGATTTGAAATGGGAACAAGCCTTGGGACGTAAAATTGTGTATGAGGGAAAAACGTTTACCGTGGTTGGAGTGTTATCCGGGATAAAGCATGCTGCGTTTGAATTATCCGAACCGACTGTAATTGTGGATTTAAATAGAATATCAAGTATTGGATCGTTTAGAGAGTTTTGTGCCCGTGTACAGCCCGGTAAAGAGATGGATTTTATTTTGGCCTATTATAAAGAATTTAATCGTTTGTTACCCATGAAAAATGTACAGGCGTATGCGGCAGTGATGCAAAAAGCGAAAAAACAATTTATGAGTATGCTCACGATAAATCTGTATTTGCAGGCAATACCCACCCTTTTTCTTCTTTTCTTTGCTTTTATCGGTACGTTCGGTTTGTTCCTTCAACACACGGAGACTCGGGTTCACGAGTTTGCCGTGAGGTTGTCGGTAGGGGCAACAACCCGTAATTTGTTGACATTCGTGATTTTGGAAAGTACCGTGGTGACCCTTTTAGCTAGTATTCCCGGTGTGTTGTTATCGTTCTTTATTTACGATTATATCATGATCGAGGTAACGGGCATCGCGGTAACTTTGGTAATTATGCTCTTTTTTTCCGTGTTGAGTGCGTGGTTCCCTGCCTACAAGGTGACGAAGATTAATCCGGCAATTGCTTTAAAGTAAAATTAGCGTATGAAAAAATTATATATTTATTGGAAGCCGATTTGCTATAATATCATGCACCATAAAGCGTATGCCTTGTTCTGCGTGTTCGGGGCGATGTTGACATTCGTGTTTGTCACGATATTGTTGCAAATCGTTCACGTGGTGCGGGGAAATATGCCCCCGGCTCTTTATTCTGAGCGGATTGTTGAAGTTCCCAGCTATATATGGGATGAACAGGGGAATAATTTCAAGAGTAGGTTGAACCGGAAGGACGTGCAGATGATTATGAGCCAGTTAAAGGGATACGAGAATTATACCTGTTATCACGATGAGGCTAATAATGTCCGGGCGAACGGTCAGTTCGGGATGAATATGGCTGTCTACACGGATTATAATTATTGGAACGTGTTTCAGTATGATTTCGTGCAGGGACATCCTTTCACGGAACGGGAAGCAAAAGAGCCGAGGGTGGTGGTGAACGAGAGTGTGGCGAAAACTTATTTCGCAAAGGCGAACGTGGTGGGTGAGGAGCTATGTTTTCAAGGTAATAGGTACAAGATTATCGGGGTGGTTGCCGATATTTCGTTGTTTGCACAGGATGGTCATCTTTCAATTTGGTTGCCCGAGTATTTTGATCGGGGGATGTCCGGTAATGATTGGGTGAATACGTATATTTTATTTCCAGAAGGTACCGATATGGAGAAGGCGAAGAAAATGGTGATGTCTGCCGTGAGTTATGTGGCGGAAATGAAACATGTCAACGTGACTCAATTTCCGGAACCCGTACGTACGGTGCAGGAAGTGAGAGCCGAGGTGTTCGGGGGACATTTGTGGAGGATGAGTGTTTTTTTGGGACTTTTGTTATTGTTGATAATTCCTATATTGAATATCATCCTTTTGAGTGTGGCTAACACGAGTATTCAGGTTGCTGAACTTGGGATTAAGCGGGCGTTAGGAGCAAATCGGGATTTCGTGTTTTTGGAGGTTTTGATTGAAAATATCGTGTTGGTGATCGTGGGAACTTTGTTGGGAATTGCCTTGCTTCTTCCTTTATGTCAGTTCTTGGATAAATTGCTTTTCGGGAATATGATTATCGGGTCATTGACGATTTTGGCCGAAATGAACTGGACGGTCATTCTCTTGGAGGTGCTGCCTTTGTCATTGTTGTTTTCTCTCGTTTCCAGCGGACTTCCGGCCTATTGGGTGATAAGAAATCCAATCGTGGATATGTTGAAAGGAGGTGTGGAATGATACGCCATATTTTTACTCTGTTCTGGAATCAAAAAAAGAAATACGGGGGGATGTTCATAGAGCAGGCGGTGGTTTTTGTTGTTCTGGTGTTTTGTTTCGTGAACACGGGGGAGACTTTAGCCCGGTATTACACGCCGGGAATGTTGAATACTGAAAACACGTTGCAGTTTGGCCCGGAGCTTAAACTGGAAGGACGTTCTCTCTCGTCAGAAGAAACGGAGAATATGATGAGACATTTGTGCGAGACATTGCGCACGCATCTTTCCGTGGTGGCTGTCAGTGAGTGCGCGTTTTTCGTCCCCTATGTTCGTTCGGAGAATATGAATCCGAAAGATTCTTTAAAGTGCGAGGGGAAGAGTGTACAAATTTACGTGAAAGGAGCGGATGAATTCACGGCTAGCGTGTTCGACATAAAGCTGGAGGAGGGGAGATGGTTGCCCGGTAAAATATTGGCTGACGGGACTTATCCGGCTATTGTAACCCGACAGTTAGCAGATCGGTTCGGGTGGCACGAAGTGGTGGGAAGGAATATTTCTCTTAACGGGAAAGCGTGTACGATTGTCGGGGTGATGGCCGGATTGAAACAGGAAGTTTATAAAGAATCCTGCCCGACATTGATCTTGCCTTACGAGGTTTGCGGCTATAGCGATTGGCCCGAATTTATTGTCCGGGTACGGGATGGGGAATTGAAGACATTCAGTAATTTACTTGATAGAGAGTGTAGTCGTTTATTTGCGGGTACGAATCAGGAAATCGGGATATATAGCGTGGAGGGATTGAAAATAACCACGATGTTGAGTAATATCGTGAGTGTGGGGACGATCGTTATTCCCACGTCGTTTTTGTTGATATTTACTTTTATCGGGACATTCGGGTTGTTCTGGCTTTACTCGACCAAGCGGAGAAAGGAATTTGCCTTGCGTCTGGTAGTCGGGTCTACTGTCGGGGGATTGCATCGTTTTGTGATTTTGGAGAGTTTTGTTTTGACTGTACTGGCCTTGTTGCTGGGATTAGGTTTGTTTGTATTTGTTTACCCGTTACAGTTTGTTCCTATGCTGGCTTTGGGGAGTGCGGTTGTGATCATGATTATTTTCTCGATGTTCAGTGCTTGGTGGCCCGCTTACCGGGTTTCGAGGGTTAACCCGGTGGAGGCGATGCGGGAGGAGTGACATGTAAATACAGGATCATTATGAAAGAATTTTTGACGATAGGGTGTTTGTTGTTGATGTTGCCCGTTTTCGGGCAGCAAGAACAGAAGTTGATCACGTTGGAGGAGGCGATTCGCTTGGCACGAAGTCAATCGCTGGATGCCATGATGGCCAAGAATCAATGGAGAGCGGCATACTGGCAGTACCGGAATTACAAGGCGGATTTGTTACCGAATGTGAAGTTGACGGGAACGATCCCTAGTTTTAATCGCACGATGTCCAGTTATCTGAAAGAGGACGGGACGTACAAATACGTGTCGAGTAATTCGATTTCCGAACAGATGGCCCTGTCTCTCACGCAGAATATCCCGTTAACGGGAGGACAGTTATCATTGCAGTCCCAGTTGGAACGGGTGGATCAATTGGAGGGAAACCGGGAGACGGAGTATATGAGCGTGCCATTTAACGTGGTATTCTCGCAACCGTTGATCACGGCGAATCCCTTGAAATGGAATACGCGGATTGAACCCGAGAAATACAAGCAGGCACAACAACAGTTTGTCGTGGATATGGAGTCTATTGCCATTCAGGCGGTGTCGTGTTATTTTGATTTATTGTTGGCCATGATTAACGTGAATATTGATAAACAAAATCTGGAGAGTTCAAAAAAGTTAATGGAAATCGCCCGGGGGAAACGGGAACGGGGATTGATTTCGGATAACGATTTGTTGCAATTAAGGTTGAATTATTTGAACGCATCGTCCTCCCTGATTCAGACGGAGCAGGCCTACGAGCAGAAGATGTTTGCTTTGAGAAATTATTTGGGATATAACGATCGGGTGCTGTTGGTTCCGGAAATACCGGGAGAGTGTCCGGGGATAGAGGTTTCTTATGAACGTGTACTGGAATTGGCGGACAAGAACAATCCTTTCTGTCACGAGGTTATTTGTCGGTTGTTGAATGCTCGTCAACAGGTGGCGCAAGCAAAGGCAGGTCGGGGTTTTCAGGCTGACGTGTATGCTTCGATCGGGTACACGGGGACCGATAGTCGGTTTAAAGATACCTATCGGAATTTGCGTAACCGGGAATCGGTGAGCTTGGGAATAAGTATCCCGATTCTGAATTGGGGAAAAGGAAGGGGACAGGTGGAATTGGCCCGCTCGCAAGAGGATATTGTAAAGGTACAGGTGGAACAGGAAACGCAGAATTTTGAACAAAACGTGCTGACGACGGTACGACAATATCAGGAGCAGAGTCGATTGAACGAGATCGTGCGTTTGGCGGACACGGTGGCTCAGAAACGCTACAAAACGGCATACGAGACTTTCGTGTTAGGGCAGATCAGCGTGTTGGATTTGAATGCGGCCCGAACGGAACAGGATGATGCTCGCCGGATGTATATCAGTCAACTTTATTCTTCGTGGAGGTATTTTTACACGTTGCGAAAGCTGACACTCTATGATTTCGAGCAGGAACAGGATATAATTTACGAACAAGAAAAATATTAGGAGTATGGATCGGGCAATTTCTTCGGGGATGAAAAGACAACGTAAACGGAAGTTATTGATAAAGGTTGTTATTGTCGTGATAGTTGGTGTGTGTGGTTTTTATGGTCTGGTAAACGTGTTTCAGCCCAAGATTCGGGGGAGCGAGATTAATTTCGGGATCGTGGACCGGGGGGTGGTGGAAGTATCCGTGTATGCCACGGGAAAAGTGGTTCCTTTTGCCGAGGAGATTATCACCTCGCCTGTTTCATCGAAAATATTGGAGGTGTATAAAAAGGCGGGAGATCGGGTAGAGAAGGATGAGCCTTTATTGCAGTTGGATTTGGAAACGATTAAAACGGAATACGACACCAAGAAGGAATCTCTGGAAATGCAGTTGAGTAAATTGGATTTGCAGCGTAGGACGATAGCCAGCGATTTGGCGGAGATGAAAATGCAGGTTGATATTGACGAAATGACGCTGAAACGGACGTTGGTGTCGTTGAATAACGAACGGTATCTGGATAGCATCGGGGCCAGTACCCGGGAAAAGGTGCGGGAGGCTGAATTGAATTACACGGTGAAAGGGATGCAATTGGAACAATTGAAACGGAAGTATGAAAATAAGAAAAGTGCTTCCGAGTCGGAAATCAAATCTTTGGAGTTGGATTACAAGATTGCCAAACGGAATATAGATTTGTTGTTTAAAACGTTGGGGGAGGCCCATGTGATGGCTCCCCGGGCGGCAACCCTGACCTGGATTAATGATCAGGTGGGTTCCTCCGTGTCAGCGGGTAGTAATCTGGCGATACTGTCGGATTTATCCACTTTTAAGGTGGAGGCGGAGATCGCTGATAGTTATGCCGATAAAATTAGCACGGGGAACCGGGTGAACGTGATGATCGGTAGCGAGAAGTTCGAGGGTGTGGTCGGGAATGTGACCCCGTCGGTGAATAACGGGGTGATCAAGTTTGTCGTGTTTTTGGAGGATCACGGTAATAAACGGTTACGGTCGGGGTTGAAAGTGGATGTTCACGTGACGCATGCCGTGACGGAAGAGGCGCTGCGTTTACCCACGGGAGCTTATTATATGGGACGAGGGGAATACGAGCTGTGGGTTAAGCAAGGGGATAAAATCATGAAACGGAAGGTCAATTTGGGAGAAAGCGGGTTCGAAAATGTAGAAGTGATTGCCGGGCTTGAAGAAGGAGAGGAGGTTGTGATCTCGGATATGGGGAGATACCGAGAGAGGGAGGTTTTGACGATAAAGTAGAATATAAGTCAATATGTAGATAATATTTATAACAATGGCGAACTCGTAATTGAAGCAACTCACAAGAATTTCTTGTGAGTTTGTCAGGGGGTAACCGTTAGGTAAAACAAGATATATAAAATAAAATTGTTCAACTATTGAAATTGGATTTATGACAAGGATTGAAAATCAAGCTCAATATGAATGGGCAGTAAAAAGAGTAGAAGAACTTCTTCCATTAGTGGATGATAGTACTTCGTTAAGTGATCCGAATAGCATAGAATTGGAACTTCTTTCTAATCTGGTTGCCGATTACTCGGAGGAACATTTTGCATTGGGAGAATCTTCTTGGGGGAATAGGATATAAAAAAGAGAAGCTTTGCGCTTCTCTTTATAATAAACTCCTCCGACCTTCGGCCACCTCCTCTATAAACGAGGCCGCTGAAAAAGTCGGTATTGTGATAAACAACTACCCCCTCCGGCTCCCCCTTACACAGGGGGAGAGTTGATTACCAAGCGGTTGCCCCGCCTGTGTAAGGAGGGGACAGGGGTAGTAGTTCAAATAATGGGACTTTTTCAGTACCCTCATAAACATAGGAGGAGCTGGTGATCTTCCCGAAGACGGTGAGTATTTTAGCTCTCCCTCTGTTTCTCTTTTAGATAATCTTGAATCCTAAAGTTAGGTTCCAGGATTTGGGAGCTTTCACGTCGTCCCCGAATTTCTTTAATCCGAACTCGTAATCAATATCGAAAGTAACTTTCCACACGTCGACTCCGGCACCGATTTTACCGTTCCACATCATTTTGTCTGTGTTGAAATCCTTTTTCAGGTCTTTGGTCACGAAAGAGGCAACCGGACCGGCAAATCCGCGTAGTTTGAAGATGGGGAGTTTCAGTATGTTGTATCCGACCATAACCGGAATGTCGATAGAGCTATATTTGAATTTTCCAATGGAATATTCATTTTTGATTCCGCTCTCTTTATGAGCGAAGTTTACGGCAGGTTCAAGATAGAGGCTTCCCAGATTGATACGGGCAAAAGCTCCGATCATGTATCCGCCATGAGAATCTACTTTCAGGTGTTTCGCATTGATCTTCGTGTTATTCCAACCTCCGTGTATACCGATGTTGATTGGGAGAGATTGAGCCATTGTTGCCAGGCCAATAAGGCTGAATAGTGCCAATACTACAAATTTTTTCATACTACATTCTTTTTTGTTTAAATAATTTGTTCTTTCATTATTTATTCCATTCGTTTGAATTCCGAGAGGATGATGCCGGTGGCTACACCCACGTTTAGGGATTCGGTTGAATAGAGGCTATGTGCAAAACTCGGGATCGTGATCTTGTGACTGACAAATTGTTCGATCTCGGGGGTGATGCCGTTTCCTTCGTTTCCCATGACAATAAATCCTTTGGTCCGGAGTTGTTGCTTGTAGATATTTTCACCTCGCAGGAAAGTCCCGTAACACGGGAAATCCTGCCCCACGAACCGGGGGATAAAGTTGACAAGATCCAAGTAGAAAACATTCACCCGGAAGATTGCACCCATGCTTGCTTGAACGGATTTCGGGTTAAAAATGTTTGCACAATCGTGATCACAAAATATATTCCGGATGCCGAACCAGTCACAGACACGGAGTATCGTGCCGATGTTACCGGGGTCCTGGATTCCGTTGAGGATGACGGAGAGGCTGTTTTCTATCTCGTCCGGGTTGTATCCCTTGACCGGGATTTCGGACAGAGCGATGACTTCCGGCAGGGATTTGAAATTGGATACCCGTCCCATTTCGATCTCGTTGACCTCGATAACGTTGTATGATTTAACGTGTTGTTGGTTGTTCGCGATCCACGAGGGACTGGCAACAAGCGTGTCAATTTTCATGTCTGAAAGGAGTAATTCCTGTACCAGTTTATCTCCCTCGACCTTGTATAAATTATATTTTTCCCTGAATTTCTTTTTTTCAAGGTTTTGGATTACATTTGTTAGGTGTTTGCTAAGCATCGTTTTTAAGCTTGCTGGTTAAAATAAAACACAAACATAGTATTTTTTTGAGATTTTTGAGCATGCGTGTAGCGTACAAGATAAGTTTTATTTTTTTTATAGTCTATTTCTTCTATTCGTGTTCCCCGACGAAATATGTCGGGAAGGACGAGTATTTGCTGGATCGGGTGAAGGTGAAAGTGGATGATTATAAATTGAATAGATCTGATATCAAGCGAAATATCCGGCAAAAACCGAATACTCGTATCTTGGGAGTTGCCCGCTTTCACCTGGGGTTGTATAATCTGAGCGGGAGGAATGATAAAAAGAAATTTAACCAGTGGTTGCGGCGAATCGGGGAGGCTCCCGTTATTTACGATCCTTTCATGACGCAGCGTAGTGCGAGCCAGATAGAATTGTATCTCCATAATAAAGGATTTTATAGCGCCCGGGTGACGGATTCCGTCATGTACAAGAAGAAGAAGGCGCTCGTGGAGTACCGGATAGACATGGGACCCGTTACCCGTATTCAGGATGTGAAGTTTGATTCGAAAGTGGGAAAGGAAAACGTGATCGCGGAGGAGAGCGGGTTAATGGCTAATTATCGCCGGGACACGCTGAACACGCTTCTGGAGAAGAATGCGCCCCTGGACCTCGACGTGCTGGACGACGAGCGGGAACGGATCACGAAAATGCTTCGGGAGAGAGGATATTTTAATTTCTCGAAGAATTTTATCCAGTTTTTTGCCGACACGACAACTACGTCTAAAGAGAATATGGCAAAGCTCTTCGTGCGGATTGTCGAGAATGCCGTGGATAGTAATGCTTACAGGCGTTATTTCGTGAGGAATATCAGCGTGAATTTTGATTACGATCCGTTGATGACGGCCGAACAGGTGGATTCGACGTACAAGACGTTGTTTTATAACGGGTATACTATTCTGTACAAGGATAAGTTGAAGATAAAACCGAAGATGATAATCGAGACGATTCAATTGCAACGAAACGAGTTGTATGATGCCCGGCGGGTGATTGATACTTACGTGCGGTTGCAGGCGTTGAATCTTTTTAAGATGGTGAATATTGATTTTAAGGAGGTGGATTCGGAAGGAGAGGTGAAAGCGTTGGATTGTGTGATTCAGCTTTCTCCCGTGAAAAGGCAGTCTTATAACGTGTTTCTGGAAGGTACCCATAATTCGGGGAACATGGGAGTCGGGGGAAATTTCACGTATAATCATCGTAACGTGTTCCGGGCAGGAGAGAATATTTCCGCTAGTATTTGGGGTAGTTTGCGGAAAGAACAGGTGGACGGGGAAGGAAAGATATTCAATACTTCCGAGATCGGTGCCGAGTTGAAGTTCGTGACACCCCAGTTTTGGATGCCTTTCTTCAAAATGAAGGATTTCCGGCGGAATTACGCCCCGAAAACTTCTATTTCTTTCTCGTACAGTTATGAATACACGCCTTATTATACCCGATCAATTGCTAATGCCCGTTTCGGTTATCTGTGGCGGAAGTCGAACAAGAAATGGCGTTATAATTTTGATCTGATTGATTTGAATTACGTGTTGATGAAGGATGTGGATCAGAATTTTATTGACGGTCTGAAGAACGAGTATATCAAGAATGCTTACACGGATCACATGATTCTTTCGGCCGTTTTTTCCGCGACGTATACCGATCAGTTGATCAACACGAAAGCGAATTACAATTATTTTCGGGTGAACATGGAGACTTCGGGGAATTTCCTGGCAGCGATAGACGGGATTGTCGGGCATAAGAAGACGGTGGGAACGTTGGACGAGAAATATCATGAGTTATTCGGTGTAAGGTACGCGCAATTCGTGAAATCGGATGCGGAGTATCGGTATAATTGGTATATCAACCGGGCGAACTCTTTGGTGGGACGTGTTTTCGTGGGGTGTGGTTACCCGTACGGAAACATGAAAGTGTTACCTTTCGAAGAAGCATATTATGGTGGCGGGGCCAACGATATCCGGGCTTGGCAAGCGAGAACGCTGGGCCCCGGTTCTTATCTGGCAACCGAGAAATACCCGAATAGTGTCGGGGATTTCAAACTGGCCGGGAATATAGAGTATCGTTTTAAATTGATCTGGTTGTTGGAAGGTGCGTTGTTTATTGACGCGGGAAACGTGTGGAATATTAACCCGAAGGAGAACCGTCCGGGGGCGAAGTTGAATTACAATTTCTTTAATCAGATTGCTATCGGTACGGGGGCTGGATTACGATTGAACGCGAATTTCTTCTTGTTGCGCTTTGACTTGGGGATCAAGGTGAAAGATCCTTCTATGCCTGTGGGGAATCGTTTCGTGTTGTTTGATTCGCGGGGAGGTTTCCGCCGTTCGGTGTTTAACGTGGCAATCGGGTATCCGTTCTAGGAGATAAAAGATAAAAACTAAGAGATAAAAGTTGAATCAAAATGTCGGCTTGTGCGGGGAAATAACTTGTAAACTTGTAACTCGCTGAAGGCAATTCCCCGTGCAATTGGAATCTAAAATCTAAAATCGTAAATCATAAAATTAATCAGGGGTTGATTATTTTGGAAATTATACCGATCTTTGAACATAACTTTTATCCTTTAGTTTTTAACTTTTAACTCATATATATCGTGGTTACACAAATAGTTGTATACTTATCTTTGTTGTTGCAGATCGTGGCGATGGGGTTCGCGATCAGTTTATTCAAGCGGACAAAGTTTAATGCGGCGTGGATATTGATCTCCACGGGTTTTTTCCTGATGGCAATTTACCGGGCAATTGAGCTGGTTCCCACGTTACATCGGGGAGAGTCGGAAGAGTTGTACCAGACGAAAGTATGGTTGTCGTTGGTGATCTCTCTTGCGTTCGCTATCGGGGCATTCTATATACGAAAGGTGTTTCAGTTTTTGCGTCGGCTGGACGGGATTCGGAGCGAGACGGAGAAACGAGTCTTGTCGGCGATTATCCGCACGGAAGAGCAGGAGCGTCAGCGTTTCGCGAAGGAGTTGCATGATGGTCTGGGACCTTTGTTGAGTGTTATCAAGATGTTGCTTTCCGGTTTTGACGAGAAGAACACGCCCGACGTGAACGAGAAGATCAAGGGAAATCTGAAACAGGCCGTGGATGAGGCGATCGTGAGTGTGCGGGAGATTTCGGCTAATATCAGTCCTCATATTTTGAATAATTTCGGATTGAAGGATGCCACGGATTCTTTTATTCGGAAATTACGCCCGGCAGAGGGAATCAGTATTAATTTTAAAACAAATATCGGTAATCGCCGTTTTATATATAACGTGGAGGTAATCATGTACCGGGTGATCTGCGAGTTGATAAACAACACGCTGCGTCATGCGAATGCCAGTAAGGTGGATATTGATTTACAGTTGCAAGGCGATGTTTTGTATCTGGAATACGAGGATAATGGCATGGGGTTTGACGTAAAACAAGCCGAAAGTGACGGGGGAATGGGGTTGAGCAACATGCAGTATCGCTTGAATTCCGGTAACGGGGATCTCAAGATATTGAGTGAGGAGGGACGGGGAATGATTGCCCGGGCTTTTATAAAGTGTAAGTAATTATCGTTTTATGGATAAATTGAGAATATATCTGGTCGATGACCATAAATTATTTCGGGAAGGGTTGAAGTTGTTACTTTCAACGCAGGATTTCGTTCGCCATATTTACGAGGCTTCAAGCGGACGAGAATTTATTGAAAATTTGTCGTTTGTTGATTGTGATGTCGTTTTGATGGATATCGAGATGCCGGAAATGAACGGTATTGATGCCACGATCGAGGCCATGAAGCTGAAACCTTCTTTAAAAATTATAGTACTTTCGATGTACGGGGATGAGCAATATTATTATAAGATGATTGATGCCGGGGCGAAAGGATTCTTATTGAAAAATTCGGGGATTGATAAGGTGGTGACGGCTATTCAGAAAGTGGCGGCAGGAGAAAGTTTCTTTTCGGAAGAGTTATTGGTGAATATACTGAATAACATGCGCGATAATAAGAATGAGGTGGCGGAAACCGTGGATAATGATATTTCGGAACGGGAACTGGAGATTTTGTATCACGTGTGCCGGGGACTTTCTAATCAGGAGATTGCGGACGAATTGTTTATTAGTAAACGTACGGTTGACAAGCATCGGGCAAATTTGCTCAGTAAAACCGGATGCCGGAACACGGCGGCATTGGTGATGTACGCGATAAAGAATAATATCATCGAAATTTAGAATAGACATATGAACGGGATGATTTTTGCTGCCGGTTTGGGAACCCGGTTAAGGCCGTTGACGAATGATCGGCCGAAAGCATTGGTGGAGTTAAAAGGGAAGACATTGCTCGAACGGGTGATCGAGCGAATGAGGGAGGTGAAGGTGGAGCGGTTGGTAATTAATGTGCATCATTTTGCCGATCTGGTGGAGAGTTTTCTGAGAGAGAAGGATAACTTCGGGATGGACATCGTGTTATCCGACGAGCGGGAGGAGCTTCTGGATACGGGTGGGGGAGTGCTGAAAGCACGGGAGTTGTTTATTCCGGGAAAGCCTGTCCTCATTCATAACGTGGATATATTAACCGATTTGGATTTGACTGCTCTGGTGCGTCAGCACGAGGAACATGATGCCTACGCCACGTTGGTGGTGCAACAGGCGTTAGCTGATCGGGTATTGAAGTTTAACCGGGGATTGTTGAAAGGTTGGGAGAATAAACGTACCGGGGAACAAAAGATCGTGGATAACGGTTTTTACGGGGCTAAGGAATTTAATTATTGCGGAATTCAGGTGCTTAGTCCGGAATATCTGAAAAATATAATTCATTGCCACGTGTTCTCGATAATTGATGAACATCTGGCGCAAGCCAAAGAACACCCTATAGAGCTTTTCCGGCACGATGGTTTATGTTTTGATCTGGGGACCCCGGAAGCGATAAAAACAATTGAAAATGGAAAGTTGAAAATGAAAAAGGGGCTATAAAGTCCATAAAGTCCATAAGGTCC
>NZ_QUHC01000002.1:507032-904576 GCF_003479425.1 Odoribacter sp. AF15-53 | reverse complement strand
TCATCATTTTCAACTTTCAACTTTCAATTGTTTTGTTTTATATTTGTGTAATACTGCTTTCTATATGAGAATACGGACGAATATTATATCGATAGGGTTAATTTTATTAGCATTATTTATTGTTGCTATATATCTGATTGGGAAAAAGATTAGTGATGTAGGTAATGATATGAATAATGCAAATATGAAAGAAGCTTGTCGATATAGAGCGGAGTCTGTGGCTTATGAATTCAAGAAGACAGAGGAATTACAACGGTTGGCAAGAGAGTTTTTTGGGCGGAGTGGATCATATCAGGAAAGTGACTTGTTTTCGCTTTTGAAGACGATGCAACAGTTAGATCCTAAATTAAGCAGAACTTGGTTTTTTAGGGGAACGACAGATTCTCTTCGTCTGCTGGAGCGAAATAGTACGGTTTTTCGGAAGATGAAGCTTTCCGGAGCTGAATTGGATTATATGCATACATTACTGGATTCGATAAATAATTATCATTTTAGTGGTACGTATAATGAAGACGGGAATACATATTGGACAACAGTAGAAGCAATCGAGCCGACAGCTTCTCGGCATGCTCTTTTTGGTTTTGATATCTTGTTGACGGATTTGCATTCATATTTTGCCGAGTTTAACGGGAGGGTTTCCAGTTACGTGTTTATTGTGAACGAGCAGGGAATACTGCTTTCTCACCCGGATGAGAAGTTGTTGGGGACTTCTCCTTTGCCGAAAGAGGAACTGGATTCTATTAAAGAGGTATTGAAGACTAAGAGTGAATTGGAGATGATGGTTCATTCTGCTTTTTTATCTTCACAGGTTTTTCGAGTATATTATCCTTTATTGATAGGAAATGAGAAGTGGGTGATCGCTGTTAACGTTCCTCAATATGGTAATAAAGAGATATTGGATGAATTTCATCGTTACACGGCGATGATCGCTGTAATCACGGTGGTGATTTTTGCGATTTTGTTATTTTTCGCCCAGCATAAATGGCGTAAAGAATATCGTTTAAGACGTAAGATAGAACGGGAATCTTTAGAGTTGCATTTGCAGCAGTTGAAGAATCAGATAAATCCGCATTTTTTGTTTAATTCATTGAATTCGCTAAGCGTTTTGATCGGTTCGGATTCTGTGTTAGCAAGAGAATTTGTGTTGAAATTATCTAAGGTATATCGATATTTATTGGAGACGAGAAACGAGAGTTTGTCAACAGTGAAGGAAGAGATTGAATTTACCCGGCAATATTATTTCTTGCAGAAGATTCGCTTCGGAGAACAGTTGGACTTGATGATAGAGGTTAGTCCGGATTCGGCAGATGCGAAAATTCCTTCTATTAGTTTGCAGATGTTGGTGGAAAATGCGATCAAGCATAATCAGGTTACCATTCAAAACCCCTTACATATTAAAATATATACACGGGGAGATTGGTTGTTTGTAGAGAATAATTATCAGCCTCGAGTAGAATCGAGTGAAGAGTCAATGGGGGTCGGTTTTGAACGAATTCGAGCCATATACGAGTTCTATTCTCATGAAAAATTTGTATGTAGTTGTCAAAATGGGTGTTACGTTTGTCAGTTACCTCTTTTGAGAAATCGTTGATGACAAAAAAACGGTAGTTCACTCCTCTTTTTGGGGGATTCACTCCATTTTTGTTTCAATTGAGGTAAATCTGTCTTAACATTGTAAGGAATCAGTGAACCAGATAGATTTAACGAATAAACGAAGTATGGTAAGAACAAAAACATTCATTTTAGGAGCAACAACGGTTATAATTGCCTTATTGTTGTCGTCTGTAACAGGGTATTCCCGGGAAAGACAGAAAAAGAAACATGCCAAGGATACGACGGAAGTGTCTAAAACGGATACTTATGGAGATTTGGTGAAAAAAGCCAAAGTTTCCGAAGGTGTGGTGAAGATTTTAACGGTTGGAAATGATTACTATTTTGAAGTTGCTGATTCGTTGCTGGGACGTGATCTTCTAATCGTGAATAAAGTGTCGGGAGTTCCATATGCGTTGAATGATGCCGGTTTGAATAGGGGGATGGAATCAAACGATAAATTGATTCGATTCTATAAAGATAAGGCGTTGAATAAGGTATGGGTGACTACTTATAACCCGAAAGTGAGTGCACCCGAGGGGGATGCGATTAGTGAGTCGGTAAAAGCTAATTACCGGGAATCGGTGATCGAGTATTTCCCGATCGAGGCTTATGGAAAAGATTCTGCTTCTGTAGTGATCAAGGTTAACAAGGTGTTTGATGGCAGCGAGAAGAGTTTTAATGATATATATAACGAAATAGCTTTAGGAGCGGCAGTAAAAAAGGATTTGTCAAAGATATTGGGCGTGAAGGTTTTTCCTGAGAATGTGGTTGTAAAGGCGTTGATGACGACGCAGGTGGTAGACGGCGGCGTGGCGGTACCTCTTACGGTAGAGACCACGACTAATTTGGTGTTATTGCCGAAGGTTCCGATGAAACCACGTTTCGCCGACCCGCGTGTGGGATTCTTTACAACGGAGCATGTATATTTTAATGATGCACAACAACGAGTGGAAAAAAGGGAATTTGTACATCGTTGGAGATTGGAACCGAAGCCTGAAGATATTGAGAAATATAAAAAAGGAGAGCTCGTGGAGCCTGTTAAACCGATCGTGTTTTATATAGATCCTTCTACCCCGAAACAGTGGAGGGAAGAGATTAAAGCCGGAGTTCGGGATTGGCAGGCCGCATTTGAGGCTGCAGGATTTAAAAATGCTGTTATCGCAAAAGATGCCCCGGAAGGTGATGAAGATTTTGACATAGACGATGCTCGTTATTCTGTTATCACCTATGCGGCGTCCGAGCAGGCAAATGCGATGGGTCCCTCTGTGGTTGATCCTCGTTCCGGGGAGATTATAGAGGCTGACGTGGTTTGGTGGCACAACGTGATGTCGTTGTTGCATACTTGGATGCGGGTACAGACGGGACCGATTGATCCGAGAGCCCGGGGTAATAAGTTGAGCGACGAGCACATGGCTAGCGCTATCCGCTTTGTTTCTTCCCACGAGGTTGGACACACGTTCGGGTTGAAACATAACATGGGGGCTTCGCATGCCTTTCCGGTCGATTCCTTGAGATCACCGAGTTTTACCTCGAAAATGGGAGGAACTGCAAGTTCTATCATGGATTACGCTCGCTTTAATTATGTGGCACAACCGGAAGACGGGGTGAAAGATATTACGCCTAAAATTGGGATCTATGACAAGTTTGCTATAAACTGGGCGTATCGTTGGCTGGATACGAAGACCCCGCAGGAGGAGTTACCGATATTGAATGGTTGGATTCGTGAACATGAGGGAGATCCGATGTACTGGTACGGAGAGCAGCAAGACCCGAAGGACCCAATAGATCCTCGTTCGCAAGATGAAGATTTAGGTGATGATATCGTGAAGGCAAATCGTTACGGGATTATGAATTTGAAACGGATTGTCCCGAACATTATAGCCTGGACAGAGGAAGAAGGTGAGGGTTTTGCAGAAGCTGGAAAGTTGTTGATAGCCGTGATTAATCAATGGAAGATGTATGCCGGACATGTAACGGCTAACGTGGGTGGAATATATATTAATAACCCGGTTATGGGAAGTTCCGAAGATCGTTATATTCCCGTACCCAAGGAGATACAGAAAGAGAGTGTAAAATATCTGATCGAAGAAGTATTCATCGTACCGGAATGGTTGTTTGATGCGGAAGTTTGGAAGAAGAGTTACCCAATTCAAATGGGAGTGGAATATTCTCCTTACACGGTAGCCCGGGAGATGCAGTACGCCACGTTCTATAATTTGCTGAAAGATGAGCGTTTGTTCAGAATGTACGATGCGGAAGCAACTTTGGGAAGAGCCAAGAGTTATACCCCGGAAGAGATGTTCGCGGATATTCATAAAGTAGTTTTTGCGGGAACAAACGCTGGGCGCAACCTGTCTATTTACGAGCGCATGACACAAAAGAATCTGATTGACGCAATTATCGTGAGTTCGAATAAGGCGGTAGAGAAGACTACAAAGAAAGCGTTGCATAATCATTCGAATGCTTCCTGTTGTTATGCTTCTAAAGCTCCTGAATTTAAGATCGAGCCGGATCGGGATGTTCAATTACGGATATTACATTTCTCTTCCATGGGACGCGTGTCTGAAGCCGTGTCCGTGAAACGGGGTGAATTATTGAAAGTTTTGAAGCTGGTTGAGAGTAAACGAGGCACGGGTAACGTGGAAACTCGTAATCATTACGAGGATTTGATTATTCGTATAAAGGAAGCTTTGAATATGAGATGATGATACCTTTAACATACAAATCTAATAAAATGAGCATGAAGAAAAGTTTATTATTAATTGCATTATTATGTCCGCTTTGGCTGTTTGCACAAAGCGAGGGCGACTATCGTACGGTCAAGGGAGTCGTGATGGACTCCGTTACGAACGAGACGTTGATTGGAGCCACGGTAATGATCGACCCGAATGCGGTAGAGGCTAAAAATCTTGGTCCGAAGGGTACTATTACTGATCTTGATGGAAAGTTTGAATTAAAAATACCGAAAGCGGTAAAATATGTGGTGGTTAGTTTTGTGGGGTATAAAAATACCACGCTTGACGTGACTAAGAATACCGAGTTTAAAGTTCTTTTGCAACCCGATCAGGAGCAACTGGGAGAAGTGGTGGTGACGGGGTACCAACAGATTGAGAAGCGGAAAGCAACGTCTGCAATCCAGACGGTGAAAATGGATGACATTAAAAGTATTGGAGTTGCCAGTATCGACCAATTATTAGAAGGACAGATTGCAGGTATGACTTCTATTCCTACTAATGGTGCTCCTGGAGCTCCAAATAAGATGCGTATTCGTAGTACGGTTTCTTTGTCCGGAAGTACAGACCCGTTGTGGGTTCTTGATGGAATGATATTGGAGGGAAATGATATTCCTTCTAATTTCAGTGATAAGGACAATATAGATAACTTGTACAATACTTCAATTGCGGGTATTAACCCTGCAGATATTGAAGATATTACCGTACTAAAAGATGCGGCTGCAACTGCAATTTATGGAGCTCGTGCTGCTAATGGTGTTATCGTTATCACGACTAAAAAAGGTAAAGCCGGTAAGATGCGGGTGAATGCTTCTGCTGCTATGTTCGTGACCACAAAGCCTGATCTGGGGAAGTTGAATTTTATGAATTCGTCAGAGAAGGTTGATTTCGAATTAAGTATGACTAAATTGGATTATGCTGATAACAATGAAAAAGCTAATAAAGGCGAAGTTGCTCGAATTTTAGCAAAATATGATCAGCTGGAAATCTATCGTGAAGGGGGATTTAATGCTATTTCTCAAGAGGCTCAAAATGAGATTAATACATTGCGGAATAGAAATGTAAACTGGGGCGATCAAATATACCAATCTGCCGTGAATCAGCAATATAATCTGAGCGTGATCGGTGGGTCTGAGAAGGCTCGTTATTTTGCATCAGTTGGTTATTATAATGAACAGGGTACAACTAAAAAAACAGGTTTTGAACGTTTTAACGGAACTTTGAAGACTGATTTCGATTTACGGGATAATTTGCAATTAGGGTTATCTATGTTCTTGGCACATAGTACACGTAAAAGTTATATTACCGATTTGGGTGGATTTACTAATCCCGCAAACTATACCAGAACGGTTAATCCTTATTTGGAAGTGAAAGATGAGAACGGCATGTATATATACGATCAGGATATAGAGGGAGTAACAGGACTTGCAGGTGAAAGATATGTGCCTTTTAATATCGTGGAAGAACGGGAAAATACAGATTATTCTTTGAAGAATCTGGCCGTAAAACCGATGATATCATTGGACTATAAACCATTTACCTGGTTGAAATTATCAACTTTATTTGGAATGCAAATAGAAAACTCTGAAACGGAAAAATTTGCAGATAAAGATACTTATTATGTGCGTAAATACAGGGAAAATGCCTACACGTACAAAGATGGGTATTGGTTGCCGGAAGGAGGTATTATCCAGAACTGGACAGAAAATATGTCACAATATCAGTGGCGGTTACAAGGTGAGTTTAATAATGTTTTTGCCGAGAAACATGCTGTAAACGTAATGGTCGGTTATGAGATGCGAGGAAATAAATCAACACAAGTGCATACTAAGGGTTTTGGATATGATCCGAAAGCATTAACGACTAAACCTCTTGATTTTCCCGATGGATTTAATGACATATCAAGTTCTTTATATCAACAGTATAAAAGAACTGAAAATGAGAATCGTTACTTGTCTTATTATATGACAGCTTCTTATAGCTATGATAATCGCTACACCGTGTTTGGAAGTATGCGTTTTGACGGTTCTAATTTATTCGGAGTTTCAGACAAATATAAGTATTTACCTTTGTGGGCTCTTTCTGCAGCTTGGAATGTTGATCGGGAGGATTTCTTGAAAAATGCAGATTGGCTATCCAATTTGAAATTAAGACTTTCTTACGGGTTACAAGGTAATGTGGACAAGAATACATCCCCTTATATTGTCGGAACTTGGGGTGAGACATCTGGCCTTGGTAGTTCAAGTGAACCTACGATTTCCGTGACTTCTCCTCCTAACCAAAAGTTACGTTGGGAGAAAACTTCAAACTGGAATGTGGGAATTGATATGGGTGTGTTAAATAACCGCATCACTTTTAGCGTTGATGGATATTATCGTAAGAGCAAAGACTTGATTGGAGTACGTTCTTTACCATTGGAGAATGGTTTTGACTTTACCTCCATGAATTGGGCTGAACTTACTAATAAAGGTTTTGAATTCACGATGTCTACTGTAAATATCCGTACTAAAGATTTTCGTTGGGTAATGGATTTTAATATTGCACATAACAAGAGCAATGTGGATAGAATAACTGTTCGTGAAAATGAGAAGACTCCTTCATTGCAAGGGTATTCGGTTGGAGCATTGTTCAAGCTTAATACGGCAGGTCTGGATGAGAATGGAATTCAGATGTTTTGGAAAAATGGAGAGAGAGTCTCACTACAAGACTTTTTTGCCTTGGAGGTTGGTTCTGATGGTGCTCCTGTTAGTAAATTGACTAATAAAGAATTTAGTGAATTGTACACTTACGCGGGAACTACAGAACCGAAGTTTACAGGCGGATTCATAAATAAATTCTATTATAAGAATTTTGATCTGACTATAAGTACAAGTTTTGTTATCGATCAGACGATGCAAGAAACCCCGTTTTATTCTCCGTCAGAAATGTCTCCCGGGTCGAATTATTCAAAACGGGTAGCAGATATTTGGTCTCCTTCCAATCCGGATGGAATATATCCTAAGATTATGAATCATTCTTACTGGATGGATTCTGATAATGATTTCCTTTTCACTTGGATGGGTGATTCTCAGGGAGGATTTAAGAACTATGATTATTGGTTCAAGGACATGAGCTATTTACGTGTAAATAGTATTCGTTTAGGATATACATTACCTGAGAATATAATTAAAAAATTGCGTTTAGGTTCTGCCCGAATCAGTGTAGAGGCAAGAAATCCGTTCGTGATAGCTTCTAGTTATAAAGGCTATTTTGATCCGGAAACGTGGGGAAATGTTTACACGCAACCGTTACCCAAGACTTTTTCTTGTGGATTAGATTTGACGTTTTAATTTTAATACACGGTAAAAATGAAAGTAAAGAATATTATATATACAATTTGTTCCGTGCTGGTTTTGTCCTCGTGTAATTATTTGGACGTGACTCCGGCAGGGAAAGTAATTCCGGAAACGGTGACTGATTTTAGAGCATTGGTAACATCGGGATATTCGACAATCCCGGATTATAAATATTTGCTATCTCTTCGGTCGGATGAATTGTTCCCGTTGTCTGGCACTCAAGTTTATTCCGAGTATATAAACTTTGCGTTATGGGTTGATAATTCTCCCAATAATACTATCAGTTATCCGTGGGGAGGTTTGTATAAAACGATTTTTTACACGAATAGTGTCATTGAAGATGTTATGAGTGCGGAGATTAATACAAATGAAGACTCTCGGGAGCAAGTGATGGCAGAAGCCCTTTTATTACGGGCTTACATGCATTTTGAGTTATTGAATTTATATGCAAAACCTTACGATATAACTACGGCAGATGCTGATAAAGGAGTTCCTATTGCGACAAAGATTGATATCGAACAAATTTATGTTCCAGCAACAGTAGAGAAGGTATATGAACAAATATTGAGTGATATAAAAGAAGGGCGGGAATTAATGCAGGTAGACGAACAACCTGAAGGAACGAAATATAGATTCTCGAAGAAAACAGCTATGATATTCGAAGCTCGGGTTCGTTTGTATCGTTCGGAATGGGAACAAGCTTTAAGTTTAGCGGAAGAATTAATTCCGACTTGTTCACTTGAGAATTTTAATGATGCACAGTTTGTTCTGCCATATACCAAATCTTCTAAGGAAAACATAATGAATTTGGAAATGATCGGAGGAAGCAATAATATGCGAGATTTGTACATACTTCCGGAATATGTTGCTAAGTATAAAGATGGAGATTTGCGTTCTGGAAGATATTTTGCGAAAGATGGAGATTATTATAAGTTGATTAAAGGAAATGGCGATAATCTGAAAGTTTCTTTTCGTGGTGCTGAAGTCTATTTAATTGCAGCAGAAGCAGCGGCGCATGTGGATGGAAAATTGAATTCTGCAAAAACGTATTTGAAGAATTTTGTTGAAACACGTTTAACGCCGGAATATTTTGCACAAAAATCGGCAGAAATAGATGCAATGAATCAGCAACAATTGTTGGACGAAATTTCGGATGAACGAGCTCGGGAATTTATAATAGAAGGACATCGTTGGTATGATCTGAGACGTACGACTCAACCAGAAATTGTGAAGCCTAATCCTAATGGTACAGAGGCAACTATAACTTTAGGTACAGGTGGGGTTGGTTATGTTATTCCATATCCGTCAGAGGCCACGGAGTCCAATCCTGATTTAAGAAATTAGGTTTGTATGTTACTAGGTTAGTCTAGTAGTTGGAAGGCCGCGGGGGTAGTTCCCCGCGGCTATTTTATTGTTTCGTGAATTATTTTCTTTATTTTTGTAAATACTGAAACGAAGGATGGGGATATCCGGAGTGAGTATTTACAAAAAAAGCTTATGAATGCAGTTATCATTGAAGACGAGTATCTTGCAGCCACGGAGTTGGAACGGTTATTAGGAGAGATTGCACCGGAGGTGGTCATATTGGCGAAGTTGGATTCGGTGAGTGAGAGTGTGAAATGGTTGAAGAAGAACAAAGCGGAGTTGATATTTATGGATATTCATCTGGGTGACGGGCAGAGTTTTGATATTTTCGAGCAGGTAGAAATCACGGTCCCGGTTATTTTTATCACGGCTTACGATGAATATGCGTTGAAGGCTTTCAAGTATCAGGGGATTGATTATATATTAAAACCTTTTGATAAGGAAGAGTTGCAACAGGCGTTGAATAAGTTGGACTCGCTTTCCACGACGGGAGAGCCTTTTCCCGTGGCCACGCTGGCGGTGTATCAGGAGCGTTTCTTGGTTACCGTGGGAACGAAGATGAAATCAATAACGGTGGGTGACGTGGCTTATTTTATGGCGGACGGGAAGTATTTGGTACTTTTTACTCGGGACGGGCAAAATTATATCCTGGATCAGACGATTAGCGGTATCGAGACCAAATTGAATCCAGCCCTATTTTTTAAGATTAACCGGAAGTTTATAATTAGCTATGCCTCGATTAAGGAAATGGTGAAGTATTCTAATAGCCGGATCAAGATTATACTTGTGCCTGCGCCGCCTAGCGGCATTGAAGCTATCGTGAGTTCAGAACGGATACAGGAGTTTAAGCAGTGGTTGAATCAATAAGGAGCGAAAACGAATAAGGCCGTGTCTCTCGACACGACCTATTCCTATTGATTACCTAGTTGTTTTGTATTTTATTGTCCCATGAATACGATACCGACACTGATCGTGAAGTTTTGCATGGCATCAATCTTTCCGGATTTTGTTCCGTAGGTGTATTTAGCACCGATGTTGAATGCAAATTGATCGTTGACGGGAATGATCGTACCTATTTCAGGAGCGAATGCGAATTGCCATCTGGCGTTCGTGGCGCTAAATTGCCCCAAGTCTGTTTTCAATTCTGTCCAGCTTGTTCCCAGGCCGATACCAAGGTAAGGTCTGAACATGGTGTTTTGATCAGTAAGCCAGTAACGTCCTATGACCATGATAGGCACTGTATTGATGTAACGATATTGATAGCCGGTGATGGTGTGTATATCCTTGCTGCCTTTAAACAGGAAGTCCCCGGTCATTTTGCCTTTATCTTTGTAGAACGTGTTCCAACCGATCATACCTCCGACAGAGAATTTTTCATTCAGGAAGTGGTGATATTCAAGGTCCATACCCCTGAAACTCATTTTACCAGCGTAATCATTCATTTTACCAATTGGAACTGACATCTGGTAGTTTAAATTCAGCATCTGTCCTTTTACTAGAGGGCTAAGCCCGAATAGTATTAGCGATATAATTAATAACTTTCTCATAATCATTTAAATTTAAAATTGACAATTAATGATCTATCCTACTATTTTTTCAAGTACGGTGACTGGATGAAACACTGGTCAATTGTTGATTCCATTCTGTCAATAATAGATTGTTTTGATCCTTGTAACAACCCGTCTGCGATACCGCTCCAGAGTACAGGAACTTTTTTAGCGGTGCTGGCTTCCTGGTCAGCAGCGATCATGTCGATCACGATAGAACCACTTCTGTAAGAGTATACCGTTACCGGGTACCAGGGATATGAAGGACCCCAACCCGGACCCCATGCCGGACCCCAGATCCAATCCCATCCTGGATACCAACCCCAGTTGTTATACCAGTAGTCAGAGCCATAATAGTAGTTTACGTTAGAGAAAGCTGATACGGTGACAACAAAGCTCGGTTGTTCGTCACTTTCGCTTGTCGGTTCAATGTAAGTGTATCCGAGTTGCGTGAAGTTGTCTTTTACCAGTTGTAAGATTTGTGCGTCGAACTCGTGATTGGGAGTTTCTCCCTTGGCCACGAAATAGACGATTGTGTCGGGGAGCGAGAATGTGGTGTACTTGGTGAAGTCCGCATTTTTGTCATAATTCGTTATGGCAACGTCCATCTCCTCCACGTTGTCCGCGCCTCCGGGATAGCATGATACCAGAAACTGTGCAAACAGCCCGATGAATGATAAAAATAATAAACGTTTCATACTGTGTTAGTTTTAGTTTAACAATTGTTGCTAATATATTTATCTACAACGAGATAATCATTACAAGCGATGAGCGTCAAGTTTTGCTCACTTGTGAGGTTGTATACGCCGACTTGGACGATAGGTTTCAGCTTCGTAATTATTTTTTTTCACGTGTCGGCCTTCGCCAGGAGTAATCTCAAGGGTATACTATCTTGTTGACCTCTCTACATTGTTACAGTTCGATAGTAGGAAATTTGGTTCAGGTATAATTGTTTGGTGAGCGCTTTGAAATAGGCTAGGGGTATCGTTATTGTCGTATTAGGGTTGTGATACCTTATTATCGAACGATCTATTCCGGTTCCGTGCTCAGGATGACCCGGTAGTTATGATCTTTGGCGATGTTCATCACTTTCACGACTTGTTCCAGCGCTACGGATTTGTCGGCCTGGAGTGAAATACAGGGATCTTCCTGTTCTTTCAATTCTTCCACGAGACGGCGTTCTAACATGGAGAACGGGATCACTTTTTCGTTCAGGTAAAACGTGTAATTCTTGTCGATAGAGACGACCACGACCGGTTTGTCCGACGTCTGGTTCGTGCTTTTAGGTAATAGTAATTTTAAAGCGTTCGGGTTGATCAAGGTCGAGGAGATCATGAAGAATAGCAACAACAGGAAGAAAATGTCGGTCATGGACGACATGTTGAAATTCGGGTTGATCTTGCTTTTACGTTTGATGGCCATGACACGAGTAAATTTAGAATTTGGAATTATTTTTTGGAGCGGAGGGTTTCGATTAGTTCGGAGGAATAGTGTTCCATGCGGAAAACGATTTTATCTACGCGGGCAACCAGAAAGTTGTAGGCCAGTTGACCGATGATCCCGACGATTAACCCGGCCACGGTGGTAATCATGGCGGTGTAGATACCCCGGGAAAGTAATCCGATGTCAATGCTATTACCTGCCATGGACATATCGTAAAAAGATTGGACCATACCGACAACGGTACCCAAGAATCCGATCATGGGAGCTGTACCCGCGCAGGTTGCCAGGGTGGGGAGACCTTTTTCGAGATTGGCGACTTCGTAGTTGGCCGTGTCTTCCATGGCTTGCCGGATCTCACCCGGTTCTTCGTCCTGTATTTTAATACCCTTGGCGAGCGTGTTGGCCAGGGGAGAAGCCTCTTTTTCACACTCTTCGAGGGCTGCACGAGTGTTACCCGTTTTCAGGATCTCTTGTATCCTTTCCATGAAAGGGACATCCGAGAGTCCGGTTTTACGGATAAGCCAGAATCTTTCGCAAGCGATATAGATGATAATAACGGATAATATAAAGATCGGGATCATCAACCAGCCGCCTTTCACGACCATATCCCATAAGCTCATTTCCATGTTGTTTGCGGGTGCAGTTTGGACTGCCAGTATAAAAGTTCTAATCATACTCGTTTTTTATAGTCGTGCGAAGATAATGTGGTTTTTACGAATTCACAAATTCGAACACGAAAATATGTGAAAAGAAAGATGTGTCCGTTTGCGAACACATCTTCTTGAAACTATCGCGATCTGATTTCCTTTCGCATAAACGAAGCGTACGATAGGGCAAAACAGATGACCGTGATGGCAATGAGTCCGGTTAGTTGCGGCCACACGACCATGAGGCTCTGTCCGAGCGGTAGAGGGCTCGGGATGGCCCCGTGTACCTGTTCCATGGTAAGCGGTCCCAGGCTCCGTACGGAGGGCATCAGTAAGGTTGTCGTGGCCTCGTTGAACAGCATGCCGGGAGCGAAACGGAGCAGGTTCAGCATGAATCTCTGATAACTGATGATCTGGTAAGTACTGGCCATTTCCGAGGGGCTGATGGCCTTGCCGATCAGGTTGATGATCATGTTGTAAAACACGCTGAAGAATAGCCATACCGCTATGCACGCCAGTGCTGACGTGGCAGCTTGTTTGAATTTAATGGAAAAGAATATTGATAAATTCAACCAGAAGGCCACGTAGAAGATACTCACGATAATGAAAAATATGATTCGCGTGAATTCTTCTGCCGTGGGAGGAATTCCTATGGCGATCAGTCCGAAGCCCATCACTAGGAATCCCAAGGCGAAAAGCATGACTCCGATGACAATTAAGGCCCCGATAAACTTGGCATTGATCAAGTAATCCCGGTGTATCGGTTGTGATAGAATTCGGCTAAGAGTACCTTTGTTTTGTTCGGAATTGATGGCATCGAAACCTAGCGCTATACCGAGTAGCGGTCCTAAGAAACTAATAAAGATCACGAAAGAGGGCAGGCTACCGTCGGATACAGTGAAGAGTTTCAAGAATAAAAACGATCCGTCGGGATCATTCGGTTTTATTGCTGCCCCGATGTTGGTCAGTGCCGTGTAGAGCGATCCCATGCATGTCAAGGCGATAATGACGATCAAGATGATGAACCGCCAGCTTTTGACATGATCGGTTACTTCTTTACGGACGATGACCCAGAATGGATTACGATTGTCATTCATGGCTTTTTCCTCCCCCGAAATAATTGTTATAAATATTTTCCAGTCCGTGTTCTTTGTCCTGCAACTCGTTGAGTTTTACCTCGGCCAGTAATTTCCCGTTGCCGAACAACCCGATCCGGTCGCAGATGTGCTGCACCTGGTCTAAGTGATGCGAGGAGAAAAGGACGGTCAGGCCGTTCTCTTGCCGGAGTTGCCGGATAAGATCCATGAATTCCTGCACGCCCGCGGGGTCTATTCCCGATGTCGGTTCGTCTAGGATGATTACTTCCGGGTTTTTGATCAAAACGTCAGCCAGTCCAAGCCTTTGGCGCATCCCGCGGGAGTATTTACCCGTTTTCTTTTTCGGATCAACGGCTAGTCCCACTCGCTCCAGTAATTCGGCGGCTTTGGCTCTGGCTACCTTCTCGTTGATTTTATTCAGGCGTGCGGTGTAAATTAGGTTTTCCAATCCGGTCATGTCATCGTAGAACCCCACGTCTTCCGGCAGGTAACCCACGCGGTGCCTCACTTGTAGCGGGTTGCGGGTGGAATTGATCCCGCAAACTTTCACGGAACCGGAGGTCGGGTCCGTAAGCCCGAGCATCATGAGGATAGTCGTGGATTTTCCGGCCCCGTTAGGACCCAAGATTCCGAAAATCTCCCCTTTGTGAACGGTGAGATTTATGTGATCCACGGCCGTGAATTTGCCGTATTTCTTGGTTAATTCTTCGAGTTCGATAATGGGTTCGCCCATGACTTACCTCCTTCCATATTTGCGGAACAGGTAATACACGCATCCCAGTGCAACCAAGATGATTAATACTCCTATCCAGCCCCAGATCATAGGTGTTTTGACTGAAATCCTGAAGTCTGCCGTCGAATTGACTTCAGGAGTCTTTGCCGAAATCTTCGTGGCGTAATCACCGGGCAGGGCTTTCTTGTAAGCTTTTATGATGGCCACCACGGAAGCTGTTTCGCCTGATTTCAGGCGGTCTATCTTTGCGGGTTCGAAAGATACTTCCCAGTCGACCGGTTTGTTGGCAGAGAGCTGGATATCTTTCAGTTCTGCAGATCCTTCGTTTTTGACCACTAGATCAAGACGTTTACTGTCGCCTGCAGTGAGGGAAGTGCTGAGAAGTCCTCTTGGTGTTGTCAATTCCATCTGATAGGTCCCCGTGATGACCACTTCCAGTTGTAGATCGGCAGAAGTCGAACTAGTTGCGGCTCGAACCGGGATTTTATACGTTCCTGCTTCGACATTGGCTGGCGGGTTGATGTCGATCGTGATGTTTTGAGTGGCGTTGGGTTCGACCTGGGCAGAAGTAGCCTGTTTGTAGTTCGCCTTGAAGGTGACATTCCATCCCCTGGGAGCTTGTGCCATCAGGGCGTAAAGTTGTTGTTCGGCAGTTTGATTCTTCAACGTGGCGTTGAAAGTGAACGTGGATTTCGAATTCCCTTGCATGTTGGGTTGATTCGTGATGAAATCCGTTTGGTAGGTTCCTTGCTTGGAAACCGTGATCGAGATCGGGAGTTCGCCTAAACCTTCTGCGATGATCGTGAAACGATAGGTCCCTTTGTTAACCTTCAATGGGACGTCTACTTTTAGCGAAAAATTCTTTCGCTCGTGCGGTAGAACAGATAGTTCGCTGACGATCCAGTTTCCTGCTTTCAATTCGTAACTCCAACCCCGCGGTAGCCCTTTCACGGATAGGTTGGCGTTTTTTACCGCATCACTGTTGTTGATGACATCAATACTGTAGTTTACGGATTCTCCCGGAGGCACGGAGATTTTCGTGTAGGGAGTGTACAGAATCACGTTCTTGTCGGATTCTGAGGCCTGCATGTCGAAGGGTAGGATTCCCATGAGCAGTACCAGTAACAGACTTAAATAATTTGCACGCATTGTCATAAAAATTTCGTTAGATAATTTTGTTATGATTTACAATACGTTGCCAAATATATATACAATCTGTATTACTTATTTTTAAAAGAATTGAAAAAAGTTTATAAAGGGACCATGTGGTTGTTTCTTGTAAAATTACTACCCTCTCCCTGTTGGAGAGGGTAGTAATTACTAAGCGTTTTCCCCTCCTGAGTAAGGAGGGGTAGGGGTGGTAGTTTCATATTAAGAAGCTTGTTAGTCCCGCCCTTCGTTTTCAATGTCGTATTTTTAAATCTTTTAAAAAAGCATGATAGCTCCGGCGGATAACACGCTGATACATATCCAGAGGATGATGCCTAGAAGGATGGGTTTGAACCCGACCTGTTTGATGGTTTCTTTAGAGAGTCCGGCCCCGATCAAGAACAAGGTGAATAACATCCCTACTTTGGCAAAGCTGGTGATTTGCGTGTATACATGTCCCCATTGCGGCGTGTAGGTTGCGATGATCATGGCAACGATGTAGAAGAAGATAAAGTAGGGTATAGATATTTTTGATTTGGTGTTTGTGCCTTTGTTGTAGAAGAAAGCCGCGATTAATGAAACCGGGATGATCCAGAGAGCCCTGATTAACTTGGTGGTAGTGGCGATGGCTAACGCCTCGTTGCTGAATGTCTTGGCGGCCCCGACAACCGAACTCGTGTCATGGATGGCAATGGCGCACCAGTAACCGAATTGGTGATCGTTCATTTCCAACCAGCGTCCGATGAGCGGGAAGATGAATAATGCCACGGCATTGAGCATGAAAATGGTTCCCATGGCCACGGTGATATCCTTGTCTTTTGCTTTTATTACCGGGGCTAAAGCGGCAATGGCACTTCCCCCGCAAATGGCTGTACCCCCGGAAACGAGAAATCCCGTGTCCCGGTTGACTTTTAGTTTACTGGTGAAGAACAATCCCAGACCGATGGTAACCACGATCGAGAATATCGTGAACAGGATACCTGTTTTACCCGCTTCGATGGCTTCCTCGACATTCATTCCGAATCCTAATCCCACGACGGAAATTTGGAGGAGTATATGTGTGATCCGACTGTTGATGGCCAGGAACGGGTGACCGATAGTCAGTGATAAAATCAAACCTAGTAAAAGGGCAAAGCCCGGATCAAGAAATGGTACAAGAAATAACGCTACTATGAAAAGTACTTCTTTTTGATTTTTGTTCAGTTGAATTTTGCTCATGATCTTTTAGTAATTTGTTTGACGCGAATATCTACTAAATGTATGAATCTTGGAAATAAGAAATATTCAGATAGTATGAGCAAAAGTTATAGGTTCGATCCGTGATTATATTTTACGTTTAGTCTTGCGGTTACGAGCTTCGCAGAATCTCAGGAGTAGTTCAGCGTAGGGATCGATAGGGCCTTGTTTGTGAATGGCATAGAGGGTGCGGGTGATTTCTAAATCGTCGATGTCGACAATTTTCAGCAGGCCGCAAGAGAGTTCATCCTGAATCGAGAACACGGAAACTAGGGCGTGGCAATCGGAATGTTTGAGATATTGTTTAATGCCTTCGGTACTTCCGATGACAATCTGTTGATTTAGTTCGTTGATCGATATGCCCGAAGCGGCCAATTGTCTCTGGATAATGTTGTATGTCCCGGATCCCTCTTCCCGGACGGCGAATTTCAGGTTTTTCAACTGTTGTTTGCTAATGGTTTCCGGGGTCTCGTTTTTGGCCGCGGTCACGAGTACGATCTCGTCTTTCAGGAAAGGGATGTAGTGAATGTCGGTTTGAGAGGGCATACCCTCGATAAATGCCAGTTGGATATTTTTATCCATGAGTTCCTGTTCGATCTGGTAGGTGTTGCCACTAATCAGGTTTATCTCGATATAGGGATGGGCTTCCCGGAAGCGAGCTAGGTATTCCGGTAGGATGTATTGCGAGAGCGTGGTGCTGGCCCCGATGTGTAGGGTACCGGAGAATTCTTTTTTCATATGCTGGAGGTTGAAGGTGATCATGCGCTCCCGCTCGATCAGGTCTTCGCTTTGTTCCAGAAGGTATTTCCCGGCAGGAGTTAATGTCAGGCGGCCTTTTTCACGATCGAAAAGCGTGATACCCAGTCCACGTTCAAGTTCCTTGATGCTTTTGGATATGGCGGGTTGCGAGAGTCGTAGTATTTCGGCGGCTTTCGTGGTATTCAGGTGTTTGGCTGTCTGGTAGAATATCGTGAGTTTGTGATCCAGCATCTTTTTTTAATTATGTTTGAGACAAAGGTAGAAATAATAGATTTGTGCGAGAAAAATTTTTCTATATTTATAGTAGAAGATTCATGAAAATTATATGGGTACAAAGAGTGGTATGTTGATTTTACAGGATAAGAATTAAAATAGGATTTCGATTGTAATTTCATATTTTACTCTCTTTTCGAATTTGGATGGGAGATAGACAAGAGTATATCTGTGCAAACCCGTAATGGTCTTGTTTTGTTATAAACCGAGTGACTAGCATTGGGGGTGAATAACCTAAAATTAACAGAAAATTCTCCGAAATTTCCGGGTAATAATCTCTTTTAGATCTTTGTGGTTCCGTTCCTCTCCTTTGCCGTTATATGGAAAATGGCTTCTGTAACGGAGGGGAAACGGAGAAAGACGGGAGAGAAGAGATTATTAGCATGGTATTTTTGTGTTTTTTCTATGGAATAGAGGTGGTTTACGAGGTATCTTTAGAGATTGAAATAGATTTTGTGAAAATAGAATGTTTTTGTCATAAAATATACTTTCTCTAGTGAAGTATCGTGGGAAATGTATATGTAGATGATGTGTTATGTGATTATTGTTTAGTATTTTGTGTTTTAGTACCGATGAGAAAGTGTAAATATAAAATAGTAATAATATATTTTAAAACGATCGTTTAATGCGTTGCAAATATACTAAATTTTAGAATAGTGCAAATAAAAATGAAATATTTTTTCTTTTTATCAATCAGGCAATTGGCATTTGATGGGAAATGACAAAATGCAAAAGTTATTAATATCAATAAACGATCGTTTTTTAATTTAAAATGACGTTATGCAAACAGCTTTCGTGCGTTGTTGCTGTTTTAAGTAAGCGTATGAAACACATGGCAATAAATCGAGACTCGTGATAGGGTTAATGCGCGAAGCGCATCCGGGCGTATCGTAAGTTTAGAACATGAGTATGTCGTGATTGTTCGTGAAAAAGATAAAAAAGATAGATGGTTGCTAATAACAAAATAAATTGGTACGTTGCTTATACACGAGTAAATCAGGAACTTTTAATAAAGAAAAAGTTAGATACACTGGGAATTGAAAATTTTTTACCCCAGGAGGAGTTAGTTCGTGATACTCCTGCAGGTCGCAAAAAGATTCGAGTTCTTTTGATTCACGGGATGATCTTTATTCGGACGGATAAGGCAACGAGTTTTTCCTTAATTAATGATCACATGTTGAACGTGGTTTACCTGAAGGATATAGAGGGCCGACACTCGCTAATTGTTCCCGATAAGCAAATGGAAGATTTCATGTTCCTTTTGGATTTTTCGACGAATGGTATTGAAGTGTTGAATAAGAATCTTAAACGGGGTGATCGAGTGAGAGTTATTAAGGGCCCTCTGCAAGGGTTAGAGGGTGAACTAGTACGTTTGAAAGGGCACAAACGGGTGATCATCCGTTTGGAAGGAGTGGCTTCTATCGCCACGTCTTATATTCCAAGTTCGTTTTTGGAGAGAATAGAGTAATACAAAATAATGGAAAAAAGTTTATTTCACGATTTGTATAAACGGTCGTGCGAGTTGGAAATAAGAGATTGTCCTTCTCAAACATTGTCAGACTTCTTGCATGGCTATTTGTCTGTATACTCGATTGTACGGGTGTATCCTTGGTTGGAAAGTGATTTCGGGGATGCGTATGGTATTCATGAACGCATACGAGAGATTGCCCGGATCATAGAACCTTTGGCAAATAACAAAGAACTAGTCAAGGATGTGCGTGCCGGTTTTATTGTCGATTTGATGGATGCTTACCAGTTATATTCGGACATGAATTTTTTGAACACGGCTTTGGATGCGGCGTATGATGTATTGACACCTTGGGGTGCTAATAGGATAGTATTGCCTTGTAGAACGCCGAATATCTGCCGTTTGCTTTGTTATTGTTATTACTTCACGGGAGAGAAGGAAAATAGCCTTCTGGCGAGTAGTTTGATCAATGAAGCTTTGGGCTTTACCCGTAAAGCCGGTCGTGACGATTTGATGCCTTGGTGGTGGTGGGATGCATTCTGTTTTTACGAGGATGTTGTTGGAAAAGTAGAGTTGTCAACTAATGGTCAGGAGCGATTGGTTGAAGAACGGGTGCGACTGGCCGTTTCCGTGAAACAACGGGAAGAAGAGGTGATCAAACGTTTTGTGAAAACAGAAGGTGATGATGTTTATGACATGGCGAAGTCTTTCCGTATTTTAGCACAACGGGAGTTTACGATGTGCCATGAACGTTATGAAAATAAGGAATTTATATAAAGAACTTCACATGCCGGGAGCGCAACCCCTGGCGATAGCGTTTCCCTCGACGGTACTTCATGCCGGACCAGCTTTAATACCGGAGGGGACGCTCCTTTTGAATTTTTAATGAAGAATATAGCTTTTTATAGATGAAGTCTTCAATTCACACGATATGTAATAGCCTGTGTGAAAGGAAAAAATACGTGAATTACCGGACTATTCTCTTCGTGGATGTATTCTTGTCGGTTGGTAGTTCGTTTGTTACGCTCCTTTTTGTCGACAATTTTATTGTTGACTTGTCCCGATTTGCTTACGCCGTGGTTCTGGCGGGGGTGGTTGTGATCAGTTTCCTAGTTTTCTGGATACTGGGAGTGAACAAGAACATTATCCGGCATGCATCAATAAAAAGTATTGGGAAGATGGGTTTTGCCATACTTTTGAAAGCGGTTCTTTTAGGAGTAGTGATTCTTTTGTCTGATTTGCGATTGTTCGATCACCATCTTTTTGCCTGTTGTTTACTTGATTTTCTCGTAACAACGGTGGTTTTAGTCGGCTTTCGGGTAACCCTTGTGCTGGTTTATGATTTTGTGATTTCGCTGTATGGCTCGGGGAAGACGAGAGTATTGGTGTACGGAAGCGGAGATAAGAGCGTGGCGTTAAAAAAGAGGATGTATACCAGTAAACATTATCATGTGGTGGGTTTTGTGAATCCGGATAAATATTTGAAATCATGTGTGATTTCGGAATTACCGGTTTATTATTTTGAGGGAGAGGAAGATTTTATTCATTTCGTGAAGAAATGTAACATTAATGGCTTGTTGTATCCCTCACACGAGGAGGCTCGTCAAGAGGCGGATCGATTGGTTCGTTTTTGTCAGGATGGCGGGTTGAAGAATTTGGTGTCTCCACCGATAGATGTGTTGGGAGACGGGTTGAAAAAGACAATTGTGCGTGAAATACGAGTAGAAGATTTATTGGGACGGGATGAGATCCAGATAAATACGGGAGAGATAGCCAAAAATTTTGCAGATAAAGTGGTGATGGTTACAGGGGCAGCAGGGAGTATCGGTAGTGAATTATGTCGCCAATTAGTAACTTTTGGAGTTAGTCATTTGGTCTTGTTTGATAATGCAGAAACTCCGATGCACGAACTTCGTCTTGAATTGGAAAAAAAATTCCCCGATTTGAAGTTCGCGCCTTTTATCGGTGATGTTCGTCAAAAGGAACGTTTGCGAATGGCTTTCGAGAAATATCACCCGATGGTAGTATTTCATGCGGCCGCTTATAAGCATGTGCCGCTAATGGAGGAGAATCCTTGCGAGGCCGTGCGGGTAAACGTGATCGGTTCGAGATTGGTGGCAGATTTTTGCGTGGAGTACGGGGTGGAAATGATGGTGATGATTTCTACAGATAAAGCCGTAAATCCTACCAACGTGATGGGAGCCTCCAAACGCTTGGCCGAGATCTACGTGCAGAGTTTAGGGGTAGCCTTGGAAAGGAGAGAAATTGAGGGATGTACTCGCTTCGTGACTACTCGTTTCGGGAACGTGCTGGGAAGTAACGGTAGTGTGATCCCGTATTTCCGGAAACAGATTGAGCAGGGAGGTCCGGTGACAGTTACGGACCCGAGAATAACACGTTTCTTCATGACGATTCCTGAAGCTTGCCGTCTGGTGATGGATGCAGCTACAATGAGTACCGGTAATCAGATTTTTGTTTTTGACATGGGAGAACCCGTGAAAATCGTTGATCTGGCAGAAAGAATGATTCGACTGGCAGGATACGTTCCGGGTGAGGATATTAAGATTAAGTTTATCGGGTTACGTCCCGGGGAGAAATTGTATGAAGAGGTGTTGAGTAATGAAGAAAATACAATTCCGACGGGGCATTCCAAAATACGAGTGGCACGAGTGAAAGAGTATTGTCGGGACGAGATCGTGGGTGCTTATGATAAATTAGCCGAATTGGCGTTAGCGGTGAAGGTGGAGGAGACTGTACGGTTGATGAAACAGGTGGTGCCGGAGTTTAAGTCGAAGAATTCGGTGTATGAAAGGTTGGATCAAAGAGAGAGAGTCGTTATAGGAAGGCAATGAATTGTTTTGAAGTTGAATATGTCGTCAATATAAAAACTAGGGTATTATTTACATGGTGATATTATGAAAATAGGTCTTATAAAAGAAACAAAAATTCCTGAAGATAATAGAGTTGCTTTAACTCCGGATGAAATTGTTGCTTTAGTGCATGAATTTCCAGGATGTGAATTTGTAGTGCAAAAGAGTGATATTCGTGCGTTTTCTGATGAGGAGTATATGTGTCGGGGAATCGAGCTTGTTGAACGAGTAGATGATTGTGATGTACTTTTGGGAATTAAAGAAGCTGATATCGCATCGTTAATCCCCAATAAGCATTATTTCTTTTTTGGCCATATCGCAAAGATGCAACCATATAATAAACCCTTGTTAAAGAGAATGATGGAATTGGGGATCACTTTTTCTGATTACGAGTATTTGGTTGATGAAAAAGGACATCGGTTATGTGCTTTTGGTTGGTGGGCTGGTGTTGTAGGGGTGTATAATACATTACGTGCTTACGGACTTCGAAATAGAACATTTGAATTGCCTAAACCTGATAAGCGGTTCACTTTGTCCTATATGTTGGAAGAAGCGAAGAAGCCAATTTATTCTTATTTGAAGATCGTGGTTACTGGTAACGGAAGGGTTTCACATGGCGCACAACATTTTTTGGATGAGGTGGGAATAAAACGAGTTCAACCGCAAGAGTTTTTGGAAGAAGATTTTGAATATCCGGTTTATACTGTGGTAAAATTGCCTGATATCGTGTGTCACGTGGATGGTGTTTCAGTTTTTGATCGAGAAGAATTTCACACGAGTCCCAGTTTATATAAGAGCAATTTTTTCCCCTACGCTAAGGTTGCGAATGTTTTAATATCTTGCCATTATTGGGGCCCTGAAGATCCGGTTTATTTGAAAAAAGAAGATTTGCGAAATCCGGAGGTTAAGATAAAAGTTATCGGAGATGTTACTTGTGATATCATGGGGAGTGTGCAATCAACTCTTCGTGCGTCAACGCATCAGAACCCGTTTTATGATTATAATCCTTATGCGGAAAAGGAGGAAGAAGCTTTTTCGTCTGATAAAAATATCACGGTTATGGCTGTCGATACTTTACCCAACGCTTTGGCCTTGGATACGAGTGAGTATTTTGGAAAAACGCTCGTGAAGTATGTGATAGAAGATATTTTGAATGGTCGAATGGAATCCAGTGATGTAATTGAGCGGGCAACGATACTTAAAAATGGAAAGTTGACGGAACGTTTTGCTTATTTACGTGATTATGCGTGGAGTGATTAGTTACTTTTAAATGTCTGGTGATGAAACGTTTTTTTTATAAGATAAATTGTTTTCTAAAATTTCTTTGGGATACTCATCAAGAGTCCGGGAAGAGTTTAGTTTTTTTATTAAAAGATTTTATATATCTCAAAAAGAAAAAAAAGATTAGGATTGAAGAATATCGAGATTTCGAATTCGAAAAGCAAGGTCCTGAATTTCGAGAGACATTTTTAACAGCTTTGGAGCAGCATCCATGTTTGGATTTGTTGAATCCTAAAAAATACTATATATTGGCTCGTAATAAATATCTTTCTCATTTATTATTAGAAGCATGTGGTATTAGAAAAGCAGAGTTGTATTGTTATTATAATCCAGAAGGGAGAATAAAAAATGACCATATTGCTTATGATTATGATTCTGTATTAGAAATATTGAAGTTGAAAAATGTACATTCTTGTGTAATAAAAGGTACAGAAACATCTCATGGTGATGGCGTTTTAGTTGTCGATAATATTGAATACATGGAGACAGAATGTGTTTTACATCTTTTTAATGGAGAAAAATTTTACTTGAGAAATAAATTGAAAGAATATGAACCACTTATATTTGAAAGTAAAATACATCAAACCGATCAGTTTAATTCTTTTAATTCATCTTCTGTTAATACAGTTCGTTTTATGACGACACTACATCCTTTGGGAGAAGCTAAAATTATTGCAATATGGATGAAATTTGGGAAACCAGGGGTTTGTGTTGATAATGCCGGAGCTGGGGGGAATATCGATGCTGCTGTTGATATAAAAACGGGGAAAATTTATAATGTAACTCTTTTTGATGGATGGAGAAGAACACAATCAATAACTCACCATCCTAATAATAAAATTCTTTTGGAAGGAGTATTAATTGAAAATTGGGACAAAATAACGAGAGAAATTCTTCAATTTCAGAAATCAGTACCTTATTTAAAAGCTATCGGTTGGGATATTGCGATAACGCCAGAAGGTCCACTTGTAGTTGAATTTAATGATTATTGGGACAGAACAGGACAATTATTTATAAAAAAAGGTTGGAAAAAAGAGATTGAAAGTTGTTATGAAGAATGGAAGTATTTAGAGAGGGAGGGGAAAGTGTCTTATAAAATGGGAAGACTATAATTTTAATTTGTAATTAATTATCTTTAGCATGAGAAAGTCTATATTTTGTCTTGCAGGATACCTCCTTTATAAAAGAAGGGCGATGAAGTATATAAATGTTGCCGTTAAATACAATAAAATGTTTGCCTTTGATAAAGTGAAGTCAAATGAAAAGTTGAAAATTGATTATTTATGGAAAAATTTATCTGTTTCTGGTAATCACAGGCATGATTGGCATTCTTTTTATAAAGGATTTTGTGGGTATTTTGATGAAAGATTTATTCCTTCAGATATTTATAATGGTCTTGTTGAATATACTCTTAACTTGCGTAAATATTCTATTTGTTTACAACATAAAGCAATTCTTGGAAATTTTATTGAATCTAGGAATAGATGTAATACGATAATAAATGTTATAGATAACGTATGTTATGATCATGATTGGAATATATTGAGTGTTGATGAAGTTGTTGATAAAGTTAAATTGTTGAATTGTAATGTTATTATTAAACCATCAACTGCTAGTGGTGGCGGTCGTAAGGTGTTATTTTTGAATAGTAAAGACATAAAGAATGATGATTTCTTTAATAAAGGGGATTGTATTATTCAAGATTTTTTGAGGGAAGGGGATGAGTTATCTCGCTTTAATCTTGATACTTTAAATACAATTAGAATGCTCACTCTTAATTTAAATGGTAAATGTACGGTTCTTTCATCTTTTTTGAGAATGGGTATTAAGGGTATGCATGTTGATAATCTTTCTTCAGGTGGAATTCTTGTAGGAATCAAAGATGATGGTCGACTTCATGATTTTGCTTTGGATAAGAAATTGAATAAAGTATATGAATCTCCATCTGGAATACTTTTTAAAGGACAGATTATAAATTGTTACAATGCTCTAAAAGAATTTGCATTAAATAATCATAAAAGAATTGCATTAGCTAATTTAATAGCTTGGGATCTTGCAATTGATAAAGAAGGAAATCCAATTGTTGTAGAGATTAATCTTGATTCAGGGGAAATTCAATTCCATCAAATTTATAATGGTCCTTTATTTGGAGAAAGGACTAATGAAGTGATAGAATATGTAAAGTCTCATCCAATAAAAAGAATTGATGCAAAATAAGATATTCTTGTTAATATGAAAAATATTGTAAAACAAATTTTAGAAAGTGCCACGAAGGAATGGGTGAAATATCAGAAAAGAAAGATGTACCGAGAGATGATTGTCGGGATAAAATTGAAGAAATTGTCAAAAGAGGAAAAGGAAGATATAAATTCTTATTATGAAAAACTTTTAGGAAAGCGGATAAATCCCCGATGGCATCAATATTATTCTTCAATCAACGGGGTGTTTACTCCTAAATATATTCCTCTGGGGTTATATTATGCTCAAATTGTTCCTATGCTTAATGATCGAACAGTTTCGAAGGCATATGCGGATAAAAATTTCACGGAGAGGTTATTTCCTGAAATGCTTCAACCGAAAACAATAGTTAAAAATATTAATGGCTTTTATTATCTAAGAGGAAAGCCTATAGCGAAAGAAGAAGCTTTGAGTATCTGTAATAATCTTTCAGATGCGGTGATCAAGCAAGCCATGGAGACATCCCAAGGAAAGAGCGTGATACGTTTTTCTTCCTCTGACGGTATGACAACGTGTAAAGGATTGTCTGTTCAAAAGTTGTTTGATTTATACAAAAAGAATTATATCGTGCAAGAGGTGGTTCGCCAACATGCCATATTGAGCAAATTGAATCCTACTTCTTTGAATACAGTACGATTGACCACGTTTCGTCGGGAAGAAGATGTTGTGGTTTTGACCTCTTTGTTGAGGATGGGGCGGAAAGATGCTTTAGTTGATAATGTTTCTGTCGGAGGGGTGTTTTGTGAGATAAGTCCGGACGGAAGATTGAAAGCCCCGGCGTATAGTATAAAACCAACGGGTAGATATGATTACAATGATTTCGGGGTCAAATACGAGGGGATACAAGTTCCGCAATATGAAGAGATTGTTCGAAAGGCGAAAGAAATGCATTTGCAATTGCCTTATACACGTATTGTGGGGTGGGATTTTACTGTGGATGAGGACTCGCAAGTTGTATTAATAGAATTGAATTTACATTCTCCCGGAGTTTACCAGTTGATAGGTCCAGCATTGGGTGAATACACGGATGAAATTTTGACAATGGTTAAGAAAGGGTAGGACCTGATGTGTGAATGGATTGGTTAAAAAGGATGAAACTTGTAAATGTGGTATAATTGATTGGTTTATGACAAAACAATCCCTGAAAGAGAAGACCATATCCGGAATGTTGTGGAGTGCTTTTCAACGTTTTGGGACAATGTCGATATCTTTTACGTCGAATTTGGTATTAGCGAGATTGTTGTTGCCCGAAGATTTTGGGTGTATCGGGATGTTAATGGTTTTTATCGCTATTTCAAATACATTTATTGATGGAGGTTTTGCCTCAGCTATAATTCAAAAACAAGGAGTAACACAGGTAGATATTTCGACTGTCTTTTATTGGAATTTATTTCTAGCGGTATTGTTATTCGGAGGATTATATATAATAGCTCCTTTTATAGCGAATTTTTATAAGATCTCGTTGTTACAAGAAGTGTTGCGCGTGCAGGGATTTGTGTTAATTACAAATGCTTTTTGTGTTATACAGAATGCGTTATTGATTAAAAAACTTCAATTTAAAATATTGGCAAAAGTAAATTTGTTGGCAACCTTAATTGGAGCTGTTGTCGGGATTATTTTTGCCTATATGAATTACGGGGTTTGGAGTTTGGTCATTAAGATGCTTGTTATTAGTTGTATGACCTCTATATTGTTATGGTTTTGCGGGAAGTGGCGTCCAAGTTTATGCTTTGGTTGGTCATCGTTTAAATCGTTATTTAATTATGGAGGGTTAATTTTATCGGCTAATTTGGTTGAAACGTTATATACGCATATTCAAGCACTTTTGATAGGTCGCTATTTTTCATCTCGTGACTTGGGTTTTTACACGCAAGCTAAACAATTGGAGGAGATTCCGACATCGAGTTTATCACAAATTGTAAATCAGGTAACTTTCCCTGTTTTTTCGCAATTGCAAGGGGATGTTGATAAGTTGAAAATGGGGGTGAAAAAGAATGTCAAAATGATAACGTTTTTGACTTTTCCTTTAATGTCATTGCTTATCGTTATCGCTCGGCCGTTGATTGTTTTTCTATATTCGAGTAAATGGGAAGAGTCGGTTCCTTATTTTCAATTGCTGTGTATATTCGGGATGGTGTACACGTTAAATACGGTGAACACGAATGTATATAAATCTATCGGAAAGAGTAAATTGTTTTTTTTCGTACAAGCGGGGAAACGGGTTTTAAGTATACTGTTTATCGTTGCGGGGATGCAATTCGGTATTATGCAGATGATGTGGGCGGTGGCTTTAAGCGGTTACTTGCATTTTCTGATAAATGGTATTATTTCCGGGAGAGTTATTCAATATGGATTCTGGGAGCAAGTAAAGGATATTTTGTCAAGTTATTTGTTAGCAATAGGTGTTGGTGTAATAACTTATTGGGGAGGATTATTCTTGGAGTTGGATAATATCTTATTGTTGTTAATTCAGGTATTAATTTATGGAATCGTATATTTTGGCATAGCGTATTTGTTGAAATTTGAAAGTGCGATTTCTTTTTACAATATCATAAGGACAAATCTTCTGCAAGTAAATAGATGAAAGATTTCTTTTCTATAAGTGTGAAAAAAGCAGGAGCGTTGTTTTTATGTTTCTGTTTGTTTGTCATGATAAATCCTCCGGTAATAAGATTATTGCCTTTGGAGGCTATTTTGCATTATTTATCATTGTTTTTGATGATATTGATTTTTACTTTGTCATATCTTCAAGGACAATTAGTATTTACAAAACAACGATATATTCTTTGCTTGCTTTTCTTGTTATTGGGAATAGCTTTTGGTCTACCGTTGGGGGATCATTCTTGGGAGGCAAAAGTGTTTTTGCCTCTTTTGACCTTGGTGTTTATTATATTTTTAGATAATCAAGTGTATTATATCACATTTGGTTATTTTAGAAAGATAATGATTTTTTTTGCCGTATGCTCTATTGTTTTGACTGTCTTATTGCTTTTTCTTCCGCCTAATGCTCTGCCTTATATTGAATTAGAGCCGGTTTCTACAGCCCATCTGAATAAACAGATCGTATATAAAATGTATGGTTTTATTCTTTCGTATGATACCATTATTTTTGATATAGGTGGATTCCAATTTCTTAGAGTTGCTGGCCCTATGACAGAGCCAGGGCATTTTGGTATTTTATTGGGATTAACTCTTTGTATAGAAAAGATGTTGTACGGGAGACGAACACCGATTTTAATTATTTGTGGTTGTTTGACTTTTTCAACGGCTTTTTTCATGATTTTAGCGATCTTGGAGATGTACAATATTTTTGTTATCAGAAAATTTCAATGGAAATGGTATGCTTGTACGATTCTATTATTGATTATTTTTTTATTCGTTGTGGACAATACGTTGTTAGATACGATCTGGGAGTATTCAATAGGACGGAATATTGGAGAGGAAAAGAGTATATTGGATAACCGAACGAACGAGACGGCGTTGTTTATATATAATAAATTTTTGCAATCGTCTTTTTCCTCGTTGTTGTGGGGGCATGGAACTTTTGCATTAGAGGTTGACTCAAAAACAGTTTTAGCTGATTACCGAGAGTTCTTGTATGATAGTGGTTTTATCGGTTTGTTTTTGGTGATTATCACGTTTTGGGTGATATTCATGAGGGTTAAAATGAAGTTTTTACTTTTGTTTTTACCCATTATTGTTATCATTTTTCTACATCGGGCTTGGATGTTCTGGTATTCCTATTTGTATTTACTGCCTATTATTGCTTTTGGGGCTTATACTTATAAATCAAGTCTTGAGAGTAAGTTTGTTGTAAGGAATTGATTTGTATTTAGTAGTGAAGTATGTTGTGTCTTTTCTGAATTAAATTCGTTAATGGATATAGGAAAATCATGAAACACCTTATTTATTTTTGTTATTATCTAAAGATTACAGATTGGGGTAAGTTAAAAGTCCATCGTAATTTTGTAAAGCAAGTTTATGGCATATCTAAATGGCATCAAGTTTTGGATATGTTTCGAACGACATTGAAGCTTGGTACAGCTTTTCACGAGTATTATTATTATGGTTTTTATAATAAGTCTATGGAACAACGGAGTGAATATGCTTCGATGGGATTTATGTATGAATATCAGAAAAAAAATAATCCTCCTCAAAAGCGTGTTATGTTATCAGATAAGATAAAATTTTTTGATGCTTATAAGGAATTTTTGGGGAGGATGTGGATAAATCCGCTTGTTGCGACGGAAATGAGTGTGGCTAATTTTGTTAAAGGGAAAGAAAAAGTTGTGCTAAAAACATCAACGGGAGGAGGTGGACGGAATGTGAAAATTTTTGAAGTACAAGAATATACTCCTCAAGGTATACGACAGTTAGCGAAGGAATTGCATTTTGATATTTTAGAGGAGTTCGTTTATCAACATGAAAACTTACAACGTTTAGCACCGAATAGTTTAAATACGATACGTTTTATTACACAATTAACAGAAAAGGGGACCGTTGAAATAATAGGAGCTAGTTTAAGAATGGGTATTTATAAAAATACGGATAATTTGTCTTCAGGGGGAATTGCGGCTAAAATAAATATTACAAATGGTAAAATAGAATCTCAAGGCGTGTCATTTGATATTACCGTACCAGATTATGAGTTACACCCCATATCAAATATGAAAATTGAAGGTTTCCAAATTCCATATTGGAATGAGGTGAGAGAACTATGTATTAGAGCAGCATCTAAATATCAGGATAATAAATCGATCGGTTGGGATGTTGCTATAAAACAAGATGGTCCAATTTTGATCGAGGGTAATCATGATTGGGGAGCTAGAGTATGGCAGATGCCAGCAGGAAAAGGTTTGAAGAATATATTGTCAAAATATATGTGAATATATGTATGCTCATTTTTTTAAGCGATTGATTGATTTTTGTATTGCTTTTGTCGCTTTAATTGTTCTATTTCCATTTCTGTTGTGTATAATGGTTTTACTTTATTTTGCCAATAATGGAGCAGGTGTATTTTTTGAACAAGAACGGATAGGAAAAGATGACAAGGTGTTTAAAATATTGAAATTCAAGTCAATGAATGACGATAAAGATAAAAATGGGAATTGGTTGCCTGGTAAAGATCGTGTTACGAAAATGGGACGTTTTATTCGTGCAACTTCAATCGATGAATTACCTCAATTGATCAATATATTAAAGGGCGACATGGCTCTTGTCGGACCTAGACCTCTTTTTGTCAAGTATATGCCTTATTATACGAAACGGGAACGGTTGCGTCATACTGTGAGGCCTGGTATAACAGGATTGTCTCAGGTGTCAGGGCGTAATAATCTACCATTGGTAGAACGTTTAGAATTAGATGTGCAGTATGTGGATAAGATATCTTTGATACTTGATGTGAAAATCATGTTACAAACGGTATTGAAGGTGTTAAAAAGAGAAGATGTGGTATATCTTCCTGATCCAGATAAGAATATACCATTAGATGTACTTCGACGAGATAAAGTTAAAGTCAATTAGAAAATATAATATTTGTTGTATGGATGCAATTTTAATTAGTGGAATCGGAGGACCTACTCCGCGTTCTATAGCTAAAGTGATTAAGCAGAAATATCCAGAAATGCGTATCGTGGGTATTGACTCCAATCCTAAAGCGATTGGTTTCTACATGTCCGGTTTAGTAGATGAATATCATGTTAGCCCGAAAGCTTCGGATGAGAATTATTGGTATTTTATTGAAAATTTGGTGCGAGAGAATCGAATTGATTATGCTTTTATTCAGCCGGAAAAAGAAATTATCGCTTGGGGAGATTACTACATGAAAAATGGGAAATATCCGTGTCATACATTTTTGCCTCCTAAAAGTTTGGCATTAACGTTGATGGATAAAGCTTTGATGGCGGATATCTTGCAAGGAACGTCTTTTATTCCCAAGACAATAAAGATAACGCAACATAATCCTCGTTATGAAGAAGTTGAAAAAGAAATCGGTTTTCCTTGTTGGATTCGGGCAACACAGGGTTCAGGTGGATTGGGTTCCTTAAAATTGGAGGATTTAAATAGTTATAAATCGTGGCTTTTAATTCATTCCGATATAGAGGCATTTACTGTTAGCGAGTTCCTTGTGGGAAGACATTTAGCTAATCAAATGCTTTATTATAATGATGTATTGCTTAAAGGAGCCTCTTTGGAATGTGTAGAGTATGTTATGGCAAACGTGGCTCCGTCTAAAGTAACAGGAAATACTTCTTTTGGCCGTTTTTTAAACGATGAGCGAATTTTGGCATTCTGTGATGATTGTATTCGCTATGTTTGTAACAAATTGCAAACGAAAGCTCATGGGGTTTTGTCATTTGATTTGAAGGAAGACGTGGCGGGGAATTTGAAGGTTACAGAAGTTAATATTAGGCATATGGCTTATACTGGAATCATGGCAGAAGTCGGTTTTGATTTGATTTCTGATACTATAGAGATTTTACGAGGACATATGGTTAACAGTGGTGCGCCTTGTTTCAAATATGATAAACCGTATGTGTTTTTACGAGATGTTGATGTTGAACCAATTATACTTGAAAGTGAGGCTGTTTTTAATAAAGACTGAATGGATAATATTGTAATAATTGGTAATAGTACTACGGCGAAAACTTGTTATCGTTTTATCTCGAAATATAATTTGTTTCATGTCGTGGGTTTTGCTATTCATAAGCGATTTATGACTTCTGAAACGTATTGCGGTTTACCACTTTTTGCAATAGAGTCATTGGATGAAGTTATTGATAAAGGAAAAGATTATTTGTTTGTGGCTATCCTGTGGAATAATTTGAATCAAATTCGTAGAAATGTTTATGAAGGGTTAAAGCAAAATGGTTTCCGTTTTGCCAATTTAGTTTCTCCAACAGCCGTATTGAATGGAAGTTTGAAAGGGGATAATTGTTGGATTGGTGATTTGGCTGTTATTGATTTTGGTGCAGAAGTTGGAACAAATACTTTTGCGAAAGCACTGGTATGGGTTGGTCCATCTACAAAAGTTGGGGATCATTGTTTTATCGGGGCAAAAGCAACAATAGCAGGAAGTTCATTTATTGGCGAGCAAAGTTTTGTTGGTATAAATGCTACAATATTTGATGAGGTTCATGTTGGACGAAAATCTATTATCGGAGCTGGTACTATTTTGAAAAGATCAGTTGCTGATTTTACAATTGTGAAAAGTAAACAAGATTCAACGATTGTGCTCCAAAGTACAGAAATGGAAATAGAAGCAAAGTTGATTGCGGCAAAGAATGTTAGAGATTGATGATCAGGTATTTATTTTTTTTTGTTGTTGTTTCAGGGGATAGGTAACCAGATAGAAGCTTGCACATCTGTTATTGTTTCCGGTAAAGTCACGCAAGACGGTCGTCCGTTAATGTGGAAGCATTTTGATAACGAAAATCAACTAAACAAGAAAGTAATTTTTTTGTCGGAAGGGAAATATTCTGCAATGGCAGTTGTGAATGCCGGATACGAAAAAAATACAACGATCTGGATGGGATATAATTCAACGGGGTTTGGGATTATGAGTACTGATTCCGGAAATTTGCACGATTCGCTTCGTGTTGAAATTAATAAATCGGGGATTTTCATGAAAGAGGCTTTGTTGAATTGTGCTTCTGTAGAGGAGTTTGAGTCTTTTTTAAAGAATTATCCAAAACCTCATAGTTTCCGGGTAAATTTTGGCGTTGTCGATGCAAGGGGGAATGGAGCGTATTTTGAAACGAATAATTTTACATATATTCGTTATGACGTGAATGATTCGAAAGTTGCACCTTGTGGTTATTTAATCCGAACGAATTATTCTTTATCTGGTCTGTTCGGGAAGGGGCATGGATACATACGTTATAGGACAGTTGAAAGGATTTTGGAACGTGAAAAAGGCAAAAAATTAAGTATTGATTTTTTCTTGGATTCTATTTGTCTTTCTTTGGAAAATTCTTTGAGCGAGCAGAAACTTCAGGATTTTGGAAATGCACGGGAACATGAGAAGCATTACATGTATTTTCAAGATTGTATAAATCGTTATTCTACGGGGGCTGCTGCCGTTATTCAAGGGGTGAGAGATGGAGAAGATCCGAGAATGACTACGATGTGGACATTTGTGGGTTTCCCCTTGACATCGGTGGCGATTCCCGTGTGGTTGTCTGTCTCTGGAGAGTTACCTTCGATAGTCTCGGGGAGCGGTGCTAAAAAATCTTTTATCTGCAATTTTTCACTTCAATTGAAAAAAATACTTGTCGCTGCAACTTATGGCGATATGAGGTATTATATAAATGCAACAGGATTGAAAAATATTAAGGGAACGGGAATTTTACAACGCCTTAATCCAATAAGAAAAGAAGTGTTTCAACGTGGAGTGGAATTGAAAGAGAAGTTGGAAAATGAAAAGGAAAAAGACGGGAAAATCAGTATGTATTATGTGTGGTTGGATGCTTATTTGAAACGGGAACTGCAAAGAATAAAAGAATTGTACGTAGAATAATCATTAAAAATTTTTCAATATAGAGTTTCAAGCGGGACGGGATGAATAAATCTCGTGATGGCCCGTGGCGGGACGTTTACTGTTTACATGTATGGATCGAAAACGAATTTATCTTTGCCTGGCACACATGAGTGGCAAAGAACAAGACTTTATTAAAGAGGCGTTTGATACGAATTGGGTGGTTCCGTTGGGGCCGAACGTGAATGCCTTCGAGCAATCCCTGCGGGACTTCTTGGTTGAAAATGAGGGGAAACAGGTGGTGGCGTTGAGTGCGGGGACTGCGGCGTTGCATTTGGGATTAATATTGTTGGGAGTACAAGCGGGTGACGAGGTGATTTGCCAGAGTTTCACGTTTTGTGCATCGGCGAACCCAGTGACTTATTTGGGGGCAACGGCTGTTTTCGTGGATTCGGAAGAGGATACCTGGAACATGAATCCCGTGTTGTTGGAGGAAGCTATACGAGACCGAATGAATAAAACCGGGCGAAAGCCGAAAGCGATTATTCCAGTACACTTGTATGGGATGCCGGCAAAGATGGATGAGATTTGTGCTGTGGCCGAGAAATATGGGATTCCAGTATTAGAGGATGCTGCAGAAGCATTGGGATCAGAATACAAGGGACTGAAATGTGGTACTTTCGGGGTATACGGGGCGTTGAGTTTTAACGGGAATAAGATGATCACTACCTCTGGTGGAGGTGCCTTGGTGGTACCTGATGAAGAATCCAAAAAGGCGGCAATGTTTTACGCTACGCAGGCCCGGGAACCGTATCCTTATTATCAACATGAGAAGATCGGTTATAATTATCGGATGAGTAATATTTGTGCCGGGATCGGGTTGGGACAGATGACCGTGTTGGAAGAGCACGTGGCTCACCATCGTCGTGTACATGAGTTGTATGAACGGGCATTTGCCAACGTGAAGGGGATCGAGTTAAAATCAAATCCTGATAAGCGATTTAATGCAAATTATTGGTTATGTACAATACTAATAGATAAAGAGGAGACTGGTGTGGATTGTGAAGAATTGAGAGTGTTCTTGGATAGTAAGGGAATTGAAACCCGGCCACTCTGGAAACCAATGCATTTGCAGCCGGTGTTTGCAAAGAATCCTTGTTACGTGGACGGAACTTCGGAAAAGTTGTTTGAAAAAGGATTGTGTATCCCGGCCGGGCCTTGCGTGACGGACGAGGATGTGGCTTATATTGTGAGTGAGATAAAAAATTGTATCTGTAAATAATTGAAAATATGCATTTGATGAGAAACGTGATCATGTTGGTATTGGCCGTGGGATTGTTTGCTTCGTGTGCTTCAAGTAAGAAAGTGGTATACTTACAGGATGTTGATGTAAACAAGCGGATAAAAGCGGAGTGTGAATATAAGACCGTGATTCACACGGATGATTTGTTGTCGATTATCGTGTCGTGTGATGATCTGGAATCCGCACTGCCTTTTAATACACCAATGATCGGTTTGGGGCGTGAAGTGAATACAACTTCTACTCAGCAAATCCCGAGGGGGTATCTCGTGGATAAGAACGGAGAGATTGATTTTCCCGTGTTGGGAAAATTGAAGGTCGTGGGAATTTCGAGAAACGAGTTGGCAGAAATGTTGAAAGAGAAGTTGTCGGAGTACTTGAAAAACCCGATCGTGACGATTCAATTCCAGAATTTTAAAGTGACGATACTGGGAGAAGTGAAAAGTCCTGGGAGTTATAAGGTGGTTAGCGAACGTGTGTCTTTGTTTGATGCATTGGGGATGGCCGGAGACTTGCAGATTAACGGGAAACGAAAGAACGTGTTGGTCATGCGAGAGCAAGGAGATGAGAAGGTTTTTGCCCGGATTGATTTGACATCCAGTGATTTTATCGATTCCCCGTTTTTTTATTTACAGCAAAATGACGTGGTTTACGTGGAACCGAACAAGGGACGGATTGCCGGGGGAAGTGTCAGTACGTTCTTGCCTTATATCTTGTCGAGTTTGTCGACGATTGTGGCTTTGATTACCTTGACAAAGTAGTTTCTGAATAAATAATGTATGAAGATGACCAATCAAGATAATAATTTGTTACAGACAGAAGAAGAGGAGTATTTTGATCTGAAAGCTTTTTTTTATAAGATTTTAGTCCGTTGGTGGTGGTTTGCCATAAGCATCCCGTTGTGTGCCGTGATTGCTCTGTATATTTGTTTTAGTTCGACACCGGAGTATAAGGTGGAAGCGAAAGTAATGATTAGCGATTCGAAAAAAGGGGAGGTAGGGGTAAACCCGATGTTAAAGGAATTGGGATTGTTCCAGGGAACGATGATGGTGGAAAACGAGATCGTGGAGTTGAAGTCTAAGAATTTGATACTGGACGTGGTGAAGGAACTGGAATTGAACGTGGATTACACGCGGGAGAAGATGTTGAGAGACGAGAAGTTATATAAGGATTCTCCCTTTCGGATACTTGTGGATTTGCCGGAAAATATCAAGGATACGACATTTTACGTGGTTACAAAAAATACGGATAAGATAGAGGTATTGGATGTGGATAAAAACGTGATCTTCGAGGGAGATTTTTCTCAGACGATTTCGATGGGGGGGTACCGGATGACCGTGGAGAGAAATGATTCGTTATTACAAATAGGGGATGAGATTCGGGTGGATTTGTTATCTTATGGGAAGGCGGCCACGGATTTCCACAAGCGTTTGGAGATAAATTTATTAGAGAAAAATGCGAGTGCGGTAGGGGTTTCGTTAAAGGAAATGAACCCGGATAAAGGAATGGATTTCCTTTACACGATGATCAAACGTTATAACGCAAACGGCATAGAGGATAAACAACTTGTATCGGCGAAGACGGTTGAGTTTATTAACGAACGTCTCCGGGTTATTAATCAAGAATTGGGGGATATCGAAAATAGTGCGGAAACGTTTAAAAAGACGAACCAGTTGACTAATTTGACATCGGATGCGGCCCTTGCGATGGAACAGAAGAAAGCAACAGATGCCGAGTTGTTGAAATTGGGGACCGAGATGGATGTGGTGAAGAGTGTACGAGCTTATCTGGAGGATAGACGGGGCGAAGAGTTCAGGATATTACCGGAACAGTTAGGTTTGACGGATGAAACTCTTAACAGTGGTATCAGTAAGTATAACGAGATGGTTCTCCGTAGGGGAAAGTTGTTGCAGTCTGCCCGGGAAAGTAACCCGATTGTTTTGGGTTTGGAGTCTCAGCTTCGGGAGTTAAAGAGCAGTATCCGGTCAGCTATTGCGAACGTGGAGAATGGATTGGATATCAAGATTAAGAGTTTGGAGCGGGAAAGTCAGTTGGTGGAGGAAAAGTTAACGTCTGTGCCTACTCAGGAAAAGCAATATCGTTCCATTGCCCGAGAACAGGAATTGAAAGAGAATTTGTTCTTGTTTTTGATGCAGAAACGGGAAGAAGCGGAAATTGCTAAATTGATGTATGTACCGATGGCTAAGATTATCGAAAATCCGGATCCGGGAGAACATCCGGTGGCTCCCAGGAAAATGCTTATATTGTTGTTCGGGATGTTCTTGGGGGTGGTGTTGCCCGTGGGGATCATGTTCGTGGCGGATATGTGGGATACGAAGGTGAGGAATGCCGAGGAGGTGGAAAAAGTGGTGGCGGCTCCCTTGCTGGGAACTTTACCACAATTGCCGGAAGGAAGAACTTCTATCGAGCAGGAGGGTTTTGTTATGTCGGAGTCGATGCACTTGATTCGGGAGAATTTGAATTATTTGATTAAAAGAAAGGAATCTCCGGTAATCATGGTTTCGTCGACGATTCCTAGTGAAGGAAAGTCGCTGGTGGCCTCCCATTTGGCAAATGCATATTCGAAAGCGGGCAAAAAGGTGATCGTGATCGGTTGTGATTTGCGAAATCCGAAGTTGAATGAGTATTTTAAGAAAGAAAACAGAAAGGGTTTGTCTGCTTATTTGGCCGGAATGGTGGATGATCCGGAATTGATAATAGAAAAAGTGGATGAAAATTTGCACGTGATATTTGGAGGAACAGTACCTCCGAATCCGACGCAATTGATCGCAAGTTCCCGGATGGGAGAGTTGTTGGATTATTTGAAAAAAGAATTCTCGTGTATTATTTTGGATACGCCACCATTAGGGATTTTGGCCGATGGTTTCTCGTTGAGTGAATATGCGGATGCCTGTGTTTACGTGATCCGGGCGAATGTGCTTGATAAGAAAGGATTGAGAGTTATTTCCGATTTAGAAAAAGGTGGACGTTTGGCAAACTTGGGAATTGTGGTGAACGGGATCAAGGTGAGTCGTTCCGGTCGTTATGGTTACAGCTATGGCTATGGTTATGGCTATGGTTACGGTTATGGGCAGAATGAAAAGGATAAAAAGAAGAAAAAATAAATCGTAACGCTTATGAGTTGGTTTAAACGAGAACGTAAACAGTATTTTTTTTACGAGCACGATATTCATTCTCATATTCTTCCGGGTTTGGATGACGGTGTGAAGCGAATTGAGAATTCTGTGGTGATCGTGAAGAAGATGTTGGAGTTGGGGATAAAACGATTTTCTTTTACACCTCATATATCTTTCCCGTCACCGATGAACACGCCGGAGATTATTCATGAGAAATTGAGCGAGTTGAAAGGATATTTGTTGAACGAGGGGATCAAGATCGAGGCTGATGCCGGGGCGGAGTATAAGGTGGGTGAGTATATGCTGGATTTGATACAAGAGGAGCGTATTGCCTCGTTTGACGGGGGAAAGGTTCTGGTGGAACACAGTTTTGTCGCCCCGTCACCTTCTTTTGAAGAGGTCGTTTTTCGCTTGCAAAATAAAGGATACGTACCCGTGCTTGCACATCCGGAGCGTTATCCGTTTTATGCTGGACGTTTGGCTGAACGAGTGCGGGAGTTAAAGCGTCGGGGATGCCGGATACAGGTGAATTTGTTGTCATTTGTCGGTTTTTACGGAAATGTTGCATTGCATGGAGCAAAGGAATTGGCAACAGCAAAACTGATCGATCATGTTTCCGGGGATATACATTCGGTGAAACAAGTTGAATTATTGGAAAAATTTTTAAAGTCGAAGGAAGCAGGAGTAATGAGTTCTTTGATTGTCGATTAGATCGTGTTGTGATTAATAATTACGATGAATGATATGCCTCGGGAGATGAGTTCCCGGGGCTTTTTTATGTTATAAAATTAAAATGATGTTGTTATGGAACATTTGTTGAAAGGAAGGCTGTTCTCTTGGTTAAAAGGGGATACTCAAGAGATGATGGACGAGGATGTCGAGTTGATGATTCTGGAGTTCGTGAACGATCTGGTGGTATGGAGCGATAGTGTGCGGGATTATAGCGAGGTGGTGCGTGGCTTGGAGAGTCTTCATATCCGGTTGCAGGTTTGGAACGAGATATACCAAGCCGATAACGAGGCTGGAAAAAAATGTAAGGGTCGTCTGGTGCCTGTATGCGGTATTGAGTCGGGAGGAACGGGAAATTCGGCTGGTACGGGAACGGGTGGAGAACCCGGAATGGTTCGTGGGGCATCTGGATGACGGGGCATTAGCGATCTGGAAGTCGGAGAATGTTAAAATGGAGGTTGCGGAATTGGCTTTGGGGATTTGTCTCGCGAAAGTGTTGTGGTCTCCGAGGGGGAATTTGATGGAGTATGACGAAATTATCAAGCTTATGGAACAGGTATTTGGGATGAAACTTCCGAATTACCGGGATTTGAAGCGTGATATCTTTGAGAGAAAGAAGGAGGTGGTCGTGTTCCTGAAACAGTTGGTTTTTCTGATTGAGCGAGCCCGGGATGAGAAGGATGTCCGGAAGCGTTAACTAGGGTGAGGGTAGAATGAAAGTTTCATGCTTTTGTTCTACCCTTGTTCGTTTGTGATGTTTCTGAGGGGAATATTTCGAAAAAAGCATTATTGATAATTAGTGAGTTGTGAATAAAGTAACTACGTGTGGGGGACACGTGTAGTAATGAAGTTCGGGCGGAGGAGTAGTTTTGTAATCAGAAAAGCGAGAGCGTGTTATTGATAGTATTTATTAAAAAATGAAAGATTATGGCATCTGTTAAAAATGATCTAGGATTAAGAGGGCGCTTGGGAAATTGTGTTTTTTACAATCTTCGAGGCAAGTCGTTCGTGAGGATTCAGGGAAAGTCGAATAATCCCAATACGGAAAAGCAATTGGAAATGAGAACAAGGTTTTTGGTCGCAATCCGTTTTTACCAGAGGTTGAAAGAGACTCCGTTAAAAAGAGTTTTGAGTATTTCGGCGCAAGGAAAGAGTGCCAGTGGTTATAGTTTTTACATGGAGAAGAATTTGAAAGCATTCAGAGCCAACGGAAGTATTGGTGATTTTTCTCAACTTCAATTTTCGGCGGGAAAGCGGGAGAGGGGACGCCATTTGAGAGGGGCGGTGGACGAACGGGGTGAAGTAGTGTTGCAATGGAGTAGTAATTATTCTTTGGAGTGGGAAGAAGATGACGATCGGTTGATGTTGGTTGTGTTGCACGAGAAGCGTCCGTTTTCACCGGAAGTGATTGAATGCTCCCGTGTCTTGCGCAAGGATGGGTTGGCACGTTTCCCGATGAAGGGGTGGGATGGAGAGACGTTGCATTTGTATTGCTTCTTTGTTTCCCCCGATGGGGAGCAGGTGTCGACGAGCCAGTATGTACGTTTGCAACGAGAGGTATGAAGCCGATAACGGATGTTGTCAATGCTATCGGCGGGTTGATCGGCGGGTTGACTCTCCCGGCAAGGGAGAAGAAGGAACTGGAGGCTAAAATGCAGGAGTTGGTGTACGAGCGGGAACGGGAAATGGTGGAGGCTCAGGCAAGTGTGGTACGGGCAGAAGCGAGTGGAAACTGGTTGCAGCGATCTTGGCGGCCATTGGTGATGTTGACGTTTGCGGTGATTGTACTTGTGGGGACGTTCACGAGTTTGCCTATACTGGCGGATACTTCCCGGTTTTGGGATTTGTTGGAGATTGGGCTGGGCGGATACGTGATCGGGAGAAGCGGGGAAAAAATGGCAGAAGCCATTTTTAAGTTAAAAACTAAAAGATAAAAGTTAAAAGATGGATTCATTTTCAATTTTCAATTCTCCATTTTCAATTGTAAGGCACAGGTTAGTCGGGAAGGGAGTTGTGCAACTGGAGTGTCCGAAGAATAGACGAGGAGTAGCAGGGCCGGATATGATTATATTACATTACACGGCAGGTCGGGATGCCATGTCATCGGCAAATTTCCTGATTCGGGCGGATGTAAAGGCTTCGGCACATTTGATAATCGGGAGAGACGGGCAGGTGATACAGTTGGTACCGTTTAATATCGAGGCGTGGCATGCAGGAAAGAGTTGCTACGAGGGAAGGTCTGAACTGAATCATTATTCTATCGGAATCGAGTTGGATAACTTGGGACAGCTTCGTTCGGAAGGAGGCCGGTTTGTGGCAGAATGTGGAAAGGAGGTGCCGATTCGAGACGTGTACATGAAAGATTCGGACAAGGAGGTAACGTATTGGCATCGCTACACGGATGTGCAGGAGCGGGTGTTGGAGGAGGTGTGTGATTTGTTGACGGAATATTACCCGATCCGGGATATCGTGGGACATTCGGATGTGAGTTCGAGGAAGGTTGAGCCGGGACCGGCGTTACAGTTGTGTGATTGGATGAAGTATTATTGATCGCCTGCAGCGAGTTGCAGGTTACAGGTTTGCAAGTTACAAGTTGTTTTTTTGCACGCGAACTTGCGTTTATTTTATGATGAAGTGATTTGCATTTATCGTGTAGGGCCCATACGAGGGATGTAAAGTTCATTTTCAATTTTCAATTATTAATTTTTAATTTGTTTAGTTATGGCAAAGTTTAATTCTTATTTATTAGGTAAGGCTACGAAGTCCGTTGGTAACGTGACAATGTGCTACGTGAACAAGCAGAATATTGCGAAAGCGAAGATTTTTTCGAGAAAGGATAACCCGACCCCGGAGGTGTTGGATCAGCGGGCGAGGATGAAGGTGCTGATCGAGTTGTCTCGTTGTTTGTTGCCGGTGGTACGGAAAGGATTCGTGGGGATCGGGAAAGGTACTACTTCGAATGCGTTTGTTTCGATGAATATGGGAGCGGTAAGCGTGGATGAGAAGCACGTGGCTACGGTTGATTACGAGCAAATGAAAGTGGCAACGGGTTTTCAGGATGCGCCAAACGTTTCATTGACGTACAGTGCGGAAGACAGTCACTATTTGTTCACGCAGGAGATACAGGAAGAAGAAAGCGGTTTTGCGTTGGCAGATGATCTGGTGTATGGTGTGTTGTTCGAGAGTACTTTGAAACGGGCAAAACTCGTATCCTTGAGAAGTCGCGGGGAGAGTGGAAGTACCGTGCTTCCTCTTCCGGAAGGTTGGGATCACACGAAGGTGAACGCATATTGTTTCGCAACCACGAAGAATGGTAAGTGCGTGTCGGATAGTCGGAATTTGACTATTGAGTAATTCGGTGATTTACGATTAAATTATTGAAATTATGATGAGTGTATATTTCTTTACCGGAATATTTTTCACGCTGAGTCTGAATGCATTTTTCTCACAGTTGGCAAATGATTTCGTGGCGGGGGTGTTGAGTGTCGTGGGAGGGGTGATCAGTTCGGTCGTGGTGGCTTGGTGTAAGTATCGATGGGATAAACGTCGAGGAGGGAGGGTGTAATGTCCGAATGTTGAATGTGGAGCCGTGTCTTTTGGGCACGCCCTTTTTGAAATCTCCTTCTCGTGGGGCTTTTTGATTTATAACTCTTTGCGAAGGATTACGTATGCTGTGGAAAAAGGATTTATTTTTGACGTTCGAGGATGTAGTTTTTATTTGTTATTGTCAATGTTTTTTAATACCTTGACACCGTTTTTCTGGAAAGCTGGCACATTTGTTGAGAGTTGATGTTTAAAAGTTTACATTGATATATTAATTATATAATACGTTTTTTAGTATGGAGAATAAATTAGATATTTTGACCCAAAAGCTTTACAATGAGGGGGTAGATAAGGCTCGCCAAGAGGCAGAGAATATCATCAACCAGGCAAAGCAAGAGGCCGAAAAGATTATTGCCGATGCGAAAGCGAAAGCAGCACAGATGAATGCTGATGCGGAAACGGAGGTTTCAAATCTAAAAAAGAAGGCCGAGTCGGAAATGACGTTGAGCGCCCGTCAGGCGATCACGGCGTTGAAACAGGCCATTACTAATCTGGTTGCCGGGGATGTTGCGGGCAACGTTGCCAAGATCGGTTTCGAGGAGAAAGCTTTTATCCAAGAGTTGGTCATGACAATCGTGAAGAAGTGGGATGTTGCCGGGGGAAATCTGAACATGGAGGTGCTCCTTTCCGAGGACGAGAAGGCGAAGTTCGAGTCGTTCGTGGCTGCCAAGTATAAGGAATTGTTGGATAAAGGACTTGCCGTGAAAGTGGGTAATCTGGAGGATGAGTTTGTAGTTCAGCCTAAAGATGGCGGTTTCCAGATCGCTTTTTCCGAGAAGCTGTTTGAAGCTTTCTTTAACCAATATATGAAAGGCTTCACGAAGAAACTGTTGTTTAAGGATTAAATGATTAAGTGATTTGAGATTGCGTGATAGCCTTGAGCGGAATCATGAAATCGATAAATCATGAAATCGTTGAATCACAGAATGGATGATATGATATTTAAAAATAACTACTACTGTTTGATTGCGGGACTACCGGAGGTCTTTTGGGATGATCGCAAATTAGCGTTATCCGTGAATGGGTTTCGGGAATTAGCGCAGGGGGCATTGAAGGAGGAGGATGTAAAGTTGATGGAACTGTTTTTCCTACCTGCCGATAATAAACAAGTCTTGCGGTTGCTGAATAAAATGGCTCCCGACACCAATCTTGAAACAGTGTATCCCATCCAACGTCTGGAAGACGAAATCACCGAACCCGTTCATTCTTTACCTGTTTATCTCAAACAATTTATCGCGGACTTTAAAGGAGAACATTTGAAATATGACGTTTCTCCGGAGAACGTGTTGAGTTGGATGTATTATGATTACCTGATGAAGTGTAATAATAAGTTTATCCGAAATTACACGGAGTTTTCGATGAACGTGAAGAATCTGGTAACCGCCTTGACTTGTAAGAAGTACGGGAAAGAGGTTGCCCCGGAGATTATCGGTGATAACGCTTTTTCCAAGGCTTTGAGAACTTCGAATTCGAAAGATTTCGGGTTGGCAATGGAATATCCGTACGTGGAAAGGGTGATCTCGTTGGTAGGAAATACGAATCTTGTTGAACGGGAACGAGGGCTGGATTTGTTGCTTTGGGATTTTATCGAGGAGTCTGTTGTTTACGAGTATTTTTCCATAGAGAAAGTTTTGAGTTTTATGCTCGAACTGATGATTGTCGAGAGGTGGAGCAAGATGAGTTCCGAATCTGGACGCAAGGTCTTCATGGAGGTTGTCGATAAGTTCAGGAAGAGTTTCGAGTTCGCGGAAGAATTTAAGTAATTGGGTGATTGAATGATTGCCGATTAGGAGATTGAAGAATCAGAATAATTTACAAATTGAAATATGAATAAGACACAAGGAAAAGTTCATAGTATTATTTCCAACCTTGTACTTGTGCGTACCGAAGGGCCGGTATCTCAGAATGAGATTTGCTTTATACAGCTTGAAAACGAGCGGTTGATGGCCGAGGTTATTAAGGTTGTGGGAGATATTGCTTATGTGCAGGTTTTTGAAAGTACGCGGGGATTGAAGCCCGGCACTTTGGTGGAATTCGAGGATCACATGCTGGAGGTATCGTTGGGGCCCGGTTTGCTATCAAAGAATTTTGACGGTCTTCAAAATGACCTGGACAAGATGACCGGGGTATTCCTGAAACGCGGGGAGTACACGAATCCGTTGGAAACAGATAAGAAATGGAGTTTCACCCCGTTAGCCAAGGTCGGTGATAAGGTGACGGGAGCTGATTGGTTGGGTAATGTAAAAGAAAACTGGCTGGATCACAAGATTATGGTGCCTTTCAAGCTGAAAGGAGAGTACACCGTGGCTTCGATCGTTGGGGCCGGAGAATATACGATTCAAGATACGATAGCGGTGCTGAAAGACGAAGCGGGAAAAGAGGTTCCCGTGACGATGGTTCAGAAATGGCCGGTGAAGGTGCCTGTCCGTAATTACGTGGATAAACCGCGTCCTTCCCGTCAGATGGAGACAGGGGTGCGTGTTATCGACACGATGAACCCGATCCTGGAAGGGGGTACCGGATTTATTCCCGGCCCGTTCGGTACGGGAAAGACGGTGTTGCAACATGCCTTGTCCCGGTTTGCCGATGCGGACATTATTATCATGGCGGCTTGTGGTGAGCGTGCTAACGAGGTGGTGGAAATCTTCACCGAGTTCCCGGAGTTGGAGGACCCGCGTTCCGGGCGTAAGTTGTACGAGAGAACCACGATTATAGCGAATACCTCGAACATGCCCGTGGCAGCCCGAGAGGCTTCCGTTTACACGGCTATGACGATCGGGGAGTATTACCGTTCCATGGGGATGAAGGTGTTATTGCTGGCCGATTCGACTTCTCGTTGGGCTCAGGCATTGCGTGAGATGTCCAACCGTATGGAGGAGTTGCCGGGACAGGATGCTTTCCCGATGGACTTGTCCGCGATCATTTCTAACTTTTACGCTCGTGCGGGAATGGTGTATTTGAACAACGGCAAGACGGGTTCCGTGACTTTTATCGGTACGGTATCGCCTGCCGGGGGTAACTTGAAAGAACCGGTGACGGAGTCCACGAAGAAAGTGGCACGTTGTTTTTATGCTTTGTCCCAGGCTCGTGCGGATGCAAAGCGTTATCCGGCTATCGACACGCTGGAGTCGTATTCTAAGTACTTGGAGTACCCGGAATTTATCGAGTTTGCCAAGAAGAATATTTCCGACACGTGGATCGCGGATGTAAATGAGGCTCGTAACATACTGGTTCGGGGACGGGAGACTGCCGAGCAGATTGATATTTTGGGAGATGACGGTGTGCCTTTGGATTATCACGTGGTATACTGGAAATCCGAGTTGATTGACTTCGTGATCTTGCAACAGGATGCTTTTGATAACATCGACGGTTCAACCTCGATGGATCGCCAGAAGTACATGTTGAATATGGTTTTGGGTGTGGTTCGTTCCGACTTTAACTTTGACACGTTCGAGGAGGTTAATCCTTATTTCAAACGTATCATCAATGGCTTCAAACAGATGAACTATTCCGAGTATCAATCGGAGGCTTTCAAGAAGTACGAAGCGGAAGTGAACGAGATCATTAATGAGAGAAAGAAAAAGTAAAATTTAGTGATTAGGTGATATGATGATTAAGTGATTAAAAATCCGAGAATCACATAATCATGGAATCGTAAATTACAGAATAATAAAATAAATTGTATGACGACTGCTTTTCAAAAAGTTTATACAAAGATTACCCAGATCACGAAGGCAACGTGTACGTTGAATGCCCAGGGCGTCGGGAATGACGAGCTGGCTATTGTAGATGGGCGGTTGGCTCAGGTCGTGAAGATTTGGGGAAATGATATAACCCTTCAGGTGTTCTCCGGAACGGAAGGGATCCCGACGAATGCAGAAGTGACATTCTTGGGAAAGGCTCCTACCTTAAGGGTGGGTGACGATCTGTGCGGACGTTTTTTCAATGCTTTCGGTGACCCGATTGACGGAGGGCCTTCCGTGGACGGGGAAGAAAGAGAAATCGGCGGACCTTCGGTGAACCCGGTTCGTCGTAAACAACCGTCCGAGTTGATCGCTACCGGTATCGCGGGTATCGACCTGAACAACACGTTGGTGTCCGGACAGAAGATCCCGTTTTTTGCCGATCCCGACCAGCCTTACAATCAGGTGATGGCAAACGTGGCGTTGCGGGCGCAGACCGACCGTATTATCTTGGGAGGTATGGGATTGACGAATGACGACTACCTGTATTTCAAGAACCTGTTTGATAATGCCGGTGTGTTGGATCGTATCGTTAGTTTCGTGAACACGACGGAGGCTCCTCCCGTGGAGCGTTTGCTGGTTCCGGATATGGCCCTGACTGCTGCCGAGTATTTCGCGGTGGATAAGAACGAGAAGGTGCTGGTATTGTTGACGGATATGACCCTGTACGCTGATGCATTGAGTATCGTTTCTAACCGTATGGACCAGATCCCGTCGAAGGATTCTATGCCGGGTTCTCTGTATTCCGATTTGGCGAAGATTTACGAGAAGGCCGTGCAGTTCCCCGCCGGAGGTTCCATCACGATTATTGCCGTGACCACGTTGTCTGGCGGTGATATTACCCACGCTATCCCCGATAACACGGGATATATCACGGAGGGACAGTTGTTCTTGCGTAAGGACACGGAAATCGGTAAGGTTATTGTTGACCCGTTCCGAAGCTTGTCTCGTTTGAAACAGCTCGTGATCGGTAAGAAAACCCGTAAGGATCACCCGCAAGTGATGAATGCCGCTATCCGTCTGTATGCCGATGCAGCCAATGCCCGCACGAAGATGGAGAACGGTTTCGACCTGACGGATTACGACCGCCGTACTCTGGATTTCGCCAAAGATTATTCCAATAGCTTGTTGGCAATCGACGTGAATATCAGTGTTGAACAGATGCTGGATACCGCGTGGGAGCTGTTCCGGAAATACTTTAACAAGGCGGAATTGGGTATTAAGTCGGAAATCGTTAATGAATTTGGAGGATTCAGTGATTAGGTGATTTCCGATTGTATGATTATTGATTAGGTGATTGAGAGATTTTGGATTAAGTGGTTGTATCATTGATAAGATTTGAGTGATGAATCAGATAGAGTTTAAACGTAGAACAAAACAATTTGGATTGGCTGTTATTCGGATGACTGAAAAGTTTCCGGAGACTCGGTTGGCGTGGGTTGTGAAAGATCAAATTTTACGTTCGGCTTTATCGGTAGGGGCTAATTACAGGGCTGTATGTCGAGCAAAATCGGATAAGGATTTTATCAACAAAATGAGAATTGTTGAAGAGGAAGCTGATGAAACTGCTTACTGGCTTGAGATCATTGAAGAATCTGGTTTATTGAGAGCTGAGGAGTTAGATGGGTTGAAAAAGGAGATAAACGAGTTGGTTTCAATGGTAGTCGCTTCTATCAGAACAAAAAGTACAAATCTGAACAAAGAGCGTTAATCACAGAATTACAGAATCGGAAATCACTGAATAATTTAAAAATTGATAAGGTGGCAATAAAGTTTCAATATAATAAGACATCGCTTCAAGGGCTGGATAAGCAGTTGAAGATGAGGGTAAGGGCATTGCCTACCATCAAGAATAAGGAGTCGGCTTTGCGGTCGGAGGTGAAGAAGGCGAAACAGGTGGCGGATGAGTTTAACGTGAAGTTGGAGGAGACGCTGAATTCACTGAACGATATGTTGCAGCTTTATGACGAGTACGTGGAAGACATACTGGTCGTGAAGGATGTGAAGATGTCCGTGAAGAAGATTGCCGGGGTAAAGACTCCGGTGTTAGACGAGGTGGAATACGAGATAAAGGATTTCAGCTTGTTTAATCAACCGGGGTGGCTACTTGACGGAGTTGAGTACATCAAGGAGGTGGTTTCTATTGCTTTGGAAAGGGAGTTTTTCGCGAGAAAAATGGAGCTTTTGGACAAGGCAAGAAAGAAGACAACCCAGAAGGTGAACTTGTACGAGAAAGTGCAGATTCCGGGATTCCAGGAGGCAATCCGGAAGATTAAACGTTTCTTGGAGGACGAGGAGAATTTGTCCAAGTCGTCCCAGAAGATCGTGAAGACCCGTAAATTGATGGAGGAATAGCCTATGATAGTATCAATGAAAAAATTATCCCTGTTGATATTTTACAAGGAATATCAATCGTTTCTCGGAGGGCTTCGGGAAAAGGGAATGGTACATATTCACGAGAACACGCAACGTTCGGCTGAAGATGCTAATTTGCAGGCAAAGTTGATGTTGATAAAGCGTGCCGGGGAGATGATCTCGCACATGCAAAGCCGGAACGAGGCAGAGCGGAAGGAAAAAGTGCAAGTGGACGACGAGCATTTGCTGGAGTTTCTGGAAGGTTTGTACACGAGGCTTGATCAGATAGATCAGCAATTATCCGTGTTGCAGAAAGATTACTCGTTGTATCGGCCGTGGGGAAAATTCTCCCGGGAGAAGATCAAGGGGTTGGAAGCTGCCGGTTGGGAGTTGCATTTCTTTTCTGTGCCGGAGCAGAAGTATCAGGCAGAATGGGAAGAGATGTACGATGCCGTGGTAATCGGTGAAATGATGGGACAAAAGTATTTTGTCACGGTGACTCACGCGGGTACGGACGTGAATCTGGAGGCAGATCCTTACGTGTTTCCGCAAGCGACCGCGGAAGAACTAGCCGAGCAGATCGAAAGTTTGCAGAAGGAGTCGTTAAAGATTGGCGAGGAGCTGGATTATATTTCTTTAGACGCGATTGACCGCTTGAAAGAGTATCGTCTGCGTGTCGGGGAGATTGTCGATAAGATGAAAGTGGAGGATGCGGCCGAGACGTTGGTTGACGAAAAGGTGATTGCTCTTGAAGGATGGATTCCGGCGGAGAAGGAGGACGAGATGAGAAGTTTTCTTGAAACCCGGGATGTCTATTTCGAGTTCAGTCGCCCGACGCCGGAAGATGATGTTCCGGTGCAGTTGAAGAACGGTTGGTATTCCCGCCTGTTCGAGCCGGTAACCGAGATGTTTGCCTTACCGCAATACAAGGAGTTGGATTTAACGCCTTTCCTGGCGCCTTTCTTCATGCTGTTCTTCGGGATGTGTATGGGCGATGGCGGGTATGGTTTGATTATCTGGGCGGTTTGTTTCTTCCTGGGACGAAAGGCCAAACCCTCGGTGAAGGGATATTTGCTGTTAGGGCAATTCCTGGGGATTACCACGGTATTCGTGGGAATCGTGACCGGATCGTTCTTCGGTATCGCTCTTGATTCCGTGGAATGGCCTTGGTTGAAAGGGGTAAAGGAGTATTTCCTGACAGAGGCCAATTACGGAAAATATCTGGGCGGGTATAACCCGATGATGATTATCGCCGTGGTGATCGGTATCATACAGATTCTTTACGGGATGTGTCTGAACGCGGCCCGGTTGACGAAGTTGTTCGGTTTCAAACACGCTCTTTCCACGTTGGGGTGGGTGATCGCGATCATCGTGCTTGGCGTGGTGATCGGTTTGCCGATGTTGAAGGTTGTCCTGCCCGAGGTCGTGAAATATGTTCTTTACGGAATTCTCGCTATCTGCGCGATAGCTATTTATTTCTTGAATTCCCCGGGTAAAGGTATATTCACGAATATCGGTTCGGGGTTATGGGGGACTTACAACATGGCCACGGGATTGTTGGGAGACACGTTGTCTTATATCCGTTTGTTCGCTATCGGGCTTACGGGTAGTATTCTGGGAGGCGTGTTCAACACGTTGGCTTTCGAGCTTACGGGAGGTCTGCCTTTTATCGTGAAATTCATCGCGGTATTCCTGATCCTGATTATCGGGCATTCGATCAATTTCGGTTTGTGTATGATCAGTTCGTTCGTTCACCCGATGCGTTTGACGTTCGTGGAATTCTACAAGAATGCCGGGTTCGAAGGTGGTGGAAAACAGTACGAACCATTCCGGAAAAAAGTAAAATAACAAAAAAGATAAAGTATATAAAAATAACAAATTAAATAGATTAGAATTATGGAACCAATTTTATTAGCTTATTTAGGAGTTGCAATTATGGTAGCATTATCAGGTATCGGAAGTGCTTATGGAGTTACTATTTGCGGTAATGCTGCCGTGGGAGCTTTGAAGAAAAACCCGACGGCTTCCGGTCAGTATATCGGTTTGTCGGCATTACCTTCATCTCAGGGATTGTATGGTTTCGTGGGATATTTCTTGTTGAGTAGTTTCTTGACGAATGTTGATATGGGTTGGGGACCTGCTTCTGCTATTTTCGGTGCGGGTTTAGGATTGGGTTTGGTTGCCTTCTTCTCGGCTATCCGTCAGGCTCAGGTATGTGCTAACGGTATCGTGGCTATCGGTAGTGGTTATAACGTGTTCGGAACGACCATGGTGTTGGCCGTGTTCCCGGAGTTGTACGCTATCTTGGGATTGTTGGTTTTGATCTTGATCACTGGTTTGATCCCGGCATAAACGATTTATCCGAGTAGTAGTCGATATTTTATAGAATCCCTGATGTCAATCGAATTCGCGGTTGATATCAGGGATTTTTCTTATGTATTGTGGTGTGACTCGTCGATGTTGCAGGTGTGTTTCCGGTGTGTCTCGCTTGTATATTGATGGGAAGTAGGGGAAAGATCGAGGATAAATTGACTCTCCGGTTAATCAACTTTCAATCAACTTTCAGTTAACTTTCAATTAACTTACCGGAGAAGCACTAGAGAGATATTAGAGCGAGTACTTTGAGATACAGGAAAGTATCTTGGGGAAAAGGGGACGTGTTGGTAAGAGAGAAATAAATGGTTTTTAACGATTGTGATCGTGTAATAAGATATCTTTTTCTTTTCGTGAACGTATTTACTACAAAATACGAACGAGAAAATGATGAAGATTAAGATAAGATACTGTATAACAATTCTTTTTTTGCTATGCTTCGGGACGGAGGTGTCCGCCGTGAAGATTGAAAAAAGGTTATTATATGACAAGCACACGCTAGCGGACACGTACAAGTACGGGAAGCAGGAACGCCGCTTTCAATGGACGAAAATTTCGGCTTTCCTGGATTCGCTGGAAGCTTTCCAAAAGCGGAATGACGGGTACGGGGTTCTCCGGAATTACAAGAATGAGAACGGGATTCCACCGCTTTCGAGGAAATACGTGACGAATAAATACAAGCAGATACAGGATACGTTCGGGGTGAATCGTCATCAGGGGATACCTTTGTACCGGCTGGATGATTTGAGCGTGCCGGAACGTTACGGACGGGATGGAGCTTACGTTTCGGTGATTTGCGATAGTGCCGGTTATTACCAAATCGTGCCGGCCACTTTTGGCGGGTCGTGGTACGTGCCACGAAAATATCTGAAATTGATTGGGCCACTTTCGATTAAAAAAGTTATATTTGTTGATCGAACGAATCAGAATATCGCGACACTGGAGCAGGAAGGGGCAGTTTGGTTGGTGAGAAGTATGAACCCGATTACCACGGGTGCGAATAGACCGCCATTCCAGCAGCCGACACCACCGGGAATATATTTTATACAGCGGAAGTTGTCGGAGATGCTTTTCCTGAAAGACGGGACGGATGAAGAGGGAGGTTTTGCTCCTTATGCCAGTCGTTTCACGGGAGGAGCTTATTTGCACGGAGTACCCGTGAATTACCCGGAACACGAGTTGATAGAATATAGCTGGTCGCTCGGTACAACGCCTCGTTCACACATGTGCGTGCGCAACGCGACGTCACATGCCAAGTTCATGTACGATTGGGCGGAGGTGGAAAAGACGTTGGTAATCGTGTTTGATTGATGTAAAATGGATTTTTTATGCGTGTATTGTTCGTGGTTTTGATGATCGGGTGTTTTTGCTGGGGAACGAGACTGGGAGTGGCTGCCGGGAGAAGTCTTCCGGTGAATAGTCGTTGTCTTTACCATGAAATGGGGTTGGAGGAGACGATTGATTACGATGTTTTTGAACGGGCGATTGACGGGTATAACCGGATTGATGCGAAGAAAAAAGATATTCTGACGTTAATTGATTTCACGAAGCCTTCCACGGAGAAACGTTTGTACGTGATTGATCTGAAGCTGAAGAAGGTGTTGTTCGTGTCCTACGTGTCGCATGGGCGGAATAGCGGGGAGAATTACGCCACTTCATTTTCTAACCGGGAGGGATCGTACAAGAGTTCCCTGGGATTTTTCAAGACCGAGAACACGTATTACGGGAAGAACGGGTATTCTCTGGTGCTTGACGGGTTGGAGAAAGGGATTAACGACCGGGCCAAAGACCGGGCGATCGTGATGCACGGGGCCGCTTATGCCGATCCTTCCACGATCCGTTCTTGCGGGCGATTGGGACGGAGCTTGGGATGTCCGGCTTTGCCTTTGGCGGTATGCAAGAAAATCATCGACACGATTAAAGGTGGAACTCTTCTGTATATTCACGGAGATGATAAGACGTACGCGAGCCGGAGTGCGTTTGTCGGGGAGAAGGATAAACCGACAACATTATAGTTGTTTTTTTGGATGTAAATGGGGTCGTAAGTAATCTGTTTGGGAGTGGTGATTTTTATGTAAATTTGTATCTTTGCAATCAAAAATAGCCTTATGCAAGCCATTGACGAAGAAATTTACGTACAGCTAAAGGTACACAGGATGGAGGGAATGGAACTTCTCTTCAAGACTTATTATAAGCCCCTTGTAGCTTGGGCTGCGACATTTCTGCGAGATGTGGCTCGTTCGGAGGATTTGGTGCAGGATTTGTTCGTGAAGCTGTGGGAGAAGTCTATCGTGGATACTTTGCAGCCGGGAACATTGAAGTCCTATTTGTTTATCTCCGTTCGGAATCAGGCGTTAAACCGGATTGATAAGATTGATCCGTTGTTCCGTGCCAGCGACGTGACCCATTTTGAAAGCCCTTGGGAGGATTATGACAACTTCGAGGAGGAGGTGTTTAAGCGTGTGGAAGTGGCTCTTGAAGAATTACCCCCGAGAGGGCGTGAAGTGATTCAATGTGTTTATTTGAAAGGGATGAAGTATAAAGAAGTCGCCGAAGAGTTGGGTATATCTGTCGCCACGGTAAATTCTCTTTTGGTTACAGCGTTGAAAAAATTGAGACAACGAGCTGGTAATGAGGCGGATGTTTTCCTGTATTTATTTTTCTCGAAAAAAAAGTTTGATTTTGACTAAATGACTTTGGGGCTTGGACTGTATTATAGTTAAATTATGAAACTATGACAGGTCAAGACAAATTAGACGAGAGATTACTTCGATATCTGTTGGAAGAGATGGAGACATCCGAACGAGAAGAGGTCGAGGCATGGATGGAGGAGAACGATCAGAATAGGAATTATTTCAGAGATTTTCAAAAGACTCACCTAGAGTTATTGTGGAGCGTGCAGGCACGGGAGACTCGTACGGATTTCAACACGTTCCGTCGCAAGTTGAGAAAACCGTTGAGTGTGAAATTATGGTATCGAGTGGCGGCTGTTGTGGTGCTGATGGTCAGTATCGGGGGATGGTTCGTGTGGTCCGAAAGTTCGAAGAACGAGTGGTTGACCCGGAACGAAATGATTCAACCGGGAAAGGTTCAGGCGAAGTTGTATCTATCGTCGGGTGCGGCCGTGGAGATTGGTGGTGAGGCCAGGGATCTGAAGGAACAGGACGGGACTTCAATAAAAGTGAGCGAGACGGGAAAGCTTTCTTATGAAAAGGAAAGAGCGAACGCTTCTGCGAAAGCGGTGATGAATCGTGTTGAAGTACCCCGGGGTGGAGAATTTTCGCTGGTGTTGGAAGATGGTACTCAGGTGTGGTTGAATGCGGAAAGCGAATTGCGTTATCCGATTCATTTCATGGGGAAAGAGCGTGTGGTTTATTTGAAGGGAGAGGCTTATTTTAACGTGGTGAAAAATTCCGACGCTGCTTTTCTGGTACAGGTTGATGAGTTTACCGTGAAGGTATACGGGACGGAATTTAACGTGAATGCTTACGAGGCAGACCGGGTAGAGACCGTGTTGACACAAGGGTCCGTGAGCATGAGATGCGGGGATGAGGAAGTGATGTTGAAACCCAATCAGAAAGGAGCTTATTTTAAATCAGACGGGGCGATGAGGGTGGAGGATGTAAATGTGTTGTCCTATGTCGCTTGGAAAAATGGAGATTTTATATTTAAGGACGAATCGTTGGAGTCAATCATGAATAAGTTGGCCCGGTGGTATGATTTGGACGTGTTTTATCAAAACAAGGAGTTAAAGGAGATTCGATTATCAGGAAATTTGAAACGTTATAAAGACGTTCAGGATTTATTCAATGCCTTCGAGAAGATTTCAGAGGCTCGGATAAAAGTTGACGGTAGAACCGTCGTTGTAAGCAAATGATAAAAAAAGATGAAGATAGTGTGAGGATCTTCATCTTTAGAAAGATAAAAAAATGAATAGGCCCAATTGGCAAACGGATACCTATTCAAATGTGAAATCTTTAACATACAAATTTATGAAATCTAATTGGAAATATGCTGTATTCAGCATGAAAAAATCAGCCGCATTCAAAATTTTGCGGTCGTTGATGATTTTTTGTTTCTTTTCTGTACCGGGGGTGACTGCCCACGGTTACTCTCAAAATCAGGTAGTTTCCTTGAATCTGCAGCGATGTGACGTGAATACATTATGTCAGGAAATCTGGAAGCAAACGGGCTTACGTTTTATTTACAACGAAGAACACGTGAAGACTTTTCCGACTTTTAACGTGAAAGTGGACCAAAGGAATGTGCGAGAGGTGCTGGATGAGGTGTTCAAAAATTCTTCGTTACGTTATTTTTTTGAGAAAGACATCATTTATATCGTGAATAAGCCGAAGAACGAGGAACCGGAGAAGAATGACGGGCGGGCGATTTCCGGTACGGTGAAGGACACGAAGGGTAATCCTTTACCGGGAGTTACTGTCCTGATCAAGGACACGCATATAGGTGTTGTTACCGACGTGGATGGTATTTTCAAGTTGACAATACCCTCGGACACGGTGACGCTGGTGTTCTCGTTCGTGGGAATGAAGAAACAAGAGGTGAAATATTCCCCGGGCAAGAAGTTGGATATCGTGCTGGAGGATGATGAGGTGGCCTTGGAGGATGTTGTGGTGACAGGTTATTTCGAACGGCGTAAGGAGAGTTTCACGGGAGCGTTGAAAACGGTAGCGGGGGATGATTTACGAAAAATATCCACGACGAACGTGTTTTCCGCGCTTGCTATTCTGGATCCTTCGATTCAGATCAAACCGAACAACGCGCAGGGCTCTAACCCCAATAGTCTGCCTGATATCATTATCCGCGGTACGAGTTCTCTGAATGCCAGCCAGACCGTGGGGGTGAATGCTCCCTTGATCGTTATCGACGGGGTGGAATCTTCCGTTCAGGCGTTGTATGATATGGATATATTCGATATCGAGAGCGTGACCACGTTGAAAGATGCTTCGGCAACGGCTCTTTACGGGGAGCAGGCTGCTAACGGGGTAATTCTGGTTACTCGCAAGCAAAATATTCAAAAAGACCTTCGGTTGTCTTATAGTCTGACAGGTAAAGTGGAATTTCCGGATTTGTCGGCTTATGATTTGATGGACGCGCGGGAGAAGCTCGATTTCGAGTTACAGTCCGGTCTCTACGGGAATCCGGAGGACGATGGGTACACGGGCGAGTCTTACGTGAACGAGTATCTGCCGAAATTGGCGCGGGTAAATAGTGGTATCGACACGGATTGGTTGTCAAAACCTTTGCGAAATTCATTTTCACACAGTCATAGTTTGAATTTGAGCGGGGAAGGTTCGGGGCTTACCTACCAGTTGACGGGGAATTACAGTAACACGCACGGTGTGATGAAAGCGGATGCCCGCGAGAGGTTGGGGTTGGGTGTTTATTTTTCCTATAATTATAACCAGAAGTTGATATTCACCTTCCGTGCGAATTATGCCCAGACGAACGTGGAGAATTCCAAGTACGGGAGTTTTTCCAAGTACGTGCAGGCGAATCCTTACGATGCTCCTTATGATGCTAACGGTAAGCTGAATTATGATCTTTCCTACAATTTGGAAAACCCGCTTTACGAGGCTTCCCTGTCTTCTTCTTCAACGTCGAAATCAAAGGAGTACACGATAAATTCGACGCTTCGCTGGAACGTGATGAAAGGATTCTTTATTTCGGCTAGTGGTAATATCAGCAGCACGGACACGAGAAGTGACGATTACATTTCCCCGTTGTCGCATACTTACGCGGAAGTGGTTGATCCGGCCCAGAAAGGTCGTTACACGATCGCTTCTTCAGAGGCCGTTTCGTATTCCGGGAGGTTGACGTTTAATTTTAACCGTAACCTGGATGATATGGGTTCGATGTTTTCTATTAATGCGGGTGGAGAGATCAATAAGGACAAGAGTTCCCCGTATTCGTTTTCCGCGCAGGGATTCCTGAACGACAAGTTGACCGACATTACCTTCGCGCATCAGTACCCGGCAGACAGTCATCCGAGTGGTCAGAGCGACGTGAGCGCGCGGGTAGCATTCATTTCGGCTGCCAATATTATTTACAGGGGACGGTATTTCATCGACGGTTCTTTGCGGTTTTCCGGGTCGTCTAAATTCGGGAAAGACCAACGGTATGAACCTTACTGGAGTGCGGGAATCGGGTGGAACGTGCATCGGGAGAATTGGTTTGCCGATAGCGATGTGGTTAATTTATTACGCTTGAGAGCCAGTTACGGGCACACGGGTAGTTTGAATTTCGCTTCTTATCAAGCGATCACGACTTATCGTTACGATTCGGAATTGAACGGGAAAGCGGGTTCGGGAGCCGTGCCGATCACGATGGGTAACACGGATTTGAAGGCGCAAGTGACAAAGAATATAAACGTGGGTATAACCTCGTCTTTATTGAAGGAGAGGCTTGACGTGAATTTTGATTATTATAATAATCGTACGGTCGACATGATCGTGCCGATCTCGATGCCTTATTCCGCGGGTGTAACAAGCGTGAGCAGTAATGTCGGGGAGCAGTTGAACCGGGGATTCGAGTTTTCTGTATCCGGGGTGGTCGTAAACCGGAATGATTGGTATTGCCGGATCAACGTGAACGGGACCAAGAATTACAACGAGTTGGTTAAGATCGGGGATGTGCTTCGCCGCCAGAATAGTGAGAACGCGGCCCTTTTGAGTAGTTCGCCGACCCAGTTGTATGTTGAAGGAAAATCATCGACGACGTTATATGCCGTTCGTTCGGCAGGTATTGATCCGTCTGATGGTCAGGAGATATTCATTACCAAGGATGGTAAATACACGAAAACTTATAATTCGGAGGATAAGGTGGATTTGGGTGATACCGAGCCGAAGTTGAGAGGGGCCATTTCCGGTATGTTGTCTTATAAGAATTTTAGTTTTAATATCAGCGCGCAATATTCTTTGGGTGCCTACGTGTATAATTCAACCCGGGCCGAGAAGGTGGAACTTATCAATGCCAAATATAACGCAGACAGGCGGGCTTACGCGAAGCGTTGGGAGAAGCCGGGGGATGTGGTCGAGTACGTGAGTAAAAAGGCGAGCGGGACGACGGAGAATGTTCATACTTCCCGGTTCGTGGAGAAGGAGAATTACCTGACGATTCCGGCTATGTCGTTTGCTTACCAGTTCGATCGGGATTTGGTCAAGAAATGGGGTTTCAGTGATTTGAATCTGAGCCTTTCGCTTAACGAGATCGCTTATTTCTCAACGATCGTGAGGGAGAGAGGTACGACCTATCCTTTCGCGCGAAATGTAAGTTTTACGATTAGTACAAGATTTTAATTTGCAGGAATATGAAGAAGGTTAATATAATATGGAGTTTATGTTTGGCATTGTTTATCATGTCTTGTGATAGCTTTCTTGATGTGAATCCTGATGCCGAGGTGGTTAACGATGACATGTTTGATAACGTGCAGGGATGCGAGGACGCGATAACCGGTATTTACGGGAAGTTGAAAAGTAATGAGGTGTACGGGGAGTATTATAACTGGGGTATATTTGATCTTTTGTCGCAGGATTTGGGGTGTAGCAGTCAGGTTACCCCTCAGTACTATTTTACACGGTACGATTATTCACAAGCGGCAACTATTTTAGAGTCGATGTGGCAAGTGCCTTACGAGATTATCGGTTACGTTAATAATGCTATTGATAATCTGGAACGGAAATCGGAGGGTAGTTATCCTTTGTTGAACTTGTACAAGGGGGAGTTGTATGCTTTGCGTGCCATGTTGCATTTTGATCTGGTAAAGAGTTTTGCTCCTCACGTGGAGAAAAGTGCGAGCGTGCAGGGAATTCCGTACGTGACCGAGTACTCGTTTAAACACACGCCCTTTTCAACGGTGGGCGAGGTGTACGAGAAGATTATTATTGATTTGAAAAAGGCTCAGACTTATTTGGAAGAAGATAAAGACAATCTCGCGTGGCCGAGAACGGATACCGGTAACGATATTGATAATTTCATGAAATATCGCCAAACGCATCTGAATTATTATGCCACGACGGGTTTACTTGCTCGTGTATTGCGGATGAAGGGGGATTACGCGGATGCCCGTACGGAGGCATTGAAGGTTATTGATTCCGGGCGTTTCCCGCTTGCTTCTAAGGACGAGATGGTCACGTTGGTGGCCGGGACGTTGTCGCAGAAGGAGACATTGTTCGGCGTGTATTCAACGAAATATGTCGAGACCACGAAGTTGAGGTTGTATGACGGGGCGTCATGGACGAGTTTTTCTCCTTATCAGGCCTCGTCCGGTGGCCAGTTCTTGTTTGATTTTAACGAGGTGTATTCGAACTATCTGGGGGATAACGCGGGGCTTGACGGTCGTTTGGTGTGGATACGTTCCCTGACAGCGGGAGGAACCAGCTACCGGTTGTTGAAAAACGTGGATGTCACGATCATCGAGAGCGCGCAGAATACTCCTTCGAATCGCGGACTCGTGGACGGGATCTCTCTCATGCGTGTTCCGGAAATGTACTATATCGTGGCGGAGGCTTACCTCCGGGAGAACAAGTTGGATGAGGCGGCCGATTACCTGAATCCCGTGTTGGTTTCCAGGGGATTGACCCGTTTGGAGGACCGGGAACCAGCCTTGACGCCTTCTTTGGATCTTTTGTATAACGAACGGTACAAGGAGTTGTACGGGGAGGGACAGAGATGGTTTGATATGAAGAAGCTGAACGCGGAAATTCGTTCAAATGCGGAATTGAAAGTTATCCCGGCTTCGGATAAAGTATATGTGTTCCCAATCCCGGAAAAGGAATTCGAGTATAGAACCCAAGAGTAAAATTGAATGGATATGAAAAGATTAATGATATTTTTAGGGGTGATAGCGTCGCTTTTGATCGCTTGTGAGAACGAGGATTACCCCGTGTATAACGTGAGCCAGAAAGACGGTGTTTTTTTAGCATACGATGAAAGTACGGATTCCGTGTTCTATAATTTCGGTTTTGATTCGAAGACGGAATATGTTTACGGGGTAACGATCAAGTTATTGGGAATGCCGAGGGATTATGACCGGACGGTGAAATTGAAGGTTAATTCCGGCAAGTACGCAAGCGAGGAATTTATCGCGGCTAAAGAGGCGTATTATGATCTCCCGGCAGAATTTACTTTCCCGGCGGATTCCGTGCAGGCGACGATCCCGGTGAAGTTGATCCGGGATGCCGAGTTGGAAAACACGCGGGCGATACTGACTTTCGAGTTGGAAGATTCTGATGACTTATTGGTAAGGGGACATTCGGAGTTCACGATTACCTTTGATGATAAAGAGCCTGCCGAGCCACAATGGTGGGCCAGTTACAAGTGGGGGGCTTTTAGCAAGTTCAAGGGACAATTGTTCTTCAAGTATTTCTGGGAAATGGAGCAGGAGAACAAGTATTTGTTCGATAAGATTGTTGCCCGTTGGGGGCGGAATTTGGATATCCCGCCGCTGATTTACCAGAATAACCCGACTATTGTTTACCCGTATGCTTTTGGAATGTACGTGGAAATGAAGATGTGGGAGTATTCGGAAGCTCATCCCGAGTTAGAGTTAAATATATCAAAACCAACAATCTATTAATCTATTGGCTATGAAAAGGATATTACAATATATCATATTCGGTGTTCTGTTATGGGGATGTATAGATGATAACTCCAAGGAGCTGTATCCTGAAAATAACCCGAATTTCTCGAATATAACCATTACTTCCCCTTCCGACACGATCAGCGTCGATCTGGGACAGGCTGTTCGTTTTAAACCGACGATCTCGCAAGAGATTGAGGGGAAAGCGTTGAGTTATCGCTGGACGGCGAACACGCTTACCCAAGAAGGGGTTTTAGGGAAAGAGTTTGAATGCGGAATGGCAGAAACGCTGGATTATATGTTCCTGGATAAAGGGTTGTATAAATTGAAGCTGGAGGTGAAGAACGAGGATTACAGCGAGGTGAAGTCGTGGGTTATGGAGGTGAGAGCTTATGACCGGGGATACTTCGTGGTGGGTAATGATGATAACACGGGAGCGGCCACGATCTCTTTCGGGCGAGAGTTGTCGGCTTCTGATATACTGGAGGGCAAGCAGATGACGTTTGCCGTGGATATCATGAAGAATATCAACCCGGAATATGACATACAGCACGTGGTCCGGATCGCGAAATCAATCATATCCTATGGCAAGAGCGAGGCAAACCTTCATGTTTTTACGCGGGACAAGATTTACGTGGCGGACCCGGAGACCTTTGAAATATTCTGGGTGGTGGATTTCGTGGCGGCCTTCCCCGGCGAGACGATTACCGAGGTGGCAATCATGGATACTTACGCGACAACGGCTTATATATTGACTTCTAAAAACCGTTTGCTGGGATATAATAAAGCTGAATTCGGTCTCTATGAAGTTGCCACGGGTAACCTTTCCGGGCAATACGCGGACGCTTTTTATGCCGATCTGTTTACCGTGATGGGGTCAAATATGAACCTGGCGTACTATTGGGTTAAGGATAACAAGGTGTTCACGAATATCAATTATTTTGAATATTACGGGGGGACGAACCCGGCAAACAACACGATGGCAAAGGTGGGTGACGTGTTTGTTGACGGGGGAAGGGCGAATGAATATGATGGTTATGATATACTCCGAATTTTCAACATGAACGGGGATTATTATTCCGGGCAGAATAACAACGCTTTTTCTGTTTGCCGGGAGAAGGCTGATCAGGATCATTACATGATTATAGAATTTACTGCCGGGATGAATGGTTTCGAGACCGTGACGAAAGTAGAATTCGATTGTCCTGATGCGACTTACCGGGAGGGTATGCGGCTGGTGCCTAACGGGCGTTATAATTCTGTCTATTATGCCGACGGGGCGAACGTGTTCGTGTGGTACCCGAAGAATGTGGCCCCGAACAATAAATTTCCTTCCAAGGCGGCGTTTAGCCTGGGCGAGGGGAAGGAGGTTACTTTTATGCGGGTAAGTTATGATATGCGGGAATTGTACGTTGGTTTCTATGACCGTAATAGCGGGGAGACATTAAAGGGAGGGTTTTATATTTATGACGCTTCGAAGATCGGGGTGACGACGAACCTGCAACCGACGAAGAAATTCGAGAATATTACATCACGTCCGACGGATATTATTTACAAATCACTGGCTTGGGATATTTATAAGCCTCAGTAACGGAATCGGGAGTAGGGACCGGGTTGCCCGGGGCCCTACCCTGTTATGAAAAAAGATGTAAGTATGAAGAAAAGTATATCATTGTTTTTGCTCCTGTTTTGTTTGAGTGAGCTCGCGTTCGTGATCCCGGTGCGGGCTCAGGAGAAGTATGACCTCAAGGTGCTGATCGTGGCGCATAATCCCGAGAAGGTGTACACGGGGGCCTATTCGGGGCCGGCTCCTAACGCCCGTCAGCAGCAGTTAGCGCTCACGCGGGGAGCCGAGTTCAAGACTTTGTTGGATAAGTTTTTCACGAAAGTGGACTTAATCGGTTCGGATGTTTACACGGCGGCTCGTTCAGAGGGATATGACGTGACGATCATGGATGATCTGCCGCCTGCCATTGACACTATTGATTACGGGTTGTACGCGAAAGGGAAGAGTTTCGACCGGGGAGGACGTCCGTTGGGCTTGCCCCGGTATATCCCGGAAGATTTTTCAGGAGCCTTGATCGTGCTGGGAGAGATCACGGACGATCTGACGTACACGATGCCGACGAAGTTCATGACGCAATGTCATTGCATTATTCAAGGCTATGCTTGTTTTTACAAGAAAGAACATGCCATTTTTAACACACCGATCAAGGTGGAATTGAAGGAGGAGAAAGTGAAAACCCCGGGTAATTTTACGAAGTATTATTCGGGCGTCGGGATTCCCCCCGAACTGGACGTGTTGTGGATGCAGACGGAGTCGAACGGGGATCGGAAGGGATACTGGGTCGGGCAAATCCTGGTGGGGATGGGGTTTGATGATTCCCCGGATTGCGAGTTTATATCGAGCAGTAATAGTTTGAAGGATATCACGGGAATGGCCTTGGGACGTTCCGGGAATATTTTCCATTGGGGCTTTTCGGCTTCACCCGATTTTATGACGGAGCAGGCGAAGCAGATATTCGTGAACACGGTGTGCTATATGGCCCGGTTTAACGGACGTCGGGGTATCACCCGTTTTCGCTCGGAAGCCCGGGCGTGGGTGAATGAATTTTGTTATCGTAAGACGGGGATGCTTCTGGATCACGCTTCGACGGAATATAAAAAATGCGGAGACCCGGAGAAAGATGAACTTTATCAATTCTATAAAGATAATTACCCGTATTTCCGTTTAGAGGGGTTGACGCCGGAGATTGACGAGGATGCGAAGTCTCTAGGAATCGCTAATTATGATGTTCGCTTGCTTGACGAGGCGATCAAGCTTCTGGGGAGTAAGGATTCGGCCCGTGCGAACAAGGGGTATCGCTTGACGAGACGTTACACGGAATATGATTTCCCGACGGTGGCGGGATGGCGGAAATGGTTTAAGAAATACGGGAAATACCTGTTCTTCACGGAAATGGGCGGGTATAAATTCCAAGTTGATACATGGAATCACCCGGAGTTGAAGGCGGAATTATCAAAGACGGCAGACCCGTATTTGCAAAAGTCATGTGTCCCGGTCAGCAAGAGTTTGATGCATCACGGAATATCTCGTCGGGAGGAGCCCACTGTTGATGATATCGTGGACGGGTCTCGCGATGTGATCGTGGGAAATGTCCGGAATAGTCCGGATGACGTGGTAAAGGTGAGCGGGAAGGTCGTGATGACGGGAGACAATCAGGCCACGTTCGAGCTGGAGGTGGATATAAAAGAGGGATGGCATATTTACGCGCACGTGCCGGAGGGAAGTGGTTTTATCCAGACGGGGATCGAGATCGAACGGGTGGACGGCGTGAGTCTTGCCGGGGCGATGATACTCCCCCGGGCGTATGATTACGAGAGCATGGAGCAGGTTACCATCTATAAAGGTAAGGTGGTTTTCAGGCAGCAATTGTCACTTGACAAGAAGGTTTTGGCGGGTAAAAGTTTGACGTGTTCCGTTTCTTTCCAGTGTTGCGATGACTATAGTTGTCAACCACCGGAGATGAAGAGCGTGTTGTTTAAATTCTAATTTTTGTTTGTCTGTGTTTTTAAAGGGAAGTGTCTGGGACGATACTTCCTTTTTTATTCAAGGAGAATGATGATGTTATGCCAATTAAAACTATATTTGTTCATTGAATGAATATAAAATAGGATTACGATGATCACTTACATTATATTGGCTGTCACGGTGGCCGTGTCAATTGCTTGTTTTAATAATTACTCGCTGTTTAATAAACTATCCTATTCTCCTTACCGGATGACACATTCGGGGGAGTGGTACCGGATTGTCACGCATGGCTTCGTGCACGCGGACTGGACGCACCTGATCGTGAATATGTTTACTTTTCTCTCTTTCGGCGTGTACGTGGAGAATTGGTTTACCGGGCTGGGATTCAGTGGGGCGAGTTTCTTGCTGTTGTACTTCGGGGGGATGATCGCGGCATCAATTTACGATTTGTGGAAATACCGGAATAATGTTTACTACACGTCTATCGGGGCTTCCGGGGCGGTTTCGGCTATTCTGTTCACGGCAATATTCCTGAACCCGTGGGATAAAATTTATTTCTTCGCGATAGTTCCCATTCCCGGTATCGTTTTTGGTTTTGTCTACTTGTTTTATTGCCAGTACATGGCGAAACGGGGCGGGGATAACATCAATCACAACGCCCACTTCTACGGTGCCGTGTTCGGTCTTGTCTTCCCGATCTTGCTGGAACCCCGGTTGTTTAACATGTTCGTGCAACAATTATTGCATAGGTAGGTTGGGTAACTGAGCATAACATGATCTTTTCGAGTTTCCAGCTCGTCCTGTCCTACCGGATCGGGAACCTGTGAAACGCCGTGAAAAAGGAGAAAAGAGGTATTGACAGTGGTAATGGAGGGTGGGGGTGTGTACAGTTGAAATGCCGAAATGCTGCTTGGTAGTGGGGTAAACGATAAATTACGTGGAGAAAGTATAAAAAAAGACTTTATTCATTGAAGGCTTAATAATTTTCTTATCTTTGAAAAGTTTGTGGTGGGAAGCAAACAAAGTACGTGTGGAATTTATACCATTTGAATGAAATTATTAGTTTATCTGTGCTCGTATTTAGGATACGCATTTCTGTGGGTAGCAAGCTTTTTGCCTTTGTCGATGATGTATTTGATTACCGATGTATTATTTATCATTTTGTATTATGGCATTCATTATCGCCGCAAGGTGGTGGATATGAATTTGAAAAATGCTTTCCCCGAGAAGAGTGAGGAGGAACGTAAACGAATAGCCTGGAAATATTATCGTCATTTATGTGATACTTTTGCCGAGTTTTATAAGTTATGGCATATTTCAGAGAAGGAGATCAAAAAGCGGTGCGTGATGGTGAATATGGATGTCCCGCATCATTATTTCGAGCAAGGGCGTAGTGTTATCGCTTTCTCCGGGCATTATGGGAATTGGGAAATGATGTATTCTTATAAATTATGGGAACCGGGAATCGAATTGATCCCTATTTACAAGCCGATTCATAACAAGGTTTTTGACCGGATGACGTGTCGGATTAGAAGCCGTTTCGGCGCGACTCCTCTGGCGAAAGCGGATACTTTACGGGTGATGATAAGAAACCAGCAGGAGGGGAAAATCGCTATGACCGGTTTTATCGGGGATCAGACTCCTAATCGGCATTCATTGAATTTTTGGACGGAATTTCTGAATCAAGATACCCCGGTGATGGAAGGAACGGAGAAAATCGCCCGGAAATTGAATCAGGCCGTGGTGTTCGTGAACCTGCGGAAAGTGAAAAGAGGATACTATCATGCCGAGTTTTATGATTTGAGCTCTAATCCCCGGGAGTTGGAACCGGGGGAGTTAACCCGTATGCATACCCGTATGTTGGAGCATTTTATCCGTGAGAACCCGGAGTACTGGCTTTGGTCTCACCGGCGTTGGAAGCATAAAAGACCCGTGGGTTAAGACGTGCCTCCCTTTTCCCAACGCTTACATCTATTCGTTATCTTTTCGTTAAGTCTTTCTTATCTCTTCGTTCCTATAGAGCCTGTTTTAACGATGGTATAAGGAAGAGATAACGAAAGGATGTAAGGCTATGTATTGAATAAGCGTGTCTGATGTATATTGTTATTACCGCGTGGGGGTGCGTCTTGATAATCTCTGGAATCTTATTTGTCCGGGATTAAAAAAGAGATTGCCTGAAAAGTTTGTTTCTTTTCAAGCAATCTTCTTATTTTGTTTATAACCAGTTAGTTATATGGGATATATTATTTCATTGCTTCTTCAATGGCAACGGCAACAGCCACGGTAGCTCCTACCATCGGGTTGTTACCCATACCGAGGAAGCCCATCATTTCCACGTGTGCGGGAACGGAGGATGATCCGGCAAACTGAGCGTCTCCGTGCATACGGCCGAGCGTGTCGGTGAAACCGTAGGATGCGGGACCTGCTGCCATGTTATCCGGGTGAAGGGTACGTCCGGTACCACCTCCGGAAGCCACGGAGAAGTATTTTTTCCCGGTTTCCATGCACTCTTTCTTGTATGTTCCGGCAACCGGATGTTGGAAACGGGTCGGGTTGGTTGAATTCCCGGTAATGGAAACGTCAACTCCTTCATGGCGCATGATAGCGACACCCTCGCGTACATCATCAGCGCCATAGCATCTTACTTGCGCGCGTTCTCCTTTGGAGTATGCTTTTTCTTTCACGATTTTCAACTCTCCGGTGTAATAGTCGAATTCCGTTTGAACGTAAGTGAAACCGTTAATACGGGAGATGATCATGGCTGCATCTTTACCCAGCCCGTTCAAGATTACTTGCAGGGGTTGTTGACGTACTTTGTTGGCTGATTTTGCGATACCGATAGCACCTTCTGCGGCTGCAAAAGACTCGTGTCCGGCAAGGAAGGCGAAGCATTTCGTTTCTTCGCGAAGCAACATGGCAGCCAGATTTCCGTGTCCTAATCCAACTTTCCGGTCGGCGGCAACGGATCCCGGAATGCAGAATGACTGCAACCCTTCACCAATAGCTTCGGCTGCTTCAGCAGCTTTTGTGCATCCTTTTTTGAGGGCGATAGCTGCACCGACTACATAAGCCCATGCCGCGTTCTCGAATGCGATGGGTTGAATATCCTTACACATTTTGTACGGGTCAATACCTTTGGCATCACAGATTGCTTTCGCATCCTCGATGTCCTTTATTCCGTAACTATTTAGAACCGCGTTAATTTGATTAATCCGGCGGTCGTAACTTTCAAATAAAGCCATAATTAATTTTAGATTTAATGATTTTAGATTTTAGATTCTTCAATTTAAAATCTAAAATTTACAATTTACAATTCATTTATTCTTGCCGCGGATCAATATATTTTGCAGCTTCAGCGAAACGACCGTATGATCCTTTTGCTTTTTCAAGGGCTTCTTTCGGGTCAATACCCTTTTTTAGCATATCGGTGAATTTGCCCAAGTTGATGAATTCGTAGCCGATAACTTCCCCGTCTTCATCCAGTCCCATGCGGGTAACGTAACCTTCGGCCATTTCCAGATAACGAGTTCCTTTGGCGTTGGTTCCGTACATGGTTCCTACCTGGCTTCGTAATCCTTTTCCAAGGTCTTCCAGCCCGGCCCCGATAGGAAGTCCTCCCTCGGAGAAGGCGCTTTGGCTGCGTCCGTAAACGATTTGAAGGAAGAGTTCGCGCATGGCGGTATTGATCGCGTCGCACACCAAGTCCGTGTTCAATGCTTCGAGCAATGTTTTTCCCGGCAGAATTTCAGAGGCCATAGCCGCGGAGTGAGTCATTCCTGAACATCCGATGGTTTCAACCAGGGCTTCCTCGATAATACCGTCCTTAATGTTGAGGGTTAATTTACACGCGCCTTGTTGCGGGGCACACCAACCGATTCCATGAGTTAAACCGGAAATGTCCTTAATCTCTTTGGAACGAACCCATTTCCCTTCTTCCGGGATGGGTGCCGGACCGTGATTCGGTCCTTTTTTCACAACACACATGTGTTGTACTTCGTGTGAGTAAATCATTGTCTTTGTTTTTTGTTGATATATTGTTAAATACCTTGTCTTTATTCTTAAAGTCGGGCAAAATTAACACATTTGTTCCGGATAAAAAACATCTTGTAAAACATATAATTGCGCATACGTTTGCGTTTTAACATATTGAACGGTAGTACGTTGCCGGAAATTTTTAGGGGAATGTAAAAAAATGACAATCAGGTTTGGCTTTTTGTTTCTTTCTATTTAGTTTTGTTAGATAAAATAAAGAAAAATGAGAAGGTTGTTATTTGTCTGGCTTATCGGAATATCTGCTTTCCTTTTGGGAAGTTGTAAGGAAACTCCACGGGTGAAATACGTGTTTTATTTTATCGGTGATGGAATGGGAGTGAATCAAGTGAACGGGACGGAAATGTATCTGGCGGAATTGGATAGTGTGATCGGAATTAAACCTCTTAATTTCGCCAGTTTCCCGGTGCGTAATTATATTACCACGTATTCTTTTTATAATGGAGTGACTTGCTCGGCAGCGGCGGGTACTGCTTTGGCTACCGGGGAGAAGACAAAGAATAACACGATCGGTATGGACCGGAACCGGGAACATCCTTTATACAGTGTTGCCGTTCAGGCCAAGGAAGTGGGGCGTAAAGTTGGGATCATCACCAGTGTAGGGATGAATCATGCCACCCCGGCCGCATTTTTCGGGCATCAGCCGAATCGAAATATGTATTTTGAGTTGGGAAAAGATGCGATCACTACAGGATTTGATTTGTATGGTGGAGGGGGAATTATCCAGGCTCGCTCACCGAAAGATTCAAGTAACCTGTTTGATTTGTTCGAACAGGCCGGTTACCTGATCGCGCGGGGAAATGAAATGTTCCGGGAGAAAATGGTCGAGACTTCCAAGCTTGTCGTGATACAGGGAGGCCCTCAAGCTACTTTGCCTTACGCTATTGATCGGGAAGATGGCGATTTTACATTGGGCCAAATGACGGAAGGGGCCATTGACTTTTTGAGCAAGGGGGAGCAGGGATTCTTTTTGATGGTGGAAGGTGGGTTGATTGATTATGCCTGCCACGTGAATGATGCGGCGACAACTTTCCGGGAAGTGGTTGATCTGGCGGATGCCGTGCAGAAAGCGTACGATTTTTATCTGAAACATCCGGAGGAAACGTTGATCGTGGTCACGGCCGATCATGAAACCGGGGGGATTGTTTTGGGTACGGGATCATATCATCTGAATCTGCGGGTGCTGGCAAATCAAAAAGTGTCGTTGAGTAAATTAACGAGTAAAATCAAGGATTTGCGGGGAGAGAAAAAGAATAAAGTTTCATGGGAAGAGATACAGGTGTTGTTAAGTGAAAATCTCGGTTTTTGGAATACGGTAAGCTTGTCGAAAGAAGATGAACAGGCATTGAAGGAGTGTTATCTGAAAACTTTTTCGGGTAAGGAAGTGGATATGGTAAAGAACTTGTACTCGGAAGATGAACCGTTAGCCAAGTTGGCTATTCGTATTATAAATCAGCTCGCTAAGGTCAGTTGGGCTAGTGGTGGGCATTCGGCCGGAGTTGTACCCGTGTATGCCGTTGGTGTTGGAGCTGATCGTTTTAACGGACGATTGGATAACACCGACATTCCCACGATTATAAAAGAGCTTGCGGGATTCTAGGGAGCCTTGCGTTAATGTTATTTGTTCTTTTTTATGGTTTATTGGGTAGGGTTTGAGTGGCTAATTTGATTTCTTTATCCACTTTTTGAATGGATGAAAAGAATGACGATGGCAGGTGAGATTTGCTATATAAATGATAAGGTCAATAATATTGAATTCATATTCAAAGAATATTATGGCTCGCTTTGTTATTTCGCTTCCCAGTATTTGAATGACGAGGAAGCGGTAGAGGATCTTGTGCAAGATGTTTTCATCACGTTATTAGAAAAAAAGATGTTTTTTCAATCCGTGGTACACCTGAAAAATTTCTTGTATTTGTCTATTCGGAATGCTTGTTTGAATTATATTCGTAATTCCCGTTCAAAAGAAAAGTATATCGCTTCTTTGGCTCATGAAGATCAACTGGAAAATATGGAGGAGGGGATTATTCTCACGGAGATACATCGAGAGTTGGCTGCAGCCGTTGAAAGATTACCGGAAGAGTGTCGTAAAGTATTTGACTTGTGTTATTTTCAAGGGTTGGACAATGAGAGTGCCGCGAAGGAATTGGGCTTGAGTATTAATACTGTGAAAGCTCAAAAGGCGCGCGGGAAAAAGATTTTGAAGGAAAATTTGAAAGATATTTTTTCGTTGTTCGTGCTGTTTAATCCATTGTTTTAGAATGATATATGTGAGAGTGATAAAATGACTTCGTATTTTTTTGAAAAAAATGAGATTTCATTTAATCCTTTTTGGGTAGGGTCGTGTAACAATAGTGTATGAAAGATAATAATATATATACGTATGACATTGCCGCGATAATATTAGCGTATTTGCGGGATGAGATTGATGAGGAGGATCAGCGAAAATTAGAAGAATGGCTGAAGAAATCCGAGTCTCATCAGGTTCTTTTGTCCCGGATTCGGGATGAAAAGATGCAATACGAGGATATTCGGAAAATATTGTCATACAATGCTAATAGCGCATGGTTATTGGTGCGACAAAAGGCTACTCGCAAGAGAAGGAAACGGATGTTTGCGATTTATCGGGTTGCAGCTTCGATCGTGGTTGTTTTGGGTGTGTCTGCTATGTTGTGGATGAGAAAAGACAAACCGGTGGAGATTGAAATAGCTGATGTGGCGACGATTACTCCCGGGCGTCCGGTTGCGAAATTGACGGTGGCTTCCGGGATGGTTTATCATTTGGATTCTTTGAATCAGGTGGAGTTGACTTCTTCTTTAGCAGAAAATAACGGGAAAGAGGTTGTTTTTAAAGATCGTCAGGAAGGTGACGGTATAGGTGAGATTAAGTATAATAAAATAGAAATTCCGAGAGGAGGAGAATATAAAATTATACTGAGTGATGGTACGCGTGTATATTTAAATTCACAAACCGAACTTCGATTCCCGGAAAGTTTTGCAAATAGTGAACAACGTTTGGTATATCTTTCCGGTGAAGCGTATTTCGAAGTAGCAAAAAATCCTTCCAAGCCTTTTATCGTGAAGTGTGAAGATTACGCTGTGAAGGTTCTTGGAACGACATTCAACGTGAATAGTTATGAGAATGAAGAGGTGTCAAAGACTACATTGGCTACTGGTAAAATCGAGATTGATATGGCCGGGAAACGAAAAGTTTTGAAACCCGGACAACAAGTTGTTATAAAAGATGGTGAGATGAACGTGAAGGAGGTGGATGTTGAAGTGTACACGACTTGGATGTACGAGAATTTCCGGTTTCAGAGTGAAAGTATTCAGGAGATCATGACGAAGCTTTCCCGTTGGTACGTGATGGATGTATTCTATGTGAATGAATCGGTCAAAAATTATCATTTTACCGGGTATTTGCCTCGATATGCTCAGATTACAGATGTGCTGGAGTTATTAAGTTTAACAACAAATATAGAATTTGATGTAAAGGGTAAGACTGTGAGTGTAATGGAGAAATAGTATAATTATAAAGCCGAAGCTGCAACTCCGGCTTTATAAGAAATGTGTACTAAATAACCCCAAAAGGGATATACAAATATATACGATTTTTCTCCCAAAACAAAGTTTAGCGATTTTTTAACAATGAAAATAAATTCATTGAATATGTGTGTTATGTATAAATTTTTCGAGTTTTAATAAACATCAATTGCTTGGATTGAAGGCAGATTCACGTGAATCTGCTGGAAAGTCCAGGAAGATGTGTGCAAAAATGACCTAAATAAATTATCGATGAGAAGAAAAATTAAAAACTGGGTGAGCAGGTGTAGCAAGTTGTCATTAGGCTGCAAACTAATGATGGTGTTGTTACTATTTACACATTTTGCGTTTTCAAGTGAAAATGCATTTGGCCAACAGACGATTACTGTACAGTTTGAAAAGCAATCGTTGAGTGAAGTTCTAAGTGTACTAAAACAAAAGACATCTTTCGAGTTCTTGTATAATGACGAGGAAATCAAAAGTGTCACGAATATCACTCGCTCTTTCACGAATGCATCTATACAGGAGGTTCTGAAATCTTGCCTTACGGGGACCAAGTACGGTTTCAAGATCGTGGATAACTTGATCGTGATAACTCCGGATGATAAAAAGAAAGACGGGGTTGAGAAACTCGTAGTGAGAGGTAAGGTCGTTGACGATGCCGGACAGACGTTGCCCGGGGTAACGATCTTGTTGAAAGGAACCACGATTGGTGTGGTGACGGATATTGACGGGAAATTTAAAATGGAATTGCCGAAACAGGATTCTTTGATCTTGATCTTCTCTTTCGTGGGAATGGAAACCCAGAATTTAGATGTCAATAAGATGAAGGATCTGAGTAAAGAGGTGACCGTTCGCATGAAAGCAGACGTGACGGAGATGGATGAGGTGGTGGTGACCGGATACGGGCAAATCAAGAAGCAAAGTTTTACGGGGAGCTCTGTGACAGTGAAAAAAGAAGATTTGTTGAAAGTTTCACAAACAAATGTAATTGCAGCTTTGCAGACTTTTGATCCTTCTTTTCGTATTGCCACGAATAATCAATGGGGATCAGATCCGAATGCGATGCCTGAAATGTATATTCGTGGACGTTCCGGTATTGGAGTGAAAGAATTGGATCCGAATTACACAACGAAAGGTAATTTGGAGAATAACCCGAACTTACCGACGTTTATCATGGATGGGTTTGAGGTAGATGTACAGAAAGTGTACGATATGGACCCGAACCGGATTGAGAGTATCACAATTTTGAAAGATGCCGCTGCGACGGCCATGTATGGATCCCGTGCTGCTAACGGTGTGGTGGTCATCACGACAGTTGCTCCAAAGCCGGGTGAGGTGACGGTTACTTATTCTTTGACAGGTGGAGTGACTTTCCCGGATTTATCGGATTATAATTTAGCTAATGCAGAGGAAAAGTTGGAAATTGAACGTCTCGCGGGGCTGTATGATCCTGAAGAAGGAGCTACAAGTATCAGTAAACAGGATTCTTATTGGAGAAGGTATAAGAATATTGCAGAAGGAGCAGATACGGATTGGATTTCAAAGCCGTTGAGAAATGCGGTCACTCATAAACACAGTCTGTATATTGAAGGTGGAAATTCGGATTTGCGTTATGCGTTGGATGCTTCTTTTAACGGGGACAATGGCGTGATGAAGAAATCTTATAGAAATAGAACCGGAGTCGGTTTTTCAGTGGATTATCGTTTGAAAAACTTCCAAGTAAAGAATTATATTTCTTATGGTTATGTAAAAGCTCAGGAATCTCCGTACGGTTCTTTTAGTGATTATACCACGTTATTACCTTATGACCGTTGTTTTAATGAAGACGGTTCTATGAGGAAAAAGTTACAATTTACTGAAATTAAAGGTCTTAGCGCCTTGAATCCTTTGTATGAGGCTAGTTTGCATAGTTATGATTACGACAAGTATGATGAGATTATTGATAATGTCAGCGTGAATTGGTTTATCAATGACTATCTGTCAATGAAAGGCCAATTCAGTATAACCAAACAATTTACAAAAGGAGAACGTTTTGTTGATCCTGAGTCCAATAAGTCATCAACCCAAGCCAGTTCCAATGAGTTGCTGACAGGTGATTTGTACGTGGACAAAGGTGAAAGAACGATGTGGGATGCTCAAGCATTTTTATATTACCAACAGTCGATAGCCAAGAATAATATAAATTTGTCTGTGGGATTTAATGCTACTTCTGATTTTGCAGAAAGCACGTCCACTCATTATCGTGGATTCCCTTCAGGAGAATTTCATTCTTCTAACTATGCGGCAGAAGTAGTGGATAAACCGACAAAATCACAGAGTCAGACTCGTTTGTTTGGTATGATTGCCAGTTTGAACTACACGTATAATGATATTTATTTGTTGGATGCTTCTGCCCGTTTTGACGGTTCTTCTGAATTTGGTTCTAATCAGAAATGGGCCCCTTTCTGGTCGGGAGGTTTGGGTATCAATATTCATAATTACGGATTTATGCAGAATAATGGTATCTTTAATCAATTGAAAATACGTGCATCTTATGGACAGACCGGTAAGGTGAATTTCCCTTCTTATTCGGCAATTACAACTTACGAGGCTCAATTTGATGAATGGTATGTTACGGGATATGGTGTTAAATTAAAAGCTCTTGGAAATAAAGATTTGTCTTGGGAGAAGACGAATACGTTCAATATCGGGTTGGATATGCAGGTATGGAATGAACGTGTGACTTTTAGTGCGGAATGGTATAATAAGAAAACAATTGATTTGATTACGGACGTAACCGTGCCGACTTCTTCCGGTTTTGCTTCTTATAAAGATAATATGGGGGAAATTCGGAATAGAGGATACGAATTTAATATTCGAGCCAATATTATCCAAAGAAATGATTTGTTGTTTGCTTTGTGGGGAAATTTCGCTCATAACAAGAATAAAATTGTGAAGATTTCGGATGCGTTGAAGGCTTATAACGAACAGGTTGATGCATTCTATAATGACCCAGCTAATAACAATGTGGCAGAGGTGAAGACCAAATATGAAGAAGGTGGATCTACGACTTCTATTTTTGCTATGCGTTCTTTAGGTATAGATCCGGCAAATGGTCAAGAATTGTTTATCACCCGAAATGGAGTTATTACTCACGAGTGGAGTGGGGCCGATCAGGTGATTGTTGGTAATACGGAACCCAAGGGACAAGGATCATTCGGGTTAAATGCTTCCTATAAAAACTTTTCGCTATTTGCTTCTTTCATGTACGAGTTTGGTGGGCAGGAGTATAACTCCACCTTAGTGAGCAAGGTTGAGAATGCGGATATTCAATATAGTAATGTGGATAAGCGTGTGTTGACGGATCGTTGGCAGAAACCGGGAGATGTTACTCCATTGAAAGATATTAAAGATCGTTCAACAACAACGAAACCTTCTTCTCGTTTCGTGCAGGATAATAACGTGCTTTCATTGAATGCATTGACTTTGAGTTATGATTTCGATACTCAATTGATCAAAAAAATAGGATTGAATGTGTTGAGATTAGAGGTGAGTACGAATGATTTGTTGCGTTTCTCTTCAATCAAACAGGAGAGGGGTACAAGTTATCCGTATGCCAAGACCGTGAATTTTACGTTGAGAGCAAGCTTTTAATAAAAAGGATGAGTTATGAAAATGAATAGATTACTACTTATATGTATATTACCGGTATTGTTTTCAGCATGTAATAGCTGGTTGGATGTACAACCGGAAGAACAAATCAGTGAGGACGAGGTTTTCTCTACCGGTAATGGTTATCGGAATGTGTTGAACGGGGTGTATAAATCATTGTCCGGAGTAAATATGTATGGCCGGGAGATGACTTGGGGCTTGATGGATGTGTTAGCTCAATGTTATAATGTATCAAATATGCCGTCTGAGTATCCGGGAAGGCAGTATAAGGAAGGAGCTGCTTTTTACGATTATGAATACACTGATTTTCATAAATTGCCTCAGGCAATTTGGGAAGAGGGATATAATGCAGTAGCTAACTGTAATAACTTGATCGCTCATGCTCGTCACGCAGACCCGGATTTATTTGAACTTAAAGAATCTGAAAGAGCGTTATTGGAAGGCGAAGCGTTGGCATTACGTGCTTTTATTCAGTTTGATATGTTACGAATTTTTGCTCCGGCACCGGTGACTTCTCCTAAAGGAACTTATATCCCGTATATTAAGGGTTATCCGGAAGTACTGTCAGTGAAGTTGTCCGTAGAGGAATGCATGGAGAATGTTATACAGGACTTGGAAGATGCAAGAAAGTTAGTTTATAAATATGATTCAATTGATATAAGGAAATTGAGAATAGAGGAGCGCTTCGATGGTCCTGATGGTGACCGCTTTTTCTATTATAGGGGATTCAGAATGAATTATTATGCTATTTCCGGTATTTTGGCTCGGGCATATTTGTATAATAATCAGCCTAATGAAGCATATAAGGTTGCAAAGGAAATTATTGATTTTCAGAATGGTACGAGATATTATGATTTTACTTCGGCAAGTAAGATGACAAAGGGAAATTTGAAATTTTACGATGATATTTTATGCGGTTTTTATTCTACAAAATTAACCGATTGGGACAAGGCGCTGAATGATGTGGTTAATGCAGATGGGGGACAGTTGTTTATGGCAGTCAAAGAGGTGGATAATTTGTTTAATGGTGAAACGGATGACTATCGTAAAAGATACCAATTGAGTGCGGTGAATCGTTTGATGAAGTATGCTTATCAAAACAATGCAACATCAGAAGGAATATTGAGTTCGAATTTGATCCCGATTATTCGTATGAGTGAGATCTATTATATTGCTGCAGAGGCTTGTTTTGATAAAGACCCGTCTGAGGCAATTGATTATTTGATGCAAGTGAAAAAGGGACGTAATCTGAGAAATGTCGATTTATCAGGAATCACATTAAAGTCTGATTTTATGGATAGATTAATTTCAGATGCCCGTCGGGAATTTTTGGGCGAAGGACAGATATTCTTTATGTTTAAACGTTTGAATCAGTCTGTACCGACTGTTAGTAATTGGAAGTCAGAGAATTTTGTTTTGAATGTGCCGGATAGTGAGAATATTTAATAGCTGAGATTATGAAAAAGTATATATTAGTTCTTATAGCCTTGGTATCACTTTATTCTTGTGATGAAAGGGGAATTTTGGAAAATTCGAATGATGTTTCATATATCTATTTTACAAAGAATGCAACAAATGACAGTACTTCAACATCCTTCTTTTTCTATCCTGAAGGAGATATTTCAGTACCTGTTGCCATGAGTCTTTCTGGTAAAATGTTTGATGAAGATTGTTCTTTTAAGTTAGAAGTAGTAAAAGAAGAAACGACATTGGATGCTGCAAATTATGATATATCGGGAGATTTTGTATTTCATAAGGATCGAGTAGCGGATACGATTTATATCACGTTCAAGAATAGTGAGATTTTATCTTCAGAGATACGACGTGTCGTGTTTAGAATTGCTGATAGTGAAAAATATGCTCAAGGAGATACTCCCTTCCGTACGGCAGTTGTATCAATTTCAGATATTGCTTCTCGACCGGAATGGTGGGATGAAGATGAATGGGTGATCTGGGCAAATTTAGGTGAGTTTACCATCAAAAAGTTTGAGCTGCTGATTGAGGCTAACGGGGGTATTCCGGAGATTACACTTGATGATTCGGATATGATTCGTCGGTGTGCTTTGACTTTGAAAAGGTATTTGGAAAAATACGGTCCTTTTATAGATGAAAATGGAGATGAGGTTTCTGTACCTGTTATTGGATAAAATAATATATGGAATTTATGAAAAAGTATTTATTGATAATAGCTGCCCTGTTTTCTCTTACAAGTTGTTTGGATAACAAATTGGATGAGAGCTTCAAGGATATAAATGAAGTTAAGAGATGGGAGAATATAGAAGAGAGTTATTCCGTTTATGCCGGGGAAGAAATTGTATTAGCTCCCCAAGTTGTACTTACTATTGACAGTCTTAATCCGGAGTTGGAATTTGAATGGTACGTGGGAACAGAACTGGTGTCAACGGAACCTACATATACTTTTATGTCTAATAATATAGGCACTCATAATGTAACGTTTTGTCCGATTGATAAAAAATCGGGAATGCATTTTAATAAATTGATTAGGATCTCCGTACAATCTCAATATGAAACGGGATGGATGGTGTTGTCAGAGGAGGGGAATAAGTCAATATTGTCAATCGTGATGGGTAAAAAGGAAGAGACAGAAGATAAGGTAGAGTATTTGAATTATATTGGGGTGAGAAAGGATATTTATCCGTTGCATAATGATGGACAGTCCTTGGGTTCGGGACCACGGAAACTTGTAGAGCACTATGTGCAAGATGATTATGCTACAATTCCCGGGGAAATTATGGTACTACAACAAGATCAGCCGTTGGAATTGCATGGATTTTCAATGGAAAGAGAGGTTTTTGTTTCTGATGAGTTTTTGGTTGGGATTCCGTCTAATTTTAATGTTGTAGATGCAACACAGTCTGCTTCCGGAGGGTATTTATTGAATGCAGATGGTACGATTTTGTACAAAAAGAATTATGATTTGGAAGCCTATCATGTTGGGACTTATTCGGATTTACCCCTTTTTGATGGGAAAAAATTTAAATCTATAACTCCTTCAATTTACCCACAGACACCTTATTTGTTGGCTTTGGATGAGGAGAATACATTGTATGGGATTTGGGAAAAAGAATCACGTCCTACGGGTGATTTTTATTATAATGCAGAGTTAGCCCCCTTTTTTACCGAGGAGAGTGACGTGGATATGTCATTATTTCAAAATATAGAAGGTAAAGTAATCGGTTCTGGTTTCCATCACTCAGATTCATACGTGACGATTATTAATCAAAATGGGAAATATTTGATGAATAATTACCAGACTTATCCTTCTGGAAGTCGGGGAAATCGTTCAGTCAAGATATTGGAAAGCAGGATTCATGAAATGTCGGCTAGTATGTTTACTGATTTTGTGGATATGGCCGTATTGCCTTACCGCGACTACATGTTGATAGCTTCCGGTAATACGCTTTATTTCCATGAGTATTATCGTGATAACTTTAAAGAAGGGGTTGTCAAGACTTTCGATCATAAGATAACTTCTATTGCTTTCAAAGATTTCAATCCCTATCGACATGAAGCTAATGCTCATGTTGCAGTTGGGTTGGAAAATGGAGATTTGTACATATTCGAGATTGATGATGATGATATGACAAAGACTACTCCATTGTTTGAAACACACGATCTTGGTAAGATTGTAGATGTTATTTTTAAGTATAGCAGCTGGGGGGACGTTAAGTACGGATATTTTTAAAGTATGATATTGTTGTGTGCGGGGGGGCTTGGGGCCCCCCGAATTTTTTGATGTAAAAGGTTAGGATGTTTGAATGTAAATAATCGTGTATGAAAAAGTTTTTAGTCATATTGTTCTTAGCATTTGTAGGATCGGTAAATGCACAGCAAAAGGCAAATTATGCTTTAGCAGAGAGGTTTCGGGAATTGACAACAATGCCGATAGTAAAGTATTCATTGGATGTACATCCTCGTTATATTAATAATACAGATCGTTTTTGGTATTCTTTCTGGACGGAAGAAGGGAATAAATATTATCTTGTAGATCCGGAAAAATGTACGAAGAGATTACTTTTTGACAATGCAGAGTTATTGACTAAAGTTAGTGAAATTACTCGTCGGGCTCATGATCCGAAGTTATTAGATTTGCATTTCGAATTTGATCCGGATGGGAAAACTATCCGGTTTTACATGGATGGTCGTAATTTTACTTATAATGTATATACAAAGGAATTGCAGGTCGTAGGGCGTCAGGCCGGGATAAGTTATGCCCCTTATTGGAAGTATTATTCTGCGGATAGTGCTTATATGTTATATGCGAAACATCATAATTTGTATGCAGTGGGAAATCCTGACAAGGGGAAGGATACAACAGAAATTCAGTTAACAAATGATGGCGAAAAATATTATTCTTTCAACCGGGAAGAAGAAGGAGAAATGGAAGGACGTTTCGGTTGCGAGGCTCGTTGGCTTAAAAAGGGACATCGGTTTTATGCTATTCGGGAGGATGCTCGTAAAGTAGAGGAGTTGTGGTTAATTGATGCGTTGGCAAATCCTCGTCCGAAGTTGAAAACTTATAAAGCTGAATTAGCCGGAGATAAAAATGTAATTCAGTATGAATTGATTATTGGTGATCTGGATTTGAAAGAAGTCCGGAAAATAGATATTAGTCGTTGGAAAGATCAATATATTGATTTTTTGTATGCTAGTAATGATGGCTCCCGTCTTTATTTTCAACGATATAAACGTACTTGGGATGAGACGGAGATTTGTATGGTAAATACTGAAACAGGAGATGTGAAAGTTTTGATTCACGAGATTGACAAGCCCTATGTGGATTACAAGATGCGAGCAATCCATTTCTTGAATGACGGGAACGAGATATTGTTCCGATCCGAACGTTCTGGCTGGGGACATTATTATTTGTATGACAAGGATGGGAATTTAAAGAATCAAGTGACTTCCGGTCCTTGGGTTGCAGGGCCTATCCAGAAAATAGATACGGCGAAACGGCAGATTTATTTTGTCGGTTTGGGAAAAGAGAAGAATATTGATCCTTATTATTACGTTTTATACCGGGCAGACTTGGATAAGAAAGATGCGATCACTCTGCTGACTCCGGAAGATGCTTCTCACGACGTGAAGATATCTCCTTCTCATCGTTATTTCGTGGATAGTTATTCTCGTGTTGATTTGGAACCGGTAAACGTGGTGCGAAATCAAAAAGGGAAGATTATCATGGAACTGGAGAAACCGGATTTGCGTCGAGTATATGAGTTGGGATGGCGTGCCCCGGAACGCTTTAAAGTGAAAGCGGCAGACGGTGTTACGGACATATATGGAATCATGTGGAAACCGGCGGATTTTGATTCGACGAAATGTTACCCGATTATTTCTACCGTATACCCGGGACCGTTCTACGAGTACGTGCAAACACGTTTCACGTTGAATGATGATATGAATACCCGTTTGGCTCAAGTCGGTTTTATCGTGGTGGCCATGGGACATCGAGGCGGAACGCCGATGCGAGGTAAAGCTTACCATACATACGGGTATGGAAATCAACGGGATTATCCTTTGGCTGACGATAAATATGCCATAGAGCAGTTGGCTGATCGCTATCCTTTTATCAACGGGAAAAAGGTGGGTATGTACGGGCATTCCGGAGGTGGTTTTATGACGGCGGCAGCCATTTGTACTTATCCTGATTTTTATAGTGCAGCGGTGGCCTGTGCGGGTAATCACGATAATAATATATACAATAAAGGATTTGTAGAAATCCATTACGGGGTGAAAGAAAACAAACGTGTGATCAAGGATAGTGTAAATGGAGATCGGGAGGAGATCACTTTTGAAACCAAAAGTAAGACAAATCAAGAATTAGCCAAAAACTACAAAGGTGGATTATTGATCGTGACGGGAGATATGGACAAAACAGTTCATCCCTCGCATACCTACAGGATGGTGGATGCGTTGATCCGGGCGAAGAAGAATTTTGATATGATTGTTTTGCCGGGAAGTTCTCACGGCTTTTTCGGGGAGAACGGGGATTTCTTCGAGCGAAAAATGTGGTTTCATTTTGCTAAATACTTGTTGGGAGATGATTCCGCGGATTATCAGGGAGATATTAATTATTTCATGAAAAAACGCTAACTCGTTATGAGAATAATATTAGTAATATACAGTCTGTTATTCATAGGCATAACAGACTGTATGTCTCAAAAAAAGCCTTTGGATATGGAGGCTTACAAACTATGGCGCAGGGTCGAGGGACAACGTATGTCGGAAGACGGGAAGTGGGTAACTTATCGTTTTGTTTATATTGATCAGGAAGGACATGATAAAGATGTTCCCGTGACTTATTTGCGGAATATGGAGTCCGGGAAAGTGTATGAGTTTCCCAACGTGAGGGAAATGAGTTTTTTTAATCAGGGAAAAGGGTTGAGGTACTTGGTACATCCTTCTCCGCTTGATACCTTGAAACAGGCAAAAGATTCTCTTTTTCTCCTTTCCTTGCGGGATATGAAAAAGACCTATTGGGATAAACCCTACGGTTTTCGGGAGTCACCGCGTTCTCCTTTGATTTCTTACTCTTACCCGTTGGGTAAAGAAGGAGGACGGCGTTTGGTGGTTTGGAATTTTGAAAAGGGAGATTCTGTTCGGATAGATAGCGTGGAGAATTATTTTTCCGTGGATGATTACAAATCGATCGTCTATATCCGGAAACATGATGGCTATAAATCTTTGTGTATGGGGCCTGTACAGGGGAAACAGCGGGTGATTTATGATGATCGAAAGGCTCCGGTTGTGAATTTTTCGTTAAATACCGGAGGAGAAGAGGGCGTGTTCTCGGTAGCTTCAGATTCTTCTTATTTAAACGATCCTGATTTATTGTACACGTTTTCTTTAAAAGATGGGAATTACCGCTTGGTGATGGATACGAAAGAAATAAACGTGTCGGAAGAGTATAAAGTCCGGGGTGGGATATATTCCGTGTTTAATAGCGGGAAATATATTTTCGTGGATGTCGGGTTGAAACAACCGGAAGAACGTAAACCTAAAGTAGAACCGGACAAGAGTTTCGAGTTGGAACTATGGAAATGGGATGATGAAGTTTCACAAAGTCGTCAGAGGTATGAATCAAGAAGTAAGCGCCGGAAGATGCCCAAGTACGTGTATCACGTGGATACAAAGAAATGCGTGTTGATAGCACCGCCTGAAATGGACCAGATGTACACGCCGGGGTGTGATGTGTATAGTCACGTGATTATTGGAGACGAGACCCCTTATCGTGGTCTCACGGATTGGCGGGATGGCGTGACGGCTGATTTGTATCTGGTAAGTTTGGAAACGGGCGAACGCGAATTATTGTTTAAAGATTTTGACCAGCGTCCCGTGTGGAGCCCGAACGGTAAATATGCGATGTTGTATCATGCCGGACAAAAGACGTGGTTTAAGTTAGAGGTAGCCACGGGAGAGTTAACGGATATTTCAACTCCTATCGGTTATGCCATGTATGACGAGGAATACGACAAACCGAAACCCGCGGGGCCTTATGGTATTGCCGGTTGGTTGGAAGGGGGAGATCAGGTCGTTTTGTATGACAAATATGATATGTGGGTAGTGGATTTAAGCGGGAAACAACAGACGTATTCACTGACTGGTGGTTGGGGACGGAAAAATGATATTTCATTGCGTTTATTAAAAGCGAATTATGAGACCCGTTGGATTAACCCGAAACAGAATATTGTATTACACGCGTTGAATCGGGAAACCTTGAATCAGGGGGTATATGTATTGACACCCGCCCGTAAGGTGAAAAAGTTGATGGAAGGGGCTTACGATCTTTATTTCAATCAATTATCAGATGGTGGTAAATACTGTTTGTTTACCCGGCAAAGTTATTCCGATTTCCGGGATCTTTGGTGGAGTAAATGTGATTTTGCCCGTCCGGTTCGAGTGACAGATGCGAATCCGCAGCGGGAAAATTACTTGTGGGGGTGTGTAAAGTTAGTGGAGTGGACGAATTTCGAGGGAAAGCGGAACCGGGGATTGTTGTATTTGCCGGATAATTATGATTCAACAAAACGTTATCCCGTGATCGTGAATTTTTACGAGACTCATACCGGGGATCTTCATTCGTATCCCATACCTTCTTTAAGCAGTGCCATGATCAACACGGTTACTTACGTGAGTAACGGGTATGTGGTGTTTATGCCCGACGTGCATTTTACCATTGGGGCTCCGGGAGAGAGTTGTTACAATGCTGTCGTTAGCGGGACTCAGATGTTGATTGATAAAGGAATTGCGGATAAAGACCATATCGGTATACAGGGACATAGTTGGTCCGGTTACCAGGTGGCTTATCTAGTAACTCGTACGAATATGTTTAAATGTGCCAACCTGGGAGCGGCCGTGTCAAGTATGGTTTCCGCGTACACGGGAATCCGTTCGGGTAGTGGAAGTCCTCGTATGTTTATGTACGAGCAGACACAAAGCCGTATGGGTAAAACACTTTGGGATGATCCGGAAGCGTATATTAAAAATTCGCCTATTTTTTATGCGGATAAAATTCAAACTCCCTTGTTGATTTTCCATTGCGATGCAGATGAAGCCGTTCCGTATTCCGAGGGATTGAATTTATTTTTGGCTATGCGTCGTTTGCACAAACCTGCCTGGTTATTAAATTATAAAGGAGATAAACATTTTCTTTATAACAAAGCTGCCGAGGTTGATTGGACCATTCGTTTGCAGCAATTTTTTGATCATTATCTGAAAGATGCACCCATGCCCCGTTGGATGAAAGAGGGAATTCGTATAGATGAAAGGGGTGTGGATCAAAAATATGATTTTGAATAAACGTAATATTTAATTTTAAAATAGAAATCATGAAAAATTTATTGTATGTTGCTTTGACTTTATTTTGTTTTGCTTGTGCTAGTGACCCTCAAAAAGAGATGGAAAAAAAGATTGTCGGGGAATGGTGTAATCCTTACACGTATGAGTCAACTGGCGAATTGAAAGGATTCAATTTTAAGAAAGGTGGCGTATGTGAGGCCATTAACATTCCTAGTTTAGACTTAAAAACATGGGAAATTAAAGATGGTTTCCTGATCGTGAAAGGTTTTGATGTTGCCGAGGATGGAACGAAAGAAGTTTACGAGACCAAAGAAAAGATCGGTTTGTTAACTCGTGATTCATTGAGTCTTGTCGTTCAGGAAGCTAGCCCCCGTATCGCTTTCTTGTATCTGAATGCAAAAGTTTTGAAAAAACAAGTTCCCGTGGAAGGAGATGCTCGAAAGTAAACCACGGTTTTTAATTATTGTGAATGTTGTGTCGGGTCGAGGGGGTATTGATACTTGTTTTAGGATGATGCTTTAATGAAGCGTGTTATTCGTAACATGTATCTATTTCTACAAAAAGAAACCGGGAGAATAAAGTGCCATAAGACACTTATTCTCCCGGTTTTTTGTAGTAGGTGATGACCTGCTCACTGGTACGAGAATGGAGAGAAGTGAGTCGTGATTATTTTATTTTTACCCATTTAACGGCATCGGCTACGACTAACTGGACATATTTCGACGAATGTTTGCTATGGCTTTGACTTTCGATGGGAGGAGCTCCCCGGTCATCCAGTACAACGCGGGATTCTCCTGCCGATAGGGAGAATGTGCCTAGTGATACCCAAGATGGATCTCCTTTTTGGACTTCCAGGATGACTTCTTCTTTTCCCTCTGGAGTATAAACGGTGTAATAGTTTTTCATCCCTGGGTGATCTGTTGTATACATGTCTGTGCTAAATATCTCGGCATGAGGTCGATTGACGAATATTTCGTATTTACCTGCTTCCGGGATATTTGCTACCCATTCGGCTTTGAACTTTCCCGTGCCTGCTTCTTTTATAAAAGCACTACGAATATATTCTCCATAAAAATCATTTAATAAGATTGGTAAGCAGGGAAGTCCCCAGGTATTGACTTTAGGATTACAAAAGGTAATGTATTCATCCTCATTCCCTTTTTTGAATAGATCGGTCAAACGTTTCCGATTGTTTGCCGAATCAATTAAATGGAAATTTTCGTCTTCATTGTCAACGATAATCTCCCCTGGGGGATAGAATTGATTGCGTTCGAGCAAGCTCACGCCTTCATCAGGTAAGGAGCCTGATGATAAATATGCTTCGCAGCGGAGTTCAATTTCTTTCGGTAGGTTACCCGAGAAATTAGTGGTTAATTGTAGACCACATCTTCGGTCTTCATGAACGATGATCCGTTTACACTCCCCGGGTTTAATCTGGTAACTCCGGTAATTTTTGATTCTATCTTTTCCACTTTCAGTACTACTACGCGAGATGATTGAAACGATACCATCCGTTTCGCTGAAATTACCTACCTTGAAATCCATGATTTGTATCTCTTCTGTTGCTTTAAGGGATAGCTCTTTTAGCGATAACCATGGAATCTGGTGACTCGTGTACCATTCGTCTATGTAAGCCTTGATGTTCTGCCCGAAGCGTTGTTCGAATTCGTCGATAAACGAATCAAAGTTAACTTCTTGGAAACGAGTGCGATTTTTAAAATCCTGCATAAACTGGGTTAGGGTATCCCAGCTGGTAAGCGTTGTAAGATAGCCCAGTAAATGGGAAACTTTTAAAGAAATGGCAATATTTTTTTCCAGACTATATTCTCCCGTGATACTTTCCTTTAATCCTTTTTCAGCAATGTCATTTAATGTTTGCGGCATTATATTATAGGATTTCGATCCTTTGAGAGACATTATTTGATTGAATATTATATCTATACCACGGTACCTGTCGGATGTCACATGACGTATGTGATCCGTGAAAATGTGATCGATGTTTATCAGATTGAGGTAAGAGGGCATGCTTTGGTATAAAATATATTCCTGTAGGTTTATGTCATCGGAAAGCCCCCGGGGAGGGGCTCCGGGTTTGTAATGATCTGTTGTAGAAAATCGTTCTTCGAAAAACGCTATTTCCGGTTGAATGTTGTTGCTAAACCGACTCCCGCGTAGGAAGGATGAAGGGGTCTCGATCAGTTTAAAGTATTTAAAAGGATAAGGGGTGGATTGTCCCTCCTCGATAATGTCTTTGCAGCGATTGGCAATTTTTGCTAATTTTTTCTCCCGTCCCGGACTACCTGCTTTCATACCTTCCCATGTGTCTAAAGGTTTCATGTAGAAATCATTTCCCGGGTACGTGTAAAACTCGACAGTTGTGGAATCAACCGTGATCGATCTTTTCTCGTATTTCCCGATACAAAGGGTTAATCCGGTTAGGTTTTGCACGTTATTGAACGTGATATGATCCCCTTTTGGCATAGGCTCACCCTGAGATAAAACGGTCATTTTATCTGTTTGTTTTACATGAAGGGTGTAATCCGTGAAATTAATCTCTTTAGATGCTTGCAATTCTACCGGGAAAACAGCTGTCGGGTACCAGATGACTTCCGGTACAAGTAACGTGAATTCGTCCGAGACAAAAGCTGAACGCTTGCCATAATTTTCATGGTATGAAGTGTAGATGACAGGTGCAAAAAAGTCATCATCGGGGATGTTTACCTGATAGATATCTTCGTCAATATATCCCTCGTATTCTATCTCCAGTTCGATATTTTCTCCGGGAGCCACGGGGCGTTTGATAACAATTACCTGATGATCCCTGTGAAAGGGTAGGTTTTGTCCGTTGGATTCAAGCTTGTTGATCTTTAATCTTGGATTTAGAAAGAGTAGAAGTTGATCCATTTCCACTTTTCTTTGATTTTGAATACTCATCCGGCTTATGGCAGAGAATTTATCTCCTTCCGGTCGATACGTGATATCGTGGGAGAGCACGCGTGACGTGGGGTATTCATTGTATTTAAGAAAGGCTTCACGGTATGCGATTCTATTTTTCAAGCGGGTTTGGAACTTTTCAACATAGAGGTACCCGAGAGATAAGGAAAATACTAAAAACAAAGAGGCGGGAATGAAATAATAAGGTTTTCGGCCGGGGGTACCAGCTAATCTCTTCGTGAGAGGAGCGGCAAAAAAAAGAAAACTTATTCCCAGTAGCAAAAAGGTGCTTCGCTGGAGCAGGTTATCTTCGATATGCGTGAATCCGACTAGGGTGGAAAAAGAGTCAGGCAATAAACTCCCCCGGAAATCGAGCATTCCATGAAGAGGTGTTGTCAAGTAACTGTATGCGAAATAAAGAAAAATGATCAAGATAAGCCAACTGATAAAAGGGTGTTTGATCAGTTTGTTTACAAGCAAAGATAATCCGGTGATAAAAATAAGCGTGGGAAGTGTACGCGTGAGAAGATAAAAAAGATTTACCCAGAGATTAGCGGGCGAATCGGGTATGAATATATTGATAAACATGGTGATACCCATGAAAACGACATCTACTGTCAAAAACGGGATAAGAATACCTAAAAATCCTCCAAGAAAGAATTTTCCATTGCTGATCGGGCGTGTGGAAAGGACTTTCCGGGTTTCGGCTTTTCTCTGTTTTCTTTGGATATCACAGACAATGAAAGCAACGATTAATGATTGGAACAGATTCAAAAAGTAGACACTACGTGAGGGGATGGAAGATGCCAGCGCAACATCTGACCATAAAACTTGATTGATATTCCACGGGATTAAAACCCCTAGAGTATATCCCAATATTCCGAGGATGAAGAGGTAAAATAACCAATTCCTTTTTACTAGCTTGCTCTCGTAAGCGATAGTGGTTTTTAGGGCTGTTGTTTCCATGATAGTTAGTTTGATTCCCGAATAATCACGATACGATTATTCGGGAATTTTATTTATTGGAATTATATTTCAATTCCTATCGATCTTTGAATGTTATTTGAGGACTAGCTTCTGATGGCTCGCCAAAGCCAACTTTATTGCAAGCTGCAACACGAAATTCGGCCGAACTTCCTTCCTGCATACATTCAATTTTACAACGAAGCAGATTTCCCTGAACTATCGTTTTTTTTTCCCAATGCCACCATCCTTCTCTAACTTCAACTAAATAGCCCGTGATTGGTGCTCCTCCATCAGATTTGGGTGCAGTCCAGGATAAATCACATCCAGTTTTCCAAAAATCAGTAATCAAAGGCATTCCCGGACGCCCAGGAGGGTCAAGAGGCGCCCTTGTACTAGCAAATACAATTGTCGAAATTGTCAGGCCTAAACAAATGAATAGAACTGACGTCAAAATGTTTTTCTTTAATGTTTTCATATTTCTTTTATTTGAAAGTTAAAGATTTGAATAATTTCTTTGCAAAGATGAGTAAATAGACATACATTTGCAAATATTTATCATAAATTTTTAACCATATTACATGATGAAAAAAGATCAATTTTTATTGCTTTTAATAGCTATTTCTTTCGTTGGTTGCAATAATGCGAGTAAAAAATCGACCTCCGCTTTTTCCAATATAGACGAGGATTTTCCTGTAACTGAACAATTGGAGTTTACCCCCTTTAATACGTATGATATTCTTGGTGATGGGTTATGCGTGATTGATGGCTCCATACTGTGGTATGTTGAAAACGGAAAGGATGATTTCGGGGCCTGCTATGATTTAAATACAGGGGAAAAATTATCAGTGATTGCATCAAAAGGAAGAGCGGCTAATGAATTAATTGAATTAGCCGGGTTTGCAATAATAAGAGATTCCGTTCTATTGTATGAAAATCAAAATACGATAAAAACTTTTGCTAAAAAGGATATTGTGGGTAATATGCCGCTGGGAGACAGAAAAGCTTCCGTGATAACTACCCCGGATCATATTCTTGTAAATCAAATGACGAAGTTGCCCAACGGTTCGGTCTTGGCGACGATACGTCCCGTTGCCTTCGAATTCGAGAAAGAAAAAATGAACGAGATTAATAAAAGTTCGGTTGTCGTATTTAACGATAATGATGTGACCCCTTACGAGACAATAAAGTATGATAGTTTTGATGTCGGGAAGGCAACGGATAGGCAAATTAATGAAAATGATTTGATAAAGTGGAGCTATGCCCAAGGAATGATAGAAATAAAAGACAATGATATGGCTGTTTTCTCCGTGCATAATCAATTTATGTTGTATACGTTTGATATTAACACGGGAAATGTGGTGAACGAGAAAAGATACACGAAGATGCAGCGTGATGGGATGGAAATGTCTCTTACCTCAACAAATGATATGAGCCAGAGTATTCGTTTTATGAAAGTGAATGATAAATATATTTTATGTTTGGTTCGTGGCTATTTGAGCGAAAAGGATAAAGATTTAAAACGACCCAAAGAGGCTATATTCGTGTTCGACTGGGATTTAAAGCCGGTAAAAAAGTTTGATTTGCCTAATCCGGAGGGAATGGTAGGCTATTATTGCATATCAAATGATTGTAACTCGGTGTATTTCTGCGAGTATGGGGAGGAAGGGCTCACCTTGCATAAAGCAGATTTAAATATTTAAGCGGAGACACGTTGTGAATTAATTGCCTCTATTTTCGTGAAATTACTTTTTACAAGTATTACGAGTCAATTTGTAGGGGTACAGCATGGGAAGTTCCAGCCTGAGAAGATTGTCTATATTTATCTTTGGGGTAGACTAAAAGCCTGTCTCAGGTTAGGCTTTCGGTTTTCCGAGAGAAATTGAAAAATTTGAATTATTAAAAAAGTGGTTATTCCATTCAGGAAATAACCACTTTTTATTGTTTAAAGGCATTAACTATTGCCAGTCTGCGCCATTTTTGAAGCGAATATCGACGATCCCACCGAAATCGGTTTCCGAAGAATACATTCTTCTGGGATGTTCTTTGGTATAACCTGCATTGGTCATTTCCATGATATGGAATTCTCCGTTTTCAAGTCCGATACCGGCTATCCATGCATTATAGGCTTCTGTATCAATAGATGTAATTGTAGCATCAAAAGAATCATATAATATGATGTTTCCGGACTTACGTTCTAATAAATAGAGTTCATTATCTTTTGTGATTAGAACATAGTCTAAAAGTTGTTTACCATTGGTAGAGCCGGATGCATTTTCCGTGTTTGCAAAACCGACATTAAAAAGGTTTTTACTACTTCCGTTTATGATAGAACTCAACGTTGTTTGTGCTGCAGCGGGCAATTCTTTTTGTTCAACTTTTTCAACGTCGGGGCTTCGGCCAAAGAATGTATCTCCCATGTCGAACGTGTAAGAATAGAACGTACCATCTTTAGCTTTGAGTATGGCATAAAATCTATTTCCCCAACTTACTCTGTTTGCACCACAACAAATCATCTCCATGTCGCCTAGATCATTGATCCTGGCAGCATCCTTGGGAGTGTATATGTTATCACCAAGAATGCCCGGAGATAAAATTTGTCCCCCGTTTTGTTGACTTCCATCTGTCATGAGCAGGAATCTATTGAGCGTTTTTTCATGGAATAGAGTGTAACCGGCAGTTTTATAGCGATGATGTACAACTCCTTTTCCGCTGACGGGATATATATTCCCATCTTCTTCGAAAGTGACGATATTATTCAGGAATAGACCGGAGTTAAACAAGTACTCGGTTTCTTTTTTCCGGTTGTACATCGTACCGTCTTCTCCGATAACAAAAGTACTCCATGTCATATCGACCATATCGTGCGCTTTGAAGCCAGCGGGCATTCCATCCATGAATTGAGAGGCTAGAGTTACATCTTTCTGGAAACTTACCCCGGATATATCAATACATCCCGGTTCCTCTTGGAAAATCCAGAAAGCTCCGACTTCTGATCCATTTTCGGTATTTGCAGAACGGAAATGTTGTAACAGTTTTAATGGACCGCGTCCCATGGACTCGTTATTGGTTACATGATAAACGTTGTAATAATCTTTACAAGTGTAATAATTCGTTTCTCCTTCACCTGTTTTGGACGAGTAATTTGGATTGCTGGTTAATTTGATATAGGAAAGTAGCGATTCATTATTAGCACCTTTAGATAAAATCATATATCCTTCGGCTTCATATTCCGTTTTGATATTACAATCTGTATATTGGGTATATTCAATATTATTAACCGTGTCTTTTATACATAAAAGGATGTTGCCATTTCCTAGCGTGTCAGCAATATAAGATAAATCATGTGAATAGATTTTTTTGTTGCCGAGTATAGTCCATTCAAAAAGAAGATGATCTTCAATACTGTCAATTGCAAAATTGAGAACAGGTTTTATCTCGATCTTGTCGCCGAGATAATATGTTCTTGGGACATTAAATGACTCTATTTCAATCCGATTGAGAGGATCGTAATCATAGTTTCCTTTATCATCGTAGCACCCGGAAAGCAATAAAAAGAGTGCGATGCATGCTAAATATATGAATTTCATATGGTAAATCATTTTTAATTAGTTTACAGTTAATTCCATTGGTGAACCGTCCTTTTCTGTCCAACCGTTTAGACGGATGTCTTCTTTAAACTGAAGACATATCTTCCGGATTGCAGTAAATTCATATCCGGTTAGGTCTGTTATTCCCGAACTTTCAATGAATCTTGCATATTTCTCAGGTGTCCATTTTCCAAGGAACAATGTTTCAATACTACTTGTCCACCATAATGGTTGACTGTCGATATCATTGAAAATAATTCGGGCAGCTCTGTTTTTTTTCAATCCGGGACTGAAATTTTCATTCTCTACGATTCTTAAATACAAGGTCACCTCTTTATTGGCAAGATTCTTGTTAAAAACCTTGATCTCGATAGAATCCTTTATCTGATTAGCAGCGAACGTCTGTGTAAGGTTAAGTTCATAGTCAGACGGGTCGGCAGTCGTGCTGTCCTGATCTATTTCTAATTGATAAGTCGTGTTTTTTTCCAGAAGATCACCAATTAGAGTTACTTCCACGTTGATCTTTTTTTCTGTTGCTCCCGGGTAGTGAGAGAAAGACAGAAAAGTTGCACTATCCAGAACTTCGGGTTTGGAAAAATACAAATATCTGGTGGATTTATAGCTATCTATAGCATCCTCAGAGCATGCCCAAGCGGTGAGCAAAACGGATATAAGAAATATATATATTTTCATATAGAATGTTTTATGGATTAAAATATGTTTTCATTATCAGGTGTCGGTATGACGTACTCTGGAGTATTCCACGATATGTCCATGTTAAATTTCTTATACCAGTAGAAGGCTTGTCCCTCTCCGAGTAAATCTTTTTGTACTTCAGAAACCAGGGCTTTTTCGAAACTGCTTTCGTCATAAATGGATGAGATAAAAGAAGAATTATCAAGAAAACCTCTATTGTACCGAACAGTTGATAGTAAATCGAGAGCTTCGGAAGGTTTAGCATTTTTGTAAAGATATTCCGAAGCAATAAAATACATTTCGCTTAAACGGATCATGGGGATAATGTCCTCTCCAAGGGAAGAACTTTCTTGCTTCGTGTATTTTAAGGAGTAGTATTGATAATTTTTTATATCTAGGAAATTTTTAAATCGAACATCATATTGTTCCCCGCGAGACCATCCGATTTGATAAAGATCAAGACAAAAAGCCGTTGAGGAACCACTACTTGAATTACTTGGAATATAAACTTCAAAATCTTCTACAAGAGTTTTTTTGGATAATACAAAAACCAACTCGTCATATAATTTCCGGTTAGAACTGAAAGTAGAAGAACTTCCAAATGTGAAACAACTGGTGGCTTTAATGATTTCCATGGCAGCTTTGTAAGCTTCATCCAACTCCCCTGCCCAAGAATAAACACGGGCTAACGTTCCTACGATGGCGTAGTAATTCATGCGATACCCCCGGTATGCGAAAAATAAATCATCGGGAACGGTAAGATAACCTTGGCTGTTACTGCCGCCTTCGATTCGAGAGGCCGTATATAACCAGCGTTTATGTTGATCGTCCAATGTGTCGAATGCTGCTACAAGGTCTTTAGCTTTCAGTAAATCTTTTTTTACGTTTTCGAGTACTTGATCCACTGTTAAATGTGGTTCGTAAGTGGATTTCTTTTTGTCGTAATATGGAATATATGTTTTCTGATCATCCATTTTTTTAGAAGGTGCAAACAGGCGCAACATATCGAAATGCAGGAACGCTCTCAAGGCGTATGCTTCTCCTAAAATCAGATTCTTTTCAAGAATATTTTCCGAGAAAATAGCTGGATCGGCTTCTTCTGCATTTGCAATTAAGTTATTGCAATTGGCTATCGCCGTGTATGCTTTTGACCAGATGTTTTCAATGATTGTTTTAGCATCTTTATCCGAGTATTTATAATTGTATAGAGAACTATAACTATATCCCAAATACCCGCTTGAATACGCGTGACTGAGCACCTCCGCTGTCCCGTATAATAATTCTTGCCCGTACAATTGGGATGCAGCCATATTTTTATAAATACCGTTTAATGCATTCCGGTATCCGTTGGCTTCTGAGAATAGGGTCTCTTCGTTGACTTGATCATCGGGGGCAACATCCAGCCAGTTTGTGCATGCTCCTAGAGTGAAAGGAATAAATGCGTATAGAATTAATTTTTTTAGTTTCATAATTATTGTCATTAGAAGGTTACATGTAGTGTGATATCCATGGTCCGTGCAAAGGGATAACTAAGACCGCGTTCTGCTTTTATCGTAGAAAGTCTGAACAATTCATTTGCGCCGAGTTCCAATCTCACCATACCAAGGTGTAATTTTTTGAGAAGTTCTGGGTTGAAGTCATAACTCAACGATAAAGAATTGCAACTAAGAATATTCTTATTCTGTACGAAACGTTCCGTCGGTTGGGTTTTTGTAATATTGAACACTCCTGAGGATAAGGCCCTGTATTTTGCTTTGTCCCCAGGTTTTTGCCATCTGTCCGAGAGTACTCGTTTGTCAGCGTTATACCTGTAAATATCGGCATCCTCAACTTTTTCAACTAAAGTTGTATTATACTCTTGTCCCCCGAATTGATACATGAAAGTCGTGAATAAACTCCAGTTTTTGTAACGGAGATTGAATCCGAAAGAACCCTGTGCATCCGGTTCTGTGTCGCCCAAGGCAACTTGTTCTGAGGCATTCCATTCATATGTGAGTTCCCCGTTCTTCTTTACGAACAATTCTTGCCCGTTGGTTGGATCAATACCGAGAGATCTCATACCGTATATGGGGGTCAAAGAACCTCCCTCGACGTATTGCTTGAAAGGTGTAGATTGATCTTCTGCATCTTTATCATTAAAATGATCGATAACCTTGTCATTATAAGCTTTTAGGCTTTCTGCGATCTTCGTGAATTTGCGCTTATCGTGGGATATGTTGAAGAAAGCATTTAACGACCAGTCCTGTCTGTTTATAATGGTGCTTTTTAAATTGATTTCAAAACCTTTTCCTTCCACTTCACCCAAGTTATCCTTGTATGTGGTAAAACCTGTAGAACTAGGGATGGTAACATCGTTTACAAGATCTACTGTTTTATCAAAATAGAAATCCCCGCTGAATTGGATGGCTCCATTAAATAAATCGAAATCTAATCCTAAGTTCGTGGTGTATTTCTTTTCCCAGCCTAGATTTTCATTACCATAAGCGATAAGAGAAGCGCCATATCCGGTTTTATACCATTCGTCATTTTGAATTTCGTACATAGTTTGAGCCGTGTATGAAGGAAAGTTCACTTTCCCGGTTAAACCATAACTAGCTCGTACTTTTAATAGGTTTACCCAACCGATATTTTTCATGAAATTATAGTTGTGTAAATTGACCCCGGCTCCTGTAGACCAGAATGTGGCCCACTTCTTCTCGCTTCCGAATTGTGAAGAACCGTCCAAGCGTAGAGAAGCATCCAATAGATAGATATTATCGTATGAATAGTTCAATACTCCCACGAAACCGACCAAACGAGTTTTACTTTGATCGACTAGTGGTTTGGAATATATGTCTTCAGCATAATTCGGAGAACTTAATTGTCCGGATGGGAAACCCCTGTACTCGGCGCTAGTGGTTGAACTATTTGAATTTTGAGAATTAATACCCATGTTAAAGTTGATATTGTTCTTCTCGATGTTACGGTTGTATGAAATGTTGGCCGTAAGATCCCATGAGGTACCTTCCTCGTCTGTTGTTCTCAATTCTCCCGAAGTAAGATTTGTCGTGGAAAGAGGATTTTGGTTCTTAGTTGATTGTGGATCAATAAAATTCTTCCGGTGACTGGTTGTTTTTGTCATCTTGAAAGTCGCCTTGGCCAAAAGATGTTGTGTAATATACCAGTTAATGCCAGTTTCATTACTCAATTCATCAGAATCAGTCTTGTCATAACTACCCAATTGGGCTTCCCATAAGGGGTTGGCTAAATCGCTATCACTGAACCAATTTGAATGTCTCCATCTCGTGGTTTGTTTCACGTAGTTACCGTATTCATCGGTAGCCTTGTCGTATGGTAATTTTTTTGTATATGCAGAAAAACTACCATAAGGAGATTCCTTTTGTTTGGTTTGTTGATAAGTTAATTTGTTCTTGATTTGTATTTTGTTTAGTCGGTAATCCACGGAAAGATCTGCCCCGATATTGTCGCGGAACGATTCTTTCATCACTCCATCACCATTGTTGTAGAACATATTCAGGCCGAAACGTAGATCTTCATGTCCTCCCTCTAAAAATAAACTATGTTTATGGTTGAATATTGTGCGTAAAGGTTTTGATAACCAGTAGGTATCCACTCCTTCTTTTATATTAGCTAACTTGTTATTATATTCTTGATTATAAGCTATTTGATAAGAAGGTCTGTTGTCAATAAATGCACCTGCCAAAACTTCCGTCTCCAGTTTTTCCTTGGCATTCATTAAGTTATAATCACTAAGATCAGGCATATTTAAAGTCCCGGTCATCGTGTAGGTTGCGTGTACCTTTCCCGGAGTCGGGGGAACCGTCGTGATAACGACAACTCCGTTTGCAGCACGGGAACCATACATTGCCGTGGCTGCCGCATCTTTCAGGATCGTCATTGATTCGATCCGGTTGGGATCCATATCATACACTTTTTGTATGCTCACTTGGAAACCGTCCATGATAAACAACGGTAAATTGGGGTTGTCTTTCAGGTTGGATTTAGATAGTTTATCCGTGTCCAATTCCTTCACCCCGATACCAGAGCGTCCCCGGATGTACATTTCCGGAAGAGCATTCGGGTCGGATCCCCATTGATTGTTCTCTACCATACGAAAAGCCGGATCAAAAACTTGCAAAGCTTTAATCACGTTGGTCTTGGATACTTTCAATAATTCGTCTCTTTTCACGCTGACAGAACTTCCCGTGAAACTCTCTTTACTGATGTTGACGTAACCGGTCACAACGACTTCATCCATTTGGGTGACGTCTTCTTTTAATTTGATAACAAGTCCTTTTTCGTCTTTACTTTCATCATTGCTCACGTGTATATTCTGAGTCTCGTAACCGACAAAAGAAACGATCAAAATGATGGTATCCATCTTCGGAATTTCAATTTTGAAGTTTCCATCATGGTCAGTGACTACCCCTAATTTCGTATCTTTAAGCATGATCGTTGCTCCCGGTAGGGTGAAACCTTTGTCATCAGTAACCTTCCCCTTGATAATTCGGGATTTCTCTGTCTTTTGAGGATCGTCATTAGTCGGTTTTATAATAATAACATCACTCTCGATTTCGTAAGATAACTTTGTCCCGGCGAGTGCGGTTTTTAGAAATTCCTCGATGGATGCGTTTTTAAGATCTATATCCCGTTTCCCGTATTTGTTTACTTCCTCAACCCGGTAAAGAAATCTATAGTTCGTTTCTGTACGGATCGTTTTTATCATTTCATCAATGGTTGCATTCTCCATTTTGAGAGTGACCTTGATGACTTGTGCGGAAGCATTTGCCTCAATGTTGAGAGTGGAAATGACCACAACCAAGAGGGTTGCTCGTAAAATTAGAAGAATTTTCTCCCACCTTTGATGAAAATCAAAGGTGTACTTTCGTTTTTTTTCCATAACTTTGAGTACTTAATAGTTTAAATTAATCGATTTCTAAATTGCGTGTTTATGAATTGATTATTAATGGGGATAGGGCAAATATCCCCTTTTTTATTTAGTTAGTATTTCTTCAACTGTGATGTTATTACCATTAATTTTAAATCGTATCGAGGTTGCTTTCTCGATCATACTTAACGTTTTTCTAAAATCGCCATATCGTTCCAAGTCTCCCGTGAAATGATAGGTCTTCAAAGCTTGATTCGCATAGAAAACATTAATGTTGTACCACCGGGATAGTGTCGTCATGATCTCTTCAAGGGGTTTATTCTCGAAGACGAACAAACCTTCTTTCCAGGCAGAGTATAAACGGACATCCACCTTGCGAGTCGTGATATTCATGGTCACTTTAGAATAAACCGCCTGTTGTGAAGGGGTCAAGGTAACTTTCTGTTTTCCATCTGATACATTAACGGAGCCTTCGCATAGTGTTGTTTCAATCGTTTGGGCATCCGGGTAAGCTTGTAGATTGAACTGAGTCCCTAAAACTTTTACTTCAACATTTTGTCCTACTTTCACTGTAAAGGGTCTTTTCTTGTCTTTCCTGACAGAAAAGTAAGCTTCTCCGGAAAGTGAAACCTCCCGTTTCGTGGAATCAAACCGTGCCGGGAAAGAGAGTTCTGAGTCAGAATTTATCCAAACGTGTGTTCCGTCGGGTAAAATAAGTTCATATTCACCTCCTCTGGGAACTCGAATGGTATTATTTCGCATTTTTTGATAGATCGAGGAATCCGAACGCTCAACATATTCAACAACATTCCCATTGTTGATTGCTACCAACCCGTAACCGAGTTCAAGTGTCTGAGAAGAATCCTGCTGTGACAAATTGAATTGCTTACCCTCCGGGGTAATTAATATCGCTTTTGAACTTCCGGTCTGAATTTCTGCAAGCGGTAAAGTCGGGTCAACCGAAACTCGTGATTCGGGCAAGATCATCACTAGAGCGATGATAATTGCAGCGGCAACACTTGACCACCAAACAAGGTTTCGGGAGGTATGTTTCTTTCGGGTAATACCTTTTTCAACCTTTTGCCATGATGACTTCGTGTCTAAACTATTTACGAATTCATCTCTTTGACGTTTGTTTGCAGGATCCAGTATTCGTTTATCCAGTTCTGTTGCCGAAAGGGAAGTATTTTCCCATTCATGCAACTCCAGTTCCTCTTCGGGAGAAAGTTCTCCAGCCATTTTCTTGGCTAGAAGCTGGGCGATCCGATATTCTTTTTCAAATTCTGACATTATATTCTAAGTTTGGTACCATTATCTGTTTGTAGAACACACGTTCATGTCAAAAGGATGAATGAAAAATCATTTTTTTGCAAGAAAATTTTATTTTATTGTAAAACATTGCTATATAGATGCTATTTGGAGGTTGTCTAAAAAGTCAATTTACATAGAATTCCCCCCTAGCCCCTCCTTGCACGGGAGGGGAAACCGCTTGGAAATCAACTCCCCCCCGTGTAAGGGGGGAGCTGAAAGGGGTAGTGATTTTGTTGGAAAAAGACTTTTCAGACCGTCTCATTTATATTATTTTTTGCGACGTTTCCACCATAATGCAAGACTGAGGAAGGTCAATATTCCGGGTAAAAGACCCATGAAAAGAATCTTGATCCATAGCCCCCATCCTTCGTTGATGTTAATTTTATTGTCCGATGAACCTTTGCGACTAGTGTCAACCGGGAATTCCCCGAATGAAAGAAGGCGGAAAGACTCCGTGATCACGCTGAAATTGGCAGAAGAAATACCATTTCGTTGACGAGTAAGTTCCCCGTTACCGATACAGTCTGCATCTCCGAGAACAATAATACGTTGTTCCCGGTTGTTCACCTTTCGGTTCAGGTACATCATGGTCGTGTTGGCTTGCTCTACCTCCCCGATACTAGGATTGATTCGAGCCGTGTCCTCAATAAAATTTGTTGTTTCCAGTTCATTCCATGAACCGGTTGAATCCGTTGTCAATATGGGAACAACCTTGAATCCTTTCTCTTCTGTCTGCTTTATACCCACGGCGGAAGGCATGGTGATTTGATTACCAAAAGCTAACAATTTGTCAAACCTATTTATCACGTCAAGAGAAACCATCGTGGGATTCGCTAGGATTAAGTCTGCCGAGAAGTCTTTACTCTCCTGTACGAGAATTCCGGGCATGAACGACAATCCGAGAGGAGCCAGTAGGGGATTCATTTGTTCTTGGCGACGCGGTTCCCCGGCGATAAGAAGGTTACGTCCCTCGGCAATGTAGTTTTCGATGATCTCTTGTTCTTTCGGGGATAAGGCCGTGCGAACATCCGAGATCACGAGGATGTCAATATTTTCAGGCACCTTGTTCACGCTGTCAAGGGAAAGGGATATGCTCTCGAAACCTTGATTCACGAGTGAACTTCTGAAATCTTTATACTGGGAAAACGCGTAATAATCTCGTTCTCCGATTCCGTCTATGCTACGTTCCCCGTGACCGGTAAGAAAGGCTACGACGGGTGATTTTATGACCATGCGTTTCAGGGCGGCACTAATCTCCGTTTCTGTCGGATGACGGTAATTGTCCTCGTAAAGACGTAGATAAGACTTTTGCCCGTTACCTCTTTCAATCACGCGGACATATTTATTATATTCTCCGGAAAGGTCTTCTTTTGCCCGGATCTGTTCGGGAGTCAATACTCTTTTTACATCCCAGTCCAGTGCGTCACATATTTTTTTCAGCCGTTGCTCGTCGGTAAGTCCGGGATAACGCTGTTCTAGGGTTGGATTGTTCGTTTTGTCATAGTAATACACGTATTTCATTTTGATCTCCGGTTTGAAACGGATGTATTTCTCAAAGCGATTGAAATCCTCGTTATAATAGCGGGGAAGAGCCCGGAAATAGTTTTCATCGAACATATTCGCGTAGGTAGTGATCGTTAAAGGGCCATCCAGCTTTTTCATGATATCAATACTGTTTTGCGTCAACGTGTTTTCTTTCATTTCCGTTGCGTCGTAATAACAGCGAAGCGCGGGGCGGGCACTGAAATAACCGATCAAAAGGGTCACCACGATAACACCCCCGTAACGAAGCATGCTCTGCAAGGCGGAACGTTTCGTGCGTTCTGCTTGTAGGCGTAAAATAGAAAGCGTCACGAAAAGGACGATAACCAGCAAGAAATAAAGGAAATCCTCGCTGCAAATCAAGCCTTTAAAGAAAGTGTCTGCTCGTCCTGAAATTGAAAGCCAATACGTGATGTCCCGGACAAACGAAATTTCTTGTCCGACATGACCGATATAATTCAGAACGGCAAGCACCGCGAGGGTTCCGACAGCGGCAACCACCTGATAGGAAGTTAACGACGACATGAACAAACCGATCGCGGCGTATGCGCAGATCATGAGGAATACTCCCAATAGTGCGGTCAGGGCGAATGGCGTGTCTATATTCTGGATCGTGAAAGCCGTGAATACGTAATAGATAAACAAAATAGCAACCAGTATCGCGGCGTAAATGACCATGGAGAGATATTTCCCGAAAATAATCTGTCGATTGGTAACGGGTGAAGAATAAAGTAATTTGATAGATCCCCGGTTATATTCCTGGCTCATGAGTCCCATCGTGAGTAGGGGAATGTACAGGAATAGGTGTTCCTGCATGCTGGATATAGCTCCTTCCCAGCCTAAAAGTAGACGTCCGGTGAGGGAACTGGGATTATACCCGAGTGCTACCGAGCGTAGGATACTGTCCCAGGCGTTAGCGTAGGCCATACCGGATTGAAACGTGAAGATAATAAGAATCAACCACGCTATCGGTGAGTAGAATAACGTGCTCAATTCGTTTTTGGTTATCTTTAATATTGTTTTCATAAATTGAAATAGCATTTACTGTTGTACTTTTTTTCCTGATAATTGAGCAAAAATGGCATCAAGAGATTGACGTTCCAGTTGAATCTCTGAAAGTTGCCAACCATTAGCAACACTTAGCTGCACGACCTGTTCGCTGATATCTTTAGAGGCATCGAATTGCAGGCGATAGTTGCGGGGATCTACCTTTTCGACTCGGGCAACTCCTTCAATCGCTTCTAGAGTTGATTCGGGTGGAGCGGCATCCAGGGTAATCAGGAGGGTGGAAGGAGCCACGTAATTGTTGAATTCATCCATTGAGCCGGAAAATACCAATTTACCTTGTTCGATCATCTTGATATTATTGCAAGTGGCCTGTACTTCCGACAAAATATGCGTGGAAAGTAACACGGCGTGATCCGTGGCAATCTCTTTAATCAAGTGACGGATTTCCACGATTTGGTTGGGATCAAGCCCGTTTGTTGGCTCGTCAAGTACCACGAAACGAGGATTGTGAACGATGGCTTGGGCTATTCCCACGCGCTGCTGGTATCCCCCGGAAAGATTATTGATAATACGTTCCCGGAAATGAGTAATGTCACAACGTTTCATGGCCTTTTCGACCGCGGCCGGAATCTCGGACGTGTTCATGAGACGCAGGTTTGCGGCGTAAGTTAGATATTCCTCCACCGTGATATCCGGGTAGAGAGGAGGTTTTTGGGGGAGGAAACCAATATGTCGTTTGGCTTCGACCGGATTTGTTCGGAGATTATAGCCGTTCAGGTAAACCTCCCCCTCGGTCTGGTTTAGCACGCCGCATATAATATTCATTGTGGTGGATTTGCCGGCTCCGTTGGAACCGAGTAGACCCAAAACACCTTTTTCCTTGATCTCGAAATTAATGTCTTGTATAGCCCATTGTATGTGATATCGGTGAGACAGATGCTCGACCTTTACAATTGAATCTTCCATATATTCATTCATTTAATGTTAAAACCTTAAAGATTCTGATCTTTCCGGGATGTACCTTGAATCATAAATCTAAAATCATAAATCTAAAATCGTGCATGCCCCTATCTCCCTTTACGCTTGTACCACACCATGAAACCCGCGAAGGCCAGCAGGAACGGGATGACGCCCAAGGCAAACAAATTGAGCCAAGGTTCAATTTTCCGGGTCACGCGCAGGCCGTTATCAATGGCTTGAGGACGGGAGGTATCAATGGGAAATTCACCATAAGACAACCATTTGAATGTCTCCGAGATAAAGTTGAAGTTTATGGCGAACATTCCGTTACGACTGTTAGCAAGTTCGGCATTACTGATACAATCGGCATCCCCCGTGATCACGATACGTTGCTCTTTTCCCCCTTTCTCGCGAGTCAAAGAAAGCACGACGGGATAGGATTGCTCTTTCTCCCCGATCGCTTCGTTGAGCGATAATTCCCCGTCAAGAAAATCCGTGGTTTCAAGTTCATTCCAGCTACCTTGTGGGCGGGTTACGGCAATCGGTTTGATATCATATTCCTTACCGGTTACATACTGAAGGGGAGAAGCGTCCGGCATGACGATCGTGCCTCTCCAGCTTTTTAATTGGGCGTAACTGGGGCTTTGAGCCGCGGCCTGATCTGTGAGTTGTGCTGTGATGATTGACGGGAGATAATCGGGATTCCGTTGCACCAGCGTGCCCGGCATAAGTTCGACTCCGAATTTTGCCAGTACCGGGTTCATGGCCTCTTGGCGGTTCGGTTCTCCTAGGATAAACAGATTACCACCGCGTTCGATATAACGTTCCAGTTTTTGCATCTCCTCGGCGGAAAGCGGTGTTCTCATGTCCGCGATAACAAGGATGTTCACGTCTTCCGGGATATCCTGCTCCGCAATAGAGAGCTCGATGGCATCAAATCCTTGATTAATCAGTGATTGGCGGAAATATATACTCCGGGCAAAAGTGTAATAATAACGATCTCCGGAGCTGTTCACGCTTCGTTCCCCGTGTCCGGTCAGGAAGGCTATTTTAGGTGCCGGAACGAGAAAACGTTTCATGGCTGTGGTAATTTCCGTTTCCGAGGGATGTTTCATCATGTCATTGTAGAGGCGCAGGATTGCTTTTTGCCCGTTTTCACGTTCTAATACGCGTACGAAACGATAACCCTCCGCTTTTAAATCAATCTTCTGGTCAATCTCCTCGGGTGAATGGAACATGTCAAAATCCAATTCCATGATCTTGCAAATTTTTTCTGCCCGCTCTTTTTCTGATAAATCTTCGAAACGTCCCGGGAATGATGGCTGTACCGAAGGTGCGTAATAATAAACGTACTTCATTTTGATCTCTGGCTTGAACCGAACGTATTGTTCGAACCGGGCGAAATCATTTTTCAGTTGATCGGGAAGTGCGCTTCCGTAATTTTCATCCAGAATATTCATGTAGGTCGTGATCGTCAGATCCCCGTCCAGTTTCTTTACTACTTCTTGGCTTCCGGGAGTCAGCGTGTTTTTCTTCAGGGCCGTTGCATCATAATAGAACTTGCTGATCGGGAGTGAGGTAAGATACCCGATAAATAACGCACCACCGATGACAATAAAATAGCGGGCAAGCGTGATCGTTTGGCTTCTCCTCTTACGTGCGGCTTGCAGTCGCATGATCGACAACACGATAAACAAAGAAATCACGATGATGAAATACAAGACATCCTCGCTGCATATCATCCCCGATAAAAACGGGTAAGTCCGTCCGGAAATAGATAACCAGTACGTGATATCCCGTACGAAAGAGATACTTTGTCCCACGTCGCCGATGAAATTAAGAACGGCAAGGATGGCAAGCGTGCCCATTGCGGCCACCACTTGGTATGACGTGATACTTGACATGAAAAGTCCGATCGCCGCGTAAGCGCAAGTCAGCAGGTAAAGTCCCAGCACCCCCGTGAGGACGTACGGGAGATCCATGTTCTCTATCGTGAAATAGCCGAAAAATACGTAAATCAGAAGGATCACCATCAGCATCGCCCCGTAAACCAGCATGGATAAATATTTGCCCAAGATAATCTGGGTTGTCGTGATAGGAGACGAGTAAAGAAATTTGATCGAACCGCTGCTTAATTCCCGGCTCATCAGTCCCATCGTGATCAACGGGATATATAAATACAGACTTTTCACCATCGAAACCAGTAACCCGGTATACCCGGCGAATGTTTGCATCGTGACCTCTCCCAGACCGTATTCTAAGGCTAGGCGTTTCAATTGATTCCCGAAATTTTCACTGAAATTCAATCCCGCCTGGAAAGCAAAAATAACGAGAATCAACCAGGATACAGGCGAACAGAATAATATGCGAAGTTCTGTCTTCGCTAATCTGAATATTGTTTTCATGTTGGATACTATACTTTATTTATAAATATTTTTCCCGGATAATTGTGCGAATGCAGCGTCAAGAGAATCCCTTTCCAGGATAAGCTCGTGAAGGCGCCAGTTGTTGGTCACGCTAAGTTCTATTATCTTTTTGGTAATATCTTGTCCGGATGAAAATTGCATGCGGAAACGGGTGTCCGTGATATGTTCCACGTGCGTGATATCGGGGATTTGTTTCAATGCCTCTATTGAAGGAGGATTTTCCATGATAACGATAAACGTGTTCGGCTCCATGTAGTGATTGAAATCTTCCATGCTACCGGAAAAGACAACCTTCCCGTGCTCAATCATCTTGATGTCATCGCAGGTGGCTTGCACTTCCGGCAGGATGTGAGTGGAGAGCATTACGGCATGATCTTCCGCGATCTCTTTGATCAGATGGCGTACTTCCACGATCTGATTCGGGTCCAAACCGTTTGTAGGCTCATCAAGTACCACGAATTTCGGGTTATGCACGATAGCCTGGGCGATCCCCACGCGTTGTTGATATCCCCCCGACAGGTTGCGAATCAAGCGTTTACTGAAATGAGTAATCCCACAACGGGATTTTGCTTTCTCCACGGCAGCTTTTACTTGTGATTTGTCAACTAAACGCATCAAGGCGCAGTGTGTAAGGTATTCATCCACCGTGAGATCCGGGTATAGAGGAGGTTTCTGCGGGAGAAAACCGATGTGCTTCTTGGCCTCTACCGGATGTTCCCTGAGACTGATACCATTTATATATACCTCCCCTTCGGTTTGATTGAGAACACCACACATGATGTTCATCGTGGTGGATTTTCCGGCACCGTTTGACCCCAGCAAACCGAGAGTACCTTTGTTTTTAATCTCGAAGTTGATGTCTTTTATCGCCCATTGCACGCTGTAGCGATGAGAGAGATGTTCGACTTTTACGATTGATTCTTCCATATATTTTATCGTGTTATTGAATTTTCATTTCTAATAGCAGAACACGACAAAATTTGAAAAGGATGAACAGGGGTAGTGATTTTCACATTATTTTGACATTTCTTTTAGGATTATTTTCCCAACAGGAATAACATCAAGAGGTAAAAATAGTCTTTTAATGAACTTCTTAGTACGTTTAGCGCGTTGTATTTTAGTGTTTTGACCGAATTGACAGAAATGTCAAGTATTTCTGCAATTTCTTTGTTTTGTTTTCCCTCTAAACACATTTTCACGATTCTTGCACTTTGGGGCGGGAGTGCGTTCACTGCATTATCAATAATGCGATAAGCTTCTTCCTCGATGAGATAATCTTTGAAAATGGCTTCTTGATTCTGGGCTTCGGGAGAAGTGTAATCAATGGTAACTTTTTTATCTCGTATATAATTGAAACATAAATTTTTGACAGATACATAGAGAAAAGTCTTCAGGCATGGGATTTCCTTGTAGGTTGCACGTTTTTCCCATAGCTTAATAAATGCTTCTTGTGCAATATCTTCCGCCGCGTCACGATCTGTAATGAAGCGCATGGCAATAGCACACATAGAGGGATAGAGCTCCTGAAAAAGATTTTCAAAAGCCTTAATATCTCCACCTTTAATCGCCTCGTATGTGACTGGCACACCCATAGAATTAATCCTTCGTTTGTTGGTATCAAAAATAGTAAAAATAACGCTCCTTCTTATATAAATCGCATTTTTTTGATTCATTGAAAATGAACTACTTCAATCTTGGGGTTTATTTGTAGAACAAAAACAACATGAAATATCAATAAACGAACGTTTAACGATAGATTGATCTATTGGGTGCAATTTTTATTCGGGCATGGAAATAGTGCAATTAATAACGTCAGTTTGATGAAATTTACTTGATTTATCAGTAAACCGACGTTATCGAACTGACGTTTAATTTTCATAGAGACAAATACATCTGTAAATCAGCATGAAAACGGGCGGATTGCATGGAGAGTTACTATTTTATTAGGTCGTTAATAGTTAATCACTACCTATTAAGTACCGTCATGAACCCTATACGAACCCTATACGAACCTTATATGAACCCTATTGTAATAAGGTTTATAAAAGATTTATATTAGGTTTATAAAAGATTATTATCGCTATTAACCAGTAACTCATCAAGAATTCACGATGTAATCATGTATTATATCAATAGGAAATTTTCTGTAATGATGTATATACAATTAACACGCCAAGTATATACAATCAACAATGCAATTTGAGTTTGATTAAAATGTGAATGAGCGTTTATATCGTGCAGAAAAATGTGACTAGAAAAGGTACGCTTAAATCGACCGTGATCCCGTGAACGATGGATACGATCACGAATTCTTTACCACAGAATTTGGTGATAATGGGTAACGTGGTGTCGGCCGTGGTGGCTCCTCCCACGGATATCGGGGCGAGTTTCCCGAAATAACGCACGAGTAAAGGGGCTGCCAGTAGGGCGATTAATTCCCGGAGAATATTGGAAACTAGGGCTATCGTTCCGAGTTCGGCACCTTTGTACTGGGTGATGAAAATCGTGGAGAGGGAGTAATAACCGAATCCGGCCCCCACGGCAAGGCAATCCGTGAGACTTTTACCGCTTAACACGAGACTGATGAGCGCGGTGCCGCCAAGGGTTCCGATGATGGTGGCTAGCGGAACTAGCATGATTTTCAGGTTTTGATGCTTCAAGGCTTCCAGTGCTTTTTTATCACTACCGATGCTGATTCCCACGAGGAACATCAAGGCGTATAACGCGTATAGCGTGGGTTCTTCCGCTGTTAGCAAGGAGGGGACATCCACGAAGCGGCCGAGCAATACCCCGGCGATGAAGAAGGAAACGATGATGATACTACCTTTCATGCGCGTGTATTTATTTCGTGGAGATAAAGAAAAAGCGATAAACAGCCCAAGCGCATAGAATGCTTCCGGAGATAGCTGCTAGTGTGATGATCAGGGCTTCCAACCCGATCGAGTTGAGGTTGTTCATCACGTCGGCATTCGCTCCAACCGTGATTCCCAGGAGGAACAGGAGTAAAAAGATGGCGTAATTAATGAGTTTTTGCACGATCTTCAGATTCTTCTCTCTAAAGATGTATCCTAGCACGATGCCACAGACCATTAAACTAATAACTATAATCATATCCTCGTATTTCTTTCCGCGAAGCTACGATTTATTTTATTAAAGTGCTATATTTACATTCTAGCGCCTAAAAAATGTAACATTAGTAAAATATGTTACGTTTATCTTTAAAATTACAATCTTTAAAAATGTTGTTATGAAAAAAGTGATTTCGTCCGTTATAGCCCCGAATCCAAAGTTGCTGAGTTTGGGCTTGTTGATACTACGCGTGCTTGTCGGGATAACCATGTTGACACACGGGTTGGCTAAATTAACCTCGTTTTCGGAATTGTCCGCGACGTTCCCGGACCCGATCGGGTTGGGGAGTACCTTGTCGTTGATCCTGATTATCGGGGCCGAGGTTGGTTGCTCCTTGTTTGTTATCGTGGGTGCTTTTACCCGGTTGGCAACTATTCCCCTGATGTTTTCGATGCTGGTGGTTCTATTTGTCGTGCATGCAAGCGATCCTTTCCAGGTGAAAGAGTTGCCTTTGCTATATCTGGGGATTTACATTTTATTATTTTTCACGGGTGCGGGAAGAATATCTTTGGATTCTTTGATTTCTAAAAAGATAGATGTTAATATTCGGAAGTAATTGAAAAAAGGGCAGGAATCCTACTGGATTACCTGCTCTGTTCCGTCTAGTACGGGGATCACGTTTTCATCTTCACTTAAAACAGTTACAGCTAGTAGCCAGTATACGAGTAATAGGATGGCGATGATAATTCCCACGACAGTCCACGGATTGGTTCTTTTCTTTTTCATATTTTCTTGTGTATTTAAGAAGTTTCTGTAGGAATAAACGTAAATGTATTCTTTTTGTTTGTTAATATTCAATATATTTAGGTCTGTGTGTTAACATGCGATATATATAATGTGATTGTACGTGTCGAGTAGATGTTGATAGAAAAGTCACCATATTTAAATTTCAATGTTTAGGGATATTTATTGCTTAAAAACTGTTATAAATGAAGAGATTTATCTATATTTATATCATCAAATGGGTTTCATAAACATGTAGAATATGAGTAACTTAAACAAAGACATATTATTAGGAACGGCTATCGGTGATGCTTTAGGCGTTCCTGTTGAATTTGAATACAGGCAGGTGTTAGAGAAGAATCCTGTTGTTGGAATGAGAGAGTATGGTACGCATAACCAACCCAAAGGAACATGGTCAGACGATAGTTCTTTAGCCCTCTGTTTGGCTGAATCACTATGCAATGGCTATAATTTGAATGATATTGCAGATAAATTTATAAGATGGTACTATGATGGCTACTGTACGCCTTATGGAAGAGTGTTTGATGTTGGAATTACAACGGCAAGAGCAATTAGTAATTTACAAAGTGGCATCAAACCAAATTTAGCGGGTATGGATAGAGAAAGGGATAATGGTAATGGTTCTCTTATGAGAATCCTTCCGTTGGTACCTTATATCCTTAACATGGAGGAAGAAGATAGATTCAGGATAATTGGAGAAGTATCGTCATTAACTCACAGGCATCCAAGAAGTATTTTAGCCTGTATTGCATTATGCGAGTTCGCAATACAGTATATCGACCTGCAAGCAGTTGAGAGAGCTTATCAAGCTATGCAGCAAACAATTTTACAACTTCTGAAAAAGGAAATGTTTATTGAAGAAGATATTCCTTTTGAAAGGTTAATAGGCTTATCTTACGAGGAATTTAAAGCTATTGAATTGAAGGATATTCGTTCTACTGGATATGTTATAGATACCTTGGAAGCCAGTTTGTGGTGTGTCTTCAATACTACTAATTATAAAGATGCTGTTTTAAAAGCCGTGAATTTAGGTGATGATACTGATACCGTGGGAGCAATTACAGGTGGATTAGCAGGAATCATATACGGTTATGATACAATTCCTTCTGAATGGTTGGAGGTATTGGTAAGGAAAGATGGTATTATTGAATTGGCTGATAGGTTAGATGTGCGGTTAGATTAGAGTGTGCTAATAAATAGTGATAGTTGGTGTATTGGGAAATATAAATGAGAGATGTTTCTGCATCTGTAGTTGATTATTTATTGGGGTTGTTTTGCTCTAAAAACATGCTATAAACAAAAATCAGTCACTTTTAAAGTGACTGATTTTGAGGTCGGTAGCAGATTTGAACTGCTGTACACGGTTTTGCAGACCGCTGCCTAACCGCTCGGCCAACCGACCCTGTTGCGATTTTGCAGTGCAAAGATAAGGCGATATTTTGGATTTTGCAATACCTTGCTGCAATTTATTTTGATAAGGTGACACTTGTTGCCGCAATCTTTCCCCCTAGAGGCGGGTTTAGTTTTGATACTTTGATGGTTACGTGTGAAATTTGCGGGAAGGTGGAGTAGAGCGCGTCGATCATTCTTTGGGCCACGTGTTCCAGCAAATGGGAGGTGATCATCATTTCTCGGGCGATGATTTCATACGCGGTGAGGTAACTTAGCGCGTCTTCGATGTTATCGGATTGGGCTGCTTTGCTGCAATCTGTTTCGATTCGTGCGTAAACCATGAATTTGTTGCCTACGACGCGTTCTGTTTCGTAACAACCGTGATAAGCGAAAAATTCCATTCCTTCAATTTCGATGATTCCTTTCATAAAAGTTAATTTTTGTTTTCAAGAAAATAATACTAACTCATGTCGTTAAATACAAAAGAGTCGACGGGGATGTCGACTCTTAAGATTACATTACTAACTACTAACCTAAACCATACAAACTTATGAAAAATCTTCAATCTCTTAAAGACGGTGCAAAGATAAGGCCAATGTTTCGTTCTGAAGAATATTTACTGTTAATAAAAGCTTCTTTTTTGGTTAACGTTGGTTAATCTTTTGGTCGCTATAAAGCCGGATATTGAATAATTATATGCCTTTTCCAGTATAACTAATTAATTATTAGTAAAAATAGGATTTTGCTTGTGTAAATACAGATAATTTTTTGTTAATTTTTTATTCGCAAGTAGGCTATTGAAAGGATATTATTCGTATGTTTAACAAATCGTTTCAAGTTAATTAGTTAATATGATAAATTGGATAAAAGTATCAGATATTCAGTCTGTTATTGAAAATGCGGGAGCATTGGTGAAGGAGGTATATGATAAAAGAAATTTTAATGTAGAGTTAAAAGGGGATATGACTCCCGTGACGGAAGCGGATAGGGCTTCGAGTGAGTATATCGTGGGAGCGTTGAGAAAATTGTATCCGGAAGTTCCGGTAATCAGTGAAGAAGCCTCGTTGCCGCCATACGAGGAGCGGGTAAAATGGAAATATGCTTGGATTGTTGATCCGTTGGATGGAACCAAGGAGTTTATTTACCGGAACGGGCGTTTTTGTATTAATATAGCGTTGGTGGAAGAGGGGAGACCCGTGTTTGGGATGATTAATAACGTGTGTGACGGGGAGATTTTGTGGGCTTTTGAGAGTGGGGAGTGTGGGATGATTCGGGCTGGACGGGAGGAAGTGTTGGTGAATGAGCCGAACACGGCTTCAAAATTGAAAGTGGCTGTCAGTCGTTTCCATTTGACGGAATGGGAAATGCAGTATATTGATTATCTGCGGTCTTTGGGGCATGAGGTGGAGCTTGTGCCGTTGGGAGCGTCTTCGAAACATTGTATGCTGGCCGAGGGGAAAGTTGATATTTGTCCCAAGTTCGGGAAGTGTTCGGAGTGGGATGTTGCGGCAGGACAGGTGTTGGTGGAGGCCACGGGAGGGTTGGTCGTGAATGCCGAGACCGGGGGAAAGGTGTGTTATAATAAAGAGAATATTATAAGTTCTCCTTTTGTGATGTTCGGAAAACGTGTTCACGAGGAAATTAAGGGGGGAAACAAGACTTTTTTGAACTTCAAGGTTAAGAGTATAGTAAAAAATGATTATCTTGGGACTCGAAGAATTGAAACAAAAAAACAAGATATAATGGAAAAGCAATACGCAAAGGAATTAATAGAGTTTATACATGAGAGTCCGACGAACTTTCATGCAGTGGCAAACGCGAAGAAAGAGTTGTTGAGCAACGGTTTCAAGCAACTTTTTTCGGGAGAGGCGTGGCAGATTGAAAAGGGGGGGAAGTATTTCGTGACGAAGAATCATTCTTCGCTTTTTGCTTTCGAGATCGGTAGCGGCGAGATAGCCGAGGATGGATTCAAGATCGTTTGCGCGCATAGTGATTCCCCGACTTTTAGAATCAAGCCGAACGCGGAGATGCCTGTTGCCGGGAAGTATTTGAAGTTGAACACGGAGGTGTATGGCGGACCGATCATGTATACTTGGTTTGACAGACCTTTATCCATGGCTGGGCGCGTGATGTTGCGGAGCCTGAATCCGTTGAAGCCGGCAACTCAATTCGTGAATTTCAAACGCCCGCTGATGGTTATTCCTCACATCGCCATTCATTTTAATCGTGCGGTGAATGACCAGGGGAACCCGTTGAGCAAGCAAAAGGATATGCTTCCCGTGATCGCCATGATTAATGATACTTTCGAGAAGGATGATTATCTGGTGAAGCTTATCGCGGAGGAGATGGGCGTGAGTCCCGAGGATATTCTTGATTTTGATCTTACTTTATATGAATACGAGAAAGGTTGTCTGTTTGGCGTGAACGAGGAGTTTATTTCAAGCGGTAAACTGGACGATTTGGCTATGGCACATGCCGGGTTGAAGGCTTTCGTGGCATCGGAAAAATGTCGCAAGACGAAAGTGCTTGCCATTTTCGATAACGAGGAAGTGGGAAGTGGTACGAAACAAGGTGCCGGATCACCAATTTTGCGTACAATCGTGGAGCGTATCGTATTCGGGTTGGGGGGTAAACCGGAAGATTTATACCGGGCTATTCACAATTCATTCATGATTTCTGCAGATATGGCTCACGCGCTTCACCCGAATTACGTGGAGAAACATGACCCGACGAATCACCCGGTGATGAACGGGGGACCCGTGATCAAGTTTAACGCGAACCAAAAGTATGTGACCGACGGGGATTCTGCTGCCGTGTTCGAGACGATTTGTAAAATGGCGGGAGTGCCTTGCCAGAAGTTCGTGAATCATTCTGATATGGCGGGTGGTTCCACGTTAGGAAATATTTTGTTGTCGCAAATGGAAATGCGCGGAGTGGATATCGGTAACCCGATGTGGGCTATGCATTCTGTCCGGGAGACGGGCGGGGTGTTGGATCACGCTTACGTGATAAAGGCCTTCACTACGTTTTATAATATTTAAAATTGTTGTTATTATTTTAATTGAAGAGGGCGTCTCCAACGGGGACGCTCTTTTTGAATAGAGAGGACAGGGAGGTGTTCGTGTGTGGCGATTGCTAAATAGATAACGATATAAAAATTGAGTCAAAAGGATTTCAAACTTTTGACTCAATTGTTTTTGGGAATGGAAGGTTTAGCGTTTAAAACCTTCGAAAACACGTGCTTTTTCTTGAGGTATCAAATTCCCGTTCATCGTGAGGTTGTTCGAGTTGAATGAAGGCACGATGGTTGCCGATACATTATTAGATCCTGGTGAAAGGGATAGGTTCACGTAGGCGGAAATACTGACTCCTTGAACCAGGAAGCTATATATAATACCGCCATTTTTGTCTTTTTTCATTTTGACGTCAGAGACGTTGCCTTCCACGGTGAAGCCTTCCAACCCGTTCTGAAGAGGGCGAGGGGTATCGAAGCTGACTTGTACGGTGGCTTTTTTGTTGGCCATGGAAATAAAGTTTCTGGAAGAGCTTACGCTTACCGATCTGCCTCGTTTGAAAATGAGGTGATTGGCTTCCAGTACGAAATCATTGCTTTCTAACGCTTTGACTGCTTCATTGTGCAAGCGTTCGTTTTCTTTTTGTTGAGCGATTTTGCGCTCTTGTCTTGTTTGTGCCCGTCTCTCTTTAGCCGTCATGTTTTTTTGAGCGCTAAGAGGTACCAGCGAGCCTAGCACAAGTGCTAACGTGATGAGTGTAGTGATATGTTTCATAATGTTTAGTTTTATCTATTTCTACGATAAGGGGTTGGCAATGTTTCATAAAGCTGTTTAAATGTCTTGTCTGACAGAAAACATGAGGATTGAACTTCCTGTGAAATAAATATTTGTCATTATTAGAATGGTGTTTCCGATATTTTTGCTTATCTTACCAAAATGAAGGATGAAGGATACCCTCGGTATCTTGAATGAAGATATTCTCTCCGGTATTTTTATATAAAACAGATTAAAGCCTGCATATTCATTCTTTCTGCATCAGGGAAAATAGTTGCCGATTTCTTATTCGGTTCTGGAATAATTATCACTAAAAAAATCACCATGAAAGGTAAAGAAGTAAAGAAAGAGAAGAAAAAATGCAAAGATGAAAAAGGGAAAGTGAAGAATTTGTCTGACTATCAAAAGGAAAAAATGGCAAAGACCGATTCGCCGATACACGCAATACCTAAAAAGTAATGATAAATATCAGAAGAGAAGGAATTATTCTTGGAAAAACGGAGCGTTCATTTGAGAATGAGGGCGTGATGAATCCGGCTGTTATCACGCGGGATAATACGGTACATATGTTTTACCGGGCAGTCAAAAAGGGAAACTATTCCACGATAGGTTATTGTCGGTTGGAAGGACCTCTTCAAATTGTTCGACGGAACGAGTTGCCTTTGGTGTCGCCGCAATTTAATTATGAACGCCAAGGGGTAGAGGATCCCCGTATCGTGAGAATCGGATCGGTTTACTACATGAGCTACACGGCTTATGACGGGAAAAATGCCTTCGGGGCGTTAGCTATTTCAGACGATCTGGTTCATTTTCAAAAACAGGGTATTATAACACCAGTATTCTCGTATGCCGAGTTTGCCGAACTCGTGGCCTCTCAGGAACACTTGACGGATAAATATTTCCGAACGTATAATAAACGGGAAACCGAAAACGAGACCGGGGAAAAGTTGTACCTGACAGATAAAAATGTTGTTTTTTTTCCTCGTAGAATACATGGAAAGCTTTATTTTATGCACCGGATTAAACCGGAGGTTCAACTGGTTGCCGTTAATGATCTGGAAGAATTGAACCGGGATTTCTGGGAGGATTATTTCCGTCATCTGGATTCGCATATTCTATTAAGATCACGCTATGCTCATGAATCCAGTTATATCGGAGCCGGTTGTCCCCCGATAGAAACCCCGGAGGGGTGGCTGTTAATTTATCATAGCGTGTACGATACCCCGGAAGGTTACGTTTATTCTGCTTGCGCGAGTTTGCTGGATTTACAAAATCCCGAAATCGAATTGAGCCGTTTGCCTTACCCGTTATTCTCTCCTGAAATGAATTACGAATTGTCGGGTGTGGTAAACCGCGTGTGTTTTCCCACGGGTACGGCGTTGTTTGATGATAGACTTTACATATACTATGGTGCGGCGGATCAATATATTGCCTGTGCGTCGGTAGTCTTGCAAGATTTATTAAATGAATTAATCCGACATAAAGTATGAAAGAAATATTGTGTATTAGTTCTTATCCGCCTCGTGAATGCGGGATTGCCACGTTCACGGATGATCTGGTTCGTGCGGTACACCAGAAGTTTGGTACATCCTATGCCTTTCGGGTCTGCGCGTTGGAGTCTGAAAACGAGAAACATGTTTATGACCCGATTGTCAAGTACACGCTTGATACATCTTCCGAAATAGCTTATACATCGGTGGCGAATCTTGTTGAACAAGATGCTGATATAGAGCTTGTGCTGGTGCAACATGAATTCGGGCTTTTCCACGGGCAAGAGGATGTTTTTTTGCAATTTTTAAAACGTATTTCCCAGCCCAAAGTGATCGTTTTCCATACCGTGCTATCGTGTCCGGGGAAGGATTTACAAGTTTACCTGCAACAGGTTGCGAGGGCCTGTGAAGCCGTTATCGTGATGACTCAACACTCATCGAATATCCTGCAAGAAGATTATCATATTCCCGGCGAAAAAATACATGTAATCCCACACGGGACTCATTTGGTCTCGCAGCGGGATCAAAAGATTTTAAAGGAAAAATACGGGGTAGCAGACCGGAAAGTCCTCACGACTTTCGGTCTGTTGAGTGCAGGGAAAAGTATCGAAACCACGATAGAAGCATTGCCTGATATCGTGAAAGAAAATCCTTCCGTCATATTCCTGATTATCGGTAAGACGCATCCTTCCGTCATAAAAGCGGAGGGCGAACAATACCGGGAGATGCTGGAAAAGAAAATCAAGAACTTGGGGGTATGCAATCATGTCCGGTTTATTAATGCCTATTTGGAACTCCCCATTTTGCTTGAGTACTTGCAATTGACAGATATTTATCTGTTTACCTCCTCGGATCCGAATCAAGCTGTCAGCGGTACGTTCGTGTATGCCCTGGGATGTGGTTGTCCGATTGTTGCGACACCGATTCCCCACGCTTTGGAGCTTTTGCATGACCATTCCGGTATTATTTTTGATTTCAAAGATTCCATGCAGTTGGGAGCTGCGGTTAACAGGTTGCTTGCAAACGAGGGGCTGCGACAGAGGATGCGGCTTATGGGATTACAAAAGATCATGATAACGGCTTGGGAAAATTCGGCTATTGCTCATGTCAATTTATTCAAAAAAATAATAGGTGATAAAGAGGAGTTGTGCTATTCGCTCCCTCCTGTAAATCTGTCACAGGTTAAACGAATGAGCCGGAATTTCGGGATTATTCAGTTTTCAAAAGGGAATCGTCCCGATATACGAACGGGATACACGTTGGATGATAATGCCAGGGCTTTGATGGCCATGTGTTGCGCGTATATAGCAACGACAGATAGTTCATGTAAAAGGTATATCCGGACATATCTGAATTTTATTGTTCATTGTATGCAACCGGATGGTTCTTTTCTGAACTATGTTGATCGGGAGCGTAATTTCACCTCGCAAAATCAGAAGGTCGGTTTGGATGACAGTACGGGACGTGCTATTTGTGCTTTGGGATATTTTCTGCATTTGGGTGAAGTCTTTCCGGAAGCGTGGATTCGTGAGGCTTCCCGAATTATGGAACAGGCTATTCCTCCTTTGCATGCCATCCGTTCGCCCCGTGGTATTGCTTTCGCGATAAAAGGCCTGTATTATGGTAATTGTAAGAATCCGACAGCCTCAAGGTCAGCCTTGATTGCAACGTTGGCGGATAAGCTGGCAAATTATTATCAGCAAACGGCAGTCCCCGAATGGAAATGGTTTGAAGAAAGCTTGACTTATGACAATAGTATCATGCCCGAAGCACTGTTGTATGCATTTCAAGACGGTGGTAATACGCGATTCCGGGATATTGCTCGTGAGTCGTTTGATTTTCTTCTGAAACAGATATTTATCGGGAACGGGATCAAGGTGATCTCCAACCGGGGGTGGAAGTTGAAAGGGAAAAGTAGTGAAATTTATGGAGAACAACCCGTGGATATCGCGAACACGGTGATCACGCTAGGACTTTTCCACGAGGTATTTCATGAAATGGATTACCGGGACAAACAAAGGATCGCTTTTAATTGGTTTCTGGGTAATAACCACTTACATCAAATTATTTATAATCCGGCCACGGGAGGTTGTTATGACGGGCTTGAAGAGGATAATGTTAATTTGAATCAAGGGGCAGAATCTACGGTTTGTTACCTTATGGCTCGCCTTTCGCTTTAAATATCTCGGTTAAGTTGTGGAATTTGGACTTGGTGATCAATATCAAAAAGCAGTTGAAGAGAATTTCATATATTTGTAGGTGTTAACGTACAAATTAAAATGAGATGAAAGATCAACATCAGGTTTTGCATAAATGTTTGACAGAGGACGTTCCGGCATTCGTGTTAACGGGAAAGGACGTGTGCGCGATAGAAACGCTGAAAGCCTATTTGGAGATAGCCATACAAAAGGGGTGCAGTTTGGAATTCACGAATGATATGGTTTTGGTGTTGAGAGAATTCGAACGGTTTCAGCATGATGAACCACAAAAAGTAAAAATTCCGGATTGATGGGTCTGGTTAGTCCTAAATAATCAGTAACGGTTATTTAGACTAACCAAAGAGGAGAATTCGTATGAAATATTCTCTCTAAATCGGGGATAAAACTTTTGGTGAGCATGTTGTTTTTTAAAAGCTATTCTTTAAACATCTCTTTCAGTTTTTCTTTAACTCCCACTGATCATTTTCTTGATATTTTCTTTCTCACCGACCACCCAAACCAGATCGCCATCCTTGAAAACGGTGTCTTTGGCCGGGTTCATGATGGAATTATCATCCCTCTCGATTCCGACAATCAGGCAATTGTAGCGATTGCCCACGTTCGATTCGGCGAAGGTTTGTCCCCGGAAGGCGAAGTGGTCATCCACGGTGAACGATTGCAATGAAACTTCTTCTGTCGTCATGTCCTCGTGGTTTTCCGCCTGAATCCGTTCCATGTCGGTTGAGAAAAGTTGTATCTGTTCATCCGTGCCCACGACAACCACCCGATCCTGCGGGTAAATGCGTTCAGCCCCATGGGGAATGTTGATCCGGTGGTCGCCCCGGATGATTTCTACCACGCTAACCCCGTAACGTTTACGAAAAGCAAGTTCGGAAAGGGGAAGACCCGCGTAGGAGGAATTGGGGGAGACCGTGATCGCGGACAGGTGAATGTCCTTGTCGCTCAGGTCTCGGTGAAAACTGGAGCGTAACGGGTTGCGTCGTCGTGCCGCTTCTTCTCGTTGATTGAGGTTGATCATGAAACGTTTTTCCAGTTTCGTGTACTGGTTCAAGTCTCTGCGGAAAAGTGCGATCAACGCGAGTATTGCCAATGCGATGATAATCACGATACCATACTGGATATGGAAATACCGGATCAGAACCAGCGAAACGAAGAACGTGGCGAGAAACACTCGACAAAGTACCAGGGCGACCAGCCGTCCCCGGTTGTATTTATTATCATTCCACAGGCTCAGGAATAATTCCGGCGAGTTGTTTTTGTTCGAGATCAGGGCGATCAGGAAAGGGATCATCAGTAACACGGTGACGAAGGTCGTGATTAGGTTGTCCAATACCGGGGTATCGGGGAATTGCTCGATGATGAAAGGATGTATCGCGTGCGTGGACAATAGGAATATCGCTGTCAGCAACACGCTGTAAATGGAAACTCGACCAAGAAAGCTTTTCAGCAAACGCTTCCAGTCGCTTTCGTGATTAATGGTTTTCGCTCCCGATGAGTAGCGATCCAGAAAGTTGCACGTGCGATCGGGCAATACCTTGTACAGCCAGTCGGCAAAAGGATTGGCAAGCCGGATGAAATAAGGTGTCGTGAACGTGGTGATTACCGATACGGCAACGATAATCGGGTAGACAAAATCGTCGAGGACTTTCAACGAGACGCCTAGCGAGGCGATGATGAAGGCGAATTCCCCGATCTGTGCGAGACTGAATCCCGATTTGATGGAGGTCTTCAATGTCTGTCCCGACAACAAGACTCCGAATGTTGAGAAAAAGGCTTTCCCGATGATCGTTACTAGCGTGATAATGGCTACCGGCCACGCGTATTCCACTAGTATTGCCGGATTGACCAACATGCCTACTGAAACGAAAAAGATTGCCCCGAACAGGTCTTTCACGGGTTTGATGATGTGTTCGATATGTTCGGCTTCAACGGTTTCTGCTAGTATTGATCCCATGATAAAAGCCCCTAGCGCGGCAGAGAATCCGGTTTCCGTGGCCAGAACCACCATGCCCAGACATAGACCGAGCGCGATAATCAACAAGGTCTCGTCGTTCATCAATCGCTTTACCTTTTTCAAGATCAAGGGGATGATGAATATTCCGATCAGGAACCAAAGCACGAGGAAGAATATGACTTTCAGGACGCTCATGATCAGTTCTTCGCCCGCGAATTGCTGGCTGACGGCCATCGTGGAAAGTAGGACCATCATCAATATGGCCACCAGATCTTCAACTACCAGCGTTCCGAAGACAATCCCCGTGAATCGCTGACTCCGTAATCCCAGATCATCAAACGCCTTGATGATAATGGTTGTGGAGGACATGGAGAGCATTCCTCCGAGGAAGATGCTGTTCATCGTGGACCAACCCATCATATGCCCCACGAGGTAACCGATAATCAGCATCGTGATGACTTCGGTCGTCGCCGTGATAAAGGCTGTTGCCCCTACGTTTACCAGCTTTTTGAAGCTGAATTCCAGACCTAAAGCGAAAAGAAGGAAGACCACCCCGATCTCAGCCCAGATATTAATGTTTTCGATATCTCCTACCGTTGGAAATACCTGCACGTAAGGTCCCGCCAAAAGTCCTGCCACGATATAGCCCAAGACAAGAGGTTGTTTGAGCCATTTGAACAAAAGGGTAATAATCCCGGCAGATACAAGAATCAGGGCCAAGTCAGTAATCAAAGTCGGTAAGTGAGACATGCAGTATTATTTTATGGTTAAAAAAATGAAGAATACAAATATATTCATAAAATGAATACGATGAAAGAGTATGAGAGGTTACTTGAAAGGTTGGGCAAGTGAGGGTGGGGATTAAAATTTGTATTGCTGCATTTGATCTGGGGATTCCGGTAGGATTGGTCTTACCATTCGTCGGGGTAAAGTTAGGGTTGAACTTGGATTAATTATCTGGTTATTGGTATCCCGTTTATAGTTCATTATCATCATCGAGCATTCATCTTGCATTCATCAAGCATTCATCCTCGATAAAATTGATTTTTGAATTGATGTTATTTGGATTTTAGACTCTTTTTGAAGTATATTGGATACTTGTAGGAATGTGTTTGGATGATAAGATGTGATTGAGTTACTTTAGAGAAAGAGGGGCTGACCTTTAGTCTTTCGAGTAATGAAAAAGAAAGGTTCGGATTTTCCTCTTGGGAGAATATTCATGAAAATGTGATGATAGACTAGGAAGCGGCAAGGTAGAAGGGTTCTGTAGGTAAGCGTTTTACGGGAATTGGAAATAAAAAAGAATATCTTATATCCGTATTATCAAGTCACATTGAACAGTCGTGGTGAAACTATGATAGACAAAGAAGATTTTCCCGGCAATCCTTCTTTTGCCGGCTATAGTGGTATTGATTGGAAGAAAAGGAAAATAAAGGTGCGTGTAGAAGTGTAAATCAGTTGAAATGCTTTTTACTGGTAAAGCCTGTAAAGTCTATTTTATATTGACTTTGCAGGCTTTTGTGATAGTTGCCTTAAACGTGCATGTGTTGTCAGATAATAGGCTATTTACGAGATTATGTGTAAATTATTATTTGAAATGTTGCGGGAGAAATAAAAAAATTATATACTTTTGCATTTGAGGACTGTGCGGAGAGCCGCCAAGATAGTCCCTGTACGATGTTGAGTTAAACGACTATTTCCTTTGCGTCGCTGCTTTGATTTAAACATCAGAAGGAAGTGGATCGCAACACTCACGTCTGTCTATACGTATATTCTTTATAGAATCATACTTATAGCGGCGTGGGGTTGCTTTTTCCATGCTGATGTTAGCGACGCACATGGATTAAGCGCCCCTGCCGTTATATTTAACTCTGGGGTGGCTTGTTCAGTCCGGGGTTATTTTTTTGCCCGGTTGAAATGTATAACAAGAAGGCAGCTGGATTATCGTTAAGAAGTATCTCCTCCTTGGCTGTTTGATGGCTGCTTTCTTTATAGTTTAGAAAGTGTATAAACGAAAGACAAATTAGGATTATATCGCGGACAATACTTTTTTTTGAACTACAATGAATGCAACCAGAAGAAGCCCGCGACAGGAAAGGGGAAATATCCATTCCTCCCCTTTCCTTTTTTTTATAATTTGTAAACCATATCGTTTGTTATGTCGGCAAAATAGGCTACATTAGTACGGTTGGAGAGGGGTTTGTATTTTTAATAATGAATTTATGGAAGCGATAGAAGTCTTTGACGAGTTTATGGAATCTATTCAGGTGACAGATGAGGAAAAAGCTGCCGTTAGTCGAATAATAATGGTTTCGCCTAGTGTCAAAGAAAGTAATTTCATAGAACAGCTAAAAAAACAAAATCCACGATGGATACTTGAAATGATAGAAGTTTTTCGCTTCGAGTTAAGGCAACAGGGAATCGTGCTGGAAGATTTTGTACTTCTCGGGGGAGTTTTTGAACGTGTGCTAGAATGGGTATTCGAGGGATCAAGCTACTTGAATGGTTTTGATAAAACGGAAAAAGAAATAATTAAAAGTCGTGTAGAGCGTTACTGGGACGAGATAAACGCGATGAAGGATGCCGTTTCAATACTTTCCAGTGGTGATGAGGTAGGTTATATCTCGTGGAAAGTGGAGAGGTGGAAAATGTCGGGTAATTTGTTACGTAAAGAGCAAGTGATCATAACGATAAACACGATATTCCGGTTTAGCAAGAACTTGAACGATTTGCCTTCGCGTGATCTGGTGCAGTTGCTATATTACTCTTCGAGCGAGAATCTTGGTGAGGTAAAGGATTATTTTCACGAGCGGGTGGCTTGGGTGAAGGAACACGAGGAGGGATTATTTTACGAGGAACGGGGCGAGGAACACGCGGAACGTCTTGAAAGCGCGATTTGGGTTCTTGGTGCTAGAATTTTGGAGGGAGAATCTTCCGACGAATTGGCGCTGACTCGTTCCATGTTTTTTCGATATATTCATGAAGTATGCCATTCCGCGTCTGAACTGATCAGGAACAACGCCTTTAATTCTCTTCTTTTCTACCAGAAAAACACTCTTTTCTCTTGGGATGATTTGTTGAAATTTTCGGTTCCCGACCTTGCCGGGGCGATCGTGTCGAAGACTTCCGTCGCGTTGAAGGATGAACGGGTGAAACGATTCGAGAAAGTCGGGCAGTTGAGTATAGATGGGGAGGCTATAACTTTATCCCCGTACTCCGTTTCACGTAAACCCGTCTTTTTGCTTGAGGTGAACGGTTTGGAATTACGAGTGAGTAGTGATAAAAAGATCAAGTTGGATGGCGATTTTTTGGATACTTTGGTTTCGTGGAAAGATGTGTTTGCTGGATATACTATTAAACAACCCGAAAAAGAAATACGCAAGGAACGTCCGCCTGTCGGAACGGTCGTGAAGATAAGAATTAAAAATATTTATCAAGCGAAGCCGATTTTGGCGTTTGCTAGTGTCGTTGATGATTTTTACGAGGGGGAGGGGGCGTTACACGTTAGCAACATGACGGGGGTAAGGTTGGATACATTGGAATGTATTCTTTATCCCGGAGACCTGCTGTATGCTTCCGTGATTGAATCGCCCGATGAACGCTTGCAATTCTCTATCACGGGGGAAATTGATAAATATATGATAGCCCGGTATCATGCCGGGGAACCCTGTAACGCTTTGCTGTTACACGTCAACGAGGATTTGTTGACTTGGGTGAGCGAGTCGGGGTTTAGGATCTTCACGAAGCCTGACGTTTCATTTACGCCGGAAGTCGGAAGTTTTTATTTGCTTGAAATTGAAAAACTTTTCTTGAACGGGTATGTCGCGGGTCGGATAGAAATGCCCTCGAATGTAACTTTTGACAGGCACGAGGCGGTCGCGAAGCTCGTCCGGCAGTACGTGAATTACTGTAAAGGAGTCGTGGATGTCGATACGGTGGGAGAGAAGGAGGTTATCGAGAATGATGATTCTTTTTTGACGGGAAATTATATCGTTGAGCTTACACGTGTGTTGCAGCTTTTCATGGTTTCAAAGAATAGTGTCAGGAATTTGAACTTGCTTTGTTTCTTGAAACTGGTGGCTCACGTGTCGGGTGATGATAAGCTAAAAGAATATTACGATTGTTGTATCCGGTACTTGACCGCGATGCAGGTTTTTATAAACGGCGAAGGGCGCACGATTTCGAATTTCACGGAAATAGAGAGTGATTTTTTAAAATTCCCCGTGCTTAAACAGCGAGGTGATGTTTTCAAGCTGCTTGCCGTGTTTAATAAAAAGGAAGAATGTGACCTCCGGGAATTATACTCTCACGTGGAGGCTCATGATAAATATTTGGCAAAAGTGGCAAAACTCGTGCTCGCGGCGAAATTAGTGGCCTCGTCTCCCGGTGCGGTTGAATCTATCCGGCAGGAATTGCTAGAGTTGTTGTCAATTGATTTTGAGAATAAGGAAGTTGAAGAGGAAAAAATAAAATTTGGTAGCGAGAACGGGGCACGAGAGTTTAAATGCTCGATCGTCTACCCCGCTGAAGCTCAATGGCAGCCGGACGTGGATAAACAGGTCGGTGTGATTTTAAAAACGATTTGCGGTTTTCTTAATGGCGCGGGTGGGGTTCTCTATATAGGCGTGAATGATTTTGGTATTCCTGACGGGATTAAAAACGATCTGGATTACTTGCGGTGCAACACGGATAAATACGAGTTGTTCTTGCGCAAGGAGATCGCCGCGTATTTCGGGGGAGACGTGAACGGGTTAATTGTCATTAAATTCCGGTATTTCGGGAACGCGATTGTTTGCGCGGTTTCCGTGCCGGAGTATCACGCCGTTGTTATGCTGAATGGTGTGGTGTGGCAACGTCAGGGTAATTCCACGCTTGTGGTGACTTCCGGTGATCTTCGTTTGTTGAAACGAAGAAAGAAGATGCAGGCGGATTTAGCGGTGATGGCAAATGCACCGTTATTTCCAGGTGATAGCGGGTACGAGTTATAATTTTTTTAATAAGCGTTGCAGCCATTCAAACACCACTTTCCTTTTTATATCTATCCTTCGGCTGCACGCTTTTCTCCTTGGATAGTGTTCTTAAAAGTGTGTAAATGTCAAAATTGATCCTTGAAGTAACCTTGGGTGAGGTCAGGAGGGACTAAAAAGTACCTATAAAAACAAATAAGAGACTCATTATGAGTCTCTTAGTGGGCGCTGAGGGATTCGAACCCCCGACCCTCTGGGTGTAAACCAGATGCTCTGAACCAGCTGAGCTAAGCGCCCTTGTTGCGTGATTGCGGATGCAAATGTAGTGCATTTTTTGAATACTGCAAAAGATTCGGGATATTTTTCTCAAAAAAATAGATAAAGATGATTTTTTCGAGTATTAGTTATGTAGGATTCTGATACTGTATTATCTTGAATGCAGCGTAAAAAGGCAGAAGAGGGAAGATTCGTGATAATTCAAAAAATATGAATTAAAATATTAAAAAAAAGAATTCATGAGTTTGTTTTTTCTAATGGGCTTGATTAATTTCGCGAACAGATTATTTTATAATTCTTAAATAGAAAGATGAAAAATTTGTTATGGGCAACACTAGCCATGGTAATGTGCTTGTTTGCAGCTTGTAGTGATGATGACGATGACAAAATGCCACAGGGACCGGTGATAACGTATGCCGGGCAATTACCTTCTAACGTCAATGGTTATATTTTCACGTACGATGAAAACGGTCGATGCGTCCAAGTTAAAAGCGGTTCTTATGTACTTGGTGAAATTGATTATGACAAGGGGCTTCTGATTTCGGATGATGAAGAGGCTGAAGTGAAGTTTACCGGTGAGGGGTATATTAAAAGCATTAAATCATCGTGGAACGAGAAGGATGAGTATGGCAGTTCTAAAGGAAGCGGCGAGGTTCATTTCTCTTATAAGGGAGGGCAACTGACATCTTGCACGATATCTTCCAGTGAGAGTGGTAAGGATGAGGACGGTAGTTATTCTTATAAAGGAACCTATAAAACTACCTATACTTGGAAAAATGGAAACTTGGTTAAGGTTGAATCCGAAGGAAGTGAGATTGAGGATGGAGAGAAATGGGAAGATGGTTACACTTGCACGATTGAGTACGGGGATCAGAAAAATGAGTTAGGGCAATTCTCTATAACTCAGACAAGAGTTCTTGATATGGAGGACTTCCAGATTTTGGGGTTAGTGGGTATGCTAGGAAAAGCATCGGCTTATTTCCCTGTTTCATACACGGAGGTTGACTACGAGAAAGATTCGGAAGGAAATGTGGACGAAGATGAGAGTACTTCAAACATGACGTATTCTCTCAATCAGGATGGCACGATTAGAACTGAAAAAATAAATGGTTATTCGTATTCTTATTCTTATGTCACGGTTGACGAGGATGAGGCAGTGGGACGTTCTTGTCAATTGGGAAATGACTCCAAAAATTTGAATCTCCGTTCATTCTTTATGCGCCACAGAAGTAGAAAATAAAGAGCCAAAGATTTGGTTTATAGATGTTATAAGGGGGGCTGAAACACCTCCCTTTTATTTTTTCTCAACCTTATTGATAAATATCGTTTCGAAAAGTTCTCCGCGGGTAAGTTTACCGTTTTGCAAGCAGATGGCTTCGATTCGTCCCCGGGCGCATAGAACCTGTTCCGGGATTTTGTAAATATCTTCAAAGAACACCAGTTTGATTCCTTCTCGTTGGTAGGCTACTTTCACGACGAAACGATCGCTGCCCCGGAGTGAGTGTTTGTAAGAAATGTCAATACGTGAAACCATGACATCTATGCCTTGGTCGTGTAACGCCGAGAAGCTGGTTCCGGTTGTTTCCAGGAATTCATGACGGGCGTGTTCCATGTAATGCTGGTAGTTGGAATTGTTGACTACGCCTTGCAGATCGCATTCGTAGTCTCGTACTTTCATTTCTATTTCAAATGCAAATTCTTTCATGATTATAATCCTAGAGGTTCGTTGATAAGGATAATTTTAATCCGTTTTTGCGGGAATGATTTTTCGGTAATTGTCCACGTGTTGCATAACCTGTCCGTGCTTTGGCAATTCATGCAGGTTTGTGTCTTTTGGCAAGGTGTATGCAGGTGTGGATGGCGGATGGCGTTGAGGGGTGCTGCGATAGTTCGTATGCGCTCCATGGCTTTTTCAAGGTTATCCGTGATCTTGTTGGTCCCGATAAATAGTACCACGTGTTCGGGGCCGAAGGTGATTCCGGCTACCCGGTTGCCCACCATGTCCACGTTCACGAGTTGACCGTTGCAGGTGAGGGCGTTGGTTCCCGAAACAAACAGGTCAGCGTGCAGAGCTTGACGGCGCCAGTATGTTTTTTGAGCCCGGCTGTAACCGTCTTGAAAAGTCCGGATCAGGATACATTCCGGGTGTTGCTCGATCTCGGGAAGAATACCCGTGGCCTTCATCGTTTCGGAGTCACCCCACGAAATGGTTGTCGGTTTGATTTTATCGAATATTTCGTTGAAGAATATATTTTTTGCTTCTTGACGATCATTCGCGAAATAAACCTCGAAGTGATTTCTTTCCAGGGATTTTATGGTTTGTTCGATGATTTCTTTTTCCATGTATATGTCAATTAGAAGTTGTCGTTCGATCAACAAAGGTAAAGATAAAAAGTGAAAAAATAATGAGTCGGGAAGATGGGAAGTTCGCGTGAATAAGTCTATTCGACCGATAGATAGAGGAGGGGTTGTCCTAAAAGTCTGAAATGTCTCTTCTGTCGAACGAGTATATCATTTAAATTTTCATGTTAACGATTTATTTTCTTGTTGATTTGACAGGAATGATTGGGGTGGTAGCGTGGGAAAAGTTGCTTGTTTTGATCAGGGAATCGTGAATTGTTGAATTTTTTGTATTTTTGCGGGGATATTCTAATCCGGTACAATTTTTATTAATCCTGTAAATTATTGAATATGAAGCATACGCTTTTGATTTTGATCCTGTTGGTATGTTACGCGAGTGTTTCGGCTCAGTTGACATTGAAGTCGGAGAAGGGGGATTTCGAGGCCCGTCTGATTGGTCGGGTTTTATTTGACGGGGGAGTGTTTTTCAGTGACAAGACGTCGTTGGGAAATGCAGTGGAGGTATATGATGTGCGATTGGGAACCGTGGTGCGTTTTCTGGAACGTTGGACGGGAAAGATTGAAATGGGATTTGCCAAGAGCAAGGTGTCGATGAAGGATATTTATATTGAATATAGTGACGGGAAGAGTTTGTTACGGGTCGGGCATTGTTTTGAGCCTTTTAGCCTGGAATACCGGATCGGGACGTCAGATATGAAGTTCAACGGGGCTGCCGTTACGGGGATCGCTTTCGGGGATCGTCGCAAGCTGGGAATCAGTTACACGTACGATTGTGATGTGTTGAACGTGTCGGGTGGCGTGTTTAGTGATAAAGATATAGATAACACGGAGAAAGGGGATGAGGGGTACGCCTTGTCCGGGCGGGTGTTGTTTCGTCCTTACTCGCGGGAGAAAAACGTGATTCATGTCGGTGTTTCTTCCCGTTTTGGAGTACAAGGCGAGGCGGAAGAGAACAAGATCACGTATTCGGCGGGGGCTCCTTCGAATTTGATCCCGGAGAAGTTTTTGAAAGCGGAGGTGACGGAGGCTATCAACGAGTGGAAATTCGGGGCTGAAGTTGTCATGGTGCTTGATAAATGGTATTTTCAAAGTGAATACCTGATGGCACACGTGAACCGGAAGGCTGCCGTGGAGAATTATAACGGAGACGGGTGGTACGCGCAAGTGGGGTATGCCTTGTTGAACGGGCGTTACGGTTATAACCGGATGAGTGGTATGGCATCGACTCCGGGGGCGAAGAGCTTGGAGATTTTATGTCGTTATAATATCACGAATATGAACGATAAGGATGCCGGGATCATGGGGGGAAAGCAAAATGATTTCTCGATCGGGGGTATATATTATTTCAATAAATATGTTGCCGCCAAAATGAGTTATAGTCTGGTGAGTTTGGATAAGCACGCGCATGAGGGTGGAAAGCAGACGTTCAGCATGATTCAGGGACGGGTTCAGTTGAGTTTTTAAATGATTGAAAAAGAGTTTGTAAAGTTTATAAAGTTCATAAGGTTTATAAAGTTGATTTCCCCGCGGGGGAAAAAAGATAAAAGTTAAAAGCTAAAAGTTGAATTTAGTTTAGAGTTTAAAGTGAAAGCCTTGTGCGATTGGAATCTAAAATCTAAAATCATTAAATCTAAAATTAATAGATGCGTGTTTGTATAGCAGAAAAGCCGAGCGTGGCGAAGGAAATAGCGGAGGTCTTGGGGGCCAAGGTACGTCGGAATGGTTATTTCGAGGGGAATGACTATTGTGTGACTTGGACGTTCGGGCATCTTTGTTCGCTGCAAGAACCGCATGAATACACGGAGAAGTGGAAATCTTGGAATCTGAGCGTGTTGCCGATGATTCCGTCCACTTTTCGGATCAAGTTGATTGATGACGAGGGGATCAAGCGTCAGTTCGGTATTATCGAAGAGTTGTTCAGCCGGGCGGAAATGGTGATAAATTGCGGTGATGCCGGGCAGGAGGGGGAGCTTATCCAGCGTTGGGTTCTCACGAAGGCGAAGTGTAAGGCTCCGGTGATGCGACTTTGGATTTCGTCATTGACAGAGGAGGCTATCCGGGAGGGATTCGACAAGTTGATGTCGTCGAAAGATTTTGACACGTTATATGCAGCCGGTTCGGCAAGGGCGATCGGGGATTGGTTGTTGGGGATGAATGCTACGCGGGCTTACACCTTGCGCTACGGGAACGGGAAAAACGTGTTGTCGATCGGGCGGGTACAAACGCCGACATTGGCGTTGATCGTCGACCGGCAGAAGGCGATCGAGCAGTTTAAACCGGAGACTTATTGGGAAGTGCGGACGGATTACCGGGGAGGCTGGTTCTCGTACACGAAGGGGCGTTTCACGGTGAAGGAGGAGGCCGAAGCTTTCATGCAGGAGATCGTGCCGTTGGAGTTGGAGATCAAGAGTTCCGAGCGTAAGAAAGCCATGGAACATCCGCCGAAATTGTTCGATTTGACCTTGTTGCAGGTGGAGTGTAACCGGAAGTTCGCTTTTTCGGCCGACACGACACTAAAGATTATCCAGTCGCTTTACGAGAAGAAGTTGACGACTTATCCCCGCGTGGATACGAATTTTCTCCCGAATGATATATATCCCAAGGTTCCGGGAATTTTGAAGGGGCTTAAGCCTTACGCCACGTTGGTTGATCCGGTGATAAACGGGAGTAAAATTCGGAAGTCGCCAAAGGTGTTTAACGACAAGAAAATCACGGATCACCATGCTATTATTCCTACCGGGGTGTTCAGTTATGACATGACGCCGGATGAGAAGCGGGTGTATGACCTGGTGGCCCGTCGGTTTATCGCCGTGTTCTATCCTGATTGCGAGATTGCTAATACCACGGTGATGGCGCAGGTGGGGATACATGAGTTTAAGGCAACCGGGAAACAGATTATAGATCCGGCTTGGCGGGTCGTGTTCCCGGCGGCATCGAACAAGCAGAGTGATGAGAACGTGTTGCCCGTGTACGAGGCGGGAGAAAAGGGACCGCACGCCCCGGAGTTGCAGGAAAAGGAGACGCAGCCGCCCAAATATTACACGGAAGCCGATTTGTTGAGAGCGATGGAGACGGCCGGGAAGCAGGTGGAGGATGAGGAGTTGAGGGATTTGATGAAGGAGAACGGGATCGGACGTCCGTCGACACGGGCGGGGATTATCGAAACGCTATTGAAGAGGGGGTATATCCGGAAAGATAAGAAACGTCTCGTGGCAACGTCCACGGGAATCGAACTGATAGACACGATTCAGAATGATTTGTTGAAGTCGGCGGAGTTGACCGGACAATGGGAGAAGAAGTTGCGGATGATCGAGGACGGGACCTACGAGGTGGCGGATTTCATGGAGGAGTTGAAGGTGATGGTGAACGAGCTGGTGCATGTGGTGAAGTGTTCGCCCCGGAAAGCTATTACCGTGGAGGTTGTTGAAGAGGAGAAGAAAGAGGCAGCCCCGAAAGAGAAAGCCCCGAAGAGAGAGAAGAAGCCCGCGGAGCCAGTCGTGTTGAAATGTCCGAAGTGTGGGAAGGGGGAGGTTGTCAAGGGGCGGGCCGCCTGGGGATGTAGTCTTTACCGGAAGTCGTGCGACTTTCTTATCCCGATGGAATTTTTTGGGAAAAAATTAACACAAAAGCAAGTGGAGGCTCTGGTGCTGAAGTCTAAGACAGGGGTGCTGAATGGTTTTAAAAATGAGGACGGTAGCACGTTTAGCGGTGTTCTGCGCTTGGATGACGGTTTCCGGGTGATTGTCGATAAAAAGTAGGGAGTGTATTAAATCTATCTTAAATCCTTTTGGGCGTGATATAATCTGCGTTTTAATCGCTAAATTTGTCTATCTATAACACAATAAATCAGAAAAAAACTATGAGATTAAAACATTATTTATCCTGTATGTTGGTTTTGTTGTCATTCATCACGGTGAATGCACAAGAGAAAACGGAGTTAAAGGCCGGAGATCAATCACCTGTTTTTAAGTATGTAGATATTAACGGTAAAGAGGTGTCCCTGAACGATTTGAAAGGGAAATATGTTTATATTGATGTATGGGCTACCTGGTGCGGACCTTGTAAAGGTGAATTGCCTCACTTGAAAGAGTTGGAGAAAAAGATGCACGGGAAAAAGATCGTGTTCGTGAGTATCTCTTGCGACAAGGACAAGGCCGCTTGGGAAAAAATGGTGAAAGAAAAGGAATTAGGTGGAGTTCAATTGCATAACGGTGGTGATCGTGAATTCATGACCGCTTACGGGATCAGGGGTATTCCTCGTTTTATCCTGTTGGATAAGAAAGGGAAGATCGTGAACCCGAATATGACACGTCCGTCTAATCCGGAAACAGAAAAAACACTAAACGCATTGAAAGGAATCTGAGAATCTATGAATTCTAGATTGACGATTCTGGCATTTTAGAAATTTTGATGGCGTGATAAAACACGAGATCATGTAAGTTACTGAATTTTTAGTTTGAGCTTTGGATTTTGTTTCAAGCTTTTAGATGAGCGGGCCTTAGGGATGGGGCCTGCTTTTCTTATTCTATGTCGTGACCGAATGGGGTAAGGGCCAGTCGGGCGAGTTTGAAATGTTGTAGCCCGAAGGGGATCCCGATGATCGTGATGCAGAATAGTATCCCGAACCCGATGTGTGACAGGAATATCCAGATTCCCCCGATGAAGAACCAGATGATGTTCATCAGGAAGGACAGGCAACCATTGCTTTGGGGAATATCGACTACTTTACTACCGAAGGGCCACAGGGCGAGAATTCCTAACTTGAAAGTTTGTAACCCGAACGGGATTCCGATGATCGTGACGAATAATCCGACACTAGATACGAAATATTCGATTGCCACGAAGAGCCCACCAAATACGACCCAGATGATATTTCCTAAAATTTTCATGTACTTCATGTATTAAGTGAATGGATTCTTTCAAAGGTACGATAAAAAATGCAATAATGGCTCTCCGGGTGCGATTTTAGTCAAAGGTTTATAAAGTCTATAAAGTCAATGGACCTTAGCGGGCGCTTCGTCCACGGCAGCCAAGTTGCCGATAAAGCTTATCCGAAGGACTCGTGATCTGAAACCGGAAGTTCAACTTTATGAACTGGGATAAAAGTGTTTGATGCGTTTGCGGGGAAATAATATGAAATGTAACTCATTTGGGAAATCTTCGTATGTTTATATGTTGCAGGTTACAAGTTGCACACAAGTAAGTTTGTGGAGAGGGCAGCTAACTTGTAACCTGTCAACTTGTAACCTGTAACTATTTTTTATATGATCGAGCATTTGACCAAGGATAGTTTTAAACAGAAAGTGTTTGACTACCAGAATAACAGGATGTATAGATTCGAGGGGGAGCGTCCGGTATTGATAGATTTCTACACGCACTGGTGTGTCCCATGTAAGACCATAGCCCCGATTCTTGAGGAGTTGCAACGGGAGTACGAGGGGAAAGTTGATATTTACAAGGTGGATAGCGATATGGAGAAGGATTTGGTGAAGGCTTTCAACGTACGAAGTATCCCAACCTTGTTGTTTGTTCCCGTGGAGGGACAGCCGCAGGTTGGATGCGGGGCGGTATCCAAGGGGGAGTTGAAACAATTCTTTAATCAGGTTTTTAATATTTAGATTGGTTAAATTTGAAATAAAGAACTACCTTTGCGCCTTGTTTTTTAACAGGGTAATATTATGGAAAAGGTGTTCAGTCCGAAACTGTTCGGGTTAATTAAGGATGGTTCCGTGAAGAAGAATTTGTCAAAGGATATTCTTGCCGGGATCGTTGTGGGAATTGTCGCGATTCCGCTGGCAATTGCCTTTGCTGTGGCTTCGGGGGTTTCTCCGGAGAAAGGTATTATTACGGCTATCGTGGCCGGTTTTTTGATTTCATTCTTGGGTGGTAGCCGCGTGCAGATTGGTGGACCCACGGGTGCTTTCATTGTTATCGTGTACGGGATTATTCACGAGTACGGGATCGACGGTATGATTATAGCCACGATTCTGGCCGGGGTGATTATGATCGGGTTTGGTTTGTTGCGGTTGGGTACGTTATTGAAGTTTATCCCGCATCCGTTGATTGTCGGGTTTACTTCGGGAATCGCACTGGTAATTTTCTCGACGCAGATATCCAACGCGTTGGGATTGACGATCGCGGAGGTTCCGAGTAGTTTTATCGGGAAATGGGGGGCTTATTTCAGCCATATTAACACGGTGAACTGGTATGCCGTGGGGATCACGATCGTGACGATACTGATCACGGTGTATATGCCGAAAATCACGACTCGGGTTCCGGGTTCTTTCGTGGCGATACTGGTTATCACTCCTCTCGTGATGCTTCTGCCGGAGAATTCGGTAACTACTATCGGATCGTTGTTCGGAGAAATCCAGTGTAATTTTACACCTGTTATCCCGACGATGGATTGGGGAAATTTGTCTTATTATTTGCAACCGGCCTTGACGATTGCTATATTGGGCTCTATCGAGTCGTTGCTGTCGGCGGTGGTGGCTGACGGTATGATCAGCGGGCATCATCGTTCGAACACGGAGCTTATAGCGCAGGGTATCGCTAATATAGCCTCTCCTTTGTTCGGGGGTATCCCGGCCACGGGAGCGATTGCCCGTACGGCAACCAACGTGAAGAACGGGGGACGTACCCCGATAGCGGGAATAACGCATGCCGTGGTGTTGCTGTTGATCATGTTGTTTTTCGGGAAATGGGCTTCGTTGATCCCGATGTCTTGTCTGGCCGGGATTTTGATTGTGGTTTCCTATAATATGAGTGAATGGCGTTCTTTCCGTTCTATTCTGCGGGCTTCGGTGTTTGATATCGTGATCCTGCTCGTGACGTTCTTCTTGACGGTGCTGGTCGATTTGACGGTGGCTATCGAGATCGGGGTGGTTTTGGCGGCTTTGTTGTTCATGAAGCGTATGGCGGATAACGCCCCGAAAGAGATTATCGGTAAAACGAATCTGGATCAGGATATTATTGAAAACTACAAGGATTTGCCGAAAGGATTGGGGATATACGAGATTAGCGGGCCATTTTTCTTCGGGTCGGCAAAGACATATTGCGAAACAATTCGTAACTTGGGCGTGAATTATGACGTGTTGATCATCCGCATGCGGCATGTACCATTCGTGGATTCTACCGCTTTGAAAAATCTGAAAGAGACGGTGCTTCAGTTGACCAATGAGAATACTCGAATCGTGTTGTCGGGAGTGAACGAGGCGGTGAAGAAAGATTTGTTGAAAGGTGGGATCGGAGACCTTGTCGGGGTTGAGAATATCTACCCGAAATTCGATATGGCTTTGCAGGCCGCGAAGGAGATGATTGAAAAGAAGTAACTAAAAAGATTTTGAAAGTATGAGCGGATTTTTTGGCTGTGTATCTCGTCGAGATTGTGTTGCGGATGTGTTTTACGGGACGGACTACCATTCTCATTTAGGAACGAAGCGTGCGGGAATGGCTTTTTATAACGGGGTGGATTTTAATCGTTCGATCCATAGTTTGGAGAGTGCTTATTTCCGGAATAAGTTCGAGCCGGAATTGGATAAGTTTTCGGGGTCTACTTTAGGAATCGGAATTATCAGCGATATGGAATCGCAGCCGATCACGGTGACCTCGCATCTGGGACGGTTTTCGGTTGTGGTCGTGGGACGCTTGGATAATCTGGACGAGATCGTGGAACGTTTCTTGGAAGAGCGGAAACATTTTGCCGAGTTGTCCAGTTCTACCGTGAACCCGACGGAAGCGGTTGCCATGTTGATAAATTCCGGTAATACTTTTAGAGAGGGGATCGAAAACGTGTATAATACTGTCAAGGGCTCGTGTTCTTTTCTGGTACTGACGGAGACCGGGATTTATGCCGCCCGTGATAAATATGGCAGAACGCCAATCGTGTTGGGGAAAAATGAATTCGGGTACGTGGTCGCCAGTGAAAGTTCGTCTTTCACGAATCTGGGGTATTCTATCGTGCGTGATCTGGGGCCGCGGGAGGCTCTTCATATCACGCGTGACGGGATCACGCGGATCACGGAACCGGGATGTAAAAAGCAGATATGTTCTTTCTTGTGGGTGTATTACGGTTATCCGTCCTCTTATTACGAGGGGATAAACGTGGAGGATGCCCGTTATCGTTGTGGGGCGGCCATTGCCGCGCAGGATGACGTGGAGGTGGATTACGCCGCGGGGATTCCCGATTCGGGCGTGGGACATGCTATCGGTTATTCTAATGCCCGCCATATCCCGTATAAACGGCCTTTCGTGAAATACACGCCCACGTGGCCGCGTAGTTTCATGCCGCAAAATCAGTCTATGCGTGATTTGGTCGCCAAGATGAAATTGTTGCCTAACGAGGCGTTCACGAGGGATGCGAAGATATTATTCCTGGACGATTCTATCGTTCGGGGAACTCAGTTGAAGGATAACGTGGTGAAGTTGAGAGAGTGTGGCGTGAAGGAGGTTCACATGCGTATCGCTTGTCCCCCGTTGGTGTATCCTTGCGTGTTTTTGAATTTCTCTTCTTCTCGTTCTAATTTTGACCTTTTTACTCGTCGAGTGATCCGGGATTTGGAAGGTACGTCCGATTTGACGGAAGAGATTTTGAAACCTTATACCGATCCCGACTCGGAGAAGTATAAGAAGATGTTGGAGGTAATGGCCCAACACTTACAGCTTGATTCATTGAAATTCCAACGTCTGGAAGATATCGTGAAAGCGATCGGGTTACCGAAAGAAGATCTTTGTACGCATTGTTGGGATAATTCGTCCTATATGTAAAAAAGGCTTGAACAGCCTTTTTTAGTTACAGGTTTACAAGTTGCAGGTTACAGGTTTGTAAAAATAAGAAAGTTTCATGTACACATGAAACTTTCTTATTTAGGTGTTTTTTACGGAGAGAGTTGTTGATTTAGTGGTTTGCGGGTTACAGGTTTGCTTATGTTGTTTTATGAACTTGTAACCTGTAAACTTGTAACTTGCCGCAGGCAACCTTTAGTAAGCGTGGTGATCATCTTTCACGTCCTGTATGTCTATCTGTTTTTTGTTTAGAGCCCGCCAGGCGTAGAACATGTAAGCAAACACGATGGGGGATACTAACGATACATAAGCCATTGTTTTTAACGTGTAGAGGGAAGACGATGCGTTATAGATCGTGAGTGAAGAATCGAGATCGGTATACGAGGGGTAGAATGCCGTGTTGTTGAAACCCGCGACGATGAATAGGGCAATGACTGCAAGGACGATACCCGTACCGGAAAACCAGATTCCTTTTCTCCAATGCGGTTTGATGATGGATTTGATGATCCCGAACAGGACGCCAACGACCCCGATTAACAAGATGATCGTGTTGATGGGCATTTCCAGCAGGTTGTAGAAATATTTGTATTTGACCAGTTGGATGCTGCCGTCTTCCATGATGGCGTAACCGTTGCTCAGCAGGATAATTGTCAGGAATACAAGTAAAAGAACCACGAACGGGACAGCGTTGTACAATACTTGCTTTTGGCTTCGTTCGTAAATAACATCGTGTTTGATATTATTCATGAAATAGAGAGAGGCAAGGGTACGTGCCAGGAAGAAAATGGCAAAACCGAGGCAGAGGTTGGCGATGTTGAACAGCACTTCGATTCCTCTCCATGGACTCATCCACGTGACATCGTTCATTTCTCCCAGTTTGAAGGGGTTACCCGTGAAGAATGATCCGACCACGGCCCCGATGCAAATGGTCCCGACCACCCCGTTGATGATTAAAAATACGTTATAGGTCTTTTCCCCGAGCAGGTTTCCTGCTTTCCGGCGATACTCGTAGGAAACGGCCTGCATCACGAAGCAAAACAAGACTACCATCCAGGCGAGATAGGCTCCCCCGAAGCTGGTTGAATAGAATAGCGGGAAACTGGCAAAGAATGCTCCCCCGAAAACCACCAATGTGGTAAATGTAAATTCCCATTTACGTCCCAAGCTGTTGACGAGTAAATTGCGCTCATCCTCGGTTTTGGCAATGGTATATAGTAGTGTTTGTCCTCCTTGCACGAATAACAGGAATACCAGTAATCCGCCAAGTAGTGATATTAATATCCACCAGTAATGTTGAAGAAATTCCATAACCCTTTTAATTTTAAATTTATGATTTTAGATACTATTGATTTGTGATGCGATGATTTCCGATTAAGTGATTCCGGTCGCACTGTTCTCTCGCTTTTTTAATAATCACTTAATCATTGAATCGGCAATCACAGAATCCTTTAATTCTCCATTTTCAATTGTTCCGGTCCTTTCTTGATCTGGGTGAACATGATTTTCAGCTCGGCGATCAACAGGATGGTGAAAAGCACGGCGAACATCCAGAACGTGGTGATAACCCAGTTGGAAGCAATCTTCGTGACGGCGACATTCGTGGGCATCAGGTCTTGTACCACCCAAGGTTGGCGGCCAACTTCGGCCACGATCCAGCCGCATTGGGAAGCCACGTAAGCGAGAGGGACACAAACCAAGGCCAGGTAAGGGATCAGTTTAAATTTCTCGAATTTCCTTTTCTTCGCGTACCACAGGGAGAGGATGAACAAGAGTACGAATAGCATGCCTAACCCGACCATGATCCGGAAACTATAGAATACCAGCGGGACATGAGGAATCGCGTCATACGGGGAGGATAAATACCCGTATCCAAAATCGGAATAGTTTGTCTTGAATACTTGCAACGTGCTATCGGCAACGGTTTGATCCCCGTCTTTCACGGCTTGTTTGTATGTTTTCAATGCCTCGATTGCCGTGCGCCCGTTGGCCATGCGTTGTTCCAGCGAGGGGTAGGTTACGCCGGCTTGTGACGTGTAGCCGTCCAGAATGTTTTGAATGCCTGGGATATAAGCGTTGAAATCATGATATCCGAGGAAAGAAAGCATTTTGGGTATATGAATGGCGTATTCCATTTTTTTCATCTTGTCGGTCGGTAGCGACGGGTCGCTCACGGGTAGCCCGATCACGGTGAACGACGCCCCGTGACCGCCTTCGTTCAAGCCTTCCATGGCCGCGAATTTCATCGGTTGGGTCTTGGTGACATCTTGTGCGCTGCTGTCTCCCGTGTAGATGGTGAGTATGATACTGATCAACCCGAAGACTGAGGCTAGCATGATGCTTTTGCGGGCGAATTCGAGATTCCTTTTTTTCAGGATGAACCAAGAGCTGACTCCTACGACGAAACAAGCGGAGAGCGTGTAAGCGGAAGTCACGGTATGCGTGAATTTACTGATTGCCGTGGGGGAGAAGAGGATCGCCCAGAAGTTGTCCATTTCATTTCTTGCAGTCAGCGGGTTGAATTCCATGCCCACGGGGTTTTGCATCCAGGCGTTAGCTACCAGAATCCAGAGAGCGGAAATGTTTGCCCCGACGAATACCATCCAGGTGGATACGAGGTGGAAGCGTTTACCGACTTTGTTCCAACCGAAGAACATGACTGCCACGAATGTCGATTCGAGGAAGAAGGCGATGATACCTTCGATAGCAAGCGGGGCGCCGAAAATGTCCCCGACGAACCAGGAATAGTTCGACCAGTTCGTCCCGAATTGAAATTCCAGGATCAACCCGGTAGCCACGCCGATAGCGAAGTTAATGCCGAATAATTTCATCCAGAACTTCGTGGCGTTCAGCCAACTCTGATCGCCCGTTTTCACCCACATGGTTTCCATGATGGCGAGCATCAGGGCCAAACCGAGTGTTAACGGTACAAACATGTAATGATAAATTGCTGTCATGGCGAATTGCCATCGAGACCACTCCACGAGGGAGGTTGTTGTCAGATCAAGAAGCATAACATTAAGGTTTTGTTGTTAATTCTTTGAAAACGTGATCGCTTTTTTCTTGCGCGCTGTCGTAGTTGGAGTTGAGAAAATTCGGCATCAGCCAGAATTTGAATACCAGAAACATGATACTTAGCTTAATGATGATGATAAGCCAAAGAGTACGTCCCCAGCGGGGCATATTCTTAAATCCGTCATAATAGAGATCCCAAACTTTTTTTAACATACACGGCAGTTTTTAATGTCTATTCCTTAAGAACGTAATCAAAGGTAAAAATGTTTTTTCAATGTAGGTGTTTTTTTCCCATAAATAATACTGATGTGCATATAAAGTAAATTTATTTGTCTAATTTTGGTAGGGGAAAAAAGTTTCATATAACGTGTAACGTCAAGGCCTTCTCGTCGTAAACGGGATGTAGGTTTTTAACCGGTTGTATAAAATAGAATTTATGAATAACATTGGAAAATATTGTTTGGGAGGTTTAGTGTTGGCCGTTGTCGGCTTTTTGGGATGGTATTTTTCTTCGATTATTGCTTATATTTTGGTTGCCGTGATCATCTCTTTTTTGGGACGTCCGGTGATGAATCTCATGGAGAAATTGGAGATAAAAGGGTATCATATACCGGGAGGTTTGCGGGCTGCAATCGCGTTGATTTGTATCTGGGTGGTGTTCGTGCTTTTCTTTTATTCGGTGATCCCTTTGGTTAGTCAGGAATTTCAATCGTTGAGTGATATCAGTATCACAAATATCGTGAACAAGCTCGAAGATCCTTTGGCGGATTTGGAACAAGGATTGAAGCGTTTCGGGATTCTTGAGGCGCATCAGGATATCAAGGAGTATATCGTGAAGAACTTGAAGTCGGTTGTGGATGTCACGCAGATTCAAAATATATTCGGTTCTTTGGCGGGAACGATTAGTAGTATTTTTATAGCTTTGTTTTCTGTCACCTTTATGGCTTTTTTCTTCTTGAAAGATAGCAAGTTGTTTTACCGGATGTTGCTGACGGTGGTGCCGACTCGCTACGGGGAAGGGGTCGGTAACGCGTTGGATTCCATTCAAAAGTTGCTGGTGCGGTATTTTATCGGGATAACTTTCGAGGTGCTGATCGTGATGGGGTTGAATATTTTGGGACTGACGATCGTGGGACTTCCGTTTAATAATGCCGTGTTGATCGGTTTGATCACGGGAATCACGAATGTAATTCCTTATATCGGGCCTTTGATCGGGGCGGCTTTCGGGTTGTCGGTAGGGATCGCGACGAATGTGGATGTCGATTTTTACACGATCGTGTTTCCCTTGTTGATCTATATGAGTATCGTCTTCATTATAACCCAGTTGATTGATAACGTGGTGTTACAGCCGTTGATTTACGGGAATAGCGTTCATGCTCATCCCATGGAAATCTTTTTGGTGATCTTGATAGCCGGAAATTTGGCGGGTATACCGGGAATGATTTTGGCTATACCGAGTTACACGGTTCTGCGGGTGATATTGAGAGAGTTTTTCAATAAGTACAAGTTAGTCAAATCGTTGACTAAAGGGCTGGATGTGAGTGAAAGTTAAAAACTAAAAGCTAAAAGTTGCTTTCCGTTCCAACTTTTAGCTTTTAGTTTTTAACTTTTAGCTTTTCAAATCGTTCCCCGCATGCGGTCTTCAAAGGCTGAAAGAGCTGCTTTTGCACCTTCTCCCATGGCAATGATGATTTGTTTGTAGGGAACGGTTGAAACGTCTCCAGCGGCATAGATACCGGGAACATTGGTCCGGCAATGCGCGTCGATGACAATTTCACCGGGACGGTTGGTGTCGATTAGCCCGTGGAAAATACCACTGTTGGGCATTAATCCGATTTGTACGAAAATACCGTCCAGTTCGATGGTACGGGTTTCCTCGGTTACCCGGTTCTTTACCAGAATTCCTGTTACCTTGTCACCGTTACCGATAACCTCCAGTGTTTGCGAACTGACGAAAACTTCCACGTTGGGTAGACTTCTGAGTTTTTCCTGCAACACTTGGTCGGCTTTCAAATTATCTAAAAATTCCAGTACGGTAACTTTTGAACATATACCCGCTAAATCAATAGCAGCTTCTATTCCTGAATTGCCCCCTCCGACAACGGCAACATGTTTGCCCTTGTAGAATGGCCCGTCACAATGCGGGCAAAATGCAACGCCTCTACCAATATATTCGCTTTCTCCCGGAACGTTCAGTTTCCTCCAACTGGCTCCGGTAGCCACGATTACCGCGGGGGCAGAGAATTTCTCCCCGTTGGCCGTGGAAAGGATTTTTTTGTTGTCGATCAGTTCGACTTTCTCGATCCGACGATGTTCCAATAAATCAATCGGGTATCGTTGGATGTGTGTTCTTAAATTGTCAGCAAGTTGGCTACCCGTGGTTTCCGGTACGGAAATCAGGTTCTCGATTCCCACAGTCTCTTTTACCTGTCCCCCGATGCGTTCGGCAATGATGGCCACGTTCAGACCTTTACGGGCCGAATAGATGGCTGCCGCCGATCCGGCAGGGCCTCCTCCCAGCACGAGGACGTCATAGCTTTTTTCTTCCTTGTCCAGATTATTTTCTTCAATGCCGTATTGAGCTTCGAGTTTGTTTAATAATTCCCCGAATTCTCCCCGGCCGACATGCAGGAGTTTACCGTCTGCAAACACGGCGGGTACTCCCTGAATCTTGAGTGCTTCAACTTCATCCTGATATATAGCCCCGTCAACCATTTCGTGATGGATTCGCGGGTTTAATGTCGTCATGGCGTTTAATGCCTGCACTACATCGGGACAGTTGGTACACGTCAGGGAAACGTAAGTCGTCAGGTTGATCGGGCCTTTCAATGCTTTTACCCGGTTGCAGATACTTGCGTCCGGGAAATTCTTTCCTTTCCCGTCGGAATTTAGGATGGCAAGCAAGAGAGAGGTGAATTCGTGACCGTTAGGTACTCCCCGGAATCTGATGCCTGTCGGTTCCCCGTCTTTTAATAAAGAAAACTCTAAATTCTTCCCCTCTCTCATCTGATAAGATATCTTATCGGAACATTCGGCCACATCGGCGAGCATTTCTGTTAATTCTTGACGATTCTCATGTTGAGGCGATACGATCGCATCAAGCGTGTATTGGGCCTCTAGTCCGGCGAAAATATTTTTCAGTTGATCTTTTAAAGAGGTATCTAGCATATAAATGAAGTTTAGAATTTAAGGTGTGAAATTTGGAGTTGAAGCTATAAAATTTAGAGTTTAGAATATTTTCCACTTTAAATTCTAAACTCTAAACTTTAAACTAATTAAATCTTTCCTACTAAGTCAATGCTCGGTTTCAGGGTGCTTGCACCTTTTTTCCATTTTGCCGGGCAAACTTCACTCGGGTGTTCTGCCACGAATTGAGCGGCTTCCACTTTCCGGAGTAATTCGTCTGCGTTACGTCCGATGTTGTTGTCATGGATTTCGGCGATCTTGATCTTTCCTTCCGGGTTTACCACGAATGTTCCGCGATAAGCCATTCCGTCCTCCTCGATCATCACCCCGAATGCGCGGCTTAATACTCCGGTCGGGTCTGCCAACATCGGGTAATTGATTTTACGGATGCTTTCTGAGGCATCGTGCCATGCTTTGTGTACGAAGTGTGAATCCGTGCTCACGGAATATACTTCAACGCCCATGGCTTTGAATTGCTCGTATTTCTCGGCAACGTCAACTAGTTCAGTCGGGCATACGAATGTAAAGTCCGCGGGATAAAAGAAGAAAATCGCCCACTTGCCTTTTACATCGTCGCTACTTACAGTTTTGAACTCTCCGTTATGAAATGCCTGAACTTTGAACTCAGGAAGTTGTGAATTGATAATTGGTTCCATTGTTTTTTTATTTATAATGATTCTTATTTTGTTTTCCGATACAAAAATATATCATTTATTTTTATTAAAACAAGAAATTTGATTGAAAGATTCTATGGCAAGATAAGTTGAATTAATGATGATTGATTATTAGCGTGTTATGTGGGATAAAAGACGGTTTTTTGTTGAAAATGTTTAGCTTTCAGGTGAGAAAAGGGAGATAAAGAAAAATGGATTTGTGCAAAAAATTAACGGGAGCTTGAAAAGCTCCCGTTAATTTTAGATTAAGGCGATTTCCAGTACTTCTCGAATGTGGTCGACGAAGTGGAATTTTATGCCCTTGACGTATTCTTTTTTGATCTCGTCAATGTCTTTTTTGTTTTCACGGCAAAGGATGATCTCCTTGATCCCGGCACGTTTGGCGGCAAGGATTTTTTCACGGATCCCACCCACGGGGAGGACTTTGCCTCTCAGGGTGATTTCCCCGGTCATGGCCAAGGCTTTTTTGACTTTTCTACCGGTTAGCGATGAAGCTAACGAGGTGACCATGGTGATTCCTGCCGAGGGCCCGTCTTTTGGTACGGCACCTGCTGGGACGTGGATATGGATGTTGTGTTCTTCCACGGCGGACGGTTGGATACCTAGTTCTTCGGTGTGCGATTTGATGTATTCCAAGGCCAGCGTGGCGGATTCTTTCATCACGTCTCCCAGGCTTCCCGTCATGGTCAGGTTGCCTTTCCCCTTGCTGGTACTTGATTCCACGTAAAGGATTTCTCCTCCCACGGCTGTCCATGCCAATCCGGTGACCACTCCCGGCAGTTCGTTCCCTTGATATTCCTCCCTTGTGAAAATGGGCGTACCGAGGTATTCTTCCACGGTTGTTTTGGTCGGTTGGATCGTGAAAGCCGGATCAAGAGCTACTTTTTTCGCTACTTGACGCATGATTTTGGCCAGTGTTTTATCTAGTCCTCGTACTCCTGATTCCCGCGTGTATTTGTCGATGATGAAGTTCAGGACATTATCCGTGAACTCGATCTGTTCGGCTTTCAATCCGTGATTGACGAGTTGTTTGGGTATCAGGTGCCGTTTGGCGATCTCTATTTTCTCTTCCATGAGATAGCCGCTCACCTCGATCATTTCCATACGATCCCTTAACGGGGGAGCGATCGTGGAGATATCGTTTGCCGTGGCGATAAACATGACTTTCGATAAATCGTAGTCTATATCCAGGTAGTTGTCATGGAATGTCGTGTTCTGTTCTGGGTCAAGCACTTCCAACAGGGCTGATTGTGGATCGCCTCTGAAGTCTTGGCCGACTTTATCTATTTCATCCAAGATGAATACCGGGTTTGAAGTTCCGGCCTTTTTAATGCTCTGGATGATACGTCCCGGCATGGCCCCGATATAGGTGCGGCGATGTCCACGGATTTCCGATTCATCGTGCAGACCTCCTAGCGACATACGTACGAATTCCCTGTTTAATGCCCGTGCGACGGATTTTCCCAGAGAAGTTTTACCCACTCCCGGAGGTCCGTACAAGCACAGGATCGGGGATTTCATGTCGCCTTTCAGTTTTAGCACGGCGAGGTATTCCAAAATTCTTTCTTTTACTTTATCCAGCCCGTAATGATCGGAATCCAGAATCTCGGAGGCTTTTTTCAAGTCGAAATTATCCTCTGAATAATGTTCCCAGGGCAGTTCTGTCAATTCTTTCACGTAGTTGAATTGCACGGAATAGTCCGGTGTTGATGGGTTTTGGCGTTTCAGTTTCTGAAGTTCTTTTTCAAAAATCTCTTGAACGGCCTTGCTCCATTGCTTCTTTGCTGCTGCTTCCTCCAGTTCCTGAAGGTCTTCATCCAGCGGGTTGGCTCCCAACTCGTTCTGGATCGTCTTCATCTGCTGGTGAAGCAGGTATTCCCGTTGTTGTTTATCGAGGTCAACCTTGACTTTCTTTTGGATGTCCTCCTTGAGTTCCAGTATTTTTACCTGTTTACCCAGGAGTTCCAGTAATTTCGTGGCCCGTTCTTTCAGGGTGTCAATTTCCAGCAATTCTTGTTTGCTCCGGTAATCAATGTCCGTGTTTGACGATATGAAATTGATCAGGAACAACATGCTCTCGATGTTTTTCAAGGCAAATCCGGCCTCGTTCGGGATGTTGCTGGAGTATTTCACGATCTTCAAGGCCATATCTTTCAAGGCCTCCGCGATAGCGTTGTGCTCCTGGTCCTCGTTTATGATCTTTTCTTCTTGTTTGACCATGATTTTCCCCACGTGATAGGGTTCGTCATACAGGATGTCATCCAATTCGAATCTTTTCTTACCTTGTATGATTGCAGTTGTCGTGCCGTCGGGCATTTCCAGTATTTTCAAGACGGTAGCTACCGTACCGATCGTGTATAAATCGGCTTGTTTCGGGTTCTCCGTGTTGGTATCTCTTTGGGCAATAACCCCGAAGGGTACACTGCTCTTGTACGCGTACCGGATGAGTTTTAAAGATTTCTCCCTGCCAATGTTTACGGGTATAATGACGCCGGGGAACAGAACCGTGTTCCGAAGCGGTAAAATTGGCAGAGTGTCAGGAATGTCCGTGTGGTCGTTGAGCATTTCTTTCTCGTCGCCCAGGATGGATAAATAATCTTGATTCTCTTCCGATAGGTTTTCTTGTAAAATATCTTTTAAATCTATTTTATTCATTATGATCTCCTTATCTCTATTGTTTTTACTTTTCCGTGTGTCCGTTATTTCCTGGATTTCCTTATTATTAGCCTTAAATCAGAAAACTGACATTTTGACAAAGTATACCCTGAAAATAAGCTATTACCTAATAGGACAATTCTTATGCCAAAGATTTTTTTGTAGAAATACGGTAAAAAGTAATGCATTTGTTATTTTTGCAGGTAAATATAAAACACACATGAAAATAATTTTGTTTGATGATAAGAGTTGGGGAACGTTAAGACCTCTGACTTTTACTCGTCCGATTTCTGAGCTGAGGGTAGGAATTCTCACGATCCGGGAAAAGTGGGAAAAGCGGTTTGGGGATAAGGTTGCATATCTGACCAAAGATTACCTTCAAGAAAAGTTCCCGCTGTCTGTGGAAGACGACAATTTGTTGATCAATGCTTCGGTTTGCCCGAATGACGAGTTGTTGTGGAAAATCAAATCTTTACAGGCAGGAGAGATGTTGTTACAGGGTGATTGTTTAATTGCCTGGCGTTCGAGTCAACGGGAAGTTGCAACCTTTGATCCCATGACGTTGCCCGAGGGGGTACGTAAAGAATATACGGGGATTTTCACCCGTGTTGTTTATCCTTATCATTTGTTTTCTCTTAATGCCCAAGAGTTGGAGATTGATTTCCGGTTATTGACGGAAAGTCGGGAAAGTGCTCCTTTGAATCCCTGTGTGCAGGTGTACGGGAAGCATCCGGTTTTCGTGGAGGAGGGGGCTGTCGTGCGGTGCGCGGTGATTAACACGGAAGGCGGTCCGGTTTATATCGGTAAAGATGCCGAGATCATGGAAGGGGTGCTGATAAGAGGGCCGTTTGCCATGTGCGAGCATGCGGTATTGACGATGGGGGCCAAGGTGTACGGGGCCACGACACTCGGACCTTATTGCAAATGTGGTGGCGAGGTGAATAACGTGGTGATGATTGCTTATTCGAACAAGGCTCATGACGGTTTTCTGGGTAATTCCGTGTTGGGCGAGTGGTGTAATATCGGTGCCGGGACGAATAATTCCAACCTGAAGAACACTTACGTGGAGGTGAAGTTGTGGGATTACGAGACGAAGCATTTCCGTAAGACCGGTCTTCAGTTTTGCGGTTTGATCATGGGCGATCATGCTAAGTTGGGAATCTCGACGATGATTAATACCGGAACTGTGATCGGGGTCGGAACTAATATTTTCGGGGCAGATTTTCCTCGTAATTTTGTTCCCTCGTTCTCTTGGGGCGGGGCCAGCGGGTTTACCGAGCATAAGATGACGCAGTTTGCCGCGACGGCCGAAGCCGTGATGAAACGCCGGAATAAGACGTTTGATGACGTGGAACGGCGGATTATCGAGCACGTGTTTGCCGATCCGGAAAGGTAAGGAACCCAAGGTGATACAATGGTAATAGTAGGGTAATAATCCCCTTTCTTCTTTGCTGCTTTTGTGTGTTTTCGTTGCACGGATAATGACGAATAACGAGGTCTGCGACAGGGAGAAAGGGGAATTATTATTATGGGTAATCATGGGGTACTATTGGCCTGTTGAGGGGTGGATTCTAGCGTGTTTCCGGGGATTCATGCCGGGGATTCGCGCGTAAGTTAATTGAAAGTTAACTGATAGTTGATTGAAAGTTAATTGAGTGGGGTATTAATTTATTCATGATGTTTGCTTGATGAATAATTGATATATACGTGAGGCATTACCGGGAGAGTCTTGCGATCTCACGTGAAGGGTAAGCTACATGATTAGCGAATGTCTATACCGTTGTTTCTACATGCGTGGATGCGAGTTTTTACTTTTCTGCAACGATGAACATTTCATGGCTTGACGTGAAGGTATTTTTGCCAAGTAAATTTTTATAAATGGCAATTTTACGGAATCCTGTTTTCTTCAAAATGTTTGTTATCTCTTCTTCAGAGTAATACCTTTCCCAGATAATAAATTGTTTGATTGTTTTTCCGAGTATCAAGTTATGTTGGTATGCGAATACGTTGTTTTCCGGGTAATGAAATGTTTGGCTTAAAAGTAGGTATTCGCTTTCGTGCCAGAGCCCGCCGGCGGGTGCGTATTCCCAGCTTTTACCTTCCCGTTTGTCATGGATAATTTCTTTTGAAAAGACATCAAAAATGAATATGCCGTTGTCTGTTAATGAATGATAGATATTTGCCAATAACTGGTCACGATCACAATCCGGGTGGGTCCCCATATCGCAATAAATCATGGTTACTGTATCGTATTTTCCCTCGGGAAAATTCCTGATATAATCCCCAAGTATATATTTAATATCTTTTCGTTCTTTGATGGCATACACTATGGAAGCCTTATTAAAATCAATGCCCGTTACTGTATATTTTTCATCTGCCAGAAGCGAAGTGTATAATCCCGGTCCACATCCTAAATCCAGTAGACGGCTTTTGGGGGTGGAATGTTGGAGTATAAAATTCACTATTTTCAAAATAGATTCTTGTTGCCTGCTTGCCTCGTCAGATAGAAGGTCGAGATGTTTTTTTAATATTTGTTGTTGGATATAAGGATCGGTCCATATATTATGGACGGATTTTTTGAATAAAGTTGGTTTTTGATAGATGATTTGCATTGATAACATGTGTTAGGATGATACATAAAACATATAACAGGAAAAAATTTGCTGCATCTAAAAAGTATGTATAGATGAAATATTCTTGTATCCTACATGTTAATGAGTATTGATTGTGACGGCTAAAATAATAAATTCGCTATAAATAGAGAAATGTTTTCATTTCTTTCGAGAATAAATTTGACGACAGGGGATGTCAAAGATAATGGCTATGGGAGGTATAAAGGTTTGTCATTAGATGGAAATAAAAAAGGGAGGTCGAACCTCCCTTTTTTATATGCTTTATCAGAAAATTATTTCTTTCTGTTCTCCATGTGAGTTTTATAACGGTTCATGAACTTGTCAACACGTCCCGCGGTGTCGATCAATTTAATTTTACCGGTATAGAACGGGTGTGAAGAGTTAGAAATTTCCATTTTTACTAATGGATATTCAACTCCGTCGATCTCGATAGTCTCCTTCGTAGCGGCGGTAGACTTGGTGATAGTAGTCGTGTTATTAGACATATCTTTAAACGCTACTAATCTGTAATTTTCAGGATGTATGCCCTTTTTCATTTCGTATATAATTTTAAAATTGTTCTTGGTTTAACGGGCAGCAAAGATAGTCGATTCATTATAAACCACAAAGAAATTCAGCGACTTTTTTAATCGCTAGGAAGAAAAGACTTGAGAAAAGTCTTGAAATTCACGAATTCCGGGAATAAAGGTAGGAATTGTGATGAAACTATCAAAAGAAATGATGCCGAAGTTTATGCTTGTCAGGACATACTTTCGGCATCAGGGAATGGATTATATTATTGTCGTGGGATGACTTCTTTACGAAGTTGGGAAAGTAATTCCTCTCCCACGAAGCGTTCGAATGCTTCCGGTGTCGGGTTATCTTTTTGCATTTTTATCGCGGCAAGATATTTTGCCTTGTTTTCTGCCGGGATGATGATCAAGGGTTCGAGGAACATCATTTGTATATAGTTCATCAACAAGAGTCCGACGCTGATGTTCCCGGCCCCGAAGGGTTTGATGTGCATGAAGGTGTAGTGAAAGTCGGCAGCCAATTTCACGGTTAGGATATCGTGAACGTTTCCTAACTTTTCGCTTGTTTCCTTGCACAAGAGGCTTAGCCTGTCGGGAATCTGCGTGAAATCAGCGAGTACGCCTTCTTCGTAATATTCCTCTCCTAGCCGGAAGTCGCCCAGGGAGGTGTCGTATCCTCCGACGGCAGTGTATACCTCTTTTCCCGTGTGTTGCATCACTTTGGCACTAATTTCTCGAATAAACTCCGGTGCGAGCTTTTTACGTTGTTGAGCGCATTTCATCACGTAGAGAAATGCGTTACTCAAGTCTTTTATCCGGTGTACGTTTTCCCGTGTAACTTTGGGTGAGATCTCAATATCATTCAAGATGTTGAAAAAGTCCTGTTTTTTGATGTCCATTCCGTCCATGCGGGCAATCTCGTAAAGTAGCGTCTCGGACCGTCGGGGCGAGTAGCCTTTCGTGTTCAGTTGCGCTCTTTCGAGATACTTTTCTCTGGTTTTGCATAGTTCTTGCCACATAATCGTTCTTTTTTGATTATGGTACGTGTTAGCGGGGGACCGGGTTTTGTTTTGTAGGTTAAAAACTTAAAAGGCGAAATTTGAATCCGGAACATTTCTTATCGGAATGTTGTATCTTTGTGCCCTCGAAAGAATAAACAAGTATGATTAGAGTTGAGAGAGATAGGGTTGCATATTACCAGTTCTTGGGATTGAAGGATTTTCCGGGATTACTTCATTTCGTGTCAGGAAGGGAAGGCGGGGTCAGCGTGGGAGGCCAGGCGGCCTTGAACTTGGGATTTATGGATGAAGACCGGGTGGATTCTGTTTTAACGAACCGGATGTTACTGGCGGGGGCTATCGGGTGTGAGGTCGATGCTTTTACTTTCGGGGAACAAAAACACACGACTCACGTAGAAGTCGTGTCCGTTGAACAACGTGGAGCCGGGGCACGAGAGAAAGTAACTCGATTGCCGGCCACGGATGCTTTGATTACTCGTGAACCTGGAATTTGCTTGACGGTACTCGCTGCCGATTGTGTCCCGGTGCTGCTTTATGATCCCCGGGAGCAAGTCATTGCGGCCGTGCATGCCGGATGGAGAGGAACGGTCGGGCGGATTGCGGCCGGGACGGTCGAACGGATGCGGGACGAATTCGGGTGTGATCCCCGGAACGTGCTTGTCGGGATTGGTCCCTCGATCGGACCTTGTTGTTTCGAGGTCGGCGAGGAAGTTGTCGGGGCGGCACGGGAAGGTCTGGGAGATTTACAGGGATTGGTCGTGAACGGGGAACGAGACGGGAAATATTTGTTGAATTTGTGGGAGGCGAATCGTCGGCAGTTGGAGGAGATCGGGGTGCGGACATCGAATATCGAGACGGCGGCTGTTTGCACGGTGTGTCATCACGATCGGTTCTTTTCTTACCGGGGAGACCGGGGGAACACGGGACGATTTGGGGCTGGAATTATGCTTAAAACGGAGATAGGATGTTAGGAGGAATTTTTATTATTATGGCTTTTTATTTGCTGGGCGAGTGTTGTGCCTGGTTGGTGAATGGTTTCGTGCCGGGGAGCGTGTTGGGAATGATGTTCCTGTTTCTGGCTTTGTCGATGCGTTGGGTGAAACCGGAGCGGGTACGCCCGGTAGCTCGTTTTCTTTGCGACAACATGGCCTTCTTTTTTCTTCCGGCGGGAGTGGGTATTATCACGTCGATGGATGTTTTGTCCCGTTACTGGGATATCGTGTTGGTCGTGGGAACGGTGACTACTTTACTCGTGTTGGTTGTGGTGGCGCTTCTCCAGCAATGGCAGGAAGATCGTCGGGCACGTGGTTGAACGGATTAATTTTATAAAAGATGCAAAACATTGTTTCGTCGGAGATATTTATAATAACGTTAGTAGCCGGGGTTTACCTGGCTTCTCTCTGGTTGTACCGGAAAACGAAGTTGGCGTTGCTGCACCCGTTGTTGGTGTCGATTCCCGCTTTGCTGGGGTTGATGAGCGTGATCGGGATTCAGTACGAGGCGTTTCAACAGGGGAGCCGGATGATAAACTTTTTGCTGGGACCGTCGGTCGTGGCTTTGGGATACGTGTTGTGGGAGCAGGTGGAATACATGAAAAGTAACGCGGTGTCGATCATGACTTCGATTTTCGTGGGGAGCCTGGTGGGGATTGTGAGCGTGATTTGTATTGCCCGTTGGATGGGGGCCGATCACGTGCTGATCGCCACGTTGGAACCTAAGTCCGTGACCACGCCTATCGCCATGGGGGTAGCGGAAAAAGCGGGAGGTATTCCGGCGATTGCGGCCGTGATCGTGATTGTTGTCGGGATTTTCGGGGGAATCGTGGGGCCCTTCGTGTTGAATAAGTTGAATATTGATAGTAAAATAGCCCGTGGATTGTCGCTTGGGGCTGCGGCACATGGGTTGGGTACGGCCCGTGCGATGGAGTTGGGAGCGTTGGAAGGTGCTATCAGTGGGCTGGCGATTGGTTTGATGGGGATCATGACGGCTATTCTGGTCCCGATTGTAGAATGGGTAATGTCGTTGTTTTAAAAATGTTGCAAGATTTCACCGCTATTGATTTCGAGACGGCTAACCGTTACCCGACTAGTGCTTGTTCGATCGGGATCGTGGTCGTGGAAGGTGGTGAGATCACGGAAGAATTTTCACATTTGATTAAACCGGAGCCTTTTTATTTTAATAAGAAGTTTATCGAGATTCATGGAATTACCCCAGCCATGGTGGAGGATGCTCCCTCATTTTATGATTTATGGGGGATCATCGGGCGTTATTTTGACACGGAAGCCTTGGTTGCCCACAACGCGGAGTTTGATATGAGTGTTTTAAGGGCTTGTCTGGAGAGGGCGGATTTGTATGCCCGGTTACCTGAGTCGTTTTGTACTTGCCGTTTGTCCCGAAAGCTGGTGAAGGGGTTGCCGAATTATAAGTTGAATACCCTGTGCGATCATTTCGGGATCGCCTTGAATCATCACGAGGCTTTGAGTGATGCCCGGGGAGCGGCGAAGATCATGATCGAGTTGGATCGGATCAGGAGGGGAGGTCAGTTAGAGATTCGGTTTTAGAAATCAGGAGATATGAAAATGTGGGAAGGAAGATTTATCTTCACGTTCCCACGTAATATTCTTACAATTGACTGATTATTTCTTTGAAAATTGCTCCCATGCGGGGTTGGGCGTGATTGCCCACGTCTTGTACTTCCGCGTGATTCGTTTTTATGAGTTCCTCGCTGGCCGTGCTGTTGGTGATGACGGACATTCCGAAACATTCCATGTTCATGTGGCGGGCCACGATGACTTCGGGAACGGTTGACATCCCGACGGCGTCGCCGCCGATAACCCGAATCCAGTTGTATTCTGCCGGGGTCTCGAATGATGGCCCTTGCAATCCGGCGTACACGCCTTTTTGCAACGGGATATTTAGTTTTTTCCCGGCTTCTTCTGCCAGTTGAATCAGGCGTTTGCTGTAAGCTTCCGCCATGCCCGGGAAACGGGGGCCCAGTTCATCAATATTTTTCCCTCGTAGCGGGTGTTCCGGGAAAAGGTTGATATGATCCCGGATAATCATGAGATCACCCACGAGGTAATTCGTGTTGACTCCCCCGGCGGCATTTGATACGAAAAGGGTTTTAACCCCCAAGGCGTGCATGACCCTTACCGGGAAAGTTACTTCTTTCATGGAATATCCCTCGTAATAATGGAAACGTCCTTGCATGGCGATGACTTTTTTACCCCCGAAGGAACCGATCAACAGTTCGCCCCGGTGACCTTGTACCGTGGAAACGGGGAAATTGGGAATGGCCATGTACGGGATGGCATGTTCTACTTCGATCGACTGACCGAGTTCGCCTAACCCGGTACCCAGGATAATTCCGATCGTGTGGTCTCCTTTCACGAAGGGGGCCAGGTAGGTGCTACTTTCTTTTATCTTGTCTAACATAGTCGTATATATTTTTAATGAGTTGGTCTCTCGGGGTCAGGAATTCCGGTTCGATCGGGATATAAAATATCTGTTGCCTGATCTCTTCCGGGAGGTTACATAACTTGAGACGGACGGCATCTTTCTCCGTGGTGAAAATGCATTTGTTCGGGTTGTCGATTTTTGCATACTCCTGGAGGATGCGTTGAATGTCCGAGTCGCTGTAATTGTGGTGATCCGGGAAAGCAATATGTTTGATCTGCTCGGAATATTTTTTTAAATATTCCACGTAAGGAGCGGGTTGGGCAATCCCGGTGATGCAGAGGATAGAGCCTTTCGATGTGATCGGGCAATGACTGCTTCCGTCCAACGGGAGAATATCCCCGTATTTCATCGTGGTAAATAATAACTGTTGATAGGCCCTTAGATCAAGGTGTTTCGAAATGATCCGCTTCTCGATAGGCGAGATATTCGGCGGGCATTTGGTCACGATGATATAATTTGCCCGATCCTTGGCATGCAGACTTTCCCGAAGACGTCCCAAAGGAAGCAAGCAATCTTCATATATGGGACAATTATAATCTACTAGCATGATGTTTATATCTGCCTTCACGTAGCGGTGTTGAAAACCGTCGTCCAGAATGATGACTTCCGGCTTCTCGGGAAGTTGCATCAATTTTTTTATCCCTCTCACCCGGTCGGCATCCACGGCAACCGTGATGTCTGGGAATTTGGTTTTTATCTGCATGGGTTCGTCACCGATATCATTTGCCGTGGATTTCTCGGTTGCCAGCACGAAGCCGGAGGTTTTCCGTTTGTATCCCCGGCTGAGGCAGGCTACCCGGTAGTCATTTTTCAACACCTTGATTAATGCTTCCGTGTGCGGGGTTTTTCCGGTCCCGCCCACGGTGATGTTTCCCACGCAAATAATGGGGACGTCAAACTCGTGTGTCTCCAAGATGCCCAAGTTGAACAGGCGGTTTCTGAGGTTGACTCCCAAGCCGTAAAGTACGCTTAAAGGTCCTAAAGTTAGATATTTAAACACCATGCTTGGCTTTAGTTAAAAGTGAGATCGTAAGGTATTCTGGCTACCATTCCTTTTATTTTCAACAAATCTTTCTGTTCCCGGTAAGTGTCGTAGAAGTCTCCCAACTCAGATTTTAATATCCGGGTTCTGATACTTTGTGAGAAGTTTAATAAAATATCCTCGAAGGCACTTCTTTCCACGGGAAGTTCCGAGATTTGGTAGTGGCTCAATCCGGCTTTGTCGGCTGCGATTCGTATGGCATCTTCCAGACCACCCAGCAGGTCGACCAATCCGATTTTCAAGGCATCTTCCCCGGTCCATACCCGGCCTTGTGCGATTTCGTTCACGGCCTCTTTGGTCATGTGACGTCCTTGGCTTACCCGGTCAAGGAAGGTATCGTATCCCCGGTTGATATAGTTCTGCATCACGTTGCGCTCGTAAGCGGTCAACGGACGGTCGCTGATCGGAATGGGGAGCGGGTAGCCTCCGCCGAAATCACTGTGTTCGTTTGTCTTAACGACGTCTGAGGATATCCCCAGTTTGTCTTTAATGAGGGTTTCACCACTGAACAGTAATCCGAATATACCGATAGACCCGGTAAGAGTCGTCGGGTCGGCAATAATCGTGTCTGCCGCGCAAGAGATATAGTACCCGCCGGAAGCGGCAACATTACCCATGGAAGCGATAAGCGGTTTGGCTTGAGCTGCCAGTTGTACTTCTTTCCAGATAATATCGGATGTTAGGGCGCTTCCTCCCGGAGAGTTCACGCGCAACACGATGGCTTTGACGTTTTTATCCTCCCGTGCTTTGCGGATGGTCGTGGCGAGTTCCGGTCCGATACTTGTGGGACCTTGTTGGAACTCGATATTACCTTGGGCATAAATAACGGCGATTTTATCCGTGGGGAAATTCTTGGCCGGGAAGCTGGCGTTCACGTAATTCTCCAAGGATGTCATGGCTAATTTCTCCTCGTCTGTCAAACCGCATGCTTCTCTTAGTTTCCGGAGCATGGCATCCTCGTAGATCGCCTCGTCAAAGAAGCCTTCTTTCACGAATTCTTCTGTCGGGTAGATGTTGAAGTCATCGGTTAATTGATTGATTCTCTCTTCTGAAATATTTCTGCTGGCGGAAATTCCTTTAACGATATTTCCCCAGAGTGAATTCAAATAAGTTTGAACCTGTTCCCGGTTGGCATCGCTCATATGTGTTTCGATGTAGGGTTCGACGGCGGCTTTGAATTTACCAACACGGATTACTTCCGGTTGTACCCCGATCTTTTTCAGTAGGTCTTTGTAGAATGAAATGTTGGCGCTCATTCCGGTCAACAACAGCGGGGTTTCGGGATTCACGAAGAGACTGTCGGCCACGGTAGCCAGATAATAACTTTTTTGAGAATATCCCATGTTGGAATAACTGTAAATGAATTTTCCGCTTTTTTTGAAATTCAACAAGGCGTTACGAATCTCGTCGATCGTGGCCAAGGCCCCGAAATTCGAGTTGATTTCGGTTAAGTCCAGGTATATCCCCTTGATGCGGGCATCCGTGCTGGCATTATTGATATATTCGAGTATTTTGTTTAACCCGGTTTGTTTCGCCGGGCTTAGCGTCATCAGGTCGAAATTTTGTAACGGATTTTCGGAAGCCCGGTCCGGGATGGCATTCTTGAATGACAATTTTAAGACCGTATTGTCTTTAATTTCAACCGTGGGGCTGGATATGCTGGCAATCGCCCCGATAACTCCGATAAACACGAAGAACATGATAATATGTACGATAATGATACCGACAATAGTTGCTAACAGGTATTTCAGAAAGCTTTTCATTATGTGTTATTTTATTTATTAATACTTCAATCAAAACAATTTTACGGTCTCTTTTGTGTGCAAGATTATAAATCTTGTTTACAAATGTATGGATATAATTTGTTCATACAAAATTTTAATCCATGAACTCAATATTTTGTTCACGTTTGTTTTTTTGATAGTTTTACGTGCAATTTAAAGCGCCGCGAGTGCGATTTGTAACTCTTTAATTATACGCTATGAGTAAGTTTGAAGTTATTGGAGGAAGACGATTAAAAGGTGAGCTTGTTCCCCAGGGAGCAAAGAATGAGGCATTGCAGGTGATTTGTGCTTGCCTGTTGACAACAGAGGAAGTGATTATCAGTAATGTCCCGGAAATTCTGGACGTGATGAAGTTGATTGATTTGTTGCGGGGAATGGGTGTGAAGGTGGAAAAACTTCAAAAGGGTGAGTTTTCTTTTAAAGCATGCGATATAAATTTTGATTATCTGGAGTCGGACGACTTTTATAGCAAGGCTTCGAGTTTACGGGGATCAATCATGATTCTCGGCCCCTTGTTGGCGATGCACGGGTGTGGCTTGGTGCCGAAGCCCGGCGGGGATAAAATCGGCCGACGTCGACTGGATACCCATTTCCTCGGATTCGAGAAGCTGGGGGCCACGTTTGAATATGATGTCGTTAGCGGGTGCTACAAAGCTTCTGCCCAAAAGTTGAAAGGAACTTACATGTTACTTGACGAGGCTTCCGTGACGGGTACGGCTAATATTATCATGGCAGCCGTGCTGGCGGAAGGGGTGACAACGATATATAACGCGGCCTGTGAACCTTACGTGCAACAGTTGTGTCGTATGTTGAATGCCATGGGGGCCCGGATTTCGGGGATTGCTTCTAATTTGCTGACTATCGAGGGCGTGGAAAGCCTCGGCGGGTGTAAGCATCGTTGTTTGCCCGACATGATCGAGGTGGGAAGTTATATCGGGCTGGCTGCTTTGACTCGCTCGGAAATCACGATTAAGAATGCGGCGATTCCCCAGTTGGGAATTATTCCGAATGCCTTCCGGAAGCTGGGTATCCGTATTGAGGAGCGGGAGGATGATCTGTATATTCCCCGTCAGGAGCATTACATGATAGAGGATTTTATAGACGGTTCCATCCTGACAGTAGCCGATGCTCCGTGGCCGGGATTGACGCCCGACTTGTTGAGCGTGTTCCTCGTGGTGGCAACCCAGGCAAAGGGGAGCGTGTTGATTCATCAGAAAATGTTCGAGAGTCGTTTGTTCTTCGTGGATAAATTGATTGATATGGGGGCGAAGATTATTCTTTGTGATCCACATCGGGCCACGGTGATCGGTCAAAATCACGACTCGCAGTTACGGGCCACGAAAATGACCTCCCCGGATATCCGTGCCGGGATTGCCTTGTTGATAGCGGCTTTATCGGCACAGGGAACGAGCGTGATTGACAATATTGACCAAATTGACCGCGGGTACGAACATATTGATGAAAAACTGAATGCAATCGGGGCTGAAATTCGACGAATAGAATAATTCTGAGAAATGTAGAATGGAAAAAGATTCTAAGGTTTCTGTGATTGCAGATTGAATGATTTTGTGATTTGAAAAAAGCGTTAGCCTTGCGTGGTGGGAATCACCTACTCCGAAATGACTAAATTATCAAATCATTCGGATCACGGAATGAGTTGTTTTTCCGCTTTTAACGTGTCTGGACTTTCCGTGAAAAGTTCGGATATGGTTTTGTGCGTGACGGGATGCACGAAGTCGGGCATGATTTCATTGAGGGGTGCGAGTACGAAATTTCGTAGAGCCATTCTGGGATGAGGAACTGTTAAACGGGGAGTATTGATAATCTGGGTGTCGCAAAAAAGGATATCAATATCCATGGTGCGGGAACAGAACTGCGCGCCGGAACGTACTCTTCCTAACTTTTTTTCCACCTCTTGACATTTATCCAGAACGCTTTCCGGGGATAGGTCGGTTGTGTACGTGACAACTTGATTATAAAATGAATTCGATGACTCGAATCCCCACGGGGCAGTCTCGTAAAGGGAAGAACATAATTCGATCTTCCCTATATCCGACATTTCTTTTATAGCTTCATTGATAAGAGCTTTTCGGTCACCTTGATTTCCCCCGAAAATAAGAGTTACCCGCATTCAAATAATTTTAGATTTTAGATTTTAGATTTTAGATTTTAAATCAGATACAAGTCTTCAATTTAAAATTGTAAATCTAAAATTTAAAATTAATTGTGTTTCTTGTAAAACTGCTTCTTGTTGTTTTTCTGTTGCTTGTTGTTGTTATTCATGGGTTTGTTGTTCTTTTTCTGCAACAAGTCTTTCGAGTGCGATAGCATCATTCCCTCGGGCATTTCGATATTACCACCATAGAGAGTATTGATATCGTCGTAGATTTGTTCGTCTTCCACCGAGTCTTTATTCCAAGTAAGGAATGATTTCTTCATGTGGTTGGCGGTCAGAACGGTTAGAACTCTCTTGATCTCTTGATCTTCTGTTTCTTTGATCTTTTCGATCAATTTTTCTGTCAACAAACCGTAGTGTTTGTATTTGATGCGATGATTGTTGTAAGGCATCTTCTCCGGTTTTTCCTCTAGAATATCTTTTTCAGGGAGAGGATAGGGAGAATCAATATCAAGCGTGAAGTTTGACATGATCATCAAGTGATCCCACAGTTTATGACGGAAATCCGGAACATCCCGGAGGTGCGGGTAGAGATTACCCATCACGCTGATCACTGTTTTTGCTGCACGAGTTCGCTCTTCTCTGTCTTGTATTGTTGCCAGGTGGTCAACCATCATTTGAATGTTTCTTCCGTACTCGGGAAGAATAAGTCTTTTTCTTTGGCTATTATAGTCCATTACAGGATATTTTTTATCTTAAAATTTTTTTTATTTCATGGGGAAACGCCGGAAAAATCATACTAAAATACCGGAAAAATCAATCCCTCGCATGCATTAGAATTTAGAATATGGGACAAATATACTATTTTTTGTTTATAAGTCGTTAATTTGTATCCTCTTGCACGTATAGTTTTGCAAACTTTAACAATAGAACCTTCTGTCCGTGCTGTGCGAATGCCACTTTTGCCTTTTTATTGACACCTAAACCGTCTAATGCAACCACTTTCCCAGCCCCGAAATTCGGGTGAAAAATGACCATCCCGGGTACGATGAGTTCCCCGTTAATCGGTTTCAACTTGGAGGTGTCAATATCCGGAACTTCTACTTTTTGTTGAAGCTGGATATTCGGGCGAGCCATTCTCTCCGGACGTCCCGGAATATTTAGTGTACGTTCGGAGGATGAGCGTGCCGGGGTGAAAAAGCCTTCGAGATAATGCGGGTCTATTTCCGCGATGAACCGGGAAGGCTGCGGGTAGACAACATTCCCGTTTTTATATCGGGACGTGGAATAAGTCATGATCACTCTTTTTTCGGCACGGGTTAAGGCCACGTAGAAAAGACGTCTTTCTTCTTCCAAGGCGGAAGGAGAATAGGCGCTTTGCTGGGCGGGAAAAAGTTCTTCTTCCATACCTACGATAAAGACATTTTCGAATTCCAACCCTTTGGCGGAGTGGATCGTCATGAGTGTAACCTTGTTATTGTCTTCCGGTTTTTCGCTGTCCTGATCGGTAAGAAGCGCGACCCCTTCTAGGAAGGAGGGGAGTTTATCTTCCCGGGCTTCTTTATACGCGGTTTCACAGAAATCCTTGACGGCATTCAGCAATTCCTGGATGTTTTCCCGCCGGGAAACTCCTTCAGGCGTGTCATCCGATGACAGGTCCTCGATAATACCCGACGCCTTCGCTATACGGTACGTCGTCTCGTAGGCGTTTTCTTCTTTGGCTATTTCGGTGAATCCTTCGATTAACTGTCTGAAATGTGTTAGTTTGGCTGCCGTCATGGCGGAAACGGTACCGGGCACTTTGTTCAAATTACAAAGTACAGTCCAGATACTCACGTTATATTTTTGTGAAACTTCTTTAAGCTTGTCGATCGTGGAATCCCCGATCCCTCGTCGCGGGTAATTGATGATTCGCTTTAATGCTTCCTCGTCGTTCTGGTTTACCGTCAGGCGCAAGTAGGCGATTAAATCCTTGATCTCCTTGCGTTGGTAGAACGAGAGTCCCCCGTATATCTTGTAGGGGATATTCCGTTTCCGGAGAGCTTCCTCCATGATACGGGATTGGGCATTTGTCCGGTACAGAATGGCAAAGTCATTAAAATCAGCTTGCTCGTTCTGCGAGATTCGGAAGATCTCTTGGGCTACCTGAAAACCTTCTTCTTTGTCGGACAGGGATTTCATGACCCGAATTTTGTCGCCCTCTTCATTTTCGGAGAAGGTTTTTTTCGGGATTTGTTCCTTGTTCCGGCTGATGATGCTATTTGCGGCATCGACAATCGTAGTCGTGGAACGATAGTTCTGTTCCAGTTTACAGAGTTTGTATCCCGGGTAGTCATTCCTGAAATTCAGGATATTCTCGATACGGGCCCCCCGGAAAGAGTAAATACTCTGAGCATCGTCTCCCACGACACATATATTATTGTGCTTTTCAGCCAGTTTCTTGATGATAAGATATTGCGAGTAGTTCGTGTCCTGGTACTCGTCAACCAGAATGTAGTCGAATTTCTTCTGGTATTTTTCCAATATCTCCGGGAAATCCCGGAAAAGGATATTGGTTTGTAATAAAAGATCGTCAAAATCCATGACGTCACTTTGCTTGCAACGCGATTGATAGTATTTGTATATCTCCGAGATCATGGGTTTCTTGGCAGCCTGATCGGCAGAAGTGATCTTTGCCGATTGTGCGTACGCCTGTGCCACGACGAGATTGTTTTTAGCCATGGAGATGCGTCCTAACACATCGTTGGGCTTGTAGATCTTGTCGTCGAGTTTCAGGTCCTTCACGATGGATTTGATCAGGTTCTTGGAATCCTGAGAGTCATATATCGTGAAATTCGAGGAGTACCCCAGATGTTCGGCCTCTACCCGCAGGATTTTTGAAAAGATCGAGTGGAAAGTTCCCATCCAAAGATTTCCGGCATTGCTGCTTCCGACAAGAGTCGCTATACGTTTTTGCATTTCCCGGGCGGCCTTGTTGGTGAAGGTTAGGGCTAGGATACGATAAGCGGGCACCCCCCGGCTTAACAGGTTTGCAATGCGATACGTGAGTACCCTCGTCTTACCCGATCCGGCTCCGGCAATGACAAGTGTGGGTCCCTCCGTGTTAATAACGGCTTCTTTTTGGCTCTCGTTCAGTTCGTTAATAAAGTCCACGATAATTACGATTCAGAAAAACATTTAATCTTGTGCCTGCAAAAATACAAATAATATTGCGGAACTACTTCATTTTGGATTTATGATTTATCAAGAATAATAAGTCTGTTATTCGTGCTAATATTTTATTTCTGATTCATGAAATTGATACTGTGGCAGGCCACTATTCCGGCGGTCTCCGTTCGTAATCGGCTTTCGCCTAGGGTGACGGGGCTGAAATTTTGTTCTAGGGCAAGTTTTATTTCATTTGCCGAAAAATCACCTTCCGGGCCGATAAGGATCGTGATGTCCTGACCGGGAGAATATATTTCGTGAAGAGATTTTTTATTTCCCTCGTCACAATGGGCGATACATTTCAGCGAGTTTTCGTGATTTTTCACGAAACGGGAGAACTCCGTCATCGGGTGGAGCCGGGGAAGATAGGCTTTGAGCGATTGTTTCATGGCAGAAATAATCACTTTTTCAAGGCGATCCTCCTTGATGATTTTGCGTTCGGAGTGATCGCAAAGTAAGGGGGTGATTTCGTCTATCCCGATTTCGGTACATTTTTCAAGAAACCATTCGATGCGCTCGATATTTTTGGTCGGGGCGATGGCAATGTGGATGTGGAAATCCCTTTGTCCGTACTTTTCGACCTTTTCAATGCATTTCACCTCGCAACGTTTGGCGTTAGCCTGTACGATCTCGCATTGGTAAAAACCGCCTTTACCGTCAATGAGCGAAATCCGGTCTCCCGTTTCGAGGCGAAGGACTTTAACGCAATGTTTTGACTCTTCCTCGGGAAGCGTGTACTGGTCTCTTGTAATATCCGGCGTGTAAAATAAATGCATAAATCAGGATTTGATGATTGGTACAAAAATATATAATTGCCGGAGAATTTCCAATTCTCCTTTTGTGGGGAAAGTGTTTAATATATTTTTCTTTGTTTTTTTATTAAAATGATATATTTTTGTACAAAACAGCAAAATATGAGTGATGCTAAAACCATATTGTCCGCGTTTCAAATAAATGAGGGTGAAGGCTTTCAACTTCTTTATAATTATTGTTACCGTTCATTGGTTTATTTTGCAGATAGTATTGTAGATGATCCGGAGGCAGCAGAAGACATTGTGCAAGAAGTGTTTGTTGATTTTTGGATACATAAACGACATCTTTATATTTCGGGTAGTATTGTTGATTATATGTATAAATGCGTTCGTTTTACCTCGTTACGTTATTTGAAAAAGCAAAAGAAGCAACAACAAGTCTATACCAGTTTTGCCGCGGAGAGAGAAGAGGAGGAGACCGCATTTGAGGATTTGGAGACAGATAGGTTGGAATTCTTGTTTTCAATAATAGATAAATTACCCGAGGAGCGTCGAAAAATCTTTCTAATGGTTTCAGTTAAAAATATGAAGTATCAAGAAGTGGCTGATGTGTTGGGAATTAGTGTAAATACGGTAAAAACACAATTGGTACGCTCTATTCGTTTTTTGCGGGAACAAATTAATAATGATCTTTTTTTTACTCTTTTTTTCTTTTTGTTAGAAAAAAAGAGGGTTTAACTGTCACCTGTTTTGTTTTTTCTTGACAGTAGAAGAAAAATATGAAACAGGATGAGAATAATAGAAGAGATTTTAGCTGACTATTTAGCGGGAGAACCTTTGTCCAAGGAAGAGGCCGCTTTTTTGGAAAATCGCTTGATGCGAGACAAGGGAGATAAGGAGTTTGTTGAGTTTTGGAGGGTGTTAAGAGAAAGATATGCTGTAGATGAACGGATGGGAAAAGATTCTACTTTTGCTTATCGTTCAATATTAATGAAAATTCGGCGTAAATCCCGGTTTAGGAAGATGACGTGGTGGTCATCTGTTGCCGCGGGAATTATATTATTTGTGGGGATATTTTTCATGTATGATTATTTATTCATGGAAAATATTGATTCTAAAATTACTCACTTAACTTCAGGTAAGACGTATGCCGAGTTAAAATTGGATAATGGACAAATTATATCTCTTACACCTGATGTTCAGGATATTGTTCATGCGGACAGTTTATCTGAAATTACCAATACTGAAAATATGTTGGTTTATATTGCACGAGCACGGGAGAGCGGGTTAAAGTATAACACGTTGAGAATACCTGTTGGTGCCGAGTACAATCTTTTACTTGCAGATGGGACTAAGGTTTGTTTGAATTCCGGTTCGGAAATTCGTTATCCAGTGGTGTTTCAAGGGGACCAACGGGAAGTGTTCTTAACAGGAGAAGCTTTTTTTCAAGTTGCTCGTGATGAAACTCGAAAATTTGTTGTTCGTTCCGGTCAACAGACTGTGGTTGTATTAGGAACTTCCTTTAATATTCGTTCCTATTCACAGCAAGATTTTATAGCGACAACTCTTCAAGAGGGTGCGTTACAAATCCTTTTACCCGATACCACTTATCGAATGTATCCCGGTTCTCAAGTTGTTTTTGATAAAAAGACAAATGAGTCTTCTATCCGGGAGGTAAATTCCGAGTTGTATACATCTTGGAAAGACGGTTACTATTTTTTTGATCAGACATCATTGGAGGAGATTTTATCAACAATATCTCTTTGGTATAATTTGACCGTTGTCTTCGAAGACCCGGAAGCTAAAAGCTTGCTTTTTACGGGGCAATTGAAACGTTATGCGGATATTCAGTATCTGTTGAAAAAATTTGAAGATACGAATGCGGTCGAGTTTATTTTCAAGGAAAACAAAGTGATAATTAAAAATAAAACAAACCGATAATAAACATATTAGCGGTTTGTTGAAATGCGCTATACTTTCTCAAAACTTGCAGGTAACGGAATGTATAGCAGGTATAATAAATTAAATAACAAATTTATGAAAAAAAAGCGAATTGGCGTGTGGACAGAATGTTATGTCTTGTCGCGTAAAATGTTAATCTTTATGAAATTCTTGACGATTATTATGGTTTTAGCTTGTATGTCAGTGCATGCTAGGGGGTTATCTCAGGCGATGAAAGTCACGTTGGAGGTAAAACGAGTTTCGTTAAACAACTTTTTTCTGGAATTAAGAAAGCAGACGAACTGTGATTTCCTTTATAATTATAATTTGATAAAGGATAAACAAGTTAGTGTGAAGGTTGAAGAAAAAGAATTATCAAAAGTGTTGGACGAGATATTGCCCGGGTTGGGGTTAGAGTATTATTACGACAATAATGTGGTGGTTATTCGAGAGAAACCTCAAACTCAACAACAGCGGAAAGAACTTCGAATCAGTGGGATTGTTAAGGATAAAAAGGGGACATTGTTGCCGGGTGTGACTATTCTGATTAAAGGTACAACCGTGGGTACTTCTACCGGGCAAAACGGACAATTTGTTTTTACTATTCCCCAGAGGGATTCGGTGGTATTATGTTTTTCATTCATAGGAATGATTAGTAGAGAAGTGGAGTACAAGGGAGAAAAAGAGCTCGTTGTCGTGTTGGAGGAAGAGAAAAAAGTGATCGAAGAGGTTATTGTAACGGGATATCAGAAAATTCGAAAGTCTGAGATGGTGGGATCTACCAACACAATCTCTCGTGAAGATTTGTTTTATGACGGAACGAATAGTATAGAGCAAATGCTTCAGGGAAAATTACCGGGTACGGTAGTGATGAACACCAGCGGGTATGTAGGGGTGCGTCAGAAGGTACGAGTACGAGGAACCTCGACGTTGTTAAGTAATCCGGAACCGGTGTGGGTGGTTGATGGGATCATACAAGAAGATCCGGTGCCTTTTAATGTTCAGGAATTTGGAAATATGGCGGATAATTTTGATATGATCAAAGATTTCGTGGGGAATGGAATATCGTGGCTTAATCCAAATGACATTGAGAATATTACGGTATTGAAAGATGCTTCCGCAACAGTCTTGTATGGGGTAAAGGCTGCGAATGGGGTGATTGTGATTACGACAAAACGCGGCAAGAGTAGTGATGGAGAAATGTCGGTGAATTATAGCGGAGGGTTTGCCATAACGGAAAAATTGAATTACGATAAAATGAATTTAATGAATTCCAAGCAAAGAATTGACGTTTCTCGGGAAATTTATGAACGTCGGATACTAGGCAATAAAGTTTCGGATTTAGTGGGTTACGAGCATCTATTGCGGCTTTATTTGAATAAAGAGATTAGTTATTATGACTTTGATTCCGGTGTCAAAAAATTGGAGACGATGAATACGGATTGGATGGATATTTTGTACAGGGTCCCGTTTAGTCATAATCATAGCCTTAGTATTTCGGGTGGTAACAGTAAGGCAAATTATTACGCTTCTGTTAATTATAGAAAGACTTTCGGTATTGCCAAGGGAAATGAAAATGATAGCTATGGGGGATCGGTGAATCTGGATGCTCGGATTACCGATAAATTGAACATCAGCGTGCGATTGAGTGGGAGTGTCGCTTCTACGAAAGCTTTTTATCAAGTAGATCCTTATACTTACGCGATTCAGACATCCCGGGCTATTTCGCCTTATGACGATAACGGGAAATTGTTTTTTTACCCGATGAACGGTGCGCTTTCATTCAACGTGCTGAACGAGTTGGATGAGACAGGGAACAGTAATGAAACCCGGAGTTTAAATGTTAACGTGAATCTCAATTGGGCGTTGGCACCTGGAATTCGTATTGAAAGTCTTTTCGGTTTGAATACCAGTAATATGACGGGTGAGTCGTATGCTTCTGAAAATACGTATTACATTGCAAGCATCCGGGGATATGACAAAGGTGGGGCTGAATTTGGATCAGATAGTTATAAACAATCCCCGTTGCCTCATGGTGGAGAGTTGAATACGACAGAAACGCATAATACGTCCGTGACTTGGCGAAATAGCCTCACGTATAATCAAGTGTTTGGTTTGCACCGCGTGGGAGCTTCTATCGGGCAAGAGCTACGCACTTCTGTAAATAAAGGATCACAGGCAACCACGTACGGTTATTTCCCGGAGAGAGGAAAAGGGATTACTCTGCCTGACCGGACGATAATGCAAAGGCAGTGGTTAGGAACGGGATGGGGAGACGTGGCAATACCTAATCCTATTTATGATAAAATGGTTTCTAAAATAACGGATACCAAGTCTAATGTAATTTCGTTTTATGCCACGGCAACATATTCATTTGCAGAACGCTATGTGCTCACGGGGAGCGTGCGGACGGATGCCTCCAATCGCTTCGGGCAGGATAAGAGAAATCGTTTTTTACCAGTATGGTCCACCGGTATTCGTTGGAATGTTCATAACGAACCTTGGTTGGAAGGACAAAGTATATTGAGTGAATTAAATATTCGTTTATCTTACGGTTGGCAGGGGAACGTGGCCGAGAATTTCGGACCGGATTTGATTGCTTCAATTCCTGAAAATGTCGTTCATCCGATTACGAAAGAATACCAGTTGGTTATTAAGACATTACCCTATGCTGATTTGAGATGGGAAAAGACGAAATCCATTAACTTGGGAGTGGATTTAGGTTTGTTGAGTAATCGTTTCACGGGAACCGTCGAGTATTATGAAAAACGGACGGAAGATATGATTATCATGAAAGAGGTGCCTTGTGAGTTTGGGACGGCTTCCATGCCGATAAATGGAGGAAAAATGATGAATCGCGGTTTGGAACTGTCATTGAATGGGACCTTGATACGTTCAAAGAATGTCACTTGGAGCTTGGGATTAAACACGTCTAAAAATTTTAATAAACTCGAAAGTTCTGTTATTTCAAATAATAATTGGGAAACTGCGGTAAGCGGTAATTTCCATAAGGGGGGATATGCCGTGTCTTCGTTCTGGGTGTTTGATTACGCCGGATTGGACTCGGAATACGGTTACCCGTTGTTTAATATACCTACTCGGGAGGAAAATCCCGATATCGTGAATGATCCGACGACATACATGATATATGCCGGAAAGTTGGAGCCGGATTTCACCGGAGGACTGAATACGGTTTTCCGTTATAAAACGTTCTCGCTTTCAGCTTCATTTAACTTGAGCTTGGGAAATAAGCGTTTCTTGAATAAATTATTTGCCGGGGAAGGGAACACGAAAATGGCTATGTTGCATTTACCCAGCCCTTACTATAATCTGTCAAAAGAGTATGTAAATAGATGGCGTAAACCGGGTGACGAGGCATTTACTGATATCCCGGCTATCCCTTCATTGGATGCGGCACAGATACCGGATCCGTCAACGATAGATTTGGATTGGAGCCAGCAGAGACTACTTTATGCTTACGAGTTATATGACAATTCTAATGTGCGGGTAGTAAATGCTTCTTTTTTGCGGTGCAACAACCTCTCGTTGTCTTACAGCTTGCCTGATCGCGTTTTGCGTTACTTGGGCGTGAAGTCTTTATCCGTGAATGGCTCTGTAAGCAATCCTTTCATGATCGTGAGTAAAGGGTATAAAGGAGTGGATCCGGAGGTGGCCACGGGAAAGCAACCGATTACCAAAACGTATTCTTTGGGTATAAATGTAACTTTTTAATTTGATGGTTATGAATAAGATATATTATGTTTTAATGATATTGGCACTTTTGATGACAGGAGGTCTGTGTGGGTGTGAAGATTTTTTGGAAGAGAGTAGTCAAGATGAAATGCGGCCCAGTTCCGTGGATGATTTGAAAGAATTGATGATGGGGGGTGTGTATCCGGCTGGTGTTTCTTTCCATAATTATCTGGAATTAATGACAGACGATGCGGAAAGTTCTTTTACTAATTTGGAACTTGCGATTACGGCCATTAAACGTTACGAAGGACCTTTTACTTGGCAAAAGAATATGTATGAACTTATGGAAAGCAATGGATTGGGAAGTAGTGTGAAAACTTATGAACATTATTTTAGCCGTATTATGGGATGTAATACCGTGTTAGATCAATTAGATAAAGTGAAAGGAGAGGAGGACGACAAATTGAATGTACGGGGACAGGCGTTAGCCATGCGGGCGTGGTTCTATTTCATGCTCGTAAATTTATATGGACAGCCTTATAATGCTGAAGGTGTGGATATCGAAAAGACTCCCGGGCTGCCTTTGTTAATATCATCTACTGTAAAAGACGATCCGCTTCCACGGGTGTCGGTGGCAAGAATTTATCAACAAGTTGAGGAAGATCTTTTGGAAGCGCTTCCCATGTTAGAAAAATACGGGAAGGAAAATTCTAAATACAAGGTGACAGATATGTTTGTTTACACGCTTCTTTCCCGGATGTATTTGTACATGGAAAAATGGGAAAAAGCCGAGGAGTATGCTTCCAAGGCCCTCGAGAAAAATTCAGAGCTGATTAATCTTGCTCGGTATGCGGATGGGGGTGTTTTCACGGATGGAGTGTACGGATTAAATAGTCCGGAGGCGATATGGTATGGCTATGGTAATGATAATGAATACGAATCATATGATTGGAGTGGTTTCTGGCGTTATCGGAGTTACTGGGCTTCGGCGGAGTTGAGAGAATTGTATGATTACCAGGATGACACGTGGGATAGAAAGGATTTGCGTTACCTGTTTTATTTCTCTTGGGCCCCGGTTCAATCGATTTATCCCAATAAAGGAATCACTTGGGGGGAGAAGAAAAGCGGTTCTTCGGCCTTGTCCAGTCAATGCGTGAAAGGAATGCGTGTGGCCGAGTTGTATTTGAATCGTGCGGAGGCTTACATACATATGGGCGATGAGAAATTGGCATTGGACGATTTGAACGAGTTGCGTCGCCACCGTTATGACACGCGTAATGTGGCTTATCAGCCTGTGAGCAATTTGACAGGGGAAAATTTGTTACAGTTTTGTAGAGACGAACGTCGGCGGGAATTGAATTTCGAAGATCATCGTTGGTTTGATTTGCGGCGATATGGTATGCCGCGGATTGAGCATGTATTTCGCTCGGATGTCGATCAAGTTCCGCAAGTGTTCGTGTTGGAAAAAGGAGATCCCCGGTATGTGTTTGCAATTCCCGATTATATTTTAACCCGGAATCCGGCATTGGTTCCTAATCCTTGAATAATGAGATTATTTTATATGAATGATGAATACTAAAAATAAATGATAATTATGAAATTATTAAAACAAATATTGATTTTATCCTTGATCACGTGGGGATTTATGGCATGTGATCGGGAATCGGCCTTGACTCCTTCGGGACCGGAAAATGTTTATGGAGATCCGACTCTACCGCAGGGAAATCATGATTATGATAACACAATTATGGATTGGTTCAAAAAATACAATACCTTATTTTTGTACAAATATGTTCCCCATGATCTTTATTATGGAGGGAATAGCTATTTGGGGGGTACTTATGATCCCGTTAAGGACACGACGGCAGCGGGGACAAATGCTCAAAATTATACGGGGTATTTTGATGTCCCGGCAGATGAAGATTATGTCGGTTTCCAACTGAAGTTATTGAATGATACTTGGTTGAAGTTTTATTCGGATGAATTTTTGCTGAAATTCTTACCGAAAAAAGTTTTTTTGTTGGATAGTTTATATTGGAGTTACAGTAAAAAGGGACGACCTGACATTAATTGGTGTACGGCGTGGTCGGGAAGTGACTTTATTGCTGTCACCGGAGGGGGAGAGCGGGTTATAGAAATGACCCCGGAAGAAAAAAGAGTGTATTGCGATGAAGTGAATGCCGTTTTTATCGGTGTCATAATGGAAAAAACAAATAGTGACGATATTCCGGAGGCATTTGCTTCGGTTACCGATTATGATTATCCCAATTTGTTTAGTGAATACAAAGAATATGGATTAGTGGATCCGTGGAAGAGAAACAAGAAAGATGATTGGGGGGCATTTTTGAAGATTATTATGCAAAACTCATACGAACAGTTGACCTCGGCTGATGGAACGAATCGGAATAATTATTTGCATCCTAGCTTTGACGTGAATGGATTGATAAAGAAAAAATATGATGTAATGATAGCGTATTTTAAAGCGGAATATGATCTTGATCTTCAAAAAATAGGAGATGCCGTATTTAAGTGATAGTTCCCGAGTTTATTAAAATGTGTTGAAAATATGAAGATGGCCGTCTTGTGAGCTCTTTTACAGGGCGGCCTTTCCAAAAAGAGACGTGCATGAAACAAAATAGAGGTTTGGTATTTATTACATTTTTATCTGTACTGATGATATCGTTTTTTATATCATGCAGTAAAGATGAAGAGGCATGGCTTGAGGTGGATACATTAAATGTATCCGTGTCGAACGACGATAATGCAGTCGCGTTTACGGTTAACTCTAATGTTCAATGGACCACGAGCCAAAGTGGAAATTACACGTTTAACGTGACACCTTCTTCGGCAGCATCCGGTAGTACAACCGTATCCGTGTCGGCTCCTGTAAACACGACAGCTTCTGCTCGCGAAGCTGTTTTAACGATTCGTGGCGGGGGTGTCGTTAAAAACGTGAATTTGATTCAACCGTCTGTCACTTTCTCTATTATTCCGGATCAACTGGAGATGGAAAACTCGGAGAGTAGCAAGACATTCCTGATCACTTCAAATGCACCTTGGACGATTGTTACTGACAATCTTCCGGAATGGATCAAGTCGATTCAACCCTCAAGCGGGAATGGAAATGGAGAAGTTACGGTTACGGTTTATGAGAACAAGAATCGTAAAGAAAAAAATAGGCATGTGTTAAAGATCCGGAGTGCAGGAAGTTTAACAACATTTGCGATTGAACAGGCTCCGGCTTTGAATACCCCTCCGACGGCACCGACGGGGCTTGTACCGGAAAAAGGAGCTACGGGAGTTTCGGTTCTTCCTTTGTTCCGGTGGAATGCCTCTACGGATGCCGAGGAAGATGAAATTAGTTATACCGTATCGTTTTCAAAAGATCAAATTACTTGGACTCATATTCCGGCAGGAATGAATTTGAGTGTCATCGCGAATAGTAGTTCGGGATTGTTAGAAGCGAATACGAAGTATTATTTTAAAGTGACGGCCGACGATGGTTACAACGAGGGAACGACAGAATCGGAAGTCGTGACGTTTACTACCGGGGAACGGGATGTGTATGGGGACGGAGATTATCTCGTGTACCAGAAGAGCAGTAAACCGAACCCGATTAAATTGGTTTTTACGGGAGATGGTTATTTGGCGGAACATTTTAGATATGGCGGATTGTTTGACCAAGATGTTGACGAGGGGATAGAAGGGTTGTTTTCTATCGAACCGTATAAAACTTATCGGGATTATTTTACCGTGTATAAAGTTGCGGCATATTCTCGGGAAGAGGGTATTACGAATAAAACGGAAAATGTCAAAAAGAACACCGTCTTCTCTTGCGTGATGGAAGGAGGAGGGGCCACGGATATATCTTGTAATACTGATAAAGTTTTTTCTTATGTATTGAAAATACCGGGAATGACTAGTGATGATTTGAAAAATAATTCGATTGCGGTTATTATTAATGCGGACGTGTACGCCGGGACTTGTGTTATGTGGAATGATGGCAGGAGCATCGGGATGGTACCAGTACACAAATCGGCAAAACGGAATGAAAGATTTGTGAACCTGCTCTGTCACGAATACGGGGGACATGGATTCGGACGTTTGGCTGACGAATACTGCTACTATGATGATATGCTCCCGAACGATCAAAAAGATTACCTGCAAACATTTCAAAAATATGGTTATTACTTGAATCTTTCCGTGACATCAGATGAGGAACGGGTTCCGTGGAAAAGTTTTATGGGACGACAGGACTATGCTCATGTGGGGATATTTACCGGAGGTTTTCTTTATCGAAAGGGAGTGTGGCGAAGCGAGCAGATCAGTTGTATGGATGATAACAGGATGTATTTTAATACACAAAGCCGTTATTTGATCTACGAGAGAATTATGAAAGTGGCTGGGGAGACTCCTTCCGTGGAAGAATTCATTGCGAATGATGTGGAGAAAACGGATCATACTGCCGTCGGAATAAAAGTTTTAGATCAAGTCCCGTATGATTTCAAGCCCTTGGCTCGGCCTGTTATGATTAAAGTGAAATAAAACAGTGATTCTATAATTTTTTATGAACAAGGGGAAAAAGTGGTTTGACCGAAAGAGTAGCTGAAACATTGATATGAATAAACTGATAATATATTTTAATATTTTGTTTATCGGTAAGGGAATTCATGTTTTGGAGGAAATCTATAATTGATAGGCACGTGACGTTTAGTATAAAAGCACCATTTGAACCTGGATATAAGGTAAAAATGGTGCTTTTTATTGAAACTATTAACTATCGTTCTAACCGTAATAGAGGGAATGTTAATCCTCCTCTTCTTTCTCTTCTTGATAAGCTTTCAGTAATTCCTCCTGAACTTCGGATGGAACTTTCTCGTAACCGGAGAAATTCATCGAGAAGGATGCGCGCCCACCCGTGATAGAACTTAACGCTGTCGAGTAACGTTGCATTTCTTTCAACGGTACTTTCGCCATCAACTTCTGGAACCCGGAGTCGGCTTCCATACCCATGATAATAGCTCTACGGGTTTGCAGGTCACCCATCACGTCACCCATGTATTCGTCCGGAACGAGCACTTCCACGTCGTAGATCGGTTCCAGAATCTTCGGGGAAGCTTGTTTGAAGGCGGTACTGAACGCGTGTCTTCCGGCGAGCTTGAATGAAATTTCGTTTGAATCTACCGGGTGCATCTTCCCGTCGTACACGCTGACGCGAATATCGCGGGCATATGATCCGGTAAGCGGGCCTTCTTCCATTTTCTCCATGATCCCTTTCAGGATGGCAGGCATGAAGCGGGCGTCGATCACACCACCCACGATACAGTTGTAGAACACGAGTTTACCACCCCACGGTAAATCAACGATTTCTTTATCTTTCACTGAGACTTTACTATCAACGCCGTTGATCTTGTACGTGGTCGGGTCGGGCATGCCTTCCGTGTATGGCTCGATAACCAAATGTACCTCACCGAATTGTCCGGCTCCACCGGATTGTTTCTTGTGGCGATAGTCCGCGTAAGCGTATTTAGTGATCGTTTCCCGGTACGGGATTCTTGGCGGGTAATATTCGATACCCAGTTTATCATTGTGTTCGATCCGCCATTTCATGGTGTTCAGGTGGAATTCACCTTGTCCGGAAACGATCATCTGTTTCAATTCCTTGGAATATTCCACGTTGAACGTCGGGTCTTCTTGATGAATACGTTGTAAAATCTCGGCCAGTTTTTCCTCGTCAGCCGTGTTGGCGGCTCTTACCGCGGTTCTGAAACGCGGGTTCGGGTACTGGATTTTGCCGAATTTATAATGCACGTCTTTTTCGTTGAGCGTGTCACCGTTGTCTGTGTTTTTCAATTTCACGGTAGCACCGATATCCCCGGCCATCATTTCGGTCACCTTGGTACGGTTTTTACCGGCAACCGCGTATAACGTGGAAATACGTTCTTTCCCGTCATTGGTAGCGTTATATAAATCGTCACCCTCGTGAACCGTTCCGGAGGCTACTTTGAAATAAATCACTTCGCCGAGGTGGGGTTCCACCGTGGTATTAAACATGTATAAAGAAGTCGGGCCTTTCTCGTCGTAGGGAACTTCCACGCCATCTTCGGTAACGGAGGGGGGCATGCTTCCGGCACTCGGGGCCACGTTGATCACGAATTCCATGAAACGGCGTACGCACATGTCTTTTTCAGCCGAAACGCAGAACACGGGGAACATATCCCGTGCGATAAGTCCTTTGCGGATTCCAGCACGCATTTCGTCTTCCGTGAGACTGCCTTTGTCGAAAAATAATTCCATCAAATTCTCGTCATTTTCCGCCGCAGCCTCGATCAATGCGTTGTGCAACTCGTTGGCTTTCTCTTCTTCTTCCTTGGGAATGGGGAGTACGTCCGGTTTTCCACCTTCCGGTTTCCACTGGTACATCTCCATTTTCAAGACGTCGATTACCCGGTTAAAACCAAGCCCCGGGTTCACGGGATATTGTACGAGCACCACCTTGGAACCGAAAGCTGCCTTGGCTTGTTCCACCGTGTGATCGAAATTTGCTTTCTCGTGATCCACCTGGTTAATAACGAAAATGAGCGGTTTGTTTAGTCGTTTGGCGTGACGGCTGATGATTTCGGTACCGACTTCAACACCTCTGACGGCGTTAATGACCATTACTCCTGTATCAACAACGTTCAGCGCAGAGATAACTCCTCCGACAAAATCGTCTGCTCCCGGGGTGTCAATGAAGTTGAGCTTATGCTCTTTCCACTCCGTGTATAAAACAGCCGGGAATACTGATGATCCGTATTCCTGTTCTACCGGACGGTAGTCGGATGAAGTGTTTTTTGCACTAATGCTACCTCTGCGCGGGATGACCCCGCCCTCATACATCATGGCTTCCGCTAACGTGGTTTTGCCGGAACCGGCACTACCCACGAGCGCGATGTTTTTAATTTCGTTAGGTTTATAGGTTTTCATTATAATACGATTTAGATTAATATTGTAAACGTATATAACTCTTCGAATAATTCGAGGGTTACAAATTAGTGAAGATTTTATAAAAAAACAATAGTAAACGTCATTCTTGACGAAAATAAATGTGTAAAGCTAGCGTTAGTATTTTTTATGGGTTATTCTTTAGGGTGGTGGCGTGCTTTTTGTATATATTTGAAATGAATTTTAATTATAAATTTTTATGGCAGGATTACCTTTAATTTGGATTATATTTATTGGATTTACTTTGTTAAGTTGGCTGGTGAGCAATCAACTGCAAAGTCGTTTTAAGAAATACTCTAAGATCCCTACCGCCAACGGGATGACGGGGCGTGACGTGGTGGAGAAAATGTTGCGGGACAACGGGGTGCAGGGTGTGAAGATCGGTAGCGTGGAAGGACAATTGACCGACCATTATAACCCCACGAACAAGACGATTAATTTGAGTCACGAAGTATATTATGGTGCCAATGTGGCAGCCGCAGCCGTTGCTGCACACGAATGTGGTCATGCTTTACAACATGCACAGGCGTATAGTATGTTGCAATTGCGCTCGGCACTGGTACCGGTGGTAAGTTTTGCTTCTCATTGGGTGCAATGGGTTTTGTTGGCCGGGATTGTTTTGTCTGAGATGTTCCCAAACTTGTTGTTGATCGGGATTATCCTTTTCGCCATGACAACGTTGTTCAGTATCGTCACGTTGCCCGTGGAGATCGACGCCAGCCACCGGGCATTAGCTTGGTTGCGCAACTCCGGTATCACGACCTACGAATCGCAGGAGAGTGCCAAGGATGCGTTGAAATGGGCCGCGTATACTTACGTGATTGCCGCGCTTTCTTCTTTGGCTACCTTGTTATATTATATCATGATTTTTATGGGTAGAAGAGATTAACATGGTTTGAATAAATGATAAGGGGCTTGCGCCCCTACTGGCGTGAACTCGGGATGATGTCTCGGGTTCACGTTTTTTTTGCGGGTATTCGTGGATACCCTGATCGAGTTTTATCCTGTTCATGTAAAGTTACTATCTGAATTCGTTATGAGTACTTTATGACTACCTGATAAGTAGTTATTAAAAACTTTTAGATACCTAATAAATAACCTTTATAAACCTTATTATAATAGGGTTCATATAGGGTTCGTATAGGGTTGCTATAAGGTTCATGAAGGTAGTGATACACTAGTCATCAATAATTAAATCTCTATTCAAGTACTAAATCATATTGTAGTGTTCTTTTTTAGTTTCCGTTGTAACCGTTTTGTAAACAGAGAATTATCGGGAGAGGTGATGCGGTATGATAAACCGTACGGATATGAAATACGTGACGACACGGGTGAGGCGCTCGTGTCTGGAAGTAAAGATTTCGGTAGGTGATATATACAAGGAGCCGTTTTACTGGTGTGTTAATGATAAGTTTGTTGGTAAATAACGAGAACGGGTTATTAATTGGATATTTCGGAATAAAACGCTACATTTGTATAGAACATCCTAAATAAGTTATATCCATGGAACAGAATGACAAGTATATTCGTTTTGATTGGGCGATCAAACGATTGTTGCGGAATAAAGTGAACTTCGGGGTACTTGAAGGGCTTCTGACCGTGCTACTCGGTAAGGAAATCCATATTCTTGATATCCTTGAGAGCGAAGGAAATCAACAATGTGAGGAGGATAAGTTTAACCGGGTGGATATCAAGGCTCGAAATAGCGAGGGAGAGATTATTATTGTTGAAGTACAGATTACTCGTGAGCTTTATTTCCTCGAACGTATTCTCTATGGTGTGGCGAAAGCGATAACTGAACATATTGAACTGGGACACGTGTACTCGGAGGTTAAAAAAGTGTATTCTATCAGTATCCTTTACTTTGATATTGGTAAAGGTGATGATTACTTGTATCATGGTCAGAATTCCTTTGTGGGTGTTCACACGGGTGATCTTCTTCAAGTGACAACGAAGGAAAAGAATGCCCTTGTGCGGAGGTTGCCGTCGGAGATCTTTCCCGAATATTTTTTGATTCGGGTAAATGAATTTGACAAAGTAGCGGTGACCCCGCTTGAGGAATGGATTGATTATTTGAAAAATGGTCATATTCGTCCTGACACGAAGGCGCCCGGGTTAGCTGAAGCTCGTCAAAAGTTGGTTTATTATAATATGGATAAGGCGGAACGTGAAGCTTATGATCGTCACGTTGATGCGATCATGATCCAGAATGACGTGCTTGATTCTGCCAAGTTTGAAGGATTAGTGGAGGGAAGAATGGAGGGAAAGATAGAAGGGAAGATAGAAGGAAAGATAGAAGGAAAGATAGAAGGAAAATTGGAGATCGCTAGGACGATGAAAATAGATGGCATGTCGATAGATGTAATAGCTAAATATACGGGAATATCTCCGGCTGAAATAGAAGCATTATAATTTTAGGCATTGGCTAACAGGAGTTAAGTGAGGTTTTAGAAGATATTGTTGAACAAGAATAAAGCCTGATTTGTCGAAAATGTCAAACGTGGCGAAGTTAAAAGAAGCTGTTGATTTTTTTCAACAGCTTCTTTATTTTAATGTTATCCTTTTACTTGAAAGCTTCCTTGATTTTTTCGATGTAGTCGAGTTTTTCCCAAGTGAAGAGTTCTACTTCCGTTTCGAGGGTTGGCCAATAGTTTGAGGTAAATACCTTTTTCACGGTTCTGGGGGTACGTCCCATGTGGCCGTAGCTGGCTGTTTCCTGATAGATCGGGTGACGGAGTTTCAAGCGATCTTCGATAGCTTTCGGACGCAGGTCAAAAATGGATGAAATCTTTTCGGCAATAACGGCATCGCTCAGGTTTACCTTGGCGGTTCCGTACGTGTTGACGAAGACACCCACGGGTTTGGCAATACCGATGGCGTAGGAGATTTGGATCAATATTTCGTCGGCGATCCCTGCCGCTACCATGTTTTTGGCGATATGACGAGCCGCGTAAGCCGCGGAACGATCCACTTTTGACGGGTCTTTCCCGGAGAAAGCTCCTCCCCCGTGAGCTCCTTTGCCCCCGTATGTGTCAACGATAATCTTTCTTCCGGTGAGTCCCGTGTCTCCATGAGGGCCACCGATCACGAATTTCCCGGTAGGATTCACATGAAGGATGAGGTCTTCGTCAAATAATGCTTGTACTCGTGCGGGGAGTTGGCGTTTCACTCTGGGGAGTAAAATGTTGATAATGTCCCAGCGGATTTGATCCACCATCTGGGCGTCGGCTTCCAGTTGTGCTTCCGGTGTGGGTGCCGTGGCTTTTACAAACTCGTCATGTTGAGTGGAGATCACGATCGTGTGTATCCGGGCGGGTTTGTTGTCATTCCCGTATTCGATTGTTACCTGTGATTTGGAATCCGGACGCAGGTAGGTCATTTCCTGTCCCTCTTTGCGGATTTGTGCCAGTTCGAATAGCAATAGATGCGATAGTTCAAGAGATAGCGGCATGTAATTATCCGTTTCGTTACAGGCGTAACCGAACATCATTCCTTGATCCCCGGCTCCTTGTTCCATGGGGTCTTCTCGAACGACACCGCGGTTGATGTCGGGTGATTGTTCGTGGATGGCACTCAACACGCCGCAACTGTTCCCGTCGAACATGTACTCGCTTTTCGTGTAACCGATCTGGTTAATTACTTCTCGGGCGATTTGTTGTACATCGACGTAAGTTTTTGTTTTGATTTCTCCGGCAATAACAGTTTGTCCGGTGGTCACTAGAGTTTCGCAAGCTACCTTGGCTTCCGGGTCAAAGGCGATGATTTTGTCAAGTACGGCATCGGAAATCTGGTCTGCCACTTTGTCCGGGTGACCTTCCGATACAGATTCAGATGTAAATAAATATCCCATAATTCATTTTAGATTTAAGGATTTTAGATTTTAGATTTAAAGATTTCGGATGTTTATCCCGGGAAATCGTAAATCGAGAATCATAAATCGTAAATTAAACTATAGGAAAGTACATGGATGGTTGAATTCAGAATTAAATATGCATTTTAGCGCTTTTTTTCCGTGGTTGCAATCAGCCAAATCTTTCCACTTTTTTCGGGGGCAAAGGTAAGTATTTTATTTGAATAGACAAGGGTGAAATGGGGTCCTTAGATTTATTATACATTTAATTTTAAATGTAGTGTGGTAGATTTTTATCTGTAAAAGATGTGGGTAATTGAATAGAGAAAGTATTTCAAATGTATGTTTTTTTATTTGAATTTGGGTTAAATATGAAAAAGGATTTATATTTGTGTTGTAAATGTGAGATAACTTAAGGTCCTATGAAAAGTAAGCAAAAGATACGTGAGGAAGATTTATTTCATGATTTGTTTATGGATTATTATCCATCTTTACTTTCTTTTGCACGCTATTACGTGGAGAATGAAGCTATCGCGGAGGATCTGGTGCAAGATGTATTTGTGAAGATGTGGGAATTGCGGGAGCAATGGGAGAAGGTGGAAAATTTTTCGGCTTATGTTTATCAAATGGTGCGTTTCCGGTGTTTTAATTATTTACGAGGAGAGAAATTGAGGGTGGAGATGATGCGTTCGTACAGGGAGGAAAAGGTGGATATCATGGAAATTAACCAATATATCGAGGAAGAGATTTTTCGATTGGTGAATCAAGTTGTGGATACGCTACCTTTGATGTATAAACAGGTGATTACTTTAACGTTGGAGGGATACCGGGTGAAGGAGATTGCCGAAAAGTTGAATGTCGGCGAGGAAACGGTGAAGAAGCGAAAGCAGGTTGCCAAGCAGGTGTTGAAAGAAAAGTTAGGAAAATTGTATCTTTTTTTATTTCCCTTGATTTGATATTATGATATTGATAATGAGTTATTTGTTGGCGCTAGGTGGGAGGGTGAAATGTTAAAATGAAAAATAATTAATATTTTTAATACCTATTTTTATTTTTGATGTGTCGTATAAGTAAAATTTAGTAATACGGCATGTTTGAAAATTATTCAAAAGTGGTGGTGTTGCTGGTGAAAGCACTGCAACAGGAATTAACGGTAGAAGAGGAAGAGAAGGTTCGGGCTTGGAGGGAAGCGTGTGAAGAGAATGAGGCGTTATACGCGAAGGTGATGTCTTTTGAGTTTGTGAAAATGAAGACAGAACAGCGGGAACGTGCGAATTCCGATGATGCCTATATGCAGGTAAAAAAACGTTGCAGGAGGCGTTTGCAGGTGCGAAGGTGGCGTAATGTGTCCGTGGCGGCCGCTTCAATACTCTTGTTTTTTGGGGGATGGTTTTATTCCGAGACGAATTTGTTGTCGAATTTTGATAATGTGATGGAGAAGGATTCAGAAATCATCGTGTCTGGTTCGAAGGCTGAGTTGATTTTATCCGGTGGCGAGCGTATGATATTGGGTAAGGGACAGTTGGATTCGGTTTGGATGCATGAGGGTATGGAAGTTCATTCGACGGAGGACCGCGTGAGTTATGTCGGTGAGAGGCCGTGTGGGAAGGAGGGACAGCCGGTAGAGTTACAATACAATATATTGCGGGTGCCACGAGGTGGGGAATATTCTGTGGTGTTGGGGGATGGCACGTTGGTTTGTTTGAATTCGGAATCGGAATTACGTTATCCCGTGCGGTTTGATTCTGAGGAGCGAAAAGTGTTTTTACGGGGAGAGGGTTTTTTCGAGGTGACGGAAGATCCGGAACATCCGTTTGTGGTAGAGGTGGAGAATGCCAGGATTGAAGTTTTGGGAACCACTTTTAACGTGTGCGGTTATGCCGCGGAAGAGCGGGTGGTGACAACGTTGGTAGAGGGTATGGTGCGTTTGTCGTCGGAAAGTCAAAGCGTGATATTGGTCCCGAACGAGCAGGGGGTTCTGGATAAGGATGGGCATTTGACCAAGGTGGAGGTGGATGTGTTTCCCCATGTTGCCTGGCAAAAAGGACAATTGGTGTTTCGGCAGCAGCCCCTTGAGCGGGTGATGCAGGTGGTTTCCCGGTGGTACGACGTGGAGGTCGTGTTTAGAAGCGAGAAGGCGAAAAAGATTTCATTCACGGGAAATATGCGGCGTTATGATGATTTTGAACAGATCGTGCGGATGCTGGAAAAAACTGGCGGATTGATTTTTAATATAGAAGGTAGGACGATTTATATAACCGAAAAATGAAAACAGTCATCGGGCCCAAGACTGTCTCGTGAAGCGGGGAGAAGACCGTTCGTTTGTTTAATTTAAATTTAAAAAAATGATAAAAATAGAACACGGAGCGCTTTTTAGCAGAAGCGGCTTGTGGGCGATATGTCAAAAGGTGATATTTGTCATCTTCTTGTCATCATCGTTCTTGACAAGAACGTACGCTCAAGAGGAAAAAATCTCTTTTGAGGTGCAGAATGCAAAATTAACGGAGGTTATTTCCATATTGGAGAAGTCGACGGGATATACTTTTTTGTACCAGGACGAGCAGGTGGCAGCGGTGAAGAATTTGACCTTTCGGTTTACGAACGAGAGATTGAGTGTTGTGTTGACGAAGTGTTTGGCGGGGACCAATTTGATATGGACGGTGGAGGATAAAACTATTGTGTTAAAAAGGGAGGAGAAGAGTCGTGAACAACAGCAACAAGTGAAATCACGAAAAGTGTCGGGACGCGTATTTGATGAAACTGGGCAGCCGTTGCCGGGAGTGACGGTTATGATCGAGGGGACAAAGTTGGGGACGACGACACGTGTGGACGGGGCGTACACGATCGAGTGTCATGATTCCAAAAATCTCACGCTATTGTATTCATTCATGGGAATGAAAAATAAGCGAGTTGTGGTTGGTGAAAAGAGTGTGATTGACGTGAAATTGGAGGAAGATGTGACGGAGTTGGAAGAAACGGTTATCACGGGTATATATACTCGTAATATCGAGACTTTTACCGGTTCCGTGTCAACGTTTAAAGCGGAAGATTTGAAGCAGATTAGTCCGCAAAGTGTACTTCGGAGTTTGAGTGTTTTGGACCCGTCGTTTATTATCACGGAGAACAGGGCGCAGGGGTCTAACCCGAATGCGATGCTGGATATCAGTATAAACGGTAAAATTAACGTGACGGATTTGTCGCAGGAATATAGCACGGATCCGAATCAGCCGTTGTTTATCCTGGATGGTTTCGAGACGACGTTGGAGGCGATTCAGGATTTGAATATGGACCGCGTGGAGAGTATTTCTATCTTGAAGGATGCTTCCGCCACGGCGATTTACGGGTCAAAGGCAGCTAATGGTGTGGTTGTGGTGGAGACTTTGAAGCCGAAACAGGGGCAGTTGCGTTTTTCTTACACGGGTAATTTTACCGTGGGATGGGCGGATTTGAGTGATTTCAATTTGATGAATGCAGCCGAAAAGCTGGAGTACGAGAAGTTGGCCGGGGCGTATAAGGATGCTTCCGGAGTCAATTTGGATGAGAACGGTGAAATTATCAACGAGTCTCAACGGGCACGTTATTACGCCCGTTTGAAGTTGGTACAGGAAGGGTATGACACGTATTGGATGAACGAGCCGTTGCGTAACGCTTTTACTCAGGGACATAATGTTTTTATTGATGGTGGAGACCGGACGTTTCTTTACGGGGTGGGGATTTCTTACAATAACACGCAGGGGGTGATGAAGAAGTCGAGTCGTGATGTTTTGAATGGAAATATCCGTTTGTCTTACCGGGTGAAAGATTTGTCGTTCTCGAATCAGACGATGATCGGGAAAACCAAGGCTGTTAATAATCCGGTGGATTTTTCATCGTATTCTCAAATGAATCCGTTTTATTCCAAACGTACGGTTGACGGGGAAGTGCCCAAGTACGTGTACCGGGAGAGGCTAGCCGGAGCCAATAATTATAATTATATTTGGAATCCGTTGTGGGATTACCAGCAAAAAAGTACGAACGAGACGGATACGTGGAGTATAACGAATAATTTCCAGATCGAGTACCGTTTGTTGACTTATTTCCGTGTTCGTGCTAATCTTCAATACCAGATGTCGAAGTCGGAATCCGAGCGTTTCCGTTCTCCGAACGAGACTTTTTTTGCCAAGACGGATGCCGATAAGAAGGGGACTTATATGAAAAATTCCACTTCAAATAGTTCGGTCACGGGACGTGTGAATTTAACATACGGTCGTTCTTTTGGAGACCACACGTTGAACGGGGTGGTCGGTATGCAGTTTGCCGATAAGAATCAGGAGTCTTACGGGTTCGGGGCTGAGGGGTATACTACCGATCAGTTTTCCAGTCCGAATTTTTCTTCCAGTTATGCAACCGGAAAGCCTAGTGCTTCGGATAGCAAGAACCGGAGCGTCAGTTATTATTGCAATTTGAATTACGCTTATAATATGCGTTATTTGCTTGATTTTAACTTGACGACTAATGGTGCGTCGCAATTCGGTATTAACGATCCGTTCACGACGACTTGGGCCGTGGGGGTAGGATGGAATGTGCATAATGAAAATTTCCTGACGGATAGCAGGGTGATCAATTATTTGAAGTTGCGTTATTCGTTGGGTAATCCCGGTAACCAGAATTACGATGCTAAGTTGTCGTCCAGTATTTACATGTATAATACTTCTTATTCGAATCCTTTCGGGTTGGCCGCCGCGGTGGAGACGTGGGGTAATAATAATTTGAAATGGCAACGCACGGTGACGCATAATTTCGGGCTGGATGTTCAATTTTTCAAGAGCCGTTTGAATGTGAATGTCGATTACCAGATGCGTGATACCGATCCGATGTTGGTGCGTATTGATATGCCGACTTCTACCGGAGCTTCGACTGCCCCGATGAACGTGGGGGCAACCGATAACCGTTCCGTTTCCGTGCGTATGACTTATTATTTGATTAAGCAACGGGAGTTTAACTGGTATTTTAGCGGTAATTTGAATCATAATACGACGAAGTATAAGAAGATTGGTAATTTGTTGCAGGAGTATAACGAACGGGGGCAGGCTAGCGTTTCTTTGTTGCGTTATTATGATAATGCCAGTACGACAGGTGTTTATGCCGTGCGTTCCGCGGGAATTGACCCGGCTACCGGTAACGAGATTTTTATCAAGAAGGACGGTTCATACACGTATGAATGGAAGCAGGAGGATGAGGTGTTGATCGGTGATAGTAATCCGAAGGTTCAGGGGGCCGTGCAGACTTCGCTGGTGTATAAAGGATTTTCTTTCGGGGCTTCGTTCTCTTACCGGGTTGGTGGTTTGACACAATTGTCAACGTTGTTTAATAAAGTGGAGAATATTAGTTCGGATCAGTTGAAATATAACCAGGATAAGCGGGCTTTGTATAGTCGTTGGCAGAAACCGGGTGATATCGCTCGTTTCAAGCGTATCGACGATACCAACTCGACGAAAATGAGTAGCCGTTTTATCGAGAAGGAGAATACTTTCTCTTGTAATTCGATCAATATCGGTTATCGTACGTCAACTGCCGAATGGTTGAAATATATCGGGGCTTCGGCGTTTAATTTCACGGCTTATATGAATGATATTTTCCGGATTTCTTCGATCAAGGAGGAGCGCGGAACCAGTTATCCGTTCGAGCGTTCGGTGTCATTCTCGATAGGGCTTAATTTTTAATTAACTTGAGATTATGAAAATAAAGAATATATTTAAATTACTGGCGGTGGCGGGGACTTTGGCTTTGCCGGTTTCTTGCTCCGACTGGCTGGACGTGAAGATGAGCGATAAGATCATGGAGAACACGCTCTTTTCTACGAACAACGGTTTTATGACAGCCCTGAACGGGGTGTACATGGGAATGGTTGATGTGTATGGTGAGGATTTGAGCATGGGGATTATTGACGTGCAGGCTCAATATTATAACATGGTGAACGGTAATCATAATTACAAAGTGTTTGCGAATTACCTGTACGATGATGAAGCCTTTAAAAACAGGTCTAACTCGATATGGACGAAGATATATTCTTTGATTGCGAATATCAACGGGTTGCTAGTACATTGTGACGAAGAGAATAGTGCGTTGCGTGAAAATTATTATCCGTTAGTGAAGGGGGAGGCTCTGGCGTTACGTGCGATGCTTCATTTTGATTTGTTACGTCTTTACGGGCCGTCTTATAGTGAGAGTACGAAGTCGATGATTACGATTCCTTATCAGGATGAGGCCAAACGCGATATTACTCCATTGCGTTCTGCCGAAGATGTGCTTGGGAAAGTGATCAAAGATTTGGAGGAGGCCAGTAGATTGTTGAAGGATAATGATCCTATTTTTACCACCGGGGTCGGTAATGCGGTGACTTCTGATGATGGGTTGGAGCGTGCGGATTTTACTTATCGTCAGTTACGTTTGAATTATTTTGCGGTGCAGACTCTTTTGGCACGGGCTTATTTGTGGAAAGGGGATAAGAGTACGGCTTACCGTATTGTTAAAGAGGAGGTGATCGACAAGAACAAGGTGGATGAGGAGAATATGATTTTCCCGTGGACGACGCAGGCTCAGGTGGAGGCTGACGGTAAAAACGATCTGTTGTTTTCTTCCGAGGTCTTTTTTGCGATTTATAATTCGAAGCGTTCGACGTCGAATTCGCGTTATTTCGCGTCGGCTTTACAGCTTACTTCTCGCTTGACTTTCGTGGGGAGCAATCCTTCCAATTCTCAAATTCCCGTTTTTTATGATGACCCGGATAATGATTGGCGTTCAACTTTGGGCTGGGCCGTGTATACCTCGTCCGGGAGTGTTACGGATGATGACGATGATGACAATGATGATGACGACGATAGTGAGAAAGTGGATGAGAGTAGTTCCTTGTATTTTTTGAAGTACGCGGATGCTTCTCGTGATGCGGAATTGGATGGAACGGAAACTTACCTGTACATGGTTCCTTTGATTCGGTTGAGCGAGGCTTACCTGATTGCGGCAGAATGTGCGGCTACTCCCGAAGAGGCGTTGACATATCTGGTCTCTATTCGCGAGCATCGGAATTGTCACATGTCTATTGCTGCAACTTCTATGGATGAGATAAGGGAATTGGTGACGAACGAGTTTGCCCGGGAGGTGATCGGTGAAGGCCAGTTGTTTTTCTATTACAAGCGTTTGAATCTGGAAACGTTTCTTGATGGATCTAATATCCGTGGTCGTTACGAGATGTTGACCGATAATTATAGATGGCCGTTACCGGATGTGGAGATTAATAAACGAGGTTCGACGAACGATTAAAACAGGTTGTTATGAAGATGTATAATTGTAATATAATGATGTTCCTATGCGTTATAGGAGGTCTCTTATTTGTTGGTTGCGAGAAAAAAGAGGTGATGGAGTACGAGGGGGTGGATGGTATTTACTTTGATGTGCAGTACGGTGCGGTTCACGGGAACGAGAGTCTTTATGCCCGGCAGAATTACACGTACGTTTCTTTCGGTACGCTGGAGAGCGAGGAGGCCGATATCACGATGAAGGTGGGAATTGCCGGCTCTATCAAAGATTATGACCGCCCATTCCGGGTGATGATCGTGCAGGATAGCACGAATGCCATTCCGGAAGAGGAGTATGCGGAGTTTGCGGAAGAGCAGGTGATCAAGGCAGGAGAAAATCACACGTATGTGACTTTGAAGGTGTTTAGATCGCCTCGGTTGACCAAGGACACGGCACGGATTCTGTTCCGTATTGATCCGGGCGAACATTTCACTTTGCCTTTTTCCGAGGTGGGGAAAATTCCCGGACGGTGGAATGACACGAAAACGCAATTTAAGACGAATGGTGATCCGGCCGAACATCATGTGTTTTTCAATAATATTTTGCAGAGACCGGCCGGTTGGGGTGCGAACGAATATTCCAGTTTTTTTGGAACTTTTTCTCCAGAAAAGTATCAATATTTGATGGATATAACCGGATATACCAAAGCTCATTTCGAACAATTGTCGGCGATTACTCAAGGAGGGCGCGGAACTAAAATCAGGATGACTGCCGTGACGGATTTAAACCGTAGATTCAATTTGGGGTATTACAGGCTTCAAAGAGGAGATGCGGATGGTTGGCAAGAGTGGATGCTGGAGGAGAGAGGTACCATGATGTGGGTTCCCGGAATTACTTGGTGGAATGAAGAGACTCGTCCGGAAGAGTTGGTGAAACAATATTATAAACCTCAAGAAAATGAATAAATATGGGAGGAGAGAAAATGAAATACGGATTATTTTTACTGTTATCCTTGTTCATGTTGCAAGCTTGTGAGGTGGAGGACAAGGGAAATTATGATTATACTCCTCAGAACGGGGTGACGATTACTTTTGCCAGTGACGAGACCAATCAAACTTTGGAGAAAGGTGTGGATACGTTAATGATTCATCCGACCGTGGTTGGAGATGTGTATGGTGAGAACGAGGATAATTACGAGTACAAGTGGTTTTTTTGTTCCGGACAGGTGCATGAACACACGGTGGTAGGGACGACGAAGAATTTGTCGTGGCCGGTATCTTTAAAACCGGGTAACTATACGCTCTATTTTCAGGTGATCGATAAGGGTACCGGCTTGGAGTGGCTTAATAGTACGAGCGTGACTGTTTTCAGTGAATTGACTCAGGGGTGGATGCTGTTGGGAGAGACTCCCTATGGGATGGTTCAGATGGATATGTTGGTGATGAAACCGGATGGATCTCTTGTGTTAATCAAGGATATATTTGATAATTCGGATTTGCAACTGAAAGGGGGCCGCAGTTTGGTTTTCACGGGAAACAGGAGTGGGCAACAAGCTAAGGCACATCTCTGGTTGATGACGGATGAAAAGGATGTGAAGTTGACGTGGGGGAACAATTTTTTGCCTGTCGGCGAGTTCCACAATATGGTGACGGTTGAGGAGATGGAGGTTTCCAAGATAACACCGAGGCTTCGCAATATGTTCCCGCGGCAATCTAATTGTGGGTACGGAACTGCAAATACCATGCGGAATTATCAAAGTCGGGGTGTCGTGACCGATAGTGCAATTTATATGACGACATTGGGGTATGATGGTAGTGAAGTTTATGTAAACCCAATGAATCGTTATAGTGCCACCAGCAAGGAATTTTTTAAACCGTATCATATGGCATTCGTGCTTGGGGGGACAAGGCCTACCGGTAACGTGTATCCTCTATTTTATGATATGGATGACAATTGTTTCGTAAAACCTGGGGCTGTTTATGGTACGAATGCGACTTATTGTTCAAAATTAGCAGATCGTCCGGGAGATCCGTTCCCTTGGAATCAATATAAAAGGACTATCGTGTATGGCGAAAATCTGAGAAATTCTTCGTCTGATAACGCGTGTAATTGTGTGGCGTTAATGAAAGATACGGAGGGAGAGGATATCAATTATTACGTTTATACCTTCCGGCCGGGTGCGAAAGGTTGGATTGGTACAGCACTTTCTGATCCGACGAAGATAAGTGGGTACACGGTAGATAAGACGGTGGCTGTTGATTTCGATAAAGCGACGTGTTATACTTTTATGTCAAATTCTAATGTTCTTTTGTATTCTGTGGGTTCGACGTTATATGCTTATAACTATACTTACAAGACAATAAATTCTATGGAGTTGGAAAGTGATATTTCTCGCATAAGTGCGGATGCTGTTCTTAGTATTGCTAGTTTTTGGGTGAGTACGTACGATGAGGGAAGTCAGAAGGGAGAATTGAAGCTTATGCAGCTTGGTGGAACGCAAATGCCTGAATTTAATTATGATGAGGAGGATTGTTGGCCGCTTACGATGAAGATGGTGGATATTGAATGGAAATACGGAGAAGATCCTGCTGAGGAAGAACCGGATAAGGAGTAGAGTGGATAATTTATGAATGGTTGAGGGGTGTCATTATTTTTGACACCCTCTTGCCTTTAAGTATTTGACAAGATGAAAAAATTGATTTTATTGACGATGATTTTAGTCGTGGGAATGACAACTTTCGCGCAGACTAAATTTCGGGAACTTTCGTGGCAAGAGGCTATCGAGACTGCAAAGCGGGAGCGTAAGATGGTGTTTGTGGATTTTTACACGGATTGGTGCGGGCCATGCAGAACGATGTCACGGGATGTATTCCCGCAGAAGCAAGTCGGGGAGTATTTTAACGGGAAGTTTGTTTGTTTGAAGTTGGATGCGGAGAAGGGGGGACGAGATCTTGCCAAACGTTTTAATGTTACGGCCTATCCCACGTTTATCGTGGTGGATACGAATGGAAAGGTCCGGGCCGAGTTGAGGGGGGCGATGAATGCGGATAAGTTTGTCGCCAAGATGGAGGAGGCGTTGAATCCCGAGTACGCACCGGATAGGTTGGCGGCTCGTTATGCCAGTGGCGATCGTGCGCCTGATCTGGTAAATCGTTATGCGCTATATTTGATGGAGCAGAAGAAGGAGACGGAAGGTTTTAAGGTGGTGAACGATTATTATGCTTCGTTGACGGATGCGCAGCGATTGGAGGCTCAAAATTCTTTTCTGTTTACTCGTTACTCGCAGGATTTGAGGGATGAGAAGGTGATTTTCATGGTGGAACACCGGAATGATTTTGATGGTTCTGTGCGTAAGTTGATTCTCGATAAGATTGAACATTTGTATAATTTGGAATTAGGACGTTATTTTTCCGGTTATATGTTTCGAGAGGGAGTGTATAAGGAGGAGGATTACCAGGCTTTGAAACGGAAGGTGCAGGAATTGGGGTTGGTGGAAAAGAATCGATACGAGCCGATGTTTCGCTTGATCGAGGGGCGTGTGAAGGAGGATGATGCCGCTTTCTTGAAGTTGTGCCGGGAGAATTTCGAAGCGTTGAGTAGTACGACTCGTAATTTATTGATTATGAATATGACACGTCTGGTGCAATCGGATGATCCGGAGGTGCTGCAACAGATGTCCAAGTTTGTCCGGACGTATTTGAACGTGTTACCCCCGGCGGTGGTTTCTTTTGCCGGACGTATGTTGGATGATATCGAGAGTAAGATAAAGAAGTAGTAGATGTGTGTTTCTTCAACTCCTTCGTTGGTTTCGCCGCCACCTTCACTATGAGTAGGGAAGGGGCGGCGAAGTTTCTTGAAAGAAAAGTGCTTTGATCAAGTTTTTGGGAGAAAATTTTGAAAATTGTTAGAAAGGAATGTGATTGTAATGAAACATATTGGCGTGAAATGAGTATTTTTACAGATTAGAAGATAATTTTATGGGACACGATCATTCACATGCGGGACATCAACATAGTCATGGAGAAAGCACGAAGAATCTGGGGATCGCTTTTTTCTTGAATTTGGGATTCGCTATAATAGAGATTATTGGCGGGTTGTGGACGAATTCGGTCGCGATTATTTCCGATGCGGTTCACGATTTCGGGGATGCTTTTTCTATCGGGGTTTCTTTTTTCTTGGAGCGTTATTCTAAAAAGAAGAGGACGGTTACTTTTACTTATGGTTACAAGCGTTTTTCGACGTTGGGGGCGTTGATCAATTCTATCGTTTTGTTGGTGGGTTCGATTTTCGTGTTCATGGAAACGATTCCCCGTTTGTTTCATCCGGTTCCCGTGAATTATTCGGGAATGATGTGGTTGGCGGTAGCCGGGCTTGCCGTGAACGGTTTTGCGGCTTTGCGATTGATGAAGGGAAATTCAATCAGTCAACGGGCCGTGATGTTGCATTTGCTGGAGGATGTTTTAGGATGGCTGGCCGTGTTGATCGGTAGCGTGATTATTCGTTACACGGAATGGTATTTTATTGATCCCTTGCTCTCGATTTGTATCGGAATATTTATCTTGACGAACGTGTGCCGGAACCTGTACGCTATTTTTAGAATCCTGTTGCAAGCAACTCCGGACCACATGCCGGAAGATAAGGTGAAGACGATTTTGCAAGAAGTGCCAGGGGTGAAGGAGGTGCATGATTTGCATGTATGGACGCTGGACGGGGAAAAGAATATCGCTTCGGCACACTTGATTGTCGCGGACGATACTTCCCGGGAAGAGGTTATCCGGGTAAAGCATGATGCGGTGGATCGGTTGAAGGAAGCGGGTATTGATCATCTGACCGTGGAGATCGAGTACGAGACGGAAGGATGTTATAGTTGCCCCGTGGAGTGATTGAGTAGCTTGTCCGATGGGGTTGGGGGTGTTCACGATCTCTTTGAGGTAAGAATCGTCGATGGATAACCATTGTTTCTGACGGGGAAATAGAGTGTGTTATTCCCGGAAGAGGGAGAATATGATTATCTAAGAAAAATATTTTTAATTTTAAACGGTACTTTGTAAAATATTTTACAAAGTTTTTCTTATATTTGTGGTGAAATATATATGATTTCTTTGAAAAGCGAAAGACTATGAACGACTCGAACATCACGAATAAGGGTTCTTTACCGGGCTTGAAAGAGAAACGATATTTGCAGAAAAAGACAATTATCGGTTTTCTTTACAAGATGGGAGAGTTGTCCAAGCCGGAAATCTGTCGTCTGACGAATGTGACGACACCGACGATAAGCCGGATGCTTGACGAGTTGATCGTCGAGGGATGGGTTGTTGACCGGGGATGTGGGAATTCTATCGGGGGGAAGCGCCCTCACGTGTTCTCCTTGAATCCGGATGCGGCTTATATATTAGGTGTGGATGTCGGTCGCGAGTATTTGAGGATTGCTATTTTTAACTTGAAGAATGAACCGATAGAGGGTATCCTGGAATATCCTTCCATACTGGAGGCACAGGATGATGATGCCACGCTTCGTTATATTCAAGAGAAGATTGACGAGACGATCGGCCGGTTGAAGATTAACCGGGATAAGATTAAGATGGCGGGTTTCGCTCTTCCGGGATTGATTGATCGGGAGGGAACTTCGTATACTTATTTGACGTATGAACATCCGGGGTTAAAGCATATTTTAGAGGAAATGTTGCATATCCCCGTGTTTATTGATAACGATTCCAACGTGATGGCTATGGCGGAACACACTTTCGGGGTGGCGAAGGAGGTTGATAACGTGTTGTGTGTTAGCGTGAATGAATGTATCGGTTTGGGTATGATACTGAATTCAAAGTTATATCGTGGGGGAATAGGTATGGCGGGAGAGTTCGGACATATTCGTATCTCCGGGTTGGACGCACCTTGTCATTGCGGGAAGATCGGTTGTTTGGAGACGGTTTCTTCCGGTCGGGCGATCGAGAAGGTTGCAGGAATGCCGCTTCAAGTTGTTATCGAGGCGGCTAGGAAAGATGATATTTCGGCGATTGATTTGTTGCACCAAGCGGGGGAGAAACTGGGAGAGGGGATTACCACGATGATACACTTGTTTAACCCGGATATGGTGGTGATTGGCGGGGGTGTTGTCGAGGCGGGCGATTTGATGATCGTTCCGGTGCAGCAGGCGATTAATAAATACGCGTTGGCACGCATGCGGGGCCATTGCGAGTTAAGAATGAGTAGCTTAGGCGCTTATTCGGCGATATTGGGTACTTTAATGATGGTCACGGAACATTTGTACGATGATGCGGAATGCGGGTACTCGCTTTATTAAGAGGTATATAAAAGAAAAATGATATGATGATTACTAAGAACTACATCGCTAAGGGCGAGGGTGCTAACAGGTTTGAAAAGATTCCTGTTCAGATTTATGAGACAGCGGACAAGGCTGTGAAGGCCGTTGCTCGCGAGATAGTGGATTTGGTGCAAACCAAAGCTGCTAGTAGTGAAAAGTGTGTGCTGGGGTTAGCGACCGGGGTTTCCCCGATCAAATTGTACGAGGAACTCGTGAGAATGCATCGTGAAGAGGGAGTCTCTTTCCGTAATGTGGTGACGTTCAATTTGGACGAGTATTTACCGATGCCGAAGGAGTCGGAACAGAGTTACCATTATTTTATGCATCATCATTTGTTTGATCATATTGATATTGATCCCAAGAATATTCATATCCCGGACGGGACGTTGGAAGGAGACGAGATTGATCGTTTCTGCCGGGATTACGAGAAAGCGATAGAGGCTGCCGGGGGAATAGACCTTCAGATATTGGGTATCGGTCGTACGGGACATATCGGTTTTAACGAGCCGGGGTCTTTTATTACCTCGCAGACTCGGAAGGTTTTCTTGAACGATTTAACGATAAAAGATGCTATAAAGGATTTCGGAAGCCGGAATCTGGTTCCCACGAAAGCGATTACGATGGGAGTGGGTACGATTATGCAGGCCCGGAGGGTTATCCTGATGGCTTGGGGAGAGAAGAAAGCCCCGATTATTAAGGCAACCGTGGAAGGGCGAGTTTCGGATTCTGTTCCGGCAACGTTCTTGCAGATGCACCCGAACGTGCAGTTCGTGATCGACGAGAGTGCTGCCAGCGAATTGACTCGTGCCGATTACCCGTGGTTGGTGAGTAAGGTGGAGTGGGATGATAAATTGATCCGTAAGGCGGTGATCCGGCTTTGCCAGAAATTGAAAAAGCCGATCCTGAAAGTGGAAGATCGGGATTATCAGGAGAACGGGTTGTTTGATTTGGTTGAGCGTTTTGGTTCTGCCAACAAGGTGAATATAGCCGTGTTTAACGATATGCAACATACCATTTCGGGATGGCCGGGAGGAAAGCCGAACGCGGATGATTCTACCCGCCCGGAAAGAGCGAATCCTTACCCGAAACGGGTGTTGATTTTCAGCCCGCATCCTGATGATGACGTGATTTCCATGGGAGGGACGGAGGCTCGTTTGGTGGAGCAAGGGCATGAGGTGCATGCCGTGTACCAGACTTCCGGGAATATTGCCGTGTTTGACGATTATTTGTACGAGATGATGGATATTGCCGATTTGTTCGCGCAGGATATGGGGCTTTCCAACGAGAAGTACAAGCAAGTGAAAAAGGCGATTCATGATCTGAACCCGGCAGAGAATGAACCTCAGGAGATATTAAAATACAAGGCTGCCTTGCGTTCGGCAGAGGCTTTGGCTGCTTGTCGATTTATGGGAATACCCTCGGAAAGAGTGCATTTTTTGAATATGCCTTTCTACGAGACCGGTTCCGTGAAGAAGAAGCCTTTGGCACAAGAGGATATTGATATTATCGTGAACTTGTTACGGGAGGTTAAACCTCACCAGATTTATGCTGCCGGGGATTTGGCTGACCCGCACGGGACGCATAGTGTTTGTTTGGATGCGATCATGCAGGCCTTTGATATCGTGTGTGAGGACGATTGGTTTAAAGACTGTTACACGTGGTTGTATCGCGGGGCTTGGTTGGAATGGGAGATCGAGAAAGTGGACATGGCCGTGCCGGTAAGCCCGTCGGAGTTGTCGATTAAACGGCAGGCGATCTATAAACACGGTTCACAGAATAACGGGCCGGCTTACCCGGGGGATGATCCCCGTGAGTTTTGGCAACGGGCGGAAGACCGTAATCGCAACACGGCCGATCTGTATAATAAATTAGGTATGGCGGAATACGAGGCGATGGAGGTCTTTGTGCGCTATCAACACCGGAAATAAATGTTGTGTTTTATATTTTTTTTGCTGGAGCGGGGTCTTACGGGACCCCGTTTCTTCATATTGTCCGCGGCGAATTGAGGGGCAGAGGATGTTGTAGGTTATTTATTGTAACGGATATTACAGTGAATATCTGTTACAATAATTGAGCCGGGAGGTAACGATCAGGCTTTTCGTTCAATTTCTTTTAAGTTCTCCATTTTCTTTTTCCTCAAGAAGCCTTGGATGTCTTCGAGGTGTTCGGTGACTTTCTTGTTGCCGAATTCGTAGACTTTTTCAACTAATCCGGTGAGAAAATCACGGTCGTGCGACACGACGATGAGGGTGCCGTCAAAATCTTTCAAGGCTCCTTTCAAGATGTCTTTCGTGCGCAAGTCCAGGTGATTGGTAGGCTCGTCGAGGATCAAGAGATTGACCGGGGAAAGCAATAGTTTAATCATTGCCAAGCGGGTTCGTTCTCCACCGGAGAGGACTTTAACTTTTTTGTCTATGTCGTCACCGCTGAACATGAAGGCTCCGAGCATATCTTTTATCTTGTGCTTTAATTCCAGCGGGGTAACGTCGTCGATGGTTTGGAAGACCGTGAGGTTTTCGTCCATTAGCGAGGCTTGGTTTTGGGCGAAGTAACCGATTTTGACATTGTAGCCCAAGGTTAGTTTTCCGGAATAGGGTATCTCTCCCATGATACATTTCACGAGGGTTGATTTTCCTTCGCCGTTACGTCCCACGAAGGCTACTTTCTCGCCTTTCTCTATCGTGAAGCTGGCGTTTCGGAATACGATGTGTCCGTCGTAATCTTTGGTAAGTTCCTCTGCCGAGACGGGGTATTTCCCGGAGTTGGGGGAAGGCGGGAATTTTAATCTTAAAGCGGAAGTATCTTCCTCGTCGACTTCCAGTATTTCGAGTTTCTCCAGCATTCTCACCCGGGACTGCACTTGCAGGGTTTTCGAGTAAGTTCCCTTGAATCGCTCGATAAATTCCTTGGTTTCGGCAATCATCTTCTGTTGTTCGTCGTATGCTTTTTGCTGTTGGATACGGCGGTCTTGGCGTAACACGAGGTATTGCGAGTAATTCACCTTGTAATCGTAGATGCGTCCCATGGTGACCTCGATGGTGCGGGTGGTGATATTATCCACAAAAGCCCGGTCGTGGGAAATCACGACAACCGCTTTTCCGTTGTTCACGAGAAAATCTTCCAGCCATTGAATCGAATCGATGTCGAGGTGGTTGGTCGGCTCGTCGAGTAGCAACACGTCCGGGTTTTTGAGCAACATTTTTGCCAATTCGATGCGCATACGCCAACCTCCGCTAAAATCGGAAGTCGGGCGGTTGAAGTCTTCCCGTTGGAATCCCAGCCCCAAGAGTATTTTCTCGACGTCCGCCTCGTAGTGCGTGGAGTCTACGCTATAAAACTTCTCGCTCAGTGCGGACACGTCTTCGATCAGTTTATAATATTCGGGAGAATCGTAATCGGTTCTCTCTGTCAGTTGTTGGTTCAAACGTTCAATCTCTTTCTCCATCTCGAAAAGATGGGCGAATGCTTGTGCGGTTTCGTCGAAGACGGTACGCTCGTTTTGCGTCATCAGGTGTTGGGGCAGATAAGCGATCACCGTGTCTTTCGGGCAAGAAACATTTCCCCGGTTGGGTTGTCTTTCTCCGGCAAGGACTTTCAACAGGGTAGATTTTCCCGCTCCGTTTTTACCCATGAGGGCGATACGGTCTTTGTCGTTAATCACGAATGAAATGTCTTTAAAAAGTGCTCTGTCTCCAAATTCTACTGTTAATCCGTCTACTGAAATCATATTTAATTGAAAATTGAAAGTTGAAAATTGAAAATGGATGAACCATTTCCAAATGGCGTCGCGAATATAAGATAATTTGTTTATATTTGTGGTATAAATAGCTGTAAGGCAAATTGCAAATTTGAATCTATGAAGACAACAATTATTTTCGGGCATCAATTTCAAGTGGAGGTCATGAGCTTTGAGTCGTTCAAGGGGAATAACCGGGCTTGTTGTTGCTGTTGTTGTCTGTCTCGATGTTAATCCCGTAAATAGCATTCTTTAATAAGAGTTACGCGTACTCCGGTGATTGAACGATTTCCGGTTTAGTCGTGTATTTTGTTGCTAGATCACTTGCGTGTTAATCATGGGCAAATTCCGTTTTCCACGGAAGGGTACGTCAATCTAAAATCATAAATCTAAAATTGAAAGATGGTAAAGAATAACATTCTTGAAACCATAGGGAATACCCCTATGGTGCGTATTAACAATTTTAATCTGAATCCTCGGGTGAATATTTACGCTAAGTTGGAGGGGTTCAATCCCACGGGGAGTATTAAAGATCGTATCGCTTTGCAGATGATCGAACAGGCGGAACGAGAGGGACGGTTAGTACCGGGGAAAACGATCATCGAACCGACTTCGGGGAACACGGGGATCGGGTTGGCCATCATCGGGATCGTGAAGGGGTATCCCGTGGAAATCGTGATGAGCGAGGCTGTGTCCGTGGAACGTCGAAAGATTATCCGTTCGTACGGTGGTAACGTGATCCTGACTCCCGCGGCGGAAGGGACGGACGGGGCTATTCGGCGGGCGCATCAACTCGTGGCGGAGAATCCCGGAAAGTATTTTATGCCGGATCAGTTTAGTAATGCCGGTAATTATCAGGCTCATTACGAGAATACGGCTATCGAGATATGGCAGCAGACGGAAGGGGAGATTGATTATCTGGTGAGTGCTTTGGGGACTTCCGGAACGATCATGGGGGTATCCCGTTTCTTGAAGAGGTGTAAGCCGGATATAAAGGTCGTGTGTGCTCACCCGGTGAAAGGGCATTACATCCAGGGCTTGAAGAACATGGAGGAAGCTATTGTTCCGGCGATTTACGATCCGTCACGAATTGATATACAGATCATGGTGGAGAGCGAGGAGGCAATTCGCATGGCACGTGAGATTATTGCACGAGAGGGGATATTTGCCGGGATGAGTAGCGGGGCTGCCATGGTGGCTGCCTTACGGACGGCTGAACGGATTGATGTGGGGAATATTGTGGTGATTTTCCCCGATCGTGCGGAAAAGTATTTGAGTACCTCGATGTTTTGGGATTTAGCGGATTATTAGGGGAACGGGGTGTTGATATTCCCTGTTTTTTAGACATTTTTTTGATTCGGTATAGATATTGTAGTATAAAAGAGAACAAATTAATTGGAAATATCGTAAAACATCGTTACGAATAAATATATGTTATTATGCAAATATCAGATATAGGATTGATCGGGTTGGCAGTAATGGGTGAGAATCTGGCCTTGAATCTGGAGAACAAGGGGTACACGGTTTCTGTTTATAACCGGGTGCATCCCGATCGGGAGAGTGTTGTAACCCGTTTCGTGGAGGGACGGGGAAAAGGGAAGCGTTTCCACGGGACGTACACGATCGAGGAGTTCGTGGAGTCGATCCGTTTGCCGCGAAAGATCATGTTGATGGTGAAGGCCGGGAACCCGGTGGACGAGTTGATTGATCAGTTAGTACCGTGGCTTTCGCCGGGGGATGTTATTATCGACGGGGGAAATTCGGATTTCCACGACACGGAACGTCGGGTGAAGATGTTGGAGGAGAAAGGGCTCTATTTTATCGGGGCCGGGATTTCCGGGGGAGAAGAGGGTGCGTTGAACGGTCCCTCGATCATGCCGGGAGGTTCCGTGACCGCGTGGCCTTTGGTGAAGGATATATTACAAGCGATCGCGGCGAAGTTGGAAGACGGTTCGCCTTGTTGCGAGTGGATGGGGCCCGGTGGTGCCGGACATTACGTGAAGATGGTGCATAACGGTATCGAGTACGGGGATATGGAGTTGATCGCGGAGGCTTATTCAATACTGAAGAAGAGAACCGGGTTGGATAATGACGGGTTGGGAGATATTTTCGAGTTGTGGAACCGGGGAGAGTTGAATAGTTTCCTGATCGAGATCACGTCACATATATTGCGTTACAAGGAAGAGAATGGGGATTATCTGTTGGATCATATCTTGGATGTTGCCGGACAGAAAGGAACGGGGAAATGGAGCGTGATGGCCGCGTTGGATGAGGGCGATCCGTTGACGCTGGTATCCGAGGCCGTGTTTGCCCGATTCATGTCGACGTTGGTACGTGAGCGGGAAAGAGCTTCCGTGCAATACCCGGCGGGAAAGGTTGGTGATATGGAGGCTTGTATCAAGTTGAACACTTCCGGGATTGAAGCCGTGCGGGATGCTCTCTATGCCGCGAAGTTGATTTCTTACGCGCAGGGGTTCTCGTTGATGCGCCGGGCTTCCGAGCGTTACGGCTGGGATTTGGATTACGGGACGATTGCCAAGATATGGAGAAAAGGATGTATTATTCGTTCCGTGTTCTTGGAGAGGATTACCCAGGCGTACACGAAGAACCGGGCTTTGGAGAATCTTTTGTTCGATGCTTTTTTCCACGAGATGATGGAAGGGGCGCTTCCGGCATTGCGAGGCGTGGTGGTTGATTGCGTGTTTAACGGTATCGCGGCTCCTTGTTTCTTCTCGGCGTTGAGTTATTTTGACGGGCTGCGTAATTTTATTTCACCGGCCAATCTGATTCAGGCGCAGCGGGATTACTTCGGGGCGCATACTTACGAGCGGACGGATGCGGAGAGAGGTAAGTTTTTCCATACCGACTGGACGGGGAAAGGCGGAAAGACAGTTTCAGGAACTTATAATGTGTGAGAACGAGATTTATGAATAGACCGGAAGATCAGGTTTTAGTAATATTCGGGGCATCGGGTGATTTGACAAAGCGTATGTTGATGCCTTCTTTATACGAGTTGCACGTGCGGCAGATGTTGCCGGAACGTTTTGTTATTTTGGGAACTTCGAGAAAGGAGATGAGCGATGAAGAGTTTCGGTTGTCTATCCGCGTGATGTTGGAAGAGTTGAAAGGCGAGAAGGGGATAAACGGGGAGGACGTCGATCGTTTCTTGCAGAAAGTGTTCTACCAGTCTTTTGATCCCGTGGAGGGAGCCGATGAGTTGGGGGAACGGGTGATGTTCTTGATGGAGGAAAACGCTATCCCGATGCGGGTGGTGTATTATCTGGCCACGCCACCGGATTCGCAACAGGCGATCACGAGATATATCGGGCGGAGTTGTCTGTCCGGTGTGAAGGAGCGGGGCGGTTGGCAACGGATCGTGGTGGAGAAACCTTTCGGGACGAGTCTCGAAACGGCACGGGCGTTGAATGAATCTTTGTTGCAGGTATTTTGTGAACAGGAGATTTACCGGATCGACCATTTCTTGGGAAAAGAGACGGTGCAGAATATTCTGGTTTTACGTTTTGCCAACGAGATATTCGAATCCCTGTGGAACCGGAATTACGTGGATTACGTGGAGATATATGCATTGGAATCACTCGGCATCGAGAAGCGGGGGAAATATTACGAGGGAACGGGAGCTTTGCGGGATATGATCCAGAATCATCTGATGCAGTTGTTGGCTTTCGTGGCGATGGAGTCCCCGGCAACGATGGAGCCGGAAGTTATCCGGGACGAAACGGTGAAGGTGTTGAAGTCGCTTCGACAATGGACGGGCGAGGATATTCCCCGCAATGTTATCCGGGCTCAATACGGGGCCGGAGAGTCGAGGGGAGAAGCAGTTCCGGGGTACCTGGAGGAAAAGGACGTGGCGCCGAATTCCGACACGGAGACTTACGTGGCGTTGAAAGTCTTTATTGATAACTGGCGCTGGAGTCACGTGCCGTTCTATATATACACGGGAAAGCGCTTGAAGGATAAGCGTTCCGGTGTGGTAATTCATTTCAAGTCTACCCCGCACAAGTTGTTCCAAGGGCAATGCGAGGGATCTTCCTGCAACCAGTTGATTATCCGCATGACCCCGGATGAGGGCGTGATGTTGAAGTTCGGGTTGAAGATGCCGGGCGGAGGTTTCACGGTGAAACAGGTAGGGATGGATTTCTTGTATGCCTCGCTATGTAATAATTATTTACCGGGGGCTTACGAGCGGTTGTTGCTGGATGCGATGCACGGGGATTCAATGCTCTACACGCGGGATGACGCTTTGGAGGCAAGCTGGAAGTTTATCGACCCGATCGTGAATTACTGGAAGGAGCATCCGGGTGAACGCTTGCTGACGTATCCTGCCGGGAGCGAGGGACCTGATTTGACCGGGGTCTGGGATGTACAACCTCCTGTTTCGAAAGAAGATAAAAATGTTTGTTGGTTATGACGATAGATTCACACACGGGATTGGTGCTTGAAGGTGGCGGTATGAGGGGTGTTTTTACTGCCGGGGCGTTGGATTATCTGATGGATAATGATATTCGTTTTCCTTACACGATAGGCGTCTCTGCCGGGGCTTGTAACGGGCTTTCGTATGCTTCCCGACAACGGGGGAGGGCAAAGATATGCAATATTGATTTGCTGGATAAATATCATTATATCGGGGTGAAGTATTTCTTCACGAAGAGGAGTATCATGGATTTTGACCTGATTTTTGATGCGTTTCCGACCCGGATTATCCCGTATGATTACGATACTTATTTCGGTTCGCCCGAACGTTTTGTCATGGTGACAAGTAACTGCCGGACGGGAGAAGCGAATTATTTCGAGGAGAAGCATGATCCGGTACGGCTGTTGAATATTTGCCGGGCATCTTGTAGTTTACCTTTCGTGTGTCCGATCTCTTACGTGGACGATGAACCTATGTTGGACGGGGGGATTTGTGATGCGATTCCGATTCGGAAGGCGATAGCGGACGGGTTCGAGCGGAACGTGATAGTTTTGACTCGTAACAAAGGGTACAGGAAGGACGAGGCGGAGAAGTCGGTCCCTTGGTTTATGTACCGTAAGTACCCGGCTTTGCGGGAGAGTCTGAGGATAAAGAATAAACATTATAACGAGACGCTTGATTTCGTGGAGAAGCTGGAGGAGGAGGGGAAAGCGATCGTTATCCGTCCCGAAAAGCCGCTGGTTGTCGACCGTATCGAACAAGACGTGGAGAAATTGACTGGTTTGTATAATGAAGGGTATGAATGTGCCCGGAAGGCATTAATGATTTGATTGTATGGAAGAGTTGACATTAACGACCCCTTCTATTTTGTTTTCCGCTATATCGCTTATCATGTTGGCGTATACCAATCGTTTTCTGGCGTATGCCCAGGTGATTCGGAATTTGAAAGGGGAACACGAGAGTCGTCCGAATGCGATGACGAAATTGCAGATTGATAACTTGCGCAAGCGGCTTTACATGGCCCGGTCGATGCAGATATACGGGGTGATGAGCCTGTTGCTTTGCGTGATATGCACGTTCTTTATTTATATCGGTTTGCAGACGATAGCGGTGTATACTTTCGGATTGTCGTTGTTGCTTCTGGTGATCTCGTTGGGAATATCGGTGAAAGAGATTCTTATTTCGGTGAAGGCGTTGGAATACCGGCTGGATAACGTGTTGCCGGATGAGGAAAAAGGTGAGATTCAATAAACAGACTGGCGTTTTTAGCCCATCCGTTTTATTGTAAAATAGTTTGTGTTGTGGACGAGTAGTAATTATTCGTAAAATTGTTATTGTCATTTTTTTCTCTATTTTTGTGGCCTTAAGAGTATTTTTTGGGTGTAAATCATAAAATGATGTCTAGAAGTGATCAAAATAGTGATGATTTTTTATTTGACTCCATTCGTTCCGGCAATATTGAGGCTTATGAGGGTTTATTTAAAAAATATTACTTGTCTATGTGTATGGTCGCTTGCCGTATTGTCGGGGATGAGGATATTGCAAAGGATATTGCTCAGGAAGTATTTATTCGTTTGTGGGAGAAGAGGGAAACTTATGATTTCGAAGTGACGCCGGATATATTTTTATATGTAGCTGTAAAAAATAGATGCTTTGATTATTTGAGGAAGCAGAAAAAAATGCCTGTTCAGGATAATTTGAGTGCAGCTGACCATGAATACTTTTTTCGCGACATATTGATTGAAGAGGAAACATATCGGATTGTTAATGAGGCAATCGATGCTTTGCCGGCTCAAAGTCGCCGAATTATGAAATTAAGTTTGGAGGGTAAACAGAATAAAGAAATTTCAGAGGAATTGGGAATTACTGTAAACACGGTTAAATCTTTGAAATATAAAGCAATGGATGTCCTTCGAGTGACGTTGAAGGATTATTATTATGTACTCTTACTCCTGTTGTCAAAAATATAATTGAAAAAAAACGGAAAGTCCGCTCATCCTTTTCTGAAATTTTGACGTTCTGTAGATAGAAGTATAGTTTAAATTAGGACGTTTTATGATAGTATATCCGAAAGATTATAAAATATCTTGTTTGATTGCCAAAAAGATGATTGGTACAATTCTTCCTGCCGAAGAAGAAAAATTGGAGGAGTGGCTGAAAGAGGATGTTCGGAATCGGGAACTATTCGAACATATTTTTGAAGGAAAAAATCTTCCGGATAGGGATTTATATGCCGGATGTTTGGAGGTAGATGATACGTGGGAGATGATGAAGCAACGGTTGGGAGTGCGGAATAAACGTAGAAGTATATCACCTTGGTGGATGGGTATAACGGCTTCTATGATTTTACTTGTCGGGATAGGATTTTATTTGGGACTTTTTAGAAAACCGATAGTACAAGAGACAGCACAACTGATAGCTCGTATTGAGGTGGGTGGTTCCAAGGCTGTTTTAATTACTTCTTCTGGTGATGAGATCGTGTTGCAGGATAGTGCAATGCAATTGATTTCATTGGGAAGTGGTATGGTCGTCAGGAATGACCGTCAGCAGGTTTCTTATGAGGGAATTGCAGGAAAAGATGGAAACAATGTGTTAGAGTATAATACGATCCGGGTGCCTCGTGGTGGGGAATATAAATTATTTTTGTCTGATAGTACGGAAGTAATTTTGAATTCGGATTCTGAAATACGATTCCCTGTAAAATTCGGGAAAAACGAGCGGGATGTATTTTTACGAGGAGAGGCCTTTTTTATTGTTAAAAAAGATGTCTCGCGTCCGTTTGTTGTGAATGCGGATAACAAGATTTCTGTCGAGGTATTGGGAACTCAATTTAATTTGCAAGCTTATCCGGATAAAAAAAATGTGGAAACTACGTTGAATGAAGGATTAGTACGGGTGTATGACGGAAAGCAAAGTGTGAAGATTCAACCGAATCAACAAGTTGTATATAATAGTGACGTTAAGCAACTTGTCGTTCGTCCGGTAGATGCAAGCCTTTATTCCGCATGGAAGGATGGACGGTTTGTGTTATTGAATAACACGTTGGAGGATATTATGATTTGTTTGGGGCGTTGGTATAATATTGATGTATTTTGGGTAAACCCGGAGTTGAAAGAATATCACTTCTCCGGAGAATTAGCTCGGTATGAGGATTTTACAGAGATATTGGATATGTTAGAGAAAGCTACTAGGGTACATTTCGAGGTGAAAGATAGAACGGTGTTTGTGAGTAAAATATCTAAATAGATGTTGTTATATATAAAGAGCAGAAAATATTGGTACTATTTTCTGCTCCTAGGTGAATTTTAATAACGATTAAAAAGTCAATTATTAATCATTAAGCATGTAAAAGTATGAAAAAAAACGGAATCGAAGTCTTTAGCGGGATGCAAAGATTTAAAAAGATGCGATTTATTTTTAAACGCGGCCTTCTTCTTCTGTTTACGTTTCTCTTCTTCCTGCAAGTAGATGCGAAATCTCAGGTTGTAAGATTGACGATGAATTTGAAAAATGTTACTATTGACCAGGCGATCACGGATATGAGCCAAAAAACAAGTTATCGTTTTTTGTATCAAGTGGAAGAAGTCGTGAAGTTTGGAAGACGAGATTTGCAGGTGAAAGATGCAACTTTAGAAGAAGTATTGAATGAATTATTGAAAGATACTCCTTTGTCTTATGTAATTCAAAATGATGTAGTCATTATTACTCCGGTAAAAGATGAGAAAACGGCGGGAAAACCTCGATTGGTAAAAGGTAAGGTGATAGATGTGAAAGGTCTACCATTGCCGGGTGTTACTATTCTTATAAGAGGTACTAAATTGGGAGTAATAACAGATGTCGATGGTAAGTTCAAAATAGAAATACCTAAAATGGATAGTACGGTACTGGTATTCTCGTTCATTGGGATGGAAACAATCAATCATCATTTGAGTAACAATCGGAATAACGATGAGAAAGAATTGGTAATCACAATGAAGGATGATGTGAAAGAGATGGATGAAGTGGTCGTTACTGGATACGGTAATATAAAAAAGGAAAGTTTTACGGGTAGTTCGATTTCCGTGAAACGTGAGGATTTATTGAAGGCGTCTGCCACGAATGTTATTCAAGCATTATCTTCTTATGACCCATCGTTTCGGATTCAGCAAAGTAATAAATGGGGATCAGACCCGAATGCGATTCCTGAAATATATATACGCGGTCGTTCGGGTATAGGGGTGAAAGACTTGGATAAAGATGCGTTGTCAAAATCCTCTTTGAAAAATAATCCGAACCTTCCGATTTTTATCATGGACGGGTTCGAGGTGGGCGTGCAGAAGGTGTATGATATGGATCCAATGCGGGTGGAAGATATTCAGATATTGAAAGATGCGGCTGCCACTGCCATGTATGGTTCTCGTGCGGCGAATGGCGTTGTCGTGATTACGACTGTCGCACCCAAGCCGGGAGAGGTGACTATTTCTTATAGTATGACCGGAACCGTTTCTATGCCTGATCTTTCGGATTATAATTTAGCCACGGCTAGAGAAAAATTGGAAATAGAAACGAAGGCAGGGCTTTATACGCCTAAGTATTTTATAACTTGGAAGCAAGCATTGGATGCATATAATGAACGTTTATTGCGGGTTCAAGAAGGAGTGAACACGGATTGGTTATCTCTGCCTCTACGGAATGCTGTGAATCACAAGCATAGTCTGTCTATCGAGGGAGGGAATGCTGATTTACGTTATGGGCTTGATCTTTCCTATAATAATAACAATGGTGTTATGAAGGATTCTTACCGGAATACGATGAATTTAGGATTTCACGTGGATTACCGGCTTAAGAATTTGCAGGTTGTGAACTATATCGAGTATAATTACACGAAAGCAAATGAATCTCCTTATGGTGATTTTTCCGATTATGCACATTTGCAGCCTTATGATCGTCCTTATGATAAAAATGGGAAGGTGATTGAAGGTACTTTGGAATTTTCCACGATACCTCATCGGGATACAAAATTGAATAACCCATTGTATGAAGCCCTTTTGAATAATTTTGAGGTTGAAAAAGGGGATGTGTTTATAGAACGATTAATGGCACGTTGGTATTTGACCGATTATTTATACCTGAAAGGGCAATTTGCCATAACGAAAGAGTTTAACAGGAGAGAGCGTTTCATTGATCCTCTTTCCTCGAATTCGACGTCTAAAACACTGGGTGAAGATAAGGAATTGGCGGGCGACCTTTATTTGGTGAAAGGGGAATCTACCAATTGGGATGTACAGGTCGGGGCGTATTTTTCGAAAGTGTTCGGCGGTCACGCGATCAATGCCTCGGCGGTGATGAATACAACTTCCCGTTTCTCCGAGAGTACTTCCAGTCACTATCGCGGGTTTCCTTCCGGGGAATACCATTCACCCAATTATGCTGCAGAAATTACACTAAAGCCGAACAAAACACAGAGTGCGAGTCGTTTGGCTGGATTCCTGTTGATGGCGAATTATACCTGGAACGATATTTATCTGGCAGATGTATCCGCACGTTTTGACGGTTCTTCCGAATTCGGATTGGATCAGAAATGGGCTCCGTTCTGGTCGTTGGGAACGGGTATTAACGTTCACAAATATAACTTTTTGCGGAATAGTAAAATCATTAATCGCATGAAACTCCGTGTTTCGTACGGGCAAACCGGTAAAGTGAATTTCCCGTCTTATAGTGCGCGGACGGTTTATAAGACTTTCGATCGTTGGTATATCAGTGGGTTTGGTGTCGCACTGAAAGCGTTGGGAAACAGGGATTTGAAATGGGAAACGACGAATAAATTGAATGTCGGTACGGATTTGGAATTTTGGAATAATCGGATCTCTTTTGTTTTCGATTATTATTACAATAAAACGGTGGATTTGATCACAGACGTGACTCTTCCGGGATCTTCCGGATTCTCTTCTTATAAAAGTAATCTGGGAGAAACTTTGAATAAAGGATTTGATATTCAGTTTCGCTTCGATGTAATGAAAAATAAAGATTGGAACGTGGCTTTATGGGGTAATTTGAATCATAATAGAAATGAGATATTGAAAGTGTCGGATGCCTTGAAAGCGTATAATTCTCAAGTAAACGAGCATTATGAACTTGCGGAAGAGAGTCAAACACCGACGAGTGCATGGATTAAGGGAGGGAAAACATATGAAGATTTTGTTAAGCCGATCATGAAATATGAAGAGGGAGCTTCTTTGACGGCTATTTATGGTGTACGCTCATTAGGTATCGATCCTACTAACGGAAAGGAGTTATACTTGTATCGCAACGGTAAAGCCAGTAACGTGTGGAAAGCCAGCGAGGAGGTTGTACTTGGAGATACTGAGCCCAAGGCGAGTGGTTCTTTTGGAATAAATGCGACGTATAAGAATCTTTCATTGTTTGTTTCATTCGCTTATGAATGGGGAAAGCAAACGTATAATGAAACTTTAATTATGAATGTCGAGAATGCGGATATACAGGGAAGCAACGTGGACAAACGGGTGCTGACTCAACGTTGGGAAAAGCCGGGTGATATTGCGCCTTTGAAGGATATACAAGATATGAACAGTGTTACCTTGCCGACTTCTCGTTTTGTGCAGGATGAGAATGTTTTATCTCTGAGTGCTTTGAATTTAAGTTATGATTTTAATCCGGCGTGGTTGCGTAAGATTTACTTGAAGACCCTTCGCCTGGAAGCAAGTACAAATGAGTTATTCCGTTTATCGACTATCAAGCAGGAGCGGGGAACCAGTTATCCTTTTGCCCGGACGGTGAATTTTTCTTTACGTGCAACTTTCTAGTAAATTGAAAATATGAGAAATAAATTATTATATTTAATTTTTATCTTGCCATTCTTTATGTCGTCATGTAATGGATGGTTGAATGTGGAACCGGAAGACGAGATTACCGAGGAGGAATTGTTCACCACGGGTAATGGCTTCCGCCATGCTTTGAATGGTATTTATTATAGCATGGAGTCGCAGAATCTGTATGGGAAACAGTTGACATGGGGAGTTGCGGATGCGTTGGGGCAAGTGTATGCTTATAATAAATCCGGTAGTGTAAATGACTTGGAGTACGGTGCTAAAAAGTACGCATGGGATTATTATGCGTTCAAGCCGGTAATTACTTCTATTTGGCAAGAAGCATATAATGTTGTGGCTAATTGTAATAATTTGGTACAACAGATTGAAAATGCTGATCCTGAGATATTTGATAGAAAAGGTCAGGAGAAAGCTATGATTTGGGGTGAGGCGTTGGCATTGCGTGCTTTCATACAGTTTGATATGTTGCGCTTATTTGCTCCTGCTCCTGCTGCCAATCCCGAGAAACGTAAGTTTATCCCTTATGTAGATACCTATCCCTCTTATGTTTCAAAGCCGAAGACGGTTGATGAATGCCTGGACTTGATTGCTAAAGATTTGAAAGAAGCAAAGCAATTGTTGTGGAAAATTGATACGGCAAGAACTTTCAGTAGGAATGATAATTTTGAAATCGCGGGGAATACGTTTCTCGGTCGTAGAGGTTTCCACTTGAATTATTGGGCTGCAACGGCTTTATTGGCACGAGTATATTTGTATGCGCAGAAAGAGGACGAGGCTTTGGAGCAAGCTAGTGAAGTGATTAATTTTGCCGCGAAGAAAGGGGCTTTTAGTATTGCCAACAGGTATTCCTATGGAGATCGGAAATGCTATTCGGATGTTATATTCGGGCTGCACGTCATTGACTTGTTGAAGTATAATTCAGCAGTAAATATCATGGACAATGAAAGTAAGGCTTATTACTTGTGTGTTTCTGAGATCGAGAAAAATTATTTTGGAGAAGATTTGTACAAAACGAAGGTTGAAAAAGAGGAGATCGTGAAGAGTAACGATTATCGTTTCACATACTGGATTGAGGATATGAAAAATCAACATTCAAATTACCGGTTTAGAAAATACGAAGCGATGACTTCCGGTTCGACGGCAACGGTGATAGATGTTTCCGATCATATTGTCCCGTTTATCCGGATGAGCGAAATGTATTATACTGCTGCCGAGATTTTGTGCAAACGGGGTGCGGAAGGATTGACCAAGGCAAAGACTTATCTGTCCTATGTAAAGAAGTGTCGCGGTTTAAAGGATGCTGACGTGTCCGTGAAGCAGATAACAAGTGCTAATACGGATGACTTTATGGATCTTTTGATTAATGATATGCGTCGGGAATGGCTGGGTGAAGGACAGACTTATTTTATTTATAAGCGTTTGAATAAAAATATCCCGTCGGAAAAAGGCGGTTTTATTGAGGCTGCGGAAAAGGTGTTTGTCGTTCCTGTTCCGGATATCGAAACTAATATAAAATAATGGATTATGAGAAAGCATATATTATTGGTATTTGCGTGGATGTGCGTCATCTCGGCTTGTAGCGAGAAAAATGTAATGGAGTATTCCGAGGATACGCTTTACGTGTACTTTGCGGCAGATGCTACTGCTGATAGTACGACTTATTCGTTCAAAGCTTTTCCTAGCGGGGAAATTCACATGAAAATTCCGATGAAGTCTAACGGTGTTTGGCTAACAAAGGAGCGGGAGTACACAGTGTCGGCAGACGAAGAATTTACAACCTTGCCTTCCGAACTGTACGTGTTGCCGGAGAAATGTATTTTCCCCGCGGGGCAAGCACAGGACACGATAGAAATCGTTTTATTGAATGGAGATTTGTTGAAAGAAAAGATTTGTCGTTTGATGCTGAAAGTTGACGAAACGGAATTGGTCAGAGAGGGGGATGATAAGTATAGTCGGGCGATCATCTTGGTTTCCGATAAACTAGAGCGTCCCCAGTGGTGGATCGTGTGGGATGGAGGTTATGGCGGCGTTCCCCAGTATAATATTGCAGAACATCTCTATTTAGGGGAGTATTCGGAAACGAAATATACGATGTTTCTGGAAGAATTGGCAAAAGACGGGGTGGAGTTTGACGGACAGGACAAAATGATCCTGAAAAAATATTCTTTACGGCTGAAATACCGGATCGAAGCATTCAATAATGATCCGGATAATATCGCTTCGGGAAAGGCTCCGCTAAAAGATGAAAAAGGTAATGAATTGGTTATTCCTGCAGTTGGATAAAAACGAGTAATTATGAAAAAGAATTTGATATATATATTCATTCTATTGTTTACGGTGGGTTGCTTGGACGATAAGAGTAACTACGATTATAAGGATTTAAATGATTTTGAAAATTGGAATCGTGATGGAGTGAAAAATGTAAAGGATAAATATACATTATATCCTGATGAAGAAATTAGGTTTGAACCCGAGGTGCGTTTTTCTATCGATACTTTGAATCCGGATGCTTCCTATGCCTGGTATTTGGGGGAAGAAGAGAAAATGACCTTGTTGAGCGATCAATTGAACTACACGTATACGGCAGAGCAGTTGGGTGATTTCAGCTTGTTATTCTGTGCAACGGATAATAAAAGTGGCGTTACGTTTTCCAAGGAAATTGAAGTGGCGGTTGTAGCCCCATGGAAAAATGGCTGGATGATTCTGTCAAAATCTGCTGGCAACGAGTCGCAATTGTCATTGATTTTATCTAAGAAACAATCAAAAACAGTGGTCGTTGATGGAAAAGAGCAATCAAAGGATACAATTGTTTATGTAGGAGAAGCGATGAATGTTGCGCCCGGTTTAGGGCAGGGACCTCGTAAATTGATTGAGAATTTTATTTATCCCACGGCACCTGGAATCGCCGTGGAGGATGAAGTGATGGTTTTACAGGAGAGTGGGGCTGTCGAATTGGATGGGAATAATTTGACTCCGGTGGGGTATGCGAAGAATGAATTTTTTGATGGAGTCCCGGATAATTTTGACCCGGTGGATGCCGTATTGAGTTATGACGGGAAATGGCTGTTAAATGCCGACAACTATATTTATTTGGCTAATCTCTTTGTTGCTATTGACTTGCATTCCGGATTTTATTTGAAAGATCCTAGTTTGAACGGTAAGAAAGTAAAAGCATTATTGCCGTATTACAAGGGCGACAACTATGGAAATTTCTTGATTGTCGGAATTGACGAGAACAATACTTATTTCGGCATCATGGACGATGGGGAATGCGCTTCTAATGATAATAGCTATACAATATTACCTGCAAATCACGTTGGTTCTTATTTGGAATTGGTAAATCTCTCTCAAGATGAGCATCCTTTTTTATTTAAAAATGTAGAAGGAGAGTTCGTGTTCCATACTTGGGCGAATGAAGCGGGTGGATATTATGCTCCTCCTGCCTATTTTTCAATCCTTCACCAAAACGGGAATTATTATTGGCATCGTTATGAACTCAATAGAGCGGATTATACTTATAAACCGGGGCATAAGATGGTTGTCGAGTCGAGTGAATACGGGGAATTACCCGCTTCCATTATGAACGATTATCGATGTGCTGCATTGCTGCCCTGGCAGGAGTTATTAGTGGTAGCTTCCGGTAATAAATTGAATATTTATAATTATTGGGATAAATTTATTTTTAATTTAACTTCTCTCCCGGAATTTGATTCTGAGATTGTCGGACTTGCCGTGAAAGATTATGACACGTATTACAAGACTCTCAACGCTCATTTGGCTGTAGCTTTGAAGGCCGGGGATGTGTATGTTTTTGAAGTGAAATATGATAATGCGGAACAAACTGCCGAGTTAGTGGAAATATATCATAAAGACGGTTTCGGGGAGATTGTGGATATCAAGTATAAATTTGGTAGCGGAAGTCGACCGGGGGCTGGCGGTTTGTATTAATATGTTGTTTTAGTATATTGATTTCGGGGGGAGCTTTGCTCCCTTCGTGTCTTCTTTTGTGTGTAAAAAAAAAGAATAGATCGTTTGTTAATTGTATGTAAATCAATCGATGATATGAAAAGGGTATTTGTATTATTGTCATTGCTATTATTGTTTGTGAGCGGATATGCCCAACAAAAAGCAAATTATAAGTTGGCAGAAAAATTACGGAATGTTTCATTTGGTAGCTTGGTAGGAAAATACAGCATGGGTATATTTCCCCGGCAAATCAATGATTCGGACAAGTTTTGGTTTGAGTTTGTTACGGAAGAGGGGAGAAACTTCTATTTTGTCGATCCGGCAAAAGGAGAGAAGCGGTTGCTTTTTAATCCCACGGATATAGCACAAGGGGTTAGTTTGATCACACGCAAAGCTTATAATGAGAAAGATTTAAGGATTTCTGATATGGAGTTTTCTAAAGATTTGTCCAAGATGACCTTCTCTATGGATGGTCATTATGAGTTTGATTTTAAGACGAAAAAAGTACGGCCGTTGGAAGAAAAGAAGAATTCAGAGGAAGACAATGAAGTTATATATTCCTGGATGACTTTCTCGCCGGACCGGAAATACATATTGTACGCGAAAAATCATAATCTGTATGTGCGGGGAAATAAAAATAGAGGGATGGATACCACGGAGATTCAGTTGACGACTGACGGAGAAAAGTATTATTCTTTTGCACGGGACCCCGAGGATGATAAGGAGGGAGAAGCCGAAACCAATGCCCGATGGTTTAAAGATTCCAGACATATTTATGTGGTGCGGGAAGATAGCCGTAAGTTACAGGATATGTTCGTGATAAATTCATTGATGAAGCGTCCCACTTTGGAGAAATATCGTTATGAGATGCCCGGCGAAAAAGATTTATGCCAGTACGAGCTGTGGATTATTGATGCCGGGGAAAAAACAGCCAACCGGGTCCCTGCCGATAAATGGACGGATCAGTATATTCAAGTGATCCAACCTGGGGAGAAAGGGGATAAGCTTTTCTTCCAGCGTTTTAAACGTACGTGGGATGAAATAGATATTTGCGTGGTAAACACGGAAACCTTGGAGGTGAAAGAATTAATACATGAAGTCGATAAGCCCTATCGGGATTATCATATGCAGAATACCGTCATATTGAATGATGGAAAAGATATTCTGTTTCGTTCCGAAAGAACAGGGTGGGGACATTATTATCACTATGACGGAGAAGGGCGTCTGAAAAACGTGATTACCTCCGGTCCGTGGGTCGCCGGGCAAATAGCCGCTATCGATACCGTGGGTCGCACGCTCTATTTGTATGGATATGGTCGGGAAAAAGAGGTAGACCCTTATTATTACATACTTTATAAGGCTCACATAGACAGGGAGGGAGTTACGCTGTTGACACCGGAGAACGCCCAGCACAGTACTGCATTTCTGTCCACCCGGCGTTATTTTGTGGACACTTACTCACGGGTAGATATGGAACCTAAAATTGTATTGAAAAGTAATCAGGGAAAAGTAATTATGGAATTGGCAAAACCGGATACCCGGCGTTTGCGGGAGATGGGATGGCGTGCCCCGGAACGCTTTACTGTGAAAGCGGCTGACGGAATAACAGATTTATATGGTATTATGTGGAAACCCGCAGATTTTGATCCGAACAAGAAATACCCGATTATTTCCTCCGTGTATCCCGGTCCATTTTTCGAGTACGTGAATACCTCATTCCAGCTAAATGACAGTTATAACATGAGGTTGGCACAACTTGGTTTTATCGTGATGGCGGTGGGACATCGGGGTGGGAGTCCGTTACGCGGGAAATTTTATCATCGGTATGGGTATGGTAATTTGCGGGATTATCCTTTGGCTGACGATAAGTATGTCATAGAACAATTGGCTGATCGTTATTCTTATATCGATATTACCAAGGTCGGGATTTTTGGGCATTCCGGGGGTGGATTCATGTCGACGGCTGCAATTTGTACTTATCCTGATTTCTACACGGCAGCCGTGTCTTCCGCGGGAAATCATGATAATAATATATTTAACCGGGGATGGTCTGAAATCTATCATGGTGTTCGTGAGTCTGTCGATACCGTGAAAGGTAAAGACGGGAAGGACAGTACGGTATATTCCTATTCTTGTAAAGTGCCGACAAACATGGAATTGGCGAAACGTTTGAAAGGACATTTGCTATTAGTCACGGGCGATATGGATAAAAATGTGCATCCTGCGAATACTTTGCGAATGGTTGACGCCTTAATCAAAGCAAAGAAAAATTTTGATATGATCGTGTTACCCGGAAACGGGCATGGTTTCCAAGGAGATGCCGATGCTTTCTTTGAACGAAAGTTGTGGGCTCATTTTGCAAAATATTTACTGGGTGATTCATCTGCTGATTATGAAAGTACAATTGAAAAATAGAGGGTATGAAAATAAATAAATTGCTGATAGTTTTATTTTTAATTGTTTTTTGTGTTACGGGATTTGCGCAACAGAAAGCAAATTACGAGTTGGCGGAACGTATGCGGGAAATCACGCAAGCTCCGATAACGAAGAATACATTATCGATAAGACCGAATTTTATTAAAGGGATAGATTGTTTTTATTATTCTTTTCGCACGGAAGAGGGTAAAAATTATTACTGGGTGAATCCCAAGCGGAAGATTAAGAAATTATTGTTCGATAATGTTGAATTAGTATCTAAAATAAGTGAGATTACCAAAAAGCCGTATAACTACAAGGATTTGGATATCGAGTTGAAATTTTTGGATAAGGAAACATTTCGATTCTATTTTGATAGTCAGAATTATATCTATAATATTCGTACAAAAGAATTGAAACCTTGGGAGGGTGAAAAACCGACTGGCTCGGATCCTTATTGGATGTACTATTCTCCGGATAGTACTTATATGTTATTTGCCAAACACCATAATCTGTATCTTGTCGGTAATCCGTTAAAAGGCAAGGATACAACAGAAGTGCAACTGACATTCGACGGGATGAAAAATTATTCTTTTAACCGGGAGGATGAAGGGGAACTGGACGGGCGTTTCTTGTGTAATGCCAAATGGTTTAAAAAAGGGAACAAGTTTTATGCATTGCGGGAGGATTCCCGGAAGGTGAATGATATGTGGCTGGTGGATGTACTTGCGCAACCTCGTCCGAAATTAGTAACGTACAAATATGAAATGGCGGGAGATAAAAATGTGATTCAATATACTCTGCTTATCGGGGATGCGGAATCACGGGAGGTTCGAGAGATTGATATCACCCGCTGGGCAGATCAATACGTGGACATCGTTTATAATAGTAACGATGGCAAACGTCTTTATCTTCAGAGGTACAAACGCACGTGGGATGAAGCGGATATCTGTATGGTCAATGTAGAAACCGGAGAAGTGAAATCGCTTATTCACGAGGAAAACAAACCTTATTTGGATTATCAGATGAGAAGTATCACTTTTCTCAATGATGGCGAAGAGATATTGTTTCGCTCGGAACGTAGCGGTTGGGGACATTATTATTTGTATGATAAAGATGGGAATCTGAAAAATCAAGTTACCTCGGGAGATTGGGTTACTAGTCCCCTACTTAAAGTGGATACCCTTCGCCGGCAGATATATTTTTATGGATATGGGCGTAAAGAAGGAGTGGATCCTTATTACTATATTTTATACCGGGCAGATTTGGACAAAGAGAATAAATTGGTTTGCCTGAGCCCGGAAAATGCTACGCATAATGTGGCGATTTCTCCCTCCAACGATTATTACGTGGATGGATATTCCCGGGTAGATATGAAACCTCGGAATGTTGTTCGTAACCGGAAAGGGAAAGTGATCATGACACTGGAAGAACCTGACTTGCATCGTTTGTATGAGATGGGATGGAAAGCCCCGGAGCGTTTTTCGGTGAAAGCAGCTGACGGGGTTACCGATCTGTACGGGGTGATGTGGAAACCTGCTGATTTTGATTCTACGAAATCTTACCCGATTATTTCTTGCGTATACCCCGGTCCGTTCTTTGAATATGTTCCCACTCGTTTCACGATCAATGATGCCTTGAATACCCGTTTGGCACAGTTGGGCTTCATCGTTATTACCGTGGGACACCGGGGATGCTCTCCGATGCGGGGGAAATATTATCATGCTTTCGGGTATGGAAATCAACGTGATTATCCCTTGGCTGACGACAAATATGTAATAGAACAGTTAGCGGATCGTTATGCTTTTATAAATAAGAAAAAAGTGGGTATTTACGGTCATTCCGGGGGAGGGTTTATGGCTGCGGCTGCGATTTGTACTTATCCGGAGTTCTACTCGGCAGCAGTAGCTTCTGCCGGGAATCATGATAACAATATGTATAACAAAGGATGGGTCGAGATTCATTTTGGAGTGCAGGAACGAAAGAAAATGGTGAAAGACTCTTTAGGTAATGAACATGAAGAGATCACGTACCATACATCGAGTAAAACAAATATGGATTTGGCAAAAAACTATAAAGGCGGCTTGTTGCTTGTGACGGGTGATATGGATCAGACCGTCCATCCGGCACATACCATGAAAATGGCGAATGCTTTGATTAAGGCGGGAAAGAATTTTGATATGCTGGTGTTGCCCGGTAGTACACACGGGTACGGGAAGATAGCGGAAGACTTTTATGAACGGAAGCTGTGGCACCATTTTGCTCGTTTGCTTTTAGGGGACTCCTCTGCGGACTATCAGACAGACTTGGATTACTTTATGAAGAGATAAATTCCTAAAGTATGGGATATTAAATTTATCATGATGAAATTAATTAAATACGGAATGATTTTCCTGTCGATTCTTTTCGGCGGGGAAATCGGACTTGCCCAAAAGAGGGCTTTGGACACGGCTGCATATAAACTATGGCGAAGAGTGGATGCTCCCAATATCTCGGATGACGGGAAATGGGTGACATACCGATTTGTTCATATCGATTCCCGCTATGACACGTTACCCCCGGTGACCTATTTGTACCATCCGGAGAAAAAAACAAAAGTAGCGCTTGAACATATCGTTCGACCTACCTTTTTCGCAAACGGGAAATGGTTGCGTTACACGGTGGCGGCTTCTGAAACGGACTCCTGTGTTCGCGATTCGACGTTCTTGTTGCGTTTACGTGATATGAAAAAGATTTATTGGGACAGAAAATATGATTTCAAGGAATACAATACATCAGAATTAATTACTTATTCTTATCCGATAGATAAAGAACAGCCGGACATGAAAAGATGGGTTGTTCGGAACATCGGGACGAATGATTCCATCGTGATGGATAGTGTCGAGAATTGTACTTTGTTGAAAGGGCATAAAGCCATGGTTTATATCAAGAATCATGGGGAGTACAAGTCTTTGTGCTACCGTTCGTTGCGAGGGGATCCCGTCGTTATTTTTTCGGATAGGGAGAAGATATTAAAAGATTATTCGTTATTGCCTCACCAAATGCAGGGAACTTTTACCGTTGCGTCTGATTCTTCGATAAGCAAAAATCCGAACCTGCTTTATTCTTTTTCTTTGCCGGAAGGAGAGTGCCGATTTTTAGTGGATTGGGAACAGGTACAATTTCCCGAAAACTATACATGGCGAGGTCGGGCTTATCGGTTGTCTGATAACGGGAACCGGATTATTCTGGATGTCGATACTTTGTACTGGGAACCGACGAAAAAGCAAGGGAAGAAAGATACCCGCTTCGAGTTGGAATTATGGACTTGGGATGACGAGGTTTCTTCTCTTCAACAGCGAAGTGGTAATTACAGAACGAGTAACGTGAAATTTGCTTATAATCTCGATACGAAGACGTGCTGCCGGGTAACAAATCAAAAAATGGAAAAGTTGATTTTGCCGGAGAGTGACCGGTGCGATTATGCTTTTACCTTGGATAGAACTCCCTATAAGCGTTTTGCCGACTGGAAGAGCGATATTAATGCGGATATTTACTTGGTTAATCTGAACACGGGTGAAACGGTACTCTTCGAGCAGAATGCTTATGTGGAACCGGTATGGAGTCCGAATGGCAAGTATGCTTTGTGGTACGATGCGCTGGGAAAGACCTGGTATAAAATTGATCCGGAAACCCGTGAACGGGTGAATATCTCTGGGGAAATAGGTTATCCCGTCTATAATGAATGGCACGACCTTCCCAAGCCTGCCGATGCTTATGGCATTGCCGGATGGACGAAAGACGGGAATCATGTCGTCCTGTATGATCGTTATGATATGTGGGTGGTTGACCTGTCTGGCCAGGAAAAGGTCTATTCATTGACGAATGGATATGGGCGAGCCACGAGTCGGCAGTTCCGTCGGTTGAAAAATGATTACGATGATAAGATTATTGATCTGAAAAATGGTTTTTTAATGACTTCCGTGAATTTGGATAATCGGGACGAAGGGATTTATCGGTTTTTGCCTAACGGGAAAATAAAGAAATTGATAGAAGGTGCTTATTCTATTTCAATAAACCAACGATCCGATAACGAGAAATATTGTATTTTTTCCCGGCAGAGTTATACCGAATCCCGTGATTTATGGTGGAGTGATTTGACCTTTACCCGTCCTGTGCGGATAACGGATGTAAACCCGCAACAAAAGGATTATGCGTGGGGAACCGTAAAATTAATCAAGTGGATAAATTACGAGGATAAAGAAAATGCCGGGTTGCTTTATTTACCGGAGAATTATGATCCGAACAAACGCTATCCCGTCATCGTGAACTTTTACGAGACACATACCGAGGGTTTGCATGGATATGTCGTACCCACTTGGAGTAGTGGGATGCTGAATGTTATTTCTTACGTCAGTAACGGGTATGTCGTGTTTATGCCGGATATACATTTTACCGTGGGCTCTCCCGGTGAAAGTTGTTATGATGCCGTGGTCAGCGGCACACAATGGCTTATTGACAACGGTATTGCCGATAAGGACCGTATCGGCATACAAGGGCATAGCTGGTCCGGTTATCAAGTCGCTTACCTGGTCACCCGGACGAATATGTTTGCTTGTGCCAGTCCGGGAGCTGCCGTATCTAGCATGATCTCCGCGTATACCGGTATTCGTACGGGTAGCGGGATGCCCCGGATGTTCATGTACGAGGAAACGCAGAGTCGTTTGGGTAAATCCCTATGGGAAGACAAAGAGATGTATCTTCGCCATTCCCCCATTCTAAATGCAGATAAAATACAGACCCCCCTGTTGATATTTCATTGTGACAAGGATGAGGCTGTTCCCTATTCCGAGGGGTTGAATTTGTTTCTTGCCATGCGACGTTTGCAGAAACCCGCTTGGCTACTGAATTACAAGGGAGAACGCCATTTCTTATATAATAAAGCGGCAGAGGCGGATTGGACGATACGGATGAAACAGTTTTTTGACCATTACCTGAAAGGAAGTCCGGAGCCTCGTTGGATGAAAGAAGGAATTCATGCTAATGAGCGAGGTTTCGATCAAAAGTATGATTGGGTGAAGTGAATTTTTGAAATAATAATTTTAATCAGAATAATATGAGAAATTTGTTGTGTATAGGTTTAACCTTACTGTGTTTGGCTTGTGCCAGTGATCCGCAAAAAGAGATGGAGAAAAAAATTATTGGTGAATGGTGCAATCCTTACACCTATGAATCAACCGGAGAGTTGAAAGGCTTCCATTTCAAAAAAGGAGGTGTCTGTGAAGCGATCAATATCCCGACTTTAGATTTAAAGACCTGGAATATTGAAGAAGGATATTTGTTTATAAAAGGTTTTAGTCTTAAGGGGAATGGCGAAAAAGAAGTTTACGAGACAAAGGAGAAGATAGATCTGTTGACTACTGATTCTTTATGCCTTTTGGCACGGGAATCAAATCCCCGGCTTCTTTTTCTATATTTGAACACGAAGATTATTAAAGAACGGGTTACCGTGGATACTTTGTTACGAAAGTAGTATTATAAAATGTAAGAAGCCCGTCTAACTTTTCTCTGTTAGACGGGCTTTTGATTGATGTTTACCCGTTGAAACTTAAACGTTTTGTGTCAAATTTTTGGGGATCATATCATTTTACATTGTTAGATAACCCCGTTATTTTATAAATTCTTGATTTGTTTTAGAGTTGCATGTACGGAGCCGGCCCAGAAATTGCGTAGCCCGAAGCCTCTGGCTTTCGAGGTGATTTGTTGTTGGCTGACGATTTCTTTGGTGTCGATGTTGAAGATCACGACGGTGTAGGTTGCCCTGTTCTTGCTTTTGTTTAATAATCCGGCAATGAGAATAGCCCCGTAGCCCCGGTCAGAACCCGTGTTGAATTTACGGATAAAAGATGCGATTTCTTCGTGCGTGAGGACGTAATTGTCGCTTTCGATGAATAGTTTTGCATCGTCAATCTGGGCGATTTGAGCGATCGTCTCGGATAATGATGTTGTCGTATTCTTGATTTTGAAGGCTTTGGCAACATCGTATTTGTTCGGTTCTTTTTGGAACAATTCGTTGATTCCCGTGAAGGCCATTTTGAATTTGTTGGCGGTCTCGTCGGCGGCATATACTTTGGCCAAAGAGAAGTTCACGCCATAGAATGTGATGGCATTGATGTCTGTCTTTTTCGATTTATTGCCCGCGTTTGCAATTCCGGCAATACATAAGCATAGAAGTAGTACGATTTGTTTCATGATTTCGGGTTTTATAGTGTGTATATTTCTTGCTAACGCAAATCTATGAATTTAATTGCTTTTCTACACATTTGTGGCATTTGAATTTTCGAAATATATTCAACGGATTCAAATTGAATGGTCGGGGCTACCCGAACTTTAGCTCTAAACAGGTCTTTGATTTGCTTGGAAAACGCTTCTGTCCGGGTGTCTGTTCCGACGCGGATGACTATTTCATCAGTTCCTAATTCGTTGGTGTATACCTCTATCACGTAGTTTTTGACACCCGGAATGTTGTCCAGGATGTCGTAAAGGGCGGGGGGATACAAGGTAGTTCCTTTGTACTTGATCATTTGTCCTTTACGTCCCAGAACGGAACTCAGGCGGATGGTGTTTCTTCCGCAGGAGCAGGGCGTGGTGTGGTGATAACAAAGGTCTCCTGTTTTGAAACGGAGTAGGGGCATACCTCTTACTCCGAGGGTCGTGATCGTGACTTCACCGGCTTCACCCTCGGCTACAGGTTGATTGTTGTCGTCGAGGAATTCCACGATGATAAGTTCGGGTTGCAGGTGGCCTCCTTGACAAGCGGGACATTCGGTGAAAGAAGATTGCATTTCGGTAGAAGCGTATGTCGATAGGAGTAGCAATTCCGGCCATTTCTCGTGAATCCTGCGTCCCATGGTATTTAAGGTGAAATCCGGATTGCGTAAGGATTCCCCGATGCATATCGCTTTTTTGATGGAACAATTCTTATAATCAATGTTATGGGTTTCCGCGTATTCTACCAGTTTCGTCAGGAAGAAGGGGATAGCCATGCAGAACGTGGGTTGTATGCGGTGAATGGTGTCCCATTGCAATTCGGGGATACCATTACCCACGCGGACTACTCCTGCTCCGAGTTCTCTGGCTCCCATGTAATATGCTAATCCTGCCATGAATCGGCGGTCAAGGGTAACCATGAGTTGCATGATGTCCCGGTTGGTACATCCTGTCGTGGTGAATGACAAGTACTCGTTGTAAGCCAGACGATCCAAATCACTTTCTGTTAAAGCGACGGTTACCGGGTCTCCGAGTGTGCCGGAGGTGGTGACATAGTCGATGATCTCTTCCCGGTTGACACAGATGAACTCTTCATTGTGGAGTTGAAGGTCGGTTTTCGTGGTGACAGGGAGGTGACGCAGGTCTTCGATCGTTTTTATTTTGGCGATATCAATCTTTTCCTTTTGGAACATTTGGTGATAGAACTTGGAATGGAGGTCAAGATAAACCAGTTCTTCAGCCAGGCGAGCCTCTTGGTAAGCTTTGATTTCTTGGGGTGACTTGAATTGGATGTCACTATGTCGATTGTTTTTCATAGTTTTTATATAAGTTCGTTTTTTTATTCTTCCGGTAGTTGGAATCCAATCTTTTTAGGACGGTTGGATACTTTGTTTTTTACTTGCAATTCGGCTAATGCTTGGTTGATTAGGTCCAGTTGCATTCTCGTGTCTTCGTTGATGTCGTTTTGGTCAGTAAAGACATCTTCGATATATTCTTTTAGTTCTCTTACTTCTTTTTCAAGTTTTGACGTTTGGTTGAGAGGGGGATTGGTTATTAGTTGACGGATAGCTACAAAAGCACGCATGATACCTCTATTTGTTTCTATAGCGGTATCAGAATTAAGAACACTACTAAGCATTGCTACGCCTAATTCAGTAAAAGCGTAAGGTAGGTATTTAAAGTTGTAACCCCGTCCTTTGTTCAAGGTCACAATTTGTGACCTTGAAAGTTCTTCTTTGGTAATTTCAAACATGAAATCCTCACCTTCAAAGCGTTTAATGTTTCTTTTTACAGCTTGTTTGAGGACTTTTGTTTCGATACCATATATTTTTGCCAAATCGAAATCAAGCATTACTTTCAGACCTCTGATTTCGTATATTTTGTTTTGTATTAATTGAAGATTATCCATGATTCAATCTTAAATTAGTTGTGAGATATTCAAGCTTTCACGTTGTATCTTGAAGTCGCAATTTGCGACTTCAAGTATAATACTCCTCATTTGCTATTTTGCTTCTGTCTTTCAATCTTTTTCTCGATCGCCGTACGCTCTCCTGTTTTGGGAATCTCTTTCGTTAAAGCCTTTTGCCAGTATTGCACGGCTTTGTCGGGGGCTTGGTTGGCGGCGTGGTAATCTCCTGCCAGTTCCCAGGCATGGTACATTTCCGGGTTGGATTCAAGGAAACGGTTTAGCGTACTTTCGGGGAGGGTGGTCCCGTCGTGGATAGCTTTACGGATTTCTTTGCCGATGGCCCGGTATGTGAGTAGGTTTTGATAGACAGGGGAGTTTAACAGGGTATCGGCCGGGATCGTTAGGGAATCCGTGTGGAGTTCCCCGGTATTCTTCGGGTTGGCGAAGATTTGTTTCAGGTCGTAGGCGACGTATTTCCCCTCTTGCCAAGGGGAGGTGGATACCCATATCATGCGTTGTTCCGGTTTAAAAATGACGGAATGGTGGGCGATGAACTGGTTGATCGCTTTCTCGTTGGCTAACCCGATGTCTTTTCCTTCTTTACCGAAGCGGTTGCGCAGGATAGATGCGGCTTTGGGTACATCAACGGGTAGGGCTTTATCCAATAACTCGTTTAGTCTGGCTTGGCGGTAAGGACTGTCGGAAGTGGCGATGTTTTCCATGTTTCGTTCGTCTTCCCGGAAAGTCTCCGATTGATAGTGATTCGTGCAGATGATGCGATTCGTGTCGGAGTAGAACAAGGCGATTTTATCTGTCGCTTTTTCGATGATAGCGGCTTTCCCGTCTTTGGCGGAACCTACCAGTATGGATTCGGCCACGAACGTCCGGTATTTTTGAGCAATAGCGTAAGCCTCGTCGATGGTTGAGGCGTATTGCAAAATTTCACGGGCCAAGATCGAGATCGGGGTTGCTGCCGAAACGGGCATGGTGGATTTGGCGGCATTCAGAGTCACGGTTAATCCGGTTTCATTCATACCGGACAGGACTCCGATCATTCCGGCCCAGCCGATCGAGGCAAACCTGTATCCTTGGGCGGGTGAGTAGAAAGAAACCAGCTTGTTCAGGGCAAAATCGTCTCCCACGTAGAAGTCGAAATTCCGTCCGATGATCAAGGATGAATCGGCGCTTTGCGCTCCCCAGGCCCCGAATGAACTACAACCGACCAGCATATAATCCTGCATGGCGTGTCCGATGTCATGTGCCGCGTGATAGTTCAATTGCCGTTCGTAGGGAGTCCCGATAGCATCATATTCGTGCGTGCAGGAGAGGGATATTCCGTAGATTTCGTTCCGGTATTCTTCCGGCACACATTCTCCGAGGTTCCGGTTGAACAGGATCAGCGAGAAGCGGAGGAATTTCAGGTAACTGTCCGAGGGTATGATTTCCCGGATTTGATCCACGAATACTTTCTCTTGAAAATAAAGCAGGTCTTGGGTTAATATCCCGGAGGCGACGCCTCTTTCGAAATCTTTTCCTTGCAAGTATTGTTCCCAAAGGCCCGTTTGGCTGTGACGCAAATGATTGGGGCCGTAACGCCTGAGGCTGTCACTCCTGACCAGCTCGTAACGGGGAATCGTGTCCTGAGATAATTGCGGTTGTTTCATGTCTGCCGAAAAGTACAGGTAGCACACAAACAAAATGAATAGTACGATTATTCCTAAAAAGGAGAATAGGGTATATTTGAGTAAGCGTGGTATTTTCATGATTAGGCTCCTCCGATTTTTTTAGCTAAATATTCCGTTCCTAGAAGTTCCGCGCAGGTTAACATGGAAGTAAGCGTGACGCCCAGAGCCCCGTGTACGTTCAGGTTTTGGCCTGTCAGGTAAAGATTCTCTATTTTGGTACGTGGCGGTATCAACGTGGAGAGCGGATGATTGTAGTCCTTGATGATACCGTATCCCGATCCTTCCGGGGTTCCCGTGTAATCCCGGTACGTGAGTGGGGTGGTCGTGTATATCTTTTCCGTGTCCCGGTTTAATTTCGGGAAATAACTTTCGGTGAAACGGATGAGTTCTTGTGCCTTCCGTTCTTTGAAAGCCTTGTAGTCCATACCCCGGTGTTCCACGGTCGTGTCGGTCCAAGCCTCGACCTCGTTTATGTACATGGGTGTTAGCAGGCTGACCACTTCGGTGTATTCTGCCGAACGAGAGGTGGGTTGCATGGTGATCAGGCACGACCGTATTCGGTCATTGCGGGGATCGGACGGGGAATACCAAACATCGTTGTCGTTATAAATGAATGTGTTGTAGTTCCTGTAAGGAGTGCTGTTCTTTTTCATCAGCAGGTAAACCGAGAACATGCCGTACGAGTTGCGCATGGCTCGTAACCGGGTAAGATTTACTTTCCGGATCAATGGTGTTTTTTCGACCAGTTCCATGGTGTTTGCCGGGTGCAGAGAGGAGATCACGTAACGGGTTTCCAGGTGTTCCTTGCCGTTAATTTCCACGGAACGAATGGTTTTACCATCAGCAAGGCACAAGCGGGTAGCCTGGGCGTTTGTAAGTACTGTCCCCCCGTTCCGGCGGATGACGTCTACCAGGGCATCCGTGACTTGCATGCTCCCGTCGATAAACCGGTAGGCTCCCTGTATGTACGAGTTGCTGGTAATAGCATGGTGATACAGGGTTGAGACCGCTTGTTCTCCGCCGTACAAGAGGGCGGGAGCGCTTAACACTTGTTGCAATGTCTTGTCTGTCGTGATGTCTTGCAGCCATTGCCAGGCTGATACGGTGAAAAGATCAATTGTCCCGGCCGATAGTTTGCCTTTTTTCAATTGATCCACGTTGATCGTGTCCCCGATTGAAGATATGATAGAGACATATTGTCGGATCGCTTCCTTTTCTTTTGGGAACGATCGGGTCAGTGTTTCGGCGAAGCGTTCGTGTCCCATGGCGAAAGCGTAGTCGTTGCCATTGTGGTGGATGATGTCGAAAGCATTTTCATCCAGTCGGCGTAGTTTCAGGTGTTGCTGTATGCCGAAATAGGTGAAGTATTGCCTTAATATCTCACCCTCGTCCATACTTCCCACGTAGTGGATACCGGTGTCGAGATCCTGTCCGTTGCGGTGGAAAGTCTGGAAACATCCTCCCGGTACAGGGTTCTTTTCAATGACACACACGTTGTAGCCTTCTTTGCTTAGCGTGGCACCGCAAGTCAACCCGCCCAAGCCGCTCCCGATGATGATGACGTCGTATTTACTCATTTGTTTCCTCCTTTCGTCTGAACAGGTAGATGGTGTTGGACGTGTACTTGTCGTTTGCCTGTTTTTCTATTTGCAGGTGGTGTTTAGCGGCGAATTGTTCGAACTGTTCTTCCGACGGGAAATATAATTGTCCTTCCGTCTTGTTGAAATGCAGTAGACGGGTAGAGAATAATTCCGAGAGCCGGGTTATTTTATGACCTTTCTGGTTGTTCGAGTTGCTGTCTCGCACGATGATCATTCCCCCGGGAGCCAGGTTTCGGACGCAACGGTTTAATAGTTCTTCCTGCGATGTGTTGTCTATGTAATGGAGCATATCGTTGAGGATAAACACGTCACTCTGTGGTAGATCGTATGTCAAGGCGTTGGCACATTCAAAACGAATCCGCCGGGTGCGTGAGAAGTTATGATTAGCCACGGCAATCTTTTCCTCGTCATAGTCGATTCCCAGCAGAGTGCGGTCTTCGGAAAGCATCATCAGCATATAGGTCAACGGGCCGAATCCGCAACCGATGTCTGTGATCATGGCTTTGCGGGGAATCAGTTTGTCGAAGAATTCGTATCGGTGTTCCATGTTGACCTTTACGCGGATGTACCATTCTTCGACCGGGCCTTTGTAGATGTAGTTCTTGATCAGTTTGTGATAATAGTACGGGTTGTTCACGTTGGCATAGTAGTTACACGTGTCCTTGTACATTTCTCTGAAATAGACGGCGATTTTCTTTGTCCTTTCCTGGTACGTGTTTCCCCACCGGGGATCATCGTACGCGATCCGGGGTAGGATGCGGGTGGATAGTATCCCGTTTTTCACGTAGAAGGGTTGCCGTTTCGTGACGATCATACCCGGACCGTAAAGAATGATCGGGGTGATGTCCAGTTGCAGTTGTTCGGCGATGTAGAATGCTCCTTTGTGGAAGCGGTGTACCTGGCCGTCGGCCGAGCGCGTACCTTCGGGGAACACGATCACGGAATAGCCTTGCGCTATTTTCTTGCGTAAGTAGGTAAGGGCTTTTTCGTAACCGTCCCGCGTGTGAATGAAGTCGGCATATTGCACGATCCGTCCGAAGAAGGGGGAGTGCCATACCCAACTGTTGGTGACCATGATCAGCTTCGGGGCCGTGGATAGCAACACGAGAATGTCGACGAATGACTGGTGGTTGGCGATGATGACCGACGGTTTTTTGAATGTTTCACCTTCTGGATTAATGGTTTCGCTGCGAGTGACGATCGTCAGTTTCAGGAATACTTTTAGCGAGTGCATGATGGCAAGGCTGAAAAAGGCCTTTTTCTTGGTACGGTTGGCCGGGAATACAAGCAGGATGGCGGCCAGTATCATCAGCAGGACACACCCGAACACGAACAGGCTGAACATCCACACGGTGACGAATAAGCTAAAAAGCGTGTAGGGGAAATTCCCTTTTTTTGCCGGGTTAGCGATAAAGAAACGGAACAGGATGGGGAGTACCGTGTAGGACACGAGTACGACGGAAATCATGCCGAGAATGGAGATTACCGAAATGGATTGTAGGGCCGGATGACGGGCGAAGACTAACGCCCCGAGACCGACAACCGTGGTGAAGGCCGAGAAGAAGATCGCCGTTTTGTGGGAAGTCAACATCTTTTTTCCCGTCCGGTATTCCTGTTGCAAGCCGTCCATGATGAATATACTGAAATCATCGCCTAGCCCGAAGATGAAGGTGGAGAGGATGATGTTCACGATATTGAACTGGGTTCCGGTGATAGCCATGAGTCCCAGGATGATAATCCAACTGATGGCCATAGGGGTAAACGTCATAAGCGTCAATTCGATGCGACCGTACGAGATAAGCAGGGCAAAGAATATGAGGAAGGAGGAGATGTAGAGGATCAGGTAGAAATCGTCATTGATGGCCGATACCCATTTGTTGGCGAAAAATCCCCTGTCCACGATGACAATCCCGTCATTGTCAGCAAAACGCTTGTAGACTTCTTCCTTGTGCTGATCGTCGATGCGTACCTGGGTAATCAGCATCGAGAGCGAGTCGGCTTGCGTGGTCCACTCTTCGAGCAGGCGCATGGAAGTCTGGTCGACCGAAGAAAAGTCGCAGGTGGTATAGTTCTTGTCAAGCAGGGCAAAGAACGGGTCGAAGGTGTTGTCCTTGAAACGGTATTGTCCGGCACTTGTTTTTATAGCGGAGGTCACTTCCTGTTTGCGAGCCTCGGTCCAGAAGGAATTCCAGCGTTTGATTCTTTGCTGTTGTTCCTCGGAAGAGATCAGTATTTTTTCTGCCGAGGCGTATTCTTTCACCAGTCCCTCGGCTTGTAGAGCGGCGAGTTCAGCGTTGTTGTTCTGATAGTGGTGTATGCTTTGATCCAGCGTGTTGCCAACGGAAACGAATAGGATGGTCTTCTTGTCGGATTGGAAAAGATTCATCAACTTGTTCTCTGCTTGTTTGAGGTGGGGAGGCTCGAAGTTCAGGTTCATCATGTTACTGTCGAAAGTTACTTTTCCCGACATGTAAAGGCTGACGATCGTGATGATGACGATGGTCCCGACGAGCAGTTTATTCTTCTCGTAGGCGTAGCCGTTGATTTTCTCTATGATTCTCAGAATCCGTCCCGATTCGGCGTGTTCCGCTTTTCTTTTGAGGAAATGGGGAAGGAATACCAGGCAGAAGAGGGTTGTCCCGATCAGGGCCAGCGAGGAGAAAAGCCCAAAATCCCGAAGCAGGTCGGAACTCGTGAATACCAGGCCGAAGAATGCGCCTACCGTGGTAAAACTGCCCACGGTGAGCGGGTAGGCCAGTTCGTCAATGAGTTGCCGGATTGAGGTCACGTGATTGAAATGCGATAACACGTGTATCGAGTAACTCATGGCGACCCCGAATATGGCGGCCCCGGCCCCGATGGCAATAGCGGATACCGATCCTTTGATAAAGAAGATCAGGGCAAGGGAGAATATCGCCCCGTAAATGACGGGTAGGATGATTAACAATACGGCGGAACGACTTTTGAACACGAGCGTGATGAACACGATGATGATGATGAGGGCGATTGTCAGCGTGATCATCGTGTCCTGTTTGATCTGCCGGGCGTTGTAGACACCCACGGACGGGCCCCCGAAGTATTCGGCTCTCACGTCAGGGTAGAGTTGCATGATCTCGTGCAATTCATTCTCGATGGTCGTGATCAGCGGGTCGTTTTTGCCCGTGCTTCCCATGCTGTACCGGGGGGTGATGAAGAACAACATCGTGGACATATCCTGTGAGAAGATGTGCCCGTCGTAAATCTCGTAGTTGGCTGTCAATTGGAACGTCCTGAGGTTTTCCAAGGCTGAATTGCCCACGCCTACCGGGTCACGGGGAAGTATATTTTTTAGGGCCATTCCCGCCGGGGATAAGAGGTTCCGGTAGTTGGTCTGCATGCGCGTGGCGATCTTCTCGGGTGTGAGCAGGGTGTCTAGTCGGGCGTAATCCTCCTCCGTCAGGAAAATGGGCAGGTTGTCATATATGAAATCGGTCACGCCGCCGATCATGTCCGCGTCGACTTCCGCGAAGATGTCGTTGATGTATTCCGGTGCGGCTTTGTGTAACAATGAATCTTTTAACCGGGAACCCGCTTTAATCAGTAGGTCGGAAGAAACGTTCTTTGCCGTGCTGTCTTTGGCGTGGAGCATGACCACGATTTTGTCTTTCACTTTCAAGTTCTGGAAGACGATTTCCGAACTCCGGGCATCTTGCGTGTCCGGGAAAAACCGGGTAACATCCTCTTCGAACCGGACTTGAAGGGCGAAGAAGAGCATCACCAGAAAACTACCTATCAGTAGTGTGTACCGAAGTATCGGGTGATCTTTGAGGTGATCGTATATATGAATGAAAAAGTTTCTCATGAAATAGCACGTTTAGATTTTCTAAAACAAGCAAGTAGCATATAACATATTAACCCTCCGGTGATGCCGCATATTACTGCAAATATAATACTTCCGACAAGATATTGTGAGAGGGATTGCCCGATGGTTTCAAAAGAGATATCATGGAAGCTCAAAGTTATCGGTTTGCCCAGAACCCAGCCTCCCGTGGCGTAACTGCCGAATAACAGGATCGGGATCATGGGGGGAATACTGATGTTGGAGGCAACAACGGCGATCACTTTGTTGAGCCGGAGGAAATGAGCCAGGATCGCTGCCGCTATCATCTGGTAGCCCCATAACGGGACGATTCCCATGAATATACCGAACGTGACGGCCAACGAGATCTGTAGGTTGGATTCCGGAGAGTGAGTGATGTTTTCCCGGATGAATCTTTTCACGTTCTCTTTGGTGATAGACCGGAAACAACGCGAAGGCCAGTACCACAAGAGGGCGATAATGACCAGTACCGAGTTCAGTATGCTGATCCGGGTGAAATCGTGAAAGGGACGGAAATGACTTACCCGTTTCTCTTGCGGGGGATAATATACCTCGATCGGCACGTTGGCTACCCGGACATCGCGCCAGGCTGCCCGTACGATGATCTCCAGTTCGAATTCATATTTCCGGGTGAACAAGCGGATGCCTTTGAGTTTCTGCAAAGGATAGAGGCGATAACCGGATTGAGTGTCGGCCAGCTTGATCCCCGTTTCCAGTCGGAACCAGAAGTTAGAGAACTTGTTGGCAAAGGTGTTTTTACCCGGCATGTTGTCGGAAGCGAGGTTCCGGGCCCCGATGAGCAAACTGTCCGGGTGTTCCTCTATGGCTTTCAGGAAAACGGGAATGTCGTGAGCGAAGTGCTGCCCGTCGGAATCAAGCGTGATTGCGTAACGGTACCCGGCTGATTCGGCGGCTTGCAGTCCTTGATTCAGGGCATGTCCTTTTCCCTTGTTTTTCGGGTAACTGATGATTTGTATTTGCGTGAACCGGTTTAGAATTTCGGTTGTTGCATCGGTGGAACCGTCGTTAACCACGATTACCGGAAGGTCGTATCCGAGAACTTCCGTGATAACGTTCCCGACTGTTGCGGCGTTATTATACGTGGGGATGACAACAACCGTCTGTTTCATTGTTCCGGGGTTAGGGTTGCTTTTAATTTCAAAACGGCCTCTCCCCCGGATAAGAGGGTGGCCTGTAAATTGTAAGTTCCCGTTACCGAAAACGAGAGTTCAAGGTTCGATTCCTGGTGAGGATTGACAACTGCGAGGAATTTACAGGTGTTCACGTGTTGGTAGCGTAACGGAGTTCCCAGCACGGACGATACACATTCCCGGAGCATTTGCATCATGCAGACCCCCGGTGTTACCGGGAAATCCGGAAAATGCCCTTGGTAGACCGGATGATCTGGATTCAATTTTATCATGCACACGTAATTATCCACATTTTTATCCGTGGACTGTAATGTATATAAATCCACACGTGTTGAGTCGTTTTCTAACATAACTCTTAGTTTATCACACAAATCGTATTCACTTGGGAATATCCCTATTCCTTCCTGCAAAGGTACTTATCTTTATCAAATAATTCAATGAAACAGCCGATTTCGTTATCAAAACATGAAACTGAAACCTTTTTTATGGGAATATTTGTATTTTTCGATTTCTTCGAGGAGTGATTTTTTTAGCTGCGAAACCATGAAGTTTAGAAAATGTAGATTGTTTTCTTCGTTTTGTGCCTGTTGTAAAGCAAGAATATAATCGCCCCTGTCTTCTTTGAATATTTTTACTGGGAAAAGGTCGAAGTAGAATTGGAGGTAATTCATTAGTAATCGGGCGGTTCTTCCGTTACCGTCGACCCACGGGTGTATGGTTACCAGGTTGAGGTGGGCATTAAAACTTAGTTCATACTGTTCTTGCGATGTATGTGCTATCTTTTGTTTTTCCTGTAATATCGTGCAAAGTTCTTCTACTTTTTGGGGTACTTTTTGGTAATTCATGTATGAATGTCCGTTAATACCGGCAGTTACACCGCATAACCGGAATTCTCCTTTTGAAGAATCAAAGGAACCTCCCAGCGTGCTAAAAACGTTCCCCGTGGTTCGCATTAATGAAGCGTTTAATTGTTGCAGGAAAGCGGGAGTGATTGCCGTCTTTTGTTTGGCTTCTTTCTGGGCGAACTCGTAAGCTTTTTTTAAGTCCTCGTTCATTAAATGATCAACCAGGGGTTTCCCTTTGGCCGTGATGCCTTCGTCAAACAGGAGTTGGGTGTCGATTTCCGTTAGTGTCGAACCTTCGATCGCGGTAGAATGGGTAATAAGAGAATAGAGATAATATTTCTCGTAGTCCACGGCTTGACTGATACCAAGTTGGGTGAATTCTTGGTTTAATTCTTCTATCTCGTGCCAAATCTTTTTTTCCATGATTCTACTTTTCTTCCTCAAAAGTACGTGAATTTTGTACTTGAACAAAGTAAATGTTAACTTTTTTCTCGGAAAGGGGTGTGGATAAAAAGTGAAAGGGGACCACGGGGGATTCTCTTGTGTCCCGGTATACACTCTCCTGTGTTTCTATACACACACTCTAGAGTCTCGCTTATATATAAATGGGTTATCAATATAAAGTTCGGTGGAAGTTCACGGTTTCCGTTAGTCAACTTTCAATCAACTATCAGTTAACTTTCAATTAACTTATAGGCGAGACACCGGTGCAATTCACTGTAAATGTAGGTGATATACACTTGAGTTCTAATGCCTGTTATTATATTATTCCAACGGTTCCAGTTGTATGGACAGGCGCAGGAGGGGGTGGCGGATCAGGATGCTGTTCCCGTTGCCGTTCTCGCCGGGTAGTAGCCGGAAGTATGTTTTGCCGAAACCTCGTCCGGCCTTGATTCGTTCCAGGTTGTTGGAAGTGAGGTCCTTGCGGTAGAAAATATTCGGGTTATCAAGGCGATAGACGATTGCGGCGTTATTGCGGGTATCGGAGTAGACGGTGGCTTCGTGCTGGGCTTGCAGGTTTAATCCGAAAAGAATACTTAGGTCTTTTTGCAGGAGGGAAAGCACGTTTTTCTTTTGCAGAGGTTCGATGCAGTGATGGACGATCAGCGTGTCCTTGTTGATCTCGAAATCGAACAGGCTAAGCCCGAAGTGGGTGCTGAACAGGGTGCGTATGGTGTTCGTGTCTGTTTGTTTCACGAGTAGCATTCCGCTAAAGTGTTTCTTCATGAAGTCGAAGATCATGTTGTATTTGAGCAGTGTCCCGTTCGTTTGTGCCATGGGGGGAAGTTGTTCTTTCCGGACGGATTGAACCGGGCCTTTGCGTAATCCCCGGGTGATGGAGGGGGCGCAGGAACCACAAGCCAATAACAGGCAAAGACTAACGAATAGTAAACTTCTCATCGGAGGTCAGCGTGTTGTATTTCTTGTTCGTAAAATGGTACTCCGTGTAGTCTTTCTCGTTCTCGGATAGCCGCAGGGTCTTCACGGCCATGTCTTTCTTGTCGAGGGAGATCACGATTTCCGAGATATAGGCTTTCACGCTCTTGCTGGTCGGTTGTATTTTGACCACATAGAGCGTGGGGGTTTCGAAGTATTCCAGTTTGTAGGAGGAGCCGATGGCGTTCAAGTCACCGATCATGCAAGCGGATAGCATACCCTTCATTTCGTTCATCATCGGGTTGGAGCCTAGGTTTACCACGTTGCTTTTTCCCTCGGATACGGTTTTTAATTTTTGCCCGTTGATGATGATCAGGTAGTTCAAGGGGGAAGAGTAGTCCATGCGGATCATGTTGTCCTGTTTGAAATAGAATCGTCCCTTGGAAATGACTTTTTCCGAGAAGACATCCAGGTATTTTTCCTGCGTGAAATCGCTTTCAATGGAACGGATGTTTGCCGCTTCCTGTTTCAGCCGTTCCTGAAAGGCTGCGATGGAAGCGAGGGGTTTCAGTTCTTCCTGTGCCGATAGTTTGAGGCTGACACACGTGCAGAACAGAAGTAGGCAATAGATATATTTCATGTTATGATGTCATTTTTTGTTTTGCAAAGATAGGTTTTGTAGAGGAATTAGTTGGTCTACCCGGATGATTTTATAGTCGTTTTCGTGCAAGTATTCCAGTAATTGCCGGAGAAGTTCGGGACTGTCTGGAAGACGGTCGTGCAGGAGAATGACCGTTCCGGGAGAGAGTTGTCGGGTGATGCGGCGTAGTATCCGGGAAATCGGTTCTTTCCGGGTGTCTAGGGAACGGACACTCCAACCGATCGTGGTGTAGCCGAGTTGTCGTACGGCTTTGGCTATCGTCGGGTTGGTTACCCCGAAAGGAGGCCGGAAGAAAGTGACGGGAGAGCCGATGATCTGTTCCAGAATTTGTTGTGCCTGTTGAAGATCGGCAATCATCTGTTTTCGTGGTAACAACGGGAAACGGTTCGTGTGTGAGTGGGAGTGATTCCCGATGAGATGACCTTCCGCGAAGGCTCTTTGTACGATAGTAGGGTACTTTTCAGCTTTCTCTCCGATGCAGAAAAAGGCTGCCGGGGCGTGATGTCGTTTTAATATATCGAGTACTTGGGGCGTGTAAGTGGCATCCGGGCCATCATCAAAGGTGAGGGCCACGACTTTATCCGTGGTCTTTTTACGACAAAATGTTTTCACGTAGACTCCTGAACCGATGTTATAAGAGGCGTAAAAGAAGAAGAGCATGACGCATGCGATAACGATAATCCACCACATGATTATACCGGTTTTAGGAAGATGAATGAATGGTTGCCTAAAAACGTGTTATACACGAGTATAGGCGTTTTAATTTCCCCGCTTTGCAGGTGTTTGCAACAGGTGTTGAAGGCATACGCCATGGCTGTCGGGTATTCGCCGCAGATTTTCTTGTAATCACTTGGAAATAGAACGGTTACATTCTTTTCCTCTTTTTGCACGAGATAATTGTGAATACGTTCTTGGATTTCGGCAGCAGAATAGGTCCCGTTGAACAGTTCGATCCCTTCTAAAACGGCGTAACTTTCGGGGATGGCCGTGGTGGATAGAATGGCAAAGTTGGCCCCTTCTCCGGCCAGGGCATTACGCCATAAACCGAGGCGTTTTAGTATTTCGTATACGGTAGGCGTCATTTCGTCGATTGCCCCGACCAGCACGTTGGAGGCTTCTTCCTCTCGTAATAATAGGATGGCATCCAGCAGGGCACTTTCAAAGGAGAAGGCCCGGTGCGTGTAGGTGTTGTTGTACCCGTGGTTCTTGGATAACAGGGCGATTTGCGCCCCGATGGTGTTGAATGTCGATTGTATGAATGCTGTCGGGGTGAGCATCTGTTCGTGGTTGTCCAGCAGGGTGTTCATGAACTTTTCGGTATCTCCCAGACAACCGTACCCGGTGGCGGTAAGAATGGCATCAACCGGAGCGTTCGGGAATTTGTTCAGGCATTGCATTCCGGTTGCTACTCCCATGCGGACAATGCGGCTCATGCGACGGCGTAAAGTGGCATCCGGGATCAGGGTCTTGTAGTCCGGTTCCTGAATGGAGACCTGTTTGCCGGGTACGAATTCCGGGGAATCCTGCGTGTCCGGGAGCGTGGAGGCGATGCTGTTTATGTAGATGGTCTGTTTCGACATGGTTCAATTTTTTATTTTCGGAATAGCAACGACGTGTTGTTACCACCGAATCCGAATGAGTTGGACAGGACGGAACGAATGGATACTCCTGTTTGATATTCCGTGACGGGTATTAATCCGGTTTCGGCTATCGGTTGGTTGAAGTTCAAGTTCGGGTATAATATCCCGTGATGCAGGGCCAGTACCGAGAAAACGGCTTCCACTCCTCCGGCGGCTCCCAGCGTGTGGCCCGTGAAGGCTTTGGTGGAACTGAAAGGAGGAATACGGTTTCCGAATAGGCGTTGAATGGCTGCACTTTCGGATGCATCGTTGTTGGGAGTTCCCGTGCCGTGGGCGTTGATGTAGTCGATAGAGTCGGGTGATAATCCCGCTTTTTCCAAGGCTCCTTTCATGGCGAGATAAGCGCCGTTCCCGTCTGATGAGGAGGCGGTTTGGTGGAATGCGTCGTTCGCGTTGGCATATCCGGCCAGGGTGCAATACGTTTTCCGGTAGCTTGTTTTTTCCGATTGGAGTACCAGATACCCGGCTCCCTCTCCGAGGTTTAGCCCGGCACGTGAAGCGTCAAAGGGGCGGCAGGGCGTTTTGTCGAGAATCAGCAGCGAGCCGAAGCCGTTGAGCGTGAATTTGCACAAGGCATCCGTCCCTCCGGCAATAACGATGTCGAGTATTCCTTGTCGGATCAATCTGGCTCCAAGCATGATGGCGTTGGTGGCAGAAGAGCAGGCGGTGCTGATCGTCGTGCGGAAACCGTTGAGACCGAGGAGTCTGGCTATGCGTTCGGTGCTGTCTCCGGGATCATGGGAGGCGATGTCGTGTAGGTTGCCTCGTGTGGGGTCCTGTCGGAATTCCGGGTAAAAATGTTCGCTCAGGTCCATGCCTCCCGTGGAATTGGAGGAAATCAAACCGATACGGAGGTTTGTCACTCCTGATAGGTCGGCGTCCTCGAAAGCCTCCCGGGCCGCAAGCATCCCGAGTAGGGCCGTGCGGGATATGACGGCTTGTTCCGGCAGGCCCAGTTTATTTTTTAATACCGTGTTGGAGAGTTTTACCTCGGCTACCGGTTCGGTATGGTTTGTCGGGAAAAGGGTAACGGGACCCAGACCGCTCCTCTTTTCTTGAAAAGAGAGCAGGTGGTCGTTCACGTTTGTCCCGATAGCCGACACGCACCCGATGCCCGTGACCAGCACTTTCATTGTTTCCGGTTTGCCGTGATATAATCAGCCAGTGTTTGGACGGAATAGAATATCTCTTTACCTTCCGCCGGGTTGGCAATGCGGATTCCGTAATTCCGTTCCAAGATTAGGATGATTTCCAGCGCGTCGATAGAATCCAGCCCTAAGCCTGCTTCCCCGAACAAGGGAGCGTTATTTTCGATCTCTTCGGGTGTGATGTCTTCCAGGTTTAACGCTTCAATAAGTGATGCTTTCAATTCTTGTATTAATTGTTCCATATACTTGATTTTAATTTGTTTTTTCTAAGATATAAAAATGTGATTTATATTGTTCTCCTTTCAGTTCGCACCACCCGATGATACACAACTGGAGTGTATGGCGTGCCATGACATCCCGGGCGTATTCGGTCAGGAAGTCTGCCGGGTAGTCGGGACTGATGAAGAAGGTGTTTTCGCCTTGAATTTTGTAGCGAATGCAGAGTTCACCTAAAACCACGTTCGGTAAGGTATAGACGAACACGGCGGGACTGGCTTCCTTGTCTCCCATCTCGTCGATGATCTGCTGGTGCTTTTCGTCGGTATCGAGCGAGGAGGAGCGGTTTGAGAGGATAAGCCCGATTTCTAGGGGAGAACACGTTTTGTATCGTTCCGAGGTGGCGAGCAAATGAGTTGCCGTGATATATCCCAGTTTGCAGAGATCGTCCATTTTGTAAAACTTACGGTCATCTGTCGCCAGTTGTTTATAGGCTGTACGAATGAAAGTTGCGAATTCTTCCTTCGGATCGGTTTGTAATCGAATTTCCGAGTTCACCGTGATCGTGTTGTTGACAATGCTACACTCGCCCGTGATATGGCAGGATACGGGAAGCACGGATTTGACGGGTTTGGCGTGCGTGTTCAAGGCAAAGACGATCGCCCCGTTGCATCCCCCGAAGCCGGAAGCCGTTTTGACACATCGTTGCATGGAAACATGGCGATGTTCCGCGCTGATATTGACAGGTTTCGGGACTCCTAGTTCTTCGAATCCGAGAATCCCGAATACTTCGCCGGAGCGTAATTCCTCGAAACAGGCTATCGCTTCGATGATGCCCGAAGCCCCGAGGGTATGTCCCCAGTAGGATTTCAGGCTATTGAGCGGGGTATGTTCCAATCCGGCCCATTCCACGGCTTTGGATTCCATTTCGTCGTTGTAGACGGTGGCCGTGCCGTGCGTGTTTATAAATGAAATATCTTCCGGTTGCAGGTCGGTTTCGTCCATTGCCTGCCGGATCGCGTAGTAAAGCCCGTCGCCCGTGCGGGAGGGGCCCGAAATGTGATTGGCATCATTGGTGACGGCTCCTCCTTCGATGACTATCGGTTGGGACTCTTTCACCAGGCCGGAATCCGAAGTGATCAGGACACTGCCGCAGGCTTCTCCCAGGGAGAGGCCGTCCCGCTTCGAATCATACGGTCTGCATCTTTCCGGGCTGACGGATTTGAATGATTGAAAGCCCGTGATCACGAATCGGGTCAGTAAGTCGCCCCCGGTAACAAGGATATGTTTATATCTCCCCTGCCGGATGAGCCGGGAGGCTGTTACCAGTGCGGAAACTCCCGATATACAGGCGTTTGAAATTACTATCGGTTCGTGCGACGAGCCAAAATAAGCGGTAATCCGCCGTGCCATGAGGGAAAGGAGAGCAGCTTCGGTCCCGATATGATCAATGTTGCCTTTGGTGGTCGAAAAGATAAAACCGCAATCCGAGGCGGCGGGGTTGATCCCGCTTTGCCGGATGACATCCCCGAGCGAAAGGATAAACAGTTGTTCCATCCGGGTGTAATCCTGTAATTGATGTTCCCGTGCTGCTTGATTCAAGCGGGCCGCGTCGATTCGGGCTCCCATAAAAGGTTCATGGAACAGGCTCGTGTCGTCAATCCGGTAAATACCGGAGTGATATTGCCGGATGTTCTCCATGTTCTCAAGGGTGGTAAACCCTAGGGAGCTGATGATGTTGTCGGCCGTGGCGTATATCTTTACAGGATGTTCCATTGTTTTTTCCATTGTATGTAAAATTCCGGGTTGTTCAGTTCCAGTTGGCGGGTGTCTTTATCCATGAACACCTGCACGCTGGCGCCCGTGGCCATGACGGCTTGGTCGGAATCCCGGTAGATGGTATATTCGAATTGTATTTTCGCGGCATCGCAAGGTATATAGCGGGTTTCCACGGTAGCCGTTTCCCCGAATTGCAGTGATTGTTTGAAATACACGTTCAATTCCACGATCGGCACGAGATACCCGGCTCGAACCAGGTCGTGGTAGCCGATCCCGTAACGGCGTCCGAAGGCTTCGCGTCCGTCCTCGAAATAGCGGACGTATTCCCCGTGCCACACGACTTGCATGGCATCCACCTCGCTGAACCGGACCCGGATAGGAGTACGGTCCGTTAAGGCTCCTTCGTGTTCTTTCCTGCGTCTCATGATTCCTTTTTTAAAAAGATTTTAAGTTGTCCTTCGGCAATCAGGCGTTCGTTTACCCGTACGGTTGCCGAGATAAGCGTGATGTCGAAAATCTCCTGTTCGACCTTGATGGTCGTGTGAAGTTCTTCGCCCGCTCGCGGCCGGGTGTAAAGGTTCATTTTATTGACCGAGCCGATGAATCCCAGGGGGATCGGTTCGCCTTTTGTTTTATAGATGTACCCGACACGTGCGGCTGCCGATTGTGCGATATGTTCGATGATCCCGCATTCATCCAGTCGGCCGTCGTGGCAAAACAGGTTGTCGGCGGTGATGGTAAATCCCGTGTACGAGCCCTGTTCGTCCATCCCGTAGAAACGGTCGATCATGACCATGGGCGGCCTTTGTGGGATGAGTGAAAGAATCTCTTCCCCGCTGATCAATGGGGTCGTGAATGGGGTCGTGTCCATGATTATTTTAATTTACAGGTGACGATACTATGTCCTAGTCCCACCCCGTCGTGGATGGTTTCGATAATTAATCCGGCCTGGTCAATCAGGCGGAACATGTCCTCGGAATGGTACATTTTGCTGTTCCCGTTTGCCATTGCCGTGAAATAGAGGCTAATTTGAGCCAGACAGTAGGATGCGGTTTCGAAATGTTGCCTGTCCCAGAACGTCTCCATGATGTAGAGCCTGGTTTCCGGGGTCATGGAGCGGGCAGCCCGGGAAAGAATACTTAATACTTCCTCTTCCGAGAAACAATCCAGGAATTGACTCATCCAGATAGCGGAGAACGGGGCGGGGAAGGGTACTTCCGGGTCCAGTAAGTTGACTCCATGCCCGTGGATGCGGTCGGCTCCGGGTATTTCCCGTGTTTGTTGGCGCATCAGTTCCAGTTGTTGCGGCAAGTCCATGATCGTAACTTGTACATCGGGGGAGTATGCCACGCATTGTAAAGCCCAGCGTCCGGTGTTGCCTCCCACGTCGAGCAATGTCGGGGTAGGGCGGTTGAACACGATTTTCAGGGCTTCCGGGAAGGAGTTGTCCGAATAGAAGTGATCGAACCCGAACCAGCTTTTTTGCACTTGTTCCGGTAGGGAGGATAGTCCCTCGTAGATCGTGTCCCAAGTCCCGAATACCTTTAATCCTTCCGGTTTGCCGTTAAGTAAAGATTCTTCGAGGCGAAACATTCCCAGGTAGTTCACGTCGTGATTGAAATCCATGTTTATGCGGGTCATGGGGTTTGTCAGGAGAAACCAACCGACTTTCGACAGGAAGAAGCGTTCTTCTTTTAAAAGGACGGTTCCGATCGTGAGTGATGATTCGAGCAATACTTGTACGGCATAACGTGAAAGACGGGTTTTCTCGACGATCTCTTCTAGGGTTAATCCCTCTCGATGATCCCGCAGCATATCCAGTATCCCGAATTTGATCATCAGCCGGGATACCTGAAACACGACAGGGCCGGCGGCGATCTCTTCGGCCAGGCGTTGTGCCCGGCTGGCGGATAACCGATCTTTGGCGTATATTTCTTTCTGTGGAGAGGATAGTTTCATATCTTTTCGTGTTAAGCCCAGAAGTGATAGTAGTTAAACCATTGCTCCGGGTATTTTTTTACAATGGCTTCAAGTGAAGAGAGGTATTGACGAAGCAATTCTTCTTCTGGCTTGATGCCTTTATTTCTTTTCACGGGGTCTGCGATCCGGAAGTGGAACACGTAGCGCATTCCTTTTTCGCGGGTGGCAAAATAAAATATCACGGGAACACCGAGACGAGAAGCTAGCGTGTAAGGACCTGCCGGGAAACGTGCGTTTTCTCCCATGAAGGGAGCTTGTAGTGTCGGGGAGCCTTTCACGTAGCGATCTCCCTGGAAGCAGACGTGTTCCTGCCGATCTAAAGCGTCTTTAATTTTAAAGAGAGCGGTGAGATCACCTTCATTCACGGGAATGACCTTGTAGTTTTTCGTGTCCGTGTTTTCTTCCAGTATCTTTTTGATTTTCTGGTATTCAGCATCAAACATGACAATGTTCATCTTTTTCCCGTAATCTTTGAAAAAGGAAGCTCCGATTTCCCAGTTTCCCACGTGAGCCCCGATCATGATGACTCCTTGCTGTTGATTCAGCAGATCGAGAAATTTGGAATATTCTTCTCCGAAACTAAAGTTGTATTGTTGCTCCCGGCCGCATCCTATAGCGACTTTATCAATGAGGATTTGTCCCAGTCGATAGTAATTCCGCACGAGTAAACAGGCGGATTTTCGTCGATTGTATTTCAAGATATGTCTCGCGTACCACCACGTGCTTCGGGTGGCCTTGGGGGCGCACGGGATAAAATAGAGAACGACCAGACTCAAAAAGGCATAGGCTACTCTTACTCCTAATCGTTTTATCAGGAAAATGAAGAAGAGATAGCCGAACGAACCACCGCGGGTCCGGCCTTTCCAACCGGTGTCTTTATTTTGATTCATTAACCCGGGATTCTATAAAATCGTAGAAATCCTGAAAGGTTTTGATGCCGGCGAAATCTTGGGCTTTTAGCGTGAATCCGAAATTGTGTTCTATCAACACCACCATGTCAACCAGATCGAGACTGTCCAGCTCTAGCGTCTTCATTAAAGGGGCTTCCGGTTGGATTAGTTCGGCGTCGATTTCAAATTCTTCTGCTAGTGTTTCGCGTATTTTTTCAATTAATTCTGCGTTTGCCATTGGTATTTGGTATTTTATGATTTAAACTTTTTTAAAATGAGCGTGGAATTCGTGCCGCCGAACCCGAAAGAGTTGGACAAGACGGTATCTAGGCTCGTGTGAACGGTTTCTGCCGGGATATTCAGCAGAACGGAGGCTTCATCGGGTTCCTCGAAATTGATGTTCGGGGCAACAAAGTCGTTTTGCATCATGAGGATGGAGTATATGGCCTCGCTGGCCCCGGCCATCCACATTTCATGTCCGGTCATGGATTTGGTCGAGGTGACCGGGGGACGATATTCCCCGAACACGGCGGCGATTGCCTGAGCCTCGTTAAAATCCCCGATTGGCGTGGAGGTCGCGTGAGCATTAATATATTGTATGTCTTTGGCTGCCAATCCGGAATCTTTCAAAGCCATTTCCAGAGAACGGCGAGGGCCGTCCACGTTGGGCACGGAGATATGCTCCCCGTTGGAGGAGAAGCCGTAGCCTACCACCTCGGCGAGGATATGGGCACCCCGGCGTTTGGCTGATTCGTAGCTTTCCAGTATCAAGGTAGCCGCCCCTCCGCTAGGGACTAGCCCATCCCGTTTCCGATCGAAGGGACGGGAGGCTTTGGTCGGTTCGTCTTCCCGGATCGAGAAGGCCGATAAACCGTCAAAACTGCCTACCGAGTACATGTTGACTTCTTGAGCGCCGCCGCAAACAATGCTTTCTTGTAAACCGGAGCGGATTAAAAGGTAACCCATTCCGATCGCGTGCGAGCCGCTGGCACATGCCCCGGAGATCGTGAAGTTGACTCCCCGCAATTTGAAGATCACGGAAAGGTTCATGGTTACCGTGGAATTCATGCTTTGGAAAATCGAACCCGAACCGACGAGGGCCGTGTTGTGTTTTTCCCGGATAATATCCACGGCTTCGATCACGGGGGTAGTGCTACTGTCATTGCCGTAGAGTATCCCGACTTCGTTATTTAAAAGATACTCCTCGTCCATTCCCGCTTGTTGCAAGGCTTCGACGGTTGACAGGTAAGCATATTGCCCCTGCTCGGAGAGCGTGATCCGTTTCTTGCGATCGAGGATGCCTTTCAGTTCGGTTTTCTCCACGATGCCCGTGAGGGCGGAGCGATACCCGAATTCTTTGCGGACAGGGTCGATCCCGATGCCGGATTTACCGGTGTATAATGATGCTTTGACTTCTTCCTGATTTTTTCCGATGCAGGAATAAATTCCCATGCCTGTAATGACTACTCTATTCATAATTAAGTCAGGTATATAATCCGCCATTAATAGAAATAACTTCGCCCGTGATGTAGGAGGCCCCGGGTGAAACTAGAAACCCGACCAAGTCGGCTACCTCTTCGGGAGTCCCGAAACGTCCTGCCGGGATGAGTTTTTTTAATTCACCCTCGTCCAGGTCACTGGTCATGTCCGAGTGAATGAAACCGGGAGCCACCGCGTTCACGGTGACTTTCTTCTTGGCTACCTCTTGTGCCAGGGCTTTCGTGGCGGCGATCAGGCCTCCTTTGGCTGCCGAGTAGTTGGTTTGTCCCGGCAATCCCTTGATACCGGAGAGGGATACTATATTAATAATGCGTCCGAAACGTTTCGTGAGCATGTTTTTCAACAGGGGTTGCGTCACGTTGAAGAAACCGTTTAATCCGGTGTCTATCACTTTGTGCCACTCTTCTCCCGTCATCCATAACAGTAAATTGTCTTTTCGGATACCAGCGTTGTTTACCAGCACTTCAATGTACTCTTCGGGGTGGGATTGCATCCAGGTGGTCAATGCCGCGGTAACTCCGGCTGCGTCAATCACGTCGAATTTGAGCAGTTCCCCGTCCGAGCCTTTTTCCCGTACTTGTTGTAACGTGTTCTCGGCTTCCGTATCGTTGCTCCGGTAATTAATCAGGATGTGATATCCCATTTCGGCCAGTTTCAAACAAACTGCCCGACCGATACCTCTGCCTCCTCCTGTTACTAGTGCGTATTTCATATAATGTCTAAATTCTTTTCTTTTAAGTATTGGATCATCATGCTAATCTCCTTGTATTTCGGGGTGTCTTCCGTGAATTTCGGGAAGAAGGCCCGTATCTCGTGGTATATCGCCTGACTCCGGGGAGATAGTTTTTGCTGAATCTCCAGGTAGTCGATCGCCTGCACGATTGCCATGAAATGGATCGCCATCACCTGATAGGCGTTTTCGATGATCGTTTTGGCCAAGAGAGCGGAGTTTGTTCCCATGCTGACAATATCTTGGTTATCATTGTTGTTCGGGATGCTATGCACGTACATGGGATTGGACAAGGTTTGGCTCTCGGCAGTCGTCGAGGTCGCCGTGAATTGTGAGGCTTGCAAACCGTAGTTTAATCCTAACACGCCCAAATTCACAAACGGGGGGAGTATGCCGTTGATCCTGTCATGGAACAGGTAGTTCAACTGGCGCTCGGTAAGCATGGTCAGTTTGGTGATCCCGATCTTGAGCTTATCCATCTCGTAAGAGATATAATCCCCGTGGAAGTTACCCCCGTGATAGACATTCCGGGTTTCCGGGTCCACGATCGGGTTATCGCAAGCAGAGTTGATCTCGTTGATCAATACTTTTTCAGCATTCTCCAATTCGTCTAGGATCGGTCCCAGAACTTGCGGTACGCAACGGAGAGAATAGTAAGGCTGTACCTTGTGTTCGAAGATTTTTTCCACGTGCTTCTGGTACAATTCGTTCTCTCGCTTGCGGACGGAAGTACTGCCGTCTACCCATTGCCGCATGGCTGTTGCTATCCTTTGTTGCCCCTCGTGTCTCTTGGAGCCGTTTAATACCTCGGACATGAAATCGTCGTAGGATGAAGCGATTTCATTCATCATCACGGAGGCGATGATCGACCATGAAAGAATCTGTTTGGCGTAGATCAGGTTGACAACGCCTATTCCGGTCATCACGGAGGTTCCGTTTGTCACGGAAAGACCTTCCCGGATTTTCACGGTAAAAGGTTTTAATCCGGTTTCTTTCAAGATTTCTTTCGTGTCGCGGAGGTTACCCTTGTAGAACACTTCTCCCTCGCCGATCAGGGCTAGGGCCATGTGGGCCAGTTGGACCAGATCGCCGCTCGCACCGACACTCCCGTGTTCCGGGATATAGGGATAAATACCTTTGTTGATGAATTGCACGAGCAAGGAGACCAGTTCTTGATGTACGCCGGAATAACCCTGTAAAAACGTGGCTAGACGTGCGATCATGGCAGCTTTCACGTAAACGGGAGCCAGCGGTTGACCTGCCCCGGTAGAGTGACTGCGTATGATGTTGTATTGTAGTTGTTTCAATGAATTGTCCTCGATTCTATATTGAGCCATGGGCCCGAATCCGGTATTGATGCCGTAGATAACTTTTTCTTCCGAGAAAGATTTCAGGAAAGTATAGCAATGTTCTACCTTCGCCAAGATATCTTCAGATAGCACAAGTTGCTTATCTTCAAATAAGAGTGCTTTGATCTTGGATAATGTGATCAAAGAATCAGATTGAAATACGATTTGTGACATATAGCTGTTCTAATTTAAGGCAAAAGTAGTTTTTTTAAACGTAGCAAACAAGAGGGGGAAAGGTTAAGAGTGTTTTCAAGGTTTTAGAAAGTGTCTACAATGGATGGAGTGAATAAAATTGTGACTATAAGCCTTTGTAGGATAGTATTGTACGATTTTTCTTCTAAAAAAGAGTACAAAAACTCGATATTTTTATTCTAATATTAGAATATTTTTGATATCTTTGTATCATAGACAAATTAGAATATAGAGAGCAGCCGGTTTCGACAAGTCCATCACACCAGAATTCAATCACTTGTCTCATCAATACCATATCATCGCCGGCTGCTTTCACTTTTACTTTCTTCCCGTGTAAATCCGTACCGTGTTTATTTGACCCAGATCAATTTGACTTGTCATGTAAATCTGTAATTTCGCGTTGAAATTGGGAAACTATGATAAAAGCTGTATTTTTTGATATTGACGGGACGTTGGTCAGCTTCAAGACACATCGTGTTCCGGAATCTACCGTGAAGGCTATCGCCGCTCTTCGAGACCGGGGTGTCCGGGTTTTCGTGGCCAGTGGAAGGCATTTGCTGTCGATTAATAATTTAGGTGATTTGCAGTTTGACGGTTATATCACGCTGAACGGCGGGTATTGCATGGTGGGAGAGCGGGTTGTCTACAAACATAGTATTCCTCCGGAAGATATTTCTTCCGTGGTGCGATATATGGAGCAAACGGAAGAGTTTCCGTGTATTTTCGTGCATGAACACGCGCTCTACATGAATTACACGAACGAATTGACGAAGGATGTTTTCCGGATGTTGAATTTCCCGGAACCTCCTTGTGTCTCTTTGCGGGAAGCCGCGAAAGGAGAAATATTTCAACTTGTCGCGTTTTTTACCCGGGAGCAGGAAGGGGCGATTATGTCGGTCATGCCGTGTAGTGAGGCTACTCGCTGGAACCCGCTTTTCACGGATGTTATTCCCCGCGGGAGTAGCAAACAGGTTGGCGTGGATAAGATTATCGAGTATTTCGGAATCCCGCTGGAGGAAACGATGGCTTTCGGGGATGGGGGAAACGACATACCTATGTTGAGACACGTGGGTATTGGGGTGGCTATGGGGAACGCCGAGAATGACGTGAAACAAGTTGCCGATTACGTGACGGCATCCGTGGATGAAGATGGAATTGAAAAGGCTTTACGGCATTTCGGGGTGATTTGAGCGTGGTCTGAGTTTTTTGTAGGTACGGTAGATTTCCCTTATCCACAGGAATGCAATAAGCGGGGCGATGATGACGATTAGTTTGTTGTAGGTGTAAGCCTCCTCGAATCTGAAATAGAGCAACGAGAATATTGATCTTGTTGTACCACATCCCCAGCATTCTTTATCGAACAAGAGCCTGAACAAACATATCGGCACGTGATTTTCGGTAAAGATGAACTTTGTCGGGACAAGGTACAACGAGATTGGAAATAGAATGAAGAAGAAAAACTTGATTCTATAAAATATCATATTTTCACGGGCTTCCCGAATTCATCCGTGAATGAACCCGTGCATATCATGATTAAATCAATCAAGGCCCAAATACCGCATCCCCCGCAGGTGAGCAATTGCAGGATTCCCGTTCCGATCTTGCCGACATAGAAACGGTGAGCACCAAGCCCGCCAAGCAGAAGACATAAAAGAAGAGTTGCCAGTCCGCTTTTTTCACTTACTCCCGGGTTCGGGATTGGATTCTGGCTTGATGTCGAACAACCGCATTTGATACAAATGACCGCTTTGTCATCTATTTCCGCACCACAATTTTTACAATACATCGTTGTATGTTTAAGTTAATACTGATAATTCCACACACGTGATCCACTCTCCGCTCAGGAGGAGGATGTTCATGTATTACAAAAATAAATATATTATTCTGAATTTCAAAATGTAAACTTTGTATGGTGAGTATTTAAAAAGAACAAGAGACGAATCATTCATACACGGATTACGAGTATATATTCCAAAATTATAGGTTTATTGTTGGGGGACAGTAAAAAGACAAAGTAATCGTGTTTTTTTGATTGTTTTAAAATATTATTTCTATATTTAAGACGTTGAAAAGTGTTAGTTAATGATGTTTCAATCAGAAGAAAATATAATTCAAGATTTTATTGACGGGAAAGAGTACGCTTTTAAAGAGATTTACGAGAGGAATGTTTCTACTTTGCGTTATTTTGGGAATAAATATTTACCCGATGAACGATTGATAGAGGATATCCTTCAGGATACTTTTGTATCACTTTGGGAAAATAGGAAAAGGTTTTGCAATGAACTTACGATAAAAAGTTTCTTGTATACGAGTGTAAAAAATCGCTGCTTGAATACTCTTCGTCATGAAAAAATCAAACAAAGATATGCGGAAGAGTTTGTGGAAGAGCCACAAGAAAGTTTTCTTGAAAAAGTAATTGAAACAGAACTTTTCGAAATGCTACATTATATATTTGAAGAGTTGCCTCCTGCTTGTAAAGAAGTGTATCAACTCAGTCTGGAAGGGAAAAAACACGAAGAGATTGCCAGCCTGCTAAATATTTCTATCAATACGGTAAAGAAATACAAGAATAATGCCAATCATTATATGCGCAAGCGGGTCAAGGATTTCAGACTTTTTTTATTATTGTTAAAGGCTTGGGATTCATCAAATAATGTATAAAATAATTATTTTTTTTGTATATCACTATACACCAAATGAAGATTCGAGTGTTTTAAGTGTAAAAATAGCAAATTATGGACTTTCACTTAGAACATCACATTGCAGAACTTTTATTAAAAAGTCTACGGGATGAATTATCTGATCTCGAGCGGGAAGAATTGTATTGCTGGAAATCCGGCTCCCCGGAACGTAAAGCTCTTTTTTTACGTGTACAGGAAGATGAATATATAGACCGAGAATTAACGATTTATATCCAAGGTAAAAAGAAAAATCCTGTTCTGTGGGAACAGGTGCGTAAACATAGCATTCTGCGCAAGAAGAGAAAGTTCGTACGTTTATTAGGTTGGGGGGCCGTGGCCGCTAGCGTGTTATTAATAATAGGTATTTCTTTCTTTATTCGGGATGAACAAGAGATTGCTCCGGTTGTGATTCAAACGGTATCTCCGGGAAGTTATAAGGCGATATTACTTACGGATAATGGGAAAGAAATTGAACTTTCTGATTCTGGGCAGGTGATTCTCGGGCAAGGAATTCTGGCATCCGATAATCAATTGGACTATGCTCATGCTGAAGAGGAATTGGTATCGGAATTCCATACGTTAAAAATTCCCAGGGGTGGAGAGTATCGTTTGAAGCTATCGGATGGAACCATCGTGTTCTTAAATTCTGAAAGTGAACTTCGTTACCCGATCAATTTTGGAACGATATCTCGCGAAGTGGAGTTGCAAGGTGAAGCTTTCTTCGACGTGGCCGAGGATTTGCAAAGGCCGTTTATTGTAAAAGCGGAACAGATGTATGTGAAAGTATTGGGAACTTCTTTTAATGTGAATACTTATGATAAGGATTATATCGAAACGGTTCTAGTGAGAGGTTCTGTCGGGGTTCAAGTGAATGGTGATAGTCAAGAATGGCGGATCCGACCCAATGAATTGGCTCGTTTGGACCGGAAAAGTAAAACGGTAGAAGTGAAAGAAGTGGATATTTTGCCTTACGTGACTTGGAAGGAGGGACATTTTTTATTCAAAAATCAAAGTTTAGAACAAATAATGAACATCATGGCTCGCTGGTATGATATAGAAGTTGAGTTTCAAGATGAGTCTATAAGAAATCTTCATTTTACCGGGGATATCAAACGACATGCGGATTTTTCTGTTATACTGAAAGCGTTAACTTCCTCCGTGGATGTCGATTACAAACTGAATGGTCGTGAATTGATCCTGTATATGAAATAAATAAACGGAAGGTGCGGGAACACCCTCCGCTTTTTACTCTCTTCAATGTGCAACGGGAATTGCCAATAAAGAGAATTAATAAATTAAAGTAATTCAAAGTTATGAAAAAAAAATGGTATTTACTTCTTTTTCCGAGTCATCGGAATAGAAAAATTTTAGGGATTATGAGATGGAATATCGTATTGATCCTTGTCTGTGTGTTACAAGTGACAGCCATCGGGGCTACGGCGCAAGAGAAGGTATCTTTGAATCTGAAAGATGTTTCCGCGGAACAAGTGTTTCGGGAAATTAAACGTCAAACGAAATTTGATTTCGTGTATAATGAAGAGCAATGCAGGAATTTGGGGAAAATGAGCGTGAACGTGAAGGATGAACCCGTGGACAAGGTGTTGAATATGCTACTTTTAGATAAAGGATTTTCATGGGACTTGCTTGAAGGGGGGATTATTCTGATTAAGGTGCAAAGTAAATCCCCGGAAAAAAAACCGGAATTTAAAATTACAGGGAAAGTGACGGATGAGAATGGAGGGCCTTTACCGGGTGTTGCCGTCTTGATTAAAGGTACGACAATAGGAGTGGCCACGGATGCTGACGGTGTGTTCTCCTTGGTACTTCCTAAGGATTCGGTTGTTTTAGTGTTTTCTTTTATCGGGATGGAGACGCAACAGGTGACAGTTCCTAAGTTTAAAGCTGGTGAATACCATAAAGAACTGAAGATTACGATGCATGAAGAGAAGGTTGCGTTGGAAGATGTCGTGGTTACCGGAATTTTTACTCGTAAAAAGGAAAGTTTTACGGGATCGGCTTCAACCTACACGGCTGCAGAATTGAAGACTATGGGGACGCAAAATGTCTTGCAAAGTTTGAAGACACTTGATCCCGCTTTCGCGATTATAGAGGATAATCAATTCGGGTCGGATCCCAATCGTTTGCCAAACATGGAGATCCGGGGAAAGTCAAGTGTGTTGGGATTACGTGACGAGTTGGATGCCGATCCTAATCAACCTTTGTTCATTCTGGACGGGTTCGAATCATCATTGGCTGTAATTAATGATTTGGATATTAATCGTATAGAATCTATTACGATATTAAAGGATGCGGCTTCAACTGCTATTTACGGATCGAAAGCTGCTAACGGGGTTGTTGTGGTAGAAACGGTGAAACCTAAATCGGGAGAACTTCAGGTGAGTTATAACGGGAATCTCAATCTTTCTATGCCGGATTTGACCAGTTATAATTTGATGAATGCAAGGGAAAAATTGGAATTTGAGAAATTGGCGGGAGGGTATTCTCCGGCTAATTGGAGTGCGGAAAAAGAAATTGAATTGAATGAATTGTATAACAAGAAATTGGAAGCTATCGAGAGTGGGGTAAACACTTACTGGTTGGCCGAACCGTTACGCACGGGAGTAAATCAAAAACATTCTTTGTACGTGCAAGGTGGTGAAGGCCGTTTTCTTTTTGGTTTGGGTGTCGGGTATAACGGTATTTCCGGGGTGATGAAAGAGTCTTTGCGTGAAATCATCAGCGGTAATATTGATTTGATCTATCGGATGGAAAAGTTTCAATTTTCTAACAAGTTTTCGATTAACGTGACGGATATAGAGAATCCTGTTGTACCTTTTCAATCCTACGCGGAAGCGAATCCTTATTTCAAGAAACGGAATAAGGATGGAATTGTCGAGAAATGGTTGGAGAAAAATGATTATTTTGAAGCGTCCAACCCGCTGTGGAATGACAATTTGAATAGTCGCAATGAGGGAAAGAACGTTTCATTGAGTAATTATTTCGTGGCAGAATATTTTCCCACGACAGAATGGCGTGTACGTGCCCGGTTGGGAATAACATACGGGAACAATGATACAGAGGTATTTTATTCCCCGGAGGACACGCGTTTTGAAGATACGGAAGCCTTGAAGAAGGGGGAATATACTTCAACGAATACCCGGTTGAATCAAGCGGAAGGGGAACTTAGCGTGACCTGGGCTAAAGTGTTGGGAGTCCATCGGATCAATTTGGTCGCCGGGGGAAATTTCAATGCAAGCAAGTCTTTGGTTCAGGGGTATTCGGCACAAGGTTTCCCTGATGGGGATTTTACCTATCCTTCTTTCTCGAACGGATACCCGGAACACGGAATTCCCACGTTTTACGAGAGTGTTTCTCGCTCTTTGAACGGTTATTTTAACGTTGGGTATTCATTTGACGATCGTTATCTGATGGATTTTAGTTTGCGTAGCAGCGGGTCTTCCGTGTTCGGATCTTCTAAAAAATACAACACGACCTGGTCTGTCGGTTTGGGATGGAATCTGCACAAGGAGAAATTTATCATGAATAACTTTAATTGGATTAATTTGTTGAAATTGAGGGCTTCTGTCGGTAATCCCGGAAATCAAAATTACGACTCGGCCCAAACATTGTTGACTTATGTATTCCAATATGGTTCGATGAATTATTTCGGGTTAGGTGCAATCTTGAATCAGGTGGGTAATCCTGATTTGAAGTGGCAAACCACGTTGGATAAAAATTTTGGTATTGACATTACTTTGTTGAACAGGCGTTTAAATATCACGGTTGACTATTTTCATAAAGTGACGGACCCGCTTCTGATACGGATTGGGATGCCGTTGTCTTCTGGAACACCAACTTATATGACGAATGCCGGAGAACAAACCTCTCAAGGAGTGACGGCTACTGCTTCTTACTATATTATTCAGAATTTTGATAAACGTTTTTCGTGGTTGGTACGTGCCAACCTGCGTACGCAGAAAACACGAATCGACAAGATTGGGGACAAATTGTCGTTGCTCAACGCGAGCGGAAAGGGAGCCAATACGGTTCGGTATTATGACGGGGCGGACCCGGATGATATTTGGGCTGTAAAATCGGTGGGTATTGACCCGGCGAATGGTAAAGAGTTATTTTACGATGAAAATGGAAATTACACGTATGATTTCTCATATGATGATGAGGTTATTTGCGGTAATACTCGTCCGAAAATAGAGGGGGTAGTGGGAACGTCTTTGAATTGGAAAGGATTGTCGCTCAGTTTGAATTTCCGTTATCAATTGGGAGCGGATGTGTTTAATGAAGCTTTGTTCAATAAAGTTGAGAATATCTCAACCGAGGGATTGAATAAAAATCAGGATAAACGAGCACTTTACGAACGTTGGCAAAAAGCGGGTGATATTGTGCGTTTTAAAAACATCGCTAATGCCGCATCCACTCCAATGTCTTCCCGGTTCGTGCAAGAGGAGAACGTGTTGACGTTGGAATCTGTGTATCTTGGTTACGAGTTTTATGACGGTTGGATTCAGAAGCTCGGTTTAAGTAATCTAAAACTGCAGGTTTCTATGCGTGATGTATTTAGAGCATCTTCTATTAAGTCTGAGAGAGGTATTTCTTATCCTTTTGCTCGGAGTTTGGAAGCAGGATTATCGTTTAATTTTTAAAAAACAAGTGGTATGAAATTACATGTTATCATATATTTAAGCCTGTTGTTGTTCGCGGGAAGCGGGTGTTCGGACTTTTTGGACGTGCAGCCCAAGGATAAACAGTCCGAGGAACAACTTTTTGCTACGCGTGGCGGTTTCTATACAGCCGTAAACGGGATATATAATAAATTAGCCGGTTCAACACTTTACGGCAAGAATCTTACTTACGAGATGATTGATATCCTCGCTTTTCGTTACACGCCGCTATCCGTGAATAAATATTATACAGCTTTAGTGAAACCGGATTACACGGATGAAACTGTTGAGGCTAATTTGTCGAGTATTTGGTCGTCAGCTTACGCCACGATCTTAAATTGTAACGTGTTGCTTAAAAACTTGGAGATTAGTACCGGGGTATTAAACGAGCAGGAAAAGAAGGTGTTGACGGGAGAGGCTTTGGCCTTGCGCGCTTTCTTGCATTTGGATATGTTGCGCTTGTTTGGTCCCGTGTATGTGAAAAATCCGTCTGCGGAGGCAATCCCTTATAATGAATCGGATAAAGTTTCGGCGTTACCTATATTGGCGGCCGATACGGTAATGGGACGAGTGTTGCGGGATATTAATGCCGCAGAACAACTGCTTAAGGGGAATGATCCCGTGATCGAACAGGGGGCTATGGCTTCACTGGAAGAAGATCAGGAAGTGTACTTGCGCTATCGTCAATTGCGATTCAATTATTATGCTGTTTTGGCATTAAAAGCCCGGGCGTATTTGTATGCAGGGGATAAAGCGAATGCATTAACGGCAGCTCGCCAGTTGTTGACAGATGAAAATGTGGCTAAACATTTTCCCGCGGTGGATCCGAATAAATTGTTAGCTAACCAAAGAACTCCCGATCGGGTTTTCTCTACCGAGGTATTGATGGGGTTCTATGATAAAGCCCGGGCAGATATTTACACGTATTATTTTGATGACGAGACAGCCGGGAATAATTTCTTACAGCCTAAACCCAATTTCGTGTTGAGTAGTCTTTTTGGCAACGAGAGTCCGGATTATCGTTATCAAACACATTGGAAAACCGCTACTAGCGTGGGGGTACAGGGAGATATTTTTATAAAGTATAAAAAGATTGATAAACCTAAAGACGAGAAGAATCCCGATAAGCCGGACAAGGATTTGGAATATTTTCATGCCGTGTTGATGCCATTAATCCGTTTGAGTGAGGTATACTACATCGCGGCCGAATGTGAACCCGTTCTAGCAGATGGATACGAGTGGTTGAGTCAAATACGGGCTAAACGCGGTTTACCAGCTTTGCCCGTGAATAGTGAAAGAGATTTGCGAACGAAATTGAATAACGAATATGCACGTGAATTCTGGGGAGAAGGACAAACTTTCTTCTTGCACAAGAGGTTAAATACGGATTACTTGTGGATTGATGAAGCGGGATATAATTATAATGGAGCGAATTATTTTGAGTTTACCATTCCGTTACCGGCGGGAGAAATTGAAAATCGTTAAAAACAAGAATTATGAAATTGAGAATATTATTATTTGCGCTAATATCATTTCCCTTTTTGTGGAGTTGCGATAAAAAAGAAATTCCAGTGTTCGCTAGCGATGATGCAGGAATTTATTTCCAGAGATTGACAAATGCTGTTTATGGTAGTACAACGGAATATTATGGTGATTCGACCGATTTTTCTTTTGCCGGAGCGAATGCTTATTATAGGAGTCACATGCTGTATGCACCTGTTTTGACCATGGGGAAAGTGGTCGATTATGACCGGCCATTTAAGGTTGTCGTTGATATGGAAGAAACGACAGCTGTTGAAGGGAAAGATTTCGAGATCGAGTTAGACTCGCTGGTAATTAAGGCTGGAACAAGTAAAGCGGAGGTGCCGGTTCGTATCATACGCACGGAGACTTTATTAGAGAAAACGTTGAAAATAGTGCTTCGTTTGCAAGAGAATGAACATTTTAAATGTTATCTGGAAACCTATAAAAACACGAATCTTTACACGGCAAAAGGAGAGCAAATTAGTGGTGTTCGTTATGTTTTCACATTTAACGAGATGTATACGCAACCCAATTTCTGGAAAAATTACGCGGAAAAGGACTATTTTGGAGAATGGACGGCAAAGAAGTATCAGGTGGTGAATCAAGTGTGCGGGTTAACCCCGATAGATTGGCAATATGCTAACTCTTACGGGTATAAAATGCAATCTGCACGACTTCCCTTCTTCGCTCGAACCGTGCGAATTTATTTACAAGAGCAGGCTGATGCGGGAAATCCTGTAACGGATTCGGATGGGAAGTATATGCAATTGGCCCCGAACTACGAGGTGGATTATTCTGATTATCAATAATTGTTTAAAGAATTGTCAATATGAAAATAAAAAATGTAATATTACTCTCGTTCATTCTCTTTTTGATGTCGTGCTATGACGACAAGGGGAATTATGATTATAGCGAGATGGCAGAAATTAAAATAGAGAACTTGCCCGAAACGCTTGAAATTCTTGGAGGTATAGAGCATATTGTTGCCCAACCGAAGGTGATTTCTTCATTGGAAGGAGAGATTAAGGATGGAAATCCTAATTTCGAGTTTTCTTATAAGCTGGAGTTAAAGGGAGGAAGCCAATTATATAATGAAGCATGGGTAGATTTGAATCCGTCTAAATCGTTAAATTTGGATACGTTAATTTCAATCCCATCGGGGAATTATGTCGTGTGGTTTGCGGTAAAAGATAAACGTTCCTCTATCGAGTATTCTACGACTTTTGACGTGAAAGTGACTTCTTCCACGTACGAAGGTTGGTTGGTATTGTGTAACGAGGGTGAAGAAGAACGTGTGAGGATGGATATGATTTCCGTTATTTCAGCAGATCGGATTGAACCCGCTTATGATTTGTTGTCTTTGTTAGGACTTCCCGATCTGAAAAAAGCAACGAAGATCGGATTCTATCCGGCACCTGTTGCCACGGGGGATGTTATTTATCTCATGTCGGAAGAAGGTGCTTACAAACTTAACCAGAATACCTTCGAGACGAGTGATATGTATAACATTTACACGACAGACTTTATTGTAGCACCAAGCGATCCGGATGAAAGCATCGTTGAATATATGCCCTTGGCAAACATGGGCCCTCCTACTGCACGTGCTATTTTTGCCGTTTCAAATAAAGGGAATGTTTATGCATTAGTAACGGCTGCGGGAGCGGCTTTTGAAATGCCAATCAATACTTCTGTTCGCGGGAAGTCCCCCGAATACCGTGTCGCCCCGTATGTTGGTATAAGTATGGTTCGTTACCCGGGAAACAGTACGGCCGCCTTGTTCTATGATATAGATAATAAACGTTTTGTGGGTTGGAGCTTCAAGAGCCCGACAAGTAATGACGTTAACCAGATATTGACACCTGTTCCTAATCCGGAAGTCGGAGGATTGTTTGACTTTAAAACCGGAATGGATTTGGTTTACATGGAAGGAACTCGTTATTCGAATGGCTTGGTGTACGCCATATTGCAAAACGCTTCCGGGAAACGAGTTATATATGGAATTAATATGAGCGGAACGGGATTCGTGCAAGAGAGTAAATACGAAAATTTGAACGCTCCAGATTTCGATAAAGCCACAGTCTTTGCTTTCCATTCTCAGTTCCCTTATATGTTCTACGGTGTGGGAAACAAAGTGTATTTGCATAATTTGGGAACCAATATGACTTATGAAATGAAAAATATCAATTTGGGAGCCAACGAAGAAGTGACTATGTTGAAATTTAATTTGTATCATAATAATTATTGGTGGCCGGAACCCTCGGAAGAATTTATGGCCCGTCAATTCGAATTGATGGTGGGTACTTATGATAATAGTGTTAGTGGTGTGAACGGAGGAAAGTTGGGATTCTATAAAGTGGATGGCGTGAATAATTCTATAACAAAACGAGTGGAATATTCCGGCTTCGCCCGGATAAAAGATGTCCGGTACAGGGAAAGACGTTAAGTGATAAATTTAATTGTACTTTGGAAAGGTACAATTTAGGATGTATTAAAATGTTTTGAAGATCGTGGCGATTTTGGGAGCGGAAGGATCATGGGTCTTCCGCTCCTTTCTTGTCATAATTTTTTTATAGCCTTGATTGTTAGTTGATTTATAAAATTGATTAGCAAGAGAGGGGGGAGTTGATAATAATGAAGTGTGTTCAGGTAAGATACATTAATTAATCTTTAATCCATGAACTAGATTTTATCTTGTAAGCAATTCATGAGTAAATCAGAGGTAATCCTAGGGTAATCCTACCCTTCCTTTGAATCTTCTTCGAAGCTTCGCCGTAGCTCGAATAACGGAAAACGCTGAAGCTCTGGTGAAGCTTCGAGGCATCTACGAGAGAGGGGTAGGATTACTTTATGATTACGATAGAATTATGGTTCTATTACCTTGTTTATGACGTGGCAAATTTAATAATTGCTCTCGGAAATAGCAGATTGAATCAAAATTGTTTATCATGCATTGTGGTGTATTACCCTGAAAAAAGTTTACTCGTACTTGTGGTTTTAGGTTATGTATCGAAAACTTAAAATATCGAGGAGGAAAAATAGGGACCTCCTCGATTTTTGTTTTGTTAGGTTTGATGAACATTATGAACTTATTTTTGTAAAATATTTATCAAGCACAAAAACCTATACGAGGGCGGGTGGCACGTACTGGGCTTACCGGCTGTGGAATATCGCAGGACTGAATCTCGTGTAATGCTTGAGCCTCACCAGAACCCGCAGAAACGACGCGGACAGCCATAGCTGGAAGAATCTCAGTCTGTATCATGTTCACGACATAACGGGCATTGCCGAACCCCTTATCCCGTTGAGAATAGTCAAAACCGAGTCTTTGAGTCAAAGCTACACGGGCGTCAGGCGAGAGCGAGTATTGATGGCGTTCGAAATAACATTCTGCGATTTCCATAAGTTCCGATTCCGAGAAATCGTCAAAAACATAAATATTGGAATCCGGGATTCGGGATTTAAGCCCCGGATTCATGTCAAACATCCGTTTCATCTCGTCAGGATAACCGGCAAGAATCAACATCCAATCTCGCTGCGATTCATCTGCAAGCGCTGTCATCAATGTCTCGATGACAAATTTTCCCGGATCGCGCGGGTCGCTTGGTTGAAATAATTGATACGCCTCATCGATCAGTAGGACTCCTCCTTGGGCTTCTTCAATGGCTTTCAGAGTATTGGTTTCCTCCGTGCTATAGTTGGGTCCCAGGAGTGTTGCCCGCTCCCTCGTGATAACATGGCCACGGGAAAGTATCCCCGCCTTCGCGAGCATGGCTCCCATCATCTTCGCGACGGTAGTTTTTCCCGTTCCCGGGGAACCAAGAAACATAGCGTGAAGCGATGTTGATATTACAGGTAAACCGCACTCTTCGCGCATTTTATTGAAACGCACCACTTTTTCGTAAACTAACAATTTTTCTTTTACAGTCTTAAGACCGATCAGATATTCTAGGGAAGTCAACAATGAGTCGTCTGCATCCGGTTGTGCCGGATCGGGGAGAGAATCGTTCCCGTTTTCTTCATTATCGTCCTCCATACTATCCTTGTCCTCAGGTTCTAGAGAGATAAAGTTCTGGAGAGCCCGTTCAAAGTCATCATCGCCAGAATCAACAGCTTTGTCCTGGAGACATAACCGGAAACGATTTACACATTCCTCGAGCGAATACTCGCCAAGACAAGTAAGTTCCTTACCCTCCCATGCACCGGACTCGGTGGGGCCATTCGTGCTGAACACGAATCCGGCAATAGCGTAATCCATACACAAAAGTTCCGCATAGCAAACACCTCGATTATCGTGGTTCACGTGGACAGGCATTGTGACATGATACTCGCGCATATCATAGTCGTCACATTCCGGACGAAAAAATCTGGATTCAACTTTTCCATTCGGCAGGTAAACCCTGACCTCCACCTCGGGGACAAGGTAAGGCTCGTTCTTGAAATGGGATTCAAGGTTGAACCTTACCGAAACAACTCCCAGTTTCTCACTATCGACAGATTTATACATGCCATATTCGAACTGTGGAAGAACCCAGCCTTTGCTTGCCGAGTACCAAAGGTGTGGCTCCTTGCCCAAGATAAGAGGATCATACATGTGAAAAAAGGATTCTCCTAGCATCTGTCCGCTCGAGACGTCACGCACCATCACCTTGTAGGTGTGGTCGGTTTTGATATTAGGATAAGCAAAAGGAAGATCGGCTCGAAATACACCCGCAAGCCTGTTTCGCGGAATATTAACGCGAATTTGGGTTGCGCTCACCACGCATTCTTCGGTAACATCGACAATAACAATCGTAACCGAACGCCTAATGCCGACAAAAGTATCTAATGAGTGATTACGCCCGTTTAAGAATGTAAGCAACACGGCCATTCCCGATTGAGTTAGGGCCATAGGGAAGTCGTGGCGCTCATCAAATAACCCGATTGCCGGGTATTCGTTCGCAACTTCACTATCAGGATCATAAGCCCATAACTGGAGTGCGGATAATATTAATGGGTTTGTTCTATTCATATTTTTACAGTTTAAGTTTACAATTCATTTTATAATTAAAAAAATCTATCCCTGAAATCACGACCAACATGTCAAAGAACTCTCCGCCGGCAACCCTATCGGACACGTGAAAACGCACCTGTGGCTGCCATTTTCTAGCTGCGGTTGAAAATCGTCAGTGGGAAACTATGCGCACCACATCTTCATGCTGCCCGGGGGGAGCCGCACCGCCGAAAGATTTTCCAGTTGGATGTAGGCGCTTCATAATTAAAAAATGAAATAATTGAACTGTAAAATACAAATCACGGCACAAAAAGCCGTCATCCATTATTGTGCAAAATTACAAAATAATTTTTGATTATGACAAGAAAAACGATTTCCTGTTTCGTATTTTTTTGTAGTGTGATTTGGCTAATTTTCTTTGGGTTTACCGTGGAGTACCGGAATTTACACACTTTTGGGGACACTATCTAAAATCTGGTTTAAACATGGTTTAAACATCCTACCCGAAACACCCTCATTTCACACTAAAAATAAAAAAGCAGTTACATTTTTGATTTTGTAACTGCTTCATTTTTAAGTGGTCCCACTTGGGCTTGAACCAAGGACCCCCTGATTATGAGTCAGGTGCTCTAACCAGCTGAGCTATAGGACCTACACTTGCGTGTGTCAAAGAGGTTAGCCTTTAACGGGTGCAAATATAGTGTTTTCTTGAAATTTGGGCAAATATTAGTGTGCTTTTTTTTAGGGAGGGGTGGGAGATACCGTAAATTTATCTACATTTGTGTGTAGATGAAGTTATTAGTATAATTGATAAAATTGGTGTCGTGAAAGTTTGTTTGCTAGTGATAGGAAAGACAGATGCGGAGTTTGTCCGGGCGGGAATTGCCGAGTACGAGAAACGGTTGAAATATTACATTCCTTACGAGATGAAGGTGATACCGGATGTGCGGAACACGAAGAACATGAGCGAGGTGCAACAGAAGGAACGGGAGGGGGAGTTGTTGTTGGGACAACTGGAAGCGGCTGATTACGTGGTTTTGCTGGACGAGCGGGGGAATGAATATACTTCGAAGGCTTTCGCGGATTTTTTGGCACAGAAGATGCTGACAAGTATCAAGCGACTTGTGTTCATTATCGGGGGGCCTTACGGGTTTTCGGAAGAGATGTACAAGCGTGCGAACATGAAAATATCATTATCCAAGATGACTTTTTCTCACCAGATGGTGAGGATGATCTTCACGGAGCAATTATACAGGGCAATGACTATACTGAAAGGAGAACCTTATCATCATGAATAAATCTAGAGTAAAGAGTATGAAAAAATTCTGGCTGGTGCTGGCACTTGCCATGTTTTGCCTTGGAGTGGCTTCCTTGTGGGAATATTCATTGAATGATTGGTCGATAGATAAGAAGTTGTTTCTTTTTCAAGAGCGGTTGAAGTTCGAGGAGAAACGGATAGATGACCAGTTGCGGAAACTGGATGAATACCGGGGAAAACAGAAGATCGAGTGGAAAAGCAGTCAGACGGTTCTGGTGGGGTTTCACGGGGATCAACTGGTATATTGGAGTAATGAAAGGATAGGGAACCCTCATTTGTATGAAATATTGTCGAACGGGGGCGATTTGGTGAAGATTAATAATCTTTATTTTGATGTCCGCAAGCATGTCGTGGGGGACACGAGTTATTACGCGCTCTTGTTTATAAAAGAGGATTACCCGTATTCGAGTAATTACGTGAAGAGTCATTTTAATCCGTCGCTGGGGGAGAATCTGGATGATGCCAGCAAGGTGATTATCCGGGACGTGTGGGAGAATAGCGGGGAACTTGTGTATAATCGTGACGGGAGGGCTTTATTCCGGATAGAAAGCAAGGTGGAACAGGGGGATACTATGCCTAATTATTTCTTGCTGGTGCTTTATTTTTTATTTCTCTACCTGCTGTTTTATGCCTACGAGATATCCCTTGATCGTTCCAAGTCGTTCCGGGAGCAATTGTTTCATGTTGTCGGGTTCTTGATTTGTTTGTGGGTATTGCGTGTCGTGATGGTGCATTGTAAGATCCCGCCTACTCTTTATGGTCTTTCGATATTTACGACTAGCCAGATCGGGGGAAAGTTTATCGTGTCGGTCGGGGATTTGTTCGTGACGATGTTCTGTCTGGCACACTATTTCTTTATCACGTTCAATAAATTGCGGATCAAGTATAACGAACCTCGGTTGATTCGGTACAAGTATATTTTTCTTGTCGGTTTCGTGATGGGAGTGTTTTTTTACACGAACTTGTTACATTTTTCGATTAATGCGCTGATCGAAAGTACACAGGTCAGTTTGAATATAGCCCGTTTGATCAATGTTGATTTTTCTTCTATCGTGGCGTTTATCACGTTGATTATCGCGGGAATGGGATTTATCGTGCTGATTAATAGTTCTGTGCGTTATTTCCAGAATCTGTTCACTGTGGGACAGGCTTTCGTGGGAGTTACGGTGGTCATCCTTTTTTGTGCGGCGCTTTGTTATTTTTTCGATTTTTCCCTGTCGCCACTGGAGTGTCTTTTCCCCTTGTCGCTTTACCTGTTGTTTATCTTGGGGGTTTACCTGATGAAGCTGGACACGCAGAAAAGTATCTTTATGATCGCGTTGGTGGTGGTCTGTGTGTATATTATTTTTCTGGCAAAAAGTAATGAAATTCACCGGGAACAGGAGGTTCGTGCTCGTTTTGCAACCGAGCTTATTCGGGAAGTCGATCCTATTTTCGAGCGTAAGCTTGTCGAGATAAATACGGAAATCAAGCAAAGCCCGAAGTTGGATTCGTTGGTGAAAGTGGGTGATTCCGATATTTTGTCAGAGTATATTTCAAACGAACTTCTGGATATGACCGGGTTCTATTATGCTTGCGAGGCGATGATCTGTGATCCAAGGGATACTATATTATTAACTCCCGGACACGTGAAGTTTGGCTGTAACGAGTATTATGATCGGATTATCGACAGTATCGGGGTACGGGTGGAAAATACGTCGTTTTTTAATATAGATAATTTTGACGGAATCGTGTCGTATATCGGTCGGTTCTCGTTTCCGACTTCTCGGGGAAGTACTTGCGTGTATATCCGTTTTAACTCCAAGAACAGACATGAGGGGATCGGGTATGCTCAGATTTTGTCGAGGGAGATTGGTGTGGAGCAAGAGGTCCCGTATCCTTATTCTTATGCCAAGTACAAGAATGGGGTATTGATTGATTCCAAGGGAGATTACATGTATCCCCGTAGCGTGGAGCGTTTCGGGCAGATCGAGCATGCGAGACTTCGGAATTTGGATGAGCATTCTCATTTGGTGATACCCGTGGAGGGTGATGGGGTGTGTATCGTGAGTTTGGCGAATGATGTTTTTGCCTTGTATTACCTGAATTTGTTGTACGCTATTTTTGTCAGTGCGATACTTACTTCTTACGGGATGTTTTTCCGGTTTGATGGAGGTTGGGGGAATTTCCGGCAGACGAGTCTGAAAATGCGGATCAAGCGGAATATTATTTCTTTGATGGGTATATTGTTCCTGATCATGACGATCATGAGTATTTTCGTGAATGCCGAGAGTTTCGGGCGGCGACATAGTTTGAAGGTGATCGAGTTGTCCCGGTATATAACGGACGAGTTGGTACATAATGAGTGCGTGGATGCGGAAAGATGCCCGGAGATTTTGGGTAAGTTGAAGAAATTGTCAGAAATGCTTTGGGTAGATATAAATATCTATAACTGGGAAGGAAAGCTGGTATCGACTTCCCGCCCCATGATTTTCGAGAAAGGATTTGACGGGACGTTGTTGAACCCGAAAGCTTACGACCAGATTATCAGGAAGGGGCAGATGAATTTCGTGCAGGACGAGGATATCATGGAGTTGACTTACATGGCGGTATACATGCCGTTGGTGTTGGAGGGCGGGGAGAAGTACGTGTTGAGTATTCCGTATTTCACCCGCGGGGAGGATTTGAATAAGGAGATTCTGTTGATCGTGATTATCGCGGTGAATATTGCCATGATCGTGATGGTGTTAGCGTTTATCTTGTCGAGTGTTGTTGCCGAGCGGATCACGAAGCCTTTGCAGGTGGTCAACGAGAAGCTGCGCCAGATGCGTGTCGGGGGGAAGAACGAGAAGATCGTGTATCACCAACGGGATGAAATCGGGATGTTGGTAAAAGAGTATAACGAGATGGTGGATCAGTTGGAAGCGAACGTGAAGAAGCTGGCGAAGTCCGAACGGGAGAGTGCTTGGCGGGAAATGGCTCGCCAGATTGCGCACGAGATCAAGAACCCGTTGACCCCGATGAAATTGAATCTTCAATTTATGCAGCGTACGCTCCAAAATGGAGATATCGAGGAGGTGCGATCACGCTTTAAGGATATATCTGCCGTGTTGATCGAGCAGATTGATCACATGGCTTCTATCGCTTCGGCTTTTTCTGATTTTGCCAAGTTGCAGGTGGCTAATAACGAGTGGTTCGATTTGAGCGAGTTGGTGAACGGATGCGTGAAGTTGTTTCATGAGAATGTGGCGGTAATGGAGAGTGATATCGATCCGGATGTTTTCGTGTATGGAGACCGGGAACAGGTGAACCGGGTGGTCGTGAATTTGCTTAAGAATGCTGAACAGAGTATTCCCGAAGGCCGGGAAGGGCACGTGTTGGTAAGGTTGAAGACCGTACTGGGAAAGATTATATTGTTGGTTAAGGATAACGGCTGCGGGATTCCGGAGAGTATTAAAGACCGGATATCCGAGCCGAATTTCACGACTAAATCCGGTGGTACGGGGTTGGGATTGGCGATGTCTTACAAGATTATCGAATCAATGGGCGGGTCTATTACTTTCGAAAGTGTAGAGAATGAGGGAACGACGTTTTACGTGGTGTTGAAGCATACGGAAAACTAAAAATGAGTTTATAAAGTCCGAAAGTTCATAAGGTCCATAAAGTCAGAGGACCTTTGCCGAACAAGAAAGATAAAAGTTAAAGCTAAAAACTAAAAGATGAGAAGATTCCGTGATTGCTAATTGAATAATTCCGTGATTATGAAAAAAGTGTGTAGGAATTGCGTGGTTGGAATCATCTAATCTAAAATCATTAAATCACAGAATTAATAGGATTTAAAATTACTTTGACTTTTTCGACAACCCGTTGCGGGAGGATGTCGACCATACATTTTTGCCACGTGGATTGCTTGCATTTGCCTCGGCCGTCTTTCGTGCAGGGGCGACAGGGAAGGTCTACCTCGATTACTTTGACTTGTTTGCCGGTAGGGAAACCGAAGGCGGTCGGGCCGATAAGGGCGATGGCTTTCGTGTTGAACAGGTCGGCGGCGTGAAGGAATCCCGTGTCCCCGCTGATTACTAGGTTGGATTGTTTTACCAGGTAGCAGGATTCGAGTAAGGTCGTTTTGCCTGCCAGGTTGTTGACCCGTTCGGGAGCGATGGCTTTGATCGTCTCACAAAACGTGTCGGTCGGGCCTGCCAGTATGATGAAGCGATGATCCGGCATAAGTTGGATCACTTGTTGCCAGTTACTTACCGGCCATCGTTTCATTTCCCAGTTGGCGGAAGGTACAAGTGTGATGGTTTTCGGGGTGATGGTGTGTTGGAAACGTTCCTCGAATTCTGCGGGGAAGTTCCAATCGTTGTAATGAGATTCGAAGTTGGTAATACCCCAGGTAGCCAACGGTTTCCGGTAGGATATGATTCCTCGGAACGGTTTGTCGAATTTGTTAATCCCCAATTTGAACAGCAAGAAACGTTTCCAACGATCCTTGCGTCTCAGCGTGTAGTGGGGCCCTCTCGGGAAAAGGTGATAGAACGGTGGGAGCAACACGGCTTTTAATATGTTGGAACGAATATTACTGTGAGCGTCGTAGATATAGTCGAATTTCTCGGCTTTCAGTTGTCGGGCCATTTGTAATAACCCTTTGAATCCTGTTTTTTTATCAAATCCCCAGACCCGATCAATACGTTTGTCCATGTTAAGAAAGGAACCCATGTCTTTGCGGGCTATCCAGTGAATTTCAGCATCGGGGAAGTGGTTTTTGATACCATTTATAACGTTCATACATTGAATGATATCTCCGATAGAGCTGAATCTGATAATGAGAAATTTAGCCATGTCTCTAACTATTTTGCAACAAAAGTAATAAAAATGTAGTTTATCTATCGTAAAAAGAAGTATTTTCGTGTTCGGATCATAAAAAGTATAATACGATGAAGAAACATATACCCAATCTGATTACTTGTATGAATGTTACGTCCGGAACGGTGGCCCTTTATGCCGCGTTTAACGGGCAGTTGTATATTGCCGCGTGGTTGGTGATCTTGGCTATGGTATTTGATTTTTTTGATGGTTTCGCGGCCCGTTTGTTACACGTGAAGTCGGAAATGGGAAAAGAACTTGACTCGTTGGCTGACGTGGTTAGCTTCGGGGTGGTTCCTTCTGTGTTGGCTTTTTTCTTGATTCACGATTTAGTTCACGGGGAAGGAGGAATAGCTACTATTCAGCTTTGGGAACGGGTGTTCATGTGCGTTCCATTGGTGATTCCAGCTTTTTCGGCTTACCGTTTGGCTAAATTTAACTTGGACGTGCGTCAGACTCAATCTTTTATCGGTTTGCCGACGCCTTCAAACGCCTTGTTTTGGGTGATGCTCGTGTTTACTCGCTATCATGAGGAGGCATTCTTCTTGGGAATGTGGGGAAAACCGTGGTTGTTGGCGCTTTTAGCGTTGGTGTTGGCCGTGTTGTTAATCAGTGAAATCCCGATGTTTTCGTTGAAGTTGACCAGCTTCTCCTGGAAGGGGAATAGTCTTTTGTACTGCTTTTTGGGAGCCGTGCTTGTTGGTTTCGCGGTTTGGGGTGTGAAAGCGTTATCTTGTATGATTCCTGTTTATATTCTGATATCTTGTTATGATTTCAAGAAAAAATTGAATTGGATGTTCTGGGGGATACTTGTCTTGCTATTTGTTTTGTTGAAATGGCAGGCGTTGTTTATCGTTTTCCCTGCCTATCTGATTGTCGTTATCGTGAGATTGACTTCCCGGACAAATCAATAACCGGATCGAAATCCACGAAATCACAAGCGGGAGAGATCACGGCGGGTTCTTCCACTTGAACGGTACGATTCTTAACCGGGGTCGGTTGCATGTTGGTCATGTTCTGAGTGCCGTCTCCCTGGAATATATCTTGTTGAGAGATCACCACAATGCCGGCGATCACGGCTGCCGAAAGTCCGAATTTGAACAAACGGGTGACGATGTTGCCGGATTCGGTGTTAATGTATTCTTCGCTTACTTTGCGTGCTTTTTTACCCTTAGCGGTAATAACGGGCAGGGACTCCATTCCGATAACATCCGGCAGGAAGTTGTAATTCCCGGATTCAAAAATAATGTTGAAGCGACGATCTACCGAGAAGGTGCCGATCTTTCCGAAATCGACTTTTTGTTTTTGATTTAACCGGACTTTGATCTCCTCGCAAAACAGAGCCAGACGTCGTTGTGCTTTCTCGTAATTGATCTGTTCCTTACGTGCAACCCAGTCGATCAGAAGCCCGTCATTTTGTTTCAGATGTTTGTTGAACACGACCCGTTTTGCCGGGGGAACGATCATCCCCGTTTTCTCGTTAATGGTTGCGGATGTGTAGTCACAAATGAACCCTCCGAATCCCGGAACGATCACGCAATCATGTAGATAGAGCAATTCTTCGATATGTTCAACGTATTTATTCATGCGGCAAAGGTAAGAAAAAACGGAAGGTTCTCAAACTCATTTTAGGCAATTTGAATTATTATTATTTACTTTGTTGTGTCTATGACAGACACTCAGAATGTTATAAATTCAGATAAAATTATTGGTGTATGAAAATTTTTGTGACAGGAGGTACCGGGTATATAGGTTCCCACACGGTGGTCGAACTTCAGAAGAATGGGTATGATGTAATTATTGCCGACAACCTCGTTAATTCGAGTTTGGACGTGTTGGACGGCATAGAAAAGATCACGGGAATCCGTCCCGAATTTGAGGAAATTGATCTTACGGATCGGGAAGTCACGAGGGACTTTTTCGCCCGTCACGTGGATATCAAGGCCGTGATCCATTTCGCTGCTTTGAAAGCGGTGGGAGAGTCCGTTAGCAAACCATTGGAATACTATTATAATAATTTGAATTCGCTGATGAACGTGTTGTCTGCCATGCGGGAGTTTAACGTGCCGAATCTGGTGTTCTCTTCTTCCTGTACGGTGTACGGTCAGGCAGACGTACTTCCGGTAACTGAAAAGACTCCCCGTCACGAGGCTGAATCCCCTTACGGGAACACGAAGGTGATGAGCGAAGATATTATCCGGGATTTGATGCGGGTGGAACCGGGGATGAGGGCGTTGGCATTGCGTTATTTCAACCCGATCGGGGCTCATCCGACGGCGTTTATCGGTGAATTGCCCAACGGGGTTCCCAATAACCTGATACCTTACCTGACACAGACGGCAATTGGAATCCGTGAACAGTTAAGCGTGTTCGGTGATGATTATGACACGCCCGACGGTTCCCCATTACGCGATTATATTGATGTGGTTGATTTGGCTCAAGCTCATGTGGTGGCTATCCGGCGTTTGCTGGAAGGGAAAAACAAGAAGAATTACGAGTTTTTCAATATCGGAACTGGAAAGGCTCTTTCCGTGCTGGAAATTATTCATGCTTTCGAGCACGCAACCGGGGTAAAGGTGAATTACAAGATTGTAGGCCGTCGTCCGGGGGATATCGAGAAGGTATGGGCTGATACCACGCTGGCGAATGAAGAACTGGGTTGGAAGGCAACCACGCCAATTGAGGAGACGATGAAGAATGCGTGGAAGTGGCAGAAGACGCTGGAAGCATAGAGGATGAAAGGTCTATAAAGTCCATAAAGTCCATAAAGTTTATAAAGTCATTGACCCTGCGGGCGCTTTTCTTAAGGCAGCGATGCTGCCGATAAAAAAATCCGGAAACATGACCAGTTTCCGGATTTTTTAGTATCGCTTGTCGTTAAGGTCCGGTAGCTTCTGCTACCGTTAAAAAAGCGCCCGCAGGGTCAATGACTTTATGGACCTTATGGACTTTATAAACTTTTGACCTTTTTCCTATTCCACGGTAACCGATTTTGCCAAGTTCCGCGGCATATCCACGTTACAGCCTCTCATCACGGCAATGTGATAGGAGATAAGTTGTAATGGAATCACGTTCAGAAGCGGTGAAAGGAATTCCAACGTCTCGGGAATTTCTACCACATGTTCTGCCAGTTTTTTCACTTGCGTGTCATTGTCATTCACCAGAGCAATCACGTGTCCTTTACGAGATTGAATCTCTTTGATGTTGGAAACAATCTTGTCGTAGTAGTTATCGTTCGTGGCGATGGCGAATACCGGCATGTTTTCGTCAATCAACGCGATCGGGCCGTGCTTCATTTCGGCGGCCGGGTATCCTTCCGCGTGAATGTAAGAAATCTCTTTCAATTTTAACGCGCCTTCCAGGGCTACCGGGAACTGACACCCTCTACCGAGATAGATGGCGTTCGTGGAATCCTTGTAGGTGGCTGAAATTTCTTTGATCTTATCGTTTTTATCCAGAATGGCTTTTACCTTATCCGGTAAGTTGTATAATTCGTGGATGTATTTTTTGTAGACGCTATCGGATAAAGTGCCTTTGCGGTGTCCGATTTGTAAGGCCATCATGGCCAGAACGGATATCTGGGCCGTGAATGCTTTCGTGGAGGCAACCCCGATCTCCGGGCCGGCATGCGTGTATACCCCGGCATCCGTTTCGCGGGCGATGCTTGAACCGACCACGTTACATATTCCGATAACCGTGGCTCCGTGAGCCTTGGCGTATTTGATGGCGGCTAGCGTATCGGCTGTTTCTCCACTTTGGGAAATGGCGATAACGATGTCATTGGCATCAATAATCGGGTTCCGGTATCTGAATTCGGAAGCGTATTCCACTTCAACCGGGATACGGGTAAATTCTTCCAGCATGTATTCCCCGACAATTCCGGCATGCCATGAGGTTCCGCAACCGATGATGATGATACGGTGGGCGTTGACCATCTTGGGGATGATTTCGGAAATACCACCGAGGTAGATTTCCGAAGCGTCGATATTTACGCGTCCCCGGATCGTGTCGTATATAGAATTTACTTGTTCGAAAATTTCTTTCAGCATGAAGTGCGGGAAACCGCCTTTCTCGATCTTGTCGATATCGATATCCACGTGTTGAATACTTAAAGAAACAGGGGTATTTTTGATGGTCTTCAGGATCATCTCGTCTCTTTTCAGTATGGCAACATCGTCGTCATTGAGGTAGATCACGTTTTTCGTGTACTCCACGATAGGCGTCGCGTCGGAAGCCACGAAATACTCGCCTTGTCCCACGCCGATCACGAGGGGACTGCCTTTTCGGGCAACCACGAGTTGATCCGGTTCGTTTTTGCATAATACCACCAGACCGTATGCCCCGATTACTTTAGTTAAGGCGAGACGTACCGCATTTTCCGCGTTGATTTGCCCTTTTAAATAGATGTATTCGATCAAGTTGGCCAATACTTCCGTGTCGGTTTCACTTTTGAATACATAACCGCGAGCTTGTAGTTTCTCTTTTAATAAAGCATGATTTTCGATAATCCCGTTGTGAACGATTGAGAATAAACCGTTCATGGAAGTATGAGGATGGGCGTTCTCGTCATTCGGTTCCCCGTGAGTGGCCCAACGTGTATGCCCCATGCCGATCGTGGCGCTGGTGTCTTCAAGTTCCATGTGACGTTCGAGGTCTTGCACTCGTCCCTTGCATTTGTATACTTGAATGTCATTGTTGTGAATCAACGCGATTCCGGCAGAATCATATCCCCGGTATTCCAGGCGTTTCAGACCATTAATTAAGATCGGACAGGCTTCTTTAGGCCCAATGTATCCCACAATACCACACATAAATTTCTAAGTTTAAATGATTTATATTAATGAAAACAAGCAGCATAACAACCATTGCTGCTTGTCTGTACTGTTATCCTATTATTTTGTCGAAAAAATCGGAATAAGCCTCGACGTAACTTTGTTCGCCCGGGTATTCCAAGGTCGGTTTCTTTAAATCTGCGGCAAAACTGCGAAGTTCATCATCCACGTCCTTGTGATTGAAAATGATCCCGTCCGCGTACTGGAAAGCCAATTTATTAATATTGGTATAGGTCGGGTCTTTCAATAAGGCCACGTCTTTACGGGCTACTCCTTCCGTGATTGCTTTTTCTTCGAATTTGTCGTCCAGTTTCCCTTCAAAATGGTCGTTGTAGGTAGAGAAAACTACCTTCGTTTTAGAGAATACAGGGTCATCATGATACTCTTTCTTCAAGTAAAGAGGAACTAATGCGGTGAACCATCCCTGACAATAAATCAAATCGGGAGCCCATCTTAACTTTCGTACCGTTTCGAAAACACCTCTCGCGAAGAAAATTGATCTCTCGTCGTTATCTGGGAAGAATGCTCCCTTTTCATCGGCGATCGTGTGTTTGCGTTGAAAATAATCATCGTTGTCAATAAAATAAACCTGCATTCGGGCAGATTGAATCGAAGCCACCTTAATAATAAGAGGGTGGTCCGTGTCGTTGATGATCAAGTTCATCCCGGAAAGGCGAATAACCTCGTGAAGTTGGTTGCGTCTTTCGTTTATGCAGCCGTAACGGGGCATGAACGTTCTAATTTCTTTACCTTTTTCTTGTATCCCTTGAGGTAGGAATCTTCCGATGTTTGCCATTTCGGATTCCGGAAGATAAGGTACAATCTCTTGAGATATAAATAAAACTCTTTTTTTAGCCATAACTACTACTTTTCCCAAAAACCTTACAAAGATAGGCATTTTGGTTCAGAATTCAAAACTACTTTTGAATAAACCTCTCTCGAAATAAACTACTTGAAATCCAAAAACGATACGGGGTATAGGATTTGTGGCTAAAAAATTTTGCTTTTATGCTAGATTTATATAACATTGCGGAACTCTTTTTAGGCTGTAAATTGGGGGAAGACTGTACTATGGCATGGCATAACGAATTGGGTAAATACGGGGAAGAGAAGGTGAACCGGTATCTTTTGGATATGGGGTACACGGTTTTAGAGCGTAATTGGAAGATCGGACACAAAGAATTGGATTTCGTGTGTCTGGACGGGGAGATGCTTGTCGTGGTGGAGGTGAAGACCCGTGAGAATGACAAGGTGTCGCTTTTCGAGCTTTTGGATTTTAAGAAGAAAAGAAATTTGCAGCTGGCGGGAGCTGCTTACCTGACCCAAAAAAATATCCATCGGGAAATACGATTTGATTTGGTGCTTGTCTCTGGGGCGGAGATGCGTATCGAATATATAAAGGAAGTCATTGATTTGTTTTGAAAGAACCGGGTGGCTTCCGTCGTGTGTGTGGTGTGGTAGGAATATGAAAAGCCACCCGGCATAAGAAAAGTGTCAATAGGGATACTTGGATAATATCAAAAATTGTGCTAGAATTCGCGATTTGCCGAAAAAATATCAAATTTTGTCGAGTATGGGTGTTTTTATTTGAAATTTATTATCTTTGAAGAATTAAACATAAAAGGAAATAGGATATGGCAACAGTAAAAGCAAAATATTTAGGAGATTTGCGTTTGGAATGCACGCATTTACAGAGCGGTACTAAAATTATCACGGATGCACCGACAGATAATAACGGGAAAGGCGAGGCCTTTTCACCGACTGATTTGTGTTCCACCTCGTTGGCCGCTTGTGCCATGACAATCATGGGTATTTATGCCAAGAATAACGGGATTGACTTGGCTGGTGCCGAGATCGAGATCACGAAGAAAATGGCAGCAGAACCTCGTCGTATCGCGGAGATCGACGTGATCTTTAACATGCCGGCCAAAGGATATTCCGAGAAAGAGAAGAAAATTCTGGAGCGCGTGGCTCACACTTGCCCCGTGCATTTGAGCTTGCACCCGGATGTGAAACAAAATTTCGTGTTTAATTGGCAGTAATGGTAACCGGGGCTACCGGGTTACTGGGTAGCCATTTGTTGTGTCATTTGGCACGACGCGGTGAAACGATCATCGCGCTAAGAAGAGAAAAGAGCCACGCCGAGGAGACGATGGCTCTCTTTTCGTGTTATTTTGATTCACCGGAAGAGGTAATGTCCCGGGTGAGATGGGTTGTTGGGGATGTCCTTGATGGGGAATCTGTGGATCCTTTTGTGGAAAAAGTGGACACCGTTTACCATTGTGCGGCAATGGTCTCTTTTAACGGGAGTGATCGGGATACACTTCTGACAACCAATATCAGGGGAACCGAAAATATATGTCGGCTTTGTCTGGAACGAGGAGTGCGTTTGTGTTTCGTGAGTTCGATTGCCGCTTTGGGCGATGCTCCTGATGAGCAAGTTGTGATTGATGAAACGACGCCGGAAGTACCGGGTTCCGTTCATTCGCTATATTCGGGAAGCAAGGGAGAATCCGAGAAAATAGTTTGGGAATACATCCGTAAGGGCTTGGATGCGGTGATCGTGAACCCGGCGATTATACTAGGAGCGGGTTTACGGGGACGCAGTAGTGCCAAGCTGTTCGAGCAAGCCCGGAAAGGGATGCCTTTTTACACGGAAGGTGTGAACGGGTACGTGGATGTCCGGGATGTTTGCGAATTGATGATTCGTTTGGCGGGTGATCGGGCTATTCGGGGGGAACGTTTTGTGCTTTGCGGGGGAAATTATTCTTATAAAGAGTTGTTTACCGTGATTGCCCGAATTGCGGGGAAGCACCCGCCTTATTTGCGAATGAGTCCGTGGATGACCGGGGTGGCTTGGCGGTTGTTGGCGTTTGTCGCCTTGTTCACGGGAAAGAAACCGGCTTTTACAAAAGAAACTGCTCGTTCGTCCCAGCATAAATCCCGTTATTCCAGTGCTAAGGTTTTGTCGCTTTTTCCTGATTTTCAATTTTACACGTTGGAGGAGACCGCCTTATTTTTTAGGAACTTGTAGCGTTGGGATGATGTGTTCGGGAGGTTTATTCTCGTGATGATGTGAGTAAGGGGTACATTATTTGGGGGGCGGGTTATTTCGTGAAGATAACATGTGTTGTGTGTGTTATATCCTTGTTTTGGCCGGGGAATGTCCGGGATTGGGCTATATTTGCTTGTTATCCCGTTTGTATGTCATGGGTAGTTCATTATCACCATGAAGCATTTATCTTGTATTCATCTTGCATTCATCTTCGATAAAATGGAAGATTTTATCCTTTTTATTTGGATTCCGGTGGGTTCGTGTTGTATATTCGTGGTACGGGGGAGAATTGTTGAAATACAAGCGATGCAGGGGTAATTCTGGAGATGTACGAGACAAGGTTCGGGGAAATGTATAACTTAAAAAATTCATGTTATGGAACTGCAGGAGGATTCGTTGTTAAAAAATTGTTCAGGGGAGATTGACGGCTTGATTGTTTACACGGTCGGGAAAAAGACTTACGCCCGGAAGAAGCCGGAAAAGGTAGTTGATCCGCGAACTGCGAGTCAATTACGGCAACGGGCGAGGTTTCCGGCCATACAGGCTTTTTATCAATCGGTTAAAGTCGGGGTGTTAAAGGAGGTGTATGATTTAGCGGCTAAAGAGGAGGAAAGCCGATCCGGTTATCACTTGTTCATGCACTTTAATATCATGGCTTTTGGTAAGGAGAATTTTATTGATTATTCCTTGTTGCGTTTGTCGCATGGTTGCCAGCAATTGCCCTATTGCTTGGAAATGAAGGGGTACGACGGGAGACGGGTAGAGTTTTCGTGGATGGATAATTCGGTTTCGATGGCGGCTCAATCGTCCGATCGTCTGCTGGTTGCCGCTGTTTTTGATCCGGACCCGTTCCGGGTGGTTATGCTGACGGGGGTTGAGGCTTGCCGGAAAGATTGTTGGGCATCGGTCGAGTTACTCGGGGAAACGTGGAAGGAGGCTCACTTGTATTGCTTTTTCGGGACGGGAGATCGGTTGCGGTTTTCTCCAAGTAAATATTTTAAGGTAACCAGAGAATAAAACGATTATGGCTATTTTTGATTCTGTTTTGTTCCGACGGGTGAAGAATTCCGTCGGGAACGTGACAACTTACGTTTTGAATAATCAAAACGTGGTACGTGCTAAATGTGGGCATCACCGGGACAGGAAGTCTTTGTTGCAGTTGAAACAGAGGGTTCGGATGAAAGCGATACAGGAGGTTTGTTATTTCTTTTATCCCGCTTTGCAGGTTGGGTTTTGTTGTTCCTCGTTAAAAGAGGGTGTTAATCGTTTCGTGAAGGCTAACGTGATGAAGATTGGAGTGGATGACGAGTTGAAGGTGACATTTGATTGGTTGGATATGGCGGTTTCGGAAGGGCCGTTGGGACAGCCGGCTTTGTCGGCAGAGCTGGATGCGGAGGCGAATAGCGTGTTGTTTTGTTGGGAACGGCAAGCGTTGATGCCTTATGCTTTTGATAGCGATCTTTTGTATGGGGTGGTTTCGGAAGTGGGAGAAATGCTGGGGATTGTGATCCCGTTAGGAACCCGGGGTGTTGCGGGGAGATTGACCTGGGGCTTGCCTGATGGATGGGATATCCGGCAGGTTGTCGTGCATGGATTTGCACGGAATGTGGCAGGTTCACGAACCTCTGGTTCACTGGGATTGGTTGCGGGAAAGGGGGTGTAGAATAGATGGTGTTTTATTATTCATTCATCATGCTTAAATAATTTTTTCGTTTATTATGTTGGTTCTCGTTATAAAAATGTATTTTTGATGCGGAGAGGCGTGGTGTGGTAGTAAAAGTTTAACGTTTAAAATGAATATTTGTGGATTTGCTGAACGTGAAACAACCGGAAATATTTGAAAGTGTATTTCATCAGTATTACGCTTCCCTTTGTTTTTTTGCCAATAAATTCGTGCGGGATGAGGAAGCAGCCAGGGATATCGTGCAGGAGGTGTTTCTGCGTTTTTGGGAATCTAAAAGTAAGTTCGAGAATCATTACGCGCTAAAGTCATTTTTATATCATTGCGTTCAGCATGCGGCGTTGAATTATCTGGAAAAGTTGCATGTCCGGGAAAAGGCGAATCGTCGTTTAGGGGCGAAACTCCCGGAAGAGGAAGATGTTTTTTGTTTTCAGGTGGAGACGGATGTCTTCGAGGAGATTTTTGCCGCTGTCGAGGAGTTACCGGGAGAATGCAAGCGGATTTTTAAGATGAGTTATATCGAGATGTTGGATATCAAAACGATCTGCGAACAACTGGACGTGGCCGAGTCAACCGTGAAAACACAGCGTCAACGTGCCAAGAAGTACCTGCGTGACCGGTTGCAGCATCTCTACCCGGTGGTGATGTTGATGTTTTTTTGAGGGGATGTTTGTTCAAGTTGTTTCTTCCTTTGCCGGGGCTATATCTATGCTTATTTGTGGTACTCCTGTTAATTCATCGAACGTGAAAGTGGGATGACAACTTTTTATATATTTACCGATTCGATTTATCGCTTTTTGCGGGATTGAGTCTAAACTTCCCAGTACAGTACTTGCGAGTGCTTGAACGAATTCATTCAGGTTCTGTGTCGAGTATATGTCAAGATAAAGTGTGATAATTTCGGGGTGTTGCTCCCGCAGTTTATAAAATGCGTGTTTGATTAATCCTGTTTTCCCATGCGTCGTGGTGCTACGAGGGTTAAGTTACGTTCGTTGTGCAAAGCGTTGAGGATACATTCTGTTTCCCGGTCACAAAAATATTCCGGGCTATGATAGCCGGCTATCAAAAAAGGATTATTAGGTTTGATTATGGTCGTAATTCTAATTGCGTAAATTGCGTTGCGTAAATTACGCAATAAAAAACGAGAAGAACAGGTTTAGAGAAATAATTCACTTTTTTTGTCATCCTTTTTCGACTTAACCTGTTTTAATAGTAAATTGAAAAAAACGATCAATTAATGATACAAATAATTAGATAGTAGAATTTTAGAACCGATATTACATTAAGTTGCTATAGACAAATAAATTAAATAGAAGGTTGATTGATTACAAAAGAAAAAAACAGACCGAAATGAAGGCAAAAAAGGAATATAAAAAAAGGATCGTTAAAAAATATAGAAGGAAGGAGATATTTCGTTTCATTTTAGCCTATTTTGAGGGAAATATGACGGATGATCAGAGGAGGGAGTTGGGGGATTGGCTTAGCTTGGATGAGAGAAATCAGAGATTGTTTGAGCGATTACAAGATGATGATTACGTGGGAGAAAGATTGCGGGAATATCAAAGATATGACTCCGTGGAAGATTGGAAGAAACTTCAGGCTAAGTTGCAGGCTCCTCGCCGGAAAGTGGGTCGTTGGATACAGGTGTGTGCGGCTTCTGTGACAATACTGTTTTGCGTGGGAATGGCGTGGTATTTTATAGGAAATGATATTCATAACGAGAATGCTAGTTCTTCTGTTGTCGAATACGGGCGTTCGAAAGCGATGTTATTTTTGGCCACGGGAGAGGTGATTGAGTTAGAATCAATTCGGGATACAATACATGCTAGGGTTGAAGGGGAGAGTTTTGTTAATGATGGAAAAAAATTGGTGTATTCGGATACAACCCGGGTAAAGGAAGTGGAGTGGCATACTTTACAAGTACCGCGTGGAGGCGAGTTTGTATTGTGTTTAGCGGATGGAACCGTGGTAACCTTGAATGCCGATTCAAAAATACATTATCCAGATCATTTTACTGGAAAGGAACGTCAAGTATCTTTGGAAGGAGAAGCTTTTTTCGAGGTGGCAAAGGATAGTTTGAAACCGTTTATCGTGAAGACGAAGGGAGTCGATGTGCGGGTATTGGGGACAACTTTTAATTTAAAAGCGTACCCGGATGAAAATCAGCAAACCACCTTGGTTCAAGGTTCCGTGGAAGTTTTGTTTGATAAACAGCAAGTTCTGTTGAGTCCGGGAGAACAAGTAACTCGTGTGGGGGAGGAATTGAAGGTCGAACAAGTAGATGTCAGACCTTATATCGCGTGGAAAGATGAGCGTTTCGTTTTTGAAAATGAGCCTTTGGAAGGAGTTTTAAAGAAATTAGAAAGGTGGTATAACATCACTGTTTTTGTTCAGAATTCATCTTTGCACGGAATGCGTTTCACGGGCAACTTGCCCAAGTACGAGAGTATAAACAAGGTTTTGAATGTGCTAGCGTTAACTACAAATATAAAGTTTGAACTAAAAGATCGAACTTTAATTGTTCAATTAGAGTGATAAAAAAACGGGAATTTGCTCTAACAAACTCCCGTGTTGGATAACTGCCATTGGGGAATGGCAAATTATTAATAATTAAAACTGTACAAATCTATGGAAAAAAATCGAGATTTTGACATAGGATGGGGATCTAATGTCATGCTGAAAATGTTTCGAATTATGAAAGTCTTTATTTGTATTTTGATTATGGGACTGTCCACTGTATCTGCAAACACTTTTTCGCAGGTGCGAGTGAGTCTGGATATGAAAAATGTAACTCTTAAGGAAGTCTTTAAGGAGATAACAAAGCTTACCGGATATGAATTTGTGTATAGTAATAATGAAATAGAGCATATTGGGAAAGTGTCTTTGAATATCAATAATAAAGATCTGAAAGATGTATTGGCTGAATGTCTTAAGGGAACTCAATTGTGGTATATGATAGAGGAACAAATTGTGGTGATCTCTCCGAAATTGTTGCAGGTAGGATCGAAAGATTCGAAATCAACAATAACATCCGGAAAGGTTATTGACCAGAATAAAAAACCGATACCGGGGGTGACGGTGTTATTAAAGGGTACATCTACAGGTGTTACGACTGGTGTTGATGGTACATTTTTTATAATGGTTCCTGATACAACGGCGAATGTTGAATTTATTTTTTCTTTCGTCGGTATGAAAACTAAAACAGTGGCGTTCAAGAGTCGTCCCAAAACGGGAACGTGGTTTATCACGATGGAAGAAGATTTATTAGAGATGGATGAAGTTGTTGTGACCGGGTATACGACGTTATCTCGTAGAGAAACGGCAAGTGCTGTTAGTCAGATAAAGGCTGATGATGTGATGCTGAATTCAAAATCGTCAATAGACCAAATGCTGATAGGGCAGATCCCGGGGATGACAATTGTACAGACATCGGGAGAACCTAGTGCAACGCCTAAAATTCGTATCCGTGGTATATCTTCAATTACTTCTTCTAAAGCGCCCGTTTGGGTTTTAGATGGGGTTATTTTGGAGGATCCGGTAAATGTAGATTATTCTCAAATTAATGGGGATGATGCGGCTTACTTGATAGGTAATGCCATTGCCGGTATTAATCCCCGGGATATAGAGACGATAACTGTGTTGAAGGATGCTTCTGCAACTGCAATATATGGAGTACAGGCTGCGAATGGCGTGATTGTGTTGACCACGAAACAAGGAAAAGAAGGTAAAGCACAATTAAATTACAATGCTTCAATGACCTTTAATCAACGACCTTCTTATGGAGATTTTTACTTGATGAATGCGGCAGAAAGAATTCAGCTTTCTCAGGATATTATTGCAAATTCTTTGGAATACGGACGTGTCCCTGTTTCTTTGGGATATGAGGGTTTGTATATGGACTATATGAATCGTAAAATGTCTTATGAGGATTTTTCTCTTGAAACGCAACGAATGGCAAAGCGTAATACGGATTGGTATGATATATTGTTTAGAAATGTTTTGAGTCATAATCACACATTGAGTGTGAATGGTGGGTCTAAGGATACCCGGTATTATGCCTCAATAGGTTTTGACCAGAATTTCGGAACTGCTAAAGGAAGCGTAAGTAAACGTTATACAACGATGATGAAGATAAATTCTTGGTTAAGTGACCAGCTTTTTATCGGGGTAAGTTTAAATGGGAATGTTACGGACAACGACGGTTTTCATAGTTCTGTAAATCCTAATCAATATGCTTATGAAACTTCCCGCACAATACCGTGTTATAACGAAGATGGGTCTTTGTTTTATTATGAAACAAGACAGAAGGGGCAAATAGCAAGTAGTCAGGCTCCTAAAGAGGAAATGCTGTATAATATAGTGCATGAGTTAGGACAGACGGGGTCTGCCGGAAGGGTTGCGGGTATAACAGGTCAATTTAATCTTCAATGGAGAATGAAATATGGTTTTAGATATGATTTTCTGGGTTCATATTCTTACCAGCAATCTAAACAGAATTCATATGCTAAAGAAGCTTCAAATTATGTAGGTTTAAAACGTAAATATAATATCGGAAGTATAGAACCTAACTCATTGACAGAAGATAATAGCGTAATCCCGGTTGGTGGAATTATTGATAAGTCGGAAACAGAACAGGTTACATATACGGTTCGTAATACGATCGGATATGCCGGACATTGGGGGGATCATGAGATTACTGCATCTGTTCTTTCAGAAATCAGAGGAGTGAAACAGAATGGTTTTAGTGGAACATATTACGGTTGGATGCCGGAACGGGGCCAGACTCTTACACCGATGTTGACTTCTGCGTATATTGAAGAACTGGCGAATCTACGGCCGCGTATCTCGGATAATTTGACTAATTATGTATCATGGGCAGGAACTCTGGCCTATACATGGCGTGAAAAGGTTACTTTAAACGGAAATATTCGAATGGATGGTTCCAACAAATTTGGAGAGAATCCCAAATATAGATTCTTACCTATTTGGTCAATTGCCGGGCGATACACGTTGACTGAAGAACCATTTGTGAAAGGTAGTAATATAATTTCATTATTAGCCTTGAAAGCATCTTATGGAATCCAAGGAAATATTGATAAGGGAACTTCTCCAGAATTAGTTATTCAAATCGGGGCATTAAATAACGTGACTCGTCTGAATGAATCATTTTTTGAATATTTACCTAACAATGATTTACGTTGGGAAAAAACAACATCTTATAATCTAGGGTTGGAAATTGCTTTACTGAAAGATAGAATTCAAGGTGAATTCAATTACTATTATAAGAAAGGTGAGGATATGATTATGAGTAAAAAAGTTTCTCAATCAATGGGTTTGGATGCTGTTAAAATAAATGGCGGAAGGATTGATAATAGTGGTTGCGAATTAACGTTTAGATTTTATCCCATACGTACGATTGATTATGCGTTTAGTGTGAATTTTGTTTATTCCTATAACAAGAATGAACTTGTATCGGCTAATAGTGATAGCGATATTACAAATTCGGAAATGCTGAATGGTACAGCCTTGATAGAGGGTAAACCTATGGGAACGTTTTATTCTTATCGCTTTGCGGGTTTAAATGGAGAAACAGGGTATCCGACATTCTATGATAAAGAGGGTAAAAATTATTTAGAAGTAGATGGTGTTAAGTATCCTCATTATGCTCTTTATGAAGAGGAGATAGATTTGGTGAAATCAGGGCGTTTTGATCCGACAACTAGCGGTAGTCTGGGACTTAATTTCCGATATAAGAATTTTCGGATAGATTTGGGATTTACTTACGCTCTTGGTGCTCATAAACGTTTGCCTAATATTTACCGACAGGAATATTACAAGATATTTGACCCGTTGATTAATGTTACAAAGGAATTAAAACATCGTTGGAGAGAAGCGGGTGACGAGAATTCCACGATATTCCCGGCTCTTTATGATAGTAGAACCTATAATCAACTGAATCAGAAGAGTGCATTAGATGGTCGTGGGTCTGTTTATTATGGAACTCAATTGTACGACAAGACAGATGTTCGGGTGGCTAGAACGGATAATATTCGTTTAAGAAATCTTAGTCTGTTATATCGTATACCGACTAAAATTTTGGAAAAAATAAAGATACAGGATATTTCTTTTAATTTTCAAGCAACCAATCTGTTCTTGATTGCAGCCAAAGAATGGCGTGGACGTGATCCCGAGTCGGGAGATTCCAATACTCCTATTCCAAGAACTTATTCTTTAGGATTAAATGTAACATTTTAAAAGAAAATATGATGAAAGCGATATGTAAATATATTTTAGTAGTCATTCTGATGGTAACGGTAATTAGTTGTGATGACTTTCTAGAGATGACTTCTCAAGATTTGATTGTTCCTAAAACGGTGGAACATTATAAAGAACTACTACAAGGAGAAGGGTATTTTAAAGAATTCTTGGCTAAAAGTGTTTTCGCATTGTATATGACTGATGATGTCGAATATTTTGACGCTATTGCGGGAGGCTCGTGGGGAGGATTTGGTGATTCTAATTTTGAAAGTTACGGTGATTCTTATAAATGGGAAACTGAAATTGAAAATGATGTGATGACAGATCGGTGTTACCAGTATCTTTATAAACAAGTCTTGGTGGCGAATACTTGTATAAGTGCATTGGACGAAATGGAAGGAACAGAGACCGAGAAAAAGATTCTTAGGGGGCAGGCTCATTTTACTCGTGCTTTTGGATATTTTTTGTTAGCTAATTTCTATGCACAGGCGTATAATGAGGCACAATTAACAGATCCTTGTGTTCCTTTAGTTTTGGATCCGACCCCGACAATGGAAAGGTTTCCACGGGCTACAATTGAGGACGTATGGACTAGGATAAAGTTAGATGTTGAAGAAGCTGTAAGTTCGTTAGAAAAAGCTAACATTTCCAGTATATATGAAATTAATTATGGTGCGGCTTTAATATTAGGAATGCGGGTAGCCTTGTTCATGGAAGATTTTGACTTGGCCATAGAGTATGGAGAAAAAGCTTTAGAAATTAATAGTTCCTTGTATGATATCACTAATAAACCGGTATCAACGGGGACATCTTCTCCATCCTCGTCTAATTTCCAGGATAAGTTTATTTATCCGGCAAATAATTCGGAGATTATATGGTTGTATGATAACGGAGAGAAGGAATCACATTATGATGTTTTTAATGTTGGAGGGCTTTTGTCAGGAGATTGTATAAGTATATCTTCTGCAGCATCTAATTCTATTGTTTCTATGTTTGACTATCAAATTGTTGAAACAGAAGCAGGAAATGTTATTGAAGGAGATAAACGTTTTTCGTATTGGATAATTGCTCCTTCTGCGGGGTATTCTCCGTATATCCCCATAAAGTATGATCATTATAATATTGTAGGAGAGGATTATCAGAGTAGTTTCAGAACGGGAGAGGTGTATATTTCTCTTGCAGAGGCTTACGCCCGTAAAGAGAATCCGGAAATAGGTAAAGTGTTAGGTTATTTGAATACACTACGTTCTCATAGAATAAAACCTTATACGGACTTGAATAGTGGTGATTTTGCTTCGACGGATGCGTTAATTAAATTCGTGTGGGAAGAGCGCAGAAGAGAACTTTGTTTTGAAGAACACCATCGGTGGTGGGATTTACGCAGAACCGGACAACCTGCTCTTTCTCATGCATGGGTAGGTGGGGAAGTGTATAAGTTGAAAGAAAAAGACCCAGCCTATGTGATTAATTTCCCGCAGTTGGAAAGAGAATTTAATTCGACATTAAATAATGCTCGCCCGATAAGGCTTCCTGAATAACGAATAAAAATAGAGTGATATGAAAAAAAATATATTTATTTTTATGTTGTTGTGTTTTATATCTGTATCTTGTGTGGATAATGATGATTCTGATATAAAACTAGATGTTCCAGCTCAACCCGAGTTGACTGATAAGACTCCTGTTGATTCAAAAATAAAGAAAATGTACGAGAATTACGGATGCTTTGTTCATTATGAATTTACAGAAGAAGAATTTACTTATGATTGGTCCACGCATTTTACGACACCTTCTTATTCGCCGGCTAAAACGGATAAAATTGTTGATGTATTGGATTTTATAGAGGAAAAAGTCCTTTCTGTTTTTCCAAAAGATTTTTGCCAGAAATATGTGCCATTAAATATTTATTTGACGGATACTTTAATGGGACTGTATAGTGATTGGAATGCCCATGCGGTAAATAGTAAGTTAATTATTGGACGGGTAGGAAAACAATTTGACGAATTGGATAAAGATGAGTTACGGGATGCTTGGGTTTCGATATTTGTCGAGAGAATGCTTGCAGTTTGGCCTTATCCAACTGATTTTGCTATCATTAGTGATGATGGGTATAATCCAAGTTCGGTTTTAAGTAGTGGGACTGTTATAACTTACCAATATGTGGCTGCAACGACAGATATGGTAGGGAAATATGCAATATTGAAATTTGGTAGAAGAGGGAAATATAATTCTAATGGACGTAATATGTATACGACAAGTTATGCTCAGGATTTTGGAGATTATGTGGCCTTTATTGCTTTTAAGAAACCTTCTGAGAAGGAGACTTATTATGCGAAAAATGCAAATGTGAAGAAAAAGGTTGAACTTGTAAAAGAGTATTTTCTAGAGAATTTTGGTGTAACGTTGCCTGAAGCTCAGGAATAAGAATCTTATGGGGAGACTGATTTTCCTGTCTCTCCATAAGATAAAATTGATAAAGATAATGGTATGAAAAAATTATTATTTGTTTGTGTGTTTGTAACGTTTGCTTGCTGTGCTTTTGGACAAGGAACTAAATTTCTTGATGGAGAGAGATGGAGTAACGTGTTGAAGAAAGCGCAGGAAGAGAAAAGAATGATTTTTATGGATTGCTACACCTCTTGGTGTGGACCATGTAAAGGTTTGGCTCAAAATGTGTTTCCTCAGAAAAAGGTAGGTGATTTTTTGAATTCCAATTTTGTATGTTGTAAGTATGACATGGAAAAGGGGGAGGGAATAGAATTGTATAAGAAATACAAGAGTGATATTCCGGGGTTCCCGACGATGCTGGTTATTAATCCGGCTGACGAGAGTATTATTCATAAAGTGGTTGGATACACGGAGCCGGACGCTCTGATTGCTGCTTTACAAGACGGGTTGGACGGTAAGACTCTCGCTGTTTTTCAAAAGCGGTACAATGCGGGCGAGCGTTCGTTGGGGTTGATAAAGGATTATTGTAAAGCGCTTGATGTGGCTTATGATCAGGATACGAAAGAGAGAGTTATAAGGGGATATATTGAGTCGATGCCGTTGGATTCGTTGAAAAACAAGGAGTTGCTGGAAATGTATTTACCTTATTTGAATAATGTTTATGCGCCACAATATGAATATGTGATGAAGAATCTGGATACTTACCAGCGTAAACTCAATGTGAATCGGTATGATGTTGAATCTCGATTACTGAGAGCAATGTCGGATGCCGTTCGGGATATCGTCAACACGACTCTTAAAAATACGGATGCGGATACGTTGCTATTGATGCGGGAGAGAGGGGAAACGTTGAAGAAAATGTTACAAGGGGCTAACGTGAAAGGGTTTAATGAGTTGAACGCGAAGCTCGCGATTAATGACGTGAGGATGAAAGGGGATATCATGGCTTTGGATGCCATACTTGAGGCTGATAAAGTATTGCAGGCAACGAGAGATGAGTATTCATTCCGTCCGGATATGTATAAATACATGATCGAGTTTGCAGATCGTAAGACTCAAAAAGATATTATCAAGAAATACTTGGCGATGATGCAACAAAAACAGGATCAGGCTGATGAAAGAAGTAACGGAAAGGTTAATCTTTTCACGGAGAATGCGTATGATATTTTAGCTATCGGGTATTATCGTTTGGGAGATAAAAAGAAAAGCGAGGAGTACGCGAAAAAATATGATGAACGTTATAAATTACGTCTTGTCGATATGAAAGGGTTGTTCAAAGACGAGAAGGTAAAGGCTCAGATAGATGAAGAGTACAAACAGGCAATCGAAAATCTTTACGCGAAGATCGGCTTGAAATCAAAATAAGGAAGTTATACGTATTGTAAATAGTTACTTGTATGAAAATAAAATTGTTTTTTATCCTGTTATTGACAGGAATGGGGATTTCTGTTTTTGCCCAAAATGAAGGACAAGAGGGAATCGTGTTCATGGAGAATCAACCTTGGAGTGAGGTGCTGCAAAAGGCAAAAGAACAGAATCGGTTGATATTTATGGATTGTTACACCGTGTGGTGTGGACCGTGTAAGGGGTTGGCGAAAGATATTTTCCCGCAGAAGAAGGTGGGGGATTTCTTTAATGCTAATTTCGTGAACGCGAAGTACGATATGGAGAAAGGGGATGGCAAGATGCTACGAGAGAAATACAAGGAGTATATTATCGGTTTCCCGACGTTGTTGTTAATTGATCAGAACGGAAACGTGGTACATCAGATGGCCGGTTATCATAAGGCGGATGAATTAATCGCCGGGATGAAGGCAGGGTTGGAAGGGAAGACTCTCGCGGCGATGCAGAAAAAGTATGAAAGTGGGGCGAGGGATTTCGAGACGATACGGGATTACGTGGCCGCGTTGAACGGAGCGTTTAAGAAGGATGAGATCAGAAATATCCTGACGGATTATTTGAAAATTATTCCGGTGGAAAAATTACAGGATCGGGATATGTGGACGCTGGTTGGGAGATATGTCGTTGATCCTTATTCTGAAGCTTATCGTTATGTTTTTGATCATATCGAGAAATTTCAATACCGGTTGGATGTGGATCGTTATAGATTGGAAAGTCAATTGGAGGGCGGGATGAGTAATGCCGTGAAGGAGATTATCGAGGTGACAAATCGTACTACAAATCCCGACACGTTGAAGATGATGGCCGATCGGGAAACGCGGCTTCGGGAGATGTTGGAAAAGAATACGGTGAAACGTTTCCCTACCTTATTGTGTAAATTGACGATTAATGATTATCGGTTGAAAGGGGATGCTTTGGGGATGTATAATATGCTGAATTTTGCGGATCAGTTAAATATCCTCAACTACGAAAGTGCTTTTCGAAGTGCGACTTACAGGTACATTGTCTGTCATGTTCGGGATAAAAAGATCCTGAACGATTGCTTAAAAACATTGATCGCGTTACAGGATCAAGAGAGTCTGGCTAAAAGTAAGTTGATTACACAGAATTATTATGACGTGATTGCTCTCACGTACGAGAAATTGGGGCAGAAAGTAAAAGCAGCGGAAGCAAAGGAAAAATTCGAGCAGTTGGAAAAGGAGAAAAAAGCTGAAATGGCAAAGTTTTTTAATTTGGGAGAGAAGGACGAAAAATGATGTTTAAATTTTAAACTAGAAAGATATGATAAAGAATGTATGTTTTGGTTTGTGCGTTATACTGATGCTGGCAGTTTCTTGCAATAGCGGGGAAACGTACAAGATTTCGGGAACGGTTGAAGACGGGGACGGGATGATGGTGTATTTAAAGAAAGAGATCGGGGATAAAAAGTTCCTTGTGGAGGATTCCGTGGTGGTGAAAAACGGGGCTTTTGTTCTTTCTGGGAAAATCCAGCAAGTGGATAAGCGGGTGTTAACCCTTGGTAAAAATGAACAAGTTCTTTTGCTGGATGAAGTCCCTATGCAAGTGACGGCAACCCGGCTTGTTAGTAAAGAGGGTAAAAAATTGGATGCGTATGATCTTAAACTTGCTGGGAGTCCGGAACAAGAGGTCTTGAAAATGGGGAAACAACTTGAAATGAGTAAGAATCTTATCAGTTTGGGAGGGATGTTTGCCATGGTGCAGGTGAAGGACGATTCCGTGAAATTAGATTCTACCTGGAAGGCTATGGAGATGTTGAAGAGAGAGGTAGACAAGAGTATCAAAAATTTCATCGACTCGAATGCGAACCGGATGGCTATTACCTACGTGATCGGTGATTTTATTGCCAAGGAATACCCGTTCGAGGACGTGGAGCGTTATTACGGGCAATTGACCCCGGAAGTGAAAGCTTCTTATCCCGGGCAGTTGTTGAAAGATAAGATCGAGAAGTTGCGCTTTATCAACGTGGGTGGTATTGCTCCCGATATTGATCTGGCGGCTCCGGACGGGAAACAGGTAAAACTTTCGTCTTTGAGGGGAAAATACGTGTTGTTGGATTTTTGGGCTTCTTGGTGTGGACCGTGTTTAGCTGAAGTGCCGAATGTGAAAGCTATTTACGAGGAATACAAGGATAAAGGCTTCGAGGTGTATGGTGTGTCGTTGGACGACAAGAGAGAGGCGTGGGTGAACGCGATCGAGAAACATAATTTGCCGTGGGTGCATGTCTCTTCTTTAAAAGGTTGGGAATGCCCGGTGGCCAAGCGTTATAACGTGACCGGGATTCCAAAGATGTATTTGTTGGATAAAGAAGGTCGAATCGTGGCCATGGACTTGCGGGGTGAAGCGTTGAAGGAAAAGGTGGCATCATTTTTTAATTGAAAAGTGCTTTTTCTTGTCAACCGATCGGGGTTTTTTAGTCTATTAATTAAAAGAAAACGTGTTTCGTTTACGCGAAACGTTGATTAACTAAATTAGTTTGTATGAAAAAATGGATGATTGTATTGATGGCGATGATTATTGCCATGCCGTTGTCGTCAGACCTGTATGCGGCGAATAAAAAGAAGAAGAAAAAAGGTACACCCACGGCAACCGTGCCTGCTCCTAAGAAAGTGAGTTCCTACGAGAAATTGTTTAAAGGGAAAAATGTAGTTACAGCTAAAAGTAACTTTATAACCTTGCATAAAGTGGGAGATAAATTGTATTTTGAAATCCCTCTGAAATATATGAATCGGGAGATATTACTGGCATCAACCGTGACGAACGTGACTTCTCCGGAGTTTTGTGATATAGGTTATAAGGCAAATGCTCCATTGCACATGAAATTCACGAAGCGGGATAGTTCCGTGTATTTGCGTTACGTGTCAACTTCGGTGACGACGGATAATTTGCAGAAGGCCATGAGCAACGCGTACGGGGACCCGATTGTATACTCGTATGACGTGAAGGCGTATACCCCGGATAGTACGGCAGTGGTGATTGATATGACCACGTTGTTTGCGACGAACGTGAAGGATCTGGGGTTCTTCGCGGATGCCATGATGGGCGGGATGGTGAAGATCTCTTCTTCTTTCAAGAAGGATGGTTCTTACTTGGACGAAATTAAGGCTTTTGACGACAACTTGAGTGTGAAGACCGTGATGTCTTACGGGGTGTCTCTGAGTGTTATGGGGATGATGAAGTTGATGGATGATTATCCTTTCACGGCTACTGTGACCCGTTCTATCCTGCTTTTGCCGGAAGATAAGATGCGTCCTCGTATTTCCGATTCCCGTGTAGGTATATTCAATAGTTCCAAAACCCGTTTGTCTATCACGAAAGAGGACGAGATCGGGAGTTATTCCGTGGCTCATCGTTGGAGGTTGGAGCCGAAGGATGTGGAAGCGTATAAGCGGGGAGAGTTGGTTGAGCCCGTGAAGCAGATTGTGTTTTATGTGGATGACGCTTTCCCGGAATTGTGGAAGGAACCGATTCGTCAGGCGGTAACGACTTGGAATGCGGCTTTCGAGAAGATCGGTTTCAAGAACGTGATGGTGGCGAAAGATTTTCCGAAAGACGATCCTGATTTTGACCCGGATAACTTGAAATACTCTTGTATCCGTTACGTGCCGAATTCCACGGCGAATGCCATGGGACCGTCCTGGACTGACCCGACAACGGGCGAGATTATCAACGCTTCCGTGCTGGTGTACGGGAATATCATACAATTGATTAATAACTGGCGTTTCGTGCAAACCGCACAGCTCGACCCTTCCGTGAGAGGGAAAAAGTTACCGGATGACGTGGTGAAAGCTTCTTTGGTTTACGTGGTAGCACATGAAGTGGGACACTGCTTGGGATTCATGCATAATATGGCTTCTTCCGCGGCTTTCCCGGTAGATTCTTTACGTTCCGCTTCATTTACCCAAAAATACGGGACGACGCCTTGTATCATGGATTATGCGCGTTTCAATTACGTGGCGCAACCCGGTGATAAAGGGGTGAAATTGACTCCCCCGAACTTGGGAGTTTACGATGAATTCCTGATCAAGTGGAATTACCAGTATGTTCCGGACGTGAAGGATGAATGGGATGAGCAGGCGATTGTGGAAAAATGGGTAGACGAGAAAGCCGGAGATCCGATTTATCGTTACGGAAGACAGCAGATTCAGGTACGTTACGATCCGAGTGCTATCGAGGAAGATTTGGGGGATGACCCGGTGAAAGCGAGTGATTATGGCGTGAAAAACTTGAAATATATTCTTTCTAATCTGAAAGAATGGATTAATGATGATCCGAACTATTCGCATCGTCAAACATTGTACGGGCAGATCATGAATCAGTATTACCGGTATTTGCGTAACGTGATGTATAATGTCGGTGGTATTTACCTGACCGAGGTGAAAGAAGGAACTCCCGGCAAGCGTTACGAGGCCGTGCCGAAAGCCCGTCAGAAAGCTTCTATGGCGTGGATATTGAAACAATACAAGTCTATGGACTGGTTGAATAATGCCGAATTGAAGCAACATTTCCCGTTGAGCGTGGATGGAAGTGCTATCGTGCGGGAGCGGGTTGCTAAAGATTTGCAGGGGTTGGTTAGTAACGTGATTCTTTCTTCTCACGTGGCTGCTTCTCCTTATTCGATTAACGAGTTTATGACAGATCTTTATAATGGAACGTGGAACAGTTTGTTGCAAGGTAAGGCTTTGACCGAGGGAGATAAGATTTTACAGAAAGCCATGGTAGATATGGTTTGCGAGTCTTTGAACGATGGGGCTGGCAAGAAAGCCGCTTCTCCTTTCGGGTTTGCGCCTTCGGTAGATGAGATTGTGGCTTACAACCTGGATGAGAGTGGTTTGATCGCTCGTTTTGCCGAGCAGTTCCGTATGGTTGATGCCGAGTATGGTCGTGGTTATGTGGCTTCGCACATGGTGAAAGATCAATTCGGAACTCCGGGCTACGGTTGGCAAAGAGCCGTGAACGTGGGCTCTATTGATGATTCTAAAGCTTACTTGCAGGATATGGCCGTGAAATCACGCAATTTGTTGAAGAGCCGGATTGCTGGGACAACGGGTAGTGCGAAGGTTCACTATCAATCCTTGTTGATAAAATTGAATAATGCTTTGAAAGATAAATTGTAGTAGATGTTTTCTAGTTTTGTGTTCAGAGTAAGTATCTGAAATTGATTAGGGGTAGTCTCGTCGGGGCTACCCTATTTTTATACGAGAAACGTGGGGATTCGTTGGAACAGGAGTGATGTGGTTTTCCCGTCGTGAATGGGGTGAAGTCAGGTGGATTACGGGATACATCTCCGGTGTACGTCCAGTATACCTCCGGTACAACAACGCTTATCAAGTGTTCGTGTAGTGTGGTTGGAATGGAGGTGATGTTAGGGTGATGTCCTTTTTGGGTTTGATTCGTGACCGTCTTCAAAATATTACTTTTGAAAGCTGCTGATAATTTATTAAATTCGCGCTGATTATAATTAGATATTTATATGAGCGACAATTCCCTTTTAGAGAAATTAGAGACATTTTATATTCGTTTTCGGGAGATCGGGCAGTTGATTACCGACCCGGAAGTGATACAGGACATGAATCGTTTTGTGAAGTTGAACAAGGAATATCGTGACCTTGAACAGGTCGTGGAGGCAGGAGACGAGTTGAAGAGTGCGGTGAAATCTTATGATGAGGCACAAGAGATATTGGATACGGAGACGGACAAAGAGTTGAGAGAGATGGCCGAGATGGAGATCGAGGAGTTGGAGACTAAAATTCCCGAGTTGGAGTCGAAGGTAAAGATGTTGTTGGTTCCGGCAGATCCAGAGGATTCGAAGAACGTGATCCTTGAAATCCGGGCGGGAACCGGGGGAGATGAGGCCAGTCTCTTCGCCGGGGATTTGTTCCGTATGTATACCAAGTTCTGCGAGTCAAAACGCTGGAAAATGGAGATTACCAATTATAGCGAGGGAACTTCGGGAGGATACAAGGAGATCGTGGCGAACATATCAGGTGACGGCGTGTACGGAATCATGAAATATGAATCGGGAGTACACCGGGTGCAACGGGTTCCGGCTACCGAAACGCAAGGACGCGTGCATACATCTGCGGCAACCGTGGCCGTGTTGCCCGAGGCAGAAGAGTTCGACGTGGTGTTGAATCCCGCGGATATACGGAAAGATACCTATTGTTCTTCCGGTCCCGGCGGACAGTCTGTGAACACGACTTATTCGGCTATCCGGTTGACGCACATCCCCACGGGTATCGTGGTGACTTGTCAGGACGAGAAGTCTCAAATAAAGAATTTGGCCAAGGCGATGACCGAGTTGAGATCTCGTATTTACGCGATAGAACACCAGAAGTATCTGGACGAGATTGCTTCCCAGCGGAAGACCATGGTTTCCACGGGTGATCGTTCAGCCAAGATTCGTACTTATAATTACCCGCAAGGACGTGTAACCGATCACCGGATTAACTTGACGCTGTATAATCTGGCGGCTGTTATGGACGGTGAAATTGGCGAGATCATCGAGAAACTGCAGATCGAGGAGAACACCGAGAAGTTGAAGGAGAGCGGGTTCTAGGGAGATAAAAGATAAAATTAAAAGATAAAAGTTTAAGGCTATGACTTATAACGAGCTATTTGAACAGGTAAAAAAGAAAAAGTCTTTCCTTTGTGTGGGATTGGATTCTGATATCAAGAAACTTCCGCAACATTTAATGGGGACCGAAGATCCCGTGTTCGAGTTTAATAAGGCGATCGTGGATGCCACGGCAGACGTGGCGATCGCGTATAAGCCGAATATCGCGTTCTACGAGAGTAACGGGGTTGCCGGTTGGATCACGTTGGAGAAGACTGTAAAATATATTAAGTCAAAGTACCCGGAGATTTTCTTGATTGCCGATGCTAAGCGCGGGGATATCGGGAATACTTCCGAAATGTATGCGCGTGCTTTCTTGGAGACGATGGATTTTGACTCGATCACGGTGGCCCCGTACATGGGAGAGGATTCCGTGACCCCGTTTCTGAAATACGAGGGGAAATGGGTGATTCTGTTGGCATTGACTTCCAACAAGGGAGCTTTCGACTTCCAGTTTTTCGAGGAGAACGGGGTGAAATTGTACGAGCGAGTGTTACGTAAATCGCAAGAGTGGGGAAATGACCGGAACATGATGTACGTCGTGGGAGCCACGAAAGCGGAAATGTTGAGCGGTATCCGGGAGATCGTTCCGAATCATTTCTTGTTGGTTCCGGGAGTCGGGGCACAAGGTGGTAGCCTGGAAGAGGTTGCCAAGTACGGGATGAATGACCATTGTGGTCTGATCGTGAATTCTTCTCGCGGGATCATTTTTGCCGACAAGACCGAGAATTTTGCCGTGAGAGCTAGAGAAGAAGCCGTGAAGTTGCAACAACAGATGGCCGAATTGCTAGCGGCAAAAGGGATAAGATAAAAGAGAAGCTTAAATCGTTTTAGGGAAACACGATTGTGTTTCCTTTTTTTGTTTTAAGGAGGGAGAGAGTGGGGAAGTTGCCCGTCGTATTTTTAGGCGGTCTGATTGGGATGTTAAGATAATTGATGGACGACGAAGGCGGCACGTTCTTCGGGAGTCCCTTGGGGAACGATGACGGGGGTGTAATCGAGTTCCCGGTAAGTGGTTAGCATGATATCGTAAGTGGCGACAGCTTCTTGGTAAGTTTGTTTGCGTTCGGTGTCGGTTTGATAGATTTCCGGCCAGGGGGGAAGGATGAAAACGAGCGGGTTGTAGCGGAATTTGAGAGTGGCGTGGTCTAGTTCGGGGGTGACAGGTTGACGGGTGAGGTGGGCGTAAGCGAGGGTATCGGGGATGCCCCGGTCGAAGAAAAGGATTTCGTCGTGGACTTGGTGTTGTTGAAAGCTATCGATGGAACGGGAGAGCATCAGTCGGGTATAGGCAGGGATGTTTGCCCAGGGAAGCGCATCACCGTTTTGGGCCATTTGTTCCCGGATGATTTCTCTCGCGACCTCGGGAACGTGTGGGTATCCCTGTCGGGCAAGGGTTGCCAGTAGAGTCGTTTTCCCGACCCCGGGACCTCCGGTGATGACGAAGAAATTAGGTTTATAAATCATGGTTACAGGTTTAGGGAGCGGTGAATGAAGGTGGCCAGACCGTTATCAACATCAGCGGGTACGTTTTCAAACCGGGTGCGTAGAGATTCGGGAGCGTTCGATACAATGAACGGGTGGCCGCAACGTTCAAGAAAGTCGATGTCGTTGTAGTCGTTTCCTAATCCGGCGCATTCGTCATAACGGATGCCGAGTTGATCGAGGAGTATTTGGCAGGATGTTCCTTTATTCACGTTCGGGGCGAATATTTCCGTCCAGATAGCTTGGTTGTCTATGGGCGAGGTGGAACGGATCACGGAGTAAGCGGATAGCTTCTGCTGGATATCCCCGTGGAGTTGAAGTTGGAGGGCATCCAGGATCACGAGAAATTGGGTGGCGCCGCCTTGTATTTCATCCGTGTCTTGAATAGGAGTGCCTAGGCCGGGATAGTTCTCGATACGACGACGGAAATCTTCGTGGAGAGAGGAGACGTTCCGGTAATAGAAATGATGATTGTTCGGGATGCGCTGCTGTATAGTAAAATTGATGTCATACTTCCAGAGGCTCGTGGCGATATCCCGTGTTTCTTCCGGGGACAGTTCCCGCGTAACTAGGATTTCCCTATTGTGCCAGCGCATGATACCGGCACCGGAGGAGAAAACCATATAGTCCACGGGAAGACCTTCGGGAAGTGTGTTGTTGAGGGAGAATACGGAGCGTCCCGTGGCCAGAATGCGAGTAATACCTTGTTTCCCTGCCTTTTCCAATGCTTCTCGGTTTGCTTCACTTATACTGTGCCAGTTGCGGGGAAGCGTGGTTCCGTCCAGATCAATGATGATAGCCCTGATCATATTTTAGATTTTAAATTTTAGATTTTAGATTTCAGCCGCACAAGACCATTCTATTCCGTGATTTCCGATTCAATGATTTCGTGATTAATGAAAACGTTAGCCAGCCTTGTATGGCAGGAATCACTGAATCGGAAATCATAAATCAAGAAATGTCTTGGAGGAGTTCATATTTATAGTACGGGAGCGGTTCGTTGAGGTAATGGAGTACCTTTTCCTGGTTCATCCCGTCGAGTGGGTTGTGGGTGTAACCGAACGTGGCTTTGATACCCATGTTGATGAAATGTACGGCCCGGTCGAGAGCTTCGGGGAGACTGTCACCGTTGAGCATGCAACCCGTGATGACGCTGGCGAAAGCATCCCCCGTGCCTGGATAGGAGGCGGGGATATAATCACATAGCACTCGCCAGGTGCGGTGATCCCGGCGGTTATAGGCGAGAGTAGCCACGTTTTGGTCGTTACTTCCCGGAGCGGAAGTGATGATCACGTGTTCCGGTCCCAGTTCGCTCAATTGTTTACACCAGTGTATAGCGGTTTCCACGGAGACATTTTGTCGGGGATCATGCCCGAGCAGAAAGGCGGCCTCGGTGAGGTTAGGCGTGATGACCTTGGCTTGTGAACAGAGTTTCCGCATGCCCTCGACCATTTCGGGTGTCATGCTGGAATACAGTTCCCCGTGATCCCCCAGTACCGGGTCGACAAGGATGAAGTTGTGATCGCTTTTGAAGAAATCAAAGAAATCAAGAACGATATCCATTTGTTTTACCGAGGCGAGATACCCCGTGTAAATGGCGTCGAAGTTGAGTTGCAGTTCTTTCCAGTGTGCGATAAAACTTTCCATGTAATCGGTTAAATCCAGCGAACGGAAATTTTTGTACTCGCTATGAGCGGATAATATTGCGGTCGGGAGGGGACAGACCTGGAATCCCATGTGCGTGAGAATGGGGATTGCCACGGTAAGAGAAGCCCTTCCATAGCCGGATAAATCATGTATGGCGGCAATTTTCTTCATGGTTGATCATTTTCTTTATTGCCCAAAGGTAATAAAATTTATTTCAGTGAAGCATTGGGTAGCGAGGCAAACGCATCAAAACGCTCAGCTCTTTGAGTCAAAAGTTTATAAAGTCCATAAAGTCTATAAGGTCAGTTGACCCTGCGGGCGCTTTGTTCACGGCAGCTTAGCTGCCGGTAAGCTACTCAGGACTTTATGGACTTTACGGACAGGAGCGAAAGCGTTTTTAATGCGATTGCCCTGTGTAGGGTAGGGTAAACCAAAAGGTTGAGCCTTGATGTTCCACGGAGTTCACGCCGATTTTACCACCGAGTTTCGTGATGATTGTTTCGCTGATAGCGAGTCCCAGTCCCGTGCCTTGAGCGAAGTTGTTCAGCTTGATGAAGCGTCCGAATACCTGTTGTTTTTTATCCGGGGCGATACCGCAACCCGTGTCGGAAACGTAGAAATAGAGCGTTTTCGGGTCCAGTAATTTGTATCCCAGTTTTATACTTCCTTGTTCGGTGAATTTGATGGCGTTGGTTATGAAATTGTTGATCACTTGCGACAGGCGGTTACGCTCGGTGCGAATGACACATTCGGGCAGGCGTTCTTCCACGTTGAATGTGACGGGACTGTCGCTCATCTTGAAGCGGGTTGCTTGTTCAATCTCGTCGAGTAAGAGGTTAATATCCACTTTCGAGTACACGAATTCTAACGTTCCGGCCTCGATCTTGGAGAGATCGAGGATGTCGTTGATCAGTTGTAGCAACAGGTTATTATTGTTCTTGATGATATTGATGTATTCTTGTCTTTCCATCTCGTCTTCCGTCATGGAAAGGATTTCGGAGAAGCCCACGATCGAGTTGAGAGGTGTGCGGATTTCGTGACTCATGTTCGCAAGAAAAGCGGATTTCAATCGGTTACTTTCCTCGGCTTGTTCTTTTGCCTGTAACAGGTTTTGTTCCATTTGTTTGCGTTCCGTTACCACGATGCTTGATCCGATGATGGTTTTGGGATTTCCCGAGAGGTCGTATTCGTAAACGGCTCCCTGTTTGTCGATCCACTCGTATTCCCGGTTGTTGTACCAGTGTACGAGGTACACTTCGTGGAATTCGGTGCGTTTGCCCGAGAGGAGTTCTTCGAATACCGAGCGCATGTGATCCCGATAGTCGGGATGTATGGAGTTAATATATTTCTCGACCTTGCAGAAGTATTTCCCGTTGATGGCAAAAGGAGTATCTTCATGATGGTAGATGTCATAGTCGCAAGAGAAGGTCTGCGAGGGGACATCGCAATCCCACGGGAGAACGTGAGCCAGGCTGAGAACGGAGGATAGGGATGAATTCGTGATTTCTAGTTTCTCCTTTGCATCCCGCAGGGAATTTTCCAGTTTCTTGTAGTCATCGACGGAACTAGAGGTTCCGATTAATCTCCTCGTTTTTTCGTGATGGCATCCTTCCTCTTGTAAAGCGTTAATTTCAATCCATTTGTAATACCCACAGTGTTTGTAGTCAGCCCGGAAGGTTAATTTTATCCGGTATACTTTGCCACGGATGAGGTTATCGAATTCTTGGGCTACTCGTGTCTGGTCATCGGGATGTATAGCATTGAAGAATTGAGAGAACGGTATCTTCAGATCCCACTCTAAAGAATCTCTATATATCCCTTTTAATTGTAACGAGTTGGTGATAAATACCTGTTCTTCGATGTCGTACATCCAGAGTGCATGTTTCGTGATGTTCAGGGCGAGCATCAGTTTTTGCGTGATAGACTTGATCTCTTCTTGTTGTTTTTGCATGCTGGTGATGTCCAAAGCACTACACACGAGCCAGTTTTCGTTGTTTTCAGTAAAAAGGTGTTTGTTGATCATTAGCATGTGTTCCTGACCGTCGTTAAGAACGAATTTTTCAATCCCCCGGTACGAAGTGTTATTTCTTGCGAGTTGTCGGTCAAATTCCCGGACTTGTTGGGCCCGTTCCTTGCTCATCACGATTTCTTCCGTTTGGCCGATAACCTCTTCACTGGAACGTCCAAAGATGCATGATTGTTTACTCCAGAAAATGTAGCGTTCAGAATTCATGTCCTTGATAAAAACCGGGATATCTATGCTTTCGAGTACTTGGCTCAGAAAGTGTAGCAGCTTTTCCGTTTGCAATTTCCGTAGCGTGTAATCGGTGATATCCCGCATAAAAGCGATTACTTGGTTATCGGGAAGTAGTCTCGTGTAGATTTCGAAATAGTAGGTGTTTTTTCGTGTCGGGAGGCAGATATCGAATTGTCTTGGAGTTTTTTGTTCCCGGGTCTTTTGTAATTGTTGTTGAAAATACTCTCTTGCTTTGGGATGTATCACGATCTCTTCCAGTGTTTTCCCGATCATTTCTTCTGCGGGCAAGGGAAGTTGTTCCGGGATCGGGTTAAGTAAATGCACCAAATGATATGAATCGTCAAATATGACGATCATGTCGGGGCTTGCGGCTATAATAGCCTCTTGTAACCCGGCAGGAATTTTTGTTCCGTAGGTAGAAGTATTTTCTGACATAAATATTGCTATTTAAAACGCCTTTGGTAATTTTTAATGACACCGATCAAATGTACGTTTTTTTATTTACAGAGCCATAGCGATGTTTGTTTATTTTGAAAATGGAATGTATTCTTTTTGAAGGGAGGGGATGTTTTTTGAGGGGTATGGTTTATGAAAAATGATTATTTTGTGATTTTGGCATTAAAAATATAGGGGTGTGTATTCAAAATAAATATTATTTTATATATTTGACCCCTGAAAATTTAGGGTTCATTTCTAAAAATACAATTTTATGGCGAAATTTAGATTCTTAGCTTTACAGGAGATCGCTCGTCGCAAACCTGTTGAATGCGGGGTACGTCCCAGGTGTTCAGTCGTGTTTGGAGAGAACGTGTTTTCAATGGATAAGATGCGTCACTATCTTTCAATCGAGGCCTACAAAAAATTGGAGAAGGCGATGTTGGAAGGGATGGTGATTGACCGCGGGTTGGCCGATCAGGTGGCAGCGGCCATGAAGGCATGGGCTGTTGAACGGGGAGTTACTCATTACACGCACTGGTTTCACCCGTTGAACGGGGCCACGGCGGAGAAACATGATTCTTTTATTGATTTGTTGCCGAATGGTGACGTGATCGAATCATTTGACGGGCGGTTGTTGGTCCAGCAAGAACCTGACGCTTCGAGTTTCCCGAACGGGGGAATTCGGAATACTTTCGAGGCTCGCGGCTACACGGCGTGGGACCCGGCTTCTCCCGCGTTTATTAATAATCGCACGTTGTGTATTCCCACGGTTTTCGTGGCGTACACGGGGGAGGCTCTTGATTTCAAGACACCGATGTTGAAGGCTTTGGCCATGATAGATAAAGCGGCAGTGGATATCTGTCAGTATTTCGACAAGGACGTGCAGCGTGTGATGGCCACGTTGGGGTGGGAGCAGGAGTATTTTCTCGTGGATGAAGCTTTGTATAATGCCCGCCCCGATCTGAAATTGTGTGGACGGACGTTGATGGGACATTCGTCGGCGAAGGACCAACAGTTGGAAGATCAATATTTCGGGGCAATTCCGGCCCGGGTGACGGCGTTCATGGAAGAGTTGGAGTACGAGTGTCATTGTCTTGGTATCCCGATCAAAACGCGCCATAACGAGGTGGCCCCGAATCAGTTCGAATGTGCCCCTATTTTCGAGGAGGCGAACCTGGCGGTCGATCACAACCAGTTATTGATGTCCACGATGAAGAAAGTGGCCCGGCGGCATAATTTCCGGGTGCTTTTGCACGAGAAACCTTATAAAGGAGTGAATGGTTCCGGGAAGCATAACAACTGGTCTCTGATGACGGATACGGGGGTGAACTTGTTGTCGCCGGGAAAGAACCCGAAATCGAATATGCAATTCCTGATTTTTCTGGTATCGACGATCAAAGCCGTTTACGAGCATGGTGATCTGTTGAAAGCGTCGATCGTGTCGCAAGGGAACGAAGCTCGTCTGGGAGGTGACGAGGCGCCCCCGGTGATTATGTCCGTGTTCCTGGGGAATTATTTGTCCGGGATGCTCGACGAGTTGGTGGAGAAAGTGAGCGATAAGAAAATGAGCCCGGACGAGAAGACCGAGTTGAAGTTGAACGTGGGAAAAATTCCGGAGATCATGTTGGATAACACGGATCGTAACCGGACTTCGCCTTTCGCCTTCACGGGAAATCGTTTCGAGTTTCGTGCGGTTGGTTCATCGGCGAATTGCGGAGGGCCGATGATCGCTTTGAATGCCGCGGTGGCCGAACAGTTGATCTTGTTCAAGAAGGAAACCGATGCTTTGATTGAAAAGGGTGTCAAGAAGGACGAGGCGATATTCCAGGTGTTGCGTAAATATATAATCGAGTCCCGTCCGGTGCGTTTCGAGGGGAACGGTTATGGTAAGGAGTGGCATGAGGAAGCGGCTCGGCGGGGATTGTCGACCGAGGTGGATTGTGTACCGGCGTTGAAGGCTTATTGTTCGGAGAAAGCGAAACACTTATTCGTGGATAACGGGATTCTGAGCGAACGGGAGTTGCAAGCCCGGTTCGAGATCAAGAACGAGATATATTTGAAGAAATTGCAGATAGAATCCCGCGTGTTGGGCGATCTTGTGCTGAATCATATCATTCCCACGGCGATCATGTACCAGAATACTTTGTTAGCTAACGTGAACGCTTTGAAGAATATATTGCCGGATTACGAGATGGTCGCAGACGTGCAGATTGAGGCTATCCGGACGATCTCTCATCACATTCGTGAGATTCAGAAGATGGTATCAGATATGACGGAAGCCCGCAAGCAGGCAAACACGATCGCCGATGAGGTGGCTCGTGCCGGGGAGTATACCGAGAAGGTGCGTCCTTATCTGGAGAAGATTCGTTATCACGTGGATAAGCTGGAGTTGTTGGTGGATGATGAGATTTGGCCGTTGCCAAAGTATAGGGAATTGTTGTTCTCTCGTTGAGGTTGGGTTTGTAAAGTTTATAAGGTTTATAAAGTTTATAAGGTTGATGGACCCTGCGGGCGCTTTGTTTACGGCAGCATAGCTGCCGTTGAACTTTGTCCGAAGGACACCCGTCACTTTATAAACCTTATGAACCTTATAAACTTTATAAACTGTTTTATTTCTTTTCCTGTAATTTCAATACTTTCCCGTCGGGAAGAGTGAGTTCGGCTTCTTGGCCTTTGCCCATGAGGCTTACCTGGTCATTTTTATAAAGATAACCGGAGGCCATGCGTTGCTGGGGTAATTCGTAGGTTTGGTCGTCGAGGGTCACGATAGCCAGCTCTTCGGCAGGGTAGAAGGTTACGTTCACCTGGTACAGCATTTTGGTTTTCCCATCACCACCTTGGAATACGGCATTAATCACGCTTTCCGGGGTTTCGGTGTATAAGGTTTCACCGCGTTGTTCGATAATCCATTGTCCGTTTACTTGTCTCACGTTGTAGGTATCGTCGTCCTCCACGTTCCACGCGTAATCGCCATTCGGTAAAGAGCGTCTGTCGAGTAACGGGTGTGTTTCAGAACCGGCGATGAATACTTCGACCAGTGTGGAGTCGTTGGAGAAAACGATAAATGTGGAAAGAGTGGATTGCGGGTCGTTTACCGGGTTCATGCGAACTCCGTTTTCGAACAGGCGGATGCAGTCTTTCTTAGCTTCCGACCAGGTGTACCCGGCAGCCGCATTGCATCCGTGCGCGTCATTGGCGACACCGATTGTTTGTTCGGCTGTTTTCGGGATGAATACTAAGGTTTGTTTCCGGTCTTTATCCGTTAATTTTAACTCTTTGTTTTCGATGCTGTACGTGGTCATGACTGCCAGTGTTTTCATGAATTTGTCCTCGAATTGCAAGTCCGGACAAGCCATCATCGTGCTTCCTCCCGGTTCGAGTTTAATCGTGTTGCCTTCCGTGGAATATCTCCCGAAGAAACGATTACATCCGGAAAATCCGTACATCGTGTTCGTGTCGGTCAGTACGATGGTTGGCACTCGTTGGGGAAGTTCGACTTTCCCGTCTGTTGTTGTCATCTCTTTTAATTGCCACTCGTTGGCGACCAGTTGCGCCTTGTTGCCGCTGTTGCTTTTGCATCCGAAGAATGCAAATGTCACGGCGATCATCATTAAAATAGTTGTTTTTCTCATGTGCGTGTATTTTTTTGCAAAGATACGATGTAAAGCGGAAAAAGGTTTATAAAGTTCATAAAGTTTATAACGTGACGAGTGTCCTTCGGACAGTGTTTATCGGTAGCTCAAGCTGCCGTAGACAGAGCGGCCCGCAGGGGTCCATTCACTTTATAAACTTTACAAACTTTACAAACTTTATAAACAGGGAGACTAATGCGTTAGTCACCTATTCGTTCGTTCATTTTCAATAATTGATCAATGTGAGTGCGATCGTTCCACAATTGCGGGACTTTGTTCTGCCCACCCAGTTTACCTTTCTCTTTGAGCCAGTCGTTGAAAAGATTGGGACGGGCGGTATGGAGAATGAGGCGTTGGAGTGACATGTTCTTGTAGCGTTTGGCCTCGTAATCGGAGTTCACTTTTTTCAGTTCGGAGTCGAGAATGTCCGCGAATGTTTCCGTATCGGCGGGTGGGGTTTCAAACTCGATGATCCATTCGTGGGCTCCTTTCTTGCCGTCGCTCATGAATACGGGGGCGGCGGTGAAGGCAATCACGGTGGCACCCGTGCGTTCGCAGGTGTGTTTCAGGGCCTCGATAGCGTTGTCAATGATCAGTTCCTCCCCGAAAGCGTTGATAAATAGCTTTGTGCGTCCCGTGATCTTGAATTTGTAGGGACGAGTTGAAGTGAACTGTATCGTGTCGCCGATCATGTAACGCCACAATCCCGCGTTGGTCGAGATCACCAGGGCGTAGTTCACGCCCGTTTCGACTTCTTCGAGGAGGAGCGCTCGGGGGCGTGGCTTGCTCAGTTCTCCGACGGGTACGAATTCATAGTAGACTCCGTAGTCGAGCATTAACAGCATGGAGGTGTCGTTCGGGTCATCCTGTAATCCGAAGAATCCTTCCGATGCGTTGTACGTTTCGAGATACTTCATTTTCGGATCGGGCAGCAGTCGCTTGTATTGTTCCCGGTAGGGGGTAAAGTTGATGCCCCCGTGGATGAATAGTTCTAGATTGGGCCATACCTCGTGAAGATTGCTTTTTCCCGTTCGTTCCAGTATGCGGTTGATCAGCGTGAGGAACCATGACGGCACTCCCGCCAGACTACGCACGTCTTCCTTGATGGTCGTGTCGCAGATTTTCTCTATCTTTTCTTCCCACTCGCTCATGAGCATGATCGACTGGTCGGGTGTTTTCATCATGTTTGCCCAGAACGGGGTGTTCGAGATCAGTATGGCGGACAGATCGCCGTAGCGGCAGTTGTTGTTCGTCTTTGAAATCTCGCTGCTTCCTCCGAGGGCCAGCGTTTTGCCATTGAATACCTGTGCCTCGGGGTAGAGTTTGTTGAAGATCGAGATCACGTCTTTCCCTCCCCGGAAGTGACAGTTCTCCAGTGCTTCTTTACTCACGGGGATGAACTTGCTTTTGGCGGCGGTGGTCCCCGACGATTTGGCGAACCATGTGATGACTTCAGGCCACAGCAGGTTTTGCTCGCCGTTCATCAGGCGCTCGGTGTAGGGAGCCAGTTCCTCGTAGTGGATGATCGGGAGGCGTTCCCGGTACTGTTCCGCTGTCAGGATGGATGCGAAATCATACTTTTTTCCGTATTCCGTGTCGGCGGCCTCGTTAAGTAATTCAACCAGCGTGTCGCGTTGCACCTGAATCGGATTTTCCTTGAAAAACTCGATTTGCGACAATCTTTTGGTCGAGAACATGGAGATAATGGAGTTGATGACAGGCATTATGTATAAAGTTAAAAGTTAGTAACTAAAAACTAAAAGTTTGCATGTTGAACGAATAGCAACTATTGTACCACTTTTCATTTTCAATTATTAAAGTCCAGTTTTAGTTGGGGGTCGAGCAAGGTGAAGCTTTTCCGGTGGTAGGGAGTGATGCCGTGAACGAGGATTCCTTCCCGGTGTTTCCTGGTCGGGTAGCCCTTGTTGCTAATCCAGTCGTAGACGGGATATTGCTCGTGCAAGTGTTTCATGTACTCGTCCCGGTGCGTTTTGGCAAGGATGGAGGCGGCCGCTATGGCCATGTATTTCCCGTCTCCTTTTACGATACAGTGGTATTCCGTGTCCCCGTAAGGTTTGAAGCGGTTACCATCGACAAGGATATGTTGCGGGGGGATACTTAATTGCGCTAACGCCCGGTGCATGCTCTCGATCGAGGCGTTGAGGATGTTGATCTTGTCGATCTCCTCGTTGTCCACGCTAGCCACGGCCCACGCTAGGGCTTCCCGTTCGATGACGACTCGCAGTTCGTCTCGTTTCTTTTCGGATAGCTGTTTCGAGTCGTTCAGCATTTCGTTGAAGAAGTTTTCCGGTAAGATCACCGCTGCCGCGAAGACCGGACCGGCCAAGCATCCCCTACCGGCCTCGTCGCACCCGGCCTCGATCTTGTCTTGATAATATTTTAATGTCAACATATTAATAAGTTCATAAAGTCTATAAAGTCCATAAAGTCTATAAAGTCACGGGTGTCCTTCGGACGGTGTTTATCGGCAGCCTAGGCTGCCGTTGACAAAACGCCCCGTAGGGGTCTATAAACTTTATAAACCTTATAAACTCTATCGTTTGGGCAAATATAGCAAAAACTTTAGAGTTTTTTTTATCTTTGTGGGGAGATAAAACGAAAGAGTTTGTTCTTGAATATTAATTTAAAAATCTAAGTTTCTAAAGGTGTTCACGAAAGAAGAGGCAAAGGAAGTCCGGTTGAAGTTCTGGGAGGGTTTCAAGCGTTATTGCAAGCGGAAGCACGTTTACCGGAAGTGGGTACTCACGGGGGTGAAGATACGGTCCACGCAGTTGAAGTTCTATGCGGACCGGGAGAAGGCTCTCGTGTTGTTCCAGATTGATCACAAGAACGAGTTGCGTCGTTTCGAGGTATACGAGTGCATGTTGTCGTACCAGACATTATTCCGGGAGGAGTGCGGTGACGAGTTGAAGTGGGAGGAGGAGTACACGGGAATCGAGGGACAAGAGGTCAGTGCGATTTATTTCGAATTGCGGGGCGTGAATCTCTACCGGGCGGAGGATCACGAGCGGATATACGCTTTTTTTGTCGAGAAGATGCCTTTGCTCGAAGACCTTTATTTCGAGTACAGGGATTTGATCACGGAACGATTGAAACAGAACGATAATTAAACGCGGAATAGCGATGAAAATAAACAAAAGTGGGGCGGTCCTCTCTAGAATCGTGCAAATCGGGGAGACGCTAAAAGAACTTTCTCGGGAGAACGGGAAGGAATATTTACCCCTGAACCGGGGTGTGAATCAAGTGGTGAACATTGATTTGACGGAGGTGGTGAAATCAATTGATTTCAATTCTCCGGATATACAGGTATACCCGCATGGTGCAGGACGGCCGGATTTGCGGGTGGCGATTAACGAGGAGTTTTTTGCGGGGAAGTCCTCGCCTGATAATATTTTGATCACGGCGGGCGGGATGCATGCCCTTGATCTTGTGGCGCAGACGGTGAATATCGGGAAATTGTATCTTCCTTCTTATTATTGGGGGTGTTATTTCAAGATGCTTACTATCCGGCAGGTCGAGAGCGAGGGGTATGACAATCAGTCGGATTTGCTGCCGATGATCGACTGTTTGAAGGGAAACGCCGTGTTAATCAGCGATCCGAGTAACCCGTTGGGCGATAAGCATGACGACGAGGAGCAACTGGCGATCATCCGTGCGCTGAACGATGCCGGGGTGGTGGTTTTTTATGATTGTCCTTATCGTCGTCTTTTTATGGATGCCTCGGATGATTATTACGTGCGGTTGATGAACATGGAGAACGTGATTATTACCGAGAGTTTCAGCAAGTCGGTGGGATTGAGCGGGCAACGGCTTGGGTTTATACACACGTGTAATAAGGAACTGCACGATGAGTTGGAGGTCCGGGTGATGTACAACACGAACGGGATCAATGGTTTCGCCCAAGAACTGGTGTTGCGTCTCTTGACAACTCCCGAGGGGAAACGGGCGGTGACGGCCTTCAAGGAGCGCACGATTCGCGATATCGCTTTGAATATCGAGTACTTGCGGGCGAAGGGATTGTTGGCCGACGAGTTCTACACGGGCACGACACCCCGTGGAATATTCGTGATCGTCAACCGGAGCGAGGAGGAGTTGCTTGAACATTATATCGGTGCGGTGTCGCTTTCTTTCTTCACGAAGACCCGGCAAGCGTACGCGAAGGATTATTCGCGTATATGTGTTTCCGTGCCTCACGAGAAACTGGTAGCGTATTTCGAAGGATTGAAATAGTTTTTCGAGAGTAATCCGCCCGTTGTCTATGGTTGGGTTACCCTTTCTCTTGATCAAGAACATAACAACTACTCTACACGAACAGAACATAGACTCAAATTTCGGTCTATGTTCTGTTCGTGTAGGGTTGGGATTCCCTTATTGTCTAAGTGCAGCGATTGAGAAAAGATCGCCAACGTAGGGCTTGTGACTATGGACTTTATTCCCCTCTCTTAATCGTCCTTCGTGAGAGAGAATTCTTTGTCTGCAAATAGTTCTGCCAGTCCCGATATTTGTTTCAGGCGTAGGATCTCATCCTTGTCCATGCCGATGTTCTGCATGATCCAACTGTCGGACATGCCCGCCTTGGTGAGTTCCGACACGATTTCGGTCATCAGTTCGATGTTGTGCGTGCCGCGGGCCCGGTTGTGGCGGATCGTCGAGGCCATGCGATTGGAAATGTCCTTGTTGATCACGACAACCGGGAGGAGTCCTTTTTCTCGCTCGAATATGCGTTGTGAGGTTTTCATGATCTTGTAGCGATGGAACCCGTCCACCAGTTCGTAGATGTCTTTTTCGGGGATATAGTAGCACACGCAGGGCATGGTGTAGCCGTCTTCCCAGATGGATAGTTCCAGTAATTTCATTTCGGGTGGGGCCACCACGTTGGGGTTGTAAGTGTTGGCGACCACCTTGTCGACAGGGACCCGGATCACGTTGTACACGGGGCTTTTATATTCTTCCATAAGATTCCATTAGAGATTTATATTTCAGCATGACATTTGCCCGGCGTTCGCGTTCCGCCTTGTTCAAGGCGAATCCCATGTATTTGCAGGAGTGATCGTTTTTCAGGATACAGATACAAATGCGTTTGAACGTGGGTAGTTCCTTGAATTCGGAGACGCGGATGTCATCCTGGTATTCCATGCGCACGGGCTTTTTGTTGGTTTTGTAATTCGTGGATTCTCCGACCGAGATCGGGATACCCATCCTACGGAGCTTGGCGATCGTTTCCTCGGCGAGACACCCGCCTTTCTTGCTCCAGAATTCCATGCTCACGGAGAGCTTGCGCAAGTAGTTTTCACGCGCTTCATCGGGGAGTGTGCAGAGGAGGAATTTGAAGTAGGAGGCCCATGTCATGCCTTCCGGCAACGTGACCGATTGCCAGCCCATAGCGGTAGTACCGCCATATAGTCCGGTGAAATTCACGCCGTTGACTCGGCTAATCATCTTGCCCCACATGTCGGGGTCTATGGCCCGATACAGTTTGAGGCTGGAAAGGGCTTGCGAGATAAAGGGGCTGGCCACGCGCTGGCGTTCGAGGGGAACCCCGGCCTGGTAATAGAGGTCATACAGGTGATTGTAGTCCCACTTGAATTTTCCGTTTGCGGTCCAGATATCGGTGGTGAGCCAGTCGTATATCGGGTAGGCGTTGAAGATGTTTTGCGCGACTTTGTGCGTCCATTTCAAGTGTTTGTAGCTGTGGTAGTTTTTGTCGCGATGGATCGCCTGCCAGCGGTGGTAGCTCTCCTGCGTGCGAATCCCGATGAGGCAGCAGGTACGCTGGGCGTTCTTTTTTTTGTGATACCACTCGGCAAATTTTACTTGGAAGTCGTAGTCCCACATCTCTTCCGTGTAGAAATCGAAGTCTTCCTTGCAGTAACATCCCGTGGGGAGTTCTCTCACCCACAGGTGGCGTAACGAGTCGTCCCACGGACGCCAGTAGCGCTGGTACATGGACGTGCAGGTCGATACCTTGAAGGGGATGCATACCCGGTAGACTTCGAGCAGGTCGGGGTTGGCGGCTAGCGTACGGTCAAGGTAACGAATGGTTTCGTTGTACTGCACCTCGTAGTCCATGTGGAAGACGCCGAGTTTCCGGTTGGGCTTGTGCTTGCGGATGTAGTCTATACACAGGTTGAGTAGCACCCCGCTATCCTTCCCGCCGGAGAAGGAAACGTACACGTTATCGAAATCGGTGAATAATCGTTCAAGCCGTGCTTGCACGACGTCATACACATTCTTTTTGATTCTCATAAGCTGGGGAATATACCATTTTTACATATAATTTCCACTCTTTGAAAACGGTAAAACCGTTTGTCCGGAAAACTTCCGCATCTCGTGCATGGGAGACGACGAAAAGAGGTTGGTTTTCCGTGAACTCTTTCTTCGCGAAGTCAATCAGGGCTGCTAGTAGGGTGGAATTATCCCCCGGAACGTGATAATTATCGATGCAGGCGCCCGCTTTCTTGATTTCAACAGGCATAAAGCCTTTGACTTCATCGCCTTCCGTTGCCACGAGCCACTTGTGGTTGGCTGATGTCTTAAACGGGTAGTTGTTGTTCTGACGGAGTACGGGAATACTCATTACCAACGGTGCCACAAGTTCATACAACCGAGGATCTGTACCGTGTAATTTTTCTATGTTCATCGCCGATCTTTTCTGCGAACATAGTTAAAATTAATCATAAATCAAAAAGGGAGAATAATTTTTTATAAAATCCAGAAGAGGGGGTGAGGGATGGATTGGAATTAATCTTCTGTTTATTTCCCGCCTGTTTACGTGGAAAGGCGTGTGGGTGGGGGAAATAAATATAACCTAATGTTTTGTTTAGACGTTTATAGCGGAAATATTTCATTCTAAACTAAACTTGAATTATGGCAAATACGGTGGAGGTCTCGAAGAAGGGAGAGAGGAAGAAGATTATATTCCTGGTTATTTTTATTATCGTGGCGATCGTGGCCGTCGTTTTATGGTGGTTGAATTATCGTAAATATATCAGCACGGATGATGCGAATCTCGACTCGTACCGGGTGAGCGTGGCGGCGCAGGTGCCGGGACTGGTGGCCCGTTTGCTGGTGATGGAGGGCGACACGGTGAAACGGGGCGATCTTTTACTGACGCTTGATGATAGCATGGCTTTGACTAGGGTACGGCAAGTTGAGGCACAACGGGAGCAGCAGGTGGCACAACTGGCCTCCCGACGGGTGAACCTGACTACGGCTCGGAAGGAATTGAAGATTGCGGCCTTGGCGGAGCAGCTTAATGCGGAGAATTACCAACGGGCGAAATCCCAGTACGAACGGAGCGAGATCCCTTTGGAGAAGTTTCAGGATGCGGAACAGGCGTGGAAATCCTCGCGATTGCAGACGGAGATCGCCCGGGATCGTTTTGCTATGATCGAGGCCGAAATTAAAGTTATCGAGGCGACAATCCGGGCCACGGAGGCGGCCATCGCTTCTGTCCGTGCGGAGTTGGGGTATTATCAAGTGACGGCCCCCGCTGATGGGATTATCGGGAAACGGTGGGTTTTGCCGGGAGATATGGTCGAGGCCGGGCAGACGACGTTGACACTTAACCGGGGAACGGATATTTGGGTGGCCGTTTATCTGGAAGAGACGAAGTTTAAAGAGATATACTTGGGGCAACGGGCGCGATTCACGCTTGATGCTTACGACAAGTTGACTTTCGAGGGACGGGTGTATTATATCGGTGATAACACGGCCTCGGAGTTCGCGCTGGTGCCGCCGAATAACGCTTCGGGGAATTTCACGAAGGTGACACAACGGATTCCGTTGAAAATCTCGATTGATAAGGTGGAGGGGGACGACAGGCAGAAAGCGAGGGTGAAACTGGTGTCCGGCATGTCGGCCACGGTTAAAATTGTAAAGGAATAGACGATGGAGACTGGGAGTGCGACACCCTTGGGAGGTTCGAGTTACAAGTGGCTCGTGTTGTTCAACGTGATGCTGACCACCTTTATGGCTGTGCTGGATTCCACGGTGGTAAACACGGGGTTGCCCGTTATCATGGGGACGCTAGGGGCTTCGATGAACAGTGCCGAGTGGATATTGACCGGGTATATGCTTTCGATGGCGACGATTCTCCCGGCGGCGGGGTGGTTGTCCGATCGGTTCGGGTATAAACGACTGTTTATTTTCTCGTTAGTGGTTTTCACGATCGGTTCGTTCATGTGCGGCAATTCGACGGCGATCGGGGAGTTGGTTTTCTGGCGAATCTTTCAGGGAATCGGGGGCGGGCTGTTGATGCCGGTGGGAATGGCCGTTGTCACGACGGTGTTCCCGGTCGAGCAACGGGGAATGGCTCTCGGCTTTTGGGCGATTGCCTCTGCGGCTTCCGTTTCGTTTGGTCCGTTGATCGGTGGTTATCTGGTGGATAACCTGAACTGGAATTATATCTTTTTCGTGAATATCCCGATTGGGGTGTTCAGTATCATTTACACGATGATCGTGCAGCAGGAGTATAAGACGGGCATCCGGCAGAAGTTCGATATACCGGGATTCGTGACGTCCGCTATTTTCTTGCCCGTGTTCCTATACGGGCTGTCGGAAGTGACGTCGAGTACGAACACGAGGGGATGGTCGAGCCCGCTGGTGCTGGGGTGTATGTGGGTGGCGGCCGTTAGTTTCGTGCTTTTTATTTACACGGAGCTGACCGTCAAGAATCCCATGATTAACCTGAAGATTTTCAAAGATCATAATTTCTCGCTGGCGAACCTGATCGTGTTTATCTTCGGGGTGGGAATGTTCGGGAGTACTTTCCTGATTCCGCTTTACATGCAGGATTCTCTGGGGTATTCGGCTTACCAGACGGGGTTGTTTTTCTTGCCCGTGGGGTTCTTGCAGGCGGTGGCTTCCCCGCTGGCAGGAAACGCTGCCCGGTGGGTTAATTCCAAGGTGGTGATCGTGCTGGGATTGCTGTTGCTTTGCAGTAGTTTTTACATGAATTACTCTTTTTCTTTCCTGACGGATAAGTGGTATATCATGGTTAGCCTTTACCTGCGGGGCGTGGGGTTGGGGATTCTTTACCCTCCGTTGCTCAACGTGTCGTTGCGAATGATCAGTAACCAGCAGATGGCGCAGGCGTCGAGCGTTACCAATATCGTGCGGCAGATCGGGGGGAGTTTCGGGGTGGCGATGTTCAGCCATTTGCTCAGCCAGCGACGAACGTTTCACACGGAGCGTTATCATGAGGCAATCGCTTATTCCGAACAGACTTACACGAACGTGGTCGACGGGTTGAGGCATTTCTTTTCAGCGAGTGGGGGACTCGGACATGCGGAATCCGTATCCTACGCCAAACGGTATATACTTGAACACGTGGACATGGAGGCTTATATCAGCGGTATAGACGATGTTTTCTTCGTGGCTTTTGTCACCACGCTCCTAGCTTTGATCCCGATGTTCTTTTTGAAAACGAAACGAAAATAATAGTATTTCATCACGTACTATCAGTTGACGGTGGCTATTGGAAAGAATCTTCACTCCAATCTTCCTCCACGCCAAAACAGTTGAACGAGTAAATCGTTTTGTGGTAATATCGTTCTCCCGGATTCAAGCGGGTGGACGGGAATGACGGTTGATGAGGGCTGTCCGGGAACATCTGTGCTTCCAGGGCGATGCCGGAATAGGGACCGTAATGCCGGCCTCCCTTGCCGTTCGTCACGTCGATGTATTTTCCCGTGTAGACTTGCAGACCGGGATAGTCGGACAGGATCGTGATCGTGATCCCGTTCTTGGGATGCGACAATTCGGCCATGAGCTGGGGTTCTATCGGGTCCTCGTACGCGTAGCAATCGTCCAGCCCGTCTTCTTGCAGGGCAAGGAAAAGCGGTTTGTTGAAATTGAATGAATGTTTCGTGTCAGCGGGAAGGATCGTTCCCGTGGGGATCAGATCGGGTGTTGTTTCCAGGTAGCGGGAGGAATATAGACGCAGTTCATGGTTCCCGATGTTCGTGTCATCCGGGTTTAGATTGAAGTAGGGATGTTGCGTGAGGTTCACGTGTGTCGGCTGGTCGCAACTGGCGTCATAGATGACCCGGAATACATTGTTTTCTATAGAATAGCGTACCGTGACATCCAGGGTGCCGGGGAATCCGTTCTCGCCATCCGGGCTGGTGTAGCGCAAGATCAGATGTTCATCGTCCGGTTGCTCGACATCCCATATCCGCTGGTCGAACCCGGGTGTTCCCCCGTGCAGGCAATTCTCTTTTTCGTTTTTATTTAGCAGGTAGGTCTTGTCGTTGATGGTGATCTCTCCGTTTTTGATGCGATTACCATAGCGTCCGATGAGGGCCCCGAAGTAAGGATAATTGTTCCGGTAGGCCGGAGCGATGTATTGTTCAACGGTATCAAACCCTAAAACTACGTCTACCCGTCGCCATCTGCAATCGCGCACGAACAGGTTTTTTATAATCCCTCCGAGATTACAGACGTGAATCTCAAGACATTCGTTTTTAAGAATATATTCTTTCAGTTCCATGACCTATGATTTTTATCAAGTCATAAAAATAAGCAATAGTAGGAGATTTTCATCCGTGATAAATATAAAAAATTAAAGAAAATACTTTAACTTTGTAGACATGTGGCGTTAGCCCCCATTTTAAATTCTAAATTTTAAACTCTAAATTAATTAAAATGGATACAGGCGTGTTAGAACAGAGGTTCAAGGAGGTTTACGGGAGAAAAGCGGAACATCTTTATTTCGCCCCGGGGCGGGTGAACTTGATCGGGGAACATATTGATTATAACGGGGGAAGGGTTTTCCCGTGTGCGTTGAGTTTCGGGACTTACCTGCTGATGGCTCGCCGGGAGGACCGGAAGACCGGGTTTGCCAGTATGAATCAGGCTTTCCGGGGGGAATTTGACGAGCGTGTTTTCGAGAATAAACCTGCCGAATGGGTGAAGTATCCGTTGGGCGTGTTGAAGGAGTTCGCGGACCGGGGATTCGATCCGTGGGGATTTGATGTCCTGTACTTCGGGGATATTCCGAACGGGGCGGGACTTTCTTCGTCTGCTTCTATCGAGGTAGTGACGGCTTTTATGCTGAACGATATGTTGAACACGGGGCTGGACGTGGTGGAGCTGGTGAAGATGTCACAACGGGCCGAGAATGTTTTCGTCGGGATGAATTGCGGGATTATGGATCAGTTTGCCGTGGGCATGGGCCGAAGCGGGCATGCTATCGCTTTGGATTGCGGCACGCTGGAGTATGACCTGATCCCGTTGAATATTAACGGTTATAAGTTGGTAATTGCCAATTCGAACAAGAATCATGATCTGGTGACCTCGGAATATAACGTGCGGCGAAGCCAGTGTGAACAGGCGTTGGCCGCTATAAACAGGGAGATTGACGCGAAGCATTTGTGCGACTTGAGCGTGGCGGAATTCGAGGACGTGAAGCATTTGATAGCGGATGATACGGTCTGTCGCAGGGCCCGTCATGCGGTGACGGAGAATGCCCGCGTGAACGAGGCGATCAACGTGTTGCAGAAAGGCGATTTAGTTCGCTTCGGGCAATTGATGAACGAGTCTCATCGTTCCTTGAAAGAGGATTACGAGGTCACCGGGACAGAGATGGATACTTTGGCGGAAGAGGGACAGAAGTTGCCGGGCGTGTTGGGTTCTCGCATCACGGGAGGAGGTTTCGGCGGCTGTACCGTGAGTCTGGTGGCAGAAGATGACGTGTCTGGCTTTGTCGAGAAGTTGGCGGCGGTATACCATGAGAAAATCGGGTTGAGTGCCGAGTTCTACGTGGCGGATATCGGTGACGGGGTAAGGAGAATTTACTAAGTATAAACCATAATAGCTGGAAAGATGTTGAACACAAGTTTTGAGTTCTGGGATTATTTCATTTTCGGGGCGTACGCCTTGATGATTATCGCCGTGGGATTATGGGTGTCGAGGGGAAAGAAGGGCGTGCAGAAGACAACGGAGGATTATTTTCTTGCAAGTAAGTCATTGCCGTGGTGGGCTATCGGTGCCTCGTTGATCGCGGCGAATATCTCTGCCGAGCAGTTTATCGGGATGTCCGGATCGGGCTTTGCCGTGGGGCTGGCGATCGCGTCATACGAGTTTATGGCTGCGCTGACGCTGATTATCGTGGGAAAGTTTTTCTTGCCGATATTTATCAAGCAGGGATTGTACACGATTCCCGAATTCGTGGAGAAACGTTTTTCCACGAATCTTAAAACGATTCTGGCCGTGTTCTGGATCGCCCTGTTCGTGTTCGTGAACCTGACTTCCGTGTTATTCTTGGGGGCGAAGGCGATTGATACGATTATCGGTTCGGGGAATGGGGATTTGTTTATTCCCGCCATTGTCGGGTTGGCTTTCGTGGCAGCCGCCTATTCTATTTATGGCGGGTTGTCGGCCGTGGCCTGGACGGATGTGATTCAGGTGGCTCTGTTGATTATCGGGGGCGTGATCACGACGCTTATCGCGTTGGATAACGTGTTGCCCGGCGGCGGTATCGTGGAAGGGTTTAACCACGTGCTTGACACGGCGGGGGATAAGTTCCACATGATTATCTCGAAGGATAATCCGGAGTTCAAGAATCTACCGGGTATCGCGGTACTTGTCGGTGGGTTGTGGGTGGCGAACCTGTATTACTGGGGATTTAATCAATATATTATTCAACGTACCTTGGCTGCGAAGTCTTTGAAAGAGGCTCAACGGGGGATCGCTTTCGCGGCGTTCCTGAAGTTGATCGTGCCTCTGATCGTGGTTATTCCGGGAATTGTGGCTTTCGTGATGTACACGGAGGCGAAAGACCCGTCTGTAACCGCCATGTTCGAGGTGACAGGGGGGAACGATAAGGCGTATCCTTGGTTGATCGGGACGTTTGTTCCCACGGGGTTGAAGGGATTAGTGCTTGCGGCGTTGGCGGCGGCGATCGTTTCTTCGTTGGCTTCCATGCTGAATTCAACGTCCACGATTTTCACGATGGATATTTATAAACCGTATATTGACCGCGAGGCTTCCCATAAGAAGCTGGTGGGTGTGGGACGTGTTACGGCAGCCGTGGCGTTGGTCGTGGCGTGTTTGCTGGCCCCGATGATGGCGAATTTCGACCAGATGTTCGTGTATATACAAGAGTACACCGGGTTGGTGAGTCCCGGAATCCTGGCTGTTTTCTTGATGGGATTGTTCTGGAAAAAGACCACGAACCGGGGGGCGATTACGGGTGTGTTGATCTCTATCCCGGTTGCCTTGTTGTTGAAGTTCCTGCCGATAGAGATGCCGTTCCTCGATCAGATGATGTACACGTTCCTGTTGACGATGGTGACGATCGGTATGGTTAGTCTGGCAACTTGCAAGACGGATGATGACCCGAAGGGATTGGCTTTAACGTCGGATATGTTCAAGACGGATAAAGCGTTTAATATATGTGCATACATAATCTGTATCTTGTTGGCTGTGATTTATACGGCTTGCTGGTAATTGAAGTAAAAAGAAAACCCCGCCGAAGGCGGGGTTTTCTTTTCTTGTGTCGTGAACTATAGTTGGTTAACAACTTCTACATTGTTCATACCGGTCTGGATGGCCTCGATGTTCATCGGGATCATCTTGTGGTGACGTGCGGGTAAAGATTTCTGTAATCCTTTTTCCACGTTGTCAAGTTTCACGATCGGTTTTACTTTCAAGAATCCTCCGAGAACGATCATGTTGAAGACTTTCGGGTTACCTTGCTCCACGGCAATGGCAGTTCCCTCGATCTTGTAGATGTTGATATCTTTTCTCGTGGGTTCGTGAGTGATTCCGTTCGGGTCGTAAATCAAGGTCCCGCCCGGTTTTACCATGCTTTCGAACTTGTCCATGGATTGTTGGTTCAGAACGATAGCGGTATCGTATTTGGTTAAGATCGGGGAGCTGATACGCTCGTCGCTAAGGATAACGGTCACGTTGGCAGTACCACCACGCATTTCAGGACCGTAAGAAGGCATCCAAGCAACTTCCTGATCTTGCATAATTCCGGAGTAAGCGAGAATCTTTCCCATGGAAAGAACTCCTTGTCCACCGAATCCTGCTATAATGATTTCTTCTGTCATAATTATTGAGTTTATAAGGTTATAAAGTTATAAAGTTTATAAGGTTAGAATAAAAATGACTTTATGAACCTTATGGACTTTATGAACTTTATGAACTGATTAAATGTCTTTGATATCTCCTAACGGGTATTTCGGGAACATGTTCTCGACCATCCATTTGTTGGCTTCTACCGGGGTTACTTTCCAACCGGAGTTACACGTACTGACAACTTCCACGAAAGAGACTCCTTTGTCTTTCCGGGTGTTCTCGAATGCCTTGCGGATAGCGGCTTTTGTTTTGCGCACGTTCGCCGGGGTGTGTACCGATTGGCGAGTCACGTAGCAAGTTCCGTCCAGTTGGGCAAGTAATTCGGTCAGTTTCATCGGGAAACCGTTTAATTTAGCATCACGTCCGTAAGGAGTGGTAGCGGTGACCTGTCCCAGAAGGGTAGTCGGGGCCATTTGTCCCCCGGTCATACCGTAGATGGCGTTGTTGATAAAGATAACCACGATGTTCTCGCCACGGCTGCACGCATGCATGATTTCTCCGCATCCGATAGATGCCAAGTCACCATCGCCCTGGTACGTGAACACGTAGCGATCGGGGTGAACACGGCTGATACCCGTGGCCACGGCCGGAGCCCGTCCGTGAGCTGCTTCCGCCCAGTCGATATCCAAATAGTTGTAAGCGAGTACGGAACATCCCACCGGAGACACGCCGATAGTCTTGTCCTGGATACCCATTTCTTCGATCACTTCCGCAACAAGTTTGTGAACTACCCCGTGGGAACATCCCGGGCAGTAGTGCATCACGTTGTCGGTAAGCACGGGAGTTTTCTTGTAAACAATATTCTCCTCTTTTATTATATCTTTTAATTCTACTGACATAGCTTATGCTCCTATAATTTGTTTTTTAAGTGCTTCAACGATCTCTTCCGGCGTGGGAATAACTCCCCCGAAACGTCCGAAGTGTTCTACCGGGATTCTGAATTTGGCAGCCTGGCGAACGTCTTCTACCATTTGTCCGGCGCTCATTTCCACGGTCAGGATTCCTTTCACTTGTTTGGAAAGTCTTTCGATTTCTTTCGTCGGGAAAGGATACAGCGTGATCGGGCGAAGGATACCTACCTTGATGCCTTGTTCACGGCAAAGTTGCACGGCCTTCTGGCAAATACGTGAAGCGGAGCCGTAAGCCACGAACAGGTATTCTGCGTCATCGCATTGGATTTCTTCGAAACGCACTTCGTTTTCTTCCATTGCACGGTATTTTGCCTGCAATTTGTGGTTGAAAGTTTCTTGTTTGTAAGAATCCAGTTCAAGAGAGGTTACCGTGTTGTGAGAGCGGTGTGCTTTCTTTCCGGTTAACGCCCAGCTATCGGACATTTGGTTGATCTCTTCTTCGGTCCAGCGAGGTTTGTATTCGCTCAATTGAACTTTTTCCATCATCTGCCCGATAACACCGTCAGCAAGGATCATGGCGGGGTTACGATATTTGAATGCCAAATCAAAACCAAGACCGACGAAATCGTTCATTTCCTGAACGGAAGCGGGAGCAAGTACGATCAAGTGATAGTCTCCGTGACCTCCACCTTTCGTTGCTTGGAAATAGTCACTTTGTGCCGGTTGAATGGTTCCCAAACCTGGGCCTCCACGTACAACGTCCACGACCAGACAGGGGAGTTCAGCACCTGCCAGATAGGTTAGACCTTCCTGCATCAACGAGATACCGGGGCTGGATGATGATGTCATCGCTTTTTTACCGCAAGCAGCGGCACCGTATACCATGTTGATTGAGGATATTTCACTCTCGGCCTGCAACACGACCATTCCTGTTTCCTCCCACGGTTTGCGTGCCATGAGAGTCTCCATGACTTCGGATTGCGGGGTAATAGGATAACCATAATAAGCATCACATCCACAACGGATAGCAGCCTCGGCTATTACCTCATTCCCTTTCATTAATTTTACTTCTGCCATTTTCGGTAGTTTTTATTCTTTATTGAACATTCATTTTGTAAACGGTGATTACCGAGTCCGGGCATACCAACGCGCAGCTGGCACATCCAATACATGCTTCCGGATTTACCATCTCGGAATAGTGGTATCCTTTTCCATTTACCTCTTTCGCTAGATCGAGGGTTTTGGTAGGACACGCGACCACGCAAAGGTTGCACCCCTTGCATTTTTCTTTGTCAACGACGACAGCGCCTCTAAATTTTGCCATAATTGATTTGATTATGATTTATAAATAAATTCTGCTTTTGCCTTATATTTCGTAACGCATTTACGGGATAAAATTACAAACTTAAATTGAATCATGAAATAGGTTGCTTGTATTTTAACATTGTTTTGCTATTATTTTTATTGTTATCCCGCAATCCCTTGAAATAGGGATTTTTTGTATGAATTGAAAATTGAAAATCACGTTTTCAATTTTCAATTCTCCGTTTTCAATTGATCTTATGGTCTGCCGCGAATCGTTTCAAGCGTTCTTCAAGGGCAGGCATCCGATCGAGACCGGTCTGTGAAACGCAGGCGCGAAGACCTTGTTTCTTGGAGCCCGTATCTCGCAACGGGATGGCTGATATACCGTAGTACAGGATTTCTTTCGTGAGGTCGCCTCCCGTGAAACCGGGATAGATGATCGTGAAGTAGAAGCCGTCGGCAATGGGTTCGGCCAAGTCCCGGTCATACACGATCTCGAAACCGTATTTCGTGAATAAGGTTTTCATGGCGTTCGCTCTTTGCGCGTATTCCCGCACCCCGTCGAGGATGTTGATACGTCCCTCGTTGGCGGCTTTCAGGATGGCAGCCATGGCGTACTGGCAGGAGTGGGTGGTCCCGGACGACAGGGTGTAGATGATCCGGTTGACGATGGTGTAACCCAATGTCCCCAGTCCACCGAAACGGTCGTGCAGGTTGTCATATTTCCGGTTGTACAGGGCATCAGAGATGCACATGATCCCGAGACGTTGTCCGGCGTAGCTGAACAGTTTGGAACCGGAGATCATCGCGATGTAGTTGTCCGTGTATTTGCCCACGGTCGGTTGGAAGGGGGCTTTTCCCGGTACGGAGAGGTCCCGGCGGAAGTCCATGGCGAAATAGGCGAGGTCTTCCAGCACGATGACATCGTATTTGGTGGCCAGTTCCCCGATGATTTTCAATTCCTCGTCGGTGAAGCATATCCAGGCCGGGTTGTTGGGATTGCTGTATAGGATTGCGGCAATGTTTCCCTTGGAAAGATGTTCTTCCAGTTTTTCACGGAGTTTCTCTCCGCGGTAGTTGTAAACGTCGAATGATTCGATGGGTTTACCGATAACCTGCATCTGGGTTTTCTGCACGGGGAATCCCGGGTCGATGAAAAGAACCGTGTCTTTCCCTTTCTTGCATTCCGTGGTAGCCATGAACGCGGCGTAGCAAGCCTGCATGGAGCCTACCGTGGGGATGATGCCTTCCGGTTTGACGTTGATATCCATGAAGTTTTTCACGAATTTGGAACCCTCTTCTTTGAATTCCTTGTGTCCTTCGAGCATGGGATAGAATTGAGCGCATCCGGCACGAAGGGCTTCGATTTCGGCGTCGATACCTACTTTTGAGGGAGCGAGTCCCGGAACGCCCATTTCCATGCGGATGAACTTTTCCCCGCTTTCGGCTTCAACCAGGTTAACTACTTTCACGATATCGCGTATCGTGGCATCTTCCATGTCACGGATTCCACACGCTTCCAGCTTCTGGTCTACGATTTTTTTGTCAATTAGATTATTTTGCATGACTATTCTATATGATTTATTCTATTTTCTCAGCTTGTACGCGAGTTTAATAAAAAATCGTCATTATATGCTCCGAAATCGTTTTAAATTTGAAGTGGCTCGTGTAATTTAGTTTGATTCTGAAATTGGGAGAGATGTCTTTCGGGTTATTTATCCGTTTTTCGGTATTTGGATGGTTCGGTATGGTCTTACCGGGCTAAACACGAGAAGGCGGGATGGAGTGGTGAGGTATTTGCCCGGTTTGTTTAATGTCGAGTCTAATGCATTGGCATATATTGTTTTGTCAATGCTAATACGAGGTGATGGAAAGATGAAAATAAGCCTTAGTCCTGTTTGGTGAAAATCAGTTTGTTCGTGTCGTAGCCCTTTTCCCGGAGGTGGTTGAGCAATTTATCCAATATCGTGTTTGGTAAGTTTTTTTCACGACTCAGTATCCAGAGATATTTGTCCGTGCTGCTGCCCACGACGACGTAATTGTAATCTGTGTCCAGTTCGAGGATGTAGTAGTCGGAGTAGAACCATAAAAAGAATGAAACTTTCAGTTTGCCCGGGGCGTCGGGATCGGGTTGTTTGGCTCGTCCGATGGCCTTGTTGTGTGTGTTTTTCCTGTATCCTTCGTTTTCCACTCGAATTTTGCCGTTGGATAATCGTGTGTAAGTGGCTGTCACGTGGGTCATTCCTTTCTCGAAGCGATTTTCGTAACGGGCGATCTCGTACCAACGTCCCATGTATCTGGGTAAATCCATCGTTTGGATCGTGCGGTTGTCAAAACTTTTCTGGGCTTTGTTTCCTGTTGTTATTTCTGCTTGACTCATGGTGGTTAGGAGTTTTTTTATTGTTGGATGGATATAGATAAATCCTGCTTTTTGCAATATCGAGGGGCGAACCGCTTGCCCGCTTGTTATGAAGGAGGCTCCTTCGCTATATAGCAGGTGGAAGATAAATTTGGGAAGCGGAACGATTAACCGGATTCCTTTTGCTTTTGCCAGCTCGCGTGCGAAGTGTTTCTGGGAGATCACTTCGGGAGAGGTGAGGTTTATCGTGCCTTGTAAGTGGGGGTGTTGTATGATGAAATCGTACGCGTTGCATAAGTCTTGCATGCTTATCCACGGGAATGGCTGTTGTCCGTTTCCTATGATTGCGCCTAGGTGTGTTACGTGTTGCAAGCGAATCATCTGTTGTAAAACACCCCCGTCTTCGGAAAGTATAATGCCGAATCGAGTGATAACCAGGCGAGTTGCGTGAGGACATTCGTGGGCTTCTCGTTCCCAGGCCTGACACAAGCGGGCCAAGAAATCCGATCCCGGTTGTCCGTCATGTTCGTCATGAATCCCGGAGGAAGAATAATAGCCTACGGCCGAGGTTGATATGAAGAGTTCCGGCGGGGTGTTAGCCGCTTTCATGGCGCGTACTAATTGGCGGGTCACGGGAATGCGGCTGTCTTGTAATTCCTGTTTGTACGCTTTGGTCCAGCGTTTGTTGATGGGAGCTCCGGCGAGATTGATGACGATCTGGCTTGTTTGTATGGCATGACACAATTGGTTGAAGTCTTCTTCTTTGAAGAAACTTCTTCCTAAAGGGATGATTTCATGGCCTTTCCCTGTTAAGAAGCGTGTGAGATGTTGACCCACGTATCCGCTTGCGCCGCTCATCGCAATTTTCATAAACGCCTTCTTGTTTTATTTAATCGACTACCGGATGTTTTTGATGGTCGTGTGAGTTTATCGACTCAAAGTTACATCTGGGAGCGTGATTTCTTTTGTTCATGTAAGTATATTGTTAAACGAATGAAAATGGTGAAAATGTTTCAAGCGGAAAGGGGTTTGTTAATGATATGGAATAAAGAAAAAGGGTGTTGCGCTACTCGTGTGCCGGAGTTTCTGTGTTGATGCGCCGGTTGTTCGTGGGTAAGTTGATTGAATGTTGATTGAAAGTTCATTAAAAATTGATTGCGTTACCCGGGGATTCTTACTTGAATTTATATTGATATGTAGAGAATATACTAAAGCGTGTGGCGAGAGATACTGTTGAGCGTGCGGCGGGATAGCGATAAAATGTTGAGAATCAAGTTTAATAAATAAAAAGAACAGAGTTATGGAGATTTTATTATCAAGTCAAAGAAAAAAATGGTCAATGAATGGGATTACGTATTATTATAAGTCCGGGAAATTGTGCCAGTGTAAAAGCCGGAATGCCCGGTTGGTCACGGGAAAGAAAAAAGATGGCACTCTATTAGTGCCAACCCCGGAACAGGTAAAAGCGAGGGCCGTGTTTAAGATGATGTTCTATTTGAAAGGGTTTTATTTCCGACAGATAGAGGAAATTCCTATTTGGGATGTAGCTTCGGGGACGGTGGAACAGAATCGTTGGGCGAAGTTTCATCGTGCGAACGCGCCGGCTTGTGATGAACGAGGAGTGGTGGATTTCCCGTCTTTCGAATTTAGCGTGGGGAAGTTGTTCCAGCCGATGAATGCGCGAGTGATACGAAAAGGGTGGACGTTAATCGTGACTTGGGAGAATCGGGAGAATCGGGAATTGTCCCGGATGTCGGACGGGTTGAGAGTGGGGTATTTTTACGATTCTTATCCGAAAGCTCCAAAATTACTTCCCGGGGTCGTGGCGAAAAGGGGGGATTGCCGGGCGGAGTTTACTATCCCGGATGCGGGATTACCGGTGATGGAAGGGGTGCATGTATATTTGTTCTTCATGCGAAAGGATAAGGGTGCTTTTTCATCAAGCAAGTATTTTCGGGTTTAGTGAATAAATCCGTATATTTGTTGCTGTTTAACGAGGCGAGGTTATGTTTGGGAAAAGAATTTTGTTTTCGTAGTTTCGCGTAATTATAATAGTAGAATTGAAATGTTGGTGTGAAGTCGTTCTTCATTTTCAATTTTCAATTTTCAATTTTCAATGGTTATGAATTTAGAATGGTATATCGCGCGTAGGTTGTTGAAAGGGGATGCCACGAAATCCGCGTCGGTTCCGATTGTGAAGATCGCTATCGTCGGGATCGCGTTAGGATTGTGCGTGATGTTACTGTCTTTGTTTATTATCACGGGTTTCAAGCACGAGATCACGGATAAGTTGTCGGGGTTCACGGCTCACCTGAACGTGGTCCCTTTTATTCCCGGGTCGACGGGAGAGGGGGGTGTGGTGCGGGAGGCCGATTCGCTGGTCAGCGTGTTGAAGCGGGTCGAGGGGGTGAAAAACGTGTACGGTTATATCGAGAAACCCGCTATTTTCAAGAGTCAGGAGGAGATTCACGGGGTGGTGCTACGGGGGATGGATGCCGGGTATGATGTTGCCTTTTTCCGGCAAAACCTGAAGGAGGGGGATATGCCTGATTTTAGCTCGGAACGGGCTTCGAACGAGATATTGATTTCGTCGTCGGTGGCGGATATGCTGGAAGTGGGAGTGGGCGGAAGGATAACGGCTCATTTCGTGCAGGAACCGCCACGGGCAAGGGTTTTCACGGTGGCCGGGATTTACGATACGGGGTTCAAGGAGTATGATGACGTGATGGTGTTGGTGGACGAACGACATTTGGCGAAATTGAACGATTGGGGACCGGGTGAGGTGTCGGGAGTGGCCGTGGAGTTGGAGGATGTGAATCGGGTGAGCGAAATCGGGGGGAAGGTGGAAGATATCGTGTATGATATGAGCGGGAATTACGAGGTGCGAACGCTTGCCGACGTGGCCCCGCAGATTTTTGACTGGTTGGCGTTGCTGAACATGAACGTGTGGGTGATTCTGATACTGATTGTCACGGTGGCCGGGTTTAACATGGTGTCGGGGTTGTTGATCCTGATACTGGATAAGACGTCATTGATCGGGATATTGAAGGCGTTGGGATACAAGAACGTGTCGCTTCGGAAATTGTTCCTGTATATATCGGCGGGTCTGATCGTGAAGGGGATGGTGTGGGGGAACGTGCTGGCGTTCGTGTTGGCGGGTGTGCAGGCTGTGTTTCACGTGATACATCTTGACCCGGTGACGTATTATATGGATACGGTGCCGGTTAATTTCAGTGTCGGGTACGTGATCCTGTTGAATCTGGGTGTGATCACGGTGACCGTATTGATGCTGATCGTGCCCACGATGTTGATATCTAAGATTAGTCCGGTGAAAGCGATTAAATTTGAGTAAATAGGTTGAGTTATGAGCGTGCAGTTTGATTTTTCCGGTATAAAGAGTTCCGTCATGGAGTGGTTGAAGGTGCATCGTCACGGGGTTATGGGGACGGTGATTTTTCATCTTGTGCTGGCTATTTTTCTAGTTTGCGTGGGGATTTCCAAGTTGGATTCTCAAGGCCGGATGGAGATTGAGCTGGATATGCCGGAACCGGAAATCGTGCAGCAAAAGCAGGAGGAACTCAAGAAGAAAGAGGAGATTGCCCGGCAGAGTGCCGATGACGAGGTGCGCGAGATGTTGCGTTCGCTGGCGGTGAATGAGGATGCGGTGAAGAAGAACGAGGGGGCGGAGGCGCACGAACGTGTGGAGGAGTACATCGAGCAGATACGGGAGGAAATAGGCGGGAGCTACGGTAATCGTTACCGGGCGAATAAAGACAAGCATTATAACGAGGATAGTATCCGGGCTCTCCGGGATAAGAAGGAACGGATGTTGGATTCGCTGCGATCTACGGTATACGTGGGAAAAAGTAGCGTGTCGTATAATATAAAAGGACGTTACAAGACCTATTTGCCGATTCCTATTTTCAAGTGCGAGTTTGGCGGGAAAGTGGTCGTGAATGTCATCGTGAATCGTAAGGGGCGTGTTGTTAAAGCGGAAGTCGTGGATGCGGAATCCCGTAAGGATGATTGTTTGCGGGAGGTCGCGGTGGATGCGGCTTTAAGTTCGGAGTTCAACGTTGACGAGAATGCCCCGGAACGACAGGCGGGAACGATTACTTACAATTTTGTAAAACAGTGAATGAGTCCATAAAGTTTATAAGGTTCATTTCAGAGAAATGTAGAATTTAAAATTTAGAATTTAGAATGAAAAAACGCTGGCCTTGTGCAGTGGGAATCTAAAATCTAAAATCTAAAATCTCTAAATCTAAAATGGATAATCCCCTGCGGGGCGCCTTGTTCACGGCAGCTTGTGTTGCCGAAGGTTGGAAGTATTTGAAGGAATTTAGGATGAAAAAAACGCTGGTTTTGTGCGGTTGAAATTTAAAATTAATAACCTCTTTTAGAATGAAAAGTTCTGTGTTCCCGTTTCTAAGGTTACTTTTTCCCCGTACTTGCGTGGTTTGTGGTGACGTTTTGGTGGAAGGAGAGCGGTTTTTGTGTTCGGGATGTTTGGGTGGTTTGCCTTTGAACGAGGGTATGGACGAGGAAGCGGATGAGGAGATGCGGGGAGATTTGGGGATCGAGAATTTGTACTGGTTGTTTCGTTATGACAGGGGAAGTGATTATCATCGGCTGGTGCATGCCGTGAAATACCGGTCAAATCGGGAGTTAGGCGTGTGGGCGGGTAGAATGTTGGGGGAGAGAATGGGAAATGCGGACGGGATTGATCGCGTTATTCCCGTGCCGTTACATCCGAAGCGGGAGAGAGAACGGGGTTTTAACCAGGCGTTTTTGATTGGCACGGGGATTGCAGAAGTTTTAGGGGTACGATTGGAATCGGATCGGTTGAAGAGGGTTGTGAATACCCCTTCGCAAACCGGACTGGAACGGGAGCGACGAGCGGGGAACGTGGCTGATGCTTTTAGACTGGAGAATGTCGAGGGACTTGAAGGTTGTCACGTGTTGTTGGTTGATGATGTTATAACGAGTGGGGCTACTGTTCGGGCATGTATGGCGGAGTTGTGTAAAATCAGGGGGATTCGGGTGAGTGTCGCTTGTCTTGGAAAGTCAGGCGGTATCTAAAAAAACTTGAATCTTAAATCTAAAATTGAAAGGATTTTAGCTTTTTTTCCCTAGTTTTGTAAAGTTAATATTTTTGAGGACTATGAATAGATTTTATTGGAATGGATTCTGTTTTGTTGCTATTATAGTGGCGTTGATTATATATGCCTGTGCGAACAGGGGTTACCCGCAGGGAGGATTGAAGGACGAGACGCCGCCGAAGGTGGTGAAGGAGGTGCCGGAATCTTATTCTACGAATTTCAAGGGAAAGCAGATAGATATTTATTTTGACGAATATATTCAGTTAAAGGAGATTGCCAACAAGTTCGTGATGTCTCCCCCGGCAAAGAAGAAGGCCAAGGTGAGCTTGAGGGGGAAGTATGTCCGGGTGACTTTCCAGGATACGCTGAAGCCGAACACCACGTACACGCTTGATTTCGCCGATGCGATTGTTGATAATAACGAGGGGAACCCCTTGGGATTCTATCGTTACGTGTTCTCCACGGGGCCTCAATTGGATTCGATGGAGCTGGGGGGACAGGTGATCGACATGGAGACGCAATTGCCCGTGTTGGGAGCGACGGTGATGTTTTACGAGAATCACGCGGATTCGGCAGCGATTCTCGATTTGCCCAGTTACGTGGCAAGAACGGATAGCGCGGGAATGTTCCGGGTGACGAATATCAAGAATGCCGATTACCGGGTGTTGGCGATCGACGATGCCAACCGGGATAACAAGTTCCTGCCGACGGAGGAGAAGGTCGGGTTTATAGATTCCTTGATTCGGACGATATCTTTCCCGAAGACAATTTACGACACGATTCATCCGGACACGACGGTTGTCGAGGGACGACGGACGAAAAAAGGTATGGAGTTCAGGGTGTTGTCTCGGGATACGATTATCCGGCGTGATTTCACGGCTTTCGGGCCGACCAACTTGTTTATCCCGATGTTCAACGAGGAGAAGGTTCAGTTGTACATGGTAGATGAATTGCGGAAAGAACGGGAACGATTGGATTTTATATTCAGTCTTCCGGCCGAGAATCAATTGAGCGTGCGTTTGCTCGGGGTGCATTTGTTGGATAAAGCGAACCAGGATGACTGGTATATCGAGGAACGTTCGGCCGGAAGGGATACGATCCAGATGTGGATCAAGGATTCTCTCGTGTACAAGATTGATTCTTTGGTGGCGGAGGTGAGTTACTTGCGGACGGATTCTCTGGGGAAACGGACCATGTTCACGGATACGACCAAGTTCTTCTATAAAGATAAACCGCTACCTCGTGGCAAACGGAACAAGGAGAAGGATTCTATCCCGGAAATCAAGTTCATGGAAATTAAGGCCGGTTTGGGGGCAACGGTGGATTTGAACAGGAGTATCACGCTGGAATTTGATCGCCCGATTTTCGAGGAGGGATTGAAGAGTATCAAGTTGTCGGAGAAAGTGGATTCAGTTTGGGTTCCGACGGACTTTAACGTGAAACACGATAGCCTGAAAATCCGTAGATATTACGTGGAGAAGCAATGGAAGCCGGAGACCGAGTACCAGTTGTCGATCGACTCGATGGGTATTTACAGTATTTACGGGTTGTATAACAATAAGTTGGAGAAAAGCTTCAAGACGAAAGCGATTGAAGATTACGGGAATATTATCGTCAACGTGCAGGAAGCCACGACCCCGATTATTTTGCAGCTTTACCAGGGAGATAAGGAGATAAAGATCTTGGAAGAGCGGACGATCAAGGGGAACGGTAAAGTGGTCTTTGACTATCTGAATGAAGGGACGTATATGATCCGGGCGATCCTTGACCGGAACGGGAACGGGAAATGGGATACGGGTAATTACCTGAAGCATTTACAACCGGAGGAAGTGAAATATTTGCCCGTGGAAATAAAATTGAAGAAAAATTTTGATGTCGAGCAAGACTTTGACATGAGTAAAACGTATAAGAGAGAAGATCCGAGTAAAAAGAAGAATACAGAGAAGGATAACAAAAGAAATAGAACTAATCGATGAGAACGATTATACTGATAATTGCATTATTAATAAGCCTGCCCGCGGTGTCGCAGAAGAAGTTGCCGAATGTGATAGAGAAACTGACTTACAGGGGCTATTACAACTGGAGCTTTATTTGGATTAACGCGGGCGCGGTAGAAATGACCGTGGAGCCTTCCGACAAATATCCGAACGCTCAGCGGATATTCGCCGTGGGGTATTCTAATCCCTCGTGGGACTGGGTGTTCAAGCTGAGAGACACGCTCGTCTCGTATCATGATAGCGTGACTTACAAGCCTTACGAGTTTTCGAGAAAGGCACACGAGGGTAGTTATCACAAGACGTTCGATTACGTGTGGGATTACGATAGCGGCAGGGTTATATCGGAAGTCCACAAGATCGGAAAGTACAAGCGGCAGGATACGATCAAGTTGTTGCCGGATACTTACGATATGTTGTCGGTTGCGTGGTATGCCCGTGAACTGGATTTTGATAATTATAAGAAAGGAGATCAGATCCCGATACGTATTCTCCTGGATGATAAGATATATGATTTGTACGTCCGTTACCTGGGGAAAGAGAAGGTGAAGACGGATAGCGGACGCCGGATGTGTCACGTTTTTTCACCCTTGCTGGTGGCGGGAGACGTCTTTAAAGGTGGGGAGAATATGAAGGTTTGGGTGAGTGACGACGAGTACCGGATACCTGTGATGGTCGAGGCCAAGATTATCGTGGGGTCAGTGAAAGGTATTTTGGACGAGGCCAATAGTAAGTTCTAACAATTTTCAATTATTATGAAGGGTTTAATATTTGTTTTCGCGATGATTTTGGTGTTGGGGTCTTGTAAGGAGACGACCAAGAACCTGATGCCTGGTATTTCGGGAAAGATCAATCAAGTGTTGATTATTGCCGATAAGAATCTATGGGACGGTAATGTCGGGGACACGATCAAGGCTTTTTTCGGTCAGGAACAAGACGGGTTGCCTCAGGCGGAACCTGTTTTTGACGTGTTGAATCTGCCGGAGATGTATTTCGACAAGAATATGAAGGGACACCGTAACGTGTTACAGGTGGTGATATCTCCTTCTATTGATTCAGCGTACGTTCAGTATGTCGATAGCCCGTGGGCAAAGACACAGAAGTATATAAAGATAGCGGCCCCGGATAAGAAAACGTTTTTCAAGCTGTTTGACGAGAACAAGTTGACGATTCTCGGAACGTATGCCAAGGCGGAGCGTGACCGTCTGGTGGCCATTTACAAGAAAACGGCCGATTCCCATATCTTTAATTTGTTCAAGAACAAGTATGATATCCTGTTGTATTGTCCTACCGGATATTACGTGAACAAGGATACGACCAATTTCGTGTGGATGTCGAGCGAGACAACGAAGAATAGTAAGGGAATTATTTTCTTCACGGAGAAATATGAACACGAGAGCCAGTTTAATAACGTGATTATCCTGGATCGGGTAAACGAGGAGTTGCAGAAGTATATTCCCGGACCCCGTAAAGATTCGTATATGGCATTGGATTTGGAAGTTCCTTATACAGCGGTGCAATACCAGTATAACGGGCATTACGCTATATTGTTCCGCGGCTTGTGGACGGTCGTGAATGATTTTATGGCCGGACCTTACGAGTTGAACGTGGTGCTGGATCAGGAACACCAGCGTGTGATTTACATGATGGGATACGTGTATTACCCGAACGAGGAGAAGCGGGATATGATGAAACAGGTAGATGCTGTCCTGAACACCATGGTGATAGATTTCAAGGATAAGAAAGAGGTGAAAAAATAGTCGATGAGATATTTTATATTATTTTTGGTGATAGCATCCGCTTGTACGGATGCTATTTCCGTGAATGTGCGGCACGGGATCGAGCGTTTCGATGCTTACCGGAATCTACTGGAAGGGAAACGTGTCGGGATCGTGGCCAATCACACGTCTCGGGTGGATACAACGCATAGTGTCGATTTCCTGTTGGGGAAAGGTATTCACGTGGTTCGTATCTTTTGCCCGGAACACGGTTTCCGGGGGACGGCCGATGCCGGGGAGACGATCGGGGATTACACGGATAAGAGTAGCGGCTTGCGGGTGATCTCGTTGTACGGGAAGAAGAAGAAACCGTCGTCGGCGGACTTGGAAGGTATTGACGTGATGATTTTTGATATGCAGGATGTGGGGACACGGTTCTATACTTACCTGTCTACTTTGCATTACGTGATGGAGGCTTGTGCCGAACAGGATATTCCCCTGATCGTGATGGATCGCCCGAATCCGAATGCTTTTTACGTGGACGGGCCGGTGTTGCGGAAAGAGTTCAAGTCGTTTGTCGGGATGCATCCGGTTCCGGTTGTGTACGGGATGACGATCGGGGAGTATGCCCGGATGATTAACGGGGAAGGATGGCTAAAGGATGGTGTTTCGTGTGATTTGACCGTGATGCCTTGCGAGGGATGGAAAAGGGAGCAACCCGTGGCTCTGCCTTATGCCCCGTCTCCGAATCTACCGGATTCGGTTTCCGTCATGCTTTACCCGTCGACTTGTTTTTTCGAGGGGACCGCGATTAACGAGGGGCGAGGGACGTTACGGCCGTTTCAGGTGTTCGGTCATCCCGGTTTGAAAGGTATGCCTTATTCTTACGTGCCCAAACCGATCAAGGGGATGAGCATGACGCCTAAATGTTCGGGACAAGTGTGTCACGGCATGGATTTGAAAGGGGAATATAAGACTATTTTAGAAATGAAACGTCTGAATTTGGCGTGGTTATTGTTGGCTTATCGGGAGTATAAAGGCAAGGAGCCTTTTTTCAACGCCTTGTTCGACAAGCTGGTGGGAAATGCTAAAGTGCGGCAACAAATCAAGGACGGGGCAACGGAAGAAGAAATCCGAGCCGGGTGGCAGGATGAGGTGGCAGAGTTCATGAAAGTGAGGAACAAGTATTTGATTTATGGGGATTACCTTCGGTAACTTGTAACTTGCCGGAGGCAAATGTAACCTGTAACTTGTAACTCGCCGAAGGCGATCTTCCGTGCGGCTGGAATTTAAAATTTAAAATTTAAAATTTAAAATTATAATGGTCCGTTTGCTAAAGTATTTTTTAATTTCTCTTCTCGTGTTGGTATTACTGGTTGCAGCTTCAATCGGTATCGTGCTGAATTTTATTTTTACCCCGGAGAAGTTGACTCCTATCGTGGAGAAGAGTGCTAACCAATTTTTGAATGCTGAGGTACATTTTGACTCGATCGAACTGACTTTTTTCTCGACATTCCCTGATTTCGGTCTGGAAATACGAAACGGTAGTGTGGTGACGAAGGTGTTTCAGGATACTTCGGGTAGAGAGAATGTCTACGCGGCGACGGATTCCTTGATGAGTTTCAAGCGTTGTCGGTTGACCGTGAACCCGATGGCTTATTTGTCCAATAAAGAGGTGATCGTGAAGGAACTCCGGTTGGAGGAGCCTCATATATATGCTTATATTGATACGAACGGGGTTCCCGGTTGGGATATGGTTCGGGTGTCCGAGCCCGATACCGCGGTGGTAGAAACCGATTCGGTTCGGGAGAAGTTGGCAGAGCGGATTGATATTCGCAATATCCGTATCGTGGACGGTCGGCTCGTGTTTGATGATCGGGCGAACGAACTTTACGCCCGTCTGGAAGGGTTGGGGTTGAAGATCGAGGGCGATTTTATGGAACGGAATGCGAATCTGCAACTGGGAATGAAGGCCAAGAACGTACTTTTTTGGCAGGAAGGTAATTTACTCGTGAAGCGGTTGCAGTTCGGGTTACAGACGGGTATGCACCTGAATAGAGATTCTTTGCTCTACGTGTTGGATAAGGCCGTCATGCAGGTGAACGGGATCAAGTTCGGTGTGGGCGGTCGTTTGCAGGCGGATACCGTGGCGCGTTTGTTGGACGTGGATCTGACTTTCGGGATAAAGGTACCTTCTTTAAAAACGATACTTGAACTTGTGCCGGAGACTATTCTCAAACCGGATGAGGGCGTGACGGTTTCGGGAGAGGTGTTGTGCCGGGGTACATTGAAAGGGAAATACGGGAAAGAACAAGTGCCCGTGTTGAACGCCCGCTTCAAGATAAATGACGGGGCGGTGAAGTACGCGGGGATGCCCTACGCGTTGGATAAGTTGGATGTCGACGTGGAGGGAATGGTTGATTTGCAGAAGGATGAACCTTCTTTCTTGAAAGTGAATAAGTTGTACGTGAAGGGAACAGATATTAACGTGGATATCAATGGTCGGGTGGATTATTTACTCACGAATCCCCGGTTGACGGCAGAGGTGAAGGCAGACGTGGATTTTTCGGTTTTACCCAAGATATTCCCGGTACAAGAGGGTGTGACGTTGAAGGGGGGCTTGAATGCCGGATTGAGAGCGAATGTTTTGCTTGCCGATTTGAAGAATAAGAATTATGGAAAGCTGGATATTCGGGGCGGATGTCGGTTGCATGACGTGTTGCTTGCCAGTGAGAAGGATAGTTTAAGATTGCGTTCAAAGTCCGTGATATTAGGTTTCGGGACGAACATGGAAGACAAGACAATTTTGCAGGAGAAGAATCTGTTGAACGGGATATTCGGGTTTGATAGTGTCGATATTCAATGGAAGAATGCTTTGGTGTTCCACATGGATACTTCTTATGTGAAAGTGAAAACTTCTCCTCTGCGGGACACGACGGCGGTAGCCTCTATGTCGGCTGATATCCGTATCGGGTGGATTGATCTGGTCATGGGTGATTCCGTGCGTTTTCGGATGGGGAATAGTAAGGCGAATTTCGCGTTATCTCCTTCGGCGGAAGATAAGAAATTGCCCTTGGTGAAAGCCAGGGTGGAAATGGATAGCCTGCGAGTGAAGGCCCGGGGTAACCGGTTGAGATTGGCCAATGCCGGGTTTGATCTGTCCGGGGTTCCGGACAAGGTGAACAAGCGTCAGTGGAACACGAATGGCGTGATCGGTTTTAAAGATTTGCGGATGTATACCCCGATGTTCCCGTTGCGTGTGAAGATGCCGGGGACGAAAGTGACTTTGAGTCCCGGACATATCAAGCTGAACGGGGCGAAATTGAGGTTAGGACGTTCGGACGTGTTGCTGACCGGAGAGGTGTATAATCTGGCGGGAGCATTTTTACGACAGGAGGAGTTGAAAGCGGAGTTGAAGGTGAAGTCGGACAGGATTGATTGCAACCAGTTGATGAAGGCTATGGAGGTGGGAGAGGCCAATCGGGTGAACATGAAATGGGGTGCGGAGGATGAATTGAGCGAGGAAGAGTTGTCGGATGTTAACCTGGCGGCTGATTCGACTTACGTGGCGGATTCTACCATGTCTGTTTTCGTCGTCCCTCCCGGGATTAACTTCACGTTCGAGACGAATATTAATAAGGTTTTGTACGGGAAATTGGAATTGGATAGTATTCATGGTAAGGTAGTGATGCAGAACCAATGTATCGAGTTGTCCGATTTGAGCATGCGTTCTATGGCGGCAGACGTGAGGACTACCATGTTGTACAAGGCTTCTTCGAAGGAGAAAGCGTATACGGGGTTTGATCTGCGGATGGATGATATCGACGTGGGTTCATTGATTGATTTCATGCCTTCTCTGGATACGATTGTCCCGATGTTGCGTTCGTTCGAGGGATTGGTTGATTTCCACATGGCGGCCGAGACCGATCTGGATTCCACCATGATGGTCGATCTCCCCACGTTACGGGCTGCCGCTTATATTGACGGTAAAGATTTGGTGTTGATGGACGGGGAGACCTTCGCCGAGATATCAAAGATGTTGATGTTCAAGAATAAGGAACGGAATTTGATTGATAGCGTGTCCGTGGATTTCCGGATTCAGAACGGGATGATCGAGGTATTCCCTTTCCTGGTGGAAGTGGATCGGTATAAAGTTGCCGTGGGCGGTGAGCATAAGATAGATATGACTTTCAATTATCATATTTCGGTGTTGAAATCTCCGGTCCCGTTTAAGCTGGGTGTGGATATCTACGGGTCGTTGGAGAAGATGAAGTTCAAGATCACGAAAGCGAAATACAAGGATTTATTCATCCCCTCGAAACGGGCAAAAGTGGATAGTGCCCAGATCAACGTGAAGAACCAGATTCGAAAGATGCTGCAATCGGCGAGAGAGTAGAAAAGTGAAACCGTCCGGATTCCGGACGGTTTCTTTATATATAGGTTTTAAGAATGAAACCCACGGTTCAGTATATGAACTTCCCGAGTTCGCTGATAATCGTGAGCTTATTACCTTCTCCCTCTTCGTGATCGTAGCAACGACCCACAATTTGGGCATCAATATTAAAGCTTTTAGAGATAGCGATGATGTCGTCGGCAATCTCTTCATCCACGTAGATTTCCATGCGGTGGCCCATGTTGAAAACTTTGTACATCTCTTCCCACGGGGTCCCCGATTGTTCTTGAATTAACTTGAACAGGGGAGGAACGGGGAACATGTTGTCCTTCACGATGTGCATGTTTTCCACGAAGTTCATCACTTTGGTCTGGGCACCGCCCGAGCAGTGGATCATTCCGTGAATTTGTTTACGGTATTTGTCAAGAACTTGTTTGATTACCGGGATGTAAGTACGCGTCGGGGATAATACCAGTTTGCCGGCATCAATTCCCAATTCGGCGATCTTATCGGTTAATTTGCATTGACCGGAGTAAACGAGTTCTTCCGGTACGGAATTATCGTAGCTTTCCGGGTATTTGGTTGCCAGGTATTTGGCGAACACGTCGTGGCGGGCGGAAGTTAAGCCGTTGGAGCCCATACCGCCGTTGTATTCGGTTTCATAGGTAGCTTGTCCGTAGGAGGCCAAGCCGACAATGACGTCTCCCGCTTTGATGCGGTCGTTGGAGATCACGTCGGAACGTTTCATCCGGCAGGTCACGGTCGAGTCCACGATGATTGTTCTCACCAGATCGCCCACGTCGGCGGTTTCGCCTCCCGTGGAATAGATGTTGACGCCTAGTTTCCGGTATTCTTCGATCAGTTCTTCGGTTCCGTTGATGATCGCGGCGATCACTTCCCCGGGGATCAGTTTTTTGTTTCTCCCGATCGTGGAAGAGAGCAGGATATTATCCACGGCACCGACGCAGATGAGGTCGTCGATATTCATGATCAAGGCGTCCTGCGCGATGCCTTTCCACACGGAAAGGTCTCCCGTTTCTTTCCAGTACATGTATGCCAGCGAGGATTTTGTTCCCGCCCCGTCGGCGTGCATGATGTTGCAATAGGTCTTCTGTCCCCCGAGGTAATCGGGTATGATTTTACAGAAGGCTTTCGGGAAAATACCTTTGTCGATGTTTTTAATGGCGTTGTGCACGTCTTCTTTGGATGCGGACACCCCTCGTTGATTATATCTTTCGTCTTTTCTCATAACAATTGAAAATTGAAAATTGAAAATTAAAGATGAAGAATTCGTTTGAATACCTCACGTTCAATCGTTCAAATTATCTTGATATTAGCATTGACTTATTATCTCTTCGCAAAGGTAGGGATAATTTTCAATTTTCAATTTTCAATTTTCAATTAATTGCTCGTTTGTCCAGCAATTCCATGAAACGGTCTTTGTAAGAATCGGAAATGGGAATGTAGAGTTTCCCGAACACGATACGATTCCGCTCGATGGTTTTGATTTTGTTGATATTGACGATATAGGAGCGATGCACCCGGATAAAGAGATCACCGGGTAGGTGGTCCTCGATGGATTTCATGCTCATGAGCGTGAGGATACCGCCCTCCTTGTCCTCGGTCTGGATGCGAATATAGTCTTTGAGTCCCTCGATGTAGAGGATATTTTTCAGTTGTATCTGGATGAGTTTGTAGTCACTTTTCACGAAGATCGAATCCGGTACTTTGGAAGAGACGTTCTCGGCCCGGCTCATCTCGATCCAACGCAGGGCTTTCGTGGCAGCCCGGAGGAATTCCGAGTAATTGAACGGTTTCAGCAGGTAGTCGATAGCATCTACCCGAAAACCTTCCAGTGCGTATTGCTCGAAGGCGGTGGTGAAGATGATCTTGACCTTGTTGCTCACGAGGCGGGAGAGTTCCAGCCCGTTGAGTTCGGGCATCTGGATATCCAGAAACACCAGGTCAACCGGTTCCTCTTCGATTACCGCGAGCGCTTTCACCGCGCTGTCGCATTGGGCCACGAGGTGCAGGAAGGGGGTCCGGCTCACGTAACTTTCCAGTAAGTCGAGAGCTAACGGTTCATCATCCACGATCAGGCAGTTTAAGGTCATGGCATTCGAGGTTTTAGAGTTGAATAATCAGTTGCGTGACGAATTTATCGTCTTGTATTTCTCTATTGAAAATGTATTTCCCGGAGTAGAGTAGTTCCAGTCGGCGTTGCAGGTTTATCAGCCCGATACCCGAACCGCTACGGTCGTTATCTTTCTTGGGGTAATTGCTGTTCTCTACCCGGCAATCAATCCGGTTCCCGTTTTGGAGGTCAAACTTGATGTTGATAAACGATTCCTGTGTGCTACTAACCCCGTGTTTGAAGGCGTTTTCCAGTAGGGGGATAAAGAGAAGCGGGGCGATCATGCTATTGTTCGCCTGTTCCGGGATGGAAATTTCCAGCCGGGTATTTTTGGGTAAACGCAGGCTCATGAGTTCAATGTAACTTTTCATGAACTCGAATTCTTTGTTTATGGGTACGAAATGCTGGTTGTTCTCGTACAGCACGTGACGAAGCATTTTGCTGAGATCGTGAACGGCGTACTGGGCCTTGTCCTGGTTTATCGCTATCAGGGAATAGATGTTGTTCAGCGTGTTGAACAGGAAATGAGGGTTGAGCTGGCTTTTCAGGTTTTGAAGTTCCGCTTCTGCCTGCGCTTTTTTCAACTCTTGTTTTTCATTTTCCGTTTCGTACCATCCCCCTGTCATTTTGATCGCCACGCTAAGAGCCACGGTAAGGGCCATGAGCATCATGTCCCGGGCGATAAACACGTAGCGGGGTGGTTTCGGAAAAGAATCTTTTATTGCTTGTAAAGCTTCCGGGAGAGGATCCGATAAATGGGCCCTGTGAAAGTCTTGCCAGAAATGGAGTGCCACCCCCATGATGAGAACAACGGCGATGTTGCTTAGAATGAAGAGGATTACTTTCCGGCGGAAGAGTTGTTTTTCAATCAACCAGAGAAAATTCACGTAAAAGATGATCAGGCAAGACAGCGGAACGAAACAATATCCTAGATATCTGTTTAGGGTAATCGAGACCCCTTCCCCACGATAAAAAAAGAACGGGAGGGCAAAGAATATGCCCCAGCCAATGATGTGGATGGCTCCCATTAATATTTTTTTGTTTCTTGCCTTTTGCATTATATAGTCTTTCTCCACTTGCAAAGATATTAAAAAGGTTACAGGTTACAAGTTTACAAGTTGCAAGTTTGGAAAACAAGTCACGCGAACTTGTAACTTGCAAACCTGTAACTTGCCGAAGGCAAACCCTATTCGTATCGTATGGCGTCGATCGGGTTTAACCGGGATGCTTTCTGTGCCGGGTACCAGCCGAAGAATATTCCGGTGATCGTGCAAACCAAGAACGAGAGTACGACGGAATACACCTGAACGTACACGGGCCAGCCGATCCCGTATTTGATAATGAGTGACGAGCCTATGCCGAGGATAACCCCGATAATACCTCCCGTTACGCTGATGATCACGGCTTCGATGAGGAACTGGAACAGGATGTGCCGTCCCTTTGCCCCGATGGACATACGAAGCCCGATTTCCCGCGTGCGTTCCGTTACCGATACGTACATGATGTTCATGATCCCGATACCCCCGACAAGCAAGGATATTCCCGCGATACATGCCAATAACACGGTCATTAAATCTGTCGTCGTGCTTAGCATGGAACTTAATTCTTCCTGTGAACGGACGTGGAAGTCTGCCTCGTCTCCCGGGGCCAGTTTATGGTTTTGCCGGAGGATGGCGGATATTTCCTCTATGGCCTCTTCCGATGCTTCCTCGCTGATGGCTGATGCCTCGATCCCGTTGATGTACGTGATGGCTAGTATGCGCTTTTGTATCGTGGTGTAGGGGGCGAGGATCATGTCATCCTGGTCTTGTCCCATGGAGTTGTATCCCTTGGGAGTAAGTACCCCGATAATCCGGAAGGGCGTTGATTTGAACCGGATGGTTTTTCCCAGGGGGTCTTCTCCTTTTGTGAACAGGTTATTCACGACCGTTTGCCCGACAACGCACACTTTCGCGGCTGTTTTTATATCATGTTCCGTGAACATTTCTCCCTGGTCAACCGAGAATTTTCGTATATCCAAGTAGTCTTGGTTAATCCCGTACACGGAGGTCGGGGCGTTGTTGGCCCCGTAGATGATTTGACCGCTGGAATTGACCATCGGGGTTGCCTTGTCGATTAGGCTGACATCCCGGGTGATCGCCTCGAAATCTTCCAGCTTGAGTGTTTGCATGCTGCTGGCACTTTGTCTGACTCCCCCGAATTTCCCGTTTCCCGGGCGGATCATGATCATGTTGGATCCCATTTCCGATATTTGTTCCCGGATACTTCGCTTGGATCCTTGCCCGATGGCGAGCATCGAGATCACGGAAGCGACCCCGATGATGATACCCAGCATGGTCAGGAAACCCCGGAATTTATTGTTCGCGAGGGCCCGTATGGCGATTCGTATTAAGTTTCCGTAGTTCATGTTCTAATTTTAGATTTTAAATTTTAAATCCTATTGATTTCGTGATCTTTAGATTCCGGATTAGGTGATTCCAACCGCGCAAGGCTAACATTTTTAATAATCACTTAATCATAGAATCGGCAATCACAGAATCTTAGAATCTCTTTTTTCAATTTTCAATTGTTCCCGTTTCCTCTTCTTCTTTCGGTAACGCTTCCAGGGCTTTTCTGGCCGAGGCAACGTTCGGGTTGATCTTGTCCTCGGTGATATGTCCGTCCCGTAACACGATGTTCCGGCTGCAGAACTGGGCGATTTCCGGGTTATGAGTCACGAATATGATCGTTCGTCCTTCCGCGTGTAACCGTTGGAATAGGGTCAATATCTCGAAAGACGTGCGGGTATCCAGGTTCCCGGTAGCCTCGTCGGCCAGCAGGATCACGGGATCGTTCACGATGGCGCGAGCGATGGCAACACGTTGTTGCTGCCCCCCGGACATCTGGTTCGAACGGTGGTTGATCCGGTCTTTAAGTCCCACGGCTTCCAGGGCTTCCAGGGCTTTTTCTTTCCGTTCTTTCGCGGAGAAAGCCGGGTTATAGAGCAGGGGAAGTTCCACGTTTTCGAGGGCCGTTGTTTTGGGGAGGAGGTTATACGACTGGAACACGAATCCGATTTTGCGATTGCGTAAGGTTGCCCGGTCGTTTTTACCCATGTCCCGGACGGCAATCCCGTCGAGGAAATAGTCCCCCGAGGTGGGGGTGTCGAGACATCCGAGGATATTGAGCAAGGTGGATTTCCCGGAGCCACTGGTACCCATTATCGTCACGAATTCTCCCGCCCGGATCGAAAATGAGACACCTCGCAAGGCATGCACGATTTCTGAACCGACAGTAAAGTCCCTCCTCAGGTTTTCTATTCTTATAATATCATTGGTCATGAGTCTTCTCTTTTGGTAAAGTTATTTCTTTTTTTGTCCCGGTCTGGCAGGCATGAAGGGGTTGGATTCCCCGCTGTTCCCGTTGCCGGGCGCGGCAATTTTGTATTTCATTTCCCCGACGATTAATTTATCCCCGGCTTGAACCCCGTTCGACACTTCCATGTAGATTCCGTCGCTAACCCCGGTTTTCACGATTTTAGGAGTCATCCCCTCGGCTGTTTTTAGCCACACGACTTTCTCACCCCTACCGGCTTGCGGCGTTTGTTCCTCGCCGGGCGTGGTGGCCGGGGTGAAACGGAAGGCTTTCAGGGGGGCGAGTAATATATTCTCTTTTTCCAGCGTGTATACCGTGATATTAGCTGTTAATCCCGGTTTCAGTTTTAGTTCCGGATTCGGGGCGTCGATCACGACCTCGTAAGTCACGACGTTAGATTCCGTCGTCGGGTTTAACCGTACTTGGATAACATTCCCGTCAAACGTGTCGTCGGGAAAGGCGTCAACCGTAAACGTCACCCGTTGTCCCTCTTCCACTTGCCCGATGTCGGCCTCGTCCACGTCCGCGATGACCTGCATCTTGCGCAAGTCGTTGGCAATGGTGAAAAGGGTCGGGGTGTTAAAGCTGGATGCTACCGTTTGCCCTTCGTCCACGGCCCGCGATAGTACCACGCCGTCAATGGGGGACGTGATGGTAGCATAGCCTAGGTTTGATTTGGCTTTCACGAGGTCGGCTTTTGCCTTGTCATACGCTTGTTTTGCTTTTTCATACTGGTATAGAGCCGTTTCGTATTCCGTGTCGCTTACCAGTTGTTTCTCGTGTAATCCCCGGATACGCTCGTAATTCTTTTTTTGGTAATCGTATTCGTTTTCGCTTGATTTCAAGTTGGCGGTTTGAGATTCCAATTCGGCTTCCAGCAGGGTACGATCCAGTTCGGCTATGATTTGTCCCTTTTTCACGATGGAGTTGTAGTCCACGTAAATGTGAGAAATCGTGCCGGAAACTTGTGTACCTACTTCCACTTGCGTGATCGGTTCGATCGTGCCCGTGGCGGTGACCGTGTTATTGATAGAGCCTTTTTTTACCTCGGCGGTTTCATACGTCACGGCTTTGTTTTCACCCCCGCGAACGATGAAGTAGATTCCCGCTATGACGGCAAGGATGATGATGATAATCGCTATTTTTTTCATTTTGGGCTATATTAATGTTTCGTGTTATAATTCAATAGGTTGGTTCCGGTAGAAATTCAACAGTTTAAGCGAGAGGATGCTCTCGAACTTGGCCTGTATTTGCTCCTGTATGGCCGACAAGTAGTTGTTTTTCTCGGTGAGTAGCTCTACCGTGTTTTTCATCCCGCTGTCGAATTGTGCTTGTACCAGCTCGTAACTTTTCGTGGCTGATTTCACGCTGTTGGTTGCTGCCACGTAGCGACTTTGTGCTGAAATCACGTTCTGATGAAGGGATTCGACTGTTTTCAACAATTCCTTGCGGGTGTTTATCTCGTTCAATTGTGCCGTTTCGGTTTGGAGTTTTGCTTTCTCGATGGCGGACTTGATCTGGCGATTCTTGGAAATGGGGATACTGATGTTAATCCCCACGTTCTCGCTTAATTTATTATTTAGTTGTTTTGAAAAAGAGTAGTCTGATTCCGAGTTGTGGTCGGTAGAGACGGAAGCACTGAGTGACACGCTCGGTAAACGGTCTCCCGCCGCGATCTTCTCTTCCAGTTGTGCCGATTCGACATTCAATTTACTGTTTTTCATTTCCGGCATGACTTCCAGTGCTGTCTGGTAGACCTCTTCCAACGAGGGTGCCATGGCGAGTACCTGTGAATCGTCCAGTTCCGGGAAGTATATTTCAAAATGATCAGTTAATTCCAGTTCCAGTAGCTGTTTCAGTTGTAATTTATTTAACGCTAACGTGTTTTCGGCCGTGGTGACTTTGTACTGGTCGTTGGCGTACTGGGCCTCAATCTGCGCGTAATCGCTGGCGGCGATCGAGCCTGCTTTCAGTAGTTCCTTGGAACGTTCGAGTTGCGCGGCGGAAGTTTCTAGTGTTTGTCTGTTCGTTTTCAGCGATTCGTTGGCGTAAAGAATTTGCAGGTAAGCCTCGGTAACGGCGATTTCAATGTCGTTCTCGGCCATGCTCACCTGGTAGGTTTGAGCCTCGTTGGTGATTTCCTGTTTCCGGATGGAACGGGTGAGTTTGCCCCCGTTGTAGAGGGTCAGGCCGGAGTTGAGCGAGTAGCTTCCCGTGTAAGCACTTTGTGATTTGAAATCCCCTCCCGTGTCCTGCACTTTTTGATGCCCGAAACCTTGTGAACTACTAAAGGTCAACGAGGGGAAAAGTTGCGCCTTGGCCTGCAATAAATCCACGTTTGTGCTTTGCCGGGAAACCCGGGCCGATTGCACCTGAATGTTGTTTTTCCGGGCGTAATCAATACAATCCTTCAAGTTCCAGGAAGAAGTGGGCTTCTCCTGAGAGAAACCCACTAAGGACGGAATGATTATAAAAAGGATGGTTGCAATGTTTATTCGTTTGTTCATGTTGATTTCTTTTTTTGTGTTATACAAATATATAACACGTTGTAAACGAGAACAATTAAATTAGATGTTAAGGGGTTTTCCCTCGACGAACGGGGTGTTTTTATCGACGAGAAGTGAGATTCCGGGGGGCAGGATGTTTAACACGTGATTAGACGCCAGTCTATGATTTTACACGCGGGCGACGTTGAGTGGTCGTGAGGAGAAGGATGATTTTTTTATTTTACATGATGATGTCCCAGGACAAAATAATCATCGGGCGAAAAGTTTACCCCGTCGTTGGAGGTGAAAAAAGCGTACAGGTGGACGAGACCGGTAAGGTTTTTCTTTTCCGGGAGTTTAAACGTGACTTGCCCGTTCTCTCTTCTAGTGTCAAGATTATGAATTTCTATGAAAATATCGGGATTGCTTTCCCGGATAACGATCACGCGCAAACTGTCGTCAAGAAACGCCACGTGACCTTCGGCGTTAACTTGCCACGCGAGCGTGTAACTCCCGTCTTCGTTGTTTACTAGAAACGGGTTACGCAAGCGTAATAGTTTTCCGGTCGAGAAGTGCATGGCGTTAAACATACCGATATGTAGGTCGGGGTCATAAGCGAAAAACGTTTGTTCCATGAAAAGGTTTTTTCCTTTTTTCCCTTTGCGTGCCGCTTCCTCGTTCCAGGTTTGTTGCAGTCCAAGTGGTCCTAGAGCGGTCCACACGTGATTTACCATTTTAACACGTTGTTGTGCTCTCGTTTTATTAATAATTTTCTTTTTCTCCTCCTCGTTTAATTCTTGGCCTCTTTTTGGCTTCTTTTGAGATGAATTATTTTTTAATATAATCTTGGGCATGGTATTTCTTTTAAATTGATGCTTGGGCTTGTTAATAAGCGTGTTGTCGTGCTTATTCCTGTAATTACGAGTGGATTGAAAATTGTTATCACTACAATATTACTAAAAATACGGGAAAAAGACTACAAATATGCAGTTTTTTGTAGTCTTTTTGTAGTAGAAATGTAGTCCGGATGCTTGTATTATATTAGTTTAGTATTTCTTTTTTAACGATATATGTCTGATGCATAATGATTTAAGTGTGGTAATTTGTGCTAAATTATATAAAATACATCAGGATTTATTTTTTATTTGAAATTATATTCATACCTTGTGAGTGATTCAAAAAACAGCTATGATGGCTCGTTTTGGTGAATAGCCGAAAGGTGTGATAAACGCGTCAACGTGTAACTTCAATCATCACCCGTGTATGACGATCAAAGTAAAGCACGAACTTTGTAACCCCGTTATAGGGGAGAGTACTTCGTAAATTTGTTATAATCGTTAAAATAATGTGTTTATGCCAAAGATTTTACTTTCATTAATAACCGGTATCCAGAATGCTCTCGGGGATGTGGTCTATTACATGGTAGGCTCGAATTGCTATATGCGACGGAAGGGGAATGGCCCGTCTGGCGAGGCGACGGACGCCCAGGTTGCACAGCAAAACATCATGGGAACTCTTGGCCGGTTGTCGAGTATGTTTGACCCGATCACGTCTATCGGGTTGAAGGTCGGTAAATGTTCCGGACCCTCGGCGGTGTATAATAATTTCGTACACTATAACCGTAAGAACGTTTCATGGGATGCCGAAAAGAAAGAAGTGGTGGTGAATTTTTCCGCTCTCGTGTTGAGTCACGGGACTCTCTACCCGCCCGAAGTAACCGTGACGGTAACCGCGGAAGGACGTTCGCTTTCTTTTGAACAGGAAGTGGGTTTTGAAGGCGCGAAAATGAACCCGGATGATGAACTTTTTGCCGGGATTTTTGACATGAAAAATGAGTTCTGCACGATAGTGCCTTTAAGAACGCGCTCGGAAAGTGGTACCACGGTAAAGACGTTGCCGGTGCAGTGGGATTTTGATTCTGTCATTGTCTACGCTTTCGCCCGTGACGCGAAGAAGCGTCATTGTTCGACCGCGATCGTGATACACGGGTTGTAACCTGATTTTTCCCGTCACACGGGACGGGAAAATCGGTATGTTCGAGGGGGTGAAAAATGTGATTTTATGATTATTTTCGTGCGCCTGTCAAGGGCGAGGGGAGGGGGAAAGTGAACTTGTTGTTCTCCCTCTTTTTCACGTGTTGTAATTCGGGAACTCGCGGGTGATGAGTGCCGTCTTGCCCAGTTCCCGGCTCAAGTTCTCGTATTCGAGTCGCGTGTCGGGGTGAGTGGCGTAACATTCCAGGAGGACGAGTTTCCAACCCGTGCCGGCAAGCCGTTTGAGGAGGGTTTTGTCGCGTTTCATGTCTTTCGGGGGACTCATGTCGTATTTCCGCAGGATCGTGTTCACGAGCATGCCCGTGATCGAGTCGGGTTCTGGCGCGGGTTTCGTGTCGAGAATCCATTTCACGCTTCGCGGGTCGTCTTTTCGGGTTATGGCAAGGAGGAGACGCGATAGCAAATGGGGACTTCGATCGAGGGTTCTTTTTCTCTCGAGACGTTGATAGTGCCAGGAATCCGCGTACTCGTGATCACTCAACAGGGCCACGGTGTAGGCGTAGTCGAATAGCGGGAAATGGGGCCTGGTGCCGTATAGTTTCACGGATTCACGCTCGATCCCGCGGTTGAAGTGCACGATGGAGTGATAAATATCTCCCTCGTAAAGTTCGCTCGTCGCTTCGAGATAATAACCTGCCCGGGTGTAGAAACTCCCGGGGGCGGGTAATTTCTCCCGGTGACCCGTCGTTAGAAACGAGTAAAGGTCGTGGTATTCTCGCAGGGTGCCCTGGTAAGATGAATTGTCGGCGTGTAGCGCGGAGAATCTCTCGAACCACGAGTCTATGAAGCGGGGAGGGATCATCGCTTCCACGCGCCGGAGCACGCCGTTGCAAACCTCTTTAACGAGGTCGTCGGGGGGTAATATTTTTTCGATGCCGTTGAATGCTTCCACGTGGATGGCTACGGGCAATAATTTGCCCGCGTAGTTGTTTTCCTCGACGAGTGCGGCGGGATCAGGTAGCGTTTTTTCCTGGCAGTAGCGGATCAGGGCTTCGCGCGTGTTTTTCCCGGTGCGGTTGATTTTGTTCCAGAATAGCGAATGGGGAATCTCGTCTTCCAGGTCACGATTGTCTTTCTCTAGCTCGACGAGGACGTGCAGGGAAAATTCGGGATCGAGCGTGTATACTCGCGTGAAATCGTGTTTCGTGAACTGTAACGCTTGGAGTCTTTGACAGAGCGAGTTGAGCGCCCGGTTGTATTTGGTACTGTTTATCGAACGATCCGTTTCTCTCACGGCAACGTATAAGTCGAAGTAGTCTAGCGGGCAACAAGCGTAAGCGAATATTTCAACTAGTTGTTTGGCAACGGGGTGCAGCGATTGGTAAATTTCCACGTAAGATTTTTGACTCGTGTTCATGACAGGTAATTTTATGCATTTTCACAAATATAATAAATTTTGACGAGAAAACGGCCCGTGGTAGGGGGATTTTGAAAGAATAATGGCGCGATGTCATGGGATTTTTGTTTTTTGTTATTATTTTTAAGGCTTGAATAACATGGAACGTGTTGTGTTATTATTCAACATATTGTGAAACTAATTTTGACAATTTATGAAGAAGATGATGTTTATGTTTGTCGTGGCGGCTATCTTGGGCGGGATGTTTGGCTCGTGCGCGGGGGGTGGGGCTGACAAGGAGGCTAAGAAGAGCGCGGTGATTGAAGTTCCTGTACCCGAACGTCCGGCGGGGCAGAAGGACGTGTTGAACCTGGTGACCCCGAAACTGGATACGGTGCGGGTGGGGTTTATCGGCTTGGGTATGCGAGGACCCGGCGCGGTGGAGAGATTCACGCATATCCCGGGTACGAAAGTGGTTGCCTTGTGTGATATCCGCCCGGAACAGGTGGAGAAGTGTCAAGCGATGCTGGTAAAGGCGGGAGTGCCCGCGGCTGCCGGGTATTCGGGAAGCGAGGACGCGTGGAAGCGGCTTTGCGAACGGGATGATATTAACCTGGTTTATATCGCGACGGATTGGTTGCATCACGCGCCGATGGCTCTTTACGCGATGGAGCACGGGAAGCACGTGGCGATAGAGGTGCCCGCGGCCATGAACCTGGAGGAGATCTGGGCGTTGATTAACCTGGCCGAGAAGAAGCAGTTGCATTGCATGATGCTGGAAAATTGCGTGTACGATTTCTTTGAACTGACGACGTTGAACATGGCCCAGCAGGGGGTGTTCGGCGAGGTGTTGCACGTGGAAGGTTCTTATATTCATAACCTGGAGGAGTTCTGGCCTTATTACTGGAATGACTGGCGCATGGATTACAACCGGAAGCACCGGGGGGATGTTTACGCCACGCACGGCATGGGCCCGGCTTGCCAGTTGCTCGATATTCACCGGGGCGACAAGATGAATTACCTGGTGAGCATGGATACCAAGGCGGTTTCCGCTCCCGAATACCTGAAGAATAAAACCGGGGAGGAAGTGAAAGATTTCAAGAACGGTGATCACACGATAACCTTGATCCGCACGGAGAACGGGAAGACCATACAGATTCAGCATGACGTGGTGTCTCCCCGTCCGTATAGCCGGATGTACCAGTTGACGGGAACGAAGGGATTTGCCAATAAATACCCGGTTTCGGGATATGCCTTGAAGCCGACGCAGGTTTCAGAGGACGTGATGCCCGATCACGAGAATCTGAATTCTCACGGTTTCGTGCCGGAGGATGTGAAGAAGGCTTTGATGGAGAAATACAAGCACCCGATCCAGGTGGAACTGGAGGAGCAAGCCAAGAAAGTCGGCGGGCACGGGGGGATGGATTTTATCATGGACTATCGTCTGGTGTATTGCTTGCGGAACGGGCTGCCGTTGGACATGGATGTTTATGACCTGGCGGAATGGTGTTGTCTGGGTGAGTTGACGGCTCTCTCGTTGGAGAATAACAGTGCCCCGGTGGCGATCCCGGATTTCACCCGCGGGGGATGGAACAAGACGAAAGGGTATCGTCATGCCATGGTGAAGTAAAAGAGTGTTGTATCATTTGAAAGGGAGGGAGGAAGTTAGAAAAAAGACTTTCCTCCCTCTTTTCTTGTGTTTTGACAGGAATCATTTCGTCTTGAGTTGATCGAGTGTATCCCAAAAGTCGGGGAATGATTTGTTTACTGATAATTCGTCTTCCAGTTGAAGGGGGCCTTTGGCACGTAGTGCCACGGTCGCGAGGGCCATGGCGACGCGATGATCTTGGTGGGAGTGGAGAGTCGCGTTGCCCGATAGGGTTCTTCCAGTCACGATCATCAGGTCTTCTCGCGTGGTAATTTGTATCCCTAGTTTCTGGAATTCTTCTTGCAGGACGGTTGCCCGGTCGCTTTCTTTGTGGAGGAGGCGGTGTATTCCTTTGATGGTACTTGTGCCTTCTGCACGGGCGGCGAGAGTCGTGAGGGCGGGGAATAGATCGGGGCATTCGGTAGCGTCGAAATTGAAATTTCTGATTGGACTTTTGTGCACGGAAATGGAGTGGTAGGGGGAGTCCGGTTGAATCGAGACGGGGATTCCTGCCATTTCGAGGACTTTTAAAATGGCGACATCCGCTTGGCGGGTGTGAATGTCGAGTCCTTTTATCGTGATTTCTCCGGCAATGGCCCCGGCGACCAACAGGCAGGAGGCCCCGCTCCAGTCACCCTCTATCGTGTAAGTACAAGGTTGGTAAGCCTGTCGGCCCCGGATCGTGAACAGGGTATCGTCTTCTCGTGATATTTCGATGCCGAAGGATGATAATAGGTCGATGGTCAGGTCGATGTAGGGCTTGCTTTTTAAATGATTTACCCGAATGCTACTGTCTTCCGGGGCTAAAGGAAGTGCCATTAACAGGCCAGTCAGGAATTGAGAACTGAGACTACCGTCCAGTTGGATTTCTTTTCCGCCTTTTAGTGGTCCTTTCAGGGTGAGTGGTAGATGACCGTGGGGAGATTGAATGGTCACGCCGAGTTGGGATAAGGGGGGTAGGACTGTATCCACGGGGCGGGCGAGGAGGGTTCCGTGGCCCGTGATTCGTTTGTCTTTGCCGTCGAGGGAGGCGATCGGGATCATCACGCGGGCAAGTAAGCCCGATTCCCCGCAGGAAATTTCATCGGGAAGGGTGAGATTACCGGCCCCGGGGGAATTAATTTCGTGGTCATTCCCTACATGTGTAATGTGGCATCCCGCCTGTCGCGCGATGTTTAACGCGGCTAGCGTGTCATCGCACGGGGTCAGGTGTTTTATGCTTGTTTTCCCTCTAGCTAACAGGGCGGCGATGATCGCTCTTTGGGCTATGCTCTTGGAGGCGGGAGCTTCGATAACGCCTTTTATTTCAGAGTTCGTGATTAATTTTTTCATATATCAGGTTGCATATTTTAGTGGGAGATAATGTTTCACAGGCGATAGACAGGCTGGCTGTTTCCGCGTAATATTTGACTCTCTTTTCGAAGATTGTTTTGGCCGTTTCCCCCGGGTGATGGCTTTGAGCGAGGAGGGGACGACTGGATATATCGAGGCGTTTCACGCAGTCCGCGGGGTCGGCTTGCAGCCACACGACGATGCTTTTCTCTTTTAGTAATTTACGGTTTGACTCGTCGAGAATGATACCGCCGCCACAAGCGATAACGGAAGGCGTGTCCGATGCAAGCAACTTTTCAAGTACGGCCTTTTCCCGAACACGAAACGCGGGTTCTCCGATTTCAGGAAATATCTCCCGGATACTTTTACCGTGTTGCTTTTCTAACACGCTATCCGTATCCCGGAATGCTTGTCGTAGACGGGTGGCCAAGAGGGTGCCCACGGTTGTCTTACCCGATCCCATGAAACCGATGAGGGTGATATGTTCGGGGAAATCCAGTTTTATCTTTTGAATCTCGCAGGTCCCGATGCGGAGAGGAACAATCCAATACAGGAATGATCCTTCCCGTTTTTTATCTTTCCGGATGGTTTCCCGTAGTGTGGCTTCGGGTATGTCAGTCCGGGTGGGGAGGGCGAATCTTTCCAGCAAGCGTTTGATGCGGGATAAGTCTTCTTGTGGTAAAAGTCCTTGTTGACAGGAGTGGCGGGAGATCATGCATAAACCGATACTTACCGCTTCCCCGTGCGATAGGTGTGAATTTTTCTCTATCGCGTGGGCAAACGTGTGACCCAAGTTTAACAGACGGCGTGTTCCTTTTTCCTTTTCATCTTGGTTTACGATAGCGGCTTTTATTTTTATCGCGTTATAAATGATGGTTTCCAATATCCGCGGTTCCTGAATCCTAGCCATTTCCGCGTGTAGTTCCAGGTAGGCGAATAACCGGGGATCGGCTAGAACGGCAACTTTCACGATCTCCGAGAATCCGGCCAGGAATATTTGTCGAGGGAGCGTGGAGAGCATGTTTATCGCGCAAAAAACGAATTCGGGTTGGCGGATGACTCCCAGAATGTTTTTATACCCGTTGTAGTTTACCCCGTTCTTGCCGCCGATTCCGGCATCGACTTGAGCCAGTAGCGTGGTCGGGACCAGGCCGAATGAACATCCCCGCATGTAAATAGAGGCGATGAAGCCCGTGATGTCGCACACGATACCGCCGCCTATTCCGAGTAAGAATGTATCCCGGTCGGCTTCCAGTTCAAGCAAGCGGGAGGTGAGTTCGTGAATGGTCTGTAAGGTCTTGTTCTCTTCTCCCCCGGTGATGCTGATGACGGGATATTTGCCCGGGGTCGGGTAATGGCGGATAATTTGTTCTTCCGTGATAATGATTACTTTTTTCCCTTCGGGAAGATATGATTCCAGTTCTTGTAACGTGTTGTCTACAATGATCCGGGAGCCTTGTACGATAATTTCATTCATATTGCTGTGTTTATTTTAATTTCCCATGACGCGAGTCTGTTTGTCGATAGAAGCTTGGTGTATTATTTGGTAAACCTGTTGCAAGAAGTCGTGTTCCAGACCGTTTGCCTGTCCTTGTTGGAATATTTTTTCCAGCAAATCATTCCAACGGCCGGTTTGCAGGATCGTGAGGTGATTCCGTTTCTTGTAATCACCGATTTTCTCGCATATTTTCATTCGTCGGGCTAGTATATCTAGAAGTTCCGTGTCGATTTCATCAATATATGCCCGGAGTTCTTCGATGTTCTCTTGGAAACAGGTGTTGCTCCTGTCGGGGATAACTAGACGGGACAACATCTCTTTTAACGCCAGGGGGGTCAATTGCTGTTGCGAGTCGCTTAGCGCGACGTCGGGACAGATATGCGATTCTATGATCAAGCCGTCGAATCCCAGGTTAATGGCTTGTTGAGAGATTTCTCGTACGTATTCCCTTTCCCCCGAAATATGGCTCGGATCGCAAATCATAAGCATGTCCGGGTAGTTGCGTTTGATTTCGATCGGGATTTGCCATAAAGGCATGTTGCGGTATTTGTATTTCCCGTAAGGGGAGAATCCCCGGTGAATGGCCCCGATTCTTTTGAGTCCGGCCAAGTTCAGACGCTCTAAAGCACCGAGCCAGAGTTGCATATCCGGGTTGACTGGGTTCTTTACCAACACGGGGATATCAGTTCCTTTCAACGCGTCGGCAATCTCTTGCATGGCAAACGGGTTGGCGCTGGTTCTCGCTCCGATCCAGAGTAAATCGACGTTTGCTTTCAGGGATTCGTACACGTGTTTCACGTTGGCGACTTCGGTGGAAATCTTTATCCCTAATTCCCGGCGTGCTGCCCGCATCCATTCCAGACCTTGCGTGCCAACGCCTTCAAAGCAATTGGGGCGAGTTCTTGGCTTCCATATTCCGGCCCGGAGAACGTGGATCCCGTTGTTCTTTAGCGCTCGGGCTGTTTCTAGCAATTGTTTTTCATTCTCTGCACTGCAAGGTCCCGCGATGATCAGGGGATTTTGTTCAACCGGGAATAAATCCCATTCCCGGACATTTTTTACATCAAGATTCATAGTTCGTGATTTTATGGTTATTCTAATTTGTTTTATAGGAAAGGGGGTGAATATCAAGGTGTCGTTCAATTCGTTCGATGACTTCTTTGAACGTGTCTTGGTTGGCGCACAGGGAAATCCTCACGTATGAGTTCCCGTTGCTCCCGAAAATGAAGCCGGGGGTGACAAAAACTCGTGCTCGATGCAACAAGTGATCGGAAAGCTCTTTCCCGCTTTGCCATTGGCGCCCGACTTTTCCCCACAGGAATAGACCGCAGGAGTTTTCTTTGAATGTCACGCCGAGCGAGCGGAAAACCTTTTCTGCCAGTTTTTGCCGTTCCCGGTATTCCCGGTTCAAGTGGTCGATCCATTCTTTGCCTAAGGTCAGGGCTTGGGTCGCGGCTAGCTGAAGGGGACGAAACATGCCGGAATCCATGTTGCTTTTAACTTTTAGCACGTTCGAAATGATTTCTTTGTTTCCGGCGATCATCCCGATTCGCCAACCGGCCATGTTGAAGGTTTTACTCATGGAATTGAGTTCTATGCAGCAGTTTTTGGCACCTTTGATGTTGAGAATACTCAGGGGTTTGCCCGTTAAAATGAAGCTGTACGGGTTATCATTGCATATCAATATATCGTGTCTGTTCCCGAAGTCTACCAGTTTTTGATATATGTCGACGCTCGCGGCTGCCCCGGTGGGCATGTTCGGGTAGTTCGTCCACATCATTTTGACCCCACTTAAATCCATTTTCTCCAAGTCTTCGAAGTTTGGCATCCAACCCGTTTCTTCCCGGAGATTGTAATACAAGGTGTGTGCCTCTGCCAATCGTGTCGCTGACGAGTAAGTCGGGTATCCGGGGTCGGGGACAAGGACCTTGTCGCCGGGATTCAAGAGGGCCAGCGAGACGAGTAATACCCCTTCTTTCGATCCCGTTAATAATTGAATCTCGGTTTCCGGGTTTAATGTTACGTGATAATAGTCCCGGTACCACGAGGCGAAAGCTTCCCGGAGTTCCGGTATTCCTTTATAGTTCTGGTAGGAGTGACAATCGGGGGTTAAAATCTCGTCTCTCAGTTGTTCGATAACCCACGGATCGGGAGCCAGATCGGGAGAGCCGATACCCAGGTTGATAACGGGTAGGCCGGATTGATTTAGTCGCTCGATTTCACGTGTTTTTTCGGAGAAGTAATATTCCCGGATGTGATTCATCCTGTTTGCTGGTTTTATGATCATATTGTATAGGTTTTATATTCTCCCATGATATATATTTCTTGCAAGTAAGGACGGACGGTTTGCAGGGTGGTTTGATACTGCCCGCGGCTTTTGAATTCAAGAGCCAGGTAAAAAAGGTATTGCCAGGGTTTGCCCGTGATCGGTAGCGTCTGGATTTTGGTTACGTTCAGATTCCCGGCAGATAACGACGAGAGTACTCGTGCCAGACTTCCCGGCTCGTTTACGAGTGTGAAGCATAAGGATACTTTGTTTATATCCGTCTCTTTAACTTGAATCCGGTCATCCAGAACCAGAAAGCGGGTATAATTCTGTCGGTTCGTTTCGATATTCTCCCGTAAGATCTCTAAGTGATATAATTGTGCGGCGTAAGAGGAAGCAATCGTTCCGGTACGCGACAATTTCTTATCTGCAATCTCTTTTGCGCTCCATGCTGTATCTTCCGATTCCGTTAACAGGATCGAGGGGTAGGCCTTGAAGAATTCCCGTGTTTGGGCGATGGCCATGTAATGTGAACGGACTTCCGTGATATCCTCTATTCTCTGGCCGGGTAGAGCCATTAAATTTTGATGGATGGGCAGGATGATTTCTCCTTTTACCTGTTTCTTGTATTTATGTAATAAGGCGTAATTAGGCAACAAATCCCCGGCAATGCTGTTCTCGATGGCCATGACGGCCCCGGGGGCTTTACCCTCGTTCATGCTGGTAAACAATTCTTCGAAAGTGTTACATGGCAGCACCTCGATGTGATTCCCGTAGAAAAGGCGGGCTGCTTGTTCGTGAAAACTTCCTGTTCCTCCTTGAATGGCTATTCTGTTCATCTTATTCATTATTTTGTGCAATAAAAAATCCCCCGGTTTCAGGCCGGGGGATATGATAGTACTTGCTTGATTTCACAACTATACACGGAGCCTCCAGCTACTTGTTCGGGTAAAAAAGTAGAAGTAAAATCGGCTGCTAAATCGTGTATAGTTTCTTGTCATCCTGTAAATTCGTGTAAAATAAAAAAGCCCCGAAATTCGGGGCTTCTTTTATATTGGTAAAAAATTATTCATATAAAGCCCCGTTGCTTTTCGGAAAAAAAGCAGATACAAAAAAGAATCTGTTAAACTGGGCTGTTCTCATCATTTCATCTTTATTTATGGTGCAAATATATAAATAAATTGTATTGTTGTAACAATGAATAATTTTTATTTTTCTAACGCTTTCTTTATCTGTCGTTTTGCCAATGTTAATGGCGCCAGCGAACAAGGACCGTTCACGCAGCCTCCGTCACAAGCCATGACTTCGACAAACTGGGCTTCCGGTTTTTTCACCATCGTCTTCAGTAAAGTTTGGTTCTTCTTGTCAAGTCCCTCGATCGAAAGAGTCGTGTAACCGTTGCCGACAGCTTCGACAATGGCGTTACGAACTCCTCCTGCCTGGGCGTAACCGCGGGCGAATTTTGTCACTTCCGGGTTCAAGGGCAACTCCTCGCAGGTCTCCGGGTTGATGTCGTAGGCTACCATGAAGGCACCAAGTTCTTCGAAACTCATTACGTAGTCAACTTCCGGAACGTACATTTCAGCCTCGTAACGTTTCGCCAGACACGGGCCGATAAATACGACTTCGGCATCCGGGTATTGTTCTTTTACCCGGCGGGCCGCGTAAACCATCGGGCTGCGGGTGTCGGACACGAAAGGTTTCACCATGGGAGCATGTTTGTCTACCCAGCCCACGTACGCGGGACAGCAGGAAGTTGTCATGAAGGGTTTACCCTCGTGCATGCGTTCCAAGAATTCAGCGGCTTCATTCCGGGATGTATCTTCAGCTCCCAGGGCAACTTCTACCACCTCGTCGAACCCTATCGCTTTGATGGCGGCAAGGATTTGTCCGGGAGTAGCGTTGAACTGGCCGTAGATAGCCGGGGCCGGGATGGCCACGATCTTCTTGTCCGGGTTGGAGATGCTCTTGTACACGTCGATCACCTTGGAGCGTTCCATGATAGCACCATAGGGACAGGTTTGCATACATTTTCCGCAATATATACATTTGTCCTTGTCAATATGCTCGGTTCCGTCTTCCCCTTTCGTGATGGCCTTTACCGGGCAAACATCCTCGCAAGGTACGGGGGTGAACACGATCGCGTGGTAAGGACAAACCTTGGAACACAGCCCGCAACCCACGCAATCTTCTTGCGTGATGCAAGCTTTTCCTCCCTTGAAAGAAATAGCCGCTTTCGGGCAGTTCATCAAACAAGGACGTCCCTCACAACCGCGACACATGTTGGTTACGAAATACTGGGATTGCATGCAAGCACTACAAGCCTCGTGCACCACGGAAAGGATGTTTTCTTTCGTGTTCTTGTTGTCAAGTGCTTTCTGTGCAAACTCGGACAGCGGGATCAGGTCGATTTCCTCGTCTGTGATCTCGAAACCTAAGATAGATATAATCTTATGTTTCAAGATGTAGCGATCCTTGTGCACGCAACATTTGATCGGTCGTTTATTTTTAGGGCGCATTTCCACTGGAATGTATTTCACGCCGTTAACTAGATCTTTCTCTTTTAAAAGTTTTACAATTCTAATCAGTAGCTCGCGTTTCGTGAGCATTGCAAAATTGTCATACAACATTTCTTATTTCCTCTTTAACTATTTGTATTAAACTATTTTTACTTACACCTGCAATTCGTTTTCCATTTATTTCGATAAATGGAGGAGCTTGCTCGCCTTTTCCACATTCCAGACATGGAGAGTAGCTCACGTTTAGATGTTCGAGGATATTTTGGGGAAGAGATTCAACTGCGTCTCTCAATTCAGCGCCACCCATCACGTAGCACATGGTACCTACGCATATTTTCAAATTTACTTTTTTCATAGTGTTGAGAGTTGGTTTTGTTGTTAATTTTTGTCCCCTAAATATACTGAATCTCTACATCTTTCAAATACTTTGTCTCCAATAAATATTTAATTTTTTTTACCACGTTCCTCCGAATCTCCAACTCCACCGGGAGATTGGGATCTTGGTGCGCCGTGTTGATACGGGTTCCCACGAGTAACGTGATTTTATCACTATTCAATAACATCTTGACCATCATTTCGGCCGGTCCGGCTTCCCGGTGGCGGTCGATATCACCCGCGGTCAGGATGCGTTCAACCTTACCTAGCGTCAGAATACCTTCCGTGACGAGATCCACACCTTCCATTTTTGAAATGGGAGGGAGTTCCTTGTCCACGATATTCATGTCGACTTCCATTTTTGCTCCCAGTTCGCGGGAGATAATGGTTGCCGTGGTCCCCCCGCAGAGTATTTTTTTCCCTTGGAATTCCCGTACCCGGTTAGCCAGGTATTTATCGTTCTTCTCGTCATATGGAGGTCCCGTGCAAACCAACAGGTTACGAGGTTTTCGCATGTAGATGACGCAACAACTCGTGTCGTCTTTCAAGGAATAACCATCGTTTTTTTCTGCCTGGTTCACGATCTTGTGCGCCAATTCCTTGGCGGATATGTCGTTATATTGATTTACCAGATTGGCAATATACTCTTTTGCCCCGTCTTCCCAGCCGAAAGGCATTTTTACCGATCCCATCCCGGATTGGCTCACCCCGTCGCTGAAGAAGATAATCCGATCTTCTTTTTCCAGCGTGAATTCGGAAATCCACAAACAAGTGTTTTCAAGATCCTTCCGTTCCACCGGAATTTTCTCTTTGGATATGCTGACGAAACGCCCGTTCCGGTAGAGGTAATAGGATGGTGTTTCATATTCGATGATTTTCACGTTACCGAAACAATCAATGTCGCAGATACAGAAAGTCGAGTAACTGATTTTGCGTACCATATCTTTCGGTAGCGTGTTCATGATCGAAGTTGACGTGCGTAGGATACTTTCGTTCATAGCCGTGAAGTTCATGGCCATGGTTGCCGTCATGGTGGATAACACGCAGGCTTTGATCCCGCTACCCAAACCGTCTGACAACACGCTGATCACGCGTCCTTCTCCTTTCAGTTTTTGAGACATGAAACAATCCCCGCAGACAACATTGCCCGCTTTATTCTTCTGGAAGAAGTCTACCTCGATGAAATTACCGTTATTCCTCAAAACAAATGAAATTAAAGTGGTTTCTTTTGGTCATCTTTTTTGTAGACTTCCATCACGGTGCGTAACGTGGCGTCTGTGAATGCCGCATTTTCACCGAGTAGGCAGGCTACTTGTTGAACCGTTTCCATGTGTTTCTTGATAACTTCCTGGGTCTTTTCAAGCATCCATTCCTTACGGACGTAAGGTTCCTGAAGGTCTTGCAGTAACCCGAAAACCAACCGGTGAGGTTGTATATTGTAGATCGAAATAATCCATGTATGATTGTCTTCCCGCACCTGTCGTTCGATGATTTCCTTACCGGTCGTCAACACGGCCCGGAACAGGTCTTCGTATGAACAGATATTTTTCAACGGTACACCGTTCAAGCCGGGGTCAACCTCGTAAATAGCGGCAATATCCTCTCCCATGAAGGTGGCGCAAGATTGGTTCATGTCCACGACCTTCAACTCGGAATTGACCAGTAACACCCCGGCCGGGATCTTTTGAAGAAGTACGGTGGCTTTATCATGAGCGATTTTTCTCATGTACGACACGCACATGTTTTCTTCGGCCCGTCCTTCGAGCATGGCAATGGCGAAATCACGACAAGTGTCATAACCGCAACCGCTGCAATTCAGCTCGTCTTCCGGTCCCGTCTTGCCCACGACGGCCATAGCCTGTTTGATCTCTTCTTCCGTGTAAGAGTGATCCTGCACGTGGGGATCTTTGCAGAATAATATTTGTAAGTCTATATTTTTGAAATCGTCCTTGGGATTTCCCAATTCGGATTGGTGTATAATCTCGTATCTTTTCAAGGCCGGGGAGATGTGGCTTAACTTGGCGGGGCCATTGATGCAACCGCCCTTGCAAGCTAACAGTTCCAAAAATATGGAATCCTCTTGCCGGTGAGCATCCAGTTCTTTCAGCACATCCTTCACGGTTGAAAGTTCCGAAAACGCCATGTGGTGTATGCGTTTTTTATTCTCTTGCATGCCTTTCAACATACCGCCTTCGATCGGGTAGTAGGCTCCTAGTCCCGAACGATAGGGGACAAAATGAGCTTCCGGTTGTCCGGGGGCGATCTGTTTCAAGTTGATATCCGATTGTTCGAACCATTTTTTTAGATCCGTGAACGTGATCACCACGTCGACCAGATGATTGAAATAGTCCGCTTCCAGTTTTTTGCAGATACATGGTCCGGCGAACACGATTTTCACGTCTTCCCCGTACAGTTGTTTCAGTATCTTGGCGTGAGCCAGCATCGGGGAAATGATCGGTGTGATAAAACGCACGTGATTCGGGGAGTATTTGCGGATATATTCGACCACGACCGGGCAGGCCGAGGAGATGTAAATACCGTTTTCGGCTTCTTCGAGGAATTTTTCCGTGCGATCCGTGACGATTTCCGCGCCCAATGCCGTTTCCGATACACTTGTAAATCCGAGTCGTTTGATGGCAGCTATCAACACGCTGGAATGAATTCCCTCGAATTCACTGACGTACGAGGGAGCTAGTGATAAAATCACTTTCGGGTTCTGCGTCAACGTCAGTTTCGCACGAGTCAACCCGTCTCTGATCTTTTTAGCACCCGTCGGGCATACTTGCGTGCAATGTCCGCAATAGATACAACGGTCTTCGATAATGGAGGCTTGGTTGTTCTCCATTCGGATTGCTTTCACGGGACATTCCCGAATACATTTATAACAATCCTGACAATTGTCCGGTTCCGTGTAGATAGGTCTTAGTTGCATGGAAACTCTTCTTGTAAGATTTTATATAAACGAGAGAGATTCACTTCTTCGTACACTTTATCGTCGATCCGGATAATGGGACCTTTACTGCACAATTCCTCACATAAATGTCCACAGAAATCAATCTCAGCCTCCAAGTTATTTTCACTCAGATATTTCTTTATCGCTCCGAGGTTTGTGTTATTTCCTCGCGAGAAACAAGAACTCCCTAAACAGATTCTAATCTGACGCTTTGACATACTTGTTATTGTTCGATAATCCTGTTGATACTTTCTGCGTTACAAAAGTAGAATATTTATTGTTATAAAACCAATTAAATTGCAACTTTAATATAGTTGAATCATTTTTACTTTCATTTTGTAACTAAAACGAGTCCGATTGTGATGAATTCCTATTTCCTTTTTTAGATATAAGGAATATTGTTGAAAAATCGAGAGATTTTTAGGTTCGCTTGTTATTTGTACGGTTTAGTGCTTCAAAAACGTTTTCTGGGAATTGAAAGCAATGTAAGAATAAGTTTTATCATTGAAATGAAAACAGCCCGATTTGCGATCGGGCTGTTTTCGTATAGATGAAATTTTTGATTATTTCTTTTCTCCTGCATTTTTCTTGAACGCTCTGGTCAAGTCGAATGATACAGGGGTTGCGATGAACAGTGATGAGTATGTACCGACAACGATACCAACTAACAAGGCGAAGATGAATCCCTTGATAGATGCACCACCGAAGATGAATATCGCTAACAACACGACAATAGTTGATAATGAAGTACTGAACGTACGGCGTAACGTGGAGTTCAATGCATCGTTAACAACTTGTTCGTCATCTCGTTTCGGGTAGAGTTTCCGGTACTCACGGATACGGTCGAATACAACCACGGTATCATTGATGGTGTAACCCACAACGGTCAGTACCGCGGCGATGAATGACTGGTCAACTTCAAGCGAGAAGGGTAACAATCCGGCGAATAGAGAGAATGCACCGATTACGATGATCGTGTTATGAGCTAACCCGACAACGGCACCTGCACCATATTGCCATTTGGAGAAACGAACCATGATGTAGATGAAGATTCCGATCAAGGCGAACAATACCGACCAAACGGCAGCTCTCGTCATGTCTTCAGCCACGGCAGGACCGATCTTCTGAGTTTGTTGCAGGTGTACGCTACGGAAGGTCTCGTAATCCGTTCCGGCAGGAAGAATTTCCTGTAATCCCACGTATAATAAAGAGTCCACGTTAGCATCAACATCTGCACCGCTTTCCTCGATTCTATATTTCGTGGTAATCTTCACGTTATTTGCCGTTCCGACAGTTTTTACTTCAGGAGCGCTTCCGTAAACTTCTGCCAATTTCTCGGCAACATCTCCAACTTGTACGTCTTGGGCGAAAGTTACGGTATAAGTTCTACCTCCCACGAAGTCGATACCTTTATCCAAACCTCTGGTGAACAAAGATGCGAAACAGAGGATGATGATGATACCTGAGATCGTGTAACTGATCTTGCGTTTTTGCAAGAAGGGGAATTTGGTATTTCTTAACCAGTTTGCGGTTAACGGAGTGGTGAAAGTTACGTTATCGCTCTTGGATGCTGCTCTTTCAAGAATCAAACGAGTGATGAAGATAGCAGTGAACAGAGAGGAAAGGATACCGATGATCAACGTAGTTGCGAAACCTTTGATCGGACCTTCTCCGAAATAGTACAGGATAAATCCGGTTAATAAGGTTGTTAACTGACCGTCGATGATGGCAGAATAAGCATTACTGTAACCTTCCTTGATAGCAAGTTTTAATCCCTTTCCGGCTCTGATTTCCTCTTGGATACGTTCGTAGATCAACACGTTGGCGTCGACAGCCATACCCATGGTCAACACGATACCGGCGATACCGGGTAAGGTCAATACAGCCCCGATGGAAGCCAAGATACCGAACAAGAAGAACAAGTTGGCAAGCAAGGCGATATCAGCAGCCAAACCGGCACTCTTACTGTAGAAGAATAGCATGTAAGCCAACACCAGCACGAACGCGATGATGAATGACCACATACCGGATTGGATGGCTTCTTGTCCCAAAGATGCTCCCACAACCTCGTCAGCGATGATACGTGCGGGGGCGGGTAATTTACCGGATTTCAAAATGTTTGCCAAGTCACCAGCCTCTTTCACGTCGAAACGTCCGGAAATCTGAGAGCTACCACCCTTGATTTCGTCGTTCACGTTCGGGGAAGAAGCTACCATGCCGTCAAGCACGATGGCGATACAACGTCCGATATTGTCTTTCGTTAAGCGAGCCCAAGTTTTAGTCCCTTCACTATTCATTTGCATGGATACTACGGGGCGGCCTTGTTGATCGTAGTCTTGTCTGGCGTCGATCACGGCGTCACCTTCAAGAGGAGCTTTCCCGTTACGGGTGGTAATCTTGATAGCGTGTAAAGGAACCATCCCGTTCACGGCTTTCATTTCCCATAATAGACGGGCGTTACGCGGGAACGCCGCTTTTACTTGCGGTAATCTCAGGTACGCGTTTATTTTAGAAGTATCTTTTACGTTAGCATATCCGATGGTGGACCCTCCGATGGGTTGTCCCTGTTGGGTCATGTTCGGGGATAACACGGCAAGAAGCGGGTGTTCTTTTTGGAACTCTGCCATGTTTGTAGAAGTTTTCAAAGAATCTGATTCTCCCTTGATCGCGTCTAGGATTGCTGATTCTTTATCTTCTTCTTTCACGGTTGTTTCCGTTTGGGTGGTAGTTTCCGTGCTTTCTAACTGGGCGGCTTGAGCTGCTTGCGCGTCAAGAACTTCTTTTAATTTTTGGTCTGCTTCCGAGAGATAAGAAATGAATGGTTTCTCGTTAGCATCCAGTTGTTTTGCGTTATCGAATGTTTCGTAGAATTCCAATGCAGCAGTTCCTTGCAACAACTCTCTTACACGTTGCGGTTCTTTGATACCCGGTAACTCGATGATGATTCTACCGGAGATATCAGCTTTACGGATATTCGGTTGTGCAACTCCAAAACGGTCGATACGAGTACGCAAGATGTTAAACGTGTTGTCGATAGCCCCGTCAGCTTCTTTACGGATCACGTCAAGAACTTCTTTGTTGGAGGCTCCAACTTTGATTTTTTCTTTCAACTCGTGAGTTCCGAAGATAGCCGGGGATGCCAGTTGTGCTCCCGGTGCGATTTTTTCGAATGCCTCACCGAAAAGAGTCACGAAGTCTTTCGGGCTGGAAACTCTCATTTTCACGGCTTCCTCGATCGCTTGGTTGAAAGCGGGATCCGTGCTGTGGTTTGCCAAGCTCTTGACAACGTCTACCACATCAACTTCCATGGTCACGTTCATACCACCCTTCAAGTCCAAACCGAGGTTCAACTCTAATTCCTTACATTCCTTGTAAGTGAATTTGGCTAAACCCAGGAAATTGTAAACGGGTTGGTTCGCAACCGAATCTAAATACTCTTTCTCTTTAATAGGGTTACCGTTGGCGAACTCTTTCGCCGCGTTCTCTACCTGGTTGGTTTTATAAGTAAAAAACAACTGATAAAGACTCACCAATGCCAAAGCAACAGCGAGTAGTGTAATCGCTCCTTTATTCTGCATCTGTTTTAATGAATTTATAATTACTTAAGCTTACATTCTTCTTTTAACACATATTTAGTGCGCAAAAGTATAACAATTTTTTCAAAATTGCTATACAATTAGGCAGATACTTTTAATGTTAACTCCTTATTTCCATAATCAATGACAGCTTCATGCTTCACCAGAAAGTCACTTCCCAGTAATCCGGCGACCCTGCGTTGCAGGTGTTTGTCGTATAGTGAATTCACGTATTGCAGGTCTATGACTGCCGCGTGTATGTCCTCTATCGTGTGGCCGCCGATTTGCAGGGCCTTGATATTCACCAGTTGAACTTCATTGATCTCTCCGCACACACCCCCGGAGTTAATTTCGGAAACATCATCCAACGGTTCATAAGTAAACGGTGTAAGTTTATCTATGACGGTTACGGATGCTCCCGTGTCTATAATAAAATCTCCCTCAATACTACCGATTTGTAAGGTAATAATGATGTGAAAGCTGTTGTCTTCCAGTTCAACCACCTCTATCGGAATCTTTATCTCCATATTTAAAAGTTTGCACAAACATACGCATTTTCGACGAAATCCAAAAAAAGCGGCATGTTAATTTCGAAAAGGAATTGTCATGAAGAACAAAGTTTTTCCGTAAAACGGGGGCGAAAGTCTCTTTTGATATTTCGGGAATAAGATGTTTTTGCGTGTCCGGTTCGTGACGTTTAACATTGAATGAAGATACAATTCCACGTGTAGAGTGTTGTCACGGAGGAAAATAGAATGGAGAGAATGCCGAGGAGGGTCGTACACGGGGTATGTTGTTTTATTTTTAGTATGCCTAAAAGTGTATTGACTCCGGTTTGGATTCCAGTAATTACGGATATGCAGATTGCCAGATAGTGGCCGATAATGTTGGTGTATATCCCGATCGTGTATAAAATAACGAGGAATACGATTAACAACGCGAAGGTGAGGAGTAGATTGTAGAGCCATAATTTTTTCATGGTGTATTGTTTTAGAGTTTATAATTTGGGATGAAAGAGTATTTTAATTCAGCCTCTATAAACGAGTCTGTTGAAAAGGTTGGTTTTGTGGTAAACAACTACCCCCTCCGGCTCCCCCTTACACAGGGGGAGGGTTAGTTAGTGAGTGAAGCTCCTCCTTGCACGGGAAGAGGGGTAGTTCGTGAGTGAAGCTCCCTTGCATAGAGGTGGCTTAGTGAGTGTTGACCCCTTCGTGGGGGGGGGAGAGGTGATAACCAAGCGGTTTCCCCTCCTGTGTAAGGAGGGGGTAGGGGTGGTAGTTCAAGATAATAGAACTTCTTCAGCACCTCATTAAATAGAGGGAGAATAGGATTACTATTTCATCTTCAATTGCAATTAGTTATTATACCAGTTTATTTTTTGCGAGAAATACATGATGATAGCCAGGATGACGAATAATCCGATGCTTCCTACCAAAAGGGCGTAAGTTTCCAGTTGAATCAGGAAGAAAATGTAAGCGTACAGGCAGGCCAGGAGTCCACCGATAGTAAAGGCGGTTTTCTTGATTTTCAATATGCCGATCATGTAGAACGTGATAAGCGAGGTGGTCATGAGTGCGGATATGATGTATGCCGGGGTGAAACCGATATGCTCGGACGTGGATACCAACAGCGTGTAGAACAGGCATAATGCCAGTCCGATAAGCAAGTATTGCACGGGGTGGATGTTTTTCTTTTGGAAAATTTCGACAAAGAAACTGACCACGAAAGTAAGGATAATAATAAGAAACGCGTATTTAGCGGATCGCATGGATTTTTGGTATTGATCGACCGGGAACAAGAGGTTTACGCCAAAACTGGATTGCGCGATGGCTTCACTCGCATACCGGAGGCCGGAGTCGAGTATGGTGTAACCGTCTGGCGTGTTTATTTGGCGGTGTGTTCCTTTTATGATTTGAGAGTAATTCCGGTTAAATTCCAATATCTCCCATTGACTTGAAAAACCGTCGTTGGAAACTTCCCGTTCCGAGGGTAAGAAGGCCCCGGTAAAACTGGGAGTTTTGCAATTAGAGGTGAGTTGTATTCGGGTTGTTTTTCCGAGTGGTGCGAACTGCATGGATTCAGAACCTTTTAGTTTGAGTTTCACGATAAAGTGCACGACCGAATCATTTGTTAATAGCTGTTGGGGAGTGATTTTGGTGGATATGCCCGAAGAGACAATACTGTGGGAATCCACGCCGGGAGTGAAGTCTATTTTCTGCCCGTTCCATTCCAGGGTGGCCTGTTCGTTGATCCCGCGTAAGTCACTGAGCCCGATGTTGAGGGTGGTCTGCTCGAATAAAAGATTGTTTATCGGGATATCGTTTCCTATTAAATCTTTGATCGAGAATGTCCCCTTGAGTTCCAGGGTGGAGTTGTATACCACGATTTCATATAATCCTCGTTTTAGCTCTTGGGTGTTAATGTTGCCGGAAATATGGAGGTTTTCGGGCAGGTAATTGATGTAGCCGTTCTGGGTTTCTCCTTTTTCATCCTGATATTTGTAAGGGATGGTTAAGACGGGGCCGACAAGCGTTTGCGAACCGCTCCATTTCTGTTGTACTTCTTTGGCAGCCTCGTTAGCTGTCTGTTCTCTTTCGGAAATCAGCCCTCGGATCATGCTCATGGGAATAAAAGAGAGAGCGATTAAAAATGCGATAAGGATAATTTTGAGAACTAGCGTGTCTTGTTTATTAAGACCTTTCCGGGAATTGTTCTCTTTTTGCGGTGTTGCTGTTTGTTCATTCATGATATCTTGTATTAAGTTGCATTTTAAAAAGAACTTTGTATTTCAAAGTGTAAAGGGTAAAAAAATAATTAGAGATTCTGATTCTTTAAAAATTCTTCGAGGGCATTGAGGTGCTTCGTGAAGGCTTCCCGACCCTTGGGGGTAACGGAGAAGGTCGTGTTCGGGCGACGTCCGATGAATTGTTTCTGGCATTGGATGTACCCGAGTTCTTCAAGGCTCCTGGTGTGGCTGGCAAGATTCCCGTCCGTGAGATCAAGCAAGTTTTTGAGCGTGACGAAGTCTACCGATTCGTTAACGATCAATATCGACATGATTCCCAGTCGCGCCTTGCTTTCAAAAGCCTTGTTTATATTTTCGAGGAATTCTTTCATGGATCGTGAGCTACTTGTTGCTAGTCTTGTTGACGTTCCACTTTATAATAAAAGTATATGCCTGCCACGATGTGAAGCAGTCCGAACCCGATGACCCAGAACAAGAGGGCATGGGTGACCACGAAACTATCAATCAGTCCTAACAGTATTTCAGCATATCCCAGGTAACGAATGTCCGAGTACGTGTACTTGGAGCAATTGACAAGGGATAAGCCGTAGAATATAAGCATGATCGAGGAGGTTAACCCGTAATGTTGGTGCCATATTAAAGAGAAACAAAGAATCCCCCCGGTCAATAACGGGAGAAAGAAATTCCAGAGCAAACGATACACGGATTTGTCTTTGAAGATATTCCTGCTGACCTTTTTCGCTTTGCGGTAACTCATCGTGACAGCCGTGAGGAGCGAAAGGGCTAAAACTCCTAAAGCGATCAGGCAGATTAACGTGAGTTGATAGGAGGTCGCAACGTTTAATAATGGTATGTGGAGGAACGTGTCGGGAAACGTCTGTTTTTCTAGTATGAAGTAAGCCAAACTTGTTCCAATACAGGCGTACAGGCCCACTAGGATAGATGAAATGCCGCTAATAGACAGGAATTTCGTGGATTTTTCCATGAGATTCTTGATGTCGTGCAATGTGTTGAGCGCTTCTTTATTTTCCATAGTCTAAAAGTTCTTTGTGATGCAAAGTTAAAGTCTATTTTTTAATTAATCAATAAAAATGGAAATTATTTTATTTCGTGTTTGTTGTTCTTGCCGGGAAAAGGTCGTGGAGGACTTGTGGAGTGTGGAATTTTGTTGCTTGAAGTGTGTAAAAATTCCACGATTTTCAGAGGCGTGTTTCGGTTAGGGTTAAATTTTGATATTGAAAATCAGTAGGGTATTAAGTGATGTTTGTTTTGGTGTATTTCTTGCGAGCCAAGAGAAAGGCGTGAGTTCTTGCAAGAGAATAATACATTGGTAAATAGTATAAAGATGAATGATTTTGATTTTTCAACAAAGAAGGGAGCTAAAGTGTGCAGGATATTGCTACTTGGCTGCCTATGTCTGGTAGGAAGCGTTTTTAAAAGTGTTGCCGGGGAAGCGGATTCGACACGTGTTGCGGAGTGGAAGATATCCGGTCGGGTGATCGACGAGCAGGGAGAGCCGGTCATTGGAGCCTTGGTTCTTGAAAAAGGTACTACAAATGGTAACGTGACGGATACCTTGGGGAATTACAAGATAACGGTGAAAGCGGGAGCCACTATTCAAGTATCTTTTATCGGTTACGTGACCCGGGAGATTGTTCTGAAGAGAGAGGGGGTACGGAATGTCCGGCTGCAAGTGGAAAACGAGGAGTTGGATGAAGTGGTTGTCGTGGGATATGGTTCCGTGGCCCGGAAGAATTTCACGGGTTCGGTGAGCGTGATCAACACGGCGGAATCCCCGTTGGCTTTGTTGCCGAACACGAATTCAATGGATGCGTTGCGGGGAACAGTGACGGGAATTACCGTGTCCCAACAACAAGGAGCGGGACAAGCCCCGTCCATGCAGGTTCGGGGACAGAAATCGATCAAGGGTACGAGTTCCAATCCCTTGATTGTTATGGATGGCGTGATCTTTATGGGAAGCTTGCGGGATATAGATCCTAATATCATCGAAAGTATGAGCGTGTTGAAGGATGCTACTTCTCTGGCTGCTTACGGTTCTCAGGCCGCGAATGGAGTCGTGATGATCACCACGAAGCAAGGGAAAATGGGAAAACCTGTTCTGAGTTTTAATGCATCCTGGACGTTGTCAGAAATGGCTAATCGTCCCGATTTGTTGAGCCCGGAAGACTATATCAAAAAGATCAATGCTTCTCAGAAGTTGGCTGAAGATGCTGATCCTTCTTCGTGGATGAGTGGTTTCGAGCTGGAGAATTATAAGAACGGAGTGACTACCGATTGGTTGGATTATATCAGTCGTGTCGGGTTGATGCAGAGTTATTCGGCTTCGGTTTCCGGGGCATCAAAAAACCTGAATTATTTTTTATCCGCGTCGCACGTGGATCAGGAGGGCGTGATTATCGGTGACGATTATAAACGGGAAGCCTTGTCACTCCGTTTGCAGAGTGATGTTGCCTCTTGGTTGCAAGTGGGGGCACAAATGAATTACACGTATAATGATTATTCGGGGCCGACGACTTACAATCTGGTACAGGCTTTGCGTCTGACTCCTTACGGTCGGGCCAAGCGTCCGAACGGGGAGTTGGAGAAATACCCTAGGGAACTTGGTGGTGGGTTAACGAATCCCTTGTGGTTGGTGAATAGTGGCACGGTGGATGACCATGATACCTACGCTACAACTTTGATGAAGGGGCATGTGCTGGTGAAATGCCCGTGGTTGAAAGGGTTGAGTTATCGGCTGAATGCGGCTTATTCATGGGAAAATGTAGAGCGGGATTATTTCGAACACGAGGGATATTTCGTGGCCGAAGGAACTTCCGAAGATCGGTATTCCGCGTCTGCCTTGTCCGGGTTTCTGAGTAAGGCGAACGGTTATAGTGCCCGTACGAAGAATACGTATTGGGTGATGGACCATATCGTGAACTTCAACCGGCAGTTCGGTAAGCATTTTATTGATGCAACATATGTGTACACGAGAGATTCCAAATTGTATGACTACCGGAAGATGACGGGAAGTGATTTTTCGGATCAGGGAAATACTGTGTTGGGGGCAGACGGTCTGGTGTACGCGAAGACGCAGAAAATAACGAATATAGATAAGAAAAAGCATAATAATATCGGTTATCTCGGTCGAATCAGCTATAATTATAATGAGACGTATCATTTGAGTGTTTCTGTCCGTCGGGATGGTTCGTCGGTATTTGGCGTGAATTCGAAATGGGGGATATTCCCCGCGGTCGGGGTGGCTTGGACTGTGTCGAACGAACGTTTCATGGAGCGGGTGTCGTTTATTGATTATTTGAAACTGAAAGGATCGTGGGGGAAGAACGGGAACCAGTCGTTGGACCCGTACATGACTTTGTCGCAGATCAAACTGGGGCAGCAGGGAGGTATCGGTTATCCTTTCGGAAACGAATCAACGATCAGTTGGGGACAGCGGTATGATAAATTGGGGAATCCCGATCTGGGGTGGGAGACCACCGAGGCGTTCAATTACGGGTTTGACCTTGGATTGCTCGGTAGCCGGATATATTTGGAGTTCGACGGTTATTTCTCGAAGACGACCGATCAGATATTCGATCGTTTGTTACCCGTGATGAATAACGGGTTGACATCAATGAAAGCAACGATGGGACAGATCAATAACTGGGGACTGGAGGCAACGCTGACCACGCGTAATGTGATGAGACGAGGATGGGATTGGACGACGTCGGTTACTTTTTATATGAACCGGAATAAATTGAAAGATTTGTACGGTGACGGGAAAGATGATATCTCCAACAGTTTGTTTATCGGGAAGTCGTTGGGTGCGATCTACGGGTACAAGTCAATTGGTATCGTGCAGGAAGAGGACACGGAATATATCGAGGCTAATAATGCCGCTCCCGGTGACGTGAAGTTTGCCAATCTGGACGGGAGTACCGATGGAAAGATCACGGCGGATGACCGGACTATACTGGGATATAACAAGGAGAATTTCCGCATGAGTTTAAGTAGTACTTTAAAATATAAAGATTGGGAACTTTATTTCTTGTTTACCGGGGTTTTCGGGGGTAACGGTTACGGGATGAGTCAGAACACGTATGCCTATCAGACAGCCACCGGAACCGTGTGGGACAATAATTTGGATCACGGTTGGTGGACCCCCGAGAACAAGAGTAACAAGTATCCCCGCGTGGATTATGCCGATAGTCGTTTCACCCCGTTACAGAGTTATGGTTTCGTGCGTTTGCAGGATTTAAGTCTTTCGTACACCTTTCATCAGGATTGGTTAAGTCGTTTGGCGATAAGCGGGTTGAAAGTTTTTTTTGCGGCCAAGAATGTATTCACGATAACCAATTGGGTCGGGGGTGATCCGGAAATCAAACAAACTCTGGGAGGAAGTTACGGTTATCCCTTGGCAGCCATGTATTCATTCGGTGTTAACTTGACATTTTAAATTTGTAAAGCGATGATAAAGACTAGAAGATATATTGCGGTGGTTTTTGCCGCCTTGACAATGGGACTTTCCGGGTGTAATGACGATCTTTTTCTGGAAGAGCATCCCGATACGTTTTACACGGCGGAAGACGCTTTCAAAACCGTGGATCAGGTGAAAGCTTGCGTGACGAATATGTATGCTCACGCCCGTTATTGGTTACAGAATGATGTTTTCCTGAAAGGGGCGGGAGCCGATTTGTTTGATACCCCGAATTGGCGTTCAAGCGGTAACGGGTTGTCGAATTTCTCCTCGTGGTCCACGGACAAGAGCGAGGTGAATAAGATTTACGAGGCTTATTACCAGTTGGTGAGTTATGCCAATCAGACGTTGGAGGGAACGGAAGTTAAGGAATTGAACTGGGATAGCGAGAATGACCGGGCGGAAGTCCGGGCTCAGGCGCATTTCTTCCGGGGATTTGCTTACCTGACTTTAGCCGAGGTGTTTGGTGGAGTCCCGTTGGTGACAAAGTTTTATCAGGAACCCCGGTATGATTTTACCCGGATGAGCCGGGAGGAGACTTATCGTTTTGCGATAGAGGATTTGACGAATGCGGCGGATACCCTGCCGGACTATTCGGGTGAGGCCGGGTACGTGGGTAAAGGGGCGGCTTATCATTTTCTGGCCGAGGCTTATCTGGCTTTGGCTACCGAGTTGGGGGATGACAGGGAGTTGTTGCGACAAGCCGTTACGTGCGCGACGAAAGTGACCGAGCTTCATTCTTTGATGATGGAACGGTTTGGTACTAGATCGCAACCGGGAGGCGAAACAGTGAACGGGGTCGAGGCTTATTACCCGGACGGGGATGTGTTTTTTGATCTTTTCCAGCGGGGAAATCTGGATCGTGCGGAAGGGAACACGGAGGCCTTGTGGACGTTGCAGAATGATGTGAACGTGTGGCACGATTTCGGAGGAAATCATTTCTTGCCTTACGCCGGGAGTTTTTCACCCGTGATGAGAGAAATGCGTTGGAAGAGCGAGTATGCGGAAGCCAATGCGGGATACGGGCCTTGGAACACGAATATTGACGAGAAAGTGTATCCCGGTGGTAATCTTTGCGCTTACGTGGGAGGACGGGGAGTATCCTTTAATGCCCCGACCGAGTATATGATCGAGGGTATCTGGGCGGGTGATTTCGCGAATGACATGCGTAATTCCAAAGCGAATATCCGACGGGAATTAGTGTGTATTGATACTAAACATAGCATGTATGGTAAGTTGGTGACGAAGGATATGCTTGATGAGGCGAACATGGATCACTGCTACCCGATCTGGACGAAATTCGCACCCGTGGATGATTGGGGCTACGAGGATTTGGTATTCGGGGGGAATCGCACCAACACGTTCCGGGATGAATACGCTTGCCGTTTGTCCGAGACTTACTTGCTCCGGGCGGAGGCTTATTTCCGGATGGGTGATCCGGGAAATGCGGCAAATGATATTAACCAGTTGCGTAAACGTGCCCAATGTACTCGTCTGGCTACAGAAGGGGATATATCCTTGGCTTTTATTCTTGACGAGCGGGCGAGAGAATTATTCTTGGAGGAGAGAAGGTGGTGTACGTTGCTGCGTATGCAGGGTTCCGTGTTGGAAGATCAGCTGCGGGCTCATGCTTACTATATCGCAGATTACCCGGTGTACACGGGAAAGATCGAGTGGAAATTATTCCCGATCCCGCAGAAAGCGATTGATGCTAATATCGACGCCAAGTTGGAACAGAATCCGGGATGGTAAGTCGTGTTTGTGTGAATGAATCGTGTTCAGGTAGTTTTAAGGCCGTGATCAGGCATTAAAGGCGAGACATAGACAAGATAAAGACAAGACAAAGACGAGTTGACTCGTCTTTGTTCGTGACGAATGTCGCTTGAACATGTGCTGTTTAAACTTATTTCTGTTTGAAAAGGATTGGTTAACTCAAGTTGATGAGGGAGAGGTCCTTTTATAAAAGTAAAAACCGTTCCGGCGCCCCGGAACGGTTTTCTAACAGAATGATCGTGAAGTACTATTGTTAGTTAAAATAAATTCATGTTATCAAGTACGTCCATTACTGATTTTACAGCTTTTGCTGATTGAGCCAGTAATTCTTTTTCGTCCTTGTCAAGTTTAACCTCGATGATTTTCTCGATACCGTTCTTGCCTAAGATTACCGGAACTCCCAGATAGATGTTGTTCATTCCGTATTCTCCGTTCAATAAAGCGCATACCGGGAATACTCTTCTGTGGTTGCATACGATAGCCTCTACCATTTGGGCTGCAGCTGCACCCGGGGCGTACCATGCTGAAGTACCCATTAATTTAACGAGTTCTCCACCTCCCACTTTTGTTCTTTCGATGATAGCGTGTAAAGTTGCCTCGTCAATCAAGTCCGTTACCGGAATACCTGAAACCGTGGTATATCTTGGAAGCGGAACCATCGTGTCTCCGTGTCCACCTAATAATAGAGCTTGGATGTCTTTCGGGGAAACATTCAATGCCTCAGCCAGGAAAGCTCTGTAACGAGCGGTATCCAGGATACCTGCCATACCGAATACACGGCTGGAATCAATCTTGGCGGTCAAGTAAGCGCAGTAGCACATTACGTCGAGCGGGTTGGATACGATGATGATCTTGGCGTTCGGAGAATGTTTGATAATATTTTCGGTTACTGATTTTACAATGCCGGCATTTGTTGCAATTAAGTCATCACGGCTCATACCCGGTTTACGAGGAAGACCGGAAGTGATTACCACAACTTCTGAATTATTGGTAGCTTCGTAATCGTTGGTCACGCCTTTAATGCGGGTGTCATAAAGATTGATCGGGGCGGTTTGCCACATATCCAATGATTTCCCTTCAGCAACACCTTCTTTGATGTCCAGAAGGACAACTTCATTCACGATGTCTTTTTCAGCGATGCAATTAGCGCATGTAGCACCAACGTTTCCTGCTCCTACAACTGTTACTTTCATTTCTGTAATTTTTTTATTGTTATACGTTCCTTTTAAGGCGATTTGTTGCTTTTTTACGCCGTCAAATGTAAGCCTTATTTTTTACATCAACAATCTTTATGCCGAAAAATTACAGAAAAAATTCTGTAATGAATCAATATTATTTTTTCGGGAATGGAAAGAGATTTTTACTGATACTTGTTTTTTGCTTTCAGATTTCAATTAAATTGCTGCCAGAGGCGACTGGCCACGGCATGCATTTTTCCAATGATTCCGACAGGTTTGTATAGCCCGCTTTGAAGACGTTTCTGGAAAGATTGATACCAGATAGCCAGCACGATACCTTTCAGTACGCTGGAAAGGGAGATACTCCACCAGATTCCGTTTAGTCCGAGTGACGGGAAGGTTACCAGGTAATAGGCCAGCGGGATACGTGCCCCCGTGAGGATAATCCCCACGATAGCGGGAGGGGTGGTGCGTCCGCAGCCGTTAAAGGCCCCGGCGGTCACCTGTTCGATAGCCGAGAATATTTGTGAAATAGCGAGAATTTTCAGGTATGCGCTTCCGGCGGTTAGGGTTTGCGGTTCGTTGATGAACACGCTGAAAATCTCTTTGCTGAGGAAGAGGAAGGCTAGACAAGCGATAAGAGCTATACCCCCGGCGAGTTTCAGCGTGTAGTGGTATCCCAGGCGGATACGAGATAGGTTGCGAGCCCCGAAGTTCTGCCCGGTAAAGGCAGCTAGGGCTGTCGAGAATCCGGCTGCCGTCATCCAGGTAATGGCCTCTATCTGTGCCCCCACGCTTTGTACGGCCACTCCGATGTGTCCCCATTGGGCGGCCACGGTTGCCAGTGTTAGCGAGAACATGGCAAATAGGGCGCTTTGCATGCTCACGGGTAAACCGAGCGAGCAGATGTGTTTTACGAAACGAGTCCTTAGACGGGTGATAAAATATAGTTTTCCGATGGATGAATTACGGAAATAAAGGTTCCAAATGAAAATCGTGAATACGACAAGTTGGGAAAACGTGGTGGCGATAGCAGCTCCCGCGCTTCCCATGGCTGGAACGAAACTGTAACCATATATCAGTAACGGGTCGAGGATGATGTTAAACACAAGTCCGGTAGCCACGATCTTTAGGGGCGTTTTGCTGTTGCCCTGTCCGTTGTATAGCCCGCTGTACGTATTGTTGTTGAATGTGAAGAACAGTCCGGGGGTGATCAGACGCATGTACATGACGGCTAATTCCGATATTTTGTCTTCAAGGTGGAATAACCCGACTAGCATGGGGGCGGCCACGAAAATAAAGCAGGCGTATCCCAAAGCGATGATTGATGACAACATGGCAGATTGGTTGGCATACGCCCGGGCTCTTTTCCCGGCACGCGCGCCGAGGGATTGCGAGATCGTGACTTCGGCTCCCACTTTGCTGATAAACGAAAGAGCGTTGCCTAACCACGTGAAAAAGCCTGCAACACCCACGGCAGCCACGCTTTCGCTACCCAGATGCCCCAGCCAGATCATGTCGGTCATGCTATAAGCCATTTGGACGAAAGAGGCGGTAATCAAGGGAATAGCCATGCTCCATATTCCTTGACTGATACTTCCTTGCGTGAGATCGTTTACTTTTGCCATGTTATCATTTTTTAAGCTTGCAAAAATATAAAGGTTTCGTCAATTTGCACGCTCTTTTTGGTATTTTAGAGAACACTCTCCTCTTATTTACATGTTACTTACCATTTCGTGGCGAAGATTTCTAGTAATTCGCTTTTCTTTAAAGGTTTGGTCAGGAATGCGTTACATCCTGCATCAATTGCGCTGATCTTGTCGGTATCGAATGCGTTAGCCGTAAGGGCGATGATCGGGATTGCCGTGTCGAATTCCCGAATTTTACGAGTTGCTTCCAATCCTCCCATGACGGGCATTTTCATGTCCATGAGAACGATGTCGAAATGCTCGTCACGAATTTTGTTGACGGCATCCGCACCGGTTAACACCCGCGTGAGGTCGTAGTTTTTGAGAATATGTTGTACTAATAAATAGTTACTGTCATTATCTTCGGCAAGTAGAATTTTTAGGTCCTTTTCGTTGATCCCATTCAGGGATATTTGTTGTTTCGGGGTTTGTGGTATGGTTGCCGCGATCTCTTCGTGCAGGTGCATTTCGCAGGGAATCCATGCCCAGAAAGTTGACCCGGAGCCGGGAACTGAAGTACATCCGATTTCTCCTCCCGCACCTTCGATGATCGCCTTGGAAATAGCTAGTCCGAGTCCCGTTCCTTGTGCGAATTCATTGAGTTTTTGGAAGCGACCGAATAATCTGTTTTGTAGTTCTTTGGGAATGCCGACTCCGGAATCTTCTACGTATATGCGGATGCCCTCTCTTTCAATAGAATATCCCATTTTTATATATCCTGATTTCGTGCATTTTACCGCGTTGGTAAGGAAATTCATCCATACTTGTTTCAAGCGGTTTCGATCCAAAAATACGCAGCAGTCCGGACCGGAGTTGTCCAATCGGAACTCGATATCCGGGTTGGTGATCTTTTGTAGAATCATGGCATACAGTTCGTTGGCAATTTTTGGCATGTTGAATTTCTCCCGTTTGCGTTCGAGGATACCTGCCTCGATTTTGGAGAGGTCGAGAATATCATTGATCAGGCGTAACAGTAATTCATTATTGGATTGAATGATGCCCAGATACTCGTTCTTCTCGTCCGGGTCATCGCAACTTGCCATAAGTTCTGAGAAACCGACAATCGCGTTCAACGGGGTACGAATTTCGTGGCTCATATTGGCCAGAAAGGCTGATTTAAGCTTGTCGGAAAGTTCCGCTTTCTCTTTTAACTCTTTCAGTTCACGGGTGACATTTTCCCATTCCGTGTTGTTGTATTTGATTCCGGTATACCGGATAACACGTCCTTTTTTGTTTCTTTCGACCTGGATACCGGTAACCAGCCATGTTTGCCAGTCTTTATCCCATTTGGTCTTGGAACGGTATTTGAAGTTGAAATCTTTATCGGTACCCTCGATCATGTGATTCAGATTCTTGTGGATACAATCTAGGTCATCGGGGTGAGCCGTGTTCAGGTATTCTTCGGGAGTGATGTTTTTTTCCGGATCGAAATCATTTACCGGGTCATTGAATGCCCGAAACAGTCTGTTTGGTGCGTCAAAATCCCAGTAGGACATCCCGACTGTTTTGAACGTGAGTTGCATTTTGTAATTTCTTTCCTCAAGTTCCTCGTTCAACTTGTGAAGTTTGGAGATATTTTGCCTGAATCCTGTGAATCGTATGATATTTCCCTCTTCGTCCCTCTCGAAAGGAACGCCGATGATATTATTGTATTGCCATGAATCATCGTGTTTCGTTTGCAAGCGACAGGTGAAGTCAATCGTGATATCGCTCCCCGATAGCATAGATTGTATGGCATCGTAAGAGGCGGAACGGTCTTCGGGATGTATGGTGTTCATGTATTCTTCGACGGTCACGAGTTTGTCACTGACGTAATCGTTGATCGGGTCATTGTAGGCTTTGAATTTTTGAGTCCGCACGTCAAAATCCCAGTGGACGATGTTGCTGACCCGCATGGCCAGTTCTCGTTTTGCGATCAAGTCCTGTGCTTCTTTTGCCATCTGGATTTTTTTCGTCACGTCCAGTTCTGTTCCGATGATCAATAATTTTCCCAGATGTTCGGAAGATAAGCGCATCCTGCTCTCGTAGTAACGGTACTGTTGCTCTTGTTCGTTATAGTAACGAATCGTGATTTGACCCAGTTGGATTTCTTTATCGACTAATTGTGAGAACTGTTGTTGCAAGGGAGTACGGTCTTGCGGGTGTACGTTTTCCAGTAAGGTTTCTAGTGTCATGGGGGCTTTCACGATCGGGGTGCCATACAACGGACTGAGTTCTTTTTTATGTACATCATATACCCAGGAAGACATGTTGGAGGCATCCATGGCCATTTCCAGATTTTTCTTGCTTTCTTCCGTGCGAAATTCCGTTTCTTTCATGTTCGTCACGTCATTGGCAAGCAATATGTGCCCGATCAAGGTTCCCTTCTTGTTGCGTATGGCAACGATCTGGACTCCGTAAATCATGGTGTTCTGGTTGTGAGTAGTGAAGTATGCCTTGCTGTTTATTTTGTCGAAATCGTATTCAAATTCCAAGGCAATTTCCTCCCCTCGCTGTATTTTCCCCAATAATTCTGCATTAACGTAGGGACTGTTGTAGAGATTTACATGGTTTATCACCGAATTCCGGTCATCAACCCCGTACATGCGCAAGGCGTGATCGTTTATCGCACGCAGGACTCCTTTCGAGTCATAGATTTCTATCCCTATCGGTAAGTGCGCGTATATACTTTCCGTGAACAGGTATTGTTTATCTATTAGTTGGGATATTTCCTCCTCGGGCGATAAATTGTCGTCCTCGTGGGTAATTGCTTCACTTTCATTCATTTGTCCCTTTGTTTTGTCTGCATGCGATATGCTGGCATGTTCATACACTTCTTGTATTGGCAAAAATAGGACAAAAAAGGGGGATTTAGAAACAAATTTGGGAATAAAACTAAATGGAGTTTGTTTTTGACTTTTCGGCAATATAGGGATGTTTTTTGACTGATCTGTTGTTGGGCCGGAATAAGGGGTGTATTTCGGGAATTAATGGGATTGAGTCATCTTTTCGGGGAGGCAAGAAGAGTGATATTGTCCCGTGAGATATAGGCGTGAATATTTTTGAAGAGGCGAAATAATATGGTGGTAATTATTTATATTCGCGCAGGTGTTATTTAGACATATTTAATGTAGAATACAAGAAAATGAAAAATGTTGCGATTATAGCCGGTGGGAACTCTTCCGAGTACGGGGTGTCCATGCAATCAGGAAAAAATATATACGATCAGGTAGACGAGACACGCTACAATAAATATCTTCTTATTTTGAAAGGACGGGATTGGCATGTTGAAATCGGGGACGAGAAATATCCTGTTGACAAGAATGATTTCTCCTTTACCCGTGACGGCGAGAAGATCATGTTTGATTTCGCTTACATCACAATACACGGGAACCCTGGCGAGAACGGGTTGTTGCAGGGATACCTTGATATGATGGGGGTCCCGTACGGGGGATGCAACGTGTTGGCTTCCGCGTTGACTTTTGACAAGCACACATGTAATACTTACTTGAAGAGTTATGGGGTGAACGTGGCGAATGCCGTGATGCTGATACGAGGAATGGAATATGACGTGAACGAGATTATCGAAGAGGTAGGGTTACCGTGTTTCGTGAAGCCGAATGCCGAGGGATCGAGTTTCGGGGTGACAAAGGTAAAAGAGGCTGCCCAACTGGAAGAGGCTCTTCAGAAGGCTTTTGCCCTTTGTCACGAGGTGCTGATCGAGACGTTTATCAACGGTACGGAATTGACTTGTGGGGTGGTGAAAGCCGGGGATATGAATTTTGCCATGCCGATCGCCGAGGTGATCCCGAAGAAAGAGTTTTTTGATTTCGAGGCAAAGTATGATCCCAAGATGTCCGATGAGATTATCCCTGCCCGGATTTCTCCCGAGTTGACGAATCGGATCAAGACGTTGTCTTCCATGATATACGATATCCTGCGGTGCGACGGGATTATCCGGGTGGATTATATCGTGCGGGATGACGAGATTTTCATGCTTGAAGTGAATACCACGCCGGGAATGACCTCCAACAGTTTCGTGCCGAAGATGGTACGGGCGATGGGGGGAACGCTTCGGGAGGTTTTGACAAAGATTATAGAATATAAATTGAGTAGATAATCAACCTCGCTATTCGCAAGTATACGGAGCGTAAGCCCGGTATATCCTTGTTGAAGGGGATGCTGGGCTTATTTTTTTGTGATAATATGGATATGCTTTAATAGTTACTAATGGGTTGGAAAGGAACACCGTTTAGGGGTTAGCTTTCCTTGTTATCAATTTTATATTCATATTCAAGAAACGCAGTATCAACATCTCCTTCTAATAGGTAGTAGAAACAATCTTGTATCATATCAACCCATTTTATGATTTGCTTTTGCTGCTCTTGTGTAACAAAATCAGCTCTGTCAATCCATCTCCTGCCTAAATGTATAATGCTATACACATCGCTTAATAGGGCTTGATTGATTGTTGGCTTCATAAAATCATCCGCAAGAACTTTAAGACATTCCATTATCTCAATAAAATTACACTCATATAGTTTCCCTTGAAATGGACGAAGTGAACCAAGAAATCCATTTTCCCATTTCTCATTTTCTATATCATTGTTTCTACAAGAATGGAAACTTAATAAAATATATGCTTCTTCTTTTGTCATTGCGTTTCTGTTTAATTATTGATAATGCATCAATAACTACACCATAGATGCGGTTATTTTTCTTTATTAGTTTGCATTTCACAAAGATATAAAAAGGGTGTTCCAATGTTGCAATTGGTAGCACCTTTTCACGTTGTTAAATTTCCGGATGATGATAGGGAAAAGGGTGATATTTAAAATATGGTTGCTATAAGCTAAATGATAATTCCTCCTCCTACAACATCTGAACCTTCGTAAAGAACGGCACTTTGGCCCGGGGTGATTGAATCCATGCCCTCGTGGAATTCTACTCGCAACAGGTCGCCTTCGTGATAGACGGAGGCTTGCGCACCCCGGTTACGATAACGGATTTTGGCGTTAACTTCGAAGCCGTCGGGTAGGGTGGCGTATTTCATTAAGTTGATATCTTTTGCCCGGAACATCGAGCCTGTCAGTTCTTCGCGGGTTCCCAGCACGACCTCGTTCTTTGTCGGGTCGATGGCTACCACGAACATGGGATGTCCGAGGGCAATTCCTAATCCTTTGCGTTGCCCGATCGTGTAATTCGGAAAACCCCGGTGTTCGCCCAAGCGCTTGCCGGATGTGTCGACGAATAGACCGGGACCGTATGTCGTGGCGAAATTCTCCACGTTTTCGGCTAAGAAGGTACGATAGTCGTTATCGGGGATAAAACATATTTCCTGACTTTCGGTTTTCTTGGATAACTTCTCGTGCCCTTTGGCGAGGGCGATTTGCCTGACTTCGTTTTTTGTCAATTCTCCCAGGGGGAATAGGGTCCGGGCCAAGTTTTCTTGTGTTAAAGTCCACAGGAAATAAGTCTGGTCTTTGGTCTCGTCTACTCCCTTGCGCAAGAAATAGCGTCCGTCTTGTTGACCGATACGGGCGTAATGCCCGGTGGCGATGTAATCACATCCCAGTTCGTCTGCCATTTCGATCAATTTTCCCCATTTGATGGTGGAATTGCAAAGTACACAAGGATTGGGCGTGTGTCCTTGCAAGTATTCGTCGATGAAATTCCGAATCACTAAATCTTTAAAATCTTGGCGTATATCAAGGATATGGTGTTCGAATCCCATTTGTTGGGCCATGTGCTTTGCCTCGAAAATGGCGTTCACGCTGCAACATCCCTTCTCTTTCTCCATGCAGGCCTGCGAGATCTGGTCATACACCCGGTAAGTGACCCCAACCAATTCGTACCCCTGATCTTGTAGTAACATGGCTGCTACCGTACTGTCGATGCCACCGCTCATGGCCATTAATACCCGGGGATTCGCCTTCGGCGAGTTACAGGTTACAGGTTTGCAAGTTGCAAGTTGTTCCTTATCGTTCAAGTCCATGCCGCTTTTCATTTTCAATTTTCAATTGTTTCGCCATGAAACGTGCTTCGCTGTGATAATCATCCTTCTCGATGTCGATGTCGGGTTCTACGAGTTGGTCTGATCCGGCAAGGGAAAATTGCAGGTACTTGATCGTTTTTCCGCGGGACAACCATTGTTGTTCGTAGAATGTTTTGATACCTAGAATCTTGTCTTCTATTCCCGAACCGTAAAGATCGTCCGTGTTTACATTTACCGGGAGTTGGTTTCGTTTAATCAACTCGGCCGTGTATTGGTAAAGAAAAGGACTGTCCGTTTTCAAGTGAATAAGCCCGTTCTCTTTCATTAATTTTTTGTAGAGGGAAAGGAAGCGGGTTCCCGTGAGGCGTTTGCGGGCTTTTGCCATTTGCGGGTCGGGGAACGTGATCCAAATCTCGGAAATCTCTCCGGGAGCGAAAATCGACTCCAATACCTCGGCATGAGTGCGTAGGAATATCACGTTTTGCATTCCTTTTTCCAAGGCCGCTTTTGCACCTGTCCACATACGGGCACCTTTGATGTCAAGCCCGATAAAGTTCTTTTCCGGGTAGAGTTCTCCCAGGCCCACGGAGTACTCGCCTTTTCCACATCCTACCTCTAGAACGATCGGGTGATGGTTGCCGAAAACCTGTTCTCCCCATTTCCCTTTGAGCTTGTAATCCGTGCGGAATACCTCCTCGTGGGTGGGTTGAAAAACGTTTGTCAATATTTTCATTTCGGCAAACTTTGCCAGTTTATTTTTCGCCATGTGTTATTTTTATTCCAATGTTCTTAATACCTTTCAGTTGTTTATCTTTCATCCGGTGCCTGACTTCCACGGTGTAAATGCCCGTGGAATCGAAATGGAATATCTCCTTGATTGGCTGGACGACAGTTTTCAGTCCTCCAAGTCCTTGCCCGATCCATTGCCCGTTTTCATCGGCCATGAGGACATCCGTGTTAATGGAGTTTAACTCCGAACCCCGGTAAGAAATCGTCAGGTAACAACTGATATTTCGTTGTTTGTAGTCGGTCGTGTGGCGGACGCAGGTACTCATGAGGTAACGACCGGGTTGCGTGATGTCGAACTCGAATCTGTAATTACTATCCCGTTCCCATACTTCATCGGCTAGCATTTTGTACTTTTCCCGCGTTGAGGAAAAATTACAGGCCGTGCAGGCAAGTAGCAGGAGAAGAGTATGTATCCAGAATCTGTTCTTCATTCCGATCAATCGTTATAACTCGTTTTTAATCAATGCTTCCAATTCCGCGATCATCATGGCCGTGGCTCCCCAGATGAAATTGTCCCCGATCTTGTAACCCGGGGCTACGATTTTCTGATCCAGCCTGTATAATGTTTGACTCGTCTTATTCCGGTTGTCAAGCAAATCGTTTAACGGGATGATAATCACTTTCTCGACCTCATTTTTTGAGAGTACAAAATTAGGTATTTCCGGGATAGTTCCAACAAAAGGAGTTATATTAAAGTTACTTAATGGAATGTATACATCACTTAGCCTCCCTAAAATGGTTACTTTATCGGGTGATACTCCAATTTCTTCGTTGCATTCCCGTAAAGCAGTTTCCCGGCTGTCTTTATCGCTTGTTTCCATCTTTCCTCCTGGCAGAGCGATTTGTCCCCCGTGGTATTTCCCCACATTTGTTCGCTTGATGAAAGGAATAGCAATCCCCTCTTGGTAAGGGATAAGGAGCATCATAACTGCACTTTTGACAGGAAGGTGGTTGTGAATATTTTGATTTTCAAGTAGAACGGGCGAAGGGGACATGCGTAGATGAGCTTGTCTTCCAGGTAAATGAGAAGCTAGTATATTGTGAATTACCTCAAAATTCATTTTTTATTAGTGAAAGAAATTATTAAAGAGCAAAGATAAGAATTTGTAATTAAAAGAGAGAATTTTGTTATTCTGTAAAACAAAAAATAGACCTACTTTTATTTTATAAAAATATGATAAAATAGAGTTGCTTTTGTTCTATTTATTATTTATTATTGTAAAATAATATCGGGGTTTGTTATTTTATTTACTAATTTAAATTTTACGATCATGAAAAAGGTGTTGACTATTGTTGGATTTTTTTTGTTATTGTTTGTGGGAAATATCTCCATGTCTATGGCCCAATCATCTGCTATATATGCTACAGAAGGAGAAACGGTTAGTTTTGATCTTGTAGGTATTTTTTGGGATGGAAGTGGAGAAGATAAAATTGTAAAAGTCTGGGTAGAAGATCCATTATTAGGAATAACGGATCTTACAACAATTGGTAGGTATGTACTGATAGATGTTCAGAGGGAACAAGCAGGTCCTTATCGGTTTTGTATACAACGGTTGGATGGGCGTATAGAAATGTGGATTATTAATTTAATTGTAAGAAGTGCGGAGGCATTTGTGTATTTAAATGAGGAGATTGCGTGTAATTGGAAGTATTTAGAGAACTTCGTTTTTTATTCAAGGAAAGATTATTCGATTTGTTAATAGGATAAAAATATTTATTATGTGTTTTCATGATATAGCGTGTGTTACCCTTTATGAGGTGAAACAACAAAGTCGGCGTTGGGAATTTCAATTATTTGTTGTCGTTTCCTTGGTGGGAATCACGCTATGTCATGTATACTGGCAAAATTATAATACTAGTTGGGAGGCAAGTGCCCTGCCTTGTTCCGTACCGTTGATGAACGCTTACTTGTTTAGTGTGGTACAATCGTTGTTCGTTATATTGATGATGACGGATTTCCCTCGTCGAGAACAAGTGAGGGGGGAAATGGAATGTATCTTTGTTCGTCCATTGGGTAATATGATATATACGTGGAGTAAGATATTGGGAAATCTGGTATTGTTTGTATCTGTGAATATTGTTGTAATATTGTCGTGTCTCCTTTTTGTACATATGGGATGTGTCGCCCCGTATAGATTCGGGTTTTATTTGTTTTATGTGTTGACTTTAAGTATTCCTTCTTTTCTGTTTATGACGGGATTGAGCTTGTGTTTGGCACGACTGATCCGCTGTCGTTTTTTTGTTCTGATTTTTTTATTGGGATTATGGGTCTTGTCTATAGTCTGGTTACCTTACAAATGGCACGGGACTTTTGATTTTTTAGGGGGTGGTTTACCTAATTTATTCTCGGATGTAACGGGACATGTGGGATTGAGTAACTACTTGTTGCATCGCAGTTGTTATTTTTTGTTAGGTTTTGGGTGTTTGTTGTTAAGTGTCTGGGGAATGAGACGAATCCCCAATTCCTCTTCCCGGGTGAAAGTTTATTCTTTGGTGGGATTTTTATTGATCTTGTCGGCATTTGTCAGTATGTATGCGATAGAAAAGAGTTATTTATCGGTTCGGGAAATACGTTCTGTTTATCGGGATAGCTTTCGCCATTATTGGAGTGAAACATGTTCTCGGGTCTCTCGGCATGAAATTGTATTGCAACAAACAGGGGATATACTTTCCTCTTGTAGTGATTTGACACTATACAATCCCAATTGCAAAGTTTTAGATAAATTGATTTTGTTTTTAAACCCGGGATTGCACATAGAGACATTATTGGTGGCAGGGAAAGAGATCCCTTTTCATCGTGCAGGTCAGGTCGTTGAAATAGATTACGCTTTAGGAGAAAAAGATTCAGTGCGTTTACAGGTGCGATATCGTGGTCGGATTGATGAACGGTTCTCGGATTTGCATTTAAGTGACAGTATCTACGAGGATTCTTTTCAGGGAAATTATTTTTTCCCTACCGGACGGCGAAGTGCTTTCGTGGGGGATGATTATATATTGCTGACCCCGGCTTGTGCTTGGTATCCCGTGGCAATTCCCCCTGTAAATCCTGAGATACCTGCTTACACGGGACGGGATTTTACTCGCTTTCAGTTGACCGTACTTCACGCTGGACAAAAGGTTTTGTGTTCGCAGGGAAAAGCTGAACGCCGGAAAGACTCTTGTTTTTTTAAACCTTCTAATCCTTTATCCGGCATATCATTATGTGGAGGAAATTACGAATTACATGAACAACGGATACCGGACTTGAATATGCGTTTTTACACGTTTAAAACTCGTGGGAATCCGCTTCGGGAAGTGGGAGGCGTTCGTGGAAACGGTATTCATGCTTATTTGTCAAGATGGATTTACCCGAACAAGCCTTATGGTTGGACAGATCGGGATTGGTACGAAAAAGATACTCGAACACTGTTCTTTATGGAAGTACCTCTCTCGTTTACCACAGATGCATGGCAAGGGAAGATATTAACAGGAATGGTAGAGCCGGGTATGGTGTTTCTTCAAGAAAAAGGGTTCGGTTTAGTGGCGAACGGATTTAAAGACGAAACACGCAAGATGGCTAAGTCTGAATATATATTTGATTGTTTAATGGGATGTTTTAATTCTCCTTACAAAATATCGTTTAATCTCCATCCTCTGTTAGGGATGGGGCGATCTGTAACCTCTCCTTACGCTTCTAGGCGATTGAATCCTTTTCGAGTTTTTGGATTATTGGAAGAGTCCGGAGTCTGGATTCAATCGGAGGAGTACCCGTTCGTGGGGTATTTGTTTGACCGAGTAGCGTTAAACAGGGGACAGTATATAGAATCGGTTTCTTATTTTCCTCCGATGGAACAGCACCGTAGGGATAGTAGATTACCTTATGAGTGTTTGTCGGGAAAAAGTCTGTATGCACTTTTTCGGGATAATCGAATGCGTCAAGATATTCTTTATAATTCTTATTTATTGAAAGAACTGGAATTGGTTGATCGAATCTCTGAAAGAATCCCCTTGGATACTTTTTTTGTTGCTTTAACCGATGTTTTACATCCTTTGCAAGGATTGGTTAGTATGGATGTTTTTGAGCAGGAAATGAGCTCATATTTGGGGAAAGAGTTGTGTTTAAAAGAAATATTAGATGATTGGTTGTATACGGAACATCGTCAGTTTTTTAAAGTAAAGGATTTGTGCGAGAATCATTATCCGGCAGGAATAGTAGAAATACATAAGATGGAGGATTTTTTTAATCCTACGGAATGGATTGAATTAAAAGGCAAGGTGATGAATAAGGGAAAAACGGGAGGGGTGGTTTCTGTAAATTTCAGGGGAGTATTGGGAGAAGAAGAAGTTCTGAAACATTACTCGTGTTATTTAGAACCGGGAGAGGCTAAATCGTTTTATTTGGTCGTTGAAGTAATAAAGAATTTTGCGAGTAGTGCGTTTTATACCGGACTTTCGGCTAACGAACCTCGATTGTTTAATTTTGATGTGATTCGGCATGAGGAAGAAATCAAGGGAATGGAAGCGGTAGATTGTATATGGCGGGATATAGATCCTTCCGAGTTCGACTTGGCTGATGGAGAAATAATCGTGGATGACAAAGATGAGGGATTTAGTATAAAGGATGCTAATCGTACATGGTTCCAGAAGTGGTTTGAAAAACCGCTTAAACCTAGGGCTATTATGGGATCGACCCCATCACGTTGGACTCCTTCCGTTGATATTTTTTATTATGGAGATTCTGTGCGTAGTGGTTATTTTAAAGGTTTTGGTAAAGGGGATTACACGGCAACTTGGCGTACTGAATTGAAAATGGGAGGGAAATACCGGGTATTAGCGAGAGTATCAAGGTATAATATTGATGGACTAAGGCAACTCGGGGTGCAGAATGGTGTGATTTATCATTACACTGTAGAATCTGTAAATGGTAAGGAACAGATCAGTGTTGATTTGGACCGATTCTTTCAGCCTAGACAGTGGGTGGGATGGGTCTCTCTAGGGGAATTCGATCTCCCCGAGGGAGAAGTCTCCGTCACCCTCTCTGATTATGATGAGTTGGGACGGGACTTTATTGCTGTGGTTGCTGATGCCGTGAAATGGGAAAAGCTGGAGGATTAAAATATTAAGCGTTTTGCACCGTGTTCAATACCCTCAACAAATTATCTCCCCATAGTTTGTGCAACTCCTCTGCCGTGTAGCCTTGCCGGAGAAGTTCGACCGTGAGGTTAATCACCTCGTTGGCAGCCCGGCAACCGATTAGTTTTTCGGTGTCGTCACCGTCAAAGTCGGTGCCTATCCCCACGTGGTCAATGCCGACAAGTTGCACGATATGGTTGATGTGAGCCACGGCGTCCAGGATCGTCGGGTTAGGTTGTTTACTGAGGAACCAGTTGTAGAGACAGACTTGCACGACTCCCCCCTTGGCCGCGATGGCTTGGATCTGTTGGTCCGTGAGATTTCTCGGGTGATCACATAGAGCCCGAGCGGAAGAGTGCGAGGCTATAATCGGTGCGTTGCTAAGTTCCAGCACATCCTGTACCGTTTTTTCGCTGGCATGCGATATGTCGATAACAATCCCCAGACGGTTCATTTCTTTCACGACTTCCCGGCCGAAAGGACTTAATCCGTCATGTTCGGCTTCTCCTTTAGCCGAATCGCAGATGTCGTTACTACCGTTGTGACATAAGGTGATGTAGTTGATCCCTATATCTTTAAACATGGAGAGATTCCCGAGGTCTTTACCTATGGCGTAACCGTTCTCGATAGCGAGAAAGATCGCCTTTTTTCCGGCATTTTTCAGGTATATCAGATCATCCGCGTTGTAAGCAATCCCGACCTGTGATCCGTTGAGTTTAACTTGTTCCGTGATCTGGAATAGAATATCCACGGCCTTTTGTGTTGCGGCTTGTGAAGATGCTTCATCCCGGGCTTCTTGGTGAAGATAGGCGACCATGAAAACGGCATCTTCCCGTCCTTCCTGCATCTTCGGGAGATCGACCTTGACATCCTCGTGGCGTTGTCCGAAATTGAAGCCTTCGGTGAATTTCATCGGTGTGTCGCAATGGGAATCTATGATCAGGCTATAGCGGTGAATTTCCTTCGCTTTCTTGAACAGGGCGGCCTCGTCGACAAAATAATGGAATAGCTTCATCATCTGTTCGTCGGGGCGCACAGCCATTTTCTCCGGGTGCCATTGCACGCTGAATATGCGGTGGCCGGGCATACCTTCCATGGCTTCCACGATCCCGTCGGGAGAAGTGGCGCTTACCCGGAATCCGGGAGCTACTTCCTTGATCGCCTGGTGGTGGAAGGAATTCACGATCAGGGAATCCGTGCCAAGTACGGAGTGAAGCACGGTGTTTTTTTCCACGTTCACCGTGTGAGAACCGTATTCCCGACTGATGGATTGACTGTGTTTCAGCAATTGTTGTTCGTTCTGGGAATAAATATCCTGATAATTGGTTCCCCCGAAAGCCATGTTAATAATCTGGTGTCCACGGCAGATTCCGAAAATGGGAATTTGTCGATCGGCAGCCAGTTTGACCAGCGTGAAGTCGAATTGATCCCGAGCGGCATCAATACCTCCGAGTGGGGGAAGAGGTTCTTCATTCCCGTACAGGGGATTGATATCCCCGCCTCCGGTAAGCATCAGTCCGTCAAGTTGCTCTACGGTATTCCGAAGAGTTTCGATATCATTATGTACGGGGAGTAACACGGGAATGGCTCCCGCTTGCAGGATCGAGATCACGTAAGAGTGTTCGATACAGGAATTCCCGTTTTCAAAGTTGGCGGAGATGCCGATTAACGGTTGCCCGTTTTGTGACTGGCGATGATCAATTGCCTGGTATAGTGTGTCCAGCTTGGCCGGATAAACAAGGTTGTTCATTGAAGTTTGTATTAAAAATAGTATTACCAATAACGTTTTATTCATGACTTGTACGTGATCACGGGAATCGTAGTTCCGCTCCCTTGGTATGAACCACCAGTTCCACGTTTGCGCCTAGGATCAGGGGAAAATTATTCCGCACGTGTCCGGCCGGAAGCCCGAAGCACACGGGATACGTGTAATCTTCCACGGCGTTGTGGATCAAGCTGTACACTTCCTCTTTGAATTCCGGGGCGGCATCCTGTCCGAATTCCCCGACGATCAATCCCGCCAGGTGTTGGAATTTTCCGGCGTATTTCATGCATTTCACGCTCTTGTCGATCTCGTACAAGTCGTTAGACGGGTCCTCGATGAAAAGAATCGTCCCGCGGGTATTACGTTCGATACAAGTGTCATGCAAGTTGTGAACCCATTGGAGCATACCCCCGATCATTTCCGCTTCCGCTATTCCCGGGCGATTGTACGGGTGTGCGGGAACGGCATACGAGGAGATAATGCCGAAAAGGAAATTCCGTAACTGACTGGCAACTTCCGGAGTGAAACGCGGGGAGCCGGAGGGCATGAACGCGTGTAAACTCTCGATACCGAGTGAATGGAGTTTGGAGTGCAACACCGTGATGTCATTCATGCCGATCACCCATTTGGGGTTTCCTTGAAACTTGGAATAATCCGCCTCTTCCACGATGCGCAACATGCCGTAGTCTCCTGCCATGCACCAGATCGCCCGGGTGTCCTCGGCGTCCAAAGCTGTTTGTAAATCTTGCAGTCGTTCTTCATCCGTGCCGGCCAGTCTCCCGTGCTCGGAAAGAACATGTTGCCCGGGGACGGGTTCAAGCTCCCACGAGGTCAGGAGCGAACAGGCTGCGTCCAGTTGTTCTTTTGTTGCAATGCCTGAGGGAGAGATCAATGCCACTTTATCTCCCGGTTGCAGGTATATCGGTCGTAACATAACAGCGAAGTTTTTTATTATTGTACGAAGGTAACGTTTTAATTTGAAAATGTAATAATTTGGGATTTTGAAAATGGAGATCGTTAATATTTTTCTAACTTTGCACCCTGTAATTCATAAAGTTGATAAAGTTTATAAACTGGATATATGAGTAAGTTCAAGAGAAATTTGATTACCACGGCTTTGCCTTACGCGAATGGACCCGTGCATATCGGTCATTTGGCGGGTGTTTACGTGCCTGCCGATATTTACGTGAGATATCTGAGAAAAAAGGGTGAGGATGTGGCATTTATCGGGGGATCGGATGAACACGGGGTGCCGATCACGATTAAGGCGCAAAAAGAGGGTGTGACCCCGCAAGATATTGTCGATCGTTATCACAAGATTATCAAGGATTCTTTCGAGGAACTGGGAATTTCGTTTGATATCTATTCCCGGACAAGCTCGAAGACGCATCATGAATTATCTTCCGCTTTCTTCAAAAAATTGTATGATGCGGGGAAATTTATCGAGAAAACCTCGATGCAGTTTTATGACGAGAAAGCCGGGCAGTTCCTTGCTGACCGTTATATCATCGGTACGTGTCCTCATTGCGGGAACGAACGGGCATACGGGGATCAGTGCGAGGCTTGTGGTACGAGTTTGAACGCTACCGACCTGATCAATCCGGTATCGGCTATCACGGGTAACAAACCGGAACTGAAAGAGACAAAACACTGGTATCTGCCGTTGGATCAGTACGAAGGCTGGTTGAAGGAATGGATCCTGGAAGAACATAAAGAATGGAAACCGAACGTTTATGGGCAATGTAAATCGTGGTTGGACAACGGGTTGCAGCCCCGCGCGGTGACTCGTGATCTGGATTGGGGGGTACCCGTGCCGATCGAGGGAGCCGAGGGGAAAGTACTTTACGTCTGGTTCGATGCCCCTATCGGGTATATCTCCGCGACCAAGGACCTGACCCCCGAGTGGGAAAAATACTGGAAAGATCCCGAAACCCGGATGATTCACTTTATTGGGAAAGACAATATCGTGTTCCATTGCATCATCTTCCCGGCCATGTTGAAAGCCGAGGGATCGTATATCGTTCCGGACAACGTGCCAGCGAACGAATTCTTGAACCTCGAAGGGGATAAAATTTCCACTTCCCGCAATTGGGCGGTATGGTTGCACGAGTATTTGGTGGAATTCCCCGGTAAACAGGACGTATTACGCTACGTGTTGACGGCAAACGCTCCAGAAACCAAGGATAATGATTTTACTTGGAAAGATTTCCAGACCCGCAATAATAGTGAATTGGTGGCTATATATGGCAATTTCATCAACCGTACATTGGTGTTGACGCAAAAATATTTTGCCAACCGGGTACCGGAACGAGGTGAATTGACCGATTACGACAAGGAAGTTTTGGCTGAAATCCCACAGATTGTCGAGCGGGTAGAGAAAAGCTTGGATACTTTCCATTTCCGAGATGCTTTGAAAGAGGCCATGAATCTGGCTCGTTTGGGGAATAAATATTTGGCTGATACCGAACCTTGGAAAGTGATCAAGACCGACGAGGGACGGGTGAAGACGATACTGAATATCTGTTTGCAGATTTCCGCGAATCTTTCCACGTTAATGGAACCGTTCATGCCCTTCTCTTCCCAAAAATTACGTGAATTTATGAATATTGACGTGATCGACTGGGCGAAATTGGGTGACCACGTGATTGCTGCCGGGCATGAATTGGGTGAAGCCGGCTTGTTGTTCGAGAAGATCGAGGATGCCACGATACAAGCACAGGTTGATAAATTACTGGCAACCAAGAAAGCGAACGAGCTTGCGTCCGTGAAAGCCGCTCCCGCCAAGGAGAATATCCAGTACGAGGATTTCATGAAAATGGATATTCGCGTGGGTAAGATCATTGCTGCCGAGAAAGTGGCTAAAACGAAAAAATTAATGAAACTGACCGTTGATACAGGTATTGACGAGCGTACCATTGTTTCGGGTATCGCCGAGCATTACACGCCGGAAGAGGTGATCGGACGTCAGGTCAGCGTGTTGGTAAACCTCGAACCGAAACCCCTGAAAGGTATCGTGTCACAGGGAATGATCCTGATGGCCGAGAATGCCGATGGTTCTCTCTCTTTCGTGACTCCTGACAAGGAAGTGAAACCGGGTTCGGAAGTACGATAACAGATGCCCGTGTAAATAAACACGGTGCGAGGATAGATATTACAGCGTGTAGCGAATGGCTAGAATCGGCATTTGCTACACGCTGTTTTGTTGTGGTAAAATGTAATATGTATTTCACCGGGGACGGAAGGTGTAAAACGGGAGATAAACAGGAGATGAATAAGGGATAAACTGTCTCGTGGTATTGGAATAATCTGTTAATAATTCCTTTTATAATCCAGGATACCGATTTCTTGTAAGCGTTAAAAAAGCTTATCACCTACTAAAATGGCGGTTAGGTGGCGGTTAGGTGGCGGCTAAGTGGCGGCTAGGTCGCCTGGATGTGGCCTAAAAGTAGGGCAACAGGCACTAAAAAATGTAGTTTATACCAAGCGTTTGGATGTATTTACTCTGTAAGACAGGTGTAATTTTTTCTATTAAATTATGGTGTCCTTAAAACGATAAAATGTATCCCTTTAAGGATAATTTATCAATCCCGATTTGTTATAAAATTTTAGATTCCCGGGGTGAATTATGATTTCGTTAACGCACTCGGTAATCGTGGAATGGCTTGGATTTCTCAGGATGGGCGGGTGAATGCATGGGGATTTGTTTTTTCTTAAAAAATAATTCTCCTTTTTTTACCTAACATATATTTAACCTTCTGACAACTAAAATCTAACGGGAATAATTTTACCAGCGGCCGGAAGTGTCGTACTTTTGTATTGTCGATAAAGGACAACAACAAGAGTTAAAGAAAATAGTTAGTTTAATTTTTAAAGTATAAATAAGATGATGAAATATATTATAATAATTTGCATTGCCGCTTTCACGTTATTTTTAGGCGGACGTAGTTTGAGCCATTGTAAGGCAGAGAGAATCGTGTGCGCGTTAGCAGAACAAGAGAAAATGGGAACAGATGTTAAGGTTGTTCACGGTCAGAAGGTAGAGAGCAAGGATGCAATTTACGGTCCGGTAATGTTGCCCGAGGTGAATGTCATTATGAAGAAAAAAGTAACCAAGGTTATTTGAAATAACTAGATTTGTTAGAAATGGGAATGAGGCTTCGAAAGAGCCTCATTCTGCATTTCTGTATTTCCGTTTATTCGTGGCCAAAAATCTCTTTTAGCATCGTATCCAATTGCTCTCCACGAATGTTGTGTGCCACGATTTTTCCATCCGCATTGATCAACCAAACTGCGGGTACACCTTGTACCCCGTAAAGTTTTGCCACGGCACTTTTCAGTCCCTTCAAATCGGAAACCTGTGTCCAGGGCATATTTGATTCCGCGAGAGCTTTTTCCCAGGCTTCTTTTTTATTGTCTACCGACACGCTCAAAATATCCAAGCCATCGGCATGATATTTCTCGTGTATATCCATCAGGTGAGGGATCTCTTCCCGGCATGGTCCACACCAAGACGCCCAAAATACCAATAGTAAATATTTGCCCCGATAGGATGATAAGGTTACTTGTTGCCCGTCGGGAGTCGGTAATTGAAAATCCGGGGCGACAGCACCTTGTCCGAGAGTACGTATTTTCTCCGCTTTTATTTTAAGGTCCCTGTAGAAAGGCGAGGAATGTAAAGAGCTCGGAACTAGGCTTAACAGTGAATCCACTTTGCTGGGTTTCAGGTTGGGGTCCATCATGCAAATTTCCTGATAAATCGCAAGGCTAAAATCCAGGTTCTTGTATTTTTCGGCAAAAATGTAACGGAACTTGGGCATGATTTCAGCCAGCATCATGTATTTCCCTTGAGCGATATATGGCCCATGTATGGTATCTTTTCGCCAGGAATCATCCACGTACAGAAGATTGTATAAACTGTTGGATATCGTGTGAAATACCCTGTTATAGTCGTTCAAAGCCTCGTTGTTGGGTGTTCCGGATAGGGTGAATTTATTCTTTTCAATATTTCCGGTAAATTCCACTGTTCCTTTTTCAACGAATACCGGTAGAATATTTTTCACGTATATTTCTTTGAAATCCGGATCTTTAAAGCGTAGGTAATATTGTTTGATTTCATCTATCGATTCATTCTTGAATTGAAATTTCCCGTCCTGAATCCTCGTGCTGTCCACGATCGTCCAGTCTCCATTAAATTCGCTCACGGAAACCCATCCTTCTTTCACGTCTTCCAGATTGCCGTTCAGTGTCCATCCCTTGTTCGTTTGCCCTGTGCAAGAGAAAAAGGCAAACACGATTATTAATATACTAATTGTTCTCATGTGTTTCTTTTTTAAAATTCATTTTGTTTGATTGTTCCGTGAGAGGCCGATATGTCGTTCTCGTTGATAGGCATGGCATAACGCCGACTGCCTGCGGGTAAGATGTAAGTTGCCTTGCGCGATTTATTCACGGCTCCGTCTACGATCTCGTAAAACGAACGTGTGATCTCCACGTCGTCCCACTCGATTTCGTTTACGGAGAAACGGCGAATATCAAACCAGCGGTGTGTAAAAGGCAACTCCCGGCGTCTTTCCTCCAGCACCTTTCTTAGGGCCTCATCGTTTGTTGCTGCTTCAACCCGGATGACATTGTCCCCGGAAGTGGCATCATAGCGTTTTCTCCGCAAGTCATATAACAATTCCAAGGCTTCGCTCTTGTCCGGATTTGCCTGACGTAATAGTGCTTCGGCTTTATTCAGCATCACTTCCTGAATCGTTACGCCGCTGGGAATTTGAGGCGTTAGCCAGTAGAAAAAATTGTATCCTAAAAAAATCCCGTTAGCCGTTTCCGGTAATAGAAGCATGCTATTATAGGTAAACAGTTTTCGACGGCGCAAATCATTGACCGGGTCATAGCAGGCTATCAGTTCATCGCTCGGTACATACCAGAATTTCGTGTTAAGACTGGTTTTAGCGTAGAAAAATTCCTGCCACATGACAACTTGATTTTCCGAGTAGTTACCCATCTCCGGGAATTCTAGGAATCCCGGTATAAACGACATCCCCGCGGAAATTGTATTGTAATCTTTTAACTGTACTCTTCCCGAATTTTTCAACGCTTCGGTTGCTGCCGAAACCGCTTTTTCGTATTCGCCTCGGAACAGGTAGTAACGAGATAGAAAAGCCTGGATCGTCGGCAGGCTTGCCCGCCAAGGTTGATCGGTTGTTGTGATCTTTATTTTCAACGCTTCTGTTAAATCCTTGTCGATAAAACGATAGGTCTCTTCCAGGGAAGCGCGTGAGATCGCTTCTTCCATGTAGGTCGTTTTGCGTAAAGGTAATCCTTGTTCGCTCAGGTTTTTCTCGCAATAAGGCAAACAGTATTGGTTGGCCAATCTCCAGTAGGAGTAGGCTCTCAGGAAATGAGCTTCCGCTTTGATCTGCTCTTTTATATCGGGGGTACCCTCTACTTCGTCAACATTTTCCAGGATGAGATTGGCATCATAGATGCTCGCGTAGAGGGAGGTCCATAACGCATCACTTGCCAACGAGGCGAGTTTGTCCGTGTCAAACGTGTAATAATAGAACGGCTCGGTATCGCTGAAGTATGTGTAAGCTTCATCGTAGAATTCCGGAGTGAGGCCGGTATCGTCCGTCATGAAAGAACCGGTTGCGTCAAATTCGTGCACTTTCGGGTTGTTCAACAGACCGATTAATTGATCTATATTTTTCACTGGCTGATTCGCTCCTTTGGCCGGTAATTCCGACAAATAATCCTCGCAAGAGTTGCAAAACAAAGCTCCTCCTAATAAACACAAGTATGTAAAAATTGATTTCATAACTTCTTTAAATTAATTTACAAAACGACGTTTAAACCAAACTTGAAAGAAGTCGAAGGTTTCATCGTGCCGGGAAGCCATTCCGGATCATAACCGTAACGATTGCGCGTCCATATACATCCTAGATCTCGTACTTGCCCGTACAGTTTCATCCCTTTCAAACCTATTTTATGCACCAGCCGGGCGGGCATGTTATATTCCAGCGAGATCTCTTTAAATTTGATAGACGACGAACTCTCCACTAATGTATTCAGTATCGGGGTATACCCGCCACTGGTGCCCCAGTAGGAGTTCAGTGCCCGGTTGGCAGGTTGGAAAGAAGGCATCCTGTCACTACCGTTGATCACCTCGCGGATAAACCGGTTCGCGATATATTTCCCGTTACTGTCGATATAATCATTAAAATAGGGTGCACGGAAGAAGCCCCCGAATTTGCCCAATATCAGGAAAGAAAGATTGAATCCGTACCCGCTGAAATTCAGGTTCCAACCCAACGTGTGCGGATCAATAGCCGGTCCCATGTATTGTAAATACTCTAGGGCGTTTCCGCTGTATATCAGTTCATGATTATCCATTGATACTCTGCGTCCGTTGGTGCCTTCGACGTAAGCGATGCCGTCTTCCATACCCAAGTATTTCACCGCCCATATTGATTGTGCGGGATAGTGGGCAACGAAGCCCCCGCTAGTGATAAAAGAAGCGTTATATATCTTGTTATTAAGCTTTTTTACCTCGTTTTTGTTGTATGCATACGTGATGTTTGTCGTGAACTTGATTTTTGGAGAGACGAACACGTCGGTTCCTAAAACCATTTCGATACCCTTGTTTGACATTTTCGCGCTATTCATTTTCTGAGAAGTTGCTCCCAGTACCGAGGGTAACAGGACTTCACCGATTAAATCCCGTCCCAGTTTGCTGTACCAGTCGATACTTCCGAATAACCGGTTCGAGAAGAATGAAAAATCAATACCCCCGTTTATGGTAGAGGTTTTCTCCCAGCGTAAATTCGGATTGCCTCGGTTCACGACCGAAGTGGTGGGTAAATTTGTTATTTTTGAAGGTTCCGGGTTGGATGATACTAGGGTTACGGGGGAAGTACTCTTTTCGACATTACCGTTGAACCCGTAGGTTAAACGCACGATCAGACGGTCAAGCCAATCTCCGGTGGAATACATGAATTGTTCGCGATGGAGGTTCCACGATCCTCCTACTGACCAGAGTGGAGCCCAGCGGTAAGAAGCCTTGTCCGTGATCAGGTTGGAGGCATCGCTGCGGATGCTAGCCGTCAGGCTGAAACGGTGGTCATAGGTGTAGCTGATATTCCCGTAAACGGAAACAAAACGTTCGTTCAAGTCATTATAAATGGGAACCATTCCTTGTAAATTTGTTACGCCGTTACCAGAAATATCGGTTATTGTCACGGATTGACCGTTTTTGTTTCCCGAGTATCCCCCGAAAGGAAGAGGGGTAGCGATATTCTTTTCGGGATCAAAACCGTAAATATAGGGATCAGTACAACTTTTTGTTTTGAATTGCGAAAGTTCAAATCCCAAGATGGCGTTGATCTGGTGTTCGTCACTTATTTCTCGGTCGATATTCAACTGGTTTCTCCATGTATAATTTTTTATTTTATCCGATGAGGAGCGATAAATAGCCCCTTGGGGTATGAATTGTGCGTTTACCACGTTGTTTGTCTGATCGTAAGAAACGTAAGTGTTCACCGTGTTCCGGACAAAATAACTGTCCTCCGAGTCCAACTGATCGTGATCCGAGCGATTCAGTTCGTACTGAAACTTCGTGTCGAAACTTACCCCGGGAAAGAATTTTACCACCAAGCTTGCCTGTAAACGAGTATTCAGTGTTTCCGTCAAGTAATCACGGGCTCTTGCTTCGCGTAGAATGTTGTAACTCCAGTCGTCATACGGCAAGACTCCTTCTCCTATTTTCTCCAGTTGTTTTCGATTTTTCATTAGTTGTGTGGCGTAACTGCCATCCTCGTTCACGATCATCTCGTAAGGGGAAAGAGAGTTGATTTCCGACAGGGTAGGACCGCTATAATCGGCATTCGAATAATGTACGTTTATTCCTGCGGAGAAATCCAGCCAGTTGAAAACGGAAGAGGTGGTGTTGAAATTGACCCGCCAACGTTCTGTCTTATTCCGGATTAGACTCCCTTTCACGTTTTCGTACATGGCGGAAAAATAATTCCTAGCATGCTTCGTCGAATTGGAGATACTAACGTTATATTGTTGCGTGATCGGTTGTTGCAACAGGTATTTTTTGATTTGTTTCCGGTTATTCTGTTTTGCCAAATTCTCTAATCCCGCGTTCATTTTATCCTCTGAAATGAGATTGTTCATGTAGTCATAGATATACTCTTTGGCCAGACTTGTCGGGTAGGATAGATTCGGCAATGCATCAGGTGTGGGCATGAGCCAACCTTTTTCCATGGCCAGGCGTTCGTAATACACCTGATCTTCCGAGGATGCAGTTGTCAGTGCGGTAGATAAATCCAGTTTACGCCCTATATTAACCATGGCGTTTACTTCCACGGTAAATGTTTCATGCTTGCCTTGACGAGTTGTCACCACGATCACCCCGTTTGCGGCGCGGGCTCCCCAGATGGATGCGGCGGCGGCATCTTTCAACACGGTCACCGACTCCACGTCATTCGGGTTAATATCCTTGAAACCGTTGGTGACCGGGAATCCATCGACCACTACCAAGGGTTGGACATTAGCGTAAAGTGACGATATGCCTCGTACGGTATAGTCAACGCTCCCGTCTTCATTTTCCGTTCCATGCAATCCGGCGGTAGCTCCTTGCAAGGCCGTGGATAGATCCGACGCGTGCGATTTGCTGATGATCTCGCTTTTCACCACGTCAAAAGCTCCCGTGCTCCGTTCCTTGGATATGGTTTGATAACCGGTTACAACCACCTCTTCCAGTTTTTCGACATCTTCTTCGAGAATAATTTTCAAGTGGGATTGACCGGTATAAGGAATCTCCTTTTTTTTCATTCCCACGAACGAGGCACATATTACAAGGGAGTCTTTATTCTCGACGTTAAAACTGAATGTCCCGTCGACACGAGAGCTTGCCCCCTGCGAGGTTCCTTTCGCCATGATGGTCACCCCCGGTATTGGTATACCCTCTTGGTCTACAACCAGCCCGGAAATCGTGACAAACTGAATTTTTTTAGCCTCTTTGGGTTTGGGTACGAGCACGATATTATCATCCAGCAGCCAAAAAGTCATACCGCTTCCTTCCAATACTTGCCTGAGTAGATCTTCCAGGCTGCTGTCCTTTACGTTCACGGTTACTTCGTGTTTCAAGTTGATGCGGTCGTCGTTGAATAACACCGTTTTACCCGTCTGTTTTTGAATTTCTTCCAAAACAACACCTAAAGTTGTTTTACCCAAATTCATCGTGATTTTTTGCTGGGCCGTCACGTTTGTCGAAAACAAGCACAGCGTAACTAGAAACGAAAAACAAAATAATTTTCCTCTCGGCTTATTTTTCAAAGAAATAAGCCATAAAACATCTTTCTTTTTCATACATTTGTAATTAATTAATCAATGTTCCCGGGGAGAAACGATGCCGGAATCGTGGATCCAATACATCATCCGGTATTAATTTCCCCGAGGGATATTTTTATTATTTCTTATTCACTATAACTTGATCCCCTTCTTGTTTGAAAGTCACGTCCGTCATTGCCTCTAGCATGGTCAGGATATACCCGATATCATAGTCTTTCCTGACAGCTCCCGTGAACTTCAAGTGTTTCATGTCCTCCCGGGTAAATTGGAATCCGATATTATACCAGCGACCCAGACGCTTGCACAATTCTTCCAACGGCATGGCCTTGAAATTTAACACCCCCTCTTTCCAGCCGATGTAGGTAGATACATCTACCTCTTTCACCTCGTGTTGTTGGCTGGCATTATCCAGCACGAATTGCTGTGCCGGTTGTAATACTTCCCGGTATACCCCTGTATTCACATCTACTTTCCCTGAAACCAGGGTTACTTCCGTCCGGGGATCGGTCGCGTATGCCATGATGTTGAAACAGGTTCCCAATACCTTGACATCCACTGTCGGGGTGTGTACCACGAATGGTTTATGGGTATCAGGTGCAACTTCAAAATATCCTTCCCCCTCTAGTATCACTTCCCTTTTTTCTCCGGTAAATTGAATCGGAAATTTCAGACGTGACGAAGCATTGAGATATACCATTGTACCGTCCGGAAGATATAACCGATTGGCTCCGCCTATCGGTACGATTAATTCGTTGTACACCAATTCGCCGGAGTTTGCAGCTTTCGCCTGTTGCCCGCGGCTTACGGTTCTGCCTTTTGTTTGAATATCGGTACCGTTAACCCAGATCGTGTCGGTTTTTTCTTCTAATATGATTTTTTCTCCGGTAGAAAGCAATAATACTGTTCCGGAATCTGGGGCTTGCTTGACTTGTGCTACAATTGTTTTTTCTTCTTCTTTGTCATCAAGTAATAATATACTCATTCCCAATAAGAGAAGTACTGCGGCGGCTACGCTTCCTCCTCTCCAGAGCCATTTTTTGTATTGACGGGATTGATGTTTCGTTTTCAACGTCATCCATGTAGCTTCTGTCTCCTCCTGCCAGTATCCGGCATATTCACATTTGTACCATGTCCGCTCGATATCCCTGTACAATGCTCGATGTTCCTCGTTTTCGGCCAGCCACTTCTTTACTTCGTCACGCTCCTCTTCTGTCGCTTCTCCTGCTAAAATACGGTAAATCAAATCTTCTATATCCATAATGTTATTTTTATGAACCTGCTTCATAAAGAAGACTGGGGAAAAGTAAAAACGGGTGAATCAAAAAATATTTTTTTTGAAAAAAAATGAAAATAATATTCGAATAATAGATTTTTAATCTGCTAACAGGTTATTTTGCAATGAGTCAGGTAGAGCATTCGTGTTTTGCCATAACATGAATAGAAGCAACATTTCCTGATTTTTCCTCAATTCCTCTCTTAGAAAACGCATGCCGTTTTTCAATAATGTTTTGACCGTGTTTAGCGAAATATTTAATTCGTTCGCCGTTTCTTGGTATTTCATGTTGCGCATCAAGATACACCTCACGACCTCTTGAGTTTGTTTCGGTAATTTTTGAATGACGATCTCCACCTGTTCAACCATTTTTTGATTTATTGTTTCAGCCGTCTCGATGGCAACGTCAATCCCCTCGTAATCAATACTGTCTCTCAATATATCTTTTTGGTGTCCATAGGTGTAACAAGCATTCCGGATAGAAGAATAAAGATACGATTCCAATGTCGTCGGGTTGGTATATTTTAGATAATCATTTTCCCATAAGCGTAAATAAAAATTTTGCACGAGGTCTTCAGCTGTTCCCCTGTCTTTTATTTTGCCTTGGGCATAAACGACTAATGAAGAATAGTAACGTTTGAATAACATTTTCATCCCGTTTTCCCTATTTTTTTTGAAAACGTCTAAAATAGTCTGATTATCTTCCTTCATGAATGCAAAGATAAAATTATTTTATGATTTACTTTCGTCACGTGCTAATGTTATAAAATTTCAGATACCCGGGGTGAATTATGATTTCGTTAACGCACTCGGATGGCGTGGAAAGGCTTGGATTCCCTAGGATTGGCGGGTGAATGCCCGGTAAATTGTTTTTCTTAAAAAATAATTCC
>NZ_QUHC01000002.1:0-507022 GCF_003479425.1 Odoribacter sp. AF15-53 | reverse complement strand
GGTAAATTGTTTTTCTTAAAAAATAATTCCCCTTTTTTTACCTAACATATATTTAACCTTCTGACAACTAAAATCTAACGGGAATAATTTTACTAGCGGACGGAAGTGTCGTACTTTTGTATTGTCGATAAAGGACAGCAACAAGAGTCCAAGAGGACATTAAGTTTAATTTTTAAAGTATAAATAAGATGATGAAGTATATAATAATAATTTGCGTTGCCGCTTTCACGTTGTTTTTAGGCGGACGTAGTTTGAGTCATAGTAAGGCAGAGAGTATCGTGTGCGCTTTAGCAGAACAAGAGAGTATGGGAACAGATGTTAAAGTTGTTCACGGCCAGAAAGTAGAAAGCAAGGATGCAACCTACGGTCCGGTAATGTTGCCCGAGGTGAATGTCATTATGAAGAAAAAAGTAACCAAGGTTATTTGAAATAACTAGATTTGTTAGAAATGGGAATGAGGCTTCGAAAGAGCCTCATTTTTGTTGTTATTGGGCTATTGCAGAGTAGAACTATCTTATTTTATATTGCTTTAATTTCCGGTTTTATCTATATATTTGTGAAAAATAAATGATTGATAGATGCATGAGCGTTGGGTAATTCACTTCTCTGAATTGAGATCAATTATATTTATTTTGACTAAGATGAGTTATTTATGATGTTTTTGGTACCGGGAAATGATGAATATTGACATTCAGTCAGCAGAGTTTATACAGTGTTTGGAACGGGGCGAGCAAGATGCTTTTCAGCGGGTGTTTGAGATGTATCATAAGCCGTTATGCTTTTTCGCGACTCGTATTGTCCGGGATGACTCGGAGGCGGAAGATATCGTGCAGGAGGTTTTTCTCTCGTTGTGGAAAATGAATCGTAGCGGATTCCCTAACTTAAAAACGGTCAAAACTTTTTTGTACAATAGCGTGCAACATCGTTGTTTGAATTATCTCCGGGATTTGGAAATCCGGGATCGGAATTACAAAAATCTTCATCGGGAAGAGTTGGATGAGGATTATTTCTTGTGCCAGCAGATCCGGGCGGAAGTGGTTGCCGAGCTTTTCAGTGCGATTGACGAGTTGCCGGAGAAATGCAAGGATATTTTTCGACGTTCGTACGTGGACGGACAGGAAGATAAGAAGATTGCCGAGGAATTGGATATTTCTCTGAATACCATAAAAACCCAGAAGCAGCGTGCGAAATCTTATTTGCGAACTCGGTTGGGGGATTTATTTGTGTACGTGGGCATATTCTTTCCCGGATTATAATTTGTATTTATTCTTTTATTCTCAAAGTAATTTTTTTTCATACTCTTGTCACCTATTTGTCGATCGAGTGTGTTTCAGGTGTAAAATGAAATGATATGCAAAAAGAGATACACGAATTGATAACTGCTTACTTGAGAAATGAACTCTCAGGGAAGGAGTCGGACGTACTTCGGGAGTGGATGGAGGAGAATGAAAATCATCGTCGGTTGGTGGAGGAGTTGCGGGATAAAAAGGTTGTATGGGATGATGTCCGCTTGTTTGCTTCTTTTGATACGGGAAAACGTTGGAAACAGTTGGTGGTAGAGATGGGACAACAAAAGGCGAAGAAGAGAAGTCTGTCGAGAAAGCTGGTCGCTTATGCTGCCGCGGCAGCGGTGTTGTTGTTAGCGGGTATAATAGGGTTGTTGCAGCCGAAGGAGGATGGGGTGAAAATAGCAGAAGCCGTGCCTGTCACGATTCATCCCGGGGAGACACGGGCGGTGCTGATGTTGGAAGACGGTAATTTGTTGCCATTGATGGGAATGAAAGACACGACAATCGTGGTCGGGGAACGGGAAAGGTTAGTGATAGATGAAAGTGGTAATTTGAAATACCTGTTGACCGAGAATTCTCGGGTTCCATCGTTTCATACCCTGCGAGTACCTAGAGGGGGGGAATACAAACTCATGTTGGATGACGGGACGGAGGTGTGGATGAATAGTGCTTCCGAGTTGCGTTACCCGGTCCATTTTACCGGGGATACGCGAAGGGTGGAACTCGTGGGAGAAGCGTATTTTCAGGTAGCACATGATCAGGAGCATCCTTTTGTGGTAGTTACTCGGGACATGGATGTGCGGGTGCTGGGGACTTCCTTCAATGTGTCTGCGTACCCGGACGAGAGTGCGGTGACGACAACTTTGGTTGAGGGACGTGTAGAATTGAACGCGGAGGGATTGGAGCAAGCTGTCAGGTTGTCGCCCGGGGAGCAAGGGGTGTGGACAAACCATCGGATGGACGTGCGACAGGTGAATACCAAATTGTACACTTCTTGGATTAAAGATCGTTTCTCGTTCGAGAGTGAAGGCTTGGAAACCGTGTTGCGCCGCCTTGCCCGCTGGTATAATGTTGATTTCCGAATCGAGAATCCGGGAATGAAAGAGAAGATTTTCTCAGGTACGATCCCGAAATACGAGGATATATCCAAGGTGTTGAAGATCATGGAAATGACAACAAATATTTCTTTTGAAGTAAAAGACGATGTAGTGATAATACGATAAAAAAACACGAAAGGTGTTCGTAGCACCTCTCGTGTATCATGTAAATTGATTCTGTAAAACAATTTAACTCAACAAAGTTATGAAAAAAAAATCAAACTTGTGGGTCTGGGATGACCATGTCCTGCGAAAAATGTTATTGGTTATGAAGATTTGTTCTTGTTTGCTGTTATGTACCATGTTGTCGGTTTCGGCGATGAGCTATTCTCAAAACACGAAATTGACGATGGAGAAGAAGTCTGAGAATTTACTTTCCGTTCTGAAAGAGTTGGGACGGGTGAGTGATTACGAGTTTTTCTACAATGATAACGAGGTGAATCGCTACAAGGTGAGTTTTTCCGTGAAGGAGGTGAGTATGGTGGAGATGTTGGAAGAAATATTGAAGGGGATACCGTTATCTTACCGGGTGGTTGATAACGTGATCGTGATCACGCCCCGGGTGAAAGAGAATGTGCCGAAGAAAATCGTGATCACGGGAATCGTGAAGGAGAAAGGCGGGGATATATTACCGGGGGTAACCGTTATGTTGAAAGGTACGATGATCGGTACGGCAACGGATGCTTCGGGAAAATTCCGGTTGGAGTTGTCTAAACAAGACACGATCGTGTTGTCGTTTTCTTTTATCGGGATGAAGTCCCGGGAGGTGAAAGTTGGGAAACAGGCGGAATTGATTGTTTTTTTGGAACCGGATGTAGAGGAAATGGAAGAGGTGATTTGTACGGGTTACCAGACTTTGAAGAAGGTGAACACGACCGGATCGTTTTCTTCGATTTCTCAGCGGGAGATAGAGTTGAGGGGGAGTGCCGGGTTGAATCGGTTGTTGGAAGGTCAGGTCCCCGGTTTGACGATTTACAATAATGATGTGCGTATTCGGGGCGGTAGCACGATTTCGGAGAAGGTAGGCACGAAGCCATTGTATATAGTGGATGGGTTCGAGGTGGACGAGTTGCCGGAGAATATGGATTTGGTGGAGCGTATCACCGTACTGAAAGATGCTGCGGCCGCCGCAATTTGGGGTACGCGTGCGGCGAATGGGGTGATCGTGATCGAGATGAAGAAAGGTGCGGTGGGAAGAGGTAGACTGTCGTATTCCGGAAACGTGAATTTGATGATGAAACCGGATTTTGACGATCTGAACCGGGCGGACTCGAAGACGGTGGTGGATTATGATTTGGAGGTGTTTGACAAAGGATTGATACATGGCAGCACGTATAACGGGAGAGCCTATGGGTATTCACCTTCGTACGGGTTGATTTTTGACTACGAGAATAATAAAATCAGTCGTGCGGAGTTGGAAGAGAAGTTGGCAGCCTTGGGGACGATTTCTAACAAAAAGCAGATTGAAGATAAATTATTGCGCTCGGCTGTAAGACATAATCATACGTTGGCTTTGTCTGGTGGGAGTGAGGTGTTTTCGTATTTTTTGTCAGGAAGTTATACGGGCGAAAATTCTGTGTACAAGGATGGAAGTGAGAATTCGACACTCAATATTTTATCCAAGAATAGTTACTCGGTTACGCCAAGAGTCAAAGTACGTGCGGATATTAATGCGGTATACGGCAAGGAAAATTTAGGGTATGACGTGGAAAATGAAATTCGCTCGATTCAGCCTTACCAGTTGTTGGTGGATGAAGCGGGAAATCGGGTGAAGGATTATGCTAAATTCAATATCGTTAAGAATCAGGAGTTGATGGAACAAGGGTATAAAGATTACGGTTTCAACATGTTGGATGAGGTAGACTTGGCAAATAACAAAACGAGCAAGTTCGGTTTACGGACGAAAGTGGGGCTTGATGTGACGGTTTGTGACGGTTTGTTGGTAAATATGGATTATCAGTACGAGCGGATACATAGCAAGAATAAAAATCTTCGGGACGAAGAATCTTATTATGTGCGGGACTTGTTGAATTATATGACAAACGTGGAAAATGGTGAACTTGTGAATCATTTGCCAATGGGGGATATTTTAGACGTGACAAACACGGATTTAACCGCTCATGCTTTAAAGGTGGGAGGAGTACTGAATCGGGCTTTCGGAAAAGAGGGTGAACATTACGTGAATGTTGTCGGGGGTTTTGAACTGCGTAAGCGTACTAGTGAATCAAGTAATTATCGTAGATTGGGGTATGATGATGAATTGCTGACATATCAGTTGTTCGATGAGCAGGCATTGGCAAAGGAGGGTATTTATGCTTGGAACGGGTGGCACGGGTATTTTGCTGATTCGTATAATGGTTTTTCATACCGGGATAACCGGGAAGTATCCTATTACGGTTCTGCGGTTTATACGTATGATTCGCGTTACACGTTGAGCGGAACATTCCGGGTGGATGAATCCAATTTGTTTGGAGCTGCGAAAAAGTACCGCCGTAATCCATTGTGGTCTGTCGGATTGAGCTGGAACGTGCATAACGAAGACTTTTTTCATTCTAAAGTCATAAACCGTTTGACGCCTCGTGTTACTTACGGGTTAACGGGTAACTTTGACAGAAGTGGTTCGTCCACGCCATTGTTGACCGTGCGTAGATTATTTAATAGTGCGATTGGCGCTTATTATGCAAGGGTTTCTAATGCGCCCAATCCGAAATTGAGATGGGAACGAACGAAGACGTTGAATATCGGTATGGAGATGGAATTGTTTCATCGTTTTGTTTTGGCGTTGGAGTACTACGATAAGCGCAGCTATGATTTGTTGGGGAATATACAACTAGACCCGACCCTTGGTTTTGACGGGGGATATATCAATGGTGCCAATATGTGGAATAAGGGTTTTGAGATGCAGTTGAACGCGGAGGTGTTGAGATTGCAAGATTTCCGGTGGGCTGTGAATTTCGTGTTCGGGTATAATAAAAATAAGATCACGAAGAATGCTATTTTGGATAGTAACCCGGCTTATAACCTTACGCATGGACTGACAGAATTTATGGCAGGCTACCCGAGAGAGGCGTTGTGGAGTTATCGTTGGGCGGGGTTGGATGAGAACGGGAATCCTTTGACTTATGATGCGGAAGGGAACAAAACCGATGTGCCCGTGGCAGAGTCGGTAGAATGTAATGGTACTTACCGCCCGAAATATAGCGGGAGTCTTTCGACGGATTTCAAGTACAAGAATTTGACGTTGATGTTTTCTTTTATCTATAACTTCGGTCACGTGTTCCGGGTTGCTTACCCGACGATGGATGCCGGTTCTGCAGCGAAAGGTTCTACCGCGAATTTAAGTGCGTTTGTCAGCAAACGTTGGATGAAGCCGGGAGATGAGGCTGTAACGGATATTCCGGCAATCCGAACCAAGGAGTACTGGAATAATGACAGGGCTAGTTTGGCTACTTATTCTTCCAATAGCGTGCGGAAGGGAGATTTTATCCGGTTGCGGGAGATTACTTTAAATTATGAATTACCCCAACTGTTGGTTAAGAAATCCCCGTTTGCCCGGGTAAGTTTAACGGCACAAGCAAACACGGTGTGGATGTGGACGAGAAATAAAGAAAATTTTGACCCAGAGGCGGTAGATCCCGTTCGTGGAACGTTAGGATTGAGTGAAGCCCCCTCTTTCACGTTTGGTTTGAGAGTTGAGTTTTAAAATCAAAATAAGGATGTTATGAAAAAGATATATGCTATAGTTTTAGCGACTGTTTTGTTATACGGGTGTGATTCTTTTTTAGACGTAACGCCAAAAGGGAAATTGATCCCGAGTAAAGTGCAGGATTTTGACGAGTTGATAGGTGACCCAATTAATGTGTCGGCAGCTTACCCTTTGATGGAGATGTGTAGTGATAATATTTTTGTAAAAGACGACTATCTCACATCTTATATCTTGTCCGATAAGGGAAAAGCTTATACTTGGCAGGAAGAATTTTATCGGGCAGAGGAGGATGATATGACTTGGAATGAAGCATATGCAATTATATATACTTGTAATTTGGTTTTGAGTGAAGTTCCCGGGGTGAATGAAGGGTCGGACGCTTACAAGGCACAGGTGATGGCGGAGGCGAAAGTGAACCGAGCGTTTTATTACTGGTTTCTGCATTCTTGTTACGCGCCTGCTTATGACCCGGAAACGGCAAATGCGGATTTGAGCGTGCCGTTAGTGTTGGAGCCAGATTTGAATGCTAAGGTAAGTCGGGCGACTTCCGACAAGGTTGTCGCGCAAATACTGGAAGATTTGAAGGATGTGGCGATGGACTTGCCGGAGGAAAGTGTTTCGGAGTATCATATTCCTCGTATGGCGGCCTACGGGTTGGCAGCTCGGGTAAATCTTTTCTTCGGGAATTATGAGGCAGCGTTGGAAAATGCGGAGGAGGCATTAAAGTTGAATAGTGAGTTGCTGGATTATAATACTTTTAGTTTTAATGACGAGAATAATCCGTATGGGGGCATTAATAATCGTCCTCTTCCGGAGTATTCTCCGGAAATGATCATGTACCGTTCTGCTGCTTATAGCGGTATTATTAGTTCTTCTCTTGTGTCACCGGAATTACTGAAAGTCTTTGATACGGAAGCTGATTTGCGTTATAAATTCAATTTTACCACTATCGGGTGGGATGGTAAACCGAGTAAGGATCCTTATCCGGCGATTTTGCAGGATTTAGATTATAATATCGGAGTGCCTGAGATGATGTTGATCAAGGCGGAATGCCTGGCACGAAAGAAAGATCCGGGCGCATTGGACGTGTTAAATGCATTGCGTAAGAAAAGGATCGCTGCGGATAAGTATTCCGATTTGCCACGGGTAAGTGGGGATAAATTGTTGGAGGTGGTGCTGGAAGAGCGGCAGCGTGAATTGGTGTTCAACGGGGTACGTTTCTTTGATATGAAGCGGCTTGCGAAAGAGGGAATTTATACCCGGACGCTTACCCGTCAATTCGGAGAAATGACCTACACGCTGGAGCCCAATTCTAACCGGTATATGTTCCCGATTGCGGCGAAGGTACGGTTGTTGAACAATCATATCGAGCAGAATCCAAGATAGTTGTTTGTTTTATTAAAGCCCGAGTTTCCGGAGTATTTTTTTACTCGGGCTGTCACTCTATAAATTTAATTTTATGAAAAAGGGAATTTTATTGTTTGTTTGTATTGTTATGTTGCTGCCGATCTTGTTACATGGTGAGGTAAAGCAAGTGAAAGTGTGGGGTAAGATTGTTGGGTTGGCAGGACGGGAAGTTGTGTTATTGGATTCGGACTATAAAACCGAGATCGTGCGGGTGAAAGGGAATAAAGATCGTTTTGAACTGACGGCAAAAGTGGAAGTGGGGGATGCCCGCCCTTATTTCCTGTATCTTCCTTCGTTGGGAGGTTTGGAATTCTCGCAGAAAGTGCCGGTGATACAGTTTTTTATTGACACGGAAAATATTCAAATCGAGGCGAAGATAAAAGATGGAAATTTGCAGAGGGAATGGATAAAGGGGTCACCCGCCATGTCGGAATATTTGGCATTTGTTGAAGAGAATCCGTATCGCAAGGCGTTGAATGAGGCTATAAATGTTTATAATATAGCTTTTCATGAGTATAACGATGTGAATCAGACGGATGAAAATTTCCGAATTCTGAAACAAGCGTCTCGGCGAATGGATTCTTTAAGCGTAAAGCAATCGGAAGCGTTTTTAGCCATGATTCCGGAGAATCGGGATAGTAAGATGTTGGCGGTGATTGTGGGCAATCACTATGGCGGGGCATCTGTCGATGTTTTGGAGAAGCTTATCAGTCAGTTTGGAGCGGGAGTTCAGGAGTCTTACCCGATCTTGAAGATGAAAAAACGGATTGCCCAAGTAAAAGCTTCTGCCGTGGGAAGTATGGCACCGGAATTTGAATTAAAAGATTTGGAGGGGAATTTAGTGAAGTTATCTTCTTTTAGAGGGAAATATGTATTGATTGATTTTTGGGCTTCTTGGTGTGGTCCGTGTCGAAAAGAGATTCCGAATATAAAACAAGTATATAACTCTTTTGCAGACAAGGGATTGGTGGTGATAGGTGTTTCGGTTGATCAAAATGACCAAGAATGGCGGCAGGCTGTGAAAGAAGAGCAAGTTCAATATCTACAATTGTCGGATATTGAGGGGATCACGTGGAAGTTGTATAATTTTAATGGAATACCTTTTATCACGCTTATTTCTCCGGAAGGTGTTATACTTGAAAGAAGTTTGAGAGGTGTTGAGCTGAGGAGAAAGGTTGAGGAGTATTTGTTGGGAGACCGATACGCTCCTGCCAAGCAGAAAATGGATGAGATTAACGAACGATTTAACACGCTGGTAGAGGAATATCGTGAGATCAAGGATGTTATGAAGAAAGCTGAGATGTGGGAAAAGGTAAAAGAGGAAAAGCAGGAAAGAGCCGACTTTTTGTTGGAAGGATTGAAGCCATTGGAAGGAAGCGAGTTGGGATTGGAGTTGTTGAAGGATAATTTGTCTTGGTTAGAAGATGATTATAACGTGTTCCAAGCGGCAGTTCAGACTTTGGGGAATCGGGTCCCGGAGTCGGAGTTGAAAACAGAAATTTGGAATAAATTCGAGAAGTTGAAAGCGGAGCAATTAACCGGGGAAGCCCCGGACTTCGTGCTGTTGGATAAACGGGGGAAAGAGGTCCGTTTGTCTTCATTCCGGGGGAAAAAAGAGGTGTTGCTGGATTTTTGGGCATCATTTTGCGCTCCTTGTCGGAGTCAGAATAAGGAGCTAAATAAGCATTACAAGGAATTGAAAAAGAAAGGTATTCAGGTTATTTCCGTGTCGTTGGATAGAGATAAAAAGAAATGGTTGGAAGCCGTGAAGCAAGATAAAATATCTTGGTTGCAATTGGCCGATTTGACGATAGCCGGAGAGAGCGAGGTCGAAAAAGCCTATAAGGTAAAAGTTCTTCCGACAGTTTATTGGATCAGTGCGGACGGGATGATTAAAGCGAAGAATCCGAAACTGGCGGATTTGTTGAAGTAGAATCAGGAGTTGTAAAATTGAAAGATGACCGGGAGAAACATATTTTCTTCCCGGTCATTTTTGATTTATAAAGTAAGACCCTAAAAAAAATCAATAAATGCTATGAAATGCTGTTTTTATCACTATCTTCGCTCCCATAATTAATGCTATGTAGTGGGAAATTGAAGGTGTTTTGATACAAGTTAGTAATTCGTAAAAGAAAAATTTATGCGTAACGTATTATTGAAGGTGTTAGGTGGGCTTATTTGTCTATTTTGTACGTCATGGGAAGTTATGGCAGAGGGGGAGATCAAAGGTCGGATAATTGATTCGCAGACAAAAGAGGCGTTGGTGGGAGCCACGGTGAGTGTTGAAGGTACAACCGTGGGAGTTGTTGCTGATGCGGAAGGTTATTTTGAATTGAAGGTGGAGAAATCCGGAACGATCGTGTTGATTTTTCGGAGTGTCGGTTACTTGGAAGTGAAAAAGAGGGTTGTGATCGGGGATAAAAAGGAAGATTTAGGTATTGTCGGGATGTTGCCGGAATATATTAGTTTGGCAGATGTCGTGGTTAAGGGGTCTTTGGCCGTGGATCGAAAGACTCCGGTGGCATTGTCTGTCGTGACAGCAAGAGAGATTGAAGAGAAATTATCAACGCAGGAGTTCCCGGAAATATTGAAGTCTTTACCGGGTGTTTATGCAACGAAAGAGGGTGGTGCATTCGGTGATGGACGCATTAATTTGCGGGGATTTGAGACGGAGAATATTGCCGTAATGGTGAACGGGGTTCCCATGAACGAGATGGAGTGGGGGGGTATTTACTGGTCGAATTGGTCCGGCTTGGCGGACGTGACTCGTTTTATACAGGTACAACGCGGGTTGGGTGCTTCAAAGGTGTCGGTGCCTTCTGTCGGAGGTTCAATTAATATCGTGACGAATTCGACAAATGCTAAGGCCGGAGGCTCGGTTGCTTACGGCGTGGGTAATGACGGTTATAATAAAGTTGCTTTTAATCTTTCTACCGGGCTGTTGAAGAATGGTTGGGCAATGTCTATTTTAGGTTCCAGAAGTTGGGGAGACGGTTATATCCAGGGAACGGATTACGTGGCGTATTCTTATTTCGTGAATATATCCAAGAAATTGGGAGAGCATCACCAATTATCGCTTACAGCTTTTGGTGCGCCGCAATGGCATAATCAACGGAATCGAAATGATAAGATGACGATCAAGTCATGGAAAGAGTTGGATGACACGAAGTTTAACCCGTCTTACGGTTTTGCGAATCGGGATGGGAAGAAGGTGCGGAAAGTTTCTGCTTATAATAAATATCATAAACCGCAAATTTCATTGAATCACCTTTGGGAGATTAATGATAAGTCAAGTTTATCCAGTGTGTTTTATGTTTCTCTCGGTAGAGGAGGCGGTTATAGCGGACAAGGAAAATGGAAGAATTCATGGTACGGGACGACTACCGCGGGAGAGCTAGGTAAGAATCGTGCGGAAGATAAGACATTTGCCTATGATAGTGTTTATAAATGGAACGAGAGCAGTAAAACCGGATCGCTCATGGCAATGTCAATGAGTAAAAACGAGCATAATTGGTTCGGTTTAATTTCTACTTATACAACACGGTTAGGACAGTATTTTGATGTATATGGTGGTATTGATTTACGTTATTACAAGGGAAAGCATTATAACGAGTTAGTTGATTTGTACGGGGGAGAGTATTTCATTGATAATAGCCGGGCTAACGTGAAATATAAGGCTGACGATACAGATTGGCAGAATGAACATTTACAGAAAGGGGATATCATCTTCCGGGATTATGACGGGTTCGTGATGCAAGAGGGATTTTTTGCCCAAGGAGAATATAACCGGGATAATTTGAGCGTGTTTATGGCCGGGTCGCTTTCTAATTCAACCTATTGGAGAGAGGATCGTTTCTATTATTCTAAAGCAGATGCGAAATCAAGCAAGGAGAGTTTTCTGGGCTTTACGTTGAAAGGAGGGGCTAATTATAATTTGACGGAAAAGCATAACGTATTTGCCAATATCGGGTATTTCTCCCGTCCGCCTCACATGCAAGGGGGTGTGTTCTTACAGAATGATGTGAGTAATGTGGTTAACCCGGATGCGATGAACGAGAAAGTGTTTTCGATGGAATTAGGATATGGATTCCGAGCCTCTTGGTTGAGCGCAAACGTGAATCTTTACCGGACGGCTTGGATGGATAAGGCGGTTAAAGTCGGCGTGAAAGAAGATCGTGATGCTTTTGCTTATCTGACAGGTATAGATGCTTTGCATCAGGGGATAGAAATGGATTTTGTGTTGCGTCCGTTAACGAATCTTGAGGTTACGGGAATGTTTTCAATAGGTGATTGGCATTGGAACGGAGATGGGAAAGGTTATGCTTATAATTCAGCCGGACAGCCTGTAGGTAAAGACGGTAAGGCATTGAGTGATATCGGAGAAGGTGAACATGCCCAGAGTTTCGTGAAGGTGAAAGATGTGAAGGTGGGTAATTCGGCTCAGACGACCTTTGCGATTGGCGGGCGTTATCAGCCGATAAAAGGTTTGCACGTTGGAGTTGATTATTCTCATTTTGCGAGAAATTATGCCAAATTCTCGTTTCCTACGATGAATTTGGATGCGGAAAATGTTATTGAATCACCTTGGAGAATGCCGGCGTACGGAGTGTTGGATGCTAATATCAATTACCGTTTTCCAATAAGTAAAACTTTCGGGGCGATGATTTCCGGTAACGTGAATAATCTTTTGGATAAGGAGTATATTGCTGATGCCGAGGATGGAGCTAAGCACGATGAGGAGTCGGCTAAGGTCTTTTATGGTTTCGGACGTACTTTTTCGGTTAATTTGAAGATTACATTTTAATCACGGATAAAGTTATAAAGGTCGTGAGATTCATGGAGTTCGTGAGTCTTGCGGGCTTTTTTTGTATGATATCGGCTGATATAATTAGAATTTAAAATTTCGAATGAATAAAATTATTAATTTTGACCCGAAATTGGACAAATGAAAATGGAAAAATTAAAAGATTCAGTGATTGTCGATTTCGTGATTCAGTGATTATTAAAAATGTTAGCCTTGTGCGGATGGAATCACCTAATCGGAAATCATAAATCACTAAATAGATAAGATCACTTAATCTAAAATCATAAATCAAGAAATTAATAGGATTTAAAATTTAAAATCGTAATGGCTTTTATGACAATATTGCAGCGTTTCCGGGTGTATTTACGTCAAATTCTTGATCCGTCAGATGAACAGGAACGGGAAGAGGACACGGTGGAGGCGATTCGTAAGGGAATCGTGTTTCGGGGGACGAATTTGTGGGTGTTGATTTTTGCGACGTTTGTTGCTTCTTTGGGGTTGAACACGAATTCAACGGCTGTCATTATCGGAGCCATGTTGATCTCCCCGTTGATGGGGCCGATTATGGGAATCGGGTTGGGCGTGGGAATCAATGATTTTGAACTGATCAAGAAAGCTTTTCGAAATCTGTTGATAGCCACGATATTCAGCGTGTTGACTTCTACATTGTATTTTTTGTTGTCACCCTTGAATGAGGCTCGTTCCGAATTGTTGGCCCGGACGACTCCCACGATATACGATGTGTTAATTGCCTTTTTCGGTGGTATGGCGGGAATCGTGGCTTCTTCGACCAAGTTGAAAGGAAACGTGATCCCCGGTGTGGCGATTGCCACGGCGTTGATGCCTCCTTTGTGTACGGCCGGATTCGGGTTGGCGAGTGGTAACTTGTATTATTTCTTCGGGGCATTTTATCTTTTCACGATCAACTCGGTGTTTATCGCTTTCGCAACCACGTTGGGAGTGAGGTTAATGCATTTTTCCAAAAAGAAATTCGTGGATAAGGTGCGAGAACAGAAAGTGCAACGGATCGTGTACTCCATTATATTTCTGACCATGGTTCCGAGTGTGTATATCACTTATAATATGGTGAGAACGAATATATTTGAAACCAATGCGAGCCGTTTTATCAAGAATGAGTTTAATTTCCCGAATACCTTGGTTGTGGGGAAAGATATAGATTCGGAGCAACCGAATCGGAAAATTGAGGTATCGTTGATCGGGAAAGAGATATCGGAAGATGTGATCGTGTCTCTAAAAGAAAAAATGCATCAATATGGGTTAGGTGATATCCCGTTGTATATTAATCAAGGTTTTGGTAAAGAGGACGTGGAAATGCAAAATGATGTGAGTAATATGTTGTTGCAGGATTATTATATGCAGAATAAACAGCGGCTCGCATCGCAGGAAGAGGAGATTGGCCGTTTGCGGACAAGGCTGAGTTCTTATTTATTGTATGACACGATAGGGAGGCAGGTGAGTCCCGAGGTGAAGATTCTTTACCCGTCGGTGAAGAGTATTGCCATATCCAAGATAATTCGTAGCAGCGTGGATTCTTTACATACCGATACGTTGAATATTGCTATCGTGGCTTTTGAACGGCAGTTAGCTCCTGCCGAGGAGAAACAGTTCTCTGCCTGGCTGGCAGCCCGGATCGGGGTGACGGATCTGAAATTAATTAAAGAATGACAACGTACCCTCATAGAGGGAACAATGAGGGTATAAATTTTATGGACTTTGGGAACCGGGAAAAGATTTTGTATGCAATTCATTTTCTTGCAATAAGTTGATCTACCAAAATATTATGATCTTTGGTATTTATCATGCTGTTTTTAGTCCTCTTTACGGAGACGATGATAGGATTATTAAGAAGTAATTTCTATCATGTTGCTTATTATTTAGTGAAGATGATTTAATGATTTCACGTATTTTACCGCAATAAAACTGGGAATAGTGCAAAGCATGATCCAAAGGAAAAAATGCTGGTAACCGATGAGTTCCTGTACATACCCGGATATCATTCCGGGAAGCATCATCCCGAGGGCCATGAATCCGGTACAAATGGCATAGTGTGCGGTCTGCTGTTGGCCTTTGCTGAAAAGCATCATGAAGAAGGTAAGGGCTGTAAACCCGAAGCCGTAGCCGAATTGTTCGATGGCGACGCAAGAGGAAATCAGCCACATATCAGAAGGATGAGTAAAAGCGAGATACACGTAGACGAGGTTAGGGAGGTTCATGGCGGCCGTCATCCACCATATCCAATGTTTCAGGCCTTGACGAGCCATGAAAATGCCACCGAGAATACCGCCGATTGTAAGAGCGATGAGGCCGACTACCCCATATATGGTACCGACTTGGATTGTACTTAATCCTAAGCCTCCGACTTCGGGATTATCCAACAGGAAGGGGGAGGCTATTTTCACGAGTTGTGATTCGGCAAAACGGAAAAGAAGGATAAAGGCTAAGGCTGAAATGATTCCTTTCTTTTGGAAGAATGTGACGAAGGTTTCAATGAATGCTTTGAGAGGATTACCGTTCTTTACGGGGATATCATTCTTTGGTTTCGGGAGAATGAATTGATGATAGAGAAAAAGAAGTACGAAAATGACAGCCAATAGATAAAATGTTATTGACCATGCCTTGGGAATAGCGATTTCTTCCGGGAGTGTGGTGGTGTATGATTTTTCGAGCCAGCCGGCAAACATGACGATGAGGCCTTGACCGGCGAGCATGGCCAGGCGATAGGCCGTATTTCGTATGCCGACAAAAAAGGCTTGTTTTTTCGTGTCAAGTCCTAGCATGTAGAAGCCGTCGGCGGCGATATCATGCGTGGCGGAACTAAAAGCCAGTAACCACATGAAGGCTAACGAGTAACGGAAGGCATGAGGGCCGGGAAGTGTGAGGGCAATTCCGGCTAATCCCCCGCCAATCAATATTTGCATGGAAATGACCCACCAACGTTTGGTTTTCACGATGTCAACCAACGGGCTCCATAAAGGTTTAATGACCCAAGGCAAGTAAAGCCAACTGGTGTACAGGGCTATATCCGTGTTGTTTATTCCCAGCCGTTTGAACATAATGACCGCCGATGTCATCACGATTACATAAGGAAGACCTTGTGCAAAATATAGAGAGGGGATCCAAGCCCAGGGAGATGAGTTAATTTTAGATTTCATGATCCTATTGATTCTGTGATTTGTTGATTTCCGATTAAGTGATCTTTATCTATTTAGTGATTTATGATTTCCGATTAGGTGATTCCATCCGCACAAGGCTAACGTTTTTAATAATCACTGAATCATGAAATCGCCAATCACTGAATCCATTTATTTTCAATTTTCAATTGTTTCTAGTTTGGTTCCGGGGAAATAGTGTGATAGTATTTCTTGGTAACCGTAGCCTTTGGCACTCATTACGGCGGCTCCGATTTGGCAGAGACCAACACCGTGTCCCCAACCGGCTCCTTTGAACGTGAAGCGAATGGGAATTCCTGACGTATCTTTTTCGGTTTCTACGATAAAGGCGGAACTGTATAAGTGAGATTTGGAAAAGGCTTTGCGAATAACTAGTTCTTTTCCGATGACCATGCTTTTTTTAGTTCCGTTGATTCGGAGTTGAATGATCCGGCCGGAAACACCTCTTTGGAGGGGTTCGATGGATTGGATGAGCCCGAAGTCAATTCCGATACGGGACAGGACAAGAGCGGATAGTTCCGTGGGAGTATAGGAGACTTGCCAACGGAAGAAATCCCGTGTTTCTTGGTCGTAATCATTGAGAACATTAGATAGGATTTCTTTATCTTGTGTGTTGCAAAATACATCAGGAGAAGAAAGAATCCATTTTTTTGCTTCCTCTTCTTGTGATAGATTGGGAACCGTGGTTAAGGTATCACTATCAATGATTTTGGTCAGATAGGGATGATTGACAGGTTCCCACGTGTTATCAAAGCGTTCGGAGACCCCCCCGCAGCATTTTGAGAAACGGGCATCACAGATTTTTCCCTCGTAAGTAAGTACTTCGCCCCGTGTGGCTTCTATGGCTTGCCGGACAGCCGGGGTGTATGCCTTGCTGCATCCTTGATAGCGTTGGCAATGGTCATCGGCACACACGTCAAAGTTGGCGTGATCTTCCCGGTCATACCAACGAATGTATCGGTGCTTGTCCTGTATACAGGATTGATAATCTGTTGTGAGTGTTTTATTCTTTAACTTCTGGGCGATAAGCCAACTGCGGGAGATGACGGCATGGGCTTTCAGGAGTTCCAAAGAGGATGTTGCACTCATTTCCGAGGAAATCACGCTCAATAGATAATCTTCCAATGGTAGTAGGTTGACCGCAGTCAGGTGTTTTTCTTCGTCAATGATTTTCAAGGTTCCTTTAAATTTTTGATTCTCCGTGCGTTGCCAATGGAAGTTAATTCCGATAATCACGTTGAGTAAATCAAAATCTGATGAATCGTAATCTTCCGGGATGAATGTGAAATTATTCGGTATTATTTGGCTGCCGGAAGAAGAGTATAATATCAGGTTGTTTCCTTCTTTGGAAATGGAATATTCTCCTGAGAATATTTGTTCGTTATTTCGGTAAATTCCATTTAGACGAAAGGAGATTATCGGGGCAAAGAGAATTCCGATAGAGAAATTCTCCTTTGGAGAGTTATTGGTTACAGGGCAATTCATTTTAGATGTTAAATTTTAAATCCTATTCATTTCTTGATTTATGATTTCCGATTAGGTGATACCATTCGCACAAGGCTAACGTTTTTAATAATCACTGAATCATTTAATCGGCAATCTCGGAATGTTTTTGTCGTTCATTTTCAATTGTTTGAATTGTTGCCATTGCTCTTCGGAAAGGGTCAGTTGCCCAAAAAGTTCTCTCAATAGAGGTGCATTCAGGCGGTTGAAATCTTTTTCCCGGGGGGTGATGATCAGTCCGGCGAAGTCGACGCAACCGGGACTGAATAGAATGTTGTCTTCTCCTTCTGCAAAGAATTGCCACGGACGATGTTGGCGTCGGGGAAAGATGACTACCCACCATTCTTGATTTTCATACCATGCGAATAGATTCATCATGGGTTCGGGATCGTTGGGAGTAACTTTACCGATATCAGCTAATAGGTTCTCAAAAGCGATAAACAGTTGTTCCCGGTTCCCGGAATGAAGTATGATGTTTTTGCGTACGTAATTGGGAATACTTTCTATGCTTGTTTCCTGAAATTCAGGGATCGCTAACACTTCCTTACGGCAGGAGTGAACGTCTGTTTCCAATGGCATGAGGAAGCGTGGGGCTAATTGGAAATGGAAATGATCGGGAGCGGAAGCACCACTTCGGGGACCATTATAAAATATCGTGTATTCCGGATAAGTCTGCACGATGGTCAACATATCGTTGAAATGTCCCTCGATTAATTGAGGGATATGTTGTTTGGCCGGAACCGTGTAATGATGGTCGAAAATAGGGTAAGGATTTACTCGTATATCTAACGTCGGGTTGTAGTCAAAACTTAATTGTTCCGACGGCATGTTCTCTTTACACAGGAAGCAGGCCCTTGCTTTAATGGATTGTTCGTCAATTTTTGCCACGGCAGATAGAATTCGATCCGGGTTATATTGTACTCGTATTTGAAAACCGTCAAAGTCAATCGTGCGGTAAACTACATTTTTCAGACGTTCGTAGTTTGTCCGGGCCAAAGGCCAGGAGGCAAGTTGTGTTTCGGTGAAATGGTCAAAAAACATTATAATTTTAGATTTAAGAATTCTGTGATTTCAAGATTTCGGATTCCGTGATTTCTACCCACAAAGCCAACGCTTTTTATTTTAAATTTTAGATCCTATTGATATTGTGATTTTTTGATTTCGGATTAGGTGATTCCATTCGCACAAGGCTAACGTTTTTAATAATCACTTAATCATAGAATCGGAAATCACAGAATCTTAGAATCTCTTTTTTTCATTTCCCATTTTCAATTGTTTTCTTGCCAGTATTTCGATCGTTCTAATTTTGTCTTTATAGAAGTTGTTGGCATTTACCCGTTGGATGTTTAAATCCGCATCGGAGTTGCCATCCCAGCGACGACACAAGTATAAGGGTTCGTAGATACGGGCGATTTGGTATTCCCGAGAAATGGCAAGGGCCGTGGCGTAATCTTCCCCGTAGCTGACATTGGGTATTCTGATCTGCCGGAGTAGAGGGGTATAGAAAGCACGGGGTGCACCAAGGCCATTGATTCGGAGCGCATTGTTACGCCCATTGTCGGGAGTCCATTCTTTGTGGTCGATAATTCCGGGTGGAATTTCTTCCAATTTGAAGTTGACCATTTGGTAACTACCAATAACCATGGCACATTGACAGTTACGGAATGTGTCAACAATACGTTGAAGAATATGATTATTTATATATAAGTCATCACTATCCAGTTGAATGGCGAAACGTCCGCAGCGTTCGTCCATAATAGCATGTGTCCAGCATCCCCCGATACCAAGATCCGCACGGGGAGGGATAATATGAATGATTTGGGGACGCTTTTGCGCCATCTTTTTAATTATGGATGTGGTTTCATCTGTTGAATGATTGTCTACAACGAGGATGTTGAAATTGAAATTCGTTTGTTGGGATAAGACTGACCGGATGGCTTCCGCGATGGTTTTTTCCCGGTTACGCACGGGAATAATTACCGAGGCTTCGGTCTTGAAATTTTCATCCTGAAACCGGAGATTTTTGAAAATGGGAGGAAGATAAGCCCCGATTGCTTTTAAGTGAGCGCTAAAGGCCTGTTCCATTTCAATTTGTACTTCCCGGTTACGGGGATTCACGTAATCAAATTGTTTTTCACCGGAAAGTCGGGTGTCGAATTCTTTTTCCGAATAGAGGAATTCGGGAATTCTGAAAATTAATCCTTCCCGGGAAAGGCGTAAACGCAGGTCATAGAGTGCGGCAAATTGGTAATCCGAATCCATGTCGCTTACAACCTTTTTTAAAATATCTGTTCTGAATAATAGTATTGATCCGAAATCAAAATCATCCCTAACGCTTCCTAATTGGTAGTCGATTGTCGGGTGTGCAACGGGTTGCCCGTTTTGTTCCGTGTAATAGTCCGAGTAAAGCATGACGGCTCCTGTCGCTTGGGCAAGTTGGAGAAAGCGTTGTTGGGCGTATTCTCCGGGGCGGGGAGACGGATGCTTCGTGTAGAAAAAAACGTATTGGGAATCCACGGATGCAACGATCTGCTTTAACGTGGCAGTTTGTTCAAAATGTATATAAGACGCGGTCTGATCACCTTTCTCCATGCGAGAAATGATGCAAGAAATGTTTGACATAAAATGGCACATTTAAGGTTTAAGTCAAAGATATATCTTTTTGTAGGAAAAGCATGAATTTTGGTTGATTTTATGTGAAAATTAATATCTTTGCGAGGTTACAATTAGAAGATGTTGGAATTTCTTTTTAAGCTATATAGGTACTTTATACATGCAAGCATGTTAGGTCTGTTGTTGTTCGTTAGTTGGACAACAAAGGGTGAGACTCTTGCTCCAGATTCTTTAATATTGATTATAAGTTCCTATAATCCGGAGACTCCGCAAACCGCCCGTAATATATCCGAATTTATGGATGAGTATAATCGGTTGGGGGGTAAATCCGTGGTGACTATCGAGAATATGAACTGTAAGAGTTTCTCGGAAGCCTTCCAGTGGGAAAATCGAATGGGAGACATCTTGTCTAAGTATACAGGGAAAAATTTACCGAAGTTGATTGTTTTGTTGGGGCAGGAGGCTTGGACGTCTTACTTGTCACAGGATACGTTAATAACCCGGGATGTCCCGATAATTGGCGGAATGGTGAGTCGGAATGCCGTTTTGTTGCCACATGAAGGCGAAGATCTGGAGAATTGGGAAGCTGAAAGCGTGGATGTCGTGACCGATAGTGTGAGACAGTTTAACGTGTTCGGTTTTGCTTACGAGTATGATCTTGCGACAAACGTGCAGTTGGTGTTGGATTTTTACCCGAAGACGAAGAATATTGCGTTCATTTCGGACAATAGTTACGGGGGTGTTTCTTTGCAGGCTTTCGTGAAAAAAGAGATGAAAGAGAAATATCCGGATTTAAATTTGATCCTGTTGGATGGACGGAAATATACGATTTATTCGATGTGTGATGAAATATCCCGTTTGCCGGAAAATACGGCAATTCTATTGGGTACGTGGCGAGTGGATAAGAATGATGGTTATTTCATGCGAAATGCCACGTATTCTATGATGATGGCCAATCCTAAAGTTCCGGCGTTCACGGTTACTTCTATCGGACTGGGCCACTGGGCCATCGGGGGATGTATTCCACAATACAGGACGATAGGGAAGGATATTGCTCGCCAGGCATTGGCTTTGGAGTCACAAGATACGGCTTTACTTGCTAATGGAATGCAAATGATCCCCAACGAGTATTGTTTTGATTATATCAAACTGAATCAAGGTAGTTTCTTGAACAAAGCGATAACAAAAAATGCGGTCTTTTATAATAAGAAATTATCTTATTTTGAAGAATATAAATACCAGATCATGGGGGTTGCGGCAGCATTCCTGCTTTTGTTGTTCGGTTTTTTGCTGGCCTTGTATTATTTCTTCAAAACCAAACGTTTTAAAGATGCGTTGTTACAGGCTCAGAAGGATAATACCTTGATCCTGAATAATGTTAATTCCGGGATTAAGTTTATTAATCCGGATTTCACGATAAAGTGGCATAACGGGATTGATTTTAACATAGATCCTTTAAAAATCAGGAATTCTAAAGGGCGTGTTTGTTATGAAGCATTGCGGGGGCGGAGCGAACCTTGTACTTATTGCCCGGTTGTGCTGGCCATGAAGACCGGAAAAGTTGCCGATATTGTCGTGAAGCAGGGCGATTATTACGTGTACATGTTGGCAAATCCCGTTTTCAATGATGAGAACAAGTTGCTGGGAGTGGTGATGCGTATGGAGGATATGACCAAACAGAAACAGGTTGAACTCGAATTGCGGGAGGCGAAAGAGAAGGCGGAAGAATCCGATCGGTTAAAATCGGCTTTCTTGGCTAACATGAGCCACGAGATTCGTACCCCGTTGAATGCTATCGTGGGATTCTCCGGGGTGTTGACTTCGGATGATTGTGATGCGGAGAGTCGTCAGGAGTACGTGTCTATTATACAAAAGAATTCGGATTTGTTACTCCGGTTGATCAATGATATATTGGATATATCCCGTTTGGAAACAGGACGTTTAAAATTGTCTTACGAGGAGGTTGAACTCGTTTCTCTGGGGCAGAGTATTTTAGCCACGACAAGTTACGGAAAGAGAGATTCCGTTGAATACGTGTATGAGGCTCCTTGCAATGAGTTCTTATTGATTACTGATATCCAACGTTTGCAACAGATATTGATTAATTTGTTGTCGAATGCGAATAAATTCACGGAACAGGGAAGTATCACGTTGGGTTTTGAAATTAATGAAGCGGAAGATTGTATCTATTTCAGCGTGACCGACACGGGACGAGGAATCCCAGAGGACAAGCAGAAGAAGGTATTCGAACGTTTCGAGAAATTGGATGAATATGTTCAGGGAACCGGGTTGGGATTAGCTATCTGTAAATTGACGATTACGATGATGGGCGGAGATATCTGGGTGGACGGAGATTACAAAAAAGGAGCTCGTTTCGTGGTGCGCCATCCGTTGCACTTGAAATTAGTTGAAAAATAATTTTGTATTTTAAATAGTACTTTACTCGCTTTCCAATTGTCTTTTATTTGATACAGGTTGTGGAATTAATAAAAGACGAATGAAACAGATTTTTTTCTTTATCCTTCCTTTGGTTTTATTGGCCGGATGTGATAGTTTTACGATAGTGGGTAGTTTTGGTATGAAAAGCAGGTGAAAGGTATACTGGAAAGCCTATTTCTGGAATGATTTACTTGAATATAAAATATAACTAACGATTTGTTAGGTATTGATAATTAGCGGAAAAGTTGTATTTATACTTGGGACGTATTACTTTAAACGTTATATTTGATTATCATAAACGTGTGCATTGGGAAAAATTTAGATGTTATCAGATAAATCGGATATAGATATTATTAAAGGTATTCGGGAAGGCAAAGTTTCTGCTTTCCGGGATTTGTATGCCCGTTATTCTAATCTGATTTATCGTAACATTCTGGTCCGGGTGAAATCTTCTTTTGATGCGGATGATATCTTTCAGGACTTTTTTATTCAGGTGTGGGAGAAAAGAGAAACGATAGAAATAACTTCATCCGTGAAGAATTATCTTTTAGTCTGGCTGAGAAACCATATATTGAATTCCATTAAAAAGGAGCAAATTCGGGATCGCTATCACGAGATATCGCAAGAGGGCGTGAGTGAGGTGGATGACTATACCTGGGTAAGGATTGTCGCCTCGGATCTGGATGATCAGATCAAAGATCTGGTTCGTAAATTTCCCCCTAGGTTGAGAGACGTGTATTTGCTTAGTCGCGAACAGCATTTATCGGTGAAAGAAATAGCAGAACGGTTATCTGTGTCGGAACAAACGGTTAAAAATCAATTGACAGATATCTTGAAAAGGTTACGAAAAGAGATAAATCGAAAAAATTTTTGTTTATAGACTAGTACTCCCTTATTCCACGAAATGTCCTATTAGTAAAAGGGAATAATATGGGAGTAAATGAAATATACGATTTATTAAAAAAGTACCGGGAGAATACTTGTACTCCGGAAGAGAAAGTTCAGATTATCCGTTGGTATCAACAATACGATGATGAAGTTGAGCGGTTGCCTGAAATACCACAGGGAAAATTGGATCAGTTGTGGCGTTCGATAGAGAATAAGGTGCAGGGAAGGGGACGAAGATTGTTTCTTTGTTATGCTGCCGCATTAATTGTTTTGTTTAGCGTGGGGGGCGGGCTTTTCTATTTGGAACAAGAGAATAGTCCGGAGAAAACGTTGGAAATGGCTCGTCAGGAGTTACTTCCCGCGAAAGGGATTGTTGTACTGGAATTGAGTAACGGGCAGAATATCCCGTTGACAGGAACAGCGACGATCGAGGAACAGGGGGGACGGGTGATCGAGAATGATTCTTCGAGAGTATTGGATTACACGAAAGTGAAAGAGAATGAAGTGGTTCCCGTGTATAATAAAATCACCGTACCCACGGGAGGCGAGTATCTGGTGCTTTTGTCAGATGGTTCCAGGGTTCGATTGAATTCATGTTCATCATTGAGATACCTGGTTCCTTTTGCGGGAGATAGCCGGACGGTAGAATTGGATGGGGAAGCCTATTTTGACGTGGCGAAGTCTGCCGTTCCTTTTTTTGTGAAAACAACAAATCTGAATGTACGGGTGACGGGAACATCTTTTAATGTGTCTGATTACTTGGAGGATCGTCGGGTAACGACCACGCTGATCGAGGGACAGGTGATCGTGAACCGGTATGATGGGGAGGAGAAGTATGTTTTGGAACCGGGTTCGACGTTTAAATATATAAAATGTGATGGGAAAGTGAAAGTCAAGGAAGAAGATCCAGAATTATATATCTCGTGGATGCACGGAAAGTTCAAATTTGAAAATATGCGATTGGAAGACATCATGTGCAAGTTGAATCGTTGGTATGATTGCACGGTGGAATACGCGGATGATTCCTTGCGTGATTTGCGATTCAGCGGGGCGGCGGAGAAAGATCGTTCGGCGAATTATTTGTTGGAAATGATCGCGACCGTGACAGATGTCGAATTTGATGTGTCAGGAAAAAGAATAAGAATATCACATAAATAAAAGAAAACAGGGAGCTCTCACCCTCCCTGTAACAATAAATACCATTCACGAAATACGTCGACTAAACTTTTTCGGGAATGAATTATGAACCATAATAACAAAGGTATGAAAAAAAAATGGATGTGTAAAATTTTGAGGTACATGCGAAATCTTTTTTTACTATTATTGATTTCCGCCTCTAGCATTTGGGCAAGAGATAGCTATTCCCAAAAATCACAAGAGATTTTTAATGTGAAGAGCGGAACGATCGAGTCTATTTTTAGACAGATCAAGAAACAGAGCCATTACGAGTTTTTTTACAACACGGCTATTCTGGATGTGAAAGAAAGTGTTTCTTTAACTTCCCCGAATGGTACGTTGGAAGAAATCTTGGGACAGGTGTTGGGCAATAAATACAACTATTCTATTCGGGATAATTATATCCTGATCTCGGAAAGAAGAAATAGTTTGCAGAACGACGTGAAGAAGATCGTGATTAAAGGTATCGTGAAGGATAAGAAGGGGGAATCCCTGCCGGGAGTCTCGGTCTTGTTGAAGGGGACAACCGTGGGTGTTGCGACAGACGTGAAGGGTGAGTTCACGTTGACGATACCCGAACAAGATACGATCATCCTGCGGTTTACTTTTATCGGGATGAAGACGAAAGACGTGGTGTATAAAAAGCAGGATAAACCGATTGTTGTTGTATTAGAGGAGAACACGACGGAAGTGGATGAAGTTGTCGTGACCGGTTATCAGGAAATTAAGAAAGAACGGATGACGGGATCGGTGGAAGTCGTAACTTCGAAAGATATCGCTAACAAGGGATACACGAGCGTGGAGGATGTGTTGAAGGGACAGATGGCCGGAGTGGCGGTGATGAATTTATCCGGAAGACCCGGGGCACAAGCCCGTATACGAATCCGCGGGATCAATTCTTTGACCGGCGACACGAATCCGATTTGGATTGTGGACGGGATGCCGCTTACCGGGAACGTGCCGGAGGTGAGTATGGGGGGAACGGAGTTTGAAGAAACGGTTCTGACAAGCGGTATCGGGAATATTCCCCCGGATGATATTGAGAGTATTACGGTGTTGAAAGATGCTGCGGCAACGGCTATCTATGGTTCCCGGGCAGCGAATGGCGTGATCGTGGTAACCACGAAGCGGGGAACGGTAGGACGTTCTTATATAAATATACAAGCTTCTTTCGGTTTGAGCGAGGCTCCGGATAATCGTCTGAAAATGATGAATTCAAAAGAGAAAATTGCTTTTGAGAGAGGTATATATGAAGATTTTCCGGGATTGAATATCGGTGGACGGGTATATCAATTATTGAGAAAGGTCGATAGTGGAATCATGTCAAGGGAGGATGCCGAGACGGAGATCGAGAAATTGAGCAAGATCAACACGAATTGGTTTGATAAGATTTTTCGGGTAGCCCACACGCAGAATTATAGTATCTCTCTATCGGGAGGTAATGAAACAACCCAGTATTACGGGAGCCTTTCTTATTTGTCGCAGGAAGGAGTGATGCCGAACAACAAATACGAGAGTATGGGAGCTTCCATGAAATTAACCCATGATTTTAATAAATTCTTGAGAGTACATTTTGATGTACGCAGTAGTTTGCGTAATGATCGTAGTTCCGCTTCTCCCGTGAATCCGTTGGATTACGCGACTTATGCGAATACTTACGAGCGTCCTTATGATGAAAACGGAAATTACGAGTATGATCGTAGTTCTTACTCGACACTCAGTTCTATTCGGGATGGATACAAGTATGATTTTAATATTTTGAAAGACTTGAATGAGAATACATCAAAATCAAGATATTTAAGTAATCAGGTTAGTCTGAAACTTGAATTCAAGATTATAGAGGGGTTAATGCTCTCTTCTATGGGAACTTTCTCAAATTCCAATAATCACATGACAAAAGAGTTAGTTCCGGGGTCGTATGCCTCGAAGGCCGCTTCTTGGTTGAGTAATTTATACTCGGAGGGAGAAGTTCCGGATGACATGAATAACGGAATGATTCGGGAATCGACTTCTCGTTCTCAACAATGGACAATTCGGAATCAGCTTGAATTTGCCCGTGGATTCTCTGAAGGTGATCATTATATAAACGCTTATCTGGGGCAGGAAGTCTCTTCTTCGAAAGGGTATGGTTTCTCTAGTATGATTCCGGAATGGAGTGATGTCTATGGGGTGGCAAGTTATCCGGACCTGGCGGGAATGACGCTTAAAACTTCATTTGCTGATGCCTTGTCAAGTTTGGGATCACATTCCGAAACGCAGGATAGAAGCGTATCGTTGTTTATGACGGGATCTTACAGTTATAAAGATCGTTACGTGTTGCAAGGAAGTGCCCGTCTGGACGGGGTGGATATTATCGGAACGAAGAATCGCTTTTCCCCGCTTTGGAACGTGAGTGGTAAGTGGAATCTCCATAACGAGCCTTTTATGACTCGCTTCGGATTTATTAATCAATTCGCTTTCAGGGTATCATACGGTTTTGTCGGGAGTATTGATCGTAACGCTTTGCCCTTCTCTGTCTTGCGTAAGGTGAATAATTACTCGTATAACGGGGAAAAGATCATGGACCGCTATGATCCTTCTAATCCCTCTATCAAATGGCAACGTCAGGAGAATCGGAACATCGGTTTTGATGCCTCGTTGTTTAATAACCGGATAAATCTGGTCGTGAATTATTATGATAACGATACCCGGAATCTATTGGATGATAAAAAGATTGCGGCCTCGACAGGACGGGTTTCCGTGTCAGCTAACGTGGCCTCCCTAAATAATAAAGGTTGGGAGATCAGCCTGCGGACGCTAAACGTGCGCACGACGGATTTTAGCTGGGTAACTTCGGTCAATTTTACCAAAAATAAAGATAAGGTTACCGAGACCTACTACCAGGGGCTAGATGAGGTTTCTGCCAGTACGAATTCTACTTTCGAGTCCATATATAATTTATATATTCAGGGACGTCCTGTGAAAGCGTTTTACGGGTATAAATTTGCGGGAGTTGATCCATACACGGGCAACACGTTGGCTTACGTGGACGGATTCGATGATGACGGAAACCGTTTGGGAGCCTTGAATTCGGAAGGGAAGTATGTTTATAACATGGATAGTGACTTGACCACGCAACTGGCGAATGCTTCTAGGGGATATCTGGGGCGAAGTGATCCACCGATCACCGGAGGTTTTACAACCCAGTTTAATTACAAGCGATTCAGTCTTTTTGCGCAATTTACTTACATGACGGGACATTTGGCTCGCTCTTTCCAGTATTATGCATCGGGTGGTACGGCTGGGGCTACTGCGAGGAACTTATTGAAAATTGAAGCCAATCGTTGGAGAAAACCGGGTGATATCACCGATATTCCCAAGTACGGAACCAGCAGAACGGAGTACTTGTATCAATTGTTTGATTTCCGGTTTGAGAAAGGCGATTACCTGAAATGTAATAATATTTCGTTGGGTTATAACTTGGATCCGGCGATATGCGCTAAACTACGTATCACTAGGGCCCGTTTTAATTTGAATATGGCGAATGTTTTCACGTTGACGAAATTCAGAGGTATAGACCCGGAGACGAAAGGTGCTTTCACGTATCCAAGTGCCCGTTCATATACATTCTCATTATCAATAGGTATTTAATTATAAGGATTATGAAAAGACATATATTGTTATTGTTTGCAATAGTATTTTTATTGGGGGCGTGTTCGGATTTTTTGGATATGCCACCTAAAAATACGAAAGTTGTTTATACGATTAGTGATGTGCGGGATGCGATGTCGACGCTGTTATTCGCGACAACATCCTCTAGTTATTGCAAGGGGTACGTGAGTAATAGCGTGCGGTTTAATGATGAATACGTGCAATATCCGTTTACAAGGCGTAATAACGTGTCCTCAATTTTATACACGAATGATCTGGACATGGTCAATTTTTTATTTGATGACTTTGCTAACCCTGCACGTGGTGGTCAGAATTTCCTGAAAGAATACGGTGAAATTAAAAATTGGGAAGGTTATTTGTTCCCGAGCGAGTTGTGGAAAGAGGTATTCGTGTCGGTCGGGTATGTTAATATGGTATTGAAGGATTTGGAAAACGTGCCAGATTACGATAAAACGATTGCCGAGAGGATTTCGGGAGATGCGAGAGTCATGAGAGCGTATTATCTACTTCGTCTGAATCAATTATTCGCCCCTTATGATAAAAATGAATACGGCATCCCGTTTAATTTTGATGCCGATGTCGTACAAGGCGGGAAAAGGTGGAAACAGACGGATTTATACGCAAAACTGATCGGGGAACTCATGGATGTTTTAGAGTACGAGACGGTTCCTGATGAAGAGTGGAACGTGTTTTTCAACAAGAGAATTATATATGCCATTCTTGCTCAAACCTATCAATTTAAAGCGGGGTCTTGTGCGGCAGAAGCGGATGATTGGAGTAAGGCCGAGTATTATGCTAAAGCGGCGAGAAACGGAGAGCGCATAGAGAATACGTTTGATGAGCAATTTGAATTGACGACGGTTCCTTTTGCGAGAGGTACGACAAAGCCTCATAAATTTGCTTTGCTACGTTTTGCGATATACGCTTATGGAGGTAATGATTATGCTCCTTGGGGATGGCCGGAACAACTGTTGGTACAGTGCCCTTCTGAAGAATTGTATAGTCTTTATGATGAGAATGATATTCGTCGAGAGGTTTATTTTAAAGAGATAGACGGAAAGATATATGTAACTAGGTGGCAAATGACAAATAACCATAGTGCAAATGACGTGCATACCCTATTCCGTTTTTCCGATCTGATGTTAATCGAGGCGGAAGCTTTGGCCCGTCAGGGAAAAGACGGCGCTTTGGAGTTGTTGAATGAATTTAAACGTAGTAAGATCCCCGGGTATGCCGGGTATTCGGGGAGTGATGTGATAGGGGAAATTCTGAAAGAACGTCGTAAAGAGTTTGCGTACGAGGAGCAGATGAACTGGTTGGATATGAAACGAACCGGGGCTCAGGTTTCACGTCAGGTAAAAGACGAGGCAACGAATGAAGTGAAAACCTATACATTAGAAAGTAATGATTATCGGTATACCTTCCCTTTGCCAGCCGATTACGAGTTGATGTATAATAATGTACCCCAGAATCCGGGTTGGAAGTAATAGAATAAATGAATAGAATATGATAAGATATATAATCGTTTTTTTAATTGCGATACTATTTTTTAGTTCGTGTGAAAAAGAAGAGAGTGTGATTCTTGATTTAAATATTTCACCGGATGAAATTTCAAGAATTGAGTTGCGAGCCGATCATAAGACGTTGGTCCCGAATGGTGTGAGTCGCATGGGTTTCCACGCTTTTGTATATGGCAAAAGAAAAATCATGTCGTATGGTCGAGACGGGGTTACAAAGGAGTTTTATGGAAAGGAGATCGAGGAGGAATTTTTAGTTCCCAATGATCAATTACCTGCTGATTATATAAAAGTGTACGATCAGAATGGTAAGGTGGTGGAGAATAATTACTATTCGACAACGACAGACGTGCCCGGTACGGTGATGCAATTTTACGCAAAAGGCGGTAATTTGGAAAGTAATCGCTTGGATATTACGATCCGGGAATTGCCGGACGAGAGCTACGAAGAGATCGTGATTCCCGTGGTATTTCACGTGCTTGTGCCCCCGGCCACGGCAGCCCCGACGTATGATATAAGCGTGAAATACTTGGAGGAACAACTTCAACGGGTATCTGATGCTTTCAACCGGAAGATTACAACTGATCCGAATGCCGGAAATGCGAAAATCGTGTTTAAATTGGCAACACATGACCCAAATGGTTTGAAGATGCAAGAACCTGGGAAGAATATCGAGAATATTACGGCTGCGGATTTTACGGCTATGGGGACATCTTCCACGAAGACGACTCAATATATGGCTTATATCTTGTCTAAGGCCAAACGTATTATTTGGGATCCGAATAAATACATGAATATTTGGATTGCCAAATTCACAACAAGTACTTCGACAACAGGGGCAACGACTTCATACCGGATGCTGGCTCCCACGGTAATACATTCCGATTATGATTTGAAATCCATTCCGGGATTGACTATGAAACATCAGGATAGTTTCACGCTTAATGATGTGAAGGATTGTTTGGAGGTTGGTTTTATGCTTAACCTGAATGCTCTTTTATCCCCGACAACAGTACAAGGGAGAAATGAATTTAGCTTGGCAACGCCTATTGCCGAGTATTTCGGGATACTTCAAACGAGGTGTGATAAATATAACAAGTTGAATGCGGATGGAGATAGTGATTATTGTCCGGATACCTATAGTTTTGACTATGGTTATTATCCTTCCGTGTTTAAAGGGAATAATTTAGACGGTCAGCCGGAGAATGACCCGACTCGGCCCATGGAATATTTTACTTCCTTCAACGTGTTGGATATGTACAGTTATAAAAATTCTCTTTCCGTGGATCAAGTGAAACGGTTGAGAATGGTACTGGAACGTTGTCCTTCCCGCTGGGCTTATAAATCTGATTGGGCTTTTACGGGTGAAAATTGAATAAAGCGGTAATTCGTAAAAGGTATTGATCATTCTCCGGGTGATCATGTTAAATAGAATCTTTCGTCAAGCTTTTTTTCGGAATTGCTTTTGTCGAAAGGTTCTATTTTTTTTATTCCCACAGACAATATGTCGAAATACCACCGAAATAATTTTCCCCCTTCGATCCTCCTTTTCCCCTCGCCGTTATACGGGCCATTCTCCATATAGGAGTAAAGAAGGGGAATAAATCCACGAACGTCTCGACAAGATTATTTCCAATGGTTTTCTATGGAATTTCCTTGAAATTATGGGAAAAGATGATGTTTCGGGTACTTGTTTTTAGATGGAATAAACGAACGTTTATTGATATTTCAAAATTATCTAAATTTTAAACATCTCCCAAAAAACTTGATATTTTTTTCTGTTCGTTATCAACGGTTTCGCTTTTATTCAAAAAAATCAAAAGAACATCTTTTTTTGCATCAATAAACGTTCGAATATTAATCTAAAAAGCCAGGATCGTGCCGGAAAAATCGGACTTTGAAATTGTAAATAATATAAAGGGAGGGAGTGTTACCGCTTTTCACGAGTTGTATTCCCGGTATGCTGATATTGTTTACCGGAATATTCTTGCTCGGGTGAACAGTTCCTTTGATGCCGATGATATTTTTCAGGATTTTTTCATACAAGTATGGGAGAAAAAACATATGCTTCAAGTTACTTCTTCCGTGAAAGGTTATCTTCTGATCTGGTTGAGGAATCATATTTTGAATTCGATCAAACAGGAGCAGATTCGAGATAAATATCAAGATCGGTGCGCTCCGAATGAAGAAGATGATAACACGTGGGTTAAGATCGTGTCGGAGGATTTGGATGAGAATATTCGTCGGCTGGTGAAAGGTTTTCCCCCTCGTTTGCAATGCGTGTACATGCTTCGTCAAGAACAAAATTTATCCATAAAAGAAATCGCCGAAAAATTATCTATTTCAGAGCAAACTGTTAAGAATCAGTTAGGTGATATCGTGAGAAGACTGCGTGAAGAAGTGAATCGGAAAAATTTTTTATTTTTCTTATAGTACTTTTTATTCCCCGGGATTGTCTTTAGATAAAATACGGCGAAAAATGGGGATAAATGAAATATATGATCTTTTAAAGAAGTATCGGGAGCATCAATGTACTCCGGAGGAAGAAGAACGAATTCTACGTTGGTATGAACAGTTCGAGGAGGATGCGGAGGATTTACCAGAGATTCCTAAAGGTAAATTGGATCAATTGTGGTACATGATTAAACGTAAAATACCAGCTTTTTCCTGGAATCGGCGGATGATAATTTTTTATCGTTATGCTGTTGCTATTGTTGTTTTGTTGATAATTGGTGCGGGTGTGATGTATTTTCGAGGGACGGAAGAACAACCTAAATTAGCAAGGCAAGATATACTACCCGCAAAAGGAGTTACCCTGTTGCGCTTGAGTGATGGGCGAGAAATTCCATTAGACAAAGCGGCTGTTATTCGGGATCGGGAAGGTATGGTCATAAAAAATGATTCTTCGCGGGTGTTGGATTATTCGTTGGCAAGTAAACAGGCCGAACCTTTATATAATACAATTTCGGTTCCGGCGGGAGGAGAGTATCAGGTATTACTATCCGATGGTTCGATGGTCCGGTTGAATTCCTGTTCTTCGTTGACCTACCCGGTTGTTTTCACCGGAGATTGCCGGAAGGTGGAATTGATAGGCGAGGCTTTTTTTGACGTGACGAAATCGGATAAACCTTTTGTCGTGAAGACTGCAGATATTGATGTACGAGTATTGGGAACCTCGTTTAATCTCTCTGGTTATGCCGGAGATCGAGAGGTTTCGGTAACATTAGTGGAAGGGAAAGTTGCCGTTCGGGAACATCTGTCTCGGCAGGAGTGTAATATTATTTCCGGGATGCGCTTCGAGTATAACAAGGAAACAAATCGGACAAAAGTGGAAGAGGTGGAACCGGAACTTTATATATCCTGGATGAAGGGAAAATTCAAGTTCGAGGATATGCGTTTAGAAGATATAATGGCTAAATTAAATCGATGGTATGATTGCACTGTAACTTATACTGACGATTCGTTACGAGATTTACGTTTCACGGGAGCTGCTGAAAAAGATCGTTCAGCTAGTTATTTACTTGAGTTAATAGAAATGATCACCGAAGTGAAATTTGAAATAGACGGAAAGAATATCATTATAAAGCATAAATAAAATACAGGGAAATCTCACCTTCCCTGTATTGGATAGATAACAACATTCACGAAAAAGTTTACCAGACGAAGTTCGTGAGTGAGTCATTAACTTTAATTACAAATGTATGAAAAAAAATGGATCGGTAAAATTTTTAAGGTACATGCGAAATCTATTTTTTCTTTTATTGATTTCGGCCTCTAGCGTTTGGGCGAAAGATTCTTATTCCCAGGGGGTACAGGAGATGTTTAATGTGAAAAATGGGACAATCGAGTCTATTTTCAAGCAGATTAAAAAACAAAGTCATTATGAATTTTTTTACAACACGGCCGTGCTGGATGTGAAACAGAATGTTACGTTGAAGACTTTAAACGGGACATTGGATGAAATTTTGGCTCAGGTGTTGGGAGAAAAGTACGTGTATCAGGTAAAGGATAATTATGTACTTATATCTGAAAGAAAGATGACGATGCCGGATGAGGTGAAAAAAATCACTATCAAGGGAGTCGTTAAAGACAAAAAAGGGGAATTATTACCGGGAGTATCCGTTTTGCTGAAGGGTACTTCTATCGGTGTGGCGACTGATGTAAAGGGTGAGTTTATATTGGTGATACCGGAGCAGGATACGATTGTTTTACGATTTACTTTTATCGGGATGAGGACAAGAGACATCGTATATAAACAACAAAATAAATCGATTATTGTTATTCTTGAAGATGATATGACTGAGATGGATGAGGTTGTTGTGACTGGTTATCAGGAGATAAAGAAAGCTAGGATGACGGGATCGGTGGAAGTCGTAACTTCTAAAGATATTGCAAATAAAGGTTACACCAGTGTTACTGATGTTTTGAAAGGACAATTGGCAGGAGTTGCGGCAATGAATTTATCCGGTCGTCCCGGTGCTCAAGCTCAAATTAGAATTCGGGGTATAAATTCTTTAACTGGTGATACTGATCCGATTTGGATTGTAGATGGAATGCCTCTTTCAGGTGATTTACCTAAGGTAAGTATGGGTGGAACCGAGTTTCAAGAAACAATTTTAACAAGTGGAATTGGAAATATTCCTCCGGATGATATTGAAAGTATCACTGTATTGAAAGATGCTGCAGCAACTGCTATTTACGGTTCACGTGCAGCTAATGGGGTAATTGTTATCACGACTAAGCGAGGTAGTATTGGTAAATCGTATATCAATGTACAGTTATCTTATGGAATTAGTGAAGCTCCTACGAATCGTTTGGAAATGATGAATACAAAAGAGAAGATCGCTTTCGAACGAGGTATTTACGAAGATTTTCCTGGACTAAATGTCGGGGGACGTGTTTATCAATTGCTAAAGGATGTAGATAGTGGGAAATTGTCACAAGAAGACGCTGACAATGAAATGAATAGATTGAGTAAAATTAATACGAATTGGTTTGATGAAATTTTTCGTATAGCTCAAACTCAAAATCATAGTATTTCTCTTTCCGGAGGTGACGAACGGACGCAATATTATGGAAGTCTTTCTTATCTGAGCCAGGAAGGAGTCATGCCGAATAATAAATATGAAAGTATAGGTGCTTCTATAAAGTTGACTCATGATTTTAATAAGTGGTTACGTGTAAATTTTGATTTGCGAAGTACATTGCGAAATGATCGTAGCTCTGCTTCTCCAGTAAATCCTTTGGATTATGCTACTTATGCGAATCCTTATGAACGTGTTTATGATGAAAATGGTAATTATGAATATGATCGTAGTTATTATTCTGCTCGTAGTGGTGTGAAGGATGGTTATATGTATGATTTTAATATACTTAAAGACTTGAATGAAAACACGACGAGGTCAAGATATTTAAGTAATCAGATTAATTTGAAGCTTGAATTTAAAATCATTGAGGGACTGATGCTTTCTTCTATGGGTACTTTCTCAAATTCAAATAACCATACTATGGAGGAATTGGTTCCGGGGTCGTTTGCCTCCAAATATTCTGCTTGGTTATCTGGCATTTATTCCGAGGGAGAAATTCCTGATGAAATGAATAAAGGGAAAATGCAAGAGTCAACTTCACGTTCTCAGCAATGGACGATCCGTAATCAAGTGGAGTTTGCTCGCGGTTTTTCTGATGGAGATCATTACGTGAATGCTTATATCGGTCAAGAAGTTTCTTCCACGAAAGGTTATGGATTCTCAAGTATGATCCCGGAATGGAGTAATGTCTATGGGGTAGGGACTTATCCTGATTTAACGGGGATGAAAATTAGTTCTTCTTTTAATTTGTCTGCTTTAGGTGGGCATACTGAGTCACAAGATCGGAGCGTTTCTTTCTTTGCAACAGGCTCGTATAGCTATAAAGATCGCTATGTAGTTCAAGGAAGCGCCCGATTGGATGGAGTCGATATTATTGGGACTCAGAATCGTTTTTCTCCGTTGTGGAATGTGAGTGGTAAATGGAATTTGCATAATGAGTCATTTATGGAAAGATTTGGTTTTATAAATCAACTTTCTTTTAGAGCATCTTATGGATTTACAGGAAGTATAGATCATAATGCATTACCATTTTCTGTATTAGTTGCAGGTGGATATACCACGATGGTTTATGATGGAGAAACCATAATGAACAGGTATAACCCGTCTAATCCTTCTATCAAGTGGCAGCGAAAAGAAGATCGAAATATAGGATTTGATGCCTCTTTATTTAATAATCGGATAAATCTTACGGTTAATTATTATAATAATGATACGCGTAATTTGCTGGATGATAAGAAAATTGCCTCTTCGACAGGACGTACACATGTGTCTGCAAATGTTGCGTCTCTCAATAATACTGGTTGGGAGATTTCATTAAGGACGTTGAATGTTAAAACAAACGATTTTAGTTGGGTAACTTCATTTAATTTTACTCAAAATAAAGATAAAGTAACAGAAACATATTATCAGGATTTGAGTGAAATTTCGGCAAGCACGAATTCAACTTTTGAGGAGTTATATTCTCTTTATATTCAAGGGAATCCGGTAAAAGCTTATTATGGGTATAAATTTGCGGGAGTGGATCCTTATACGGGGGCGACTTTGGCCTATGTCGATGGATTTGATGATAATGGAAATCGTTTGGGAGTTTTGAATGCCGAAGGTAAGTATGTCTATAATATGGATTATGACTTGACGGTTCAGCTAGCCAATGCCTCTCGTGGTTATTTGGGAAGAAGTTATCCTCCGATCACGGGTGGTTTTACAACTCAATTTAACTATAAGAGATTCAGCTTGTTTGCTCAATTTACTTATATGACTGGCTATCTGGCTCGTTCTTTCCAGTATTTCGCTGATGGAAGCGTGAGTGATTCCGGTAGAAATTTACTTGCAGTTGAAGCAAATCGTTGGAGAAAACTAGGAGATATAACTGATGTCCCGAAGTATGAAAATGGTAGAACGGAATATTTGTATCAATTATTTGATTTTAGGTTTGAAAAGGGTAATTATCTAAAATGTAACAATATTTCATTTGGGTACAATCTGGAACAAAGTATATGTGACAAGTTACATCTGACACGGGCTCGTTTTAATTTTAATGTTTCCAATGTATTTACGCTTACTAAATATCGTGGGATTGACCCGGAAACAATGGGAGCTTTCACTTACCCGAGTGCTAGAACATATAATTTTTCATTGTCGATAGGTATTTAATTTAATAAGGTTATGAAAAAAAATATAATATTATTGTTATCGGTATTGATTTTATGCGGGTCATGTTCCGATTTCCTGGATTTACCTCCTAAAAATACGAAAGTCGTTTACACGATGGCAGATGTCAGGGAAGCGATGTCGCTTTTCTTGTATGCAACAATATCGTCTAGTGCGGATGCTACGTATTCTAAATATGTGATGTTTAATGGCGAAGTTATACAATATCCTTTTACCCGTCGTATAAATGTTGCCTCCGCATTATATACAAATGATCTTGATTTGACGGATTTCTTGAATTCTGATGGTTTGAATAATGAAAATCGTGGCGGATTGGGATTTAAGACGGAATATCGTGAAAATAAAAATTGGGAAGGATATAGTTTTGCGGAAAGAGTTTGGGGTGAAGTATTTAATAATATCGGGTATCTGAATATGGTGTTAAAAGATCTGGAAGGAGTACCTGATTATAATAAGACTGATTATGAGCGAATTTTAGGGGAAGCAAGAGTGATTCGTGCTTACTATTTGCTAAGATTGAATCAATTGTTTGCCCCCTATGATAACGATGAATTAGGTATCCCATTTAATTTTGATGCGGATATTATTCAAGGAGGGAAGAGATGGAAACAGGCTGATCTATATAAGAAATTGATCGGGGAGATTATGGATGTGCTTGAATATGAAACCTCTCCCAAAGAGTCGTGGAATATATTTTTTAACAAAAGAATAATGTATGCTATTTTGGCACAAACATATCAATATAAAGCTAGTTCTTGTGCGGCTGAAGATGATGATTGGAGCAAAGCAGAATATTATGCGAAAGAGGCAAGAGGGAATGGCGTGGTTGAAAGTACGATTGACGAGCAGAGAGAATTAACTGCGACTACGGTATCTCCAGTTGTAAATAAACCGCATCGTTTTGCATTGTTACGAATTTCGTTATATGATTCTGGGCCGAATGATTATTCACCTTGGGGAAGACCTGATGAGAGGTTAATGCAATATCCTTCAGATGAATTGTATCAATTATATGATAAAAATGATATTAGACGAGAAGTCTATTTTAAAGAAGAGGAAGGTAAAGTTTATTTTGTTAAATGTGTGTTCGATCCAAATGAGAAAGATGCGAATTGTTCTCATGTGTTGTTCCGTTATTCAGACCTTCTTTTAATTGAGGCAGAGGCGTTAGCCCGGCAAGGAAAAGATGGTGCGTTGGATTTATTGAATGAATTCAAGCGTAGTAAAATACCAGGATATGCTGGTTATTCTGGTAATGATGTGATCGGGGAGATTCTGAAAGAGCGTCGAAAAGAGTTTGTTTTGGAAGAAGAAATGAATTGGATTGACATGAAACGTACTGGGGTGAAAGTTACTCGTTTGGCAAAAGATGAAGCCACGGAAGAAATTAAAAGTTATACTTTAGAAAGTAATGATTACAGGTACACGTTACCAATTCCTGCAGAAATAGAGTTGCAATATAATAATATTCAGCAGAATCCGGGTTGGAAATAATAATAACGCTTATAAAAATCACGTTATGAATAAAATATTAAGTTTTTTTGTTATGATGCTGTTTATCAGCTCATGTGCGAAAGATGAAAGTGTCATTCTCGATTTGAAAATTTCACCGAATGAAATTTCAAAAATAGAATTACGTGCGGATCACAAGACCTTGTTACCTAATGGCGTTTGTAAGATGGGTTTTCATACATTTGTATATGCCAAAAGAAAGGCAATGTCTTATGGGCGGGATGATGAAACTAATGAGTTCTATGCAAAAGAGATTGAAGAAGAATTTTTAGTACCTGCCGATCAAATACCTGCCGATTATATTAAAGTATATGATCAAAATGGTAATGTGTTGAAAGATAATTATTATTCGACAACAACGGAGACTCCGGGGACTGTTTTACGATTTTATGCAAAAGGTGGAGATTTGGAAAGTAATCATTTGAATATCACGATTAGAGAATTGCCTGATGAGAGTTATGATGAAATCGTGATTCCTGTAATTTTTCACCTACTAGTACCGCCTGCAACGGCGACTCCCACGTATGATATGAGTGTTGAATTTTTGGAAGAACAGCTTCAACGGGTTTCTGATGCTTTTAATCGGAAAATTACGACGGATCCTAATGCCGGGAATGCAAAGGTGGTATTTAAGTTGGCTACTTATGACCAGAATGGATTAAAAATGCAAGAACCCGGAAAGAATATTGAAAATATCTCAGCGACAGATTTTACAAATATGGGAACCTCTTCTAATAAGACAACTAAATATATGGAGTATATTTTGGCTAAATGGAAACGTCTTATTTGGAATCCGAATAAATACTTGAATATATGGTTAGCTAAATTTACAACTGGAACTTCAACTACCGGGGCTGGAACTTCATATAAGTTTATGCCACCTACCGTGATGCATTCAGATTATGATTTGGCTTCAATTCCCGGTGTTGAGATGGAGCATAAAGATTCTTTTACATTAGATGATGTTGAGAACTGTCTGGAAGTAGGACTTATGGTGAATATGACAGCTCTTTATAAACCAACAAACGTACAAGGTAAGAATGAATTCAGTTTGGCTACTCCTATTGCAGAATATTTGGGGATTCTGCAAACTAGATGTGATTTGTACAAATATTTGAATGAAGATGGGGATAGTGACTATTGTCCGGATACATATAGCTTTGATTATGGTTTTTATCCTTCTGTTTTTAAGGGGAATAATTTAGATGGCCAGCCAGAGAATGATCCGACTCGTCCGATGGAATATTTTACCTCTTTTAACGTGATGGATATGTATAGTTATAAAAATTCTCTTTCCGTCGATCAAGTGAAACGGTTAAGAATGGTTTTGAAACAATGCCCGTCCCGGTGGGCATATAAGTCCGATTGGGCGTTTACTGGGAAATAAATATTGTTTGTGTGTGAAGTCATCGCCCCACATCCTAAAGATCGTGGGGCGATTTTTACATTAATACATCATTCCGATAACCATAAGGGGATTTTATATTCGAAGTTTGTTCCTGTATTGTCAAATGCGATAACTATTTTGTGATAAAATCGTACCGTGCTCGGTACGATTTATTGTTTTATCTCGTGTAAAAATCAATTTGTTTCCTGATCGCTCTCGTGCAGACGGGGCAGAAGTCGTTGCCGGAAAGGGTGTTCATCAGGCAATCGTAGCGGGGACGATAGACGCCTTTGGAAACATAGCCCCCACCCTCGTAAACGCCGAGTTTTTGGGGATTGCTTGAATCGAAAGGTGTGGGGACCGGGGTATCTTTATCAAGCATATCTTTCCATTTCTTGTCAAAGTTTACCAAGGTCGTCAGGTTGGCTTCCCAGGGTTCAACTCCTTTGGGATACATATCGTTATAGCTGGAGCCGCCCACGTATTCATCGCCAAGACCGAGGAATAGGTGGCCGAATTCATGTACATATACTTTTGCCGCATGTTGGTTGCCGGCGACGCTTATCCCGTAATGGTTGTAGATGGCTCCTCCGCCGTATTTCTGCGTGTTGGCGATGATGTAAATGAAGTCGTAAGGAACGTTAGCGGCGAGATCCCGCAAGCTTTTATTGTCATAGGTCATGATGTAACGCTCCATGTCAAAGGTGTAGAAAGCGGAATTCAAGATGGTGTTTTTCCAGATGTATTCGCCGGGAATATCCACGCCGGATTCTTGCGAGGGGGCGAGAACGGCCCGGATGTTGAATAATCCTTGGCTCTCTTTGTAGGGTGAGAGGCTGAATAAACCTTCGGCAAAACGTTTACAATCTGCTTTGAATTGTTCCATTTCATCGGCTGTGTATCCTTCCGGAAGAAGGACGATATCAACTCGACGAGCCGGGTTACCCGTGTAATGCACGTCGAAGGTCGGGTATGTCATACGCCTATCCTTTTTGATAAAGTAACTGTCAACATTCACGGTGTGTTCGAATTTTTTCACGAATTTGCCTTTCTTGTTACGGCAAGAGATTTCTATACGTATATCATTTTTGGGGAAAGGCATCACTACGGTTTCCGAACAACAGCGCCGGGTGGTTTTGGCTTCGTCAATAGTTTGCCATTCCCCGAAGAGAGTGCAATAGCCCCGGGAATAGATCAATTTGTTCGTTGCGACATCGTAAACGTTTAGATAATAATTACCGTAAAACATGGTGTCGATCAAATTGGTTTTAGAACCTCCCCAGTAGGGTTCTTCGAGTAATTCCTCGAAATAAATCTCGTCATGTTGACTGTCTCCGCAATGAGCGTAGTCCATGCGAAGCGTTTTGTTGTGGAAGTACTTGTCAAATTGAGCCCATGTAAGATTTGCTTGGAACAATAAAATTACGCAAACAAACCATTTCAATCCTTGTTTCATAAATCTGTCTAAATATTGTTTGATAATTGATATTTGGACAAATGTAACTTTTATTTGTGGCTAAATGGACGGAAGTCGATTGAAAATTATGTATTTTCTTTCCACTGTTTCCTTTTTTTACTATTTTTGATTCTTATAAATATATAGAAGATGTCTCGGGATGAGGAATTGATAGAGCAGTTGAATTGTAAGTACGTTCAGGCTTTCCGTGAATTATTTGATCGATTTTATCGTTATCTTGTGTTGTACGCGATGAGATGGGTAGAAAGACAAGAAACGGCAGAAGATATCGTGCAGGATTTATTCGTGCAGGTATGGGAACGTGATACCTGCTACAGTTCATATTACGGTTTTAAGAATTTCCTTTATAACTCGGTCAAGAATGCTTCGTTGGATTATTTGAAACACAAGGAAGTTGAAGGAAAATATATTAAATATACTATCCTGCATGCGGAATCGGGGGAGGAGCCGGAACTGGAAATTATGGAGAACGAGATTTACCGGCGTTTATATCAGGTGCTGGATGAATTACCCAAGCGGTGTAAGGAAGTGTTTAAATATTATCTGGAAGGGAAAAAAAATAAGGAGATTGCCGAATTGCTCCAGATTTCCGAGTTAACCGTGAAAACTCAAAAAAGAAATGCTATAAATTATATTCGTGAAAGACTAGGGGCCTTGTATGTTCTATATGCCTTATTTCGAGCTGGTTTCATGTGATCTGAAATTTTTTTAGAAAAAAAGTCGATTTTTTATACTCCTTTTTTTGTCTCTCGTCGTCTTTGGTGTAAAATAACCAGAATGATACATTACGACGAAAATATAATACAACTGATTCAACTCTATCTGGTGAGTGATTTGTCCGGGGAGGAAAAGAGGCTGTTGGAAACGTGGCTTCAACAAGATCCGTCTCACAAGGAATTGTTTGATCGTGTCTGTATGAATGGGGACGTGGCCCGGGATTTCGAGGCTTTTGAAAAAATAGATAAAGACATAGCTTGGAAGCATGTGAGTGGGATGGGAGGAATCAAGCCTACCGCTAAGAGTAAAGGAATGCATTGGTACAGATGGGTGGCTGCTGTTATGTTGCCTTTGATGATCGTTGCGGTTGGGTATTATATAGTGAATGACTCTGGGAAATCTCAACGGACGAAGTATAAAGTTACGGAAATCCAACCGGGGAAAAGCAAGGCAATTTTGCGTTTGGACAATAACCGGGTGATTGAACTGGCGGGAGAGGATGAGGTGCGTTTGGAGGTGGCGAAAGGAGTTGCCGTGAAGAATAACGCTTCCGGAGTCGTGTACCCGGAGCAAGTTGCCAATAAAGGAGAAACCGTGTATAATGTGTTGGAGGTTCCCCGGGGAGGAGAGTACACGATCACGCTTTCGGACGGGACAATGGTATATTTGAATTCCGGGAGTGAATTGCGTTATCCAGTTGCTTTTAATTCGGATGTGCGGGAAGTGTTTCTTTCGGGAGAGGGATTTTTTGAAGTGATAAAAGATACTGCACGTCCGTTTCTTGTAGTTACAGATGATTTAAAGATTAAAGTCTATGGAACATCTTTTAATGTAAACACGTACAATTTAGCGAATATTCAGACGGTTTTGGTCGAAGGTAAAATTGGAATTCAGGAAAAAAATAGTGATGTCGAATTCGCGGTAGAACCGGGACAATTGGCTCTTTATGACCGGGAGAAAGGGACGATGGAAATTCGTGACGTGGATGTGTTGTCTTACGTGGCGTGGAAAAATCAAGAGTTCGTGTTTGATGGCAAGAGTTTGGAAGATATTATGAATACCCTGTCCTTGTGGTATGACGTGGATGTGTTCTTCCAGACTGCTAGTTTGAAACAATTGCATTTCACGGGACACTTGGGACGTTACGAGGATATTTCTCATATTCTTGATGCGATATCCGGGGTGACACAGGTGAAGTTCTCGGTGAAAGGAAGGACGATTATCGTAATGGAATAAAAAGAATAGCGGAAAATGTTACGAGCATTTTCCGCCATCAATGATAATAGATCAATAGGCTGAAGTTACGAGCAGCGCCTATTGGAATTACTAACATTCAACTACAAAGGTATGGAAAAAATTCTATTATGCCTTCGGGTTTATCGACCTCATGGGCAAAAATTCTGGAAAACAATGAAACTCTTTACTTTATTGATGTGCTGTATCACGTTTTCTCTTTCAGCGAATTGTTTTGCACAACAACAGAAAGTCAGTTTGAATTTGCAGGAAGTGTCAATTAAAACTTTGTTCGGGGAGATTCAACGTCAAACCAAATTGCATTTTATTTACAACACGGAACAAGCGGCCCGTTTGGATAAATTGACCGTGAAAGCCGAGAATGAAAGCGTGAAAAACGTGTTGGATCGTGTGTTTGCGGGGACTGGATTCACGTATTCTTTTCGGGATGATATTATCATGGTGCGGTTCGAGGGAGAGAATCCGGCCCAACAGGAAAACAAGCAGATGGAGATTAAAGGAGTGGTGAAGGATAAAAACGGTGAACCTCTTCCGGGGGTAACCGTTCTTATCGTGGGAACCACATTGGGAAGTGCAACAGATGGGAACGGGGAGTTCTTGTTGAAAGTTCCTGTTCAGGATAGTGTGGCGCTACGTTTCTCGTTTGTCGGGATGAAAACGAAGGATGTGACTTTTAAGAACGGTCAGAAACCGTTAACGATCATTCTGGAAGATGAATCTGAAAGTTTGGGGGAGATCGTGGTTACCGGTTATCAGCAGATCGAGAAACGGAATTTGACGAGTTCGGTTGTTACCGTGAAAACCAGTGAATTGAAGACGATCGGGGCTTCCAGTATCGAGCAGATGCTGCAGGGTGTTGTTCCGGGACTTTCGGTTGTAAATACTTCAGCAGCACCGGGTGCGGCACCGAAAATCAGAATTCGTGGTACGGCGACCATTTCAGGTAATGCGGATCCGTTGTGGGTTTTGGATGGTGTGATTCTGGAGAATTCAGTCCCGGTGACGGCGGCAGATTTGAATAGTCCGGACGTGATGAATATGTTTAATTCCGTGATCGGTGGAATTAATCCGAATGATATTGAAAGTATCACGGTGTTGAAAGATGCATCGGCAACGGCGATTTATGGAACTCGTGCAGCTAACGGGGTTATTGTAGTGACTACTAAAAAAGGGAAAGCTGGTGATTTTAATTTATCTTATCAACATACTTCGACCGTGAGTATACGTCCGCATTATGATGATTTTGATTTATTGAATTCGAAAGAACGTGTTGCGTTAACTTGGGAAAATTATGAGGATGGCTTGTCTGTTTGGGGAGGAGCGTATGGAGACGGGGGACCAGGATTGGAAGGCTTACTAAATAGCTATGCTCTTGGACGAATGACCCGGGACGAGATGAATCTCTTGGCCAATAAATTAGAACAAGTAAATACAAATTGGTTTAAAGTTTTATTTCGGAATGCCTACACGCAAACACATAATTTGAGTGTTTCCGGGGGAACAGAGAAAATGAATTACTATGTTTCTTTGAACTATAACGGTGAAGAGGGGGTTGATAAAGCAAGTGATTACAAGAATTATGGTGGAATGGTAAAAATTAATACCGGATTATTTCAAGGAGTTAATTTAGGTGCGATTCTTCAAGTTGATCGTCGTGACCGAGAAATGTACCATTCGTCCATCGATTTGTTCAATTATGCCGTTCGTACGTCTAGAGCGGTACCTTTGCGAGAAGAAAACGGAGATTTGTATTACTATTTGGGGACGGTTTTGGGGAGAAGTACTAAATTTAATATCTTAAATGAATTGGCAAATACAAGTAATGAAAGTACACAAACAGATATGAAAGGTATTGTCAATTTATCTGTCAATTTGTATAAAGGTTTGAAATACGAGGGTTTGTTTAGTTATGCATCTTCTCATTCCACGGTTCGGGATCATGCCACGGAAAAGAGTGCTTATGTCGCAGATATCAGAGGGTATGCGTATGGAGAGGGGGCGGATGAGGATATAGAAAAATCTCCATTACCTTATGGTGGAGTGTATAATGAAACTACTTATGAGCAGCGTTCTTCATTGATTCGTAATAATTTGACATATAAAGCTACTTTAACGAATAATTTGTCTATAGATGTGTTATTAGGACAAGAATTTCGAAATACAAATTATAAAGGTTTGGTGTCAAATACATATGGATATTTTCATGACAGGGGTAATACTTTTTACGAACCAGCGTTGGGAAAATCAACGGGTATTTTGAAACGGAATAAAGTGACAAGAAGTTTAGTAGATCGTTCCAATATATCTTATTATGGTGTACTTTCCGCCATGTATGATAATCGTTACGTGTTGAATGCAAATATTCGTTTTGATGGCTCGAATCTTTTTGGTTCTAACCCGAAATACCGTTATTTACCTTTATGGTCCGTGTCGGGAAGATGGATTATAAGTAATGAATCCTTTTTAGAAAATTGCAATGAAATTAGTAATTTGGCTCTTCGTGCTTCTTATGGTCTACGTGGAAATATTGTGGAAGATAGTAGTCCTTCGATTATTGCTTCCGCTCTTCCTCCTAATCCGGTAACCGGCTTATTTGAAATGGAGATTCAGCAAGCTCCGAATCCAGACTTGAAATGGGAAACAACGGCATCATTTAATGTTGGATTGGAAGTTGGGTTGTTTGATAATCGGTTGGTGTTGGATATTGATTACTATTTGGATAAAAGTAAAGATTTGATCGCTTACAAAGAAGTTTCTTCAGTGTCTGGTTTTTCGGGTAAGTATGTGAATTATGCGGATGTACGTAACGAGGGGATAGATATCGGATTGAATGGAACGATTATTAAGATGAAAAATTGGCGATGGACAGTTGCTTTCAATATGGGGTATGTAAAAAATAAAGTGACTAAATCCACGAGTACGGCTCAAACGAAATACTTGGTACAGAGTGTTTATACTCCGGGTGAAGTGTATAAAGGAAAACCTGTAAATGGTATGTTCTCGTATCGGTTTGCAAGTTTGGATGATCAAGGAATGCCTCAATTTTATAATAAAGAGGGTAAGGTCGTGGGGGTTTCAGATGATGAAATTGTGAACTTTCCGTATGATCTTGCTAATTTGAAATACGAGGGAACTCGTGATCCGATGTTTTCCGGGGGGATAAATACCAGGATAGTTTATAAAAATTTGTCTTTATCCATGTTATTTGCTTTTGGATTGAAGAACGTGGTCCGTTTACCAGCTAGGGCTTATGTCACAAGTCCGTCTGCGGATGAGAATGCGAATAGTAGTATTAAAGACCGTTGGCGTCCGGGACGAGATAACACGGGGAAAACGATTCCAGCCTTGTCTGAAGGAACAGGTTATATTATGACTGCGGATGGGAATTTTTATGCTACAGATTGGTATAATTTGTCTGATCAAACTGTTGTACCTGGTGATTACCTGAGATTCCGCAATTTGATGTTAGAATATCAGTTGCCTGCACGTTGGATGGAAAAAGTTGTTGTCGGTGGACGCAAATTGGGTAATGTGACTCTGAAGTTCCAGGCGCAGAATATATTTGTGATTGCAGATAAGCGATTGAAAGGATACGATCCGGAAACAATTAATTACACTACAACTTCTTATGGCTCATTACCATTAGCCCCGACTTTTACTTTTGGGTTAAATGTCAACTTTTAATTGAGAAATTATGGAAAAGCGATATTTATATAAATTACTGCTAGTGAGTGTTAGTTCTTTCCTTTTGTCTTGTAATGGGTATCTGGAAGAAATACCACAGAATAAACAAAAACTATCTACCACGGATGATTATGATCAATTGTTGAATAATGCTTATTTAACAAAAGCGGTCCTTCCTTATATTGATGTTTTAACCGATGATATGGACTACATTGCAGCAGATCGAGATCCCAGGTTTGGGAATGTTGCGGATAGTTATTTGGGGGCATTTATGTGGGATGATAAAATTGAATCTACATTAACGAATGGCGATGAAACTTTTGGGACCTTTTATAATAGTGCTTATAATGCGAATGTTGTTATAGATAATATTGACGATGCTATTGGTTCCGTGCTAGATGAGCAAGTTGTCCGGAAAACTCGCAATCATATAAAGGGAGAGGCTTATGCGTTACGTGCATTTAGATATTTCTACTTGGTGAATATTTATGCGGCTCCTTATGATCCGGCAACATGTGCGGTTACTCCTGGTATTCCGATTAATCTAGAAACGACGGCAGATGATAAATCTTATCGACGTGAGTCTTTACAAAAAGTTTACGAGCAGATTGTGGATGATTTGAAAAAAGCAATTTCTTTAATGGAAGAAAATTCGATGGATTTAGCGAAATCCAGATTTTCTGCGATTGCAGCTAAGGCTTTATTAGCTAGAGTGTATCTTTATATGCAGGAATGGGATCTTGCCATAGAACTTGCGAAAGATGTGATTACGACTAATCCAGCTTTGTTCGATTTGCGTGCGGCTGGAGAAAATCCCGTGATATATACGGAATCCCGGTTGACAGAATGGACGGAAGAGAGTATTCCGGGAATCGGTTATTTAAGTGAAGAAAATACAAATGTTCTCTTCGTGAATGGTATTAATGAGCTCTACATGATATTAGGTGGTAATACGGCCCAATCTGTTTTTTATCCGAGTGAAACTTTGTATAGTTCTTATGAGACGGGTGATGTGCGGAGATACTATTTTATGAGACGTAACACTAGGAATCGGATTCGTTATATGAAGAATCGGTATTATCAATTGAGTTACCTTAATTTTGTTGTACAATTGAGTTCCGAGTATGGGTACACTCGTGTCATTCGTACAGAAGAAATGTATTTGATCCTGGCAGAAGCTTATGCTCATAAATCTGATGGGATTGGAACGGCTGTGGGATATTTGAATACGTTGCGCGAAACGAAGTTTAGAACGAAAGATTTTGAAACATCCGGGAGATTGCATCCGGAAAACTTCACGCAAGAAACTTTGCTAGAGACAATCTGGAATGAAAGAAGAAGGGAATTCTGTTTTGAAGAACAACGTTGGTTTGATCTTCGTCGTACAACACGCCCTGCAATGACACATTATGGTTTGGTCAAGGATCCGGCTGTTTTAGAAAAAGATGATCCTCGTTACGTGTTGCAAATTCCTCAAAAAGAATTGAACGTGAATCCTGAAATTGGTGCTAACCCTAGATAAAATCGATTTGGTATGAAAACTATATATGGTATATTAATATTAATCGGGTGGATGGTCATTGGATATGCATGTAGCGATGACGAAAATTTATCCCCGGAATTTGAGTATAATGGTCCAATTCCGGCCATTGCTGACGGGCCTTCGAATGCTCAAAAAATCTGTTATGATTTATACAAAAAATATGATTATCACGTGTATTATACGTTGAGTGGTGATGATGCTTTGCGTACAAATGTCGGAACAACTCAAATAAATATGTTTTATTATCTTCCGGAGGATACATTTCCTTTAGAACCGGGAGATGAATTGACATCAGAATCTTTTTTGAAGTTATTGAAAACATTTTATGCTTATTTGCCGGAAGAGATCGTTAAGACTTCCAATTTAAAGAGACAGGTACTAGTAAAAGCAAATCTTTGGAATGATGAATTAACAAATTACTATGGATTTTGGATACCGGAATATTATGCGATAGGATTTACCGATGAGGCGCAACAAGGAATTATCTATTGGGGAGATATGAATGATGAGATTGGGGTACAACCGGACGTTTGGAAATATAGTATCTGCCTTAGTTTTTTCAGGACGAGAACTTCACTCTATTTTTACAAAGATTTACCTCTTCTCACGGAGTTTTCACAAGTTTCTGCTGGAAAATATTTGAACGAAATGACTGTAGATGAACAAATTGATGCGATGGATAATCTGATGGATTGGGAAACTTACGAGTTAAACGTAGATCTTTTGATGAATTTAGGTTTTGTACATGCTTATCCTTTTATGATGGCTTCGACTAAAAGTTATCAAAATGAAGATATGGCAACGTATGCAACCTGGATTGCTTGCAATCCTCTTGAAGAGCGACAAGAGATTCTGGATGCTTATCCGTTAGTAAAAAGTAAGTATGAACTTACTCTTAAATATTATAAGAATAATCTCCAATTGGATTTGGAAGCTTTTAGTAAGTTCTGGTTAAATCTGGAGGTTGAATAACAAATGAAAGGTGTATGTATTCCCTGTTCCAGTGCGGTATTGCATGGGGACAGAACGGGATAACGTTTTGATGGAGCTTTTAGGTGATAAGTTTGAGAAATAAATCTTTAAAATAAAGTCGAATGAAGAGATTACTGTATGGATTAATTTGTTGTGGTTCGTTGATGGCGTGCCAGCAAGAGGTTGGCTACCGGATTAACGGATCAGTGCCCGGTACCCCGGATGGAATGAAAGTGTATTTGTTTGATCAGAATACACCTGTGGATTCTGCGCTGACGAAAGACGGTAAGTTTTTATTGCAGGGTAAGGTGGAGGTACCCGCACTTTACGGGGTGTTCATTGATTTAACCCCAGATGTGAATGTGGATTACCAGAAAGATTTGCGGGGATCGGATATTTTTGTTGATAATTCAGATATTCAGTATACCTGTGCATCAATAGATTCTCTGCCTTCTCGCTTTAATTTTCAGAGAAAGGTTGCCGGGAAAGTGACTGTCTCGGGATCGCCGACGCATGACTTGTACATGAAATACCGGAATGCGGTAAAGTCAAGTAATATGAAGAAAAGTGAGGCGTGGGATAAGTATTTGAAGACCTACCATATCCCCGCGGGAGAAGGAACTTTTAATACCCGGGAGGGGATTGCGTTAGTACGGCAAATGGATGCGGTACAAAAACAGATAGAACAAATTCAGCAGGATTTCATTAAAGCTAATCCCCAATCTCCGGTTGCGATAGAGGTTGCCCTGGGCTTGGTTTATGGCAAGCAAATGACTAAAAAAGAGATGGATCAACTTCTTCAAAGTATTGATACATCATTATGGAAGGCCCCGGCGTACAAGCAATTGAAAGAATCAACGGGAAATCTTTTACCCGTGGCAATCGGGGAGAAATATCTTGATATCGAGTTGATTGATGAAACTGGGAAAACGGTGCGACTGGCCGATTACGTGAAACCGGGACAATATAACATGGTCGAATTCTGGGCTTCTTGGTGCGGGCCATGTCGATACGAGATTCCCCATCTACGTCACGTGTACGAAGCGTATGGCAAGGATGGTTTGAACATGATCAGTGTCTCGATAGATAATAAAGACAAGGATTGGAAGGCCGCGTTGAAAGAGGAGAAAATGAATTGGACTCAATTATGTGATATGAAGGGATGGCAGGGTGAAGTTGTTTCGAAATACAAGGTCATGGGAGTTCCTTTTAGTTTGCTACTTGATGGCGAAGGAAAAGTAATAGCCCGTGAAGTAAGAGGATCGGAACTGGATGTTATCTTGATTGATCGTTTGGGAGATAAATTTAAAGAATAAAGCTTCTCGTAGATTATTATACAGTGAAAAACTCCTCCCTGTTTCTGTTGAAATCGGGGAGGAGTTTGTTTTTATTCTTTGTAATATATCCGTTTTACTCGGAACGAGATCCCCGTGAGAATTTCGTAAGGGATCGTGCCGAGTTTATCGGATAACTCTGTAACGGGAATATGCTTCCCGAAAATCTCGACTTCATCTCCTATCGTGGCGTTCGTGTCCGTGACATCGATCATGCAGGTGTCCATGCAGATATTGCCGATGATCGGGACTCGTTGATCTTTCACGTATACTTCCCCGATCCGGTTGCTAAGGTGGCGATTCAGACCGTCGGCATATCCCACTGGAATCACGGCGATGCGTGAAGGACGAGTGGTATAACTCCTGCGGCCGTAGCCGATGGATTGACCTTCGGGTACATCCCGGATGGATGATATGTAGGTTTTAAAACTGCTCACGGGTTGTAAGTTTGCGTGAGCGGCACTAATGCCATGTAGCCCGATCCCGAGACGAACCATGTCGAAATGGTATTGCGGGAAGCGTTCTATCCCGGCGGAGTTCAAGATATGGCGCCATATTTTATAGTCAAATCGGGCTTGGATACGCTCGGTCATGCGCTCGAACAGATGGATTTGCCCCAGCGTGAATTCGTCGTGGACGGATTCGTCACTCCCGGCAAGATGCGAGAACAAGGAGCGGATGTACACGGAACGTTCCGATCGGAAAAAATCGAGCAATCGCGGGATATCTTGTTCATCAAAACCGGATCGGTTCATCCCGGTATTTAATTTCACGTGTACGGGGAAACGTTTGATTCCGTGCTTGTTCAATGCTTGGTTGAAATCTTCGAGAATATCAAGGGCGTAGATTTCAGGTTCCAAATTGAACATGATCATGTTGTCGAAGGCCTCTCTTTCCGGGTTCATGACTGCGATGGGAATGGTAATCCCTGCCGCGCGTAATTCGATACCCTCGTCGGCAAAAGCGACCATGAGATAATCCACCCGGTGATATTGTAATAGGGAGGCGATTTCCCGAGAACCGCTTCCGTACGAGAACGCTTTTACCATGACGGCGATGTGGGCGTCCGTGAGGGAGCGGAAATGGTTCAGGTTGTGTACCATGGCATCCAGATCAACTTCGAGTATGGTGCCGTGTGATTGTTTTTGCAAGAATCCGGCGATATATTCGAACTGGAATACGCGGGCTCCTTTGATCAGGATAACTTGTTCTTTAAAGTTTTCCCTTTCTTCCTGACGGAGGAATTGTTCCGTGTCCTCGTAAAACCGGGAGTTATTCGGGAAATAGTGGCGATGTTCGCTAAGGTGTTGGCCGATACCGATAAACAAGGAGATATTTGCTTGACGGAGCATTTCGGCGATAGCGGGATACAAATTGCTACCTTCTTTTCCGGTATCCATGAAGTCCGACAGGATGACAACCCGTTCTTTGGAAGCGTCTTGTGTTGCCAGCGTGTTCAATGCCAACTGGAAAGAGGAGGGATCAGAATTGTAATAGTCGTTGACCAACGTGCAATTGTTTATGCCTTCTTTGATCTCCAATCGCATGGCAATGGCTGAAAGACGAGCCACCTTTTCCGTGATCTTTGACGGTTCCTGTTGTTTCAATAATAACACGCATACAGCGTTCATGCAGTTTTCGAAAGAAGCAATATCGGCAAACGGAATTTCGAGTACGAATGTTTTGTATTGATAGGTAACCTCAACTTCCCGGTGAATCGAATTCACGTTTAGTGTTTTCACTTGGACATTGGCCGTGTGGTTTTCTCCCCAGGTTAGGAACGAAGTGGTTGGCGGCACTTGAGTTTTGATGAAGTCAAGGGCTTCACCATCTTGCCCGATAATCCATTTGCAGGAAGAAAATAATAATGCTTTTTCGGCTAGTTTCTCTTGTTGGGAGGAGAAATTCTCCGCGTGAGCGTCTCCGAGGTGAGTGAAGATTCCCATGTTTGGGCGAATCATTTGTTGCAAGCGCTGCATTTCTCCTCTTTGGGAGATACCGGCTTCGATGATGGCTATGTCGGCTTTCGGGGCTATTCCCAATAGAGATAGGGGTACTCCCACCTGGGAGTTATAACTGCGGGGACTCCGGTAGACGAAATAGTCGTTGGCCAATAGTTGGTAGAGCCATTCTTTCACGACGGTTTTCCCGTTACTCCCGGTGATCCCGATGACTTCGGCTTGTACTTGTTGGCGATGGTAGGCTGCCAGTAGTTGCAGGGCGGCCAGAACATCGGGCACGATAATGAAATTCGCTTCCGCTAATTGACGGAACGAGTCCCGGAATTCGCTGATCACGAAAGCCCGAACCCCGTCAGCGTAAAGCGTGTGTATATAGTCATGAGCGTTGTGGTTATTCCCTTTTAAGGCAAAGAACAAGGTGTGAGCCGGATCAACAACAGAACGGCTGTCAATGCTGTATTCTGTAATTTCCACGGGTGTTCCGGCATGTAAAGTACCGTTAATGATTTCGGCAATCTCTTTCATAATGATTGAAAATTGAAAATTGAAAATTGAAAATGAAAGATTTACAATTTTCAATAGTGTTGTTTTTACAGAAACAAAGCTACGGATTTTAGGGGTTAGATTTACACGGGGAATGAAGAAAATTTCCAGCGAGGATTAATTGGCGTGTATTGGCTTGAATTGGCATGGGGTTACCGTTACGATGATAAATATGGATGTTTTTATTATTGTGGCGGATTTAGGGGAGGTCTAATAGAGTTTGGGGGGTGTTAAGGGAGAGATAAGGCACCACAAGCGTATGACAGACGTTTTGCCTACAGTTTATAGCCGTTTGGGGACTGTGTTTGGGCTGTAGAACGAATGTCGGAGACGGGGTTGTGAGAGCTTATTTCTCACTTATCACTCCTCATATTGGGTTTGATTTGAAAAATAAATATTGCTGATTTTTGATGTATATTATTATTCATAGTTTTGAATTTTATATAATTGAAAAAAATGCAAATAAACATATCGTTTTTTGATTTATTTTTTGTAATTTACACTGCACTAAGGAGGGTGATTATTTTCATTACATTACTAATTAAAAATAGAAAGTTATGAAAGGAATTATTATTAAAAAAGTGTTTTTATTAGTTTTGCTTATAGGTGCAGTGATGCAGGTATTTGGTTATCATGTATATCGTGATGATTTGGTAAGCATGGAAGTTTTAGCGGATGACGGGAGGAGAATTACGCCAATTTGTAAACTTATAGAGGTCTTTGAAGAAGGAAGTCAATATTACGTGTGGGAAGAAGAAGGGCGTTTACAATTTGAATTTTTAGATGCAGGTGAGTATATTTTTGAAATAAGTGCGATCGGGTGTTTGGCTCAGCGTATTAATATAACAGTGTCGGAGGAACGTAGAGGAGAAGTTGTGGTTCTGCCAACTATGGTGTTACTAACCAGTTTGCGTGGAACAATACTCGTTTGGAATGAACAAGAAAAAGAAAATGATTTTTTTATTTTTTGTAAATTGTTAGCTTGCGTGTTGCCTGAAAAATGGATTTTTTCGGTTAGCTAAATCATTAATACAAGGATATGCGTGATATTATGACTGTTGCAAAATACGAGGGGCTGGCGACGGCGAGGAGTGTTGTATTTCGTGTCCTTGCATGTGTAATATTGCTTGTTATTGTTTTGATACAAGTATTTATGCAAGGAAACGGTATGGCATATAATTGGACGATGGTAGCGATGGCCTCCTCCATGTCGCTTGTAAACGCTTACTTTTTTAATATAATGCAAGCATTTCTTGTTATTTTTCTGGTATCGGATTATCCTGTTAGGGAATCTAGACGGGGAGCTTTGGAATGTATTCATGCCCGTCCTGTAAGTAACGGACATTACTTGTTAGGAAAGTTTTTGGGTACGATAGGCGTGTTGCTGGGCTTGAATATCTTGATAATCTTGTGTTGTTCATTTTTGAATTTGGTTGCGAGTGAAGCACCATGGAATCCTTTGGTGTATGTGTTTTATTTTTTTACCTTGACGATCCCCTCTTTAGTTTTTTGGGTCGGGTTAAGTGGATGGATTTCATTTATTCTTCGGGGTAATAAAGTGTGGGGACAGGTTCTTTTATTAGTCTTGTTGGGGCTAACGGTAGTGGTGTTTCCGGATGTCATTCATGGTTCTTTAGATAGTATGGGAAGCAAGATACCTAATTTCTTTTCCGCGATAACGGGGCACGTGGATTTGTGTTTTTATTTGTTACATCGGTTTGCTTTTCTATTTGTAGGTATAGGATGTGTTTGTATGAGTGTTTGTAAGTTGAAACGATTGCCCAATTCGTTAACGGAAATTTCTCGTTGGAGGCGAACGGGGTATTTGTTGGTTGGGCTGGGAGTAATGTGCGGTGTGATAAGAACATATTCTTACTACCGGACAGGTGTGATGCGAGAAATATTTCGCAATACTTATACTGATTACTGGCAGGGAGGAACTTGTCGGGTGGTGGAGCATGATATTATTTATCGACAGACGGGAAAGTGCCTGTCGTTGAAAAGTGATATGTTGCTCTGTAATTCCGAAATGAAAGAAGTGCCACGGGTTATTTTGTTTTTGAATCCGGGTTTAAAGGTGACATCGGTAAGTGAGAATGAGAAACAATTAAAGTTTTTTCGGGATCATCAGGTTATTGTTATAGATCGGAAAATGGTGGGAGTGGATTCCGTGAGGTTACATCTTGAGTATACCGGAGAGATTGATGAAAGATATTGTTACCTGTCCGTGCCGGACGATCACTATTATGATAGAACAAGAGAGGATCCATTCTTTCAGTTCGGGAATCGTTACTGTATGGTGGATCACCGGTTTACCTGGTTGCCTCCGGAGTGTGGCTGGTATCCGGTTGCTTTGATGGATAGTCCCGTGAATCGAAAGATTGTGAGAAGAAATTATACTCGTTACCGCTTGACGGTAATCGAGCCGGAGCATCCGGTCGTGTTGTCTCAGGGGGTACGGAAACGGAAGGGAGATACATTACGGTTTGTGAATCCAAATCCATTGGAAGGGATAAGCCTTTGTGGGGGAGATTACGTGTGCAGGCAGGTACAGACCAGTGGGTTTGTGATAAAGTTATATTGTTTTAGGGAGAAGGATTTTGTCCCGCTTTTTTTTACCCGCTTGAATGAAAAGGATGTAAGGAATATCGTGGAAAATCGTTATGGTAATTTGCATGTGGGTAACTTGAATGGAAATGGGAAGATTGCCGATGTGCTATTGCGTCATGATTGGTGTTCTTCACCTGAAAGTAATTTGATTTTAGCGGAAGTTCCTTTATCAATAACTTCGTACGGTGATCCGATAAGGGATAAGAGTGCCTTGGTTCAACCGGGAATGATCTTTTTTCCGGAACGGGCGATTCGGGGAAAATACGTGGAAGCTCCCCGGCAGTATAAAAGATTTGCGATGGGAAAAGGAAAAAGATGTGAAGGAAATGAGAAATGTGTGGAAGAGAGTATGTTCACTGATATGATACTCAATTTTGCCTCTACAAAAGGACAATCTTTGCGGAATCCCTTTCTTTACAGGTTTACAGGAATTGATAGTCGTCCGGGGGAAAAAACAGAGGGTTTGCTTAACGCTTTGTCTTTGTTGCAAGAGCCGGATTTATATATCAAATCGGAACATTATCCGGTTGTGGATATACTCTATAAAAAATGGCTCAGGGAGGGACGTGACGAGAAAAGAGTGGGATATTCTCTTTTTGCGAACAAGGAAGATCAATATGTTTACGAGTATTTACAATCTCATAGTTTAAAAGATGCTTTGAGTGATGCTACCTTACCCCCGGATGTCTGGGAACGGATTTTGGATATGAAATCCCGCCAACTTTTGGGCGTGTTAGAAACTTACACTTCCCGGGAGCAATTATGGCTTTTCTTGAATCAGTTTCGTGGACATAACAGGGGAGAGGTGGAGCTAAAACAATTTGTATCGGAATTAAGAGATTCTTTGAATGTGGATATTATGACGATCCTTCCGGGGTGGTATAATGAATCTTGTCCAGATGTCGTGTATCAGGTAGAAGACGCGTCGATTGAATGTATTTTGAATGAGGGGAAGCGGGCGACAGTCGGGAAATTTAAGATATGGAACAAGGGGCCGGGGAAAGGTGTGGTATCTGTTATTTTTGCTTCGGAAGACAGGGGAAGGGAAGAACGGCGTCTTTTTCACTTGGATGGGGGAGAATGTAAACAGGTAAGACTGTTTTTAGGATCAGCGGGTTATTTTGTGATTGATTTGGGAATATCGCAAAATATTCCGGGGTTTGTTCATGTTGAAATGGATGTTTTGAACGATGGGCGATATTTTGTTCAACAGACGAACGATACGTGTTACGGTATTTTTGATGCGGAAAAATCTGCTTTTGCTCCTGCGGAAGGGGAGATTGTTGTTGATAACGAGTCTGCGGATTTTCAACTGGTGTCTTTACCGGAAAAGTGGTTACAGAAAATATTTCCGAATAAAGCGGATGTAGTTGCCCGTTCATCCGGGGGGCCCAAGGCTGGGGTGTCGAAATGGACGAAATCCTATTCGGGGGTATATTGGGGAGATACAATCCGTAGCATGTATTATAAAATGGGAGGACACGGGGAATGTCGGGCGGAATGGACCGTCCCGATAGAAGAACCGGGAGAGTATGAGGTGTTCACGTTGATTCATGAATTTTTGAATTATGAACCATCGGAGGCAAAGGAACTTCAATATTTTTACACGATACTTCGAGGAGAAGAGCGGCAAGAGGTTGTTCTGGATTTAGGAATGAGGCAAAGAGGATGGGTTTCGTTGGGGGTGTATCATTTGGATAAGGGAGAAACGAAGGTGATTCTTGATGATCGTGGGGAGAAATGGCACTTTATATGTGCTGATGCCGTGAAAGTATCCAGGGTAACAAGAGATGAATGACAGGGAATCCTGGCGGATGTCGTGGGGGGGTATTTGAAAAATTAGAGTAACGGGGCGAAGAGCCGGGCTAGAGATTCCCGGATTTTATCCCGTTTCGGGCGGAATTTCCATTGGTGGAGGCTGACCTCGGAACTTTCTTTCAGGTCGTTGAGAAAGTCGGCGCCGAGTTGACGGCTGACGTTGCGATCGTAGATGATGAGGTTGACTTCGAAGTTTTGTTCGAAACTACGAATGTCCATGTTGGCAGTTCCCACGGAGGAAACAAAGCCATCCATGACGATGACTTTGCTGTGATTGAATCCTTTACGATATTGGAATACCCGTACGCCGGCTTCCAGTAGTTCTTCAATGTAGGAACGGGTACACCAGTATGTCAATAAAGAGTCTGATTTGTAAGGAATCATGATGCGGACATCGACGCCACTCATGGCGGCGGTTTTCAGCGAATTGATGGTGGTTTCTCCCGGCATAAAATAGGGCGTGGAGATGAAGACGTACTTCTTGGCCATGTTGATTAGCGTGAAGTAAGCCTGTTGTATGGAGGTCCAGTCGCTATCGGGACCGGAAGCGACGGTTTGCACCACGACATTCCCGTCCACTTTTTTGTTGGGGAGGTATTCCGCTTTATTTAGCAGAAGTTCCTGACGGACGAAGTACCAGTCGAATAGGAAAACGACTTGTAGAGAGGTTACGGCCTCTCCTTTCACTTTTAGGTGGGTATCCCGCCAAATTCCGATACCGGGCAAGCCATGCAGGTATCGGTCGGCAAAGTTCAATCCCCCGATGAACCCGGTATCCCCGTCAACGACCACGATTTTCCGGTGATTCCGGTAATTTACTTTGTTCGTGAAGAGGGGAAAACGCACGGGAAGGAACGGGTAGATTTGTATCCCGGCCGCTTGCATTTCTCGAATATAGGATTTGGGTAATTTCCATGAACCCACGTCGTCATATATCACCCGGACTTCCACGCCTTCCTTGGCTTTGGCCACGAGTAATTCTTTCAATTTCCCCCCGAGTTCCCCTTTGTCGATAATGTAATATTCGAGGTGAATGTATTTTTTTGCTTTCGCGATAGCCTTGAAAATGGAACCGAAAGTTTCTTCCCCGTTGTTTAGTATTTCTATGGTATTATTACGGGAAAGCAGGGCTTTGCTGTTGTTCAGGAGTAGGGTCATCAAGGGTTTGACGGCTTCCATATCTTCTTTTTTCAGCAATTCGGCCTTTTTGATACGTTGTTTCTGGTCTTCGCTCATGTATTGCAACCACTTGAAGTCACCCAGTCCTTTCATGGAGAACATTTTGATCTTCCGGTAATTCATCCCGAAATAGATGTAGAAGAGCAAGCCGATACCGGGGAGTAGCACGAGTACGAGTATCCACGCGAGTGTACGTACCGGATTTCTATTTTCCAGTATGATCGTGTATATGATCGCCGAGATCGTGAGAATATACAACAATCCTCCAAAGTCAATCGCAATACCTTTCCAGTTCACGCAATAAATTTAGTTCGCCTTGGGCGAGTTACAAGTTACAGGTTCGCAAGTTACAAGTTAAATTTCATCCTACGAACCAATATTCTTTCATAATTTTGATTAAACAATTATACTTTTCATATTCACTTCCGCGTTGTCAATTTTCAATTAAACCGTATCTTTGTTTTATGAATACGATGTTTGATTTACAACGATACGCATTACAGGAGCTAAAAGATACCTATAATGAGCATGAAATAAAAAGTTTATGCACGCTCATCTTTTGTAAGATGTTGCATTATACAAATATAGAAATACATCTTAAAAAACACGAATTTTTAGCAAAAAGCTTTATTGATAAATTTTGCGGGATCGTGGCTGAGTTGAAAACGGATAAACCTATTCAGTATATATTGGGAGAGACGGAGTTTGCTGGCGTTGATTTCCAATTAAATAGCGATACGTTGATCCCTCGTCCGGAAACGGAAGAGTTAGTGATGTGGATGACGGAATCGGGTTTGGAGTCAGGGATGAAGGTGCTGGATGTTGGTACGGGAAGCGGGTGTATTATCGTGTCGCTGGGAAAATTGGTGAAGGGATTGCAGTTGTACGGGGTGGATATTTCACCGGAAGCCGTGCGGCAAGCGAGTGATAACGCTCGGCAAAATGGAGTGGAAGTGGAATTTGGGGTACGTGATATTATGCATTACGAGGAGTGGGAGTGGGCTCGTTTTGACGTGATCGTGAGTAATCCGCCTTACGTGAGGGAATCCGAAAAAGCTTTGATGCATGACCGGGTATTGAATTACGAACCCGGTCGGGCTCTGTTTGTCTCGGATGACGATCCGTTGCTGTTTTATCGAAAGATTGCCGCATTCGGGCTGCGTTATCTGAAGCCGGAAGGGTTGTTGTTTTTCGAGATCAACGAGGCATTTGGAAAAGAAACCGTTCAATTACTCCGGGATATGGGATACCGGGAGGTGGAATTACGAAGGGATATTAATGAAAGGGAAAGAATGGTTAAAGCTAAAAAGGGTTCATAAAGTCCTTAAAGTCTATAAAGTCTGTGGATCCCGGCCTGGCGCTTTGTTTACGACAGTTTGTGCTGTCGACTCTCGGAATCAATTCATTCTAAATTCTAAATTTTTTATATAGTGGATGCGAAGAAAGCTTTGAATATTATAGCGGGACAATGTAGCAAGAAGGAGTATTGCAGTTTTGACGTGATGACCAAATTGGCACGTTGGGAGTTAGCGGAGAAAGATATTGCCGCGATCATGGAGTTTCTGGTGAAGAATCGTTTCGTGGATGATCTTCGCTTTGCGGAAGCGTATGCCCGGGATAAACATCGTTTTAATCGTTGGGGAAAATTGAAGATAGGGCTGATGTTACGGCAGAAGCATATTGCTGATACTATTATCGACGAGGCTTTGGCTACTTTGCCGGAGGAGCAGAGCGATACGATCTGTCTGTCTTTATTGCAGCAAAAGAATAAAAGCTTGAAAGAGGATGATCTTTACAAGCGAAAAGCAAAGCTTTTCCGCTTTGCTTTGAGTCGTGGGTTTGATTACGAGACCATTAGTCGATGCGTTCGTCAGTTGTTGGGATGAATTTATCCCATGTCACTGACTTTTTCCAGCGCTTCCATGTTCGTGATCTTGATCTGTTTGCCCGAAAGTTCAAGAATTCCCTCCGAGGCAAAGTTGGATAAGGTACGGATAGCGTTGGAGGTTGTCATGTTCGAGAGATTGGCAATATCTTCCCGGGGAAGGCATATTTTCAACGTCATGTTATCGTCCTCGAAACCGTACGTGTCTTTTAGTACAAGCAGGGCTTCGGCCAGGCGACCGCGAATATGTTTCTGCGTGAGCGTAACCGTTCGGCGGTTCGAAAAACCGAGGTCGGTAGCGAGGGCACGGATCACGTTCATGGCGACATCCGAGTTACTGCGCACGATACCGAAAATCAATTCGGTCTTCATGATACAAACGATAGAATCTTCGAGGGCTTCGGCTGAAGCGATATGGATTTCCTCGGCGAAGAATGCCCGGTAACCGATGAAGCCGACGGGTTTTGCCATACGGACGATTTGTTCTCTTCCGGCAATTCCTTTTTTGGCAATTTTGGCTTTCCCGGTAATCAGACAAATCAACCCGAAAGGTTTGTTTCCCTCTTCGTAGATCAGGTCGCCTTTCCGGTACATCTTGCAGATGCTGGTTTGGCGAATAATACTTTTACTACTTTCGTCGAGCGTGGCGAAGAGGGAGTTGGGACTATCAATACAGATGTTACAATATTTTTCGTGTAACTCTTTGTCTTTTATCGTTCTCATAAGCTCTTTCTCTTATCCGTTGATTATAATTTAGCAGTAAGGGGCATCCGGCGTCCGCTGCCGAAAGCCTTTTTACTGATTTTGAGTATGGGTGGGCATTGCGCCCGTTTGTATTCGTTCCGATTCACCAGTCGAAGTGTTTTCTCCACGACTTCAGGGGCGTATCCTTTCCCGATAATTTCTCGTTGGGATTGATTTTCTTCAAGATACAGTTTCAATATGGCATCCAGCGTGTCGTAATCCGGTAGAGAATCCTGATCTTTTTGACCGGGGCGAAGTTCTGCCGAGGGAGCTTTCGTGATCGTGTTCTCCGGGATAATTTCCCGTTCCCGGTTGATGTAGCGGGATAATTTATACACGTCGGTTTTATACACGTCACCCAGCACGGACAGGGAGCCGCACAAGTCCCCGTAAAGGGTTCCGTAACCCACGGAGGCCTCGCTTTTGTTGGAGGTGTTTAACAGAATATGCCCGAATTTATTGGAAATCGCCATGACCAAACCTCCGCGGATACGGGCTTGTAGGTTCTCTTCGGCCACGTTGAACGGGGCGTCTTTGAAGACCGGGTGCAGGGTGTTGATATAGGCATCATATACTTCTTTTATAGGCAATGTCTCGTAAGCGATCCCTAGGTTTTTGGCCAGGTCAACGGCATCGGTCACGGAATGATCTGTTGAAAAATGCGAAGGCATCAGGATGCCGAGCACGTTTTCTTTACCCAGAGCCTCGGTTGCCAGAGCGGCAACAAGAGCCGAGTCGATACCGCCGGAAAGTCCGAGTACGGCTTTCGTGAACCCGTTTTTACGGAAAAAGTCTTTTATCCCTAAAATCAAGGCCTCGTGTATGAGAGCGATGGTTTCCGGTTTATTCTCTTTCACTGCAGGGGCATTCATTAACCTGTCCGTGTCAATCAGGATAAAATCTTCCTTGAAGGCGGCCAACTTATGCGTTAAAATCCCTTTCCCGTTAAATACCATGGAATTTCCGTCAAAAATCAAGGAGGTGTTCGCACCCACGTGATTAATCGAGATGAGAGGACATTTTTGCTTGTGGGCAATGTATGATAAGCTTTCTTTCCGGTACGCGTAACTTTCCGTGGTGAAAGGCGTGGAGCCGACGTGAACGATAAAAGAGTCTGTCTTCTCGATCATGTTGGATTCGTATTCATCAAAAATGACACGGATGTTCTGGTTCCTGTAGCGTAAGGGAGTATTTGATGCTCCCGGAATAAAGTACCGACTCTCGTCGAAAATGTCGTAATCGCTTAAAATGGTCTTGTTGACACCGCCCCGGACTTCCCCGTCGTAGATGAAAAACATGGCGTTCATTAATATCCCGTCTTCCAGATCCAGGTTCGGGCAACCGATTAGAGCCGATATGTTGTGACATTGTTCGGCTATTTGCTCGATGCTCATGCGACACTCGTTTATGAAATATTCTTTGTCGAAAAGGTCTTGGGGATAAGCCCCGCAGATCGCGTGTTCCGGGAATAGAACAAGTTCCGCTTTCATGGCTTTGGCCTTTTTAATGGCGGCTATAATGAGATCCTTGTTTCCGGAAATGTCACCGATGTGATAGTTGATTTGAGGTATCGCTATTTTCATAATCCTGCACGTTGTTTCCCCTGTCGGGAATGGTTGATTGCAAGCTGCAAAATATAATTGATAACTCTTTGGCAGCTTGCTTTGTTTATTGGCGCAAAAGTACGAATTTTGCAGAAAATAATGAATAAATATTCAGGGAAGTTTATAGATTATGGATAAAAAAGAATTACGGAAACAGATTAAGGCTTTGAAAAACCAGTATTCGCTGGAACAGAAAATAGAAATGTCCCGCCCGTTGTGGGAGGAGCTTGAGCGGAAAGCGATCTTTCAGGATGCCCGTACCGTGTTGCTTTACTGGTCTATGGATGACGAGGTATTCACGCATGATTACGTGTGTAAATGGGCAGGGGAGAAGACGGTTCTGTTGCCTTGCGTGAAAGGTGACGTGTTGGAATTGCGGGTGTTCACCGGGATGGAATCCCTACAACCGGGGGAGGCTTTCGGTATATTGGAGCCTGTCGGGGAACTATACACGGATTACGATGCTATTGATTTGATCGTGGTGCCGGGTGTGGCCTTTGATCACCGGGGAAATCGCTTAGGCCGGGGCCGGGGATATTATGACAAGATCCTGAAAGAAACTCGTGTTGCCCGAAAGGTGGGAATCTGTTTCGGGTTTCAACTCGTGGAGGAGGTCCCGGTGGATGAACTGGATGTCCGGATGGATCTCGTGATTTCCGGGAAATAAAAAAAGAGACTGTCGGTTGAACAGTCTCTTTATTTTTCTTTTTTATGATGATTAAGCTTCTTTCGGAGCTCCAACAGGACATACACCAGCGCAAGCCCCGCATGAGATACATTCATCAGCATTAATTTGGTAGTGATCATCACCCATAGAGATTGCTCCTACCGGGCACTCTGATTCACATGCTCCACAAGAAATACAATCATCAGATATTACGTAAGCCATTTCTAATAAAATTTGTTTGTTAATAATGACGCAAAAATAAGACCTATAATTGAAACAAAAAACTTTTTCGAAATAAAAAGGGTTGTCAGCTGTGAAAATAGGTCATTGAAATAAAGCGATATTCGAGATTTAGGTGTTGATTTTCAGGCTGTTGTTTTGAGTGTTGTACTTCGACGTGTAAATGCTTATTTATATTGATTGTAAACTTGAGAAAAGGAGAAAAGTATTGTGATTCTGGTAATTTGTTTTTACCTTTGCGGCTCATTTTAGTACGGGGATATAAAATTAAAACCGTGTGATGGGAATACAGACGTGGCTTAAAACCCCGGGGCATCAGTCTGGATTTGAGTAACACAAGCAATTTAAGTATTATGCAAGTATTTGAATTAAAAGGAGAAGTAAGAAACGACTTGGGCAAAAAAGCAACTAAGGCTGTAAGACGTGAAGAAAAAGTTCCGTGTGTTCTTTATGGTGGAGAAGCAAATGTTCATTTTGCTGTTCTTGAAAGAGATTTGAAGAAACTTCTTTATACTCCTAATGTTTACTTGGTAAATTTGAATCTTGACAGTAACGCTTATAGCGCCGTGATGAGAGATATTCAATTTCACCCGGTAACAGACAGAGCGTTACATATTGATTTTTACCAGACTTCAGAGGATAAACCTGTTGCCATGGAAATTCCTGTTCGGGTTACCGGTTTTGCTGCCGGAGTTCAAGCCGGAGGTAAATTGGCTCTTATTACCCGTAAACTGAAAGTAAAAGCTCTTCCGAAAGACATGCCGGATGAAATAGTTGTTGATGTTACTTCTTTGGGTGTTGGTAAGGCTATCAAAGTACAGGATGTTCACGTGGAAGGTGTTGAGTTGTTGAATGCCAAGAGCGTTGTGGTTGCTCAGGTTAAATTGACTAGAGCTGCCAGAGCTGCACAAAACGCTCAATAGTAGATTGAAAAAATAGACAGATGAAATATCTTATTGTGGGATTGGGCAATATAGGTCCCGAATACCAGAATACACGACATAACATCGGATTTAAAGTATTGGACGCCTTCGCAAAGGCGTCCAATACTGTTTTTGAAGATATGCGTTACGGGGCAGTGGCTACCGTGAAACTGAAAGGTCGTACTTTAATTTTGTTGAAGCCGAACACGTATATGAATCTTAGCGGTAAAGCCGTCAGCTACTGGATGCAGAAAGAAAAGATCGAGTTGTCCAATCTTTTTGTCGTGGTGGATGACCTGGCGTTGCCTTTCGGAACGATACGTTTGAGAAGCAAAGGGAGTGACGGCGGACATAACGGTTTGAAAAGTATCAACCAGTTGTTGGGAACACAGGATTATACCCGTTTACGTTTCGGCATCGGGAATGAATTTCCCAAGGGGAAGCAGGTGGATTACGTGCTGGGAGAATGGGGACCTGATGAAGAAGAGCGTTTTCCCGCCATGTTGAAACATTGTGGCGAGGTGATCGAGAATTTCGTGTTTATCGGGGTCGATAAGACGATGAGCCTGTGTAATAATTTACGATTTTAGATGTTATTGATTTCTTGATTAATGATTTCCGATGAAGTGATTCGGCAGCAAAGCTGCCGTTGACAAAGCGCCCGCAGGGGTCCATGGACTTTATGAACTTTAAGAGCCAAAGGCTCAACTTTATGGACCTTATGGACTTTATAGACTAAAGTGCAGCGTTTCTGTTTTGTTGTTTAAGGAATAAGTATTAGCTTTGAAATCATAATAGTAAAAAAATAGACGGTGGAAAAAGTTAGGGTAGATAAATGGTTATGGGCTGTCCGGATTTTTAAAACTCGGTCGTTAGCAGCAGAGGCTTGCGGAAAAGGTCATGTGTCTATCGGGGATGTACACGTGAAAGCCTCTCGTGAAGTAAAAGTCGGTGATATCGTGAAAGTCCGGGTCCCGCCGATAGAACGAGAATATGTTGTGAAGCAGATCACCGATAAACGGATGTCTGCACAATTGGCCGTGGATTTCGTGGAAGAGGTTACCCCGCAAGAGAAACTGGATATCCTTCGGGGAACTTTCATGCAGTTCGAAAGTCGGGATCGAGGCACGGGAAGACCGACCAAGCGAGACCGGAGGTTGATTGATAAACTTAAAGAAATCTAGAACAAGTCGATTTTGTGATTGCCGATTGAATAATTCGGTGATTATAAAAGAGCATGAGAATTGTGTGAGGAAATCACTTGATCTGAAATCATAAATCTAAAATCATAAATATGTTGATCGCGCGTGAAAAGAGAAAGAGCAATGTGGCCGAATATATCCTGTATATGTGGCAAGTAGAGGATATGTTGAGAGCGATGCGGATGGATATTCAATTGGTGAATCAGAACGTGGTAAGCCAGTTTCAGGTGGAGGACGATACCCGGAAAGAGATCAGTGATTGGTATGACAACCTGATCGAGATGATGCGGAAAGAAGAAGTGGTGAAGAGCGGGCACGTGCAGGTTGTCAAGAATATGGTGAATGAGTTGACGGAGTTGCATTTCCATTTGCTGCATAACGTGCAGGATATGAAATACAAGCAGTTGTTCTTTATGGCCGCTAACAATTTGCTGGATTATCGCCGGAAAGCTAACCTGCCGGAAGATGTTTCCGACGTGGAATTAGCCTTTCATGCTCTTTATGGGCATTTAATGTTGCGATTACAGAAAAAAGAGATAAATTCGCAAACGACAATGGCGATGGAAACATTTAGCCGGATGATCGCTTATCTCGCGGTCCGGTACAAAGAAGTGGAGGAAAACGAAGAGATCGGATAATTGGCGATTGAGAGAGGAAACGGGTTTAGGATGGATTAAATCGATAAAGATGAAAAGTATTTTATTTTTGGCAATAGCTGTTTTATTAGGAGTGAACGTGTGGGCGGAAGAAGGATCGAAGGAGTTCAAGAAGAGTTTCCCGGCAGCCTCGTTCAACGAGTTGACGGTCACGAATCGTTACGGGAACATAGATGTCCGGCAAGAAGGGGACGAGTTTGCGATAACGGCTTCCGTGTGGGTAGAGGCTAAAACAAAAGCCAAAGTTGACGAGATTCTGGAATATATCTCAATTACAGCCAAGGAACAGGGGGGCGTTCTGAACGTGGAGACGCTATTCCGGAAAGATATGAGCCTGCGTCAAATGTTTGCCGGGGTGACAGTTAGTATAGATTATCATATTAAAGTGCCTAGAGGGAAAAAGGTTCGTTTGGTAAGTACTGATGGCGGGGTCTCGACTTCGGATTTCACGGGAGATTTGAGCGTGGAGATCGTGTCCGGTAACTTCAAGGCGAATTCCGTGACCGGGGGCGAATTCTCGGTAAAGCAGAATAAAGGGGAATTCGAGGTGGAAAAAGTGGAAAAAATGAACGCCGAGTTCAAGTCTTGCAAGGTGAAAATCGGGGAGGGGACAGACATGAAGCTGGATTGTACCTCGACGACATTGCAATTAATGGAGGCCGACAATCTTTCCTTGAAAACTTCCGGGGGGACTTGTTACCTGGGTTTGATCGAGAACTTGGACGGGAATTCTTTTTACACGAAATACGACGTGCAGGATGTCGGTGGGTCGATCCGGATGGATATGCGCTGGGGTGAATTGAACGTGCGTAACATTAATTTCTCGTTTTCTTCGGTTGACGTGAAAGGTTCTTCAACGAAAGTCGGGTTGACCTTCATGGAGGGATGCGGTTACACGCTGGAAATCGCTCGTAATAAGAATCTGAAAGTTGAATTACCCCAGGGAGTAACCTTGGAGAGTAAGCCGACTACGGATAAGAATACCGTGTTGGAGACCGGGTTTATCGGGGATAAAAAATACGCGGGAAAAGTGAATTTGAATTTGTCGGGAGGGAGTCTTTTTATTCAATAAAATGTATCAAACACACATATTTGCTAATGGGTTAAGACTAATCCATAATTATGTTCCGAATAAAGCCGCTTATTGCGGTTTGATTATAAACGTGGGGAGTCGGGATGAGCGAGAAGATGAGCTGGGAATGGCTCATTTTATCGAACACGTCATTTTTAAAGGTACCGAGAAGCGTAAAGCCTATCATATATTAAGCCGTTTGGAGGATGTCGGGGGAGAGTTGAATGCTTACACCACGAAAGAGGATACCTGCGTGTACGCGACATTCATGGCGAAAGATTACGAGCGGGCGTTGGAGTTATTTGCTGATATTGTTTTTCATTCTGTTTTCCCGGAAAAGGAGATCGAGAAGGAGAAGGATGTCGTGCTGGACGAGATCAACTCGTACAAGGATAATCCGGGCGAGTTGATATTTGACGATTTCGAGGAATTGATTTATTCGGGTTACCCGATCGGTCGGAATATCCTCGGCGATGAGCCTTCCGTGGAACGGATTTCACGAGATATGGTGCTGGATTTCGTGAGACGGAATTATTTCCCGAATCGCATGGTGATCAGCTCGGTGGGTGATATCCCGTTTGAGAAATTGGTGCGTTTGGTCGAGAAATATTTTTCGCCTTATGCAAGCGGAACCCCCTTGCGAACCCGGATCAAACCGGAGATTTACACTCCCCGTTTCGTGGAGTTGGACAGGGAGACCCACCAGAGTCATTGTATTATCGGGAATATCGCTTATGATTACACGGAGGACAACCGTTTGGCCTTGTCGTTGCTGATGAATTTACTCGGGGGGACGGGCATGAATTCCCGGTTAAACCTGAACATCCGCGAAAAATACGGGTTGGCTTATAATATCGAGGCATCCTACACGCCTTACTCGGACACGGGGGTGTCGATGATTTATTTCGGTTGTGACCCGGAGAATGTCGAGTGGTGCCTGAACCTGTGTAAAAAGGAGATGCGCGCCCTCTACGAGGAGAAGTTGGGCCCGGTGCAATTGAAGCGAGCGAAGGCGCAAATGGTGGGGCAGTTGGCGATTTCGTCCGAGAACTATGAGAATTTGATGTTGTCGATCGGGAAAAGTTTCTTGATTTATGACAAGGTGGATAGTTTGGAGGACATATACACGCAGGTCGAGGAGATTACCCCGGAACTGCTAGTCAAGGTGGCCAAGGAGGTATTTGACCTGGAAAAACAGTCTGTATTACTTTATAAATAAACGTTGGGTATGCTGGAATTGAATCCTGAGTTGGAACGATATATCGAGGCTCATAGCGAACCGGAGAGTGACGTGTTGGTCGAGTTGTCGCGGGAAACGCATCTGAACGTGTTGCGCCCGCGGATGTTGTCCGGGAATTTGCAGGGACAATTTCTCCGGATGATTTGTCAGATGATCGGGACCCGGCGAGTGTTGGAGATCGGGACGTATACCGGATACGCCGCGATCGCTATGGCCTCCGGCATGGGGGAAGACGGTGTTCTGCACACGATAGATGTAAATGACGAACTGGAAGATTTTACCCGGCGTTATATCGGGAAGAGTGGTTTGCAGGAGCGAATCGTTTTTCACGTGGGGGATGCTTGCGAGATTATACCCCGTCTGGACGAAATGTTTGATCTGGTCTTTATTGATGCGGATAAACGGGAATATTCCGAATATTATCGTCTGGTATTTGATAAGGTACGTTCTGGTGGGATTATTATCGCGGATGACGTGTTGTGGGATGGCAAGGTGGCAGATCCGCAAGTGAAGTTGGACGCTCAAACCAAAGGAATCCTGGATTTCAATGATATGGTGCAGGCCGATCAACGGGTAACAAATTTATTACTTCCCGTTCGACACGGTTTGATGATCGTGCGGAAAAAATAAAAACAAAGTTTTTGGTATCATTCACTGATGCCTGTACGAGAGCCATGCTCTCTCTCTGGCAAAACAATCTTTCCAACAGACTATTGCCCTGTTGTTGCCACACTATTAGGCGGGTTCGCCTACACCTAGCCGCCACTTAGCCGCCACCTAACCGCCATATTAACGGGCTTTATTCTTTTTTAACGCTGTCGAATTTTAGATTTTGTATGAAAATTGTGAGCTTGTCGGGTGGTCTCCCGGATACAACGGGATATTTTAAGGCAGGCGTTAGGAGTGATATGGTATGCTACAATCATTTAATAGCTTGTGTTTTTTTAAAGAATAATTGTTGAATCGAGGCCAAGGCTTGAACTTGAAATCACTTGATAAATAAATTGAGTAGATTGAAACGGATAAAATGAAATTTTGATATAATCAAGTTTTAAGAAAATTCAAAATGCTTGTTTTATAATTAGAATATACGTGAATTATGAGGAAATAATAAATAGTTATATATCAATGTTGGTGAGTTGTATGAAAATATGGCTATATACGTTGAAAGTGGAATGAAATTTTAGATATTTTTTGTGGATGTATTCCTTGATTATGTTATTTTTGTGTATTGCTTAAATAACAAATATTATGAAAAAAAGATTATTGCTATGTTTTAGTTTTGCTGTTTTCATGTTATTCTCTTTTGTCCGTTGCTCTCAAGATATTCTTGACATGGTGGATGATCTGGGAGTTTTCACGAAAGAAGCGAGACTATTTTTCGAACAAAATGCAACGGACATTCAAACAGTCCGTGTTGGGAAACAGAAGGAGGGCTTAGCAAGGAGTATGGCGTTGTCCTCTCGTGTAATCACTCCAAATTGGGAAGAGGGACAATGTGTTAGGCGTGGAGCTATTTCTTCGCTGGAAGTTCCGTTAACCGGGGACGTGTACGTGAAAAGTTATTATTCTCGTGTCCAAGATGGGGTGCGTCAAGGGGGGCTTTCGAATGTGGAGACGAAATTAATCATCCAAAAACATGATGAATTGGAAGAAATGCGTAGTTTTGTGGTGACTATCATTACAGATAGAAGATACGAAATCATGCACGCGCAATCTTCGCAGACATGTAGCTTTTTGAGTCCAAAAGAGTTCTCCGGTTTGATGATCGTTTCCGATCTTGAGGGGAATTGCCTTGATGCTTTCCAATTCACGGAAGGCAGGCAACAACGTGTCGCACTGGCAAGGGCATCGGGAATGGAGGAAAAAGATATTGATCCGGCAAGCGTTTCAAGCACGTTCACCCTGATGGACGCGAACAGTGCGGGAATTTACACGAGATCGGGAGAAGCTGGAGGATGGACTCCTGTTCCCCCGGGAGATATTCCGGAGGTAACGGTTACTTATTGCCCCAAATGTCATTTGCCCATAGATCAATGTCGTGGTCATAGTGTTACTCCGCCTCCTGTTATTCCTCCTGTACAATGGTATTGCCCGAAATGCGGTAGTTCCGTTTGCCCGGGGAATTGCCAAACTGGAACTGGTGGAGGAAGTGCACCATCAAGTGATTATAGGGGAGCTCTCTCCAAGAGAATTTTCTCTAATAAATCAAACTTGACAAAAGAGCAATGGGAGAAAGTTGAAAAAATGTTAGATAGTATCAACCATGATTGTATGGGTGGAAGACTTGTTGGAGCTTTAAACGGTAACAATATTCAACTAATTTATGATAGTAGTTTGAAATCTCTCGGACGATTAGATCATGATACAAAACAATTTAGGGTAAAGAGTTTTGGCGATATTAATATGCTAGAAGTAACCATATTACATGAATTATTTCATACTCAACAAACCCCTAATCCCCAAGGAAAATTAAATTTGGAGATAGAGGCTCATTTAATTACATATTGATATGCTTTAAGGACAAATAGAATAGAATTACCTAGTAATTCAATAACGATGGCTATGATGGTATTGAATGAAGAATTAGACATTCGTTATATTCCTAAAGAAAGCGGACTCGATGTTACATATGATTATGTGATTGATGAGATGAGAAAGAACTCCACCTATAATGCTAAAGATTATCCGGAATCATCTTCAGCAAGAACATTTGGTACAGCTAACAAACTATCCGAAGATTGCAAAAATTAAATTAGAGAATTATGAAATCATTATTGTTATTATTATTATTGTCGATGTTGGCGATTGTAAGATTAGATGCGCAAGAGTTGTATCATCCAGGTGATACAACTAAAGGAAAAAACGCCAGTTATTATTGCATGGATGTTATGCCTAATCGTATAATTAGAGTGAGAAATATTCAAAACAAGGACACGCTCTCGAACATGTATTTTGAAGATGGTAGCATGGTTCCGTTGGATAGATGGTTGGGAAGCACTCGTAATTACGAGTATAGTGAATTTGTACAAGCATTTAAGGATGCTTTAACGTTGCAGGAGTTGAATCAATTAAAAACTGTACGGGGATCATTGAGTGTAAACGTGCTAGTAGATAAAGCAGGTAATGCCCTAGAATTGGATTTCGTGTTTCGCAAAGATAATCCTGTTTTATCAAAATTTGCCCCTGACAGGTTGTTTCAACTGGAAACTAAGTTTAAGAAGATATTAAAATTGAATATATCCGAATCCGATCGCAAGATTAAAAATCTCAAATTTATGGTTGTCATTACTTTTATGAAAGATTTAAAGTGATATAGGAAAATATCTATCACGAGTAATGTTGCTCGTGGTAGATATAAATATGAAATTGAATAAAAAATATACTCATCCACGGAATACCATTGATACTTCTAAATTCCTTTTTAGATGGAAAATATCCCCCATAATTATTTGAATTACACGCTCTCTGTTGTACTCGGGTGTATGTTGGCATTCCTGCCGGTTATTTCTAGCAACTTTAGTGATTTGGACGGGGTGATACCGATATTCTTGACCAGTTTAATATGTTCTACGATATTTATATACTGGTTGTGCTACAAAGGTTTTAAAAATACCAAGTTGAAGATAAATATCGTGGATGTCTGTTTTGCTTTATATATATGTTATGGAGTTTTAAGGATGATGGTTTCGGACGTAATATTTAACCCGGTGATTGTATGTGAGTGGTTCGGGTTGGTTATTATATATGTTTTGGTTAGGTTACTTGAATATAAATTTCTACGGGTGCTATATGTGTCCTTGTTGTTGGGAGGGACGATACAGGCTGTTATTGGAGTGCTTCAATATGTCAATTTACTGGAGTCAAATCATGTAATCTTTAAAATAACGGGAAGTTTTTCAAACCCGGGGCATTACGGTGGTTTCCTCGCTTTATCTATTGTTGTAGGGCTTTTCATGTGGAGAGCAAAACAATATTCTATCACTAAAGGAAATATATTCTTTCCATGTATTCTATTCATTCAAATTGTTGCTCTACTCTTGTCTGATTCAAGAGCGGCCTGGTTAGCAGTAATCGTACCGATTTGTCTTTTATTCGCAAATAATTATTTCAATCGCCCTTTTTATCGACATTGGTACATTAAATTATCGTTTTGCATCTTAATCATCGTTATGATGATCTCTTTATATTATTATAAAAAAGCATCAGCCGATGTACGGGTATTAACGTGGAATTCGAGCCTGTTCATGATAAAAGATGCCCCGGTGTTCGGGCATGGAATAGGGAGTTTTGCCGCTAATTATATGCCTTGTCAAGCATGTTATTTAGATGAGCATGTTGGGGGAAATGAGGCGTTAATTGCGGATAATAACATGCTTGCATTTAACGAATTCATTCATGTTAGTTGTGAACAAGGTCTTGTCGGTTTACTTTTGTTTAGCGGATTGCTCATTTATGCGTTTCGTGGTACGGACAATATAAAACACGGGCTTGTGGCCCGCCTAGGCTTGATCACTTTATTCGTATTCGCTCTGTTTTCTTATCCATCCTCCATTTTTCCAATAAAAGTATGTTTTCCGGTGTTTATAGGCATTTTAGGAAAAGATAGAAAACCATTCATTGAATTCATCTTGAAAAAGTCGACAACGATTTTATTACTGGGAGTAGTCGGTTTCGGGATTTTTTTTAATGTAAAATCTTACCAGATGTATAATCATGCATACAACTCTTTAAAAAATGGTGATTATATCCGGGATAACTCGAAAGATTATTCATTTATGAGGCATAACAAAAACTTTCTTTATCTATTAAGTGAGCAATATTTAAAACACGATCAAATAAACGCATCCCTGCAAGCTAAAAAATTGTTATTAAATATTGCCCCGACTTCTTCTCTTTTATGTGATTTAGGAATGATTTACCTGTACAAGCAAGAGCTTGATTCGGCTCGTGATTGTTTTTTGTATGCTAAAAAAATGACTCCTAATCATATATCTCCAACGTACGGGTTGTTGCTCGTGAATAAAGCAGAAGGAAATAGGGAAGAATGTACAAGATTGAGCAAAGAGATTATTTCTATGCCCGTGCGTGTTGTCAATAACGTGGTTCTAAAAGCTAGAAAGGAAGCACGAGAATATATACAAAAACAATAATAACAAGTTTTGAAAAACGAGAGCTATGAAACGATATTATTTGCATGAAATTCTCTTTTGTTATATACTTATCACGATAATGAATTGTTGTACATTTACCCCATCCAAATTGGAAGAAGCTCTTGTGTTGAGCGGGGAGAACAGGTGTGAACTGGAAAAAGTACTAAAGCACTATTCAGCATGTGATGATAGTTTAAAATTGAAAGCCGCGGAATTCCTTATCGAGAATATGCCGGGACATTACACGTTAAGAGGTAAAACTATAGATCATTATCGAGAAATAATTGATAAAGATTCTATCAGTTCTTATTACTATAAAAAAATATTGGATATTAGTTTATCTCATTTTGTATCTTCGGGTGAAGATTCCCAGATTCAAGAAGATTTACGCTATATCACGTCGGATTTTCTAATCCGTCATATAGATTTGTCATTCGAGTTACTATATAAATATTCGTGGCTCGACATGATCGCTTTTGATGAATTCTTGGAGTATGTTTTGCCATACCGTTTTGAGAATGAACGACTGGATCTTTGGCGAGATTCCCTGCACGTTTACGCTTCTAACATGCCATCGGAAAAGGTAGGAGACTATTTTACCAATTCTTTATCCGGATTGATAGCTAAATTCAAGTTGAAAGAGTCGACACAAATGAATCTCCAAATAAGACGTACTTTATTGGATATCAATTCTCTTGGTGATTGCTATTTGAATGCGCAAAATAATTTGTTTGAACAACGGTCGTTAGGTATTCCTGCCATGATCGATTACATCCCATGTTATGCGAACAGGAATGGTTATCATTATTGGTGTAATGAACCATCTGTTCTATTCAATAAAAATCATTTAGAACTTGTTTTTGATCGAAAACCTGGTAAAATATATCGGAAAACATTTTTAAAAAATAAGATTATCAAGCCCAAGGGCGATGAGTATATTCCTGAATTCTTTTGCGATCCTTTTAAAAAAGATGTTACTGATTTGTACTGCCCGACCGTGGATTTAGAAGTGGAGGCAAACAAAATGATTCGTGATTCTCCTGTGCATGTTTATTTAAGCGTATTCAACAATCTATCATGGAAATCCATAGCTATAGGAGAAGTTAAGAATGAAAATGCGTGTTTCCCAAAAATGACACGCAATACGGTGTATTTGCCAATTTATTACAGGACTAAAGATAACATACAGGCATATAATTACCCGTTTATTCTAAATTTTAAAGGAGAAAAAGAATATTTGATTCCGGATACCGGGAAAATACAAAAAATACGTTTGTTTAGAAAGAACCCTCAGAATTATAATAGCGTGGTTTTCTATTTCAAGAGGTTGAAAAAATGTTTTGTTAAAGGCTCTTCTACCCAAGCGTTTAATGATGCCGATACTGTTTTTCAATTTGCACAAACACCTTTGCAAGAGATTATTTCGGTCAACAATCTAAAAGATAAAACATATCAATGGTATAAAATATATTCTCCGGAACAAAGTCATATTGCCGAGATTTATTTCTATGATGAAAACGGAAACCTACTACAAGCTAAGGTCGATGAACAATATAGCATGTTGCTTGATGATGATCCGTTAACTTTTACCGTTCTTAATGAATTTAACCCTTTGGTTATAAACTTTGGGCATCCCGTAAAGTTGTCTAAGTTAGTTTGTTTGCCCAGGTCTGATGGTAATGGAATTTACCCGGATAATACTTATGAATTATTTTACTTTGATCTGGATGGCTGGAAATCATTGGGGATGAAAATGTCTAATGATTTTTACCTGGAATATGATAATGTTTCGTCTAATGCATTATACTGGCTTAGAAATTGGACGACAGGTGTTGAAGAACGGATATTCACTTATCAAAATGGTGTACAGAAATTTTGGTAATCGAGGAAATCTTGAAATGATTTCCTTGAAGCCCAATTATGCTTAAAAAAATCATGGAATGAATTCAAAACAGCTTCTAAAATCTAAAATTAAAACGGTATCTTTGTCCTATAAACAAATTGAGCGTTGAATCATTTTCAATTTTCAATTTTCAATTTTCAATTGTTATGAGGCAATATTTGGATTTACTGGATAGGATAATGAAAGAGGGAACCGTGAAAGAGGATCGCACGGGGACGGGCACGATTAGCGTGTTCGGGCATCAGATGCGGTTTAATCTGGAAGAGGGATTTCCCTTGTTGACCACGAAGAAATTGCATTTGAAATCAATTATATATGAATTGTTGTGGTTCCTGAACGGGGATACGAACGTGAAATATTTGCAGGATCATGGCGTGAGTATCTGGAACGAGTGGGCGGATGAGGCAGGTGATCTGGGACATATCTATGGTTATCAGTGGCGTTCATGGCCCAAGGCGGACGGGACGTTTCTGGATCAGATTTCACAGGTCGAGCATGATATCAAGCATAGTCCGAATTCCCGTCGATTGATCGTGAGTGCGTGGAATGCCGGAGATATTGAAAACATGGCTTTGCCTCCATGCCACGCGTTATTTCAATTTTATGTGGCAAACGGGAAGTTGTCTTGCCAGCTTTACCAGCGTAGTGCCGATACTTTCTTGGGGGTTCCGTTTAATATCGCCTCGTATGCCTTGTTGACCCTGATGATGGCCCAAGTGTGCGGGTTGAAACCCGGAGAGTTTGTACACACGTTGGGGGATACGCATATTTATTTGAATCACATGGAACAGGTGAAGTTGCAATTATCACGAGAACCTCGTCCTCTACCCCGGATGGAGATTAACCCGGAGGTGAAGAGTATTTTCGATTTCAAGTATGAAGATTTCACCTTGTGTGATTATACCCCCCATCCGCATATAAAGGGGGCGATATCCGTGTAAGTTAAAAGCTAAAAAATAAAAGATGAATAGATTCAGAGATTGTTGTTTCAATGATTGGGTGATTATAAAAAAGGTGTGAGAACTGAGAGTAGGAATCACTTAATTTGAAATCTTGAAATCACGGAATTGGTCGAATCTAAAATCTAAAATCATTAAATTTAAAATTAGTACATGGTTTTATCAATAATAGTAGCGACGGCAGAGAATAATGTTATCGGGAGAGATAACGGGTTGATATGGAGGTTGTCGGCTGATTTGAAGCGTTTCAAGTCATTGACGACAGGGCATACGATATTAATGGGACGAAAGACTTTCGAGTCGATAGGTCGGGCTTTGCCAAACAGGAGAAATATCGTGATTTCGCGAAATCCGGAGTTTCAAGCCGTGGGGTGTGAGGTGGTTCATAGCGTGGAGGAAGCGTTGGAATTGACGAAGGATGAAGATGAGGTATTTGTGACCGGGGGTGGGATGATTTACAAGAAATTATGGGATAAAGCCGATCGTTTGTACCTGACCGTGGTGCATCAGGTGTGTGAAGGGGATACGGTGATCCCATCGGTTGACCCGGAAGTGTGGAAGGAAGTTTCTCGTGAAGCTTGTCAGGCGGACGAGAAAAACGAATGTGATTACACGTTTATAAATTACGAGCGGGTGAAATGATGGATTGCCGTATTAATCCGAAATATAAATCACTGGAGAAGGTTATTCTGGATATTCCCCGTCGTTTTGACGAGGAAGGGGAGGTGATTGAAAATAATCGGAACGTGATTAAAATTCTGGAGGTTGAAGGGCAGCGTTTTAACGTGAAGTCTTTCAAGAAGCCTAATATTGTTAATCAATTCGCATACGCTTATCTTCGGAAAGGAAAGGCTGTGCGCTCGTTTGAATACGCGAATATGTTGTTGGAACGGGGTGTTGATACTCCGGAGCCGGTAGCTTATATCGTGTATCGTAATATCTGGGGGGTAACCCGGAGTTTTTATATTTCCCGGCAGGAGGAGTATGATTATACTTTTCGTGATCTTCGGATAGAACGTCCCGCGGATCTGGAATTTATCTTGCGGGAATTTACAAAATTTACCTATCATTTTCATTCACAATCAATCTATTTTATTGATCATTCTCCGGGGAACACGTTGATACGTAGGGAGGATGAAGGTGTGAAATTTATGTTGGTTGATTTGAACCGGATAAAATTTATGAATATTTCACCGTTTGTAGGGTTAAAGAATTTCTATCGCCTGAATGCCACGGATGATATGATTGATGTTATCGCGGATGAGTATGCCCGGTTGACGCATTCGGATGCGGTGGAAATGACCCGTTTACTGAAAGAGTGGACTCACGCTCATGACGAACAAGTGCGCAGGCGGAAAGCGAAAAAAACTGCAAAGTCATAAGATTCATGAATCTTATGACTTTGCAGTTTTTTCTATTTTATCTTCCCGAATTTCTTGATACTGGTGTATTTTCTCCAAAGATTTAGTTTTCGTTTTTGGGGGACACCGTGACGGGCGATATAGTCTCTAGCGGCATCCAGCATCCGGTGGCATACTTGGCCGTCAAGATAAGGATCATAGTTGTCGATGATCCATTTCCGTTTGGATATATACGCTTCATCATGTAATACCCGGTCAAACGCTTCGGGTAGTTCTTCCGGTTGTTGTATATCCAGCCAATAGATATCCTTGGCAATGGTTTTGTACGTGATAACCGGTTTATCCAGTAACAGGAATTCGTACACGGTGGAAGAAGTATCGCTGATCATCACGTCGGCCATGATTTGATATTTGGTGATGTTGTGATCTTCTACCCAAAGGATGTGCTCGTGTTTTTCTGCCAGTTCCTTGTACTCGTTCATCCATTCGATGCGGGTCAACGGGTGGAATTTCAAGATCAGTAGAACATCCTTTTCCTCAACCAGCTTGATCAGTCCTTCTTTGATAAAAGGGAGTGAGGTCAGGGAAGGGGAAAAAGTCGGGGCATACAGTGCTAGCTTGCTTTTACCGTGTTTTTGGAGCAGGGCCTCTTTCTCCGGGTCGAATGTATGCAGGTTGGCGTATATCCAATCCTGCCGGGGCCATCCCGTTTCCACGACCTCGAAGTCTTTGTATTTCTTGGCGAGAGCGTTGAATCCTCGTGTGAAAAAGGGGCCTTGTGTGAAGTAGGTGTCGAAATAACGACGGATGACCCAGTGATCTTTTTTCTCGGCTGCGTAGCCGTGAAAGATTTGAATTTTCACGCCGGGCAGATAGTATGGTACAATGTTGCAGGGTACGAAAATGACTTCCGGGGAGAAATCATAGATTTCCTGTATGCTGTCGGTCCATTTTACCTCGTCTTTCAGCGGGAAGTCGGGAATGTTCTTGGATTGCACGTACCACAACACGTTATGCCCGCCTTCTTTGACGGCTTCCACTTCAAGGGGTTGCAGGATGTTAATCGCGTATTTTTGCTCGCAGAATAGAACGATTTTCATTATTGTAAATGTTTAGGGATTCGGTTTATCGCGTCATGGAAATCTTCAACCGTGTCAAGTTCCATGGAGAAAAAATCACTTGTATCGACTGGGTAGAAATAGTGTCCTTGCTTGATCAGGCGTTCAAATGCCAGTTCGTAAAAAACATTGTCGAGTTGCTCGTTCACGATCATTTGATCCAGTTCTTTGTATAATGCCGTGAGATAGGAGTTGGATATTTTTTCGATACCGATGGATTCCCCGATTGCTTTTTGAATGGAACAAGTCTTGCTGATCTCGATGATCCGCTTGTTTTCATCCACGATGACCTTTATTTCCTCTTCTCCCAATTTGTGGCTGTCGAGGGCTAGGCAATTGGCATGAGATGATTCTTGTAACGCTTTGAGCATTTGAGGATCAAACAGGATGTCACTGTCGAGCAGAATGATCTCCTTTTCATTTAGTACTTCACTTTTGGCTAGCCACAACGAGTAGATGTTATTCGTGGAGGCGTAGAGTTCGTTATAGATGAATTTCACGGAGAGATTCGGGTATCGGGTTTGCACGAAAGATTTCAACATGTCATGCAGGTATCCCGTGACGATAATGATCTCGTGGATGTTGTTGGCTTTTAGGGCGTCAATGGCTCTTTCCAGTAAGGAGCGATTACCGATTTCGAGTAGACATTTCGGGCGATCGTTCGTGAGCGGACGTAATCGGGATGCAATTCCCGCCGCGAGGATGATGGCTTTCATACTATGTGTAGGGTTTGTACTACCACCCCTAGCCCCTCCTTACACAGGAGGGAAAATCGTTTGGTAATCAACTCTCCCCCTGTGTAAGAGGGAGATGGAGGGGGTAGTGTTTTTTCATAATGACTCTTGTTCCACTTTCTAGGGAGTGAAAAATTGTTTAATTGTTATTTTAGAACCACTTCCTTGATCGTGTCAATCACCAGACGATTCTGTTTCTGAGTTCCGAGGGTGATACGCATGTGAGTGTTGATATCTTCCTCGTTCATAAATTTGACGATCAAGCCTTTTGCTTTGAGAGCTTCCTGTAATTTTGCTTTCAGAACAATCGGGTATTTTACCAGAATGAAGTTGGCATCGGATTTATAAACTTTAAATCCTTCTAGTTGTCCAAGTTCTTTCATGTAAGTTTCACGATCTTGGGCCATCAGATCGGCGATGTTCTGGTAGTAAGCATTCGCTTTAAACACGGCAATTCCAATCTCTTCGGTGATCCGGTTATAACCCAAGTATTTCGTGCTATAATTCAGGAAGGAAGATAGATTGGCTCCCATGAACGCGAAGCCAAGGCGCAGGCCGGGAAGGCCGTAAAACTTGGAAAGCGTGCGAATGATTAACAGATTCGGGAACTCTTCAATAAGCGGTTTTATATAGGATGTGTCTTTGTTGGCAAAAGAGGCGTAAGCTTCGTCAATCACGATAACGGTTTCTTTCGGGATGAATGAAAGTATTTCGTGTAATTCGTCCTTCGTCAGGGAGTTGCCTGTCGGGTTATTAGGTGATGCCATCAGGACGATCTCCGGTTTTTCCCGTTCAACGGCTTCCCGGATACTGTTGATGTCATATTTGAAGGTGTTGCCTTCTTCATATAACGGGTAGAATATTGTTCTTCCGTTTACCTCGTCAGCGATAGATTTGTAATACCACCATGAAAATTTCGGGATTAACAAGGTTTTTTGTTTTTCTCCTCCGGCTAGGAAGTGATGAACTACTTGTTTTAATATATCTTCCCCACCGTAACCTAATATAACTTGTTTCTCCGGAATATTGTATAATTCAGCAATATAGTCGGATAAAATACTTTTTTTACCTTCGTCGTAAATCCGGGTGTAAAAACATAATTTATCCGGATCGAAATTTCTTAAAACTTCCCCGATTTCGGGAGCGGGACCATAGTTATATTCATTACGGTCAAGGTATGCAATCTTCTTCTCTATCATAAATTGATCATTTAATTCGATGAGCAAAAGTATATAATAAATTTTATATTTTGAATAGACGATATCTATTATATTCTCATAATCAATTATCTTTAATTTCCAATCCTATGAGAAATACGTACAAACGTCGCTTTGTTTAAATATTATTAAACGATCGTTTATTGATATTAACAAGATGATTGTATCTTGGGTTGATAAGATGTAATACAATTATTAGTAATTACCTTCTTAAAGGTAAAAATTTTCTCCAATTTATAACGAGAGTCTGTTGACTAAAAACTTTAAAATATGATCTTATCTATTTGTTGAATAGATATTTGTGAATTGTATTTGTTCGCTTTCCGGCTGTATAGTGGGGGCCAAAAGGAAAGTATTTGATTTGCCAACGGGTCTGTAATTTTCGGAAAAGATTCAGCGGTTTTCTCTTAATTTTTCCCTTGTAATTTGCTATGAAATCATCGACGGCATCCAATATGCGGGCGAAAGACTTGCCATCTCTGTAATGTTGATGATTATCAGAGAATTTTCGAATATTATCCATGAGTTCTTGTGGACGATTCAATACTTTCTCTATTGCGGGACCGATTAATTCGGACGAATTCACGTCAATAAGGTAATCTCCCGGAGTGGTGTTTTGGTAGGTAACAACGGGTTTGTCAAAGAATAGGAATTCGATGATGATGGAGGAGCTGTCATATAAAAGCACGTTGGCTTTTTGTAACAATTCGACATTTTCATGACAGCCGATTTATTTTGTGACAAGGATAAAAAATATCAGGGACAAACTGCCTGGGAATGTTATTTCTGTATGGCTGTATAGCCGGGAAGAGTGTGATTTGTTGTTAATTGTAAGATAGAGTATTACGGGTAACGTGTGGATATATAATATCTTAGGTTGGATTTTATGTTGAAAAAATGTTACTTTTGGAATACTTTTTGCTTACTTAGAAAATAAGTTGGACTTGTAAAATGGGTACTATGTTATTTGCGGAATTATGTTATCAGATCTTTGAGGAGAGTACGTCATGCTATCATTTGCGGGATGACGTGGATGCTGAAATGGATAACCCGTACGAGTATAAATCTATCGAGTATTATTTATTTTTAAAGAATTGGGTGGATGCGGTTCAGTGGCATTTGGAGGATGTGATTCGGGATCCGGACATAGAACCCGTGGAGGCTTTAAGGGTTAAGCGTCGTATAGATCAGTTGAACCAGAAAAGAACGGACTTGGTTGAGTTGTTGGACGGTTATTTCTGGGATAAATATAAGAACGTGAAACTTCAGGCTAGGGCAACCGTGAACACGGAAAGTCCGGCTTGGGCAATTGACCGGTTGTCGATCTTGTGTCTGAAAATATATCATATGGAACAAGAGGTGCAACGCCGGGAGGTGGTTCAGATTCACGTGAAGGAGTGCGATGATAAATTAAGTATTTTGTTGGAACAGAAACGTGATTTGATTCTCGCGATAGATCAGCTTTTAGCGGATATCGAGGCGGGACGTAAATACATGAAGGTTTATAAGCAGATGAAGATGTATAATGACCCGGAGTTGAATCCCGTGTTGTATAGAAAAGGACAAGGCTTATGAGCGTGAAGAAAGTTCTGGTGATCCGTTTTCGGAGAATAGGAGATGCGGTGGTGTCTGTCGTGATCTGCAGTACTATTCGCAAGAGTTTCCCGGAAGCGGAGATTCATTACGTGCTTAACGAGTCGATTGCTCCCTTGTTTGAAAATCATCCGGATATAGATCGGGTAATCACGTTTTCGAATGACGAGAATAGTCATTTTTTCAAGTATGTGCGGAAAGTCAGGCAATTGATGAAAACCGAACGCTATGACGTGATTATAGATTCCCGCTCGACGTTGAAAACATTATGGTTCAGTTTGTTTTCGTTAAGAACAAAATATAGGATCGGGACAACGAAATATTATAGTCATCTTGTTCATAATTATCGAATTAACAATTACGCCAACGACGAGTGGAACGAGGTCGAGGGTGCTTTGATGTTGTTGCTGCCTTTAAAATCGGAAGGAGAACTTCTTTGGGATACAACTTTTCGGCTTTACGTGACAAAGCAAGAGACCGCGGAGTTTAGAAATTACATGGGACGGAGAGGGATTGATTTTTCCCGTGTTATCGTGGTGTGTACCCCTTTCACGCGAGTAAAGGGAAAGGCATGGGATCGGGAGAAAATGAAGCAGGTGTTGTTTAGGATGATCCAACGATATGACGCCCAGTTGATTTTTAATTACTCGAAAGAGGAAAAAGCGGAAGCGTTGGCGTTGTTTGACGAGATGGGAAATGATGAACACGTTTTTATTAACGTGGAAGCCGATTCGTTACGGAAATTGGTCTCCATGCTTGAATTATCGGATTTCTTTTTCGGGAACGAGGGGGGACCGCGACATATAGCCCAATCGTGTCGGGTACCGAGTCTGGCTATTTACCCGCCGCGGGTGAATATGCGCAGGTGGTTGCCTTCAAGAGATCCCCGTTACCAGGGAATAACTCCTCGTGACTTGTTTCCCGAATTGGAAAATGAAGCATTGCCAGAAAACGAATTGTTTGATAAACTTACAGTGGAACACGTGTGGGAACGGTTGGAACCTATGCTGGATGAGGTCTTTATCCGAAAAACTAAACTTTGAATCTTAAACTCTGAACTTTAAACTATATTTACTACCTTTGGAGGCGTGTTTCCGGTGTGGGTACAGGTGCGGATGAGAATGAAACGGATGTGACGAATAAATTGGAAAGTATGAAAAATGTATATGTTATAGGAGTTTTTGATCTTTTTCATTTCGGGCACGTGGAGTTGTTGAGACGTGCCAAAGAGTTAGGCGATCGCTTGATCGTGGCAATTAATGGAGATGAGATGGTGGCCTCGTATAAACGCAGACCTTTTTTGTCCGAGCGGGATCGCTTAGAGGTGGTGAAAGCCTGTCGCTACGTGGATGAGGCTTTTGTTATTCACGGGTATGATAACAAGGAGTATATCAAAAAATACAATATTAATGTAATCGTGCATGGGGATGATTGGGATGGTGAGGGCTATCTAAAGCAGATTCGTGTGACTCCTGAATTTTTGGAAGAGCACCAGGTTTCGATGGTATACTTGCCCTACACGAAAGGAATTAGTACCTCGGAATTAGTCGAAAAAATAAAAGCATCGAAATAATGTATTACAAGACGATCAATATTCCTATCGTTCTGGAAATCGGGGAGAATATTTTTGTCCATTTGGATGATATTTTGAAGAAGAACCATATTTATTTCAAGGAGAAAATATTGATTACTTCTTTGGAATTGAAAGATTTGTACAAGACGAGCGTGGATAAGTTGTCGTTCGATGATATTATTTTTATTAAAGGTGGTTCTTACGAGGAGGCGCAAGAAGTGATGAAGTCGATCACGAACAGAGATGCCCTTTTCGTGGCTTTCGGGGGGGGGAGTATTATTGATGCAGTTAAGTTGGTGGCGAACACGTTGGACTTGACGTATATAACAGTCCCCTCAACTTTGTCGAATGACGCAATTTATTCTCCGATAGCCCGTTTGGTGAAAGATGGGAAAAAGCAGAGTTTCGGAGTAAAGGCCCCGTTGGGTATTATTGCCGACGTGAATATTATTAAAGGATCACCCAAGAAGTTGATACTTGCCGGGGTGGGAGACCTTGTTTCGAACGCGAGTGCTGTGAAAGACTGGCTGCTGGCGCATGCGGATAGAGGCGAGAGTATCAACAATTTTGCATTGGCGCTGGCTTCGTTGAGCGGGAATTCGGTGATCCCTTATACGATTGATGATATCCGAACGCCTCGTTTTATCGGTGATCTGGCGAATGGTTTGGTAATTTCCGGTTTGGCGATGGTGCTTGCTAATAGTTCTCGCCCGGCCAGTGGAGCCGAACATTTGATTAGTCATGCTATTGATGATCTTTTCCCGGAGCGGGCTACTTTGCACGGTTTGCAAGTGGCTTGGGGGCATTTGTTGGTAGAACGGGAGTTCCGTCAACCGGAGAGTGATTACGAGAAATTGCTTGTCTTTTTTGAGCGAATGAAGATGTTGGATGAGATAGAACGGGATATTACTTTTTCAAAAGAAGAAGTTGAGCAAATCATTCTCCGGGCCAAAACGATCCGAGACAGGTACACGATATTATCCAAGGTTTAGGCGTGGTGGTTTCACGCGTTTGCCCAGTTCATAAAGTTGAGCTTCCAGCTTTTAAAGTTCCTAAAGTTTATAACGTCACGGGTGTCTTTCGGACGAGGCTTACCGGCAGCTTGGCTGCCGTGGACAAAACACCCGCAGGGTCCACGGACTTTATGAACTTTATAGACTTTATAAACTTTTGACTCAAAGGGCTAAAAGCGTTTTCACGCGTTTGCCCTGATACTGTCATTCAGTTCTAATAGTTTGTTCACGATTCTTTCAGAAACTTTTCCGTCAACAATTCCTACGACGAGGCGACTCATTTCCTCTCGTTTCGTTTTGTTTTTATCCGGGTTGCTTAGATTTTCTTTCGCATTTTGCAGCATCTCTTGGTAGTTTTTCGGTGTATCGCCTACTTCCCAAAGGTAAAAATTGGCCGTATCCAGTCGTTTGGTTACTTTGTGCGGGAATATGCGATGGAGCAAACGATATCTCAGGAACATGTTGACAATGGCTGGTTTCCCCACGCCCGAAAATTCGAACACGGCACTTGACATGTCGGAGATCATCAGATCGGCGGCATGTAAAAAAGGAAGAATGTTTGTCTCGTTGAATTTGGCGAGATAGACGTTCGGGTATTTGGTCCACGATTCCAGGCGATGTAAATCTTTCCGGTATTTTTTCCGCAAAAACAAGTGCGAGTGAGGTTTAAGTATGATGTTATACTCCGCAAGGTCTTCAGGGAATTTCTTTCCCATGTTCAGCACGGATGAGGGGTAGAACGTGGGTGCGTACAGAATCGTTTTCTTGTTGACGTCCAGATTACAGTGTTGTAGGAATTTAATCCGATCCTCGTCGGTCAGTTTGAAATAGCTATCCAGTTTCGAGTAGCCGGACACGTAATATATGGATTTTTTTTCCGGGAAAAGTTCACTCAGGCTGTTTTCTAAAAACTTCCCGTCTAAGAAACGTAGGTCGACATTGTTAAGAGAAGGGGCCGCGTTTACCGTTTTACCTCCCCATACTCCGTGCATGATGAGAGCCGATTTTTTGAATCGGGTATGAGTTGGATGGGGGGTATTCCCGAAGACCATCACGTTGCATGCACAATCATCCTCTTCAAGGCAATAAGTAAAATTTTCTTCTTTACAATATTTGATGGATTCCTCCCGTTGATTTAACTCGTCTCGATCCAGATTTTTCGGGATGATGACTACATACGAGATGTTACGCTTGATTATTTCTCTAATGACTGGTTCGAATTGAGGGGAATAATATAGTTTTTCGAGATAAAAACCGATCGTGTAATTTTTCATGTGTAATGTTTAGAAACGCCTTAAAACGGAATATAGTTATTTGATATTTAGTGCTTAATGAAATTGTATGCAATATCAATAAACGTTCGTTTATTGATTGTCAAATATACAAAATTTTTGTGTAGTACAAATAGAATGCGAGTATTTTTTTCTTTCTAATAATCAGTTGTTTGTGCGTTTTGCAAAAAAAATGAAAATATTTAATATTAATATCAATGAATGAACGTTTATTGAAGATGCATGAATAGCCGTAAAGGGCATAGTTGTTACTAATTTAAGCGATAATTAATGATTAAAACTTCACTTATAATCTCTACTTATAATAGACCTTGTGCTCTTAAGTTGTGCTTGGAAAGTGTCAAAAGGTTAATACAGCTTCCGGATGAAGTTATTATTGGTGATGATGGGTCAAATGATGATACAAGATCTTTAATTGCCAGCTATCAAAAAGATTTTCCAGTACCCCTGTTTCACGTGTGGCAAGAAGATAAGGGATTTCGTGTTGCAAAAATTCGAAATAAATGTATCGTAAAAGCTAGATATGAATATGTTATACAAATAGATGGTGATATGGTTTTGCATCCGTATTTTGTTACAGATCATCTCCTGTTCGCCCGCAAAGGATGTTATATAAAAGGAGGACGAGTAAATACTACAAAATCTCAAACAGAAAGGTTGTGTAGAAATGGAATATACAGACCGTTGAGTTTTTTTACTTTAGGATTGACTAGGAGAGAGAATGCCATTCGTTGCCTGCCGCTTGCAAGATATCTCGCTCCACATCGGAGTACCCGTCCGGGATTAGGGTGTAATACGTCTTTTTGGAGAGAAGACCTGTTGAAAATAAACGGATATGATGAATACTATGTTGGCTGGGGAGGGGAAGATTACGATTTGAGTGTACGTTTGTTGAATTTGGGGTGTAAAAAATTGGCGATAAAATTTGCAGCAATAGGATTTCATTTGTGGCATGAAGATAGATATATGCAAAATAGGGAAAAGAATTTTAACTATTATCACGAGAAGGTGGCAGAAAAAGCCATTTGGTGCGAGCGTGGAATTGATCAATATTTAAAAGATCGTATGCCGGAAGAATTGTGATGAAAAATGTTTTTTATTATTTGGAGTTAAGATTTCGTTTCTTAAAGTATCGGCGGCGTTTTTTGAAAAAGCAACGAGCATTAGGTTTTATCCCTGATATAAAGTCAACAGATGAAACTTTGGATAAAATACTTCTGGAGCATTGTTCGGTAAGTCGATATGGTGATGGGGAGCTTAATCTTATTCGAAAAAAAGGAAATGGTTTCTGTCATTATAATTCTTCGTTATCGGAAAGATTGCAAGAAGTGTTGATTTCAAAACTTCCCAATCATATTGTCTGTTTGCCTCAAGCTCTTGTTTCACAAGAGAACTTGAATTTGCGGACAAAAGTTTTTTGGATGGCCTATTTTACGAAAGCGTATGATGTTTTTGCCCGCTATATAAAACCGGAGTGGGTATATTATGATGCATCATTTACGCGTTTTTATTTTGCATATAAAAATAAAAACGTGTGTAAGGGTTATTTGAAGAAGATCAAGGGTATATGGGGCGGGAGGAATGTCCTTTTAATTGAGGGCGAATATAGCCGTTTAGGGGTAAATAATGATCTTTTTCGTGATGTATGTTCACTACAACGGGTATTGTGTCCTGCAAAAAACGCCTATGAAAAATATGATGATATTTTTAATGCAGCCGTAAAGTATGGGCAAGATAAATTGATTCTTGTTGCTTTAGGACAAACTGCAACTGTATTAAGCTATGATTTGGCAAAAGCTGGTTATTGGGCGATTGATATCGGGCATGTTGATGTTGAATACGAATGGTTTTTGCGGGGAGCGAAGGATAAAATTCAGATAGAAGGAAAATATGTTAATGAGGCTAAAGATAATACATCTTTTGCGGTAGAGATTCAAAATGAAAATTATGAGCGATCAATCATAGTGCGTATTTAGTTTGTCACATAGAAACTAGCTATAAGGATGAATTATGGAAAAAGTACAAGAAAATTTCTTTCTATGGGTAGGTTTCTTGCTGGGAAGTGTTGGAATCCTGTATGGAAAGACGTTTCATTATTTTCTTCTTTTAATGGTTTTATTTTATGCATTGACAAATTGGAATTTGTTTGTGAAGAAATTGAATGCAGGGAAGAATTATTTGTTATGCTTTGTTGCCTATTTGTTGTATATATGTCTACAAACAGTATTCTTGGATTCTAGAATTGGTGATAAGGCTCATTACGGGATATTTGAGGATATATTGCTTAATTTTATATTGGTTCCGGTCTATGTTGTAACTTTGAAAGGGTGGTTAACTTCCCAGTTATTGAAACGGTTTCTTTTTTTGTTTTGTATCGGATGTGTATTACTGAATACTTATATCGTGTTTGACCTTGTGACAGAAAGAACTTTTGTTGATGTGCATACAACAATAGAAGATTTATATGCAAGTCGTTTCGGGGAGAATAAGACATCTCTTTTAGGGGGGAGTTTGCTGTTGGAGCCACAGGCTTTTCATCTTGCATTGGCTGCACTGATTTCGTACGTAATGATTTTTATTAATTCCCGGTGGAGGATGAAAGTCTTGTATGGTGTGATATTTCTTTTGCTTCTGTGTTTCCTGTCGTTTACCGTGACGAAGGCCGGGGTGTTGGCATTTTTGACAGGTTTTGTATTTATGAATATTTATGTTTTCAGGCAAAATCTTAGGCGAATACGTTTGGCATTATTAATTTGGATCTCTATGTTTATTTTTGGAATATTTGTGTTGGCTAATTTTAGCGAGAAGTACAAAGAAAGAACAGATGAGATGATTGTTGAGTTAGAGAGCGTGAAACAAGGAATATATACCGGGGGTACGATAGCTCCTAGGATCGGTTTTGTGCGGGAAGCTTACGTGCATTTTAATGAATTTGCCGTTTGGGGAATGGGGGTTTATGCTAAAGATAGAGTAAAGGATTGGCTACGGAATTCTGATGCTGGGTTAGGTGTATTTACAAACGTACACAATACATTTTTACATTATTGGATACAAGGTGGAATTTTCGGTTTAGGGGTTGTTTTGTTCCTTTTGGGAGCTCCATTTTATAATATGGTAAAAAGAAAAAGATTTTCTTATTTCGAGGCTTCCCTTATTCTTGTGATTTTTGTTACAAGTAACACGAGTATCTTGTTAGATCTGAATAATTCGAGATTAATCATCGTGTTATTACTCTCCATGTTTTATTTTTATGGAGATATTTTCGAGCATTTAGAGGAATCAATTTAATTTTATTGAAATAATAATTCATACGTTTTTTATGTACTTGGGTGCGATATGCAAAGCAAATCATATATATTTGTATTGTAAATGAATGTTATGAATCGGATGGTAAAGTTTCAAAGGTATTTCTTCCTCTTGGTTGCTTTCTTATTGGGGAGCCTGGCACCTTTGTACGGTAACGTTTTCAATTTTTTATTGCTTGTCTTCGTGCTGGTATTGTTAGGAGTTAACCGGAAAGAAGTAATGCGGAATATACGGCAAGAGCGGGTATATATTTTAGTGAATGTTGCCTTTTTAATTTACTTTTCGTTGCATACATTGATCGTGCTTTTGAAAGGTGATCCTATTGCCCCTCCAAGTTACGGAACTTTTGAAGTTTTAATATTGAATTTCATTCTTGTGCCGATATATGTATCTACTTTTAGAAATTGGCTTACTCCTGAATTATTAAAACAATTTCTTTTTTATTTCTGTCTGGGGTGTTTATTGTTGAATGTATATATCTTTTTTTCGTTAACGGGGACGAATTTGTTTTCTGCCCCGTTGGATACGTTGAACGGGATTTATAATGTGCGTTTCGGGGAGAATCGGGTGGTGTTGGGAAGTAAATTTTGGTTGGAAGTTCAAGCCATGATTCTTGCAATGGCATCTTTAGCCTCTTATTTGTTGGCCATAAAGGAGAGACGTCCGGTGATGAAAATGGTTTGTTTCATGATGTTTTTTCTTTTGCTGATCTTTCTTTCGTTTACGGTTACGAAGTCTTCGATTATTGGTTTTTTACTTGGATTCTTGATTTTGAACGTGTATTTGTTTCGGAAATTTACCCTTCAAATGAGGTTTGGATTTATTGCCGGATTATTAGTGTGTGCATGTGCTTTCACTTTGTTGACGGATATAGCTATGTATGAAAAGCGGATTCAAGAAATTGAAGAAGAGATTCAAAGTGTTCGGAGCGGGGAATACAAGGGTGCAACAATCGTTCCTCGTGTTGCGTTTATCCGGGAAAGTTTCCGGCATGTGGACGAGTTCTCTTTGTGGGGATTAGGGGTTTGTACCAAACACCGGATTAAAGCTTGGTACGAAGCTTCGGAGATGAATATTGCAATTTATAATAATGTAAATAATGCTTTCCTGCAATACTGGATTACTGGGGGAATATTCGGGCTTGGCCTGGTACTTTTTTTGTTTGGTGCTCCGGTTTATCGGATGATCCGGAAAAGAAACTTTTCCGTTTTGATTTTCGTGATACTAATTGTATTTTTCGTGGTGAGTAATACATGTGTCACTCTATCCTGGGCGAATTCCCGCTTATTAATATTGTTGTTTCTCGCTATGTTTTATTTTTATGGCGAGATGTTTGCCAAGCTGGAATGCTTTCCCGATAAATCAACTACTTTATAAGTTTTCCCTTGCGGCTTAATTTTATCGTGAATCCGAAGTTGTCTTTGAACAAATCTCCAAGATCGCAATAAATGCCTGTTTCCACTGAAAAGGGTAATTTACGGAATGGTAAGGTGACTTCTAACGCTCCCGAAAACTGATCTTTTTTCATGGGATTCCCGTATGTTCCATAGTTCTTGGAATATGATAGCATGAGTTTATAAGGCGTTGTTTGCCAAGCCATACCTTTCATTCCGATATGATGGGCGACTACTCGGTTATTGATTATTCTGATGATACCTCCGGAAAGGCCGGCCGTCATGAACGGGCTACCGATTGTTCTCTCGTATAGCGTCCAACCGCTGGCATATTCTCCATTATTAAAGTAATTGTCGCATCCGCCAAGTACTTTTCTGCCATAGAAATGACTGTTCGGGTCTTGTTTTGCTATTTCTTCCGGTGTGGCGGGACGATCGTGGCGAGAACCGGATTGATATTTCGTGTAATAAAACTCGTAGATAACATCCGTGATCCATAGATCTCTTTTTTTAGAACCATAGTAGAGGCAATAGGTGCCGTCCGGGAAGGAACGGAAATCTGTACCGGAACCATCTTCAAAGGGAATATCATGATAGAATGATAACGTGTAGTTATCAGCCAAGTAACTGATCGTTAAGTGTTCTCTTCCCAAGTGATTTCCGAGGGCATTGAGCGAATCGCTAACCGTTGATCCGGAGCCTCCGGCTTCAGCACAGACGATGCGGATATAGTCGTTGAAAGAAGAGGGTTGTTTCTCCCCGGAAGGAGAAGTCCCCGCCCATTGAGCCCAATGTTCCAGTCCGACAATGATTTCCAAACGTTGAAGCGGTTGGATTTTCAGGTAAGCCGATTTGTTATGTAAGCGGGTGTCTTCCACGTAGCAGTCGTCAATCATCATGTAGTCGGCCCAATTGAATTTAATGGATACAATGCCTTTTGTACAAGGAATTTTCATGAAATCACTGTTTAAATTGTAGCCGGGAAACGTGCGAGAATTACCAGAGCGTACGAAATCCCCGTTCGTGGAAGAAACTCCATTGAATTTTTCTGCCGGATGAATCATTCCAAGGTCCAATCGAAGATTACGCCAACGTGCACTTGCATATAGCTCATCCAGTATAACCTTATTTTCGGGGCGTGATAGAAATCCTGCAGCGGAAACCCCGTATGCGAATTGAATTTTGTGGCGATTCGTGAAATCGGAAAAAGCTCCTATCTCAAGAAGGGTTCCGTTTCCATTAGGTATTAAGCCGTGTTTATTACTTGTTGTCCAGAATGGTAATGTATTCTGATAGGCAACGAATCCCGTGAGTGAAGTTTTATAATCTATACTCCGTTCTTGTCCCTGAGTATAATGAAATACTAGGGATGCAAAAATAAATAAAATTGCACCTTTCATTTTGCCAATTTACGCACGTCCTTACTTCTTTACTTGGACAAAAGTAGCTTTTCTATGATAGAAATATCCTCTTTATACGTCAATTTAATGTTAAATGGCAAACCTTGTGTTATTTTAATGATTATCTCCGGCATGTAGCGTTTTACAACACCACAGTCGTCCGTGCTGAAAAAAATGGGATCGGTCAACGCTCTCCTGTAGGCTTCTGCCAAGATATCGGAATGAAAGCCTTGCGGGGTCTGGACTTGAAAGAGCGTGGAGCGGTCGGGAATATGATTTACGAATTGGCGGGACGGGTCGCTTTGCAGAATCGTGTCGGTCGAGGGTATTGCTGTCGTGCAGGCTTGGTAATCCTGAAGAGCTTTAATTACGCCGTCGATGATCTGGGTGGTAACTAACAAGCGAACTGCATCATGGATAATAAGATTGCATTTTTCATCTTGATAGATGTTTAACGCGGCGAGAGTCGAATCGTAACGTTCTTTACCTCCGGGTACGATATGTTTTACTTTTTGAAATCCTTCGAGTTGTACGATTTGTTCCGTTTCGTGGATATAATCCTTGTGCACCACGATGACGATTTCATCAATATGTTCGTGATTTTCGAATGTACTAAGCGTGTGAGCCAATACTGTTTTTCCCGCAATGACGATGAATTGTTTCGGGAGTTCTCCTCCTAATCGGCGTCCGGAGCCGCCGGCCAGAATAACACCGATGTTTTTTTTCGCCTTCGGCGAGTTACAGGTTTGCGAGTTACAGGTTACAGGTTTATTCATCCGATTAATTTCTTGATTTATGATTTTAGATTTCAGCACACCATGAATCGCCTTTGGCGAGTTATAGGTTAATTCCCCACACTCCGACCGAGGCTTTGTTTACTCTAAACTGAATTCAACTTTTAGTTTTTATCTTTTATCTTTTAGTTTTTCTGGGGTTCCGGGCTTAACACGAATTCTAATTCCCCTCCGTTCATGATCTCGTCATGGGTTATCCAGGTCCGGTCGAGCGGGTCGCCATTTAACAGGACCTCATGTACGTAAATGTATTTGTCATTTTCCCGGTTCGCTTTGATAACAAATTTGCGATCCTGTCCAAGTTTTATCGTAACCTTTGTGAACATTGGTGTACCCAATTGGTATTTCCCGTCACATGGATTTACAGGGTAGAATCCCATGGCAGAGAACACGTACCAGGCGGACATCTGTCCGCAATCCTCATTTCCGCAAAGACCGTTTGGGCGATCCGTGTAGAGTTCCCGGCGAATCTTATCCACGTAGTACTGTGTTTTGTAAGGTTCATCGGTATAGTTAAACAAGTATACCACGTGATGCGAAGGCTCGTTACCTTGGGCGTATTGTCCGATTAATCCACTGATATCGGGAGATGCGTTATCACCTTCGATAATTGATGGCAGGGTGAACAAGCTGTCCAGTTTGTCGAGAAAAGCGTTCTTTCCCCCGTGGAGGGCAATTAGGCCTTCAATGTCATGGGGAACAAACCAAGAGTATTGCCATGCGTTCCCTTCAGTATAATCATCGTCCCTATGGGTTGATGCAAATGGAGAGAACGGGGTTTTCCAACTTCCATCGACAAGCTTGGCCCGCATGAGTCCGGTTGAGGGATCGAACAGATTCTTGTAGTTCTTGGAGGATTCCATGAAATACAGGTAGTCGTCTTCTTTATTTAGTGCTTTTGCCATTTGGGCGATACACCAATCATCGTAAGCGTATTCAAGTGTTTTGGAAACCGATTCTTTTTCGAGATCACAAGGGATATAGTGATAATCTCTGAAAAGTCCGAGGCCGTGTCCCCGTGACATGGAGGTTTCTTTCATTGCTTCATAGGCTTTTTCCACGTCAAATCCCCGGATACCTTTTAAATAGGCTTCTGTGATGACCGGAATTGCGTGATTGCCTATCATGCAATGACTTTCATTGCCCATTAATTCCCAGTTGGGTAACAAGCCATAAGTCTCGTAATGTCGGATAAATGAGTTAATCATGTCGTTTACCCTGTTTTTCTGGGTGATCGTGAACAGGGGATGTGAAGCCCGGAAAGTATCCCATAGAGAGAATACCGTGTACTGATTTTCCTTACCCACGCTATGAATTTCCCCGTCCGGCCCTTTGTAATTCCCGTGTATGTCGGAAAAAATGTAGGGAGCCAGGTAAGCATGATACAGGGCCGTGTAGAATACCCGGTTTTCTTCTTTGCTTGCCCCTTCAACCTTTATACGGGACAAGATTCGTTTCCATTGTTGTTTGGCTTCGCGGCGTACTTTATCAAAGCTCCAATGGGATAGCTCTTTGTCTATGTTCGCGGCGGCTCCTTCGCTGTTTGCTGACGAAAGGCTGACTTTAACCAGTACTTTATTTGTCGTGGTTCCAAAATCAATGAAAGCATATCCTTGGTTGGAAACTAATTTCTGCCCGTTTTTTAATTGTCTTAACGTGTCGTTCCCGGCCCAAATATCTATGTCCTGGGAAAATTCCATGAAGAAATAGACATTATGTTCCTTGGCCCAACCCGTGGATTTGCGATAGCCTTGTATTGTCCGGTTATTAATCTTTTTGATTGATGTCATGATTGTCCGGTCCCAATTGCGGGCTGTTGTCAGATCTAGTGTTAATCCGTATACCGAGTTATCCGGGAATTGATAAGCATGCATCCCGCAACGTGGGGTAACTGATAGTTCGGTTTTTATCCCATTGTCGAAAGTCACGCTATAATATCCCGGTTCTGCGAATTCATTAGCGTGGGAGAACTTGGCGTACCCTTTCGTGATAAAGTCAATAGCCCTTTCACCGGGTTGCGGACGAGTCGTGACAGGTAACAGACGGATATCCTGTAAATCTCCGATTCCCGTACCGCTTAAGTGCGAGTGGGAAAACGAGGAGATTATGCTGTCGCTGTAATGATAACCGGAACACCACTCCCAACCACTTCTTGGATTATCTGGACTAAGTTGAATCCCCCCAAACGGGATTGCAGCACCGGGAAAACAATGGCCTTGCCCCCCGGTACCGATAAATGGATCAACAAAGTCCGTTACTCTGGTTTCTTTTTCTCTTTGGCAAGATGTCAAACTTCCGATAAAGCAAAGCAGGAGTATAAGGAGTTGTGTTCTCATGGTATCTAATTATTTAATTCATTCCATACAAGTGCGGATGCCCCGTAAATGGCAGCATTCGTGGGAAGAGAAGAACGAAGTATTTTTACTTTTTGTTTGAATACGTACAGCATGTTGGCTTCCATTTGTTCTTGGGTCGTTTTGAAAAGCCATTCCCCGGCGTTTGCAACTCCCCCTTGAAGGAATATGGCTTCCGGACTAATGATTGCAACCAGGTTGGCAAGCGCTTTGCCTAGTTGTTCTCCCGTGATCCGGAAAGCTTCCAACGCGATGGGATCTCCTTTCTGGGCGGCATCGTATACTTTTTTAGCTGTAATTTCCGAGTAAGGAATATCTCTTAATGCGCTGGGTGTATTTTCCAAGGCTAGTAATTCGCAGGCTGTCCGTTTTATTCCGGTAGCCGAAGCGTAGGTTTCCAGACAACCTCTGCGCCCGCAATTGCAGTACCTGTCTCCACCGCAAACGAGTGTGTGACCGACTTCTCCCGCCAGGCCATCATGGCCGTAAACTAATTTCCCGTTAACAACGATGCCGCTTCCAAGTCCGGTTCCTAACGTGATGATAACGAAATCTTTCATCCCTTTTGCACCGCCGTAAACCATTTCACCGATAGCGGCAGCTTTCGCATCGTTGGTTATAAAAGAGGGAACGTTAAATTGCTTGACGAGAAGTTCGACCATGGGAATGGTCCCTTTCCAAGCTAGGTTAGCCGCATTTTCAATTGTACCGTTGAAATAATTCCCATTGGGGGCACCAACGCCTATACCTACCAACTCTACATCAAGTTTGGATAATTCCTTTTGGACTTCTTGGTGCAAAGCTCGGACAAAGTCCGGCGGAGTGTTGTATGCTATTGTGGGTAAAGACCCACTTGCCAGACAGTTACCATTTTTGTCAATAATACCGAAAGCGATATTGGTACCACCAATATCAATGCCTAGTGAGACTGATGTTTGCATAATAATATATAAATTTGACAACAAAACAATTGCAACCTAATGCGTGGTTAAAAGTAATAAAAAAAAATAAGAGACCGATGGGGCGGTCTCTTATTTAATTACTAACTACTAACCTAAACATACAAACTTATGAAAAAAAACTGTGTCTTCTATCTGTTTTCTACATTACAAAGATAGGGGGTCTTTCAGGATTTAATAGTTAATAGATCGTTAATCTTTTCTGTATATAGATTTAAATCCGGCAAATGAAATAAAATAAATTAAACTTTGGGGAATTAGAGTTTCAAATAGAAATCTTTCGTTAGTTCTATATACGTGTCGTGGTATATATGTCGTTCTATTTCAATGATTATACTATCTTCTACATGGGTGTCTTCAGCTTTCGAAAGTTCAATCAGTTTTCGTTTGGGGGGCTTCGTCGGGGTGGGACAAACGTTTGTTAATTTGTTAATAAACCATTTTTTTGTTAAGGCCAATTCTATAAAATGATCAGCTTCAATGATGGGTAATATGACGCAAAGTTTGCCTTCGGGATCGAGTAAATGATCACAGACTTGGAGTATATCCGCGTGAGAAAGAGTTTCGCAATGTCGGGCTAATGTCCGGTTTCGTTCCGGAGTCTTGGTCGAATTGATAAAGAAAGGAGGATTACAAACGATTACATCGTATTGATATTCAGGTGTAAATGTCTGTACTTGTCCTTGAAATAATTGAATTCGTTCTTGCCACGGGGTGTTATTGACGTTTTCTAAGGCTTGCCCGAAAGCGGTCGGGTCTATTTCTATCGCATCGGCGAGTAATTCAGAGTTCCGTTGTGCGGCCATGATCGCGATAAGTCCCGTACCGGTACCAATGTCAAGCAAACGTTTCGCATGATCTAAATTGGCCCATGCTCCCAAAAGTACACCGTCTGTGCCGACTTTCATAGCACATTTATCCTGTCGGATCGTGAACTTTTTGAATTGGAAATAATCGTTTGCCATATAGAGAGGAGATGTAGCAAAAGTCTTCCAAACTTTTGCTACACTCTAGGTTGTTATTTTTCTTCTGTCGTTTCTTCTTTCTTTTCTTCTTCCGGCTCGTCGAAGTTTAAAAGATTTTTCTCCAATAATAAATTGTACCATTGGATCATTTTTCGCATATCGGACACGTAAACCCGGTCTGCATCATATTCGGGAACAACAGATTCGATATAATTCGTGATAACGGCTGCTGATTCTTTATGATTGATTGCCGGTTTCCCTTCTTCTTTATCGAAAATGCGTTTGAAAACGGTTTTTAAAGGCATATCTTCATCTTCCGTGTAAATAGAAATATCTTCGAGGGCAATAATTTTGGCATTCGAGTAAGCGGGAAAACGTTTCCCATCAAGCAATGATTCTACGATTAAGGCATTTGCCGTATTGCTGATTAATTTGTACAATCCCGGTTTTCCTGATATAGATAAAATTTCTTTCAACATATTGCTTTCTTTTTGTGTTTTGTAATTGATCGGCAAAAATACGAATCAATTTTAAAACCTAAAACAAAAGGGATATTTAATACGAGAAAATCCTTTAAAAATTTTAGATATCGTTTTATAGTAAAATATTTCAGTTTTGTATGCAACGTTTTGGATAAAAATTGCATCTTGCTAGAGAAAGGATAATTTAAACAGGAGAATGTTAGACGGAGCGTGGGTAATTCGGGAGTGTCGGAAAAACAATCCCAAAGCGCAAGAGGCTCTATATAAATATTTCGCACCCAAAATGATGGGGGTGTGTGCGTTATGCCGGAAATCCGGACGCGGCGAAGGATTTGTTGCAGGATGGTTTTATAAAGATTTTTACCCGTTTGGATGAATATACGGCTGTGGGAAGTTTTGAAGGATGGATGCGTAAGATATTTATTAATTGTGCTTTGGAGAAGATTCGTCAGGACAAGTTTTTTTTCTTCGGTAGCGGATGTTGAGGTGGAGAAAGAGGATATGACGCCTTCCGTGTTGGAGAAATTGACGAGTATGGAGTTATTACAGATTATTCAACAGCTACCGGAGGGGTTTCGTACGATATTCAATCTATTCGCGATCGAGGGTTTCTCTCACAAAGAAATCGGAGAGATGCTTCATATTACGGAAGGAACTTCCCGTTCGCAATATGCGAGGGCACGACAAAGATTACAAGAGATAATTAAAAGAATGTATTCATATGGATAAGGAGAACCGGATAGAAAAGATATTTCGTGAGCGGTTGTACGATTTTGAATACAACTTGGATGATACCGGATGGATTGAAATTTCTTCCCGGCTTTCTCGTCGTCATCGGTTTTACGAGTGGAGCGGGCGAATTGCTGTTATTGTGGCCTTGATTTTTCCATTCGTGTGGACGGGACGATTTCCGGTTGTCCTAGTATTCGGGCGAATTACGATCAGGGGAATATCTATCGGGATGATTTTATGCAAGTATGGAATGAACGTTTTAAACTCTTTCGGGATCGGATATGGGCCCGTCAGGGCGTTTGTGCGAGTGTTCCATGTTCCGTTACTGTTTGGATAACGGGATGCATCTTCATGATGAATCGGGAAAGCTTCTAGTGTGTCATTATCACCGAATAGTTTAGTCGAAAGTCTATAGGTTTATAAAGATTATAAACTTTAAGAGCCACAAGCTCGACTTTATGGACTTTATAAACTAGGTAAGAGTGTCAAAACGCTTTTATCCTATTCCCCGTTGTTTCTTGATTTTCTCGTAAGCCTCGTTGATGGCCATGAATTTCTTTTCGGCAGCTTTCCGGATGTCCTCGCCCATGTAACCTACTTTGTCGGGGTGGTTTTCAATCGCCATTTTCCGATAGGCTTTTTTTATCTCGTCATCTGTTGCTGATGAACTGATGCCCAGAACGCTGTAAGCGGATTCCAGATCGTCGTAATACATGGCTTTTATAGACTGGTAAGTTGTCGTGTCGATACCCAGCAAGTTGGAAATCCGGTCGAGTAAGGAAATTTCGAGTTTACATACCGTGCCGTCAGCTTTTGCAAGTCCGAACAAGAAGTACAACAGTTGCGTACGGGAATACACGTTCATGTTCATGCGAATCTGGTTACACACCTGATCCACTTCTATTTCTTTATTCAGTAAATCTTTGACGATGGCTAAAGCTTCCCGTTCGCCTTCCGGTCCGAAGTTATCCCGGAAGAACTTTTTCACGAAATCCAGTTCGTTGCGGGTAACTTTCCCGTCGGCTTTCATGAGAGCGGTGGCCAGAACCACGAGGCTTAGCAAGAAATCACCTCTCCCCGTGGGACGGGATCCCGGATCGTTCATTTGCTGGGATGTAATAACCGTTGTAGAGTCGAACGTGGAACCGATAAAAAAACCGAACAGGGCACCGATGGGACCTCCCATGACAAAACCTAAACCTGCGCCTATCCATTTTCCGTATTTTGCCATATTTTATACTTGTTTTGAATGTGTGTTGTTTAATTGCCGAATGATTGAAAGTATTTGTTTTACCACTTTGTCATCATCGTTATTGTAAATTACGAAATTCGATTTCGATTGTTTTATTTCGTCGGACATTTGATTATTGATGCGTTCAATCACTTTTTCTCGACAGACGATATCTCTTGACATGACCCTTTGGATTCGGGTTTCCATATTCGTTGAAATCAAAATGATCGCATCAAAAAGGTGTTCCAGTTTTGCCTCGAACAGGATAGCGGATTCAAAGAATACCAACGGGGCTTGTTGTGCGGCGCACCATGCCGTGAAATCACGGGTCACGATCGGGTGAACAATTCCATTTACCTGTTTGATTGCTTCTTTGTCATTGAAGATGATCGTTGCCAAGCGTTTTTTATCGAGTAATCCGTTGGATAGATAAATGTTATTCCCGAATAGTACGGTTAATCGTGTTCTGATCTCTTCATGCTGGTTGATCAATTCCGAGGCTCTCAAATCACTGATGTATACGGGATAACCCAATGTTTCGATGATTTGGGCAATCGTGGATTTTCCACTTCCTATACCCCCTGTCAATCCGATTTTTAGCATGGAATTATTTTTTCTTTTCGATGAGATATTCAACTGTTTCAGGAGTGAATATGAGATCCTTGATATGACTGGGTTGTTTGTCCAACATGATTTTCAGAGAGGCCGGGTTATCTTTGATTTGCTCATAATCCACGGAGAAAGAAAAACTTGTATCGGAAACTACCTCGTAACGACTCAATCCCACGTCAAAAGTGACATCAATGGAATGAGGGAATAAGCGGATCAAAAGTGAATCCGGTAAGTTCTTGATGACGAGAGGTACCGTTTTCTTCGATTCTGTGAATCGTTCCACTTCGATCTTAACTTTGGCGTCACTTTCATCGAATTGTGTCCCGAATATTTCTTCGAAGGAAACCGTTTTAGTCACATCTTTGGATAAATCTTTTAATTTGATCGGGGTGGTGTACACGGCCTTCAATGTGTCAAGAATAGATGCCGGACCGCTGATTTCCACGCTATCCGGTGTGACGGAAATATCGTTTTTCAACATATATTGCCGTTTCAACGTGTAGTCAACCTGTGGGATTACCGGGACTTTTTTACTTTCGAACCGGGAGAATTTAAACGTGATAACTTCCGGTTTAATCGTTGATAACTGGATATCCGAGTTGAGTTGCGCCCCGATACGATCTTTTAATTCGGATGTGATCACGTTATATTCCAATAAGTCTTTTTTGTCAATCAACGAGTTGACATTGAGTACTATGGGTAAAAAAGATGTGCTAATACTGTAACGAAGCAAGGCAAATCCGTGGGCTTTTATTGTCAGCGTCATTTCTTTCGGGGGCTCAGAAACGAGTAGTTTTCCCTTGGGAAAGTCCGTGTATTTTACCGGGTAAGTGATTTCGGTCGTGTATTCTTTGTTCAAAGCATTCAGAAACCACAATATGGTTGCAATGATAACACATACCCCGTATGTGACCACATTACGTTTGATGTGCAATTCATGAGATGCACCGAAATAACCTAATATCTTGCCGATAAAACCACGCATACGATAAAAATGTTACAAGTTACAGGTTACAAATTACAAGTTACAGGATAAGCGAACTAGTAACTTGCAACCTGTAACCTGCAACTAATTTATTTGCTAGCCGGAACGTCTGTCATGTCTTTCACGATGGCTTCCTTGCTTACTTTTAATCTGGCTTGACTTTCTACCTCGATGATAACAGTGAAATCGTTGATCTCGACAATTTTACCGAAAATACCTCCGGTTGTCATCACCTTATCACCTTTTTTCAATTCTTCCCGGTACTTTTTCAATTCTTTTTGTCTCTTCATTTGTGGTCTGATCATAAAGAACCAGAATACGACAACGATAAGAATAAGGGGTAAGAATTGCATGAATGCGTTACCTTGTGTAGCGGTTTGTTGTAGTGTCAACATGAAAATTGTGTTCATAATTTACTTTTTTATTTATTCTTGATATTTGCGATTATCTTAAGTTCAACAACCTTCTCAGGAATGTTTGCAAAGATATTAATTACTTTGTATTGTTTGCCAAATCTGCCCGAAGAGTTAAATTCAACCTCTATTTTTCCTTCTCCTCCGGGTGGAATCGGTTTCTTGTCATACTTGGGAATCGTGCAGCCACAGCTTGATTCCACGTTAAGAATCACGAGGCTTTTCTTGCCCGTGTTCTTGAAATGAAACGTGTGAACAACGATCTCACCCTCTTGCATATCACCGAAATTGAAAGATTTTTCCTCGGCTTCGAATTTGGCGAAAACGTTTGAGTCGTTCACGCTGGTCGGGGCGGGTGTTTGCTGTTCGATTTGTTTCTTTTGCTTGCTCTCGCATGAACAGATCAAAACGATCCCTAAAAACATGTAAAATAGTCCCTTGAGCATATTTTTTTATTTAGCCAACGAAAATACGACATAATATTTAAAAAATAAGATGCCGCATCGAATAATTTTTATCAGTGATATCTTGCATGGTCTCTATGGCAATGTCAAGATGTTCACGGACAAAATTTTGAGTAACGATCTTATCCGAGGCCGAGGTCTTGATGCCGTCCGAGATCATGGGGCGGTCTGATATCAACAGCAAAGCTCCTGTCGGGATACGATTGGCAAATCCCACGGTGAAGATCGTGGCCGTTTCCATGTCAACGGCTAGAGCCCTGGTCCTTACCAGGTATTCCTTAAAATTCTCGTCAAATTCCCATACCCGCCTATTCGTGGTGTAGACAACTCCCGTGTAATATTGCCTTCCCTTGTTCGTGATCGCTTTTGAACAAGCTTTCTGGATACTGAAAGCCGGTAGTGAGGGAACTTCTTTGGGCACATAGTCGTTGGAAGTGCCTTCTCCTTTTATGGCGGCAATCGGAAGAATGTATTCACCCACGTGATGCTTGGCTTTTAGTCCCCCACATTTCCCGACGAACAGAACGGCTTCCGGTTCAATGGCGGAAAGTAGATCGAGGATCGTAGCAGCATTTGCGCTACCCATCCCGAAATTGATCATTGTGATCCCGCCGAATGAAACGTTGGGCATGTTTTTATCTTCTCCGATGATGGGGGCGTTGTACTTTTCGGCGAACAACTCCAGGTAGTAGTCGAAATTTGTCAGTAGGATATGCTTTGAAAAATCTTCCAATGCCCGTCCCGTGTAGCGGGGGAGCCAGTCTTCAACAATATCTTTTTTCGTTTTCATGTACCCGACTTTTTCGTTATTTATCATTACTTTTGCAGCCTTAAAAGTAAGATATTATTACCGAATGACAAAGAAAATACCGGTTGAAAATTCTCGCGGGATGATTGAGGATTTAAAAGGAATCAGGATAGAAGATTACACGTACGATCTGCCGGATGAACGGATCGCAAAGTTTCCCTTGGAGCAACGGGAGGCCTCGAAATTGTTGATTTATGATAACGGAAAGATTGATGAGAAACATTTTTACGAGGTGCCGGGAATACTCGAATCCGACAAGATGTTAGTATTCAATAACACGAAAGTGATTTATGCCCGGATTTTGTTTCAGAAGATCACGGGGGCCATGATCGAGGTTTTTTGCCTGGAGCCTTATCAACCGTCTGATTACGTGCAAAATTTCGCCGCTTACGGTAGATGCGAGTGGAAATGCATGGTCGGGAACCTGAAGAAATGGAAAGAGGGAACGATCTATTGTCATTATCATTTCGAGGGACAAGAGTATCGGCTGGCTGCCACGCAAAAATATAGGGAAGAGAATGATGTGATCGTGGAGTTTACCTGGGATGCTCCGATAAGTTTCAGTGAGGTATTGGAGTGTTGTGGGCGGATACCTATTCCTCCTTACTTGAACCGAGAGTCGGAAGAAAACGACAAGATTCGCTATCAGACGGTTTACTCGAAAAACGAGGGATCGGTAGCGGCTCCTACTGCCGGGTTGCATTTTAGTCTTCCGGTGTTGCGGGCTTTGCGTGAAAAGGGTGTCGCTATCGAAGAATTGACTTTGCACGTGGGTGCCGGGACATTCCGGCCCGTGAAGAGCGAGACGATCGGGGAACACGATATGCACACGGAACATATTTCCGTGAGACGGGAAGTTGTCGAGCATTTGTACGCTCACCCGGAAAATGTTATTGCCGTGGGAACGACTTCGGTTCGTTCTCTGGAAAGTCTGTACTGGATGGGGATAAAACGGATATTAGGGGATGAGGATTTCAATTCGTTGAGACAATGGGAGGCTTATTCGTTACCTGCTGACTATACTTTGAAAGAGTCTATGGCCGCTTTGTTGGCTTGGTTTGATGAACGAGAGGCCGAGTTGTTGAAGGCTGAAACTACGATTATCATCGTGCCCGGATACACGTATCGGGTAATCACCGCCATGTTTACCAATTTTCATCAACCCCAGAGCACGTTATTGCTTTTGGTGGCGGCCGCTATTGGGGAGGATTGGCACAAGGTGTATGATTATGCGTTGGCCCATGATTTCCGTTTCTTGAGTTACGGTGATAGTTGTTTGTTGAAAATAAGAAATAATAAAAAGGTATAGCGTGAAAAGTCTGAATCTTCCTCCTTTCGAATATAAAGTAAAGAAACAGAACGGTCAGGTCTGGATTTTTGATTCAATCCGGAAAAGATATGTCGTGTTGACCCCGGAGGAGTGGGTAAGGCAGCATTTTATTCATTTTTTGATTGAGCGTAAAGGATACCCGGCGCAATTAATCGCTGTTGAAAAAGAAATTCAGGTGTGCGGGATGAAGCGGCGTTTTGATATCGTGTGTTACGACCGGCAGGCGACACCTTATTTGATTGTGGAGTGTAAAGCGCCTTCCGTGTCTCTTTCCCAAGTCGTTTTTGATCAGGCTTTCCAGTATAATCTTTCAATTTCGGCCCGTTTCGTGGCTATTACCAATGGATGTGAGCATTATTGCGGGGAGATTTCCGGGACGAACCAGTTTCGGGGTTTGCCAGAAATCCCTGATTTCGAAGGATAATGTTAGGTTTATGAACATGTTCCCGGCACCGTGTTGACGATGCCGGAATATGAACATGTGTCTTCCCAAACAGATTTGCAACCATGATTGAGGCGGACTTTAATATATCAGTAAATGACGATTCTAATCTTACCACATTATGATCATTAAATGAACGTTTAATGACAGCCAAAAATACATTTTTTTTATAACTTATCCTCGATTTGCGTATATTTTTTTGTCCTGAGAATCAAATACTCGCATTTTTCAAATACACGTTACATTTATTTACGAAAACGGAGAAATGACGATTATTAAACGTTCGATTTCTAACATTTTTCTTTCTTTTGGTAGAATGTTGTAATGTGTTGATCTCTTGGCGGAAACGAGGTATATTCATTTGTATCAATAATATTTATTATTAAATGAAACGTGTGGAATGGGCGTTGAGAAATAATAATCAATTTTTACATGATGCTTGCATTTACGAGGTGAAATTGTTTGTAAATTAAATAATTACGAGAGACTGGAACGTTGGGTATCATCTCCTTAGTTCCCGTTAAAATGCGAAGCTCATGGCTAGCTCGTCTAGGAATTGTCATGCAATTGTCTAAGAAGAGTCATAAATCGGGGTAGAATCCCGTGTTGATATTTTTTCTAAATCAATTAAAATTGTGTAGAGTCCTCCCACTCCCCCTTGCATGAGGGGAAGTGGGAGAGGAGGTTGTAATTTCTTATTTCGTGTCTTCCTTGAAATAGTTGTCCAAAAGTCGGAAGGCCGCAGCAAAAGAACTTTCTTCGTTGTTTTGAACTTTCTCTTCCGCCAGCTTGATTTGTTCTTTTTGACTTTGATAGAAGCGATTACGGAGTTGTTCGTCGATTGTCTCGTACATCCAGTATTTGGATTGCTCGCTGCGGCGGATGTCGAAATACTTATTTTGTTGGGTTTCGCTACAGTAATGCAATATATTTTCCCAGATGTCCTTGATCCCGGTCTTTTCATAAGCGGAACAAGTCATCACTTTGGGCTCCACTCCCGATTCGTGAGGGGGGAAGAGGTGAAGTGCATTTTGTAGTTGTACCTTGGCCAATTCTGCACGGGTAATGTTATTACCGTCGGCTTTATTGATGATAATGCTGTCGGCCATTTCCATGATACCTCGTTTGATCCCTTGTAATTCGTCCCCGGCTCCTGCGATTTGCACGAGTAGGAAGAAGTCGACCATGGAGTGAACGGCGGTTTCGCTTTGTCCTACACCGACTGTTTCAATCAATATAATATCAAATCCGGCAGCCTCGCATAGAAGCATGGCTTCCCTTGTTTTGCGGGCAACTCCACCCAGCGAACCTGCCGAGGGGGAAGGACGGATGTAAGCTAGCGGGTCACAGGCCAGTTCTTCCATACGGGTTTTGTCTCCCAGGATACTTCCCTTGGAGCGTTCGCTACTTGGGTCGATGGCTAGCACGGCGATTTTGTGTCCCTCGTTCGTGAGGAATTTCCCGAAAGCCTCGATGAATGTACTTTTCCCGGCACCGGGAACTCCCGTGATACCGATGCGTACCGATTTGCCCGTGTTGGGCAGACAGCGATTAATGACCTCTTGCGCCATGGCTTGGTGGTCAATGCGGGCACTCTCAACCAACGTGATCGCTTGGCTTAATATGTTGATATCTCCCCGGAATATCCCGGAAACATATTCGTCCGTGCTTAGCGATTTTTTCTTCAGGTGTTTCAACCTTTCGGCTATTGCCGGATTCACGGGATCCGGTTGTTCGATTCCCTTGTTGACAGCTAATCCTTCATAGCATGCGTCATTTTCAGGATGTACTATATCTTGTTGCATATCGTTTTAAATTAATATACGCGAAGATAGCTTTTTATGTGGTAATAAGGGAATGAAAATAAAAAAAACACCGCCTGTTAAGACGGTGCTGCTCTGGTTGCATTATTCTCCTGAAGAGGGAAGAGCTGATTTGAATTTAATTACTTTCCGGGAACCGATCTGTTTACGTTCTCCCGTGTATAAGTTGTAACTTATTCGGGGTGGGCGTTCATGGGTGTAAAAAGCACCAAAACCCATGAAGGTAACTCGTTGTCCAGATTGTAATGCTTGTGTGATACATTCGATTGTGGCTTGTAAGGTTTTGTAAACATCTGTTTTTTTCAAGCCAGTACGTTCGGCAACTAGTGATGTTAGTTCTCGTTTATCCATGGTTTGTTTCTCCTTGTTAGTTAATATCTTTTACACAACGAACACCTCCCTTATCCGTATTTTTATTGTTGATCAAATAATATACTTCTCCATTGTTGTCGACGGAAAATCCAACACGTTCACCGTTGGACGGGTTAAAACTGAAACTACTTCTGGAGAAATGATTCTTCAAGGGCCAAGATGTCGAGTTTCTTGGCATTCTGGAATACATTAGTGCCAGTTCTCTTTGATTGGGGACTCTCCATCCATTGGGACATATCGGATTCTTCCCCCCGGGTTGAGAACGGCCTCTAACGGTTTCCCACGTTAGAGTGTTGTCGAATGTGTTTTTATGTATTTCGAAAGCCTTCCAAGGTTTGTTATATCCACGGACATCACGTTCGTTGTGGTCGGATAGTTCTTCTTCGGTTTTGAATCCTCGTAATGATTTGGCATCCAGTCTTGTTAAGGTGATTGTCCTATTTTGGGCGTCGTAAGAGACGAAGTCATCGGGGGTTTTTGCTTCCGGTGCGTTTTTAGCTAATCCCAAGTTCCTGACACACCTGTAATAAACTTTTGAGTGATTAATGCCTCTGGTGGTACCACTTAATGCTCCGACAGAAGAACCTTCTGAGGACCACAATACTTCGGGATCATCCCTGTAACTATAAATAGGATCTATTATACTACTTTCCCATTGGCGATCTTTATTAAGAATCGTGCTGCTTGCGTACCATTGTTTGTCGATTTTCCATGTGCTGAGTTTGTATAGTCGGGATTGCGGGTCAAAAGAATTTTCTCCGATCCACAAGTCTGTGAGTTGGTTGATGCTGGCCAGGTACCATTGAATCTCTTCTTTATCGATTTGCCCGTTCCCGTTCATGTCGCGATTGAGGCGCATGCATTTATATTTAGCCGCTTCATATTCTGATTTCATGTTCCATGTGGTGGGATCAATGTAGATTGCCCAACTTACAGAATTTTCCCCGATCCACATGTTGATGGAGTTTTGTCGACCGTTGTAGTAGTTGTTGTATGTGCGATTCGTTTTTGTGCGTGCTGTTTCGAATAGGAGAGGAGTTTCATCCTGTATGGCTTCGGAACCCCATGCCGTGAAATTTTCTGTCGCCTCTTTATTGTACATTGTTTGAATGGAAGCCTGCCGGATGGAGTATAATGCGGTGGATATGGTACTCATTTGGTCTTTGCTGTATTGAAGGTTTGATAAGATATTGAGTACTCTTTCCTGGGTGTTGACGAATTTTTTCCATAATCCGTTCTCCACGGTTTCGGATGGATTTTCTGGATTCACCTCGTAGTAATATTCCTTGAGATAGGTGGTAAATATGATTTTGTCTCCACTGTCAAATAAATGTTCTCCTGGTGCTTCTTTTAAAAATCTACGTTTACATTCCTTTAAAATGCTGACGAGTTGTTTGATATTTAGCATTTTTTGCTTTCCTTGATTTATGTCAGCTATGTAACGATCCAGAGGATGAGTGAAGTTGGGGGCATTGAATTCCGTGTCCGAGTAAACTTCGTTGTCTCCTTGATATGGTACAAAATTCCCACTGTAAGTAGTACCTCCTTTTGTGTTAATGTTAAAATATATCCAATTGTAGTCTTGGGGATTTTCATTTTCCGCTCCATTGGAGAAAGGGGTATAGACATTCCATGTCAGAGAATTGTCGATATTCTTTTGCATGAAAGTTGTCGTGAAAATTTCATTATGGGCATCGAATCTCATGATTTTTTCTGCGATAACAACGTCTCCTTCGCTTCCGGGAGAAGGTTCATCGCCTGTTGTTGATTTGACCTCAACGATGATGTCATCAACGCTATTAATGGTTACGTTGTACGTGTAAAAATGATTTCTGAGACTGTTGTAATCATTCACACCATTCACTCCTCCCAGATGGATCGTGTAGGTCACGTCTGCTGAAATTTCTTGCCCTCCGGCGATGGCGTAAGATATATTCCCTCTTAATTTCACGTAGGTTGCCCGTTGATCAGCGTATTGGTAATCTCCGTTCGTTTCACTGCCATCAGGATTGGGTGTTTTTTTTGTTTCTCGCGCAGGGCGTATTGGGCGGCAAATGTTCCTTCGGCGGGGATTGCTTCTCTGGGATTTATCTTGTTTTCAGGTGTGTAGAATGCAAACGTGATCTTCCCCGTGGACGAGGTTTCAAAGTTGTTCCAAATACTGTTAAAATAGTTATTTTCAAATTCAAATTGTCCTTGGGTGGTGTTCGGGAACACGCTCACTTTTTGAGGTATGACCGCAACTTGCCAATCTCGCGGAGTGAAAGTTACCCCTTCTTTTGTTTGCACGTTGAAGCGAATTTTGGCGTCTGTTCGCACTAAAGGAATGTCAATAACATTCTGTTGATTGGCGATTAAATCTGTTTCTTCTTTTATCCCGCTCATCAAAAATTGGGTACCTCTCTCAAGAAAGTTGTCTTGCAGGCGAGAGGTCAAGGCTAATAATTCTGCTTTGTTTGCTACATTGTTCAATTGTTCCTCGTTCAGTTCGTGAATCGGAGTGTTGATGTTTGCGACAACGGCAATTGTTTTATCGTTTCCGGCAGGGATATCCTTTATTTGAGTTTGAAAGGTTGTCGGTTGGGATATGTTTGCATAAAATTGTCCGAACACTTTACTACCGTCTTGATTAAAAACGAACACGTAAGCGTTGCTGATCAGTTGTTCCTCTTCATCGTTCGACACGGCTCGCGATATGGTATTACCGGAAGAGTTGAATCTCAACGTTAACGTTGCGTTTCCATTGTTTTCATTACCTTTGAATTTATCGTCTTGACAGGCGATTATTAATAGAATCAAGATACATGCGTGGTATATATATTTTTTCATATTTCCTTTTATTTAAATTCAGGCACGTTAACTGTTTCTGGGATCCACGGAGCTACCGTGCAGGTTAATGTGATATTTGCCAGTGCTGATACAAGGATGTTTATTGAGTAGCGTTTCCCGCTTTCCAGGGAGTTTATGATTTGTTTTAATGAAACCGTTATAACTCTGGTTTGGATAGACTCGGCTGCAAATCGGTATTCGACGGAGACTTGAATCTCGTCAGATGCGTCAATTTCTTGTGGCAATAACATCAAATGCGAATTGGTAGAGGTGATGGACGTGTATTCGTTCGTGATCTTTGATAGATCTGTGTCTTCCAACCCGGGATCCGTGTTGTTCGTGCTTAACGTGTAAGATTTATCCTCCGCATCTTGGGTTGTTGTCCATGAAAATATTTCAGGAGAATTGACATAAGAGAGGGTGGCCTTGTGTTTGAAATCTCCTAGTGTGATGGAGGTTACTCTTACAGGAAAATCGCATGAACTGCTCATCTTGGCCTTGAACACGATGGATGAGAGGGCGTGCTTGAATGTTAACGGTAATTTCCCGTTGCTATTCGTGTTGGCTTTCGTCTGGTCGATCAGGGGAAGCGATACGAGTAAATCCCGTTGTGTTATAATGGCATCCGGAACGGTGTAAGTTAACCGGGGATAACCGCTCGTGGTGTTCGTGGAAGTTAATGCGGAGTACAGGTCGTTGGCTTCTGCGTAAGGAGAATAGGCAAAAAACGACAAGTTACCGCTACTGGGCCAGTACATCAGGGGTGCGTAAGTCCATTGTTCATTCGCTTTTTGCACCCGGGTGTTACACATGAAATTCGGGGAACTGGTCCCCGGGGTGAATGTGTCGGTTGTGTAGTAAGCGTATATCCCGAAATTTTGCATGTCATCGTTTCCGGTCTCGCTTCCCCGGGCTTGATTGGCTTGGATGAAGGATTCGTGGAATGGTGTGGTGACGAAATCAATTTTGTCGTTTTCCTTCACAAGTTCCGGATTGTTTCTACTTTTGTCGCACGATGTAAACGCGATCAATAGTGCTGCCGACAGTAAAATGTATTCTTTTCTTTTCATCGTTTGACTTTTTGTGTTTGTATTTAGTACCCGTGAGCGGACATTCAACCGCTCACGAGTGAGCCGTTAGGCTATGATTATGGTTGCATCAGCAAGTGGATTATTTCACAATTTCTTTGTCAATAGGGCTCCACGTTTCAACCTCTGTTACGAATTCGATGGGGGTCAAGACTCCCGCAGTAGCACCGATGTTCAAGTTGTAAGTGATTTTTTGGTTTCTGACCCAGTTGTTGGAAATTCCGACCTTTACTTCTGCATAAGTGTCGGCACTACCGTGTAAATAAATTTTTGTTTCATTTGCAAGTTTTTGATAGATTTTGCAAGAGATTGTTAAATAGGCTCCTGTTGTATTTGACTCACTCCAGGCCTCGATCTTTTGAGGTAACAGCATCAAGGCTTGATCCGCGGAACCGATTGAGGTGAATTTTTGTGTACCGTCATCTGTCATTTCGTAACCTGCTTCGGAAACGACTTGGGAAATAACTGAGTATTGGGCTTGACCGCTTAGGTTGTTCCATACCTCTGTTTCGAGGCCGGTTTTAGTGGTGAGGGTTCCCGTGCTCTTCAAATTATAAATCCGGATACCGTTTTCAGCAACATCCACATACAGATTTTCAGCACTTGTTCCGATTTTGAAATGTACCTGTGTCAAGGCATGTTTGAATGGCATGGTTACACTGTTACTGTTCTCTGGTTTCTGTTGATTTAAAGCGACGGCATACATTAAATCTTTTTGGGCTGTTTCGTTGTTAGGAACAGTGTAAGTTAATGTTAAACCCTTTGTGGCATTGAATGTGGGATTCGTGATGATAGAGTTGTCTAATGGTGTATAAGCGTAAAAATCAAGTATTTCGCCCTTTGTTGGCCAGTAAGCTTGATCTGATGCTTGTTTGTAGTTCCACTTGGAACCGTCAGAAATGATTACGACTCCTTCGGTTGTCGTTCCCATGTAAGGGGATTCTTGCAAGGTTTCCTCTTGTTTGATAAAAGCCGTAACCCCGAAAGTGTTGTTTGCGGTTAAGAATTCCTCGTTGTTATCCACCGGATTCCCTCTTGAAATATTTTTGTAGGTAGAGAACCCAATCAGGTTGCTGTCTTTGTTGATCTCCGAGTCAACAACATCGTTTTTCGTGCAACCGCTAATCATGGCTGCCGCGATAAGCATGTACAATAGATTTTTTTTCATGATCAATAAATTAAAAAAAATGAATGATTGTTTTATTTTCAATTTAAATAGGTAATTCGGCTTCGACTTCTTCCCACTCTTCAATGTCGGGTTGGAATACTCCGTCACCGTTACCGATGGTTTCCGGGAGCGTGATCTCTGCCCGAATTTTGTGAACAGTTTGTATTCCGTCATGTGAGGTTTCTAGCAAATCTTTCACGTCGAGGGAGACTGTGTAAGTTTCCCCGTTCACAAGAATAAAATACATGACTAGTTGATGATTATTGATGCACTGGTTATTTATTTTTTCCGGTCCGAACGTGACGAGTGTTTTTGTGATGGTGGCAAGCTTGTAGTTATCCGGATCAACACGTTTGTTGTTCAACACGAATTCGTGCGTGATATTGTGTCCGAATTTTGTTGTTTTTCCTAGGTTGATACCTTCGCACATGGCTGTTAGGTGTGAACGAGGGGCACCTGCTGCTGCTGTAATATTCATTACTTTTACCTCGATGTCGATTAATTCCGTTTGCCGTTCTGGGGAGACTTCGATGGTTTTGTTTATCTCGTGTACTCCATTTTCGGGTTTTCCCGTGTAATAATAGATGTCTTTTGGCTTGATCTCGATGGATTTGGCTAGAGCGTTGGCTAAGATGTCACATTCCGTTAAATAGGAATCATGATCTTCTGCTTGTGATGATAGATTCGCATATTTCGCCTCTTTGTTTGCCGAAATGACGGCTTTGAACGTGTTCAAATTTTCAATGTCAACAAAATCAATCGCTGTCAGTTCTTCTTCTGTATTGTTGATAACCATGATGTCGAATTTTCCCGGATAAAGGGGAATGTCTATTGTATTCGGATCGTTACTGATCAGGCATTTACATACAGAGTTCCCGCTTTCGCTGTCAAACACGTAAGCCGATATCCCGTTAGGTTCTAATTGTGATGGTTCCCAGTTGATATTCAAGCGTATAAATCCTCGTTTTTCCGTGGCGTAATACAATTTGTCCCTGTTACATGAGGTGCAGGCAAGTGCGAAACAAAGACTTACGATATATGTTATATTTTTCATGTTACACCTCCTTATTTTTTTACTGATTTTTTATTTAGCAACCATACGAGAGAAATCTTTGCGAATGTGGGACCTACCCATTGTTTCTTCTTTATTTCCCACGGGTATCTAAAAACTTTTATATCCCCGTACATCGTATCGTATTCGTTATCATATTTCTTGCAATTTCTTTGTAAATATCCCATACCGAGACTATATTCCATGTGAAAGTGTTTGCCGATTTTATGAGCGTAAGCAGCTTGGAGGCCTGCATCGAAGAAATCTCCTTGTTCCCCGTCCTCGGCAAAAAATTGTAAATCGTATTTTCCCGCACCACCGTACAAGCCGATGTTCCATCCTGTGAGGACTTCTTTTATTTTTCGGTTGCCGAGCCAGTATTTTACGCTAGCGTGTCCCGCCAATAGCTGCATAGTCCAATCTGCATGTGAGGATTTCCACCACGGGAAGATTCCTTCAGCGGCCACGGACCATTGTTTCCCGATGGGAATTTCTAGTTCTAAGTTTGCAGCTGAAAGAGCATCGTTGAGTAGATTTGTTTTAATTGCGAATAAAGGTTTCGTGATGATTACGGGTAAAACGGGTGCCTCTGGTTCTTGAGGTGTGGTAATCACTTTTTCTTCCGTTATCTCCTCTTTGATCTCCTTTTTGATGAGTTCTCGTTTATAATAAATTATACAGAGGGCGCCTGTGCGTAGTCGTGGCAGGATATTTTTTTTGATATAGTACCAAGGTTCTCCCTTTGCTAGTGTTTTAATTAACCATTTCTTTGCCCCATTTTCGCGATTTAAATTTATGATTTGAATTAATTTTTCTTGGTATGGGACGTTTTTATCTGTTTTAATCATACGTTCGAAATCAGTCCAATTCTCTCCTGTATATCGTGCCCGAACAAGTTCGTTTTTAATCATGGGATATTTTTCCGTGATATAAGCCTTAACACTCTCGGCTCTTTTTTGAGACAAGTCTAGGTTATACTTCTCGTTCCCGTCGGGGGAAGAGGTGGCAACAATGGTGATTGAATCCAAGCAGGATATGATTAGTTCTTTCTTGATGAAGATATCCAGTTTTTTTAGGGATTCGCAGTTGCCCATATACGTGCTGTCCAAAATAGCTTCGTCAATTTTGAAATATAATACAATATGATTGACGGAGTCTATTTCGTGTTGATGCTCTTGGGCACATACATGTTTCAGGCTTCCTGTTAAGAGCATTATTAAAGTAAGTATTGTATACGGCTTCATGATTTTGTAATAATTCTGATTTATCATTAATATCAAAAAACGATCATTTAATGATGTTAAATTACTTAACCATTACCGTACAATACAAAAAAATATAACTTCGTAATATTCAGTGATGAAAAATATATTTTCAAAAAAATGTTATAACAATAAATGTTGTAATTTTGTCATGTGAATAAACGATCGTTTTTTGATATTTGTGAGAATGTTGCTATATACTTATTATTATGTCGATTGTATTGTTTGCTTTTAGAACGATTTTAGTTTTGAATATTGTGGTATATTATTTGTGTTGTGTAAAATAATATGTATAATGTTAAGTTTGTTATTTATAATGAATTTAACAAACGATGGGGCAATGTAAATAGTTATATGGATAGATTTTCTTCTAATGGATGGCTCTATGCGTTGGAATGTGGCGAGGTAACATTACAGCGGAATAACATATTTTTGCTATTTGTGAGGAAGAGAATAAGAGTTTTTTACAAGTTAGCTTGTGGGGAGAATTACAGAGAAGAGTTGGGATAAAGGATATATGAAAAAAGAGCTGTTTCATATTTGAAACAGCTCTTTAATTTATTAAGTACGACCTTATTTTGCATGCATGATTGCAGCCTGCGCCGCAGCCAAGCGAGCGATGGGCACGCGATACGGAGAACATGAAACGTAGTCCATACCCACTTTGTCGCAGAAGATAACAGAAGAGGGTTCTCCTCCGTGTTCTCCACAGATACCCAATTTGAGCTTGCTGTTGGTTGAACGTCCTTTTTGGGCTCCCATTTGAACCAATTGACCAACGCCTTCTTGATCCAATACGGCGAACGGATCGGTTTTCAAGATACCTTTCTTGATGTACTCCGGTAAGAATTTACCCGCATCATCACGAGAGTATCCGAATGTCATCTGGGTCAAGTCGTTCGTACCGAATGAGAAGAATTCGGCAACTTCAGCAATTTGATCGGCAGTCAAGGCGGCACGAGGAATCTCGATCATGGTTCCGACCATGTAATCCACTTTCACACCTTTCTCTGCAAATACGACATCTGCCGTGCAACGGATGATGTTTGCTTGTTGTTTTAATTCTTTCACAGTGCCTACAAGCGGAACCATGATTTCCGGTTTCGGGTTCAAGCCTTTTAATTTCAGGTTGCAGGCAGCTTCGATGATTGCCCGGGTTTGCATCTCGGTAATTTCCGGATAAGTAATCCCCAAACGGCAACCGCGGTGACCTAACATCGGGTTGAATTCGTGTAAAGCGTCTACTTTTTCTTTTACCTTTTCAACCGAAATGCCTAATTTCTCTGCCATGTATTTTTGAGATTCCGGTTCATTCGGGGTGAACTCGTGTAAAGGCGGGTCTAGCAAACGAATGGTAACTCCAAGTCCGTCCATGGCTTCAAGGATCCCCTCGAAATCGCTTCTTTGCATCGGGAGTATTTTGGCTAAAGCGATACGACGTCCTTCTTCCGTGTCGGAAAGGATCATTTCGCGCATGGCGTCAATACGGTCTCCCTCGAAGAACATGTGTTCCGTACGGCAAAGTCCAACACCTTTAGCTCCGAACTCACGAGCGGCTTTCGCATCGCGGGGGGTATCTGCATTGGTTCTTACATACATGCGGGTGTGTTTTTCGGCCAAGTCCATGATGGTCTTGAAGTCTTTGTCCAAGGCAGCTTCCGTGGTGGCAACTTTGCCAAGGTAAACTTCTCCCGTGGAGCCATTTAATGAAATCCAGTCACCTTCGTTAATAGTAACATTTTTCACCGTGAATGTACGTTTGTGGTAGTCTACCACGATTTCTCCGGCTCCGGATACACAGCATTTACCCATTCCGCGGGCAACGACTGCTGCGTGAGAGGTCATTCCTCCGCGGGCAGTAAGGATACCTTCGGATACGTTCATTCCACGTAAGTCTTCCGGAGAAGTTTCCAAACGAACCAGGATTACTTTCTCTCCTTTAGCTTTCCACTCTTCAGCTTCATCAGCAAAGAATACGACACGTCCGCAAGCGGCGCCCGGAGATGCGGGCAGACCTTTTGTCAATACTTTTGCTTTTGATTGGGACTCTTTATCGAATACGGGGTGAAGTAATTCATCCAGTTTTGCAGCTTCCAAACGAAGTAATGCGGTTTTCTCGTCGATCATGCCCTGTGCCAGCATGTCTACGGCCATTTTAACCATGGCAGTACCGGTACGTTTCCCGTTACGGGTTTGCAACATCCACAATTTACCATCTTGGATCGTAAATTCAAGGTCTTGCATATCGTGGAAATAATCTTCCAATTTTTGTTGTACAGCGTTCAATTCTGCGTAAGCACCCGGCATGGCTTCTTCCAATGAGGGGTATTTAGCTACCCGTTCTGCTTCAGAAACGTTTTGCATTTTAGCCCAACGGCGAGAACCTTCGATCGTGATTTCCTGTGGGGTACGGATACCTGCAACCACGTCTTCTCCCTGGGCGTTGATCAAATATTCTCCGTTGAAGATGTCTTCTCCGGTAGCAGCATCACGTGTGAAAGCAACTCCGGTAGCGGAATTGTTACCCATGTTTCCATAAACCATGGCTTGCACGTTTACTGCGGTTCCCCATTCTTCCGGGATTTGATTTAATTGACGATACAAAACAGCGCGTTCTGTCATCCATGAATCGAACACGGCGCAGATGGCTCCCCACAATTGCTCCCACGGGCAAGTCGGGAAATCTTTACCGGTTTTGTTTTTAACGACTGTTTTGAAGCGGCGAACAAGCTCTTGCAAGTCTTCTGCCGAGAATTCTGTGTCGTTAGTAATATTTTTTTCAGATTTTAATTTGTCGATTTCAACTTCAAACGGGTTGTGTTCGCCTTTTCCGGCTGCAACACCCATCACGACATCTCCATACATTTGTACGAAACGACGGTAGGAATCCCATGCAAATCTGGCGTTGCCTGATTTCTCTGCCACGATTTTAACAGCATCATCATTCATACCCAAATTCAACACGGTGTCCATCATACCCGGCATGGATACTCTGGCTCCGGAACGTACGGAAACCAAAAGAGGGAAAGCCTCTCCTTTTGATCCGAATTTGGCGTTCATTAATTTCTCTGTTGCGGTAATACCGGCTTTAACGTCATTTTCGATTAATTTGATCACGGCGTCTCTTCCTTCTTGATTGTAAAGGGTACAAACTTCTGTCGTGATCGTGAATCCTGCCGGAACAGGAACTCCGATGAGATTCATTTCGGCAAGATTGGCGCCCTTGCCTCCGAGCAGATTTTTCATGTCTGCTTTTCCTTCTGCTTTTCCGTCACCAAAGGTGTAAACGTACTTCGTACTCATAGTTCTGTTAGATTTTTGCGTTTACCTCCTGTCATTCAGGAGTGATTGTTTATAGATCATTCTTTTCTCAAAATTCTTGTCTTGGGGTGCAAAGATAGTTTTTTTTCTTGAATATATAAATAGGGAAAAATAGTTAAAATTTACGCAAACGTATGAAATTGATAACTTTTAGGGGGAAAATATGGGTGTGTATAAAAAATCATGGGTTGTTGTTAAATTCTAAACAAAGAAATGCTTATTTTCGCGAGTTGTTAATATTTTGTTTTAATATGAGATTTAAACCCGGAGGAAAACGATATAAGGACTACCCGACTTTTTTCAGGACTCTTTTTGATGAACGAGTTCAGAAGTTGTCGATAGATGGTGGTTTTACCTGTCCGAATCGGGATGGGAGTAAGGGTGTCGGGGGATGTACGTTTTGTAATAATGAGAGTTTCAATCCCGATTATTGTCGGGCGGTACAAGGGATTTCGGGACAGATTGAGGAGGGAATTCGTTTTTTTAGCCGTAAGTATAAGGGGCAGAGATATCTTGCTTATTTTCAGGCGTATTCCAATACATATGCACCTTTGGAGGTGTTGAAGCAGCGTTACGAAGAGGCTCTGTCGCATCCAATGATATCGGGTTTGGTGATCGGGACGCGTCCCGATGTGGTGAATGAGGAGGTGTTGGATTATTTGGAGGAGTTGGCGAAGCGATATTATGTTTGCGTGGAATACGGCGTGGAGTCTGTGAATGACGAGATTTTGCGTCGCGTGAACCGGGGGCATGATTTTGCTGTTGCGGAACGGGCTATTCGGGCAACGGCAGGTAGGGGTATCACTATTGGTGCACACTTGATCTTCGGGTTACCGGGAGAAAGCCGGGAATCCATGTTGGAGGGGGCAGTTCGTTTGTGCGAATTGCCGATTCATGTGTTGAAATTGCATCAATTACAAATCGTGAAGGGGACCCGCATGGCGGAACAATATGTCAATAATCCGGCTCTTTTTCAACTTTACACGTTGGAGGAGTATCTGGATTTTGTCGTGAAGGTTATCGAACGGGTACGACCGGAGGTTTATCTGGAACGTTTCGTGAACCAGTCTCCGGCGGAATATTTAATTGCCCCGCAATGGGGAATTAAAAATCACGAGTTTACGGCGAAGTTGGATAAACGCTTGGAGGAGTTGGATACGTGGCAGGGAAAAGAAAGATAAAAGTTAGAAGATAATAGATTCAATCAAAAATCTAAAATTAAAAATGGATAGAGTAGGACAAGAAAAGGTATATGAAACATTGGCTGCTTTGGGGGTGGAATTTGATTACGAGGAGCATCCTGCAGCTCCGACGATAGAGATAGCCAAACAGTACTGGAAGAATTTGGATAGTACGCATTGTAAGAATCTGTTTTTCCGGAATCATAAGGGAAATCGCCATTATTTGGTGATTCTTCAGTGTGATCATAGTTTTGCGATTCACGATATGGAGAAGATGTTGAAACAGGGTAAGTTGAGTTTTGCCTCGGAAGCTCGGATGGAAAAGTATCTGGGAGTGCGTCCCGGATCAGTGAGTCCTTTCGGTTTGTTGAATGATACCGAGCATCATGTGTATGTGTTTTTGGATAAACATTTGCAGGAAGCGAAAAAGTTGTCATTCCACCCGAATGATAATCATGCTTCGTTAGCGATAAAAGTGGAAGATTTCATTCGTTACATGGATTACGTGGGGAATGATTACGAATGGATAGAATTATATTAGTTATTTTTCATGAGCGAGTTATTTTTCAATTTTTAATTTTCAAATGATATGATGAGTGTAGCCCAGGCGGTAGAGGGAATAGTGAAACACAAGCCTTATTTGTCGGAATCTCTGGCAGCCGGAATTATAAATATCTCGGCATTGGCCCGGCAGATTCAAGAAGAGGTTGAGAAATTGTTAGGGAAACCGGTGAACGCGGGAGCGATCGTGATGGCTTTGAATCGGTTGGCCCCTTACTTACAGGTACGGGAGCAGGTGCAGTTGAACAAATTGCTGAACAATATGGGGGATATTATCCTGCGTAGTAATTTGTGCGACTATACATTCAAGAACTCGAACACGTTGATGGATTGCCATATCCGGGTGTTGAAGTCTATAGCTCGGAGGGATGAGGTGTTTTACACGATGGTACAAGGTGTTTTTGAAACGAACCTCGTCGTGAGCGAGGTGATGGAGAGTGTGGTGGACGATTATTTTCAGGATGAACAATGTGTTTTCAAGAAGAACGGATTGTCGTCAGTGACCTTGAAACTTCCCAAGGGAAATATCCTACAACCTGGTTTTTATTACTGTATTATGAAAGAATTATCTTGGGAAGGCATTAATTTGACAGAGGTCATTTCTTCCACCAACGAGTTTACTGTTGTCGTGGATAACTCGTTAATTGATAAAACGTTCGTGGTATTAAAAAATATTAGCCGGAAGTAATTGAAAATTGAAAGTTGAAAATTGAAAATGAAATAGATGAGTTTTCCGTTAAAAATACTAATTTTGCGAGGAATGAGTAATATAGGAGTTTAATAATGAAAATATGAGATTTGGAGGTGTTTTCATTTCCAATTTCCAATTTTCAACTTTCAATTGATAAAGACTATGTTTGAGAATCTATCGGAGAGGTTAGAGAAATCGTTTAAGATTTTAAAAGGACAGGGAAAGATCACCGAGATCAACGTGGCGGAGACGCTTAAAGAGGTGAGACGTTCATTGTTGGATGCCGACGTAAACTACAAGATTGCGAAAGAGTTTACGAATACGGTCAAGGAAAGAGCTTTGGGTATGAACGTGCTGACAGCCGTGAAGCCGGGTCAAATGATGGTGAAAATCGTTCACGATGAGTTGATCCAGTTGATGGGAGGAAGTCATGTTGATATTAATATAAAAGGTAATCCGGCAGTTATTTTGATGTCGGGTCTTCAAGGTTCCGGTAAGACGACGTTTTCCGGTAAGCTAGCTAATTTGCTGAAAACGAAGCGAGGCAAGCATCCCCTGTTGGTTGCGTGTGATGTGTATCGTCCGGCTGCAATCGAACAATTGAAAGTGCTTGGGGAGCAGATCGGGGTACCCGTGTATAGTGAAGAAGGGAATAATGATCCCGTGAAGATTGCCTTGAATGCGGTGAAGGAAGCCCGGGCCACGGGAAAGGACGTGGTGATTGTCGATACGGCAGGACGTTTGGCTATTGACGAACAGATGATGAACGAGATCGCTGCGATCAAGAAAGCGATTGATCCGGAAGAGACGCTTTTCGTGGTGGATGCCATGACCGGACAGGATGCGGTGAACACGGCGAAAGAGTTTAATGATCGTTTGAATTTTGACGGGGTGATTCTAACGAAGTTGGATGGTGATACCCGTGGTGGTGCTGCCTTATCAATCCGTACGGTGGTGAGCAAGCCGATCAAGTTTGTCGGAACGGGAGAGAAACTGGAAGCGCTGGATGTGTTCCACCCGGATCGTATGGCCGATCGTATCTTGGGTATGGGTGATATCGTGTCTTTGGTGGAAAAAGCACAAGAGCAGTTTGATGCGGAAGAGGCAAAGAAGTTACAGAAAAAGATAGCCAAGAATCAATTTAATTTTAATGACTTCCTGAGCCAGATTCAGCAAATCAAGAAGATGGGTAATATTAAAGACTTGGCGTCTATGATTCCCGGTGTCGGTAAAGCGTTGAAAGACGTGGATATTGATGACGATGCATTCAAGGGTGTCGAGGCTATTATTTATTCGATGACACCTGCGGAAAGGGAGAATCCGGATTTAATTAACGGTTCTCGCCGCAAACGTATAGCAACTGGTAGCGGAACCACTATTCAAGATGTGAATCGCTTGTTGAAACAGTTCGAGGAATCCAAGAAGATGATGCGGATGTTGTCCAAAGGTGGTAAGATGATGGGTAATGCTCCGATGAGAAGACGCTAAGAATTTAGAAATTCAGTGATTGGGTGATTGACGATTTTGTGATTGATGATTCTAATCACTGAATCATTGAATCGCCAATCTCAGAATCAAATAATTTAAAATTAATTAGATGGAAATTATTGACGGTAAAAAAATTTCAACACAAGTAAAGCAAGAACTTGCGGACGAGGTGGCTCGTTTCGTGGCAGAGGGGAAGAAAGTGCCTCATTTGGTTGCTGTACTTGTCGGAAATGACGGGGCTAGCGAGACATATGTCGCTAGTAAAGTGAAAGCCTGTCAGGCAGTAGGGATGAAAAGCTCGGAATTGCGTTATGGTAATGATATTACGGAAGAGCAATTACTGGAAGTTATTGACAAGTTGAACGAGGATCCTGATGTGGATGGGTTTATCGTGCAATTGCCTCTCCCAAAGCATATTTCCGAAGAGAAAGTTTTGAACCGTATCCATCCGGATAAGGATGTTGATGGTTTTCATCCTTGTAATGTGGGGCGGATGGTACTCGGTTTGCCGACCTATTTGCCGGCAACTCCAGCGGGTATTGTTGAATTGTTGACACGTTATAATATCCCGACAGAAGGTAAACATTGCGTTGTGATCGGTAGAAGTAATATCGTGGGGACTCCCATGGCAGTACTGATGTCCCGGAAGGCTAAAAATGCCAACTGTACCGTGACGTTGTGTCATAGTAGAACCGAGAACTTGAAGGAGATCACTCGTTTGGCTGATATTTTAGTCGTGGCGATAGGAGTTCCGCTTTTCCTGAAAGAAGATATGGTGAAAGAGGGGGCTGTTGTTGTGGATGTGGGAATTCACCGTATTCCTTCCGAGACAACAAAGAATGGTTGGAAGCTAGTGGGTGACGTGGATTATGATCACGTGGCGCCTAAATGTTCATATATTACTCCGGTGCCCGGTGGTGTGGGACCGATGACTATCGTGAGTCTGTTACAAAACACGATAAAGGCTTGTAAAGCCAAACATTAATAATTGAAAATTGAGAGTTGAAAATTGAAAATGAGAAATGATCTTTTATTTTTAATTTTCAATTCTCAATTTTGCCTTTTCAATTGATTCATGGTTCTTAATTATATCTGGATATTCTTTTTCGGGGCGGCATTCTTGGTTGCTCTTTGTAAATTGCTCTTCATGGGGGATACGGAGGTCTTTTCGGCCATCGTGAAGGCTACTTTCGATATGTCAAAAACGGGATTCGAGATTTCGTTAGGATTGACAGGAGTATTGACGTTATGGATGGGAATCATGAAGATTGGAGAGCGAGGAGGGGCCGTGAAAGTGATGTCGTGGTTGATTAGTCCTTTTTTTCGGAAATTATTTCCGGAATTACCTCCGGATAGTCCGGCATATGGCTCTATCATGATGAATATTGCCGCTAACATGCTGGGGTTGGATAACGCCGCTACTCCCGTTGGGTTAAGGGCCATGCAACAAATGCAAGAAGTGAACCCGCACAAAGATCGGGCTTCGAATGCACAAATCATGTTTTTGGTATTGAATACCTCGGGGTTGACAATCATTCCGGTTTCCGTTATGGTTTACCGGGCGCAGATGGGGGCAGCAAATCCAGCGGATATATTTATACCTATATTATTAGCTACTTATGTTTCCACGTTGGTCGGGTTGATTGCCGTGGCTATTTATCAACGGTTGAATTTGTTCAACCGGGTCGTGATGGCTTATTTGATAGGGGGAACATTGGCCGTGGGTGGCCTGATCTGGTATTTCTCCGGGCTGGATAAAGAGACCATTACAACGGTTTCAACTGTGGCTAGTAACGTGATCCTTTTTTCTATTATTGTAGCCTTTATCGGCATGGGGGCTTGGCGTAAGATAAACGTGTACGACGCTTTTATTGATGGGGCGAAAGAAGGCTTCTCGATAGCGATCAAGATTATCCCTTACTTGGTGGCGATTCTCGTGGCTGTTGGTGTATTCCGGGCCGCGGGTGCCATGGATATGTTGATGAACGGGTTGGAACGTTTGTGCCTGGCTTGCGGTCTGGATGCCGATTTTATACCTGCCCTGCCGACAGCGTTGATGAAACCTCTTAGCGGGAGTGGTGCCCGGGGCTTGATGATTGATACGATGAACTCGTTCGGGGCAGATTCCTTTGCCGGAAGGTTGGCATGTACATTCCAAGGAGCCACGGATACGACATTTTATATTATAGCCGTGTACTTTGGTGCGGTAGGAATAAAAAATACACGCTACGCAATTCCTTGCGGGTTGATTGCTGATTTGGCCGGGGTGATAGCTGCCTTGGTGATGGCATATATCTTTTTTGCGTAAATCGAAATAAAATCATTGTAGATTTCACTATATAAGTGGCTTTTTTGTATTATAATTGTTAAGTCAAATAATTAATGATTGTACTTGGTGCAAAATAGGGATGAGCAGTTTATAAAGCTGATTAATTCGAAACAGCCGGCGGCTTTTCGAGAGGTGTTCAACGAGTTTTATAATTCATTGGTTTATTTCGGTATGCGCTACGTGGAAAGGATGGAGATTGCGGAGGATTTGGTACAAGAGCTTTTTACGAACGTGTGGGAAAGCAAAACGCAATATGCTTCGTTTACTAGTTTCAAGACGTTTCTTTATACTTCGGTAAGAAATGCCGCATTGGATTATTTGAAACATAAGAGCGTGGAAGGAAAATATATTTCTTATACCTTGGAGCATCCCGAATCGGAAGAGGAATTGGAGACAAGGATTACAGAAGAAGAGATTTATCGTTTGTTTTTGAAAATACTGGAAGAGTTGCCGGAACGGCGTAAAATAATTTTTAAGTTACATTTGCAGGGGAAAAAGAACGAGGAGATTGCCAGATTATTACGTATATCGGTAGAAACGGTTAAGACTGCTAAGAAAGAGTCTGTCCGATATTTCAAAATGCGGCTAGGGAATGCTTTTTATGCGGTTTCGTTCATGTTGGGAGTCTAGGTTTCTAAAGAATAGGTTGTTTAAAAAAGTTAAATAAAGTGATTGTCAATCCCCCTTTTTATAATGGATGTCGTCTCATTTATAAAAAGAGGAACTATGTACGATTTCGATTATAAGATAGTAAAATTAATACAGCGATATTTTGCCGATGACCTTACTCCGGGGGAAGAGCAAGAGTTGAGAGAGTGGTTGGCTGGTTCTCACCGACATCAAGAGATATTCGATGCCATTCGTCAAGGCGAGAACTTGGAAGATCGGGAACGGGTTTGGAAGCAGACGAACAAGCAGCAGGCTTTAAATCATTTTGAGAAAAAAATCGGTTATCAGAGAAGGGTAATCGTACGTCGTTTGGTAAAGTATGCTGCTGTTGTCATGATTCCGCTTTTGGCTGTTTTATCTTGGCAATGGTTGAATGATGAGGAGAAAGTTTTGCATGAAGCCCCCGTGGCTATTCAACCGGGGCGTATGCAAGCGACCTTGACGTTGGAGGATGGGGCAGGGATTCCGTTAAATCGTGTAGGTGATGAAGGATTTTCAATTTCACAATCCGGGGCCCGAATTCGTAACACGATGAACGGGATTGTTTATACCGATACGATTAACACATCCGGGATAACGAGTTTTAACCGATTGAAAACTCCTCGTGGGGGAGAGTATAACGTGACGCTTTCGGATGGGACTAAAGTATATTTGAATGCCGCATCCGATTTGAAATATCCGGTCGTGTTTGATAAGGACTGCCGGGAGGTTTATCTCTCGGGGGAAGCTTATTTTGAAGTGGCAAAGGATTCCAAACGTCCGTTCTACGTGGTGATAGATGCTGTTAAGATTGAGGTTTACGGTACGTCTTTTAATGTAAACACGCACTATAATAATCAGGTTCAAACTGTTTTGATTTCCGGGAAAATCGGGGTAAAGGGAAATGAATCCGGGCTTTATAAAGTGGCTCCTTCTGAATTGGTTGAATTCACGTCTGATGGGAAATTTATTCGTCAGGAAAAGGTGAATGTCTTGCCTTATATAGCTTGGAGAGACGGACAATTTATTTTCGAGAACGAGAGTCTGGAACAAATCATGAGTACATTGTCGTTGTGGTATGATGTTGACGTGTTTTATGCCAGCGAAAAGCTGAAAGCACACAAGTTCACGGGACACATGAAGAAATACGAGAATATAAATACAATATTGGATGCAATAAGTAAAATTATGGAGGTGAATTTTATTATTAAAGATAAAACAATTACGGTGATGAAATGAAAAACGGAAAGTGTTCCACCACTTCCCGTTATTCTAGAATGCCTTGGTATTGTTCCACCAATCCCGAAGGCGAATACTAATGATTAATTTACAAATATATGGAAAAAAGTCGATTATGTCCTCATCTGTTTCCAAGGATAGGACGAAAAATTTTTCTGGTTATGAAGTTATGTTTATCTCTATTGTTCTTTTTTACTTTTACGTTGACTGCTAACGTGCGGGCTCAACAGGAAAAGGTGAATTTGAATTTAAAAGATGTATCTATCAAAACTTTATTTGAGGAGATACAACGACAGACCGATCTTTATTTTGTGTTTAGTGCGGAACAAACACAAAAGTTGGGTTTGTTTACGGTGAAAGCAAAAGATGAGAATCTGGAGAGTGTGTTAAAGCGAATTTTCGCTAACACGGGATTCGTATATGAATTTAATAAAGATTTGATTATCGTACGTCCGGCAAAGGAGGCCGATCAGGCAAGAAAGGAGATTCGGGTGGTAGGACAGGTGACGGACGAGAAGAAACACCCGCTACCCGGGGTTACTGTGCAATTGAAAGGTTTGCAAATGGGTACGGCTACGGATAAGGATGGGAAATACGCGATTCGTTTCTTAGAAACGGATAGGGATATGATATTAGTCTATTCTTTTATCGGGATGGAGTCACAAGAGATTAAATACACGGGGAAAGATACGATTGATGTGGTGTTGAAGGAATCTGTGGCGATGCTGGAAGAGGTGGTGATTAATACCGGTTACCAGAAGATTGATGCCCGCAAGAGTACGAGCGCTATCACCACGATCAAGGCCGAGGATATTATTACTCCCGGTTTGCAGACGATCGACCAGATGTTGGAAGGATACGTGCCGGGTATGATCTTTATGCAAAATACCGGACAGATCGGTGCTGCCCCTCGTTTGAGAATTCGTGGTACTTCTACGGTGTTGGGATCTCAGGAACCGCTTTGGGTGGTGGATGGAGTTGTGGTGCAGGATCCGGTAAATGTGGATCCGAAAGATATCAATGATTTGGATTTTGTGAATTTATTGGGTAATGCTATTTCTGGTTTGAATCCTGAAGATATCGAGCAGATAGACGTTCTGAAAGATGCTTCAGCCACGGCGATTTATGGCAAGGAGGCGGCTAACGGTGTTATCGTGATCACGACCAAGAAAGGAAGACAAGGCCCGCCGACAGTTACCTATTCGCTTTCCGGTTCATTTATTCAACGTCCGAGTTATAATGACAAGAGCGTGAATATGATGAATTCTAAGCAAAGAATTGATCTTTCTCGGGAGATGATCGAGAAACGTATGGGTTTCCCGTCGGTTGATACATGGGTAGGATATGAAGCGGCCTACAGGGACTATATGAATGGTCGGCTTAGTTATGATGAATTTGAGCAAAAGGTTGGATATTATGAGACATTAAATACAGATTGGTTTGATATTTTGATGAAGGATGCTTTTTCTCATAAACATACATTGAGTCTCTCTGGAGGTTCTTCTTCTTTACGTTATTATGCTTCTTTGGGCTTAAATAGTACAGAAGGTAATGTCCGGGGAGAGTTGAATCGAGGGTATACGACTAGTGTTAATATTTCTGGTAATTTCGATAAATTCACGGTGACTTTTGGTTTGCAAGGAAATGTTTCAAAGAAGAAATATACTCCAAATGATGTAGGGATTACTGAATTTGCGTATAATACAAGTAGAGCCGTTCCTGCCTATAATCCGGATGGAAGTTACTGGTATTATTCTAAAGAAAAAGTTATTGATGAGTCTGAATTACCGACATATTTTCCAGTGAATATGCTGGAAGATCGGGATAACGCTTCTCAGGAAATTAACCAGAATGGTTTAACCTTCCAGACGACTGTAGATTATCAGATTTTTCCGACTTTAAAGGTCGGTGTACTATTGTCGTATGCTTTTTCGAATTCGACAAATGCAACCTGGCATGGAGAGAATTCTTATTATGTGAGAAGTTTAGCCAAGTCTTACGGTAATACGGAAGCTAATTTTAAGAAATATAGTGTTTTGCCTATAGGGGGAGAAATGAAAGAAAGTCGTACGGATCGTAATGCCTATACGGTGCGGGGGCAAGTCGAGTATAAAGAAGCGTTAGATAGGGATGAAAATCATATTTTTAATGTAAATGCGGGAGGTGAGATTAAATCCAATAAGTATAATACGTATGCTAAAACAACACGAGGCTATATGAAAGATAGAAGTATGATCGTTGCGTCTGTTGATTTTGCCGAATATCCAGCATATTTAGAGTGGATGAGGACGACGGCTGCTTTGGGCCAATATATAACTCAGACCTCTCGTGATGTTTCTGTGTTTTTGACCACCGGATACAGTTATAAAAATATTTATAATTTCAGTTTTAACGCTCGTGCCGATTTTTCAAATGAATTTGGAAGTCGGGCGAAAGAGAAGTTCTTCCCGATATGGGCAATTTCAGGACGTTGGAATTTGTCGGAGAATGTGTTGAAAAACGTATCATGGATTAATGATCTTTCTATACGGGCTTCTTTTGGATATCAGGGGAATGTGCCCCAGGTGTCACCTAGATTAGTGATTAAGAGAGCGGGTACGAGTAGTCTTTTCAATGAGTTGTATTCTTCTGTTGTTCAATTCCCGAACCCAGACTTGAAATGGGAGAAAACTTCGAATACGAACGTAAGTGTTGATTTCTCGTTGTTGAAAAGAAAAGTAAATGGATCAGTATCTTATTATTATAGAAAAACAACGGATGCATACATGCAAAAAAGTGTTTCGGAGGTGAATGGAGTCAAGGGATACATCGTAAACCAAGGAACAATCACAAATCAAGGTGTTGAAATTTCATTGAATTTTACGCCAATCAATACAATGGGTGCTGATGGTAAAGGCTTTAGATGGCGTTTTGATCCTCAGCTAGGACAAGTGATGAATAAATTAATTGATAAAGCTGTGAAAACTAAAGATAAATCCGTTCGGGATGATGATGATATCACTTATTCTGATTATTTGAATGGTACGGTACAGACTGTAAAACGTTCTTTGAACGGTTTTTACTCTTATCGTTTTTTAGGGCTAGACCCGAAAGATGGTCGGCCGATGTTTCCTAATTTAGAACAAGTGATTGGTGAAGGTGATGATGCCGTTGACTATGGAGAACAGTTTAAATTAATGACTAATGAAGAGCGTTATATGTCTGTTATGAAGTATTCCGGGACACGGGTTCCTTTTTTGCAAGGAGGTATATTAAATAGTTTTTCGTATAATCGTTTTACCCTTTCAATCAATTTGTCATATAGTATTGGTTCTAAAATTAGATTATTAAAATTATATCCGAATGTTTCTGGGAGTAATTCGACATTAGCCCCTAGTCCGATGGAAAACGCTCGTAATGAGTTTTTGGATCGTTGGAGGAAGCCTGGAGATGAACTAAATACGAAAATTCCAGGAATATTGGATAATTCTGAGTTTATGCTTACGGTTGGTTCATTCCCTTGGTGGAAAAAATCTGCTTATAATGAAACGGTGAATCGAAAGATAATAGCTGAGAATATTTGGCAGATGTATGATTACTCGGATATTCGGGTAGTAAGTGGAGATTATTTGAAAATTCAGAATATCTCGTTACGTTATAATTTACCAGAGGCTATTTGTAAAAAAGTTCGGATGAGGTCTGCTTATGTTTCTCTGGTCGGAACGAATTTGCATACCTTCTGTAATAAGAAGTTAAAAGGTCAGGATCCGACCACGCAATCGGGAAGTGCTTCTACGATTTCAATGTCGATACGTCCGACTTATTCGTTTAGTTTGAATGTTTCATTTTAAAGAATTGGAATATGAATAAGATATATTTATACGTGATTGCTTTACTTTTAGTAGTCTCGTCTTGTGGGGATTTTTTGGAAGAAGCTTCTCAGAATTTGACTTATGTTGAGTCCACGCAAGATTTTGATGAATTACTGATTGGAAATGGATACTTGCAAAAACAGAGAACAGGAGATCCATATCGTTTTGCTTGGTTAGACGTGATGGATGATGATGTAACGCATTTTTTATCAAAAGCACCGTCGGAGTTTGCGACGGTAATGTTCAATAGTACAAGAGAATTTTATAAATGGAGTTCTTATCCTTTTAATGATGATCGACCTAATTTTTATGATGGATCTAAGGGGTGGGCTAGGATCTATGAGTGTATAGCAATTGTTAATGTCATCTTGGGTGAAATTGATCGATTTAAGGGTGAAAAAGAATATAACCGGATAAAAGGAGAGGCTTTATTCCTAAGAGGTTTTTACTATTTTTATTTAGTTAGTATTTGGGGGCATCCCTATAATATTGCTACGGCTTCAACAGATTTGGGTGTACCAATTAAATTAACAGATTACATAGAAGATAAGGGTTTTCATCGGAATAGCGTAAAGGAATGTTATGAACAAATAGCTAAGGATGCTAAGGAAGCTATTGCTTGTTTGGAAGGAGTTGTGCAACCGTCGACCCGGAGAGCCAATCAGAATGCCGCTCGGGCTTTACTAGCTAAGACTTATTTATGTATGGGTGAAAATCAATTAGTCGTGGAGCAGTGTGATTCTATCCTAGAAGCACCGGGAGATTTGGTTTTGATTGATTTGAACACGATAGCTATTAGTGCTTATGCTACTTTACAACGTAAGCAAACATCAAGCGAATGTATTTTTACTAATAGTTATGGGCCGACAGTATTTCAGTATTCACAAGAATCTATAGCGGCTTCTTCAGGGCTATTGGCCTGTTATGACGCAATTAATGATTTACGTTTCAACACGGGAAAAGATTCGCATTTCTTCAAATACTATTTGGGAAATTACTTTGGTCAGGTAAAGGCTGGGAATAATGAAGTACATACAATTAGTCTATTACTTCCGGAGGTGTATTTGAATAAGGCAGAGGCTCTAGCGATGTTAGATAAACCTAATGAAGCTATTGAAGTGTTACAAAAATTACGTGAAAAGCGAATGAGTGATGTGGGAACGATTAATTTAACAGGAGAGGATTTAATGAAATTTATCCGGGATGAACGCCGTCGAGAACTTTGTTTCACGGGACAACGTTGGTTTGATTTGAAGCGCTATGCCGTCCATTCAAAATATCCGCAGAAAACGAAGATTGAGCATCCTTATTACGAATGGACTGGAAGTGCAACACTTGTTAAAACGTATGTGCTTGATGAGTATCCCGGTGATGGAGGGTGGTTGATGCCTTTCCCTGCGGATGCTATTATTGCAAATGAAGGAGCGTTGGTAAATAATGTTCGTCCGGAAAGATAGGTCTTGGAAACGATTAATAGGTAGAATATGAAAACGAAAATATTATATTTAGGATATATAGTCATGATATTCTTCTTGGGAGGGTGTTATCATGAGAGTGAATTAAAGCAGTCATATTTTGATGAGAACTGGTATGTTCTTCAGGATTCGGACGATCCTTTGGATCACCAGAGATATTTGATATACAAAGAAACCGGTATCCCGATTTTTTATAATGATACTATTGGAAGTCAGAATCGGGGTGTAGATGCTTTTGGAGATCCGGTCATTTATCATGAAGTGCTTCATCCCGACTACACGATAACATCTATGTTTCGTGTGTCAACTTATGAGTTGAGTGATCAGCGTGAGGATTTATTAATAGGAGTGAGATTTATACAGGATCGGATCATTCCTGAATTGATTTCTCCTTTGATGTATCCGCGTTGTTTCCTACTTGTGAATAAGTTAACACGGTCGAATGTTTCTTCGTATGAGGCAAATTGTTTTCAAGGAATGATGACAACACTTGTTTCCCACGTGGAAAAATTGAAGAATATGGATGAATTGCAATTACGTCGATTAGCTATGGAGGTCGTGGGTGAACAAATTGGATCCTATTTAGCAGATAGTTGTAGAGTGGAATTGGAGAATTTTTATAACGTGTGTCGGAAAGAGATTAATCCCAATAGTTCGACATATAATTTTAGATTAACTGCATCATCAGTACCTAAAATGGCTCCGGTTGAGAATTACGGTTTTTTGTCTATAAATCGACTTGAAATGAATAATGCATACTCTTGTATGACTGTATCTGAAAAGCGAGACGTAATGGATTACGTGACCGAAGTCTACATGAATGACGATGTTGCTTTTAAAGAAAAGTATAAAAATTATCCTTACGTGTTGAGGAAATTTGATTTGATGAAGAAAGTGGTGGCGGATATGAAAGCCCGGTTAAAATAGTGGTGGATTTATTGATGTGATGTGTTTTTCAAGGTGTTATCCTCGTGATAACACCTTGAAAATAGGAATCTTTGTGTCGTAGAGAGGGATGTTTGTTACGATAAATATAAAATAGTATGTATGAAAAAATGGATTGTATGGTGTGTCCTCTTGGTAGGTGTCCTCTCTTTTCCTTGCACCCTTGAAGGGGCAGTTCGGGAAAAGAAGAAGCGTGTGCCTAAAGAGGAGAAAGTTGAATTAAGCGAATACGATAAATTATTCAAGGGGAAAAGGTATGAAAGTGCGGTTGGGGAATTCGTGGCTGTTCATAAAATGGATGGGAAATTGTATATCGAATACCCGTTAAGATTGCTTGGGCGGGAGTTACTGTTGGCATCGACAACAACCTCTTCCACGGATCATACGGTGTGTACGAATGGGTTCAAGGAAAATACCCCGTTGCATATCCGGTTTACCTTAAAGGACGGTTCCATACAGTTAAGGAAAGTCAACGCTTTGTATGAGACCGAATCGGATAAAGCGGAAGTTCGTCAGGCTATACGGCAGAATTTTAATGATCCAGTGATTGCCACTTACAAGATATTGGCCTACACGCCGGATAGCCTTGCCGTGGTATTCGAGATGACGGGGATATTCCTGAATGAAGAACCTCAGCTATCCCCGATCCCGCAAGAAAGCGGGGTGATGAGGGTGACTGCAGCTTATACGAGTAATTTGTCTTCGATTAAAGAGGTGAAAGCGTTTAAGGACAATATGTCCGTGAAGTCACAATTGAATTATACTTACACGGTAGCCCGTGATCGGTTGGCTCTTGTGAAAGATCAACCGTTGACCGTGGAGGTTACCCGGACATTGCTTTTGCTGCCGGAACAGAAAATGAAACCTCGTTTATCCGATTCAAGGATAGGAACGTTTTTAACCATAAAACGTTATTTGTCTGAGAGTGGGGAAGCCATTGGAAAATATTCGTACGCCAATCGCTGGCGTTTGGAGCCGAAAGACGAGGAGGCGTATTTATCTGGCGAATTGACGGAACCCGTGAAACCGATCGTTTTTTATATTGATCCACTTTTCCCGGAAGCGTGGAAAAATCCGATACGGGAAGGGGTGTTAAAGTGGAATAAGGCTTTCGAGAAGATTGGATTTAAAAATGTGATGCAGGTGAGGGATTTTCCCACGGATGATCGTTCCTTTGATCCGGATAACTTGAAATATTCCTGTATCCGCTACGTGCCGACGGCCGTGGCAAATGCTATGGGACCTTCGTGGGTTGATCCTTCAACGGGAGAGATTTTGAATGCCAGCGTGTTGATATATAATGACGTGATCAAGATGATCCGGAACTGGCGTTTTGTTCAGACGGCACAAGTGGACCCCTCCGTGAGGGGAAAAGAACTCCCGGTGGCGATATTGAACGAGTCATTGAGTTATGTGGTTTCTCATGAAATCGGGCACTGTCTCGGTCTGATGCACAACATGGCGGCTTCTGCTGCCTATCCGGTAGATTCGTTACGTTCTGCGAGTTTTACCCGGAAATATGGGACAACCCCCTCGATTATGGATTACGCTCGTTTTAATTACGTGGCACAACCGGGGGATCAAGGGGTGAAGTTGACTCCTCCCGATTTTGGGGTTTATGATGAGTTTGTGATTCGTTGGTTATACACCTCTTTTGAGACCTCCGCGACGATATGGGATGAAGCTCGAACTCTGGAAGCGTGGGTGGATGAAAAGGCAAATGACCCGATGTATCGTTACGGTCGTCAACAAGTCATGGGGCGTTACGATCCTTCGGCTTTAGAGGAGGATTTGGGAGATGATCCTCTGAAAGCGGGAGAATACGGGATACAGAATTTGAAATACATCCTTTCCCGGTTGAACGAATGGATCACGGATGATCCGACAGCAGAGTATCGCCGACAATTGTATGATCAGATGGTGAGTCAATATTATCGTTATATACGGAACGTGATGTATAATATCGGGGGGGTATATCTTTCTGATGCAAAGGAAGATTCCCGGTATAAGCGACATCAATCCGTGTCTAGGGAAATACAGAAAGCTTCTGTCGCGTGGGTGTTGTCTCAACTAAAGAATTCGACCTGGATAGATGATCCGGAGGTATTGCGAAAATTGCCTTTAGGGATGACACCTTCGGTAACGCTTGCGGAGACATTGGGGAAACAGTTATTCTTACTTTACAAGCAGGTAACACTCTCGGCTTCCCTCTCTGATGACCCTTATACCGTGGAGGAGTATCTCGATGATCTCTACCGGGATGTGTGGGAAAGTGCAATTCAAAACAGGCGATTGACCACGATTGATATGATATTACAGTCTCAATCGCTGGCTCCTTTAAGCGAGCAAGTAAAAACGATCGGGGGTAAACGGGTGGGATTATCCCTGGCGGATATATATTGTTACGGGTTGGACCCGACTGGAATGACGGACCGGTATATCGGTTCTTTGAGAGCCGTGGAGCGGGAAGAGAGTTTAACAGGTTTCGGTTCCGGGTACGGTTGGCAACGGGTCTTGGACACGCAAGCCATGGAAGAGGCTCCGGCTTATTATTTGGAGATGTTGATGAAAATAAAGGACTTGTTGGAATCCCGAATGGAAACTTTTGTCGGGGAAGATCAGCCTCATTATCAGGCGATGCTTTTCGCCGTGAAACAAGTTTTGGGTAAACAGGCACAAAAGAATTGATTATGCGAAAATGGATAATATATAATCTGGTTCTTGTCTTTTTGTTGGGATGTTTCGACCTTTCGGCTTCATCGGTCGGGAGAAAAAAGCGAAAAGACAAAAAAGAGACCGTGCAACCGGGAAAGTACGAGAAGTTGTTTCAAAATAAGAGTTGCACGACCGTTTCAAGCCGTTTTATGACGTTGCACAAGATGGACGGGAAATTGTATTTCGAACTCCCGTTGAAATGGCTAGGGAAAGAGATGTTACTGGCCTCTACGGTCACGAAAACGAGTGATAACCTGGCTGCCGTGTGCGGCTATTCACCGAGTGCGGGGATACATTTTCGTTTCGTTTTGCAAGATAGTACGATACAGATGAGGCAGGTTGCGGCTTCTGTCACCGTGGATCAGGAAAACGAGCGAATGCGTCAGGTGGTGGAACAGGGATATGATGACCCGGTTTTGTATGGATATAAAGTGTTGGCTTACAACCGAGATAGTTCGGCTATCGTTTTTGAAGTTACTTCACTGTTCACTTCCGATGTTGCCACTCTATCGCCGATTGTCCCGGCTTCCGGGCAATACCGGATCAAGGGAAGTATGAATCCCTCGCTTTCTTTACTGGGAGATATCAAGGCTTTCGAGAATAATGTCACGATCGGCTCATCTTTATCTTATTCGGTAAATGCTTATTTCTTTGTTTTTCAAGTGATGAAGCAAGTGCCCGTGTCGGTGGAAGTTACCCGTACGTTGATGATGTTGCCCGAGGAAAAGATGCGCCCTCGTTTGTCGGATTCCCGTTTGGGTGTTTTCTTGACCGAGAAAAAGCACATTCCCGCGGATGGGAAAGAGATACAGCCTTATTCAATTGTGCGTCGTTGGAAAATAGAACCTCTGGATATGGAGGCTTATCGGCGGGGTGAATTGACAGAACCCGTGAAACCGATCGTGATGTACGTGGATGATCATTTCCCTGAAAATTGGAAGGCCCCGATCAAGAAGGGAATATTACGGTGGAACCGTGCGTTCGAGAAAATTGGTTTCAAAAACGTGATACAAGTGCGGGATTTCCCGACCGACGATCCTTCTTTTGATCCTGATAATCTGAAATATTCCTGTGTCCGTTACCTCCCTTTTACTTTGGAGGAGAGTGTTGGCCCGTTTTGGGTTGATCCCTCGTCGGGGGAGATATTAAATGCCCGGATATTGATTTTTAACGATGTAGTGAAGGCCATAAATACTTGGCGTTTTGTTCAGACGGCTCAAATTGATCCTTCCGTGCGGGCTAGGAAAATGCCGGATGCGATCGTTGAAGAGTCTTTGGAGCAAATGGCGGCGCAAGCGATGGGAAATTGTCTGGGATTAATGAATAACATGGCGGCTTCCCATGCTTTCCCCGTGGATTCGTTACGCTCCGTGACATTTACCCGGAAATATGGTATAACACCTTCTATCATGGATAAGGTGCGTTATAATTATGTGGCTCAGCCGGAAGATAAAGGGGTGGTGTTGACACCCCCGGATTTGGGAGTTTATGATGAGTTCGTGATCAAATGGCTTTACTCGTTACTACCGGAGGTTGCTTCTGTTCAGGAAGAAGCCCGGATGCTGGAATCTTGGGTAGACGAGAAGGTCGACAATTCGCTCTATCGGTACGGGAAACGGCAGTGGATGAGTGCTTATGATCCTTCGGCGTTAGACGAGGATTTGGGTGACGATGCCCTGAAAGCGGGAGATTATGGTATTGCGAATTTAAAATATATCGTTCCCCGGATGAAAGATTGGATAGATCGAGATGCGACTGCCGAACAACGCCGGGCGTTGTACGAGGGAATAACTCAGCAATACGAACGTCTTTTGAACAATGCGATCGCTAATGTCGGGGGAATCTACTTGAACGAGGCCAAAGACGGAACTCCTGTTGATCGCTTCCGTCCGGTACCCCGGGAGATACAGAAAGCTTCCGCTCAATGGGTGTTACGCCAGTTGCGGGAAAGTGAGTGGTTGGACGATCGGGATTTACTGGATAAATTCTCGTTGAGTCTGCCGGAATCATGGCGAATTCGTTCAAAGGTGGTTTCCCGCTTGTTGTCCCGGAAATCTTACGTGGCTCTTTCCGCTCATCTGGCGGATGAACCCTACCCGATGGCCGAATTTATGGAAGATGTGTATCGAGAAGTATGGAAAGCCGTCTTGAACGGGGAGAAGTTGTCCCCGATTGATCGAATGATGCAGGTGGATTGGATGGATGTATCCCGTTTCCGGTTGGAGATGATGGGAGGGAAACAATTCACGTCGGCTAATACCTTGTTGGCAGACCCGGTAAATCTCTCCGCTTTCGGAACCGGATACGGGTGGCAGGAAGTGGTTTCAACCCGGGTACTTGAGAATGAAGGAATCTATTTTTACAAGTTCATGCGGGAGTGTCGGGAAATGTTGGAAGAGAGAGTTCTTCTGGCTCCGGCAGAAGATCGTCCCCATTACCGGGCGATGCTTATGATGGCAAATAAAATATTGGAAGGAAATATATAAAAATACGATAATATGAAAAGATGGATGATATTGTTGGTCACTGTTATGATGGTAAACTTTTGTTTTCAAACGGTGTGTGCCGATGAGAAGAAGAAGAAAAAAACAGTGAAAAAGGAGGAACCGGTAGTTCGTACTCCCGTGAAAAAGCTTGGTAAGTACGAGCGACTGTTTAAAGGTAAATCGCACGAGACGGCAAAGGGAGGTTTTATGACCTTGCATAAGGTGGATGGGAAACTCTATTTTGAACTACCCGTGAAGATGATGGGCCGAGAAATGCTGTTAGCTTCCACGACCACGGAGACAAGTGATAATTCGGTGGCAATTAACGGTTACAAGCCTAAAACGCCGATGCATATCTGTTTCACGTTGGCAGACAGTACCGTGCACATGCGACAGGTGAATGCCCGGATTAGTTACGACGCGACAGATTCTCGCGTGCAACAAGTGGTCGGGCAGAATTTTATCAACCCGATCCTAGAAGCCTATAAGGTGTTGGCCTACACGCCGGATAGTTCTGCCGTGGTATTTGAAATGACCGCTTTATTCACGGGAGGGGATGAGTCTGTCTCCCCGATTTCCGAAGGATCGTATCCCTTGACTTACAAGGCTTCGCTCAATCGTTCACTTTCGTCTTTGGAAGAGATTAAAGCTTTTGAAGATAATGTCTCCGTGAAATCTTCTTTATCATATAAAGTGAGTGCCAAGTTATTAACGAGAATGCTTTATGACAATCGTCCTTTGACGATCAAGGCTACCCGCACGTTGTTGTTATTACCGGAAGATCGAATGCGTCCCCGCTTGTCGGATTCCCGGCTTGGGGTATTCCTCACGTACAAACAACATATCTCTGGCGAGGAGGATCGTTTGCAGACTTATACTCTGGCCAATCGTTGGCGATTGGAACCCAAGGATGTCGAGGCGTTTAAACGGGGGGAGTTGGTGGAACCCGTGAAACCGATCGTGTTCTATTTGGATGACCTGTTCCCGGAATTATGGAAACAACCGCTTCGTGAAGGACTTGTGCGTTGGAATAAAGCTTTCGAGAAAATTGGTTTTAAGAACGTGGTACAGGTGTTGGATTTCCCGACGGATGATCCGGATTTTGATCCCGATAACTTGAAATATTCTTGTATCCGGTATGTACCTTCCACGGTACAAAATGCTATGGGACCTTCGTGGGTTGATCCGGTCACCGGGGAGATTCTGAATGCTTCCATTTTGGTATACAATGATATCGTGAAAATGCTGATCAACTGGCGCTTCGTGCAAACGGCTCAACTTGATCCCCGGATCAGGTCGAAACAATTGTCCGATGAACTTTTAAAGGAATCTTTGGCTTACGTGGTTTCTCATGAAATGGGACATTGCTTGGGACTGATGCACAATATGGCGGCTTCTGCGGCTATACCCGTGGACTCCTTGCGTTCCGCGAAATTCATGCGAAAATACGGAACAACTCCTTCTATCATGGATTATGCCCGTTTTAATTATGTGGCGCAACCCGGGGATAAGGGAGTAAAACTGACCCCTCCGGACTTGGGGGTGTACGATGAATTCGTGATCAAGTGGTTATATTCGTATTTTCCCGGGATGAATTCCATGCGGGAAGAGGCGAAAGAGCTTGAATCCTGGGTGGATGCCAAGGCGGGCGATCCCATGTACCGTTATGGAAAACAACAGATGGCCAGTCGGTATGATCCGAGTGCCTTGGAAGAAGATTTGGGAGATGACCCCATGAAGGCAGGAGATTATGGGATCAAGAATTTGAAATATATACTCTCCAATCTGAACAAGTGGATTCTGGATGACGAGACGGCGGAACATCGTCAAGGGTTTTATAACCAAATCGTGAATCAATACAGCCGTTACCTGCAAAATGTGGTGTACTGTGTCGGGGGTATTTATTTGACGGAAGCCAAGGACGGGACTCCGGCCAAAAGGTTTGTCGCCGTGCCCAAGGCAAAACAGAAGGCGGCCGTGAACTGGGTGATTCGCCAAATCCGGAATAACGACTGGTTAGATAATCGGGAAGTTTGTTCCAAGTTCGGGTTACATACCAAAGCGTCGGCCACGGTCAATCGTGCGGTTGCGGGTTTGTTGTCCCAGATTTATATGAACGTGACCCTCTCTTCCTACGTGGCCGAGAAAAACCCTTACACGGTGGGCGAGTTCTTCAACGATTTCTACACGGGTGTTTGGGATAGTGCTTTAAACGGGCGTAAACTCACCTCCGGGGATAAGCTCCTGCAAAAAGCGATGGTCGATATGATGTCAAAATCCTTGACGGTAATCGGGGGAAATAAATTCGGGTTGACAAATGCCAGTCGGATATCTTCAGATATCGCTTACGCTCCCTCGATTCGGGAAATCTGCCTCTATGGGTTGGATGAATCCGGAACGATTGACCGTTATGCCCGGGAATTGGAAGAGATTGAAGCCCGGGAAGGAAAAGAGTATATGACGGAACAGATGAAATTGTCCGGGTTCGGCTACGGTTACGGGTGGCAGAACGTGGTGGCCTGTGACGCGATTGATGAATCAACCACGTATTATTATGATGCCGCTTTGAAAATAAAAGCTTTGCTTGAAAAACGAATACCAACGGCAAATGCGACTGATAAAGTACATTATCAGGCCATGTTATTCTCCGTTAAACGGATGCTAGGTGTGAATTAAGCGTGTGGTCAGGGGGCTGACGAGGTAAAGTCTCGTCAGTCCCTTTTAGTTATTTGTCCGACATAACTGATCGGAGCCCGTTTGCGATCGCTAAAATACAAGTAGCAGGTCCCGTCGTATTGAATATCCATGTTGAGATAGTAGATGTCTTCACCCGTGCGTACGGTTATTTGGTAAGCGATTGCTTGTTTCTTCCCGTCTTGGTAAATCTTCACCGTGCGGCTGAATAATACGTTGTTGATAGAAATGGAATCCAACTGGGATTTAGATGTCCACGCGGCTCGTCCGAAATAGGGTAACTTGCTTGTCACGAGTGAATCGTTCATGCTTAGATAACAGGCTTGTGGGTTTATGTCGATATTGGCTCCCGCTCCGGGAGGGGTGAAAAGGGTTTGTACGGTTGGCGTGGCAATGTAAAACTTCACGGTAAATTGATCACTGTTTACTAATGCCAGTGTTTTCTGAAATTCTTTCTCGAAACGGGCTACTCTCTTCTGTGCGTTGACCGGGGAAGCTATTGTTGATAACAAACCCCCGATCATGCAAATCCAAATAATCTTCTTCATGATGTACAAATTTGATTGGATATACGTTTCCGTGACGGAAAATGTTCTCGGATAAATATATCATGAAATAATTTGGATATTTACGAAATTTTCGTAGATTTGCGAAAGAATCGTAAATAATTATTGGTATGGAGAAATTGACACATCAGGAAGAAGAGGTAATGTTGATCATCTGGCAGGTAAAAAGTGGTGTGATTAAAGATTTTTTAAATCGCATGGGAGAACCCAAGCCTCCTTACACGACAGTCGCTTCCATCGTGAAGAATCTGGAGAAAAAGGGATTCCTGTCCAGCAAAAAGCATGGAAACATATACGAGTACATTCCGATCATTGACGAGAGTGAATATAAAGCGAAATTCATGTCGGGTGTGGTTCGTGATTATTTTGAAAACTCTTACAAGGAAATGGTGACCTTCTTTGTCAAGGAACAGAAAATATCAGCCGAAGAGCTGCAAGAGATTATTAAATTGATCGAAAAACAATAGAAATAGAAGCCATGATTCTGGGGGAGGCGTTCATTTATTTGATGAAGGTAAATATCGCGCTAGTCGTGTTTTATCTTTTCTACCGGTTACTTTTCAGTCGGGATACTTTTTTCATGATCCGCCGGGGATGCTTGTGGATGATTCTGGGAATGTCGTTTATTTATCCTTTGATTTTATTTTCTTTCGGGGAAGAACAAAAGGAGGCGATACAGCAGACCGTGGTCCGGTACGCGGTAAATTTGCTACCGGAGGTGAAGGTTACCCCGGAAGGACAGTCCGTTGCCATTACCGGGTGGGATATCGTCAGGTGGGGATATTGCACGATTGTATGCCTGCTGCTTGCTCGAATCGTCATTCAAATATATTCTATCGTGCGATTAGTTCGAAAAGGGGAGCGGGCGTTTTGTTGTTCCGTGCCCGTGATCGTTTTACCCGGTCAGGTAACCCCGTTCTCATTCTTTAAATGGATATTCGTGAACCCGTCAGGATATGATACCCGTGATTTGCAGGAAATCATGGTACACGAGAAAACTCATGCCGACCAGTACCATTCGTTGGATGTGATGGTTTCCGAGGTATTATGTTCTTTCTTTTGGATGAATCCCGCCGCGTGGTTGTTGAAACGGGAGATTCGTCGTAATCTTGAATTCTTGGCAGACAAGCGAGTGGTGCATTCCGGGTTTGACCGGAGAGCCTATCAGTACCACCTTCTTCGCCTGTCTCATCCTTTGGCTGCAGCTCAAATAGTGAATAAATTTAATGTAACACCATTAAAAAAACGTATTATGATGATGAATAAAAAAAGAACTTCCAGGATGGGATTGATCAAGTACGCGCTACTTGTCCCGGTACTGGGATTGTTGGTCTTGTCCAGTAACGTTCAGGCAATCGTGCATCAGGATAATGGCACGATGTTGCTTGCGGGGCAGGATTCTGTTTTAGTTAAAGGCGTTGTTGTGGACTCGAACGATGTACCTTTGGATGGGGCAACCGTTATCGTGAAAGGCACGAACGTCGGGGTTTCTACAGACGGGAAAGGGGAATTTGCTATCAAGGTGAAAACGGGGGAAACGTTGATCTTCTCCTACGTGGGGAAAGCCAACCAGTTTATTCCCGTGAAGGATGCTAAAAAGTTACACGTGAAAATGTTAACTGAAAATGTTGTTTTAGACGAGTTAGTTGTTGTCGGGTATAGTGGTGATGCAGAAGAGGCAGATGTTTTCATGGTGGTTGAGGATATGCCCCAGTTCATGGGAGAGGATGGAAATGTGATGAAATTTCTAGCCAAGAGAATTCGTTATCCCCAAGAAGCTCAAAAGAGCAAAATACAAGGGAAAGTGTTTGTTCAGTTTATAATCTCTAAAACCGGGGAAGCGAAAGATTTTAAAGTAATTAAAAGCGTGCATCCTTTGTTGGATCGGGAAGCTATACGTGTCCTGCAATTGATGCCGAACTGGAAACCGGGGACGCAGAGGGGAAAACCCGTGAGCGTTTCATACACGGTGCCGATTAATTTCCAGTTACAATAATAGCTTGAAATTTAATACATACGTCTGTTTCATGCGGAACAGAAAGGGAGTGGCATGAACCGTGTTACAGGTGAGACTCGGGTATATCGTTAGCGTGTCTCACTACGGTCTCGTTAGTTTCTGGATCAGATGTTGGGACAAAATTAGGCAGAAGTTCCCGCTCGAGCCAATTAACTTTCAATCAACTTTCAGTTAACTTTCAATTAACTTACTAGCGAGGCACTAGAGAAAGTCACTTGGAACACGGGTGAGAGACTAGTGTTGTACACTGCCATTAATCTCTCCTCCTTACACAGGAGGGGAAACCGCTTGGTAATCAACACTCCCCCTGTGTAAGGGGGAGTTGGAGGGGGTAGTTATTTTTAGAAAAAGGACTTGTTAGACACATCCATATCCTCCCCTTATTTCCCGGCTGTAATAACGTACATTTCTTCCGGTTTTAAATACTTCCGGGCTAAACGCATGATATCATCGGGTGTACAACTACGGATTCGGTCAATGGCACGTAAATAGAACGTATTGTCCTGCCCGTAGTTGAGTTTGTGTTTCAAGGCATCCGATTGAGCGAAAACACCGTCCAGTTCCCGTAACAGTTCCCCGTTGAAATAGCTTTTCACGAGTCCCAGTTCTTCCTCGGCTACCGGTTCTTCCTGCATGCGACGAATCTCTTTCATGCACTCCTCGATGGTGGCTTCGGCCTTATCCGCGTTGACATCCGTGGCGATCATCCAGTGGGAGGCCAGCGGCATGGTCACGTTGTATGAACCGATCCCGTACGTGTATCCCTTTTCTTCCCGGATGTTCGACATGAGGCGGGAACCGAAATAACCGCCGAGAATCGTGTTCAGGAGTTGGAAATACGTGTAATCTTCATGCAGCAATGGCACACCGGTTTTTCCGATGCGGATACTGGTTTGCACGGCATCCGGTTTGGGCACGTTGTACCTGCCGGGAGTCGAGGGGTGTATCGTGAACCTCTTTTCCGGTGGGAGTGGTGCGTTGCTCATGGGAGCGAAGGCCTGGCTGACTTCCTCTAGGACGGAATCGCTGACGTTGCCGCAAATCATGATGCGGCATTGTGAGGACTGTATCCTTTCCCGGTAAAAATCAATTAATAGTTCCGGCGTGACCTGATCAAAATCCTCCGGGGTGAAGCGGTTGGCGTAAGGATGTTCTTCTCCATACATGCGGTAGATGAATTCCATGCGGGCCAGGTAAGAAGTCTTTTCGATATTGACCAGATGTTGTTGTTTCCGGTTGCGGATGTAGGTTTCCAGCTCCTTGTGCGGGAAGGTGCTTTCGAGCGTCATTTCGGCCAGCATCCGGATGGTTTGCGATGCGTATTTGTTCAGCGAGATCAGGTTTAATTCCGATTTATGCATTCCGCAGTTGAAATCCACGTATGCCCCGTGATAGTCGAATAACTCGGCAATTTCGGTGGAAGTGTGTTGGCGGGTTCCCTCGTTAAGCATGTTAAGCATGCTTGAGGCAATCACCGGTCGGGGTTGGTCGTAAGCCCCGGCGGGAAGTACCACGTCCATTTTGAAGACTTCCTGGTTGGGGTCGTGCAGGTACACGACCTCTATCCCGTTCGGGAGCGTGATGCGTTGGTGTTCCCACAGCGAGGGACGTGATATTTCGGTAATAGGTGGTTCTATATTTCTATTCATAACTTGTGGTCAATTATTTGTCTTTAAGATACCATAACGTGCTGCAATTCTCGGGAGCAAACAGTTCTCGTGCGGTTCGTTTTATCGAATCGAGGGATACTTGCGCGTACCGGGCACTTTCGGAATTAATTAGGTCGATGTTACCCAAGTATTCGAAGAAGGCCAGGTTGGCCGATTTCCCTTGATAATTGATCTCGCTGTACGAGATTCGGGCATCTGTTTTGTTGATGACTTTTTGAAGTTCCCGTTCGGAAATCGGGTCCTCGATAAAATGGTTGATCTCGTTTTGGATAGCGGCTTCGGCCTCTTCGATTGCCACGCCTTCGGATAGTTTCCCGGAGAAGATGAAAAGTCCCGGGTCCATGTCTCCCGTGATATATGCATCCACTTCCGAGAATAGTTTCCCGTTCTTGATGAGGTTGATGTACAGGCGGGAGGATTGACCGTTAGAGAGAATGTCCGATATCGTGTCGCACGTGTAGAACTCGTCCGAGGCGCGGTCTCCCATGTGATACACCTTGTATATGGCATCAGCCGGGACCTTGTTGTGTTCGCATACCAGTCGGCGTTCTTCTGTTTGTTTCGGTTCCGCGGGAATCGCTTTTCGTTGATAGTTGGCGGGCGGTATATCCCCGAACCATTTCTTCACGAGTTCCAACGCTTTTTCGTCCGTGATATTCCCGCTGATACTGAGTATGGCATTATCCGGGGCATAGAAACGATGGAAGAAGTCTTCCACTTCTTCAAGCGAGGCTCCGGCGATGTGATCTATATTCTTCCCGATCGTCGGCCACTGGTAGGGATGTACCTTGTAGGCCAGGGGACGTAGTTTTAACCAGATATCCCCGTAAGGATTGTTGAAATAGCGTTGCTTGAACTCTTCGATCACGACATTGCGTTGCACGTCGAGTGATTTCTGGGAGAAATCAAGGGCTAACATCCGGTCCGATTCAAGCCATAAGGCGGTTTCGATATTGGGTGCCGGGATCGTGATGTAATAGTTTGTGTAGTCGTTATTCGTGAAAGCGTTGCTATCCCCGCCTGCTTTCTGCACGTGGTAATCGTAGTCGGCAATATGACGGGAGCCCCCGAACATGAGGTGTTCGAATAAATGGGCGAATCCCGTGCGGTTGGGATCTTCATCCCGAGCCCCGACTTTGTAAAGGATGTTCACGGACACGAATGGGGTACTGGTATCTGTGTTGCAAATGACGGTTAGGCCATTATCTAGTATATGTCGAGTATATTTTATCATGTGTATGGATGTTTACATTTCCCAACCAATGCTTTTTTTAGCGGCTTTGTTGAAGTCGGTAATAATATCTTCGAAGATTTCGGCCACCGTTTCTTCCCGGTGAAGCATGGAGGCGATTTGCCCGATCTCTAGTTCTCCTTCTTCCATGTTTCCTTCGAATATGCCTTTTTTGGCTCTTCCTTTACCTAGAAGTTCGGTCAGTTTTGCGGCGTCGGCCCCGGTATCTTCCAGAGATTTTACTTGCTCGTAAAACTTGTTCTTGATTAAACGGGTAGGAGCCAATTTTTTTAATGCCAGCATGGTTCCGCCTTCTTCGGTGTCAAGCACGCGTTGTTTGAAAGCCGGGTGTGCGGATGATTCCGTGGCTACTGCAAAACGGGTTCCGATCTGCACGCCTTCTGCGCCTAAAGCCATCACGGCGAACATGGATTTACCCGACGAGATGCCCCCTGCCGCTATTACGGGAAGGGAACAGCTTTCAACGACGTTCGGGATCAGGGTCAACGTGGTTGTCTCCTCCCGTCCGTTGTGTCCCCCTGCCTCGAAACCTTCCGCCACGACAGCATCTACCCCGGCTTCTTCGCATTTCTTGGCGAACAGCGAGCTGCTGATCACGTGTACGACTGTGATCCCGTGGGCTTTGAGCGTGGGAGTCCATTTCTTGGGACTCCCGGCAGAGGTGAATACGATTTTCACCCCTTCTTGAATAATGATATCCATGAGACGGTCAATTTCCGGGTAGAGTAGGGGAACGTTAATACCCCAAGGTTTATTCGTTGCCTGTTGCGTCTTGTGGATGTGTTCCACCAGGGTTTCCGGGTGCATGGATCCGGCCCCCAATAATCCTAACCCGCCATTGTTACTCACGGCTGAAGCCAGACGCCAGCCACTACACCATACCATACCCCCTTGAATGACCGGGTATTTTATATTGAAAAGTTTTGTTATCCTGTTTTCCATATCTTTTGCTTTTGCAACAAATGTACGAAAAATGCTTTCTATGGAAAGCATTTTCGTGCAAAAAGTGCTTCCCGGGGAAAGCACTTTTACTATGGTATAGCGTATCTTGTGTTTGAATATTAGATAAGAAGAGCCTTCGCGATACAACGAAGGCTCTCTGTATGTTCTGAAATAATTCGTTTATTTCTGGATATTCGGCAACTCCAGTCCGAGACCTTTTTTCTTGTCTACGGCTTTCAGCACGAAACCGAGGATAAGAGCGGCTCCACCAAGACAAGCAAGCATCACGAGGGGAGCGGTGTAGTCGTAAGAAATGGCGGCTTCTTCGGGGGTAATGATTCCGCTTTTCAAATCGGCTACCAGTTGAGGATTAGTTTTATCCAATACCTTACCGATAAGTAGAGGGAATAACCACAGTCCGATATTTTGTACCCAGAAGATCAATGCGTAGGCACTACCGATAATTTTGGCATCCACTAATTTCGGTACACTAGGCCACAACGAGGCAGGTACCAACGAGAAACTAGCACCGAGGACGAGAATCGTGACATAGGCAACGATGACACCTCCGATGGCATCTCCTTTGAACACGGGCAAAACGAAAGCAAAAGTGAGGTGACAAAGGATAAGCAATATGGAGCCGATGACAAGCATGGAAGCGGCTTTCCCTTTGTGATCCACGTAATTACCCAAGATAGGCGTGATGCCCACGGCCAACAACGGGAATACGGCAAATATGGTTTCTGCACTTTGACGCATGTAACCCATGTAGCAGAATACGATCAGTGACACGACAGCTAACGCCAGTAACCCGTATCTCATGCCTTTGGTTTTTGAGAAGTTGCTGGCAAAAGCGGCTGCAGCAACGACAAGCATGATACAATACTGGATGACAGTTACCGTGTTGGTTGCCCAGAATGAATTGGGATCTACCGGGTTGAAAGTCAAGTTACATTGTAACATGTTTACGGCATATTTCTGGAAGGGGAAGATGGCAGAGTAGTAGAGTACGCAAAGTAAAGCTACTAACCAGAATCCCATACTGGATAAAATTTTACCCAAATCGCTGATCTTGAACGGATCATCTTTTTCTTCCGCTTCTCCGGTTTGTGCATCGAGTCTCTTGTCCATGAAGAAATAGACGATGAACATGATAAGAGCCACGAGTAGCAAGATAACACCGAAAGCTACTGAACGGGAAACATCTATATTGCCACCCAGTTTGGCGAATACCGGCGAAAAGATCATGCAAGAGGCAACGCCCAAACGAGCTAGTGCCATTTCCGATCCCATGGCTAAAGCCATTTCACGGCCTTTAAACCATTTCACGATTCCACGGGAAACCGTGATACCTGCCATTTCAACACCGCATCCGAAAATCATGAAGCCTACCGCCGCGAATTTGGCTGATGCAGGCATGCCTTTATAGAAAGGAGAAATACCCAATTCATCAAAACCGGGGATGTAGTTCAAGTTGTTGTTAAACCAAGCCTCTAACCCGCTACCTTGGAAGCTGTCGGTCACCGCGTACCAGTTGATGGTTGCGCCGACTAACATCACGACTCCGGAAAGGATTGCCGTGAAGCGAACCCCCATTTTGTCAAGGATAATTCCCGCGAAAATGAGGAAAAAGATAAAGACATTGAGAAATGTTTCTGATCCTTGCATTGTTCCAAATGCTGTGGAGTCCCAACCCCGGGTGGACTGCATTAAATCTTTAATGGGCGAGAGTATGTCCATAAAGATATAAGAACAGAACATGGCAAAAGCTAGAAGTAAGAGAACCATCCAGCGCATGGCTGCCGAGTCTCGAAGGGTTTGTTGAATTTTTTCGACCATAATGATTTATTTAAAAAATTTGAATTTGCACACAAACGCTCAAAGGTAAAATAAAATATGGAAAATCTTTAGATTTTTTTCTCAATTCTATACACATTCCTGTCGCTGGCGCTTCTGGACACCAATTCTGCGAGAAAGCCCGCTAGAAAGAGTTGTGTGCCGATAATCATACAGGCCAACGCGATGTAAAAATAAGGGTTATTCGTCACGAGCGGGGCTCGCATTTCGTGGGCGAGGGCGATTAATTTCTCGATCCCGATCCATGCCGCCGAGCAGAAACCGATGACGAATAATAAGGTCCCCAAAGCCCCGAACAAGTGCATGGGTTTTTTGGCAAACCGGGTGATAAAAGTCACGGAAAGTAGGTCGAGGAAGCCGTTGATAAAGCGACTGATACCGAATTTCGTGACCCCGTATTTCCGGGCCTGGTGATGTACCACCTTTTCCCCGATGCGGGTAAAGCCGGCCTGTTTGGCCAAAATTGGTATATAACGGTGCATTTCACCGTAGACTTCGATGTTTTTAACCACGGTACCCCGGTATGCTTTCAGCCCGCAATTAAAATCGTGCAGTTCTATCCCGGAGAACTTCCGGGCCGTGGCATTAAAGAGTTTCGTGGGGATCGTTTTGGAAATCGGGTCGTATCTTTTCTTTTTCCAACCGGATACAAGATCGTAATCTTCAGCCGTTATCATCCGGTAGAGTTCGGGAATTTCATCCGGGCTGTCCTGCAAATCCGCGTCCATGGTGATCACCACGTCACCTTCCGCATCCTCGAACCCGCAATGCAGGGCGGCGGATTTCCCGTAGTTTCTTCTGAATTTAATTCCCCGGATGTTGTTATTTTTCTCCGACAACTGCTCGATGACTTTCCACGAGGAATCGTTACTGCCATCGTCCACCAAGATTATTTCGTAGGTAAAGTTGTTCGTTGTCATCACCCGTTCAATCCACGCCGTGAGTTCGGGTAACGATTCTTCTTCATTGTATAACGGAACGACTACTGAAATATCCATGATTAAAACTGTTGGGGGTTAAACGGTAACTTGCTTCTCTTCACTAATCCAGCAATAAATAGCGTGAATGCCGCACCGATCAGAATCCGGTTGAATAGTTCCCCGAAAGCGATGCTGATGGGGAAGAAATATAGATCGGCATTCTCCTCGATCATTTTGAAGAGCGGGGAGTTCTGGCCTGCCACTTTTATCGTGGTGAGAGTCATTTTTTTGAATTCTTCCAACAGGTCAGCACTAAACGTGTAGAGGAAGAACGTGTATATCGCGTAACACAGAGAGGCGATACTAAGGATGTATATCCCCGTTTTCAGGGCTTTCCCGTAAGTGATGATTCCCTCCAGTTGTTCGTCCCTGTATTTACGTATCCCGATGAATACCCCGAAGATGGTTAGCATCATGATGATATTGTGGAATTGCGGGTTCACGACAACGCCTTTACCTGCCGAAATGAAAATAAGGGAAGCAAAGATGAATGCGGCCCCGATCAGGCAACCGAATAGGGAATTTTGCTTAAAAAATGACTCGTTTGTTTTTTCCATTTATTTTTCTCCTTTAATATAGTTGGGCAGGTCCCCTTAAGGAGATCATTTCGCCGACTTGCGGTTGCTCGCCGTTGTCCATGTAATTGTATTGTAATAATTTGGCGTACTTGATCCCGTAAATCTGGGATATCATGTACATCGTGTCGCCCGCTTTCGTCTTGTGGAACGTGTAGCCTTTGGGGGCTTTATTCTTTTTCTTCTTCAAGAAGATGTGCATCCCCGTGCGAATAGAGAGTTCGTTTTTATCGTTGTATTTCAATAATTTATTCAACGGGATATTGAAATACGCGGCGATGCTTTCGAACGTGTCGCCATCCTTGGCTTTGATGCAGGGGACGTTATTGATGTATACCACTTGATTTTGGTAGTTTTTGCTCTCGCTGAGTTTATAATTCAATTCGTTGGGGATGGGACGAAGTTTTTTACCCGGCCGGTCGAATTGATACAGTTCTTCTTCCTCGATGATTTTAATTAATTTCTGGGCATAGTCGGGAGCTGTCGCGTACCCCGCTTTCTTTAATCCCTTGGCCCACCCCTTGTAGTCTGTTTTGGGTAAGTCGAACAAGAAAGCGTAGCGGGGACGAGAGCATAGGAATTCGCTATGGTCTACCCACGATTCTTCCGGGTTCCGGTATTTCCGGAAGCATTCGTTCCGTCGATCGTCATCCATGGTGAAACTGGCCCCGTTCCAGTTGTGGCATTTGATCCCGAAGTGATTATTCGCGTTTATAGCCAGTTTTGAGGTCCCGCATCCGGATTCCAACATCCCTTGAGCCAGTTTGATACTGGCGGGGATACCTGTGCGATCCATTTCTTCTATGGCGATACTTTTATATTTTTTGATGAACGCTTTGCGACTGTCATTCGAGGCACCACATATGTTGATACATATAAAACTCAAAAATAAAATAACGTAAATCTTGTTCATAGTTTCGGATAATGTTTTATATTGGCGGTAAAATTACGAAAAAAATTAGAATGGAAAAAGCGGAATTGAAGATAGATTACATGGTTTACGAGGAATCTTACCCGGAGGGGTACGAGGATTTGTGTCGTGCAGCACTGAAAATCACGGAAAATGCCTATTGCGCGTATTCCGGTTTTGCCGTGGGTGCAGCCGTGTTGATGGATACCGGAGAAATTGTTTGCGGTTCAAATCAGGAGAATATCGCTTATCCTTCCGGTTTATGTGCCGAGCGTACGGCTTTATTTTATGCCACCTCGACTTACCCGGGGACCGGGATTAAGGCGCTCGCCATTGCGGCTCGTGATCATGGGGTGGAGGTAGATGAATATGTCACTCCTTGCGGGGCGTGTCGGCAGGTTATGGCCGAAGTCATTCGTCGGTACGGGGCTGATTTCGACGTGATCATGATGGGAAAAAAGCAAACCGTGGTAATAAAAGCCAGTCAATTATTGCCTTTTTCGTTTGATTCATTGAAGAAGTAAGTCCGGGGTATCTCCGGTATATCACTGGGGATGAGCTATAATGTGCTATTAGCTAATATTTATCCTGCAATCTGTCTAGTATCACGATGAATAGGGTATGCGTGATATGAAGATGATTGCTGATGCATTCTAATGGTTGTTGAATGCTCTATGAATGCAGGATGAATGCTTTATGGTGATAATGAACTCCCAGTAGGATCATTGTGGGATATATATGGAATATAGGGCAGGGGCGGGGAAGTCATAGCTAAAACTACACTAAGGGTTATACTGGAGTTTAATTACTTCGTATTTGCCACGGGTCGCTAGCACTTTCCTTATCCCGATGCGGCATTGCGATGTGAAAACGGAATTGTAAGCGAGGGGTAGCAGGGATGAAGTAGTTAAATCTTGGGAAAACGATGGGATAATCCTATTAAATCGGGTAAATGTACGAGATGGGGAGAGAGAGTATGCGCAAAGAACATTATGATGGTTGAGCATAATAATTGCAGGAATATCTCCGATTTTGTCAAATCTTTGGAATCGCTTTTGGGATTTTATGGGTGACTACTTGGAGAAACTTCTGTGCACTGGGAATAATATCGGATTTTTTGGGGATTCGAATAATACTTTTTTTGAGTTGATGTGACTTGTATATGAGAGCTCATTAGAATAAACAAAAAATGTAACAGCTCATATTTGTTATAATCATATTATTAACTTACAAAAAATGAATTGTGAAAAAAACATTTTTATTAGTTTTTGCATTAATCTCTTTGATCGGATTGATGTCTTTTACTGTAGATTATGATCAAAAGATTAGAGAAAATACAGAAAAATTAGTAGAACTGGCAGGTTCTGTTAATACTCCGCCCGTAATTTTGACACAACCACCTGCTGAGATTATAATTCATGAGGGAAATACCTTAGAAGTGTGGGTAACTTTTGCTTCAGAATCACAAGCTAATGCTGTATTGGTAAGGGATACGGATGAGGGAATAAGACGTGTCGAAAGAGATTATTCTCTTTGGGTAAGAGAAAGCAAAGTAATAATTACGATGTCTGATATAAAAGTGTCAGATGAGGGAGATTATCTTGTAGAAATATTTAATAATCGTGGTAATGTTTTTGCCGCTTTTACTTTAGTCGTAATTCCGAAGGGTAAATGACATGTAAACTAACGAATATTATAAAATAGAGTAATTACACTGTCTACTTTTTTATAGTAGACAGTGAATTAATCAACGAAAGTATTTAGATCGTGAAGTGGTCTATAAACGATACTTTTAGTTTTATTTTTCAATGGAAATAGTAAAGAATTTGGATACACGAGTCTAATTGTATTAATAAAAAATCAAAGTATTGTGTTATGGATAAGGACAATATTTTTATCGAATCTAGGTATGAGTTCAAGCGAGTGCGTAGGAGTGTGTTGTTCCGCATATTTGCTATTCTGGCGATTTTTGGGCTTGTCGTATACCAGTATTCTTTTTTGTCGAAGGGGGAGGGAAGTGTTTCGATAAATAATTTGTTACAATTTTACATGGATTGGCCATCACAGGCATTGGCTTCGTCCATTCCGTTCAAGAGTGCTTATTATTTCAATTTTATCCAATTATTACTTGTAGTATGCTTGATTGTAAACGATTTGAGAAGCTATAAGGTAAGTACGAAAGAGGCTTTGTATGCTCATTCGCAATGTAACGAGGATATCGTGATCGGGAATTTTCTGGGTAAATTTTTAACCCTGACTTTATTGAACTGGATTACATTTGCGATCTCAATTTTTTTCAATCTGGTATTGTATTTTAATTCTTTCGAACTGTCGTACTATTTTTTTTATTGGATTACTCTCACGTTTCCCGCATTAGTCTGTTTCCTTGGATTTTCCGGATTCGTGATTCGTTACGTGCGTAATCAAGGAATCTGTATGATTCTATTATTGCTGTTTTTAGGAGGATTGACTTTTGGAGGAGCTTGTTTTGCACACGGTTTGTTGGATCCTTGTGCCCGCTATATACCTAATATGTTCTCGGATTTCATGGGGCACGTGAATCTGGAGAATTATTTATTGCAAAGAGGGTACGTGTTGTTGTTCGGAACGGGATGCCTTCTGCTGTCTGTGATTTCTTACCCTAGAATTCCGAATCATACTTTCGTGGGGAAAAAGTGGTTGGGGATTGCTTGTTTATTTTTTGTTCTTGCGGGTTTGTTGGCGTTTACGTACTTAAATCATTATGTGGCAATTGATCATAACAGGGAACTGTATCGGCAAGTATATCGTGAAAATAGTAAACGTCCTACGGCAAGAGTTGTCCGGAACGAGTTGCAGGTGAAGATATTGGAGGATGGGAAACTAGCGATGGAGAGCCTTATGGAAATTGAGAATAAAAATTCCGAAGTGATTCCACTCATCGTGTATCTGAATCCGGGATTGAAGATAAGTACCATTGAGATAAATGGGAAAGCGGTTTCATTCCAGAGAGAGAGACAGGCGGTTATCCCGAACAAGGAATTGATACCGGGGGAGAGGTGTCATGTCTCTATTGGTTATGCGGGTACAGTTGAAACAGATATATGTTTTTTAGAACAAGAGAATGGAAAATATGATTCTCCCGATGTAAATCGTGTCGGAATATATCATTTCGGGTACACGCCTGCTTATTGTGGGAAGAAATATACGTTACTTACACCCGAATGTATATGGTATCCGGTGTGTGTACCACCATATAGTCCGTTCAGGTATCGGGGTGTGAATTTCACTCGATATGCGTTGACTGTTGAACATGCATCTAATTTGACGGCTATTTCTCAGGGAAATGTAGAGTATAAGAAGGAAGGAAAAACGTTGTTTACTTTCACGCATGATATGCCAGGGATAAGTTTATGTGTTGGTGAATATAAAAAACGGGAAATTACCGTATTTTCGAAGATCCCGGATGATACCACTCATTTGGAGTTATATTATTTGCCTTGTCATGAGTACCTTCTGAAACCGTATGATATGCTTGAGACCCTATTAATCAAAAGATTGGTAGAGGCCAAAAGTACCTTCGAGATGCACGAGTGTGTTGTTTTGCCTCAAAGCTTGACAGAAGAAGAGAAGGATGTCGTCTATGCCATGAATGACGGAACACTGGATGTTGCGGCATTAATGAGAGAGGTACTGGCAAAAAGAGGTTTTGATCCGACTCGACATTACCCGTATCGGCGGCTAACGCTTTTGGAGACACCTTGTGATTTTCATTGTTTTCCCAATTTGTCACAGTTAACGGGGGAAAGGGAGCAAGCGGGGATCGTGTTTATTCCGGAAAAGTTGCATTCGATCGAGAAATATCATTACAAGGATTCCCGGAGTGAAGAAAACAAAAAACTGCAATCTAAATTGGAAATTGATATTAATTTAATACTGGGACAGGGGAGTTGCAGCATAAGACCAACGTTTCTCGGTAAGACGTTGTTTATTCATTCCGAGGAGTATCCTATTATGCATGACGTATTGCTCGATATGGTACATAGAGATCATTATTCCGGGGTGAAAACGGATGATTTACAAGCCGTGCTGTATTTAAAGAATCATAGTTTGAAGGATGCTTTGTATGATAATTCTTTGTCTCAGGAAGAAGTGCGTAATATTGTTCGCAAGAAAAGTGTGGAGTTATATATGTATATGATGTTGAATATGAAAAGGGAAGTATTCCATAAATTTTATATGGATTCCATCGCGAAGGATTATTTTACGGAGATACCTTTGGAAGAATACTATCGGAAATTTAGGCAATCATTTGGTTTCAGCCTTGATACGCTTGTGGCGGATTGGTACTACACCAAGGGGGTACCGCAATTTGATATACGTGATGCCCATGCGTTCCAATTGGAACAAGCGGATCGATTTGCTGCTACCGATATATTCTGTCGTTTTAAAGTATTTAACCGGAGTGATATACCGGGGCTTATCATGACGAGTGATATGCAGGGATGGGTGATCCCCCCTCGCGAGGGAAGGGAGATCAAGGTGCGTAATCGAAAAGATGTATTGTGTATGACGAATATATACTCTTTGGAAATGCCTTTAGCCCGGAATCTTCCGGCTGAGGTTATCATGAGATTGGAGAATCCGGGTGGAATGCCTGTTGATACGACAACCGGTTTTTTTGAGTTAGATTCGGTTATATTCTTTCAGAATAATAATGAGATTGTTGTTGATAATGAGGATTCCGGTTTTAGAGTAGTAAAAGCGAAAGGTTTTAATCTTGTGGCTTTATTTCGGGATGAAAAAAATGATAAAAAATATCAAACCAGATCCAGTGAACCGGAGACTTGGGTACCTGTTATTGATAAGGATTTTTACGGTACTCCCGTACAAAGTGCGTTTTATAAAAGGGCTGGTTCTGGTAGGCAGAAAGTGGAATGGAATGTAGTACTGCCTCAAGCGGGAGAGTATGAGGTGTTTTTTTATCACTCGCAACCTCGCAATGTGATAGTGGACCCTAAACAAGAATTTCATTACACGGTTTATGACGGAAGGGCGGAACATGAAGTTGTCGCTTCCGTGGGCGGGAATGAGGTCGGGTGGATTTCTCTTGGGATATATCGTTTTTCAGGGGATGCGAAGGTTACATTGTGCGATAAGGATAGAAAAGATAAATTTGAAACAAAGTACGGTTGTTTGCCACAAGAAATTGTTGCTGATGCCATAAAATGGGTTAAACGCTAAGAGAGGGATTCCTCTAAGCCCTGTAAATAGGGATTTTGTTCGAGGTCGGAGAACGGATATCTAGAATGATACTAAAATGTTTATAAATCTCTCGATATAATAAATTATTCTTATTTTTGTGTTGATTAAAGGATCGTTTAATAATTACAACTTATTGACACACCTTCAATTTTTTTCTTCCCTAATTATCAGACAATTATTCTTTTATCAATTTTCCAATTCGTCCCGATCATTAAACGATCGTCTATTGAGATTTTTGTGAGCTTATATGCGTGGTGGGCATATAAAACGATTCTTTCTAGGTGGAAGATGTAAATGTATAAATACAATCCGTTATGGTGTTGGATATGAATGATGTCGAGGGATTAAGACAGGGAGATCGCTCTTGTTTTGAGAATATTTTCAATGAATATTCTCCTGATTTGTATGTCGTGGCGTACCGGATTACCGGTAATAAAAGTATGGCAGAGGACATAGTTCAGGATTTTTTCGTGAAATTGTGGGTAAATAGGGAGAAGTTATCCATTTATAAGTCTTTTCGTTATTATTGCTTTTCGGCCATACATTACGCTTCTTTAAATGCCGTGAGGACAAAATACAGGAATACGGAGTTATCCGAGGAGTTAGAAGATACCTTTAGTATAGAACGTGAAATGGAGCAAGCCGAATTGAGCGAGAAGATTCGTTCGGCCCTTGATTCTTTACCAGAAAAGTGTAGGATTATTTTCTTGGAGGCGTGTGTGGAGGAGCATAGCTATCTTGAAATAGCGCAAAAGTATGATCTGTCGGTAAATACGGTTAAAGTGCAGGTGAGTAAAGCGTATCGGATTTTGCGGGAAAAATTGACGAGAGAGCAATTATTTATTTTTTTCTTGATTTTTTTGAAATCCGAGTAATACTTTTTTCAAGTTGATGTGACTTGTTCATGAAAGGCTATTAGAAAATGGACGAAAAGAGATTAAATATGGATATTCTGAAAGAGGTTTTACACGGGAAACGTCCTCATAACGATACGTTGTTTCTGAAATGGCTCGATGAGTCGGGGGAACACCAGCGGTTATACGAGGAGGCCCTGACCCGTGCAGCCCGAGATCTTTATATAAAAGAGTCATTCGATCGGAAAGGGGTATGGAATAAGGTGTTGAATGAAACAAGCAAACACGACCGGGTGCGTTTCATGCGACGGAGGTTTATGCGGTATGCGGCCGTGATGCTTCCTTTCGTGGCGATGGTTGCCTGGTGGTTGCTGAACACGGGGGATGCGGGGCAGAAGGTGATTGTTGCCGCTAATGAAGATAATATAGTGCTTTACCTGTCGAACGGGGAGAAGGTGAATATCAGCCAACTCGATACGACCGGGATGCTGGAGAGTAACGGGATGAAGATCGTGATGAACGGGGGACGGGATCAGATTGTTTACGAAAACCAGAATAATACGTCGGATGAGTTAATTTACAATACGTTGAGTATTCCTACCCGGGCCGAGTATTGCCTGACGTTGGGGGACGGGACGAAAGTGTGGTTGGCGGCAACGTCCAAATTGCGGTATCCGGTTCATTTCGTGGGTGATTGTCGGGAGGTATATTTGGAAGGAGAAGCTTTTTTTGATGTGGCGAGGGATACGACTAAACCGTTTATCGTGAAGTGTGACGATTTTTCGGTGAAAGCGTTGGGTACTTCTTTTGACGTGAGTTGTTATGATGATGATGAATACGCTTTGGCAACACTTGCTTCCGGGAAGATTGAAGTGACCTTGGGAGAGGAAAAACGAATACTGACTCCCGGCGAACAGGCTATGATACGAGAAAAAACGTTGGTCGTGAAAGAAGTCAATATATTACCTTACACGTCTTGGATGGAAGACCGTCTTTATTTCTTTAATGAAAAGCTGGAATCTATTATGAAACGGATATCCCGTTGGTATGGCATGGAGGTTTGTTATGCTCATCCGGGTATTCAGGAGTTGCATTTTACGGGGAACGTCCCGAAATATACCGATATCAAAAAAGTGTTTGATATGTTGGAATTTGCAACTCATCTTGATTTTTCTTTGGAAAAAGGGAAGGTGGTTATCTCGCAAAAGAAAGAATAGAAATTTTTAGTGTGAAATGAGTTGATATTGAGCGTAAATGTTCAATAATGGGGAATACTATATACAAATGTGTCTTAATCTTATTTAACAAAACCAAGAGCTTATGATGAAAAAAGTTGTAGTTCAATTACGAAGAATCCTTACGGTTTTCGTGATGCTTGTACTGGCTTACGGGACAATCCTGAGGGAAGAAGTCTCGGCCCAGTCAAAGCAATTAAGTGTGAAATTTGAGCATGTTTCTCTTTTAGAAGCTTTAAGCTATTTGAGTAAACAGACAGGGGGAAAGATTTTGTATAATCATGAACGAATTAATAAGTCGTTGAAAATTAGCGTGGTGATGAATGATAAATCTCTCCCGGAGATACTGGATCGGTGCTTGCAGGGAACCGGTTATATGTATAAGGAAGTGGATGGGGTGTATATTATTTCCGAGAAGAAGGAAGAAGTTGTTCCTGATAAGAAAGAGAGAATCGTGACGGGATCCGTGAAGGATGAGAACGGGGAACCCTTGCCGGGAGCGACGATTATTCTGAAAGGAACGAGAATCGGTATGACTACTAACGAACAGGGGAATTTCACGTTAGTTTTGCCGGAAAGAGATACGGTGATTCTGTTGATTTCGTTTATCGGTTACGAAACACGAGAGGTTACGGTGAAAGGTGACGAGAAGATTAACGTGAAGTTGAAAGTGATGTCAAGTGACTTGGAAGGGGTTGTTGTAACAGGATACGGTAATATTGATAAAAAGAGTTTTACCGGGAACGCTATCAGTGTGAGCAAGGAAGAATTGTTGAAGGTGTCGAAAACCAACGTGATGCAGGCTTTGCAGGTGTTTGATCCCTCGTTCCGGATCCGGGAGAACAACAAGTGGGGATCTGACCCGAATGCTTTGCCGGAGGTGAATATCCGCGGTACTTCAAGTACGGGGGTGAAGGCGTTGGATGCCGATCCGCTGGATAAATCCAATTTGAAGAATAATTCCAATTTGCCGACGTTTATCATGGACGGGTTTGAGATTTCTGCGGAGAAATTGTATGATTTTGATCCTAACCGGATTCAGAATATCACGATATTGAAGGATGCGGCCGCCACGGCTATTTACGGTTCTCGTGCGGCAAACGGGGTGGTGGTGATTACGACGGTGGCCCCGAAGGCGGGACAATTATCCGTGACGTACAGTCTCACGGGATCTGTTTCAACTCCGGATTTGAGTGGCTATAATTTGATGAATGCCCGGGAATTGTTGGATACGGAGATTGCCGCCGGTTTTTATGAGGCAAAGACTTTTGCCGAGTTGTATTCCAAGCGGGAAGAGTTGTTGGCTAAGGAAGCGAATATTACGAAAGGGGTGAACACATATTGGTTGTCACAACCTTTACGGACGGAGTTTAACACGCAGCATAGTTTGTATGTTCAAGGTGGGGCTCAAGGGATCCGGTACGGGATAGATTTCAGTTATCGGAATGACGGTGGTGTAATGAAAGAGTCTTTCCGTAAGAGAATTGCGGGTGGATTTTCCGTTAATTATCAGGTGAAAGGGATATCCATCAGTAATACGATTTCTTACAATGTGATGAAATCAGAAGATTCTCCTTATGGGGCGTTCTCTGATTACGCGCTGGCGTTACCTTATGATCAGTATAAGAATGATGATGGCGTGATTGCTTCAAGTTTACCGAGTTGGCATTCTAGCTCTGGAGTGACTAATGAAGATTTAGGACGGAGAAACCCGTTGTACGAGTCGACTTTGAATAATTTCAGTGGTTCGAAATACGAGGAGTTAATTGATAATTTTGGGGTAAATTGGACATTTGCCGAACATTTCCTGTTGAAAGGGCAGTTCAGCGTGACCCGGCGTTTCTCGACCACGGAGCGGTTTATTGATCCGAAGTCTTTACAAAATGATGCGAGTGAAATGTTGTCTACGGGTAATATGTCATCCGGTTCGTATAATTTAGGTAAGTCGGAGGATTTAAAATGGAATACCAATATCTTTTTGGCCTATAATCAGTTGATTAATAATCACAATATAAATCTGACAGCGGGGATGAACATGTTGGGGAACAAGACAGAGAGTTTTTCCAGCGAGTACAGGGGATTCCCGTCGGGGAAATTGAATTCCATTAATTATGCGGAGAAAATTTACGAGAAGCCGAAAGTTACTGAGCAATTGAACCGGATGATAGGTTTCTTTGCCGGGTTGAACTACACGTATAATAATATTTATTTGTTGGATGCGTCTTGTCGTTTTGACGGTTCTTCTGATTTTGGTAAGGATAAGAAGTTTGCTCCTTTCTGGTCTGCCGGAGTGGGAATCAATATTCATAACTACGGTTTTATGAAGAATCAGGCCGTGTTGTCTACCTTAAAATTGAGAGCATCATACGGGGCCACGGGTAAGGTGAATTTCCCGCCGTACGTGGCTAAAACGACTTACGAGATTTTGACGGATGAATGGTATCGCACGGGATTTGGTGCCTCGATGAAAGCTTTGGGAAATTCGGATTTGACTTGGGAAAAGACGCAAACGATAGATGTCGGTTTCCAGTTGGGATTGATGAGCGACCGTTTGTTTGTAACGGGTAGCTGGTATCACAAGAAAACGACCGATTTGATCACGACGGTTTCGGTCCCCACGTCTTCCGGTTTCGATACTTATCACGATAATATGGGAAACGTGTTGAACAAGGGGGTTGAATTAGATGTGAAGTATGACGTCATAAGAACACGGGACTGGGGGCTTTCCGTGTATGGAAACTTAGCTCATAACAGGAATGAGATTCTGGCAATTTCAGATGCTTTGAAACGTTATAATGACCGCGTGAATAATTATTATTTACAAAAAGGAACCGGTAAGAGATCAGCCACGGAAATCTTTACCAAGTATGAAGAAGGTGGTTCGAACACGGCTCTTTATGGTATGAAATCTTTAGGGATTGATCCGGCAAACGGTAAGGAGATGTTCCTGAAAAAAGACGGTACGGTTACTTATACATGGAGTGGAGATGAGAACGTGATTATTGGTGACACGGAAGCGGATGCGCAAGGTTCTTTCGGGTTTAATTTGCGGTATAAGAACTGGACGATGTTTGCCTCGTTTATGTATAAGTTCGGGGGAGATGTGTACAATCAAACTTTGGCGACGAAGGTGGAGGGAGCCAAGATTTACGATGAGAATGTTGATAAGCGTGTGATGAAGGAGAGATGGCAGAAGCCGGGCGATATTGCCAAGTATAAGGATATAAAGAATCAAGATGGTTACACTCGGCCGACTTCCCGCTTTATGCAGAAGGATAACGAGCTTTCGTTGAATTCGATCACGTTGGGGTACGACATGGAATCGGCATTTTTGAAGAGATATAAGTTCGGAATGATTCGTTTTGAATTGGGTGCGAATGACGTGTTCCGGATTTCTCCGGTGAAGCGGGAACGGGGAACAAGTTATCCTTATGCCCATTCATTCAATTTCACGGTTAAAATTAATTTCAATTAATGAGATGAGTATGAAGAACAAAATATTATTACTGTTGTTTTTACCGTTGTTGTTCGGGTGCAATGACTGGTTGAATGTGATTCCGGAGGAGGAAGTGGACGAAGAAGAACTTTTTGGTGATGGCGAGGGATATCGTAATGCGCTGAATGGGGTTTATTCCCGGATTTCCGGATCGGATATGTATGCCCAACAGTTGACTTGGGGATTTTTGGATGTGGTGGCGCAATACTATAATATCAATAAAATGAGTCAGTACGGGGCTTACCCGAAAGCTTACAATGGAGATTATGACAACACGGAAGTGCGGAGCGTGTTGGATAAGGTCTGGCGGGGAGCTTACACGTCCATTGCGAATTGTAATAATTTGCTACAGAATATAGAGAATGAAGATGTTACAAAGTTTCTCGGACGACAAGGGGAGAAGAATATGATACAAGGAGAGGCTTTGGCGTTACGTGCTTTCTTGCATTTTGATTTGTTGCGCTTGTTTGCTCCGGTACCAGTGAAGGTAAACGCGACCCGGACAGGGTATGTTCCCTCGAATGATAATGACGAGTATATTCCTTATTGCGAGACGCATCCGGCAGTATTCCAACAGCGGGAAACCGTGAATGGTTTTCTCGATAAGGTGATTCGGGATTTGTTGAAGGCCAAGACGTTGTTAGCTACTTTTGACACGATTTCTGAAGTGAGGAGGAGTCAATTGACAACAAACAATCGTTTGTTAGCCAAAGGGGGAAATCTGGAGAATGAATTATTCTATTGTTTCCGGGGATTCCGGGTGAATTATTATGCGGTTACTGCTTTGTTGGCCCGCGTGTATAATTACAGGGGGGAACTGGAGTTGGCGGCACAACAGGCTCAGGAGGTTGTTGATAGTAAGTATTTTACGGTGCAAGGTTCTACATCAAGTCCCAAGCAATATAATGATGTCATATTTGCTTTGAGTAACAAGAAATTGACAGAGTATTTTGAAGCCTATTATACGGGGAACAACAAGGTGTTGTGTCTGTCGAATACTTTGATCAGCAAGATGTTTGGTTCGGATAGTTACGAGTGTCGGGGATATTATCATTTGTTGAAACTGGATGGTGAAAATAAGGTGAGTAAGAAATATCTTCCGATAACAGACGAGAGGGAAACGATCCCGAATGAGATTATCCCGATCATCCGTACTTCCGAGTTGCATTATATCTTGGGTGAGTATTATGCTTCAATGAACGATTACACGAAAGCGGTTTCTTATATCACGCAGGTAAAACAGGCTAATTATGCTTATTCTTCACCTAGTGTGGGTAGCTTGGGGGATTATCACGATGCTTGGTTGAACGAGGGGTTCCGTTCGTTTATCGGTGAGGGACAATTGTTCTATTTGTACAAGAAGCTGGGTATTAAGATTTATCCGGATATGAAAGACGAGGCTTTCGTGTTTAATATTCCGGATAGTGAGGATATAACTTTAAATCAGTAGAATATCATGAGCATGAAAAATATAAAGATTATGAAAGGACAATTTATCTTTTTGTTTCTTCTTTTGGCTGTTTTCGGGTGTAAGGAAGATGAATTCGACACTTATAGCGGTGGAAATTATTTGAGCTTTTATGATAATCCGGCCACGGATAGTATCGTAGAGACTTTCTTTTTCCATTTTGGAAAGGAGACGATAGCGGTTCCGATTAAATTTAATTTGGGAGGTCGTTTGTTGACTCAGGATTGTCCGATAACTTTGAGTATCGTGGATTCTTTATCGGGGATGTTGAAAGATGGTAAAGTGGTGTCCCCGCTTTCGAACGAAGATTTTGATTTTCCGAGTTCGATGGTCTTTCATAAAGGAGTGGAAGTAGATTCAATTTTTGTCGTGTTGAAAAAGACCCCGAAGTTGGATAACGCTTATTGTCGGGTGGTTCTACAGATTGAATCGAATGAATATTTCATGGTGGGAGAGACGACTTATTGTCAGGCAAAGATTTATTTCACCTCGGCGATCTCAACGCCTGCTTGGTGGAATGAAAAAATAGTGGACTATTATCTCGGGGAGTTCTCGCCCAAGAAATATGAGGTGTTCTGTCGTGAGATTAAGGTGACGGATTTGACGGATGTGGAGGAGAAATATATACGGGAATATGCCTTGCAGTTTAAACGGTATCTGGAAGCGAACCCGGAGTACGAGGCTGACGGTTCGAGAATGGTGGTAAGTGTAATTGGATAATAATGAATACTATGAGAAAAATATGGATATTATGTCTTGTGATGGCCTGGGGCTTTACGGGATGTTATGAAGATAAAGGGGATTATGATTATCGTGAATTGGCACATGCAACAATTGGGAATGTGAAAACTCAATATGGGGCATCGGTTGGAGATACCGTGATAATCAAACCGGAGATCACGTTTGATATAGAAACGAAGGTTGGTTTGAAGTATGAATGGTCGATAGAACTTGATTCCGTGTTTTCCCGGGAAAAGGACGTGGAGTATATTGTTCCCGTGGATGCACCGAAAAAGATGGAATGGGTGTTGCAGGTTACCGATACGTTGAGCGGTCTGACTTTTATGGCCCGGACTATGGTAAATGTTCGTTCGCTTTATTCGGATGGTTTTTTAATCTTGTCCGAGAAAGATGGCGTGTCGTCGTTGAGCTTTTTGAAGCGGTCGAATGGTGCGGATTGGGATCGGTGTATATATGATATTTACGAGGGGATAGAGGGGACTTCTTTGGGAGGTAAGCCCGTGCAATTCTTTCTACATGAGCTGGGGGGAGATGGTTCTGCGGGACAACACGTGATCTTATTGCAAGATGATTTTTATAAATGCATGGATTTGGATGCAGGTAATTTGGAAAAGTCCTTGGAGTTATCGAAAGAATTTCAAGTAATTCCCGAGAATATCAAACCCAAACAGGCTTATTTTGATATTTGGTTTAGTTTCTTATTGGATGAGGATGGACGAGTGTTTGCTCGTAAGAATTTTAGTTCCGGGGCTTTTCACACGGGATATTTTTCGCAATATCCGCTGGTGTATATGCAACCCGTGGATGAGACGGGAGAAGAAACCGTTCCGCATGAATTGAAAGTAGATCGTTTCGTGTATGATATGAACACAGAGGGGGGGTACGTGTTTGTGTACGAGAAGGAATACAAACGCTTTCTGTATTTACGTGGTAGTTCCAGTTATGGAACTATCGGGGAACCCGGTGTGGCTAACTATCCGGACGGATTTGTTCGTTTGGATGATCTCGGCGATAATGAGTTGATTGCAACATCGGGGTATTGGTGGAATGACTATTATATTCCTGCAGGTGGACTGTTTAATATCATAAAACGACCGGACGGTTCGTATGTCGGTCAGATGTTCAATACCGATAAGCCGGAGGCTATTGAAACGGTTTCTCAACGGAAGTTTAAAGGTGATATGATGAATGATAATGTCTTGTTACTGATTCCGGATAACGGAAAGGGAAGGGGATTCGGATGTCCTTATGCATTCTTGGCTTCCGGTAACGTGTTATATTATTTTGGAAAAGATGATGATGCAGAAGAGATTGTGCCGGAACGTTATTACGGTTTCCCGGCAGAGATTACGGCCATAGAAGATGAGTGGCATTCCAATGAATATTTGTGTGTCGGGTTGGCTAACGGGGAAGTTTATTTGTTGGATATCCGTCAGGGATCGAAGGGGGGATTTGCTTCGGATGAGGCCGGGCGATTCGTGATGAAGATGGATAAGAATGTGGGTAGAGTAAAACAAATTATTCATAAAAAAGCGGAGTAGTTATGAGATTCGTGTTTGTCGTCATGTTCTTTTTGTGCGGATGTGCAGGAACGTCGCCTTTGAGTTTGCAAAAAGATTATTGTAATATCTTGGATATAACCAATTGGCCGCAAGGGATCAGGGAAGGAATATCGTTGTTCTCGGATCTGGGAGCATGGCATGGGTTTGCCTTTATTCCTGACAGTGCCCGGATGACGGGTGGTTTTTCAGGTCCCTTATCAATGGCCTCTAATTATGCAGTGGGCCCTTACACGGCAAACGCTTTGGTCGAGGTTGACGGGGTGTTACAGAAGACGGCAGATGCGAAGATTGAAAAGAGTTACTTTCCCGGGCGAATGGTTCAATCTTTCGCTTGGGAAGAACTAACCTTGACACAGGAGATTGTTTTCGTGAACAATCGGGCTTCTTTGTTGCGGACTTGGGTCCGCAACATGGGAGGTCCTAAAGAGGTTAAGGTTACTTATGAAGGGCGGTTTTTCACGCAGTGTTTTCAAGGAAGGACGATCGGGCAGGGAAAAGTGTTGTTGGAGTTCCCGGCAACGAAGTGTTGTTTTGAGATCGCGGCAGGAGAATCTTGTAAGGCAGAGGTGAAGGATGGTTTATACCGGTTTGATTACGGGATTCGGAAAATGAAACGGGGAGAAGAACGGGAGGATGTGTTTGTTTATTCGGCATATTTTAATGATGAACCGGATAGCGTGAAGTACCCGGTATTGGAAGGTGATCCGTTCACGGATAGCGAACCTTTTTTTGAGGGATCGGCTTCGCGTTGGGATCATTATTTGACGAAATTGCTGGAAAATAAATCATCCCTGTTGGAAGATCTGAGATACAAACGTCTGGCGGTAAAGTGCCTGATGACGTTGATGGCCAATTGGCGGAGTGCCGCGCATGATTTGTTACACGATGGCGGTTATCCTTCTTATTGGGGGTTTAGTACGGGTTTTTGGTCGTGGGATTCTTGGAAAATTGCTGCCGGAGTATGTCGTTGGGAGCCGGAATTAGCTAAAAGTCATATCCGGGCTTTGTTTGATTACCAGACAGAGGAGGGGATGATTCCGGATTTCGTGAGTCGGATAAAATATATCAATAATCTTCGGGATACGAAACCTCCTTTGGCTTCGTGGGCCGTGAATGAGATTTACGAGGCAGACGGGGATTTGGCTTTCGTGGGAGAGATGTTTGATAGATTGTTGAAGTATCATCGTTGGTGGTACACTTACCGGGATATTGATGGGGATGGTTTGTGCGAGTACGGATCGACGGATGGGACGTTGGAAGCCGCGGCTTGGGAAAGCGGGATGGATAATGCCGTGCGATTTGATAGTGTCGGGATGTTGAAGGGTAGGGTACCCCGTGCTTGGTCTATGGATCAGGAAAGTGTGGATTTAAATGCTTATCTCTATGATGAGAAAGTGACGTTAGCCCGTTTTGCTCGTTTGTTGAAACGGGAGGATGTGGCTTCCCGCTTGGAAAAAGAGGCCGATGAATTGGCCCGTAAAATCAGAACGATTATGTTTGATCGGGAGACGGGATATTTTTTTGATGTTAAGATGGAAGGGCATGATGTTGTGCGGGTGTACGGCCCGGAAGGATGGTTACCGCTTTGGGCTAAAGTGGCCGATCGGGAACAGGCCGGGAAAGTAAAAGATATTATGATGGACGGGAATCGCTTTAATTCTTACGTGCCTTTAGGGACGTTGGATTTGAGTCACTCGAAGTTGGAACCTCAGCGGGGATATTGGCGTGGCCCGGTATGGTTGGATCAAGTATATTTCGGGATACGAGGATTGCGAAACTACGGGTATGATAATGAGGCGAATGAATTGACCCTGAAAGTATTGAATAACTGTCAAGGGTTGTTGGGGGATCAGCCTATTCAGGAGAATTATAACCCGTTGACAGGGGATCGTTTGAATGCTCCGCATTTCGGTTGGTCTGCGGCACATTTACTATTAATGATGTTTGAATATAAATAATTGCTTATGAGATATTTGTTGTTCTTTTTTATGCTGATAACTTTATCGGCAGGGGCGCAGAATGACTGGGAAAATCTGGATGTCCTTCAAAAAAATCGGGCTCGGAGTCATGCATTTTATATTCCTTTTGATAATCGGGAACAAGCTTTGGCGTGGGATGTGGAGGGATCATCCCGTTATCTCTCGCTAAATGGGGTATGGAAGTTTAACTGGGTTGGTAAACCGGGAGAGCGACCGATGGATTTTTATAAAGTCGGGTATGACGTGCGTACCTGGGATGACATCGAAGTCCCGTCTAATTGGGAATTGAAAGGGTATGGGGTGCCGATTTACGTGGAAACGGGATTCGGTTTTAAAGCCAAGTGGCCTAACGTGGACCCGGAGAATGATCCGGTAGGTTCTTATAAACGGGAATTTAATATACCTGGAAAGTGGATCGGGGATAAAATCATGTTGCATTTCGGTGCGGTTAGTTCAGCATTTTACGTGTGGGTGAACGGTCAACTCGTGGGATATTCACAGGATTCGAAAGTGCCGGCGGAGTTTGATGTTACGGCATACGTGAGAAAAGGGAAGAATGAAATTGCCGTACAGGTATTTCGTTGGTGTGACGGTAGTTATGTTGAGGATCAGGATTTTTGGCGTTTTTCGGGTATACAGCGGGATGTTTTTCTGTATGCCCGTCCTAAATCGAGCGTGTATGATTTTCAATTGGCTACCGATTTGGATGGAGAGTATCGGGATGCAATTTTCCGGTTGAATATGGAACTTGAAAATGAGGCAGGGGGAGAGTTATATGACGTGTTGGTGATGCTGAATGATCGGGAAGGGAATACGTTGTTTTCGGAGGTTGTGGCACCTCGGAAGAAAATGGGGGTGGATACGGTGAGTATCGTGAAATCTATTTCCAATCCATTGAAATGGACGGCAGAAACACCTTATTTGTATGATTTAATTTTAGAAACTCGGGTAGCGAAGGGTAACCGGAAAGTGGTGAAGGAGGTCTTGGTTCAGGCTGTCGGTTTCCGGAAGTCCGAGATTAAGGGAGGACAGTTACTCGTGAACGGACAACCCGTTTTGTTGAAAGGGGTGAATCGGCATGAACATGATCCTAAAAAGGGACATGTGGTGGATCGGGAGTCAATGATGACAGATATTCGGCTGATGAAGGAAATGAATATCAATAGTGTACGTACTTCCCACTATCCGAATGATCCTCTCTGGTATCGTTTGTGCGACGAGTACGGGCTTTACGTGGTGGACGAGGCAAATATAGAAAGTCACGGTATCGGTTACGATCCCCGGGAATCGTTGGCTAATCGGCCGGAGTGGACGGGTGTTTTCATTGAGCGCACGGAGCGGATGTTTCAGAGGGATAAGAATCATGCTTGTGTTATTATCTGGTCGCTGGGTAACGAGTCTGGTTCGGGGATTAACTTTTTGGCTACTTATAAATGGTTAAAAGAACATGATCTTTCCGCTCGTCCGATTCATTCGGAAGATGCGGGGAAAAAGGAATTCACGGATATTTATTGCCCGATGTACAAACAGATTGACGTGTTAATTAATCATGCCTTTTCCCGACCGGATAAACCGTTAATCTTGTGTGAGTATGCCCATGCGATGGGAAATAGTGTCGGGGGATTGAAGGAATATTGGGATGTTATTCGGAAATACCCTTATTTGCAGGGAGGACATATCTGGGATTGGGTGGATCAAGGGATTGAACAGGTGGATCGTGCCGGGGTGAAATACTGGGCGTATGGTGGAGATTTCGGGGGAAAAGATATCCCTTCCAGTAAGAATTTTTGTTTGAATGGTTTGGTGCGTGCAGACCGTTCATGGAGTCCTGCCGCTTGGGAGGTTAAAAAGGTTTACCAGGATGTCGCTTTCCGGTTATTGGATTACGGGCGAGGAATCGTGGAGGTTTATAATGAATATTTTTTTAAATCGCTGGACGATGTGGATTTACGTTGGGAAGTATTGAAAGAGGGGTGTGTTGTTGATTCCGGTAACGTGGAATGTCTGGGGGTAGCTCCTCAACAGAAACAATTGTTCCGGATTTCTTTTCCTGAATTAGAAGATGACGGGGCGGAGTATGTTGTGAATTTATATGCCGTGACTCGGGAACAGCGTGCGTTGTTGGAAAAAGGGTACGTGTTGGCGGCAGAACAATTTGTGTTGCCTTGTATGAAGAAAACTCTTGTTTTTCCGAAGAAGAATGGGTTGGAAATAGTTGAAGCGGATAATATGGTGAGTTTGCAGGGGAAAAAAGTGCGGTTTCAGTTTGATAAAGGAAACGGACGATTGGTTTCTTATCAGTTAAACGGTAAAGAGTTATTGGTTGATGGATTCCGAGGCCATTTTTGGCGGGCGGGAACGGATAACGATTTCGGGAGCGAGTATATCATTCCGGAATGTATCGGTTGGAAGAACGCCACCGAACAAGCCAAGTTGGCTCATTTTGAGATGAAAGAAAAAGATGGATTGATAGAGGTACGGACATCCTATGAATTGAAAGAGATGAATACGACCTATTCTATTTGTTATCAAATGAATGGAGAAGGCGAAATGGGAATACGGTATCAGGTGGATGCCCGGAATTGTAAATCATCTTTTATTCCGAGGATCGGTTTGACTTGGCAGCTTGTACCTGATTTTGCACGAGTGCAATGGTACGGCAGGGGACCTCAGGAGAATTATATCGACCGTAACACGGGAGCTTTTGTGGGATGGTATGAAAATAACGTGGAAGATTGGTACGTGGCTTATCCCCGTCCGCAAGAGAATGGGAATCGCACGGATATCCGTTGGATGAAATTGATGGGAAAGGAGTTCGGATTGGAAGTGAGAGGGGATGTACCGTTTGGTTCTTCCGTGTATCGTTTCTCGAATGCCGTGTTAGAGGAACCGGGGATGGAAACGACACAACGTCATTTGAATGAGGTAAAACAGGAGGATTTGATCACGTGGAATATTGATGGTATGCAAATGGGAGTTGGTGGGGATACAACATGGAGTTTGCGGGCAGTTCCTCATCCGCAATATCTGATTCTGCCGGGCAAATATGATTTTACGTTTCAAATAATACCGATATATGAATAGGATAATGATGAGAAACTCGTTGTTGTTTGGAATATGGGTTTGTTGCTGTCTTCCGCTTTGTGCGCAACGGGAGAAGATGTCAAAGAAACAGTTGGATGTGTTTCACTCTATTTCGAGCAATGAGATCATGGAATACGTGCATGAGTTGTGCAAGGAAGAATATAATGGGCGACTTGCAGGGACGGGTGAATATATGAAGTGTGCTTATTGGTGTGCCGAATTGTTGTCTGGTTTTGGTTTGGAGCCGGCAGGTGATGCAGGCTCCTACCTGCAACATTTTCGAATGCCGACGACCGATCTGTTGGATTGTCAGTTGAGAAGACAGGAAGGAGACAAGCGTGTGGAATATACTTTCCCCCGGGATTTTTATCCGGGAATGAATTCAGATTCCGGGAGGGTGAAGGATGCCGAGGTGGTTTATGTCGGTTATGGAATTACCGCACCGGAGTATAATTATGATGATTATAAAGGGGTGGACGTGAAAGGAAAGATCGTGATCATCGAGCGAGGAATTCCCTATCGGGATAAGGATGAAAAGAAGCGATTCGATTTGTATATGCGTTATGCCTCCGAGAGTTATAAATTACCCCGGGCTTTGGAGAAAGGGGCAGCGGCTGTTTTGCTGGTCGGGAAACTGGCTCACACGGGTATTGATTTCCGAAAAGGCGTGATTTATACACATATAGATCCGTCAATGGTGGATGACCTGGTTGCTAAAGCGGGGTATACCCGGGAAAAATTACGGAAGCAGATTGCCGAGAAGCATCAGCCTTGTTCTTTTAACACGGGAAACACGTTGGAAATGAATGTGCGTACCCGCCATTATCCTTATGCCACGGCGTGTAACGTGATCGGGGTGATCAAAGGTGTGGATACGACTTCCTCGATTGTACTGGGGGCACATTTGGATCATTTGGGAAATAACGGGTTGATGTTTCCCGGGGCTTTGGATAACGCTTCCGGGGTAGCTCTTCAGTTGGCGGTGGCTAAAGCTTTGGCAACAAGTGGGGTAAAGCCCGAGAAGAATATCGTGTTTGCTTTCTTCGGGGCAGAAGAACGGGGGATCAAAGGGGCTATTCATTATTTGAATCACCCGACTTTCCCGTTGGATCGGACGATGTGTATGTTGAATATTGATATGGTCGGGAATGGTAACGGGTTGGCCGTTTGGGGAGCGGAGACCTTCCCGGAAGTGGCCGGGGTGTTCCGTCAAGCTAATGACACGTGGATACACCGGGCCTTTGAGGTTACTCCTTACGAGCGGGCAACGAGTTATTCCCAAGCGGATGGTGATGAGTTTTCTAAGCGGGGGATTCCGGCCCTGTATATTGCCACGACCGAGGAGTTGAAACCGATGTATTACCACGATCCGAGGGATCGGGAGGAGACGCTGACCCCGGAAATCATGGAAGATGCGGCTAAAATGTTGTTTCTGGCTTTGCCGGAGATCGTGAAGATAAAAGGTGTTTTGAGAGAAAAATAAGCATGTAAATAATAAAACTGTAAAACTAGAATGTATGGATGTTGCTATTGTAAAAGTAGAAAATCTTTCTCATCGTTATAGTTCCCAGTGGGCTATACAGGACATTAATTTCGAGATCAACCAGACGGGAGTACTCGGTTTGTTGGGATCGAACGGGGCGGGAAAGTCAACCACGATGAATATTATGTGTGGTGTGTTAAAACAGACCCGGGGTGAAGTGTACATCAACGGGGTGAGTTTACGGGATAATCCGGTAGAGGCTAAAAAGCATATCGGTTTTTTACCGCAGAAACCGCCTTTGCACTTGGATTTAAATGTCGACGAGTATTTAACTCATTGCGCTTATCTGCGTTCGGTTGAGCCGAAACATATCAAGGCGGCTGTAGACGAGGCGAAAAGTAAATGCGGGATTATGCATTTCAGCAAGCGGTTGGTGCGGAATCTTTCGGGAGGGTATCAACAGCGTTTGGGGATAGCGCAGGCTATCGTGCATAATCCGAAGTTTGTCGTGCTGGATGAACCGACGAATGGTTTGGATCCGAATCAGATCGTGGAGATTCGAAATCTGGTCAAGGAGATTGCCGAAGAGCGGGCTGTGATGTTATCCACGCATATTTTGCCGGAAGTACAGGTTACTTGTGACCAGATCCGGATGATCGAATCGGGGAAGATGGTGTTCTCGGGTACGATGGATGAGTTTGACAATTATATAAAACCGGATTCGCTAGTCGTGTTAATGGATGCTCCTCCCAGTGAATCCGAGTTAAGGGCAATCCCGGGGATCGTTAGCGTGGAGAATTTGACCGAGAAGCGGTTCCGTTTGCATTTTGACACCACGGATATGATCACGGAAAGAGTCATTGAAACGAGTGTTGCTAATGGATGGCATTTGCAGGAGATCAATCTGGAAAAGAGTTCATTGGATGTGATCTTTGCTAAGTTGTCGGGTAAAAAAATCAATTAATAAGAGAAGGTTATGAGAAAAATATATAGAATAGCGAGAACAGAATTACAAACATTGTTCTATTCCCCTATAGCTTGGTTAATACTTATCGTGTTTACTTTCCAGACCTGTCTGGTGTTCACGCAAGAGATGGAAGGGTATGTGAGATCGCAGGCTCTTGGTTACGGGGTGTATAGCGTGACATCGCGTTTATATGCCAGTTGGACGGGAGTCTTCTCGAACGTGCAGAATTACCTGTATCTTTATATGCCGTTGTTGACAATGGGATTGATGAGTAGGGAGTTAAGCAGCGGTTCGATAAAATTGTTGTATTCGTCGCCGGTCACCAGTTGGCAGATTATTTTCGGGAAGTATCTGGCAATGGTGATCTACGGGTTGATATTGATCGGAATCCTGTGTGTGATGGTTATTTTTAACTTGTTCACGATTGAAAATATGGATTGTGGATTAGTCTTTACGGGATTGTTGGGGATATACCTGTTGATATGCGCTTACGCTGCGATCGGGTTGTTCATGTCCTGCCTGACCTCTTATCAGGTGGTTGCCGCTATTGGTACGCTGGCTTTGTTGGCGGCCTTGAATTTTGTTGGCGGTATGTGGCAAGGCATTGATTTGATCCGGGACATCACGTATTGGTTGTCCATATCCGGACGTGCGGATGAGTTGATCGGGGGATTGATTTGTAGCGAAGACGTGCTTTATTTTATTATTGTTATCGCTGTATTTTTGGGCTTTAGTATTATCAAATTGCAATCCGGTAAACAGAGAACAACGTGGTATATGACATTGGGTAAATATATGGGGGTTTTTCTGGTTGCCATATTTTTCGGTTATTTGAGTTCCCGTCCGATGTTGAAATTCTTTCATGATTCCACGGCCACGAAGATAAAGACCTTAACTAAAAGTAGTCAGGATATCATGAATAAGATGACCGGTGATCTGACGATAACGACTTACGTGAATTTGTTCGATGATAATTGTTGGTCGGGTCTTCCGGTGAGTCGGAATGGTGATATCGGACGTTTCGCGCAATATATTCGCTTTAAGCCGGATATTAAGATGAAGTACGTGTATTATTATGACCGGACGTATAATCATGCCGCACTACAACAGCGTTATCCGGGATTAAGTGATGAGGAGATTGTGAAGAAATTGTGTGAGACGATGAATTTGAATTCAAAGATGTTTATGAAGCCGGAAGAGTTTCGTAAAGTGATAGATTTGTCTGACGAGTACAATCGTTTTATTCGTGTATTGGAAAGAGGCAGTGGAGAAAAGACCTTTTTGCGCGTATACGAGGATAACCAGAAGCATCCGCATGAGCGGGAGGTGTCTGCGGCAATGAAACGTTTGGTGATGGATTTACCGAAAGTCGGTTTCGTGCAAGGACACGGGATGCGTGATATATGGAAAACGGGTGATTTGGATTATTATAATTTCGCTCATAATAAGGTATTCCGTTATTCGTTGTTGAATCAAGGTTTTGATGTGACAGCCTTGACATTGGATCAGGAGATTCCGGAAGATGTGAATGTGTTGGTTATTGCCGAGATGAAGGCACCGTTCTCGGAGGAAGAGTTGGGACGTTTGAACCGGTATATCGAGAGAGGTGGTAATTTGTTGATCGCGGGTGATGCCGAGAGACAGGAAGTTATGAATCCCGTGGTGGCTCCCTTCGGGGTGAAGTTCTTGCCCGGCCGTCTGGTTCAAGAGGGAGAGCATGTCGCTAATTTAATCGTGGGGAACGTGACCCGGGAAAGTTGTAACCTGAACTATATGTTCCGTGATATGTTCCATGTTTACAGTGTTACCATGCCGGATGCGGTTGCTTTGGAATGTGATACAACCAAAGGATTTACCGTGACGCCCCTATTGGTAACAAAAAATAAGGGAAGCTGGATCGAGTATAAGACAACGGATTTCGTGGATGATAAAGCGGAGTTGAATCCGGAAGACGGGGAAGTGGAACAAGCTAATTTGACGGCTCTGGCGTTAAATCGTAAAGTCGGGGATAAAGATCAGAAAATCATTATTCTCGGGGATGCGGATTGTATCAGTAACGGGGAGATCAGCCGTCAGAGGTCTAATATAATAGCATCTAATTATTCTTTTATAAATGCGATGTTTTTCTGGTTGTCTGATAATGAAGTGCCTATTGATGTTCGTCGGCAACCAGCGAAAGATAATGCCGTACACGTGAGCATGGATGGAATGTCGGTGGTGAAAGTTGGATTCTTGGGAGTATTGCCCATCCTGTTGTTATTATGTAGCGTGTTCATTTGGGTGAGAAGAAGAGGAAAATAGAAGGAATTCGTGATGAATGGATAAAAGGTTCATTCGGTAAAATATGCCGGATGAACCTTTTTGTTGCGTCTATAGTGTAGCTTTTTCAACGCTTTGATAATAGCGTGGATAAGGATGACTTGTAAAAGAGAAGAAAGAAAATTATCATTAAAATAAAAAATGTTTATCTTTGAGCAGGAGAAGTCTGAAAAGGTAGCAGACGGGAACAATTAGCTTAAATTATAAATTTATAGTGGATAAACAGAAGCAAGATACTTTTGAATTCCTGTTTAAAACTCATTATAAGGAATTGTATGTGCATGCCTTAAGTTTTGTTCGGGATGAGGAAGAAGCGCATGATATTGTCACGGATGTGTATGAATATGTCTGGAGAAACTTTAATAAACTGGATTCTTCCGTGTCTTTGCGTCCTTTGTTATACACGTTGACCCGTTCCCGGTCTCTTGATTTCTTGCGGAAAGAAAAAACGAAAGAGAAGTTTCTGGCTTATAAAAGTCGGTTCCCGGAAGAGGAGGAAGAGTATCGGGATTATGAAGAACTTATCGGGAAGGTCATGAATTTGATCGAAAATTTACCATCCCAAACTGCTGCTGTGTTCAAAAAATGTTTTATCGAGAAGAAAAAATACCAAGAGGCGGGGGATGAACTTGGCATTTCAATCAACACGGTTCGATGGCATATTAATCAGGCAATGAGGATATTGCGAGGGAAGTTGTCCGGAGAAGAGCTTGTCCTGTTATATGCCTATTTCTTAAAAAAATAAAATTATCTCATTTTTTACCCACATGATTTTGGGGGGCTCACGTGTTATCTATAAAAATGTAATAATGAAAGCAGACGAAAGAAATGATCAACTGAAATTTGCCTTGGATATACTCAATCATCCGGAATTATTGCAAGAGGAGTATGTTCGGGAATGGTTGACCCATGAGGAGAACAAAAGTGTGTACGAGGAGTGTCGGCTGTATCTGGAAGCGGGGTTGAGAAAAGAAGTCGGGGAACGCCTGGATGTCACGACCGAATACGAGAGGTTCAATCGGAAGTTTATGCATCGTCCGGGACGTGGGATATGGAGATGGACAGCAGCTGCGGCTGCTATCGTGATCATCATGGTAAGTGCGTGGTGGTTGGCGATGAATTCGGATATGGGATTGAGAGAGGTGATACCGATGGCAAATGTTTCATCCGAACAGGTTGTGCCCGGAAAGAATGAGGCGGTATTGGTTACAGAGTCGGGGAAAACGGTCGTGTTGGGACGTAATAATATGTCGGATGTGGAGATTGAAGCCGGGATTGTGGTGCGGGATGATAGTGTGAAAGGGGTAAACTATTCTTTGGGTAAGAATATGGCAGTGCATTACCATACGTTGAAAGTTCCCAAAGGGGCAGAGTTTAAAATCGTGTTGCGTGATGGAACCGAAGTGTGGTTGAATTCCGAATCCGAGTTGCGTTTTCCCACGGTTTTTACCGGGAATGAGCGGGAAGTGGAGTTGAAAGGAGAGGGATATTTTTCGGTGACGCATGACGATAAGTTGCCTTTCGTGGTGGTGGCTGCCGGGGTACGGACGAAAGTGTACGGTACGGAGTTTAACGTGAGATCTTATGATGTGAATGATGTGAACGTGACGTTGGTGAAAGGGCGAGTAGGGGTGCAACGAGATGATGCGACACGGGAATATGCGTTAACTCCGGGGGAGAATGCTCGTTTCGAAGGAGAGCGTCCTGAAATAACGAGAGTAAACGTACATAAGTTCACGGCTTGGAAAGAAGGATATTTCTATTACGAGAACGAACGAGTGGAGACAATCATGAATGATCTGAAGCGTTGGTATGATTTTGATGTTGTGTATGTCGGGAACAGGGTCAAGGATTTGAAATTTGAGCTTTGGTCAAGTCGGGATAGTAATATCTCGGCGATTATAGGCTTGTTGATGAAAACAAACAAAGTGCATATGAAGTTAGAGGGACGAACATTGATCGTCTCGGAAATGAATCGATAAATGAAAAAGAATTTATAGTAACCTAAATTAAAATTTTATTTATGGCAATGATTTTGAACTGTAATGGTTCTGCTTGCAAGGGGCGAAGCGGGATCATGTTGAGGGTTTTGCTTGTTCAATTTATGCTTTCTCTGTGTTTTTTCACGAGTATTGCATCGGGAATGTCGCAAAATCGGGATATAAATCTGACGTTTGAGAAGGCCACGCTTTCTCAGGCCTTGAAGCAATTGGGAGAAGTTGCGGATTGCAAATTTGTTTTCAATTATGATGATCTGAATCGTTATCAGGTTTCTGTAAAGTTGGAAAATAAAAGTATTGAAGAGAGTTTGGGGATATTATTGCAGGATAAACCGTTTAAGTTTGAACGGGAGGGGGAATTTTTCGTGATTTCTTATAAAGATGACACGAAGAAAGAAGACGGATTTCTGGTGAAAGGAACGGTGAAAGATGAATTCGGTTTGCCGTTGCCGGGAGTGACGGTTATCGTGAAAGGAACCACAACGGGAGCGGCGACAAATCCTGACGGTACATTTGAGTTAAGAGTGAAAGAGAGAAACACGTTGCTGGTTTTTTCTTTCGTGGGAATGAAGACGAAAGAGGTGATGACGGAGGGGGATAAAGTGTTGAACGTGGTGTTGGAAGAGGAAGCCGAGATGTTGGGCGAGGTGGTTGCTACCGGGTACCAGACGATTTCACGGGAAAGATCGACGGGTTCCGCTGTTATCTTGAACTCCCGTAAGCTGGATCAGGTGCAGGCCATTGATTTGACAAGCAAGTTGGAGGGAATTACCCCGGGATTGATGAATTACGGGGGTACGATGGCTATCCGGGGAAGATCGTCTTTTGCCGTAGGTTCGACTCCTTTACTGGTGATTGACGGGCAGGTGACAAATGCTTCGTTGAGTGTGCTTAACCCGAATGATATTGAATCGGTTACGGTGTTGAAAGATGCTGCCGCTACATCACTTTATGGGGTGAGGGCTTCCAACGGGGTGATCGTGGTCGTTACGAAAAAAGCCAATAAGAATAAGACAAATGTAAATGTATCTGCCGGTTTTTATATTAATCCCTTACCTGATATGGGGTATTTGGATTACGCGTCTACAAGTGATATTATTGATTTTGAAAAGGAGTTTATACAGAATAATCCGACCTATCAACAAAATCCTGCAGATTATTTTGCATTAAAGAATGATCGGTCTAATCCGAGTAATTTGACGAGCGTAGAACGTTTGTATTATGAAATGTCTTTGGGAAATCTGACTCAGGATGAATTGGATCAAAAACTGGATGCTATGCGTAAAAATGATTACCGTAAGGAGGCTCGCAAGGCACTGGAACATACGGCTGTTACGCAGGATTATAATCTATCCATAGCAAGAGGAGGGGAGCATTCTAACCTGTTTTTGTCTTTCCGTTATGAAGATCAGGGGAGTTACGCGAAGAGTTCAAGTAATAAGCGTTTTAGCGTGTATTTGAAGAATGAAATGAACGTGACCGATTGGTTTAAATTAACTTACGGGGCTAATTCTTATTTCTCGCGTTCGGAGGCTAGTAACGGACAGGCCGGCTTTATGAATACGATGCCTTATGAACGGTTGAGAGATGATGATGGAAATCTGGTGTACCAATATTACCGGAATTATTACATGGCACAGGATATTAACGAGACGGAGGGATTGAAATTCATGGGATATAACTCTTTGGAAGCTTCCAAGCAGAACATGATAACCACGAAAGATTTGTATCTGAAGTTTTTTGCCCATACGGATTTTAAATTAATGGAAGGGTTGGATCTGGGCTTGAAATTCCAGTACGAGAGGAGTAATACGGATAAGGATCAATACGATGAAGTTGAGTCTTATAAGATGCGTGAGTTGATCAATCAGTTTGCTTCGGTCGATTCATACGGGAATTTCGTGTATAATGTCCCGGATGGCGGACATCTTTTGAAAAATCACAACCGGAATGAATTCTATAATTTCCGGGCACAAATCAATTACCAGAAAGCGATTTCCGATGATCATGAAGTTTCAGTTCTTTTAGGAGGTGAAATTCGTCAGGATCAATGGAATAGTTCTGCCAATGAAGTGTATGGTTATGATAAAGATAAATTGACTTATGCGCAGGTTGATTGGTTGACTTTGACTCAAAAAGGGGTGATCGGACAGCTAAATACCTCTAGAGCATTCAATTTATCCGAGAATATAAGTAACGGAGAAACGAAACATCGTTATGTTTCTGCGTATGCCAATGCCGGTTACACGTATGCCGGACGTTACACGTTGAATGGTAGTATCCGTGTGGATCAGGCCGATCTTTTCGGTACGGACCCGAAATATCGTTATCGTCCTCTGTGGTCGTTGGGGGCTAGTTGGAATATTACAAGTGAATCTTTTATGCGTGATATTAAGGCGTTGGATTTGTTGAAATTGAGGGTTACGTACGGTATTACCGGTAACGTGGATCAGAGTTCTTCGCCTTACCTGATAGGTGCTTATATATCATCCATGTGGACGAATTCGGATGTGACCGATATCGTATCTCCTCCTAATAAGATGTTACGTTGGGAAAAGACCTCTTCTTTGAATGTCGGTGTTGATTTTTCACTTTTTGCCCGTTTAAACGGTTCTTTCGATGTGTACAGAAGGTATAGCACCGATTTGTTGGCAAACAAGACATTGGATCCATCTTTGGGATTTACTTCTGCCAGAGTGAATAACGGGGAGATGAAAAACATTGGTGTAGAGTTTAGTATTGCTTACGATTGGTTGAAGAAATATAAAGATTGGTCTTTGAACACGATGTTTACAGCTGCTTATAATAAGAACAAGATCGAGAAAATAGGGTTCACGCCTTCTAACGCGTCGGATATGTTGCTCTATCCCTATTCTAATTATTTGGAGGGGGATACCTATGGTAGCATTTATGCCTATCGTTATGCCGGGTTGACGGAGACAGGCGATCCGTCCGTGTACGACGAGAACGGGGAGGTTCAGTCCGGTACTTCCGTACGCGATATCAAAGCGCTTGTGGTGAAGGGACAATTGGCGCCGAAATGGAATGGGGCGTTGACTGTTAATTTGAAATGGAAGACGTTGGAATTGTTTACCAAGTTCGTGTATTATGCAGGGCATTCTTTGCGCAATGACGTGACCCCGTTATATTCCATGTATGCACCCGATATGTTTAATCCGGGTTATGGAGAGATATCAGGAAACATGCACAAGGATATGGCTAAACGTTGGACTCCGGAAAATACCGATACGGATATCCCGGCTATGGGGCTTTACGGATCGCAGCAGGATCGGAATTTACAGTGGAGATATGCCGATGTTCACGTGTTGAGTGCTTCATTTGTAAAATGCCGGAATATCGGTCTTTCTTACGTGTTGCCGCAAGATTGGGTTAAATATTTGAAATTAAGTAATATTAGCTTGCGTGCTCAGGTGAATAACCCGTTCTATTGGGCAAAAAACAAAGAAGGTATCGACCCCGAAGCGTTCAATGCGAATGAGGGAACGCGTACTCAGGAGCAGGTTACCACGTACGTGTTTGGTTTGAATATTAATTTTTAAGATCGGTAGTTATGAAAAAATATATTGCAATTAGCATTTTGTGCTTATCCATGTTTTTTTCAGCGTGTGATAATTTCCTGGATGTTGTTCCTAAGGGACAATCCGTGCTGAATTCGACAAGTGATTATCTGGGATTGATAGAGGAAATAGATCCGTGTTATGATATGGAAAATTTCTGGTATATGGCAAATGAAGTGTGTAATTATAATATGCCGTTGCTGGATGTCTATCAATATCCGTTACAATCAATATCTTTCTTCTGGGATGAAGAGAAGAGTCGTTACGAGTATACGGAATCCAGCGAGCTTTATAACTATTGCTATGCAAGGATCGCGAAATATAACGTGGTGATCTCGAATATTGATGATGCAGAAGGACCATCTGAGGATAAAATTCTTGGAAAAGCCCAGGCTCGGATCATGAGAGCGTATAATAATTTCTTTTTGGTTAATACGTATGCAAAATTCTATGATAAGAATACCGCGGAGGCGGATAACGGGATTATCCTACATGAAGAGTTGAACTTGGAATCGACCAGTAAACAATATTCGGTAGCAGAGGTGTATAATTCTATCGAGCGGGATATTACGGCAGCTTTGCCCGGATTGCCCGAAAGAGCAGCCAGTGCTCTTCGTCCGGATAAATATTTCGGTTATGCCTTGAAAGCCAAGGTGCATTTATATAAAGGAGAAATTGATAGCGCCTTGAATGCCGGGTTGAATGCCCTGAAATCGGATTATCACAAGTTGTGGGATATGCCGGCCTTGTATACTCAATTGGTTTCTGAGTTTCCGTTTCTTCCCTCGTCGCCTTCGATGTGGGTAATGTATGTGTCCCGTGCGATAGATGATCCTGAAAACTTGTTGTTCCAATTTGGGTTGAACCAGTTTTCTCCGTCTCCGTCTTATGTCCGTAAGCCGATTATAGATTTGTATGATAAGAATTCGGATTTGCGGTATATTATGTGTTTTGCATATTATATGCCGGATCGTCCCACGGCAGAAGTGGGTGCGGTGGCTATGATGAATTCAAACATTAAATGGAATTGCGGAGGAATACGGTTATCAGAGGTTTATTTGATGGTTGCCGAGTGTTACGCTCGTAAGGGAGATAAAGGGAATGCCTTACATTATCTGAATGAATTGAGAAAAATGAGGATGAAACCGGGAACTTACGAGGATTTGGATGCCGCAGATGCAAATGAAGCATTCCGGTTGGTTCGTGACGAGCGGAAGCGGGAGTTGTTGTTGACGTCGAACGGGTTCTTTGACATGCGTCGTTTCTGTGCGGAATTTAATGAAACGCTTACGAAAGATTACGTCATGAAGAATTCTACAACGGGTGAGATTACCACGAAAACTTACACGTTGAGACCGGATTCTCCGTTGTTGATCTGGCCTTTCCCGAAGAATGCAATGGAGACAAGTAATTTAACTCAAAATACAAAATAATGAAGTGTGGTTATAGTATGCTTTTGATGATTCTGGTTCTGGCTTTTGCCGGAACCGGATGTCAAAAAGCGAAGACTAACGAGGCAAGAGTTGTGTTCCGGGTTTCGAACGAGGGGAGTTTCTATTTTCAACCGGAAGGTAAATCGGGATACGAGAAGGTGGTTCCGGATTCGTTGGGGAATGTGGTTTTCACGGTAGAGTTGGAAGAACCGGGATATTACCAGTACACGAGTACAAAACAGCGTTTTTATTCCGTGTATCTTGTCCCCGGAGCTCAAATGGAAATTTGTGAGGATGCTGATGGCGTGACCTTTAAGGGGGATCTTGCGGCAGAAAACACGTTCTTGGCCGAGAACCCGTTCACGGCGGCTGTATCGCGGGAAATTCCTACTTATTCTGCGGAATGGATGAAGATAAACCGGGAAGAATTAAGCCGTATTCTCGAAAAGTTGAATAAATCAGGACTCTCCCCGGAGTTTATTCACCAGCAAACGTTGAAATACCAGTACGGTTTTTATAACCAATTGTTGGAAGGGCCGGAGCTTATGGCGATGTTCATGAAAGTGGATGTTAATTTGCCGGATAACTATTATGACTTTTTGAAAGATTTGAAATTTGATGATCCCTTGATAACTCGTCTTCCGAAATGGTTTAAAACGATGCTGGCGGCTTTCGAGCGAATGGAAAAAGAGGGAATGATTGAGGTATCTCCGGATAAGTATATGGAGATTTATGCCGGGCGAATAGAGAATGATAAAGTGCGTTCGTTGTTTTTGATCAATTTATTGAATTTCACGTTGGATAAGGGGTATTCGGATGAATTACCTACTTACGTGATGAATGTGCGTCGTTTGATTACGGACACGGCGGCAATAGCTCAATTGCCCGCTATTGAAGCTCGTTATCAACAAGCTCGTGAAGCGAATAAGTCCATATTACGCGGAATGCCTGCACCGGAGTTTAAGGCTGTGGATATAAACGGAAAAGAGTATACTTCCGACCAGTTTAAAGGGAAAATGCAAGTGTTGGACTTTTGGTTTACCGGGTGTGTCCCCTGTCGGGCCGAAATGCCTTATATGGAGAAGTTGGCTGAAGAGATGAAGGGTATGCCTGTCGTGTTCGCTTCAATGTCGTTGGATGTTGGGGATGAGTTGATCGGGCTCTGGAAACAGATGATTCAAGATAAGAAAGGTGCGGAGTACCGCTTGAATGTACCGGGAGGTTTTAAATCCGATTTAGTGAAAGCTTATCTGATTCATTCGGTTCCCCGGATTGTTATCATTGATAAAGAGGGTAAGATCGTGGATGCTTATGCAAAACGCCCTTCCGATCCGAAATTGAAAATGCAATTGCTGGAATTAATGAAGTGATACGGGCGAGATCTTGTATTCAAGAATTATATTGTCAGGCTATCGAATAATCGGTAGCCTGATTTTTATAACGTTACGCTCAGGAACATAAGTAAATTCTGTAGTTTTTCTTTTAATATTTGTTTGCCCCTTTTTTTGTAGGCTTTCACGGAATCGACGGTCAAGGCGAGTTGAACGGCGATGGATTCATTGGTTTCCCCGGCGAGACTTAATTTATAAATTTCCTGAATTTTATCGGGGAGTTCCGTGATCGCTTTCTGCATGAGAAAATAGACTTCTTCTTCGATAATAGAATCCAGAAAAAATTCGGTCCCGTGTATGCCTTCCGGGTCTTGGAGGTAACGTTCTTGGGCTTTCCGGTGATCAATATATGGTGCCTTATCTCACCCTTAACACTAGGGTATTTCTATTCGAATTGAAAATTCCCTGTTGAGAGATCAGCCATTCAAATTGAATTTCACCCGGTTGACGAGAGAGCGACCGAGCGTGAGTTCATCGGTGTATTCCAGGTCGTTGCCGACGGCGATTCCTTTGGCGAGGGTACTGACGAGGATTTCATCCCGGCGGGGTAGTTTTTTGAAGATGTAATAACCCGTGGTGTCTCCTTCGATGGTGGCACGCAGGGCAAAAATGATCTCTTTCACGGTAGGGTTGGCTACTCGTTCGAGGAGGCTGCTGATATGTAGGTCGGAGGGTCCGATTCCGTCCATGGGGGAGATAATGCCACCCAGAACGTGGTAAAGGCCGTGGTATTGTCCCGTGGCCTCAAGGGACATGATGTCCTTGATGTTTTCCACGACACAGATGATTTGTGAATCCCGTTTCGGGTCGGAGCAGATTTCGCAGGTATCGCTATCGGAAATGTTATGACAGAATTGACACTCTTTTATCGATTCTTTCAGGGCGGTAATACTGTCGGTGAATTGTTTTACCTCTTCGGGACTTTGCCGAAGCATGTGAAGCACGTAGCGCAATGCTGTTTTGCGCCCGATTCCCGGGAGGGAAGCGAATTGTTCGACCGCTTTTTCCAACAGTCTGGAAGATAAAGATTGCATGTGTCTAGTCCTCTTTGAATTTTATATCACGAATCATCATTTGAATGTCGCTTCTTCCCATGAATTCATTTTCTTGAAGCGTGTAGCAGATATCGAAATACTCGCCCTTGCTGATCCGGGGAAAGTATTCTCCCATGCCGAACGCTATACCGCTCCGGTCATTGCAAATTCGCGTGTCATCCACCACGACCAGTTTCAAATGTTCATTGTTGCGTCCTACCTGTTTTGAGCCGATGAAGTTTGTCACGTTATCGGTCATGAACACGGGAATCGTGTTATTCGGGCCAAACGGGGCAAATTTTTGAATCATCGTATAAAGATCAGGGGTAATATCGTTCAGTTTTATTTGAGCGTCAATGTTAATTTGGGGGGTCAACATCTCTTCCGTGATGGTTTCACTCACGATTTGCTGGAATTTTGCCTTGAATGGCTCAATGTTTTCGAGTTTCAAGGTTAACCCTGCCGCGTATTTGTGTCCCCCGTAGTTTTCCAGGAATTCGCTGCATTGAGAAATGGCGTAATACAGGTCAAATCCTTCCACGGAACGAGCAGACCCCGTGGCCAGACCGTTGGATTCCGTCAGTATGACTGTCGGGCGGTAATAATATTCCGTCAGACGGGAAGCCACGATTCCGATGACACCTTTGTGCCAGTTCGGGTTGTAAAGTACGGTAGCTTTTTGGGATTGATCGTAGTGGGACTGGTTGATGTATTCGAGGGCTTCTTCAGTGATGTCGTGATCCAGTTTCTTGCGTTGGTCGTTGAAATTGTTGATGCTTGCGGCGACCTCGGAAGCTTTGATCTCGTCATCGGCAATCAGTAGTTCTACCGATTTGTTGCCTGATTCGACCCGACCAGCCGCGTTGATTTTCGGGCCGATGCGGAAAACAATATCATTTATCGTCAAGTCTTTGCCAATGCCGGAGAAATTTAGAATTGTCTTTAATCCCAGGCTTGGTTTTTGATTTAATTGTAGCAACCCGAAATGTGCGAGAATGCGGTTCTCGCCCGTGATCGGGACTATATCGCTGGCAATGCTGACGCATACCAAGTCTAACAATTTGTACAAATCCGACATCGGAAGGTTGTGCTTGATGCTGTACGCCTGTGCTAGTTTGAAGCTGACCCCGCAACCGCTTAACCAGCGATAAGGGTAGTTACAATCTTTGCGTTGCGGGTCGAGCACGGCAATGGCATCGGGAAGTTCGTCGCCTGGGGTGTGGTGATCGCAAATGATGATATCCACGCCTTGGGAGTTGGCATAACGTACTTTTTCCACGGCTTTTACACCGCAATCCGTGACGATCATGAGCGTGATCCCGTTCAAGGCGGCATAATCAATCGCACGAATAGACACTCCGTATCCTTCCGTGTAACGATCCGGAATATAATATTCCGCTTTGTTGCACTTATTTTTCAGGTACTTGTAAAGTAAAGCCACCGCGGTTGTCCCGTCTACGTCGTAATCACCGTAGATCATAACTTTTTCCTCGTTGCCGATCGCTTTTTCCAACCGGGTAACCGCTTTGTCCATATCTTTCATCAAGAATGGATCGTGGAGCATGTTGAGAGTCGGATTGAAGAAAGCATGGGCCTCTTCCGCAGTAGGTACACCGCGTTGCAATAGCAAATTCGCAATGACGTGACTGCAGTTAAGTTCTTTGGATAATTTGTCAATTTTTTCCCACTCGGGTGGGGTGTTGATAACCCATCTTTTTTTCATTATCTACTTTCTCCTATTCTGCTACAAAGAAGCAGAATTTCCTTGGGATTTCAAAAGAATCCCGATTATATTTTTTAACAGGTTCGAGATAAATCGGGTTATACGTTTGTGTTTCAGTTCTATAATATAGACACTAAAAATGTAAAGTAGTTTTTTAACAAAAAGGAGGAAAAATGTAAATTTTTTGTTGTCGGATATCGTTTGTATGCTTGATGATTTTCGTTTAAGTTCATAACCTGTAACTTGCAAACTTGTAACTTGCAACTTGGCGAAGCCACTTAAGATTCCCTTTTACTTTCTTCTTTGCTCTTTATTTATTATCTTTGCACATTAATTTAAAAACAAAATTTAGATCGGGTTTATGCCCGGTAAAGAATTGATTTATGTAACCTTTTAAAGCATATAAAAATGAGTCTTGCAGAATTAAGCGAACAGGAAATTATTCGCCGGAACTCTTTAAACGAGTTGAAGAATTTGGGAATTGATGCCTATCCGGCACCGGAATTTAAAGTAACTCACCTTTCTAAAGAGATCCTTGATAAATTTGAAAAATCACCGGAGGAATTGCAGGAGGTTGTGATTGCCGGGCGGATGATGAGCAGGCGGATTATGGGTAAGGCTTCATTTTTTGAATTACAGGATGCCGAAGGTAGGATTCAGGTCTACGTGAGTCGGGATGATGTGAGTCGGGATGAAGCTTGCACGATGTATAATACCGTTTTCAAAAAGTTGATGGATATCGGTGATATCGTGGGGGTGAAAGGATTCGTGTTCCGTACGAACATGGGAGAGATTTCCGTTCACGCGAAAGAGTTGGTGATGTTATCCAAGTCTTTGCGCCCGCTTCCGATCGTGAAAGAAAAGGATGGTAAGGTGTTTGACGCTTTTACCGATCCGGAATTGAGATATCGTCAACGTTATTTGGATTTGATCGTGAACCCGCAGGTGATGGACGTGTTTATCAAGCGGACAAAGATGATCAATGCGATTCGGAAGTTTTATACGGATATGGGATGTTTGGAAGTGGAAACTCCCGTATTACAGGCTATTCCGGGAGGAGCTTCGGCCCGCCCGTTTATCACGCATCACAACGCGTTGGATATCCCGTTTTACTTGCGTATCGCGAACGAGTTGTATTTGAAGCGTCTGATCGTGGGCGGTTTTAACGGGGTGTTCGAATTTTCTCGTAACTTCCGTAACGAGGGTATGGACCGGACGCATAATCCGGAATTTACTTGTATGGAGGTATACGTGCCTTACAAGGATTACTTGTGGATGATGGATAGCACGGAGCGCATGATCGAGGCGGCAGCCTTGGCCGTGAACGGGACCACGAAGGCTCCTTTCGGGGATAACGAGGTGGATTTCAAGCGTCCTTTCAAGCGAGTGAAGATGTCCGAGGCGATCAAAGAATATACCGGGTTTGATATCACGGGTAAGAGTGAGGACGAGATTCGTGAGTTCTGTCTGTCGATCGGTTTGAATGTTGACGAAACGATGGGTAAAGGAAAGTTAATTGACGAGATATTCGGGGAGAAATGTGAGAGTCACTATATTCAACCGACGTTTATTTACGATTACCCGGTGGAGATGTCGCCCTTGACGAAGATGCATCGTTCGGATCCGGGATTGACCGAGCGTTTCGAGTTGTTCGTGAACGGGAAAGAGGTTGCTAATGCCTATTCCGAGTTGAATGACCCGATCGACCAGTTGAATCGGTTTAAGGATCAGTTGGCTTTGCAGGAGAGAGGGGATGACGAGGCAATGTTTATTGATTACGATTTCGTGCGGGCATTGGAGTATGGTATGCCTCCGACCTCCGGAATGGGTATCGGTATCGACCGTCTTTGTATGTTCCTGACGAATAGCCCGTCTATACAGGACGTGTTGTTGTTCCCGCAAATGAAGCCGGAGAAGGTAGCAGTGGTGGATTCGGATGATAAATTCGTGGGTGTCGGTGTCCCAGCCGAGTGGATACAAGTGGTGCGTAAGGCCGGCTATCAAACGGTAGAAGCGTTGAAAGCGGTGGAGAACCCGAACAAGTTACATCAGGAGCTTAGTGGTTTGAATAAAAAAATGAAATTGGGCTTGAAAACCTTGTCTCCGGATGAGGTGAAGAGCTGGTTTAACTAAATAGTTGCAGGTTACAGGTTAACAAGTTGCAGGTTCGATTATGACCTAAAACTTGTAACTTGTAACCTGCAAACTTGTAACTCTTTTTATCATGGAAATATTAGACAAACCAAGGATTGGTGTCGTGGGTGGTGGTAGCTGGGCTACCGCTATCGCTAAAATGCTGACGGATAACAACGGGCATATTCATTGGTTCATGCGGAATATTGAATCAATAAAGGCTTTTAAAGTATTGAAGCACAATCCGAGGTACTTGTGTGGTGTCGAGTTCGATCTGGATAAGATCACGTTCACGGATGATCTGGATCGGTTGGTTATGAATTCCGACGTGATTGTTTTCGCGATCCCGAGTGCATTCCTGAAAAACGTGGTGACCTCAAGATTGCAAGTCTCTTTGAAAGATAAAATTATTGTTTCGGCTATCAAGGGTATGATCCCGGATGATAATATGCTGATCGGGGAATTTTTCCACCAGAGGTACGAGGTGCCTTTGGAGCAGATCGTGATTATTTCGGGGCCTTGTCATGCGGAGGAGATTGCTTTGGAGCGTCTGTCCTACCTGACGTTCTCCAGTGAGAATTTGCGGGTGGCCCGGTCGGTGGCACAGTTGTTCGAGTGTTTTTACGTGAAAACGACGATTTCCGATGATATATACGGGTCGGAGTATGCGGCTGTGTTGAAAAACGTTTTTGCTATTGCAGCCGGGATTTGTCACGGGTTGCGGTATGGCGATAATTTTCAGGCGGTTCTGGTAGCGAATGCTATCCAAGAAATGGAACGTTTCGTGAATGCCGTTCATCCGATCCAACGGGATATCAAGTTTTCGGCTTATCTGGGTGATTTGTTGGTGACAGCCTATTCGCAGTTCAGCCGGAACCGGACGTTCGGTACGATGATCGGGAAAGGGTATTCAGTGAAGTCGGCTCAGATGGAGATGTTGATGATTGCCGAGGGCTATTTCGGGGTGAAAGGTATCCACGAGATTAACGAGCAGTATAAGGTTCACATGCCGATCACAGATGCCGTGTATAATATATTGTACGAGCGCATCAGCCCGACAATGGAAATCCGGTTGCTAACCGACGAGCTTCGGTAATTTAGAATTTAAAATTTAAAATGAAAAGTCGTCAAGCGACTTTAAAATTATAAAAGTTTAATTGGAAAATTGGAAGTTGGGAGTGGGGGGATATCATTTTCAATTTTCAATTTTCAATTTTCAATTAAAGCGTATGGCAAGTTACAGTGCGAGAGTTATGGGATGTGTGCGGAAAGCTTTACCCGTGGCGATAAAGACATCAATATGGTTTTTGAAGATCATGTTGCCGGTCTCTTTGTTCGTGACGTTGTTGTCATATTTTAATATATTGCCTTATATATCCTCGTTCGCGTCCCCGTTGTTTACTTTGATCGGTTTGCCGGGAGATGCGGCGTTGGTGTTTGTCACGAGTATATTCACTAATATATATACCGTGATAGCCTTGTTGTCGACACTTGATTTTTCCGTGAGGGAGAGCCTGATCATGGCCACGATGTGCCTGATATCCCATAACTTTGTCGTGGAGACGATCGTGTTGCAGAAAACCGGATCGTCGGCCGTGGGTATGGTGATTTTGCGTGTCGTGGGGAGTTTCGTGGCGGCAATCGGGTTGAACTTGCTGTTGCCGGAAATGAGTAGGAAGATGATGGCGGAGACTTCGGTTGCATTGGGACTGGGAGAGACGATGTTGCATTGGTTGGAAAGTAGCTTGTTGTTGTGCGTGAAGATCGTGTTGGTGATTTCCGGCTTGATGATTTTGCAACGTTTGCTCGAAGAGTTCGGAGTGTTGAAAATATTATCCACGATGTTATCCCCGTTGATGCGTTTGTTCGGGTTGAAACCGGATGTCGCTTTCTTGTGGCTCGTGGGGAACACGGTCGGTTTGGCCTATGGTTCCGCGATTATGATGGATTACGCCAAAACGGGGAAATTGGTTCATCAAGAGGCGGATTTGTTGAATTATCACCTGGCAATTTCTCATTCCCAATTAGAAGATCCGTTGTTGTTCGCGGTGATGGGGTTACCTGTCATGTGGTTGATATTCCCTCGTGTCGTGTTAGCGATGATTGTCGTGTGGATACGCCGGGGTATTTACGGGTTGCAGGCACGGGTGCATCCGCCGATAAAAGTTGAAAATATAAGTTTATAGATATATGAAATACACGATTGAAGAGGTTTTGAACGAAAAGCAAGCGAATGAATTTTTAGTGCTACCTGTCTCTCTTTACAAGAATGACGAAAATTGGGTACGACCTTTAGATACAGACATCACGAAAGTGTTTGACCGGGCGAAGAACCCTTATTTCAAGCACGGGGAATGTACTCGTTGGCTACTTCGGGATGAAAAAGGAACATGCGTTGGGCGTGTGGCTTCTTTTATCGACGAGGATACTTGTCGGTTGGATTCGTACACGGTGGGGGGCATGGGGTTCTTCGAGTGTATTAATGATCAGGAAGCTGCGTTCATGTTGTTTGATCGTTGCCGGGAGTGGTTGGAGGAACGGGGGATGGATTCTATGGAAGGTCCCGTTAATTTCGGCGAGCGTAACGAGTGGTGGGGATTGTTGGTAGATGGTTTTAAGCCCCCCGTGTTTCAAATGCCTTACACGCATAAGTATTACGTTCCTTTCTTCGAGAATTACGGGTTCCGGGATTATTTCAAGCAATACATCTACCGGACGCGCCTCGTGGAAGAGAGTCTTTCCAAGGTGGTGGTCTGGAAATCCGAACGATTGTTGAAAAACGGGGATTACCGGATTAGTTCTTACCGGGAAATGACGCCCGAACAGGCAAAAGAGGCTTTTCTGGTAATTTATAATCAGGCATGGAATGTGAACGTGCATGGCGTGGGGGGCATGGATAAGGAACAGGTAGAAGTGTTGTTCAAGACATTGAAACCCGTGTTGGACCCAGATTTGCTTTATTTCGCTTATTATAAGGATATTCCGATCGGGTTCTTTATCATGATTCCCGAATTGAATTATATCGTGAAGCATGTTAATGGCAAGATTAGCGGGTTAGGAATTTTGAAATTCCTTTATTACCGTTATTTTAAACGGGGACGTATTGCTTTGGGATTGATATTCGGTGTTGCGGAAGAATACCAAGGGCGGGGAGTTGAGGCTGCCATGATTTACGCTTTTTGCAAGAATGTCATCATGGGAAAACGCAATTACGATTGGTTGGATCTGAGTTGGGTCGGAGATTTTAACCCGAAGATGATGCATTTGATGGAGTACATCGGGGCAAAACAATCCCAGACATATATAACCTATCGGAAATTGTTCCGGGAAGATATCGAATTCTGTCGTTCCATTGACAAGAAGCCTAAAACACTTGAAAATTGAAAATGAAAAGTTAAAAGATTTAGTGATCGCTGGTTTCGAGAAATTTAGAATGGAAAAGAGTTTGTCTTGGACGGTTGGAATCATCTAATCGAAAATCATAAAATCACAGAATTAATAGTATCTAAAATCTAAAATTATAAATGGCATGACTTGGTTAAGTGATCTGTTTTTCGGACAGGGAGTGGCGCACTCGGTTTTGATGTTCGCAATCGTTATCGCTTTGGGAATCGTGTTGGGGAAAGTGAAAGTCTGGGGGATTTCGTTAGGCATTACATGGATTCTTTTCGTGGGTATTATTTGCAGTCATTTCGGGATGCGTGTGGATGGGCATACGTTGCATTTCATGAAAGAATTCGGATTGATTTTATTCGTGTACTCGGTGGGGTTACAAGTGGGTCCCGGTTTCTTCTCATCTTTCCGGAAAGGCGGGTTCACGCTGAATATGCTGGCTTCGGGAATCGTGTTGCTTGGGGTGGTAACAACTTACATCATTCACGTGATTACCGGGTTGCCGATTACCACGATGGTGGGTATTCTTTCCGGAGCCGTGACCAACACGCCCGGTCTGGGGGCTGCCCAACAGGCTTATTCGGATGCAACCGGAATTGATGATCCCACGATAGCGCTGGGATATGCTGTCGCTTACCCGTTGGGAGTGATCGGTATTATCGGATCGATTATGTTGATGCGGGTGATTTTCAGGATTAAAATGGAAAAGGAGAACGAGGACATCGAGCAACAAGATACGAGTAAGGCGAGCGGGGCGCAACAATTCTCTGTTCGGGTAACGAATCCGGCTCTGTTCGGGAAAGATTTGATGGAAATTACCCGGTTGATTAACCGGAAGTTTGTTTTTTCACGAGTTTGTCATCAGGACGAGAAGATCGAGATCGGTTCTTCAGAGACTTGTTTGAAAGAAGGGGATAAACTTCTGGTGGTTGCCGCATTGCAGGATATAGACGCGATCACGGCTTTCTTGGGCGAGCGGGTAGAGGTAGAATGGGAAAGATTGGATAAGCAACTTGTATCTAGGAGAATCGCGATCACGAAAGGCGAGGTGAACGGGAGAATGCTGGGAGATATGAGGTTGAGAAATTGCTTCGGGGTGAATGTTACCCGGGTAAATCGAGCCGGGGTTGATTTGGTTGCTAAGCCGAATTTGCAGTTGCAGATAGGCGACCGCTTGACGGTAGTCGGGCCGGAAGCCGCGGTTGCAAATGTTGCTAAAGTGTTGGGTAATTCTTTGCGACGTTTGAGAGAACCTAACTTGGTTTCGATATTTTTAGGTATTTTCTTGGGTATACTGTTGGGAAGTATTCCTTTCACGTTTCCCGGAATCCCGCAACCCGTTAAGTTGGGATTGGCGGGAGGACCTTTGATTATCTCCATATTGATCAGTCGTTTCGGACCACAATACGGTTTGGTGACTTACACAACGATGAGTGCCAACCTGATGTTGAGAGAAGTCGGAATTTCATTATTCCTAGCTAGCGTGGGATTGGGAGCCGGAGAGGGTTTCGTGAAAACCATTATTGATGGAGGAGGATATGCTTGGATCGGTTATGGTTTTATGATTACGGTTATACCATTGATTATTATCGGGATAATAGCCAGAATTGTATACAAGATTAATTATTTCACCTTGATGGGGTTGATCGCGGGAAGTATGACGGATCCTCCGGCCTTGGCATACTCCAATGGTATGGCCAACAATGATGCCCCCTCGGTAAGTTATGCTACTGTTTACCCGTTGACGATGTTTCTGCGAGTGTTGACAGCGCAATTGCTGATCCTGTTTTTCACTTGATATGCGCCCGGATCCGACTAAGGGTTTGAGGGGTTATATTCAAGTAAGAGGCGATCTCTTTCAAGGAAACCCGTTGTAATAACTGGGGATGTTCTTTCATGAGTGCTTGGTATTGGGTACTTTTTTCCATCCAGTAGTATTCTATGAAATAATGTTCGTATTCCAGTAATGTTTTCTCCATGAGCTTGCGTCCCCAGTTGGCTATTTCAAGTGACCGTCGGAAAAGTTCCTCTAAACGGGTACGGGAGATTCTGACAAGGGTCGTGGGTTCAAGGGTTTCAATCGTGAGTTTTGAGGTTAACGTGTTCGACGGGCCAAGAATCGTGGTTGCGCTATCTCCTTCGAAAGCAAAAAACAAGGTCACTTGTTTATCTTCCCGAATGACGTATGCTCGCACGGAGCCGCTTTCGACAAAATAGGTGTAATCATCCCGTTGGCCTTCTTGAATGATAACCTCTTTCTTTTCGAACGATAGAAGTTGCATGTGTTCTTGTAAAAGGGCGATGCTTTCTGTTGATAACTTGTACTGTTCCTGAAGTTTTTTCGTGAATTCCATGAGGCGGTGTATTTACGTTGTTATTCTTGCGTGTTGTCTGCCAGTATGCCGCCACCGATCAAGCGATCTTTCCGGTAGAAGGCAACCGGTTGACCGGGGGCAACAGCCCAGGCCGGGGAGGCGAGTTCAACGGAGAGCCGGTTACCCGGTTGTGGGGTAATTCGGGCATAACCTTGCGGGTTGAGACCTAAACCGCGGACTTTGACTTCGATGTCATTTGCCGTGATTTCGTTCGGATCAATCAGATGCGGGTGGATCACCGAGAGTTCCGTTTGATTTAGCGAGTTTTTTTCGCCCACGATTAATTGTCGGGTTACAGCGTTGATCTTGGCTACATATTGAGGGCGGCCGTCTTTTAGGGGGATACCTCTTTTCTGACCGATCGTGTAATTGGCGATTCCCTCGTGTTCTCCAACCGGTTGCCCTTGTATATCCACGATAGAACCGGGCGTGAAACAGTGTTCCGTATCCGGTTGTCGTAGGATAAAATCCCGGTAGTCATTCCCTTCCAGAAAACAGATACTCATGCTTTCCCGTTTGTCGGCAACTCGAGAGAACCCGTGAGCACGGGCGATTTCTTTGACTTCGGTTTTCGTGAGGTCTCCCAAAGGGGTGATTGTTCGGGATAGAATATTTTCCTGTACCCCCCATAGGAAATAGGATTGATCTTTATTCGGGTCAACTCCTTTATGTACATAATGATGTTCCGAAAAGGGGAGTATCCGGGCGTAATGCCCCGTGGCAATATGATATATCCCCAGTTCATCAGCCAGAGAACAGAGTAAATTCCATTTCACGAAACTGTTGCAGGTCGCGCAAGGGTTGGGGGTAACACCGGAAAGATAGCCGAGAATGAACGGTTGCACCACTCGCTCCCGGAAACGTGCCCTGCCGTCTAGCTTGTAGAGTTTGATGTTGACGAGTTTGCATAATTCGTCAAGTTCATCTTTTTGAATGGAAGGGGAGAATGAGTCCCAGAGTTGCAGGTTGACGCCAATGACTTCAAATCCATGTTGTTGTAACAAAAGGGCTGTTACAAAACTATCCACGCCACCGCTAAGACCGACTACTATTTTTTCCATGTTTCTTGTTACTTGAAGTCTGGGATACAAAAATACGTATTATTCCCCGCCAAGTCTTGTTTTTCTCGTTTAATTTGTCTTAATTTGCAGCGTGAAAAACGGGAGTGGCTCAGTTGGTAGAGCATCGGTCTCCAAAACCGAGGGTCGGGAGTTCGAACCTCTCCTCCCGTGCAGACAGAGGTCGCATCAATGATGCGGCCTCTGTTGTTTATTAGCCGATTCCCTTTAAGATTTTTATAGAATTACCTAGAAATATAGGTGAATTATAGGTAATCCTAAAGTAATAATACCCTTCCCTCGTTGCAACTTCGAAGCTTCACCGTAACTCGAATAGCAGAAAACGGGGATGCAACGGGGAAACTCTGGCGGATCTACGAAAGAGGGGTATTATTACCTTAGGATTATGGTAGTATTACCTTTGATTTTCCCGATTTGTGTCCAAGTGTTTCAGAAATACGGGGATATGTGTTACTTTTGTCCTGTAATAAATGAAATGGAGATTATATGACGAAGTTGGTTATTTTTGATTTGGATGGGACGTTATTGAATTCTTTGCAGGATTTGGCGGCGAGTACGAATTACGCTTTACGGCGGCACGGCTACCCGACACACGAATTACCTGCTTACCGTTATTTCGTGGGGAACGGGATAAATAAATTATTAGAACGGGCGTTGCCAGAGTCTGAAAGAACAGAGGAAAATATGTTGAAAATCCGGGAGGATTTCGTGGCTTATTATGCCGAGCATAAAGCGGATTTCACGGCTCCCTATGATGGAATTTGTGAGTTGTTGAGGGAGTTGAAGCGTCGGGGGATGTTGTTGGCCGTGGCTTCTAATAAATATCATTCGGCCACGGTGGCTTTGATTCCCGAATATTTTGGAGAGGGGCTTTTTGACTTCGTTTACGGGCAACGGGATGGAGTGCCTATCAAGCCCGATCCGACGATCGTGTTTGATATTATGAAAGAGGCTGGCGTGACGCAAGACGAGGTACTTTACGTGGGAGATTCCGGTGTAGATATGCAAACCGCTGTTAATAGCGGCGTGGCCTCCGTGGGAGTAACCTGGGGGTTCCGGGATCGGGAGGAATTGTTGAAGAACGGAGCATCGTATATCGCGGATCAACCTTGGGAGATCGTGAAGTTTATTGACTGATGAATTTTAAAATAGAATTATGATTTCCCGGCTTGTTTTAACGACAAGCCGGGAAAATTTGGATGTAGTGATTTCCAATTCTCCTTTAAAATTTTCAACGAGGGATTAATACGACATAATGAATTAAAAACTTGTTGATTATCTATATCCATAACAGGAGATTTCCTATTGAGATAGTACATGATTGCATCATGAATTCTTGATGAGTTACTGATGAATAGCGGTAATAATCTTTTAGAAACCTAATATAAACCTTTTATGAACCTTATTATAATAGAGTTCATATAGGGTTTCTATAGGATTTGTATAAGGTTCATGATGGTACTTGATAAGTAGTGATTCACTATTAATGATCTAATGAAATAGTAACTCTCCATGTCAATCACTCGTTTTTGTGCTGATTTACAGATGTATTTTCCCTCATGAAAATTAAACGTCAGTTCGATAAAGTCGGTTTACTGATAAATGAATCAAGTAAATTTCATCGAACTGACGTTATTTAAGAAATAATGTAAACTTATTGAATTGAGATAATTGTTTAATATTTGAATGAACTTCCACCCAAAAACTCCCTTAAAATGGAGGTGGGAGGGATTTCACGGGTTGGTACGGCTTGAACGTACGAGAAGAATTTCAAAAGGCGGTTGGCTTTCGAGTGTTCCGGGTATTTTACCAGAACTTCTTCCAGTAGGGGAACGGCTTGTTGTTTCAAGGCTCCTAGTTCGTAGACGAGGGCGGAGTTGAACATGACATCGGCTTCTTCCTGGTAAGGGGTGATGTGTTTTTGTTCGCCCGAAAGGACGCTTTCCCACCTTTTCAGGGTGTCGAGGGCCGAGTAGCTCCGGTATTTGTGATCTCGGACCATGCGGCGGATCAGGCGGTTGTCCGACGGGTTGATGATGTTGTGATTGTCGATAGAGATCACGGTCAGGGCGGATATGAATATCTTGAACAGGCTCTCGTGGGGCAGGGTGGCGGTCAGTTTGGGATTCAGACCGTGAATACCTTCCACGATAATCACGTTGTTTTTAGACATTTTCAGTTTCTCTCCGTCATAGAAGCGTTGTCCGGTTTCGAAGGAGAACTTCGGGATTTCGACTTCTTCTCCTCGCAACAAACTCATGATGTTGTCGTTGAAGGTGTTGATGTCCAAAGCATCAATAGTTTCGAAGTCGTATTCACCTTTCTCGTCTTTCGGGGTATCTTCCCGGTTCACGAAATAGTTATCCAGCGAGAGGTTCACGGGTTTGATCCCGTTTACCAGTAATTGAATCGCCAGACGTTTGCCGAATGTCGTTTTCCCGGAGGATGACGGGCCGGCTATCAGGATGACCTTGACTTGTTTCTGTTTTTTGATGAGGTCGGCAATTTGGGAGATTTTTTTCTCGTGCAGGGCCTCGCTGACCTTGATCATGTCTCCGGCGTGTTTATGTTCGATCGCCTGATTCAGATGTCCGATTTGCATGACCTCGGAAATCTTACCCCAGCGTTTGAATTCGCTGAACGTGCTGAATAGTTTTTCCTGCGGGACAAATGGAAGTATCTTGTCCGGTTGAGTCCGGTCGGGAATCATGAGTAACATGCCATCCTTGTAGTCCATCAGATCAAATACTTTTAAACATCCGGTGGAAGGGGCTAATGTACCGTAAAAATAGTCACAAGTTCCGTCAATGGAGTAAACCGAGGTAAACATCTTGCCTCGTGTGGAGAGTAACAGTTCTTTATCTTTTAATCCTTGGCTGTTGAACAGTTTAATGGCTTCTTCCGTGGGAGTTTCCCGGCGCATGATTTCATAATCGTGGTCGATGATGCGTTGCATTTCTGCTTTTATCTCCGAGATTTTGTCGCCGGTAAGAACAACATCTTTGTTGGCTAGACGGCAGAACACACCGTTGGAAAGGTGATATTCGACGACCAATGTTTTCTTGCGATAAAGGTTATATACTGCTTTATAAAGTACGAAAATAAGCGAACGGAGATACACGCTATACCCGTCTAGCGTGGTCACATCAATGAAGTTGATGTATTTGGGGTTGTATATCTCGTAATGCAGATCACGAACTTCGTTATTAACAAGTGCCCCCAGAATGCTTTGGTGATTCGTGGGAAACACGATTTTTTTGAATTCTTTTAAACTAGATCCCGTGGGAATCTGGTATTCTTGTCCGTTGTTTTCACAAAAGACGGTAATTTTATTTTTTTCCATGTTGGGAGGTTTTTAATATCTAATATAGGCAGTGGTTACAAATAACGTGCCGGATATGTGCAGGCTAAAGCCTTTGGGTCGAAAGTTTATAAAGTCCATAAGGTTTGTAAAGTCACGGGTGTCCTTCGGATAGTATCTACCGACAGCTTAAGCTGTCGTGAACAAAGCGCCCCGCAGGGGTCCAAAGACCTTATAGACTTTACGGACTTATTTGTAGGCTTCCTTGTTTTCGGGGATGGCGATGTAATACGTTTTGTGTTTCCCGATTTTTAAGGATGTCTGCCGCAACCAGGGGTTGAAGCGTTTGAGTGTTTTGTAGGATATCCCGTGTTCCTTGGCGAATTCTGCAAGGTCTTTGATTGATTGGGTGACCTTGACTAACGTGACCGGTTCAACCGGGTATAGTTGCTCCACGTAGAAATCGTAGAGGTGGGGTTCTTCCATGATTTGTTTCAAGGCTAACAAGCGATAAACGTATCTTCCGGTTTCTTCTCCGAGTAGGAGATCGTAGAAGTTTGTTTCTTTCTGGCGGTCCTGTTGTTTGGATAACATGTTCATGCCACCGTTGTATGAAGCCGCGGCCAACGTCCACGAACCGAATTTCTGGTAGGCTTTTTTCAAGTAAGCACAAGCGGCACGGGTGGCTTTTTCCAAGTGGTAGCGTTCGTCCACGTCATTCGATACTTCCAGTCCGAGTTCTTTGGCGGTTCCGCTCATTAATTGCCATATTCCCACGGCTCCGGCGTAAGATACGGCCAGTGGGTTGAGGCTGCTCTCGATAACGGCCAGGTATTTGAAATCGTCGGGTACTCCTTCTTCTTTCAGGATCGGTTCGATCGTGTGAAAATAGCGGGGAGCGTGTTTTAACACTTGTATCGTGTGGGAATGCAGGTACGTGTTCACGATTAATTCTTTTTTGAATGCTTCGGTCACGTCAATCCTTTCTAGGGGAACCCGCTCTCCTGCTAGGGAAAATTTGTCGGGAAACTCCACGTCTGATGTTTTCATGACATGAAAGACGGGCAAATCGTTTTCGGGTTGGTCGAGCTTGTCCTCGTAGATATAATACCCAATGGCGGCACTATTTAGTAGAACCAGAATGGTCAGAAATATAAGTAAAATGTTTTTCACGTCTAAATGATTTTGTTTCTTCGAAAATACAGCTTTTTCTCGGTTTTTACGGCAAAGTTGAGAAAAAAGTATTTATAGAATTAATAAGTATTGTATATTTCTGATAAATTTCGTGGAAGAGAGGAAGATATGAAAATAAGGGACACGGGGGTATTAAAAATCCTTTTGATACCTCCGTGTCGAATGATTATTTATTTTTTTGAACTTTCGTCAATGTGCTTCAAAAAGAGGCGTTGTAATAAATCTTTATCTACTGAAGTTGCTTTATTTTTACCGAGTTCCTTGTACAGTTGTTTTAGATAGTCCTCTCCTTTGAGTTCCAAAACGATGTAGTTGATTAACTGTCCGGTTTCTTCATCTTTGCTCCAACGATCGAATACGATGGTAGCCCCGGCTAATGTCTGATTTACCGTTACTTTCGTTTTATCGTTGAGGAGGGATTTGGATTCAGATGATAAGCCTTCGGATAAAATCGTCGAGTATTCTTCTGTTGTAGCTTCTACTGTTTTGGCTAGTATTGCGGCTAATTCGGCTGAAGCGGCCATTTGAGCTTTTTTCCGGGCTGACGCCTCGTTGTCGGATCTGCCGGAACCCCATCCCCGAAGTACTCCATCCCCGCTAATGAGATCGGTCCCCGGTAGGATGTAAGTGGAAACAGGTGTCTTTTCCTGAATCTTCTTTGAAGAACCGCAACTGCTTAATAAAGAAAATGCGGTTATAGCCATCCCCCATAAGATTAAATGTTTCATAATGTTACTTTTTAATTGATTTTGAGTTTTTTGATTTGGTTTGGTAGTTCTCGATTCACTCGTTTCATCACTTCCCGCACGCACATCGAGATAGATGCTGTCGCTGACTTGTTTACCGGTACTAACACTTTAATTTGATTTGCTGAATAGTTCAGGAGCATTTGTTGTGTCTTGTTATTGTATATTTTGAGAACAATCGTGCAGTAACAGGTATTCAGATCATAAACACCCCCGGTTACGACTTCTCCCATGTCTAACTTTGTTGACAGTTCCACGAAGCATTGGGCGGCATCCGGGTCTTCCGACAGGGAGAAATAATTGTTTGTCAGCAGGCTGCTGATCTGGCGTTCACACCCTTCCAGTTCATGATCTTCGCTCACGTGCAGGTAGGCGGTGATGGGTGCGCTTTTCAACGAAATCGTGATTTTGGCAGAAGGCCATGTTTGGTTTTGCAACAGTTGGCGATATGCCTTGGGAAGGGTACTCATGAACGAGTCGTCGATCGTGATGCGTAATTCCTGCACGTCGTCTTTAGAGGTGATGTTGGTCACGTAGAATTCCGCCGTACCCGTGTAATCTGTTTGAATGGCGGGAGAGACGGTACCGCTGCCGGATACGAATGATGCGTTTAATTTTACATTCGGAACGACAACGCCGTTTTTGGAAAGACACCCGGCGATAGGGTCGGCGATGGCTTTAAATGCCTCTCCTTCTACCATCGTGACATTGGTGGTGATTGTCATTCCGTTGAATACATTTACGTAAGCGTTATAGAGTTCGATTGGTATATTCACGGACACGCCTCCTGCTTCTGTCGTCAGATCCATAAAGGCCCACGGTTCCACCGCTTCCAGTCCTTTACCATAGAGTTGGGCGGCTTGCGAAAGATTCATGGATTTTTCTTCGGTACGGCCTTTCTGCAGGTAATCCATACCTGTTCTCACCGCCTGTTGCCTGCGTTCTTCGGCCTTCCGGGCGTATACTTTTTTATCCAGCGTGTAGTACACGTAGTATTTTTGTTCCGACTGGTAGCTTCCTTTCAATTCTTGTCCTTCCAGCCAGGCTTCCATCGAGCTGTGAATTTTGTCTTCCAGCATTTCCCGTGTTTTCCCGTCTACATCTACCCGGTGTAAAAAAGAGTTGTTTTCAAGTTTCACGGCAATTTGTGAAACGATGTCAGCCAAGGCATTCCGGGTTGCTTTTTTCATGTAATCGGTTTCCGACAACGAAACGATGCCAATGCCGATGTAAGCGTCAGACGAGGTCGGGCGTTGGGTTACCCAGTCAGGTTCTTGTGCCTCCGCGTAGAAAACACTGCATATCGGAAGTAAGAAGCCTAAAATAATCTTTCGCATGTTTTTCTTTTTTTATTGTTATTACTTATTACAAGTCCAGCATTAGCAAAATCGTATTCCCGTCAATGCGGATTGTACCCGAAACGTCTTGCGCTTTGAGTTGGTCGTTCAGTGCTTTCGCGAACTTGGAGGAGGTCATTTTGTAACCTTCTTTGTCTTGCTTGGGAATCATCACGTAGTCAAAGATGGCAGATTCATCCATGATCCCTTGTATGTGATAATCACCGTCATGCGCATTGCGGTCCAGCCAATTTTGGATAAAATCCACGATTCTCTCCCCGTTTGAACAACAAGCGTCCTGTAAGGAACCCGCTGAATTTTCACTAATGGATATTTGTAGAACGATACGGGCGGGAAGGGAAAAGTTTTTAATGATCTGTTCGAGGAAAGCGGGAAGATGGTCTTTTATGGCATAAGAACACAGGGCTTCCGTGTTCGTGGTGCGAAAACGGTTCGTCCAGCCGTCTTCCGAGGCCCAGATTGTCCCACTTGCGGTTTCATAGGCTTTCATGACTAAGGCTACGCGGGCATCCTCTGCCGTGTAATCTTTCATTAAGTCCACGGTGACATAAACGTCCGCGCCGGAAGACATCAAAAGCTGTTTGTCATTGGATTCTGCAGCCCCGGCATTTTCTTCGTATTGTCCCCGGCGATGCATGGCGTCAATACGTCCTTGTAAGTCAATTGTTTTAATGTCACACGCTTCAAGTCCTTTTTGCACGGCGCTTATGGCGATACGACTATCACTGTCATTTTCAAGGATTGCCTGAAAACTTTCTCCCGTTTTCTTGTAGGGAACCACGATGATGGTCGGTTTGGGATGACGGGGATTGGGAGTTTCCGCGACAGTCTCTTCATAATGAGTGTTTTTTCGTACATCATTGATCAGTTGTCGAAGTCGCAAGGTGATTCGGGTGGTTCCTTGAAAATGCCCGCCTACTTTCGTGGTTTTAACGGCTTCTTCGGTACTGACAATATAAGGCGTGTAACGAGCCTGATTGTTAAAGAAGGTATTGGTGTAGGCCTCGTTAGGTTTGCTTACTAAAGGCTTCCCGTCATTAACACCTTCTACACCCTGAAAGAACAGGGTGTAGATGAGTGATTTGATGGCATTTGTTTCAACTCCCTTTTTACTATCAGCTGTTCCTGCCGAAGAAAAAACTGCGTTCGCCCCTTTTTCGGCTTCCAGTGAAACAATTTGAAGATACTCTTGGGCTTTTGCGGAAGTTGTAAAGAGAAGTAACAGTATGCCAAGTATGTTTACTATTTTATTCATAGATAAACGAATTATATTGAGAATAAAGGAGCCACGGTCGCTTTTACTTTCAGGGGCTGTTTCTTTTGTGTTGCCTCGTCAAGAGCCTGGAAAGCTTCCATGGCAGTGAATATCTTTTTATCTCCTTGTACTACTTTACATTGCGACATGGTTCCGTCGACAACTTCTTCTACTTTCACTCGTCCTACTTCGCTGTAAGTCGTGCGACCGGCTCTTACGCTGGGAACCAAGACGGAGAAATAGTCTCCTTTCTTAACACCGTGGTCAACGCCCAAGTCGATGTAACATTTCACCAATTTGTCTTTCTTTACCTCGTAGTCCATGGGAATAACGGTTCCTTCCAACGGGAATTCCTTGATCAGAAAATCCTCGATGTCACTTGCAATCATGTTGGTCGCGCTGGCAATGGCTTTCTCTTGTGAATCCGATAAATCCAGAATTTTCCCCAACGTACCGCCTACCCCGGAAGGAGAATGGTCGAATGTGGCCGTTGCGACGGTCGTTGAAGTGGCAACTTCTGTCACGGTTACGGAATAATTTAAAACGCAGGAATACATGGTCTTCCCGTCTTTTTGTTGGGATTTCACGGAGCAAGCCAACACGTTACCACTCAGGAGGTAATCATGGGCAGCCGCGGAAATGGTTTGCGTACGGGCTTTTTCGTCGCTCATCGCTTTTTCATCCGTACGGCGTTTTTCTTCCTGTTTCATGGATGATTCGGCGTCTTGGTCTACCAGTTCAAAACGTTTTGTCTTGTTGAGGGCAGCCATGACTGTCTGGCGAACTTTGTCGCTGTTCGCATCCCCAACTCCGTTTGCGGCCGTGAAACGTTCGACATACATCCGCGGTTTTTTTACTTCTTGTGCTTTGGCTGCGATCACTACCACACACAGTAGAGCCATACACGTAAAAATTCTTTTTAGCATAACAATAAAATTTTAATTAGAGGTTAATAGAATATCGTTTATAATTTTGCCTTCGCTTCTTTATTTCCCATATCGGCAGCTTTTTTGAAATTTTTCCGGGCCATCATCCCGTTACTGGCAACCGTGCCACATCCGTTTTCATAAATTAATCCCATCATGTAATAAGATTTCGCACTTCCGGATTTTTTGAACAAGCGGATGGCATCTAGTCCATTCTTTTTTTCATAGGCTTCCATCCCGGCGTCATAGTCTGTGTCTTTCTTCTCCACCACGGGTTGTTGTTCTACTTTTGCGGGTTGTTCTTCCTTTTTCACGGAAGTCGTCGTGGGAGGTGTTGCCTCCGGTTTCGCGGCAGGAGAGGATTTGGGAGTAACACTCTCTTTTTGTTCCGTTGGAGGTTTCACGGGAGCTGCCGCGGGAGTATGATCTTTTCTTGACAGGAAGAAATAACCGACAAGTGCGATGAGTATGATGGCACTCAGGGGAATCCACTTGTTTTTCCTTGTACTTGACCGGGGTGCGGGGTGAGGTCGTGCTCCGGTTAAGGCTCCTATACCCTTTTGTCCTGATTCCTGTGATTGAATGGATTCGTTCGTGGAAGGAAGGTCCACTACGGCTGGTTGTGTGGCTTTATTTGCCGGTTTATATGTTTCAATCATTTCTTTTTCAATGTCGGCTTTTGCGTTCTCCACGTCCAGTTCCCTAGCTTTCTGATCCATCATTTGGCGTCCGGCGATGCCGATGTTTCCATTGGTAGTCAGGAGTAATTGTTGGAAAGCTAAGCGGTATTCGTTGATGGATTTCTTTTCACATTCCACGCAACGGTTTTTTCCTTTTACTTTACAATCAAAACAGATTTCTTTCCCACACTTGGGACACCGGGCGTGTCTCTCATCGAAAGGATTTCCGCATACTTCGCAATATTCGCTTCCCTCTTTTCCCATGACGATCGTCGTGTTGTGATGGACCGTGGAAGAATTATCGACGCTTGATGTGTTGATGTTGGCGTGAGTGGTGGAAGTTTTGTTGATGCCACCGGTAACGTTTGCACGTGCTCCCGCGCCAATGATCGGTTCATCCGTTGCTGAAGGTTTCACTTTATTCAGTATGGCCTCCGCGTTATTCGTGTCGGTATTTGACTCGAACGGTACTTCTGCCCCGCAATCTTGGCAAAAGCGTTCGTCTGCTTCCAAGGGCTGACCACATTCCGGACAAAATCTCTCTTTGCTCATTATTTTGTGTATTTATTTGTTTTTCTTTTTCAACTGTTTCTTTGATTTGCGGGGTGAAGGAAGTTCAATCGGTACCCCAGTGGGAAATTCCACTGGTTGAGAGAAGATTTCCGTGCCGTCGTCCAATAAAATGGAGGTGACGAGAAAACTTCCCGTCTCTTCCTCCTCGTTTCCGCGAATCTTGACGTGCATCCCGTCGTAGGGGATGAAGAACGGGTCTCCTGCTGGTAAAATTCCAGCCCGGTAGAGTTTGTATTTTTTCCCGTCATCATCTGTCAAAATGGCTTTTCGGCCTTCCGATTTGGAACCGGCATCCAATAGAGGGCATTCCAAGATTCCGTGAATGGTTATCATATCTTTCATTTTTGAATTGAAATATGGTTTTACTTGATTCCGGCCCCGCAATCTGCACAGAATTGAGTTCCGGGTTCCAACGGTGTCCCACATTCAGGACAAGTGATCGGTATAACTGTTTTTGCCGCGGGTGGTTGCTGGCTTTGTTGTTGGGCCTGTACTTGTTGTTGTTGTTGTTGTTGTTGTTGTTGCCCCGCTTGGACGTTTGGCATTTGTTGTGGAATGTTGCCACGGGTCGAATAATCCAGAGCCCGGTCATAGGCCGTATCCATTCGTCCTTCCTGGCGCAGAATGCGTTCTTCTCGTTCGTGTAATTGACGATCTTTTTCTTCCACTTTTTGGGCTTGGATACCTCCGGTCATGGTCATCATATCACGCATCATTTGGAACATTTGTGATTGATTTTCCCGGTGTTCGGAATCTCGTGAAGCTCGTTCATTTTCCAAACGGGCATCGAGTTCTCGCCGCTGCGCTTCCAGCCGTTCGCTTGCCTCACGTTCTGCTTCCGAACTGTATTTGTTCTCGGCGTATGCCACGGCGGCTTCTCCACCATTGAGCGCCCACACTTTTTCATCGGAAAGTTCTTTGGCGTTTTCCCATTTCAGACGTTCCATCTCCTCTGCATTCTTTAGGCGGTTTTGTTCCATTTCCGCATCATGCTTGCGTTGGTTTTCTTTTGTCTGTTCTTCCGCGTTTTGCATTGCTATGAACTGTTGGAATTGCGTGTCATCATCTTCCCGTTCCATGTCGTGCATGCGTTTGGCGTCATTATAGTCCATGTCTCGGCTGCGTTGTTCCAGATCCAGATTAGTTTCGGCAACGGTTCGTTGTTTTTCAACTTCTTTATAGAAACGACTATCCGAGTAATCATCATGTAGACCTTGTAATTCGAGTTCTTTCTTGACAATCAAGGTCGCTTTTTCGGCTTCTCCTTCCATGCGGGTACGCTCGAATTCAATGCCGTCACGAAGTTGCATCATCTGGAACAACATACCTCGTTGGTAGCTGTTCGTTTCCAATTGATCTTGTAGTGCGTGTACTTCATCTTCCTGGATCAGTCCTGTTTTTGCGATTTCCAGAAGAGCCGCATTGCGTTCACTATCGTTCTGAGCTTCGCGTACGATACGTTCGTTTTTCAGGAAATATTTGAATTTTTCTACCTCCTCGTCATGTAATAGCCGGTCATGATTAATCGATTCCAGTTGTTTGTCCAGTTCTAGATCAGTCGTGGCCTCATGCAGTCGTTGTGCATTTACCGTGTCTACCATTCGGTTTTTGAAGTCATTCGTACGCCGGAGATAATCCAACTCTTGCTCCGAAAGATAGATTTCGCGGCTTAATGTTCTGAATCGTTCCAGGTCTTCACTGGTGGCTGAAATCTCGACAATACGCACGACGGAAATCCCGAAGAAAGCTTCCGCTGCGATGGCGTTGATCTTGTCTTTAAGTAACGCGTGAAGTTCTTGGGGGATACGGTTGGAGGATAATTCCGTGTCATACAATGTTTCCTGCAACACGTTTCGGATCGTATCCGTGATTTCGTCCACGATGATGGTCGTATTCAGCATTTGGCGTTCGGTCAGGTAATGAACGATAAATCGTTCCGGGTCCGAAATCTTGAAATAAGCATTGACACCCAAGGCCATATCAAGGTATCGGGTTTGTATCTTCATCGGGACGAAATCTTTGTAATCGTCAAGTTGGCTTTGTCTGGAACCGAAGAGAAGTGGGAATGATTTATCCAGTAAAATGACAACCGAAAAGGCAGCCCCTTTTTGTGCGTTTTTCAGGATTAAATCTTGTTGCTCCCGGTAGAGTTCTTCGGTTGTTGATTTCTCTTCTTTTTTGCCTTTTTTGAACAGGTTGATGATAAATTCCCAACCTTTTCGTAGTGTATTTCCGGACGGAGAGGATGGGGAACCCGTGAAATTGTACGTACCCCCGCTGATGGAGGCAATCGTGTGACCGTTGGCACGGATGTAAGCTGTTGTTCCTTCCGGGATAATGATTCCTTGAATATTATTATAAGAGTCGAATTCCGCCTCGTTAATCACGCGGGCAACTTGTCCCGGTTGTATATTCCAATAAATGCGTCCTTTGACGGAATTGATGTCTGACGGAGTTTCTTGCGAAGGTGCGGATGTTTTTTCGGCAAGAATTACCCGCTGGCCGCATTTGATGCAGAATTTAGCCCCCTGTTTTAACGGGGAACCGCATTGGGTACATGTGGTCGATTGCTCTATTTTTTGTCCGCAGGAAGTACAAAACTTCACACCCGGACGAAGAACGGCATTGCATTTAGGACAATTCATAGTTATAGCGTTTTATGGTTTCACCTTAAGTTTTTCATCTCGTTGTATAAACACTCTTGATTTTCCCGTCCGTGCTTGTCGTGACAACAAAGCGGGTCGGGATTTTTCTTTCGGAAGTCAGGTCGTAATTAAATTTCAATTCTTCCTGTCCGTTGTTATATTTTATTTTAAAAATTTCGTCTACCGGGCGTGGTTTTATGCCGTAATTGGCATATAGGAATTGACCGATAATCACGTGTATCAGTTGAATGTTTGCATTCACGGCTCCGCGTACCTGTTCGAGAATTGAGTTACCCCTGTTTGTTGTTTCAATTTTCTCTATAGAGCATCCTATTTTAGCATCTTGGGTGGCTAAAGCGTTTTTGCCGGTCGGTTTACGCCCGGACTTCAGCTCCGAGCGGGAGTCCATCGTGGTCGTCGGGTCTCCAAAAAGATTAAATTCCACGACCGTTAGAGCGGCGTGCGGGTCACCCGGGGTGGTCCCCTGAAGTAAGGCTCTGCGGGCAATAAATAATGCTTCAGCTGCGGAATATCCTTGTAGGATGGCGCTTATAAAATAATTGGCGATGATATCAGCGTAGCTTACCGGGCAGTCAGATGCAGAGGAGGATGAGGAATCAACGGCACCCCAGGCTACACGCGATGAACCCACGAAGGCCAACGTGTTTGTAAAAAGGGAGGCCAGCATCATACTATGGTGTTTGTCCAATCCGATAAAGCGTCCCCCGTAACAAGCCTCGCTGATGGTGATGTTGGGTGTCTCGCAGGTCGTCATGTGTTCCGGTTCAATGACAGGCCAACATCCGTCTTCTTCTTGGTGAAGCATGACTCCAAAATAACCGCGCGCTTCCCGTCCCTCTCCGCCGTGAAGGTTGAAATAATACAAGGAAGCATTCGTGTGAAAAACTTGGCTGACATTTTCCTCTACAACCATAGGAGAAAGGATCAGTCGGTTATAATAATGATCTGCAGATAGGTAACGATCTAAATTGCGCAAGTAATTACCTTTCAGAAGATCATTTGTCACACGGCTTGATACCTTTTTCCAATGAGGATCACATTGCCCGTAGGCCTCGCTCATCGGGATTCCGTTGGAATAATTGATATCTCGTTCCAGGTATCCACACAAATCTTCTAGCGAGGCATCTGTCCCGAATGGTAATCTTCCCACGAAAAATAACTGGTCATATTTAAATACTTCCTGATTTTCGAGTAAGGTAAGCATTTCTTTCCCGTAGGGATAGGCGTAAAGTATGTCCGTGTCGATACTGTCATCGTTGCCGTCATCTGGGATGTAGTGGCGGGTGCACGGCATGGGAATAGTATCGTTACCTCCTATGATAAATAGGTATTGTGATATTTCGCTTCCCGCTTTCTTCTCACCGTTATGCACGTCCATCAGTATATCCATGTAATCCCATAACGGGCTATCCGGAGTCAAACAAACAGTCTTGTTATTTCCCCAAAAGCCACTTTTCTGGTAAGAGTAGTTACCGGCGTCGACAAGTTTGTACGAGATATCGTATTTCCGTTTCTGTTTTATAAATTCATCAAAAACGGACATCAAATCTTGTTCGTCAATTTCCATTTTTTCAGCCAATAAACCCACGTTTGTGAAAATCAACCCGTGAGTACCCGTTCCTTCGGATTGAGGGGTTGGAGTATTTTTCCCGGTATGACTGCCCTGTTCTATTTTTGTCCCGCATTCCGGACAAAAATGGATATTTTGATCTTTTATATGGTTACCACATTCTGGACAAAACATTATTATTTCTTTTTAAGGTTTGAGATATTTTTCCCGTCGTTTGCTCACTCCTGAAACATAATTCCGAGCTTCGCTCGTACTCAAACGATTCGTGAGATGATCATACAACTGTTCGTAGTTACATTTATTTATTAACGGGATCGCTTTATTTAGATTCGTTGCACCGGTGAAAGCTCTGCTTACGTTTCCGGCCCCGGTGTTGTATCCAGCGATGACACACAGTCTGCGACAATTCGGGTCGGAAACTGACGCGAATTGATTCATGAGAACACGGAGATAGGCTGTGCCCAATTCTATATTATTACGAGGGACGAAAAGATAGCTACGCGTGGGAACCCAGCTCTTCCGGTACACGTAGTTATACGCGTCCAATCCGCCGGAAGTGGGCACCAGTTGCATTAAACCGTAGGCGGGAACCCAGCTCGTTGCTTCGGGATTGAAACGAGACTCTTGTTCCATCACGGCAAAAATAAGAGGTTGTTCTATTTGGAAGACTCGCGAGAATTCCTCCACGAATTCTTTATAAAGAGTTGCGTTCTTTGAAAGGTTATCTGAAACGAGACTCATTTGAATCTGTACCACTTGGCGTACTTTTCCATCCTCCCCTTTCACTTTAACGGTTTCTTTCTTGCTTTGCGTGACGATCGCTTTAACGATGGAAGTCTTCTCGGCATCCTTCTGCCATGTCTGTACTTTTTGTTCGGCTCGTTCGTGGGCTTCTTTGCGCTTGTCTGCAAGAGGATTGTCATTCCCCTTGTTACCTTCTTCTTGTTTACGGCGAGCCATTGTTATTCCCGTCGTGGTTGAATCTGTGGTTACTTTTTGCGTTTGGCTTTGATTGAGAGATAGTTTTTTCCCTTTCACGGTCGGCGTGGGAGGTGCTGTACTAGCGGGGAGCGGGGCTTTACCCGTTGAGGCTAATGACGTGTCGGACCGGTACATGGAGAAGTCGACAAGACCCTCTAGCACGGGGGCTGTCGTTAAAGGTTTTGACACATCAACGGAAGACGGGTAGGGGCAAGTCGATCCCCGGCTGTTCAGAATTTCTTCAATAGCCGCGGCCAAGCGAGCATTTATCACGGCGGGGTTTGTCGTGCCGTTGTCTTCGAGTGCTACTTCTACGATAATTTTTCCCTTGTCAAAATCAACGATTGATCGACTTTGGTAATCATCACTATATTCTACCCATTTTGTCGGGGTATTATCTATAATGCTATCGCCACCCCATGTTTGTTTGATAGAACGGGTATAACGGGAATAGTCCGCACGTGCTTGCGCCTCGTATTTTTCGTATTCCTCACGTGCTTTCTTGCTGTATGCTTCAAAATCGGAAACAGCCTGTACTGCATCCTTTTCAAATTGCTTACGAATTGAATCAACGGCAGTAGTACCCGTTGATTGGGCATAACTACCGATAGATAACATCATGATACATAGGATAGATGTATATCTTTTCATGCTTGAATAATCTTTTAGTTTTACTTCCGCACCACAATGAAATTGTTCTTGAGCAAAATTTTCCAGAGGCTATCAGAAAAAGATCGTCATTTAAAAACATTGCAATATACAAACATTTTTGTTAATTGAAAATTTTTTAATTAGTAATTATTATTTCACTCTACTATAGAGCTAAATAAAGAGTAAAAGCAAAATTTATTTTTCCTATTTGTTGTGTTATTAATTGATCATTAATTGATAGCGTGAATTTTTTTGTCAAGTTGTGTTTTGGGATAATTTATAATAGACTATGTGTCATGAAATAAAAATATGTAATATAAAATTGTCTTTTAAAGAAAATATTACTATTTTTGTATTGCATTAAATGATCATTTAATGATATTTGGAATGGAAAAGTTGCGATAATCGAAAGTCTTTTTTTGTTCTTTCTATAAACGAGGCTACGGGAAAAGTTGTTTTTGGGATACGACTACCCCCTTGGGCTTCCCCTTGCACAGGGGGAGAGCTGATTGCTATCCTGCATTATAAAAAATGTATATCGAGAGTGGGTGCTTTTTTGTTCGTTTTATACTTTTTTCTGTTGCCACTTCGTGTATTTGAGATAGAGTAGGGAGACGATACCTATCAGTATCCCATACGTGAGTTCTACGGTCCATACGAATTCCACGTTTGCCTGAATGACCGTTGTCAATAACCAAGTCTGGAAAGTATAAAAGACCAGCACGAAACTTTCAAGGATAAGGGCATGCGTGGTATTACCCGTTCCGGAAATCGCCTCGAAGAAGGTTAGCCCGAAACAGAAGCCGATGGCTGATAATCCAACCACGTAAAGAGAAGGCGTGGCGGCAGCGATCAATTCGCTGCTGTTGGAATATATGGATAGTACTTGATGCGGGAAAATGTAACACACGAGTAAGACGGGAAGTACGCTGAACACGGCCAGCTTCATGATCCGGGAAAGGGTCGACATGATTTCGGGTTGTCGTTGTTCCCCGATCAGGCGGCTGGTGAGCGTGTTGGCAGTAGCTCCGTATCCGAACACGGGTATCAAGATGAGCATGTAAACACTGCGGACCACGATCGTGATGGCAATCGGGCGTTCGCCCATGTGTTCTATAAGCATAAAAAAAATGTACCACGTGCCGAAAGACAACAGCTTTTGTAACATGGTCGGAAATGCTGTTTTTAACACGGTGAGCATCAACCAGCCTTCCAGTTTGTGGAAGGAGAATAGTGCGTATTGCTTGATCGGTAATTTTAATAAGGTGTAGAAGATGAAGATCAGGAAGGCGGATATTTCCGCGAATACGGAAGCCAAGGCTGCTCCTCCCACTCCCATTTCCGGGAAACCGAACTTCCCGAAAATCAACAGATAGTTGAATACGACGTTGATACTGGCCATGGCGGCTGTCGAGTACCCGATGATCTTCGTGTTGGAAAGCCCGATGTAGAGCGCTCGGAATAAGAAATTGAAGCATACGAATATGATTCCGTAGTGGCGGTAGGACATGTATTCCATGGCTGCCGCGTATATGTTTGGGGATTGAATGGATGCATCGAGAAGCACGTCGCTGTAATAGCGTTGAACGAGAAACAGCGTTATGGACAACAGGAACACGAAGCATAACCCGTGTTCGAACACGACCCCGATCCGGTTCAGTCTTCCTTCTCCCAGCCGCCGGGCCACGATGATCTGGATACCGATAGAAAATCCCCAGGCTAGCGTGGAGAACACGTAGTAGTAAATCCCGGCCATGGCAGAGGCTCCTAGGGCGATTTCACTAACTCGTCCTAAAAATGCCGTATCGGTAAGGGTGATAAGAGTTTGCGCCAAGCTACCCATGATAATGGGGTAAGCTATATTCCAAATCGTTTTGTTCGTGATTGTTGTTTTCATCCAAGTGTGTTTGAGGTACAAAATTACTTTAGTATTTCGAAAATTGAAAGCAGACAATGGAAATTTGAGGAATAAATCGTAACTTCGTGGGTTTTAAATTTTAATTTCAGGAAAAATGACAATAGAAGAACAGGTTAGTAAAGGCATTATGGCTGCCATGAAAGCTAAGGATACCATTCGTTTGGAAGTATTGAGAAATATAAAGAAAGTCTTCATCGAGGCGAAATCCGTTGCCGGGGCTCCGGAGGAGATTGCCGATAGCGATAGCGTGAAGATTATACAGAAATTGGCAAAACAAGGACGTGAATCTGCAGAGATATTTAAACAACAAGGACGTGAAGATTTGTACGAGCATGAAATGGCTCAGGTGAATATCTTGAATGAATTTTTACCTAAACAGTTGACCGAAGAGGAGTTGAGAACGGCATTGAAAGCGATTGTCGAGAAAGTGGGAGCCACTTCGGCTAAAGAAATGGGAAAAGTGATGGGTGTTGCTTCCAAGGAATTGGCCGGTCTGGCTGATGGAAAAGCGATCTCTGCGATTGTAAAAGAGTTGTTAAGCTAGAAGTTTATAACGTTCGTATGATTCGAGACATCTTATTGATTTTCTTTATCTACTGATTGAAAATGAATATGAGGAATGGAAGGGATTGATAAAATAATTGACGATCTTTGTATAGATGTTAAGACTTTTATGAACTTGTAATAAATGGAAAAATGAGTACTGTAAAAGATTGGACGACCGGAGTCATTAAACAGGCTGAAATAGATAAATATCTGGTGGACGGGAAAGATTTTATAGACGAAGGAAAGATATTTGCAGAGATTGAAAAACAAAAGAATCCCGATAAACAGCAAGTTCGGGATATTTTACAGAAATCTTTGGATATAAAGATTCTGACCCCTTCCGAGACGGCTATGTTGTTGAACGTGGAGGATCCGGAACTCTTGCATGAAATGCAGGAAGCAGCTTTAGCCGTGAAGAAGAAAGTGTACGATAATCGTATCGTTTTCTTCGCTCCCTTGTATTTGTCAAACTTATGCGTGAATAGCTGTAAATATTGTGGATTCCGTGCTGAAAATAAAGATGAGGTACGTCATGTGCTGACCATGGATGAGGTGCGGGATGAGGTGGAGGCCGTGATTGACGAGGGACACAAGCGAATGATCGCTGTGTACGGGGAACATCCTAAGAATGGCGCTGATTATATCGCCGAATCTATTTCCACGATTTATTCCGTGAAACGTACGACTCCCATAGGAAGTGGGTTTAATAATATTCGCCGGGTGAACGTGAACGCGGCACCCATGGAGATTGCGGACTTGAAGAAGTTATGGCGTGCGGGTATCGGTACGTTTCAGGTATTCCAGGAAACGTATCACCGGGAGAGATATGCCGAATTGCATCCGGCAAACACGATCAAGGGTAATTACCGTTGGCGGCTTTACGCGATGCACCGTGCTATGGAGGCAGGGATTGATGACGTGGCTATCGGGGCTTTGTTCGGGTTGTACGATTGGAAGTTCGAGGTTATGGGGTTGTTGCATCATGCTCTGGATCTGGAGAAACAATTCGGTATCGGACCTCACACCGTGTCATTCCCGCGTATGCAACCGGCTCCGGGCTCTTTCCTGAGCGAGCATTCTCCTTATATCGTGAGTGACGAAGCCATGAAGCGGGTGGTTGCCGTGTTACGTCTGGCAATCCCGTATAGCGGATTGATCGTGACGGCACGCGAGGAACAGAATCTGAAACGCGAATTGATCCGTCATTACGGGTGTACGCAAACGGATGCTTCATCCAAGTTGGGAATCGGGGCTTACGCCAAGAAGTTGAAACAAGAGGAGAACCCGGAAAAAGTTCAATTCATGTTGGGAGACCAACGTTCGCTGGATGAGGTTATCCGAGAATTGGCCAACGACGGGCTGATCACTTCTTTCTGTACTGCAGGATACCGTTGCGGCCGTACTGGGGATAAGATCATGAATCTGTTGGAAAAGGGTGTCGAGGGTAAGTTCTGTAAGTTGAATGCCGTGCTGACTTTCCGTGAATACTTGAACGATTATGCCTCCCCGGAGACTCGTGCTATCGGTGAGAAGCTGATCGAGAAGGAATTGCTGGAAATTGAAAACACTCCTTTCTTTAGTGATAAAAAATTACTCCCCACGTTCCGTTCTTATTATGAAAGAATAGCGAGAGGGGAGAGAGATTTGTATATGTGATTTTAAATTGAATTATTGATCTTAATGTCGGGAAGAATAATTTAAAATCTAAAATTCATAAATTTAAAATTAAAAAGGGAGTTTGAGCGTGATCCGTTCGGCTTCCTTTTTTCTTTTGATTTCTTCTTTTTCGCCTTTTCGGAAAACGTAGACCAAGCCGAAGTTTTCGCATTTCTGGCGGCGTTCATCCTCGTCATCAATGTCTGCGTAATGGGCCTCGATTTCGTTCCATAACGTGAGAATATACTCGTCTGCTTCTCCCCGGTATTGAGCAACTTCCGCGCTGTAGCGAGCGGAGTTCTGTTGAAATTGTTTCTGGGAAGAATTGGCTTGTTTGAAGTTCTCGTAGTTGACTTTAACCAGGGCGATAGAGGGACTGTATATCGGGTTACCACCCCCGTTCCGGGTACGTTCCTGTTCTCCTGCGATGATTTTTGCTCCCCAATCCAGCAAGTCCTGATCGGAAATTAGAGAGGGTAATTTGGTGTCATTTTCTGCGATCCCGTAAAATGTTCGGGCTATCGGTTTTAGTTCTCCACGGGCAATGGTGAAATTCAATACCTGTAGGAAATGAGAAATATATAATTTCGCTTTTCGCGTGTATTCCGCGTATTTTCGGCTATTGACCGTTTGTTTATCCCGCGCACATTGAGAGTTCGTGATTGCGGTTTTGAACTTCGGTAGAAAGAATTCTATTTTCTGTCTTAGGGTTAATGAAAACGGTAAATTATTGATATCGGAAAAATCTTCGTTATTCAAGGCTGTTTCCAATGCCCTTATCCTTGCTGCATCTGTATTCGGTAATCTTCTGTAAGGCATAGTCTTAGCAATTAATTAATAATGATCAAAACTCTGATGCGAAGGTATGAAAAAAATTAATGTAAATCAATATTCGCCTTTCAGTTTTTTCGTTTGCGACGAGTTGCAGGTTACAGGTTTGCAGGTTGCAGGTTCCTTCCCAGGCGCAAGTTGGTATGTTTTTCTACGGTTACTTATCTTCTGTTTGTTGGGTAATATTCATGTAGATTATCGAGGAATAGTGTTCTTGTAGTGCGTGTAATTTTCGATGATGTTATTCACGAATCTGAAAGTTTGTCTTCCGTCGCAATATCCGAAACGGACAACGGAATCCCGGTATAGTTCGGGTTGGGATTTGTGGAGTAGGAAGTAGTCCACGTTATTGTCCCATACTTTCGGGTTCTTCCCGTAGGATTCGGCTAATCTCATGGCATCGAACACGTGTCCCGGACCTGCGTTATAGGCAGCTAACGTGAATTTGGTTTGGTTCAGGGTATCCAGGTCCAGTTTTGAAAACATTTTTTCCAGGTATTTCAGGTAGTATGCACCTACCTTGATGTTGTCTTGGGGTTCCTGGTAGTCTTCGAATCCCAGTTGTATCGAGGTTTCCGGCATGACTTGCATCAGGCCGACAGCTCCAAGGTGGGAAGTTGCTTCCGGGTCAAAACCGGATTCTTGGTAGATGACAGCGGCCAACAGACGCCAATCCCAGCCTATTTTTTTCGCTTCTTCTTTGATGATCGGGTCAAAACTGGAGATCACGCCATTCTTTAATTTGTAGTATTTGGAGTTGTGTAAGGAGGTGATGTAACTACTTTTGAAATAACGATTGTATAACACGTTGAATTTCTCGCTTTTTTTGATCGGGTCGAGCCAGGCGTTGATCTCTTCGTTTAATAACACGGCTTTGCCGGCTACGGCCCAAGATACAGGTCCGTCGGTGGATAGTTGCAAGGAGTAGTCGATGTGTTTCATGTATTGAGCGGCAATCTGGGCCACATTTTTGTCGATGACGGTGAAAGGTAGTTCGCCATTCTCTACTTTCAACAGGATGTCCTCGTAAGTCACGTCTTCGAGTTCCGTGATTTTTAGATTCAATTGTAAAGAGTCATTCAGTTGTTGAAGGAATTTCGTGTTTGATGTCCCTTCCTGGATAAAGATTTCTTTGTTCTTTAAATCTTGCACGCTTTGTATGATAGAATCCGATTTGTACTGAACCAGTACCCGGCTGGTACTGAACAGGGGGTGAACAAAGCGTACCTGTTCTTTGCGGGCATCGGTGATGGCAAGACTCATGGCGATCAGATCGTACTTCCCTTCATTCAGTTTTTGGATACTTTCTTCGATGTTCGAGTTGACCTCGATATTTAGTTTTACTCCCAGATAATCGGCAAAATCTTTTACTAATTCGTAGTGAAATCCCTTTGGAATACCCTTGTACACGTAATAGTCTGTCGTGTTGTAATAGCTGCAAACATTTAAAACCCCTCGTTGATCAATTTGCTCTAACGTGGTGGGTTCAGGAATGATTAGCGGATCCTCTTCTTTCGTTTTGCATGAAGCCAGACAAAGTAAGAGCGACAGCGTGTATGTAATATTTCTTATTATATACATGCCGCGAATATACGAAAAATGCTGTGAACTACCAAATTAGTCCGGAGCGTGGATTCTAGCCTCTCGTGTAACGTTACCATTCAAGTATGTGATTTTTTTGAGAAATGGTGGCGAACACACAATTTGTATTTCATCCCGGCTTGTTCTGGGAATCCGATTGATATACCGAAGTAATTTTAGGGTAATAATGTTTCATCGTCCTTGTTGCTATATTGGGAATGGGGCGTGAAAGGGCGAGAGAAAGAGGGGGAGATTATTACCTTGTGAATACGGTGGGATATCTCCGGGATTATAGCGGGACCGATGAAATCATGATTCGATGGAGTGATTTATGGATATTTTTAGTCATAGAAGTTCCACCGGATACCGAATTTTAGCTTCGCCGGGTTGATCGGGTAGGTGTAGGCCGAGAAGTAGTTCCGGTTGCCGATGTACTCGCTGACGTGCTCATATTTTATGAACAGGTCGGCTCGTTTTATATTCAGCGTGATGAACACGTCGAGTTTCGGGTAGTTTCCGGTTTTCTCGATCTCTTGGTTGTAGAATTGCATGATTGCCGGGTCGTAAGCGTTGGCGTAGAATGACGTGTTGTAGAACAGGTCTAAACCGATTTGGAATCCCAACGCATCTTTGAAGAAACGGTTCTGGTAATAGTTGTGCGAGTGGAGTGCAAGCTCGGGTAGAGGCAGCACCTCGTCTTTGTTTACGATTTGATAGTATACCTTCTGGTCAAAGTAGAAGCGCCCCAGTCGAAATACTTGTTTGGCCCATGCCGTGAATACCATGAGATTCCCGTTGTACTGGCGAGGCATGGCGGCCGTGTCGAAATAAATGTAATTTTTCGTGTTGTTGATCGCGATCCCGATTTCGGTGCGGAGGCGTTTATTTTTGTAGTATCCTTTCAGGTTGTAAGCGTGTATTTTGTCGAAACTGTTTTCCCACTGGTTATGGTTTCCCTGATATTGTTCGTAATAATGATTCGGGGTTTGGTTGTCCAACAGGGCGTGGATCGTGACGGATGAGTTTCTTCCTTTGTTCAGGTATTGGATAATCTTTCCTTCCAGCGAGTAGTCTGCGGAGTATTCTCCCGCGAAACAGAAACTTCCCCAAATATCGAAATTGAACATCGTGGTCGTGTCCATGTTGAAGGTCCCGGCTGTGAGGTAGGTCCCGGTGTATTTGCTGGTCCCGATATTATTCATGGTATCGAGTGATACCCGTTGTTCGTATTTGAGATATTTGAATTTTAATCCGGCATAAACTCCCGGTAGGTATTTGTATTTCGGGTGTTCGTTCAGGATAAATTTGGCGTCAATATCGTATTTCCGGTTATTGATCACGTCGGCGTTTTTTTGCCTGTTGATGTACGTGGTGTCGAAGAAATTGGTCTCGACAGTTTCTTCCTGGAATTTATAGCGGTTATCCTCGACTTTAATCCCCAAGGCGAATTTCATAGGATAAGTTATTGTCGTGTCAATGGTCACGCTGTCTATGGGCGTGATTATTTCTTTTGGGTTACCCATATTGTATTGGGCGAGAACTTTAAAGTTGAAGTTCATGACGTTGTTGTTGGGTTCCATGGCCAAGCGTGTGCCCACGACTTTCGCGTCGAGCGAGGTATCCCGGATATCGGCCAGGTTCTCGACACCCCCGTTTTCGTTGTAGTGTCCCATGTTTTGGTTGATAAACATCGAAACGGCGGTCCGGTCTTTCTCGTACGAACTGAAAAAGGCGAAGTTGTATGTCTTCGATTTCTGGTATGAATAGGCCCCGTCGGAGGAGATTAGGTTGTAGCGGAATCCGGCATTCCACACGGGAAGGATGTTCTGGATATGCCATACATCCAGCCAGTCCTCGGTTTTTCCCCGGCCTCCCCCGTTGAAATAGCTCAGTTGCGTGAAGGGGACGGTCGTGTTGTAGTCCAAGGCGTCTTCCGGCTTGAAGATGTAATCCCTTACCCGGTCAAGAGGTAAGAAGTCTTCTCCCCTGGGACGCAAGATATATATGTCGGAAATGTAAGGGGAGGGGAAATTTCCCAGGTAGGTGTTGGATACGCTATGTTTGAAAATCAGGTTCGTGTTCTGGATCCCGTCTTGCAGCGTGTCGATCGGGTAATATTCCCTGTAAACCCCGTCGTGTACCCATTTCCAGGTCAGGCGATGACGCGGAACATTGCGTTGTTCTTTCGTGGTATCCTGATGCATTCCTTCTTCACGAGGATCCCTTCCGTCAGGGTTCTCGTAGTCAAAATCACTCTGGGCTAATGACGTGAGTGAAATCAGACAGCATATTATGGTGTAAAATATATTTTTCATGGCCTGCAAATATACAGAAACTTTTAAAACTCTCATAAATTAATTACCTTTGCGGCAAATATGTTATAATAATTTTAGTATGGACAAAGATCATCTTGTGGAAGAAGAAGGTGAAGGTAAATCGTTAAACTTCATCGAACAGATTATTGAAGAGGAGTTGGCCGAGGGAAAGAACGGCGGTAGGGTACATACGCGGTTCCCGCCGGAACCGAATGGATACCTGCATATCGGGCATGCGACTTCTATATGCTTGAACTTCGGGTTGGCAACCAAGTACAAGGGAAAATGCAACTTGCGTTTTGATGACACGAATCCCTCGAAGGAGGATGTCGAATATATTGATTCCATACAACAAGATATACAATGGCTGGGATTCCAATGGGAAGGCGAGACGCATTACGCTTCCGATTATTTTCAACAGCTATATGATTGGGCCGAGATGTTGATCATGAAGGGTAAGGCTTACGTGGACGACCAGCCGGCTGAGGTGATCAGCGCCCAGCGTATGACGCCGACGGAACCCGGCGTGAACAGTCCTTACCGGGACCGGACGCCGGAGGAGAACTTGGATCTGTTCCGGCGCATGAAGAACGGGGAGTTTCAGGCAGGGGAGAAGGTTTTACGCGCTAAAATAGATATGGCCTCTTCCAACATGCTGATGCGTGATCCGATTATGTATCGTATCATGCACGTGGCACATCACCGGACGGGTGATAAATGGTGTATCTACCCGATGTACGATTTCACGCACGGGCAGAGTGATTACCTGGAAGGGATCACGCATTCTATATGCACGCTGGAGTTCGAGGTGCATCGTCCGCTGTATAACTGGTTTTTGGATCAGTTGATCGACACGGAATACCGTCCTCGCCAGATCGAATTTGCCCGTCGTAACCTGAGCTACACGGTGATGAGTAAACGTCGTTTGCTGGAACTCGTGCAGAAAGGTATCGTGGCGGGTTGGGATGATCCCCGTATGCCGACGATTACCGCTTTGAGACGTGCCGGGTATACGCCTGAATCTATCCGTAATTTTGCGGAGAAGGTGGGTGTGGCTCGTCGGGAGATCGTGGTGGATATGGCGTTATTGGAGTTCTGCGTGCGTGAGCATCTGAATAAAATAGCTCCTCGCGTGATGGCGGTGCTGGATCCGGTTCGGGTGGTTATCGACAATTACCCGGAGAACCAGACGGAAACGGTGGAGATAGAGAATAACCCGGAAGATGAAGCGGCCGGAACGAGAATGGTTCCTTTTTCTCGCGAGTTATACATCGAGCGGGATGATTTTATGGAGAATGCCCCGAAGAAATTTTTCCGGATGACGATTGGTAACGAGGTGCGGTTGAAGGGGGCTTATATCGTGAAGTGCGAGAGCGTGGAGAAAGACGCGGATGGAAATATTACAACGATTCATTGTACATACGACGCGGATACCCGTAGCGGTACCGGATCGGCAAGTAACCGGAAGGTGAAGGGAACGCTTCACTGGGTTTCGGCCCCCGATGCGATCGAGGCGGAAGTGCGTTTGTACGATCGTTTGTTTAAAGACCCGGATCCAGCCGGACACAAGGATATTGATTTCAAGGAGTTCTTGAACGAGAATTCCTTGAAGGTTTTGACAGGGTGTAAGTTAGAACCGAGTTTGAAGGAGGCTAAAGAAGGGGATCGTTTCCAGTTCCAACGTTTGGGATATTTCTGCGTGGATAAGGATTCTAAACCCGGGGCGCTGGTGTTTAACCGGACGGTCGGGTTGAAGGATACGTGGGCGAAACAAAACAATTAATGATAAAATGAAAATTACGAAGGAAAAAATGACAAGAGAGATTCGGGCGTATCTGTTGATCACGTTCGGGTTGTTGATATATACTTTTGCCGTTACCGCTTTCTTGGCTCCGCATCGTATGGTCGGTGGCGGAGTGACCGGTATCTCGACAATTATTTATTTCCTTTCCGGGGAGGTGATTCCTATCGGATATAGTTATTTCGTGATCAATTTTTTGTTGGTGGCGATCGCTATAAAGGTACTGGGACCCCGGTTCGGTTTCAAGACTATCTATGCTATTTTCATGAGTTCTTTCCTGTTGAGTTTGTTACAGAATCTGATTCATGAACCTTTGCTGGAAGATAAATTCATGTGTGCCGTTCTTTCCGGTATCATGTGTGGTGCGGGAATCGGTATTTCCCTGGCAAACGGGGGAAGTACTGCCGGAACGGATATCGTGGCCATGATGATTAACAAGTACCGGAATATTAGTCCGGGTAAGATTATCATGTATATAGACGTGTTTATCATCGGGTGTAGTTATTTCATCGGGGAGAATACGGCGGTGGATCCCACTGCGAAGATAGCCACGATTATTTACGGTTACGTGGTCATGGGGGTCAACTCTTACACGATTGACTTGGTGTTTACCGGGCAGATGCAGTCCGTGCAATTCTTAATATTTTCTAATAAGTACAAGGAAGTGGCGGATTCTATCACGCATGATTTGAAACGAGGGGTTACCGTGGTGGATTGCCAGGGATGGTACACGGGGGAGGCTCGTAAGATGTTGATTGTCGTGGCTCGCAAGAGTGAAATGCAAAATATCATGCGGGTAACGAAAGCGGTCGATCAGGATGCTTTCCTCACAATGAACACGGTTATGGGTGTTTACGGTCGGGGATTCGACACGTTGCGAACGTGATGATGTTTGATGAATAAATGATATTGCTTTGCTTCACGAGGTTACTTGTGAAGCAAAGTTTTTTTTCAGCGGCCTCGTTTATAGAGGAGTGTTTGAAGGGGGGCTTGGAAGAAAGCAGGCTTTTGCCACATTCTCAATACGTTTGCTTCAAGAAAGCATAAAAAACAAAGTTAAAATATTGTATTACGCTTTCCATATTCAACCGGATTTTACCGATATTACGCGAAATCTTCTTTATATTTGTATTTCTAAAATACGTGAGAAATGAAGATTAAAGTATTTGCTAATAATGCATGGCAGGAGAACACGATCGTGTTGTACGATGAGACGGGGGAAGCCGTGGTCATTGATTGTGGTTGTTTTTCAAGAGAGGAGGAACAACGTTTGGCTGATTTCTTGGTCGAGAATCATTTGAAACCGGTAGCTTTACTGAATACCCATTTACATATTGACCATATTTTCGGTAATAATTTTATGCTAGATAAATACGGCTTGTCGGCACGGGCGCATGAAGCGGATGCCTTTTGGGTGGAAGATGCCGAGAAGTATGCGGCGATGTTGGGTATAAGGGGAATAACGCCCCCCCCGGCTTTGGGCGAATACCTGAAAGACGGGGAGGTCGTGAAGTTCGGACATTCGGAATTGAAAGTTATTCACGTGCCGGGACATTCTCCGGGGGGGATTTGTTTTTATAGCGAGAAGGATAAGTTGTTGATAGCCGGAGACGTATTGTTCCAGGGAAGTATCGGAAGGGCTGATTTGCCGGGAGGTGATATGCGCCAGTTGATAGAAGGTATCCGGGAGAAATTGTTCGCGTTGCCCGATGATGTTCGTGTGGTTCCCGGACATGGCGGTTTCACGACGATCGGGGAAGAGAAACGGATGAATCCATTTTTTCAGTAAAAATTTATGAGAAGGATTGGGATAATTGTAGCTATGACGTCCGAGTATGGACTGGTAAAATCGTTGTTAGATCAGGGGAAGGAGTGTGCCGTTAGGGGAATTCCTTTTACTGAAGGGAAAATCGGGAATGTTGAGGTCGTGCTGGCTAAAAGCGGCATCGGTAAGGTGTGTGCGGCGGTTGGGACGATGGAGATGATCCAGCGTTATTCACCGAATGTTATCGTGAATACCGGGGTGGCTGGGGGAATTGATCCCTTGACCGAGGTGATGGATATCGTGGTGGGGGAAAATATGGTGTATCATGATGTCTGGTGTGGAGAAGGAAACGAGTATGGTCAGGTGCAAGGACTACCGGCTCGTTACGTGTCGGATAAAGCGCTATGTAAATTGGCTTTATCGGTGGAACATGACGGGAACGTGTACGGAGGATTGATATGTAGCGGGGATAAATTTATAACGAATAAAGAAGAGCTGGTAGAGATTAAAAAACGTTTCCCGGAAGGGTTAGCCGTGGATATGGAATCCTGTGCTATCGCCCAAGTTTGTTACATGTGTGGGGTTCCTTTCCTGAGTTATCGCATTATCAGCGATACGCCGGGGGTTAAGGATCACTACAAACAATATCTGAATTTTTGGGAGGAGGCTCCCAAACGTTCTTTTGAAATGATCAAGGTGTTGATTACAGCATTGTCGGAAGAGTAATAATTGAATAAATGGAAAAGATACCGAGTTTTACGATAGACCACTTACGCTTGTTAAGGGGTATTTATGTCTCTCGAAAGGATTATTTGGGAGACGAGGTGGTTACAACTTTTGATATCCGTATGAAAGAGCCAAACCGGGAACCGATACTGGGACAGGGCGAGTTGCATACGATAGAGCATCTGGCGGCGACTTATTTGCGGAATCACAAGGAATGGGGGGATAAGATCGTGTTCTGGGGACCCATGGGATGTTGTACGGGAAATTATTTCCTGATGAAGGGAGATTGGGAGTCTCGTGATATCGTGGAGTTGATGCGGGAGACGTTCCGTTTTATCCGGGATTTTGAAGGAGAAGTTCCCGGGGTGGCGGCAAAGGATTGCGGTAATTATTTGTTGCATAACTTGCCTATGGCGAGATACGAGGCTGCTAAATACCTCACGGAAGTGTTAGATGTGATAGAAGAAGAGAATTTGATATACCCGAAATAATGAAAATAGGAATTGTAATTGCATTGATGGCCTTGTTTATGGCTTGTGGAGAGAATAAGGATAAGGAGAGGACGATTAGCGTGAGCATCTTGCCCCAGCGTTATTTCGTGGAGAGAATCGCGGGGGACTACGTGAAGGTGAACGTGATGATACCCCCCGGGGCAAACCCGGCCGTGAGTGATTTGAGCACGGAGCAATTAAAGGCTTTGCACAATAGTTCCATTTATTTTGCCGTGGGATACTTGCCTTTCGAGTTGAGTAATTTGTACCCTTTCCTAGAAAAGCAGGAGGAGGTGTTGCTCGTGAAACAATCTGTCGGGATGGACTTGGAGGCGGGTTCTTGTAATCACGGCCATGATCACGGTCATGATCACGGGGATTGTTCTCATGGAGAAGGTTTTGATCCTCACGTGTGGATGTCTCCCCGGTACGCGGAAATGATGGCCCGGACGATGCTGGATGTGTTGGCTGCAAAGTTCCCTGATCAGAAGGCTACTTTTGAGAAAAATTTTCGACAATTCAAGTCGGAAATTGACAGTATAGACCGGGAGGCTCGTCGGATCATTCCGGAGAAAAAGAATAAAACTTTTCTGATTTATCATCCGGCATTGACTTATTTTGCCAAAGATTACGGCATGGAACAGATTTCGATAGAGGATGAGGGAAAAGAACCGAATCCCACGCATATTAAGGAGGTCATTGATACTTGCCGGGCGAAAGGGATAAAGATCGTGTTTATCCAAAACCAGTTTGACGTGGCGAATGCCAAGGCGATAGCCAAGGAAATTGATGGAGAGGTGATTGCTATTGATCCGTTGAGTCCGGACTGGAAAACGGAAATGTATTCTTTATTGGGAATCATTGAACAGAAAATGGAGTAGCGAGATGAAAGAACTTCTGGAGTTAAAGGGAATTACAGCAGGGTACGAGCAGACGGTCGTGTTGCGGGATGTGAATTTAGCGATTCATGCGCATGATTTTATCGGTATTATCGGACCGAACGGGGGAGGAAAAACAACTTTGTTGAAGGTGATTTTGGGATTGCTGAAGCCTTTTTCCGGGGAGATTGTTTATCATGTTTCCAAACAGTCATTGTTCGGTTATTTGCCTCAAAACAGTCGATTTGATGCACGTTTCCCGATAAGTGTGAAAGAGGTAGTGCTGTCGGGACTGATGTCCGAGAAGGGGATCTTTAAAGCGTACACGAAGGTCGATCGAAAACGAGTTGAGGAGATTTTGGAAGTGTATGGTATGAGCGATTATAAGAATCGCCCTATCGGGGAACTTTCCGGAGGGCAAATGCAACGGGTATTCTTGTGTCGAGCGATCATATCTTCACCGAAGATTCTTATTCTGGATGAACCTTCTACTTACGTGGATGCGAATTTCGAGATGGAATTTTATTCTTTATTGAAAGAGTTGAACGAGAAAATGAGTATCGTGATGGTGTCTCACGATCTGGGAACCATTTGTTCATACGTGAAAACGATCGCTTGCGTGAATGGTGGTTTGCATTATCATGAATCGAATCTGATCACGCCGGAACAGTTGAAACTGTATAATTGCCCGATCGAGCTGATTTCGCACGGTACGGTACCACACCGGGTGTTATTGGAGCATGACGAAACAATTGAAAATAAAAGGATTCAGTGATTGATGATTCAATGATTTAGTGATTATGAAAAACGTTAGCCTTGTGCGGATGGAATCACCTAATCGGGAAGCATAAATCACTAAATAGATAAGATCACTTGATCGAGAATCACGTAATCACAGAATTTTTTAATTTAAAATTTAAAATCTAAAATTAATAAGGTGTTTGAATTATTAGAATATACTTTTTTCCAGAATGCACTATTGTGTACGATATTGATAGGGGTGAGTTGTGGGTTGATCGGAACGTATATCGTGGCGAAACGGATGGTGTTTATCAGCGGGGGAATCACGCATGCTTCCTTCGGAGGGTTGGGGTTGGCCTATTTCTTGGGGTTATCTCCTCTTTTCGGGGCGGCAGTATTCGCGTTGGCAGCAGCATTTTGTATATTATATCTTTCGGATAGTAAGCGCTTTAAGGAGGATTCCCTGATCGGTATTTTCTGGTCGGCAGGAATGGCTATCGGTGTGCTGTTCATTTATTTGACTCCGGGGTATGCTCCGAATCTGTTGTCTTACCTGTTCGGAAATATTCTTACCGTAACGGGAGAACAAGTCGCATTGTCACTTGTATTGTGTTTGGTCATCGTCCTGTTCTTTGCCAAATTTTATCGTCCTTTATTCTATATCGCTTTTGACAAGGAGTATAGCCGGACGCATTTTGTTGCCTTGAACGGTCTGGAGATCGGAGTTACAGCGTTGATTGCCTTGTGTATCGTGTTGTGCATGAAGTTGGCGGGGATAATCCTTGTTATTTCATACCTCACCATGCCTCAGGCTATTGCCGGGATGTTTCATAAGAATTTTACCAAACAGCTTGTCTGGTCGACGATCGTGAGTTGCGGGGGATCAATCATCGGGCTTTTCGCCTCGGCAGCCTTGAAGTTACCTTCCGGGGCAACGATTGTCCTTTGTTTCTTGGCGATATTTCTTATCTGTTATTTTTGGAAAAAGAAAAAATAAAGAGGTCGTTTGAAAAGTCAATTTACATAGAACTACCATCCCTAGTTCCTCCTTACACGGGGGGGATAATAAGCGGTTTCCCCGCCGGTGTAAGGAGGAGCCGGTGGGGGTAATGATTTTGTAGGGAAGAGACTTTTCAGACAGTCTCTTCTTTATTTATTCATTTTGTAACTTAATGCGCCGGATGGGCATTTTTTTATTTGAGCGATTAGTTCTTCAGTTGTTGCGTTTTCGATTTTAACCCACGGTCTTTCTTGTGGATTATATACTTTGGGTAAGGTTTTCACGCAAATTCCAGAGTGTTGGCAAAGTCCGGGTTGCCAGATGATGGTTAATTCTCCGTTCGTGTATTCAATTTTTTTATCCATGTGCACGTTTATTTGATGTTAATACCTCTCATGACGATACGTCTCCATTCGGGATGCTTTTTTATGTAGGCAGCCACAAAGGGACAAAGCGGAACCAGACGCAGACCTTGGCGTTCAATGTCTTGGAGTGTCTTTTCCACGAGTTGGGAGCCTATTCCACGGCCTTCTAATTCCCGCGGGACCTCCGTATGCGTGAGATATATCTCACCATTTATTGATTTGATGTATTCAATTTTGGGTGTATAATTACCGATGCGAAATTCGTATTGTTGACGATGCACATCATCTTTTAATTCATAATCTTCAGTCATAGCCTTAAATTTTAAGTTTAATTGTAAATTAAACGATAGAACTATGAATTTTGTTTTGCTTTTTTGGCATTTTATTGTTTAACTGAAAATTTATTCTTAGTTTTAGTCTGGTGTCATGGTCCAAAATAATTTTAACTACGATAATACCTTTTGTCGTTTTGTGGATAATTGAATAGTGCGGGAGAATGAAAGGTTCTTGTATTTTCGAAGTATCTAAAGACAATAAGTGATGTTAATGCTATAAATTGATTTTGTTTTATGGATGAGGTAATAAAGAGATTTCGTGAAGGAAACCAGCGTGCTTTTGAAGAGTTATTCTGGTCATTTTTCTCGGCGGGTCGTCAATTTGTAAAGTCGTTTCAGGTTGATGATAGTTGTGCGGATGATATTCTTCAAGAGGTGTTCATTCATATCTGGAACAAACGACAAAGTATTGAAAGTGAAAATCATTTTAAAGCCTATTTTTATAAAGCCTTGCGGAATAATACGATAAAATATATTACTAGAAACAAGCATGTTTTGAATTTAGAGTGTGCCGAAAATAAAGAGAGTGAGGATGTTTTGTTGAAAATTACCGAGATTGAGTTTAATCGAGAGATATTACGTGCGGTTTCTCTGTTACCGGAGAAGCGTCGGGAGATCATTCTGTTGTCCATGTCCGGGATGAGCGAACAGATGATCGCCGACACACTCAATATATCTATCAATACGGTTAAGAACCAAAAAACGAAAGCTTACGCATCATTGCGTCAAGAGCTGAAAGATATTGGTAGTTTTATTCTTTTACTTGGGCTGTGAAGCCTGTTTCTGACGGTTTAGCGTGTTCGTGATTCTAGCCCGGATGTCGTCTCTACTGATTAATGCCAGGATTTGATCGGATTGTTCCGGGGTCCAGAATTCGTTTACTGACGGTACGGCAAAGTACAGGAATAGATCCATTTCATCTTTCGTGATATTACCGGATGTACTTTTAATCATCTCGAAAAGTTTGTCGCCCCCTTCTTTTGTCAGGTAAGTTGATACGGCTGTCTGGTAAAGCGGTAAATTATTGGCATTATTAAGGTTTAACGCTTCTAGTTGCTTGTTGACTTGTTGCACGTCATCGGTTGTTGCGGTGATCTGTCTACCAAGAATGCTACTATAATAGGCTTCGTATTTCTTTTTCAAAACTTGATCAATTTTCTCTCGGCCTAGTGTATTACGAAATTTCTCCACGTTTTCGGTGAGGAATTTTTCTCTTGGGGAGCCTAATCTGGCATGTTCGTCAAACAGGAACAGGCATTCGTCACATATAAGTTCTTCAGGACTCAGGGAGTTGGCGAACTCTTCGATCAGGGGAGTGATGTTCGTCGTGTACGTGTTCTGTAAAGCCTTCAGGTAACTGGCCGTTAGTTTTTTATTGTGTTCTCCTGCATTGTAGCGTTTCTGGAGTTGACCGAAGGCGAGTTCTGGATTGAACGACTCTTCTACTTTATCAATGAAGGCAAGACTCAGTACCCCGCCGGCGAACATGTGGATCAGATTTCCGTCGCCGTCCAGGATAACAAAGGTCGGGTATGCCTTGATCCCGAATTGCTCCTTGATAGCGGGACCTTCCTCGCCTTTTTCCGCGTTGGCTTTTATACTCACGAATTTTGGATTGAAATAGTCTCCCATTTCTTTCATCGGGAATATCTGGTCGCTCATCATCCGGCATGGACCGCACCAGTCTGTGTAACAATCTATAAACACGAATTTGTTTTCTGCTTTCGCTTTTGCGCACGCTTGTTGGAGAGTTAGATCCTGAAAATCGATCCCTTGGGCGAAAAGTGCTATTGATGCGAACACCATAGCGAGTGTTAAGATAAATTTTTTCATAATTTCTAATTGATAAGTTTTTTAACTCCTCTAATATCCGTGAACCGGGAAAAGGTATTATCCTGTTCTCTTTTTTATGCTGGAATAATTTTTTTTGAAAATAGGATAATACCTTTTGGCGACTTGTGGATATTGTCTATAAAATGCGATTATAACATGAAAAGGTATTATGAATCGACAAGGATTGCTTCACTGCTTGTAAAGCTTGTGATGCAGAATATATCAGAAAGCGAGAAACAAGAGCTGGCATCCTTGGTCAAGAAGTCGGGTATAGATGTTCAGGAGGTGATTGAAAAAGCGGTTTGTCAGGATATCGCTCCGAATGATGATGCCGATATCGAGGCCGGAAGAAAATTATGGAAATCCATTGAACGGGACATAAAACGTTCGGATAGACGTTGGGGACGTATGTTGTTGCCTTACGTGGCGATTTTTGTCGGGATGATAGGGCTTGCCGCATTCTATTTCATGTATCCGGGACAGTCTGCCGATCATGCAAGGAAAGAGATGTCTTTGTTGAAGAACGAGACGGTACTTGAATTCCCTTCCGGGCAAAAGGTCGTGTTGACCGAAGGAACAAATATATTGGATATTATTCAACAAAATGCTGCTGCCCGTGAAGTAAACCCTGAGCCCGAGAGCGCGGAAATATATAAGGTCAAGGTCTTGTGCGGGGCAACGCAAACTGTCACGCTTGAGGATAGTACCACGGTCGTCCTGTATCCCGGATCGGAGTTGCAATTCCCGGCATTTTTCTCTTCGAGAGGACGTGCTGTGAAACTTCTCGGAGAGGGATATTTCGAAGTACGGCGGGATTCGTCGAGACCCTTTACGGTGGAAGCCGAATCGGTTTCAATCGTAGTCTTGGGAACGAGTTTTAATGTAAGGGCATATCAAGGAGAGTCAACGATAGAAACCGTACTTGTGACCGGAAAGGTGATGTTAAACGGAACCGTGTTACAACCCAACGAGATGGCTATTTTTAATCGCAAGGATCAGCATATTCGGATCGAGCATGTCGAGGCTGATATCTATCAACAGCGAGCCCAAGGGATGTTTATCTTTGATAACAAGACGCTTGACGAGATTATGCGAGAATTTAGCTTGTGGTATGGATTTAAGTATAGTTTTGAAGACAGTGTTCTGCAAAATAAGAAGTTCCGGTTGAAACTTCCGCGGGCGGATAGTTTTGACAAGTTGATGAGCTTGATGGAGAAGACCGAGGAGATCCAATTCTCCGTGTCTGAGCAAGGAATAAAAATTATGGATGGTAAAAAATGATATCATAAAAGACCAACGATTGATCTGGATTCGGGCCGGAATTCAGATGTAAAGAACGGGGATAGAAGAGTAACGGGTTCTTCTTCTTGAACCGTGGTTCTAACCAAGAAAACAGTTTCAGAACCTGATAACCTACCAATAAATATGAAAAAAAAGAGACTAAAGTGTGCTTGGGGGAGTCCAGTTTTCCCCCAAAGGGGCAGATACTTGCTTGTTATTGCCGTGCTTTGTTTTACCGCTTTGTTTTCTACGCGGGTTTCTGCACAAGGTAACCGGAATATAACGATTAATAAACAAAATGTTCCGTTTGAGGAGATCGTATGCGATGTAGAATCACAGACGGATTATTCGTTCATGTATAGTACTGAAACCGTGCGGAATATCGGGAGTGTCAGCGTGAATGTGACCGATGTGACGATAAAGCATTTGTTGGATATCATCCTAGCCGGAAAACCCTGTACTTATCAAATTGAAGATAATGTTGTGATTATTAAGACTAAAGATCAAGTAGCACGGGATTCTGTCAATCGGAAGTCCGTGAAGATCAAAGGTGTTGTCATGGAGGTTGATGGGCAGCCTCTTGTGGGGGCTTCCGTCGTGATAAAGGGGCGAAATGTAGGCGTGATCACCAATGTTACCGGTAATTTCGAGATAGAGATTCCGGCAGGTCATGACGTGATTGTGGTATCGTTTATCGGAAAAGTTTCACAGGAGATTAATATTACCGGCAAAACGGAGGTGAAAGTGGTACTGCAGGATGAGGTACAGGCAATTGATCAGGTTGTTGTCACGGGTATCTTTACTAAATCACGTGAAAGTTACACGGGATCGGTAAAAACGATAACAGCCAGTGACTTGAAAGCATCGGGTAATCGTAGCATTATATCGCAGATCAGTAATATTGATCCGAGTTTTAATATTGCCGATAATATCGAATTCGGTTCGGATCCCAACCAGTTGCCGGATATCACGATCCGTGGGCGTACCAGTATGGATGTCAGCGTGCGTAACCTTCAGGAAGAGAGTAGCGTGAAAAGTACAGCAAACCTACCGTTGTTTATCATGGACGGTTTCGAAATATCCCTCCAACGAGTGATGGATATGGATGATGAGCTTATTGAAAGTATTACCCTTTTGAAAGATGCGAGTGCAACAGCCATGTACGGGGCTCGCGGTGCGAACGGGGTGGTCGTGATCACGCTTAAGCGCCCCGAAGTCGGTAAATTGAGAGTGAGTTATAGAGGATCAATTAATATTGAAGCTCCTGATTTTTCATCCTATAACCTGATGAATGCCCGTGAGAAACTTGCTTACGAGGTTGCGGCTGGATTACTTGATAGTAAGTATAATCCGAGTAATCAGGATTTGATGGAGCTTTATAACCGCAGATTGATCGAGGTGGAACGGGGTGTGGATACTTATTGGCTTAAATATCCTGTGAAAACAGGTGTTGGTAATCGTCATAGTTTGCGGATAGACGGGGGGGCGGATAATTTTAAGTATGCTATTGGGCTTTCGTATAATAATATTAATGGCGTGATGAAGGAATCGTCACGTAACACGTTGTCGGGGAACCTGTATTTTCAGTATGAACTTAAAAATTTGAAGTTCCAGAACGATCTGACTATTAGTTATAATAAGAATCAGAATTCACCTTATGGTAGTTTTTCCGAATACTCTATGGCGAATCCGATCTATACCCCGTATGATGACGAGGGGCATATAAAAAAACAGTTGGTACAGACTATAGCTCAAGGTTCCCGAACCCCGGAACCTGCCGGGAACCCGTTGTATAACGCGACTTTACCTTCACGTGATGATGGTAGTTACACGAATATTCAAAACAATTTTGCCATTGAATGGAGGATTACTTCTGATCTGTTTGTAAGGGGAAATTTTGGATTCACGAAACAGGATTCACGTACGGATAAGTATTTATCTAGGGAGCATACCAGTTTCGACACCGATGAATACAAGGGAGAAAATTCTAATATGCGTGGAAGTTACACTTACACGACGGCTTATTCATTTTCATACGAGGGAAGTCTGACGGTGAATTACACGAAGACCTTGGCTAAGGTTCACCAGATTTATGCCGGGTTAAGTGGAAATCTTGCGGAGGATAAAGATGAAAGTTATTCTGTTACCGGACGCGGGTTTTCTTCCCTAAATATGAAGAATCTCGGAATGGCGGGTGCTTATGCGTTAGGAAAACCGATCAGTACGGAAGCGCATTCCCGTCGGCTTGGTTTGATTTTTAATGTCAATTATACTTATGATCGTCGTTATTTTGCTGATTTTTCGGGAAAGATCGAGGGATCGTCTAAATTTGGGAGTAACGACCGTACGGCTCCCTTCTTTTCAGCCGGATTAGGTTGGAATGTACATAACGAGTCGTTTTTTGACTCGTCGAAAGTGGTGAATTTATTGCGTCTCAGGGCATCTTACGGTACGGTCGGGTCACAAAACTTCAGTTCGTATCAGGCGTTGACGACTTATCGGTATTTCGGACAGGAGAATTACAAATACTGGAACGGGGCATATATGATCGGGATGGGTAACCCGGATTTGTCATGGCAGAAGACAAAACAGTTGAACCTTGGTGTGGAAACGTCGCTTTTCAATGGTTTGGTACGGTTTAATGTAGATTTCTATAATAAACTTACCAACGATCTGTTGACCGATATTAATTTACCTACTGCGGCCGGTTTCTCCAGCTACAAGGCTAATGTGGGAGAGGTGCGTAATAGAGGGGTAGAGTTGGATGCAACTGTTTTCCTGATCCGGAATAGCGACAAGCATATTGTATGGTCCGTGGGAGGTAATCTTGCTCATAACAAAAACAAGATTCTTAAGATATCCAATGCTCTTGAATTTTTGAACTCGGAATTGCTGGAAGAAGCAGGACCGAATCCGAGTTTCCTTTATAAAGAAGGTCAATCAATGAACACGATTTTCGTGGTCCGTTCACTGGGTATTGACCCGGCAACGGGTTCGGAATTGTTCTTGAATAAAGATGGCGAGCGGGTTTACACGTGGGATTCCAAAGATAAAGTGCCTTTTGGTGTGAACGAGCCGAAAGTGAGGGGAAATCTTCGTACGATGTTTCGTTGGAAAGATATTTCGTTAAATGCCACTTTATCTTATCGTCTTGGAGGATATATATATAACCAGACTCTTGTTGACAAGGTGGAGAATATCACAACATCGGCAAAACGCTGGGGTAATCTTGACAAGCGGGCTTTGTATGGCCGTTGGCAAAATGCCGGAGATATTGTAAAATTCAAGAATATCAAAGATTTCAACACGACTAACGCTTCTTCTCGGTTCGTGATGAAAGAGAACGCGATCACTCTCAACACGCTGAATGTTAATTACGAATTTAACGAGGAATGGCTGAAAAAACATCTTTTTATAGATTACTTGTCCTTGGGATTTTATGCAGAGGATGTTTTTTACCTTTCGACGGTCAAGCAAGAGCGGGGACTTTCTTATCCTTTCGCACGTAAATTTTCGGTTTCGATATCGGCAAGGTTTTAATACTATAAATAATAATCAATCAGCATGAAGATGAAAAATATATACTTGTATTTACTCATTCCGGTGGCCTTGATTTTTACCTCGTGTAATAAATGGCTGGATATACAACCGGAACTTGAAATGCGCCAGACGGCTATGTTCGAATCCGAGCAAGGATTCAAGGATGTACTTACCGGGGCGTATATCAGGATGGCAACCCCGGAACTTTACGGGCTCAACACGACGATGAAATTACCCGAAATGATGGCACAGAACTGGACGATTCCATCTGAAAATTCATCACAGGCGGAAATCTATTATATCAGTAATTTTGATTTTACTCAAACCTCCACGAAAGATCTGCTTGAAAAAGTCTGGTTACAATATTACCAGACGATCATTAATATTAACTCGATTTTGGAGCATATTGACGCGAAGAAAGATTTATTTGCTAACGGGAATTATGAGCTAATCAAGGGAGAAGCGTTGGGGCTGCGTGCTTTTCTGCATTTTGAAATACTGCGTTACTGGGGACCTATTCCGAGTAAAGTGAAGGCCGGGGATAAGGCCATTCCTTACGTGAAGATGGTGACTAAAAATCCTCAGGAATTGCTTGCCGTGTCATACCAGGAAGTGATTGACAATATATTGACAGATCTTAATAATGCCGAACAGTTGTTGGCTAATGACCCGATTCTGACTTATTCCAATGCGATTTTGAATTCTCCGGATAACCTTCAAGGAGTCAATCAGGATTTGCCGCACCCGGAAGACGAATTCCATTATTTCCGTCAGGTGAGGTTTAATTATTATGCGGTGAAAGCAACGAAAGCACGCTATTATCTATGGATCGGCAAGAAAACCGAAGCCCTGGAGAACGCTCTTGTCGTGATTGATGCTCAGGATAACGATGCGAAATCCAAATTCACGCTTGGAAGTGATGCCGAAGCCAATAATGGTCAGTTGACGTTCCCGACCGAACAAATTTTTGCCGTGAACAGCACGCTGGCTACCCAGACTTTGACTCCTGTTTTCTTTAATTATAGCACGGCATACACTCAATCGGAAACCAGTCTTAAGACTGCTTTTGAAACTACGCTTCATTCTTCCGATATTCGTTACCGGAATAACCGTTTGTGGGAGAGTCGGGTTGTTCCTTTAGCGAGTGCGGCTTTTAACTATTTCAAAAAGTACAACGAGTCGGGTAGTACCGTGACAGCAATAACGGATATCCCTCTGATCCGGCTGGTTGAGATGTATTTTATCGCCACGGAATGCGGACGTGAAGATTTATTTAAAGTTTACCGTCTTTCACGTGTTCTGGATGCTTCTATTGATGGCACGTTGACGGATGCGGATGCTGTAAAGGAGCGTCTTGAAAAAGAGTATCGCAAAGAATTTTACGGGGAGGGACAAATGTTTTTCTTCTATAAACGTTACGCGTACGGTACGTTATCCTGGCCTGTGGCAAAAGAGGTCACCGAGGCAAGTTACAAACTTCCTTTCCCGGAATCTCAAATGACATTTGAATAAATTGATCTTAAATTATGACAATTAAAATGATAAAATACGGATTTTTATTTATGCTTTCCATGCTGACGCTTGTCGCTTGTAAGGAAAACGAAATTGAAACATTTGAAGACGAAAGTTCCCTTTTCTTCTTCAGGAGTATTTACAGTACGAACAGCAAAGATGCTCCTCAACTTGATAGCACTTCTTACTCCTTCTTTTTAGGGGGAGCTATTCAGGTAGATACGGTATGGCTTGACGTGTTACTCACGGGTATGCCCTCCGGTGAGGCCCGATCGCTTCTTATCGTGCAGTCTAATGCCGGGGAGCCCGATGCGGCCATTGCAGGAGTCCATTACGTGGCTTTTGATAATTCGTATGTTGCGAGTCGGATGGTTATGCCGGCAAACGAGGTCGTGGCCACGATTCCGATTATCATGACCCGTACATCCGAAATGGATACTAAGGAATTCCGGCTTGATCTGGAGATCATGCCCAACGAGTATTTCGTGCAAGGAATTAAAGACCGCACGAAATATACCGTCAAAATTACCGCTAAGGCAACAAAACCCGTTAAGTGGGATGCCCCTAATAGTTATAAGGCCACGTTCGGGGAGTGGGGACAGGAAAAGATGAGGTTTATTATCGAGTATGTCGGGTACAACACGTTTGATGAAGATTTAATCACGGATTACAGATATTATCTGCAACTTAAAGCACGGGAAAAGCTGGCCGAATTCGAGGCGCTTAATGGCCCGATTTACGAGGCTGACGGTACACGGGTTGAATTCCCTGAAGCAAATTAAACACTCTAAAGAATGGAAACTATGAAACAAATAATAATATATCTGTACGCGATACTGCTGGGTGTATCTTTTGTCGGTTGTGTGGAAGACACGGGTAATTATGATTACGAAGATCCGGCAGTTGTTGCACCGACCATAAAATCGGGAATTGAAGAAAATTATTCCGTACTTGTGTTGGAGGATTTAGTGATCGATCCGGCAATAGAAGGAGATGAATCCTTGTATGACTACGTGTGGTATGCTTATCCGGGAACAATCACCAGCAGTACTCCTTCCGACACGCTTAGCGTGACTAAAAAACTCGATTATACAGTCTCTTTGGAGCCCGGAACTTATCAATTGGTGTTTAAAGTGACGGATAAAACAAACGGGACCTCGGCATTCTATAAATCGAAGTTGGTGGTTGCCAGTTTCTTCAGTGAAGGTTACTATGTGTTGAAATATGAGAACGGGTATACGGATGTGGACTTTGTTGATCGTAACGGTTTGGTTAATGCGAATGTCCTTAAGGCTATAAACGGGGAGAGTCTTCCGGGGAAACCGATACGGGCAACTTACGAGTATAACCAATATTCTTATTACGTGTACGATGCAGAAGGAAACCGTACCCGAAAGAATCTACAACCGGCATATATGGTTTGTACGGATGACGATTTGGGAATTTACGAGGGTACGAGTATGAAACAACTCAAAAGATGGAACGATGCATTCCTTGAAGTGCCTGCCATCAAGAAACCTCAAGGAGTTTGGGCGAATACAAGCGGTTTTATGTTAATGAATAATAATGCTGTTCACTTCGAGTATATCGGTGGTGGCGGAGGTGGTGAATTCGGATACGCTTACCCGAACGAAGGTATAAAGCTTAATTCAATCGTGGCGGTCGGCAGTAGTAGTTGCTTGTGTTATGATGATAATGCCGGGGAGTTTGTCGGATATTATGTACAAAAACATTTTGCTATTAAGAATGCCATCGAATCGGCTTCTCCGCTTACCTTGAAACCGGTTGGAGAAGTATATTTTACCAATTGTGATTTGATTTATATGGGTGTGCAGCCTTATTCTTCGACTTCCAACGGTGGGACGTATGCCATTGTGAAAGATCGTGCCACAGGAGTGGCTTCTTTGTGGATAATCAATGTCAGTATCATGCAGAATTACTATGCCATGTACGATAACGGGTATCGCGGACGGACGATTCCGGAGTCTTTTGATGTAGTTAACGGTAAAGTCTTTGCAATACAAGGCTATGGCGTATTATCCACACCTCCCGCTTATAGTGGTGTCATCTACTATTCGAAAGGCGACAACGTGGTCCATTATTATAATCCGAGTAACCAGACAGAGAAGAAGAATGTGGTCACTATTCCTGCGGATGAAGAGATTGTTCATCTTGCGCACTCTTCCGATCCGAGTACGGTAACACCGGTAGATGAATTCAGTATTCTATCCAATAAAGGGGGAAATTGGGTGTTGCGGGTTTATCATCGGGAAGGTTCAACGCCCGATATTAACCCGACAGTCGTGAAAAGCTACACGGGAACGGGGTTAGCCAAGAATTTTATTTATAGGAATTCAGGAACTCGTATAACCTACTAATTGGTCTTTATATAACAAACGAAAAACACCGGGATATCATGATCCCGGTGTTTTGTTTTGAGTAAAAGAGAATGTTCAAAAATGACTTCTGACATAACTCTAAATTCCGATTATTTAATGTAGTTTTGTGCGAATTCACGTCCGGCACGCAGTGCCTTCAAGTTCATTTCTACAATATCAGCTCCTTTACGAGCGAAAATAGATTCGATACCTTTTTCCAAGTATTCGAACGGGATTTCGATAAACGGGGAGCCGGCACCCATCATCACGAAATTGCTGGCCCGTACGTTTCCGGCAGCTTCTTTTGCGATATTGTCAGCGTCGATAATTACATGATGAGGAAGAGCTTTTAATGTAGCCATTAAAGTTTCAACTTCCGGGTAATTGGGGATGTTGATAAATGGGGTCGCGTTCGTTACCACGTAACCGCCTTTTTTCAAGTAGGGTAAGTAACGTAAAGCCTCCATCGGTTCCACGGATAAGATGATATCGGCAGTTCCTTTGGCAATCAGATCCGAGAAAATCGGTTTGTCGGATATTCTCATGTATGACTGTACGTCTCCACCGCGCTGGCTCATTCCGTGAGTTTCGGCTTGCTTCATGTACAGGTTATTGGTAAGGGCGGCAGAGCCTAATGCTGCTGCGATAGAAAGGATTCCTTGTCCACCGACACCCGCTAATATAATATCTGTTTTCATAATTTTAGATTTTAAATTTAATAATTCTGTGATTAGGTGATTCTCGATTCCGTGATTATTATTATAAATATGAATCACGGAATCATAAATCATTAAATCACTGAATGTTTAGAGCAATTTATTTTTTCTTTTTTTTGGCGTCTCTGCTGGCTTTTTGGATACATACCCTTCTCGGAATGATCACGGATACACCCTTGTACTCGATTTCCTCGCGGATGATCTGGCACAATTCGTCATGGTTCTTCGGAACGGGAAGTAATACCCGGATGTGTTCCGGCTCAACACCAATTCCGCGACAGATTGCTTCCAGGTGTCCTAATGCTGAAGACTCTTGTCCACCCGTCATGGAGATAGATTCGTTGTCGGAAATGATGATCGTGATAGTTGATTTCTCATTTACGGCGTCCAGCAACCCGGTCATTCCGGAGTGCGTGAAGGTAGAGTCTCCGATCACCGATACTGCCGGGAATAATCCTGCATCGGCAGCGCCTTTGGCCATCGTGATAGAAGCACCCATGTCCACGCAAGAATTGATCGCCTGGAATGGAGGTAAAGCTCCTAAAGTATAGCAGCCGATATCCGAGAATACGCGAGCGTTCGGGTATTCGGCAATCACGGCATTTAATGCCGCGTACACGTCTCTATGGCTACATCCCACGCAAAGGGCCGGTGGACGTGGAACAACGATTTCCGGAACAGGAGCGCCTTCGATAGAGGGCAATCCGAATGCTTTAGCCACGTGATCCGGGTTCAATTCTCCGTCTCTGGGAAGAGTGCCGTCCAAACGTCCATGCACGCATTCTTTTTCAAGATAACCTTTTATTGCTTCTTCGATAATCGGGTAACCTTCTTCCAGTACGAGCAATTTTTCTGTGCTTGCAGCCAGTTTTGTAATCATTTTTCTCGGAAGAGGATATTGACTTACTTTAACTACCGGGTAAGGGCAATTTCCGCCGAATACTTCCATCAGGTAGTTATAACCAATCCCGCAAGCGATGATACCCATAGATTTGTCTGCACCGTCAATATATTTGTTGAAAGCAGAGTTATCAGAAGCTTCTTCGAATTTGACTTGTTTATCTAACAATAATTTATATCTCTTTTTTGCGATAGCGGGGAGTAATACGAATTGACGTTTGTCTTCCGGTAGACGCATTTCGTTTTCGGCTCTGGCGTCTTTCGTTTCAACACCTGCGCGGGAGTGAGCCAAACGGGTCGTGATTCTTAACAACACGGGAGTTCCCATTTGTTCAGACAAATCAAAAGCTGCACGTGTCATGTCGTATGCTTCTTGTTGATTTGAAGGCTCCATGATCGGAATTAAAGCAAATTTACCGTAGACACGTGAATCCTGCTCGTTTTGTGATGAGTGCATAGATGGGTCATCTGCAGCGATAACAACCATACCTCCGTTGGCTCCGGTGATAGCGGCATTCATGAAACAATCGGCAGCCACGTTCATTCCCACGTGTTTCATACATACCAGGGCTCTTTTCCCGGCATAGGACATACCCAAGGCCGTTTCCATGGCTGTTTTTTCATTCGCTGACCACATCCGGTGAACGTTGCGGGCAATAGCCTGTTTCGATTCCTGAATGTACTCCGTGATCTCTGTTGAAGGGGTTCCCGGATACGCGAATACGCCGGAAATACCTCCATCTATGGCACCTTGTGCAATAGCTTCAACACCTAATAATAGTTGTTTTTGCATAATAATAAGATTATTGATTTTAAGTTGTTTGTCTTGCTTGAAAGAAGCGACAGTTTGTCGCCAAGAAAATAATATCCGGATTATTCCGGCGGAATTTTCATAGTCCCCCGAATAATTTAAGCACGCCCACGATGTAGGCTAAAACGAAATAATATTCTGACGGTTTGTACATCGCACTAATATTTAAAACGTTTCCGGTTTTATTTCGGGACTAAATTAGTATTAATATTTTATAAGAACAAATATATCTTGGACAAAAGTTTATTATGGACTTTATAAACTTTGAACTTGAAGGGCAAAGGGGATGACGCTTTTCTCCTCGTAGGTTGCGGCTTTATGGCTTGTTTGTCAAAATAACTTTGGAAACCCACTTTGAATAATTCTTTTTTTATAATTTGTTTTATAGTTTTTTTGTATATTCGTGCCTTAGAATAGGGCAACTGATAGACACTTTTTACCAATTGATAATTGTTATGTTTGGACGATATAAGAGATCTTTTCCTGCTAAATTGAGTTTATATGTAATATCCTTTATTACGCTTCTCTCGTTTGTTTTGGTAGGAGTGTTTTATCATTATTCAACGGAAACATTGTCTCAAGAAGCCGAGGATAAGATCGAGAGTATGGCAGACCGGGCTAACCTTCGGGTGAGCGCGTTGTTGAGTAAAGTAGAAAAAATTCCGGATAATCTGGGATGGATGATTGTTGAATATGTAAAAGAGCCGGATTCTCTGTTTAGCATAACCCGCCGGATTGTTGAGGACAACCGGGAGATTTTCGGTTGTGCGATCGCTTTTGAACCTTATTATTTTCCGGGAAAGGGACATTATTTCGCACCTTATTCATATATGGATGGTGATCAGGTGAAAACCATCCAGGTGGGGGGTGATAATTATAATTACTTCGAGAAAGGTTGGTATAAAGGGGCTCGAAAACAACGCTACTGGAGTAAACCGTATCGGGATGCGGGCGATCCGGACGTGATAACCACTTCTTATGCCGTACCGGTTCATGACGAAAAGGATAAGTTAATCGCGATTCTTTCCGTGGATTTAACCAATCGTTGGTTGCGGGATCTGATTGATTCTGTGAAACCTTACGAGGGGAGTTACACGGTCATCATAGATAAAAAAGGGCGTTATATATTGCGCAAGGAGGGAGAGACCACGATTGGCAAGAATATGTTCGAGACGGCAAAAGAATCCCGTGATACGAATATTACCGTGCTGGTAAATGAAATGGCGGCTGGGAAAAGCGGTAGCATGATCGTGAAAGATGACGGGGTATTGTCTTACGTGTATTACACCCCGGTATTTGCCACGGATTGGTACATGGCAGTTGTTTGTCCCTATGAAAAAGTGTTTGGTAAATTGAGCAAGTTCAACATGTATCTGTTAATCGGTTTCGTGTCCTTGTTACTGTTCATTTATATTATATGTTTTTTGGCTGTACGACGAATTACTAAACCGTTGATGGTGTTTGCTTCTTCGGCCAGAGATATCGCGGAGGGTAATTTTAATACTCCGCTACCGGTTATCCGCTCGAAAGATGAATTGGGGGAATTGTATGATTCGTTCCTTTTCATGCAGCAACAGTTGACTGAATACGTGGATCAATTGCGGAGTACGACGACTGCCAACGAGAAGATTGAAAGTGAATTACGTATTGCTCATGATATTCAGTTAGGAATGGTTCCCAAGCAATTTGTACCCACGCCGGGAGCAGAATGTATTGATATTTATGCCGTTTTGCGTCCGGCCCGTCAGGTAGGAGGGGATTTGTATGATTACCTGATGCTAAATGAAGATGAATTCGGGTTCGCGATAGGTGATGTTTCCGGCAAGGGAGTTCCGGCTTCTTTGTTTATGGCGACAACGATCAGCCAGATGCGTTCTTTGGCCTTGCGAGATACTTCTTTAAATTATATTGTGAATCTGATGAACCGCAGTCTGATTCGGACTGAGAATCCGAGTATGTTCATCACGTTTTTTGCCGGGGTGTTGAATCTGAACACGCATCGGTTGAGGTTTTGTAATGCGGGACATCCTTATCCCGTGTTAATTGCCCCGGATGGCACCGTATCTTTCTTTAAAACAAATGATAATTTACCGTTGGGTGTGACTTCCGATTACGAGTATGAAGAACAGGAGTGTTATTTTGCGCCCGGTTCCCAATTGGTTCTGTATTCGGATGGTGTGTCGGAAGCGCAGAATGAACAATCCAGATTCTATAAAGTGGATCGTTTTTTAATTTTATAGCGAATAATGCCGATCTTGCTCCTCGTGAACTTGTTGAAAACGTGATAGCGAATGTTGATGCTTTTGTTGGGGGAGCGGAACAGTCGGATGATTTAACCGTGATGAGTTTCCGGTTTAAATCGAGAACAAAAAGCAGAGGGGCTTTATAGCCCCTCCATGAAGTGAAATAAGATGTCTGATTCACTTCGATCTGATCACGATATCCACACACTCAGCCGTGCCAAAAATTTTCTTGGACACCGCATGCACAATTGAAGAAGATAAGCAAGGGATAAATTGGGGATGAGCTGTCCCGTGGCGTTGGAATAGTCTATAAGCAATTCTTTTTATGATCCGGGATTCCGCTTTTTTGAAAGCGTTAAAAAAGCTTATTGCCTACTAAAATGGCGGTTAGGTGGCGGTTAGGTGGCGGCTAAGTGTGGGCTAAGTCGCCTAGATATGGCCTAAAAGTGAGACTATGGTCGTGTAAAAGTGCAGTTTATCCCAAATGTTTTCCTTGAAAAGGGGTAGTCATGTGAAAATAATTCGGTCTCTCAAATAGAAAATAGTCTATTTAAATGGTTGTTTGCCAATAACAAAGTTAATGATTTTAATTGAATTGCGTATTTTCTTTTCGCTTGTATTTTAATTTTTCGTCCAGAGTTGCCATGAGTGATCGGCTTGTAGTTGGAGCATTTGTAGACCGTTGCGGGTTTGGGCGCCTTGCTGCTGGGCTCGTTTCATGAATTCGGTAACGGCGGGATTGTAGACGAGGTCAAAAAGGTAGTGTTCTGGAGTGAGAAGATCGTAAGGGATGTCCGGGCAGTCCGTTACGTGGGGCCACGTGCCGACGGGGGTGGCGTTGACGATCAGGTGACTTCGGGAGATATACCGGGGAATTTGATCGTAAGAGATGTCGGAAAGGGTACGGGGGGTACGGCTGACCGTGATCACGGTAATTCCCAGCGATTCGAGGGCGTGCCTGACGGCTTTGGAGGCTCCCCCGGTTCCCAGAAGAAGGGCTTGCTCGGGGATACGGGGAATGAATTGTAACAGGGATTCTTTAAAACCCAGTACATCCGTGTTGTACCCGGTTAGGGCGGGGCCGGAGGGCGTGTGTTCCACTTTCACGGAATTGACCGCTCCGATGGCTTTTGCTTCCTCGCTGATATGATCCAATAAAGGAATGATTTTTTCTTTATAGGGGATAGTGACGGCAAAGCCTTTTAAATCGGGGGTGCTATTGATGATTTGTTGCATTTGTCGGATGTCTTCGAATTCGAAATTGACAAATTCTGCATTGATACCTTCCGCTTTGAATTTTTCTGTGAAATAGGTTTTGGAGAAAGAGTGGCCTAAAGGAAATCCGAGTAATCCGAAAAGATTCATAAGTCTGTAAAGTTTATAAAGTCCATAAAGTCCATAAGGTCCATAAGGTCAGTGGCCCCCTGCGGGGCGCCTTGTCTATAGCAGCTAGCTGCCTACAAACTCTGTCCGAGGGACACCCCAAACTTTATAGACCTTATGGACTTTATAGACTATTTTTTTAGTACAACAGCTAGTTTTTCAACTCCCCAGATGAGCAGGATGCCGATGATACACATGAGTATGGCTTGCCATATCAGGGGATCTGATCCGGTGGCTTGTTCGAAAGTTCCGGGGAGAACGTTCTTCTCGATATCGAAAGGAACCCCGTTGATTAATTCCGTGTCGGTAATTTTCCACGGCCAGATTTTATTCAGAGAGCCGACCATGAATCCGGTTAACATGGATACGGTCATACCATGATAATTCTTTAGTAACCAAGATAGCAAGTGTGAAAATGAAATGATTCCCGCCACGGCCCCGACCAAGAACGTGATTAAAACCGGAATGTTGAATTCACTGACGGCCGTGATGATAAATTCATATTTTCCTAATAACAACAGGATAAAGGCCCCAGATATTCCCGGCAGGATCATGGCGCAAATGGCAATCGCCCCGGAGAGGATGATAAACCACCATGTTTCCGGCGTGCTGGTCGGAGTGAGCACGGTAATCGTGTAGGCGAGCACGGCCCCGACAATTAGAGAGGTGATGGCGAATAAGTCCCATTTTTTTACCTCTTTTGATACCATGAGCGCGGAAATAATAATAAGACCGAAGAAAAAGGACCAAATGTAAAGTGGGTGTGTTTCTAGCAAGTATTTCATCAATTTTGCCAACGAGAATATGGATATGGCGATACCTGCAACGACGGAAATCAGGAAGTTCCCGTTGATATGCTTCCAGAATTCTTTCAGTTGGAAGCTTCCCAAAAGGCGTAACGCTTTTAAATCTATGGAACGGATAGAGTTGATTAATTCTTCATAAATACCCGTGATGAACGCGATGGTACCTCCCGAAACTCCCGGAATAACATCCGCGGCACCCATGGCGCATCCTCTCAACACCAGTAACAAGTAGTTTTTTTTCTTCTCCATGAATTAATTTTAAATTTTAGATTTTAAATTTTAGATTCCAGCCCACGGGCTGACGTTTAACGGGAATCTACGATTTATGATTTTGGATCTCATGAAATCACAAATCATAAATCGTAAATCATAAATTATAATGTTATTCGACTTTGAACACGTTGCGATGTTCGAAACGTAGTAAGTCAAAAACGGTTTTTACCGGGGTGAACGTGGATAAGGGTACTTCTACGAACAGCGTGTTCCAGTTGGCCATAGCCCCGTTCCATAAACCCGGAAGTTCTTGGACTTTGATATCTTTACCACCGAGTGATTTACTGGTAATAAATCCTTGCGTGTTGTCGATAAATTTCGTCAGGTCGTATTTTTTGCCTTTATAATTATAGGTACTACATACGATGTCTACCGGGTTGAAGTGGGTTGATTGTGTGAATATTTTTTTCTGGTTCCGGTCTTTCAGATTGACTTGTGCGCTTTCCACGATCATCAGACGTGTCGCGTGTTCACTGTCTTCGACCCAGAACGGACCACCTCCCGGTTCGCCCTCGTTCTTCACCATCCCGCACACGCGCAGTGGCCGATCGAGTAGTCGCTTCAGGTAAGCGGCTTTCTCTTTCAGGCTGGCGTGAGTTAAACCTTCTTGCGGTTTGTAGCCGAGGTTCTCGTAAATGTATTGTTCAATTTCGTTTAACTTCTCTTCCGTGATACTACTTTTTTTGTTCAGTATTTTCATGTAATCGAAAATACGGTTCTGGGTTTTCAATAGTACCCCGGCAAGAATTTTTTTGTATTTGATCGTGTCCGCTTTATTCCGGTCTGGAGCCACGTTGTCGATATTCTTGATGAATATCAACTCTTCTTTCAGGTCGTTGAGGTTATGGATTAACGCTCCATGCCCTCCCGGACGGAATACGATGTTTCCCTCGTTGTCTCTCAATAAATTGCCTTCCGAGTCGAGACTTACCGTGTCTGTCGCCGGGGACTGGATGGAGTAGGTGATATCGTATTTCAAGTTATACGTTTTCTGGTACTCTTTGAGAACGGATTTCATGAGAGCTTTGAATTTCCCGATATGTTCCTCCGAAACGGTAAAGTGCAGGTGGGCGACTTTGTCGTCATTGGCGTAAAGTGCCGCTTCAACCAGATGCTCTTCGACTGCCGTACGGATATGATCTTTGTATATATGAAAGTCGATCAATCCCTTGGGTGTCGCGTTGTAATTAAGCCCTTTTTCCGTCAGGATATATTCCAAGATCAGGATGAATTGATTTTTCCAAAGCAATTTATCCAGGTCGTGGCGATCTTTGTAAAGAGCTTCTTTCAGGTGTGGATAGAACGGGAACTCTTTTAGTTTCTCGAAAAACGAGAAAATACTTCCCGGTTCTTTGTCTTGTCGATATTTCAGGTAGTCCTCGTCACTACCGGTGTAGGTGTTGAAAAACGTGTTCAAGGCTTTGAACATGCGTGAAGCCGAACCGGAAGCCGGTACCATTTTCACCATTTTCAACGTGTTTCTTTTTTCCTCGAAAATGCGGATGAATTCATCAGCCTGCTCGTCATTCAGGCTATGGATCCCGTTGTTGATTGTTGCCGCATCCCGGATTTGCACGAAATCAAAACCCTTCTTGAAATTTTCAAGCTGGTTTTCAATTTGCTCGGGCTTAATCCCCCTGCGCTTAAATTGTTTGAGATCACTCTTCGTGTACATAATTCTAGGTTTGTAGATTTAGCAAATAATTTTGCAAGGTACGAATTTTAATTCAAAAAGCAATGAGTTGCTTTTTGAGTTACAGGTTGCAGGTTGAGCCTTTGGCTCTGCAGGTTGCAAGTTCGTGGGTAACTTATACGATGAAGACGACAATTTAATTGTCGTCTTCATCGTATAATTCTTCTTGATTCTCTAGTTCTGCCTCGAAAAATTCTTCGGCTTCTTCCATGAGGGTTTCAATATCGTCCGCGCAAAGTGGTTCTTCGTCGATCCAGTAAATTTTCTGGTTGTTATAAAAACCATCCATATCGCATTGGATAATACATTGAGGCTTTTCCGTGTGCACGACGTATACAAGATCCGGTGCTTCCTGGGAATTGTCTGCAATTAGAAATTTTGGTAACATGATGTTCTCTAATTTTTAAATTTACGTGGCAAATATAGAATATAATTGAAAATGGAGAATTGAAAATTGAAAATTATTTTAATGGTGAAATTTAGTGGGGAAAATAATGTATCTTTAGGGCGAGAAATGAAATAGATATGATTGCATCAAGTTTACTGTCGAATGTCGTTCCTGTACTGAAAAAAGATGATACTTGTGCTCAGGCGTTGGGATGGATGGATCTGTTTCGAGTGTCACATCTGCCTGTGATTGAGGGGGAAACCTATATCGGACTTTTGTCCGATGAAATCATGTATGCTCACGGGAGTATTAATGATCCGATCGGGAAGCTGGATATTCCCCGGGAAGCAACTTATGTTTACGAGGATATGCACGTGTACGACGTGATCGAGGTTGTTTCGTCTCAATTATTGTCGGTAGTACCGGTTTTGAACCGGAAAAACGTGTATCAGGGTGCGATTTTGTTGACGGATATATTGCATAATATTGATAAGTTGTTGTGCGTGGATGATCCGGGGGGGATCATCGTGCTGGAAGTGAATAAAATTGATTATTCTTTGGCCGAGGTCGCCCAGATCGTGGAGTATAACGAGGCAAAGGTGCTGAGTTGTTACGTGACGTGTAACCCGGATTCCAACAAGGTGGAGATTACGCTAAAAGTGAATGTCGCGCGTATAGAACCGATATTGGATACTTTTATCCGTTATCGTTACGTGATAAAGAATACTTTCGTGTCCGGAGAGGATTTTAATGAAGAGTTGAAGGACCGGTACGGGCAGTTGCTTCGGTATTTGGAAATGTGAATTTAAAATGTAGAATTTAGAATGGAAAAGCGTTAGATCTGTGTGGAGAGAATCTAAAATCAGGAATCTAAAATAAGTAAATCGAATGGGTTTAGGAATTAGGAAAGTAGCTATATACGGGCGGGTGATTCATGAGGATTTTTATCCCTATTTTAAACAGATGTTGCGTGATTTGAATGATCGTGGAGTTCGTTTAGCTTGTTACAAGCCGTTTTATGATTTTTTGAAAGAGAAGTGTCCGGCTGCGGATTATTTTCAATCCTTCTACGAGGATGAGATCGAGAAGGACACGGATGTTTTGTTTAGCGTGGGCGGGGACGGGACGTTTCTTGATTCGGCGGTACGCGTGAAGGATTTAGGGGTCCCCGTGTTGGGAATAAATAGTGGAAGATTGGGTTTTTTGGCTAATATAGCACAAGAGGAGATTCCACAGGCGATAAACTGGCTTTGTGCCGGGAAGTTCGAGGTGGAACAGCGGGCGCTGGTGAAGTTCGAGATCGAGGATAATCCCTTTGCATCTTTTAATTACGCTTTGAACGAGATTAGTATATTGAAGACCGAGCGATCTTCTTTATTGAAAGTACATGCTTATGTCGGGGACGAATATCTCACGACTTATTGGGCCGACGGGGTTATAGTGGCCACGCCGACGGGGTCTACGGCTTATTCGCTGAGTTGCGGGGGCCCGATCGTGGCTTTCGGTTGCGATAATTTAATTATTACGCCGGTAAGCCCGCACAATCTGAATATGCGTCCTTTGATCGTACCCGGGAGTGCGGAAATTCGTTTAATCGTGGAGAGTCGTTCGGGCGATTTTATGCTGAGTGCAGATTCTCGTATGCAAACTATGCCGGATAATCACGAATTATTTATATCTTCGGGCGATTTTAAAATGAATGTAGTGAAGATGCCCGATCATAGTTATTACGAAACCCTGCGGAATAAACTGAATTGGGGGGAAGACAGGAGGAATAAGATAAAAGATAAAAACTAAAAGTTTAGGGTTTAGAGTTGAGAAAGAGTTGAGAACTAAGTAATATAAAATAGGTAAATTAAATTTATTGGGATTGAGAAGTCATTTTCAATTTTCAATTTTCAATTTTCAATTGTATGAATGTAGAGAATGTACCGGAACACGTGGCGATCATCATGGATGGGAATGGAAGATGGGCAAAAAGTCGCGGTTTAGAAAGATGGGAAGGTCATAAAAAAGGAGTGGATGCGGTAAGAACGGTCATGGAAGCGGCCGGGGAAATAGGTGTTAAGTATTTGACATTGTATGCTTTTTCGATCGAGAACTGGAATCGCCCGAAGGAGGAGGTGGATGTGTTGATGGGGTTGATGGTGGATGCTATTCTCGCGGAGACGGATAACCTGATGGAGAAACATGTGCGTGTGAAGGCCATCGGAAATTTGGGGGATTTACCGGAGAAAGTGTTGCAAAAATTAAATGGGTTGATTGATAAAACTGCTTCGAACACGGGGTTGACAGTCGTGTTGGCCTTGAGTTACGGGGCCAGGTGGGAAATCTTGACAGCAGCCAAGCGAATAGCGAAGGATGTTGCGGATGGGAAAGTTGAAGATGTAGAGGCGTTTACGGATGCGGATTTTTCTAATTACTTGACGACCGCGGGGATTCCTGATCCTGATTTGATGATCCGGACAAGCGGTGAATGTCGGTTAAGTAATTTCCTTTTATGGCAATTAGCGTACACCGAACTATATTTTCTTGACAAATTTTGGCCCGATTTTGAAAAAGAAGACTTATATTTGGCCATTCGTAATTTTCAAAAAAGAGAAAGACGATTCGGGTTAACCGGAGAGCAACTAAAAAAGTGACTCAGATGACAAGAAAAATAACGTTTCTATTAATTTTTATATTGTGTGTTTGTGGGGCAAAAGCCCAAGAAGTTGCGGATACAACACAGCAAATTGATATTTTTTATTCTTCACCCAAAACTTACGAGTTAGCCGGAGTGAAAATAGTTGGTGGCGGTGATCATTATGATGATGTTTATTTAGCTCAATTGGCTGGATTATCTATCGGGATGTCCGTACAAATTCCGGGAGAGGCCATCACGAGGGCAGTTAAAAGATTGTACGATCAGGGATTATTTTCGGACGTGTCTATCGCTGTCGATAAGATCGAGGGGGATAAAGTGTATCTGGCTTTCTACGTGAAGGAACGCCACAAGCTTTCCAAGATCAATTATGTCGGGTTGAAAAAAGCAGAGGAGAACAAGATTAAGGAGAAAATGAATCTGGTCTATGGTTCGCAGGTGAATGATTTCATGAAGTCGAATTTGAAGATACAGATCGAAAAGTACTTGAAAGAAAAAGGGTATTACAACACGAACATCCGGATTATTCAACGGGATGACCCAGATCAGGAAGGACACGTGATTTTGGATGCTATCGTTGAAAAGCACAATAAGATAAAGATTGATAAGATCATTATTGAAGGAAATGAATTGATGAAAGATGGTCGTTTGAAAGCGGCCATGAAGAAAACCAAAGAGAAATCTCTTATGAATTTCTTCAAGTCAGCCAATTATATCGAGAAAAATTACGATGAAGATAAATTTAACCTCGTGGATAAATACAACGAGAAGGGATTCCGGGATGCCGTTATTCTTTCCGACAGTGTTGTTCAAATTTCTCCGAAACGGGTGAGAATTTATATTAACGTGCAGGAAGGAAATAAATACTATTTTAATAATATCTCTTGGGTCGGTAACACGATTTATGACTCCGAAACATTGAGCCGTGTACTGAATATCAAGAAAGGTGATGTATATAATAGTAAATATTTAGGAGAAAGAATGCAATCGGATGACGATGCTGTTTCCAACGTGTACCAGAATAACGGTTACCTTTTTTCTCGTTTGATTCCGGTGGAAACGATATCCGGAGAAGATTCGATAAATTTGGAGATTCGGGTGGTTGAAGGCCCCCAGGCTACTATTAATAAAGTAATCATTCGGGGAAATAATCGTACGCATGAACACGTGATTCGTCGGGAATTGTATGTTTATCCGGGAGAGTTGTTCAGTCGTGAGGATATTATCCGGAGTGCCCGCGAGTTGGCAAATATGGGACATTTTGATCCGGAACAAATAAAACCCGATTTGGCAAATACGAATGCGGAAGCCGGGACGACAGATGTCGTGTTTGATTTGGTTGAAAAAGCAAATGATAAGATCGAGCTTTCCGGAGGTTGGGGTGCCGGTATGATCATCGGTTCTGTGGGATTGACATTCACGAACTTCTCGATTCGTAATATATTTAACTGGGATACTTATCGTCCTCTCCCGCAGGGTGACGGTCAGACGTTCAGTTTGAAAGCCCAAACGAATGGTAAATATTATACCTCTTTCAGTTTGTCTTTCCGTGAGCCCTGGTTGGGAGGAAGAAAGCCGAATTCTTTGAGTGTGTCCATGTATTTCTCTCGTCAAACGGGATATTCAAGTAGTTACCGGAATTCCTATTATATGAGTAACACGTCTCAGATGTACGATTCACGTCAGTTGATGTTGACGTATGGTCTTAGCGTGGGATTAGGACGACGGATTAACTGGCCGGATAACTGGTTCACGATGTATAATGAGGTTTCTTTCCAACGTTATCAGTTGAAGAATTGGCCGTATTATATATTCAGTGACGGAAACTCCAACAACTTGTCTATCGCCACGGTGATCAAGAGAAGTTCTATTGATAACCCGTTGTTCACGAAACAAGGTAGTGAGTTTACTTTCTCCTTGACGTTGACTCCGCCTTATTCTTTATTCTCTAGTCGTCATTTCGAGGCCGAGAAGGATCAGGTTAAATACAGATGGATCGAGTATCATAAGTGGAAGTTCAGCGGAAAGGTGTTTATGCCTTTGACTCGTAGCGAGAAACGTCCGTTAGTATTGTACGCTTCAGCTCAGTATGGATATTTAGGTTACTATGATAAGAATAAAAAATCTCCGTTCGAGGGATTCGAAATGGGAGGTGACGGAATGTCCGGATATAGTTTGTACGGTAGAGAGTATGTCGGTTTACGCGGTTACGAAAACGGTTCGTTGACGAATGCCGGTTCTTCTTTCATCGCACCGAAGTCTTCAGACGCGAGCCTGTACTCCAAGTTCACGATGGAGTTGCGCTACCCGATCTCTTTGGCACAATCGGCAACGATTTACGCTTTAGGGTTCTTGGAAGCGGGTAATTCCTGGTATGAATTGAAAGATTTCGAGCCGTTCAACTTGTATCGGTCTGCCGGTGTTGGTTTGCGTGTATTCCTGCCGATGTTCGGTTTGCTAGGTATCGACTGGGGATACGGGTTTGACGATGTACCGGGACGTTCCGGAGCGGGTGGTTCACAGTTCCACTTCGTACTTGGACAAGAATTTTAAGGATGGTGTGATTGTTTGATTCCGTGATTTTGAGATTTTAATAAAATCATAGAATCATAAATCGCTGAATCACTAAATAATTTTGGTCTTGTTTGCATACATTATGTATGTAGGCTAGGAAAAGGGAATTTATTTTATTATTTTTGTTGATCATTTTAAAGACAAACATTATGAAGAATACATTGAAATTATTCGCTTTAGTAGCATTTATATTTGCTGCTTTTGCCGCTACTGCTCAAACAGCAAAACCGATCAAGTTGGGTCATCTTGATGTTCAAAAAGTTATGACTAGTATGCCGGAGTTTAAAAAAGCTCAACAGGATCTGGAAGCTAAGGAAGCAGAGATCAGAAAAGAGTTGACGTCAATGCATGAGAGTTATCAGAAATTGGCACAAGAATATCAAGCTAACGCAAAAACATACACGGAATTAACTCGTACTGCTAAGGAACAGGAGATCCAAGGGTTGATGCAAAGAATTGAGCAATTTCAAAGTTTGGCTCAAGAGCAGATGGCCAAAACTCAGGAAGATTTGTTGACCCCGATTATCACGAAAATTCAGAATGCTGTTCAAGCTGTAGGTAAAGAAGGTGGTTTCACTTATATTTTCGCTGCTACTCCGAACTTTGGTCAGGGTGCATTATTGTACACGGCTGATAATAGCGAGGATATCTTACCGTTGGTAAAGAAAAAATTAGGTATTCAATAATTTTATATATTGCAAGGAATAAAGTCGCCTGTTTAAGGCGACTTTTTTTTGCATTCTTAAGGAATAAAAGGTATATTAGCAGCTATAAATTAAAAATAACAGATTTATGTCTTGTCCGATCGGGGTGTTTGATTCAGGTTACGGGGGATTGACAATATTGAAAGATATTGTCAAAGAAATGCCGGAGTATGATTATATCTACTTGGGTGATAATGCCCGTACGCCTTATGGAACACGATCTTTTGACGTGGTGTACAAGTACACGCGGGAGGCGGTCGTGAAGTTGTTCGGTATGGGGTGCAAGTTGGTGATTTTGGCTTGCAACACGGCTTCGGCAAAGGCTTTGCGGACGATACAACAGGTCGATTTGCCACAGATTGCTCCCCGGCGTAGGGTGCTGGGGGTTATCCGGCCCAGCGTGGAGGCGGTGGCTGACTTCACTACGAACGGGCATATCGGTATTTTGGCTACATCAGGAACGGTTGCTTCCGAGTCATATCTGTTGGAGATCGCTAAAATACATTCAGAAAAAGGATTTAAAGTCACGCAGCAAGCCTGCCCCATGTGGGTTCCACTCGTTGAGAATAACGAGATAAATTCCCCGGGAGCGGCTTTTTTCGTGCAAAAATATATAGATATAATCATGCAGGCAGACCCGGCGATTGACACGTTGGTGTTGGCTTGCACGCATTACCCGTTGTTGAGAGGTGTAATTGATCGTTTTATCCCGGAAGGCGTTTCGGTCATACAGCAGGGTGAGATTGTGGCCCGGAGTCTGAAGGATTATTTGCAGCGTCATCCCGAAATGGAACGTGAACTTTCTCGTGGGGGGAAGGTTGAATTCCTGACAACGGAAAAGGGTGGAATGTTTGATAAAATGGCAGCTTTGTTCATGCAGGCGGAGGTTACTTCGAGGCACACGGAGCTGTGAAGTTTGAAATTTAGAGTGAAACTATTGAGTGATTGGCGATTCAATGATTAAGTGATTGTTAAAAACGTAGTCTAGTACAGCTGGAATCATCTAATCGGAAATCATAAATCAAAAAATGGGCCCCGCCTTGTGCGGGTGGAATCTAAAATTTTGAATCTAAAATTGTTAAGGTTTTATGAACGAGCAGGAAATGATTGAAGCAGCTTTCGATGATTTGATTAAATCTTTACGAAAGGGAACAACGGAAGAGAGCGTGAAACTGATCCGCAGGGCGTTTGAGTTTGCCAGGGAAGCTCATCAGGGAGTTCGACGGAAGTCGGGGGAGCCTTATATATTGCATCCTTTGGCGGTGGCGAAGATCGCGGTGAAGGAGATCGGGTTGGGAACAAAGTCTGCTGTTGCTGCTCTGTTGCATGACGTGGTGGAAGATACCGATTACACGGTGGAAGATATAGCCAATCTTTTCGGGCCGAAGATTGCTTCGCTTGTTGACGGGCTGACGAAAATTAGCGAGGCCATGGGGTCTAACACGACGAAACAGGCCGAGAGTTTCCGAAAGATGATCCTGACCTTAGCGGATGATGTGCGGGTGATTCTGATTAAGATTGCCGATCGTTTGCACAATATGCGAACACTTGATTCCATGCCCGAACATAAACAAGTGAGAATTGCCAGCGAGACACTTTATATATACGCTCCTTTGGCTCATCGTATGGGATTACACGCGATCAAAACCGAGCTGGAGGATTTGAGTCTGAAGTACGAGAACCCGGTTGAGTATCAAGAGTTGGAGCAACGAATTCATGATTACCGGGACGAGCATACCGGTTTATACCAGCAATTTATTGCCCCGATCCGGGAGCGCTTGACGGAAAGCGGGTATCATTACGAAATTACGGCACGAACGAAGAGTGTCTATTCTGTGTGGTCTAAGATGCAGCGTAGACACATTTCTTTTGACGAGATATATGATTTACTTGCGGTGAGAATTGTTTTCGAGCCAAAGGATAACCAGCCAGAGAAGTGGCAATGTTGGAATATTTATTCCTTGATTACCGATATGTATAGCCCGAAACCCGAACGTATTCGGGATTGGGTGAGCGTACCCAAGGCGAATGGTTACGAGGCGTTGCATTTGACGGTCATGGGGCCCGGTGGGAAGTGGATCGAGGTGCAGATTCGTTCCCGCCGTATGGACGAGATCGCCGAGAAGGGGTTGGCGGCACACTGGAAATATAAGGGTGATAATGCCGAGGCTAGCAACGAAGTCGACAAGTGGTTGGCGGGTATCAAGGAGATGTTGGAACAGCCGGGAACAGATGCTTTGGAATTCCTGGATGAATTTAAATTGAATCTTTTCGCCAAGGAGATTCGGGTCTTCACGCCGAAAGGGGAGATGCGTACCTTACCTAAAAATGCTACCGTACTTGATTTCGCTTACGATATTCACACGGAAATCGGGAACTCGTGTATCGGGGGAAAGGTGAATCACAAGCTGGTTCCCATGAGTCACCAGTTGCAGAGTGGTGATCAGGTGGAGGTGTTGACCAGCGACAAGCAGAAGCCCCAGAGTGATTGGCTGGACTTTATCGTGACGGCCAAGGCGCGGAATAATATACTCATGATTTTCCGGCGGGAGAAGAAAGAACAAATCCGTATCGGGACTACTATGTTCGAGAAGTTGCTGGAGGATATGAAATTGCCTTTTGGAACAGAGAATCTGAATAAAGCCCTGTTGCATTTGAAATTGCAAAATAAGGATGACTTGTATGTTAGTCTTGCCAAGGGGCATTTGGATATCGAGGATGTACGCAAGGCTTTGAAAAAGAAATCCGAGAATAAGTTTGTCAAGTACTGGAAGCTGCAATTCTTCAAGAGTGATAAAGATAAAGTCGCTCCGGAGAAAGAAGAAAAAGATAAGGTGATCAATGATATAGCCGAAGATGCTTCTGATTTTATTGTCGCACCTTGTTGTAACCCGATTCCGGGTGACGACGTGGTCGGAATGAAAATCGACGGAGATAAGATTACCGTGCATAAACGAAAATGTCCGGAAGCGATTCGCTTGATGTCCAGTCACGGGGATAAGATTGTTCCCGTGAAGTGGGTGAGTCACAAGATTATGTCTTTCTTGGCTATTATTAAGCTGAACGGGATTGATAGTATCGGGATCGTGAGTGATATCACGATGATCATATCAAAGGAGAGTAACGTGAATATGCGTACGGTGCATTTCGAGACGAAGGACGGGATATTCGAGGGAATGATTCATCTGTACGTGCATAATACTGCCGATTTGAACAACTTAATGATGAAAATTGCCTCTCTGAAGGGCGTGGAGAACGTTTCTAGAGTTGAGAATTTGGATGTCTAAATTAAATTTCGTCTAAATAGTGAGAATTCTTCGGATAATTATTGTAACTTAGCAATGTCGTAAATTGAATTAGCTTTGGACTCAATGGAAAAAATAAAGGAGACGGTAAAAGAGATTTTTACCACTTACCTGCAACAGAAGGGACATCGCAAGACGCCCGAAAGATACGCCATTTTGGATGAGATTTATTCTCATTCCGGACATTTTGATATAGAATCCCTGTACGTGTTCATGAAGAATAAAAATTACAGGGTCAGTCGTGCCACGTTGTACAATACGATAGATTTGTTGCTGGAATGTAAGTTGGTTATAAAACACCAGTTCGGTAATAATATCGCCCAGTTTGAACGTGCGTACAATAACCGGAAACACGAACATATCGTGTGTAAAATATGCGGGAAGGTGGAGGAGTTTGCCGATTCCCGGTTGGAAGAAATCGTGGAACATGTTGAAGAAAAATATGATTTCTCCGTTCATCATCACATGCTCTATATTTATGGTATTTGTCACAATTGTAAGTTGGCAGGTAAGAAATAAATATTATTTTTGCATGTTTGTTTTATAAAAAATAATATCAGATGAAAGTAGATGTATTGTTGGGATTACAGTGGGGAGATGAAGGTAAAGGTAAAGTAGTTGACGTGTTAACCCCGAACTATGATGTCGTGGCTCGTTTTCAAGGAGGGCCTAACGCGGGACACACGCTTGAATTCGAAGGTCAGAAATATGTACTTCGTTCAATCCCCTCCGGGATATTCCAAGGTGATAAGGTAAATATTATCGGAAATGGAGTCGTGCTCGATCCTGCTTTGTTCAAGGCTGAGGCAGAAGCATTGGCTGCATCCGGTCATGATTTGAGAAAGAAACTTCATATATCCAAGAAAGCACATCTGATACTGCCGACTCACCGTTTCCTGGATGCCGCTTATGAGGCAGCCAAAGGGGATGCTAAAGTGGGAACTACCGGAAAAGGTATCGGGCCGACATACACGGATAAAATTAGTAGAAACGGGGTGCGCGTGGGAGATATCCTGCATGACTTCGATAATAAATATGCCAAGGCGAAAGCTCGCCACGAGCAAATATTGAAAAGTCTGAATTTCACGTATGACTTGACGACTGTCGAGAAAGAGTGGCTGGAAGCTATCGAGTACCTGAAACAATTCCAGTTCGTGGATAGTGAGCATGAGATTAATCGTTTGTTGGATGATGATAAGTCTATACTGGCCGAGGGTGCGCAGGGAACCATGTTGGATATTGATTTTGGTTCTTACCCGTTCGTGACTTCTTCCAACACGGTTTGTGCCGGGGCTTGTACGGGATTGGGTGTTGCTCCTCATCGTATAGGTGAAGTGTACGGAATTTTCAAGGCTTATTGTACCCGCGTGGGTAGCGGACCGTTCCCCACGGAATTAGAGAACGAGATCGGGGAGAAATTGTGTGATCTGGGTCATGAGTTCGGTTCCGTGACAGGACGTAGACGCCGTTGCGGTTGGGTGGATTTGGTGGCATTGAAATATTCGATCATGATTAATGGCGTGACTCAATTGATCATGATGAAAAGTGATGTGCTGGACACGTTTGATACGATTTCGGCTTGCGTTGCTTACGAGGTGAATGGAGAAGAGGTGGATTATTTCCCGTATGATATTACGGAAGGTGTGAAACCGATTTATGTTGAGTTGCCGGGGTGGAAATGTGATATGACGAAGATGACTTCTGAAGATGAGTTTCCGGAAGAATTCAATAATTACCTTGCATTCTTGGAAGAAGAAACCGGAGTGCCGGTGAAGATTGTTTCTGTCGGTCCTGATCGGGAGCAAACGATTATAAGATACACGGAATAGGCATAAGCAACAGATTGGGATAATTTGTTTGACGATATAAAAGGGGGCTTCTATGAGGAAGTTCCCTTTTTTAATGAACTTATATAAACATTTTTTGAATATAATATACACCGATTCCGGCCAGGTAACCCAGGGTGGCGATCCACGTGATGTGTTTCATGTACCAGATGAAATTGATGCGTTCCATACCCATGACGACAACTCCCGCGGCAGAACCTATGATCAGAATGCTACCCCCAATTCCGGCACTGTAAGCCAGGAGTTCCCAGAATGTTCCGTCGGTGGTGAAGTTCACCAGATAGGGGGATAGGGTGGCATCCGTGTGAGTGAGCGGGTACATTCCCATTGCGGCGGCTACGAGAGGAACGTTATCAATAACCGAGGAAAGGAAGCCGATGATAATATTAATAAGATACACGTCGTGTAGTTTGTCATTCAGAAAAGAGGACATCCGGTCGAGTACCCCGGCAATTTGTAAGGCGGCCACGGCCATGAGGATTCCCAGAAAAAAAAGAAGCGTGGCGTAATCTATTTTTGAGAGAATGGAGGGAATGCGATGTACTTTGTCCGGGGTGATTTTTTTCTTCCGGTTATAGAGTATTTCCGTGTATGCCCACACGCATCCGAGGGCCAGCATGATTCCCATGAAAGGGGGGAGGTTCGTGAGTTCCTTGAAGGCAGGGACAAATAACAGGCTGGCAATTCCGAGGGTTAATATGGTTATTTGCTCGCTTCGGGAAATAGCCAAAGTCGGGTTTGTTCCCGAATTGAGTTGTGGTTGAGTTTTGCCATGTAACCAAAACGTGGAGATTACCAACGGGATGAACAATGAAACAAGGCTTGGGAGAAACAGATGACGGATGACGTTCAAGGAGGTGATGTTGTTGTTGATCCACAACATGATGGTGGTGACATCCCCGATCGGGGTCCACGCGCCTCCGGCATTAGCGGCAACGATAATGATGCTACCGAATATCCATCGTTCCTGTTGATCGTTGACCAAGCGGCGGAGTAACATGATCATGACAATGGCTGTAGTCAGGTTGTCCAGCACGGAAGACATGATGAACGTGATCAGGGCAATGATCCATAATAGTTTTCTTTTGTTCCGGGTCGTGATATGGCGCGTAATCAAGTCGAAACCTTCGTGCGTGTCAATCCATTCGACGATGGTCATGGCGCCCAGCAGATAAAAAAGAATCTCGGCGATATCACCTAGATGTTCGACGATTTCATTGTCTGTGTGTTGGATTAGCGTCCATAGCGAAATTCCCAAAAGGAGGGCGATGGCACTTTTATTGATTCCAGTTTGATGTTCCAGGGCGATAAGAACATAGCCAAGGATGAATATGGACGTGAGGAGTAAAATCATGTTCTACGTTATGAAGTTTTTTTACAGTATTGTATCCTTCATACGCAATTTTGCGTAGATTGGTTTATATTTGTGGTGAAGATCAGGTTTATAGTAAAGGAGGCATGATATGATGACATGGGATTTTTTCTTTAGATTGCTAGTGGCCGGGATTTTAGGTGCCATTATCGGCTTGGATCGAGAATACCGGGCGAAGGAAGCGGGTTTTCGTACGCATTTTCTCGTGGCCCTGGGAAGTGCTCTTTTTATGATTGTTTCCAAATATGGTTTTTGGGATATTCTTGGGGATACGGGGATCGGGTTGGACCCGAGTCGTATTGCGGCACAGGTGGTGAGCGGTATCGGTTTTTTGGGAGCCGGTACGATTATTATACAGAAGTTGTTTGTGAGGGGTTTGACGACAGCGGCAGGCGTATGGGCGACATCGGCAATCGGTTTGGCCGTCGGGGCCGGACAGTATTGGTTGGGGATTTGTGCCATGTTGTTGACTCTTTTGGGGTTGGAAGGATTGGGATATATTTTCCAACGAGTGAATCAGCGAAACGTGTTACTTGTTTTCACGACAACCAGTCAGGAGGTGATTAAACAGGTTACGGATGAAATAAACCGGAAAAAACATACAATCAGTTCTTATTCTACGGAATCGGCAAAGCTGGGTGATATGACTACTTATCGGGTAACTTTGGTAATTCGGACCCGAAAATCGGGGGATGAAGCTTTGCTATTTCAGTTTATACAACACCTGCCTGACGTGATGATGATAGGATGGAATAAAAAAAGCTACCCTAGGGTAGCTTTTTTATTCTAGTTTCCGTGTTTGGAATGTAGTTTCAGTCTCATCAGACGGAGATCTTCCTCGGAATAATCGCCGTCGAACTCTTCATAGGCATCCGCGATGTTGTCGGTTTTGGCTTCCATGAAGTAATCCATGATCTCTTGTTGTTGCTCGTCGTCAAGGATTTGAGAGAGATAGTAATCAATGTTGAGTTTTGTCCCGGAGAAGACGATGGCTTCCATTTCCTTGATCAGTTCCTCAAAGGTCAGGCCCTCGGCAGAGGCAATATCTTCGAGATCAATCTTACGGTCAATGTTTTGAATGATGTACACTTTGAACTTGGATTTGTTGGCAACCGTCTTGACAACCAAGTCTTGTGCTCTCTCTATTTCGTTGTCTTCGACATATTGTTTGATGACTTCAACAAATTCCTGTCCGTATTTTTGAGCTTTTCCTGAACCTACTCCCTGTATGTTGGCTAATTCTTCCAGCGTGATTGGATAGTTGGTACACATATCCTCCAGAGACGGGTCTTGGAAAATCACGTACGGAGGCAGATTGTTTTTCTTGGCAATCTTTTTCCGTAAGTCTTTCAGTATGGCAAACAGGGTGTTGTCGAGTGCTGATACTCCCCCTTTTTCCTGAAGTTTCTCTTCTGATTCTTCAAAGTTATGATCTTCCATCAGCATAAAATCTTTAGGTTCTTTTAAAAATTCGTGGCCTTTGTCTGTTAGTTTTATGACCCCGTATTGTTCAATATCTTTTTCTATATAATTTGCAATAAGTGCACGTCTGAATACCATGTGCCAGAATTGTGCATTCTTTTCCGATCCGACCCCGAAAGATTCCAGTTCGTCATGTTTATACGATTTTATTATAGAATCGGTTTCTCCGAGAAGAATATTTACAAGATGTTCTACCTTGAATTTTTCTTTTACTTCAAGAATAGAGTTCAGGGCATCGATTAAGTATTCTTTCCCTTCGAATTCTTTCTTGGGGAATAGGCAATTGTCGCATGCCCCGCAGTTCTCCTCTTCGTAGTTTTCACCGAAGTAGTGCAGAAGTACTTTTCTCCGGCAGAGAGAGGTTTCCGCGTAAGAGACGGTTTCCATGAGGAGTTGTTTCCCGATTTCCTGTTCGGCAATGGGCTTACCCTGCATGAATTTTTCCAATTTCTGAATATCTTTATAGCTGTAGAATGTCAGGCAATAGCCTTCGCCGCCGTCACGTCCTGCGCGTCCTGTTTCCTGATAATAGCCTTCCAGACTTTTCGGGATGTCGTAGTGGATCACGAAACGTACGTCCGGTTTGTCGATCCCCATTCCGAAAGCGATGGTTGCCACGATCACGTTGACTTCTTCCATCAGGAATTTGTCTTGATTGGCGCTACGAGCTGAGGCATCCATTCCTGCATGATAAGAGGCGGCTTTGATACCGTTCACGCAAAGGAGTTCGGTAAGTTCTTCTACTTTTTTACGGCTCAGGCAATAGATAATTCCTGATTTTCCTTCGTTGTTCTTGATGAATTTGATAATATCTTTTCCCGGATCAACCTTCGGGCGCACCTCGTAGTAGAGGTTAGAGCGATTGAAGGATGATTTGAATACTTGTGCATCAAGCATATCCAGATTTTTCTGGATGTCGTGTTGAACTTTCGGTGTGGCCGTAGCCGTTAACGCGATGATCGGGGCTTTCCCGATTTGCTCCACGATCGGTCTGATTTTTCGGTACTCCGTGCGGAAATCGTGTCCCCACTCGGATATACAGTGCGCTTCGTCAACCGCGAAAAATGAAATATGTACTTTCCGCAGGAATTCGATATTACTGTCTTTAGTTAAAGACTCCGGGGCCACGTATAATAGCTTTGTTTTGCCACTCAACACGTCCTCTTTCACTTTTAAAATATCACTTTTACTGAGAGACGAGTTCATGAAGTGGGCAACACCTTCGGATGCACTGAACGAGCGCATGGCGTCAACCTGATTTTTCATTAAAGCGATTAGTGGTGATATCACTATGGCCGTTCCCTCAAGCATTAGTGCGGGCAATTGATAACATAAAGATTTACCCCCTCCTGTCGGCATCAGTACAAATGTGTTATTCCCGGCAAGGACGTTCTTTATTATCTCCTCCTGGTTCCCTTTGAAGTTATCAAAGCCGAAATACTCTTTTAATTTAGCATGTAAATCTACTTGTAATCCCATTGTTTTTTTAATTTTCACACACCCCATTTCTACACGGGTGCGCAAATTTATAATTTAATTTGTTTTTACAAACAATATATTCTATAATAAATCTGTCATCACTCGTTTTTGACCTATCATAAAAAATGATACTTTTGTCCCTAGTAAAGTTATAGCAAAAAATGATAAGTACAATAGTTTTTTATTTTTTTTGCTATAAGGATGACTTTCGGACGAATATTTATAATTAAAGAGGCATGGTAGACATAAAATCGGTTGCACGTAAAGTGATTCAGGATGAGACAGAAGCTATTCAAAATCTGATTAATTATATTGATGACGATTTTGAGGCTGTTGTTAAATTAATTTATGAAACTAAAGGTCGGGTGATCATTACCGGGATCGGGAAAAGTGCAATTATTGCGACAAAAATCGTGGCAACAATGAATTCGACGGGTACTCCTGCCGTGTTTATGCATGCTGCGGATGCTATTCATGGGGATTTGGGAATGATCCGGGAGGAGGATGTGGTGATCTGTGTTTCGAAAAGTGGAAATACCCCAGAAATAAAAGTTTTGATTCCGTTGATACGAAATAATGGAAATAATAATATCGTGGCCATGGTGTCGAATACCGACTCTTTTCTGGCCAAGAATGCGCTTTATGTGCTGAAGGCTAAAGTGGAAAAAGAAGCATGCCCGTTAAATTTAGCTCCCACAAATTCAACTACGGCACAGTTAGTGCTGGGAGATGCATTGGCAATGTGTTTGATTGAATGTCGCAGTTTCTCTAGTCGGGATTTTGCGAGATATCATCCGGGCGGAAGTCTTGGAAAGCGTTTGTACACGAGAGTATCGGATGTTTATGACAATACAAACCGACCTTGCATCACTCGGGAAGCCGGGATTCGTCCCGTTATCCTGGCGATGTCAAAAGGACGTTTGGGAGCGGTGGCCATCGTGGACAAAGAAGAACGTTTGGAGGGTATTATCACGGACGGAGATTTGCGACGGATGATGGAGAAATATGATGATGTAGACGGGTTGATGGCAGCAGATGTCATGTCAAAATCGCCGAAAACGATATCGGAGGATGAACTGGCATACAACGCTTACCGGATGATGGAAAAGAATAGTATCACCCAGTTGGTGGTCGTGGACCGGGATAATCATTATAAAGGAATGGTGCATATACATGACATATTGCGGGAAGGAGTGGTTTAATTGATGATTTTAGATTTTAAATTTTAGATTGTATGTATGGTCACTTGAATTTAAAATTTAGAATTTAGAATTTAAAATTATGTAATCGTTATGATTCATGTAAAGTTATGCTTTGTATTGTTTTTATTGGCGTGGGTGTCTGTGTCTGAGGCTCAGACGACAAAGGTAAGAGGAAAAGTTGTGGATGCCGAAACAGGCGAGCCGATGCCGTTGGTGAGTATCATATTCGTGGGTACCACGATCGGGGTGACAACTGATTTCGATGGAAATTATAATATAGAGACGCGGGAGGAGGTCAGTGAGATCATGGCTTCATTCGTGTCTTACGAGCGTCAGACAGTGGCGATCAAGAAGGGTGCTTTTAACACAATTGACTTCAAGCTGGTTCCGATCGTGACGAACTTGGACGAGGTGAAGGTGAAGCCGGGGGAGAATCCGGCTCATGCTATCTTGCGGAACATTTCGAAGAACAAGAAGAAAAATAATCCGGCCGAGAAGGAATCATACAGTTACACGACTTATACTAAAATGGAGTTGGATGTGGCGAATATGAAGCCGGAGTTCAAGAACAAGAAGTTGCAGAAGAATTTCGGATTTGTGTTCCAGTATATGGATACGTCGGCCATCACGGGAAAGGCTTATTTGCCGGTAATGATTTCCGAGGCATCGGCTGATTATTACTATCGTCGTTCACCGAAGTTATCCAGGGAGATCGTGAAAGCCAGTCGTATTTCTGGTATCGAGGAGGATTATAGTCTAGCGCAGTTCACGGGGCATTTACACGTGAATGTGAATCTATATGATAATTATATCAATATTTTCGAGGTAAATTTTGCCAGTCCTCTGAGTGAACATGGTTTACTATATTATAAATATTTCCTAGTGGATAGCGTGCAGAAGGAGGGACGGAAAATTTATAAGATACGTTTTCATCCTAAAGGTAAGTCTACACCTGTGTTTGACGGGGAGGTGAATATTGATTCCACAACATGGGCGCTGGAATCCGCCCAACTTCGCATGACGAAAGGTTTGAACGTGAACTGGATCAAGGATTTGGCAATCGAGAATACCAACGAGTTAATTAATGATTCGACTTGGTTCTTGAAACAGGACAAGATTCTGGCGGATTTCACGGTACAGATGAAAGATTCTTCCAAATTGATCTCGTTTATGGGGCATCGGCAGATTGATTATTCGAACGTGAAGGTGAACGAGGAGATTCCGGCGGATATTCAAAAGCTGGATAATGACGTGATTATTAATAAAAATGTTCTCCAGAATGACGAGAATTACTGGCAGTCCGTGCGTCCTTACGAGTTGAGCGTGAAAGAGCAGAATATATATAATATGGTGGATTCGATTAAGAACGTGCCGCTATATAAGAATATATATGATATGATTCAGACCATTTTCCTGGGATATTATAATACAAAGTACGTGGGATTTGGTCCTTATTACAAATTGATTAGTTTTAATAAGTTGGAAGGTGCTCGTTTCCAGCTTGGTGTGAAGACTACGAGCGATTTCAGTAAACGGATACGGCTTTCAGGATACGGGGCCTATAGTACGAAGGATGAAAAATTTAAAGGTGGGGGGACGGTCGAGTATATGTTTAATAACCAACCAACCTCGAAGTTGACGATTAGCGGGCGGCATGACGTGTTCCAGTTAGGAGCGAGCGAAAATGCTTTCTCAACAGGGAATATCCTGAGTTCTATATTTTCAAGAGGGAATAACGATAAACTGACAATGATCAATTCGTTTGATTTCCGCTACGAGAAAGAGTGGTGGCAGGGGTTCTCGAATATTTTTGCGATGGAATACAGGCAGATGTTTCCCACGAAATATGTAGGTTTTGTGCGTCCAAATGGAGAAGAAGTTAGCCAGATTCGCACGACACAGTTCCGTTTGGGAACTCGTTTGTCAAGAAACGAGATTGTAGTACGTCAATCATTTGACAAGGCTTCGATGGGATCGGATTTCCCGATTGTGGGAATTGATTTGGTAGCCGGGTTGAAGGGTGTTCTGAACGGAAATTACGAGTATTATCGGGCTGAATTGTCGATAAAGCATGACGTGAATATTGCCCCGATTGGGTATAGTGATTTCATGGTATCGGGAGGAAAGATTTTTAACAAGGTTCCTTATCCTTTGTTGAAGTTGCATGAGGGAAACGCTACCTATTTTTATGATCCGTATGCTTTTTCCTGTATGAATTTCTACGAGTTTGCCTCGGATTTGTGGGCAGCGGTATTCTGGGAACATCATTTCCGGGGATTCTTCCTGAGTAAGATCCCGTTGATGAAACGGTTGAAATGGCGAGAGGTGGCTACCGTGAAGGCTTTGTGGGGAACGTTATCGGACAAGAATAACGGGAGTCTGGCAGATACCAAAGCGATCCTTTTATTCCCGGAGGGTATGTCTTCCGTGTCTAAGCCTTACATCGAAGCGGGTGTGGGTGTGGAGAATATTTTCCGAATTCTCCGTATAGATGCGATCTGGCGATTGACGCACAGGGGCGATCGTTTAGGGCAGAAAGTGGATAATTTTGCGATCAATTTCTCGATTCACCTAAATTTCTGATAATTTTCAATTTTCAATTTTCAATTTTCAATAGTAAAAGACTATCTTAGCGCGATAAAACTGTAAGATATGATATTAAGAGCTGAGGACTTAGTTAAAAAGTACAAGAGCCGTACGGTGGTAAAGGGGGTTTCCGTGAACGTGGAACAAGGGGAGATCGTTGGTTTATTGGGACCTAACGGGGCCGGAAAGACTACTTCGTTTTATATGATCGTGGGATTGATTAAGCCGAATGGCGGGCGGATATTCTTGGATGACACGGAGATCACGAAGGAGCCCGTGTATCGTCGGGCACAGCTTGGTGTCGGGTATCTGGCGCAGGAGGCTTCGGTTTTTCGTCAGTTGAGCGTGGAGGATAATATCAAGGCAGTTTTGGAGATGAGTAATTTACCAAAGGATTACCAACGTCACCGCTTGGAGGAGATGTTGGATGAATTCGGGTTGCAGCATATCCGGAAGAGCAAGGGTATCCAGTTGTCGGGAGGTGAGCGGAGACGTACGGAGATTGCCAGAGCGTTGTCGATCGCCCCGAAGTTTATCCTGTTGGACGAGCCTTTTGCGGGAGTTGACCCGATAGCCGTGGAGGATATCCAGAGTATCGTGATCAAGTTGAAAGAGAAAAATATCGGAATTCTGATCACGGACCATAACGTGCAGGAGACGCTTTGTATCACCGACCGGGCATATTTGTTGTATGACGGTCGTATTTTGCAGGCGGGATCGGCAGAGGAATTGGCTAATGATCCGGAGGTTAGAAGAGTGTATCTCGGAAAAAACTTCGAGTTACGCAGGAAAAAATAAAAAAACGGTCAAATCGTTTTGCTTTTCGTAAAAAAGCTATATATTTGCACCGTCAAAATAGCAAGCGGGCGTGGCGAAACTGGTAGACGCACTAGACTTAGGATCTAGTGCCGCAAGGCGTGGGGGTTCGAGTCCCTTCGCCCGCACTTGAAGAGATGGCCGCCTTACAATGAGGTGGCTTTTTTGTTTTGTTTTATCAATTTATTGTTTTATCATAAAGAAGTATGAATGTAACAAAGAACCAAATCGACGATCTTAATGCAACCATTAAGATTCAATTGGATAAGGATGATTACGCAACTCGCGTGAGCGACGCGTTGAAAGAATATCAGAAGAAAGCGGTGATCGACGGTTTCCGTAAGGGGAAAACTCCTTTCGGGATTATCAAAAAAATGTACGGGAAAGCCGTTTTGATCGAGGAGATCAACAAGTTGATCGGGGAGAGTTTGTCTAATTATATCCAAGAGAACGATTTGAATATCTTGGGTGAGCCGCTTCCCAGTGAGACTGATCAGAAAGAGTTGAATCTGGACGAGGAGAGTTTCGAATTCGTTTATGATATCGCTTTGTCTCCCGCGATGAATGTGAAGTTGAGCAAGAGAGAGAAAGTTCCTTATTATGTCATCAAGGTTGATGATGAAATGATAGACAAACAAATTGAAAGCATTTGCAAGAGTAACGGTGAGTTGACCTCAGTTGACACGATCGAGGGATCGGAGTACGTGAAAGGTGAATTGATCGAGCTGGGTGCTGACGGCAAGCCGAAAGAAGGTGGAATTCACATCGAGGATGCTTCTTTGTCGGTTGAGCACATGAAGGACGAAGAGCAAGTAAAGGCTTTCACAGGTAAGCAAGCTGGAAATGAGGTCGTTTTCAATCCATCAAAAGCTTATCCGAATAAAACGGATTATGCGGCTTTGTTGCAAGTAAGCAAAGAAGAGGCTGAGAATATTACTTCTGATTTTTGCTTTATCATCAGCGAGGTCAAACGTTACGTAGATGCTGAAGTAAATCAGGCTTTGTTTGACAAAGTATACGGGGAAGGAAACGTGAAGAGCGTTGAAGAGTTCCGTGCTCGCGTGAAAGAGGATTTGGCTAAACAATTCAAAGCTCATAGCGAGTATCGTTTGACAGTAGACGCTCGTGACAAGATGTTGAAGAAAAACGAGGATATCGTTCTTCCAGAAGCATTCCTGAAACGTTGGATGTTAGCTACCAATAAAGAATTGACTCAAGAAGCCGTGGATAAAGATTTCGATGCTTACCGCGACGAGTTCAAATGGCAATTGATTAAAGGCGATATGATCAAGGAAAATAATCTTCGTGTTGAAGACGAGGATATGAAAGCTGTTGGTCGTGAAGTTGCTGCCGCTCAATTACAACAATACGGTCTGTACGGTTTGTCTGACGAGCAATTAGACGGTTTTGCCGTTCGTTTGCTAGAGAATGAGAAACAACGTGCAAGTCTATACGATCGTGCTTTGGAAAACAAGATTTTCAGCGTGATTAAAGAAGGCGTGAAGTTGGAAGAGCAAGAGATCTCTATGGAAGATTTCGGTAAATTGTTCGAGAAATAATAAGTTATTTTACGATAAAGGAACCCCCGTCTCGTTGAGGCGGGGGTTCTTTATTATACTGATGAATCTAGACGCTTGAGAGATAAAAATAATTGACAAAATCCGTTTGAACTTCTCGTATTAACAGGGAGATTTTTATTATTGGAATCCGCAATAAAAAAAGCTATCCTTTGGGATAGCTTTTTTTATATATGATGAATTTTGTTTTTATTTCATGCTCAATTTTGCACGAGTGATGTATTTTTCAATCTCGGCAGCTTCCATAGAGGCCGGAAATTCTTTTTCTATTCTTTCGTACATGCTCAAGGCATTTTTGTAATCGTTAGCTTTCTCGAAGGCAAGGCCGGCTTTCATTAAAATCATCGGAGTTGTTACCATATTGGTGGTTCCGGTGGTTGCTTTCTGGTAGTAGCTGGAAGCTTTCTTGAAATCTCCCTGTTGCATGTAAGCATCACCCAAGTTGGCTTTTACCATGCTTGAGAAGATCACGTCATCGGAAGAAAATTTTTCCAGATATTTGATTGCATTCTGGTTGTCACCCAAGTGCAAGTAGCAGATTCCTGCATAGTAGTTTGCCAAGTTTCCGCTAGGGGTTGAGCCATATCTATCAATGATCTCCAAGAAACCGGGGGCGTTTCCATCTCCGTTAAGAGCCATGTTGAATGAATCTTTTTCGAAAAGATTTTCGGCAACAAACATTTGTTTTAGTGCTTCTTCTTCCAAGGGAGCCTTATAAAATCTATAATATCCCAAGATGGCACCTACCACGATAACGATAACGAGGACACCTCTTATCAGTAATTTTTGATTTTTCTCGATAAATTGTTCGGTTGAAATCGTGGCTTCTTCAATTTGTTCAAAGCCATCCGCACGTTTCTGTTTCTCTTTTGACATTGTTATATACTTTTTGTTGTTTACTTTTCTTATTTCCTGACGTATCGCTCGTCAACGTGCAAAATTAATTTTTTTTTTGATACCAGCAGAGGGTCTGCGAAATTTTATGCAAAAAATTATCGGTCTGGCGGAATATATTCTTCTTTTCCTTACTTTTGGAGGTTAGATACAGGTTGAAAAATTTAAGACTGAATGATTTTAAAGAATTTAGATATAGTCAACTACAAGAATATCGCAGAAGCGGGTATTGTGTGTAGTCCCAGGTTTAATTGTTTTATCGGGAATAACGGGGTCGGAAAGACGAATATTCTGGATGCGGTGTACCAGTTGTCGATGTGTAAGAGCTATTTTAATTTACCCGATGCCCAGAATATACGTCATGGAGAGGCTTTTTTCGTGATTGAAGGGAAGTACGCATATGAAGATGAAGAGATTGACGTGTATTGTGGGATGAAGCGGGGACAAAAGAAGATATTCAAGAAAAATAAAAAGGCATATACTCGGCTTTCGGATCATATCGGTTTGTTGCCACTAGTGATGATATCACCGGCCGATGTGGTTTTGATCGACGGGGCGAGTGAGGAGAGACGGCGTTTTATTGATGGGGTTATCAGTCAGTGTGACAAGGAGTATTTACAGTTATTGATTCGCTATAACCGTGTGTTGATGCAACGGAACAGTTTTCTGAAAGAGTACGCGGGACGAGGGTTTGATGTTGATATGTTGTCTGTGTGGGATGAACAACTCGCCGAGAGTGGTAGCGTGATTCTTAAACGACGTAGGGCGTTTATCGTAGAGTTGGAAGAGATGTTTCAGGTGTATTATAACCGGGTGGCTTTGGGAAGAGAGAAAGTGATGCTAGAATACAGGACCACGGTAAAGAATGATGATTTTCTTACATCCTTACATAATAGTTTCGAGCGGGATCGCGTATTGACGTACACGACGGTCGGTGTTCATCGGGATGATTTGGATTTGAGCCTAGAGGGGTATCCCGTGAAGAAACTAGGGTCTCAAGGGCAGAAAAAAAGTTTCCTGACCGCCTTAAAATTCGCTCAATTCGCTTATTTAGCCGAACAGAAGGGGGTGAAACCTTTGTTGTTGCTGGATGATATTTTTGATAAACTGGATGCAGACCGGGTCAGCCAGATTATTCAGATTGTTTCGGATACAAGCTTTGGCCAAGTTTTTGTTACAGATACGAACCGAGAGCATATTGATGAAATATTGAAGCAACATGCTCTGGAATACAAGATATTTCACGTGGAGGGAGGAGAAGTTGAAGAATTCTAGATTTTAAATTTTGGATTGTAGGATTCGGTGACAATGAGATTGTTAGTTGATTAATGCGGATTTTTTGAAAAAGTTTAAGAGGAATAAGATTTAAAATTTACGATCTAAAATAGTTCTGGGTTGTTTAGAAAATCGTATTTTTGTAGAACGAATGAATAGTAAGAACTAAATAAATAGAAGTATTTTGAAGCAGGGAAAGACTTTGACAATGGACGAACTGGTAAACCTTTATCTGGAGCAGATGGGATTGTCCCGTCAGTTCAAGGAAAGGGAGGTTTGTCAGGTATGGCCGGATGTCGTGGGGGGGATGATCGCTTCTCGAACGAAGAGTTTGCGGATTTCAGATGGGAAAGTATTCGTGAGTTTCACGTCTTCGGTGGTGAAGAACGAGATTCTGATGGTGAAGGAGGGGTTGATAAAAGCCTTGAATGATCGGGTCGGGGATAATGTTGTAAAAGATATTGTAGTGTTCTAGTCATAGAACATTTAATAAGGATATAAATGAAATTGATTGATACGAATGATTTTTTACTTGCCTCCCAAGGACTGAACCGATTCCGGGAAAGTCTGGTATCCAAGTTAGTGATGTATATATTGCGCTTGCATAAACTGGATAAGTTGAATGCAAAGGTGCATGATGATGACCCGGAAGCAGTTTTGGATAGTCTGATCGAGGCTTTGGGGGTAACGATTGAGGTGAAGGAGGAAGATCTAGAGAAAATTCCGAAAAATGGGCCGTTTATCACGGTTTCCAATCACCCGTTTGGGGGATTGGATGGTATTATATTAATCCGGTTGTTGTGTAAATTGCGCCCAGATTACAAGATCATGTCTAATTTCTTGTTGAAAAAGATCGATCCGTTGCAGGATTATATATTAGGTCTGGAACCGGCTGACGGGAAAAACGCTTCCAACATGCGGGTGATTAAAGAAGCTATCCGGCATGTCATTGACGGGAAACCGTTAGGTATTTTTCCCGCGGGGGAAGTGTCCTCTTACCAGGCGGATTCGAATCACGTGGAGGATAAGGAATGGGATGCATCCGTGGTGAAGTTGGTGAAGATGGGAAAAGTGCCGGTTATACCTATTTATTTTAAGGGTTCTAATAGTCTGTTGTTTTATTTACTGGGAATGATTCACCCGGTATTAAAGACGATTAAATTGCCTTCCGAGTTGCTGAACAAGAAGAACCGGGTGGTGAAGTTAAGAATCGGGAATCCGATTAGCGTGGAAACTCAGAATACATTTCATGATATTGCCCAATACGGCAAGTTTTTACGAGCAAAAACTTATTTGTTGGGATCTGCGTTAGAAGTAAAGAAGTTTTTTATTAAATCACAAAAAGCAATGCCTAAAGCAGAACCTATTGCAGCGGAGACAGACAGTGCGGTATTGAAGAAAGAGATCGAGGGTATCGCTGAGGATTATTTGCTGTTTAACATGAAAAACTACGATGTTTATTGTTCGCCTTCGGTGAAGATTCCGAACGTGCTGAACGAGATCGGACGCTTGCGGGAACTTACTTTCCGTGCCGTGGGCGAGGGAACGAATCGTAGTATAGATTTGGATGAATACGATCTTTATTATTACCATTTATTTATCTGGGATAAGGAGGACGAGAAGATTGTCGGGGCCTATCGCGTGGGGAAGGGGAAAGAAATAATCGATCGATACGGGATAAAAGGGTTTTATATCCATTCGCTGTTCAAGATGCGGAAGGAGATGTTGCCAGTGCTGTACGAGTCGATCGAGTTGGGGCGTTCTTTTATCACGGAGGAATACCAGCGTAAGCCGCTTCCGTTGTTTATGTTGTGGAAAGGTATTCTTTATTTCTTGCTGAAAAATCCGGAGTATCGTTATTTGATTGGTCCGGTGACAATTAGCGGGAAGTACACGGAGGTGTCGAAAGAGTTGATCATGCGTTTTATCCAAGAGAATCATTATGATCACGAGTTGGCAAAATACGTGCTTCCTCGATCCAAATATCAGGTTCATTCAGAGCAACCGGGAGTGCAGATTATGCTGGACGCAGCACACAAAGATATTGCTCTTTTGGATAAGATGATCGGTGATATTGAGCCTTCAAGTGATAAATTGCCTGTATTGTTGAAAAAATATATTTCACTGAATGCCAAAATTATCGGGTTTAATATTGATCCTAAATTCAGTATGTGTTTGGATGGTTTATTAATTTTAGATATTTTTGACGTGCCGATGAAGACTATAGAGTCGTTGTCAAAGGAGATAAACGATGACACGATTTTGAGCCGTTTCTCGTCGGATAGCGTGGAATTATAAATGTAGGATTTAGAATTTAAAATTTAGAATGGAAAAGAAGGAATCGCTTGTGTGGTTGGAATCTAAAATCTAAAATCGTTAAATCTAAAATTAAAAAGGGATGTACGATATATTGTATCTTTTCAAAGGAATGTTAATTGGATTAATGGTATCCATTCCGTTGGGACCCATGGGGGTTCTAATTATCCAGAAAACATTACATAAAGGTGCGCTATCGGGTTTTATTGCCGGAATGGGGGCTGCTTCTGCTGATTTCTTTTATGCTTCGGTGGCTGCTTTCGGGTTGGGATTTGTGATTAATACCGTGCAAACTCATGAATTGTTGTTGCAGATTATCGGGGGAATCTTTCTCGTGGGGATTGGATTGAAAATTTATTTTGATAACCCGATTCGCCAAATCCGACAGAGACGTCAGGGGCGCGTGAGCAAAACCGGGTTGTTGGGAGATTACCTATCTCTGTTCTTTTTAACGGTATCCAACCCGATCACGGTGGTCGTTTTTATGGCCGTTTTTGCCGGGATGTCGGTTTTTGGAGAGACGTCTTCCATGTTAGGGGAATTATTGGTTGTTATAGGAGTACTACTAGGTGGTGGAGTGTGGTGGTATACTCTTTCTACGTTGGTTAATATTTTTCGTAAAAAATTCCGTTTGCGGGTGCTGATCACGATTAACCGGGTTTCTGGGATGATCATTGCCGTACTGGGAGCGTTGGTGATTCTTGCTGCATTTGCCCCATTTCGAAATCTCGTTATTTGATGATGTAATGATTTGTGATTAATAATCATATTATCCGCTCATAATCACAAAATTGGAGCGGAATGTGTATGAAAATCTAAAATTTAAAATGTTTCGAGTCGCCCCATAAGCCATAAGCAACTTGGCAACCGCTTTTCAGAATACTTTCTTCCAGTTTGCGCATGGATTCGGCTGCCCCCTCGTGAGTTCCCGGTTTGTTTTCGTATAGTTTGTATAGGGTTCGATTGGTCGTCGGGGTGATATTCGGCATGACCACGTTGGCCCCAATTTCTAGTGCTTTTTCTCTCCCGGCGGGTTCGATAGCCTGTAAAGCGGTGGTTGCGGCAATATTGATGTCCGGCATGAGAAGCCGAAGAGCGGCGACCATGTGAATAGACAGGCGTAGACGTTCTTGCTGGGAAAGCAATAAGTGGCGATATTGATAGAGGGGGGTAGCATGATGTTCCAGGTATGGTCCCATGCCCACCATGTCAATATCCATGGCTTGTAGGAATAACAGGTCATTTGCCAGATCGGTTATTGTTTGAAAAGGCAGCCCGATCATAACACCTGTTCCGGTTTGGTAACCGCAACGTTGTAATGATTCGATACATTTCAGTCGGGTTGCGTGCGAGTGAAGCGAGTTATTCGGGTGTATTTTGGCATACAGTTCGGGATTGGATGTTTCGATGCGTAACAGGTAACGGTGCGCACCCGCTTCTTTCCAACGTTTATAGGTTTCTTCTGTTTGTTCGCCTAGAGAAAGTGTGATTCCGAGTTCGTCATGACTGTTTTTTTTGATTTCCAGTAGTAAACGTGTGATACGGTCCACGAATTCTTTGTCGGAACGTTCCCCTCCCTGCAAGACGATGGAACCGAAATGATGGGTGTACGCGAAATCGGCAGCGTCGAGGATTTCCTGATCGGACAGGGCATAGCGGGCTGTTTCCGTGTTTGATTTCCGGATGCCGCAATAAAAGCAATCTTTGGTGCAGATGTTTGAAATCTCGATTAATCCCCGAAGGTAGACATTGTTACCGATTGTTTCGTTTTTTATTTTTTTCGCATCTGCGTAGAGCCGAGCTTCTTCTTCTCCCCGACAAGTCAGCATGTTTTCCACTTCTGACAGAGTATATATTTTTTTCATACGATTTTCCTTTTTACAAAAGTAGGAAAAAGGCTTGATTTTACTAAATTTGTTCCAGAGAAAAAGGCGGAGCCTTTTTCGTTTATAAAGTTTTTAAGGTTCATAAAGTTCGTAAAGTACTTTATATACTTTATAAACTTTATAAACCTTATAAACTGAATGGCTATGATGAAAAAAATTGCATTAATCGTTTTTGGGGTTATTCTTTTAGGAGGAATATTGACTGCGCTATGGTGGGTGAACGAGCGAGAACGGGAGGTTGATGTACCGAAGGAATCGTTTATTCCTTATAATTCCGCCGTGGTGATTAATGTAAATGCGAATGCAAGTTTATCCCCGAAGCTGGCGACAGCCTTTGACCGTGAAATCAAGAGATTCCGGGAGAGCATGTTGTTCCGGGCGATTGATACCTTGAAACAGGCGTGTCAGGTTGATACCTCTTCTTACGTTATGGCGATCCGGGTTGAGGGAAAACAATCCATACGTTGTTTGTACGTGTTGAACCGGAGTGGTTTGTTTTCCAGGGGAGACGTGTATGCTTTTTTGCAAAAGATGTTTTCCGGGGGACAGGCGAAGGAGAGAAAATATAATAACCAGAAAATACACGTGGTAAATAAAGGGAAAGAGGAAGTTTGTTATGCTGTGGTCGGCGGGATGGTGTTGGTTTCTAATTCTGAATTGTACGTGGAAGACGCGATAAACCAGTTGAGTGATCATAGTGAGAGCGAGAAGGGAGAAGCACCCCGGTTCAGGAATGTGAATCGTTATTTTTCTGCCGGGGCGGGTTTGAACGTGTTTTTGAATACGGCTTGTTTTTCTGATTTGCTTCCCTTGTTGTTGCAAAAGGATTTTATTTCGAAACAGACAGACGTCGCTAAATGGTTTAAATGGGGAGCTTTGGACGGGGATATCCGGCCGAACGGGATTAGTTTCAACGGCTTCATGCATTATAATGGGTTAAAGGCCGCTTTTCCAATCGTGTTTAAGGGGCAGAGTCCTCAGGATTCGAAATTGGATGCCATGATGCCGACGGATGCGAAGAGTGTCAGTATTTTGGCATTGAGTGACGTAAAGAGTTATTTGGCCTCCTTGGAAACTTATCGTTATGGAGCGGGTAAGATTGATAAAATACGGAAACGGAAGCAGGAGTTTACTCGGCTTTTCGGGGACAAACTGGATGAGGAGTGGCAAGCTCTGTTGAAAGGTGAATGGGGGAAAGCAACTCTTTCTTATGATGCTACCCGGAAACAGGAGGAGGGAATAGTGGTGGTTCACGTGAAAGCCGGTAGCTTGGCTAGAGGGATGTTGGAGAAAATGGTGAAATCATATGCTTCAAAGACCGGGACGGTCGAGGCTTCTTTGTATCGTACATTTTCTTTAGATAAAGATAAGACGATTAGATATTTCAAAATGCCGGTGCCGGATTTTGTTGAGGTAATGTGGGGATACGTGTTGGGCGGTATTGCGAATAACTATGTGCTGGTGGAAGATAATTATGTGGTTTTTGCCTCTTCGGAACGGGCAATTCAAACTTACGCGAGTGATTATATGCGTCGCCTGAGCGTGAGGGATCAGGAGTGGTACCAAAAATTAAGAACGAAATTATCATCCAAATTCAACTGGATGTATTTGTCTGAGATTCCCTCGATGTTACCTTATTATGAGAATGTGACGAAAGGGGAGTTACGGGGCTTGCTGGAACGGAATAAAGAAGGCATGGAGACGTTTTCTTCCTTGGGTTTGCAATGGGTTTGCGAGGGGGACATGCTTTATCATACATTGTTCTTAAGTACAGAAGAAGTAGAGCAGAAACAGGCTCAAGTGATGTGGCAAACGAAGTTGGATGCCAAGATGAGCATGAAACCGGCTATCGTGGTGAATCATGATACGGGAGAACGGGAACTTTTTGTGCAAGATGAGGGGAACACGATCTATTTGATTAATGACGTGGGGCGGATTTTATGGAAGTTACCGATCGAGGGTAAGATAAATAGCGACGTGTATCAGGTAGATATGTTCAAGAACGGAAAGTTACAATATTTGTTCTCCACGGCGAATAATCTTTACTTGATTGACCGAAATGGTAATTATTTACCCCGTTACCCGTTGGCTTTCAAATCGCCCTGTATGCGAGGGATTTCCGTGGCCGATTACGAGAATAACAAGAATTACCGGATTTTTGCACCGGGGGCGGACCATTACCTGTATCTATACGAATTATCTGGAAATTTCGTGAAAGGATGGGATATGCCCAAGAGTGATAATGATATTGCATCCAGAGTGTATCATTTCCGGGTAGAGGGGAAAGATTATATCGTGTATGCGGATCGTTACCGTCTCTATATATTGGATCGCAAAGGAAAAGAACGGGTGAAAGTTTCAACTTTGTTGAATCTGCCGGAAAACACGCTTCTTTATTTGACGAAGCAAGGCGGGCAAACGAAGATAGCCTTTGTGGATGCAAACGGGGAGATTTTATTGGTTGATTTCCGGGGAAACGTGCAACGGGTGAAGGGTGAGAAAATGACTGGGGGAGGTATGTTGAACGTGGAAGATGTTAATAATGACGGTCGGAATGAGTTTATTTATTCCAACGATAACACGTTGCAGGTACATGATGAACAAGGAAAATTATTGTTGGAGAAAAATTGGAATAATGCCGGGTTGGGATATCCTTATACTTATCGCTTCTCAGCCAGAGATACGCGAATCGGATTGTTGGATGAGAAGGGCGAGCGTCTTTTTTTGCTTGACATGAAGGATGTGTCAAAGGGTTTCCCTATCCGGGGTAATTCTCCTTTTTCAATTGCTTTCTTTGATAACGGGAATAATACCGGATTCTATTTGTTTGCGGGTAGCGATGGAAATCATGTATTAAAATACAAGGTGCTGCGATAAAAGTTGTATGTCCGATTGAAAGTGAATATTCCGGATACAGGTAAGTTTGTTTTAAAAGCAATTATCATGTATATTTGTCACGTAATTTCACGTGGTTATGGACTATTCAGCATTCATTGAGGGTATAAATACAAAAAGTGAGAAAGCTTGGGGAAAGTTGTATGATCACTATTATGCCTCTTTATGTAGTTATGTTGAGAAGTTTTTGGGGGATGCCGGGATTGCAGAGGATATCGTGCAGGAGTGTTTAATTAAAATGTGGAATACTTCCGTGACTTTCCCGGATGTAAAGTCATTGTCGGCATGGCTTTATAAGAGTGTTTACCATGCTTCAGTCAGTGTTTTACGGGAGAAAAAATTATTGGAGCGTTTTCAGGAGAATTGGAACGAGATGCAGGTTAGTGATGAGGAAACGGCTCAGGAAATGGCATTGCGCGAGGAGGTAATTTCTTATTTTTATGAACTTCTTTATCAATTACCCGTTCAGCAACGGGATATACTGCTGTATAGTCTGCAAGGATTGAAAGTGCAGGATATTGCCGGAATCATGGATATCAGTGAGAATTCTATTAAAACACAGAAGAAACGGGCTTATTTATTCGTGCGGGAACACTTTGACAAAACTAAATTGCGGGTGTTGTTGACCATCTTTTTTAAGAAAAGAAGGAATATTGCGGATTATCTTGGGAAATGATAACTTGTGTTTAAAATTATCTTTTATTTTGTTCCGTCACTCTTTAAAATGTTTCGATAAATGTAAATTTAGCGAGAAAATACGATTAGAATAAGAAAAAATGAATTAATTGAAAAATCTTGTCACCCGTTCCATAATTTTTTGCGTTTATAGGTGTATTTAAAATCGAAAAGGATGAAATGGGAAAATATAGATGATAAAGCCAAACGGATCGTGTTGCGTATAACGGCCAAGCTAGCGGAAGAGCAAGAGGAGGAAAGAGATGATTCGGAAAGTTTGCTTGTGGAGGATATGTTGGGGGCGAAATTTTTTGAAGAGGAAATGGCGAGACGTGGTAAGTATGATGGGCGTAAAGCTTTTCGTCGGCTGCAAAATAGGCAGCGTGGGATTATTATTCGGAGAATAAGCGCGGTGGCATGTAGTGTTTTGATTTTAGTCGGTATATCTTGGTTATTTTGGATGAAACCAGAAGCTTTACCCGTGACTAATGCTACTCCCGGAGAGCGACAGGTTGTATTACAGTTGAGCGGGGGAAAACAAATCGTATTAGGGGGTAAGGATTCGCTTCGGATAGATGAAAAAGGGGAAGCTATACAAGTGAACGGGGGACTGATAGCTTATAATAAAGGGATAAGGAAAGAGAAAAAAGAGATGGTTTATAATACATTGCTCGTTCCCAGAGGGGGAGAATTCCGGGTTGAATTGTCGGATGGGACGATCGTACATCTGAATGCTGATAGTGAATTGAAATATCCTGTCGCTTTTTCGGAAAAAGAGAGAAAGGTATTTCTAAAAGGGGAAGCTTGGTTTGAGGTGACCAAGAATAGTGAATCTCCTTTTTACGTTATGACGGATGATATTCGGGTAAAGGTATTGGGAACTTCTTTTAATGTGAATACCCACGGGATGAAATCTACTCAGGCCGTTCTGGTAGAAGGTTCAATCGGTGTAAAAGCTAAAAATACGCCTAAGGAAATACACGTGCATCCGGGTCAAATGGCTGAATACCGCCGAGAAAGCGGAGAGATTTGGTTAAAAGAGGTGGATATGCGACAATATACGGCTTGGAAAGAAGGAATTTTTTATTTTAATGACGAAACGCTTGAGGATATCATGGGTGAATTAACACGTTGGTATGATATGGAAGTATTTTTCCGTTCTGATGCTGTTAAGGCATTACATTTTTCGGGCTATTTGAGGCGTTATGAAGATATTCGTAAGATTTTGGCCACGGTGACGGAATCAACCGGGGTGAAATTTGATATAAAGGATAAAACCATTATTGTGAATTAAAAAAGGAAGGTGTGACAGCACCTTCCTCCATAATAATTTTTTGCAACAGGATAGTCTTTCAGCAATACCTGTTGCTAGTATAAACTATTTAATGACAAAATTATGCAAAAAAATCGACATTGCCATCGTGTCGTGGAATATCGTTGGCACAAAATTGGACGTATTATGAAGTTATGCCTTATTTTGATGTGTGTGTGTTCTTTTGGGCTTTCGGCCAAGAGTCTGGCCCAACAGGAACGGGTGAACTTGGAGTTGGAGAAGGTAACGTTGAAAACGTTGCTGGATAAAATTCAGGAACAGACACAACTGAATTTTATGATGAATCGGGAGCAAGCAGAACTTGTAGGACTTGTTTCGATTAACGTGAAAGGAGAGACGGTAGAAAATGTGTTGAAACAGGTACTTGGGAATACCAAGTTGACTTATGTTTTCATGGACGGGATTATCGTGATCAAAGAACGGAAGGTCGTATCGGAGGAGAAGAGTGAGAAGATGACGATTCGAGGGCAAGTTGTTGATGACAGGAAACAGCCTTTGCCTGGAGTTACCGTGGTGGTGAAAGGGACATCCGTGGGAACGGCGACGGATACGGCGGGATGTTTCACGTTGACTATGCCCGTGATGAAGGATCTTGTACTAGTGTTTTCTTTTATCGGAATGGAAACGCAAGAGATCAAATATACAGGACAAAAAGAGATAAAAATCACATTGATGCCCGACATGACGGAGATGGAGGAAGTGGTTGTGACCGGTATTTTCGAGCGAAAAGCCGAGAGCTTTACCGGTTCTACATCCACGTATAAGACCGAGGATTTGAAGATGATCGGTAGTCAGAATGTTTTGCAGAGTTTGAAAACGTTGGATCCTTCTTTTCATATCACTCCGAATAATGAGTTTGGTTCTGACCCGAATAGACTGCCGGATATTGATATTCGGGGAAAGTCAAGCGTGGTGAATCTGAAGGAAGAATATTCGGTCGATCCGAATCAGCCGTTGTTTATTCTGGATGGTTTCGAAGTTTCTTTACAAACGATTGTTGATTTGAATATGGAACGGGTGGCTTCCGTGACTATTTTGAAGGATGCCGCTTCTACTGCGATTTATGGCTCCAAGGCAGCAAATGGGGTGGTCGTGATTGAGACCAAACGACCGCAAGCGGGGCAATTACGATTGAGTTATAATGGCGATTTCAGTGTGTCAATTCCTGATTTGTCTGATTATAATATGATGAATGCTGCTGAAAAATTGGAATTTGAACGGTTGGCCGGAGAATATTCTGTTTCCTGGGATAGAGATCAAAATTTGGAATACCAGTTGTTGAATTTATACAACCGCCGTTTGGAGAAAGTGAAGAGCGGGGTGGATACCTATTGGTTGAGTGAGCCGTTGCGTACCGGATTCGTGCATAAGCATAATTTATATATAGAAGGGGGAGATGATGCTATGCTGTATGGTGTGGGATTGAATTACAATGGAACGAATGGGGTGATGAAAGGGTCTGATCGGGATGTGTTCAGTTTTAATTTAGATTTGCGTTACCGGAAAGGCAAGTTACGGTTTGACAATAAATTCACTCTGGATTATGGGGAAGCGAATAATGCGCCGCAGAGTTTTGCCGTGTATGTGCGAACTAATCCTTATTATGAAAAAGATTACGAAGGAAGTATCCCGAAATATTTGGAAGAATCGGAAATTATTGATGGGTTGATAACCGAGATAAAACGACCTAATCCATTGTATAATGCTAGTTTGAATTATCTGGATTGTACGCGGAGTTTGGCTTTCAGGGATAACTTCCAAATAGAATATCGTCCTTGTGATGGGTTGATGGCCCGCGGACGTGTCGGTTTAACAAAGTCGAAAGATGAAACGGAATATTTTAAATCACCTTTTCATTCTGATTTTGACGAAACGATAAAAACGGAGCGGGGATCATACCAGAAATCCACGACCGATAAATGGGCCTACGAGGGGGATGTCGTGGTTACTTACGGGAAATTGTTCGCCGAGAAGCATCAGGTGAATGTCGTGGGGGGATGGCGTTTCGCGTCTTCTAATAACGTGAACGATTCTTATAAGGCAATTGGTTTCCCGGATGATAATATCCCCAATCCTGCATTTTCCAACCAATATGCAACCAATAGCAAGCCCTCGTATTACAAGACGGTGAGTCGAAGTACAAGTTTTTACGTGAACGGGAACTATGCTTTCGATAATCGATATTTACTGGATTTTAACTGGCGGAAAGACGGTTCTTCCGTGTTTGGTGTGAATAAGCGCTTCACGGATAGCTGGTCGGTTGGGATTGCTTGGAATATTCATAACGAGGCTTTTATCGGGGAATGGATGGATTTATTCAAATTGCGTTTCTCTGTCGGGAATCCGGGAAATCAGAATTTTTCATCTTATAGTTCTTATAACACTTACGGTTATAATACGTCATTGCAGAATTTGTTCGGGATGGGTATAGAAGTTCTTGGTTTCGGAAATCCCAATTTGAAATGGCAGAAGACAATGGATTATAATATCGGGGCCGATATTGCTGTTCTTAATAATCGGTTGAAAGTGAATTTGGATGTATATTTTAAAGAGACTGATCCTTTGCTGGTGACAACCACGATAGCTTCATCCACGGGAAGGGATGCATATATTACGAATCTGGGAGCGCAGAAAACAAACGGTATTAGTGCAAGTATCGTGATCTCGCCGATTTATCGTCCCGAAGATCGGATTAACTGGTCTCTCTCTTTCAACGGTAGACATCAGAAACAAGAATACGGTAAAATAGGTAATAAACTAGATTTGATTAATGACGAATTGAAGAAGACCTCGCTTCAGCGTTATCGAGATGGCGGTAGTCCGACGGATATTTGGGCCGTTCGCTCTAATGGAATTGATCCGGCCACGGGAAATGAACTTTTTATCAAAAAAGATGGTTCATATACTTTTGATTATGACAGTAATGATGAAGTTGTCGTGGGGAATACCGAGGCTAAGTTAGAAGGAGTTGTAGGATCTAATTTCTATTATAAAGGATTTTCCGTTAGTGCTTATTTCCGTTATCGGATCGGGGCGGACTATTTTAACACGGAATTGTATAACCGGATAGAGAATATCACGAGTTTCTCCGAATACAATCAGGATAAACGAGCTTTGTATGATCGTTGGCAAAAGGTGGGAGATCATGCCCAATACCGGAAAATTACTTCCAAGGTGGCCTCGAATGAGACCTATCCCATGTCAGATCGTTACGTGCAACGTGAGAACACGATTTCCGGGGAGAGTATGTCAGTGGCTTACGAGTTTAGCGGGCAGAAGTGGTTGAAGAAATTGTATCTTTCAAGCCTCACTTGCCGGGCGAATATGAATGATATATTCCGATGTTCGACAATTCGGGCGGAGCGGGGAACATCCTATCCTTTTGCTCGTACGGTGTCTTTCTCTTTAAGTATGACCTTTTAAATGATTAAGATTATGATAGTCTGTAAATATAAATTGTTAGGAGTGGTGATGGCTTTTTTGCTATCCGGTTGTAATAGTTGGTTAGACGTGGAGCCTTATGACAAAATGACGGGGGAACAGGTTTATGCTTCCGAACAGGGTATTCAGAGGAAGTTAAACGGGCTATACCTGCAAATGGCATCAGAGAATTTGTATGCCAAGGAATTATCATGTGGAGTTTTGGATGTTCTGGCTCAACGGTATTATATATCGGACTCGGAACACTCATATTATAAATTGAGTCGTTATCAGTATACCGATAAAGATGTGAAGCCTTTTTTCGAGAGTATCTGGAGTTCATCCTGGAATCTGGTGTCGGCTTGTAACGAGTTGTTGGAGAATTTACCCAAACATCAAGACGTGTTGACAAAGCAACAGAATTCTTTGGTGTTGGGAGAGGCTTTGGCTGTTCGTACCTATGTTCAATTTGATCTTTTCCGCTTGTTTGCCCCGGTTTATAGTGCCGATACAGAGAACAAGCCGGCTATCCCTTTGTATGATAAGCCGACGGATGTACCTGCTCCGATCCTGACGTGTGGGGAAGTTGCAACTCGCTTGTTGAGTGACATTGATTCCGCTATTTATTTGTTACAGCAAGATCCGATCCTTACCGAAGGAATCGTGTTGGATGATGAGGATTTTTGGGCTTATCGTAACGTGCGGATGAACTATTATGCGGCTTGGGGATTGAAGGCCCGGATGTGTTGGTATTTAGGTGAAGAATACCGGACGGAAGCTTACCGGATCGCGACTTCTTTACTGGAAGGGAAAGATCCGAAGAGTGGGAATGCTATCGCGTTTGCTACTACTTTTGAGGCCGTAACAAAAGAGCAATCCGTTAAAGATCGCGTGTATTTTCCAGAGATGCTTTTTTGCCTGCATAACCTGAACCGGGATCAGTTGTACAAAAATATGTTTTCTCAAGATTTGGATACCAAGGTTATTTTTCAAGGTTTGACGTCGTATCTCGGTGCGTTGTATAATGATAACCGGGATTATCGTAATCGTTTCTGGGAACAGTCTTCCAGCGACGAAAAGGTGAAAGTTTTCGTACGTTTTTACCCGCAGACGATCAATCGGACGGATAAGAACCCGTATACTTATCAGATACAATCGTTGATGCGAATGAGTGAGCTGTATTTGATTGCGGCGGCTACCACTCGGGATGAATCGTTGAAAAAGGAGTGGCTTGAGAAAGGGCGATTGAACCGAGGCTACCAGAACCACAATCTGGATGGATTGGACGTGAATGATGTGCTGGATAAAGAGTGGCAACGGGAATTTTATGGAGAAGGGCAATATTTCTTTTATTTGAAACGCAATCAAGTAGAAGTGTTGTATGGACAGGATGGGAATACGAAGTTCAATATGATGGATTATTACCAGATTCCATTGCCTGAAAGTGAAGTGAATAATAGATACGAATAAAAGCATGCGGATTATGAAAAATATATTATTGATTTTAGGTTTTAGCCTGTTATTGTTGAATTGCTCGGAAGATACGCTTGACACGTACCACGGGAATGACGGGATTTATTTTGCCCCTAATATGCTGGGAAAATATATAGATTCTACTTCTTTTTCATTTGCAATGGTGACGGTAGATGATACGGTCGTGAATATGGCTGTTCGCCTGTACGGGGAGGTGCGGGATTACGATCGTCCTTTCCGGGTGGAGGTTGAGAAGGCTACAGGTGAATCGGGTATTGATTACGAGCCTCTTTTGGAAGAATATGTTTTACTGGCTAACAAAGCGGTAGCGGATATCCCCGTGCGGATATTCCGGCATGGTTCCGCGAAAAATTACTTGACGTTACGAATTTTGCCTAACGAATATTTTACCCAGTTGTTGGCGTTGAAAGTGCAAGATGAGGATACGTTGAATATGACTCGTAAGACGCTGATATTTACCAGTAAATTGACACAGCCGAAGAACTGGTACGAGTGGGCTTTCGGTTATTTTTCCGAGGCGAAGTATAAGCTGGTGAACGAGTTGGGGAATATAGATCCCGAGGTATGGAATGCGAATCGTTTCCCTTCCCAGTATTATTACCAGTTGCCGCTTTTGATTACCAATTATTTGAATAGTAAGATAGCCGAAGGACCCGAAAGTGCGATTAAAGATCCGGATCCGCAATCTACCCGGGGATATATGACTTTGCCCGATGTGGTGATTCCGAGTTCTTTCCCGGATGCGTGGCCTGAAAAGGAATAATGAATGAAGAGATTTTAATAGTTTAAAATGATTGAATATGAATAAATATATATTCTTGGTGCTAAATTGGATGATCATCGGGCTGTTCGCGTCTTGTTACGATGATCAGGGAAACTATGATTACGATTATATTCAGAGTGTCATGTTGAAAGGTGAGCTGAAAGATACGGTCGTGACGAGGGGACGAGTGTTAACTTTAAAGCCGGATATCGTGAAGATCACTACACGTGGAGGGAATGACACGACGGCTGTGAATCTGGAGCAATACGATTACTTGTGGTACACGTATAACGAGACGACCGGTAAACGGGATACTTTGGGAAATCGCTATTATCTGGATGATACCATTTACCTGCCGATTTCGGATAAATATAGAGTGACTTTTTCCGTTACCGAGAAAGAAAGCGGGGTTTCATGGTTGAGTCAGTTCGGATTGAAAGTAATCGGGGCTTACAAGAACGGTTTCCTTTTTCTGACAGAAGATGCTAGTGGAGGCGTGGAGTTGGAAATGTATGGAGATGATGCAGAAGGAGGTAAAATACGAGAGACCGGGATGTTGCGGAGATCGGGTTTCCCCTATCGGAACGGGGGGCCAATGCGGTTTCGTATGTTTGTTGGAATCGTATGAATATCAAACAAATATGGGTCGCCACGGGAGAAGCTACCGGATGGCTGACGATTCCCGATATGCTGTGGCAGGAGACAAATCTGGCAACGTTTATGATGGTCGAGACGAAACCGATAAGTTATACTTTTAAAAAGATGTATGCTTTTAAACAAAATAACTTGCAGGAATTTTTCGTAACGGATGATGGTGAAGTGCATTGGTTTGACCCGACTTCAACATTTTATTCGGATTGTGCTTTTAATAGCGGGAAAAAGTTTAAAGCATCAACCATGTTGGGTGTGAGTGAAGATGGTATTTTGCTTTACGATGAGGTGGGGAAATATTTCCTTTCTTATAGCACGTGGAATACGATGTACGCCAAGTCTGAGTCGACCCGTTTGTCCGGGGCGGATGCTTTGGAAGGAAGCGAACTGATTTATATGCAAGGTATAGAGGATGGTAGTGTGATCGTTATCACGAAAGACCCGGACGGCAAATATCGGCGCTATATTTATACGACATCTCTTGATTTTTCTTCATACCCACCGGGAGCCGTGTTTAAACAACAGGCAAATTTCACGCGGGAGTTGCAAAATAATGCACGTATGCTGGAAGAAGCTGATCACATGGTGATTGATCGGGGAAACGGGTTTGTTTATTTTGCCATCGGTAATACGTTGTATAATTATAGGGAAGGTGCGGGGATTGATGCTTGCGTGAAATTGGAAAATCTGACTTTTGAAGGGGAGAAAGTAATTTTGGATGAAATAACGACAATGGCTGTTGTTACGGATGGGAAGTATAATAAAAATATCGTGGTAGCCACTTATAGTGCCGGAAATAAGGGTAACGTGTATATTTTACAACCCGACCAGTCGGAGAGTCGAGACTTGAAAGTCGTGGAAGTAATCCCGATAGATGGTAAAGTGAAAAGTATCAGTTATTGGCAATAGAAAGGAGAATTTGATGAAATACATAAAGGTATTCGTATTATTACTGGGTATCGTGATGAATGTTGACATGCCCGGTTTGGCTCAGAAATTTGAAAAGGCCGTTGTGGATTGTTACACGGCGAAGGATGCTTTTAAAACCATTGTTTTCAAAAAAGTGAAAGACGGGAAAACGCAACAGGTTGCGGAAGGAGAATGTGCAGAAGGAAGGTATTTCGGTTTTTCATGCATTCCGCCCTACGAGGGTATATATGTTGTCGGGGATGGGAAGCATTTGGAATATCCCGTTTATTTGAAGCAAGGCGATCGGGTTTCCCTTTATCTGGATCAGGATACGGCCTATCTGGTAGGGAAAAAATGTTCTCGAGAAAACAAGATTTTGTATGAATGGCAGGCATTGTCGGCGGAAGTTCGACGAATAGCCACGCGAATAAAATACATGAGTATAGATTATACTACTTTCTTCCCGATGTTTGAGACATTTTTGGAGAAAGCCCATGCTTTTCAAAAAAATATAAAGAGTGGTGATAAATCGTTTGATGCTTGGATGAAACGTTACGTGGAATATGATATTGATTATATTGCATTGAGTTTCTCGTATACACCTCGGAAAAAGTGCCCGGGGAAAAGTGATTATCCCGAGTATTACAAAAGTGTTTACGCTTCCGGGAAGTTGGAAGATGACATGCTAATGGAAGTTCCTTTTGGAATGGCTTTGTTGGAACAATATGTTTTGGAGCAAGTGATGGAGAATAAAGAACCGTATATGTTTGAATATTTTGAAAAATATGTTCCTAATCATCGACTAAAAGGAGAAATGTTGTTGAGTAGCATGAAACGGTTTTCTTCTTATGCCGATTGTATGAAACAGAAAGAGATGTGGGGAAAGTATCTGACGAAAGAACAGACAGTTCGGATGGATGCGATGGCTGCGAATTTGTACAAGGCGGAAGAAGGAATGAGGGCGGCGGATTTTACTTACCCCGATAAAGACGGGAAAATGGTGTCTTTATCCGATTTCAAGGGAAAAGTAGTTTTGGTGGATGTTTGGGCCACGTGGTGTTCGCCTTGTCGTAAAGAGCTGCCTTATCTGAAAAAATTGGAAGAAGAGATGAAAGACTCGGACGTTGTGTTCGTCGGAGTTTCTTTGGATGAAGATAAAAATCATGAGAAATGGAAGAAATTTATTGTGGATGAGAAGTTACCCGGTTTTCAATTGTTCGCCAATGGTTGGAGCCATATCGCTAAGGCGTACAAGATTACCGGTATTCCTCGTTTTATGGTTTTTGGGCGGGATGGTCGGATTGTGGCGGTAAAGGCGCCCCGACCTTCAGATAAAGCATTGAAAGAACTTTTGGAGCGGGAGTTGAAAAAGTGAATGTTAAGATCGTTTCAGGGATATTTCTGAAATATTAAAGAGGGTGTGTCTACACAGAAGACACCCCCTCTTTTTTCATGCAGTTGTAACTGACTGGGGGATCATTGTTTTATTTAGGTTCGTTTATTTCAGTTATTTTATGTAAGTTTGTCGATGAATAGGACATCGGCATCATGGAATTCGAAGGTAACGAGAATTTTAATTCGTTTTTTAAAGCCTTTTTTAACCCGATTTGTTTGTTTATAGAACGGATTATGGGGGAGAAAGAGGAGGTTACTGATTTGGCCCAAGATGTTTTTTTGAAGGTGTTCGAGCGGTGGGATGAATTCGAATCGGAAGAAAATGCCAAGGCTTTTTTATATATATCGGCTCGTAATCTTTGTTTTGACCATTTAAAGCGGAGAAAAGCGGAGAAAAATTATATGTCTCGCTATATTCAGGAAAATGAATTGACGGTTTCAACTTTTTTTAAGGATGTGATTCGTCAAGAGACTTTCCGGATTCTCCATTCGGCTATTGATCGATTGCCGAACCAGACTCGTCAAGTGATTTTATTAAGTATGGAAGGAAATTCTAACCAGGAGGTGGGGGAATTATTAGGTGTGTCCATTAATACGGTGAAAACGTTGAAAAAAAATGGTTATGCCATACTTCGGGAAACTTTGTCTAAGGAGTATTTGATCTTGTTATTAATACTGTTGGAGGAGTTTTAACCTGTTTTCGAATGTTGTTTTTATCATGTAGCCCGTAGAACGTGCGTGGGAATATCGGGTAAAATAAGTTGTATAACAGAAGATTGAGATTCGTGTTTTTTATTTAAGTAATAATATGTGTATTTGAAATGATTAATTTAAAGCTATTTACGTGATTTTATGAAAATTATTTCCTAAATAATAACATTCTTATTCACCCGTTTTATCGGAGGTGTCGTCTTTACTTTTAAATACATCAAAATACCTTCCTTTTTTGCTATCCCGTGGTGAAGCCTATTTTCATCATTTTCGCTTATTGTTTTCATCTTCTTTTCTTTTATAATCAAAAAGTTACCGAAATCCTCCTTTTTAGTTGTCTATGCAATCAAAAAAGGAAGGATTAATGAAATGTTTTCAGATATCTCGTTGGTTGGCTTCGGACATGGCGGGTACGCTTGCCGGGTCGGATAGGGAGGCTTTGGACAAGTGGCTGGCGGAGTCGGAAGCAAACCGGGAAACTTATCGGGAGTTTAAACAGGATTTTCTTTGCGGGAAAGGAATGGGACCCTATTCGGACGAGGAAGTGGAACATCAATTAAGTTTATTTTACCGTCATCGGACTCGGTCTCGTCGGATTCCTTTTTATTATTATGCCGTGGCATCGGTTGTCCTGTTGGTTATTGGTTTTTCAGTCCTGTTATACTGGGGAATGCGCCGGGATTACTCGTTGCCAGATACTTCTCCCGCTTCCATACAGGTGGCACAAGGTCAGGTCATGTTGGAACTTTCTTCCGGAGAGCGTGTGGGATTGGTGGATTCAATACATTTTGAGATAAAAGAACCTTCCGGTAATATTTGGGTATCCGGGGAAGAACTTTGTTACCGAGAACGAGATACGCTCTTGTGCGAAGAGGTTTACAACACGCTTCTCGTACCTCGTGGGGCCGAGTATAAGGTAAGCCTTGCCGACGGTACGCTCGTGTGGTTGAATTCGGAGAGTGAATTACGTTATCCCGTTCGTTTTTCCGGTAATCGGAGAACGGTTTACCTGAAAGGTGAAGGGTATTTCGTGGTAGCACCGGATAAGGATAGACCTTTTACGGTCAGTACGGGTGATGATGTGGATGTGAGGGTTTTGGGAACGAAGTTTAATGTTTCGGCTTATGCTGGGGACGAGGAGATTGTCACGACGTTGGCAGAGGGAAGCGTGGAGATCGTCATGTACGGGGATTCTACCCGGATGCAGCCGGACGAGCAAGTGGTTTTTAACAAGAAAGAAAAAACTTTTTATAGAGGTGAGGTGGATGCTTCTGTTTATTCCGCATGGAAAGATGGTAAATTTATTTTTGAGGATCAACCGTTGGAACGTATCATGGAACGCTTGAAGCGTTGGTATGATATGGAAGTCTTTTATGCTAACGATGAGGTCCGGGAGTACCGTCTCACGGGAGATTTGAAAAAGTATGAAAATTTCGAGCAAGCCGTGAGGATGATAGAAGAGGTGGCAGATCTGGAAGTGGATATCAATAATAAATGCGTGATTATTAGTGCACGTCAATAAAAGTATTTAATAACAAATGTATGGAAAAAAGACGAACATGCGTTGATGCCCGGGGAGGGATAACGCGGAGAATTTTGCGAAAAACACAGATAGGGATTTATCTGGTTTTGTTAGCAACCGTCACGGTCCACGCGAATGGTTTCTCGCAAGAAGCCAAGGTGACCTTGAACATGAAACAATGTTCCATGTTAGACATTATCAGTGAATTAAGGAAGATGTTTGATTACCAGTTTCTTTACAAGGTCGATGACTTGAAAAAGTATGATAAGCAAGATTTACAGGTTCGTGATGCCGGGGTAAAAGAGGTAATGGATAACTTGCTTCGAGGGACGACCTTGGCTTGGCGATTGGAAGATCAAGTGATTCTGATTCGTAACGCGGCAGTTGATTCGGTGAAGAAGGAGGTGCAGGGGCGTTTGATCCGGGGGAAGGTGACAGATGCGGGAGGTGTCGTGCTTCCCGGTGTGACGATCATGCTGAAAGGTACGACGATCGGGACAGCCACGGATGCTGGTGGGCAGTTCCGGTTGGAAATTCCAAATATAAAGGATTTGATATTACATTTTTCGTTCGTGGGAATGAAGCCCAAGGATGTACGGGTGGCAGAGAAGGTCGATACGTTGACGGTGGTGTTGGAAGATGAGGTTTCCGATTTGGATCAGGTGACGGTAATCGCTTACGGGACAAGAAAGAAAAGAGAATTAATCAGTGCCGTTTCTTCGATCAAGGCGGACGATATTAAGGAAGTTCCTTCAGCCAGTCTGGAAACCTTGTTGCAAGGACGAATGGCGGGAGTGGGGGTAAACCAGCAATCGGGTTCTCCCGGTGGTGGGGGTACGAACGTGGCGGTAAGAGGGTACAATTCGTTGATGATTGACGAGTCGACGGACGGTTCCCCGCTTTACGTGATTGACGGGGTCCCGGTACATTCGTTTACTTCCCCGGTGACTGGTACCAACACGATTGCGGAGATTGATCCTTCCACGATCGAATCGGTGGAAGTGTTGAAAGATGCCGCATCGGCAGCTATTTACGGGTCCCGTGCCGCAAACGGGGTGATATTGATTACCACGAAAAAAGGACGTGCGGGAGAGGGAAAGTTCTCGGCTAATTTTTCTTATTCGGCTTCCATGCTACCGGAAGCTCCCGATCAATTGGGCGGTCGGGGTGAACGGCTTTATCATATCGCGTTGCAGCGGGCGCTTCGTTCCGCTTACGAGGTGAAAGGTAAGGGATATTATAAGTATCCCACTTCTTACGAGGAGGCAGCCTCGCACAGTGCCGATTATGACGCTTTCTGGAATGGCGGAACCGGAGTGGGAGTGATCAAGGTGTTACAGGATTCTTTAAATCCTTTTTTCAATAATTCCACGAATTGGTACAAGTATATTTTCCGGACCGGTAAGATATTGAATGCCAATTTGCAGACGAGTGGCGGTTCTGATCGGATGACTTATCTCGTGGGTGCCGGGTATTATAAAGAGACGGGAATAATGCCGGGTAGTGATTTTGCCCGGGTCAATCTGTTGTCTAATTTATCCTTTACCCCGGTACACCAACTTTCCGTAGATTGTCGTTTTTATCTGGCATACACGGATCGAAGCCGGGGAACATCGGCCAGTAGTTTTGGCGAATCGTTCAAGGTTGAAGGACTGACTGTCGATCCGCAATACACGTCGTCATTACTCTCCACGGGAGGGGCTGTCGAGGAAAAGATGTTGCAGAGGTTAAATGGGCAGGTGGAGGATAACACTTCTTATCGTTTGCGGACAAATCTGGTACTTGCTTACGAAATCGTGAAAGGGTTGTCGCTTTCTACTTCGGTCGCATTGGATTACAGTCAGGGAAACCGGAATCAATTCACGCCGACTTATTTGAATCCTACCTACAAGGAGACGAAATCATTGGGTGAGATCACTCGTGATCTTTTGGTTTCTAACGAGAATCTACTAACGTATACTTTCTCGATTAAAGAGAAACATAATTTCGATCTGTTGCTAGGATTGGCTTACGATGCCAGCAAGAGTTGGAGTAATAGCGGTTCGGGATCCGGGGGGCCGAGTGACAATATCTGGTACGTGGGTTCCGGTTTTCCTGATTTGATATATGATCCGAAGATAGATGATTATCGGGCGATGAAAGATTACAAGTCGGATTTTACCGAGACGGTGATGGTAAGTTATTTCGGTCGCTTGGCTTACAATTATGACAAGAAGTACCTGACGGAGATCACGGTGCGCCGGGACGGGTCGTCCGTGTTCGGTACGGCAAATCGCTGGGCCACGTTCCCATCGGTGGCACTCGGATGGGCCTTTTCGGATGAACCTTTTATGAAATGGGCGTGGTGGTTGAATTTCGGAAAAATACGTGCCAGTTGGGGGCGTTCCGGTAGCCAGTTCGGTTTACCTTACCTGGCACAAGGAATGATGTCTCCGGGAATTATTTTTGACGGCACGCAAGGTATGCAGCCTGAAGGAGTGATAAACCGGGAACTGAAGTGGGAAGAGTCAGATCAGTATGATATCGGGTTGGATATGGATTTTTTCAATTATCGTTTGAACGTGACACTTGATTACTATTATAAATATACTCGTTCGTTGATTTATAAAGTGCCTCTTCCCGGTGATATGTATGGTTTCAACGGGGTACAATGGCGGAATGCCATGGCGATTTCCAACGAAGGGTTGGAGTTAGATATGAAGTGTGACATTTTGCGAGAAGGTCCCGTTAGTTGGCGGGCTCGTCTTAATGTCTCCCGGAACTGGAACCGTTTCCGGAAAAGTTACACGGGAGTTGACCTTTATGACAAGGTGATCGGTAAGCCGCTGAGTGGTATTTATTTGTATAAAGCGGAAGAGATCATCGGGAACGAGGGTGAAATCCCGTACGTGTATGATGAAGCGGGGAAAAAACAGTATCTCTCTCCTGACGGGGACGAGGAACACTCTTTCACGAAAGGTATGCTCCGTTTGACGGATGTGGACGGGGACGGGCAGATCACGGAGGACGATATGGTCTATTCGGGTAGTGCCTTGCCTGTCGTGTACGGGGGATTTGTCAACGAAATCAAGTGGAAGAATTTCGATTTGAATATATTATTGAATTATTCTTTAGGCCGTAAGATGGTTAATGCCTTTTCTCGTTCTACTCTGTTAGGTCGGCTTGGAGGCTATCCCGTGTTTGCGGACGTGTCGTTCTCTGATTTCTGGCAGGAAGGTGGGGCTGATTCGAAATACCAAAGCATGCAAGTATACTCGAATAGTTCCTTGATCACGATGACGACCTTGACGGATGCCTCGCTCGAACGGGTGAATTACTGCAAGTTGAAACAACTCACGATCGGGTACAACGTGCCCAAGAAGTTGACGCAAAAGATGCATATCGACGGGATCAGGTTGTTCGCTACGGGTGAGAATTTGTTCACGTGGACTAATTATTCCGGTATTGATCCAGAAGTGGTGGATATCATGACAGGAATTGATAGTGGGGGAGCTTATCCTCTGGCTCGTAAATGGACGTTTGGTATAACCGTGAATTTTTAAACGAATCGTTATGAAAAGATTATTTTATTTTTTGATATTACTTCTCGGCTGCTCTTCATGTGACTCGTTGTTGGATGTGGAGCCGCGGAACGGGATCACGTTCGAGCATTATTTCCGGACGGAGCAGGATTTGGAAGCTCTTGTACTTCAGATGCATGGAACGTTGCGCGCAAGTCTGGGGCAGATCTCATATCACGATCATATGGGGTTGAAAGTTGACGTGGTTAAGGAAAACACGAACTTCCAGAAGGTGCGTAGTCTGAATGCGGCATATCTCGTGCAGAAATCTAATCAAGAACAATGGAAGAGATATTATAACGTGTTGGCGTTGGCCGATCTTTATTTGGATAATTACAAGAAAGCACAAAACGTGTCGGAGGCCCGTCTGAAATATTATCTTGGACAAGTGAATTTTGTTCGGGCGGTATGTTATTTCTATTTGGCCCGTGATTGGGGGGAGGCTATTATCACGAAAGGGAGTATGTACACGGACTGTTACGCGAAAAGTTCCGTGGAAACGGTACTCGACACGGCGATTAATACGGCATTGAGGGCTTATAATCTGTTACCCAAGTACGAGGGATTAAAGGACTCGAAGAATAATACACTGACGTCCAAACAGTATGGTTGCAAGGGGAATACGGCTGCTTTGCTGGCGCATTTGTACGCGTGGAAGGGCTCTGTGATGAATCGGGAGGCGGATCTGGTGAATGCCGAGACGTGGGCGAGTAAGTTAATCGAGCCGGAATTTCGTGACGAGGTGGGTGTTTACACGTTGGCGGTAAATCCCGAAGAAGTTTGCACGGAAGTGATGCACCGGAAGAGTGCGGAGAGTCTTTTTGAACTGGAAATCAGTTACTCGGATGCGACCACGTACCCTGTTTTTTTACCGGCGTCTTATCTTATCGGTGCTCCTGTTATGAAAAACGAGGAGAAAGCGGATATTCGGGATAAGAATTACGGCATGTCCATCCCGATGATCGAAGAGATGTATCCCGTGGGGGATGGTCGGCGGGAAGCCTATTTCTACAAGTTGGACGATCCGGAATGGCGTACTGAAGGTTTGGCGTTTCTTTATAAATGGCGTTATGCCCGTTATGGGGCTTCCCAGTCGGGCGAGTCCTGGTTCGTGGGATTCGATCTGAACAAGGTGATTTTCAGGTTGGCAGATATTTATTTGTTGCGGGCAGAGTGCCGGGTGAAATTGGGTGATGTAGCCGGGGCTAAGAGTGATTTGGGTGTCATACGGCAACGTGCGGGAGCGAAAGCTTGGCCTTCCGAGAATGATAGCGGGGATTTGCAATACGATATTTTCAAGGAACGCGAGAAGGAGTTGCTCCACGAGGGGCATCGGTATTACGACGTGATCCGTAACGGTTACTGGAACACGGAGTTCGATAGTAATTTTCCCAAGTTGTCGGAGACGGAAGTGAAGGATGGCGCGCTCTATCTTCCCGTGCCGCAAACGGCATTCTCGGATAATGATTTAATGATACAGAACACGTATTGGGTGTCAAAAATGAAATAAGCTATGAAGAAATGGTTGATTTGGATAGCCGCGGCGGTAGCGTTGGTATCCTGCGAAACAAAATATAATTACCACGACACGGGGGTCAGCGAACAGTATTTCCCCGGGAATATGTACGAGTATTTACATAGTAATTCCTATGACTGGGATTCTATCGTGAAGATTATTGACCGGGCAGGTCTGAAGGAGATGTTCGAGAAAGAGGAGTTTACTTTCGTGGGACCGACGAATATTACCGTGCGGAAATGGTTCTATTGGGATCGTAAGGATGGTATGAGCGGTACGGATAAGGGGTATGTTATTCATGGGTACAAAAGTATCAAGCAAGTGCCGGTGGATTTGTGCCGGAAGATCGTGTACAGTCACGTGATCGACAAGATCGTGTTACGTGATTTAGTGGCAAGAGCTACTTATGACGAAACTCAAAAAATAACCGGTGGTGGTGATTTTTTGACAACCCGGTGGGGTAATCGGCTTTGGTTCTGGACGGATAAGGAACCTTATATGGGTATCGACGACATGGGGCCCGTGATATTGAGTATGGCCTCGCTGGATAAGCACGACAAGAAATTGAAAGATATCGGGATTGCCTCTGTGGATATCCGCCCGACGAACGGGGTGGTTCATTCGTTGCCTTATAGCTACAATTTCGGCGATATGTTCGAGGAAAAAGATTGGGTGAAAAATTATTAAACAAGAAGGTTATGAGAGGATATTGGATCATAATATTGTTTTTGGTCGGTCTGGCTGGCTGTCAAAATCCCACGGTGGGATACTTGCAAACGGAGCATGCGAAGTATGTTCCCGATACTATGATTATACGTAAAAAGCTTGATCCGGTGAAGGATGCTTACCGTATCGAGTATGGGGCCCCGTGGGTATCTCCGAAGTTACAGGGATTGGCGGGAACGGCACCGATTAAATATGAGATTATAGAGGTGACATCCGCGCAAGGGAACGTTGTTTTGTTTCGCAATTTGTTGAAGATACGCGGTGCCGGAAGAATGGAACTCTTGACGAATGCTGAAATCCCAGAGGGACGTTACGTGGTGAGCGTGGGGGTGTCGAATGAGGGATATAGCGAGGTGGTAGAAAAAGCGTTCACGTTTATTGTAGAATAAAATTGCAGAAAGATGAAGAAGATTGTTTTATTGATCGTGTTGCTGTCGTCGCTTGTGGTGGCAAGAGGTGAGGGTATTCGATTTTTCGAGGGGACTTTTCAGGAGGCATTGCAGCGTGCAAAAGCCGAGGGCAAGAAGGTTTTCGTGGATTTCTACACGACTTGGTGTGGGCCTTGTAAATTGTTGTCTGATCGTGTGTTCCCGAATGACGAGGTGGGAGTGTGTTTTAACGAACGATTCGTTAATTACCGGGTAAATGCGGAGGACAAGACTTTTGCGGCAGAAGTGAAACGTTATGGAGTGAAAGCTTATCCCACCTTGTTGATTCTGGATCCGGACGGGAATGTGATCGCCCGGCAGGAGGGGGCGTTGGAGATTGACGGGTTGAAGCGTTTTGCTTTGTTGGCGTTGAAAGAGGTATTGCCGTTGGATCAGTTGTACGAGAAATACCGGAAAGATAAGAAGAATCTGGAGCTCGTGCGGGCGATGTTGCTGGACGCTCCTGATTTCCTTGCCCGGTTGTCGGGACAGGATTATGACAAATGGGAGTTCCGGGTGGAGCGTTTATATGCGGATTATGACAAACAAAAGTCGTTGGAACAACGGGTAAACCGGGAAGACTTCAAGGTATTCACGCTCTATCATCCCGAGGCGGTGAAGAACGATCGGGTGCTTAATCACGTGGCGGCTCATTATGGAGATTACGTTCGGGAGGTGGAACCGATGGAGGTGTCCGGTTATTTGTTCGAATTGAGTTTTATGCTGACGCGGGAATTGGCCCGTAAAGGGGATATGGATTACTTGAAGGAGTTGGAACGGGTAAAGGGTGATTTGAAACCCGTGTACGATTCGTTGATGAATTTTGCCGGTATGGATGCTTACACGGGGTTGAAGATGTTGTTCGAGGCGGAATATTATCTCTACAATAAGAAGGATGTGGATCGGTATTGTCGTGATATGGATACTTACTTTGCCCGTCTGGGTGAGGGTGTCGGTTACCGGGATTACTTGGGGGCCGTGGATGCCTTGTATGAAGCTTTGGGCGAGAAGTTGACGATAGAGGTGGCAAAGCATGGGGCGGTGTGGTTGCAGAATGCATTAAAGTTCCCGGTGAAGCCTGACGAACAGATGCGGGGTCTTATCATGCTTGGGGATTGTTTCAAGACGACGGGAGAAAAAGAGAAGGCCAAGAAGAGTTACGAACAGGCATACGTGGTGTCATTGCAGTTTAATAACCCGGCGTTGTCGGCCTCTGTGCAGGATTACGTGAAAAAATTGGATGAAGTTAAATAAGATAAAACGGAAGAGGTTGAAACCCCACCTCTTTAAAAATGGAATGACCTTTTGGGGTAAAGGTTGTAAATAAAAAAGTTATGAAAAAATTATTATTTATTTTTGTATTAGTAGCGGCTTTTGTCGCTTGTTCGGACGATGATAATGGTGGCGACGATAAGAAGATGCCTATCGAGAACCTAGTTATCCCGACCGGAATGCAAACGGCCGGGGAAAACGTGATCCTGGCCGGTAACGGTTTTGCCAAGAATTGTAAGATTCAGTTGCGTGCGGATGGGAGCGAGACGTTGGTAGATGTAGCGGTAACTTCCGTTACCGAAGGGAGTCTCACGTTTACGAGTCCCGAGAATGCGGAGGGTAAGTATATGGTGATTCTCACGCAAGGAGGGAAAACTTACGAGCTTGGCGAGGTAACTTTCGAGACCAAGATTGTCGTGGGAGAGGGATCATCCGCATACGGGTTGGTGTATGATGAGGATGATAATTTGGCGATATGTGCAGTCGACGTGACGGGGAAAGCCTTGGGCGAAGTTCTTTTCACGCTGGATAATCCGGATTTACAGGTAGACGGAATCGTGGCAGATAATCATGGAAAGATTTATTACAAAACGATCTTGGTTTACTATGATGAGGAAACCAAGACAATGGTGAATGAACATGCCGTGTACTATTATGACACGAAAACTCGTCAAGGGGATAATTTGGACTGGGCGAATGCCGAAAAGTGTTTTAGTCTTGGAACGGATGGGGAAAAATTGTATGCTTTGATTGCGGATAAAGGTACAGACAATATCTCGTTGGTTTCTGTCAGCTCGACGGGAAGCGAGACCGTGTTGCACACGTACTCGAACATAATTGGCCTTTCATTTAACCGGTTGTACACGATCGGGGGAACGTTTGTCTGTGACGGTAATTATGGGTTCTGTGGTCTTCGTATTGATCAAGGCAGTGAAATTTCCAATTGTGGTTTCGGGTTCTCCATGACGCAAGATGAAGTTGCTAAGAAATATAGTAACCAGAGTGCGGTTTACTCTTACCAGAAAGTGGGCGACACGTGGTACGAGTTCAATTGTGTGGCAGTTGATGAAGATGAGGGCGTGTACGAGACATCCGTATTCTCTTTCACGGATGCGGCTTCATGGGAAAGTGTTAAGAATAACCCGACACCCGTGACCAAGTTAGATTATGATTTCACGTATGCTGTTTACGATGCGGTAAGTCATTTGATTTACGGTATGAGTGATGAAGGATATTCTATCGTGTCATTTAACCCGCAAGATAACAGTGTTTTTGCAAAATGGGTTGAAACCGGATGTGACGGCTTGTTCGTGATACCGGAATAATGGAGTGATCCGAAGATCTCTTGAATTTTTTATGAATCCCAAGTATTTTTTGAATCTCATGAAATACTTGGGATTTTCATTTTTTTAGAGAGGTTATAGGTGAAAAAATCATGTTTTTTTGAGAATTAGTGGTAAACTTGCAACATAAAGAGTATTTATGTAATCAGGTTTAGTGTATGAAAACGGTAAAAAACGGTTTGTTTTTATTGGCGAGTGTGTTGTTATGTTCCAGCACGTTTGCCCAAAATGTGGGAAAATTGGAGAAATATTTGCAAAAGGGGACGTTGAAAGAGGTCGAGACACAGGGATTTGCAAAAAAAGAGTTGACACGGGAAAGTGCTTTAACTGTTGAAAACGTGTTGTTTGAGGCTTGGAAGAAGGAGATTAAAGAGAGATATCATCGTTCTTGGGTGTCGAAATGTTTCAACCGGGATAGTTTACGAATGAAGTTTGATTATCGGGTATTCGGCGAACAACCCGCGGACGGACGAAGTTTATTTATTTCCATGCATGGCGGGGGAAATGCCCCGGAAGCGCTGAACACGCAGCAATGGCAGAATCAGATTCGTTTATACCAGCCCAAGGAAGGGGTTTACGTGGCACCAAGGGCTCCTTGGGATGATTGGAATATGTGGTTCAAGCCCGGGTTGGATGAATTTTTCGAGGCGTTGATTCAAACTGCCGTGGTAGAGATGGGGGTGAACCCGGATAAGGTGTACTTGCTGGGATATTCGGCCGGAGGGGATGGCACGTGGCGTATGGCTCCCAGAATGGCTGATCGGTGGGCGGCAGCTTCCATGATGGCCGGACATCCGGGAGAAGCTTCGCAGGTGAATTTGCGTAATGTGCCGTTTATGATTTGGATGGGCGAGAATGATGGGGCGTATGATCGGAATAAATTAGCCGTGGAGAAAGGAATGGTGATGGATTCTTTACAACAGGCGGAGCCGCAGGGATATATTCATGAAACGCATATCGTGAAAGGAAAAGGTCATTGGATGGATCGGGCAGATACGGCAGCCATAACTTGGATGACACGATATAAAAGAAACACCTTGCCGAAAAAGATCGTGTGGCGACAAGAAGAAGTGGTGCGTCCGTCCATGTATTGGTTGGAGGTTGAGCGGGAGTGTGCTCGTTACGGGATGAGTGTGATCGCGGAACTTGATGGGAACGAGGTGAAAATCGAGAAATGCGATTATCCCCGGGTAAGAGTGTATCTGAATGATGAAATGGTGGATATGGATAAGCCGGTAAAGGTGACTTATCAAGGTAAAACGTTATTCGAGGGAAAGGTGAAGCGAACAGCCGCTTGTTTAGCCCGTACGTTGAAGGAAAGAGGGGATAAGGAATTAATGTTTAGCGGGTACGTGGATGTTGAGAAATAATGCTACAAATGTAATGTCAAGTCTTTATTAACGAGTATTATAAGCTTACATCTCTTCGTTATCTCTTCGATATCTCTTCGACATTTCTTCGTTGCTTATAAGCATGTTTTAAGCATGGTATATCGAAGAGATAACGAAGAGATGTAAGCGATAGTATTGAGCAAGAAATACCGAATTCTGGGGTATTAATCCCGGAAAGTTGAATTAGAGAATATAAAAAATCGCCAACCCCTAAAGGTCAGCGATTTTTTTATGAAGAATGAAATTCTTTATAATGCGTTAGCGTCAACAACTACGTCTTTGTTGTATTCGCCATTTGCTAGTTTTTGAGCTACGTTTCTGAATGCCTTAACCGTGTATTCAACGTCTTCCAACGTGTGCATAGCGGTCGGGATCAGGCGGAGCAGCAATTGTCCTTTCGGGATTACCGGGTAGACCACGATGGAGCAGAACAAGTTGTAATTCTCTCTTAAATCCATGGCCACTTGGGTTCCTTCGGCAACACTACCGGACAGGTAAACGGGAGTAACAGGTGAATTCGTAACACCGATATTTAATCCGTCTGCTTTCAATCCGGCTTGCAAAGCACGAACGATGGTCCACAATTTTTCTCTTAATTCCGGTTTGCTTCTCAGTAATTCCAAACGTTTGATCGCGCCTTCAACCATCGGCATCGGGAGTGATTTGGCGAAAGTCTGAGAACGCATGTTATATCTCAAGTACATGCAAATATCTTCGTCACAAGCGATGAATGCTCCGATTCCGGCCATAGCTTTGGCGAAAGTTGCAAAGTAAAGGTCGATTCCGTCCATTACCCCGAAATGATCTCCTGTTCCGGCTCCGTGAGGACCCATGGTTCCGAAACCGTGAGCGTCATCCACGAGCAAGCGGAAATTGAAATCTTTTTTCATGGCAACGATTTCATCCAATTTTCCGAGGTCTCCGGCCATACCGAATAAACCTTCCGTCACAACCAGGATACCGCCACCGGTGTTTTCCACCCATTTGGTAGCTCTTTCCAGTTGTTTGCGCAAACTCTCCATATCATTGTGTTGGTACACGTATCTTTTTGCCGGAGACAGGCGCAGACCGTCCATGATACAAGCGTGGTCTTCCGCGTCATACACGATACAATCATGACGGCTGGTCATGGCATCAATGATAGACACCATTCCCTGGTAACCGAAGTTCAACAAGAAGGCATCCGGTTTACCCACGAATTCGGCCAGTTGAGATTCCAGATACTCGTGACGAGAGGTTTGTCCGCTCATCATTCGAGCCCCCATCGGGTAAGCCATACCGTATTTAGCGGCAGCCTCTGCATCTGCTTTCCGTACTTCCGGATCGTTGGCAAGACCGATATAATTATTCAGACTCCAGTTTAAAACTTCCTTACCGCGGAATTTCATGCGGGGACCAATTTCACCCTCTAATTTCGGGAAAGAGAAATAGCCATGAGCTTGTTTGGCATATTGACCAATGTTTCCCTTTTGTTTTCTAACTCTTTCAAAAATGTCCACTTCGATAAATATTTTGAAAATTCTTAATCTTAATATTTACAATATTCTTGTATTCACAAATATGGAAGCAAAGGTAACTAAAAAAATGTATTCCAAATAAGTTCTTTTGAAAAGTTGTGGGCGGAAGCATGGAAATACGTTTAAATACTTAGTCGAAAGTCGCCTTCGGCGAGTTACAAGTTACAGGTTACATTTGCCTTCGGCAAGTTGCAGGTTAAAATTACCCTTCGCTCCAGACTTGCCATTTCACTCAACCTTTTATCTTTTAGTTTTTAACTTTTATCTTTGTAAGTCGCCTTCGGCGAGTTATAGGTTACGGGTTGGCAGGTTACAAGTTGTAGGTGAACATGAAACTGACGGCTTATTTGCAATCATTAATCGTAAATTATTTTGTAGATTGATATTTATAATTTATCTTTGCCTGATGCAAAAAAGGCACTTTATGATGAAAAATTTTATAGGATTTCTGCTTGTAATATTTTTGATGAGTTCATGTGGCGAGTACCAGAAACTATTGAAAAATGGTGATCCTCAGACCATGTTTGATAAAGCGGTAGAGTATTATAATAATGGCGATTACACGCGGGCTTCGAACCTGTTTGATGCGATCCGGGGGACCTTTAAGGGGACGTCCAAGGCGCAACGTGTTGCTTATTATCGTGCTTTCTGTAGTTATAACCAAAAAGATTACGAGGTGGCAGGTGAATTATTCAAACAATTTGTTGCCATGTATCCCGAAAGTTCCTTTGTCGAAGAGTGTTTATACATGATCGGATATTGTAATTTCCTTGCATCCCCGAAAGCTAGATTGGATCAGTCCGTGACCGAAAAGGCGATAGAAAACTTCCAGCTTTATTTGAGTCGTTACCCGAATAGTGCTCGTAAAGAACAGATTAACGAGTTTATGGATGAAATGCGGGATAAATTGTCTTACAAGGATTACCTGAGTGCCCGAAATTATTATTTAAGAGAAAAATATAAAGCAGCCGTTATCAGTCTCGAAAATTGTTTGAAAGATTATCCGGGTTCTAAATACCGGGAAGAGATCATGTACATGCTATTCAATTCTAAATACGAGATGGCTGTGAATAGTATTGAGGAGAAACAGTACGAGCGTTTCAACGCGGCGAAAGAAGAATATTATTATTTCTTGGAAGAATATCCCGAAAGCCGTTACGCGAAAGAAATGACCAGAAAATACGAGATCATCAACGAGTTCTTGAAAAAGTACGATGTTGACGAAGAAGATTAACCAGATAAAACAATAATATTCAAATTAACCATGGTAGATTTTAAGAAAGTTAAAGCGCCGAATAATACTATTACCCGGAATCCTGCATCCTTGGCCAGCAAAGCGGATAACATCTACGAGGCTGTTGCCGTGATCGGTAAGAGGGCTAATCAGATTTCGGTTGAAATGAAAGAGGAGTTAAGTAGGAAACTTCAAGAGTTTGCTTCTTACGCGGATAATTTGGAAGAGATATTTGAAAATCGTGAACAAATCGAGATTTCCAAGTATTACGAGCGTTTACCTAAGCCGGTGTTAATTGCTACCCAGGAATTCGTGGACGGGGAAATTTATTTCCGCACTTCATCGAAAGAGAAGAGTGAAGCAAATAATTCAGACGGGGAATAAATCCTATTTTTAGGAGAAAGAATATACCTGAGAGTGTCATGCTTTCAGGTTTTTTAATCTAAATAAGTTTATGAGGTTTATAAGGTTCGTAAAGTCCATAAAGTCCATAAAGTTTATAAAGTCAATGGACCCTGCGGGCGCTTTATTTATTGGCAGAGTGACTGCGATAAAAGTTAAGTATGAGTTTTTGACCTTATAAACTTTATAAACCTTATAAACTTTATAAACTGACTTATGCTGAAAGGAAAACATATTATATTGGGGGTGACGGGAAGTATTGCAGCTTACAAGGCTGCCACGTTGACTCGCTTGCTCGTGAAAGAGGGGGCAAGCGTGAAAGTCGTGATGACTCCCTTGGCTAAAGAATTTATCACGCCTCTAACGATGGCGACGCTTTCCAAGAGTCCGATCATGGTCGATTTCTATAATCCGGAAAATGGGGATTGGAATTCACATGTGGATTTAGGGTTGTGGGCAGATTTGTATCTGATCGCACCGGCTTCTGCCAACACGATAGGAAAGATGGCCGGAGGAATAGCGGATAACCTTTTGTTGACCACCTATCTGTCGGCCAAATGTCCGGTGATGGTGGCTCCGGCAATGGATCTGGATATGTATCAACACCCGGCAACACAACGTAACCTGCAAATATTGCAGTCTTTTGGGAATATTATAATAGAACCGGAGAGCGGAGAACTTGCCAGCGGCTTGATCGGGAAAGGCCGGATGGCAGAACCGGAACAAATCGTGACCTTTATAACGGATTACTTCGCCAAACGCACGGACTTCAAGGGAAAACGAGTGTTGGTTACGGCTGGACCTACTTACGAGAAGATTGATCCGGTACGTTTTATCGGGAATTACTCTTCCGGTAAGATGGGATTGGCAATAGCCGAGGAGTTGGCCGGACGTGGGGCCGAGGTGATTCTTGTATGCGGTCCGGTGAACCTGAAAACGCGACATCCGTCTATTCATCGGGTGGATGTGGAATCTGCCGCCCAGATGTACGAGGTCGCGTCCAGAGAATTTGAAACGTGTGATATTGCCGTGTTGAGCGCGGCGGTAGCAGACTTTACCCCGAAGGAGAAGGCAGATCGAAAGATCAAACGGGGAAAGGAGGATTTGGTATTGGAGTTATTGCCAACGAGAGATATTGCGGCGGAATTGGGACACGTGAAAAAGGCTTCCCAGATGCTGGTAGGGTTCGCTTTGGAAACCAATGACGAGGAAAATAACGCGTTTTCCAAAATGCAGCGAAAGAATCTCGATATGATTGTATTGAATAGCTTGAACGATAAGGGTGCCGGTTTCGGGGGAGATACCAACAAGGTCACCATCATGGACAGAACAGGCGGGAAAACGGTCTACGAGCTGAAAACGAAAACGGAGGTGGCACGGGATATCGTGAATGAAATAGAATCCCGTCTCTAAGTGCTTCGTTTGCAATTAGTCTCGTTTGCATTGAAAATATTTTGAAAAATAAATCGGAAAATCGTTTTGTTCGGATGAAAATTATCCATAATTTTGTATTCCGATATGAAGATAGAACATCAAAATATTCGGCGAAGATTGTTATTGTGCCTCCAGTTCAGGCAGAGACATAATCGTTGTTTTAACAAGATACAAAAACCAACATTGTCGTTAGTTGACATTGTTGGTTTTTTTTTATGCCCACGAAAATATGAACATAAACACATTTAATATATAGAATTATGAATAAACGTAGCTTAGTATCCATTACCGACTACTCGAAAGAGGACATTTTGGAAGTATTGCAAATAGCTTCTGAATTTGAGAAAAACCCGAATCGCAATTTATTAGAGGGTAAGGTGGTTGCTTCCCTGTTTTTCGAGCCATCTACTCGTACGCGTTTGAGTTTCGAAACAGCTATCAGTAGAATGGGTGGTCGTATTGTCGGTTTCTCCGATGCTTCATCGTCCAGTACTACAAAGGGTGAATCGTTGAAAGATACGACCAAGATGGTGGATAACTACTGCGATCTGATCGTGATGCGTCACCCCTTGGAAGGCGCTGCCCGTTTTGCCAGTGAGGTGGCAGATGTTCCGGTGATCAATGCAGGTGACGGTGCTAACCAACACCCGACACAGACGATGTTGGACTTGTATTCAATTTACAAAACTCAAGGAACTCTTGAAAACTTGAACATTTTCATGGTAGGAGACTTGAAGTATGGAAGAACAGTTCATTCTTTACTACAAGCCATGAGTCACTTCAACCCGACATTCCACTTTATCTCCCCGAAAGAATTGGAAATGCCGAAGGCTTACAAGTTATTCTTGGATGAGTTACACATTCCTTACTACGAGCATACCGAGTTGGATGACGTGATCAACGACGCGGATATTCTCTACATGACCCGCGTACAACGCGAGCGCTTTGCCGATCCGTTGGAATACGAGAAGGTGAAGAATGTTTACATCTTGAAGAATTCGATGTTGGCCGGAACGAAAGACACGATGCGTATCCTTCACCCGCTACCTCGCGTGAACGAGATCAGCGAGGACGTGGATGACAACAAGAAGGCATACTATTTCCAGCAAGCACTGAACGGTGTGTATACCCGGCAGGCAATAATTTTCAAGGCATTAGATTTAAAATGGTAATTAAAGAATAGAAAGATATGGCAGCAAAGAAAGAATTACAGGTTAGCGCCGTAGAAAACGGTACGGTAATAGATCATATTCCTGCGGATAAATTGTTTGACGTGATTAACGTGTTGGGAATCCAGAAGTTGGATAACACGGTGACGATCGGGTATAATCTGATCAGTAGCAAGCTGGGAAAAAAGGGAATCATCAAGATTTGGGATAAATTCCTGAAGGACGACGAGATCAACAAACTAGCCTTGGTTGCGCCGACGGCTAAAATCAATATTATAAGGGATTTCGAAGTGGCTGAAAAGAAAGCCGTGATGGTACCGAAACATGTAGAGGGAATTGCTAAATGCGTGAACCCGAAATGTATTACCAACAATCAACACGTTCGTACGAAATTTGATGTTGTCGGGAGTTCTCCTATCGTGCTGAAATGCCACTATTGCGAGAAGTTGACAGATCAAGAACATATCGAGATTATCTAAGAATAAGATAATCGCTAAAAAAATAGAGATACGTGAGTATCTCTATTTTTTTTATTTCAAACTTTTTTCTTTCTGTTTCATCTTGAGTGATTTACTAGCGATAAACTTGATGTAATCGTAAGAAGAATAGTTCTCTACCTCCTTCGTAATCAAGTTAAAACGTTTCCTTGTTTTTTGCTGTTTTACGGCTAATGTGCCGAAATCCTGTATCGTGACTTTTTCTCCGGCTTCAAGTGATTCGATGATGGAATCAATGAAAGCGTTAATGACCTGAGCGGAAGTCGCTTGGGTATATCCGCATTTTTCTGCAACTTTCTTCGTGAGTTCTCTTTTGTTCATAATCAAATGTTTATTAGTTTGAACTATCAAATGTAAATTCTAATTTTCATGTGATTTAACGCACTTTTGACAACTATTTGTCAGGATAAACGTTCCTTTTACTTGACAAATATAGCATTTTTTAGAAAAAACAGGATGGAAATTTACAGAAATGTTACTAAAGAGCCTATTATACGAATGAAATGAGAGTTCGAAAGAAGTAATAATCAGTGCAAAAAACGATGTCAACTTTAAGGACGTTTTGCATGACACCTGTGTAATTTGGTTGTAAGTATTTGAGATTCTGATTTTTATATGAAATTTTATTCGTTGTCGTAGTATTAATTCATTTTATAAGGTAATAGGGTTTATGACAATAGCGTATTTAAGAGTTAGCACAGGAAAACAACATTTGGAGAATCAAAAAGAGGAAATTGAAAAATTTGCCGCGCGGAAGAATTTAACGATAGATCGTTGGGTTACGGAAGTCGTCAGCGGTAAGAAGAACGAACATGACCGGAAACTTGGAAAATTATTGAAGAGTTTGAAAAAAGGTGATGTGTTGATTGTTACTGAATTATCACGATTAAGTCGTACTTTGTTGAATATCATGTCGATTCTTCATCGTTGTCTTGAAAAGGATATTGTTGTTTATAGTACGAAAGACGGTTATGCTTTTGACAACAGTATTAACAGTAAAGTATTGGCGTTCGCGTTTGCACTGGTCGCGGAAATCGAGCATAATTTGATCTCGATGAGAACCAGAGAAGCGTTAGCACATCGAAAAACCGAGGGCGTACGTCTGGGGCGTCCGCCGGGAAAGGGAAAACAAAATATGTTATTGGATAACTGGGAAGAGATCTCTCATTTGCTTGAAGAAGGGATGTCCGTGTCGGCTATTTGCCGGATTTACAATGTATCGCGGGAGACTTTTTACGCGGTGAATCGAAAACATCAGCTCTTTTAAAAGAAAAGAGGTTGATCAAATATTTGACCAACCCCGTATGTAAAGGTTTGTAGTTCTATTCTTCCAGGAAATTGGGATACATGTAATTTGTAGCCGGAACAAATGTTTCCTTAATAGCTTGCGGGGATACCCAGCGCAATAGATTAAAGATTGTCCCCGCTTTATCATTCGTACCCGATGCACGCCCTCCACCGAAGGGTTGTTGATCGACAACGGCACCCGTGGGTTTGTCATTGATGTAGAAATTACCTGCCGTGTGAGTCAGACGCTCGGTCATTTTTTCAATATTAGCCCTATCTTTAGAGAAAATAGCTCCGGTCAGAGCGTACGCGGATGATTTATCCAGAAGGTCCAGTGTTTCATCTACCTTTTCGGGATCATACACGTAAACGGTCAAGATCGGTCCGAACAACTCTTCACGCATGGTAACGTAATCCGGTTTGAAAGCTTGGATGATTGTCGGTTGAATGAAATAACCGGCACTCATGTCGTAATGTCCACCGATAATTACTTCTGCATCTTCCGATTTATTTGCCGCGTCAATAGCCCCGGATAATTTCACGAAAGAAGCCTCGTCAATAACCGCGTTCACGAAATTCGTGAAGTCTTCCACGCCACCGACTTTAATTGTTGCCATATCTGCCTGCACGTAGTTCTCTACTTCAGCCCAGATGTTGGACGGGATATAAGCACGGGATGCAGCAGAACATTTTTGTCCCTGGTACTCGAAAGCGCCTCGAACGATTGCGGTTGCCACTTCTTTCGGGCATGCTGTCGGGTCGGCAAAGATATAGTCTTTACCCCCGGTTTCACCCACGATTCTCGGGTAGCTGCGATATTTATCAATGTTTTTCACGATGGTAGCCCAGATATCATTGAATACTTGGGTTGAACCCGTGAAATGAATTCCCGCGAAATCTTTATTGGAGAAAATCACCTCGGCCGCGGTGGGACCTGAACAATATACCAGATTGATAACTCCGTCGGGGAGTCCGGCCTCTTTCAGGATTTCCATGATCAGGTGAGCTGAATAAACGGCGGTTTTCGAGGGTTTCCACACGCAAACGTTACCCATCAATGCTGGAGCGCCCGGAAGGTTTCCGGCGATGGAAGTGAAGTTAAACGGGGTAAGGGCGAAAACGAATCCCTCCAATGGACGCCATACCGTGCGGTTCCAGATTCCCGGAGCCGAGTTCGGTTGCATGTGATATATCTCGTACATATTCTTCACGTTGAAACGGAAGAAGTCTGCTAGTTCGGCAACACAATCAATTTCAGCTTGGAATGCATTTTTAGATTGTCCCAGCATCGTGACCGCGTTCATGCGTTGACGATAAGGACCGGCCAAAAGGTCGGCTGCTTTCAAGAAAATAGCTGCCCGGCTTTCCCAACTCATTTTTTCCCACTCCGGTTTTGCCTTCATTGCCGCGTCAATTGCCATTTGCACGTGACTGGCATCCCCTTGATGATAATGGCCCAACAGGTGGTTATGATCATGTGGCGGACGAATATCCACTAACTTGTCCGTGCGAACTTCTTGCCCGCCGATAATCATGGGAACATCGGCTACGATAGAACGCAGATGATTGATTTGTGACTTCAATTCTTTTCTTTCCGGAGAACCCGGTGCATAACTTTTGATGGGTTCATTGGTAATGTTCGGTAGTCTAAATACTCCTTTGGACATATTTTATTTTTTTATGTAGTTAGTATTTTCCAAGATTTTCCAAATATACAAAATTATTTGGAGGATAAAACATGATAATTGTCATTTTTTATATGACTTCGTCATGTTACAGGTTATAAGTTTACAAGTTGCAAGTTAAAAAGCAGCAAAAATAACTTGTAACCTGTAAACTTGTAACTTGTAACACAACGGACAAACACGTTTGTCCGTTGTCTATAAGTTTCGTATATTTGCACCTGTTAAAAATGGAAGGTTTTATTTTGTACCTATATATATGATTTCAATTAATAATGTAAGTGTTTTATTTGGTGATTACGCGTTGCTCGACTCTATTTCTTTTTTAGTAAACAAGAGGGATCGTATTGGTTTGACCGGGCGTAACGGGGCTGGCAAGTCTACATTATTAAAAATATTAGCGGGAGTTCAGGAACCTTCGGGGGGAAGCGTGTCGGTTCCTTCCGGGTTGAAAATTGGATATTTACCCCAGACCAAAGTGTATGCCGAGGGGAAAACGGTGCGGAAAGAAGCGGAGACGGCGTTTAATGACGTGTTGGAATTGCGGGCGGAATTGGATCGTTTGCATCAGGAACTGGCCGAACGCACGGATTACGAGTCGGACAGCTACATGGCGTTGATTGATAAATTGAATGTCAAGACCGAAATGTTGCACATGCGGGGAGCGGATAACATGGACGGGGAAGTCGAGGTCGTGTTGAAAGGATTGGGGTTCCGGCAGGAAGATTTGGAACGTCGTTGCGAGGAATTTAGCGGGGGATGGCGAATGCGGATCGAGTTGGCGAAAATATTATTGGCACGTCCGGATGTTTTTTTACTCGACGAGCCGACCAATCACTTGGATATCGAGTCCATTTCTTGGTTGGAGTCTTTTTTGCAGGGGTATCCGGGGGCAGTTGTTCTCGTGTCTCATGACCGGGCATTTCTGGATAATATCACGACGCGTACGGTGGAGATTTCTTTAGGAAAGATATACGATTATAAGGTATCGTACACCAAGTTTACGGAGTTGCGTAAAGAACGAATCGAGCAACAACAACGGGCGTACGAGAACCAGCAAAAGCAGATTAAAGATACCGAGGATTTTATCGAGCGGTTCCGTTACAAGGCGACGAAAGCAGTACAGGTGCAGTCGCGGATCAAGCAGTTGGAGAAAATTGATCGCATAGAGGTCGAGCAGGAAGATTCGGCCCGGATTAACGTGAGATTCCAACCGGCTGTGCGTTCCGGTGATGTCGTCGTGAGCGGTCGTGATTTGACGAAAGCGTATGGCAGTCACGTGGTGTTGCACGAGGTGAATCTCGACGTGTTGCGGGGGGAGAAGGTTGCTTTCGTGGGACGGAACGGCGAGGGTAAGACCACGTTGGTAAAGATGATCATGGATCAGATCCCTTATGAAGGAGAGTTGAAAATCGGTCATAACGTGAATATCGGGTATTTCGCCCAGAATCAAGCGGATTTACTCGATCCCTCGTTAAGCGTGCTTGACACGATTGATCAGGTTGCCGTGGGTGATATCCGGAAGAAAATTCGGGATATCCTGGGGGCTTTCCTGTTTTCCGGGGAGGATGTCGATAAGAAAGTGAAGGTTCTTTCCGGGGGGGAGCGCACCCGTTTGGCTATGGTTCGTTTGTTGCTGGAACCCTATAATGTATTAATTCTTGACGAGCCGACCAATCATCTGGATTTGCGGACGAAAGATATATTGAAGGATGCCTTGAAAAAATTTGAAGGAACGGTAATCGTGGTGTCGCATGACCGGGACTTTTTGATCGGGTTGGCCGACAAGGTGTACGAGTTTGCTAACAAAGGGATAAAAGAATATCTGGGGGGAGTAACTCATTTCCTGGAAGCCAAAAAATTGGAATGTTTCCGTGAATACGAGCAAATGCATCCCCGGAAAGCCCAAGGAAATGAAGTGGTAGAAGAAGAGGTGGTTTCCGAGAGTAAAATGGCCTTCGAGGAACGTAAACAGTGGAATAAGGAGTTGAAACGTGCGGAGAGCAGGATCGAGAAGTTGGAAAATGAAATTGCCGAATTGGAACAGAAGATCGGGGAAGCCGAGGGGAAAATGGCTGAAGGGGTGATCGGCGAGGAGCTTCTGAAAAGTTATGACGAGTTGCGGAAGCGTCTGGAGGCATGCATGGAAGAGTGGGAAGGGGAGAACGAACATCTGGAAGAATTAAAAGCTAGAAATTAAAAAAACAAATAAAATGGCAAAGTTTAAGCAAGAGTGTATTTTCGGTATTCGTGCTGTTATGGAAGCGATACAGGACGAGAAAGAGATAGATAAAGTGATGTTCCGTCAGGGGAATAAGGGGGAGTTATTCCAGCAGCTATTTTCATTGGTGCGCGAACGTCAGATCCCGTTCCAGTACGTACCTGAAGAAGTGTTTAAACCGTTTGCCGGGAAGAATCACCAGGGGGTGCTGGCGGAGGTTTCTCCTATTCCTTATCAGGACATTGACGAGGTGGTGAATGCCGTGGTGGCCGAGGGAAAAAATCCTTTGGTACTTATACTGGATCGGATTACCGATGTCCGTAATCTGGGTGGAATTGCCCGTACGGCCGAATGTGCCGGGGTGAGTGCTATTTTAATCCCGAATAAGAATTCGGCGAAAATATCTTCCGATGCTATAAAAACATCCGCGGGTGCGTTATATCATATTCCTGTTTGTCGGGAGAAAAATCTGAAGAAAACGATAAAAGAGCTGAAACGGAGAGGATTGACGTTGTATGCTGCCACGGAAAAAGCGGATAAATTCTATACCAACGTGGACATGAAAGAGGGGTGTATGTTCATCATGGGATCGGAAGATACCGGTATCGACGAAGAGTTGTTGGCTCTGGCTGATCAGCAAATCAAAATCCCCCAACTGGGACAAATCGAATCGTTGAATGTTTCTGCCGCCGCTGCCGTGTTGATGTACGAGGCGGTAAGACAAAGAGGAATCATGGAATAAGCATGTATTCAGACCGAAATCTAACCGTGATAGAGGTGTGATCGGTTCTCACGAAACATTTATCTGTAATTTATTTGGGAGACAAAGCCGACTTATCTTGGCTTTGTCTCGTCTTTATCTTGGCTATGTCTCGTCTTTGTTCAATTATTTGAGCCGTATCTCGGTTCGAACATATACGTATCTCAGTAGTAACTAGAGTCGCCTGTCGTACCAGGAATCCCGCTTGGTAAGTTTCAAATCTCTCAACATGGACGAGCGTACGTGAATCTCGAAATTGTAAGATTGGTGCTGCCCGAACGGCATACAGTTGAAGGTCATTTCCCAACAGTGCAGGTCTCGCGTGACTCCGAAACTCGTGGAAGTAACCTCTTTGGCCTTGATGTCATAACCGGATTGGAAGGTGATCTTCCACTTGGGGGTTAGTGACAAGTCACCGGAGAAGTTGATAATCTGACTGATGGTCGGGCTCTTGTAAGGATTAGGCCTTGAATAGCTGAAATTGTAACTGATGTTAATATTCCAAGGCACGTCAAAATCCACGTAATCATCATAGAATCCGCCGACCAGATCATTCTTCTTTTCTTTGTTTTTCCCGTTATCCGCGGAGAAACTGAAATTCGTAGAAATAGTAGCGTTGGTCAAACGGCCTAATTTCCCGTGATATTTGTTATATCTATGGCCGAGCGTGTCGATAGCGTAAGGGTCAATCGTTCCGCTAAAGTTCAAATCGACTTTGTTATTGAAAACTTTGGTACGTGCGCTTAACGATATGTTCGAGAAGTTCATACTGTCGGCAAACAGGTTGTAGGAAGTGGAGATACGGAAGCTCTCCAAGAGTTTTACTTTCTTGAATTCATCGTCTCCCGTGGTGTCCTTGTCATTCCGCACTTTCATTTCGACGTTGTTGTCGAGGCTGAAACTGATGCTTCCGGATTGTTTACCTCCTTCCGTGTTCGGGCGATAAGCCAATCCTTCATGAATGGCGTATTCTACCTCCTCTTTCCCGTTGAAGTAACTTTTTTTGTAATTACCCAAGGGTTTGATTGCCGGAGTATAAGATATGGACATGGACGGGCGGATCATGTGGCGGATAGCCACGACTTTAGAGCCCGGTTTATAAGTGAACATACCGTATATGGTCGGGGTGTAACCGATGGACCCGCTGGCAGAGTAGTCGTGCGAGTAATTTAAACCGATAACATCCCGGGTAACATATTGCCCTCCGTTTGCAGTGGTATCGGGTACCCATATTTTTTCTATGGTTTTCAGGTTCAAGTATCCGTTGTAGTTTAGCGAAGGGGTGAACGTCACGTCCTTGGCGATTTTGAACGAGAGACTGATCGGGATGTTGTGTTTGAAACCGTTGTTCCAATCTCTTTCGAAAGAAGATTTGAATAGTTTATTTTCTTTGGTTTGGATACTGTTTCTTAATTCTGCCGAGTAGGATAGACCGATGTTGTCATACCATTTCATTTCACCCGATTTCCCTTTTTTACGGAAGGGGTAGATTTGTGTCATACGGAGACTTAAATTGGGCAAGGTTATGGCGATCGAAGTATCCCGACTGTTCTGGCTGTGGTTAAAGGAACCACTTAAACTGAACGGGCTTTCCGGCCATTTCTTGCTCCAGGAGATACTGGATTGTTTTCGTTGGTTGGCGATTCCATCAACCGTGTTGGCGTTATAATAATTGTTGTTGGCCGAGGACATATCCACGGAAGCGGAGAATGAACTGTAGGGATTCGCTTTCCCGTCTTGGGTATGGGTCCAGCGTACCGACCAGTCCGATGATTCCTGATAGTCCGGCAGGCCTTTTTCACTGACGTAGTTTTTGCTGATCGTGAAGTTCAGGTTACCGTTGAATTTGTACCGTTTCCGGTATTGGGTGGCGTATTGCAGTCCCCATGATCCGTTCGTGTAAATATCCCCGGTGATATTCATATCAATGTAGTCGTTGATATAGAAATAATATCCTCCGCCTCTCAGGTTAAAACCTCTCATTCGCTCTTCCCCGTATGTCGGCATGATGATTCCCGATGTCCCTTTTTTCGTGATCGGGAAAAAGGCGAACGGAAGAGCTATGGGTAAAGGTATTCCCTCCAGTTCGAGATAAGTGAACGTGGTAAATATCTTTTTGTCCTTGATCATTTTCGCCTTGTTCATCCGGAGACCGAAGTGAGGATGGTCGTGTTCGTCGCAAGTCGTGTAGGTCCCGTGTTTCACGCAATAAACGGAATCACTTTGTTTTTTGGTCAACTCGCTTTGCAGGTAGCCTTCCCCTTCCTGCGTGACGATATTCGTGATATAAGCTTTTTTGGTATCAAAGTTATAGCGCAATTCCTTGCTATCGAATTCCTGGCCCTTGTCTTTTAAGTTGGGATTTCCTTTTAATTCCCCGACAGAATCGGGTACCCCGCAGGCAAAAGCCAGTTTTTTATCCATATCCAGTTCGATGTAATCGGCTTTTAGCTCGGTCGTGAGGTATTTCACGTAACCATTGCCGTACAAGTATACTTTTTTCTCCCGGATCGAGAATTTAACGGAGTCATCAGCCGTGTATTTGATTAGATCATCAAATAAAGGTTTTTGGGGAGTGGTGTCATTCCGGATCGTGTCGATGGGAATTCCCGCGGAATCATAAACGATACGAATGCTATCACCGGGTTTTCCCGTTGTGTCAATGGCTGTTACGAAGATGCCTTGTCCGAAAATAATCTCGGACGCCAAGCCATTCGAGGAGAGTATTATGGGCAGGGCGATCATTGTTAAAATGATACATTTCTTAATAAAAAGCCCTGTATATAATCTAACTTGCAATTTTATAATTATTTTTGTGACTAATTATTGCATCACGCGTATTGCATTTTTGCTTTGCAAATGTAAGAAATAATGGTTGTTAATGCTCATGATTCTTTTTAAAAAGTTTTAAATACATGATAAATCAGTACAGTGTCATAAGTTTGTTGTTGGTAATCTTGCTGTTAGGAGGTTCAAAATCCTTGACAGCACAGGAGGCATTGGGTAAAATTAAATGTATTTGTATTGATGCCGGGCATGGGGGAAAAGATCCGGGGGCTATTAGCGGGCGGTTGAGAGAGAAGGATATAACCTTGGCGATTGCCTTGAAACTGGGAAAAATGGTGAGTAACACGTATCCTGATATGAAAGTGGTTTACACGAGAACGAAAGACGTGGCCGTGGATTTGCGGGAGCGGGGTAAGATTGCCAACAAGGCGAAAGCACAATTATTTATATCTATCCACGTGAACAAGTTTGCCAAGTCGAGCGTGAGGGGGGTGGAGACTTACGTGTTGGGGTTGCACAAGTCCGAGGCGAGTTTCCAGGTGGCCATGAAAGAGAACGAGGCTATTCACTACGAGGAGGACTATTCGGTGAAGTATGACGGGTTTGACCCGAAGAAGGCCGAATCGTATATCATGTTCAATTTTTTGAAGAATAGTCATTTGAAAAACAGCATGGAATTTGCCGCCCCGATCCAGAAGGAGTTGGTGGCGAGGACCCGGATGCCGGACCGGGAAGTGCGGCAAGCGGGATTTATCGTGTTGATGGACGTGGGGATGCCTGCCGTCCTGATCGAGACGGGATTTATCTCGAACCCGAATGACCAGAAGATATTGACTTCCGAATCGGGACAGACGAATATCGCCCGTTCGATTTTTACCGCTTTTCAGACGTATAAGAATAACGTGGAAAAGAATAGCGTGGTGTTGACGGCAGGACAGGAAGATAAAAAAGACGTGGTAAGAACGGAAACACCGAAAACGTCGCCGAAACAGGAAACCTCTAAAACCGTGGAGAAGAAAGTAGAAACAAGCTCGACGACGAAGGCGGAAGCGGTTGATAAAAACGACTTGTTTTTCGCGATACAGGTGGCGTCTTCCAAGACACAGGTAAAAGATTTCAGGTACCTGAAATTAAAATATAAGGTAGAGGAGTTGAAGGGAGTGGATCGTTTCCGGTATTACGTGGGGAAAACTTCAAGTTATGAAAAAGCGTTAGACGTGCAGAAGGATGTCCGGAAGACGGTGAAAGATTGTTTCGTGATCGCTATATATAAAGGAAAACAGATCACGGTTGCGGAGGCAAAGAAATTGGAACAGAAAATTAAATAGAGAAATTAAAATAACACTCATGAAAATAAAGAGAGAAGCGAAATTGGCCGTGACGGCATTAGCCGCGGTTTTTATCCTGATTTGGGGAATAAATTTCTTGAAAGGTTCGTCCTTGTTTGAATCCAAGAGTACGTTTTACAGCACGTATGATAGTGTCGAGGGGTTGAAGGTGTCCAGCGGTGTCATGTACCGGGGGTATCAGGTAGGACAGGTCATTTCAATCCAGTTTACCGGGGAGAGATTTGATAAGGTGCTCGTGAAGTTTTCCGTGAACAAGGGATTGGAATTGCCGGTCAATAGCTTGGCGATGATCCAGAGTGCCGATTTGATGGGGTCGAAGGTGATTAATCTGGTCCCGGGTAATTCTCCCGTGTTTGCCGTGAGTGGTGATACCTTGCGCTCCCAAGTGGAGCAAGGGCTTATGGAGCAGGTCAGTCAACAGATGTTGCCCCTGAAGCAGAAGGCGGAACGGTTGATGGGATCTCTTGATTCGGTGATGGTGATTGTGCAGGGACTTTTTAATGAAGAGACGAAAAAGAATCTGGGAAATAGTTTCGGGAGTATTGATCGCACGTTGCGTAACTTGGAAGGTGCTTCTGAAAATCTGGATACGTTGATGAAATCCGAGTCGGTCAGAATTAGTTCTATTTTGAGAAATATAAATAGTATTACCGGGAATCTGAGAGATAATAACGAGGAGATTTCGAATATTCTGGGCAACGTGTCGGCTATAACTGATTCTTTGAAGCGGGCCAGTTTGCACCAGACGTTAATGAGTCTGGATAATATGTTGGCTTCCGTGGATTCGATCATGGGTAAGATAAATCGAGGAGAGGGAACGATAGGTGCTCTTTTGAATGATAATGATTTGTATTATAATTTGAATCAGGCGAGTGAAAATTTGAATCGTTTACTGGTGGAATTCAGGTATAATCCCAAGCGCTTCATCAGCCTTTCTTTGATTGATTTTTCATCGGGAAAAGCATCGCTTGAAGAGTACGGGGTGGTGATTTTCGAGTCCCCGGAACGATTATCCATGAATTCGGAGATTTACATGCAAAATCCTGGGGTGAAAGAGGTTAAATACAAGGATAAGTATCTTTATATCATTGATAGTTACAAGAAATTGAAAGCAGCTCAGCGGAAATTGGAGGATGTTATCAAACGTTATGATGATGCTTATATTGTTAAAATTGACTTTATTTGAAAATTAGAATCGTTCTAAATAATGTTTCCGGAATAGGGAATATTGTTAACATAATGCTTAAAAATTAAGAATCGAAATATAGTCTTTGATCTTATTTTTTTACCCTCGGTGTTAAAGGTTTATAGCGTGTGAGGGTTAATTGTTTTGTTACGCTTATGTTAAGAATGTGTTGCATGGCTTGTTGTTTTCGGGAATGAGGAAAATGGGGTTAATGTATTGATTTATAGTAGTGTATATCTAAAGAATTGATATCTAAACCATAAGGGGGAAACCATAAAAAACAAGCGAAATCATCATTTTTTTTACAAGAAAATTTTTTCGAATTTAGCATTCCATTTCGCAGAAATGAGATAGGGATGAAAAACGATATATAAATGAAAAGGGATTGTAAAAGTGTTTGGTCGGAATGTCTAGGCTTGATCGAAGAACAAGTGTTACCAAGAACGTTTAAGACTTGGTTCGCGCCGATTCGTGCGTTGAATCTACAACAGGATGTGTTGACGATTCAAGTGCCGAGTCAGTATGTTTACGAGTGTCTGGAAGAGCATTTCGTGGATATATTACGGAAGGCTGTTCGTACTGTGATCGGTCCGAATGCTAAATTGGAATATTCGGTTGTGGTAGAGGAGAGCCATCCTCGCGATCCCATTTCCGTGACCATGTCTTCTAATAATGTGAAGAAAGTGGAACCGAACACGGTTTACGTGAATGGGGGAAAGCAGGATCGAGTGGCTCCGAAGAATCCTTTCGAGCGTGGAAATAATCTTTTACAGATCGACCCGCAATTGAATCCTTCTTACACGTTGGACAGTTATATCGAGGGAGGATGTAACCGTTTGGCCAAGTCGGCAGCGGTGGCAATAGCCCAGAATCCGGGAGGTACGGCTTTCAACCCGTTGTTGATATATGGCGGATCGGGATTAGGAAAAACTCACTTGGCCCAAGCTATCGGTATGGAAGTGAAGCAGAATTACCCGAACAAGGTGGTGCTGTACGTGACCACGAACGTGTTCCAGACGCAGTTCACGGAAGCCGTGCGTAAGAACGAGATCAATGATTTCTTGCATTTCTATCAATTGATTGACGTGTTGATACTGGATGATATTCACGAGTTGGCGGGAAAGACGGCAACGCAGAATACGTTCTTTCATATATTTAATCATTTGCACCAATCCGGGAAGCAGTTGATTTTGACATCCGATCGTTCTCCGGCCGAGTTGAGCGGTTTGGAAGAGCGTTTGCTTTCTCGTTTCCGTTGGGGATTATCCGCCGAGATAAAAGCCCCGGATTTTGAGACACGGATGGAGATCGCCCGTTTCAAGGCACGTAAGGACGGAATTGATTTTTCGGACGAGATATTGGAATATATCTGTAAGTACGTGAGCAATAACGTGCGGGAACTGGAAGGAGCCATGATCTCTTTGCTGGCTCAAGCTACTTTTAACCATAAGGATCTGTCGGTCGACGTGGTGAAGGATATCTTGGGTAAGATGGTGAAGAAGCAGAAGATCGAGTTGACCGTGGAGCATATTCAAAAAGTGGTTTGTACCCACTTTAATATGTCGCCTGATATGTTGCAGGAGAAGACGAGAAAGCGAGAGGTGGTTCAGGCTCGTCAGTTGGCGATGTATTTCAGCAAGAATTACACGAACGCTTCTTTAGCGTATATCGGGAAGCAGATCGGACGCAAGGATCACACGACCGTGTTGTATGCCTGTAAAGCGGTGACCGATATGATGGAAACCGATCGTGCTTTTAAAGCACAGGTAGAGGAACTTCAAAAGAAACTCTATTGTAGTAACTAGTCAATTATTCCTTTATGGAAGAGGATAAATATAGAACAGTAAACGCGATTGCCGAGGGCCTGTACAAGGAGAAAGGCAGTCGCTTTATTTCTTTTATCTATCCCGTGAAATCCGAAGAAGAGATTAAAGATATTGTTGCCGGACTGAAGACAAAGTATTATGATGCCCGGCATCATTGTTATGCTTATTGTTTAGGGGCAAACCGGGAACGCTTCCGGGCGAATGATGACGGGGAACCCTCGTCCACGGCAGGGAAACCGATCCTCGGGCAAATCGTGTCGAACGATCTGTCAAATGTGTTGATCGTGGTGATCCGTTATTTCGGGGGAATAAAACTGGGCGTTTCCGGTTTGATCCAAGCTTATAAGGAAGCGGCTTCCGATGCGATTAATAATGCCGAGATCGTGGAGCGTACGGTTGACGAGGTGATCCGGGTACGTTTTACTTACGTGGTTATGAATGACGTGATGAAAGTATTAAAAGAGGAAGAACCGGAGGTCTTGTCCCGTAATTTTGAAATGGAATGCGAAATGGAGCTGTCAATCAGACAGAAAGATATGCCTCGCTTGAAAGAACGCTTGTTGAAAATCGAGTCCTTGTCGATTGAGGAATAGCCGAAATCGTGCTGCCTGCTTGATTTCCTCGTATTTTTTTTGTAAAAAAATCCTTCTGTCCTTTGGGAGTTAAGATAGAATTACTATCTTTGCAACCGCAATTGAGAAACACAATTGAAGGATTCAGTAGCTCAGCCGGTAGAGCACAACACTTTTAATGTTGGGGTCCTGGGTTCGAGTCCCAGCTGGATCACGGAAGAACAAAGCCAAATGGCGATAAAAAAGAGATAAGTCCTATATACCAACGTGTTGTAGGACTTTTTTATTGTTCCAATTTTGTTTGAAAGACAAAAGAACATCCACCTACTTTTTCAGAGCCGATTTTTGGGGAACACGATCAACACGGTAAAAAAAACGGGAAAAATATACTTTCCCGTTTTTTAAAATCAACTTATATGAATTGTTAGTAATTCTGGGTCAAGTTGGGGTTATAGTCCGTGGCATTTTGCGGGAACGGAAGAATCCAAAGCGGGGAATCAGGAGTTAACTCGGCCGAGAAATTTTTAGTTTCACCATTTGCCGTGTATGATATCGATTTGTAGAGAGTCGCTTGGAAGGTGGCGTCGGTATTCCAGCGTTTCAAGTCGATAAAATTCTTTAGTGTTGCATAATTCTCCGTCCGGTAAATATTTTTTAATATCGTTATTGCAGCTTCTGGCGTGGATGCACTTAGATCTGCATACTTGCTCGTGATAATACGATGTTGCCGAATATTGTTCAATGTATTCATCGCTTCTGTTAAATTTCCTTCCCGAATGTAGCATTCGGCTTGAGTTAGATACATGTCTACGGTTGTTAATCCTATTGGGCTGTAATACATATTCATGGATATCATCATAGGAATGTTTAAGCCGTAGAATGAAGAACCAAACATATTCATGCCATATAATCTTGTATCTGTTAAGGCGTATTCTTTAACGATATGTCCCTCTTCAAATGCATTCCAGAGGTCGGTGGTGAAAGCTTCATAGAAAAACAAGACCGGAGTATCGAAAAGTTCTTCATTTAACTCTAGGTATGGATGAGTGAATTCGCTTATTCCTGTTCCGTAAGTTACTTCGGGAATAACTAAATCATTATAGTTATCCATTGTGTTTTTCACTTTTAGGGATGCTGTGGCTGCTTTAAAAGCACCATCGTAGTCATGCATAGACATAAGAACTTTTGCTTTTACGGCATAGGCAAAAGCTTGTCCTATACGCATTTTACTCGGAGATGTTGATAAACTTCCTAATTCCAATGCGGCATTCACATCCGACAGGATATTTTCATATATTTGAGCAACCGTTAATTTTTCGTTTGGGGTCTCTACGGCCTCAGTTTCGATGGCATAAACGATACCTGGATCTGTTGCTGCCGTTGTCGGGTCGTATGCTTTGGCATAAATGTTCACAAGAAGGTAGTGACACCATCCCCGCAATACTAATGCTTCTGCTTTTAACCGATTTGCTTTTTTTCGATCACCGTCAGCGTTGTCAATATTCAATAATACGGGATTTGATACTTGACCAATAATCTTGTATAAACCGGTATATATTTCATCAGATGTTGTTAATGATTCTCTATCTGAAGTCTCATCCCAACTAACGTAAATACTCCTTAATGTTCTTGGTGATTGATTCACTAAGTCTGGGATATTTGTCATTTGGGGATAGATATCGTTCATCATGTTTATCACATAATTGTATATTGATAAAGAATATTGGTAATTCAATACTAAATCCAAATCGTCTACGGTGTTTAAAATATTCTTCCCTTTGGGATCAATATCCGTGAAATCGGTGCAACTAACCAAGGACAAGAAGATACCTATTAAAATAGTATGTAGTTTTTTCATAATAGCTTAAAAATTAAAATTAAGACCAATTATATATTTCATGCGATTTCTGATGCCTAATGTTTCAGGATCAATTCCAACGTTGTTTTTCTTCCATAGGGCAGGAATATTGTCTATTTGGAAAGTTAATCGTAAATTTTCCATCCCGATTTGTCTTGTTAAAGATTCTGGCACGGAATACCCGAAAGTGATGTTACGTATCTTGATAAAATCTGCCGGACGAACAAATAGGTCAGAATATTGATGACTAACATTCGAATTATTTTTAGGTCCGTATTGTCCAAATCCGGGAACATCCGTATCGGTGTTTTCCGGAGTCCAGCTATTTAGAAGGTAATCTGTGGCCGCACCATAAGGTAGCGCGGAAATTTGCAAATACTCTCTTGCCCTCATTTTATGACCACCGTAATATACCATCATGAAATTCAAGTTAAATCCTTTGTAACGCAGGGTATTATCTAAGGCTACGTTAACTTTAGGGTCTGTTTGTCCACTATAAACGAGAGCGGAGATGTCTTCACTCATGATTGTCGTTCCGACTTTACTCCCGTCTTCCGTGTACCATGTAGGTTGTCCCAATTCTGTCGTTTCTCCGGTTTGATCTAGGCCTGCGTATCGATACGAAAATAACGCGCTTGTTGGATATCCGGTTTGGAAGCTAGTCCCAGCTAAACTACTAGCGGTAGTTGCTTGTACTTCCATGGAGGTAATTTCATTTTTATTATAAGCGGCAGTCATGGATGACGTCCAAGAGAACCCCCCTTCTTTGTCAGCACGGAACCAATCATAGGATAAAGTAATTTCAACCCCGTTGTTTTTCATATTTGCCATATTCATGTTCATGGATGTAAATCCTTTAGATACGTCTAAAGTCTTTTGAGAGAATATGTCGGTTCCTTTTTTGTAATAGTAGTCAAATGATCCTCGCAGGCGGTAACCGAAGAGAGAAAAGTCAACACCAATATTCGTAGTTGCCGTTTTTTCCCATTTTAGGTTGGGATTAGCAGGGGAATCAATGCTTGCTTTTTGCATGTTTGTATAGTAGTTTAAGGTTCCCGTAGAAGCTGTCATATAACTGGTCGCTCCTTGGTAGATGTTTCCTGTTTTACCGTAACTTGTACGCAATTTCAAGCTGTTCAGCCATTTCACGTCTTGCATGAAATCCTCGTATCCGATGTTCCAACTCAAACCGACAGACCAAAGCGGTTTCCCACGGAACTTGGCATTGGCTCCAAATAAATCGGCATAATCTTTACGGAAAGAAGCAAACGCGTTGTAGCGATTGTCATAAGTGTATGTTAAATTCACATATCCGGATGCATAGCGATGCCATTGTTCTTGGATAATATCAAGATAGGGGTTGATGTAGACATTGTAGCAAGAGAGTGCGGAATAACCCGGGGCAAAAAACGTGGTGTACGTGTAATTATTTAAATCCGGGAAACTTACGGTTGTTGTGGCATGTGATTGCAATTGATCATCATAACCGAGTAAGATTCCTTTGGTACCATTGCTTTTTGTTTCTCTGAATTCAAAACCGCCAATGAAGTCTACAGCGTGTTTTTCAGCAAAAGTTCTTTGAAAATTTAATTGCCCCCGAATAGTCCAGTATTCTCCCCTGGTGTCTTGTGTTGTTAATTTTCCTCCTTGTTCTGGGATCATATACGTGTAGGTGTAATTGGGATCTGTTCCGGATTGTGTCGTGTATACATTCCGAAGAAAACGCATTACATAACTATCAGCTTCAGAATAGTTTGATATGTTTTTGCGTTCTGTTTCATACACGAATGAACTATTTATTGTCAAGCCATCAATGACCTTGAATAGTAATTCTCCTTGATAACGCATATTCCGGTTGTCTGTGATCTCGCTATCCATTCCTAAATCTTCTAAATGGTTGAAATCCATTGATTTTAATGCGGGATTTTCGTCGTCCAAGGTGTAGTATTGGTTAAAGTTGGTTGAGTAATAATTATAGCTACCGTCATCGTTTAATAAACGGTAGTATGCCGGTACATTAAACGGAGTAGTACACCAGGATCTGGCACTTTCTTTGGTTTTTGACAAGATGCTATTAAAATTGAAATTTGCGGTCAACCATTTCTTTACGTCATAGGAAATTTTGAACGATATGTTCAATTGATTATCATACGAGTTAATGATCCCGTTATTGTCTCGTTTGAGGTTGAATACCAGGCTTGAATTTAATTTTTCTGTCCGAGTACGAATCGCCAGGTTATATTGTTGTAATAATTGGCGTTTTAGAGCATGTTTTCCAAATTCTTTCGCGAAATTGTTTTGTCTTAATTCTTCTTTGTATGCTTCTAAATCTGTATCAGAAAGTTCACCTGTTGCACGGAGGTAATAAGCGTATTGTAAAGGAGTAATCGTTCCATAACTGTTTAAACTGCTTTCAAAAGAGGCAATAGGATCGGTGGTATCGGTATTTGCATCTGAATAGTAATAATCCCAATAAGCACTTTCAAAATCTACTTGTTCTGCCGGGTTCATGTAGAAATTGTCATGATAATTCATGTTTTGTTTCTCGTAGATTGAGAGATTACCTGAGAAGGTAACTTCTGTTGTTCCTTCTTTTGTTGCCTTTTTTGTTGTTATGACAATAACTCCATTAGAAGCTCTAGCCCCGTAAATTGCAGTTGCGGCAGCATCTTTCAATACAGTTACACTTTCAATATCATAGGGATTCAAGTCCTCGATCTTTCCCTCTATTGGCAGGCCGTCTACAACTAATAGGGGATTGGTCTCGGCATGCATACTACTTGATCCACGAATTAATGTTTTATCCCCGTAAGTCACTAAACCAGCCACGCGTCCTTCCAAATTATTAAGAAGGTTTGTGGTATAACGTTCTTCTAATTGTCGAGAGGTGACCGTGGTGGTAGATCCCGTTACTTTTTCATGTTTAATGGTTTGATAACCAGTAATAACAACCTCTTCTAGGTCTTTCGTTTCTTCTTCCATCCGAATCACAATGTTCGTGTTGATGTTTACTTGGATTTCTTTAGTCTTCATCCCGACATAACTAGCTACCAACGTAAACACGGAATCTTGTAAGTTTTGTATTTCAAACTTACCGTCAATATCAGTCGCCGCTCCATTATAAGTTCCTTTGATAATGATCGCTACTCCTGGAATTGGACTTCCATCTTTATCAAGCACTTTACCTGTTATTTTTCCTCGCTGTTGTTGTGTTGATTTAGATGTAATTAAATAGATCCCGTTTTTATTACGAAATTGTAAAGACGTACCTTGTAGCAGGGTTGTCAGAATATCGGAAATTTCTTGCTGGTTATATGTTGCAGCCGAACATTTTATATTGGCAGCAAGATCTGTATTGTAGACGATTTCAACATCACTTGACTTCATAATTTGTTGAAAAGCCTGATCCAGCGTTCCTTGTCCAATATGTACTGTGATTTTTTGTGCTACTAGCATGATCGGACACAAGCAGATTAGCCATGTTGCTAAAAAAACACATAATTTTTGTGGATGTTTCCACCTTAAATGTAATTTTTTTTTCATAACGTTGTAATTTAATTATATAATTATTCTGAATCCGGTCCCGAAACTCGCAATTTTAGTTCCGGATTCTTTTTATTTATCTTTTTGAGAAATGATAATTTCCCGTCCTTGGATGTCGAAATGGATATTAGCTACTTCTTCATAACTGTAAAGCAGGACTCGGATATCGTCGTATCTGTTTAGTCGTCCAGAAAGGCGAATTGAGCGGACATCTTTGTCGGCAAACCTGACGCTAAATCCATACCATCTGGAAAGGGTTGTCATGATTTCTTCTAGGGTTTGTTCTTTGAATACAAATCGGTGATTAATCCAAGACGTGTACAATTCTGTATCAACTTTTTTTACAGATATTTCGTCTTTATCTTCTTTATATATCATTTGTTCTGATGGGTTCAAAAGAACGGAGTCTCCATGTTTAGAGCAGAAACCGATACATCCTTCCACTAATACTGCCGAGAGATCAGAATCTTCGTAGTTGCTTACATTGAAACGAGTTCCATAAACTGTAATGTCTCCTTCGGAGAGAGAGACGACAAAAGGCCGTTGTTGATTATGAGTTACATTAAAGAATGCTTCTCCTCGTAATTTCACTTGGCGTTTAGAGGTTTCAAAATTTGCAGGAAATTGTAATTCAGAATCCGAGTTGATCCAAACTTGTGTTCCATCTGAGAGCATATAGAAGAATTCTCCTGCTGGAGGCACTGTGAGTGTGTTGTAAGTGGTACTATCACTTGTTACTAGTTTGTTGTGTAATATTTCGATATTGGTTGTATCGGTAATATGTAATTTTTCTCCATTTGCCAAAGTTAATATAGCTTCCACTTTACCGGGAACAATTTGTTCTGTGGATTCTGATTGTGCCAATGGTTGTTTAATGGATTTATCGTGAGACCACGTTAATATGAATATTGTTACCGCGAGCACTGCAGCCACGCCACTTATCCACTTTATCCAGTAATGTTTTGAATGTTTTTGATTTTCTTCGATCTGTTGTAATACCCGAGTGGCCATATGAAGCGGATAGCCTTTTCGTTCTAATTCTAGGATCTCATCCGCGTCGCGTAATGTTTGGACTTCTTCGAAAACACGTTGATTCCGAGTGTTATTTTTCAACCAATCATCTAATATCTTTTGCTCCTCGGCTGAAAGTTTTATGCCTAATACAGCCGAAGCAATTAAACGAGTAATATTTTGTTTCTTCTTTTCCATACCTATCACTTTTTACCTTATTGACGGGGTGAAAGGGGAAAAACGATGACAATATAAATAGAAATTAAATGTAAAAGATGTTAATTGCCGAGAGGGATAAGAAGTAATTGAAATCTTCCCGAGAAAGTAATTCGGATAAACGCTTCAACATTCTATAGCGAACGGTTTTAACGGTATTAATGGATAAGTCAAGCGCTTTTGCTATTTCGTTTAGATTTTTTCCGTCTAGTTCCATCAAAATGATCTGTCTTCCCCTCGGGGCTAATAACATCACTGCCCGAGAGATTAGTTCTGAAGTTTCTATTTCTATGATATGCTCTTCAATGATTTCTTCGTCAGCTAGTTCTGTATAAGCTTTTTCGTCATAATCAATACTGCGGCGAGTAAAGTAATTTCGTTTATCAATAATTAAATTTTTCAGTAGAGAGAAAAAATAGTTGCGAGGAGAAATTACCTTACCAATTTTCTGGCGATTTATCCAAAATTTGATATATGCTTCTTGTAGCATGTCATCTGCCACATCATTGTCATGGACGTAACGGGTTGTAAAAACACGGAAACTAGAAGCGTTTTTTTCGATAAATCGTTGAAATTGTTTCTTGTCCCATGTTGATACATCTATATAATTGTCTTGACGCATTTTTTTATTATGAGGGATACTTCTCACGCAAAGATAATCAAAAATTATATATAGAACTTCTCTGTTATTATTTTTTGAGAATGAATATGTCGTGTAGATTTTATTGAGTTATAAAAAAACGTCCGGAAAGTGAATCCCGGACGTTTTCTAATATATTCAATAATTTATTTTGCTTTCGGAACGAAGAGAATATCAACGACGTCAGCTCCCTTGAATAGTTTCTGGGTGAATTTCTTCACGTCTTTCGGGGTGATTTTGTCAATGATATTATCAAAGTTTTTCGGGTCGGTAACATCAATTCCACGAAGATAATAAGTTTGAATAGCACTCATCCAATAAGCATTGTGAGGCTTGCTTTGTTCGTTATTTTTCTTCATGATTGAGGTTACCTTGTCGATCTCTTCCTGAGTCGGGCCTTCTTTCATTAATTTGTCGATTTCGGCGTAGATTAATGATTTCAAGTGCTCGGCCTTGTCGGGATCACAATCGAAGCTCATGGCCATACTGTAACTTTCATACGGTTCTCTGGATGATCCGGGTTGAACGCTTACTCCGTAGGTACCGCCTTCTTTCTCGCGGATGTTGGTCAAGTATCTTGCATCCAGTACGCCTCTTAGGATATTCAAGCAAAGGTTGTTCGGGATCGTTACTTTCATATCTTTAGAGAAGTTGGTGATCACGGTTGATTTCGGTGTAGTCAGATCGAGTTCGATCACTTTCTCCGTTCTTCCTTTCGGGCCTCTAACCTTGTTGTCTACCCAAGTTTCTTTGCGGTTGTAGGATTTTACGGAACCGAGGTATTTTTCTACTAACGGTTTTACGGTTTCTGCATCAATGTTACCCACGATGAAGAAGGTGAAGTCGCTGATATCTTTGATACGGTCACGATAAATTTCTTCGATTTGCTCCAGGCTGATCTTATCCAAGAATTCTTTGTTGAATATCAAGTTTCTCTTGCTATAATTGCTCATGATCATGCTGATAGAGTCTTGCATAATCTTTTGCGGGGTGATAGGAGCGTTCTCGATAGCAGCGTAGTTCCGGTGCATCATGGCTTCGTGAGCTTCTTTGTCGAAACGAGGTTTCTCGAAACGCAAATAGATCAATTGCATCATGGTTTCGAAATCGTTCGGGGTTGATGCTCCTCCTACTGATTCTGAAAGTCCACCGATGCTAACGGCACTGTTAGCTTGTTTACCGGTCAATAATTTTCTCAGGGTAATAGCATCGTAATCGCCAAGTCCGTAAGCCCCGATGAATTGTGTTGCAACCATGGCAGAAGCCAATTTGTCAACATCGTATAATGAGGTACCACCTTTACTGTAAGAAGTTACTTGTACTTGGTCTTTTTCGAAATCTGCTTTGCGGAATACTACTTTTGCCCCATTTTCCAAGGTCCATTCTTCTGCATCGAATTGCGGTAATTTTTTAGTAGCGATGATCTTGGAACCTTTCAGGTCTTCCGTGATCAAAGATGCTTCTGAAGATTGATCTTTGTAAGGTTCTAATTGAGATTTCTCAACTTTATCCATGACTGCGATAGCTTCGTCTTTCGTGATGTGTTTTACACCTTCGGACGGACCTTGTACGATGATAACCATGTTTTTCCGGTTGATGTACTGGTCAGCTAAAGCGGAAACTTCCTCCACGGTGATTGTCGGGATGATTGCTTTGGCAAAATTGTAATAATAATCGAAATCCACGATGGGTTCTCCTTCCAAGAAATTGGATTTCATTTCGCCGATATAATCTTCGGAGGTGGTTTTATCTTTTTGCTTGTAAGCGGATTCCAAGCCTACCAACATGTTGGTTTTTGCTCTTTCAAGCTCACCTTGGGTGAATCCGAATCTTTTCACTCTTTCGTTTTCACGATACACGGCTTCCAGGGCTCCCGCTTCTTCGTTCGGTTTTGCTGTTGCGGAGATAGCGTAAACATTCCAACCTCTAACTAGGCCTCCGCCGAATCCGGCTTGTGCGTTGATGAAGGGAGGATTACCTTTTTGAAGTAATTCGGAAATACGTTGTCCTAACATCGTGTTGAAGAAGGATTGAAGAATTCCGTTTTTCATGTACTGGTGATTTTTCTCGGCAACAGGAGTTTCCGGGTATTTGATGTACACGCTTATGGAAGAGTTGGTTACTTCCTTGTCGGTTGCGCATACGAACAAGATTTCATCGTGTGGTTCAACCGTGAATGTTTCTCTCTTGGCCGGGTTAACCGGGGTAGGAATTTGAGAGAACAGTTCTTTTACTTTTTTCTCCATTTGGTCTACATCGAAATCACCAACAACGGCGATAGCTTGCAGGTCCGGACGATACCATTTGTGGTAGTAGTCGCGAAGCGTTTGATATTTGAAGTTCTTGATGATATCCAAGTCTCCGATAACATCTCTCTCCGCGTATTTAGAGCCTTTCATAAGAACCGGCATCATTTGAGCGCGAATGCGGAAACCTGCGTTTCTCCGGGTTCTCCACTCTTCGGTGATAACTCCTCTTTCGCCGTCGATCTCTTCATCAACTAATAAAAGGTAGTGTGACCAGTCGTGAAGTACGAGTAAACAAGTATCCAGCAATCCCGGGTTTGTCGTGGGAACTTCGCTGATGTTGTACACTGTTTCGTCCTGTGCGGTGTAAGCGTTCACGTTTCTACCGAATTCAACACCATGTTTTTCCAACATGTTGGTGATTCCTTTTCTTCCGGGGAAGTGCTTGGTTCCATTGAAAGCCATGTGTTCCAAGAAGTGGGCCAAACCGTTTTGGTCATCGTTCTCTAGGATGGCTCCCACGTTTTGGATGATGTAAAAACTTGCCCGTTCTTTCGGTTCCGCGTTGTGGCGGAGGTAATAAGTCAAACCGTTAGCTAGTTTCCCGATCCGAATGTTAGGATCCATGGGAAGTGGTGCTTTCATATCGTATTGGGCGAACAAGCTGCTGCTGATCAACGCCAATAAGGCACACACAATTAATAATTTCTTTGCCATACGAATTATTTTAATGTTTTAATGTTTGTGTCTGCAAATATAGTAAACTGTAACTAATTTTGTCCTCGTACGTTAAATCTTTAACGTTAATTTATGGGATAAGTGTAAAAATAGAGAAAAATAGAGGGGTTTTTAGATAATTTAGAACGATTCGTTGTTAATTGGGTTTAACTTATCGGGAGGAGAGTCGTATACAGTAACGGGCTATAAAAATTTTAGATTTTAAATTGAGGGATTCAGTGATTAGGAGATTGTAGATTCAGTGATTCGGCAGCTAATGCTGCTGTGAAGAAAGCACCTCGCGGAGATCACAAAATTATAGACTTTATATCACCTTGTGGACTTTAAAAATTAGAAATGATATGATGCTGTTGAAAATAGATGTAAATAAGTGGTTTTCTTGGTTGAAATTGGGAATTAAAGATCCCTCGACGGCTTCGGCGGTTGAGGTGTTGTTACAGATTGGGGTCATTTGCCTGATCGCTTTTCTGTTTACTTTTTTCTTGCGCAAGGGGCTTACCCGTTTGATCGGGGGGATGGTTCGCCGGACGAAGACAACATGGGATGATGTTTTTTTCGAGGAACATGTTTTTCAGAAAATATTTAACCTGATTCCTCCTATATTTATTGATTTCGCTTTTAAGATCGTGTACGGGAAGTGGGATCATATTGAGTTGTTTCATCGCTTTATTGTCGGGTGGATTTTGGTGGTGGCGGGATTCGTTATTGTCGCCGTGCTGGATTCAATCAACCGGATTTACGAGTCGTACCCGATCTCGAAGGATCGCCCGATCAAGGTGTTCGTGCAGGTGATCAAGATTTTCGTGGTCTCGGCAATTATTATCACGATTGTCAGCGAGTTTATCGGGGAATCTCCTCGCAATCTATTGGTTGGTTTGGGTGCTTTTGCGGCAGTATTGATGTTAATTTTCAAGGATGCGATTTTAGGTTTTGTCGCGGGGGTGCAATTACTGGCCAATCAAATGGTGCGAATCGGCGACTGGATCGTGATGCCGAGTAATAATGCCAACGGGACGGTGCTGGAAATTAATTTGTACACGGTGAAAGTGCAGAATTGGGATATGACGATCACGACGATTCCCACGTATCAACTGGTGTCTAATTCTTTCACGAACTGGCGGGGAATGGAGGAGTCTGCCGGACGGCGTATTATGCGCTATATTAATATTGACATGCATTCGGTGCATTTTCTTTCAGACGAGGAGATCGACATATTAAGAAAGTCGGAAGTGTTGAAAGGGTATATCGAGGACATGCTTCCGAAGTTGAACGAGCAGAACAAGGGGAAGGCGGACGTGTTGGATGAACGACGGTTGACGAATTTGGGCGTGTTCCGGCAATACGCGGTGCGCAAGTTGGAGGCCAATACTAATTTGAATATGGATATGACCTATATGGTCAGGCAGTTACAGCCCGGTCCGACGGGCATCCCGCTGGAGATCTATTGTTTTTCCCGGATACAAGAGTGGGTGGCTTACGAGAAAGTGCAGGCCGATATTTTCGATCACTTGTTAGCCGTGATTCCTTATTTTCATTTGCGGATATTCCAGTACCCGGAGACGTTTAAAGCTTCTTGAATTCTTCCTGTTTTCAACTTCCTTGCCGGGGTGGCGCGTGTATAACTTAACGATAAGTTGCCGATAAGTTACCGATAAGTTGCCGACGCGGATCGTGAACTTATCCTTGGTTTACCCCCGACGAGTGGCCGGCATATTGGCGGGACACCGGAGGGCGGGAGGGGAATGTCGGGATGGGTTTGTATCCTGATTTGTGTTGAAAATTACTTGATCTCTCGGACTATATAAAACTTTGTGCGCCCGGTGACTCGGAAAGTTGGATTTTTATACTATTTTTGAAGGCTAAAAATAATTGAATGGGTACGAAGAAACGGAAATACTGGAATAAGTTGAAGAACCGCTACAAGTTGACGATATTTAACGAGTCGACTTACGAGGAGGTGATGCATCTTCGACTTTCGCCTTTGCACGTGCTCACGGCTTTGAGTACGTTGATTGTAATATTAGTTATTTTGACAATCATGCTGATCGCTTTCACGAATCTGCGTGAGTTTATACCCGGTTATCCGAGCCAGCAATTGAGGCGCCAGATCACGCAGAATGCTTTGCGCGTTGATTCTTTGTTAAATGAGGTGCAGAAGAAAGATCGTTTCCTTTATTCTATACAGACTATATTGAGAGATGAAGAGCTGGATACGGCTAGTTACGAGGCCATGCACCAGAACGTGAAGGTGTCTTACGATACTTCCATGTTGGGTATGTCTGCTGAAGAGGCCGGTTTCCGGGAGATCGTGGAGAAAGAGGAGAGGTATAATTTGGCCTTGGGACAGGTCAGTTCCTCGGATGATGATTTTTACCATTTCTTTTCCCCGTTGGATGGGGTCGTGACGAATCATTTCGACGAGACGACCCGTCATTACGGGGTGGATTTGGTGGCGAAACAGAATTCGAACGTGTTGTCCGTGTTAGATGGCGTGGTGATTTTCACGGATTGGACCTTGAAAACGGGATACGTGATTCAAGTGCAGCATAACGGGAATCTGGTTTCGGTCTACAAGCATAATTCCGTGTTATTGAAAAAGCAGGGTGATTTCGTGCGTGCGGGGGAAGCGATAGCGATCGTGGGGAACACGGGGGAGGAGACCACGGGGCCGCACCTGCATTTTGAGTTATGGCAAGCCGGGAAGCCGTTGAACCCGGAGACGTTTATCAAATTTAAATGAGGGAATTGGTGATAGGGAAGGTTTAAGGTTAGATGATTGTTGAATAATGAAAAATATAGCGATATTGGGATCGACCGGATCGATCGGGACACAAACGTTACAGGTGATCGAGGCCAATCCGGAGCGGTTTAGTGTAGAAGTGCTCACCGCGAATAATCAGGTGGAGTTACTGGCGCAACAGGCCAAGAAGTTTAAACCTAACATGGTCGTGATCGGGAACGAGGAGAAGTATTCCGAGTTGACCGAATTGTTGAAAGACGAGGATGTAAAGGTATATGCCGGGAGTGATGCTATCGCCCAAGTGGTGCAGACAGCCGCGATTGACGTGGTGGTAACTGCCATGGTGGGATATAGCGGGTTGCTGCCCACGATAAATGCTATCAAGGCGGGTAAGACGATCGCTCTGGCGAACAAGGAGACGCTGGTGGTTGCCGGGGATCTGATCAATCGCCTCGTGGAGGAGTATAAGGTCGCGATATTGCCCGTGGATTCGGAGCATTCGGCTATTTTTCAATGCTTGGTAGGCGAGCATGATAACCCGATAGAAAAGATATTATTGACGGCTTCCGGGGGACCGTTCCGGGGACGTGATTATGAATATTTGAAAACGGTTACCGCGGCGCAGGCTTTAAAACACCCGAATTGGAGCATGGGGGCGAAGGTCACGATTGATTCGGCTTCCATGATGAATAAAGGTTTCGAGGCGATCGAGGCGAAGTGGTTGTTCGGGGTAAAGCCCTCGCAGATCGAGGTGCTGGTTCACCCGCAATCGGTGGTGCATTCCATGGTGCAGTTTCAGGACGGTAATATAAAAGCCCAACTGGGAGTGCCGGATATGCGTTTACCTATTCAATACGCATTGACTTATCCGGAAAGGGTGCATTCAGAAATCCGACGTTTGGATTTCGGGGTTTATTCCGATCTTACTTTCGAGAAACCGGACATGAAGACTTTCCGCAATTTGGGTTTGGCTTACGAGGCGATGGACCGGGGCGGGAACGCTCCTTGCGTGGTGAACGCTGCCAATGAAATCGTGGTTGCCGCTTTCTTGAAGAATGAAATTTCTTTCACGGCGATGTCCGACGTGATCGAGCAAACGCTGGAAAAGGTGAATTATATCGCCACTCCTTCGTTGGATGATTATATTGCTTCCGACCGGGAAGGACGGGAAGTTGCGAAACAATTAAAGTGCAAAATTTAGAATGAAACAATTCAGAGATTGCCGATTGAATAATTCTGTGATTATGAAAAAAAAGCGTTAGCCTCGTACGGCAGGAAGCACCTAATCGGAAAGCACAGAATTAATTAAATCTAAAATCGTAAATCTAAAATCATAAACTTAGTATATGGAGGTATTAGTAAAAATATTGCAGTTCTTATTGAGTCTTTCGATTCTGGTGATGTTGCACGAGTTGGGACATTTCGTGGCGGCGAAGATTTTCAAGGTGCGGGTAGAGAAGTTTTTTATTTTCTTCAACCCGTGGTTTTCATTGTTCCGCTTCAAAAAGGGAGAGACGGAATACGGTATGGGGTGGTTACCTCTGGGGGGCTACGTGAAGATCGCGGGAATGATAGACGAGTCGATGGATCTGGAGCAAATGAAGGAACCTGCAAAGCCTTACGAGTTCCGTTCCAAGCCGGCCTGGCAACGGTTGATTATTATGATTGGCGGGGTGTTTGTTAATTTTGTGTTGGCTTTTTTCATTTACATCATGATGATGTACGCGTGGGGAGAACAGTATTTACCCGCCGAGAACGCAAAATACGGTGTTGTCTGTGATTCGCTGATGCTGAACGCCGGGGTGCGTGACGGGGATATCGTGGTGTCGTTGGATAACAAGAAGGTGGAACGTTTCGGGGATATCATTATTAATATATTGATGGAAAGTCCTAAAACCATGCAGGTGATCCGGGATGGAGAATTGGTTAATATCAATCTCCCGTCAACGTTGGTTAACGATATGCTGGCTTATTCTTCGAAAGGATTTAGTCGGGGTGATTTGTTGGAACCTCGATTAAAATATGATGGAACGATCCTACAGTTCGGGGATAAGTCTCCGGCGCGGGATGCGGGAATGTTAGTGACAGATACCGTGGTGGAGATTAATGGTCGCGGGTTTACTTATTTGAACGAGTATCTTGATTTAATACGCTCTAGTCAGGATAGCGTGCTGGATGTGAAAGTATTGCGGGGTTTCGATACCTTATTCCTCTCGATAACGATGGGGGCGGATAAAGTTATCGGGGTGTATCCGAAAGTGGTGTACGATTTTGAATATGCCGTGAAGGAATATTCATTCCTAGAAGCAATCCCGGCGGGAATTGACAAGGGGATCAATCAAATTCAAACCTATCTGAAGCAATTCAAGCTGTTTAAAAACCCGGAAGCATTCCGTTCCGTGGGTGGTTTTATCTCTATTGGGAGTATATTCCCCGGTTATTGGCATTGGCCGTCATTCTGGAGTTTAACGGCGATGTTATCGCTTATTCTGGGTGTGATGAACCTGTTGCCTATCCCGGCGTTGGACGGGGGGCACGTGATGTTCCTGTTGTACGAGGTGATTACCCGCCGTAAGCCCAACGAGAAGTTCATGGAGAATGCCCAGATTGTCGGGATGTTCTTCCTGTTGTTCTTGTTGTTGTTCGCGAACATTAACGATATATTAAAATTATTCATGTAGTAAATTACTTGTGTTATGAGTGAAATGGTGGAGCAATTCCGGGCGTACCGGGCCAAGATGAACGAGAAAATACTGGCCGGCGATAATAAAGTGATAAAACGTATCTATAATCTGGACACGAATACTTATATAGACGGGGCCTTATCCTCGAAAGTGAAAGAGATGTTGGGTTTGGCGACTTCCATGGTGTTGCGGTGTGATGATTGTATCAAATATCATCTGGAAAAATGTCATCAATATGGCGTGACCACGGAGGAATTATTTGAAATTTTCTCGGTTGCCAATCTGGTCGGCGGAACAATCGTGATCCCTCACACGAGGCGGGCGTTGGAGTACTGGGAAGAGCTGGAAAGTATGTCCGGGGAATAGTGAGTTATATTTACGCAATCTTTCAAAGTTTAAGCTAAATAGGGTTGATTCTTGATAAGATATTTATACCTTTGTACAATGTTTGTATAAAGGCAGAGTGTCATGTGGTTTAAAAGAATATTGAGGGTTGGTTTATTTATAACTTGTTGGTTTGTTAGTGTTTCTGTAGAGGCGAAGATTCATGATCGGGGATATGTTTTAATACTTAATTCTTACACGGATGTTGCTATTTGGTCGAATTACGCGATTGATAGTTTAATTAAAGATCCTTCGATAAAGGAGGATGTTTGTGTGGAATCCCTCAACATGCTTCTGGTGGATGACGAGACGGGGGCCGAGGAAAGGAGAGAGTACGTACTGACAAAATATAGTTCCAAACCCTCGTGTATTGTCGTGTTGGGGAATAGTGCGTTGTGTGTTTTCAGGGAATTTTTTGACGGGATCTGGAAAGATGTTCCCGTCGTGTTGTGCGCGCAAGAATTTTACGTGAGTCCTTTGAATGTTCTTTATCAAAAAAAAGAGATCACTCCTGATAATATCATCCCGTTGAACGATATGCTGAAGGGGATGGACGTGACTTTGATTGAATGTCCGATATATATAAAGGAGACCATTGATGAGATGAGGTTGTTATTGCCTCAGATGGAAAAAATCGTGTTGATATCTGATGAGCGTTATATAAGTTGTCAGGTGAGATATAATATGCGACAAGTGTGTAAGGAATATTTTCCGGATCTTGAAGTTTCTTATTTTGTCGAGGGCCAGATAAGCATGGATCGTATGCTGGATTCTATTTATTCTTTCGATATTCAAAAAGTAGGCGTTCTTTATTATTCGTGGTTCCAGCGGAATGTTCTCGCTGGTAATAAATACCTTTCTTCCAATAACCACCGGACGATCAGTCATTTTGATAATCACCCGGTCTTTACGTTGAAGGACGTGGGTGTTACTAACGGGGAGCTTGCCGGAGGATATTTCTATTTGGGATCGGATTTCGGACATACCGTGGCCAAGACGGTAAGGGAGGTTCTCGTGAAGAATGAGGCTCGGAATATCCCTAATCAAATGGCGGGCGAATCGAAGTATTATTTATGTTATCCGATGCTTCAAAAAGCCGGGATTCCGACATCTTTGTATCCGGATAATGCTATTTATTTTTTTGCCCCGGAAAGTTTTTGGGAGAAGTCTCGCTATATGTTGCTTGTGATCGCCATTTTATTGTTCGTGACTTATCTGATGTGGATTCGGGTGCGACTTTTGAAAAAGGAAAAAGGTATGCATGACAGGGAGATGTTGTTGCTTCAGAAATACAAGGCTCTCTTCACGAATATGCCGCTTGCCTACATGAAACACCGGTTGATTTATGATGCCCGGGGAGAGATCGTGAATTATCAGATAGAAGAGGTGAATCCGATGTTTGAGAAATGTTTTGCAACAAGGGATTTTGTCGTGGGGAAAAAGGGGGATGAATTGTCGAATAATCGCTTCTCGGAATTTGTCATATTGTATAAGAAAATGTTTGCCGAGAAGATGTCTTTCACGGTAGAGTATTATCATAAAGCCACCCAAAAATACTACGAGGTGCTGAGTATTGCTTCGATGGAAAAAGGAATGGTGGATATATTCTGCGTGGACGTGACCGATTTGCGGAAAACGAAATCTATGCTGGAAGCCGTGAACGATAAATTGTCGATGGCTCTTGACGTGGCTAGTATAACTCCCTGGCGTTGGGATCTGGAGAGTCACACGGTGATGTGTGATGTAAATCGTCCGATAGAATTAAAACATTGTGGTGCTAGCGAAGTTTCTTTGTCTGTTCCGGAGGATCAATATTTCTCTAAAATTCATCGGGAGGATCGAGACCGGGTTCGGATCGCTTATACCGCGTTGATAGCGGGAAAGGTCAATAAAATAAGAGAGGAGTATCGGGTGCTGGACCGGAGCGATCATCATTATTCTTACGAGTGGGTGGAAGCACAGGCAGCTATTGACCAGAGGGATGCGGACGGAAAACCCTTGTCTCTGGTCGGTTCGTCGGTGATCATCACGGGACGAAAGCGCATGGAGTTGGCGTTACGGGAAGCGAAGGAACACGCGGAGGAATCCAATCGTTTGAAATCTGCGTTTTTGGCCAACATGAGCCACGAGATTCGTACTCCTCTGAATGCAATCGTTGGGTTCTCGAATATATTGGCGTCCACGGATGTTGAGGAAGAGAAAAGAGAATACATTAATATTATCGAGAATAATAACACGTTGCTATTACAGTTGATCAGTGATATTCTTGACCTTTCCAAAATAGAATCGGGTACGATGGAATTTGTGTACTCCGAGTTCGATTTAAACGCTTTGTTGCACGAGTTGGAACAGTCAACTTCCTTGCGTTTGACTTCCTCGGCTGTTGTCATCCATTTTGAAGATTGTTTGCCGGAATGTTGTATCCGTTCCGAGAGGAACAGGTTGACTCAGGTGATTACCAATTTGGTTACCAACGCGATAAAATTCACTGAAAAGGGGAGTATTCGTTTTGGTTATCATTTGTTGGAAAAAGATTCTCTTTATTTCTATGTTTCCGATACGGGATGCGGTATTGCCCCGGATAAAAAGGATGCGGTGTTTGATCGTTTCGTCAAGTTGAACAGTTTTGCCCAAGGTACGGGACTCGGTTTGTCTATTTGCAAGACAATCGTGGAACGTATGGGTGGGAAGATCGGGGTCGAATCGGAACTCGGACAAGGTACCACGTTCTGGTTTACGATACCCTATAGTGCCGTGAAGTTGCAGATACAAGAAGAGAAAAAAGAGACGGTGGCTCAACAGATTGTCGAGAAAAGCAAACTTAAAATATTGATTGCCGAGGATAATCCGAGTAATTACATGCTTTTTGAGTCTATCCTGAAGAAGGATTATAATCTGATTCACGCGTGGAACGGGTTGGAGGCTGTTGAATTGTTTAAAGAGCATGAGCCGCATTTGGTGTTGATGGATATCAATATGCCGGAACTGAACGGTTTTCAGGCGGTGCAGGAGATCCGTAAGCATTCGGATTCTGTGCCGGTGATCGCGGTTACGGCTTATGCTTACGCGTCCGATGAGGAGAAGATTATGGCCAGCGGTTTTAGTGGTTACACGGCCAAACCGATTAATGCCAGTCTGTTGAAAAACAAAATTATGAGTTTACTGGAGAAACATCTCATCTTGCTTTAGGGATGTTGTTAAAAGCGAGTATATTGTTACTTTTGGTTCCGATTCTGCTCCCGGGGCAGAAGATCGAAAGGGTTCGGGTGGTGTTTTATAACGTGGAAAATTTGTTTGATACCCGGAATGATTCCTTGACGGCAGATGATGATTTCACTCCCAAGGGAAGGCAGCATTGGTCCCGGGAGCGTTACACTCGAAAATTGTTGCATCTTTCAAAAGCGTTGATCGGGGTCGGGGAAGGTGATTTGCCCGGAATTATCGGGTTGAGTGAAGTCGAAAATCGTTCGGTCTTGTCAGACCTGATCGGGAAGACCGGGTTGTCGGACGGGAAGTATGGAATCGTGCATGCCGATTCTCCCGATCGGAGGGGGATAGATGTTGCCCTGCTTTACCGGGAGGATTTGTTCCGGGTGATACATGCTTGTTTTTTTCCCGTGCGTTTGAAGGCGGGAGAGACCACTCGGGATATTCTCTATTGTGAAGGGATCATGAGAGAACGTGATACGGTTCATTTTTTTGTTTGTCATTTTCCTTCCATGAGAGGGGGCGAGGCCAAAAGTGAATGGAAGCGGGTGAAGGCAGCTTCGGTGGTGAGGCAGAAGGTTGATTCGATACAAAATACGCACCCGGGAGCGATGATCGTGATCATGGGAGATTTGAATGGGCGAGCGGATACCCCGGCCCAACAGGTATTGAAAGCCCGAAAGCCGGATGACGGGATGCTTGAATCTGGGGCATTGTATAATACCGGATATTATCTCTTGGGGAAACCTTACGGTAGTTACCGCTACCGGGGGGAATGGCAGACATTGGATCACGTGATTGTTTCCGGTAGCCTGTTGAACGGGGAGTCTGGGGTGCGGGCATCCCGAAAGATGAGTGTTTATGACGCCGGGTTCTTGATGGAGGAAGAACGTGGAATGTTTGGAATTCGTCCGAAACCGACATACCGGGGGCCTCGGTATATCGGGGGGTATAGTGATCATCTTCCGGTATTTATTGATTTGAAAAAATAATTCACCTTCAAAAGGTTCGAACTGAAAATAAAAGTTTATTTTTGTGGCAAAATTCATAGAACAAGATATGGACGACTATCATCAACAGTATTAATCTGAATAGGGGTTCTCGGAAAAAAAGCCTCTATTCGTAAATTGAAGGAGGATTATTATGAGAACTTTCCTAATGGGTAAAGTAGGGTTCTTGGAGAAGAAAGCATGGGAACCGAATTGCTGGATTAATGTTGTTTCACCAACTCAGGAAGATCTTCGCTACCTGATCGACGAAATGGGTGTTCCGGAAGCTTTTATTGATGACATCGAGGACGTGGACGAGCGTTCCCGTTTGGAGGTGGAAGAGGGGTGGACGCTGATGATTCTGCGTATCCCGTTTAAATCTATTGATACAAGTATACCTTTTATCACGGTGCCTTTGGGTATTATCGTGAAGGGAGATGTCTTCGTGACCGTGTGTTACTACGGGACGGAAATGATACCCGACTTTATCAATTACGTGATCCGGAAAAACTTGGAGATTGCCAATAATTGGGATCTGGTATTCCGTTTGTTCCTGTCCGCTTCCGTGTGGTATTTGAAATATCTGAAACAGATTAATACCCAGATGCACATGGCTGAGGTCGAGCTGGAGCGTTCTATTCGTAACGAGGAGTTGCAGCGGTTGTTGAAAATCGAGAAATCGTTGGTCTTCTTTATTACTTCTTTGCGGGGGAACGATAACTTGTTGATCAAGATGAAAAATCTGAAAGTGCAACGTCAGTTCTTTGACGAGGATTTGGTGGAGGACGTGGAAATCGAATTGAGACAGGCGCAGGATTCTGCCCGTATCTACAGCGATATCTTGAGCGGGACGATGGATGCTTACGCTTCTGTTATTTCCAATAACCTGAATATCGTGATGAAGCGAATGACCTCTATTTCGATTATACTCATGTTACCAACCCTGATCGCTAGTTTGTACGGGATGAATGTTCCGAATTCGCTGGAAGAGAATCCTTACGGTTTTTTGATCGTGATCGTGATCTCGATCCTCTTTTCCGTGTTCGGTTACATCGTGTTTAAATGGAAACACTGGTTTTAAATAAAAAGTGTGAAACCTCTCTTTAATTTAACAAACTCTTAACTGTTTGTTGATAAACTTTTGGGGATATTTGATGTCTTAACAACAGTGTCGTGAATGCTTGTGAACGCTTGGCTGACACAGGAATGTAATTGCATGTAATTTATTAAATATGAACAAAGGGTTAAAGAGAGTTTTACAAATTGGTATCCCCGTTGTTGTTGTGGGGGCGATACTAATACCTCGTTTAGATTTTTCTTCAGATAAAAGTAAGTCAACGTCTACATCCGCTCCCAAGACCGCGGTGCGGGGCGCTTTGCCGGTAACAGGAGTGATCGCTTCCCTATCCACGTCCACGAACGGTATTCCCTTGACTGGATTGTTGGTGGCGAACGAGGAGGTCGAACTCGTTTCGGAAACTGCGGGTAAAGTGGTGAAGATCGCTTTCGAAGAAGGAACTTTGGTCAAAAAAGGTACATTACTGGTTAAAGTGGATGATTCGGACTTGCAGGCCCAGTTGTCCCGGGCCGAGTTTCAGGATAAACAGCTTGCCGCCAAGTTGGAACGGCAGCGGGTTTTGTTAAAACGGGAGTCTATCAGTCTGGAGGAATTCCAACAGTTGGAAACCGAGTATAATATGAACTTGGCGGATATCGAATTGTTAAAGGTGAAAATTGCACGTACTGAAATTCGGGCTCCTTTTGATGGGCGAATGGGATTCCGGTCCGTGAGCGAGGGGAGTTATTTGCAACCCAGTACGAAGGTATCGACGATAGTCGATAATTCTTATTTAAAAGTAGAATTCTCGATTCCCGAGAAATATATTGACGTGCCTTTGATCGGCCGGAAAATTTCGTTCCAACCCAGCGGGTTGGATTACACGATAGAGGCCGAGGTTTATGCCGTTGATCCACAATCCGACGTGTCAACACACACTATTAATTTGCGGGCACGTTACCGGAATACTAAAAATTTGGTAGCGGGGATGTTCGTGAAAGGGGATTTGAGGACCGAGGAGGGATTGGAATACATGCTTATCCCGACCGAGGCTGTCGTGCCGGAAATGGGCGGTAAACGTTTGTGGGTGGTGAAAAATAAAAAGGCAACCAGTGTACCCGTGGAAACGGATAGCCGGGATTCCAAATACGTGGAAGTCACTTCCGGTATTCAAGTCGGGGACACCGTGCTGACCGGAGGGCTGATGCAATTAAGGGAAGGAATGGTGGTAAGTGTCACGGTGAACAATTAATAAATTCATTGATTGGCGATTCAATGATTTGGTGATTATTGACAAAGAGCGAGAGAGTCGTACGGTTGGAATCACTTGATCACAGAATCAATAGAATCACTTGATCGGAAATCATAAATCAAAAAATTAGTAGGCTTTTGCAATCTAAAATCTAAAATCATTAAATCTAAAATTAAATGAGTTTATCTTCAACCTGTATAAAACGTCCCGTGTTGGCGACTGTGCTTAATTTGCTTTTGGTTATTGTCGGTTCTATCGGGTTGTTATATTTGGGAGTGCGTGACTATCCGAGCGTGGACCCCCCGGTGATATCCGTGTCAACTTCATTCGTGGGTGCGAATGCCGACGTGATCGAGACTCAGATAACCGAACCCTTGGAGTCGGCTATTAACGGTATTCAGGGAATTCGTTCCTTGAGCAGTACGAGCCGTGACGGGCAGAGCCGGATCACGATTGAATTCGAGTTAAGCGTGGATTTGGAGACGGCAGCTAATGACGTGCGTGATAAAGTGTCCGGTACGTTGCGCCGATTGCCTCAGGATATTGATCCCCCGACCGTGTACAAGGCGGATGCGGATGCCCAGCCGATTTTCGCGGTCTCTTTGCGAAGCGGTCAACGTTCGTTGATTGATTTGAGTACTTATGCCGAACGTTATTATAAAGAACGATTGCAGACTATTCCCGGCGTGAGTAGCGTGGATATCTGGGGAGAAAAGCGTTATTCCGTGCGATTGCGTATGGACCCGGCCTTGTTGGCCGCGCATCGTTTGACCCCGATGGACGTGCAGTCTGCCGTGGAGAAAGAAAATATAGAGTTACCTTCCGGACGCGTGGAGGGAGATAATACCGAATTGACGATTCGTACGTTGGGGCGTTTGATGTCAATTGACGACTTTAATAACCTGGTTATCTCAAGGGAGGGATCGAAGATCGTTCGCTTCAAGGATATCGGTTCCGCGGAAGTGGATGCCGAGAATACTCGTAGTATTGCCAAACGTAACGGGGTCCCGATGGTGATGTGTGCTTTGATACCCCAGCCCGGAGCGAACTATATTGATATTGCCGATCGGGCGTACGTGGTGATGAAAGATTTGGAGAAGGACCTGCCGGAGGATGTAGATGCAACGATCGCTTTTGATAACACCGTGTTTATACGAAGTTCTATTAACGAGGTGCAGGACACGATTTTCGAGGCTTTTATCATGGTCGTTCTGATCATCTTCCTCTTCTTGCGAAGCTGGCGTACCACGTTGATCCCCGTGTTGGCAATCCCCGTGTCTTTGATCGCATCTTTCTTTATCATGTACATTGCCGGGTTTACGATTAATATCTTGACCTTACTGGCGGTCGTTCTGGCTATCGGTCTGGTGGTGGACGATGCTATCGTGGTGATGGAGAATATTTTCACAAAGATTGAGCAGGGAATGACTCCCTTACAGGCCGGATTCAAGGGAGCGAACGAGATCTTTTTTGCCGTTATCGCCACAACGGTCGTGTTGGTAGCCGTGTTCTTCCCGATTGTCTTTCTGGAAGGAACCACGGGACGTTTATTCCGGGAATTCAGCGTGGTTATTGCCGGGGCGGTATGCGTGTCGTCTTTCGTGGCCCTGACCTTTACCCCGATGATCTCCACGAAATTGTTGACCCGGACTGCCGCACAGAACTGGTTCTACCGGAAAACGGAACCTTTCTTTGAAGGGATGAACCGGGTATATCGCCGTTGGTTGAGAGGTTTTCTGAAAGTACGTTACTGGTCTATAATCATACTAGGAATATCCGGTGTATCCATCTACCTGCTTTGGTTATTGATACCTTCGGAAATGGCTCCTTTGGAAGATCGTTCGAATATTCGCTTGAACTCCGTGGCTCCGGAGGGGGCTACTTACGAGTACATGAGCCGGTATGCCGACGAGATTTCCTCTTTCGTGGAGGAAACCGTACCCGAACAGGAAAAAGTGATCGAGTTTATCGGGGGAGGACAGACCAACCGGGCCAGCCTGCAATTGTGGTTGGTGGATGCCGACAAGCGGGATCGTACGCAACAGGAGATTGCTGACGAGTTGGCAATTCAAGTACGGGAGTTTACGGGAGGACGTACGCTGGTATCGCAGCAACAGACGTTCGGCGGACGCCGGGGTGGACTTCCCGTGGAGTACGTTATTCAGGCTAAAAATCTGGATGACTTGAAAGCTATATTGCCCGTGTTTATGGACGAAGTGAACAAGAGCGACAAGTTCTCGGCGTCCGATTTGAATTTGAAATTCACGAAACCGGAATTGACCATTAACATAGATCGTGACAAGGCTGCCAGTATGGGCGTTTCCGTGCAAGATATTGCCAGAACCCTCCAGTTGACGATGAGCGAGCAGCGCGTGGGGTATTATATCATGAATGGAAAACAATACCAGATATTGAGTCAGTTGGATCGGGAGAACCGGAACAAGCCGAGTGACCTGAAAGGAATCTACGTGCGAAATAATAGTGGGGATTTGATCCATTTGGATAACTTGATTTCAATCAGCGAGAGTTCCATGCCTCCCCAGTTGTATCGTTACGATCGCTTCGTATCGGCTACTGTTTCTGCCGGATTGGCGAAAGGAGTAACGCTTTCACAAGGATTGGAGGAAATGGATCGTATCGCTGACGAAGTGTTGAGCGATGACTTCAAAACCACTTTGTCTGGAACTTCTAAAGACTTCGTGGAAAGTTCTTCCAGTTTGATGTTCGCTTTCATGTTGGCCTTGGTATTTATTTACCTGGTACTTGCTGCACAGTTCGAGAGTTTCCGCGACCCGTTGATTATCATGTTTACGGTTCCTTTGGCATTGATCGGGGCCATGGTTGCCTTGTGGTATTTCGGGCAGACGATGAATATTTTCAGCCAAATCGGTATCATTATGTTGGTCGGATTGGTTTCGAAGAATGGTATTTTGATCGTGGAATTTGCCAACCAGCGTAAGGCGGCAGGTCTATCCATGCGGGAGGCGATCGAGGATTCGGCCGTGTCTCGTTTGCGCCCGATTCTGATGACCAGTCTGTCGACGATATTGGGTATCCTTCCGATGGCAATGGCCACGGGAGCCGGAGCCGAGAGCCGTGTCGCCATGGGTATAGCGGTTGTCGGGGGAATGGTTTGTTCCACCCTGTTGACCTTGTTCGTGATCCCGGCTATCTACACCTATCTGTCAGCTAAAAAAGTCCGTATCATTGAGGAAATTGAAGATTAAAAGATAACCCTATTTTGAATGACGTGAATTATGATGAAACAAAAGATACAATATAAAGGAATGGTTTTGAAGTCCGTACTTCTATTATTCATTTTCAATTTTCAACTTTCAATTTTTAATTGCCACGCGCAACAGCGCGTGAGCCTCGATGAGTGTTTGGAAAAAGCCTTGGAATCCAATTTTTCGATCAAGATTATCCGGAACGAGGCTCGCATGGATAAAAATAACTTGAATTATTCGACCTTCCTGCCGACGTTGGAGGCCAACGCTAAGCAAACGCAGACCCGGAATGACTCGAAGACGGAAAATAGTGCGGGAGAAGTGAATAAAGTGTCCGACATGAAAACGGATAATTACACGGCGGGGGTCGCCTTGAACTGGCGTCTGTTTGATGGTCTGGAAATGTTTACCACCCACGAGAAACAAAAAGAGTTGCTGGCCATGGGAGAACTTGCCGTGCAGCAAGCCGTGGAGAATCTGATTGTAAACGTGAGTTCCGCTTATTATAACGTGTTGGTACAGCATCATAAATTGATTGCCGTTCGTCACTCGTTGGAGATTTCGACCGAGCGCTATGAAGAAGCTCAGGTTCGTTATCAGATTAAAAATCTGTCGGGATTGGAAGCTCGACAAGCGAAAATAGATCTGAACTCGGACAGTTCTGCTTACATGCGGCAAAGAGAAGCGTTGAAAAGTGCTTATATTACGTTAAATAAATTAATGAATGCCGACCTGCAACTGGTGAATTACGTGCAGGACACGATCCTGTTGGGATCTCAGTTAGCTTTAGGTACATTGGAGGCAAAGACATTACAGGGGAATACAACCTTATTGATGGCTAAAAAGGACCAGAGGATTTCTGCATTGGACTTGAAGAATACCCGGGCCGTGCTGTTCCCGACACTGGATTTCAGTTCCGGGTATAACTATAACAAAACGGATTCTCCCTCGTCTAACAACACGCTGAACCGGACAAACGGTTTTTATTGGGGATTCTCGTTGAATGTACCGATATTCAACCGTTTGCAGAATCGGACAAAGATCAAGAATGCCAAACTCGAATTGGAAAACACGGAACTTTCATACCAAGAGGTCGAGAAAGAAACTCTGGGTGATTTGGCCTTGTTGTACAATACTTACGAGAACAATCTGCTGATGGTGAATTTCGAGATCGAGAGTGCCGACGTGGCGGAGGCTAACTTGGATGCCGCTTTGCAAAAATACAAGCTCGGTTCGCTTTCCGGGATTGAATTCCGGGAGTTCCAACGTAGTTATATTGATGCCGTTGACCGGAAACTGTCTGCTTTGTATCAAGCGAAAGTATCCGAGTTATCGTTATTGTTGATCAGCGGGGAGATTCGGAACTCTTTGGTGATGGAATAACTTGTTATTCGGCTTGCGTTTGATGAGCAGGAGGCGTTCCATGTCCCCGAACAGGCTTGTGTCTTTTAGCTCGAACATGATCCATTTTCCGTCGTGATAAGTGGTCGCCTGATCATACATTTCTTGTACATCTTTGGAAAAGTATTCCCGTTCTGTCTCGAATTTCGCACGTTCATCCTTTCCGAGAATGACCATGAACCCGAATACATTTTCCCTGGCATAGAGAGCGCAAAGTGTTTTCCCCCCTCTACGGTATTTGTATTCATAATCCCATATTTTGTACCCCTTGTTCCAAAGTTGCTCCATTTCGTACTTCTGTTCGATTCTTTGACAGAGGGACGTCCACACGGGATAGAGGTCTTTACCGAGCAGGTTTTCGAGAATTTCGGGAGTTGGTGGTTGAAAGGTCGGTTTCATAACGTTTGATTTTTTATGAGTGTCTGCAAATTTAGGAATAAATCGGGAAGAATAAGAGCCTGTTTGAATTTCTTTGCTGAAGCTTATAGCCCATCCAAGTTCATCATTACGACTATTATTCGGGAGTAACCCCTCCGTGGCCTGTGGTTGAGCAACCCTTTCTCTAGATCAAGAACATAACAACTATATAACACGAACATACCATAGACACTCATTTCGGTCTATGTTCCGTAGGTGCTGCGAGGGAATTTCCTTATTGTCCAAGTGTAACGATAGAGAAGAGATTGCTAGAGGGAGGCTTTATTTCAAAGAAAGCTTCCTGCAGAACATGGAATTTAAACCGGTTCTAAGTTTGTTTGTTAATTATTTTAATGTCGGGATTCATTTTATATTATATTGATTGTTTGTTGTCTTCGATAAAAAGTATAATTTTGTATGGATATAGGGGCGTGTTATATAGATATACCATGGTAGAGAATGAATTTGATAAGGATACTTTCGAAGGCTTGTTTAAATCCCATTTCGGGGATTTGGTGGGGTTTGTATGTAGTTACGTGAACGATGAGGAGGTGGCGAAAGATATCGTGCATGACGTTTTTCTGGTCGTATTGAAAAACAAAAAGAGCTTGGATGTATCCTATTCCTTGAAATCCTATTTATTCACCTTGTCTAAAAATTACGCATTGAACTACTTGAAACATTTGCGTGTGGTGGCCATGAACGAGCGAGAGGTTATCGAGGCGTTGGAAAATGCTGATGACGAGCTGGATGCATACGAGCAACGGGTAGCCCGGTTGAACGAGAAACTCGCAGAGTTACCAGACAAACAGCGGCAGGTGCTGATGAAATGTTTCGTGGACGGGCAAAAATACAGAGACGTGGCCGATGAATTGGGAATTAGTGTCAATTCTGTGAAAACACATATTTCCAGGGGATTGAAATTCCTGCGTAACGAGTTGAAGGAAGAGATGGTCATGTTGTTTATGTTGAAGCGAGAGCGTGAATAAATGAGTTTGACATTGTATGTTAATTTTAAATAATGGAAGAGTATGATGAAGTTTATTGTATGTATCGTGTTGACATTGACCTTGTCAAATGTATTTGGACAAGAGTCTAATAATGGTAAAAAGTTGTGGGCAGATTCTTTTTTGAATAAAAAGGCTCCTGAATTTGTTGTGGAGGAATGGATTTCCCAACAACCCAAATTGAAAGGAAAGTTTATTCTAATCGACTTTTGGGCGACATGGTGTGGACCTTGCCGGAAAGCGATCCCCGAATTGAACGAGTTTGCCAAAAAGTTTGGTAAAAAATTGGTTGTTATTGGTATTTCTGATGAAACGGCTGATAAAGTGAAAGCGATGAAAGATCCGAATATCGAGTATTACAGTGCCGTGGATACTAAAGGCGTGATGAAAAAAGCGCTCGGCGTGAAAGGTATTCCTCATGTTATCTTGATTGATCCGAAAGGAATCATCCGTTGGGAAGGTTTTCCGTTATTACAGGGACATGAATTGACCGCGGAGGTTATTGAGAATTTGATGAAAAAGTACAAGTAAGATATTATTATTTTTTAAGTGTGGAGTGCTTCGGTTGGGGCACTCTTTTTTTGTGTGATTCTGAAAAAGTTGAAGAATATTTGGATTTTTATGTGATTTAAAACCTTGGGAAAAAAGTTACTTTGCCCTTGTAGAAAGGTATGTTGACATGACCTTCGTTGTTGATAAAGAAGAGGTTTTGGGGGGAATTGGAAGAATTTTGAAAAAAAATATTATTTCTTGTCACCTATTTCGAGTAGGTTGTTGTGTTATTATAAAAATAAGCAAAAATGAGTTACAGGGATGAAGATATAGAATTTGCCAACAGGATTCTTACCCAACGGGAAGAATTGAACGAGGAGGAGGTTGCTGCATGGTTGCGAGTGAAAGATCACGTGGAGTTGTTGGACGAGATTGCGGCAATCCGGCAAAAATTATCCGGTCGTGGGTATGGGGAGAATGTAGATGTGGAATATCAACGTCTGGAACAGGCCGTTTACGATCGGAAGAGTCGCCGGATGACCTTACGTTGGTCGGTTGCGGCATCGATTATATTACTGGTCGGGTTGTTTGTTGGACGGATGATAAACGATGTTCGGGATATGCATGATGAACAGGTTTTGACGACAAACGCAATGCAACCCGGCAAGTCAAAAGCTATTTTGATGACGGCCGATGGTAAAAAGGTTGCTTTGGAACAGAATCGAGATCTGAATATTCAGTTGAATGAACGGGTGCGGGTGGCAACTACCGGAGAAGGGATCGTGTACGAGGAAACCGGGAAGGGAAGTGTGAAGGAAGAGTATAACACGTTATCAACCCCGGTTGGAGGAGAATACGCTTTGACTCTTGCTGATGGTACGAAAGTGTATTTGAATGCGGATTCGGAATTAAAATACCCGGTAGAGTTTTTGAACGGGAAACGGGTGGTTGATTTGAAAGGAGAGGCTTATTTTGATGTGCGGAAAGATAGTTTGCATCCTTTTATCGTTCGGGTAAACGGGGCCGAGGTGCAAGTGTTGGGAACTTCTTTTAATATAAATGCTTACGGGGATGACGGACGGATGTACACGACGCTGGTGGATGGTTCGATTCGTTTTTCTTCTGAAAAGAGTGGTCAGGAAGAAGTGTTAACTCCGGGGATGCAGAGCGTGATGAGCTTGGAAACTGGTAAGTTCATGTTGTATGAGGTTGACGTGGAGCCTTATATAGCTTGGAGAAAAGGGCGATTCGTGTTCCAGTCCATGACGTTGGACCTGCTTATGCGACAGTTACAACGTTGGTATGATTTTGAGGTTTTTTACCAGAATCAGGATTTGAAGGATTATGTTTTCCGGGGAGTGATAAACCGGGATATGGAGCTGGATCGTGTGTTGTCCGTGATTGCGGCAACAACAGATGTTGATTTTAAAGTGCAAGGAAAAGTGATAACAATTATAAAACGTTAGGAAGAAAAAACGAGGATTGCCGCTAACAACCCTCGTCTAAATTCTTCGTGAAGAATCTTTAATAATAATCCAATTACAAAGCTATGAAAAAAAAACGAAGTATGTGCATGAATTGCACATTCAGGGAACTTTTTAACCTATTTCGAGTGATGAAAATTGTAATTTTTTTGATGTTACTCAGTTTGACTCACCTTTCCGCGGAGGTTCGAAGTCAGAATGCTCAGGTTAACTTGAAAATGAAGGACGTGACGGTAGAGAAGGTCATTTTCGAGGTCGAAAAGCAGTTGAAACAGGATTTCTTTTTTAGTAAAAAGGAAGTGGATGTTAACCGAAAGATTTCAGTGGATTTGAATCAGGCCACTCTTGACGAGTTGGTTCGAGTGATTTTTGGGGATCGCTTTGGTTATCGAATTATAGATAACCTGATCGTGATTACCCCAAAGGCCATTGTCGTCCAAGAGGAGAAAACGGTTCTGATGAAAGGGCAGGTCGTTGATAAGGGGGGAGCCCCTTTACCTGGTGTGACGGTACTTATTGAGGGTACTACCGTTGGATGTGCCACTGATGTGGACGGAAAGTTCAGCTTGCCTTTACCTAAAGAGTTGAAAGACGTGGTGGTGGTATTTCGCTTCGTGGGAATGGAAACCCAGAAAGTGAAGTTGGCTGAGATTAAAGATAAAGAGGTATTGGCCGGGAAGAAGGATTTGAAGGTGGTGATGGAGGAGCAGACGGAAAGTCTGGAAGATGTGGTGGTGACGGGTATTTTTACCCGGAAAAAGGAAGGGTTTACCGGCTCTGCAACTCGTGTTTCTGGTGACGAGATTAAAAGGATGACATCGGGTAATGTGTTGAAAGCGTTACAAATGTTAGATCCGGGTTTTAAAATGAACACCAGTAATTTGGCAGGTTCAAATCCGAATGCTATTCCAGATTTCCAAATGCGGGGGCAAGCGAGTATTGGTAACTACCAGAGTGATGACGTGGTGGTGTTACGTGGTGATGTGAATACCCGTCCGAATCAACCGTTGTTCGTGTTAGATGGTGTGATTGGGGTGGATGCCACGACGATTATGGACCTTGATCCAGAACAGGTGGAATCTATTACTTTGTTGAAAGATGCTGCTGCAACGGTTATTTACGGTTCCGAGGCGGCTAATGGAGTGGTGGTCGTGGAAACGAGAGCTCCAGCTCCAGGTAAGTTACGTTTTACTTATAACGGGAATTTTGAATTGGAATGGCCGGATTTAAGTGTGTATGATCTGATGAATGCGGAGGAGAAGTTGAAAATAGAGGAATTGGCCGGATATTATGACGAGAAAGATAATATGGGGTTGATGAACTATTATAATAATCTTCGCCAGGAAGTGTTGAGAGGAGTGAACACGTATTGGTTGGCAGAACCGGTACAGACGGCTTTCGCTCATCGACATGGATTGACCGTGGAGGGGGGAGACCAGACATTGCGGTATAAGCTTTATTTAGGGGCCAAATGGGCTCCGGGTGTGATGAAAGAATCGAACTTGAATACTAAAACCGGAAAAATTGATTTGAATTACCGGAATAATAAGTTATTAATTAATAATTCATTGTCTGTAGATTATTCTGACGGGGCACGGACGTCCCCTTATGGTAGTTTTCAGGATTATGCTATGGTTAATCCTTATTATCGTAAAACGGATAGTCATGGAAATATTAAACAATTGTTGGATGATAATCGAACCGGGGATGAATTTGATGATGTTGTGGCACGTTACGGAGAACCTATTTTGAACCCGCTTTGGAATAAACAATTTGAATCAAAAGATGATAGTAAAAACTTTGAACTGCGTGAAGCCCTGAAGGTTGAATATTTGCCTGTAGAGAATTTGCGTTTAAGTTTGGATTTCACGTTGACGCGAACGGATGGTTCTGTCGAGGTGTTCAAATCCGCCCAACATAATGATTTTTACTCGGTAACGGACCCGGCACAAAAGGGATCTTATGATTGGACAAAAAAGGAGGGAACTTCTTATCGAGTCAGTTTATCTGGAGCATATAATAAGTCTTTGGGCGATCACTTGCTCTCCGCTTTTGCCCGTTACAGTATAAATGAAACGTCCTCGAAAACGACAGGGTTGGTCATGAAAGGTTTCCCGAATGATAAATTGAGTGAAGTGTATATGGGAACGGAATACAAAGAAACTTCCGGTAGTGAGAGTGTGGCTCGGGCATTAGCTTTTATGATGACTTTGAATTACTCGTATAAGCAGCGTTATGCTATTGATTATAGCATGAGTGTTAATGCTTCCTCTGAGTTCGGGAAAAACAATCGGTATGCGCCCTTTTGGTCCGCTGGTTTCCGTTGGAATGCCGATAGAGAGACTTTTATCAATAATCTGGGTATTTTTGACGAATTGGTTTTGCGTGGTACTTACGGTATTACTGGGTCGCAGGGTTTTACTCCTTATCAATCTTTGCAAATGTACACGTATAAGAATTTAATGAAAACCTATAAGAGTTCGGATGTGGTGGGTACGGAAATATATGGTTTAGGAAATCCTGATTTGAAATGGCAACAGACAAAAAATTATAATGTTTCTTTGGATTTTACCGTATTACAAAATCTCGTGAGCGCACGGGTGGAATATTATGAGAAATATACGAAGAACACTTTGTTGGATTATTCAATGGCTCCGTCTGTCGGTTTCTCGACGATGAAAGAGAATTTGGGCGAAATTTCCAATAAGGGTTATGAGGTCACTTTACGTTTGATGCCGTACAGTAATTCGGCTAAACAGGCGTATTGGAATCTTGTACTTACGGGTTCGCATAATAAATCAAAGATCGAGGAGATTTCTAACGCATTGAAAGTGATGAACGAGAAGCAGATGGCTGAAGCGGATAAAGAGGAAAATGCGGATGAGTATGAGAGTTGGGATGATTTTAATAATAAACGTAAAAAGCGTCCGTTACCTCGTTATGAGAATGGTTACTCTCAAACGACAATTTGGGCTGTTCGATCTAAGGGAATTGATCCTCAGACTGGTCGGGAGGTTTTTGTTACCCGTGATGGCCAGTTGACTAATACTTATTCTTCCGTGGATCAGGTGCCCGTTGGGGATACTGAACCAAAGTTTCAGGGATCTGTTTCTACTACTTTTACCTATAAAGGATTTAGTTTGACATTGGCCGGGCAGTATCATTGGGGTGGCCAGGTATTTAACCAAACCTTGATTGACAAAGTTGAGAATGCCAATTTACGTAAAAATGCCGATCGTAGAGCTCTATATAGTCGTTGGCAGAAGCCGGGGAACCAAGTACTTTTTAAGGCTATTGACGGTGATATTTTTAAGGAGGATACGAAGGAAAGTTCTCGTTTTGTTATGGACGATAACGAGTTCGCTTTCTCTACGATTAACCTTTCTTACCGAATGGATGATTCTAAATTTAGTTGGTTGAAACGTGCTGGCATCAGTGCGGCTACTATTGGATTCTATATGGAGGATATTTGCCGTTTCTCGACCGTGAAAATGGAGAGGGGTATTGAATACCCGTTTTCTCGTCGGATGTCAATGTCTTTAAATGTGACTTTTTAAATGTGATAGATATGAAAAGATATATTGTTATTTGTCTAGGTATATTGTTTTTTTCTTCCTGTTCGAATTGGTTAGATGTGAAACCGAAAACGACAGTTGAAGAAGAAGAGGTGTTCGGTCGGGAATTAGGTTTTAAGGAAGCTTTGACCGGTATATATATTAAAATGGCTTCAAAGGATTTGTATGCTAAAAATCTGAGTTATGGTTTTTTGGATATACTAGGGCAACGCTATCAGCCGACAAATATTGATTCTTACCAAGATGAATTGTGGTATACATTCCCTTCGAAGAAGACCGAAAGTTACACGACGGCTATTTGGGGAAAAATGTATAATGTGATCGCTAATATCAATAATTTATTGTATTACTGTGATAAAAAAAAGGATGTGTTTACCACGGAGAATTATTACGAAATCATAAAAGGGGAAGCTTTAGGATTGCGTGCTTTTCTACATTTTGATTTGTTGCGGATGTTCGGACCGATATACAAGGAAAATCCTACGGCTAAACGGATTGCTTACCGGACCGTGTTTAACCGGGAACCGAAAGAAATGCAACCCTCAAACATCGTGTTGGATAGTATTATCGCAGATTTGAAAGAAGCCGAAATTCTTCTGAAGGATACGGATCCGTTAAATTTTGAATTTCCTGTTGAGTCGGAAGAAAACATGACCGGGGATCGTTTTCTGGTGTATCGTCATAAACGAATGAATTTGTATGCTGTTAAAGCAATGTTGGCTAGGGTAAACCTGTATGCCGGTAATAAAACGGAAGCTGAAAATTATGCCAATCAGGTGATTGACAGCAGACAATTTGATTTTGTTGCAGATGTCGCAGATTTATTGCGTTCTAAAGAGATTGTTTTTTCGATTTACGTGGATGATTTTGATCAGCAAGTGGAGGAGGAGTTCGCAACAAGTGGTCAATATTATATTTCAACCTCGGAGTTTTTAAACGAAATGTTTGATGTGGCTACTGATGGGACAAATGATTTCAGAATTCGGGAAGGGGTTAGCTTTGATTACGGGTTAAATGGAATCACAACACGAAAGTACAAGCAGGATAAAATGTGGCCTTCAACGGAAGGAACCATTGTCATGATTCGTTTAGCCGAAATGTATTATATTCTGGCTGAATGTGCTACTGATCCTAAAGTGACAGAAGGATTCTTGAATAAAGTTCGTGAAATCAGGGGAGTCGATCCGGTTTCGTGCACGGAAACGACCAAACTTTACGAGATTGAGAAAGAGTATCGTAAGGAGTTTTATGGTGAGGGACAATTGTTCTTTTTCTATAAACGGCATGGTTACACGACTTTCTTGCATAGCCCGATGCTGAAAATGGTTGAAAAAAACTATATGTTCAGTTGGCCGGAGAATGAGGAATTGTTCGGGAAAGCCTATTGAGAGTGTGGGGTATTTTGATTATCAAGTTAAAATGAACAATCTATGAAAAGAATAATGATTATAGGATTCATGATTCTACTTGTATTTCTCCAGGGATGTGAAAAATATGAAATGGTAGATTATGGAGAAGGTGGTGAAATCAATTTTATGGGTAGATTTCAGAGTGGCAGTAAGTATTACTGGAGTGATGATGAGAAGTATCTGGAGTGGAAGAGAAATTTCGGAGTCAATAAACTGGGAGATTCATTGTTGTTGGATACGATGATCGTGGGGGTGAAGATCATGGGGATAAAAGCGGATCATCCGCGTAAGGTGGTATTGAAGTCGAACCCGCCGAAAGAAAATGCACTGGAAGTTATTTTTCCGGAAGAATATTACGTTTCGGCAGATACCGGGATTGCATCTTTTAAGGTATTGGTGAAACGTCCGGCAACTCAAAATGTAACTTATACTACCGAATTAGTTTTCGATTATGCTCAATCAGATTTCAAGGCGGGAACAGAAGAAAGGCAAGTTTTTAAATTAGTAGCTGAGGATAAGGTTTCTTTGGAATTGTGGGGGATTACAGAGGAATATTGGGAATATGAGCCGGTGATGTTTTTCGGGGCATGGAGCGAGACAAAGATGCGTTACATGATAACCATGCTCGGATGTACGAATTTCGAGGCGTGGTATTATGCAGATGATAGTTTTTGGGAGGCTATTATGGGAAATATATTGTACGAGACTTTGGAAGAATATAAATCAGATCCGTCTAACCCTCCTTTGCTGGACGAGAACACGGGGGAGTGGATTGAATTCCCGGATTTATCTGAATTGTTAGGTTAAAAATGAGAGCTATGAAACAAATAATCTATATTTTGAGTTTATTCCTTTTGGCGGCGTGTTATGACGATAAAGGAAATTATGACTATGCTGATATAAATACGGTTAAAGTCGGCTTGGATGAAATGTACTCGTTTCGCTTGGATAAAGATACCACGATAAGTATTGTCCCTAAATTGAGTCAATCCATGCAGGAGAATAAGGATAACCTGGATTTTATGTGGGTACATTCTGTGATTAATGAGTTTATTGAGGGGCATGATGATAACGATACAATCAGTCGTGTTGATACATTACGTTTTCGTATTAATCCGGATGATCCCGATTTAGCATATATGCATTATTTCCGGTTGAACGTGTATGATCGTTTGACAGGTATTAATTATCCCTTGAATACGACGATCAAACTGATGAAACCGTATGATGGGGCTTGGATGATTCTGCATAACGAGAATGGGCATGCAGCATTGGGAGCTATCGAATATATGGGAAATGATATCGTGAAGACACAAGATGCTTATTATAAAGAAACCGGTAGGTATTTACAAGGTAAGGCTTTGTGTATGGGAAATTATTTGACCTCTTTCTTTCCATATGGGAAAGGAAAGACTTGGAATGTTTTTTCTGTTGTTACGGATCAGCCTGAGGAGTCTGGGGTATTTTGCCAATGGAAAAAATTTGAATTAATGAATTCTCTTGATAAGATGGTGTATGGTCCCAATCAAGGACGTTTCAATTTTTCAAATGTTCAGTTAATTGACGGTGAAGCTTCTTGGGGAGCGATCTGTTTATCTGACGGAGTACTGTTTCAAAGTCCGATAGCGATGAAGTTGTATAAAGCGAATATTGCCTCAGAACTGGGAGATAATGTGTGGATAAAGTATGCGACTAAAGCAGGCTTTAGTTCTATGTTGTATGACGAAGCAGGACATCGTTTTTGTTTTTATCAGAATCAGTCGCGGGAAACGACAGGTGACCCGACTCGTTTTAATGCAGCGAATGAAAATCCTACTAGCTATAAGATTAATCCAATCCCGGTACGCGATAACAACGTGAAAGAGGTTGATCCGAATGCACTGCCTGTAGATCAGAAGATGATCTGGATCGGACCCGGTTACCAATTTGAGCCAGATTACGTGCGGGGATCTTATGCTTATGGTGTATCATTAAAAGGTGTAGACAGTTGTTTCGTGTATGAATTTAATATGGACGGAATTGCTTCGACTGTAAATGGATATCCTGCTTTTTCCGGTTACTATAAATTGAAGTTATCTTCCGGTGTAAATGAAAATAGTTGTTTTGCTGGAACCAAACCTTATAGTGGAATCTTGTTCTACACGGTCGATAATGTCGTTTATCGTTTGGATTTTAAACAAAGTGGAGGGAAATCTACACCCGTGTACACGCATACGGGAGGTAAGGCGACTATCATGAAATTTGCTAAAAAGGCTCAAATAAACAGTACTTATCTTGATTTTAGTAATTATGAATTTGATCCGAATCGTAGTTTGGGAGTTGTTTTTGATATGGGAAATGGAACGTGTGATGTTGTTATACTGAACCTTTCTGTAACTGGGGGTATCGGTTCGGATAGTGAAAATTATCCCGCAACTCAAGTTTATACAGGTTTTGGAGAGGTAAAAGATATCTTATTTTTGTAGCAATAGAAAGCATGAGAATATTTGTATTGATCATATGCCTGCTTACCGCACTGGCGGGGCAGGCACAGACTAACGGTTTTGTCTTAAAAGGTAAGATATCCGGGGTAAAAGAAGGGCAATGGGTGTATCTGACAGACATGGACCAGCAGGTGGTTTATGATAGTATTGTGATAAAAAACGGGATATTTGAATTCCAGGGAATCGTGAAGCTACCGGAACTGCGTTGTCTTACGATTTATAAGAATTTGCAGAACCAAGAGGCATGGAATGGTATCATTGCTTTGCCGATATTCGTGGAAAATACGCTTGTGACAGTGGAGGCTCCTTATGAGAAAATGCCGACAAAGGGGGATAGTCAATTATCAACGGAGGTGAAAGTGAAAGGTGGTCCTATTCATGAACAGTATGCGCTCTACATGAAAGGGTATTTGGAACTGTATCAGCAATATTGTGATTTATATTCTCGCTACGGAACGGCTTACTATTATCATAAGGGAACGGAAGAAGAGATTTTTCGTATGGTGAAGGAAATAGACAAGATCAGAGAAAATATTTTCCGTTATCAAGCTGATTTTATACATCGGTATCCGCAATCTCCTGTTGTTAGGTATGTGGTTGAGAACATGGCTGTCGAGCGTTACGGTAGAAAGGAAGCCGAGCGGCTGGTAAGTTATTTTCCTGAGGAAATGCGAGATACAGAAGAGGGACAGGCTTTGGAAAAGAATTTGTTGAATAAGCCTTTGTATTTAAATGATCCGTTACCAGATGTTCGTATGTTGGATTTGGAAGGACAACTGGTTCCACTTGTGGATTTGGTGGAGAAGGGGCGTTATACTTTAGTGGAGTTTTGGGCTTCTTGGTGTGGTCCTTGTCGTTCGGATATCCCGCATTTGAAAGAAACTTATGAGAAGTATCATCCGCAAGGTTTTGACATTATTAGTGTTTCTATTGATGATTCTTCTGAGTCTTGGAAAAAAGCGGTAAAAGAAGAGAAAATGCTTTGGAAACAACTTCGTGATACAGGCGGTAAACAATTCGATAAGAATGGAATTCGAGCATTCGGGGTTATGGGAGTACCTTCCGGTTTTTTGATAGATCCTTCGGGAAAGGTTATCCAATTGAAGTCTAGAGGAGGATGGTTGGATATGAAACTTTTTGAATTACTGAATAAATAAAATTTGTATTGTATGAAAAATGTATTGTTTGTGTTTTTACTCGTGTTTGGCGTTGCCAGTCATGGGGTGGGGAAGAATGTGCGTTTGCACGGTTCATTGAAAGAGTTCGGAACGGATGTCGTGTCTATGAATTTTGACGGGGCGGCAGGAGAGATCGCCAAAGAGTGGACGCAACGTATCCCGGTAAACAAGGATGGTTCTTTTGATTTTACTTTTGATTTGAAGAAACCGGGGTATTATTCCGTGGGAAGAAATACGTTGTACTTGACTCCGGGAGATGACATGGAAGTAAACTTGGGAACCTCCCAACCGCAAAGCTGGTTTAAAGGGAAAGGGGCAGAGGCGAATACTTACATGAAAGGCCGTTTGTTTCCAAAAGCGGGTTCGTTTTTGGAGGCAGGTCGGAATGTAAAAGGTAGTTTTGAGGAGACAAAAAAGTATATTGATGAACGGGCTGCGCAACGGGAGAAGGAGTTAAAAGCGTTGCCAAACGTGAGTAAGGAGTTCGTGGAATTGGAAATGATGCGGATTAAAGCGGATGTTGCGAATAGTTATATGGCATATTTGTGGTATTCAGATCTTTTAAGAGATTGTAAAACGGAGAAAGAGGGGCAGGCAAAAGCAGATGAGTTTAATAAGTCTATTCGGGAATATATTAATCCTATACTGAAAGAGATTTCTGCCAAAGATAAGTATTTGGATGTTGCCGTGGTGAGGGATGTACTGTTGAGTTGCTACGAGATGGATGTATCTATCTTTGATTTCCCGAAGTCTCAACGTTTGACGGAGTTAAACGATGCGTACATGAAAGGTGAAAGTATGGATGAGGAAATGACGAAACCGCTTTATGATGAATTATATGCTTACGGTTCCAAGTTGAAAAATGCAGATTTTAAACAGGCATTTTTAGGAAGATTGGAGAAACGTGCGAAATTGATGGAGGGACGTCCTGCAATTGATTTCACGGTTGTGAGTATGGAGGGAAAAAAAGGTAAACTGAGTGATTATAAAGGTAAAGTTCTGTTCGTGGATTTTTGGGCCACGTGGTGTATGCCTTGTTTGGGAGAGATGCCCTATTTTAACGAGTTGAGCAAGCAATATCCCAATATCCAGTTTGTTGGTATATCTCTGGATGATAACACGGAGGTGTGGTTGAGAAAATTGAAAGGAGATGCCGATCATGGGAAGGTGTTAGAGTTGTTTTCTACCGACCCGTTGGTTCGGACAGGATGGGATATCACGGGAATTCCACGTTTTTTGTTGATAGATAAAGATTTCAAGATTATATCAGCTTCTGCTCCCCGTCCGTCTGAAAAAGATGTGATTGTTCCTCTCTTAGAAAAGTACAATAAGAAATAAGTCATGATGAAGTTTATATGCGTTTACGTTATTGTTTTGTTAGCGAGCGTGAGTTTGTGTCATGCGGATGGTTTTAAAATTAAAGGGAAAATCAGTAGGGGTGGAGAAGGTGTGAAAGTTTTTTTGACGGACCTTTCCCAATACAAGCATTTATATGATAGTACCACGATTAAAAATGGTGAGTTTGAATTTAATGGGAAAGTAGATTCTCCCGAAATGCGTTGTATCACGATTTATAAGAATGACAGTCAGAGAGGGGAATGGAAAAGTACGGTGAAGTTACCGATCTTTGTTGATAATTCATCTATAACGCTGGAAGCTCCTTATGATAGTTTACCTACTAAATCGAACGAGATAATTTCGGAATGTATTAAAATTACAGGTTCCCCGGTTAATGATTTGTACATGAAGTATGATAGAGGATTGGCCCCCCTGTCGACCTTGAATTCTGAATTGTTCGAGAAGTATCGTGTGGCTTATTATTACGCGAAGGCCGATGAATTGGGACGTAAAAATATGCAATCCGCCTATGACGCTTTGGAGGAATTGGAGAATTGTAAAGATGAGATTTATCGTTACAAGGTGAATTTTATTAAAGAGAATCCGGATTCTCCGGTAGCCTTGTATGTTGCCGGTACGTTGGCGATAACAAAATACGGGCGGGGCGAGATAAATAAGGTGTTGTCTTTATTGTCGGAGAATTTACGGAATAGTTCGAAAGGTAAGGCTTTGGCTGATCGTTTGAATGGAATTCCAGTTTACGTGGGCGATCAGTATCTGGATATTGATATGTTGGATAAAGAGGGGAATACGGTGAATTTATCGGATGTGATAAAACCCGGTCAATATACTTTGTTGGAGATTTGGGCTTCCTGGTGTGGGCCGTGTCGGGGAGATATCCCTCATCTGAAAGATGCGTATTCAGCTTATCATGCAAAGGGATTTGATATCGTGAGCGTGTCAATTGACGCTAATAAGAAGCAATGGAAAAAAGCATTGGAACAGGAGCAAATGGCTTGGTTGCAGGTTTGTGATAAAGGTGAGGGATTTGATGGATTTATCGTGAAAAAGTACGGTGTTCGTGGAGTACCGAGTTCTTTCCTGATTGATCCACAAGGTAAGATTATCCTGACGAATGCTCGTGGAGGGTGGTTGGATACGAAGTTGATAGAGTTATTTGACAGGTAGCGAATTGTATTTGAATGAATGTTTGTAGGGGCTATTTCTTCGGGAATAGCCTCTTTTTTAATTAAATATTTCGAGGGTTATTGTATAACACGACAAATAGTTTATTTTTGCAGGTAAGATGTCGTGAATAGAGATACTATGTCGAAAGATTTTTTGGAGCATAAGGCTTTTGAGGAGTTGTTTGATTTGCATTACGGGAATCTTGTGGGATTCGTGTATGGATACGTGAGGGATGAAGAGGTGGCTAAAGATATTGTTCACGATACTTTTTTGACTTTTTGGAATAACCGGAAACGCTTGGATTTATCTTATTCTGCAAAATCTTATTTGTTTACATTGGCTCAGAATTACGCTTTGAATTATTTGAGACATTTGCGGGTGGTGGAGGTGAACGAACGGGAGGTAACAGAGTTGTTGGAGTCTGCTGCAGACGAGTTGGCAGAGTATGATGAACGTTTTGCCCGGGTGGAGGAGAAATTAGCTTTATTGCCGGATAAACAGCGAGAGGTTTTTTTGAAATGTGTGGTGGAGGAGAAAAAATACCAGGAGGTGGCTGATGAATTGGAGGTGAGCATTAACACAATTAAAAAGCATATGTCCCGTGCATTAAAATTTTTACGGGATGAGTTACAGGACGAATCTATCCTGCTTTTTTTGCTGTGTGATAAGTGATTTTCTTTTTCTTTTTAATTTTTCTGAAAAAAATATCTTTTTTTGTCACCCTTTTTTGAAAGGTACGTGTGATAGATGCAAAATGACAGTCTATGAAATACACGGATGAAGATATTGAATTTGCAAACTTGATACTGACGGATCGGGAAAATCAGGATGATATGAAGGTGGAAGCGTGGATGGAAGATCCGGAACACGTGAAGTTGTTGAAGGAATTTGCCACGGTTTATCAGACGCGGAGGAATGTGGATTTTAACCGGGATAAGAAAGAAGAGTTTGTCCGGTTGGAAAATACGATTCAAGAAAGGAAGAGCCGACGGATGACTTTACGTTGGTCGGTGGCTGCTTCTATTATTTTGATGGTAGGTTTGTTTGTGGGGCGTACGGTTAATGAATGGCGTGATTTGGATGATGCCCGTTTGCTGGCTGAAACGGAGCGGATTGTTCCCGGGGTGAAGGCCGAGTTGATTTTGAGTACGGGTGAACGAGTGATCTTGAATCAACAAAGTGCATTGATCGAGGGAATGAATGAAACGGGAATTCAAAATGATTCGGTGAGCGGATTGAATTATACAACGGCAAAGGTACAGGGAGAAGAGAGTATCTATAATACGATGCGTATACCGGTGGGAGGATTTTATCAATTGGCTTTGTCTGATGGAAGTAAGGTTTGGTTGAATTCAATGACAGAACTTCGCTTTCCGGTTACTTTTATGGGAGAGGAGAGGAAGGTCTACCTGACAGGAGAGGCTTATTTCGAAGTGACTCATGATTCGAAACATCCGTTTATCGTGATGACGGAAAAAGGGATGGAAGTGAAGGTCTACGGGACGGAGTTTAACATGAATACATACCGGGAAGGTATGGTACAAACTGTGTTGGTGAAAGGCAAGGTGGGGATTCGGGTAGATGGCACGGGAAAAGAAGTGATGTTGGCACCCAAACAGATAGCAGTGTATGAGGAAAAGACGGGAATGGTTCAAGTGGAAGAGGTTGATCCGTATAGATATATCGCATGGAAAGATGGAGAATTTGTTTTTGAACGGGAGACAATAGAGGAAATTATGGGACGATTAAGTAGGTGGTTTGATGTGAAGGTTTTCTATGAAAACGAGTCGTTGAAACGAAAACGATTTACTGGGGTGATCAGTCGATATGAGGATATAGAGCAAGTGTTGCGTCTGATCGAGGGGCCGGCAACACTACGTTTCGAAGTGAAAGGAAACGTGGTAACCGTGAAAAATGAACAGTAATGTAGAGTGATGGTAAATAAAAAACCGTAAAGTGCGTCAACACTTTTACGGTTTGTCACGAGATGTTTGCGCATCTGCGTTAGTTCTAATAGTTAATTTACAAATTTATGAAAAAAAACAAGACAAGTTTTGTTTTTCCCGACTTTTTTAGACGGGAGAATCCAAATCTTTTATGTCGCCGTTGGTTGTTGGCGATGGTGATGTGCCTGAGTTTTTCTTTAGGGGCTTTTGCACAACAGCAGAAAGTATCGATTGACGTGAAAAACGTGGACGTGTCGGTAGTCTTCCGACAGATCAAGGAACAGACGAAATTAAACTTCGTGTACGATCCGGATCAATTGGCTTCTATGTCGAATGTTTCGATGAAGGAGAAAAATATTTCGGTTGATTCTGTGTTGTCAAAGTTGTTTGCGGGTACACCTTTCGAGTATCGTTTCGAGCTAGGATCTATTTTGATTCGGAAGATACAGAAAAAGCAGGAACAAGCTCAGAGGGTGATTCGTGGTGTCGTGTCGGATGTTTCGGGAAATGTGCTTCCCGGGGTTACTGTTATGTTGAAAGGGACTATGGTGGGAACGGCCACTGATATGCAGGGACATTACCAGATGGTGATTCCGAAGACGGATAATCCCGTACTGGTGTTTTCTTTTATCGGAATGAAAAGCTCGGAACATTTGCTTCACGGGGAACAAGTTCTGAACGTGACTCTTGAGGAAGAGTCTGCAAATCTGGATGAGGTGGTAATTACGGGTTATCAGCAGATTGATAAGAGAAAAAATACCAGTGCCGTTCAAACGTTACGGATGGATGATATTAAGGTACCGGGGGTGACTCGAATAGATCAATTGTTGGAAGGGCATGTTCCAGGAATGACTTTCATGCAAAATTCAGGACAGGTAGGTGCAGCCCCTAAGTTGAGAGTACGGGGAACATCGACAATCTTGGGAAATCAAGAACCGGTGTGGGTACTCGATGGAATCGTTTTGCGTGATCCCGTGAATGTAAGTCCAAGCTTGGCAAATAATCTGGATTTTGTGAATCTTGTGGGAAATGCAATTTCCGGAATAAATCCTAATGATATCGAACGTATTGATATTTTGAAAGATGCTTCAGCAACTGCGCTTTATGGGGCAAAGGCGGCTAACGGGGTGATCGTGATAACCACAAAGAAGGGAAGAACGGGGGCTCCTTCCGTGACTTATAACGTGAGTGGGACGTACACGAGAAGACCTCGTTACACGGATAATAACATTTATTTAATGAATTCAAAAGAACGTGTAGCTTATTCCCGAGAGTTAGTGGAGAAAAGGTTGTCTCTTCCGGATATACAAAATTACGTGGGATACGAGGATGCCATTAACAAATTGTTAAATGGGGTATATACTTATGATCAGTTTCAACAGGAAGTGGACCGAATAGAGACTGTGAATACGGATTGGTTTAAATTGATCACCGAGGATACATTCTCTCACAATCATACGTTGAGTTTGTCGGGAGGAAGTGACAATATTAGTTATTATGCCTCTTTAGGGTATACGAATGAAAACGGGGTTATCAAGAAGGAGAAAAACGATCGGTATTCAACTTTGTTGAAAGTGAATGGAAATTTCGACAAGTTGGCATTTAATTTTATGATTCAGGCAAATCGGGGAGAGCGAAATTACACGAATTCGGAGGTTGATATATTGAATTATGCCTATAATACGGCCCGAACAATACCTGCTTTTAATGAGGACGGAAGTCTTTATTATTATAAGAAAAGTTATATCCATTCTGAAGGCCGACGGAGATTGGATCTGGCGTTTAATGCCTTGAATGAGATGGAGAATTGTCGGGATGAGTATAACACTTATGCGATGACGGTTACAACTGATCTGAATTATCGGTTTAATGAGCATCTGAAGGCACAGTTTATGTTTTCTTACGGAATGAGTAATACCACACAAGAGACTGTGATGGATGAGTCTTCTTGGTATGCGTCTTGTCTCCGGGGAACCGATTATGGGGTAGCTTTATCTGATGACATTAAGGGGTGGAGTTTGTTACCTATGGGAGGTGAGTACCGGGAGGATGTTACACGAAATGATACGTATACAGCCCGTTTACAATTGGATTATAATAAATTCTTGGATAAGGATCGCAAGCATTTGATTAATGCATCCGTGGGATTCGAATTGTCATCCAATAAATATGCAGGTAAGAGTCAGACGCATCGGGGGTATTTGCCGGAGAGGGGAAAGATTATCACAACGTTTGATCCTACCGTGTATACTTCATTTGCACAATGGCAGATGAATACGGCAGGAGCGACACGAGGTATTATTTCGGATAATGTTCAGAACGAGTTATCTGCTTATTTAACTTTGACTTACACGTTAAATAATGCTTATTCTTTTAATTTTAACACCCGGGCGGATGCTTCGAATAAATTTGGGGATCGGAGTAATGAACGTGTCTTACCCGTGTGGTCTGTCTCCGGTAGCTGGGATATGAAAGAGAATATTCTTCGGAATGTACGTTGGGTGGATGTGTTAAGTTTACGGGCTTCTTATGGATACCAGGGAAACATATTGAGCGAGCAGAGTCCGGAATTGATTATCGAGCGTGGGGATTATAATGATGATTTCGGAAAGTATGAATCAGCGATCAAACATTACCCGAATCCGGACTTGCGTTGGGAGAAGACGGGAACCATTAATGCATCCGTGGATTTTGCCTTGTTCAATAACCGAATCCGTGGTACGGTTTCTTATTTTTACAAGAAGACCAAGGATGCTTTCTTGACTAAAACAATATCGGATATTAACGGTATGGATAGTTATGTCGTTAATTCGGGAACATTGGAGAACAAAGGTTTCGAGTTGGGATTTAATTTTACTCCGATTAAAGCCGGAGCGGAGGTTGGTGGTTTCCGTTGGGATTTTGACCCGCAGATTGGTCAGATTGTAAACACTTTATTGTCTAAAGCTGTTAATAATAATAGTTTTGATAAAGTGCAGGATGAAATCCGGTTTGAAGATTATTTGAATGGAAACGTGTTAATCGAAGGTGAACCGTTGAATTCATTTTATTCTTACAAATTTGCGGGTTTGTCTCCAGTGGATGGTCGTCCGATGTTTTATGATATTGATGAAGAGTTAAAAGACGAGTATGTGAATATGGATAAAGAAGAGGTGTTCCGTCGGGTAATGAAAGTTTCCGGAACTCGGGTACCCGTGATTCAGGGTGGCATTTCAAATACTTTTTCGTATAAAAGAATGACTTTGGGAATACACTTTTCTTATTCATTGGGGTCGAAGATCCGTTTGTTGAAGTTGTACGGGGAGAATTCGGGTGGTTCAAGCGTGGCATTCTTGCCAGAACGAAATATGCGTAGGGAATTCGTTCATCGTTGGCAGAGACCGGGAGATGAGAAAAAGACTAGTATTCCCGGATTGCTTCAGAATAGTGTGTATACTGAGACTTTACAGCCTTGGTGGAAGCAAGGAAATTATAATGCCATTAAATTTGCCGAGAATATCTGGCAGATGTATGATAATTCGAATATTCGGACTGTGAGCGGGGATTACTTGAAATTACAATCTGTATCATTCCGATATATGTTACCGGAGAGTTTTTGTAAGAAGTTGCGTTTGAAATCGGCAGATATCGGTATTTCTGGAACGAATCTGTTTACGATTTGTAATTCAAAACTGAAAGGACAAGATCCTTCTCAATCGGGAACTGCTGATCAGTTGAATCTGTCGATTCGTCCTACATACACGATGAATTTAAATGTAACGTTTTAATTGAATGGAGATGAAACAATATATTATTTTAGGTATACTGGTATTCTTGTTAGGGAGTTGTGATAGCTTCTTGAAAGAATATTCTCAGGATCTTGCTTATGCCGAGACGTTTTCGGATTTGGAAGAAGTTTTGATCGGTAACGGGTATCTTAATCGATCAACGGGTTTTTCATGGGTACATACGATGGATGATGATTTGGAGGAAGCCGTGGTAAGTTCCAGTTACACGGAGTACGAGAATTTTTTTATTTGGGTAAGCTACCCTTGTACCAGAAATAACAAGGTGTATAAGGATGAAACTTGGGTGACGATGTATAAAAATATTAGTGCCATCAATGTAGTTTTGTCTAAATTGAAAGATATTACCGATTTACCCGAAGAGGTAGAACGGTTGAGAGGGGAATGCCATTTCCTTAGGGCTTTTTACTATTATTTTTTGGTGAATACTTATGCAAAGCCTTATGTGAAGGAATCGGCTTCGACGGATCTAGGGGTTCCTGTAAAAACGACGGAATATATCGAAGATATTTATTTTAAACGGAATACAGTAGAAGAGACTTATTCTTTGATCATGAGTGATTTGGAGATAGCATCACGTTTATTAAAGGATAAGAAACATCAATCCGTGTTTCAAGCAGATTATTATGCCGTACAAGCTTTGTTGAGTCGTGTTTACTTGTATCGTGGGGAGTACGAGGCTGCGCTTCAAGCTGCAGATTCTGTGTTGCAAGGTAATTATACATTGTTGGATTATAATGAATTCCCACAAGTTGAGGCTTCTCCTGCCAATATGTATGGAATGCATGATATTGTTCCGGTAAGTGTATTGGATCCTTCTTTTGAGGAGACTATATTTACACAGGGGACAGGGGCTTTTGCTGGTAATAAACATGGGTATGGAATAGCTAATGGTAGTGTGTTGTCTGTTGTCAATAGATTTAGGGCTTCGGAAGAGTTAGTGCAAATGTATTATAAAGAGCAGGGCGGTGGTACGGATTTAAGACCCACGTTTTTTATGTATATTAATCAACGGGATCCCGCGAATAAACGTTATATTCAAAAGCAAGTAACAACATCTTTGACCACGGCTTCATCTGAGTTTTTACTTCGTTTATCAGAAGTGTTGTTGAATAAAGCGGAGGCTTTGGCAATGTTGGATCGTGATGAAGAAGCCATGGAGGTCTTAGAAGAGTTGAGAATAAAGCGCATTGTTGCGACAGAATATAAACCGTTGGACGTGAGAAGCGGGGGAAAGCTTGTCGAATTGATCAGGGACGAACGTCGTCGGGAATTATGTGGAGAGGGGCAACGGTGGTTTGATTTACGCCGATATGCCGTTCATCCTAAATATCCGTTCTCGAAAGAGATCGTGCATGATCACTATTTCTATGATAATTCCACAAGAAAGGTGACTTACGTGGGTAGTTATAGGCTAAATAAGTATGGAGAAGAGCCAGCCTATGTGATACCGATTCCTCAACACGTGATCGAGTTTAACAAAGGAAATATAGAGGATAATGAGACGAGGCCGAACAGAGAAGCATTTGTACGTTTTTAATGATGGAAAATATGAGAAATTATATACTGTTGATTTTGGTTTGTTTTCTGACTATCAGATGTAATAGTGATGAAAACGAGTTGACACCTTCTCGTGCAGATCGGGATTGGTTTGCTATTGAGGATTCTGATGATCCGGTAGGACATGAGTTGTATTTATTGTATGAAAAATATAATCTTCCTGTTTTTGTGAATGATACTATCGGACAAGAAGATAGAGGGGTGGATTATTATGGTAATCCGATCGTGTATTATTATGTTTTAAATATGAATTATACGGTTGGTGCACCAGTTACGGACAATTATTTGCGATCTAGAAAATACTCTTTGTTGCAAGATGTTGAAGACCAATTGGCAGGGATCGCTTTCCTGGATAACTATCTGATACCGGCATTACCGGAAGGAATGTATTTTAATTCTATTCTTTTGTTGGATTCTTTATACGAGATGCGTATGTCTAGTAGCGGTTGGGGGGTGGAGAGGAAAGATCTAAATGTATATAAAGGTGTAATGACATTGGCTATCGGACAAGGAAAGGCCATTGCGAAGATGACCCCGGAAGAACAAAATAAGCAAAAGGGTCTTATCTTGGCAACTTTGGCATTGGATCAGATGGAAGATGATCAATTGACTGATTTTTATATGGTAAGTTATGATTCGGAGAAGAAGTTTAGTTATTATCAGCACGTGGTTAATTATGCGCCTGGTGCAGCTATGCCCTCGGCGAAATGCGAGGTGTATGGATTCTTGGATTATGATAGCCGTTATTATGCAATGAATGAAGGGAAAGATCCGTCGCAGTGGATATATTACACGATATCACAGGCTGAAGATCTTGAAGATTTTGTAATGGCTTTTTTCCGTTATAGTGAATCAGAATTCAAGGAAATGTATGTCGATTATCCTTTGGTGTTGAAAAAATATGAAATTATCAAGGAGTTAATGACCGGATTGGGGTTTGTATAGTTTATAAGCAAGGATATTAGACTGAAAATGTAACTTTTGGGAAGGGGTATGCCCTTCCCCTGTCTCTCCTTTTGTTTTATGAATTTTGGTAAAGCAGAATATTTAGTATTGTATTTAAAAATGGATGTATGAAAAAGATTAGTTTATTATTATGGGTACTTTGCCTGAGCATGCCTTTGTTTGCTCAGAAGAGTACGACAATAAAAGGATTTGTAAAACAGAAACGGAATTCTATAGTAAAACTTTTTTCTGTAGAAAAAGGGGAGTGTAAAACATTATTAACTAGTAATATTGGTGATGATGGAGCTTATGAATTTTCTTTCGTGCCCGAAGAACCGGGATTTTATGCTATTAGTGATTTTCGGGTAAATTACCCGATCTATGTGAAAGGAGGAGAACAGATCAATGTTGATTTGTTGGAGAAGAAAGCTGTGTTAACTGGAGAGAATACAAGAGAGAATAAAGCTCTTTATCAATGGGAGGATTTTGCCAATAGTATTCGGTATCAATCCGTCGTGCCATTGGTTATGCAGACAACTTACAAAGAATTTTTTCCCGAATTTACAGAATTTCTTACTAAAATAGATTCAATAAAAGGGGCTATATCTAGTGGTGACCTGGAATTTGATGCCTTGATTCGAAAGAAAATAGATTATGATGTGGATTATTACGCCATGATGTTTTTGATGACTCCACGTACTGCACATCCCCAGCGTAGCGATTGGCCTGCTTTTTATGATACAATTATTTCGGATAAAAAATTCACTTCAGACGAGGTGTTACAGTTCCCGACAGGGCTTTCTATGATAAATGCTTATATTAATTTTTCGATGAAAATAGAAGCGCCTAGAGCGGGATTTGAGATATTGAATAATGAGCGTCTGCGTGGAGAAGCTGTTTTATCGAAATTACAATATGCCAGAGTACGTGCTGATTTTGATAACTATATGGAAACTGATGAGAAATATTTGGCAACAGATGATCAAAAAGCAAGAGCCAAGATGATTGGTGATAAGTTGGGGACTTCTTGGAAAGGTCAACCGGCAAAAAATTTTACTTATCCAGATGTAAATGGGAAAGAGGTATCATTATCTGATTTTAAAGGGAAAGTAGTTGTGGTAGATGTTTGGGCAACTTGGTGTGGCCCTTGTAAAGGAGAGATTCCTTTCCTGAAAAAACTGGAAGAGGAAATGCGTGGTAAAGATGTCGTGTTTATTGGTGTTGCTTTAGATGAAGCAAAAGATAAACAGAGGTGGTTAGATTTTGTTGAAAATGAAAATCTGGGTGGAGTTCAATTACATGCTTCCGGTTGGAGTCAGATTGCAAGGGATTATAAAATAAAGAGTATCCCTCGTTTTATGGTATTTGATAAAAAAGGGAACATTGTTTCGGAGAGTTCTCCTCGTCCTTCCAGTCCGCAATTAAAACAGATGATAGAAAAAGAGTTAAGAAAATGATTTTGAATAATGGAATTTGTATGTTATGAAAATAATTGGATTATTATTGTTGATTTTGTGTATGGGAGAAACTCTGTTTGCTCAGAAAGTAACAACTATAAACGGGTATGTAAAGCATGGACGAACTCGAATCGTGAATCTTTATGACGTTGTAAATGGAGAGGTAAAGGTTTTAAAATCAACGGAAGCAGATGCGGATGGTAAGTTTCGTTTTGATTTTTCTCCTAACGCTTCCGGATTTTATACAGTAGGAGACGACCGACGGAATTATGTCGTTTATGTAAAAGGTGGCGAAGAGATTCAGATTGATTTACTTGAAAAACAGGCACAATTAGCAGGAAAGAATACGAGAGAAAACCAGGCTTTGTATCAATGGGAGAATTTTATCAATGATATACGTTGTGATGCGATGGATAACCCGATGTGTACATATCGGGAGTTTTTCCCGAAGCTGATGGCCGTGGTTCCCAAAATTGATTCTGTAAAAAAAGCAATTCGAAGTAAAAATAAAGCGTTTGATGAGTTATTAAAAAAGAAAATAGACTATGATTTGGACTATTATGCCATGTTATTTATTCTGTCTCCCAGGAGTGTACATCCAGAACGTGATGAATGGCCTGATTTTTACAAAAATGTAATTTCAGATGAGAAATTTACGACTATTGATGTTTTGAAGTTTCCGTTGGGAGCAAGAATGATGAGTATGTATACTAGTTTTGCTACTATAATTAAGGCTCCTAGACAGGGAATAGAAGCTTTGAATAATGATGAACTAAAAGGAGAAATGTTATTATTCGGATTGAAATATTGTAAATTCCATTCGCAGTTTGATGAGAAAATGAAAGAAAGTGGGAAATATTTGGTGACAGAAGATCAGCAAAATAGAGCCCGGGAGATTGCGATGAAGTTATCGCCTTCTTTAGCGGGCAAACCTGCCATGGATTTCACGTATCCGGATATGAACGGGAAAGAAATCTCGTTATCTGATTTTAAGGGAAAAGTTGTCGTGGTGGATGTATGGGCTACTTGGTGCGGACCTTGTAAAAGAGAACTTCCTTTTTTGAAAAAGTTAGAAGAAGAGATGCATGGCAAAGAGGTGGTGTTTATTGCGGTATCGTTAGATGAAGCAAAAGATAAACAAAAATGGATTGATTTTGTGATGCGGGAAGCTTTGAAAGGAGTTCAACTACACGCTTCAGGATGGAGTCAAATAGCCAAAGATTATGAGATTAAGGGAATTCCTCGTTTTATGCTGATCGATAGAAAGGGAAATATTGTTTCCGAAAATGCTCCTCGTCCTTCTGATCCTCGCTTGAAAAAGATGATAGAAGAAGAATTGAATAAATGATAAGAGAGTTTGTTACATTAAAAATGATCTGATTATGAAAAAAAAGAGATTGTCGGTATTGTTATTGTTGCTTTGTGTCAATATTGTTGTATTTGCACAAAAGAAAACAGTTTTGGAGGGATTTGCTAAATATAAGAATGCATCACAGATTACTCTTTTTGCCATCGAGAACGGAAAGGTGAAAGAATGTGTGACAACGTCGGTAAAGCAGGATAATTCTTATCAAATGACTTTTGTTCCAGAAAAACCGGGATTTTATGTTATTGGTAATAAACAGAAAAATCATCCTATTTATATAAAAGGTGGAGAAAAGATTCATTTGGATTTGTTTAGAAACGAGGTGGTGTTGAAAGGAAAGAACACGAGGGAAAATAGGGCTCTTTACCAATGGGAAAAGTATGTGAAGGATTTGCGTGTGATGTCGGGAAAACGAGTTGCCCATGAAGATTTCTTCCCTTACCTAACGAAGTTTGTAGCTAAAATAGATTCGGTGAAAAAAGCGATTAAAAGCGGGAATCCTGTATTTGATGAGTTGTTTTATAAAAAAATAGATTATGATGTGGATTATTGCGCAATGATGTTTTTGTTGTCTTCGCGAAAACCCCCACGTTCGGATTGGCCTGCTTATTATGATATAATTCTTGCAGATGAGAAATTTATTTCGGATGAATTATTGTTGTTGCCGGAAGGATTGAGTACTTTAATCATGTATTATAATTATACCTATTACGTTGATGTGCCTAAAGAGGGAGAAGCATTTTTTACTAATACTCGGTTGCGTGGGGAACTCCTTTTGTATTTATTCTCTATTCGAGCAAGATACTATTCTGATTACGAAGAATTTATTTCGGAGAACTCGAAGATCTTGACCGAGGAGCAAAAAGAGAGGGCTAAGGTTATGGCTGCTAAATTGCATCCGTCCTTCGTTGGACGGAAAGGGAATTTTACTTATCCGGATGTGAGCGGAAAAGATGTTTCTTTATCGGATTTTGAGGGAAAGGTGGTTGTAGTGGATGTATGGACAACGACTTGTGGCGCTTGTTTTGCGCAACATGTCTATTTAAGCAAGTTGGAAGAAGAGATTCAGAGTAAAGATGTGGTGTTTATCGGAATTTCGTTGGACAAGGATCAGCAAAAATGGATGAATGTTGTCAAAGAGAAAGGTTTGGATGGAATTCAACTGTATGCATCCGATAAAAGTCAATTTGCGAAAGATTATAATATTACGGGAGTTCCTCGTTTTATCGTATTTGATAAAAAGGGATGTGTGGTGAAAGAAGAGGCCCCTCGTCCTTCTGATCCTCGCTTGAAGGAAATGATTGAAGCTGAGTTAAAAAAATGAATGAGAAGTGTTGTTATAATGAGGTTTTGTTGCCTGTTGGTTAATTATAACTTCTTGTACGATGAATAATGTATTTTGAAGAATGTTTATCGAGAGGATGTAATTTGTTTTGATAGAGTTCAAAGAATTTTTCGGAAAAAATGACAGGGATATATTCTGTTTTTTTTCTTAGCTTTGCAAAAGCTATGGAAATGAATATGCATCCTTTTGATAATCATGAAGTATTGTTGGAGGCCCTGCAAAAAGGGGAAGAAAAAGCTTTCGTGTATCTTTTTGACAGATATTACGAGGGACTGTTAAACTATGCAGGGCGTATCGTGAGGGAGACGGAGTTGGCTCATGATCTCGTGCAGGAGACATTTTGCAAGTTGTATGAGGATCATGTGAATTTGAATATTCATTTATCTGTAAAATCCTATCTTTATAAATCAGTTTATAATAGTTGTCTGAACGAGATCAAGTATCAAAAGGTGGTTAATAACTATGCTGATCGGGAATTGTTGGATTTCTATTTTTCCGAGATCGTGCAAACGCCAGAAGCCGAGTTGGCGTTGCAGAATGAAGATATCCGGAAAGCGCTTGAAGAGGCAATAAACAAGTTGCCGGAACGGTGTCGGGAGGTATTCGTGTTGAGTAAGGTGGAGGAATTATCTAATAAGGAGATTGCTGAAAAATTAAATATTTCCGTAAAAACCGTTGAGGTTCAGATGACTAAAGCTTTGTCCCGGTTACGGGAAGAACTGGAATGGGTGTTATGTATCATTTTTTTTGTAAATTTTTGAAATTAGCGTAGGGGTTCCTCTTTTCTGAGTTGTCATATATTTATAAAAGCAGAAATAGTATGACAAACGAAATGGATGAGTTGATTCGAAAAGTACTGGACGGGAAAGCCTCGGAAGAAGAGATGCGTGTGCTGATGCGGTGGATGAAAGAGGATGGAAGTCACCGGGAGTATTTCAACATGCTGAAGAAAGTATGGAATATGACGAACGGACCGAAATTGTCACCGGAACGGAAGGCGTTGGAAATGGAGCGTTTTGTAGGGTATATGCAAAATTCATCTTTAAAGAAGAGAGAACATTTAAAATCCAAAGTTGTCCGTTTGTGGTATCGGTATGTGGCTGTTTTATTGATCCCGTTATTATTGCTGGGTATTTATTTCTGGTCGGAACAGAAGTCCGAACCGATCCTTGTAAATACGGAAACCAATGTAGATTTTGGAAAACCCGTGCTGATGATGGCGGATGGACGAGAGGTTATTCTGGAACAAAAAAATGAAATTATTGAGGGGGCGAGCGAAATTGGGATTCAGAATGATTCTTTATTCGGGTTGAATTACATGGGTGCGGGATTACAAGCGAATGTTTCGACGGGAGAAGAAGTGTATAACACGTTGAGTATTCCGGTGGGCGGTTTTTATCAATTGTCGTTATCTGACGGGACGAAAGTGTGGTTGAATTCCATGACAAAGTTACGTTATCCCGTGACTTTCAGAGGTGAACAACGTAACGTGTACTTGGCCGGAGAGGCTTATTTCGACGTGGCGAAAGATGCGGATCATCCGTTTGTAGTGAATGTGGAGGGGATGGAGGTGAAAGTGTATGGAACTCGGTTTAACGTGAATACTTTAGAAGAAGGAGTTGTTCAGACTGTGCTAGAACGTGGTAAAGTGAGCGTGAAGGCGTTGAAAACCGGCGAGGAAGTCATGTTGAAACCTGATGATATGGCAGAATTTTACAAGGAATCGGGAATGGTAAAGGTGGGAAAAGTGGATCCATTTACTTACACGGCTTGGAAAGACGGGAAATTTGTTTTTGAAAATGCTACAATTGAGACGATCATGTCCCGGTTGGGGCGTTGGTATGATATAAAAGTTTTTTATGGTGACGAACAAGTAAAAAATCAAACTTTCACCGGGATTATTACGCGACATTCCAACGTGAAAGACTTGTTGTATCTGATCGGGGAGACAGCTATGGTGCAGTTTGACCAGAAAGATAATGTGGTAACAGTGAGAACAAGGTGAGCAATAATAAAACCGGAAGTTGCGCTAACAACTTCCGGTTATAGTAGATGTGATTAGGTCACATATAATATTAATTAATTACAAAGCTATGAAAAAAAATCGAGAATGGATTTTCTTTAGGAATTTTTTGTGCTTGAAAAGTGCGAAGATTTGGGTTACGAGGAGTTGTATGTTGCTATGTTGTTTGTTTTTTATGACCGAACTTATGGCGCAACAGCAGAAGGTAACCATAGACATGAAGAACGTGAATATTCAGGAGGTGTTCAAGGGTATTAATAAGCAAACCGGATTGGATTTCGTGTATAATACTGCACAATTGGAAGAAATTGGCTTGGTGACTCTTCAGGTGAAAGATGTGACTGTGGATGCTGCTTTATCAAAGTTGTTCACGGGTACACCGTTTGAGTACCGTTTCGAGATGAATGCTATTTTGATAAAGAAAACAGAGGTGAAGAAACAATTGGAGGAGATTACAGTGTTGGGAGTGGTTAAAGATGTTGATGGCAATTTGTTACCAGGAGTGACGGTAATGGTGAAAGGAACCGCACTCGGAACGGCTACAGATATTGATGGTGCTTATAAATTGACTGTTGCAAAAGGGGAGAATCTGGAACTCGTATTTTCCTTTGTCGGAATGGAGGCACAAGAGATTAAGTACACCGGGCAGAAAACGATTGACGTGGTGATGAAAGAAAATGTAGAGGCGATGGAAGAAGTTGTTGTAACCGGTATTTTTACCCGGAAGAAGGAGGGGTTTACTGGGTCGGCGACACAGGTCACGGGGGAAGAGATTAAACGGATGACATCGGGTAATGTGTTGAAAGCCTTGGAAATGCTTGATCCGGGTTTTAGAATGAATACCAGTAATTTGGCCGGTTCGAACCCGAATGCCATTCCAGACTTCCAGATGCGGGGACAAGCGAGTATCGGGAATTATGAAAGTAATGATGTGGTGGTTTTGCGAGGGGACGTGAATTCACGTCCGAACCAGCCTTTATTCGTGTTGGACGGGGTGATCGGGGTGAGTGCAACGACAATTATGGATTTGGATCCGGAACAAGTGGAGTCAATCACCTTGTTGAAAGATGCTGCTGCTACAGTTATTTATGGTTCCGATGCTGCTAATGGAGTTGTGGTGGTTGAAACGAAAGCTCCTGCTCCTGGAAAATTACGGTTTAGTTATAATGGAAATTATGAACTGGAGTGGCCGGATCTGAGCGTGTATGATTTGATGAATGCGGAAGAAAAATTACGTATAGAAGAATTAGCGGGGTATTATTCCAACAAGAATAACGTGGAGTTGCGTAATTATTACAACCGTATCAAACAGGATATTTTGCGGGGGGTGAATACGTATTGGTTGGCAGAACCGGTACACACGGCTTTTTCTCATCGTCACGGATTGACGGCGGAAGGTGGTGATAAAGCTTTACGTTACAAAATTTATTTAGGCGCCAGGTGGGCTCCAGGAGTGATGAAAGAATCCAATTTGAATATCAAGACGGGTAAAATAGATTTGAATTACCGTGTGAACAAGGTTTTAATCAGTAATTCTTTAACCGTGGATTATTCTGACGGGGCTCGTACGTCTCCTTATGGTAGTTTTCAGGATTATGCACAGATAAATCCTTATTACCGTAAAAAAGATGAAAATGGCAATGTCAAGCAAGTCTTGGATGATCATAAAGTTGGTGATAAGTATATTGCAGATTATGATACACCAACGTTGAATCCGCTTTGGAATGCACAATTTGATTCAAAAAATGATAGTCGTAATTTTGATTTGAGAGAGGCTTTAAAAGTTGAATATATACCCGTGGATAACTTGCGGTTAAGCTTGGATTTCACGTTATCCCGAAGTGATGGTACTGTGGAGACTTTTAAATCGGCTCAACATAATGATTTTTATATGGTGACGGATCCTGCGGAGAAAGGATCTTATTATTGGTCGAAATCTGAAGGTAGTAGTTACCGTTTGAGTTTGTCTGGAGCTTATAATAAATCATTTGGTTCTGATCATTTGTTCTCGGCTTTTGCTCGTTACAGCATTAATGAAACAGCGAATAAGTTGACTTCTATTTCTATGAAGGGATTTCCGAATGATAAATTGAGCGAGGTATACATGGGAACGGAGTACCAGACAACGGGAGGTAGCGAGAGTGTTGCTCGTGCGTTGGCTTTTATGATGACTTTGAATTACTCTTATAAACAACGGTATGCTTTTGATTATAGTATGAGTATTAATGCTTCTTCTGAATTCGGAAAGAACAATCGTTATGCTCCTTTCTGGTCTGCCGGGGTACGTTGGAATGCGGAAAAAGAAAAGTTTATTCAGAATCTGGAAATCTTTGACGAACTGGTGCTGCGTGGGACCTACGGCATTACGGGATCACAAGGTTTTACTCCTTACCAGTCTTTGCAGATGTATACCTACTCTAATTTGATGAAAACTTATAAGAGTTCGGATGTGGTCGGGACAGAAATATACGGGTTGGGAAATCCTGATTTGAAATGGCAGCAAACACAGAATTATAACGTGTCATTAGATTTTACTATGTTTCGTAATATATTGAGTGCTAAACTTGAGTATTACGAGAAGTACACGAAAAACACGTTGTTGGATTACACGATGGCCCCTTCCGTCGGCTTCGCCACGATGAAGGAGAACTTGGGAGAGATATCCAATAAAGGGTACGAGATAACATTACGTTTGATGCCATATAGTAATCCTGCTAATCAAGCTTATTGGCAGGTGATTTTTACCGGGTCGCATAATAAATCTCGGATCGAGGAGATATCTAATGCTTTAAAAGTGTTGAATGAAAAACAGATGAATCGGGCAATGGCATTTGAGAATCCGTATGATTTGGAGGGCAAGCGTGAGAAATTCCCGTTGCCTCGTTATGAAAATGGTTATTCGCAAACCACGATTTGGGTGGTTCGTTCCGAGGGGATTGATCCGGCAACCGGTCGGGAAGTGTTTATGACTCGTGACGGGAAATTGACTAGTAATTACAATGCGGCCGATCAGATTCCTTTTGGAGATTCGGAACCGAAATTTCAAGGTTCAGTTTCAACGACATTCACGTACAAAGGTTTGAGTTTAACGCTTGCCGGGCAATATCATTGGGGAGGCCAAACGTTTAATAAAACTTTGATTAATAAGGTTGAAAATGCGAATCTACGTAAGAATGCGGATAGGAGGGCCTTGTATAGTCGTTGGCAGGAGGCGGGAGATCATGTGTTCTTTAAAGCTATCGACGGTAATGTTTCTAAAACGGATACGAAGGAGAGTTCTCGTTTCGTGATGGATGATAATGAATTTTATTTCTCCACGGTGAATTTATCTTATCGTTTTGAAAGGAAGAAGTTCGATTGGATGAAACGAATTGGGATTACTTCAGCAACACTCGGTTTGTACATGGAGGATATTTGTCGTTTTTCAACCATAAAAATGGAGAGAGGTATTGATTATCCCTTCTCCCGACAGGTATCAATGTCTTTAAATGTTGTCTTTTAAACTCGTAGGATATGAAAAAAAATATTGTTTGTATTTGTTTTAGCTTATTGCTTTTTTCAGCCTGTTCGGATTGGTTGAATGTTGAACCTAAGACGACAGTGAAGGAAGAGGAAGTGTTTGGCCGGGAATTGGGATTTAAAGAGGCGTTGACTGGTGCTTATATAAAAATGGCCTCCACTGATTTGTATGCAAGGAATTTGACTTTTGGTTTCATGGATATACTGGGAGGACGTTACACTCAAAAGACGGAGCAGAAAGATTATTACACGTTTGCCCCCGATCCTTCGTCTACTGCAGAATCTTATAGTAGAAGTATATGGAGTAGTATGTACAATATTATTGCTAACTTGAACAATATGTTGTATTATTGTGATAAGAACAAGCGGGTGTTTACTACAGCATCTTATTACGAGATAATCAAGGGTGAGGCCTTGGGTTTACGTGCATTTCTTCATTTTGATTTGTTGCGTATGTATGGACCGATCTATAAAGATAAACCAACAGCCAAACGAATAGCTTATCGTACGGAGTTTAATAAGGATGCCAAAGCAATGCAACCCTCGAATGTGGTGATTGATAGTATTATTGCGGATTTGAAGAAGGCCGAAACTTTACTGACGGGTACGGATCCGTTGAGGTTTGATTTCCCGATTAGTACAGTTGAAGAGAATAAGATGGAAGGCGATCGATTCCTTGTTTATCGTCATAAACGTATGAATCTGTATGCGGTTAAAGCTATGTTAGCCCGTGTACATTTGTATGCGGGGAATTACACGGAGGCTGCCAAGTACGCTAGGGAGGTTATTGATAGTAAACAGTTCGAGTTGTCTGGTAATGCAAACGATATTCAACGTTCCAAAGAAATTATTTTCTCTGTCTATATTGATAAATTTGATCAGGTGGTAGATAATATGATGACTGTAACTACCTACACTATTGACAACGATGTTTTTAATGAGATATTTGATGTCGCTAATGATGGTACGAATGACTTTCGGGTACGTGAAGGAGTTAGTTTTGAGAATGCTACTTCGGGAAAAAGAATGTTGAAATATAAACAGGAAAACGTGTGGCCCTCTTTGCAAAATACAGTTGTTCTGATCCGTCTGTCGGAGATGTATTACATTTTGGCCGAGTGTGCCGGAACACCGGAAGAGGCTTCCGGATATTTAAACAGTGTGAGGGAAATGCGGGGTATTGATCCGGTGAATTGTACTTCGCAGAACGTGCAATCCGAAATAGAAGAAGAATATAGGAAAGAATTTTATGGAGAAGGTCAGGTATTTTTTTATTATAAACGTCTGGGACGCTCGACTTTTGTGAATTGTCCTTTGCAAAACATGTCGGAGAATAATTATATGTTCTGTTGGCCTGAAAACGAAATATTGTTTGGTTATACGAATTAATTTGTAGTTGTATGAAGAAGATATTATATATGATGATCGTGGCCCTATGCTTTGCGGCTTGCGAGGAATACGAGATGATACAGTACGGGAAAGGTGCGAGGATCAATTTTATGGGCGATATAAATTGGGCGAGTCCTGGAACGTCCAGTAGTCCCCTGTGGTCGGATGATGCGACGTTAAAGTACACGTTTAATTTCGGTATTAATGCCATCGGGGAGAATTTATTATATGATACACTGCAAGTGGGAGTGAAAATAATGGGGGATGTTGTCAGTCAGCCACGTAAGGTTACATTAATGGCAAAATCGTCGGGTGAGAATATTCTCAATGTGATATTTCCCGATGAATATTATGTGGGAGCTGACACCACTGCTGCGGTATTTCGGATTGTTATCGAACGTCCCGCTAACCGGGGTGTTGAATATAATGCCGAATTGTTGTTCAATTATGAGAATTCTGCTTTCGAGGAAGGTTCGGAAGAACGTCAGGTGGTTCAGTTGATTATTTCAGATTGTGTGAGTAAAGAGTTATGGGGTGTGGACGATCGGGATTGGAATACTTATAAAAAATATTTTGGTGAGTATAGTGAGGCAAAAGCCAGATACGTGATCACGCAATACGGGAAGCAATATGGCGGAACCTCTTTTGCTGCATGGTATCGTAACGGGTATATGTTAGCCTTGTACTATAATATGTTATACACTGATTTGGAGGCTTATAAAAAGGTTTGTGAGCAAGATGCCTCGAAACCGAAGTTTATAGATGAGAATACAGGGGAATGGATCGAATTCCCCAATCAGAATTAGGTTGTACATAAAAATGGAAAGAGTATGAAACTGGTTATTTATTATATATTGATAGGCTTGCTTTTCACGGCTTGTTATGATGATAAAGGAAATTATGATTATGCGGATATCAACGTGCTGGAAGTCGGGTTGGACGAAATATATTCTGTTCGAATTGCGAGTGATACTATCGTGACGATTCAGCCTAGATTGTCGCAATCCTTGCAGGAGAATAAAGATAATTTGGAATTTATGTGGTTGCATTCCACGACAAATACCAATTTCTACACGATAAAAGATTGTGATACGGTTTGTCGAACGGAAGCGTTGAAATTTCACGTTGATCCGGAGGATGCGAAATTGAAGTACGAACACTATTTTCGTTTAAACGTGTATGATAAGTTGACCGGTTTGGAATATCCGGTGAACACGATGATGAAACTGGTAAAACCGTTTGATGGTGCTTGGATATTATTGCATGCTAAAGATGGACGGACTGAATTGGGTACGATAGAATACATCGGCGAAAATGTTGTGGAAACCAAAGATGCTTATTATAAAGCAACGGGTAAACTTTTCCGGGGAAATCCATTGTGTTTGGGGCGTGTTTCATTGAGTAGCACGTATTATGGTTCCTCTAGCGTTCAAATGTTTTCGGTAATGACAGATATTCCGGAGGAAGCGGGGGTATATTGCCAATGGAAACAATTTGAACACATGGATAGTTTGTCAAGGATGGTATATTCGGCAGATGCCGTGAATTTTGCTTTTGATAAAGTAGAAATGATTGATGGTGAGGGGTACCGTGGGGGAATCATGCTTACAAACGGAAGGTTTTATCAAACATCCGCAGCCATGAAATTGTATGAACCGGCACGGAATAAAGATAATTTTAGTGGTGATTTTTATATCTCGCATGCGGCTAAAATAGCGGACGTGTCTTTAGTGTATGATAAAAAGGGGCGTCGTTTCGGTAGCATGTGGCACATGAATAATTCCGGGTACCCGGATCCTAATTTTTTTGATCCGACCAAAGAAAATAAGGTTGAGTTAGCTGCATTGCCCAGGACCACGAGTGACTCTAAAGATGCCGACCCTCGTAATATTTCTCCGGATCAGGAGGTGGTATATGTTGGTGCTGGGTATAATTATAACCAAAGTAATGCGTCTTATTCTTATGCTTATGCTGTGGCAACGAAAGGACAGGATAGTTGTTTTATTTATGAATTTAATGTCATGGGGATGTCTTATGGTTCTGGAAATCCGAGTTTTAGTAATTATTATCGCTTGCCGATGCCGAAAGGTTTGAATGAAGGTAGTTGTTTCGCTTCTTCTGCAGCTTATAGTGGTATTATTTTTTACTCGGCAGGCAATACGATATATCGTTTGGATTTTGTGCAACAAGGAGGTAAGGCCACGCCAATTTACACGCATGAGGGGGGTAAAGTGGTTCGGATGAGATTCGCTCGTACCCGTAGCGAGAAAGATGGATATAAAAATTATGAATTTGATCTGGCTCGTAGTTTGGGAGTGGCTTTTGAGATGGAAGATGGTACGAGTGATTTTGTAATATTGAATTTAGCTGCAACGGGTTCTCTGGGAGAGAGTAGTGAACATTTTTCGGCTAAACAGGTATATTATGAATTCGGAAAAATTACGGATTTCGTGTTTTTATAATAGATTACACGAATGAAGCGAAGTATAATTTTGAACGGGTGGTTGTGTCAATCGGTTGTCTGGAGAGAATGTGAGGGAGATTTGGGAAATGATTGAGTTATTATTTTGATGTTTAATAGAGAGGAAGTACTCGAAATACGGTACTTCCTCTTTTTTCGTAAATCATTATCTATAGAAGGTATTTTTTTAGTTTAATAAATTATTTAACTTTGTCAAGGTGAAGTCACGGGCGTATTAATTACGAATGTTATATGGCAAAGGAACTTTTGGATAATAAGACTTTTGAGGAGTTGTTCGAGCTGCATTTCACGAAACTCATGGGATTCGTCTATAATTACGTACGGGATGAGGAGGTTGCCAAGGATATCGTGCATGACGCTTTTCTGACTTTATGGACGAACCGGAAGTGCCTGAATCCTGTCTATCCTGTGAAATCTTACTTGTTTACTTTAGCTCAGAATTGTGCGTTGAATTACCTGCGGCACTTACGTGTCGTGGTGGGCAACGAGCAAGTCGTGAGTGAATTATTGGAGGCGGCAAACGAGGATTTGAATGATTACGAGAATCGTTTGGCGCGTTTGGAGGAAAAGTTGGCCTTACTGTCGGACAAACAGCGGGAAGTGTTGGTGAAATGTGTGGTGGAAGGGAAAAAATACAAGGAAGTGGCGGAAGAATTGAATATCACGTTGAATACGGTAAAGACTCATATCACGCGGGCGTTAAAATTCTTGAGAGAAGAATTGCAGGATGATCTGGTGATGCTATTTATACTATATCGGTAAGTCTTTAGTCGTGTATTGGAGGTGTGTTTGATCTGCCCTCGAACATGCTTTCTTCTGAATTTCCGGTAGAATGCCTGTGGTATGTGCGTAAAACGAGCGTAGAAAACCTAGTGCGACCTCGGTGTAATAGTTTTTTAATAACCGGGGAAAATAGATTCGATTTTTTTCAAAAAAACTTTATTTCTCTCGTCACCCATTTTATGGGGGTACGTGTATTAGCTGTGTAAAATAAAAGAAATGAAGTATAACGAGGAAGATATAGAATTTGCAAGTCAGATACTTACACGTCGGGAGAATTTATCCGACGAGGCGGTGAAGATGTGGATGAGTGATCCGGAACACGTGGAATTGTTGAAAGAATTCGGGGCTATTCGGGGAGAATATTCGGACTTGAATTTCGAGGCGGTAAAGGCTGCGGAATATGCTCGTTTGCGAAAGGCTGTCGATGTCCGGACTAGACGTCAATTGGTGATTCGTTGGTCGGTGGCCGCTTCTATCGCTTTGTGCGTGGTGTTTAGCGTGTGGTATTTATTGGATGACTCTTATTTGGCAGTTGAAAGAAAGTTGCCGCAACAGGCAGAAATCATGAAATCTGAAAAAGCCGACGTGGAGTTGATCTTGGCCAACGGGGAACGGGTGTTACTTGACGGTTCCGGCAAGATGATCGAGGATTTGAGCGTGTCGGGGATCAAGGATGATTCTTTGCAGGGATTGACTTATTTACAGGCGAAAGCGCAACAAGTGAATGACACCGAGGTTTTGTATAACACGTTGAAAGTACCCACGGGTGGTTTTTATCAATTGGAGTTGAGTGACGGGACCCGGGTATGGCTGAATGCCGAGTCCGAATTGCATTTCCCCGTGCAATTTATCGGGGAGCAACGGGACGTGTACCTGAAAGGAGAGGCTTATTTCGACGTGAAGCGGGATACGGCAAGGCGTTTCGTGGTTCATCTGAATGAATCGAATGTTGCCGTGTTGGGAACTTCTTTCAACATCAAGGCGTACGGGGATGAGAATTATATATATACGACGCTGGTCGAGGGGCGTGTCTGTTTTACGGCGGAAAAAGATCAGCAACAAGTGACGTTGAAACCGGGAATGCAAAGCATTTTGAATTTGGCATCGGGAAAAACGGAATTGAAAGAAGTGGATGTAGAACAATATGTCGCTTGGCGGCAAGGACGGTTCGTGTTTGCTTCCACCACGCTGGAGGATTTGATGAGCCAGTTGAAACGTTGGTACGATATTGACGTGGAATACGTGGTGCCGGACGTGAAGCGATATGAATTCCGGGGGGCAATCAATCGAGACATGAATTTGATGGACGTGTTGTCCATCGTGGAGAAAACAAGTAATGTTATTTTCAATGTACAGGGGCGGACCATAAAAGTAGCAACAAAAATCAAATAGGAGAAAAAACGAGGATTGCCGTCAACAATCCCCGTCAAGATTCTCCGAGAGAGAACCTCAATATTAATTTGTAATTCAAAGTTATGAAAAAAAAGTTTAGTTTGTGCCATTCCGGTACATACAAGGGATTTTTTAACTTATTCCAAGGATTGAGAATCATGATATTCTTGATGCTGGTAGGGTTAACCCACGTGTCGGCAACGGCTTCCAGTCAAAATGCAGTTATTAATCTGAAGTTGAAAGATGTGACTTTAGAGGAGGCCGTCCGGAACGCGGAAAAGCAATTAAAACAGGATTTCTTTTTTAACAAACAGGAGATTGACGTGAATAAAAAAGTTTCAGTTGATCTCGTGAATGCCACGGTTGCCGATTTCGTGCGATTGGTGTTCGGACAGGATTACGGGTTTGAATTGGTGGATAACGTGATCGTGGTTTCTTCTAAACCCGCGGGACAAGTGAATGTTAAATCGGTGGATATCTCCGGTAGAGTCGTTGACAAAGATAGTGTTCCGCTTCCGGGGGTAACGGTTCTCGTGAAGGGTACAAGTCTGGGTACGGCCACGGATATCAACGGTACTTACAAGTTGACGATTCCCGATCAGCAATCTCTCGTGTTGGAATTCTCGTTTGTCGGGATGAAAACGAGGACGGTGACTTACACGGGGCAAAAGGTGATTAATGTCGTTCTGCTGGATGACGTGAGCGAAATGGAAGAGGTGGTCGTTACGGGTTACCAGAAGATAGAACGTCGTAAATTGACATCTTCGATTACCACGGTGGATATGGATCGGTTACGGATGGTAAATCAACCGAGTATTGATAAATTATTGCAGGGACAAGTCCCGGGTATGACGATAGTGAGTACTTCGGGTGCGCCGGGAGCGGTTCCGCAAATTCGTATCCGGGGAACGTCAACCATTAGTGGTAATGTTCAGCCGTTGTGGGTGGTAGACGGAATTATCCTGGAGGATCCGGTGGATGCTAACGTGGATGATCTTCTGAATAATCGGAATCTGATCGCTTCCGGTATCGGTGGCGTGAACGTGGATGACATTGAGTCAATCAACGTGTTGAAGGATGCGGCGGCAACGGCTATCTATGGAACTCGTGCGGCCAATGGTGTTATTGTGATTACTTCTAAAAAGGGTACAGCCGGTAAAACCCGGGTGACTTATAACGGGAGTATAACTGTCGGGATGCGTCCGAAGTTGAAAGATGCCTATATGATGAATTCCAAGGATCGTATCGACGTGAATATGGAAATGTTGGAGAAAGGTTTGTTGCAGGCTTCTTCCAATAGTGCCGGACAATATGGTACGGTTTCCGATTTCGAACGTTATTTTATCGACGTGCACGATCATAAAATGACTTGGGAGGAGTTTCAGCAAAAGGTCAACCAGTTGGAAACGGTGAACACGGATTGGTTCAAGTATCTTTTCCGCAATTCAATTACGCATCGGCATAGTATCAGTATTTCCGGTGGGTCCGAGACCACCACGTTTTACCTCTCCGGCAGTTACATGGATGAGCAGGCAACGGCCAAGGATGTCGGTATGGAGACTTACACGATGGCGGCCAAGGTGTTCACCAAGCTAAGACATAATTTGAGAGTCGGGGGAATGTTGGACGTGAACATGCGTAATAATAAAAGTTTCTTCGCGTCGGATTCTCGTGAAAATCCTTACGAGTGGGCTATTTACACGACTCGGGCTCATAATGCGTACGATGAGAACGGTAATTTCAATTATATGTACTATAATGATTTGAAATTTAACTTCTTGGAAAACAGGGATCAAAGTTGGCGGAAGTCAAAGAGTTTCGGGTTGAAAGGTACGGTCGATATCGAATGGAAGATATTGCCTGATCTGACATTCAGCAGCTTATTCTCTTTCTCAAAATCTAACACGACCGATGTGGATGTGGCTACGGAGGATAGTTATTTTGTCCGGGCCCGGCAGAAAGATATGCAGGATAATACCACTTTCGAACCGGTGTGGCATGACGGGGGATACCGCCAGGGTAAAGGGACGAACAATAGTTCTATAACTTTCCGTAATCAACTTTCTTACATGCCGGTTATAAGCGAGGATCATCGTTTTGATATTATGTTGGGACAGGAAATTCGGACTTCTAAATATGAGGAGGAGACCACGCAAATTTATGGTTACGCTCATGATCGGGGACATCAGCAAATCCTGCAATTAGATTTGATGGCAAAATTGGGTGTTCCTTACTGGACAGAAAATCTGAACGAGTCGGCGGCTGTATCCTGGTTTGGTGTGGCCGGTTATACTTACAAGAATCGTTACACGGTTAGTTTTAACGCTCGTACGGATGGGTCCAATCGTTTCGGGGTGAAGTCGAATGATCTTTTCCAACCGCTTTGGTCTGTCGGGTTTAATTATCAGGTGAAAGAGGAAAATTTCCTGAAAGATTTGCAGTGGTTGACTTATTTGACCTTGAAAGGTTCGTATGGTAGTCAGGGTAACGTGGCTGACGCTTATTCTGATTTGGTGGCTAAGGTTGGTACCATTGACGCTATAAAGAAAGAAAATTACCTGGTGATCGAGGCTCCCAAGAATCCGAATTTGAAATGGGAAAAGAACTATTCCACGAATTTGGCGTTGGAATTCGGCCTTTTCAAGCGTAGGATAGCCGGTACTTTGGAGTATTATTACAAGAAAGGGGTGGATTTGTTAGGAAAAAAACAAGTGTCATTGGTTTCCGGTTTCCCCTCCGTTTCTGTTAACTGGGCTTCGATGAAAAATACCGGTTGGGAATTTTCGTTGAACACGGTGAATGTTGATACGCACGGTTTCCGTTGGACATCTAATTTGAATTTCGGTTATAATTATAACGAAATTCTAGATGTGTATTCCACCCCGACTTACGGTTCGATGACCAATGCCCAGCGGACGGATTATGCGTCTGCGGCAATCGTGGGAAAACCGATTAACGGTTTGTGGTCTTATCAATATGCCGGGCTGAACGAGGAAGGACGGGCCCAGTTCTATAATGAGAAAGGAGAGAAGGTGTTGAAAGGAATGAATAATATAGAGGGACTGGTATATTCCGGGACAACGATGCCTCTGGTGCAAGGTGGTTTCACCAACACGTTCGTGTATAAAGGGGTGACCTTGTCCGTGTTGCTGGTGGGTAACTTCGGGAACGTGATTCGCCTGAGAAACATGACCGACGGTCAGGCATTCGCTTATCCCGAGGCAACGCAGAATATGTCAAAGGAATGGGCATACAGGTGGAGAAAACCGGGAGACGAGGCTTTCACGGATGTGCCGAGATTGGAAGCTAACGAGTTTGATGATGCCGTTTTCTATCCTTATCCCTCGAACGGAACGATGTATAATAATAGCGATTTGAGAACCGTGAAAGGTGATTTCGTGCGGTTGCAGAACATATCCTTGAGTTATGATTTGCATTTGAAGAAGTTGCAGGAACTGGGTGTTCAAAATATTCGCTTCATGTTGCAAGGAAATAATTTGCACGTGTGGAAGAATTCGAAGTTGAAAGGACAAGATCCTGAGGCCACGGGAGCCATTATGAAGTACGGATCGACAAGTAGTGCGAATGTTTCTTTCGGGAATACTTATTTGCCCTTGTCTCGTACGTATTCGTTCTCGATATCTGTACAATTTTAATGTTTTTGATTATGAAGAAGATATTTTATACACACGTGTTGTTGCTGCTAGCCTTGTTTAGTAGTTGTGATTTGCTTGATATAAAACCGGTGAACAGTATGTTACCGGTCAGCGTGGAGGATTATGAATCCGTGCTGCTGGGAGGTTATCCCCGTTCGGATTTCTTTATTAATACCGATTTGGCTACTGATAATGTGTACGCGAATCTAAACTCGACCTCGGCGGTGACGAAGTCTTATGAACCGTGGTTTATCTGGGCCGCCACGCATCAATATAACGGGGCCGAGGATGCTTACTGGAAACAGTTGTATCAATCTATATTCTATGCGAATACTGTGCTGGACGAGTTTGCCGGGAAAACTCCTGTAGCTGAAGAAAAAGCTTTATTTGAAACCGTTCGGGGAGAGGCCTACGCGTTGCGGGCGTATTGTTATTTCTATCTGGTGAATTTGTATGCCGAGAATTATGCTTCGGAGAATATGGAAAAACCGGGTGTCCCGATGCCGTTGAGTGCCGCGGACGTGCACCAGAATACCCAGAATAACGTACGGGTTGCGGTCGGCAAGGTCTGGGAACAGATTGAGAAGGACCTGGATGAAGCATCGAAAGATCTGGAAGGTAAGGAGAGCAAGGGTAAATATCGTTTTGATTATATCGCTTTACAAGCTTTCAAAGCACGTGTATACTTGTTTATGAATAAGTATGAGGAAGCGATTAAGGCTGCTTCTTATGTTATTGATGCGAAGGCATTGTTTGATATGAACGAGATTCAGTCCTACCTGGACGGTTTAGATAAGATTTCTAACGCTTTCAGTTACACGTATGGTTTTATAGATACGGATTACCGGAACGAGGTTTTATTCTTTGTTGGCGGTAAAGGGAACGGGAACCCGTATTATTACTATAAATCTCGTTTTAAACCGACGGAAGAGTTGTTGAATCTTTGTCGACGTGATCCGAACGTGATTGATTACAGAAGATATATTTTCGAATCGAATGCTGATCCGGAAAGTGCTGATTACGTGGAACAAGGTCCCACGGTATACCGGATGTTCGCCACACAGCAGAGTGATTGTTATTATATCGGGTTGAAATTGAGCGAGGCTTACGTGACTCGTGCCGAAGCGTACGCTCGGACTGGAGAAAAGGAATTGGCTATTAATGATTTGAATCGTCTTTTGGTCACTCGTGTAAAGAGAAGTGATTATGTCGCTTTGGATCAGGCAAACTTCACGGATGAAACGGCATTACAGCGAGTGTTGGAAGAGCGTCGGGTGGAATTGGCGTTCGATTGTGGAATGCGTTGGTTTGATTTGAGAAGATTGGGTAAGCCGAGTATCCAGCACGCGTACGAGAACGGTCAAGTATACACGTTGGAACAGGGGGATTTGCGTTACGTGTTACAGATTCCAGAATCAGAACAACTGAACAGTCCTAATATGCCGTTGAATCCGAGATAAATGGTTGATTTTAAATTTGTAAATGTTGAATGTTATGGTAAAGTATAAAAGTGTATATGTCCTGCTAGCCGCTCTAACCTTATTTTTGAGTGGTTGTGACAAAGAGAAAAAATTGTCGCCGACAGAAGATTTGGGAATTGTTGATATGTTTTCCCCGGATGAAAATGCTGATCCCCGGGTGAAATCAATGTTCAATGATTACGGGGTATGGGTTCGTACTTATTTTAGCAGTATTGACGAGTTGACGAATGCCATTCTGGCGCAGGATGCTCTTGTTGCCATGCGGGGAGCCGAGAATCTTGAAGAGGAAAAAGTTCCGGAAGTGTTGAATTATTCGGAAGCTTTGTTGAGTAACGTGTCAAAGGAGTATGCTCATTCCTTTTTCCCTTTGGAATTTTTTTACGTGAAACAATATGGATCTCTTTGGTGGATTTATCCTGTGAAGGCTTTGGGCCGGAGTCGTTTGATTCTCATGTGGCCCAATACGACGGACGGGGCGATACCCGTGACAGATCCTGTTAATCATTATTACCAGGATTCAGTGTTGACGACTGAAGTGTGGAGAAAATTGGGTTCGATGATTGTTGCCCGGATGGAGGAACCCCTGAAAGAATTCGTGGCCGGGGGTAAGGCCTATGATGACGGGGAGGCATACGAGAAATTAGGTAACGAATATGATAAGGACGAAAAAGCTTGGAAAGAGGAGAATCCCGATGCGGATGACGATGATGAAGAGGAGGTGAATAGTCGGCCTTACGTGATTAAGTACAAGAATGCGGTGGATGAATTGTGCCGGAACGGCGGGTATATCACCGGGGGAAGTTCTCGTTCATTCGAGGGAGATTTTTCCGAGTGGTTACGTTTGCTCGTGACGGAGTCCTATGATAATATCAAAAAGGATTATTTGGATAACAGTAAATCCCGGGCATTGAAATACGAGGTGTTGATCAAGTATTTCAAAGAATACGGTTGGGATATTCAGGCTGCAGGGAACAAGTACCGGGAGAAGTTTGATGAGTACAAGGCTTCGTTGCCGGATGAAGAGTAACCGATGAATTACCGGGTAATGAGAAAAATCATTTTAATGTTGTTGTGTAGTCTGTCGATCACTTTGCTTCGGGCGCAAGATGGGGTGAAATTTGAATCGCTGACGTTTAAGGAAGCTTTGGAAAAAGCGAAAGCCGAGAATCGTTGGGTGTTTCTGGATGCTTACACCTCTTGGTGCGGCCCCTGCAAGGTGATGGCAGAGCAGGTGTTCACGCAAGCGAAAGCGGGAGTTTTTTTCAACTCCCGGTTCGTGAACGTGAAATATGACATGGAGAAAGGAGAAGGTCCGGAACTGGCAAAGAAACTGGGGATCGGGGCTTACCCGACTTTCGTGTTGATTCGCCCGGATGGGGTGGTACATGATAAGCTGGTGGGCGGTGCGGATGTCGACGGGATTATTCGTCGGGTGGAACATTCAATGAAACAGACGGAGACGGTTGGTACTTTAGCCACACGTTACGAGGGGGGAGAACGAGATAAAGCGTTTTTACTGAAATATCTGAAAGCGTTGGTGGAGGCAAGTGAGATTCGCCGGGTGAAGGAAGTGGCGGGGATATTGTCGGAACAGTTGACAAAGGAGGAGAAGGTTGATTCTGCTTGTTGGATACTGTTTGATAATAACGATCTGGCACCTTTCGGTTCCGCAAATTATCGTTTCTTGCTGGAAAATCGGAAACCATTTTATCAACAAGTGGGACGGGAAAAGGTTGACCGACGTTTGGGGAATCTTTACGCGGGTGTTTTGTCTTCAGTTGTCTGGGGACGGGATACTAAAATAACAGAGGGTGATATTAGGGAGATTGAAAACGTGATCCGTACGTTGAAGATTGACGATAAGGAACGGTTGTTGGCTTACGTGAGGATGGCAAATGCTTACAAAGAGAAGAATACCGACGAGTTGCTGAAACTCTGTAAAAAGGAGTTCCCTCGTTTCTCTGACCCCGACGTGATGATGATCGTGATGCCCGTGTCCGTGTATTTCCGGTCGCAAGAGGATAAGGCTGCTTTGAAGGAATTTATTCAAATAGGCAAAACGATTGTACCGAGTCTGAAAATGCAAGATAATATAAACTATGTGACCAATTATTTTGACGAGCTGGAAAAGCAAATGTAGGGCCGGGGGCGAGTGAAAACGTTTTGATACTTTCATTCGGATTGGGGCAAAAGTTTGTAACGTCCATAAAATTTATAGGGTCAGGGAATCTCTGCGGGATGCTTTATGCGTGACAGGGGTACTGGCCGTCTGTACGATCCGGGATTTCCCGGATCGTTTTTGTTTGTATCGTGTTATGGGGATATTACAAGCTGTTTGGGCAAACTTCGATTTTTTGGGGAAAACACGAGAGAAAGTATTGTGTAAGTATTTGATTTTCTATTACTTTATCTTGTGTATCTTCGTCATATCTTCGTTATACTATCCTTAAAATGCTGTTGTATAGAAGGAAGAGATATCGAAAGTATATCCTGGGGATGACGAAGAGATGTAAGAGTAAAACAAGTGTTGTTATAGAAGAGATTGGAAGGAAAACAAAAGATAATAATAGTAGGGTTGATTTGTTTGAATTATTTTATATTTTTGGAAATCAATAAACGAACGTTTGTTGCTATTTAAAGTGATGCGAATTGTAAGAAAAATTGGAATATAATAAGTGTCTGTAATATACTATATTACCGTATGAATGGCCTTATTAAAAAACTAATGATATATTACATTAAAGAACTTGTTTAAACGTTCATTTGTTGAGAGAAAAATTATAAATTATGTGTATGTAAAGTGTTGAATGTGAATTTGAAAGAAGATCTGTCATATATTTTAGGTCTACGGCGAAGAGATCCTCGGGTTTATGAGATCGTATTTAAAAAATACTATCCACCACTTGTAGTGTTCGTGATGCGTCATATTGGGGATCAGGATGTTGCGAAAGATATCGTGCAAGATATCTTTTTTAAATTATTTGAAAGCAGTCGTTCTCTCCCGGATGATTTTCAATTAAAATCATGGCTTTATAAAGTTGCTCGAAATGCTGCTGTGGATTATCTTCGTCATTTGGAGGTTGTTGATAAAAATAAATTTTTAGTAGCAGAAGCGATGCTATCTACTGCTGATGTGGATGAAAATATTGATGACGAGGTGTATAGAAAGGTGAATGCAGCTATTGCGAGTTTACCGGAACAATGTCGGTTAATAATTCAATTGAATGTGCTAGAAGGGAAGAAGTATCTTGAAATCGCAGAAGAGTTAGGTATTTCTATCAATACAATTCGCACGCAAGTTGCTCGGGGGTATAAGAAAATGCGTGAATTACTTTCTGCGGAAGGAGATTCTTTAACCTTGCTTTTTATGTGTTTTGAGGAGTAGATATAACCTTATCGTTGGAGATGTTGTTCTATAAATTTCCGGATTCGATATATGTTTTCCGGGGTAACAAATTCTTCACTGTAATGTCCGGCTCCTTCAATCTGGTCCAGTTCGCAAATAGAAGAACCGAATTTTTGAATTAATGTATTCCAGAAAGAAATAGATTGTTGGGGGGATACGAGGAAATCTTTTGTTCCATGTTGTAATAATATAGGTGCGGTATAGTTCGCTTGTTCGATGTAGGTAATCGGACTAACTTGTTTTACAAGTTTTGTGTCTTGAAAAATATTTTGTTTGAACATCAGGTAAGGGAATTGTTTGTATAGGAAATGGGGTAATATTTTCCCGGCTAATGTTAATGCTGATGATTCGTTTTCAAAAGCTGCGAAATTGCTTATGCCGAACCAACTGATGACAACCTGTACTTTAGTGTCGTGTTCCATGTACCCGAAAGTTGGGTCTTCCAATTCCTTTACCCCGTCTGTAAGGGCCATAAGTTCAACGAGATGTCCCCCGGCTGAATCTCCCCATAACACGATACGGTTCGTGTCGAGTTGATACTCGGAGGCATGAGCTTTCAGATAGCGAACAACAGCTTTGATGTCGTGTATGTGTGCGGGCCATTTGTGTAAAGGACTAAGACGATAGTTTGCCCCGATTATAGCATATCCGTGCTGTAGAAAAGAGAGTGGCGGATACATGCATCCTTGTCGTTTTCCTCCAAGTACCCATGCCCCGCCATGAATGTAGATAATAACGGGATAAGGTCCAGGATGATTTTCGGGCAAGTAAATATCCATTTTTTGAAATATGGATTGTTTTCCGTAGGGAATATCCAGAAATTTCTTGGGATATGGTTTGGTATTAAAAGGTTTTATATAGGCTTGATAGAGTTGTTGCATGTTTTTCTTGCGTAACAACCGTTGAAGGGACTGCTGTTGATAGTCGTTTAAAATCATTCTTTTACAGGCTTGTTGGTTGGTACAAATATAATAATGATATAATAAAATTATATTTTTTTCGTGTTACAAGAAAATTAATTAAAAATCTTGTCACACAAAATAAGTGTCTCCCCGTTATAGGAATGTTATTATGTGAAAGCTATGGATAAAAAAGTAATATCAGCTCATTTAATCTACCGGAAAATAGAGGGGAAACTTTCTACTACGGAAGAGGAACGTTTTGATACATGGTTGAGAGAGAGTCGGGAACACCGGGAGTATTACGAACGGATGCGGAAGTTGTATCAAGAGGAAGGAGTACGGGTGATTACCAACGAGGAAAAACAAGAAGCTTGGGGTACGTTTGAGAAGCAAATGAAGGGACAATGCCTAGTGGAACGGAAACGGCGTTGGATGTGGGGTATGAGTGCAGCAGCTTCAGTTATTGTTGTGTTCAGTTGTTGTTTGTTCGTGTATTATCGTTCAGGGATGGAAAAGCAGGAACGAGTGGCAACCATGCAGAAAATTGTTCCGGGACAGTACAGTGCCGTGTTGGAAATGGCGGATGGGTCTACTTACCGTTTGGGAGAGCGACAATGTTCGCTTCTGGAGAAGACTGGTAACCAGATAAATGTGGATAGTTCTATATTGAGTTATTTGCCGGGACATGTGGGACGGGATTCTTTAAAAGAGATTGTTTACAACAAGTTAAGCGTCCCTAAAGGAGGGGAATACCGGGTTGAATTAGAAGATGGTACGAAAGTGTGGATTAACTCGGCATCTCGTTTACGATATCCCGTGATATTTTCGGGAGATACCCGGGAGGTATATTTGGAAGGAGAGGCGTATTTTGAAGTACGAAAGGATGTGGGGAGACCTTTTATTGTTCATTCCGGGGGACAGAAAGTAACCGTGTTGGGGACGAGTTTCGGGATTACTTGTTATGCTAGCGAGGTAAATGATTATACGACTTTGGTATCGGGAAAGGTGAACGTCGAGTTTGGGCAGGGAAATCAGAGTTTCGTGTTGGAACCGGGAATGCAGGTGGCGTACAACAAGGCGAGTGGGGCGGTGACGGAAAGGAAGGTGGATGTTGCCGAATTTGTGGCCTGGAAAGAAGGTAAGTATGTTTTTAAACAGAAGCGTTTAGAGGATATTCTTTCTACGTTGTCAAGATGGTATGATTTTGACGTTTTCTATCAGAATACAGATGTGAAAGATGTTTTATTTTCCGGAGAATTGAGGCGGTTCGAAGATTTTGGTTATTTGTTACGACTGATTGAAAGAACAAGTGATGTTAAATTTATTATAGATAAAAAAGTAGTGCGAGTGATGAGATAGAATGAAACAGGAGAATACGGCAATATTCCCCTGTCGCATAAATAAGCCGGCAAGCTTATTTGATTGTTTAATTTTACAACACAAATTTATGAAAAAAAGAGGTAAACTGTACACGCCTTTTCAAAAAAGGTGGTATCAAAAAATTCTTTTGTTGATGAAAAATCTTTGTATCTTTTTGCTGGTATTCAATTTCGGGTTGAATGCAGCAGTTCATTCTCAAAATCAGCGAGTCAGCATTGATTTGAAAAATGCGGGCATCGAGGAGTTGATTGTAGCGATCAAGAGTCAGTGTGATATGGGATTCTTGTATGATTACAACAAGACAAAAGTCGTGAAGAATATCACGGTGAGTATGCAAAATGCGTTGTTATCGGAAGTGTTGACACAGGCGTTGAAGGGGACCGGTTTCATTGCGGATATCGAGAATAATATGATTATTATCAAGGAGGCTCCATTAAATCAGCAGAAAGAGGCCCGTACGATTAAGGGAAGGGTAACGGATAATAAAAAGACCCCCTTGCTGGGAGTAACCGTGTTGATAAAAGGAACTTCGATCGGGGTGGTGACTGATACGGTCGGGATGTACAAGATTACGTTACCGGATCAGAAAGATATCACGTTGTTATTTTCGTTTATCGGTATGGTTTCGAAAGAGGTGAACGTGGTGAACCAGAAAGAGATTAACGTGGTTCTGGAAGAGGATGTTGAAAAATTGGATGAGGTGGTTGTTACTGGTTATTCGAATATTAAGAAGTCCAGTTTTACAGGGAACGCTACGGCCGTGACGAGAGACGAGTTGATGAAAACTAATAATAAAAATATTATTAGTGCGATTCAGGCTTTTGATCCGTCTTTCCGGATTCGTGAGAATTCATTATGGGGATCGGATCCTAACGCATTGCCCGAGTTTAATATTCGTGGAGAATCAAGTATCGGGATGAAGAAAGGATTGGATATTGAACAGATGAAGCAAGAGCAACATACAGACTTGAAAGATAACCCCAATCTCCCGATATTTATCATGGATGGTTTTGAAGTTGACGTGCAGAAGGTTTACGATATGGATATGAATCGGGTGGAGAGTCTTACTATATTGAAGGATGCTGCCGCCACAGCCATGTACGGATCTCGTGCAGCGAATGGGGTTGTGGTTATCACGACGATAGCCCCGAAACCGGGACAATTGATGGTGAGTTATAATGGTACTTTTTCATTGGAATTACCAGATTTATCCGACTATAATGTATGTAATGCTGCGGAGAAACTTGAACTGGAGCGTTTGTGTGGAGTTTATGACTCTAATGAAGCCCTTGCAGTGGAAAATGAATTGGCATATAACGCTTTGTTACAACAAGTTTTAAGAGGATATGATACGGATTGGATGGCTCAGCCTTTGCGTAACGCATTTAATCATAAGCATAGTATTTACGTGGAAGGAGGGGTTGAGAGTATTCGCTATGGGGTTGATTTGAAGTATGAGACAAACGGGGGAGTTATGAAAGGCTCATATCGGGATAGAATGGGTGCCGGATTAACTTTGGATTATCGTTATAAGAAATTGCAGATTCGTAATTATGTTTCTTATAATTCAACACGTTCAGAGAATTCTCCCTATGGGAATTTTAGTGAATATGTTGATATGATGCCTTACTGGAGAATTTATGACGATGAAGGTAAATTGATACAATCTTTTCGGCCGATGTCGGGAGGTGATATTGCCAATCCGTTATATAGTGCAACGTTAGATAGCTATAGTGGTAAAAGTAAATATAACGAGTTGATAGATAATTTAAATATTAATTGGTATTTAGCAGAAGGCCTGCAATTTAAAGGTCAATTTAGTATTACGAAAACAGATCAGAAGACGGAAACATTTAAAGATCCCCGTGATCCCTATTTTGATACTGATAGGATATTTGATAAAATTGATGAAATCGGACAATTGGATCGGGATTTGTCTGAAGGATATAATTGGACTGCAAAAGGTCTTTTTTTATATAATCGTCAATTTAAGAAACATTTTATTAATGCTACAGCTGGAGTTGAAGCGGTAGAATCTCATTCTTCTTCTAATAGTATGAGATATCAGGGTTTCCCAATGGGATCCGTACATTCTTCTGAATTTGCTGCCAAGCAAAAAGATAAAACAAAACATAGCGAGACAAATTCCCGTTTATTCGGGTTATTGGCGAGTGTGAATTATTCGTATAATGATATCTATCTTTTCGATGGTTCTTGGCGTCTGGATGGTTCTTCTCAATTTGGGGCAGACAAGCGTTTCGCTCCTTTCTGGTCGGTAGGTGCCGGTATAAATATTCATAATTATGATTTTTTAAAAGATAATGGGATGATAACCCTGTTGAGGGTTCGTGGTTCGTATGGAAGTACCGGTAAAGTAAATTTCCCTTCTTATACGGCAGTAACGACTTATTCTGTAGATAGTGATGCGTGGTATTACACGGGATCGGCTTCTTATCTTTATTATTTAGGAAACGAGAAGTTGAAGTGGGAAACTACTAACACGTTGGATGCGGGAATTGAGTTCGGTTTGTGGAACGGGTTATTGGATGTGAAGGCAAATTATTACCATAAAGAGACAGAGGATATGATTGATGAAACATCTATTCGTCAGTCTTCTGGTTTTACTACTTATTATTCGAATGCGGGAACAGTTGTCAATAAAGGTTTTGAATTTGACTTGCGGGCAACCGTGTATCGGGATAAAGATTGGATGGTGACGGTTATTGGTAATGTTGCAACAAATCGTAATGAAATAACGAAACTGGGTAAAGCGGCAGAGGCTTATAATAAAGCTTTGGATGAAAATTATAATACCACGTTTGAAGGAGGTTATTACGCGGAATTACGTAGTGCTCCCTTGAAACGATATACTGTTGGTGCATCGACGACAGCTATTTATGCTGTTCGTTCTGCTGGTATTGATCCTGCTAATGGTAAAGAGAAGTTTATTAAAAAGAATGGAACCAGTACGTACACTTGGGATGCAAATGATCAGGTTGTTGTGGGAGATGAGACTCCTGATGCTCAAGGGGCTTTCGGGTTGAATGTTTCGTATAAAGGGTTTTTCTTGAATGCCTCTTTTCTTTTTCAATGGGGGGGACAAACTTATAATGAGACTTTGATCAATCGGGTAGAAAATGCTGATATTACGCATAAGAATGTGGATAAACGAGTGTTAGCCGAACGTTGGAAACAAGCGGGAGATAAAGTTCCTTATTATGATATTCGTGAAAAACCGTATGTTCGTCCGACTTCCCGTTTCGTGCAAGATTATAATTATTTGTCGTTTAATGGTCTTTCTATAGGTTATGATTTCCCGGTTAATTTAATAAGTAAATGGCGTTTGGCTTCTTTAGGACTGCGCTTTAACGCGAATGACTTGGGACGTTGGTCTAGCGTGAAGGAAGAACGAGGAATTAGTTATCCATATGCAAAGAACTATAGTTTAACCTTGAATGTCAGATTCTAAAAACAAAAAAGGATGAAAACATATATAAAATTATTATTATTTGGAATTGCTTCCCTTCTTTCTTCTTGTGAAAGTTGGTTGGATCTGAAACCGGTAACTCAAGCCACTGAAGACGAGATTTTTAGTACGGCAGAAGGATATCGTTCAACATTGAATGGTTTGTATAAAAACATGGGTAAATCATCGTTGTATGGAATGAATTTGTCTTTTGCGATGCTAGATGGTTTTTCGCAACAATATGATTTGAGTCCGGAGAATAACGGAATGGATGAATTTCAAGCCTATGGAGCTATGAATTATAGTCAGACTGGAGTTGCTTCACGTATTGAAGCGACTTGGTTGGCTGCTTATAATGTTGTAGCTAATGCGAATAATTTAATTCAAAATCTTATAGAAAATACAACCCCGGAATTATTTGAATTTGGTGAAGTGGAACGAAATATGATTTTGGGAGAAGCTTATGCTTGTCGGGCATTGATGCAATTTGATATGTTACGATTGTTTGCCCCGGCTCCGATAAGCGATGATGGAGCAAATTATGTCCCTTATGTAGAGCAATATCCGAACATTCAACCGGCTGGTATATCCGTGAACGAGTGTATTAATAAAGTCATTACCGATTTGGAACGGGCCAGAGAGCTTGTGTATGATTTTGACACATCAGCACTGGCAATGAATGCCGTGTGTACGGGAGATGCTCGGTTTTATAACAAATTTCCTACTTTTACAGAATTGGCTAGTAAACCAAGTGCATTGAGTAGTTTTTTCAAAGGGAGAGGATATCGATTAAATTATTATTCCATGACGGCTTTATTAGCGAGAGCCTATCAATATGCTGGAAAATATGATGAGGCTTTTGAGGCGGCTGATGATGTGTTAAAGTTTAAATATGAAGCCAGTCAATGGGATAAATTTACTTTCTACGAGTTTAAGACAACGGGTATTATGACCGGAATGGATAATAAATTTTCAACTTTTGAAGGTAAATCCAATTTACGTTTGGTTGATAATTTAATTTTTGCGGTGTATAATGAAAAAGCATACGATGAATTAGGACTTGGGACGTATTTCATGAAAGAATCCGGAGGTAGCCATGGACAATATTTTGTTGTAAAAACAAATAGTATTTTTAAGTCCAGTACAGGAGTTGATGAGAGCGGAAGCGATATTCGTTTTACTAAAATGATTTTTTTGGCTAATGATAAACAACCGCTTTCCGGTAAATGGTTCTGTCATGATGATGAGGCAAAACGTAAAGCAAATGTGACCATACTTCCTGTTATCCGGGGTACGGAAATGCAATATATTATGGCAGAGTGTTATGCTCGTAAAGGAATTTGGACGGAAGCCGCAAAAATATTGAATGAGATTCGTCATGCAAGAGGATGTTGGGATGATGTTTCTTTTAATACTTGGGAAGATTTTGTAAAAGAACTGGTTGTTGATGCTCGCCGAGAGTGGATTTCTGAGGGACAATTGTTCTATTTATATAAACGTTTGAATGCAGAAGTTGATTTTGGAAAAGGAGAAAAACGTCCATTTAAACGTCAAGAAGCGGTTGTTCCAATGCCAGAGAGCCAATCCATGTAGAATTAAAAAATGACGTGAGATGAAAAAACGATATATAATATTGATGTTGTTATTGACTGTTGCGTTTGGATCATGTGACAGAAGAGAAATTGAGATTTTTGCAGATGGTAACGAAATTTATTTCGAGAAGTTTTATATTAATGAAGTGTATCCGGGATTAGCGCAGGCTGATTCTACTATAGCTTCCTTCTTCTTTTATCCTGATGGAGTGCAGGATATCGAGGCTCCTTTGACCCTGTTACTTTCAGGAGATACATTGAAAGAAGATCAAGCTTTTCAGTTGCGAGTGATTGAAAAGGAGACAACGGCTAATCCGGATGAATATACAATAGATCCTGAATATATTTTTCATGCAAATACAGTTAGTAAAGATTCGAATGATGTACGTGATGTGATCAAAATAAAATTTCATCGAAGTGATCGACTTGAATCGATGCCTAATGGTGTGACTTTGGTTGTCGAGATTGTTCCGAATGAGAATTTGAAATTAGGTCAGATAGAACGTACTCGGGCTAAATTGATTCTAACAACAGCAACAGCCCAACCTGCGTGGTGGGATGATGAAGTTGCAGATAATTTGTTAGGAGAGTATTCTGCTAAAAAGTATAAGTTGTTTTTAAATGAAATTGATAAAAAAGCAGAAATGAACGAAACGTTGATCTCGGAACATCCGGATCGGGCAATTCAATTGACTCTTGAATTTAAAAATTGGTTGTTGAAGCAGAATCCCGTAATCCTGGATGAAGATGGAGAACCGATGAAAGTTGCGTTATAATTTTAAAATAGATCATTTATGAAAACTAAGTATATATTCTTATCATTACTTTTTACCTGTTTTTTAGCGGGATGTTTTGAAGATGAGGGGAATTACACGTATTTACCGGATTCAGCTCCAATTTTTCTTTTTAAAAATCCCAATCATTTGTACTGTTATGAAGGAGATACTACGATTATGGAAGGAAAATTCCGGTTCAATACTCCTGATTCATTAGAGAGAATGAATGATTTGAGTTATGAGTGGAAGATTGGTGGTGTCGTTTTGTGTACGGAAAAGGATTTTAATACACCGACGGATAAAGCCATGGAAATGCTGGGGCTTACAGAGTTTCCGGAGTCCTTTATAACCGGAACTTATTCTGTTATTGAGAATTCGACTGGTATATCGTACATGACGAAGGTGTTTTATAATTTTGTTCCTAAATACGGGAAAGGAAATTGGATGATTCTTTCTAAAGATGGTGGTAATTCCAAGCTTTCTTATCAACGATTGATTAAGAAAAATAACGGGAATAAAGTGGATACGATTTTTGAGAATACGTTAGGGATTTTTCAGAAAGTTAATGGAGAAGTGATTCCAGGAAATCCTCGAAAGTTGTTAGACCATAAGGCTCCTTCTATTTCTGTTTATTCTTTAGCTACTTTAGTTTTAACAGATAAAGTTGCTTATGAAATTAGTAATGAAAGTTTGAAAAAAGCTAGTGATTTAAAAGATGAATTTTTAAGTGGGATTCCTGCTAATTTTAGTGTTGTTGATGCTTTTTATTCAGATCGGATTACATTTTTGGTTGCGGAAGACGGACGTTTATTTCGTCGATTATTTTCTGAGAATTATTTAGGAGGGAAATTTTTGACGGAACCTTACGAGATAGATAGTAAAGGATACGAGGTTGATTTTATTGGTAACGGACAAACGAGTACCTGGACAAGCGTGCGTTTGGCTTATGATAGAAAGAATCATCGGGTACTGTCTATTAACCAGTCAACAGTTACACCTCCGATGGGAGGAATTTTTCCTGTAACATACGTGGGAACGGGGCATCCCGTGACTCCTTGGGATTTGGGCGAAAATTCGGAAGTTCTGGCATTGGCGGGGAAAGGAGAAGAATGGAATATATATCCGTATACTTCAAAATTATATTGGATTGTTTATAATGAAGCTGGAAAAACTTATATCGGTGATTTTATATTAGATTGTAATCCTCCGGCATATTATGCATTGGCGTTAAATAATTCGTATGTAAAGAAAACGGAATGTCCGGTTCAATTGACAAAGGCTAATAAGATATTGATAACATCTGATAATAGTGCCGGTAACTATGCCAAGATAATTTTTTACACGAAAGGAAATGAACTGCGTTATATTGATTGTGCGAATAATTATCAAGAAAAATTGTTTATGACTTTTGATGATCGAATAACGGCAATACATTATGATATTAGATCTAATAATCATAAAGAGTTTGGAATAGGGTTGGCCAATGGAGATTTTATGCGGGTAGATATTCGGGATAAAAATAATCCTTTTATTATAAAGAAGTCCGTGTTTAATGTGGGGGGGGAGATTGTGGATGTATCCCAAACCGGAACAAGAGATTATTATTCTGAGTAAATAACGTGTTGTATGTAAATCATTGTATATAAGTATGGAAAATTCTATTGTAAGAGTGGAACATTTGTCCCACAGGTACTCTGTGCAGTGGGCAATCAGAGATATTAACTTCGAAATTGATGGTAACGGGGTAGTTGGATTGCTGGGGTCGAATGGTGCGGGGAAGTCCACTACGATGAATATTATTTGCGGGGTGTTGAATCAGACAGAGGGGAATGTGTTTATAAACGGGATAAACCTGCGGGAAAATCCTGTGGAAGCAAAACAATATATCGGTTTTTTGCCCCAACAACCACCGTTGTATACGGATTTGACTGTAGAAGAATATTTGAAACATTCGGCGTTTTTACGGTTAATGCCGGCAGAAGAGGTAGGGAAGGCTGTGGACCGGGCTTTGGAGCGTTGCGCGATCACGCATTTTAGGGATCGTTTGATAAAAAATTTGTCAGGTGGTTACCAGCAACGGGTGGGTATAGCGCAAGCTATCGTGCATAACCCGAAGTTTGTCGTGTTGGATGAACCGACAAACGGGTTGGATCCGAATCAGATCGTGGATATACGGAATTTAATTCGGGAGATAGCCGAGGATCATGCGGTATTGTTATCTACTCATATCTTGTCGGAAGTGCAAGCTATTTGCAACGAAATCAAGATGATAGAGAATGGTAAATTAGTGTTTTCGGGGAGTATGGAAGATTTTGATAATTACGTGGCCCCGGAGAGTTTCGTGATTGAATTCGGGAAAGCTCCCGATGCATCCACGTTGGAAACCTTGTGCGAGAATAAAGGGGTAGAGGCTTTGGGAAACGGGCGTTTTAGAATTTACTTGAAGGAAGATACGGGGATTACAGAGAAGTATGTCGAGGCGAGTGTTGCTAATGATTGGGATTTGAGAGATTTGGTCGTGGAGCGTTGTTCTCTGGATGAGATTTTTGCACAGTTATCGGGAAAAACAAAAAAATAGCAAATAAGATGAAATTAAATAATAATATAAAAACAGCCATTCGTGTGGCTAAAATAGAATTGAATTCGATGTTCTATTCTCCCGTGGCGTGGCTTGTTTTAGTGATATTCGGGTTTCAGATAGGTATGGCGTTTGCCGATGCGTTTGGTGGACAGTTACGCAGTCAGGATATGGGGTATGATTTGTGGCAAGTTACCACGGGAATTTATACGGGTATGAGAGGGATTTTACCCCCGATTCAACGTTATATTTATCTTTATATCCCACTGGTAACGATGGGGTTGATGAGTCGCGAATATCAGAGTGGTTCGATAAAATTATTGTATTCATCGCCCGTGAAGAACGCATCGATTATTTTGGGTAAGTTCTTGTCGATGATGGTGTACGGCTTTGCATTGATTGCCGTTTTGGGTGTATTTGTTGTATTTTCGGCCATAACGATCGTAAATTTTGATTACTTGTTGGTGTTGTCGGGGATATTGGGACTGTATTTGTTGATATTGGCTTATTCGGCCATAGGATTGTTCATGTCCACGATCACGAGATATCAGGTTGTGGCGGCTATCGGGACTTTGGCTGTTCTGGCTGTGTTGAATTTTATTGGGGATGTTGGGCAGGATTACGAGCTTGTGCGAAATATCACGTATTGGTTGTCTATCACCGGGAGGGCTTATCCTTTTATTGACGGGTTGATAGCCAGTGATAACGTGTTTTATTTTTTGATTGTGATCGGTTTCTTTTTGGCATTATCCATTTTGAAATTGAATACGGAGAAGAGTATCATGTCTCTGAAAACAAAGGTATTGAAGTATAGCGGAATTGTGTTGGTAACTTTGATTCTGGGGTATATATCTTCAAATCCTTATACTAAGTTTTATTACGATGCTTCATATACGAAAGAGAACACGTTAGCCAAGGAGAGCCAGGAGGTGATAAAAAATTTGGATGGAGGTTTGACGATCACGACTTACGTGAACCTGCTGGATGAGAATTTTTATAACGGGGTTCCGCGGAATCGAAATAATGATTTTAAACATTTTGAAAAATATGCCCGTTTCAAACCGGATATTAAGATGAAGTATGTTTATTATTACGATAAAGCAAATAATCAGAGTTTGGAATGGCGTTTCCCCAATAAGACAGATGAAGAGCGGGTTGATTTACTGTGTCAAGCTAATAATTTGAGCCGGAAGATGTTCATGACCCCGGAGGAGATTAAAAAAGTGATCGATTTGGGGCCGGAGCATAATAAATTTTTGCGTATCGTGGAACGCGATAATGGGCAAAAGGCCTATTTGAGAATGTATAATGATAATAAGAAACATCCGGATGAAGCGGAAATATCGGCTGCTTTAAAACGTTTTGTTTCTCCTTCTCCCCTGGTGGCTTTTTCTACCGGATACGGCTCTCGTGAGATTGATAACTATGGGGGACGGGGGTATTATTTGTTTGCCAAAGATAAATGGTTTCGTCAATCTCTGTTAAATAACGGTTTTGACACGAAAACGATAGATTTAGATCAAGATCCCTTGGATGATTCTATTGATATATTGGTTATATCGGATTTACGGGAGAGCTTGTCGGATTCCGCCATGTTGAAGGTGCAGGAATATATTGCCAAAGGAGGGAATTTGTTTATTCTCGGTGATTACGGTCGGGGGGAGAATATGAATAAATTGGTATCCTCCTTGGGCGTGAAGTTCTCTGACGGAGTAGTTGTGAATGAAAATGAATTTGCTTCACCAACGGTGACGGTCGGGTATTTTACCGAAGAAGCGGCTAAAAAATATCCCACATATGAAAAATTGCAGAAATATGGTTATGTGGTGGCTTTACCCACGTCATTAGCGTTGGATTATTCTGGTGTTCGGGACTTTGAGGTGACTCCGGTATTGGTTACAGATAAAGAAGCTTGGATCGAGAGAGAAACGACGGATTTCGTGGATGGGAAATTCGAATTTACCCCGGAGATAGGAGAACAAAAAGGCGTTTATACACTTTTGCTCACGATGAACCGGAAGGTTGGAGATCGGGAACAACGGATTGTTATATCGGGAGATGCAGATGTGATTGCTAACGAAGCCCTGACTTCTCAGTTTACAGGTATTGGGGCGTCGAATTACAGTATCATTAATGGTTCATTCCGTTGGTTGTCTTATGATAAATTCCCGGTTGATACGAGAAGGGCTGATTTTATAGATTTGAGTATCAGGTTACCCAAGGGGTGCCGTTCGTGGGTGAACTGGGGATGTATGGGAGTGTTCCCCTTGTTAATAACGGCTTTGGGGGTGATTACAATATTCCGTAGACAACGTAAATAAGAGGATTATGGCAAATAAAATAGTTGAAGTAAAGCATCTTTCACACCGTTATAGCGTGGATTGGGCAATCAAGGATATTAATTTTGAGATTAGTTCAAAAGGGGTGTTTGGTTTACTGGGATCGAACGGTGCCGGGAAATCGACAACCATGAATATTATATGCAACGTGTTGACTCAAACTGAAGGAGACGTTTTTATTAACGGGATAGACCTTCGGAGAGACCCCATAAAAGCTAAAAGATTTATCGGTTTTTTGCCACAGAAAGCTCCGTTACACACGGATATGACCGTGGATGAATACTTGTATCATTGTGCGGATATTCGTTTGATGCCGAAGGCGGAGATTCCTTCGGCTGTCGAGCGAGCGAAAGCTAAATGTGGGATTTCTCATTTCAGTAAACGGGTAATCGGTAATCTTTCGGGGGGATATCAGCAACGGGTAGGTATTGCCCAATCGATTATTCATGATCCGATGTTCGTTATTTTGGATGAACCCACGAACGGGTTGGATCCGAATCAGATTGTTGAAATCAGACGTTTGATCCGAGAGATTGCAGAGGAACGGGCCGTGTTGATATCGACGCATATTTTGCCTGAGGTACAAGCGGCTTGTGATTATATTATGATGATCGAGCATGGAAATATGGTTTTTAAAGGAACGATAGAAGAGTTTAATAACTATATGGATCCTAGTGTTTTGTTGGTTATTATGCACAATGCCCCGCTTGATGATACCGAGTTGTTGAATATAGAGGGGATGGAACGAGTGGAACGTTTGACCAGAACTCGTTTCCGTCTACATTTTAAAGGAGATTCTAATATCGTGAGTCGGGTGGTTCACAAGGCAGTTAGTAATGATTGGCATTTGCGGGAGATTTCTTTGGAAAAAGAGTCTCTGGATAAAGTGTTCGCCAAATTATCAGGAAAATTTTAAAAGTATTTATATTGATGAGGACAATAATGAGAATAATGAAGACAGAACTGAGAGTTTTGTTTTTCTCCCCGATCGCCTGGATGGTATTGATCGTGTTCGGATTTCAGGCGGGATTGGCTTATTGTGACGGATTTAGTGAAGAATTGCGAAGTCAGGCGATGGGATACAGACCCTTTAACGTGACCTATAATTTAATCGGGGGCTTTGATGGGGTGTATTCGCAAATGTTAAACAATCTCTATTTATATATTCCATTGTTGACAATGGGATTGATGAGTCGGGAATTGAGCAGCGGATCCATAAAGTTGCTTTATTCCTCCCCTGTTTCAAATCTGCAAATTGTTTTAGGAAAATATTTATCGGTTATCGTGTATGGTTTGATCCTCGTGGGCGTGTTGTTGATTCCCATGGTCTTTACGATGATTTTTGTGAAAGATGCCGATATCCCATTTATGTTTACCGCATTGTTAGGAGTTTTTATTACTGTATGTGCCTATGCTGCTATCGGGTTATTCATGTCAACGATCACGAAATATCAGGTAGTAGCAGCAATCGGGACGTTGGCAGTTCTAGCCGTGTTAAATTTTATCGGAGGTGTCGGGCAAAACATTGATCTGGTAAGAGATATAACTTATTGGTTGTCGATATCCGGGCGTTCAAAAGTCTTTTTGGAGGGTATGATTTGCAGTAAGGATATTTTTTATTTCTTGCTGGTTATTTTCATGTTTCTTTCTTTTACGTTTATCAAATTGCAAGGGGAACGTTTGAAGCGTTCGGTCTTGAGAAGTAGCATGAGTTATGTGGTGGTTTTGGTGATCGTGTTTATCGTCGGGTATTTTTCGTCTCGTCCGGTGATGATTGCCTATTATGATGCCACGGCTACCAAACGGAATACGTTGACTGAAAATAGTCAGGAGATTATGAAGAAATTCGAGGGAGGGTTGAGTTTAACCACTTATGTCAATTTGTTGGATGATACGTGGTATAATGCTTCTCCTGAAGCGAAGAATTTTGATATGGAAAGGTTTGAACGTTACGTGCGTTTTAAGCCGGATATGGAAGTTAAATATGTCTATTATTATGGTCCGGGGACCAATGCTCACTATGACAAAGTTTACAAGGGCTTGAGTCCCAAGGAACGAATGTTAAAAGTATGCGAGGGGTATGATTATGATCCGGATATGTTTATTTCGGCAGAGGAGGTGAACAAGATGGATGATATTTCTGCCGAGAGAGGGCGTTTTGTACGAGTTTTCAAACGGGATAACGGGAAGAAGGCATATCTACGTGTTTATGAAGATATGTATGTGCATCCGTTTGAAAGCGAGATAACTGCAACTCTCAAAACGTTAGTTGATAAGTCTCCGATGGTGGCTTTCGTTGCCGGGCATGGAGAACGTAGTTATAGTGATTACGGTGAAAAAGGATATGCAGCTTTTGCTCAAAATCCGTCATTCCGAAATTCTTTGATTAATCAGGGATTTCAGGTTCGGGAATTGACACTTGCTCAACCGGTTCCCGAGGATGTGGATGTGTTGGTTTTGTCTGACTTGAAGTCTGCATTGACTTCAGAGGAATATGCAAATTATAGCTCTTTTGTTGATAGGGGGGGAAATTTGGTTATATTGGGAGAGCCTAAACGTCAGGCGAATATGAATCCTTTAATCGAAAAATTAGGATTACGTTTTTCTGAAGGGATTCTAGTAGCTCCAAGTGAACAATATCTGGATGATATTATTGCGGCGAGGATAACAGAGGGAGCACTGAATGCCTCTCCTTATTTTATTCAATTGATTCGGGGAGGAAATACGATAATAACACCTTCTGCTTGTGCTGTTAACGTGATTGATACAACCAAAGGTTTTGAAATTTCACAAGTTTTGGCAACTAACACTCAAGGCTCGTGGATAGAGTATGAAACAACGGATTTTATTAATGAAAAATCGACGATCAATGGTAAGATCGGTGAAGTGGAAAAGTCAAATTCTGTTATGTTATACCTGACTCGTTCCATAAAGGATAAGCCACAACAACGGATTTTTGTTGGTGGAGATGCAGATTGTTTGTCCGTAAAGGAATTATCAACAAACCGGGCTGGATTAAACGGTTCAAATTATAGTTTGATTACAGAAATGTTCCGTAGTCTTTCTTATGACGAGTATCCAATTGATACCAGTCGGGTGCGTCCGCCGGATGATGATTTGTGTCTTTCGCAGGGATCTATGATTTGGGTGAAGGTGTTGTTGATTTGGTTAATTCCGTTGTCGATTATGGCTTGGAGTATTGTGTTTTTGATTCGGAGAAAGAGAAAGTAATATAAGGTACATAGTATAAAGCAAGAGTCGTTCGAGAATTTCGAACGACTCTTGTCCGTATTAAATAAAATCATACCTTTGTGTTAGTTATGTGAAAGTGTACGATGAATATAGACAACGGTTTATTGACCAAGCAAATTTCTTGCGGAGACGAGAAAGCGTTTAAAGTTTTGTATGAAGAGTTTTTTCATGCATTATTGGCCGTTGCCTGTAAATACGTGGAAGTTGAGACGGCGAAGGATATCGTGCAGGATACGTTTTTTAAATTGTGGAGTACTCCTCAAAAATTTGTACAAATAACCGATTTGCGTTTTTATTTGTATCGTTCTGTTCAGAATCAATGTTTGAATTACCTCCGAGATAGAAAAGTGGAAGAAAATTATCGGAATGAGACAGAAATGGTTTCAGAAGATTTTTTCTATAATGTTTTGTTGGAGGAAGAGGTGTTTATTCGTTTACGTGGGGCTATTAATGAACTTCCGGAGAAATACCGGGATGTGATAAATTTGAATTTAGAGGGATTGAGTGATAAGGAAATCGCTCTTCACCTTGGAATATCTTTGGATGCCGTTAAACAACAGAAAAAGAGGGGGAAAGAACAGTTGCGGGAAAAATTGAATCATCCGATGTTAATTTTGTTGATAAATTTCTTATAAATTTTTGTCACTTTTTGAATCGTTCCGTGTCTTGTAAGAAAATAAGATAAACTATGACGGAACGGTATCTACATATTAATCATATTGCCGATTTAATTGCAGCCGAAATCACGGGGAAGATTGATGATGTCGGGCGAGAGGAATTGGAGCGATGGAAAAGTGAATCACCGGAGCATACGCGGTTATACGAGCTTTACCGGTCAGAATATTTTTTTGCTTCCAAACTTGAATTTATTTGTGAATACAGTGAGAAAGAGGCTTTTGATGACTTCACGAAGAAAGTGAATCAAGTAAAAAGCAAGCGGAGACGATTGATTTTTTATCGTTATGCTGCGGCTGTTGTAGTGGTATTTATATTGAGCGGGACGCTTTATTTGAATCTGCGGGAGCCGGAACAAGTTCCGGTAACTGTGACACAGAAAATCCAGCCCGGTTCTTTTAAAGCCATATTGACTCAACCCGATGGGCAAAGAATTGATATTTCCGATACTACTTATCTGGCTTACGTGGAAAAGAATATAGAACTGGATTCCTTGTCCGGGAAGAAAGGTCAACCTAAAGATACCGCGGTTCGTTATCACACGATCTCTATTCCCCGGGGCGGGGAGTACGATCTAACGTTGAGTGATGGCAGTCGTTTGCGGATGAATTCGGAATCGGAAATTCGGATTCCGGTACAATTCTCTAAAAAACAGCGGGATGTGTACATGAGGGGAGAAATCTATTTTGATATAGCCCCGGATGCCCAACATCCTTTCGTGGTACACACTCACCAAGGGAATATCCGGGTATTGGGAACGTCGTTTAACGTGAGGGATTATCAAGATGAGGCGTTTTTGGAGACAACGTTAGTAAGCGGAAAAGTTGCTTTTCAGACGGAAGATAAAGATACTTACTTGAAGCCCGGAGAACAATTGCGCTTGAACAAAGAGAATGGAGAGACGGTTGTTGAAGAAGTGGATGTGCGTCTGTATTGCTCTTGGAAAGACGGGCGTTTTGTTTTTGAAAAGCAACGGTTGGAAAATATTATGAATACGGTGGCCCGGTGGTACAACATCAATGTTTTCTATGAAAACCAGTCGGTTAAAGATATCTTATTCACGGGAAATATCAAACGCTACGGGGATTTGGATCAAGTGATCGAAATGTTGAGATTAATTAATAAAATAGAAATGGAAATCAATGGAAAAAGTGTTTTTGTAAGAAGTAATCCATAAAACAGGTGGTATTACCAGTACCACCTGTTATAATCCTTGAAAAAGGATTCAAGGGAAAAATAATTTATCTAATTCACAAATGTATGAAAAAAAAGTTCAAATGCAAGGGCTGGCCTTCCAGTCTCGGTAACTTTCGTTCTATGAAAATTTTTGTATTATTTATGCTACTTGCGGTGTTTCAAGTAAACGCTAAAGTAAAGTCTCAGGAAACGGCCTTGAGTATCAAGAAAACGAATGCAACATTGATCGACATACTGAAGTCGATCGAGGCCCAAAGTGAATATACTTGCTTGTATAGTCATGGCGATGTGGCCAAAGTAGTGAATTTAACGGTTGACCTGGAAAAGGCCTCAATACAGGAAGTATTAGAGATTTGTTTGAAAGGGACGAAATTAGGGTACAAGATTGTTGACCAGACTATTGTTATCCGTAATTTAACCGAATTGGAGCAACAAAAGGATGAGGTAAAGAAGAGAGGTATCACGGGAAAAGTCACGGATGCTCAAAAAGAACCTCTGCCCGGAGTCACGATTCTGGTTAAGGGAACGACTATCGGGGTTGTGACTGATATCGACGGGAATTATAAAATTACGTTACCCGATCAGAAAGATATAACTTTAGTATTTTCGTTTGTCGGAATGGTTTCTAAGGAGATAAAAGTGACCAATCAAACCGAGATTAACGTGGTGCTGGAAGAAGATGTCGAGAATCTGGAAGAAGTTGTCGTGAACGGTATTTTTACCCGGAAAGCCAGTAGTTTCACGGGGTCCATTGTTTCCGTGACTAAAGAGAAATTGTTACAGGTGAGTAACCAGAATGTTTTCCAGAGTTTGAAGAATCTGGATCCGAGTTTGATGATTTTCGATAATATGGCTTTCGGTTCGGATCCGAACAAAAATCCACAAATGCAATTACGCGGAACTTCATCTTTCAATATAGGTGAGAGTGGGGTCGATTTGAAGGGAACGTACGGGACAGACCCGAATGCCCCGTTGTTTATTCTGGATGGTTTCGAGGCAACAGTGCAAAAAATTATGGACTTGGATATGAATCGGGTAGAGAGCCTGACTATCCTGAAAGATGCCTCGGCTAAAGCTATTTATGGATCAAAAGCGGCAAACGGAGTTATCGTCATTGAAACCAAGAAAACGACAGACGGGGAGTTACGGGTATCGTATACCGGGAGTGTCGATCTTTCTATTCCGGACCTGTCTTCTTATCACTTGACGAATGCGGCGGAAAAGTTAGAGGTGGAAAAGGATGCCGGTTTGTATGATAGTGATAAATATGATCCCACGGGATTACCTAAAAAATACAATCGGGTATTATCTGCCGTGTTAGCTGGGGTAGATACGGATTGGTTAGCTAAACCTTTACGTACGGGTGTTGGGACCAAACATACTTTGTCCGTGGAATTGGGAAGTAACGATTTGCGCGTGATTGCTGATTTATCTTATAATAATATACAAGGGGTAATGAAAGGGTCTGAACGTGTGAATACGGCTGGTTCTCTTATGGTGTCTTACCGTCATAAGAAATTTAATTTCAGGAATATATTGACAGTCACGTCGAACGTGAGTAATGATTCCCCTTACGGAGAGTTTAATGAATATGCACGCTTGAATCCTTACTGGTCTCCTTATGACGAGAATGGTTTGTTGTCACAGAATATTGCGCTTCAATTTATTGACGATAAAGATAAGGAAACATCCGATGAGTTTGTTCCTAACCCATTGTATAACGCATCATTAAATACTCTTTTGAGGCAAGAATATATTGATGTAACGAATAATGCTTACGTTGAATGGCTTATTAAGCCGGGCTTGAAAGCTACCGGACGTTTCGGGATTTCCGAAAAACGTACTAAAGCAGACGAATTTTATCCGGCCAATCATTTAAAATTTAAAAATTATTCAGATGACGATTATTTCCGTAAAGGGTCATATCAGATAAACGAGGGGGATAATAAAACGATAACCGGGGACTTGAATGTTAACTGGTCGCATGAATGGGGAAAACATTTCGTATTCGGTAACATTGGTTATACTCTTTCGGAAAATACATTTGAAGAAGATATTTATAATGCGGAAGGTTTTCCTAATGATAAAATGAATAATATCATTTTTGCTAAACAGTACACAAAAGATATGAAACCTAGTGGTGTCGAATCGACAACTCGTGAAATGGGTTTTCTAGGAGTTGCCAACTATGCTTATGACAACCGTTTCTTGGTGGATGGTTCGTGGCGGGCGAGTGCTTCCAGTCAATTCGGTAGTAACAGCCGTTGGGGGCAGTTCTGGAGTGTCGGATTGGGGTGGAATATCCATAATGAACGTTGGATGAAGGAAAAATGGCAAAATTTGGAATTGTTGAAATTGAGAGGATCTATCGGGTATACCGGTTCTCAAAGTTCAGATGCTTACGCGTCGATAGCTTCTTATAATTATTTTACGGAACAGACTTATGATAAGTTTTTGGGTGCTTATTTGAAGGGGATGAAAAATGATGATTTACAATGGCAGGAAAAACTCGATTATAATATCGGAATAGACGTGGATATTGCCCATAATTTCACGTTGAAATTCGATTACTATATTTCACAGACTACCAATACTCTAGTAGATTTTACAATTCCTTCTTCAACCGGCTTCACCATGGTGAAAGAAAACGTGGGTGATGTAAAAAATACGGGTTTCGATGCGTATTTAACCTATACGCCTTGGAGAAATATAAAAGAGCGTTCTTTTTTCACTTTGACGGCTGCTGTATCTCATAATAAAAACAAAATCACCGGAATTTCCAATTCCATGGAAGCTTATAACAAAAAGCAAGACGAAAATGCAAGTGATCGTTATGAAAACCGTCCGGTGCAAAAATTTTACGAGGGAGTATCAATGACAGCCATTTGGGCGGTAAAGTCTTTAGGTATCGATCCGGCCACGGGTGATGAGATTTTTCTAAACAAAGACGGGAAACGTACTAATTCTTGGAGTGCGGCAGATATGGTTATATGTGGGGACGAGTTGCCTGATTTTTCCGGTAATGTCGGATTCAATTTCACGTGGAAAGGACTGAGTTTGAATTGCGTGTTTCGCTATCAGTTCGGGGGACAAATGTATAACGAGACCTTGGTTGACCTGGTCGAGAATGCAGACTTGAATTACAACGTGGACAAGAGAGTGTATGACGGACGTTGGCGAAATCCGGGAGATGTTAAACCGTATAAAGCGTTGAATTATGCCTATGTTCAGAAACCTGGTACAAACGAATATGAGAAAAAACAGATTAAAACACAGTTAACTTCTCGTTTCGTTCAGGACCGGAATGACTTAACACTTTCTTCCGTGAACCTCTCCTATGATATGATGAATCATAGTTTTATCAGCAAGATTGGTTTACAAATGCTACGATTCTCGTTCTACATGAATGACGTGTACACGTGGTCGTCCATACGCTTGGAGAGGGGGACATCTTACCCGTTTGCCCGAAGTTTTAATTTTTCATTATCAGCAACATTTTAAATAGAATAACATGAAAGCGATCATAAAAATATCTCTTGTTTTACTCTCTTCGCTTACGATCTCCTGTTCGAGCTGGTTGGACGTGGAACCGAAGACGGAGGTAAAATCAGATATCATGTTTCAGTCTGAAAGCGGTTTTAAAGATGCGATTGTCGGTTGTTACATACTGATGAGTAATAGTTCGATGTATGCCAGAGAACTCACGACTGGTTTCTTGGATGTTATAGCCCAGCAGTATAGTGTCGATCAGAATGGGGGAGATTACTATAGAATAAAAAACTTTGAATATGACCGGGCCGAGTCCATTATTAATCGTATTTGGTCTCAGACGTACACGACTATCGCGAATCTGAATAATATCCTTGAAAATATAGAGAATAAGGAGAATGTTTTACATCCCACGCATTATAGCATTATCAAGGGTGAAGCCTTGGGTTTGCGTGCATTTCTTCATTTCGAATTGTTACGGATGTTCGGGTGGGGTGATTTGGAGAATCACCCGGAGAATTTGAAGCGTGTGTGTATCCCCTATGTGAAAGTATATCTTAAAGAAATTACGAAACAAAATACTGTAGAAGAGGTATTACAATATATTCACCAAGATCTGGAAGAAGCTGCCGTGTTGTTAGAAAAATATGATCCTTGGTCTACAGCCAAGAAAAACGAGACGTATGTTTTGCCTAATGATGATAAATTCTACACGAACCGGATGACTCGTTTCAATTATTGGGCATTACAGGCAACGTTGGCCCGGGTTTACATGTGGGAAGGTAATCGGGATAAAGCACTGTCGGTTGTAGAGAATTTTATCAATAATCGTTCCCAAATTAAAGATCTGGACTGGATTAAGGATCAGACGATTAATAATGACTCGGAATTGGAACGTGATCTGACTTTTTCCACGGAGCATATTTTTCGTTTGGATGTGACGAAGTTATTTGATGGTTTAAGAGATTTGATAGATCCTGAATATAATGCCCCGAATGCTAATCTGAGACTTCTATTTCATGAGCCGAGTTATGCCCAGAAATTGTTTGAGATTGACGAGCATGTCGGGGACTCTGATTATCGTTATACACGTTTATACACGAAAACCTCTTCCAAGTGGTGCGTACGTAAATTTTTTGACAAGGAAAATTATAAATATCCGAACCGGATGCCGTTGATCCGGATGTCCGAGATGTATTACATGGGTGCCGAATGTTTGAATCGCAAGGGGAAAACGAAAGATGCGGTAAAATTGTTGAATGAAGTACGTCGTCACCGGGGCATAGCGGAAAATCTAATGCTTCCCGATGGAATTACCTCCGAGAAACTTACCACGGAAATAGAAAAAGAATGGAAAAAAGAATTTTTGGGGGAAGGACAAATGTTCTATTTCTATAAACGATTGGGATACACAAACTTTCCGAATACATCACTGCCGATCACGGAGAGTGTGTACGTGTTGCCGATACCTGAAGATGAAATCAACGTGGGGGGTAGAGAGCCAAACAGTAGTACTACGGACGAGAAAAAATAAAAAATATATGAAGACAATCAATAATTTAAGCGGATTACTGCTACTCGTGTTTCTAGGGATTGTAAACTATTCCTGTGATCAAGAAGAAACCATGCTTTTCGATACGGATGGGAGTGTTTATTTCACGACCTCCGATTATTCTTACTCGTTTCTGGATTATCCGGGTAAAGAGGTTGACACGATAAAGTGTCCCATTCAGATTTTTGGAAAAGCATCAGATGTCGATCGTGTGGTGAAAGCCGAGCTGGTAGCGGATGACACAAGTAAGGTGAACACGGCCCCGGAGGAACTTTATCGTGTGTTAGACGGTATTGTTCCTGCTAACGAACAACTCGGGTACGTGGCCGTGGAATTGAAAAACACTGATGACTTGAAGGATACGGTTTATGTTTTTCACATACGCGTTGTGCCGAGTGATGAATTTGAAGATGTGACATACAATAATAGAATCGTGAAGATACAATTCACTGCTAGAGAGATCCAACCGGCCAACTGGAATGCTTATTTGAGATATTTTTGGGGAGATTATTCTACCCGTTGGTGGCAGTTTATCAAGGAGGCGACAGAAAGAACCTCTATTCCTTACTGGCCTGGAAATGCGGATAAAGAGACTTGGTGGATGTCAGATGGTGAATTCGAAGCTTTGCAGGTGGTCGTGAAACGAGAACTGAAAAGATACAACGAGACCCATGATACCCCGTTGACCCACGATGACGGGACGAGTAAGGGAAAAGCGGTTCAAATCTTATACTAATGCAGCATATTGAATACTATGAAAGTAAAATTTATTATATTATTATTTGCGATTGCGGGGTATTTCACGTCTTGTTATGACGATAAATCTAATACTTCGATAAAAGTAATCAATCCTTTGGTTATAGATATGGGAGGTGCTCCGACCTCGATGTCAGCCTTCTTGTTGGATACTCTGGAAATCAAACCTGTTGTTTATAAAATTGGGTCGGATGATGCGGATTTAAGCTATAAATGGGAAATTTCGGGGAATGATATCATGCCTTTTGTCATGGATAGTACGATGACTTTAAAATCTATTGTGTCCGTGGCTCCCAATTCGAATCCTTACACGATCGTTCTTACCGTGACAGATAATCGAACCAATTTGCAGAATTACGAGAAATTCTCCCTGTCCGTGTATAGTAATCTTGGAAAAGGATTAATTGTGGCTGACACGAGGGATGGGATCAATACGGACTTGAATCTTATCATGTGCCAGAATTTCACAGAATCATACACGCAGAAATTCGACGAGAAAGACAACACCATTTTAAGAAATGTGTATTCTACACCTAATAGTGGAATGTTGATTGAAGGGTTGGCAACTCAAATGATTACTTCCGTGCATGATTCTTATAAGCGGACATTAACCGTGATGACCGATCATTCAGTACTTCGTATGGATCCCTACAATTACGTGCTGGAAAAGAAAAACAATGAGATATTTTATATCCCCATATCTGAAGATCGGTTTAAACCGATGTGTATGATGTATGACAATAGTGCTCTTTACGAATTGATGATTGTTGATCACGTGGTCTATGCCCGCCGGATTCGTTATGGAAACGAGAATTATTCGGTTAATTTGGAGACTTCGGATAACTCCGAATATAGTGCAACTATGGGATGTAGCATCGTGGAGGGATATAACTATACGTCACTTTACGTGTACGACGAATTGAATGGTCGTTTTTTGAAATGTCCATACTCGTATGATGAATTGCAAGTGGTCACACAACAAGCGGGTGGTGGTCCCTTCGATTTAAATAATGTGGGTAAAATGAATGCGTTGTTTATGGCAGAAGGGGATGCAAACGCTATTTTTACGGTGTTTGAGACAAAAGATACAGGTAAACGTTATCTATATACTTTTGATGGAGGTTCTCTTTATGTTACAACAAGTAAAGCGTTGAATATGTATGATTTGACGTCATTCCCTGGCATGATGGATGCTGTGGGTTTTGAGTGTTCTCCTTTAGAGGACGTGTTGTATTATGCAACGGATAAAAAAGTATATGCCTTGCTTTTACCGGGAACCAATCCCTCGGCTTTCGAGAGATATTCGGTAGAAGATCCCAACGAGAAAATTACTTCGATCACTCTTTGGCGGAAAGGTTATCAGGGAAAAATCAAGTTCAAGGATTCGTCAAGTGATGAGGGGTACTATACCGATTGGGCGGCGAACCGGATGATGGTGATTGCTATCTATAACGAGAGTACGAAAGAGGGGAGGCTCGTTTGTGTCCCGATCACGAATATCGGTAGTGGTATATTGGAGAAAGATAAGGATTATCATCAGGAGTATAGAGGCTTTGGACGGATTCTTTGCATTACTCCCCAGACAGTCTAAATTTTAATTTTAGTTGACATGAAAATGAAAAAATGGATATTATATTTGTTGTTAGGTGCCGGGTTATTTGCATGTAGTGACTCCGACGATGATTTGGATGTGAACGATACGCCCAAAAACAAGTTTCGTGTGAAAGAGATCACGGGAAAAAACGCTCACTGGGGCGAGTACGTGATGAACATGGTTTATTATTACGAGACGCTTGATTCCATAGTAGTCCGTGATAAAGCGAATGACAAACTGGCGGTGATGACCTCTTCGGGAACAGATAACGGGTTAAAATACAGTTTGAATGACTATATCCCGAATATTGATGCCGATTCGATTCAAAAGTTGTACGATAAATATGGCAGTTTGGCAAAAGATAGTATTCCCTTGATTGCACGGGAATTGTTTTCTTTGAGTAACGAGTATAAAAACGAGATTCTGGTAGCGCAAACTTTTGTCTATAATAAAGCACGGGAAGACGTGGGATCGGGAAAAGATTTCAATAATAAATATCTGAAAAATAAACGGGTACGCTATTTGTACGAGTATGATGATAGAGCGAATTTGATAATTTGCCGGGTTTTGGAGGACACGTATAAGAAAGAGATAAAAGACAACGAAGAATTCGATCGATTGGTTTATAAGGCCGCGTTCGATCTGGACGGTAATGCGGTAACTTCCATGAATCTTTATCAGTCTGATGAAACCTACGGGAGTGGGGAAGATTACAGGCTGGATGATACTTATTCGTTCTCTTATTCCGGTGGGTTATTGACGAAAGTTTCCAGCAAGACGTTGAATTTGGAGTATCAGTATTCCGGGGAGAATGTAAGCTCGGTCCGATATGTAGATGGGGAAAGGACTTACGAATACAACAGTGACGGTTTTTTGAAGCGGGTAGATTTCGGAAACGGGGAATACATGGAAATCAAATACGAGTCAGGGCACGGGGATTTTCACCTGTTCACTCCTTTGATTGAAAATAATTTTAATCTTCCGTATATAAAATAGATGTTGAGTGTTTAAGTAGAAAGAGGTTGTCAGAAAAGTCAATTTGCCTAGAACGACCATCCCTAGCCCCTCCTTACACTGGATGGGAAACCGCTTGGTAATCAACTCTCCCCCTGTGTAAGGGGGAGTTGGAGGGGGTAGTGATTTTGTAGGGAAGAGACTTTTCTGCCAGCCTCTTTTTATTTGGATGTTTATTCCTGCGGAGTTTGTTCATCTCCCGGTAGCACAAGATTAATTTTGTACTGGTTTTTTCCGGTATAAGTGTTTAGTAATTCCGGTTTCATCGTTTCGATTCGTAGGTTAGATTCCGGTACGCCTTGGCTTGTGAGATAGCTGAGGGCTTTCCGGTTGCGCAGGGTGATGAAACGGGTGGTTTGTTCTTGTAGCTTCTCTTCCGGTACAAGTGTTAATGCTTTTTGGGAGGTGGAGCTATTTTGATAGGATGCTTCTACAAGCGAGGTCAGGTACGTGTTGAAGGCTGGGTCTTTGGCGTCGATCTCGTTGATTTTGGTGTAGTCGATGGCCACGAGGGTGGAATCTGTTTTTTCCGGGTGGAGCGACGGGTAATATCGTTTCCGGGCGTGTACATGGCAAGTTCTTCTTTCGCTTGGGAAAGATTAATTTCCTGTTCTAGTACGAGGGTCATTTCCGGTTTGCTTTTCAGGATGGTCACTAGGTCATTCAGTGTCGTGTATTGCTCGGAGGTAAAATCCCATTGGCAGGCATCGAGGGGGATGGCTTCCAGTTTATCGGGAGAGAGACCGAGAGAATTTGCCATGAACGAGATCGGTGACATCGCAACATTCACGAGTAGGTTTGTGAGCGTTTTGAAGATCAGTTTTCGGTAGGAAAATTCTGGTGAAGAGATATTTCCTTTTACGGGAAGGTCCATGTTGATTTTGTCATTCCTGTCCTTGATCAGGTACAGGGCTGTTGTCTACGAGGTGCGACTTGGCAGAAATCGGGAAATTATGTTAGGAGAACGGGGTTCAGAAGGGGAATTCGCATGGAATTTGCCGGAAGAATGGAAGGTCTCAGGGCTAATCGTGTACGGGTTCGCGGTAAGGGCAGATGGGAAGAATGCATCGGGTACTTTGGGGCTCACGAGGATCTGGAAAATTAAGACTGTTAAAATTTTGGGGAGCGAATTGTAAATTAAGCCCGAAGCTGAAACTTTGGGTTTAATCGTTGCGTATATAACGTATTTATTATTAAATGTTTCATGGAAGAGAATGAAAAGGAATGAGAAGGTTATAGATTTTTATTTAAAGGGGGAATTTCCTTTGATTTTGTAAGTAAAATAATTAATTCATGTTAAATATTAAGTTAAAATCAGCTTTCGAGTCACCCTTTTTGCCCTTTTAGGTGTTATATGGGTGTAGTTTAAATTTAAGTATCGAGTATTATGTTGAAAATTGTATTAATCGTAGGTGTTTTATTATTCAATCTTGTTGGAGTGCAAGCTCACGAGAAGGAGATGGATTCATTGGATAATTTGGTGAAGAAGTTCGAGGCGAATCCTGCGGACCCCCAAACAACAATTCAACTTTTGAGAGAGTTGAAAAACCAAGGGAAGCCGAATCGTGATGTTGTAAGTAGGTATTTTCAGACTCAGAAGGAGACTGACTATTTGAAAGATTATAACTGGTCCATTATCCGGGATTACGTGGATGATGTGAACGCTCCCCAGATCAAATATTTGTTTAACAACCAATCGAAGTTCATGCAGAACTATTCAAAGGACGATGTTTTCCAAAAGCTGGATAACGTGTTTGTAGGTCATTTGGAGCAGTACTATGCGAACAATAAGATGGAGTATAACAAGTATTTGGATTTCTTGAAAAGTTCTGGTTACGAGCATTATGACGTGGTTGCCGATTATTTCTACATCAAGCAATTGCGGGCAGAACGGAAGTCTGAAGATTATTTCTACAAGGCTCGGAAGTTGTTCCGTTATTTCCCGGAAAATCGAAAGATGATCAAGGAGATTACTGATGGCGCACTGGAGATCATGAATGATGTTTCCCGTTTGAAAGTGATCCAGTTGTGGGCGGGTAAGACCGTGGAGTCTAAAAAGGATTTCGACGCTGTTTATAATTACGTGTTGATTTCCAACAAGTGTGGTTTCGAGGATGTGGCTAAACGTTACGCCAAGATCGCTACTACTTTGGCCGAACAGTCTTCCAACCAGACGATGATGGAGAAAGCCAAGAAATTGTTGCAGATGGTAAACTAAGATTTGAAAGTAAATCAAAAAATAGTAGGGGGTAATCATTAAACGATTACCCCCTTTTTTGTATCTTCGCAATTTGAATAGATAATAATGAAGATGGAAAAGAAAGGTTTGATCGTTGCCGTTGATGGGCATTCTTCCACGGGAAAGAGTACTGTTTCAAAGATTCTTGCGGCACGTTTGGGATATACTTACATTGACACGGGGGCTATGTACCGGATCGTGACGTTGAAAGCTATGCGTGAAGGATTGATTCAGGACGGAAAGGTGGACGATGAGAAATTGAAAGAGGTGCTTCCGACCATTGTTTTCGGGTTTAAATATAATGAGGAGAAGAAACGTTACGAGTCGTACATGAATGGCGAGTACGTGGAAGCTGCTATCCGGGGAATGGAGGTGTCGGATAACGTGAGTCTGATCGCCTCGCTGCCTTACGTGCGGGAATTGTTGGTTGAGAAACAGCGGGAGATGGCGAAAGCGGGAGGTGTGATCATGGATGGACGGGACATCGGGAGCGTGGTGTTCCCTCACGCGGAAGTGAAGTTCTTCATGACGGCAAGCCCGGAAGTGCGGGCAGAACGACGTTATAAGGAGTTGATCGAGAAGGGGGATCACGTGACTTACGAGGAGGTTGAGGCGAATGTACGGAAAAGAGATTATATAGACGAGCATCGGGAGACAAGCCCGTTGGTGAAGACCCCGGATGCCGTGTTGATTGATAATGGCGATATGACCGTGGAGGAAGAGGTGGAAGAGATGTTAAAGATCATTCGTTCAAGATATGAAAGTAGAAATTGACGAGAATTCCGGTTTCTGTTTTGGTGTGGTGAATGCTATAGCCAAGGCGGAAGAAGAGTTGCAGCATGGGACTTTATACTGCATCGGGGATATCGTGCATAATAGTCTGGAAGTCGAACGATTGAAGAATTTGGGATTGTCGACTATTGATCACGAGGAGTTCGCCCGGTTGAAAACTTGCCGGGTGTTGTTCCGTGCGCACGGAGAACCGCCTAGTTCTTACGAGTTGGCAGAACGGAACGGGATAGAGGTGATCGATGCTTCTTGCCCCGTGGTATTAAATTTGCAGAAGAAAATACGGGAAGCATACGAAGGCGGAAAGGCTGACGGGGTGCAGATCGTGATTTACGGGAAGAGAGGACACGCCGAGGTGAACGGTTTGGTGGCGCAAACGAATGATGAGGCCTTGATCGTGGAAGGGGAAGAAGATTTGAAATCGATCGATTTTGCCCGACCCGTGATCCTGTTTTCCCAAACGACGAAGAGTTTGGACGGGTTCAAGCGGATCGTGGAATTGGTGAAAGAGAATGCCCGGAGTTCCGTGGTCGTGAATGATACGATCTGTCGTAAAGTGGCAAATCGTATCCCGCAGTTGAAAGAGTTTGCCGTTCAACATGATGTAATCTTGTTTGTCAGCGGGGAGAAGAGTTCTAACGGGAAACAGCTTTTCGAGGTCTGTCGGGGTGTGAATCCCAGGACTTATTTCGTGCAAGGGGTGGGTGATTTGCGGGATGACATGTTCGAGGGGGCGAGTAGTGTGGGGATTAGCGGGGCTACCTCGACACCGAGGTGGGTGATGGAAGAGATAAGAGAGAAGTTAAAAGATAAAAGTTAAGATATTAGAATTGGGAAATGGAGATGGGCATTTCCAATTTTTCAACTTTCAATTAAATTTTGTTTTATGGGAAAAATTCAAAAAATTGGTGTTTTGACCTCAGGTGGTGATGCGCCGGGTATGAATGCCGCTATTCGGGCGGTGGTGAGAGCGGCTATTTTTAATGGTTGTGAAGCGTATGGTATTTACGACGGGTATGAAGGATTGATCGAGGGAAATATCGTGAAAATGGGTTCCCATGACGTGAGTAATATTATTCAACGCGGGGGTACGATTTTGAAAACCGCTCGTAGCGAAGAGTTCCGAACTCCGGAAGGACGTACGAAAGCTTACGAGAAAATGAAAGAATTCGGGATTGATGCATTGGTTGTGATTGGTGGAGATGGTACTTTCTCCGGAGCCCGTTTGTTCTGTCAGGAGCATAATGTGCATATCGTGGGGATCCCCGGAACGATTGATAATGATCTTTACGGAACGGATTACACGGTGGGATACGATACGGCGGTGAACACGGTGGTGGAAGCTGTCGATAAGATTCGCGATACGGCAAGTGCTCATAACCGGTTGTTCTTTATTGAGGTGATGGGACGGGATGCCGGGTTTATCGCTTTGCGTTCGGCTGTTGCCACGGGGGCGGAAGCCGTGTTGGTGCCGGAGATCGAGACGGATGTAAATGATCTGGACAAGTATCTGGAACATGATTACAAACCTCATAAATCCAGTGGTATCGTGATCGTGGCCGAGGGTGACAAGTCGGGTGGCGCTTACACGATTGCCGAGCAGATCGCGAAAAAACATCCTGAATACGATGTGCGGGTGACGGTTTTAGGACATATTCAGCGAGGTGGTTCTCCTTCGGCTTTTGACCGGGTGACAGCCAGTACGTTGGGGGTTGCGGCCGTGGATGCGTTATTGGATGATCAAACCAGTATTATGGTAGGTATTATGAATAAAGATATTGTTCATGTTCCGTTCAATAAAGCAATAAAGAATTCTAAACCGTTGAATCAAAATTTATTGGGGTTGACGGAAATCCTATCAATTTAATAATTTTAGATTTTAAATTTTAGATTGCGGATGGTAATTTAAAATTTAAAATTTAAAATTTAAAATTATAACGTTTTGTTGTACGCGGATGTCATTATCCCTCTGGGAGTGGAAAGTTTCTTTACTTATTCGGTACCGGAAGAATATGAACATTCGGTAACGGTGGGGGCACTTGTGGTTGTTTCTTTTGTGAGAAACAAACGGTACACGGGTGTGGTCTACGCATTACATTCCAATCCTCCCGAGGGTTTTGAGGTGAAGCCTATCGAACGGGTCATTGAGGAGGGTTTTGCCCTTTCGGAATCTCATTTAAAGTTTTTGTTGTGGCTCAGCGAGTATTACATGACTCCTCCGGGTGAAGTGACACGAGCTGCATTGCCTGTTGCCATGCGGCTGGAGAGTTACACGAGTCTGAGCCTGTCGGGCGGATGGGAAGAACGTTTGTCGGATGTTCCCGAATTAAGCCCGGAGGAACGGGAGATCGTGAAGGTTTTTCAGGAACGGGGAGAGATTTGCATGGCAGAGGTTGAGAAGTTGTTGAAACGGAAGGATGTGTACGTGGCTGTTCGAGCCTTGTTGGAGAAAGAGATTATCGGGATAAAGGAGTCGGTAGACGATTTGTTTAAACCGAAATTTGAACGTTGGGTAGGCTGGAAACGAGAGTTCACGGATGGAGAGTTGGAGAATGTTCTCGATTCGTTGAAGCGTGCAAAGGCTCAATACAAGATGTTGTGCGATTGGATTTATTACAGTCACGAGCATCAGGTGGAGAGTTTGTCGAAAGTGGAGTTCATGCAAAAGATCGGGAATTCGGCTTCTGTCTTGAAAGCTTTGTGTGATCGGGGCGTGTTGGAAGTTGTCGTGCGGGAAGTTAGTCGTCTGGAGGTAGGGGATGAGGAGAAACAAGAGATACATGCTTTGTCCGAGGTGCAGGAACGGGTGCTAGGTGAAATCCGGAAGGATTACCGGGAGAAAGATTGTGTTTTGTTACAGGGGGTTACTTCATCGGGAAAGACGGAGGTATATATCCATTTGATTGATGACATGTTGAAGCAGGGGAAACAGGTGTTGTACCTGTTGCCGGAAATTGCTTTGACCGTCCAGATCGTGAAACGATTGCGACGGGTGTTTGGTGATCGAGTGGGTGTTTACCATTCGGGAATGACGGATAACGCCCGGGCGGAAATATGGCGTAAACAGAATGGGGATCAGCCTTACCCGGTGGTGTTGGGAGTGAGATCATCTATATTTTTGCCTTATCGTCAATTGGGGTTGGTTATCATTGATGAAGAACATGAAAGTTCCTACAAGCAGAAGGAGCCGGCTCCCCGGTATAACGGGCGGGATGCTGCAATCATGCTTGGGAAAATGAACGGGGCGAAGATTTTGTTGGGATCCGCGACTCCTTCGTTTGAGAGTTACCAGAATGCCTTGAGCGGGAAATATGGTTTCGTGCAATTGGCTACTCGCTACGGGGCGGTGATGATGCCGGAATTGTTGTTCGTGGACGTGAAGGAATATCGCCGCAAGAAGATGATGAAGGGGTGTTTTACCCCGGTTTTGTACGAGGAGATGAAGCGGGTGTTAGAGAGTGGTATGCAGGTGATTCTGTTTCAGAACAGGAGGGGATATTCCACTTATTTGCAATGTGATCATTGTGGGGCGATCCTGAAATGCAAACATTGTGACGTGAGCATGACATATTATCGTTACCGGAATACGTTGAATTGTCATTATTGCGGGAGTTTGAGAGCCGTGCCGGGAGTTTGTCTGGAGTGCGGTCAGGGGCATTACGTGAATCGCACGCCGGGTACGGAACGAATCGAAGAGGAAGTGAAGCAATATTTCCCGGAAGCTCGGATTGCCCGGATGGATTTGGACGTGATGAATAATAAAGCGAAGTTTCGGGCATTGATTGATGATTTCGAGGCCGGGAATCTGGACGTGTTGATCGGGACGCAAATGGTGTCGAAAGGATTGGATTTCGAGCGTGTGAAGCTGGTAGGGGTGATGGATGCCGATAGTTTGATCGGTTTTCCCGATTTCCGGGCGGAGGAACGTGCTTATGATATGTTGATGCAGGTGAGCGGACGTAGCGGGCGCAAAGGGGAGCGCGGTAAAGTGGTGATTCAAGTGGCGGATATACAAAATCGGGTGTACCAGTTGGTAAAGAAGGAGAATTATCACGGTTTTTATTCCCTGTTGTCGCGGGAACGGGAGATGTTTAATTATCCTCCTTTTGCCCGGTTGATTCAAATAGAATTGAGACACACGGAGGAGTTGGCTTTGCGGAATGCCGCAAACGAGCTGGCAAGGTTGTTGCGGGAGCGGTTGGAACGACGGGTGTGTGGTCCGGCGGAACCGGATGTGTCAAGGATAAGGAAAATGTTCCGTATTCAGATATTGATTAAGGCGGAACAAGGTCTTTCTTTGTCAAAATTGAAAGCCTTTTTGAAACAAAAATGCGGGGAGTTGGTGAAAGCACCTGTCGGGAAAGGTGTGCGAATTTATTTTGATGTTGATCCTTTGTAAATAATTGCTTTAATCGGTCTGTAAATAAAAATCAACGATTCGTGACGTGCAACGACCGGAAAGTGTGGGTCTTACTAATCTTTTTTAAGAGTCTTAATATTCCTTTTTGCTATTCTGATTTTTGTAACGGGTTATTTAAAGTTGGCAAAACAGAGGAAGAATGAGCATAAATCAAAATAAAGGAAAATGAGAAATAGCAGAGGCCTGAAGTTTTCTGCTATTTTTTTTGGGAAAACCTTAAAATTCGTGTTAACATTTTTTAGCCACTTGGATTTTAACATTTGACGGAATAATAGCTACTTTTGGAAAAACAGAAACAGAGGCAGTTATTTTAGGACTCTTTTCGTAAAGAGTGAAACCGATGTGTAATGTTTGACGTTAGAAAAGTAGTAATATAAATCATTATAAAAATCAATGACATGAATACGGTTGATATCAAAGCATTGAACGAGCGCATACAGCAAGAGAGTTCTTTTGTCGATATGATTAACATGGAGATGAATAAGGTGATCGTGGGTCAAAAACATTTGGTGGAAGGACTTATGATCGGGATGCTCTCGAACGGACATATTTTATTAGAGGGTGTTCCCGGTTTGGCGAAGACCTTGGCGATTAATACGCTGGCACATATTATTAATGCAAAATTCAGTCGAATCCAGTTTACCCCGGATTTGTTGCCTGCTGACGTTGTGGGTACGATGATCTATTCCCAGAAGAGGGAAGAGTTCGTGGTGAAGAAAGGACCGATTTTTGCTAATTTTATTTTGGCGGATGAGATAAACCGTGCTCCGGCAAAGGTGCAATCCGCTTTGTTGGAGGCGATGCAGGAACGTCAGGTGACGATTGGTGATACAACTTACAAGTTGGATGAACCGTTCCTGGTTATGGCCACCCAGAACCCGATCGAGCAAGAGGGTACTTACCCGCTTCCGGAGGCTCAGGTAGACCGGTTTATGTTGAAAGTCGTGATTGACTACCCGAAGAAAGAGGAAGAGAAATTGATTGTTCGTCAGAATTTGGAGAAAGTTTACCCGGAATCCAACACTATTTTAAAGCCGGAAGATATCTTGCGGGCTCGCGAGGTGGTGAAAGAGGTTTATCTGGACGAAAAGATCGAGAAATATATCGTGGATATCGTGTTTGCAACCCGTTATCCGCAGGAACATGGTTTGGAGAAGTTTGTTTCCATGATCTCTTACGGGGCATCCCCTCGTGCTAGTATCAGTTTGGCAAAGGCTTCACAGGCGTATGCATTCATCAAACGCCGCGGTTACGTGATCCCGGAGGATGTTCGTGCCGTTTGTCATGATGTATTGCGCCATCGTATCGGTTTGAGCTATGAGGCTGAAGCAAATAACCTGACCAGTGAAGACATCATCAGCGAAATTTTGAACACGGTTGAAGTGCCTTAGTAATTGAAAATTGAAAGTTGAAAATGATCTGTTTTCAATCTGAGATTTTCAATTTAATAACGACGAGAGTTTAGAATGAAAGGTGAAATGATTCCGTGATTGCCGATTTAATGATTCCGTGATTATAAAAAAGAGCGAGAGAATTGTGCGGGGAAATCACTTAATCGGAAATCATAAATCAAGAAATTAGGTCGGCCTTGTGTGGCTGGAATCTAAAATCTAAAATCAATAAATCTAAAATTAATAAGGTGGAGACTTCAGATTTATTAAAACGTGTTAGGCAGATCGAGATAAAGACTCGCGGATTGTCGAGTAATATCTTCGCGGGGGAGTACCACACGGCTTTCAAGGGTCGGGGTATGACGTTCAGCGAGGTGAGGGCGTACCAGTATGGGGATGATATCCGAAGTATCGACTGGAACGTGACGGCTCGTTACAATCATCCTTACGTGAAGATTTTCGAGGAGGAACGAGAGTTGACAGTTATGTTGCTGATAGACGTGAGTGCTTCGCGTAATTTCGGGACAGTTTCGAAATTGAAAAAGAACCAGATTACCGAGATTGCGGCCGTGCTTGCTTTTTCTGCCATTCAGAATAATGATAAGATCGGTGTGATCTTTTTCTCCGACCGGATAGAGAAGTTTATCCCGCCCAAGAAAGGACGTACACATATCCTGCATATTATCCGAGAATTGGTGGATTTCTACCCGGAGCATAAGGAGACGAATATTTCGGTGGCGTTACAATATTTGACAAATGCCATAAAGAAAAGGTGTACTTGTTTCCTGATATCCGATTTCATGGATGAGCATGATTTTGAACATCCTTTGATGATCGCGAACAAGAAACACGACGTGGTGGCACTTCAATTGTATGATCGGAGAGAGAAGGTATTGCCTCCTGTCGGGTTGATGTATTTGACCGATGCGGAAACCGGAGAAAGCGTTTGGGTGGATACTTCCGATAAAAAGGTCCGGGACGAGTTTGAAGCTTATGCTTTGCAACGAGACAAGGAATTGGATCGGATATTCAAACACGCGGGAGTGGATATGGCATCTATCAGTGCCGATGAGGATTACGTGAGATCATTGATTACGTTATTCAAGAGAAGAGGGGCTGGATATTAGTTGAAAATTGAAAATGGAGAATTGAAAATGAAAAATAGAATTGTTCTATTCGTAATTGTTCTACTATGTAGTATCGGTGCCTTGAAAGCACAAAATCGGGAATATATTGCCGAGGTCGACACGAACTATATCATGATCGGGGATCAAATTCATTTTCGGATGAAGGTGAAGTCGGAACCGGGAGTGAAAGTTGCGTTTCCCCAGTTAAAGGACACGATCGCGAAGGGTATCGAGATTATATCCGGTCCGGTTCGGGATTCTATCTTGGAGAAGGATGGACGGGTCCTTGTGCAGGAAAGTTACGTGATAACTTCTTTTGATTCGGGAATGTACGTGATTCCTCCCATGCCGATAGAGATTCAGCAGGAGAGTTATAACAACACGTTGCGGACGGATCCGATACCGTTGATCGTGAATACGTTTGTGGTAGATCAGCAGAAAGGAAATTATGATATCGTGATGCCTTTGGCTGCCCCGTGGACGTTTGCGGAGGTATTACCTTACCTGTTGTGGGGACTGTTGGGAATCGTGGTGATATTGGTGATTATTCTGATTATCAGGTATCGGAAATCTCATAAAAGTATCTTTGTTCACGAGAAACCGGCTATACCTCCCTACGTGTTGGCCATGAAAGCCTTGGAAGAGATCAAAAAGGAGAAATTGTGGCAGAGTGGCAAGACGAAAGAGTACTATACGCAGTTGACCGATACGATTCGGAATTATCTGGATGGGGAGTTGGGTATTTCTGCCATGGAGCAGACTTCTTTCGAGACCCTGCAGGCTTTGGAGAAATCCGATCAGGTAAATGCGAAACAACGGGATAAGCTGGCTAATATGTTCGAGACGGCTGATTACGTGAAATTTGCTAAGGCTGAACCTTTGCAGGACGAGAATGTGCGTAATCTTGACATCGCTTACGATTTCGTGCAGGAGACAAATGATACGATCCGGGCTGCTCACGAAAAGGAACGTCTGGAACAGGAATTGAAAGAGCAGCAAGAGAGAGAAGCCCGAGAGAAGGCTGAAAAGGAAGCTCAGGAGGTGAAAGATAAAGAAAATGAAACGACTAACTAATTTTAGATTTTGAATTTTAAATAGAAATATCGTTTAGAATCTAAAATCTAAAATTTAAAATAGATATTATGTTTGGATATGAATTTGCAAACCCTGAGTACTTTTGGTTGTTGTTGGTATTGATACCAATGATAATTTGGTACATATTCAAGGAGAAACGCTCGCATGCAGATTTGAAGTTTTCTTCAATTCGGGTGTTCAAACAAATGAAACGGGGAAGTCGGATTTGGTTGCGTCACCTGTTATTTGCTGCCCGGTTATTGGCGATTCTGTTTTTGGTGTTAGCCTTGGCCAGACCGCAATCCAGCACGAGTTGGCAAACTTATAACAGCGAGGGTATTGATATCATGTTGGCGTTGGATATTTCCGGTAGTATGCTGGCACGGGATTTTACACCCGACCGTTTGGAAGCAGCCAAGGAAGTGGCCACGAAGTTTATATTGGAACGTCCTCAGGATCGAATAGGTTTGGTTGTATTCAGTGGAGAGAGTTTCACGCAAAGTCCTTTGACTACCGATCAGGCCGTGTTGGTAAACGTGATGAAAGATATTCATAGCGGGATGATAGAAGACGGTACGGCTATCGGGTTGGGATTGGCAAATGCGGTAAATCGCTTGAAGGATAGTAAGGCAAAATCAAAAGTAATCATTTTGTTGACGGACGGAGTGAACAACCGGGGTGCAATTGCCCCGATGACGGCTGCCGAGTTAGCAAAGACATTCGGAATTCGAGTATACACGATTGGCGTGGGCACTCTGGGAGAGGCACCTTATCCCGTGCAAACTCCTTTCGGGATGCAGTTACAACGAATGCCGGTGGAGATTGATGAAGAGGTTTTGACTCAGATTGCCGACATGACAGGTGGTAAGTATTTCCGGGCAACGGATAACAAGAAATTGGAACAGATTTATCAGGAAATTGATAAACTGGAAAAGAGTAAGGTAGAAGTGAAGCATTTTAGCCGGAAAAATGAACAGTATTTTTATTTTGCATTGATCGGGGCTTTGCTGCTGATTCTCGAAGCATTAGGGAGATACACGTTGTTGAGGAAAATTCCTTAGAATTAAGTGATTCGGAGATTTTCGATGAGGTGATTATGAAATCACAGAATCTACAATCACGAAATCACAGAATTTAAAATTATTAAATCTGAAATTAGAAAAGGGTTATGTTTAGATTTGCACATCCTGATTTGTTATACTTGCTGATTATCATACCATTGTTGATAGTTTTTTACGTGGTGGCAAGGATACGGAAGAAGAAAGCGATAGCCGAGTTCGGGAGTCCTGAGTTGTTGGCAACGTTGATGCCTTTGCAATCCTATAAACGAGAGACATTGAAGTTTATTCTTGTATTGATGGCTTTGTTTTTCGTGATTCTCGGAGTTGCAGGGCCTCAGTTCGGATCAAAACTGCAACAAGTGAAAAAAGAGGGAGTGGAATTGATTATCGCGCTGGACGTGTCTAATTCCATGATGGCCCAAGATATAAAGCCCAGTCGATTGGAGGCTGCCAAGCAAGCTATTTCCCGGATGGTCGAGAAGTTGAGCGATGATAAGGTAGGGTTGATCGTGTTTGCCGGTGACGCGTACGTACAATTGCCGATTACGACGGATTATTCCTCTGCTAAATTGTTCTTGTCGGGGATAAACACGGATATCGTGCCGATACAAGGAACGGCTATTGGTAATGCGATAGATTTGGCTGCAAAATCGTTTACCCCAGAAACAGAAACTTCGAAAGCGATCATCGTGATCACGGACGGGGAGAATCATCAGGATGATGCAGTGGCCGCGGCAAAAGCGGCACGGGAAAAAGGAATTTTCGTCCATACAATCGGAATGGGGTTGGCGCAGGGAGCCCCGATTCCGGAGAAAGGCAATCCCGGCCAATATATGAGGGATGGTAGTGGTAATCCGGTTATTTCGAAACTGGACGAGGAGACGTTGAAAGAGATAGCCAAGGCGGGAGAGGGTATTTTCGTGCGGGCAAGTAATTCGAACGTGGGGTTGAATACTTTGCTGGATGAAATTGATCGGATGGATAAGACATTGTTGGAAGAACGGGTATTCAGTGATTATGCTGAGAAATATCAGTATTTTCTGATTATGGCGTTGATTTTCGTGTTGTTGGATTTTATGGTCCTTGGGCGAAAGAACAAGAATTTCTTGAAGATTAATATATTTGGGAGTGAAGGAAAAAGTGTTGAAACAAATCGGTAAATTTTAAACGAAGTGTTATGGTGAAGATATTGATGACAATGATAATGGCTGTAGTCATAAGTTTACCGTTGGCTGCACAGCAGGAACGAAAGTTTATTCGAGGAGGAAATGATCTGTTCAATAAGCAGGATTTTGAGAAAGCCGAGGTGGAATATCGTAAGGCTTTGGATTCCGAGGTAAAATCGTACGAGGGGGCGTTTAATCTGGGTGACGCGCTTTACAAGCAGAAAAAGTTTGACGAGGCGTTGCAACAATTCCAGTCTTTGGCGCAAAACGAAAAAGACAAGGAGCGATTGGGCGAGTTGTATCATAATATCGGCAACACGCTTTTATCTATGAATAAATTGGATGAGAGTATCGAGGCTTATAAACAATCTTTGAGGAATCGTCCGAATTCGCAAGAAACCAAGTATAACCTGGAATTTGCTCGTAAGCAAAAGCAGGATCAACAGAACCAGGATCAGAATAAAGATCAAAACCAAGATCAGAATAAGGACCAGAACCAGGATCAAAATAAGGACCAGCAAAATAAAGACCAAAATAAGGATCAGAACCAAGATCAGAACAAGGACCAAAATAAGGATCAGAATAAAGATCAGCAAGATCAAAACAAAGATCAACAGGATAAAGATCAACAAAAGCAAGATCAGAAAGATCAACAAAATAAAGACCAGCAGAATAAGGACCAACAACAGCAACAACAACAAGAGCAACAACCCAAGATTTCCAAGGAAGATGCCAAACGTTTGCTGGAAGCCTTAGAAGGAGATGAGAAGAAAACACAGGAAAAGGTACAAAAAGATAAAGTTCAGGCACAGAAAGCCAAGAAGATGAAAATCGAGAAAAACTGGTAATTTTGTACATTTTATCGTAGGATTATAAAGAATTAAAAGATAAACAAATGAGGTCATTCATTATAGTATTGTTACTATGCGTTATCGGAGGGGCAAAAGTGTTTGCTCAAGAGACAAAATTCACGGCGTCGGCTCCCTCGGTCGTGGAGGTCGGAGAGCAATTTCGCCTTTCTTTCGTGCTGAATAAACAAGGTGAGAATTTGCAGGTTCCTACCTTGCAAGGATTCGATTTACTGGCGGGTCCGTCGTTGAGTACATCTTTTAATACTTCAATTATTAATGGAAAAATGGAACAGAGCTCGGAATATACTTACACGTATGTTCTGGAAGCACGTGAAGAGGGAGAGTATACCGTAGCTCCTGCCACGATCACGGTGGACGGTAAAGAGTATAAATCCAGTCCTTTAAAAATAAAAGTGATCAAGGGTTCGGATAAGCCTAAGGGGAATAATAATGCCTCTTCTAGTGGGATTCGTGAGGACCGGGGAAGTTCCACGATCACTGATGATGATCTGTTTTTGAGAATGGAGGTGAGTCGTAACTCTCTTTACGTGGGAGAAAGTCTGACGGCAACCCTGAAAGTATACGCCCGTGTAAATCTGGTGGATGTGCAAGGGAAAAAGATACCTCCTTTTGACGGGTTCCTGACAGAAGACGTGAAGATTCCCCAGATCCGATTGGAACGAGAAGAATATAATGGAAAAATATACGATCGGGTAGGTGTGTTACAGAAAACGATCCTGTTTCCCCAGCATGCCGGAACGTTGACGATCGACCCGTACGAGTTGATCTGCGTGGTGAGGCAACGGGTAGCAGGGCGTTCAAACAGTATATTTGACGACTTTTTCGGACAATCGAGGGATGTTCGGGTGATATGCAAGAGTAAACCCGTGAAAATTACCGTGAAACCTTTACCGGAAGCGGGGAAACCTTTAGGATTCAGTGGTATGGTCGGGACCCTTGCCATGACGACATCTACTTCTACCGATACGTTGAGAGCAAATGATGCGTTGACTTATAAGGTGGTGTTGCGGGGAACCGGTAACATGAAATTGTTGGAAGCACCCAAGATTTCTTTCCCGCATGATTTTGACGTGTATGATCCGAAAGTAATAAAAGATATTAACGGAACATCCGGAACCGTGACATTCGAATATTTGGTAATCCCTCGCTACGCGGGTGAGTACAAGATTCCGGCCGTGCAATATTCTTATTTTGACCCACAATCGGGGACTTATAAGATATTGACCGGGAAAGAGTATACCGTTCGGGTGGCCAAGGGTAACGAGTCCGGGCAAGGAACCGGAGAAGCGGCTTTGCAGTCATTCAAGAAAGAAGATGTCAGGATGCTGGGACAGGATATCCGGTATATCAAGACGGGTAAGAGCGATTTGAGGCAAAGAGGGGTACAATATTTCGCTACAATGGAATATTGGTTGAGTTTCTTGATTCCTTTTGTACTTTTCGTGGTAGGAATGATACTCAATCGTCGCCGGATAAAAGCGAATGCCGATCTGGTTCGGGTGAAGAGTAAGACTGCCAACAAAATGGCACAAAAGCGTTTGCGTGCAGCATCGGTGGCTATGAAAGCCGGTAATTCCGAGTTGTTCTATCAGGAGGTGCTGAATGCCTTGTGGGGATACGTTAGTTACAAGTTGAATATATCCGCTTCCGAGTTGAATCGGGATAATATCAGTGAGCATTTGACTCGTCGAGGAGCCGATACAACTTTGATACAAGGTTTTATCGAGGTGCTTGATCATTGCGAGTATGCCCGTTATGCTCCCGGTGCTAATCAGGACGAAGAAATGGATAAGGTCTACAAGGATAGTCTTTCCATTATCATGAAGCTGGATAAAGCAATATAAAAACTACAAGTTAAAAGCTAAAAACTAAAAGTCGAAAACGATGAAAAGGATATATATGATTTTGGTGTTGCTGTTATCTGGCGTGATGACTTATGCTGCCGACGTGAAAGCATTGGAAGAGGAGGCTGCGAAAATGTATCAGGAAGGCGAATACCAGAAAGCAATAGATTTGTACACCGAGATGCTTTCGGATGACATGGAATCGGCAACGATATATTATAATCTAGGGAATTGTTATTACAAACAGGGTGAGGTGGCCAAGGCTATTCTGAATTACGAGCGGGCTTTACTGTTGCATCCAGGAGATAGCGATGCGAAATATAATTTGGCCATGGCACAAAAGTCCACGGTAGATAATATCAAGGTATTGCCGGAATTGTTCCTCGTGCGTTGGTACAATGCTTTCGTGACAGCGTTCACGGCAGACCAATGGGCTTATATTTCCGTGTTTCTTTTTATCGGTTTCCTAGTTATGGCAGTACTGTTTTTCCATGCAACTTCCATTTCTTTGAAAAAAAGTTGGTTTACCTTGGGAATTATCATGTTGCTGGTATCGGTGATGACGATATGTTTTGCTTTGAAACAATATCATCGGGTGACCGATAGGGATAGTGGGATCATTATGGTTCCCAGCGTGGTTGTGCGGGGGGCTCCGGACAATAGCGGAACGGAATTATTCGTGATTCATGAAGGGCTGAAGGTACAGGTTATCGGTTCTTTGGGCGAGTGGTATAATGTGCGATTGGCCGATGGAAATGAAGGATGGATTGCTAAAACCGATTTGGAGAAGATTTGATATTCGAGTATATAAAAATAGAAAGAAACGATATCATAAACGATATCGTTTTTTTATTTGTATGACGGGGGTACACGGGAAATGAAATATTTATATGTTAGTTGTTATTGTTATTTCTTTCAGGAAAATAGGAATATCTGAAAACGTGTCAAGAAGAATTTATCAGGCATAAAAAATATTTTTTAATGATCGATTAAAGATATACAAATATATTAACAATTTTCTAAAATACAATTATGTAGTATTATTTTAGTTCGTTTTAATGCACAATTAGTTACGGAAATGACATTAATCGTGACAAATTTTCGATTTACAGTATCTTTAATCGATCGGTTATTTATATTTTGGATAAATGGATTAAATAATTAAAATTCATATGCTTATGATGAAATCATATAACTTTCCCAGTACTTATGAGGCAACGAATCAAGAATTCTCTCATGTTGCGGACTGTTTGTTAAATGGGATAAAGCTCAAGTTGGGTAATAATGATTATATTATCGGTAATCTGGCTCTTCGGGAAGGATATTCTCCGCATAAGAATATCAACACGGGACCGGGAGAAGAAGAATACAAGTTGTTGGCCCAGGCGGGTTTATTGTTGGCAACTTCAGAAAACGAGGGGACGATAAATCTAACGGTCGGTTTTCCTTTTTCAACTTATATGCTATATCGTGATCAGGTGGATGAAGTGCTTGGCGGTAAGCATGTAATTACTTTTGATAAAGGAACTTTCGGGGATTGTCAGTTTGAGACAAAAGAAATTGTGATTGCGAACGTGGATGTAATGCCTGAAATTGCCGGTTGTATTACTGCTCTTCGGGAAGGAGCTCTTCACGTGCAAGGAAATTTCTTTATGGTCAGTCTGGGATTCGGAACTTGTGAGGCTGCGGTAAGCATGTCGTCCGGAATGTTGAATCGTTCGACCGTGAGTATGAACGGGATAAATTATGCCGTGAAGTTATTCGAGCATGAGTTGATGAAAAAGTACTACATGGAATTGAAGACAGAGCATCAACTGGACATCTTGTTTCAAAAAGGACAAATAACAATTAATCGGGTTCGGCATGATGTTACCGATTTGCGGAAAAAAGTATTGCGTATGTACTACAATGACGTGATTTCTCCAAGATTGCGAAAGTCATTTATCGATGACGATTTCAGTAAATGTAATCAGATGTATCTGGCGGGTGGAGGTGCTTATTACCCGGAATTGGTGGAATGTTTTAGAGAAGAATTTGGGGATACACTCACGATATCCGTTTATCCGGAGCCGGAGAAATGTGCTTCTCACGGGTATTGCTTGAATTCGAAGTTGAAGGCTCGTACCGGGGCGAATAGTTTCGAAACGATGGACCCGGATGATTTTTTGAAAAATGTATCCCAACTGGCGGTTGGGTTGGATGTTGGTAATGCGAATACTTGCGTTTGTTTGTCGGATTATAACGATTGATGAAAATGTTTTCTTGGTGGAAAAAGCGGCAGGAAGAAGAAACTGCGACAGCTTTAGAACAGGCAGCGTTTGTGAACTTACCCACGAAAACATTCTTCGTGGGTAATATGAAGACGGATCGCTCCATTCGACTTGATGGTGATTTTAAAGGTGATATCATTACAACCGGACGTATTGTCATTGCAAAAGAAGCCCGTGTAGAAGGAAATATCAAGTGTGCGTCGGCTTTGATTCTGGGACAAGTCCGGGGGAATATTGTTGCGTTGGAAAGTTTGACATTAAAAATTCCGGCACATATTAAAGGGAATATTTTAACCCGGAAAATATATATAGAGTCAGGCGTTGTTATTGATGGTGTGTATAAGATTATGGAAGAAAAGAACTGAAATTTAAATTTCAGTTCTTTTCAAATTTAAAGGTTGCACGTGTGATTTTTACTTTGTAAATTTGTAATCCGGTACATTATTATAACAATATCGGATAACAACCTGTAATAGATTAACATGGAAAACTTTATCGTTTCGGCACGTAAATATAGACCAGCAAGTTTCGACACCGTGATCGGGCAACACTCGATTACTTCCACGTTGAGGAATGCTATTCTCAATAAACAGTTAGCCCAGGCTTATTTGTTCTGTGGACCGCGGGGAGTCGGGAAGACAACTTGTGCCCGTATTTTTGCCAAGACGATTAACTGCATGAATTTGCAGGCAAATGCCGAACCCTGTAATGAATGTGAATCGTGCAAAGCGTTTAACAGCGGTCGTTCGTTGAATATTCACGAGTTGGATGCCGCATCCAATAATAGCGTGGATGATATTCGAGGATTAGTCGATCAGGTGCGTATCTTGCCGCAAGTCGGGAAGTATAGCGTGTATATCATCGACGAGGTACATATGTTGAGTGCTTCGGCCTTCAATGCTTTCTTGAAGACCTTGGAAGAGCCTCCTGCCCATGCGATCTTTATTCTGGCCACCACGGAAAAACATAAGATACTGCCGACGATATTATCCCGTTGTCAGATTTACGATTTTAACCGGATCAAGGTGCCCGATACGATTGATCATTTAAAACGTATCGCTGCCAAAGAAGGGGTACAGGCGGAAGAGGAAGCATTGAACGTGATCGCCCAAAAGGCTGACGGGGCGATGCGTGATGCGTTGTCTATATTCGATCAGGTGGTTAGTTTTTGTGGAAAGAACTTGACTTACGATAAGGTGATCGAGAATCTGAACGTGTTGGATTACGATTACTATTTTAAACTCACCGATTTGTTTTATACCGGTAAGGTTGCGGAGACGTTCCTGCTTTTCAACGAGATCATGGAAAAGGGTTTTGATGCGGGTAATCTGGTATCCGGGTTGGGACGGCATTTTAGGGATTTGTTGGTGGCCAAGGAAGCGATTACCGTGCAACTACTGGAAGTGAGTGCTTCCATTAAAGAACGTTACCTGAAACAAGCGCAAACGGTGACCCCAGAATTTATATTTGATGCTTTGAAGGTGATCGAACAATGCGAAATGCAGTATAAAATTCGCATGGAGAAACGTTTGTGCGTGGAGCTTACCTTGATCAAGTTGTGTCAGATTAATGAATTAAAAAAAAAAGTCTTAGTATAGAGGAATTTGCCGGGTTACTAAAGATAGAAGGTTTTAACGGTAAATTCCAACAAGAGGGTGGTGGGGCTGTTGCTGCCCCTACTGCGGTTGCGTCTACAACTACGTCCCCGAAAGCCAACACCTACAAGGCGGAACCTCCTCGTTCGTTCAAGCTGAAAATGGCTATGGCGGAAACGAAAGAGGATTTGCGGGTGCAACATGAAGGAGAGAAAACTCAGGCCAATGAAAACAAGATAAAGGCACGAAATGAATTTACCGTGGCGGATGTTTCTGCTGCTTTGGAGGCTTATATTGGTACGTCGCAGGAAGATACGGCTGTAAAAATCGCCCTGACCTCGCATACCCCGAAAGTGGAAGGGTTTGTTATTACGATTGAGGTGGATAATGATTTCTTGTTGACGAAAGTCATGGATTTGCATCCTTACTTACTCTCTTTTCTGTCGAAGAAATTGTCTAATGGTTTTATTACTTTGAATGCCCAGGTTTACATGGAACCCGAAGACGGGCAGGATAAAAAACGTCTTTTCACGGCCAAAGATAAGTTCGAGCATTTCGTGTCGATTAATCCTGCCGTGGGAGAATTGAAGGCTCTGTTCGGGCTGGAAATTGAATAACGTAATTGAAAAAGAGTCAATAAAGTCCATAAGGTCTGTAAAGTCCATAAAGTCGATGGACCCCTGTGGGGCGCTTTGTCGCGGCAGCTTGCCCTGCTGAATTATTTAATCTAAAATTTAAAATCTAAAATTATTAGATCGTTTTTCCTGCTGCCAGTTGGAGTAGTTTGTCTTTTTCTCCAACGATCCATACGACATCGCCTTCTTCAAATACGGTGGTAGGGACTGGGTTCATGATGGAAGTACCTCCCCGTTCGATGCCGATGACGAGACAGGCGGCTTTATCCCGGATGCCGGATTCTATTATGGAACGTCCGATTAAGGTGGTGTCTTTTTCGATGATAAATTGTTCTAGACTGACTTCCGGGGCTTTCTGTTGTTCGAGTTCTTCCTTGCGTTGTTGCACTCGGTTCTCCACGAACTTGCGGAAAACTTCGATCTCGTTATCCGTGGCGGCCACGATGATATGGTCAAAAGGATAGAGGCGTTCTTCTCCACCGGGGATGTTGATTCGTTCCTCACCCCGGATGATCGTGACCACGCTGACCCCGCAAGTCTGGCGGAAATTTAGCTCTTTAAGTGTTTTGCCCACGCTGGGAGAGGATTGCGAGACTTCGAAATCAGCCAGATGCAAGTCTCGGTCAAGCAAATGCTTCACGAAACGCTGTTTGATCGGGGATTTTCGTTCTTGTTCCTGTTGGCGTGCGGTAAAATTGCGTAGAAAACGGCGTTCCAGTTGGATCGAATATTTTTTTAATCGTTTGGAGTAAATGAAGAATGAAATAATGGCGGATGCAATAATCAGCAACAGGCCCGCGGCCACGTTTATCAGGCTGGATATAACGAACATTACGATACCTATACAAAGGGCAACACGCAGAACGATAAGGGAAATAAGCGGTCCCCGGTTGTACTTATTGTCATTCCACAATTGCTGGAACTCTTCCGAATGGTTCTTTTTCATCATCATGGCCCGTAGGAATGGCGAGATCAGCAATAGTATGGCCACGGCGCTCACGATACCTCCTTGTATTCCGGGAAGTTCTTTTCGAATTAACGGAGTCAGGTATTGCAGGAATAGTGCTATCGTGAAAACGGATAAGATCGAGTAAGTGACCACGATACGACACAGGGCTTTGAGTAAGCGTTGCCACGTGCCTTTGTGGTGAATGGTATTTGTCCCGGTGCTATACCTGTCAAGGAAATTAATCCAGGAGCGGGGGAAATGTTTTGTAATGAATTGATAGGCGGGATCGGCCATGCGGATCATGTAAGGTGTGAAGAATGTGGTAATGACGGAAACGGTTACCACGATAGGATACAGGAATTTGTCCGTCACGTGTAAGGTCATACCCAAGCTGGCGATGATAAAGGCGAACTCTCCAATCTGGGCGAGAGAGAATCCCGACTGGATGGCAATTTTGAGGCTTTGTCCCGATAACAAGACCCCGGAAGCCGCGAATGTGACCTGTCCCACGATAACCACCAGCGTGATCAGCAGGATCGGGAACCAGTATTCGATTAGCATGGCGGGATCAATCATCATCCCGACCGAGACGAAGAAAATGGCTCCGAACAAGTCTTTCACGGGTTTGATAAGGTGTTCTATGTTTTCGGCTTCAATAGTTTCGGCTAGGATGGACCCCATGACAAAAGCACCTAAAGCGGAAGAAAATCCGGCTTTCACGGCAAGCAGAACCATGCCTAGGCAAAGACCCAGGGATACAACAAGCAACGTTTCCCCGTTCAACCATTGTTTGGCTTTTTTCAGAAAGGTCGGGATCAGGAAAATACCCGTGATAGACCAGAACACGAGGAAGGCCGTTAATTTCAGGATACTACTGACCATTTCCATACCTTCGAAATGTTTACTGACCGCCAACGTGGAAAGCAACACCATGAGTACCACGGCGAAAAGGTCTTCCACGACGAGAATCCCGAAAACGACTCCCGCGAATCGTTGATTGCGTAACCCCATGTCATCGAATGCTTTGAAGATGATCGTGGTCGAGGACATAGATAGCATCCCACCGAGGAAAAGACTGTTCATGTGCCCCCAGCCGAGTGACAATCCGGCGATATATCCTAACATCATCATGGCCCCCACGATGGTGAGAGCGCTGATCATGGCGGTTCCCCCGATGTTCATCAGTTTCTTGAAACTAAAATCCAATCCAAGCGCGAACAAGAGGAAAATAACCCCGATATCCGCCCAGATATGAATGTTTTCGGCATCCATGATCATCGGACCACCGAAAGTATAGGGGCCCGCTATAATCCCTGCCATGATATAACCCAGCACGACAGGTTGTTTTAGCCATTTGAAAATGATGGTTATTAATCCAGCGGAAAAAAGGATAATCGCCAAATCCGATATTAAGACTGGAATGTCTGACATGGTGTTACTATTTTACAGGAGCAAAGTTAATGATTTTTGATTTGGATGAGTAAATATCGTTTATCTTTGTAATGGTTATGAGAAAAAAAGTTTGTATTCGAAAAGAAGCTTTGCCGGGGGCAATCCTTACGACACTCCTCTCTGGAATGTTGCTTTCTGTCGTACAGGTTGTTGTAAAACCTCCTTTGCTTTTGGGCGAAAGATTGTTGCCCGGTTGGGGAGGGTGGTTTCAACTGACGTTGGCGGCTCTTTTCGGGGGGTGGTTATACTTGCAGATGTTTGATCGGGAACGACGGGGGATATGGCGGAGACGGATTTGGATGTTGTTTTCGATCGTTTTCTTTACCCAGTTGTTGCTGGGTATCTTTGCGGATAGCGTGTTCTTGATGTCTGGTAAACTGCATTTCCCGATACCCGGATTGATCCCCGCCGGGGTATTTTACCGGGGAGAGATGTCGTTCATGCCTTTCTTGTTTATCGTGACAATTTTACTTTCCGGGGGAGCTTGGTGCAGTCAGTTGTGTTATTTCGGAGCATGGGATAATCTGGCCGCGGGTAAAACGGGCAGGAGGGAAAGGTTTTCTCCGGGAGTGAGGGCAAAATTGCGTTGGACGGTGTTGCTGTTGTTCATTCTTGTCGCTTCGGTCTTGCGGGTATTCGATATCCCGGTGATTTATTCTGCAGTTATAGCGGCTTTCGCCGGTATAACTGGGGGTGCCGTGATCTTGTTCGTGTCCCGGAAACGTCATATCGCCGTGCATTGCTCCTCCTATTGCCCGGCGGGGACATTGGTGATGTACCTGAAATATATTTCTCCCTGGCGATTCGGGATGAATAATCGTTGCCTGCATTGCATGGCTTGTACCCGGGTGTGTCGTTATGGGGCCTTATCGAAAGAAAGTGTGTTGCGAGGACATCCGGAAGTCAATTGTACGCTTTGCGGGGATTGTCTTTCCGCGTGTCGGCATGATGCTTTGGAGTATCGTTTGTGGGGAGTATCACCGGTTTTGGCAGAGCGTCTCTGGTTGGGAACAACCCTGGTTCTTTTCACTTGTTTTCTTTCTATTGCCCGAGTCTGAAATGGTGGAAAAAAAGATTATATATTTTTAATTTTTTAACTCGAATGTATGCATAGGGATATTACATTTGTGTGCTAATCAATAATAAATATGAAAATAGACCGATTTCTTCAGTTTTTTGTGGTAAAGGAAAAAAAGTTTTACCCTTTGTATATTGAACAAGCCGCTAATATAGAGGCTGCGGCTAAGCTTCTCGTGGAGCTTTTACAAGAGCAAGACTATGACAAACAGAAGGCTTTGTACAAGCGAGTAAAAGAGTACGAGCATAGCGGGGATGAGATCACGGCCAAGTTGTACGAGGAGTTGAACAAGACGTTTGTGACTCCCTTTGACCGGGAAGATATCAACTTATTAAGCGGTCGTATGGATACATTTCTTGATTTTATTCACGATGCAGCCAAGCGCATGTTGATGTATCGTCCGAAAAACGTGAATCAGTTGTTGATTGCCATGGGACAATGTATCGTGGAAGATGCCCGGATATTGCAGGATATTATGAACGAGATGGAATTTATCCAGAAAAGACCCCAGGAAATTAACGAGAAATGTGTTCGTATCAAGAAGATCGAGCATGACGTCGACGATTTGTACGAGCAATTCATGAGTGACGTGTTCGCCAACGAGAAAGATGCCATCGAGCTTGTGAAATTGAAGAATATCGGTCAAGTATTGGAAGATGCTACCGACCGGGCAAAAGACGTGGGAGACACCGTGAGAGGTATTATTATTAAATTTGCCTGATCGCTATGTTGACAATCGTTCTTTTAGCTATTGTGATCGCTCTTCTTTTCGACTTCCTGAATGGAATGAATGATGCGGCCAACTCGATCGCTACCATTGTTGCGACGCGTGTATTTTCTCCCACCATGGCCGTTCTTTGGGCTGCTTTCTGGAACTTCGCCGCGATCTTTATTTTTGGTGTGAGCGTGGCGCACACGATGGGAGAAGGAATTGTAGACCCTGCAAGAATTAATGAATATCTGATATTAGCCGCTTTGATCGGTTCGGTGATCTGGGTATGGTTGTGTACTCATTTCGGGATGCCGATCAGCGTGTCGCATGCCTTGATCGGTGGTTTGATCGGTCCGGTGTGGTTTACTTACGGAAGCTCGGCCCTATTCGCGTCCGGGATATTCAAAATTGCTATTTTTATCGTGCTTTCTCCCTTGATCGGTATGATTCTGGGATTCTTCATGATGTGCCTCACGATGCTGGTATTTCATAAGAAACACCCGATGAAAGTGGAGGGATTATTTAAAGGGTTACAGCTTTTCTCTTCCGCTATATTCAGCCTGGGACATGGGGCCAACGATGCCCAGAAGACGATGGGCATTATCGCTATCCTGTTATATAGTGTTGCGGGAAGTAACACGTTTGTAAGCGATTATCTGTACGAGAACACGGGAGCGTTTCACGTGCCTGTTTGGTTGATTGTTACCTGCTATTCGGTGATTGCCCTAGGTACGATTATCGGGGGTAAGAAAGTGATCAAGACGTTGGGTGACGGGTTAGCCCGATTGAAGCCCGTGCAGGGCTTCTGCGCGGAAACATCCGGGGCCTTGACGCTTATGGGTACAGCCGTGTTAGGAATCCCGGTGAGTACGACACACACGATTACCGGGTCCATCATCGGGGTGGGAATCACGAAAGGGATTGCTTCCGTGCGTTGGGCCACGGCCACGAATATTGTTGCGGCGTGGGTATTGACCATTCCGGCAACGATCTTGATGTCCGGTCTTGTATACTGGATCATGGGATTGTTCTTGACCCTGCCAAAGTAGAACTTATTGTTTTTATAAAGCGAGTGTGTCTAACAAATCTATGTAAATAGACTTGTTAGACACACTCGCTTTTTTTAGTTATATCATGATTTAAATGTCGAAATGTTATAACTTTTTTGGGGCGTCTTTAGTTTAAATAGATAGATTAACCTAAATTTTATAAGTTATGATGTTTATATGGTATATTTTGATTGGAATCTTAGCCGGGTATCTGGCAGGGAAGATTGTACGCGGGGGAGGAATGGGATTGATCGTGAACCTGATCGTGGGAATTATCGGTGGGGTGTTGGGCGGTTGGCTCTTCGGTGTTATGGGGATATGGACAACGGGTGTTATCGGGAGTTTGATCACGGCAACGGTGGGAGCGATCGTGTTGTTAGCGATCGTGTCGTTGTTTAGTAAGAAAAATTCGTGAGTTTATGAAAGGGAAAGTGCAAGGTATTTTTATGATCGTTTTGTTCGGGCTGTTCTACCCGCAATTGTTGCAAGCGCAGACCGAGGAGGAGCGAAAGATCTTGCTGGAACGGGAAGAACTCGGTAAACAGAAGAAAGGCGGTTCCGTGGCCGTGGATGAGAAGACAGCTTTGGAATTGTTTGATAACACGCCGAGTTTCGGGATATTCCGGGACAATTATTTTGTCACGGGAGTTCCCACGAACCGGAAGATCGACAAGCATAGCGCGGATGCCAAGTTTCAAATCAGTATCCGGCAACGGTTGACCAAAAGTATCTTGCCTTTCAAGACCTTCCTGTACCTAACCTACACGCAAAAGTCGTTTTGGGATATATACGGGGAGTCGAGTCCTTTCTTGGATAATAATTTCAACCCTGGAATTAGTTTGAGTAAGGCGGTGATCTATCGTAATCAGCTTGTGGGGATAGCGGTACTCTCGTTCGAACACGAGTCGAACGGTCGGGATTCGCTAGCTTCCCGTAGTTGGAATTATATCTCCCTTTCCGGTTCGTGGTTCATTGATTATCGTTTCTCTACCCAGTTGAAATTGTGGGGAGGTTGGGTAGATCAGGAGGGAAATCCCGATTTGCTGAAGTACAAGGGCTACGGGTTCGTGGCGTTTAATTACCAGAGCGCCGACGAGCGTTTGTGGTGTTCTGCCGTGATCAATCCCCGCCGGAAGTTTATAAACATGAACACGACGTTGGAGGTTAATTTTAAACCTTCTCGCAAGGCAAACGAGTATTTGTTTTTGCAATATTATAACGGTTATGCCGAGAATCTGTTGGAATACGATCGCTACGTGTCGATGGTGAGAATCGGTATCTGTATCAAGCCCGCTTTGCGGAATTACTATTAGGAGGGTATGCTGCTTTCCGAATAATTTCTTTGATAAGAAGCGAGATCCCTTGATCACGGGCGAAGAAACATTTTCGGACGGCACCCGTATAACTTCTATAATCAATTAAAGATAAGGTTATGTACAAGTTAATATTGGTACGGCATGGGGAAAGTGTCTGGAACAAGGAGAACCGGTTTACCGGATGGACGGATGTCGATCTGAGTGAACGGGGAGAGAAAGAAGCACGTCGGGCCGGGGAGCTGATCAAGAAGCATGAACTCCTGTTTGACGTGGCTTATTCTTCCGTGTTGAGACGGGCAATCCGTACACAGCATATTTTAGCGGGGATCGTGGACCGGGTTTGGGTACCGGAAATTCATCATTGGCGTTTGAATGAGCGACATTACGGGGCATTACAGGGATTAAACAAAGCAGAAACGGCGAAGAAGTACGGGGAAGAGCAGGTGCATATCTGGCGTAGAAGTTTTGACGTGACACCACCTTTGCTCGAACCGGACGATCCTCGTTGTGCCGTTTACGAAGATAAGTACAGGGATGTCGATCCCGCCGCGCTCCCCTTGGGCGAGTCGCTGGCTTTGACGATTACACGGGTTCTCCCGTTCTGGCAGGATTATATCGCACCTTCGTTGCTTTCCGGCAAGACCGTTCTGGTGACAGCTCACGGGAACAGCTTGCGGGCGTTGATCAAGTATCTAGACGATATTAGCGACGAGGAAATTATCAAACTGGAAATCCCGACAGGAGTTCCTCAGGTGTACGACTTGGACGAGCAATTACGTCCGATATCCCGTAAATATCTGGAATAAAGGAATTACTTCTCGTAATAGGTTTTGATTTATCATATTCGACCCGCCACGTGTACTGGCGGGTCGATATTTTTTGTAAGTTTGATGCAAATTGTAAAAATAAATGATATGAAGATTATTACATATAACGTGAACGGGTTGCGGGCGGCCTTATCGAAGGGCTTCACGCGATGGTTGGAAGAGGAACAACCGGATGTGGTGTGTTTACAGGAAACGAAGGCTCAACCCGATCAGATTCCCACGCTGGAATTCGAGGCGCTGGGGTACAGGTCGTATTTCTTTTCCGCGAAGAAAAAGGGATATAGCGGGGTCGCTATCCTGACCCGTGTAGAACCTGATCACGTGGAGTACGGGATGGGAATCCCGGAATATGATGACGAGGGACGTTTCATCCGGGCCGATTATGGAGATCTTTCCATCGTGAGCGTGTATCATCCTTCGGGCACGATGGGTGACGAGCGACAGGCTTTTAAAATGAAATGGCTGGAGGATTTTCAACATTATATCGGGGAGTTGCAGAAGACCCGTCCTCAATTGATTCTATGCGGGGATTATAATATTTGTCATCGCCCGATTGATATTCACGATCCGGTGCGTAATGCCACGAATAGCGGTTTCTTGCCCGAAGAGCGGGAATGGATCGGTGGTTTTATCAATACCGGTTTTATCGACACGTTCCGTTATTTTCACCCCGAAGAGGCAGGCAAATACTCGTGGTGGAGTTATCGTTTCAATGCCCGGGCAAACAATAAAGGTTGGCGCATTGATTATTGCATGGCAAGCGAGAATCTGAAATCTCGGCTGAAGGATGCTTATATTTTGCCGGAAGTGTATCATTCAGATCATTGTCCTTGTGTTCTGATCGTGGAACTTAATTAATTTACGATTTTAGATTTTAAATTTTAGATTGAGTGATTTCCCCGCACAATTCTTGCGCTTTTTTTTATAATCACAGGATCATTTAATCTAAAATCGTAAATCTAGAATCTTCCAAGCCTTTTTGTGGTGTGATACTTTTGAAATCAGGCATCAAAGACGAGACATAGACGAGACAAAGCCGAGATAAAGACTAGTTAGTTCGGCTTTGTCCTTGTGGTGAGTCCCGGTTATCCGTGTTCTGGTTGCTGATATCTTCCTTGTTTCGGTTGGAGCTGAATCTGAAATTACCTTTTAAGCCATTCCGGGATCGTGTCTATCGTTTCGTGTTGAAAGCGTGTGGCGGTTGATTATCGTTGTGGAAAACAAATAAAAAAGAGCCTGTCTGAAAAGTCAATTTACATAGAACTACCCCCCCTAGCCCCTCCTTACACAGGAGGGGAAACCGCTTGGTGATCAACCCTCCCCCTGTGTAAGGGGGAGTTGGAGGGGGGAGTGATTTTGTAGGGAAGAGACTTTTCAGACAGGCTCTTTTGGAAGAATGTCCCCGGTTAAGAAGGTGTATGTGAGGATCGGCGTTTGTTACAACCGGGGAGCATTCAAGGATAGCTCATAAATATTTTTAGAAGAATGCCCCCGGCTTGAAGGTGTATGTGAGGATCGGCGTTTGTTACAGCCGGGGGGCATTCAGGAATAGCCATTCAATATTTTTAAGAAGAATGCCCCCGGCTTGAAGGTGTATGTGAGGATCGGCGTTTGTTACAGCCGAGGGGCATTCAGGAATACTTTCAAATTTATTAGAAGAATGCCCCCGGTAAGAGGTGTATGTGGGGATCGGCGTTTGTTATACCGGGGGGCATTCAGGAATAAATTTAGTTTGGTTTAGTCATAGTATATATTTCTTTATTCGTTATTTATAATCTTGTATGTGATCTTGTAATCCACGCGTCTCAGTTTCGGGAAGAACTGTTTGAGCATGTACCTGTAGGGTTGCCCGTTTTTCAGGTCCATGAGGCGTTTTTCCCTTCCCTCGAACACGCCATAGTTCTCGATGATATCCAGTACGCGATCCTCGTCCGGCATACCGTGGCGGAGAATCAGTTGCTTCAACCCGATCCAGTCTTCTCCTCTCCAATCAACGCGATAAATGTTTGCCGGTAGCTGGTACCTGCCACGTAAATAATTTCTCAATGCTATGGTTCGCTCTCTGGATAACACCTCGTTTTGGGCGAATGTTCCCTCGGGAGAAGCGTAACCGATCATGTCAATATCGACGATTTCGAGATTCGGGTCGCAAATAAGCGAATCGAGCGTTGCCCTGATCTTGCCAAGTTCCTTGTCATTCCCTCGATAATCCGGTAGTATATGAGTTTGGTTTGCCGGAAAATCCAAGTACGCGGAACCTTCTTTCGTGTATGTCTTTTTAGTTTCCTTGTTAATTGTTTCTTTTACCACGGGCGGTGCGACTTTTACCGTCACTTCCGCTTTAACGGGAATTTCTTCTGCCTTAACGATTACGGGTTCCGTTTTAACCGTTTTCTCTTCAGCGTGCGCGATCACTCCTTCCGGTTCGTATTCCATCGCGAGGGAAGGTGCTAGCGTGTTTACCGATATCAGGCGACTGTCCCCGTTGGTCGCGTAGAAGTTTTCCCGCAGGCTAAGTTTTGATGTCTTCATCCATTTTTCGTAAGGAATGGAAACCTTGTACGATACCTTTTCCCAACTTTGGTGACCGATCATGACGGTCGTGTAAATGGGGAAGGGAGGGATCCCGCGATGGAATGCCAGGGCCCGTTGATAGGCCTTTTCTCGTTGCGCCCCGTTGATCACTATCGCCGGAAGCTCGATGGATTCCGTCCCGCTTTCGATGACCGGGGTCAGCGTGAATGCTCGTTTTCGGTTGATAGACAGTCCGTTCATGTCAACCGTCAACGCTACATGCAGGCTATCTCCCTGTTGTTCGAACCGGTTTTGAACAATCCGCACTTGTCCCAGGTTAACCTGTTGTGCTTCCAGTCCGGTCGAGAATAACACGGTGGCGAGTAAAATTGTAATATGTATCAATATTTTCCTCATAGCCTTCTTTTTATCTTATTATATATACGAGAGAGAGTCCCGCTTTCGTTGGCCCGAAATAGTTCCGGGTGTCTTTTTTTATGAAATCGCCACCGGCCTGGTACTCGTGCTTGTCGTACTCTATCCGGGCGTAGCCGAGTCCGATTGTCGCTTCGAGATTCAGGCGTTTACCGAGTACCCACTGGTAGCCGTATGAAATCCCACCCCCGTAAAGGGAGCCCTCGTAGCGATATTTGTCCATTCCCAGCATCTGGAAACCTCCCATGTTAAAATCACCGTAGTGAGCGTGTAGCCCGAAAAAGTGTCCGATAAAACGTTCACCCGTCCAGTAACGGAACTCTACTTGTCCCATTCGTAGCTTGATTTTCTGGTTGTCTTTAAAATCCCACGGGTTATACGCGCCTTGTATATCCAGGGTGGTTTTCTTGCCTAACCCGATTTCGGCCCCGATGTTCAGTGTCGTCGTCATCCAGTAGAGAACGTTTGTTTTTATTCCCACCGCGGGGGCATCGTAAAACCGTTTTTCTTGCCCGTGCGTTTTTAACACCGTGACAAACAATAGTAGACCAAGCACAATTATCAATTTCCTCATCATAACCCTTTTCACTTTGTTTTTTTGATATTACAAAAATATCCTTTGCCACGCATGGAATGGTGACTTTAATGGTGTATTTCGGGAGTAAACCTGTTCTATTGAAGTAATAATAATCAAATTCTGTCCTATATTCCGAGATTTTTATTAAATTAGTAGAATTTTTATTTCGAAATTCGCAACGAAAATAAAGACAGACACGTATAATAAACCAAATAGTTGTATTATTAAAAACTCAAATCATGACAACTTTTAATTATAATAGCGAGCTGATAAAAGCTATGAAAGAAAAAATCCCAAGTGGTGTTTATTTGGCGAACACGCTAATAGATATGTTATACCTGGGTAAGGAGGCCGTGTATCGTAGGTTACGCGGGGAGGTGCCCTTTACTCTGGCAGAGGCCGCGATCATTTCCCAGAAGATGGGCGTGTCGCTGGATAAATTGGTGGGGACAAATATGAACGCGAACGCGATCTTTGATCTGAATATCGTGCGGCAGCACGATCCGCTGGAAACTTATTACTCGATTGTCAATAATTACGTGAGGATATTCCGGGAGATCAAGGACGACCCGATGTCGGAATTATGCACGTCGTCGAACATGATCCCGCAGACATTCTACCTGAAATACGAGCTTCTGTCGAAATTTCGTATGTTCAAATGGTTGTACCAGTTCGAGAAGATTGACATTGACAATCATTTCGAGGATATCGAGATGGTAGACAAGTTGCTGGAACGCCAGCGGGAATTCGTGCGGGAATCGCAGGAGTTTAATCGTACCGAATATATATGGGATGATCAATTGTTTGTTTACCTGATAAACGATATCAAGTATTTCGCTAGCGTGCATCTGATCTCCCATGAGTATGTGCAGAAATTGAAAAAAGAGTTGCTCCAGTTGCTCGATGAGCTAGAAGAGATCGCGACCCGGGGAACGTTCAAGACGGGGAAGGAGGTTTCTATATATATAGCTAACGTGAACTTCGAGGCTACCTATAGCTATATAGCGTCATCCAGTTATCATGTCAGCCTGATCCGGGTGTTCGCGATTAACTCTTTCGCGTCGCACGACGAGGCGGTTTTCAAGAGTGTGAAAGAATGGATTCATTCGTTGAAGAAATTTTCCACCTTAATATCTCAGAGCGGGGAAATGCAACGGATTAAATTCTTCAAAACACAACGGGAAATTATCGAAGGCTTGTGTGTATGAGAGAATTCAATTATCGACAACTTATTTTTCGGTTCGTTTCGATAACTGCAAGAAAGCGTGAATTAAAAATGGTTTATTTCATAAATTAAGCTAGAGTGTAAAAAATTGTACGATATTAGAAAGTTTGTATTTTATTGATACTCTGTATATAGCACAGATTTGTGAAGAATATGCTTCATATTTGTACTGCTGAATGGACGAGATGCCATTTATACAGTATGAATTTAAAACGTGCGACTTGATGAGACAAAAATACAGATAGTATATCCGAACCGCATCTGGTGTTGATTCACCGGGTGCGGTTTTGTGATGCGTGCGAGATAAACTCTATTTATTAATTTAAAACCATTAACAATGAACAAGAGAGAATTAATTGAAAAAGTAGCCGAAAAGAACGGGACTAGTAAAGTTGAAGCCGCGAAGGCAGTGAACGCCGTGATCGGAAGTATGGCTGAAACATTGAAGAACGGCGAGAAAATATCGTTGTTGGAATTAGGCTCTTTCTCTATCAGAAATCGTAAAGAGCGCAACGGTTACAACCCGAATAGCAAGGAAAACATGGTTATCCCGGCTAAGAAAGTGGTGAAGTTTTCTATTGGCAAATACTTTTTTGATTAAGGAGCGGCGCCCCAATGAAGAATGCCGTGGTAAATGAACTAATCAGCACGATGCGGGAGATTACCCCTAAAGAGGGTAATCTCGCCAATATCCTCATGGATATATTGTGCATGAGTAAGGAGGCGATTTACCGGAGATTAAGGGGGGAGGTGGCTTTTACGTTCAGTGAAGTTGCGATCATCGCCAGCCAGCTGGGGATATCGTTGGACAAGATTATTGGCAACAGTATGTCCAGCGGGGCGATGTTCGATTTGAACGTGCTCCATTCTCTGGAGCCGGTGGATAATTATAGCGAGATTCTGGCTCGTTATCAAAAGCTTTTCCGTTACGTGAAAGCCGACTCGACGTCGGAAGTGATTACGGCGTCGAACACGCTTCCTTATACATTCTACGCCCCTTACGAGCATCTGTCAAAATTCCGAATTTGCAGGTGGTTATACCAGAACGAACGATTGAGAACCCCCACGTCCTTATCCGGTATCGTTCTTTCGGAAAAATTAATGAAAATTCAAAAGGAATTAATTGAAGATTTAAGAACAGTCAAGAGGACTTGTTTTATTCTGGATGAGAATGTATTCGGTTCGTTCGTGAAGGAAATCAAGTATTTCGCGGAATTGGGACTGGTTTCGACGAGCGACGTGGCGAATATGAAAAAAGAATTACTCCAGCTATTACACGAGTTGGAAGTTTTATCTGAAAAAGGATCGTTCCACAACGGGAACTTGCTGTCGATCTATCTTTCGAACGTGAACTTTGAAGCGACATATACTTACGTGGAGAAAGTCGGGTTCCAGATCTGTTTCCTGCGGGTGTATTCGATCAATTCGATGGACTCTCGCGATGGTAAGATTTGTAATTACCAGAAGAAATGGATCCATTCGTTGAAGAGACATTCCACGCTAATTTCGCAAAGTGGCGAGATCCAACGAATGATGTTTTTTAACGAACAAAGAAAAATTGTAGATATGTTATAGTGTGAGCGTGTGATTTTAGTGTTAAGAATCCGGGACTACTCCCGGATTCTTTTTGATGGTAGCGGATTATTGGTTACATTTGTAAAATGTAGACGTTTTATGAAGAATGAAGTAATTAATTTTTAACGAGGTGAAAGAAATTGCTTGCTAATTAACTCTCCCGCTGTGTAAGGGGGAGTGATTAGCGAATAAAAAAGATTTGACACACCCTCTTTAGTAATATAAGAAGATGAAGTGTATGAAAATAAATAAATTAATTTATGCCGGATTCGTTGCCGTTAGTTTATTGGCAGTGCTTTCCGCTTGTTCATCTTCCCCGAAAGACAAGGGGAAGAAGGAGGGGAAAGAGGTAAAGATCAGGTCATTCCAGATTCCGGAAGTTCCTTCGGTTTACACCGACCCGCGATCGCAGGCAAAGTATCTGATCACGCGTTACTGGGATAAATTCGATTTTGCCGACACGGCGTTAATTCGTATGCCGGAGATCACGGAGCAGGCGTTCGTGAATTATCTGCAACTTTTTCCTTACGTGCCTTATCCCGACTTGGAGAAAGGAATTACCGGGATGCTGGAGCAGGCGTTGACGGCCGACACGTTGATGTTCGCTCACTTTACCGAGCTATATGCTAAATACCTGTATGACCCGAATTCCCCGATGTTGAGCGAGGAGTATTATATTCCCGTGTTACAATATATTACGGCATCCGAGCGGGTGAGCGAGATCGACAAGATGCGTCCCGCTTTCCGGTTGGAAATGGCATTGAAGAACCGACAGGGAAGCATGGCTACCGATTTCACGTACACGCTGCCTTCGGGAAAAAAGGAGAAATTGTCGGGAATAACTTCCGATTACACGATTCTTTTCTTTAATAATCCGGATTGTGATGCCTGTCGCACGATTAAGGCCGAGGTGGAATCATCCGGTTTCGTGAAATCGTTGCTGAATGCTAACCCGCGGGGGAAACAGAAAAGACTGGTGTTTTTGTCGGTCTTCCCGGACCCCGAACTGGACGTGTGGCGTAAATTCCTGCCGGTACAACCGAAGGAGTGGATATGTGCCTATGACGACGGGCAAGTAATCACGAAAGAACGGCTTTATGACTTGCGGGCAATCCCGACCTTCTATTTGCTGGATAAAGATAAGAAGGTTGTATTAAAGGATGTGCCGTTCCGGGTGATAGAGTCTTACTTGGGGCAAAGGATGTGAGATTATAAGGTTTATAAAGTTTGTAAAGTTCATAAAGTTTATAAAGTTCGTGGCCCCCTGCGGGGCGCTTTGTCAACGGCAGCATGAGCTGCCGTTTAAACACAGTCCGAAGGACACCTGTTTACTTTATGAACCTTATAAACTTTACAAACTTTATAAACTTAAAAGTGCCTTTGCACTTTTATTTCAACGCCTCGATTACCTGCGGCATCATCGTCCACACCGAGTTCTCTGTTTGCGCGGTGTAGAAATTCCCGTCGATTTCGAATTTCTCGTCGGTAGCCATGGCGTGTTGAATGGCGGGTTTTGCCAGTGGGTGGATGGCTACTTTTTTCCCGTTAGCGATGCCCACGGAGTCGAACATCATGGCGGCAGCACAATGGCCGATCATCATTTTGCCCTTTTCCCCGAATGCTTTGATGACGGCCAGCATGTCTTGATTGTACTGTTTCCCGGCATTTTCTCCGAATTTTGGAACCGCGTCTCCACATCCGAATACCAGCGCGTCGAATTCATCCTCGTGGCCTTTTAGGTTCGCGATCACGTCATCGGCAAACAGGGTGATTCCTGAGTTTGTTTTGATCTCTTTCGTGTCGGCAACTGCAAATACTTTGTACGGGATGCCATTTTCGAAGAATGTTTCCAAATACTGGAATAAACCGAATCCGTTTACCGGGTTTACTGCTAAAACTGCAACTTTCTTTGCCATAATGCGATTATTTTTAAATTAAACAATAGTTCCTTTAAGTAAGTTTATTACTTTTGTTTAGCAAATGTAATCTATCTGATTTATATAAACAAGAACGTACTTGGAGATAAGATAGTTACATGAAGATAACTAATATTGATTCTTAACAAGATATGGACGATAAAAAAATGAAAAATTTTCATGCTAATAATAAGTGTCCTATCCGGGACATTATAAGTCGGTTGGGCGACAAGTGGTCAATGCTCGTGCTGGTAACGCTACATGCAAACGGAACGATGCGTTTTGGCGATATCCACAAGACGATCGCCGATATTTCTCAACGTATGTTAACCGTCACTTTACGGACGTTGGAGACCGACGGGTTGATTTCCCGGAAAGTGTATGCCGAGGTTCCCCCACGGGTAGAATACCGGCTTACGGAACTGGGCGAAAGCCTCATGCCTCACGTGGAAACCTTCGTGAACTGGGCGTTGGAACACATGGAGGAGATCATGGAACGACGGTTGATAAAAAAGAGTCTATAAAGTCTATAAAGTCTATAAAGTCCATAAGGTCCATAAAGTCAATGGACCCCTGCGGGGCGCTTTGTTTACGGCAGCTTGTGCTGCCGATAACTTGTAACTTGCCGCAGGCAAATGTAACTTGCAACCTGTAACTCGCCTTTGGCGATCTTTGCAATTTAGTTGCAGGGAATAACCTGTAATTTTACGGAAAATAAAATAAACAGGTCATGAAAAAGTATATCAGGGAATTGATTTCATTTGTTCTGTTGATGACAGGATTAGGAATGAATTGGGTGGAAATGGCGTGGTTTCAACCTTCGGGAGTGCGTTTCGTGTGGTATTTACTTGCTTTTTTGCCCGTTGGGTTTCCGGTTCTGAAAGAAGCATTCGAGAGCGTGAGAGGGAAAGAATATTTCAACGAGTTTATGTTGATGAGCTTGGCCGCGATCGGGGCCTTCTATATCGGGGAATACCCGGAAGGGGTTGCCGTGATGCTATTCTATTCGATCGGGGAGAAGTTTCAGGATAGTGCGGTTGATAAGGCTCGTTCGAATATTCGTGCGTTATTGGATGTACGCCCGGAAACGGCGACGGTTATCCGTGAGGGGCGTGAGGTCGTGGAGAAGCCGGAACGGGTGAAGGTGGGCGAGGTGATCGAGGTGAAGGCGGGCGAGCGGGTTCCGTTGGATGGCGTGATGTTGGGGGACGTGGCGGCATTCAACACGGCGGCATTGACCGGGGAGAGCGTGCCGCGGGATATACGGAAGGGCGGGACGGTACTCGCGGGGATGATCGTGACCGATCGGGTCGTGCGGGTGGAAGTTGCGAAACCGTACGACCTGAGTGCTTTGTCCCGAATATTGAAACTGGTGCAGGATGCTTCCGAGCGAAAAGCCCCTGCGGAGTTGTTTATCCGCAAGTTTGCCCGTGTTTATACCCCGGTGGTGACCGGGCTGGCGGTGTTGATCGTGCTGATTCCCTGGATCGTGTCGGTCGTGCATCCCGCGTTCCTTTTCGTTTTGGACGATTGGTTGTACCGGGCGTTGGTCTTTCTGGTTATATCCTGTCCGTGTGCTTTGGTCGTGAGTATCCCGTTAGGATACTTCGGGGGAATCGGGGCGGCTTCCCGTCTGGGTATTCTTTTTAAAGGCGGCAACTATCTGGACGCGATCACGAAGATTAATACCGTCGTGTTCGACAAGACCGGGACGCTGACGAAAGGCGTGTTCGAGGTGCAGCAGGTTGACGTGCGGGGAGGTTTTACCGAGGGGGACGTGATCCGGGCCATCGCTTCCGTCGAGAGTCGGAGCAATCACCCGGTAGCGAAAGCCGTGGCGAGATACACCGAGAGCCGGGAGATCGGGATCGTGCGGGATATCGAGGTGACCGAGCTGGCGGGCTACGGACTGAAAGCCTTCATGGAGGGGCAGGAGGTGCTGGTGGGAAATACCCGTTTGCTCGAAAAGTACGGGATCGCCTTCCCTGCCGGGTTGGCGGAGGTTCCGGAGACGATCGTGGTTTGCGCTGTCAACGGGTTGTATGTCGGTCACTTGTTGCTGGCGGATACGTTGAAAGAGGATGCGAAAGAGGCGATAGAGTCCTTAAAAAAATTGAATATTGATAATATTCAGATTTTATCGGGGGATAAACAAACAATTGTTTCTAAATTAGCAGGGTATTTGGGCGTGGACGAGGCTCACGGGGATTTGCTACCGGAAGATAAGGTGGCTCACGTGGAGGCTTTGAAGCGGGACCCGGACCGGAGGGTGGCTTTCGTGGGTGACGGTATCAATGATGCCCCGGTGCTTGCCCTGAGTGATGTCGGTATCGCCATGGGTGGTTTGGGAAGTGACGCGGCGATTGAGATTGCGGATGTGGTGATCCAGACCGATCAACCCGGTCGGATCGCGACAGCCATCCGGGTCGGGAAGGAGACTCGCCGGATTATCTGGCAAAACGTCTCGCTGGCATTCGGGGTGAAGTTGATCGTGTTGATCCTGGGAGCCGGGGGTGTTGCCACGATGTGGGAGGCGGTTTTCGCTGACGTGGGTGTTGCCTTGCTGGCGATATTGAATGCGATAAGAATACAGAAACGAGTAAAATAAAGCGTATGGACGAAAAGGTATATCTGGAAAAACTGGCCAAGCGGGAGATCAAGCCTACCGCGATGCGTCTTCTGATCCTGAAAGCGATGACCCGCTTTACGCGGGCGTTCAGCCTGCTGGACTTGGAGAACGAGTTGGATACCGTGGACAAGTCAACAATCTTCCGGACGATCAATCTATTTCTGGATCATCATCTGATTCACGTGATTGACGACGGTTCGGGTTCCCTGAAATATTCCGTTTGCAGCAACGAATGTACCTGTTCGATTGATGACCTGCATGCCCATTTCTACTGCCGGAATTGTCACAAGACTTTTTGTTTAAGAAAAATTCACGTGCCGACAGTGGAATTACCCGGTGATTTTACGTTAGAAAGTATAAACTACGTGTTGAAAGGCCTGTGTGCCGAATGTTCGGCACGGGCGGAATTGTAATTTAAAACAGGAAAGATATGAAAACAAGTAAATTTAAGACTAGCGCCAAATGCGGCGGGTGTGTCGCCAAGATCGGCGAGACATTGGATAAGTTCGTTTCCCGTGACCAGTGGAATATTGATCTATCAACTCCCGACCGGGTACTGACAATCACCTCCGAGCTTCCGGATGACCGGGTGATCGAGTTGGTGAAAGAGGCCGGGTTCAAGGCGGAGAAGATATAGTTTTTCAATTGTGACCCGGTAAACTCCCCTGTAATTGTTCCTTTCATGTTTTTCCCGTGATTTCATGCTTCCTGTTTCGTGATTATTGACATGATCTTGAAACTCCACCGGAAAAATGTGATATGTAACGAAAACTCAGCCGAGTTTATGTAATAGATATTAAATTAGAATTGTATTTTGTCTGTTTATCGGTTTCCTTGTCGGGTGATTCACGATAAAGAAGACGAAAACGAAGTTCGTGAAGGGCGAGACGATCCGGGATTACAAGAGGACTTTATTCGATAATGAATCCGGTAGACTGTCTGTTGATTTTTCCGTGCAATATAACGAGTTACAACGTCTTGCATATTCTTTTGCTCCGATACATAAAGAGGTTACAACCGAAAAACAAAGGGTCTTCGTGCCCTTTGTTTCAGTAACAAGTGTTAATTGGGATTCGTTTAGTGCTGGGGGAGGGTTCTTTTATTATGATATTGGAGTCCGGATAGAGTTGGCTGCTAAAAGGGTAAACTTCGGATTGTTGTATAAGTTTTGATTCTGTGTTTGGCGAGATCCCTTGATCGTGATAAAAATTTACCATAAAATAGAAAAAATAAATGATTTTTCTTGCGTGGGTAAAATATTAATGATACATTTGTAGACCCCCACCTGAAAAATAATTAAGCTAAAGAATGTATGTTGCATGGGAAGGAGTGACCTCCGGCATGCAGTAATGCATTCTTTTGTTTTTTCAGGTGGGGGCACTTGAATTAATGAAAGAGACCGGAGGCTCTTTATAGGAATACGATGAGTATAAGTTATTGTTACAATTTCCGTGTAGCAATTTAAAAACTCTAATTTGTCGGGGTAGGGCCGTGACGGTGACCTGCCCCTTTTTTAGCTAAACTACTTTTATACTTTGACCGAGGGCGGTGATGATCTCGCCTTTAGTGATTTTAGCGCGTTTACGGAATTCGGGTTCACCGTTGCGGGTAACCTCTCCGTTTTCAACAAGGATCTTGGCCATGGCGCCGCTTTCGGCAACACGGGTGACTTTTAATAGTTTGATCAATTCGATGTATTCGGTGTCTATTTCAAAAGTAATCATAGGACGCAGATTTTGGTTACAAAGGTAACCAATTTTTGTTGCATACCGTAAAGTAGAAACAACTAGAGGAGTTGAATATTATTTTTGTGTCTTAAAATTTTGAAAAATAGCGATCAGATTATTTTAAGAATTTGGTTGTTAAGTAATAATGTAAAAAGTATTTTATGAAGAGATTAGTCATTGTTGTTTTGGCTTCCATTTTAAGTATGACGGCTTTCGCCGAGGGATACCAAGTCAATTTGTTAAGTACGAAGCAAACCGGAATGGGACACGTGGGTGTCGGGATGAAGTTGGGTGCGGAGAGCATGCATTTTAATCCGGCAGGTCTGGCGTTTTTACGTACCAATATGGATTTTTCACTGGGTATATCTGCTATCATGGCCAAGGCTAAATATAGTTATGATGGATATTCAGCCAAGACGGACAATCCGGTGGGAACACCGTTGTACGCTTACGCGGGATTCAAGATTTACGATAACTTGGCTGCCGGTATCAGTCTGACGACTCCTTACGGGAACTCGTTGAAATGGCCGAAGAATTGGGCTGGTGCGGGGTTGATTCAGGATATTAGTTTGAAATCATACGTGATTCAACCGACGCTTTCTTACAAGATCACGGATCGGTTAAGTATCGGTGTCGGTTTGCAACTGGCCTGGGGTAACGTGAATCTTTCACGGGCTTTGATGGGTGCCAAGGATTTTCAAGGGATCGGGGAGAAATTCGAGAGTCTGTTGCCCTTGTTGGCCGGTGTGCCTTCGAATGTCATCCCGGATGCAGACAAGCAAGCCATGCAGGAAATGGTTGCCTTGATGAAAGGGACAACGGTCCCGCCCGCTTATGCCCGTTTGGAGGGAAACGCGCACATGAAAGTCGGTATTAACGTGGGGATCATGTACGATGTTTGTGATAAGGTGACGATCGGTTTGTCTTATCGTTCCAAGATTAAGATGCGGGTGAAAGAAGGTGAAGCTTCGTTGACTTACGCTAACCAAAGAGTGGAAAACTTGTTTGTCGCGATGGAAACGTTACTTGAAAAATATGGCCCGCTGATCAATCAAATGCCGGGAGTAAGCGTTCCGAACGTGTCTATCCCGAAGTATGATCAGGGAAGTTTTCATGCCGAGTTGCCTTTGCCTTCCAACACGACGTTGGGCGTGAGCTATCGTCCCACGGATCGTTGGGAACTGGCGTTGGATTTACAATACGTGGGTTGGAATGCTTACGATTCTTTGAACGTGTATTTTAACGAGGCCGAATTAGGTATCGCGCCGATTAAGGCGGAGAAAGATTACAAGAATTCGATGACCTATCGTGTGGGTGCCAGCTATAAGACTACCGATCGTTTGGTGGTACGTGCCGGGGTTTATTATGACCAAAGTCCGATTCGCAAGAAATTGTATAACCCGGAGACTCCCGGTATGGATAAATTGGGACTTTCCGCGGGGTTGACTTTCGAGCCTTACAAGGGATTGCAGTTTGACGTGGCATTTTTGTATATTCAGGGATTCAGCCGGAACGGGGAGTATCCTTACAAGAATGTCGTGACCGGAGTAGATGAAATGTTTAAGGGGAAATACAAATCCACGGCCTTTTCGCCTTCGATAGGTATTTCTTACCGGTTCTAAATAGAGTGTTATGTGTATATGAAAAGGGTTGTGTAAAAGCAACCCTTTTTTTATTGTCGTGAAAAGAGGAACGTTTCACGGGTTTCTGCGTATAACGTGAACTAAAGGGTTATACGTATGGAAACAATGAGTAATATTCCCGGTAAGGGAACAAAGAAACGGGTTGTCATTGTGGGAGGTGGTTTTGGCGGGTTGAAGTTAGCTCGTAAATTGAATGATCGGGATTTTCAGGTGGTCTTGTTAGACCGGAACAATTATCATCTTTTTCAACCGTTGCTGTATCAGGTGGCAACGTCGGGGATAGAACCGAGTGCTATCTCTTTTCCTTTCCGGAAGATTTTCAAGAATCGGCATGATTTTCACGTGCGGATGTGCACGGCGGAGAAAGTCGTGCCGGAGGAGAATCGTTTGGAGACTTCTATCGGGGACATTTCATACGATTATCTGGTGATAGCGACGGGGGCGGGAACGAATTTTTTCGGCGATCAGTCACTGGCGGAGCGAACGATGCAGTTGAAAACAACGTCGGACGCCTTGTTCAACCGTAACCGGGTAATCGAGAGTTTCGAGAAGTCATTGAATTGTTCGGATGCGGAAACTCGCAAGCGCTGGCTAACGTTCGTGATTGTTGGGGGCGGAGCCACGGGAATAGAGTTGGCCGGAGCTTTGGCTGAAATGAGGGAGTTCGTGTTGCCGAAGGATTACCCGGAGTTGGATTGGGGGGAGATGCGTATTCTTCTGGTTGACGCGGGGGAACGTTTGTTGAGTGCCTTTTCGGTTAAATCTTCCGAAGAAGTGGCTCGAAATCTGGAACATATGCACGTGGAGGTGTTGTTGAAAAAGCTGGTAAAGGAGTACGACGGGGAGAAGTTGACTTTCGTGGACGGGGAACAGGTCGTCACGAATAACGTGTTTTGGGTAGCCGGGGTGAAAGCGAATAGCTTGGAGGGATTCCCCCAAGAGGTTTACGGACGGGGAAGTCGTCTTCTCGTGGACGAGTTTAACCGGGTAAAAGGGATGGCGGACGTGTTTGCGCTGGGCGATACCGCGCTGATGATCACGAAGGATTACCCGAACGGACACCCGCAGGTGGTGCAGCCGTCGATACAACAGGCTCGTTTGTTGGCAAAGAATTTGCGATGTATGATTAAGGGGAAACCGCTCCATACATTTAAATACGTGAATAGGGGATCTATGGCCACGATCGGGAGAAATGATGCCGTGGCGGAATTGACGGGCATCCGTTTTAGCGGTTTTTTTGCCTGGTTGTTGTGGTTACTGGTTCATTTGATGAGTATCGTGGGAGTAAAAAACAGGATGTTTATATTTATCAACTGGATGTGGAGTTACGTGACGTACGATCAGTCGCTACGATTGTTGATAAAGCCCGAGATAAAGAAAAGCGACCCGTTTTGAGTCGCTTTGTTTTCCGAATTATTCCCCGGCAGGTGCGGCTCCCGTGGCCACGCTCTTGCTGCGTTCAACAGATTGCAGAGCCAGGTAGTTAGCCCCGAATTTCTCCAGGTTATCCAACTCTGTTTCATATTGATCCTGATGAACTTCTTCTTCGCCAACAAGGGCCTCGAATAATTTCTTGGATACGGCGTCTGCGTTTGCTGCACATTCCTGGGCCCAAGCGTTGTAATCGTTCACGCTACCGATCTCCATGGCGGTAGCAAGTTCCAACATTTCTTTGGGTTCGTGTATCTTTTTTACCTCTCCGGATACAACCATTTCAACTTCGCCTTTCAAGAACAAGATACGCTCTGCGAGTTGCTCTACGTGCATCATTTCTTGAATAGCGGTGCGTTTGAATAGACCGGATAACAGGTCATAACCCATATCATCGCAACGGAAATGGAAATACATGTACTGGTGTACGGCGAGCAATTCGTCCCCGACTGCTCTGTTTAATAGCTCGATGCTTTTTTCTTTTTTGCTCATAATCTTATAAATTGTTAGTCGTTTTATAGATTGCCAAATTATAAAAAAAATGTGGTATATCCTAAATTTTGTCTTGGAAATAAAAAAGTGTACTTTTGTTTAAGTCTAAAATGAAGATTATGAATATTTCCCCCAAGGTGTTGCTGGTAACACCACCGTTTACGCAGTTGAATACACCTTACCCGGCGATGATGTATTTAAAAGGTTTTTTGAACACGAAGAATATTTCTTCCGTGCAGGTCGACCTGAGTTTGGAAGTTATATTGGAAATATTTTCATCCGGGGGATTGCGTGAGCTTTTTCAACGGGTGGCAAGTCAAGATGTCCGGTTGTCCCGGAATGCTCGCCGTGTGTTAGCCTTGCAGGAGGAGTATTTGCGCACGATTGACGCGGTGATAGCTTTTTTACAGGGAAGAAACCGGACGTTGGCTTATTCGATTTGTGAAGAGAAGTTTTTGCCCCGTGCGGGACGATTCATGCAGGAGGAGGATACGGAGTGGGCTTTCGGGGTTATGGGATTGGAGGATAAAGCCCGGTATTTATCGACCCTTTACTTGGAGGATTTGTCTGATTTCTTGCAGGAAACCGTGGATGAACATTTCGGCTTTAGTCGGTACGCGGAGCATCTGGGACGTTCCGCTTCTTCTTTTGATGAATTGGACGCGGAGTTGGCGAAGCCTTCGACTTTCACGGATCGTTACCTGGTGAAATTACTTGCCGCTAAAATGGAGATGTATCATCCGGACATGGTGGCGATTACCGTTCCGTTTCCCGGTAACTTGTATAGTGCCTTGCGTTGTGGGGAGTGGCTTAAAGCGAATTACCCGGACGTGACGGTGGTTATGGGAGGCGGTTTTGCGAACACGGAATTGCGATCTTTGGCAGATGTGCGTTTTTTCCGTTTCACGGATTATTTGTTATTAGATGATGGGGAAATACCCCTGTTGCACTTGATTCAGCATGTAAATGGCGAGAGGGATGATACGGGATTGGTGCGCACGTTCGGGGTACGAGAGGAAAAAGTCGTGTTTTTGAATGACGATACGGTCGGGATTGTTCCTCAAAAAGAGGTCGGCGTGCCTGATTACTCTGGATTGTTGTTGGATCGTTATATCTCGGTGATCGAGATCGTGAACCCCATGCATAAGTTGTGGAGTGACGGGCGGTGGAATAAATTGACGCTGGCGCACGGGTGCTACTGGGGAAAATGTAGTTTTTGCGACGGGAGTCTGGATTATATAAAACGGTATGAACCCAACGAGGTGAGTGTGATCGTGGACCGGATGGAACAGGTGATGGCGCAAACGGGAGAAGGGGGATTTCATTTCGTGGACGAGGCCGCACCTCCTGCTTTGTTGAAAGAGATGGCGTTGGAGATTTTACGTCGACGGTTGACCGTGGTCTGGTGGGGAAATATCCGGTTTGAGCGGGCTTACTCGAAAGATTTGTGTCGTTTATTGAAAGCCTCCGGCTGTATTGCTGTGTCGGGAGGGGTAGAGGTGGCATCAGACCGGGTATTAGCGTTGATAAACAAGGGGGTAACCTTGGAGCAGTTGACCCGTTCGACCAATCATTTCACGAGCGCGGGGATTATGGTGCATGCCTATCTGATGTATGGTTTCCCGACCGAGACGACACAGGAGACAATTGATTCTCTGGAAGTGGTGCGGCAGTTGTTCGAGTTGGGATACGTTCATTCGGGTTTCTGGCATCGTTTTGCCATGACGGCACATAGCCCGGTGGGGTTGTCGCCCGAACGTTTCGGAACCCGTGTCACGGAGCCTCCTTTCGGGGGATTTGCACGGAATGACGTGGCTTTCGAAGATTTGGAAGGGGGAGATCATGAAGGTTTAGGAAGCGGTTTGAGTCGTTCGCTTTATAATTATATGCGGGGTGTGGGGTTTGATTTGCCTTTGCAAAGGTGGTTTGATTTTAAGGTCCCCGTGACTTCTCTTCCTCCTCGTTTCGTGGCACACATGGCCGAGGAACAGGAACCCGTGGAGAAGTTGCATTCCCGTCGGTTGTACTGGTTGGGAGGCCGGGTGGAATTGGGTGCGGAGAGCGTGAAGAAGGGCAAGCATTTGATCGTCCTGTTGTTGCATGCCATGAATCAGGAGATCGGGGTCAAGATGCGGGGAGATTGGGCGCATTTTATTCACGAAATGCTTCTGCAAGTGGGAATTGATGCTACAACGCCTTATCTATTGGAGGATTTCAGTCGGAATTACGAGATCTTGTTTAACGATGATTTCCTGCCTTTCTGGTATGGTAAAGAGATGCAAGTGATCCGGGATAACGGGCTTTTGCTTCTCTAAGTTAGTTTATAAAGTTCGTAAGGTTTATAAAGTTTATAAAGTTTATAAGGTTCGTGGACCCCTGCGGGGCGCTTTGTTCACGGCAGCTTGTGCTGCCGTTAGATACTGTCTGAAGGACACCCGTGACTTTATAGACTTTATGAACTTTAGGAGCTGGAAGCTCAACTTTATGAACTGGGGGGCTTTTGCCCCCTACCCCCATGATTGGGGATACGGGTATGAAATTTAATCATTTATAGGGATTTATCGGCATTGTTGAGTGGACTATCTTTGTCACGAACCAAATAAATAGATCGAGATGAAGAAAGTTGGAATATTTTATGGCTCCACGACGGGAGCGACTGAAGGAGTGGCCGAGACTATCGCTTCGTGTTTGGGAGTAGCACGTGAAGATATACATAACGTGGGCTCTACGAAAGTGGATGAAGTTGACAAGTATGAGGTTTTATTATTGGGAAGTTCCACTTGGGGTATCGGTGAGTTACAAGATGATTGGAATGATTTTCTGGATAAATTGAAAGCGAAGAACTTGGCCGGGAAGGTAGTAGCCATTTTCGGATGCGGGGACGCGTCTTCTTTCGGGGGATCGTTCTGTGATGCTATTGGTATAATTTATAACGAGCTTCAGGGAAGTGGCTGCGAGTTTGCCGGATCGGTAGATACCGACGGCTACAGTTTTGATTCTTCTGAAGCCTGCGTGGATAATCGTTTCGTGGGTTTGCCGTTAGATGAATCTAATGAATCGGATTTAACTGAAAAGAGAATAGATGCTTGGATTAGTGGTTTAAAGCAAGTGATCTGTTGAGTCTAGTTGTTGTTTTTGATTTATGCCGGGGAGTCTCCCCGGCATATTTTATTATTTCCAATTCTCAATTGCTCGTATTGTGATCGGGGGATTCCGGTGCTATTTCAATAATGTTACCGTTTTCCCGGATGTACTCGTGCAGGGCTTTGTAGAACGGGTGACGGGTAAGCGTGGAGGCATCTCCCAGAATGATGAGTTTCATGCGGGCACGGGTGATTGCCACGTTCATCCGGCGGAGGTCGTTGAGGAATCCGATGTTCCCGTCTGTGTTGGCTCGCACGAGACTGATGAGGATTACATCCCGTTCCTGTCCCTGAAACCCGTCCACGGTGTGAATGGTGATGAGTTTTTTCAACGGTTGGAAGAAGCGGTTCCGTTTGATCAGTTGACGGATATACTGCACTTGTACCCGGTAGGGGGATATCAACCCGAAATCAATTCTTTCATCCAGCACCCGTTCTATCCCGATTTTCTCGATATATTCCTGTAACTGCCGTACCAGTAGCTCGGCTTCCGGTTTGTTGATGCGCCCGAAAGTCTCGTTAATACAGTCTTCCGAGAATTCGCAAAGAGCCGTGTCATACCACTCCACGGGCGTGTCGAAGTCCAGAATACTTCGGTGACGAACTTCGGGCGAGGCTTGCAGGCGTCCCCGGTAGAACCAGCCCGAGGGGAAACGCATGATGTCCTCGTGCATCCGGTACTGGATTTCGAGCATCGAGACGCTTTCCGGCTTGCGATGAATGATTTTTTGAATCAGCGTGCGATCCAGACCTCCCCGTGCGGCTTCGATACATTTGATTGTCGGGGGAAGTTGGCAATGATCCCCGGCGAATATCACCCGTTCGGCTTTGGATATGGCGATCCAGCAAGCGGCTTCCAGGGCTTGGGCGGCCTCGTCAATAAAGAGGGTGGAGAATGTTTTCCCGTTTAATATCTTGTTGGCGGAACCCACGAGGGTACAGGCAATAACCCTGGCTTCCCCGAAAAGTTGGGCGTCAATTTTGATTTCGAGTTTTATGGCTTGATCCCGTAATTCGTTTAATGTCCGGCGGGAAGCTTCCCGCTTTGATCCTTTGAGGCGTTTGGTTCGACCGGATAACTCCCGGATCATGGCTCGTGCGGCTCGTAGCGAGGGATAGGCGGGGTGCGATTCGAATTTCCGCTCGTAGGTGAAGGATAGCATTTTGTCGTTTACCCGCGTGGGATTTCCGACCCGCAAGACATTCACGCCCCGGTCGACAAGTTTTTCGGCAATCCAGTCCACGGCCGTGTTACTCTGGGCGCAGACCAGCACTTGATTCTCCCGCCGTAATGTTTCGTAAACGGCCTCCACGAGCGTGGTCGTTTTTCCGGTTCCCGGGGGACCGTGCACGACGGCGACTTCTTTGGCGCCTAATACTTGGTTAACCGCTTTTTCCTGCGAGCGGTTGAGCCACGAGAGGCGAATCGGTTGAATGTTCCGTTGTAGCGGGGATACGTTGCCCAAAAGTACTTCTCGCAAGTGTGCCAGACGATTGTTCTTGGCTTCCATGACTTCCGTCAAGGCGGAGAACATGGTTTTGTAGGAGGTGCCGTCAAAATAGAGTTGAACGCCTAGTTCCCGGGCTCCCTGAATGTCCAGTAAGCTGTTGGAGTTGGGAAGCACGACGAGCATCGTGTGCTCGTGGACGTAACTGATTGTTGCGGCGAAATTGAAATAACGCGGGTTACCCGTTTCGTCAATGCGGAAAAAGCAAACCGGGCGGCCGTATTCGAAGTTGTGATCCGTGTCATCATTTTCGTCTCGTTTGATTTCGATGACGAGTTGATTCAAAGAGTTGTAATAGCTTTTGTGGGCTGTCACGGGATACCAGCAAACCCCTTGCCGGACCCGTTTAGGGATCCCGGCTCGTTGTGTTTGTTGGTAGAATGTCTCTTTTTCATACTCGAATTCTTGCTGCAAGAGTTTATATTGTTGCAGTAGATCAACGAGGGGGGAGGTGATATGTTCGGCAGCCATCGGGAGTGGATTACCAGGTCAATATTTCCACCCCTGTTTCCGTGATCAACACCGTGTTTTCCCATTGTGCCGAGGGGAGGTTGTCTTCGGTGATGACCGTCCAATCGTTGTCTTCGTCAATGAAGATCTCCCGTTTTCCCATGTTAATCATGGGTTCGATCGTGAAAATCATCCCCGGCACGAGTAACATCCCGGTGCCTCTTCTGCCCACGTGTTCCACTTCCGGAATTTCGTGGAATTTCAGTCCGACCCCGTGCCCGCAGAACTCCCGAACAACGCTATAACCGTGACTCTCGGCGTGAGCTTGGATAACGGCCCCAATATCTCCCAAGAATCCCCACGGTCTGGCAACTTCAATACCTTTTTCCAGGCATTCTTTGGTGACTTGTACCAGTTTGCGGCGATCTTCGGCAACCTCCCCGATCATGAACATGCGGGAAGCATCGGAAAAGTATCCGTTGAATATGGTGGAAACATCCACGTTGATGATATCCCCACTTTTTAAAATGGTGTTTTTATCCGGAATCCCGTGGCATACTTCCTCGTTGATCGAGGTACACACGCTTTTGGGGAATCCCTCGTAATTTAGCGGGGCGGGAATAGCCCCGTGTGACACGGTAAAGTCGTATACCAGCGTGTTGATATCCTCGGTCGACATTCCTTCACGGATGTTCGCTGCCACGTGATCCAGGACGGCCGTGTTTATCTTGGAACTTTCCCGGATTCCCTCGATTTGTTCCGCGTTCTTGATAATCTTCCGGGGTGGAACGATGTGACCCTGACGACGATATAACTTGATTTTCTCCTCTATAGAGGAGGCTGGTTTGTTTTCATTCTTGTTAAATAGCATGATGCTGTCTCCTTTTATAATAAAGCACTAAGGTAGTGATTTTCGGGACAGGTTATTCCGCTATATTGAAAATTGATAATCACCAAGCTTGTCAATGGTGATGTGTGGCTCTTTTAATTCGTTGATAAATAGATTGTATCCGGTTTCCAGATTTTCCCAAAAATGGAGCAAAGTGGGGTATGCTTTATACGTTTCACGGTAGTTTTTCGTGGTTTCAGCCGAGAATTTGAAAGGAAAAATGTAAACGGGAATCTTTTCTTGTCCGGATTGACGTGCCTGCACGGCATAGATGTAGATTTCCTTGATCTTGTCGTCAGTCATCGGCAGGCACCCGACCGTGACGCAATTCCCGTGGATGCAGATGTTACCTCCGAGTCGGGCGGCTTTGCTCTTTAGCCTGTCGGATGCGTTCGGGTAATTGATCATCAAGGAAAGATGATAGTTACTGTTGGGGTTGAAATGATTGATATGATAGAATCCCTCCGGAATCTGTCGGTCGCCTTGCCGACGTTTCGGACCGAGGCTCCCGGAACGGGCGCATATCCTGTACGTGGTCAATTTTTTGTAAGTGGCATCTTCCCGTTTCTTGGCGTAAATATCCATAAGACATTCCTGTTTATACGCCACGATGAGGATGTTGAGATTATCCATGGATAGACCGGATTCTTGTAATTTGCGGGTCACCAAGGCTTCTTTTGCCTTGTAAGCGTCGCGTACCCGGACGAACTTCTTTTGCTGGCTGACGAAGTCCGGTTGGTTGCTGATGACGAGGCACAACAGGGTTAACAGGGTAATCTTCATGGGCTGCAGGTATTAGGTCATGTACAAATAACGGGAAAAAAGGATGAAAATGCAAGCGAACATGAAAAAAGGTGCCCGGGAGAACCCCGAACACCTTACCTGTGTGTGTTGTGTGTATATGAGTGTGTGAATCTAAGGTTATTCGTTGATCATCACTACCAAATATTTGGTTTGTTTCCAGAATGCACCCGGGTTGTTGATTTTCAAGGTTTGCATGCCATCGGTTCCTTCTTCCAAGGCGTATGATTCGCTGGGGTGAACGGAAAGGATTTTTGCTTTCTTGGAGTTCAACGGGATGGATGTCATTTCACGCATATCTGCATCCACGAATTTTGCATTCTGAGCTTGAGAAGAAACGATCGGCGGACAGAAGATTCCTTGTCTTGAAATCACGTTTGCTTCTTTTAAACTCTTTCTGGAACCTAACAAGTAGTGGATCGTGTTGAGCGATTTGTCCTGACCGGAGATCATTTCCTTTTGCGAGGTTGATTCCTCTTGCAGGTTGCTCACGTTTTGATTTAGTTCTGCTATTTGTTGTGTCTTGATACCTAGTTCTTTTTCCTTGGCGGCCAGTACTTGACTGATCTCGTTGATCTTTTGATCTCTGAGTGCTAACTCTTCGTTTAGCCCGGCGATTAATTTCTTGAATTCAGCGGATTGTCTCTTGTTAGAGCTTTCCAGTTTAGCGATTTTTTCTTTATAACCGTTGATCGCGTCGGAAAGGGCTTTCACGTCGTTTCTTAACGCGGTGATCTGGCTCTTACTCTTGTTGCTTTTCGTGTCGCTTTGTGATTCGATAGCCAAAATATGCTCGGCCTCGCGGATGGATTGCATTCCGGTGGAAATATCATTCAAATCTGCCAAAAGTTTATCCATCTCGTCACTTTGTCCTTTACTAACGGATTGTAAAGAGTCTGCTTTTGCTTGTAAAGCTTTATATTTTTGTGAGTTTTCTACACAACTACCTAAGAATGCGATAGAAAACAGACTGACTGCTAAAAAAATAAACGTTCTCATAGTTTTGTTTTTTGATGTTTTGTTCTATGCCTGATATTAAAACAAGGTCCATGCCATTTTTAGTAAAAATATTAAATCATTGAAGTACAGCGTGTCGTTGCTTTTTCTTGATGGGTATAATTGTGGAGCCTTTTGCCCCATGTGGGGAATTTCTCCACAGCATGAGTGTGGAATACTCTTTTTTTTGAAAGTGACTCGATCTCGGGAAGTTTACAGGGCAAACGCGTCAAAACACTTAAAGCCTAGTTCATAAAGTTGAGCTTTCAGCTCCTAAAGTCCGTAAAGTTTATAAAGTCACGGGTGTCCTTCGGACAAGGCTTACCGGCAGCAGGCTGCCGTGGACAAAGCACCCGCAGGGTCCATAGACTTTATGAACTTTATAGACTTTATAAACTTTCGACTCAAAGGGCTTTAAGCGTTTTGACGCGTTTGCTCTGGGGAAGTTTATGGTTATGCCGGATATTTTACGTAGTTTTGTTTAAATAATGAAAGACCGATACGAATGTACCAAGAATACCAGCCTCACGCGATATTAGCCCCTTATATTGATAAATATTGGGAGGTGAAGGGGGAGTTAGAACCGGGGAGTTATATGAAGATTTTACCGGACGGGTGTACGGATTTTATTTTTAACCTGGAGGATACGGGTAATCTGGAGGATAACAGGCAGTTTATCGCCAAGCCGTTACACGGGTATTTCGTGGGAGCGATGAAGACCTATTCCGAGTTGCTGGTTCGGGCAAGATCAATACACATGCTGGGGGTGAGGTTCACGCCTTGCGGGCTCACGGTTTTCACGCGGGAGGCGTTGGGTGAATTCACGAATCAGCGGGTTTGTTTACAGGATTTGAATCTCCTTTTTCACGAGGAATTCGCTGTTTGGTTGAGGGAAAAGGCCACGCTCGGGGAACGGTTGTTGTTTATCGAAGAGTACTTGCTGTTGCGGTTGAAATACGCGGAAACGATTGACAAGCAGGTGGTTTGGACGGCCGGGTTAATTCGTCAGGCGGGAGGCTTGTTATCAATCCGGGAGTTAACGGATCGGGTGTGTCTGTGCCAGCGTCATTTTGAACGTCGTTTCAAGCATGCCACGGGGTTTACTCCCAAGGAATATAGCCGGATTGTGAAATTTCGCCGGGCGATGGATGTGTTGCGGCAAGTGTCCCGTGATAATTTGTTTAACGTGTCGGTGGATTGTGGTTATTATGATTCTTCTCATTTGGTTAAGGAGTTCAAGAAATTATCCGGGAGTTCTCCCGTTGTATTTATGTCTTTGCCGGAAGATGTCCCGATCACTTATCTGGACGTGTAAAAGTCGATTTTTTACAAGAAATCTATTCCCCGGTGTCCTATTTTTGTCCCTATAATTAATAAACGAAAGAATATGGAAGAGTTAAAACGAAAAGCGGAATTATTATTGGAACAATGTGAAAGCGTGATATTGGCGTCGGTTGACGAGAATGGATTTCCTCGCCCGGTCCCGATGTCAAAGGTGAAAGCGGATGGGATTTCCACGATCTGGTTTGCGACCGGAACGTATTCCGATAAAACGAAACATTTCCTGGAAAATCCCAAAGCGGGGGTGTGTTTTCAAAAGGAAATCAATAGCGTGGTGTTGACGGGAGATATAGAGATCGTTACCGACGAGGCCGAGAAAAAGGCCTTGTGGCAGGATTGGTTTATCCAGCATTTTCCGGGTGGGGTGGATGACCCGACCTATTGTGTCTTGAAGTTCACGTCTAAACGGGTGACTTATTGGCTGGATTTCCAGTTCGTGAAAGCCGACTTGTAAACCGGGAAAGATATTAACGGGAAGTAGGATCGTTGTTGACGATTTTTTTCAATAATGATTCTGCTTTCTTTTTCGTGCTGTCGCGTCGTGACGAGGTGGCTTCCCGGACGAATGCCAGTACTTCGGGCGTGTCTCGGAGGTTTGGGCCATAGCTTTTGAACACATCCAGCACTTTTCCCGTGGCAATTGCTTTGCATTCATCCGTGTCGAACGTGTCGTTTTGAATAGCGAGAAGCTCGTCGATGACTTGTCGGGTATATTCCGGTTTGTTCTTGCCGATTAGCCCGAACGTGAAAATGGCGTGATTGCAGGTGATCAGTTGGCCCCCGTGTAACAATGTTCGCAACACGGGAAACAGGTCGTTGATTTTATTTTCCGTGTCAATCGCAGATAAATAACCGATCAGGTCGATAGCCGTCCACTTGAGGATGTTGTTGGCATGTTCCAGCATCTCGCTCCATAACGGGAAATCCGGGTAGAGAAGAAGCGGGTTTTCTTGCGCGATCCGGATCAGAACCTTGGCACAACCGTATTTTTCTTGCGGGTTGGCGGAATTTAGCTTGTCATAATCAATCAACGTGGTCATCTTGGTATATTTTTGTCGTAAAAATAATATAATTCATTCATAATAGGGGTGAATTTTCCCCGGATTGAGTTATTTTGAAGAAAATTCGAATTTAGCAAGTTAGGAAAAGTCTATCGGGAGATCGGGAATTACCTTTGTCTTGAAATACGAAAGAATATGGAACAGAAATTGACGACGAAAGAAGAGTATCTGAAAAAGATTAACGTGATCGTGGAGTACATAAACAATCACCTGGGCGAGGGTATCGACCTCGGTCTCTTGGCCGAGATGTCCGGTTTCTCACCTTGGCATTTTCACCGGATCGTGCGGGCTTTTCTGGGCGAGCCGATCGGGGCTTTCATTACTCGTGTACGTGTCGAGACGGCAGCCCGGCTGTTACGTTATTCCGATTTGTCGGTGCAGGACATCGCTTACCGGGTGGGGTATGACGTTCCCTCGTCGTTGTCGAAGAGTTTCAAGCAGTTCTATGGTATTTCGCCTAACGGATACCGTAATAATAAAAATTACACGATTATGAAACCAGTAGAAGTAAGACCCGATTTAAAACTAGAATTCGAAGAGAGAGTGTTGGCCCCGAAGCAAGTGATTTACGTTTGGCTGACAGGTGCTTATAACCAGTTGGATTATTGTGCGGCTTGGCAGAAGTTGTGGAACCACGTGCGGGAAGAGAATCTTTTCGCGCCCGAAGTCGAGCATATTTGCATTTATCACGATGATCCGAAAGTGACGGAGCAGGATAAGTTACGTACTAGCGTGTGTCTGGTTCTTCCACGGACGGGAAAGCCCAAGGGAGAAGTGGGTGTGAAAGAAGTTGCCGGCGGGAAGTACGCTATTTTTCGTTACCAGGGACCGTATTCCAATTTGCATGCCGTGTATGACACGATTTACGCGAAATATATCCCGGAAAAGGGTTATAAACTGGGAGATACTCCCGGTTTCGAGAAGTACCTGAACCACCCGGATCATACCGAGCCGGAGAATCTAGTGACTGAAATTTATATTCCTGTGCAATGATCGGACAGGATTGAAGTGACGGGGCAGAAGTACGCGTGATATTCTGCCTTGTTTTTTCCCGGAGATGGTTTAAGCGTTCCGGAGATTGTTTTTCAGACGGGGAAAGCTACAAACATGGGTTTTCTCGTCTTTTTTTGTTTTCACGAGGGCGAATGCCGGGGGATGCAGAGGGGAAAAACTATATTAGTTCATGGGTTAAGTAATATTTTATACCGGTTATTACCCGACATTTGCCACACCATTTACAGGGTTAGCCCACACTTGGCCGCCACCTAGCCGCCACCTAACCGCCATTTTAACGGGGTTTGTTCCTTTTTAACAAGGGCGAAGTTTTTGTTGTCGGTTGTAATGACGAGTTTATCACGAGTTTAATCGCGAGGAATGGGATTGTTGAAAGTTTGATATGTGGTCATTCTGGTATTGAATAATCTTCTATTACTTTTGTGTAATTCCTGATGGGAATAGATAGGGATATAACGTTTTGATTATTAATGACACGGGAGAAATTCCATTAAAGATATTGGGTAGGATGAATTTCAAAGATAAGTTATCTCAGCGTATAGGAATGGCTGATATTAATGAAATACTTTGTTTAATAGGGGATAACGACGATCGGAAGCGGGAGTTATACGATTTGGTAATGGGCGACGACGAGGCGATCGGGTACCAGGCAGCTTGGGTTTTTACTCATTTTTCGGATGAAAATAGCGAGTGGTTGTACGACAAGCAAGATGAGTTGATTGATGAGTTGTTAGGATGCAAGCATGGAGGAAGACGAAGGGTGATTTTGAATTTACTTTACCGACAGCCGCAAGCAAATCCGCCAAGAGTCGATTTGCTGGATTTTTGTCTGGAACGAATGATGTCATGCCAGGAATTGCCTGGGGTAAAATCTCTTTGCATGAAGTTAGCTTATGAATTGTGTCGTCCCATTCCGGAATTGATGCAGGAGTTTAAAATGGCTCTCGAAATTATGGAAGTGGATGCAGTACCGTCCATGCGATGCGTGCGGAGGAGAATTTTAAAAGCGATAATGAAAGGGAAAAGTTTATAAACGTATTAATTATTTTCGTATATTTATATATTGCTTGTGTGAAAGAGGGCTATCAAGGAGAGTTTTGGGTAGTATATTTGATATCGTGTGATGGAACGAATGATTCAGAAAGGGATTCTACTTAACCGGCGAATCGAATGTTGGTGAGACTGTCGCTTTTCTTTATCATGATAAAGAATTTGGAAACGAGATTTTAATGAGGTTCTCGTTTCCAAATTGTTAAATTGAGGTGTCAATCAAGTGTTTTTTTTCGTTTCTTCCTGTCTTTTGCTTTCAGAATGGTGGCTACTGTCGGGTATTTCTTTTTGAATTTTTCGAATGTATCACGGGAGAGATTATAGTGTTGACAGATATACGTGATCGTTTTTCCCTCTTTTAGCATGTTGATAACTGAATTACGATTGTCTATGAGTATTTGAAATTTCGTGTAACTTCCTTTCTTGCGACCGAGGACTATTCCTTCCGAGCGTCTTAAGGCTAGAGCTTCTTTTGTGCGCATGGAAATTAAGTTACGTTCGATTTCAGCCACGAGACCAAAGGCGAAGCAAAGTACTTTACTGTTGATCGAATCGTCAAACGTGTACCCGTCTTTCACGCTGTAGAGCGAAATACCTTTTTCTAGACATTTTCCCATAATACTCATGATGTCCGTCAATGTTCGGCTTAAACGGGATATTTCTGTGATAATCAGCGTGTCTCCTTTTTTTAATCTTCTAAGAAGATGTCCCAGTTGACGTTCTTTGCCCGCCTTTTTTCCACTGGCAATTTCCATTATCCAACGGTCGATCGAGATGCCTTTTTGAAGAGCAAAACGTTCTATTTCAGATCGTTGATTTGATAAGTTTTGTTTTTCTGTACTGACTCTCAGGTAAGCTATAATCATGATAATTTGTTATTAAAAATGGCTGCCAAAAGTATAACTATTTAGCTTATGCTTTATACAAATTACACAAATAAATTTCAGCTTTTATTGTTGGTTAAATCGTTGGTTTTCTGATACAAATGTAGTGATTATGTAATAATATGCAAAATATTTTTGTAAAAAAGTGATATTCATTTAAAACTGGTTGAATGGTAATCATTTGGTGTACTCTTTTGTTAACCTCTTTTGGCTTGTGGTTTTAAACGAACGATTAAAACGGCATGAATCGTAGTTAATCGTTTTGATATTAACGAGATGTGTTGATAAAAACAGTTTTTCGGCGTGTAAAGCTGTTTTTGGGGGATAGAAGAAGGATAATATAGATATGTAATTTAAAAAGAAGGTAACATGAAGAAAACGTGTGTGCTGTCTTTGCTGGTATTGCTATTGTTTGGCGGAGGTCGTGTTTTTGCACAGAAAGTCGCGGTGAAGACAAACGTGTTGTACTGGGCGACAACAACTCCTAACCTTGGGGTTGAATTCGGTTTGGGAAAGAAAACTTCGTTAGAGCTTTTCGGTGGGTATAATCCCTGGACGTTGAACAAGGAAAGGAACAAGAAAGTGAAACATTACTTGATTCAACCGGAATTTCGTTACTGGCTATGTGAACGTTTTCAAGGACATTTTTTCGGTGTCCATGCGGGATTTGCGGAATATAACATTGGCGGGGTTCGGGTACCGTTATTACCAAGTCACGTGAAAAACAATCGTTACGAGGGATGGGCCGTGCTAGGGGGAATTTCTTATGGTTACGTGTGGATATTGGGACGACGTTTGAACTTGGAAGCAACGATCGGTGCCGGTTATGTTTTTTGGGATTACGATCGTTATGATTGTGTTAAATGTGGTGATTATCATGGAGGTAACACAAAAGGACGTTTTAACCTGACAAAGGCCGGAATTACTTTGGTTTACTTGATAAAATGAAGATTATGAAAGATATCGTATTGCTTTTATTGGTAATTCTTTTACCCGACTTGTTGATCGGTCAGGTAAATGTGAAGAATGGGACCTTGAAGAAAAACAAAAGAGAGGTAGAGGTAAGTTTTGACGTGCAAACGACAAAGGCGGACTTGAAAAGTCGTTACCGGATGACGCTTACCCCTTACCTTTTGAATGGTACGGATACGGCGTGGTTGTCCCCGATAATCGTGTACGGTCCGGTGAAATATAAACGGGAACGTCAGGAACGTTTTCTTGCTGACGGGAGTCGTTGGGAACTAAGAAATGACGAGATGTTACGGGGAGAATCAATGAGCTATCGAGCCGTGATCCCTTACGAGAAATGGATGCGGGTAGCATCTTTACGGTTGGATCGTAAGGTAGATGGTTGTGGGTGTAATTGTTATGATGGAACGCAGGAGGTGATGGGTAAAACTCCGATTTATATCCCGCCTGTACCTGTGATTACTCGTGTGGAAGATATACCTTCTAAATATGAAGTGAAAGAGGCAAGTAAACGTTGGACGTTCAGAGAGAAGGAGATGAGAATTATTTTCCCCGTGTCACGCACGGAGTTACATGAGGATCGTTACGGGAACAAAGCGGTATTAGATGAGATCATGACGGCGATAGAGAAATTGCGCGAGCAACAGAAATATCATTTCAGCGGTGTGGAAATTAGCGGTTTTGCATCACCTGAAGGAGGATTGGCATTGAATACCCGGTTGGGGCAAAAACGTGCGGAACGTTTGAAAGAATATATTCAGGGAAGAATGCCGGATTTGAGTAATGATGATTTTTACCTGATTAACGGTATCGAGAACTGGGAAGGCTTACGACATTTGGTTGAAGCATCCGATATGAAATACCGTGATGAGGTGTTACGCGTGTTGGACATGCCTTTGGAACAGGGGCGTAAAAGCCAGTTAATGAGATTATATGGAGGTGAACCCTATCGCTATATGTTGAAGAATTTTTATCCCGAATTACGTAATGCTTGCTATATCTCGTTGATTTACGATGAGCTGACAGATAAAGGGGCCAATGCGATTAACGCTACCGTGGAGTTGGTTCGTTCTGGGAAATACCGGGAGGCGTTGAAGATGTTAAAGCCTTGGGAAAGAGACGATCGGGCGTTTAATGCTATTGGGGTTTGTTTGATGATGTTGGAACGTGAAGAGGAAGCTGTCGTGTGGTTCGAGAAGGCATTGAAAGCGGGGCATGTCGAGGCCGAGAAAAATTTGAATCAGGTGAAGTAATAGTTAACCATAGATAGTTTTGATAATCCGAATTTAATTTTAAAATCATGAAGTTAAACAAATTAATGATGGTCGCATTGGTGGCTCTAGGAGTCGTTGCCTGCGATAAAAACGACGGGGTGGAAAATATGGATAAAGCCCCAAAAAGTGTTTCGATCAATTTAACAAACCTGCAAACTGCAAGGTCTGTTGGACAAGCCGTGGGTAATGGTTCTACTGCCGACCTGAATAATTTTTACGTGTTATTCACGGACGGGACAAAAGTGTATAAGGGAAAAGATAAAGATGGAGCGGCTATTAATCATTATGTTGATTCGGACCTTACCGGAGAAAAATTGTTCCATTTTTTGGATGCTGCCGTGAATAAAGTAGTTATTATCGGTAATATTGACGAAACTTTCAAGAACTCGTTGGATGCATTGGAGTCTGGTAAAGCAGATTTAAGTGAGGTTACTGCAACATTGGATATCGAGAATCAGCAGGATGATAACTTGAGAAATCTTGTTCTTTTCGGAACCAGCGGATTAACGGAAGCAATCGTAGATGAACAGGATCCTAATCATGGGAATTTCTATACAGCTAGTGTGGAGATCGCGCCTCTGGTTGCTCGTGTCGAAATTCACAATTTTAGTTGCGACTTTACAGAGGGAACCCCCTTGTATAATACATTGGATTTAATTAAGGTTGCTCTGAATAATTATAACAAGACGTGTACGATAAAAGGTGATAATTTCACGTATGGAGGTTTGGAAAATACAGAAATTAACAACCAGACGGCCATGGGTTTTTTGGAAACGGTAGCTGCCGGATGGCATAATGATTTGTTGCTGGAAAACACGCAACCGATTCAATTGACACCGGCGAATCCAGAATTCGAGCTTGTTGACGATCAAACTCCTCACGTTGTGAATCGTCCTTACGTGTATCACGTGTTCCCGCAAAGTGGAATTCTTGCAGACAACATGGAACAAATGGTTCTAAAAGTCGATGGAGACGGGACCAAACCGCTTTATCTTGCCACGAAAGGTTTCGGGCAACTTTTCGTGGCCGGAAACGTCTATGTGGTAAGTTTTGCATTCAAGGATAGCGACTTCTATCAACCGGAAAAATGTATTGAGGTGAGCGTGACCGTGAAGCCTTGGACGGTAATTCCGGTAACTCCAAGTTTTAACTAGGTTTGAATTATCTTTTATAATTATTGTTTGGAGGCGGGAGCCTGAACACCTCCCGTCCTCTTTACCCAGTAAAACATACAGATATGAAAATAATGAAATATGTCTTATTCATCATGTTGACGGTAGAAATGTTGGGCGGTTGTATAGAGGAAGACTTGAGCGACTGTGAGGTATTTAGTCGGAATGTCTTGACATTAAGCTACAAGGGTGATGGAACTACCGAGATTTTTAATGAAAAGATCGAGAATGTTGTCATGTATGTTTTTGACCAGAATGAACAACTTGTAACCACGAAAGAACTAACCAAAGAAGAGATTGCCCGGCGTTTGGTGATAGTGCCGGAATTGTCCCCGGCGATCTATCGTGTAATCTGTTTCGGTAACCTGATGAAGTGTCAGGTGAATGATTTGGCTTGCGGTGATTGTGACAAGATGTATTGCGCCGCACCGGAATATTTTAAAAAGGAGACGATCTCCGGTAATGATTCTCTTTATTATGCTTCCCTGGAATTAATCGTGACGGAAGAAGATCAAAATCAGACGCTTGTTTTCACGAGTTCCCACTATAAGGTGTCTGTGGAAGTAGTCGGGGTTCCCGGAGGTGGAATACGACCGACAATAGAGTTGTGTGGTCTTTCGCCCTACACGAATTTCGAGAACCGGGCGGGAGGAGAACCGACGACTTACGTACTCAAATCTGAATATGATGAAGGGCAGTTGAATGCCTACACCAATATAATGCGTCACACGAATCATGAAGCGGTTGACGTATGCGTGCGAGACGTCAATGGGAACGATTTGGCCAAAATAAATTTAGCTGAATTTTTAACAGCCAATCCTGTCATTGACGTGGTAAAAAATGAAGTACTGATTCCTATCCGGATTGAATTCAAATCAGTTGGTATTGAAGTGAGCGTGCCGGAGTGGTATATTGAACAAGTTAAACCGGAATTTTAAATCGTAGTGTATGAGTTCGTTATTTTTACAAAAAATGCAAAAGACAGTATATTCCATGATTCTGGTAGGAATTCTGTTACTGGGAGCTTGTCAACAGGACGTGTTAGATACGATTTCGCCCGATAAAGGAAGTGTGTTTTTACGGGTTGTACTACCGGAACCCATGATGTCAAACCAGGTGAGCCGTGCGGGTGCAACGGACTTTGATAAGATCAGGGATATTAACGTGATTATTGCGAATGGAGAAGGTGATGACGCGATTCTTGAAGCTTTTTATTTTACCGGAACTCAAGAAGGGGACCCGGACGTGAGGTTCGGGGATGACCAGATTATGATTCATTTCTCGAAAGATTACACCACGCAGATGGGATTAGATTCGAAAGTGATTTATATTGTTGCTAATTATGGTCGAGAAATTACCGGGATTGATAATGTTCGGGAGTTGAAAACTCTAAAACAGGAATCCAGCCCGTCGTTACCGGGAATTCCCAGTGGGTGTATGATGTTTGCTAAAGCAGATGATGAAGGAGAGGAGCATACACACTCGGAATCCGAAGAGGCGGGAAAAACTCTGACCGCAAAGCTTGAACGTACGGTAGCTATGATAACGGTAGCTATTGATGGACGTGGATTAAGAGATAATGTAATTATTACACCGACAGGTATAAGTTTGCATCAGGTTCCCTCGGCTTGTTTCATCGGGGCGAACAATAATGGTACGGAGGTGGATATCGTGGCTCGGGGAGAGTTTAAAGAAGGGGCGCAACTTGATTGGGGATCGGTGGCAAATGCGACAACGATACAGAATCAGGGAGCAACTTTCTCAAATCTATGGGAAGAGACTGGGGACCATTATATTGAGGGTAATTATGGTGATGATCATGTGGCTCCTTTATTCCTTTTTGAGAATCTTCACGGTGTGGAATTTGGAGCCGTGAAGGATGATGAAAGATATAAACGTCCGGACGGGGTAGGGCAAAAAGATTTAGAAGGGATTACACGGGCGACTGCAACTTGTTCCTATTTGAATGTTGCGGCTAATTACTTGCGTTTGAATGATGATGGCAGCGTGGCTTTTACCGGTAAGGTTAATTTCCGTTTTTTTATCGGGGATGACAGGAATAAAGAGAGATTTGATTTCAATGTCGTGCGCAACACGTATTATCAGATAACTCTAACTTTAACGGGAGACGCTGTAACAGAGGGGGGTGAAATTAAAGATGGGGCTTTGGAGACGAATCCGGATGCTATAAGTTGGCGTGTCGTGAGTGATTTAGGAATGGCTTCTTTTGTCACGGGTGATGTCAATCTAAATGCCAGTGGTGAATATTTTCCGATAGAAGTTGCGGCAGGAGATGACGTGGAGTGGAGTATTAGTGGGCGCGAAGGTGATACTCCCTTTTTGTGGATATATGGTAGGAGTTATGGAAGTCCTCAGTGGCAATCTGTTGCAGGAACCGTATCGGGTAATGATCTTTATGATGGTAAGTTGTGGCTATATGCGCAACCTTTAGTACCAGATACATATATTTTCCAGGATAGAACCTGTGAGGTGACCTTGACTATTAAGAAAAACGGGACCGTGATAGACACCAAAACGATAACGGTGACACAGTACGCACCTATTCAATATACTGCTAGTGGTGAATATATCGAGGAGATATTCGGGCATTCTCCCGTGAATGTGTTAATTGATAAAATAGATCGGGAAGCAATGCCATGGGGATTCAAGGGTGAGGTGTTGGATTTTAATCATAGCGATGGATATCGTAATGCTTTTCATCTGATAGATAAGAATGATCCGGATGGCCATCAGCATTGGCAAATGGCTCAAAGATATCTGCCTTTTGGAACGAATAATGGAGGGAGTGCCATGGTTTATTCCATGATGTTTTATGGTAATCCTTCAATGGCTCCAAGTTTGACCCCGGAGCAATTGATGAGTACTACTGAGTTCCCTGATCTGGATGCAGCTCCAAGTTATACAGACTGGTATTGGACCCTTCCTTCCATTGCCGGATGGCAGATAATAGAGAAAGCCTCGAAGGAAGGAAAATTGGATGAACACCCGATTTATGATTTCTTTCAATATTGGACATCTGATGCTGTAACAACAATTTCTAAATTGGATGGTGGAGACAAGAGAGCTTATACTTACCAGTTCGGTCGAGGGTTAGATAGTTTGAAGGATACGGATGTTTACCCGTCAGATCAAATGGCTGATCGGGATAAATCATTACGTTTTAGACTAATTGCGGTGAAGAAGGTAAATTAATGTTTAAAGGGAAATGAGGTTTTAAAAAGCAAGATATGTTTTTCCACAGACCGATTGAAAATCTTTTCGATCGGTCTGCTTTTTTTCAATATGGCTGAAAATTAATCTCCTCCGGTGTAAAGATATTTTTTGTTACAGATAAACAAAGAAAGAAGGTGTGTCGAGTATTTCAGGCACACCTTTAATTGCTGGCGTTTGTAGTGTCAAACTTTTTGCTGGTAAAATTCTATAATCCATAGTTTCTATCAGTATCTATTATTTGTTCGTGTATAGAAACTTGATGGCTACTTTTTTAATTATTGGGTGCCGCTTTCAGTAATTCTGGTCTTGGAGTCGTGTTGGTTTCCGTCGAATTGATCGGGGAAAAGGTCCAAGCATCCCAACTTTTGTTTTCCAAGAAACGATTATTGACGTAAAAATTAGAATATTCGTATTCTTCCGCTTCTAATACAGCTTCTCCATATCCCAACCAGTAAGACGTGTACGCCTCGTGCCATCCTCCGATCCAGTAATCTCCTTCGGAAAGGATTTCAAAACCATCAATGTTGTCGTATTCATTTTTTTGTTGATATATACCATTCTTGAAATCCGTTTCAGTCAGGTGAAGTCCGTTCTTTGTGTCGGAATCTTGGCTTTTTATCTCGATTTTTCCATCTCCGTTTCCATCATATCCGAATCCTTTAATAACCATTCCTTGGTTTCCGTCTGGCATGATAAGGACAAATAATCGGGGATCTTTTTTTGCGATGGCTTCGATCATGTCATACCCTGTACGTTCGTCGGTGTTTTTCCATTTATATCCCCAAGCCAAGAAAAAAATCTCCTCATCTTTAGGGTTCAACAAATCTTTCACGTCCCTGGAAATCCATTGTATTGCCATGACAGATTGATTTTCCCCCTCGCCTGTCCAATTTTTGATGTCAGAGATTTTGAAACCATCTATTACTTTGATTTTCAAACTATCAGATGTTTTTCCAAGGATATTGGAGGCAGAGACCTTGATGTTGAAAAAAAACTCGGTTGTGGATGAAAATTCGTATATAGAGTCTTTCGAGATTTCGACTCCATTTGTAAACCACTGGATGTCAGCTTGTGTTTTGTTGATGATATTAGCTCTTAATTTAATTTTTTGTGCTGGTAAAATAGTATTTTTCAAGCTTAAGTTTTGAACAGAAACTTCGGGGACAACGAGCTTAGGCTCGTTGTCTCCGTTATCATCATCACTACAAGATATATTCGTTGTGGCAAAAATTAATATAGTTAACGCGTAAAGTAAATTCCTTTTCATGTCCATTACTCAAAATTGTATGTGAAGAATGTACCTGCAGGGTATCTTAAATAGTTTTCATAGTTGGCTTTTAATGTAGGTTCACTTCCACTAAAATCAAATATACTGATATTATTCACTGCAATATTCTCTCCGTATCCTTTAATTGAATTTAAAATAACATCACCATTAATCGGGTTTACGGAAACAGTATTATAAACGATATTAACATTCTCAACCATTTCTTTGGCATCAACCATGAAGTCTGTTTGATTTTTACTAAAAATGTGACGGTAAATTTTAGATTGTAAAGCACTTATGTATAATGTATCGCCTTTTGCCGAAATACTGGGAGCTGCAGCGTACGAGGCTGTTAATAATTTGGCTGCTTCTGTCGGTAGTTCATTGGTCTGGGAAATGGAGTAATCTTTTACATTCATTTTGGAAATTTTGCCGGAAGCATCAGATACCCATAAATTTTTATCTGCTGATTTGATAATTCCCGATACATTCCCTTCGAAGTCTATCGTGTGAGAAATTTCTTCTTTTCCTTTCTCGATGACAACAACACTCTTTCCTTTGGATACGAATACTTTTCCGTCTACCAATGCCATCGTGTTTTTTCTGGCACCATTTGATCCTTCTATGAAGGTTAGACTTTTGTCTGAAAGCTTGAATAAATAAATACCTTTATTATCGCGGATGTATATATTGTCATCAAGCACGACTAGATGTGTCGGAGCTACTAGATCTTTAATTTCGTCTTCGTATATGATTTCTTTTTTCAAAGTTTCGGCATTAACGACTGTTAATGTATTTCTTTGGGAGATAAAATACATTTTGTTATTGGAAATGAACAAGTCTTGAGAGAGTAGTTTTAGCATTTCCCCGTTATTTTCTTTTTGATAAACGGAGTCGGTAAAAATACCTTTCGGGCTGATAAATGATAGTTTACTTGCAATATCTCCTCTTAAAGAAGCTCCCTCATTAAGAATAAATGTTCCGTATTTATATTTGCCGTACACTTCTACCGGTGTTGTTGCAGAAACCTCTCCATCAGCATTCGTGGCGGTTAATTTTACCTCGTAATTTCCAAGATCATTCATTTTGAATGTATAGATAGAATCTGTTGATGTTTCTTCACCGTTTACAGACCAACGTAATGTCGTTTCCAGCGGGCTTTCCACTTTGGCTTTTAAAATGATTGAATCTTCTTGAGGCATGGCGAAAACTCCGCTTAAACTTTCGATTGATACCACGGGAGGAGTGGGAATATACTTATCGTCATCGTTACATGCACTAAATAAGGCAATGAAGCCTACTAAAAATAAAAAAATTAAAGAATACTTTTTCATGATTTTCATTGTTAAATTTACTATAGGTTGTTACTTAAAATTCAAACATTAAAGAAAACAGGCAGTTGCGTAAAGGCATCGGGTAATATTGCGTGGATTCGTAATACGTATCCATTAAGTTATCCACCCGTACTTGGGGAGTTAGACTCGTTCCGTTATGGAATTTATAGCGATACCCCGCCAATAAGTTATGTACCGAATAGGGATCGGTGGCATATTCTTGATCGGTGGTGATAAATCGGCGTCCGATATAGGTTACTTGCCACGAGAGAAAGGCTCCCCGGTAATCGGCAGCCATTCTGATATTCCATTTGAAGCGCGGCACGTAGGGAATTTGTTTCATGTATGAACCGTCATCCTCGTGTTGCTTTTTGCGGGTTCTGGATTGTGACCAACTGTAATTGCCGGAGGCGTTCACTTTCAAATCTCCGATCTCGTAGGTCAGTTTCCCATACAATTCCACTCCTTCCGAACGTACGTTACGATGGTTTTGTGGGGTCCATACCCATTGGTTACCGTCTTTGGGTAGCCATAGTATCCAATTATCAATATACATCAAATAACCTGAAATTTCGGTATCTAATGATAATCCTCGATATATATATTTTTGATAGGCAACGGAAGCATCGTACGAGAATCCTTTTTCCGGTTTTACCTCCGGATTGCCTCCCGGTCGCCAGTAGAGATCATTCATGCTCGGGAAACGATAATTATAAGCCATGCTTCCTTTTACCTGTAGGTCTTTTATCCAAGGATAGAAAACAACTCCTGCCGACCATGTAGATACGCCTCGATTATCATTTTGCTCGAACATGTACTGTCCGTTTACCATCATCCATTTCACTGGGGTCCACGATGCGGAGGCTTGCCATGATAGAACGTTACGATGATGGCGAAACGGAGGTTCTACTTCCGGTATATCATAATCCACGTCACCTAGCGTGTATTTTGAAGAGTCAATATCAATATAACTGCTCACTCGAATTAAGTCGTGGGAGTAAGTAAGAGTTGTTCCAAGAATAAGATGCTCCAATGGGGCACAAGTATAATCTACAACAGCTTGCCATGTCTGTGATTGGTTCGTGTTGCCTTCCGGGTCAAACATTCCCCCGGCATACCATTTGTCATATTTTTGTCGATAGAATTGCCAGGCTGCTTTCACGTGTAAATCATGTATGCCCCGGGTGAAGTCCAAGCCGGAGTAGCCTCGAAAATTGGTTTCCCGTTGTTTTTCATGGACCTGATTCACAACTCCAAGGGCAGGAGGGAGCATTCGCTCTCCTTCTTGATACCATGCTACTGCCGTCAGACGGGTGTAAGGCGATAAGCGGAAGTACCCTTCCTGCATGGCTGACCATTGGGTGTAGTCTGCATCTTGACGTTTTTCACGGAATGATTCGCTGGTTAATATCTTATTTATGTAAGTGTAATTATTGTCAGAGTGTTGGTAATATAAACGAGTTTTGAAATTTGATTTTTCCCCTCCCGAGCAAACTTGTGCGCCAGCCGTGTACGTGCCGTACGAGCCGTATTCGCCTAGGATTTTCCCGCTTACTCCTTTGCGCCAATCCGGGTCTGTAAACAGATTTACGCTTCCCCCGATTGCTCCTGTCCCGTTTTTCACATGACTGCCACCGTAGTAGAGATTTATATTGTCCGTGAAGAATACCGGGATTTGAGAGAAATCAAACGTTCCGGACATGGGTGGGGTAATATTTATTCCATTCCAGTTTACCCGGGTTTGAGAAGGGCTAGCCCCGCGAAAAGAGGCCGTTGATAAAGCTCCCATCCCTAGACTTTTGATATAGATAGCCGTGTGTTCTGTCAACAGTTCAGCTAATGAACGGGTTTTGTTCTCTCGCATAATTTGTGGGTCTATACGGCTTACTTTTGCACCGGCATTTGCTTCGTTGGCATGTTGGATACGTTGGCTAACAACTTGTACCGTGTCAATCACCCCATACATGGCAATAGAATCTTTATGCTGGGCTTTTGCCTGTATCCCGTTGCCTAACGTGAAACAGATACATAATCCTGTGATTATTTTTTTTTGCATAGGTTGTGTTTATTGTCGGTTTCTCGGGAAATAGATTTGGCTAGGGTAAACGCCCACTCTGTGACTGATTTTTGTTCCGTCTCTTAAGTAATGACGTATGTATCCTCTTTGGCGAGTGTAGTCTAAACAGTCGCATAGGTATATTTCTCCTTCGGGGCTTACCGCGAATCCGTACATCATACTTACTCCCGGGAGATTCTGGTAAAATTCGAATGTACCCGTTTCCACGTTCATCCGGTATACGCTTTGTTGTTCTTTTTCCCCTTTGTCATTTTCTTCTATCGAACGAGTTTTCACGTTGAAGTATATCCACGTGCCGGTGGGATCAATGTCTGTCCGGTTATAATTGATGTAACCGATAATTTCTCCGGGTATTTGTGAATTCGGATTTTCGATAGGTAGGGTATGGGATTTTACCACTTTTTCTCGTTTCGGGTCCACGCATTTCAACGTGATTCCTGTCACGCTCCCTCCTCTTTTCTGGTTCATTAATCCCCAAATCATTCCATTTTTGTCTACCAACATTTGGCAGGTTTTCGTGTCTTCTTCGTTATATATATCTTTGATAACTCGGGCAAATTCTTTGTTAATATTGTCGGCATCGAACACGTAAAGTCCTCCCTGTGTCATTCCGAACACTTTGTTTTCTACGGATACTAAATATTCAATCCAGCGTGGAACAGAGATATATTCCAGTGGTGAGCCATAAGGTGGAACTGTTCGTATACGTACTAATTGTTGTCTTAGATCGGATACGACTGCTTCTGTCTCTGAGATGGGAACGATTTGGCGCGGACTGCCTGCTTGTGAGTAAAGGATCGTACCTAATGATTTGAATGTTACCGGGTCAATAACCTCAACCTTTTTCGAATTATCCAAGGCCACGAAATATTTTCCGTTGATCATCGTGATGGATTGAGCCACATCTCCCAACGGACGGTGATTAACGTCTTGGAAGACATCTACGATAACGGTACTATCTCTGTATATTAAAGATATACATCCGGCATTTGAGTTAATTCCTCCCTCATTTACAATAATAGCTTCAATCTCTCCGTCTCCCATGATCCCTTCAGGATAAGGCATTCCTCGCTTGTCGCATGATGAGAATGACATACAGAGGCATAAGGCCATTAAAAGATAAAATAATCTTTTTAAGTGCATTGTTTCTTTCAATTTAATAAAGGGATAGGTTGAATGAAAAGGCTTGATTCCTAAAGAATGTATGGCATTTACGTTCTCCTTCCCCTTGAACGTTAAATATATATGTATGTGTAGCAGGTCTTCTGACTTGTTTCCCTTTTGAATCTCCTTCCCATACTTGAAATCAAGAACAGTGGATTTAATTATTCAAAAAGTTATATGAAACTTACAGCAGTGGATCTGTTCAGGATTTACACCTGATTCCCTTGCATGTGATTATAATTTATAAATCAACACATAACATGTATCAAAAAATCTTCGTTTTTCGATGCGCAAAAATAAGCAATAATCTGTAATCTCCAAAGTAAAGGAATGATAATTTAATCTTTAGTAATCAAGGTCCTTTTTTTTAAAGAGATAAATACCATGACTTCGGATTACTGATATTATTAAACGAACAATTGCTGATAGAACAAAAAGTTCCTAATTTTATCCCTTAATTTATTGACAATTATTTACAAGCGGAAGGAAACATTATCTTTGTTGTGAATGAAATTCAATGGGTCTCCTGTTTTATTTATCAACCTTGTTTACTCTTGTTTTCTTAAGCATACCGAGTCGGAAATATCTTTGCCGTCGATATTTTGGCAAAAACGTAAATAATGAGTTTGTTGACAGTTGCATTTCGGGGAAAATCCACGGTTGTATTCTGTGTTTCACTTAGTTTGGGCGGTTCACGAGAATTTCCGGATGTATTTTCTCGATCGTGACGACATGTGTCACGTTAGCATTTGTAAACTCATAGAAACCTTAGGAGTAACCATTAGCTGGAGTGAACCCTGAATGTTAGATAAAAACTTTTAGGGTTCGTTTTTTAATGGTTCTCTTATAATGTTGATTATGATAGTGTTTCTAATGTTTTATTTGTTGCTAAATGATAAATATTGTAAAAAGTCAAAATAAAAGCTTTTAAATCTAGCTAACATTTGTTTTTTATATATTTTTGTGGCGATTTTGGTGTCACACCTCGTTTCGGGCGTGTGGTGAAAAGGGAATCAGGTGTGAATCCTGAACAGACCCGCTGCTGTAAACTCCGCTAAAATCTTTGAACACGACTCACATCCACTGTTTCGACATGAAATGGGAAGGGCGTTTAAAGATGGAGTAAGTCAGAAGACCTGCCAATTTCATTGATCTAAAGCTTTCTGGGACTAGAGCTTGGATGCAGGTATTATTTTTATCATATTATTGTTGCGATAGATAATTGTAGCTATTTGTATCTATTAGGGTACTGGAAAGCTGTTATGTTTTTTAATAACAGTGAAGAATGAAGTTTATAACATTAGGTGTATTGATTTTGCTCTGCTTCAAGAGCGGCAATTTCTTGAGGGCACAGAACGTGGATTCGACCAAGATGTATCATATTGACGAGGTGGACGTGTCTGCTCCGCGAGTTCGTAAAGAAGTGATACCTGTGCAGATCATGGAAGGAAAGGTGTTAGAAAAATTAAGTGTTCATTCTGTTGCGGATGCCTTGCGTTATTTTTCCGGGGTACAAATTAAAGATTATGGTGGTATAGGCGGATTGAAAACAGTGAATATCCGGGCAATGGGGACACAGCATGTGGGGGTTTTTTATGATGGTATTGAATTAGGAAATGCACAAAATGGGACGGTGGATCTAGGGCGTTTTTCTTTGGATAACATGGAAGCGATAACACTCTATAACGGGCAACGAAGTGCTATTTTCCAATCGGCAAAAGATTTTGGTTCTGCAGGTTCTATTTATATGACGACTCGTATTCCGCAATTTATCGGGAATAAGAAGCATAATGGCAAATTCACCTTTAAGACTGGATCTTTTGGTTTGTTAAATCCAGCTCTTTTGTGGGAGGGGCGGTTGTCAGAACGAATAAATGCTTCTTTTAGTTCCGAGTATATGTATACTACCGGGAAGTATAAATTTAGTTATCGGAAGAAAAACGGATACGATACTACAGAAATTCGCCGGAATGGAGACGTGTATGCTTTGCGTGCGGAATACGGGATGTTTGGAAGGATAATTAATGGAGATTGGAAAGCAAAGATATATTTTTATGATTCGGAGAGAGGTTATCCCGGGGCATCGGTACGGGAAGAACCCGGGAAGTTTAAACATCAAGATCGGCAATGGGATACGAACTTTTTTCTACAAGGCTCTTTCCAGAAGCACCTCGGTTTTTATAGTTTGTTGATAAATGGGAAATATGCTTATGACTATTTGCATTATCTTTCTGACCCGCGTTTGGATGTGAGTACGATGTACGTGAATAATCATTTTCGCCAGCATGAGGTTTATTTTTCTTCAGCGAATATGTTCACTCTTTTTCCTTTTTGGAATATAAATGTTTCAGTGGATTTTCAATGGAATAAGTTGAATGCGGACCTTGTGAATTTTGTTTATCCAAAGCGTTATACAACATTGGTCGCGGTTGCCTCCGCATTGCATTTTGAAAGATTTAAATTGCAGGCAAATTTATTGGGTACTTTTGTGCATGAACGTACTAAAGTAGAAAATGGTGCTGCGGATGATATGCAGGAGTATACTCCAACACTGGTGGCTTCATGGCAACCTTTCCAGACGGGGGATTTCAACGTGCGGGCCTTTTATAAAAGGATTTTCCGGATGCCTACGTTGAATGATTTGTATTACACGTTTATCGGGAATATATATTTGAAGCCGGAGTATACCAATCAATATAACGTGGGAGTAACGTATGTCCGGGTGTTTGATAAAAGATGCTTGAAACGTTTCGAGTTGCAGGCAGATGCGTATTATAATGAGGTGTCGGATAAAATTATCGCTATGCCGACTTCTAACCAGTTCCGTTGGACAATGGTGAATTTGGGAGAGGTTGAAATTCGGGGTGTTGATGTCGCTTTGCAGGGAAGCTGGCGATTCGGGCAAGATTGGTTGTTTGATACCCGAGTAAGTTATACGTACCAGAAAGCCCAAGATTTCACGAAAAAAGAGAGCCCTTTTTACGGGGATCAAATTCCTTATATCCCTTGGCATAGCGGTTCTTTAATATTAAACGGAACATACAAGAGTTGGTTCTTGAATTATAGTTTTATTTACACGGGAGAACGTTACGAGGCGAGTGCGAATATCCCGGAAAACAGGGCGAAAGAATGGTACACAAGTGATTTTTCCCTGTCAAAAAATCTTTCATGGAAACGTGTGGGAATCCGGTTGACCGTCGAATTGAACAATATTTTCAATCAACAGTATGAGGTCGTACAATGTTACCCGATGCCGGGGACGAATGTGAAGTTTATCATTAATGTGGCAATCTGAGATAGTGTAGTATAAGTTATCTAATTAAATAATGGTGTAGATATGAATAAGAAAGGATTTTGGATGTTCATGTTCCTGTTGGGAATGTTGTTGATTTTTTCTTGTCGAGATGATGATGATGAAATTATCCCGTCAGTGGTGACTAAAGTTACTCCAAGTGATTCGGTACTTGGTCCCGTGAAGGGTTTTTTCTTGTTGAACGAAGGAAATATGGGAAGTAATAAAGCTTCGTTGGATTATTTTGATTATGCTTCGGGAGAATATCACAAGAATATATTTCCTGAACGTAATCCAAATGTGGTGAAAGAGTTAGGCGACGTGGGCAATGATATCCAGATATACGGAAGCAAGTTGTATGCCGTGATTAATTGTTCGCATTTGATCGAGGTTATGGATGTGAACACGGCGAAAGAAATCTCCAAAATAACGGTGACGAATTGTCGGTATATCGTTTTCAAGGATGGCTATGCTTATGTCAGTTCGTATGCGGGCCCGGTGTTGATAGATCCAAATGCACGTTTGGGTGAAGTGGTGAAAATTGATACGGCAACTTTGCAGGTAGTGGGTTCATGTACCGTGGGGTATCAGCCGGAGGAGATGGTAATTGTCGGAAATAAATTGTACGTGGCAAATTCGGGTGGGTATAGGGTACCCAATTATGATAATACTGTATCCGTGATTGATTTGGAAACGTTCGAGGAGATAAAAAAGATTACGGTTGCAATTAACCTTCATCGGATGCGGGTTGATCGGGACGGGTTGATTTACGTGACTTCCCGGGGGGATTATTATGATGTACATTCAAATACCTACGTGATTAATTCCAAGACGGATATGGTGGCGGGTACGTTGAATTTTCCTGCCAGTGAGCTATATCTTTGTGGGGATTCTCTCTACTCGTATAGCACGGAATATAGTAAGATCACGGGAAAATGGACAATTAACTACACGATTTACGACACGAAAATGAGGCGTGTCGTGAGTCGCAGTTTTATCAAAGACGGGACAGATAAGTTGATAGTGACTCCTTATGCTTTAGCGGTAAATCCTGAAAATGGAGAGATTTTGGTTGGGGATGCTGGGGATTATGTTACCCCGGGTACCCTTTATTGTTTTACTCCGAGAGGAAAGAAGAAGTGGAGTGTGCAGACCGGAGATATTCCTGCGCATATCGTGTTTACAACAAATTCTTTGCAATATGATAGATAATTTTAATGTATGATTATGAGAAAAGATGTTCAATTAAAGTTTGTATTATTGATGATGCTTTTTGTCGGGGCTTTTATGGCTTGTGATGATGACGATGAAAAGATTGACGTGGGTAATCCTGATTTCGTATTTAATTCTGAAACGGGGGAGTATAACGTGAGAATCGGGAAAGAGGTTGCCCTTTGTGTTCACGTGAAAGATGCGCTAAATCCGGTGTATGCTTGGAAGCAGGAGGGGAAGATCGTGGCGGATGATACGGTGTATTATTTCAAGGGGGAAACTTTGGGCGAGTGTTTTGTCAATTTCCGTTTGGATGCAGATAACGGGAGCGTGGAGAAACAAGTAAAAGTGACGGTAGTTGATCGGCTTAGCCCGCAAATTAAGTTGGAAACGGCTGCGGTCGCTTATTGTGGCATAGAGAGAGAGATTGCTGCTGAAACGGAATACACGGATGAAACGACCACGTTTGAATGGAGTTATGGCGGAAGGGTCGTATCGCATGATTCTGTTTATATGTTTAAGGAAGAAGATATAAACGTGTACACTCTTGCCTTGAAGGTAACGAACGAGGATGGTGTTGACGTGAAAAATATCAACGTGTCGGTTATTCCCGAGGAAGAACCATTGTTGTTTTTCGATAATGCACGCTACGTGTTACCCTCGATGCTAGATAAAGCTATTACGATGACTTGTCCGATCGGTAAGCATGTCGTGCTGGCTCCCGTGAAGTTTGCTATCAGCGATCAAGCGGTCTACGAGTGGAAAGTTGACGGACAGGTACAGAGTGGGCAAACTTCGGTCTGTTTTGATTTTACTCCATCCGTGGAGGGAAAAACGTATGAAATTGATGTTACTGCAACGGATAATGGCAAAACCGCATCCACGAAAGTTTACGTGCAGTGTACTCCGAAGGAAGGGACTTATTTTAGACAGGTGACGTCAAGAAGTAATTATATTTCGAATCATTGTTTTGAGTTTATACCGGCTCCCGGGCAATTTATCCGTTTTACCCAGAATCAGACAGCAGAAGATGCCCGTAGACAGATACAAACGAGCTTGGATAATGGCGGTGGTACCAGTTGGATTGCTTCTCTGGGGGCATGGGGAGGTTATTTTATTTTGGGATTTGACCATAGTGTGGAAGATGACGGGCTGGGAGAAGCGGATTTTGATATCGTGGGTAATCCTCTTGGTAAGTATTGGTGCGAATGTGGTGTTGTATGGGTAAGCCAGGATGAGAATGGAAATGGAATTCCGGATGATACATGGTATGAATTGAAAGGGAGTGAAACCGGTAAGCCGGGTATCACGCAGCGATATGCTTTGAAATACTATCGTCCGACAGCGGAGAAGCAGGATGTGTTATCTATTGATAATGACGGTAACCTGAGTTTCTTGGCTCGTAATGCCTATCACCCGGACAGCGGTTATTATCCTTGGTTCATGAAAGAAGAATATTATATTCTTACCGGTACTTGTCTGGGAAATCAATTCAAGACGGAAGGGCTTGAAACCAACTGGGGATTTGACTGGGGATACGTGGATAATATTAATGATCCGGCAGGATTCAGGATTGAAAATGCCATCCAGCAAGACGGAAGTCCGGCTAATCTGAAATATATTGATTTCGTGAAAGTACATACAGCCCAGATGGGACAAGGTGCTGCCGTGGGAGAAGTTTCTACCGAGTCTTCTGCCGCGATGGATTTGCGTTTAAAAGCTAAAAAGTAGTTATTTAAAGATTATACGTTATGAATAAGAATATATTACGGGCGATTCTTCTTTTTGCCTTGGCATTTGTTGTAGGTTGTGAGGATGATGATGACCCTTTTGTCGGAGATGATAATTTTATCACGTCCTTTAGTTTGAAACAGGGAGAAATATCTTATGATGCCTCGTTCAAGGGAGACACGATTATATTGGAAACTCCCGAGGGAATTGTATTGAACGATGTAACGGCGAGTGTCGTGTGCAGTGAAAACAGTTCTATAAAACCGCATCCTTCCGTGATAACCAACTGGGATGAGCAAATCTATTTCGTAGTGACTTCATATAGTGGTGCGGAAAGGAGATATCTTTATATACCGGAGAAGAAAGCACTAGCCTTTGAAGGTATTGTTATTTTGAACACACAGGAAGATGTGGATGCTTTCGGGGCGAAAGGGTTGACCCGAATTGATGGCAGTTTGATTATCGGTCGTCAGAACGGCACGGATACGATTCATTCGTTGGAGGCTTTATCTTCTTTGAAAAGTGTGGCGAATGATGTTACGATCAACCGTTTATTCATGGGATATGAGTTGACCGGATTGGATAATCTGGAAGAGATCGGGGGAAATTTCATGATAAATTACGTGGATAGTTTGTGGGGTATGACATTCAATCACTTGGTTCGTGTTGGTGGAGATCTGAATATCGGTAGCAATGCTATCAGCGAGATTCTTTGTCCTCGTTTGGAGTCCGTGGGGGGAACTATTACTTTGGCGGCAGCTTTCGTGACCTCGGATTTTTCTTCTTTGCGGCAAATAAGCGGGGGGCTTAATTTGAATGGAAAAACGGGGATGACAGGTATCGTGTTCCAGTCACTGGAACGAGTGGGAGGTGCCATTGCCTCGACGATGACTTCTTTGAAAAAATTGGAGTTTCCCGTGTTGCGGAATTGCGATAAATTGACCGTGGGTAAAGGTGCTTTGGGCTTGCTTTACATGCCCTTGTTAGAGGATGTTGCCACAGAATTGGTGGTGGAAAATAATCCTTTGTACGAGGTGTCTTTTCCCGTGTTGTCCCATGCCGGGATGATCACGTTGAATTGCCCGAATGTGAATCAGTTTAATGCCCCTTTCTTGAAAACCGTGGATAATAATTTCAGTCTTACGCTTGCTGGGGTTAATCCGGAGCAATTTTCTGTTTTAGAGTCCGTGGGGGGAGTGTTGTCATTAAATTTTGCGGCAGAGGATTTTAAATTACCGTCCAATTTGAAGAAATTAGGAATTTTGGTTATTTCTGCCGGAATCACGAGGTTGGATATTCGGGGAACGGAAATTAATGAACTTCAGTTTAATGGTGTCGGGCTGGAAAATACAACCGTGATCGGGGATGATGTTTTTGCCGGGGGCTTCAATTTACAAAATCTCGGAGGGTATTTTCCGAAATTAGAAGGTTTTCATGAAATCGGGGATCTTACTATCGGTTATTTGGGTATGGGTGGCAATACAGTTGAAATTGCCGGTATACGTAAAATTAACGGAAATTTTTCTTACTGGGCAAACTCTAACGTGGATGGTATATTGCTTACGGATTTAGAAGAGGTTGGTGGAAATTTTAGACTTTTTTCTAATATAAAGAAATATCATTTCCCGAAATTGGAACATATCGGTGGAAATGCTATGATGTCTATTGATAATTATGATGATCAAACATTCCCTTTATTGACCACGGTGGGGGGCGATCTGGTATTCAAGACAGGATATCAGGATAGGTGGGGAGGTTCTTATGGGCCGCAAGAGATCCTTTATCCCTCGTTACGGAGCGTAGAAGGAGTATTGGATATCCGTCCAGCCACGCCGAGTCCATGGAATGAAAATCCATCAGAGGTAAATAAGAAGTTAGATAATTTGGATTTTCTTGCCGGACTTGAAAGTATCGGTGGTTTCCGGTTAGTGAATCATGAGGTCATGATTTCTTACGAGGGATTGAAAAAAGCTATATCTACTTGTCCGGCATCTAAATGGCAGGTAGAGAATAATGGTTACAATCCGACTTATGAAGAGTTGACAGAAAAGCAGCAGTGGACGAAACCAGAGTAGTTTATGAATAAAAATAGAGAATATGAAAATAGGTAATTTTATATATGTTTTGTGGTTTGTTCTCGCGGGCTTTATGGTCGGTTGCGAGGATGACGATAGTTTGTTCTCCGGGAATGAGAACTATATAACATCCTTTCGCTTGGTGCAGGGAGAGAATACTTATGCGGGTAGTATTGTCGGCGATTCGCTGATCCTTTCTGTTCCGGAAGGTGTGTCTTTTGAGAATGCGGTAGTGGAATTTACCGCAAGTGAAAATGCCACGTTGAATCCTGATCCTTCCACGATCACGAATTGGGGTGAGGAGCGGATGTTTACAGTTACCTCTTACAATCAAACGCAACGTGTTTACAGATACCTGGTTGTAAGAACTCTTGCGGTACAAGCCGGGGATGTAGTATTGACAACCTCGGAAGAAATAGAGGCTTTTGCGGTGCGGGGAATCAACAAGATTGAGGGAAATTTGGTGATAGGTAAATTAGTGGGAACCGTGAAAGAGGATACTTTGACTTCTCTTTCTCTTCTTTCTTCTTTGAAAGAGGTTACCGGAAAAGTGACGATTCATCCAACTTATGGGGGTGTTTCTCTTGATGGCTTGCAATCTTTAGAGAAAGTTGGTGGATTTACTATGGTTGCCCGTGCCTCTCAATATGGGGCTTTTGGTTTGACAGGGTTGAAAGAGATAAACTTGTCAAATTTGAAAAAGGTAGGTTCAAATTTTTCTATTTCCGCGGACACTCTTTACACGGTAAATTTGAGTGCGTTAGAGAGTGTCGGAGGAGATTTCACGTTTGAAACACGGGATATCAGGGATATGGATTTGTCGGCTTTACAGACAATTGCCGGGAAATTTTCTTTCCCGGGGCGTAATGGTAACATGCTTTTCCCGGAACGAGTGGAGTTACCCCGGTTGAATATGGTTGGCGGGAAAGTGGAGATAAGGAATTCCAATCGGCTGAAAGAACTTTTATTTCCTGCTTTGGTTTCGGCAGAGGGAATTACTTTGGAACAAACCGGGTCGTTGGAGAAGGTGGAGCTCGGGCAGTTGAGAGAAGTCGTGGAGAGTTTGACTTTACAGTGGACTCATCGGGTGAAAGAATATAATTTTTCTCAATTACAGTCGGCAGGAGGTATCAAAGTGTACTATATTGAAGATTTGGAGAAGGTGAATTTGGAACAGTTAAGTCAGATCGGGGCGCAAGGATTGACTGTAGAGTTTTGTAATAAACTGAATGATTTGGATCTTTCTGCCTTAACAATTGTACAAGGATCTTTATCGTTACCTTCTTTTGTCACGGATGTGAATACATTGAAGGAGGTTGGTGGGAATTTTACATTTTCAGCCAGTGCGGAAAATTTTGACGGGTTTAATAATTTAATTCAAGTCGGGGGAAATTTTGTATTGAATGGAACAGCAAAGGAGATAAGCGGCTTCAAGGCTTTGGTTTCCATTAAAGGAACAATGACTCTGAACAATATGAATAATGTGACGAATATAAATGGATTTGATGCACTGAAGTCTATTGGTTCTATTTTATCAGTCCAAAATATGGAGAAGGTTGAACAGATTTCTTTCCTAACTAATTTGCACGGGGCGCATTTTACACAATGTTCTTTTTCTGCCCTTCCTGCTTTGCAGGGATTGGATGTTTCGAACTTCTCTATTGATAAGTTGACCCTCAATAATGTCGGATCTGATTTTGTTTTGCGCGGTAATACGAAATTTGAGGGGGAAGTTACTTTGAATAATTGCCGTGGTATTCGTTTTGAAGGTATAGAAAATGTTCAGACACTTATTGTTTCTTGTTTTGTCCAGCAAGAACCGGCTGTATTTAATTTCACAAATTTGAGAAAAGTGGGTAAGCTTACGACTAATTTGGGTTATTCGGCTAATGCTGCAGCCATGTGTTTTCCTGATTTGGAAGAGGTAGAAGGAACATTAACTTTATCGGAGGGTAGTAGTGCTCAACAAATGCAACCTACGCAATTTCCAACTTTGCGAAAGGTGGGAGCTTTGACTTACACGGGGGTTATTTCGGTGTTGAATTTGCCGGTGTTGGAAAATGTAGATGGAGAGTTCCGTGTTAGTACCAGTTATCAAAATGGACCGGTTAAGATGTTGGAAGAGATTCGTGTGCCTAATTTGAAACGAGTTGGGGGGCTTGTATTAACTTCAAATGCCTATAGTGCAAATAATTATAATAATGTGATTACCGATTTGAAATGCTTTGGTACGTTGGAGAATGCCGACTATATCAATATTCAGAAACAGGCAGGCTTGGTCTCTTTCGAGGGATTGGAAAAAGTTATAAGTAAGCTTGAAGATGAAGGGACTTGGGTCGTCTCTGAAAATGGTTATAACCCGACTTTCGAGCAGGTGAAGGAGGGTGAACTTGTAAAATAAGAGTGGTATAAATCTTGTGATGAGGAGTCCGGTTTTGGCCGGATTCCTCTGTTTTTATGTGTAGTTTCCTCTTCATGCTTCTGGATTTGTTTGGTACATGTGATAAGAATTGATGCTTAAAATGTTTTATCCCAGAGCAAGAATCAGTAATTGAGCTGAAAGAACCCGAAGGAACATGGCCAGAGGGTAGACTGTGGCATATCCTACAGCCGGAGCGTCACACGAGGTCTGGTCATTGGAATAGGCTAGTGCGGGAGGATTTGTGTTGGAGCCGGAAAGTATACCAATTAGCGTATAGTAATTCAGTTTGCAACCATAACGTCCGATTAGTCCCGTCACAAGTAGCGGAAAAATGGTAATGATTGCTCCATAGCCGATCCACACGTAACCACCCTCGTTCACGATTGTTTCGATAAAGCCTTTCCCGGCTCCCAAGCCAACGCAGGCTAGAAATAGGGAAATCCCGATTTCTCGAACCATTAAGTTGGCGCTCATGGTTGTGTAAGTGATTAATTTGTAGTGTGGGCCAAAACGACTGATGAGGATTGAAACGATAAGGGGACCTCCAGCTAGTCCTAGTTTTAACGGTTGTGGGATACCGGGGAGCATGAATGGTATACTTCCCAGCACGCATCCCAAGGCGATACCTATGAATATGGGAATGAGGTTGGGATGATTCAAGCGTTTTAGCGAGTTGCCGAGTATTTTTTCTGCATGACTTACTGCTAATTCACTTCCGACTACCGTGACACGGTCTCCCATTTGCAGTTGCAGGTTAGGGGCTGCCACAAGATCCACGCCAGAGCGATTTATCCGGGTAATACTGGCTCCGAAGTTCCGACGAATCCGGAGTTGAGATAAAGTTTTCCCGTTTAACTCGGGTTTCGTGATGAGAATACGACGGGAGACGAGGTTCGTGTTTTCATTTTCCCACTTCACATCAATTTGTTTACCAAAAAATACGGTGATGGCTTCAATATCTTTCGGGTTGGAGATCACGAGTATTTGATCCCCGATGTGAAGTATAGTTTCCGAGTTAACCAGTTCCTGTTTTTCACCTTGATGGCGTATGCGAGAGATCACGAACTTACGGTTTACTAAAGGCTGGATATCCTTGATGGCTTTGTTGTCGATAGCTTTATTGATAATTTCCAGTGAAGCAGGGTGTACAGTTAATTCCTGTAAGTGTCCTAGTCCTTTTTCTGCTTCGGCTTCTTCCGTGGTCGCATTAATTTTCAGAATGTATTTCAAACTTTGTAGTACTAGAATCGTACCAATTACACCTAACGGGTAAGCCACGGCGTATCCCATAGCGATTTCCGGAGCATCAATGCCGTTTATGTCGCTGTTGGCTTGCTGGGCGGCTCCTAGGCCGGGAGTGTTGGTGACTGCCCCGGAAAGGATGCCTACCATGGTCGTGATAGGAGTGTCTGTCACGAGGTAGAGGACAATAGCGATCACGACGCTCAGTGAAACGGAAGTGATAGCTAGCATGTTCAGCGTGAAGCCGCCTTTTTTGAATGCGGAGAAAAAGCCGGGACCTACTTGTAGACCGATGGAATAAACGAATAGGATTAACCCGAATTCTTTCAGAAAGTGAAGTAGATGTTCGTTTAGGCTTAAATTGAAATGGCCGAAAACGATTCCAACAAAAAGAATCCACGTGACACCAAGTGAGATTCCGGTAATTTTTACCTTGCCTAGCATTATGCCAAAAGCGATTACTAACGATAAAATAAGCACGGAGTGTGCTACTCCGCCGCCCCAAAGATCGGGACTTCCCTCGAAAAGATTTTTTAATAATTCCATAAATAAACTGGCAGCATTGGATTACAAAAGCAATACACCTGCACTAAAATTATAATTGTATGTTTGTTTTCGTACTGTTTCTCTAATCCCTCGAGTAAAAACAGCCTTTAATGAATGGCAGGTCTTCTGACTGGCTCCCGTCCCGATTCCTTCCCGATTTCTCGTAAACCAGTGGAAAAAGTATATATCAAGACGTTGAATGGAGTTTTACAGCAGCGAGGACTGTCCGGGATTTTCACCCGATTCCCTTTTCATCCGGTTGATGTTTTAATCTCCCGGAACCAATTCGTCACAAAGGTAATGGATTTATTGAAAATTTTGTTTTATTTTCTCGATATTTCGGATGATTTCGTGTGAATCGTGATATTCATAAATCATATTGAGTTTTGGAAAAACAAAGAGTCCTCCTAATTTTTTAGGTGAGCCTTTAAATCTCGGTTTAAACTTTGGTTTAAATAAATGCTCAAGACCCAATGAAAACCGCCTAAAACAATAAAGCACCTACTTTCGTAAGTGCTTTATTCAGAGAGCGGAAAACGGGACTCAAACCCGCGACCCCCAGCTTGGAAGGCTAAGATTTGTATGTGTATATTCATTGTTCTTCTTTCCTGGTCTTCTATATTTGTCATGATAATTAATGTGTTACGAATTTGATTTTGTCGTATTATTTACGAGTCTTTTGTGCACGTATAAGCATAAAAGTAGTTTTTGAGCAAAAAATATACGAAATCATCACGGAAAAATCACGGAAAAAATTCACAAAAATTTAGACAATATGCCAAGGAGGAATAATAAAAAATGGAGATTTATGCTTGTCAAAACGACAGATAGAAAACGTAAAGATGGAAGCTATCCCATAGCAATAGAATTTAATTTTAATGGACGAAGTATTTTAACCCAAGATGATCTTTTGGCAAGAATCGATGATTGGGAACAAGATTTTGAAAGAGTTCGGGAAACTAAACGTAACAAAGACAGAGCATTTGTTACAAACGTGGTGCTTGATTCGTTAGCCACCCGAATAAATAATATCGTTAATGAATATAGAGAGAAAAATTTAATACTTACAAATGCAATTGTAATAAATAAACTTGCGCTTAAAGTAAGTGGCGACACGGTAGAAAATTTTGCAGTTGAGCATATTTTGAATTTGGTGAAAAATAATCAAATCGGTTCGGCTAAAATTTTTGCAGAGATGCTCTATTATTTGCGGAAGTTCGACAGTCACTTTTGCAAAAAATGTTTTGCAGATATAGATTTTAACTACGTGGTAGCTTTTGAAAAAGCACAATTGAGTCCCAAGAGAGAAGGGGGACCCCGGAAAAAGGGAGGAATTTCTGTAAATATTCGGTCGTTAAGAACATTGTTAAATAAGGCAATAGCTGATGGAATTGGATGTACAGAAACGTATCCTTTTTCGACTAAATATGGTCCCCGTACGGACATTTATGTGATAACGAAACGGCTTAAGTCTAAATCACGTAAACCTTTAGTACCTAAGTCTTCTTTGTTGGACTTTTATAATTATGAGTTCGATGAAATGGTGTACAAACTGGAAAATCCGCACTAATTTGCCCCATCT
>NZ_QUHC01000019.1 GCF_003479425.1 Odoribacter sp. AF15-53 | reverse complement strand
TTCATTTCTTGTTCTTTTCAGGTCGATAACATGTAATTATCAGCGGTTTTCGCTGTTATTTTCTTATTTAACTATCTCATTATCACCTTCAAGAATATCATCCAATGGAGTGCGGATGCTGCTCTTGAAAGTGTCGGCTATATGCACGTACATTTCCGTCGTTTTCAGTTGGTTGTGCCCCAACAGCTCTTTTACGATTTTCAAGTCCGTGCCTTGCTCGATCAGATGCGTGGCGAACGAGTGTCGCAACAGGTGGGGGTACACCCGCTTGGTGATTCCGGCTTCCTTCGCCGCCTCTTTCAGCTTCTTCGACACGATGCTCTCCGTGAACGGCTCGCCCTTGTACCGCTCGAACAGCCATTCCTGCGGCTTGTACAGCTTGGCGTACTCGGTCAGCTTCCTGACAAGGGGCTTCGACAGCAGCGTGTAGCGGTCTTTCCTCCCTTTGCCCTGCCGTACCCGTATCAGCGAACGGCTCACGTTGATGTCGTGGGGCTTCAAGTCCAGCAGCTCGCTGATTCTCAACCCGGCGGAGTAGAGCAACGAGAACATGCAGAACAGCCGGATGTCCGGACCGGTTGCGTCAAGGATGGATTTTATCTCCTCCTTGCTCAGCACGTCGGGCAGCGTCCGTTCCCGTTTGGCTCGCTTTACCTCGTAACATTTCCGTTCCTGTCCCAGCACCTTCTCGAAATAAAACTTGATCGAGTTGATGCGCAAGTTCTGTTGGCACGACGAGATCCTCCGTGTGTCAATCAGGTGTACGATGTAGGCGTTGATTTCTTCCGGTCGGATGTAGCGAAGGTTTCTTCCCGCAAAGTATTGCTGGAACTCCCTGAAATAGACAGTGTACGCACGGACGGTATGCTCGCTGTACCGCAGTTGCCGCAGCGTCTCGGCATAGCCGGGCGGGATGGCGGGGCTGGTTTTCCCGCTCTTCTTGGGCAAGGTGTTTTTCAGGGCGGAGTAATTGATATACGCCGTTTCCACATGGCGGTCGAAAAAGCCGGACAGGTCGAAGCCTTCTTCCGGCAGGTAGGCTCTGTCCCCCTCGAACCGCACGCCCTTCTCTTTCGACAGCGACAGCCGGATGGCATCGTCCTCGTCGAACTCCACTTCCACGTATTTCTGCCCGTCACGGATGGCAGGTGAAAGCGTTATTCTCGGTTTGCTCTGATAAACTTTCATACGCATCGCATGGGTGGCAATGACAGACCGTGTCCCTCATTACCCATATTTTACAAATATAGAGAAAACAACGAATTATCGCCGTTTTCCGGAGGAGAAAAATGCGTGTGGGGCATGATTTTTTTGTATTTTTCACAGGAAAGGGCTGCGACAAACCTGCGAACCGGACGACAAGTGCGGACAGCCCGCCCCGGACTTGCACGTTCCCCGTGTTTCTCCCTCTATATTTACGCCCGGTTTCACTTGAGAACCAATAGTATTCACCATTTAAAAACATTAGATTATGGACGAACGACCGGACAGCAGCCAGCAGTTGATGGACATCCTGCTCGTCATGGACGAGAAAGGCACGCTCCAAGCCGTCAGCGGAGTAAAGGACGGCGAGTTACAGACCAAGAACCCGCTGGAGGACAACAACGACCTCCTGCGGGTGGATCGCCACGGCGATATGTTTTCGAATTTCTTTTCCAACCTCTGGAACCAGTTGAAAGACCCGACCCGCTTCCACTTCTTCCGTGTGCCGGAAGAGGAGGTGCAGCGGGTAGCCGCCGATTTCCGGCAACGGGAGAGCCAGTCCGTCAAGACGGGCGAGCCGCTCGTTGCGCAGTACGAGGTGCAGCCGCCCGTGCAGGCGCAGCAGCAGACCCAAGCCGGGCAGCAGCAACAGCCGGAGGGTGCGCCGCAGCAGTCCGCCGGGCAGACCGAACAGAACCCGCAGTACAAGTACCGCCCGGAGGACATCGACTGGAACAGCCTCGCCGCCCTCGGCGTGCAGCGGGAGCAGATCGAGGGCAACGGGATGCTCGACCAGATGCTCCGGGGCTTCCAGACCGACAAGACCGTCCGGGTGCATTTCCACTTCGACGGCATCTCGCACAGCAACGACAGCCAGCTCTCGCTCAAGCCCGGCACGGACGGCAGGCTGACCGTGTGCAGCCACGGCATCCTCGACCCGGAGAAGATGCAGAAGCAGTTCTTCGGCTACGACATCACCGACTCCGACAAGCAGGTGCTCCGGCAGACGGGCAACATGGGGCATCCGGCGACTGTCACCAACCGGGCGGGCGAGCAGGTCGAAGCCCTTGTCAGCCGCAACCTCAAGACCAACGAGCTGGTCGCCTTCCCGCTCTCCAAGGTCAATATCCCGGCGGAGAAGAACGGGCATACCTTCACCCCGGACGAGATAGCCCGGCTCAAACAGGGCGAGGCGGTGGTCTGCCAGTTCCTTTCCAGAGCCAAGGAGGGGGAGCAGCCCAAGCTCTACCCGGCACCCGTGCAGTTCAGCGCAGCCAAGATGCAGCTCGAATTTCTCTTCGGCGACCGGGGCAGGCTGGCGATGGATGCGTACAAGGCGAACCTGAAACAGACCGCCAATCAGGAGGTGCCGAAGACCTTCCGCAAGCAGGAGCTTACCGAGAAGTCCCGCCTCGAACTCGAAGCCGGGGGAACGGTCAAGGTCTCCGGCTTGGTGGACAAGAAAGGAAAAGCCTACCAAGGCTACATCACATGGAAGCCCGGCGAGAAGCCCGCCTTCATGTTCCCCAAGGACTACAAGGCGGCGCTCGAAGAGGGGTGTGTCAAGCCCGCCGTGGAGAACGAGGTGCAGGTGGCGGTCAATTCCGAGGGCAAGACCGTCGAGGCTACCCGCAACCTGAAAGAAGCCCTGCAATCCGCACAGCAGCGCCCCACCGGGGAGCAGAAACAGCAGCAGGAGCGCAGGCAGGAGCAGAAAGAGGACCGGAAACAGGCACAGAAGCAGGAGCAGCCCGACAAGCCCAAGCGCAGCCGGGGTGTCCGCCGATGATTTCCCCCGCCATTCTGTAAATGAATTACCCGGTTATCCCGTCCGAGCGGCGGGATAACTTTTGTCAAACCGTTAAAAATTAAAGAAATATGATTACAGCAGTCATCGCTGAAAAGCCTTCCGTAGCGAAGGATATAGCAAACGTGTTGAATGTCCGGGAGCGGCACGATGGCTACCTCTCAGGTAACGGCTACCTCGTTACCTGGGCGTTCGGCCATCTCGTCCAGCTCGCCATGCCCGAAGCATACGGCTACACGGGCTTCCGGCGTGAGAACCTGCCCATTCTGCCGCAGGAGTTCAAGTACATCCCCCGCCAGATACGGGAGGGCAAGGAGTACAAGCCCGATCCCGGTGTGCTCAAACAGTTGAAGGTCATCAAGGAGGTTTTCGACCGTTCCGACCGTATCGTCGTGGCGACCGATGCCGGGCGTGAGGGCGAAGCCATTCATCGGTACATCTACAATTACCTTGGCTGCCGCAAGCCCTGCCTGCGCCTCTGGATCTCCTCGCTGACCGACCGTGCCATCCGGGAGGGGCTGGATAACCTCAAGCCCGGCAGCGACTACGACAACCTCTACCGTGCCGCCGAAGCCCGTGCCATCGCCGACTGGGAGATTGGATTGAATGCGACTCAAGCGCTTTCCATCGCCGCCGGGCAGGGCATCTACTCCCTCGGACGGGTGCAGACGCCCACCTTGATGATGATCTGCTCCCGTTATCTGGAGAACAGGGATTTCACCCCGCAGACCTATTTCCGGCTGAAGGTTACGGCGGAAAAGGACGGCACGCCCTTCGCCGCCATCTCTGAATTGCGTTACGAAACCCTTCCGGCGGCAAACGCCGCCCTCGCCGCTGTTACCGCAACGGGGACGGTGCAGGTTGCCGACGTGCAGCGCAGGGAAGTGAGCCAAGAGCCTCCCTTGCTCTACGATCTGACCGCCTTGCAGAAAGAGGCGAACGGCAGGTACGGCTTCTCGGCGGACAAGACCCTCTCCGTCGCCCAGTCGCTTTACGAGAAGAAGGTGTTGAGCTATCCCCGTACCGGCTCCCGCTACCTCTCGGACGATGTGTTCGACGAGATACCCGACCGCATCGCACTGCTGAAGCGGTACCCGGCTTTCGCCGCCCATGCCGCCGCCCTGAAAGGAGCTTCGCTCAACCGCCGCAGCGTGGATGCGGGGAAAGTTACCGACCACCATGCGCTCATCATCACCGAGTGTCTGCCCGGCGAGCTGTCCGCCGACGAGCGCACGGTGTACGACATGGTAGCCGCCCGCCTGCTCGAAGCCTTCTCCGCCCGTTGCCTCAAGGATGTTACCACCGTCTCCTTCACGGCGGGAAACAGCGTGTTCACCGCCAAGGGAACGGTCGTCAGGTCTGCCGGATGGCGTGCCGTGCGGAACGAGCGGGACGAGGACGACGAGGGTACAGCCGCTTTGCCGCCCTTGCAGCCCGGCGAGGCTTTCCCCCTGCAATCGGCGGAGTGCGTGGAGAAACAGACCAAGCCCCGTCCCCTGCACACCGAGAGCAGCCTCCTTTCGGCGATGGAGCATTGCGGCAGGGAGTTGCGAGACGACGAGCTGCGGGACAGCCTGAAAGGGAACGGCATCGGCACGCCCGCCACCCGTGCCTCCATCATCGAGACCCTCTTTGCCCGGGACTACGTGCGCCGGGAGAAGAAGAGCCTCGTACCGACCGGCAAGGGGCTTGCCGTGTATCAGATAGTGAAGGACAAGCGCATCGCCGATGTCGAGATGACCGGGCAGTGGGAGACCGCCCTCGCCAAGATCGAGAGCGGGGAGATGAATCCCGACACCTTCCGCAAGGGCATCGAGGTCTATGCCGCCCAGATTACCGAAGAACTCCTGCAAGTGCAGGTATCGGTGGCGGACGGCGGACATATCCCGTGTCCCAAGTGCCGTTCCGGTCGCATCCTCCTTTACCCGAAGGTCGCCAAGTGCAGCAACGTCGATTGTGGGCTTACCGTCTTCCGCAACAAGGGGGAGAAGCAGCTCACCGACAGCCAGATTGCCGACCTCGTGACCAAAGGCAAAACATCCCTTATCAAAGGCTTCAGGAGCAGGGACGGCAAGCCCTTCGATGCGTACCTCACCTTCGACAAGGACTTCCGCACCGTGTACGGGTTCCCGCCCCGCACGGACAAGCCCAAAGGAAAGGAGCGCAGGCGATGAACGGCATCGGTTGGATCACCGTGGCGGAAGCCGCCCGGCTCTGCGGCACGGACGAGCTGCGCATCACCCTCTGGATGAACGGCAACCACATCGCCTACGCCCGTTTCGACGGCATCCTGATGATCGACGGCGCATCCCTTGCCGCCCTGTTCAGCCGCAACCGGGTCGCCACCATCTACGAAGACGTGGCGCAACAGCGGGGCAAGCCCGGCAGACCGGGCAGGCTCCGCCGCCTGCTCGATACCCCGCTCGACACCTTCGGCTTGTCGCAGCGCATCGTCCGGGCGTGCCGGGAGTTGGGCGTCTTCACCGTGGAGCACCTGCTCGTCCACCTCCGCCGCTTCCGCTTCTCCCGCCTGTACTGTGTCCGCAACTTCGGCAGCGGATCGGCAGCCGAGACCCTCCGGCGGCTCCGGCAGGACGGCTTGACAGACGGCGGCAGCCCACGGGATTTCAAGGTCTTGTACCCGTAAAGGCTTTTAAGCACAATTGTTAAAAAACAACCATGTAGTTCTCTTGTAAATTAATAATATAGTTAATAATATACTGATCTACATTGTAATATAAATAAAATGTATAACTTTGCAGACCAATTTGAATGTAATGGCGACTAAAAAATACTCTCTGGCTATTGAGAAAATAGATGAAGTAGCAAAAGAATTTATTGCTGCCCGCCCTGCTTATACGCTTCACATAAAGGAATGTAACCAAGGAAAGCAAAAGCAGATAGAGATTATCAATATAAAAAATCAGGAAAAAAGCACATTAAATTGTTTTATTACTGGTGGACAAGTTTCTCATAATATACAAGGCAAAAATGGAACTTTGAATGGAATTTGCAAGGATTGTTGGGAGTATATTGTGGAACAGACTGCGATACCGGATATGGATCAAAAATGCTTCAAATTGAAAGGTGTAAGGAGCGATGATTTTGATACATTGATTTCAGCGGTAAAAGAATATAATAATGTTGTTGTTTCCGAAGTAAACACGGATAAGAGTCCGAACATCCGGAACCAATATCATCTGAAAGGGAAATACGATGCTAAGGTTTCTGTTATCTTTTATAATAACGGAACATTAATGGTACAAGGATGTATCACATCATTTTATGTGGAATTTATAACCGAAGTGTTGCAAGCTATATCTTCCATTCCTTCCGAAGCTATAGAAGAAGTGTTTGCTATCCAAGCACGTGCTGGCTATGCATTAGACAACGACCTTAGCAAGTATATTGGAAACAGAGAGCATATTGATGGAAGTGTGATAGAAAACTTTATCAATACTTCAATCAATTTGGCTAACTCTGCGGTTAAGGTGGATGATTATGGATGTTATACTTTTGGCATTTTGAAAGCGTTAGATGCGGTATTGCGCACTCGTCTTTTGGAAGATGCGCCTGATTTTGACGAATACGGGACATATTTTCAGAAAAATAATAGTGGGGCGTATTGCTTTAAAAGTGGTATCGGAACGTATGACAACAATCTACATTTGAAGCAGGCTTTGGAACAAGGATATTCATTCTTCAATCAACATAGGCACTCGACATTCCATGTGGACAGTTTTAATGTGGAAACAAGTAGAACCCTTGAATACGATGAAGCCGTAAACATTATTAAGGACTGCCTTGTTATTATTAATAATATATGTAATAATTGGTAAAATGGAAAATAAAGAATTTCAAATAATCCCCTTGCAAGGACGGAGCTTGTTAGTGGTTATTTTATCGTCAGAAATGACGAACTACTACTGGAAAGAGCTTCAGACTGAATTGGCAAATCTCAACATTGCCGATGCAGAGGTCTATTTTGATTTTCTGTACCGCAATGGATTAAAAAATAGATTCTTTAAGTCTAAACTTAAAGGGATGATGTTAATTTCCAATTCATTAAGAAAATGTGAGGCACCCAAAGAATATATCAAGGTTGCCGATACTTTTTTTGCTTCACATTCTAAATGGATTGACAGTAGTGTATTGTCTTCTTTCCAAAAAATCTTTTATAAAAAGAGAATTATTGACACTCAGTCATTGCCAACGGCATTGTAATGTTTGTCAGTTACATATTATACAACAAAGGTGCATCATTGATGCACCTTTGTTATTTTGTACCTCAAATTTAGGCAACGGTATTACCTAAATTTAATATTCTTTTGTCTTTCAAAGAATTTACCTTATCTTTGCACCAATAGAACCCGCCAAGCCTCTTGATAATGCTCAAATCGGCGGGTCGTTTTTTTATAACCCGTCATCCTTTCCTGAATGACCCAAGCCACTTTTCAGTGGCTTTTTGCATTTCATGGGCATACCCTTCCGTACACCGTCCGGATTTTCCCGTCCTCCAATACCTTGCTCGACCGCACGACCCACGTCCTGTCGTCATTCAGCCCGCACTCCAGTGCCTTCTCACCGCCGCCGACCAGTACCGGCACGGTTATCACCACGATTTCGTCCGCCAGCCCGTTATCCAAGAGCAAAGCCCCGGTTTCCGCTCCGTAAGCCGTTACCGTACCTTCGCCGTCCGCTTTTATTCCCCGCAGTTCCGCTGCCGCATCCCCTGTAACAAACCGCACCCGTTCCTTCTCCGTCAAATCAATACAGCCGTCCGTCACGACCAAAGTTTCTTTTGCCGTGAGCGGCCAGCCCAGATGGTTCAGGTAAATGCGCAGGTAGGTTTCCTCGTCGATCAGCACGCAGCCGGAGGCGTCCACCGCCGCATCGAAATACTTGTCCGATCTGACCGGACAACCGTCAATGGATTGGTACACGTGCAAGGTAATCTGTTTCATATCAATGTGTTTTTAAGGATTATGTCCGCCTCGCACCCAAAAGAACAGCGTGAACTCACGCTATTCCGAAGTAAAGGTACTGGTATTACCCGATAAGCAGAATAGGCAAGCCCACGCCGTATAAGCATACAGCATGAACATTGCGCCATTCGTCTTGCTTATCAAAAATTACCAGTTTTTTACTTCAAGACGTTCAGCGAACGTACAATATGTATATCAATCCCCGCCTGCTTCCAAGCCGGGCATGAATCTTCTATGTCACGACAGCGACCGTGCCCGAGAGCACCGCCTTCTGTCTTCGTGCGAACAAAGATAATGAAACTTCCCGAATAACAAAACAATAGCCCCGCCTAATCTCACGATCCGGCAGGGCTTCATCCACTAAAAGCACCGTCAGAAAAATGTCATTCTCACGGGAACAGCCCCCTTTTCCTGCGCCTTTCCTCTTTCCGGGCTTCCTTCTCCTTGCGTTTCGCAGCCCGTTCCTCCACGTCGGCGAAACGGGTGCGGATGAACTCGTGCACGTCCTTCGTGCGGTAGAACACCTTGCCGCTGATGGTGAAGTACGGCAGCACCCCGATGGCACGGTAGCGTTGCAGCGTGCGGATGCCCACCTTCAGCAGCAGGCACAGGTCTTGGTTGTCCAGCACCTCCTCGCCGTCGAGCGTGTTGTTCTTCTTCAGCACCCTTTCCAGCAATTTCTCCGTCCGGTCGAAGCGTTCCATGATGCGCTCCATCCAGCCCTCAAACTCTTCCCTGTCCGTGTACATAGCAGTCGCCCTCCTTTTCGATGATTTCCTTTTCCCGCATATAGCGGATGTAGCCTTTCGCCGTCCGTTCCTTCACTTCCAGCATCTCCTGTATCAGCTCGCACAGTTCGATGTAGCCGTACTTCTCCTGCCGGGCGAACGCCTCCCGTGCCATCTCCGCCAGCTCCTTTTCCTTGCGCTTCTCTTTCTCCGCCCTCGGCTTCTCGCCCACATAGACGGGCATCCCGGCTTGCTTGTCCCATCTGAACTGCATCAGCGGAATATCCAGCGGGCTGCCGTCCCTGACCTTCAACGCCTTCACCACCGACACCTCCGGGTTCTCGTCCTTCTCGATGGAGAGGATGGCGGCGGACTTGCGTTGCAGCTCGCTGCCGAGGTGTCCCCGCAGCTTCAGTCCGTTCGGCACGAAATGCACCACGGCGGCGATGCACGTGCGGTAGATTCCCGCCAGCCGGTAGATCTCGTCAATCAGCGCCACGCTCTCCGCCTCGTCGTTGGCGCAGCGGATCAGGTCCGCCACCCCGTCGATGACGACCAGATGGATGCCCCCGTGCAGGTAGTGGTACCGGTCCATGCTCTGCACGATGGCGGTCAGCCGCTCGCTTCTCGACATCCCCGTCAGGCAGTACACGTGCAGGTACTCCGGCATCCGCTCACGCCCGGCACGGCGCAGCAGCCGCCCCGTGTTCTTGTGGAGCTGTTGCTCGCTCTGTTCCGTGTCGTAGAGCAGCACCGCACGCCCCTTGCGGTTCGGCTCCACCCGCACCCCCAAGAGATCGGCGTCCGTCTCCCGTTCCATGATCGCCCCGGCGACCAGTGCGGCGGTGTAGTTGCTCTTGCCCGTCCCTTCGCCGCCCGTGATGCAGAGGATGTTCTCTTCCGAGCCTAACGGCACGTCCCCGGCGGTAACGATGGCGACCGCCTGTTCGGGCGGGTGGTCATAGTCGATCTCGCACGATTTCAGCATCGCCAGCGTGTCCCCGTACAGCGTGTCGAGCAGTTTCAGGAACAGCCCCATCAGCTCCTCCCTCGTGTGCCCGGCTTTGAAGTAGTCCGTCACGTCCTTCTCCGCCTTCGTCCCCGGCAGCGGCAGCACCAGCCGTTTCACCCCGTACTCCGCCAGTTGCGCACGGTGCTTCTCCGAGCATTCCAGCCCCGTCTTGTCCGTGTCGTACAGCAGCACGATGTGCTTGAAGCGATAGACCAGCTTGCGCACGGTCTTCGCCGGGATGACCGAGGTCTCCGAGTTGAAGCAGATGGCGTGGAAGCCGTGCGCCGCCAGCGTCAGCACGTCCTTCTCGCCGCCCGTGAGGAAGAGCAGGTCGCCCTTCGAGGGCAGTTGCTCCAGCCCGAAGCAGTAGTTGTCGCCCGTGTGCCCGCCATAGACGAAGCGCACCTCCGACATCGGGCGATAGACCTTCACGCCCCATTTCCCCCTGTACCCGAACATCGGTTCCGCCGGGGTGGAGCTGAAGCCGAACGCCTTGCCCTCCCTCGTCTTGCCCCGGTACTCGGCGAGCGATACCGTCCCGTAGCGGCGCAGCACCTCCACGGTGATGCCCGATGCGCCCCAGTAGGCAAGCTCCCCCTCGGTGAAGGGCTTCTCCGCCGCCCGGTAGGGCTTCGGCTCGGGACGGTCGGCGGACACTGCCGCCTCTTCCGTGTCCGTTCCGGCTTCCCCGGCACCGCCGCCCCTTGCGCCCGGCACGGGCCGCAATCTCCGGCAGCCCCCGGTTCCCACCGTCCCGTCGGTCGGGCTGTCCCCGTCCAGTCCGAGGCACAGCTCCCGGTCGATGGTGTGCAGCACCTCCACGAAGTCGGCGGCGTTCCGGCAGTCCAGCCCTTTCAGCTTCGCCACGAGGAAGAAACAGTCGCCCGAATAGTCCCCGTTGCCGAAGTCCTTCATCCGGTACGTACCGCTCCGGCGGTCGTAATACACGTTGCACGAAGCCTTGCTGTCGGCGTACAGCGGGTTCAGGAAGTTCCTGCCCACCCGCCACTTCACGGGCAGGTAGTGGCGGAACACGTCCAGCCCGTTACTGGTTCTTGCCAGCACTTCTTCCTTTCTTACCATAGCTGCCGTTTTTTCGGTTATGCAGGGGATGTTCCGCTATCATCCGGTCGATCTTGGCGGCGGGCGTCTCCACCATCCACCGCTCACGCAGGCTCTCGACAGCCTGCCGGGGATAGCGTATCTGCCGCCCGATCATCGAATAGGGAATGATATGCTTCTGCCGGTAGCGTTGCAGGGTGCGGTGGCTGATGTCCAGCGCCTCGCACACCTCCTTGTGCGTCATCCACTTCGGGTCGGCTTTCCGTCCCTTGGTCGCAGGGCTTTCCGCTTCCTCTTTCCGTTTGCGCTCCGTTTCCTCCCGGTTCCGGGATTCCTCCACGTAGGCGGTTATCTTCTCGATCTTCTCCACGAGCAGGCGGTAGGCGTTGCTCTCGATGGTCATTATTTCCATTGTCGTACTCATTTTTAGGTTTCTGCCGCAAATGTCGCCCGATTCGCCGGTTTTTCCTGCCACTATATCAGCACCTTGGCAAAGATTTTTTTTCGGGGCGCATTTTCGCCCTTGCCGCCGTTCCGGGCGGTAAAAAGGACCGAGACGGGGTAAAAAAGAGCGTCCGGAAGGCTCTTTCCAGCCCTTCGGACGCTCCCTTCCCGTGTCCTGCCGCCCCGTTGCCAACTTGCTACCGGCTATCCATGTCCCGCATCTTTTTCAGCAGCCTCTCCTTCATCTCGTCCAAGAACGCCGTCGGGTTCTGTTGCCCCCGCAGCCTGCCGAAAGCGTGGTACACGTTGCCCAGATCCACGTGGAAATGCTTCTCGAACAGCGCAGCCAGCTCGCCGATCTCGGCGTTGCCCTCGTCCACGCTTCCCGTCACGTGTATGCCATAGACGAGCAGTATGGCGGCAACCTTCGTGTTCGTCCAGCGGTGTTCCTTCTCCGGCACGGCTTCCGTTTCCGTCCCCTGCGCCGCACGCTCCATCCGGCGGCTCAGGTGTACCAGCAGCATCTCCACCGAGATCAGCCGTGCCGCCAGTATGTCGTAGCCCGTGGAGAACTCCGCCTCCTCGTCCAGCACGAAGCTGCCGCTCTCGGGGCTTAGCTCGCCCTTCGCCCGCAGGAAATAGTAGCTGTCCCGGTACGTCGCCCCGCTGTGGTAATACTGGTAAAAGGGCAGGTAGCGTTCCATCATCCGCTCGGCACGCTCCATCGCCTTGCGGTAGTACGGTTCGGCGACACGCAGGCAGGCGGGGCAGCCGCTCTCTATCTGGTACACCCGGTAATAGTACAGCAGCCTGCCCGTCAGGGCGGGCTTGTAATACTTGAAGTAGAGGATCTCCTTTGCGTCCCCGGCGAACGGATGGGCGAGGGCGTACTCCTTCAGTTCCCGGTTCTTGCCTTTCAGGTACGAGACCATCTCACGGCAGACGCCTATCACCTCCTTGCCGTCCATGCCGGGGGCTGTGGTCGCCATGCGCTGATCCACCTCCTTCAGCAGCCCGTTAAAATATTCTTCCATATAAATCTTGTTTCATGTTGTTTATAAGGGCGCAAAGTTAGCGGACGGCAGGGAAACGGGCGTTCTGAATCTTCACCGCCGGATTCGGATTGTCCGCCAATCGGCTCCGGACGGTCGTTTTTTCACGGCAGGGCTGGAAAAGGGAGGCTAAACTGTACGGGCGCACCGGGCGATTTCACGGATTTCGGCAGGAGTAGCCTTCAGGTGCTTCTTGCAGAAGTCCCACAGGTAGCTCGGAGTGGCGAAGCCGCACACGTCGGCAATCTCTTGAAGGGGCATGTCCGTGTCCGCCAGCAGGGAGGTCACGTGCGCCTTCCGCTGTTCCGTCAGCCAGCGGTGCGGAGTGGTGTTCAGCTCCTCCTTGAAACGCCGTCCCAGCGTATTGACCGACATGGCGCATTCCCGTGCCAGTTCCTCCACGTTCTTCACCTTGGGCAGAGCCAGTGCGATTTCTTCCCGGAACGAGCAGCCCCGCAGGTGCGGCAGGTACTTTTCCACCTCCTGCAAGTCCGCCTTGCCGAACATCGGCGGTATGCCCTTGCGGTACTCGGACGCCCGTTCACGGCGGAAGCGGAACAGCAGTCCCGCCAGACGGTTGCAGAGCACGTTCAGGTGCGGGTATTCGTCGTAGGCGTTGATGCTTGCCTGCATCCGGCAGAGGAACAGGAATCCTCCGCAGTCCCTTTCCCGGAAATACGCCTCCGCCGTTTCCAGCAGGAAGTCTGACGAGCTTCCGTGGCGGTGATAGGCGACCAGTATCAGCAGTCCGGCTTCCTCCTTCACCCGGTACGAAAGTACGGGGCGGTGTTCCCGCAGCAGCTCCACCAGCCGCACCATCCGTCCGTTCTCCCGTGCGAGCCGTTCCGCCGCAATCCATGTCACCGGACGCTCCGCATCCGTTTGCGGCAATACCCTGCGTACCTTTTCCATCCATTCCCGCCATCCCTCCCGGACGGCTTCATTCATTAGAATTAGTGTAAGATTCTGTTTCATTTTGTTTCAATACGATATTAAATAATACAAATCTTACACGAAATTACAAATTGTTTGCAATAGATGTCCTGCCGACACCCCGTATCGGTCACGATATTTCCTTGAATTACAGATTCGGATTTTGCTCCATAGGTCCGGATATTCAATCGTGAAAAACAGAAAGGCTGTACCGGTTCCACCCGCAGAACGGCATGACAGTAAGCAGGGGGAGCCGGAAGAAAGTCATTCGCCGGTTGGTGAGTGCGTCTTTTCAACGGGATATTTACCGTCCCGTATCTCCTGCAACCTTTCGATCAGTGGTTGCTCCTTGGAATGGTTCTTTTGTTCGGCTATAATGAAGAACGATGCAAAACTGCCGATAACATACAGCCAGAACAGGCATTGACCGAGCAATTTCCGGTATTCGCCCACTGTCTCGTACTTCGCCTGCATCGCTTTCAGCTTCGCAGGACGGTAATACAACTTTCTGGCAATCCAGATAAAAGGAGCGAGCGTCGCTGCGGCGAACAGATAGGCAACCGGGTTGAACCTGCTCCATTCCACCTTGTCCGTCAGGGAAGAGAACCAGCCCGTCAGCATATCCCATCCCCATGCCTCGAACAAAAGATGGAGAGCCATCAGGTTAAGAAGCCACAGGATTGCCATCGTCCACGTGGCATTGGAGATAACCGCCTTGTCTTTCCTTGCACGTTTGTTCTTGCTCCAGAAGTAATACATCCAGTATGCCGGTTCCTTGAACATAGCTTCCTCCTTTCCTTGTTTTCCGCTTGCTTATCCCGTTACGAAGAACAGCAACAGGGCGCATCCCGTTGCGGCGGCAACGATCAGCCCCAGCCAGAAACGGTAACTCCTTTCACCCAGCGTACCCAGCCAGAAATTCCCTTCCCAACTTCCCGGACGGGAGTACGTCCACCGCCATCCGCAGGCAATCCCCACAAGCCACAGCAGCAGGATTCCCGCCACGATCAGGTAGCCGTACCTCGGATGCGCCTGCAACCACTCCGGCAGACCCTCCATAAACTCGCTTATCTTATCGAACCATTCCATAGCAATAACAGAAAAAGCCAAATTCATACCTTACGGACGAACCGTTATACATCAAAGCAAAAATAGTGAAAAGTCCAATCACTCAAAAAGTTTCACCGCAAAAATCTTTTCCGTTTGGAAGAAATACGTTTTATTTGCACCTATATAGCCGCAACGTATGAAGAAAGCCTCCCCACATAAAAGAACCAGTCGGCCGAAGCTCCCCGGATTCTTCGACCACCTCTTTTATTAGACGTGGCGCAGTTGTCGGCACGGCTTCCCGGATCGTAGTTTTGCGGTCATCAGTGTGGTCCAGTTCGCCTGCCTCCTGTTTCCTGTCGCCATCGCTTTACAGTTCTTGGGCACTCCGGCTGTCCGCTTCCTTTACGAAACAGACGACCGCCTTACGCTTTTCCCGCTGATACTGCCGTTCCCCGTATTGCTCTGGAGGAATATGCGCATCTATACCGAGGAGCGTTACCGCATGATGCACGACTATTACGGGGCGTTCCATGTATCGGTACGGCAACGCTATCGCCTCCGTTTCCTTGTCTGCACGGTGCTTGCAGTCCTTGCCATCCTGCTTGAAATACGGCTGTTCACCCTTTATCATGACCGCTGCACGGCCATATCCTCCGGCAACAGCCATCCCGCAAGCCTCTATGTCCCGTACCGGTATGACAACGGCAACGACCCCGTGCAGGAAGGCGTTTACCGCATCGTCGATGAAAAAGGGCGTATCGGATATGCGGACGAGCATGGCAATACCCTCGTAGAACCACGCTTCGCTTTTGGCTTTCCTTTCGAGAACGGGAAGGCGAAAGTAACCGACACGGGAGAACTGGAAGAAGCTCCCGGTTCGGATGGGGAATACCACTATTGGGAAAGCGATGATTGGTATTACATCGACCGCAAAGGGCAAAGGATTGAATAAAAGCCCCAAGACTGCCCTAAGCCCGACATTCCAGCCACCCCACCTGCCAAGCCCTTGCAGGGCAAACACGAAGCCGCCAAGCCCTATCGGAACATCCCGTTCATCCCACCTTTCCCCCGAAACAAACACCAAAACTCAAAACCAACTCATTTACAGAAACTTAAAAGAATATCGGTGCAAGCCGCAAAACAGCCCTGTGTGGCTGGTGCAAGGTGCAGCTATATATATAAATATAGCTGCACCTTGCACCACAGAAATACACACTGAAAATCAACATTTTACACTTCGAGTAAAACCACGGGTGCAACCTCGTTTTTTGCACCGCCTCCTGATTTTATGCTTTTCCTGTAATCCGGTAATCCCGAAAAATAAAAAATCCCCGAAACATTTCCCTTTTTCGGTCAAAATTCCTATATTTGCATCAGTTCCAAGAGCAGAGCGAAGCAATGCAGCGAAACCCGCACAGCTACCAAATCGCTACCGGCTACCGAACTTTCTACTCTTTAAGTCTTATCTACCAACCGATTACAAAAAAACGATTGTTTTTTACAAAAAAAAGAATAAAAAGGTTGCATTGAAGTTGCAAATTTCATAACTTTGGAATATAACAAACACAAAATATGGATCGCCGTTTACGATATGTTATCATTCTTGCTGTTTGCATCATCTTAGGTAACCAGTTTATCCACTTGTATCGTTTATACCAAGAAGAAAAAACTCAATATTTACATTGGTATAACAATATAATTACCGGAGCTGTCTACCAGTTCAACATGAAATCCTCAAATAATAATGATATTGTCAGTTACAATGAATCAATCAAAAAATTAATATATCGAATCAATCAAAAAACAATAAGTTTTCAATTAAACGAAAAAGACGATATCCGGCAAATCTCCGAAGTAAGTGACTATGACATCCGAAACTCAGAATCATGGACTTTAAAAAATTTCTACACCCTTTTGCAGACAAAGTTAGATTCCGTGCAACTAAAAACTCTCGCATTGCAATTTGTCATCGGAGACAGTACCGGACAAATAAAAGATTCCTACCCTGGACACCACGGGAAACTCCCTTCTTCCCCGGAATATCACGAACCCCTCGGCTTTATTTCCGGTGATACCCTGTATGCCACGTACAACTACCCTGCCATCTTGTTTATTCAAGTGGCTATTTGGCCTATTATTTTAACTATAATCATTTCCGCCCTGTTCATCATTTGTATTGTCAACTTCTACCGAACGATTCGCAACGAGAAAAAGAGCGGGGAATACCGGAAATCATTCATTGACAACCTGGTACACGACCTAAAGCGACCGGTTGGTAACCAGATTAAAGCCTGTTATCTCCTCCCGACCTTGCCACCCGACGAGCAAGAATCATTCCTCGAAGACAACCGGAAACAACTCAACGAGATGTTACAATCGATCAATCGGATGTTGCTCCAATCCACGGATGCCCACGGGCTACAGCTAAACGTCAAGGAATTTAACCTCAAGGAAACATTGGAAGCATTGAAACAAAAAGATCGTTGGAATACCCAAAACAAACAATTTGATATCGACGTCGATTTCCGGTCCGACAACCCGATCATCACGGGGGACTATCATTTCCTGTTCGCCGTTTTCCAGAATCTCGTGGACAACGCATTGAAATACTCCGGTGATCAGGTAAAAATACAGATCACGTGCACAGACCAGGATGCCCAACACGTGCTAATCCAAATCGAGGACAACGGGTTCGGAATCCCTCTCAAGAACCTGAAACACGTGTTCGAACGCTACAACCGGGGAGACCACCAGGGTAACAAGAAAATCAAGGGGCACGGGCTGGGATTACATTATGCCCGCATCGTGATTCGCGCACACGGGGGAAAAATTGATATCCAAAGCGAGGAAGGCAAGGGCACCACGCTATTCGTCACCTTACCCCGCAAAGCCAAGATCAAAAACAAATACAAACAATAACACGACCATGGACGAAACGAAGGTAAAAATACTTTATGCCGAGGATGATGAAATCGGGGCTAAATTCACAAAAATGATTCTTGAAAAAGAGAACTTCGAAGTCATGATCGCACCGGACGGGGCAGAAGCATGGAAGATATACAAGGAGTGGAAACCGGATATCATCCTTACGGACCTGGATATGGGGGAAAATGGTGGGTTGAAGCTGACACGGAAGATCCGGGAACACGACCAGCAAATCCATATCATCGTGTACACCTCCCACGGCGAACCCGCTAATGAAGTGGCCGTACTGGATGCCGGAGCCGACACATTTATCTGTAAAGAACGGCCCGAAGTCCTGATCTTATACATAAATCGTGTGCGGGATAAAATAAAAAAATGCATGAATATCCCTCACTTGTATACACTCTCGCCACACACGACATACAACAGCGTAACCCGAGAACTCTCGATCGACGGGCAAACCACACGACTAAAAGGCATCGAAGGACGTCTTCTGCAATTATTGTGTGCAAAGAATCATGAAGTGGCCAATAGAACTTATCTAGTTCAAGGAATATGGAACAAATCAAACGAGGGTAAAGACTCAGAACTGAAAAAATATATCAGCTTGCTACGTGCTAACCTGAAAGCCGACCCCACGCTACAAATCGAATGCAGGAATGGCAACTACATACTCATGGTACTTTCCCAATAAAACAAACAACTCCCCCCGAATTTAATTCTTACACGAAGGCGTGTCAAGAGTCATTTTTGTAAATAACTTTTGACACATGCTATTCTATTCATCGTGATTTCAATATGAAATACAATATAAGTACTTGTTGACTACTGTATCAATACCGTATATAAAATTTTAATTAGTATATAATACATATATATGAACCCTATTCTAAATAGGGTTTATATAGGGTTCGTATAAGGTTCATATAGGGTTCATGACAGTATTCATAAGGTAGTCATCACCTAGTAAAAATGCATTCCTATTTGAACTCACACACAACAATCCATTATATATCAACGTATTGAACAAACACACCCCGTTATCGCCGGTATTAACTTTCAAACCTGCTAACTTATAACTTGTAACCTGTAACTTGTAACCTGCTAACCTGCAACTTTCGCCTCTGGCGAAAATCAGTGAATCCCTGTACGCCCGAGTTTCTCGTTGAGTTTGCCCCGGATCTTGTTGATTGTGTTCTTACGTTTCAAGAGTTCCAAAATTTGTTCGGAATTTTTGTTGTTCTGCATTTCCAATATGCGATTGTCGATATCTCGTGAAAGCATTTCCACTCTTCGCATCTTGTAGTTATCCAAAATCTTGGGAAGAAGCTCACCCAGCTTCATTTGCTCGGTTTCGACAAAACTTTCCATTTTATACCAAATTTTGCTTAACTCGTAAGGCTCGCTTAGGATATTGGCCGCCATGGAACTGATCTTGATATCGGGGTGAGAGATAAAATAGCGAGCCGGGATAAATGACGGTGATTCGTATTGCCGTTGATATTCTAGTTGTATGGAACGGAAAACGGGATTCAATAACTCCAGATCGTCCTCCGACAATTCACGAATGATAAACTCCCCGACACTCACGCTTCGCATGTAACCGTTACGTTCCTCCTCATATAGCTCGCTATCGCCGAATAGAAGCAGGTAGCGAATCAACACGCTCTCCTCGATATCACAAGGTGTTGCCCCTCTCGTTACGTTAGTTACCTGCATTTCGGGCATGGAAACCGGGGTTTTCGAGGGTTGCTCGTCATTCTTCAGCCGGACTTTAGCAATCTCGGTGTACAGCACCCGTTCCTCCACGTCCATCTGGTGGGCGGTTTCACGCACGTAAACGGAACGCACGATGTTGTCGGGGATTTTGGCTATACTTCGCACGATATCCGTGATCAGGCGAGCACGCTCGACCGGATCGTCTCCCGCTGAACCTAACAATAACTTAGTTTTGAAATTAATAAAATCGGTCTCGTTGTTCGCAATAAAATCGGACAACTCCTGCGGGGTATGACTCCGGGCAAAAGAGTCGGGGTCTTCACCGTCCGGTAACAGGAGTACCCGTACGTTCAAACCTTCCTCCAGCACGAGATCAATTCCCCGCAAAGATGCCTTGATTCCCGCGGCATCCCCGTCATAAATAATCGTCACGTTGGGAGTCAGACGCCGGATCAGGCGGATTTGTTCGATCGTCAAAGAGGTCCCAGAGGAAGCCACCACGTTCTCGATTCCCTTGGCGTGGAAGGAGATCACGTCGGTGTAACCCTCCACCAGTATACAACGATCCTGTTGCACGATGGATTTCTTGGCAAAGAATATCCCGTACAGGGTTTTACTCTTGTGATAAATCTCGGACTCCGGAGAATTCAGGTATTTTGAAATCTTCTTGTCGGAGGTCATCGTCCGACCACCGAAGGCGATGACTTTACCCGCCAAATCGAGGACAGGAAACATCACGCGCGCCCGGAAACGGTCAAAAAGTCCTTTCTCGTTCTCGATAGTCAATCCCGTTTTCACGAGGAATTCTTTCTTGTAACCTTTTTCCTGAGCCGCTTTCGTGAAGGCGCCCCAGCCCTCCGGGTTGTAGCCCAGACCGAATTTACGGATCATCTCGTCGCTGATTCCCCGCTGGCGCAGGTAGCCCAGGCCGACGGAACGTCCCTCGTCGGTATTCCACAATTGATACTGGAAATACTCGTTGGCATGGGCCGACACAATCAACATGCTCTCCCGCTCGGTCTTTTCCTTGATTTGTTCCTCGGTCAATTCTTTCTCTTCAACCGGGATATGATATTTCTCGGCCAAGTATTTCAAGGCTTCCACGTATGACATCTGCTCGTGTTCCATGATGAAATTCACGGCGTTTCCCCCCTTCCCGCAACCGAAGCATTTGTATATGCCTTTCGCCGGGGAAACAGTAAAAGAACCCGTTTTCTCGTTATGGAACGGACACAATCCGAGATAGTTCACCCCCCGTTTTTTCAAACTCACGAAATCGGAAACCACCTCGTATATGTCGGCCGCATCAAAAATTTTTTGTATAGTAGCCTGATCAATCATGATGCAAAGATACGATTTATGTAATTGAAAATGGGAAAAGAGTCCATAAAGTTTATAAAGTCCATAAGGTATATAAGGGATGTATTCCCCCGTGAAATACCTGATATACGGCAGTTTACACACCGAATCACGATATTGAAAACCACCTCATAGATGTCTGCATGGTAGCCAGACCAAGCATAGTAGAAATGATAAGATTTGTATTTGCGAACCAAGAACCCGTAACCTGCAAACCTACAATTTGTAACTCGCCTTGGGCGATTTTTTGATTTTAACAATAAATTAACAAACAGGCATCACGAATGGATCAATATTTGTATACTTTTGCACGTGGAAACGAATCACCCACGAAACGTTTCCGAGTGATAACAGATAAAATTTTTAAATCGCCTATGGAAGAAAATACGAATCAATTCAAAGAGGAGCTATTAGCCAGTATTTCGGAGCTATTCCTAAAATACGGGCTGAGAAGTACCTCCATGGACGACATTGCAACACACTTGAAGATATCCAAGAAAACGCTTTACCAGCAATTCACGAATAAAGATGATGTTGTAGAACAGGTTATGCTCTACCGAAGAAGGGTCAGGATCAAGAACGCGAACACGGAAGGGCTTGACAAGCTGAACCCGATCGAGGTGATAAGCCGGATTAAAGATTTCATGGAAAGTGATTTGGGTAGCCGTATCCCGGCAAACTATTACGACATGAAGAAGTATCACCCCGCCGTGTACCAGAAGGTCGTGGAACAGGACGCGACCCTCACGAAAGAGTTCCTGGTTACCTTACTAGACAGCGGGATCAAGAAAAAATATTTCAAGGATGATGTCGATAAAGAATTGCAACTGTATCTCTTGGGTAAACAACTCCAGTTCTTGAGGGAACCGGAGGTCATAAGCCAGATCATTTACCCGTTATCTGTTATCATCACCACGATTTTTGTCAATTTTATCTATGCCGTTTCCACGGAAAAAGGAATAAAAGAGTTTGAACGATTAAAGAAAGAAGCGAAAATGATAAAATAATGTATAAATACAACATGAGACATATTTTTGGTATGAGTTTTGCAAAAGAGAAAAAAACACGTGAGAATTTCCCGGAAAAAATAAATAATTAAATCTAACAGTCTATGAAAAAAGGAATGACACTCTTCCTCCTAATGCTTTTCGTGCCATGGATGCTCCGCGCCCAGGATGCACCGCAAACGATATCGCTGCAGCAAGCGATAGAGTTCGCCATAAAGCACAACAAAGAACTGCAATCTTCGCAGATGAATATTGATTTGTACCGCCAAAAAGTACGGGAATCCGTATCGCAGGGGTTACCCCAGATTAACGGTACGGTCGATTACAACACGAACTTCGGATACAAGATGGATTTCGGAGGAAACGCGATTAAAATGAAAGATCAATCTAATTTGAAATTAAACTTGCAACAACTATTATTCAGCGGTCAATGGATTTTAGGTTTGCAAACAAGCAAGATCGCGGTACACTTGACGGAACAAGAGGTGGGGATTACCGAATTGGATATCACAGAGAATATTTACAACTCGTATTATACCGTGCTTGTTACCGAGAGGATGCTGGAGATTTTACGCCAGAACCTAGAGAACATGAACAAGATTTACGAGCACACGAACAATATGTACAAGGCCGGAACGGTCGAGATTACCGACGTGGATCAGATTCGTATCAACGTGGGCCAACTGAAAAACAGCATGTTGTCGATGGAGAGAACGGTTGCCGTTAATTACAACTTGTTGCGTCTCCAATTGGGTCTGGAAGCGGGCACGCCGATCACACTCTCGGATGGTCTGGATTTCTTCCTGAAAAACGATAAATCGGTCCGCCTGAGTCTGGAAAAATTTGATATTAACAATAATGCCGAATTCCAACTGGTGACAACACAAACCGAGTTGAACAAGAAGATGCTGGGATTGGAGAAATGGAGTTACGCGCCCACCATTTCCGGATCTTACTCTTTCAATTACAAGATTCTGAAACCGGAACTGGACATGAGCCCGAAACACACGGCCGGTATCACGATGAGTATCCCGATTTTCTCCGGCCTGCAACGTGACTCGAAAGTGAAACAAGCAAAGATCACGCTGGAACAAACGTACTTGCAAAAGAGCCTGTTGGAGGACCAGCTTAACGTGCAAGACGAACAGTTAAAATTTAACCTGAAGAACGCGATGGAAAATTATGACTTGCAAAAGGAAAATATTGACGTCGCCACACGGGTTCTTGCAAACTACCAACGGAAATACGAGCTGGGAGCGGTTTCAAGTCTTGACCTGACGCAAGCCAATAACAACTATCTGCAAGCCGAAACGAATTACACGGACGCAATACTCACGTTGTTGCAAGCACAAGTAAGCTTGGAAAGATTATACAACCAGCTCTCACGCTAATTATTTGAATAATAAAAACAAAAAAGAAATACAATGGTAAAGAATCTTATTTTATCGACAATAGCATTGGCTATCCTTGCCAGTTGTTCCGGCAAAAAAGATAAAACGTCGAACGGAGATGCGGTGGAAGTGATCCCCGTGAAAGTACAAAAGCTAGAAAAAACAGATATAGCTAAAACACTGGACTACACGGCAAATTTGGAAGCAGACGAACAAGTATTTTACGCTCCGGCCTCTACCGGAAGAATCGAGAAGATTCACGTGGAAGTAGGCGACCGGATCAAGAAAGGTCAATTACTGGTGGAAATGGACAAAACGCAATTGCACCAGGCAGAAGTCCAGTTGAAAAACCTTGAAACGGAGTATAATCGTGCCGTTCAGTTGAACGAGACGGGAAGTATCTCGAAACAGGCTTACGATGCAGCCGTAACGCAATACGAGGTTGCCAAATCAAACGTTGATTTCCTGAAAGAGAACACCAAGATGGAAGCCCCGTTCGACGGTATCGTTACCGGGAAATATTTCGAGAACGGAGAACTTTACACGGGTGCCGCATTCGGTGGAGCTACCAAACCTTCGGTTATCGCTATCGAGAAGATCAACCCCTTGAAGGCTAAAATCAACTTGTCAGAACAATATTACCTGACCGTGAAAAAAGGAACCAAAGTGGAGTTGAAGAGCAACATCTTCCCGGATCGCACGTTCGAAGGTACCGTGAATATCGTTTACCCGACGATTGATCCCGCTTCCAGAACGTTCACGGTTGAAGTGCTGATCCCGAACAAGGACGAGGCCCTGAGACCGGGTATGTACGGTATTATCAACTTCTTCATCGGTAACACGGAGACTATTGTTGTTCCCGCTATTGCCGTGTTGAAATTGCAAGGTTCAAACGATCGTTACGTGTTTCTGAACAAGGACGGCAAGGCGAAACGTGTCGCTGTAACCCTGGGTAGACGTTTCGAGGATCAGGTTGAATTGATCAGTGACGAGCTTCACGAGGGAGACGAGCTGGTTGTCGTGGGACAAGGTCGATTGGTTGACGGAACACCGCTTTCTATCACGAAATAAATGATTTAGATTATGATTCATGACTTATAATCTAAAATTTAAAATTTAACATTTAAAATTCGAAATATGAGTATATACAATACAGCGGTCAACAAACCTATCTCGACCTTAATGGTTTTCCTTGCCATTATGGTATTGGGTGTTGCCTCTTATATACAATTGCCGGTGGACCAGTATCCCAAAATGGACCCGCCCTATATCACGGTAATGGCAACTTACCCCGGAGCTAACGCTGCCGATATTGAAGAGAACGTGACCAAGATTCTTGAGGACCAGTTAAACTCCGTGGATGACTTGAAGGAGATGACATCCACCTCTTACGATAACCTGGCGGTAATTTCGCTGGAGTTCGAGTGGGAAGTGAATCTCGATGAAGCGTCTAACGACGTCCGGGATGCCGTGGATAAATCCATGTCCGGGCTTCCGGATGATATCGACCGACCGACGATCATGCGTTTCAACACGTCTATGATGCCGATCCTGATCTACGCTATCACGGCAGAAGAGTCTTACCCGGGTATCGACAAGATTTTGGACGATAAGTTAATCACCCGTTTGAATCGGGTTGACGGGGTGGCCTCCGTTATCGTTGCCGGAGCACCGGAGCGGGTTGTTTACGTCGATCTTGACCCGAACAAGATGGAAGCTTATAACCTGACGTTGGAACAAATCGGGAACAAGATTCTCGCTGAAAATAAAGATATCTCTTCCGGTAACGTGAAAATGGGTCAGATGGACTACACGTTGCGCGTGGAAGGAGAATTCGAGGAGAGTGACCAGATCAAGAATATCGTGCTGGGGACTCAAAATGACAAAGTGATTTACCTGCACGATGTTGCTTCTGTCCGCGACACGTTGAAAGATATTACCCTAGAGCAAACGATTAACCGGGGTAAAGGTGGCGTGTTGATGGTGACGAAACAAACGGACGCTAACGCTGTTGCCGTTGCCAAACAAGCCAAGAGCGAAATCGAGAAAACGATGAAAGAGTTGCCGGCGGATATCAAATTCCAGATTATCTCGGATAACTCGGACTTTATCGTGAAGTCTATCAACAATCTTCAGGACTCTTTGATGTACGCCTTGATTTTCGTGGTCTTGATCGTGTTCCTATTCCTGGGACGCTGGAGGGCAACCTTTATCATTGCGCTGACGATCCCGATCTCGTTGATCGTGGCCTTTATCTACCTGTTTGCAACGGGTGAATCATTAAACATTATCTCGCTGTCCTCGCTCTCCATAGCGATCGGTATGGTGGTGGACGACGCGATCGTGGTTCTGGAGAACGTCACGAAGCATATCGACCGCGGTAGCCGTCCGCGAGAAGCTGCCAAGTACGGAACGAACGAGGTTTGGTTGTCGGTTATCGTGACCACCCTGGTAACGGTTGCCGTGTTCTTCCCATTGACCTTGGTAAGCGGTATGACCGGAATCCTGTTCAAGCAATTGGGATGGATCGTTTGTATCACGGTATGTACGTCAACCGTAACGGCTATTTCGTTGACCCCGATGCTTTGTTCCCAGTTGATGAAGATTCAGGAGAAAACCGACTCGAGCAAGTTCAGTTTCTACCGGTTTGTTTCCTCCATGTTGGATAAACTGGATTCGGTTTACGAGAAATTGATCCGCTGGGTACTTGTACACAAGACGGTCACAATTTTATCTATGTTCGCCCTGTTCTTCGCATCCATGTTCTTGGCCAAATTGATCAAGACAGACTTTATGCCGCAGAATGACCAGAACTCATTGACTGTATATGCCAAAATGCAATCCGGCCAACGCGTGGAAATAACTAAAGAGGTCGCCTTGGATATCGACTCGATTATCCGTAAAGAGATTCCCGAAATCACGCTGATCAACCTGTCATACGGTAGCGAGGAAGAGGCTTCTTTCGCATCCATGATGAACAGCACGGGTAACAATATCCTAAACATGCGTTTGAGAACGCTTGATTTAAAAGATCGTAAACGTAGCGTGTTCGAAATCGCCGACCAAGTCCGCGGTATCCTGAAACGCTTCCCGGATATCTTGCAATACACCGTAACGACATCCAGCGGAGGTTCCATGGGTAGCAACTCGGTGGATATCGAAATCATGGGACATGACTTTAACACCACGACGAACCTGGCTCACAAGATCGCAACAGAGGCTCGCACGATTCCGGGAGCAGAGGATATCAAGATCAGTCGTGACGAGGATAAATCCGAATTGCGGGTGGTACTTGACCAGGATAAACTGGCCCGTCACGGGTTAACGACCTCGGAAGTCGGTTCTTACTTGCGTAACCGTATCTACGGATTCCGAAACAGTAAGTTTAAAGAGAACGGGGAGGAATACGATATTATCGTTCGTTTCGATGAGAAGTATCGTTCATCTATCACCGAAATCGAAAATATCCTGATCACTGATGGCAAGGGACAACGGGTTCGCTTGAAAGAACTCGGAGAGATTAAAGAGTACTTCTCTCCGCCAAATATCGAGCGTAAGAGCAAACAACGTATCCTGAAAGTGTCGATCACCCCGGCTGCCGGAGTAGCCATGGGAGATATCGCCGGAGCAGCCCAACAGTTAATTAACAAGTTGGAAGTTCCACAAGAAGTTTCCCTGTACATCGGAGGAGATTACGAAGACCAACAGGAGTCGTTCAGTTCTTTGATCATGTTGTTGCTTCTGTCGTTGATGTTGGTTTATATCGTGATGGCCGCCCAGTTCGAGTCATTCAAGATGCCGTTTATCATCATGTTGGCTATCCCGTTCGCCTTTACCGGAGTCGTTCTGGCCTTGTTGATCACGAATACGACGTTGAGTATCGTTGCCGCCTTGGGAGGTATCATGCTGGTGGGTATCGTGACCAAGAACGGTATCGTGTTGATCGACTTTATCAACTTGATGCGTGAAAGAGGTATCCGCCTTTACGATGCTATCGCTCAGGCTTGTCGTTCTCGTTTGCGTCCGGTGTTGATGACCTCGTTGACCACGATCCTGGGTATGGTGCCGATGGCATTGAGCGTGGGTGAAGGTTCCGAGACATGGCGCCCGATGGGTGTTGCCGTGATCGGTGGTATGATTTTCTCCACGATTATCACGATGGTGATTGTACCCGCCGTTTACGCAGCCATGGACAAGAGTGGTAGCCGCGACAAGAAGAAAGCTCTTAGCAAACAATTCAAGTTTATGAGTGATTTCAACGCGGAAAGAGACCTACCGAAAAAGAAATAAATAATTTATGATTTTAGATTCACGATTCTACTTATCGTGAATCTAAAATCAAAATCAAAAACAGTATGAAGAAAGCAGTATTTATAACTTATAATCAAGCCCTAACCGAACGGGTTGCCTTTATCCTTGATCAGTTGCAAATCAGAGGATTCACGCAATGGCCCCTGGTTAACGGAGCCGGGACGGTAGACGGGGAACCGAGAATGGGAACCCACACCTGGCCGGAAATGAACTCGGCCACGTTGACGATCGTGGAAGAAGAGATGGTTCCCTTGGTCCTGAAGTATGTTAAAAACCTGGACGAGGTGAATAAAGAAAACGGTATTCGAGCCTTCGTCTGGGATATCACGGATATGTATTAAAAAAGAGCCGAACGGCTCTTTTTTTGGTCCATAAAGTTTATAAGTCTGTAAGTCCAATGGCCTGTCGGAAGGAGTATCGTGACCCTACGGACGTTCAGACGATGAATAAAAAAAGAGCCTTCCGGCTCTTTTTTTATTCATCGTCTTTCAATGACTTAAATCCTCGCCCTAATATCTCTCGCGAATCGATCACGTTAATAAACGCTTCCGGATCAATTTCACGAATACGATGACGCAGAATCATCATTTCACGGCGAGTTAAAATAGTATAGATAATCTCACGGGAATCACCGTTATAAGCACCAATGGCGGGTAATATGGTTGCACCCCGATTGATATCTTTCAGAATAATATTTTTCACGGTTTCCACTTCTTTCGTCACGATCATCAAGGTCTTGTGAACAGAAGCTCCTTCGACGATCAAGTCGATGACCTTACCCTCGATGAACACGATAATCCAGGAATACATCGGTAATTTCCAGTCTCCGAAAGCCACAACAGTAGTCAGGGTAATGGTACAGTCAACAATGATTACCAATGTACCTAAAGAGATATGCGTGTACTTGTTCAGGATCATGGCGATGATGTCCGATCCTCCCGAAGTTGCACGAGATTTAAAGATCATACCGATACCGATACCGTAAACGATACCCCCGAAGATAGAGGATAATAATGGTTCTTGAAGCATCGCACGTTCTGTAATTCCCGGTTCGAGCAAAGCGTCAAAACCGTAAGTGTGGTGAATCAACCACATGAAGCCCGGAATAGCGAACGTACAGATAATGGTCTTAATCCCGAATTTTGCTCCCAGAAAATAAATTCCTAACAACAATAACGGAATATCCATACAAAGAGCCGCAGCCTCGGTTCTCCACCCCCACAAGTGATGGAATACCATAGACAAACCATAGGTCCCTCCCGGCGCGAACCCGTAAGGTTCGGCAAACATCACGGCACCCACGGCAAACACGAAACAACCACCCAGCAACCAAGCATAGGTAATAAAGAAGTCCTTAGAGAATAATTTCTCCTTAGTTACAAATCCCATACTAAATTTATTTTTATTTGAATTATTAATTTCACTTATTTTTAGCGGCACAAAAGTACAACTTGTTTTCGACTTTTTACAACGTTTTCGACTTCTCAAAATTTAATTTAACTATCTGATTTACATTATACTATAATTTAAAAATCATGCATAATTATACAGCTCATGTCATAATTATTCGAAAAACACAAACTACCCCCCGGAAAAAATAATTTTCAATTTCCAACTTTCAATTTCCAATTATTTTCTCTATGTTTGTGAACGTATTGGAGTGTTAATGTTTTCGTAACATTACGAGGGAATCCCGTGAGAGTCGGGAACTGTACCCGCAGCTGTAAGCTTCGTAACTTTAGTCTCTACTGCCACTGTCTGTACATGGATGGGAAGGCGACGAAAAGGGAGCAAGTCAGAAAACCTGCCAAGACGTAACTGTTTATGTAGCTTTCGGGAAGTGAAGCTGGCAAGATGTTTATCGTGAGTATCCACGATTTTCCTCTACCCCAATTTTCCAACAAGCATTGTTCTGTGAAATAAGTGAGCACGTGGTGAAGTGTAAAATATCTCTGCCAATTTTGTTTTACATTTGCATGACAAGCTCACTTATTTTTTTAGCAAATCTTCTAATTTTATTGCCTGAAAGATCAAATGAGCCTGAGAACTCTCGTACAAGATTCCCACGGTTTCTTCATCTATTACCGTCAAGCATGAATATCCCCAACTTCCCCCACTATCCAGCAAAAGACCGTCAGACCAAGTCAATCCCTGATCGCCGCTCCATTTGACGGAGATATCCGTTCGTGCTCGTGAGTTCGCAGGATTACTGAAGAATAACAAATCCCGGTAAGCGATTAAACTCGCCATACAAACCGGTTCGACAAGCGCCTTTCGGGAAGATGGGTGATCTTGCCATGTTTTACCCATATCCGAAGTGGTCATCACGGCACGCGTTCCTCCCCGGTTATCTCGCATATTTAACATCAAATCACCATTCTTGAGTTCCACTACTTGCGCCTCGGTCGTGTTGTCCCGTGCAGGAGTACCAATTTTCCACGTTTTCCCCCGATCACCGGAATAAACAATCGTTGCGTGAGGCATGTCATTCTTATCTACGAACTGGAAAGGAAATACCATCATTCCACTCTTCATCGTAATTCCCCGACCGGGCCCCTGTAAGAGTATACCCCAAGAAGGGTCCTTGATCTGTGAAGTTATATTTATCGGTTTTTCCCAAGTCTGTCCGTTATCACGGCTACGAGCCACAAGTACCTGAGCTGCTTGTTCCCCCGGCATCATGGCATTCTTACGGCATCCCGTCCATGCTCTCTGCCCGCCCATGCCATGCGTCCAAAGCGCCATGATCCACAAATCTTCACCCGTCGACAGGATGGCCGGATCTCCAACTCCATTCTGAGCATCCGGTAACCCGCCATATCCTCGCATATCCATAGCAACCTGCATCGGCAGCCAAGTTTTCCCCCCATCCCTACTACGAGAAACCCCGATTTGAATATCTTCCTGCAAGTCGGCAGAGTTATTGCGCCGGATATCGTAAACCGCAACCAATGTACCATCAGGAGCCGTTACCAAGCCGGGTATTCGATATGCCCGCACACCATCATCTCCCGCATCACGAACGATGACTGCCGGACGATGAATCGCTTGATTGTGCTCGTTCACCTTAATGGAGCCATTACTAGAAACCGCCGCCGTGACAGTCATTACAAATTTTTCGGTCAAAGGGGTATTCCGCGCCAATTTCAAACTGATCCAGAAGTAATTCACGAAATGAGGAAATAGTGTTTGTTTAAAATTCAAGGTCAGTTCCCGCTCAACTTTATCCTCCCGGGCTACAAAGATAGAATACGAAGAATTATCGTTCTTTACCGAATTGAGAGGCTTCGCCGTCCCCGCGTAATAAAAACTTACGTTTTCCACGTATTCCAGTGGCGTTTCCGGTGTAAATTTCAAGGTAATACTTTCCAACGCTTGGTCACCGGCACGCGTCTGCAGACACAATTCTGCTACCATGTTATTCTCCCGGTTGATCACAATCGGCAACGTAGGCTGGTAAACTGAAAGGATATCCTCCTGGCCTTTTGCCGAAAAGAGGGATAACACGAGAGTCACGAGAAATAAGAATCTTAACATTTCTTATATATTTTTCCTGTAATATTTTTTCACCAAAGGTAGAGCTTCACCCGGGACCAAGCCGGTAATATCTTTGTCCGCTACGATCATTTCCCTTATTGCTGTGGCAGACAAGGGAAATAAAGGAGCCTGTATCAAACGCATACCCGGCAACAAGTCTACTTGTTCTCCCAAACGAGGATAGACGAAAATAGGACAGTTTTTCAATATCCAACGAGCATCTTTCCACTTCGGAAAGGCCGACACGTTGTCTCCACCGATAACCAGGATAAATTCCCGATCAGGATGTTTGTCAAACAAGAGACGCAAAGTATCCACCGTGTAGGATGGTTTCGGCATGGTAAATTCAACATCACAAGCCTGCATCCGGGTATCATCCCGGATAGCAGCCTTGACAATCTCCAAACGTTCTGCCTCGGGCAATAAAAAGCGATCTATTTTAAACGGGTTACAAGGACTCACGATAAACCACACCTCATCACATAGCCCTTCTTCCAACAGGTAACGAGCAATCCCCACGTGCCCCTCGTGGATCGGGTTGAACGATCCGAAAAAAAGTCCCGTCACCGGTCGAGCGTGTTGTCTTGTCCCTTGAAATTCCATGTTTATTTTAAAAAATCCCGTACTGCTTTTTCTGCCTCGGCTAAAGCCGTTTCCAAATTGTCGTTCACGATAACCACGTCAAATTTATCTGCAAAGGTCAGTTCATATTCCGCCTTGGCTACCCGTTGTTCTATTTTTTCCATGGAATCCGTTCCCCGGCCGATTAACCGCTGGCGCAAGGCTTCTACCGAAGGGGCCTTCACGAATATGGAAAGCGCCTGCTCCCCGAATATCTTTTTGATATTCACCCCGCCAACAACATCTACGTCAAATACCACGGCATGCCCGGCTTTCCAGATCCTCTCCAATTCACTCTTCAATGTCCCGTAGAAACATCCCGGATACACTTCCTCCCACTCCAAAAAATCATCCTTTTCGATCCGCTGTTTAAACTCATCTGCCGTGAAAAAATAATACTCTTTCCCATGTCTCTCTTCCCCCCGAGGTGCCCTGCATGTCGCCGATACCGAAAACTCCAATCCCAAATCTTTCGCCAACAAATAATTGACAATCGTACTCTTCCCCGATCCACTGGGAGCTGAAAAAATAACTACCCTCTTTTTCATTAGTTCATAAAGTTTATAAGGTTTATAAAGTTCATAAAGTTATAATTTCTTTATAAAGTTCGATAGCATTTTTGATATTGTTTCAGTTTCCGTCAATAGCTCAGAGAAAGTATTTTCACCCATTATAGAAATTTCTTTCGCCAAATAAAGCATCGAGCGTACTTCTCCACAGGATCCTTTAGCGATATAAAGAAACTGTTTGAATTCAAGATTAGATTTTCTCTCATAGCCTTCAGCAATATTGTTCATCACAGACACTGCAGCCCTTTGAATTTGATCTTTAAAGCTATAATCCCTGCAATCACCAAAAAGATCATAAATTCTTTTAGCCAAGTCCCGAACTTTCTGCCAAGCAAGTATATCCTCAAACCTCTCAATCTTCATTACTTTATAAACTTTATAAACCTTATGAACTTTATAAACTCATAGTACATTAAGACTCTGCTCCTTAATTTTTTCGAGTTCGTCTTTCATGCGGACTACCAGCTTCTGGATATCGTGGTCGTTGGCTTTGGAACCCATGGTATTGATTTCACGACCGATTTCCTGAGCGATAAAGCCGAGTTTGCGTCCCGGGGCTTCTTCTTTCTCCACGGTCTCGATGAAGTATTTGCAATGATTGGCCAAACGAACTTTTTCCTCCGTGATGTCGAGTTTTTCCAGGTAATAGATGATCTCTTGTTCCAAGCGATTCTCGTCGATATTCTTGATCTCTCCCCACTCTTTCATCTTGTCTTGGAGGCGTTGTTTAATCGTGACAACACGTTGTTTCTCGAATTGAGGGACTTCCGCAGACAAACTCTTGATTAAATCCACCCGTTTCAGAATATCCGCGATCAAAACTTTTCCTTCTTGAATCCGGAATTGATCGACATCAGACAAAGCTTTCTCGATCGCCTCCCTCAAACAATTCCAAGCCTCCTCGTCCAATTCTTCCATCCGGGCTTGCATCGTGTCCGGGAAACGCATGATCGTTTGCAATAATTCTCCTTTATTTACTTCCACTCCCAATGAAGTGGCAACCTCCAGCATCTGATCGTAATACTGCTTTACGACCGACCGGTTCACGGCAACATCCTTGTCATCCTCTGCGTTATCGAAATAGATATACATATCCACCTTACCACGTTCCAAAACATTCTTTATCATGTTTCGGATCTCAATATCTTTTTCTTTGAAAATACTCGGAGTCCTTAGATTAATATCCAATTGTTTTGAATTCAGACTTTTTACTTCTACAATCACTTTCTTTGTGCCGCAGTCTACCGTTGCTTTACCGAAACCGGTCATTGATTTTATCATATACTCTTGTTTTTTATACAAACATTTAGCTACAAAAGTAAGGCTTTTTTTGAAAATCCCCTGTCGAATATCTACCTTTGTTCGATTTATTGAATAATCGAAAAATTATAGTAATCATGGATGCAAATCATCTCTCTGCTTTTCAAAAAGGAGTTGTCGGAGTTCAATTTCTCTTTGTCGCTTTCGGATCAACCGTACTTGTCCCTTTACTCGTGGGATTAGACCCGTCAACCGCACTTCTCACGGCAGGGATCGGAACCTTGATTTTTCATCTGGTTACAAAAGGTATTGTCCCCATTTTCCTCGGAAGTAGTTTCGCGTTTATCGCACCGATTATTAAAGCCAGTGAATTATACGGCATGGCAGGCGCCCTCTCAGGTATGATCGCTGTCGGGGCCGTGTACGGACTTATGAGTTTACTCGTGAAATTGCGAGGAACTGATTTCATCAAAAGGTTATTTCCCCCGATCGTGATCGGTCCGGTGATCATCCTGATCGGGCTATCCCTGGCCGGTTCCGGGGTCAAGATGGCAAGTGAAAACTGGTTGTTGGCACTAATATCTCTAATTACTGCTGTCGTTGTCTCCTTGAAAGCGAAGGGGTTGTTGAAGTTGATTCCTATCTTTTGCGGAATTATTGTCGGGTATCTCGTTGCCCTTTTCTTTTTCGACGTGGATACCACCCCGATCAAGGAAGCAGCCTGGTTTGCCATGCCTCAATTGGTAACCCCGAAGTTCTCCTGGGAAGCCATCATTTACATGCTTCCCGTGGCGATCGCTCCCGTTATTGAACATATCGGTGATGTCTATGCCGTGAACAGTGTTGCCGGAAAAGACTTTATCAAGAATCCCGGACTGCATCGCACCCTGTTAGGTGATGGTATCGCCTGCGCTTTTGCCGGACTGATCGGGGGACCTCCCGTAACAACTTACTCCGAAGTGACGGGGGCGGTCTCCCTGACGAAAGTGACCAATCCTGCAGTGATTCGTATTGCCGCTATCACGGGTATCATATTTTCCGTCTTCGGCAAAGTGAGTGCCTTGCTAAAATCCATACCACCTTCCGTTTTGGGAGGTATCATGTTGCTCTTATTCGGGACGATCGCCTCCTTGGGCATGAACAATCTCATTCAAAACAAGGTCGATCTTTCCAATACCAGAAACATGATTATCGTTTCGCTTATTCTCACTTTCGGCATCGGCGGCGCAGCTTTCGAATGGGGAAATTTTTCCATGTCGGGTATCGGTCTTGCCGCTCTACTGGGGGTTGTCTTGAATCTAGTTCTACCGATGAAAGAATCGTAAGAACAGTGCTTTATGAATAAAAGATTTAGCACTCTTTGACATACGGGAAACAGAAATAATGCTTATATTTGTAATATCCTTTAATTGAAAGGAGATAATATCATGACCACAATGGAATTAGATGCTCGGAAAGCCAAATTAGTTAGAGAAATTTTAACTGAGGTGAACAGCATTGAATTACTGGAAAAAATTTCCAAGTATTTGCATAAGCATCTACAACAAACCATGAATCGCCCTTGTCAATTTACAGTAGAAGAACTTGAGCAAGTTTTGGAACAAAGTCAAGAAGATATCAAAAAAGGAAATATCAGTACACACGAAGATATGGTAAAAGAAGTGTTCAGCAAATTTCGTTGATACATGAAAATTATCTGAACTCATATAGCCAAAATTCAAGCTTACGAAATTCTTTTATACGGGAAACAAGTATTCGGAGTGGTTGTTGCCTCCAAATTGGCAAGAAAGATGGAAAAAAATGATTCTCTTCTTATTGCTAATCCCCTTTTAGGTTCTATCGAACCTGTACTTGAAAAACATCCCCTTGGGTACCGATATCTAATGATAAACTCAATCTTTAAAGAAATCTATTATATCGACAAAGATTCCATCTATATCGTGGCGATCTGGGATTGTCGCCAGAATCCAATTACATTACAAGACATACTTCCCGAATAACATATTTTCTATTTCCTTTTATTATCAACATTCCCCATTCTGTAACAAAAAGATAATCGTTTTGCAACATTAGGTTCATATAATCAGCGGAACTTGCAGTTGCAAAAAAGCAAGAAAATATTGAACTAAAATTGATAGAAAATGAGAAATTTATTATTTACATCTATCCTTATTTTGGCGGTTATTTTTAATTGTAACGCCACTTCAGAAGGAAACAAATCCACGAAAAAAGCAACTCTTTCGGGTGCGGGTGCTACTTTTCCACTTCCTTTTTACAACCTGGCATTCAAAACCTACCAAGAGAAAACCGGAAACTCCGTGACTTACGGCGGTATCGGTAGTGGCGGCGGTATCCGGAGCCTAAAAGACAAGATCGTTGACTTCGGGGGATCTGATGCCTATCTTTCTGAAAAAGAGATGAACGAAATGCCGGCCGCCACCATTCATATCCCAACTTGTATGGGAGCCGTGGTTTTAGCCTATAACCTTGCGGGTGTGAAAGATTTAAAATTAACAGGCGACATCGTTGCCGATATTTACTTGGGTAAAATCACGAAATGGAACGATAAACGCATCCAAGAAATCAACTCCGGCATAAATCTACCTGACAAAGAGATCCATCCGGTTTATCGTTCTGACGGCAGCGGGACCACGTTTGTTTTCAGCGATTACATGACAAAGGTAAGCCCGGAATGGGCTGAAAAGATCGGAACCGGAAAATCATTGAAATGGCCCGTCGGGATGGCTGCTAAAGGAAATCCCGGTGTTGCCGGAGTCATCAGCCAAACAGCTGGAACTATCGGTTACGTGGGTTCGGAATACGCTTTTGCCCTGAAAATCCAGTTCGCCCAAATGAAAAATGCTGCCGGGAACTATATCACCCCGAACACGGAAAGCATTTCTGCCGCAGCCAAGGGAGACATGCCCGCCGATACTCGTACCATGATCACGAATTCAGCCGCACCGGATGCTTACCCGATCAGTTGTTTTACCTGGATTCTTCTCTACAAAGAACAGGCTTACGCGGACAGAAGTATCGATCAGGCTGAAGCAACGTTAAAATTACTCGATTGGATGTTAAGCCCGGAAGCCCAAGCTCTGACGACAAAAGTAAACTACTCACCACTCCCTCAGAAAGCCGTGGAGAACGCTAAAACTCTTCTGAAATCAGTTACCTATAACGGAAAAACCATTTTAAAATAACAATATTCATTTATCGAACATTGTTATTTATAAAACTATTTTTCATCCTGGCAGGGCTGTCTATAAAATGACAGCCCTCTCCTTGTATAAATATATAGAAAACACCTCGAAGTTGATATTTTCCATTATATTTTGAACCGGAAAATCATTATCTTTGCAACCTAAATCTAAAATTTCATAGATGAAGAACATTAGGAATTTCTGTATTATCGCACATATTGATCACGGCAAGAGTACACTTGCCGACCGTTTGTTGGAAACGACCGGAACTGTCGTGGGGAAAGATCTACAAGCACAGGTGCTTGATGACATGGATCTGGAACGAGAACGAGGGATCACCATCAAAAGCCACGCGATACAGATGGATTATATCTATAAAGGGGAGAAATACGTTCTTAACTTGATTGACACCCCGGGACACGTGGACTTCTCTTACGAGGTTTCTCGTTCTATCGCTGCCTGCGAGGGGGCTCTACTGATCGTGGATGCCACACAGGGAATCCAGGCCCAAACGATCTCGAACCTCTACCTTGCTATTGATAATAACTTGGAGATTATTCCCGTGTTGAATAAAATGGATATGCCCAACGCCATGCCCGAGGAGGTAAAAGATCAAATTGAAGAATTGATCGGTTGTGAACGGGAAGATATTATCGAAGCCAGCGGGAAAACCGGACTGGGAGTCGATAAAATTCTGGAAGCCGTGGTAGAAAGAATACCCGCACCTACCGGGGACCCTGATGCCCCTCTTCAAGCGTTGGTTTTCGACTCGGAATTTAACTCGTTCCGGGGAATTATCACCTATTGCCGGATCATGAACGGCAGCCTGAAAAAGGGCGATAAAGTTAAGTTCGTGAGCACGGGCAAAGAATATGATGCCGACGAGATCGGCGTGTTGCGTCTGGAACAGGAACCACGAGCCGAGTTAAGTACCGGTAACGTGGGATATATCATTTCCGGAATCAAGACCTCCTCTGAAGTTCGCGTGGGAGATACGATCACGCATGTTGAACGTCCCTGCTCGGAAGCGATTGACGGGTTCGAGGAAGTAAAACCTATGGTATTTGCCGGAATTTATCCCATTGACTCGGAAGATTATGAAGACTTGCGTGCTTCCATCGAGAAATTACAGTTAAATGATGCTTCCCTGACTTTCGAGCCGGAATCATCTGCCGCATTGGGATTCGGATTCCGTTGCGGATTCCTCGGTATGTTACACATGGAAATCGTGCAGGAACGTCTGGACCGGGAATTCGATATGAACGTGATTACCACGGTCCCGAACGTGATGTATATCGCCCATACCACGAAAGGAGAAGTTTTCGAGATGCACAATCCTTCCGATATGCCTTCCCCAACCGTACTTGATTTCATCGAGGAACCCTATATCAAGGCGCAAATCATCACCCCGACAGATTATATCGGGCAAATCATGACGCTTTGTTTAGGTAAACGCGGTGTACTGATAAAACAGCACTACCTGACGGGAAACCGTATCGAATTGAATTACGAGATGCCATTGGCTGAAATCGTGTTCGACTTTTACGATAAATTGAAAAGTATCACGAAAGGATACGCCTCTTTCGACTATTTCCAAATCGGTTATCGCCGGGCAAATCTGGTGAAACTGGATATCCTGTTGAATGGAGAATCGGTAGATGCCTTATCAGCCTTGATTCACTTTGATAACGCTTATTCTTTCGGAAAACGGATTTGCGAGAAACTAAAAGAACTTATTCCCCGCCAACAATTCGATATTGCCATACAGGCGGCTATCGGGGCGAAGATCATTTCCCGCGAAACGATCAAGGCTGTTCGCAAGGACGTGACTGCGAAATGTTACGGTGGCGATATCTCCCGTAAACGTAAGCTGTTGGAAAAACAGAAAAAAGGAAAGAAGCGAATGAAACAAATCGGTAACGTGGAGGTTCCGCAAAAAGCGTTCCTTGCCGTGCTGAAACTGGATTAAAAGTCTTCGGATTGATCAATAAAATAAAAACCAGTATTCATTACTGAATATTGGTTTTTATTTTATTGCTTTTCTTGTATAAAACGAACAACTATTTCAATACATGATTACTCATCTTGCTCTTTTATATAAAAGAATTTCCCTTCATCATTATTATCAAGACATATTGATTTCCATGTTACACCACCATAAAATTCACATTCGCAATACTCCTCATAGCAACACTCCCGATCAAAAATATTCATCATGGTCAACACAGCTATCGGATACAATTCCATATCGCCAAGTTCCCAAGCATATCGAATAATATCGCCAATATCATCATACCCAGCTTCAAAAATTTGAAATCGTTTCCATGAACTTTCTTTCATACTATCCAGATGACTCGTTTCTCCCACATTCTCTTCCACTTGCCGATATAATTGATCCCAATATCTCTCCCATTGCTCAAGCATTTTAGGAATAAAATCTATTTTTTCAATACCGCCATCCAAATATATTTCACTCCAAATATACTCATCTGTCTCTGTATAAATCTCCTCGTAACATTCATTCTCTATAAGAGTCTTTAATTCCCAAGTTTTTCCTTGATAAGTATCAATTACATATTTCTTATTATTTGTTACAAATTCTACTGTTTGCCCTACAGTCCTAACTTTATACCGCCCTTTCGATAATCCTGAAAATTGTTCAAAAGCCCGAACAAAATCTTTGTATTTATATATATCCTTCCCTAGATTATCCCAATCAAACAATACTCCTGCAAGCTTTTGAATCCCTTCTTCTTCTACGATAGATTCTATTTCATATTTAATACTCTCAAGTATATTTGAAACATCTTTCAATTTTAAAGATAAATATTTATCCCTTATAAATTGCTTCAAATCCCAAAGAGTGTAATAATAAGGATCTTTCCAGTCTAATTCTTCCTTTTCTTTATCCCAACTATTTACATCCGGATTATATCCTAAAACAATATTTATCTTGTTTTTTTTCTCTTTCAAACAACAAAGTAGTCCCTTCTTAACATCAATCTTATAAAATATTTCCAGATCAAAAGGCGTATTTTTTATTGACTTATTATCAGATAAAACCTTGTCGTCTTCATCCGCTTCAAAAGGATAATTAACAAGTATATTTTCAAATCGCTCTCTTGCATCGACATTTAACAAATTCTCATACGGAATAATCACCTTGAATTCTTTAGAAGTTCTAACAATTTTCTCTTCCGTCAATAAAAACCAATATATCTTACCTTCAGAAAAATCATCCAGAATAATGAAAAAAGGGTTCCGTTCACCAAGAGTAAGCCAATAATCTTTATGTTCTTGAGAAAAATAGAATGTAACCCCATGACGTCCACGATAAAAATTACTTTCCCCTCCTTTTATTTGAAGAAAACCCACTTTTCCAGTGAGTCTTTTTTGATATGCCATCTCTATTAAAACATCAAATCCCCAATCTTGATTCTGCTCTTTAAATCCCCATCCCCACTCTGAAAAAATCAATGCTACTTCATGAAAGGCTTTTCTTTCTTCTCTTATTGTTATCATTTGTAAAAGCATTAAAATAATTAATCACAAGCCATTCAATTACACCCCGCCCTCAAATAATTGCTTGAAATATAAAATAACAAAACGCTGTAGTTCTCTCTTCAAAGATAGAATATTTATATCACATTTTCTTCTTCAAAATCATTTTTCTTATAGAATATCGCTAACAAAAACTTCTCTGAACGAGCAATGAATCTACTAATTAACTTCACAAACTACTATACTATCCCGATAGTCTCCACATTTTGCCTGCACCTCTCCATCCGGCGCAATCACACAACTTTCTCCCTTGTAAGTAATTCCGGTAAAATCAGTCCCGGCACAGTTAACGGCAATAACATACGCCTTGTTTTCCATTGCTCGTTCACGCAGAAGTTCGTTCCAATCCGCACTTCGGGATTCCGGCCAGTTGGCGATATAAATTGCAGCATCGTACTCTCCATTATTCCGGCTCCATTCCGGGAAACGAAGATCGTAACAGATATACGTAGAAAAACGCAATCCTTTCCAAGATAAGGTCAAATGTTTATCTCCCGGTGAAAAACTTCCTTTTTTAAAACAATTATGCTTGTCATAGTATTGATAATTTCCATCGGGAAAAACTGCCAGCAAACGGTTATAATATTTCCCATCTTCCTTATAGATCGTAGAGCCGATAATCAAAGCCTTGGAACGTTTTGCCCATTTTTTCATTCTCCGGATCACTTCCGGATAATAAGAAGCTATCTTATCCTTTGTACGATCAGCCTCTTCCCGATCCCGCTTCTTCATCTCGCACCCGGAAGTGAAAAGTTCAGGGAACACGATCACATCGCATCCCTCGCAAAGAGGAACCCGCTTATCAAAAGCGAACAAATTCGCTTTCACATCTCCCCATATCAAATGTGCCTGCACGAGAGCGACCTTGACGGGTTTCATTTCTTGACCTTTTACCATTGAAGGTAAAATAGATAAAACGACAAATAATATACAAGACAATATTTTCATGATTTCATATCTTAGTTTCCTTTATGATTTTCCTCCATAAACAATTCTTTTTACAAAACTACAACTAAAAAGTTAAATATACTCGTTTTACAGTTTTTAGCAAATATGTAAAAACGTCTCGTCAAGCTTTTTTCCTTTTCGGTAGAAAACTTCATAAGACGCATTATTTAGCAAATATTTGTACCAATTATACAAATGTTTGTTTACAATTCAAAGCCATACTGGAAATATCTCAGATTATCTCTAACTTTGTCAAAAAAAAGAACGCTATGCCAAATACAATTATATTCAACGCTCGTATCATTACCATGAACGAGAACATGGAGATCATCAAAAACGGTTCTATCCAGATAGAAGGAATGCAAATTCAAGAAATACGTCCCGGTAAAATAGAATCCGTCGACGCGGAATATTTTGACGCGGAAGGAATGATCGTGATGCCCGGATTCATCAACACGCACACACACGTTCCCATGACCATGCTGCGCGGATATGCGGATGATCTTCCCCTTCACACGTGGCTAAACGATCATATCTTCCCGGCCGAGGCTCGTTTGGTGACTCCGGAAAATGTTGCCGTGGCCACTCGACTCGCTTTCATTGAAATGATTAAATCGGGAACAACCTGTTTCAATGATATGTACTTCTTTGAAAATATCATCGCCTCGGAAGCCAAGAAAGTCGGAATCCGGGCTGTTGTCGGAGAATCACTTATCGACTTCCCGACACCTAGTTTCCGCACGCTTGATGAAGGCATTGCCCGTTGTGAATCCCTTATCCAGCAATGGTATGGAGACCATCTCATCCACCCGACGGTTTGCGCACATTCACCATACACTTGCTCCAAAGAGACCTTGCGAAAAGCAAAAGAAATAGCCGAGAAATATAATATACCCCTCCACATACACGTGGCCGAAACCCGCAAAGAAGTTGAGGATATCACGGCACAAACAGGCGCCTCTCCCGCCGAATATCTCTACTCCATCGGCTTACTTGACCGGAACGTGATCGCAGCCCATTCTGTCTGGCTTAACCCGAAAGAGATCGAATTATACGCCCGGACTCGAACCTCCGTGGCCCATTGCCCGAAAAGTAATCTAAAACTCGCCAGCGGGATGGCCGACACAGACTCTTACCTGAAAGCCGGAATAAACGTGAGTATCGGGACCGATGGTACAGCAAGCAACAATACTCTCGACATGATCGAGGAAATGCGTTTCGCCGCCCTTCTCCCGAAAGGCATCCATTATAATCCGGAAGCCGTTAACGCTCGTACTGCCCTTCGCATGGCGACTATTAACGGGGCAAAAGCTCTCGGAATCGACCATATTACCGGATCACTCGAAGTGGGCAAACGGGCCGATCTGATCCTACTCCATGCCAACGCCAGCAACATGATTCCTGTCTACGACGAGTACTCCGCCATCGTTTACGCATCCAACAGCAAAAACGTCCGTTCCTCCATGGTCAACGGGAAATGGATCATGCGAAATCGGGACGTATTGCACATCGACAAAGAAGAAACCATGAATGCCATGCAACACATTGCTGAAACCGCTGTATGACAGCCACAAAACGAAGTAATAGATTAATTTTTCATTTTCAATTATCCATTTTCAATTCTCAATTATATTCGTTAGTTTTGCAAACCTTTTTACAAAGAAAAGAGTTTATAAATACTATAAACCCAATTAGATATGGAAAATAAAAATTATGGAGGACTCGACAACGAGTTTACGGCATACGAAACTGCCGAGATTGTAGTATTACCTGTACCTTATGACGGGACAAGCACGTGGTTAAAGGGGGCAGATAAAGGTCCCGATGCAATCCTTGAAGCATCGGCAAACATGGAACTCTACGATATT
>NZ_QUHC01000018.1 GCF_003479425.1 Odoribacter sp. AF15-53 | reverse complement strand
TCGGGAGTACTCAAGGTGAAATTCGGGGCTATCGCATTCACGTTGACGCCTTCCAATGCTTGAATCCGGGCGGCAAGCAACTTGCCCGGCCCCGTCGCTCTGGCTTTATCCGTTAAATTCGCATAACAGGCCTTCAACTCGTTCAACTCCATATTCCCCATTCTTGCTGTCTGAATATAAGCCGCAAACACGTTATCCTTATTTCGTTCCACGATTACATCCAAACGCTTTTGAGCCTCCGTCATCAATTTATCCAACTTCCCCTTCAACTCATTCGCCGTACGAAAATGTTTTTTGGCACTAGCTTTCTCTAATTCTTTCTTTAGTTCATTGATTTTCTGCTTTTCCTCGACTACGATAGCTTCATACGTGACAAGTTCTCGTTGCAACTGTCCTCCTTTAATCGTGCATTTCCCAGACTGGAACAACTCCATCTCGTAAGGAACCTCCGCCTCCAGCATGAAAACAAACCCTCCTCCATATCCCGCCACACAAATCAATGCCACGCAAGGTTCTTCAACCTCTCCTTCCACCACAAACTTCCCGTTATCAATATCTCCTTGTCCCAAGGTGTCGATCCCACCAACCCGTTGCGTGATCACGATCATCTTCCCTTCTGACATTTCGGGGATTTTCCCGTTGATCGTGAATTTTTTTCCTTCCCCGAATGAAACTCCGGGGAAAAGGAAAAGACATGTTATAAATAATTGACTAAATAATCTCCACATAATTAACGTATTACTCTCATTATTGTTGTAAAAACAAGATCCTTTATCTCTCCAAAACCTGTAAACGTGTGTGATTCCACGAAATCTCCGGCCTCATCCAAAACCACTTCATGCAATTCTCCGGCACCCGCCACGTTCACCACGATACCCAAGCAACGATAAGGGCTACTACCATCCGGGAAAGAAGCATCACAATCCGATCTGAATTTCAACCGAGACACGACATTACCCGCATCATACAACTCAATCGCCTCTTTACTCACGGTATTATACAAATACACCTTGCTCTCGTCCGTGTAGAAAAATTGCTCGGCATAAGCCGAAGAAGTCGCGAAACAAGTACTTTCATTAAACCCTAGTTTTCCTAGTTTCACTCTCGTCACCTTGATCGGAGAGTCGTCAGCTTTCGCTGATTTACTCTTGTTACTAGCCTCGATATAAAAGATATAACACGTGTCCGCCATAACCCCGATAGCCGTGGCACCCATCTCCTCTGAACCGGAAGTCACCCCTTGCCCCAGCCACAGGATTTTCATCTGATGTGTCCCGGCATCGTCCACCTGCGTCATTCCCTCAACCGGGAAATCACTAATCTCGACCGTATTCCCCTCAACAGCCTCTTGCGGATAACTTCCATCCGCACTGGAAACATTGTAACATTGATTATACGAAGGATCAAACGACATGAATTTCCGATTATCCTTATCCCAGATTGTAGTGAAACCGTTCCGAGACATGAAGATTTTATCAATCCGGTAATTCTGCACATCATTTTCCGCCAAACCGGCAAAATAATAACCGCTCTGTCCGGCATGATAAAATTTACCGGCATCATCTACGACTATCGAATATCTTGTCATCGGATGAGCTTCACCATACTTCAAGTTATTCGGATTACTTCCCGGGGCAAACAATAACCTGGAACTCTTCCTATCTTCCAACAAGAAAGGAAGCATCAATGCCACGGAATCCCGCTGAATAACATAAAGACTTTCCATTTTATCTATCCCGTCCGAAAAAGTCAATTGATTCACGTACGACAACGCCTCCGCTTTCTGGAAACGTTCTCTATTCCATACATCCTTGTAAGCATCATAACTAATGATAGGACTCGTGGAATCCGGTTCCTCCACGGTTCCCAATCTCCGGTTATTCTCCGGTCCGTTTAAAACGAACCACGCATTTACGAAAGGAATTTTCGTACTCATCGTAAAATCCCGATAATACTTCACCCCGGTCTTATTATCACTCAGACGAAATTTGACGTTATATTTCGTCGTCTTCTTCGGGGGATAAACCAACTCCAATTCTTTCGTAAAAACACTATCTACAACCTGTTTCGAATTCTCCGTGTATCCGACAGTCCACAAATATTCCAAATCACCTTCACCCTCCGCCATACTCTGGCTAAAAACCGGAGAATAAGTTACTTTCAACTCTTCCTGAGCCGGTTGACGGTATTCATACCGATACGAGTTTCCTTCCTCCACCACGATCGGTTCGGGCATAAAACCAAGTCCCTCAATCGTGTTAACTTCCTTGTAATCATAATTTCCCTTATCATCATAACATCCGACCAGAAACCATGTAACAAATCCGAATATAAGTATTAATTGTTTCATCATCTTTCTATTTTACAAATTCATAGAATCATATTGCTATCTCATATCGTCGGGAATTGATCAAATGGTAATGGTGAATCAGGATTTGCCGCATTATACTGGTCATAAGCATCCCGCAGCCGCTGATTCATCCCACTCTCGTCATCTATCCAATACCAGCCAAAATAGTTATAATCATAGCCCAGAGCTTCCTGCATAAACTCGTCTTTCGCCATCGAATATTCTCCGATCAAATAATTCCAATACGACCACCACGCCGGTGCGGGAGGTTCCGGGAACGTGAAATCCTTTTCTTCTCCGGGATGCGATGCGTTGAAATCGTTCAACGCTTTGGTCAAAGTCTTAATATCCGCACTCCAATTGGCATACGGATCATACAATTTCCCCAGAATTGACACCATGAACGCATATTTATCTTCACTAAATTCCCCGACAACACTCGTATTCCATCCCGACGGTTGGGGATACCGGTTACTCAACCGAACCTGAAATTTGTTTTTCTCCGCGGCACCAACCTCCAATGACGGGTCGGAATTTTCTGCATCAAGCACGATCCCAATCGTATAGTTCACCCGGGCCACGGGATTTAACACGTACACATCTACCGAATCTCTCAATTGTCCTGCCCGGAATACATAGGAAGGTTCAAATTCAAGAAACGTCGTTGCCGTTTCATCCTCCCCTTCGGTTACTACCGCTTTCAAGCGGAATTCTCGGTCATATTCCGCTGCATGTCCCATCAAAGACAGATTCAAACGCACCTTCTTTTTTACCAGAGAATCACCCGTGTACCAACGATCTACATAAAAACCGCTGTTTCCCGGTTCACCATACCAGATCGTATCCGGCCTGTACTCCTGCATAAAATCAACTGTTACCCTCATCTGATTTGTATCATAATCAAATTGCAACCCGTCACGTTCTATCGAATAACCGATAATTTCCTTCTCCTGACATGCCGCTAAAGAAAATAACAGGACACTTACTATATATATATATCTTTTCATAATCAACTATTTATATTTAAATGATTATTCAGCTTCACCGTATGTTTTCTCATCATCCGGAACAGGAAGCACGTAAGCGGAAAAATTCTCCACGGGACAACGATAAAACGTACTCATATTATGTCTCTTCAAGAAATAAAAATACTGTCCTTCAGCAAAAAACTCTTTCTGATACTCCTTGTTCAACGCTTCCAGTCGTTGGCTTTCTGTTACATTCGTTCCCAAATTGTACGCACGGGAAATACCCCTCGCATTCTTCACCGCATTGATATATTGGCCACACTCTGACAAATCCACAGACTCCGCCAAGATATAATACATCTCCGATAAACGGATCAACGGGATATTCTCCCCGTACAACCCGGAACCCAAGTACTTACGACACAAAAAGAGATTACCCGATGTATGTATAAACCCGTAATTGGAACGATAACGCATGTCATTCAATCCGATACCCTCGTTTATCTCGAACACGGAAGAAATATTCGAACGGGAGATATAATATTGAGTGTCAAAATTCGAACCGTCTTTCCAATAAGCCGATAACTTTTCCTCCATATTATACATGGAAAGGGCAAAGAGCGTTTCCTCGTACAAAGATACATCCTCCCGGTTATCCCTAGCCAGTCGCAAACCCGATCCGTTGATCACTTCCCGGGCATACCTTGCAGCCTGAGCCTTATTCCCAGCATACAAATACGCCCGGGCCAGCATCGCCTTCACGGCATACTTATTCATCCGGTATTTACGTGCCCCGACAAAAGGTTCATCTGCCACTCTTTCGTAATTCATCGGATCATTCTTCAACAACTCCTCGGCCTGTTTCAGATCTGCGATAATACGTTTCATGACCTCATTCGCTGCCATCAGGGGAGCACTATCCGAGTTGAATTTCTCCCGGTAAGGGATACACGCTTTTGTTGAATCCTGAGAATAAATCGGTCCCCAGAGACGTAATAAATCCAAATAATGGAATGCTCGTAAACCGCGGGCTTCGCCCTCCATCAATTCCCGGTATCCATCTGTCACGATCACATCTCCATTCGTTTCAAGATACTGCAAGAAATTATTGATATTTGCGATCTCGTTATACAGCTTCAACCAGATATCTGCAATCGCCGTTTTAGAAGATTCCGTCTCCCCGTAATTATAAATCAAGGCCCTTTCCTCGTCTGTTACAGCCTCCGGAGCGTAATTATCATAGCGTTGTACCAACCTCTCGATAAAATCAAATGTCATCTGCCTGCCATACGATTTCTCAAGAACCATCATACTATACAACCCGGTCAATGCACTTTTAAATCCATCTTCCGAAGTAAAAAACTCCTCCGCCTCGATATCCGTTTTCGGATTCACATCAATCCAATCCTTACACGAAGACAAGCACAATGAAGTAACACAGATTATAACGACTAATATATTTTTCATCTTGTATTCCTCCTCATTTTAGTTAAACAATACAGACAACGACACGTTGAATACCCGCGCAAACGGATAATCCAATCCTCGTTCCGTCCTTATCGAAGAAATACGCCCCAAATCCTCCATCGTGGCATTCAATGACATACTTGCAATCCGACAAGCTTGCAAGAACTTGAAATTCTTCGGGTCGAAACGATAACCCACAGACAACGATGTAAACGACAGTTCATTACGCTTTTGAGCGAAACGACTACTCATCCCGGTCTGTTGCCCCATGATAGATATAGACTTGTAACGGGCGTTCGGATTCTCCTCACTCCAACGATGCGATAATGCTCGACGATCCAAATTATAAGCCGCACTTGAATTCTCAATCTTATCTACCAAGGTCTGGTTATACCACCAAGCCCCCAACTCGTAGGAACAAGCCAACGACACGCTCCAATTTTTATACGTGAATGAAGAAGATATCGCACCTCTTAACTTAGGTTCCTGATCCCCGACAGCGACTTTATCCAATGGATCCCACAGGTAAGTCTTCTCCCCGTTACGTGTCAGGAATACTTCTTGTCCCGTAGCCGGGTCAATCCCCAGTGAAGGAACCACGAATAACTGGGTAGTAGATTTCCCCTCCTCGTAAATCGCTTCCGGGGCCCCCGTTTTCTTTTCAAGGTTTTGCTGGTTCAAAGCCTTCATCTCATTTGAAATCTTCTTGATCACGTTACGATTATGCGATCCGTTCGCCGAGATACTCCACTGGATTTGCCGTTCGTAATCCTGAATAGGCATCACGCTGAATTGGATATCGTACCCCTCGTTCTCGACCGCCCCCACGTTCATCGTCTTCGATGCAAATCCGGTAGAAGGAGCCATATTATAATCCAGCAACAACTCATCCGTGTAATTATTATAATAAGAGAACGAGGCATTCACCCGGCTATTCCACAACCCGAGTTCAAAAGCCAGACTCCGGTTCTTCGTGGTCGACCAACCCAAGTCAGGATTACCCATTCCTTTCAATTGCGCCCCCAAGATATCCGAGGATGGATACGGGAACAACAAATCATCATACGTGTAAGTCTCTTTTGCCTGATACGGGGAATAACTCTGGGATCCCGTGATCCCGTACGATCCGCGCAACACCATATTAGAAATGATCGTATTCTGCAACCATTTCTCCCGATGCATATTCCAACGAGCCCCGGCTGCCCAGAAAGGAGCCATTCCCGTGTTAGATCCGAATTGAGAAGAAAGATCACCACGAACACTAAAATCCACAGAAAAACGCATATCATACATATAACTCACCTGCCCGATAATCCCAACCGTACGAGAAGTTGATTCCGAGCCATTCACCCGGTCTTCCATCTCGTAAGCAAACAAGAAATCATCCATGTTATCATTCGGGAATCCCAATGCCCTCAAACTAACACTATTGCTTTTTGATTCTTCCACATTCCAACGTCCGAACACGCTCAATAAATGTTTCTCTTTCGTGTAATTATAATTTACTGAAGCATTCACACTCCACGACACATTCTCTCCCGTACTCTTGTCGTAAGACCCTTTTCTCGTCAGGTCGGTTTCATTTATAAAATCCGTGTGATTCATGGATTTAAACTTCTCCATTCTGGAAGTTCCCTTGGTTATGGAGGCTCCCATCGACACCCGGAAATTATCCCGAATTGCGCACTCGATCGTGAAGTTATCCACCACGCTGAAATTCTCCGTGAAATCCTTGTACTTCCACAACAAATTATACAACGGGTTCACGATCGTTTCAGTTCCCCCTCCTTCTCCCGGTAATAGCTTCCGGTCGAGAAAACTCGTGTAACGCCCGTACTCATCCGTCTTCCGGTAATAAGGATTCAATCTAGTGTATTGACTAAAAGAACCATAGGGAGAATTATCTCCTCTAACATTCGTCAGACTCAACTGATTTTGGATATTCCATTTTTTCCGACGATACTGGAGAGACAAGTTCAATCCCATCGTATTACGTCCCGATTCCTTCATCACTCCCGGCTCCCTCGAATAATTTATTCCCAGGTTATATCTCAGGGCTTCGTCCCCCCCTTCCATCGTCAAAGAATGACGATGAGTGACGGCCGTCCGTAAAGGTTCTGATAACCAATATGTATCTACCCCTCTCAAAATCTCAGTCTTGTAATGATTATAATAATTCAACTGATTCGTGGAAGTAAACATACCCGCCATACGCTCGTACTCCAATTTCTCCTCGGCGTCCATCAAATTATAATCAGACAAATCAGGAACCGAAATACCCATATTCATACTGTAAGATATATTCAACGCTCCCGGAAGAGGTTTCTTCGTTTCCACGACAAGCACCCCGTTAGAAGCCTTCGAACCATAAATTGCCGTGGCGGCGGCATCTTTCAATATCGTGATCGACTCCACGCGTTCCGGGTCAAGATCCACGATCTTCTGTAATGTCGTCTCAAAACCATCCAACACGAAAAGCGGCATATTCGGACGCTGGGAATAATCCCCCATCATCATTTCCATACTATTGGCATCCACACCGCCATTTCCCAATTGCACGTCTCCTCGCAAACGGAACTCCGGCATGGCATTCGGGTTCGATCCCGCGTTATTATTCTCCACGATCCGGAAACTCGGATCAAAAACCTGAAGAGCCTTCAACAAATTATTCGGACTAATCTTTTTCAGCTCACTCCCCTTCACAGACACGTAACCTCCCGAAAAACTCTCTACTTTCCGGGGAGCCATACCCGTTACAACCACATCTTCAATCTCCGTCGTCTTCTCTGTCAACTTGATCTCCAACTTATCCATATTCCCGGTAATAGCAATCGTCTCCTCTTCATACCCGACAAACGAAACGATCAAAGCGGATACGCCCGCCGGGACCTCGATAAAGAACTTCCCGTCAAAATCAGTCACCACCCCGATACCCTTATTCTCTTTCAAGATAACACTCGCTCCCGGTAAAGGTTCTTTCGTCTTGGCATCAATCACCGTACCTTGAATCTTGAAAACAGCCTCTCCCCGTGACGGGGCCTTGTATTTCAAAACAATAACCCGGTTAATCTGGTACTCGACCTCCACTGGTTGATCACCCAAAACCAACATCAACACGTAATCCAACGGACGTTCTTTCACGTCGAATGAAACACTCTTATTTACATCAATTTGTGAATGATTATAGAAGAACCGCACCTTAGCCACGGAAGCCAAGGTATCAAGAACCTCATTCAACTTCATATCCTTCACATTCATCGTGATTTTCATGTCTTTATACTCTCGTTCCTGCCCCATAACCGAATGAGAAGAAAACAACACGCATAAAAAAACACAACAAATCAGTTTAAACCCTAAATACTGGTATAACCTCTTCTTTTTTTGCATAATTTTGTATCGCTTTTAGTTTAGAGATATTAAATTAAAACTTTACAGGGGGAAATGCATGTCCAGTACATTCCCCCTTTATATTCAACCTATTGCATTACTTGATTCAAAATCTTCTTATACTCCTTGACTTTATTGTACTTCTTCAAATAATCTTTCACCAACTTCTCGATAACATCGAAATCCTTGTTCGCCGCGATTGAATCGTACAAAAACACGAACAAAGCCGTATCCCTCAACTTCCCATCATAAAAAGAAACGAAATCACGGTATTGTTCTTCAAGCGAATCAGCCGGTTTATATTCCTTTCCCGCGGCATGAGCTTCTTTACCCCGCACATACTCTTTGTAAGGAGCCAACAGGCACATGTACGCCCGACTTCTCAACGATGCCTCATCATCCCGCAACTTGTACCCATCCAAAGCAGTCCAGTAATCGGGAGTCATACAATCTTCCAACTTTTTCTTGTGATAAGACGAACTGGCATACGGATAAGTAATTAAATTCGTCAAAAGAGTTCCTTCAATCCCCGACAAAACCATATTGTACACCCGCGGATCAATCTGATCTTTCACCTGATTCAAAATCTCCACCTCATCTTTCCACTCCATCAAAGTAGCCTCGTGAAACTTCTTGGCATCCACCAGCGTCACCAACATTGCCGGGATATTCGTCTTGTAGCCACGCTCTCTTTGTAAAAGTTCCTTCTCGTGTAACTTCGAGTTTACAGCCACCGCGGCAGGTGTTCCGGAGAACTCCACCTTGTCATAACTCCGCCCGTTATAAGTCACTTTCACGTGAATCGAATCCCCCGGTTGCAGATACACCTCGATAAAGGTATTCAAAATCATCGTGGTGATATCATCCAATTCCACGGAGAATTCCATCAACTGCCCGTCCTTGTAAGGGAATTCCATGTTAATCCCCTCCTTTTCCAAGAAATCGAAATGTACCTTATCCCGCAAATACCCGGAAATCTCGGCAGTAATCACGGTCGGGCGTCCTTTAGCTTCCACCGTAAAGGAAAACAAACCGCACAAACAGATAATTAAAAGTATATACTTCATATTACTCCCATTATTTCTTTAAAACTTCTTTCACTTTACGGATCAACTCCTCCCCTCTAAGATCAAGAGCGATAACCTTTCCATCCGGGTCCACCAGAATCGTGTAAGGAACCGCCGACACGTTACATAACTTCACGGGAAGCGTGGCCCACGATTTCAAATCACTCACCTGAATCCATTTCATCTTATTTTTCTCCACCGCGTTCAACCACGCATCTTTCTTCTGATCCAGGGAAATTCCCACGATCTCGAAATTCTTTCCCTTACACTCCTTGTAAAGCTTCACCACGTTAGGCATCTCCCGCATACAGGGACCACACCAAGAAGCCCAGAAATCAACCAACACGTACTTCCCTCTCAGACTACTGAACTTGAACATGTTTCCATCCTTATCCGGTAATTCGAAATCCGGCATATCACTTCCCACCTTAAACTCCGCCAAACGAATATACTCGTCCAACTGTTTCGTGTAAGGGTGATCGTTCAAACACGGGTCCACCACCGCACGCAACTCCTTCAACTTATCCAGAGACACGTTCGCCTTCATCTCCCAGAAAATCATAAAAGGAGCGATCGCTTGATCATTATACCGGTTTACAAGTTCCTCTTGTAACTTCAACGATCTTTGATTATGCAAATTCGTCCGGGCCTTGAAATCCCGTTCCCGATCTTTATCTGTCTGATTTCTGTTCAACAAAATATCAATATTTGCCGCACGGCGCACGCTATCCATGATATGCCTAACTTCCGCATTATACGCACTAAATATCTCGTTATTAGCCGTCCCCGACACATCACAATTCAAAAAGAACTCCGAATTCGCCTTGACACGCACGGTTCCATTTTCCACCCAGACAGGAGTAATCGGGCTCAAACTCTCCGGATCACTACTCTTGACAAAATACATTTTGGGGACACGAACATCCTTAATATTAAAAGTATAACGATTATTCTCGACATCACAACTATCTACCACTTTCGAGGTCCCGTTAATCTCCTCCTCTTCCACTAAATATACTTTCTTTCCCTTGTAAACACCATCCAACACTCCTCGAATCACGCATCCTTCATTCCCTTTTGATGTTGCATCCTGCCCGAAAAGCCCGACTGCAAACATCAATAAACATCCCAATACTAGAATTTTCTTCATACAATCTGATTTAAGTATTAAATAAAAATCACTTCACATATAATTTATCCCCTTCTATCCGGCACGACAAAGATGACGTCTCTCTTAATCGTTGAATAAAAGCATCAAAACTCTCTTCCTTATAAATCACACCCGTGTAAATAACCTTAGCACTCTCCTCGCTTTCAAACACAATCTCCACCTCGTACCAACGTTGTAACACCCTAGCCACTTCCGACAAAGCCCGTCCTTTAAAAACATACTGCCCGTCCTTCCAAGCAATATAATCCTCCACGTTCACCACCTTTATATTCACGTCCTGATTCTCCTTGTCCCAACGCAACTGCCTTCCGGGCTGCAAATTGTAACGTTCCTTTCCCACGTAAGTCGCAACACGCCCTTCCACCAAAGTTACCTCGGCAAACTCCTCATCCGCATAAGAATTGATATTAAACGACGTGCCCAACACTTCCACCTTCATCCCATTCAGCACCACGAAAAACGGATGCTCCCGATCCTTGGCCACTTCCAGATAAATCTCCCCTTCCGCGTACACCACCCGCTCGTCTCCTGTAAACGCCACCGGATAACGTAGAGATGATTGTGCATTCAACCATACTCTCGTCCCGTCAGCCAACGTGAACGAAAAATCACACTGAGACGGAGTCGTCAACGTATTATAAACCATTTCTGCCTTCGTTGAATCTGAGGTGCTATATTGCATTCCCCCCTCCGTTTTCATCGTAATCTGTACCCCGTTCTCCTCGTTCAACGTCAAATCTTGATTATAAAGCACCATTTGCTCCCCGTTAGAAAGCGTCAACACAGGTGCATTCTTTTTAACCTCCTCCATCTTTCCGAGCTGCTCCGGTAACTCCTCTGTCACTTCTCTCTGAAAATAAAACAGAGCTATAAACAAAGGCAAAGCAATGATTGCCGCATAACGTGAAATCCTCACGATCAAGCGCCTACGCGTATCTTTTTTCTCCCTTCTCCGCACAAAAGAATCAAAAGCTGTTTGTACATTACTATTGGCATACAACCTAATTTTATCCTGCATCACCTCGTCAGAACAAATCCGTTCGTACAAATCCCGGTTCTCATCAGAAGCATTTTTCCATTCATCTAGTTTTAACTGTTCTTCTTCGGTAATCTCACCAGCTAAACTATTATATATCATATCAGATATCTCAAACCATATTTCTTTATTATGTTCCATAAAATCACATTTTTATCTATGCCCTTAAACGTTCCTTTAATGCTCGTGAGAATTTTTATTCTTTAGCTTTTTACATTGGATTACTACTTTTTCTTAAGGCGTTTGTAATTAGTGTCTTCCAATATTATTATATGTTTAACATTTAGCTGATTAAATGTCCCTTTTGCACTATCATTAAAGGAACGTTTATTCCGTTTCATGCCCAACTACAATAACAAAACGCACAAGTATTCTAAAAGGGGGGGTGACAACTAAAAAAAATACATCTTTTTTTCTACAAGTCTATTTTTAAACGACTTACAAATAAACTTTCCTTTCAACAAACATAGGGTAAGCCTTATTTTTATATGAACGTCACGCTCAATATCAAGAAGACTCCCCGACGTCACCTGCAAATTAATAAAACTATATAGGAAATTCATTTAGCGGGATAAGCCCTAGAACCAGAGCAACCCGATCAAGCATTGTAATTCGCCATCCTTTAACTGGGCGGCCAACTTTTTCTTACCGCTACTTTTGTGTTCTTTCACGGTATCCAGCGAGATATGCAATTTTTCGGCGATCTCCGCGCCTTTCAACCCTTCAAGGGTCATCATCATTACCATTTTACATTGAGGCGGCAACGTCTCGACGGCAGCCATCAGACGGGCGTACACGTCCTCCTCCAACACCTTATCCCAAAAGTGTTCTTCTTCCGTTTGCGAAGACAAAATATCCTTATAATATTTATCCCGTACCTTCTGTTTCCGGAAATGGCTGATACATCTGTTCTTCAGCGAACTATACAAGAAATATTTCACCTCGTTCACCGTTTTGAACTTGTACCCGCTTTCCAACATCGAGATAAAGACATCTTGAACCAGATCCTCCGCCACGTCGTTATCCTTCACGTAGCAAGTAGCCAATGACTTCAACGCCACGTAATAACAACTGTACAAATACTGGTAAGCCCGGTTATCATTCCGTCCCAGCAAATCGAGTAAAACTTCTTGATCCAAAACCTCTTCCTCCATTGGAAAACAGAAAAGGGAAGCGTCTCAAAACCTCTCTGAGACGCTTCCCGCTATAACATTAATCGAAATTACTTCTCTTCAGCATAAGCGTCAATCGGGTCGCAAGTACACATCAGGTTACGATCGCCATAACCATCGTCTACGCGACCAACCTGCGGCCAGAACTTGTTCTCTGCCACCCAAGCCAGCGGGTAAGCCGCCTTACTACGCGGGTAAGCGTGAGTCCACTCGTCAGCTGTCAACACTTTGTGCGTGTGCGGGGCATTCTTCAACACGTTATCCGTCTTGTCGGCCTTTCCTTCGCCCACCTCGATCATCTCCTGACGAATCGTCGTCAAGGCAGCGATAAAGCGATCCAACTCCTCTTTCGGCTCGCTCTCCGTCGGCTCAACCATCAAAGTCCCGTGAACGGGGAATGACAGGGTCGGGGCATGGAAACCGAAGTCCATCAAACGTTTCGCGATATCCAATTCGGTAATACCGTACTCTTTACTGAACATATTACAATCCCAGATCATCTCGTGACCTACGCGACCTTTCGATCCCTTGAACAGAATCTTGAAGCCCAGTTTCTCGAATGAAGAAGCCAGGTAGTTGGCGTTCAGGATAGCCATCTTGGTCACCATTTCCAATCCTTCACCACCCAACATCAACAAATAACCGTAAGTAACAGGCAACATACCTACCGAACCGTAAGGAGCGGCAGCCACGGCGTGAATTCCATGTTCACCACCTGTTTTCACCATCGTGTGAGTCGGCAAGAATTCAACCAATTTAGGAGCTACACATATCGGACCAACACCGGGACCACCACCTCCATGAGGCATGGCAAACGTCTTGTGCAAGTTCAAATGACAAACATCAGCTCCAATCGTTCCGGGATTCGTCAAACCGCATTGCCCGTTCATATTCGCCCCGTCCATGTAGAACAACCCGCCATTCTCATGAATAATATCGGCCAGTTCCTTAATAGACTCCTCGAAAATACCGTGCGTTGACGGGTAAGTAATCATGGCTCCTACTAGGTTATCCCGATTCTCGATAGCTTTCTTGCGGAAATCCTCCACGTCAATATTTCCTTCCGGATCGGTAGCCGTCACGATAATCTTAAACCCGGCCATTGTGCTCGAAGCCGGATTAGTACCGTGAGCGGAAGCGGGAATCAAAATCACATTACGATGCCCTTCTCCATGAGCGATATGGTATTGACGCATCACCATCAAACCCGTGTATTCCCCGGCTGCACCCGAGTTCGGTTGCAAGCTACAGCCGGCAAAACCGGTCACCTTGCACAACATATCCTCGGTCTCCCGGATCATTTGCTGATAACCTTCTGCTTGAGAAATCGGGGCAAACGGGTGGATAGCACCCAACTCCGGCCACGTGATCGGCAACATCTCCACGGCTGCATTCAACTTCATCGTACAAGATCCCAAAGAAATCATGGAAGTAGCCAGAGAAATATCTCTTCTCTCCAAGTTCTTCATATAGCGCATCATTCCCGTCTCGGAATGATAAATATTGAACACGGATTGTTGCAGAATCTCGTCATCACGCAACATCGCCGGGTCAAGCACCGTACGATCGTCCAAGAATTCCACATGCTCGGCCGTCTTTCCGGCAGCCTTGGCAAAAATACCGATAATCGTGTTAATTTCTTCCTCGTTAATCTTCTCGTCAGTAGATAAACCAACCACTTTACCACAACCGCAATTACAGTAGAACAAGTTAATTTCTTTCTCCAAAGCGGCATCACGAACGGCAGCCTGAGAAACACCTTCCGGTAATTCGAAACGCAACGTGTCGAAGAACTTATCCACTTTCAACTTGTAACCGAGCTTTTGGATCTCTTCGGCCAAAATCACGGCTGCCGAATGAATGTGACGGGCAATTCTCTCCAATCCTTCCCGACCGTGATAAGCGGCATAGAACCCGGCCATCGTGGCATTCAACGCCTTTGCCGTACAAACATTGGAAGAAGCTTTCTCCCGTTTAATATGTTGTTCGCGAGTCTGCAAAGCCAGACGCAACGCGTGATTCCCTTGCGCATCAATCGTTACACCGATAATACGTCCCACGATATTACGCTTGTACTCCTCTTTCGTCGCCATATAAGCAGCGTGAGGACCACCGTAAGACATCGGGATACCGAAACGTTGAGTCGTTCCCACAACCACGTCGGCTCCCCACTCTCCCGGAGGGGTCAACAGCACGAGGCTCATCATGTCAGCCACAACCGACAACAACGCACCGTTAGCATGTACCCGATCGGCGAAAGCCTTGTAATCGCGTACTTCCCCGTTCGCTGCCGGATACTGGATTATAGCACCGAACACGTCGGGTGTGAATTCGAATGTATCGTAGTCACCGTAAACCAACTCGATCCCTTGCGGGGCAGAACGGGTGATCAACACGTCCTTGGTTTGCGGGAATATCTGGTTATCAACAAACAATTTGTTGGCTCCCGCCTTTTTCATTTCCTTACCGCGCAAGCCATACATCATGGTCATCGCTTCGGCAGCAGCCGTGGCCTCGTCAAGCAACGAACAGTTGGAAATTTCCATCCCCGTAAGTTCAACGACCATAGTCTGGAAATTCAACAATGCCTCCAGACGACCTTGAGAAACTTCTGCCTGATAGGGAGTGTATGACGTGTACCAAGCCGGGTTTTCCAATATATTCCGTTGGATCACGGCAGGAGTAATCGTGTCATAATATCCTTGACCGATAAAGGTTCTGAATAATTTATTCTTAGAAGCCACCGCTTTCATCCGGGAAAAGAACTCGAACTCGGTAAGAGGTGCCGGCAAGTCCAACTTGTTCTTCAAGCGAATAGACTCCGGTACGGTTTGCTCGATCAACTCGTCAAGTGAATTAACACCAACCACCTTGAGCATACCTTCGATATCCTCGGGACGCGGTCCTATGTGTCTCCACAAAAATTTCTCTGTTGCCATGTAATTTATTCTAATTATTAATGATTTATATTCATAAACATCGTTTCGTCAACGATTGTGTAAAAATAGTCATAATTCTCTTCATTACAAAAAAACGATAAAGAAGTTGTGAGACGACATGTTATTTCAAGAACGAACGTGTTACTTCCGAGAACAGGTATCGGAACAAAGATACATTTCCGGCTAATCATACTGAAATCCTAAAGCAATAATCTCCCGACAATTACCACTTATTAATTCTTTCCCCCGCCAAGCGCATGATATAAATGTATGACACCCTGCATTTTGCTTATTTGATCTTGAACCAACGTCAGTTGAGCATTCAACAGAGATTGTTGGGCGGTGAGCACTTCCAGATAATTAGCCGAAGTGTAGCGCACCAATAACAATGTCTTCTCCGTGGCAGCCTGTAAATCGGCTATCTGTTGTTTGTCGAGTCGAATACGGGCGTCTGCCGTCTGCCATTCGGCAAGCGCATCATTTACCTCTTTGCCTGCATCAAGAAGAGATTGTTCAAATAACAGAATAGCCTCTTCCTGACGGGCTTTAGCGATCTTCAAACTAGCACGGTTACTTCCCCGGTTAAACAACGGGGTGGTGAGTTGAACGAGAGCGTTCGAGAGCCATTTACCCGGATTGAGGATACTTCCGCCTCCATTATTCGTCCATCCTAACGTGCCGGAGAGCGTCAGGCTCGGATAAAAAGCGGAGCGGGCAGCGTTGGTCGCGTAAAAAGCCTCCGCCAAGGCAGCTTCCGCACGCCGCACGTCGGGACGATTAGAAAGAAGCTCAAGAGGAACGCCAACCGTCAACTCATCGGCAAACACCTGTTCTTCCAGAGTTCCACGTTCGATGAGACGAGCAGGTTGCTTCAGTAATGCCGACAAGCAATTCTCCGTCTCGCTAATACTCTTTCGAATGGTCAATAGCGAGGCATCAAGAGCCGTACGGCTGGCCCGTGCCTGATGTACCGCCACGTCATTTGCCCGTCCGGCCTCAGAGAGAGCCTCCAACATAAAGATCGTTTTGTCCCAATTTGCCAATGTTTGTTCGGAAATTGAAAGTTGAGCATCAAGCATCAGCAACGTGTAATAACTCTCGGCAACAGTCGCCACCAATTGGGTTTGCACGGCCTGCATGTAAGCTTCACTCGATTCGAGCGCAGCACGGGCTCCTCGTTTTGCATTAGTCACTTTCCCGAAAACATCCAATTCCCATGCGACAGAAGCTCCCAAATTGTAAGTTTTTTTCATTTCACCATTATAGCGGCTAACTGCAGCTTGCGGGGCCAAGTCCACTGATGGTAGGTAAGAGAGACGAGCATTCATCAACACGGCTTGCGCTTCCTCTATTTGCAGACGTGCGATATTCAAGTCCGTGTTCCGTTCCAAACCTATAGAAATCAGCATTTGAAGATACGGATCAGTGAAAATTTCCCGCCACGGCTTCGTCGCCATGGAAGTTGCATCCGCCCCATACGTTTCCCGGTAAAGACTATCCGTTTCTATTTCCGGACGGGTGTATCCGGTATATATGCCGCATCCGTTCAGCAAGAGAGAAGCGGCAAGAAATATTCCTATTCTTTTCATATCAACATCATGGTTTATTGAGGTTCCACAACCGAACGCCCGGGCAGAAATCGCTCTTGAACATACTGAAACAAAATAAATAACGAAGGCACCACGAACAACAGAGCTATCGTTCCCGCCAGCATACCGCCCACCGTACCCACACCGACCGAAATATTACCGTTAGCACCCACACCCCGCGCGAACATCATCGGCAGCATTCCGAAGATCATCGTCAACGACGTCATCAGGATAGGACGCAAACGGGCTTTGGCGGCAGACATAGCTGCAGCCGTGATACTCAATCCCTGCTTACGTTTGCTCGAAGCATATTCCGTAAGCAAGATCGCAGTCTTGGCGAGCAAACCGATAAGCATGATCAACCCTGTCTGCATATATATATTATTCTCCAAGCCCCACAATTGAGCGAAGATGAAACTTCCTGCCAATCCGAACGGTACCGAAAAAATAACGGCAAACGGTATGAGCAAACTTTCATAGAGAGCACACAAAATAAGGTAGATAAAAACAATACAGATAATGAAAACCATCGTCGTGGTATTACCCGTAGAGGCTTCCTCCCGCGCCATGCCGCCAAACTCGTAACCATAACCTTCAGGCAGTGCTATTTGCGCTACTTCTTTGATGGCACGAATAGCCTGCCCCGAACTGTAACCGTCAGCAGGAGCGCCATAAACGGAAATGGCCGAAAAGAGGTTGAAACGCGAAAGACTTTCCGTGCCGTATACCCGCGAGAGTGTCAGGTATTGTGAAATAGGAGTCATCTCCCCGCTACTGTTACGAACATAAATATTATTCAACGCTTCGGCATCCAACCGGTATTCGGGCGAGGCCTGCACCATAACACGATAGAGCTTAGTAAAGCGGTTCAAATTGGACGAGTAACTACCTCCCACGTAACCCGAAAGCGTGTTCAGCACATCCGAAGGTGACACCCCGTTACGCTTGCACAAAACGGCATCTACCTCAACCATGAACTGCGGATACTTGGTGTCGAAAGTCGTATAGGCTCGTGATATTTCGGGACGACTGTTCATAGCTTCTATAAAAGCTTTGGTATAGCGCAGCAAGTCTTCCACGCTTCCCCCCTTCTTGTCTTGCACGTAAAGTTCGAAACCATCACTCGTCCCGTATCCGGAAATCATCGGGCTGGTAGAGACTCGTATCTGCGCCGCCTTGATATGATCCGTGCGGCGGTAGATTTCCTCCATAACCGAGTTCAGATCATCACCTTTTCCCGTACGCTCGTCCCACGACTTTAAACGAATGGTATACGAACCACTGGAAGCTGACTGATCGTGTCGGGCATTCTTTCCCGTGACACGCGAGTAAATTTTAATTTGCGGAATGTCGCGAATTGCTTCTTCCACCTCATCCATCACCCGTTCCGTCTCGTTCAAATTACACCCGGGCGAAGTCTGCACGTTCACGTTGATCGTCCCCATGTCTTCCTGCGGTACAAGTCCGGTCTTCGTGACATTCATCAGCCACACCAAGACACAGCAGGCCCCGACAACAGCCCCTACCGCCACGCTCTTATGCCTGAACAAGAAGAAAACACCTCTCTCGTATTTTCCCGATATGTGCCGGAACGAGCGGTCGAAAGCGTAATGGAAACGGTCGGAAAACTTCATCTTCCCGTCTACCGCCTTTCCCGCTCGCAGTTTCATGATTAGGGCACAAAGAGCGGGACTGAGGGTCAAGGCATTAAGCAACGATATCGCAACGGCCACGGCCATCGTCAGCCCGAACTGGGTATAAAATGTTCCAGTCGTGCCACCCATGAAGCACACGGGGATAAACACCGCCATGAACACGATGGTCGTGGTCACCAAAGCGGAGGTCAGACCATTCAATGCATCTACTGTCGCTCTATAAGCAGAAGTATAACCTTCATCGAACTTCGCTTGTACGGCTTCGACTACCACGATTGCATTGTCCACCACAGTCCCGATAACCAGCACGATAGCAAAAAGCGTCAACAGATTCAAGCTAAAACCCGCAACGTAAATAAAGGCAAACGTTCCCACTAAAGAGACGATAATGGCAAGCGAGGGAATAAGCGTGGCTCGCAAATCGTGCAAGAACAGGTAAACCACCAACACCACCAGCACGATAGCAAGCAACAGCGTTTCCACCACATTGGCAATAGAAGCATCGAGAAAATCCTTCGTACTCATGATATCCTCCAGCACCATTCCCTTAGGCAAACTTGCAGAAATATCATCGGTCACGGCATCTATCTCTTTGATAATCTCGTTAGCATTCGAACCTGAAGTTTGGGCGATCATACAGTTAGCACCCGGATGTCCCCCCGTCTGGCTGAGCAAAGCATAATTCTCCGCTCCAAGTTCCACGCACGCCACATCCTTTAATCGCAACACATCACCGTTAGGCAAAGAGCGAATAACCATATTTTCGTAATCCGATTCCTCCTCGTAACGCCCGCGATATTTCAAAACATACTGGAAGGTGTTGGCGGATTCCGCCCCCAACGTACCGGTAGGCGACTCCACGTTCTGCTCGGCGAGTACCGCGGCTATATCCGAAGGCATCAGACCATATTGCGCCATCTTCCGCGGATCAAGCCAGATACGCAGCGAATAATTGGCTCCCCAAATATTCACCTCCCCCACACCGGCAATACGTGACATCTGCGGCTCGATATTAATTTTCATGTAATTAGTCAGGAAGTTGGCATCGTACGAATCATCCGGAGAATAAAGCGAAAGCGATTTCAGCGAACTATTTTGCCGCTTACGCACGGTGACACCCGATTTCGTCACCTCTGCCGGAAGCAAGCCTTGCGCCGACGCCACCCGATTCTGCACGTTCACCACAGACATATCGGGATCTGTCCCCTGTCGGAAATAGACGCTGATAGATGCCGAACCGGTATTCGTGGCCGTGGAAGTCATATACATCATATTTTCCACCCCGTTCAACTGCTCTTCCAAGGGGGTAATCACGCTTTTCATCACCGTCTCAGCATTAGCTCCCGTATAGGTTGCCGTGACACGCACGGTAGGCGGAGCGATATCGGGAAACTGCTCCACGGGCAGTTGACTCAACCCTATCAGCCCCACGATGATAATTGCCACCGAAATCACTCCCGACAATATGGGACGATCTATAAAAGTCTTGACAACCATAATTTACTCCTTTCCGTTTTGAGGATTAACCACGACACCTTCACGCACCAACCCGGCACCTTCGGCAATAATCACATCCCCTTCCTGCAAACCTGCCTCCACAATATACTCCATGCCGTTATTCAAGCGAAAAACTGTAACAGGAGCGGACTGAGCCTTACCATCCACCACCTTATAAACAAAGACGCGGTTCTGTAGCTCGTAAGTCGCCCCCTGCGGGATAACAATACACTCCTCCCGAATACTCGGCACGATAACCGCCCCACTACCTCCACCCCGCAATATCCCCCTGCTGTTAGGAAAATCGGCTCGTATCGTCACCGTTCCCGTTCCGGCCGTGACGAGCCCACTCACGGCACTGATTCGTCCTTTCTCAGGATATTTCTTACCGTTGCTCATGCGCAGTTCCACTTCAGGCATTTGCTTGATAAACTCTTCCAAGGAACCGTATTGCTCCATCAAATCAATAATCTTACTTTCCGTCAGGGAAAAATAAGCATACATCCGGCTATCATCCGAAACGGTAACAAGAGGACTAGCAATACCACTACCGACCAACGTCCCCACTCGGTAAGCAATCATTCCCGCCACCCCGTCCACCGGGCTTTTCACTTCAGTATAAGAGAGATTATTACCCGCATTCACTTTCTGAGCCTCAGCTTGCGCCAACGCGGCTTCGGCTGCAGCAAAATCGTTACGAGCGGCACTAAGGTCATAATCACTCACCACGTTCTTTTCACGTAACGCTTGTGTACTTTCCAGATTTAGCCGGGCTGTAGCAAGCCTAGCCTCGGCACTCTTCACGTTGGCCTCTGCTTCCGCCAACGCCGCACGATAAGGCACTTGATCAATGACAAACAAGACCTGTCCCTTACGCACATTCTCCCCCTCATCAATACAAATACGGGTGATAAGTCCGCTTACCTGCGGACGCACTTCCACCACCTGTTGTCCCGCTAGCGTGGCAGAATACTCCGAATTAAGCGTACGGTCAGATGCCTTCACTGCAATAGTTTTGTAAGCGGAAATATCTTCACTCACAGGTTCATCCTTGCAAGCCGTCAAAAATTGACAAGCAAGAATCAGTAGGAAAAAGATTTTATTTAACATGCTTGAAAATATTTAAATTCATTTTATCTCTACAAAAATAACCACAAGCAAAAAAGATAAACCTTCAATACAAAAATGTGGTGGTAGAATCATCAAATGTGGTGGTAAATGAAAAGACCACATTTGCCGCATCTCAAAAAATGAAGTACCTTTGCATTATACGATCAATGAGATAAATACAAACATAAACTTATACAATTATGAACAAAAAAACAATTCTCACCATGATCTTGACCGGATTTCTGGGTTTGACACAAGCCCAGAACACGAACACATCTTCCGAGCATGTAAAATCCGCAACGGCCATCAGCAAAGTGCTGGGCGACGGGCGAAAAGTAACAACCGTTGTTTTGGAATACGACTCGCCCATCAGCAACAAGAGCCTCTCGACCGATAGTTATCGAGTAGAAGGTAAAGAAGTGACCCGTGTCTACGCCAACAACGCACCCGAAACAACAACACAAGGCACGAACGGACAATATGTAATCATCGAAGTGAAAGCAGAAGTAGACCTTCAAGCACAACCCAAACAACCCACTCAGGCTGATTTGGAAAAAAAGAAAGAGCGCGACCGGATGCAAGGCGGTCCCGGGCTACGAGCTGGCTGGAGCACGGGAGGTGATGATGAATATCCGGGTAATGCAGTCGTGTTCCAGACAGGAAACATCAAAACCACCAAAGGAAAAACCTACAAAGCAAATGAAACCCCTATAGAAAGTACCGAAGAAAAATGTCTCGTGGCCGACGATTTTCAACAGTTCGAATTTATCAGCCCCTACACGGGACAGGTGCTACCCTACAATCTCTACCTGCCGGAAGATTATGATCCCAACGAACAATACCCGTTAGTACTGTTCATTCACGACGCTGGCGTGGCAAGCGGCCCGGTAAAACAAACACTTTACCAAGGCAACGGAGCCACCTCATGGGCTGAACCGGAAGCTCAAGCTCGCCATAAATGTATCGTCGTGGCTCCCGAGTATCCGTTCATCACGGTGGACGACAATTGGAACTACAGCCATCATCTTGACGCAACTATCGCCTTGTTAAAAGACCTGCAAACGCGCTATTCCATCGACTCGAATCGCATCTATACCACCGGACAGTCCATGGGCTGCATGTCCTCCATCGTCATGATGCTGAAAGAACCCGATCTGTTCGCGGGAGCCTTGCTTGTTGCCGGCAAATGGAATCCAAGCCTGATGGGACCGCTTGACAAACAGAATATCTGGATTATCTCCTGTGAAGGCGACACATCGTCGAACTCGCTGCAAGGGCAAGCCGTAGAGATATGGCGCAAGCAAGGTAGCACCGTGTCTGAAGCCACTTGGGACATGACACTCACCCCCGAACAGTTCAGCGAAGAAGCCGACAAGATGCGTGCCGAGGGCAATCACTTACTGTTCACTCATCTCACCGGCGGCAATCACCGGGCAACGTGGTTCGTGGCTTATGGCATAGAAGGAGTGCAGGACTGGCTGTTCGAGCAACACAAATAACAATCCTCAATGATGAAGAACGTTCCCCTCTATATTGACCTTGCTTTCTGCTTCATCTTTCTGCCGCTGATGATACTCATTTTCCCGGTGGAACGATGGCTTGACACGTATCCCGTGTTCGTTTGCTCCTTCGTGTTATGGTTATACATCACCTATTTTCTCAACCGACGAATCACGGTCCCACTGTTGTTTCGTCATCGGCGACAGCGTGCCTGCGGGCTATGCATTATGCTCGTGTCGCTCACCCTCACTTATGCAATGTCCTGTTACGAGGTTTCATCCCCGCTCTATCATCTGTACGAACACGTTTACCCGCGCACGATGGTGAAAGTCCGTCTCAACCAACAAGCCGTGTGGCTACTCTACGTCGTGGTTGCCACGTTCAGTTTTGCCGTAGGAATGCTTACCGAAATCAACCGGCAACGGCAAGAACGCGAAGAAATAGAATACGAACGCAACAAAGCGGAACTGGCTCTCTACAAGGCTCAAATCAATCCACACTTCCTGTTCAACACGCTCAACACACTCTACGGCCTGCTCATCATGCACTCCGACAAAACCGAAGTAACCATGGAACGCTTCATCAACCTGACAAAATACATGTACAACAATGCGAACCGTGAATTTATCGCCATATCCGAAGAGGTGGAATATATCGACCAGTATATTGCCTTGCAAGCATTACGACTAAACGAATATGCCGACATATCCTTCACCCACCGGATAGAATCACCCGAAATGCCCATACCACCCATGCTACTGATCACCTTCATCGAGAACGCCTTCAAGTATAGCATTTCCTCCAACGAACCGTGCTTCATCCGTATCCGTCTCAACCAGCAAGGAGACAATCTCTGTTTCGAAGTAGACAATACCGTGTTCGAACGAGAGATGAAAAACTCCAAAAGAATGGGTATAGAGAACTGCCGTAAGCGCCTTTCGTTACTCTATCCCGAACGCCACCACCTGGTCATCGGGAAAGACAAAGACAACATTTTCCATGTCCGACTCGAACTTCAATCCGAATCCCTATGAAATGCATTGCCATTGACGACGAACCAATCGCACTAAGTATCATCCGCCAGTATTGCGAACGCCGCGGGAACATTACCCTGGAAACTTACAGCTCACCCCGGCTGGGCATGCAACGTATCAAAGAATGGCGTCCCGACATCGTATTCCTCGATATAGAAATGAACGGTACTTCCGGCATTGAACTTGCCCGAGAACTACCTCCCACCTGTTGCCTGATATTCACCACAGCTTACGCCCACTATGCCCTTGAAGGATTCGAAGTGAACGCCGTCGATTTTCTGCACAAACCCTATTTTTACGACCGTTTCGACCGAGCCTTGCAAAAAGCCGAAAAATGGCTTCGGATGAACGACCTCCTGACCGTATCAGAATCATCCTCCCGCCAATTACTCCTAAAGGCCGAGTACAAAAACGTGACAGTTTCCATTGACACGATTCTATACATCGAATCCATAGACAATTACGTTAAGATCCATGCCACCGATGACACAACGTTACTCTCGAAAATCACCCTGCGAAACATCGAAGAACAACTTCCCCCGGGTGAGTTCATACGAATACATCGCTCTTTCGTGGTACCGAAAAACCGGATTGTAAAATTTACACGCTCCGAAGTAGTGCTGGCCAAGAACGGGAAAAGCCTACCCGTCGGGAAGAAATACGTGGATGATGTCATGAAGTTTTTAAGAAAAGAGGAATGAAACAACCTCCTGTCTCGTAACTCTCCCGGCACAAAATATTAAAATAAAAAACGGAGAACTGAAATTCAATTCTCCGTTTTAGCGGGTGGAAGATCGGTCTCGAACCGACGACCTTCGGAACCACAATCCGACGCTCTAACCGACTGAGCTACATCCACCATTTTGCTTTTGCGCTGCAAAGATAGAATAACTTTCGTTTCCCGCAAAGAAAAGTTTCAAAAATTTTAAGGCCTAAATCTAATTTTTCCGGATACAATCTCTTGCGCGGCGTAACATAGCTGTTCATACCACTCCTCCCCGTATTTTCGGATCAGGGCGTCTTTCAAAAACACGTACACCGGAATCCCCTCTCGTTCACCCATCAAGCGGGCACTGGCGCAAATCGTCCACTGGTCATAGTTCATCGCCTCGTAGTTCTGGTATTGTTTCACCCGGATGGGATACAAATGACAGGATATCGGTTTCCGGAAAGAACTTTCTCCCTTGCTCCACGCGTTCTCGATGGCACACCACGAGCAACCGTTCTCCTCGATGATATAAGCACATTCCCGTCCCCCGATCAAAGGCGTCACCGTATCGCCCTCGATATCAATCGTGGAAAACCCTTGTTCTTCCACCGCGGCAATTCCCTCGGGCTTCATGTAAGTCTTGATCTTCTCATAATTATCCCGAATCTGTTCCGTCTCCCCCTCTTCCAAGGGAGCCCCGGAATCCCCCTCCACGCAACATACCCCCTTACATACCGCCAGATCACAACAAAATTTCTTCTCGAATATATCCAGGCTTATAATCGTATCCCCTATCTGTATCATGCTTTAATTGAAAATTGAAAATGCAAAATTGAAAATGATTTTTCAAAGTTACAATAAAAAACGAGAGAAACGAGCAATTTAATTGTCTTACCGCACGCCCATGTACAGGTTATATCCTCAAAGAGTACCTCGCCGGTGTCCCTGAACGGTCCCTCCCGTGTCTCACTTGTAAGTTAATTGAAAGTTGACTGAAAGTTAACTGAAAGTTGATTGAACAAACAGACCATTTATAGTTGATCTTTCCCCGACATCTAATCAATATACACAAGAGACACTAGCGAAACAACGAAGAGAATAGCCACCGGCACGCTCCCTTTACCATACAGGCTAAAGATTCCCATACATTGAAATTATCCTCCTGCACGACACACTAATTATCAGATAAATTCGTATATTTGTAATAACAAATAAAAACGATCCATATGCCCATACACAATTTAATCCGTTTCGACTGGGCCATGAAAAGGCTTTTGCGCAACAAGGCGAACTTTGTCGTGCTGGAAGGATTCCTAAGCGTACTTTTGGAAAACAAGATCAAAATTCACAAGATCTTGGAAAGCGAGGGCAATAAAGAATGTGACGATGATAAATACAACCGAGTAGACGTGTTAGCCGAGAACGAGAATAAAGAATTAATCATCATCGAAGTACAAAATACCAGGGAACTCTATTATTTCCAACGCATGCTGTACGGAGTGTCAAAAGCGATCACGGATTATATTTACGAGGGCGACCAGTACTCGGAAATCCGGAAAATCTATTCGATAAACATCGTTTACTTCGACCTCGGGCAAGGGACTGACTACGTTTACCGCGGGATAACCGATTTCAAGGGATTACACACGGGCGACACGTTACGCCTTTCCGTGAAACAACGGAACACTTTCGTGCGAGAAAACGCCGGGGATATCTTCCCCGAATATTTCGTACTCCGGGTAAATGAATTTAACGATCACGCCGTCACTCCCCTGGACGAATGGGTACGCTTCCTAAAATCAGGAGTCATTGACGAAAGCACACAAGTGCAAGGACTTCAGGCCGCACGAGAACGGTTGCGAGTAGCGGATATGACCGACTCGGAACGAGCAGCTTACAATCGTCATATCGAGAATTTACGAATTCAATGGGATGTTTTAACAACCGCACACGGAGAGGGCTGGGATGAAGGAAAAGAGGAAGGGAGAGAAGAAGGGAGAGAAGAGGGAAGAAAAGAAGGGAAAGCCGAAGGATTAGCTGAAGGACGAACTGAAGGACGAACTGAAGGAATCATTATCACAGCCCGCAACATGATAGCAAAAGGCATTGCGTTAGATATCATCTCTCAATGCACGGGACTCACAATTAATGAAATAGAAAGATTAAAATAACGAGGCGCGTAAATAAAAAGTCCCTGAAATTGAAACTCTTTCAGGGACTTTTTTATATAATTCACTTCAAACCAACAACGATTTCCCGGTCATTTCCTTGGGTTGCGGAAGTCCCATAATCGCCAGTACCGTGGGGGCCACGTCGGCCAGCACCCCATCACGCAAGTGATCGCACTTTGAATCGGTCACCCAGATACAGGGAACCGGGTTCAGCGAATGGGCCGTATTCGGGGTACCGTCCTCGTTCACGGCATTATCGGCATTCCCGTGGTCGGCAATGATCAACACGTCATAGCCGTTCGCCCGAGCGGCAGCTACCGTCTTCCCAACACACTCATCCACGGTTGCCACGGCTTTCTGAATCGCCTCGTATACCCCGGTATGTCCCACCATATCCCCGTTCGCATAATTCAAACAAATAAAATCCACGCTTTTCTGGTTCAACTGCTCCACGATCTTTTCCGTCACGATCGGAGCGGACATTTCCGGCTGTAAATCATAGGTAGCCACTTTCGGCGAAGGAACCAGGATACGGCTCTCTCCCTCGAAAGGCTCCTCTCGCCCGCCATTCAAGAAGAAGGTCACGTGAGCATATTTCTCGGTCTCGGCAATACGCAACTGTTTCAACCCCTGACTGGAAATATATTCCCCGATCGTGTTCACCACATTCTCTTTATCAAACAAAATATGCAGTCCCTTGAACTTGGCATCATAGGGAGTCATCGTGCAATAATACAACGGCATGGTTTTCATCCCAAACTCCGGTTTGTCCTCCTGAGTCAACACGATTGTCAACTCTTTGGCCCGGTCATTACGGAAGTTAAAGAAAATCACCATGTCACCCGGTTGAATCGTTCCCACAGGTTTCCCAGCCTCATCGACACAAACGATCGGCTTGATAAACTCGTCGGTCACCCCGGCATCATACGAAGCTTGCACTCCTGCCGCGGCACTCGTCACGGGTGTACCCGTTCCTTTTACCAACAAATCATAAGCCTCCTTGATTCGCTCCCAACGGGAATCCCGATCCATGGCATAATAACGCCCGATCACGGAAGCAATTTTACCCGAGGATTGCCGCATATGGTTCTCCAACTCCTCGATAAAACCTTTCCCGCTCTTGGGGTCCGTGTCACGCCCGTCCATAAAACAATGCACGAAAGTTTTCTCAACCCCGAACTCCTTGGACAAGTCACAGAGGGCAAACACGTGATCCAGCGAACTGTGTACCCCTCCGTTGGAAACCAAACCCATAAAATGCACCTGCTTCCCGTTCTCCTTGGCGTAATTGAATGCTTTCACAATCTCCGGGTTCTGGGCGATCGAATGATCCCGGCAAGCCCGGTTGATCTTTACCAAATCCTGATAAACTACTCGCCCGGCCCCGATATTCAAGTGTCCAACTTCCGAATTCCCCATCTGCCCGTCAGGCAACCCCACGTTCTCCCCGCTCGTGTAAAGCAAAGCCCGCGGGTTACGACTGGCCAATTCCGTGATACAGGGAGTAGGCGTACTCCCGATAGCGTCCGAATGGTCGTGCTTTCCAACACCCCAACCATCCAGTATCATCAATAATACTCTTTTCATATCTATTTTATTTATTGTTATTTACTCTTTCTTAAACCGACAGCAAAGTTAATCTTTAATATCCAGTTTAACACCTTACAATCAAGGAAAATCAACGGAAACGTTTTCCAAAAAAGAAACGTCTTCCCGGATTGATCTTCCTCCCATTTATGACAAAAAGGATAAGAATTATTATTTTATAGTACTATGTATTGCATAATACTATTTTTTATTCATATCTTTGCCATGCAATATAAAAAGAATCAAGGTATGAATATCGAGAACACACAAGCTCAGATGAGGAAAGGGATTCTGGAATACTGTATTTTGCTGATTATCGCGCAAAAGGATGCCTATGTCCCGGATATCATCAGCAAACTAAAGTCCTCCCGAATGATCGTTGTCGAAGGCACGATTTATCCCCTGTTGACCCGGCTGAAAAACACGGGGCTACTCTCATATCGCTGGGAAGAATCCCTGCAAGGACCTCCCCGCAAATATTACAGTATCACGGAACAAGGGCGGGCATTCCTCAAAGAATTGGAAAATTCCTGGGAAGAACTGACCTCTGCCGTGAATAGTATCAAAGAAAACCATAACAGCTAATATTCCACGTTTATGAATAAAACATTTACTATTAACCTGGGTGGAAAAGTCTTCAACATTGACGATGACGCTTTGGATATATTACAGAAATATATAAACACGCTTAAAGCACATTACGCCAAAGGTGAAGACGGCGATGAAATCATGTACGACATCGAAAGTCGGTTGGCCGAGTTATTCATGGAATACCAAAAACAGGATAAGCGGGAAGCCGTGACCGCGGTCGACGTGGAACAGGCAATCTCGATCATGGGCAAACCGGAAGATATTTTCGAAGAAGAAAACACGCAAGAACCCGTGCAGGGACAGGCAACAAGCACGAATACCTCCCAACCCAAGAAATTATTTCGGGACCCGAATGACCGGATTTTAGGCGGTGTCGCGTCTGGCATGGCCGCTTATCTCGGGATACCCGTCACGCTCACGCGGGTATGTTTTTTGGTATTGATGCTTGCTTATGGAGTATTCTTTATCATCTATATTTTCATGTGGATACTACTCCCAAAAGCCATTACCCCTCGCCAAAGATTACAGATGAGAGGGAAATACGTCAATGTATCCAACATTGAAGATTCCATCCGGACAGCATACCAGGATATCAAGGACAAACACTTACAACAACGTAATCACAACACGCGGGATGTCCTGCTGATTATCGGGATCGCAATATGTTTCGCCATCTTCTTCAAACCGTTAGCAGGTTTGATCAGCTTTCCGGTAAACACTGTAAAACACTTTATAATACCCGGTTTCAACCCGTTCTATGCTTTCCACTCGACGGTTTACACGGATATACCCGGCGCGCTATTCGCGTTCAAACTAGTCAACGGCGCGCTCATCGTTATCCCGATATTCTTGTTGTTCTATCTCCTAATCCAAGTATTCGTACCATTCAAGAGCAACAACAAAAAAGTAATCATCTACACGCTAGTCCTGTGGCTCATTGCCCTGTTGGCAACCGGCTATCTGACCGTGAGATACGGGGATCGCTTCAGGGGAGAAAACCATCATGAACAGCTATTCGAGCCTAGTATTTCAGCGGAAATACCCGAAGGTTCCTTATATATTAACTCGTATAATCAACATTTCGCTTAAACAACCATGAAAAAGACCTATACAATCAACCTAAGCGGTAAGATTTTCCACATAGATGACGATGCTCTCGACAAATTACAGGAGTACCTCAACGCACTCAAGACTTACTACTCTAAAGAGGACGATGGTCCAGAAATCATGGATGACATCGAGAACCGGATCGGGGAGCTTTTTTCCGAGTACATGAAAAACGAGTACCGGGAAGTTGTCACCAGCAATGACGTGGCACAAGCAATTTCCACCATGGGGACTCCCGATGATATCATTGACGATGACAACGACACGCCACGCAACACGAAAAAGCAAGTCAAAAAACTATACCGGGCTCCAGACAATCGTGTATTCGGGGGTGTTGCCGGGGGAATAGCTGCTTACTGGGGCATATCACCCTTGTTACTTCGGATATGTTTTATTATCATGACTCTCTATTACGGGATCTTCTTGATCGTGTACATCATCTTATGGATTGCCGTACCCAAGGCAAAAACAGCCAAACAAAAACTGGAAATGAAAGGAGAAAACATAAATGTCTCCAACATAGAACGCTCAATCAAAGGAGAATATCAAGACATCAAAAATAGTAAAGGAATTCAATTCGCCAATCGTATCGGTAAATGGTTCTCGAACGTTTTGCTCGTCATCGGGAAAATACTGACGATCATCATCGGGCTAGGCCTCTTTTTCGGGGGGATATTCTTCCTGTTTTCGTTGCTCTCCGCCCTGTTTCTACCTCATTGGTTCCCGTGGGGAGAAAGCTATATGGAGATAACTCATGCTCTCTCTCCGAGCAATCTTATATTGAGCAAAATCGGTATACTTTTCCTTTTTGGAATTCCTATAATCATGATCATTTTTATGGCGATCAAATTGTTGTTTACTTTCAAGAGCAACAACAAGGCGATCGCCCTTTCTGCCCTCGGTCTGTGGCTTGTCAGTCTAACCTTGCTTATTATCGTGGCCATCAGCGAAGGAACGACATGGACACCTCGCACCAATAGCTATGAAGAAACCATCCAACTAGACAAAGGCAAAATGCTCACGATTCAAGTAAATAAACGACACACCGTACCCCAGAATTTCTATCAAGACAGGGGAGTATTGCAACTTCAAGAGGGTAATTTATTCTCGCCCTATTTTGCAATTCGTCCTTCTTACAACAACACGGCGTACATAGTCGTTCGTTATTCAACCCACGAGAACAAACCCAAGAAAGAAAATATTACTTTCGACTACAAATATGCCAAAGACACCCTACGCTTTGACAATTACGCCCAGCTAAACAGCAAATGGAGAGCACAAGAGGTAGAGATCATTGTCTACTTACCCGAGGATTCAAAAATTCGTTTCACCCCGGAGGCTGCAGACCATTTAAGCAAGCATAAACACTCAAATTATCCTCTATATTTTGAACTGAACAACCATAAATCATTATTCATCATGCAAGAGGGGAAAATTAAACCTCTCCAGTAAAAAGAAGCATGTTAACCATCCCTCATATAAAAACGAAGCGGCAGGCTTTCATCCCTTTTTGCCTGCCGCTTTTCCTTTTTTATTTCTTGGAATCAATCTCTTTCAACAACTCCTTCACCGCCATCTCCAACTGCTCGTCTTCTCCCCTGATAATCTTCTCCGGGGAATTGGCAATCTTCACGTCCGGTTCCAATTGTTTATTTTCCAGATAGCTACCGTCCGGTAAACGGTAACCGACAATGGGTATTCCGAAATATAACGTCGGGTCTTGCAAAGTTTCCCACGACACGCTAGTCATAGTTCCCGGTACGGGCATACCAACCACTTTGCCGATTCCTTGATGCTGGTACACCCAAGGCGTCCCGTGAGCATTCGAGTAATTCGCCTCGCAAGTCAGCATAATCGAAGGCTTGTTCCACCGACGACTCGGCATATCACAGGATTCCCGGCCCCGGATCACCTGCGTGAAATACTTCTTCCCGCTAAACAAGATTTCGATATCCTCGTGCAAACGCCCGCCACCATTGAAGCGCGTGTCTATCACGATCCCCTCCCGGTCGTTGTATTTACCGAGAATATCAGAATACACGGAACGGAAACTCGGGTCGTCCATGCTGGAAATATGCACGTATCCCAAACGGCCCCCAGACAGGCGATCCACGTCGGCAGCACGTTGTTTCACCCAACGATTGTAAAGCAATTCTCTCTGATTTCCCTTCGAAATCGGTTCCACCACCTCATCCCAACGGGTTTTCGTGGCCGGGTCATAGATCGAGAACAACACCCGTTTACCCGCCTTGCCGCTCAACAACGGATAATAATCCATCCCGGCTTTCACGGTTTGCCCGTCTATTTTCTCGATAATCATCCCGGCTTTCAACTTGGAGCGGGAATTATCGAAAGGTCCTTTCTCCAACACCTCATCAACCAGCAAACCATCTTTACCGTAATCCAAATTCAACAAAACCCCCAATTCAGCCGTCGCCTCCCCTTTCGACGAGGGACGATACCCGGAACCCGTGTGCGACACGTTCAACTCTCCCAGCAACTCGCTCAGCAACTCGGAAAAATCATAGTTATTGTTGATATAAGGCAGGAATTTCTCGTAAGCCTTTGTCATCTTGGCCCAATCCACGCCATGCATGTTCTTCTCGTAGAAACGTTTCTCTTCTTGACGACGTACCCGATCAAACATATAGGCCCGCTCGGCAGCCAAATCCAGTTTCATTTCGGCAGTATAATTTATCGGGGACCTTTTCTCTGATCCCAGATTGATTTTCTGCATCGAACGCCCACCCAGCAAGAAAAGTTCCTTGCCATCCTTATCCATTTCCAAAGAAGCCCAACCACTATTCAACTTATGCATCACGCGGGTACTTCTTGAACGCAGGTCACTCACCCACAAATCCATACCCCCCTCGAAGGAAGCCATGTAATACAACTTATCGCCATTCTTATTTAATATAGCATCTCCCAATTCCGAGGAATTCGGGGTCAATCGCATCACGCGATCCTCGATACCTTTCAACTCGATCACGATATCTTTCTTCTCTTTCCCGGTAGATTTAGCCTCATCTTTCTTGTCTTTTTGCTCACCTTTCTGCTCCTTAGATTTCACGGCGGCCATCCGTTTATCCTCCTCTTTCAAGAGTTCGTAATCCTCTTTATTCAAACGGAACTTATCGTAAGCATCCTGATTCATGAACACGATCATCACATCCCGCAATGACCCCCAAGAAGCATGGTTACGCATCCCGAAACGTTCACTTGAAAAAAGAATCGCATTCCCGTCCAGCACCCACCGGGGATTACTGTCGAAATAACCGCTATTCGTCAGGTTCACGACCTCACCACTTCCGTCAGCCCGCACGATAGCGATATCGCTGTACGGATCATGACGATTCCCGATGATCTCCACGACAAACCATTTCCCGTCGGGAGACCAAGAATAAGTAAAACCGTCGCCCGTGCGATACTGGTATTTATCATCGGCAACTTGTCTCACTTTCTTCGTTTTCAGATCAATCACCATTAATTTCGTCCGGTCTTCGATAAATGCCAATTCCTTACCATCCGGGGAGAACTGCGGGGCAAAACGTTCTTTCGCGGAAGCCGGGAACAGGGCCTTCTCGTCGATCAACGTCGCATTCGGGAAATTTACTTCTTCTTCTCGGGCAATCTTCGCCGTGTAAATATTCCAATTCCCCTCCCGCTCACTGGCGTAAGCGATTGTCCGATTGTCAGGAGCAAAACTCAACCATTTTTCCCGCTCCGGGGTCGTGGTAACCTGTTTCGTTGTCGTGTAATCAGAAGAAGTGACGAAAATATCCCCCCGGATAATCAAAGCCACCTGCTTCCCGTCCGGAGACACGGTTGCACTCGTTGCCCCGGAAGTGAAACGCAAAGAGGCCAAATTATCTTTCGCATCATCACCGATAATATCTATATTTACCTTTTTCGGACTTCCATTTACATCTTTCACGTAAATCTCCCCGTCATAACCGAAGCACAGACGCCCGTCTCCGGCAATACTCAAAAAGCGCACCGGGTGGGTTTTAAAAGTAGTCTCCTTCTTCACGGCTGCAGGGTTGTTCAACGGGAATGAATACACGTTGAATGATCCGTCCCGTTCGCTCAAGAAATAGACCTGCTGTTCATCCGGCGACAACACGGGCTGACGATCTTCTCCCGCCCGATCAATCAACCGGGTATGCTTCCCGCTTTTCACGTCATAACGCCAGATATCACGAGTTATAGAAGAGGTGTGATGCTTACGCCACTCGTTTTCTCCTCCCTTTTTATCCTGATACAGAAAAGCGTCTCCCGACTTGAAAAAACAAATCTCTTCTGCCGGGGTTGCCAATATCTGGCGAGCACGTCCCCCGTTCACCGACACGGCATACAATTCGGTCAGCGATCCTGCCGGAAACAAAGCACTTTGGGCCGGATCTCCCATTTGTGCCCCATAAATGATCTCTTTACCGTCCGGGGTAAATGTGTAAGGTATTTCCCGGGCCGAATTCGTTGTTACCCGCCGGGCTTCGCCTCCCCGTGACGACATCACGAAAATATCAAAATTCCCGTTCCGGTCACTCGTGAAAGCGATTTGCTTCCCGTCAGGCGACCACACGGGATGAGATTCATACGCCGGATGGGTTGTTAGTTGACGAGCCGTACCTCCCTCCGTGGGCACGACATAAATATCTCCTTTATAACTAAATACAATCTGCTTCCCATCAGGCGATATCTTGGGGTAACGCATCCAAAGCGGTCCTGCCTGCACGAGAAGAGCTACAAATAAAAAAGTAATAGTCAATACGAATTTATTCATCCTTCATCTATTTTGGTATTAAACTTATCGCAAATGTATAATCCGGGCTTCGGGAGTCCAAAGCATACGGGCAAAATCAGCCCCTTGAACAAGAGCCAATCCATTTTTATTCATCACGTTATCCTGATATAATCGCCGAATGCGCCCACACAAATCATCACCGGGCATCCATGTCAATTCTTCCCGCACCTGATCCGCAACAATCAGCCCCCCATAAAACTCAAGACAAGGAATCTCCTTGATCTCTCCTCCCGTATCCACGACATCCACCACCTCTCCGTTCTCCAGAATTACATATCCGTTCCGCACCAACTCAAACCCCGGGAGTAATATATAATTAGCTGCTATCTTTCTCATTCGAAATTTCAAATTGTTACTTTTTTTGCCCCGGTTTCGGATCCGTTTTTGGTTTTTGTATCGGGGCATATTGAGCCTTCAATCTTTCTTCATGATGCGGAGCCACGTAAACTTTATGTATCTTCGTTCCCCATACACGTCCCTCTTGATCTACTTTCTTTTTCACTTTCGTCCGCGGAAGTTCATCGCTTTGCACGATTTTCACGACTAACTTCTTGTAGATCGAATCCGCCACGTAATAATCCCAATCTTTTTTGTATGCCCTGATCGTATCCATTCCCACGGACCGCTCCGGCATTTTCAAAGTATCGTTATTCACGGAAATAAGATAGGACTGAATCGAATTCCGCTTACTCTTATCCACCTGATCTAATTTCACCGTCGTCATGAACTTGTAAAATCCCGGCACGATACTGTCCATCTCGACCAGCACGAACGGGTTACGTTTGTCCAGATACACGGTATCCTCTTTCACGACACGGGTAACATACACCACGGAATCCTTTTTGGGAGCATTGACTTGGGTTGAATCCGGTCGCAAGGTATCAGCGACAATCATCGTATAGCCGGGAAATAAATCCACCGTATCATTCATAGTCAACTCCTTCCATTCCCGCATAACTTTTGTCTGTCGTCGATTTAACGTGTCAATCACGACATCATACATCTTGTTGAATAATAATGTCTGCTTGGAGTAATAGACCACGCAAGAATCAAAATCCGCACGTGTAATCCCGTACTTTTTAAACAAATCATTATAATATAAATAACTATCCTTTTCTGCCGGAACAATACCACGGGCTGCCGTCAACATCCCATCGGTCATGTGCATATCAATCAACAAAGAGGTAAATTGTTTCTTGTCCAACGGCACCTTCTTCGAGCAAGCCGTCACGCCCACGATAATCAATATTACCCACAACAGGCACTTCATATCTCTAAAACTTTTCGTATTCATTCCTAGCTCTTTTTTCTTAGTTTTTCCCGAACCATCTTATTTAACTTCGAGGAGAACAAGAACTCGTTCAAAGCCTCGCTATTCGTGTACATGATCTCGTCATTGCTACCTTCCCACTCCTTATGTCCCTCGTGAATAAACAGCACCTTTTCCCCGATCTCGAACACGGAGTTCATATCATGCGTATTGATAACGGTAGTCATATTATACTCGTGCGTGATCTCCGACAACAGATTGTCGATCACGATAGAAGTCAACGGGTCCAGGCCGGAGTTCGGCTCGTCACAGAACAAGTATTTCGGCTGCAAAACAATAGCCCGGGCTATCGCCACCCGCTTTTTCATTCCCCCGCTGATCTCTGCCGGGAACAAATTCTCCACGTTATCCAGATTCACCCGGTTCAGGCAAAATATTGCCCGCTCGACTTTCTCCTTCTCCGTCATCGTGGAAAACAGATTCAAGGGAAATTTCACGTTATCCAACACGGAAAGCGAATCAAACAAAGCTCCACCCTGAAACACCACACCCAACTCTTTCCGAATCTCCTTCATCTGCTTGGTGTTCATAACCGTTATATCCCGGTCATCATAGAAAATTTTCCCCTTATCTATCGGATGTAACCCAATTAACGATTTTAACAATACCGTTTTACCCGAACCACTTTTCCCGATAATCAAATTTACCTTCCCCGGTTCGAAAACAGCATTGATATCCGACAATACCTCTTTCTTATCAAATGACTTGTATAACCCCTCTGCCCGTATCATTACAATAATATTTTGGTTAATATCAAGTTTATAAGCAATATGGCTATACTACTATCCACCACGGCTTTCGTACTCGCCTTACCGACTTCCAACGCTCCCCCTTGCACGTTATACCCGTAGAATGCTGGAATTGACGTGAATATCACGGCAAAAAACAACGTTTTTACAATAGAATAGGTCACGTAATAAGGATTAAAAGAAAAATGCAACCCGTGTATATAATCGTCGTAATTCACCACGCCGGAAGCCAACCCGGAGAGAATCCCCCCGATAATCCCGATAAACACGCTGAATATATAAAGAATCGGATTTACCACCAGCGCGGCCGCAATCTTCGGCCCCACCAAATAAGACACTGAATTTACCCCCATAACTTCGAGGGCCTCGATCTGTTCCGTGATCTTCATACTACCGATCTCCGAGGCGATATTACTACCGATCTTTCCGGCTAATATCAAACTCACGATCGTGGATGAAAATTCCAGCAACAAAGTTTCCCTGGTCAGGTAACCGATCAGGTAACGAGGTAACAATGGACTGGACATATTATAAGCCGTTTGCAAGGTCAACACCGCTCCGATAAAAAAAGAAATAATCATGACCAGCATGACGGAATTCAGTCCGAGTTTTTCGAACTCGTTCATCAATTCCTTCAAGTAAACTCTTTTCTTCTCGGGTTTCGTGAAGATCCGCCCCATGAATAATATGTAAGCTCCTATCTTATCTAATACTTTCATCTATACTAAGTCCTTAAATGATACCCTCCTGTAAACCCTGTCTCAAATTTTATCGTAAAAATAGAAATTATTCACGGATTTATTACTAATTTCGACAACAATAAGATGAATTTAATTTTAAACGTATAACTAATAAGATGAATAAGAACTCGTACTGCGTAATCATGGCTGGTGGACTTGGGAAACGTTTTTGGCCCGTAAGCACGAAGGCCTGTCCCAAACAGTTTTGCGATATCTTAAACGTTGGGAAGAGCTTCCTCCGCCAAACATTCGAACGAGCAAATCAAATCTTTGACCCCCAAAACATCTTCATCGTTACCGGCGTTGCCTACGAAGATTTGACCAAAGAGCAGATTCCGGAAATCCCTTCCGAGAATATACTGAAAGAACCTTTCGGTAAAAACACCGCACCATGTATCGCTTATGCCGCATACCGGATTGCCCGGATCAACCCGCGGGCAAGTATGGTTGTCGTTCCTTCCGATCATTTTATCAGCAACGACATGGTTTACCTCGATAACATCCAGAAAGGAATCTCTTTCATCGAGCAATTCGGCGGGCTACTCACGATAGGAATCAAACCAACCCGCCCGGAAACCGGATACGGTTACATCCAACTCAAGAAAAATAAGTTTTCCGAGTTTATTTCAAAAGTGAAAACCTTTACCGAAAAACCGGATAAAGAACTCGCTAAAGTGTTCCTGGAATCCGGAGATTTCGTTTGGAACGCGGGAATATTTATCTGGAAAGTCGAGGACATTATCCAAGAATTCAAAAATTATCTGGAGGATATCTACCTGTTATTTGAACAAGAATACAAGAATGCCCCCGATCCGGATTCACAAGAAAACATCGCCCACATTTACAGCCAATGCCGCAATATTTCTATCGACTTCGGAGTCATGGAGAAATCATCTAAAGTCTACGTTATGAAAGGAGAATTCGGCTGGTCGGATGTCGGCACATGGCACTCGTTCCATGAAATCAGCCCGAAAGACGAGAACAATAACGTCAGCAACAGCGAACAAGTGCGATTAATCGACACGAAAGAGTGTATTATCAATGTTCCACAAGACAAGAAAGTAATCATCGAAGGGATCGAAAATTGCATTATTGCAGAAAACAATGACGTTCTTATGATATGCCATCGGGATCACGAAGATAGCATCCGGCATTTCGACGATATGCTAAAACATACAACAAAGGAGCTTTAAACAAGCTCCTTTTATATTTTCACTCTTACTTCCTCAATCCGGGCGCTCTTGACACTGACAATTTCAAACGAAATATCTTCAATCGTAACTTGTTCGCCTTCTGCAGGGATGTCCTCATTATAGTAAAGGATCAAACCGGCTAACGTTTCGTACTCCTCGTTTTCCGGGAGATCCAAATCATATTTTTCATTCAGATAATCGACTTCCAGACGACCGGAGAAAAGGTATTCATCCGGAGCCAATTGCTCTTCTTTCAAGTTCAAGCGATCATGTTCGTCCTCGATCTCCCCGAAAATCTCTTCCATAATATCTTCAATCGTAACCATTCCGGCCGTTACCCCGAATTCATCCACGACCACGGCCACGCTCTTCTGCTCCTTCGTGAAAAGATTCAATAACCTCAAGGCAGACATAGTTTCCGGTACGATGAGAATCCGGCTCACCGCTTTTTTCACGGTCTCCGGGTGATGGAACAAGGCTGACGAATGCACGTAACCGATCACGTTATCAATCGAATCCCGATAAATCAATATCCGGGACAACCCCGTTTTCACGAAAAGCTCCCTCAGTTCATCCAGTCCCGCGTCAATCGACAACGCCACTATATCCGGACGCGGAACAATACATTCCCTTAACTTCACCTCCGAGAAATCCAATGCATTCCGGAACAACTTGATGTCGTGTTCATCCTCGTTCTGAGTACCCCCGGTTTCACCCTCTTCGATCAAATTATTTAAATCTATCTTGCCGAAAGCCCTGTTTTCTTCTTTATGCGCTAACTTACGTCCCGTGAATATCCGCAACAACAAGCCCCCGAACCAAACGGCAAAAGAAGATATCGGGAAAAACAAAATATAAAACAGAAACACCGGAATCGCGAACACCCGAAGAAATGCATTCGGACGTAAACGGAAAACTGCCTTCGGGAAAAATTCACCCGTCACCAACATGATCAACGTAGAGATCAACGTGACAAGAATCATCCGCACCCCCAACGAGATCCCGATACTTTCCAACTTGGGATCCAGATAATCGGACATAAAAATCCCATAAATAACCATCACCACGTTATTCCCCACCAGAATCGTGGTGATATACATTCCCGAATTGGAAACGAAAAGATCAATTAGTTTCTGCGTGATTCCTTTATTCGACTTGTCTATCTCGATTCGGAGTTTATTGGAAGCCATAAAGGCGATTTCCATTCCCGAAAAGAATGCAGACAACACCAAACAGATTAATATGGCAACAAATACCGACATCAGGGTTTATTTTCAATTTCTACCACTCCCGTTATCTTGTTAAATACAGGATTCTTTAAAGACTGATCCGACTTGAAACCATTATTTCCTTCAATAATCTGGTCCCCGGAAGTCAGTCGGGAATAACGATCGGAATAAATTATCTCTTTCTTCATATCCCAAAACATGAGATCTGTTTCCAATTTCTTCCCATCGGCATTAATCACGACAACCTCGTTACGTAATTCCCATAACATCTCCTCCTCCAATTTCTTGGCATACTTCGATGTAATGGACCCCACCATGGTCCCGTCTTTCTCGTACAACTCAGCATGTATCCCTTTAGGAAACTCGTCATACTTATTGTTTTCCTGATTATATTTATTGTAAAGAGGAGTGGTCACTTTATACTTTAGCCGTGCAGAATCGGAATATATCAACTCCATGTTTTCCCCGGCCATTTCAGGCATCCCGTCCCGATTTCCAATCGCGTTCACGTCCTTCATGTTCGTTTTACACGAGAAAAGCATTACCGTCCCTAAAATAAGGACGGTAATGCTCTTAATTCCTAATGCACGATATATAGATATCATTACCTTAATCTCTAAATCTGGCAGTAGTTGTCTCGTTGATCCAACCTCCGACTTTCACGTTCTTACCGGCTGTAATCGAACGGAAGAATGCTTCATCTTTTGTCGGGAAATGAGGAGAATATCTTTCAATATACTCGTTTGCAGTAGCAGCCACGGAAGGATCAACCTGTTTTGCTTTTACAAATTTATCCACGGCAGCCCAGAATACAGTACGCTTGTCAAATTCATCCCCCTCGTAATCATTACTACTTACCGCGTAAGCTAAACCGATCGTGATGTAAGCCGATCCCAAGTTTGGATTCGTCTTCAATGCCTCCAAAGCGTATCTTCTGGCTTGTTGATAATTCTTCTTTGAAAGATTCACTTGAGCCAATTTATAATTATAGTCAGCTTTAGCCTTCGGATCATCACACTTATCAATAGCTTCTTTCAAATATTGCTCGAACTTCGCAAAATCCTGCTTGGAGAAAAACATCATAGCCAAACCGTAAGCAGCCTCGGCACTCGGTTCTTTCTGATAAATCTTCTCTGCTACCGCGGCAAACAAAGGTAAGTCCGTACATTCGCGTCTTTTCAAGATAGATGAAATATCCTTCAATATCGGAAGGCTATCCTGATTTGCCTCGTATCTCTTGGTTAACAATTCAGCCAACGTGTTGCAATCTGCAAACCCGGAATCAAAGAAAATGGCATCCAATGCCGATTTACACACGGCAAAATTATCACATCCTTTATCCCCGGAAGCCAAACGTTGATCGGCAAAAGCGGAGAATTTCATGTACAAGTTAATAAATTCTTCTTTTGACAACTGATTTTGCTTTACCAGATTACAGCCTACATCAAAAGTAGCATGTATCAATTGAGGCGGAGTCTGCGTTCCTTCCAGCTCGTATGATTTCATCAAGTTATCAAACCCGGCTTTCAACATGGTCAGATCACCATTCGAAAAACGCACCTGGGCCATACCTTTTTTACCTAAAACATACCCTTCCCGGCTCTTACTCTTCATATATTGAAGACGACGATCGAAAATCATCATCAGCGTATCGACATACTCTTTCTTCTTCGTCTTCTGGATCATGTACTCGATGATATCCTCCCCGCGAATATAAGTATTCAATTGAAATGCAGGTGCGTTCAAAAATACATATCTCCAGGTAGGTAAGGCTTCTTCGAAATTTTTCTGTTTCCAGTATTCCGTGTACAGAGAAGCATTCAGAATGGTTTGCGCACTATCCAAGCCATATTGAGACTCCAACGTTTGCGCTTTCGTTGGCAGAGCGAATAAAAACATTCCAAATGCTATTACAGCAAATTTTTTCATGGTCATCCCTTTTATTTAAGTTAGTTCGAATAAGTTTTTTCATCATAGCCCGTCCTCCCACGTGAGGACTCTCGCAAAATTACCACTATTTTTTTAATACGGAAATCAATCGCATATTTTTCATGTTTAATTAACCGTTTTTTGGTATTCTAAAATTCTGTTTAAGCCCGTGATCACCAGCTTGTCCTCGAAAAAAACTGTCCGTTTTAATGTTTTCTTTAAATATTCACTTCCTCCCCCAGTTATAATCACCACCGCGTGGGAATTATTCCGGTATAGTTCATCTATATATCCTCTTACTTCAAAAAGTATACCATTCATCACCCCGTTCAAAATAGCATCATGCGTGTTCTTTCCGATATAACCATGATCCTTAGCACATTTCACCAATGGAAGGCTCGCCGTGAACTCGTTCAACGCGCGAAACCGAATCCCCAGCCCCGGCGAAATATTTCCTCCCCGGAACTCCCCGTCGGCACTGACAAAATCATACGTGATCGCCGTGCCGGAATCTATAATCAACAGCTCCTTACCGGGATAAAGAGACACACCCCCCACGCAACCCGCGATCCGGTCAACCCCCAATGTTTTGGGAGTATCGTATCCGATCCGGATCGGCAAAGGTATCCCGGAAGATAACTCACAAAAAAAAGTCGAGACCTCACGCAATTTCTCCCGCACTTCTTCGGAAATCGCTCCCGTACTGGACAATATCAGGTTAACCTCCTTGCCGTGTTTCAAATAATTGGCCGCCAAATCATAAGTCTCAGGCAACCCCAATCCGCACTCCACCCAATCGCCATCCTCAAAAACGGCATATTTGGTTCGTGTATTTCCGATATCAACAATTAAATTCATAACTCAATTATTTCCGTAAGCAAAATCACGCATCTCCCGGATAATTACCGATACCCGATTGATATCGTCAATATTCATGAAAACAAGACTCAACTTATCATTTTTCTCGCTGATCTTACAGGGGATCACTTGTTTCTGTATAAATTTCAGCAACTCGCTAAACACGGAAGAAGCATAGAACGGTGAATTCTGATCGCTGATAAAATAAACGACCATCCTGTTATTCTTCACCATCAAACGCTCTATTCCCAGATCAATACATCTTTGCCGGATTCGAACCACTTCCATCAACCCGACCACGGGGACCGGAAGTTCTCCGAAACGGTCTTTCATTTCTATCTCAAAACGGTGCAAGGACTCTTCATTCGCGATATTATCCAATTCCCGGTACAAACGGATTCGTTCGCTCACGTTTTCCACGTACGTATCCGGTATCAATAACGCGAAATCCGTATCAATCACGCAATCCGTGGTAAATGCTGCCGGCTCCTCCGGTCTGTCCTTTTGCAATTCTGGGAACTCCTCGTCCCTCAATTCCATTAACGCCTCGTTCAAGATCCGCTGGTATGCCTCGTAACCCACTTCCGCGATAAAACCGGATTGCTCTCCACCTAAAATATTCCCGGCTCCGCGAATATCCAAATCCTGCATGGCAATATTGAACCCGCTCCCAAGCCCGCTAAAATCCTCTATCGCTTTCAAACGTCGGCGGGCATCCGTGTTCACCAGCTCCAAAGGCGGGGCCAGCAAATAACAAAACGCCTTCCGGTTGGAACGTCCCACCCGTCCCCGCAACTGGTGCAAATCACTCAACCCGTAATTTTGAGCCTGATTAATTATAATCGTGTTCGCGTTAGGAATATCCAGCCCAGACTCCACGATTGTCGTGGCGATCAACACATCATAATCCCCCCGGATAAAATCGTGCATCACGATCTCCAACTCCTCCCCGCTCATCTGCCCGTGTCCCACGCAACTCTTGATTCCGGGAATCAAACGATGAATCATATATTGAATATCCCGGATATTATCCACCCGGTTATGAATAAAAAATACTTGTCCCCCGCGGCTTACCTCGTAAGAAATAGCCTCCTTGATTATCTTCTCGTCAAAACGATGCAATTCCGTCACGATCGGGTAACGATTAGGCGGTGCCGTACGGATAATCGACATATCCCTCGCCCCCATCAACGAGAATTGCAACGTACGAGGGATAGGCGTGGCCGTCATCGTGATCGTATCCACGTTTAATTTCAGTTTTTTCAATTTCTCTTTCACGGCAACCCCGAACTTTTGCTCTTCATCGACTACCAAAAGTCCGAGATCCTTAAACTTCACGTCATTACTTGTCAACCGATGCGTACCGATAATGATATCCACCTTCCCCGCCTCCAAATCTTTCAAAATACGTTTAATATCAGCCCCCTTCTTCATCCGGCTGATATACTCGATCCGACAGGGCATCCCCTCCAGACGTTTCTTAAATGTATTATAATGCTGGTAGGCCAACACGGTCGTCGGCACCAACACGGCAACCTGTTTACTATCGGCAACCGCCTTGAATGCCGCACGAATCGCGACTTCCGTCTTCCCGAAACCAACATCCCCGCACACCAGACGATCCATCACGTGAGGACTCTCCATATCCGCTTTCACCGCCTCGATCGCCTTCATCTGATCCGGCGTCTCCTCGTACATGAAAGAAGCTTCCATTTCATCCTGCAAGAAACTATCCTTCGAGAAAGCATAAGCCTCCTCACGCCTGCGCTTGGCATACAACGCGATCAACTCGCGGGCGATATCCTTTACCCGCGATTTCGTCCGTTGTTTCAGTTTATTCCAAGCCTCGCCTCCCAACTTACTCACGGCAGGCGGTTCCCCGTCCTTCCCTTTATACTTGGAAATCTTATGCAATGAATGGAGACTAACGTACAATTCGGAATTATTCTTATACACCAACCGGATCGCCTCCTGCACCTTCCCGTCATTACTAATCTTTGTCAACCCGCCGAAACGCCCGATCCCGTGATCAATATGCACCACGTAATCGCCGGGATGCAAATTCTGCAATTCGCTGATCGTGATCGACTCCCGCCCCTTCCGGATTTGAGTTGTTTTCAACCGGTACTTCTGGTAACGATCAAAAATCTGATGTTCCGTGTAAATACAGACCTTTATCTGGGCATCACTGAATCCCTCATGTATCGTCCCCTCCACGGGTACGAAATTCACTTCATGTCCTTTATCCGAGAAAATATCCCGCAATCGCTGGAGCTGCATGTCATTCGTGGAACAAAGATAAACCGTGTACCGATCCATCTGCTTATCCAACAAATGTTCTGCCAACAAATCAAACTGCTTGTTCACCGCCGGCTGTACTTCTGCCTCCAAACGAAGCACTTCCCCCCGGAAAAACAATTCCGGCCCCCACTCGACGACACTATTCTCCTCTATGGCATGGAATAAATTATCCGAAGTAATCAAGAATTCACCGCTATCCAGCTCTTTTAACGAATTGATCCGATCATGAATCAATAAAGAATTCTTCATCCACCACGTGGTCTCTTTTCCCAGAAACTCCGTCAACCCCACGTTAGCATTTCTATCCGTAGATTCACTCAAGTCGGGAACAATGACCACCCGATCAATCAATTGCTCGGAAAGTTGCGTTTCAACATCAAAATAACGAATACTCTCCACCTCATCCCCGAAAAAGTCTATTCGCACCGGACGCTCTTCAGCAAAAGAATAAACGTCCACGATACTTCCCCGGATTGAAAACTGCCCGGGCTCATACACGAAATCACTCCTCTCGAACCCGTATTCCCCTAACAAAGACTCCAAAAATGACATCGACAACTTATCCCCCTTCCCCACGGGCATAGACATATCCGCCAGCACCTTTTTACTCACCACCTTCTCGGCCATCGCCTCCGTGTAAGTAACCACCATCCCCACCTCCTTCGCCGTCAAGGCATTCAACACCTCCGTGCGAACCAAAATCGAATCGTTGTCCTTATCTTCAAAATTACCGGAACGCCGGAACGAGGAGGGCAGAAAACGCACGTTCTCCTCTCCGTAAAAAGTCAATAAATCATTGTAGAAATAAGCGGCTTCCTCCTTATCATTCAACACGAACAGTTGCAACCCTCTCATTTCCCTGCTCACGCCAGCCGCGATAAAAGCAACAAGCGAACCGATCCCGTTTTCCAGCTTTATCTTCGCCCTCGTCTGCTTTTGCAGACGGTCGGCAATCTTCTGTACAACAGGATGCGTTTGAAATAAATTTAATAACTCTTTTGCTTCCAAGTCTCTGAAATTTTATCAAAAAACGGCATACCTTTCAGCATACCGTCTTTCTATCTTCAAATATCATCTATTTAAATTATAAGCATGGCATCACCATAAGTACCAAAACGATACTTCTCCTTGACCGCCACGTTATAAGCTTCCATAACATTCTCATATCCCCCGAAAGCAGCCACCATCATCAACAACGTAGAATAAGGCAAATGGAAATTCGAGATAAAAGCATCCGGCACGCTGAAATCATACGGCGGGAATATAAATTTATTCGTCCATCCTTCAAATTCCGTCAAACGTCCTTTCGTGGTCACGCAACTCTCCAGAGTACGCACAACCGTCGTTCCCACGGCACAAATCTTATGCTTCTCGTCTTTCGCGTCATTCACGATCTTCACGGTTTCCGGTGTCACGTAAATCTGCTCCGAATCCATCTTGTGTTTCGTCAAATCCTCCACGTCCACTTCCCGGAAATTACCCAAGCCGACATGCAACGTGACATAAGCGAAATCAATACCTTTAATCTCCATCCGTTTCATCAACTCACGGCTAAAATGCATTCCTGCCGTCGGGGCTGCCACGGCACCCTCGTTTTTGGCAAAAATAGTCTGGTAATTCTCGGCATCTTCCGGTTCAACTTTCCGGTTGATAAAACGCGGAAGCGGGGTTTCACCCAACGCGTACAATTCTTTCTTGAACTCCTCATATTCCCCGTCAAACAGGAAACGCAACGTTCTCCCGCGAGAAGTAGTATTGTCGATTACCTCGGCCACCATACTGTCGTCTTCCCCGAAATACAACTTGTTCCCGATACGGATTTTACGAGCCGGATCAACCAGCACATCCCAGATACGCAATTCCGGGTTCAATTCTCTCAACAGGAATACCTCAATCTCTGCCCCGGTCTTTTCCTTGTTTCCATATAATCTCGCCGGAAAAACCTTTGAATCATTAAACACGAACACGTCTTTCTCGTCAAAGTAATCAATGACATCCTTAAAAACTTTGTGTTCAATCTTTCCGGTTTTTCTATCCAAAACCATCAATCGAGCTTCATCACGATTTGGAGTCGGATGTAACGCGATCAACTCCGGCGGTAACTTATATTTAAACTTTGATAGTTTCATGTTGAACAATTTTATATATTAATCAAATCTTGCTAAATTACAAATTTTCTTGTAGAACTCCAATAATTTCATCCATTTTAAACGCATCCTCCACCTTAAAATCCCCGACACGAGTTCTCCGTAAAGCCGACAAATGCGAGCCGCTTCCGCAGGCTTTCCCCAGATCATGCGCCAAAGAACGGATATAAGTTCCCTTGCTACAAACAATTCGAAGCTCCACTACTGGAAGTTCCGCTTTCAATATCTCAATCTCCCGAACCATCACTTTTCGGCTCTTCATCTCGACCTCATCCCCCCGACGAGCTTTCTCGTACGCGCGGACCCCGTCAACCCGAACCGCCGAATAAGAAGGCGGGAACTGTTCGATTTCCCCGACAAACTGTTGAACCGCTCGTTCCAAACACTCCCGATCCACATGCTTATACGGGAACTCCTCGTCAAAAGATGTTTCCAAATCATAAGAAGGAGTAGTATGCCCAAACGTGATCTCCGCCACGTACTCTTTCTCCTGTCCCATATACTCCTCGATCTTTTTCGTCTCCTTCCCCACGCAAACAATAACGACTCCCGTCGCCAAGGGATCCAGCGTACCCGCGTGCCCCACTTTTATCTTCCCGTATCCTTTTCTCAGACTAATGCGAATCTTATTCACCACATCAAACGACGTCCAACGCAACGGCTTGTCTACCACGAGTACCGCACCAGCCCGAAAATCATCGCCCTCTCTAAAACAAATATTTCCCCACTCGCTCATTATCCCAATACAATCGTCAATATACCTGCAATAGCGCAATAAATCGCGAACCAGATCAATTTACCCTTTTTCACGACATTAATCATCCAACGACAAGCAATACATCCGGAAACGAATGCAGCCACGAAGCCGACAACCAAAGACAGGGTTGAGATGCCACTTGCCTCTGAAGAGAATCCGCCTTTCATCAAATCCAGAAAAGCCTCTCCCAGAATTGGGATCAACACCATCAAAAAAGAGAACTTTGCCACCGCCTCTTTCTTGTTTCCCAATAAGATACCCGTGGCTATCGTCGATCCGGAACGTGACAAACCGGGCAACACGGCACAAGCCTGAGCCAACCCGATCACGAACGCATCTCGATACGAAATCTTATCTTTCACCCTAGGCTTTGCATAATAGGCAAAAGTCAGCAAAAGAGCCGTCACCAGCAACATACATCCCACGACCGTTAACCCGGCACCAAACAACCCCTCCACGTAATCTTTAAAACAAAAGCCCACGATAGCAACCGGAATCATGGAAAGAAATATCTTCAACACGTAAGCCATCTCGTCATTATACTTGAAAGTAAAGAACCCTTTGAACAACACGGAAACCTCCTTCCACAAAATCACGATCGTACTACACACTGTCGCCGCATGTACCGCCACGGCAAAAGTCAAATTCTCTTCTCCCTGTAACCCGAAAAGAGCGCTAAAAATCTGCAAATGTCCCGAACTACTTACCGGCAAAAATTCCGTAAGTCCTTGGATGACGCCAAGCACCAATGCTTCAAACCACTCCATTTATTAATTGAAAATTGAAAATTGAAAATTGAACATGCACGCACACCAACCTCCAATTACATTAATATTTATTTTTTCTCTTCCTCTTCTTTCATTTTGGGTTTCCGCATGATCCCCCAGAACACGAATCCGAAACCGAACAACACCACGATCGGAGCCAGGGTTATCCGCCGGAAACTAAAAATGTCATAATTAAATGTATCGGGAGAGTCTGCTCCTCCTCCCATCATCAGGAGGAAACCAACGATAATAATCCCGAAACCGATCAAGATCATCTTGTAATTATCCTTCGGAATAGGAAAACCGTCTTTCTTTTCGTTTAAAATTCTTGCCATATATTTTTATTTACGCGTATAAATCATTCAAATCCCGTCTCAAATAGCGACGTACCGAAAACCATGCCGAGAAAAACGACAACAACACCCCGGAAAGCATCACGAAAGCAACCATAAGCACGATCACATCCCGACGCATGATATTAATCACGTTCCCCACGTTATCCTGCACGAAAAATATCGCCGCCAACAACACCAAATTAGCAATCAACGCCCCGAAAAAACCCCGCCACATACTCCCGTACACGAAAGGCTTGCATATAAAAAACGGTGTCGCCCCGACCAACTGCATCGTTTTGATCAACAACCGTTGCGAATAAACCGCCAAATGGATCATATTCCGGATCAACGTGAACGAAATCAGTACCAGCACCGCCCCGACAATCAAAAAGATTATCGTGATCCGGTGTATATTCTCGTTTATACTTTCAATCATGGATTTCTGATAATACACCTCCTGTATGATATCAAACCTCGCCAATCCCTTTTCAATGACAACCAGCGAATCATTATTCGCGTACTCCGGATTCAACTTGATCTCGATAGAAGGCAACAACGGGTTGCCACCTAAAATAGCCTCAAAGTCCTCGCCCATCTCTTTCTTGAAAGACTTTGCCGCCTGTTCTTTCGTGATATACTTGGAAGTATAAACATAAGGTTGAGTATCCAATATCTTCTGCACTCGTTTGATCTCCACTTCATTCGTATTATCCTTCACGATCACCGCGAACCCGATATTCCGTTTCACATGATCCGAAACCGCTCTGGCATTCAACAAAATAAATACAAGCATACCCACCACGATCAATACTAAAGATATACTGATCGTGGGAACAAAATAAGCACTTTTTCCCCTTTTACTCTCTCTTCGCGACATTTCTTCTGTCTTAAAAACCTGACAAATATAATCATTCTACATACGGGAACAATCCATTTTATAAAAAAAATCACAAAATCACAAATCACGAGCCATCTCCCCTTCCCTCGTGTAACCGGGAAATTCCTTCCACGAATACGATAATTCAACATAGACACGGGCTTTTCGTCATCTCTAATCACATGAAAAACAGACCTCAAGAAGTGAATTAAAAAAATCCCTTGCATTTTCTTATCAAACCCTTTGCTGAAAACAAAAATTGCCCTATATTTGCAATCGCAAAAACGGGAAGCGTCCCGATCAAATTTTGCAAGCAATCATGCGAAAATAGCTCAGTTGGTAGAGCATAACCTTGCCAAGGTTAGGGTCGCGGGTTCGAGTCCCGTTTTTCGCTCCAAGTTGCTCGAGTGGTGGAATCGGTAGACACGCGGGACTTAAAATCCCGTGGCCATTGCGGCTGTGCGGGTTCAAGTCCCGCCTCGAGTACAACAAATAATCAAGGAGTTATATGAAAATATGACTCCTTTTTTATTTTCAACAATTAGATTAAGAAGCACTCTTTTGGGGACACTACCTTTAATAATAATAATGGCTACTGGTAGAATTTTACGCACATGTACAAAGAGATAATTTGGCCGTTTCTAGGAAAAATTTACAGGGGGCAATTTAAGTTGGATTCCTTCTCACGAACAAAAAGCACACGTTTAAGAGTAGCCCGCTGAAAAAGTCCTATTCGAACTACTCCCTAGCCCCCTTATACCTGAGGGCGAACTACCTGATAACCCCCCCCCCTGTGCAAGGGTAGTTATTCCTCTCAAAACAGACTTCTCTCCCCCTCACTTTTATTTGAGATCACTAATCACAACCACAACCCCTATAAATCATTTAGAATTAATAGAGAGTTCTATCATGATTACGTTATCAGTAC
>NZ_QUHC01000017.1 GCF_003479425.1 Odoribacter sp. AF15-53 | reverse complement strand
TTCTCCAAATTTTTCAAGCTTTTTTTTCAAACTTTTTTTTTCGAGAACCTTTTCAAACTCTTCTAACCACTACCTCGTTTAAGCCTTTCCTCGTGCTTGCCCTCTCTCTTGAAAGCGGGTGCAAAGATAAGGCAATTAAATCCTTCCTTCCAAACTTTTATCCCGTTATTTTTTATTTTTTTTACAACTTACTGCTCGACAGTTAATTGTAAACTATCATTTTCACGCTTAACTCTTCATAGAAGGTTAAAAAGGAAAAGAAGTGTATTTCTTCCTAGAAAAAGTTCAATCGGATATAACACTTGTAACAAACAAACCGACCAAAGAATATACCGAAAAAATGAACCTTTCTACTCCAATTTCTTTACATTTGTCATATACGAAAATTCAAAGATATCATGACAACTAAATCCATTCAACTAATCTACTTTTCACCCACACACACCTCACTGAAAGTAGCTAACGCTATTGCGGAAGGAATGAACCTTCCCATGAGTAACGAAATTGACCTTACCTATCCGATTAAGGATAAAGACATTATCGTGAACAACCAACTGACAATCATTGCCGTTCCAACTTATGCAGGAAGAGTTGCCCCAATCGCCATGGAACGTATTCAAAAACTAAAAGCACGTGAAACGCCCGCCATCATCATCGTTCTTTACGGGAACCGGGATTACGAGGATGCTTTAATTGAATTGCGTGATCAGGTGAAAGCACAAGGATTTATTCCCGTTGCCGGCGGAGCCTTCATAGGTGAACACTCTTACAGCACGGAGGTCATGCCAACTGCGGCAGGACGCCCGGATGAATCGGATACCCTTATTGCAAAGAATTTTGGTAAAGCCGTTTTACAACAACTTGAATCATTTAATCATTTAAATGACATTCCTGCATTACACGTGAAAGGAAATTTCCCTTACAAGGAAAATAAACCCAAGACTCCGGCCACGCCGACCACGACATACGAGCTATGCACCCAATGTCAATTGTGTATAGAAATCTGCCCCGTAGAAGCTATCGAACTAAAAGAAGAGATCGTGAGCGATCCCGAAACCTGTATAAAATGCTGTGCATGCGTGAAAGACTGCCCGAACGGGGCAAGAGTATTTAACACTCCTTTTACGGAATTCTTATTTAAAAACTTTCACGAAAGAAAAGAACCGGAATTATTTATGCCAACCCCTAAAAAGGCCACCTATTAAAAAACTGTGATTGCCGATTCTGTGATTATTTCATCAACAGATCATAGGATCGACAATCACTAAATCATTTAATCTCCGAATTTTTACACAGTCTAATCTTTTAGCGCTTTTTTCACGAACTCTTCAATAAAATCTACCGTCGCCTCTACCCCGAGCAAAGAAGAATCCACGGATAAATGATAGGATGAAGCCACTCCCCACTCCTTATCCGAATAGAAATTGTAATAATTCGGCCTTGTTTTATCCATTTTGCGAATCATCTCATGAGCCTCTTGTTCCGTAATTTGCTGGCGATTCATCACGGTCTTCACCCGTTCTTCCATACTGGCATGGATAAACACGTTGATACACCTCTTGTTATCTCGCAGGATATAATCGGCACAACGCCCGACAATCACGCAAGAATGTTCACTCGCCACTTTACGAATCACGTCTGACTGGATCTGGAACAACTTATCATTAGAAAGAAAATCATTGTACTGGAAAGGTCCGAAAGTAAATCCGGCGGCAAAAGCCTGCAACAGATTACCGGAATTTTTCTCGTCGGCTTTCTCGAAAAACTCCTGACACAATCCACTCTCCTTGGATGCCAAAGTGATTAACTTCTTGTCATAAAATTCTATTCCAAACCGTTTAGCCAATTCTTGCCCGACTTCCTTGCCGCAACTACCGAACTGACGCCCTATCGTAATAACAAACTTATCATCCATATTTTGATCTTTTAAATCTATTCTTCTACAAAGCTACCGATTTTTTTGAAAACCTGTGACCCCTCGATTAAAATTTCTTTAATTGTTTCAACTGCCAACTTAACATGAATGCCGCCACGACAGTCGCGATAGCATCCGCCACGGGCATGCTCATCCATACTCCCTGCGTTCCGAAATAATGCGGGAGTACCAGTAACGACGGGATCAAGAACAATAATTGCCGGGTCAGTGACAAGAATATCGCCTTTTTAGCCATTCCTATAGACTGGAAAAAACTGGAAGTCACCATTTGAAATCCCACCACCGGGAAAAACATCAACACGATCCGCAAACCTTCCACGGCAACGCGCACCAATTCCGCATCCGTGGCAAAAAGATAGACAATCGACCGGGGAAATAATTGCCCCACCAAGAACCCGATAGTCGTGACCGTCACCCCACAAAAGATAGTATATTTCAATACCTGAACCAGACGATCAAACTGCCGAGCCCCGAAGTTATATCCCGCAATAGGCTGCATTCCCTGGTTGAATCCCATCACGATCATGAGAAAGAGAAAAACCACCCGGTTCACGATACCATACGCACCAATCGCCAAATCACCGCCGTGCATTTTCAAACTCCTGTTAATCAAGATCACGACGAAGCATGCACACAAATTCATCAGGAAAGGAGACAAGCCGATAGCTAACATCCCTCCCACAAGATGCCGTTTCAGTCCAAATATTCCCCGCTCAAAATGCAAAAAACTCCTCTTATCCAGAAAGTGATACAACACCCACCCCAAAGCGATCACCTGCGCCGCAATCGTTGCCAATGCCGCACCCCGGATGCCCCAACCGAAACCAAATATAAACAAGGCATCCAAAACACAATTCACGATAACTGCCATTAACGTCGCCGTCATTGCCTTCCGCGGGTACCCCGAAGCTCTCAACACCTCGTTCAATCCCATGTAAATATGGGTAACGAGATTTCCTCCCAGAATCACCTGCATATATTCCCGGGCGTAAGGTAACGTATCGGCACTCGCTCCAAAAAACAACAATATAGGATCGAGAAACATCAAGGCCAATGTCATGAACACCAAACCAATAATACCGTTAAGCATGACCACGTTACCCAAGATATGGATTGCACTCTCCTTGTCCTTCTGCCCCAACTTGATAGCCACCAACGTCGAAGCCCCGACCCCGACCAACGAACCGAAAGCCGCAGCCAGATTCATAAGCGGGAAAGTAATCGCCAAACCGGCTATCGCCAGAGGCCCCACTCCATGCCCGATAAAAATACTATCTACCATGTTATACAGCGATGACGCCGTCATGGCAATAATCGCGGGAATCGCATATTGCATCAGCAATTTTCCTATCTTCTCCGTCCCTAAAACTAAAGGTGTGTTATCTTTTACATTAGTCATTCCAGTCGCCACATTCAATAATTAACTGTTTCAATGCCTCGATAGCCTCATCCTCGGGAACAGCCACGCGCACCATTTCCTTCCCCCGGAACAGATTGACTTTCCCGTTACCGGCACCGACATACCCGTAATCTGCGTCTCCCATTTCCCCCGGCCCGTTCACGATACATCCCATAACAGCAATTTTCAACCGGCTCAAATGAGCGAAAGCTTTTTTCACCTTAGCCACCGACTCCTGCAAATTATATAAAGTACGCCCGCATCCCGGACAACTTATAAACTCCGTCTTATAACAACGCACTCCCGCCGATTGGAGTATATCCCGACTCAACCGCACGCCCCCCTCTATACTCTGTATGCCAGAACAAGATAACCAAATCCCATACCCCAACCGATCCAAGAAAAGTCCCCCTACATGTGCGGCCATCATCAAACTCAACTCACTCCACACGGGTATCCTCGTTTCTACCCGGATAATAACAGAATTCACGATCCCCCACCGCAACGACATACTCTCCAGCATTTCCCGGTAAACATTATATTCCGGCACTTCCGGGTTCAACACAACAATCGTTTTCTCATCACGCCGCAATTTATCGGCCAATTCTGGGGTCAAATCCCGCACATCACGCACCTCCACCAGCATACGATCCCCCTCGACATCTCCCCGCATATTCAGATAATCCTTTACCCCGATCAAGGCAACCGCCCTCCGGTTATACACATGAGCGACATCAATATTATCATAAGGCACCACGACCGTCACGCTTTCCGGCAACTTCGTCAATTCCGGTCCCAGCGCTTCCGTATATATAAATTCGGGAGCCAGTTTTCCTCCCCGCAACAGATCGCCATACACGGGATCATTTGTCGCCGCCACGTGAAAATCCAAAGCTGCCGTCACAGATTCATCAACACACTCCACCTTCGAAATATCCGCCACGATCACCGGACGGGAAAAACGTCCCTCCAGCACGGGCCTATCCGGGCGGTAACCGGGCTTACAAAGAGCCACCAGTTCCCTGGCAACCGGAATCTCCGCTTCCGGCTCTTCCGTCAGAGAAACTCTTATAGTGTCACCCAACCCTTCATTCAAAAGCGTACCTATCCCCACTGCCGAGCGAATCCTTCCATCCTCTCCCTCTCCCGCCTCCGTCACTCCCAAATGCAAGGGATAATTCATCCCCTCCTTTTCCATTTCTCGCACTAACAAACGTACGGCCTCCACCATCACCCGGCAATCACTCGATTTCAACGAGATCACCACGTTATCAAATTTCTCATCACGGCATACTCGCAAGTATTCCATCGTCGCCTCCACCATGCCGGCAGGCGTGTTCCCGTAACGACTCATGATTCGATCCGACAAGGAACCGTGATTTGTCCCGACACGTACCGCCGTCCCGTGTTCCCGACACACGTTCAGGAACGCAGAAAACTTTTCCCGCAAACGCTCCAATTCAGCAGCGTACTCCTCATCCGTGTAAGTCAACGTCTTGAACGTCGCCCGCTTATCCACGAAATTACCAGGATTAATACGCACTTTTTCCACGTGCTTTGCCGCCTCGATCGCCGCATCCGGGTTAAAATGTATATCTGCCGAAAGAGGTGTCATGTACCCCCTTCGCCGCAATTCGGCGTGTATATTCCGCAAATTCTCTGCTTCTTTCACCCCCGGTGCAGTGATTCTGACCAACTCTCCTCCCGCTTTTATTATCCGGATCGCTTGTTCCACGCAAGCCCCTGTATTCATCGTATCGGTATTCAACATAGACTGCACCAAAACCGGATACCCAGATCCGATACATATTTCCCCGATTTTAACCTGTTTTGTTGCTCGACGCTCCATAATAATTGAAAATTGAAAATTGAAAATCGAGAATGACAACACTCCCGACGTCCAATTCAAGACATTAACTGTTTTAAATTCTGAAGGTTCCGTTTATTCGTGATATCCTTTCCTTCCGGGGTGTAAAGGTAATCTATTTCTTCCTTAAATCGATCATAAACTTTTCCCCTTACCACCTTCATGGTCGAATTTATCATCTCGTTCTGCTCGTTCAGCAACTCCGGCAACACGGCCACGACAGCGGGCAACCACCTTTCCGGGAACAGATGAGCGTGTTTCCCTCCCACCCGGTAAGCCATCAACTCACCTTGAATCTTCTTCAACATTGCCCGGTACGCATCCATCGACCCCGGTTCCACATCCTGCTTCTCGATATATTCCCGCAAAGCCTGCTTGTTCGGAACAATCAACCCGGCCGTGTAAGGCGATTGATTATTATACAAAATACAATAGTCTATATATTTCGACTGCTCGGCAATCGTCTCCTCGATCCCCTCCGGGCTATACTTCTCTCCATCATTGGCAATCAACAAGGATTTAAAACGCCCTAACACGTACAACCAACCGTCTTTATGCAAGTAACCCAAATCCCCCGTGTGCAGCCAACCATCCACGATGGTCTCCGACGTGCTCCTCTCGTTCCGCCAATACCCTTCCATCACGTTTCCCCCACGAATCCACAATTCGCCTTTCTGCCCCGCGGGCAACATATTACCACCCTCGTCACAGATTTTCAAATCCATGGGCTTCACCAACATCCCGGAAGAACCGAAACGATGATACCCGGGAGTATTCGAACTAATCACCGGGGAAGCCTCCGACAGCCCGTACCCCTGAAACATCGGGATACCCAAAGCCGCATAATACCGCTGTAACTCGATATCCAGCAAAGCCCCTCCCCCCACGAAGAATCGAAGGTTCCCACCAAACACCTGTTTCCGGATTTTAGAAAACAGAACCGCATCCCACAACTTCACCAAAGGCTTTAACAACATTTTCCACCCTCGTCCCCGGTCACTTCCGACCCCGTTATACGAGTAAGCCACTCTTAAACCCGCTTGATAAAACCGATTGGCAAAACGTCCTTTCGTTCTTATCCCCGCTTCTATATTCTTTCTGAAATTCTTCGCTAATGCCGGGACACTTAACAGAATATGAGGCTTCACCTCTTGCAGGTTAACCGGAATATTACGCAAATATTCCATCCCCGACTGCCCGTAATCGACAGACGCCAACGATGCCCCGTTATACATGAACGAATACAACCCCACCGTGTGGGCGAAACTATGATCCCACGGCAAAAACAACAATATCCTGTAATACTCCGGGATCTGTATCAACGAATCCGACTGCAACACGTTGGTCACGTAATTCCGGTGCGATAACATAATCCCTTTCGGTTCTGCCGTCGTTCCCGAAGTATAAGAAATATTCACCAGATCATTTTCCGTTACAGAACGCACCCGCTCATCCAACAATGCGGCATTCTCCTTCCTCCAGACCTCTCCTTCTTTCAACAACCGCTCGAATGACAAATACTTTCCCTCATTTATATCCGAATGAAACACGATAATCTTCTCGACATCCGCAATCCGGTCTTCTATCCCCCGGATTCTATTCAAGAAATTCGACGACACGATCAGGAAACGAGCCTGAGAATGTTCCACTCTGAAAACAATCTCGTTATCCGTCAACTTGATAGATAACGGCACGTTCACCCCTCCGGCATACAACATTCCCAGCTCCGAGTATACCCAATTATTACACCCCTCACTAAACAAAGCGATCCGATCCCCCTTATCCAGCCCCAATGAACACAACGCTCCTGCGAAATTCATCACCTCGCGTTTCACATCCGTGTATGTCGTCGCCACGTATTCCCCGTTTTTCTTCTCCCACAAATAAGGATTACCGGGAAACATCTCACAACTTCTCTCAAATAATTCTATAACCGTCTTCATATCTTTCATCATTCCCACAAAGTTAACTAAAAATGTTGGCATCGCCAAGTTACAATTTACAACCCGAAATTCACGCTCCCCAACGAGGTAAGAACCACACGATTATACGAAAGACGAACTTAAAGTTCTTCATATTCCACGCATAAACCCGAAAAACCTTTGCTATTTTATTAAATTTTCATATATTTATACGACCCTACAACCTATAAATCGGCCCGCGAGGAGAAGCCCCGAAACAAAAAATGATCAAACTACTAAAATGAAACCTTTACAAGTAACATCCGTACAGGACAATATAACGTTAATACAAAACACCATGATTAGAAGCCTCATTCTGGCTATCGTCCTTTTCCTCATCGGACTCACGATAGCCATTAATAATATCATCTATACAAAAACATCCTGCCCAACAACGCAGAACGTCCGTCAACATAAAATGCAACGAGACACAACACATTTGTACATTCCCACCACGACATGGAACAAACCGGTTATTCTATAATTAGCCATAACATAAATCGTGTAGCACAAAAGTACTACACGATCTATATTCCTATTTAATTAATCTTCGTATATGTCACGCCACGCCCTTCTTCGCATCCAACCGACGCACCACTCTCCCGTAAATAATCAAGGCAATGGCTGACACCAAAGCGATCGCCGCAAAATAGTACCATATATAATGCGCATGGACAGAAGCTACCGCCCAATCAGCCTCGCTACTGAACAATGCCCGATCCGGACAATACTTGCTCAACAGAAACCCGGATAACCCGAACCCGAATATCGATGACAGGAACGAATGCAAGTGACTAAACCCGAGATACATCCCCTCTTCTCCTTTCGGAGCCTGTAACGAGAAATATTCCAGGAAACGGGGAGAAATAAACACCTCGGCCAACCCCTGGAACACGATACCCACGATCATCATGAACGCCACGGGATGCAATCCCATGATTTCACCCCCACCAAGCATATTCCCTGATGCCATGCAAAGAGCCGAAACCGGCATAATAAACATACCGCAGGTCATCGAGAACAAGGCAGACTTCTTACGCATCAACGAAGTCACCAGATTCACGGTCAACACGACCACCAATGGATTCACGTTCGCGTACCACCCGATAGCACTCGCCTCCCCAGCCAAACGGGTCACGTATTTCGGCATCGTGGCATACAATTGATGTTGCACCATCCAGAAACCCGTGATAATCAAGATCAACACGATCAAACGCCCGTTCGAACACACCTTAACAAGTCCCGTCCAAATCTGCCGGAAAGTCTTACCCTCGCCCGCATGTTTATCACTCTTGTAAAATAAATAAATTGCGATCAACGCCAGGAATGTCATTCCGGCCGAGAAATAATTCAACACGATCATCCCCTCGTGTCCCATGGCATCACGCAAAGGCGTCACAAGCACCTTACCGGAAAACGCCCCGATATTCACCATTCCGTAGAAAATGGCAAAACCTTTTGCCCGGTTCTTCTCGTCCGTTTCCTTCGCCACGGTACCGGAAATCACGCTCTTGATAAACGATCCCCCAACAATAATCAGGATCATGATCGGGATAATCCCGTAACGATAACCACTCTCCTGCAATCCCGTGAATTTCGTCACGTAACCGTACTCCACCAAACCTGTCGAAGCGAGGAAATTCGGGAACAAACCCAATCCAAGATATCCTAACGATAACAGAGCAAACGCCAATAACATCGACTTCCTGAAACCGATCTTATCGGCAAGAGCCCCCGAAAATGTTGGCAATAAATACAAACAAGCGGAAAAAATTCCCGCGATAGTAGCCGCTTGAATATCCGTGAATCCCAGCACATTACTCAAATACAACGTGATCACGACGAATACCCCGTAATAGGCGGCACGCTCTAACAATTCTACCGTGTTGGCAACCCAAAACGCTTTACTAAACCTTACTTTCTCTTTCTTTTTTGTTGTCACACTCATACTATTAATTATTACTAACATTTTCACACGCTTGCAAAAATAACATTTTCTGGTTACATACAAAATAATTTCTGTTAACCTCCCGAAATAAACCCTCCGGGATTCTTTTACCCGTAACTCGTGAAATCCCCGAAAACAGCTCCCGCTACCCCTATTGCAAGAGTAAAAACATGTAGACACTAGTATGATAAAATATAATAATTCGGGACTAAGAATAATTCCAGCAGAATTCCAAGCTGAACGCTATTCAAACGCTATTTGAACGCTATATATAATAGCGTTCGAATAATTTTCTAATAGCTTAGAAAAAAAACTTCTCATGGAATTGACCCGGAAGTACTATTTAATTCCTACCCAATCAATAACTGTCAATCGTATAGAAACACTCCGTCAAGTTTCTTACCTTTCAGCGCATCGTCCGAATACACGTGGAGACTATGGGCCGTGTCACTCAAACAAGTAATACGATGGATATGATTATCAAACTTCCCGGCCTCACCGATAGCGTACAACCCAAGGGTATCATTCACAACCGTCTTGTAAGCCAACTTGATCCCATCCTCGTGAGGCTCGAACACTTCCACCAGAAATTCCCCGTCGACAAACGTGTACCCTGCAAACTGCGGATGCGAGTGAATAGCCGTCCGGTTCCCTTTCTTCCAGCACATCACGATAGCTTCCCAGCGTGTTTCGGGGTCCCGTCCAATATAATTCCTCACGTAAGTCGTGTCCGAAAAATGATTAAACGCATCCAACGAATTGCCTTTCACGAAATCCAACACGTATGCTTTTATCCGTTCACCCACAACGTCACAGAGCGGACCGGAGTGAACGATATTCATCAATCCTTGCATAAATCCCTCGTACCCGGGAACAATGACTGCCCGGGAAGTAAAATCCTCCCGCAAGATGTTATCTTTTTTATCCATATCAAAAAATTTAGACTATTTCAATTTTGCAAATATATAATACATCACGGGTATCTTTTTATGCATATATACGTATTGTCGCAGGTACGAAATACGTAAAGAGCAATTTTGTTAATTCAATCTTATTCTTTACTTTCACGGGTCAATTATAAATGGAATTCAATTATGCAGAAAATAATATTCATCTTTTTACTCCTATCTCCCGCCTTGTTTTCGGCTTGCGTCAAGGACAAAGACAAACCAGAAGAAATGGCGAATTATATCAACGTCGGCGACAAACTTCCCGAATTTACCGTTAAAAATACTGACGGGGAAGAGTTGAAATCACAGGATTTTACAGGTCGAGTTACCCTGCTCGTGTTCTTCATGACGACTTGCCCCGATTGCCAGAGGGAACTTCCTAAAATTGAACAGGTTTGGGAGAACTTGAAGGAAAACCCGGATTTCAGGCTCGTGCCCATCGCCCGGGCGGAAAAGGCAGAGGTTATCAGCCAATTCTGGGAAAAACACCAGTTTGAAATGCCTTTCTACCTCGATCCGGACAGGCAAGTATTTTCCCTGTTTGCCAACAACACTATTCCCCGGATCTACCTTATCAATCGAGAAAACGTGGTTACGTGGATGGCAATCGAGGATATGTCTCTCACGGCTCTGCAACTGAAGGAGAAAATAGAAAAGTTGATTAAAAAATAGCCTCATCGACCATTTGCTAATATTATAACAATGTATTACATCAACTATAAAACCCGTCAAGTTTGGAGCCATTTACGCTTAAACAGGATGAATGTTTTGTTTATAAAGTTGTAAAAAAATGAAAATAATCATATCTTTGTTCCGAGGATTGTGCGGAGAGCCGCCGATAATATCCCGTATGATGTTGATGTTGAAAATGCTTGTGGTTAAGAATCGTGCCCTAAGTTTTTAAACCGGTATGCCGCGAGATTGCAACACTCATATCTGTTATTCGTATATTCTTTTCGAATTATACTTATAGTGGTGTAGGTTTGCTTTTCGTGCTGGCTTAAGCACTACTCCCACGATTAAGTCACCTCCTATCGTTATGCTATCGCTCCGGGTTGACTTGTTGGGTCCGGAGTTTTTTACCAGACCAAGATATAGAGATGAAAATAGCGAGGGAGATGTATGCCCCAGCCATTTCTTTCAAGATTTTAAAGTATTGACATTTAGGATAGGATAAATTAGAATTTTATTATTGACTTGTACAAACACGGAATTGGGACTACGTTTTTCATTTTGCAACCAGTGAAAGAGGATTCCGTGTAGGAAGGGAGAACGGACACTCTCCCTTCCTTTTTATCACATGCAACCGGATTTCCCCTCCTTTAAGAACACCATATCATTACCTCACAAACTCGGTTGCATTCCCACGGAGAAACACGACACCGGAATTCAAACTATCTGTCAGGTTTGGATTCCGGTGTCGTGTTTAAGACTCGGTATATATCTTTTACAATCTCATGAAAGCATCTATTTCCCGGAACTGCTCGGAAGAGTAATCTCCTAACAAATGTTTGGCGAAATGATACCACATTTTACGCTGGTAGAATGCTTGCTGGATACCGCCGAAACCGTGAGCCTGACCAGGTAGGATCACCAGATCAAAATTCTTCCCGGCTCTCAATAAAGCATCAGCCATACGTAGCGTGTTAGCCGGGTGCACGTTGTTGTCCACGTCCCCGGTAACGAGCATCAAATAGCCTTTCAGGTTTCTAGCCAACTCGATGTTCGTGGGGATTTTAGTCTCGAACTTAATCTTTTCTACCGAGATCGTGGTGTCCTTCCCCGTGACGGAATCTTTCACGGTTTTCTTCTCGAAAGATTTCACCTCACGCACACCGTGATGTGTTTCTCCCCACCATTGGTTATAAATATTGTTATCATGGTTTCCAGCGGAAGAGACTGCAGCCGTGTAAAAATCGGGATAGGTACACAAGGCTGCCGTGGACATGAAGCCACCACCAGAGTGACCGAATATTCCGACTTTCGATTTATCTATAAAATTGAAACGATCAGCTAGTTGCTCGATGCCGTACTTGTCATCCGCCAACGGGTAATCCCGAAGGTTATTGTACCCGAAGGTGTGATACCATTTATCCCGCATCGGGCTTCCTCCCCGGTGCCCGAAAGTGACCACAACGAAACCGACTTGGGCCAACGCAACGTTGTAAACCGCAGAAACCGAAAACTCTAGAGGAATTGCTTCCGTTTGCGGTCCGGGGTAAACATACGAGATAATCGGGTAATGCAGCGTGGAGTCGAAATCAAAAGGTTTCCACATAAAACCGTACAAATCGGTCGCCCCGTCGGCAGCTTTAACGGTAAAGGCTTCCGGCATCTTCCAGCCCGTCTCGTAAAGCCGGGTCAGGTCGGGAGAAGCCAATTCCAATATCACCTTTCCCTTGTTATCTCGCAACACGCTCCGGGGTTCCATGTCCGCACGGGAGTAATTATCCACGAAATAGCGACCGGATTCCGAGAAGTAAGCCTCGTGTGTGGCCTGTTCCGGACTCAATATTTCAACTTTTCCCCCATCCAACCGGGCCTTGTTTACCCGGGCGTAATAAGGACATTGTCCCTTGGCCTGACCGTAAGCATTAAAATAAATCGTCCGCCCCACGGTATCTATTTTAATTATTTTCCCTGCAGTCCAATCTCCCGAAGTGATAGCGTTCTTCAAATTTCCCTCGCCGTCATAAAGATAAAAATGCCCGTGCCCGGTTCTTTCCGACCACCAGATGATATCCTTACCCTCGTTCAGTATAGAGAGATTATAAAATTCATTATTGAAATAAGGTTTACTGATCTCGTTGATTAATACTTTCACCTCTCCCGTTTCCGGGTCTACCCGGCAAATATCGATCTCATCACAGGTTCTTTTCTTGCGCATAAAATAGAGGCTGGTAACCTTCTTATCTGGCGAAAACGCCCGCATTGTCTGGTCTTTCCATTTCTCGACAGGCACTTTAATCATCTTCTTACTCGTCGTGTCCACGAGGAACAATTCCTCTTGTTGCACCTCTTGATCCCCTGCCATCACGTATTCATATTCTTGCAATTGCGGACGGGAACTCAGGTTATTGACTATAAAAAGAGTCTTGATCTTTCTCCGATCCGAACGACGCACGTAGAAACGTTCCGAATTGTCGAACCAGGTCACCCTGGCATCCACTTTCTTTTTCGTGGTGTCCGTGTCGAAACGGGCATAAGAATATTTTATTTCCCCGTCTGTTGTCAACCGGGTCTCCACGGAATCTTTCACGGAAAGCATGTATAAATCATGTTCCTTCGCGTAAACAATATAGGTGCTATCCGGGGAATAGGTCCCGACTAATCCCTTGGGTTTCGAAGGTTTCACGTCTTCTTTTTTCCGAGCCGAATCAATCTTTACCAAACGATTCGTGTAGATATTATACTCGAAACGAAAAGTATCCACTTGAAACTTCATCGTTTTCTCGTCTTCTTTAAACGTAACCCCCGACACGGGAAGTTTCTTGTAATTCACCGGCCCGTGGGTATGTTTACTGATCTCTCCCGCCATGAATTCCCGGTCAAATAATTCCCGGTGTAACTTCGCTTTCGGGTCCACGAAATAATAGCGGACACCATCTCCTGTTTGATAGCTATACCAAAATTTATCACTTTTTTTCAGATAGCTCGGGCGTACTTTCGTGGACCCGACCAGTCCTTCTGCCTTACCTCTCATGAAACGTTCTGCTTCCTTATAATTGGCTTTTTGAGCCAACCCGTTCAACACGAAAAGACAAGGAATCAACCATAAAATACACTTAATCATCATTATACGCACTATTAAATTTATTGTATCTTGTTTAGCGTGACGAAATTAATGATATCCCTGCGAATAATATCTTTTAACCCAAACCTTAATAAATATTTAACACATTCAGATTTTTTAAACTAATCATCTTCTACTCAAACGTTTGAATATGCTACAAAACATAACGCACAAAGTGCCAATCTCATTTTTTATACCTATTTTTGTCATGCATGTATTTTCATTTACTTTAAAAATTATTAGGAGGTGATAGAAGTTTTCCCGATAAATAAAGAATCAGAACAACTTTTCAAGGAAGTTAGTCGACGTATATTCCGGTTACAAAACGGTAGAAGTCTTGATAGCATGGAACGAATCGGGGCCGACACGCGAGGCCAAATCGGGGCCAGTTATCTCTCGCTTAAAAATCTGGCCGGACAATACCGGAGTGATTTAAAATTGGCACAACTATTGTGGGGTACAAAGAAGCGGGAAGAACAAATTGTAGCCTGTTTTTTATTTCCAGTTCAAGAATTGATTACTGAAAAAATTACACAATTAATAAGTTTCAGTTACAACTTCGAGATCGCAGAATATTTCGGCACGTTGGTTCTTGCCCAACGGGAAGATGTTGAACAACTGGTAAATGAATATTTACATTCGGATACCCCTTTTCTCCAAGCGGCAGCGTTAACCGCCATCGGGAGAAGTCGTATTATCCGAAAAGCAAACTCCCCATTTACCGACAGTTACATACGAAATGTCGATAGAAACAAATTCACCGACACGCACGTACAAAAGATATACGAAAGGATAAATATATTCTTGAAAGATGAGAAAAAATAAGAGCAAGTTTATACGAAACATATCAAAATGTTTTCTACTTTTGTAGCCGATTACGGAAAAAAAGAATTAATTAATTTCTAATATAAATTTATTGCTATGGCAAAATTAGATTTAAGCATTTATGGAATCACGGGAGTGAAAGAGATCCTTCATAATCCCTCATACGAAGAATTGTACAAAGCAGAAACAGACCCGAAATTGGAAGGGTACGAAAAAGGATATTTAACCGAGCTTGGTGCCGTAAACGTAATGACCGGAATCTATACCGGACGTTCCCCAAAAGATAAGTTCTTTGTAAAGAATGAAGCCAGTGAAGATTCAGTATGGTGGACTTCCGATGAATACAAGAACGATAACAAACCTTGTTCCGAGGCAGCCTGGGCAGACTTAAAGGCAAAAGCGGTAAAACAGTTATCCGGCAAAAAATTGTACGTGGTAGATACTTTCTGCGGTGCCAACGAAGGAACCCGCCTGAAAGTACGTTTTATCATGGAAGTTGCCTGGCAGGCTCATTTCGTGAAGAACATGTTCATCCGCCCGACAGAGGAAGAATTGGCAAATTACGGGGAACCTGATTTCGTTTCTTTCAACGCCGCTAAAGCTAAAGTTGACAATTTCAAAGAACTGGGTTTGAATTCAGAGACGGCTACCGTGTTCAACCTGAAGACGAAAGAACAAGTAATCCTGAACACCTGGTATGGTGGTGAAATGAAGAAAGGTATCTTCTCTATCATGAATTACCTGAACCCGTTACGCGGAATCGCTTCCATGCACTGTTCCGCCAACACGGACATGAACGGTAAGAATACCGCCATCTTCTTCGGTTTATCAGGAACAGGTAAAACAACTTTGTCTACGGACCCGAAACGTTTGCTGATCGGTGATGACGAACACGGATGGGATGACGAGGGCGTGTTCAATTATGAAGGCGGATGTTACGCTAAAGTTATCAACCTGAGCAAAGAAGCTGAACCGGACATCTATAATGCCATCAAACGTGACGCACTGTTAGAAAACGTAACGGTAGACGCTAACGGAAAGATTGATTTCAACGACAAATCAGTTACCGAGAACACTCGCGTTTCTTACCCGATCTATCATATCAAGAATATTGTAAAACCGATATCCAAGGGCCCGGCTGCCGGTCAAGTAATTTTCTTGTCTGCTGATGCGTTCGGAGTATTACCCCCGGTATCTATCCTGACCCCGGAACAAACAAAATATTACTTCTTATCAGGATTCACGGCCAAATTAGCAGGTACAGAACGTGGTATTACCGAACCGACACCTACTTTCTCCGCTTGTTTCGGTGCAGCATTCTTATCCTTGCACCCGACGAAATACGCGGAAGAACTCGTGAAGAAAATGGAGAAATCCGGAGCCAAAGCTTATTTGGTCAATACCGGATGGAACGGAACTGGGAAACGTATCTCCATTAAAGATACACGTGGTATTATCGACGCAATCCTTGACGGTTCTATCGACAAAGCCCCGACCAAGCTTATCCCGTATTTCGATTTCCAAGTTCCGACGGAATTACCGGGAGTTGATCCGAATATCCTTGATCCTCGCGACACGTATAGTAACGCCAGCGATTGGGAAACAAAAGCTAAAGATTTATCTGAACGTTTCATCAAGAACTTCAAGAAGTTCGAGGGTAATGAAGCCGGTAAAGCATTGGTTGCCGCAGGTCCGAAATTATAATTTCAGGATTAGAACAATAAAAAAGCACTTCTTCGGAAGTGCTTTTTTATTGCCCTTGAGTTGCCAACGACATAAATAAAGTCCGGTCAATATTGACCGGACTCCATTCCTAAAATCTTCTGGCTTCGGGTTTACCCCAAGTATCCTTTCATGATACCCCGTTTGCTATTACGCACGAACAGAATAATTTCATCACGCTCTTTGGAAGCGGGCATTTCTGCTTCGATACGCTCTACGGCATCCGAGTTATTTAATCCTGATTGGTAAAGAATACGATAGATATCCTGAATTTCGTTGATCTTTTCGTTCGTGAAACCTCTACGACGCAAACCGATCGAGTTCACCCCGGCGTAAGACAAGGGGTCTCTTCCCGCTTTCACGTAAGGAGGAACATCCTTCCCGATCAAGGACCCACCGGAGATCATCACGTGACGACCGATATGCACAAATTGATGCACGGCACTCATACCTCCCAGAATAGCGAAATCATCAATCACGACTTCCCCGGCTAACTGACAAGCATTCGTGATGATACAATTATCCCCGACCTCGCAATCATGAGCAATATGAGCATAAGCCATAATCAGGCAATTATTCCCGATTTTCGTAATTCCTTTAGCAGCAGTTCCTCTGTTTACGGTTACACATTCGCGGATCGTCGTGTTATCCCCGATAACAACGATAGATTTTTCACCTTTGAATTTCAAATCTTGCGGAATGGCAGAAATTACTGCCCCAGGAAATATTTTACAATTTTTCCCGATATGTGCTCCCTCCAGGATAGTGACATTCGAACCAATTCTTGTTCCTTCCTCAATAACGACATTCTTATCAATCGTCACAAATGGCTCGATCACCACATTATCGGCAATTTGAGCATCAGGATGAACATAAGCTAACGGTTGTTTCATTCGTTTTTTATTTAATTAAATATATTATTTACTCTGGATGCAAGTTTGCAATTACTTTTTCGTTTTTACAACTTGGGCCATAAACTCTCCTACTTCACAAACTAACGTTTTGCCGACAAAAGCGTACCCTCTCATCGTCACGATTCCACGCCGGATAGGGGCTATCTTCACCAATTTAAAGACTAGCGTATCTCCCGGAACAACTTTATGACGGAATTTGATTCCATCAATTTTCACGAAATAAGTTGAATAATTTTCAGGATCTTCCACCTGATTCAATACCAAGATACCCCCGCACTGAGCCATGGCTTCCACGATCAACACGCCCGGCATTACCGGCTCATCGGGAAAATGTCCCACGAAGAACGGCTCGTTCATGGTTACATTCTTGCAACCGATCACAAGATCATCCGTCACTTCGTAAACCTTATCCACTAACAGGAAAGGAGGACGGTGAGGTAATAAAGATCTTACTTTATTAATATCCATTAAAGGTTCGGCAGTCGTATCAACGTCCGGACGTACATCCTCTCGCTCAGCCTGAGCGATAGCCTTACACATTTTTCTAGCTAAACTGGTATTAGCCTTATGTCCAGGCCTTTCTGCAATGACACGTCCCTTGATGAAACGTCCGCATAAAGCCAAGTCACCGATAACGTCCAGCAATTTATGACGTGCCGGTTCATTATCAAAATACAAGGTTAGGTTGTTCAACACGCCTTGTTTTACTTCTATCGAATCGTAATTAAACAATTTCGCCAACCGATTAACTTCTTCCTGGGAAATCTCACGATCAACGATCACGATAGCATTATCCAAATCCCCCCCTTTAATCAGGTTGTGTTGCAAAAGCATTTCCAGCTCGCGCAAAAACACGAACGTCCGACAAGGGGCGATCTCTTTCGCAAAATCAGTCGTTTTTTCAGAATAAGTGGCATACTGCATCTGCAAGTAAGGAGAATCATAAGCGACCACCAAATTCACGTTGTAATCCGTATCCGGCAATAACGTGATCTTCGTTTGCCCATCCTCACTACAATATTCCATTTGTTCTTTTACCGTGAAATAGCGTCTTTCGGCCTCTTGTTCCTCGATGCCTACTTTCCCTATTTCTTCCACGTAATATTTTGAACTACCGTCTAATATCGGGAACTCCTCCCCGTTCAATTCGATCAGGCAGTTATCAATTCCACTTCCATAAAGAGCAGCCATAGCATGCTCCATCGTGAACACGCACACGCCGTCTTTTTCAAGACAACTAGCACGATCCATTAACTTGATATACTCAGCCAAAGCGGGAATTTCAGGAGATCCCTCCAAGTCTACCCGACGTATTCGATATCCAAAATTCTCTTCAGCCGGCTTAAAGGTAGCGGACACCGGCTTACCGGTGTGCAAGCCTTTCCCATTCAAAGAAAATTCACTCTTTAAAGTTCTTTGCTTTACTGACATTCTATTTTGATTTTAAATTATTCACCTCTTTCTCCAAATCTTTTATTTGTCCGTAGAGCTCCGGTAATTTACGGAACACGACATAACATTTTTGATATTTTGGGAGATCAAACGCAGGAGAGCCGCGAAGGACTGATTTTTCCGGTACATTTGAAGTAATACCACTCTGCGCAGCAATCTGGGTTCCCGCCCCGATTGTCAGGTGCCCGATAAGGCCGACTTGTCCGCCAAACACACAATTCTCTCCGACCTTCGTGGTTCCAGCGATACCCGTTTGCGCGGCAATCACGGTATTGCCCCCGATCACGACATTGTGCGCAATCTGAATCAAGTTATCGAGTTTAACGCCTTTCTTGATGATCGTCGATCCCATGGTTGCCCGGTCAATACAGGTATTCGCCCCGATCTCGACATCGTCTTCCAACACTACGTTCCCGATCTGTGGCACTTTCTTGTAATGATCTCCTTCAGGGGCAAAACCGAATCCATCGGCTCCCAAGACAACACCGGAATGCAGGATACAAGATTTCCCGACCACGCACCCCGTGTATATCTTTACACCGGAATAGATGACCGTGTTGTCACCGACAACCACCCCATCCCCGATATACGCTTGCGGGTATATTTTCACGTTGTTCCCGATCTTGGCACCTCTCCCTATATACGCGAATGCCCCGACATAAGGTTTTTCACCTATCGAGGCACTATCACTGATATAAGAAGGTTGCTCTATTCCTACTGGTTTCGGCTTCATATCATCGTACATTTGCAATAAAGTTGCGATCGCGTCATAAGCCGATTCCACGCGAATCAATGTACAGGAATACTCATGAGCGGGCTTGAATGTTTTATTCACCAGCACGATTGATGCCTGAGTCGTGTAGATATAATGTTCATATTTAGGATTCGCCAGAAAAGCCAGCGTTCCCGGCTTTCCTTCCTCTATCTTAGATACATTATTAACAGAAATCTCCGGATTACCATCGACAACCCCATTTAAAAGAGCTGCTATGTCCTTTGCTTTAAACTCCATAATTCAAAAAATTTCGGCAAACTTACAAATTTTATTTGGAACTATATAGAAAATGTGACAAATATGTTTCAATATCATCATTTAAACTCGTATGTATCAACATGTAAGATGGTGAATAGATGGTTAAATATCATGTAGTTACTATTCATTCATGCAAACGTTCACGAAAACATCCGGAACAAAAAATTATACACGTGATTTCTATTTTTCCACTTGGAACCCTTTGGAATAAAAATAATTAATTGTATCTTTGCGATCGGTTATTAACAAACGAGGGGGCGATTAGTCCCCTCTTCTGTTATCTTAGATTTAAAGAGTAGAATGAAAAGTACAGAGGAAATAAAAGACATTATTGAAACAATGCTGCAGGGAACAGAATTGTTTTTGGTGGACTTGAAGGTATCTTTGGAAAACTCGATCGAGGTTTATATCGATTCACTGAAAGGCATTAACGTGGATTCCTGCGTGGCCATCAGCAAACAATTAGACGCACAACTTGATCGGGATATCGAAGATTATGATTTGACAGTTTCAAGCGCCGGAATCGGTTACCCGTTCAAAGTTCCCCAACAATACGAGAAGAACTTGGGTAATCAGGTGGAAGTCAAGCTGCAAAACGGGGAGAAATTACAGGGGATATTAAAATCTCACTCCGAAGCAGGGATCGTCATGGAATGCGAAGAAAAAGTTGCTGTTGAAGGAAAAAAGAAGAAAAGTATCGTTAAAGTGGAGAAGGAAATTCATTTTACTGACATAAAGGAGGTTAAAGATATTGTTGTTTTCTAAATACAAAAAATAAAAATGGAAGCCATTAATTTAATAGATTCATTCGCAGAATTTAAAGAGCTTAAAAATATTGACAGGGCAACCTTGATGAGAGTGTTGGAAGATATTTTCAGAAACATGCTTATCAAACGTTTCGACACAGACGAGAATTTTGATATCATTATAAACATAGACAAAGGGGACTTGGAGATCTGGAGAAACCGTATCGTGGTGGAAGACGATGCTTTCGAGAACCCGAACACACAGATTTCATTGACGGAAGCTAAAAAAATCGATTCGGACTACGAGGTAGGTGAAGAGGTTACCGACGAGGTGAAATTTAAAGATTTCGGGAGACGCTCGGTATTGGCTTTGAGACAAAACCTTTCCGCTCGTATCCTTGAACTCGAAAAAGACCATATTTTCACGAAATATAAAGAAAAAGTAGGACAGATCGTGACCGGAGAGATTTACCAGGTATGGAAGAAAGAAATACTGGTATTGGATGATGAAGGAAACGAGTTGATTCTCCCGAAACAAGAACAAATCCCCAGCGATTTCTTCAAAAAAGGAGATACGATCCGGGCTGTCGTGATCCGGGTTGAAATGCGAAACGCTTCTCCCTACATCATTCTTTCCAGAACATCCCCCGTGTTCCTTGAAAGATTATTCGAGAACGAGGTACCGGAGATATTCGATGGTTTGATCACGATTAAAAACGTGGTTCGCGTACCCGGAGAACGTGCTAAAGTTGCCGTGGAATCCTACGATGATCGTATTGACCCGGTTGGAGCATGCGTCGGGATGAAAGGTTCTCGTATTCATGGAATCGTCCGGGAATTGAGAAACGAAAATATCGACGTGATCAACTACACGAACAACGTGCAATTGTACATCACACGTGCCTTGAACCCGGCCAAAATCAATAAAATTGAACTTGACGATAATAATAAAAGAGCGAATGTTTACCTCAACCCGGAAGAAGTATCACTGGCTATCGGTAAAGGAGGTTTGAACATCAAACTGGCTAGTCAACTTACCGGATATGAAATCGATGTTTACCGTGAACTAGAGACCGCGGAGGAAGAAGACGTGAACTTGGAAGAATTCTCCGATGAAATCGAACCATGGGTAATCGAAGAACTGAAACGCGTAGGTTGTGACACAGCGAAGAGCGTGTTGGAATTAAGTGAATCAGAATTAGAGAGCAGGACTGATCTTGAGATAGAAACCATCAGGGATGTTCTCAGAATATTAAGAGCAGAATTTGAATAAGGGACGCTCAAGGTTATAATGCTTGTAAAATAAAATCTTAATATGGCAGTTAGACTAAGTAAAGTTGCTAGAGAATTTAACGTAGGCTTGTCCACGATAGTGGATTTCCTACAAGAAAAGGGGATTAAGATTTCATCTGATCCAAATGCTAAATTAACAGATGACCAATACTCTTTGGTAGCCAAAGAGTTTTCCACCGATAGCGAGGCAAAAAGGGAATCCAATCGAGTAGATTTGAAAAACTCCCGGTTGAAAAAAGAAACAATTACCATTGACAACATGAACAATGGTACAGAGGAACGTGCTCCAGAGTTCATATCTATAAAGGACGAGATCAAACTGGAAAATAAAATCAAAGTTGTAGATCATATTGACTTGAACAAGTTGAATAAACCCAAGCCAGAAGAAAAGATCGAGGAGAAAGAAGAGAAACAGGTTGAAGAGAAGAAAGAGGAAAAGAAGGAAGAGAATCCGGTTAAGCCTAAAGTAGAGGATGTTCCCGTACAAGTAGAAAAAAACGTTGAAAAACCCAAAGAACGGGAAGAAACCCCGACTCCTATAACGAAGACTCCTAAAGTCATCATTAAACAACCGAGAGGAGAGAACCGTCAGGAGACAACTCCGGGTAACGAAGAATCATCCAACACGGGAAGACAAAGTCAGGAAGTTAGCTACAAATCGCCGACTCCCGCGATAAAGGATGTGAAAGTTGTCGGGACAATCGATCTGGATGCGATCAACCAACGTACAAGACCCCCGAAGAAAAGCAAACAAGAGCGGGAGAAAGATAAACGTGAACTCAAAAAGAAATCATTGGTAGCCCCAAAAAGCACGGATGAATTCGCACACAAGAAAAAAGAAGCGGGAAACGAGACAGAAGAAGATTCAGATGAATCGGAAACTCGTAAAAAGAGAAAACGTATCTTGAAGAAAGATGAAAAGATCAACATCGACACTTCCAAAACCGCTAAACAAGAGGAAAGCAAGAAAAAGATCAAAAAGATAAAGAAAAAGAAAGCCAGCAAGGCTGAAATTTCTGAAGAAGACGTACAAAAACAAATCAAAGACACGTTTGCCCGTCTGGGAAGCAAGGGAAAAACCAAAGCTTCCAAGCACCGGAGAGACAAACGGGATGCCGTACACCAGAAGATGCAGGCGGAAATGGAGCAGGCGGAAATGGAAAAAAGCATCCTTAAACTTACGGAATTCGTTACGGTCAGTGAGTTAGCGACCATGATGGACATTTCCGTGGCTGAAATAATTTCGGCTTGTATGTCACTCGGTTTGTTCGTGTCTATCAATCAACGTCTGGATGCGGAGACCATCAATATCGTGGCTGAAGAATTCGGATTCGAGGTTGAGTTTGTAAGCGTTGACATTCAGGAAGCGATTGACGAAGAAGAAGAAGAGGAAGAAGCACATCTGGAAGCCCGTCCTCCTATCGTAACTGTAATGGGACACGTTGACCATGGTAAAACATCTTTACTCGACTATATCCGTAAAGCTAACGTGATCTCCGGAGAGGCCGGAGGTATCACCCAGCATATCGGAGCTTACAGCGTGAAACTTGCCGATGGCAGGACCGTAACATTCCTAGATACTCCTGGACACGAAGCATTTACCGCCATGCGTGCCAGAGGTGCTCAGGTAACGGATATTGCCATTATCATCATCGCGGCTGACGATAACGTCATGCCACAAACCGTAGAAGCTATCAATCACGCTAGCGCGGCAGGAGTACCTATCGTGTTTGCAATCAACAAGATTGATAAACCGGGAGCTAATCCCGACAAGATCCGGGAAGAACTAGCCGCCATGAACTACCTGGTTGAAGAATGGGGAGGTAAATATCAATGCCAAGAAATATCTGCCAAGAAAGGATTGCACGTGGAAGACCTTCTCGAAAAAGTTTTACTAGAAGCAGAAATTCTGGAATTGAAAGCCAACCCAAAACGAAAAGCCATCGGTTCAATTATCGAGTCGTCCTTGGATAAGGGACGAGGATACGTGGCCACCGTGCTAGTACAAAGCGGTACACTACGCGTAGGCGACGTGATACTTGCCGGACAATATTTCGGACACGTGAAAGCCATGTTCAACGAGCGGGGAAGTAAAATGGAAGAGGCAGGCCCAGCTTGCCCGGCATTAATTCTCGGATTGAACGGAGCGCCTCAAGCTGGAGATAAATTCAATGTCATGGGGAACGAAAAAGATGCCCGTGTTTTAGCAAACAAACGCGAACAACTTCAACGTGAGCAAGGCCTGCGTACCCAGAAACATATCACTCTGGATGAAATCGGTAGACGTATTGCAATCGGCAACTTCCAGGAGTTGAACGTGATCGTGAAAGGTGACGTGGACGGTTCTATCGAGGCATTGTCCGACTCCTTGATCAAACTGTCAACCCCGGAAATCCAGGTGAACGTGATCCACAAAGCCGTGGGACAAATCTCCGAAGGTGATGTCATGTTGGCTGCCGCATCGAACGCCATCATCATCGGCTTCCAGGTACGTCCATCCATGAATGCCCGGAAGCTGGCAGAAAAAGAAGAGATCGATATTCGTCTCTACTCTATCATCTACACGGCGATCGAGGAAATCAAGGCCGCCATGGAAGGTATGCTTTCTCCAGAATTCAAGGAAGAGATCACCTCTACCGTGGAAGTGCTTGAGACCTTCAAGATTAGCAAGGTGGGAACGATTGCCGGATGTATCGTAAGAGACGGAAAGATTACCCGTAGCTCCAAAGTACGCGTGATCCGGGATGGTATCGTGATCTTCACGGGTGAATTGGGTTCATTAAAACGTTTCAAGGATGACGTGAAGGAAGTTGCCAAAGGATTCGAGTGTGGTTTGAACATCAACAATTACAACGACATCCAGACGGGAGACTTCGTGGAAAGCTTCGAAGAAGTGGCCGTGAAAAAAACATTATAAAAATTTTAACTATAAGCTAACATAATTTCTCTCGATAATTTTGTACTTTGCATCACTAAATTTTAGAGAGAAATTATTTTAAAAACTAATTTAATTGATTCATGAAAAGACTATTAATTCTTACAGCAATATTAACCATGATGGTTGGAGCTGCAAATTCACAGGTATTGAAACCAGTGAAATGGCAAATTTCTTTCAAGAAAGTAAGCGAAGGTGTTTATGACATCATCTGTAAAGCTACCGTTGAAAGCGGTTGGCATTTGTATGACACGAAATTACCTGAGAATGGTCCTCTTCCTACAACATTCAACTTGGACGAAGATGAGGCTAAAGACATTGAATTAGTGGGTGAATTCAAAGCCACCACGGCACCCAAAACTGAAAAAAGCGAAGCCTTCAACATGGAATTGAAATATTTCGAAGGAACAGTTACTTTCGTACAACGGGTGAAACTGAAAAAAGACAAAGCTAAATTAGTAGGCTACATAGAATATATGTCTTGCTCCGGTGGACAATGTATTCCTCCTGCCGAAGAAGAATTCGAGTTTGAATTAACGAAATAATTTAAAGCCGTCTTCGGACGGCTTTTTTTATACCCGCCATGCGCCACAACACAACATATCTCCTATCTTGCATCTTTTTTTTATTATCCTATTCTTGCAAGGAAGAGAAAATTCCCACACGTTCCGATTATTCACTGGAATTTCCATCCCCCCCACAAACACTCACGCTATTCTTTTGCGGAGATATTATTCAACATCTACCACAAATTTACAGCGCTCATGAACCCTCGGAAAAAGATTATAACTACTTAAAGTGTTTCAAATACATCGCACCCTATTGGATGGATGCAGATTTTGTCATCGCCAACCTGGAAACAACGTTATCAAACAAAAACTTTTCCGGGTATCCCCGGTTCTGTTCCCCTTGGCAAGTTGCCAGAGATCTTCATCGTCTGGGTGTAACAACATTCGTTACCGCCAACAATCATAGCTGTGACCAACTAGCAAAGGGGATCACCAACACGGTCCATTATCTCGACTCCCTGGGTATTCCTCACACGGGAATATTCACGGACACGCTCAGTTATAAAAAAAGACATCCGCTTTACCTTCAAAAAGAAGAATTCAAAATAGCCTTGCTCAACTACACGTATGGCACGAATGGCCTTCCGGTTCCCAGAGGTTTCGTCGTTTCACTCATCGACACCACGATTATCAAACGGGATATTCAACAGGCCCGTCAGGATTCGGCAACCAATATTATTGCTTTCATGCATTGGGGATACGAATATCATACCCATCCGAACAAAGAACAGAAAGAACTAGGTAAATGGTTACACGACCAAGGGGTTGACATCGTTATCGGTTCTCACCCTCACGTGGTGCAACCCATTGAATACGTCATGTCCGACAAGGACACGTTGGGAGTTACCGTTTACTCCCTCGGCAACTTTATCTCGAACCAAAACTATCAAGGTACGGATGGGGGAATATGCATTCGTTTAACTTTAACGAAACCTAAAGGCCTGCCCGTACGTTATGCCATGGAACCCCTGAAATTTTACACGTATCGCCCTTACGAGGAAGGACGCCTGCGTTATTACGTGGTTCCGGAGAGCTTGGCTGACAGTGTCGTGAAAGATTACCATTTAACCAAAAGCAAACGCTTTTTCATGAAAACGGATTCAATCTTAAAATCGACAATCAATTTTAGTTGGTAGCACTCACATCATATATATGTATAACTTAAAATAACATGAAAATGAAACTAGCAGTAATCGCACATGACGGGAAGAAAGCCGAAATGGTTGCATTCCTGAACAGACACCATGATTTCATGCACTCGGCAAACATCGAGATCATCGCAACCGGAACAACCGGCAAGCATGCCCAGGATGCAGGATTAAAAGTAGAACGCCTTCTTTCCGGCCCGCTTGGAGGAGACGCACAAATCGCCGCACAAGTCGCAGAGCATAAAGTACAAATGGTACTCTTTTTTCGTGATCCGCTTGGAAAACATCCCCATGAACCGGATGTACAAATGCTAATGCGCGTATGTGATGTTCACAACGTACCGTTAGCCACGAATCCCGCTTCCGCCGAATTGATGCTAAAAGGCTTCGAGAAACAGATACAGAAATAGTTAATGTTTTATTAAACTCCTGATGATTATTGCAAATCTGCGAACAAAAAGCTAAGTTTGCGGAGATTAAACATTTGCGATTCATGAGGAAACGACAGATAGCTATTATACCGCTCATTGTTGCTAGCATAATTATGCTATTGTCGTCTATTGTCCCTCATCATCATCACGGAAAATTAATCTGTTTCACGACTTCACATGAACAAAGTTCACAAATAGGGGAAGGATGTCAACAGGAACATGAATCCAATTCACGTGAAAAAGAATGTGAAGTCAAATTATTATTTCAAACCAATGTTATAAAACAACATCATGACGAGTGTAATTGCTATCCTGACCTCATTCCGGATCAGTTATTCCTGCCCATGCTGGCTTTTGCCGGGTTAGATCACTCGTTATTACTTCTCGGAAAACCCAAAGAAGTTCCGTCTATCGTTTATCTGGAACGTCTCCACCCGATCACGTGGAGCCTCACCTCTGCAGGAAGGGCCCCTCCTGTCGTAATAGCTTAAAATAGAATTTTTCTGCCCGGTACGAACCGGACAATTATCACTTATTATTTTTATTCTCAACATTAAATCATTTATTATGAGAACTATTTTTTATGCTATTACCATATTAGCCATCTCTTTGTGGGGATGCAAAAACCAAACATCACAAGATAAACACAAACACACAGAAACGGAAACTCACGCGGGACATAGCCATGAAGGTCATCATCACGAGGGCGAAGAACATGACCACGAACATGAAGGCGAGGAACACGATCACGAACATGAAACCGTAAAGGAACATGCAGCACACAGCCATGAAGAAACGGAAGCCAAACACAGTGATGAAATCATTTTCCCGAAAGCACAAGCGGCAAAAACTACTTTCGAGGTAAAAGAAATACAACCCGGTTCTTTCAATCAAGTCGTGAAAACCACGGGACAAATCATGGCAGCACCCGGAGACGAAGCCGTTGTCGTAGCCACCAGCAATGGAGTCGTATCTTTCTCCTCCAACAAATTGACAGAAGGTTCAAGTGTTCAAAAAGGACAATCCCTATTCCAGATATCCTCCAAGAACATGGCCGAGGGAGATTACTACACGAAAGTAAAAGCGACTTACGAAGCAGCAAAAGCCAACTATGACAGGGCCGAAGCTCTCGTGAAGGACAGAATTATATCCCAAAAAGAATTCGAAAACACGAAACTCGAATTCGAAAATGCCAGGACCGCTTACGAAGCTGTCTCTAGCAACAAAACGGCCAAGGGAGTCAGCGTGAACGCTCCGATTAACGGACACGTGAAGAATATTCTAGTGAAAGAGGGAGAATACATCACGGTTGGACAACCGTTAGCCACGGTTTCACAAAACCAACGTCTAGTACTCCGCGCCGAAGTATCTCAAAGATATTATAACGCCCTGCAAAGCGTGAGCACGGCTAATTTCAAAACCCCGTATGATAACAAAATGTACTCTCTGTCTGACTTGAACGGACGTTTACTTTCGTTCGGGAAAGCCTCCAACGAGAATTCATTCTTCATTCCTGTGTCTTTCGAATTTGACAATAGGGGAGAAGTTATCCCGGGATCATTCGTAGAAGTATATCTTATTTCAGCCCCCATTGAAAACACGTTATCCATTCCGGTGTCAGCCTTGACCAACGAAATGGGAATCCATTACGTGTACGTGCAAATCGACGAGGAAGGCTATCGTAAACAGGAAGTTGCCCTTGGAGCCAACAATGGCAAAGAGGTACAAATCGTGAAAGGCTTGAACCCCGGTGATCGTGTTGTTACCAAAGGCGCATACCAGGTAAAAATGGCCTCCGCTTCCAGTGCAATTCCTCACGGACATAGCCACGAGCACTAATAAGTTAAAAGTTAAAAGATAAAAACTAAAAGTTTAGAGTTTAGAATTCAAAGTTCCAAAATGAAGCGTGAGATCGTGCGGTTGGAATCTAAAATTTAAAATCTAAAATCTAAAATCTAAAATTAATAAGGGATGCTAAATAAGATTATACAATACTCATTACACAACCGTCTGGTGGTAATGATCGCGTCGATAGCTTTACTCCTTTGGGGGTCCTACACGGCGCATAAAATGGAAGTGGATGTATTTCCCGATTTGAACGCGCCCACCGTGGTGGTCATGACCGAAGCACAAGGAATGGCACCGGAAGAAGTGGAACGCATGGTAACCTTCCCGATTGAAACAGCCGTTAACGGAGCCACGGACGTGAAAAGCGTGCGTTCATCATCGACAACAGGATTCTCGGTTGTCTGGGTACAATTTGACTGGGGTACGAACATTTACACGGCTCGTCAAATCGTTTCCGAAAAACTATCCACGTTGGGAGACGTTCTCCCAAGTAACGTGGGACGCCCCACCCTGGGACCGCAATCTTCCATTCTTGGAGAAATGATGATTTTCGGCCTTACTGCCGATAGTACGTCTTTGCAGGATTTACGAACCATTGCCGACTGGACGATCCGTCCCCGCCTGTTATCCACGGGAGGAGTTGCTCAGGTTGCTGTCATCGGCGGTGACATCAAGGAATACCAGATACTACTTGATCCCGCCCGGATGAAACATTACGGGATCAGCATGGATGAAGTGCTTGCCGTGGTCGACAACATGAACCAGAACTCCACGGGAGGTATTCTATACGAGTACGGTAACGAATATATCGTACAAGGTCTTCTTGCCACAAATGACGTGGAAGAATTGGGTAAAGGTGTCGTAAAAACCGTGAATAATGTTCCAGTACTATTATCCGATATCGCAACCGTGCAAATCGGCCCGAAAGAACCTAAACTGGGACTGGCTTCAGAAAGAGCCAAACCGGCCGTGCTCGTGACTATCACGAAACAACCGAACACCAACACGCTGGATTTGACGGAAAAGCTAGATAATGCCATCACAGAATTACAGAAGACATTACCCTCTGACGTAAAAATATCTTCTGATATCTTCCGTCAATCCCGCTTCATTGAAAGTTCTATTTCAAACATACAGAAAGCCCTGTTCGAGGGAGCTATCTTCGTGATCATCGTACTCTTCTTCTTCTTGATGAACGTACGTACCACCATTATCTCACTGGTAGCCCTGCCATTATCATTACTTGTGGCAATTCTAACCCTTCATGCCCTAGGGTTAACAATCAACACCATGAGTTTAGGAGGACTCGCTATTGCCATCGGCTCTCTGGTTGACGATGCTATTGTCGACGTCGAAAACGTATACAAACGACTGCGAGAGAATCAATTGAAATCCGCTGAGGAACGGTTATCCACGCTCAAAGTGGTATTCGAAGCCTCACGAGAGGTTCGTATGCCGATCCTAAACTCCACGTTGATCATCGTGGCTTGCTTCCTGCCGTTATTCTTCCTTTCCGGAATGGAAGGCCGCATGTTGATCCCGCTCGGTATCGCATTCATCGTGGCATTATTCGCATCTACCGTCGTCGCTCTAACCCTGACCCCAGTATTATGTAGTTACATGTTGACGACTAAAAGAGCGTTAAAGAAAAACGAAAAGGAACCTTTCGTGTCTCGCTCCTTGAAAGTATGGTACAAAAAAGCCTTGGAATGGGCACTCCGCCACAAAAAAGTAGTGATCGGAACCAGTGCCGCCCTGTTGATCTTCACGATTGTCATCATGACCGGATTGGGACGTAGTTTCTTGCCCCCCTTCAACGAGGGATCGCTCACGATCAATATCAGTACCCTGCCGGGAGTCTCTCTCGAAGAATCGGATAACATGGGACGTATGGCCGAGGAGATTCTTTTGGGAATACCCGAAATACAGACCGTGGCCCGAAAAACCGGACGTGCCGAACTGGACGAACACGCCTTGGGTGTAAACGTGTCCGAAATGGAAGCACCTTTCGAACTGGACAAACGCACCCGCGATGAATTCCTCGCCGACGTGCGCCATCAACTAGGTGACCTGAAAGGGGTAAATATCGAAATCGGACAACCCATTTCTCACCGTATCGATGCCATGCTTTCCGGGACGAAAGCCAATATCGCTATCAAACTATTCGGAAACGACTTGAATAAACTCTATAACATCGGCGGACAAATCAAGGAAGCGATCCAGAAAATCGACGGGATCGCCGACCTGACACTGGAACAGCAAATCGAACGCCCGCAATTGCAAATCAAACCGAAACGGGACATGCTTGCCAAATTCGGCATCACCCTGCCGGAATTCTCCGAGTTCATCAACGTGGCTCTTTCCGGTAAAGTCGTGTCACAAGTAAACGAGGGAGGAAAAGTTTTCGACCTCACCGTGAAGGTACACGATGACAATAAATCAAACATGGAACAGATCGGCAACCTGATGATTGATGCCAACGGACAAAAGATTCCACTCCACTACGTGGCTGAAATCCTGCCCCTCGTCGGCCCCAACACGATCAGCCGGGAAAACGTGCAACGGAAAATCGTCGTATCGGCCAATGTTGCCGGACGTGACCTGAACGGGGTAGTCAAGGATATCCAGAAAACGGTAGACGAGCAAATTACCCTACCCGAAGGTTATCACGTGGAATACGGCGGACAATTCGAGAGCGAGCAAGCGGCTTCACGCACATTGTTCCTCACCTCCATGATTTCCATACTATTGATTTTCTTGCTATTATTCAACGAATTCCATAGTATGCCGTTATCCGGGATCATCATGTTAAACTTACCGTTAGCTATTATCGGTGGAATACTCAGCATTTGGTTCACGTCGGGCATTATCAGTATCCCTGCCATCATCGGGTTTATCTCCCTGTTTGGAATCGCAACCCGAAACGGGATCCTGCTCGTGTCGCACTATAATCACCTGCGCTCAGAAGGGATGTCTCTACATGACAGCGTGATACATGGATCTCTCGACCGATTGAACCCGATCCTGATGACAGCCCTGACCTCCGCTCTAGCCTTGATCCCGTTAGCAGTGGGCGGAGATCTTCCGGGGAATGAAATTCAAAGCCCTATGGCACAGGTAATACTAGGAGGATTGCTAAGTTCTACTTTATTAAACGGATTCGTGGTTCCTATCATGTACTTGCTGCTTAATCACAAGCAAAAAGAGATCGAGAATCTAGAAAATAACCCTTTGAAAATAAAGAAATGAAAACATATAAATTGTATATACTCGGATTGATGCTATTGGGGACTCTCACCACGAGAGCCCAGAACAGCATTGACCACGTGCTGAAAAGCATTGAAGCTAACAACAAGTCGTTACAAGCCAACCAGAAAATGACCGATGCCCAGAAACTCGAAGCGCAAACCGGGAAATTCCTCGCCAATCCTTCCGTGGAATGGGAGCAGATGTGGGGCAACCGAAACAACCCCGGTTCAGAATACACGCTAACGGTGAAACAGTCTCTCGATTTTCCTTCGGCTTACACGAACAAGAATAAACTAGCTGCCTTGAAATCCAACACGATCGGATTCCAGTCTGCGGCATATCGTCAACAACTTCTCTTAACGGCTAAACAAACCTGCATAGAGATCATCTACCTGCGGAAGCAAAAAGCCTTGTTGGATGAACGTTTATCCAATGCGGAAGCCATGTTCTCGCACTACAAAAAGCGTTTCAAATCGGGTGATGCCAATCAACTGGAATTGAACAAAATCCAACTGGAATTATTGAACGCCCAGAATCAAAGCCGCATGAACCAAGCTGCCTTGACCGCTGCTGAGGAGCAACTCCAAAATCTAAACGGAGGCACCTCGATCACGTTTGACGCAACAGAGTATCCCATGAGCGAGAACCTGATCGCTCTCGAACAGTTGCAAGCCGCCTTCATGGAAGCTGATCCCAGCCTGAAAAGCCTTACCGGGGATCAAGAAATCGCCAACCGGGAAGTGAAATTAAGTCGTTCACTCGCTTTGCCCAAATTTGATGTCGGTTACAAACGCAACGCGGCAACAGATCACGTGGCCTCCAATGGTTTCGTGGTAGGTGTATCCATCCCGCTTTTCGAGAACAAGAACACGGTGAAAAGAGCAAAAGCACAAGCCGAATTTGCCACTGCATCACTAGCTGATAACCGCCTGAACTTGCAGACGAACTTGCGTCAGCTTTATCAACAAGCCGAAGCCCTGCAAATCTCCCGTGCAGACTACGCCAAGGTGTTACAACAACAACGTAATGTTGAATTACTCAACAAGGCGTTGAATGCCGGACAACTCTCCGTGATCGACTACTTCACGGAACTCTCGACATTCTACGACAGTCAACAAAGCTATCTCGACGTGGAAAAAGAATATTACAGCATACTGGCACAATTGTATCAGTATAAATTGTAAGCAACAACCTAATGTGAAAAAGGTCACCAAATTTATCATGGTGACCTTTTTGTTTTTCATCGTCATACGATCCGAATAAAGCTGACCAGATACAACTCCAGTCAACTTCATTCTTCTAATCTAATCAAACAATCTAGCACAAAAATCTTTTAATTTCTCTCCTCTCAAATTCTTTGCAATAATCTTCCCCTCCGGATCTATAACCCAAATAGCCGGTATCCCAACAACACCATACAATTCATACACGTGCTTTTTATTTTTTCCCAGCAAAATACCTTGATTCCAAACCATTCCATCTTGTTCTATCGCTTGCCTCCAAGCCCGTTCATCCTTATCCGAAGAAACAGAAAAAACATCCAATCCCCGATCATGATACCGGTCATATAACTCCTTCACGTGTTCAGTCTCGGCACGACACGGCATACACCAAGAAGCCCAAAAATCTAAAATCACATATTTCCCTCGCAGGTCAGCTAAAGAAAGAGAATCCCCTTCCAATGTTATTGCTGTAAACAATGGAGCTATTGCCCCGGGAGCTACCCGTCTTAACACGTCAGCTCTATTTTTCATGGCCAAATAATAACGATGATTAGACAATTCCGGACCAAATTGCTTCAGTAGAGAATCAATTTCATCGGCATCCATAGCCAAAAACCTTTTCCAAAAGACATATAAAGCAGCCAACGAATTTCCGTCACCTATCAATTCCTCTTGATACCGGAACATCTTTTCTCCAAATTTTTTCAAAATCCTTTTCTGTTCAGCAACCTTCAACTCTCCCTCCAAAGCCCGTACTTCCGGACCAAACATTTCTTTATCACGTTGTTGTATAATTTCTTGTTCCGTCTTCCTATACATCCGCCATTCATCATTCCCCCTTGTTCCTGAAGCTCTTGAAAAGAAAATAGAGTCTACATGTCCCTCAACCCGAACCGTTCCTCTCTCCGCAAAGAAAAGAGCCCGACCGGGAAGATCACCAAATTGCATTTCGTAAGCCTCACCGTAATACTCTTCAGGTAAATCGAACTCAAAATTTCCATCATGCAAATTCGCCTTTACAATCGTATCATATTGAAAATTTTGAAGATCACGCAACACAACAACTTGCAAATCCTTTTCGCCACCTTCAATACGTCCCTGTACATGACAAACATTAGTACAGGCACTCAAACAGGCAAACGCTATTATACTTAATAATCCCTTCATATTTACATACTTTTATACGAGAACAATTTCTCATTCACCCCTGTTTTGTTCGCTAACGTCGCCAACACATCCCCACGGCTGGGTAAAATAACGACAAGAGTTCCCTTATCCACGATTTTCGCCAATCGCACAAGATCTGCATTTTTCAATCGAATACATCCATGCGTTTCCCGACCGGGTACCGTATTTTCATCATGTGTTCCATGAATCCCGATCCCCTTGAATCCCGGAGTACTTAACCGAATAAACAATGGACCATACGCTCCTTTTACCGGTCCGTTTCCAAAATCATACGTCCAATGTGCCGCCGGTTCTTGACTAACGACTTTAAAAATACCTTCCGGAGTCCGATTATCTCCGGCTTTTTGCTTTTGTCCGTAATTCTTTCCACAAGCAATCGGAAATTTCAACAACTCTTCCCCTTTCTCATCATACACCACCATTTGCATTTCTTCTTTCGACACAATTATATAAGCGGCCTTTTGAGCAAATACCGTTGTCGTCACCAAAGAAAGGAATAAACATGTAAGTATATATCTAAAAACCATCTGTTTTAATCTTTTAATATCTCATTAATAACATTTTCCGCATGGGCATATTTCTCCGTGATGAAAAGTAAATACCGGACATCCAAACAAATTACACGATGCAATTTTTGGTCGAAATTGAAATCACGAGTCATTGATTCCCAATTACAATCAAACACTAATCCAATCAATTCCCCTTTCGCATTCAACAAAGGACTTCCGGAATTACCTCCGGTCACATCCCCGTTCATGATAAAATCAGCAGGAACATCCCCGTTTTGGTTGTATCGACCGAAATCTTTACTTTCCCAAAGCTTTTTCAACTTATCCGGTAAATAAAAATCAGGATTATCAGATTTTGCCTTTCTAATAACCCCGCTTAAACAAGTTTGGAAAGGTTTAACGTCACCATTCTCCAACGGCAAATCACAAATCGTACCATAAGAAAGACGTATCGTTTTATCAGCATTAGGATAATAATTCTGTTGATCAAAATTCAGTATCCCTTTATTATATTCAAGAATAGCCCTCTGAGCCACGGCCCTTTTACCGTCAACCAAGCGGAACAATTCCCCACGTTTTTTTTCCAACTGTTCTGACATTTTATAAACGACATCCTCCTTGATATTCAAGCTCGGATTATCCAACGCCGCCAAAAGACGTTCTTGGTTTGCAAACACGGAATGTTCATACAAATCATCGACAAACTTATCAACATCCCCCCGATACTCATTTTTCAAGGTTTCAAAAAATTCCGGTAACAAATCTGCATTCAAATCATCCCGCACTATTTTCAACAAGGCTTTCATAACGGTACGATCAACCTTTTCGGAATAATCCTTATAATACATCTTCACATTTACCAATAGGTTTGCACGCATCTCGCCCTTATCCCGTTGCGCATGAGGAATAGCTTTCCCGAAACTAGACACAAAACGCAACATCTCGCATCCTTCACCTAATGCCTCCACGTAATATCCCATAGCTATACGATAACGAGCCGCATCTTTAATTCCCTTCTCTATATCCCGAAGCACGGATTCATAATATTGTCGCACGGAATCATTTTTACAGGAATTTAAAAAAGCTTGTTCGTATTCGGCTTTTTTCTCACAAACCTTGAGATCTTCGATCCATTGGTTCATTCCGATCGAATTCTTACAATAATTAGCCGATGAAGCAAATTTCTCCGCATATTTAATACGAAGACTTTCATCCTCCCGCATGAATTTTTGTAATATCTCCTGTCTGGCCGTGCGTATTTTAATCATCGGAGGATTCAATACATGCTGTGTTTCCCAGATTTGCATCGAAGTTGCATTTCGATTCGTGTACCCCGGATAACCGATAGACATGGCATAATCACCCTTTTTATACCCTTCCGTGGAAACTTTCAGATACACATCAGGATGATAAGGCACGTTATCGGCATGATAACCCGTTGATTTCCCATCTTTTGATACATACACTCTTAAATAAGCGAAATCACACCCGTGACGAGGCCAGGTCCAATTATCCGTTTCTCCTCCAAATTTCGCAATAGCATAAGGAGGAGCCCCTACCAAACGTACATCCGAGAAAGATTGTGCCACGTATAACACGTGAAGCGAATTATTCCGATAACTCCGAATATTCACCTGCATGCCCGGATATTGTTTCCTGTACCCGGCTACAATTCCACTCAAAATTTCAGATATTACCTTCCGATCTGCTTTTACCCCTATCAATTTTGCATTTACCTCATCAGAAACATCCTTAATCACCCGGTTAATCGAAATATTTATCCCACTCAAAGGAATCTCATCTTCTCTACGACTCGCCCAGAAGCCATCCCGGATATAATTATTTTCGTCCGAGCTACTCTGCTGTATTCCCGCATACGCACAATGGTAATTCGTCACCAACAATCCGTCTTTTGAAATAAAAGAAGCCGTCCCGTTACCATTAAAAGAAATAATGGCTTGACTCAAACTATCAACAATCACATCAACAGGAACTTTCAACCCCAGCTCTTTCATTCGAGCCTCGTTATATTGTTTCAAACGAGACAACAACCACATCCCTTCATCCGCCCGTGAGACCATTACATATATCGAGAGAAACAATAATAAAATTAACTTTTTCATTACCCCATATTTTAAAATAAATTTTCTCCTATACTATTTTCCCTCAAATAATCGCGAACAAAACTCGACTAACTTTTCTCTTTGAAGCCCTTGCGCTAAAATTTTTCCTTCCGGATCAATTACCCATATAGCAGGGATACCATCAATCCCGTATAATTGGGCCACCGGCGTGTTTTTCCCCCCTCTTAATAACTGGCAACCATGATTCCAAGTCATCCCGTCTTCCTCTATCGCCTTGATCCAAGCATCCTTTTTATCATCCAACGAAACGGAAAATACTTCTAAACCCGCATCATGATATTTGTTATATAATTCCTTTATATACACGGTCTCTTCCCGACAGGGTGCACACCAAGAAGCCCAAAAATCCAAAATAAGATATTTCCCCCTGAATGAAGAAAGCTTCACGGAACCACCATCAACGGTTTTCACTTCAAAATCAGGAGCGTTCACTCCCGGAGCCACTTTACGTAAAAGATCCGCCCGTACTTTCATTTCTTGATAATACTTGTTATCAACCAATTGAGGCGTAAATTTTTCCAAAATCCGATCTATCTGATCATATTTCAGCAACGGTAAAGATTGATAGTATAAAAACAAAGCCGTTATAGAAGTAGCATCCGCTTGTGCTAAAGAATCTTTGTAATGCATTAATTTTTCATCCAGACTATTAGAAAATGATTCATATTTTACCCGCTTAATACTATCAGGTTCCTGGTTAGATGCCATTTCCCTCATAAACCGATTCCGTTGCGCTCCGATTCGCCACATAAGTTTCTGGTATTCGTTCCATCTATCATTTTCCAGCGAACCTTTCACATCTGCATCATAAATTGTCTTCCCACTTCCCTCGATTACAATGTTTCCTTGTTCTGCCAAAAAAGCAACTGTTCCCCGCCTATCCCCGAATTTCAAATTATACTGTTCTCCCCACAATTCTCCAGGTAACTCTAACTGAAAAACCCCCTCTTTCATCACGGTCTGCATGATCGTATCAAAAGTAAATTCTCCCGTTCTACGCAACATATAAACGGTCGTTTCCTCCGGTATATCACTCATTTTACCTTCCACCCTACACGTATCATTACAACTACCCAACACAAATGCAAGAAGTAGGCAAACTACTCCACTAAACTTTTTCATACTCATCCTATTTATTAAATACAGTTTTTACATAGACGAACATATCCCTGAGAAGCTATCTAATAAGTTTTTTTCTATTAAATCACTCCCCCTTCCAACTCCCCCTTACACAGGGGGAGTGCTAATTACTTAGCGGTTTCCCCTCCTGTGTAAGGAGGGGGTAGAGGGGAGTTCCATATTAAAAAGCTTACTAAACTCTCTCTCAGCAAATACCGAATTACATTTTCTATTTTGACTTATAACTCATGTGAGCTATTTTCTTGAATCCGTCATAAATCTTAATCCGGTCAGACAATATCTCCCCGCTTGTTTCCACGATCGGGCATTCAAGTAACTTCCCTTCACCCGACGCCTCGTTATAAATTCCGACATACAAAAGCTTACCTTCATTAGCATTCCCGGAGACTTTGAACAGATGCATTGCCGTAATCTCATATCCTTCCCGCACCAACTCATCATCCAAACGATAGCGAGAGATCGCATTTCCCGTCTGCTTGAAATCACACTGTTTTACCTCTGTCGCTGTCGCGTAATAAAGAATTTCAGCACGATTCCCAACAGCAAAAGCCTTAGCATCTTTCATATCCGTACATCCACTTGCACTATACTTTCCAACACCCCGGTTTCCATCATCAAAAGCCTCAAGATTACATACATAAATAGAATAATCGGTAACGACCTCCGGATCTCGCATCACACAATACCATTTTTTCTCGAAACCATGTTCAGCGTATACCATATCTTCTCCGACATTATTCATATTAAAAGCAGCAGAAGCCCCGGCATCTTTGAAGGTTTTGAGTACCTGCTGACCATTTATATACAGGAACCTTCTTTGCAACTTGTCATAAAAAACACCAAAATAGTATCCTCGCTCCTGAGTCCCGATAAATGGCTCTGCATAATAGTCCTCCCCGAAAATGGGAACACCGAACTTCGTAAATGTAGTAGTAGCCTGACTAACAAAATAAAGCTTTCCTCCATTAATCAACAGATCATTATAACTCCATTGACCATATCCTTGGAAATTAATCTCACTATCCGGCATTCGATCTGTAAACATCTCTGCGTACGTGTCCAATATTCCCATATCACTCCCCCGTGTACGGAATCCCCCGTGGGCCCCTTGCGTATACACGTAAACATTATGTGTGTTCATCACGTACCCCACTCTTCCGGGAATCCCGGGAGCCCGATGACCATTCGTCATGGAGAAAATATTATGCTTCACTTCATCTTTATCCACATCCGCAACAACACGGTTGTTGACCAAAATACTGACATCGGTAGAATCAGAATCCCCGTGCATAATCATTAATCCCACCGGGGCAAAAGACTCGATATTAAGTTTACGACTCAACACCTCAGATACGCCATTTTGTTTATCCGTTACCGTAAACGCAAGAGTATACTCCCCGGCAGGAATCGTTACCTTGTAATTCAACTTCCTCTCTTGCCCCACGACATCGTTAACAACCTTCCCGGTTTCCGTGTTCGGCATACCCGTTCCCTGAAAAATTTTCCATTCATAAGCAAGATTGGAATCATCCCCCCCCTGTTTAACTCCCGGGTCTATAATCAAATAATCCAACTGCGTCACACGATAAGAATCTGCAATTCCGGAAGAATCAATCTCTATCGGTTGCAATTCCGAATAGGAATAATTTCCCTCATCATCCAAACAAGCCTGGAAAAAGAGAACTCCCATGATTAATATCCATATATTTCTATTCATACTCATTTCCGTTTATTCATTCGACTTATTACTTTTATCCAATACCTCCCACTCCGGTCCAAACCTGAAATTCTACTATTCCAAGCTCATCCTCCAAAGGTTTATCATGAGTTTTATTGTACTGGTAAAGTGCTTCACGCACCTTCGCGTTATAAAATCCCAATGTTGTCAAATCTTGTGGATCCGGCAATTCGACAATACCGCAAGCTTCCAGAATAAAAGCATAACGAGTCTCTGTAAACACCCCGAAACAATTTTTATAGTTGGAAGAATCCCAGTTATCCGGTTTTATATACATATCACCCCACAAGAAAATGGCCTTACTCGTTTTCTCGAAACCGACCCCGAAATACTCGTTCGGCTTGATCATCAACTCTAAACGTACACTTTTATCTTTTAACCCGGCACGATAAACAACCAAAGGAACATCAACAGAATAACTATTTGCCGGCATAACGACAGGAGTTAATTTATAATTCTCATCCTTTGCCGTACTCGTCTCTTCATTCACGACGAAATCAATCGCTCGATCATAAGGAACCGATTTCCCGATAATACGAGCTTTAAACCATAACGTATCCTCCTTGCATTCATCCCCTTTAACCGGAAATGAAAACACCATAGAGTCTCTGGGTGTGTTCTGCAACCCGTAACCGGGCATTTCAAACACCAGGTAAGGATCGTTACCATAAACTTCCACATCCTTCTCTTCACAGGAATACAAGGTAAACAACGAGGCTACAACCAATACGATATATTTTAAATGACTGTTCATAATCCTTTTATTTTGAGTTATCTGTTGTATAATAGTCTCCAAACTCTATCTCCAAATCGGGTTTCGGTAACACATAAACATTCTCCTCTGTGGCAACTTGATAACCGTAAGGAAATTTTGTCATCTCGTTACGTTTACAATAATAAAAAAGCTGTCCCTCAGCCAAGAACTCTTTCGCGTACTCTTTGGTCACTTCATCACGCAAAGTAGCCGTATTCGTCAGATCAGACACGATCCCCCGATGACGTCTCACTTCATTCAAATACTCCAAAGCCTTATCATCATCCTCTCCAATCAAACACTCGGCCATGATATACGCCATCTCCGAACGCCGGATCAAAGGCAATCTTTTGGCGTAATCAGCCTGATAACTCTCCGGTTGATAATATTTACGGATCATGTAATTCCGGGCACCAGTCTCCTGCTGTTTCATAATATAATTAACCCGGTAATCATTTCCCCCGACAGCATTTCCCCTTCCGATTTCATACCATTGCTGCATCGTGTAATTCTGACAATAAAGTTGATTCTTACTCCCGTCGGTCAAAAACCAGGTATTAGCCAAATCCTTCAAATCTTTTACATGAAGAGCAAAAATATGCTCGGTTGAAAACGTGAAATCCCGATTCTTGTCTTCCGGGGCCGATACGGCATCCGTGGTAACCCAAGGGAAAATATCATCGGCAATAGCCAATATCTCCCCGGCTGCCGATTTAGCAGTTTCCAAATCATCCCCCCACATCGCCACGCGGGCCTGAAGAGCTTTCACGGCAAAATAATTAAATCTCATTTGACGAGCATTCATAAAACCATCCCCGGAAAGGTCTTTCAACTTCCCCTCGCGAACCGGGTCTTTCTCCAAACATACCAGAGCATTCTTGATATCCTCGTTCAATAAAGCCAACACTTCTCTACCGGTATACACGTGAGGAACCTCAATCTGCAATTTTTGCACGTAAGGAATCGCTTCTTTATCCAAATCCACCGCAGAAGCAAACAACCGTAATAAATCAAAATGGATATAAGCCCTTAATCCCAAAGCCTCCCCCTTGATGATATTATAATTATCACCTGTAAAAACTGACTGGCGGTCGTCAATATTATCCAACAAATTGTTCACGTTAGCAAGCAGGTTGTACATCTTCATCCAGATGGCATCAATCTGGGAACGCACCGTTGTACTCGTCAGATACTTCCACTGCGAAACATCATAATACACCGTGTTATTAAATGCCGCATACGGCCCTGTCACCACGTCCACAAAACCATAACTCAATTCACGCCCGTAAAGAGCCTCCGCTTTCATCAACGTGTACACACCAATCAAAGCATCCTTGAAACCAGCCTCCGTTTTAAATAACTCATCCGATTTCACCTTCGTACGAGGCTGTACATCCAACCAAGACTCACAGGAACTCGTCATCACAACAAGAACCAGCAACAAACTGTATATCATTCTCTTTTTCATCTCCGGTCTTTTAAAAATTAACATTCAATGTAAACGAGCAGTAACGAGCGAAAGGATAAGAAGTACCTCTTTCTATCTTCACGGATGATAACTTCCCGATATCATTCATATTAAATGACAACTGCAATCTTTCCAATCCACACTTCTCCACAAAGCCGAATCGATAAAAATCATACCCGATAGACAAAGAGGAAAAATCAAACTCATTCAATTTCTGTACAAAACGGGAAGTAGCCTGAGTCGGCTTATTCCACGCCCCGATACTCTTGAATCGCACGTGATCCCCTTCTTGCATCCAAGCATCATAATATGCTCTTTTATCCACGTTATTATTCAACGAAGCATTCTCCACTTTATCCACCAACGTCGAATTATACATATACTCGCCAAAACGGTATAACCCGGTAAACGATACAGACAACCCCTTGTACTCCAATGAAAAACCTAAATTCCCCATCAACTTCGGCTCCGTATCTCCACAAACCACTTGATCCAGTGCGGACCACGTGTCTGTCAATGTACCATCCGGCCGAACAAAAACCTCCTTACCACTGGAAGGATCAATACCTTTCGAACGAACTGCCCATATCGCATTCAACGATTGTCCCTCCACGAAACGCACGAACGGCTTATTTGAAGTCGCGGCTTCCTTATCCTGTTCACTAGTCAAAGAACTCAATGAATTAGAAATTTTCTTGATCTTATTTTTATTAGAAGTCCCCGCTACAAATACATTCACGGACATCCGATCCTCCGGACGAGAGAAAAGCAAATAATTCACCCGGAACTCGTACCCCGTGTTCAGTAACTTCCCTAAATTATCTTTATAACTACTAAATCCCAATGAAGGAGGCGTCGTAATATCAGTAAGCAAATTATTAGTCACCGAGCGATAGTAATCGAATTTCACGTTCAAACGTCCCCACAGATTAATATCAATACCATAGTTCGTATCAAACTTCTGTTGCCATTTCAATTTACTATTGGCCAGCCCCTCCAAATACGTACCGATAAAATCCAGATAAGAATCATCCGTAAAATAATTATACAACAACATCCCCTGGTAAGAATTAAAATTCTGGGAACCCGTGTATCCCATGGAAGCTCTCAACCGCAATTGTTTTACCACTCCCGATTCCTGAAAGAATTTCTCGTTATGAACATTCCACCCTAGTCCCGCGGACCAGAAAGACCCCCAACGATTATCCGAACCGAACTGGGAAGAAGCACTTGCCCGTAACGAGAAATCAGCGAGATAGCGATCATCGTAAGAATAATTGACTGCCAGCAAAGCTCCCACTTCCCGGTCAATAGATTCGCTTCCGGTCGGTTTCGAATTATCCGCGTATTGCTTGGCAAAAATAATATTATCCATCTTGTCATTCGGGAAACCGACTGCCGAATGCTCGTACTCCTCGGAATTACTACTCCGGATATTAACTCCCAAGTTTGCGAATAAAATATGCTTATCCCAATTATGAGAATAATTCAAATTGATATCCGAACTTACCGAGAAAGATTTCCCGTACGTCTGTGTATAACTTCCGCGTTTGAAAAAATCATCCTCGGCCGTCTTAACAAATTGCAAATGACTTCCCGGTAAAAACTTCTCCCCCCCACTAATCCGGTTAGTTAACCCGACACGTCCCACCAGTTTCATCCCCGGTTGAATATTCCACTCCACATACGTGTTATTCGTGTAATCCGTGTAATTCTTCTTTAAGGTCGTGTTAATTGTTGCGTTAAACATCGGATTGTAAACATCCCCAGAAGAAACAGGTCCCACACCTAAACACTTTCGCAAAGTACCATCCTCATTATAAGGACTCCAATAAGGATTCAATTTAGCGTATTCCGAAAATTCCCCGTAAGGAGAATCCTCCGACTTCATGGTTGAAAACGTGAATTGATTCCGGAACAATAAATCCTTGTATTGATAAATCACGGTAAAACCTCCCCCAATCGTATTACGACCCGATCCTTTCATAACACCTTCTATATTATTATAAGAAAGATCAACCCCGACTCTCAATTCTTTACTACCGACTTCTAAATTAAGCGTGTGCTTATGTCCCACACCATTACGCAAAGGTTGAGACAACCAGTCCGTGTTCACCCCTCTCTCAACTTCCGCCAAATTATGGTAATACAACTGTTTCTGCTGAAAATCCCGCAAGGGCATACTATCATCATAAGCACCTAACTTGTATTCCAGATCCAATTTCTCCCGGGCATTACACAAATTATAACTGCTTAGATCCGGCATTTCCAGATTCAAAGAACCGATATAATTCACCCGCAATTCCCCGGATTGTACTCTTACCGTTTCAATAACCATTACCCCGTTAGCCGCCTTAGAACCATAAATAGCCTTGGCCGCGGCATCCTTCAACAATGTAACACTCTCAACCCGGTTAATATCCAAGTCGATCACTTTTTCCAACGTGGTTTCGAAACCATCCAAAATAAACAATGGCAGATTCGGATTTGACGTGTACTGCCCTTTTATATCGGGGAAAGAAGATGTCCCGCGCAATTCCATGTCCGGCAACCTGTTCGGGTCCGAACCGAAAGAAAGATTTTCAGAAATATTCAATGCCGGATCCATATTTCTTAAACTCTGGATCAGGTTTTGATTTCCACGCTTTAACAACTCTTTACGAGTAACCGTTGTCGCTGATCCGGTAAAACTCTCGGCTCTACGTTCGAACACCCCGGTCACGACAACTTCTTCCAGACTCTCCGTGTTTTCTGTCAAAACTACCCGCAAAGGTTTCTCATCCTTCACCGTAACCTCCCGGCTCTCCATTCCCACGAATGAAAAAACCAAAGTCACCTCCCCCTCCAACGCAAGCGATAATTCAAATTTCCCGTCCACGTCAGTCGCTCCCCCGAAAGTAGTTCCTTTCACAACAACCGTTACCCCAGGCAAAGGCTCCCCTTTCGTATCGGTCACCATTCCCGTAAACACCCTGGGTTTTCTTGCTGTTTTCTGTTCGTCGGGAAGCTTTTTCACGACATACACCCCGTCTACATTCGAAAAACCGAATCCACTTCCCTCCAAAATCTTCCCAAGGGCCTCATCAATCGAAACATGAACCAGATTCAAATCTTTACACTTTTTGTCACCTAAAAGCTCTTCGCTGAAAAGAATCTGCACTCCGGTTAAATCTTTGAACTTGACCAAGGCATTGTTTAAACTCTCTGATTTTACAGTAAAATTAACCATTCTGGTAGAATCCGTCGTTGCCGCATAAGACAAGGCAAAAGAGAACAATAAAAAAACTACCAGTGAAATTTTTTGTAAAAATACAGACCGCACATGCCTGTTACGTGTCCTTTTTTTCATACATTTGTAAAATTAATTTGTTAATATTAATGATGTAGAGAATGCTGTCTAAAGTTTGCCGACCATAAGATGCATTCTCTGCTTTTATTTTCTCATCACTTTTATCGTATTATTCTCGACCAAAAACTTAATATCAAATCCTTCCTCAAAAAATCGTAACAATGTTTCTATCTTGTCATAACGATTCAACGTACCTGACAACTTAAAATCTTTCAAACTCGGGTCCACGAAATCAACCTCCACGTTATACCATCTCTGCAACATCATCATAACACTCTCCAACCGCTCGCTCTCGAAACAGAACTGACGATTCTTCCAGGCAATCTCATTATAAATCTTCACCTGCTTTATTTCAGGCGTATTAGCTCCCTCGACCAGACTCAACTGATAGCCCGGTTTGATTTTCAACTCGGCGATCTGTTCACTGCGGAATCCGATATTTCCTTCTACCAAGGTAGCTTTCAACTTTTTCTCCTCCCGGTAAAACTTCACGTTAAACTCTGTCCCGTAAACTTTCACCTCACCCAGTTCCGTTTCAACAATAAAAGGTTTATCACGATTTTTCGCAACTGCAAAATAAGCCTCTCCCGACAAATACACTCTTCTTTCTTTTCCCACGAAGGTTGTCGGTATTCTCAATTGCGTCTCCGAATTCAACCAAACCATTGTCCCATCGCTCAATTCAACCTGATACTCTCCTCCTCTCGGAATCATGATCGTATTATAATTCAAAGCTACCTGTTCCTTCCCGACGTATCGAATCTTCCCTCCCTCCTTTTCAACCTCAACTCCTTCAACCTTGTACTGGGCGGAATCTACCAGCCATTCCACATCAACTTTTTTCCCATCAGCCAAAAGTATAATAGCTTTATTACCTCCGGGAAGAATTTCTCTTGAAACTTTCGCTTCAAGAACCTCCTGTTCCTCTTCCTGATGAAAGAACAACATTCCTCCCCCGATAGCCAGAACTAATAATAAACAAGCCGCATAGCGATAAATATTCCGAATTTTCCGGCGATGCTCTCTCCTCTCCTTCTCCACGTAATCATCAAAACGAGTCATCACCTTAGGTAGATTTGATTCCCAAGAAGAAGTACTTTCATCTGCTTGCCAGGTTGCTCGCACCCGTTCAAAATAAATCCGGTGACGTTCATCTTCTCCCAGCCACTTCTGCAACTCCATTTGTTCATCAGGAGTTAATTCCCGACGCACTTTCTTGAGTAGAATGTCCCAACTAACCTTATTTTTATCCATAAACCAAAACTCTTTATCTGACGCTAGATTTTATATGCAATTAACATGAGATTCAAAAACGGATGACACAATACAGAAAAAAAAATTTATCTTTGCCCAAAATAAGATATCGTGATGGATTATTCCACGGAAAAAGATGAACTAGGACACTTGATTAAAAAACGTAACCAGCAAGCCTTTCACGAGCTTTACAAAACGTCTTTTAACAGGCTACAAAAATATGCCATGCGCTATCTCTACGATTGGGATGAAGCCGAGGATCTGGTACAAGATGCTTTCCTATCCCTATGGTCTCACCCGGAACGATATAACGAGAAATTACCCGTATTTTATTATTTATTGGGTATAGTCAGGAACAATTGCATGAATTACCTCCGGGACCTAAACATACAATATAAACATCAGGACAAAATCATCGAAGCCATGTTATTCTCAAGCGTAGAAGACCCGGAAATTGATGAAGACATCCATGCAAGACTCAAATATATACTAGAATTACTACCGGAAAAACAACGTGAAGTCCTACTATTGCACATCGTGGAAAAAAAGAAGGTCCGGGAAATCGCCGAAGAGATGAACATTTCCGAAGCAACCGTGAAAACACACTTCCAACGAGCTTTAGCCCAACTTAGAAGTAGCCTGAAATTCATCCTTTTCGGCCTATAACGCTACCAACAATTGCCCCATTTGTTCCAACACCATCCCTTTCTCCCGCAAGCGTTCCGCACTATTATGCCCCCCGGAATAAAGACAGACGTCAAACCCCAAAGCCTCGGCCACTTCGGCATCGTGCAACGTGTCGCCCACCATCAACGTCTCAGACGGGTCTATCGGGAAAGTCCGTAGCATCTCCTCGCCCCGAGCCACCTTCCCGTCCGCGTAAATATTATTCGAACCGCACACGCCATCAAAATACCCCCGGATGTGAAACCGCTCTAGCATATTGATTAATAAATCTTCCTGCAAGGCTGATAATATATACTGGCGTACCCCTCTCTCCTTTAATCCTTCCAACACCGGCATGATTCCGGGAGTCAACTCCACGTCTTTCGCCAAGGCATTATAAGTATTCACGAAATTGATCGAAACCTCTTCCCAGTCATCCCTGGAAAAATCAAAACCGATTAACTCGTAATACGCTTTTACCGGGAATCCGAAAATCGACTTATAATTATCAACCGTCAGCCGCTTCAAATTCTTCTGCTCCAACATCCGGTTTATCGTGTCCACGCTAATTCGCACGTCATCCAACAATGTCCCGTTCCAGTCCCAAACAATATTCTTATACTTCATGTCACTCGTTATTTCTCAATAAAATAAATATTACAGCACATGCTTAACACCCTTGACAAAGATAATCATTTCTCTCCTGAAAATAAAAATACACGTTCCCGACCCACCATGCTCTAATTAATAAAAAGCCTTGCCCATTACCCTCCAATTAAATACCGTTTGACTCGTACTTGACGCGTTCATAATTCATGCCGCCAATTCCCCGCTTCTATTAAAAGGGCATCTTGCCCGTTAAAATGGCGGCTAAGTGGCGGCCAAGTGGCGGCTAGGTGTGGGCGAAGTCGCCTAATAGGGAGACAATTCACACGCAATGGTCAGGCAAAATGGTTAAGCATGTATTTTGATGAACCAAGTTTTCAACAGGCCGTTATATATAATCATGCAACTTAAAAACCGTTTCTCTTTATTCAGAAACGGTCTTTTTTATCTCTTCCTTGTGAAACGCCTCGATCCCCGTCCATCCTAGACGTTGGCGAGCCACATTTTCCGGGAAAATACGGTAAACAACATCCGCCTCGCTACCCAAAGTTCCGTCCGCGTTGAATAATTCCACGTGCATCTTTGCCAGGCGAGAGTTTTGTTCCACGACACGGGAACGCAAGAAAAGTTCGCCCCGATCCGTGTAAACGGTTGAGCGGTATTTCGTGTTCAATTCAACAGTCACCCCGGCACTCTTCACTTTTGCGAAAACATTCCAACAAGCAATCTCGTCAATCAACGTGGCCTGTATCCCGCCATGTAACACGTGGAAAAAACCTTGAAACTCGGGACGAGGTGTCCAGTAACAGGTAATATATTCCCCTTCCTCGTAAAATTCACATTGCAAACCATGCTCGTTACCGGAAGCACAACCGAAACAATTATACCCCTCGTGTTGTTCGTAAGCGTTATATAATTTTTTCTTTTCCATTTCCTGATAAAAAAAGGGACGTAATCGCGTCCCTCATGATAAATTGTCTAATATTTTTACAAGTTGCTATTGATCAACTTGGCACAAGCCTCCATTTCCTCTTTCGGGAATTGTTTTTTCGGGTTACTAAAGTTCAAATCATTACCTTCAACCAAAGGAACCAAGTGTACGTGAGCATGTGGAACATCCAATCCCAACACGGCAACACCAACCCGCTTGCAAGGAATGCTTTTCTTGATCGCCTTGGCCACTTTTTTAGCAAACACCATCAACCCGGCCAACTCCTCATCGGTCAAGTCAAACAAATAATCTTCCTCTCTTTTGGGAACCACTAATGTGTGTCCTTTTTGTAGCGGACTAATATCCAAGAACGCATAATAGTTCTCGTCCTCGGCTACCTTGTAAGAAGGTATTTCTCCATTTATAATTTTAGTGAAAATCGAAGCCATAATTAATTTCAGATTTTAGATTCCAACCGCACGAGACCGGAGCCTATTCCATGATTTAATGATTTCGGATTAACGGCCTTGTCGTTCCCCATTTCAAATTCTTAATTAAATAGAAATGTCCATAATCTCGAACTCCATCATCCCGGCCGGCACCTGTACTTCCACCTTCTCCCCAAGCTTCTTGCCAATCAGTGCTTTCGCGATAGGAGTCGTGATCGACAATTTCCCCGCTTTGAAATCGGCTTCACTCTCTGACACCAGCGTGTAAGTCATGGTAGCCTTCGTCTTCGTGTTCTTGATCGTTACCTTGTTCAAAATTTGCACCTTTGACGTGTCAATCTGAGACTCGTCAATAATCCGGCAACTGGCAATTGTATCTTGTAGCTGGGCGATCTTTGCCTCAAGCATACCCTGAGCATCTTTCGCCGCATCGTACTCTGCATTCTCGGAGATATCTCCTTTTTCAATGGCTTCACCTATTGCTTTTGAAATCTTAGGGCGCTCCACGTTCTGCAGATTGTCCAGCTCATCTTGCAACTTTTTTAGCCCTTCTTTTGTTACATAAGATACCTTCTTTGTCATAACATATAATATTAAATAACTTGATTCATTTATAAAAAAATAAATGACACTTATCCTCCAATAAGTGCCTTTATCTAGTTAAGAATTCCATACTCTCTGGAATCCTCACCTCCTGATGACAAATTTAAGACCTTTTTTTGAATTAAAAAAGTTTTGGGCGAAATATTCCGAATAAATATTTTCAAACAATCCGATTAGACATATTTACCTGAGATATAAGTATATCCTATTCATTTCTCGAAACAGATGTTTTCGTTTGAAGAGTCATGTGCAAAGCTAAAAAACACGATTGCATCCTTTCGCGTCAAGGTAAATACTCTTCCCGGATATTTTGCATCGCCGCAAAAATATTACTCCGGGCATGAGGAGTTATCGCTGTCATCTGGTCGATAATTTTACCCACCGCATCCCGGTTTGTCGCTTTCTCGTGAGGGCAATGCTTTTTCTGTTTCTTGAACTGACGCATTTCAGCATATCGCAAAGTCTCGTCATTCGAGAGATAAATCAACGGACGTATTAGCGTGAAAGTATTCTCGAACATCTCTAACCGGGCAGACATACTACAAATCGTCCCGTTGAACATCATGCTCATCACGAGACTCTCCACGGCGTCATCCCGGTGATGTCCCAAGGCCAGTTTCTTACAATCATACTCTTTCGCGATATCAAACAGCATTTTCCGCCTGTGCCAAGAGCAAACAAAACAAGCGGGTTTCTTGGGATTCACCGATGTATCCACCCGAATAGTCCGGTATACATACTCCACCCCCAAACGCTCGCAAAAGGCCCGTAAATAACCACTATCCACCTCGTATGCCACGTCCTCCACGGCAATATGGGCGGCGACCACCGTGTAATTTTGCTTGGGATCTTTCGCTCGCATAGCCAAAACCTCCAACAACGCCAACGAATCCTTTCCCCCGGATACCCCGACCAGTATTCGATCCCCGTCGACAATTAAATTATAATCATGTATCGCTTTCCCCACCTTCCGGAAAAAATCCCGGGTAAACAACTTGTCTTGCTTCTCTTCTGTAATCATACCTTCATCTATTATACTCCGACAAAAATAATTAAAATCTTCACTTTTTTTCGTAAGTTTGGTCCCTCAATCTAAAATACAGACTATCATGCTAAAGAAAGTTCCGCATACCTATACCATTGTATTTTCAATCATTATCATTTGTGCCATCCTCACCTGGATTATCCCAGGGGGAGAATACGCCCGTGAAACCGTGGAAGTCAACGGCGTGTCAAGAACCGTGATCGTCAATGATTCATTTCACGAGGTGGCCAAAAGCCCTCAAACGTGGCAAGTATTTTCGGCACTTTTTAACGGGTTCGAAAAACAAGCGGGGATTATTGCCTTTATCCTGATCATCGGGGGCGCTTTCTGGATCATGAACAACAGCAAGGCGATTGACGTGGGCATCTTCTCTTTCTTGCGATCCACGCAAAAACTGGAACATGTCGGAATCATCCGACGACTTGGAGTGAACAATATTATCATCACGCTGGTCATGTTGCTATTCAGCAGCTTCGGGGCCATTTTCGGGATGAGCGAAGAGACATTGGCTTTTGTTATTATTATCGTCCCGCTAGCCATATCCATGGGATACGATTCACTCACGGGCGTATGCATGGTCTACGTTGCCGCGCATGTCGGGTTCGCTGGAGCCATATTGAACCCGTTCACGATCGGTATCGCGCAAGGACTATCCGACCTACCCCTGTTCTCCGGGTTTGAATACCGCCTTTTCTGCTGGGGGATATTAAACGTGATCATGATCGCGTGGGTATTACGTTACGCGGCCAAAGTGAAAAAGAATCCAAAAGCCTCTTTAGTTTATAATCTCGATAGCCATTGGCGAAAAGAGAAAATGGCCGATACCGAAGAAATTGAATACAAGAGTTACACGTCCTCCTGGATCGTTTACTTCTTCATCCTTACCGGACTCGTGTTGTTTTCTTTCTATTACCCCCGCACGACCTTATCCATCGGGGAACATTCCAGCTTGACAACATTCGTGTTACCAGCCCTGACAATCCTGTTCGCCCTCATCGGCTATTTCTCATTACGGAAATCATATCATTTCTTTATCCTGACCATATTAGGTTTCACCATATTATTCCTCATCGTGGGAGTTATGGGATACGGGTGGTATTTGCCGGAAATCTCCGGCCTGTTCCTTGCCATGGGCATACTCTCCGGCTTCGCGGCAAAAGAAAATGCGGATAATATCGTGAAGCTGTTTATCGCCGGGGTAAAGGACATTCTATCGGCAGCGTTAATCGTTGGCCTGGCGGGCGGTATCATCATCGTTCTACAAGAGGGACATATCATCGACCCCATCCTGCACTCGCTGGCTAACCTGATGAGTGAAGCCGGACGGGTTCTATCTCTCGGAATCATGTACATGATTCAAACGTTGATTAATATCATTATTCCCTCCGGCTCGGCAAAAGCCGCTTTAACCATGCCGATCATGGCTCCTTTCTCCGATGTAATCGGGTTGTCCCGCCAAGCTACCGTTATGGCTTTCCAATTCGGGGACGGATTCACGAATATGATTACCCCGACTTCGGGAGTATTGATCGGGGCTCTCGGAATCGCCCGTATTCCTTATGATATCTGGGTGAAATTCTTCTGGAAATTCATCTTACTTCTCGTGATCCTAGGATTCGTCCTGTTGATCCCCACGGCCACGATGCAATTGAACGGATTTTAAACAAACGTAATAAAATAGATATGGAAATCAAATCTTTGGACAACACGAGCCACGACAAGTTATTCCAGGCATTTGAACAGGCATTCGCCGATTATGAATTACAACTGAACAAAGCAGAACTCCTCACCATGTTAAAACGGCGTGGTTTTAATCCGACACTTTCTTTCGCGGCATTTGACGGGGATAAAATCGTCTCGTTCACTTGCAATGGGATCGGTGATTTCAATGGTACCCGCATGGCTTACGACACGGGAACCGGAACGCTGAAAGATTACCGGGGACAAGGATTAGCCACACAAATATTTGAATATTCTATTCCCCATTTAAAAGAAGCGGGTATTAAAGAATACTTATTGGAAGTATTACAACATAACACGGGAGCCGTCTCCGTTTACAGCAAACTAGGTTTCGAGGTAACACGTGAATTTTATTATTTCAAGACGGAACCGGAACGAATCAACAAGGAGGTCAAAACTCCCGACTTCCCTTACACGCTAGGAGTTATCAACATCAACGAGTATGATTCAATACCCGGCTTCTGGGATTTCAATCCGTCATGGCAGAACAGCATCGAATCCATAAACCGAGCGCCCGAAGATTTTATCTGTTTAGGCGTTTTCACGGAAGGCAGGCTTGTCGGTTACGGGGTTTTCGACCCCACATCCGGGGATGTCACCCAAATAGCGGTAGACAAACCATACCGTCGCAAAGGAATCGGGTCATTGTTGTTACAAAAAATGATCGAAGCCAATAAATACACCTCGATAAAAATCGTGAACACGGACATTGCCTGTGATTCGATCACCGTTTTCCTTAAAGCAAAAAACATTGAACCGACAGGTAAACAATTTGAAATGATCAAGAAGTTATAATCAGCCTCGATAGAGACTCAACTCGCCCTCTGTTTATAAAGGGAAACTAGCGATGAAGCGAGAACAGATGGAGAGTTTGTTCACGGTCTGTCGAGCGCAAGCTAGTTCGAGACCGTTTCGGGCTCAATACGATGAAGCGGGGAGGGAGTTTCTTATCACTACCTCCAAAAACTCCTCTATCGGCTATGCCGTCACCTCCTTTATAAACTAGGGCACTGAAAAAATCCTTTTGGAGAGGAATAACTACCCCCTCCGGCCCCCCTTACACAGGGGGTGAGTTAGTGAGTGAAGAGATCCCTTACACGGGGAACGAGTTTGCGAGTGAAGAGATTTCTTACACAGGGGGAAAACTGATTATCACGCGGTTTTCCCATCTGTGTAAGGAGGTGCTAGGGGTGGTCGTTCAAGAAAATAGGACTTTCCCCGCACCCTCATAAACAGAGGAGGAGCTAGAATACGATATTTAATACTCCTCCAGCAAAAAAGATGTAAATAAAGAGCATGATATCAATCCACCTTGTCTATACAAAGGCTCCAAGCGTGTTCACAAGGTGGATTTTTCACGAATGCTGTCGGCAGGGTAACTAACACACCATTCCCAACACGTTTATACGTGAGGTTTCCTTTGTATCCCAACAAAGAAATCTTCGCTCCCCTAGCTGGCTTAACACTATACAACATCACGCAGGAAGGCGGATTAAGTTCGTTTTCGTCATTCAGGTAAACAGCATACACTTTCCCGTTATTTTTATGTTTCGTGTAGCAAATTTTAGCTTCCTTGTACGGGGCAACCGGACGAGTCTCGTAAATAGCCTCTCCATTAATCTTCATCCATGCTCCCATATCCTTCATGAGTTTGATCCCCTCCGGCGGAATCTCCCCGTTGCCATCCACACCCACGTTCAACAAGAAATTACCACCTTTGCTGACAATATCTACAAGATAATGCACCAATTCACGGGTTGACTTGTATTTATCCCCCGGCAGGTAAGACCATTGATTTGCCATTGTCATGCAAGTTTCCCACGGGTAGTCCCACGGTTTCTCGGGAATCTTCTGTTCCGGGGTCCGGTAATTCTCGTACTTCCCGCCAATCCAACGATCCACGACCAACAATCCCGGCTGATGCTTCCGGGCCATGGAAACAATCCGATCCATTTTTATATCCTGATCCCGGTTATCCGGGCTGACCCAACCGCCATCCAGCCAGATAATATCGACCTTCCCGTACCCGGTCATCAGTTCCTCGATCTGGTTATAAGCAAAATCACAAAACTTTTCCCACATCCACGGGTGATTCTTGATCTTGTAATTCACGTTCCGATCGCCATGCTGCCAACGTTCCGACCAATAGTAAGGACTATTCCAATCCGGTTTCGAGAAATAAGCCCCAATCATAAAATCTCGTTTTTGAAATGCACCGTATAGCTCTTTCAACACGTCCGGTTTCGCTGCCATATGATAGGGACATTCACGGGAAGTAATTTTATAATCAGTCTCTTTCGTGTCCCACATACAGAAGCCGTCATGATGTTTCGTCGTGAACACGAAATACTTCATTCCCGCCTCTTTTGCCAAATCCGCCCAAAGCTCCGGGCTAAACTTCTCCGGATTGAACGTCTTTTTCAAATCCACGTAATTCCGGTAATACTCGTCATAAGAGATCGTAGAATCCCTTTGAATCCAATCCACGTCCTCCGTGCAGATTGTCCAAGACTCGCAATATCCTTTCTGGCTATACGGGCCCCAATGCACGAAAAAACCGAATTTCAAATCCTGCCATTGTTCCAATTTCGCCTTTACCGCCGGGTCTTGTTCCCAATAATATTCCATTCCCTCGTACTGGGCTTTCAATGACGTTCCCCCAAGCACGAGTAACACGCATAGAAGTAATTTTCGCATTATCTTTAGCATTTTAATATTTTACACAACAAATGCAAAGATAAAAAAAGAAGTAACTAATCCCACGAATCAATAAAACAAAGGAGGTGTATAACAAGTCCTTTTCCTACAAAACAACTACCCCCTCCAGCTCCTCCCCCTTACACAGGAGGAAAGCTGAGTCCCAAGCGGTTTCCCCTCCCGTGTAAGGAGGGGAAAGGGGTGGTAGTTCCATGTAAATTGACTTGTTAGACCCTCTCTCCTTTACACAATCAACCCATTACTATTATATCTTTTCAATCACTTCAATTTTTCAGAGACTAAGGCTCTTAATTTCTCTCCTCTCAGATTCTTCGCGATTAT
>NZ_QUHC01000016.1:0-55000 GCF_003479425.1 Odoribacter sp. AF15-53 | reverse complement strand
CACGATTCCTGGCGAAACCGCTTCATTGCCTCCGACCTATCCTACACGTCCCGTGCCCGGGAACAACGCGAAGCTGCAGTAAAGGTTCACGGGGTCTTTCCGTCCCGTCGCGGGTACCCGGCATCTTCACCGGAACTACAATTTCACCGAGCTCATGGTCGAGACAGTGCCCAGATCGTTACACCATTCGTGCAGGTCGGAACTTACCCGACAAGGAATTTCGCTACCTTAGGACCGTTATAGTTACGGCCGCCGTTTACCGGGGCTTCAATTCAAACCTTCTCGTTGCCGATGAGCTCTCCTCTTAACCTTCCGGCACCGGGCAGGTGTCAGGCCATATACGTCATCTTTCGATTTGGCATAGCCATGTGTTTTTGGTAAACAGTCGCCTGGGCCATTACTCTGCGGCTCTATCACTAGAGCGTCCTTTTTCCCGAAGTTACAGGACTATTTTGCCTAGTTCCTTGACCATGAATCACTCGAGCGCCTTGGTATATTCTACCCGACCACGTGTGTCCGTTTACAGTACGGGTCCTCGTCACTTGAAGTTTAGCGGGTTTTCTAGGGGGTAAATTGCCGGGATGCTATCCACTCGACCGGGGTCTCGCGGTACTATCGGCTTTCGCCTCGGGTGGCGGGCTTGACTACCACCCTCATCGGGTACGGCCTTCAACGCGGTATTCCGTCAGCGCGCGATCCCTTCATCACCCCGTCACCGCGTTACGGTGACGAGAAGCACGGGAATATTAACCCGTTTCTCGTCGGCATCCCCCTTCGGGTTAGCCTTAGAGGCCGGCTGACCCCCGGCTGATTGACATTGCCGGGGAATCCTTGGTCTTACGGCGTGGGGGGTTCTCGCCCCCATTATCGTTACTTATGCCTACATTTGCTTTTCATGCCGCTCCAGTCACTCTCGCGGGTGACCTTCGACGCGGGCAGGAATGCTCTCCTACCGGTCAGTTTTTAACTGACCCCACGGCTTCGGTTGACGGTTTGATGCCCGTGTATTATCCACGCGGGATCGCTCGACTAGTGAGCTGTTACGCACTCTTTAAATGAATGGCTGCTTCCAAGCCAACATCCTAGCTGTCTCCGCGATCCCACCTCGTTTTATCAACTTAACCGTCCATCCGGGACCTTAGCCGGTGGTCTGGGTTCTTCCCCTCTCGTCCGCGGACCTTAGCACCCGCGGGCTCACTCCATGGTTTGATGTTCTAGCATTCGGAGTTTATCCGGATTTGATAGGCGGTGAAGCCCTCGCGTCCAATCAGTAGCTCTACCTCTAGAACAGAACACCACAGGCTGCACCGAAATGCATTTCGGAGAGTACGAGCTATTTCCCAGTTTGATTGGCCTTTCACCCCTACCCTCGCGTCATCCGAAAACTTTTCAACGTTTACCGGTTCGGTCCTCCATCCCGTGTTACCGGGACTTCAACCTGCACGAGGGTAGATCACAAGGTTTCGCGTCTAGCGCCACCAACTCGACGCCCTGTTAAGGCTCGCTTTCACTTCGGCTAACGGGCCTGAAGCCCTTAACCTCGCTGGTGACGACTAACTCGTAGGCTCATTATGCAAAAGGCACGCCGTCACTGCACAAGGCAGCTCCGACCGCTTGTAGGCGCGCGGGTTCAGGGTCTATTTCACCCCCCTGCTCGGGGTACTTTTCACCTTTCCCTCGCGGTACTGGTTCACTATCGGTCTCTCGGGAGTATTTAGCCTTGCCAGGGGGTCCTGGCGAATTCAGGCAGGATTCCTCGTGTCCCGCCCTACTCGGGATACCACTATCTTCGATGTCACTGTCGTGCACGGGGCTATCCCCCTCCGCGGCTTACCTTTCCAGGTAATTGCTCTTCGTTCATCGTCGAATGGCGTGGTCCCATGCCCCCGGTATCGCCGAAACGGTCCCGGTTTGGGCTCTTCCCCGTTCGCTCGCCACTACTGGGGGAATCACTGTTGTTTTCTTCTCCTGCGGGTAATGAGATGTTTCAGTTCCCCGCGTTCGCTTGCGTGTAACGCATGACCGTCATCCAGACGGCCGGGTTGCCCCATTCGGAAATCCACGGGTCAAGGGTTACTTGCACCTCGCCGTGGCCTATCGCGGCTTATCACGTCCTTCATCGCCTCCGAGAGCCTAGGCATCCACCGCGCGCCCTTAATCGTTCACGTTCGTTAGACTCGTGTGTCTAAATTATCTACCTTGCCGTCGTGTCACCACGACAGCGGCTCTATGGTTATACTACATTTATTCTTCGTGGATCAAATGATCCATTAACGTTCCAGCATGTCAAAGAACTTTCATTCAACGCAAAATTGAAAGTTGAAGATTGAAAATGAAAAATCACTATCAACATCTACTTCCAGTCTTGTCAATGAACTTCAAGTGGAGAATAAGGGAGTCGAACCCTTGACCTCCTGAATGCAAATCAGGCGCTCTAGCCAACTGAGCTAATCCCCCGGCTCAAGCAAGATAAAAACTAAAAGTTTAAAGATAAAAGTTTGGATCTTTTACCTGTTAGTTTTTAACTCTTGTAGTCCCTCGCGGAGTTGAACCGCGGACCTCTACATTATCAGTGTAGCGCTCTAACCAACTGAGCTAAGAGACTATGGTTAACCCGTGAAGGGCTTTCTGTAAACGTGAATTTCGTAGCGAGCAACATGAACTCGTCTCCAGAAAGGAGGTGTTCCAGCCGCACCTTCCGGTACGGCTACCTTGTTACGACTTAGCCCCAGTTACCGGTATTACCCTAGCCCGTTCCTCGCGGTCACGATCTTCAGGTACTCCCGGCTTCCATGGCTTGACGGGCGGTGTGTACAAGGCCCGGGAACGTATTCACCGCGCCATGGCTGATGCGCGATTACTAGCGAATCCAACTTCGTGGAGTCGGGTTGCAGACTCCAGTCCGAACTACGACCGGCTTTAGAGATTGGCATCCAGTCACCTGGTAGCGGCCCTCTGTACCGGCCATTGTAACACGTGTGTAGCCCCGGGTGTAAGGGCCGTGCTGATTTGACGTCATCCCCGCCTTCCTCGCACCTTACGGTGGCAGTCTCGACAGAGTGCACGGCCGAACCGTTGGCAACTGGCGATAGGGGTTGCGCTCGTTATGGGACTTAACCCGACACCTCACGGCACGAGCTGACGACAACCATGCAGCACCTTGTGAATAGTCTCGAAAGAAATAACCGTTTCCAGCTAATGCAATCCACATTTAAACCCGGGTAAGGTTCCTCGCGTATCATCGAATTAAACCACATGTTCCTCCGCTTGTGCGGGCCCCCGTCAATTCCTTTGAGTTTCATCGTTGCCGACGTACTCCCCAGGTGGCTCACTTAATACTTTCGCTTGAACCCGGACGGTGTATCGCCCAGATCCAGTGAGCATCGTTTACGGCGTGGACTACCAGGGTATCTAATCCTGTTCGCTACCCACGCTCTCGCGCATCAGCGTCAGATAAAGGCTGGGAAGCTGCCTTCGCTATCGGGGTTCCAAGTGATATCTATGCATTTCACCGCTACTTCACTTGTTCCGCCTCCCTCGACTTCTCTCTAGGGCGCCAGTTTCAACGGCGTGCTACAGTTTAGCTGCAGTCTTTTACCGCTGACTTGGCGTCCCGCCTACGCGCCCTTTAAACCCAATAAATCCGGATAACGCTCGCATCCCCCGTATTACCGCGGCTGCTGGCACGGAGTTAGCCGATGCTTATTCACGAGATACTGGCATCAAAGCACGCGTGCTTCTTATTCTTCTCTCGTAAAAGAGGTTTACAGGCCATAGACCATTCTTCCCTCACGCGACTTGGCTGGTTCAGGCTCTCGCCCATTGACCAATATTCCTCACTGCTGCCTCCCGTAGGAGTCTGGACCGTGTCTCAGTTCCAGTGTGGGGGACCTTCCTCTCAGAACCCCTGGACATCGTCGGCTTGGTGGGCCGTTACCCCGCCAACTACCTAATGTCGCGCGTGCCCGTCCCGTACCACCGGGGTTTTAAATCCCCCATCATGCGATGGAAGAGTGTTATGGGATGTTAGTCCACGTTTCCGCGGGTTATCTCCCGGTACGGGGTTGGTTGCACACGTGTGACTCACCCGTGCGCCGGTCGCCACCAGTGTATTGCTACACCGTGCTGCCCCTCGACTTGCATGTGTTAAGCCTGTCGCTAGCGTTCATCCTGAGCCAGGATCAAACTCTTCATTGTAAAATATTATTCAGAAATTTTTCTGGCCGGGTCATGTGTTTTATGAATCTCGACTTCTCGTCGATTCCGATTCACGCTCGCTACGTTTTGTTCATTTCAATATCTTAAAGAACTCTTTTTGTCTTGTAAAACTTTCACTCATTTTTGAAGCGAAAGCGGATGCAAAGATAAATCGTTTTTCTGTCTACTTCCAAATTTTTTCGCAAGTTTTTTCAAACTTTTTTTTCTTGACTCTCGTAATCATTCATTTTGAACAATTAAATCAAGTAAGCGATCCCTTCCGATTTTACTTATCAACATCTCAAGAACTCTGCTAAAACCTCCGTGATTTGTGCTGTTTTGCCCATCCTCTCTTCCGTTTTAGCGGGTGCAAAGATAAGGCAATTAAATCTCCTTCTCCAAATATTTTCATCATTATTTTTCAACTTTTTTACAACTCACTAAAGAACAAGGCCTTAAAATTGATCATTTTTCACGGGATTAAAAAAGAATTACCAAACAACAAGGTTCGCTCTTCCATTTCACCCACAGATCACCTTCAGTCCCACTCCCGTCGTGAGTGTCTCTGGAGCGTCTCTGTACTGGAGGTGTAGCGTCTGTGATGCCTTTCTTGTACGGGTTCACTACAGGTTTACCCCAAATTTAATACCTGTACGACAAACGACAGGAGAACAACTATAAACAAATGATTAAACATGTCTTAAGCTTACATCTGTTCGTTATGTCTTCGATATACATTCCTTAAAACAGGGTCTATAGGAACGAAAGTATAACGATGATTTATCGAAGACATAACGAACAGATGTAAGCGAAGGAACGAGGGTGGTATTACTTATTCACGACGAAACCCGTGAAATCGTTATGTAGGAAGCTATTCAATTCCTGTGGAGTAATACGCACTTTAAAATGCCCGTCCTTCACGAAAGATATGTTTCCCGTCTCCTCACTGACCACGACAATGTGGGCATCCGTCACGGAACTCATCCCGATGGCGGCACGATGGCGCAACCCCAGACTTCCCGGAATATTATTATTATCCGAAACCGGTAAAATACATCTTGCCGCTAAAATCTTATTATCCGCGATAATCACGGCCCCGTCATGCAGCGGTGAATTCTTGAAAAAGATATTCTCAAGCAACTCCTCCGTCACGATCGAACGAATGAGCACTCCCGTCTGGGCGTAATTAAACAACTCCGAATTTTGCGACAACACGATCAGGGCACCCGTTTTAGTCTTGGAAAAATAGTCACAAGCCCGCACTATCGCGTCTGCCACCTCATCCTTGATCGACGTTTTCGCGAAGAGTCGCTCCAGGTTAAACAGATTCTGCAAATTATACTTACTACCAAGTAACAAAAGGAATCGCCGCACTTCCTGCTGGAACACGATCAACAAGGCGATCACCCCCATCCCGATGAACTGCCCCAAGATACTGGAAACCAGTTCCATGTTCAAAGCCTTCACCAGCAACCAAGCCACGTAGAAAGTAAAGATTCCCGCGAAGATATTTATCGCAACCGTACCTTTCACCAGCTTGTAAACCTGGTAAAAAATAAAAGCAGCCAACAATATATCCGCTATGGTATAGAAACTTACAGTTATAAATAACAGCATACTATATTCTTAAAAGTCAATTTCATCCGCAAAAATAGCCAAAAATAAATAGGATTCACAAAAAAACAGGATAAGATTTCCCCCGTTATTTTTTCATCCTGTATATCACGATTAAAACAGCGACTATCACGATAAGCAACCCCAGGTAATTGGCGTACGAAAGTTGTTCGTTAAAATACAAGACACCCACGACAATCGCGGTAATCGGTTCCAGAGTTCCCAGAACCGAACTTGTCACGGAACCGATCAATTTCACGGCAGCAACCAGTAGTCGAGCCGAAACGATCGTGCTCAACACGGCCAACTGTAGCATATCCAACAAGAAACGGGGTCTCGTGATCACTTCCATTTTTCCCTGGGCAACGGCTATGATCAAGTAAAAGACGGCAGTAAACAATAACACGTAACACGTGAGTACATCCGGGTTTATTTGTTTCAGCACGGGACGGTTCAGCGCCGTGATATAACACCCGTAAGTGACCGTTGACATCAACACGAAGAATAATCCCAACCATTTCACCTCCCCGGGAGCCCACGACAACAGATATACCCCGCATATCGCCAATACGATCCCGGCCTTTACTTCCAAGGGCAGTCGCTCCTTGTAAAAGATGGCCATTAATATCGCCACGACAACGGGATAAAAGAAATGAATCGCCGTCGCCACCCCCGTGGGCATGTAGTGATATGACCACATCAGGAAGAAAGCCGTGATACCATATCCCCCGACCCCGGCCAGCATGATTTCTTTCGCCTCTTTTCGGGTCAATCGCATGCTCATTTTCCTGATCAACAAATAAATAGCGTACACGATTCCCGCTATACCATACCGATATACCAGTATTGTCTCGTTATTTACGCCATCCAATATAGCCTGATTTGCATATAGTGGAATCAACCCGAAAGTTGCCGCGGATAGCGCGGCGAACAAAATCCCTTTTACCTTATCCATCTCCTGATTCAAAAAACGGTGCGAAAGTAGCAAATTTTCTTATAAGTTTTTGGTTCTACGGGATAATCCCTATATTTGCTTTAGTTTTTAAGAAAAAGGACACAATAAAAACATCACACGAATATGAAGTACATTCTAACATTAATGATTCTAGCCCTTAGCGGCACATTTTTATTTGCACAAACAGACAGCAAGGCGAAGACAATTCTTGACAAAGCCGTGGAACACATAAAATCGTATCCGGCCTTGGAAATCACGTTCGACCTAACCATGATCAATAAAGCGGAAAACATCAAGGAAAACCATCATGGCAAGGCTTTCATGAAGGATAAGATGTACAAGATCGACGTGATGGACGTCACCAACTATTTCGACGGCGAGGTCATCTATACCTACATGCCCGAATCCGAAGAAGTAAATATCAAGAACCCCGACAACAACGAGGAAGAAATGTTGAACCCCACGATCCTGTTCGATATACACAACCAGAAATTCAACCAGAAACTGGTAGAAGAAAAAGACGGCAAAGCCTATATCGAGTTGACGCCCAAAACAGTACACAAGCAGATCAGTAAAATCGGGGTATGGATTAACACGAAAACCAACACCGTCGAGAAAGTCACTTCTTTCGGCAAGGACGGGAATGACATCGAAATCTCGATCAAAGAACTAAAAAAACCGGCCACGGAACTGGATGTGAAGTTTTTCCGTTTTGACAAGGAAGCACATCCGGAAGTCGAGGTAATTGATTTGCGATAAAAATAAAGAAGCCTGAAAATCAAATTTTCAGGCTTCTTTATTTTTACCTGTATGCACTCCCCACGAAAGGCAAATTCAAATACCGATACAGGGCCAGTGATAACATGGGTTTCCCAAACATCGGCATGCTGGCCAACACGGCATAAGCTTGTTTATAATCCTCCCGTTTAGCATGAGCCACCGCCAAGTATAACAAATTCTCCTGACTAGGTTGTGCTTTCATCGCACAATCGGCAACCCGGATCACTTCTTCCACCTCTTCATCCACGACGGGAGCCTCTCGAAAATAATTGGCAATAATCATCGTGTAAAAAAGCTGGCTATACAAATACTTGTGTTCATCGCCATACTTCTCCGCGAGAGGTATAATCGCGGGAATCGCTTTACCATATTCATGATCAAAAAGTAGCCTTTCCACCTCCAGAATATCATAATACATGATTGCTAAAGGCGAATCCAATCTTTTCAAATCCTGTATATATCGTTCATATTCCTTCGGTTTCTCTTGATACATGATACTCCCGACACGAACGACAGCCCGGTACATGTTGATCCAGAAATCCTTATCGTAATTTTTGTACACATCCGCATGCAAAATAAGTTGCTTGACAACCTTTTTATCTGGAGAACGTATACAAGATCGCAACACGCTGTAAGCATCTTCCGAGAGCAACTCCTCATCCGTAAGTCCCGACAAATAATCTTCCAGACAAACATCCACCCGATCCGGGTCGAGCTTCCCCAGAGCGCCGAAAACATAAGATCGCACGAGTTCAATGGAACGTTCGCCGCCCTCCCATCGTTCTTTCATTGCCGCCAACTGTCTCGGAAAATCCGAATCCTTGGAAGCCTTCCCTTTCTCGATAAAAGCGAGAGCCTCCAGATACCCCACGTGCAAATCAAGCAAATCACCGTTCTCGTTCAGCCAGAAAAAAGAAGGATAACCACCGGCTTTATACTTCTTAAAGAACCCGTGCTCACTCTGTTTTTCCGCGTCCAACTTCACGCAAACAAAATGAGCATTATAAAACTCTCCCACTTTCTCATCCGTGAAAACGTTCTTTGCCATCATTTTGCAAGGCCCACACCACGAAGTATACACGTCTACAAAAATCCCTTTTTTCTCGGCCCCGGCTCGCTTCACAATCTCTTGGAAATCTCCGGTCGTGAAATGGATCCCCTGTGCAGCAACAAGCTGCACGGAGATACACATCATTAAAAATAAAACAATCTGTCTCATGTTTATATATTATTCGTATTTCTCTTCTATATCTATCACCCGATCACAAAATCCAGCTTTCCGGTATACCGGATCAGCATGAATCCCCCCTACCGTACCCAACTCGTAATAAGCGATCCCGCCTTTACTGTTTCCCGTCACATTTTGGTCCCGTATACATAAACGTACCTGTTGTGCCGTCCGGGTTGCCAAAGGATTTTCCGGTGTCGGGGCCGGAACCAGAATGGCATCCACTTTCATCCCCGTGATAGAGAAACCATCTTTATTCCCGTCTATGATTTCCGCCTCCAAATTACTTGTCACGCCCTCTCTCAGACTACTCAACGCGATCGAATAGACACTATTCCCCGTTGAATAAAACAAGATATCTTTCATATCATTCAGAGAGGCAAAACACGTCGCTTCCGCAAAATGAGGAGCAATTTCGGGAGTTATCGCAATCTTTGCCAGACTGGTTCCCTGATTGGCCGATGTAATCCTTATTTTATACAAATAACTCTGCATCGTTTCTTTTTGGCGTAACAACATCCAACATTCATTATTGGCAGAGAGTAATCCCCCCGCCAGGTATTCCATTCCCGTCCCCATATTATTACAATCGAAATAATTCAAATCTCCGGCCTCTGTTTTCAACTGCTTCAACGGGGCTTTATTCCACACCGTATTACTATGTACTAGAATCCGTCCGTTCAGTTCATCATAAAATGCAGGCCCACTGGTCGACTGTACCATCCCCGTTCCGATCTGGTATTCCGTCGCCCCTTCCACCACGACCATCGGGGCATCCCAAGTCATGGCCCCCATGTTTGTTCCTCTTTTAAACACCTGATTACTGATAATCAAATAATCAACAGACCTTGATGTACTTGCCACGTGCAATTTTGATGAATAAATCCCCGTTTCCGGCATGAAAGTTATCGCGCTCTCGACAGTACGATTACTTTTCATAGATACCGGATTCAGAAAATAACCTCCCGTTTCATTCTCACACAACACCAACACCTCTTTCATCTGCGGTTGGTATTTATTGGGATTCAAGGCATAAACCCGCGTGGGATGAACTAATTTCTCCCCGTTAGCCGCCTCGAAAACATTCTTGATAAATGTCTTCTCCGCGTCATCAACCATGAAATGAAGCGCGCTAGAACCATTTTCCTCGCACAACAAAAGTGTTCCTTTCGTGAAATCGGAAAGAACTTCCAGTTTCATTTTCTTCCGATAATACACGCCGGTAGTCTGATCCGTGATTTTCACCACCAGGGAATAATCCTCCCCCGGTACCAGGATTTTCGGATCAATGAAAGCATTCAAATCTTTCGTCTTTCCCAACGTATCCGCCTTCAACCGGGAAGTCGCCGTGTAAGTATACCACACGAAACTCAACCGGGATTCATCCCCCGTCGCGGTTTTTATCGACAAGGGAATCTGTAAATAGCTCCCCAATTTCGCGCTGTACTTGTCCTGTAATCCCTCCAGCGTAACCTCGTTCAGTTCCTCGATCCGGGTATTACTCTCGTCGTCCACGCATCCCATAAAAGACGCGAGGAACACAAACCATATCAATAAATATTGTCTCATACTTTTTACGAATTAAAATGGATCCCACACTTCTATTTTCTTACCGTTCTCGTCTTTCACGTCATGCGTCGCGTAATAGTAACAAACCGTCCTCCCCTGAATCATAAAATAGCTGTAACTACCGGGAAAACTAGCGACCTCATCCTGCGTCAGCGGGAAATCATGCCCCATCACCTCGATACATTTCTCGTGTTTCACCTGAGAATACTCCCCGAAATAGATGACCAACAAGTCTTCCCAATAACTGGGCTTCACCAGTTGATTCGTTACCCTCACGTACACGCGGGATTTATCCTCGTAAGCCACGTCAAAATCGTCCGTGGGCACGAGCCGGAGTGCCAAGGTCAAGATATCATCGTCTATATCCGTCCCTCCCTGTATCAGGTAAACAGGTATTTTTACTTCTCCACTACCCGGTTCAAGCCAATACGTCTCGTCCATTTCGTAATACACGCCTTCTCGTGCAGTCGTTTCATCCTTATCCACGACCAAGCCTATGGGCGCCCTGTGTTCTAAACTCTGTCCGACCAGCTTAACGGTCAGATAAACGGTATCCCGATCTTCTTTCGTCATCCGGAATGAATAAGTCACACTATCTTTACCTGCCGTGTAATCCGGGAAGAAAACAGAAGGTTTGGTCGTGTATACCAAACGATCATTCTCCTGACATCCTATACACGAAACGGCAAATAAACACATCCATACTATATTTCTTATCATAGAGCCATTCATTTAAAAATTCTTTGTCTACATGTTACCATAATCCAATTCATCTTTCGGCACGGGAATCCGGTAAACCGCATTTTTATCCGCCAGGTTCACCGTGGAGAAAACGCCGATACGTCCCAGATTCATCCGTTTATAATAGAAAAACATCTGTCCCTCGGCCACGAACTCTTTCCGGTACTCCTTGGCGATCTCGTCCGCCAGGTCAACCTCCCCCTCCAAGGCCGCCAACCCGCGATGAGCACGGATCTTGTTCAGGTAAGCCAGACCGTCATTACCGGAAGCACACTCCGCCGCAATCAAGTACAATTCGGACAGTCTCACGATAGGAATAAACTTCACGTTCTTGTATTTTGCCGGCATCCACGACGAGCTGACATCCGTCGGCTGAAACCACAATTTCAAGCGAAAATCATCATCCCCCGCCGTCACCGCCTGGTAGAGATTCGTCACCTTGGTTCCCGTGAAACACAGCGCCGTGGCACTCGTACTCACGCCATTTTTTATGGCATTCTCGCCAAAATAGGCCGATGTTCCCTCTTCCAACTCCTCCACGTTCAACCGGAATAATATCTCATCTTTAAACAACCGATCACTCTCACTGGCGGAATTTGCCAATCTTAAAGGCTCCATAGGCTCCCTCGTGTTCTCGTTGATCACCTCGCGGATAGCCCTCATCGCGTTATCCTTGTCCCCGATATAGCTATACGCTCTCGCTTTCAACGCTGACACGGTGAAACAATTCATCCGGCTCCCGCGATCGCTCATGCTGGAATCACGGGTTTCATACAGATTTTGATACGCCGGACCGAACCAGTCGGAATTAACCAGCATCACCCGTGCCGAATCCAGATCACGAACAACCCGGTTGACAAACGTACCCATGGACAAAGCCGGTTGAGCCACGTTCGTGTAAGCATCGGCATAAGGAATCGTCTGTTGCTCCAACCCGTCTGCCGGTGAAGCTCCGAATAAACGGAGCAAATCCAAATGCAGGAACGCGCGTAAGCCCAAAGCCTCCCCTTTCACGACCCGGTAATGTTGTTCGGAACTGAACACGGCTTTATTCTTATCGACGTATTCCAACAACACGTTCAGATTCACAATCGCCTTATAGTGTCCTTTCCAGATAGCCTGCAAACGGGTTTCTTCCTTGGAATCCTTGTAATCATAGCTTTTCGCCTTGTAATAATTATGTGTCTGGCTCGTGATCTTATCATAGTACTGCGCCATCACATCCAGGTAACCGTAAGTCAGTTCCCGCCCGTACGCGGAGGGAGTCACCATAACGGAATAAACACCCGTCAACACATCCCAGAAGCCATTCTCGTCCTTGAATAAATCATCCGATTTCACGTCCGATTTCGGGGAAACATCAAACCACGCCTCGCACGAAGTCATGCCCAAACATACAAAAAAGGCGACAATCATTATTTTCATATCCTTCATAATTTCATAGCTTTTATATTCCATGTATCACAACATTTTAAAAGACAACTTGCAGCGACAGCGTGTAAGTCCGGGCAAAAGGATAGACCGTTCCCCGTTCCATCTTCACCGTGGAAGCTCGGAATATATCATTCCCGATAGCAGTGACTTTCAATGATTCCATACCCAAGCGACGTAATTTCTCTGCCGGGAAACGATACGACACGCTCAAAGAAGAAAGTTGCACGTAATTCTCCTTCTCGATAAAACGCGATGTCGGCATCGTGATTTCCGTGTTACCGATCGCTTTAAACCGGGCCACATCCCCCGCCTCCTTCCAACGATCGTACAACACCCGACGATCGGCATTATTCTTCGGGTCCACGTTCTCCACCTTATCCACCAGAGTCTGGTTGTATATATCCCCCCCGATACTGTATTTAAAGAAAGCGTTCAATTGCAATCCCCTGTACATCAACATTGTTCCAAAACTTCCCTCAACATCCGCATCCTTACAACCCAACGGTTTATAATTATCCGTACTCCACTTGTCTACCTTCTTCCCATCCTGATCAAGAAATATCTCGTCCCCGCTATTCGGGTCAATCCCCAGGGACTCGTTCGCCCAAATGGCATTAATAGATTTCCCTTTCTGGTATCGAACCACCGGGCGATTACTTTTCTTGTCATCTTCAGCATTATTTACCTTGTCATCTTGCATACGATTATACGCGGCCAAAGCATCGTTCAGTTTCAACAACCGGTTCCGGTTACTCATCACGCCGACAAAAAGATCCCATTGCAACTCTTTCCCCGTGTCACGAATCACCGATCCCCGGATATTGGCCTCGATCCCCCGATTCTCAACCTCACCCAAATTATCCTTGTAAGAATTAAAACCCGTTGAAGGAGCCAACAACACATCTATCAACAAAGCCTTAGAATCCTCTTTATAGTAATTCACGTAACCCGACAACCGGCTCCTGAAAAAGGCAAAATCCAACCCGATATTACGTTTCAAATTCTTCTGCCATTTCAAGTCCGTGTTCCCGTAACTCTTCAACAACGCCCCGATACTCCCGTTGTAAGTGATTCCATCCACCAGATCATCTTTGTAACTAAACATCCGGATAGACTGGAACGGGTAAAAATTCTGTCCCCCGGTACTCCCGATCGACCCCCGCAATTTCAAATCACTCACGACACGGGAATCCTCGAACCATCTCTCCCGGTGTATATTCCACGCTACCCCGACGGAACCGAACGTTCCCCAGCGTTGATTCGCACCGTACACGGACGAACCGTCCGTACGAATGGAAAGATCAAGCAGGTAACGATTATCCCAACCGTAATTGACATTGCCCGCGAATCCCATCAAGCGACTCACCTCGTAATCTCCCGACGGTTTTCCTCCCTCTTTAAAAGCGGTTCCCATCCCGAAATGATCCATTTGCTCGTTCGGGTAATTCACCGCCAGCACGGAATAACTGTCAACACTACTCTCCCTCACGTTCCACACGGCCGCCACATTTATACTGTGTTTCTCGAACGACCGGGCATAATTGAACACCACGTTAGCATCGTACGTGAACGTCTTCCGTTCCCCTTTTTCGTAGCTTCCTTTATATTTTGTTGTCGTGAAATCCGTGTGCGTGGCAGGTTTAAAGTCATCGGAACTCTCCTTCTTGCTGTTCAACGACAACTTCCCGCGTAACGTCATCCCCTCCATGATATTCCATTCTATCGAGAAATTATTATTAAACTCGCTGTAACTGGATTCGCTCCGCGTATTCTTGGCCGCGTTATACAACGGGTTCGGAACCGTTACATCCCCGTCAAGCGTCGGTTGATACAGGTATTGCTTCACGTTCCCGTTCTCGTCATACGGGTAAAAATAAGGATTCTGGTACGTGTAAGTAGTGAAAGAACCGTAAGGAGAATTCGTACCTTTCACGCTCGAATAGATCAAGTCATTGATAAAACGCAGATTTTTATAATTATATTGCAATTTACTCCCGATCCCGATCGTCCGCCGCCCCGACTTTTTCATCACCCCGTCCGTCACGTTATAATTCACGGAAAGGCCATACCGGATAGAAGAATCTCCCCCTTCTACCAGCAAAAAATGCTTATGCCCGAATCCAAGGTCTTTTATCGGCTTACTCAACCAATCGGTATCAATCCCCTGCTTCACCCACTTCAACCGCTGGTTATACCGGTCGCTATACCTATCACCCTGCTCGATATTACTATGCTTGTACAATCCCGCCAAACGCTCGTACTCCAACTTTTCCGCGGCGTTCATCAGGTCGTAAACCCCCAAGTCCGCGAACGAGAAATCCCCGGAAAACGTGTAGCTCAACCGTAATTTCCCGGCTTGAGGCTCCACGGTTTCCACCACCACCACCCCGTTCGACGCTCTCGAACCGTAGATGGCCGTGGCGGCGGCATCCTTCAATATCGTGATCGAGGCCACCCGGTTCGGGTCCAAATCGAAAATCTTCTCGGCATTCACCTCGAACCCGTCCAGTATAAACGTGGGCATGTTAGGCGAATTCTCGTATTCCGACTGCAAGCTCCCACCCCCGCGGATCGTGAACTCCGGGATCGTGTTCGGGTCACTCCCCATCTCTATATTATCCAGCAACTTGAACGAGGGGTCCAGCACGGAAAGCGTCGACAACACGTTGCCGGAAGACACCATGCGTAATTTATCCCCCGTGAAAGAAGTTGTCGCTCCCGTGTAACTCTCTTTCTTACGATTGTAATATCCCGTGGAGACCACCACCTCGTCCAGGGCCTCGATATCCTCTTCCAGCACCACGTTCACTTCTTGCTGGTCCGTAACCTTCACCTCTTTACTTTGCATACCGATAAAAGAGAATATCAAGACAAGGTCTTGCCGCGCGGGCAACGTGATTTTATACCTTCCCGCCGTATCCGTAACCGCCCCGATCGAGGTCCCCTTCACCAGCACGGTCACGCCGATCAACGGTTCCTTCCGCTTATCCCTCACCACCCCGGAGATCGTGATCTTCTTCTGTTCATCCGGTTTCTGTTGCACCTTCATCAGGATCACGAACTCCCGGTCCATCTCGAAAGTCAAGCCTCGACCCGATAGTACTTTCTCTAACAAATCCGCCAACTCTATCCGCCCGAAATTGGCCTCGACCCTCATCTTCTTGTCCAGCACATCGCTATTATACATCACGATACAACCGGTTTGCTCACGAATCTCCTGAAACAACTTCTCGAAAGTAGTTTCTCCCATTTTCACGTTCATCTGGTTCTGCGCCGTGCTATTGGCGTATCCTCCCAACATGAAACAAAAAAGAAATACAAGTGTTAATCGCATAGCTAATAAGAATTTCCAGCGTTCGTTTTTCACCCAAACGAACCCCATTAATGGATTTTTTTTCATACATTTGTGTTTTAAGTTTCCAAAACTTTATCCAGACCGAAAGGTGGTACGAACACCTGACGGTCTTTTTTTATCATTATCTCTCGTGAATCTGAATCACTTTCCCGTCCACTTTAAAATACACGTCCGATGTCTTCTCTATAAAATCGAGCATGAACTGCAACGTGTTATTCCTCTTGATCGCCCCCGTGAATCGCTTGGCACGGGCACCGCTATTGACAAAGAAAAAATCCACGTCATACCAACGACTCAATTTCATCACCAGCTCTTCAAGAGTCATCTCCCCGAAATCAAACAACCCGTCCCGCCACGACACGTAAGAAGAAACATTTACCTCCCGGCGGGAAAGCTGCCTTGTGTCACTGTCCACGACGGCCTGCCAACCGGGGGTCAACAAGCATGTATTCCCCCGGCTCTCGACTTCAACCTTCCCTTCCACGAGCGTGATTTCCGCCAACGGTTCATTCTCGTAAGCCATCACGTTGAACGAGGTTCCCAGCACCCGCGTCGAAACCCCGGAAGCATGCACGATAAACGGCCTTGAAGAATCCTTCACCACCTCGAAATAAGCCTCCCCTTTCACGTGAACTTCGCGTTTATCCTTGGCGAACACGACGGGAAATCTCAACTCCGTCTCCGCGTTCAGCCACACCCGAGTTCCGTCCGAAAGCGTCATGATATATTCTCCCCCGCGAGGAACCACGAGTCGATTGTACGTGATAGCCTGTCCCCGCGATATATCTCTCAGGCTATCTGGAATTTCATATTTCAATCCCCCGATGGCATCTTCTTTTAACAAAGTTCCTTGCACCTGCATGCGAAAAAGCGTGTCCGCCGCCAAAGAAACATGCCTCCCGTCACTTAATACCAGGGTCGCTTTCGGGCTACCGGACCGCACCTCCGACAGGTTCAACGGAAATTCTCCCGTCCGGGGTATCTCTTTCATCCATAGAAACATCATCCCGCCAACAATCACGCACGCTGCCGCGACACACCTCCACACGTAACGTGACATTTTCCGTTTCCGAGTTCTCGAAATCCGTTTTAACAAAGATGCTCCCGCCGCTCGCATGTCAATCTCGTCCCAACGTTTCGCGTATCCTAACCGGTAATATAACCGGGATAAACGTTCATACTCCCGGTGATTTTCCTCGTTTTCTTCTATCCATTTTTTCACCCGGTCAACCTGCTCGCCCGTGGCGTTACCCTGCCAGCAAGCCTGTATATCCCGGAATATTTCATCGTGTATTTCCATGACTTTGATAATGTAATTTACCAGTTAAACAAAATTTCCTCTTTGGCGGGTGAATAAAAACAATCTTTTTTTTCATCTTTTTTTAGAACCCTCTTCCCGAAAACGGTGAGTATTCCAATTCCTCCTCTGCGTATAAGGGCACAGAAAAAGTTTCATTATTTGAACTACCACCCCTGGCCCCTCCTTACACAGGAGGGGAAACCGCTTGGTAATCAACTCTCCCCCTGTGTAAGGGGGAGCCGGAGGGGGTAGTTGTTTATCACAATACCGACTTTTTCAGTGGCCTCTATAAACAGAGGGAGAGCTGGAATACTCTTCCTCTTGGCTATATTCTTCACTCTAAACTTCTTTGTTGAACTATTTTTTCTTATAAAAAAGAGGAGTACAAAGAATAGTTATTTATAGAAGGAAACTAGCGATTAAGCGAGAATAGACAGGGAGCTTGCTCGTTGTATGTCCATACATCACGAAATATACTCCCCGCCTTATTATCTAAAAGGAAATGACAACTTGTATACTACTTAACAATAATTCCTGATAAGTTCCCGATAAGTAAGCAAGGAAGTACCCGGGAGAACCCCGGAAGCAATCACATCAAAATCAGGCGATTAATCTATCTCACGGACAAAGCATTAATTCACGACCAATCATTGTATACAAAGGTCAATTCTATCAAGTATAGCTTCCTCATATACACCGTGTAGCCGCACGACACCATGATCATGCAGACCTCTTTATCAGAAAAAGTGTTGGAAATCACGAAAGCCTCTTTCCCGAACTCGTGAAATGTGACAATCGAGAAGAAACTTTGGTAAAACGAATAACAAACAGGAGAAGTATTCCCCGCTGATCTTTCAACAACACGCGTAATTCCTTTATCCCCGCTTTCAGCAAAGTTTTCACGGTATTGACAGAGACCCCCAGTTCATCGGCAGCCTCTTTATACATGCGCCCTCCCAGCATGACGCACTCAACCACGTTACGCGTCTTTTCCGGCAAGCAATCCAAAGCTTTCCGGATCGTAGTCATCACTACCGGATCGAATTCCCGGGCTTCTTCCTGCGCTATCTGGTAATGAGGTAAATCGAGAAGTTCCGTCTTTATCCCTCGCCGGATCAATTGATTGGTACAACTATTTTTCACCATGGTAAAAAGAAATGTGCTCAACGCCTTCTCGTGAATCCGCTCGTAAAGCCGTTCCTCCCACAATTTCACGAATTGTTCCTGCACCACGTCTTCGGCCCCGGACAAATCATGCAGGAAACCGTCAGCGAATAAAACCAACGGCTTGTAATAGCGATCAAACAAGGTAACCATTCCCTCTCGTCGTCCCGCTTTCAACAATTCGATAATTTGACTATCACTCCTCATCTTGTACACTCTGGTAGTGATACAAATGTATGATTTTATTTTTTATTCCGGCGGGAATATCTACACCTTTTTCGCCTTGTAAGTCACCTTTGTTTCCATGGCATCCATGATCGTGGCTTTCACCAGCGAATCGAGTTGACCGTTGACGATCGTTCCCGTGGCGGTCACCTTCATCGGCATCCCGTTATAATTATAGCCAAACGAGATATTCAGTTGATACACGTTCTTACCGTCCTTCACCACCGGCTTCACGGAAACACCCGTTGAACGATAACTGAACTTTTGCCCGTTAGGCAGCACGAAATCCGTTACCACCACGATCACGCTATCCCGGTGAGTGCGTTTCAATTCGAGCTTCAACTTCATCTTTTGCTGCATGATCTCGATAAAGGCCTCCCCCTCGTACGTCCCGGCAACGGCAGCCGCGTGATCCTTTTTGTCCGAACTCTCCACCGACGTGGCTTTCACCGATCCCCCGACCGCAAGTAATAAAAGAAGAAGTAATCCTACAAATTTCATAATCCTGATGGTTTAATTGATAAAAGTTTCTATTTTTAACGGTCGAAAATACAAAAATAAATCAACACTTCATGAAACGGACTATTTTCTTTATCGGAATATTACTAGTGACGATCACAACATCCTCGTTGTTAAGTTCTTGTAACAGTTGTAGCGATCGACGGGCACGTGACGTCTCCTCCCTTCCCGGCCTGTACGAGGGCGAGGCCACGATCATCCTACCCGATCACGTGAAAGCGATGCTAAAACCCGATGCCAACGGCAAGACGCTGGTTCCCGAAGGCCCGATCCCCTGCAAGATCAGGATCACTGCCGATACCAGCAAGAACGTGACGCTGCAACTCGTGGACTTCACCATGCCCGTGCGGGGTATCACGGTTGATCCGGCTAAAAGCAAGGTCATCGAAACCGACACCACCTTCAACCTCGAAGGAGGAGGAAAAGTTACCGCCGGGCAACAAACCATTTCCTACACGCACAAAGGTAAAATTCAAAACGACAATCTCGATCTCGATATCACCGTCACCGTGATCCCGATGATCGTCGAGCCCAAGATCGTGTTCAAGGGGAAGAAGAAGTAAATCATAGTACTTCTTTCCATGAAATCCAAACATTGGCACGAATCATGTCGTGGCAAGCGCGAGTTTTCAAGCGTCTCCCCGGCGAAGACTTTACAGGCGTTATGAACTTTACAAACTATTCTGTAACTTCGCCACCGAAATTTCGAATACAAATCAGAACACTAATTAAACAATGAGAAAGACAACATTTATGGCTGCAATTATTCTTCTTGTGGCATCCTGCGGAAAGACGGAACAAAACCCGCTATTGACGAGTTTTGACACGCCCCACCAGACGCCTCCATTCGATAAAATCAAGGCAGAGCATTACGAACCCGCTTTTGACGTGGCTATCGAGGAAGCCAGGAAAGAGGTCGAGCAGATCGCCTCTTCCAAGGAAACCCCGACCTTCGAGAACACCATCGTGGCATTAGACAACGTGGGCGGACGGATGAATGCCATTTCCGGCATATTCTTCAACCTCAACGCCTGTCTCACCGACAGCCTGATGCAGGACATCGCCCAGAACGTGTCGCCCAAACTGACCTCGTTCAGTCACGCAATCTACATGAACCCGCAACTTTTCGACCGGGTGAAACAAGTACACGCTCAGAAAGAACAGTTGAACCTCAACCCCGAACAAACCATGTTGCTGGAAAACACGTGGAAATCGTTCATTGACGGGGGAGCCAATCTCGAAGGAGAGGCAAGGGAGCGCTTCAAGGAAATCTCGATCGAACTGGGTAAACTGAGCCTCACGTTCGATAAGAACGAGTTGGCCGAGACCAACGCTTTCCAACTGCACGTGACGGACGAGAAGGATCTTTCCGGTCTACCCGATGGTGCCAAGGAAATGGCCGCCATGACCGCCAAACAACAGGGCAAGGAAGGTTGGATTTTCACCCTCCACTACCCGAGCATGGGACCTTTCATGAAATATGCCGATAACCGGGCCTTACGCGAGCAAATGTACCGGGCCAACTCTTCCCGCGCATACCATGCTAACGAGTATAATAACGAGGAGGTCATCAAGAAAATCACCGCCCTGCGTTTTGAAAAGGCGCAATTGATGGGTTACAAGACTTACGCCGATTACGCCCTGACGGATCGCATGGCCAACACGCCGGAGATCGTGAATAATTTCATCGCCGAACTTCATGATGCTTCTTATCCTTACTCCGTGAAGGACAAACAGGAAGTAGAAGCGTTCGCCCGTAAAGCCGGGTTGAAAGGCGATTTACAACGTTGGGACTGGGCCTACTATTCCAACAAGTTGATGCAGGAGAAATACGCGCTTGACGACGAGATGCTGAAACCCTACTTCAAGCTTGAAAACGTGCAGAAAGGCGTGTTCGACCTGGCTACCCGTCTCTACGGTATCACGTTCAAGGAAGTAAACAACATCCCGCTATATCACCCCGAGGTGAAGACCTACGAGGTATACGACAACGACGGTTCGTTCCTTGCCGTTCTCTACACGGACTTTTTCCCGCGGGAAAGCAAGGGCGGTGGCGCATGGATGACCGAATTCCGCGGCCAGAAAATGGTCAACGGCAAGGATCAACGCCCGCTGGTATCCCTAGTGATGAACTTCACGAAACCCACCGACACGAAACCTTCGCTACTGACATTCAACGAGGTAACCACGTTCCTGCACGAGTTCGGTCATGCCCTTCACGGTATTTTCGGCAAATGCACGTACGCTTCGACCTCCATGGACGGTGTTTCCCGCGACTTCGTGGAACTACCCTCGCAATTCATGGAGAACTACGCGCTCGAAAAAGAGTGGCTTGACACGTGGGCCGTACATTACGAGACCGGAGAAAGTATCCCGCAGGAATTCATCGACAAGATCAAACGTTCGTCCAACTTCCAAGCCGGATACGGTAGCGATCGCCAGTTGAGTTTCGGCATGGTTGACATGGCATGGCACACGATCACCGCTCCCGTTACCGAACCCCTCGTGGAATTCGAGCAACGGGCCATGGGCAAGACAGAAATCCTGCCTATCGTGAAAGGTAGTGCCTTCTCGCCCGCGTTCGGACATATCTTCGCCGGGGGATACGCCGCCGGGTATTACGGTTACAAGTGGGCCGAGGTTCTCGACGCCGACGCATTCTCCCTGTTCAAACAGAACGGCATCTTCGACAAGGCTACCGCCGAATCGTTCCGCCGCAACGTGCTGGAGAAAGGTGCGTCCGAGAACCCGATGACCCTCTACAAGCGTTTCCGCGGTCAAGAACCGACGGTTGACGCCCTACTGGAAAGAAGCGGACTGAAATAAAAGGGTTCATAAGGTCCATAAAGTCATAAAGTCATGGACCCCTGCGGGGCGCTTTGTCTACGGCAGCTTGAGCTGCCGATAAACACTGTCCGAAGGACACCCGTGACTTTATGGACTTTATGGACTTTTGACTATACTATGTACAAGACATTATTTTTTATCGGGTTAGGAAGTTTCTTCGGGGGAATATTTCGCTTCCTCCTCTCCCGTTTCATACAAAGTTTTTCAATCGTGACCTTTCCCGCGGGAACGCTCTTCGTCAACATCACGGGTTGTTTCCTGATCGGTTTTCTCTACGGGTTGTTCGAGCGGGGTAACGTGCTAGACGGGGACTTGCGCCTGTTCCTCACCGTGGGATTGTGCGGTGGGTTCACGACCTTTTCCACGTTCATGAACGAGAACTTCATGCTGTTGCGGGATCAGGAATTCTTTTATTTCATTCTCTACACGACACTCAGTATCGTGCTGGGATTGCTGGCCGTTTACCTCGGGCAATTTCTGGTTAAGGTGTGGTAATAAAGTCCATAAAGTCGAGCCTAAGGCTCTTAAAGTCCATAGACTTTATGGACTTTATCCCCCTTTGCCCCTCCCCGTGCCGCCTTTTTCCACATTCGTGTGGTATAATTCTACAACTTTCTCTCTTTCAGAGGAACGAATCGACATGTAGCATTCTTTTTATCGGATTATTGATCAACAATATAACTTATTTTTACAACTTCACGTAAAACGTAGCATATATTTTTCATTAGAAAAGACGAACAGGAATAAGTATGTAAACAAAATCAATCAATATGAAACAAACAGGAATAATGATAGCACTCGTGGCTGTAGCACTTTTGTCCGGCTGCAAACACAAGACGGAACCGGAGCGGCAAGTGGTGGCAGTCGAGGAAGTCGGAGTGGATAACGTGGAAATATACGGGGAATACGTCGGGCAAATCCGGGCGAAAGGATTCGTCGAGGTTCGGGCTCGCGTGGAAGGTTACCTTGAACAGATGCTTTTCGAGGAAGGAAAGCGCGTGAAACGGAACCAACCCCTGTTCAAAATAAACAGTGATCTTTACCGGGCACGTGTTGACAAGGCCAAGGCGCAACTGGCAAAAGACCAAGCCCAGGAAGCAAAAGCCGCTCGTGACGTGGAGCGTCTTCGTCCCCTTTACGAGCAAAAGGCGGCCAGCCAGCTCGACCTTGACAATGCCGTGGCAGCCTACGAAAGTGCCAAGGCGAACGTGGCCATGAGCAAGGCTGACCTGGCGCAGGCAGAATTGGAACTGGGTTACACCACCGTACGCTCCCCGATTGACGGGTACATTAGCGAACGGTACGCCGACATCGGCACGCTCGTGGGTCCCGGTGGGAAGTCGCAACTGGCAACTGTCGTGGAGAGCGACGAGGTTCTGGTGGATTTCAGCCTTACCGCCCTTGATTACCTGCGCAGCCAGCAGCGAAACGTGACCCTCGGAGAGAAGGACGCGAACCGCTCGTGGCAGCCGTCCGTGACAATCACGCTAGCCGACAACTCGATCTACCCGCTCACGGGTATCGTTGATTTCGCCGATCCGCAGGTTAACCCGCAAACGGGAACTTTCGGCGTGCGCGCAGAACTCCCCAACCCTGACCGGAAATTATTACCGGGACAGTTCACCAAGGTAAAACTACTACTCGACGTACGCGAGAATGCCGTCGTCGTTCCCAGTAAAGCGGTAGCCATCGAGAAAGGTGGTGCCTACATATACGTTGTTCGGCGTGACAGCACGGCCGAAAAGCGGTTTATCGAAACCGGACCGGAAGTAAACAATCACATCGTGGTAGAGCGAGGCCTTGGCCCCGGCGAGCTGGTTGTCGTTGAAGGATACCACAAACTGACCCCGGGAGCACTCGTTAAACCCGAAAGAATCGCCACGAAAGAGGAGGTAGAGTTATGAAACCCGGCTTCTTCATCGACAGGCCGATATTCTCGGCCGTGCTTTCCATTGTCATCGTGCTGGTGGGCTTCATCGGGTTGTCCCTGTTGCCTGTCGACCAGTACCCGCAGATCACCCCTCCCGTCGTGAAAATCTCGGCCTCCTACCCGGGTGCAAGTGCCGTTACCGTCTCGCAGGCGGTGGCCACGCCCATCGAGCAGGAGCTGAACGGTACGCCGGGAATGCTATACATGGAATCGAGCAGCTCCAATTCCGGAGGTCTCTCGATCACCGTGACCTTTGACATATCGGCCAATGCCGAGCTGGCAGCCGTCGACATACAGAATCGCGTAAAACTGGCCGAATCCCGGCTCCCGGCAGAAGTCGTGCAAAACGGGATCAAAGTCGAGAAACAATCCTCCAGCCAGTTGATGACGCTGACACTCACCTCGTCCGATCCCCGGTTTGACGAAATATATCTCAGTAACTTCGCCACCATCAACGTGCTCGACGTGTTGAAACGCGTACCGGGCGTGGGACGAGTTTCCAACATCGGTAGCCGTTATTACGCCATGCAAATATGGATACTTCCCGACCGTATGGCTAACTTCGGGTTAACGATCAAAGATTTACAGAACGTACTGAAAGACCAAAACCGCGAGTCGGCGGCCGGGGTTCTCGGCCAACAGCCCATGACGGGAACAGACATCACCATCCCGATCACCGCACCGGGACGTCTCTCGTCGGTCAACGAATTCGAAGAAATCGTCGTGCGGGCCAACCCCGACGGCTCGATTATCCGCTTACGCGACGTGGCACGGGTATCACTTGAAGCCAGTTCCTACAACACAGAGAGTGGTCTGAACGGCGAGAATGCCGCCGTGCTCGGCATCTACATGCTACCCGGGGCAAACGCCATGGAAGTCGCCAAGAACGTGGAAAAAGCCATGCAGGAGATCAGCAAGGATTTCCCGGAGGGCGTGAGCTACAACATTCCGTTTGACATCACAACGTATATAGCCGAATCCATTCACGAGGTATACAAGACCCTTTTCGAGGCCCTTTTCCTCGTGATCCTCGTCGTGTTCCTCTCCCTGCAAAGCTGGCGTGCATCGCTCATCCCGCTGGTGGCAGTTCCCGTGTCGCTGATCGGAACTTTCGGGTTCATGCTCGCCTTCGGGTTCTCGCTCAACATGCTAACCTTGCTGGGACTCGTGCTAGCGATCGGTATCGTCGTCGATGACGCCATTGTCGTCGTCGAGGGAGTCGAACGTATCATGGAAGAAGAAGGATTGTCTCCCTACGAGGCTACCCGCAAAGCCATGAAAGAACTGACCGGGGCACTCGTGGCCACCTCGCTCGTGCTGGGTGCCGTGTTCGTTCCCGTGAGCTTTTTGCCCGGAATCACGGGTATGCTCTACCGCCAGTTTGCCATCACGATTGTCGTATCCGTGCTGATCTCACTGGTCGTGGCCCTCACGCTGAGTCCCGCCATGTGTGCCATATTACTGCGTCCCTCCGACGGCCGGAAAAACTTCGTGTTTCGCAAGATCAACGAATGGTTGGCACGTGGAAATAACAAATACATCCACCTGTTACAACGGGCGTTAGCCCGTCCCCGCCGCATCATCGCGTGGTTCGGTATGGCAATCGTGCTGATCGTCGTACTCAACCGGGTAATCCCCAGCAGCTTCCTGCCGGAAGAAGACCAGGGATACTTCAAAGTGGAACTGGCATTACCCGAGGGAGCCACGCTCGAACGTACCCGCAAGGTGACCGAACGGGCAGTCGACTACCTGAAAGACCACCCTGCCGTGGCTTACGTGCAAAGCGTGGCCGGGAGCAGTCCCCGCGTCGGTACCAACCAATCGCGCACAGAACTGACGGTTATCCTCAAACCCTGGGAAGAACGCAAGAAAGGCAACCTATCCCTTGAGGAGGTCATGAGCGACGTCCGCTCCGAGTTCAAAAAATACCCCGAGGCCCTCGTATTCCTGTCCACGCCGCCCGTGATTCCCGGGTTAGGAACATCGGGAGGATTCGAGTTACAAGTGGAAGCCCGCAACGGTGCCACCTTCGAGAACCTCGTGGAAGCCGTCGACACACTCGTCAAATACGCGGCCAAAGACAAGGCGTTGACGGGAGTATCCTCTTCCCTGCAAGCCGAAATCCCGCAACTGTACTTTGACGTGGACCGCGACAAGGCACAATTCCTCGGCATTCCGCTGGCGGACATCTTCTCAACGATGAAAGCCTACACGGGTTCGGTATACGTCAACGACTTCAACATGTTCAATCGGGTATACAAGGTATACATGCAAGCCGAGGCTCCCTACCGGATGCAGAAAGAGAACCTGAATATGTTCTTCGTGAAGACCTCCAAAGGTAACATGGTTCCCCTGACCGCGCTGGGTCGGGCGGAAAACACCACGGGACCGGGATCAATCAAGCGTTTCAACATGTTCACCACGGCCGTCATTAACGGGGAAGCAGCCCCGGGACACAGTTCCGGCGAAGCCATGCGGGCGATCGAGAAACTGGCCCGTCAACACCTGCCCGATAACATCGGTATGGAATGGAGCGGACTGTCGTTTCAAGAAAAGAAAGCCGAGGGACAAACGGGAATGGTCATGGCGCTCGTCTTCGTGTTCGTGTTCCTTTTCCTCGCTGCCCTCTACGAGAGTTGGTTCGTACCGATTTCCGTACTTCTCTCCTTACCGATCGCCGCGTTGGGAGCTTACCTCGGCGTATGGATTTTCGGACTAGAGAACGATGTCTACTTCCAAATCGGACTCGTCACGTTGATCGGGCTGGCTGCCAAAAATGCCATCCTGATCGTCGAATTCGCTAAAGTGGAAGTTGATAAAGGTGTTGACGCCGTGCAGGCCGCCATTACCGCCGCCCGTGCCCGGTTCCGCCCGATACTGATGACCTCGCTGGCCTTCGTACTCGGTATGTTGCCCATGGTACTCGCCAGCGGTCCGGGTTCCGCCAGCCGCCACTCGATCGGTACCGGAATCTTCTTCGGGATGCTCGTGGCGATCACCGTCGGCATCGTACTAGTCCCTTTCTTCTTTGTACAAATTTATAAGGTAAAGCAATGGAGAAGAAAAAAGAGTCTATAAATTTATAAGGTCCATAAAGTCTATAAGGTCCATGGACCTTATGGACTTTATAGACTTTCTCCCCCACCAATATCATACATGTTACAATTAACCACATCATTGCCATGAAACAACATCACATAATCCTCATCGCTCTCCTTGTCGGAAGCCTGTTAGGTTCCTGCAAGATAGGCAAAAAATATACCCGTCCGGAACTGGATTTACCCACGGCAATCACCGATTCTATTCCCTCTGACTCATCGACCGTGGCGAACATTCCGTGGTCGGAAATATACACCGATACCGTGTTACAACGGTTGATACGCACCTCGCTCGCTTACAATAAAGATCTATTGGCCGCGGCCGCAAGGGTGAAAGAGAGTCGCTACGCCCACCGCATGGAGAAAGCGAACCTTTTCCCTGCCGTCGGGATCGACGCTCTCGGAGAACGGGAATACGACCGCACCCCCGGCAACACGTTTAACATCGAAGCTTCCCTGACGTGGGAACTCGACCTGTGGGGCAAGCTGCGCTGGGGATCTCAGGCGAGTCTCGCCGCTTACCTCCAGACCGTGGAAGGACAACGGGCCCTGCAAATGACATTAATCTCCGAGGTAGCACAATCGTATTTCGAATTGCGAGCGCTTGACATGGAATTGAGTATTGTCCGCCAAACCTACGATGCCCGTGTTGAAAGCGTGCGCCTCGCCAAACTGCGTTTCGAGGGTGGACTTACCTCCGAAACCGCCTACCGCCAATCACAAGTAGAGTTGGCAAAAACGACCACGCTGATCCCCGACTTGGAACGCAAAATCCGGCTGAAAGAGAACGACATCTCCCTGCTCACGGGACACTATCCCGGCGATATCGCCCGCGGGGAAAACATTGACAAGCAAATGCTGCCTACCTCCCTTCCGGTAGGTCTACCCTCTTCCCTGCTCGAACGCCGTCCCGACATCCGGCAGGCGGAATACAAGCTTAAAGCGGCAAATGCCAAGGTCGGTGTCGCTTACACGAGCCTCTTCCCGCAGATATCACTCACCGCCCGCTACGGACGAGAGGATAATGAACTCAGTGATTTCCTTAAAGCTCCCTACTTCTATCTCGGAGGCAAACTACTAGCCCCGGTACTCAACGCCGGGAAAAACCGGGCACGCCTCAAAGCCGCCCGTGCCGCACTGGAACAGGAAACATATAATTATCAACAAACCGTACTGGCCGCGTTCAAAGAAGTTGACAACGCCCTGACCACTTTCTCGAAAATACGGGAAATGCGGGAATCCCGTTCCCGGCTGGAAGAAGCCGCCCGTTCGTACATGGAACTGGCCAACTTGCAATACATAAACGGGGTCATCAGTTACCTCGACGTGCTCGACGCCCAGCGGGGATACTTCGATGCCCAGATCGGGCTGAACAATGCCGTACGAGACGAATTACTGTCGGTCGTTTACCTATACAGGGCCCTCGGAGGCGGGTGGCAAACCGGGGAAAGTAAAATTTAGTTTATAAAGTTCATAAGGTTTATAAGATTTATAAAGTAACGGGTGTCCTTCGGACTATGTTTGTCGGCAGCTCAAGCTGCCGTGAACAAAGTGCCCCGCAGGGGTCCACGAACCTTATGAACTTTATAAACCTTATGAACTTTATAAACTTTTTCCGCCACTCTCCCGTATAGTGACAAGAACTAAACAAGACCAACATGAAAATACAGACAGGTCATGGCACGATGACGCTTACCGCACTCCTTGCCATCTACTCGATATCCATGGTAACCTCGTTGCCGGGATTAGCAATCTCTCCCATACTCGGAGATCTTCAAAACATATTCAAAGACGCTAGCGACCTCGAATTGCAGATGCTCGAATCCCTCCCGTCGTTCATTATCGTCCCGTTCATCCTGCTAGCCGGGCGACTGTCGGTAAAGATCAACAAAAAAAGAATACTTATTATCGGGTTATCCATATTTTTCGGTTGTAGCGTGATTTACCCGTTCAGTAATTCCTTGTGGCTATTGCTCGTTGTCAGCGCGTTGCTGGGAGTCGGGGCCGGAATGATCATCCCGTTCTCGACGGGGCTTATCGCCGACAATTTCTCTAAACAATACAGGACACGACAACTCGGTATCGCCTCGTCGATCACCAACATAACGCTGGTACTGGCGACTTTCCTCGCCGGTGTGCTCGCAGACCTCAACTGGCACTACGCTTTCCTGGTCTACTGCCTGTCGGGAATCTCCCTGTTATTCGCCTTCAAGCTCAAATCAACCCCGGTAGTGGCACCACAAACGAGTCCAGCCCCGGTAAACACCATGCCAGACAGGACAAAACACAACTGGCCCGTCTCCCTCATGTTCCTCTACTACTTTATCACGTTTCTGGTCCTGACGGTGCCCTTCAATCTCTCCATTTACATGGAAACCCTGAAATTCAAAGATCCCGATATATCCGGCACTTTTATTTCCGTCTTTTTCCTGGCAATGACCGTACCCGGATTTTTCATTAACAACATTATCAACCGGTTCAAAAACTACACGAACGTGATCTCGACAGCCGCCATTGCTATTGGGTTCGTCCTGTTCCTGATGAAAGGCGGAGCCGTATTGTTGACGCTGGGGGTTATCCTCGTCGGACTCGGATATGGCTGCATGCAACCAATCATATATGACAAGACCTCCACGAGTACCACCGAATCCCACGCGACTTTCGCCCTCGCCCTCGTGATGGCGATGAACTACGTGGCGATCATCACCTACCCGTTCATCCTCGAAGGATTACAAGGGATATTCTCCACGGACGCTTCTTATTTCCCGTTCCTGCTAAGTACCATTCTCGCCGCGGCATTTGCCGTGTTCACTTATTTAAAGCGGGAAACGAAAACACTGGGGATAGAAGTTCAAAGTTAAATATTGTACGGAGAAAAACCTTATGATCTTTTTTCCCGTATTTACCCCATACCGAAAAAACTAACCATAATTATTGTAATATAAATTCTAAACTAAATTAATTCAAGATGACAACAAATTCAAACACGAAAGGAACCGCGATGAAACTCGGCGTGATGACCCTTGCAATTATGAACGTTGCAGCGGTCGTGAGTCTTCGTGGTCTACCGGCAGAGGCCGTTTACGGGTTGAGTTCTGCGTTTTACTATTTATTCGCGGCGATTGTATTCCTGGTTCCCACGGCTCTCGTGGCTGCCGAGCTTGCCGCCATGTTCGCGCAAAAAGAGGGTGGAGTTTTCCGCTGGGTCGGAGAAGCATACGGCAAACGTTTCGGTTTCCTAGCAATATTCCTGCAATGGATCGAGAGTACGATCTGGTACCCGACCGTACTTACATTCGGTGCCGTGTCTATCGCCTACATCGGTTTGAATACCTCTGAAGATGCCCTGCTAGCATCGAACAAGATATTCACGCTGGTCACCGTGCTCGCTATCTACTGGGTAGCCACGTTTATCTCCCTGAAAGGATTGGGATGGGTAGGTAAAGTATCCAAGATCGGGGCCATGGTCGGAACGATTATTCCCGCCGGCTTACTGATCGTTTTCGGTATTATTTACATCTCCACGGGAGGCCATAACTACATGGACATGAGCCAAGGTTTCTTCCCTGACCTAACCAAATTCGACAACCTCGTGCTGGCCTCGGGAATCTTCCTTTTCTATGCCGGTATGGAGATGATGGGTATCCACGTGATGGACGTGAAAGCGCCCGCCTCCAAGAACTACCCGAAAGCCATTTTCATCGGTGCCGGAATCACCGTGATCATCTTCGTGCTCGGTACGTTCTCCCTGGGTTTGATTATCCCGGCAAAAGACATTAACCTAACACAAAGTTTGCTTGTAGGATTTGACGGTTACTTGAAATACCTGCACCTGAGCTGGGCTTCGCCGGTTATCGCCATCGCCTTGATGTTCGGAGTGCTGGCCGGAGTGTTGACCTGGGTTGCCGGTCCGTCTAAAGGTATCTTCACCGTGGGTAAAGCCGGTTATTTACCTCCTTTCTTCCAGAAGACCAACAAGATCGGTGTTCAAAAAAACATCCTGTTCGTACAAGGAGCCGTGGTAACAATCCTCGCGTTGTTGTTCGTGGTGATGCCCTCGGTACAATCATTCTACCAGATCCTATCCCAGTTGACCGTACTGTTGTACCTGATCATGTACTTACTGATGTTCTCCGCTGCAATCGTGTTGCGCTACAAGATGAAGAAAGCCGACCGACCGTTCGCTATCGGACGGAAAAGCAACGCCGGGATATGGATTATCGGCGGACTGGGATTCTGCGGAGCCTTGCTGGCCTTCGTGTTAAGCTTTATCCCGCCCTCACAGATCAACGTCGGTAGTAACACCGTTTGGTTCGCCGTACTGATCATCGGATGTATCGTGGTCGTGGCTACCCCGTTCATTATCTACTCCTTGCGTAAACCGTCCTGGAAAGATCCGAACGCGACGATCGCCCCGTTCCACTGGGAAGAACAACCCGTGCAAGCTGCAACTGCAACAGCTACCACACAACCAACCGCTACTCCTAAAGCAACGGATAACACAACTAAAGCATAAACTAGTCTATAAAGTCCGTAAAGTCTATAAAGTTCATAAAGTCATGGACCCTTGCGGGGCGCTTTATTTACGGCCGCGGATGCAGCCGATGAACACTTGTCCGAAGGACACCTGTGACCTTATGGACTTTAAGGACTTTACAGACTTTATGAACTCATTAAAATTACAGGTATGAAAAAAACAATTACAATCAGTGACCTCAAAAACTTAGTAAACGAGGCACACGCTCAAGTGAAAGATTTGAAGGGCGGGAAAAACGCGAATTACATACCCTTCCTCGATAAAATTGACTCTAATTTATTCGGTATATCCGTTTGTCTTCCCACGGGAGAAGTGATAACGGTAGGTGACACGGACTACGTTTTCGGTATAGAGTCCGTATCAAAAGTTTACACGGCAATACTTGTATTACGTCAATACGGGGCACAAGCTGTTCTTGACCAGATCGGGGCCGATGCCACGGGATTACCGTTCAACTCGATCATGGCTATCCTGCTGGAAAACGATCATCCTAGCACCCCGCTCGTGAATGCCGGGGCCATCACTGCCGACAGTATGGTGAAACCGGTAGGTAATAGCGATGCCAAATGGAAAGCAATCACCGACAACATGCGTGAATTAAGCGGCAGCGACTTGAAATTACTCGACGAACTTTACAAATCGGAAACCGAGACGAATTTCAACAACCGTTCTATCGCGTGGTTGCTAAAGAACTTTAACCGGATATACGACGACCCGGACATGGCTCTGGACCTTTACACACGCCAATGCTCCATGGGGGTGACAGCCAAGCAACTGTCTATCGCCGCCTGCACGATCGCCAACAACGGGTTAAACCCCGTGACGAAACAACAAGTATTCGAACCGTCACTTTCACCTAAAATTACCTCCCTGATTGCCACGGTGGGATTCTACGAACACACGGGCGACTGGTTGTACACCAGCGGAGTACCTGCCAAATCCGGAGTCGGCGGAGGCGTGTTGGGCGTGATACCCGGTTTGTTTGGTATCGCCGCGTTCGCACCACCATTGGACGAAGCCGGAAACTCGGTAAAAGCGCAAGCCGCTATCAAGTACATCGCCCAAAAACTAAACGTGAATGTATTTGGCGGTGACCAGATAGAAATAAGTCGATAAAGTCTATAAGGTCTATAAAGTCCATAAAGTCATGGACCCTGCGGGCACTTTGTCAACAGCAGCTTAAGCTGCCGTTAGACACTGTCCGAAGAACACAAGTCTGTAACATCAATAAGGTTTGAGGAGTGTCCTTAGGACAAGTTCTAATGGTAGCCTCCGGCTACCATTGATAAAGCGCCCCGCAGGGGTCCACTGACCTTACAGACTTTATAGACTTTATGGACCTTTAAACCCATTTTATCATGAAAAAAAGTAAAGCCCTGGAGAAATTCCTCAACGCCCTCGTGTTACTCGGAAGTATGGCTATCATCGTGATTGCCTCTATCGAACTATTAGAAGGCAACAACGCTCTCAGCGAAACATTTATCTTGAAATTTCATCTTTGGATATGCGGTCTTTTTCTAGCCGACTTTTTTGTCCGGTGGTACACCGACGGCTGGACGGGACGTTTCTTCAGGCATAACATATTCTTCCTACTAGTATCTATCCCCTATCTCAACATCGTTTACAGTCTATCGACTACGATCTCTCACTCCACCTGGCTCATTCTCCGTCTGATCCCGTTGGCGCGAGGTATATACGGGGTATCGCTCATCGTAGGCTGGATGACCCGTAGTCGTATAACCAATCTTTTTGCCACCTATCTCACGATACTTTTCACCACGATCTACTTTTGCAGCATCGTATTCTACTACATGGAACACGACGTCAACCCACCCGTCAAGACCTACTGGGACGCTTTCGACTGGGCTCTGATGAACGTAACCACCGTAGGCTCCAACATCTTCGGGGTCACTAAAATCGGGCAGGTTCTTGCCGTCATCCTTGCCTCGGCAGGCATGATCTTCTTCCCCATATTCACGGCCTACGTGACTACCAAATTCCAATCAAAACGGAAAGGGGTACAAGATCAAACCAACTAGTTGCCATTTACACCTCACTTCCCGTTGGGTCATTCATTTTCAAAATCCGGTGATATACTCCTCGTTTGTAATTACAATACACGAAAAGGAGTTCCATCGGTTTGAAAAAGATATACAAAGCGATTAATACCACAGCCAGTCCCGCATCCTCATCCCTCGAAGTAAAATACCTCTCCCACGAGTAATACAGAAGCCAACCGCTCAAGGCAGCCCCAACCAACACGACAAGCCCGGTCAAAATAATATTAGGATTATTGACCGGTATCGTACCGCGAGAAAGATGATAACACCCAAGCACAGCTTCTCCCAGCACCACGCAAGACGTTATCATCGCCATAAGAAACGGATCGGGATCGTTGTATCCATGCGTCAAATACACCCCCGCGAAGCCGGTAAAAATCATGGTCAGGAGGGCCCAATTCCCCAACATTCGCCGCCGTTTCAACAAGGAAACCACTTCCGGACTCAAATTATTTACAACTCCATTCATCATATTCAATATTAAAAATTACACCAATTTAACGCGGTCCACATACCCCCTGTTCGCGTAAATTACTTTTCCAAATCAAGAATCCGTCTTCTCCCGCCATTTCTTTTCCAAGTCCCTGTAGTCATCCAGTAACTTGGGATACTGGTCGAAAAGATCCGTAACTTTCGCGATGGCTTCTTCCACGGCGCCAAACTCCCTGGCAGGTAAACAAGCCATAGCCAGATAAAAATTGATGTTCCACACCTTGGCCTCGTCTTGCCTATATTCCAGAAAACGTTCGAACACACGAACAGCCTTCCTGTTATCTTCCAATTTGAAAGGAATAATCTCCCTAGCCTGTAAAATAACCAGCGAGGTTGCCCAAAAGAGAGAGAAAAAAGCATCATCCGGGCTTAATTGCAACCCTTTGGCTGACAATTCCAAGGCCACACGAAAGTCCCCTTTCGTGAATAATTCCATGATCTGTCGAGCCAAGTATTCCGGGTCATTATCGACAGTATCACACCACTTGAAATAGGGTGCAAACCACTCCCCCGGAAATTCCTCGTCCAGATAGTCATCTTCCTGGGGAGCCATATGGGCATCTTCTTTCAAAGCCCTGAAAACCTCCGGGCGACAAAGCCGATCATTCAATTCCACCTTCACCTCATCTGAAATTTCGCCCGTGTTCTCCGTCAGTTCTACTAACATCGGGAATAAAGAATACCAATGATAAAACAGGAAAGGATCTTCCCCCGACGAAACTTGTCGCACGATCCGCAATACCAGCTCGTAAGGATTCAGCGCGAGCAACGGGCGAGCCGTTTCACCGGAAAGCCGTCCACTCTCCACCAGTTGCTGCCACAAGGGAGAACCGTAATCACAAAACAACTTGTTCAGCACGAACTTTTCCCCGTCTTTCCCCTCGATTACCCCACACCAATATCCCCCCGAAGGCCCGGGAAGATAAGCAAAATCCTCTTGCACGAGACGATTAAAACTCTCCTTATCCTGAATATACAAAGGATGTTCACACGGTTCCAACGGGATCATGAAACCACAATCCAGCAATTCCTGTAATACCCGGAAATGAGTAAAACTACAATCAAACTGATCTTGAAATTCATAAAGATAATGAATATCATTCCATAACTGATAAGGATCGATCGCGACTTGGCAGAGCTGGTTTACAGACGCTTCCACCAAATCTTCAATCTGGTACATGGACATAGACGTTATTTTTTAATTTATCCGAGATTTACATTTACCCCCGACACATACGATACAAATGTAAACTTTATCTCGGGAAATAAAAAAATAACGTCTATTAAAACAACAAAAGAAGCTGTCACAGGTCATTTCTGACTTGTGACAGCTTCTTCACCTTGCACCCGATACAACGAGTAATTATATCACAGGTTATGTCGTTTTTTATAATTCTCTATCCGGATATCCCGTTCTTCCTGGGACAGGCCGGCCGGAAATTCAAAGGTGGTCCGGGAATTGATCGCCACGTGCTCTACCTTGCCTGCACGTTTCGCGTTTTCCTTGCTCTTGTTTTCTGCCTGCTGGTCTGATGACCCTTTTTCGGAATGAATAACATGATCTTTTTCCATAACTTGAATTATAAAATATTAAACTGCTACTTGATTCAGGGGACAAATATTGATCGCGTTCAATCCCCGTTTACCCTGTTCCAGATCGAACGTCACGATATCATTTTCCACAATATTGGTAAGGACATTATTTACATGAAAAAAGTACTTGTCTGTTCCTGCCAAATCCTTGATAAAACCATAACCTTTCTCCACGTTAAAATGCTCCACCCGTCCCTTCAGGACATCGGGTTCCTCTTGTTTGGCGGTCGATATACTAATCTCTTCCTGCTTGATTTCCTCCTTCTCCCGGTCCGGGTCAGGAGGTGTAGAAGTTATCATACCATACTCGTCTACGTAGGCTATCATGTCATCAAAACTATTTGCCTTCCCAGACTGCTTTCTCTCTTCTTTCCGGTTTTGTTTTTCCAGTCTTCGTGCTTGTTTCTTCTTCTCGTTTTCGCGCTTACCAAATGTTGCGGGTTTTGCCATGTAATTTGTTTTTAGTTATATAAATTGTTCTCGTGTGGGAAAGAGGTTCTTGGTCGAAATCACGATACAAGAGTCCGGACCACGGTCTTGGCTGAAAGTTCAGCCTCACGAAGTTTCTTTCCCGTTAATCTCTGAATGTTGTTCACGAGTTGAACTTCCTCCCGTGAACAGAAAGTCAATGCCTTTCCAGTGTTCCCGGCCCTTCCGGTACGCCCGATACGATGCACGTAAGTTTCGGGCACGTCAGGCAAATCATAATTGATTACCAACGGCAATTCGTTGATATCAATGCCCCTGGCCGCAATGTCCGTAGCCACCATGACCCGCGTTTTCCCTGACTTGAAATTACCCAATGCCAATTGCCGGGCTGCCTGACTCTTATTCCCGTGAATCGCCTGGCTGCCGATTCCGGCCTTGGTCAACACGCGTACGATCCGGTCGGCACTATGCTTGGTTCGTGAGAAAACAAGCACCGACTGGTTCTTCGCCTGCTGCAGGAGCGAGATCAACAAATGACCTTTCTCCGCCTTTTCCACGTAGTAAACAAACTGCTCGATCGCCTCGACGGTCGGGGATTCTGGGGTAATATCAATTCTCACCGGGGTTCTCAGCAACGTTTTTGTCAACGAAACGATAGCCGCGGGCATGGTTGCCGAGAAGAACAGGGTTTGTTTCTCTTTCGGAAGCTTGGGTACGATCCGCTTGATGTCATGAATAAATCCCATGTCGAGCATCCGGTCCGCCTCGTCGAGAACGAAATACTTCACCTGATCCAAATGCACGTATCCCTGACTCATCAAGTCGAGCAAACGCCCCGGGGTAGCAACCAGAATATCAATACCTCGCTGCAACATATTCACCTGCGAGCCTTGTTTCACGCCCCCGAACATAACCCCGTGACGAACACGGGTATACTTGGCGTAATCGTCAATACACTCGCTGATTTGCAAGGCGAGTTCCCGGGTCGGCGTCAGGATCAACGCTTTAATACCCTTCCGTTTCGCATCCTCCTTGCTGTTCTGCAAAAGCTGGATGATAGGAATGGCAAACGAGGCGGTTTTGCCCGTCCCGGTTTGCGCGCAACCTAGCACGTCTTTCCCGGCCAACGCGACAGGTATCGCTTTTTCCTGTATCGGCGTCGGCATGTTATATCCTTTTTCTTCGATAGCCTTTAAAATCGGCTCGATTATATTTAATTCCTTAAATGTCATATATATATTATTTTTTTACCGTGTTAAAACGGCCACTAATTATGTTGTACTGTCTACCAGCTTCGTTGAATATAAATAATTAAACTTTCGGCCCTGAATAGTTCCAGAAGCCGGGGCACAAAAAAGTTTAATAGATCTGTTTTCAGAAATGAAAAGACACAAGACTAAAAGCTCCTGATTCGCACGAGGGAGCAAGAATAAATTGAACTTAAATCACCCAAAAAGTGGGTATAAAACAGAACGCCATTCTCTCTGTTTTATACCGTTATTGTTCTTAATACCGTCTGGTATTATTCGAATTTCGATCCCGAAATCCACCGTTTGACGGTCTTTCGGTGCGAGGACGGGCAAGGCTTACCGCGATCACTTTTTGATCAACTTCCGTGCCGTTCAACTCCTCAATTGCTTTTTGTCCTTCCGCTTCGTCTGTCATTTCGACAAATCCGAATCCTCTGGATCTTCCTGTTTCTCTATCCAAAATAACTTTTGCCGAAGAAACATTTCCATACTCTGAAAATAATTTGTTTAAGTCCACATCTGTCGTGTTATAACTTAAACCTGCTATGTAAATATTCATCTAAAATAAAAATAAAATTAATACTAACTAGAGAAAAGGATGATTAAAGGTGAGACCTGTTTAATAAATAAAGAAGTGCTTTGTCGATAATATTCGTTACTCTAATTGCAACAAAGATAATACAATAAATCAGAAAAACAATCTTTATTTCCAGAAATATACGCATTCACCCGATAGAATCTATAAAAAAACGAATATTCTTCACTAAATATACCATTGTACATGCGCCGGAGATAAACCGGTGATTCACTAGTGCTTCACTAAGGCTTCGATTAGGCTTCGATTATACATCAATTAGGCTTCGATTGAATATTCAATCAACTTTCAATCAACTTTCAGTTAACTTTCAATGAACTTACTAGTGAGACACAGGTGAGACTACGGCGCGGGTTACCGTCGTCTATCTTCTATCCCGCCCCGTTCTACATGAAAAAAGGACCGCGTGAAAACGGTCCTCTTTATCGTAAAGAAACAACAACAGTTCGACTAACGCGAGTGGTTGAAACCTCTCTGTTTTTGCGGCTCTTTCTTCGCCCACATGAGAGCGCTGTTGGTCGGTTCTTTCAGTTGATTCAACTGGTTGACACAACGATTGATGTCTTCCATCAACAGGTCGGCCAGGTCGAATCCCGTACCCTGACGAACAACGACACGCATGATGATCACGTCCTCCATGGCCTTCGGCATCGTGTAAGCAGGAACTTGCCAGCCTTCCACGTGCAAAGCGTCAGACAAATCATACAAGGTCCATTTCCGGTTTGGATCGTCTTTCAACTTCCAGATGAACAACGGGTTCGGCATCTCATCGCTGAAGAACTCGAAGATTCCCATGTCCTTCAATTGTTTCTTCAAGTACAAGCAAACGTTCAAGCAATTCTGTTGAACTTTCTTGTACCCGTCTTTACCCAATCGCATGAATTGATAGTATTGAGCTAATACTTGATTACCCGGACGGGAAAAGTTAATAGAAATACTCGGGATATTAGCTCCCAGGTAGTTCACGGCAAAGTTCATTTCCTCGGGCAAGTATTGTTTGTCTTTCCAGACAACCCAGCCCACACCGGGATAAACCAACCCGAACTTATGCCCGGAAGTACTGATAGAAAGTACCCATTTCAAACGGAAGTCCCAAAGCGTGTCCGGATCGATGAACGGGTGAATGAAACCTCCGGTAGCGGCGTCCACGTGGATGCAGATTTCCCAGCCCTTCTCGGCATTCAGCTTATCCAAGGCGTCATTGATCTCCTTCACGTTATCGTTCAATCCGGTGATCGTCACTCCCTGGATCGGCACCACGCAAATGGTGTTCTCGTCACAAGCCTTTACCACATCCTGCGGGTTCAACGTGATCTTGTCCATCGTCACGGGAATCATACGCATTTCCACGTCCCAGTAGATCGCGAACTTCTCCCAAACCACCTGCATACAGGTTGAAATGATAAAGTTCGGTTTATCGGTGGGAAGACCTTTCGCTTTACGTCTCTTTTGCCAACGTTTCAAAGCAGCGATACCGCCCAGCATACAAGCCTCGGAAGAACCCACCGTACTCGTACCCGTGCAATAGGGTTTCTCCGGGGAATTCCACAACTTGGCAAGAATATTCACGCATCGACGTTCTATTTCCGCGGTTTGCGGGTACTCAGTTTTATCGATCATGTTCTTGTCCATGTTCTCGGTCATCACTTTTCGAGCGTAATCATCCATCCATGTTGTCACGAAAGTCGCCAGGTTCAAACGTGAATTTCCGTCCAGCATTGCCTCGTCATGCACGATTTGATAAGCGACCTCGCCCGGCATCATACCCTGTGGCATCTCGTATTTCGGCGCAACTCGGGCCTCTTCATCCGTCCCAAAAACCGGTGTGATAGGATTTTCTGTCTTCATAATTTAATTAGTTTAGTTTATTTAGAATATTAAAAACAAGGGATTGTCAATGATGACATCCGAGAGTAATTACGGCGTCACGGGACGAAAGTTTCAGCCATTCCCCAGATTTAACAACACTTGTAATTTGCTGACATCACTTACAAGTCCTTGACAACAAGCCCCAGATAACGAGTCAGCTCCAACGCTTGCAACGACGAAACGATCACACCTTTCAAATCATCAATCCCCAGCCGGATTCCCGCCATTTGCGACGAGCGCAGGTCGATACCCTTCAACGGCGTTCGGGAAAATTCAACCTCCGTCAGGTTGCACGTGTCGAAGCCCACCGGGGTCAAACGACAACTCTCCATACTCCCGCTTTGAAGATCGCTATGGGCGAATAACACGTGTTTCATCTTGCCCATGGAAAGATTCACGTACCGGGCGTTGCAATGATGAAAAAGGACATGATTGAACACGCTCTCACCCAGATTCGTCCCCATCAACTTGCAACCGATAAACTCCACCCGGTACAACATGCTATCAGAAAAATCCACGTTCGACAGGTCACAATTCTCGAATCGTACATCCGTGAGTTGAGCCCCACGAAACCGACACTCGCAGAAGACCACGTGATCGAACACGCAATGACTCAAACTCAGGTTCGACACGCTCGCACCCGTGACCGATTCCTTGCGGAAAAACCGCTCGCTGACTTCCTCTTCCGGTAAAACCTCCTCGAACCGGACATCACTTTCCTGTATTCCCTGCACGACCGGTGGAATAATCTTCATCCCCTCTCCTGTCTTGTTATTTTTCTGTTTCAATACCATCTTGTTATCTATATTTCATTTTAAAAGTTGCCCCGAAAGCACGTGTCAACAAATCTATATATTTTTATTAGTATTTCAACAAAAGCGAAACAGAATTCTAAACCTTCCCGGTTGATTTCCAGTATAAAATAGATGACACACAAAACAGATTAATTCTATATTACCATGGAAAAAAGTTTCTTAAAACTCATAGAACACAGCATAAAAGAACACTGGCACCTACCCTCGCTGACCGATTACGAGGGGGCCGAACACAATTACAAGGACGTGGCCCGCTGGATTGAAAAATTGCATATCCTTTTCGAACGGAGCGGGCTACAAAAAGGAGATAAAATAGCACTATGCAGCCGGAACACCTCGAACTGGGGAATTGCTTTTCTCGCCACGCTCACTTACGGGGCGGTGGCGGTGCCCATCCTCAACGAGTTCAAACCCGATACCATACACCATATCATCAACCACTCGGGAGCACGCCTACTCTTCGTGGGTAAATCCGTGTGGGACAATATCGACCACGGGCAAATGCCCGGTCTTGACGGGATTCTCGCCATGTCCGACTATTCCGTGATCTCTTCCGACAACAAGGCATTGGTCGAAACTGCCCCCCGGCTAGAGGAACTATTCAAGATGAAACATCCCGAGGGACTAGCCCTCAAAGATATCCACTACCGCCTGGAACAACCTGAAGAACTGGCAATGATCAACTACACGTCGGGCACCACCAGCTCGCCCAAGGGAGTCATGCTCCCCTACCGCAGCATGTGGTCGAACCTCCGCTACGCCCTGGATCAAATGGGGTACACGCCGGGCGAGAAACTCGTGTCGATCCTGACCATGGCCCACATGTACGGGTTAGCTTTCGAGTTCATCTACCCGTTTGCCAGCGGGATACACATCTACTTCTTGCAAAAAATGCCCTCGCCCAAGATTCTGGGTGAAGTTTTCGCCAATATCCGCCCGCACCTCATTGTAGCCGTACCCTTGATCATCGAGAAAATCATCAAGAGCCGGGTACTTCCCCAACTGGAACGGTTTCACATCAAACTAATGCTTAAAATACCCGTTCTCGGGGGAAAAGTCCGGCACAAAATCAAAAAGCAGATACTCGACGCTTTCGGGGGACGATTTAAATTACTCGCCGTCGGGGGAGCCGCCCTCAACAAAGAAGTCGAGGCATTTCTCCACTCCGTGAAATTCCCCTACACCGTGGGTTACGGGATGACCGAATGCGGTCCCGCCATCGCTTTCGACCACTGGCAGACGTTCCGACCCACCTCCTGCGGGAAAGCCGTCGATCGCATGGAAATCAAGATTGATTCCGCTGACCCGTTCAACCAAGTCGGGGAGATCCTCACGAAAGGAATGAACGTTATGGAAGGCTATTATAATAACACCGAAGCCACCGAAACCGTACTATCTTCTGACGGTTGGTTACACACCGGTGACCTCGGCGTGCTCGACAAAGAGGGCTATCTCTACATCAAAGGTCGCAGCAAAAGCCTTATCCTCGGCCCCAGCGGGCAAAACATCTACCCGGAGGAAATCGAGGACATCTTTAACGCCCAGCCTTACGTGGCCGAATCTCTCGTCATCGAACGTGACGGAAAACTCGTGGCGCTCGTCTATCCTGATGCCGAAGCCATGAAGCAAAACAAAGTTTCCCGGGAAGCTCTCGTCAAAATCATAAACGACACCCGCAAACAAGTCAACCAACAAATCCCGGCGTACAGCCAGATCGCCCACATCCAAATCCATGACGAGGAATTCGAAAAAACTCCCAAGAGAAGCATAAAGAGGTATTTGTATCAATAACGACTCGGTCGTTATTGATACAAATACCTGTTACAAGTTTGCAGGTTACAAGTTACAGGTTATCCCCCTGCAAAAAGCCATCCCAAAAAATTTCAACAATCCAAAACCTGTAACTTCTAACTTGTAACCTGTAACCTGCAATGGCGTAGCCGTAACCTGTAACTGATAATTTATAAATAATTATGCCGTGAAGGACATAATTATTTATAAATTATCACTATATTTACATTCACACATAAAACAACAAGAACATGAAAACACTAAAAACAATCATTCCTATAGGAATTCTTCTATTCTCCTGCCTGTTTGCGGTAGGTGAAAAGAAACAGAAAACCGACACGACCGGTATCGACAAGATCGAGAAACTAATGAAAAGTCGTATTTTCTATATCGAGGTAGATCAAGCTTTCCCCACGGGTAACAGCAGCATCACCATAGATTCCAAATACGGGCAGAAACGCATCGGTGGTGAAGGCTACGTGTCGCTGGCAACCAACGAGGGACAAATATTCTTCCTTGACACGGTTGCAACCGGACGCTTACCCTTCTTTGGACGGGCTTACTCGGTTGAATACGGCAAAGGCGGAGGCATTGAATTCGAAAAAGCTAAAATAGAGAAAGAATCTCTTAAAGTAATCAATAAACGCAAAAAGCACTACATCGAATACAAATTCAACGTGCGCAATCACAACGATGTCTTCAACTTCCATGTTGAAGTTTACGGAAACGGGAAATGCTCGGTCAACGTGACCAGCAACAACCGGGCAAGTATCTCGTATGCCGGTAAATTGACCCCCATCCCGGATGACAAGAAAGAAATTTACCTGAAATAACCGGAAGATCATGGTGTAACGATTTATATTCGTTACACCATAATTTTCAAAACCAATTACTTGGAATTCGTCTCCAGGAAATGGACCAGAACTTCCCGTTGAAGTGAAAAATTAGTATCTTCCTTCTGAACGTATTTAAGCAATTGCATTCCATCTTGACGGAATTTAGACTTCATTACTCTATCCTCCTCTATCTCCTCGGATAACTTCAACAAATACATGGATGCAAATTCTATTTTACTCATCCGGTCCTCCTCCTTGTCATACCGATCAATAAGCTCCTCCACGCTCATACTCGTCAATTCTTTCACTGGAAGCCCCAAAACCTCTTGAGTCAACAAATCAAACTCGGCCCAGTCCTGCTGACGGATTTTCTTTCTATCCATAATCGCTTTAGCAACCCGTGAAATGAAATCCTGAATCATACGTATCAAATAATCTTGTTTTATCATAACGCCTTCCTTTTATATATTCAATTACAAAGTTACCACAACGTATACTCGATATCACCCTTAAAATAATACAGACAAGCACGGAAGCTATCGGCCATATCAATCAATCGGCTTTAACGATAAACATCACGAATTAACAACTACCAAATTTAACTACAATAAATGGAAAATGCAAAGCCCAAGAAAGGGAGTATCAAAAGCCTTTTTTACAACTCCCTCCCGGTTTCACCGCATTGAGCCCGAAGGGCGAAAGAGTTCCTAAAAGAAAATCGACTTTTCCCTCCCTAGTTTACAAACTTCAGTTTCTTCCCTCCAAATACTCTTCCTTGAAGATATTCACGCAGAAAACAAAAATAGACAACAACAACGGGCCGAATATAACTCCCATGAAACCGAACAGAGAAAGCCCGATCACCACCCCGAAGATCGTGATCAACGGGTGGGTATCCGCCATTTTCTTCTGTAACATAAACCGAACCAAGTTATCCACGTTGGCGATCACCACCAGAGCATAGATTGCCAACCCGATCGCCATTCCCCAGTGCCCAGTCATCCCCATGTACAAGGCCAACGGCGCCCAGATTAACGCGGTTCCGACAATCGGGATAATCGTGGCGAAACAAGACACGAATCCCCACAACACGGGACTAGGAGCCCCGAAAATAAAGTATCCCACCATGGCAATCGCCCCTTGAATCACGGCAAGTAAAGGAATCCCTATCGCGTTGGATTTCACAATCATGTTAAACTCGTGCAACATATTTTTCTTATTCCGCTGGTTAAAAGGCAGAAGATCATTCACGTAAGCCTCCATACTCTTCCCCCCGATCAACATGAAGTAAAGCACGAAAAGCAAGACAACCACGTTAATGGCGAAACTGCTAATACTTCCCATTAACACTTGCCCGATCTTGGGCAAAACGGACAAAATCGTGTCGATATTTTCCCTACTCAGCACGTCGTACCCTACTTTTTCCTGAATCAAATCCGCCACGTGTTCCACCGGGGCCACAAGACTGTGCGGGTCCAGGTTTATCGCCTGCAACTTGTTCACGAACACCCACACGACAAGCGAGAGCGGGATAAGAAAACAAAGAATCGTTTCGCACAACAAAAGAATCGCCATGATACTACGTTTCATACGCTTTTTCTCTGTCAAGTACAACATCTGGTTACGCAACAGGATATAAATCGTCATGGCACCCAAAATGCCGCTAAAAAATGGTAAAGTTTTCAGGAATATAAGCGTTCCCAGCAACAAGATAATAATCACGAGAGAGTATCTCCAATATTGTTCTTTAAGGCTCATTTTTATCACAATTAACGTTTTACAATATAAAGCTAAACAGACCGTCTCTTTAGCTATTGTATTAACGGAAACAGAGAAAAAATGTTTAATTTTATAGCGTATCAAATTTAATACAACGTCTTCCGCATCGCTTCCCGGTTCAGGATAGTAATTTCCCGGCGATTCACCGCGATCATCCCCTCGTCCGCCAGCTCGTACAACACTTTTGCCAGCGCCGGACGGGTCACCCCGAAATATTCAGCTAGTTCTTGCTGAGACTTATCCAACAGGATTTTCTTCTTATCCGGGAACGCCAGTTCAAGAATATAATGAATCAATTTTCCCCGGATCGTCTTGAAAGACAGGAATTGCAATCGCCCCGTCAGGAATGTAGTCCGGTTAGCATTCACGGACAGGAAATTCCGCAGGAACACCTCGTTACGTCCCATTTGCCGGAACACGGATTCTTTCGTGGCTATGAACACCTCTGCCTTTACCGACACGGTTGCCGTCACCGGAAAATGATTATCTTCGGCAAAAAGAAATGCCGGGGCAAGTGCCCGCGGAGCCTGAATCGCCTCGATCCGCAACATAGCCCCCGAATCGTCCGTCATCTCCGCCTCGACCTCTCCTTCCAGTAATATATAGAGGAATCGACACACCTCTCCCTGCCGGAAAACGACATCTCCCTTCACGTAACTCTTCACCGTAAAATCAAACCCTTCCAGGAATTGTTCCCATTCTCTTTCAGGAATTCCCGCGCACAAGGGACATTTGAAAAGTCGTGTTATTTCCATAGCTTACATTTCTTTATTATATTTACAAATATATTATTTTCTCCTTTAGATTCACTCTAAATTACCCTTAACTTCCTGTTTTAATCTTTCAATTTTTAACCTTTCCTACTCACACTCGTACAAATTATAGAAATTTAAACTCATGACTGTAATTTATATTACAAATATTGTTTCATCGCCCTCGTACATTCGCGACCAACAATTGAAAAAAGTATTTATTAAACACACTAGACCATGGAAAAAATGTTTTGTTACCAATGTCAGGAAACAGCTAAAGGAACAGGATGCACCGTACGCGGAGTATGTGGAAAAACATCTGATGTCGCTAATATGCAAGATTTATTATTATTTATTCTCAAAGGGATTGCCCACTACCGGGTACAACTCCGGGCCCTGGATGCTGTCGATCACACGGCCGACCGTTTTATGCTCGACGGCCTGTTCATGACGATCACGAATGCCAATTTCGACAAACAACGTTTTGTCGAGAAAATCAAAGAAGCTTTCAAACTACGGGAACAATTGAAACAAACGCTTTTGAAGAAAGGCGGTAAACCCGAAAACATCACTTTCGAAGGTGCTCATTGGACGGCTAACACACCAGAAGAAATGGAAGCAAAATCCGGTAGCATCGGCGTGCTTTCCACTGAAAACGAGGACATCCGTTCCCTGAGAGAAATGCTCACCTACGGGATGAAAGGAATGGCAGCCTACACGGAACACGCCCATAATCTCGGACACGAGAATCCTTCCATTTACGAATTCATTGACCGGGGATTGGTGGCGACCACACTACCTCTATCCGCGGATCAATTAATACAGTTAGTCCTAGAATGCGGTAAAAATGGCGTTGATGCCATGGCCCTTCTCGACAAAGCCAACACCGACACCTACGGGAATCCCGAAATCACAAAGGTCGACATCGGAGTTCGCAAAAATCCGGGAATACTGATCAGCGGACATGATCTGCGAGACCTGTACGAGCTTCTGGAACAAACCGAGGGAACCGGGGTTGACGTTTACACGCACAGCGAGATGCTACCCGCCCACTACTACCCGGCATTCAAGAAATACAAACATTTCGCAGGCAACTACGGAAATTCCTGGTGGAGACAGGTGTACGAGTTCCAGCACTTCAACGGCCCGATGTTATTCACCACGAACTGTATCGTTCCCCCGCACCCGGACGCGAACTACAAAGACCGGGTATACACCACCGGGTCAGCCGGATTCCCCGGTTTCAAACACATCGAGCGCAAACCGGGACAACCCAAGGATTTCAGCGAGATTATCGCACAGGCCAAGAAATGCCCGCCACCAACAGAAATTGAAAGCGGAAGCATCGTCGGGGGATTCGCCCACAACCAAGTCTTTGCCCTAGCCGACAAGATCGTCGAAGCCGTAAAATCGGGAGCAATCCGCAAATTCTTTGTCATGGCAGGTTGCGACGGGAGAATGAAAAACCGGGAATACTACACCGAATTTGCCCAGAAATTACCCAAGGACACGGTAATCCTTACCGCCGGGTGTGCGAAATACCGCTACAATAAACTACCGCTTGGAGACATTAACGGAATCCCCAGAGTTTTAGATGCCGGACAGTGTAACGATAGCTACTCGTTGGCCGTGATCGCCTTGAAACTGAAAGAGATTTTCGGCGTAAAAGACATCAATGACTTGCCTATCGTTTACAATATCGCCTGGTACGAACAAAAAGCCGTGATCGTGTTGTTGGCGCTTTTGTATCTGGGCGTGAAAAATATCCACCTCGGCCCCACCTTACCGGGCTTCCTTTCCCCCAACGTGGCGAAAGTTCTCGTGGAAAAATTCGGAATCGCCGGAATTACTACCGCAGACGATGATTTGAAATTCTTTTTGGAAAACTAAAAAATACACCATAACGAAAGGGGGCGGAAGATTTGTTCCGCCCCCTTTTCATTCCTATTTTTTTGCCGGATAGTGATCGGCATAAAAATCCACAACCATCATCATCGCCGGACAGTTCTTCATCCTATCCGCCAACAATCCATCGGCAGCAGATGCGCAATAACGCGCGTATTCAAGGAAACGAGGCTGGTTTCTCCTCTCGTTCTCCAAGCAAAGCGTTATCGCCCGCTCGTAAGCGTCAATCGCCTCCTCGTCCCGGCAAACCTCCCGGCAGAAATCGCCCATACTGATCAATTCCCGGATCTTCTCCTGCACTTTATCGCTATCGAGAACTGAGGCCCGGTAAGCCTTGATAGCCGCATCAAGCCCAACAGCATTAAAATAAACCTGTCCTTTACTCGCTACCGCCACCCGTTGATCTTCTTTCATTTTTCCCATACTCAACATCATTAATAAAAAAAAGACATAAATCCACAGCCGTCACCGGATGTATAAAGATTCATGTCTCATTTTCTGCGCACAAAGATAAGAAGAAATTCTCGAATATCCTACTCTTGTTCTGTTAAAACCTATATCTTCGCGAACCGATAAAACATGATTAAACCGATGATCCACTCAAAAGCGGACTACATACACGACCGGATTGCAGAGGGAGAACACCAGCAACAGGATTTCAAATTCGAGATTTCCGATGCCCGCAAAATAGCGAAATCCCTTTCCGCCTTTTCCAACACGGATGGCGGCAGGTTACTTATCGGAGTCAAGGATAACGGAAAAATCGCCGGAGTACGCTCGGAAGAGGAAATATACATGATCGAAGCGGCGGCCAAACTCTACTGTAAGCCACAAATTTCCTGTGACTTGCAAGTCCATCAAGTCGAAGGGCGCACGGTACTCGAAGTTGTCGTTCCACCCGGCCAGCAAAAACCCTATCTTGCCAAAGACCACGACAATCGCTGGTGGGCCTACATACGGGTACGAGATGAAAATATTCTCGCGACACCCGTACACATCAAAGTCTGGCAACAAGCCGGAACACCCAAAGGTTCATTTGTACATTACACGGAGAGCGAACAACTCCTGCTGGATTACCTCAACTCACACGACGCGATCACGCTGAATCAGTACTGCCGATTGGCAAAGATTACCCGCAACAAGGCGGAAAACACACTAGCCAAATTCATCCGCTTCGAACTGATCGAACCCTTCTTTGACGGACAACGCTTCCTTTTCAAACAAAACGAAAAGGATTAACACATTATCAATCACGCTTTCAAGTCATCAATCATCATCCGGGCAAATCGCACGGAAGCCCCAGCATCACCCAATTTATCGTTCACATCGTCATACCCGGCCAACATCTGATTTCGTTTCTCCCCTTCCGGCAGAATTGCCGACAGTTCCCGCAACACGTTCTTCTCGTTCAACTTCTGCATCAACAACTCGGTCACGACCTCACGCCCGGCAATCAAGTTTACCAGCGAGATGTATTTCACTTTCACGAACGTCTTGAACAGGAAATAACTGAATGCCCCGCCTTCACCGCTATAACAAACGACCTGCGGAGTTCGCAGGATAGCGGTTTCCAGTGTCGCCGTACCCGAGGTAACCAAAGCTGCACGTGCCTGTTTCACCAACCGGTAAGTCTGCCCGTAAACGATCTTCACGTTCATATCCCGCAGATAAGGAGCGTAATCCGCATCACTCATGGAAGGCGCCCCCGCGATCACGAACTCATGATCGGGAAAATGCTTCACCATAGTCAGCATCTTCGGTAAAACGTGTTTCAACTCTTGCGAACGACTCCCCGCCACCAAGGCAACAATCGGTTTACCCGACAGCCCGTTCGCCTTCACGAATTCATCAAAAGTCTCTTCCTTGAACGGCCGATCATGAATCGCATCCACGAGAGGATTACCCGCGTATTGCACGGGATAATCATAACGGGCGTAGAAATCCACCTCAAATGGGAAGATCACGAACATCCGATCGACCAGACGCTTGATTTTCTTCACCCGTCCCGTGTTCCAAGCCCATATCTTCGGAGAAATATAATAGAAAACCCGGATACCCGCCTCTTTAATAAACTCGGCCACCCGGAGATTAAAACCGCCATAATCCACAAGAATCACCACGTCGGGCTTCCATTCCAGAATGTCCCGATGGCACTCCTCGATGTTCGTCTTGATCTTATCGAGATTCTTCAGGACTGTAAGAAATCCCATAATCGCCGTATCCTTGTAATGGCGCACGATGTCGCATCCGGCTTCCCGCATCAAATCACCACCCCACCCACGGACTTCCGCGTCAGCGTCAAGCCTTCTCAATCCCTTGATCAAATTAGAGGCATGCAAATCTCCCGATGCCTCCCCCGCTATAACGTAGTATCTCATTGGCTTTTTTCTATTCTTTGGGCAAAGATAGAGTTTTTTTCTATCTTTGCCTCCCGCTAGTAAATTTAAAAGTAAACCGCACATGAACATTGTTGGGAAGAAAGTGGCCTATATCACGCTAGGATGCAAGTTGAATTTTTCCGAAACATCTACGATCAAACACAGTCTGGAAAAAGAGGGAGCCGTGACCGTCGGGGAAAAAGAGGGAGCGGATATATTCGTCATCAACACTTGTAGCGTCACCGATATCGCCGAGAAAAAGGGAAGACAAATGATTCGTAAAATCATTCATCGTAATCCCGGAGCCTACATCGTTATCGTGGGATGTTACGCCCAACTCCGAGCACAAGAGATCATGGCCATCGAAGGGGTGAACCTGGTACTCAGCGCACGAGACAAATTCAACGTGGCCCACTACCTGAATCACCTTGAAGAACAAGAACAACACGAACCGCACTCCTGCGATATATTCAAGGTCGGGAATTTCGATCTCGCCTATTCGTACGGGGACAGGACCCGTTGCTTTCTCAAAATCCAAGACGGGTGCGATTACTTTTGCACGTACTGCACCATACCCTTTGCCCGCGGACGTAGCCGAAGTGCCACGATCCAAAGCGTCATCAATGCCGCACGTGACGTTGCCTCCAAGGGTATAAAAGAGATTATCCTCACAGGAGTAAATACCGGAGATTTCGGACGGGGTACGGAAGAAACTTTCTTTGACCTCGTGCAGGAACTCGACAAACTGGAAGAGATTCAACGATTCCGGATTTCCTCCATCGAGCCGAACCTGCTGACGGATGATATCATTCGTTTTGTTGCCTCTTCTCATCGTTTCATGCCACATTTCCACGTACCCCTCCAATCAGGAAGTAACGAAGTGTTACACCTGATGAAACGTCGCTACGAACGGGAACTCTTCGCCGAGAAAGTGCAGGAGATCAAAACTCTCCTTCCCGATGCCTTTATCGGGGTCGACGTGATCGCCGGGATGCGCGGGGAAACACCGGAAGCATTCGAGGACGCCCGTCAATTCATTGCCGGATTGGACGTGTCGCAGTTACACGTGTTCCCCTATTCCGAACGTTCGGGAACCAAGGCTCTCGACATACCTCTTGTCGTACCGCAGGCAGAGAAACATCGCCGGGTAAACGTGTTACTTGACATTTCCGAACAGAAATTACACGATTTCTACACGGCACACGTGGGACAAACCCGTCCCGTGTTATTTGAAGACAGCGAGGTCGCCGGATCAATCGGCGGTTTCACGGATAATTACATCCGCATAGAAATCCCGTACGATCCTTCTCTGGCAAACCGTATCGTACCGGTGGAATTAAAACCCGAGATATTCGGTTCATAAGTTAGAACTAATTTTCAGACTCATAAACTTTCTAAAGTTCGCAAACTTTAGGAACTAATTTTATATTTTTGTCCGGACAAAAGGAATTATTAAAACAAAAATTGATTACAAATGCATGTTTTAGTCACGGGAGCAGCGGGGTTTATTGGTTTTTACCTTGTTCAACGATTACTGGATGCGGGACATATCGTCTACGGTATCGATTCTATCAACCATTACTATGATGTTGCCCTTAAACATGACCGACTTCATGAATGTGGCATCGACAACCCGGCTCCCGGTAAGGAAATCATATCCACCCGGAACGCCGCTTACACCTTTTGTCAGGTAGATTTGTGCGATGCGATGGCCATCCATGAATTATTCAAAACACGAACTTTTGACTGCGTGGTAAACCTTGCCGCCCAAGCCGGAGTCCGTTACAGCCTGGAACATCCTGAAAGCTACGTGCAGAGTAACGTAGCAGGCTTTCTCAACTTACTGGAAGCATGTAAAAAAACAACGTGCAAGAAGTTTATATACGCTTCATCCTCTTCCGTGTACGGCAACAACCAATCGGTTCCCTTCAAGGAAACTGACAACGTGGATCACCCGCTCAGCATCTACGCCGCTACCAAAAAGAGCAACGAGCTCATGGCAAACGCCTACTCCCACCTTTACGGGATACAAACCATCGGATTGCGTTTCTTCACGGTGTACGGTCCCTTTGGACGACCGGATATGGCACCCATGCTTTTTGCCAATGCCATACAACACGATGAAGTGATCCGTATCTTCAATAACGGTAATCTTTCCCGTGACTTCACCTACATTGACGATATTGTCACGGGAGTTGAGAAAATTGTATCGACACCGGGTATCCGAAGGGAGGATGTTCCCGGGATTCCGGCCACGATATACAACATCGGGCACGGCACCCCGATCAAGTTAATGGACTTCGTGCACATACTGGAACAAAACCTGGGCAAAGAAGCTCGTAAAGAATTCATCGGCATGCAACCCGGAGATGTTTACCAAACATGGGCCGACACCTCCCGCTTGCAGGAAGATTACAGGTATACCCCTCACATATCGCTTGAAACAGGAATAGCCCGATTCGCCGAATGGTTCAAAGCATACAACAAATGACAATAATCAACAAGGTATGGGCTGTTTATTTTAGCCCGACTGGAACGACCCGGAAAATAGCCTTCGCCACGGGCCGGGGACTCTCCAGAGCGTTAAAATCCGACTTCGAGGAATATGATTTCACGTTGCCGAAAGCTAGAGTCCAAGCATTACATTTTTCTCCCACGGATCTTGTTGTGTTAGGAACCCCGGTATATGCCGGACGAGTTCCCAACGTGTTGCTTCCCTACCTGAACTCGATAGAAGGCAATGAAGCCCTGGCCATACCAATCGTGCTATTCGGGAACCGGAATTACGATGACGCCTTGATTGAATTACGGGACATTCTCGAAAAAGACGGGTTTCACACCCTGGCAGCCGGGGCATTCGTGGGCGAACACTCCTTTTCCCGAATCCTGGCCAAGAACCGACCAGACGCACAAGACATGGATATCGTGAGCGAATTCGTGCAACAAATTGTCGCAAAACTCCACGGATCAACCGATTCACCGAAACACCCGATTCCCGTATCCGGAATGCCATTCCCTTACCGGGCTTACTACTCGCCCCGCGACCGACAGGGTAATCCCGTGGATATACGTAAAGTCAAACCTCTCACCAATGACCGTTGTAACGATTGCAAACTATGTGCAAAAGTTTGTCCCATGGGATCAATCTCGTTCGACAACGTGAGAGAATTCACGGGTATCTGCATCAAATGCGGCGCTTGCATCAAAAAATGCCCCAAACAAGCAAAATACTACGAAGACGCTGGCTATCTATATCACCAACATGAACTGGAAGAAGAACTGACTCGCCGGGCAGAAAACATGCTTTTTGTTTGAAAATTGTATAACATTTGCTAAATTTGCAACATCATATAGTCAACAAACCGAAAGATAGATGATTAAAGAAACATTCAAATTCTCCATTAGAAGATTGATTCAGACGAAAATAAATGGGGGAATTATTCTTCTATTCGTGGCCTTGGCTGCCATGCTAATTGCAAACACACCATTACGGGAACATTACAATATTTTACTTTCCCAAAACATTACCCTCACCATCGGTAATTTTAATCTCTTCGATCGTCATGACGGCAACCCGATGACCTTGTTGGATTTCATCAATGATGCCCTCATGGCTATCTTCTTCTTTTCCGTCGGGTTGGAAATCAAACGGGAATTATTGGTCGGGGAACTCTCGTCCCCCCGGAAAGCATTACTCCCGGTTATAGCCGCCTGCGGGGGTATGATCGTACCTGTTCTACTTTTTTGGGCGATCAGCCCAGCCGGTCCCGCCACGCGGGGAGCCGCCATTCCCATGGCAACGGATATCGCTTTTTCACTGGGAGTACTCTCCCTTTTGGGCAAGAAAGTACCCTTAAGCCTTAAAATATTCCTTACCGCTTTTGCCGTGGTAGACGACATCGGGGGCATCATCATTATTGCACTATTTTACAGTTCTCATTTGACCGTAGAATACCTCGTTGCCGCCGCCGTTATCGTCACCCTGTTATATATCGGGGGACGTCAAGGAATTCATAATAAACTGTTCTTCATCTTCTTCGGGATCGTTGTCTGGTGCTTGTTCATCAACGCCGGCATTCATCCCACAATCGCAGGGGTTGTCGTGGCATTTACCGTACCCGCTCGCCCGAAGTTGTATATTTACAAATACGTGAACAGTATCCGGGAAAGCCTGAAAAGACTACCGGAAAACTCGAACGAAACCATACTGAGTAATTCGGAACTCTCTATACTGAAAAGCATCGAGTCCGCATCCGATAAGGTTGTCAGTCCACTACAAGCCATGGACGACGACTTGCGAACATTGGTAAATTACGTGATAATGCCCCTTTTTGCCTTTGCCAACGCCAGTATCTCTTTCGAAGGCTTCACCCTAGCCTCGTTACAAGGCGTGTCCATCACCATTTTCGTTTCCCTCGTGTTCGGTAAATTGATCGGTATTTTCTCATTCACCTATCTGTTCATCAAATGCGGTTGGTTGAGCATGCCCGACAAAATGAACATGCAATCCCTTTTCGGAATATCATTACTGGGAGGTATCGGCTTCACCGTATCGCTCTTTATCGCTACGCTCTCTTACACGGGAATGGGTGCCGAAGGAGCTATGTTATTAAATCAAGCAAAAATTGGTATCATCGGAGGTTCCTTATTCGCAGGGATATCCGGTTACTTCTATCTACGACACACCCTGAATAAAAAAACACAAAAATAGCTTTGAAAATAGAATAAAGTCCTTATATTTGCATCCGCATTTGGAGAGGTGGCAGAGTGGTCGATTGCGGCGGTCTTGAAAACCGTTGAACTGCGAGGTGCCGGGGGTTCGAATCCCTCCCTCTCCGCTGAACTAACCGGACAATACCGGACAGTAAGCAGACAAGTCCCACAAATTCAATGATTTGTGGGACTTTTTTTATCCCCCTGTGTCTGCCTTAAAGTGGCTCACGTGAAAAATTAGGTGGACCTT
>NZ_QUHC01000015.1 GCF_003479425.1 Odoribacter sp. AF15-53 | reverse complement strand
GAAGATGACACAGTTTAATTTACACCCCCCGGTTTTATCGAATCACAGCTTTTTTGCAGGGATATATCCCACGGAAACACTAAAATTCCGGGGTCGAATTTATTCCCCGGAATCTATTATTATCATTATTCAAAAATTGCCGCTCCCTCAAACCGTGGGTTCAGGATGAACTTGCGCGTCTATTGCATTAACAAAATTTTTGACTCGTTCAAATAATTCTTCAACATCTGTTTTCTTGATAATCACGTCATTACCCTCTTTATCTTTGCAATTTCTGTGAACAATATCGTGCCTCTTATTCACCGCTTCCATCAACTCCTTAATATCACCTAAATCAATACCCAAAGCATCCCTATACATCCCCTTCACCTTCCCTAGATTGTGATAAATAATATCACGTAATGTTCTGAAAATAAACATATCTATCCCGTCCATCTTTTCATAAATCCCCTTGAACGAAATTTTCACATTCTCGAAATCCTTGAAGGTTTCCACGAACTTTCTCTTGTTTTCTTCACTTTCTAAAACACTTCTAATAAAAGTATCCGCTAAATATGCCTCCACGCTGGCGATCATGTTCACATAAAGCATCGGGAATAGGATATTTTGATCATTCTCGGACAATTTGTCAACCGTCACGATTAATCCCTCAACACTCGCCATCCTCTCGTGAAATAAGTCAATATATTTACGATCGTCTTTTATCTCGTCTTTTATCTCGTCAAACAAACTTCTATAATATGCCCGCTCATCGTAACCTTCTTCATATATCCCAACCAAATTTGCATCATCTAAATCACGAATTTCACCTATCCCACCATAAATACTCGAATGAAGAGTAATAGTATAAATTTTCTGACAACATGAACACAAGTGTTCATAATCATTATAAGTATCAGAATTATCCACGTCATCATAATTAGGCGACGGAATACGAAAGTTCTTCGTCTTTTGTTGGCTACCGCATTCAGAACACTCGAAGCACAAGGCAATGCAAGACTTGACAGGATCGTAGTCAAAACTAACCATATAAAAATATTATTGATTCAACATTACATAATTAACAAGTTCCTTGAAAGATAAAACGGGAAAGCCACGTGTCACTCGATCTTATCACGAACATCATCAAAAATAACAAATATTGCCGAACCTTAGCCTTTCCAAGATAGAAAATTTTCCATGTAATATTATTATTTCGGGCGAATCCGCTGACAGCGCGGACCGGGCTATCCGCGATACACGGTATCTTGCTCCTATCCCCAAGACAAGTTTCGCGGAAAACCCGAAGCACCCCCTCCGGGGGCAGAGCGGTAAGCAATTTGTGCTTGTTGTTTCCTTCCCGTTCCCACGTTGTCCCCTGTTTTATCATTAACCCTTCCCCGGTCATTCGCTCTCGGTTATGCAAAGGTTGTTACGGGATCGGACGCTCAAACAAGTTCAAGCCCTTGGTTTTCAAAAAAATCTCCACACCTCCTTATATTTCTCCCACGTGCCAGTCGGGTAGTATTTTTTTGAAAAATCTTGTTTTCCCTAATCCCTACACCTTTAGGGCATAACGAAAGCGAACGTCCGAGGAAGGGGTAGACTAGAGGCAGGGGACAGGGAAACGACAAGGGAAACAACGAAGCCCCGCCCTCGGTCGAAGTAGACAAGGATAGAACGCGAGTAGTTAGCCGATCGGGGGCTTTTCCCGACAACATAAAAAATTGAGTCATGGAAAATTTACAGGAAGCAGCTATTTATGTCGGGACGTATCATAAATACAATTGTGGTAGTATCGAGGGCAAGTGGATGAACTTATCGGATTATTCCGATAAGGAGGAATTTTTAGAGGCGTGCGGTGATCTGCATTCGGACGAGGAAGACCCGGAGTTTATGTTTCAAGATTGGGAAAATATACCGGAAGCATTTATTGGTGAATCGTGGCTATCGGAAAAGTTTTTCGAGGTTCGTGATAAAATGGATGAAATGGACGAAACAAAGCAAGAGGCTTTCTCTGCTTGGCTAGATTACTATTCATTCGATATAGCAAAAAAAGATATTGACGATTTAGTACGTGATTTTCAAGACCAGTATTTCGGGGAATACGATAGTGAAGAAGACTTCGCGGAAGAATGTGTTAGAACAATGGAAGATTTATCCGATTTCGCGAGAAGTTATTTCGATTACGAGGCATACGCCCGTGATTTGTTCATGGACGGGTATGATTACGTGGACGGGTATGTTTTCTATTGTCGTTGAACCGTGGGGGGCGATCCCGTCCCCCTTATTCCCAAACATTAAAATTCAATACCATGAAAACGAATCTTACATATAACGTGAAAGCCATTGAATATGAAACGTGTTGCTCTTGTATAGATATAATCACGTGGGAAGAGTTAATGAAAGGTGCGGTAAAGGCGAACAAGCGAGAAATCAACCGACTTGTCAAACGATTTGAACCTACATTTTATAATATGCTAGCGTTGAACTTTTACAACCCTTATCATTATTTCCGAACGGAAAACCACTTTGTCGTGGTTCATTCGGCAACCGAGTACTTTTTCAAAATTATTGAATGATGAAACGCTTTTTGAAAATCGGATGTTTAGGTGTGTTTATCGCATTTGCCATGATTTGCATACTAATGGAAACGGGTACGGGGGTACTAGGGGGGATAATTCTTTTCGTGCTGATTGTCCGTGTCCTGTTACGCTTGTTGAAACTCGTTCTCCACGTGATTGTTATATCCATACTTATTTTATTGATGTTAAACGTTTTAATCTAACACAACATGACAAGATTAACAGAAAAAGGAGTATCAACGACCCAAAACAAGGGCGAGGAAAAATACGAAAGGTTTTCTTTTCGTGACCGCCCACGCAAATTTTTCTATCAATATGATTATCGCCATACGGACGGGGAATTGTTTAGCTGTGTGAAACCCACCCTAAAAGAGTGCAGGGAGGCACGGGAAGAATGGATAAAAAACAAACAATCTAAATAATATAGCCATGAAAGAGAAAAAGAAAACACACCCCGAAATCGAGGACGTGAAACTAGAAAATTTAATCCGCGAAGTGTGCAATCGCCTTACAAATTTTACCCCCGCGGCAGAAACGACCGAGTTCTTCGTATCGGAAATTTTAAGGCTCGAAGACAAATGCGAAGAGGTTAAATGCAAATTAACGGATATATAACAGTTTAGATTATGCAAGCAGAAGATTTTATTCAATATAAAAACATTGTCCTCGAAATTAGAGAAGTGAAAAAAGACGGCTACAAGTGTTCCCTTTGTTTCGCGTTTAACAAAACCCGAAGATGTAAACATTTACCCTTGTGTTGGACGAAAGAAAAGACGTTCTATTTCGCAAAACTGTCCCCCTTTGAAATTAGAAGGGTAAAGAAAGCAGGAAAGAAAATCACGGACTACAAAGAATACATCTAGTAACGAAGAAAAACGGGAGGAAAAATAGCAACTTAACATCTAAATCACATAAAAAATGAAACAGGAAAATATACACGATTGGTTCGAACAGGCGAAAGACTTCGCCAAAGCCGAAAGGGAATTGGAAATCGAACACTGGATAAAAATATCGTTTCAGCTCCGAAGGGATTATGATAATTATGACACGTTACACGTTATTGACATTCCCCGGCAAATGCTTGATCGGTGGCGATGGCTAATTAATTGGAGATTGGCTAAAGCGAATTATGGAACAATACATAATACACGAAACCCAAAATAACTTATTCTTTGATCCCACCACTGATGAACGTTTGCAAAAAATCAAGGCAAAACTAAAACAGAAATACAAGAACGTGGAGGCTATGGGAAAAAAAGTGAAAGAAGAAGTTATTAAAAATAAGGTGGCATGATCGCAAAATCGAGCATTATCAACATTAAATCAACATTATCATGAAAAAACATATTATCAATAGGATGAAAGAAATCGTGAAAAACGAAAATACAACCGTATCCCAAGACTTCGAGGCTGACAAGAAAGACCTTAAATCATACAACGGAAATTTCCTTTGGGGATATTCCTCGAAAGGGACGAATCTAATTTGCTATAATGCACCATTCTCATATTTACAGGTAGAGAGTGTCAAGGATACAAAGAATTGTTACGTATGTGTCGGGGGCAAACTCCGCAAGGTTTCACGCGAGAAAGCCAAAACTATCGCGGCAGGCTTGTACTCACGTAACCATTGCGCCTAAATCATAATCAATTCAAATATTTAAAATTTAATACCATGAAAACAAAAGAATTTTTTCAACAAGTCAGTTTAAACGAGATTCAACCGAATGAAGCAAACGTGCGGGAATGTTTTGATAACGCGAGCATTCAAGAACTTGCCGATAGTATACAAAATAGCGGATTAATAAATCCGCTTACCCTTCGGGCGGTCGGGAAAAACCAATACGCCATTATTTGCGGCGAACGGCGTTTCCGTGCCGCCCAATTACTCGGTTGGAAATCTATCAACGCTTACATCAAGGATGTAACAGCGGAAGAGGCACAAGAATTGTGCCTAATCGAAAATATTCAGAGGGAAGATATTTCCCCTATCGAGGAAGCGAAAGCATACGAAAAGTTATTGCAAACGAGCGGGGAAATCAACGAGTTAATTTCCCGTACAGGAAAAAGCGAAAAATATATCCGTGTACGTTTAAAACTTAATCATCTTATTGCCGATTTCGCGGAGCTTCTTCAAACAGGAGAAATTGGTATCGGGGTTGCCGCGGTTATCTGTGAATATTCCGAGGAAATTCAAAAAGATGTTCATTCGAGATTTTTTGATAAAACTTCATATTCCAATTGGTTCAACTTGCCCCAAGAAGCCGTGAAAAAAAGAATCGAATCCAACTATACATCATGTTTAAAGGATTACAAATTTAATAAGCAAGAATGCGCCTCTTGTCCCCACAACACGGCAAATTTTTCGCTATTCTGTGAGGATAGCGGAAAATGCGTGAATCCAACTTGCCTACAAGAGAAAAACGCAAGCTACCTAACAGCCGAAGCCATCCGGATAAAACAAGAAAATCCGCTTGCCGTTCTCTGCAAACCCGTGTATAGTCAAACTAATGATACCGTGATTGAACGTCTTCTTTTACAAGAATACGAAATAAAGGACAACGCGAATTGTCGTTATTATCCGAATGAACCGAAACAACCCGATTTTTCCAACATTGAAACGGAAGAAGAAAAGGAACACCTCGCGCAACTTTATCAAAACAAAATGCAAGAGTATAACGAAAGTATTAAATTACTTGAACAGAAAGAAGAAGAAGGTTCTTTAACAAGATTCGTGGTGATTCAAGATAAAAATATCGTTTTTCAGTATCAAGAACATGAGGCGGAAAGTAAAGAAAATGAACTGCAAAAAGAACTTAAATCCCTTCAAGACAAGGACAAAAGAAATACAGAATTAAAAACGATCAACACGATCAAAGACACGAAGGCATTCATCGAAGCAAACGATATACCGCACTCTGAATTTTCAGAAAGCGAGGAAAAATATTTGTACTTCTTTCTTCTCGATGCACTCGACAGGAAGCATCATCAAGATTTAGGCGTTACTAAAGACACGTACTATGTTAGCGAGAATGAGAAAAAAGAAATCGTGGAACGAGGACTATCCGAAGAGCTAAAGACTATCATTAAAAGAGATTTTCTAGTGAAAGGGTTCCGTACCGCCTTCGGGAAAGGGGTTACTTCCGACTATTTTATAGCTTTCGCGAAAGAGCATTTCCATGATGACGTGGAAAAAATCGAACAAAAATACACGGAGGTGTATAACAAGCGTTTCAAGAAAATAAAAGAACAAATTGCCTCTATCAAGAAGCAACTAAAACAAGGAAAAAAGAAAATGCAAGAAGCGAGCAAGAAAGCCGCGTAATCTTATTTTTATTCTTATATTAGCATACTGAAAAAAATTACTTGACATGATAACGATAACACCATATTTAAAGAAAACTCCTGTTGAAAAGAATAACTATCCGGTTTTCTTTCGGTTAATACACGAGCGTAAAGCCCACTCGTTTCAGATCGGGATTAACATACCGGAAAACACGTGGGATGATAAGCAAAAAAATATTCGTGTTTCCGACGTAGAATCTTGGATGCAACAAGCGTTAATTAAGGTCGCGGAGAATATCACTTATGACTCTGTTAAAAACAAAGACGCTATTAATTTTGATGATATTCACGAGATTGTAGAAAAAATCAAAAACACTTTCAAAACACTGAAAAATCCGCTTGATATTATTAAATTCTACCCGAAAGGCTCCGTGGAAAGTATAAGACTTGAGGAAAGTTTGAATAAGATTCAATAATCCTTCAATTTATCGGTAAATGAACGAGCGTGGAAATATATTGGCCCGCTCGTTCATTTTGGGAGAGGGGAAGGAGAAAAAATTTCCGCCCGCGGCAGGAGCCGCGGGCGATTTCTCTTTACATCTTTCATACCTTTTCCACGTTCTTCTTCGTTAATCACTCCACCAAAGAAATTATCTTCAAAAATTTCATTATAATTTATGTCCCTTTTTTATTTCTCGTATTTTCCTTTCTTCCGGTAAAATGTGAAATCTACCACCTTCTAATTCCATAAATACATTTTTCCCCGAGGACGATTCTTTAATATGAAAAGGTTTACCTTGTAAAATTTCCTTTAACTCGTCTAACGAAAAATTCTCACCGCATCCCCATCGCCGTTCAAGCATCCTTGATAACGTGAACACGTTCACGGTTTCCCTTACTGATCGTGGCAACATGGAGGGGTATTTACTAAAATAATTAGGGTTATCCCGGTCAATAAAAAGACACAACTCCGGAGAAAAATAAGTATCTTTTAAGATAGGAAAGGCAAGAGGATTTTTTTCAAGAATAAATTCAGCAATCTCCTCATTCATAATCGCATCAGGTATATTTATCGCGTACATGATAGCATCTGCCTTATCCGTGCAATATTTTTGTAAGGTTTCTAAACATACATCTGAATATGGAACATTTGCAATCAACTCGTATTTCGGGATTAGCGCTGATAAGGCTTCCAGCGCGGCTCTGCAAACTTCTCTCGTTTTATCCTCGTCTTCTAATACTCGGAGCAAAAAAGGATCTATTTTGACTAATTCAAATAATTTGTCGTTTTCCATTCATTCTTTATTATGATTTGTAAAACTAAACGTTACTTTTTCCACTTGTCCAAAAGAATCTTCAATATAAATATCTATGCTTTGTTGATCTGTACTATTAGAGGTATAATACAAGCGAAATATCGTGTCCGAGAGTGGGTAGCGGTCATTTGGCGTAAATTCAATTTTATCGCTTGTTTTCAATACTCCCGTACCACTCGGCTGAAAATAACGAATGTAATATTTCGTGTCTTTATACTCACCCTCACGCTCTATCTGAAAACGGATTTCGATAGTTTCCCCCTTTTTAATTTGTGAAGGAACGGGCATTGTTTCGATAGTGAATTTATACACTTGCTGAATATCCAGCTTATCATTACAGGCAAATGTGCATGACGCAAATAATACTATTATATATATGTATCTCATACTTCTAGTAAAAAGGAGGGGGATTATTCCCCCTCGTATGAATAAATCTATTTAAGTTCTCCCGATGCATTTACCCCAGCAGCCCACTCCGTGACAGTTACGGATACATTACTCATAGTTAGCCCGGTACCTCCAAGGCTTAAAGTGTAAGTGTTGATTTTCGATTTCTCCCAAGTCCCGGCAGGAACCGAAAAGGTGAAGATTTTACCGTCGATCGTAAACGACATTGAAATCTCTTTGGCTTGAAAGTTCGCAGGAATAAGGGTAAAATCTAAAACCGCCGCTTGTGCATCCGTTGGGGCTGATGCCGTGATCGTGTACAACCCACTCGCGTTGGTTCGCGTGATCGTGTGCGCTGACGTTGTGGTTGCCGTTATTACTCCCGTGCTAATGTTTAACGTACCTTGTGCGCAAATCGTGTTGTTTGTACTACCGTTGATCGAGATTTCCGTGAGTTTTCCCGTTCCCGTGTAAGTCGATGCCTTAGAGATTTTGAAACGAACCTTAGTTAGGGCGTGCGACATTGTTATTGTTGCCGTGGGGCTTTTAGCGTTAATAGTGCCGGACGATTTCCCGTAGCAATAGTCTGCAACCGCAGAAGTAACATTTACCGGAATACTCGTTCCACTTGACACTGACGAGGAATAAGGAGTATAAGCGTAAATCGTTGCATTATTAGCCGAGAGATAAACCGGGGGTGTTAACACCCAACCGGAAGCACCTAAAACCGCTTTAACATTACTGTTCGCACTCGTGTTATCGTACACGTTCCCGATACTTCCAGTTGTAATGAATAATCCCATTTCCGTACTTGTTGGAAAAGAAGCCCTTGAGGTCATTGCTTCCAAATTGGTAGCTACTTCTAATTCGCTCCTTGCTGGCGTGACCTCTGCATCGGGTTTAGAACAACTCGTGCAAAATATTGCACTTACAAATACGGCGATAAAAAAATAAATTGTCTTCATAAAAATAGATTTTAGATTAATTAAAATAATAAGAGATATATAGATATTCAATTGTTATTGAACGTGAGATAGTATTCGTTTACCATACCCGGAATCCAAGTCGCTGGAGGAATTACATATTGATAATAACGATCATCTATGCGTGCCTCGAATATGATTTCAGCAGTGCGCATTCGGCACGGAAACACGAAAAAATCTACATTTCTATACTTATCCGTAAACCAAATATATCCTTGATCGTCAATCACGCTAATATGCGGACTACTGAGTACCGGATTTATGGATTGCGTGGAAAGACCAACATTTCCCCGGATACACAACGACGTGAATTGAGGATCGTTTCGCAGGCGTAATTCTGTCGCGAATACAGAACTTCCGGGAGCAGATTGTTTCAACCAAAACCGGGCGATCGTGAAAGGAGATTGCATCCGGATTAGCACTTTCGTCGAACTTTCGCTAACCTCGGTTTCACCCTGACCAAAAAGAAACGTCTTATCCTCTTCCGAATTTAAAGGGATCGAAAAATCTGTTCCCTCTTTATACGGGTAGTACGCTAAAACTTTTCCGGGAAATGATTTTAAAATTACGTCCTGATCCATTCTCCAACCGTCAATTGTCCTGACTACACGAATATTGCGATACCTTTCTTCCCCATCATAAATCGCTTCCATGTTTACGGATTCGACGATAAAAATGCCTATTTCACTACCAACTGGCAGCAAACTCGAAGAGGCTGAACGGGACAAATCGGATTCCAAGCTAATTTCTAAGCGTACGGAATTATCATTATTTATCTCTGTTTTTTTCGTGCAACTCACCAACAGAAAAATTGAAAAATATATTAATGTTCTCATGTCTGCTTGTTTTATGTATTTTCAATTGGTTATTGATAAATTGTAAGTGTAAATCTTCCCGCATTCCCAATTTATCGGGGGAATTTCAAAAGAACGTCGATCGGTTGGAGAGAAAACGACCTCTAAAATCATTTCTCCCGACAATACAGGCGTTGGAATTACGGTCATTGATATGCTATTGTCGTCATCAGGAAAATCACTTGAAATTTTATACGACGGGCTGAACGAAATAGAAACCGCATGCGCGCTAGGCAAAGCAGGTACTATCGAACTGTCTTTCATATCCACCTTTCCCAAAACAGATAGGTTTGTATAGCCTTCGTTATTTCTTAATGTTATATTCAGGATACTTGAATAAACTGTTTTCCCGGAAAGGTTTCTTATCTTAAACCGAATAACGGAATACATGTGTTGTAGTATAATATTAGCATTTGGGTTAAGATTGTTTATACCTTCGACCTTACCTAATAAAAAGTCCGGACTCGCCTTCGTTGTTACTCTCGTTGCACGAGGATCGGTAAAAGTTGTTTTGTAAGGCGAATACACGTATATGTTAGCCATCGTTGAACTTAACATGATGTCCTCGTCAAGTTCTAATCGTCCTCCGGCAACTACCGCGTGAATATTTTGATAAGCTACACCATTATAATTATTTTCTGGCGAATCTTCCGCGACATATATTCCTAACTCTGCACCATCAGGGAGCGTGTTTACTGCCCTCCTTAAAGACGCAATGCTTACGTTCAAAGAGATTGGAACATTTTCTGAAATATCCTTTCGGACACAAGAACATCCCAAACACATACATATTAATAATAAGCTTATTTTCATGATTAATTTTTAAAAGATTCTAACTCGATTTCATGATCCGGTTGATAGTCGGTCACGTGTACCTCTAATCCCAAAAGACCAAAAGTTATATCAATAGAAATAACTTGTATCCGGGATTCTGAAAATTCTAACTTGTTTGTAAGGTCAATCAAAACACGTTTTTTGTCCCCTTTTAGAAAAACATCTAATTCACATTCGCAACGAGTTAAGTCTTCAAATACCTGTATATTAGTAGAATAAATACTATCTTGTCTAACCGTTGCAAATACAGTCCGTACCCCGGTGATTTCATTGTATATATTCCCTTCGATATTCAGAATACTATCTTTCGCGGTCCCTTGCACTTTAACATACAGTGCTAAAGTGCGTGTATAGTCTTCACAATCTGTACAATCATTATGACACCCGCACCAACTCATTGCAATAGCCAAAAGACCAAATATTAATATTTTTCTCATAACTATTTAATAATAAATTTAATCCCTATGGAATATTCAAAATGAAAAGTTTTGACAGAGTTGATTAGTATTTTCTCTCTTGCGCGTAGAGATACGAGGAAACGATTTGTAATATAGGTTTCTAATTCGATCCCTAAGCAACCACCTCCCACGAATTTATTTTCATCTTTCAGGCTTGCCCCATCGCAAAAACTTCTCACGCCCCAGTTTATAGATTCATAACCCGCTAAAAACATCCCCCCAAGATTGAAAAATAAACTCTTCACTCGATTAGATAAAATATTTGTAAAGTATCCTCCAGAAATTAGGAATTGACAAACAGGAACAGCATTGCACTTGTAACAAAACGTTTTTTCCATGTATTCGACGCCAGCAGACCACTTGTTTTGGTTTTGAGAATATCGAAAAAAGGCTAGTCCTAAAGAATAATCCAAATTTCGATTCTTTATTAATGGATAACCGTCGCTCCATCCTCCATTTATTTCTATGCCCCATTGTTTCGGTAAACAACGCTGTGCAAAGCCCTCTATCGTACCGACAAACAGTACGATACACGTAAGTGTAATCATCTTTTTCATATTATCTCAATTTTAGATTCTCTATTGTTTTTGCGTTATAGAAATCCTCGCTCTCTATCTGTATAGTCAGATTTCTAGCTCCCCCTTTTTCTATTAATTGAACTATAAAAATTTTATCGCTTGATATAGTAAATTTCGGCAAAACGTATACTGCCCTAGCAATAGAATTTTCCTCAATTGTTCTTTGCTCGTTAAATGCTTTTACTGTATTTACTTGAATTTCTTGTCTTGCAGTCCTTTTTATCAGCCTTCGTTCCTGAATCATGAAACGAATATATTCCACGTCAAACGGGATATTCGAGTTATTTTTAATAACAATATGCACGAAAAACAAACCTTTATACACGAAAATGGATTTTACAAGCATCTGCATCGCGTACCGTTTACAACCAAGATACTTAATATCATTTTGATTGTTCTTGTAAATAGCCCTTGTAATTTTATCCACGACCGCGGGGGATACGTCATGTTCTCCTTCCACGAGTATATTATCATCCCGGAGTAGAATATTTAATCGCTTCGGCTTACTATTGTACCGTACAACGAAAGAGTAAAAATTTCCATCTTCCGTTATTACAGTGAAATTAGTTGCCTCGGTAAAGTTTTCTACCGCCGATTTTACCCGCAAAATGTTTTCCACCCCCGGAGCCTTAGCCGCTATTATATCCGAAGAACCCAAATCAACATAAGTGATCGCTGACGAGAAAATAACGTGTACCGTCTTCACATGGGAAACTTCCATTTCTATTTTTTTTATGGAATCCTGTTGCGTAAAACCGGAATAATTAAATGAGAATAAAAAGATTATTATAAATACAGTTTTCATCTTTACATCCTGTTAGTTAAATAGACCATGTAATTCCCAGTTAAAGTGATTTTTACTGTTTTTATCTTCTTACCCAAATAAGAAGCCGCATTTTGAATTACCCCCCTTGCGAGATCCGATGCTAACTGTTGCCCGGCAGAACCATTTAAATTTATAGAAGTACCTAAATTTCCAGTTAGAGCAGAAGCTGTTTCCTTCGTACTGTTAAGCTCTTGACTTCCCGGAACATTTATTCCTTCTAAGCCATCCATATCAAACACTTTTAATGAAATACTTATTATCTTGTTATCATATATTAGATTATCCACGGTGACTGTTAATCTTTTATCCCTCAACCTTGCAATCCCGGTAAGAAGAGTATTTCGAGGAATAATTATACTCCCAACTTGCATAGCTTCAAGTAATCGTAAAGAAACTTTCTGTACTCCCGTATTCTCCCCGAAAAAAAGAACCAAATCAGAGTAAACACACGCTTTTATTAGGGTACAAGTCGATTTTTCTACGCTAGAAAGTGAATAAAACCGACTGTTCGGGTTAGTGTTCCCCAGATGGGACACCACTCTGTTCGAGTTGGCGGCCCCAAGCCGGGACACCACCCCGTCCGATACTCCACACACGGGATTAACGTCCCTCTTGTTCTCTTCATTTACCAAGGTTACGGGTGACGTAGGCATGGCTGTTTCCGCGGCTTGCACGTTTAAATATCTCGCGGCAAGTTTATAAGATTCTTCCATCAATTCCTGTTGATTCGGTTGAGTCTGTATTCCCTGTAATTGTTGCTGTAATTGTTCAATTTGTCGCTGCAAATTTTCTTTTTCTCGATCTTCTTTATTAATGGGCTGATAAAAAGATTGCATCTCTTTCGTTAAATCTTTATATGTCGTTACCGAAGTAACTACACCTGTTGCCTGATCCTCTTTTTCTGGTAAAAGTGATAATGATTTACTCTCTTCTTCCCGTGCGGTAAGTTCAAAAGCATAATCCTCTAATGTCTTCCTCTCGTTTTGCTTCTGCCTAATATCTTCTGCCTCGTAAGCTGCCTTTTTATCATTCGTTATATTATCACCTTCCGACACGGGTATATTCACGTTATAACCATTCACCTCCTCAATATTATCCTTTCTTGTTGACGAAGGAACGAATATAAAATACATCACGAATATAAAGATCACGGCAAAAATAGGATACACGATTAACTTCTGCCTTTGAAGTCTTTGTTTAGGAGTTAATTGTTTCCCCTCTCCTTTGTTATTCCATTTCATCATACAATTCTTTATTTTGTTTTATAATTGGCACGGGATGAACATGTTCAATCTGTATGAACTTTCCATCTTTTTTACCAATCTGGTAGGCTGTAAATGCAATCGTGTAAAGAGAAGCCAAAAAGAATAAGGCAAATAGTATCACTGTCAAAACTATTTTTTGCATGGGAGAAAGGCAATTGCATAGCTTTCTTATATGCAAGTCTATTTTATCGGGTATTCGTTTAAATACTTTCATCGTTTTATTGTTTTAATATCTTCATTATTAGTTATCTCGAATTTCTCAATCATGTAAGCAAACGGGCTATTATCGGTTCTTACAGTATTCAGTAAATTACACCGGGTTACTAGATTGCGTTCTGTCACGCTTGTTTCACGAATAATAAGTTGTTTCGCGTAAGTAGTAACCGCATAAGGGTAGTGGTTAAAATTACATACGACACTATCAATCTGAATCTTTTGGTTAATATTTGCACTAATCATGCGATTGTAGTATCCCTTTGCCTCCAAGTCCTTATAACAATTATACACGCTACGATCTGCAAGAAATAAAGCCCGTCTTACGTTGCCCTCGATCGCTTGCTTGTCCGGCGCGATCGTGAAAAAAAGTTCATGAAACATACACACGTGCGCCCTCGCCTCTACCGGGCGATTCGTGGATAAATCTTGCGCTAAAGCAAGCATTAAAGATTTCCCCTGATCCAGCACGTAAATCTTCTGTCGTTGTGCTTCAGCGAAATTATAGGCGCTATACACGCTATATCCCGTTATTCCCGCACACGTGATTAAAAACACGATAACCACAAAACGAACTTGCTTAAAACTACTGTCAATATTTTTTAAACTCTTGAACATACTATTATTTTATTATTGTCCCGGCTATTTTTCCCGCCGTACTTCCTCCTAAAGAAGCTCCAGCATTTGCAGTATCATTCAAATGTTTTTGGTAATTACCAACACCACCACTTTTCACAATCCAGTCCGACACGGTTGGAACAAGGAAATACCCGAAAATGCCAATCAACATGAAAATAATATACACTCCACTACTCGCATCAGGTACAAATAACGGATCACTCAATGCAGCTATGTCTTTTTGCACCATAAGCACCTGTATCTTAGATAATAATGTACTAAAAAGATCGCACACGGGAAGCCACAAGTAAACAGAAATATACCTTGTAAGCCAATTGGTTAAGGATGCTTGCAGTCCTTCAAATGTGCTTATCGCGAAGACGATAGGCCCCAGTATTGATAGGACTACAAGAAAAAAGGTTCGGATCGTGTCTATTATCAAGGCTGCCGACTGGAATAGAAATTCCAAAAACGCCTGAAACGCATCCCTTACACCTTTGCGTAGTTCATATAATTGCCTCTCGATAGTCATTCCCATCATTGTCATCAAATCCGAGGGACTCCAACCCAATTGTTCCAATTCCTTATCATACGCCTCACTCGACACGATATACGCGGTTTCCGGGTTACGAACCATAGCCTCGTATTCCAAGCGATCTTTTTGTTTCCTGTATTCCGTTAAATCAAATACTTGCTTCGACAAAATCGAACTCGTACCCACGACAACAGGGGAAAGAACCCCATTTATCGCTTGCAGGACAAGCGGAAAAAACATAATACATAAACCAATACAGAAAGGTCGCAACAACGGGTAAACATCTATCGGTTCTACACGAGCGAGTGATTGCCAAACTTTCATAGAAATATAGAATAAGGCTCCTATTCCCGCGATAACACGTGCCACGTCTGCCATATCGCTACAAAGGGGCATCATTTCGTCATATGCGTTGCGTAACACTTGATGCAAATTGTCAAATCCTTCGCCTAATACCATATCTTATTTATTAATTACCAATATCTTTCATCACTTGTTGAATACAAGTTTAGGACTCTAGCTGTATCATTTTTCTTTTTTGATCGGAGCCAAGAAACTGAAATAGTCCGCCGGGTATAATAATTCACTAAATCCCGATAGTGTTTTACATCCCGGTAAACACGATCAATCAAGTCAAAACGCTCCTTATCCGTCATACTCAATTTTGTGATAGTCACAACGTTTTTCAATTCCAATAGCAGGTCGGTAGCCTCCTGTAATAAACGTGTATACCCAAAAGAAATAGCCTCTAACTCTCTTGTAGTAAAATTTTTATCCGTCAACATCCGTTTGTAGTTATTCACGAAAATATCAGAGATTTCCCCAACGAGAAGAACCGTTTTTTGTACCTTCCGGGCATCCTTCACCAAGTCACTCACGCTTTTTAGGGCATCGTAATACTTCTTACCTTGTTCGTAAAGTTTAACCGTTTCTTGAAAATTATTTATCATGTTTGTCGCAGTCGTGGAGGTATGCACGATTTGTTGGATAGAATTTACAATACTCTGCGTAACATTTGCAACATCTGTTACCGGAATTTGTGCCTTCACGAACATGGAAGAAAGCACAACACTTATAATTAATAATATCTTCTTCATACTATTTCCGAATTATGTTCCGTTTGCATTTTCTCGTATTCTCCCAATCCCCAAACTCTCAAAATATCGTCCTCATCAAGAGTTAATATTTCTTCTTTCAAAGCATTAATTTCCGGGATTACTTCCCCGTATTCGTTAATACATAAAATTGCTATTCTGTATTGACTATGATCTTTGTATATTAATAGCGATGGGCTTAGCTCTCGACTTCGCCAACACCCACAAACATCATCCAAATTCAATTCTGAGTTACCCGTTTGCTGATCTGCAAAATCAACCATTTCCTCTAAAGAAAAACCTTGTCGTTTTTCCGAACCATTTTGCTCTATTCGTGTCATTTTAAACATATTAAGATGATTAAATTAATTATTTTCCCGTTTTTCACGGGCAAGCTGTTTGATTGCTAATTCGATGTTTCCTAATTTTTCAGCACGTTGCTGTACTTCTAGCTTCTCTTGTTCTTCCGTCGTATAGGTTAGATATTCTTCTTCTGAAACTTCGGTTGCGTACACTGCCGACCGTGTTCCTCCCAAACTAATAAATACTTCTTTGTATTTTCTGCGAGAGTCATTTGCCATATTAACAGATAACACTTGTGCTTTTTCTTTTTCTGTCAATCCTAATAGGGATTGAATCTCTGTAAACTTGTTTAAGAATTTTCGTTGATCCAGTAAAATCTTTACATCGGAGTTATTAATAATAGATTGCTTTACAATCTTAGATGAAATAATATCGTCAATTTCCTGCGTGACAGTTACGGCAATTCCAAAGAACTTACGCACCGTTTTGTACAGGTATTTAATATATTCCTCCATTCCCCGGTTCATAAGAGCCTTCCACGCTTCCTCTATAATTATCATTTTTCGTTCTCCCCGGAGTCTACGCATTTTATTTATAAACATTTCCATAATAATTAAGGTCACGATTGGGAAAAGAATTGGATGATCTTTAATTGAATCGACCTCGAAAATCACAAATCGCTTATGTAATAAATCGAGTTTTTTATCCGAGTTGAGTAAAAAATGATATTCACCTCCCCGGTAGTAAGGCTCCAACACGTTTAAAAAATTGAAAATATCAAAGTCCTTTTCTCGGACTCCTTTTTCTCTTAAAAGTTCCTGATAATCTGTCTTCACGAAGTCATAAAACCCGTCAAAATCAGGCTCTAACGATTCATTTACTTTGATCCTGTTTATATATTCCGAGATAGCGTTGGAAAGTGCTACCTCTTCCGCTCTCGTGGCTGGCTCGGTATCCTTTTTCCACAAAGTCATAATGAGAGTCTTGATACTCTCCCGTTTTTCTATATCAAAAACTTTATCATCCGTAAAAAAAGGATTGAACGAGATTGGCGATTCATCCGAGTATGTAAAATATATACCGTCTTGCCCTCCTGTCCTTTTGTTAATCAAGTTACATAACCCCTTGTAGCTATTTCCAACATCTATTATAACAATATGCGTTGCCTGTTCCCAGTATTGTCTTACAATATGGTTCATGAGAAAACTCTTTCCACTTCCAGATCCCCCCACGACAAACATATTCCGGTTGGTTGTGATTCCTGCCCGAATAGGCTCGTCCGAAATATCCACGTGAATTGGTTTTCCGGCACGGTCACACATTTTAATACCGAACGGGCTAAGAGAAGATGTATAGTTTGTTTCTTCCGAAAAAAAGCATACCGCTTGCTCCAAGAATGTATAAAATGACTCTTCGGCTGGAAAATCGCCCGCGTTACCGGGTATTGCAGCCCAAAAAAGTGTCGCGGCATCGCTTGTATTATAACGAGCCTTACAGCCCATCGCGGTAATCTGACTACCGACCTCATTCTTAACCCGTTTTGAAACATTTTCACCCCAAGCCATAACATTCGCGTGACATCGTACCGCCGTGAGTCCTTTGGAGTGTGCCTCGTTTAAAAATAACTCAATCCACTCTCTATTTATTTGATTCGCTCGGCTATAACGGGAGAGTGAAAGCATCGTCCGTGCGGACTTTTCAAATTTGTGTAAAATTTCCGGGGTTGAATCCAAAAACACGTACTGATTATAGATATGGTTACAATCTAACAACAATCCCAAATTTCCACCAAACGAAAGAGCGCAGGAAGTTTGATCCGTCGAATATGCCTTATTCTCCGTGTCTGTACTGACGAAACCCGGCAAATCTTCCACGTCTGACAACGTGTGTAAACAAGTTATTTTATCTCCCACGCGTACATGATCCGTGTGTAACTTAATATCTTGTAAACTACCTGAGTCTGATAACGATAGATATTTTTCGATCAATCCCGTTGATTCCGGCGTTCCGATAATTTCATCCCCGGTTAATCTTGTCAACCTGATACACCCTGAATCATCCATTATTTTTTTAAACTGCTCCACGCTTTCACGAAAACAGGTAAAAGATTCTTTGTTTACTTCACCCGGGATAATATTTCCACGGCAAAGCGTGGAAAAGTTACTTTGTTGACGGGCTCGCTGTTTCGTTGTCTTCGTTAAATACAAATAACAACTATGCTCTAAATACGGACGTTCATTAAAATGTAGTTCCGACGAACGCTCTAAAAAAGTCATTTCTTTTTCAAAATCAGCTTCGTATTTTTCCTCGATAAACCAATCTTGCTTATGAACAATAGAATATTGAGGTAACACGCTAATAGCTTTTACCCAAGCACCGTGTATTTGTTCGTACTCGGCAGCCGTAATAGTAAATATTTCCGGTAACTCCACACGAAAACATACCGTAATGTCTGCATCCTTTGAAATTATACAATCATTTTCAACGGACAGCAAAGGCAATTTATTTTCTAGCGTCGTCGCTTTTAGTGTATTACGCATGATTTTGCTTAATAAAATGATGAATTAATTTCCGATTAATCAAGAAGCGAGGACGATGTTTATTCGCGAACAATTTCATTAACCCGTGTTCCCCGTACACCCTATTTAGCTTAAAAGTCAACCAAACCAACACGGAAGCGGCTATTAACCCGAACACGATACAAAATAAATTATTCACTCCAACCATAAACAATACTATAACCACAAAGAATATTGCCAAGAGTCCGACCGCAAAAATTAAAAGATACTGACTCTTCAATCCCCTGAACTCAACCGATTTACCCACGCCTTTATGAATTTGATATTTCATAATACCCTTTTTAAAGAAAAAATGATCGTAAGATCGTGGCTGACACGATAAGAAATATACAGGCTCCGAACCAACTGGCAGCGACTTTACTCGTGTCGGGGTCGCCCGCGCTAAACTTGTTAAATACCTTGACTCCCCCAATTAACCCGCAAACCGCACCTACTGCGAAAACCAATTTTGTAGCTGGATCGAAATAAGAAACGATCATAACCGTAGCTTCTTCAATTCCCGCAGAGCCGTTGCCTTGGGCAAATAAAGACCCGGCGATGCTAATAAATAGCATCGAAAAAAATATTCTTTTCATTTCCGATTTTGTTTTATGCCCCGGTATTGCCGTGGCTATGATTAATTATTTACCTGACTATCAAAGCATTAAAATATTAACCGTATTCTATTTCTTTCATAATTCACTACTATTCAATTTCAATACTATCTAACATATCTTCCATCTTTTCCCGATTTTCTTGAATCTGTTTCATGACCGAATCATACACCTCCGTGTTTTCACCAGTACTCTCTTCCTCTTTTATCACGTAAACAATTTCCTCAAAACGAATACCTCTCGCTACACCGGAATCCTCATCTTCATACTCTGCCTCTATTAAATCTTCTTCCAGCAGAACAGGTTCATTTTCTCCCTCTAATACAAATGTATTCTCAATATTCGCTTCTTTTGTGATCGGAAGTCCAATGCCTGTTTTTGTCCAAAATTGTCTATTATCAAACTTACTTTCTCCTATAATATCATTACAATTGTTCGATACTTGTTGATCTCTTTCTTTTTTCACGTCTGTATCATGTAAATAAATCCACAAATAGTAGATCGTTAAAATTAAAACGACCATGATTATCAAAATTATCATGGTTTCAATTTTGAAATTTGTTGTTCGATCATTTTAGAAATTTCATCACCAAACTGTTCAAAATGGACGTTCAAGATGTTATCAATAAAACCTCCCAATGTCAGCTTTGTACCCAGTAGCCTGATGAATGCCGATACTCGTAAATAATTATTCATGCTTATATACACGCCGTGCCTCTCTGACAAAGAATTTATCATCAAGAAAGTAGAAGAATAGTCCTTTTTTCGCCTTGATTTTACCTCAATCTCTTTTTCTTTTTGCTCGGAAACATCCTCCCCGGCAATCATTTTTTTCAACAGTAATTCGTTAATTTCATCTTTACTCATCGCACAACGATCTTTATAATTTCAGAAAATAGATTCTCAAGTCCACTACTTTTCACGAACTGACGAGAAGGAGCAAACAGCGTCGAACGAAATACTATCCTTTTATCGGCCAGTATTTCCTTTCGAAACCGCTTTGTATCCAAAATTTTATTATCTAATAGATTAAAATGTAGTTGTTGTATTATTCTATTGTACAAATCGTATAGATCATTTCTTTCTCTCGCATCAACTTGATTCCAAAACAAATAAAGATGTTTTAAGCGCATCTTTTCATCTTTAACAAACACATCATTCAATGTTTTGACAAACGCGAAACTACTCTCCAAAACTAAACGATCCCCAAGAAGAGGAACGAAAACATAATCCATCCCCGCCAAAGTTGCCAAAACACCATTACTCTGCACCGTTCCCGGTAGATCAAACAAAACTACATTATAGATAGTTTTAGAAGAATGTAAATACTCTTTTAACGTTCCAATAGCATTCTCCGGCGTACTTCGTAAAATCGGGAACGCTGTTTTTTCCTGAGTTTTCAATTGACTATAAGCAAGTCGTTTAAAATAAGAATCTTTCTCTATTAAATCTAAATCGCGTTTGCGCAAATTGTAAATACTGTATTGAGGGTAATCCGCATCAACCACAAGTACATTCAACCGTGTAAGATAATGTAGATAACTAGCCATTAAGACGGTCATAGAAGATTTCCCGCAACCTCCTTTTTGGTTCGCAAAACTTAAAAAAACTTGTTTCATATGCTTTGTTTTGAATTATTTTCAGAACAAAAGAATATTAAAAGAGCTTCAAAATAAAAGTTATTCCTTTTTTGTCCCTTTTTGTCCGATATTGTCTACCCTTCATTCATCCTTTCCACCAAACAATCATTCATTCGATGATTCAATAAATCAACATATCACTCAATCATCCGCTCACTCAATCATCCGCTCACTCACTCACTCAATCACTCAATCAATCAATCAATCAATCAATCAATCAATCTTTCCGCCAGTCCTCCATCCGATCATTCATCATATCAATTTACCTGCACGCAAGCATTTTCAATGGTGAAATTGGCAAATAACTGTTCGCTATTGGCAAACACAAAATACAGTGTTTCAAATCTCTAAACAGTAACTTCGAGCAAAACGATTCACAGTATCGACATGAAAAAAAAGACGGTAGATTCTTTAAAGCAAAATCCACAAGGAATTGGTTTTTATGTTCGAGAGAACATAGCAAGGTGTGTCTTTGTCCGACAAATATTCATTTGTCCGACAAAAACCCTTACCCGGCAGATAGCCGGGGTATTCACTCCGAAGTCGTAAATCCTAAAATAAAAACTCATGAAAAATAAAAACTCAACAAAACGGGAAACGGTCGATCCGGCAACATACCGGTATTATATCCGCTTGAACGCCGCAGATAATACACGCTTTTTAACGCTAATGGAGCAAACCGGAATGACAAATAAATCAAAATTTATCGTGAAAAGAATTTTTTCAGAACCCTTTCGAGTGCTTAAAATTGACAAGTCCGCACACGATTATTATTCCCGTTTGACAAACATATTTGCTCAATTCCGGTCGATCGGGGTAAATTATAATCAAGTTGTAAAAGTACTAAACACTAATTTCAGCGAAAATAAAGCCCGTGTTTTACTCTTCAAATTAGAAAAAGAAACCATACAATTAATCAAGCTTAGCCAACAAATTATAAACCTGACACAAGATTTTGAAAACAAATACATGAATCATGATAGCGAAAATTAGTGTCGGTAAATCATTGTATGGTGCACTTGCTTACAATCAAAACAAGGTGGATCAAGAGAAAGGAAAGGTTTTATTCACTAACAAAATTTCGGAAAATTATAACGGAGTGTTTGACATTCATAAGTGTATAGAATGCTTCAACAAGTATATACCAGAGGGTATTCGGACGAAAAAAAACATCATTCATATATCTTTAAATCCACACCCTGATGATAAGCTCTCGGATGAACAGTTTTCCGAAATCGCACAAGAATACATGAAAAAACTCGGTTATATTAATCAACCCTTTATGGTGTTCAAGCACGAAGATATAAACCGTCATCATGTTCATATTGTTTCTGTCCGGACAAACGAATATGGGAAAAAAATTAACGATTCTTTTGAACACGTTCGCAGTAAAAAAATAACAGATGAACTAGAAAAAAAATATAACCTTCATCCAGCAGAAAAGCAAAATTGTTCAGAATACCCGGAACTAAAGAAAGTGAACTACCGGGACGGTGATGTGAAACACCAAATCTCTAACACGGTTAAAGCTCTAATAAGTAGTTACTATTTCGAAAGTTTTACGGAATACAAAGCCTTGTTATCTCTTTACAATATTCACGTTGAAGAAATAAAAGGAGAAGCAGCCGGGAAACCCTATCATGGTATTATTTATTCAGCAACTAACGACAAAGGAGAAAAAAAAGGCAATCCAATTAAGGCATCACGTATATCAAGATCAGTGAGTTACAATGCAATTTCACGAAAGATTGCAACATCTACAAAGAGAATAAAAGAGAAAAAACTCAAAGAACATACCCGGCAAGCGGTTTCCGAGGCCTTTAATGGCTCGCGGACCCGCAAACAGTTTGAAAAGGAATTGAGGAAGAAAGGGATTAACGTGATATTCCGGCAGAACTCTAGCAAACGTATTTATGGAGTTACATTCATCGACCACGACAGCCGGGTGGTGCTGAACGGTTCACGCCTAGGCAAAGAGTATTCCGCAAATGCGTTTAACGAACGGTTCAATAAAAGTATTCCTAACGATAGCAGGACTATTCGCCCTAGCTTATCTCCCGGTATAGATTTCGGAAACGGAACATTCATTTCTAATTCCATCACGGGACAGGAAACATTTGGCAATGACATCTATTCGGTAGACCAACGGAAACGCCGGAGAAAAAGAAGAAAAAAGAATTTATAAACCACGAAACAATTATTATGCAACAAGAAGATGATCTACGCGGGTTAGCCCGCGTAATGGATTTCATGCGAGCTATTAGCATTCTGTTCGTATCCATAAATATATATTGGTTCTGTTACCCTATAATACAGAAATGGGGTATCAATATCGGGGTCGTCGATAAAATTTTGTTGAACTTCCAGCGTAGCACAGGGCTATTCTCCAATATCCTGTACACTAAACTTTTTTCAGTAGTATTTCTCGCTCTATCTTGTTTAGGGACAAAGGGGGTAAAAAATGAAAAAATTACATGGAGCAAGATTTATGTATTCCTAAGCATCGGTTATATCCTTTTTTTCTTGAATTGGTGGATATGGGATGTTGTGTTATCCTCTGAAAATAGGACAATTCTGTATATCCTCACCATGACAGTTGGGTACCTATCTCTTTTAATCGCGGGACTCTGGATTTCACGACTTTTAAAAAATAATTTGCTAGATGATATTTTTAATACTGAAAACGAAAGTTTTGTACAGGAAACTCGTCTGATAGAGAACGAATATTCCGTAAATTTACCGACCCGGTTTTACTATAAAAAGAAATGGAACGATGGGTGGATAAACATTGTAAACCCGTTCAGAGCAAGCATGATATTGGGCACGCCCGGTTCGGGAAAATCGTACGCGGTAGTCAATAACTACATCAAACAACAAATCGAAAAAGGGTTTGCTGTTTATATTTATGACTACAAATTTCCCGACCTTTCGGAAATAGCTTATAACCATTTAATCAAGCATTTGGACGGGTATAAGGTAAACCCTAAATTTTACATTATCAATTTTGACAATCCCCGCGAGAGCCACCGATGTAACCCGATAAATCCGGCATTCATGACGGACATATCGGACGCATACGAAGCCAGTTATACAATCATGCTAAATCTTAACCGCAGTTGGATAACCAAACAGGGAGATTTCTTTGTAGAAAGTCCGATTATTTTGCTAGCTTCTATCATTTGGTTTTTAAAAATCTATCAAGGAGGTAAGTATTGTACATTCCCTCACGCCATCGAATTTCTGAACAAGAAATATGCTGATACATTCACGATTTTAACGAGTTATCCCGAATTGGAGAACTACCTTTCACCGTTCATGGACGCTTGGGAATCCAACGCTCAAGACCAGTTGCAGGGGCAGCTTGCAAGTGCTAAAATCCCGCTTTCCCGCATGATAAGCCCGGCTTTATTTTGGGTAATGACTGGGGACGATTTTTCACTGGATATTAACAATCCGGAAGAACCTAAAATACTGGTGGTAGGTAACAATCCCGACCGCCAAAATATCTATTCCTGTGCTTTAGGGTTGTATAATTCCCGCATTGTAAAGTTGATAAACAAGAAGCACCAACTGAAAAGCTCTGTAATTATTGACGAATTACCGACCATCTATTTTCGGGGACTGGATAACCTGATAGCAACGGCACGAAGCAACAAGGTGGCAGTCTGTTTGGGCTTTCAGGATTTCAGTCAGTTACGCCGAGATTACGGGGATAAAGAGAGCCGGGTTATCGAAAATACAGTAGGTAATATTTTTAGTGGTCAGGTAGTTGGCGAAACGGCGAAAACTCTGTCCGAAAGGTTCGGAAAGGTGCTGCAAAAGCGGCAAAGCATGACTATCAACCGCAACGATAAATCAACTTCCATTTCTACACAAATGGATAGCTTGATACCGCCGTCCAAAATTTCCAATCTTACACAGGGTATGTTCGTGGGTGCAGTCAGTGATAATTTCAATGAACGTATTGAGCAGAAGATATTCCATTGTGAAATTGTAGTGGATAATGAAAAGGTGAAACAGGAAGCTGCCAATTACAAGAAGCTGCCACCAATCACAAATTTTCAAGACGAAGATGAAAATGATAGGATGCAAGAAACGATTCAAGCAAATTACATCCGCATCAAGGAAGATATTCAACAAATTGTACTCGACGAATTAAAGCGAATAAAAAAAGATCCGAAACTAAAACATCTAATTAAAGAGAAAGAGTGCTAAACGCACTCTTTCGTATATTCAGTGAAACGTGCTACCAACTTTTCATAGTAGATATTTTTTACATCCCAAAATAATTCCTTAAAACCAGATTTATCAATTTCACTCGTGCCGGGATTATACGCGAAATCAAGTTCAAGCCCCAACACGCCAACGGCATCAAGTAAAATAGTAAATATTTCATCAAGAGCATTTTTAGAAAGAGCATTAAAGCTACAATGCAAATAATGTAATTTGGTATTTTGTTCTGAAATTTGTATTTCAGACAAATTATTACACTTACATTCTAAACAACATAAACTTAAATTCGCTGTTAAATCCAGATGTTTGATGTAATTATTTTCACAATTTAATATAGCCATATTAGGTAAAGTATCCACCTGCAATTCTTCAAGACAATTACAGCCACAAAATAGCACCAAGAGGTTACTACGATCAAATTTTAAGCTCTGCAAGTTACAATTAACGATATACAAACGATGCAGAAAATCACAATTAATCAACTTAAAATCAACAAGTTTTACATCTTGGATAGAAAATTCACAAATCTTCGTGCCAGATATTTTGACCGTAACAATCCCCATTGCACACGTGTATTCGTGCGTAAAAAAAGTATTCAAATCTGAAATAGTATTATTTCTGTGCTCTATTTCTTCATCTCCCCAATCAATTGTACCTCCATACAACAAACAAGTAAAAGATATTTCTTTTACGACATCCGTATTCAAAGTAAATTCAATAGATTGCGGTCTTTGGGTGGTGGTGGTTTTCGCGTGACGTTTATTCATTCTTATATATTTAGAGTTAATAAATTTTCATCCCATTTTTCAATGGTTTAAATTTATCTCCCCTATTTTTTCACGCCAAAACGTGAATAAAAAGGCGTGGATTAATTTGTCACGCAGGAACCACCATATCCCCTAGATGTAAATTATCACGCCTAATATATCATTCCATGTAGCGAGGAAAAATGGTGGTTTCGCTACAAGAGAATTACTATTTCTTTTTTCAAAGATAACAAAAATTCTAAACAGAAAGACAAAATAGGACAAAAACAGACGAATTTTACATTCCCCTAATTATCTGTATTTTAAGAATCATATTCATGTTCATAATCAATAATAACAGAGATAACATGAGCAATGAATTGAACATTATGTTTGTTTCCGACAAGGACGACCAAACAAACACGTTAAAAAGCATCAGCGGTATAGACGAGAAAGGGAATCTAAAAACTGCCCCGGCAGATGAAGCAATTGACCAAAACCAATTTTTCAAGGTTGACAAGAATTTAAATCCCTTTGAAAACTTTTTCAAGAACTTTTGGACGCAATTTAAAAATCCGGAGAATTACAAGTTTTTCCGTTTTAAAGAAGATGAAATTCATTTGGTAAATCAACCCGGAGAACAGCAAAAACACGAGGTGACTAAAGAGGTCGAGAAAAAAATCAAGTCCTTAAATCTAAATCCTGACGAGAAAATCGACTGGAAAACCCTCGCGAAATTCGGGATTACCCCCGAAAAACTAAAAGAGAACGGTTCTTTGGAATCAATGTTGAAAGGGTACGGTTCAAATAATCTTATTGATGTAAAAATTGCGATAAATGGAGTGACGTTTGAGGGAAAAGCACGTGCATTCTTTAACCTACAAGATGATAAAATCACAACAGATCTAAAATCAAAACTCGATTATCCGAATTTTGACAAATACGATCTCACGTTCACGGCTGATGACAAAAAAAATATGCTTACAACGGGGAATCTCGGTCGTGTTGTTTCGCACAAATTTAAAGGATCGTCCGAAGCGGAACCCGCATTTTTAAGCGTCGATCATCTGACAAATAGGATTGTTGCATTAAGAGCCTCTACCTTGAGAATAAAAGACGAATACAAAGGTGTAAAATTAACCGAAGAACAAAAAAACAGTCTGAAAGAAGGTAAAGCAGTGTATCTAACCGGGATGAATAGTAAGGAGGGGGTAAAGTTCGACGGGTACGTGCAAGCAAATGCCGATAGTCGTGGTATCGCGTTAGTACGAAACCGTACACGGCAAGAAAAAACGGATAAAAGAATTTCAAACGAGAAAGATCCACTAAAAGGTATTCCGCCCGCATTTGGAGGGCAACCAATCACAGAAGAGCAACGAACCATACTGAAGGATAACGGGGTTATTTTCGTGAGAAATATTTTATGTAAAGATAAATCCGTACGTGATGCTTATCTCAAGGGGACATCAACAGGTATCGAGTTCTATGATGCAGCAGATAGAAGAAACGCATCACTAGCACAAGAAGTCTTAAAATCACAAACAAAATATCAGGAAAAATACCAATCTCACGAACAAACGAACAAACAAAAGAATACACCTAAAACCCCTAAAATGAGGCAATGAGATTAAATTATACAAGTAGAATAACAAAGACTGAGGGATAATCCTTCAGTCTTTGTTATTCTACTTAAAAGCATTATCTTAGTCTTTAGAAATAAAATTACTCCTATGAAAAATGATGATGGTAATATACCCAAGACAGAAAAAGAACTTGAAGAATGGATGAAAGCAAATTGCGCGAACTTCGATTCTTATTCTATTAACGGGAACGCTATTTATGAAGGATTCGGGATTGAAAAAATCGGGGGAACTTTTATCTGGTATTATACTGAAAGAGGACAAAAGGACAAAATAAAGACCTTCACATCAGAACAGGATATTATTGAATATGGCTATGCACAAATACAATCTGATAAATGGGCTTGGACGCATTGTATCGGTTTCACTAGTGACAAAGCCAAATCGGAGGAATTATGTAACATCCTTACAGAAATGGATATAGAACATTTTCAAGATGAAATACCTTATTACGGTATAAATCGCCCTGTTTATAGAGTGTTTGTTTGGGGATGTGATATAAAAAAGACCATGCACCTGAAAGAAAGATTTCAAACAGAGAAATAATTCCTAATACTCGGTTCATTCTAATTCCTTATTGGCATTCCCTCGAATCCACAAAAATTCAGAACTAGAAACAACCTTTGAAAACACACAACAGATTCACGAGTTCAAAGAACCCGCGAAACTGTTCTTTCCTCTAGATAAATAAAATCAAAGTCAACAAAAATGCATACACCACCATTGCCAAAAACTTTCCCAGTACAATATGGGTATTACTAATCGGTGAAGAATACAACAATTTAATAGAACCGCTGCTCAACTCTTTACTGATTACCCCCATCGTCAACAATGGGATATACAAATACAGGATATTCACCACACTCGGCCACAATCCTGAACTACCGCCATACCCCCTAATGAACAGGCGCAAAGAACACCAGTAAGTTCTGCCGGAATTTTCCACGTCGAGCACGAAACTTTCAAGCATCCCCGTGTAAAAGAACACCGTTTGAAAAACAAAACACAACAACAACAACCAGGCGATAGGCGAATAGAAAAGCATCTGTAACTCCGTCTTCGCTATTTTATATATGGCTCTCATAATAAATCTCTTTAATTTTTATGCTATTAATTTCACTTCCCCTTCTCCATTAATTTAGCAAAAATCGTATCCAACGAATTTTTCTCCTGCCGAATTTCCTGCAATCGCCAATGATGTTCGGTACTCAAATCCACTAAACGTTCGGTTACTTCTTGCGCGTCCGTGAAACGCACCCGGAACTGCTGACCTCCTAAATCTTCCACGTCATTCACTCCTTCCACCCCTTTCAATACCCCCGAAGAGGGTGCGTTAGCAAAACGAACATATATAGTATTCGGAACAATATAATTATCAAACTCATCCACCGTACCGGAAAAGACCATTTTCCCGTGGTCCATCATCAAAATATGGTCACAGGCAGCCTGTACCTCCGGCAAAATATGCGTGGAAAGAATCACCGTGCGTTCCTCCGCGATACTCTTGATCAAATGACGAATTTCCACGATCTGGTTCGGGTCCAAACCATTCGTCGGCTCGTCGAATACCACCAAATCCGGTTTATGCACGATAGCCTGCGCTATCCCTACCCGTTGTTGGTATCCACCGGACAAGTTCTTTAACAACCGTTTACGGAAATGAGTGATGGCACAACGTTCCATCACCTCCTCCACCGCTTTTTTCATCTCCCGCGGTGTCACCCAACGCAAATCAGCCGCATGGGTCAAATACTCCTCTACCGTTAAATCTTGGTATAAAGGAGGTTTTTGCGGCAAAAAGCCAATATGTTTTTTCGCGGCAATCGTATCCCGCTTCGTGTTCACCCCCGCTATAATCACATCCCCTTCCGTCTGCTTCAACACCCCGCACATAATATTCATCACGGTCGACTTCCCCGCCCCATTCGCTCCCAGCAACCCGTAAATCCCGTGCCGGGGTATCTCAAAGCTAACATCTCTTACAGCCCATTGGATGCTATATCGATGTGACAAATGTTCTACTCTTACAATAATATCTTCCATAACACTGCTATAATTTTACATACAATACACCCCAAAAGCATCGCCCGTCCCTATAATAGCCAGACCAACTGGGATAAATATCACGGTCCTTTAAATAGTGTGCAACAAGCTTATGATTTGGCGATGAAAGCCGATCCCGTGTCTTACGCTCCCACTTATCCCGCCGATTTGGAGTATAATTGGAATCACGTTCGTTTTGGAGCGTATAATCAGGGGGATAGAATATGCGCTATCACCTACCCCATTTAGTATAAGTGACACCTCGTATGCAGAACTCGCCCAATTATTTTCGATGATTCTCCGCAGAATCGACAAACAGGAAACCAACGAGCCAAAAACCGTTTTACAAAACCTGTCATGCGCTGTTGTGGGTATAATAGCAGATTCCATGCAAGAAATCATCGGACAAAAATCCCAAAACAAAAGACACCTTGAAATAACACTGGCATTCAAGGAATTATTTTCAGAAGAAAAACAAATTAACAGGAATATATCTTATTACGCGGAAGCATTGCATATATCACCAGTCTATCTGAATGAAGTGATTAAAGATATTACAGGCACGAGTGTAAGCAAGTATGTTCAAAACGAACTCATGCTGAGAGCCAAGCGAATGCTGGCACACACCACCCTGAGAATAAGTGAGATTTCTGCTCTTTTGGGAATAGATGATTGTGCCTATTTTACCCGATTGTTCACGAAAACAGTGGGCATAAATCCTACTTGTTTCCGAAAAAAATACCTCGAATAGTGCAATCTTAACCATACATCGTCTATTCTTCTGTTCGTCCATCTGCTGTAACTTCGCATAAAAAAAATGGACAGAAGCAGACTTATTTACTTGACAGATTTAATGCTAGTCCCTGTGTTCGCTTTATCATTTTACACGGGTATCGAGTTACATGTAGCAGGACATGGCAACAATCATGAAATATGGCATAATTGGGCTGCATTTCACGTGATTACCAGCCTATTGTTTATGCTATTGGGATTTATACATATGAAAAGCCATTGGAAATGGTATAAAGGGCTGGCAAGCACAGGCAAGAAGAACAAATGGAAAATCGTATTGTTACTTTCCATTGTTTTCATATCACTTGTTGCCACGGGAATAGGGTTGTTTTTTGTTCACGGAGTCAATTCTCCGATAGGACTTTTCCATTACAAAAATGGACTTATACTAAGCATTTTAGGACTTCAACATATATTTAAACGAAGAAAATTCTTGTACCGGGGATTCATAACCCATGTATTAGGCAAACGTTAGGCTAAATTTTAATCCTATTCCCATCGTTTACAAACAAAAATCAAGCAACAACCAAGTTTTGCCTTTTCTATAACATTTGAGCAACACTTATCCCGTCAGGTGCTAGACAGGTGTTGCTTAAATGTTGTACTGGAGTAGTAGCCCGTTCTCACCCCATCCTCTCCTTCATTTCTGCTCGTTTACATCAAAATTACCGAATTACGAATCATCTAAAGCAATAAAGTCCATAAAATCAAAAACACTGTCCGAAGCCCCCGTGACTTTCGACCTTATGGACCTTTATAAATCTTATGGACCAGAACCGAAGGTTCGCCTTTACAAACTAACTCTTCGGTTTAAACACTACATCCGTGATATCTACGTTTTCCCAAAACTCCCGCACGAACTCAAGGAAATCCTCCGGTGTCAGTTTATCCACGATCTCCTCGAATTCCCTCACATCCGCCTGGTTCAGTCCGGTTCTATAATACAACACCAATTTTTCCTGCCAATAAACATTACTTTCCCGGGCTTCTCCCTCCTTCTTGCGGATGGAATTCAACGCCATCATCAACTCGTCACGGGAAGGGACTTGCTGCCGCAACCGTTCCAATTCACCGTAAACAATACCTTTCAACTTGGCGGCGTTCAACGGGTCACACTGGAATTCCACTATCATGCTATACTGCGCAACGGGCTCATAAACCACACCTTGGTTTACGTTCACCGCATAAGTGCCGCCCTCCTTTTCCCGGATGACATTCATACAACGCGTTTGCAGGATACTCTTCAACGCTTCCAAACAGATATTATGGCGAATATTGTAATCCATTTCCCGGGTCATGCTCAACACCACGATTGAACTAGGAAGCCCCATAAACTCGATCTCTTGCTCCTGTTTTCCCCGGGGAGGTCTTATTCCCCAATCTACCCATTTTTCACGGCTATCCGTTGCCGGCAGGGAACCGATGTATTTCTCCACCAGCGGTTTCAATTCCGCCGCAGGAATATTTCCCGTGATAAAGAACGTGAAATCGCCGGCATTCGAGAAACGTTCCCGATATACTTGTTCGATTTTATCGAGATTCACTTTCCCGAAATAAGCTGCGTTCTTCAACAACGCTCGCGGATGACAACCGGATTGCAACCGCTTCACCGTGTCCTGCAACAGGTTCATCCCCTGCATTCGGGATTGCATCAACTGCTGTGCCATCATCTTCCCGAAAACCTCTCGGTCAAACCGCGGTTGCGCGAAAGTCATGTACACCAACTGCAACATACTTTCCACATCCTCCGGCAAGGCGGAAGCGATCACGTATTCATTCAATTCCCGGATACTCGCCTCACATTTCAAACCCTTGCTTTCCATTTTCCGCTTCAATGCCATCGCATCATAATCGCCCAAACCGCAAGCCTTCACGAACGGCACGGTCATTTCCACCGTGGGAAGCATATCCTCCTCGTACAAAGAAGTCCCGCCGGGGCTATAAGCCTTCAATGCCAACTTGTTTCCTTCCTGACTGCTTTCACGATACACGACTTTCACCCCGTTTGCCAGTGTCCATTCCACGGCATCAAACCCAGTAATCTCATGTTCCGAAATCACCGGACTTCCCGCCAATTCTTCTTCCAGCAAAGGTTTCCCGCCATCTGTCACCGGTTTCTCGTACACGTAAGGCTCAACCTCTCCGTTCCTCACATCCGACATGATATCCGCCACTTCCTCTTCCATCAAATGCCAGACCGTTTCCGCACCGGAGATGACCACCGTCTTGTTACCCGGGATATCCCACTCCCACACCTTCGTGTTCACGTCCTCCACGGTCAGCGTCGGGATCAAGTCTTTCAAGAAGCCGTACTTCTCGGCATCCGCCACCAACGGTTCGCCGTTCAAATAATGCTCCATCATCGCTCGGCAGTAAACGTCATGCTTCACCTCCCCGCAGACGCGGTAACCCAGTTCCAGGTCCTTCAACAGCGACGCCTTCACCTCATCCAGCTCCCCCGCCGTGAAGCCGTGGCGTCTCAAACGCTCGTTCTCCGTCAGCAACGCACGCAACGCTGCCTCGTCCTGGCCCGGCTTGGGGATTCCCCCGAGCTGGTAAGTGTAATACCCCCGCTTGAACGGGATGAAACTAATTCCCCCTTTCGCCAGTGGGCAATCCTGACTCGCAAGCAATTTCGCGAAACGTTTCCCCACCATCGTGTTGAAGCACCGGATCAATATCTCCTCTTTCAAGTACGCGTAAGTGTTCTTCTCCTCCCTGGAGGGCTCGGGCACCATCGTGATGACGTTCAGGGTCGTGTAGTTCACCCCGGGATCCGTCGCCAAGCAGTAGTACATCTCCTCATGCGCCGGGATCTCTATCTCGGGACGGGGAGTCGGTTTTTTCACCGCCGGGATCTTGGAGAGGATCTTCTTCACCCGGCGTTCCATCTGCTTCACGTCAATGTCGCCAACGATCACCACGGCTGTCAGGTCCGAGCGGTACCACTCGTGATAAAACTCCCTGAGCTTCCGCACGTCGATCGCCCGGATCGCTTCCGGTGTCCCCAGTGCGTCCCGGTCCGCATAAGGGGAGCCTTGCAGCAACACCCGCGCAAACTGGTCCTGCACTCTCTTTGCGGGCGTGTTCAGCATGTTCCACTCCTCCTCGATGACTTTCTTCTCCCGATCTATCCGGTCCTCGTCGATGGTCAGGTAATACGACCAGTCGCGCAGGAGCATCACACAAGTATCCAAGAACCGCTCGTCGCCCGTGGGGACGTTGTTAAAAAGGTAAACGGTGTGGTTGTCCGAGGTCACGGCGTTGATGTCATGCCCGTAGAGCACCCCGTGACGCTCCAGCGTCTTGATCATCTCCCGCCCGGGGAAATGCTCCGAGCCCTGAAATGCCATGTGCTCCAGGAAGTGCGCCACGCCACGCTGCTCGTCCCCCTCTTCCAGCAGGAAGCCCGCGTTTCTCACCAGGTAAAAGTTCGCCTGATTCCGGGGGCGGTCGTTGTGACGGATATAATACGTCATACCGTTCGACAAACGCCCCACGACCATCTCCGGGTCACGGGGTAATTTCTTTTCCAAATCCACTTGTGCCGACAAGCCCGCCATGAAAAGCAAGCTCGCGACAAACAACAATATCGCTTTTTTCATGTCTGTTGATTAATTTTTCAATCTATGACAAGGGGAACGGGAGAGAAAGAATGGTTTATAAAGTTTGTAAGGTTTATAAAGTTTATAAGGTTTTGGAACCCGACGGGCGTTTTGTTTATAGCAGCTCTGCTACCGATAGACTCTGTCCGAAGGACTCCCCTGACCTTAAAGACCTTATAGACCTTCAACCTTACAGACCAGAACCGAAGGTTCTACTTTATGAACTTTACGAACTTTATAAACCTTATAAACTTAAAACCTCCGGTTCCACCTCGTACTCCTCGACCGTGCCGGTTTCGGAGGAGAAGCTGACCCCGATGCGGTACAACCGGCGGGGGTCGTTCAGGTAGGGACGGGCGTAGCCTTTTTCCTCGATCTGGCGAAGGGCGTCGGCGGCGGTGCCGTCCAGCTTGAATTCAAAGATGTAGATGTACCGGTCCGTTTCCACGATGCAATCCACCCGGCCCTCGCTCTGCTGTTTCTCGGTGTACACCGTGTAAACGCTTACCAGGCGCAAGATCAGGTAGAACGTGTAATGGAAGTAACGTTCACGCTCCCGCTCGTTCTCTTTCCGCCGCATCGTGTAAGGGATGTCGCTCAAGAACGAGGTCAACAACACGCCGAACTCTTCCGCCTTCCCCTCCTGCAAGGCATCCACGACATCCTGCACCCAACTGTTTATTTCCGTCCGGGGCTTCAAGTAATCCGAGGCGACTACACTCAAGAAGCCGTTCTTCACCTCGTTGTTCGGGAAATCCAGCAAGAACGTGTTGCGGCGCCTGTTGAAATCCTTGATCGTCAGGTAACCGCTCTGGTAGATCATCGGCAACGGCTTCTCCACGTCTGCCTTGTAATCCACGAATTCCGGGGTCCGGTAATAACGACCCGTCATCTCGTCCAGGTTTTCCCGCGTGTGACGCAACAGCCGAACCAGGTAGGTCGGCGTTCCGCTTTGGAACCAGTAATCAGAGATCCTTTTCGAAATGAAAGCGTTCAACAAACTGAACGGGTTATAAATATCAATCAGGCCCGTCCCGAAATGATACCCGTCATATTGCGCCTTCACGAGTTGTTTCATTTCTTCTACCGTCAACTCGTTTTTCCGTGCCAGTTCCTCGATCGAAATGGCAAAATAGCTTTCCAACTCCTCGCCCGTGATCCCGCAAAGGGATTCGAACTGCTCGTCCATGCTGATATCTCTCGGTTGGTTGAAGCCGCTGAACACGCTTACCTGCGAGAATTTGGTCACCCCCGTCAGCAAGACGAATTGCAGGTGCTCGTCAGCCGCCTTGAATACCGAGTAGAAACCTTTCAGGATTCCCCGGTTGCGGTCTTCCAACGACATCCGGTTTTCCCCGACAACCGTTTCCAGTCCCGTGTCGAGGACATCCAAAATAGGCTTGTCATACTCGTCGATCAATACCACGGCACGACGTCCCACCCGCGCGTGAGCCTCTCTCAGGACTTGAATGAATCGCATTCCCCGATCCCGGCTTTGATCCGGAAGAATGGCGTAAGCCTTTTCCCAAGCGGAAATATGCTCCTCGATCACCTTTTCCAGCGTACCCTCCTCTTGAAAATTGCTCCCGTTAAAATCAATATGAAACACCGGGTATTCCAACCAGTCTTTTTCCAAGCGGTCGATTGCCAACCCCTTGAAAAGTTCCTTTCGCCCGAGGAAATAATTCTTTAACGTCGACAACAAAAGGCTCTTACCGAAACGACGGGGACGGCTCAAGAAATAGATTTTTCCTTCCTTCACGAGGGAGTAAATCATCTCGGTTTTATCCACGTAAACGTAACCATCTTCTATAATTTGGTCAAAACTTTGGATGCCTATCGGGTACTTCATTGCTGTACGAGTTTTTTATCTTGCAACAAAGGTACAATTTTTTTTTGATTGAGGGGGGAGGACAGTTTATAAAGTTTATAAGAGCGAACCGAAGGTTCGGGTCCGTAAAGTCCATAAGGTCTGAAGGTCCATGGACCCCGCGGGCGCCTTGTTCACGGCAGCAGAGCTGCCGAAAACTCTGTCCGAAGGACTCCCGTGACCTTTGACTTTATGGACTTTCGACCTTATAGACTAGAACCGAAGGTTCTATCTTCGGTTCTTTTTTCTCTCTCGTCCCAATATGTCAAAGAACTTGTTTATACTTCGTTATTTTCTTTATAAAGACAATACCTTTCGGACAGGGATAAGCCAAGTCGCAAAAACCGGTTGTTGTCCTGGCTCCGAAGCAATGTTTTTCAATTTTCCCATGTCAATCTTCATTTTCATGATTTTCCGGTACATGGCATTAACGTCCTGCTCTTTGATGCAAGTTTCAATAACTTTGGAGAAGTGGATTTCGGCTTTAAAGATTTTTACCTTCCGGATTGAAATAAAGGAGGAATCCCAACTCGGCCTCGCTTTCTCGAAACCACCTTTTAATAGAAAGTATATCGGAAAACTGGGCAAAATCAACGTCGGAACTTTTTTCTTGAAATATCTTCAAAAGAATCGTTTTCAACGTATCGGGAATCACTTCACGAACAATTTCCTCGGATATCTTTCGTTCCTCGACACTGTCTATCTCAAAAGTAAACACTCCGGGGGAATACCAACGAAGAGAGTCTCCCTTAAGCCCGTAACTAATGTACCCAAATACACTCTCCTCCTTTTCCAAAACTTGCGCCTGAAGCTCCGGCATGATACTCACGAAAAGAATAATACAAAATAAAAATTTTAAGGTTCTCATGGCAATGGAATATAGGAAATGAACGATGAAAAAGGTTTTTATAGTCCGTAAAGTCGAAAGTTCATAAGGTCCTTAAGGTCCGAGGACCCCCGCGGGTGCTTTGTTCACGGCAGCAGGGCTGCCGATAAATTCGGTCCGAAGGACTCCCGTGACCTTTGACCTTATAGACCTTACAAACTTTATTTCAACAACTCTGCCACTTTTTTCTGCAATTGAGCGCCGCGGAGGTTCTTGCCGACGATTTTGTTGTTCTCGTCAAGCAGGAAGGTGCAGGGGATGCTCATGAGGTTGTACATGCTGGCGATGGGAGAGCCTTGGGCTTTCAGGTCGGAGAAATGTTTCCAGATCATGCCGTCTTCCTCGATGGCTTTTTTCCAGGCACGGGGATCGTTATCTAACGAGAAACTGATAATTTCCAAACCCTTGGACTGGTACTTCTGGTAGAGTTTCAAGATGTTCGGGTTTTCCTGCCGGCAGGGGTTGCACCACGATGCCCAGAAATCCAGCAATTTCAACTTGCCTTTCACCTGATGCAACGAGAGGGTGTCGCCCTCCGGGGTCATTGCCGTGAAATCGGGAGCGGTGCCACCGATCTCCAGCGACTCGTACAAGGCAATTTGTTGCGCGATCAATTTCCCGTAGGGACCGCCCTTGACCTCGTCCGTCAGATAGTTGTAGCGTTCCCGCAAGCGTTCCAAGCCCACCTGCCTCATGGAATTGGTTATCACGTAGGCTGCCACGAACGATCCGCCGTTAGCCTGCAACATCTCGGTTTCCTGCTTCTGTGCCTTCTCCACGAATTTCTGGAATTGTGACTGGAGGGCTTGCATTTTAGGCATATTTTGTTCCTGGTAAGCTTTTTGCACCTCGCTTTGCATCCGCTGTTTTTCTTGCTTGACGCTCGCGTTGATGGCATCAAACTGGCGGAGCAATTCCTGCGCCGCACCGCCGCCGTCCACGTAGACCATTTTCTCGTTGGCGATCACGTTAAACACGGCGTTCTCGATCATCAGGGGAATTCTCGCTTTCGCGTCCGCCGTCATGATGTACGCTACCATCGCGCGGTCCACCCGCCCGGTGAACTCGAACTTGCCGCCCACCATGTCGGCGGTGGCGAGCGTGTCGCCCCGTTCGCTGATCAACAACATTTTCCCGTCCGGCACCCCGGAGGTTTCCGCCGTGATTTTAAATCCTTCCTGCGCCCGGCAAAACGCGAAGGACGCCAATACCATACTTATTAACAATACTATTTTTTTCATTTCTTTTTTACCTTTTAAAAATCATTTATTACCAGTTTCTTCCAAATCCGCATAGCACGTCGAAAACATTTTCGTCAAACGACCGGAGATGTCAAAAAAGACGAAAAACTTGAAAACATCGGATTCCGAAAAATCTTGAAAATAATCCGGAGACAACTTTCTTAATGCCGGCACATCTATTTTCAAATTCAACAAAGCACGGTAAATCGATTCCGATTCATCTTTCAATTTATCGATGTACTCGCCCTCCAAATTGATATTGCCGGCAAGCACTTCTCCTTTGCCATTAAAAACAAATGCGACCATAAACAGACGTTCGTCACCTCCCGGTTGCTTCCGCGTGCTCTTCACGACTTCTTTCATTTCCGGGGTAAGGATGTTATTCCCGACCATGTTCGAGAGCTTTTTTAACACGGCAAGCGTGATCCTCCCTTTACCGTTATAAGTCTTTTTCACGGAATCGATCACCTGACGTCCCGGATAATTCCACCCCACAACCCTACAAAAATCTTTTACATATTCAAAATTACATGATGTCCTTGTTTCAGACTCCTATGCTTTCACTCTTTGAATCCCGAGCAACCCGCACAGGCAAACGATGGCAAAAAAATACATCGCTTTCATGATTTCATGTTTTAATCGTTATTTTGCCGCACCCCCTTCCGGGGTGCGTGCAAAATAAACCTATTTACAAACACACTATACGTCAGAAAGGTAGCACGTCACCGAGTACGCAACCAGCTCTCATGTTTGAGCCACTACCGTAATAGGTATCTTTCACTGTCAAGCGGATGTAGCGCGCATTCCGGGGGGAGGTAAAGTTCAGCAATTTCGTTTCGCCGACGCATACCCCCAAACGGCATTCCGCGATGCTGCAAGGATTCGTCCACGTTTTTCCGTCCTCGGAAACATAAATGGTAATCGCGTTGGGGAGGTAATTTCTCACGCTGGTGGACACGTCCGCCTGCACGATCTTCAAGCCTTTCACTTCGCGCACCTCTTTCATATCAATGGTCAGGTCGTAAATGCGCCGCTCTCCTTTTTCCAGCACGGTTTCCCACAAGGACGTGGGATCATTGTCCAGCAACATGTACGATTCGAAATCGGGAGCCGAACCCTCTATCGAATTTTCCACCGTGAAGCCTTCCGTGTCCATCAGGACCAGATCCTGCGGCAATTCAGGAGTTTCCGCAGGAATACCGAACGCCCCGTAATGAGAACCATAATTCACCACCTCCAGACCGATCACCTCCTGCATGAACGCGATACACTCCTCGGCACGCTTCCTGTTGGCAGCCACCGAGATGGCACTCATCTTCTTCGTCTTGCCGTAATAGCGGTTTTTCCCGAGTTCCAACTTTTTCAAATCTTTAAAATAGAGGATATCCTCGATCGACGACAAATCATAGTCCAGTTCCAGGTTGGTGCGATTCACGTCCACGTTCCCGTAACGCTCTTGCAAGTAACCACTAAAATCTCCCGCCATATTCACCACGTTGGTTTCCAAGGTTACGTCCGGGAAGGGAATCACATCGGGTCCCTCCTCCAACAATCCTTTGCGGGTCAGCACGACGGGTTCCGAAGCCTTGACTCCCCGGAGAAAAATCGTGTTCAACCCCTCGCTGTACACGTCATAATCGTACCGCTTGCCGTCCGTGCCGGTGTAATGCACCACGAACTCCAGCATCTTGTCGGTTTTCGTTCCCATGAACAACACGAGGTTGTCCCCCAGGAAAATGTGTTTCACGATGCCCCGCGTGTAACCCTGCACACCCTCGTGCGACAACGTGTAAGGACGGCCGGAACGCACCTCGTCATTCGTCAACGACGTGTTGCCTGCCTTATCCCGCGCCGCCACGGAAACGGAGTAGGTGGCGTCCGCCAATCCCCGGATGATGCACGAGGTGGCGTTCGCATCCAGCACGGTATCGTACAGGTAACCGTCCGCCTCGCAATGGACCAATATCGCCTCCCGGTTCGGGTCCAATTTATTCTCCCAAGAAACAATCAACCGATTCCAACCGCTCAACACCTCCACGGAAGTGCATTTCGCCAGGTAACGCACCGGCCCGTCCCCCACGTAATCCTCGTACGTGTCTTCCAAATCCTCGCAGCCCGCCAAAAACAGCACTGCCAATAAACCCAATAAATATGTGTATTTCATAAATTAATCTTTTTGCACGTAAACTTCCAATTCATGATAAGAGATACGATCTCCCGTATTATCCCCAGAAAACGTCCAGGTCGTGAAATGATCCAAGGAATAAACTCTCAAGTACTTGTACTTCAAATCACTAATAGCAGCCACAATCTCGGCATAATAAGGATCCGTCTTGTCATACGTCTCCACCGTGACATCCCATCCTAAACTCGTGGTTCTTCCCCAGCAATCTCCATTCCCGTCTTTCTGCTGCTCGAAAGAAGCGATCGTTTCCCACCGCTCGCCGTCATCGGACGCATCCACCCGCACCTTGCAAGGCAAACGATCGATGTAATTACCAGCAAACAAATCACCCGCCGACATGATGGCATCAAGATCACGTAGCACCCCGTACAAACGAACCGAGGCAATCACTTGCGGCTCTTCCAGCTCCACCTGCACGTACGAACCGTTTCCATTCACCTTGGTCACGTACGTGTAATAATGAGCGTTTTTACCCCTTTCCTTGCGAATTTTTCCTTTCAAATCGCCATCCGTCAAGTATTCGATACCGAAATATGATGCCCTATACGGAGAATCATCGGCCACACCCTTGTACTCGTAACTCATCTCCCCGGGATCCGTCACGGACAGTTTTTGCCGCGGGTATTGTTGTGTCGAATGATTTTTCACCCCGGGAACCACGAGCGTACGCACATGATTTCCCTTGCCGTCGCCCGTCTTCAAGACAATCGTGCTCTCCTCGTCCTCGGTAGCAATAGAAACAAAATTTTTCACCGTCCCTGCAGCAATGGTAAAATTCCGGATATACAAGGTATCCAATTTTTTGGAGAAGGGATTAATCCCCACCCGGTAGACATCCACAATACCGGTGATTTTCCCCGTGTAAGAAGAAACGATATTCAAGCCGTTCCAACTCTCCTCCACTTTCACGCTGTCAATAAAGGCGTAAGGGCAAGATGCCAACGTGTTGAAAGTCCGCTCGATCGGCTCCGACTCCACGTTATTGTTGTCCGTCACGGAGATCCGCACCGGCACGTCCCGGCGCGGGGCATCGAAGCCGGTCAGCACGACCGAGTCCGCGTAAGGGGTGCCCAAGATGGTCACCTCCTCGTCACGCTCGTTCCGGTAGCACACCTTCACGGCGCAGATCCCGGTATCATCCGGCAACGCATAGCGCATCACGGCACCCCCGCTCACCGGCTGGAAAGAGATGGTCTCCGCCGGCACGGGCACGTCAAACATATCCTTGTCATCATTACAGGCTGCCAGCAACAGCAAAGCGCACCCTAATAATCCTATCCTTTTTCTCATAATTCTTCATTTTACGATTAAACATCACCAACCCGGATTTTGCACCACGCCAGACACTTGCACCACTTCCGAACTGATCGGAAAGAAATAATCCCTCGGCGCCAGGAAGCCGCGTTTCTCCCAAACCACCACCGGACCTTGGTAGTTATTATAGAACCCGTCGGCATCGGCAGCCACCACGTTCCACCCCGTCAGCGGTTCGTTCAACTCCTTCTCGGCTTCCAGCCAGCGGCGCAAATCCCAGAACCGCTGTCCCTCGAAAGCCAACTCGATGCTCGTTTCCCTACGAATGATCTGGCGCATGCCTGCCTGGGTCGTGGCAAGTGCCGGGTTCGTGGAGTGTTGGCTCCACGCCTCTTTCACGTCCGGGATGCCGGCACGGGCGCGCACCTTGTCAATTCCGGCATAGACGCGGTCGTCCGGGGTTTCGAGGTATTCGTTCCACGCCTCGGAAGCCCACAGGTAAAGCTGTGCCATCCGAATCAACGGCTTCGGCAAATCGCCTTTTCCCTCTATCTGCTTTTTATAATTATTACACAACAAATCGGTATAGATATGCTTCATCAGCCAATAGCCGCTCCGGTTCTGGTTCATGTAGGATTGCAAGGACTCGAGGTTCGTCCCGAACTCCTCGCCTTTCCGTGCCGTGATGATTTTCGGTTCTTTCATCTCGTTCGACTGGTTCACAACCGCCCCCCGCCAGTAGAGCCGGTCGGCAGCGATGCAGGCATAGAAACGGGGTTCCCGGTCCAGGTGCAACTTCAAAACGCCCGTGTTTGCCGGGATCACCCGCTCGTAGGTTGTCACGTCGGTCACCTGCCCCATCGTATAGCGCTCCTCGTATTTCCACTCCCTATCCATATCGATGGGCAAACCGTTTTTCGTGTAGTACATCTCCACCATCTTCATCGAGGGAGACATGGATCCGTCCGAGGGAGGATTGTTCAATATTGTGGCATTGCAAAAATAGGGCAACGTGTGCGCGAAGAAATAATTGGGCGATGCGATGTTTGAATAAATCGTTTTCGTCTGGAACACGATCTCCTTGCTCACGGAACCGGGTGCCTGCACGGACTGCTCGATATCCATCATCGTATTCAACAAAGAGGTTGCCTTTCCCGTGTATCCCTTGGTCAAGCCCCAACCGGCATCCTCACACACCTTGATTGCCTCATCGCAAGCCTCGGCGGCACGCCTCCACTTCTCGCGGTCGGGTGTCGCGCTAAAGAGCAGCTCGCCCTTCCGGTTGCGGAAACTCGCGTAACTCGGGTTACCGTTAAAGAGCGGGGAAGCCTGGTAAACCAGCACCTGCGCCTTCAACGCCAGCGCGGACTCCTTGTGGAAATACCCTTGGCGCATCGCTTCCTTTTCCGCCCGGAGCGGCAGCACCTCTATCGCCTCATCCAGCAGGCGCACGATCTCCTTGAAACAGGTGTCCACGTGCACGCGGGGACGCTTCATGTCATCGATGCTCTCCTCGATGCCAATCGTCTGCGGCAAGAGGATGATGGGACCGTACTTTCGCACCATCTGGAAATAGTAGAACGCCTTCACGGCTTTCACCTCCGCCGTCCACAACTCCTTCTCCTCCTGCTCCATGTTCAGCGTGTTGCCGATGTTCTCGAAGAAAGTGTTGCAATAGCGGATCGTGGCGTAATAAGATTTGTTCGTCCAAGAGTCATTGATCGGGTGCAACACCTGCTGCAAACCGTCGCCAATTTTGAACCCGTCGATCGTGCCGACCATACCTGCCACATACCGATGGACATCATTCCCCACCAATTCGTCCGCCCCGGTGTAGGCGACATTCCCGGTCAACGTGGTCAAACCGGGAATATTGCGGTAACACGTTGCCACCCAACCATCCACCTGCGAGCGTTGCTCAAAAATCGTTTCTATTGACTTCACGTCGTCTTCCGGCACGATATCCAGGTAATCGCACCCGCCCCACAAGAACGCCAAGCCACAAGCTATAATTCCAATTTTTTTCATATATCTATTTCATTCAAGTTAAAAACTAAAATTCAATCCCAAGGCAAAAGTCTTCTGGATCGGGTAGTTGAACCCGTTCTCGCCCAGTTCCACGTCCCACAACTTGAAGTTGGAGAGGATGAAGGGGTTGTTCGCCCGGAAAAACACTTTCACGTTCTGCATGCGCACTTTATTTTTCCAGCGGTCCGGCAAATTGTACGCCAGTTCCAACGCCGTGCAACGCAAGAAGTGGCACTCGCGCATGAAATAAGTACTCTTGATCACGCCCGTCTGGTACTGGTAGTAATCCTCTTCACCGTTATGAAGCGCAATGGCGTTCGCAGACAAACGGGGCCACAAGGGATGCATCTTCATGTTCTCGGGAGTCCAATGGTCGTCGGCAATCGCCTGCAACATATTCCCGCTATAGAACGGAGAGATGCTCATCGGGTTAATAAAGAACCCGCGACTACCGGAACCCTGGAAGGCGAAGTTGAACTCCCATCCCTTGTAATTGACAAAACCGTTGAACCCGTAGGTAATCCGAGGCGTTTCCGGGAAACCGATGTGCACGGCATCCTCCTGGCCGATCGTGCCATCGCCGTTCACGTCGCGGTAACGGATGTCACCGGGACCGTAGCTACCGCTCTGTTTCGGGGCGTTCGCCACCTCCGCCTCGTCGCGGAACAAACCCTGGTCGATGAATCCCACCTGCTGGCTGATCTCGTGCCCTTTCTTGCGCTGCCATTCCGGTTTGTCGGCAGCCTCTTCCAGGCTCATGTAAACCGCCTTGTTGTAGGTGAAGGTCCCGTTCAGGATAATCCACAAGTCGGGCGAGAAGGCGTGCTGGATCTTCCCGGAGAAATCGATCCCCCGGGAGCGCACCTTCCCGATATTATCCAACTGGTTCTGCTCAATCCCCACGTGGCTGGGGATCACAAGGCGATAGGAGAGGATGTTGTGGCGGATCTCCTGGTAAGCATCCAAGGTGAACTCCATGATGCCCTTGAACATCTTCGCCTCCAACCCGAAATTCACCTGCTCGGCAATTTCCCACTTGATATTCTCATCCGCGTAATTCCGTACAGTCCAAGCTTTAGCATCCTGTTGTCCCGGCTGTAAGGAGCGCACAGAAGTAGCAAGCACTTCCGGCAAATGCACGAAACGGGGCGTATTGATAATCCCGTCGTTCCCGACCTTCCCGTAAGAAGCACGGAATTTCAGGTAGGGCAACCAGTTGGCAGCACCCGCCATAAAGGGCTCGCTGGAAATCACGTACGCCACGCCGGCAGCGGGAAAGAATCCCATTTTGTGCTTCTTGGCGAAACGCTCGGAACCGTTGTACCCGAAACTCGCCTCCACGAAATAGCGGTCCTTGAACCCGTAAGTGCCCCGCATGGAAAAACCGAGATTCCGATGTTCCACTGCCTCTAGGAACTTCTGCGGTTCAGAACTCGTCGATTCCATGGCATTGAGCACCGCCGTGAGGCTGGTCTGGTGGTCGCCCCACGCTGCCGTGTGGTAGGCGCGCAACTCGTAGGTCAGACGGGTTTGCATCGCCTCCGCTTTCTCGTCAGACAAATCGATTGTGCGATCCCCACTGGCAGCATTCAAGGCAAAGAGTTTATGGCCTCCCGTGGACTCGTCAAAGGATTGCAAACGATAGAAGAACGGTTTCGTGGTAAAATTCAATGCGTAATAGCCCGTCTGGCTCAACGCTACCCGTCCGCGCAACTCCAATCCCTTCACCAGGGAAGAGAGATTGTGGATGTATTCCAACTGGTTGGTGACGCTGTAGCGGTTTCGTTCCAAGTATCCCGCGTGAATCATGGCATAGGGATTAATTTGCATATCAGATTCCCGGTACGCCCCGAAGCGAATATGATTCCAGTTATATTCCAAATCGGCGGGGTACGTAGGAGCGTATGACACGGGGTCGGCTTTCATCACCAACTTGTAAGCCTGTTGCACGCTTGCCGACGGACCGTGGTATTTATCCCAGTTGGTCTGGCTATTGTAGAGCAACTTGATGTTGCGGTGCAGGTTCACGTTCAGGTTCACGCGGAACGAAAGGGTGCCGTTCTTGATGTTCACGTCGAAGTCATTGAGGCGGTCGGTTTTCAACATACCCATGTCCCGGTTGTAGTTGACCGAAGCGTAGTATTGCATCACCTTGGAACCGCCCCGGATGTTCACCCCGAAACGGTGGTTGATGCTGTAATCCTCGAAGAGGATGTCGTTCCAATCATTGGCGGGATACGCCCACGACGGGAAACTCTTGTTCTGCCGGCGGCTGATATCCAAGGCGGAGTAACGCGGCGCGGCGAGCGGGTCGCGCGCCATCAGCGCCTCGTTGTACATACGCATGTAGGTCACCGGATCCACCACGTCGAGTTCCTTCGTCGGCATGGAAGCCACCGCCTCGTAACGGACGGAGGTGTAGACGCTACCTTCCTCCCCTTTCTTGGTAGTCACGAGGATGACGCCGTTTGCCCCGCGGGCACCGTACATCGCCGTGGCGGAAGCATCTTTCATCACGGAAAAACTCTCGATGTCCTCCGGCACGATACGCGCCAAATCCAGCTTGGAGGACTCGACGCCATCGATCAGGATCAACGGGTCGATGTTCGCCCCGGTCTGGAACGAGGTAATACCCCGGATGTAGAACTTCGTGTTCATCTCCTCCTCGGTCAACGCACCGGGAAGACCACCCGTCTGCCACCCCACGATACCGGCGATCTTACCGGCAAAGCTAGTGGTCAGGTCACTGCTCGACGACTTCAAGTCCATCGGGCGCACCGTGGTAATCGCCGACACGACGCTCTCCTTCTTCTGCTGCCCGAAAGCCACGACCACCGTTTCGTCCAACTCCTGCACGTCCTCCTCCATCGTGACGCGCAACGTGTCTTTCGCCATCTTCTCGGTAAAGTCCAGCGTCTTCTTCTTAAACCCAATAAACGTGAACTCCAACGTTCCGCTTGTCATGGGCAAATCCAGGGCGAACCATCCTTGGGCATTCGTCGACGTCCCGATGGTCAGCCCGGAAACTTTCACCGTCACCCCCGGCATGGATTGCTTCTGCTTGTCGAAAACGTACCCTTTCACCCGCACGGATTTCGGTTTCTCGTCGTCGACCTTCTCCCGGATCACCACAACGTTCCGGTCAAAAGTAAATGCCAATCCCAACCCGGGCAACAACTCTTCCAACACCTTCCCGAGTTCCCGTTTTTCGGCTTTCACGCTGACCATCCCTTTCGTCTGCATCAAAGCGTAATTGTAGAAGAAATCACACTTCGACTGCTTCCCCAGTTCTTCCAACACCGTGGTTAATGCCACGTTTCGCATATCCACCGTCACTCTCGCATTTTGCGACAGCACACTGGCGCTCACTGACATACACACACCAAATAGTAAAACACTCAATAATTTCATAAACATTAACATTTTTCGCCATGACTTCCCATGGCATCGCCAAGCGCAATTTCGCCTTTTTTTCATAGTTTTGTATTTATAATTGTACATGATATACTTCCCTATCGGTGCAAATGAATCGGAAAGTATACTTGATTAACGGCAGGTTGAAGATTGCTCAGGTCTTCAATCTGTTTTTCTTTGCACGGTTATCGTGTTTCCTTTTATTATAAATTCGACATCTTGAGTTTCCTCCATTTTCTTGAGCAGGTAACTAATATCATCGTAACGCTTCAAACGTCCCCCGAATTCCATGCGTTTCAAATCTTGGTTATGGTAAAAGACATTCAAATCATACCACCGGGAAAGCACCTCCATGATATTCTCCAGCGGTTCCCGCTTGAAATAATAATACCCGTCTTTCCACGAAGTGTACACCTCGGTATCCACCGCACTCACCTCCGCCTTCCCGTTCTGCTTGTCATACACGAGTTGCATCCCAGGTCGTATCACTTGCTGTCCCGCTTTATAATTCACTTGCACGCTTCCTTCCACCAGCGTCGCGGCAACGGTTTCCCTCTCCGGGTAAGCGTTCACGTTGAACGCCGTCCCCAACACCCGCACGTCAATCTCGCCCGCCTTCACGACAAACGGTCGGGCGGTATCTTTTGCCACCTCGAAATATCCTTCCCCGGTTAAAACGACTTCCCGCCGTTCCCCCGTGAACCGAACAGGATAACGTAACGAGGATCCCGCGTTCAAATAGACCTTGGAACCGTCCGCCAACTGCAAATTATATTCCCCGCCCCGGGGTACCCGAATCGTGTGGTACTCCATCTGCTCGTTCTTCTCTTCCGCACCATAAATTAGCGTACTCTCGTCGCTCATCACTCGCAGGTTCAAGCTATCGGCAGCAAGCACCACTTGGGTGGTGGAATCCAAATGAACCACCTCTCCCCTCGGCAAAACTAACTCCGCCCGCACACTCCCGGGCATGATCCTCGCGGTAACCACCCGTGCTGAAGTTCCCGTTTGCCGTTCTCCCGCAAGCATAAAATAAGCCGCTATCCCCACGAACAAGGCTATACCTGCCGCCACTGACAATTGCCGCATCAACCGGACCCTCCCCCGTCGTTTTCTCACGACCTGCTCCACTTGTTCAAAGACGATCTCGTTCTTCCGCCGATGATGCAATTTCGCACCAGAGGAGGCTATTTCCCGCATCTCCCGCTCAAAACGGGAATTTCGCCCGGAAACCTCTTTCCAGTTTTCCAAGATTTGCCGATCCTCCGCGGAAATACGCTCCCCCGCAACAAGGTCTGCCAAAATCCGATCTATTTCATTTTCTTTCATACTCATTATTATGGGTCGTTTACTCATATATCACCACACTTTTCATTTAGGGTGAAAAGAAAATGAATTTTTTTTGCCTTGCCGCAAAAAAATTAAAACACGTCCTCCACGAAGAAAAGCAAAATGGAAGAAAAAGAATCCTTATTCAAATGTTCCCGCAAAAACCGGAGGGCTATCTTCATTTGAGTTTTCACGGTATTCACACTGATCTGCAAGGCGTCGGCGATCTCTTGATATTTCATATCGTCAAGAGCTGCCATCAAAAATATTTTCCGGCACTCGTCCGGCAAGCGATTTATCATACGATATAGCAACTCAATCTCTTGTCCCGCTTCCTCCTCCCGGAGAATACCGGGCAAAATACAATCATCAACGGAAGAATCGTCGTGCATTTTATCCCGGCGATGTTTATCCCGGATATAATTAATCGTTCGAAACCTCACAGCCTGAAACATAAACCGGTCCAAATCCCCCTCAAAACTTTGCAATCGCCGGGAGAACCACAGGTGCACGAAACATTCTTGCACGATGTCTTCCGCACCATCCGCATCATGCACCATCCGGTTGCAATACAATAAAAGAGGGTCGTAATAAACATCAAAAAGCAACTGCATCGCCACCTTCTCGTTCTGTTTATACAATGACAATATTTTTTCACTACCCACCATGCCAGTTCATGTTTAGTGCAAAATTAGCATATATTTTTATATTTCATTCAATATTGCCAGTATATCTAATGGAGATTCCGCGACATGGCAAGCCCCGTTTGCCAACAACTCTTCCCGATCCCGAAAGCCCCAAGTCACACCGACGGAAGTCACCCCGCTATTCACGGCGGTCTGCATATCCACACCGGAATCTCCCACGTAAAGCACTTCCTCTTTTCGGACACCTGCCGCTTTTATAATATCATAGACAATCGTCGGATCAGGCTTTATAGGTATTCCCTCCCGTTGCCCGAATACAAAATCAAAAAGTCCTTCGCCAAAATATGCGGGGATAAGGGCTACGGTTGCTTCATGGTATTTATTGGATGCCACGGCTAATAAAATACCTTGCCGCTTCAATTCCCCCAGCAACTCGGGGATCCCGGCATAAGGAGCCGTGAAATCCGCTTTTAAAATCGTAAATCACTGTATCACTAAATTTCACACTCCCCAGTATCGTGATGCGCCTTCTTCCCAGATCGTGTAATACCCTCGTGGCCCGATATACCTTCCTTTCGAGATCGCCCGGTAGCCCTCGACCCATATTTTCAGACTCGAGTCTCGCATCACCTTCATTGCGGCCTTGCCGTCGGGTTGTTTGCCTTTCAAGTGCGAGATGTATATAAACAGTTTGCCCGGGTTATCCCTTCTTAATTTTAAATACTGTTTAAACCTTACTTCCTCCCCGAAGTACTGTATCGTGTCGATCACGAACACGTCCGCACTTTTCGGTTTGGCTACTCTCTCCGCGAAATCATCGAATTCGATCGGCTCCATGATCCTGATTTTTCGCTTCACGCTTCTCCATTCCGCCCTGAGTGCCGCTTGCTGCATCGTGTCCTCGGCTCCCTCCTCGAGGGAAACGTACTCGATGTTTAACCCTAACTCGGCAAGATAACGAGTTAATTGTTGCACGAAGCTGGATTTCCCGTTAGTGGAGGCACCGTACACGAACCATGATCCGCCCAGGACGGGATCACCGAAAGCCTCGTGCCATTCCCCCGTGAAACCAAGTTTCCGGTATTTCTTTTTTAGAAGGTTATCTATTGATATAGCCTGACTCATGTCACTTGCCGCTTGTCTTGTTTAACAATTTTTCCCGGGTGATTAACCGTCTCAGGCGACGGAAATCCTCGCAATGCAATACCTTCACCTCCCGTTCCCCTTGAGTGGTCCGTACCCTAACGAATTTCTCCACTTTTTCGATCTCGCTCCATACCGTCAATTTACTCGTTTCGCTGGTAACACCGTTTGCCTCACAAATAGTGTAAACGTCCTTTTCCGTCGCCCCGTCAAGGGTTATGTAACTTCTTCCCAAGCGACTATCAATTTCGTCATAACCTTTTAATCTCTTGCGGACCCCGGCCTTGATTTCTTTTTGCAAATTTTCTGTCCCGGCAAGCACGCAACCAAGGTGTTCTTCTGTCCGGTTATAAATCGGGATTAGTTGCCTTAACGCGGAGGGTTTTAGTTTGTCTGCCTCGTCAATCACCAGTATCGGATGACCGTCCATCTCGTTCAACAAGGCAATAACCTTGTCAAGCAGTTCGTTATTCGTCATGTACCCTTTCAACGGGGTGCTTGTTAATTTCCCGTGCAAGCGTTCCAGGAACTGGTGTGCTGCCCATTCTTCCGCCTGGATCAACACGATCGACCCGCTCAAGTCCGTGTTGAATATATGCTCGAGGCTGCGTGTTTTGCCGCTACCGGCGTTACTGCTTATCGCCATCCACATACTTATTTCTTTGCACTGGTCAAAAACGAATTTTACCGTCTTGAAATTTTTTACATTTTCTACCGTTACCCAATCACTCTCCTTGTACCCAAGCGCCTTCGCTATCTTTTTGTCCAAGGAGGCCGTGTCAGCCCCGTATTTGCCACCGAGCCACAAGCTCAACGCTGCCGTGCTGATTCCGCATCTATCGGCGACCCTCGCTTGGCTTCCTAACCGGGTGATCCAGTCGTGCGCGTGTTTCATTAACCCGTTCCTGTTCATGATGTATCGTTTAAAGTTTGTTTAAAATTTTCTCAGTAAATCTCGCTCGTCGAACACTTCCTCGTAATCGACTTCCTCGTGACAGCTCTTCTCGACCTGTTTCGTCGTCCTCCCGGCCAACCGGTTGCGCTCGTCCTTGTGCTGCCCCCGGCTATCACAGAGAACAAGTTTCGCCAGCGTATCGTTCAGTTCTGCCCGTTCCTCGAACAATTCCCGGACAACCTCTCCCGAGCGGGCACGCTTCTCCTTGATCATCTTCTCTCTCCGGTCGTTGTAGTCTTGAACCCTCCGCAACTCGTCGAAATCCCCGGGTTCCCGTTCTTTCAACGCCATGGGCTGCACGTGTTTCCGCTCGAGCATGAACCGCCGGGTTCCCTCTTCCGGCTTGCCGGGGGTACCGAGATTCTCGATCGCCACCGCCACGCTCAAGTCTTCCGGGTCGTACTTCACGATCCAGTTCAGGTGTCCCCAGTTCCGGAACGACGGGTCGAAACTATCGTACCAAACCTTCTCGCCGAGAATGGTCGAGCCAACGCCGCCTCCCTCGAGGCTGTTGCCGTACCCGGTCGTCTCCCCGAATAACACCAGGTACTCCTCGTCGCTCATCTCCAGCCTATCCTCGACGGCCATTTTTCCCCACGCTTGACGGTATTTCTCGATACTCTCGGAACGGAGTACCCGGATGATTCCCTCTACTTGTCCAACCACGCCATCCCAGCCAGGGAACTTGTGACGGTTCTGGTTTAACCATTCATCGTTTGGTTGATTCTCTTTCCTGCTCGTTACCCCGTAACCACTCCAGTTGGGTAACAGGTGACAATACTTGCTATTCACTTTCTTGAAGTAAGGCTCGACGACTTTCGCTTTGGCGTTCTTCACCCGGGCGGGCGTGTACACTCTCGTGCAGGCCTCGTAGAACGAGAGGAGTGTCTTTTTACCGTAATTATCCGTCTGTAGCTGCCACGGCTTGTAATAATGCCCGAATAATTCTTTCACGTGCTTGAACGCGTTCCGGAATGCCTCCCGGATCAGTTCTGGGGTCTCGTGTGTCCCGATAGCGTAACCAACGGGATATCTCGTGCAAGGGTCAAGTAACATGACCACGGTCGGGCGGTTGCTGTATGTCACCACGGAATATTTTTTGCCGTTCTTTTCTCGTTCCTCTCTTTGCTGGTAAAGAAGTTCCACGTCCCAGCCGTCCACCGTCCAGTAGTACAAGGGGAATCTCGGGGCCCGGCGTTTCACTTGCATGGCCTTGTTGTTCCGGTGAGCCACCACGCCGTGTCGCCCGACGTACTGCACGTCCATGTTGCGGAGTTTCCAGTTCGCCACGGTTCCCGCCAAGATAGTGTTCCACCCGAGTTTCGAGGCCACCGTGTTATACAACATCGCGATCATCTCGTTGTCCAGGTTCCGCCCGTCACTGGCGAGTTCCTGCAACATGGCGTTCTGTTCCTCTTCTTTTAATTTCGAGGCGTTCAAGTTCCCCTCGTTGGCGTGGATGAGAAATCCCGGTACCCGTTCGCCCTGTAGCTTTCAAGCCGATCCCGTAAGCGGCGATAGTTCTCCGGCAACGTGTGACGGTACCTGTCATACTTTTTCAACTCTTTTACTGATTTCGCCATATCTCTCCACGCTTCCGACGGCGACCTGAAATTCCCGAGGGCCTTGTGCAACGTGAGCCCATCCGTCATGATCTCGTTCAGCGCGTTAAGGATCGACACGTTCATTGTCAGGGTCCTGATTTGTTCCGGTTTCAGGTGATCCCCGTTTGGCTTCTGCCACCCGGAGAAAAAAGCCTCCGCCTTGACGTCCGTGATCACGAGGTCTTTCAGGCACGACGTCTTCGCCATCTTCTCTGGATCACCGTACTTGGCGACAAAGGCCTCCCGGTATTTCAACGGCAAACTCCTGAACGAGATCAACGCCGGATGTCCGTAACAAGCACGCCGAAGTACTGAGATGTCACCCCTGGTTGTCAGGTTGCGATAAGTGAAAACACTCATCACCGGTCTATCTTCCACTTTTTCCGCTTCCGGGTCCCCGTCTGTCAGCTCCTTGTATGTCACGCAAGCCAATCCATTGTACCATTCCATAATTTTATTCTTTTTTTCTTGGTTCCCGCCGGGGAGTCGAACCCCGGGCTATGCCGTTCGGGAAAAATGCTTGATTTTGTTCCCACGCCACTATCGCTGTGAACAACACCATTCTGTTCGTGGGAAAATCGTTATATTTGTAGCCTCGAAACAATTAAATATCACGATTATGAAAAAAAACTTTCGTATAAATGTACTTGTATCGTACACTGAACACGTAAATATCAACCAGTATCGTCAACCTATTCTTAATATCCTTACAAATCTTGCTTGGCTGTATCGCCTTGAGTATGCCATCTCTACTAGTCATAATTTTGGATTAGATAAAGGTGATGCAGATTTAATCTATTTTCGTTCTACCAAGGAGACAAAAATCTCTAAGAAAGAACTTGATACGCTCATTTATGACGTATTCCGCAACGGGCTTTCATTTTTTTATGAAGGAGTCGAAGTTGGTCGTCAACTTTATAAGCTTTTACCTCAATACCCTTTTCCTGATGAGTATTGCAAACCTCTAAATTATCCTTACACGGAAGTCCATAACGGAAAAAAAGTAACTCTTTGTGTTGCCGTGGAAGCTCTTCAAAATTTACTAAATGAAGAGGACTTGCAAGATACAGATGTGTCGTCATTATAATACTGTACATTTTTTTGTTTCTCATGTCAATTCTCTTTTCACTCGTTATTATTTTCAACCTCCGTCCCGTATTTCTCCAGGCAATAAGCCTTCACCCGGTTGGACACTGGACCTTTCATCCCTTTTCTTAAGGCGTTGTAAACCGTTTTCCGGCCACAGCCGCAAACCTTGGCGATATCATCGATCGCCCCGGGCGGCAATAATGCCGGCATCACTTTTCTTGTCGTGCGAATAATCACTTTTGCCATTCTGCTATTATTAAATTTATCATTACCTTTACTGCCGTTACACATCCGTGTAATATGATGCAATATTACTAAGATTATCGCAACAAACAAACATTTTACTATGATTTTAGCAACAACAAAGCAAAGAATTTTGTATTTTATTGAAAAAAAGAATATTACCAAGTCAGTTTTTTACGAAAAAACTGATATTAAAAGAGGTTTACTTGATAAAGACAAGCTTGATGCTACTGTTTCAGATGTATATATTGCTAAAATCTTAGCATCATTCCCGGACTTAAATATAGAATGGCTCATTACAGGTCAAGGTGAAATGTTGAAACAGCCAGACGCTCCAACCACCCATGACACTTTACAAACGACTGATCCCATTGTATCCTATTTGGAGCGTGTCATCAAGGAAAAAGACTATAAGATAGAGCAACAAGCGCAGGAGATCGGACGCTTGAGGGAGATCAATGAAAATTTAGAGGTAGACAACCAAGAATTAAGAAAGGTTATCGTTCAGTTAAGAAGTGCCGAGGATGTCTCGGGTGTCGTTGCCGCTTCTTGATCGGTTGGGCATTTCTTTGGCCACATGGGTGACCAGGCAAGTGGCTTGTATAGGGTTATTGCGCCTTTTTACTATTACCTTTTCTGTGTTTTTGGTTGTAGTTTACTGAATTACAAGCGATTCAAATTAAATCTGTTTATGTTAATCAAAATATTTTGTACCCCCTTATTTTGCAATGCAAACGTTTTAAATGTATATTTTTTATAGAATATGTATCCGTATTTGCCCTCTCAAAAATATGCTTTTTGAATATCCAACTGAATATCCAAGTGTTAAAAAACACCTTTTTCACACTCTTTTGAGGGAAGCATCGTCTCTCAGAATCCTCCCGAAACTACCCTCTATAAACAACAAAAAAGACCCCGTTTCTGGAGTCTTTTTGTCTATTCCCAATCCTTTTGTCAATTCCCCCTCAATATCGCCTAAAACCACGTTATTCAAGCCTTTCCCGACCGATCTTCCCTCACAAATATAACCAAAGTAACATTTTCCCCTCCTTCTTATACCTATTGTTAACTTTTTCCCTTATTTTTGATGAGAAGTAGCTCAATAAGTAAACCTGAATTATACTTTTTGCACAATTTATTTTTCTGCATCATTATTGTATTTGCCTGTATATTAACAACATATAAGATTATCATTTACACATTTTGTTTTTACCCCCCTACCTCTACTCACTTTCTTTGTCAAAATCATATTTCCTTAGATTCTGCATTACCTTGACAATCTCGGAATATTTATAAAAAATTTTACCACCCAACTTCAAAAAAGGCAATCGCCCGGAACGCCTGTATCGTTCCAATGTTTTTTTATCCACATTCAGCAATTGACATAAATCCTGATTATCTAACAAGCGTTCACCATCCACACCAAATTCCCTTTTTTCAAGAGAATTAAGCCTTGCATCTATCCTTTCTAACAGGCTAAAGCATTTATCAAAAGCCTTTAGCATTAAATGCTCGTCAATATCCATAGACTTACTTTTTCTTGTTTCGTTTACGCTGTTCAAGATACGCCTTATGCCCCTTGCACAAATCTGCAAAGCGATTAATGTCGCATTTTATAGTCCCCGTTTCAATTAACCGCCGCACCTCTTTCATCTGTATTAACACCTTACCCCTTACCAAAGAATAGGTTAACAGATTTTCGTATCTAATACGTTGAAGGGTACGGCGGCTAATCTTCAAATAAGTACAAACATCATATTCATCTACCCAATCCTCCTCCCCTTGCTTGTCTTCTTTATTAAGCACGTAGTTTGAAATTGTATCCAAACTCTTTTTCAATTCGCGATAAACCTCAGAATCAAATGTTATTATTTCCATAAAGTCATTTTTTATTTTCGCGAATATGTAATTACGTAATTTTCAGAATGCCACGGTAGGGGAAATCAGGGGTAGTTATTTATACTATATTAACTATTTTCGTCCTCTTCCATACGCTTTAAAAGCCCATCCACAAGATCACCAAGAAAACCCGCACGATTCTTTACCGGACGTTCTTTTAACTCTTTATAGATCCCATAATAATCACCCAAATCCACGTTGAAATTCAACTGAAAAAAATCGGCTAAATCTTTTATCGTTGCTTCTCCAAAACACTCTTTCGTGACGAGCGCATAGATCAATTCGACTAACCCCCGCTTTGTCCCGTGCCACACTAATTTGGAAGATTTGCTAAATGGCTTATCCAAAAGCAATATTTCAGAGTTTAGATATTCCAAAAGCATCTGGTAAGCTAAAATTCGAGATACTTTATTATCCCAAAGTGTCATGAAAGAATCATCCAAATTATCACGATTTACACACGAAAATTCTAAAACATTTTTTCGAGTAAATAATGCTTCATCCAAGAATGTAGAACCAAGCTGCAAATATTTATACGTGTAAATATTCTCTTCCAAATATCCCGTTAAACGCTCCACTTGTTCAATCAAATAAGCACGTACAAATTCCTTATTTGCGTATAAAATACGCTTTGATTCGATCTCCTTTATTTCCATGTAGTAGATCAATTTACTATGCAATAACGGCTTTAACTCTTTGAAGAACACTATCTCTTCGTTTATATCTGCAAAACCATTCGTTAGTACGTAATCTTTTACTTGTTTCACCACACCATAAATAACTTGCATAGCCATAACCGACATATTTAAGGCGTCATTTCCTTTAAGCGAATGAATAATTGTTTCCAATTCGCTCATAAGCATCATAAAATACTTTTTCATACACGATAGTTTAATAGCGGCTATGAAACTATTAAGTGTAAAATATACAAATAAAAAACAAATAATACACTGAAATACATAAGAAAATAGCCCACTATCGCCTATATTGAAAATAAAATTAGTATCTTTGTTACGAGAAAATTAAAAGGCTTTTTTTTGAGCCAAAAGCAGTTACTTAAAAGTAACCTAGATTAGTTTTTCAAGAGTTCTTTCGAAGTAAAGAATTGGATATTAAAGAATTAAAAGATACAGGTTCGGGTACCTCAGCGCCCACTAAGAGACTCATAATG
>NZ_QUHC01000014.1:61839-62602 GCF_003479425.1 Odoribacter sp. AF15-53 | reverse complement strand
AATTCCACGTACTCGCTCGGTGAAAATTGATTTAATTCCTCGTTCCCGAAAAACAGGTAAAGATGCAACCGGGTTCCTTCCGGTTGGCATGCCTCGGGGATTTCAATCGTGACCTTGCCGTCGCCCCGGTGTGCCATGCTGTTACTGATTAACTGGGGCGCATCATGTAGCGTGTCGTAAAAGTATCCCACGAACACTTGATCCGAGGCTTTCGCTTTCGGGCCCTCGATCCCGTTTTCCCACTGCAAGGTGATTGTCCAGTCGTGGCGTTCCGCGTTCGTGATCACGGGAGCTTCCAGCGATCCCACGGAAAAACGGAAGGTTTTGAACGCCCATACTCCTTGTTTTGCTTGCAGACATCCGCCGTTGATGGAATGGAACAAGGAATCGCTTTTGGATACTCCCCGTTCCCTCGCTGCAACCCGCCATATCGGTAAAACCCCGATAGCCAGCCGGTAAACTTTCCATATCTTGCGGACTTCCGTGAAATGATCGGTGATTTGTTTCTCCCGCTCGGTTTTGGATTTCCGGGGTCCCCTTTTGGACTTGCATTTCCGGATTTTACCCCCGTACAAGAAATAAGTATACCCGCCCGCTTTTACCGGACCGTTGGCCAGTAGCGCCGCGAAAAAAGGAGAAGTTATATTCATGTCAATCCTGATTAGAGTGTGAGTAACTTATGAATTCCGATGCAATAGTACTAATAAAATTTTAAATAAACAATAGATACATTATATGAAGCTTATAATAAATAAGCTTCATA
>NZ_QUHC01000014.1:0-61829 GCF_003479425.1 Odoribacter sp. AF15-53 | reverse complement strand
ACATTATATGAAGCTTATAATAAATAAGCTTCATATAATGTATCTATAAGCTTTATATAAGCTTCATGACGGTAGTGAACAGGTATTCACCACGTACTGATAACGTAATCATGATAGAACTCCCTATTTATACGAAATGACTTATCGAGCTAAAGGTCGCCCCGGATAACGATAAAACCGATATCGTAAGGCAACCTGAATCCAATTCTTAAAGCAATTTCAGACGAACGCGAGATTATTCGGGCTATTTCAACGGTTAATAGCCAGCCCCTAGAACGGATACCCGATCGCCAGATGGAAAGCCAGCCCGTCTTTAAACTTGGAAATATTGTAGTATCCCCGTTTATCCGGATTCTTGTAAGGTGTATGCAAAGCGATTCCCAAATCACCCCGGATAACGATGAAACCGATATCATAACGCAACCCGAATCCCGTACCTAAAGCGATCTCATTCAACAATCCGGCAAGCTTAAATTCTCCCCCGGGACGCTTGGAATCATTTCTTAACAACCACACGTTTCCCGCATCCAGGAAAATAGCACCATTCAAGCGATAAGCTATTTTAAAACGTAATTCGATATTCCCTTCCAACTTGATGTCTCCCGTTTGGTCCAGATAAGCCGTCTTGTTGTCACTCTTCTGGTGATAGCTACCGGGACCGATAGAACGGATCGTGAAAGCCCGGATACTGTTGGCTCCACCGATATAAAATTGCTCGCTATACGGCATCACTCTCGAATTACCGTAAGCGTAGCCGATCCCACCCATAAAACGGGTTGCCAGGATCGAGGTTTCGGTCACTTTGCGATAAACGATCACCTCGGAAGTCAATTTCAGAAATTGAGAGTAGATATTACCGAATATCTTTTTTCCCTGTCCCTGATGATCACCGCTAATATACTGTATCGCCGAAAGGATGTTACCCGACGACATGATCATATTTTGCCAATAAAAACGATTCGGGTTACGGGTTGTCGCCGCCCGATCATACGTGTAAGTATAGGCCATTGAAGGGATAAACTGATTTTTGAAACTCATGGCTATCGCCGGGTTATTCTCCATGGTTTCATCAAATTCCTTGGAAGTACGCAACAAGTGAGTATAGCTCAACTTCAAAGGAGTTATCGTGTGATACACCCGCCAGGAAGACTGGAAATCATAACTCGTTGATCCAGTAAAAGAGATCATACGGAAAAACGTGTGCCGGTTCAGAAAATCCATCCCGATCTGGAAATGCGTACGTTCGGCAAAGTCTTTGTTACTCTTCAGGAAATTAGGTACCAGCAACCGGGGTAATGACAACCCGACATTCAAGCCCAGTTCATAAGAATTAATTAACCCCGAATTTGAATTTGCCTGTTTGTTACCTACCTCCCACTCGTAAGCGCCATTCAGCTTGAACGAGAGGTTCTCTCCTCCCCCAAACAAGTTCTTGTTGGTTATACTGAAAGACAATCCCGGTCCCAAAAGATTGTTGGATTTCGACGAAACGTCAACTTCGATCTCGGTCTCGATAGGAAGGTCATACACGGCATTGATACTAAAATCCAACATGCCGTAAGAACCGTTTTTCACGCTATCCGCACGGGTAACATTCAGATTGGTATATTTGAATATCCCTAACCGGGCCAAGCTCGTCTGGGTACGGTTCTGCCGCCAGAAAGCATACGTGTCCCCCGGCAATAAATGCATCGAACGGGCAAGCACTTTCGGTTTCACGTCCAAAGGTTTCGTGTATTTCACGTTTATGCCTTTATAAGATAAGGAGTCTTGTGTTTCCGTCTGGTCGGGTTCTTCCAACACGAGTTCCACATCCCGGACTTTGTAAGGCTGCAAGGCAACAGCAGGAATACCGTGTTTCAAGGCGATACGCACGTCAGCCACCCGCTTTTCCCGTGTCGTGTCGACCAAGAACTCGATATAATCCGATTGAAAATAATAATACCCGCTATTCCGCAATATCTTGGTGATCCGAGCCCGTTCATCCTCCATCGTGTACAGGTTATACTCGGCACCTTTAGTCAGCAGGCAACCTCGTTGGGTTTTCTGAATCAGACTGTCCATTCTCCCTTTCCACCCCCAAAATTCGACATTGCCTAACAAGAAAGGTTCCGGGATATACACGTGATAACTGATCTTTGCTTTCTTCGGATTGCGTTTGTTCGGGATAATCTCGTAACCGGATTGAACCCCGAAATAGCCGTATTCGTTGGCGGCATTATCCACCACCTTCAACCGCAATTCGGGCTGCACGTCGGAGATCAACACGGGCTTTTTCGCCAGCTTTTTGTATATCCAATATTTCAGTCCCTTCTCTTTTTTCAAATTCCAGTTATATACCCACAAACCGACAGGGAAGGGGGATCGGATGTAAGGAGCGTAAAGCGGGTTATTCGGCGGGAAAGATAACGGCCCGGAAATAGCCGAACTCTTCGGCCCTTCCAGCTTCACGCCTTTAGCCGTCTCTATTTTCATTTTCTTGACCCCGGTATATAATACCTCTCCTTCGGTCAACTTTTTCGTCTGCGAGCAGGAAGTTGCCAGGAAAAGTAGACCTAAAATGACAAACAAGTATATATTATTTCCCCGAATTTTCATGTTCAATGTGTTGCGTTTTTTGTTCTACTTGTACTTTCTTTTTACGTCGGAATATATCCATAAATTTCTGGAAGTTCTTTCTCAGTACCACACCGATACCGGTTTGGGTTACTTCACCTTCCAACACGCTTTCATAACCCGTGTGACGGAATAGCTTCAAGAAGAAATTCGGATTCTTTCCAAACACGTACTCGATAGCGATGTCGTCCACCAAATTCTCCTCCACGCCCCCGGCTGCCGGGTCATTATCCGTGGAAATCCGTCCCCCGACTTTTACCCGCACTTTATTATTAAACAACCGTTTCGAGAATTGATAGGAATAATCCGTCTTTTTCGATTCGCCCGCTTCCGACACCTGGTTGTAGGTGTTAATGCCAAAAGTCAGGTCCATGTTTTTCAAATGTTTTCTCGACCATTGATTCAACTCGTTTTCCACGAAATTATTGATCGCGTTATCCGAAGCGTTCGATTTCGCCACGGTTCCCGGTCCCGAATAAGTCCCGTAAATCATCATGTTCATGGCTTCCCTGGAACGCTCTTCCGGGGTCATTGCCGCCAACTGATTCTGAATGGTTATATCCCCTTCTGCCGTAAGATCAAAGGTAATATCCAATTTCTCCAAGGTATTCGAGATTTTAATCTGGGCATTAAAGTTCACCAGACGGGATTTCTGGCTATCATCCGACACGCTGGCCGAAATGGTTTCGGCAGCCGTTATATTCAGCGAGGGGTTTGCCAGATCGCCGGTCCATTCCACGAAACTACCGTCTTGTATCTTAAAATCTTTCTGGCCGATTACCGGTAAACCGTAAGAAACGATCCCGCTTGTCAGGACATAACGCCCCACGAGACGAGTTTCCCCTACCGAATTCAACGTGTAGGTCAAAGCACCTCCCCCGTTGATAGCTACTCGATTCTGCCCGTTTTCCGACAAGAGAACATTCAGGCTTACCAACGGGGCTATATTCACGGTCATCAACAAATCCATGCTCACGGAACTCACCTGTTGCAATTCATCGTCCGCGAGAACTTGAGTGGTGTCACTGAATGAAACGAAACGTACCAGATCAACACTCCGATCTGTCAGCGTCAACGGAGAAGATTTTAACGTGTAAAAGACCTCACTATTATCCAACAGGTTTATATTTCCCCGAATCTTCAAATCCTCTAACATTCCCTTGATCGTTGCCGACAAGTCAACGAATAATTTCCCGTAAACCATGGTTTCCGAATTCTCGTTCACCTTCATGGCCTGAAAATTCCGGGCGGAGATAGAAGCGTCCATAGCAATGGCCGAAAAAGATTCAAAATTCACGGTCCCCAATAGCTCCAACCGCTGTTTGTTCGGGGCTATCAATCCGAAATGATTAAAATTTAACAGGTTATTATTGATTATCATCGCAGAGGAATCTATCTTGAATGTTGTCCCGACCGGTAAGGCCTCCACCGTCCCATCCCGGAAACGAAGATTACCATTTAGCAAAGGCTTGTCGACCTGTCCCTTCACCTGAAAACCTCCATTCAGATTTCCCCCTAATTTCACGATTCCGGGAGGTGTAAAGGCATTGGCCACACGTAACGGTAAATTCGGGATATCAATATCCAAAGCAATATTTTCATCCTCCGTTCCCGTCATTAATTTCCCTTTTGTCAACATAGCCCGCTCCCCGTCAACAGATAAGGTAAAATCCACGTCATGCTCTGTTTGTTGAGATAACTTATACTTGATACCCAATCCCAGATCACCCACGCGTTCTTTCCCGTAATAAAATTCGTCCACCCCAATTTTCCCGTCAACATCAATCACGTTATTCTTACTATACATCTGTATGTCGATCCCCAATATCCCGGACATATCCGGGATAAAGGAAAGGGCTTTCGAGATTCCCCCCAGGTCAATGCCTTTGATATCCACGATTAAAGATTCCGGTTCATGATTGGCTCCCTCTTCCGAAACCAGACGAATCCGCCTGTCACCGTTCAGTAATGACAAATTAGCCGCCGGGATTTCGCCCTGTTTCAACAGGACGAAATTACCCCTATTTACCTGCCACGACTTGTATCCCAGAATAAGCGGATCGGGAGAAATACTCACTCTGAATGAACTATCCTGAATAGCGATATTCGCCCCGATATTAAATATTTCCCCTTCTTGGGTTTCATGTTCCCGCACCCGCACGTTGACCTGATCATACTCTACACTTCCCTCCACGGTCAACTGTGCCAATCCTTCCAACTGATCCTTAGCTCCCCAGACATCCATCCCGTAACGTAAGGCAACCCCTTTTTGCGTGGCATTTATTGATAAACTATCAATAATAATACCTTCGATATCCAACCCGTATATCATGGACTTCAACTCGAAATGATCCGTGTTTCCCGATCCCATGCCTATATCCAGACGCTTGAACCGGATACCGTTACTCTTCAGATAGGCATTCAATAAATTCTCTTGCCCTGCCTCTATGGATAATTGGAAATCCGGAAACAGTTCATTCAATTTTTCCATGTTAAACTCGTGCATCCCGATCTGTTCGGTCAACAATGCACTCGCGGCACTAAAGCGGTCAACCAAGGCATACCCGCCTCCGACACCTTGAAATTTTAATCCTAAATCCCCCGCATCAACATCCAACCGGGTTCTGTCACTAAAACTGGCAAATCCGATATTCAGATTTCCCAATTTACGGGTAGCCAGATCACGCAATACAATATCCGAGAATCCGGCCTTCAAAGAAGAAGTACTATCCGCATTCAGCTCGGCGTTAATATTCAGTCCTAAAGAAAAAGCCAGGTCTTCCGGCATAAAATGCAGCCCTTTCAGATCCACGTTTCTGATGTCCCCGTCCAGATTGGCTTTGTAACCTTTCTCGTCCGACCACAAGCGGAATTTCATTCCCAAATCCAATTCCGGATTATCACTCAATAATTCGCCCTGTAAAATTTTCTCTTTCAAGGAGGCGTCCAAAGCGATGTTTTTATAATCATATCCCCTGTATAAAAGAGAATCCAATTTCATATCTAATTTCGCGATGGCTTTTTCCCAATCAAGACCTCTTCCCGAAGCCAACACACTAGCAGTTACAGCTCCTAACGAATCCTTCGGCATGAACTTATCCAAAGCGAAATCCCGTAAATACACCTCTGCCCGATAAGTATCGTTTTTCCACCCGTAACCCGCGAATACCCGTAAATTCCCTTGTCCCGGTTTCATTTCCAAATCCACCTTTGCCGCTTGATCCGCGACATCAATTCCCGCTGTCAATGAAAGATTGTCCGGAATCACGAATCCAGTTTCTTCCTCTCCCGATAATAACGGTGCGAAATACTTTCCCTCGTCAATAACAAGCGAGACATTCAATTTCCCGGCCACGCGTTCCATATCCGTCACGAAAGAAATATTTCCCCCACTCTTCAATGAAAAACCACCATCAGCCCCCACGTCAAAACGAGCTATATTCAACTGGTTAACCTTCCCATTGACGGAACCTGATAATGTAAATAATTTATCCGTCAACCAATTATCCAATGAAGCGTTCGAATCGGGCATAAACAACAACACGTCTTTCCCGGCAATATTTCCATCCAAGGATAACCGGAATGGCGTATCCATGCCAAAACCACTAATACCATCCTCGGCCCGGACATTCATTTTCAACTGACTGTATTTTGTCTTTAAAACCAGATTCGCCACGTTTACCTGTTCGTTTTCCAAATTCACCCGACAGGATAAATCACGCAAATCCAGGCCATTCCCCTCCTTAAACGCCAAATTCTGGATAATCGCGGCCACCTCGGTTCCCCGGTTGAACACGCTATCCACTTTTAACGAAAGTGCTGAAATCCGGATAACCTCCGGGAATTGTTCCGCTTGAACAGGAACATTTTCCGGTTTCATTAAAAACCGACTATCTGCCAGCTCGACACTCCCCACCCGGACTCTCCAAGGTTTAGTTTCCCCGTCAGATTCTTCAATTTTCCCCTCGTCAGCTTGTTGCTCGGTCATGAGTAAATCACAAAACCCCCGGAGCAATTTCACGCTTTCCAAATCAACCGTCTGTTCTTCCAACTGAACATCGGTTCCTTTCAATAGCGCCTCACCCACTCCGGCATAAAATTCACCCATAGGCAAGCCCTGCAAACGATAATCAATACTATCCAACGTGATCTCCCCGACCTTAAACCGCCAACGGGCAGGATCCCCGCTCCCGGTTGTATCCGCTGATTCGCTCGTTCCCAATTTCATCCGCACGCTTCCACCCCGTAGTGACACGTAGGGGATCTCCGCCTCCTGACGTGCCAGATTTAACCGATCGACCCGAAGATTCAACTCCTTTACCGCGACATTCATATCTAACCCGGAAAGCGAGTCCCCGAAATGAATCGCCGCGTTCTCCACGATCAAACGCCGGACTTCTATCTCTTTATATAAAAGTTTTGACAATGCCACATTCACCTGAATCGCATCAGCATATAACATGGTATCCCGCTCTGTCTGTCCGAAATAAATTTTCTCGACAGCAAGATCAAGCGGGAATTTCAACAAAATTCGTCCCACGGACAACCTCATATTCATGTTCCGTTCCACGTACTGCTCGGCCTTATCCTTCACGAAATCCTGAACAGCAGGAATATACAAAAGAATCATCACAAGAACTATCAAAGAAAAAATTGTCAGGATAGTTCTCAATATATATATAAAAAGCTTACGCAAAAATCTCATCTTTTTCTCTTTATCAAAGATTATATCTGACTGCAAAACTACAATTATTTCTCCAAATCCGACTATCGGGGACAACGCTTTTACCTCACCCACACCTTCCCCTGTCTCTTCCTAACTCATATTCGGAACTGTTAATTTAACGAACAAAGCCATAGGAGTGTTTCGATTCGCATGCTTTTAAACATACAAAAACAATAAAATATAACAAACTATTTCACAATACATTACCATTACACCCACGTGGGAGTGTTTTTTTCTTCATTTTTTTTTCGTAATCTTGCATCTTGGTAGGTAGGGTCCTATCTTGAAATAGGCCCTATCATTTACAAATAAAAAATAATACTTATGTCACTTAAAAGAAATGTTCTTGATTTAAGAAAGAGAAAAGAAATTGTTCTTCAAGGAGGTGGCGAGGAAGCGATTAAAAAGCAAGCTGCAATGGGAAAATTGACAGCCCGGGAGCGTATTGAAGCAATTCTTGACAAAGATTCTTTCCATGAGTACGACATGTTCGTTGAGCATCAGTCAAAAGATTTTGACATGGATAAAAAAGTCCTCCATGGTGACGGTGTCATTATCGGTACCGGAACAATCTATGGAGAACCCGTATGTATTTACGCACAAGACTTCACCGTGGCCGGTGGTTCTCTTGGTTTGATGCACGCTCGCAAAATCACGAAAATTATGGACCACGCCTTAAAGATGCGCGTACCCTTGATCGGTATCAACGATTCGGGTGGTGCCCGTATACAAGAAGGCGTTGACTCTTTGGCCGGATACGGAGAAATTTTCTTCCGTAATACTCAGGCTTCTGGGGTTATCCCTCAATTATCGGTAATTCTCGGTCCTTGCGCCGGAGGTGCCGTGTACTCTCCTGCTTTGACTGACTTCGTTTTCGTAGTTGACAACATTTCCAAAATGTTTATTACCGGACCCGAGGTTGTGAAAACCGTACTGGGTGAAGTGGTAACCATGGAAGAACTCGGAGGTGCCAGAGTACACAGCGAGATCAGCGGTAACGCTCACTTCTTCGCTCACTCTGAAAATGAATGTTTCGAGCAAATCAAAAAGTTGCTGACATTTATCCCGTGGAGCAACGAGGCAAAAGCTAAACCGTTCCCCTCCAAACCGCCTAAACCGGAGTACAAGATCGAAAAGATCATTCCTTCCGACCCGACTCAACCTTATGACGTTCGCGATATTATCCGGGCTGTTGCCGATGATTCGGACTTCCTGGAAGTACAACAAGAATTCGCCAAGAATATCGTTGTCGGATTCGGACGTATTGACGGAGAAACTATCGGATTCGTGGCAAATCAACCCTCGGTTCTTGCCGGAGTTTTGGACTGCGACTCATCCGACAAAGCCGGACGTTTCATCCGTTTCTGCGATGCATTCAACATTCCAATCGTGACCTTCGAGGATATGCCGGGTTACTTGCCGGGTGTTGAACAAGAGCACATGGGCGTTATCCGCCACGGGGCAAAAGTTCTTTACGCTTATAGCGAGGCTACCGTGCCCAAGATCACCGTTATTCTTAGAAAAGCGTACGGTGGAGGTTATATTGCCATGAACTCCCGTCACTTGAAAGCTGACTTCATGTTCGCATGGCCGACGGCCGAAATCGCAGTTATGGGACCGGAAGGAGCTGCTAACATCATCTTCAAGAAAGAGATCATGGCTGCCGAGAACCCGGATGAAATGCGTAAGATTAAGGTTGCCGAATATCGTGAGAAATTCGCCAATCCTTATGTAGCCGCCTCTAAAGGCTATATCGACTCAGTTATCGAACCCGAAGAGACCCGGAAGATACTGAAACACTCCATCGAGGTATCCAGCAACAAGTCGGTATTAACCCCGGCCAAGAAACATGGAATTCCTCCATTTTAATCTAAAATTATACCACGATGAGTACACCAAAATATGATTTATTAGAAATCGACGGATTGAAGTATAAAACCCAGTTCACGGAAAAATTCATCAACCGTAAACAATGGGAAAAACCCGATCCGGGTGCCGTTATCACGTACATACCGGGATCTATCCTAGATCTATACGTGCAAGAAGGCCAAGAAGTTAAAGCCGGAGATCTGTTATGCCTCCTGGAAGCCATGAAAATGCACAATAAAATTCTGGCTCCCATAAGCGGTACCGTAACTAAAATCCATGTCAACAAAGGAGATAAACTCCCCAAAGACGCTTTAATGTTTGAAATAAAATAACTTCAAAGGCTGCCTTAACAGGCAGCCTTTGACAAATATTCAATTATGAGTTTCTTCAAAGCTTTGAATATCGTCAAAACCTACGCCAATCACAAGGCGTTGGATGACGTGTCAATCAATATCCCGGAGGGGGCTATCTACGGGCTACTCGGCCCGAATGGAGCCGGCAAAACCTCCTTAATCCGTATTATCAACCAAATTACCGCTCCTGACTCGGGCGAAATATTCTTTCGGAACGAACACCTGAAGCCTTCCGATGTTGACCGGATCGGTTACCTGCCGGAAGAACGGGGACTTTACAAGAAAATGAAAGTCGGCGAACAAGCCGTTTACCTCGCCCGCCTGAAAGGTATCAGCAAAAACGAGGCAATTATCCGTCTCAAAATGTGGTTTGAAAAATTTGGTATCGAGGCCTGGTGGGATAAAAAAGTAGAAGAACTATCGAAAGGTATGGCCCAGAAAGTACAATTCATCACGACCGTACTTCATGAACCCGAAATGTTGATTTTCGACGAACCTTTCAGCGGTTTCGACCCGATCAATGTCGAATTACTAAAAAAAGAAATTCTCGAACTCCGCAAAAAAGGGACTACCATCATCTTTTCCACCCACAACATGGGTTCAGTGGAAGAAATCTGTAGCCACATTGCCCTGATCAACAAATCACAAAAGATCATCGAGGGACCGATCAACCAGATTCGCGAGAAATACGCGAGCAACACTTATCAACTCAGTTGCCGTTACAACCCGGAATTTTCCCCCGAGCAAACCGTTGGATCAGAATTCGAGATAGTATCCCAACGTGTCGAAGGTGACCGTCAAGATATTATCCTGCAACAAAACACGTATTGCCCGGCAAACACCCTTCTGTCAAGAGTCCTGCCCCAAGCGGACATCATCTCTTATCAAAAGATCATTCCCAGTATGAATGACATTTTTATCAAACTTGTAAAAGAACAAGCATGAAATAATTTTAAATTTTAGATTTTAAATTAAATACTCAACAATATCATAATCCCAAACTGAAAATCGTCATGCAAATCCTCCAAAGATTTCATTTTCAATTTTCAATTTTCAACTTTCAATTATTATGAACAAGATATTAATCATCATAAACCGGGAATTTTCCACCAGAGTTCGCAAGAAAACCTTTCTTGTCGTAACGATCTTCGTCCCGATCCTGTTCGCCCTTTTCTACGCTTTCCTCATGTGGATGTTGCTACGGGACGACAGCCAGCAACGGACGATTGCCGTCATTAACGAGTCGACATTGGAAACCCCGTTCCAACAAATCAACAACACGAGTTTCAATTACCTTGATCAAAACGTACCGGAATCCGATTATGCCGAATTCCTGAAAAAAAATAACTACTATGCCATCACCCGAATTCCCGATAACGTGATGACCCATGCCGAAATTCCGGTATTCTCGACCTCTCAGGTTCCCATGGAACTAAAAAACGAGATCGCCTCCCAACTACGGCAAAAAATAGAGAATGTCAAACGGACCGAGGTTATCGCTAAAAGTCAGGTTCCCGATCTTGAAAAGGAATTGGATGCGACTAAAACACCCGTGATGGTAAGAACCTTACTTGTCACGGACAACGGTGACACCAAAGAAAGTTCATCCGAAATTACTTCTATCATCGGCCTCGTAGCTGGATTGATCATCTATTTCTTTATCTTCATGTATGCCTCGCAAGTGATGAAAGGGGTTATTGAAGAAAAGACCAACCGTATTATTGAAGTACTTGTCTCTTCGGTTAAACCTTTTCAATTTCTACTGGGAAAAATTATCGGGGTGGCGGCCGTTGGTCTTGTACAATTCTTGATATGGATTGTCTTGGGGGGAATCATCATCTTGATCTCACAAGCCCTTTTCATGCCTAATCTTGACCTAGAAGCCCTGAAGAATGCCAATGATTTAAGCATGTTCGCCCAGAACACGGAAATTAACACCGAGCAACTTGCCGTTATCCAAAACCTGGTAAAAACCATTGAACCGATGTTTATACTGAAATTCGTGGCTGCATTCCTGTTTTATTTTATCGGAGGTTATTTGTTATACGCCTCTCTATTCGCAGCTATCGGCGCTGCCGTGGATAACGAAACCGATTCTCAGCAATTCATGACCCCACTTTCGATTATACTGGTTGTCGCTTTATATATCGGTATTGCCGCCATGAAAAGCCCCGAATCCCCCATGGTTTTCTGGAGTTCCCTTATCCCGTTCACCTCGCCAGTAGTGATGCTCGTGCGCATACCATTCGGCGTCCCGGCGTGGGAAATTATCACATCCATGGCTTTACTAGTGGGATCATTCCTTTTCTTCACCTGGTTATCCGGTAAGATCTATCGGGTAGGCATCTTGATGTATGGCAAAAAAGTTACCTGGAAAGAACTTTACAAATGGCTTAAATATAAAGCATAAAAAAAAGCGACTCTTTTCGAGTCGCTTTTTTATATTTAGATCTTATGGATCACCATTCCTGAACGAAGCTTCGGTTCGAACCAAGTTGTCTTCGGAGGCATGATATTACCGGTATCGGCAATGTTAATCAATTGCTCCATAGAAACAGGATACAAAGCGAAAGCAACTTTCATCTCGCCATTGTCAACACGACGTTTCAGCTCACCCAATCCGCGGATACCGCCAACGAAATCAATCCGTTTGGAAGTACGCAAATCCTGAATGTCCAAAATATCAGCCAATACATGGTTAGAAAGGATTGTTACGTCCAATACCCCGATCGGGTCATTATCATCGTAACTTCCGGCTTTAGCGGTTAGTTTATACCATCTTCCACCTAAATACATGCTGAATTCATGTAATTTAGCCGGATGATAAATTTCCGTACCCATATCTTCAACCGTGAAGTGTTCGCCTAATTTAGCCAACAATTGAGCCTCGGTTAAACCGTTCAAGTCTTTTACAACACGATTATAATCAATGATCTTCAATTGATGATCCGGGAAGTGAACAGCCATGAAGAAGTTATATTCCTCGGTTCCGTTATGATTCGGGTTCTTTGATTTGAACTCGGCACCGATACGAGCGGCAGCAGCCGTTCTGTGATGTCCGTCGGCAACATACGTGAAAGGAACTTTCGTCGCGAACAATTCTTCCAGACGTTTGTTTGTATCCGGGCAGTTGATAGCCCAGAAATGATGTCCGAATCCGTCTTCAGCAACGAAATCGTAATCAGCTTTCCGGTTCTTCACGATATCTTCAACGATAGCATCAATTTCCGGTACAGCTTTATAAGCAAAGAATACAGGTTCCAAGTTAGCTTTCACGTAACGGGTCAAGATCATACGATCCTCTTCCTTGTCCGGACGAGTCAACTCGTGTTTCTTGATAATACCGTTCATGTAGTCCTCACAAGCAGCACAACCCACGATACCATATTGAGTTCTACCGTCCATAGTCTGGGCGTAAATATAGAATTTAGCTTCCTTATCCTGAACTAACCAACCTTTATCCTGAAACATGTTGAAATTCTCCACGCTCTTGTTATAAACCGTCTCGGAGTGAATATCAGTTCCTGCAGGACAGTCAATTTCAGCTCTGGTAACATGTAATAACGAACAAGGTTTTCCGGCTGCCATTTGAGCAGCTTCCTCGGAGTTCATCACATCATAAGGCAGACACGCCAACTCTTCGCAAACCTCTTGGGTTGGGGGACGTAATCCTTTAAATGGTTTTACTATTGCCATATATAATTTTAGATTTTAGATTTTAGATTTTAGATTTTAGATTAGGATATCCCCAATTTAAAATCTAAAATTTACAATTTACAATTCTATTTGTTTACTCTAAATTTCTGATCACCTTTTTCAATGAAGTTCACGATCTGGTGAGCGGCAGCCAATCCGGCGTTAACGTTAGCCTCTTCGGTTTGAGCACCCATCTTTTTCGGGGTTGCGAAGAAACGGCCTTCGAATTTGCTGAAACAATCGCAATCCGGAGCGATATCCGTGATATAGTGGAAATCTGCTCTTTCTTCCATTAATTTAGCCAAACCTTCCTCGTCGATAACTTCCTTGCGGGCGGTGTTTACCAACACGGCACCTTTCGGCATATCTTTCAACAAGTTGTAGTTGATAGATTTCTTGGTTTGTTCTGTTGCCGGAATATGCAAAGAAATGTATTGACACATCTTGTACATTTCCTCTGCTGAATGTAACGGAGTAGCTCCGGCATTCTTGATTTGTTCGTCAGTCATGAACGGGTCGAAAGCGTAAACTTCCATTCCGAATCCACGAGCGATACGTCCAACGTTTTGTCCAACGTTTCCGTAAGCGTGGATACCGATTTTCTTACCTTTCAACTCAGAACCTGATTTTCCGTTGAAGAAGTTACGAGCCATGTAAACCATCATACCGAAGGCCAACTCTGCCACAGCATTTGAGTTTTGTCCCGGGGTATTCATGGCAACCACGTTATGAGCGGTACAAGCTGCCAAATCAATGTTATCGTATCCTGCACCCGCACGAACGATTACTTTCAATTTCTTTGCAGCTTCGATCACTTCTTTCGTAGCTTTGTCAGAACGGATGATCATAGCGTCAACGTCAGCCACGGCAGCGATTAATTCATCTTGTGACGTATATTTTTCCAATAATACTAACTCATATCCTTGAGCTTCTACGATTTCTCTGATTCCTTGAACGGCAACCGGAGCAAACGGTTTATCTGTTGCAATTAATACTTTAGTCATGATTCTTGAAATTTTAAGTTTGAATTGCATGTAATCACGCAATTCAAGTAAAAAAGATTTACGATTTCAAACCATAACTGTCTTCACCGAAATGAAAACCAGTTAAAAATCCGAAATCGTAAATTGTAAATTATTAGATATGTTTTGCTTCAAATTCCTGCATTGCAGCAACCAAAGCTTTCACGTCTTCAATAGTACAAGCATTGTAAGTAGAAGCGCGGAATCCACCTACTGAACGGTGTCCCTTCAATCCTACCAAATTCTTGGTCTTGGCGAAATCAAGGAATTCTTTCTCCAATGATTCATATCCTTCTCTCAACAAGAAAGGAATGTTCATTCTTGAACGAGAACCTTCTTTCACAACCGGACGGAATACCTTGCTTCTTTCCAACTCTGCGTAAAGCATGTCAGCTCTTTCGATAGCCAATTTTTCCATAGCTTCTACGCCACCCATAGCTTTCACCCATTTCAATGTTTCTTTCACACCGAAGATGTTCACGCATGGAGGAGTGTTATACATAGATTCTTTATCCACGTGAGTTTTGTATCTCAACATGGTCGGGATCATTCTGTCAGCTACCACGTTATTCAAGAAGTCATTCTTAATAATCACGAAAGTAACACCGGCAGGTCCGAGGTTCTTTTGGCAACCACCATAGATCATGGCATATTTGGAAACGTCAACCGGACGGCTGCAAATATCAGAAGACATATCACAGATCAAGGGCACCGGAGAAGTCGGATCGTAGAAAATCTCCGTACCGCGGATCGTATTGTTTGAAGTGATGTGCATGTAATCCACGTCTGAAGGAATCGTGAATTCAGGATAATAGGTAAACCCGTCAGCCTCAGAAGAAGCAACGATCTCTACCTCTCCCCACATTTTAGCCTCTTTAATAGCAGCTGTAGACCAGGTTCCGGTATTAACATAGGCAGCTTTCTTTTTCAAGAAGTTGAAGGGAATCATGCAGAATTGCATGCTGGCACCACCACCTAAGAAAAGAACTGAATATCCTTCCGGGATGTTCAATACTTCTTTGAACAAAGCAACTGCTTCTTCATAAACAGCTTGAAAATCAGCAGAACGGTGAGACACTTCCAAGATAGATTGTCCCGTGTTTCCGAACTCGATAACTGCTTTTGATACATTTTCCAATGTAGAATCCGGCAATTTACATGGTCCGGCATTAAAAATGTGTTTTCTCATCTCTAAAATATTTAATAGATAATTAATATTAAAATCTTGTTCACAATCGCGTTACAAAGATGCAAAATAAGTCGGTATAAAAGACTTTTTTCCGTAATTTTTATTCGTTTTTATTACACACTAGTTATCAAGCATTTCCACACAAACGCAAACGTTTTTATTCCTAAAAAAGATGAAGCACCCGTTTCCGGGTGCTTCATTATCGTTCAGCTCAAAAGCACCCGACTAAAAGAACGGGGTTTTGACAATTTTGGCTTTCAATGCTTTATTTCTTACACGAATAAAAATTTCAGAATCTAACTTGTGGAAGCCGCTCTTCACGTATCCCGTACCAATAGATTTTCCGGTCCACGGAGAAACAGTTCCCGAACAAACTACCCCGATCTCGTTTCCTTCAGCATCCTCGATCACGTATCCCTGACGAGCAATACCTTTATCTTGAAGTTCAAACGGTTTCATATAACGGGTAGGCTTGTCAGCTTTCAGTTTTTCATGGTAAGCACGATTAATGAAATCATTTCCCGGAACAAACTTCGTGATCCATCCCAAACCGGCTTCAATCGGAGAGTGATCATCATCAATTTCATGACCGTACAAACAGAATCCGGCTTCCAGACGCAAAGTGTCGCGAGCTCCTAATCCGGCAGGTTTGATTCCGAATTCAGCTCCTGCTTCAAACACGGCATGCCAAAGTTTTTCAGCATCTTTCACGTAAGCGTAAATCTCACATCCACCCGCTCCGGTATACCCGGTAGTAGAGAAGATCACCTTATCTATTCCAGCAAACGGGATCTCTTGGAACGTGTAATATTCCATGTCTACCACGTTAGCCGTTGTCAATTTCTGCATAGCCTTCAATGCCAAAGGTCCTTGAACGGCAAGCTGACAAATATTGTCAGAAGCATTTTCCAAATCGGTATCCACGTTCATCCCCAACTCTTTCGCCCATTTCGTGCACCAAGCCCAGTCCTTCTCGATATTAGCAGCATTTACAACCAACAAATACTTTTCAGCACTGAAACGATACACCAAAAGGTCATCCACGATACCTCCCGTCTCGTTCGGGAAACAGCTATATTGGATTTTACCATCCGTAAGGGCAGCCACATCGTTAGAAGTAATCTTCTGCACCAACTCGAAAGCTTTCGGGCCCTTAATCCAGAATTCACCCATGTGAGAAACGTCAAATACACCGACTTTTTCACGAACAGTATTGTGTTCGTCTTTAATTCCCGTGTATTCGATCGGCATGTTGTAGCCAGCAAAAGGAGCCATTCTTGCTCCTAGCTCCTCATGGAAATGCGTAAATGGAGTTGTCTTCATTTTTATATCGTTTAAATATTCATTATATTATAAAGTATTACTATAACACTCCGCAAAGTTAAAACTTTTATCTTTCCCGCCTACCCTTTCTTTAAAAATATTAGCGAGGAAAACAAATCTTCGAAATCAGAAACAATCCGCCCGTCAACTAATTTGTAATCTCGGTAAAAATGATTACTTTTGTTCTAATCAAGTGTAATATAACTTTACTACATATTAATCATTAGAAATTATAAAGCAATGATTCTAAAAGTAACAGAACAAAATGGTATCACCATTGTCGAATTCGCGAATGTGAATCGTTTCACGTTAGCGTTGGCTGATGACGTAAAAACAGAGCTCCGGCCCTTATTAAATAACAAAGATTGTAAAATGCTTTTTGATTTTCATGATATTGAATTCGTGGACAGTAGCGCTATCGGTTGTATCATCGCTCTTTTCAAAACTGCGAAAAGTGTCGGTTCTAACCTGAAACTTTGCAACCTTTCCCCGGAAGTATTGAAAATATTTGAACTCTTACACCTTCAAGTGATCTTCGACATCACAGGTACCCGTGAGAGTTGCATGAAAGCTTACGCGTAAATGAACAAGCCTCCCTACCGGGAGGCTTTCTTTTTATCTTCCAAATTCCAACAAATCTAAATGCCCCGACGACGGACTAGAGACTCTCAAACAACATATTCAAAATTCGTTTACAATCACCTCACAGCTCTTCAAATAGATTTTGGGTATATAAGAAATAAAAAAGCCGCCCAGTAAAGGACGGCTTATATATAGCTCGAAAAACTCGATATTAGTCACCTAAAGTAGCAACCATCACGGCTTTGATCGTGTGCATACGGTTTTCTGCCTCGTCAAACACGATTGAGTTTGCAGATTCGAAAACATCCTCGGTTACTTCCAATCCGTTCATGCCGAATTGCTTGTAAACGTCACGACCTACCTGAGTTTCCAAGTTGTGGTATGCCGGCAAGCAGTGCATGAATTTGCAATTCTTGTTTCCCGTCAATTCCATAACTTTAGCGTTAACTTGATACGGGGTTAACAATTTAATACGTTCTGCCCATACTTCAGCAGGCTCACCCATAGATACCCAAACGTCAGTATACAAGAAGTCACAACCTTTCACTCCTTCTTCCACGTTATCAGTTACGGTTACAGTAGCTCCGGTCTCTTCTGCAATAGCCTTGCAAGTTGCCACCAACTCTGCATTCGGTTGCAATTCTTTCGGGGCAACAATGCGAACATCCATACCCATCTTAGCACCACCAACCATCAAAGAGTTACCCATGTTGAAACGAGCATCCCCAAGATAAGCGAAAGTCACTTTATTCAGCGGTTTATCCGTGTGCTCCATCATAGTCAGGAAGTCTGCTAGGATCTGAGTCGGGTGGAATTCATTGGTCAGACCGTTCCATACCGGTACCCCAGCATAACGAGCTAACTCTTCAACGATATCTTGACCGAATCCGCGGTATTCAATACCATCATACATACGTCCCAACACGCGGGCCGTATCAGCCATAGATTCTTTTACGCCAATTTGAGATCCGGAAGGACCAAGATAAGTTACATGAGCACCTTGATCATAAGCAGCTACTTCAAAAGCGCAACGGGTACGAGTTGAAGTTTTCTCGAATATCAAAGCAATATTTTTACCTTTCAAACGAGGTTGCTCGGTTCCGGCATATTTTGCTTTCTTTAAATCAGCAGCCAAATCCAACATGTATTTGATCTCTTTCGGAGTGAAGTCCAACAACTTCAAAAAGTTTCTGTTTCTCAAATTAAAAGCCATAACTTTATTATTTTAGATTTATGTTTTAAACTTCAAATTGGAAGTGCATAACACCTCTTTTAAAATTTGTCAAAAGTAATATATCCTATCGAGAATTAAAAACCCATTCTCAATTTTCAATTCTCAATTTTCAATTATCTTCTATCGTCCTCGTATTCCATCGTAATCTTGGAACCGTATTTCCGATCTTCCAGTTTAGTTGCTTCCGTGATAACAGATTTCTGACCGCCATTTTTAACAAAACGCAAGCATGCCCGGATTTTCGGAGCCATACTACCTTCCGCGAAAACACCCTCTTCCAGGTATTTCATCGTGTCGGCATAGTCAAGGAATTCCAACACTTTCTGAGTCGGCTTCTTGTAATCCTTATAGATATAAGGTACATCCGTCAAGATATAGAATTCATCCGCTTTCACGCGGGTTCCCACCATGGCAGAAGCCAAATCCTTGTCGATCACACCTTCAATCGGTTGGATATCCCCTTTTTCGTCGATATATACCGGGATACCACCACCTCCGGTCGTGATCACGATATTTCCCTCGCGAGCCAGACGTTCCACTAAGTCGGCATTCATAAAGTCTTTCGGATCCGGAGAAGGAACCACGCGACGCCAACCGCCTTCCACTTTAATCTCTTCTTTGAAAACCCAACCTTTTTCCCGTGCCAACTTATCTGCCTCATCTTTCATGTAAATCTTACCTACACGTTTGGTCGGGTTCTGCAATGCCGGGTCATTCTTATCCACGATCACCTGAGACACCATCGAGATCACGTTCCGTTGTAGCCCGTGTTCTTTCAAAATATTGCGCAAGTTACGCTCTATCATGTATCCGATTTGTCCTTGCGTGAAAGCCACACATACATCCAATGGCATGGCCGCATTACCATATTGCTCAACACCGGCAGCGTTATCCATCAAAACGTTTCCAACTTGTGGACCGTTTCCATGAGAAATGATCAGGTCGTACCCTTCCTTTATTAAATAGACTAAATTTTCTAACGTGTCAATCGTATTGGCATTTTGCTCTTCAATCGTTCCTTTTTGATTTCCTCTCAGAAGAGCATTACCTCCTAACGCGATAACTGCTAACTTTTTCTCCATTACTCGTATTTTAATTTATTATATTCCTTTTCGTCTAAAAATTCTGCGTTCACAAAGCTAGCGAAATTAGTTATACAAAAAATAGGTAAAATTCATTTTTATAAAAATATAATACCCTAAAATTCAATATCTTGTATAAATATTCTTCCCATTTTTATAAATATGCAGCGCAAAAAAGCAACTTTTGCCTCCCCGGAAAAAATTTAAGCATTTATTATTCTTAACCATCTCTTTTTTTGTACCTTTGCGATATGCAAAACGAAAACAAACAACCATCGAGAAATTTGTTCCAGCGATTTGCAAACAAATACACGTTCGTGGGACTACTATTTGTTATATGGATCGCTTTATTCGATAAATACAGCTTTATCGATCGGTTTCAGTTGTACACGAAAATCAACCAACTGGAAAGCGAGAAAGAGTATTATCGGGAAAAAATTGAAGAGGACAAACGGAAGAAGGAAGAGTTGTTGGGAAATCGGGATAACCTGGAGAAATTTGCAAGGGAACAGTATTTAATGAAGAAAGAAAACGAGGATATTTTCATCATTGTAAAGGAATAATCTATTGGGAAGAATTATTGCTATTGATTACGGAAAGAAAAGAGTGGGTATTGCCGTCACTGATCCATGCCGGATTATCGCAAACAGTCTAACCACTGTCAGATCTCACGAAGTATTACAATTTCTGCAGGACTATTGCTCGAAAGAAAAGGTAGATATCATTGTCGTGGGCCATCCCAAGCAAATGGATAACTCGGATTCGGAAAGCATGACCTATATCAAGCCGTTCCTAGTCGCCCTCGGGCGTAAACTCCCGAACATTCCCGTCGTTATGTATGACGAACGCTTCACGTCGGTTCTGGCCCACAAGGCCCTGATCGAGGGGGGGGCGAAAAAGAAACAACGACAGGACAAAGAAATCATCGACGCCATCAGCGCGACAATTATTTTGCAGTCTTATATGGAATCACAAAGAAATTTGAATATTTAGAAGATGCTTTTACCTATTTACATTTACGGACACCCGATTCTTCGGAAAGTTTCCGAAGACATTACCCCCGAATACGAGGGATTAAGTAAGCTACTTGATGATATGTGGCAAACCATGTACGAATCAGACGGAGTGGGTCTGGCAGCCCCGCAAATCGGAAAAAACATTCGTATTTTCGTGATTGACGGCAGCCCGTTCGAAGAACTGGACCCGGCATGCAAGGATTTCAAAAAAGCTTTTATCAACGCACATATCCTAGAGCGCACGGGAGAAGATGTCCCCTTTAACGAAGGATGTCTGAGCATTCCCGGCATTCATGAAGATGTCATGCGAAAGGACCGGATCAAAATCGCATACCGGGATGAGAACTGGGTGGAACACGTGGAAGAATTTACCGGAACGCGTGCTCGTATTGTTCAACACGAATACGATCATCTAGACGGAATCATGTTCACCGATCACCTGTCAGCCTTGAAGAAACGTTTATTAAAAGGTAAACTGAGCAACATCAGTGCCGGGAAATTTAAACAGAGTTACAGGGTTATTCTTCCGAAATAGACCTCATGAAATCCTTTAATTTTAAATTTTAGATTTATGATTTTTCAATCTAAAATCTAAAATTTAAAATTCAAAATCTAAAATTAATTTGCGTCCCATCCACTGGCATCGATATCCTTTCCTCTTCCTCGTGATTCCATTAATCTCAGGTAATATCGCCAGTCGGTATCTAGCTCATCTCCCTTCTATCGCTATTCTTTGCTCTATCATCGTATCTTTCACGTTACTTTTAAGCATTCAAAGATTACGTTCCGGGGCCTCATTCGTTATCTTTACTTTTATCGGACTTTTTTCGACAGGAGTGTATCTAACTGAAACAAGGCTCCCCCCGATCATTCCCGGTAACACCTACATACTGGAAGGAAGATGTGATCGGATACTGTCTCCCGGAAAGATCATCGTTTCCGGTCACCAGATATACACGTACTTACAAATCCCGGATTCCATGAAAGTTTCGATTGGCGACTCGCTTTCATGTTCCGCCCGTTTGTACCCGTTGGTGATCTCGCAAAACCAACATGATTTCAATTACAACAACTACTTGCACAATCAAGGGATCAATGTTCGGGGGTTTCCCATAAGTGCCATACAAAAAACAGGACATTCCCACAATCTCTATTCCATCAGTCATTCCGCACAGGTCTACTTATTATCCAAGTTACAGCGGGTTGTACCGGACAGCACCACGTACCGTTTACTCGCCGCCCTTTGCCTAGGAAATCGTCAGGATGTGCCTCCCTCCATGAAACAACTTTTCCAAGAAACGGGAACGATTCATCTACTCGCGATTTCAGGATTACACATGGGAGCTATCTTTATATTACTTTCCTATCTGTTAAAATTATTCCGCCTCAAAAACAAAAAGTTCAGACTAATCCTTATCCCGTTGATATGGATCGCCACGGGTATCACCGGTTTTTCCCCTTCCGCTTGCCGGGCTGCTGCCATATTGAGTTTTATAACGATTGGTCAGGCTTTTCGACAGGAAACGATCTCACTAAACGCCATTGCTGCAGCCGCATTCTTCTCGTTACTCGTGAAACCGGAACTACTCTACTCGGTCAGTTTTCAGATGTCGTATGCCGCTTATACCGGAATCATACTTATCTACCCGCTAATGAAAATAAAAAAAGAACTCCCCGAATTACTCCGAAAAACCTACTCTCTTTTCTGTGCCAGTTTCTCGGCACAAATTCTGACACTCCCGATCATGGCTTATTATTTTCATTCAATCAGCCTGAATAGTATCCTGATTAACATTATCGCTGTTCCGGTCGCCACGCTTCTTTTATACGGGGGTATCATCCTACTGTCTTTACCGGGATTCATCAGTATCTACCTAGCATACATTGTTTCAGGTCTCACCCACATCTTTATTTTTAGCTTGGAACTATTCTCCCGTATCGTCATTAATCTCCCGGACTTATACCCGACAAGCACGCATATCATTCTGGTTTATACCATCATTATATTTACCATTATTTATCTGATCACAAGGACTCGACAAATCTTAAAACTTCTTTGTACAACTGTCGGCATACTCGTTATCTTCACGTGTAGTTATACTTATTACAGGCAAACCGGACAAGAAATCGTCATCTGCAACACCTACAAACACTCCACAATCTTGTTGAATTACAAAGGCTATTACACCTATTTGAAAAATACGGATACCCTTCCCCGTCTATCTTCCTACATTTCCGCCAATCAATTACAAGCATTGCCCCCGCATGACGCATTTAGCGGGGAACAAATTAAATATGCCGACAATCAGTTTCATTCATCCAGATATACCGTTGCTATTCTTGATCAAACACACCCTACTCATCCGAACAGCGATATCCTTATCGTGACAGAGAACACCTATCCCCCGATCTCCCCGCATCCCCATCTTCTCCAACTTATCCTGGATAATTCAAATTCACACGGATGTACCAAAGCCTGGGAGGAATTCTGTTTCAAGCACCAGATTCCCATTTTCAAAACAAACGAACTGGGAACAATTGTTATTCCACTGAAAGAGGGTAAAAGTTTATAAGGTTTATAAAGTTCATGGACCCCTGCGGGGCGCTTTATTTCCGGCAACTTGAGCTGTCAATAGGTAGGATTCGAAGACCCCTCATGACTTAAGACATCCTTTGTATTTTAGATTGAGAAACTCTAAATTGAGAGATCCGGCAGCTCAAGCTGCCGTGGTAAAGCGCCCCGCGGGGGTCCACAAACCTTATGGACTTCATAAACTAAAAAAACTCATGGGATTCTATGGAATTCAAATTATAATGCTTTATTTTGCTCGTTAAATAACACCATAACAAAAATGGACATTGTCATAGCGGGAGCAGGAGAAGTAGGAACACATCTCGCGAAAATGCTTAGTAAGCAAGAACATAATATCATGTTGATTGACAGCGATGAAGAAAAACTTGAATTGCTTGGAAGTCAACTTGACGTCATGTCTATCGTGGGATCTTGTACCTCAATTGGTGCATTGAAAGATGCAGGAGTGCACAAGTGTGATTTGTTTATTGCTGTCAATCACCAGGAAGACCAAAATATAAACTCAGCGATTTTGGCCAAAAAACTGGGAGCCAAACAAACGATTGCCAGAGTTAACAATAGCGAGTATCTGGAAGATGAAAACAAAGAATACCTGAAAATGATCGGTATCGATTCGTTGATCTACCCGGAACGACTTGCAGCCGAAGAGATCGTGGCTTCATTGAAACAAAGCGGTTCTCGACAGTTACACGAGTTCTCGGATGGTCGATTGCAACTTCTTGGAATCAAACTATGGGAAAATGCCCCGGTATTAAACCTGACCCTGATCAAAATGGCAGAAAGGTACGGAGCCCAACATTTCCGCGTAGTAGCCATCAAAAGAGCCGAACACACAATTATCCCGCGAGGAAATGACTCCTTCCGTTACGGTGATCTGGTATTTATCGTGACGAAACCTTTTTACGTACCCAATGTATTCGCCCTTTGCGGTAAATCACAATACGAGGTAAAAAATGTCGTTATCGTGGGAGGTTCCCGTATCGGGATCAAAACAGCTTCCCTACTCGAAAAAAATTACAATGTCAAGATTATCGAAAAAGACCGGGAAAAGTGTATCCTCATCGCCGATAAATTAAAATCAACACTGGTAATCAACGGTGACGGTAGAGATTTGGCCCTACTACGGGAAGAAGGTATAAAAAACACGGATGCATTTATCAGTGTAACCCATTCCTCTGAAACAAACATCCTGTCTTGTCTGCTTGCAAAAAAACTGGGCGTGAAAAAAAGTGTTGCCGAGGTTGAGAACATCGACTACATCGATTTGGCCGAGAACATCGGTATCGGGACTCTCGTCAACACCAAATTGATTGCAGCTTCACATATTTATCGTTACACCATGAACGTGGACGTCAAACACTTAAAATTCCTCACGTTCTCGGAAGCGGAAGTATTTGAAGTCACGGCAGAACCCGGCTCAAAAATCACACGCAAGACATTAGCGGATATGAGTTTCCCGGATAACGCCACGGTAGGAGGAGTTATCCGTAACGGGGACGCCATTATCGCAAAAGGAGACGTACAAATTGAGGCTGGAGACAAGGTCGTTATTTTCGCCCTACCCAGCGCAGTGAAGAAAGTAATCAAATTGTTCCAGAAATGATTAACTTCAGGTTCATTACCAATATTATAGGAAAACTACTGTTTGTCGAAAGCGCTTTCCTGATCCTGTGTATTATCGTAGCTTTAATATACGGAGAAAGCGATGTCATGGCTTTCGTCTATTCATCCATTATCACGTTGACCGTGGGAAGCCTTATGGCCTTTAGCGTGAAGGTAAAAGACCGAGTACTTGCCAAGAAGGACGGTTATTTCATCGTAACCTGCACCTGGGTCATATTCACAATCTTCGGCTGCCTGCCCTACTTGTTCGGCGGAACGATCCCTTCGATCGTTGACGCAATCTTCGAGACCATGTCCGGGTTTACGACAACAGGTTCTTCCATTTTAAGTAATGTTGAAGCCTTACCGCACGCCACCCTGTTCTGGCGTTCCCTAACGCAATGGATGGGAGGTATGGGTATTATCGTGCTACTTTTGGCCATCATACCGGGATTAGGAATAGAGGGACGTGACCTGTTCGTTGCAGAAGTTCCCGGTCCGACTCATGACAAATTCACGGCCACATTCAGGTCCACAGCCCGGCGCATGTGGTACCTCTACATTTCGCTAACAGCAGCTCAGATGATATTTCTTCTTCTAGGAGACATGGACCTGTTCGATGCCATCTGCCATGCATTCACGACGATGGCAACAGGGGGATACTCTACCAAACAGGCCAGTGTTGCCTATTGGGATTCAGCTTATATCCAATATGTATTTATCGTATTCATGTTCATAGCCGGGACAAACTTCGGGTTACTCTACGTGATGATACACGGTAAATTCCGCAAATTATTCCACGATGAAGAATTCAAGTTATACCTTTATATCACGCTTGGGGCCAGTGCGATAATCGCGGTCGTTTTATTCCTGAATGGTTATGCCAATCTCGAATTAAGCATCCGTGAATCCTTGTTCCAAGTCGTCACGATCCTGACGACAACCGGATACGCCACCGCCGATTACCTACTATGGCCGGCACTCACGGGAGCCATCATCTTTGCCCTATTATTTATAGGCGCATCAGCCGGTTCAACCTCCGGGGGATTAAAATGTATCCGGCTTAACTTACTATTCAAAAATTCGTTTATCGAGATGAAACGAATCATCCACCCCAACGGAATCATCAACGTCAAATACAACGGGAAAAGCGTTCACCCGAACATCATGACCGGAGTCATGGGTTTCTTCATTTTATACATGTTCATATTTGCCATCTCAAGCTTGATCATGTCCTTGTTCACACAGGACATTTCCACGGCCTGTAGTGCGGTTATCACCAGCATGAGCAACGTGGGACCGGGATTTGGTGAAATAGGCCCCATGAACAATTTTGCCAATTTACACGATTTTGCCAAAATCTTCTTATCTATTCTAATGATGGTAGGTCGTTTGGAAATCTTTACAGTACTCGTGTTATTCAGCAAGACTTTCTGGAAAAAATAAACTTATAATTTGGATCTCACCCAAAGAGAGGTATTTCCGGAGTTACGATTCCGGGATACCTCGCCATTCAATTTTAGATTTTAAATTTTAGATTTTAGATTCCGCCCGCACAAGGGCAAACCCCTTTCAATTTTAGATTTTAGAATTCTCCCGCTTCAAGCAAGTAAGCCCGAAGCGGGAGAGAATTTTTATCTTTTATCTTTTAACTTTTATCTTTCTAGCCTGCGGCGCGGGCTAGAACACTCCCAACCCCTGCCTGGTAACCACGATCTCGTCGCCAGTACAATCCACCACGGTAGAAGGAATGTTATTTCCATAACCTCCGTCAATCACCAGGTCAACCAAGCGACCGTATTTCTCGTGAATCAACTCCGGATCAGTGATATACTCCACCTCTCCCTCATCAGATTTCACGGAAGTCGTCAATAAAGGGCCACCTAATTCGTCAACAATCGCTTGCACGATAAAGTTCTTCGGGATACGGATTCCTATTGTCTTACGTCTATTCATCAATACATTGGGCAACTTCGTGGTAGCCGGTAGCACGAAAGTAAAGGGACCCGGCAAACATTGCTTCATTAACCGGAATTCCTCGTTACTCACCTTGGCGTAAGCAGCTATATTCCCCAAATCCTTACAGATCATCGAGAAATTCGCTTTTTCAGCTTTCACGCCCCGGATAGCCGACACACGTTGAACAGCCTTCACGCTATTAATATCACACCCGATCGCGTAAATCGTGTCGGTCGGGTAAATAATCACGCCACCATTACGCAAGAGCTCAACGATCTTTCGAATTTCCCGATCATTAGGGTTATCCTCGAATAAACGTACAAGCATAGTCGTGAATTTACGAGTTTACTTTCTTGTGATCAGCCAAGAATGTTGCCAGACCAGAATCTGTTAACGGGTGTTTCAACAAACCTTTGATCGCACTCAACGGACAAGTTGCCACGTCCGCACCAGCCTCAAGACATTGGATAATATGTTGCGTGTGGCGAATTGAAGCAGCTAATACCTGCGTGTTGAAACCATAATACGCATACATATCCACGATTTTCTCTACTAACTCGATACCGTCACTACAGATATCATCCAAACGTCCAACGAACGGGGATACGTAAGTAGCACCGGCCTTAGCAGCCAACAGAGCTTGCCCCGGGGAGAACACCAACGTACAGTTCGTGCGGATTCCCTTGTTCGTGAAATACTTGATTGCCTTGATACCATCAGCAATACAAGGAATTTTCACCACGATATTCGGGTGCAAAGCTGCTAACTCCTCGCCTTCTTTGATCATCCCCTCGTAATCCGTAGCGATTACCTCGGCACTTACATCACCGTCAACAATATTACAAATCTCAACGTAATGTTTCTTACAATTCTCATCTCCTTTAATGCCCTCTTTTGCCATTAAAGAAGGGTTTGTCGTTACTCCATCCAACACTCCGAGGTCATTTGCCTCCCGAATCTGTTCAAGATTTGCCGTATCAAGAAAAAATTTCATATCCTATCGGTTTTATTGTTTAATTTCAAAATCTCTGACAAAATTAGAATTTATAATTTAGAATTCAGAATTTAGAATGATTTATTATTCAGCAACTATAAAATTCCTCCGGCCTCATGCGGTGGAAATCTAAAATCTAGAATCATTTCGGGGCTATCAACCCGAAAAGAACCCAAGCTACCAGCAAAGTAAACACCACGTTAAACGCCTGCGCACCCAAGAACGCATAAGTGGAGCGACGATTCTCGGAAGTGATGAGACTCTTGAAATCCGTCTCCAGCCCGATAGACATGAAGGCTAAGGCAAACCACATACCCTGGATATGCTTCAATATGGGTTTTGCATCCGCCACGATTTCCGGCCCGACAAAGAAAGAAAATACAAGCGAGGCGGCCACGAATCCAAGGACAAATTTAGGAAAACGTAACCAAATCACTTTTAACGTCGGCTTCTCTTCTGTTACTTCTTTTTTCGAATAAGACCAATAAATACTAATCAAAAATGCGGCAATTCCCAGCAACACGTTTTGCGAAAACTTCACGATAGTACTCGTTTGTAAAGCAACTTCCCCGTAGATCGCACCCGTTGCGGCAACAGCCCCGGTAGTATCAATCGTTCCCCCGATCCAGGCTCCCGCCATATCTTCCGGTAATCCCATTAATTTTGCCAACCCCGGCATGATAAGAATCATCGGAACGGCTACCACCAGCACCAACGATACGACGTAAGAGAGTTTCGTCTTATCTCCCTTGATCGCTCCTGCCGTGGCCACGGCTGCCGACACACCACAGATCGAAACCGCACTAGAGAGCATCAGTGACATCTCTTTGTCGATCTTCATCTTACGACATAACCAAAAACAGAAATTCCACACCGTGAACACAACCACGCAGGACTGGATTAGTCCCAACGACCCGGCTTTCAACAAATCATCGAAAAGCACGGAAGTTCCGAGCAACACCAGACCAATCTTCACGAATAACTCGGAAGAAAGCGATTCTTTCAACCACCTGGGTATAGAAAATATATTACTGATAAAAAGACCTATTAACAAACTGAAAATCACGGTTTCAAATCCCCACTCCTTCAGGAACTTATTACCACTGACAACCATGGCTAAAAGCGTGAGAAAGAACACGACCGGAAAACTCGCCGCAATCATTTTCAATTTTTTACCGGTCAACACCCCGGCAATCAAGGCCATGAGGAACATGAAACAGAACACGATCAAAGCGTGCCCCACGTTATCCAACGTGAACACTTTATTCATCAAGGCATCGGCATCCGGCCAACTGAACGAGGGCCAGTGCGGTTTTAACTGAAATACTACTAAAAGAATTATAAACCACCCCACGATAGTAGAGGTCCAATCTTCGGAAATCTTTAACTTGCTCATCTGGAAATTCATTAATTTAGTGAATAATCTCTGCGGCAAAGTTAATACCGGATGATAAAAAAATAATCCGTATTTTTACTGATTATGAATCAGTACATTTCCAACATCCCCTTGATAGAGCCTAGATAAAACTCCTTCCACCCTTCCACGATCTCCTCGAAGACCTCATCCGGGATATGAGTGTGCTCCAACTCGACTCGGGTTCGCATACCCTCTTTCTTCAGTTTGATTGTCACGATAGAACGTTGATCCGTCTCCCCGAAAAACCATTCCTGTACAAGCAATCGATTCGGTTTCACCTCCAGATTCACGCCACAGATATCACCCTCCCACAAAGAGAACACGAACCCTTCCTCGGCTTTCATCTCGGCAGGATAACCACTCCAAATAGCGATTTGGAAAGGATTGGTTAATGCCGTGAAAACCTCTTCCGGATCAGCCGTTATGTCAACTGTATATTTAAAATCCATTTTTCCTATTTTTTAGTAGATAAAAGAAAAGGCTGATCGCTCAGCCTTCTCGTCTATTCTTGTCATTGCTTATTTTTTCTTGTATTGCTCGTTCAATTGATTTACCACGTCATTGGTAATATCAAATCCCTGTTGTGCGAAAAGCACGTTACCGCCTAACGTCGTACTGAGGATCAACTGGTAGCCTTTCTCCTTGTTATACTCGGTAAGGAAATTCGTGATCGCATCATACAACTTCCGATTGATTTCCATTTGCTCGCGTTGAGCATTCTCGGTCATCTCCTGTTGTAATTTCTGCAAGTTTTGTTGTTTGATCATCAGATCCATCTGGGCTTGTTCGGCTCTTTCACGAGTTATGAAACCACCATTTTCAACTTTAGTCCGGAACTCGGCTGCCTCACGGTCAAAGTTCTTCACTTTTATGTTCAGCTCTGTCCGGTTTGCTTCCAATTTTTTCAAAAACGCCTCGTTTAACTCCCGCGATTGTGTATAATTGTTTAGCAATGTATCCATGTTAATGTAGACAATCTTTGCATCCGCATTCACAGTTGCAACCGAGCCTTGACTGCCAGTACTCTTGCCATTTCCACTGAAATGTAATATGTACAAAACTATCACAGCAATCAACAATAACACATTTAATCCTATCGACAAATTCTTCATAAAATGTAACTTTGTTATTAATAAATCGATTCATTGAAATCTTTTGCCCACACGAGGCTTGTTTCGAATACAAAGATAATCTTTCTTCTTTTAGTTATCCGATTTTTCTCTTTTTTCTATATAAAAAATTTTCTTTAACAAGTCTATTTCCTTAACCTCAATCACTTTACCTCGTTCCGCCTGACGACGAGCCCGCTTCAATCCCTTCAATGCTGAAAGCGACTGGGTTCCCACACCCAATTTCACGTCAACCAGTCCTTTCATCTCTACCTTGCGGGCAAAATCCTCCAACATCATACTCCGGTTCATTTCCTGGTCCATCTTCTCCACGGGCCGCGATGCGGCATGCAAAGCCTGATTGAAATTATTCCGGGCATTCAACAACATGGCATTAGGCTGGTATTTCCCCGTGAAAAAACGAGGTAAAATCAAAACTTCCGACAGTAAAACAGTATCTCGTACCATAAAAACCCCCAGTAAGAAATCGTTGCCTTTCAGACTGTCCGAAATGATGACCTCCAAAGGTGAATAACCGATATGCGAAAATCGCAAAGTATCACCCACGTGTACATTTAAAGAAAATCGTCCTTGCTTATCAACTCCTCGAACCTCTTTCCCCAAACGGAAGATAGCTTCCGGCAACGTTTGTAAACTATCCCGGTCACAAACAACCCCTGTCACAAACACGTTGTTTTCATTCGTACGCTGCCCGCGTACTCCCAGACAAAAGAATATCAAAAGAAGTACAAGGCTAAGCTCTTTCATTTTCGCGGGCTATTTCACTATTTTGCAAAATGTTCAATAGTAATTCCCTCGCCCGGAATAATTGAGCCTTTACCGTTCCCAGCGGGATCGCCAACTCCTGGGCAATCTCCTCGTAGGAATATTCGTCAAAATAACGCAATTCGATCAATTTGCGATAGCGCCCCTTCAACATGGCAACTTTCTCTCGCATGAATTCAGCCCGTTGCTTACGGATCGTCTCCTCTTCCGGGGTTAACACGTCTGCCGGAATGCTATTGATATACCCGCGATCATCCGGGTTAATATCATCTTTATCCAAAGAAACGATCTTCACTTTCTTTTTCCGGATAAAATCAATCGTGTTATTGGAAGCAATCTTAAACAGCCACGTACTAAACGCAAACTGAGGCGAGTAGTAATTCAAACTACTAAAAGCCTTCTCAAAAGCCTCGAACATCAAATCTTCCGCATCCGTCCTGTTATTCACCATTTTCAGTATCATAAAATACACTGAATCCTTATACCTTTTAAATAACTCGGCATAGGCCTTTTCATCTCCCGTTATAGCCCTCTTCACGACCTTATAATCATAAAGAGCTTTCTCTGACAAGTTGTTTGTTAACTCCATTTCCTTTTGTTAAAAAATGAATATCCATTCCAGTACACTCGATAAACAAAACCGATAGTACTAATAATAAACGAAGTTAGGAATAATTTTTTTTGTTTCAGACAAATAGCGCAAATATTTAACAAAATTACATCTGTTAAAAATATCACGAAAGTAACCAAAAGCACGTAGAATGGATAAAATCCGAAGATTATCAAACAAATAGCTGTTATGTAGAATAACAAGCGCACGATCATATCACTGTCTATCTTTAATCTTTCCGTCATTGCCAATCTCATCTTGCTAGCATAATAATACGATACTTCGTTTATATCTCCTTTTTTGTTACTTTTATCAATTATCACATACGTGTCTGGATCTTTTGTTACCCTTATTGTCCCAAACTTTGATAATTCTCTAACCATATCGTTATCGTATCCCAAATACGATTGTGAATTTTTCGCGAATCCACGGTTTTGTATGTAATTCGATTTTCGATAAGCCATGTTACATCCATCCCCGAAAATATATTTTTTATTTTTCGACATGACCATCATTTTCAGGAAGCGGAGAAAGCGAAACATGCGCAAATTACTGACATTTTGTTCCGAAAAATCATAATTCGCGAAACCTACTACCGTAGCCGTGTTTTTATCAAAACAAGACTCCATCGTCTTCACCCAATGTATCGAGGCCGGACGACAATTAATCTCCGAGAACAACAGTATATCATATTTCGCAGCTAGCACACCTATATTTATCGCCAACTTCTTCGTGAAGCGGAACTTGGTATCCGGGAATATACGTGTGCTTCGCAATTGCGGGTAATCCTTTTGTATTTCGGTCAGGACATCCTGCGTGTCATCCTCCGAACACTCGTCAACCACGATCACCTCAAATTTATCACACGCCTGCATCAGGAAACTCGGAAGATTCTTTTTCAAACACTCAGCGTTATTGTGAGAAGTAATAATAACCGATACCCCCTCATGCTCTTGTTTGTCAACCGGCTTGACCTTACGCGACACGATCACGCACCGACGAATGATTTGGTAGATATAGATGAGTGATAACACGAACAGAACGATCACCCCGTATTTAAATACCCCTAATTCCTCCCAAAAGATCTGCAAACTCTCCATTACTATTATATTAATGTTCTTTTCTCAATAAAAAACGGACAAATATACTTACTTAATGACGATTTTATCGTATTAATTGAACAATTTTGTGTACATTAGTTCGATTTTACTAACATAAAGCTACTATATCATGGGACAACAAAAAGTAAGAGGAATAATAGGAATACTCACCGGTGGAGGTGATGTTCCCGGCCTGAATCCGGCTATTCGGGCGGTAACCATCAGGGCCTTGCGCGAAGGTTACAAAGTGATCGGCATCAGAAGAGGTTGGGGCGGCTTGATTGACATCGTACGAGACCCGCAATACGACAATTCCGGCAATTTCTTCGAATTAACAGAAGAGATCGTGAATAAAGCGGGACGTACCGGAGGAACTTTCCTTCACACGTCACGCACCAGAGCCTCACACGTGCCCAAGGCAAACGTTCCGAAACATTTACAAGACCAGTACTCGGACGATATCAATGACCTGACCCCGGAAGTCTTGAAGAATTTAGAATTCATGGGAATTGACTACCTGATCCCTATCGGGGGGGACGACACGTTAAGTTACGCCGTGCGCCTGAGTAAGGAAAGCGTGAAAGTCGTGGCCATCCCAAAAACAATGGATAACGACGTTCCCGGAACAGACTATTGCATCGGTTTCAGCACCTGCATCACCCGCACGATTGCCCTCACACATGACCTGAGAACATCAGCCGGGTCGCACGAACGGATTCTGGTTCTCGAAGTTTTCGGCCGGTATGCCGGATTTACCGCCATGCTCCCCACCCTGGCCGGAGCAGCCAACCGTTGCGTGATTCCCGAATACGAGTTCAACATAGAGCGATTAACCGAATTACTCTGTGAAGACAGATTTACAAATCCCAGCAAATATTCTGTCGTTCTCGTGTCGGAAGGTGCCACATTCTGCGGAGGCAACATGATCTTCCAAAGCGAGGAGACAGACATGTTCGGACATAAAAAACTTGGAGGAATCGGCAACATGATTTCCCAGCAACTGAAAGAACTTACTCCCCAGTTCAACCACGGGCAAGTTATCAACACGATCACGCAAAGACTAGGTTATCTGGTTCGTTGCGGTGATCCGGACGCACTAGACTCCATCGTGCCCATGGCATACGGGAACCTGGCTTTAGATCTGATCAATAAAGGATTACACGGTAGATTGGTTATTTTAAGAAACGGACGTTACGATAACGCACCTATCGAAATCGTAACCAGTAGTAAAAAGATCGTGGATGTTCCCAAATTCTACAACACGGAAAGACTACGTCCACAGTACAATAGCTTTGAATTCATGCCGCAGATGATATTATGAGTCCAAAAAGTCGAAAGTCCATAAGGTCTATAAAGTCTTGGTGTCCTTCGGACAAGTTTAACGGCAGCTCAAGCTGCCGTAGACAAAGCGCCCCGCAGGGGGCCATGAACTTTATAGACCTTACGGACTTTATGGACTTTCGACCCATTACTTCGTCACCGTCGAATCCGGAGTGATACTATCCACCTCCACGATAACCTCTGACTCCTGAATAACGGTTCCTACCGGCTCCTGTACTTGCTTTCCCGATTGTACTTTACTTTTCTGACTATTTCCACAAGAAGCAAGCGCCAAGGCTGCCACTATCGTCATCATATAAACCCATCCAATTCTTCCAAAAGTTTTCATCTTATTCAATTTTAGTTTAGCTAGAATTTAAATGCCGATTATACGCTCTTAAAAAACAATAGGTTACAAAAAGGTGGGTCACCATCACGGCCCCACCAAAGACAAATTTAGAATTTTCGAAAATTGTCATGCAAAAACACAACAATATCTTTCAAACAACGTTTAATTATCTTAAAAAAGAAATGCCTCCGGTTCTTCATTAAATTAGATCCCACTCTGAATTTAATAAAAACGACGTGCAATGCACACCGGAGGCAATATCTTCCCGTGCAATACACGTCATAAATTTAATTCGAGTGGGATAGTGCAAATGTACGCATTTAATTTCATTTAACAACATTATTTTTGTCGCAGAATTTGGAAAAAAGAAAATCAATCTCTAGCTTTGTCCACGATAAAAGAGAAAAAAGTATGATATACAATCAATACATAGCCCTTAGTTGGTGGTGGCACCTCTTCAAACTTCATAGTAAACAATGAGGTTATGTAATTGTATTGCATAATTCGATATAGAGAGAGCCTATTGTTTACGAACAGTAGGCTCTCATTTTTTTATTCACTTTTCAAAATCAAACATCATGAAACAAATTAAAAAGTTTATGCTCACAGAGCAGGAAATGCCAACTCAATGGTATAACATCGTGGCCGACATGACCAACAAACCCCTCCCCCCTCTCCATCCGGGAACCAAGCAGGCATTAAAACCGGAAGACCTCTACCCGTTATTCGCGGAAGAGCTTGCCCGACAAGAGTTTTCAACCGAACGCTATATTGAAATCCCCGATGAAGTTCAGGATTTGTACAAAATCTGGAGATCCACCCCGCTTGTACGGGCATACGCCTTGGAAAAAGCGCTTGATACCCCGGCAAAGATATACTTCAAAAACGAGGGGACGAGTCCGGCAGGTTCTCACAAACCCAACACGGCCATTGCCCAAGCTTACTACAATTACAAGCAAGGAATCAAACGCATCACAACCGAAACCGGAGGAGGACAATGGGGTACAGCATTGAGTTTCGCTTGTCAACATTTCGGGTTAGACCTCAAAGTATTCATGGTAAAAGTAAGCTACAACCAGAAACCCTATCGCAAACTCATGATGAACACCTGGGGTTCCGACGTGATCCCTTCTCCCAGCAACCTGACAGAAGCGGGAAGAAAAATCCTGAAAGAATTCCCGGATTCAGCGGGAAGCTTGGGTATCGCCATTTCCGAGGCTGTGGAACTAGCAGCACAAGATCCTTTAACGAATTATTCCCTAGGAAGCGTACTGAACCACGTGTTACTTCACCAGACAATCATCGGCGAAGAAGCACTCCTTCAAATGGAAAAAGCGGGAGATGAACCGGATATCGTGATCGGTTGTTTTGGCGGGGGCTCGAACTTTGCCGGGATCAGTTTTCCGTTTATCCGTAGAAACCTGAAAGAAGGCAAACATACCCGGGTTATCGCCGTGGAACCACAATCCTGTCCGAAACTGACCCGCGGTCAATTCCAATACGATTTCGGGGATTCTGTCGGTCTGACCCCATTGTTGCCCATGTACACGCTGGGACATGACTTTCAACCTGCAAGTATCCATGCCGGAGGACTACGTTACCACGGGGCCGGAGTGATCGTCAGTCAACTATTAAAAGACAAACTCATGGAGGCTGTCGCAATCCCTCAACTGGAAACTTTCGAGGCCGGGATCCTATTTGCCAAAACCGAAGGTATCATTCCCGCACCGGAATCCACACACGCTATCGCACAAGCCATCCGGGAGGCACGGATCGCCAAAATCGAAGGAAAAGCAAAAACCATCCTGTTTAACTTATCCGGACACGGCATGATTGACCTATACGCTTACGAGCAATACCTCGGAGGAAATTTACAAAACTTCGAGCTTTCCGACCAAGAGATCGCTCGTTCTCTCGATAAACTAGAGAAACTTATGTGAAGAGCATAGCTATCTGATTTTTTGCTACATTTGCAAAAAAATCAGATAGCATGTTTTATACAGAACTTACCTTTCATATCACTCCCTACGTGGAGGACATCGCGGATGCGATCATCGCTGAACTTGGCGATCTCGGTTACGACAGTTTTTCATACACGCACGACGGTTTCAAAGCCTATATCCCAAGTAAAAATTTCAACGAAGAACATATAGAAAAAATGGAAATTCTCTCGTTTTTTCAATCCATGTACACGATTACCTGGGAAAAAGCAGAGATAGAAAACCAGGACTGGAACAAAATCTGGGAAGAAAACTTCACCCCAATCCTCGTACGGGACTGCATTCTAGTGAGAGCCGGGTTCCACCCCACGATTGAAAACATCGAACACGAGATTATCATTGACCCGAAAATGAGCTTCGGTACCGGTCATCACGCAACAACCGCCCTGATGCTGGAAACCATCTTGGACATGAAACCCGAATTCTCCGGCAAGCAAATTCTGGATATGGGCTGTGGTACCGGAATCCTGTCTATCATGGCTGCCCAGGCTGGGGCAAAGGAAATCACGGGGATCGACATCGACGAGTGGGCCTACAACAACGCCATGGAAAACATCGCCACGAACCACATTGACAACATCCGTATACTCATCGGGGACGCCTCCCTCCTGAACGGGCAAGACCATTACGATATCATCCTGGCAAACATCAACCGCAACATATTATTAAATGATATGCATAGCTATGTAAATGTACTCAACACAAACGGCTATCTCATCATGAGTGGTTTCTACACGGAAGACATCCCAATCATCCGGGAAAAAGCCGAACAACTAGGCCTCACTTATCAATCAAATAAGGTAAAAGACAACTGGACGGCAGTGATTTTCCACCAAAAATAATTTTCGTGGAAAGTTACAGGTTGTTAAAAAAGAACTTGTAACCCATCAACTTGTAACGTGTAACGTGGCGCAGCCATATATTTGTTAAATATTTAACAACCTCTTGTTTTTTAAATTTCAATGTGCAATATTTGCATCATGAAAAACACACAAGAAGTATGACAACAAGATATACAAATAACTATAAACAGATGATGTGCATGCAAAGGCTCTTTGCAGGCTAGCGTACTGTTATAAAAAAACTGTCGAAAAAGCCTGTGTGAATACACGGGCTTTTTTCATGTAAAGAAACTAAATGATTAAGAACAATAAACTTATGAACGTATTAAAATTTGGAGGAACCTCCGTGGGTAACGCACCACGAATACAGGAAGTAGCAAAATTAATCTCGGATGATCAACCCAAAATCGTGGTCCTCTCGGCTATGTCCGGCACGACAAACACGTTGGTCGACATCACGAACTACCTGTATCACAATGATCGGCAAGAAGCCTTGACGGCCATTCAAAATCTTGAACTGGACTATCTGATGACTATCAGCGATCTATATAGCACCGAAGAATACAAGCACCGGGGACAAGAATTCGTGCAAACGATCTTCACTTACCTCCGTTCATTCATCAACAAAGATTTCTACCCGTTACAAGAGAAAGCCGTTGTCGCTCAAGGAGAAATCATCTCGACAACCCTGATGTACTATTACTTGCAGGAACAAGGAATCCGTTCCACGTTACTCTCTGCCCTGGATTTCATGCGCATTGACAAAGATTGTGAACCCGACTATTTTTATATCGAACAAAACCTGAAACGCCTGTTATCCAACCCGGCCACGGAGCGGATTATCATCACACAAGGATTTATCTGCCGGAACGCGTACGGTGAAATCGACAACCTGAAAAGAGGAGGTAGTGACTACTCCGCAGCTCTCATCGGTGCAGCCCTCAATGTGGATGAAATCCAGATATGGACTGACATCGACGGCGTGCACAATAGCGACCCGCGCTACGTGAAAAACACGAAAGCCATTCGCAGCCTTTCCTTTGACGAGGCCGCCGAGCTCGCCTATTTCGGTGCGAAAATTCTCCACCCGTCAAGCATTCAGCCCGCGAAAAAAGCCAATATTCCCGTTCGCATGAAAAACACGATGAACCCAAGTGACGAGGGAACGTTAATCACCAAAGAAAGCCCGGTTCAAAACTTCAAAGCGGTTGCCGCCAAAGACGGGATCACGGCGATAAAAGTCAAATCCAGCAACATGCTACTGGCATACGGTTTCGTGCGCAAAGTATTCGAAATTTTTGAATCGTGGAAAACCCCGATCGACATGATCGCTACTTCCGAAGTTGCCATATCCCTCACGATCGACAACACGTGTCACCTGGAAGACATCAAAAAAGATCTTACCAAATACGGCACGATCGAAGTTGAAGAATCTCTTTCCATTATTTGTATTGTCGGGGATTGTTCTATCAATAATCACGGACTCGCGGCCCAAGCGCTCACGGCCCTACAAGATGTACCGTTACACATGATCTCGTATGGAGCCAGCGAACATAGCATTTCCTTGCTCGTGAAACAAACCGACAAGCAAAAAGCCCTGGAAGCACTTAGCGAGAAGTTACTGAAATGAGTTTATAAGGTTCATAAGGTTTATAAAGTTCATAAAGTATGATTTACACACGAACACCTTATAAACCTTACAAACTTTACAAACATTATAAACTTTACAAACTTTACAAACGGACTATGAACATAGATACAATTAAAATATTTCAATCCTTAAAGACCCCCTTCTATTACTACGATACGACTCTCTTACGAGCAACCCTCCAAGCAGCCTCCCAAGCCGCAGGACAGCATGGATTTCATTTACATTACGCAATCAAGGCAAACGCCAATCCAAAAATTCTCGACATTATCCAGAGTTACGGGATCGGGGCCGATTGCGTGAGTGGCAATGAAGTTGCCCGTGCCTCGACATGCGGTTTTCCGGCAGACCGAATTGTTTACGCCGGAGTCGGAAAAAGTGACGAAGAGATTCGAATCGCTCTTGAAAAAGAGATTTTTTGCTTCAACTGTGAATCATTACCAGAAATCGAAGTGATCAACACGATCGCCGGATCACTCGGCAAAAAGGCCGCTATCGCCCTGCGTATCAACCCGAACGTGGATGCACACACGCATCATTACATCACCACGGGCATCGAGGAAAACAAATTCGGTTTTTATCTCTATGACCTCGATCGAGCTATCGCGGCCTGCAAAGAACTGGAACACATCCAACTGATCGGGCTACATTTCCATATCGGTTCCCAGATTACCGATTTGACCGTTTTCCGCGGCCTCTGCCTGAGGGTTAACGAGATTCAAACTCGCCTGAAAGAACACGGTGTTATTCTTCCTCACATCAACTTCGGCGGGGGGCTGGGGATTAATTACGACTGTCCGACTTGCGGATTAATACCCGACTTCGCCTCCTATTTCCAAATCTTCGAGGATTTATTCGAAGTCCTGCCGGGGCAACAATTACATTTCGAACTGGGTCGATCACTTGTCGGCCAATGCGGTTCCCTAATCTCCAGGGTATTATACGTGAAGGAAGGAAAGCACAAGAAATTCGTGATCCTGGACGCAGGCATGAACGACTTGTTGCGCCCGGCTCTCTATCAGGCATTCCACCGGATAGAGAACCTAACCTCCGTGGGTACACATGAAAAATATGACATCGTGGGACCGATCTGTGAATCATCCGATTGCTTCGGCAAAGACCGTGAGTTACCAGCAACCAACCGGGGAGACCTGATAGCCATCCGCTCCTGTGGTGCTTACGGGGAAGTCATGGCTTCACAATACAATCTCCGCAATCTTCCGGGCAACTATTTCTCGGAATCGGTTTTATGAGAAACAACTACCCCCCCGGCTCCCCCCTACACAGGGGGAGAGCTAATTACCAAACGGTTTCCCCGCCCGTGTAAGGAGGGACAGAAGGGGTAGTTCAAACAACGACTCCCCTTCAATAATCTCATAAACAGATAGATAAAAAAAATCACAAACTCACTTCCACTCCCACAAAAATATATAAAGAGTAGCCGTGCTAGATTTCCACCCGTGATCAGGATAAGATAAGGCCGTGTTCAGGCACTTTTGAATAAACATCCCGAATATAAAAAAAAGACAAAGCCAGGTCAACTCGTTCGTGACTCGGCTTTGTCTCGTCTTTGTCTCGTCTTTAATCCACGAATTCAACCTGCAATCATCCCAAATACGATTTCATTTTACCACAAGATTTTGATGCTACCGCAAGTTGTTCACACTTTTTAAAATTATTTCTGTGGATTCTTTTTATCTCCCGGTTTGGCAATAGATTCGCGCATATTGGTATCCGCTTCTATATTCTTCATTTTATAGTAATCCATGATTCCCAAATTACCGTTCCGGAAAGCCTCTGCCATAGCACGAGGAACATCTGCTTCCGCCTCGATCACTTTAGCACGCATCTCTTGGGCAAGAGCTTTCATCTCATGTTCGGTTGCAACTGCCATAGCACGCCGTTCTTCCGCCTTGGCCTGCGCAATCTTCAGATCAGCCTCGGCTTGGTCGGTTTGCAATTCGGCCCCGATGTTCTTACCGATGTCAATATCCGCGATATCAATAGATAGAATCTCAAAAGCGGTACCGGAATCCAATCCCTTGTTCAACACTACCTTCGAAATAGAATCCGGATTCTCCAAAACCTCCTTGTGAGAACCGGCCGAGCCAATAGAAGACACGATACCTTCACCTACACGAGCCAGAATTGTTTCCTCCCCGGCGCCTCCCACTAGTTGACGGATATTAGCTCGCACTGTAACACGAGCTTTTGCTATCAACTGGATACCATCCTTTGCCACGGCAGCAACGGGAGGCGTGTTAATCACTTTAGGGTTCACGCTCATCTGAACAGCCTCGAATACATCACGTCCTGCCAAATCTACGGCAGTAGCAATTTGAAACGTCAGATCAATATTCGCCTTGGAAGCCGATACCAACGCATGCACCACTTGGGCAACGTGCCCTCCGGCCAAGTAATGTGCTTCCAACAAATCACGATACAATTCCAACCCCGCTTTCTTCCCCTCGATCATAGCACGCACGATGATAGTAGGAGGTACTTTTCTCCAGCGCATTAAAACTAATTGCAATAACGATACTTTCACATCAGACACCAATGCCTGAAACCACAAGCCGATCGGAATAAAGTAGAGGATTATCCATAGCAAGAAGAGACCTCCTGCAATTACCGCTACCAAGAAAACTAAACTACTATCCATCTTCTATTCTGTTTTTAATTTAACAATTATCTTATTTTTAAACACCTTCAATACAATTACTTCCCGGTTCTCGTCGATGAATCCCGAACGAGACTCCGCCTCCGCAACATGATCTCCCACCCGGACTTTTCCCATCGGAGCCAAACGCCCTTGCGTCATCCCGATATCACCTTCCCGAATGGACTCGTCAACACCTTCCACCGTACTATCAATCTGGCTATTCAATTGCATACGCTTCCACGTTTTCGATCGCAACGCGTAATAAGTCACCCCGAAACCACTGACAGCCGTACCCAACAAGGTAAAATGCCCTACGGTGGTCCCCATCGTCGAGTAAGCGATATAAATGGCACCTCCCACACAAGCAAAACCTAAGATTCCGGCAACATTAACTCCCGGGAAAACAAGAAATTCAAGAATTAACAGTGTAAAACCTATTAATATCAGCATGATCAAAACAAGCCACTCCATATACAACATTTTTTATTTGCTAAAGGTACATTTTTTTATTTAAAACAGTATAATTACAGTACAAAATTTAGAATCCATCACCTTTATCCTAATTTTCAACATTCGATTTTCAATTCTCAATTATTATCTTTTACTTTGTATCCAATTTTTCATTACCCATGTCGGCAATGAGTTAAGTATATAAAAGAGAGGACGCATGAAATACACTGAATTGGATGATAATGAAGAATTCTACCGCAAGATAGAATATTATAACAAGGCAAGAACTGAAAAATTAAGCTATCATTATAAAGAAATTCTCAAGTTACTGGGAGAAGACCCGGAGAGAGAAGGACTGTTGAAAACTCCTTACCGCGTTGCCAAAGCCATGCAGTTTATGACAAACGGTTACTCGGAGAACCCCGAAGAAATACTACGCTCCGCCCTGTTCAAAGAAGACTATCGCCAGATGGTTATCGTCAAGGATATTGAAATATATTCATTGTGCGAGCACCACATGCTCCCGTTTATCGGACGGGCTCACGTGGCTTATATCCCGAACGGATACATCACCGGGCTTAGCAAGATCGCCCGCGTGGTCGAGGCTTTCGCCAGGAGACTCCAAGTGCAGGAGAGACTGACAAACGACATAAAGAATTGTATACAAAATACGCTCAATCCCCTCGGTGTAGCCGTGGTTATTGAAGCTCAGCACATGTGCATGATGATGCGGGGCGTGCAAAAACAAAATTCGGTAACAACGACTTCCGATTTTAGCGGGGCATTCGAAAAACTCGCTACTCGTGAAGAGTTTATCCGACTAATTAGTAACAAATTTCATTAAGAAATAAACATGACGAGTATGAAAAAAGCATTTGTTTTCCCGGGCCAAGGAGCCCAATTCGTAGGCATGGGTAAGGATTTGTACGAGAATTCCCCCGAAGCAAAAGAACTGTTTGAAAAAGCAAATGAGATTCTGGGATTCCGTATCACAGACCTGATGTTCGAAGGTACTGACGAAGATTTAAAACAAACAAAGGTTACCCAACCGGCGATATTCCTTCACTCGGTAATTCTTGCCAAATCGTTAAACGAGAAGCCGGACATGGTTGCCGGACACTCTTTAGGTGAATTTTCAGCATTGGTTGCCAACGGGACGCTTTCTTTCGAGGACGGCTTACGTTTAGTTCACGCCAGAGCTCTCGCCATGCAAAAAGCATGTGAGGCAAATCCCTCAACCATGGCAGCGATCCTAGGATTACCCGATGAAACGGTTGAAAATATTCTAGCTGACATCAACGACGTTGTTGTTACCGCAAACTATAATTGCCCGGGACAAATTGTTATTTCCGGAACAATGCAGGGTATCGCTACCGCTTGCGAAAAACTAAAAGCTGCTGGAGCCAAACGTGCTCTCCCGTTAAAAGTTGGAGGTGCATTCCACTCCCCGCTCATGGAACCCGCCCGTAAGGAATTGGCTGATGCGATCATGAACACTCATTTTTCCAAACCATCCTGCCCGGTTTACCAGAACGTGAACGCTCAACCGGTATCTGATCCGGAAGAAATCAAAAAGAATCTTATTGATCAGTTGACAGCTTCCGTACGTTGGACTCAAACCGTACAAAACATGCTGTCCGACGGTGCTTCTTCTTTCCTGGAAATCGGTCCCGGAAGCGTACTTCAAGGCTTAATTAAAAAAGTAAGCACGGAAGTTGAAACCACCGGATTGCAATAGTATTTACCTTTGACAAACGTTACAAATTTGCAGGTTACAAGCTTATTTTCTCGTGTTAATTAACTTGTAACCTGCAGGACCGAAGGTTCAACCTGTAACTTGTAACAATTTTAAAGCCTCCCAATAGGAGGCTTTAAAATTTTATTATATCTTTGAACAAAGATAATTCAAGATAAAATCGGGATATGCCAAACAACAAAAATAAAAAGCACCGTACGATTCAATACGTGTTTAAAATCAGTACGATCATCATTATCTGCGGCCTTATCGTATTATTACTCCCTAAAATTGAAGGGTTTAAATATTCCTACCAGAAAGGCATGCCATGGAAATACGAAACCTTAATCGCCCCGCTGGATTTTCCCTTGCATAAAAGTTCGGAAGAAATAACCGCTGACATCGAGAAAATCAGGGATGAACAAGCTCCCATTTTTAACTTCAAAGAAACAAATATTGAAGGACAGATAAGTAAATTTTCAGAGAAACTTAATCCCTATCGCACTCATTCTAACGAGCGGGAAATGGATCGTATCGTGAATAAACTACGAGAAATTTATTCCAAAGGGATCCTTTTGATGCCAGAAAAGCTCGACGTCAACAAGGTCAAAAATATCCTGGTAGTGAAAGATAATATCGCTATTGACGAGAAATTTTCAAACGTGTTTACCTTAAAACAGGCGTACGAGACACTGGTAAAATACATCAAGGATTTACAGCTTCCCAAGGCCACCGAAGAAGGGATTCTCAGCATGGGATTAAACAATTATATCAACCCAAACCTGGAATATGATGCCGTCAAAACCGGGCTCGCTATCGAAACCAACATAAAAAGTATCACCCCAACGCAAGGAATGGTCAACCGGGGAGATATCATCATATCTAAAAATGATCTGGTAACACCTGAAAAATACAAGGTCCTCGAATCTTTTCGTATCGAACATGAACAGAGTCTGGGATCAACCATTGACCGGATCAGAATCACGGTTGCACAAACCGTGTTGACCCTGATCGCAATTATGAGTTTTTCCATATTTCTTTATGTTTCAAGAAAAAGGTTATTCTACAACAACAAGGACTTCTTTTTCTTGTACAGCATGTTTTTACTGACAATTGCCCTGGGTAGCATCAGTTACTTCCAGCATATCAACATCCTGACGATCCCCGTCTTGTTTTTCCCGATTATCGTGAATATTCTATTCGGGACAAGGCCGGCACTCTATCTTTTACTGGGCACGACCATGTTGATATCCTATTACGCCCCCAACAATTACATGTATTTTTTCATGCAGATATCCGCCGGAATCGTTGCCATGTTCAGCCTGTCACACTTGCAACGCAGATCACAGCTTTTCATCGCACTCGGATTGGTATTCTTGACCTACATACTGGTATACGGGGCATTCACGCTGATACAAGAAGGGACTTTCGAGCCCAAACATCTTCTGGCCATCTTGCTCCTCATGATAAACACCGTACTTTTAAGCCTGATTTACCCGGCCCTCTACCTAGTGGAACGTCTCTTCGGGTACACGTCGGAGATCAGCTTGCTGGAATATTCTAACCCAAATCACCCGGCATTACGCAACCTGACTAAAAAAGCCCCGGGCACTTTCCAACATTCGCTTATGGTGGCCAACTTGGCCGAAGAAGCCATTTACCATATCGGGGGAAGTCCTCTTCTTGCGCGCACGGGAGCATTATACCACGATATCGGCAAATCATACAACCCGATCATGTTTATCGAAAATCAAACAGGAGGGTTAAACCCGCATAGCTCACTGGATTTCGATGAAAGCGCACAAATCATCATCGGGCATGTAACCCAAGGATTAGAGTTAGCCAATAAATACAAACTACCAGAAGCTCTTAAAGATTTTATCCGCACACATCACGGAAAGAGTAAAGTGAAATATTTTTACTACTCGTTCAAAAATAAATACCCGGATAAAGAAATTAATGAAGCTTTATTTACCTATCCCGGTCCCGATCCGGTAAGAAAGGAATGCGCCGTAGTCATGATGGCTGACGGGGTAGAGGCCGCTTCCAGAGCCTTGGAAATCAAAGATGAGGAAAATTTGACAAAACTCGTGAACGACTTGATTAACGGACTCCTCAACGAAGGAAGATTCGCCAACGCGGATTTAACGTTCAAAGATATTTCCACGGTGAAACGCGTGTTCTCGGAAATGTTGATAAACGTGTACCATGCCCGCATCGCGTACCCGAAATTACAAACCAAGTCATAAACTTCAATATACCTAAACATGACACAACGACCAGTAACAATCAAGGACATTGCAGAGAAACTAAATATATCCGTGTCAACAGTTTCCCGCGCGTTGAAAGACAACCATGAGATTAGTGCACAAACCCGCAAAACCGTACAAGACCTCGCGAAACAACTCGGCTACAAACCGAATCCCATAGCCGTGGCCTTAAAAACACACAAGAGCCACTCGATCGGGGTTATTGTTCCACAGATCGTGAGTACTTTTTTCGCCACGGTTGTGAAAACGATTGAGGAAGTCGCTGACAACTACGGTTACAACGTTTTGGTCATTTCATCTAATGAAAGTTTCCAGAAAGAACAGAAAAGCGTTGATGTACTTATGGCAAACCGGGCAGATGGCATTATTCTCGCGTTATCACACGAGACAAAAAATTACGATCACATTAAAATGATCCAGGACTCAGGAATCCCGGTAGTATTGTTTGACCGTACCACCAATGAAGTCAACGCTTCGAGAGTTGTAACAGACGGGGTAACCGCCGCTTTTCAAGCCGTTCAGCATCTCGTGTCCGAAGGATGCAAGAAGATAACCTTATTGTGCGGGCCTGAAAACATCGCGATCGGGGGCAATCGCATGGAAGGTTATAAAAAAGCCATGGAAGCCAATCACCTTCCGGTAAATTCCAATTCTATTTACCATTGTACCGATTTCACGGTAAACGCGGGAAAAGAAGCAACCCTTCGTTTACTTTCTCTCGGTGAGAGACCGGATGCCATATTCGGCCTCACGGATGACTTGGCGATCGGGGCAATCGAGGCCATTAAAGAAAAAGGACTCAATATACCCGAAGAAATTGCCGTGGTAGGTTTCTCCAACACGAAGCGTTCCCGTTACATGAATCCCACGGTTAGTTCTATCAACCAGTTCCCTGAAAAAATCGGGAAAGCGGCCGCCGAACTTCTGTTTGAACAAATCACGAACAGCAAGCACGCCCAGATAAAAAAAGAAATCATTAATTGCGAATTGATCATCCGGGAATCCTCGGATAAACATCATAAATACGAGAATTGCTAACATAATTGATAAAATCTTAACATTATAGATTAAAACCTTGTTAATTACTCGGTTAAAGATTATTAAAGCCAAAAATCAATAGTTTGAATAACTATTTTTGTAAAAACTAATAACAGTGCCCATGGATGTAATTGTGGAAAATCTGACGAAATCTTTCGAGAATCAAAAAGCCGTGGATTCCATTTCTTTTAAAGCTAAAAGAGGTGAGATTCTAGGCTTCTTGGGACCGAACGGTGCGGGTAAAACAACCACGATGAAAATTATGGCAGGGCTTCTGTCTCCTGATTTCGGAAACATTACATTCGACGATTATTCTTTATGGAAACAGTCCAGTAAAATCAAAAGATTTATCGGCTACCTGCCAGAACACAATCCCTTGTACAATGAAATGAATGTCATTGATTTCTTATTTTTTATTTCAAAACTCCAAAATATTCCCAAATACAAGGTCACTTCACGGGTACTCGACATGATTCGTTTGTGCGGACTGGATAACGAAAAACACAAAGCTATTGGCGAGTTGTCCAAAGGTTATCGCCAACGTGTTGGAATAGCCCAGGCACTCATCCACGATCCCGAAGTCGTGATTCTGGATGAACCCACGACCGGACTCGACCCGAACCAAATCTTCGGAATTCGCAAAATTATCAAGGAAATCGGGCAAGAAAAAACGGTTATTTTAAGTTCTCACATTCTCTCGGAAATTGAAACGACTTGTGATCAGGTAATGATCATGAGCAATGGAAGAATCGTTGCCAACGGCACGACATCAGAACTCCGGCGGAAATCGGATGCCGAATTTTGCCTGAAAGTCGCGATCAAAGGAGACGAGACGCCCGTGATTTACGAAGCCTTGTGCACCTTACCCGATATCCTGCATATCGAAATCATGCACAAACAGGATTTCGAATTGCAATATAATCCAGGCGTGGAGATTGAAAAATCCATTTTTAATCTTTGCAAGGAACATGACTGGTATATCAGCGAGTTAACCCCCGTTCAAACCAGACTAGAAGACATATTTCGTAAAGTTACACAAAATAATTAACTCATGGATGTAGTAAAAGTTATTATAGAAAAGGAGTTAAAGGTTACATTCAATTCATTATTGATATATATCGCTTATGTAGCCTTTTTTTGCGTAACAGGATTTACTTGCTGGTTTTCCGGGAAAAATGTATTTTATAGCGGGCAAGCCTCTTTAAGTTACTTGTTTAGCGTGTTTTACTGGACCCTTTTCTTCCTGATCCCAGCCCTCACGATGAAAAGTATCTCGGAAGAACGGAAAGATGGTATCTTCGAACTTCTATTCTCAAAACCGATAAAAACGTGGCAACTTATCGCGGGAAAATACTTCGCAATTCTTATACAAATTGCAATATGCCTGGCATTAACATTCCCCTATTACATCACGATAGCGTCACTAGGACACGTGGACCACGCTGTCGGATTCTGCGGTTACCTGGGATTACTTCTAGTCAGCGGGTGTTATATCAGCATCGGGATGTTCGCTTCTTCCCTTACGTCCAACACGATCGTTGCCTTTTTCGTTACGTTTGCCCTCCTGATCTGGTTCCAATTCTTGTTTGAATTCATCGCCGAACTCTGGGGTGCGGGTTTTATGGCAGCTTTATTTACATATCTATCCATGGGTGAACATTTTGATGCTATCTCCAGGGGAATTATTGACACGAAAGATTTGGTATATTTCATTACTTTGACAACTATATTCTTATCGTTAACAAGACATTATATCAGTAAAAACCGGTTTTAATACAATACCTGAGTGATGAAAAAGAAATTCACATATAACCCGACTTACTTGATCTTATCACTGATAGCGGTAAATATTATCTCCTGTTTTCTTTTTATCAGGATTGACCTCACGGGCAACAAAAAATATTCATTAAGTCCCGTGAGTAAAACCATCATTAAAAAAATCGACAAAGACATTTCGGTCACCCTATTCATGTCCGAGGGCCTTGCCCCTGATAAAGTGAAATTAGGACGAGAATTCAAACACCTGTTGAAAGAATATAAAACACTCAGCAGTAAGTCATTCTCGATTAATACAGTCATTCCAAACAATGAAGAGAAAGAAGCACTTGCAATACAATACGGGATAAACCCGATCGCACAAGAATTTACTGAAAGAAATATCGTAAAAATCCAAAACGTGTACTTCGGGGCAGTCATCCAAATTGATAATAAAAAGGAAGCGATCAACATATTTCCCAACACGGCATTGGAATACGAAGTTACCCGCCGGTTAAAAGAAGCATGTGACACCACGAAACCAACCATCGGTTTCCTACTAGGACATCATGAAATATCCCGCAAAAAGATGCAACAAATTACAGGCGAGTTATCTCATAGTGCCAACATAGAATCGCTGTACATCGACCAGTTTACCGATCTGAACGAGTATAAAGTTATTTGCCTCGTTGGACCGAAAGAACCATTCAGCCAAGAGGAAATCATCCGTTTGAATCAATACCTGGAACAAGGCGGAAGACTTTATATCGCACTTAACCATGCCGTCGGACAAATGAGCTTCAACCAGAATAACGGTTTTATCAACCGGGTCGGAATAGAAGACATGCTGGAGGATTTCGGGTTGAAAATCAATTACGACTTTGTCGTGGACAGTGATTGCGGACGTATCCGGGTAACACAAGATCAAGGATTCGTTCAATTCCAAACAGATATCCCTTTTCCGTATATCCCGATTATTCGAAATTTTAGTTCACACGTGATTACCAAAGGATTAAATGCAATTTCATTACAATTTGCCAGCAGTATCACGAACGTGAAAACGACATCTGCTTACACGTACACGCCACTAGCTAAATCATCGTCGGTTTCGGGAATCCAAAACGTGCCCGTATTCTTCAATATAAACAAGACGTGGACACCTAAACACGATTTCAATCGCCCGAACAACACGGTAGCCGCCTTGCTTAGTAACGAGGATAATAACAGCGCTATCGTGGTCATCACGGACGCCGATTTCATGGAAGACAGATCATTTGATTCGTTCTTCCTGAGCAATACCAATTTTGCCGTAAATTCTATCGAATGGCTCGCAGATGATTCCGGATTGATAAAACTCAGAAATAAATATATTGTCAATCAGACCCTAGAGGTTGTGAGCGACTCGTACCGAAGATTTTTAAAATACTCGAACTTCTTCTTGCCCATATTGTTGGTCCTATTGATTGGTTTGTATCAGTACCGGCAGTACAAGATGAAAAGGTTGAGACGTTCTCAACCAGGTTGCATCGATTAGGTGAATTTATTCACCTAATCGTTTTATTTTCTGATACAAAGATTCACTGACTTCACACAAAGGTGATCTTAACTTCTGGCTGGCAATAACTCCTTTAGCGTGCAATGCAGCTTTTACTCCGGCAGGATTTCCCTCTTCAAACAATGCTTTAAACATCTCTCCCAACTGCAAATGAATTCGTCTGGCTTCCCCGTACTCGCCTTCCAAGGCTAAATGTACCATGGTCGAAAATTCATTCGGCATCACGTTAGCAATCACGGAAATGACACCACTACTACCAATTGAAACCAACGGCAAGGCGATTCCATCATCCCCTGACAAGAAAATAAAATTCTCTGGCATCCCGGCAATGATAGCAGTTGCCTGCTCGAAATTTCCGGAAGCCTCCTTAATAGCGATAATATTCTCAAAATCACGGGCCAGCTTCAATGTAATTGCTGCCGTCATATTCACGGAGGTACGTCCCGGCACGTTATACAAAATTACGGGAAGTGGCGTACGCTCCGCTATCGCCCTAAAATGATTATACAACCCTTGCTGGGAAGGCTTGTTATAATACGGGGTTACACTCAATATCGCATCTCCCTGCCGCAAATAAGATAAGGTGGCAAGATCTTCAATCACTTGAGCCGTATTATTTCCACCAACCCCTAACACGATCGGTAAACGTCCGGCATTCTCTTCGGCAATCACGTTCACGACAAAAGCCCTCTCCTCTGCTGTCATTGTCGCGGCTTCGGAAGTCGTTCCCAAAGCCACCAAGTAATCGACACCCCCATCAATCACGTAATTCACCAAATTTCGTAGAGAATTCTCGTCTATACGTCCCGTTTCGTCAAACGGAGTCACCAGAGCAACCCCTACTCCCGAAAACTTTTTCATTTCAATACGTATTTATCTTAGTTAATAATTTCAACAAACACCTGATAAAATCATCGACATCCCGGATCGGTTCAAAATCAACATCATGTTCCGCACCGTACCGATTAAAACCAATTTTACAAGCAGATTTAGCATTCTTCACGATATAATCACCTAAAACATCCGGCTTCAACGACAAGTCTATAAATAAATCGTCCTTTTTATCCAACATCTCCTGCACTTTCAGATCATTAAATTTCCCCTTGTAAGAAATACCCGAACTTTCCAGATAAAGTGCTTCTGGAATTCGCTCCGGATTCAATTTCGGTCGCCGGATAAAAGCAAGCAGACTTACCTCCATATATTTAGACAACGCTTCACGAATCTTGCTCACGGAAGACACCGGAACATCATCCGCAACCCAGAATAACAAACATTTCTTTGCCGTCTCTAAATTATGGAACGCCAAAATCCGCTCATCCTTCACCGCCATACCCTTTATATGGCTTTTTTTCAATTCTTCGGCAATATATTTAAACATACAAATTAATCAACACTTTAGAATATTCATAAACTCGTAAGCTGAAGTGTCAAAGACACAACCTATAACAGAACAGGAAATAAGCGTTTTTACACTTATTTTCTGTTCATACTCACAAATGTAGTAATAAAAACTATACACGCTCCATTTTGTTATTTTTCAAACATAAAAAAAAGTATTTGAAAAAATATCACGAACTCTTGCAGAAAAAGAGAACATTCCCTATCTTTGCAACGCAAATCAAGAAGGACTCGTAGCTTAATGGATAGAGCACTTGGTTACGGCCCAAGAGGTTGTGGGTTCGACTCCCGCCGAGTTCACGAAAATCCCCCGAAAGATACTTTCGGGGGATTTTTCTTTAGTCAAACAATTGATCCAAATCTTTCTTTAATTCCGGATCTGAAGGTTGTTTCGCTTTACTCCACAAAATTTGCCCTTTTTTATCCAAAAGAACAAATCGAGGTACTGCCATAAAACCATTTTCTCTCAAAAAAGGCGATAAAATAGGAGTTACCCAATGAATTCCGTTCATCTTCTTCTGTTTCAGAAAATTCTTCCATAACAGGACATTATTCTCAACACAAATAGAGATAAAACGTATTGGCCGATCCTTATATTCCCGGGACAATTCTTCAAAATAAGGCATTTGCCGCAAACAAGGGACACAACTCATAGACCATATTTCCAAAAAGATATAATTCCCTTTCAAATCTCCGAATTTCCACTCTCTATCCAATGTATCCCGGAATACATACAGACTCATATCCTTCACGCGTTGGATCGAATCTCGCTTCATCATAGCCTGTACATTCACCGTCAAGAATATAAATGAAAAAAACGCCAGTAAATATTTGTATGCTCTCATTTTCTATTATTTTTCCAAAAAACTTTTATCGGCCGATCTGCAATCCCTTCATACTTTTTCAACAATTTCAACTCATTGGTAACCGGATCAAGTGCATCCGCATCATAAACATACACGCAGCCTTTTAATCCACTTAACCCCGGGTCATAAACACCTACATATAATTCTTTCCCATTCTGAGAAAAATCAAAACAAGTAATTTCGCAATTACTCCCCGTCGTAACTACGGGAGTCTTGGGTAACTTCGGTTCCGCATTCCAATTATACCAACGATACAATTTATTCCCGTTCGTGTAAAATATCGAATTATAAGTATCATTACTCTGCATCAAAGATTCTCGGGTAAGTGTTATTTCATCTGCCAAATAAGTATACTGCCAGGAACTCACCAACGGCCCCCTGTTACTTGCATATCCCCGGGTAATAATAATCTCCTTCGGATTACTTTTAGAGCGACTTACCAAACATGACATCATATCCTTATCCATCACGACATTAATCAATTCTTCTTCGGGAAACTCTTGCTGACTCGCATAATATGAATACAAATCATAAAAATAATAAAGTGTCGATCTCTCGTAATTCAAGAAAAAGTGATAACTTCTCATTTTTGACACACTCGTTGACGGAGGAATTGGGGCTCCTGTTATTTTCACGTACATTTTATCCATCTTAGGATTCCCTTCAAAGAACTCTCCTTCGTAAAAAGCAATATCCGATTTATAATTCACTGTTGCAAATCCCCCATCCTCCGACAACACGACATAATTCGTAATCGAACGGTCCTTACTGCAAATACCGATCGGCTTCACCCACGGGAAATCCGTCTTAAAATCCGTCACGTTATATAACTCAAAAGTCTGTGCATTCATCCGGTAAACTAACTTGTCTCCCCTCGAAGCAATAAATATATCCGGTCCTATTTTCTCTGCATCAGTCGGATCATTTAATGCATACTCCGGATTAACAGAAACAAATGCAGAAGTATAAAAAGATTCTTCCTTACCAGCTTCAACCTCTTCCCGACTTAAAGGACGCATAAAAGACACACGTCCTTTTTTATTTTCATCGGAACTCAACACAAAAATTCCCTGATCAAAAGCCGCTTTAACAAACAATGCAAAATATTTAAATGTACTACCATGCTCATTCGTTACTTTCAGTCGTAACTGGTATTCTCCCAACTTTTTAAATGAATGTCTCAATATCCGCTCATTAGACAAGAACTTCAATGAATCTTTGACTATCCCGCCTATTGAAGTTTTCGTGTAACCGTGATAGCTCCATTCGTAACTCAACTCCATATCTTCCATCGTCTGCTCAATCTCTGGCTCGTAAACCAATTCAAAACCAAAATCAAGATTAATCGTGTCTGAGGGAGCGTGAATAGAAATCTCCGATATTGACTTAACCGGTAATGTAGAATCGTCATCAATACATGCATGAAATAAGATGACCGCACACAAACTAATAAACCATATATTTTTCATCATAATCATTCATATTAATTGTTTTACCAACTGCAATTAAAGCAAAGTTGACGGATCAGGAATATCAACTTTCGGATGCGGATAGGCTTGATAATATTCATAAGCCGGCGTAATCACGTATTTAATAAACGCTATTTCCTGTTGATAGGGAAAACTATATGCCTTTTCCAAATTACGCCCGTATTCCTCCACAATCCGTTCAAACAACAAAGGGTGAGTCGTTTCTAAATCCCAGTAATAATTATAAACATCCATCATCAACATCTGGGAATATGGACCAAAATGTCTTTCACTCCACCATCTCGGACGCGGCAATTCCGTATCAGAAAACTCAAGCTTACATTCACTCTCCATTACTAATCGAAAATCATCATTCTCAACCAACCTCATTTTAATCACAAAAGGTCGCTGTGTTATTTCCGGATCAAGATAACGATGCAATACAAAAGAAATTTTACCGACAACCCCCTCTGCCGGGATTACAAAACTTTTGGATAACTCGTAATGTAATCCTTCTTTTGCCGTTGTCTCATCAGCAACCAACTCTACCTCAAATACTCGGTCATGGTCCTTAGGAGTTCCCAATACTCTCACCGTTATATCATAAACAAAATCTTCTCCCTTTTGCATACCAAATTGATAATTCAAAGAATCTGATGTAAAATAAATACCATCCTTTAACTCTACATCATAAGCCATATAGTCTGTGCTACATGAATATAATCCCGTCATGCACATCAACACAATCACAAACTTTATATAATTCTGTGCTAATACTTTCATCGCTTTCATTTTTATTGTTCATCGGCTTCCGTATACCTATACTCAAATTCTTCATCAGGAATAATAAACGTGTACAACTCATCCGTCCCTTGTAAAGTCGTTTTCAATGCATCCACGTAAATATTCATATTATCCCGCTTCAACGTGTAAAAATACTGACCTTCCTGTACAAACTCTTTACGACGTTCTTTTACGATATCTTCAAGTGTCACTTGGGGAGATCCCGGTCGATCCTTGTATTTAAATAATCCCCGAGACACGATAAAAGTATCAAAATATTTTTGAGCCTCGTCCGGATCACTCTCCAATAATGCCTCTGCTGCAATTAAATACATTTCAGGAATCCGAATCATATTAATCCCTTCAATCCTTTTGGAAGTATATGCGCCCGGATCACTTATTTTCGTCTCATTCACAATTTTCATACACCGCACAATCCTGTCCGACTCATCTTCCCCGATCAAAATACGAAACCAATCATTCCCACGCATATCATTCCCATCCTCTTGGGCCACAGAATAAAGAGCCGTATTATCATCAGCCGGTAACCAAGTGAATGTCATATCATACGTGTAAAAATTCTTTTTTATATTATCCAATATCTGAGTTGTATAAACACCCCAAATAGCCTCCTTTTCCGTTATCGTCCCGGCCACAAAACTCCGTATATTCAATTTATCCTCCAATGGAAATTTACCTGAATCAATCACCTTTCTGGCATATATTAAAGCATTTTCCAAATCACCTTTCATCCAATAAACTCTTGCCAAAAGAGCCTGTGCGGCATACAAATTAAAATGAATCTCCCGACAGGTGGCGAAGCCGTCATTTAGCACAAATTTTCTGGGGTAAACAAGCAATGTCTCATCCTCTTGCAATAATAATTCTGCCTCCTTTAAATCCTTTATTACCAAATCATAAACTTCTGATACGGTTCTGAAAGGAGACACCGCAACCTCGTAAATCGTCACGTAAGGAATCCCTTGTGCATTGGGCTTTGACCCCACATGAGGAGCAAACAGACGCAATAGATCAAAGTGCAAATTAGCCCGCAAACCTAACGCTTCCCCTTTATAAAGTTTATAATAGTGCATCGAATTTTCACTCTTTCGTTCCAAATTACGCAATACATTATTCACATAACCGATAGACTCGTATCCCTTATTCCATATTGAATTATAATAACTCCTCAACTTCTCATGCTCTAAGATCAACATCGACTTCACATTATCATTGATCGAACTTTTCTTATAATACTGGGCAAAAACATCCAATAACCCCCAACTTAAATATTCACCATACAGTGCAGAAGCACTTAAGGTCGAATACGCCCCGTACAATGCATCTTCAAATCCTTCCGGAGTATCAAAATACACGTGTTCCACGATCTCAGCCTTTGGCTTGACACTCAAAAAGTCATCACAAGCCGCCAAAAAGCACAGGAATAAAAATAATATACAATATTTTCTCATGATAAATGATGATTAAAAAGTTGGACTAATCGTAAAATTGTACCCTTTACTATAAGGATAAGCCGTACCTCGCTCATACTTCACGGTTGATATTCTTAGCACATCCGAAAATCCAACCCCGATACTTAATTTATTCAACCCAATTTTCTTCACCCATTCCCGTTTAAATTCATACGAGAAATTCAACGAAGAAAGAAAGACCTCATTTTTCCGTTCTATAAATCGTTCAGAATGAACGTAACTCTTTGCATCCGTAAGTGCGGTATAATGAACAACATCACCCGGATTTTTCCATCTCTCGGTAAAAGCACGTACATCCACATTTTCCTGAGGATTAATCCGCTCCACTTTACTAGCCCGGGTTGTATTATAAATATCTCCACCGAAGGTAAACGTCATTGCCGCCGAAATACTAAATCCCTTATATCCTAATGACGTGGTTAAAGCTCCCTCCAGAGAAGGAACAGTATTTCCCAAAGCCACTTTATCCTTTACGTCATAGGAGAACGTGTATGAACCATCCTTTTTAATAAAAATCTCCTGCCCTGTCGCGGGATCTATTCCCAATGAAGGCACGGCATAAATTGCCGTTGATGATTCACCCTCCTCCAACTGCACTTTAGGCGCGGCAACCCCAGTCTCCTGCATTGCACTGTCATTCTGACGTTTCATAGAATTACTGATTTTTTTCAATTTATTCTCTGTATGATGCCCGGAAAGTCCCATACGCCAATATAATTGATTAGATTTTATCAATAAACCCGATAATGACCACTCATATCCCCAGTTTCCTGTCTCACCCAAATTATCCATCACGTTTGTCACTCCCATAGAAGGAGGCGTTGAAATCGAAAGCAACAAATCCTTCGTGTCCTCTTTGTAAATATCAAAATTAGCACTTAACCGTCCCTCCCACATTTCCAATGTTGCCCCTACATTATATTTTACCGTTGTCTGCCATTTCAAACGATCATTCCCCATGGCAATCGGTAAAGCTCCCATACTAATTAGATAATTATTATCCTGTTTATACCGATAAGTCGTGATCGCCTGGTAATCGGAAAAATTCACACTACCGGTATATCCCACACTACCTCGAATCCTAAAAATATTAAACCACCCCAAGTCAGACAAAAACGATTCATTGTGTGCATTCCACCCTATCCCAACAGACCAAAAAGGAGCAAATCTTCGATCTTTTCCAAATTTCGAAGAACCGGAAACACGGTAAGCTCCATCTACAAAATAACGATTCAGGAAAATTATATTTAAATTACCATATACACCAACAGAAGAACTCAAGGATTCACTCCCACTCGGATGCCCATTGGTCGGGTAACTATTGGCAAAAGCCATATCTGTCAAATTTCCTTTCAAAAAACCAATCCCGGAAAAACTATTATTACTACTATTACTCCTATTAGCATTAGCACCCACATTCAATGTCAATATAGAACCGTTATCACTCAAATTTTTACTGTATGTTAACCCAACACGTGCCTGCCAGCTTTTCCCTCTCATGTTGGAGATATAATAACTTCCCCGTTTACCCGGATCTGTTTCCGTCTCGAAGGAACTATGATCGGGTGACACGAATTTATCTGATTGCGAATCTGATAACGAGTAACTGAAAGCTCCTGTCAAATAAAAACCTTTCCAGATATCCCAACGTAATGTCAGATTATTCGTGATCGTCTTACTCTCCGATTTATCAAAACTACTTGTCGTGGCATCATATAACGGATTCCTGAAATCATAAGAAAGAATCTTATTCCACTCTCCATAAGCATTAAATGGAGTATCATAAGGATTAATTTTCACAAATTCTGAAAAACTGCCATAAGGCGAAGCTTTCGTATCAGTCTTGTTAATATCAGCACGATAGGTAATCGTAAGGCGATCCACCAATCGGTAAGAAAAATAAAAAGACAAACCATAATTATTCCGGTAATCCCCTTTCATTACTCCTCGTTTATCTGAAAAATTAGCCGTTACCCCATAATCCATTCCCGCACCTCGTCCTGTCATACTCAACGAATGGCTAAAAGAAGTCGAGTTTCTCAAAGGCTTTGCCATCCAATCCGTATCAGCTCCTTTTTTTATACGCTTAAATTTTTCATTATAACTTTCATCCAGACTACCATCAGCCGTGTTATATAAACCTGCCAAACGCTCCAATTCCAACTTTTGAATCGCATTACAATAATCATAAGAATCAACATCTGGAAACTCAAAACCGGGAACAAAATTATAACGAACCCGAATGTTTTTATCCGTAACTTTTTTCCGCTCTATAACAATAACCCCATTAGCTGCCTTTTCTCCATATATTGAAGTAGCTGAAGCATCTTTCAAAACATCCACCCGCTCAATCTCATAAATGTCCAAATCGTACAACTGCGTAATAGAAATTTCCACACCATCCAGAATAATTAATGGAGTATTCAACCCGTATTCTCCCTGACTAGCAATAGAGGTCGTACCTCGAATAATAATTTCCGGAATATAATTCGGATTCGATCCCATTTCATTATTTTCTACAAGTCGCAAACCGGGAGAAAGCACAGAAATTGCCTTCAATAAATTTGTATTGGACACGGCCAATATATCTTCCCCTTTCATCGTTGTCACCGATCCGGTATAACTATTTCTATTTTGGGTAAACATTCCATTCACAATTACTTCATCCATCTCCGTCACTTCCTCTTCCAATGTCACCGAAAGAAATTTTCCTCGTGTAAAAGCCACCCGTTTGGTTTTAAACCCGATAAAACTAAAAACCAAATGACCTTTATCCAATTTCAAGATTAATTCAAACTCACCATCCACATTAGAAGAACAGCCAAAACTCGTACTATCCACTCGAATCGTCACACCAGGAAGCGGTTTCCCATGAATATCCACAACTTTCCCTTTAATTACATTCTCCTGCTCTTGTTCTACTCCTATCTTTTTTAAAGGACGAATCACAATAGTCTTCTCGATAAATTCATAGGAATACTTCCCTTTAAGAATCTCTTTTAACACTCCTTCAACATCCATTTTTTTAGAAGACAAATGAATCTTCTGCTGCGTATCCAATTCCTCGTTACTATAAAAAATATCATACTGTAATTGTTTTCTAATCGTTGCAAAGACCTCTTCCAAAGTCATTGCATCACGTGAAAACATTACCGTTTCCCGTTGTCCGAAAGTCACGGCACTAACCTGGAACAGGCCCAGAAAAAGAAAAAAAGTAATCAATTTCATAAGAAACAACCATTTTTTTATTTTACCCAACGGGCAAAAAAATTTCTTGTAATCATTTTTTTTCATACATTTGATCATTGAAGTTTGTAATTGTCTTTAACTGCCATACCCATGAATAGTTAAAGACGTTATCAATCAATCGGGATAGGAGTCGCAACCTCTTATCCCTTTTTTATTTTACTCACAGTTATATTCTTTCCAGAAATTTCAAAATGAATATCTGTCGTTTTCTCCAAGAATTGTAAAACCTCGTTCAAAGGCCGATGTTTATTAATTGTTCCGGAAAAACGCATCTGTTTGATCTCCTCGTCCTGATAATTCATCGTGAAATCATACCAACGCTCCAATTTCCTGACAATCTCCTCGAAAGTATAAGCACTAAAATAGAATTTTCCATCTACCCACGAAGTATACAATTCTGTATCAACCTCCCTCAACACGCCTTTTCCCGTTTGCCGGTCCACCGAATACAGCTCTGCCGGCTTCATAACAACCTTACTGTCATCAGCCACCACTTGCACTCGTCCACTAACTAAAGTAGTTTGCCAAGTAATATCTTCCTTGTAAGCTGAAACGTTAAAACTCGTCCCCAACACGGTAACCTCTCCTCCTTCCACGTGTACATGAAATGGGGCTAAAACATCCTTCGCCACTTCAAAATAAGCCTCTCCACTCAGGTAAACGTCCCTCCTGTCTTTCATAAAACAAACCGGGAAACGTATTGATGTCTCCGAATTCAACCACACCCTGGAACCATCAGGCAATTGCAACGAGTACTCACCACCTTTGGGAATATACAAAGTATTATAAGACATTTTACTCGAATCCTCCGCAACAAAGGATCCGTCATATCTTAATTCTCCATTTTTATCATCATTCACGAACTTCATTCCGGAAATTTCCACTTCATGTACATTCATGTCCGAATCCAGAATCACACTCTTCCCGTTAGCCAATATTAATTCTGCTTTCCGGGTTCCCGACGCAATAGAATCTGTCTCGGCTATTACAGAATAATCATTCTTACCCCCTTGATTCATCCACAACACAGCACAACATATTACCACAGTCAACACCGCCGCATATTTGAACACCCAAGTTACCAACTTCCGGGTATTTCGTTGCTTTGTTCTGGATACAACATTCGACCAGGCCTGTCTCATATCATACGTTTGTTTTTTTCCCGGTTTACAAGCTCTCCTAACCAGAAACAACGTTTTCATCAACTCTTTCACCTGCTCGTCGGAATAATCAGGCTCTTCTGTTTCCTGTCGTCTTTCCTTATCCCATAATAAAGAAATCTTCTCCCATATATCCTCTGAAAATCGAAACTTCATCTCCGTATTACTTTAAATTTTCTCTAAAGGCAACCGGAAATCAAAAAAGGGTGAGTCAAAAATAATTTTTTTTATAAAATTTATTCTCTAGCATCTTGATTACTCTCCAGAGAATAGACTTTATAGGCCACAAAAAATAAAAAAGAAGGAGATGTAGTAACCCCTACATACTCTCGAATAGTACGATAAGCCTTTAATACATGCGATTTGACTGTATTAATAGATATATGAAGTTCCTCCGCTATTTCCTTATATTTCTTTCCATCTAAACTGCTCATCATAAATACGGTACGACATTGTAACGGTAAAATTTTGAGAGCCTGACGAATTTTTTCCAACTGAACAGCTTCCTCCTCCGAATATTCTTCTTGGGACAAATCTTCTAAAAATTCAACCAACAAACGGCCATGACTACGTTCCACCGCTCTATGTTTCAAAATATTCAAAGCCCTATGTTTTACAGAAGTAAACAAATAAGACCTCACAGAAGTATCTACAACAATCGCATCTCGATTATTCCATACGTATACGAATACATCCTGCACGGCATCCTCAACCTCACTCACATCATCCAAATAAGTCAAGGCGTAATTACACAATACCTGATAATACTTCTGGAACAAATCACCAAAAGCATCCTGGTCTCCTTGTACAACTGCCGTAAATATTCTTTTATCAACTTCTATTTCACACACGTTATCTGCCATTGCACAAATATAAAACAAAACAATTGAAAATTGAAAGTTGAAA
>NZ_QUHC01000013.1 GCF_003479425.1 Odoribacter sp. AF15-53 | reverse complement strand
CAATTTTCACCGAGCGAGTACGTGGAATTATAAATAACGTCAGTTTGATGAAAAGGCTCAAAATAAAGTAAGCTGATTATCAACGCTTCTTTAATGATAAAAAAAGAACCGACCTGTAAAGATCGGTTCTTTTTTAGTATTAGCTATACGTTGTTTTAGAAAGCAAACATTACACGCAATTGTAATTGATTGAAATTCTTGTCATCCGGGAAATACACGTTGCTCAAGTTAGCGTATTGGTATTCTCCCATGATTTTGATGTACTGGTTGAAAGAGTAGTTCAAACCGAGGGTTACGGCGTGCATTGTACCACCGTCGATACTGGATGAATAAGGATAGTCAACAACTTTCCCGTTCGGGTAGAATTTGTGGTTACCGATCAGGAAGATATCCCCTTTCGTGATGTCCGACAAGTTCGTGCAAGAGTAGCGAGCTACAACTTCCAAACCACCTTTGTCGCCCATGCCTTTCAATAAACCGTATTCGTCGTCATAGGTGTAACCGTTTCCGCAGATTAAATAACCCAATTCCACGTATCCACCATTCAGGATCGTCGGGCGTAATTTGTTACCGCTTCTCCAACCTTCAAGGTTCCCCCAGCTTTGTTGGCCTCCTAGTTGGCTTTCGAATAAAGTTTGATCGTCACGATCCTTCCATACTTTTTTCCAGGTAAATTCTCCGCGGGCAAACATCCGGTTGCTCTTTACCAAAAACTCGGGGTTCAGAGTAAACGCGTTTTTAGCCCAGGGAAGATCACAACTCAAGAATTTGGTCGTCTCGTCCACGTAAGTCTGCATGTTGGCAGCCACGTGCATATTGGTTTTGTAAACACCGTCTTGGTAAACTTCACCACCGTTGATTCTTTCGTAACGTAATCCGGTACCGAATTGCACGGTCAGATCGTTGTTGTTCACCGGTTTCCATAACCAACGTCCGCTCAAGCTGAATCCTTGGTATCCTTCTTCTTGCTCGTTGTATTTCATTTGGGCGAAAATACCCTGATCAGCGAAGAAATGTTGGCTGAAGAATTTGTAAGTAGCACCTAACGCGCGACCGGGAGCTAATGCTTGTGATACGGACGGGCGGGTGATGAAGTGATAGTTGTATGAACTGGTCATCATACTCATGCTTGACGGTTCATTATAATACCCGGCTTTTACCAGGTGGATGCCGTTCTCGCTTTCTTTGAACTTGTATTGAGCGAACAGGTTCTTCTGGCTGAATTTGCCGTTTCCGAAACCGAAGTCCGCGTAGATATACAATTTGCCGTAGGTTAATGCGGCGTGGATACGTGCGTCCGTGATCGCGGCTCCTGATTTCATCGGGGTCCATTCCGTGTGGTAGTAAGCCACGTCAGCGAACATACGACCACCGATACTAGCTTTCAAATCATTCTCTTTGTCGATATATTTCAACAGGGGATTTACATCTTCTTGAGCCTTTACTGCATTGGTAGACAGCATGGCGGCTACCATCATGGCAGGTAATAATATGTGTTTCTTCATTACAATAATCAATTAAAAATTATTTGTTATAACCTAATTTGTCCAATACTTCACGGGCGTCCGGAATATCGGTTGGAGCGGGAGCTTCTCTGTACCCGAAGTCAACCATGTACTGCAGACTCATGTCCGTGTGATTCGTGAAGAACGCATCCAGGTAAGGAGCTTGGTAACGAGAACCACCTTCTGCACCCCAGTTATATTGACCGAAATATTTGGCCATCTGGTCATAAGTATCGAAAGAATAAGGATGATTTTTCATTTTAGCGCGATGGATCAAATTATGCTGCCACGGGTAGTTTAATTCCGGGTAGTTGTTCGGGGCTCCTGAGATACACGGTCCGATGTAGTGAGCCTTGTATTGCACGCCTAAGTTGATGAATGAAGCGTATCCCTGAGGATCGTCGTAAGTTAAGTCGGTCGCACCGGTCCCTAACCACAACAAGAAGCACATCGGAACCTGACCGTCGAAAAGATCGCACACGCGGGTTAAACTTTGTAATGAGAATGTTTGAAGAATAACTTTACCGTTCGTGTTACCCACGTTGATTTTACCGTCTTTGTAGAAAGGATTGCTTTCCGGTTCGTTACCTCCGGCGATGATGTTCATGTTGAATTTTTCTCCCGGGAAATCGGCTTCAACATTTTTCATTTGCAATTCATCGTATACCATTTGCTCGAAGTTCGACGGGTTTAACCACGGTTCCTTGAACTCGATGTAGATTCCCGGTAGGTTACCGCTAAGGGCGTTGCCATTTACGTCTTTATCATCTTTGACGTAGCCGAAGTGATAACGGATTACATTGTCTTTTACACCAAAGTTTACAGGGTTGTTGAATACTTCGGGGGTGATTGTCATTTCTCTTACAACTCTTTCATTCTCCGTGTCGTTACCCCAGATGTCTACATCACTTCCGGCTTGACCGTCAGCGGTGTATCTTTCTAATTTGTAACCTTTGGAGAACATGATCAAGTCCTGAAGCGTTGAGATGTACTGGTGGTTTGTGGAGAAACCTGCACGTCCTTGTTCTTGGCTGACAGCGTCTTGGTTAAACCATGTTCCGGCATCCAGAAGCATCAATTCGTAATAAGTATAAGAGCAAGGATAGTTCGGGACGAATGCTTCCCGGTCTGCTTTGATTAAAGAGTCAATTTTCTGTTGTGTGTAACCTAAAAGGCTGTAATATTTTCTCCGGGTCTTTTCCGGGAATCTTTCACCGAAAACATCCTCGATATTTGTCGTACGTTTCAGATCCGTGTCATGCAAAGCCAAGATAACACCGTCCTTGGAAACCTGCATGTCGCATTCCAGGTAATCAGCTCCCATTTCACGAGCCCAGCGATAAGCTGCTTCTGTTTCTTCCGGGGTCCAGTAAGTAGAACCACGGTGAGCTACCACGGCATATTGGGGAACATAATCCCTAACTTTTTGCAATTCGGTAGATAGAGTGTCTACATGCACACGCTCTGAATCTACAAACGTGTCATTAAATTTCTGATTTTCGCATGACATGAAAGCCAAAGCTATACCACATGCCATCGCAATACTCCATGATTTATTAACCATAATTTATTAGATTTGATTTATTTGGTATTTGTTATTTTCTGTTTTCAACAAGGTATTTCTCTTCTTTGTAAGTGAATCCGACAAACACGATGGATAAAACGCACGCTAAAAGTAATAGTATGAATGTCCCGTCCCAACCGAATGAACTTTGAGCCACGTAACCGATCACCACGTTTGCCAGAATTGCTGTCCCGAAGAAATATCCGAAGAATCCTGTTAATCCGGCTGATGTTCCGGCTGCATTTTTCGGGGCAAGATCAAGGGCTTGAACACCGATCAACATCACCGGCCCGTAGATGAAGAACCCGATAGCGATCAAAGAAAGTGTTACGATCGTGTAGTTGTCGGAGAATTGCCAGTAAAGGAAAATGAACACGGCCACAAGTACCATGAATATGATCGTCGTGATTGCCCGGCGTCCTTTGAACACCACGTCACTCAACCAGCCGCAGACAAGAGTTCCGGGAATTGCCGCGAATTCATAGGCGAAATATGCCCAGCCAGCCTCTTTGATATCATAACCCTGTGCTTCTTTCAGGTAAGTAGGAGCCCAGTCGAGACAACCGTAGCGTACCATGTAAACGAAAGCATTAGCGATAGCAATAAACCATAACATCTTGTTATTGAGTACATATTTGAAGAAGATTTCTTTTGTCGTGAGAACTTCCTCTTGTTTCTCGCTATAATTTTTGGGATAATCATTACGCCATTTTTCGATCGTCGGTAACCCGCAGGATTGTGGGGTGTCGCGAATCATAACGTAAGCCAGCAAGGCGATAAACAGTGCTACTGCCGCGGGAAATATATAAGTACCTATGATGAAATATTTCGCGCTGTCAGCTCCATAAAACCAAGAACCGAACCACATGGCACCGTAAACGGCCATCGGGCCTACAAGCGCGCCTCCCACGTTGTGGGCGCAGTTCCAGATAGACATTTTCGTCCCGCGTTCTTTTACCGAGAACCAGTGAGTCATGACACGTCCGCAAGGAGGCCAACCCATCCCGTTAAACCATCCAACCAGGAAGTTCAAAACGGCCATGATCACGATCGACGTGGTGCTTGCCCCGAATAGTTCAATCGGAACAGCCATGAACATCATGGATAAGGCTGCTAGAACCAGTCCGAGGGGAAGGAAAACTCGTGCGTTACTTCTGTCGGATACGCTACCCATCAAAAATTTCGACAAGGCATAAGCAACGGCATTCAGTGATAACACGATACTTAACGATCCCTTGTCAAACCCGTAAGGGCCGGCTGGATCAGTCAGAAAGGGCATCGCCATAGAAAAATTCTTTCTCACGATGTAGTAACCAGCGTATCCTATAAAGATACCGATGAAAACTTCCCAGCGTAAACGTTTGTACGTCGGGTCAATTTCTTCTTTCGGAAGTAACGGCCTGTGAGGCTCCGGTTTTAGAAAATTCCACATGTTGTTAGATTTTATGATTTAACTGTTAATTCGCACACGTTTTGTAATTTATTTGTGTTTATGATTTTATCTTTAAAAGATAAAGTTTCGAATTCCTTTTGAAAATGTAACCTAAAATCACGATGTCGCAGATACTTAAAAAGATTTTCATGTTTATTTTGACGGCTTGTAAAGTGGAGGAAATAAATGTTCTTCCCAATACTTGAAGACTGTCAATGTATTCCGATGATATGAATACGTTATCTTTTCGGTTCATGACGTTATGTGTTATTGTGTTACAAACGCACTACGCTTTTGAAATTATAGTTTGAAATCAATAATATTTGCATTTCGTAACTAATTAATTTCATTGCACAACAAAAATAGAAAGTAAATTTTTTAAATCAAAATAAATACCGATTAAAATTGCGTTTTTGTTTTGATTTTTTATTTTATGCTTGCGAAATAGAAATATAATTTACGAATAGAAACTTTGTTTTTCTATTCTAATGCGTTGGCTAATATTGAAATAGGGTGTTCGCAGCGTTTGCTGGTCGACATTTCGATTTGCCATTTGCAGGTTTCGCAATCGGTAACCACGTAATCAATATCGAGCGCTTCGATTTGTTTGAATAAAGATTCACCGATATCTTGAGAGGTTTTGTAGTTCTCTTTCTTGAACCCGTAAGTGCCCGCGATACCACAACATTGTGAATCCAGTATCGTTAACTCGATATTCGGGATTAATTTTAATAACTCGATCGAATAGTAAGCCCAACCCAACTTTTCCATGTGACAGGGCGTGTGGTAGGCCACTTTGATTTTTTGTCCTTTTTTGAAATTCAGGCTTGTTTTCTGTTGGTTCAACAAGCGGTAGATGTATCGGGTAGCTAATTCCACTTCGTCGCGCACGTCCGTGTTGTCGATGTCCAGCAAGTGTGGGTACTCGTCCCGGATCGTGAACGTGCAGGTGGAAGAGGTGGCGATTACCGGCATCTTTTTCTCCAGCACGGATTTTCGTATGGAGTTTATATTTGTCCGGGCCTGTTTTTTGGCTTGGTTGATCAATCCGTTAGAAATCAAGGCAACCCCGCAGCATTTCTCTTTCTCCAGGAGTTGAACCCCGATGCTGAAAGCGTTCATTACCTTGATTAAATCTTTTCCCAGTTGCGGGTTGTTGTAGTTCACGTAGCACCCGTGGAAATAGCTTACCTGTTTCGGGTAAGCGGCTTGTTGCTCCGCCACTTTCTTGTACCAGCTTTCGAATGTTCCGAAAGCGTATTTCGGGAAGGAGCGTCGGTGATCTATTTTCATTACCCCGTCAAGAATCGCCTTCACCGGTTTTAATCCCAAAGCCGTGTTCACGATAGGGGCGAACGGGGTGGATAGCGTGCCTACCAGATCCGTGTTGGCAAGAATGAAATCCCGGAGTTTCGGTTTCTTCTCGGCGTACTTGATGCGTGCGGCTTGAATGATATCTCCGATCTTCACGTTCGACGGGCAAGCAACTTCGCATCTTTTGCAGTTGATGCAATATTTCAATGCTTCATCGTAGAAATTGAATTTTTTCAACCGCAGACGCTCCCCGTCCGGGCCGGCTTGTTTCGGTCCCGGGTAATTGGGATTTACCGCTGCCACGGGGCAGTAAACGGTGCATATCGTACACTTGATACATTGCTCGAAGTTGTTGTCGCTGATATTGTGTTGTTGGAGATTCATGGCTTCTTTATTTACTTAAAATCTGTTCTGCTATATACATCGCGCTCAAAATGGATACACCGGCTCCGGAACCCTCTTTGAGGGGATTGAAGCCTTCGAGAATGGCGCCTGTCGCGTAGAGATTTTCCAGGATTTCGCCTTTTTGTATTCCGCGGAAATCCTTGTCGGTTTTGATTCCGAATGTTTGATAGGGTTGAGCGGCGAAGGCGTCGCTGTTGTACCATTGCTCCCTGTCGGAGGCAAACGTGACATCCAGATTGAAGATCGGTTCGTATACTTGGTCGGAAGTGGCAATCAAGCCTTGACTGAAATAACTTCCGGTGGCTATAACTACATTTTGCCCGATAAAAGGGATATCCCCGTGATTGACAGAGTAAATCCGGCTAATACGATTTCCCTTTCTTTCGGCATGTGAAACGGTGTCGCCCAGCATGTATACCCCGCCATTTTGCTGGAACACGGAGCGAAGTCTCTGTTGAGTCCGGATTCCGGGAACGGAAGGCGGTAATGTTGGCAAAAGGTATACCGGTTTGTTGGTTTCCTTTTGCAGGTATTCCACCATTTGATCCCGATTTAGTCCCGTGATAGCGGGCAATATGATCGCGTCGCTGTCCTTGCTTTCGGCTTTCAGTATGCGGGCGAGTTCTTCCATGTTTTCCTGCTTGTCGAATACTCTGGCGATATTCACGGAACGCATTTCTGTCGGGTTCTTGCGCAAGTGTTCGAGGTCCGGGAAATTAATGGAATGTATGCTACATTTTGTTCCTATTTTTTGAAATTCGTCGGCAATGAACTGCGTGTAAAAATCAAGAAAACCGGTAACATTGAATATGCTTGGGTTGTGTACGGGTAGCCTTTTTTCGTTGTCACTTGTCAGTAGATTTTTTAACGTGAGCCAAGTGGGTTTCAAGGTTCCCATGGGAGTGACCCGGTAATGATTCTCCCGGTAGCTCCCTTGTGTTGAAATCCCGATATCTTTCAGAAAATCTTCGGCTCGTCCGGCTAATTCTTTGAATTTGTCGGTTCCGAGTTTCGTGTAAGGATGCGTGGGAGCTTGTTGCGCGAGTTCTTGGATTGCTTCCAGCGGTTTCGAGACTTTTGTCCCGTCCGGGAGGCTGTTCAGTAAATCGAAAGACCCGGAGGAGAAGTGTAAGGCGCTTTGGCCCGAAGATATGATCGCGCAGCGTTGTCCTTGTCGGGACAAGTAAATGCCACAGATTAAGCCGGATAAACCGCCGCCGATGATGATTGTATCAAATTTCATACTTATTCTTTTAAGGATGATGTTAAACCACAAACGCCTTCGTAAATCCAGGCGGTATATTCGCTCTCGCGTAAGGTGTCACCCCACGCGATGGGGGCCATCCCTTTCCATCTTTCATTCAGGAATGATGCCAAATCTTCTTTAGCTCTTCTCGTGCATACTTTATTCATGTTGCTCATCAGTCCGGCAGCCCGGCATGCGCAAAGCTCTCCTTGGCAGGTTCCCATTCCGACGCGTGTTCTTCTTCTCAGGTCAACCAGGTTGTTGACATCCAATTCGTTCAGCGCGTATTTCGCTTCCCCGATCGAAACCTCCTCGCACTCGCAGATCAGGCTGTTGTCCAGAGGGGTGTTGTCCGAGAAACGGTCGGCCATGTCCCCGTGGCGATAGATCGTTGAATTGCGTTGCGTGAGAGGAACGGAAATGATCTTTTTGCTGATCTCTTCGGCATTTTCTCTGGAGCCGGGTAGCTTTTCGATGGCTGTCGTGCAGGTGGCCGATACGTTTAGTTTCTTGCAGATCAGGTCGGTGGTCCATTCGGCCATGAGCCTGTAAGTCATAAGTTTTCCCCCGGTGATGGTGATGAAGCCTTCCAGCCCGTCGCGCGTGGCGTGATCTAAAAGGACGATCCCCCGGCTGACACTTCGTCCGCTAGGGTCATTGTCCGAGGCCACGAGCGGGCGAACTCCCGCGTAAGCCCTTAGTATCCGGGTTTGGGCCAGAATCGGGGCCATTTTTTCTCCCTCGCGTATTAGCACGTCCACTTCTTCGGGAGTGACACGCATGTGGTCGATCTCTTCAAAAGGGACTTTGCTTGATGTGGTTCCGATCAGGCAAATGGTATCGCCCGGGACGAGAATGTCCGCGTCTGCCGGTTTGCGGCATCTGTTTAATACGATGTTGTTGACCCGGTGGCCGAATATCAGTAAGGCCCCTTTCGAGGGTAACATATTTATATTGATGTCTACCAGTTTTGCGATGTTGTGTCCCCAGATACCTCCCGCGTTAACAACAACCGAAGCGTGGTAGCATTTGATTTCTTTGGTTTTATGATCCAGAACTTTAACCCCGACCACCCGATTTTGTTCGCGTAGTATCTCGGTGACCTCCTGGTAGGTGAGAATTGTTGCTCCATGTAGTTTGGCATCCATCACGTTGGAGGCGGTCAGCCGGAACGGGTCGACAGCTCCATCGGGAACTCTTACGGCACCGATAATATCCGGGTTGGCCGAGGGCTCCAGTCTTAACGCCTCTTTCGGGTCGATCACGTCGGCCCGTATTCCGGCTTGTTGACAGGCTTCGATGAATTTGGACTGGTAGCTTAAATCGTCTTCCGGCAGGCTCAGGAACAAACCGTCTGTTTCTTCCACACAATGACTGGCGATCTTGCGGAGGATCATGTTCTCTTTGATGCATTCCTCGGCGGATTCTTTGTCTGTCACCGCGTAACGGGCGCCGCTGTGCAATAAACCGTGATTTCTTCCCGTTGCCCCGGTAGAGATGTCGAATCTTTCCAGTAGCAGCGTTTTTATCCCTCTGCGAGAACAATCTCTTGCGGTTCCGGCGCCTGTAGCCCCGCCTCCGATGATAATCACATCAAACGATTGTGTGTTTTCGTTCTGTTTCATGTGTAGAAAATTTTATTTTTCGCTACAAAGGAATGAATAAAACGAAAGAAAACAAAATATAAAAGCAACTTTTTTCGATTGAAACGAAATAAAACGAAGGAAAAGTATCTTAAAATGGTTTCATTCGAAATTTTATTCGTTAAAAAGGAAACATGAGTGTTATTAATAATACGAGGATGATAACGGGTAAATTCGGGGTAATTTTCTCGCTTTTCCCTTACCATTTTGATGTCTTGTTCATGTTGCATTATGCTTTATCATCTTCGATAAAATTGCCATATAAATCAATATTGTTTGAGTGTCGAGTTCTTTTTAATGTATATTGGATGTTTGTAGTGGTGTGTTTGGATGATAAAAGCGAATCGTGTAATCTTGGCGAAAATGCGCCTGTTCTTGGGCAAATGGGTGCAAAATTGAGAAATTTTTGATTGAAAAGAAAGGAGGAGGCGAAAGACATAAACGGGAGTGAATATCTTCGTCTCCTCACGTCACCAACCGATTAACTAACCCCAATTACTTGGGGAATTCACCAATATTCGTTATATTTGTAACAAACGACACGCAAAGATAATGCAAATTTGGATGAAAACAAATTTAAGTTGGAGTGTTTTTATAATAAAAGTTTAATTTAAAATAATTCTAAATAAAAACGATATGTCTTTATCTGAGAGATTACAAGAAGTGATGGACGAAAAAGGGTTCACAAAATATAGAGTAGCAAAAGCCTTGCACATGTCTGCAACAACGATATCTAATTATTTGAACAATAAAACGAATCCCGATACCACAAAATTGGAAGTAATAAGTCTTTTACTGGGGGTGAATCGGAAATGGCTTCTGACAGGTGAAGGTGATAAATATCGTAAAGGACAGGCTGCTGTTGAGGATGTTGCGGGTGATCTTTCCGTGCGAGATGATGATAGCTTGATGGCTCGTCATCTGGTTGTAATCGTGGATAAACAGGCTTCTTCGTTGAAGGCCAAGGATGACGAAATTAAGAAGTTAATGACGATTAATGAGGAGTTGATGAATAAATTGACGATGCTTTTGGAAAAGTTGATAGAGAAACTTTAGTGTTCGTGTAACATTGGAATAGTGTAAAACGGGAAATGGGAGTGTAAAAACTTTTATTTCCCGTTTTTTATTGAGATATTTGATTGATTTTTCGGGATAAATGTAAATTTTTTTCCTCTTTTTTCGTGTGGCATTTATTTCGAGTATTATGTTTTGCAAAATGTGATTCTTTTGTACCCATTTTCTGAATTTTTTCTGTTGTGTAATCACGAGTGCGATTCGAATTGTTTCTTGTTTATGGCCTGTTTGGTAAATGTATTCGGTTGTTATTGTTTTGTTGTAAGGTGTTTATAAGCTAATCAATCATGGGAGTCTCCGGTTCCGGTAAATAGACTTTGCTGAATAGGCTTTATTGAAAAAATGGGGACCAAATAGGGGGACAAATAAGTCTTAAAATCCCTCTTTTTTTACTCAAAACCCCTTTTGTCACTTGAAAAATGAAAATATTGCATTGAAAGGGAAAGTTTGGGCTCACGTGAAAAATTGGGTGGACCTTTTATTCTTTGTAGTTTTACCCCGATCTTTTTCATGCGAAAATTTTAGTGATTCTAAAGAGAAAAAAAACTTGATATCAAGTACTCCTCGGAATAGAGCCTTGAATGCTTTCAACTTGGCGTAAAAGGATTCGGTGGAAGCGTTGGTGCTCCTGTTGTTGAAAAAGTTCAAGATGCTATTTGAGTGTGCGAACACGGAAGCGGCCACGGAATTGAAAGAGTGAAAGCTGGCCTCGTTGACTTGATTGTACCACAAGGTGAGTTTAAGCCTAGCTCCCGCCACGGACTTGCACGAGGAATAGATCTTTCGAGAATGTAATTTAAACTGTGTTAGCAAAATAAATGATTAATTTTGCTAACACAGTTTTTATGGAACAAGAATTTAATTTCGAAAGCATCAAAAACAAGGCCCTGTCCAGCACGACATCGCCCTTGAAAAAGTAGTTTACCTGGCTTATCGCAATATCAGGAAAAAATGGACCATGCTAATTCCGAATTGGGCGGCTGTTGCTCAACAACTGGCTATTAAATTTAGAGAAAGGCTTAAATTATGGTAATTTTACGCTGTCGGGAGTGCTGGAGTACCCCTTGGCGCTTGCCCGATCCCTGGCCGTTGAGTCAAAAATGAAGATGGCACAGTTTAATTTACCCCCCCCCCATAATAAATAGAGATTTTAAATTCCTCCATTTATTGTTGTTAGTTAAATAAATTATTCCTCTTAGTAAAATCAAACCTGCCTAAATCTTAAAACCAGTATTGTTCCAGGTGTGGATCTATTCTGGTGTTTCACGAGGGATCAAGTTTATTATTGTTGTATCAACATACAATGTATAATCTTGATCAACAACGAGATTCTCAACTTTAAACGCAATCGAAACAGGCGATTCTATTTTAATCGGATATATATCAATTTTCAGGCTATCCTGCGGATAGACTTTGCTTAATATTTCTTTTAATAGATAATAGCTCAACCCAACTTGGTTGCCTATGCAGGCCAAGAAAAGCCATACACTCAACTGTATTACAGATATTTAATAGCGATGTGCTAACATCTATTAGAAGCTCTTTTAGGTATGATGGATCTACAAAAACTCCTCAATTTATCATTGTATTTGCTCGAACGAACGTGTTATGGATCAAAAATAACAAAAAACACAAAGTATTTATATTGGCTTTTAATACCTTTGGCAAAGGCCATTTACTGAAACAAAATATACAACAAAAGAACGTGGAGCGTTTCTTGACTCAAGAGGTGGGTTAAACCAGAGTAGACAAGAAATCCCTACGTTTGTATCTTGATATAATAGCATTCAATACGAAAAATGGATTTCCATCTACTTAATATTTATAACCACTTTCTTGAGATTGGAAATAATTATACAAATATAATAATAATTTTGGAGCTTGCAAGCACAAAATGGCAACACAAAGCTATTCCCGAAAGGAAAAAGCATTCGAGAATAGCAAATGGCCGTCAAGAAAAAGATTTACTCCTTTTTCAATTCAATAATAGAGCAAACAAAAGCTTTGTCCACTTCCATGATTTCCGCAATTTCTTCAATTCCCATTCCACGATTGAGCAAACGAGCAATAACTCGTTTTTTTTCGTCCACTTTTTCGAATGAGGCGAACATGAGTTCCGACAATTTCACTATTATATTGACAATTCGATCTTTGCCTTCTTGATTTGTGATATCAATATTACAAAACGTTGAGATATCCTTCCTCAGTACTAAATGATAAATACCGGAAATCAACAAAGCATACAAAGCTTCTATATCTATTCCGATTTGTTGAAAGAATTTCTTGTTTTTTTGTAGTTCATCGGCACAACTAATCTCTCGGTTCTTGGCACGACTCCGAACAAAATCATTAGGATCGGCCACTTCCCAGCGAATGATACATTGGAACACTGGATTTTCATCAATAGCTTTAAAAAACTCCCCAAGTACTCCGACAAAAAAATCTTTGTAATTTGTATATTTATCAGCGATTTTTGCCAAAATGAAAGAGGTCCAAAAATCATTTTTTATAAAATAGACCTTTAATAAATTCTCAAAACTTTCGTAATTCTCATAAATTACCCGCTTTGTGACGTTAGCCGCTTCTGACACATTGTTTATCGTTAGCTTGCTAAATCCTTGTGATGTAATAATTTTCGTTATTGCCCGAGACAAGTCTCTCTCGATTTCATCTTTAGATCTTCGAATACGTTTATTTGCTTGAATTAACCCACCATCTTTTTGCGTTTTCATAAACAAAATATAATTCCAATTAAAGTCCTAGTACAAATGAGAAGCAAAAATACTAAAACTTATTCATAAAACAATATACAATCTACATGTTAGCACTGATATATAGACAAATATGCAATTTATCGAATTGACTAAACATCGAATACTCAACTACAAAGTATTCATTGCGGACGAAAAACAGGATGAATTTAAACATTCGTCCTCCAAACAAAAAAAACTGATCCAATTTGACCAAACTTTTGTTAAAACTTCGAATATAGCTAAAACATCAATCACATTTAAATTAAGTCTTTCCCTCTATTAGTTGTTATTTGAGTGAGTTGCAGAAAAATATTTTCAAGCATGCAGTTTAGTTTATCATACACTCCAAGCAAGAATTCTTTTATCTTTCGACACGAGCCTTCTCTTACATACAGGGCGTATTATCCGATTTTCATACAATCATGTATTCGCACATTGCTCGCTATCCATAGAATTAAATTATTAAAAACAATACTTTTTATCACTAACCTTAGCATCGTTCGACACGAAAACAAATGTGATTTATATGGTTACAAACACAAGGAAGAAAACAGACAAAATAATTCACTATGCAGTATTTATTCGACATCCACATTCCCTATTGAAATTCCCTTCACAAGATTTGTACGAATTCCATCTTATTAAATGAATATCAAACAAAAATAACACTCAATAATTAACTGCACAAAAGTAATATGCGAGCGCATAACACACGACTAACACCTTACAATTAACTCCTTATCCGTCAAACACACGACATGCACTATATGGCATTAATTTAAATATTATAGATACTATATAGTATATAATGTTTATATTTTCTATATATTTGCATGCGTTTGTTCGTCTAATTCATCACATAAGTTTATCTCAAAAACAGATCATAAGAGAAAATATAAATTACACGCATGAAATATGAAAACAAATAACATTACATTAAAAGACTTTGTTACGATTGAAGGAAGTGACATTATGGAGAAAGCGAGGAAGTTTTCTCAAACGTACATTCCTCAGTTAAAGGATGCGGGCTTGTGGGACTTGTGGATGGTGACAGAAGATTGCATCGATGGAGGGCATATCAAATTAACAGGCAATTATGGGGAAAACTATTTGAGAGCGACAACCTTTGTTTCAAATGATTATTTGGGTTACTCGAAAGACTCTCGGGTTGTCGACTCCGGAATAGCAGCGTTAAAGAAATTCGGGGCAGGAGCATGTGCCGCCCCAGTGATTGGTGGATACCTTAAGCCACAACAAGAACTCGAAAGAACTATTGCCACCTTCTTACATTGCGAGGACGCTCTCGTTTTCTCCTCAGGTTTCGGAGCGAACGCAGGTGCTTTGTTAGCCCTACTGCACAAAAATGACATAGCGATTGTTGATATGTTTGCTCACGCAAGCGTATTTGAAGGGCTATATAACACGAATACAAAAATCACGAAACACAACGATCCCGAATATCTGGATAAATACTTGTCCACGATCAAGAATAAATATGATACAAAATTAGTTATTGTTGATGGCGTGTATTCGCAGGACGGAGACATTGCCCCGTTACCAGAACTTGTAGAGGTGTGCCATCGACATGGTGCTTATCTCCTTGTAGACGATGCTCACGGGATTGGAGTCTGGGGGAAATCCGGCCGGGGGACGATCGAGTATTTTGACTTATTGGGCAAAGTAGATTTCATCACTGGAACTTTAAGCAAGTCCATGGGGACGATTGGAGGCTTTTTCGCTGGTCCCCAAAACGTGATAAATTATTTGAGACTCTACGCCCGTACAAGTATATTCTCCGCAGCCCCAACACCCCAGGTGATGGGTTCCGCTTTATGTTCGCTTAAATTAATCAACCAAGAGCCGGAGAAAAGGGGAATTGTTCGTCAGAATTACAGGTATTTAAACACGAAATTAAAAGAATTGGGCTTTGACACGGGCAATACCGTTTCTCAAATCATCCCGATAAAAATAGGCAATGACTTGAAAACTAAAACTGTGGTACGAAAACTTTTAGAGAAAGGAATATACACTTGCGGTATTACCTACCCCGGAGTGAAATTGAATGATGCTCGCATCCGCTTGGGGATTCTTGCCACCCATACAAAAAGCGATTTAGATCACCTGCTGGTCTCATTGCAAGAGATCGACAGCAAGATACATATACGAAAATGAACATTGCTTTAGGGAGTGTCCGAGAAGGCATTCCTTTTTTTACAATTCAATTTTTTAAGAGAGATTTTAACGGAGCGACAATATGGGTTAACAGTCTCCTGCGATTTGTAATGAACTCGGCGGATCCTTCCATTTTTTGAATAAATTTCACTTCTTTATTATACGAGGACTGCATTCCCGAATCTAACTCTATTTCAACAATGTATCCTTTGTTTTCTTCAGGCACCAATGAAATATTAATCACGGAACCTTTGAGCACCCCGTATTCCATATAGGGAAATCCATTCAATTTTATATTTACAGGTTGCCCTTTCTTCACTTTACCAATGGCGTTAGTATTAATGAAAGAATAGCCAAAAATTTTAGTTGTTTGCTCAGGAACAATAGTAACAACACTCTCGCCTTCTTTGATCAATTGATTCTCCTTCCATAGTCTCGTAAATGTAACATTTCCAGCGATAGGAGATTCTACTATATATTTTCCCTTCCATTGTTTTAATTGTTCCCTCAACGAATTGTACGTTTCGTCCATTGTTGTTCTATGCGTAATAAGTTCTCTTTCATACAGAGAATGTAAATCCAGAGCCTCCTGTTCAAGTATTAATATTTGATTGTTGGCGGAACGTAATGATGAACAAAAGCTCATGTATGCAATCTCTTCTTTCAAAAATTTTTGAGTTGTTTGTTCGTGCTGATGCAAACTTACAGCCACGTCATGGTGCTTGGAAAAAAATGATGAATCTCGCAGGTATTGGCTTTTGGCCAACAGGTAATTCTTTCTTTGGCTATCATGTTGTTTTAGCATTGCTTGATATTCGAGTCTCTGTCGAGTTATTTGTTGGTTTAGCAAATCAGTCTTGTTGAGATAGTATTTCAAATGCAAGAATTCATTAAATATATTCCAATTTTTTGCAAATGAATTATAGTAATCTTGCAATTCTCCTAATTTCAAAAATGGTTGTTGCTTGGAAAGCACAAGCGAATCCCAAGTTGTATTATCATAAGTATTTAGATCCTTTTCTAACTTTAAAACATCAGTATAATTTGCCGTATTTTCAAGCATTGCAATTATCTTACCTTTATGCACGAAATCGTTATTATCCACGAATAATCTTTGGATCGTTTGGGTCGTTTTTGTGTATAACGTAATTGGGGGATTTGTCGTTGTTAATATAACAGGACAAGCAATAATTTCAGGATATTTGTAGAAATAACTTCCGACAACAAGTGAACACATAAAACAAAAAATTACACCCAACCCTTTTTTTATAAAAGAACTAGGAATTTCTTTCATGATTTGTTCTACATCTTCGCAATGTTGAGTAGAACGTTTAGTTTTCATCGCTTTCATATTAAGATTAGTTCCCTAAGTCAAGTTGATTTTTTACTAATTTATAATACGCCCCCTTTGTTGCAATCAATTGATTGTGTGTGCCGCTCTCAATTATTTTACCACTGTCCATCACTATAATTTGATCAGCATTTTTGACCGTGCTTAATCTGTGAGCAACAATCACGACAGTTTTGTTTTTGAAAAAACGATTCAAGTTTTCCATAATGATCAATTCATTGTTAGCATCCAATGAATTTGTTGCTTCGTCAAGAAATATATAGCCGGGATCTTTGTAAACTGACCTGGCAATTAACACACGCTGCTTTTGCCCACTACTTAAGCCATGCCCATCAATACCAATATTTGTCTTGTCCCTGTAAGGTAATTTATTGATAAATTCCTGCAAATTTGCCGTTTGAATAGCTTTGCTATAAAGTTCCTCATCAGGATTATCATTAAGGATACAAATGTTCTTTTTTAATGTGTCTGAAAAAATAACTCCTTCTTGCATGACAACACCACATGCCATCCTCCACGAGTGAGGACTGTAACGCTGCAATTTTTGATTATCAATCAACACCTCTCCTTTTTCCGGCTCATAAAATCCGAGTAGTATTTTTATCAGTGTTGTTTTTCCACTACCACTACCACCAACAATTGCGGTCGTTTTACCCGCAGGTACGACTAGATTTATATTCTCCAATACCTTGGGAGAGTGCGGACCGTCATAGCGAAACGATAAATCCTTTATTGTAATTTCTTTTGCAGGTGGTATTTCGTATATCAATCCACTATCTTGACTTTCTTCATCCTCTTTTTGATGAATTTCTCCCAATCTCTCTATGCTTATTTTTGCATCTTGAGCACTTTGAATAAAATTAATAAATTGGTCAATAGGCACATTTAATTGGGCTATAATGTATTGAATTGCGACCATCATACCTAATGTCATATCCCCACCAATCACAGCTCTTGCCGCCAGATAGGATACAACAATATTCTTTAATTCGTTAATCATCGTTGCCCCGATTTGCTGATTCTGTTGCAGGGTCATACCTTTCACACTAGCGTTGAATAAACGTACTTGTATTTTTTCCCACATCCAACGTTTTTGCTTTTCACATCCATTCAATTTTATTTCTTGCATCCCTGTTATTAGTTGCACCATGCTATTTTGATTGGCAGCAGCCTCCCTGAATCTAACATGATCTATGGCTCTCCGCTTTTTTAAAAACATTAAAACCCATAGTATATATATGGCACTACCAACAATGAAAGACAAAAGAATACCTCCATGATAACTTGCCATCATGAATGTATATATGATAAAAGTAAAAATAGCAAATAGCATACTAATCATAGTTCCAGTTAGAAAAGTTTGTATGCGGCCATGATCATCAATTCGTTGTAAAATGTCGCCTATCAGCTTGGCATCAAAAAAAGAGATTGGTAACTTCATGAGCTTAATCAGAAAGTCAGAAATTAATGCAATACTAAATCTCGCCGTGATGTGTAACATTAGCCAATTTCGAATCAACTCGTTCATGGTCTTGCCAAAAGATAATGCTAACTGCGCTATTAAAATAATTACAATAAAAGATACATCTCCAGTACCTATGCCATAATCGACAATCGCCTGAGTTAAAAAAGGCATTAAAACACTGATAATCACACCAGTTGTCATTCCTAAAAATACCTGAAAAATGTACTTTTTATAAGGATACAAATAATTTAATAGATAACTGTAGTGAAATTTTTCTTTTTTGTTTTCTATAAAGAAACTAGGTGTCGTTTCAAACGCTATTAGATATCCTTCTTGTTCATTAGAATTCTTACATATCCAATGATTCAAAAATTCATCTTTTGAATATATCGCAAAACCGATAGAAGGGTCCGCAATGTAGATATTGAATTCACCTTTTCGTTTTTTCTTTATTCTATACACGACAACAAAATGTTTACTATCCCAATGTACAATTACAGGAAGTGGAATGTCAATCAAATCCTGCCATTCAACTTTCGCTCCCTGGGCTCGTAATCCAATTTGTTCAGCAGCTTCACATATATCTAGCATGGTCACGCCAAATTTTCCAACATGCATAAGCTCGCGTAGGTGTTGCAATGTATATGATTTGCCAAATTTTTGAGCAATCATCCGCAGGCAAGTCGGACCGCAGTCCATACCGTCCAACTGAAGATATAAAAGAAATTTTTTCACTACATACTTTATAATGGTTATTATGCTGATGCAAATATATAAAACAAAGTTGAATAATCACATTTAAAAATAATATTATTGTTTATATAACTGTATTACAGTAATATAAAAATATGTAAGTTGTTTTGACTGAAAGCATTTATAAATACTATTTGGTATTCTAAATTATATACATATATTTGCCATGGCAAAATTATAATAATAACAAGATGTCAAATCTAACATTAGATCATAAACTCGAAAAGATTGCAGCTAGCATAACTTTGTATGCAAAGGGTAAAATGAAGACTCAGGAAGCACATGAAGATTTTGGTTTATTTAATGGACAGTGGGGTATGTTACTGTTTGAAGCATATTATCTGCACTACAATCCTAAATGTAGTATGCAGAAATTTTTTGACGAACATCTGGATTTTTGCCTGACGAGTTTAAGTGATGGATACCGAGCATATAGTTACAGTAATGGATTGTGTGGCATGTTATTAGCCTTAGAACATTTGCAAAAGAAAGAATTTATCGAAATTGAAATGTCAGAAGCTATTGATGTTTATGACAATCTTTTCAAGCAAATACTAGACCAGGAACTTCAAAATCCTAATTATGATTTTTTACATGGAGCTATTGGACTAGGATTTTATTTTTTACACCGGAATAATGCATTATCTATTTCATGTATAGAAAATATTATAAATCATTTATGGGCAGATGTGATTATAAATGGCGAACAGTATGCATGGAAAACTATATTAAATCTATCTGGAATTAAGGCGTTTAATATATGTTTATCACACGGGATGTCTAGTATAGCAATCTTTTTAGCTAGGGTTTATGAAAAAAACATATTAGAAGAACATACCCTTAAATTACTAAATGGCTGCATTCGATTTATTTTAGCTCAAGAAATTGATCACAAAAAATACGGTTCATTTTTTCCTAGTATAACAATAGAGTATGAACAACCTGATATTCTAAAAAGTAGAATGGGGTGGTGTTATGGCGATCTTGGTATCGCATTAAGTTTATGGCAATGTGGGAAAATATTACATGATGATGGTCTGAAAATGAAATCACTTGAAATTTTGAGATTTTCAACTCAACGAAAGCAACTAGAAGAAAATTCCGTGTGGGATGCCTGCCTATGTCATGGTACTAGCGGTATTGCTCAAATTTTCTTGCGGATGTATTATGAAACAGGAATATCTTCATTTTTAGATGCCAATAAATTTTGGATTAACGAAACATTGAGAATGGCTACATACACTAATAACGGAACTGGATTTAAGGCATTGGAAATGAAACAGTCAAAGCTTGATTATTTTGATAATTATAGTTTTTTGGAGGGGATAAGTGGAATCGGTTTATCATTAATGGCATCAAATTCGGATATCCATTTTTCTGATTGGGACGCTTTTTTATTAATAAAATGAACAGGAGATGCTTTTACTCCTTTATGTTAAAAGCAAAACAAATATAAATTCATATCATGAAAAAGTTATCAGTAAAAAAGACTGTTATCGCAAATCTTAACAGTAACGAAATGCAAAACGTTGCAGGTGGAACAGATCGTTTATGTGGTCCTCAAACCTACAACACAAAAACTTGCAGTGGACAAACTTACCAGACTTGGGAGGTTAATTGTAACGTTAGACCATGCAAGTAAAACATGATGGAGGGTATTATACCCTCCATTCATTTTAGTTACAGAAAACTAATTTCCAAATAATGTTTTTATAGCATGAAAAAGTTGAGAGAATATTCTTTTTTCCCTTCCGTGTTTTTTAGGACACCACTGTATCCATATAATTTTTGTTTCAATAAAGATCATTTAGAAGATGTATTCCTGGAAGGACTTTATATTGCTTCACCGGATTTATTTCAAGAAGTTTTAAAGAAGAAAACCGAAGAAAAAATAGATATTTCTCTGGAAAAATATTGTTCTCGCACAAGAACAAGGCCCACACCTTTTGGCTTATTTGCTGGTTGTTCAATCGGAAGTATAAATGGCACACACACGCATATACAATTAGTTCCCGTAAACAATTATCAACGAATTACCAGGCTTGACATGCTTTATATATATGAATTGATTCAATGTATAGAAAAGCAGGAGCATATATTATTTCAATTAACCTTTTATCCCAATAACAGTTTATATGAAATAGAAAAAGAATATCGGTATATTGAATATTTTAATTTTAATAAAAAAAGAATTCATCAAATTGTTAGTGTTGAAAAGGAGAAATATATATCCTTAGTACTAGATTATTCTAAAAATGGCGTGAAATTCTCTGAATTAATACAGGTTATTACCAAAGAAGGATTCACTTACGAGGAATCTATTGAGTTTATCAAGGATATGATTTCTTCTCAATTAATAAAAAGCGAATTAGATATATCTGTAACAGGTGATGATCCGCTAGAGATTTTAAAGAATAAATTATTGAATATTAAAGAGGCGAATCGGTTTGTAAGTATTATTGATGAAATACAAATTCTATTGAAAAAGATCGATGCTACTAATGATTGTAATAAGATTTCATATTATAAAAATATTAAAGAAATAATAGAACAGATTACCCCAGAGTTCATCCCGAAATATTTATTTCAAACAGATCTATTCAAACCGACAATAGAAGCTAAAATCTCAAATTCTATCACTGAAGAAATATATGCCGTAATCTCATTCTTAAATAAACTAACCTCATTGCCGACAAAAAATAATATTACAGAATTTATCACTAAATTTTCAGAGAGGTATTCTGACCAAGAAATGGATTTAAATTTTGTACTCGATACCGAAGTAGGAATTGGGTATCCCGTAAATCATGAAACAAATGATAGTTCTTCATTAATCGATGATCTATATTTTTCACAAATAAAGAAACGGGAATTATGCGAATATACTGCTTTGGAAAAAGTACTTGTAAACAAATATCAAAATGCCTTACAAAATAGATGCAATGTCATAAAATTAGATGATAATGATTTTCCTGATTTCAAAATTGATTGGAATTCAATGCCAGATACATTTTCTGTTATTTGCAGCATAATATCTGACACTGACAATAACAAACAGGTTTTAATTAAAGCTATAGGAGGGCACTCAGCGGGTTATTTATTGGGGCGTTTTGGACATCTAAACCCTGATATAAAATCTTTACTAATAGAAATTGCAGAAAAGGAAAAGGAATTGAATCCAAATACAATTTTCGCAGAAATAGTACATTTGCCGGAAGCTCGTACTGGAAACGTGATATTCAGGCCGACGATTCGAGAATATGAAATTCCTTACCTTGCAAATCCTTCTGTAAAACGGGAATGCCAGATTCCACTATCAGATATTACAATCTCAATTGCAGATGGAGAAGTTATACTTAAATCCAAAAGCTTAGAAAAAAGGATAATACCAAGACTTACAAATTCTCACAATTATAGCTATAACAGTATGCCTATCTACTATTTCCTTTGTGATTTACAGGGTCAAAACAAAAAAACAATACTATATCTTGACCTCGAAAACTATTTTAAAGACCACTCCTATTTCCCTCGTATCATGTATAAAAATCATATTCTTTTCAAGGAAAAATGGATTATAAAATCTGAAAAATTAAAACGCATGATACATTTGTCCGATGATGAATTGTTGGCTAACATAAGTGTATTTAGAAAAGAGAATAAATTACCCCAATATATCGTCATTCAAGAAGGAGATAATGAATTGTTTATAGATTTTAAAAAATTGATTAGTATAAAGACATTGCTATCACTAAGTAGAAATCGAACCGAGTTGAGATTTGAGGAGTTTGTTTTCTCTCCGAAAGATGCTGTTATCGAGGCTGAAAATGGATGCTTTACAAATGAATTTGTATTTACTCTTTACCGTTCATAATAACTATGGATAGATTTTATTTATTAGGCAGCAAATGGTTGTATCTTAAAATATATACAGGAATAAAAGTCGGGGAAGACCTTTTAATCAAAGATATTTATCCTATAGTCATACAACTGAAAAAGAAAGGATATGTATCTGAATTTTTCTTTATAAGATATTCAGATCCAGATTTTCATTTTCGAGTAAGAATAAAAATGATTGATACGTCTTGTCTTCCTGTACTCATATCGGAACTATATCATATATTGTATCCACTAATGAAAGAGAATATTGTTTGGAATTTACAGTATGATACATATAAAAGAGAGATTGAAAGATATGGAGGTGAAGATACGATACAATATATTGAAAGAGTTTTCAGTGTAGATAGTGAATGTATTATTTTACTTTTACGATTGTTACCTGAAGCAAAAAATCCAGATCAAGATCGATGGTTATTAGCAATTCCTCTAATTGATGATGTTTTAGATTGTTTCGGGTATTCAATTCTGGAAAAAAGAAATATAATGAAATATTGTTCAGATTCTTATAAAACAGAGTTCGATTTCACAAATCACACTTATAAAAAACAATTAGATGATAAATATCGCTTGAATAAAAATTTGATAAATCAATTTCTATCTAATACTTGTAGTGAGAGTAGTTCTTACCATGATATCCTTAATACGAGAAAAAAAGAATTACGAGAAATTTCTACCCGGTTAGGCAAACAACTCTCTCCTGATGTGATGTCAAGTATCATCCACATGTGTTTAAATAGACTTTTTAAGTCAAAGAACAGAATATACGAGCTTGTTATTTATGATTTTGTATATAGATTGTATAATTCAAAATTAGCGCGATGAATAAAATTAAATGTTTACTAGTATTGATCGTTTTATCATTTCCGGTTTGTGCCCAAAATGTATTAAATCGTTTGGATGAAAACCTTACCTTTGAAAATATATTATTTTATGACGCTGATATTTCTTTGGATCAGTGGGAAAATCATTGGAATGTAAAATGTGGAGATTTCAAAATAGATACAAATGTCTTTTTTGAGGGGGAGAAATCTCTTTTATATACGGTAAATAGTGGAAACGGAAGAATACAGTATTATATTCCGACCAACAATATCAAGGGGGATTCTTTGTATTTTGGTGGATGGATTAAGTGTGATGCTGTGAAAGATTGTGATATTACAATGTCGCTATATTATTCGGACTTCCTCGCTAGTAATCATCACCCCTCCGTACACTTGAAAGCAACAGGTAGTTCTGGATGGAGATTCTATTCAGATAAAGTAAAATATCGCCCCGGCAAGTATCTTATTATTGATTTACAAATTCAAGGCGAAGGTGGACAAATTTGGTTTGATAACTTGTCCATTAAAATAGATAATAATCCCGTATCAAATAAAGTGAGAGTTACGTATCCGAAGTTACCTTCCGAGATAAATTGCATACAGTCGGGCGTGAAAATGAATTCGTCTTTATCCAAAAAACAATTACTAAACCTAGAGTCATTATGCAAGATTTGGGGATTTTTAAAGTACTATCATCCTAAAATCGCCCAAGGGGAAATTGATTGGGATCAAGAATTATTCAAATATATACCATTGTGCATTGATGCAGATAGAAAAGAACTGAATAATATCTTTATTCAATGGATAAATCGTATCGGTGACGTGAGTACTTTGTCTCCTGCAAACAACCAAGGGGATAGTCTGGTACAATTAAAACCCGATTGGAAATGGCTAAAGAATTCTCAATTTGCGAATGAACTCCAACAAAAAATAACAGGATTAATTTATGATATAGAAAGAGTTCATCGCAATAAATACGTGAGTTTTAATGAATACGCCGGAAATCTATCGTTTAGCAACGAGAATGCATTTCCAGAGGCCAACCTTGCTGAAGATATCGGTTTCCGTGTTTTAGCATTGTTCCGATTATGGAATGCAATTCAATATTGTTACCCCTATCGAGATCTTATGGATTCGGATTGGCATACCGTATTACATGATTTCTTGCCAAGAATAATGAAGGCCGATACAGAAATGGACATCCAATTCGTATTGATGGAATTAACAAACTGTTTGAATGACTCCCATGCGGCAGTATCGTTTAATGGCTATCCATTAATTTACACGTCATCATTATATCCTGCTAATATTATTCCAGCAAATGTAATTCTCCAAAAAAGACAAGCGGTTGTTCGTAGTTTTAATAATGAAACATGGGAGAAATCAAAATTGAAAGTTGGAGATATTATTAAAAAAGTAAATGGAGTAAATATAGATCGCATTATTAAGGAAAAAAGTAATTACTTTTCATTTTCCACGCCTGGATATGCACTAAATAGAATATATCCTTTATTGACAAGTGCAACAGATACAATACAACTAACTGTTTTAAGAAACGGACAAAAATTGGAATTGAATATTGATGTAAATTCTTTTGATAAAAATTACAGACCATCCCTAAAAACAGCCGGGAAAGGATTCAAATTTGTATCAGATAGTATCGCGTATATTTATTTAGCGGAATTGTCTAAAGAGGACATCCCTGCAATATATAGCAAAATCAAATATACAAAGGGGTTAATAATAGACCTCCGTTGTTATCCCAAAGATACAGTTCGTAATGTATTAGGCAACTATTTATTTCCCAGGCCTCGTTTATTCGCTAAAGAAACTCGATTGGAAATTAAGAATCCTGGCACATTTACTTTTCAAAAGGAATATGTTATCGGAAAAGACAATCCCGATTACTATAAAGGGAAAGTGATCGTGCTAGTAGATAATAATACGATAAGTCAATCGGAATTTATTGCAATGGCCTTAAAACAACTTCCCAATAGCACAATTATTGGCTCCCAAACTGCAGGAGCAAATGGTAGTATTACCTTTTTACCTTTGCCCGGAAATATAAGCATGATTTTTACAGGTAATGGTATATTCTATCCCAATGGTGAAGTTATGCAAAGGAGGGGAGTGTTGCTAGATAAAACTATTCTTATGTGTAAAAGAATGGGGGATAGTAATATTGACTATTTACTACTAGAAGCAATTTCTTTGGTAAAATAATGTTGTGGTATCCTATTCAACAAGAACCTTTGTACATGTGAATGATTGGTCTGATGTTCTTTCCTGAACTAGATATTCTTTTGCAAACATGAAAAAAGAAGGAGTATACACAGTTTTTGAAACACTATCTTGAAAGGGAAAGTTTGATAACTAAGAAATATTCTTGTTGTAACTGTTTAAATAATAGCTATATAAAACAAAAAAGCAGCCCTTTTACAGACTGCTTCTCCTGAGCTGTTAATGGGATTTGAACCCATGACCTCTTCCTTACCAAGGAAGTGCTCTACCCCTGAGTTGTAATAGTAACTATTTGATTTATAGTTGTTTTATGTGATATAATCATTTTTATTTTTATATGGGTGAGAAAGTGGGTGTTTAAAATTATCAATATGCCAATATGTCAGATTATTATTAAACTTAAATTGTCTGTATTAGTTGTTTCTCTCTAGTGTAAAGAGAAATTTCTAATGAAATTCATAAGATAACAAGTAAAAATGATATTCTACTGATTATCTTATCCTCAACACTTCGAAGATATTTATTTTCTATATAATAACAGATCGAAGTGTAGGTGGTGAAAATTTAGCTAGTGTTGTTCATAAGTTATTGTTTTATAAATTATCTAGTATCTTTTTGTTGTGTGTGGTTGAATTTGAATTTTATATAAAAGATATATTATTGTTTGAAGTGTTGGTGATAGAGATTTAGTTTGTGTTGGTGTTAGTTCTTGTTTTTTGCGTTTTATTGAAAAAACATCGTCTGAATTATGATGAGGGAGAATCAATATTTTTATTTTCGATGTTCAAAGTATTTCCCAGATAGAAATGCGGAATTGTTCTCCTTCATATTCTTTTCTGGGAATGAATGTAATGTTTTTATTTCTAGTGTTTAATGTTGATGCCTTTTTGTTTTTGTAAAGAGGATCAATTGCATTTTTTCCATTGTTATGTTTTGAGTAATATTCAAGATGCTCATAAGTACTAATCATTAGAAAATAAGCCTTTATGTTGCTATTTATTTGTCTTCTATTGTATAATTTCACAAAATCTCGTCTGATTTTATCCATTCCAATTTCTTCAAAATCTTTGAAGTATGTTTTTAACTCGTAGATGGAATGGATGTTTTCTTCATTTTGTTTTTTCCTGTATATAACTATATCAGTTTTATTATAACATTCCTTTTTAAGTAAATATGTTCTATGGTGTTCGCTATTGTATATTGATATTATTCTTTCTTGAATATCTTTTTCTGATATGTTATTTCCTTTTTCTATTTGCAGTTCCAGTACTGCTGTACTTGTTAGTTTGACAAAATCGGTGTATTTCATAATTATATTTTTTATTAATGTATGATCAACTTCATCGTTGTTGTGTATAGCGATGAAGTTGATCGTTTAATTGTTAGTTACTTGGTTGTTTCTGGTAGTTTGGAGCATTCTCCATTTAATAATTGATACTTCGTTGGGTTATATCCATTACCAATGGTGTAGAAGTCGCTATTGTTATTTTGGACAATATTTTTTAGTACGCAGAAATCATAAAGTTTGGGACAGTCTGTAATTGAAATGTTTTTTACTGTACTAAGGTTTGTTAAGCCGTCAATATTATTAAGCATGGGGCACTTTGTGATTGTTAAATTTCCTGTGATTGTTGTTAGGCTAATTAAGTCAAGCGAGGTCATTTCTCCATTAATATAAAGATCTCCATTGATATTGTTTAATTTATTTAAGGCTAAAGTTTCGAGTGTTGCGCTGATCCTTGTTTCCCCTCCGATAGTTATGAGATTGTTTAATGATAGATTTTTTAAATCGGAACATACAACTTCGAACTCTCCACCAATACAGTTTAGTTGGTTTAAGCCTTCAAATGATGCGAAGGATTTTAACGCAAAACGAGTGTATTCAATTATTTTGAAATTACCATCGATTTTTTCTAAGTTTTCCAGTCCCTTGAATGATGCTAGGGCAGTTAAACAAGATGTGGAATTATAAGGTGAAGATGAGAGTAAAGATGAGGCATTTATTTCAAAGTTTCCACCTATGTAATTTAATTGATTCAACCCTTCGAATGATTTTAAGTTTTTCAAGGAAGAAGATCTATATTCGGGGTGAGTAGAAGCTATGATTTTGAAATTTCCGTTGATTTTTTCTAGGTTTTCTAATCCTTTGAATGATGTTAGGGCTTCTAGAGAAGAGCCGTCCTTCGTAGAAGCATTAATTTCAAAATCTCCACCTATATAGTTTAGTTTATTTAGTCCTTCAAATGAACCCAAGGAATTTAGAAAAAAAGTGTTGGTTTTAGTATTTTTTGCATCAGTTGTTATTTTGAAATTTCCGTTGATTTTTTCTAGGTTTTCTAATCCTTTGAATGATGTTAGGACTTCTAAAGAAGAACCTCGTTCCATAGAAGCGTTAATTTCAAAATCCTTGCCAATGCATTTTAATTTACTTAACCCTTCAAATGAGACTAAAGCTTCTAAAGAAGAGTTTCCTGAAGTTACTAATTTAAAACTTCCATTAATTTCCTCTAAGTTCTCTAATCCCTTGAATGATGTTAAGGTTTCTAAGGAAGTCGTAGCATTTATTTCAAAGTCTTCACCGATGTAATTTAGTTGACTCAACCCTTCAAATGATGTTAAGGTTTTTAAGGAAATACTAGAAGCTATAACTTTAAAATTTCCATTAATTCTTTTTAGACACTCTAATCCTTTGAATGATGATAATGCATTTAAAGATCCTATTGCAGCAGATGTATTTATTTCGAAATTACCTCCGATACAGTTAAGTTTATCCAGTCCTTCGAATGATGTTAAGGCATCTAAAGGAGATTTAGAAGAAGTGTTTATTTCAAAATTTCCCCCGATTGTTTCTAAGTTACTTAATCCTGCAAAAGACACAAGATTTGCCTTTTTTACTATTAAATCTCCTGTGATTTTTTTTAGTCCGTATAATCCATCCAAGTTAGTTAATTCACAATCGAGGGTTAAATTTCCGTCGATTTCGGTCAGTAAATTGTCAAGCTTTTGCAAAGTATTGCCAGATGTTGCTATATAAACATCTCCTACAATCTTCTTGTATCCTTTTTCTTTGAAATTAATCAAATCTTGTTCATAAAAGAATCTTACGTTTCCAATAAAAACATCGTTTCTCGGTGCTTGTATTATTTTAATTGTATCTGATAAATTACTGTTTTTATCTTTAATAACTATTTCTCCTTTTCTTTCAGTGTAATTTGGATTTTGTTTTATATTGAAATTTAAGATACTAGGAGAAAGGGATTTGGAAAGCTCTATTTGTTCTATCCAATTTTGAGATTCTTTAGCAATAATTACCTCAAAATCTATATTACTTTGTATTTTGATTGAAATTTGTTTACCTTCCATTGGTATATTGTAAATTTTTGTATCTAAAATAATAGCATCATTTTGCTCTTGACAAATAGTAATTGTATCTACTAATTCATCTTTACGAATTATAATTTCGGCTTTACGTTTTTCATAAGTTGAATTTTCAGATATATTAAATGTTAAACTATCTGTTATGAGATTTTTGGATGCAATTTGTGTTATCCATGTTTTTGCAGAGGAAGGAATAATAATATTATAATCTATGTTGCTTTTAATTCCAACTTTAACAATTCCTCCTTTACTAGAAATATTATATTCTTTTTTTTCTATAATAATAGCACTCGTCGGATTTTGTATAATTTCCACCGTATCAGATAAATCACTGCCCTTGTCTTTTATAATAATTTCTGCTTTGCGCTCATTATAAGTAGTATTAGGTAATATGTTATAATTTAGAGTGTTTGTTGCTAAAGCCCTAGATAAATCAATTTTTTCTACCCATTTTTCAGCATCGGTAGAAAGCAAAATATCATATTCAATGTTACTCTTTATTTCAATAGATATTTGTTGCCCTTCTGCTGGAATATCGTATTTTTTTTGTGTTAGTATAATCGTGTTGTTTTGTTTCTGGGTAATCCGTATAGTATCTGATAAATTACTATTCTTGTCTTTTACAACAATTTCTGCAGCCCTTTGTTCATACGATGTGTTCTCGGATATGCTTAGATTGATAATATTCGTTATTAATGCTCTGTATTGAATTTGTTTGATCCATTCTTTTGCATTGTCAGGAATGATAATGTCGTATTTAATGTTACTCTTGACTTCAATTTTAATATTTTGCCCTTCAGAGGGAATTTCATATTTTTCTTGTGTCAAGATAATAGCGTTGACTTGTGTCTGGTTGATGTTAAGCGTGTCTGCAAGTTCACTATTTTTATCTTTGATAATCACCTTTGCAGAACGGTTGTCATAAGTCGGATTTGCTTCAATGTTGAATATAAGATTATCCACCCTTGAACTTCTGCCAGTGATTCGAGTAACCCAATCTTTCACATCCTCCGGAATGATCACTTCATAATCGACATTACTCCTTAATTCAACATTTATATTCTCTCCCTCCGAAGAAACATTGTACGTGTCTTGTGTAAGAATCAATTCATTTTTTTGTGCTTGGTAAACATGAATTGTATCAGCTAAAGAGCTACTATTGTCTTTAATTATAATGATTCCTTCTCTTTTGTCTGTGGTCGGATTTGCTGAAATTTCAAAATTAAGATTCTTTGTTTCTAACCCTCTCCCAAGTTGTTTTGTCTCAACTTGCTTGATCCATTCGTTGTGTTCCTCTGGGATAATGGTGGAATAGCTAATGTTACTTTTAACTTCAACTGTGATGTTATCTCCTTCTGTTGGAATGTCATATTTTTCCTTGGTTAGAATAATCGCATCTTTTTTCTTCTGGGTGACGGTCATTACTTTTGTTGTCTCTCCTGCTTTAATGGTTAGATTGAAGTTTCTATCATCGTATTCGTCACTGGGATCAGCAATAGTTGTTATTGTAGAGTTTCCATTACCTTGGGTCGGATTAATTTTACACCATGTACTTGGGTTTGTAATAATCCAATCAAAATTGGAGGTGATAGAAAATGTTTTCTCTTCTCCTTCCGATTTAAATGTTAATTCATTTGGAGAGATTGTTAATGTTGTTTGTTCCCCTCCATTCCCATTTGGATTGTTGGGATCATCAGTTCCATTATCTTTACCACAACCGATGAAAAAGCTAGATAATTGTATCAGCATTGTTAGATAAATAATTGCATTTCTCATGTTATTAAATTTATTTGGTTAACGTTATTAATGCGTGTATGAATTTTTTTAAAAGATTTTTTTTAATTCGAGCTTTCATCGTGCAAGTTTTTGAATTCTTGTAATCTTCCAAATAGAAGTATGTTTTATCTTGCGAGAATCGTCCATGAGCGAAACTATTTCTTATATGAGTGAGTAAAGAAACAACTTGGTTGAATTTGCTATGCTGATAACAATAAAAATAATTATCAAGTTGCGATTTTGTGTCAATATTACTAATATTGAGAATGGTGGTAAAAGATATTGTTATTTTCGATTTTGCTAAAAAGAATTTAAATCTTTTTAAATTAAAGTTGTAGCCTTTGGGATTTTTTTTGATGTCATTCTCGTATCTCAAAATTATCTCTTTATAGATAAAGTCAGCCATATAGGAACTAATCGTGCAATTATTCATCTAAACATGAATTATTTACCCCAATCCCCTAGTGGTAAGTTATTAAAAAAAGAAGTGTGGAGATTGCTAGCTTATTAATCTTGAGGTACGACCAAGTAACCTTCGCAGAAATAAACAGCCACCCCACACTAGACCATAGTATATTTAGAAATTATATATGGCAAGCATGAGCGTTTGTACCGTCTATCCTTCTGCTTTAAAATTGGTCGTTTTCAAGATTAGGATAAAACCAAACACTTCTTATTAAATATGTCTGCCCTTCAGATTTCTCCAAAGGACACCACAAATGTAAATAATAATTAGCATTCTACAAACACTCATTTGGGGTGGCTGTATGGCAAAAGTATTAAATTTCAACGTGAATAGCTTGTGATCGCTCTTAATATATAACCATTCTATAATTCACCTCTTTGGTAGTCTATCCAGTGTAGACAACCAAAAAGATGCAATCCTTACCTCTTCTTGGATAGTAACAAGATCATGATAAAGATAAGAACCGCAATAAATTCCAACCTTGCAGACCTTGGATAAATAGTGAATATAGCGACTACATGAATGATGAAAGTGATCACGGTCATCACCATGATCACTTTTAAGCTCCTCTCGAATTTTCTATCTCTCATCTATTTTATATATAATTACCCACGCTAGTAACCTCCCTCTGAATAGCTAGAGTAACTTTCCTCACCGACTATAACATGATCCAGACAAGCCATGTTTAACAACCTGCAAGCCTCCATGATGTTCCTTGTTACTTTTAAATCCTTCGAACTCAAGGTTAAATTCTGGCTTGGGTGGTTATGGAAGATTATAGAACTAGCTGCATTAGTCTTTAGCATTAATTGTAAAACAGTCCTAGGATCAATGATAGTGTTCTCTTGATTACCGACACTCAGCCTTGCAACACCCAACACCTTTAAATTTCTATTTAACAACATGATCCATGCCTCTTCATGGTGATGTAAACACCCCTCAAAAAAAGGTCTGATTAATTTGTATGCCTCCATGGCCATCGTCACTCTTGGTCTATCTTTTGGCCGCACTTTCAGCTTGTATCTAATCTCTACCTCTGATAAGCTTGTTAAATCATCGAAATGTTGATTCGGTTCTATTCCAGTTTTAATTTCTGGTGATAAATATTCTTCTTTCATTAGTGATAAATTTAATTGATAAGACATTGATTTAAATAGAAATTAAAAAAGTGGAGAACTTCCACTTTAATTCGATTTCTTAAATGAAAGTTAGGGGGCGTTAGAGAGTAAATAATCCTAGTGTTCGATTAACACTAAATTTTTTTACACAGGGGGGATTCTATATAAGGTAGCCTTTTAAATAATCATTTCCCTTCAACACTATGATAGAATATATATACTATATAATATAGTCCAAAGTGTAGAGGGGGAATGGTGATTCACTTCATTATTTTTTTATATCCTTCTTCTTTTTGTAAAATCATGGACTTCGGCATCGTTTGAGTTGGTGTGGGTTTATTCATGATTTATTATAGAAAATGATTGATTTATTTCTTGCTATTATATAGAGCATAAAAAAAGGACAGGATTTGATGAAAGTTATATCCTTCAATCAAACCCTGTCCTTGATTTCCTTGTTTATCTATTTAACCTCTTCAAGCAAGAGATAACCCCATCCATTTTCCCTTCCTCCACGAGTTTTAAAAATCGCTTGCATAACTTGTTAGATTCATCCTCTAGATCTTTATTAATAAATTCCATCTCTCTATGGTAAATTTCAGTAATTTTAGATGGAAGAAGTTTAATGTAGTCTTCTCCTGCTTTTGAACTTGTTTTCATGATGTTATGATTTAAATTAGTTATATATGATTAACTGGCTAGAACGTGCTTATAATCTCCCAGCCCCATGTTTCTTTGCCATCAACATTCATTTTCGCCCTCTTTGTTTTAAATAACAGGTTAAAAAACTCGACTGCTGTTTTCTCTTTTAAAATGGAATCACCCACCTGTTGCCTGCAATTGTTTATCCTGTTACATATCTCAGGACTGGTTAATCTCTCTCCAACATTAAATGCTTTAAGTAACATTAGCCTGTACATTTTTATGCTTGGGTCTGTTCCCAGTTTTATTATCGCTATCTTTTTAAAGGCATTCATTTTTTTAGTGTTAATCATGAATCTCTTTAATTCATCATGTATTTTACACGAGGGTTCACCTAAAGCGTGTAGAGTTTCATAATGTTCGTTTATAGTCTGGTAAATAGGACGTTCCTTTATATCTAGTAGTATAGCCTCACCCTTTTCTTTTGGATAGGCATAATCATGAAAGAAAGTATCAACCGCAATATTTATCTCCTCTTGTGTGTATTTCTTCTTCTCTTTCGCCTCAATTTCCTCTTTTAAATCCATACAATCTTTTGATAGTTCCATGTCAATATTAAATGTTTCAAGTATTTTCTTCATCCTGTATAAATTGTTGTAAGCAATGTTGTTGATGTTATTATATGTAATGTTAGCTATCTTCTGGTGATTTATATAAGGACTGGAATAAATAAATTGAGAGAAGTAATTACAATTTAATTGTTGATCCAGCTTGATAGCTCTATAATCCTTTTCCAGTGTCTGGATTCTATTAAATTCCTTTCTTGTTTCTTGGGTAATCTTGTTTAATATGATAGTATATATTTGTTGATAATTAAATTCTTGTTCTTCATACAAATTATTACATAATAGATACCCTTCACTCGTGGTGCAATCCCTAAACCTGTTCATCACCTGTATAATATCAGTGTAGGAATGCCTGTTTTTACTTGGTGCTATAATTAATTTGTAATTATCCCCCTTAATATCGTACCCTTGTCTATAAGTTGTGATGATTATATCGGCATCAACTTTACCTGTCGTGATTAATTGATCGTAATAATCTGGATTACCTTCAACCTCTATATCATTCTCTATCTCTCCCTCTCCTTTAATATCTTTCCCTTTAGTTTTCTTGTTCGTCAAGGAATTGATAACAGCTATTTTATTAAATCCATGGTTAGGTAATCTCTCTATAATAGTATCCAGTTTATCGGATTTATCCAGTAGAGAGAGAACTGGTATGTAACCCTCTTCTTTAATCATTCTAGCCAGTTGAAGTATAGCTCCCTCTAAATTCTCTGAAAATCTTGTTACCCATAATTTCCTTTTACTAACCTCATTGGGAATGGCTCTGACTTGTTCAATTCCATTATATGCTGAATCATTAGATAATAAAGGAGTGCCAGAGAGAAGGATCACTCTATCGTATCCTGTCATCGCTGTTAGAGTGTTCTCTACCGTTTCTCTTCTCCAACTGTAATCAGTAACAAGTGAATGCGCTTCGTCAATGATTAACGTCATACCCTTTCTAATAAATCTAGGAATATGCTGATAAACAGTTATTAATTGCCTCTCTTCCTCTTTACTTCTATCGGCTGCACAATAATAAGGTATTCCATGCCTGTTAGCTAACCCTTCCATGAGGAATAATGTATCTGTGGCGTATAAAAATGGAATGTTATTCCTTTTTAAATAATCTAGCAAGTAATAAGATTTCCCACATCCTGTTGGTGCCTCAATGGAAATCTTGAATCTAGCGTTAAAATCCAGTGTCTCTAAAAAAACTGTTTCTGATAGATGCTTGTTGTAATTTAAATCTTTAATTTCTTTTTTTCTTTCTAGTATAAACATTCTCACGTATTAAATTATCCACTTCTTTCATCATTTTGATGTTGCAAACCATGGTTATTATTTATATATAAATATATCCAGTTTGCAACTGTATTGGATAGATTTAAATAGTTCAAGAAGTGGTTAAAACTATTATCATCTATAAAGCATGATTCAGGTGTTATTGATAGTGTTATTCATTATAAATGATTAGAATATCATTCGATTCATTAATTCCTTATTTATTTTTAATGATATATCAATCTAATTTATCTGGATGATTAGATATAAAAGCATTCCATTCTACATACTATATCCATTTGCAACAATCCGGGTAAAATGAAAACCCTATCAATTAAATTAACAGGGTTTCATGCCTCAATGTCAGAGAATGTTTATATGTGTAGATTTTGAGAAAGTAGATATAATGGTTATATATTATCTTATTTATTATCACAAAGATATTGATTAAAAAAATCAAAAACTATGAAAAGATAAGGAAGTTATAAAATTCATTAAATGATAACTTCTACTTTATATAACATGGTGTTAATGAAGGAGTATTGGAAGAAAACAAGTAAAATGCTTATCTCCTGTATCTATTAGATATTTATTATAACAATGCGAATGATCTGGATGATTAAACTTTAATTTTACTTGATTCATTTATAAACTTGTAATCATTATTTATAAACCTCTATCTCCTTCTTCTTTTACTTGTTGCAAATCATGATTATTATTATTTAATAAATAACTCTGGTTTGCAACATGAGGTTAGTAAGTTAAGGAGGTGTTTAATTGATTTGTTTTTGGTTAGTTGTTTAAAACAGGTAAGAGGTGAATGTTTATAGAATGATATTGTTAGATAGAAGAAAATAGAAAGAAGGAGGGGGATAAAGTGTATGTTTTATAATATTGTATTTAAATGGTAGGGTGTTTTAATAAAGGTATGGTATAAATATAGATAATTGAAATAATAGATTAGATAAATGGGGTAATTTCGGTGAAGGGTAAAGGATTGATGATAATATAGGGTTAGGTGTTATGTTTTTAGTCAATTACAGGGTAAAAAGTAATGTTTTACCCCAATTATAGGGTTGAAAGTTATGTTTTAGGGAATTATAGGGTATGGAGTTATGTTTTTATATAATTGATATAAATAGGCTCTGGTTGGTGATTGTTGAAGATATTTTTCATGAGGAAGGTGTCAATGATGTTACTTTTTCATATATTTGTAATGTATATAGGAGAGGCTTACAGGTATGCCAATGACTGTGATGTTTTTCTTATATATTATATAGTTCCTAGTTCTGCCAGATTTTTAATTTTTTTGGTTTTTATTTTTTTTAATTGGTTTAAATTTTTAATGTAAAATTATAATCAAAGAACGATGGAAAACTATATAGACAAAACGGAACAAAATGTTTCAAGAGAAACTAGTTCCAATAAAGTGGCTAGAAAGCCGAAAGATGCTTTTTGCATGGTAAATGAGAAGTATAGAAATATTCTTTCTAAACAAGTGCAAAAAGAAAATATTGACGTGAAAAAAATGGTCTTTGAAGAGGCTTTAAAACAGGTGGATAGTATAACTAAAAATAACTATCTCTCTGCACTTAGAGATATCGTCTTGAATAGATTAATTTCTAATGTGAAGTTCTGCAAGGACTGTATAGATTTAAGTTTGAATCCTTTTGCAGCAGCCCAGAACATTGCAATGTCTGGGAAAAAGCAAGTGGAGAAAGTTTTATCCTTTGGAATAGAATCAGTTTATAAAACTGGTAATCTTAATTCTCTAAGTGATGAACTTTTTACAGAAGAGGAGATGGCAAAGGCTAGATTCACAAGCCTGTCAACCTCTCCTTCTGGGGATCAGCTTAATGAGGCGTCAAAATTAATTGATGCTGTGAAGCAGGTTTTAGTTATCATGAATGGTAATGTTTCCCAAAGGGTACAACCAGCATGATATTCTTAAAGGTTTTTTAGCATTATAGAATAATAGAACCTTTCTCCTCATTGGCAATTAAGTTAGGAGAGAGGTTCTTTTTTTGGGGCAATCTTTTGATTAGATGAAACCGTGATCTAACCTGTGTTATTAAAATTGATTTTACCCATGAAAGGTAAAATATAAGCAATGGTTATTTTTTGATTCTAGTGATGTATTTAGCTTCATGATTATATTTTTGTAGTGATAGGATAAATATGGTATTTCTTATTTAGTGTCTAGATTAGAATTTATGAAATTAGTGATTATTTCTATTTTTTGGGGGGATTTACTGATTTTATTTTAGAGAGAAAAATAGCCTCAAATCCGAAGATGAGAGGCTATTTTGTTCATAATAAATTTTTCATGGCATCATCAATTTGAGAGTTCTCAAAGCTATCCAAATAGATTTGAGTTGTTTTTAATTCAGAGTGGCCTAATGATTCAGAAATTATACCAATATCCACTCCAGACCTTTTTAAAACAGTTGCAAATGTATGTCTAGCTACATATGTCGTTATTTTAATGTTGATTTTGAGTTCTTTCCCCATGATTTTTAGTGTTTTATTGATTTTACTTCTTACTTTTTGCAGTCTATTATATTGCTGCTGTCTTGTTATATGGATTTTTCTATCTAATATGGGAAAAATGTAATCTTCTCCCTCTGCATCCTGTTTCATATACTTTTTTAATATTGTTAGTGCATCAGGAAGAAGTTTTATTGCCAAGTTTTTTTGGGTTTTGTTTCTTGAATAATAAACATGTTCATTATCAATATCATTATACTTTAATGTGGCAATGTCTTTATAATTGATCCCTGCTGTGAAATAAGAAAATATGAATAAGTCTCTAGCAAGCTTATGATATGGACTTGGATATTTAAAAATGTTGGATATATCAAGTTCCTTCAGCATATAAATATCTTCTTTATGTATGGCTCTTTTTTGAGTTGTAGTCCATAACCTACCAACTTGATAGTTTATAAATGGAGATTTCTCACAAGTGAAAAGTCCTTTGTCTAAGGCTGAATTGAAGGCTGCTTTTAGGGTACTGAACTTGGTTGCAATACTATTGTCAGCAAGTCCTGCTTTTCTAAGGAACATTTCAAACTCAACCAAAAATTTATAGTTTATATCAGTGAAAGGGATATCCATAGAGCGATATTTGCACAAGGATGATAGGCAGTATTTGTATTTAGAAGCAGAACTTAATTTCCCTGAATCTTTTAGTGTGGTTACTTCTTTTTGGAAATAACTCTTGATTGTCTCAGATTTAAGTTTCTTTTCTGTGATCCCTAGCAAGTCATCAAGTGTAAATGGTTGATTTTGTATTTGATAGTTTAGAATTTTCTTGTTTATTTTTTGGATTTCCGTATCAATAAGAAGTTGGAGATATTCTCTATTGGGTGCGTTTCCTTTCACCTTATTGTATTCAAAATCCCAATCATTTGCATTAATTTTTATGCCAAGACTGATTCTTTTAGATTCGTTGTTATGACTGATTTTTGCACAGATAAAAGATTCATTGTGTTTGTTGATTTTTTCTTTTCTGAAATAGATAGAAATTGATGTGCTCATAGCTAAGATGTGTTTAGCTGAACATTGGCATCTGAAAAATGGGTGTCTAAATGGGTGTTTAAATGGGTGTTTAAACAGGGGTAAAATCCCTCTTTTTTTACTCAAAACCCCTTTTGTCACTTGAAAAATGAAAATATTGCATTGAAAGGGAAAGTTTGATAACTAAGAAATATTCTTGTTGTAACTGTTTAAATAATAGCTATATAAAACAAAAAAGCAGCCCTTTTACAGACTGCTTCTCCTGAGCTGTTAATGGGATTTGAACCCATGACCTCTTCCTTACCAAGGAAGTGCTCTACCCCTGAGCTACAACAGCAAACTTAAAGAACTCTTCCTCACTTTTCTTTCCATTCTTTCGAGCCTCTTGTCGGATTCGAACCAACGACCCCGAGATTACAAATCACGTGCTCTGGCCAGCTGAGCTAAAGAGGCGGTTTGAAAAGGGTAAGCTTACTATGTCGCACCGCTCAACCATCTACCCTTGCTGTCTTCCGACCCTGGGGGAGTTCGACAGGAACTGGTCGCATAGGACTTACCCGGGCACAAAAGTACAAAAATCTTCTCAGTTACCAAATGTTTTCGAGCTTTTTTGTGTACTAAAATAGGTATCAATATTTAATATGTTGGCTTATAGAAAGTTGTTTGTGGATATATTTTAATCTTGTTATATAAAAATGTGGATTAATGTAACCTAAAGTGTAAATTTCGTGTATAAATACTGTAAAAAAGAAGAGAATATTAAGGACTAAACGATCCAAACAAGCGTATGCAAACACAAAATAACACAACAGGGGCGGAGTTTCTATCCGATTTGAACGTTTTATTATCCACGAATTTGGGAGTGAACAGGAATGTGAAGTTGGCATTGAAGAAATTAGGAGAACACGAGAGAGCCGATCAAGTTTATATCGTGAGTATTAACCATGATATGACGTTTACTATATCGGAGGAGTGGAGCCGGAACGGGGAGTCTGTTTTCCCGGTAAACGACGAGAAACGGAGTTTTTATTATGACCGGAAACTGGAACAGGATTTAGAACGAGATAATTACATATATATACGGGATATTAATGACGTGACGAACGAGAGTCTGAAGAATGTCATGCAGGCCATGCAAGTGCATTGTGCGATATTTCTGCCCTTGTATATATCCAGTCATCTATTTTCTTTCCTATGCCTGAGTCGGTGTCATCAGGAAGAGGCGTGGACAGAGGATGAGATCGAGTTCCTGGTGCAGGTCGCATCCGTGTTGTCCGGGGCGCTTGAGAAAGAGGTGATTTTGAGAAAGCTGGTGAAACATCATGCTTTGTACCAGGATTTCATCGAAAACCGGGTGGATTACATTCTTCGGTTGAATCGGCATTTGCATATCAGTTTCTCGAATAAAACGTTTTATTCCTTGTTTGGGGAGTCTCGGGACGATATTGTCGGTTGCCGGATCGGGGATCTGATGACGGAAATGAGTATTTCGTCCAGTCAACTGGAAGGTGTCGTGAAACATCCGGAAACATTACTGGTATTTAACACGACGGTTACTTCCGGTGATAAAGTTTTGTTTATCGAGTGGAATGCTTACCCGGTGCGATTGGGGCGGGAGCATGTAGAAATTCACCTGATCGGGCACAACGTGACTTGCTTCAGGGAGATGGAGAACGAATTGACGTTGTTGAAAAACGAGTTGCAGACGTTCTCCGAAACGATGTTCCCGATGTGGAAGTCGATCAAGAATAATATCTTAGAGGGTGTCGAGGAGGGGAGTGATGGATCGCGATCGGAGATATATCAAAAGACGATCGCATTTAATAGGCTCTACGAGGAGTTTTTGTCAAAAATTGATTATAAATTTGCAGCGCATGCATATAGATCATAGCGAATATACGATACTTTTGGCTGATGATTCGGTTTCGAACCTGGAAAAGATGAAAAGCCTGCTGGCCGGAGAGAATTTTAAATTAATACCCACTCTGGAGGCGGATGAGGTATTTCTACTTGCTAAGTTAAGATTGCCGGATATGATAATTATTCGATTGGCATTGGAAGATGGGAAAGGGGTGACGGTCGTGCGCCAATTGAAAGAGAGTGCCTTGACCAAGTATATTCCGGTTCTTTACTTGACGATTCCTAACCGTTATGAGGATTTCAGACAAGTGGCCGATTACGAGGGAGTGGAGTTTATTTCTCGCCCGTTGAGTAAGAAAGAGTTGATACTGAGGATTAACAATCAATTGCTTTTGTTGGAATCACAGCGGATTATAGAACGGCAGAACGAGCGAATCCAAAGCGTAGCGTGTTCCAAGGATAAACTGTATTCCGTTATTGCTCATGACTTGCGGGCACCGATCGGGACGCTGAAGATGATTTTGGAGGCGATTGATCACCAGAAAGAGAAGATTCCGGATTCGAATATAAAACATCTTATCAAGATGTTGCACGAGACGACTGACGAGGCTTATTTACTATTGGAAAACCTGTTGTTGTGGAGTAATAGCCGGAACGGGTTGTTGCAGCCGTACATGCAAGTGTTTTCTTTCACGGAAGCGGCGAAAGAGGTGATAGCATTGCAGGAAAATATTGCCGAAGCGAAAGGTATCAAGATTTTTAACCGGATCAAAGATTCTTTCATGGTTTACGCGGACGTGAACATGATGAAGACCGTGTTGCGTAATTTGTTGTCGAACGCGATCAAGTTTAGTTACACGGGAGGGAAAATTGATGTCGATTGCGAGGAGAAGAACGGTTTCGTGATCGTGACGGTGCGGGATTACGGGCAAGGAATCAGTAAGGAACATCAACGGGGGTTACTGGACGAGGGCTTACACTTTATCTCTTATGGCACGCAGAAAGAAAAAGGAAGCGGGCTCGGTTTGCAACTTTGTAAAGATTTTGTGAAGATGAATCACGGGAAATTGTGGTTCGAGTCGGAAGAAGGGACAGGTACGACATTTTATTTTTCGATCCCGATGCAGTAAATTGGAAATGTTCGCTCATGGGAAGGGGAGCGGGTAGGAGTGGTTACATGCTTCCTTCGGTGTGAAATATGGATTTAGGTTATCTTTCACCTAACGTTAAAATGTATATGGAAAACAACTAGTAACCTGTAAATCGCCGGAGGCGATTTATCAAGATACTTGTTGGAGTTGGCTATTGCCTGATTTCAGGGCCTTGTACATTTTCAGGGCTCCCCACGCGTCTGTCGCTGCATAATGTACTTGTGCGGAGGTTAATTTGGGGGCTTCCCAGTTTGAGGTGCGTTGCCGTTTGGAAATTTTTACCTTGAAAATGATAGACATCAGTTTGGAGAATGACATTTCCTCGATCCCGAATGCTTTGGCGAATATCTGTAAATCCAAGAAACTGGCCGGGGTGAAGTTGGCTAACTTGCGCAGGCCGCGAATGTCGTCACGGATACCCACGCCGATTTTCATCACGTTTTCGTTTGCCAGGAGTGCTTGTAACGATTCGGATAACCCGCATTTGTTCAAACGGAATAGATATACCCGTTTGTCCGTGGCCAGTTGCAATAAACCTACCTGGTGTGTTACTCCTTTCTTGAATGCCGGTTTGGTTTCCGTGTCGAAGCCGATATACGAGTAGGAAGATAGATCGTTCACGGCTGCATCAATTTTGTTCTCGTGATCCACGACGACGATCTCCCCGTCAAACGTAAAAAGCGGTAATTCTTCTATTTCTTCTTCGCTGATTTTTGTCTTGTATTCCATGCTTGCGTCTCTCTACATGGAGTCGTCCGTGTCAGCTACTTTGTATATGGCCAAGTGGATGGCTCGTAGTACACTGGCACACGCTTTCCCCCAGTATAATTCAAAACTGTTATTTAATTGCCACAATGCTTCCTCGATCACGTCGATCATGCCGCTGCGATATGCCGAGATGAAGTTTTTCAGGTCTTGGTAGATATCGCACAATTTCTCGGAGATAGAATTCACGACCGGGGTTTCGCTGTATTGCATGTTGTCGTCGAATACTTCGAGGTATTCGTCATGCTCGCCCAGTATACGGTTTAACGTGGCGTGAAGGGCATTGTAATCCTCCTCGGTTACGACTTCTTCCATCATTCCGAGGTTTTCGCTTTCACATGAGGGGAGCAGGCTCCCTTTTAGATATATTAGCGGGATAAATTTCTGTAATTTCGACAATAACTCGCTGGATTCTTCTTCATGAGAGGCTTCTAAGTAGCCGCAAAACTCTTTCGCGACAGCAACGAATTCAATGACTTCCCTACTATATCCAATATGTTGTAAATCGTCCATAATCTTCTTATTTTTCACCACAAAATTACCAAATATCTTAGACTATCCGTAAGAAGCGGCCAAGTTTTTCATAATTGTCATGAAATATCATGTAAAAAAGTGCGGTTACGTTCATCACGAAGTAACCGCACCGAGACTAGCAACAATCTACATTCACTATGCCCCGGTTGCAATGCCGGGAATTCTCACTCTCTACTTATGCTAGCAATCTCTTTATCCCCTTCTGATTTTGTCATCTGTCTGGTGAAATTGTACTATTGATACGCCTTGCGGAAAATTTCGTTGTAGAAATCCCGTTAAAAATAGATAAGAATTCGGAGTGTTGGCTATCCGGTTGAGCCTGTTGATAATAGCGAGGTCGTTATTGGGGAAGTCGGAAGGCGTTCGGGGGATGCCTCTCTACTTCGTTTGAATCTCTCCAAAAAAGAAAAGAGTCAACATGAATATGCTAACTCTTTTATTATTGTTAATTCCAGCGGAAAGAGGGGGATTCGAACCCCCGAATCCCTTTAGAGGATTACACGCTTTCCAGGCGTGCCAGTTCAGCCACTCCTGCATCTTTCCAAATGCGGGACAAAGATAGAAATTATTTTTAATGAACACGTATATTCGAAGTGTTTTTTAACGGAAAATCGTTTTTAGGTAAAAATCAGGAGATTGCGGACATGAAAAAACAATTCTTTTTCGGGGAAAATGAAAAAGTGGTCCCGCTTGGAGACCGCTATGTCAAGGAATCAAACTAAGATCACTTTTTTGGTGCGTGCTTCAGTGACCGATTGATTAAAAACATTAAATAATCGTAGTGTGCTTTTCGTATCAAGATTACTCACTCCTTGACAAAACAAATATAGTAATTTTTTATTATTCAACAATGGTTATTTCGTTTAGTAAATTTGAAGCACCTGCATATTTGTCTATTATCCATAGTACAAAACGAATATCCACGCATACACATTTGTTATATTTAGGGTTGTAATAAAGGTCTCCGGCCATGGATTCCCAGTTCCCGTCATAGGCTAAACCGATTAATTCTCCTTTGGCATTAATTACCGGACTACCGGAATTTCCTCCCGTGATGTCGAGATCGGTGGCGAAACCGGTGTATAGTTTTCCATCTTTATCGGCGTAGCGACCCCAGTCTCCTTTTTGGATGGCAGCCCAACAATCGGGATTCAAGTCGAATTCCGGGTCGTTTTTCACGTATTTTTCTTTGTATCCGTCAATAGAGGAGCGGTAATCGTAGGTGACTCCGTCTTTCGGAGAATACCCGCCGACCGTTCCGTACGTGATGCGCATGGTCGAGTTGGCATCGGGTGCGAGAACTTTATTAGCGTTCATTTCCACGAGAGCTTCCATGTAAAGCGTTCTCAAGAGACCGATTTTCTGGTTATTATCCTTCAGGTAATCCCGCAGCGCGTAATTCTGAGTCTGTGCGGATTTCGTGATCAGGTAGGCCGGGTCTTTGTCAATGGTTTTCTTGTCAACCCCTTTATCCAACCAGGCGTATAGGCGTTCCTGATTTGCCAGTATAGAGTTTTTATACACGTAATCGGTCAGTTTTTGGTAGTCTCCCTTGAATTTTTTCACTAGTTGCGTGATCTCTTCCGGGAAGAATTTCGGGTCGATGTTGTTCACGTACAGTTCGATCATGGCGGCAAAAACCTTACGGTCTACTTGTTCGTCATAGTCTTTGAAGTACTGTTTACAGAAATTTCTTAGATTCTGACATTGTGAACAATCTTTGTGCATGAAACAGCTTCCCTCTTTCTCCATGGTGCTCTCGAAACCCTTGAAACGCATGGCCAGACGGGTCAGGTCGGCACCGTTGACAATGGCTTCCCGGTGATAGACTCCACTTGCTATGTAAGGGGCTGCATAAGCATAACATGCTCGTAAGTCCTCGATGAGGTTCCCGTATTTCGCTTTACGTGCGGGATCGGCGTTTATCCAGTCCGTTAATTTGGTTTCTTCGGCTGTTTTCAGACCTATGACGTCATATTTTTTCGTGTACTCGCATTCACCGATAGCGTATTTCCAATAGTTGCTGTTCATGAAATATTTGGACGCGTATTGAATGTTTATTTTTTCGTCCGCGTTCATGGCTTCCCGGAGAATGGCCAGTTTCGTGTCACGTACTTTAATCATGGCCGGGTTCGTGAGGTTGATTTTCTCGCTGACACCGAAAGACGGCGTGTAGCGAGCTGTCGATCCCGGATATCCCAGTACCATGGCATAATCGCCTTCTTTTATCCCGGCTGTAGAGACGGGTAACACGTATTTAGGGGTAATTGGCAGGTTGTCGGGAGAGTATTTTGCCGGATTCCCGTTTTTGTCCCCGTATACCCGGTAAATGGCGAAATCCCCTTTGTGCTGTGGCCATGACCAGTTGTCCGTGTCTTTCCCGAATGCCCCGAAACAGGTGGGAGGAGCTGCCACGAGTCGAACATCCTGGTATACTTTATAATAGAATAAGTAATACTTGTTTCCCCGTAACATGGCGGCACATGAGGCTTCATATCCTTTCTTGGCGTATTTTTTCTCGATCACCGAGTTGGCTCTTCTGGAGGTGTAGGGCATGGTTTCGTCCTCTTTCTCGAAGCTCTTCAGCACTTTCCTGTATTCGTCCGTGACGTCGATCACCCGATCCAGAAACATGACTGTTTTGCCCGGAATGCGGATTTCCTCGCTTTGATTTTTGGCCCAGAAACCGTTTTTCAGGTAATCGTGTTCCAAGCTACTTAATTTTTGAATATCATCGTAAGCGCAATGGTGATTCGTGATCATCAATCCGTTTTTAGAGATCATACTTCCCGTGCAACTCCCGAAATCGAGAGCCACGATTGCGTCTTTTAACGACGGTGTGGTTTCACTGTAAATTTCCTCGGCGGTGAGTTCCACGCCTCTGGCTTTCATCGCTTCGTAATTGGTTTGAGCCATAAGGTGGATTAACCACATTCCCTCGTCGGCTTTTGCCGCCAGCGTGCTACCCGCGATTAAAAGGGAGGCAATAATGCTTTTGATAAATGTTATTTTCTTCATCCCGTTATTTTTTTGGTAATAATACAAATTCCATTTTGTTTTTTTGTCCAAACACGGTTTTGGCAAATTTACGAATATCTGACGGTGTTAAGGCATTCATCATTTTTTCGTAGTTCGTGAAATTGTCAATCCCGTATTGATAATAGTCCGTGAGGGTTTCCGTCCAGTAAGAATTGGAGGAAATTCCTGTCTTGTATAGCTTGTTGAAATAGCGTTGTGCGTTTTCCAGTTCGAAGGGGGACGGGCCGTTTTTAGCAATGTCATCAACTTCTTTCTGGACGATTTCCAACATCTCGTCGGCCATGGTGGGAGCCGTGTCAAAATTGACTTCTATCGTTATCGTGTTGGTCGGTAATGCTTCCTCCGTGGCGTTGACACTGACGCTGTAAGCCCCGCCCTTTTCTTCCCGGATAGATTTCATGTATCTGTCTCGCAAGATATACCGGAAGGCTGCCGAAAGCACTTTGTTTTCGGCGGAATAGGGAAGTTTTGCCGTGTAAAGCACGCTGATAGAAGCTTTATCCGTGGTCAAGTCTTTCTCGATATGCTTTATGATTTTTCCTTTGGCATAACGTATTTGATTGTCCTTGTAATTTTGTTTTACCCCGGTTGTCGGTAGCGAGGCAAGGTAAGTTTCAACCAGCGGTTTGAAGTTCGCGAGGTCGATGTTGCCCGTGAAGATAAACGTGAAGTCCCCGGCATTGGCGAATCGTTCTTCGTAAATCTGTTTAGCTCCCTCGAACGTGATCGTGTTCGCTTTTTCAAGTGTCATGCTCGCTTTTCTCGGGTGGTTATTGTATTTGATCGCCCGAATTTCCCGGTCGTATTCGGTTTTCGGAAGTCCCTGGCGGTTGGTCAATGTGCTTTTTATCTTTTCCAATTGGCGGTTGAATTCCTGTTTGTCAAAGTTGGGGGCGGTGATGTAGAGATAGATCATCTGCATGAGTGTTTCCAAATCCCGACTGGCGGCGTAACCACTTAATGTTTCGTAGTATTCACCGATTTCGGGGCTGATGGATACGATTTTTCCCGCGTTGATTTGTTTCAAGTCACTCCGGGAGAAATCTTTTACCCCCATGAGGCGACAAAAGTTGTTGGCCATGGCCCCGTTTGCCAGCTCGTTATCCGGTAGAATGGAGGTGCCTCCTTTGCTGTAAGCTTTGATGTCGATGATATCTTTCTTACTCGGGTAGGATTTGACAATGACTTTAGCCCCGTTTGAAAGCGTCCATTCAACTGTTCCCACGATGTCATTTTTCTTCTCTTCCCGGATGGTTCCCGCTTGTGGCTTTTGAGTCATTAATCGGGTGGCTTTCAGTACCCGGTGGACGTACGGCGTGATTTCCAGCTTTCCTGCATTTTGAACCGTGGCGATCAATTCCTCGTCTTGCGGGTAGACAATGTTGTCTTTGCGGGGACCGAGGATCGTGATCAGGATATTTTCATCGGAAAATATATCGAGGGCCGTGCGGTTGAGTTCGTCTACCGTCAGGTTTTGTAGCGTGGAGATCGCCATTTGTTCGTAGAAATCATTCGGTGCGATCGGGGTTCCCGTGGTGAAATGATCCAGACAGGATTTTACGATGTCGGTACTCTTCTGGTTTTTCGCTTGTATGATTTGAAGTTTTACCGATTTGAGCATGTTCGACCGGATTTCATCGAATTCTTCTGGCGTGAAACCGTATTTTTTTATTCTTTCCACCTCTATGGCCAGTTCGTTCAGCGCTTCATTGACCTTGTTGTTTTTCACGGCACCCATCATGAATAACATTTTCTTGTTGGGCGTGATATCCGAATAGTTGGCGGCTCCTTGTCGGATGTACGGGTTTCCTTGCGTGGCTTTTTCCATCAACCTTTTTTTCAACAATTCGGAAATGATGTTTCTTTCCAAGTTGATTTTATAAGCGCTCACCTTTTGTTTTTCCGCCCGATCGGGAACATTCAGTTTGTACATCAGTCTGACGACCATGGCTCCCGCATCCGGGTCGGTAGAAATTCCCACGAGGGGTTTCTGGTTGTCGGGAACCGTGTATTCTTCTTTTTGTACCGGGTTTTGGGCTTTCGGTAGGGATGACATAGTTTGTTTGATCTTGTTTTCCATCTGGTCCACGTCAAAATCCCCGACCACGATGACTGCTTGCAGATCGGGCCTGTACCATTTGTGATAGAAATCCAGCAAAGTCTGGCGTTTGAAGTTCATGATGATGTTGATATCCCCGATCACGTTTCTCTCGGCGTATTTCGAGTGGTTGTACATCACGGGATATAGTTGTTCCGACAGGCGCATGCGAGGGATATCCCGGGTTCTCCATTCTTCCCGGATGACGCCTCTTTCCGCTTCGATTTCGGCCGAATCGCAGGTGATGTAACTTGACCAGTCGTGAAGCATCAACAATACCGTGTCGATGATACTTTCCCGTGCGAGAGGGACCTCCGAGATGTTGTAGGCGGTCACGTTTCTGGAAGTGAATGCGTTCACGTTTGTCCCGAAGCGAACCCCGATACTGGCGAGGTATTCCAACATGCTTTTCTTGGGGAAGTGTTTCGTCCCGTTGAAGGCCATGTGTTCCAGAAAGTGCGCCAACCCGTTCTGATCATCTTCTTCCTGCATCGCCCCCACGTTGTGGACGATGTAGAATTCGCCCCTGTTTTTCGGGTTCTCGGAATGACAGATATAGTAGGTCAGGCCGTTATCCAATTTCCCGATCCGGATGTTCGGATCCATCGGAATGGTTTGATCCGTACCTGCATTCTGTGCCGATAAAGAACAGGTAATCAGAATGAATAGTATGGTGTAGATAATGTTCTTCATAGTAGTGATTTACGATTTGTATAGACATAAGCTATACAGAGTAACTTGTTTTAAATTACTTTGTCAACATATGAAATAAGATAATAAGAAAAGGAGAGGGGCAAAAGTCCTTTACTACCCCCTCCGACTCCCCCTGTGTAAGGGGGAGGGTTGGTTACTACTTCCCCTCCTGTGTAGGAGGGGATAGGGGTGGTAGTTGTTCGACAAGTGGACTTTTGCCCACTCTCGGGGAGGATACTTACTCGACGGTTTTACCCGGCGTTTTAAAGGTTAAGGTTGCATCGATTTCTTTGGTCGTCCCGTTTGTATAATGGATTGTCCATTTCGGGGTTTGCAGTATCTCCCAGATCTTATCATCATCCAGTACATCTTTTACATACGTGATGCGGATTACCGGCATATCGCCGTTCAGTGCGGTAGCGAATTCCATAACACCGTCTTGTGTGGAAAGGAAACTTCCCAGATAAGGCACTTGACGTTGTACTAACGGTTTGTCCAGTCCTGGGTAAGGCATTTCGTACACGGCTGTTGCTGCATCTTCTCCATATTTCTTGAGAGCGATCTGGAAACGAGATTTCGTTTTCGGGAACATCATTTCCAAGAATTCCTGGCGTCCGATCGTGTCTACTTCTTCTGATATGTTTACCAGTTCGTAGTCACATTCGATTTTCTTGACCCCACCACCGTGTACCGGCATTTCGAATTCACGCGTTTCGATGATACTTCTCAATTCTTTTTTATCTATCGGTTTGTTGATGTCCATGAATAGTTTCACTTTCACGGGACAGTCATACTCGGTTTGAATTCCGTAGAATCCTTCTTTTTCACGGATGATATTTCCTAGGAAGGTCACGTCCATCTGGTCGAATAATTTTTCTACACCCAGGGTTATCACTTTCAATTGTTCCATGCCGGCAGGCGGTGTGTTCAATTTCCGTTTTACCGGGGTAAACATGGCGTTTTCTACCTTTTCTTTGCTTGTTTCCGACGGGTCGTAATACACGACAACAGCAAAACGGTTCACGTAAGTCGTTACTCCGTACACGCCGGGAACGTTCTTCATTCTGGCAGCAAATGCTTTGGAGCTACCGAAACATTTCACGGTTCTCATACCGTCTCGTTCGAAGGATTCCAAGTTTTCCAGTTTAGCCGGATCACCCCAACGCTCGTCAATCGTGGGAAGTTCCCAGTGCGTACCCATCCATATCCCGACGAAGAAAAGAACCACGACCAGAATGGCTGGTAACCAACGGAAGGCCGGTTTGCGGTTTATTTGCAGTGCGTTCTTGTTACATGCACCCATACATTCGCCGCACAAGGTACAGTCGATGTCTTTCACAACTTTCATGTTAGCCACGTCAATCTGTTGCGGGCATTTCTTGCTACACAAACCGCAATGATTACATTTTTCGTCATCCCGGGTGATGCGCAACAATGGGAATACTTTGCTTTCGTGGTAAACGATTTCGAAGATGTACCCGATCACGCAGCTTGCCCCCAGTAGCCAGTACCATTGCATCGGTAGGCCAAAGTATCCGAGGATCAGCGAAAGAATCAATAATCCCAGAAAGGTAAGGGTAAATTTGAACACGTTGCTCAAGGCTCCCAGCGGGCAGATGTATTTACACCAGAACATGTTGATAAACAAGTTACCCAAGAAGAGGCAGGCGATTGAAATCACGGCCATCCACGCGGTAAGTTCACCTTTGAATCCGGTGGCGATTGCGTAATACGGGTCAAAATTCTTGCAGAACAGTTCGCTGCTTGAGATCGTCATGTAGAATATCCAGAACAGGAGGATATATTTAACGGCTCTCAGGATCTTGTCGGCAATTGATCCCGTGGTGATGTTGATGTTAATTTTCATCTTTTTGCGCAACACGGCCATCCATTCGGTGACTGTTCCCAGTGGACACAGGTAGCCGCAGAATAGCTTGCTGAACAGGATAACCCCGATTGCCAGCGTGACTCCCATCATGATCTGCACGATCGACATGCTACATGCCAGCGTGTTTGAATTCAGGTAAGTCACGAGAGATTGCAATCCCCCGAACGGGCAGTAGGCTTCCACGTCGGCAGGGGCTCCCCCGAAAAATACTTTTAAGATGAAACCGGCAATCACTACAATCACACCCAGTTGTAGCACGTGCCTCCATAAATTTTTCTTAATCTTGCTCATTTCTTTTTTTATATTTGTTGTTTTTGATCCCTAGAATGACAGTCCGATAGTGGCTTGCAGCGTGGTCCAGTCTTTGCCGTCATACAAGCCGCTGGTTGACTTTTTATAATTTACGTTGCCAATAGCGAATAAATTCATTCCTTTTGCTTTATCAAGGAAATAGGTATAGCGAACGTTGATTCCCCCGGCAATTTTGTCGGATGTGATGTACTCGAATTCCTGTTCCAGTAAATCTTTCCGTTGCGAGTAAGCATCCAGATTCGGCAGACCTGTTTCCGCTTCCAGTTTCATTTTGAGCATGGTGCCTCCCCCGATGGTGTAAGCCCCGTTCAGTCCGCAATCCAGCATCCCTTTTTTGAACAGGAAGTTTTTAGTGAATGCAAGGTAACCTTCCACGTTTTTCAATGTCTGTTGGTACTTGGCAGGATAAAGTCTGTAAGTCCTTTCCACGTAGAAACCTTTGGCCCCGATCTGGGCGTTCCAACTGCTGTTATAGGCCGTACGGTTACGGAATAGGTTGTAGTTCACGTCGGCAGTCGTGGCTTCGATCAAGGATTTGTTCTTTTTCCCGTATTGTGTCCACGTGCTGTTCTGGTTGATAATCTCTTTTTGCTGGATATTTTCATATCCCAGCATGCTTGAGAAATCGGCTTTCAGGTTTATGTAGTGACAGAACTTCTCGCCACTGATATTTAAGGCCCCGGTGTAGTCATACACCCGTTGCTTCATTTCACCTCCGCGTTCTTTATTATAATTAGCCTTGAAGATTTCCTGTTTCTTTTCCAGTATCGAGAATTGGTTGAAGAAACGGATACGATCCGAGAAGAATTCAATCTGGGCGGCTCCTCCAAGTGCTTCATCCCGTATGTCACGCGTGATACTCGTGGTTTCGCTTACTTGCTCCGAGGTGTAAAACCACAGGCCTTCAACGGTAAGAAGTTCGGGAGTTCTCCCGGTTCCGATCGTTCTGATGTCGATATTTTCGGTTTCTTTCTCGTAAATGAAATTTACCCCGGCATTCAGAAACTTGGAACGATAAATCACTCCGGGGTATAATTTCAAATTCATATACGTGTTTTTGTTTCTGGCGTCTTTCTTCTTGGCATTGCTGGCGTTGACGTAGTCAATTTTGGCACCGATGGCCCAACGGCTTCCCAGCATGTAGCCGATACCACCTTCCAAGTGATAGGTTTCCTTGGTTTGACGTCCCGGCATACTGTCCGCGAAGAAGATCGGAGAACGGTATGGGTCGATCACGTTACACCAGCCCATTTTCAGACGATTCGTGTAATCGAAACTGAATTTACCATAGAAAAATACCCTGTTCAGTCTCCGGAAGGATTCGGTTTGAGCGTTGATCTTGTTGAACGCGGTAGGGGCATTCACGTTTCTGAAATTCCCTTTCCCGTATTGAAAATCAAGTTCGACGATGGAGAAATCCTGATTTTCATTGAAAATTAATCCGGCACTGTTTAAAGATTTTGTCCAGGGATTATTCGCCTTGATGCGATCCATCCGGTAAAAAATCTTTTCGTTATCCTGGGTTTGAGCATTTACTGCCGACATCCCGGCGATGAGTAGGCCCAGACCAAGTGTATATATTTTGTTGAATCTCATAATCTTCGTTTTTGGATACAGTTAGTCTATCTGTTTTTAAATGTATTCGGAACAACCTCGAAATCCTCACTGGAATTGTTCGAATCCGTGTATACGGTTCTGCCGTCAACGACCTCTTCCACCTTGCGGCAAATGGAATTACCCAAGTTGTTTGTCGGTAGATAAATGAATCCGGCGTCGACACTATTGGGAATCCGTTTGTTGGCCTTGCTGGCACTCATAACTGCTTCAACTCCGTCAACAACCCAGTCTTTGTGGATCATCAAGTATTTCATCGTGGCCGAAGGTTTTACCGGATCTTGTTCGATGTTGTTCGGGTTCTGGGCATAAGCCTGAGCACTGATAGCCTCGGATGTCGGGATTTTGAAAATTAACATAGCAGGTCCCGTCGTGTTAATTGTATATGCGGTTCCGTTATTTCGCCAGAACATATTTAGCGGTAGAACTCCCGGAGCTGGTACGGATGCAGACGTTAATATCGGATCCCAGAATGCGAAATCTGCCTTTGAAAGATCCACGGACAAGGAGGATATTTCCAAATGGTTGATAGCATTGAGGGCTATAATCACTTCTTTGCCCGGTTGTAGCGGGTAATCCTGACCGTTTCCGGGGAATTGCCATGCCATCATGAATATCGGAATCCGATCCCATAAACTTCCGTCCGGGTTGGTGAAATTACTGGGGGTACCGCTTGTTACCGGATTTGCGCAACCGACACAAAGACTGTCCAGGTAAGCCACCTCATCGGAATTGTTATAGATTGATATGTAACTGTCTTTTCCGGCGGCATAGTTTGTCCCGTCGTCTTTCTTGCACGAACCGTAATAGATTTCCTTGATGATTAACTGTTGTAACTTCGCGTGAGTCAGGTCGATCGTGTACGTTTCCTGATCTTTTGAGTTCTCGGTCAAGGCGATACGTTCCATTCTCCCGTTAAAGATGTCGATCGTGTTGTCACCTTTTTCCCGGTGTTGGGCAACGGCTTCATAGAATCCGTATTCGACGTTAAAAGAAGCGATTCCGGATGCGTCGCATTTACTGGAGTAGGTCAGGCCGGAAGTCGTGCTATATAACTTCACGTCGATACCTTCCGGGCTAGTGCTTTCAAAACCTTCCGGCATGTTCACCTTGATGCGGGCGCCGATGCTCATTTTTTCTTCTTTCAGACATCCCGTGAAAAGGAAGATGGTCAGAAGGGTAAATATATGATACGTTTTCATCTTCATTTCTTTTTAATCCGTTAAAATTTCAGGCTGATCTCGGCACCAAAGCTGATGTCACTGTTTACTCTGAAGTCAGAACCGCTGGATTTATAATATCTCCAAGGTTTGGCATTCGTGAAATTGTTCGCGTAGAAAGAAAGAGAGGCGTATTTCCCGATTTCTTTCGTCATGCGTAGATTGAGCATAAAATACGGGTCTAGAGAGTCTTCCACGAAATAAGTGGCTTTACCGCTTTTTATCATGTGTTGGAAAACCGGATCTTTCGCTTCCGTCTCCGTGAACGGGTGGATTGCTCCCTCCCGGTCCATGTAGGCTACCGGATTAACGTATTTATTATAGGTTTTGTCTTTTTCGATATCGCCTTCGACAATATTCCCGTCCTCGTCTTTCATGTAAGCCAGGCATTGTCCTTTATATTTGGAGAGAGCTTTCTGTTTGTCCATCCATACGCATTGTGCTCCCAGCGTGAAGATCAGGCGTAATTGGGGGATATGGGTTACCAGACGCAAGTTCGTGTTCAAACGTTGGTAAAGATTCCCGTTACCCACGGCATTTCCTCCTGCAAATAAGCCCACGTAAGGATAAGGCTCGTTGTCGATGTATCTGCTCTCGTGGAACATTTTGAGACTATTGTCGAACGTTTTCGTGTGGAAATAGGCCCCGTCCAGAAGAATGGAGGTTTTAATCACATCGATTTTTCCAAAATCAAACGAGTATTCAATACCCCATTTGTCGGTGGTGATCCCGTTATCCGGACGTTGGAAAACGCCGAATGTTTTTAAGGTGCGATAGCCTACCGGGTTTCCGTTTTCTACGACTTCCCCGTTCACGTATTCAGGATGAGTCAATCCGGCATTATAGTTGTATTCCCTGTATTCATACGGAATGGCGTATCCGGCTTGGTTATACCCGTTTGTCAGTTTTTCCTTGAAATAGGCCAAGCTGGCATTTATATTAAGTACCTTGAAGTCAACCCCGACTTCGAAATTATTACTTTTCGGGATTTTCAGTGCGTCGTTGTCCGTCTCGAAAACATTCGTGGTGATCATGGATAGCCTGTAATCGTTAGCATCATCTTTGAACGTGAAACTTGCCTTGTCAATATAAGCGGGGTCCGGGTACAGGTAAGCCAGAGTCGGCATTTTGTGTTGAATACCCCAACCGACACGGATGCTTAGGTTTTCCCAACCTTTTTTATTCCAACGGTTTTCGATCAGCGTGAAACGAGCGTTGAAACGCGGGTCCACGATCACGTCAAAATCGGCTCCTTTGGTGTCAATCTTGGTAAATCGGCTTCCCGCGGAGAGTTCCAACGATCTTTTGCCGATTTCGATTTTTACCTTGTCTTCAATGAATCCGCTGTATTCATTAATATAAGGAATATCCTTGAACGAGCGGGGGCGTACGTTTTGTGTCGGGGGATAATCCAAGGCGAAACTCTTTCCTTTTCCCTCGTTTCCTTTCGTGCTCCATTCACCTCCTAGCATGAAGTTATTGTAGAAAATACCGTATTTCCCGGATATGTTAGCCGTTAATTTGGCTTGTAAATAAACGGGTTTCCCCTCGATCTTCAAGTCACTATAATACTCGTAGGGGAGGAAGCCCGCCACGTGTTCCCCGGATTCCATGGCGGTGGTATTTGCCGCACCCACGGTGGTGTGTAAATCGTGATCCCAGTTGTACTGTTTGCCTATTGACCCGGCCACGGTGTATCTTAAACTGGTCAACCAAGCCTTGTTCACCATCCAGTTCCCGTAGATATTCAAGTTGATTTCTTGTTCCTCGGCCTTTGTTTTTTCTTCGGATTGTTTGTCCGGATCACTTTTTTGTTTGTCGAGCGTCATCAATCCTTTTAATTTGGCGTTGAAACTGAATGCTCTTCCCTGTGGATTAAAGACGTTAGAATATCCTAATTGTGCTGTCAACCGGTTGTAGGATTTTGCCGGGGTACGGATATCATTTTGTGATTGTACGTAATCGGCATCGATGTTCAGGAATCCCTTGTTTTCACCTAGGGCAAATCCTTTACCCGCGTAAACTTGTTTGATTTTCGGGTCTGTTTTGAAGCGGACTTCCAGCGGGGACCTTCCTGCTTTCGTCTTCACGATTACGGCCCCGGAGTTTAAATCTCCGTATTCTGCCGAGGCGATACCCCGGATTACCTCGATCGACTCGATGTTATCCACGGCGATCTGGCGAGCGTCGATACCTGTTCCGGCCGACGAGCTTATTCCCTGTGAGGATAAAGCCGTGGAAGCCATTTGCATGTTGGCATCGTTTGACATTCGAGCCCCGTCCACGATAACGGCCGTACCGAAAGAGTTGGTCGCATCTTTTCCCGTAACGTCGCGGATTGTCAATTTCGTGATGTCATTGAGGTTCGGGTTGATGGTTAATGATCCCGGTAACAATTGCATCACATCCACGATGCTGGAGGCCTGCACGTGTTCCAGCGCCGCTTTTTTAATAGAGGAAGAACTATTCAGTTTATTGCCGGCGGTAGCCGTCACCGTTACTTCTTTTAAAGCCAAAGTTTGTTCTTCCAGTTTTAGCACGTATTTTTCAATATTTTTATTCAAATTAATCTTCATTTCGTAATCCTTGTAACCAAGGCAGGAGGCTGTCAACGTGTATTCGCCTTTTTTTACGTCTTTAAATGAGAATTTTCCGTTAATGTCTGAAGTGGTCCATTGGTTTAATTCCTTGATATTGACCACTACGAATGGTAATGTTTCCCCGGACTTAGCATCTTGTATCGTTCCGGATAGGCTGACCTTTTCAGATTGGGCAAAGAGGTTCATGTGCCCGATCAAAAAGATGACCGTGCTTAAAAAAAACAATTTTTTCAAACTCATAGTAAGATCTTGTAGGTTTAGCTGTTTTTAATTAAAAAGTCTGTCCTCAATACATTCAAGTTTAATTTCGTTAATATTGTACTTGCCTAGCCATTCCTGCATCGCCACTTGCCGATCGGTCTTGTGCATGTGGTGGTGTATACTGCCCACCAGAATGCCTATTGCAATTCCTGCAGCGATGCTCATGCCTAAGTGTCTTTTGCGGATCACAGGACCGGCATTATCCATTTTATTCCGGGCCATTTTTTTCATGATCCCGTCATAAAAGTCCTCACGCACTTCCCTTACCTTGTCCTTTTCTATGATCTCTTCAACTTTCATGATTTTTCTCTCTTTGGTTATATGACAGACTTTATATTAAAAACTTGCGCGGGCAAGCCTTTTTTTTTCATTATTTCGTGATTTTTTTCACGGAATCCGTGTCCACCTTCAAAGAATCGGATTCTATATTCTTGTAATGCTGAAACTTAGGACACCGTTCGCATTTTTCTTTATCCGTGCATTTTTGTGCGCATTCCGAACAATGTTTATTGATTTCCAGTAAATCAATGAACATTTTTTCCAGTTTCTTGGACTGTTCCGGGGTACACACCTTTTTTATATTGAGTAAATGTCGTGCCGTCTGGGTCTTTAATGCTTTGTGCAGGTGTCCCACGGACGAGGCGATTTTATTCAGTTCTTCCATGGACGGGTTCGATTTGGCCAACTCGTTCAGCATTTGATAGCGTCTTTGGCAAAGTAGTTTCAGCACGAGCTGATGTTTTTCCAGCACATCCTTGTCCAGTTCGTTGATTAGCTCGTATTGCTCATCCGTGAAACCCAGTTCCTGACGCAAGAATTCGTTTGATATCGTGGAGTCTTCATTTTTGTAGACCGTTTTTTCCGGGGTAAAACAGAAGAACACGATGAGGGCCGTGTTCACCATTAACAGGATGATATTTACCCAGTAAATCAAATATTTTTTGTTTATCCCTTTCATGCCAATTCCTTTTATTTCGTGTTGAATATTTTCTCAAGATTATTTTTCGCACGGAAAATAAGCGATTCCACGGAGGAGAGAGAGACCCCCATGACATCTGCGATTTCCTTGTATGAAAGCTCCTCGTACTTGTTTAGTATTAAAGCCGTACGTTGGTTTTCGGGGAGCTTGTCGATAGCTTTGTGTAGCAATTCTATCTGTTCCTGTTCTTCCAGGATTTGTTGCTGGGGCATTTCAACCGATTGTGCCACCTCTTGTTGTTTCCATGAATCAATGTCTATTTTGATTGCTCGTCCCCGGGGTGATTTGCAGTGATTAATCGATCTGTTCACGGCTATCCGGTACAACCACGTGGATAATTTACTTTCGAACCGGAATCTACCGAGGGATTCGAAAACCTGAACAAACACGTCTTGGGCGATATCTTCAGCCTCGTCCCGATCATGCACGAACGCGTAGCAAGTGTTGACAACCATCAATTGATAGGTGTCGACTAACAACTTAAAGGCCTTTTGGTCACCTTTAAGAATGGCTTCTATCATTTCTTTCTCGTGCATTCCAAGATATTATCACACATCCCCCGCGGGGAAATCATCACTCGATCGTGCTGACAAGCAGCATGACGATACATTTTATCGTATCACAAAACGTTCCTTTATTGAGTTCAAATATAGTAATAAAAAATGAATACTCGCAATAGGGTGTTCATTATTAATATGTATTGGCATTCAATGATATGTATTAATGTTCTCGTGTTTAACTATTTGCTCGTGATTCTTTTTAGAGAGTATAATTTAATGAAGGTTTTTTAAAAAAGAAGAATGCATCTGTATCCCGCGAGCTGTAAAGCCTTTCAGAGTTTTGGGCTATTTAATATAAGTACGTCCTTTCGTGGGGCGAACGGGCTGGTCGGATTGAATGAACCGGATCATGGCGTTTACTACCGAGATATCTGAGTGTCGTCCTTTTCCCCTGTTCGGAAAATCGTAATCAACACTCACGTAATTGTTTAGAGCGACCTTGTAAATCTGCTCATCAACCAGAGGCTTCTTGTTTCGATCTAGAATAAGTACATCCGTTCCGTTTCCTTGTTGATCCCGGATAATCGTGTAACTACCGGGCGAGACGAACAGGTCAATGGCGAGATCCTCCCGGTTAAAACGGTTTAAAATCAGTGCTTTTATCTCTTTGAGCGTCATTTCATGCGTGACGATATGATTGCCGAAGGGTTCGATTGAAAGAAGTTGTTCCAGCGTGATATCTCCCTGTGGCAGTTGCGTGATGCGGATTCCTCCCTGATTGTAGAAAGCAATGTCGGATGAGGTGGCCGATAACATGGCATCCGTGACAAGGTTGCCGATGCTTTCCTGTGATTCGAACGGGAGGGCCGCCGTTCCGATAATTTGTTTAAAACGGGGGTGGTTGACAAAGAACTTCACTTTTTCTGTCATGCTGGAATCCGCTAGGGTAATCGTGTCGATCAGGCAAGATTCATAGGTACGTTCCGTGAGTTTTCCCCTTTTGAATTTCAGTGTTGTCAATCCTGCATATTGTAATTTGATCCCGGTTTGCCCGATTAGCACGTTGTTTACTCGCTTGGGCTTTTCCAGTAACGTGTGGGAATGGCCACCGATGATGATATCCAGTTCCGGCATTCGTGTTGCCAGCATCGAGTCGGAATCTACACCGAGGTGGGTCAACCCGATGAAAGCGTGGCACGACTGTTTCAATTGCCTGTAGTCGTCAATCTTGTCAAGGTAATTGTCGAACGTGATTTGCTGCAAGTGGCCCGGGTTCGTGCTGGGGATATGATCCTTTTCGGTTTGAATGAGACCGAGGAAACAGAGTTTGATACCGTCTTTCTCGATAGTGTGGTAGGGAGCGATGCTATCTAATTCGCTCCGGGAAGAGTTTATGTTCGCGCAAATAATCGGAAAAGTTGCATCATTTATTCTTGTCCGGAGAATTTTTTGTCCGAAATCGAACTCGTGGTTTCCCAACGTGCCTATCGCGTATCCCAGTTCATTCATCAACGTGATGATCGGCAAGCCTCTTTCTTCCGCGTAATCCACGTATGGGTTACCCGTGAATCTATCGCCCGCGTCCACCAGAATCACGTTCGGATGTTTCGCTTTCACTCGATTCACGAATGTTGCCAGTTTCGGGAATTGCTGAATCTGTCCGTGAATGTCGTTCGTGGATATGATCACGATCTCTTTTTCGTCCGTTTTTCCGTGACAACCGGAAAGAAGTATTACCAATAATACTATGGAATATATGTGTAGTTTCCATTCTAAAAAGTCCATGTACTTAATATATTTTTCAAATGACAAAGATAGTTGAAAAGAGAGGAGTTTGAAAAATATATGTTTGTAATTGTGGCTGAAAGGGATATGTCCTAGTTTAAACTTTAGAGCTAATTATTATCCAATAGCCTTTTTTTGTACTTCCTTCGTGTTTGATTAATCCGTTTGCGGACATTTTTGCCAAATGATATTTTACGCCTGCTATCGTCAAACCAATGTGATCTGCTAGTTGTTGCCTGGTAATCGTAGGATTCTTTTGAATAAGGTCTAAAAGACGTTCTTGGGTAGTTTTTAGGCTAGTGATTTTAGTTTCTAGGTTAGTTTTTTCGTTTTCTAGGTTAGTTTCTAGGTTAGTTTTTTCGTTTTTTAGGTTAGTCGTAACTTTATTTCTATAAAGTATTGTTGTAAATTGGTTACCTGATTCGTTATTAATAAAATCTATGTGTACGTCCTCTTTTAAGGCTCGTATAATGCCTGATCCTAAACCACGGTAGACCATTGTTTTTGCACAGAAGTTGGCAATTTGCTGGTTCCGTTGATAAGAATTACCTAATTTTATATCCTCAACAGTTAATCCATCCGGAAGGCATCCTGGGCTAATAATTTCGACTCTATCATCAAAAATTAATAATCGGATTGCAGCTGTTTTTATATACTCTCGGTGGACCAATGCGTTCTGAAGTGTTTCTTCCAAAGCGATTTCAGATATCTCTAATTTCCCGATGGAATTAAATGATTGACCGGCTTGAATGTGATGAAGATTTGATTTTAAGAATGCCATGCCTTGTTCGAATAATTCAGGTATAGTACCTTCTATATCTTTACTATCCCTGTATTGAGTTCCTGCGATATCGTTCCCATAAAAAGCAACAGCTTTAATCATGAAAGACGGTTTGTATTGTTGAGGGTGCTTGCCGAAGTAAAGTAATCCTGATAACGTTAATGTCTTCGATTCATCCATGATACGTAAGTTTTGTAACAGGTGCTCGTAAGGCATTCCAAAATCTTCTTTTTCCTTATGGTATACTTTTCGAATGTACGTGTCGATAAGTCTTCCGTCTAAATCTTTTTCAGAAGTTCCTATAACAGGTTCTTCATCTGGCGTATACGTATGGGAATAGTGGAATAGGCGTAGTATTTCGCAATTTTCAGTGATCCGACGTTTATCAGCTCCTTGTTTTACCCAGATATTTCCATTAAGATCTTTGTAGGGTTTATTTATACCTTCTTCGATATAAGCGATTAATATTGGATGTTCATCAATAATTACGACGTCTGTTTGCAAATAGATAACTGGACGTACTTGTTCGTTGGCAGTATTTCCAAGCTCGCTGGCTGTATTTTGAATTTCTTCATAGGTAAGTCCTTTGATAGCTCCAGTTTTGTCTTCAACCCCTAAAATGATAATTCCCCCTTTGCTGTTAGCAAAAGCGATCATTTCTGCTGCAAGTTGCTTTTGCGAGGAGAACCTTTCTTTGAACTGTACGGTACTGGTTTCACCGCACTGTATTATTTTCTTTAGTTCGGTCGCTTGCATGGTCTTGTTTTTGTAAGTTTTTGTTGTTGATTACAAATATAACGAATTATTCTAATCAAGAACCCGTTTAAATGGATAATTGTAATTGATTTTTGATGTTATAAATGTTTTTAGAGGAGTGATACTATAATGAAATTAATATAAGTATCGTTCCCTGAATTTGGGAAGGTCTACTTTCAGTATGTTTTCAAGGAAGTTTTCCACGCTGCCATGATCCTGTTTTATCCGGTCAATTCCGGCTTGCAGGAATTCTCGTTTTACTGTCAGCACGGATTTTAATTCCGGGTTTTTCTCCAGTTCCTTGGCGTACTTGTTGCCCAGGTAAATATTTGATGCGAGGTAATCCTGCATGATGGTTGTCTCGTCTACCCCCAGCGCGTACAATATTAGTGCGGCTCCCATGCCCGTTCTGTCTTTCCCGGCGGAACAATGGAAAAGGAGGGGAACTTCTTGTTCATCTTGTAATAATCTGAAAAAGATCCTGTATTTGTCGACAAACGTGCTGTCCGTGACGAAGAGCGTGTTCATCTGCATCATGATACTATCCATTTGCGTGGTGTTCAGGTCGGTAAGTCCGATCAGGGACATCACGTTACCGGGATCAATGGATTGGGGATAGGAATTCCGGGTAGATCGGGGGAGCTTGTCGGGTGCGGCTTCTATCTCGTTCTTGCCTCTGAAATCGACAACGCTCGTGATCGGGATTCCGGCCAAATAGTCCAAGTCTGCCGTCGTCAGGTTGTGTAAATCGTCGGAACGGAATATTTTCCCCCACTTCGTGAATCGCCCGTCTTTGTTTTTTATACCGCCCAAATCCCTGAAATTGTATCCCCCGGCCATGGGTAACTGTCTTTCGCTCAATATCGCTTTCCCCTTGTCGGTTACCAGTTGATAGTATTTTTTGTCGGGAGACGGGAGTTGAATGGTTTCGCTTCCTTCGCCTTGTGCCAGCGGGGTTGAGAAATCAATCGAATCAACGGAAGGCCCTGTGTATAACGTCCATTTTTCGTTTGTCGTTATATTCAACGTCATGTTCTTCGTGTCTTTATCTACAAAGATTTGCGCGATCCCGGAAATGTCCTGTCCCTCGTAAGTTGCTTTGTTTATAGTCTTGTTTCTGCGTGAACAGCATACAATCGTGGTGATAATAATCATAAAAACAATTTTCATCATGTTACAAACTTTTGAATGTGTTGGTGTCCATTCATCTGATTGTTACAAATATGGGGATATTCTTCGGAATAAAAAAATACTTTTTAAAGGAAGACAGAGTGCGTAACTTTCTTATCTTTGTCATCTTGAATAAAGGAAAAGAGGTTCGTTTATGTCATTGGAAAAAGTAAAACAATATTTTGATGCCCTGGGCTTGGGGCAACGGATTCATGTACTGGATCAATCAAGTGCAACCGTGGAGGAAGCGGCCGTTGCGGTCGGGTGTGAACCGGAACGTATTGCCAAAACGATGTCCTTTCTTTTGGGTGATGATCCCATTTTGATTGTTACCGCGGGGGATGCAAGGGTGGATAATAAAAAATATAAGGAGTATTTTCACCAAAAAGCCAAAATGATTCCCGGTGAATTAGTCGAGAAATACATCGGACACGCTCCCGGTGGCGTGTGCCCGTTTGCCATTCCTCAAGGTACGAAAGTGTTCTTGGATATTTCTCTCAAGCGCTTTGCCATTGTTTACCCGGCCGCGGGAACAAGTAACAGTGCTATCGAATTGTCGATAAAGGAATTGGAAGACAGTTCCGCTTACACCGCTTGGATTGACGTGTGTAAAGGCTGGCAAGAGGAATAGGTTACTCGTGTATTTTTACGGGTGTTAATTTATATGCGACTGCAATGCTAGCAGCGTGTTATATCTTTTATGCCTTAACTTTCTTTTTGCTGCAAATAGAATAATCTTTTTTGAGTTTCAATTTCAGCACGTAATTCATCTTCAGAAGGAAGATAGGTTTTATATTTTGAAGCAAATAACTGTTCATTTCCATGTAGGATTGAATAACGTGCAATATCTTCGTCCGTGTCTGCACAAAGAACAATTCCTAGAGTTGGGTTATCTCCTTCGGTTCGTTTCAGTTCATCGTACATACGGATGTACATATCCATTTGGCCAACGTCTTGATGAGTGATTTTGCTTGTTTTCAAGTCGATAAGAATGAAGTATTTAAGTATATAGTTGTAGAAAACAAGGTCGATGAAATAATCTTGTTTTTCCGTATGGATATGTTGCTGACGGGAAACAAATGCGTAGCCTTTACCTAGTTCCATCAAGAACTTTTGTAGATTCGAGATAATAGTAGTTTCCAATTCTGATTTAGTAAAATCGGAATTGGGGGATAAGCCCAAAAATTCTGCAACTACCGGATTTTTTATAAATTCGAACTTGTCTTGTTGAAAAGGGGTTGTGAGCTTTTGCATTTCTTTTTCTACTAAATCTTTGTGTTGCGATTGTAAGATTCGGAAATAGTATTGTGAAGCAATATTTCGTTGTAACGTGCGTACACTTCAGGTTTGTTGCGCGGCTTCTTTCATGTACCAGTTACGAGCGTCATTGTTTTCTACTTGGAGTAGAACACGATAATGCGTCCAAGATAAGATCGGATAAGATTCTGGACTCAGTGAGTCCAAAATTTCGGGGAATAGTTTATAGAATTTTGAATATTTGTATAACGAGCTGTAATCAAATCCTTTACCATAAATCTTTGTGAGTTCTTTTGATAACGTTTCTATTATCTCCTCTCCGTATTTGGCTCGGTTTTCACCTTGTAACTCTTCTTCTGCTATACGTTTTCCTAACAGCCAATTACGTTGAACTAATGCAATATTAATAGCATTATATGCATACTTGCGTGTACGTTCAATAATTTGGCGAGCGTCTTTTAGTAGATTGTCACTTTTCGAGTATGTGATATTTTGTTCATTTAAATTATTCATGTTATTGGTTTGCTTGTTTATTTGTGATCGTTTTATGCCAGCTCGTTACCTTATAATACAAAATTAAGAAAATAAATTGGTAGATGAAGTTGGGAAAGAATGATTTTTCATAGTTGTATTATTTTAGGTGATCAAGGTTTGTCCATCCTTTGCCCATCGCTTACATCTCTTCGTTATCTCTTTCTTATAGTATCGTTAAACTCCCCTTCTATTACAACGAAGAGATAACGAATGAATAAGAAAGAGATAACGAAGAGATGTAAGCGTATGTATAGCGTTGGAAATACCTTTGATTTTTGTATCTTTGGACAATCGAGCCTGAACGACAGGAGGATTCGGGGCTCGTGAACAAAATAACAGGTCATTTATGAAAATAATATCTATTCGAGAAAATCCGGAATACCGGGAAATAGCCATAAACTATTTTTCCAGCAAATGGTCATCTGTTCTGCGAGAAGTGTATGAAGACAGTATAACCCATACGGGGGGAGCGGAAGATGTCCTGCCGCAATGGTATTTACTGGAGGAGGAGGGACGTATAATCGGTTGTGCCGGGTTGATCACCAATGACTTTATCAGCCGGATGGATTTGTACCCGTGGGTATGCGGGTTGTTTATCGAGGAAGAATTTCGGGGGAACGCTTACGGGAAGTTATTGTTGGAAAAAGCAATGGACGACACCCGCGAGGCCGGGTTTACTCATCTTTATCTTTCGACTGATCACGTGGGTTTCTACGAGAAATACGGGTTCCGTTACATCGGGCAAGGCTATCATCCGTGGGGCGAAACTTCCCGGATTTACGGGATTGCCGTGCGGTAAACGTGGAAAAGGAATTGTTACCGGGTGGATATTTTATAATAAAACCCCAAAAGTTTTTTGTCTGACTTTCGGGGTTTATATCATTGTTACAAAAGTGGTATAAATGAGACGTATATACCGGCAATAATCGCCGAGGTGATCACTCCCGATATATTGGCTCCCAAGGCATCTCCCAGGATAAAGGAGTCCGGATTCTCCTTGCTGACCAGTTTCTGGGCGACTTTTGCCGTGGTTGGCACGCAACTGACAGCCGCGATACCGATGACGGGATTGTAATTCCCTTTCCGGATAAAGTACATGATGTACCCGCCGGCAATACCGCCGATCCCGGAAAGTAATAAGGCCACGACACTTAGAATCAACAATTTGATGATATTCGGATCGAGTAGCAGGTGAGCGTCACACAGCACACCCAGCAACATCCCCAACATGAACGTTGACCCGTAAAGCAGTGGCCCGCTCACGAAATCGTAAACGTGTTTCATACCCGACTCCCGTACGGCAACCCCGATAAACAGGGAGAAGAACAGGGGTGAGGCCACCGGGAACAGGAAGCATAGCACGGCGCAAAGGATAACGGCAAAAGCCAGTTTTACCTTGGCATCGTACTGTTTAGGTGCTTTCTTCTCGGTCATCTTGATAGCCCGCAACCGTTGCGGGATAAGCAGTTTCACCAGGTAAGGATACCCGCCGTACGTTAATCCGAGGTACAAGTAGGCAACCACCGTGATCGGCACGAACAAGTGTTTGGCAAGAACCAACGAGGTAAATAGTACCATGGGACCATCGGCACCCCCGACCATGGCTACCGAGGCACTTTCTTTCAATGTCAATCCCATGGCCGAGGCGATGGGTATGGTCAGAAAAGTCCCTAATTCGGCGCATAATGCCAGGAAAATGCTGGCGAAAGGTCTTTGGAGCAGGTACCCGACATCAAGCAGAGTCCCGATACCCATGAACACGAAACAGGCGATTAACCCGTTGCTGAAAGTCAGCGTGTAAATGGGTTGCAGGAAGTCGATCTGCATGACGTTCATCAACTCGTCGGTATCTGTAACCATGGGATCTAGGAAAAGGTTGCCCAGCGTCCCGTCGGGCATGATCAGCGTCCCGCAGTTAATGGCGATCATACCCAATCCCATGGGGATCATGATCATGGGTTCAAGCACGCCTTTCCAGCCCAGGTAAATTAACAAGAATCCGAGAACGATCAGCACGACCCGCGCGGTCGCCAAAAACCAACCGCTGGCAGCCATCGTCCCGATACCTTGAAACAAACTGAATATATCGATATTTTCCATCATTATGTAAATCTTAATAGAGAGAATGAGTTTATATATATATGTCACGCGTCTGGGTTAGGCCGTGACTCTTTTTTTGGTTTTTAACCCGTCAACCGTTTCTTTTATCTTGTGAGCCAAGCTTTGGTGTCCTTTCGTGTACGTGTTACCTTGTTCGGCGGTAGTGGCTTCAGTCAATGCAACATGGTGGTGCGACCTGAGTGCTCGTTTCATGTTGACAATCTCTTCTTTGTGTAAATGGTAAAAGTCGAAAAAGTCAGCCCAGTTGGCGATAATTTTGATAATTCCGGCAACAAAGAATCCGATGATGAAGGTAATACCCATCATTGCTAATGTAGAAAAAAATAAATTAGACATGGTAATATAAATTTTTAATATTAATAGCGTGAATGATTTAATTGGACGTGAACCCTTTACTCCCGATCCCGGGAAACAATGATTCACCGCATGACGTGTCGCTAAATTCATGCATGATCACGTGACAATTGCCGTATCGGTCATCTGCACGTGTTCGGATATAAAAAACGAAGGCTAAATAACTATCTTTCTCAACGTGTAGATGAAGTACTGACACGATGATTTTACGAAGCTATAATGATAGTATAAATTCTTTGTGTCTCTGTTCATTAACGGCGTGTCATGGAACGAGAGCATGAGTATCGTGGATATAAATTTCAAACTTCTGGACGGGTTTGATCCCCGGTAAGAAGACGTGGATGAGAACGAGGTGTCGTTGCGGCTCAAATTTACAACATCCAACCCTTCAAACGAGAAACGTTCATTCGTGAACGCGGCATCTTGTTTTGAATTGGACGAGAGTTGACACGCGAGTCCTATTTCATCGGCATGTTGTTCCGATACAGCCATCCTCTCCTGTGAGTTCTGTACCGTTTTACCCGTGATTTCGTTCAAACAGAAAACCGTGGCTAAACAAACTAATATGCCGATTAAATATCTTTTCATTTCGATTGCAAACTTACAACTTATATACGTGAGTTGTCTTTTTTAAGATGTAATTTTTGTGAATATTTTGGGGAGAAATTGGGCTTACGGGTATTCGCGAAAAGGGGTGTCTTTTCGGGGGAGACGGGTGGTGATGGAATGTGGGCTAAAAAGAGGGAGGTTTGCTTTCTCGTTTTCCCTGGATGCTGCGGGAATAAAATTTCGAGTAGTCTTTTGTCTATTTGAATAAAGTGTTTACTTTTATCCTTCGTATGGTTAGCGGGATCACGAGTTGAATATCCATCAAGTAAACAGGTATTATGATGAAACAAGAGCGGCATAACAGTAATTTGATTAATCGTTATCTCCCTGCTGACTATCAAGATTCTTTTCGAGTAGAAATATCCACGGAGGAAGCGATCACCCCGGAAGAGTTTCTGGATATGGCTTTTAATCAATCTCCGGGTTGGGTCAACTGGCTTTTCAAGTTGAGGGATGTGTTGGTAAAACCCTTGGGATTGGATTCCGGGCCTCGTTTGATTGATTCGATACAGGAGAAAGACGCCAACGAGATCATTTTCGGGATACCCGACAAGCACTTGAGTTTCCACGCGTCCCTGTGGTGCGGAAAATGGGAAGCTGGCAGGCAAATCCTTGAAATCACGACAGTCGTGAAATACAATAACTGGCTCGGTAGGTGTTATTTTTTTGTCGTGGAACCTTTCCACCGGATACTCATGAAAGCAACCTTGAAACGGATTGCGAAGAAGCGGGGTAAAAAGTAAATTCAGCCTGTCGGGAATTCAAATACACGTGAGGATAAGTAAGGGTAATTCACCCCTAATAATAAGGTAATAATATCCCTCTTTCGAAGCTGTTCCGTAGCTCTCTCGAAGCTTCTCCATTTCCCGTTATTCCAGCAACGAGGAAGCAACGTGAAAGCAACGGGGGAGGGGTATTATTACTTTAGTATTACCTATAATTTAGGTATGGATTACTCGAATAGAAGGTTTATGGTTTGGGAGGTGTTTTTTCTGTTGCCGTCGTAACCGTTACGGTTGTAACAGCGTGAATAGTGTCTTTTAAACCTTTAATCGTTGATGAGGTAAAACGCCGAGAGATATATGAAATTTCTTTTGAATGATTCTTTGCTATAGATATAGGAAAAGAATTTATATGACTAAAGAATTATGTTGATTTTGTAATAGCATAGGATATTTTGAAAGATAATATTGTCTTGATTAAAAATTGCTGTTCGTGAATTTTATAGATTATCGGTGATAATTGAATTTGTTTTCTTAATTTTGTCTTACATACAAAGCGTTTGTTTTTTTTGTTTAATAATGAGGATATATTATGTATGATTTTAATCCAATAATAGGGACTATAAATGAGCTTTTTTTTTCTTTTGCGAAAGATGCGATTGGTGCAGGGTATTCTGGATTAATTGGGGGGAAATGTAGTTTATTGGCAAAAGGTATTCGTGATAAGATCACTAAAAAAATTCCCGATTTGTTGAAATCAGTATTGCCGAATAGTAATTATATGGTAAAAGGTTCCATAGGAGCGGGATTATTAACAAGAACTCCTTGGGTTGCAATATTAGATAAACAAATTACAACATCAACGCAGGAGGATATCTATATCGTGTTTTTGTTCTCTACGGATTTGAAACATGTGTATCTATCATTAAACCAAGGAACAACGGTTTCTGGAAAATTTGGGACGAGGCTTCGTAAGAAGCAAATTGTTGAACGAAGAGAGAAAGTTCGCCTATTGTTACATGCGGATTCCGAATTTTTGATAGAAAGAAATGATTTTGATATTGCAGATGAATTGTATAAAGAGGGTATAATTTATTGTATCGAATGGGATTGCTCTTCATCACAAGATAAAAATAAAATTTTGAATGAATATATTCGTGTATATGATAGATACAAACAATTGACTTCGGTTGATATAAATCAAGATGATATGAATATTAATTTGCCTACAGAATATCGTTCGTTGCTCGCGGCTATTCATTCGAAACCGTTTATCCTTTTAGCCGGAATTTCTGGATCGGGAAAGTCTCGAATAGTTCGCCAGTTGGCTTATGCTACTGGTGGAGAAGATGCTGATAAAGAGCAAAAACCTTATAATTATGAAATGATTCAGGTGCGGCCCAATTGGCATGATTCTTCTGAATTGTTGTGATATGTAACAAGAGTATCTGGTAGGGCTGAGTATATAGTGACTGATTTTTTACGTTTTCTGGTTAAGGCTTGGTATTTTGAGCATGTGCCGTTCTTCTTGTGTTTGGATGAAATGAATTTAGCTCCCGTAGAACAATATTTTGCAGAATATTTGAGTGTTTTGGAAACTCGGAAATTACGTGATAATGTGATTGTTTCTGATGTACTTATTCCGGCTTTAGATGAATTTGATGAGAAAGAAAATGGGTTTCGGGTTAGTGAAAATGTATTCTCCTTTTGCAGAAATACCTCATAAATTGAAAGTGAAATTACAAAAATCTTTGCAAGAGGTTCTTAAACTAGACAAGGAGAATAGCAGCTTTTTACATGATTGGTTGAAAAGTCATGTTGGTACAGTGCATACTTTTCAGGGGAAACAGGCTTCCGGCGTGATTTTGTGTTTGGGGCTTGATGATCAATCAAAGGGAGCTGCTTCTTGGGCTTCATCAAAACCGAATTTGTTGAATGTAGCCTTAACCCGGGCTAAACATCGTTTTGTTGCTATCGGGGATAAAGATATATGGCTCAAGCAACCTTATTTTTCGGAATTACGGTCGCTTGGGGTGAGTGAAGGAATATAAGGTTCATTTTCCTGTTATCGCAACTTTTATCACACCCTCAAGTTTATTCTCGAAAATACGATAGGCCTCTTCGATTTCATTTAATGGAAACTGGTAAGTGATGAGTGGGGTGGTGTCAATCTTGCCTTTTTCTATTAACCGAAGAATTTCGGCACAATCGCAACCATCCACTCCCCCCGTCTTGAAAGTAAGGTTTTTACCGTACATGTCGGGTAATGGCAAAAGTTGCGGTTTGTCGTAGAGGGCAACCACGGTTACAATGGCGTTGGGGCGTGCGCATTCCCATGCCATGCGGAACGTGTCATCGCTTCCGGCAACTTCCAGTACCACGTCAGCCCCGCCATGATCACTATGTTGAAGTACGAATTCTTTGCATTTTTCCGGTTCGGTCACCAGTACGTTAGGGTAGTGTTCCCGAACGAACTGAATTCTTTCGGGTGATTTTTCGCAGACAATAACTCGTTTCGGTTTCTTTAGCATCACGCAAAGCAGGGTACATATCCCGGTTGGCCCGGCCCCGATGATGAGTACCGTGTCGTCTTCCGTGATCTCTGAAATGCGTGCGGCCCAAAATCCGGTGGCAAGCACATCGCCCACGAAAAGAGCTTGTTCATCGCTCACCGTGTCGGGAATGCGGTTGAGCCCGCTATCGGCATAAGGAACACGAACATATTCGGCCTGTCCTCCATCAATGCGGCAACCCAACGCCCAGCCTCCATTGGGATCGGTACAGTTGTTCACGAATCCTTTCTTGCAGAAAAAGCACTCTCCACAAAAGGTTTCCACGTTAACGATCACCCTGTCCCCGGGTTTCACGGTCGTAACGTCAGCGCCTGTTTGTTCTACAATACCCACCATTTCATGCCCAACGGTAATACCCGGTACGGCCCGGGGTACACTTCCGTGTTTGATGTGCAAATCACTGGTACAAATGCTTCCAAGCGTGACACGGACGATAGCATCCCGTGTGTCCTTTATTTGAGGAATCGGTTTCTCTTGGAGACGGAAGTTTCCTTTGCTTATGTATGTGTATGCTAACATTTAATCGTAACTATATACTTTGAATATTGTAATTAATAAAAAGCATTTTTCTTATTGGGTCCCAAATATAAGGTATAAATTTTAAAAGAGAGCTTCGGGAGTTCTAAATTAAAAGAAAAGGTGTTAGTTTTTGAGTTTACAGCTTTTATTGCGGATATTCATTCACGACCCATCTGCCCGTCCGATCGGAGCCTTCTCTTTTAATTATTCTCTTTTTGGTTAGTTGAGATAAGTGGTGTTTTATACTTCCCTCGGTACTGTTTAACAGATAAATCAATTCCCTTCTTGTAATAGTTGGATTTGCTTTGATTGCATCAATTATTTGTTGTTGGGTTGTTTTGGTTTTCTGGATGTTTTCTGGATGTTTCTTGAGTGTCTGTTCCAAAGCCTTTCTCAAAGTATTTTTTCGATACATTTTCGACCACCCTAAAAGCAGTATGGAGAGAGAAATCAAACATTGCTTCTCCATTACCATTTTCCTGTAATTCTTTTTGAACTCGATAGACTCCTCTACTAAAGCGATTGACGTACCCCAATACCTTCATCGCTTCTGCAATGAACGGGTTTCTATAATCACTTACATTTGGAAAGTTTATCGGGCTAACTTTACCATATAGCCCTCCCGGATTTTGTATTTCAATACGATCGTCATATTCATAAAATTGAATTGGTGCATTTGAATCGTAATCGCGGTGCATAATTGCATTCATCAAAAGTTCACGAGTTGCCCAGTAAGGATATTGGGAAACAATTTCTTCCCGTAAAACACTTACCGGGATTGGGCGTTTAATGGATACGCTTGTTTCAATAAAAGTATCTATCTTGGGCAAGGATTTACATAAATTCCCATCAAATTTGAATTCATGGATGATATCGCCTGTCTGTCTTTTCCTTTGAATCGTACGTATTGGATATAAGAACCATGCACGTATCTTTCCGGGTTATTTCCAAAAAGGATAATGGCACCGATGGTTGGGCAGTTGTATCTTAAATCGAAAAATCCGAGAGAATGACTTACAGATGTACTTGCTTAGTTGCTGTATTATGTAAAATAAGGAGAAAAACTAAAGGAATTACTGTCCAATTGCAAGAACAAAAAAATGCCTCCCCCCAATAACAAAACTCTAACAAAAAAGTATTCTATAAAAAGAAACTCGCGATAGTGATTCTAATGAGGCTATCGTGAGTTTTATTAGGGGCTTACTGGTTATGAATTTGAAAACAGAATACATATTACTTGAGTTCTGTTTCTTTATTTACACTATTTCGTGGATACAGCCTCAAAAAAGTCATTTTATTAGCATAGTTGGTAAATTTATATTGTCATTTTTTGTAACATCTATTAGATTTTTCTTTAATATCTCAATGTCTTTTGTGTATTTTCCTAAGATATATAATGTTAGATCAACCATTAATGTTTGTGTTTTGGATTTTGTATCCATTTTTCCATTATTCCATATGATTTTATTGAATGGACTCTCGGGGAAATGGTAACTTATTTTATCTATATTTTCTTTGAAAAAATCAATTTCATTGTTTTTATAGAACTCAACATACAGTCGTGTTATCATTGTAAAACCAACTGGGCGAAATAATAAATAAGCATTATTTTTTCTAAGATTCAATAGTGTGTTATTTTTGTTAATAAAGAAATCTTTATACTCAGATTTAGATGTGAAAATATCGTCTAAAAATTGATCAACAATAGCTTTAAAATCTTGTATATTTTGTTCATCCCATTCATTTGTTTTTTGTGGAATCCTATATAATGACTTTAATCGTTTTATAGAATCATATAGATTGGTTATATTTGTAAAGTGCGTAGAATCATTCGGTTCTAAATTAGTACTTTCAGATAAGGCAATTAAATTGCCTTTATCGAAATATTTGGATTCTGCATATACTCGACGAGTTACTATAGATACAATTTCTTGTTCATCAATAATAATTTTATCTCTTTTCGCAACTGGTTTTGCATTCTTGTTAATGTCAGAAAATAACTTTCTAGTTCTTTTCATTCCAGGACGATCATCTATATGGGCAACAAAGACTACTGAGTATTGATCATCTATTAATACTCGCTTATTTTCTTCTTTATTCATTTCTTCTTGATAGGCTAGTTGTATGCCTGCAACTCGATGCTGTCCATCAATAGCAAACATTTTTTCATCACCATCAAAGATCATTAAGCCTATGGAATCTTTCATATAGATTTCATCTAAATTGTCTGAAAATTTTTCTTGTGCTCTAGATAAATCAAATTCCAGCCAATCAGGTACTCCATCAAAAATTCCAACAATTATTGAGTTGAAGAAACGGGATTTATCATTCAAAAGATATTTGGCAATATCTTTTTTTCTATTCTTTAGATCTCTTTGTAATTCTTCATCCAAAGATTTTGCCTCTCTAATGTCCTTGGCTGTCTGAATCCAGTCATAAATTTGTGATGCAGTCATTAAAGACGAATAATAAACCCAATCTCCAATTACGCCTCTCAAACAAGGTAATATTAATTTTGTTGTACTCATGGAAATGCCTTTCTTAATTGTTTTAATTCAACAGGAAAATCTCGATCGCAATATATGGGATAGAAAAAACCATGAAGATATTTTTCTATATTTTTCAACTCTTCAGATGGCTTTTGAACATATGAAAAAGCAATATAAACGTTGTTGTAGTACTTTTTTAACAGGCTATGAACTTTCCCTCTTTTTTTAATTTGTTCAATATGGAAATAATCAGAAAGTCTTTCTCTCAATGGACGAGCAGAGTCATTCTCCCCTGCAATTCCTACATATAGAACGAATTTTGGTAAATCGTAAATTAATTGATCCCCTTTTACAATAAATAAATAGACTCCTGTATGATCTTGGTTGATAATATTATTTATATTTATTTTTCCTAATACTACATCTTGGTATTTGAATTCAGTCCAATTGAAATTGTATTTATTCAATTGTTCATAGTAAGAATTCCAATAATTGGGGTCGAGCATTAATTCTTCTTTATAAAATGCAAATCTGTGTTGAGGTATTGCATTAATATTATTTTGGTAATCTCTAGATAAATTCTTATCTAAAACATCTAAAGTAGCAAACTTCATGTGTTTAACTTTTTATACTTTAATTATTTGTATTATTCTCTCATATTTAAATTATAAATCGTATTTAATAAATAGTTATTTTCTTTCCCAATATTGTTTGATTTTAAATCTTTCGGCAAGTTTAAATTCTTTGATATTTGTAATAGCCTGACCTTTTTCGATCTTTTCCATACTTTTGGAGATCGCATATGAATATTTACTTGATAATCCAAGAAATTTTTCAATAGCTTTTGTGTTCTTATCTTTAATATCAAGAAGAAATGCCATTTCACACATTGAAGAGAAATCAAAATTAGATTGATTATATTCTTCAATACCTTGAGATAATAAAATGATTGAAACCCCTTTAGATCGTATCTCTCTTAATATTTTTTCTAGAATTTCTTGATACTTCTTTTCTTTAAATAAGACATGAGCTTCATCTATTAAAATTACGTAGCGCATTGCTCTAACTCCATTTTCAACAGGAGTATTTTCCATATTCATAAATGTGTTGTAGATATAATTTATGATGAGGAAAAGTGATGTGAAGCGAAGAGAATTTGATAAATCTCCAGATAAAGACAGATGGAAAAGCCACGCGACTTTGACCCTTTT
>NZ_QUHC01000012.1 GCF_003479425.1 Odoribacter sp. AF15-53 | reverse complement strand
AGATGGGGCAAATTAGTGCGGATTTTCCAATTACTGGCGGATACAAGTGATGGCCTTGATATTTGATTTGATCGGTAGCTGTATTGATTGGTACACGTTACCTTTCGCCTCGATGTTGGTAACGGCTGCTATCGTCTTGATCGAGGGCCGCAGCGTTTGGGAAAACGAGAAAGCAAAGAAAAGTCAAGTAGCGAAATTACCGGATGCGATTCGGGCGATCATTCAATGTGCAGACGCTAAAACGGCCGAGCAATTACTAAACAAATTAAAAGAGGTAACAGATGAAACTGGAACTAAATAGAATAGCGAAGAAGCACCTTTACACGATTGGGAGGTTTTTCGTGGACGGGAAATATTTCTGCGATACGTTAGAAGATCGATATCGGGATTGGGATAAGGAAGAGAAGGTGATGAACGAAACGGCGATCCCGGAAGGAGTCTATGAGGTTATCGTAAACGTGTCAGCGAAGTTTAAACGGAAGTTACCTTTGCTTTTAGATGTACCCTATTTTACGGGCATAAGGATTCACCGAGGCAATACAGATAAGGACACGTCTGGGTGTATCTTGGTGGGAGAGAACAAACAACTGGGGAGAGTGATTAATTCTACTCCTTATGAGTTGAGGCTAACGGAAATGTTGGAGAGAGCGATGTTGTCTGGGGAAAAGATTACGATCAAGGTAAGATAAAAAGCACGGGAGAAATTAAAGGAGGTTGTCGTGTGGTTTTCTCCCATGCGAGGATCGGTGTTACTAGGGTATAAAAATAAAATCAGATAACAAAATGAAGATATTTTGGATAGCATGCTGTCTGGCCTGTTTAATGATCGGTTTCTTCCTTGGTCAGATGAACGTTAGCGAGAAAGAAGTCACGAAATACGTCCAAGGTGAAACGATACGGGATACGATCACAAACTTTGTGCCGGATACCGTTTATCTAGCTGGGGAATTACGTTATAAATATAAGTATAAAACGGATACGGTTTACCTGGATGTTTCAGTTGTAGATCGGAATGAGACTATTAAAGCTACATTGGAGGACTGGAATCTGATCCGGGATTACAAGAGGATTTTGTTCGATAATGAATCCGGTAAATTATCTGTAGACCTCTTGGTGCAGTATAACGAATTACGGCGTTTGTCTTACTCATTTATACCAATACACAAAGAAATAACGATTATGAAGAAAAGGGTGTTTATGCCATTTGCTTCTATTTCTGTTTTAAATCTAAACTCCTTTTCAGCTGGGGGTGGGTTCTTTTATTATAATTTAGGTTTTCGGACTGAGTATTCGTCTAAAGGAATAAATTGGGGGATACTTTATAAATTCTAGTTTATAAAGGAAAAACACAAAAGTTTGATTAAACAATTACCAATTTAATAGTTTTTGTTTTAGTATTTTTATTGTAAGATAAAGGAAAGTATTTGTTCGTAATTTCCCTTTTAAATAGCATTTCTGCATGGATGATTGTTTATAAATATTCAATTTATAAATTTTTAACTAAAAATTGGTACAAATTAGGTACACTTTTTTGCGTTTTTACTTTGTAATTTTATACAACAAATTTGCAAGTTTATTAGTTTGCAAAGAATTAGTATTAACTTAAAGCTAATTATTATGAGTAAGGTATTTTTATTTTCAAAATCATGTCTTTTGGGGAGAGTTTGTGAAATTTTTAAATCAAAACAAAAAAAATATTACATAATATTTTATGATTATTGATATGGCTATGAAATTTAGCTAAATCACATTTAATTATTGTTGATGTTAGCATATGATGGATCATTGTTAGAAGAAGTTTTCATTTGAAACAGGAATGTTTTATCCTTATATATGAAACAATTACTAATCATAACTACTAATTTTATGAATAAATTTGGATGTATTTTATTATTGATATTTGTATATTCATGCATGGATTCGTTTGAAGAATTGGATATTGGAGTGGAAACGTTAACTTACACGGGAAATAATGAGATGGGGAAGATTCTTTTTTCAAAACTTCAGCAAAATGACATAGATGATAAATTCCTTGAATTACAAAAATGTTCGGAGATATTACTTGACTATACAGAACTTTCTTGTACTGAAAAATATGGGTATATTTTTAGTGCTCCATTGAAAAATAAAAAAACAGGAATAATAGAAAGTTATCTGATATTTAGAACGGTGAATGAGGCAGATATTAATCCGAATAATACAAAATTAGATCAAAGTATTTTAATTGATCAAGATTTTTTAAATAATCTCAATGGCTTGGAATTATATCTCTATTCTTCTCGTTTTTTACAATACAAAAATCAGGGATTAGAAGTTAGTGACAAGTTGTGTGATTTTGTTAACAAGTGGAATAATGGAGAATTGTATACTGAATATGAAAGAATTAATTTTGCTCAAAATATGGAAGAATATCCATATAAAGTATATATAAAATTTGATATAATATACTGGGTTGCTCCTCCTCTAACTGCATGGGCTCTTTCCCAAAAAACAATTTCTGATATTTTTTTAAAAGATGCATATGAAACTTTGTGTAAGAAAAATCCAGCTATTAAATGGCGCGCACGTACAGATATAAAAACGAATAGTGCCGAGATTTGGTTTATGGTTTCAGATCCGACTATTGATATGAAAAATGCCATGTGGGATTACATGAATGATATTTCTCAGAATATGCGAGGGCGCTCTTTTGTTTCAAATGTATATTGGGGAATGCTTATCGCAGGGCCATTTTATCATTCGACATTGGGCAATGGTGGAAGTATTCCAGAATATGAAAGACCCGTAATTCCGGAAAAACCGGAAGAACCTTGTACAGATGAAAAATGTCCATACTGTTTGAAATGTGTAACTCCAACCTCTCCGAATTGTCTTCCATGTGATTGTTTTGGTGTTGAATTACTACTTAGTGACGAAGAAGTTGCATTATTAAATGACTATGTGCTTTGGGCAAGACCAAAAACTCCAAATGGAGCATATTTTCCTACGTTGTATTTCTTTGAGATGGCACCGGCTAATAGTGGTGCGTGGACTCCTATTTATAGAGGGATGGAGGCAAGACTCACACGTATAGCAACAAAACCAGGAGAATGGGATATTAGAGTTCGAGCTAACATTGAAGATCGACAAGTTTTTAGTGAAGTTCTTCGCGTGAAAGAATTGTACCCTTCATATCATGACATTGTCAATAATATGCAAATTCAAACCCAGATGACAAATTTATGGACCAAAACAATTCAAAACACGACAGAATCTAAACGTCAAGAATTGGGTTGTTATATCTATATTGATGCTCAGGAAAAGACATACAAGTTTGAGGAATTTAGTGGAAATGAAGCTGGCCCTGATGAACATGCAACTATAGAAGTCGAATATCCGTCGCGGGAGAGCGAAACGTGTTATTTTGTTGGTTTTTTTTATACGCACACAGCATGCACGTATCTAGCTACAGGAAAGAAAGTTGGCCCATCAACTCAAGATATTGAAGCTACTCAACTATTAGGTGTAGTTGGGATTGTATATGATTATATAGGAGTATCTAATCCCTATGGATCAGGAATGATGATAATGCCAGGACATAGTCTTGATGATCCTGCTACTTATTCTCATTTTGGTGTATATAGAAGACCTTTGAATTAATAATAAATTTTTGAATTATGAATAAATTATTTTATTGTTTTATCGGATCAGTATTATTGTTGATATGTTGTACAATGAATACATATTCCCAGTCATTAAAAGATTTATCAAAATCAGCACGGGATAGTATAATGTTGGAGTCTGCAAAAAAAATAATTTTAGAGTTTGGAGATGAACGTTATTACACGGAACATATAAACGTTAAGATATCTCGTATAATTTCTCCTGAAGGAGCAAATAAAGGACGGGCATTCTACAAACTCACGTATGAGTATGACACGACTAAGTATAAATTAGAATGGAATTATTTGGTTGAAGTTTACTTTTGGGAGGATACTGGAGCTATTGAATATATTGCTTTTGGTAATGGTTCCAGTTTAGCAAAAGAAAATATGGAAGCTATAAGAGATAAACAGAAGAAAAAAAATTTTGTATCTAAAGTTCCATTTAAATCTTTTTTGAATAAATAATTCATCAAGAACGAGGATGAACAAAAACGAGGCTAATCTCTTGTTTTTGTTCATTTTTGGTTAATGTATTTGCTACTAAGAAATAGTAGTAAATTTTGTCTTTTTATAAATTATAAGGAGTTTGTTTATTAATCATTTTTTTTTGCAGTGTTTTCAATAAGCTTCTTGATAAGATCCTCGAAAGAGAGAGTAAATTGCGCTTGTAGTGTTTCAATTTTATCATCAATATCACGTTCCATTAAACACGAGTATGTTTAAAACTTGAAACCATCACGGAAACGTCATTTATTATCGAGAGCGTGTATTTCTCCTGTTGTTTTACCATTAAGAAGATGGCTAACAAAATAGACGTAATTGATCTTGGGGATATATTACAACAATCTTAAGGAAAAAATGAACAAAGAGTAGGGAATTTGATGCGCCCCCGAAAAGTTGGACGGTTTAACACTATCATGATGCTCTTTTTGATTCAATTAGGGGCGTTTGTGAAGATGATGATGGAAATAAGGTTATACTATTACAATTGGTACGATCAAATCAAATATATAAGGGATAAAATGCGACGTGTGTTTTACAAATGTTTTACGGAGTGAATTATTTTGGTTTTGTAATATTTTGATTATCATTATTGTATTGTGTATTTGATTTTATCATTCGTAATGCGTAGGTCTGGGGTTCGAGTCCCCCAATTGGCTCCACTGGAATCATTCAGTTAACGAATAAAAGAGGCTATCCGAAGAGGTTTAGCCTCTTTTTTGTGTACAAAGGAGGGCTTTGGGGGCTCTCGTGGAGCCAAACAACAGCGCGGTATTCCCGTTGAAAGAATACCGGCACTGTTTGATAGAAATGAATCATCATTCTATCTTTTTAGCGATGAAGAATACGTAGCCGTAGAATTTTTTATACTTGCGGTATAATTCTTCTTCATGATATTGCAGCCTGACGAATTCCTCGACGGTTTTATTCCCCGCGTATTTATCGAGAAACATCTCCTGAACCGCAACCTTGGGTGCGAAATAATGCTCCGTCCAGCAATTTTCCGGCAGGACGAAGGTGGCGACGGGGAGGTATCCCGCCTCGTGTATCTTGGCTATCTGGTGGGGAATCGTGTCTATCTCGGGATATGCGTTCATCCAGAAGTTGTTGATTTCCACGGGGCGTTCATCCGTGAACCATGAACTTTCGGTGACGGCGATATACCCTCCCGTTTTCAGGTATTTGCGCCACTCGTTCAATCCCCGCTCGAAGCCGATGTTATAAATGGCTCCTTCCGACCAGATCAGGTCCAGTTCCCCGTGCTGGAAAGGAAGGTTGTCCATCGAGCCGACGATGCCTTTTACGCGGTCTTGCAAGCCTAATCGCCTTGCGTTGCGATTGAAGATGTTGATAAAATCGGGAAACAGGTCAAGCCCGGTGATCTTTCCCCGGGTGTGTTGGGCAAGCGTCATCGTCTGCCCACCCGTGCCGCAACCGAGATCGGCGACGCGGGATTGTTCGGTGAGGTTATCGACGAAACCGAGTGCTTTGAGCGTTACCTCGGGACTTCCGGGGCCCTGACGTTTCATGTTGGAAAAAAATTCGCATATTAAATTGAAATCGAATTCGTGAATTGTTTTATTTTCGTTACTCATGATCTTTATTGTATTGCGTGCGCGTGAAGGCATGAAAATGCTTTCGTCACCGCATGCGATTAAAAACTAAAATTATAATAATACGAAACCGCTCTCGAATGAATATCCGGGAGGGAGCGAGGGAAGAGGCTGCCTGGAAAGTCTATTTACACGAAACTACCACTCTTTGCTTGGGCGGTTCACCGCCTGGTAATCAGCTCTCACCCGTGCAAGGGGGAGGAGCCGGAGGGAGTAGTGCATTCGTGAAGACGAGACTTTTTAGACCGTCTCTTTACAATACCAAATCCGATTTAACTGTCGTGTTTGTCATGTTGCGAAGATACGTGATATTTTGTTTGATAGGAAATATATCACGGGTAAAAAAATATATTTTCTCGCCGGGCGACTTACGCCCCGTACACCAGTCCCCCGTAGCGGCTGTTCGAGTAGGCCGACCAGTCGTGGCTGCGGAACATGATGTAAACGTGCAGGCCCTCCGTCACGGGGAATTTCCGGGCGGGTATCTTGACCTCGGCGTGGCACTCGTCGCGGGTGAAGGATATCCTCGTCAGCAAGTGCGGCGCGTCCGGCCGGGAGGCGTAGAAGTACCCCACGATCAGCTTGTCATCGGGCCGGGAGAGACCGTACTCGCGGGCGGGAATGGTCCAGTCGATGAACAACGTCCATCCGTCGCGGCGTACTTCCACCTTCCGCGGTGGCACGAGATCACCCACGCAGAAGATGAAATCGGGGAAGTAGTCCACGCCCAGCGTCACGGGGTCGAAAACCGGGAAATTGACCTTTTTGAAGGCCGCCATTCGTTCCTTCTGCAGGAGTAGACCGAGGAGATCCCATGCCGGGACGAGGGCGTCGCAAACCATGAAAAAGTTATTTGCGAAACTTACAGAGACATGGAGCGCCTCCCGGCTCTCGATTTGTTTTTCCGTCGGCGGTATTTTCACGGTTTCCCGCGTGCTGGACATCTGGCAGAGTTTTCCCATGCGATTGTAGTACGTGATCCCGTTAACACGGTATTTGCGGGGACGTGGCGAGTTTTGGTCAAGCGTTTCCATGACTTTCGATTTAGGGTGTAACAATCTCTCCGGAACCTTTCCACGTCATGAAGATAAGAATATATTTGGAATTAAACAACTACTTAACAATGAAACCCAGATAAGTTCCAGTTAAGTTCCAGATAAGTTCCAGATAAGTAAGCGGGTCGGATACGGTGCGAGGTAGGTGGATACTCCTCTGGAAATTAGTGCTTTGTCTTCCACCGGTCGAGATCAGGTTTAGAGACACTTTGTAGATGTTAAAAAATATTAAAATTTAACATTTTCAAGCTTTGAAAATGATATTTATTGTCGTAACTTGTGAATGGATAACTCACGCAGGTGGGTTGTGATGGGTGGCCGGAGGGTAACTAATTTATTAATTTAAAATTTACAACTATGAAAAAAAGATTAAGCGGTTGTACCTACGCGAGTGGATCTTTCGATGATCAGGTGTTCTACCCGCACCCGTTCGAGAGATTAACGATGATTACTCGTGCCAAGACGAACAAGAAATCTCTCCTTGTCGAGAACGTGGCGGAGAACGATGCTGCGTTCGGTGGGCTGGGACGGGAGGGGGGATACTTGCTCCCGGCTTCCCGAGCGGGTTTCCCCGATAACGGGAAAGAGGCCTGCGGTCATGCCAAGTTCGTGGGATTCAACTCCGTGGCCGGCGTGGCGACGGCAGTGAAGATTGACCCCACGAAGGAGTACAATCCCAAGGTGAAAGTCAACTTGCAGTACACGTACCTTGTCGATTACCAGAAAATGATTCTGGCCACGGGGAACCTCCCGGGTATCACGGTGACCGCGACGCTCGACGAAGAGGGGCGCTCCGTGATGTTCACCCAGGAGAAAGACTCCTTGCTGGGTTCCGATCGCCTGCCCGATGATTTCGCCCGGGGCGTGTTGTACGATCCCACGAGCCACTTCTGTAGTGTTACGAAGCTGCGCGATCGCTCGGAAGAGGGGAGTACCTCGGTGAGTCTTCCCGAAGGCGTGAATCTCGACACGCTTTTCGCGTATGCCTTCACGTGCCGCGTCAAGGGGAAGAAGACTTCCAATTCCGTTTGTATCTTGGAAGGAGACTCGAACCGGGTGGCCGTCAGCCGGATGGTCAAGGACATGAAACTGAGAATCTCAGTCAACAAGTCGCTCGACAAGCTCAATGCGCTGGTTGACCAGGAACTCGAAGCGAGGGCTGCAGCTCGCGGGAAGGAGCGGGAGGAAGCCGCGAAAGCGGTGATGTCGACCCCCGCCAGCGAGAGAAATCGCCAGCTCGATGACTTGCTCGACGACCTGTGCGAGGACACCCCCGGCGAGGAAGCAGAAATGACTCCTTTTGCCGAACGGATGCACGTGTACGGGGAATTACTCGGCGAGCTGAAACAACGTCAGAAGAAGAAAGCGCAAGAAGCCGCCGCCATCCGGAAAGCGAAACGGTAGTCGCCCGCGAACGGTAATTGTGCTTTTAGTTTTCCATCTACCCCTCCCGGCTTCCCCTTGCACGGGGTGAGTGAGTGCCGAGATGCTTGATAGAAGTGTCTCCTCGCGTTCATTTCCCCTCCCGTGTAAGGAGGGGTTGGGGGGTAGTGGTAGTCCTCAAACTTATCATCTTTTCTTTGTGGATTTTGTATGATTCTCATGTATTTAGCAGCTATTTTGAATATTGTTAAAAATTTATTCCTATATTTGCACCACGGGCGATGGAGATTTCGTCCCGTTTTAGTGAATTATTATAAGTACTAGACCAAAAGTTTACCCCAACGTAAGAAACGACCGGGTGATCTTTTTGGGGACGGAGTACGTGTATATGGCCATAGACGTACCCGTCTTGGTTTTATCACATCGGTCGTTTCCATCATTGGGGTGTGATTGCTAAGATTGGGTACGTTTTTTGTAAAGAGCCAACTCGATATATAGACTTGGTTATGTCGATACTTGACGCGATGTGCAAGGTGTAGAGTGGCAAAACCGTTGCCCGGCGCAACCAGGGGGTAACGGTTCGGGAGGTTCTTCCCCCACGGGGTACCTCCCTTTTTAGTTCATAAGGCCCCGTTGTCTAGAACTACAACCCCTGCCCCTCCTTACACAGGCGGGGGAACCGCTTGGTAATCAACTCTCACCCAGAGTAAGGGGTAGTTGGAGGGGGTAGTTGTTTCTCTTAAAACCGACTAGGATGGTGAGCTACGTGACTTCCTGTCTTTGGGGAGGAGTCCCCAGTTCTTCCTCTGTTTACGAGGCCATTGAAAAAGCCCCGTTGTCTAGAACTACCGCCCCTGCCCCCTCCTTACACAGGCGGGGAAACCGCTTGGTAATCAACTCTCCCCCAGTGTAAGGGGTAGTTGGAGGGGGTAGTTGTTTCTCTTAAAACCGACTAGTATGGTGAGCTACGTGACTTCCTGTCTTTGGGGAGGAGTCACCAGTTCTTCCTCTGTTTACGAGGCCATTGAAAAAGCCCCGTTGTCTAGAACTACCACCCCTGCCCCCTCCTTACACAGGCGGGGAAACCGCTTGGTAATCAACTCTCCCCCAGTGTAAGGGGTAGTTGGAGGGGGTCGTTGTTTCTCTTAAACCCGACTAGTATGGTGAGCTACGAGACTTCCTGTCTTTGGGGAGGAGTCCCCAGTTCTTCCTCTGTTTGCGAGGCCATTGAAAAAGCCCCGTTGTCTAGAACTACCCCCCCTGCCCCCTCCTTACGCAGGCGGGGAAACCGCTTGGTAATCAACTCTCACCCAATGTAAGGGGAAGTTGGAGGGGGTAGTTCTAGACAACGGGACTTTTCTGACAACCTCATTTTTTGCCTCACCCGAAGGTGTGTCTCACATCGTCGTCCCGATCAGCCCTTTCGTGGACTGCTCGATAAACGTGAGGATGGATTGTACCTCCGGACCGATGGCGATCGTTTCGCGGATGCGGACGAGGGCGTTTTCGACGCTGGTGCCACACTGGTACACCTGACGGTATGCTTTGGCGATGTCGTCGATGATCTCTTCCGAGAGCTTTTGTTCCTTGCGCAGGATAAAAGCGTTAACCCCGTAGTAAGCGATCGGGTTGTGGGCGGCCACGATGTAAGGGGGCACGTCCTTGTTGGCACGGCACCCGTCTTTCACCAGCGCCCAGGAGCCGACGCGACACCCGTGTTTCACGATCACGCCGCTACCGAGAATGGCGTGGTCGTCGACGATGCAGTTGCCGGCGGTCTTGGCGGCGTTTCCCAGCACGCAGTTACTACCGAGGTGGGTGTCGTGTGCCAGATGCACGCTTTCGAGCAGGAAATTCCCGTCGCCGACGATCGTGCTGTCGGAAGTGTCGGTTCCCCGGTTGATGATCACCTTCTCGCGGATCGTGTTGTTGTTACCTATCAGTAGCAGGGTATCCTCGCCCTTGAATTTGAAATCCTGCGGGGTGGCTCCGATGATGGCCCCCTGGTGAACCGTGTTGTTCGTTCCCATGCGTGTCCCGCTCAGGATGCTGGCGTAAGGCATGATGGTGCAATTGTCGCCGATCTCTACATTCTTGTCGATGTAGGCGAAAGGATGCACGGTGACATCCTTCCCGATCTTGGCTCCCGGATCAACGTAAGCTAATGGACTGATCATAATTGTTCGTGTTAAAGGTTATTAGTCGCGTCCGCCACCCAGAGCGCGGTACAGGTTGACAACGGCTTGCACGCGCTGGAACTCGTCGGAAACTCCGGTGAGTTGAGCGTTGAGCAAGGATTGTTCAGCCGTCAGCACTTCGAGATAAGTGGCCGTGGATGAAGTTAGTAATTCTCGCGTGTATTCCACCGATTTTTCGAGGGAAATGATCTGTTTCTCGCGTTGCACGATCTTGTCTTTGGCCGTCTGGTACTGCACGAGGGCGTTGCTGACCTCGCTCCCGGCATTCAGGATCGCTTGCTCGAAGGCGATCAGGGCTTCTTCCTGCTGCGCCTTGGCTACTCTCAGGCGGGCGGTCAACGCTCCCCGGTTGAAGAGGGGCTGGGTGAGTGATCCCACCGCGGTGGCGATCATCTTGCCCGGGTTGACGATTCCCATGCCGGAGTTATTCGTCCAGCCCAGCGTCCCGCTGATGGAGATCTGGGGGTAGAAGGCCGAACGGGCCTGGTTAGTGTTGTAGAACGTCCCGGCGAGGGCCATCTCGGCCGCTTTCACGTCCGGGCGGTTGGCCAGCAGTTGAACGGGAACCCCGGCATTCAGCAGGGAAGGGAGGGACTGGTCTTCCAACCGTCCCCGTTCCACGCGTTGCGGGGCTTGTTTGAGCAACAGGCAGAGGGCGTTTTCGGCTTCCCGGATGCTTTTTTTGATGTCGGGGATCGAGGCGGCGATCATGTAGCTGTTGGCCTCGCTCTGCACGACGGCTGCCTCGTTCACCATCCCGGCTTCTTTCATGGCTTTCATCGTCTCGACGGTTTCCCGCCACAGGACGGCGGTTTCTTCCGTGATGGCCAGTTGCCTGTCGAGCATCAGCAGCGTGTAGTAGGAGTTAGCGATGGACGAGATCACTTGTGTCTGCACGGCCTGGCGGTAGGCCTCGCTTTGCAGCAAGGCGGCCTTGGCTCCCCGCTTGGCGTTGGTCAGCTTGCCGAACAGGTCGACTTCCCAGCTCGCGACAGCGGGAAGCGTGTAGGTTTGCGAGGCGGCGGCTTTGTCGAAGCTGCTCACCGTTCCCTGGGGCGATAATCCCAGGGAGGGTAGGTAGGCGAGGCGGGAAGACATTAACCCGGCCTCGGCTTCTTTCACTTTCAGGAGGGCGGTCTGCAAGTCACTGTTTTGTTCCAGTCCTTGCCGGATCAGCGTTTGCAGGTGCGGGTCCGTGAACACTTTCTCCCAGGGCAGGTTGCCCATGTTCGAGGTGTCGGAAACCAGCGTGTCGCCCGCGGATACGGGGTCCCGGTAGAGGCCTTGCACGTCCGTGTCGGGACGGCTGTAACGCTTGTAGACGTTACAGCTGCTTAACAGGGCTCCCATGCATATCGTGTATATTAAAACTTGTTTCATCTTTCTTTATTTTGTGTATTGTTCTATTTCAGATTCAAGTTCGGCATTATCCGTGTCGTGCCACTCGATCGGTTTGATCTTCTCCTGCAAGTACTGGAAGGCGACGAATAGCGCGGGAACGATGAATATCTGGCATATCATACCGATCAACATTCCACCGATGGCCCCGGCTCCCAGCGTGTTGTTACCGTTGGCACCCACGCCGCTGGCGAACATCAAGGGCAACAGTCCGATTACCATGGCGAGCGAGGTCATCAGGATCGGGCGAAGACGGGCGGAGGCTCCCAGCACGGCGGCCGAGACGACGCTCATGCCCGAGAGGCGACGCTCCAGCGCGAATTCGGTGATCAGGATGGCGTTTTTCGCCAGCAAGCCGATCAACATGATGAGTGATATCTGCATGTAGATGTTGTTGTCGACACCCATGATTTGCGCAAAGATGAAGCTACCCATCAACCCGAACGGCACGGAGAGGATCACGACCAGCGGGAGGATGTAGCTCTCGTACTGGGCGCTCAACAACAGGTAAACGAACACGAGACAGAGCAAGAAGATCATGGCCGTGGTGCTGCTGCTGGAACCTTGTTCCTCGCGGGTCATACCGGAGAACTCGTAGCCGTAGCCCGTGGGCAATGTCGTGGCGGCCACTTCTTCGATGGCCTTGATGGCCTGGCCGGAGCTGTACCCGTCGGCCGGGGTCCCGTTGACGCTCATGGCGGTGAACATGTTGAAGCGCTTGATGTTGTCGGGCCCGTATATCTTGTTCAGGGTCACGAACTGGGAGATCGGGGCCATCTCGTTCCCGTTGCGAACCATGACCTGGTTCAACGTCTCCGGGCTCACGCGGAAGTTGGCGTCCGACTGGATCATCACGCGGTAAAGTTTACCGAAGCGGTTGAAGTTGGAGGCGTACATACTACCGTAGTATCCCTGCAGCACGGAAAGTATCGTGCTGGGGCTTATCCCGGCTTGCTTGCACTTGGCCACGTCAACGTCTACCATGTATTGCGGGTAGTTCGGATTGAAGGAGGTACGTGCGGAGGCGATCTCCGGTCGCTCGTTCAGCTTTTCGAGGAAGTTCTGTGCGATGTTGTAGAAAGCGTCGAGACTTCCCCCAGTTTTGTCCTGGAGGTTGAACTCGAAACCGTTCGTCACGCTATACCCCGGTATCATCGGGGGGGCGAAGACGAGAACCCGGGCGTTTTTGACCATTTGCATGGCCTGCACGTATATCGTCCCGGTCACCTTGCTCACGTCCTGTTCCTTGGTACGCTCGTCCCACGGTTTCAGACGGCAGATGAACGTCCCGTAGGAGCTACCTTGCCCGGCGAGGAAGCTATACCCGGCTACCTCGGTGTAAGAGGCTACGGCGTCGTTCGCGTCGAGTAGTTTCTCGACCTCGGCTAGCGTGGCACGGGTTCTTTCGAGCGAGGTGGCGGGAGGAAGGTCAACGATCACGAAGAAGGTTCCGGTATCCTCGTTGGGGACCATACCCGTCGGGGTGACCCGCATCAATAGCACGAGGATCACGACACTGGCGATCACGGTGATGAAAGAGGTGACCTTGTGGTTGATGAAGAAGGTTACTCCTTTCTTGTATTTGGCCTGCGTGATGTCGAAGGCGGTGTTGAAGGCCGCATGGAAACGGTTGATGAATCCTTTTTTCTTGTGATTCTCGCCGTCTTTGTCATGCGGTTTCAGGAACATGGCGCATAACGCAGGACTCAGGGTCAAGGCGTTGACGGCTGACAGTCCGATGGCGATGGCCATCGTCAGACCGAACTGGCGGTAGAACGTGCCGGAGGTCCCGGTCATGAAGCTCACGGGGATGAACACGGCCATCATCACGAGGGTGATGGATACGATGGCTCCCGATATCTCGTTCATGGCGTCGATGGAGGCTTTTAGCGGGGATTTGTATCCCTGATCCAGTTTAGCGTGGACGGCCTCGACGACGATGATGGTATCATCGACCACGATGGCGATGGCCAGCACGATAGCACTTAACGTCAGTAGGTTGACGCTGAATCCGATCAGGTAGAGCACGAAGAACGTGCCGACGAGCGCGACGGGGATGGCTATGGCCGGGATTAACGTGGAACGGAAGTCCTGCAAGAAGATGAATACCACGAGGAACACGAGGATAAAGGCTTCGAGCAAGGTTTTCAGCACCTCGCTGATGGAGGCGAACAGGAAGTCGTTCGCGTTCAGTAGAATATCGTATTCGACACCGGGAGGGAAGTCCTTGGAGGATTCTTCCAACAGGTTCTCGATGTTTTTGATGATCTCGGTGGCGTTGGAACCTGCCGTCTGGAAGATCATGGCGGTAACTCCCGGGTGACCGTTGGAACGGGTGGCGTAACCGTAGGACAGACCGCCCAGCTCGACGCGGGCCACGTCTTTCAGTTTTAATATCTCGCCGTCGGCGGTGGCCTTGATGATGATGTCCTCGAATTCATCGGACGTTTGGAGGCGTCCCTTGTACTTCATGATGTACTGGAAGGACTGGTCACCGCTTTCACCGAATTGTCCGGGGGCGGCCTCGATGTTCTGCTCGGCGAGGGCCATCGTGATGTCGGAAGGCATCAACTTGTACTGTGCCATCACGTCCGGTTTTAGCCAGATACGCATGGAGTAGTCGGCTCCCAGCACCATCGCATCGCCCACGCCGGGAACACGCTGTATCTGGGGGATGAGGTTGATCTTCACGTAGTTTTGTATGAAGGTTTCGTCGAAACGGTCGTCAGCGCTGTAGATCGTGAAACCCAGTAACATACTGGTCTGGCGCTTGCTCGTGATCACACCGACCTGGGTAACCTCGGAGGGGAGAAGTCCCTGCGCTTTGGCCACGCGGTTTTGCACGTTGACGGCGGCCATGTCGGGATCGGTTCCCTGTTTGAAATACACGTCAATGCTAGCATCACCCGTGTTGGTGGCGGTGGAGGTCATGTACATCATGTTTTCCACGCCGTTGATCTGCTCCTCCAGGGGGGCGATCACGCTGTTCAGTACCGTCTGGGCGTTCGCCCCGGTGTATGACGTGCTGACGTGCACGGTCGGGGGAGCGATGTCGGGGTACTGGGTGACGGGGATGGACACCAGGCCCAGGATACCCAAGATGACGATTATGATGGAGATAACCGTCGAGAGTACCGGGCGTTTAATAAATTTATCCAATTTCATAGTTCTGCGTTTTGCAAATTAATTTTATGTTCTGCCCGAGAGCGATCTCTCTATTTCCGGGCGGTTTGTTGTCCGGCCACTTGCTGGAGTTTGGCTGCCGATTCGGCGGGAGTGATCGGTTTGATCTTCATGCCGTTGCGCACGGATGTGCCGATGCCTTCAACGACGATGCGTTCACCCGGTTTCAAACCTTCGGTAACGACGTAGTTTTTCCCGTCATTCACGGGGAGGATTTTGATCTCGCGGGTGGCGATCACGGAACTGTCCGACACGACGAACACGAATTTCTTGTCTTGGATTTCGGTCGTTGCCATTTGCGGGATGACGATGGCCGCGTCGTCTTCTTCCGGCATCAGTACCACGCCGGAACCACCGCTACGCAGGATACCGTCGGGGTTGGGGAAGGTGGCGCGCACGCTGGCCGCTCCCTTGTCGGGATCAATGACACCGCTGAGGGTTTCGATTTTACCCTTCTCGGAATAGATCGTGTTGTCCACGAGTTTCAGCTCCACGGCGGGCATCTCGTTCAAGGCGTTTTGCGTGGCTCCCTTGGTCTGGCGGGTTAGTTTCAATATCTCTTTCTCGTTCAGGGAAAAGTAAACGAACATTTTGGAGTTGTCAGACACGGTGGTTAACGGCGTGGCCGAACTGGGGCTCACGAGGCTTCCCACGCGGAAGGGTATTTTACCGACAACACCGTCCGAGGGGCTGGTTACCCGCGTGTAGGACAGGTTTTTCTCGGCATTGATTAGCTGGGCTTCTGCTTGTGCCAGGTTAGCTTGTTGCGAGGCCAGGGTGTTCTCGGCGGTTTGTAGCTCGTACGTGCTGATGATACCCTTTTGTGCCAGTACCCTTTTGTTCTCGGCGGTGAGTTTGGCGGTTGCCACCCCGGCTTTAGCCACGTTAACGGCGGCGCGAGACATATTTACTGCTTCCTCGTATTGCACGGGGTCTATAATAAAGAGCGTTTGGCCTTTTTTCACGACCGATCCCTCGTCCACGCACAGTTGCGTGATAAATCCACTCACGTTCGGGCGTATTTCGACATCCTGACATCCTCTTATTGTCGCCGGGTAGGCGTTGTTTAATTTCGACACGCTGGGTTCGATTGTTATTACCGCGTATTCGGGTACTCCCGCTTGAAATCCTGCCTGTTTGTTGCCACAGGCAAAGAGAGTTGCACCCAACATAACGACAATCAACCTTTGAGACAAAATGATCATTGATTTTTGAATTTTCATATGCTAGATATTAAATATTTGTTTTCAAGGCTAAAACGCCATCATTTGCTGATGTTGACACTTTATAGGCAAAAGGTGTACCAAAATGTGAATCTGAAATCTGGAATATTGTTTCTTTTATAGAAATATTATAATTCATCGAGATAAAATCAATTTGTTTATTCTCTAATTACGCTACCTTTGCCGAAAAGTTTGAGCATGGAAACATTTATACAAAAAATCAGGGAGGCGTATCCTTTGTCGGATGAAGCTATTCAACTATTGATAGACCACACGGAACGGGTGGTACTGCCTAGACGTACGATGATTATGCGGGAGGGAACCGTCGCGAAGTATACTTATTTCGTGATCAGTGGGTTTGCGCGAGGATTTATTTTCAGGGAAGGCCGGGATATCACGATCTGGTTCGCCTCCGAGGGGATGTCGCTCGTGTCCATGAACGGGTATATGTTCGCTACCGCGGGGTACGAGAACGTGGAACTGATGGAAGATTGCGACCTGTTGAAGATTTCGAACGAGACGCTGAACCGGTTGTTTGATTCCAACACGGAGCTGGCGAACTGGGGCCGCCGGATGTCGGACGGGGTGATATTGAAACTGGAGAGGCTGTTTATGGAACGCTATTACAGGTCCGCCAACGAACGCTATAACCTGCTACTCGAACGGGAACCGGAGATATTCAGGAAAGTACCCTTGAAGCATATCGCTTCTTTTCTCGGCATTTCACAGGTTTCTTTGAGCCGGATCAGGGCGGGAGTGCAATAATTTTAGATTTTAAATTTTAGATTGAAGATTTCGGCTGCGCGAGGGCAGGATGATGTTGTAATTTAGTGATTTCGGATGAAGTGATTCCCCCCGCAAGGCTGATGTCTTTTAGATTCACTGAATCTATTCACTTTTAGCTTTTAGTTTTAAACTCTTAGCTTTCAATCTACCCCCTCCGGCTCCCCCCCTTGCACGGGGGGGGAGAGTATGCCGTGGTACTAGGTTGAAGCATCTCCTTGCGCGCATCTCCTCTCATGGGAGGGGTCGGGGGGTGATAGTAACCTGTAACTTGCCGAAGGCAACTCCTTTTTAACATGTGTAAATTGAAAAGTCGGGAATTTTATAGACCTTTGTGACCGTTAATTTTAAAAAGGAAAGAATATGCGGCAGTTGAAAGGTGTGCTATTGGCCATGATCTCTTCGTCCACGTTCGGGTTGATCCCTCTATTCGCTATCCCGGCGTTGAAGGAAGGGGTCGGGTTGGATTCGTTATTGTTTTATCGTTTCGCGATCTCGGCGGTGGTAGTGGGGATTTATTTGTTAGTGCGGCGGGAGAATTTCCGGGTCTCGTTGAAAGAATTGGGGACTTTGTTCGTGTTGGGTGCGGCTTACGCATCAACGGCATTGTTCCTGACGGCTTCTTATTTGTATATACCGAGCGGGGTAGCGACAACGATTCATTTCCTGTACCCGGTTCTGGTCACGGTCATCATGATCGCCTTTTTCAAGGATAAGATATCTCTACCCGTTATTGTTGCCACGACGTTGGCTATCTTGGGGGTCTATCTTTTGAGTAGTGGCGAGGGACAGGGGACGATCAGTTTCAAGGGGCTTGTCATGGTCTTGTCGACCGTTGCCACTTACGCCATTTATATTGTCGGGGTGAACAAGTCGTGCATCCGGGATATGGAGGGGTTGAAGATGACGTTTTACATGTTGCTTGTCTGCGCAGTGATCTTTTGGGGGAATATTCTGGTGAAAGGGCAGGGGCTGGATATGATGCCCAGCCTGAATGTTGCCGTGTATATCTTTTTGTTGGCCTTGCTCGCAACTCTGGTATCCGATTTGACGTTGATACTGGCAATACAACACGTGGGATCGACCACGGCCGCTATTCTGGGGTGCATGGAGCCTTTGACGGCGGTGAGTATGGGGGTGCTGTTCTTGGGCGAGCGTTTCGGTGTCGGTCAGGTATGCGGTGTCGGTGTCGTGCTGGTAGCCGTGTTTATCGTGATCTTGTCTAATCACCCCGGACATTTTCCGGTGAAACGTTTGATCCCGGCTTTTTTGTTGAATAGACGGGGATAAATATAATGATTGTCGAACATTCAAAATGTGAATGATATGATGAATTTGATTCGAATAACAAAGTCTGATGATGATCGGTTGGAACGACTGATCCCGTTATATAAAGCCGCTTTCCCGCTGGAGGAGAGAAGGGATATTGACGAGTTGAAACGGATGATCCGGGAGAAACCGGAGATGTATTTCAACGCTATCGAGTGTGACGGGGAACTGGCCGGGTTGTTTATTTACTGGGATTTGAAGGATTTCTATTACATGGAACATCTGGCCGTCTTTGAATCCATGCGCAACCTGAGGATCGGGCAGCAAGTGCTGGATTATATTGCGCTACATCTTGACGGCCCGCGCCTGTTGGAAGTGGAACCAGCCACGGATGAAATGACGACCCGCCGGGTGAATTACTACAAGCGGAACGGTTACGAGATTCTGGATACTACGTTTATCCAACCCTCTTACCGGGAGGATAAGGATGCCGGGTTGCTGTGGATCATGGGCAACGGGCAGCCGGAGCGCCTGCGAGAGTTCACGGAACGCATCAAGCAGGTGATTTACCGGGATCATTACAAGAAGTAATATCCGTTTTTACAGGTTATCGGGTTTATGTTCGGAACGGGGAAAGGCGGTTTGTATGTCGAAATGTACGGTAAATAGGTGTAAACCTTCTTTATACGTGTAGTGTATTTGCCAGCCGTGGTATTCGCAAATGGCCTTCGCTATGGCTAATCCTAACCCGTTTCCCTTTACTTTTTCGGACGGACGGTAGAATCGGTTGAACAGTAAGTGTTCATCAAGTGGTCCTTCGGTTGACGTGTTGGCAACGTCCAGTTGACGCTCACGCATGGAAATGAATATTTTACCGCTTGTCGTGTTGTGGCGGATTGCATTTACAATCAGGTTGTTGATCAGACTTTCTAGTAACGAATGATTGGCCTGCACGAGAATAGGGGTAGAACTTAAGTTCGCGTGTATGGTTATCCTTTCCACGAGTCTTTCCATGGTAGGTAATATATCTTTTAAGATTTTTACCGCGTCAAGCTGTACCACGTGTTTATACTGGTTATTGTCGATACGGGCAAGCAGTAACAGGTTTCTGTTCAGACGGGACAAACGGTTGGTTGCCTCGTAGAGGCTTTGAACGATGTCGGCTTGCTGTTCTGTCAGGTCGGGTTGTTGTAACAAAAGATCCAGTTTACTCTGAAATACTGCGAGGGGAGTTTGAAGTTCGTGCGAAGCGTTTTCGGTAAACTCCTTTTGTGTCTGGTAGCTTTTCAGGCTGTTTTCCATTAACCGGTTCAAAGCTAGGTTTAGGCGCGTGAATTCCTTGATATCGCTTTTCGCGAGCGGGGGAATAATTCCGTTTTCTAAACGGAATTCCTCCAATTGCTGGAGTGTTTTTTCATAAGGTTCCCACAAACGTTTGGATATAAAGCGTGTGACAAGAATGATGGCTCCTCCTAACACGCAACTGATCAGGGCGAATTGAATCATCACGCCTTGCATGATATCCTCTTCTAGGTCAAGTTCGGGCAGGGGCAGGTTTTGTTGTGCGGCCTCGATGATATCAATCATGTCTTCCGCATAATAATGCTTGGTCAGCAAATAGAACAGGGGGGTGACAAGAAGCATGATGACGATGATATAAATCGCGAGTTGGAACATCGTCTTGTGAAGAAGACTTTTCATTCTACCCATTTGTAACCGGTTCCGTAAATGTTTTTAATACAATCTTCAGCACCGGCGTCAGCTAGTTTAGCTTTGAGGTTTTTTATGTGCGTGTAGACAAAATCTTGATTGGCCAGCATGTCAGCCATGTCCCCGCTCAGGTGTTCTGCCATGGCACTCTTGGAAATAACCCGGTTGCGGTTGCCAATGAAAAAGAGCAGAAGGTCATATTCTGTTTTCGTGAGTACGATAACCCGTTCATTAACACGAACTTCTTTGCTTAGCAAGTCGATATGAATGTTGTTGCTGCGCAGCGTGTTATTACTTGAAAATTGCCGACGACGAATCAGGGCGTAGACGCGTATGCTCAACTCGGTTAAATGAAAGGGTTTGGGCAGGTAATCGTCCGCGCCTATTTTTATGCCGTTGACTTTATCATCCAGGGAGTCTTTGGCCGAGATAATGATAACCCCGGCCGGATTGTTTTGTTGCTTGATGGCACGTAGGATATCCAACCCGTTGCCTCCCGGTAACATCAGGTCCAGTAGAATACAGTCGTAGGTGTACAAGCTGGCTTTTTCCATGGCTTCGTCAAAACTGAAAGCCTGCTCGCACAAGTAACTTTCCGAGTGGAGGAAGGTTACAATACTGTTCGAGAGTTCCCGCTGGTCTTCAATAATTAATAGTTTCATTTCATGATCATTATAATACTTCCACTCGCAATGAGCAAGCCCCCGATGATAACTCTCGGGCTCACGGGTTCTTTCAGCAAGATGAAGGAGAGGAATATGGTGATAACTACACTCAATTTGTCGATAGGGGCAACACGGGACACGTCGCCGGTTTGCAATGCCTTGAAATAAAAGAGCCAGGATAACCCGGTGGCTATTCCGGACAGGATCAGGAAAAGCCACGTGTGACGGTTGATATCTTTTATTTCTCCGGTGTGATTACCGAAAAATACGATTCCCCAGGTTATTAGTAAAATAATAAAGGTGCGGATCGCCGTGGCTAAATCAGAATTAATGTTTTTTACTCCGATCTTAGCAAAGATGGCTGTCAATGCCGCGAAGATTGCCGATAAAAGTGCATAGTATTTCCACATAATTTATTGCGGTTAGGTTATTGCAAAATTACGTATTAAATATCATATCGTTATCCGGTAATCTCGAAAATTAACGTCCTCGCTCGTTCAACAGGCAGGTTCGTTTCTTCAGGTACTTTAAGATACAGTAGATGATTCCCCCCGTTATTCCTGATATTATCAGGAGATAGTTATATTGTGACGTTTCTTCCAGATATACTTTAATACAATCGAAAATCATGAATATAAGGCATAAAGCGAAGAATCCGTTCTTCTCTTTTTTCAGTACTTTCTTCCAGGAAAAGGATAGGGGCGAATTGACAAACGACCTGAAGTCGGGTAGAATAGCTGGCGTCCTCTCGGCCCAATTTATGTAGGCGACCCCAAATTTGGCACGTAGGAATTGTTCTTCCGCGTACATGATGCGCTCGTAATAAAGCCAGTAAGCTAGTATGGAAATGAATATAAATCCCAGGTTACAAGTAAGTAACGAGACTCCCAACCACATCAGAAAATTGCCCAGGTAAAGCGGGTGTCTCACGATAGAATAAATTCCGGTCCGGTTTAAACTGTCCGCTACCTGTGTTCTCGTGTTTCTTCCTGAAGTTCTAACCGGTGTATATCCAACGGTGATTATTCTAATGAAAAGTCCTGTAAGACTGACAAACAAACATGCGTTTTCGTAGTACTTCCAATAGGGGGCGATGTTAATAAACAATTCCCCCGGGGTATGGATCGTGTGAATATAGATTATCGTTCCCACGCATAAGATGCTGACAGGTAATATACTCCTGTACCTAAATAGCCAATTCCCTTGTAATTCAAATTCTTCTTGTAAAGCCATAATATTTATTTTTTGTGCTACAAGAATAAATACCGATTTTGTAGAAATTTTGAAGATTCGGGATTCTTTAAAAAAACAGGGATTCCTCGTTATAGTCGTAACCGGAGTTTCCGTTGGTGATAACATAACGGATGTTGATTGCCTGGGGTGTGGTTTCGATAAACCCGTGTATTTTTTCGTTATCTGTTACAAATGTAGCAAATTGAGATTGATCGGGAAGTTTCTGTTGATAAGTGATATTGGTATATCCCGGTAGAGTAAATATGTTCGTGAGTTTTTTATTTATGAATGTTGCAATGTAGGTGTTGTTCCTGTCGGAATGCAGGTGAAATAGTTTATCTCGATGAATAAAAGATACTGGTATGTAGAATCCAGTAGTGTCTAGCAATTTTTCCATTCCTTTGCGGGAGCAGTTTTTAAAATCAAAAGATTTCTCATCTTTTGTGCTAACTTTCATTTGTTGCGGGTCATTAATCTTTACGATACTACAAAAGCCGTAGTCATGTGGAAGATAGTTCGTGATGTAGTATTGGTTGTGATATTTGTTTATCACAAGAGGGTGGGAGAATCCTTCGTATTTCAAGCCTGTACGTTTATTTTTAAAAAAGACAGTACTGCCGAATTCTCCCATGTCGTTGACGGTAACGATGTATTCTTTATCTTCATAAAACGGGAGGTCTAGCGTCTTGATATTTTGCCATTTCAGACTGTCTTCATTGAAGTATATCATTTTGTTGTAGAACTTAATATAGGCAATCAAACTGTCGTTATGAATTTTTAGCGAGTAGTTGTACGTGTTTTTTATATCTTCCGGGACATCCATTTGGTGGAGAATCTTACCTTTTGTATCAAGGATGATAAATTTGTCTTTATTAAGAGTGGAATTCCGGTCGAATATGCGGAATATGGTGTAGTATTTATCTTTAATTTTAATGCTATTACCCAATATCCCATAGGTGTTCACGTAAATGGTGTCTATATTGATCGTAACATTGGACGTGGTAATCTGTAATTTATTTGTGGTCTGGTGTGAGCAACTGGAATTTCCGAAGTGGATCGTTACGAGGAAGAATATGCAAATGAGAATGCCTGATTTTTTCATAACACGTGGAATTAATTGATGTAAAGGTATAAAATGATTACTAATATCAGCGTTCATTCTCAATTTTGGTTTAACTTTGGGCTTGACATGTCAAGCTTGACAAGTAAAAAGAAAAGAGAGTTACTATTGTAACTCTCTTGTTTTCAGTGGTACCACCAGGAATCGAACCGGGGACACAAGGATTTTCAGTCCTTTGCTCTACCAACTGAGCTATGGTACCATTGCTGAATTGCGAGTGCAAATATAGAGGTTTTATTTAAATCTGCAAGGGCTGGGATAAAGAAAATGGAAAATATTATTTCTCTCTTTGTCGAAGACGAATGCAGAGGTACATCATCCATACCATGATGATCATGGAGGTGTAGGGGACTGCTGGGACGAAGAGGAACCAGAGTAGAAAACCGATGATCAGAAGATAGAGGTACAGGAACAAGTATTTATTGATGATCCAGGGGAGGGGTCTTTTCCCGAGGAAGAAGGCCACGATGAGGTTTAACGGGTTTGCCCAAAGTGCGTTAAAGTTGGGGAACATCGTGGGATGTTGGGTGAAGAAACAAAGAAAAACGATGAGACAACCGATAATCCCCGTGACGATAAAAAATGGAATGGCGATTGCTTTTAATAGGCGCCGACTTCTGACTTTTTGCAAGAAAAGGATTAGAGCTAGCGTACAAATAGTGAAAACGAAAAACGGGGAAAGATACCAAGGATTTGAAAGATTTTGTTCGGGGGCCTCGTAAATCGTTTCGATTGGCTGCGCAAGTGGAGTTTGATTGTATGAAGCCGAGTCCAGATGATACATGAGGTAATCGGGAAGGAACATTTGTTCCCGAATGGTTGCGGTTGAAGTTGCCGGGGAACCGAGGATCGTGTGGATACCCCATTGTGTCCACGGGGCACGGCCTAGATATTCGTCCAGCAGGTTCCAGAAGCTTTTCGTGGAGGGTTGAGCCGTCCACGTGACGCGGTTACCGGTACTCTTCTCGATGATGTCTCTTACCCGGGTAGAACAGTTGTCGTAAAGAAAATTGTAGAGGTATTCCCGGTTGGCCGGTTCGTAATTTTCTAGGAGGAGATCCATGAGGTATTGTTTTTGGATCGAATCGAGATTCAATGTTTGGGAATACACGCTGCGCTCGTCATATATATATGAAGCTAGAAAACGACGGAATTCGGAACAGGATAGCTGGTAAGGAAGCAGGCCTTGCGCGAATTTCAAGTAGAATCCCTGGGTTTGAAAGTCGAATGTCCCGTAGTTGAAAACAATATCCAAATTGTTTGCCTTGTCGATAACCCGGATACCCGTGTGCCCGAAAAGGGAATAAAGCTCGTTGCCTGGGGAGCAGGTTAGGATGCTAATTGTGGCATCTTTTGACAGCTTGATGGATGAAGCTGAGGTCGTCAACGAGAATAAAAACAGAAATAACACGGATATGAGGTATAATTTTATTTTCATGAGTTTCTATTTTAATAATTTACATGGCGGATACTCGATGTTACAGAGAAATAAGGCATTCCCGGGGACGGATGTGCCCGCTTTACAACGATCTTTACTTTCAATGATTTGTTGGAATTGTTCCAGCGTGATACGTTTTTGGCCAATGTCCAATAATGTACCTACGATTGCGCGGACCATGTTCCGTAGGAAACGATCGGCTTTTATGGTAAACACGAGTTGCTCTCCGGTTTCTTCCCACCCGGCTTCCATTAGGTGACAGATATTTGTTTTCACGTCTGTGTGCAGTTTCGAGAAGCTGGTGAAATCCTCGTATTGAAGCAGGAGTTCGCAGGCTTCGTTCATCAACCGGGTATCCGGTAACGGATGCGGTCGGTAGGCAAACGGATAGGTGAAAGGATTTTTCGTTTTGTTTATATAGTATTTGTACGTGCGTGATATCGCGGAAAAGCGAGCGTGTGCATCGGGCACGACAGGGTAGATGTCTTTGATCGCTATATTTTTTCCTAGAAAGCGGTTGAGTTTGTCGATCAGAGCTTTAGTGTTAGGGATTTCAATGTTAGAATCAAAGTGGGCTACAAAGAATGAGGCATGCACACCCGTGTCTGTACGTCCGGCCCCGGTTACGTTAATTTCCTGTTTCAGCAGGAGGGTAAGGGCCTTGTTGATATCTTCCTGAACGGAAGGTGCATTGGGTTGTATTTGCCAACCGTTGTATTCGCTTCCGTTATATGCTAGTTCTATAAAATACCTGTGCATGATTTCGCTTTTTCAAAATTCAAAATTAACAAAAATCCTTGATAGTGTCAGGATTGTAAACGTTTTTAACGCTTATTATCCTTCAGCTGTTGCAGGTTAGTAAATTACAGGTTGTGGGATTAACTTTCCTGTAAAATGTAATCTTGGGAACTTGTTGCCTGCAATGCCGGAGGCATAATTTGTAACTGTCAGTGTGAAGCTGTTGATTTTTTAACGGCTTTACACTGATATTATGTGATGATTTTACGCTATATTTGTAAGTCCGTAGTTTTTCGAGGACATGTTAAATGTTGAAAAGGAATGAGCAGTATTGTAGAAAACTTGAAGAGAATAGCCGAGAGTTTACCGGAAAGGGTAAAATTGGTGGCTGTATCAAAAACGAAGCCGGTAGAGGCAATCGAAGAAGCGTATGAAGGTGGACAACGAGTGTTCGGGGAGAATCGTGCGCAGGAATTGGCTGAGAAATACGAGGTACTTCCTAAGGATATAGAGTGGCACATGATTGGTCATTTACAGACGAATAAGGTGAAGTATATTTCGGCTTTCGTGTCGTTGATTCATGGCGTGGAGAGTTTGAAGTTGTTGGAAACGATAGATAAAGAGGGAAAGAAACATAACCGGATAATTCCTTGTTTGTTGCAATTTTATGTTGCTAGCGAGGAGACTAAATTCGGGTTGGATATGAAGGAGGCTAAGGCTCTTTTGGATAGCGAGGAGTACAAGAACATGAAAAACGTGCAGATCGTGGGTGTGATGGGGATGGCAACAAACACGGATGATGAGACTCAAATCAGACAGGAATTTCATCATTTGAAGGTTATCTTTGACGAGTTGAAGGAATCTTATTTTGCTGGGAAGCCTGAGTTCAAGGAGTTGTCAATGGGAATGTCCGGGGACTACATGATTGCCGTCGAAGAGGGGAGTACGATGGTTCGTGTGGGAAGTTCGATATTCGGGGCAAGAAACTATATGAACTAAAAGAGGAAAAGGGTTTATAAAGTCCGTAAGGGCTGTGAACTTTCGTGGGGCGCTTTGTTTACAATAACTTGTGTTGTTGAAGTATGGGATTTTTTTCATAAAAATTGAAAGAACATTAACTATTAAAATAAATCATTATGGCGAGCTTAAAGACAAAATACATGGGACTGGAATTACGGAGTCCGATTATCGCGGGGAGTTGTGGTTTAACGTCTGACGTGAATAAAATGGTGGAAATGGAAAAAGCGGGAGTGGGAGCCGTGGTGTTGAAGTCTATTTTCGAGGAGCAGATAAACGAGGAGACCTCCGGCGTGTTCAAGGCTGGTTATGGGATGAGTGATGCATACCCGGAAGCAGAGGATTACATCAAGACGTATATCCGTTCCAATACGATTCAGAAATACGTGGATCTGGTGCGTGATGCTAAAAGTCGTTTGACAATTCCCGTGATTGCCAGTGTGAATTGCTTTAGCGGGGGAGAATGGGTGACTTTTGCCCGTCAATTGGAAGAGGCTGGAGCAGATGCATTGGAGTTGAACGTTTTCATTTTACCGGTAAATCAGTTTAAAGAGAGCGTGGAGGTTGAAAACGTGTACTTCGATATTGTGAAGTCGATCAAAGGCCAGATAAAGATTCCTGTTGCTGTTAAGATCAGCCATTATTTCACGAATCTTTCGGCTTTCGTGGATAAGATCAAGGCTTACGGGGCGAATGCGACCACGATCTTTAATCGTTTTTACGAACCGGATATTAATATCAACACGTTGGAAATGGGAGCTGCTTCCGTGTTCAGCACGGCTACGGAGTTGAGAACCACGTTACGATGGACGGGCATCTTGGCTGGGAAAGACAAAAGATTGGAGATATCTGCTTCAACTGGGGTACATAGCGGGGAAGCTGCTGTTAAATTATTATTGGCGGGGGCCACGACGGTTCAGGTATGTTCTGTGCTTTATGAAAGAGGAATTCACGTGATCGAGGATATTAACGATTTTATCGGGAAATGGATGGATTCCAAGGCGTTTAACACGGTTGAGGATTACCGGGGAATGCTTTCCTACTCGTCGATCGAGAATCCGGATCTCTACGAGAGGGCCCAGTTTATGAAATACTTTAGTAATAAACAAATATAATTTATGAGAAGTACATTTATCTTGTTGTTGTGTTGCATGTGCTTTGCTTGTGCAAAGTACCCGGGGGTACCGGAAAAATACCATGCTTTGTTGGACAAAGCTTTAGAAAAGTCTGGAACAAATCAGCCGGAACTGGCAAAAGCGTTAGAGAGTGCGACTCCTGAAATGAAGGAAGGGGTGGCGTTTCTGATTTCTTACATGCCCGACCGGGATTTGAAATCCATGAAAGGGGACGATTTATTGTCGAACGTGAAATTGGCTTACGAGGCTCGTAATCGTTTTGCCTGGGCGAAGAGCGTGCCGGATTCTATTTTTTTGAATGATGTGTTGCCTTACGCTTCACTGAACGAGGAGAGAGATCAATGGCGTGCCGATTTCTACAAACGGTTTGCTCCTTACGTGGAGAATTGCAAGACGTTGGAGGAAGCCATTAAAGCGGTGAATAAAAATATCCGAGATGAGGTGAAAGTGGATTATAACACGGCTCGCGAGAAACCGGATCAGAATCCTTCCGAGTCTATTCGTCAGGGTATGGCTTCATGCAGCGGGTTGTCGATTTTGTTGACGGATGCTTTGAGGTCCGTGGGGATTCCTTCCCGTATCGCCGGAACGGCTAACTGGCATGATAACCGCGGAAACCATAACTGGTGTGAGGTTTGGTTGAATGGAAGATGGTGTTTTACAGAGTATTACCCGAACGAATTGGATCGTTCTTGGTTCTTGGCTGATGCCGGAAAAGCAGATCCGAATGACCGGATGCATGCGATCTGGGCCTCCTCTTTCAAGCCGACAGGGGAAAGTTTTCCGTTAGTTTGGGATTATAATATTGATTATGTTCCGGCTATTAATGTGACCCAACGTTATCTGGATATTTACAATCAAGTAAATCAATCCAAGTTACAGGATGGGAATCACGTGGTTATGAAAGTAATGATGTTTAAGGATAAACGTAATACGCGTAAGTCGGATGATCGGGTTGCTGCTAATGTTGATATTTTTTGCGGTAAAGATCAAATAGGCGGTGGACGTACGTCCGGGCCGACTCAAGATATGAATGACGTTTTGGAGTTTGTGGTTGAGAAAAATAAGGTGTATACCATAAACTATTTTAATAAAGAAGGCAAGTGGGTAGGAGAAGAGGTGAAAGTAAAAGAGAAGCCGGTAGAGGTAAAATTACATTTATAGTATAAAAAGCGGCGAAATTTTCGCCGCTTTTTGTTACAAGTTTACAGGTTACAAGTTATAAATCAAGTAACAAGTAACGGGTTAGTTTTTTGGGGTGGTGGATACAACTTCAAGGGTGTTGGCGTTTATGGTGACATAAACTTCTTTGTTACCTTGTTCCATTTCGAAGATATACACGTTCGTGCCGTCAGCTCTTTCCTCGTAATCAATGTCATCAATCCGGTAGTTGGCGTAAGCGGAACTTCTCAACACGTTCATCACGTTTGCCGGAACGTTATTTTGCCGAACTTCCCACGTGGTTACGACCCATTCGTTATTGTGGTTAAAAACAACTTCTTTCATGATCTGGCTGTCCATAATGTCTATTTTCAGCAGTCCTTTTTCCTGATCCACTTCCACTACTCTGGCTTGTGGGTATTTTTGCTGAATAAATTGCAAGGCTGTTTGAGGTGTGGTTTCGGGAAGATACCCTTTGTTGTCTTTATCCATTATGGTTTTTACTAGTGTACCGTTTTCTAGGTAATGAAGGTCAATTTCTTGTTCTCCGAGTTCCGCTTCAATGATGTAAAGGGTTTCCATTCCGGCTCTTTCCAGTTTGTCAACGTCTTCTACTTTCCATTTGGCGTATTCTCCGGATTCGAAACTGTTACGAATCACCACGGGGAGGGAATTATACTTGATATCGCTTTCGGTCATTACCCATTTGCCGTTATTATCAAACCAGGCTTCTGCTTCCGTGGTCCCGATATAAAATTCGGCAACTTGATATGTACTCTTCACTTCCCATTCTACTCGTTTTGCCGATGGATATTTGGCTTTAAAAGCACTCACGACGTTTTTTGCCGGGGTATACCCGTCACTTTTGCAGCTGCTGAACGCAAACATGGTCGTAAGCAAGATTAATGCGGTAATTAATGTTGTTTTCATAGTTTAGTTTTTATTATCTCCGTTCTTTTACGTTGTTGTTGTTCAAAGGTTTCCTGTTTAGTTTTATTTTACAACGTTTCCTTCAGTATCAATTTTCACGTGAATCTCGTCGTTTCCTTGTTCCAATTCGAAGATATATAGTTTGCTTCCGTCTGCGCTTTCTTTGTAGTCGATGTCATCAATTTCATAAGTGGCATAATCCCGGATAATCGTGCTCATCACGTTTGCAGGGACATCTTTACGTTTCACGTCCCAAGAGGTATATAACCATTCATTGGAACTGTTGAAGTGTACTTCTTTCACGATGTTTTCGTGCTTGATATCAATTTCGGTGATTCCTTTTTCAACCTCGATTTCCAAGATCACGGCCCCCGGGTATTGGGTGTTGATCGCGGTTTTCAAAACTTCGGGAACGGTTACGGGATGGTGATTATCGTCATTATCCGTGTCTTCGATTGTTTTCACGAGAGTTCCGTCTTCTGCATAATACAAGTCAAATTCTTGTTTGCCTTTTTCGACTTCAATCACGTATACGGTTTCGAGTTCAACTCTTTCGAGCATGTCCACGTCGTCAATTCTCCAATCTTTGTATTCCGACTCGTTGAATGAGGTTTGTATGGCTTGCGGTAGATCATTGAAAAGGATGTCGCTTTCGGTCATCACCCATTCTCCTTTGGCATTGATCCATGCTTCTTTCTCGATGTTGTCCAGATAGAAGTCTGCCACGTAATGATCGTATTTTAATTCCCATTCAACTCGTTGTGCGTTCGGGTATTTTTCCTGCAATACGTTCACGATTTTTTCATCCGGGGTGTAGTTGTCGTCATTGTCATCATCACAGCCTGTAAAAGCAAAACTTGCTAACAATAAAGAGGCGAAAATGGTCATTCTTGTTTTCATTGCTTATCAATTTTAGTGTTCTTATTTATTCTTTGTTTCAATTTCTGAGTACAAAGTAAAGGGGGGATTTTGGAAAGATCTTGGAATTTTAAATTTTAGATTTTAAATTTCAAATTGAAAAATAAAGATTGTGAGATTTCGGATTTCGTGATTCGGTGAATAAGAAACGGTGGGCTTGTGGGTGGAAATCTCCCAAGCACTGAATTCTTCAATTTAAAATCGTAAATTAAAGTGATGTTTCCCGTCGAAAGAGTAGGTGATACGAAAGTTATAGAGTTTCGTGATACTTTGAACGATGGCGAGTCCGAGACCGGTGGATTCGCTTTTTTTATTGTCGGCTTGATAGAAACGGGTGAAAAGACGATTCTGGTCAAGAGTGAGTCCGTCCGTGCTGTTAGTGAACGAGATCCCGGCGGATTGTATGCGAATAGTGATGCTTCCCTCGTTGGGTGTGTGTATCATGGCATTTTTCAGCAAGTTCGTGACCAGTATATTGGCCAGTGATTCGTTCATGCGTACTTTACATACGGCTGTTTCTTCTACCTCGATTTGCAGGTTTTTATGCTCGTATATTTCTTGAAAGTCTTCGACCAGTTCTTTGATGATCGGGTTGAGTTCAATTTCTTTCACCTCATGGAATTGACCGTTCTCGATGCGGGAAAGGAGAAGCAGTGATTTGTTGAGTTTCACGATACGGCCCAAGTTTCGGTGGATATCCTCTATTTCTTGTAATTGTTCTTCCGAGCAATCCGGTCGTTCGGCCAGTAATTCCAGTTTATTCCGACAAATGGCTAACGGGGTTTGGAGTTCATGAGAAGCGTTTTCTATGAATTGTTTCTGTTGGGAATACAGTTCCTCGTTCCGTCGAGTCATCTTAAGAATGGTTTCATTGAGCTTGCGAAATTCTTTTACCTTCGTGGGGTTCTCTAACGGGGGATTCTTTCCGCCCAGAGTGAAATCATTTAACCAGTTCAAAAGTTTATAAAAAGGGGCCAGGCTTTTTTTGAAGACAATTTCCGAGACTATCAGGATACAGATTAATAAGGTAAAATATAGAATCACGATCCATTGCAACATGGCTTCGATCATATCATCCTGTTCCAACGTGGAGATCATGACGGTTAATTCGTAAAACTTTTTGTCCTGTCCCCGGAAGGCGGTTTTTAATACCCGTACGGGGTCAAATTCGTATTCTGTTTCGTAGAAACGGGTGGAGTCGAAATATCTTTCCTTGTAACGGACTGCCTGGGGTTCGGAAATCTCTTTGATGAAGTATTGACTCATCAAATCGTTGTGATTGTCAAGGGCAGCCGTGTCCCTTAGCACTTGTTGGATGATAAGGTTTTTATAGTTTTCGAGACTATCATCCGTTTCATCCAGAATCTCGTCCAGTATGCTAAAATAGAAAAAGCCCGCCCATATCGAGAGGATAATGATCATCACGATCGAGAGTTTGCTTAGCGTGTGGTGGATGAGTTTCATGCTTCGGGTATCGTCATTAATTTATACCCGAACCCGTACACGGCTTTTATTTCCGGTATGGCTTCGGCGGTTTTCATTTTCTTGCGCAGGTTCTTGACCTGCGAGTAGATAAAATCCAGACTGTCGGCCTGGTCGATATTGTCGCCCCATACCGATTCGGCAAGAGTGGTTTTATTGATCAACCGGTTGGGATTGGTCACGAAATAGTAGAGTAAATCGAACTCCTTACGGTTGAGTTTTAATTCTTCACCGTTGATGAACACGGTGTGATTGTCGGGATAGACGATGAGGTTTTCGATTTCGATTTTAATGTCCCCGTCGCTTTGGTGACGCCGGATAACCGATTTAACCCGGGCATGTAGTTCTGCCAGGTGGAAGGGTTTTGCCAGGTAATCGTCGGCACCTAAATCCAAGCCGGTTACTTTGTCTTCGATAGAATCTTTTGCCGACACAATGATCACGCTTTCCCGCTTGCGTAATTTTTTCAGTTCTTCCAGGATGGAAAGTCCACTTCCTCCGGGGAGCATGATATCCAATAGGATACAGTCGTAGTCGTAATCATTGATTTTTTGTAGTGCTGATGGGTAATCGACAGCCGTTTCCACGACAAAACGTTCCTTTTCGAGTGATCGGGTCATCACTTCTCGCAAGTCTTTTTCGTCTTCAATGATTAGTATTTTCATGGCATATTAATTTTCTACTACGCAAAAATAGGAATTTATTCTGGAAAGAATCTGGAATAACAAACCTATATCTCAATTCAAATCATATACTGTAAAAAGAAATGTTCGGAAAAATTAGTACCTAATGATATTCGAGGTCTCTATTAGTACCACATCTGAATAATTCTCCTATATTTGCTGCGATGTAAAGAAGTGGTGTATGAAGGATAAAGATATATTTTCAAATATCCCGGCAGATTGCGTGGCGTGGCTGTTTGTCGGGGTGGGAGTTATTTTGCTGATTGGTGCGATTCGGAGATGGGAATGGGTGCTGCAGATGCAGGGAACCCGTCCGTTCGGGTCTCTTTATCGGTTAGGACATATATGGGGAGAGAAGGGGTATCGTGTCGGGATGATACTAATCTCTGTTTGTATTATAGCTTGTGGGTTCGTGTTGTTTTTTCTGATGAGGCAATAATTTAAATGATATGATATGGAATATTCAGGTATTGAAGCATTGATGCAACAAATCAGGGATTGGGCTGAGGAGGAGGATTACGATGCAATCATTGAAGTACTCCCGGAACTAGAAACTCCTGGACAATATTATGAGGCGGTGTTAAGTATCGCTTATGCTTATTTGAATCAGGAAATGTATGAAGATGCAGAGGAGTGGTTGCGTAAAGTGGAGGAGCAAGGGTGCATGAGTGGGGTGTGGAATTATCGGTTGGCTGTAGCGTTGATGCATCAGATGAAGTTGGATGACGCGTTGCCGTATGCCAAGAACGCGACACGGGTAGAGGCTGATTATCCTTGGGGGTGGTTGGTGTACAGTAAATTGCTATATGGCAAAGAAAAGACCGAGGAGGCATTACAGGCGGCGAGAAAAGGGTTGGAGTTAACATCGGGTGATAAAGAATTCGTTTCGTTGATTGAAGATATGTCTAACGCTTTGTCTTTTGCCGAGGTCACGGGAATAGACTTGAATAACGGGGATACAGAAAACGGGGAAAGAAGGGGCGGAACGTTTTGCGGATCCGTGTTGTTGAATACGGTAAATGTTGATATGGAGAGGATCATGTATGACTTGAAGGAGGATTGGGGCATCGTGTCAACAGAGGCTCCGGGGGAACAAGTTAATTATGATCCCGACGAGGAGGGGACGACAAAAGTATTTTATGTCGGGGATACACTCGTGGCAATTAGTCTTATGCCGGTGAAAGTACCGGATAATGAAGCAGAGTATTTTGCCGGAACGAATTATATGTGGCCCGAAGCGGTAGAAATCACGAAAACGCATAAAGCGCACTTGTTGGTAGCTGTTTTACCTCGTGAATTGACCCCGGTGGAAGCGGGTAAGTTATACGTGAAAGTGGTTGCCGCTTGTTTGAAGCAGCCCAATGCGATTGGTGTTTATACGTCGGGAACGGTGTTCCAGCCTGAATTTTATATCGAGGTGGCAGATATGATGCGAGAGGACGAGGAGGCTTTGCCGCTACTCGATTGGGTTTACGTGGGATTATACCAGAATGAGGAGGGGAACAACGTGTATACGTATGGTATGACGGCTTTCGGGAAGGATGAAATGGAGATATTGGGAAGCAAACAAGAGTTGAGCGACTTGCAGGGATTCATGTTTGAGATTGCTTGTTATGTTATCGGGTCGGGGGTGACTTTGCGGGATGGTGAAACGATCGGTTTCAGCGAAGAACAGAAGTTGCCGATAGCACGTACCGAGGGGATTTCCGTTGAAGGAATGAGTTTGAAAATCACGTGTTAGCATTCAAGGAACTCGGTTAACCGGATTTATTGCGTGAATACGATAACAAAGAATGAAGAAGAGAAGAGGATTAAGAAAATATTACCGGAAATTGGAGCGGCTCAACGAGTTTTCGTCCGGTGAGAATTGGTTGACTTATGTTCACGATGCAGATGATTGGTTCAATTACGCTCATCTTCATTTTGACTGGGAGGGGTACGGTGATTTGTACTGGAAAGAGCGTCGAGCGCATTTGGACGCCTTGTTTCGTCATTACGAAATGCTTGCCGAGGCGTGTCTGCACGTGGAAAGGGCTTTACAGGTTTTTGCTATCATCCACGAGTTTGACAGCGGTTCGGATGCTTTATATTTGCATTCTCCCAATCCAACGGCTGACAATTATCCTTTACGATCGAATAATATTGAGACGTGTACTTTTACGAGTAAAAATCTGGTCGAATATTTAGGGGCATTAAAAATGAGAGGGTATACCGTTTTGTACGCCCCTCCGGGGAGTCGTTATTCGGACTGTATAGTTTTTAGGGATTCGGTGTGTGATAATCATTTAATAAAGAAATAATATTTGGAAGATCATGAATAAAGACCTTTTTTGGCAAATAATAGAACAAGCCGGGATTTCGAAAGGAAATTCAATTGGAGAGGGAATCCGTTTGATTCAAGGGACTTTGGAACAGTACTCGGTGGAGGACATCGTCAAATTTCAAATCCTGTTTGATGCTTATAAAGAGGCTGCCGATTACGGGTTGATCATGGGGCTTGCCAGTATATTGATGGGATGTACCAGTTATGACGAGTGTGTGGATGTTTTTGATTATTTTCTGGATGTCATCGTTTTCTACGGGAAAGAATGTTACCTGAAAACTCTGGAAGATCCGGATTCTTTCGTGGAAGTGCTGACTGCCGAGGAACAGGAGGAATATGATGTGGAGGCCTTGAATTGTCTTGCCAACGCTCCTTTCGTGACTAAATGTCCGGAAAGGGAATTTAGGGGGAAATACGAGAGTTTGATACTGAATGATCTTGAAAAGAGGCAGTTGTTGAAAGAGATCGTTTATTCCCCTCATATCAGTAAGAATTGGGATGAGGTGGATGAACTTGAAGACGTGTTGCCCCGTCTGTTTCAGGTTATTGACGGTGAAGAGTGATCAGCTGTTAACCTGGCCGGGGTGGAGACGGGAGAGAACGTGACATGCGAGTGGCTGGAATGATGGAACGAGCCTATGTCGGGCCATGTTAGCGAGTAATGGGCAGATTATAAAGATGATACTTTCGATAAATCTTAAAAAAACAGATAAAAAAGTGCATGATAATTTGGGTATGAAAAAAACAATGCCCAAATTCGCACCGCGAAAAAGAGAACATATTTAAATTCCTCATCGGAGGGGATTATAATAATAATTATAGTGCCGGATAAGATGAATGGTAGAGATCATTCAACTTGTCCGGTATTTTTATTCATGGGAAAAGGAATTTAATAAAATTGGAATAATAGAGCGATAGAACTTTATGAAAGAGTTAGATTTGACACAAGGAAGCGTACCGAAAGTGCTGTTACAATTTGCAGTACCTTTTTTAATAGCGAATGCACTTCAGGCTCTTTACGGGGGAGCCGATCTCTTCGTCGTGGGACAATACGATGATTCGGCCAGCGTGGCAGCCGTGGCAATCGGTAGTCAGGTGATGCAGACGATCACGGGAATCATTCTCGGAATTACAACGGGGACAACTGTGTTGATCGCCATTGCTACCGGGGCAAAAGATAACCGGCAAGTGGCTTCAACGATCGGTTCTTCGGTGTGGTTGTTTTCTATTGTCGGTGTGATCCTGACCTTGGTTATGACGTTTTTCCACGGGCAGATCGCCGTGCTCATGCATACTCCCGTGGAGGCTATGGCCGACACGAAAAGTTATATTTTGATCTGCTCGATAGGAATCCTTTTTATCGTGGGGTATAACGTCGTGTGCGGTATATTGCGGGGGCTGGGTGATTCGAAAACGCCGCTTTATTTCGTGGCGTTGGCCTGTATGATTAATATCGTGCTTGATTTCGTACTGATCGGGTATTTTCACATGGGACCCACCGGAGCCGCTGTTGCTACCGTGACGGCACAAGGGGTTAGTTTCGCAACGGCCCTTTGTTTTTTGTATCGGCGGGGTTTTCATTTCGAATTCACCCGGCATGATATCCGGTTGAGTCGCGTGCTGTCCCGTAAAGTCTTGGTCTTGGGGGCGCCTATTGCTTTGCAGGATGCGTTGGTGAATGTTTCGTTTTTGATTATCACGGTTATCGTCAACCAGATGGGAGTAATCGCCTCGGCGTCTTTGGGAGTGGTGGAAAAAATTATCGTCTTTGCGATGTTACCTCCGATGGCGGTGTCGTCAGCGGTGGCAACGATGACGGCCCAGAATTACGGTGCGGGACTTGTTGATCGGATGAATAAATGTCTCTATTCCGGCATCGCGATGGCGCTTGTGTTTGGTGTTGCGTTCTGCGTGTACTCGCAATTTCTGCCGGAAACACTCACGGCGTTTTTTACCAAGGATCCGGCGGTAGTGGCGATGGCGGCGGAGTATATGCGGGGATACAGTATTGATTGTATTCTTGTCAGTTTCGTGTTTTGTTTCAACTCCTATTTCAGCGGGCAGGGTAATTCCATATTTCCGATGATACACAGTATGATCACTACTTTTTTATTCCGGATCCCATTATCATATTTGTTCAGCCGGATAGATCCTTCTTCTTTGTTTATCATGGGATTCGCTCCGCCTCTTTCAACCGTGGTTTCGTTGTTGATATGTATATGGTATCTGCGATATTCCCAACGGCGATATCGAGAGAGTGTCTAGTAAGTCTATTTATATAGAACTACCATCCCTAACCCCTCCTTACACGGGAGGGGGAAACGCTTGGTTATCAACTCTCCCCCTATGTAAGGGGGAGCTGGAGGGGGTAGTTGTTTTGTAGAAAAAGGACTTGTTAGACACATCCTCTTTAGTCAAAAGTTTATAAGGTCTATGCCCCGGCGGGGCGTTTTATTCACGGTAGCCTGAGCTGATACATTCTGCTTTATGTTGATTCTCGGTTTTTATTTTTATATTTGCGTTTGGTAAATCTTTGGAACGGGATGTGTACGACATGGAAAGTGATGATGTGCTAATGGGATTAAAGCGTCGGGAAGAGTCTGCCTTGGCAATTCTTTTCGATATGTACTACGAGAAGCTGTATCTTTTCGCCGAGAAGTACATCTATGATTCAGACAAGGCGCATGATATCGTGCAGGACGTGTTCCTGAGGATATGGGAGACTGCCGAGCGTCTGGTTCTGAAATCTTCAATTCAACACTATCTTTTCGCTTCCGTTCGTAACGGTTGCCTGAATTACTTGAAAAGTCTCCAGATCGAGGATCGCAATAACCGCAAGTATGTCGAAGCTTACATCGAGTCCCAGAATGTTGACATGGTAGAGGATGAGGAGTTGCTTGTCAAAATCCGGCAAGTGCTGGACGAACTACCGGACAAGTGTCGGGAAGTGTGTTTACTGCGTTTCGTGGAGGGATACAAGTATAGCGAGATTGCCGCATCGCTGGCTATGAACGAGAACACCGTGAAAGCTCAGTTGCATCGCGGCATGGAACGTTTGAGGCAAGCCTTCTCCGGTTACGATTATGTCGTGGTGCTCTGTGCTTTGGGACGGTTGTTCATGGAACGGTGAGGTTATTCCGTTTCGGGCCGTTCGATATTCACGAATGCTGTATCGGACGTGTTTGTTTTCAGTGAGGATATGGCAAACGTGTAGCCCAGTAAATTTGCCGGGGTAAACTCCTCGGGCAGACTGATTGCCTTTTCACCCGGATTTCCTCGTTTCCCCAGCGGGTAGATGGCGGTATCTTTTTCTTTCGTGTCAAGAAGAGCAATATACAAGTCGTCTTCGTCTTTGGCTATCGGTGATAAAGGTTGCCGGAACCATTTCACGAGAAGGGAGCGGTCTGCCCCCTGAAAGCTGACTTGCACGTTAGGGGGAATTAGTTTTCCTGCCGAACAAACCACTTGTTCGAGTAATACGGTTGCTTCAAGCGTGGTTTCGTCAATTTCTACGGTTTTCTGGTTATGCTTGATAAACGCTCTTCGAGCTTGCGACCACGAATCCCTGGGAAATCCCACGATAGCTGTCTGGCAAAACGTGTCTGCCAGTTGGGTCAGGATTTTGAACCGGAGTTGTTGCACGCATTGGGATTCCGATTTCTTTTTCCTTTTGAAAACGATCTTTGCTCTCACCACGTTTTTCTTTTTGTATTTGTATAGCGTGATGTTTCCCACGGAGCCAGAAGCTCCTTCCAAGATGGAAGAGTTGAATATAGCCATATTTTCGGGTTAAAAGTGAAAGTTGAAATAAACACTCTCCGAGAACAGGTCTCGGTCTTCATTGGCGAAGAAACAATAAACGTGTACGTTCCTGACATCGGAGCGATCCACGGAGAACGTCGCTTCCCCGTCTTGTCGGGTAGCTCCGGTGTTCGTGATGATCTCGACCCGGAAGGGTTCGTCTTCGTAAATCACGGCTGCGATCAGTTGATCTTTGCCCCGGCGTTGTAACATCCACGGGGCGGCCTCCCACGTGAGAGAACAGGTCCCGGCGGGGGAGGGCTGTTGTTTCATCCCGAACGGGATTTGTAATGTTCCCACGCAAAGGGTTAATTGCGTGAAATCACCCACGTTGTAATTATCCCCGAAGGCTTTGATGTTCTTTTTCACGAAATAGTTGTAACCGGAGGAAATTTTGTTCCGAAGCGCATCCGAACGCCATGAATCGACTAGAAACGTGTGTTTGATTGATTGAAAAAGGGTCACGACCGAAGTCATGCGCGAGTTTTGTACTTCACGTGTCGGGGAGCCCGCATTCCCGTCATACGAAGGTTTTTTTCTCCCGTAGGTTTCACCTCTCATTTGGTAGATGATCATGTTTTTGTAAGTCCCGTTAGCATCTTTGAATATGCCTGATTTGAAATGTACCATATATCAATATTAAATATTACTTAATGCCTTCTCGTTCGTTCCCACTTGTTATTTTATAAACTTTCTAAAGGTACATCTGAAAAGAGCTTTTGTCAAGTTAAATAAACGTAAAACCCACTAAAATGGCGGCGAAATGGCGGCTAGGTGGCGGTTAAGTGTAGGCTAAGTCTGTCAATAATCAGGTAATTCTCGGGCAATAGTCGGTCAAAAAGGATGTTTTCTGGATGCGGAGGAGTTTTTTTCCAAGGAACGTGCTTTCGCTTTGTTCGGACAGGTTGCGCTAGATGACCGTAAATGAGGAGATAGAGGTCCTGTTGGAAAATAAATGGGAGTTTGGGGATGTGATTATGCATCGGTGGCGGTCAGGTTGAGTGAAAAGTGTTGAGCGTGTGAAATAAATACAGTTTCTTGTCTGCCGTTCGGGAAAAAATCATAACTTTGTAATTAAAGAATAGAATATTATGGAACAAGAGGATAGGTACATTCGTTTTGATTGGGCGGTTAAAAGATTACTGCGTCAGAAAGCTAATTTCGGGGTTCTGGAGGGATTCCTCACGGTGCTGTTGGGCGAGAAGGTGAAAATTATAGAATTGCTTGAAAGCGAGAGTAACCAGATGGCGATTGATGATAAATTCAACCGGGTGGATATTAAAGCTAAAGACAGTAAGGGTGAGATTATTATCGTGGAAATACAGAATACTCGAGAGTTGTACTATCTGGAACGTATTCTTTACGGGGTGGCAAAGGCTATTACCGAACATATTTCATTGGGAAATCGGTATTGTGAAGTGAAGAAAATCTATTCCATAAGTATTTTGTATTTCGATATCGGCAAGGGTAATGATTACTTATATCATGGGCAGAATTCTTTCACGGGTGTACACACGGGCGACCGGTTGGAAGTGACCACACGTGAGAAAGATGTTATCGTGCATAAGCTTCCGGCGGAGATATTCCCTGAATATTTCCTGATTCGGGTGAACGAGTTTAATAAAGTGGCGGTGACGCCGCTTGAAGAATGGATAGAATATCTTAAAACTGGTATTATCCGTTCGGATACGAAGGCTCCCGGGTTGGAAGAAGCTCGTGAAAAACTGGCTTATTTTAATATGAGTAAGGAGGAACGTTATGCTTACGACGAGCATATTAATGCTATGATGATTCAGAATGACGTGTTGGATGGGGCAAAGTTGGAAGGAAGAATAGAAGGAAGAATGGAGGGAAGAATAGAAGGACTTGCGGAAGGTCGTGAGGAAGGTCGTGAAGAAGGTCGTGAAGAAGGGGAAAGAAATAAACAACTGGAAGTTGCCCGTAACTTGAAGGATATAGGACTTTCGGTCGAGATGATTATGAAGGGAACAGGTCTTTCCAAGGAAGAGATAGAAAAATTGTAATGGGTTATTATAACTCCGATAGGCATTTTTACCGGGTCATTTTTTGATCCGGTTTTATTTTTGAAAAAAACTGACCGTATTTTGAAAAATAATTGATTTTCTTGTAAACATTTCGGGAGAGGAGTTTGTCTTTATAGTGATTTCGGGAAAGAAATAGATGAAATGATTATGAAGAAAGAAGATATACATATTGATTGGGAGATTATCTCGAAGAGTTTTCGGGGGGATTTGTTATCGGATGAGCGGGTGAAGTTGGAAGAGTGGTTACAGGTTTCCGGCAGGCATCGAGAATTTTACGAACGAGCGAAGCGTGGAGGTGAGACTGATCCGTGGGAGGGGGTGGGACGGGCTGTTCTGAACAGTAAGAAAGAGGAGATGATGCGGAAAGCCCGGGAGATTAAAAATGTTCGGGTGCGCCGGATACAATTGCGGTATTTGTGGTATGCTGCGGCTGCCGTGTTACCTTTGGTGATAGCTGTTAGCATGTGGATGAATACGAGCCGGGAGATGTCCGGGTCGGTTGTGGCTGAAAGAGTACAACCCGGTAGCGGGCGTGTTGTGCTGGAGTTGAATGACGGGCGAACATATTTTTTGGATACGACTCGTGTCGTGGAGACCGGGATCGAGGGGAGTTTGGCAAAAGCGGAACGGAAATCACTGGTGTACGAGAAACGGGAAACGGAAGAATTGATATATAATAAAGTGACGGTTCCCCGGGCTGGAGAATACGCCCTGACTCTTTCCGACGGGACGCGGGTGTGGTTGAATTCTGACACGGAAATCCGTTACCCGGTGGCTTTTAGCGGGAAGCAAAGGATCGTGTTTTTGACGGGTGAGGCTTATTTCGAGGTGACAAAAGATTCAACCCGTCCTTTCCGCGTGGTGGTGAACGATATGGAGGTGAAGGTTTACGGGACTTCGTTCAACGTGAACACGCATTACCGGGGAACGGTACAGACGGCTTTGGTCGAGGGGAAGGTTGGTATCCGGGTGAAATCGACGGGTGAGGAATTTTTGTTGAAACCGAATCAGGTGGCGAAATTTGACGTGCAAGGTAAGGACGTGGAGGTGAGTGACGTGGATACATACTATTACACGGCTTGGCGGGTTGGGGAGTTCGTGTTCCAAAACGAGACGATCGAGGAGATTATGGATCGTTTGTGTTTGTGGTATGACACGGAGGTTTTCTATGCTAATGATGACGTGAAGGGCAAACGATTCACGGGTGTTATAGCCCGGTTCACGGATGTGGCGGATGTGCTTCATCTGATCGGGGAGACGGCTACCGTCCGGTTTAATTTGAAGGGAAATACGATCACGGTAAGTGATTCAAGATAAAACCGTAAGTTGTTGACGCAACCTACGGTTTGATAACGGATGTTGTGTGTACATCCATAATGTTTAATATTAATCAACAAATCTATGAAAAAAAACAGAAAGTGTTTTATTTTTCCGAACTTTTTATGTTCGGGTAGGATAAAACTTCTATGTAGTAGGTGGGGATTTGTTCTGGTGATGCTGATCGGTTTGCCTTTTTGGGCCTCGGCACAAGACCAGAAAGTGACGATTAACGTGAATAAAGTTGACGTTCAAGTGGTGTTTAAACAGATCAAGGAGCAGACGAAATTGAATTTTGTCTACAATGCCGATCAGTTGAAATCTATGTCGAGCGTGAGCTTGAACGTGCGGGACGTGGCGGTGGATTCCGCATTGTCTAGGTTGTTTGCGGGTACTCCTTTCGAGTACAAGTTCGAGATGTCTTCTATCGTGATCAAGAAGAGTGCGGAGAAGTTCGAGAATACGAAGGTGTTGGTTTCCGGGCGGGTGACGGATAAGAAAGGGAACACGCTTCCCGGTGTCGCCGTTTTGTTGAAGGGCACGACAGTCGGTACGGCCACAGATATGGAAGGTAATTTCAAGTTTTTGATGTCCAAGGAGGACAATGCGTTGCTAGTGTTTTCTTTTATCGGTATGAAGCGGTTGGAGATTCCCGTGAAGTTCGGTGAACCGATGAAGGTGACTCTGGAAGAGGACGCCACGGAGTTGGATGAGGTAAAGGTGATTTCGACGGGATATTATAACGTGGACAAACGGCATTTGACGAGTTCTGTGACCTCGTTGAAGATGGATGATATTATGATGCCGGGAATGAGTACGATTGATCAGATGTTGGAGGGCCATGTACCGGGTATGATTTTCATGCAGAATTCGGGACAGGTGGGTGCTGCTCCGAAGTTGAAGATCAGGGGAACATCAACGATCCTGGGGTCTACGGCCCCGTTGTGGGTGTTGGATGGCGTGATATTGACCGATCCGGTGAACGTGGATCCTACTCAAATTAATGATCTTGATTTCGTGAATTTGTTGGGTAACGCAATTTCCGGCTTGAACCCGGATGATATTGAACAGATCGACGTGTTGAAAGATGCTTCCGCGACGGCTATTTACGGACCGAAGGCCTCTAATGGCGTGATCGTGATTACCACGAAGAAGGGTAAGGTGGGGGCTCCTTCTGTGTCTTATTCGGTAAGCGGTTCTATACGTCGTCGGCCTCATTACACGGATCGTGCGGTGAATGTGATGAATTCTAAAGAGCGGATTGATATATCGAGGGAAATCGTGGATAAACGCTTGAAAATTGGAGATTTAAGTAGTTGGGTCGGTTACGAGGCTGCCGCATCGGATTTGTATAACGGGGTGATTAGTTACGGGGAATTTAACGAGAAAGTGCGGGATATGGAGACTTGCAATACGGATTGGTTGGATATATTGATGAAAAATTCATTCTCTAACAATCACACGTTGAGTGTCTCCGGGGGTACGGATCACATACGTTATTACGCTTCGATGGGGTACAATGATGAAAACGGTAATATTCGTAAGGAGTCGAGCAAGCGTTATTCGGGGTTGGCGAAAATAAATTTGAATTATAGTGATTTTACGGTACAATTTTCGTTAACCGGGAACTTGCAAAAGAAAGAGTATACTCCCACGGAAGTTGGGCTTACAGGCTATGCTTATAATACCAGCCGGAGTGTGAGAGCTTATAATGATGATGGTTCTCTTTGGTTTTATCAGCGCGGGGACAGAACCTACGATCAACCCTTTAGTATTCTTAATGAACGCGATCACTCGTATAATAAGATCAATACGGATCAGTTGAATCTGACGGTCGCATTGGGGTATAAAATATGTTCTTATTTGAAGGCGGACATTCAATTTTCCTATGGCGTTTCTCATACGGATGATAATACTTATTTTGGTGAAAAATCCTGGTATGCGGCGGAGAAAAGGAAGTGGAGCGTACACACGAAGGCGATTGCTGTTGGCAGCTCTGAGCTTCCTAAGGGGGGAGAATTGAGATTGAAGAATACGAGAAACGAGAATTATAATCTGCGTGGTCAGTTGACTTTCAATAGTTTTTTGGATGCAGGTAATATTCACCAGTTGACGGCTTCTCTTATCGGAGAATTAAATTCTTCGGTTTATGATGGTTTTTCAATTACTCGCAGGGGGTATATGCCTGATCGAGGAATGATTATTGATGAGATTTATAATAAAGATAATCCATACACGGCGTATAATAATTGGTTGTTGACGGATGCCAGTGCCCGTGGGGTGTTGACAAATAATCTGACGCGTTTGGTCGGATTGATAGGGACTGTTTCTTACGTGTACAAGAATTCGTATATTCTTAACGCAAATGCCAGGATAGATGCTTCGAATAAATTTGGAGATAAGAGTAACGAACGTTTATTACCGATCTGGTCTGTTTCAGGGCGTTGGAATTTGCATGAGAACGTGTTGAAGAATGTGACTCGTGTTAATACGTTGGCGTTGAAACTGTCGTTCGGTTACCAGGGAAATATGTCAGCGCAGGAGTCTCCCCGCTTGATTATTAAGAAGGGGGGAATGGATAATTTTTTTCAGGAGTATAAATCGGAGATACAGAATTACCCGAATCCTGATTTGAAATGGGAGAAGACTTTAACCTTGAATGCTGACGTGGAATTTTCTTTCTTTAATAACAAGTTGAACGGTACCGTGGGTTATTATTACAGGAAGACAACGGATGCTTTTATGAGTAAAACCGTGTCTTTTATTAACGGTACCGGGAAATACTCGGTGAACAAGGGAACGTTGACAAATCAAGGATACGAGTTGTCATTGAATTTTGTACCGATTAACACGGCTACTAGTATAAATGGAGAACGCCGTGGTTTTGTTTGGCGTTTTGATCCGAATTTTGGCTCCGTGTTTAATCAATTGGTGGATAAACTGAAAAAGAAAGATAAGGTGTTGGAGGATGAAATAACTTTTAAAAATTACCTGGATGGTTCGGTGCAGATAGCGGGACGTCCGGTCAACACGTTCTTTTCGTATAAGTTTAAGGGGTTGAGCCCGGAGGACGGTCGTCCGATGTTCTATGGGGCGGAGGAAACTTCGATGGTCGATGGTGAAGAGGTGAGTACCCATGATTTGTACACGAGTATGGACAAAGAAGAGGTGTTTGCGGCCGTTATGGAGCGTTCCGGATGCCGGGAACCCTTTTTACAAGGAAGTATCAGTAATTATTTCGGTTGGAGAAATTGGGGGCTTTCGGTGAACGTTTCGTACAGTGTAGGGTCAAAGATTCGTTTATTGAAGATGTATAATAAGCCGACGAGTGCCGCACCGGGACCGGAAACGAATATGCGCGGGGAGTTTGTGAATCGTTGGCAGCGTCCGGGAGACGAGTTGCATACAAATGTTCCCGGTTTGTTGACACAGAAGGAGTTCGAGAATACGTTGAGTCGACAATTCTGGTTTGGGAAGAGTTACGAGTTTGCTGATAATATCTGGACGATGTATGATTATTCGAATTTGCGTGTGGTTTCCGGCGATTACGTGAAATTGCAGGGATTATCCTTGCGATACGTGGTTCCACAGCGTTTTTGCAGTAAGCTTGCACTGAAATCGGCTTATATAAACTTGAGCGGATCTAATCTTTATACATTTTGCAGTAAAAAGTTGAAAGGACAAGATCCCACGCAATCGGGATCTTCGGATTTGATAAATTTATCTGTACGTCCGATGTATTCATTCCAGATTAACCTAACCTTCTAAATGCGAATAAAGATGAAAAAAGTAATTTATTTAATTATAGGATGTCTCGGTTTTGTTTCTTGCGGGGATTTTCTGAAGGAATATTCTCAGGATTTGGTGTATGCTTCTTCGCTGGAGGATATGGATGAGGTCCTGATTGGTAATGGCTACATGAAGCATGAAGGATATCCTTCTTTTGTTTTTTCTTCGGGACAGGCTAATGCAGTATACTATATGTGGCTCAACGTGATGGATGATGATATTCAAGAATTTGGATCGGGACCTTATTCTGTCGGGAATTCGGGTAATCCCAGTGAATATTTACGTTCATTTTACGAATGGAGCAAGGTCCCGTTTCAAAATGAAAAAGGAGTGCCTTACGATGACGAGAACTGGAAGAAGCTCTACGCGCACATCAGTTATTCGAATGTTATCATTTCGCAAGTGGATGAATTTTCAGAAGATTCGAAAGGTGCCAAACGCCGGATTAAGGGAGAAGCTCAATTTTTGAGAGCGGCTTATTATTATTTGCTGGTTAATTTTTACGCGAATCCTTACGTGAAAGCGACAGCTGAAACAGATCCGGGAGTTCCTCTTAAATTAATAGAAAAAGTGGATGATAAATATTATAGCCGTAATTCAATAGCGGAGGTTTACAATCAGATTGTAAAAGATTTGAAAGATGCCGCCGAGAATTTGACCGGAGTGGAACAACCGACAGTTTATCGGGTTAACGAAGCGGCTGCGCGTATATTATTGAGCCGGGTATACCTTTACATGGGCGAGTGGCAGTTGGCCGCTGATGAATGTGACCGGGTAATGAAGCTTGGAATTCATTTATCAAATTTAAATGATTTCGACTTGACAGAAACGATAGGAGTGCCTGGGGATAAATTGAGGGTTACGAAAGCTCAATATATGAATACCAGCCAGTCACCGGAGGTGTTGTTTACCCAGGGAAGTAACGGGTGTCCGTATCTTATGTTTGATAAAACAAGCATAGGAAGATATGCCGTGTCCCAAGAGTTGTGCGATTTGTATACCAAGTATCCGGAGGTGACGGATTTGCGGTTAACCGGTTTCTTCTCGAAGTCACAAGTTAATGGTAATTATCGTTTTGTACGGAAAACTTCAGATGTTCTGGCTGATATGACGACATTTGACTGTTTTATAATCCGTTCGGCGGAAGCGTATTTGAATAAAGCGGAAGCCGAGGCGATGTTGGGAGGGGATGCGATTACACCGATAAAGAAGTTGTTGGAGAATCGGTTTGCCGGGGGGCAAATACCGGCAATTGATGGTTTATCGGGTAAGGAGTTGGTGGAATTTATTCGGGATGAACGTCGTCGGGAATTGTGCTTCGAGAGTCAGCGCTGGTTTGATTTGCGTCGCTATGCCGTGTGTGTTAAGTATCCCGAATCGAAGGAGATTGACCATGTGTCTTATTTACCCGCAACGGCAGCAAATGCTAACGGGATTCCGAATGGTACGTACCGACTGAAACGGTACGAGGAGGAGCGGGCTTACGTGTTGCCTATTCCCGGATACGAGATTGTATTTAACCGGGGCGAACTGGTTGATAATCCGGAACGAGAAGATCGTGAGGCTATTTAATGATATAATAGGATAGTTATGAAAAATAAATTTATAGTATACGGGATTCTAAGTGTTCTTTCGTTTGTCGGTTGCGATAAGGAAGATGATTTGTCTTGGAATGGAGAGAGGACCAATTGGTTTGAGATTCAAGATAAGCCTGGACGATTTAATCAATTAGCATATCAGGTTTATCGGGAAAGCGGATTACCTATTTTTGTGAATGACACGATTGGAACGGAAGTCCGCGGAACGGATGCATACGGAGAGCCAATTATTCATCACGAGATGTTTGTTGTCGGTTACAGTATTACTTCACAATTGGGGGAAGCGGGTTTCGTGTTGTCGTCCGATACTGCTAATATGTTGAAAGCTGTCGAGTTGATCCGGGATCGTGTTATTCCTAATTTGCCCGCTAAATTATTGTATCGTCCTTATTCTATTTTTTTGGTGGATACGTTGTATTCGATTGATTACGATTGGAAGGCGGATCCTAAATCTTGGCCGGATAATATGCAAACCGCGTATAGTTACAGAAGTATGATGGGGGTTGTTGCCGGGCGATTGTTTGAAATTTCAAGAATGAATGAAGATGAACAAGCGTTTTGGGCTGGGATGATTGTGGCTGAAAATGTGGCACCTGCACTTATGGAGCATTATAATGATGATATACAGGATTTTTATAAGGTGACAAAGGATGCCGGGGGAGATTATCGCACTATGTATCGGGGATTTGCATCAACGGGTGCGCCCATTGACCCTAATTTTAGTAAAGAGTGCGAAGAGTTAGGTTTTTTCGAATGGAAAAACGTGGGAAGGTATAAACCGGCGCCGACACTTTTTGTGCAAAAAACTACCATCAGTGATGCTTTGGATGTAAAGGAATATGTCGCAGCCGTGTATGCTTATACACAGCAGAAATTTGAAGAATTGTATGCAGACTATCCGTTTTGTATCAAGAAGTATGAGATCATGAAAGGGATCGTTGAACGTTTTAAGCAAGAAATAGATAAATAGTTTTTAGGGAGCCGAGAGGCTTTTCGGCTCCCTGTTTGTATGTTTTATTCGGGAGTACCGGGATTTCCGGTGCTTAGGGAGTGTGTTGTATTTAAATTGCAAATAGTATGAAAAGATTTTTGAGGATCATTGGGTTGAGCGTGTGCTGTTTAGGCGTGTGCATGGCAGAAGGGGCCGGACAGATGAAGAAGTCGCAGGAGCCGAAAAATCGGGAGGCTTCTTTACCGGAAACAGGAAGTATTACAAAGGCAAAAGAGGTTGTTGCTATTGAGAAGTTCGTGAAACCGACGGCACGAACGTATAAGGGGATGTTTAACGTGTACGTGCAGGACGGGCGGTATTTCGTGGAGATACCGAGAGCGTTGCTCGGGCGGGATATTCTGGCAATGCAGGTATTGGCGAAAGGGTCGGCGCAGAACGAGAGGGCTTCTACCCAGTTGTTGGGGTATGCGGGGGACCCGTTGTCAAATCGTTTGATTCGTTTTGTGCAGGATGGGGAGAATGAAGTGCGTTTGATAGAACCGGAGGGAGATAAATGGATGAAGGACACGACGAGCGAGATATATCGCCTGATGCAGGCGGTGGGGAAAAGATCGGTCACGATGATTTTTGACGTGAAAGCGAGGGGAAAGGAGAGCGTGTTGATTGACATGACAGATGTGTTGATGACGGATAATAACGTGTTTTCGATGAAAGACATGAAATCGACCCTAGGGTTAGGGGCGTATCAGGCGGATCGGGCGAGTATCGCGGGATGTCGCGTGTTCCCGGATAACGTGATTTTTCGGATGATCAAGTGCTACGGGGCGGGTGCGGCACCGCAGTTGTCATCTTTTAGTAAATCAAAAAATGACGTGAAGCAGAATCCGACGGAGTGGGAGTTGGCGGTATCGTTGCGCTTGCTGCCGGAGGAGAGGATGCGACCGAGGTACGAAGATAAGCGGGTCGGGTATTTTGTGGTAAAGGGGATGGAGTACGGGAATCCGTTGAGGACGAAAGAGGCTGCGTATGTTTGCCGCTGGAGGATGGAACCCTGTTCGGAAGACATGGAAAAATATAAGCGGGGCGAATTGGTGGAACCCCGGAAACCGATCGTTTTTTATATTGACTATGATATTCCCGAGTTTATGATCCCGCATTTGATTGCAGGGGTGAAGGATTGGGAGAAGGCTTTCGAGCGGGCGGGTTTCAAGAATGCGATAATGGCGAAACGTATGCCCCGTCCTGGTGAAGATCCCAGTTTTTTGCCGGAAGATGCCCGTCACTCGATTATCTCGTATAAGGTGTCACCAATCGGGAACGCTCTCGGTCTTCAAACGAGTGATCCGAGGACGGGGGAGATTTTGAGTGCCCGTATATCTGTGTTTCATTGCGTGCAGGAGTTGTTGCAGAAATGGTATTTCGCACAAGCGGGGGCTATTGACGAGCGGGTTCATCGTTTTCCTTTCCCGGAAGAGGTGATGGGAAGGCTGGCGAGATACCTAGTTTCTCATGAAGTGGGCCATGCTTTGGGTTTGCGTCATAATTTTTACAGCAGTACGACGTACACGATTGACCAGATCCGGGATAAGAATTACGTGAAGGAGCACGGGCACACTGCGTCGATTATGGATTATGCGCGTTTTAATTACGTGGCGCAACCGGGGGACGGGATTGCGCTGGATGATATGGTGCCGCGCATGGGGGAATATGATTTGTTTGCTATTGAGTGGGGGTACCGGTATTTCCCGGAGATGAAGGATGAGCAAGAGGAGAAGGATTATTTACAGGCATGGACGACCCGGCAGAGGAACGAGAATGAACGTCGGATTTTTGGTAGCGAATACAATCCTAGTGATCCCCGGATGCAAAGTGAGGATTTGGGAGATAATAATATGAAAGCAAATGAACTGGGCATCGAGAATTTAAAGCGAATTGCGAAGAACGTGGAGGTGTGGACGGAAGGGGATGATACTTTCGGTTCGGTACAGGTGGAGATGTACAAGGGTTTGTGTGACCAGTATCTGAAATATATCACTCACGTGGTGAATAATGTCGGGGGACGGTTCACGTGTGATAAGTTGCGTTCGGAGGGAAGCGGCATGGTCGTTCCTGCCAGTAAGGAGCAGCAAAAAGAGGCTTTGGCTTTCTTGGATAAACATTTTTTCCATGCCCCGGAATGGTTGTTTGAAGATCGTTTGACGGATATAGCCGGGATGAATAAGGTGAGAGTTATGCGGATGTTGTACGGGATGATGTGCGAGAAATTGGTCGGGGCTTTCTTGAGTATTTCAGATGACGAAGGAATGGCGGAAGATTCTTATCGTTTGCGGGAGTACATGGATGATTTGTACGGGATGATTTTCACGGAAGCGTTGAATTATAAACCCGTGGATCCTTGTCGTAGAGAGTTGCAACGTATGTATTTGGGTGGTTTGAAAAAGGCTATGGAGCGTACTTTCGTGGATTATCCGGCTATTACTTCTTTGATTTTTGAACAACAGGAGAGAGTGAAGGCTGATGCCCGTAAAGCGGCAGAAAAGAGTAAAAATTATTTGACACAAGCTTATTGGAAGAGCCTTGTAGAACTTTAGATTTATGATTTCAGATTTACGATTAAGTGATTGGTTATGAAAAGATATTTGATAAGTATAGTATTGTTGGTATTGTCGGTTGGCGTTTTCGCGCAAGGAAAAGAACCGATGGTGTTTTCGGCTTTTAATAAAGCGGAAGTAGAAAAAACGGATGGAATTTTGCCTGTTTACCGAATGGGGGATAAATGTTATCTGGAGATTCCGGTAAAGATGCTGGGACGGGAGATGTTTTTGTCGGGATGCGTGGTGCGCGGCACTGGGTTATCTTATACTTTGACAGAAGGGCTGGGGGTTGTTGTATTTAAAATGGAACCGGGACATAGGGTGTCTTTGTCGAAAGGCATACTGGGGGAACGGGTGTCCGATACGACTTCGGGGATGTATAAACTGATGTCGGAACGGGTGCTGGAACCGGTAGATTTTTTATATAATGTTGTGGCATACGGGGCGGATGGGAAAAGTCCGATTGTTGATATCACGGCATTGGTGAAGAGTAGTCCGGAGTGGTTCGGCAGTGCGGAGAGAGGAGCGATAGATGCTTCTAAATGCGAGGTGACGGGAGTGGAGAGGTTGGAAGACGGGGTTAAGTTTTCTGTCGTGCGGGTTCACTCGTTCGCAAAGCAGGGATTCATGGGCATACCGGGAAAGGAGGGAATAACTCCGATAGAGATGGCGTGTATTATCCGGGTGTTGCCGGAGAAGTCCATGGTAGTACGTTACGCGGATCCGAGGGTTGGCTATCGGACGTTGAGTTACTTGGATTACGGGCGTAATCCGCAAGGAGTGGAGAAAATGTCGTTGATATACAAGTGGAATCTTTCTATTGCCCCGGAGGATCAAGCTCTCGTGGAGCGCAACCAGTTGGTAGCCCCGGAAAAGCCGATTGTGTTTTATATATCTCAGGAGGTGCCGGAACGTTTTCGCCCGGCGATTCGGGAAGGAATATTGGCGTGGCAGGTGGCTTTTGAGCAGGCTGGGTTTAAGGGGGCATTGCAAGTGAAAGATGCGGATCAAACGGTTGATTTGGCTTTGGCTGATGCTGTTGTGACTTGTTCTCCTACTAGCGGGGGTATAAGTTCTTCAATTTTAGCGCATCCGAGAACGGGTGAAATCCTGAAATGCCGTTTGAATATATCGTACTATTTTATACAAAGTGAAATGGCAAATTATCTGTTGCAATGCGGGATGGTTGACGAGCGTATCGTGAATGATAGGGCTTGCGAGGCTTTGGCTATGGATATATTGCGTTATAGGGTGTCTTCTGAAGTGGCGAAAGTTTTTGGTTTACTTCCCAATTATGCCGCTAGTATGGCTTTTACAGCAAAACAGATGAGAGATCCGAAATGGCTTGCAGAGAATGGTTATACCGTTTCCGTGACGGACGAATTGCCTTTTAATTATGCCGTGCAGCCGGGTGACGGGGTGAATGTGAAGGATTTGATTCCCCGTGTCGGTTCCTACGACCGTTGGGCTATCACGTGGGGATATAAGCAATATTCCGCCACGCCTGACCCGGAACAGGACAAGAAGGTGTTGGATCAGTTGTGTCAATCCGTAAGGAAAGTTAAAGTTTTGCGGTATAGAGGGTATGACAAAGTAGATCCCCTGGGGACCCGGGGCGATTTGGGGAAAGATCGTGTTGCGGTGGTCGAATTGGGAATGAAAAATTTGGAAAGGATATACCCGAGGTTAGAAGAGATTACAGCTAAAACAGACGGGGAGTCATGGGAAGAATTGAAGGGTATGTATAGCCAGGTACATTCCTTGTATAATGATTATTTGAAGAATGTCGGAGGATTGATTGGCGGGCGGTATACCGCTCCCGTGATAAAAGGGAGTGACGAACGCCCCGTGTCTTATGTATCCCGCAAGGAACAAAAGGAGGCAATGGAGTTTTTGAATCGTTACTTGTTTGCAGGTATTCCAACGTGGTATAATAGTGAGCTTAGCGTGCAAAACGGTTGGTTGACCGCCGAGGAGATGTTAAGACGGTTTGCTGATTCTTGGCTGAAAGAAAAATTAGAGGAGGGGAATATCGAAATATTGTTTCGGGGGGAAGTTGCCGGAGGGAAGGACGCTTATTCGGTGAAGGAGTTTTTCGCTGATCTCGACAGGATGATTTTTGATGATTATAAGGTTTCGGGAGTGACAAGCGTTCATCGGAAAAATATGCAATATTCTTACGTGAAAGGCATGGTTGAGGGTATGAGAGAGGTGCAGGGAAAGTCGAAATCCGATGAATATAGTATGGTGATGGTAATGCATACCCGGGAGATGAAGGAAAAATTGGAACAATTAGGAAAATCTCACCCGGATGCCGGAGAAGGGGCATACTTTAGAAGTCTGGCTGCTAAGCTTAAAAAATAATCGTGATGAAAAGGTGTGTTTTATGTTTGATGTCTGTAGTATTATTTCTGGCGGTCAATGGGTGCCGCCAGAATACAGACCATAAACAGAATCTTCGTGTCTTGTATGTCGGGATTGATCCGGGCAAGAGATTACCTCCGATGAATTTTGCTCATGGTGCGGGTATCGCGGAAAGTCGTTACGAGGAAGATATGAGAGGGCGTATGCCTGCTTTTGAGAAGTTGTTGAAGTCGCATTTTGTCAAGGTCGGGACCGTGGATGCGCGGGATTACCGGGAAGAAATGACCGGGGATTATGATGTGATTATTTTTGATGCGGTGCCGGAAGCGGTTGTACCGGGGAAAAAAAGTACGAAAACGAACTCTTTGAATCTTGATCTGTTATCCGAGAGTGTGCGTAAGAAGCTGGAAAATGTTGTGGATACAAAAGAGTTGTTCTCGGCCCGTTATTTCTCGGATCAGTATAGTAAACCGACTCTGTTCGTGGGGGATAAAGCTGGGATTCTTGGGGCGGCTCTGGGGTTGAAGCTGAACTGGTTTTGCCGTTGTCTGGATGCTCACGGGTATGATTTGTGCGTGGATCACCCGATTTTTAAGGAACCTTTGCCTGTCGAGTTGAAATATGAGAGACGTATTGCCCCCTCGTCCGCAGTTTCCGGGGTGGAAGGGGTGATGGTTTCCGGGGTGATGGATATGTGGCGGGTGCAAACGGAGGGTTATCGCGAAGGAGGACGGAATCGGTATCGACAGGGGCTCGTGGCTTTTGGTGATGGATTCGAGGAAAATGGCGATGGGGAACGAATAGCGGGAGGAGTGAGTGATAAGAAACGGGATGCGGTGTCTATCGGGAGGCACGGGAACTTTTTCATGTGGGGGTTCGCTGCCGATCCGGGTTACATGACGGAGGCCGCGCAACGGGTGTTCGTGAACGCGATATGTTATATCAGTCATTACGGGGGGCAGGTGCCTGTAACCCGAAAGTACGAGAATGGTTACGTGACGAGGAATAAGTTGCGCCAACAACTGGCTTTGTTCGACCGGGATGCGTTCAACCGATACGTGAGTTCGAGGGAGGCTTATAACGAGAAGTTGATGGAGTTGAAACAGGAGGTGGAGAATCTGAATGCCGCAGGGAAAGAGGTACCGGGTGATTTGATGAGTCAGGCATGGCCGCAACGTCAGGAGGTAAGAGGGTACGAGGAGTATTTGAATTATTATTTGAAGAAAGAGGGGGAACGGGTCGGGTGTCCGGGTGTGGAAGCGTATCGTCGTTACTTGGAGGAAAATATGGATTATTTTTACGGGGGAACGGGTGATTTTTCTTTCACGGTGGACGAGGATTTGAAACAATTGGGTATCGCGGTGGGAGACGTACGACTGTTGGATAAGGCTATCGGGTTGCTGGGGGGGGCGAGAGAAGAGAGGGAGAGGGGAGAGCGGTTGTTGAATCGTTATTCGGTGGAACATTTTTCAACAGCGGAAGAATGGAGTGCGTGGTTGAATGGAGCGAGAGGACGATTGATTTTTACGGAATCATGTGGGTATAAATTTGTTGACAAGGAGCGAGGAATGAGACTCCCGGGGCAGAAGGTGGAAAGTCGGGGAGGAGTACAACAGGAGAATCCGGTAGTCGTGACAGCATCGAGGAAGGGGAATGAGATTCGGGTGCAGTTCGCGATAAAGGAGGGTTTTCATATTTATTCGGGTGCCGGGGAGGAAGGTGCCTACGTGTTGACAAGTGTTCAATTTGAATATCCGGAAGGTGTTCGGGCTGACGGGAAGCTTGAAACCCCGGAAGGAAAGGCGTATGATGCGGACCCCAAGGTGCGGATTTACGAGGGAACGGTTGTTTTTATACAGCCGATAAAGATTGAAACCGATGTTGATAAGATGGTTTGTACGGTGACTTATCAGGCTTGTGATGAGACGATTTGTATGCCCCCGGTGACGGAAAAAATAGAGATCATAAATATTAAATAAATTGATATGAAACGAATTATTGTATTGGTGCTGGTATTGGTCGGGTGCGTGAAGTTTTCGGACGCCCAGATAGAGACGTATCCCGAAAAGTACGGGTTTAAGGTTTGGACGGGGCAAATGGTTCCGGATTTTGAGGTGAAAATGACAAACGGGAAAACTGTTAAAATGAAGAAGTTGCGCGGAAAGGTCGTGTTGTTGGATTTCGTGGGTGTTCATTGCGGGCCGTGTATTGCGGGATTGAAGAAGTTCGAGAAGGGGATATTCGAGCGTTTTAAAGGAAAGGATTTGGTGGTTATCCCGATTCTGGTGAAATATAAGAATTTGGAGGAGGTCAAGAAGTTTCAGGAACGTCTGGGATTTACTTTTCCCTTTGGTTTGGATGAGGATTTCGGGATAGCTTCTCTTTTTTATAATCAAGGTATCCCGCGGTATTTTGTAGTTGACCGGAAAGGGAAGATCGTGTATCACGGGCCAAGTTACATGCCCGGAACTTGGGAGGTGATGCTGGAAGCTATTGATAAGGCGTTGAAAGAGAAAAAATAGATATAAACGAGATTATTTTATAAATATGAGAATCTGGGGTTACATGATGCTTTTGCTGGCCGTGAATGAGTTATCAGCACAAAGTATAGAAGGGAAAAAGTCAGGTCGGGAGGCTAATTTTGAACAGGCGGAACGGTTTACGAGTATGAAATTCGGAATGTTGGTCGGTTCTATGAATGTAACCCCTCATTTTATAAATGGGAGTGATCGTTTCTGGTATTCTTTTAAAACTGGGGACGGGACTCGTTATTATTACGTGGATCCCAAGACTAACGTGAAGAAGGAGCTTTTTAACAGGGAACGATTGGCCGGGGATTTGAGTCGGTGGGTGCAGAAAGAGGTGAAGGGAAACGAGTTGTTTTTACCGAATTTGGTGTTTTCGAAGGATGATCGAGAGGTGGAGTTTAGGTATGCCGGGAAAAATTTCAGATATGATTTAAAGAAAGAGGTACTTTTGCTGGATACCGGGAAACGTGAAATTCCTGTTTCGGTTAAGAAGAAGGTGATGTTTGGTAAATATTCACCGGATAGCGCATATGTGGCTTACGTGAAATGTCATGATCTTTACGTGATGCGGGTGAAGGATTCGATTGAGAGTAGGTTGACGTTTGACGGGGAGCGATATTTCTCGTACGGAAGTAAGGGGGATGACACAACAAGCGGGAGGGTGGAAACTCGTGCGGAGTGGTTCGGTGATTCGAAAAAGATGTACGTGATCCGGGAGGATTTGAGGAAAGTGGGGGAATTACCATTGATTTCGATTTCGGGAAAACGGCCGACAGTGCGAACGTATAAGACAGCATTGGCGGGAGACGTGCATGTGCCGCAATATGAAGCTTCGGTGTGTGATGTGGTTGGCGGTAGGCAGGTGAAGGTGAAAATGGAGAAGTGGAAAGATCAGTTGTTGTGGTTATCTTACGCTGGGAAGAGTTCGAATCAGCTTTTTATCCAGCGTAAGAAGCGTACGCGGGAGGAGTTGGAGATTTGTGCGGTGAACACGGAAACGGGAGATGTGAGGGTTGTGATTCACGAGAAAAGTTTACCTTATTTGAATGATGATTTGTACTCGATTGCTTACCTGAATGATGGCAGCGAGATATTATGGTGGTCGGAACGATCGGGGTGGGGAAATTATTACTTGTATGACAGCAGGGGAAATTTGAAAAATCAAGTAACGTCCGGGGAATGGACCTCCGGGAAGATTGTTCGGATTGACACGACGAGACGGGTGCTTTATTTCGAGGGATATGGGCAGGTGAAAGGCGGGAATCCTTATTATGCCCGTTTGAATCGGGTGGATTTGGATGGCAAGGGGAACGTGAAGATGTTGACACCGGAAGAAGGGAATCATCAAGTGACTTTTTCTCCTTCGGGGCGTTATTTCGTGGATACTTATTCTCGTCCGGATCAGGCGCCGAGGAATGTTTTGCGGGATTGGGACGGGAAGTTGATACGGGAGTTGGAAGCTCCTGATTTGAGGAATTTGTACGAGACGGGGTGGAGAAAACCGGAGTGTTTTACTGTGAAGGCGGCAGATGATTGTACTGATTTATACGGGGTGATGTATAAACCTATGGATTTTGATTCGACAAAACGATATCCCGTTATATCATATGTGTATCCGGGGCCCTGGACGGAATATATCCCTGTGGATTTTGAATGCTCGTCTTTATCGGGAGCCCCGCAATTGGCCCAAGTGGGGTTTGTCGTGGTTTGCTTCGGGAATAGAGGGGGAAGTCCTTACCGGGGGAGAGTTTATCACTCGTACGGGTATGGAAATCTGCGGGATTATCCGTTGGCCGATAATAAGTACGGACTGGAGCAGTTGATCGGACGGTATTCTTTTATTGACAGTACAAGGGTGGGAATATTCGGACATTCCGGAGGGGGAGCGATGGCGGTGACGGCGATTTGTACTTATCCGGATTTTTATAAAGCGGCGGTGGCTTCTTCCGGAAATCATGACAACACGATTTATGATTACGGGTGGAGCGAGATTCATCACGGGATAAAAGAGGTTCAACAAGAGGATAGCGTGAGTTTTGAATTTTGCATCAAGACGAATATCGAGTTAGCCAAGCAGTTGAAAGGGCATTTGATGTTGGTTACCGGGGATGCGGACGATAACGTGAATCCGGCGAACACGTTACGTTTAGTGAATGCTTTGATCATAGCGAAAAAGGATTTCGAGCTGGTGCTTCTGCCCGGACAGAAGCACGGATATATGGGACCGGCTAAGGATTTTTATTACCGGAAGATGTGGCAACATTTTGCGAGGTATTTGTTGGAGGTGAAGGATAATATGTGAAGAATAAGATTTTAATGATTCTTTTTGAATGTATATGTTATGTCCTTAATGATTTTTTTTAATCTCTGATTTGTGTATTTGTCATGATTAATGTAAAAAGATTATTTTATATTTGTATCATAAAATCGCACGTGAGATTGTAAAGCAATGATGAACAAGGACGTATTTATTGAACAGATTAACCGGAAGGAGCCGGAGGTTTTTCGTTATTTATTTAAAAATTACTATAAATCTTTGGTTTATTTTTCAATGCGTTACGTGGGAAATCGGGAGGTCGGTGAGGATATCGTGCAGGAGTTTTTCGCTCAGTTGTGGGAGAGTGAGACTGAATATCTTTCTTATAATAGTTTTCGTACTTTTTTGTATACTTCGATCCGTAATGCTTGTCTAAATTATCTGAAGCATAAGGATGTGGAACAAAAATATATTTCTTATTCCTTGTTGAACCGGGAGGAAGATGACGAGTTGGATTTGAAAATCATGCAGGAGGAGCTTTATCGTACATTGTTTCGGCACGTGGAAGAGTTACCGCAGCGAAGAAAGGAGATCTTTAAACTTTATTTGCAGGGAAAGACAAACGAGGAGATAGCTGTTTTATTGAATGTTTCTTCGGAGACGGTGAAAACGGCAAAGAAGGAATCCGTGCGTTATATCCGGGGAAAAATGGGACATGCTTTCTTGTTACTTCTTTTATTCGATATGATTTAAATTACTTTTGGGAGTAGATTTTTTTTTGTTTTTTCGATCCCCCGTTTCTTGATCCATGTTGTCTTATATTCAAAATAAGAAAATATGGACGACTATCATTACCGGATCATTGAATTGATAAAATGCCGCTTTACGGGAGAAATAACCCGGGAGGAGGAAACGGAGTTATCCGAATGGATTCGACGAAATCCTAGTCATCAAGTTTTTTTTGATATGCAATACATGGAGATGGAGAATAGGAAACGGGAAGAGGTATTTGCGGAAATTGACGAAGAGAGGGCTTTGAGGTTTTTCGAACGAAAAATAGGATATCGACACCGTGTGTTCGTAAGAAGGTGGTTTGGGTATGTGGCAGCGGTCGCTGCATGTGCTATTGTGATGTTCATGTTGTATTTGCCCGGTCGTGACGGATTGAGGAGAGAACAGGAGCCGGTATCTATTACCGCGGGTAAGAAGCAAGCCACCTTGATTCTTTCGGGAGGGCAAAGTATGGTTTTGGGTAAACAGGATACCTTGAATGAAATTCTCGTGAATAATGGGGTAAAAGCTCTTGATGAGGAGGGATTGTTGATTTATCAAGATAATTCTGATAAGGTGGTGAAGCAACAATATAATGAATTGGTAACTCCTCGGGGTGGAGAGTTTCGAGTAACCCTGTCTGACGGGACGGTTGTGTATCTAAATGCGGATACTCGTTTGAGATATCCCGTGACATTTGTTTCCGATAAACGGGAGGTACATCTTTCGGGAGAGGCTTATTTTGAAGTGACTAAAGATACATTGAGGCCGTTTCACGTGATTACAGATGACGTGAATGTAAAAGTATACGGGACAGCGTTTAGCGTAAATACTCATCGGAAAGGAATTGTTCGAACCACGTTGGTGAACGGTAAGGTGGGAGTTACGATAGTTTCCACGGGGCAGGAAATGATGATGAGACCTAACCAGATGTTGGAGTATGATTCGGGAACCGGGAGTGTTAGACTGGAAGACGTGGATGTATATACTTATACCGCTTGGAAGTCCGGAGAGTTCGTGTTCGTGAACGATCGTTTGGAGGAGATCATGGAACAATTGAGTATATGGTATGATGCGAAGGTTTTCTATGCTAATGAAAAGGTGAAGAATTTGCGTTTCACCGGTGATGCGACTCGTTTCACGGAGATAAAGGATATACTAAGTATTCTTGAGAAGACCGGGAGTGTCGTGTTCGAGATGAATGGTAGAACGATTACGGTATACGGTAAAGAGTGATTTTTAATTAAAAAGGATAAAAATAGCCGAAAGTCGGTGGCTCGACGTTCGGCTGTAAAGGATAACTATATCATCCTTTTTCTATGTATAATTTTAATTTTCAAATTTATGAAAAAAAATCGAAAGCAGGCGCTCTTTTCTAGGTTAACAAACTTGAAAATAGCTAAACGAAGAATCGGGCTTTTGGGGCTGTGTTTTATTCTATGGATGCCGTTGATTTCCATGGGACAAAGCCAAAAAGTGACCATTCAGGTGAGTAAAGTCGATGTACGTGTTGTTTTTAAATCAATCAAGGAACAAACGGGGCTGAATTTCATGTACAATGCAGAGGAATTGAAAGTGATTAATCCGGTTTCTCTGGATTTGAAGAACGTGACGGTTGATTCCGTGATGAATCGTTTGCTAACAGGAACACAGTTCACGTACGTGTACGAGAATAACGCAATTGTGATTTCGAAAGAAAAACCGGGTGTTCGCAAACAGGATGATGTTTATATCGGAGAAGTTACGGATACGGACGGGAACCCGTTACCCGGTGTAACTGTTTTGTTAAAGGGAACGACAATCGGTACTTCCACGGATTTGGACGGGAGATTCAAGTTCCCGGCTGCAAAGGCAGGAAAGTCGATGCTGGTATTTTCGTTTATCGGTATGAAACCGGTGGAGAAAGAAATAACTCCGGGTAAAAAGATTGTCGTGGAGATGGAAGAAGAAACTAAAAACATCGAAGAGGTGGTTGTGAACGGTGTTTTCGAGCGTAAGGCGAATACTTTTACCGGTTCGGTCAAGACAATCAGTAGCGAGGAGTTGAAACGGGTAGGTAATTCGAATGTGTTGTCATCCTTGAAAAACCTTGATCCTTCGATCTTGTTTATTGATAATATGGCATTGGGTTCCGATCCGAATGCGGTGCCCGAGATCGTGTTGCGAGGTAAGTCGTCTATCAATATGGAAGGGACAGACCTGAAGGCCACGTATGAGAGTGATCCGAACGCTCCTCTTTTCGTGTTGGACGGTTTTGAAGTTTCCATTCAAAAAGTGATGGATTTGGATATGGATCGAGTGGAGAGCATGACGATTCTGAAGGATGCCTCTGCTAAGGCTATTTACGGTTCGAAGGCTGCTAATGGAGTGATTGTAATTGAATTAAAGAAAAATCCTTCCGGTGATTTGCGGGTGACGTATAATGGTAGTGTGTCTATCGAGGCTCCCGACTTGACTTCCTACAATTTGTGTAATGCGGCCGAAAAGCTGGAAATAGAGAAGGAATTCGGCATGTATGATGATGAAGAGGCAAATTATGACAACCAACGAATGGCGGAGAAAATTTACAATCAGAAACTTGCTGCCGTTGTGTCGGGTATTAATACAGACTGGCTATCTAAACCGGTACGATTGGGAATTGGTACGAAACATGGTATTTCCGTGGAGTTGGGAGATAGGGAGTTGAGGTCTATTATTGATTTGTCGTATAATAGTATCAAGGGGGTTATGAAAGGTTCCGATCGTACGACTATTTCCGGTGGTGTTTCTTTATCGTATCGTCGAGAGAAGTTCCTTTTCCGGAATCAAACGACTATTACTTCCAACGTGGCGAACGATTCACCTTACGGTTCGTTCAGTGAATACGCTGCTTTGAACCCTTATTATACGCCTTATGACCAGTATGGGAATATTTCTGAAAATATTGTTCCTCATTTGGATGCAGGAAACAGTGTCATGGTGAATAATTGGTATAAGGATATAGAATTTAAAGCCAATCCGCTTTATAATGCACAATTGAATACCTTGTTGCAGGATAAATATTTCGAGTTTATCAATAATTTTGAGATTCAGTGGTTTGCCTTTACAGGTATGAAGGTGACCGGACGTCTCGGTTTGACGGAGAAACGTAGTCGTGAGGATGATTTTTATCCATCCAATCATCTGAAATTTAGAAATATGACAGGTGAAGACCAGTATAAAAAAGGAACTTATAAACTGGTTAATGGCGAACAAAGTAATTTGGACGGGAAAATCGACGTGCAATATAGTCGGGAGTTTGCGACCCATCACACGATATACGTCAATGCAGGTTTTAATATAGGGCAAAGTAAGTATATTACGAATGAACATAACGCGGAGGGTTTCCCGAGCGATAAGATGAACGATATTATTTTTGCCCGCCAATACGTGGAAGACAGTAAACCCAAGGGGAGTGAAAGTACGACCCGTGAGGTGGGGTATTATTTGTCTTTGAATTATTCTTTTGACAATCGTCTCAATTTTGACGGGACTTTTCGCCAGAGTGCTTCCAGTCAGTATGGAGCCGACAGCCGTTGGGGAGAATTCTGGAGTTTCGGTGCCAGTTGGAACTTGCATAATGAGGCGTGGTTACAGGGAACAGATATCAGCCAGTTGAGGTTGAGGGCGACGACAGGTTCAACAGGTTCGCAGAGTACGGCGGCTTATAATGCCATCGCATCTTACAACTATTTTTTAGATAGTCATTACAATAATTTGTTAGGAGCCCAGTTGAAAGGGATGAGAAATGAAACCTTGAAATGGCAACAAAAGATGGAGTATAATTTTGGTCTTGACTTTAACTATAAGAACCGGTATGCCTTGTCTTTTGAATATTATATCCAGACGACCAACAATACGGTGAATCCTATCGACTTGGTTCCTTCTACAGGTTTTTCCACCGTGCAGGAAAATATCGGTAAGGTGGAAAACAAAGGGTTTGATGCTTCTATTTCAGCCATAGCCTGGCAACGTCCGTCGGATCGTTCCTATCTGCGTTTTTCGTTGATGATGTCGCATAATAAGAATACGTTAAAGGAAATTTCGGGTGCCATGAAATCTTACAACGAGCAACAGACTGCTTTAGCAACCAGTACGAATAAGCCGTTGAGTAAGTATTATGACGGAGTGTCTATGGATGCCATCTGGGCGGTGCCTTCATTGGGAATAGACCCGGCAACCGGGAAGGAGATTTATTTGGTTACGGACGAGAATGGTAACCAGTATCGTACGTTTAACTATGACGGAAACAAACAGGTTGTGTGCGGTGATGCCTTACCTAAAATCAACGGTAACGCTGGTATCAGTTTCGAGTATAAAGGATTAGGCTTTAATGCCGTGTGTACTTACAAGTGGGGAGGAAAGATGTATAACACAACTCTAGTTAATAAGGTGGAGAATGCAGATTTGAATAATAATGTTGACCGCCGTATTTTTACAGGCAGATGGAGAAAACCCGGAGATGTTTCTCCTTATAAGGCTTTGGGTAAAGTTTACGTGGCAGGACAGGATGAAATGGCTTCTCCCCAAACGTATCCGACGACTCGCTTCGTGCAGAAAAATAATGAATTGACGATTTCTTCTCTTCAGCTTTCTTATGACTTTTTCCGTCACGCATTTGTAAAACAAATAGGGTTGGAAAGAATCGTGTTGAGATGTACTGTCAATGATTTATATAAGTTTTCAACTATTAAAGTTGAACGGGGAACGGATTATCCGTTTGCCAGAACGTTTGACATGTCATTGTCCATTACTTTATAATTTGTACTATTAAAGCTAACAGATATGAAACATTCTCTATATATGAGCCTGGCAGCAGGTCTCGCTTTTACAATATCTTCCTGTTCCAACTGGTTGGACGTGCAGCCCAAGACGGAGGTCAAACAGGATAAAATGTTTGAAACAGAATCGGGTTTCAAAGATGCATTGGTCGGTTGTTATATGTTAATGGGAGATGCTTCTCTTTACGGGCGTGAGTTGACTTATACTTTTTTGGAGGTATTGGCCCAGCAGTATGAATTTGTAAATACTTTTAATCCATATCAAAACGTGAAGTTGTATTCCTACTCAACTTCCAACGTGGAAAGTATGATTAACGGTATTTGGTCAAAACAATACAAGGTTATTGCTAATTTAAACGCTATTTTGGAATATATCGAAGATGAAAAAAAGATCCTTCATCCAGTTAATTATGCTAATATCAAGGCGCAAGCGTTGGGGTTACGTGCTTTCCTGCATTTTGACCTGCTTCGTATGTTCGGTTGGGGAGATCTCGTGAATACACCGTCTAATCTGGATAAATTGTGTATTCCATACGTTACCAGGTATAGCAAGGAAACGACGAAGCAATCGACTGTCCGGGAAGTGTTGCAGTATATTCATGCAGATTTGGCGGTTGCCGAGGATTTGCTTGCTTATAATGATGTTTATCATCAAAAAACTCAGGATGAGGATTACGAACTTCCGAATGATGATGGTTTTTACGATACGCCTAGGGGATTTTTCAATTATTATGCGGCCAGGGCGACCCAGGCTCGGGTTTATATGTGGGAGGGAAAGTATGAGGCTGCATTGGAACGCGCTTCGTTTTTTACTAAATCTCCCAGCCCTATTTCTTGGGTAAATTTGGATCGGAGTGTTATAAATGCAACACAGACGACCCGTGATTTATCGTTTACTACCGAGCATATTTTCAGTTTAGATATACATAATATGTATGAATCTTTAAAAGATTATGTCGAGCAATTCAAGACACAATCAGGTATTAACGTGAGTGAAAATAACAAGTATTTTTTTCATACGGGAGCACGTGCCGATGAGTTGTTCGAGATTACTGCCGGTGGTGGAAATGACGTTCGTTATAATTATCTCTATGATCAGGTAGACAGGCAACATTATCTGTTCCTCAAATTGAAAGAGGAGCCGGAAACTCAATCGGCTTCTAAAAATAAAATGCCCATGATCAGAAAACCTGAAATGTATTATTATGCGGCAGAATGTTACAATCGGCTTAACGAGCCGAAGAAAGCTATTCAGTTGTTGAATGAGGTTCGACTGGCAAGAGGACTGGATATAAAAGATAATTTGCCTGAAACCCTGACCAAGGATGCGATCGAACAGGAGATCACGAAGGAATGGCGTAAAGAGTATATCGGGGAGGGGCAGATGTTTTACTATTACAAGCGTTTAGGACTTATTATTCCCAATGCCACGGCAGAAGGAGATAAAGCATTTATACTCCCTCTTCCCCGTACTGAAGTTGATTTGGGTGGTCGAGAAGATTATAAAAATGATGCAGAGTTATAATTATTAAAACAGAATCAGATGAAATTTAATGTATTTATAGGTTGTCTTGCACTAGTATCTTTCTTGTTCGGTTCTTGTGAGCGGGAAGGAGTAACGATGTATGAGGAATCTCCGACGGTTTATTTCGGGGAAAGTTACAGGTCATATACTTTTGTGGAGAATATGGATCGTATAAAAATAGGTTTCGATACGATAAAACTTCCGTTGCAAATTTCAGGTTCTGCCGTGGATCGGGTGCGGGAAGTTGTAATGGAAGCGGTTCTGGACGATACGTTGCACACGGCAGAAGCCGATATGTTTAGTGTTGGGAAAGGCTGTATCGAAGCAAACGAATACAAAGGGTATATTCCTCTTCGGGTGAATTATTTGCGGGTGTTGGATGATTCGGTATATCAAATTCGTCTTCGTTTAGTTGCTAATAAAGATTTTCCCGGGGTCGATTTGTACGGTTATACTTTTACAGTTTCTTTGACGAATAAACTTACGCAGCCTTCCAATTGGAGCAGAATAAAGAATTACTTCGGTCCTTACTCCAACTCCTGGTATCGTTTTATTCTGGAAACTACGGGGCTGACTTCTATTCCATACTGGAGTACGAATGGAAGTTCGGATAAAAATAATCCGGATCCGGAAAGATGGACCATGACTTTGTATGAAGTGAAAGCGTATGCCGCCATGGTAAAAGTTGCTTTGGAAGATTATAACCGAAAACATCCGCAAGATCCATTGAAACACGAGGATGGCGAAGAAAAAGGGAAACCGGTAACTATGCCTTAATAAATTCCGGAAGTGGTTAAATAACTAAAGATAGACACCATGAAAATGCAGAAAATTATATTATTTTTAGTATGCCTGACAGGTTTCTTACATTCCTGTTACGAGGATAAATCTTCTTTGAATTATACGTTGGTCAATCCTATCAATATAGATTTAGGAGGGGCAAATACGGAATATTCTGTTTTTGCTTATGATACGTTGGAAATCAAGCCGATCGTGTATAAAGAAGGTGTAAGTGATACAGAGTTATCATACCGTTGGACCGTGAGTGGTAATTATATCGTACCCACGGTATTGGACAGTACCATGACTTTGAAAGTACGTGTGGATTTACAACCTCAAACTATTGCCTATAATTTGCTATACGAGGTATGGGACAATACTACGGGCATCAAACAGGAACAAACTTTTAAGATAAAGGTTGAGACGCCTTTTGGTTCCGGCTTGGTTATCTCCGAGACTGAAGATGAACAAACTTCCGATATTTCTTTAATCCGTGCTTATTGTTTCAGTTCTGGTTTTAAGAAAGCTCAAGATACAACGATGCGTAATTTGTTTTCGTTAGTTAATAAACGGAAAATAGCCGGAGTGGGAACAGCGATTCTTTCTACGACTTACGGTGTTTATGGGCGTTTTATGACGATCGGTACCAATAGTAGTGTTGACAGGATTGATCCCTTCGATTATAGTTACATAGATGGGAACGGGAGTAGTTTTATGATTGATCCCAAAAATTATAATGTAACGAGTCTAGGTTTTTCTTCTAACGCGGGATGTATAGAAACTATTGTTATCGGGGGTAAATTATATACACATTACTATCAAACACAGGCAATCCATACTTTTTCATATTATCTGTTGACCAGTGATATGTCGGATTACCGGGTTGGTTTGGCAACACAACCGGAATGGGCTTACGGGTTGTGTTTTGATGAGATGAATGGCCGTTTCCTGGAAATTCAAGGAACGAAATATCTTCGTGTGATAAACAGTAAGAAATTGGAGCCGGATGCAGCTTTTGATCCAAATAAATTACAGGATTTTACCTGTCGTGCCATGTTCTCCGGCAGAAATAATATTACTCACAATATTCTTCAAGAGAAAGATCCCGTGACAGGAAAGCCGAAGCTTGACGGTAAGATTTATTGTTATGATACAAAACAGGAGTATTATTATAATGATCCAGATTTGATTAATGGTATGCCTTCTAAAATTATAGATCTGAACGGTTTTCCGGATATCCAGAAAGCTCTTTTCTTTAGTGGCACGAATAACCGGGACTATATTTATTATGCCACGGAAGATAAGATTTATACCATTAATCTGATTATGAATGTCGTGACGGAGGATTATGTTGTACCAACGACGGAGTCATCGGATGAAGTTATTACTTCTATGGCAGTTTGGTTAGGTTATGGCTCGATGAATTTTACAAACAATCAGGGAGAAATGGGAACGACCAGTTCTGCTAACAATATGTTGGTTGTCACAACGTATAGTCCTTCTTTAAAAGAAGGATTTGTCAGGACGCTTCCGATTTCTATTTATACCGGCCGTATTGAAGCGAACAAAGACTATCATGGCATGTTCCGTGGTTTCGGTAGAATTACGGCAACGACTTCGCAAAAGGATTAATTGTAAAAATAAAGGATTATGAAATATAAATATATTATATATTTGCTTGTTTGCATTATGGTAACTGTTGCCTGTAACGAGGAAAGTAAATACAATACTCCGGATGAATTTCAATATTCACCGAAGAAAAATGCTTTTCGGGTTACCAAAATATCAGGAACTAATAGCCACTGGGGGAAATTTACTCTTACAATGGAGTACGATAAAGAAGAGTTGTCGAATATTACTCGTACAAACGCGACTAATGATACCGTTGGAGGTATAGGAATAATTCGAAGTACAAGTAGTATTACTTATGAATTGCAAGATTGGATTCCAAGTATTGATAATGATTCTATTCATCGTATGGATTCTATTTTGAGTGCTAAGTATGGTACGGGAAATTATCAGCTGTGGGATAGTCTTCCTAAATCGGCTCAAGCTATTTTGCGAACAACTGTTTATACAAATACGAATGGTAGTATAAAAAAATTATCAATCCAAAGTTATCAACCGAACGAGAAAAGCGAGGTTGTGGGGGATGATTTTGCCTATAATTATATATTGAAAACGACAACTGCGAGTACTTATGAGTATGATGTAAATAGTAATATTTGTATAAATCGGATCATGTATGATGTACATGACCCGGTAGATAAAGAAATATATGAACGTTCTTTGTATAAGACTGAAACCGAATATGGTGGTGATAAAATCAAAACTTTAACATGGTTTACTGTTCCCGGAGGAGCGGGTTTCACGGAGTATAACCGTTATAATTATACTTATAATGATAATCGGTTGACTGCTATTAACGGGACTGATTTCACAAGGACTTTTACTTATAGCGGTAATCAAGTGACGGTTAAAACAAATAATTCCGAAGTTGCCATTTATGAATTGGATAGTAATGGCAATGTGGTTAAAATGGATGATGGCAAAGGGAATGTATATACAATAGAGTATGAACCCGGACACGGTAATTTTAGTCATGTATTTGTATCTGTCAGCGAACAGATGACTAACCCGTTTTTTATAAAATAAAAGCGACTTGAGGATCTGGGAGATATTATTTTAAAGTTTCAAACGAGATAATTGAATTATCTGCCATTGAATTTCGAAAGGAATGAGTTTAGATTTATATCGGCTCATTCCTTTTTTTGTTAAAATAGGGATGAGTTGGCATATGAATCTGTTATATTTGTGCTATAATCATTAAATAGTAGCTTATGAAAAAGGTTGTGTGGTTTGTATTGGTGTTTACCTTGTTCGGGTGTTCCGGTAATGGAGAGAAATTCGATGGTGTGTTTGAAGGGAGACCTCGTGTAAATCCGCCTTACGTGGTGGGAAATTATCCTGGTACGGAGTTTATTTTTGCAATTCCGACATCGGGGGAAAGGCCGATGACGTGGACCGTGGAGGGGTTACCGGAAGGATTGACATTGAACGAAAAGACCGGGATTATCCGGGGTGTCGTGAAAGAGGCGGGGGATTACGGGGTGAAAATTACCGCAAAGAATGCCCACGGGAGTCAGGTTAGCGAGTTGCAAATTCGGATCGGGAAGGAGTTGGCATTAACTCCGGTGATGGGATGGAATAGTTGGAATACTTTCGGTCAGCATTTGACGGAAGCTCTGATTATCGAGACGGCAGAGGCTCTGATTGCGAATGGGATGAGGGATTTGGGGTATAACTACATTAATATTGATGATTTGTGGCAGTTGAAAGAGAGGGGGGCGGACGGCCATATCGTGATTGATTCAACAAAATTCCCAAGGGGGATTAAATATGTTGCCGACTATTTGCATGAGAGGGGATTCCGTTTGGGAATCTATTCGGATGCATCGAAATATACTTGTGCGGGAGTATGTGGGAGTTTGGGATACGAGGAGGTTGATGCCCGGGATTTTGCCGAATGGGGTGTGGATTTGTTGAAATACGATTATTGCGGGGCTCCGGCTTCAAGAGATACGGCTATCGTGCGTTACCGGAAGATGGGGGAGGCTTTGCGGGCTACGGATCGTTCCATTATTTACAATATTTGTGAATGGGGCCGTCGGAAACCATGGGAATGGGCGAAGGAAGTCGGGGGACATTACTGGCGTACCACGGAGGATATTCGTGACGCTTGGGATCTGCGGGAGTCGGGTACCGGATTGTACGGGATTATGGATATTATTGACGTGAACGGGGAACTGGCCGATTACGCGGGACCCGGTTTCTGGAATGATCCGGACATGCTTGTCGTGGGAATATTCGGGAATAGTTCGAGTATTAATTCTGGAAAAGTGCAATATGGCTGTACGTTGAAGGAATATCGTACACACATGAGTATGTGGTGTATGATGGCTGCTCCTTTGTTGAGTGGCAATGACGTGCGGAATATGCCGGATTCGGTTCTGAATATTTTGACAAATCCGGAGATTATTGCTATTAATCAGGATCAATTGGGGATACAAGGGAAAATGGTAAAGAAAGAGGGGGATTGTGAGATTTGGATAAAACCGCTTTACAAGGGTGAAGTTGCTTTAGCCGTGATGAACCGGGGGGAGCAAGCTGAAAAAGTAGAAGTACCTTTACAGCTTGCCGGCTTTGTGAATAAAGCATTGGTCCGAGACGTGTGGTTACATCGGGATCTCGGGGAATACGAATCTTTGAAGTTGGATTTGGAGCCACACGTGACGGTTGTGTTGCGTTTAACGCAACACTAAGAAGGACGACAATATATCGCGTGGCCTTTCATTTGCGGTGAAAATTCTGGTGTAAAGTGTTACTCACGTGTATTACTCTTACGGGATTCTTGGTAAATGTAGAATCAAATACAAGGAGTACACTATCCGGTTGTCCGGGAAGAATGATGCCTGCCCAAAAGGTTCCCTCGTCTTCGTCTTGGCGCATAGTGATGGTGGCGGAATGTTCACCTGTTTCTTCATAGTCGAAGAAGGAGGCACGCGGGGCAATTCTTTCCACCTTCACCGACTCTTGTTCCTTTTCTATCGGGTAGGAGGGAGTTTCTGTCCGGCTTGTCGTGAATCCTTTGTCTAAAAAATAAAGAAATGCAAAAAATGCGATTAACATGAATACAATGATGAATGCAAAATGTTTTAGTTCCATGACTTTAATTTTAAATGTTAATTTTTTACCTATTCCATTATTGAAATAATTTATCAAAAGTATACTAAAAAATAAGAAGAAAACATAGGAAATATGATAAAATTATGAGAATTTTGGATGAAGAATTTATTTCGAGTTGATCTCGGCGGGTAAAATAAGTCTTGTTTTTGCGATTGGGATTAATTTGTATACCTTTGCCCAAGTTGAAGAGTGAAGTAAGTGATCAACAAGTGTATGGAAAGCAATGTCGGAGATAAGTTAGTGGGTTTTAGGAATGGTGATGAAAGTGCATTTCGTTATTATTACGATATGTATTATAATGCTTTATGCTTATTTGGGGTACGAATGTTGAGAGATGAGGAAGTCGTGGAGGATATTACTCAGGATGTGTTTGTTAATTTGTGGAAAGCGAGGGAGACAATAGAGTCGGTTTTGCATTTGAAAATGTACCTGTACCAATCCATGCGGCACCGTTGTTTGAATTATATCCGGGTGAAGAAGTTGGAGGAGGACTACCGGGTGGAATATGCATTACTCAAGTCAGAAGAGGGATTTGGAGATGCTGTCGTGGAGGAAGAGGTGCATCGGGTGGTGATGGAAGAAATTGATAGTCTACCACAGGAACAACGTCGGGTGATTCTTTTACATCTGGAAGGGAAGAATAATATTGAAATAGCGGAGGTCATGGAAGTTTCCGTGAACACGGTAAAAACGCATAAAGCCCGAGCCCGTCAGCAGTTGAAAACGAAGTTGCAGGATCTTTTCGTGATAACTTTTATTCTAGGGTTATAATTTTGTGATACAGTCATTTGTAAATATTGGGCAATGAAAATTATCAAGTGCCGTTCTTTAATATTTGAAAAAAATAAAAAATAATTTGATTTCTTGTCATCCTCTTGCCCGACATCTTTGTATTAAGAGTAGTTATTGGGATAATAATCCATAATAATAATTTGGACTATGGACAAAGATTTAGGGATATCAATCGAGGAAAAGGTTCTCCGGATAAAGGCTTATTTGGATGAAACGTTGACACCGGAAGAGGAGGTAGAATTCCGGCAATGGTTAGATGCATCCGTGTCGAACCGGATTTTACTGGATCGAATACGGGATGAACGTAGTTTGGTGGACAAGATTCGTTTTGCGGAAAGGTGTGACAAGGAAAAAGGTTGGTGTAATATTCAAAAAAAGATAAAAAAACGTCCGACTATTTTTATTCGTTTTATGCGTTATGTGGCCGTATTGATTGCTATTGTAGTGATTGGTATTGCTGTTTATCAGGTGGGAGATAACCCAAAAGAGGGAGATAGTGAGTTCTTGGCTCGGGAACAACCTGTGCCTACAAAGGGGGGATACAAAGCATACTTGGAGTTAGCTACCGGGGAGCGTTGGATGCTGGATAGTATAAGCAAGGTGACGACCCGGGTTGAAGGAGCCGTGATAAAGGCTGAAGATAAAGGAACCGTGATCATTGATGAACAAAGAACAGATTCTATCATTGAAAAAATGGAATATAACCGACTTGTTATTCCCCGGGGAGGAGAGTACAAGATCGTGTTGGCAGACGGGAGTCAGGTGTGGATTAATTCGCAATCAGTGTTAGAATTTCCTGCCCGTTTCGTGGGGAAAGAACGTCGGGTTAAATTGACGGGAGAAGCTTATTTTGACGTTTCTAAGGATGTGGAAAAACCTTTTGTTGTGGAGGTTGGAGATAAAGAAGTTCAGGTGTTGGGGACGAGTTTCAACGTGAATGATTATGACGGTAAGTTTATGACAACGCTGGTGACTGGAAAAGTGCAAGTGTCTGTCAATGATAAGAATTATATTCTTACACCTTCCATGCAGGTTCGGATAGAGGGGAATGATATTCTTGTTGGGAAGGTGGATGTGAGGGAATTTACGGCTTGGAAAGACGGGTTGTTTGTTTTTAAAAAGCAGAAATTACGAGAGGTGATGGATATATTGTCTCGTTGGTATGATGTTGATGTCTTTTATCAAAATTTAGAATTGCAGAATTTGCATTTTACGGGAACCATACAACGGCATAGTGAAATCTCTGGCGTGTTGAAATTTTTGGAAAAGACAGATATCGTAAAATTCACGTTAAATGGGAAAACGTTAATAGTGTCTAAATAAAAAGCTGTTGAAAAATTAGGCCCTTTTCAACAGCTTGAATGAACAACTGAGTGTTTCATCTTTTAGTAGAACAAATTTATGAGAAAAAATCGACAAATACGATTTTTGAGAAATCGTATTTTAAAAAAAGTAGTGAACATTATGAAATTGACATTCATTTTGTTGTTTATCAGTTTTATGCAGGTGTCAGCAACCCTGTATTCTCAAAATGATAGAGTTTCCATTCAAGTAAAAGGAGGCTTGATAGAGGACGTTTTTCGATTGATAGAACGGCAATCTAATTATGTATTTGTGTACAACCACGAACAAGTGAGTAGGGTGAAGAAACTTTCGCTTGATTTCAAAAACAAGAGTGTTGCAGAGGTACTTGACGAGTGTTTGAAAGATTCGGGTTTATATTACGAATTTTTAGATAATACAATTGTTATTCGTGGTTTAGGTGAATCGGGAGGAAACGAAAAGGAGGTGAAAGGAAGAGTTATTCAAGGGGTGGTTACGGATTCGCAAAAAGGGCCTTTGCCGGGGGTTTCGGTATTAATTAAGGGAACTTCTCTGGGAGTGGTGACGAATACGGAAGGTTTATATCGAATTTCATTACCCGATAATCAAAAAGATATAACATTAATCTTTTCTTTTATAGGGATGCAAACCAAACAAATTAAAGTTGCTTTGCAAGACACGATTAATGTGGTACTGGAAGAAAATTTACACGAATTAGACGAGGTTGTTTCTTATGGATATTATCAGGTTGATAAGCGTCACATGACGAGTTCTGTGACCTCTTTGAAAATGGATGATATCATGCAGCCTGGTGTAAGTACGGTTGATCAGATGTTGGAAGGGCGTGTTCCTGGGATGATTTTTATGCAAAATTCAGGACAAGTAGGTGCTACACCTAAGATCAAAATTCGTGGTACAACAACAATTCTGGGTTCTCAAGCTCCGTTATGGGTTGTGGATGGTGTAATTTTGTCTGATCCGGTGAATATTGATCCCACGTCGATTAACGATTTGGATTTCGTGAATTTATTGGGGAATGCGATTTCAGGAATCAATCCTGATGATATTGATCAGATCGACGTGTTGAAAGATGCTTCTGCCACGGCTATTTATGGACCAAGAGCATCTAACGGAGTGATTGTGATTACAACGAAAAAAGGAAAAGTAGGTGCACCTTCAGTTTCTTATTCTTTGACGGGAACTTTTCGTCAGCGTCCTCGCTACACGGATCGAGCAGTCAATGTTATGAATTCCCAAGAAAGAATAGATTATTCTAGAGATGTGATAAAGAACCAACTGAATGTACCGAATTTGGATAGCTGGGTAGGATACGAGGCTGCTTATTATGACTATAGTACAGGTAAGATTAATTATCAAGAGTTTTTGGATCAGGTTCGAGAGATGGAAACAGTGAATACGGATTGGTTGGGAATTTTAATGCAGGATTCTTATTCCCATTCTCATTCATTGAATGTTTCCGGGGGAACTGATCATATCCGTTACTATGCATCTCTGGGATATAATGATGAAAACGGTAATATTCGGGGAGAAAGTAGCGACCGTTATTCAGCAATGGCTAGCTTGAATTTGAATTATAACAGGTTTATGATGCAATTTAAGTTGAATGGTAGCACGATGAAGAGAGAATATACTCCGGCAGAGGTTGGAGTGACAACCTATGCTTATAACACGTCTCGTAGTGTTCCTGCTTATGATGAGAACGGGGAGTTATGGTTTTATCAAAAAAATAATGTTAGTTATGACCAACCTTTTAGTATTATAAACGAGCGGAAAAATTCGTATGATAAAATCAATACGGAACAACTAGGTTTGAATGTGTCTTTGGAGTATCGCTTATTGCAGAGTTTAAAGGTGGGTGTTTTTTGTTCGTATAATGTATCTAATTCAAGCGAAGATGTGTATTTTGCTGATAACACGTGGTACATAGCAGATTTGAAGAAAGCAAGTATGTCCACGGGTGAGATTGATATAACCACAACGTTGTGTCCGGTGGGAGGAGAATTACGAATGGATAATACGAAGAATGAAAATTACAGTTTACGTGGGACGCTTACGTTTAATAAGGCCATGGATAAAGAATTAAATCATGTGCTTTCTGCTTCTTTAATCGGAGAATTAAGTTCATCGAAATACACAGGTTTTAAGATTACAAAGCGAGGATATATGCCAGATCGCGGGATGATTTTTAATAAGCTTGAAACAATGAATAAAGATAATTTGTACACGGCGTATAACGAATGGTTGTTAACAGATGACGCTATGGGGGTCATGAAAGATAATTTAACGAATTTGGTTGGACTTGTCGGATCTTTCGTGTATTCTTACAAAAATTCTTATATTTTTAATGTGAATGGGAGAATTGATTTCTCGAACAAATTTGGTGATGCGAGTAATGATAAATTGTTGCCAATTTGGTCTGTTTCAGGTCGTTGGAATATGCACGAAAACGTGTTGAAGAATGTGGGTTGGATAGATATGTTGGCGTTGAAGATGTCTTTTGGCTATCAAGGAAATATGTCTGCATTGGATTCTCCTCGGCTGATTATAAAGAAAGAGGGAATGGATAACTCTTTTAAAGAATTATATTCAACAATTGCTAATTACCCAAATCCTAATTTGAAATGGGAGAAAACTTCTACTTATAATATTGATGTTGATTTCTCATTATTAAATCGTAAAATAAGAGGAACGATCGGGTATTATTATCGATATACGAGAGATGCTTTTCTTTCTAAAAAAGTGTCAGTTGTGAATGGCGTTGAAGTTTATACGGTTAATGAGGGTAATTTGCGGAATCAAGGATATGAATTGACGTTGAATTTTATGCCAGTGAATACGGCAACTTCGCTCAATGGGCAACAGAGAGGGGTTGTTTGGCGATTTGATCCTAATTTTGGATCGGTTTTCAATCAATTAATAGATAAAGTAAAACGTAAAGATCGGGTTTTACAAGATGAAGTAAAATATGAAGATTATTTGAATGGTAAGGTGCAGGTTGCCGGACGTCCGGTAAATACATTCTATTCTTACAGATTTAAAGGATTAAATCCGGAAAATGGTTCTCCGATGTTTTATGGAACGGATAAAACTACAATGGTTAATGGGGAGGAAAAATTGACAAAAGAGATTTATGGAGAAATGGACCGGGAGGATGTGTGGTTAACGGTTATGGAACATTCGGGAGCGCGTGAACCGTTTTTACAAGGGAGTGTTAGCAATTATTTAGGATGGAGAAATTTAGGACTTTCGTTTAATTTGGCGTATAGTGTTGGTTCAAAAATACGTTTGTTTAGAATGTTCCCGAATGATGGAGTCGTTGTCGGTCCGGAAAAGAATCTGCGACGGGAATTCGTTAATCGTTGGAGACAGCCAGGGGATGAGAAATATACAAACGTACCTGGAATATTAACTGGAAGTGCTTGGAATGATGCTAGATGGCCTTGGTGGGCTACTGAACCGTATAAATTTTCTAATAATTTGTGGGAAATGTATGATTTCTCGAATATTCGGGTTGTATCTGGCAATTATTTGAAATTATCAAGTCTTTCTTTGCGTTATGTCGTGCCGGAATATATTTGCAAAAAAATGCGAGTTAAATCTCTGTATGTTAATTTGAGCGGAACAAATTTGTTTACTATATGTAGTCGAAAATTAAAAGGACAGGATCCGTCGCAGTCAGGCTCGACATCTTTGATAAATCTTTCCGTGCGTCCGACGTATTCGCTACAATTGAATGTGACATTTTAAGTGATGAATTATGAAAAAGATATTATTGATTATTATGGGATGTACTTTGTTGGGTGCTTGTGGTGATTTCTTGGAGGAATATTCGCAAGAACTCGTGTATGCAAGGTCCTGTGAAGATTTGGATGAAATTTTAATAGGAAACGGGTATATGAAACGAAATGCCTCGCAGGATTTCTTTTATTATAATGAAACAGGTACGTATTATCCTTATTTACACGTGATGGATGATGATGTGGAGGAATTTATTACAGGAGGGTTGAAAATGAATGGTTTTTCTACGCCGGCAGAACGTTTACGTAATTTTTATGCGTGGGGAGAAAGACCTTTTTCTTATATGGATGGAACAGAAATGAGAGATATAGATTGGAAGAGACTATATCAGCATATTGGGTATGTGAATGTGATTATATCTTACGTGAAAGAGTTTGAAAAAGATCCGGAAGAGATACGTCGTCGAGTAATGGGGGAGGCTCAATTTCTGAGAGGATGGTATTATTATATGTTAGTAAATTTATATGCTAAACCTTATTCTGAGAAAACGGCGAGTATGGATTTGGGAGTTCCTTTAAATATTACAGAATATATTGAGGATAAGTATTTTAGTCGAGATCCCGTACGAAAGGTGTATCTACAAATTGTAGAGGATTTAAAAGCTGCAGCTGATAATCTTGCAGGTATTGTTCAACCTACATTTTACCGGGTTAATGAGGCTGCAGCAAGGACTTTACTTAGTCGGGTATATCTGTACATGGGTGAGTGGCAACTTGCGATAGAAGAATGTGATAAAATTATCGCTTCTGGGTGCAAACTGCAGAATATGAATACGATGAGTGGACAATGGTTGAACACGGTGGATTCTCCAGAAATATTATTTACCCAAGGGAGTTATTCCATGCAGTTTTTAATGGATAATAGTCTTATTTCTTATGCAGCTCAAGGTGGAGGACGATATAGGGCTTCAGATGAGTTAATCAGTTTGTACAAAAAATATGAAAGTGAGGGGATTGTAGATTTGCGGAATACAGCTTTTTTGGAACCTTCATCGAGGTATTGTCCGGGATTTTTCTTTGTACGCAAATCTCCTGATTTATCGACAAAATCAGGTTTGGCTAAAGTTTATGATGCCTGCTTGATTCGTTCTGCAGAGGTTTATTTGAATAAGGCAGAAGCCCAGGCAATGTTAGATCAATCAGAGGCTATAAATACGATTAAAGTTTTGATGAATAACAGGTATAAAGATGGAATAATTCCCGTAATTGATGGACTGAATGGGAAAGCTTTAGTTGATTTTATTCGGGAGGAAAGACGTCGGGAATTATGTTTAGAGGGACATCGTTGGTTTGATTTGAGACGTTATGCCGTAACTTCAAAATATGCTGATGCGAAACAGGTGAGACATGGAGTTTATCAATCAGCCATGGCGAATATGCAGCCGGGAGTCTATGATGGAAATTACGTATTAAAAGCTTTTGGGGAGGATGATGCTTGGGTGTTACCGATTCCTGATTACGAAATTGTTTTTGATCAGGGTGCTATGGTTGATAATGCCAAAAGAGTGCCTCGTAAGAAAATAGGAATTAACGAATAAAGGATGCAAGTATGAAAAATAATTATTTTACAATATTGGGAATTGTACTTTGTCTTTTCATGGGGTGTAACTCTGATGATGAGGATGTGAAAGCTGTTGAAAATATGCCCGATTGGTTTAAAATAGAAGATAAGCCAGGGGAAATTAATCATTTGATTTATGGTATTTATAAAGATTACGGGGTTACCATTTTTATAAATGATACGCTTGGTTATGAGGAGTCAGGAGAGGATGCTTATGGAAATCCGGTTGTTCACACAGAATTATTCAATATGGGATATTATGTGTATGGTACTTATACGGATGGGAGAATGAGACTGTCTTCTGATACGGCTGCAATGATAATTGCCGTAAATATGATCAAGGATCGGGTAATCCCTTATTTGCCAGAAGAGAGTGTATACAGGCCTCTTTCGTTCTTATTGGCAGATTCGATATTATTGACGGAAACGATAAGTTATACACCCGTGACTCGTGAAGTTAACGTGTATGGTAAAGGATTGAGAGGAATTGTTGTAGGACGGTTGAATGCAATGAAGGAAATGGAGCAGGATGAATTGAATATGTTGGGGGGAGAAATATTGGCTGTGAAGAGTGCGGATTGGATTTTGGAGTTTTGCGTGGATGAATTGGAAGACTATTATAAAATTACGGGAGAAGATCAATATGGGAAGACAAGTACTGAAAGTCCTTTCTCTCCCGCCCCGAAACCTGAAGAATTAGGGTTTATTCGGCGAGTGGATGCTTCAATTTCAGGAAGAAAATATATGAAAAATCCGGATCGGAAACAGGATATTCAAGATTACGTCACTGTAATCTATGCTTATCGAGGAGAGGAAAGTCGTTTCTATGAGTTGTATAGTACTTATCCGAAGGTAATAGATAAGTTTAAATTGATGCGACCGATAGTGGAAAAATATGAAATTGCCAATGGGATAAAATGAATAAAAAGCCTCGCTTGAACGAGGCTTTTTATTTATTACTTCAACCACTTATCCAGCCAAGCTGCGAAAGTACGTTGCCATAAAATACCGTTCTGACATCCTAGTACCCAGTGACATTCTTCCGGGAAGTACAAGTACTGAGCCGGAATACCACGCATGCGGGCGGCGTTGAATGCGCCCATGCCTTGGGAGGCATCGATACGGAAGTCTTTTTGCCCGTGGATGACCAAGATCGGGGTATCCCATTCTCCGACAAATTTGTGCGGGGAATTGTCAAATGTGCGTTGAGCTACTTTGTTGTTCTTTTCCCAGGGGGAGCCGCCCATATCCCAGTTGGCGAACCACATCTCTTCGGTGTTGTAGTACTGCATTTCCATGTTGAAGATACCGCAGTGAGCGATAAACGCTTTGAAACGTTTGTCGTGGTGTCCGGCAAGGAAATACACGGAGAATCCACCGTAAGAGGCTCCCACGCAACCCAAGCGATTTTCGTCGATATAAGGTTCTTTCTTCATTTCATCGATAGCGGAGAGATAATCCTTGATATTCTGTCCCGGGTAGTCTCCACTGATCTGTTCGTTCCATTCCTGTCCGAATCCCGGTAAGCCGCGACGGTTCGGGGCCACGATGATGTAACCGTTGGCTGCCATCATCTGGAAATTCCAACGATAGCTCCAGAACTGGCTCACGGTGCTTTGCGGGCCTCCCTCGCAATACAGGATTGCCGGGTATTTCTTGTTCGGGTCGAAATGAGGCGGGTAGATGATCCAGGTCAACATATCCTTGTTGTCCGTGGTCTTGATCCAGCGAGATTCAACTTTACCCATGGTCAATTGATCCAGAATACCTTTATTCACGAAAGATAGTTCCGTGTCCTTGCCGTTTGTCAGGTCGACTTTATAAATCTCGGCCGGTTTACTCATAGAAACCTTGGTGGCGATCAGGTAATCGTTTACCGGGGTAACAGATTGGTAATTGTGTACACCTTCGGTTATTTTCGTGATCTTACCGTCGTTCAAGGTCAACTTGTAAATCTCGTCCGTGGCATGATAGTCGGAAATGAAATAGATCGTGTTGTCATCAGCCCAGGAGAGACCACCCACGTTCTGGTCGAAATCTTTCGTGTATTCTTTTTTCTCCCCGGTTTTCAGGTTCATCACAAACAGGCGGATTTTGTCGGCTTCGTAACCGTCACGCTCCATGCTTTCCCAGGCCATGAGTTCCCCGTTGGGAGAGATCACCTGATTCTGGTCATAACCCATCATACCCTCGGTCAGGTTGGTGGTTTTACCGGAATTCAGGTCATAGAGGTACAGGTCCGTGTTGGTCGAGGTCATGTAAGCGATACCCTCTTTTTTGCGGGCCATGTAGATGATTCCTTTCCCGTCCTTGGTCCAGGTAAGTTGTTCCGTACCGCCCCAGGGACGAACGGGCGATTCCCATTTCTCGCCTTCCATGATGTCTTTACCCGTGGTTACCATTTGGCCCGGGATATAGTCGGCCACGAAAGGATGCGTGTATGCTTCCACCCAATCGTTCCAATGACGGTATACCTGATCATTGATCAAACGGGCGTTTGCTTTTGGGAGGTCGGGATGCAGGTCATGCACGTCTTGCTCCAGTTTTACATCTTTCAGGAAAAGAAGCCGGGATTTGTCCGGGGAGAAAATGAATCCCCCGATACCGCCTTCCACGTTGGTAAGCTGCGTCAACCCGCTACCGTCAGCGTTCATTTCCCATAATTGAACGGAACCGGATTTACTGGACATGAAGGCGATTTTGCCATCGGGAGTCCAGGTCTCTCCGAATTCTTTGTAATCCGTGTCTGTTAATTGTTTGGATTTCCCGTCAGCGAGGTTCATCACGTAGATGTCACTGTACGAGCGGTCTTCTTCTTTGTTGAAGTAAGTCACGTCGTACACGAGTGATTTCTGGTCGGGCGATACGCTCACGCCGCCGATTCTACCGAATGACCATAATACCTCGGGAGTCATCACGTCGGATGATAGTTTCATATCCGGTGTTTTATAACTTGGTTTTGCTGCCTCTTTCTTGTTGTCGCACGACACCATAGCCAACAAGACTAAAGCAGAACATAAATAGTTTCTCATCACAATTTTAGCTGTTTTGTTACACCACTCTTGTTATTTTGTTGCCGGTTGAACACCATTTTCCATGGCTTCAACGATTTTCTGGGTAAGCTCTTCCGCCAGTTCCGGGTTATCGCTTACCATTTGTTTCACGGTTTCCCGTCCTTGTCCCAGTTTGCTATCCCCGTAAGAGAACCAGCTACCGCTTTTCTTGATCACGTTGTATTCTACGCCTAGGTCCACGATCTCACCCGAACGGGAAATTCCTTCACCGTACATGATGTCGAACTCGGCCTTTTTGAATGGAGGGGCGACTTTGTTTTTCACCACCTTCACGCGCGTGTGATTACCGTAAATTTCTTCCCCGTCCTTGATTTGCCCGATACGACGGATGTCCAGACGCACGGAAGAGTAGAATTTCAGGGCGTTACCTCCGGTAGTTGTTTCCGGGTTACCGAACATGACACCGATTTTATCACGTAATTGGTTGATAAAGATGCAGCAAGTATTCGTTTTACTGATCGTTCCCGTGAGTTTACGTAGAGCCTGAGACATCAAACGAGCCTGTAATCCCATGACGCTGTCACCCATTTCACCCTCGATCTCGGCTTTCGGGGTAAGAGCGGCTACCGAGTCGATCACGATGATATCAATCGCTGCCGAGCGAATCAATTGTTCCGCGATTTCAAGGGCTTGCTCGCCGTTATCCGGTTGGGATATAAACAGGTTGTTCACGTCAACCCCTAGCTTTTCAGCGTATACCCGGTCAAAAGCATGTTCCGCGTCGATAATAGCCGCGATACCTCCCTGCTTTTGTGCCTCGGCGATAGCGTGAATTGCCAACGTGGTTTTACCTGAAGATTCAGGACCGTAAATTTCAACTACACGACCTTTCGGGTATCCCCCAACTCCTAAAGCCCGGTCCAGTCCGATCGAGCCGGAAGGAATAACCGCAACGTCTTCCACTACATTATCGCCAAGTTTCATGACGCTTCCCTTACCGAAATTCTTCTCGATCTTGTCGAGAGTAAGTTGAAGTGCTTTTAACTTGTCTTGATTGGTTTCTGCATTTGCCATATTTATTGATTTTAGATTTTAAATTCCTATTGATTTCTTGATTTATGATTTCCGATTAAGTGATCCTATCCACACAAGTGATCGCCTGCGGCGAGTTACAAGTTGCAGGTTACATTTGCCTTCGGCAAGTTGCAGGTTAATGCCCCGCATTGGTCACTGCTTTTTTCATTTTCAATTCTCCATTTTCAATTTTCAATTGTCAGGATTTGTTGCGCGTGATCCTTGGTGTTCACCTTGGTGATCACTTTCTCGATGATCCCGTTGCCGTCGATGATGAACGTGGTGCGCAAGACTCCCATGTAAGTTCTGCCGTACATTTTCTTTTCGGCCCACACGCCGTAGGCTTCCAGTATCTTTTTGTCGGTATCGGCGATCAGGTTGAATGCCAGGTTGTATTTGGCGATGAATTTCATGTGCGAACTTGCCGAATCGGGGCTGACACCAACGATCTCGAATCCTTTTTCCGTGAGGGAAGAGTAACCGTCGTTCAAGCTGCAAGCTTCTGCCGTGCATCCAGAGGTGTTGTCTTTCGGGTAAAAGTAAAGTATCAGTTTTTTGCCTTTAAAATCTTCTAGCGTGATTTTTTTCCCGTCTTGATTTACTCCCTCGAAGTAAGGGGCTTTATCTCCTTCTTTTAATGGTGTCATATTCGTTTAAAATTTAGTGATTTACGATTCTAATTATAAACAATTTATGATTTGCTATAACTTGTTTAATCTATTGCTCGTAGTCTATTACAAATGTAGGAATATTTTGGTGAATTGAAATAGTGTTTGGGAATATTTGTACATTTGCGTGAATCTAAAAAAACGTTTATGGAGTTTATTGAAGCGTATAATTTGACAGGTTTGATCATCGGGATTTGTACTTTCCTGATTATCGGTTTTTTTCATCCCGTGGTGGTGAAAGCGGAATATTATTGGGGAACCGGTTGTTGGTGGATTTTCCTCGTGTTGGGAATAGTGGGAACCGTGGCGGCTTTGTTGGTGAGTAACGTGTTGTGGTCTTCTTTGTTGGGCGTGTTCGCATTTTCTTCTTTCTGGACGATAAAAGAGATTTTCGAACAAGAAGAGAGGGTGCGTAAAGGGTGGTTTCCGGCAAACCCGAAGAAGATTAAGAAGAGTTCATAAAGTTTGTAAAGTTTATAAGGTTTATAAAGTCTATGGACCCCTGCGGGGCGCTTGGTTTATGGCAGCATGAGCTGCCGGATCACTTAATCGGAAATCACGAAATGGGAATGGCCTTGTGTGAGAAATCTAAAATTTAAAATCTAAAATTAATACATGGATAGTTCAGCAATTATAGAACGGATGAACCGGGAGAGCCGGGGAACGTTAATGGCAAGTTTGGGTATTGAATTTACTGGTATCGGGGAGAATTGGTTGGAGGCAAAGATGCCGATTGACGAACGTACGATGCGTCCCGGTAATTTGTTGCATGGTGGAGCGATCATGGCATTGGTGGAGACCGTGGGAAGCGGGTTGACTTATATCGGGGAGAACCTGGAAGAGAATCACGTGTTTGGAATCGAGATTAATGCCAATCACGTCCGGAAGGCACAAGGCAAATATGTTATCGGACGGGCGGAATTTATTCATAAAGGACATCGCACGCACGTGGTTTCTGTCAACGTGACGGACGAGTTTGGAAATCTGGCTTCCGTGGGGCGGATAACGAATGTCGTGTTGCCTAAATCTTCTGATAAAAAGTAGTTTCTTGTTGTGGCTGTTTAACAAGAAGATTTATTGAAATATACATGAGATCATGTGAGAGAATTGTCCTCGGCATGATCTTATTTATTATAGGGAGCTTTTTAGTTGTAGTATTTCCTGTTTGAGCTTACCTATTTCTTCTGCGAGTTCTTTTATTTCCCTGTCTTTTTGGGCTATAATGTTAAGAAGTTTATCTTCAATATTTGCGTTTGTCCCGAAGAGTGGAGATGTTTCATTTTGTCGGGATTGAAGTTTGTCTCCCTTTCCGGTAAAAATCCATATAGGTGATAGATTAGGGTATGCGGCGAAAAGTTTTGTTAGCGTGTCCTCCGTGATGCCTGTTTTACTTTCTAACGTTCCCCGTGAAATCCCGGTTAACGAGTAAAATTCTCTTTTACTCATTCCTGATTCTGCGATAAATTGCAAGATTCTTTGCTTTATTGGCGAAATGTTTTGTATTTCAGGTTGCATTATGGCGAAATGTTTTGTATGTTTGTGATGTCTTAGCCGGTTAAGGCAGTGTAAATATACAGAAAATAACGAATCAGGCAATGGTAAATTCATTGTCACGGGAAAGGAATAATGGTTATGAATGAAAAAAATGAAGGTGCCCGAATCAATAAAATTAGAGAATTGCAGTCCGTATGCAATTATAGTATTACCGTCAATGGTGAGTTGTTGTACGATCTATCGTTCAGACAATTGGTTGGGATTCACGATACGATAGAAACGTTGCTCAAGCACGGGGGATTATTCTTTCGGGAATTTGAAGATGATGATTTGTACTCGGTTGATATGACAATGTCTGTTTTTCGTTCTGCGGGAGATGATTCTTATTCTGTTGCTTACGGCATAGATACTTACGAGGGGGAAATGAGGTTTACCTCTTCCGAACAAATGAAGTATGTGATCAAGCAAATGCAACAATTCTTGGATGAGATAGAAGAGGGGAATTCTGTTGATGCCGTGGAAGAGACCACGGAAGAGATTTCCGTTGTTATCAGGGAAGACCATACGCCGAGAGAACGAGTTCTGAGGGAGACCCCGTGTGTGAATAAATACGTGCGTCAAGGTGATGATGAAGCGTTGGTTACGGATTTCACGATAGGAGCCAACGGGTTGTATTTACATGATCTGTCTGCCAGCCAGTTGAAATGTGTTACTCGGAAGCTGGAAAGTTTCTTGGATACAGTCGATGAAAAGTGGAGAGAATTGGGGACTTCGATGAAACAATTGGATGAGGAAGGGGAATCTGAATCGTTTATGGATTAAAAAGTGTGGGGGGAAGTCTTCTTCAAACACCCTCTCAGTTTCGCCATCGGTATTTATTACCCGTCTCTATGTATGTATAATTTTTGAATGAAATTATAATAAACATGAAATTTGATATTATAAACGTGGGGTGTTGTATGGTATATTCGGTTGTTTATCAGTATACATACGGGGTGTCTCAAGTGTAAGTTAACGATAAGTTGCCGATAAGTTACCGATAAGTTGCCGATGTACATCGTTAACTTACCCTTGATTTCGTGTTGACGTGTCATCGTGATATAGGTGAGAGTAGGGCGGGAGGATTGTGGGAGGGTGAGGGTAAATAGTAACTACTTTATGCGTGATTGGCAAGAAATGTCATACATTACCCGTCATGATTCTTGCTTGTGAATCTCTATTTTTGTGTAAAGGGAATATGGGTGAGAGGGTGAAGGGAAATAAGGGGGTGTTTAGGGAGAAATAAGGCACCATGAACAGATGACAGACGTGTTGCCTTCGTTTCATAGCCGTTTGGGAACTGTATTTGATACGTCGGCAACACGTCCTTGGGGTACGAGTGGTGCCCGATTACTTCCTTATCACGTGTTTATCTGTGTGGGGAAAATATTAAAGCGTTATCATCTATATTGGATATCCCGCTTTCGAGTGATCCGTGCTTTTGAAACAGAGTCTTTAGGGATTAAGCCGTTTAATAGTTTCTTCCAGTTTAAACATTTCGTCCCGGAGGCGGGCGGCTTCCAGGAAGTCCGTTTCTTTGGCGGCTTTTTGCATGGCTGCTTTTGTTTTTTGCAACATCTTCTCTAATTCCGGTTTACTCATGTAGGCCGTGACGGGATCTGCTACCATGTTCACGTGTTCTTCTTCGATGTAGGCACGGGAGGTTTCTTTCAACACGGATTCCGTGGACTTGTGTATCTGGGTCGGGGTGATGCCGTGTTGGCGGTTGTATTCCATTTGTTTCTCCCGGCGATACTGGGTTTCGTCGATGGTTTCCTGCATGGAGCGGGTGATCGTATCGGCATACATGATCACCTTCCCGTTCAAGTTACGGGCCGCACGCCCGGAGGTCTGGATCAGGGAACGGGTGGAACGTAAGAAACCTTCTTTGTCGGCATCCAGTATGGCAACGAGGGAGACTTCCGGCATATCCAATCCCTCGCGGAGGAGGTTTACTCCCACGATGACATCAATGACTCCCTTGCGTAAGTTTTCGATGATCTGTACCCGTTCCAGCGTGTCGACATCCGAGTGGATGTACTGGCATTTGATGCGAATACGGTCCAGGTATTTGCTCAGTTCCTCCGCCATGCGTTTTGTTAACGTGGTGACGAGGACTTTTTCGTTTACCTCGATGCGTTTTTGTATCTCGTTGACGAGGTGGTCAATTTGATTTTTGCTAGGCACGACTTCTATTTCCGGGTCAAGAATTCCCGTCGGGCGGATGATCTGTTCTACCACGACTCCCTCGCATTTTTCCAGCTCGTAATCTGCCGGGGTGGCGCTGACGTATATGGTTTGTCCCGTGTTAGCCTCGAATTCTTCGAAGGTAAGCGGGCGGTTGTCAAATGCTGCCGGGAGACGGAAACCGTATTCCACGAGTGATTGTTTGCGGGAATGATCGCCCCCGTACATGGCTCTCACTTGCGGGAGGGTCACGTGTGACTCGTCGACAACAAGCAGAAAGTCCTGCGGGAAATAGTCCAGCAAGCAGAAAGGGCGTACCCCGGCCGCCCGGCCGTCCAGGTAACGGGAATAGTTTTCGATACCGGAACAGTAGCCCAGTTCACGAATCATTTCCAGATCATATTTTACCCGTTCGTCCAGTCGTTTGGCTTCAAAGTGTTTGCCGATCGAGTTGAGGAAATCGACTTGCACCACCAGATCGTGTTCGATGTCATGGATAGCTTTCGCCAGGGTTGCCTTGTCGGTCACGAACAGGTTGGCCGGGTAGATGTTCAGGTTTTCCAGTTCATCAACCGTTTTCCCGGTTTGAGGGCTGAACGTGGTGATCCGGTCGATTTCGTCGTCCCAGAATTCAATCCGGTAGGCGATTCCCTCGAAAGTTTCTATCGCCGGGAAAATATCCACGGTTTCTCCCTTGGCCCGGAAGCTGCCCCGCTTGAATTCCAACTCGTTGTTCACGTAAAGAGCGTCAACGAGGCGGCGTAGGAGTTGATTCCTGCCAATTTTTAACCCTCGCTTCAGGTAGATGATGTTCGAGCCGAACGCGGTAGGGTCCGCCATACCGTATAGGCAGGACACGGACGAGACCACGATCACGTCCCGACGGCCGGATAACAGGGAGGCCGTGGCACGCAGGCGCAACTTGTCGATCTCGTCGTTGATGGCGAGGTCTTTCTCGATATACGTGTTGGTGGTCGGAAGATAGGCTTCCGGTTGGTAATAGTCGTAATACGAAACGAAATACTCGACCGCGTTCTCGGGGAAAAAGGATTTGAACTCCCCGTATAACTGCGCGGCTAACGTCTTGTTGTGACTCAGGATTAATGTCGGTCGTTGGACTTCTTGTATGACGTTGGCAATCGTGAATGTTTTTCCCGATCCTGTAACTCCCAATAATACCTGTCCCGGGGCTCCTTCCTGAAGTCCTTGTGTTAACTGTCTGATGGCTTCCGGTTGATCCCCGGTCGGCTCGAATTGAGAGGTTAGGTTAAACATGTACGATTTATGATTTGCGATTTATGATTTACGATTTACGATTAAGCGATTCTATGAGTTTAAAGCGTGGCTTTGTGTGGTTGGAATCTAAAATCTAAAATCATTAAATCTAAAATTATTTAAGTTTGCTCATGAACTTTTCGGGGTTGATGATGAAGCGGTCGTGTATTGCCGAGCCGATAGGGGCGATTTCGTCCCATGCTTCGATCGAGAAGCGGACACGGCGCCCGTCTACTTCGGTGATGGTGGCTTTACAGGTTACTTTTTTACCAACCGCGGTGGCTTTCACGTGCTTGGTGTTGATTTCGATGCCGACGGTGTCGCTGTCCGGGTCAAGCATGCCTTCCAGGCATTTGATGGCCGTGTTTTCCATTAATCCGACCATGGCCGGGGTGGCGAATACTTCCAGTTTACCGGAACCGTAAACGGCCGCGGTGTCTTTATGTTCTACCGTTATCTCTTGCGTGAACGAGTGTCCTATTTTTATTTCCATGATTCTGTAATTTGATTTGCAAAGGTACCAAAAATATCTGTTACGTGTTTGTATCTCGTGAGGTGTAACTCGCTTTTTATTCTAAAAATTATTAAATGAAAATTGTGAGGGTAATTTTATAGAAAATTTGTATATTTGTTCTGAAGAGTACTATTTAGTGCTCTATATAAAAAGAAAGGAGGTGCCCAAAATTAGTAAACTACAGTTTTATCAGCAATAAATTTATCAGCAATTTTTATTAACTTAAACAGTCGTGACATGAAAAAAAATGGAAGTAAGTTTAAGTACAACGTGTATAGTGTAAATTATATCGTTGTATGTGTTTCGTGTTTGTTTTTAGTTTCTTGTTCCAAGGATATGATTGATATTCCCGTGGAAAAAGAAAAGATGGAGAATGAGAAGGAGGTTTTCTTTTCTGTTGAGGAAGCTAAAGCTTTTTTTGAAAATTCTCGTTCCAATCAGGTCCTATCTCGTGTGGGGGAAAGTGAGCGGTCATGGCACTGGCTTTCACCGGGGCGTTTTATCCCGAAATGGGACAGGGCTGTTGTCGCGGAGAGCCGACGTTTGGGAAGTGCTAATATTCCATTCCTAACTTCGAGTAAATACAAGGCAAAGTTGGCAGGAGATCGTAGTTGCGTGGAGGTTTCTCAGAAATTACTCGTGGTAAAAAGTAAAAAAACGCGACAACATGGTATTTACGTGTTATCGTTAATCCCGGATAGCGCGTACAACTCTCAAAATGAAAGTGATATTTGTGACAGGTTTATAAATTCGGGAAATAAAGGCGGGTTCAGTGGTATGGCTATATATTCTAAAATGAATAGTCAAATCCCGGTTACGGTAGCTCTTTTCAAAGATGGGAAGACTATTGATAAAGTATTTTTGTTTGACACGGTCCGGGGATTGACTTGTCAGGTGAGTGCGATGAAAAGATTGTTAAAAGGTGTCCGTTTCAAGCGAGAAGAAGTCATGATGTTGGCACGAGCATCAGAAGGAACCGGGGGAACAGGTGGAACGGGAGGTGGTGGATCGGGTAATACAGAGGGAAATATGGGTACATCAAAACCGGGAGATAATGAGGACGAAGACGAGGACGATCCGGACCCGAATGATGATGATGACGATTGGGAATGGGATGATGCGTTGTTTTTGGGGTATGACGAAGAGTACGGGGCAGATATTTATATCGTGGAGATAGATGGGGAGTTTTATTATCTTGCAGATACCGATTTCGATGGAGAACCGGATAGGTTGATAGAGGATGAAACGATCGTGGAGCCGGATGATCCGGAAGATGACGAGGAGATTGATGCTGATCCTAAGGATGATGATATTTGGAACGATAAGGATGAAGATAAGGATGAAGATAGTATTGATAATAATCAACAACCGGATAATGGGGATCGTGATCAAGGTAATGGCTCGTCTTCAGGAAATAAACCTCTTACGCCTTTGCAGCAGATATTTAATACACAAGGTACAAACTTAACTCAGAATCAGATAGATTCTTTGAATAGGATGATTGTAAGATTCATGAAAGCATCTTCCCTGTTTAAAAGGATGATAGAAAAATTTATTGAGAAAGGATTGAAGGTGCGATTAATCATAAGTGAAGTCGGTTCAAAAGGAATGCCTGCCCGGTATGATCAGAAGGAACAAATTATTTATTATAGAGATGGTGACCGAATTTATGCGGTTAGTTCTCTTGAAGAATTTATTCATTGGATGCAATTCGAGGTGGTTTATAAAGATGGAGGATATCCGAATGTTAATAATATTGAGTTTGAAGCTAAAGTGTTTTTTGATTTATGTCAGTATCCGATAGAAGGAGCGATGAGTAGTCTTTTAAGTGGTGGATTTTCTTGGGATGAGCGATATGATTATGCTAAGTTTCTTGAAGATGTAAAAAAGGATGGTTTTACAAATGAGCTTCTTGAAAATTATCATGATCTGGGAAGTCGGTGGCATGATCCTGAATATAAAGGAACTTACAATCCTAATCGGGATCCGGAATTAATTGAATCAATGTTTGAATAAAATGAAATGTTATGAAAGCAATTATTACTTTTTTATTATTGTTCGTGTCGGTGCTATCTTATAGCCAGTCTGAAAAATATTTTGATTATAGATCTTATAAACCTTTAAGTTCAAGAGCTGATACAACTTATTCTATAACTCCCAAATTCGAGGAGTGTCCTTATAAACAGGAGGATTTTGGACTGTTTGATTTTAAGGATGGTGCAGGGGAATATGTCCGAAGATTCGTGAATAATGTAACGAAAGCCGTGTTGAAAGATACGGTTGAGATGTT
>NZ_QUHC01000011.1 GCF_003479425.1 Odoribacter sp. AF15-53 | reverse complement strand
TGACTTGTTACCTGCCGGGGGGTAAATTTTTAATTTGAATCAGAAGTCCTTTGGCGTGGATCGGAAAGAATATAAAAAACATCTAACAAATTCTATAAGTTAGATGTTTTTGGGTTATGATGTAAATCAATTTATTTTTTTATTCGGCAACGGTGACTTCGATTCCCCGTTCTCTTAATTCCTCAAGGGTTTTACTTGGGATATGTTTGTCTGTAATAATATGGTCAACGGCATCTAAATCACAGATCTTGCCAAAACCTCGACGACCGAATTTTGAAGAATCTGCTAGCACGACAACCTTTTGAACGGCTTGCATCATAATTTGGTTTAGGTTGGCTTCCATCATATTGGTCGTGGTTAACCCGTAGTCCAGATCAATACCGTCAACGCCTAAAAATAGTTTACTACAAGAGAAGTTTTCCAGCATTTTTTCAGCATAATTTCCGACAACGGAGACAGAAGTATTTCGAACAAGCCCTCCAAGTTGAATGATGTCTATGTTTTTATCGCGAGCTAGGATATTAGTTACGTTGATGGCGGCGGCAATCACGGTAAGATGTCCTTGCGGTACAATTTCTCTAGCTAAAGCATGCATTGTTGTTCCAGAGGCAATAAGGATAGAATCGTCCGCTGTGATCAGGCTGGCGGCATATTTACCGATCAATCGTTTTTCTTCAGGATAGGATTTTTCCTTTTCGTTCACATGACGATCGTTGATATAAGGATTGATTAAAATGGCACTGCCGTGAGTACGGTAGAGCATTTTTTTCTCTTCGAGTAAAGTGAGGTCTTTACGAATTGTTACTGAAGATACTTTCAATTGGTTCGCCAAATCAACTACGGATACAGAACCTTGTTGGCGTAACGTTTCGAGTATATAGTTGTGTCTTTCGCTTAAAGATAATGTTTTCATTTTGTTTCGATGGTCATTTTTCTATGTACGCAAATATACATCTGTTTTATCTAATAATGCTTACCAAGTTAGTAATTAATTTTAAACAGATACGATATATTTCTTAAAAAATAGCAACTTTTATGGTGATTCCCCGTAAATTATGGACCATACCAAAGGAAAAATGACTGTTTTTTTCACCAAAGAGTCATCCGTACTGATAACAAAGAAAGGAAACATAGAAAAGAGAAGTTTCGATTCGTAAGCATATAGCATGATTGCGGGACGAGATGAAACTTTTATTGGAGTCAGTGGTTAGGTATTATTGATTGTCGAACACATAAAATAACTGCGTTATGAACCGAAAAGATATGTTGAACAAACTTCAGGAACCCGGTAAAGTATGGGATATGGTTGTGGTGGGTGGCGGCGCTACGGGTTTAGGTGTTGCTGTTGATGCTGCAACAAGAGGATATAGCGTTGCACTTCTTGAAATGGCGGATTTTGCAAAAAGTACTTCAAGTCGTAGTACGAAATTGGTACATGGTGGTGTACGTTATCTTCAAAAAGGAGATGTCGCATTAGTGTTGGAGGCTTTAAGAGAACGAGGACGAATGAAGGCTAACGCACCACATCTTGTTAAAGACCAAGCTTTTGTTATATCAAATTATACATATTGGGATAATTTTTTGTATTTCTGTGGACTTACTTTTTATGATTTACTCTCTTTTGGCTTCGGGTACGGAAGAAGTCGTTTTATTTCTTCCAAGAAAGTCATGGAGTATCTGCCGACATCCGTGAAGAAAGGGTTGAAGGGAGGGATTGTTTATCATGACGGGCAGTTTGACGATTCACGTATGGCAATTAATCTCGCGCAAACGTGCGTGGAAAATGGCGGTGTCGTTGTGAATAAAGCGAAAGTTTCCGGTATTATACATGATAAGAACGGTAAAGTGGCCGGGGTGAAATTCGTGGATATCGAGTCTGGACAAGAAACACAGTTACAAGCGAAGAGTGTCATCAATGCTTGTGGTATCTTGGTTGACGACTTGATGGCGATGGACTCTCCGGGGCATAGTAAGATGGTTACGCCGAGTCAAGGTGTTCACTTGGTGTTGGATATGAAATTCTTGAAAAGTGACTACGCTATTATGGTTCCTAAAACCAGTGACGGGCGTGTATTGTTTGCCGTGCCTTGGCATGACAAGGTTGTTGTCGGGACGACTGATATCATGCGTCCGACTCCGGAGATCGAGCCAAAACCGTTGAAAGAGGAGATTGATTTTATTTTGAAAACAGCTTCTTTATACATGGATCCGGCCCCGACGTATGCCGATATTCAATCTGTGTTTGCCGGGCAGCGTCCGTTAGCGGCTCCCAAGCATGAAGGAAAGAGTACGAAGGAGTTATCCCGGGGCCACAAGATTATCGTTTCCGATAATAATTTGATCACGATCACGGGAGGGAAATGGACTTCTTATCGTCGCATGGCAGAGGATACGGTGGATAAAGCGATCGCCATGAACTTGGTGGATTCCAGGCCTTGCGTGACGAAGAAATTCCATATACACGGCTACAAGAAGAATCCGAATTTGAAAGATCACATGTACGTTTACGGTAGTGATCAGGATGCGATTCTGAAATTGATTGCCGAGAATCCGGAGTACGGGAAAAGACTGTCAGATAAATATGATTATACCGTTGCCGAAGTAGTTTGGGCAGTTCGGGCAGAAATGGCCAGAGAGGTGGAAGATGTTCTTGCTCGAAGGGTTCGATTGTTGTTTGTTGATGCGAGAGAAGCGATTAATGCTGCCCCGTTGGTGGCAAAGGTCATGGCTCGGGAACTTGGAAAGGATCAGGCATGGATTGATGAAGAAGTGAAGGAATTCACGGAACTGGCAGAAAATTACATCGCGGCTAAAATCATACTTTGATTTTAGCCCGGTGTATTTCATGTGAGAAACGTGACGCGTAGGAATGAAAACGTTTTCAATAGTCAACTTATAATCAATATAAATTAATCAAAAATTAGTATCATGTGGAGTTTTCTGAAGCCTGAGCCTCATAAGCCCTTGTTGCCAAAAGAAAAAATAGACCCGACGTATAAAAGGTTACGTTTGCAGGTTTTTCTTGGTATTTTCATCGGGTATGCGGGGTATTATTTAGTACGGAAGAATTTTACCCTAGCTATGCCTTATCTGCAGGAGCTGGGGTTTGATAAAGGAGATTTGGGGGTAGCTCTTTCAGCTAATGCTATTGCTTACGGTATATCAAAGTTTTTGATGGGTGGGGTTTCCGACCGAAGTAGTGCCCGTAAGTTTTTACCGTTAGGGTTGTTATTGTCGGCTCTTGTCACCTTGTTTTTGGGTACGAGTGCGGGAATTTCCTCGATCGTGATGATGTTTATCACGCAATTTTTGATCGGTTGGTTCCAGGGGATGGGATGGCCTCCTTGCGGGCGGGTGATGACGCACTGGTTCTCGTTGAAAGAACGAGGGACGAAGATGTCGATCTGGAATGTAGCCCATAACGTGGGGGGAAGTTTGGTCGGGATCATGTTCTCGGTGGGTTTGGTTTGGTTCGGATCGTGGCAGTCTGCGACATTCGTTTTCCCGGCTGTTGTCGCTCTTGTGATCGTGGTTATTTCTTTTATTCTTATCCGGGATACCCCGCAATCGTGCGGGTTGCCGCCTATCGAAGAATATCGTAATGATTATCCGAAGAATTATAGTGCCAAGTCGGAAGAGGAGTTGACGGCTAAAGAGATTTTTTTCAAGTACGTTTTGAATAATAAGATATTGTGGTATATCGCTGTTGCGAATGCTTTTATTTACCTGGTAAGGTACGGGGTATTGGATTGGGCCCCGACTTATTTGAAAGATGTGAAAGGGTATGATGGCGGTACGGTGGGTTGGATTTATTCGGCTTACGAGATCGCGGCTATTCCCGGTACGATTATTTGCGGTATCGTGAGTGACTACGTGTTTAAAGGACGGAGGGCGATTACCACGATGATATATATGGTGCTGGTGGCCGTGTTCGTGTTTATATATTGGCAAACGGAACATAATCTTGTGATGGATAGTATATGTCTGATTGCTATCGGATTCCTGATTTACGGGCCTGTGATGCTGATCGGGGTACATGCTCTTGATTTGGCACCTAAGAAAGCGGCAGGTACGGCTGCCGGGTTGACCGGATTCTTCGGTTACTTTTTTGGAACGGCGTTGTTAGCAAATATAATGTTAGGATACGTGGTGGAACATTTAGGCTGGAATTGGAGTTTTATCATCCTGTTGAGCGCCTGTGCTCTGGCATTTATTTTTACGGCATTTACAGTGAAAGAAGAACAATATTTAGTGAAAGAGAGTAATACTAACAAACATTAATCGCTCTAAAATTCAAAATTATGATTAAACAGTTTTTTCATGCAGCAGTGGCATGCGGGTTAATCACCTTGGTCATGTCGTGTGAAGATCAGAAATTCAACAACATAAATGTCGATGTAGACCGCGTTGAGTTGGATCATTTGACTCCCGATATGATCAAGGTTCAGGATTACGTGCCGGAGTACGCTGTTGTTGCACACCGGGGATCAACGTTCTGGACTCCCGAGGAGACCGAGGCGGCTTATCGTTGGGCACGAGAGATCGGTGCTGATTATTTGGAATGTGATATGCAGGTTTCCAAGGATGGGGTCGTGCTGGCCTTGCATGATGACAATCTGAAACGAACCACGAATATCGAGAACGTGTTCGGGGAGACAATTCCTTACGAGATTCGGAAAAAATACTACGAGAGAATCGGGTACACGGAGGAGCAGGCTGATTCGTTGGTGAAGGTGGATGCCAAGAACTTTGTCCCGAATCTTCCGGCTTATTACACTTACGAGGAGTTGATGATGTTGGATGCCGGAACTTGGTTTAACGAGACGAGTATAGAGCAGGCTAGGCCTAGTTTTTCGGAGCAACATCAATATATTTCGACGTTGGAAGATCTTGTTGCCTATTCCAAAGGGAAGATGTTGAAGCGTGACGCTGATGGCAAACGGGTATACACGATGGGAGAGAAGACCGGGGAGAAGATCAAGAGTTTGAGTGGTACAGCCGACGTGATCAAGTATACATTCGAGTATATGGATGATCCGAAAGATACGGGGAACCGTCCGGGAATTTATATTGAATTCAAGGAGCCGTGGTTGAATCCCACCGGTTTTGAAGAAATTGTTTACAAGGAATTGGATCGTTTGGGAATGAATATCATTACCCAGCCGGAACCGGAAAATACACCATTTTATGTGGGGGGGAAAGTGAACACGGGTAACACGAATGGAAAGGTTATTCTTCAGACTTTCTCGCTTGAAAGCTTGGTCCGGGTGGCAGAGCATTTCAAGGGACAGGTTCCGATGTGTTTCTTGCTGTGGAAAGGTACGGGAGCGACGGATATCACTTATGACGATCCTCTCGGTTATGCTTCTTTCATTAATTTGGGGGTGAAGTACAAGGCTCATTTTATCGGACCGTGTATTGCGGGAGCACCCAACGATTACCCGGAGTTGAACCAACCCTGGCAGGACTATCTGATTCACAAGTCAGGAATGAAGAATCATCCTTACACGTTTGATACGTACGATCAGATGGCGAAATATTTCGGACAATACAATTTCGGTGTCGAGATTGATGGAAAGTATAAGGCTCCTTATCTGGATGCGTTGTTCACGAATCACTCGGATATGAGTATCAATTACATGATTACCCAAGGCTGGAGAAAGAGTCCTGCATCCGAGACGTTAGTTGATGCGAAGGAAGTGTTGGAAAGATTAGGATACTAATAATAGATTTAAATGCAGACCAGTATGAAAAAATATATATTATTCCCTGTAATATTAGTCGCTCTCGTGTTGTCGTCTAATATGGTGAAAGCTCAAGCCGAGGATGTCGCCAATCCTCTTTTGCAATATATCAATAAGGATAAAGGAATCCGTTTCACGGCCGGGGCTCGATTGTTTGCCGATGTGGCTTATTATCATTCGGAGTACACGCCGATGAAGTCGGGTGCGGCTATCACGGATGCGCGTATTCGTACTTCGTTGACTTATCGTCAGCTTTATTTTTATGCTGATTTCGATTTTTCAAAAGGAACATTCAAGCAGAAGAATCTTTTTGTAAGATACAATTTTTGTGAGTCTCCTTACGGGATTCATAGTTTGAAGGCCGGGTATTTCAACGAGCCGTCAAGTATGAGTCTGAACGAAAGTTTGTATAACTATCACTTTATTTCACGTGCAGCTCCAGCGATGGCCTTGTCTGCTGGGCGTGCGTTGGGTATTACCTACAAGTATTATGATGCACGATTTTTTGCCGATCAAGGAATTTTTGCCGAGAACAAGTATAATGACCAGCTTTCCGGTTTCCAGGGCGTGAGTCTTAGCGGGCGTTGGTTATACAAACCGATCAATGACGAGTTTGTTACTTTACACGTGGGAGCTTCTTTCCGTTACGGGAGGATAAATACGGGAGAGGTGGAAAATAATATTTTCAAGACCGAGATTGATCTGGAATCGAATATGCAGACTTACGTGGATGGCACGACGAAATTCTTGAACGCGGAGGTGCCTTGGGCTAAAAATACGATTACGGTAGGACCGGAATTTTTGGTTGTGTCGAGTAATATGTTTATGCGAGGAGAGTATATTTATAAAAAGATTTATAAGAAACGTCCGGACGAACAGTTGTTCGAAAGCCAATTGGGAGGTGTTTGGAGTTGGACGACATTGGATTCATGGAAGGCCGGGAATCCCATGAGAAGTTCTGATTTCCAAGGTGCTTACGTGGAAATGGGATACTTGATCCGTGGAAATGGTTACGGTTATGATGACGAGTACGGTTTGTTGAAGGGATGTAATGACAACGGGGCGTTGGAGATTGTTGCCCGTTATAGTTATACCGATTTGAATGATATCAATAATGGTGATTTTTTCTTGATCGGTAAACAGAAATTTTATCCCGATGGAGTAGTATCTGACTATCCTCCCGTGTCAACCAGTATTGGTGGTGGTAGATTACATGCGGCCACGATTGGCGTGAACTACACGTTTAATCAATATATAAAGGTGATGGGCGAATACCAGTACAGTAATTTGAAGAATGTTTATTTCCCTCTGGATAAGAACTTTCATCAGTTACAGATGCGCTTGATGGTATCGTTCTAGGAATGAGTTCATAAAGTTTGTAAGGTTTATAAAGTTTATAAGGTTACGGGAGTCCTTCGGACGGTGTTAAACGGCAGTCTAACTGCCGCGAACAAAGCGCCCTGCAAGGGTCCATCGACTTTATAAACTTTATGAACCTTATAAACCTTATAGACTTTTTCACGTCATTGCATTTGCTTTTTAATTCCTTTTCATTATTTTTGGGATTCGAAACACACAAACACTAATTTAGCGATCCAAATTATGAGAAGAGTCACTTTTTTATTGATGACCTTGATTGCTGTAACTAAAATTGCGTCAGGTCAGGTGGATATGGGTGCCGTCAATAGGCCAATCGAGCTATTGAATGAAGCGAATGCTGATATTGAAAACGGGAATTATAAGGACGCCGTGCAAAAACTAATTGCCGCGAATCGGCTAAATCCAAAATTGCGAGAGGTTTATTCTTCCTTGAATACGGCTTGTACTCATACGAATCAGATTTCTTTGTTAAAAGAGTACCTGATAAAGGGAAAGACGATCTTTGAGGAAGATGATGAACTTTGTTATTATTTGGGGAACATATATCAAAATCAGCAGAATTTTGCAGCCGCGATAAAAGAATATTCCTTGGCTATTCAATATTCCAAGAAAAACGGGGAGGACTACGAGCTGGTATATGCCTACTATTTGAATCGGGGAAACTGTTATTTGAAACAACGAGAATTTGAAAAAGCCATTCCGGATTATACCTATTCTCTTAAATTGAACAAGGAAAGCGGGGCAATCTACGCGAACCGGGGAATTGCTTATTTCAGCACCGGGAAACGTAAAGAGGCTTGTGCCGATTGGCGAAAAGCTAAATCTTTGGGTGTTACGAGTGTTAATGCTTATATAAATCGCTATTGTAGATAGCGATTTGTTACAAGTTACAGGTTGAGCTACGCTCTGCAAGTTACAGGTTACTGTACGGGATTTAACTTGTAACTTGCAACAATTAAAGAGGCTTTCGGGCCTCTTATTTAAAAATATCAATCAAGGAGGTCAAGTTGCTGGTAAATAGTTTCACGGAAATGGCAAGAAGGATAATTCCTAGAAATTTACGTAGGATGTAAACGCCACCCTTTCCGAATATTTTTTCTACCAGAGAAACATTCTTTAAGACGAAATAAACCACGATGATGTTTAGTGTAAGGGCGATAATGATGTTTATAATATGATATTCTGCCCGTAGAGCCAGTATGGTGGTTAACGTTCCGGCACCGACAATAAGCGGGAAGACCAGCGGAACGATGGATGCCGTGCCTGACGGGCTGTCGTTTTTGAAAATCGGGATTCCAAAAATCATCTCCACGGCCAGCACGAATATAACGAGAGAACCTGCCACGGCGAAAGAAGAAATATCCACGCTAAACAGGTTGAGCAATCCGTCCCCTACAAATAGGAAGGCTACAAGGAGAATATATGAAGCCAAGGCGGCTTTCATGGCGCTAATTTTGTGTCCGTTATTTTGCATGTCGTTAACGATAGGTACCGCTCCCGTGATGTCGATAACGGCAAATAAAACCATGAAAGCGCTTGCAAGTTCTTGAATATTAATATCGGAAAAACTCATATCAAAAAGATTGGTTAATTCTCAATTAAAGGTTATTTTTGAAGTGCAAAGATAAGGAAATCGGAGGTGTTATCAAAATGAAATGTAAAGCTATGACGTATACGAAACTAATAGTAGAAAAGCAAGACAATATTTGTACGGTAAAAATTAATAATCCGGAGGCATTAAATGCGTTGAATTCCGTGATATTGAAAGAATTGGATGCTGCTTTTACGGCAATAAGCGAGGATGATAGTATTGACGTGGTGATTCTCACGGGCGAGGGACGTTCGTTTGTTGCGGGAGCGGATATTTCCCAGATGAGCACGTTGAATGCGGTAGAAGGAAAGGCTTTCGGGGAGTTGGGGGCTGCCGTTTTTCGTAAAATAGAATTGCTGAACAAGGTTGTTATTGCCGGTGTGAATGGTTTCGCTTTGGGGGGCGGTTGTGAATTGGCCATGGCTTGTGACATTCGTATCGCTTCGGCTAAAGCTAAATTCGGTCAGCCGGAAGTTGGACTTGGTATAACCCCTGGATTTTCCGGTACACAACGTTTGCCGCGCATCGTGGGCTTGGGAAAAGCGAAAGAGTTGATTTACACGGCCGACGTGATCGTTGCCGAGGAAGCCTATCGTATCGGTCTGGTAAACAAGGTTGTCGAGCCGGATGCTTTGATGGACGAGTGTATGGCTATGGCAAAGAAAATCACTTCGAAGGCCCCGCTAGCCGTGCGTTATGCTAAAGAAGCGATCAACCGGGGGATAGAGACCGATATCGACACGGGTATCTCGATCGAGAGTGATTTGTTTGGCCTTTGTTTTTCAACCGAGGATCAGAAAGAGGGGATGCAGGCTTTCCTGGGTAAGAAGGCTGCCAACTTCAAAAAGAAATAAGAGGAAACTAATTTATAATAAACTAATTTTGGGGATAAAATGAAAATTTGCGTTGTAGGAACAGGAACAATGGGTAATGGAATAGCCCAGACTTTCGCGCAAGCAGGACATGACGTCTTGTTGAAAGGCCGTTCAGAAGCATCTTTAGCTAAAGCTCACAAGTCTATCGAGAAGAGTCTTTCCAAGCTCGTAGAGAAAGGTAAAATGGAAGCAGCCGAGAAGGATGCGATCAATGCCCGGATCAAGGACACGATGGTTTATGAAGATTGCAAAGATGCAGATTTGGTTATCGAGGTAGTTGCCGAGGATATGGCTACCAAGAATGAAATATTCAAAACGTTGGATGCTATCTGCAAACCGGAAGCTATCCTGGCGACGAATACTTCTTCTCTTTCTATCACCGAGATTGCCGCTGCCACGAGCCGTCCCGAGCAGGTAATCGGGATGCACTTCTTTAATCCGGTACCGATGATGAAATTGGTAGAGGTGATTAAAGGTCAGTTGACCTCTCAAGAAGTACACGATAGAGTAATGGCTATTGCCTCCGAGATCGGTAAGACACCGGTAAGCGTGAACGAAGCTCCCGGCTTCGTGGTAAACCGCATCCTGATCCCGATGGTAAACGAGGGAATCGGTATTTATGCCGACGGGGTTGCTTCGAAGGAAGAGATTGACGAGGCCATGAAATTAGGAGCCAACCACCCGATGGGACCTTTGGCGTTAGGCGATTTGATAGGTCTCGATGTATGTTTGGCTATCATGGAGGTATTGTATAACGAATTCGGTGATTCTAAATACCGTCCGCACCCGTTATTACGGAAAATGGTTCGTGCTAACTTGTTGGGACGCAAGACCGGAATCGGGTTCTACGATTATCGGAAATAAAATAGTCCATAAGGTCTGTAAAGTTTATAAAGTCTTTGACCCTGCGGGCGCTTGGTTTTACGGCAGCTTAAGCTGCCGTTTTACTTTGTCCGAAAAACTTCCATGACTTTATGGACTTTATGGACTATTTTATTGTCCGATTTTAATCGTCGAACGTTTTTGCGGGTGAGAGTCTGCGGCTGTCGGGCGGAGACTATACGAGTTGAAATTGAAGGTCAACCCGATCCAATAGGCGTGAGTGGCTTCTTTGCTGTAATTTTCCAGGCGAAGCGGGCCTTGATTTGAACGGGCTGTCCATTTCGAGGTATCGAACACGTCCGAGATGGAGAAACTGACCTGAAGCCTGTCTTTCAGGAATCCTTGTTTGATAGCCAAGTCGAGATAATGATTTTCTTCTACCTTGAATTGTGGAACCTTTGTTGCCGATTGGTAAGAAAAACTGGCTTGAAATTCGGTATATTTACCCGCAAACAGGGAAAGTTCGACATGGCTGGACCAGCAGAAATCATCGACGTGAAGGTCGATCCCTTGAAATTTTCCGGTTGAATGCGTGTGTAAAAGCGAGATCGAAGGGGTCAGGGACATCCATGGGAAAATTTGGGCAGGTAAATTTATATCCCAACCCACTTCGTTTTGGATTCCCCCGTTCGTGTAGGTCATGATTAACGTGTCGGGAGTTGTTGTGAGGGCAACGGGTGTGATAAACTTTTCCGTGGATTTGAAATAGAGATTGCTGTTTAATTGTACTTGTTTACCCGTCACGGAGTATTGGAGTGCGATCCGGTTCATGATCTCCGGGCGTAGAAAAGGATTGCCACGTTCGAAAGTGATAGGATCGATCGGGTTCGTGTACGGGTTGAGTTGAACGTAATCCGGCCGGATGCTTTCTCGGTTGAAATGGAGTGCCAGTTCCTGACGATCCGAAAGGTGGTATTGGATTGTTAACCGTGGATAGGGATAAAATCGGTTTGTATTGTTTTTCCTGTTTGTTTGCAAGAGTGTTGTCCGGCTGATGTCGTAATCCGAATATAGTCCTATTTTACAGGAGAATTGTTCTCCCCATTGCCGGGAATAGGAGAGATAAGCGGAATAAACGAATTCGCTGTGATCTACCCCTTGATTTAAATTAGGGTTATTAACCCACTCTTCCGAATTCTGTGCTTTGTCGTGGAAATAGTATCGTGTTTTATTCCATCTGGAGAAAAAATGAATCCCGGCTTCCAATTGTCCTTCGTTTGCAAACGTGTATAGATAATCTGCTTGTAGTTGGGCAAATCGGGGGGATTCTTTGCCGTCTGCGGTATGTGATAGGATTTCGTTTATGTGATATGTTGCCGGGCGGGAATCTTCCGTGTAGGAAAAAACTCCGCTTGTGGATAATTCATGCTTGTTTTCTTCGAATATGTATTTGTGGGCTAACGAACCCTCGATGGTTTTTCTGCTGAAAGCGATTCGGTTATGGGCATCATAAGTGGAGTGTACCCCGTCGTTTAGTCCGTTATTACTCACATCCTGATTAGTCGTGATTTTTGGAAATTGTAATTTAAATTCTCCGAAAAAGAGATTGCGGGAAGAAGGACGAAGGTTCAGTTGCAAACCGATAGCATGACTTAGATGGTGTTGTTCTGTTTCGATCTTTTGTAAGGATTTGATGGATGTCCCCACGGGGATACGGAATAATTCGCTACTGATCTCGATCCGGTCGGAATGACCCGAATAATCCACGTGTAAATCCCATTTTTCCCGGTTATATTCTAAATTTATGTTTCCCGTGAAGTTGTTCGTGAAGTCATAATTTAACGAGACCACGCCGCTCCATGGGGTTTTGTTTCTTTTGTTATTTTCTTGTGCGAATATATCTTCATACATGCACAAGGGAAGTAGAGAGAAGAGTACTTGAATAATCCGTTTTTTCATATATCCGTTTTGTTGTTTATGGGTTTGACAGGGATATGTGTGAAAACTTGTGCCGGTTTGTGTATTTTTAGGATTTGTTAAAAAAGAATGTTCGTTATAATTTGTGAGTAAACCTAGGGTGATCCTAAGGTAATAATACCCATCCTTTGAAGCAGTACCGTGGCTTCGCCAGAGCTCCGCCGTTCCCCGCTATTCGATCTACGAGGAAGCTTCGAAGGTGCTTCGAGAGAGGGGTATTATTACCCTAGGATTACTTCTTTATCAGGGGAGTTTTGTGTTTTGAGTGGAATTTAAGCTTGCATTATTTAGCGATAACAATTGTCCAGCCTATATAAACCGTAATGTAACAATTATATTACAATTTTATATTTTTCAATGGTTTTTGTCGTATTAAACATTTTTACAGATGTGTCCATCATCTCTTGCATATAGTCACCGGCACTCATTGTTGAAAAGAATAGAATATCCTCTCTTTTAAAACCGTTTTTCTGGAATATTTTATCGGGAATTTGTCTGATACTTCTTTCTAATACGGAAAGTAAGGCTTGTGCGAACGCCCACTTTTCGTCGGACGGATTAAAGAAATCAATATCTTTACAATTTTCAACAATATCGACAAGAGGCTGATAAAGGAAATCTGCTTCAAGTCCGTTTTTCCAATCGTAATACTTATTGATGTTATTGCTGTAATCCCATGTCAGATAAAAGCCATAAAAATCATCTGTTGTTACAAAGCCAATGGCACACATGTTTTTATCTTTGGCGCTATCCAGTATTTTGTCGATTTCATGGGGCAATTCCTGGGAACATCTTTTGCTAAACTTTTCCAATTCTGCTATATCCATTTTTTGTTCTCTATTTTGGGGTTATTAATCAATCAGAAATTTTTTTATTTTTCCTCACATCAATATGAAGTAAATCATCGTGGTCTGTTATGCTGTATAATTCCATAAAATCCGATGTCATCAGATAAAACTCATCCAGACCTTCACAATCACCTATGAATATATGTATGTCGGACATTTTTGCTTTATAAATGACGAAATCTTTGTTCCAATAGTCAATAATAAAGTAAAGAACCCTATTCTTGTCTATGATATCTAACAAATGCCAATAGGGGTCTTCCCTGTTGCAGTCTATGCTGTAGGGTATATACTTAAAGCTTAACCATAATGCACGAGGATTACCAACCACGAAAGTATCATATAGTCTTTGTATCAAACATTCTTTATCTGCATCTTCTATTTTCTGAAATAGAAGATTATTATCCTTGATTGTCCTTTCGATTTCTTTATAGTCAAACATGGTATTTTATTTAGTTGATAATGTCCGATGAAAATTACTTTGGGAGTTTTTTATTCGTCGGTCAGCTATTTTCCCATTTTTTAATCATGCTCAAATCTCTTTTCAACAAGTTGAAGTCATACACGATTTTCTTCTTTTGCATTTTGCCAGAGACATTTGCACATAGTACATAAAATCTCTATGATTATTCTCTTCTGTGCTAATTTTTATATTATTGCCTTACGGCATCAGGTTCTAATACGCTGCCTTCCCAATATGTTTTACCTCTTTGTTGTCAATCTTACAACACCATTTAACATATGCAAAGTTTGGAATATTACATACTGTTACATATCCACTAGCCCATAAGTCATCCCTGTTGCCTGCCTCGTCATAATCGATTTCACAAATTTCAATTCTTAAGCCTTCTGTCAGAAAATGCTCATTCCCATAAACATCTTTCCTTACATCGGATTGAGAAAATAAGACGATATCATCTTCTAACCATTCATTAAAATCAACTTTAAATCTTGGTGTCATATTTTATTGATAATGGGTTGTAGCTTGCCGCCGTTAGGCGAAACAGGTACTTGTTAGCTACATTTGGCTAATGCAATCGGTTAATATACTGCTCATCTCCTTACAGGCATCAACTAATTCTTTCAATTCGTTTTCATCCATAAAATCTGCCAATTCGTATTCTTGTGGGGCATTTATAAATTTGTTCAAACCACTTAGAAGTAGCATTGCGTCATCTTTTGATGTAGAAATAGAGAAGAAATTAGAATATTCGCTATTGGGATCTAATTCTTCTATGTTAACCTCTCCATTTTTTATACTTTCCAGTAAAATGGCCGACAAGTCAATTACTACATCAATAGCCATATCGAAATGCGGTTCATAAGACTCATCTATGCAGAAATAAACGTCTCCTCCATTCACAGAGTCTTCTTTTAATAAGACATTCAAATGGATATCGGATAAAATTTTACTTAACTCTAAATTATATTGTTCCTGATTTCCGAAATAATCCAGCAATAGAAGGGAATCATCACATCCACCTATATAATTGCCCCACCATTTTTTTATATAAAGTTCCATATTCTTTAGTTTGTAATTTATTTAGCGATAATATTGTACTAACAGCGAAATTTGTGAAATCCGCTGTTATTTTCTTTAATATATCACTTGTAAGGCAAATGTAAGAAAAGTGCAGTACACCACGAACGGCGTGCTGCACTTTTTTTGCAAATCGGGCAGGCTTTAACATTTATAGTTTGAAACCCTTGCTTTTCTTTTACGGCCGCATGGGGTGTCGTGTGTTTTACCTTAACTTTTCGAACAGTTCCTCTTTTTACTTGTAAATTAAGTTACAACGAGTTGGTCGTAGTTATGTGAATCGGTGTAATATGCAGAAAAATAAGTGTTTGGCTGAAATTTTTATCCGTTACGGAAGTAAGGTAATCGAACTCTTGCTGCATTTGGCTTAAGGGTGACTTCATTTTATAGAAAGTAAAGCGTAATGAGCACTGTTTCAGTAGATTCGTTGTGTTTTGTTCTAATTTGCAAGTTATTTTAAAACGATCGTTTAATGCGTCGCAAAGATACGAAAATTTCGAATTGCGCAAATGAAAATGAATTATTTTTTCTTTTTAACAATCAAGCGTTTGTGATTTTGCTTAAAACGACAAATCTCTAAAAGTATCTCTGTCATTAAACGATCGTTTTTTAATCTAAATGACGTTTTGCAGACAGCTTCTGTGCGTTATTGCTGTTTAAGTGTAGCGTGTAGGACATATGGAAAGAAATCAGAACTCGTGACGGGGTTAGTGCGCGAAGCGTATCCGGTTAAATCGTGATTTCGGTTATTGTCAGTAGAAACAGGAGCTTCCGCTAAAAAACAATTCATGGTAACAAGTGATAATCTAAACTGGTATGCGGCTTACACCCGTGTAAATCAGGAATTAATTATTAAAAAGAAACTGGACGAGTTGGGTATCGAGAATTACTTGCCACAAGAGGAACAAGTTCGTGACACCCCGCTTGGACGGAAGAAAATACGTGTAATCTTGATCCACGGGATGATTTTTATCCGTACGGATAAAGCGACAAGTTTTTCTTTGTTGAATGATTACCTGTTGAATATCGTTTATTTGAAAGATCGTGAAAATCGTCATTCTTTGATTATCCCGGACAAACAAATGCAGGATTTCATGTTCCTGTTGGATTTTTCAACCGAGGGAGTGGAGGTTCTTAATAAAGATTTGAAGCGGGGGGATCGGGTGAGAGTAATCAAAGGGTCTTTACAAGGATTGGAAGGGGAACTGGTGCGTTTGAAAGGACACAAACGGGTTGTCGTTCGTTTGGAAGGAGTGGCATCCATTGCGACATCTTTTATACCGGGATCGTTTTTGGAAAAAATAGAGTAGTTAACACGAAACAATGGAAAAGAATTTATTTCGAGAGTTGTACAAGCGGACATGTGGGTTGACGCTGAAGGATTGTCCCCCGTCATCTCTTTCGGGACTCTTGCATGGTTACTTGTCTGTTTATTCTATGGTGAGAGTCTATCCGTGGTTGGAAGACGAATTTGAAGGGCCGTGGGATATTCATGAACGAGTACGTGAGATTGCACGGATGATCCAAGAGTTGTTGAAAGATGGTGATATTCCCGTGGATACACGGGCCGGATACGTGGTGGATTTAATGGACGCTTATCTGTTGTATTCGGATATGAATTTTTTGGATGTAGCCTTGGATACAGCTTACGAGATTCTTACTCCTAAAGGAAGTGAGAAAATGGTTTTACCTTGCCGGACACCTAATATCTGTCGGTTACTCTGTAATTGTTATTATTTTACCGGAGAGGAAGAAAGTGGGCTATTGGCTAGGAGCCTTGTAACGGAAGCCCTAGGATTAAGTCGGAAATTTAGTTGTGAGGAGTTGATTGCTTGGTGGGAGGCTATTCGGACTTATGAGAGTGTTATTGGGGAAATGGAAGTACCAGTTGAAGAAAAGGAGCGATTAGTTGGTGAGAGAATACGGTTAGGTGTAAGTGTAGAACAGGTCGAGGATGAAAAGATAGAAGATTTTCAACAAAATAATAGTGATGTCTGTTTGATTGCAAAAGTGTTTGATATTTTGGCAAGACGGGAATTTATAATGTGTAATGAGGTTTTCGGAAAATAAATAGTTCTGTGCTTTATAATGTATGATATGTGACTGTGTGTACGATGGAAGAAAGGTATGGTTATTAAATGATTTTCCTGCGTGTCGTTTTAGGATAACTGAAATTAAGTTTTTTGTTGTTGTAAAATGGAGAAAAATATCGGTTTGATAAAATGAATATTCATAAGCTTAGATATATCTGTTAATGAAGTTGCCTAATACATTTAAGGGTATTTAAATTGTGAGGATTACAAGATATTCTATTTCTTGCATGGAGTAAAAATCGTGATAATGAATGTTAGCATTTTATATCGGATAAAAAAAAGCCAACTTTTTAAGGATTCGTTTTGGGCAATTTCTGGTAATGGTATAAGTTATGGTTTACTGTTACTGGGAGGTATTTTTATTGCTCGATTTCTGGGTAAAGATTTATATGGCGAATATGGTGTAATTAAAACCACAATGTTTAATATCGCTTCAATAGCAACTTTTGGATTAAATTTTACTTCGACAAAATATATTGCAGAATTTAAACAATTTGATGAATCTAGATTGAAAGCAATATGTCGAGGAGCTTTAAGTGTCACCTTAGTTACGAGTTTAATATTGGCAATTTTATTATTTATTTTTGCTCAAACGTTGGCAGTTTATCTTGATGAACCGCGCTTAACATTGGCTTTTCAAGTTTTAGGTGTTATTATTGTATTGAAAGCAATTTCAACAACTCAATCTGGTATATTGGCAGGTTTTGGCGTGTTTAAAGTTATTGCGCAGAATAGTATTTGGTCAGGAATCGTTTTCTTTTTGTTGTGTATTCCTATGGCTTATTGGGGTGGATTGAAGGGGGCATTGGGGGCATTATTTTTTTCTCAAGTGTTTAATTGTTGGATTAATTATGGGGCGCTTCATTCTATAATGAAGAATCTCCCAGAACAACATCCTTGTTCTTTTGTTAAAGAATTGTTTCGCTTTTCTTTACCTATAGCATTGCAAGAGATTAGTATTAATATTTGTAATTTAGGTGGGGTGTTTTTGATTACCAAATTATCCTCATTGGGAGAATTGGGAATATATTCTGCGACAAGTCAATGGGAGTTGTTCATCACGTTTATTCCTATTTTATTGTCGAATGTGATATTATCTCATTTGTCTAATAGTACAAACGATTGTAGACGTCATAATAAAACAATGAAAGTGATGCTATTAGTTAATTTAGTTTGTACGTTAATTCCATTTATTATTGTTTATTTTCTTTCTAGTTGGATTGTTTCATGGTATGGTGAAACATTTGTCGGGATGGCTTCGGTATTGAATATTATAATATTGGCAGCAATATTTAATTGTTGTTCGAATGTGTTTAGGGCGGAATTTATTACAATAGGTAAGAATTGGCATTTTTTTGCGATGCGTCTGTTACGTGATATTTTACTTCTAGTGTTAGCTTATTGGTTAATTCAAAAAGATAGAGGCGAGAATGCCGCCTTCTATTTTTCAATAGCTTATGTCGTTTCATCTGCATTTTATTTGGTGATTTTGATAACTGTATATTATCTGAAAATAAAAGATAGGGAAATATAAAGTGTAACTTTCATGTATATTATTCAGTTGAGTTCGTATTGTAATTTTTAATTATATATAATTACATTATTGTAGTCATAATGATTGTATTTATTTCATTATTTCTTTTGTTGTCGATATTCAGTTTCTTTATTTGTAGAAAAAAATGGATTGTAGTGTTAATATCTCTACTATTTTCTCTGCTTATAGGATTTCGTGATATGGCGGTAGGGGCAGATACGTTTCGTTATGCAGAGACATATTATTCAATAGGAAATCATGGGTATTTAGGTTATCCAGAACCATTATTCGGCTATTTAAATTTATTGTGTTTTAGATTAGGATGTAGTTTCCATTTTTCTCAGTGGGTACTAAGTTTGATAATGATGGGGTTATTTGGTAAAACCATCATAAAATGTAGCCCCAATTATGGATATTCTTTCTTTGTGTTATTTGCGTTGTTTTTTGTATTTTATGCAATGAATATTTTTAGACAATTAATAGCAATTTCAATCATATTCTATGCTTATTCTTTATTAAATGAAAAACGTATTACAGGCTTTGTGATTTGCGTAATATTAGCAACGTTGTGTCATACACTTTCTGTATTGGCTTTGGCAATGTTGTGGTTAAGAAGAATCGATCTACGTTCTCCTGTGTTTGTTTTGTCATGTCTCTTAATTTCTTTTGTAATTGGTTTTTTTATTTTTAATAATTCGTTATTCATTAGATTGATGGGTTCGTATGGTAAATATTTAACAGTTGGAGATAATGGTTTGCGTGTTGGACAACGAGTTCTACAGGCAGCAATGCTTGCAGTATATTGGTCCGTTTTGTTTGTTTGTATTTATTCTTTGATCAAGAAAGAATACAGACAGAATCTTTGGTTAAAAATATATTTCTTTTCAATATTGGTAACTAATCTGACATTTAGAGCAGAATTAGGGTTAAGAGTGGTACTTTTGTTTAGTATTGCTCAGGTTATCGTATTTCCAATTTTTATTCTGCATAACCGTATGGAATATAAATTTGTTCCTATCTTTTTAATAAATACGGCTATGGCAATTTTTTTCTTTATCTTTTTATTAAATAATTCAGCTACGGTATTGCCCTATAAAAACATGTTATTTCAATAGATTTTAAATTTAATTTTTTTAAATGAAAACAATTTATATTATAGCAAATTTTTGCCGTAAGTTTGATGGAACTATCAATGGACGTTTTCTTTATTTAGCAGAAATGTTGGCCAATAGAGGATTCTGTGTTGAGTTGATCACAAGTGATTTCAGTCATGGGATGAAAAAGTTTAAAGAAGCACCCGTGGATGCATATAAATCTATAATTACTTATGTACATGAGCCTGGTTATCAGTCTAATATTAGTTTTAAAAGATTGTATAGTCATTGGAAATGGGGAATGAATGTGGGAAAGTATCTAAATTCGCATCCTGTTCCTGATTATATTTATTGTGCCATACCTTCGTTAACAGTTGCACTGAAAGCAGGAAAATATGCTCGTCGGCATAATGTGAAGTTTATTGAAGATGTCCAAGATTTGTGGCCGGAAGCTTTTGGATTGGTTATAAAAAATCGTTTTTTACGAAATGTGTTGCTATTTCCTTTTAAATTATATGCTAATCGTATTTATGAACTTGCAGATCAGGTGATAGCTGTTTCAGAGACCTATAAAAATAGAGCTATGTCTGTACGGGGAAATAATGGTGCAGGTTTGGGTATTTACTTAGGAAATGATAAGGTCGTTTTTGATTCTGCAAAATTGAAATATCATGTTGATAAACCTGATGATGAGATTTGGTTATGTTATATAGGTTCTTTGGGTTATAGTTATGATATCGAGTGTGTTATAGATGCTTTGGATGTTGTGAAAAAGAGGGGCCAAGTAAATCGTAATATTAAATTTATGATAATTGGAGATGGGCCTTTGCGAGAAAAATTTACTTGTTATGCAAATGAAAAAGAAATTTATGCAGAATTTACGGGGAGACTCTCGTATGAAAAGATGGTTGGATTATTGTGTTCTTGTGATATTGTTGTAAACCCTATAAACAAAGGGGCTGCACAAAGTATAACTAATAAAGTAGGTGATTACGCTTTGTCTGGACTTCCTGTTATTAATACCCAAGAATGTGAGGAGTATCGTATGCTTATTGATCAGTATAATTGTGGAATAAATTGTGAAGTGGGAAATTCGGAAGATGTGGCGTTAGCTATAGAAAAATTAGTTTTGGATGAAAAAATTAGGCTACAAATGGGTAAGCAATCCCGGGTGCTTGCGGAGGAACGTTTCGATCGTAGAAAAACTTATGAAAGTATTGTAGAAATTTTTGAGAAGTAATCATGTATCGAAGATTTTTAAAACGTTGGTTAGATTTTATCATAGTATTTTGCGTGTTGTTGGTGATTTGGCCATTGTTTTTGGTCATTATGGTTGGGCTTCATTTTGCTAATAAAGGAGCTGGAGTTTTCTTTTTTCAAGAAAGACCTGGGAAGTATAATAAAATATTCAAAGTGATCAAGTTCAAGTCTATGACGGATGAACGAGATAAAGATGGAAAATTACTTCCTGATAATCAGCGATTGACAAAAATAGGACGTTTCATTCGTTCTACTTCAATGGATGAGTTGCCACAATTGTTCAACGTGATAAAAGGAGATATGTCTCTGATCGGGCCGAGGCCTCTTGCTACAATATATCTTCCTTATTATGATGAAAAAGAGCAACATCGACATGATGTCCGTCCTGGAATTACGGGTTGGGCACAGGTAAACGGTCGAAAATCTATTACGTGGGAACAGAAATTAGCTTATGATATTGATTATGTTAGTAACATGAGTTTGTGGATGGATGCGAAAATATTTTTTCTTACCGTTTATAAAGTTTTTAAAAGAGAGAATGTGGGTGTGGGGGTAGATGTTATTGATTTTGATGACTATAGAATTGCTCAATGGCAAGCAATGGGTAGACAAGATTTAGTGGATAAGGCACGTGAAAGAGGAAATAGGTAGTGAATTTTGGGTTGATGATGTAGCCAATGAAAGTAATGATATATATCATGATTTTAAGGAGAATGGCTTTGGTGGGGATAATCGATTGGTGTTATCGGGGAGAACTGCCATAGATTATATTTGTCAAGATATTGCATGCGATAGAAAAATAGCCACAGTATATATGCCTGCCTATTGCTGTGATTCAATGATATATCCTTTTAAAAATCGAGATGTTAATGTTATTTTCTATGATATTAGATATGAGAAGGGAAATATTAAGTGTGATATAGATACAACTTTAGAAATAGATATTTTATACATCTGTAATTATTTTGGTTTTAGTACAGGCGTTGATTTTGAGGTTGTTGCAAATATGCGGAGAAAAGGCGTAATCATTCTTTACGATAAGACGCATGACTTTTTTAATAATGGAGAGCCGTTTGTATTGATTTCAGATTATTGCTTCTGTAGTCTTAGAAAATGGATGGGAATCCCTACTGGGGCTATTGTTTCTAAAAAGAATGGATATTTCTTTAAATCATTGTTGAAAGAGTGTGATTTCGTGGAAGATAAACGTGAGGGAATGAGAAAGAAATATTTTTATATACATGGTGATACTGCTATTGTAAAAGAAGATTTCTTGCGTCTATTCGCTTCTTTCAATAAGAATTTGTCGAGTGACTACCAAGATTACCTGATAGATAAAACGTCATTACAGTTATTGAACAGACAAGATTTGGAGCAAATAAAAATTTGTCGTCAGCAAAATGCTGTATTGCTATATGAAGAGTTATCTAGATTAGATCATATATCAATGATGTTTCAATATGGTAATGGGTGTGTACCTTTATTTGTGCCAATTCTTGTCAAAAAAGAGATTCGAAATTCGTTAAGAAAATACCTGATTGATAATAACGTTTATTGTCCTGTTCATTGGTCTAAAAGCCAATTATTATCTAATTCGATACAAGCAGATGTTTTTTATGATAGTGAATTATCACTGGTTTGTGATCAACGGTATGATGAGGGGCAAATGAAAAGGGTTGTGGAATTGATAAAGAATTATTGTAATAGAATTAACATATGAAAACAATTTTGATAACGGGGATTGGTGGGTTAACTCCTCGTTCAATAGCGAAGATAATCCGGAAAAATCATCCTGATTACAAGTTAATCGGGATAGATGTAAATAAAAAAGCTATTGGCTTTTTCATAAAAGGTCTATTGGACGATTATTCGGTATGTCCCAAATGTACTGATCCAGAATACTTTTTTTTCATAGAGAAGTTGGTGGCAGAAAAAAAAGTTGATTATGCATTTGTTCAGCCAGAGAGTGAAATTATTATGTGGGGAGATTATTTTGAAAAACATAAGGTTTTTCCATGTCCTGTTTTTATGGGATGTAAATTATTATCAGAATCGTTGAGAGATAAGTCTATCATGGCTGAATTATTGCGAGATACGAATTTTATTCCTAAAACCATTAAGGTAACACAGGATGATCCCCGGTTTGAAGAAGTGGAAAAAGAGATAGGCTTCCCCTGTTGGATTCGCGCAACTGAAGGTACTGGTGGGTTAGGGTCTCTTAAATTGGAAAACCTCAGTAGTTACAAGAGTTGGCTTTTTATCAATAATCAGATACCTGAGTTTACTGTTAGTGAATTTTTACCAGGTCGACATTTAGCCAATGAAATGCTTTATTATAATAATGAATACGTGAAAGGTGCAGCACTAGAGTGTGCCGAATATGTGATGGCAAATACCGCTCCATCTCATGTGACAGGTAATACTGCATTTGGCCGATTTTTGAACGAGGATCGTATTAATAAATTTTGCGATGATTGTATAAAGTATTTGTGTAAGAAACTGAATGTGGTAGCTCATGGGGTTTTATCTTTTGATCTGAAAGAGGATAGAAATGGTAATATGAAGGTTACAGAAGTGAATATTCGACATATGGCATACACGGGCGTTATGGCTCAAGTCGGTTTTGATTTGATTGAAGATACAATTAGAATTATGGAAAATGGGGGTGTACATAGTGTAAAAAAAGCACCATTTTTTCATTATGACTCACCATATATTTTTCTTCGAGACGTTGATACAGAGCCTATCGTTCTGGAAAGTGAAGATATATTTTATCGTCAATAAATCAAGAAATTAATAAGTTATCACAACTTCTCAAGTAAAACCTATCAATAATGTAGCTTATTGTAATGTATCTGTGACAAATTACAGTAACAAAAAATGAAAATGGAAAACAATCAAGAATTTAGAGGGAAAAAATTGCTAGTGTTAGGTGGCATAACACTTGCTTGTGATATCGTCAGGCATGCTCAAGCTATGGGTGTCTATGTGGTCGTTGCTGATTATGATAGAAATTCTCCTGCAAAAAAAATAGCAGATAAGGCGGTATTAATTGATGCACTTGATGTCGATGCAATAGTTGAATTGTGTAAACTAGAAAATATTGATGGCGTAACAACAGGGTTTGTTGATATTCTTTTGGCTCCTTGTTATGAAGTATGCAAACGTTTGGGATTACCTTATTATGTTACGCCTAAAATGTTAACTATGTCGACTAACAAGATAGATTTTAAAGATACTTGTGACAAGTATGATGTACCAGTTCCTAAAACTTATCTTGTTGGAGATTTAATTCCTGTCGAAATGTATGACAAGATTAATTATCCTGTTTTTGTGAAGCCGTTAGATGGGAGTGGTTCGCGTGGTGCTGGTGTTTGTAATGATGAAGAAGAATTGAAGATTCAATTCAAAGAGGCAGTTAGTTATTCTTCAACAAACAAAGCGATTATTGAAGATTATATAACGGGGAGAGATTTTTTATTGGATTATATTGCCGTTGATGGAGAATTTAGATTACTCTCTATGTTTGATAGGTATGTGACATCTGATAGAGGGAGTGCAGTGAATTATGCAAATATTAGTATGGCTCCATCAAAAGCAATTGATATTTATCTTGATCGTATTAATGATAAGGTCATTAATATGTTTAAAGATTTAGGTTTTAAAGATGGGCTTTTATTTATGCAAGGATATACTGAAGGTAATCAAATCACTTTTTTTGAAATGGGTTGTAGATTAGGTGGTTCTTTTTATAATCACGAGAAAAAATGTATTGGATATGATCCTGTGGATATGATTATTAGGTATGCTCTTGCGGGGAAAATGGTTTATGATATAAATGTGATAGATAAAGATATCGCAAAATATAATCATAAGTACGCTTTGGATTGTAATTATCTGTTAAAAGGTTCTGATGAAACTGTTTCTGAAATTAAAGGGATAGAAGAAGTCAAGAAGCTTCCATCGTGTATTTCGACTATTCAATACCACGAAGTGGGTTATCATTATACTAAAGATAAAACAGTTGACAAACCTATTTTTACTGCTGAAATAGTAGTGGATAATGTGATAAAAGTAAAAGAAGATGTTGCGTATATAAATAATGTATTTGACGTTCTTAATGAGAGGGGGGAGTCAATCCTTATTAATAAGTTTGATCCGGAACAATTATTTGATTGAATAAAGTTATATAAGCTATAATCAAGTTTCAAAAAATCTCAATCTTGTTTATAGAGAATAATAATTAGAAATTTTATATATTATATCATATGAAGAAACTAGTAATTTGTGGTGGAGGTAGTAGTGCTCACGCTTTAATTCCTTTTTTGAAAGATTCAATATTTGAAGTGTCAGTGTATACTTCACGCCCTGAGCGATGGGCAAAAACAATTAATTTGGAATGGCATGATCCTTCAGGTAAGGTATTAGGAACTTATTCTGGTGATTTAAAAACGATATCCAATAATCCAGAAGATTTATTCCCGGATGCGGACTATATTGTGTTTTGTATGCCTGTTCATAAATACAGAGTTGCACTTCAAAAAATTGCACCATTCATTAATAAAGATAAAACGGTATTTGTAGGTACGGTTTATGGTCAAGGAGGATGGAATTGGATGGTTGATGAAATTAAGAAGCAGTATGGGTTAACTAAAATTGTAACCTTTGCTTTTGGGCTGATTCCTTGGATTTGTCGTATTATAGAATATGGACATACTGGTGTTACTTATGGATGCAAAGCTGTAAACTATGCAGCAACTTATCCCATGGATTATTTTAACCAAGTTAATGAGGAACTTTTAGAATATATTTGTTATAAATGGTTCGGTAAAGGAAAGGTTGAACAGAGTGATAATTTCTTGTCTTTGACGTTATCTGTTGATAATCAGATCATTCATACATCTCGTTGTTTAGGACTGTATAAGGTATATGGAACGACTTGGAAAAATGAAGAGAGTGTTCCGTGGTTCTATAAAGATTATGATGATATTTCAGCAAAGTTGTTGGCAGATCTTGATACTGATTATACAAATATTCGTAATGCAATAAAAAAATTGCATCCGGAAAAGGATTACAGTTATATGCTTGATTACCTTGCATTGGAACGTTTTTCTTATCATTCACATAATACTGACATAAAAGAGTCATTTGTAACTTCTCAGACATTAGTTTCGATCAAGACACCTGTTATTCAAAATAGTGAAGGAACTTGGGAGGTCGATCGTAATCATCGTTTTTTTCTGGATGATATCTATTATGGTAATTGTATTGCAAAATGGATGGCAGAACAATTGAATATAGTTACTCCTACTATTGACGAAATTCTTCATTGGGCTCAGATAATTCGTCAGGAAAATATTATTGATGATGATAATCATTTGATGTTAAATAGCCCCGATCTGAATGAGCCCTTGAAAGCTGGTATTCCATGCTTTTATGGTTTTAATACTATTGAAGATTGTATTGATTAATAAAAATGTAAATTTAAAAATTGCAAGATTGGACATTTACCGATTATTATTGATATGATGATGAAAATGTATACAATGTTTTTCAATTTGGAATAGTCTGTTGAAATTTTACTATTGATAAGATGATCTTCCCACCTTTAATAGAAACAAGTATTCAAAAGACGCTTTGTGATTGTTTGAAAAGATTCATGGAGAAATCTATTTGGTGACAACTCCCTCTAATATTGAGTTGATATAAGAAAACTGGAATATACTTGTATAAGTAAATGTGGGAAATCCGCTTTGGGGTTGTAAACATCAGATTAAAATTATGTCAGAGATAATATCGCAAAAAATAACCTACAAGGAACTTCGTGATAGATCATATGTCATAAAAGATGACCGCTATGGCATTGCCGCTTTTATGACAGAATCGGTACGACAAACACTTTTGGCTTGTCCCAATAACAATGATGATTCAAAAACGGCTATGTACCTCAAATTATATGATGGTATCGCTGTGGGAAGAATGATGATGTTAGGGACTCGAATAAAAGTCGGGGATGAGATTATCATGGTACAGACTGGAGGTGCAATTGAGGTACATAATGAATATAGACGTAAAGGCCTTGGTGTTGAGCTTATTATGAATTGTATGACCAATGCTGAATATGACGTATATATAGGTTCGCTTTATTCAACAATGGCATTGCCTATATTCAGAAAATTGAATAATTACATCTTTGAGATTCCTCAATTTGTAAAGTTCTGCAATTTGCGCGCAATATTAAAATCAATGGGAATGAAAGGCGTATTATTAGAATTGTGTTCTGCTATAGCCAATCTACCAATTAAGAGCATTGATTTTATGAATCGTTCTAGACTTAATAAATTAAAGAAGAAATTCAACACGAAAAAAGAAACAATTATTCCAGAGTGGGCAGGTCGGATGGCAACAAACGATGGTCATAAATATATGGAATTACACGATAGATCATGGTTGCAATGGAATCTTGATTATAATTTGATGGGGCATATGCGTGATAAACAATCATTTTATGCGGTTTATGATAAAGAAGGGGAACCGCAAGGTTTTTTTATGACAAAGGAACGTTTTGAAGAGCGAGCTGGGCGATACCAAAATATTATTCGAGGTACTATTGTAGAATGGGCTACTACTGATGCGGATTTACTCAGCGAGGCTGATATTATTTTGATGGCGATGTCTACATTTTCGCCGGATACATTTCATATTGCGACTGTGACTAGTGATAAAAATACGGAAAAGCGATTAAAACTTTTAGGATTTATTCGTCATGGTAATTTTCAAATGAGTTTTAAAGATAAAAAAGAGCAATTTAAAGATGCATCTGACCAAAATTTATGGCGTCTTCGATACGGTTGTTGTAATACAATTATTCTTTAATAACATTATTTAGGTGATGCGTTTAATTTTGACGTTTTGTAACAATATGTTATGATCGTGATATTTGCTACAGAATCCAAAAACTTGAATGTATGCAATCAGCCAGCAATGTATAGAACAATGAATGAACTGTTAAAATAAGAATTGTATATTCTTTCGTGTAGTCTTATACAAAACCGAAATACATTTAGAATTTATGAAAGATCGAATTTGGCTCTCCTTAGCTCACATGAGTGGTCGGGAGCAGGAGTTTATACAAGAAGCATTTGATACCAATTGGGTGGTACCGTTAGGGCCGAATGTGAACGCTTTTGAAAAGTCCTTGCAGGACTTTTTGATTGGAAATGGAGAATTGAAAGTTGAAAATAAAGACAAGCGGGTGGTGGCGTTGAGTGCGGGGACGGCGGCGTTGCATTTGGGGTTGATACTTTTAGGTGTTGGAGAGGGAGATGAGGTGATTTGTCAGAGTTTCACGTTTTCGGCTTCGGCGAATCCGATTGCTTATCAGGGTGCAACTCCTGTTTTTGTGGATAGTGAGGGGGATACTTGGAACATGGATCCGGAGTTGTTGGAGATGGCCATTAAAGATCGGTTAGAGAAGACCGGAAGATTGCCGAAGGCGATTATCCCGGTACACTTGTACGGGATGCCGGGGCGTATGGATGAGATCATGGAGGTGGCGAATCGTTATGGGATTCCGGTGTTGGAGGATTCGGCGGAGGCGTTGGGTTCGGAATACAAGGGACGGAAGTGTGGAACTTTCGGGGAATTTGCGGCACTCTCTTTTAATGGGAACAAGATGATCACGACATCGGGTGGTGGGGCTTTGGTTTGTCCTTGTGAAGAGCGGGCGAAAAGAGCGTTATTTTACGCCACGCAAGCGAGGGAACAGGCGCCACATTACCAACACGAGAAGATCGGTTATAATTACCGGATGAGTAATATATGTGCAGGAATCGGACGGGGACAGATGTTCGTGTTGGAGGAACACGTGGCGAGGAGACGGGAGATTCATGATTTGTATGTACGGTTGTTGGATGGGGTGAAGGGAGTGAAGGTGATGTGCCAGCCGGCGGGAGGTGATTTTAACTCGAATTACTGGTTGACGTGTATCACGGTGGAGCCGGAAGTGGCCGGATTCACGAGAGAGGATGTGCGATTGGCCTTGGATGCGGATAATATAGAGAGTCGACCTTTATGGAAACCGATGCATTTGCAGCCGGTGTTTAAGAACGCACCATTTTACGGAAACGGTACGAGCGAACGTTTGTTCGAGATCGGATTGTGTTTGCCGTCGGGGCCGACATTGACTAATCAAGATGTTGAAAGAGTTGTGCAAGTTGTGAAACAACTTGCTGATTTTAAATTTTAGATTTTAAATTGGATTGATGATATGCCTCGGGAAATCCCGGGGCTTTTTTTATAATATAAAATTTTGAAATGATGAAAGAATTGATTGAAACAAGGTTCTTCGCATTATTGGCGGGGGAATCATTGGCTGGTAACATGAGAGCGGAATTGGAAGAAGAGTCCGGAAAGTTTTCCGAGGCAGTAGCAGAAGTGTGCGATATGGGGGAGGATTATTTATCCACATGTCGCACATTAAATTACACGAAAAACCGATTACAGGCTTTGCGGGAAACGTGTCGAGTCGGTGATGGGTCGGGGGAAAAACGGGTTGTGCCGGTTATGTTTTATCGAGAGGGGACAGCAAGTGGTTGAAGATGAGTGGCGGCTTTTTCGGGAGAGGGCGTGCAATCCGGAAAGGTTCCGGGTTGGAGGAGAGAAAAGGGAACCTTTGCTGTACTGGCAGACGAAAGACGTGCAGACGAAGGTGGTGGAATTATTGATTGCATTCGAGGCTCTCAAGGAGTTTTATTCTCCTAGAGGAATTTTGCTGGAGTTTCATGAACTCGTGGCGATTGCAGAGCAAGTGTTGGGAATACGAATCAAGAATTTCAGGCAGTTGAAGAAAACGGTTTTGGATCGGGGAAAAAGTGTCGTGCTGTTGAAGCAATTGGAGAGATTGATAGAACAGGTGAGGGATGGAATGGACAAATGAAAACTAAAAGATGAAATGAGTCTGTGATTGCCGATTTTATGATTCTGTGATTACAAAGAGATGAAGAGAGTTTGAGGGTGGTAAAAAGTATTTTGGACTTTTGCCACCCTTTTTTAATGTCTTTGAGGTAGAATATGTGATTTTTTTGCTGTTGGTAATCAGCGTGTTGTAAAATATTTTATTTGATGTAACTGTTACGTATAATAATAAGGTTTTCAGGGTGTTGTAATATTGCATTCAGAAATCAACAAAGGTTGAGAGCATGAAAGTAGTATTAATTAAAAAAGATGAGTTATGGCTTCATTTAGTAATGTTCTTGGAATAAGAGGACGAGTCGGGAATGTCGTTTTTTGTAAATTGAACGGGAAGTCTTACATGAGGACTGTACCCGTGAAGAATGATTCCAACACGCCGAAACAGCAGGAGGTGAGATCCCGGTTCCGGGTTACCGTGCGTTTTTACCAGAAGATAAAGGATACTCCTTTGAAGAGAATTTTGGATCTTTCTGCTGACGGGATTTGTAGTAGTGGTTACGTGCTTTTCATGAAGAAGAATCTGAAAGCATTTCGGGCAAACGGGAAGATCGGTGATTTTTCGCAGTTGCATTTTGCTGCCGGGAAAAGACAACAGGCGTATAACCTGATGGGGACAAGGGATGATCAAGGGATGGTCACGTTGTGTTGGGAGAATGGTGCGGGGCTATACCCTCACGAGGAGGAGGATCGTTTGAATGTTGTGGTGCTTCGTTCGAATCGTTCGTTTAGCCCGGAGTTGCTGGAAGGATTGGAGGTGGTGCGGGAAGCAGAGAAAGCAATCTTCCCGTTGACGTGTAAAAAAGGGGTGAAACTGCATTTGTATTGTTTCTTTGTTTCCTCGGATGGAAAACGGTTTTCGAATTCACAATACGTTAAATTGTGAACGGGAGATGAAACCGATAAGTGGAATTGTTGATTCGGTCAGCGAGTTAGTTGGTCAATTGACACTCCCAGCACGGGAGAGAAAAGAGTTGGAAGCCGGATTGTTGAAATTAATTCAAGAATGGGAGCGAGAATTAACACGAGCTCGGGCAAGCGTGGTGCGGGATGAGGTAAAAGGGAATTGGTTACAGCGTTCGTGGCGACCTTTGGTGATGTTGGTGTTTGCGGTTATTATCCTGATCGGGACGTTTACCAGTTTGCCGATACTCGCTGATACCTCCCGGTTCTGGGATTTGTTGGAGATCGGGTTGGGTGGATACGTGGTGGGGAGAAGCGGTGAAAAAATGGCAAAAGCCATTTTTAAGATAAAAGGTAAAAACTAAAAGATCGTCACTTAGAACTCTAAATTTTAAACTTTAAATTTTTGTGTTATGGATTCATTTTCAATTTCTAATTCTCCATTTTTAATAGTAAAGCACAGGTTGGTCGGGGAGGGAGTTGTTCAACTGGAGTGTCCGAAGAATAGACGAGGGGTAGCAGGACCGGACATGATTATTTTACATTACACGGCCGGTCGGGATGCCCTGTCTTCAGCAAAATTCTTGGCTCGCTCGGACGTGGAGGCTTCGGCACATTTGGTGATTGGTCGAAAGGGGGAGGTGATTCAATTAGTACCGTTTAACATCGAGGCGTGGCATGCCGGGAAGAGTTGTTACGAGGGAAGGAACGAGTTGAATCACTATTCTATCGGGATTGAACTGGATAACTTGGGGCAATTGCGTTTGGAGGGTGGGCAATTCGTGGCAGAGTGTGGCCGGAAAGTTCCCGTGAGGGAAGTATACACGGAAGATTCGGGGAACGAATCAACCTACTGGCATCGTTACACCGATGTGCAGATGCGAGTGTTGGAAGAGGTGTGTGATTTGTTGACGGGGTGTTACCAGATCCGGGATATCGTGGGACATTCGGACGTGACATCAAGAAAGGTGGATCCGGGACCGGCGTTACAATTGTGTGATTGGATGAAATATTATTGAGCGCCTGCGGCGAGTTGCAGGTTACAGGTTTGCAAGTTACAGGTTGTTTCTTTTGCAGGCGAACTCGCATTTATTTTATGATGAAGTGAGTTGCATTTGTCGTGTAGGGCCCATACGAGGGATGTAAAGTTCATTTTCAATTATTAATCATTAATTTGTTTAGTTATGGCAAAATTTAATTCTTATTTATTAGGTAAGGTAACCAGGTCCGTTGGTAACGTGACCATGTGTTACGTGAACAAGCAAAATATCGCGAAAGCGAAGATTTTTGCAAGAAAGGATAACCCGACACCGGAAATACTTGGTCAACGGGCAAGGATGAAGGCGTTGGTTCAATTATCCCGACGATTACTGCCCGTGATTCGGAAAGGATTCGTGGGGAGCGGGCGTGGAACAACTTCCAATGCTTTCGTGAAGTTAAATCAAGTTGCGGTAGAGGTGGATGAGAAACATGTGGCAACGATTATGTTTGATCAGATGAAAGTAGCTTCCGGAATGCTTTATCCGGCCAAAGTGACCGTGACGTATGAGCCGGAGAATAAAATGTATTCTTTTAAGCAGGAGATCGAAGAAGAGGAGGATGGATACGCTTTCACGGATGATAAAGTGTATGGTGTGTTGTTCGAAACCGTGTTGAGTAGGGCGAAGATCGTGACGTTAAGAAGTCGGGGCGAAAGTGGAAGTACGATTTTTAATCTTCCTGAAGATTGGGATCATGCGAACGTGAAAGCGTACTGTTTCGCAACGTTGAAGAATGGAAGTGCGGCTTCGGATAGTCGTTTCCTGACGATAGAGTGATTAACGATTAAAAAACAGATTTATGGCTAGCATTTATTTTTTTACCGGAATATTTTTCACGCTGGGCTTTAATGCTTTCCTTTCACAAGTGGCGGATCATTTTATCGCCGGGATGTTAAGTATTGTAGGAGGGGTGATAAGTTCGGTGGTGGTGGCTTGGTTTAAAGAGCGATGGAAACGGAAACGTTTCGAGAAATGAGAAAAAGGGGTGGCTTCGGCTGCCCCTTTTGGGTTATAATGGGGGGACGATCCCCTTCAACTACCCCTTGCACAGGGGGAATGATGATTATTAGGTGTTTACCCAACTTGTGTTAGAGAGGATAGGTGAGTTTTCAGTATGATGAAAACTTTTTCTGGGAATTCGTGATTTCTTAATGAAGGTTTGGTAAAAAAAAGAGACTGATTTGATTCAGTCTCTTTTTATCTTATCTTTTCAACTTTTCAGTTAAAAGCGGAACGATCTTGCGGACATCGCCGACGATACCCAAGTCTGCCACGTTGAAGATCGGGGCAAATTTGTCTTTGTTGATCGCGATGATGTATTCGGATTCTTCCATACCGGCCAAGTGCTGGATGGCTCCGGAGATACCCATGGCGAAATACAAGTCGGGACGTACGGTTTTACCGGTTTGCCCAACCTGACGTTCGTGGCCTAATACTCCGGCATCAACCATGGCACGAGATGCAGATACTTCAGCGCCGATGGTGTTTGCCATAGCACGCAACATATCGAATCCTTCAGCGTTACCAACTCCACGACCTCCGGAGATCAATACGTGAGCTTCGGTAATATCAACCAAGTTCTTGGTTTGTTTAACCGTCTCAAGAACCCGTACACGGAATTTAGATTTGTCGAAGTTTATTTTTACATCTTCGATAGTTCCTTTCCGGTTCTCGTCACGTTGGCCCATGCGCATTACACCCGGACGAACGGTTGACATTTGCGGACGGTGTTCCTTGCAAATGATGGTTGCCATCAAGTTACCACCGAATGCAGGACGGGTCATCAGAAGATCCCGATCCTCGGAAATTTCCAATCCGGTACAGTCGGCTGTCAATCCGGTTTCTACACGGGCAGACAAACGAGGACCGAGGTCACGACCGATGGTAGTTGCCCCGATCAACACGATGCTCGGTTTGTTGTCACGGATGATTTGGTAAATAGCCTGCGCGTAAGGTTCGGTAACGTAGGTTGCCAATTCCGGTGCATCCACACGTAACACGGTGTCAGCTCCGTAAGCAATACATTCCTGAGCCTGCGTCGTCAGGTCATGTCCCAATAACATGGCATATACTTTCTCATTTAAAGCATCAGCTAATTCTCTGGCTTTACCTAACAATTCCAGACCCACGTTTTGGATAACGCCTTCTCTTTGTTCAACGAAGACGTAAACGTTTTTATATTGTGCCTTATCCATTTCTAATTTTAGATTTAATGATTTTAGATTTTAGATTGAAATACTCTAAATCTATCCTCTTTCATTAGATAATAAATTTTTCTTTCAATTTGCTGATAATAATGTCTACAGCTTCTGCAGGGTCTACTTCGTAGATTTGTCCGGCAGCTTTTACTCCCTTGGTGAATGATTTGAATACGCGGGTCGGTGATCCGTTCAATCCGATCTTCTGGTCATCCACGGTGATGTCGTTGTAGGTCCAGGTTTCGATGGGGTGATTGTAAGCCTCAACGATTCCTCTTACAGACATGTAACGGGGTTTCACTCCGGAAGCTAATGCCGTGAACACGCAAGGTGTGTCAACCTGTACCATCTGGTAACCGTCTTCCATGGATTTCTTCACCGTGAAAGTCTTGTTCCCGTCGAAAGTTAAGCTTTCCACGTAGGTTACTTGCGGTAAATCCAAGTGTTCGGCGATCTGCGGACCAACCTGAGCGGTATCCCCGTCGATAGCCTGACGTCCGGTGATCACTAAGTCGAATTCCAGAGATCTCAAGGCTGCGGCAATTGTATTAGAAGTGGCCAACGTATCGGCTCCACCGAATTTGCGGTCGCTTAACAGGATGGCACGATCCACTCCCATGGCGTATGCCTCTCTCAAAATAGCTTCTGCCTGAGGAGGTCCCATGGTGATCACGGTTACGTGTGCTCCATATTGATCTTTTAATTGAAGGGCAAATTCAAGTCCTCCCTTGTCATCGGGATTCATAATACTGGGTACACCGTCTCTGATAAGGGTTCCTGTAACGGGGTCCAGTTTGATTTCCGTGGTATCCGGAACTTGTTTAATACAAACAACGATCTTCATGTCAACTGTCTTTTACTTTAATAAATTTGCTGCAATCACCATTCTCTGAACTTCTGACGTACCCTCGTAGATTTCAGTAATCTTGGCATCTCTCATCATTCTTTCAACAGGATATTCACGGGTATATCCGTATCCTCCGTGGAATTGTACGGCTTTCGTGGTTACTTCCATGGCCGTTTCTGCCGCGAATAGTTTCGCCATAGCTGCATCTGTGGAATAAGGCACTTTCTGGTCTTTTTTGTAAGCAGCTTGTCTTATTAACAAACGGGCAGCTTCCACCTTGGTTTGCAGGTCTGCCAATTGGAATTGAGTGTTCTGGAATTGGCCAAGGGATTTACCGAATTGTTTACGTTCTTTCACGTATTTCACGGTTTCGTCCATAGCTCCTTGAGCGATACCCAATGCTTGAGAAGCGATACCGATACGTCCGCCGTCAAGTGTTTTCATGGCAATACCAAAACCTTTACCTTCTTGTCCGAGTAAGTTCTCGGCCGGAACGATACAGTTTTCCATGATCAGCTCGCAAGTAGCCGAACCGCGGATACCCATTTTCTTCTCTTTTTTACCGATGGAGAATCCCGGGAAGTCTTTTTCCACGATAAAGGCGGAAATCCCTTTGGTTCCTTTGGATTTATCGGTCATCGCCATGATGATATACACGTGTGCATAGCCAGCATTGGTGATGAAGATTTTAGATCCGTTCAGCACGTAATGATCTCCCTCTTTTACCGCGAAAGTCTGTTGTGCGGATGCGTCGGTTCCGGCGTTCGGTTCTGTCAGACCGAATGCTCCGATCCATTCACCGGAAGTCAACTTGGGAAGATACTTGGCTTTTTGTTCGGGCGTACCGTGTTCCATGATCGGTGCACAGCACAAAGAGGTGTGTGCCGACACGATTACTCCGGTCGTGGCGCATACACGGGATAACTCCTCTACCGCCATCGTGTAAAGGATGTTGTTACCACCGGCACCACCGAATTCAACCGGGAATGGGATACCCATAATACCAAGTTTTGCCATTTTTTGAACGGTTTCCATTGGGAATCTTTCTGATTCGTCCACTTCCGCCGCCAGAGGTTTTACCTCTTTCTCTGCAAACTCTCTTATCATTTGTAAGAAGAGTTGGTCTTGTTTTGATAGACTGAAATCCATTATTATTAAATGTTTTAATTGATCGAAGCTAGTTTTTAATTCTAAATCAACATTTCTTCAGAATTAAGGCCGTCCCCATGCCCCCTCCGATACAGAGGGATGCAAGACCTAATTTTGCTTCATTGTTTATCATTTCATGTACTAATGATACAACGATGCGGTTTCCTGATGCCCCGATGGGATGTCCCAGTGCAATTGCGCCACCGTTGATGTTCGTACGTTCATTTATCCATTCTCTCGTAACGCCGTGTTGTGCCATGAGTTCGTGAATGACTCCCAGTGATTGTGCTGCGAAAGCCTCGTTTAGCTCGATCACGTCGATATCGGATAGTTTGATTCCGGCGTTCTTGAGTGCGTTGGCAATGGCAGGCACGGGACCCATACCCATGATGGCCGGATCCACACCGCCTTGTCCGACACCAATGATCTCGCATAGAGGAGTTAAGTTGTATTGTTTAACGGCCTCTTCCGATGCGATCAGTACGAATGATGCCCCGTCGTTGATGCCCGAAGCGTTACCGGCCGTGACGGAACCCTCTTTTTTGAAAGCGGGACGTAAGGTCGATAATTTCTCCAGGGAGGTCGTCCGGTTCGGGAATTCATCCGTGTCGAACACGTGAGTCTCTTTCTTCACCTTGTACTCTATAGGCACGATCTCTGACTTGAATTTACCGTTATCGATAGCCGCAATAGCACGTTGTTGCGATTCGATAGCAAATTCATCCTGTTCTTCCCGGCTGATCGCGTATTTCTCCGCGATGTTTTCAGCCGTTATGCCCATGTGGTATCCTTCGAAGGCATCCGTCAGGCCATCATACACCATGTGGTCCACTACTGTCACGTCGCCCATCTTGTGCCCGTCACGTACACGCGCCGGGAGGATATAGCCCGCATTGGACATGGATTCGGTTCCTCCTGCAATGATCAGGTTCGCCAGTCCCGATTTGATAGCGGTTACACCATTGAGCACGGCTTTCATACCGCTCCCGCATATCATGTTGATTCCGTAAGCCGGAACTTCTTGTGGGATCCCTCCTTTGATGGATGCCTGACGGGCTACACCTTGACCCTGTCCGGCGGATAGCACGTTGCCGACTATCACCTCATCAATATTGGCGGGATTGACTCCGGTCTCCGCGATAATGTTTTTTATTACGGCGGCTCCCAAGTCTGCTGCTGTCATTGAAAGAGTTGTTCCTAAAAATTTGCCGATCGCTGTTCTTTTTGCTGCTACGATATAGGTTTTTGTCATTGAGGCATTGCTTTTAAGTTTTTGGAAATTATTAATTCACAGCCTGTAGCTGCTTTGATGTCATCTAAAGTAAATTCAGGGTTTAATTCTACCAGTTCGATTCCGGCAGGGGTGATGTTCATAACACCCATTTCGGTGATAATCATGTCAACTTCCCCGGCGGCGGTTAACGGTAGCGTACATTCTTTCAAAATCTTGTGATTCCCTTTTGCCGTGTGTTCCATGGCAAGGATCACTTTTTTAGCACCTACCAGAAGGTCCATGGCTCCACCCATACCCGGGGCTTTTTTACCGGGGATGATCCAGTTTGCCAAGTTTCCTTTCTCGTCTACCTGTAAAGCACCGAGAATGGTGACATCCACGTGTCCGCCGCGGATAAGTCCGAAAGAGGTTGCGCTGTCAAAGCTGCAGGCGCCTTCGATCGCCGAGATGTAGCCACCACCGGCATCCGTCAATTCCGGATTTTCTTTACCTTCTTCCGGTTTCGGACCCATACCTAATAATCCGTTTTCGGATTGTAGGATCACGTGTACGTTTTTGGGCAAGTAGTTCGGAACCATTGTTGGCAGTCCGATACCCAAGTTTACCACGTCGCCGTCTTTTAATTCGAGAGCTACCCGTTTTGCGATAACTTCTCTTACTTGATCTTTATCCATACCGTTTTCAATTTTAAATTGTAAATTTTAGATTGTAAATTGATTACCGATGAGTCCTGTAATTTAAAATTTAAAATCTAAAATTTAAAATGCTATTTATTTTTTCTTCTAACAAATTCTTGTGCAACAAATGACGCCACGTCATCCGCGTAGGTGTTCATGCCAAATCCTGCATCGTAACCTAGCTCTTTTGCCAACTCGTGAGAGATACGAGGACCTCCGCAAGCCAGGATTACTTTATCCCGCAAACCTTCAGCTTCCAGCATTTCCACGAGTTCGATCAGGTTCTTGATGTGAACATCTTTCTGGGTAACGGTCTGGGATACCAGAAGAGCGTCGGCTTTCAGCTCGATAGCTTTTGCGATAAACTCTTCATTAGGAACCTGACTTCCCAAGTTGTGAGCCTCGATCATTTCGTAACGTTCCAGTCCGTAGTGTCCGGCAAAGCCTTTCATGTTCATGATGGCGTCGATTCCCACGGTGTGAGCGTCGGTTCCTGTACTTGCTCCTACAACAATCAAAGGACGCCCGATGTTTTCACGGATAAACTCGTCCGTTTCGTGCATATCCCATTTCGTTCCTTCTACTTTCGGAACATGGATGCTCGTGAAGTCCACGGTGTGCGTGCAACTACCGTAACAGTTGAAGAAGGTGTAGCCCTTGGTCAATTCTTTGTGGAATACCACTTGCGGGTTTTCGAAGCCCATTTTTTTCAACAATTGTTTTGCGGCTTCGATAGCTTCATCCCCGGCAGGCACGGGTAACGTGAAACTCAACTGAGTTTTCCCGTCGTTCATCGTGTCCCCGTAGGGTTTTATTTTTTTCAGATCCAGCGTCTGGTCGAAATCATTTTTTTCAGTAGAATATAATCCTCCACTCATAATGAATTGAAAATTGAAAATGCAAAATTGAAAATCATCAATCGCATCGGTTTAAATTTTATTTTTATTCACTCTCTTGAAAATCTGAAATTGAAAATGATAAGGCAGCCCCTTTCATTTTCAATTTTTAATTCTCAATTTTCAATTGCCTTTCAGCATTAACTCGATAAACGGGTTGTAGTAGTTGGTGCCTTTGGCAGCAACTCCGTCAAGTCCTTTACCACCATTCTTCGGACGTTTCACGTCACCGAAGATTCCTTTTTCCAAAGCGGTGAAAAGGCCTTCACGTTCAATGTTTTCAAGTAATGCGATAGCGTTGTTCAATACTTCCTTGGCACGACTTTGGATGATACCGTCTTTTTTAAATTCTACTTCGTCGCCGATGTTCTTCATGTTACCGAAGATATATTTGGCGTTTTCGATAGAAAGGTAACGGTCGGACATGAACGGCGTGTGGATCGCTTCCGTTGGCATACCCAATAATTGGATTCCTTGTGAAGTCCAGATTCCGATCATGTTGAAAAGTGCATCCTGAATATGTCCGCGGAAAATATTTCCCGTCATGAATTTGGTCGGAGGCATATATTTTAACGTGGCTTTCGGGAAAATCTCACGGGTCATTTGAGCCTGAGACAATTCCAACAAGAAACCGTTTTCAAGAGACGGGTCCATTTCGAAAGCGTGTCCTAATCCCATTTGTTCTTCTTTCAGTCCGGCGATCAAGGCTAATTGCTCGTTGATCAAGTCGGATGCCAGCACGGTGTGTGCCTGTTCCACGGCATCAGCGGTTGTCAGATAGTTATCTTCTCCGGTGTTGATGATTACTCCGGCGAATCCGTTGATTACTCTTGACATGAACTGGTCAACCAGTGTACGTTGCATGTTAATATCCCGGAACAGGATACCATAAAGAGCGTCATTCAGCATCACGTCCAATCCTTCCAATGCTCCCATAGCCGCGATTTCCGGCATACACAGACCGGAACAATAGTTACATAAGCGGATGTAACGGCCTACTTCTTCGCCTACTTCATCCAAGGCCTTACGCATGATGCGGAAGTTTTCCTGTGTAGCGAATGTTCCCCCGAATCCTTCTGTGGTAGCTCCATAAGGTACGTAATCCAACAAACTCTGCCCTGTTGTACGGATTACGGCAATAATGTCAGCTCCCTGACGTGCGGCAGCCTGTGCCTGTACGACGTCTTCATAGATGTTTCCGGTTGCCACGATTACGTAGAGGTAAGGTTTCGGACCTTCCCCGATCGTGTTTAAGTAGTTTTCCTTCTTGGCACGGCGATCACTGATCCGTTTGATACTTGCGTCAACGTGAGGTTTCAATGCGGCTTTAATCTTATCTGTCGGGTGGACGGGTAACGTGGTGATATCCAGTTCTCCCACTGCAACTTTCTCTGCTATTTGTTGCGGGTTCATACCGGTCTCCACGATAGCGTTTCCGAGGAAGAATAGAATACCTTCACCTAACACGCCTTTGTCTTTGATCTCGTCTACCAGCACGTTGGGTAGGGGCACGGTGTTAGCGTCGACCCCGTCAATACCGAGTAAACGGCATAGCGTACGCTCAACGGCAACGGTAGAGTATTGTTCCACGAATTTCTGTACATCGTCGGCTATCTTCCGGGCCACGTCCTTCGCGTGTGCCACTTTGGTGAAATCAAGCCCTAGTTTACTGTTCTGCATATCTTTGTTCTGTTATTAATTTCTGTTCTTCTTCTCTTCGTCATCTAAAAACTCCTCTGCTTTGTCCAACAATTCTTCGTCAACGCCCAGAATGCGGGCGATGCGCATGGCTTCTTGCGGCACGGAGTCATGAGTATCTTCGATTAGCGAGTAATCAATAAACTCGTTTATATTGTTGATGGTCAATTGACCTTTCACGTATTCTTTGACAAATCCTTTTACCCGCATCTTTTTGCAACGGGCTTTGATCCCGCTGTAATGGCTGGTAATCAAGGAACGGGCTCCTTTATCCGTCAGGAAGTCAAGCATGGCATTCACGATCGCTTTTCCTTCCGTGGGGTTGGTGGTTCTTGCCAGCTCGTCAATTAGGATCAAGGCATTTTTACCTGCTTTCACGTCTTGAACGATGGCATTTACCCGTAGCATTTCTGAGGCATACGAGGATAGGCCGCTTAATTCGGATTGCTCGTCCCCGATGCAAAGGAGAACTTCGTCAACCAAGGCAATCTCGGCTTGTTCTGCCGGAACGTAAAAGCCGAATTGGAATAGCGTTTGTGCCAGTGCCACTGTTTTCAGTATAACACTTTTCCCGGCCATGTTGGCTCCGGTAATCAAACAGGCTCCTTGCTCGATGTCAATGTCAATTGCCTGGAATTTCTTACCTTCTTGCCAAAGTACCTCTTTTACTTGTGGGTTGAATATTTTTATATAGCGAGTCGTGCTAGTGGAAATTTCCGGTTTGCACAACTGCATATCAATGGTCTGTTGGGCTTTTGCCAACAGGATATCTAAAGTAGCCGTGTTTACCAGGGCTTCGTTAATTTCTTTTTTATAGGGATGAATCTGTTCGGATAACTTTTCCCGAATCCGGTCTTCTAGTTCCGTGTGTTCGAATTGAAGTTGGTCCAGTACTCGTTCTTCTGTTTTTTCATCCATTTTAAGCGTTTTCATTTTTGCCCGCAGGGCTGCCAGTTCCGGGGAATAGGCATCGTACACGTAAAAATGAGGGATACGCATCTTTTCGGGATCCAGAATGTTTACTACCGGTTCCAAGTCCGGGAGTGAAACAACCGTGATATTTGCTGATAGGAGTAATTCCCGTATCTCCATGGCCAGCAAAGAAAAGGCTTTTAATTCAAATAGTTCAATGTCATCCAGTATCTGTGATTCCGTCACCCGGTTTGCTGTTCCCCGGATGTCCTTCACTTGCATCAGTTTGACTTTGATCTTGGTAATGGTGTCTGTTAGTTCGGAGGTTTGTAGAATATTGCGCATGACCTCGGTTTTGTCCAATTCCTGGGCAATCGTTTCCGGGGTATGCAAATAAGGTAGTGTATTCAAGATTCGTTTCGCCAGACCGGATTGAATTTCCAGTTTGTCGATCATGAATCTGAACCCGTTAATTTCTTCTATGGCACTTCTTAAAAACACCTTTTTTAATTTTAGATTTAATGATTTTAGATTTTAGATTCCAGCCGCACGGGGCGGTCGCTTTTTAATTCCTTCAATCTAAATTCATTTTCAATTTTCAATTTTCAATTCTCTTGACGTCATAAACAGGGATACCCAAGCACTCTTGCATGGCTACTCTCAGTTCGTCGGAATCCAGACAATATCCTTCCGGGGATTGGGGATTGATACAAACAGCCAATAGTTTACTTTTTTGCAATACCTTCATGGTTCCGCCTTTTTTGAGGAAAGCATAGTATGTTTCCATGGAGGCGAACATTTTGGTGAAATCACGGATGATCAGTGTGATCTCCTTGATTTGTTTCTGTTGCCGTAGGAATTGCAATAATTTGTCACTGATGGCGCCTGCCACGTATAATGTGTTCCCGTACTTGAAAACTTCGTCTTTGTTATTTTCAAGCATAAACACGGAAGGAATGTTCAGATCGTGAACTTTCCCGTTTTCGTCAATGGACCACATGCCTTGCTCGATGTCAATCAGTTGCCGGATCATCTCCGGTTCTGCTGTCTCCAAGCAAATGAGGTCATACACGTATTTTGTTTTTCTAACCAGTTGAGGTATATTACAGGATACCGCGGCTCCCGTGGCTAACACCATGGCTTCCGTCACGGCCGGAGAGCTGAGACTAAGTCGGGAGAGAGCCCCGTCGACGATGGTGGTGTCCACGTCAAAACGTTTCATCCCTTGGATGAGGGCTTTTAATGATCCCGTGTCGGCAGGCCCTGATAACAAGGCTTTCCCCGAACTGACAGCTCTGGCGGTTACCAGACGTCCTAACGAGGTTTGTTGTGTGCTGACATCCATGATCTCTGCCACCAGACGTTTGGACCGGTAATGCATCTCAGACGTGATGAAAATCATGTCTTCGAAGATTTCAATTTCCGGTTTGGGCGTTTGGCAAACCTGATCTCTGTTTTCCCCGTCGATGCCTATTGAGGTAAGGGCGAAACGCTTTCCCGTATTCTTCACTTTCCGAAGAATATAGTTCAAGCATTCCGTTTTTCCGGCATTTTTGGCCAGACCCACGATTGCTATACTGTTGTATTTTAGAATCTCCTCGATAAACATTGGCTATTGATGATTATTGATAAAGTGATTCTGTGATTTTCGGAGAAGAGATTAAATCACTTAATCGGAAATCACGGAATCACTTAATTATTTTATTCGTGATGATTTCTCTCGTTACGAGCCAGATGTTTCGGTTCGATAGAGAGCATATCGCCATGTAACAGTGCGGCAACACCTTCTTTGCGAGCTTGCTCACATTCCGGGCAGTGGCACTCTTCCTTGTAATCTGTCGGTTCCGTGTAGGTGGTGATAACACCTTCGTAGTTTCTCAATACAACCCGGTTCGGAGATTGAGAGATCACGTAGTTCGGCATTACCGGGGTCTTACCGCCACCACCGGGAGCGTCAACCACGAACGTGGGAACGGCATATCCGGAAGTGTGTCCGCGTAAGTTCTCGATGATTTCGATACCTTTGGAAACCGGAGTACGGAAATGCTCGATACCCATGGAAAGGTCACATTGATAGATGTAGTACGGACGAACACGCATTTTTACTAATCCGTGCATCAATTTTTTCATCACGTAGGTACAATCGTTGATCCCTCTCAATAATACGGTCTGGTTTCCTAACGGGATACCTGCATCCGCCAAACGAGCGCAAGCGGCAGCTGATTCTTCCGTGATTTCATCCGGGTGGTTGAAGTGAGTATTTAACCAGATCGGGTGATATTTTTTCAGCATATTTACCAGCTCCGGGGTAATTCTTTGCGGGCATACTACCGGGGTACGGCTACCGATGCGGATGATTTCCACGTGAGGGATGGCTCTCAAGCGGCTGATGATGTATTCCAAACGATCGTCGCTTACCAACAATGCGTCACCACCGGACAGCAGTACGTCTCTTACTTGTGGCGTCTTGGCGATGTATTCGATACATTTATCAATGCGTTCGGTCGGGGAGGCACTGTCCTTTTGTCCGGCAAAACGTCTGCGGGTACAGTGACGGCAATACATGGAACATTGGTCCGTGATCAAGAATAACACCCGGTCCGGATACCGATGAGTTAATCCCGGTACGGGAGAATCGCTGTCTTCGTGTAACGGGTCTTCCAAGTCTGCACTTGCTTTGTGTAGCTCCAAGGCAGAAGGAACCGCTTGTTTGCGGATAGGACAATGTGGATTGTTCTTGTCGATTAAACTTAAATAATACGGGGTGATTGCCATTCTCAACATTTTTAATGCGTTGCGAATACCCTCTTCTTCGCTGGGATCCAGATCAAGATATTTTTTTAATTGATCCACAGTCTCAATTCTGTTTTTCACTTGCCATTTCCAGTCATTCCATTGTTCATCTGTTACTTCTGGAAAAAATTCTTTTCGTCTGCTTTCAGCCATCTCTGTTTATTTATTTTAAATTCTAAATTTTAAATTGCCATAAGCGCGAGCGCTTTTTTAATTCTAGCTTTCAACTGCACCAGCCAACGCTTTTTTCAACTTTTAATTTTTATCTTTTATCTATAAAATCGCATTGCGATTTTATTTAACGTACAGTCTATTAAATAGTTCCCGGATTTCCACCGACTCCCGAATGATACTCAGTGTCAGTTCGGCGTGTCCTTTGGCATATCCGTTTCCTACGATTAAATTTATATCTTTTCCTACTCCTTCAGCTCCCAGTGCCGCTTTCGTGAAGCTGGTCGCCATGGAGAAGAAATAAACGCATCCTTGTCCTTTTGTGACGAGAATCGAGGTCATTTCTGTTGAGGGAACATTTACATTGTTAATCGTTACCTCACAACCTCTTTCCCCTGCAATCGCGGTCACTTTTTTATACACGTCCATCACTTTTGTCGCATCGGCAACAATAACGTGAGTGGCGAGATTCATATCTTTAATTCTTCGGGCGTTCTCTTCCGAGTATTCCACCACGATGACCTTTCCGTAAGGTCCGACGTTTTTCATGGCCTGGTAGCAACAAAGTACTCCAGACTTTCCACCCCCTCCGATGATACATATCGTATCTCCTTCTTTTACCAGACGGGCTACTTGAGCCGGGGCTCCTGCCACGTCCAACACGGCTAATGCCAGTTTTTCCGGAATATCATTCGGTAGCACGGCGTATAAACCGCTTTCAAATAGGATCGCTTGTGCATCCACGTCAACCTGATCCGATGCCGGATCAAGATGTTTGATCTTGTTTATTTTTAATGGAGTCAGGGATAAGGAAACCAGCGTGGCAATTTTGTCTCCGATTTTCAGTGATTTGTCCGGGAAATTAGGCCCGATCTCTTTTACCGTTCCGATAAGCATACCACCCGATCCGGTAACAGGATTTTGCATTTTACCTCTTTCTGCCACGATAGAAAGAATCATTTCTTTCATTTTGTCCGCGTCCCCGTTGCAAGCGCTTTTTATCTGCGTGTAACTGGCCGAATCAATGTTTAATGTTTGCACATCTATCAACAATTCGTTGTCATAAATGCTCATCGTGTTATCCAGCTTTAATGCCGGTTGAGGAAGTGTGCCTTCCGGAGTAATTACCCTGTGTGTTCCGTATCTACAACCCTTGTCCATTTATTAATTTTGTGATTAAATGATTCTATGATTAGATGATTCCGTGATCTCCGGTCAGAGAATTGTAATCTCGGAATCGGAAATCACAGAATCATGTAATTAATTAAGCGTAAAGTTCAGTAAAGATCTTTCTCAAAGCCTCGCTTTCTCTCAGTTCTTGAAGCGTGATCTCTGCATGTCCTTTCGTGTAACCGTTACCAACGATCATGGTCACGTCGCTACCAACACCTTCTGCTCCAAGGGCTGCTTTCGTGAAGCTGGTTGCCATAGAGAAGAAGTAAACGATACCCGTGTTCTTCGTGCAAAGGATAGAAGTCATTTCAGTATCAGTGATATTTACGTTGTTGATCGTAACGTCACACATTTCGCCATTGGTCAATTCCTCGATTTTCTCCATTACCGGAACAGGTTGAGTTGCATCGGCAGAGAATACATAGTCACAGAAACCAAGTTTCTGTAAACGTTCGGTACTCTTCTGGCTGTGGCATAAGCCGATTACTTTACCGGTAACGCCTGCACGTTTTTTGGCCTCGTAGCAGCACAACATACCTGATTTACCTCCAGCACCGATGATTAACACGGTGTCACCGGGTTTAACCAATTTAGCAGTTTGAGCGGGAGCTCCGGCCACGTCTAATGCAGACAATGCTAAGTTTTCAGGAAGGTCAGCCGGGATCTTAGCGTAGATTCCGCTTTCGAAAAGGATAGCCTTACCGTCGATGTCTACTTGGTCGATGTCCGGGCGAATATCTTTGATCTTGTCAATACGAAGAGGAGTCAAAGAAAGAGAAACCAAAGTTGCGATCTTATCACCTTCTTTCAAATCAATTTTACCTTTCAATGCATCACCGATTTTTTCAACCGTACCTAACAACATACCGCCTGATCCGGTTACCGGGTTACGATGTTTTCCTTGTTTTGCAACAATTTCCAGCATGATCTCGGCGATTTTTGCTTTATCGCCACCAGCTTGTTGTTCGATCTGGGTGAAACTAGCCGAGTCGATATTTAAAGTCTGAACGTCGATCAGGATTTCGTTGTCGTAGATCTCGTCCATGTTGTTATCAATCTTGTTGGCGGGTTGGGGTAACACTCCCTTGGGTTCGATTACACGGTGGGTGCCGTATTTATTTCCTTTCTTTTGCATAGTATAATTAAATTTGAAAATTTATAAATCAATTATTTTAACGGTTTTAATCCTAAAATTTCTCTTGCCTCTGCGGAGGTAGCGATCGGACGCCCTAATTCTTTGGCGATACGAACTACTTTTGCTACTAATTCGCCATTGGATTTAGCCAGTACACCTCTTTCCAAGTAAAGATTATCTTCAAAGCCTACTCTAACGTTACCTCCCATTGCGATAGCGGGAGCTGCAAGAGTGAAGGCATGACGACCGATTCCGGTTGCCGTCCACGTAGAACCTGCGGGGATTGCGTTTACAAGCCAGCAAAGATTCGGTACCGTGGCTGGGGTACATCCGGGAACGCCGAGAACGAAGTTGAATTGCATCGGGGCTCCGGGAACCTGACCTTTTTTAGCCATGGTCAATACGGTGTCAAGATGTCCCATTTCAAAACATTCGTATTCCGGTTTGATGTTGTTTTCGAGCATTCTCTTGCCGAAATCTCTCATCATCGGCATGGTGTTCTCGAAAACCTCGTCTCCGAAGTTACAGGTACCACAATCCAGAGTTGCCATTTCGGGGAAAAGTTCTGTCGGTTGAAGACGTTCTTCAGCGGTCATTCCCACGGCTCCTCCGGTAGAGGGGATCAAAATAACGTCCGGGCATACCTTATAAATAGCGTCGATACACTCTTTGAAGCGTGCTTTGCTTTGGGTCGGGGTACCGTCATCTTCACGAACATGAAGGTGAACAATAGCTGCGCCTGCGTCTACAGCGGATTTCGCTTCTCTCACGATCTCTTCTACTGTATAAGGAACGGCAGGGTTTTGTTCTTTGGTAACTTCTGCCCCGCAAATGGCTGCTGTGATAATTAATTTCTCCATAATAATAATTTAGATTATTTCTTTCTCTGGTCTTCTTTTTTCACCACGCAGGTTCCGCTTGCACGGCAAACTACGATCGGTTCTTCTAGTACATCCGCTGCCGAAGCCGAAATGTCAGGTCTTGCAGCGACAACTTTCTTCGCCTCGAAAACCATTTTGCGGGAGGTGTTTCCTACTTTCACGATCTCCCCGGTAGCTTCGATATAATCTCCGGCATAAACAGGAGCCAAGAATTCCACGTTGTCATAAGCAACAAACAGCCCTTCGTCACCGTCATGCATGATTAATAATTCCGTGGCCACATCCCCGAACAAATGTACCATGTGTGCGCCGTCAACTAAGTTACCACCATAATGAGCGTCTTTTGCACTCATTCTTAATCTTATCATTGATTTTTCCATTTCCTTGAATTTTGAATTTTATTAATTGGGTGATGTAATGATTTTTGATTAGAAAATCATAAATCGTCAATCGTAGATCATTTCACGATGAAGTCCACCATGATTGAGGGGGTCTTCACGTTCTCTGCGGCGATTTCACCGATTTCAACCAGTTCGTTAATCTCTGCAATTACCAAGTCGGCGGCAGAAGCCATTAACGGGTTGAAATTTTGAGATGTTCCCCGGTAAACCAGATTTCCGGCTTTGTCTCCAAGGCTGGCACCAACCAATGCGATATCGGCTCTCAACGGTTTTTCCAACAAGTAGTCTTTGCCATCCACGTTGACGATCTGTTTCCCTTCAGCCACGATGGTACCCATTCCGGTTTGAGTTAGGATTCCTCCCAGACCGCAACCGCCTGCACGTACGCGTTCGGCCAATGAACCTTGCGGGCAGAATTCGATTTCCAGTTCTCCGCTATTCATTTGTTCGCTCGTGTGCGGGTTTGTCCCGATGTGTGACACGAAAAGTTTTTTTACTTGTTTGTTGGCAATCAATTGACCGACTCCTTTGTCCGGGTAAGCCGTGTCATTACAGATCAACGTCAGGTTTTTCACGCCTGATTTTGCTAACGCATCAACGATTTTGTTAGGGGTTCCGTTTGCGAGGAATCCGCCTACCATGATGGTCATGCCATCTTTTACTTTTGATACAGCCTCTTCGATAGAAATAAATTTACTCATAGGAAGCATTTTTATATTGTTTCAGTTAAATATTTAACACATTCGCATTGATTTGTCAAATTTATATCATTCCGGGCAATAAATGAAATATTTTCAACACAAAAACGGAAAAAATTCTTTATTGAGAATCATTTTACGTAGTTGAAAATAAATACCCGTTATCGCCGTAAGATTTTCGCTATTAAATTAGAATATTTTAAGATAGAAATCAATACTTCCCGTGGAAAATATTTTGTATGTGGTTGATTTTCTCTGTTTTGAATTTATGACGGGAGTTCGTTGGAGGGGTATCCCCATTTCTTTTTGTATTCCTCAGGGGTAGAACCGACGATTTTTTTGAATAAACAGAATAGCGTGCGTGAATCCGTGAATCCTAGTCCGGTTGCGATTTCCGGGAGGGTTTTATCGGAAGTCCGGATCAGTTCTTTCGTCATCTCAATTCGCTTAAAACGAGTGTATTCCCGTAGTGTTTTGCCGGACTCGCTTCTGATCAGATCATTTAAGTAGGCGAGTGATTGGGGAATTTCTTCCCGGGCGAACTCGATGGCTCGTAATTCTGTCTTTTCGGGGCGTTCACTTTGGAAATATTTCTCTAAACATCGGTTAAAATGGGCGAGGATATCCTGATTTATATTCGTGCGGGTGATAAATTGCCGTTCGTAAAAGCGTAGGCAGTAATCCATGAGTAGTTCAAGATGCACGGCTATTAATCTTAAGCTGAATTTGTCAATATCCCGTGACAGTTCTTTTTGTAGATTGTTGGTACAGTTCAGGATAATTTGTTTTTCCTGTTCGGATAGATGGAGGGATTCGTTTTCCCTGTAAGAAAAGAATGAGTAGTCCGATTTTTTGTGAATAAGAGGAGCTTCGTTTAACACTATCGGGTGGAACAAGATTCCCAGTATGTGATTTTGTCCGAAAATAGTTTTTTTATTTAGTTCAACCACTTCGCCGGGCGACTTGAACACGAGAGTTCCGGTTTGAAAATCATGGCATTTACGTCCGAATCGGGTATTCCCGCACCGGACTTGTTTGAAAAGCAGGGCATAAAAATTACCCCGGATAGATAAATTCTTGAATTGCTTTGCCTCGAACGTGTCCACGATGCTGACTAAAGGATGTAATGTCCTTTGTCCGATCAATGTGTTATATTGATGCAACGTTTCGATATTTAGCACGTTATCTGGCATAGGGATTAAGATGTTGTTTTATAATTTGAGGGAGAGGGAGCCAAAAGTTCAATTCTCTTTCATAAACTCCTCCGCCACCTCCTCTATAAACGAGGCCGCTGAAAAAGTCCCATAATCTTGAACTACCACCCCTGTTCCCTCCTTACACAGGAGGGGAAGCTGCTTGGTAATCAGCTCTCCCCCTGTGTAAGGGGGAGCTGGAGGAGGTAGTTGTTTCCTTTGGAAAGGACTTTTTCGGAGCCCTCGTTTATAGAGGGTGTATCCGGAGAGGGAGGGAGTCTGAACGTGGATTTGAAACAACCACTCCTAGATAAAATGTATGTTTATTTTATCACGTCAATCTCTCGTAACCACTTCTCCACTTGCGGGCGGGCTGATTCTGCCATTCCGCCGCTAACGAGAAATCCTTTTTTGTTCACGGCTTTATTCGTGTTTTTCACGAAATCCTTGAAGCAATTCTGCTCGCCTCCGCCCCCGTGAGTACAGAAGGGGATAACGATTTTTCCGTCCAGCTTGTAACTCTCCAGGAATGTCAGGATAGGCATGGGCATCGTTCCCCACCAGTTCGGATACCCTATGAATATGATATCGTATTCCTCCATGTTCTTCACTTTCGTTTTCAACTCCGGTCGGGCGTTTGCCTCTTTTTCTTTTTTGGCAACTTCCGTGCAAGCGTGATATTCTGCCGGGTAAGGTTTGGCTACCTCGATTTCGAACAGATCTCCGCCTGTCAGATTCTTGATATGATTAGCGACAGCTTTCGTGTTCCCGCTACGGGAAAAGTAAGCGATTAATACTTTTTTGCCGGAAGTATTTTTCTGTGCTTTTGTCTCCATGTTGAATGTTCCCATGATTGTTGCGATTATTAAAAGGTATTTTGCGATCATATTTATATACATATTGAATGGTAATGAATTCGTGTTGTCTTAACTCTCAAATTTTACAGTCCCCAGCCATTTCACGATTTCCGGGTCGTGGTGATCGAGGAATAAACTTTTCTTCATGTCGAGAGACGCGATCTGTTGCATGTCGTTATCGTCCAGTTGGAAGTCGAAAATCTGGAAATTCTCGACGATTCGTTCCCGGTGTACGGATTTCGGGATAGCCACCACGCCTCTTTGCGTTAACCAGCGGAGTACAACCTGCGCCACGGATTTGTTGTATTTTCGGGCGATAGAAGTCAAAATTTCATTGTGAAACATATCATTACGTCCCTCTGCAAACGGCCCCCACGACTCGATTTGTACCCCGTGTGCTTTCATCAAGGCTTGGTCTTCATTTCGCTGGAAGAAAACATGCGTTTCGATTTGATTCACGGCCGGAACAATTTTGTTGTGAAGAATCAAGTCTACCAGTCGATCCGGGAAGAAATTCGAAACCCCGATTGTACGAATCTTTCCCGCGGCGTACAACTCTTCCATGGCTCTCCATGCCCCGTAGTAATCGCCGAAAGGTTGATGGATCAGGTATAAATCCAGGTAATCCAGTCCCAAATGATCGAGTGATTTCTGGAAAGCTACTTTTGCCTTCTCGTAACCGGCATCCTGTACCCATAGTTTCGTTGTGATAAATAACTCTTCCCGGGGAATACCGCTACGTTTTATAGCTCGCCCGACAGCCTCTTCGTTCATGTAAGCGGCAGCCGTATCAATCAAACGATAACCTGCTTGGAGAGCCTCAAATGTACTGCGCTCGCATTCTTCGGCGTCACTCACTTGGTAAACGCCGAATCCCAGAACCGGTATTTCCACTCCATTATTTAATACTACTTTTTCCATGCGTTATTCTTTTTTTTGTGTATGACAAAATTACGAACTGAATGCTGAATAGGAACTAGACGGATTACAGATATGTATACCAATATTACTGATTTCGAGTACATGTAGTATCAAATTGAATGAGAATCATTAAATTTGTATCAAACAAAATTATTAAACGTATGGGTGAAATATTGAAAATGGATTCGATTCATGATTACCATGAATTCTTGGGAGTGGAGACTTTGAATCCGCTCGTGAGCGTGCTCAACTTTTCTGAAGTGCCCCCGGTAAGACATGCACGTCGGAATGCCGGTTTTTATACCGTTTTCCTGAAAGATGTCAAGTGCGGGGATTTACGGTATGGGCGTAAAACTTACGATTATCAGGAAGGTACATTGGTTTTCATCGGTCCGGGCCAAATAGCGGGAATTGATGACGACGGAACCCGTGTGCAGGGAAAAGGGTGGGCGTTACTTTTTCATCCTGATTTGTTACTTGGAACTTCGCTAGGGCGAAAAATGAAAGAGTACACGTTTTTTTCTTACGAGGCAAACGAGGCGCTCCACATGTCCGACCGGGAGAGGGAGATCGTCATCAATTGTTTTCTGGGAATCCGGGAGGAACTGGAACACGCGATTGATAAACACAGTCGTGCGATTATTACCGCTAATATCGAGGTGTTCCTGAATCATTGCGTGCGTTTTTACGATCGTCAATTTGTCACCCGCAAGGATGTCAATAAGGATATTCTTTCTCGCTTTGAAGATTTGTTGGTCAATTATTTTGATTCGGAGGCCCCGCTGACCTATGGCTTGCCTTCTGTTGCCTATTGCGCGGATAAACTTCATTTGTCTGCCAATTATTTCGGTGATCTGATAAAAAAGGAGGCCGGGAAATCAGCGCAGGAATATATCCAGTTGACGGTTATTAACCGGGTGAAAGAACGTTTTGCCGATCAAGATAAATCGGTGAGTGAAATTGCTTACGAGCTGGGATTCAAATACCCTCATCACCTCAGTCGACTGTTTAAAAAAGTAGTCGGTTGTTCCCCTAACGAATACAGGGCGGCATTAAGTTAGACCGCCTTGTTTTATTTGGGATTGCGTTATATTGGTTGTACATTTATTCAAGTGTGCCTGCGGTTGACTCCCGACGCCTTTCATGCTGATGAGTGTGGATGTGGTTGCTATTTCCCGTTCTTGACGATCGAGAATGTCCCGAAGGAATATATCCCCGGAAGAGTGGAGCGTTTTGATACGTTTGCCTTGAATGATTTATAGCGATAAAATGTAAAAAATGTATTTCACAGGGGGACGGAAGATGATAAACAAGGGATAAACCGTCCCGTGGTATTGGAATAGCCTGTTAGCGATTTCTTTTATGATCCGGAATACCAACTTTTTGTAAGCGTTAAAAAAGCTTATTTCCTACTAAAATGGCGGTTAGGTGGCGGTTAAGTGGCGGCTAAATGGCGGTCAAGTCGCCTAGAGGTGGCCTAGACGTGAGGCAATGGTCGCTTAAAAATGTAGTTTATCTCAAGTGTTTTCCTTGAAAAGGGGTATTCATGTCAGGTTAAATGCATCACGAGTTTTGACGTGTTTGCCCTAACGGATGATCGAGAAAAATATGGGGACTTTCTTTAATTCATTATCTTTGTCGTAAAATTGGTATATTGGGGAGTGTTGGCTTTAGACTATTAGAATAAATTTATAGGGTATATGCGTGAAGTCATGGTACAATATCTGCAACATCGTCTGTTACGGTGGTTCGACGAGAACCAGCGGGTATTTCCGTGGCGGGAAGACGGGGCGACCAAATACCAGCAGATTGTATCGGAAATCCTGTTACAGCGCACGAAGGCAGAGACTGTGGCCAAGTATTTTGATACATTTTTCTCGAAATATTCCGATTGGAATGCTTTGGCAAATGCTTCACTCGAAGAGTTGGAGGAGGTGATGAAACCTTTGGGATTATACCGGCATCGGGCGAAACGACTTTACAAGTTGGGGGAGGATATCCGGCGAAGAGGGGGTAATATCCCGGGAAATTCGAACGAGTTGCGGGATTCCGGTTTTATCGGGTTGTATGTCACGAATGCTTTCGAGTTGTTTATTCTGCGGAACCGGAAACCGCTTTTGGACGTGAATATGTCCCGGTTGCTGAAACGCTATTTTAAACCGGGTGATTTTATCGACGTGCGCCATGACAAGGAAATTCAGGAATTGGCCAATGATATCGTGGAAGTCCGTCGATGCAAGGAATTGAACTGGGCTATACTGGATTATGCCGCGCTGGTGTGTAAAAGCAGGAACCCCTTGTGTGATGAATGCGTGTTGAACAAGCATTGCAAATATTATGAGTTGTCTAAGGGTAATACTACCTTTATCCCGTAGTAATAATGCTTTAATTGGCTTGCTGTTACTTATTGTGCTCTATTTCGATAACATCGAATTATGATTTCTGGGGTAAAAATATTAGGGTGGGAATACAAGTTAACAGGAAAGACGATAGAAAGGTGTATTAAAATAAAAACAGTTTGAGATCATGTCTCAAACTGTTTTTTATGGTATCGTGATTATCTTGTTTACTTGATAACACCCAATTTTTTACCAATCTTGATGAAGGCAGCCAATGCACGATCCAATTGTTCACGTGTATGAGCGGCAGACAATTGGATACGAATACGGGCTTGTCCTTTCGGAACAACCGGGTAGTAGAATCCGGTAACGTAGATGTTCTCTTTCTGTAATTCGGCAGCAAATTGTTGAGAAAGAACTGCATCGTAAAGCATCAAGGCACAGATTGCTGATTCAGACGGTTTCAAGTCGAATCCGGCTTCCGTTAATTTGGCCCGGAAATAGTTAGCGTTGTCCATTACCCGGTCTCTCAGTTCCGTACTCTTGGTCAGCATATCGAACACGGCGATAGAAGCACCGCAGATTGCCGGAGATAGAGAGTTAGAGAACAAATAAGGTCTTGAGCGTTGACGCAACATGTCAATAATTTCTTTTTTACCGGTCGTGTATCCTCCCATGGCTCCACCCAGAGCTTTACCAAGGGTTCCGGTGAAAATGTCAACACGTTCCATGCAATGGTGATATTCGGCGGCTCCACGTCCTGTTTCACCGATAAATCCGGCAGCGTGGCTATCGTCAACCATTACCAAGGCATTGTATTTTTCAGCCAGATCACAGATTTCGTTCATTTTGGCAATATCTCCGTCCATGGAGAATACACCATCGGTAACGATGATCCGGTAACGTTGAGCCTGAGAGATTTTCAATTGCTCTTCCAGATCGTCCATGTTGGCGTGTTTATATCTGTAACGTACGGCTTTACAAAGACGAACACCATCAATGATAGAAGCGTGATTCAACTCGTCGGAGATGATGGCATCTTCTTGTCCGAATAATGGTTCGAATACACCTCCGTTGGCATCAAAACAAGCCGCGTAGAGAATGGTGTCTTCCGTCCCGAAGAATTGAGAGATTTTAGCTTCCAGTTCTTTGTGAATATCTTGGGTTCCGCAGATGAAACGTACTGAAGACATACCGTAACCACGGCTGTCCAATGCTTTCTTGGCTCCCTCGATCACGGCAGCGTTAGAAGAAAGTCCTAGGTAGTTGTTTGCACAAAAGTTTAATACAGTTTCTCCCGTGGCAAGTTTAATTTCAGCATCTTGCGGGGTAACGATAATTCTTTCGCTCTTGTATAAGCCGGCATCTTTTATTGACTGGATTTCAGTCTTTAAAAAGTCTTGAAATTTTCCGTACATATAGCTAATTTTTTTGTTTGTTTTAATGGCCTCAAAAGTAATGATTTTTTACTAACAATGTATTCGAAAATGAAGATATCGAATTAATTTTAGGTTTTCGGTTATGAATTTTAGGTTTTGAGCCCGTGAACTAAGGGAAATGTAAAAGCACCCCCCTTTCCTCCCGGGTAGGAGGGAAAGGGGGGATTTTTGATACACTTTAGTATCAGGGGGGATATTTCTTGCCTTAATTCTTGATTGCGGCGATTTCTTTCACGGCTTCGATGGCGGTGTTAACGTCTTCTTCTGTCGTGAACGCACCGATACTCATGCGAACTGTCCCGTGAATGTCGAACGTGCCGATAACCTCGTGTACTTTCGGGGCGCATTGTAGCCCGGTACGTACGGCGATATTGTAATCCACGTCGAGCATCGTGCCCACGTCAGCGGAATCGAAACCGTTAATGTTGAAGCTAAGAACCGGGTTCTTGTTTTCAGGACTGTTAGCGCAGTATGTTTTAACTCCTTCGATATCTTGTAATGCTTTCCGGAGTTTATCCCATAACTGTATTTCCCGGTGATGGATGTTCATGATGCCTTGTTCCTGAATCCATTTAACCCCGGCGTTCAATCCGGCAACACCCAACAAGTTAAGCGTTCCGTATTCCAGACGGTAGGGGTATTCGTCCAAGTGTACGGGGTAAGCGGAACGAACTCCGGTACCTCCGGCACGGGTATGTTTGATCTCGATTCCTTCACGCACGTATGAACCTCCGATTCCTGTCGGTCCCATGAGGCATTTGTGACCCGTGAAGCAATACACGTCGATATTTGAAGCTTGCATGTCCAGATCGACAGCCCCGGCACCCTGACTTCCGTCAACCACGAAAATCACGCCTTTTTCCTTGCAGACTTTACCGATTTCTGCCAGCGGTTGGATGGTTCCCAGTACGTTGGAGCAATGGGTTACGACCACGAACTTGGTGTTTGGTTGGATAGCTTTCTTGATATCATCAGGATGCACGTAACCATTTTCGTCAAAAGGTACGTAAGTTACGTCTATGGTGCCGTTTTGATGATGCATGTTAAGCGGGCGCAACACGGAGTTGTGTTCCAGCATGGTGGAAACCACGTGAATCCCTTTTTCAACCAGGCCGTTGATGATCAGGTTTAAAGAATCGGTTGCGTTGTAACTGAATGTTAGACGATTGTGGTCGGTTCCCCCGTTGAAGAGTTTGGTCAACATTTTACGGGTAGAGTTTACTACTTCCTCGGTTTCAACGGCGGCGTCGAAACCGGAACGTCCTGGGTTTACACCATGTTTACGGTAGAAATCGTTCATGAAATCATAAACTACATCCGGCTTCGGGAAGCTGGTTGCTGAATTGTCTAAGTAGATTAATTTGCTCATAATGCTCGTGTTATAATTTTAGATTTTAAATTTTAGATTCCAACTGCACAAGCTAACCGCATTAAAATGAGTGATGTCAATCACTGAATCATTTCATTTTCAATTACTAAGGCATCCGCTACCAACTCTGCCACCGTTTTTATGGTGATGCCCAGTTTATAAGTGTGATTTATTTGGGTTAGCTGATCCACGCAGTTGTGGCACGGGGTTACGACAATCTCGGCTTTGGTTGCGGTGATCTGGTCGGCTTTGATCTGGCCGATTTTGAGACGACGTTCGTTGTATTCACTCATAGCTAAAGCTCCTCCGCCACCCCCGCAACAGAAATTATCCGTGCCGTAAGGTGTCATTTCAACGACATGCGCGGCGGCTGAATTTACCACGAAACGAATCTCGTTGAGTAGTCCCCCGTTGCGCACTAGATTACACGGGTCATGTATGGTGACTACTTTGTCATTCAGGGTTTTGTCGAGCTTGATTTTTCCACTACGAATGTATTCTCCGATGAGTTCCACCACGGTAATCGTGTCGAAATCGTATTGGGTTTTGAGATAATTGGGACCTTCCCAGCGCATGGCTCTTGAACCGTGTCCGCATTCCCCGAGCACGAGACGTTTGCCGTGCAGGCGGTGGATCTCGTCGTAAAGGTTGCGGGCAATTTGGGTTGCCTCGGCGTTATTACCGTTGAAATACCCGTAGTTGGTCACGTCGTAGTACTTGGATGACAATGTCCATTCCTCGCCGGCAGCGTAAAATACTTTTGCCATGGCGGATATGGATAGGGGGAAGAATTTCGGTTCCCGCGGGTTCAGCGTGTAGAAGACGTTCTTGTCGGGTTGATCCAGGAATATCCCGGCTTTTGGGTCTTCCAACTCGTCTTGTAGTTCTTCTTCCATCCATTGTATCGTGTCCACGAATTCTTCGGTAGGAATGCCCATGTTGTTCCCGGTGTTGATGGCCGCATCCACGGTTGCCTGAAGGGTTTTCGGGACAAGGTCCATGGCGGCAAGCATTTCTCGCCCTTTTTTCACGATGAACGGGATGTCCACGCCGATGGAGCAATGTTTCACGCAGCGGCCGCACATGGTGCATGAGCCGAAGAGGGAATCAATCATTTCGTCGCACGTTTCTTCATTTAGTTCCCGGGCGTTGAACAGTGAGGGGAACATGGCGCCCTGCCACGTTTGGTAACGCCTGTAAATAGAACTGACCTGATCGACTTTTCGGGCCGGGATGTATTTACCTTCTTTCATGGTGAGGTAGTACATGCAACTGGATGCACACAAGCCGCAGCGTACACACGCGTTCAGGTGGGTTTCCAGTTTGCTGTCGCTCGTGTTCGAGAGGATCGCAAGAGCTTTGGCTTTTTGTTCGTTGGTGATATTATTTGTCATATTGTACTGCTTTTTTAGGAGGCCATGTCCCACGCCAACCGTAGAAAAAGCCCAAATGATATCTGGCAAAGAAAAAGTAAAGCACGTGTTTGATTTTACCCAGGGGTATCCACACGAAAAGGAGCGCCATTATGATATAATACGCGGTCCCGAATTGTAACGTCAACAGGGAATAAGTCGTCAGGAAAAGCATCACCGTGCAGAGAAGATTCGAGATATAATCATCCGCGCAGGATAGTTCCCGGAGTTCTTTTTTTGCCAGTCGCTTGATGAATAAAGCCAACCCGCAAACTGCCGCGATAAAAATGACTGCCGCCACTAAAATGACGATGAGGTTCGTTGCGCTTTCAATAGGAAGTTGGAACTGAAAAATAACCGCGAGCGTGAATAGAAGGTACACGGCTATAGCCAGAAAGTTTCCTATATGAAAAAATATACCTGCCGTATAAGTGGGCAGGTGTAAGTATGCTGATTCTTTTTGCATAGGTGACATGGCTCCGATACAAGAGTAACAGACTGCTTGGGCAATATTCCCGGATTTTTGAGAAAGGTCCTTGGGAGAACCCTTTTTTAATAACCGTAGAAAATATCCCCCCAGTAGTACTACACAAAAAAGAAGTGCAGCTAACGAGGTCCAAATATACCAAGACATGGTCATGGGTATTAGACGCAACCGTCAGGTTTGGGTAATCCTGCCACCCGACACGCACCCCGGGCTGGTCCTAACGGGAATAACTCGTAAATATCTTTCAATTTTAATCCGGTTTCTTTGCAGATGGTACGAACCATGGGAGCGTTCCCTTTTTCTTCAAAGTTATTGCGGATGATTTTGATCACGGCCCAGTGGTTATCCGTCAAATCATTGATTCCGTCTGATGCCGCGAATAATTTTGCCACGTCTTCGTTCCAGATTGAAGGATCAGTGAGGAATCCGTCCCCGTCTACTTCGAATGTTTTTCCTTGAATTTCTAGTGTTGCCATAATGTTTATTGGTTTTAGATTGAATGGCAATATAATAATAATTTGCAATAATCACAATGATTTTTGTTTGGGTTTGAGGAGAAGGTTGATAAAGTCTTTGTGCATGCAAATAGGTGAAAAAGGTACTTGTGGGGTGAGAATTGGACGTTATTTATCTGGTTTTTAGGGGTGTGTGGCGGGATGGCTGAAAGTGAAAGATTTGATATAAACGAAATGAAGGGATTTTTTGTCGCAAATATTATGTTTTTTTGTATTATGAAAAGAATTGATAAGGAGAATGATCCTGTAAAATGCTTTTATCTTGGAGATATAAATTGTCAATGTTGTGCAAAATAGCTTGTGAATCGAATGTTTTGTGATAAAAATATTATCTTTACGGCTGTATATAGTGTGCTAGACGTTTGAAACGTGTATATGAAAAACCTCCGAATGTTCATATTACTCCTTTTGTACGGATTGTTTACGTCCGTTCAAGACGTTATGGGGGAAAATGTGCCTCAACATGAGATCAAACGGGTTTTATTCGTGAGTTCTTATGATTCGGAACAGGTCTGGGGACGGAAAGTGTTGAATGGCGTGACGAAACAATTGAACAAAACTTCTTGTAATGTTGACTTGAGAGTCATTTATCTGGATTCCAAGCGGCTGACAAATTTGACGGTAAGACAATCATTATTGGAAACACAATTGCGGGAGATTCAGGGGAAGTTGGATCTGATTATCGTTTCGGATGAAGAGGCGAACAATACTCTTTTTTCTTTGGACGTTCCTCTATTGAAAGAGACACCTATTGTGTTTTGTGGTATTTCCTGTTACGAGAAGAGAGCAGGTTTCGAGGACGTGACGGGGGTTATTTGTAATGTTGATTACGAGAAGGTATTTTTGCTAGGACGTAAGTTATTCCCGGAAGCACAAAAAGTATACGTGTTTTCAGATCGGACGGGGGCAGGACAAGCTCACCAGACGTTGGCACAACAGCAATTGGCAAAGTACGGGGATAAATTCCCGATTGTTTTCGGGGGTGATACAATCACGGGGGTGAATAATTTCTTGAAAGAGCTTCAGAATGTTTATCCTTTGTCGTTCGTGATATTGACCACGTGGCAACTGGGAAAACAGGGGACTTATCTTGATCCGGACGTGTATTATTCGATGTATGCTAACGAGTGTCCGGTGCCAATTTTCACGGCAATTGATAACGGGTTGGGTAAGGGTATATTCGGGGGAATTGTTGCGTTTGCCGATCAACAGGGGAACCGGGCGGGGAGAATAGCCGTGAGGATATTGAATGGAGAGCGTGCGCGATCCATTCCGATTGATACGGTACACCCAATACCGGTTTTTGATGATAATCAATTGAAGAAGTGGAGGGTTGAGCAAGCGATGCTTCCGAAAAACAGCTTGGTGCTTAATGAACGGGGAACATTTTGGAATACCTATAAGAGTTATATTTTAATGGCGGGAGGAGTATTCGTGTTGTTGTTGTGCTTGGTGTTGTTTTTGATCTTGTCGCGAATGCGATATAGAAAGATTTTACACCGGAGTGTTTATTTAGAGAAAGCAACGCAACAGATTGCCGAGATGCTAAAGAAAAAGACTGAAATTTTGTCGAATACGTTGTCTTCCATGAGTGAGGGGATTATTGTCGTGGATAAGGAGTTGCGAGTAATCGAGTTGAATCAGGCTTCCGTGGAGGGCTTGGGATGCGGGAACGAAGTAATCAGGAGACCTTTGAAAGAGCTTTGTGAAATAAGCCGGAACGGGGGTGAGGGGATTGAAGAGTTGTTGTTAAAAGTGATACGGGAGGGAAAAAGACGGGATTTGTCCATGAACACGGTGCTGATCCCGTGCAAGGCTCCCGTTCAGCAGATAGCCGGGAACGTTTCACCGTTGATGAATGATTTGAATGAAGTGAATGGTGCGGTACTCATGTTGCGGGATATCACTCGCGAATGGCAACAACAGACGTTCCTGCGTATATCGATTAATGCTTTGCAGGCTTACTCGTGGTGGTATGATGTTGATAAGAACGTGTTGAAGTTTGGTGAAGGGTTCTTTGGGAGTGACGAGCTGAAGGATAAATTGAACACGATTGAAAAATTGATCGCTCACGTCCACGCTGATGATCGGGAAGAAATGCTCGCGTGTTTCGATAAAATATCGAATCAGAATGTCAGTGAATTTACTACCTTGTTTCGAGTAGATTTTAATAATTCGGGCAAATATATTTGGTTGGAAAGTCGCGGGATTGTGGAAACCGTGGAAATGAGCGAAGGTCAGAAGGTCAAATATGTATATGGAATGGGCATCGACATTAATCGTTATAAGGTTGCCGAAGAAAATATGGAGATCGCCATGCGTAAGGCCGAGGAATCTGATCGCTTGAAATCGGCTTTCGTGGCCAATATCTCGCATGAGATCCGAACGCCGCTGAACAGTATTGTCGGATTTGCAAATTTGATGGTGGAAGGGGAATACTCCGAAGAGGAGAGGAAGTTGTTTAGTGACACGATTGCTAATAATAGCCGGGCGTTATTGGGGTTGTTGGATGACGTGCTTGATCTGTCCCGGTTGGAGGCGGGTATGGAAAAGGTGCATTTTGCGGTTTGTGATTTTCATTTTCTGGTGAATTTCATATTGGATATCGGCCATTTGAATGCGGCGGAAGGGGTTAAGTTCGTCTCTAAAGGTCCCCGGAAGGAACTGTTGGTTCTGACGGATGAGGCGAAGTTGACGAAAGTGTTTATGAATCTGGTAGGGAATGCAAAAAAGTTTACCATGCGGGGGAGTATTGTCGTGGGGGCTAACGTTTCTGCGGATGGAAAATGGATCGAGTGTTGCGTGGAAGATTCCGGGATCGGAATTTCACCCGAAGGCTTGGAGCATATTTTTGATCGGTTCTATAAAGTTAACGAGTTTGTACAAGGTACCGGGTTGGGACTCTCCATTTGTAAGACGATTATAGAGCTTTTGGGAGGTCAGATTTGGGTCGAGTCTGTCTTGGGGGAAGGAGCGACTGTTTATTTTAAAATACCTTATCTGAAACCGGAAGATAAGAAGGAGTAATTTGAAAATCTTGGATCAAGAAGCTAAAATTACCTGTAAAAACAAGTTTATAAAAGAAAAAAGCCAGCATTTCTGCTGGCTTAGTTTTTGAAGCTCCTCAGGTAGGACTTGAACCTACGACCTACGGATTAACAGTCCGCCGCTCTAACCAACTGAGCTACTAAGGAATTTTCTCAAAAGCGATGCAAATATAGGGTTTTTAGGGGATCATGCAAAATAATTCAGGAGAAAATTTAATGAAAAATTGAAAATTGTTTGGAGACTTGTTCTGAGGCTTTGAAAATCAAATCGGTGTAAAACGTGGGGTCGGTTGAGTGTTCAAGTTATTATTTCTATATTCGTAAAAAACAGTTTGTTTTTTTATATATTTGTTGATGTCATTGTAAATATTCTGGATTATATTTTTTCGTGTTGTGAATTTTAATTAATATTGGAGTGGTACAATTAAAAAATGCAGGTACGTGACAGATGAAGAATTACAAGAACTAAAACTGGGCGATGAACGGGCATACAAGCGTTTGTTTTATATGTATTACGCTAATTTAGTGCTCTATGCTAATGCTTTTCTAAAAAATCGGGAGGCCTCGGAGGATGTTGTTCAAGAATTTTTTATCACGTTCTGGTACGAAAAGAAGTATAAGAGTATCGTGGGAGGTTTGGAAGGTTACTTGTACCGTTCTGTACGAAATAACTGTTTGAATTACTTGCGAAACGAGAAACGACATCATGATCGTTTGATTCACATGGTGGTGGAGGAGGCTGAGGAGTTTAAATTCAGTCTGGAGGAGATGGAAGAACGGGAAGAAATCCAACGGGCGATAAATAAGTTACCTGAGCAATGTCGTGCGATCTTCACGCTTTGTTGTCTGGAAAACATGAAATATCAAGAAGTTGCCAATCAGTTGGGAATTTCGATTAACACGGTGCGCACGCAGATGGGCAGGGCGTTTAAGTCCTTGCGCGATTCTTTAAGCGGGAAGACATTCACGATGATATTATATATGATATTGTTTCACCGTTAAGGGGTGGGGGTATTTTTTTTCTTATGTGATTAAAAAAAATGAAATTTCTTGTCACATCAAAATGAAAATTTGGTGTCATACGGTTGTAAACAAAATGTGACAAGATGCAAGATCGTGTATGGGAAATAATTTCTGCCAAGATTAACGGGGAACTATTAAGTTTATCGGAGGAAGAGGAATTGCTGCAATGGATGGATGAATCTCCGGACCGTCGCTTACTTTTTCATCGATTGGAGAAGTATTACAGGGCTTGTCGTGCGGAAAGTAAAATAGATGTGGATGCCGCTTATGAGAAATATCTGGCGGGACTGTCGAAGGTGAAGAAGCGTCGACAGGAGAGGTTGTATCGTTATGTTAGTTTTGCTGCAGCCGTGGTTGTCGCCATCGTGTTTACATTTGCCGGATTGTATTGGGATTACCGGGGAGACGTGGAGCCGAAGGATATTTTGGCGATACGTGCCGGAGAGTCCAAAGCGCTTCTGACGATGGCTTCCGGGGTAGAGGTGCCGTTGAGTGCGGGGAAAAGTATCACGTTACAGGAACAAGGCGGAATTATAAATAACGAGAATGAAATATTGGTCTACACGGCGGATACGCTTTCTTTCGTGAAAGAGGAGGCCTTTCACACGGTGAAAATTCCGCGGGGAGGGGAGTACCGGTTGATCTTGGAAGATGGAACCAAAGTATGGTTGAACGCGGAATCCCGTTTGGTTTTTCCGGTTGTTTTTGCTGCTGATCAGCGTCGGGTTGTGTTGGAGGGAGAAGGTTTTTTTGAGGTAGTGAAGGATTCCAAGAGACCTTTTATCGTGACAAGCGGGGAGCTAAACGTCCGGGTTCTCGGTACTTCTTTTAATATAACGGCGTATGAAGATCTGCATCAAGTTGTGACCACGTTAGTTGAGGGTGTTGTTCGGGTGGAGGGCGAGCATGTCGAAAAAGTATTGAAACCCGGAGAACAGGCCATATTTACCGTTCAATCGAAACAACTGGAAGTTCAACAGGTGGATGTTCGGTTGTACACCTCCTGGAAAGACGGGTATTACATGTTTGAAAAAGAACGTTTGGAAGATATCATGAACACATTGGCTCGTTGGTATGATGTTGATGTATTTTATGAAACGAATGCCGTGAGGGATGTCCGATTTTCCGGACGGGTAAAACGGTACGGTGAAATCTTGGAATTTCTTGAAACCATAAAATTAACACAAGATGTTGATTTTAAGATTAAAGATAGGACTGTTTTTGTGACTAATAAATAAAACTGAGAACGACTCCTATCATTCTCAGTTTTATGGTAACCACTCAAGCTAACTGCTTGCAATTCGTTGGCAAGAGTGAAATGTTTAATTTAAACACTACAAATCTATGAAAAAAAAGTGGATCTATGCCACCTTTCGTAAGAAAATGTGGCTACAGAAAATGTTATTTATGATGAGTAGGATTGCATTTTTTATTCTCTTGGGAACCATGTCATTATCGGCTAATGTTTACTCTCAAAGTGAGATTCTTGATCTGAAAGTAAAAAACGCCACGCTCGCTGAGGTTTTTAAAGAAATCACGAAAAAGAGCGGCTATGATTTCCTGTACAATTATGATGTGGTCGAATCCCAAAAGAATGTTTCTATCCGGGTGACGAATATGCGTCTGGAAGAGGTGTTGAAGGAACTGTTGGGGCCTAGGAATCTGACTTACGAGTTCAAGGAGAAATTGATTGTCGTGCGCCCTGTTTCGGTGGTGGGCCGGGATACGGTTCAACAAAAGCCGGTTGTTATCAAGGGTACGGTGAGAGACGAGAAAGGAGGGGTGTTACCCGGCGTGACCGTTTTGATAAAAGGTACGAAGTTGGGGGTGGCAACGGATAATGATGGCGTTTTCAGGCTTGAGTTTATTCCTAGGGACACGGTAACGTTGTTACTGACGTTTGTCGGCATGGAGAATAAGGAGGTGAAGGTTTGGGATTGGAAAAATCTGAAGGATTTGAATATCACGATGAGGGAGGATAAGGTGGCGCTGGAGGATGTCGTGGTAACGGGATACGCGAATATCAAGAAATCGAGTTTTACCGGAACCGCCACGCAGGTGAAGCGGGAAGATATTTTGAAGGTTGCCGGGCGAAACGTGATAGATGCCTTGCAGGTGTTTGATCCTTCTTTGCGTATCATGAAGAATAATCTGATGGGGTCGGACCCGAATACTTTGCCGGAGTTTTACGTGCGGGGTCGTTCCGGTATCGCGGGGATAAAGGAATTGGACGTGCTGGAAGCTGCTGACGTGTCGCAATTTGCGATAACTAATAATCCGAACACGCCTATTTTTATATTAGACGGTTTCGAGGTATCGGTGGAGAAAGTGTATGATTTCGATGTGAACCGGATTAAGGATATCACGATCTTGAAGGATGCGGCTGCAACCGCCATGTACGGTTCAAGGGCCTCAAACGGGGTGGTGGTGATCGAGACGATTGCTCCTCGTCCGGGGCGTTTCGTGGTGTCTTATAGTGGTAATTACGAGATTACAGCTCCGGATCTTAGTAGCTACAACATGATGAATGCGCGGGAGAATCTGGAAGCCGAGTGGGCTGCAGGGGTATATGCTTCGGATCCGGATTACCAGTACTATGAACGAGAAAAAGCCAACTTGTACGGTATATATCTGGATAAGAGGAATGCGATTCTGGCGGGAGGTGATTATTACTGGTTGTCCCAGCCTTTGACAACGATGTTTAATCACAAGCATAGCCTTTACGTGGAGGGTGGTTCCGATGTGATTCGCTTTGGTATAGAGTTACGTTACGATAACCAGAATGGAGTCATGAAAGAATCTTTCCGTAACCGGATAGGTGCGGGGCTGACGCTGGAATATCGTTACAAAGGGTTCCAGATGCAGAATAAGGTGTCTTATGACATGATGCGTTCCAAGGCTTCGCCTTACGGATCGTTTGGGGATTACACGAACAAGCATCCTTATGAACACTGGAAAGATAAAAACGGAAAGTTGTTGAAGAAATTGCCGCAACGGAATTACGGGGATAGTTTTATTAATCCTTTGTACGAGGCTACATTGGGAAATTTTAACAAGAGCGATTACAAGGAATTCACGGATAATCTTTCAATGAATTGGTACGTGAATGATTATTTGTTAGTAAAAGGGCAGTTTGCGATCAGTTATAAACAGGATAAAACGAACGTGTTCACGGACCCGGAATCTGCAAAATACGGTACGGGCCTTACGGCTTTTTTAAAGGGAGAGTTGACACAATCCCAGACAACGACAACTCGTTGGAACACGAATGTTTTTGCCGCTTATAATCGTTTGCTGGGGTTACATAACCTGAATTTTTCTTTGGGATTTAATGCGACCTATTCGAACACGGCCTATTCGTATTCTCATTACCGGGGTTTTCCGGATGCTAACCGACATTCTCCGGCTTATGCTTACGAGGTGGTGAAAAAACCGACGTTCTCGGATAACAAGACCCGATTGTTCGGGGCATTCCTGATGATGAATTACAGTTATAATGATATTTATCTGGCCGACGTGTCTTTCCGTTATGACGGTTCTTCGGAGTTTGGTTCCGATAATAAGTGGGCTCCTTTCTGGTCTGTCGGTGCGGGAATCAATCTTCATAACTATGCTTTTATAAAAGGAAACGAATGGATCACTCAATTCCGAATAAAAGGGAATGTAGGACAAACCGGTAAATCGAATTTCCAACCCTATATGGCAAGAAATACTTATGAGGTTTTGTTGGATGACTGGTATCAGACGGGTATCGGTGCCAACCTGATTTACATGGGAAATGACGATCTGACTTGGGAAAAACAGTTATCTTGGAATATCGGTACGGATATTACGACTTGGAAAGATCGCCTGACGCTGGGGTTTGATTATTATTACAAGAAAACGATTGATCTGGTGACTGAAGTATCCCTCCCGTCTTCCTCCGGTTTCGGCAAGTACACGGATAACATCGGTGAGATCCTGAACGAGGGGATCGAGTTGGATCTGAACGTGCGTGCGTATAGTGATAAGGACTGGGATGTTATCGTGTTTGGAAACTTGGCGCATAACAAGAATAAGATATTGAAGATTTCCGAGTCGTTGAAGCAGTATAACGAGCGGATTGACGAGTATTTTGATGAATATAATCAGAATGCTTCGAAAGCTCAGGATTCCAAATTCTCCCAAACGTTTATGAAATACGAGGAGGGAAGTTCATTGACAGCGATTTACGGGATGAAGTCTTTGGGTATCAATCCGGCAAACGGTCAGGAGGTTTACATGAAACGCGACGGAACGATCACTTACACGTGGGAGTCGAGCGAGCAACAGAAGATCGGGGATACCGAACCGAAAATTCAAGGTGCTTTCGGATTGAATCTGCGTTTTCGGAATTTCACGTTCTACACGACATTCCTTTACGAGTGTGGTGGGGATGAATACAATTCGACGTTGGTGAATAACGTGGAAAATGCCAATCTGATCAAGTACAATGCGGATAATCGGGTGACCACGGATCGTTGGCTGAATATCGGAGATGTAGTCCCGTTGAAAGATATCAAGGATCGTTTGTACGTGACCCGTTCAACTTCCCGATTCGTGCAAAAGAACAATAATGTGGTCTTTAACTCTCTTTCCGTGGGGTATGACGTTGACCCGATATGGTTACGGAAGATTTACCTGAGTTCGTTGAGAGTACAGTTTAACATGAAGGATCTTGCAACGATGTCGACGATTAAACGTGAGATGGGGTTGAATTATCCGTTTGCCAGAACATTTACGTTTACGTTAAATGCTAGTTTCTAATATTTATGATGAAGAATATGAGAAAGTTATATTTAATATTTTTGTTGCCGGCCTTCTGGTTGATATCCTGTAATGATTTTCTGGATGTCTCGGCTGATAATGAATTACTGCAGAACGAGATTTACGGGGACTATAAAGGGGTGCGAATGGCGGTGAACGGGGTGTATCGGAATCTTTCTTCAATGGATTTGTACGGTCAGAATCTGACTTGGGGTTTCGCAAGTGCTATCGGGCACAATTATCAATCCAACGGAACTTCATATTTACCTTACGGCTTGTATGAAGCGGCTGCGTTTAACTGGGAGAGTGCCGATGCGCAGAGCTTTGCCGAGAGGATATGGTCCAAGGCTTATAACGTGATCGCCAGTTGTAACGATATTATTCAGCATGTCGTGACTAAGGACACAAGTTTCTTCGGGGAGGGAAAGATGGAGAAAGATATGATTCTGGGAGAAATGTATGGCTTGCGTTCGCTGATGCATTTTGAATTGTTCCGTTTGTTCTGTCCGGCACCGGTGATGAACCATACGGGAAGGGCAATTCCTTACGTGACGAAGTACCCGGACCTGCAACCTCAATACCAGACGTCTCCGGCCGTGATGGATTCGATTATCACCGATATGACCCGGGCCCAGAGTTTGTTAGCCGTGGTGGATACGGTGTTTAATCGCAGACAAAACACGAGTATTTATTCCCGGGTGAGGAGTATAAATCGAAGTTTATCAAATTCTCCGGATGATTTTTTCCTGTACCGGGCGTGTCGCATGAATTATTTTGCGGTCAACGCGTTGCTTGCCCGGATATATATGTATAAAGGAGATGACGAGAATGCTTATACGAATGCGGTGGTGGCGTACAAATACCACCAGCGGTGGTTCCGTTGGACATCGAACTCGAATCAGGGAAGTGTTTCCAATATTAATTTCCTTTATCCGAAACGCTATAATGAACTCTTCCTTTGCTTCTCGAATAACGACGTGGTGGACCAAGTGGAGAATATTTTGAAGGGGTACACGTATTCTTTACGGATGAAAAATATGGATATCCTTTTTGCCGGAGACTTGGATGATTACCGGTACACGGGATTCTATAATAAAACAACTTTGACGTACGGGTCTCAGCGGTATGCGACGTGGTTACGTTTTTCCGGGGCAACTTTTTCAGAGGTGCTGGACCAGTTACCGTTATTGCCCGTGATCCGGGCTTCCGAGATGTACCATATCCAGATCGAATATTTATTGAACAAAAACAGGAAAACGGAAGCAATCGAGTTGTTTAATTCTTTGCGGACAAGCCGTGGGGCAAAAACGAAGTTAACGGCAGATATGACGGTTACCGATTTGAGGTTGAAGCTGGAATATGATATTATCCGGGAAACGTTGACGGAGGGGCAGACGTTTTTCATGTTTAAACGTTTGAACCGGGATATATTTAACGGACGTGAGGGTATCAAGATGACCCCTGAGAAATGGGTAGTTCCAATCCCGTACAGTGAAACGGCATATCAATAATTTAAATCGAATAGCTATGAGAAAAATATATTTGTTTTTGGGATTTATGATTGTTCTGGGAGCTTGTTCGAAGGATGATATCAAAACATATAGTAGTCATAATTACCTTCAATTCGTGAAATTGGTGACGGATTCATCGGTTTGTTCGTTTCTGGCTTACCCGAATGACAACGAGTTGGAGTTTCCCGTGGTTGTGGAGGTTATCGGAATCCCTTCCGGTCAGGAAGTGGAATATAAGATCACGGTTGACGAGGAGAACACGAGTGCCACGACGGCCAATTACAGATTGCCGGATAAGTTTTCGATAAAATCGGGAAAGGTGTGCGATACGTGTAAAATCACATTTATTAAAACCCCGGAAATATCGACAAAAGCTTTGAAACTGATGTTACGATTGGAGCCTACGGATCATTTTCAATTGGGACAGACCGAGTGCCGGGAAGCGATCATTTATGTTTCTAACGTGATAGCTAAGCCCAACTGGTGGACGGATAACGTGACCTCTTATTATCTGGGTGTGTATTCGGATAAAAAATATAGGCTTTTTATCCAGGAAACCGGAAAGGCAGATATTGATAGCGATAATATCGAAGAACTTCGTTATTACTCGATCATGTTCAAGCACTATTTGCAGAAAAAGAAAGATGCGGATGAAATGGTGCGCGAGGATGACGGAACGGAAATGACCGTGGAGATAGAAGTCGGATAATTTAAACGAAACGATTATGAGAAAATGGATATTATACTCTTTGTTCACGTGTTTTTTGTTGAACGCGTGTTATGAAGATAAAGGTAAATATAGTCTGATTGATTATAATGAGGTTACGTTAGATGTGGTAACTTCTTTGACAAAGAAGAATATAATTTTGGGCGATACGGTGCGTATCGTGCCTAAGATGACCTGGAAATACCCCGATCGGGATACGTTGTCTTTTGATTACCGTTGGGAAATGGGGTTGGGGAATGTCGTTTCTACAGAGCGGAATTTTGAATATATTCCCACGGGTTGCGGTCAGTTTGATGTGAATTTCTATATGACGGATCAGAAGACCGGGATCGTGGCTCATGCGAGTCACACGGCAATAGAGGTTCAATCTCCCTATAAAGTGGGGTGGCTTATCTTGTCGGAAAAAGATAATCGCACGAGTTTAAGTTATATCCGGCGGGATAGTTGGCAGGATGAGGACAAGAAAACCCATTATGAATGGGTGGCTTATCCGGATATTTACGCGGACCTCTATCCGGGTAATGCTTTGGGAACGGGACCGATAAAATTGGAAAACGTGATGACGGGCGGGGAGGAAGATGAAGTGATGGTGGTGCAAAGAACCGGGGGATGTTATTATCTGAGCGGGGCGGATTTTCAAAAAGTGGCGGCCTTGCATGAAGAATTTCCGGGAGCGGCATACCCGGCAGGCGTTGAGCCTGTTGACGTGCGGAATGGCGGTTGGCACGATTTCGTGTTGAGTGCTGGCGGGGAAGTATATTGGAGACGAAATGTCGGTTCTGAAACGCAACATGTATCCGCTTTTATTGATATCCCGCTTTATTTTGAAGGTGCGCAGGATGGAGGGAAAATCACCAAGTTGTTTGATTTGGATACGAAAGCTTGTGGGGCGGTGTTAATGTATGACGAGGGAAATAGCCGGATCGTGGGACGTATTACAAGTTTCAACAGTAATAGTGATAGCGGGCCGCTGAACTTTATCTATACCCCGGATGAGCCGGATGTGGTGAAATTTTACGATCTGACCGGTTATAAAGTGTTGTATCTGGGGGATTACGGGGATGGTAGCGGATTGATGGCTATGTTGAAAGAGGAGAGTACCGGTAAATATCTATACCAGAATATGGAGATGGATAGTTGGATTGATTTTAATATCATGAATTGCACGCAGGAGGTTTTCGCGGGGAGTGACGTGATCTCTGATAACACGGTGTATTTCCGGATACGGAATAGCTCTTATTTGTTTATGGGAGAAGGAAATCGCTTGTATTTCTATGATGTGAACACGAAGAGAGTGAAACTGTTTACGAGTTACACGACCGGTAATATTGTCGAGATTTTGCAGGATGCAGATGCCGGAGGTATCGGGGTAGCTTTGGATGACGGTAATTTCTATATCTATAAACTAAGTACCGAAGTTTTGGCCGATGATAATCCGGGAGAGAAAGGATTGTTGTTCTCTGTTTCCGGGTTAGGAAAGATCGTGGATGTCGAATGGAAGTGGGGAGGTTCGTATAATTGGGCGTTCGGTCGGTATTGATAAGTTGATTTTAATAATTTGATAGCTAATAGGCTGTGTTAAAAGTTCAATAAACTCCTCCGTCGGCTTCGCCGCCACCTCCTCTATAAACAGAGGAGGAGCTGGTGACTCTTTTCGAAGACTGTGAGTAACTTAGCTCTCCCTCTGTTTATAGAGGGAGTACGGCGAAGCCGGGAGGGAGTTTGAATGTGGACTTTTTGCACAGTCTCCTAGATGTTCTTTGTCTATAATTTGGGAGTTTGATGTTTTGTGTAAATTTAAAATGAGTTAATTATGAGGAAATTGTCTGTGATTTTTTTCTTAATCCCTGTTCTTTTGGTGACCTGTTTCGAACAGGAGGGATATGCGAGAAAAAAGAAGAAAACGGAAAAGGCGGAGAAAGAAACGCCTTATCAAAAGTTATTTAAGAATAAGGCCCACGAGACGGTTAAGGGATTATTTACTATTCACAAGATGGATGGGAAGGTGTATTTTGAAATTCCGTTGGGGGTGTTAGGAAAAGATATGTTGCTGGGGTCCACGATCACGGAAACGACAAATAATCTATTTGGTAGCGTGGGAGAGAAACCGACAGAACCCTTGTGCGTGCAGTTTACGAAAACGGATACGATTATTAGTTTACGACAAGTGAATCATGCTTACACGACGGAATTGGAGAATGTTGCCCACCGGATTCAGGAGAGTATGAAACCTGCCGTGATGTATAATAGTGGGGTGTTAGCTTATTCGCCTGATAGTACGGCTGTCGTGTTTGACATGACCGAATTTTTCTTGACGGATGATGAACAATTAAGTCCTTTTTCCGCTTATGCCCCGATAACTTGGGGTGGGTGGTGGCTCGTTAAAGATTTTAAGAAAGATAAGTCTCAACTGGGGAAGGTGAAAGCTTTTGCGGATAACGTGAGCGTGCAAACTTCTTTAAGTTACGAGGTAAACGTGCGAGACGGGAGTTATTATTACGTGTATAAAATGCCGTTTACTTCTTTGATGACCCGGAGTTTTATTTTGTTGCCGGAAGAACCGATGAGGCCGAGAATGGCTGATCCCCGGATCGGGATATTCTATCAGGAATTGTCCGATTTCAGAAATGGGGATACGGGATTGAAGACTATTTATTATGCTCAGCGCTGGCGTTTGGAACCTGCGGATGAGGCTGCTTATCGGGCCGGGAAGCTGGTAGAGCCGAAAGTGCCTATCATCTTCTACGTGGATCATGCTTTTCCGGAAAGTTGGAAAAAATATATAAAGACGGGAGTTGAAGAGTGGCAGGCTGCTTTTGAAAAAATTGGTTTCAAGAATGCGATCGTGGCTAGGGATTTCCCGACGGATGATCCCGAATTTGATCCGGATAACGTGAAGTACTCTTGCGTGCGTTATTCTCCTTCCTGGGTGGCGAATGCCATGGGACCTTCGTGGACGGACCCAAGAACCGGGGAGATTCTGAATGCTTCGGTTTATCTGTATCATAATCTGGTACAGTTGGTTCAGGACTGGCGTTTTTTGCAGACTTCTCCCGCAGACCCGGAGGTTAGAAAAGTTATTTTTGATGAAGAGACTTTAGGTAATTGTATTCGTTACGTGGTTTCACACGAGATCGGTCATTGTCTGGCCTTGATGCATAATATGTCGGGTTCGGCGGCAATTCCGACCGATTCGTTGCGTTCCCCCTCTTTCACGCGGAAGTATGGAACGACTTATTCTATTATGGATTATGCCCGTAACAATTACGTGGCCCAGCCCGGCGATAAAGAGCGGGGTGTAAAATTAACTCCGCCGGATTTGGGTGAGTATGATTTGTTCACGATTAAATGGCTGTATACTCCTTTGTTGGATGCGAAAACGGCGGGAGAGGAGGTTCCCGTGTTGAATCGTTGGATTACGGAGACTTCCGGGAATCCGGTCTATCGTTATGGGAAACAACAAATAAACGGGAAACTTGATCCGAGTTCTTTAGAGGAAGATTTGGGTGATGATGCTGTAAAATCAGCTACTTACGGGATCAGAAATCTGAAATACGTGTTGGCAAATATGAATGATTGGGTCGGTGAGGATGATCCGGATTATACTTTCCGTCAAAACATGTATAACGAGATTATTTACCAGTATGTACGTTACGTGAACCATGTCTTGTTGAATATCGGGGGACTTTACTTGAATGAACGTTATGACGGGGATCTGTTGCCGAGTTACTCGGTGGTCCCGAAAGAAAAACAGAAAAGCGCATTTGATTTCTTGCTGGGACAGGTACGTGATCTGGCGTGGTTGAACGCGCCTGAATTACAACAGAAGTTTCCTTTAATGAGTGATATTTCTACCGAATTGGAGGAGAAAATATTCGGAGCGTTGATGTCCCGTTCTTGGTCTGTCGCCTTGGCCGCGGCAAAGGACAATAATAAGGATACTTACACGACGAAAGAATTTTTAAAGGATGTGCAGGATTACGTTTTTGCCCCGACCCGAAAGGGGAAAACGCTGACGGTACAAGAGAAAAAGATGCAAATGGAGTTATTGAGACAGATACTTCTTTTTTCCGGTTTAGGAAAGAAGGGAATGTCGGGAAGCCCGTTGACGATCACGGATGTCTGCCGGATGGTGGATGTTCCGGAACAAGTGAAAATGAAAAGCAGGGAACGTTACGGTGTGCTTCCGGCAGAAATCATGGGACGTTTTACGAATGCGGAACAATTGGAATCTTGCGGGAATGCTCCCGTTGTGGGGCATTTGCCGGAAAGCGTCTTGCAGCGTCAGGGCTTCGGTTACTGGGTAAATGTGAACTCCAATATGGTAATAGAACCTTTGGATCACTTGTATTTTGATATGCTGAAAAAGATTCAGTCGTTGTTGAAGAGTAAGGAGAATACGGGGGCGGAGGATACCCGTCAGCACTATCGTTTGCTGTTGTACAAGATTGAACAGGCGTTGAAGTAGTTCGGATTTATTGTAAATTATTAGGTATGAAAAATATATTATATATCTGTTTTATTTCTTTTTTCATGATTGGACTTTCGGGGCAGGTGCAAGCGAGAAAGAAAAAGGAGGTAAAGAAAGAAACTCAAACTCCCTACGAGAAGCTTTTTAGCGGAAAACAAGCAAAAACCGTGAAAGGTTTGATGACGGTACACAAAGTCGGGGAAAAAGTGCTTGTCGAGTTCCCGTTGTCCTTGCTGGGAAAAGATATGATGTTGACTTCCTCAATCGAGGACATCAGTGACAATGGAGAAGGGGTTGTCGGTCAGTTTGCCGGGTATTCGCTGCCTTTCTGTTTTACCCGGCTGGATTCGACATTACAGGCAAGATTATTCCTGATGGATAAACCATTAAATAATAGTGCGGAGACAAACTTGAACCCGGCAATAGCCCGTTCGAATGCCGGGGGTGTTTATACTTCTTTTAAAATAGAGGCTTATACCCCGGACAGCACGGCTGTTGTGGTAGATATGACTTCTTTATTCATGGAGTATTCCCCGTACACGACGCCTTTCTCCCCGTATGCCGGGAATTCGTTTTTCGGGTATATCACCCGCGATCACGAGTATAAAAAGGAACGTTCGTTTTTGAAAGACGTGAATGCTTTTGATAATAATATCATGATAACCTGTGAACTCGGTTTCCTGATGAATCAATATTTGTTCGGGGCTTTTAAAGTGGTACCCGGAGATGTAAAAGTGTCCGTGACGGCGAATAAAATGTTGATGTTGTTGCCGGAAGAACCGATGCGTCCCCGGGTTGCCGATCCTCGTTTGGGGGTGTCTTTTATGAAAGTCGCTCATTTCAAGCATGATCGAAAAGGATTGGAATCTACATTCTACACGCAACGGTGGCGGTTGGAACCCGTGGATGAAATCGCTTTTCGTCAGGGGGATTTGGTCGAGGTGAAAAAGCCGATCGTGTTTTACATGGATACCTTAATGCCCCGGGAATGGAAATCTTATATCCGGGAAGGTGCGGAGGCTTGGAATGCGGCTTTCGAGAAAATAGGGTTTAAAAATGTGGTACAAGTGGTGGATTTTCCGAGAAATGATCCGGATTTTAATGCGAATAATATCAAATATTCAACCATTCGTTACGCTCCCCTGTGGTTGGATATGCAAAGCACGATGCACGTTGATCCCCGTACGGGAGAGATACTGAATGCTTCGCTTTACGTGTATGACGGGATGGTTTCCGGATTAAAGACCGATCGGATCATGACGACAATGGCAGCCGATCCCGGTGTGCGCACGAATCGGTTTTCCGAACAGATGATCGGGGAACTCGTGCGGGCAGAGATCATGCGGGAAATCGGGATCAATTTAGGACTGGTTTATAATGCAGGCGCATCCGGGGCTTACTCTGTTGATTCCCTGCGCTCCCCGTCGTTTACCCGGCAATATGGTTTAAGCCCGTCGGTAATGGATCATGTGCCTTGTAATTATATAGCCCAGCCGGGCGATGTAGAGAAAGGTGTACGCATGACGCCGGGCGGTTTGGGTGAATATGATCATTACGTGATTAAATGGTTGTATGCGCCTATTCCCGAAGCCGTGAGTTTTAAAGATGAGCTTGCTACGCTGGATTGTTGGATCAGAGAGGGACGGGATAACCCGAATTATCGTTTCGGGAAAATGCCTTATTATTACTATGATCCCACGTCTTTTGCTGGGGATTTGGGTGATGATCACCTGAAAGCGTTACAATACGCGATTAATAATCTGAAACTTGCCGTGCAGAATTTCTACTCGTGGTATGCGGAGGGAGATGAGGATTTGTCTATCCGCAGCCAGATATACAACGGGTTAAGATATCAACTGCAAAAACGGATCAATGATTTGTCCGTGAATCTGGGAGGTTTTTATCAATTGGAAGCATATTCATCGGAAGGCAAACCCAGTTATGTACCCGTTCCCCGGAATGTGCAGAAAGCGGCGTTGAAATATATGGTCGATTTGGCGAAGAACCTTTCATGGCTGGAAAATCAAGAAGTGGAACGGCAGTTGGAAATCCGTAATTCGTCTGTTGATCAGATTCGTAATTTTATACTGGGAACATTGACCTTCCGACTAAAATACGTGGCGTTGGGAGCCGAGAAAGGGAGCGGGTATCCGACACAAGAATACGTGGAAGATATCTATCAGAACGTGTGGGAAGGAACAATAAAAAATCGCCCGTTGCAAAAGTACGAGATGGATTTGCAGCATGACTTTCTGGGAAGCGTTGTGGCTTCTTCCACGATCGCGACGGCGGCAGGGAATTTCACCCCTCGTAGGGGAATCACCGGGTTGACGGATGAACAAATCTCTGAATTTACGATCAATCGAAATCAATTACCGGTATTGCGGGAACGGGGTAATTGGAAGGCTGTGGTAAAGACTCCGGAAGAGCAGAGTGGATTTTATCCCTCGATGCAGGTGGTCATGCCGGGTGATTACGTGCCGGTAAACTATTATTTCAATATGCTTTTCCGGGTTCAGGATTTGTTGAAAGGAGCCGTGCTGCGGAGTTCGGGTGATACGAAATTGCATTATGAATATCTGTTATTCAAGATCAAACAAATGTTAGATAATAAATAGACGGGGTAAACCGTTTAAAATTAGATATATGAAAGAATCAATTGTAAAAGTAGAAAATTTATCTCATCGTTATAGTATTCAATGGGCCGTGCGGGATATTAACTTTGAAATCACCCGGCACGGGATTTATGGCTTGCTGGGTTCGAACGGGGCCGGGAAGTCGACCACCATGAATATTATTTGTGGCGTGTTGAAACAGACTGAAGGGAATGTCTATATCAAGGGTGTGGATTTGCGCACGCATCCCGTGGAAGCGAAAAAACATATCGGTTTTTTACCCCAGAAACCACCCTTGCACATGGACTTGACCGTGGAAGAATATCTGGTTCATTGTGCGAATATGCGTCTGATGCCTTCCGGTGAGGTGGATCGGGCGGTACGGGATGTCATGGGACGTTGCGGCATATCACATTTCAGCCGACGTCTGATTCGTAACCTGTCCGGGGGCTACCAGCAGCGATTGGGTATAGCCCAAGCTATTATTCATAACCCGGCCTTCGTGGTGCTGGATGAACCGACCAACGGACTCGACCCGAATCAGATTGTAGAAATCCGGGAATTGATCAAGGAGATTGCGGAAGACCGGACGGTCATTCTTTCCACGCATATATTGTCGGAGGTGCAAGCTACTTGCGATTATATCCGGATGATCGAGGAGGGAAAGTTGGTTTTCGAAGGGACGGTCGACGAGTTCGATAATTATATCCTTCCGACCACGTTGTTTGTTTCTTTGATTGCCGCACCTTCTGCCGAAGAAATTAAATTGATTCCGGGTGTAGTGGATGCTGTTGAACTGGGTGGCTCAAAATACCGGGTACATTTTTCGGATGCTCTTGAGGCGACCGAGCGTTTGGTTGAAGCCAGCGTGACCAAGGGATGGCGTTTGACGGAAATCCGGTTGGAGAGAAGTTCGCTGGATACGATTTTTGCCGAATTATCGAAAAAGTAATTTATAAATAATGATGAGATGAAGACAATATATAAAATAGCCCGTACGGAATTACAAACCCTATTTTACTCCCCGGTGGCTTGGTTAATTTTAATCGTGTTCACTTTTCAGGCGAGTATGGTGTTTTCAAATACCATGGGTGGCCAGGTACGAAGTCAATCGTTAGGCTATGGGCTTTATAATGCAACTATGGCCGTTTTTGGCGGCTGGAATGGTTTGTTTACGGCCATGCAACAATATCTTTACCTGTACATTCCCCTGTTGACCATGGGATTAATGAGCCGGGAACTGAGCAGTGGGTCGATCAAGTTACTTTATTCCTCTCCGGTGACGAATACGCAGATTATCTTGGGTAAATACCTTTCGGTGATGGTCTACGGGTTGGTGCTAATCGCGATATTATCCGTGTTCATGCTGTTTAGTGCGATCGCTATTTATGAAGCGGATATTCCCGCTGTCCTTGCCGGGCTGTTGGGGCTTTATTTGTTGATATGTGCTTATGCGGCGATCGGGTTGTTCATGTCGAGTATTACCTCTTATCAAGTGGTGGCGGCTATGGGTACTTTGGCCGTGTTGGCCGTGTTGAATTTTGTCGGGGGAATGTGGCAGGATGTTGATTTTGTACGGGATATCACTTACTGGCTAGCGATTAACGGCCGGGCGGATGAGTTTATCAACGGATTGATATGTAGCGAGGACGTGCTTTATTTTGTTATCGTGGTCGCCCTTTTTCTTTTCCTTTCGATCCTCCGGTTGCAAGCCCGGCGACAGAAATCTACGTGGATGGCCACGACGAGCAAATACATAGGAGTCATCGTGATAGCTATGCTATTGGGATATTTTACATCCCGACCGAAGCTGATGTGTTATTATGATGCGACGAATACGAAGTTGAGGACGTTGACTCCTAATAGTCAGAATATTGTCGGCCAGATGGATGGCGGTTTGACGATCACGACATTCGTGAATATTCTTGAAGAGAATTATTGGAGCGGTTTGCCCCGTAATCGGAATAATGATCTGCGACATTTTAAACGTTACCTGAGATTCAAACCTGAGATCAAGATGAAGTACGTGTACTATTACGATAAGGCGAAGAATCCGGATTTGGATAAGGCTTATCCGAATCTTTCCGATCGGGAACGGATGCTGAAGCGAACCGAAATATGGGATTTGGATTCCAATATGTTTTTACGTCCCGAGGAGGTGAAGAAGCTGGTAGATCTGGAGCCGGAAGGAAATCGTTTCGTGCGTTTGTTGGAGCGGGAGAACGGGGAGAAGACGTTTTTGAGGATATATGATGATATGCAGCGTTTCCCCTTTGAGACGGAAATTTCTGCAGCGTTTAAACGTCTCGTGATGGAACTGCCATTAGTGGGCTTCGTGAAGGGACACGGAGAGCGGGATTGTATCCGGGAAGGAGATCGGGATTATAACCGTTTCGCGCAGGATAAGCCTTTCCGCTATTCCTTGATTAACCAAGGATTCGATTTCACGGAGGTCACGTTGGATAAACCCGTGCCTGAGAATGTGGACATTATTGTTATTGCCGATATGAGGTCTGCCTTAACGGGGGAAGAACAGAAGAATCTGGATGATTATATCGCCCGGGGAGGAAACATGGTTATTGCCGGAGAACCTCGTCGACAGGAAGTCATGAACCCGATCGTCGAATCACTGGGGGTACGTTTTATGCCGGGAAGGTTGGTGAAGCAGAGCGACAATTTCCAGCCGGACTTTATCATTGCCCGTCCCACGAAAGAGGCCGATAGTATCGCTTATGCGTTTGGCGTGATGTATCGTCGAGAGTACGTGGCCACGATGCCGGGATGTACGGGATTGGAATATTCCGCGGATAAGGGTTTTGCGATTACCCCTCTTTTCGTGAGCGACACGGTGGGAAGTTGGAACGAGGTGGAGACTACCGATTTTGTCGATGATACCGTGCGGTTTAATCCGGCGGCGGGAGAAGTGGAACGTTCCTATCCCACGGCATTGGCTTTATCCCGAAAGATCGGGGATAAGGAACAGCGTATCGTGGTCTTCGGGGATGCCGACTGTCTGAGTAACGGCGAGATCAGTATTGGTCGAAAAGATGTGCCGGCAGCAAACTATTCCCTGATCTCCGGTTCTTTCTTCTGGTTATCCCACGAGGAAGTTCCTGTTGATGTTCGCCGTCCGACACCTCCGGATAAAAAAGTCCGCGTAAGTATGGGATGGATGAATTTCTGGAAAATCATCTTGATGGGAGTTTGGCCCGCCTCGTTGGCATTCTGGGCTATCTTTATCTGGATCAGGCGAAGAGGACGTTAAACCAGTCTCGATCGTTAGAAGATAATAGTGTTTGTCTTTTTGTGTGAGTTTTCTTACTAAAAGGGTTATTTCATGTCTCGTGGAATAGCCCTTTTTATTTTGTTGTAGGCTCAAAATTGTTAATTCCGTCGAAAAGTAATGATATATTCCTGTGAAACCCTACTTTTGTCAAAGGCAATAAATTGTTATGGGTGTTAAGGATAATGGAAAAATCGGCGTGACTAAAAGTTTTTATCAAGAGATGTTTTTAACATACCACAAACCGTTGTGTGTATTCGTGATGAAGATGGTGTCACCCGAAGAGGCAGAGGATATCGTGGACAATGTTTTTATGGCCATGTGGGAGAAACAACTCCGGTTTAACGATTCAAATCATTTGAAAGCATTTTTGTTCAGGGCCGTTTATAATCAGGCGATCACTCTCGTGAATCATAAAAAATACGTGAATCGTACGATGCGAGAGATGCCCAGAGAGGAGTGGGACGAGGATAATTATTTGAGAAATCGGATTGAGACCGAAGTTTATATGGAAGTCGTGCAGGCTGTAGAACAACTACCGGAACGTTGTCGCGAAGTGTTTAAATTGAGTTATGTGGATGGTTTAAAAGTATCGGAAGTTGCCCGGAAGTTATCTATATCCGAAGATACGGTAAAAACACAGCGATTGAAAGCTCGAAAGCAATTGCAGGAAATATTGAAAGATTTATATCCTTTGTGTTGGTTTATTTTCATGCTGGGAAGGTAGGAATTGCATATTTTATTCTTCTTGACATCACCCGTTTCCGAAAGTCGTTAGTTTTATATATAGAAACGGAAGAATAATTAGGTATGGAAGAAAAAACGGTAAAACATATATCCTCTCTTTTCTTGAAACAATTTACCGGAGAAATATCTGAAGAGGAGCGAAAAGAACTCGATGCGTGGGTCCAAAAAAATCCGGAGAATCAGGCTTGGTTCGAACAAAAGAACGAGTTGAATTTTGTTGTGGATGACCACAGGAATAGCTCGCTTGTAAAAGATTCGGAGGAGGCTTGGGTGGAACTGGAGAGAAAAATGGATAAAAAGTCCCGGAGTTATCGTCGCCGGATAATACGTTATTCATCAGTGGCCGCTGCGATTGTAATTGTTGCCTTGTGTTCGATTCTTTTTATGTTGAAAGAACAAGAGAATGTATCTGGGGAAACTCCCAAAGATGTACATAAATCTGCTTTAATTTCTCTACTTGTAGACGGGCAGCGTGATTCTGTCCGATTGAATATAGACAAAAATATCCACATAGAATTGGCTGGGGTACGGAATGAGGCCAACACGTTGATATATGATACGGAAAAAGGGGAGGGGAATGAGATCGAGTATCATACTTTGTACGTGGGAAAGGGCGGTGAATATAAAGTGATATTACCGGACGGAAGTGTCGTGTGGCTGAATTCCGAATCATCGTTAAGATACCCGACCCGCTTTTCCGGTAAACGGCGAGAAGTGGAATTGCAAGGCCAGGGATTTTTTGAGGTAGAGCGTGATGAGCAAATGCCTTTTGAAGTAAAAAGTGGCGATTTGCGAGTTGAGGTGCTTGGAACCTCATTCGATATAATGAACTATGCAAATGAAAAACAGGCACGAGTGACTTTAGCTTCCGGGAAATTGCGTGTTGGAAACGGGGAGCGTGCCATGGTTATCGTTCCTGATCAGCAGGTTGAAATCGAGAATCGGGAATTGCACGTACGGCAAGTGGATGTACGTTATTATACTTCATGGATGGGGGATTTATTCCTGTTTGACGAGGAGCCATTGGATAGGGTGGTGCGTAAATTAGCACGTTGGTATGATCGTGATTTTAAATTTGAGGATTCAACATTAGTAAAGACTCGTTTTTCCGGAGCTCTTCCTAAATATGATGATATCTCGAAAGCGTTCGAGCTTTTGGAAATGACAACTAAAGTGAAATTTATTATCCAAGAGGATGTGATTTTGATCGTAAGGAGAGAATAATTAATAGAGTAACTAAATCGGCGTGAAATTACGAAATGAGCGGTATGTCTATGCAAAATTTAATTACAAACCTAAAATGATGACAAAAATGAACATGATGTGATGTCTTCTATAGGATATTAGAAGACCGGAGATGCGCCTCCGGTCATGCTAAAATCGCTCATCACCAGGTGATGAACTATAGACCTTTCAAAAGTATAGAAAATAAATTGAATAACCAGCATCTTGATTGTATGTGTATCGTTTTTTACGATATACAGGGAGTTATTTACCTCAAATGATATGGTAAATGTATAAAACCAATAATAATGAAAAAGAATAAGAAGAATGTAGTTAGGCTACTTCCCGTACTTTTATTCATGTTTGCTTTCTCGTTGACGGGGTGGGCACAGGATTATCCGCAGAAGAAAATAGACGTGGAATACAAGGGATGGGAAATGAAAGAGATATTAAAGGATTTGACTCAAAAGATAGGAGTTGATTTTTTATATAATCTGGATGAAATCAAACAAATAAAGCCCCAGACCTTTGAGATGAAACAAGTGACCGTGAAACAAGTCTTGGATCGTTGTTTCGGGGGGACGATGTTAGGGTATAAATATAAAGATGGAGTGATTGTCGTTACACTTCGGGAAACTCCTTCTCCTGTGAAAATGATAAAACTTACGGGGAAAGTGACTTTGGCTAAGAATGAACCCTTGGTTGGGGCTACCGTGAGCGTGAAGGGAACGACCTTGGGTGTCGCGACCGATATGGACGGTAATTATGTGTTGAACGTGCCGGAGACTAAAGGTATGGTTATCGTGGTTTCGTTTGTCGGAATGAAGACACAGGAGGTCGGTATATTGCCGAACAAGACGGTGTATGACGTGCATTTGGAAGAAGATGAGGTACAAATGGATGATGTCGTCGTGACGGGATACGCGAATATTAATCGTTCCAGTTTTACCGGAAATGCCGTGACTGTGAAAAAAGATGAATTATTAAAAGTGGCATCCCGGAATTTGATCACGGTATTACAGACATTTGATCCTTCTTTGCGTGTTCAGGAAAATAATGAATGGGGATCGGATCCCAATGCTTTACCCGAGTTCTACATCCGGGGGCGTTCCGGTATCGGAGTGAAAGATCTGGATCGTAACGATTTGTCAAAGGCTTCTTTGCAAGGAAATCCGAATTTACCGATTTTTATCATGGATGGGTTCGAGATATCCGTGGAAAAGGTGTACGATTTTGATATGAATCGGATCGAGTCAATTACCATATTAAAAGATGCGGCGGCCACGGCCATGTATGGTTCACGTGCCGCGAACGGGGTAATCGTGATCACGACCGTTGCTCCCAAACCGGGAGAAATCCGCTTCTCGTATAATTTTACGGGAGGAATAACGGCTCCTGATTTGTCAGATTATAACCTGATGAATGCAAGAGAGAAATTAGAAGCAGAGAAATTATCCGGTTATTATGATTCTGAAAATACCTCGACACAATTGGTAAAAGAGAGAGAGTATCAAGACAAGTTATATAACGTGCAGCGTGGGGTAGATACTTACTGGTTGTCCAAGCCTTTGCGAACGGTGTTCACGCATCAGCATAGTTTATACTTGGAAGGCGGATCTCAGGATTTGCGTTTTGGCGTGGATATGAAATACGATGACCAGGGAGGAGTGATGAAGGAGTCCGGACGAAAGAGAATGGGAGCTGGGTTTGCTTTGGACTATCGACTGAAGAGTCTGCAAATAAAGAACTATATTTCGTATAACGTTGTCAAATCGGACGAATCTCCTTATGGTAGTTTCCGGGATTATACCAAAAAACTGCCTTATGACGAGTATAAGGATGAATTCGGGAATTACCTGAAATCGACTAAATCGTGGCACGACGGAATGAATACAAGCGATTTGTTGAATCCCTTGTACGAGGCAACCTTGCGTTCTTATAACCGGAGTTCTTATCGGGAGTTGATTGACAATGTGAGTGTGAATTGGTATGTTCTTACCGGTTTACAACTGAAAGGAGAGTTCAGTATTACCAAGAAAGATAATAAAACAGATGTTTTCACTGATCCGAGATCCACGAAATATGATTTCGTAACGGACTTTAAAAAAGGGGAATTGACCCAGACTAGAGGTGAAAGTGTGAATTGGAATTTAAATGCCACGATACTGTATAATCGGATGTTCGGTAAACACGGGATTAATGCCACGGTTGGCTTGAACATGATGGATAATTATTCTTCCAGTAAATCCGAGGCCTATCGGGGATTTCCGTCGGAGGATATGAGTGAAACAACGTATGCTTATGAAATCACGGGTAAACCTAGCGAGACGGAAGCTTCTTCCCGGTTATGCGGATTCCTGGGATTGCTAAATTACACGTATGATTATATCTACCTGATGGATCTCTCTTGCCGCTTGGATGGGTCATCCGAGTTTGGTGTCGATAAAAAATTTGCCCCCTTCTGGTCTACCGGATTAGGGGTGAACGTGCATAATTATGCTTTTATGAAAGAGCATGTTCCTTATATCGAAGTTTTGAAGATCAGAGGGTCATATGGACAGACAGGAAAAGTGAATTTCCCGGCTTATTCGGCTCTGACGACGTACGATATTTATACTCAGGATTGGTATTCTACCGGGTATGGGGCTATTATCCGGTATCTGGGAAACCGTAATTTGAAGTGGGAAAAGACGAACACGTGGGATGTAGGGTTTGATTTCGCCAGTTTCCGAGGTGCGTTGGATATTAAATTCTCTTATTATAACAAGAAAACTGTTGATTTGGTGACGGATGTGTCTCTTCCGAGTTCTTCCGGTTTCAACTCTTACAAAGATAATATGGGCGAAGTGGTAAATCGGGGAATAGAGATAAACGTGAAGAGCATGATCGTGAATCGTCCCGACTTCCTATTGTCCGTGTTTGCTAATCTGGCTCATAATAAAAACGAGATTTTGAAAATCACGGATGAATTGGCCGCCTATAATGAGAAAGTGAATGACTATTTCAATGAAAAAGTGACGGATCGGGATTATTCGAAAGTTATCACGAAGTATGAGCCCGGTGGGTCATTGACTTCTATTTTCGGGATGCGATCCATGGGAATTGACCCGGCCAATGGTAACGAGCTTTATTTGAAACGGAACGGGACGGCTACTTATGATTGGGACCCAGCAGAAATGGTGATTATCGGGAATTCTGAGCCTGACGTGCAAGGTTCTTTCGGGTTGAACGTGACCTACAAGAATTTTTCTCTTTACACCTCCTTCCTTTACGAGTTCGGGGGACAACGATATAATTATACATTGGTAAACGAGGTTGAAAATGCCGATGTGTATAATTATAACGTGGATAAACGGGTCATGAGTGCCCGGTGGCAGAAATTGGGTGATGTAACCCCTTTGAAGAATATAAAAGATCGGGATGTTACGACACGGGCTACTTCTCGTTTCGTGCAAGATTATAACGTGTTATCGTTAAATACGTTGACTTTGGGATATGATTTCAAGCAGGAAATGATTCGGAAATGGGGGTTCAGTATGTTGCGTTTACAGTTTAACATGACAGATGTGGCTCGTTTCTCAACAGTGAAACAGGAACGTGGGCTGTCCTATCCGTTTGCCCGAACCTTCAACGTGACATTGAACGCGAGTTTTTAACGTGATAAATAAATAATGTATGAAAGTATATAGAAATTGTTTAGTGCTATTGGTTGTTATCATGACCAGTGCATGTAGCGATTGGTTGACCGTGAATCCCAAGAATCAGAAGCAGGAGGATGATCTTTTCTCCACGGGAACGGGTTACCGAACCGCGTTGAACGGAATTTACCAGCAATTGTCTGAAGGTACCGTGTACGGGAGAGAGATGACTTGGGGATTTATGAGTGTTATCGGTCAGAATTACGAATGGGATGGATTGAGATCAACCGCCTACAAAGATGCTGGGGCATACGAGTATGGGACTGCCGGTTGTTCGGGAATTATTGATGCGATCTGGTCCAAAGCCTATAATTCGATAGCGAATTGCAATAATTTAATACAACGGGTTGAAGAGGTGAACGAAGATATTTTTGATTACAAATATATCGAGAAAAATATGATTGCCGGGGAAGCCTATGCTTTGCGGGGAATGATTCATTTCGATCTGCTACGTCTGTTTGCTCCGGCTCCGGTGCAAGACGATCACACGTCACATTTAGCTTATATCCAAACCTATCCCACGATTGTAGGAGAAAAGAAAAATATTCAGGATTATTTAAATCTGGTTATCAATGATTTGAAAAAGGGAAAAGAGTTATTGGCAACGGTGGATACGATAGAGCCTTGCCTTACAGGCATTAAGACTCCTTGGTATAGAATGGAGCCGGGGAGTTACGTGGGGTGTCCGGATATGTTTTTCTCGTATCGGGGAACCCGGATGAATTATTATACGATAACGGCATTATTGGCCCGTGTATACCAGTATGCACAGAAACCGGAGTTAGCTTTGGAGGAGGCGAGAGAAATATTGAATAGCGGGTACTTTAATTTCACTCCCGTGGATAATATTTCTATGGATAACGTGGATTCCAGAGATCAGAAAACGCATGTGGACCTGATATTCTCTCTTTACAACAACAAGATGAATGAATTGTGTAAAGATTATTATGCTTCAGGCTTGAGTGGTTTCATGGAAATCAAGGAGCTGGACGGGCTTTTTGCCGGGGATGCGGATGACTACCGGAAAGCTTATCTGGTGGTTAGTACTACTACCGGTCAGCGTGTATCAATCAAATGGCGGGAAAGTGCTAATACTTCAGTTTTTAACGTGCAAAACCCATTGATCCCGATGATCCGTTTGAGCGAGATTTACTATATTGCCGGAGAGTGTATTTTTGATCAGGATCGGGAGCAGGCTATTGATTGGCTGGATGAGGCTCGTTTGGGACGGGGATGTAAAGCTCGTTTACCAAGAGATTTGACGAAGGAGGAATATATTGAACGGATTATAAAAGATGCCCGGCGGGAATACTTGGCCGAAGGACAGTTGTTTTTCCTGTATAAACGCTTGAATCATCCGGTAATTGACGGGTCCCATACGATAGAATTGGGAGAGAAGTTTACATTACCCATTCCGGCGAGTGATGTCGTTACGTTTTAACTTTAAAATATCGTACTCATGAAAAATATTATAGGTGTATTTCTGTTATTGATGTTCGCTTCTTGCAGCACGGAAGGATTTAAAACTTATGACGGAGGGAATTTCCTTTCTTTCTCTAAAAATTTTGATCAGGATAGCACGATGGTTTCCTTCTTTTTTCATCCGGGAGAAACGGAGTTAATAATTCCCTTACAGGTCGATTTATCCGGGTTGCCGTTAAGCGAGGCAAAAGAATACCGGGTTGTGGTTGTATCCGAGGAAACGACGGTTCATGTGGCTAATTATAAATTGGAGGGGCCGTTCAAGTTTGGGGTAAACCGGGATACAGATTCCCTGTACGTGAAAGTGATAAAAAGTGATGATTTAGATACGAAAAAATTGAACCTTGTGATCGAGATTCTGGAAAACGAGAATTTCACGCCGGGGGTCAGCTCTCATGGTAAAGCTAAAATCGTGTTGACGAATATCGCCAGCAAACCGGATTGGTGGGATTCAAAAATTGAAAAAGCGTACTTGGGTAAATATTCCGACAAGAAGTTTCAGTTATTTATTCAAGTGACTGGCGTGACGGATCTAACGGGTAGGGGTGCGAGCGAGATTACGGCGTGGGCTCTGGCCTTGAAGTATTATCTACAAAAACATATTGATGCGGGTAATCCACCGATCTATGACGAGGATAATAATGAAGTAATGAAAGTTCCGGTAATTGGTTAATCAAGAATAAGATGTATATGAAATCAATAAAAATACTATTGGTAGCAGTGCTTCCTTTTATCTTGGGGAGATGTTACGAGGACAAAGGTTCTTACGATTATAAACAGATGAGCGATCCGCAAGTTTCCGGATTGGAGTATACTTACTACGTGGGTTTAGGCGAAACGATAAAAATAAATCCGACAGTGACTTATCCCGGCGGGAACAAGCCGGTTGTCAGTTACGAGTGGAATGTCAACGGACAAATCATATCCACGGATAGCGTGTTGTTGATAGAACAATATGCGGGGAGTGTGGGAAGCGTGCTTTGTAGTTTTAACGTGGTCAATGAGGTTGAAGGCGTGAAGTATATGACACCATTCCAGTTGAAAGTTACTCCTACCTATGGTACGGGGTGGTTGATTCTGGCGAATCGGGACGGGAAATCGGAATTATCTTGTATCCGTTTTAAAAACGAGACCGAGGATGGAGAAACGAAAGTTGTTTATGAAGAATTCCCGAACGTGTACGAGGAGAATACCGGAGAGAGTTTGGGACAGGAGCCGTTGAAAATGGTGGAACATTGGTGTTTTGACTATACTCGGATGGGACAGATATTAGTGATAAATAAGAAAAGTGATTGCGTCGAATTGGATGGCAGTTCTTTGTCTAAAGTCGTAACGGTGAAACAAGAATTTATAGATGAAAAATATCCTAAAGACTTTAAAGTTACAGATGCTTTGTATGTTTTTGATAATAGTTATTTAGTGACGGAGAACGGACATGTTTATAGTCGTAAAAATGAAGATGTACAGAATTTTCAAACTGGACGTTACAGTCAGGAACCTGTTTACGTGCAGGATAGTTTAAGTGTGACCCGTGTGGTGCCGTCTCTTTTCCAAAGCACGTATCACGTGTTAATGTATGATGGATACAATCGTCGATTCCTTTGGGTGAATGCTTTTTCTTCCTACCAGCCGGGCAAGATCTCTCCGGTGTCTTATACGGGGTATAAACCCGGATTTACACCATTGGATAACCTGGGGGATAAGGATTTGGTCTATTGTGGATATTACGTTTCATCGGAGTTTGCAACATCCGGTTATATTACGATTTTGAAATCTGATGCCGGGAAGTATTATATTCAGGATTTCCAACTTTATGCCTATATGATGGTTCGAGTGAATGATATTTATGAGAAGGAGTTCGTGGGAGGATCATTATTAAAGGCGGATAGCAAGATTGTCGCTCTTCCTAAACGTAATTATTTGTTTTTCACATCGGATGATAAATTATATTATTATGATCGGTTGACAGGATTGAATCCCACGGAATATGCCGGTTTTGAGGGAGTGAAAATAAAATCCATTTATTATAATAAGGATAATACTCAAATTGCAGTCGGTTTGGAGAATGGTAAATTTAATATTTATGACATAACGGATTCGAGTCTGGCGAAAAAGGAACCCGTTCTTGTTTATGAAGCAAAGAATAATTATGGAGAGATTGTCGATGTGATGTATAAGTATGGTAGTTTAATGAATTATATGTATTAGACGTGTATGTGTGGTTTGGGACCGTGTGAGATTTTTACACGGTCCCTGTTTATTTTTTCTCGAATGTGTTTATCGAGTAAAATCTGGATACTCTTCTCTTTGTTTTCTCCTCGTATGTTTGAGCAAAATTATTTTTACAGAGTAAGCAGGTAAAGCAAAACATGAGGAATAAGAATTCTCTCATCACCGATATAGAATTTGTTTACATAGGAATAATATATTTTACAATGTGTGTTATATTATTTGTAAATTAAATAATTTTCGAAGAGTACCCCTCCGGCAAACGCTAATATTCGCTATATTTACAGCCTTGTTTATTGTGTAATGTGTTATATGTTGTAAAAGTGTTTATTATGTTATTACGCGGATGTTTAATTATCTTGTTGTTAGGCGTGCAATTCGCTTTTGGACAGCAAAAGCCTAACCCAGATTGGGTAAATCAAAAGTTTTCAATGTTCATTCACTGGGGATTATACTCGGAATTGGGCGGGGTATGGAAAGGAGAGCCGGTTCGTTCGGGATATAGCGAGCAGATACAATCTTTTGCCCGGATACCGAAAGCGGAATACGAGGCAGTTGCCAAAAAGTTTGATCCGGAAAAATGGAATGCTGATTCGGTCGTGGCCTTGGCCAAGGCTGCAGGGATGAAATCAATCGTGTTCACGTCGAAACACCATGATGGATTTTGCATGTATCACTCCAAATACACGAAATATAATATCGTGGATGCCACTCCTTTCAAGCGTGACGTGATGAAGGAATTGTCGGATGCTTGTCAGCGCCAAGGCGTGAAGTTTGCCGTTTACTACTCCTTGATTGATTGGAATTTCCCCGGAAACGGGATCACTCCTCATAATGCGGATGCGATTTCTAAGGAGCATCATGCTTTCAGCATGCATCAGGTTGAGGAAATCATGACCAATTACGGCCCGATTTCCGAGATTTGGTTTGACATGGGGTCGTTGAGCGGGCAGCAGAGTAAAGAGTTGTATGATCTCGTGAATCGTTTGCAACCGCGGTGCATGGTGAGCGGGCGTTTGGGGAATGACCGGGGTGATTTTGCCGTGATGGGAGATAACGCTTACCCGGATTATAAAATCGGGGTACCTTGGCAGACTCCGGCTTCATTCTTTGACGAAACTTGGAGTTATCGTTCATGGCAGGAGCGGGGAGATTTGAATCATAAAATTGACGAGAAACTGCATAGCTTGATTAAAGTCGTAAGCCGGGGAGGAAATTTCTTGTTGAACATCGGACCGAGAGGGAATGGTTCCGTTGTCGAGTTCGAACGGGATGCGCTGTTAGCCATGGGCAAATGGATGAATCGTTACGGCGAGGCAATTTACAATACCACGGCAAACCCTTTTGATCACGCGGTGGCGTGGGGTGACATCACCCGTAAGGGCAATAACCTTTATTTGTTCGTCGAACAAGTGCCTGAAAATCGGGATGTCATTTTAAATGGTTTGATCGGTAAAGCCAAAAAAGCAACCCTCTTGGCGGATGGTAAAAAACTGGATCTGAAACAGGAAGGGCAAACCGTGTCCGTGAATATTCCTGCTGACGTGAAACCCGAGCGGGGAATCGTTGTCGTGAAACTGGAATTTGCCGATAATTTCCGGGTTGTACCCGACCAGATTTTGGAAACCAGTGTGTTGACGGCTGATAATGCGACTCCCGTTTACGCTTATTCAAGCATGGACTATTATTCTAGTTTCCGGAGTACGGTAGGTTTTAGCTGGCATTTCAATAAAACGGCAAAGACCGTAACGCCCTCGGTCGTTTACATGGCCGGAGACCGGGATAAAGAGATTCGTCTGGAACTTGACGGCAAGGTGGAGAATGTGAAATTAGCGGGAGGAGATGTTCAGAAATTGAATAATGATCCGGCTGCTGTTACCTGGGGAAATGTGTACAAGTATACAATCGCGGGTGAGCGTTTTAACGGTAATAGCGTTGGTGTGAAAAACGATAATTGGAGTTTGCAAAATGACTTAAAAGTGGGTAAGACCGTGAAAATTCCTACCGAAGAGAAAGAATCGGTCTACTTATTGCATGAAATAAAAAGCAGTCGGGAACAGGATGTCCTGGTAGAATTGGGAGTTGCTGACGGGATACAAGTTACGTTGAATGGCGAGACGGTTTTACTCCGTACTTACGTGGGAGGTATTCCAAGAGTGAACGAGACGGTTAAATTGCATTTGCAAAAGGGTGATAACCAGTTGGTAGTGAAGTTACATAATCGTTACGGGTCAGACGTGACCTATCTGGTGAACCCGAACGTGAAACAAGAAGAGTATAAACTTCGTTTGAAACCTATGAAGCTCTATCCGGGACAAATCCATGATTGCAGCCTAGGAATGGCTCATCCCGCTAACAAGAATAGCGATGTCGGATTACGGGATTTGCGGGTAGAGATTGAATGATAAATATATAATAGTATGAAAAAAAGATTACGTAAGAAATTACATAAAGGGGAATACCAGGAATTGGGATTTTCTTTTGATGCCAAATTCAAGGCCGACACCGATATGAAGCTGGTGGAAGAGTGGTTGCAGGAGTTTGCCGTTTTGTTACATGCCCATGATCTGGAAATGGGAGGAGGCTGGAATTCTGATGTTTGCGGGGGATTTATCACTCGCCAGCGGGGCAGCGTGACGGTCGAGGAACAAAATATTGTAAAGAAATGGCTGTCCGAACACGACCAACATCTTGATAATATCACAGTTGGCGAGTTAAAAGACGCTTGGTACGGGTGGTAAAAATAACCCGATCAGTTTTTATTTCTTTGTAAAATATTATACTTTTGTTGTCGCAAGGGCTGGTAACACAGCCCTTCGTTTATACCGGCACTTGACTTTATAAATTTTAAGAACCGGAGGTTCAACCTGATGAACTTTATGAACTAAAACGGTGCGGCGAGAAGACTAGAAAACTGATTATATGAAAACAAGAATTTATTTACCTTTTATTGCGTTAGCGCTAATGGCTACAAGTTGCAATAGTAAAAAAGAGGCCGCGCAGAAAGGCGGGATTCAAATTGCGAATCTGGACCAGACTGCAAATCCTCGGAATGATTTTTATCAATATGCCTGTGGTGGTTGGATGAAAGCTAACCCGTTGACAGACGAGTATTCACGTTTCGGTTCATTCGATCAACTGGCAGAGAATAACCGTTCACAGATCAAGAGTCTGATCGAGGACCTGGCTCACCAGCAATCCCAACCGGGAAGCGTGGCCCAGAAAGTGGGCGATCTCTACAATATCGCTATGGACAGCGCCAAGTTGAACGCTGACGGAGTGGCCCCGATCAAGGGTTATCTGGAGAAAATCGAGGCTCTTGACAATCGGGCAGTTTTGTCGAAATGTGTTGCCGGGATGCACCGCGACGGGTTCGGGCCTTTCTTCGGGTTGTACGTGGGAGCCGATGATATGAACAGCTCCATGAACATGGCGCAGTTGTACCAAGGAGGGTTGAGCCTGGGCGAACGTGAATATTATCTGGATAATGATGACCGCACGAAAGAGATTCGTGCAAAATTCGAAGAGCACGTAGTCAAGATGTTCCAACTTGCCGGGTTTACCGAGGAGGAAGCACGAAAAGCAGCGACTGATGTGATGAAAGTGGAAACCCGTCTGGCCGAGACGACTAAATCGGCCGTGGAATTACGTGACCCACATGCTAACTATAACAAGATCACCGTGGCCCAGTTGAAAAAAGAGGTTCCGGGTATAAACTGGGATGCTTATTTCACAACCATCGGGTTAAAGGACTTGCAGGAAGTAAACGTGGGACAAATGGCCGAGATCAAGACGGTAGCCGATTTGTTGACCAAAGAAAACATGGACGTGTTGAAATCCTACTTGCAATGGAACGTGATCAATACCGCTTCCTCTTACTTGAGTGATGATTTCGTGGCTCAAAACTTTGATTTCTATGGAAAGACACTTTCCGGAACGAAAGAGATGCAACCCCGTTGGAAACGTGCCGTGAGTTCCGTGAACGGTGTGTTGGGTGAAGCTGTCGGTCAGATGTATACCGACAAATATTTCCCGGCAGCCGCCAAAGAACGTATGGTGAAGTTGGTATCCAACCTGCAGAAAGCACTTGGCGAGCGGATTCAGGGATTGGAATGGATGAGTGCCGAAACGAAAGCGAAAGCTCTGGAGAAACTGGCTGCCTTCCACGTGAAGATCGGTTACCCCGACAAATGGAAAGACTATTCCAGCTTGGAGATCAAGAATGATTCTTACTGGGAGAATATCGTTCGTTCCAATCATTTTGATTACGATAAGATGATCGCTAAAGCCGGAAAACCGGTGGATAAGGATGAATGGTTGATGACTCCTCAAACTGTGAATGCTTATTATAACCCAACAACGAACGAAATCTGCTTCCCGGCAGGTATCCTTCAATACCCGTTCTTCGATATGAATGCTGATGACGCTTGTAATTACGGGGCTATCGGTGTTGTTATCGGTCACGAGATGACTCACGGGTTTGATGATCAAGGTCGTCAATACGACAAGGACGGGAACCTGAAAGACTGGTGGACAGCTGAAGATGCCAAGAATTTCCAGGAGCGTGCCCAGGTGTTAGTGGATTATTTCAGTAACATCCAAGTGTTGCCTGATTTGAAAGCTAACGGGGAATTGACCTTGGGTGAGAATATCGCGGATCATGGCGGTTTGCAGGTGGCTTATCAGGCGTTGCAGAAAGCGATGGCCGAGAACCCGCTTGGGAATGACGAGAACGGTTTTACCCCAGCTCAACGGTTCTTCCTGTCATATGCTAACGTGTGGGCCGGGAATGTGCGTGACGAGCAAATTCGTTTGCAAACGAAGTCAGACCCTCACTCTTTAGGGCGTTGGCGTGTGAATGCCGCCCTGCCTCACATCGGGATGTGGTATGAAGCGTTTGACGTGAAAGAGGGTGATGCCTTGTATTTGCCTGTTGAACAAAGAGCTTCTATCTGGTAACAGATTGTACTTTTAATGATATAATACCCCGGATCGGCATCGCTGATCCGGGGTATTTGTTTGTGAATATGAAGAGCTATACAGGGTGTAGGCCGTTGAGCAATTGTTGATTACATGAATATTTACATGAGATTTCCTATTGAAATGAATAAGGATTTAATCATGTGTTCTTGATTAATACCTATACAGTAGCGTTAATAATCTTTTAGATGACTTTTAATAACATTGTATAAACCTTATTATAATAGGGTTCGTATAGGGTTTATATAGGGTTCGTATAAGGTTCATGCAACTAGTGAATAGGTAGTCATAAAGAATTAATCAAGAATACATTATTGATCAGTCATGTATCGGTAGATGTTATCTGATTGTGAATTGTTAGATGTGATATTTTAATTATCAATGTTTTAGCCTGCATGTGTTCCTGCCTTCAAGGGATATTAGTGTCATTTTGTTAAATGACTTGTCGGAAATTCCGCTATAAACGAGGAATATGAGCGATAGCGATTTGCTTTTAACCAAAAAATAATTTATATTTGCTTGATACTAAAAATAAAAGGGTTATGGATATTGTTAAACGCGATCATTTTATTGCTCTTTGGAAAAAATATTTCAACGACGCAGAACTTCCGGTAGCATTTTATTATTCTACGGAAAATAATAATGCGACTATCGTGAAAAAAGCCGTGGGACATACTTGTATTATAGCACAACTCGGACGGGTAAGGAAAGGAGAGGCTCTTTGCTTCCTCCCTGATTCTGTGGGATGTGGCGGGGGTAAATACTATTTGGGGTTCAATAAAAGTATGCGGGAAGGGTTCGAGTATTTCTTGTCTCATGGAGAGAACGAACCTCGTTGTGAACGCTACAAGCGTACGCCGGAACAGGTGAACGCGTTGTTAAAGACTTTGCCCGTGCTTCCAAGGAAGGGCGATTGTCTGGTGTTCAAGCGTTGGGATATGTTGACGGAACAGGATAAACCGGAGGCCGTGTTTTTCTTTGGCACGCCGGATGTGATTTCCGGGCTTTTCACGTTGGCCGGGTTTGATAGTGCCAAGCAGGAAGCGGTGATTTCTCCTTTCGGGGCGGGATGCACGTCGATTATTTATTATCCTTACCGGGAGCAGATCGAGGGAACGAAGAGGGCCGTGCTTGGTATGTTTGACCCGTCCGCCCGTTTGTGTATCCCGAATAATTTATTGTCTTTTGCCGTGCCGATCTCGAAATTCATGGAGATGATCGATCAGATGGAGGAGAGTTTCCTGATAACTGATACTTGGCGGATGATTCAAAAGCGTATCTGATGGATGCGAAACGCTTGGTCAGGTCGTGTGTCTCGTTTTACGGGATGTTCGCGGCCTCGGCTCTTGCCGTGTCGTTTGTGTGCGGGTTGATTATGTTCATGTACCGCATGAAAACGCCGGCCGTGATCGCGGTGATCGTGGTAGTCACGTTTTGGTTTAAGATTGCCGCGATGGTGTTCCTAGGATTTGCCATGAAACGGAAATCGTGGCGTTTCTTTTATTATTACAAGAATATAGGCGTGTCCCTCCGGTGGCTTTGGGGAATATCGTTGGTGTTTGATTTTCTGACGTATGTCGCCTGTTTGTTTATCGCTTACCAGTTGAAATGATGCATACTCTTGATATAAGTAATCTTCGTTTGGAATACGGGTTCAATCGAGTCCTATGGGATACCTGTCTGCATTGCGAGACGGGGAAGGTCGTCGGAATTCTTGGCCGGAACGGGGGAGGAAAAAGTTGTCTCATGCGGGTGATTTACGGGGAGTTGATGTTGAAGGACCAGTACGTGGCTATTGATAGGAAGGCTTTGTTAACGAGAGAGCGTCGGCCGGAGGATATGCGTTATCTTCTGCAGCAGAGTTTTGTTCCTTTGGGATTGTCAGTGAGGCGGGTGTTTGATGATTTCGGGGTGGATTTTAATGAATTTGTTACTGATTTCCCGGAGTTCGGGAATGATGCACGGAAACGGATGAAAGCGTTTTCAACGGGTGAACGAAGGATTATAGAGGTGTACGTGGTGCTGGTGGCGGACTCGAAGTTCTGTTTGTTGGACGAGCCTTTTTCTTTCATGATGCCTTTGCACGTGCAGAAAATGAAAGAGGTGATCTGGCGGGAAAAGGCTCGGAAAGGGATCGTGATTACCGATCATTATTTCGAGGACGTGATTGATATCAGTGACGAGTTATTCGTGTTGAAAGGCGGGAAGACTTGGCCGGTGAGTGATCGTGGGGATCTAGAATTATTGGAATATATAAAGAAAACAGATGAAATTCAGTATTGATGAACAGACGTCGAGCGACTTGGAGTTGTTCGAGCAGGCTTGGGACGGGACGAGTGTTTTTTCTTATTTTGATTTCGCTTGCTCGGACGGGGGGAAGGCGTGTATGAGGAGGATGTTCGAGTCCCCGCTGGTAGACGCGAGGCAAATTCGGGAACGGGTGGATGCGATGATTTACCTGGGGCAATTACCTTTCTTTCTGGATATCCGGCGGGAAGAATTGAATTTTATCGAGATTTATTTACAGCAGGATGCCGTGCCTAAACGGAATGTGTTGCATTTGACGAGCCGGGCGGTGAAAGGGTGGTTGAACCCGGATAACGATTGTTTTCTGCGGCAACGGGCGGTTCCTTATCTCGGACGGTTGATTCATGAACTGGGTACTTTCATGAACGAGTTGCCGATGGGGAGTATCCCGAAAATGGTGAAGGATTTGCAACAGGAGGTAAAGAAGGTTCTCGCTCGTGAAGGGATGCAGTATTTGACGAACCAGAAGAAGGATTCTTTTTGGTCTAGGGAGAATCTGGATCTTTATTTCCGGGGCGAGGAGTTGGGAGGGGTGCGTGTCGTGCTGGATACGTTGTACATGCTGGATGCTTTACGAACGGTCGGGACGATCGCGAAGGAGCAGGGGTTGACGTTCCCGCTTTTCTCGGGAGAAAGACGGATGGTAAGGATTGAGGGATTGTATCACTTGTTTTTGAAGGAGCCGGTGAGGAATGACGTGTTGCTGGACGGTCAGCGGCATTTGTGTTTCCTGACGGGGCCGAATATGGCGGGAAAATCGACGTACATGAAAGCGTTTGGCGTGGCGGTGTACTTGGCTCATTGCGGATTCCCGGTGCCCGCGAGCCGGATGGAGTTATCGCCGTTCCGGGGATTGTTTACCACGATTAATTTGTCGGATAACCTGTCGCTGGGGTATAGCCATTATTATAACGAGGTGGCGCGGGTGAAGTATGTCGTGGAACAGGTGCGGGATTTGGAGGATGTGGTGGTCGTGTTTGACGAGTTGTTCCGGGGGACTAACGTGAAAGATGCTTTTGATGCTTCCCGTGCCGTGGTGGGAGCTTTGGCCCGTTTGAAGCAAGGGGTGTTCATGATATCCTCGCATATCGTGGAGGTTGCGGGAACGCTGGAAAAGGAGGATTCGGTGGATTTCCGTTTTTTCGATATCCGGATGGAGAATGATGAGCCTCGTTACACGTATCACTTGCGGGAAGGGGTTTCCGAGGAGCGTATCGGGATGTATATTTTGAGAAAGGCGGGAGTGGTGGATTTGATCGAGTCGCTAAAATAGCGTGTGGAGCGGAGAGGTGTTGGGTCGAATTGCAGAAAAAAAGCATTAATTAATTGAAGATTGTTTGTTATCATTAGAAATATTGTTATTTTTGCATTTGTAAAATGTTTCTTCGGGGCAGGGTGCAACTCCCTACCGGCGGTTAAAGTCCGCGACTCCCTTTCGAGGGACTGATTCAGTGAAATTCTGAGACCGACGGTTAAAGTCCGGATGATAGAAGAGATGTTTAGTTGTAATTTGATATTATATTAATACAATATAAATCTATGCCCCGAATGTGTATGCATTCGGGGCATTTTTAGTTTAAAGGAGGTTACGCGAATGGTAAGACAGGAAGATATCGAGTACATGCGACGAGCGATAGAGCTTGCCGAACGGGGAGTCGGGTTCACGAATCCGAATCCGGTCGTGGGTGCCGTGATCGTGAAAAGTGGTAAGGTGATCGGGGAAGGTTGGCACGAACGATACGGGGAGTGGCATGCGGAAAGGAATGCTTTTAAAAGTTGCATGAGGAATACCCGGGGAGCAACGATGTACGTGACCCTGGAGCCTTGCTGTCATCACGGGAAGACACCGCCTTGCACGGAGGCAATTATTGAACACGAGATTGCCCGGGTCGTGATTGGGATGGAAGATCCGAATCCGTTGGTCGGGGGGAAAGGTATTGCTTCGCTGAGAGCAGCCGGAATCGAGGTGGAGTGTGGCGTGGAGGAGGAGGCTTTGCGGGAACAGAATCGGGTGTTCTTGAAATATATAACGACGAAGCGTCCCTGGGTGGCGATGAAGACGGCGATGACGTTGGACGGGAAGATTGCTACCCGCACGGGTGATTCGAAATGGATCACGGGAACGGAAGCCCGGGCTTACGTGCATGAATTGCGCCATCGTTTCATGGCGGTACTGGTTGGTATCGGTACGGCCGTGGCGGATAATCCGTTGTTGAATTGTCGGATTGAGGGGCGTGGGGTGAGACAACCGATTCGTGTTGTCGTGGATAGCAATGCCCGGTTAGCCTTGAAGAGTCAACTCGTGAGGACTGCCCGCGAGTACCGAACGATTGTGGCTTGTACCCGTTTTGCCGACGAGGGGAAGGTGAAGGCCTTGCAGGATGTGGGCGTCGAGGTTTGGGTATGTGAGGAACGGGAAGGACTCGTGAGCGTGGATGATTTGTTGGCACGGTTGGGACAGGCCGGGATAGACTCGGTTCTTCTGGAAGGTGGCGGTAGTTTGAATTATTCGTTTTTAGCGGGAGGTTTCGTGGATGAAGTTTATGCTTTTATCGCTCCGACGATCGTGGGAGGTATGAATGCCAAGACCCCGGTTGAGGGCATGGGAGTTGAGAAAATGGCGGATGCTATTGATCTTGAACTTGTGAATGTTCTGAACATGGGAGAGGATGTGCTTTTAAAGTTAAAAACTAAAAGATAATGGATTTTGTGATTTAAAAATGGGGACTTTGAGCGGGGAAATCTAAAATCTAAAATCATAAATCTAAAATTGGTATGTTTACAGGAATAATAGAAGAAATAGGAACCGTGAAAGGGGTGAAACGAGGGAACCGGAGTGTCGTGCTAGAGGTGCAGGCGAAAAAGGTGTTGGAGGATTTAAAGGTGGGGGACAGTATTGCCACGAACGGGGTTTGCCTGACCGTGACTTCTTTTACCGGTAGTGTTTTTTGTGCTGACGTGATGCCGGAGACGATGCAACGTAGTAATTTAGGAGAACTGCGGGCGGGTGATCGGGTGAATCTGGAACGGGCGCTTACTTTGAACGGTCGTTTGGGAGGACATATCGTGTCGGGTCATATTGACGGTACCGGGAAAATCGTGGGGCGAGAGAAAGACGAGAATGCGATTTGGATATCTGTGGCCACGTCTGGCGAGTTATTGCGCTATATCGTGGACAAGGGATCGATCACGATAGACGGGATAAGTCTTACTGTCGTGTCCGTGAATGACGCGGGTTTTACGGTTTCGATTATTCCCCACACGCAGGACGAGACCACGTTGGTGAAGAAGAAGATCGGGGATACGGTGAATCTGGAAAATGATGTTATCGCGAAGTACGTGGAGAAGTTGATGCGTCCGGCCGAACCTTCGGAGCCGAAAGGAGGAATGACATTGGATTTTCTGCTGGCGAACGGGTTTTAAAGGCTAAAGACGAACAAGTTATTGTTTGGTGATGTTTTGAGAAATTTAGAAAATTATAATAAGGTATATCATGGAAGAATTTAAGTTTAGTACGATTGAAGAGGCTGTTGCGGATTTAAGAGCTGGTAAGATGATTATTGCAGTCGATGATCCGGATCGGGAGAACGAGGGGGATTTGATTTGTGCGGCCGAGTTTGCAACGTTGGAAAACGTGAATTTCATGGCTTCTTATGCCAAAGGATTAATTTGTATGCCGATGAGTAAAGCCCTGACGAAAAAGTTAGGTTTGGAGCAAATGGTGACCACGAATACGGATAATCATTGCACGGCATTCACGGTGTCAATTGACCACGTGGACACGACTACCGGAATTTCTGCCTTGGAACGGTCGGTTACGGCCATGAAGTCCGTAGAGGATAACGCCAAGCCGGAGGATTTCCGTCGTCCGGGGCACATGTTCCCGTTGGAAGCGAAGAAAGGCGGGGTATTGGAACGTATGGGGCACACGGAGGCAACGGTGGATTTGATGCGGATTGCAGGTTTGAAGGAGTGCGGGTTGTGTTGCGAGATTATGCGGGAGGACGGTACGATGATGCGTACCCCGGAATTGAAGGAGTTTGCGAAAAAGCATGGTATGAAGATGATTACCGTGTCGGATCTGATTACTTATCGTAGACGGACGGAGATACTGGTGGAACGAGTAACGGAAGCAGATATGCCTACTAAATATGGTGATTTCAAAGCGTATGGTTATGTGAACAAGATTAATGGGGAGCATCATATCGCTTTGGTGAAAGGAGATATCACGGATGGAGAGCCGGTGTTATGCCGGGTGCATTCGGAATGTTTGACGGGTGACGTGTTCGGGTCTTTGCGTTGTGATTGCGGTGATCAGTTGGCCGAGGCGATGCGTAGAATCGGGGAGAGAGGTCGCGGCGTGTTGTTGTACATGCGCCAGGAGGGGAGAGGTATCGGTTTGATTAATAAATTGAAAGCTTATCATTTGCAGGATGAGGGGATGGATACCGTGGAGGCAAATATTGCACTCGGTTTTAAAGCCGATTTGCGTGAATACGGTACCGGAGCCGAAATTTTGGCAGATTTGGGCGTGAAGAAGATGGTTTTGATGACGAATAATCCGTTGAAGATTAACGGACTGATGGGATACGGTATAGAGATTGTGGGACGTGAGCCTATCGAGATGACGTGTAACGAGAAAAATGAGTTCTACATGTACACGAAGTACAAGAAAATGGGACACATGATTCACGTGCGTCAACAGGATGAGATCAATAAATTGAAAGAAGAATTGGAAAACAAATAATAAAATTGAAAGATATGAATTTACTGGAAGGGAAATTATTAGCAGAAGGTCAACGAATTGGTATCGTTGCGGGACGTTTTAACGAGTTCATCACGAGTAAGTTATTGGGTGGAGCTTTGGATGCTTTCAAACGTCATGGTGGTGACGAGGCAAACATAGATTTGGCTTGGGTTCCGGGAGCTTTTGAAATCCCGTTGGTTGCCAAGAAGATGGCCGAGACAAAAAAGTATGATGCCGTTGTTTGTCTGGGGGCCGTGATTCGCGGTGCAACTCCTCATTTTGATATGGTGGCGAACGAGGCTACGAAAGGAATCGCTAACGTGGGATTGCAAACCGGGGTGCCGATTATCTTCGGTGTGTTGACTACCGATTCTATCGAGCAGGCCGTGGAAAGAGCGGGAACGAAAGCCGGAAATAAGGGGTTTGAGGCCGTGACTACTGCTATCGAAATGATTAATTTGTTGAAGCAGATTTAATTTACAGTAAATCGGGAAGATATTACCGTCTTGGATTTGATCTGAGACGGTTTTTTATCAATAGAATTTTGTAGTTAGGTATCTAGGAGTTTTGTGATTTCATCCAGAGAGTATGTCTGGTTTTATCGTTTTGGGCATCCTTCTAAAGAATTGGCTTTCGCCGTTAAAAGATGTTCTATAAAGGCTTTTAAGCTTTTGCCTTGTGCTGTAGCCATGATAGGCAACTTTTGTAGGGGTTCTATTGGTAAGTCTATGGTTTTTCTTTTTCTCTTAAATGTAAATGTTGTCATGCTTTTCCCTGATTTTCTATGAAAGTATGAATATATATTGGGATCTCGTGAATGTAATCAAGGAAATTATTTTCTCTATGCTGTTTGAATTGTTAAAAAATGTTACATATTTGTAGTGCATATCTTATTCAGCGGAGCAGTGAACCTGCTCAATCTCAGTGACAGGCATTCATTTATCAGTTCGTCCTTTTTACCTGAACCCATTTTACCGCATCGGCAATGATTAATTGTCGTTTAGCTTCAATACCTTGTTTGGAATTATCTTTTTCGACGATACCACCTTTGTCGTTTAGAATAACCTGTACTTTTCCTTTAGGAAGGTCGAATATACCTAAAGAAATCCAACCCTCAGCTTCCAGATCGGCTTCTATTGTAATTTCTTTTTTAGCTCCGGCGTACTGTACGGCATAATGTAGCTTTGCTCCTGGGAAGGTGGAGCTGACGGGAGGAAAACTTACGGTGATGTCTTGATGGTAAAAGAAGATTTCATAGGTTCCCTCTTGGGAAATATCGGTTGTCCAGACTGCATTTCTTTTTCCATGATCGGCCAGTTTGCAATACGTGCTACGAATGGGGTTTCCGAAACTGCGGTGGGTTATCGTTTCGATCCATTGGGGGGGATCGCAAACAAGGGTATATTTTTTTTGTTTTGATTTTGAAGATAATAAGACTCTTTTCTGTTCCGTGGAATCTGTGAAATAGAATTTGTCGGAATCGTTGTCTACAATAATATCTCTGGATAAAAAAGAGGAACTATCTGTATGAAATATACCAATGGCTTTTTTATCCGCATTTTGATGAATCCCGTTTTCGTATTCGATATAATAAAACGATGGGATGTTTTGTGATAAATGGGTTTGTATGTATAATTGACTCGGCTCCTGCATTGTTTCCAAATAAATTTCATTACATGTTTTGGGAGGGATAATATCATTGCGCTCTATCAGGCTATTTCCCTCCATGTCGTGTGCGCCGAGTGAAATGATTCCCGGTGTTTGTGCCGTATTCCACACTTTATAATGGATTTGATATTTATTTTCTTCGCCTGCAATCTTTGCTGCTTGTAAATCTTTGACCACGAATGAGGGTAATCCTTTTTCTTGGTATAAATGATTTAATACTGATTGTAAATCCAGCAAATTACGATCGGTAAACTCTTCGCAAAACTGTTCTAGTTTTATTTCTGAGAACTGGAGACGAGAGGCCATATCATTGCAAAATTGTTTGAGTTCGTCGAGAGAAATTCGTGTAGAGAGATAAGCTTTTAAATATTGTGCTTTCAATCGAATCATTTCCCGCAATGTTTTTGTTGACAAGTTTTCTTCCCGGAAGCCGTCTTGTAAACATCTATTTTTCAGATATTCCGTAACGGCAATATACTCTTCGGTAAATTCGTTGTTTATCAGCATTATTTTTCGATCCTGTTGGTAAATCAAATCATTTAATAGTGTGTTTACCCCGGGATATTTGTCTGATGATATAAAGCTCATATAATCGTAGAACATAGGGGAAAGACTATACGTGCCTCCTAATAAGGGCATCTCGAAAGAACGCAGTGTATTTTTCTCTACTTGTGTATTCAATGATTCCTGGTCTTCCGATGGATTCGTTTTTCTGGCAACTTTTTTAGCGACGTTAAGGGGACTGTAGGCCAACGTGAAGAGTCTTTCCGGGAAAAATACTATTTCGGGTTGTATATATTCACTTCCTCCTTTCCATTTTCTCTCGTAAGAGGTGTAGGATGTCGGGCTTTCGATAAACATGATTTTTTTGAACGGGTAGTATCGTCCGAAGTTGGATTGTATCCTATTTTTGATTTGAGTGATTTGTATCTGTAATTGTTTGTCCGTTATTTGATAAGAGTCGAACATGAATTTATGTTTTGGGAAATAGTATAGTTCCAATAGAATGTTGCCAAGTTGCATTTCTTTTTTCTCGTATTTCCCGATACACAAACTGATTCCCGTGAGAGCTTGCTCGTTGACAAAAACGACACCTTTATCCGTTGTTTTCGAAATTCCTTGTGATAGCACTTCCCCTTCTTTTTTGTGATCCACGTTTAGGGTGAAATGAGTGAAATTTGTTTCGTGGGCATACGGAAATGCTATATTTGCGGGCGGTACGCAAACGGGATACCAAATGCATTCCGGGTGTAATAGGGTGTAGTTCTCAGTAAGAAAAGAATATTCTTTGCCAAATCTGAAGATCTTGTTTTGTCTTATTCTTGTTTCATTCGAGATTTCTTCTTCGGGGAAATCCAGATAACAAATGGCATCGTCAATTTTTCCATGATAATCTATGTCTAAGGTGATTCTTTCTGCCGGGGCTAATTTCTTGTGTAGAACAATTACTTGATTCTCTCTGGAATAATCAACTTTCAGTGTGTTTTCCTGAATCTTCGTCACGTGTAGGGTTGGGTTTAGATAAAGGATAACACGTGATAGGGTATCTTTATTTTGATTTTGCACGCTTAATTTACTTGTGACGGACATGTATTTGCCGTTTGAACGATAAGTGATGTCGTTCTGTATAGCTCGGGCTTTAGCTTCCGGCTGATAGTGTAAATAAGTTTCCCTGTACAATTCTCTCCGGTTTTCTTGATTTTGACAATCGTGCCAAGAGTAAAGGATTCCAATACTTCCCGGTAGGAAGAATAGAATACTAATCATGTACGTATTCCATTTGCCGGATACTTTGTTGTCAGGGCGTTGCCATATTCTGTTCCATAAGTATAAAAATCCAATTCCTAGTAATGTATATCCAAGACGTACCAATAAAAATTTCGGTAACGCTGTGTATCCTGTTATATCAGAAAATTGGTACGATAGGGTGTGCGATAAAAAATCAAATATCCCGAATTGTATTCTAGAAAAATAGAAATAATTGCATAGAAAGTAAATGATTAAAATTAGGATAATTAAAACTTGACTTCTTATCATTCGAGTCAGCCATAATGTAAATCCACTTATGAAAAATAATGTAGGTAAGGTTAGTGTAAAAAAATAGAATAGATAAAGTTCGATTCGAAATGGAGCGTTACTTCCCCATATATTTATAAGTGCACCTATTATAAGTACATAGAAGTTGATTTTGATAAATTCTTTAAATATTCCAAGAATCTTGCCGATACAAAATTCGTAATTACTTACAGGATGACATTGTAAAACTTCTATCGTGTATCGTGTCATACTTTGTTTTTCTCGCTCTGTACAGGCAAAGATGATTACTAATGTCTGTAATAGATTATACAAGTAAACATTTATGAATGGGAAAGAGGAAGGAAGGGCTATTTTATACCAAAATAGATTGTCACCTCCTTGGTTTATGAGTTGCAAAAACGGAATCCCTAAAATCGCCAATCCTGTAAATATCTGGAACAAAATACTCCTTCTCAATAACTTTGCTTCGTGGTTTGCGATTGTTATGATGTGATAATATTTCATTTTATAGTCGGCAATAAAGTTTGTGTGATATTATTGTATGGTTAATTCGTTTCTGGTCTCATTGGTATTTTTATGGACTTTTCTTTATCTTCTTGTCTTAGGAATTGATATAAGACGTTTAAAGTGTTAAGAAAATTGTAGTTTGTTGGGCTTGAATCGTCTTCTTTCATATATACAACATGATGCTTACTTTTAGCAATATTGATTTCTTGTGTAATATAACCAATATAGCTGAAAACTAATATGGTATCTTTGGCAAAAAGAGTTCGTATCGTGAAAGAACCTCTTAAATCAGTAGTTACTCCATTTTTGGTTCCTTTAAAAACAACTGAAATTTCCGATAATAGTTCATGTGAACCATATTTCCGTACCGTTCCAGAAATTTCTCGTGATTGAGAAATAGCGGGATTTGTTGTAATAATAAGCAACAATATAATTGCCATTATTTCTGTGATTTTTTTTATTTGCATGGTGTTTTAATTTAAAATTTGTACTGTACACAAACTTTGTACTCCTTTTTATAAAGACACCACAGGAACATAGAAGGGATGAATGAAATAAAGGAAATGTTTAATGGGAATGATTTTATTTATTTGTTAGGGGTGGGATAAAATAAAAGAGATCATTTTCATGATCTCTTTTATTTTAAGCTGTATAGCTTTTATTTTTTCTTTGGCATTTGTTTCATGCGTTGTTCTTGCATTCGTTGCATTTCTTCCAGTTTTTGTTGGAACTTGGACTTTTTCACGGGTTTTGTTTTGGCGAGTTCTATCTGGTGCAATAGTTTTTCGTCATTTACGAATTTCCGGATAGCCCATGTTTGAACGATGGTGATTAACGTGGCGATGAAATAGTAGTAACTCAAACCGGATGAATAACTGTTGAAGATGAATAAGAACATGATGGGCATGATGTACATCATTGTTTGCATCCCTTTCATTTGGTCATTTTGCGGTTGGTTCTTACTGTTATACCACATATATAAGACATTGGTAATTGTCATTAGCAAACAGAACAAGCTGACATGGTTCCCATAGAACGGGATGTTGAACGGCAGTGTGGCGATGGAATCGTAAGAAGCCAAGTCGGTAGCCCACAAGAAGCTCTTCTGGCGCAATTCGATTGCTCCGGGGAAGAAGTAAAAGAGGGCGATCAAAATCGGCATCTGCAAGAGCATCGGCAAACATCCTCCCATGGGGTTGACTCCTGCTTTCTTGTACAGTTTCATCACCGCTTGTTGGCGTTCCATGGCTTTGTCGGCGGGAATCTTTTTGTTTATCTCGTCAATCTGTGGTTTCAGCACTCGCATTTTCGCTTGAGACATATACGATTTGTAAGTCAACGGGAAAAGGACGAGTTTTATGATCAGGGTCAACAACAAGATAATCAGACCGTAATTGAGAGTTACATGATTTTCGAGGAAGTTAAAAATTGGAATTACCACGTAACGGTTGAACCAAGCAATCCATTTCCAACCTAAGTTGATCAACTGGGGCAATTCGATATCTTTACCATACTCTCTCAGGATAGGGTAAGAGTTCGGTCCGAAGAAAAAGCGCATGTCGTATTTTTCGATCGTTTTCCCGGAATAAGGTAATGAAACTTCTGCATCGGCTGTTTTCAAGAATCCCTCGGTCGTGTTGTTGGTGGTAGATATCAGTACATTTGGGAACGATTCGTTGGCGATAAGTATGGAAGAAAAGAATTGTTGCTTGAAGGCAATCCATTTCACGCTAGTTGGTAAATCTACTTTTTCGTCGCCGGTAAGTGAAAGGTGTTCCACGTCATTGTTCGAGAAGTTGTAGTATACTCCCGTGTAACGATTTTCGAAGTCCCTACTTTTCTCTAATTGTGGCATATCTACGCCCCAGTATAGGGTCAGAAAATTCGTGTTCGAGGCGATAACGTCATTCAAGTTGTAGGTGTTGATGTTGAAATCAACCATGTAAGAATCCGGGGCGAGCTTGTACTCGAATTCAAGATATTTGTTCTCGTCCACGTAAGCCCGCATCGTGAGCGTCTGCGCGGAGTTCTCCGCGATCAGTTTCTTTTGGTTCGTGCTTGGAACAAAGATCAAGTCTTCTGTATTGATTTGTTTGTTTTGTGCATAGAAATTCAACCCGAAGGAACTTTTATTTTCTTTCCATAGTATAAGCGGAAGAGAATCATGCGTGCGGTATCCTTTCAGGTCCACGTAGTCGATGCGGCCACCTTTGGTATTGATATGTAATTTGATTTTATCATTTTCCAGCGTGTACTCTTCGACAGGCAGGGAGTCTTGTTTGAATACCAAAGCTGTGGGGGCTTGTTGTGCATCCGCGTTTTGCTGTTGTTGTGCGAAATCGGCCTGACGTTCTTTCTCCAATGCGGCGGCTCTTTGAGCTTCGACTCTTGCGATGGAGTCCCGGACATGCATGGCCTTCATTTCCTCTTTAGAAGGACTCATGAAATAGGAGTAGCCGATCAGTATGAGCGCGATGACAACTAAACCGGTTATTGTATTTCTATCCATATTTTTATTTTAGGTTTTAGATTTATGATTTTAAATTGAATATCGCATACGCGATGTTCTATTTGTTTTTTTTTTATATTTATGACAAACAAGCTTTTACAAATGCCACGAATAAAGGGTGCGGGTTGGTTACCGTGCTCTTGTATTCGGGGTGGAACTGGGTGCCTACGAACCATTTGTGAGTCGGGATTTCCACGATTTCGGTTAATCCCGTGTCCGGATTAACTCCTGTTGTGATCATTCCTGCTTGTTCAAATTGTTCGGTGTATTTGCTGTTGAACTCGTAACGATGACGATGTCTCTCTTCAATTTCCTTAACCCCATAAGCATCGCAGGCTTTAGAGCCTTCTTTCAGCACGCATTTGTAGGCTCCCAGACGCATGGTACCACCTTTATCGGTTACTTCTTTTTGCGATTCCATGAGATCTATAACAGGATATTTTGTTTTGGGTGCCATTTCAGTCGAATCAGCTCCTTCCAGATGCAACACGTTGCGGGCGTATTCGATAACTGCCATTTGCATGCCGAGACAGATTCCGAGGAACGGGATGTTGTTCGTGCGGGCGTATTCGATGGCGAGCAGTTTTCCCTCGATACCCCGTTGCCCGAATCCGGGAGCCACGAGTATTCCATCTACATTTTTGAATACATCACACACGTTTTCCACGTTGATGTCGTGAGCGCTATGTACCCATTTGATATTGACCTTACAATCATTGGCTGCGCCGGCATGGATGAATGATTCCACGATAGATTTGTAGGCATCGTGTAATTCTACGTATTTCCCGACAAGAGCGATGGTTACTTTCCGGTTATAATTTTTGAACTTGTACAAGAAGCGTTCCCATGATTCCAAGTCCGGTTCGTGTTTAAGTGGTAGGCCGAGCTGTGAAAGTACGATCTCGTCTAATTTTTCTTCCCGCATTTTGATGGGTACCTTGTAAATTGTATCCACGTCGATGGATTGGATCACGGCTTTCGGGTCAACATTGCAGAAAAGGGCCACTTTTCTCCGGAGGTCAGACCCCAGTTCGTGTTCTGTGCGGAGCACGATGATATCCGGTTGTACCCCGTTTTCCAAAAGGGCTTTCACGGAGTGTTGCGTGGGTTTGGTTTTTAATTCGCCTGAAGCGGTTAGGTAGGGAACTAGCGTCAGGTGTATGAATACGGATTTCTCTCCGAGTTCCCAGCGTAACTGACGAACGGCCTCGATAAACGGTAAAGATTCGATGTCTCCCACAGTCCCCCCGATTTCCGTGATGACCACGTCGTAATCGCCCGTGTTACCAAGTAGTTTTATATTTCGTTTGATTTCATCCGTGATGTGCGGGATGATTTGCACTGTTTTTCCCAAGTAATCTCCACGACGTTCTTTCGTGATAACGTTTTGGTAAATACGCCCCGTCGTGATGTTGTTGGCTTGTGATGTCGGGATATTCGTGAACCTTTCGTAATGCCCCAAGTCCAGGTCGGTTTCCGCACCGTCGTTAGTCACGTAGCATTCGCCATGTTCATAAGGGTTTAAGGTTCCGGGATCGACATTAATGTACGGGTCTAATTTTTGGTTTGCAACTTTGTAACCTCTTGATTGAAGCAGTTTTGCTAATGAGGAGGCTATGATTCCTTTTCCCAAAGAAGAAGCAACTCCACCCGTAACGAAAACATATTTTGTTGACACGATATAAATATTTTATAATTATTTCTATATTCTACATCCAACAGTTTGAAAATACCTGAACTATTTGTTATCCAATGAATAACAATCAAATGATACAAGTATGTTGAAACTTAACGACAAAAGTAAGAAAAAATATCATACAAACATAAAAAGAGGCACTTTTGAAGCGCCTCTTTTTTATGTTTGTTTTTCGTTTAAATCATTCCGTCGATGAGTTTCAGTTTTTCCTGCATCAAGGCTAACTTGTGACGGGCACTCTCTATCTTGTTCGAGAATTCCCGGATCAAGCTCTCGGAATTGCTTGATTTGGAGAAGAATCCGATGTTGTTCTCCCAAGCATGTAAGTCTGTTTCCAGTTGCTTGATTTTGTTTACTAGTTTTTCTCTTTCCTGGATGATCTTGCTATCCTTGTCGTCACTGTTGTCGAAAGTGTTGATTTTGGATTTGAATCGTTCTATATTTTTATCGAATTCATCAATATCAAGCTGGTCAAAATGATCGTTGATTAATTTCCGGAATTCACTTTGCACGGCCTCTTTCTCCCTGATTGGAACGAATCCGATTTCAGCCCAGCGAGCCTGGAAAGCTTTCAGCGCCTCGATGTCTTCATCATTGTTGCCGGTCTTTTGGAAATTACGGACCTCTTCAATCAGGGCTCTTTTTGATTCAAGATTCTTTTCTTGATCGGAAGAGACGTGTTTGAATTGGGCGGATTTATTGTCAAAGAAATAATCACAGGCTGTACGGAAACGATTCCATATTTTGTTGGATATCTTTTTCGGAACCGGTCCGATGTTTTTCCATTCTCTTTGGCATTCGATGATCTTGTTGGTTGTTGAACGCCAGTCGGTACTGTCTTTCAGAGCCTCTACCTTTTCGCAAAGAGCAATTTTCTTGGCTAGGTTCTGGTTTTGCAATGCCTGTATTTCTGCGTAATATTGTCGTTTCTTCTCAAAGAATGCGTCGCATGCCGATCTGTAACGTTTGTACAAGCGGTTGCGTTCCTTGATTGGAATTGTTCCCGCGTGTTTCCATTCGTTTTGCAGGGCGAGTACGGTGTCCGTGGCTTCGTTCCATTCCGATAATTTTCCGAAAGTGACGGTTGCGTAATTTTCCAACTTCAGACAAATTTCTTCTTTAATCTTTAAGTTGTTGTCTTGTTCTTCCCGAAGGGTCTCGAAGAAACGGTGGTAAGCGTTATTAATTTTATCGGTAACTTCCTTGAAACGGTTCCAAGTTTCTTCCTGCACGTCTTTGGATACAGGGCCGATCTCTTTCCATTGAGAATGGAGGGATTGTAATTGACGGAAAGCGTTTCCGACATTGTTATCTTCGAGTAGAGCGGTCGCCTGTTCGATTAAAGCGTTCTTGGCATCCAAATTTTTCTTTAAATCGAGATCGCGCAATTCTTTGTTGATTTTAATATAGTTGAAGAAGTTTTCCACGTGATGGTGATAAGTTTCGAGCAAGTCTCCCGCTTGTGCTTGCGGAACCATACCCGTGTTTCTCCATCTCTCTTGTAGGCTTCTAAAGTCTTGATATGTTTTGTTTAACGATTCCTCGTGTTGGATCAACTCTTTCAGTTCTTCGATGATCTGGAGTTTTTCTTTCAAGTTTTGTTCTTTTTCGCCTTCTAGTTTCTTGTAAAACTCTGACTTTTTTTCACGATAGATCCTGTACACGCTATAAAAACGTTCTTTCGAATTATCTTGGTAGTCGAATGCTTCAGCCGGGTTCCCGCCTTGGGTGAACTCTGCCAGAGCCTTGTCATACTCTTTTTGATACTGTGCCTCGAAAACTTGGGGTAGGTTATCCAGCACCTTCAGGCGTTGCACGGGGAAGTCTTCGATCAATGCTTTCATGTGAGAGATGATCTCTTCCGTGTTAAAACTAGAAAAATCCCATGTTGGAACTTCCTTTTCGGGGGCTTTCTCTATCGGTGTAGGTTGACCCTGAACTGAAACCTCGTTTTGAGTTTCATCATTTAAAGTATCCGGAGAAATTGCTTCGTTGTTATTCAACTCTTCGGCTTGTTGTAGGTTTTCTTGCTCCATGGCTATTCGTATTTTACGCATTCAACTCACGAAAATAATGATTTATTCTGACACTGCCAATTTATAATGATTAAAAAAAACAGGAGGAGCTTCTTTTTGGATTTCAATTGCAAAGCATGTATCTTTGACCATTATAATTGGACGCTTATGTTTTCGTATATTCTGTATGCTATTGTCTGGTTGATTAGTTTCCTGCCATTCAGGGTACTTTATCTTATAGCCGACTTTAATTATTTGTTGCTTTATTACGTGCTTCACTACCGTCGCAAGGTGGTGCGGACGAATTTGTGTAACTCTTTCCCGGAAAAAAGCTTACGGGAGATTGTGGCAATCGAGCGGAAATATTATAAACATCTGGCGGATTTAACGATCGAGTTGTACAAGTTGTGGCATGTGTCCGAGGCTACCATCCGGAAGCGCTGCGTGTTTAAAAATACAGCTTTGCCGCAATCTTATTTTGACGAGGGGAGGAGTGTGATCGGGGTGTTGGGGCATTACGGGAATTGGGAGTGGATGTCTTCGTATAGTTTATGGGAAACAGACGCGGATTTTCTAGCTTTATACAAGCCGATTCGTAATAAGGTGACCAACAGGATGATGCAACAGATTCGATCTCGATTCGGTGCGGTGCTTGTGGCTAAAGATGACACCTTGCGGGTGATAGCCCGTTATCGTTCGGAAAATCGTTTGTTTTTGGCTGGTTTTATTGGGGATCAGACTCCGAACGGGCATAATTTGAATTTCTGGACACAATTTTTGAATCAAGATACTCCCGTTTTGCTTGGTACCGAGAAGATTGCAAGAAAATATAATATCCCGGTGGTTTCGGTGCGCATGCGTAAAGTGAAACGCGGGTATTACGAGGTGGAATTCGTGGATGTATGCGCGAATCCGGCAGAATTGCCGCAGGGGAAAATAACGGAAATGCATACCCGGTTATTGGAGTCTTTTATAAAAGAAGAACCCCAGTATTGGTTGTGGTCGCATAAGAGGTGGAAACACAAGAAAGATAAACGTTAAAAGCTAAAAGTTGGATTTATATTAAAGTTTAGAATTTAGAGTTTAACGTGAAAAAAAGCGTTCATCTTGTGTGATTGGATGCTAAAATCATTAAATCTAAAATTGATAAATGGGAAAGCGGGTTGCGGTAATTATATTGAATTGGAACGGGGAGAAGTTATTGCGGGAATTTCTGCCTTCTGTCGTGAGGAATACCAACGTGGAGTTGGGGCATGTCGTGGTGGTGGATAATCATTCTACGGACGGTTCGTGGGAATGTTTGGAGAAAGAATTTCCGGAAGTAGAACGTGTCTTGTTCGAGGAGAATTTTGGATTTGCCGGGGGATATAACCGGGCGATCGAGATGATCGAGGCCGAGTATGTCGTGCTTTTAAATAGTGACGTGGAGGTGGCTCCCGGTTGGTTGGAGCCGTTGGTGGAGGCGTTGGATCGGGATGATAAAGTGGTGGCCGTGCAACCGAAGATTTTAGCTTACCGGGAAAAAGACAAGTTCGAATATGCCGGGGCGGCAGGGGGATATATTGATTACCTGGGATTCCCGTTCTGTCGCGGACGAGTGTTGGATACCACGGAGCGGGATACCGGACAGTATGATGACGAGGTGGAAGTTTTTTGGGCGACGGGAGCGGCGTTGTGTATCCGGCGGGAGCGGTATCGGTCGGCCGGGGGGCTGGATGAAGCTTTTTTTGCCCACATGGAGGAGATTGACCTTTGTTGGCGGTTAAAGAATAAAGGAGGAGTGCTGAAAGCGGTTCCGACGTCAGTCGTGTATCATTTTGGGGGAGGTTCTTTACCGATGAATCACCCGCGCAAGTTGTTTCTGAATTACCGGAATAATTTGTTGATGTTGCATAAGAATCTGGATGAAAAGCAACGGGGGAAGGTGTTCTTTATCCGCGGTTTGCTGGATATGATGGCGGCGGGCTTGTTTCTGTTGAAAGGAGAGTTCTCGAATACTCGTTCCGTTATCCGGGCATACAAGGCTTACCATAGAATGAAAAAGGAATACAAGGGGCCGGAGAGTCCTGTGAATGTTACCGGGATATACCAACGGAGTGTTGTCTTGGATTACTTTTTACGTGGCAAAAAGAAGTTCTCGGATTTGAATTTTAAATAGTGCTTGAATAAACCTTTGACATAAAATATTGTCATAGGATGGAAGACCTTAATGATAGAGTAGGGGAAAATGAACGAGAATAACGATGAAGATATAGTAAGATTGTTTCATTCCGAGCATGGAGAGGAAAGGGCTTTTCGGATGCTTGTAGAAAAGCATAGTGAAAGGCTTTACTGGCATATTCGGAAAATCGTGATTAATCACGATGATAGCGATGACGTCCTTCAGAACACTTTTGTCAAGATTTGGCGAGGACTGCGGGAGTTTCGTTACGAGGCTAAATTGTTCACGTGGATGTACCGGGTGGCAACGAATGAAGCGATCAATTTTTTGAACGAGAAGCGCCGGAAAACATTCGGTAACTCGCAAGAAATTACTCCAATGCTTGAAAATCAGTTGGAGAGTGATTGTTATTTCTGCGGGGATTCGATCCAGCGGGAATTACAGAAAGCCGTGTTAAAGTTACCGGAACGGCAACGCTTGGTATTTAACATGAAATATTTTGACGATATGAAATATGAAGATATTGCCGAGGTGTTGGATGTAGCAGTAGGGACATTGAAGGCAACCTATCATAATGCGGTGAAGAAAATCGAGGAAAGTTTAAAGATTTCCGATACTTTGCCCACGTTCGAGTAATTATTTGGCAACGAGTAAAAAAGGAAGATTATGGATAACTTGGATGAAAAATATAAATCAAAGAACCCGTTCACGGTTCCTGACGGTTATTTCGATGCGTTGGAAGATCGGGTGATGAGTCGAGTGAAAGAGAACGAGACGCCCAAGCAAACAAGTCTGTTATTGACATTGAAACCTTATCTCGGGTTAGCGGCATTGTTTGCCTTCGCTATGGTTGTCGTGCAACTGGTGTTGCCCGGGGCGGTTGACGAGAATAGGATGCTGATTAAAAAAGGAGAACAGCCTGAAGTGATTGCATCACAAACAGAGGATGAAAATATTTTCGATGCAGATTTTAATCCTTCACGGGAAGAGATTATCGAATATTTATCACAGGAAACCGATCCTCTGGAGTTTTTATATGCGGAGAACAGGTAAAGTAAAACGTACAAGCAAGATATATGAAAAAGATAGGATTGGTTATATTAATGACGTTATTCGGTTTGTCCTTGTTTGCTCAATCTGGGAAATTGAGCGAGGAGAAGCGCAAAGAATTCGAGGCTCAGAAAGTGGCTTTTTTTACCCAGGAGATGGAGTTGACCCCCGAAGAGGCAACTAAGTTCTGGCCTTTGTATAACGAAATGCAACAAAAAATACGTGTTGAAAACGATAAAATTCGCGATTTAACTTGCCGGAAGTCAAAAGAGGCCCCGGAAGTGACCGAACAGCAAGCGTTGAAAAATTTACAGACGCTATTAGCGGCAGAACAAGCCATGCGTGATATCAAAAAAGAGTATATAGATAAATTGACGAAGGCATTATCCGCTAAAAAGGTCTGGATGATGATCGAGGCAGAACAGAAATTTCATCATCAATTATGGAAAAAAATGGGGAAAGGTCCTTCCCCCGTGCAAAAATAGTTGTTTGTAGGGCTGTTTTTTCCTGTCGAACGTGAAAAGATTGAAAAAAAACACGCCAAAAGCTTGCAAGAATAATAAAAAGCACTACTTTTGTCAGCGCAATTGGAGAGATGGGTGAGTGGCTGAAACCAACAGTTTGCTAAACTGTCGTACGGGATACTGTACCGGGGGTTCGAATCCCCCTCTCTCCGCCACGAATTTTGCAGATGTTTCGGGGCGTAGCGCAGTCCGGTAGCGCATCTGCTTTGGGAGCAGAGGGTCGCAGGTTCGAATCCTGTCACCCCGACAGAAAATGAGACAGTTACGAAAGTAGCTGTTTTTTTATTATCGTGATTTTTGGGTGGATTTGAGCAAATGTTTAAACTGAGGTTTAAACCAGAAATTTAGTATGAATGCTTCAGTATCAGTGGTTTGTTACAAATCTAAGGTGCTTTCTAATGGAAAATCCCTTTTAATGCTTCGGGTTACAAAAGATAGAAAACCAAAGTATGTAAGTTTGGGTATTGCTATCTTTCCTAAATATTGGGATTTTGAAAAGAATAAACCAACCCCTAGATGTCCTAATAAGGAATTAATAGAGAAGATTATTTTGGATAAACAAGTTGAGTATCAGCGTCAGATACTGGAATTTGTAGCAGAGCAAAAGGAGTACACGGCAGCATTGCTAGTGGAAAGTAAGAAAGTAAAGCTAGTAAATAAGACGGTGGGAGAGTTTTATAAAGAGTTGTTGGTTAGTTTTAGAGATTCTGGAAATGAGGGGAATAGATTGGTTTATAAATATTCCTATAATTCATTAAAGGATTTCACTTCCTCTAATTTAGATATTCCTTTTAGTTCAATAGATGTTGCTTGGTTAAAACGGTATGAAAGTTGGCTTGTAGGAAAGAAGTGTAAGGGGACAACTTTAAGCGTACTTTTTAGAACTTTACGGAGTACATTTAATAAGGCTATCGAGGCTAAAATTGTAAATAAGAAATACTATCCTTTTGATGAATATAAGGTAAGTAAATTTGATACCTCAACTAGAAAGAGAGCATTATCTAAAGAGGATATGATAAAGATTATCACCACGGAAACCATAAATGCTACTTTCATAAGGGAATTTACTCGTGATATATTTACTTTTGCTTATTTGAGTGGCGGTATTTCACTAGTAGATATGGCTAACTTGACCTCCTATAATGTACACAGGGGAAGACTTCGTTATCACAGGCAGAAGACTCATGGAGCGATTAATTTTAAGTTATGTGAGCAGGCAAAAGAGATAATAAAGAAGTATGCCCCTTACCAGAAGGAAGCTGGCTATCTTTTCCCAATCTATGATAATAGAGTGCATAAAACATCGGTACAAAAGAAAAATAGGCTCCACAAGATGCTTGCTAAGATCAATAAGGAGTTGAAACTTCTTGCTTCGGAATTGGAAATAGATGCAGATGTAACAACTTATGTTGCTAGGCATTCATTTGCTAGCATTTTGAAGAATACTGGTGTTAATATAGCTCTAATCTCCCAAGCATTAGGACACCAAGATATAAAGACAACAGAAATATATCTTAGTAAGTTTGATGATAAGCAAATGGATGAAGCTATGAGTAATTTACTTTAGTTGCATCTAAAGTTGATAAATTTAGTAAGGTGAGTTTTAGCCAGAATGGTATATAACAATGTATTTTCTGTTTATTATTCACCTGAATTTCAATTAATTATAACATAATAGGTAGTATTTCCAATTCAATGGAGGTACTACCTTTCCTTTTTAAAACCAAATTCAAATAGAATATAGTGGATGAAAAAATACCATCTAATTTCTTTTACATGCCTATTCTGTAAAAAACTCACCGAATCTTCATTTTCGGGAGTATGATCATATATCGTTCACTGACATTAGGTGATTTATACATTTATAAATATTCCGAACTAAATACAGCTTCCCCCACTAAAATGTTCGGACTGGCAACAAGTGATAAATTGTAATTTTTTACCTTTGTAGTGTCGAAAAGGTGGCAAGGTCATAGGTGGCATTGAGATCCCTCGACTGGTCTTCTGTAAAGAACGACACGAGTTCTTTGAAATGATGTACAGTTTAGCTTCACCTGATGATGATAAGGGTTAATTAAGAAGACGAACAGCAGTATTACAAATAAATATTTTATTTATTATAATACTTAAATGATATGTTTAAAATGATAAATTTCGGGAGTGAAGAAACTCCCAAATTTCATGCCGTGGTTACGATCATGGTAAATGGTGAAACAAGGGAAGTAATTCCTGCCTTCACCGATTATTCTTTCAAGCGTAAAAATTTTGAAAAGGATAAATTATTCAAGTCTGTGGATAAAACCAAAATATTACCGACGTTATTCTGTTTCGCTGAATCTCGAATCTTCATTGACGAGGGGATTCTGTTGCACGATTATACTGGTAGAGAATTGGTTGACCTGCAAGACATTCAAATTCCCGTGATGGTTTACCTCGATAAGGCGGACAACATGAACTTGTTCGGATTATTGAACGAACCGTTACCTTCTGTAATCATCCCCTGTGAAAGTGTTGCCGAGGCGTACCAGAAGGTTGCTACAACGGCTTACCTCTCGCAAGGGGCTTCAAAAGATGATTGGGTAGGTCTAGGTGGAATCGTTTCCAAGGATGAATTATTGATCCAGATTCGCCAGTTTGGAAATAAATATGAAATCGGGGGAACAACCGCCCAAGGCTATTTCGGGTTAAGTGCCAACACGTCTTTACTGCAAAGTAAGGCTCTAGTCATGGAAAGTTCTGCATTGCTGGGTGAGCACAGAACCTTTGAACAAGCTGAAAATTTATTCAAGGCAATGGTTCAAGCCTTTGGAGTTAGGGCTGCCCAGCAAACTCGTTACGTGAAAGCAATTAATACCTGTATCTCTCAATTCGACATGGCAACCATCATGGAAGCCTTGAAAAAGATAGGGGCTACCGAAAAATTGCAAATAGAGAAAAGCAAATGTGATGACAAAATCGCTTGCCTGCAAAGTTTAATCATCGAACAAGCAACTCTCCTGAAACATAGTAAGGAATAGTGTAACAAGAAAGCTAGGTTGTACATCAAACCTTTTAAGGTGTCCTGCCACGTGGTGGGACACTTTCTATTTTTATCCATTCTTACTGGCGATACAAATATTTTCGGGCATTCCAAGACTAAAAAGGAATAATAAAAACCAGTTACCTTGTTCAAGTAACTGGCTTCTCTATAAAATCTAAATCGCATTTTATTTCTTGGGCATTTGTTGACAAATTTCTCCCTTCAAAAGTTTACCGTTAGCTTTCTTGTTCCGTTTCACCCCGTCATTACCCCACGTTCCCCATTGCTTGAAAAAGAAAGCCACTCCTTGTGCCTCTGCCTGATTTTTGATATTCATTACCCATTCCTCTTTCATGGGTCTGGCACTACCACCACTTTCTCCACCTACAATTACCCAGTCTATTCCAGTTAAATCCAGTTCTCCCAAATCACCAACAAGAGGTTCACAGGACAGGAATTTCACCGTTGGAGTTAAAGGTCTTAGTACATCAACACGGTATTTGTATTCTGCCGCCTCTACCGTTGTTCCTAACCATACATTCTCTGGAATATAATGATCTCGGAAATACTCTTCCATTCTCTCTGGTCTTTTGGTTAATAACTGGTAGGTGTGCCGTGGAGTTTCCCAGATCGTGTTCATCACTTTGTCGATAAATTCAAAGGGAACTTCTTCATGGAATAAATCTCCCATGGAACAAACGAAGACCATGCTTGATTTCCTCCAACACTTGGGTTCTGCCAGTACATCTTCATGCAAGGTCAATTTAAACCCGTCCTTGTACTTGGCTTGCCCCATACCTTGAAGACGTAGAGCCATTGTCTTGGCGTAACAATTTCTACAGCCTTCCGATTTTTGCGTGCATCCCGTTACTGGGTTCCACGTTCTTTCCGTCCATTCAATTTTTGTCATGTTTTTACTTCTATTTTATTAACTATATATGATATTTTATCAAGAGGGTAGGTAAGCTATCACTCACCATTCCCCCGTTGATTATTCCAGTCTATAAAAGTTCCCAATCCTCCCTGTAAAACATGGCTTCTGCATCCTCTTCAAGTTCCCAGTCTTCATCGGAATCCTTGCCATCAGGATTTGTTCCCATGTAAATAATCTCCTGTTCTTCTCTCCCCAGAAAAACGGCGATTATCTCGCTTTTATCAATCACTTTTTCAACCACGGTTTTAGGTTTCTTGGCAGTACTTTGGTTGCGTATGTACTGGTAAGCAAAAAACTCCGCAACTTTTTTATCTAACGTCCAACTAACACCTTGGTGTTCTTTCGTGCTTTCCTCTACTGTCATTCCCCTGTAAATAGTCACTTTATCGGGAAGATTCTTCAAGAACTCTAATTCTTCCGTGGTCATTAACCTTTCCTTCCGTAGAGAGGCATACGTGAAAGCTTTTCTTACAACCCCACGGTAGTAATATAAATTATCACAACTTGAATAATAGTAACCAAGTAACTCTGCAAAATCTTCCACGTCTTTAATAAAAGTATCACAACAACACATCTCCATTAGCATTTCTAAACGGTTGTAACTATTAGAATGCAAGTCCATGTATTCTTCCACTTCTTTTTTTGTAATATATTCCATAACTGTATTAGTTTTAGTTTTTACAATTTTCTCTGTCACTGCCAGAGGTTTGTAAATCAATCATTGTTGATTGACAATGCAAAAATGCAACTTACAAATTCAAAGGCAGAAAGCCCATAAATGTTAAAATTGAAATATCCAATTTTGGGAAAGTCAAAAAAATAAATCATGGGCTTCAATAGTTTTATATAAAAAATTCTTGTAACAGGTTTATTTGGAAAATTGATAACACGGGTTTTAGAAGTTCTTGGCTCATAACCAAACCAAGAACTTCATTCTATCATACTTGAAGGTTTAATTCTTCAAACAGGTTATTCCCGAGATGTTTTGGACTTCCTCCCCCGTTAAAGGCGTTAAGCCATATACTCTTAGCCTTGGCGTGGAGGTTGTCAATTTTTGAACGATATTCTTGCTCGTCCCACACCTCCTCTTCTCCTGCCGTTTTCACGACATGAACACACTCGTCATGAATATCATCTATTTTTTCCTGCATGTGAAAACATGCTTGGAATAAAACAGCCAATAATTTTTCTGGAGGTAATGAATCAAGACATTTCACGATCTTGTTAATAGACCCCTCTGGTTCAATTTCAAATAGTTTCTTTTTTTGTATCATAAAAATAATAATTGAATTAATGGTAGATAAAACAGCTCTCTATTTCATTCTAACCAAAGTTTATTTCTAGTATTTCCCGCATTCAGTTGAATGTAGACCATCCCAAACCCCGATAATTGAATTCGGGATGATCTTTCCAGTAGATTATTCCTCTTGTTTCACCTTGCGTGAAATTGTAATCACGAGATTTATATCATAGAAAATCCCGTCCTGCTCTATCCCGTCAGAATCAATATTTCCTTGTGATATAATTAAGATTTGTACACTTTTAAATGTAATATCTGGAAAAGTATGTTCTAGCTTTTCTCTCACCAATGGTTGTGTCACGTCTGGTAACACTTCTTCAACGAACTGGTCCAAATCTAGCTCTTTATCCAAGTATGTATTACTAAGGTGGAGAGTAAAAGTTGCTTCCAGCACGGGTAATTCTTTAAATTTCCCCAAAACATAAGAAGATACAGGACCCACGTTCCCGATAACCATGTTGTTTAATTCTATAACAGCTTTTGTCTGGGCAACCAGACGATTATTTTTTTCCATATTTCATTTATATAGATTTAATATTTTGCATCCAACAGGGCTGGAGCTTACCCTCAATCTTGGAAGAGGTGCGCACCGTCATTCTTGATTGACGATGCAAATATCTAGAAAAAAATAATCATTTCAATACGTAACTGCTTGTTTAACAATACATTAAAAGGGACTATCAAACAAGAATTGATTGTCCCTTTTAAAATATGTAAAATATAATTTACTACTGTTTTCTTTAACGAGACAAGAGGGTAATACATTATCACGTGAAGAAAAAGACTTCTCCACGATATGAAAACGAACTGGTAAACTCTACATGAAAATGGAACTGGTTACTGTTGGATAATCTCCTTCCTTTCCTTTTCTTCTAATATCTCTCAACCACTCCATCCTGTCACGGGGAGGTGTGTTAGCGAAAATCTTTTCCCGTTCAAACTTCAAAGCCATATCATTTTCCTCTATGACCTTGGTGAATACAAGCAAGTCTTCTATAAAGTGGATTCTTCGTTTGACTTTTCTTTTATCTTTTAGAGTTTCTTTTTGTTCTAACAACCAGTTTATATACTTGTCAAAATAAAAAGCGAATAACCTCTTGCCATCATCAACAAGTTTACTAGAATCAAATTTCAAAAAATCATCATCAGGCATGATAGCATCCCAATTTATAAGTTTAAATATCGCCTTCTCCTGACTTATAGTGATAGCTTCTTTTCCTTTCTTTTTGATTGTGATGGAAACATCCCTATGTTCCATGGTTTCAAGATCTTCACGTCTTATTCTTTTACCAGGATGACAGAAATTTTCTTTCAAATACTTCATTGCCTTTTCAAACTCATCCTTGGTTCTACTTTCAACACGGTAACCTTTCTTGCAAGTACTATGACAATAATTATAAACGAATAAAAGTAAATACCAGAATTTCTCTGAATCTAGCCCTGTTTTTTCTAAATATTTTTGGATATTGTCGTTATTCATGTACTGCTTCGATGAAACAGGACGTTCCAGTTCCCCGTTATTATAAAGCATTTTAAACGTCCCTACATGGGGAGAAGGTAACTTGTTTTGACATGCAGGATCGTACATGTCATCATAATCATAAAAAAAATTGTTAGCCACCAGTATCACGTATTCCAGTAACTTGTTGTCTTTCTCGTCATTAGGTTCAAAATCATTATATTTGAATTTCCGTTTCGGTTTAAATGTTGCCATACACTTACTATTTAGACCTTTAAAGCTAGTAACTATTTCTGGAAAAAACACAACCTATCATACGGAATTTAATACCTGATTAAGTTATAACCTTAAAATTCTCTCTTTATACATATCTCAACTCTATTTTTAAAGAATACCTGTACTCTATTTGTCGGTATCCCAGATGTTTAATATTTTTGTACCATCTTAAAAATCAAAGCATACCATTTGAAACAATTATATAAAAGATTCCTGTTACTCCTTGCAAGTCCACCTGTAAGGAGTAATTTTTGGTCTTCAAGTGGCACTAAACTAGATACACGGTACTAACCAATCAAACTATTAAATCATGTACACTTACGAGCGATTAAGGCGATTAGCCATACAATCTGGCATCCCTGATAACAAGGTATCCATAGGTTTCTGGATAAAGTCTAAAGGACTGAAAAAGATTAAAAAACAGGTAGATAAAGTGAGAAAGATATATTACGTTCCAGATGAGAATACCAGAATCCAGATACCACCACCTTCTAAAGATTAATCTATAAAGCTACATGATATGGCTGTATTTCATGTAACCAGAGATTCCAACCTGAAATAGAGAGATTATCCCTCCATAAAGATCAATATTTAAAAATTAGGGATTTGACGGGGTATGCTTTTAGGGAATTGATAGGGTACATACTATTAACTATTTAACTAATAACTAGTATTGGTGTTACAGGCTTGCCAGCCTATCCCACTAAATAAAAGCAGAACCAGTGAATCCATAGATCATTTTTAGATGGTTGTTTCAAACTGGAATTAATAATGGCGAATGAAGAAGAAAAGAAGGATTATAGAATCATAACTAGAGATATTGCAGGTAAACTGAACCTGGATGAAACTTATACATTTACATGGTTACTTTTTAAATCAGATTATGAAACAGGTGAATCCCATGTACTGCGGGAAACACTTCGTGAGGTTACTGGCATTAAAGACGTGGATACCATTTCCAAGTACACTGCCAAATTTGAAGATTTAGGCTTCCTGCGTAAAGAGTATAATTACAGGAACAATGAAGGACAGTTGACCACACCTGTTACATATCATGTAGACATTCCAAAGAATAACTGGGTCAGGTTCAAGAAAGATTTATTACTGGAAGATATTCCTGTTGAATTGAAAGCCTTCCTTGTGCTACTTAAATGTTTATGTATCAATAATACCAATATTATTTACTATAACAAGACAGAAATATCAAGGCGATTGAATTTATCTCCCAAAACCGTAAAGAAATATATAGATTTGGCAATAAAGCATCATAAACTGGTGGAAGTTAATAATTTCTTCCTTATCACGGATTGTAATATTATACTGGATACTCCACATACTAAAAGTAATTTTGGACTGAGAACTTTTGACAAACTAGCCAGAGAGAAATACGATATTATATATAACTATTGTATAGAGAAGAATGTTATCCCACCTCCATACGATTTCAAGCTAATGGAAGTGTTATGTATTCACAGGTACGATCAACCAGAAGAGGAACTGGAAACGGCAGTTAAAAATGGAGGTAGAAACGCCAAGAAGCATTATAACTATTATTCGTTGAAATATAACCTACCTAAATTATGCCCTAACCTGCCACCTCAAATACATAGTTTACAATATTTCCTTACTTCATTGATAAATACTAAATGTTATAAAGAGAGAGTTAAAATATTTATCAAGTAAGCTAGTTCTTTTTGAAATTTTTGATGTAATGATAATAATAGCTATATGGTTTCCCATAGAATCGTTGATGCTTTAGGGATTGTTTTGAGAGAATTGTTTTATTTTGGGGTATTCCCGTATGAGGTAAATTGTAGTGAACTTTTTTTAATAAAATATTTCTATGAGCATCTAACATTTTCATCTGTTTTGATGCAAATTTATTGTAAGTAAGAGCATGAAAACCATTAATCCAACATAATTCATTTTTCATTGTAGTATAATTCCAAAGATTGACTCGTCCAATAGACATTCCTATTAATCTATTGGTTAATGATTCTTGTATACTATTATTTGTTACTCTTTCTTTATTTTTAAGGAAACACATAATTTCTTTAACGACTTGGGTTTGTTTCGTTAACTCTTTTCGAATGGATTTTTTTCTTACACGAGTATCCCCATTCCTTTTAATTTCGTAGCCAACAAAACTAATCCAGGGTCTATTTATAGGATCCCATTTGTAAGGAGCTTTAGATTTTTCTTTCCAGAAATTAGAACTTGAGTCAATCTCTTTAAAGGGATGTGGAACAAGTTTTAATTTTTCCAAGTTTTTAGTATATAGGTTGAGAATTGTTTTACAATGTCTTTTGTTGGTTGTTAGAAGAATCATGTCATCGCAATAGCGTATGTATAAAACATTTTTGTTCGCTATTTTTTTTATAATTTCTTGATCTATATTATTTAACACGATGTTAGCAATTAATCCAGAAAGAGCTCCTCCTTGTGGTACTCCTATATGGCTATGAATTAATGATCTTTCGTTTTTATAAAACCCATGTTTCAATAATTCATTTCTTACCCATGAAAAAACACCTTTCTTCTCTTCTTGTTTCTTCCAAAATTCTGGATTGTTATTTAATTTATAAACATCTCTTTGAAAATTGTAGCATCGCAAATATTTTTCAAATATTCGGCGGACACAGGAAAAGTTTATATCTGGATTACTTTTTTGAGCCAGTCTTAACAAGGTATAGAAAGATTTTTTCACAATTTTGTGATTTACTGAATCATAAAATTTTTCCATATCGCATTCAGCGACGTAGATATTCCTTTTTTTATTTTTTAGTACAAACTCTTGAATTCTGTATATTGCATCATGGTGGGAAGTGTATTTATTTTCTCCATGGTATTCTCGTTTATATCTAAATGCTAATGATTCTGAGTAAAAAAAAGGATCGAATAATTTTGAAAGGTATTGATTAACAAGACAAATTATAACTTTATCTACTAATTGATTAAATACACATAATGGTCTACATTCAATACGGTCTTCAATGATTTTACTTTTAGAAACAGAATATATTTGGGGATGATTTATTTGATAATTAGGGTCGAGGCAATGTTTTTTTACTAATGTGATAAAATCATTCAGTTTATTCAAATACTCATAATTGCAGTTATATTTTTGATGGAAGTGAATAGTTAATTTGATACTTTTTTTATTTTTTGCAAAAGAGGAAATCGGTTGTTTGTATTTTCTGTTATCATGTGTTATAAATTCTCTCGTTCTTGTCTTTTCTTTTAATGAAACCCATTTACTTCTGGGGGGCAAAATAGAATTAATTGCAGATAGCCTATCTTGTCCTGTCTTTTTTGTTTCTTTATATATAGCTAGATGTTGTAATAATTGCTTTTTATGCCTTTGGTCTGCAAGTTTAGCTCTTAGCCGACAAAGGATGTCGATTATATTATCTGCTGAGATGTAATCTTCAAATTGTATCATAAAAACGGGGTAATTTCGAGACTAATAAAATTCCATTCTGACAACAAACTTATGTGTTTCCGAATTCCTAATGGAGTCCTCGATAAAACAAGACCTTTATTCCATTGACACTTTTGATTTAGTGAACTAAACCAAACTTTCGTAATCACCCCGTTTTAAATCCTACTTTTTGTGCATAAAAAAGTATTGTTGCAAAAGTAATATCTCCATTACTATTTTCATAACAATATTTTAAAATTTTTCGACTGCCAATTTCATCAAATCTAATCCCATCTAATTCGCATAATTGCAAATAATATTTTAATCCAATATCACAAGAAAAAGTATTTGCAATTGCAAAGGCAACACGAAACCATTGTTCATAATTTTCTGTAATAGATAAATGTTTCTTTCTCAGAAAACGAATAAGAGTATTTAATATTTCTCGATGTTGTGGTTTGTTCTTACCTTCTGGATTCAAAAAATATTTACTTATGGAGTAAATATTTTGTTCATTATTATTTATAATCTTCTTTTTTCGAGAACGAGAGTTTGGGGGTGGGGAAAAAGATTCAATACTTTCATTATATATAAATGGCTTAAATTTATTTTTTATTCTAAGTAGAGGATCATACGAGAGATAGCATAAGCGGGATGTGTCATTTCCAGAAGAATCTAATTCTATTTGATATTGTTTCAGAAAATATTCTTGTAATTTTTTAAAGGCGGCTTTATGGTATGTATGAATTTCTTTCAAAGTAATACAATGAGAGTACACAATATATACTAATCCTTTAATTCCATTTCCTGAAGGAGATAACCAATGAGATATGATATATTCATCTTTACTCAACTTCTGATATATAGAATCAACTTCTTGCTTACTCATTTTATCAATATCGAAGACAATGATATTATTATAGTAATATAGATTAGATTTTTGGTGTCCATTTTTAAAAAGACCACTGAATGTGACGGCGGGTAATCTACTTTTCAATATTTTGGATTCGTCAATTCTTTGTGAGGCTACTAAATCTCTAATTTTAGAAACTTCTTTAATATATTTACCTTGCTGGATGGAATTCAAAACTTCTATGATGGTCAAATTACTTGCTTTTTTTGCAGTTTTGTGTTGATAGAAAGATGTTTCTTTTTCTAATAAAATTGAAGATTCTAAATATCTAGGCGAGAGATTTTCTATTGCTTCCATGTTTTTGTCTAAATATTTTCACGACATTTTAATTTATCCCAGAATAGAAATATACCTCTCTAGAGATGCTTTTTCAGCTTCGGCAACCAACAAGTAGAAATCATCATGTTGTTGTTCCGTGTGAGAAGACTCCAAAGCTTTATAATAACGTAACTTCATGTCATTATCACTTTTCAGGGTAACAATGGTATAACCTTTTTGCAACAGGTAGAGGTTCATCAGAAGTCGAGAAGTACGCCCGTTGCCATCTATAAATGGATGTATCCTCACCAGTTCATCATGCAAATAGGCGGCAATAATAACTGGATGAACGTTTTCTTTTTCCATACTTTGAAATGTCAGCATGAAATCTTCCATTAGTTTCTCCAACAAATAAGGTTGAGGTGGTACATGAGTGCTACCCGAAATCATCACGGGTACGGTTCTATAACTTCCAGCATTCTCCCTATCTATACCGTGTAACACGAGTGCATGAATCTCCTTGATAGTTCTTTGACTTATTTCAATATCCTGTTTAGCAACCTCCTTTATATAGTCAATAGCTTCTGCATGGTTGATTGCCTCCAAGTGTTCACGCATGGATTTACCAGAAATAGTGATTCCTTCATTGACAACAAGTGCCGTTTCCTGCAATGTAAGCGTGTTCCCTTCTATACGGTTACTCTCGTAAGTGTACTCGATATCTAAAGCATCCTGAATTTTCTTTAATGCCTCGACAGGTAAAGGACGTAAGGAAGATAACCGCACTTTCAATGAATCCACCTCTCTTAATAAATCAACCAACTTACTATTCATGTTGCCATATTTTTAGTTGATTACAAAGGTAAGAAATTATCACTGTTTATATCTGGTGGGAAAATATAAAATTCTAGTCGGTATATACATTTTAGAAATTTTCCACCAACCCTTACTTCATTGATAAATACTAAATGTTATAAAGAGAATGTTGCCCAGCTAGAAAAAAAAGTGAAGTTGCCAGTGCTGCATGTATAAGTACTTACTTGCTCTTCTCTTGAATCTTCCTGAGTTCTATCACGTCATACAAATCTTTAGGACGTCCAGCCTTTATTTTGCTATTAATTAAATCGTTAAAGGCTATCACGTCATAAGAGAAAGTTTCACCGTTTACAGTGTTCGTGGCAGAGTATCTTTGCTCGTAACATTCATCAAAACTCCTGCCTGGATTAAAGGAAGTGATTAATTCTATATCTATAACGGGACTTATCTTTATGGATATATTTTGTTGACCGTTTTTCACGTCCTCTGGAAAATCATCGAACTCGTAACCAAGTTCATTCAAGGCATTTCTTAAAGCTAGCAAGTTAGAGGGGGTGGTATCAATCCAGAAATCGACATCGGCAGAGTGACGCTGGTAGCCGTAAAAATTGACAGCACCACCACCTACCATTAACATCCTGACCTGATACTTTTGTGCCAAGGATATAAACATCCATACATCTTCTTCGAAATTAAGGTTCATCTTTTCCGTTCAAGAATAAAATTGTTACTTGTTCTCTCCTTCAAAGTTTGAAACTTGCCAATTTCGGCGACCAGACGCAAAAAGAATATAAATCTCTCGTTAGGGGTTCTTTCCAGAGCCTCCCTCTCTCGTCTGGCTTGACTTTCCGCTTTAGTTTCAAAACGTATCTCCATGCTTCTCCTTTGATTGATACAACTATACAAAGTTAAGAATATATTCTATATATAGAGAGAATTAGAGTGGTTAAAATAGAGAATCCTCTATAAAACACCCCCTCCCCTTTAATTTCAGGTTGGCATTATATATAGAGAGTGTTCCATGCTAGGGTAGTGTACCATTTACATCCCCCACCCATCTCTGGAAAAAAATCAATTAATTAAAAACAAATTATCATGTTAAAAAAAGATTTTGAAGTGAACAAGGTTATCATGCCTAAATGTTTTTCAGACATTAGTAAATCTAAACTGGCGGGCAAACTGGTCACGTTACCAGCACCTCCAAAAGTGGGTGATATTCTAAAAGTTATTGGATTCAAGGGTGAAGACCCAACAAGTATTTCCCTCTCCTGCATGAAAGGGGATGAAAGGGTAGATATTAGAATCCGTAACATGGTGAAAGGTTCCAAGCAAACGGGGATAACACCCGATGATGTCCCGTGTGATCCAGTTATAGAGGAACAGTATAAAGACAGGCTACAATACATTTACCCTCTGGCAGTAAATACCAGTTACGAGGATTTGTTTTCTATCCTAGACGGGCAAACTATTATTTGCTGTGGTAGCATGGAAACACCAGCCAGTTACAACGGGAACGAGTACACGCTAACTGTATGGAAATTCGCCATACTGTTTGATGAAGAGTAGAGAGTAATCTCTACTTCTTTTTTTTGTAAAAGCATTATTCTACTAAAATAATCCTTTAGTGGAGAAGGAACAGGGACAGGGAGCGCAGTGGGAAGGGGAAAGATATTGTTATGCCAAAGTGAAGGAAGTATCACCTTTCTAAACAGGCAGTATAAACAAGAATCTTTCCTCTCCATTGCCAAACCTGATAAACTTACAACTTTCTAAATTTCATTACCATTAACGTATTCAAATTAAAAATCAAGTAAAACAATATCATGAAAGAAGAATTGATAAAAGTGCCAGTGGTGGAACTGGTGTACAGGAATAATACCAAACCTTCTAAAAGGTATAAAATAGTAACAGCAAAAGATGTCCACGAGTTACTGGTTTCACCATTTAAAGATACCGTGGAACACCATATCTCAACTAGAGTTATCCTGTTAAATGGTAGGAATCAAGTGTTAGGCATATCTACAATAAGTGAAGGTGCGTTATCTTACAACATCACGGATATTAGGTTTATAGTACAACTGGCTGCACTCTCTAATTGTAAGAGTTTAATAGTTTGTATAAATCAACCTTCTGGTGATATAAAGCCAACTAAACAGGATGATGAACTGGTACAGCAAATAAAAATAGCACTTTCATATATAGATGTAGACTTGCTAGATCTCGTCCTCTACTATGAAGAGGGTTATTACAGTTATTCAGCTAACGGTAAACTTTAGAAATTTAGGTTGGTGGATTTTTGTCTGGATTGGTATATATAGCCAATAGGGACAATAATTCTCACCACCAATAGAACGTAAACTATAAATACATTTCCAGTTCAATTTTTTAACTGGCATGATGCTAGAGGATAAATAAATCAAGTGAAAGTGATAATGAACATTATAAATCAAGGTTGGTGGAGAATTTCTGAATTGTATATATAAACTGAAAATTTAAATATTTCCACCATCGTTAAATAGACTAGATTATGAGTACAGCAATATTAATTCCAAGCCAGAATGAAGGATTGTTGCCAGTTTTATTTGGCAGTAATAACGTCAAGCAAGAAGAACCTACCTACACTCCTTATGAAGTGGTAAATGAACCTACCAAGAAGGAAAGGAGGAAACATTTCATAGAGGCTAACACCACGCCAATAGATATACAGCATTTAAAGAATGATTGTATAGTGCCAGTGTTCAGCAAGGATAACGAGATGACAATATCCCATCCAGCATTTATTGAAACGGTGCAGAAGGTGGCTAGTGAATTGTTTAGAGGGGAAAGTATAGACGAACCTGATATAATGGTTAGCCATGTTATAAAAGGTAGGATTCCAGAAGCCATACATAAACCAGTGGCAGAATTACTGGAAACAGATAAAACTATATATTATGAAAGAATGGCATTTGTGTTTGAGATTCCTACTATCTATGAATCTATAAATGGTAACAGGATTAATCTATGTATTACGGGAGTGAGAGCGTATAACAGGGAGAACCTCTATTCAAAGAAGACATCAGAAAGATTCAGTGTAGCGATTGGATTCCAGAATAAAGTATGTTGTAACCTGTGTACATTTACAGATGGATTCCAGACTGATTTAAGAGCGATGAGTTACCATGATCTATTTAGAGATGTGATGAAGTTATTTCAACAATATGATGCGGAAAAGCATTTAAGGTTGATGAAAAGCTTTACAGGTTCTTACCTCACTGAACATCAATTCGCACAATTCTTGGGTAAAAGTAGGCTGTATCAATGCTTGCCTGCCAGAGAGAAGAAACGTTTACCATGCATGGAGTTGACGGATAGCCAGATTAACATGGTGGCTAAAGCGTATTACAACGATGACAATTTCAAGAGGGAGCATGGAGAGAATGAAATTAATTTATGGAAATTCTATAACATGCTTACAGGTGCGAATAAAAGTAGTTACATAGATAATTTTCTTGATAGGTCATTAAACGCCACACAATTAACAGAAGGAATAGATAGAGCTTTGCATGGTGATAACACCTATAAATGGTTTATAGAGTGAAAACCGTTGGGAATAAATTCTTTTTATTCCATTGATTAGCCTAATTTTGCCACACAGCAACCCTAAATTGCGTTTGTTAGATGCTGAAATTTATTTACTTTTGTGGTGTCATTCGGTTTACTGGATGGCGGACATATTGAATTAATGGAAGCGTTTAGCTTTATCCTCAGTAAGAAAACGACCAATTTTAATGCAGAGGGGTAAACGATACAAACGCTCATGCTTGCCGTATATATATTTACTATATATAAATGGTTTAGCGTGGGGTTGCTGTTTATTTCTGCAAAGGTTACTTGGTCGTACCTCTTACTGAATAGACTAACAACTACCACGCTTTCTTGTTTATATTAATTACTTCTTTGGTGGTTGGAAGTAAAGATAAATTATAGTTTAAAATGAAAAAGATTTTTTTATTATTAGCGTTATGCGCTACGGTATTTGTAGCTTGTTCTGATGATGATGACGAAAAGGACAAACCAGCAGGAAAAGAGAAACTGGTTAGTAAGATTTCAGTTGTGGAGAACGGTCATAATTATGACATTCTATTCACGTATGATGCACAAGGGAGGATCACTAAAATTGTCAATAATGATCCTGAAGGTATTTCAACAACTGCTTATACTTACGAAACTGGGAAAATCGTTGCTAAAGAAGTTGAGAATGAATACGTGATAACTTATTTACTCAATGATAAGGGGTTAATCACATCTAGTACAAATGAAGAAGGTGACAAAAGTAGTTACACTTATGATGCAAACGAACAACTTCTAAATATAAAAGAAGAAACTTGGGAAACAAATATCACATGGCAAAATGGTAATGTTACCAAACAATCCTTAAAGTATAATGGGCAGGAGTACGACACTTTTGAATACACTTATTCAACAAACGAGTATAAAGGTAATTTGGGGTGGTTTGTCGGAGGTATCAACGAGATTGATGCATTCCTCATGGATTACGGATATATGGGAAAACGTAACAAGAACTTACTTCAAAAAGAAGGTAATTATTCTAGTTATGAATACACACTTGATACAGAAGGGTACGTTAGTACAATTAAAGCAACTTCAGAAGGAGAAGTTACAACATATACTATTACATATAAAGAATAATCATATTTAAAAACTATATCAAATGAAAAACATATTGTTATTAATCATGTTATGTACTTCTATTTTTGTTGCTTGTTCAGATGATGACGACAAAGATGATGTCATTTCGGTAGAAAAAAAAATTAGTGAAATCACATCCACTGATAAAGACGGCTATAAAAACTCTTATAAAAATTTCAGTTATGACAAGGAAGGGCGTGTTATCAGTTATCGTTGGGAAGATAATGCAACAACTCTTGATGTCACGTACACTTATGAAAAAGATAAAATTACAAGAAAAGAAGTTGAAAAAGGAAATGACTATACAGAAAATATTGATGCAGTTTACGTTTTAAACGAAAAAGGTGTTGTTATATCTGAAACAGGCGATTACAAAACAGCTACTTATCATTACGATAAATTAAATCAATTATTAAGTATAGAGAGCGAAAGTGGTGAAGATGATTACTCATTTACTTGGAGTAACGGAAATGTTATCAAACAAGTTTATACATATGGAACAGATGCACACGAAACAGAAGAATACACTTACAATCCTGAACTTCTAAAAAGTTTTGGTATAAACTATTTTATAGAAGATAATCCAGATAACATACTACTTATGTACGGTTATTTTGGAATTAAAAATAAAAACTTACGAATGACTAAAAACAATAATATTAATTATGAATATGAGTTTGATTCTGAAGGGAATGTTACTGTTATTAAAGAGTATTCCAATCATAATGGAACAAAAGAGCTAGAAGTAACAACAACAATTACATACAAAGAATAGTTAGCGTTGTGGAAAAGCCACGCGACTTTGACCCTTTT
>NZ_QUHC01000010.1 GCF_003479425.1 Odoribacter sp. AF15-53 | reverse complement strand
CCTCCAGCTCCCCCTTACACAGGGGGAGAATTGATAACCAAGCGGTTTCCCCTCCTGTGCTAAGAGGGGTTAGGGGTGGTAGTTCTAGGTAAATTAACTTGTTAGACTCTTTCTTTGCATAATTGTATCAAACGCTCATTTCCCAAATTCTCCTTACGAGGCGCACCATCCTCGATACTTGTCATATCAAAAAGTAAAAAAGCACCCATTATTTCATTTGCATAATTCATATAAAATAATTACTTTTACATCAAAATAAAATTCATGGCAAAAATTATCAACCCGTTTATAGTTACCGGCAAGATCGAGCCGGAGTATTTTTGCGATCGAGTAACAGAATCCGCACGGCTCGTCAAATCTATTACCAATGGGAATAATTTGGTAATCATTTCTCCTCGACGAATGGGGAAAACCGGACTAATTCGGTTTTGTTATGACAAACCCGAAATCAGCAAGGAATACTATACATTTTTTATCGACATACTTCACACGTCGAGTCTCCGCGAATTTACCTATCTCCTTGGGCGAGAAATTTATGAAACGCTGCTGCCTCGAAGCCGTAAAATGGCCAACCTTTTTATCCAGACCATCAAGTCTATAAGCGGCAAATTCGGATTCGATCCCATTTCGGGAACACCAACGTTCAACGTGGAATTGGGCGACATCGACCGACCGGAATACACGTTGGAGGAAATCTTCCGGTACCTTGCCAATGCAGACAAGCCCTGTATCGTAGCCATCGACGAATTCCAGCAAATCGCTAAATATCCAGAAAAGAATATCGAAGCATTGCTACGAACACATATACAGAAACTTCGTAACAGTAATTTCATTTTCGCCGGTAGCGAACGCCACATGATGCAAGAAATGTTTACTTCAGCCGCACGTCCGTTCTATCACAGCGCGGATATGTTAGAACTGAAAGCGATTGTTCCGGAAATTTATATTCCATTTATCGTGGGGCATTTTGAAAAACGCAACCGACATATTGCAACCGAGAACATTGAAAAAGTTTACCACCTTTTCAAGGGGCATACCTACTACATTCAAAAGACTTTCAATGAAGCGTTTGCCGATACTCCCGAGGAAGAAGAGTGTACACTCGAAACCATACAAGCCGCTATTGACAATATGATTGCTGCCAACGACACGATCTTCCGCGAAATATTGTCAAACATTCCTGAAAAACAGAAAGAATTGCTATATGCCATTGCCAAAGACGGTGAAGCGGAACGTATCACATCATCCGAATTTATCAAGCGTCACAGCCTGACATCGGCAAGTTCCGTCCAATCTGCCTCGAAGAAATTACTCGACAAAGACATCATTACCGAAATCAACAAAGCCTTTTCGGTAACAGATAAACTCTTCGCGATGTGGATAAACCAATTATATGGAAATAATAAAAATACATTATAAAAGGGGGCTGAAAAGTCTCCTACAAAATTACCACAATTTCCACACCCCCCAAACCACGAACATAACCAACAGTATGATTCCCACAAAATAGACTGTGAAGCGGAAATAATACATCTTTTCATCATATTCCCTTTTCACGATGTCTCTCCTGATTTGATCCAATTCTTCTTCCGGGACCTTATCCGGATAGCCAGGAAGAGATTTCTCGTTCATTTTCTCGATAAGAGATTTCATCCGATCCCGACGTTGCTGAATCAATCTTCGATTCTCTTCCGTACGCCGTATAGCATCAAAAACATGTCCTTCGAACCCCATGACAGTTAAATTTAGTTAGTAATATAATTCCTTAAATATATGAATAATAATAATAAAAATCAAGTTATTTTCTATATTTGTATAGAATCTATAATACCGTATAGAAAATGAATCTGATCACCACCTTGGCTCCCTGCGGGATGAACTGCGAGTTGTGCCATTCATTCCAGAACAAGAAAAAGAACTGTCCCGGATGTAGAGGCAGAACCACCCATTGCGTCATTACAAGATGCGAGAAGAAACAGGGGTATTGCTTCGAATGTCCTAAATTTCCTTGCAGGCGTCTCCGGGCTTTGGACGAAAGATACCGGACAAACTACAACATGAGCATGCTCGACAACCTCGCCTACATCAAGGAATACGGGGAAGATGCTTTTACACGACAACAACGGGAAAAATACCGTTGTCCCGATTGTGGCAATTTACGGACTGTGCATTACAGCTATTGTATTTATTGCAAACAACAGAAACAACGGATCGTGAAACGTTCCGAATAAAAAAATCCCTACCGTTATTTCGTGTAACTCAACGGGGTGGTGATCCAATCAAGATGTTGCCACGGGCGAACCTTCTGCATGATATCAAAACTTGATTCCAAGAATTGGTGTACAGCCTCAAACGGATCATCGTAAGCAAAAGCATCTTCCAACGTCAGGAAAAACTCCTTCTTTTCGGGTTTAAAGATAGCCATGGCCGGACGAATCAAATGATCGTTTCCCTTGATATCACCAATAAACGGGTAAGGTAGCCCGTAGAAGGCCGGACGAGGATAATTCACGTCTCCCGGCCAGAACCCGCACTCGAAATAGCGTTCGTCAAAAGCGGGATCGGAAATCGCCTTGTTCATGCCAAACGGGGCCGATTCACCGCTATACACGATTCCCGTGAGATCCATCGTCCCGAAATAGTACGCCGGGCCATCCACTTTCCCCCGGAAACCAGACAAGAATCCCCGTAAAGCCTCGTGAGCGAAAAGGTGATTCTGATGCCAGAGTTGCACGGCCTCCTTGTCGTAGTGATGATGTTTCGTGTCCTTGTCGAAATCAACCGGATCATAAAACTCCTGGGCCCGCACGTTGATCGCCGTCGGGGAACCGATCTCCTCCAAGCTCTTCATGAATTGCTTGTAGAACTCCGCCACGGACAGCCCGTCCTGTAAAGTAAACGTGACAACCTTCCCGTTTCCGTTTCGGAACAGGATCAGGTGTTTCATGAAATTCGCCTGGATCTCGAAAGGCGAATCGTCACCGGGAATAATACCCGTGCTCATCCCCTCCACTGTCAGGTACAGCCGCACGTGAGCCCATTCAGGACGCTTGTGACAACGTACCAGTTTTACCTTGCCTAGCATCTGGAGGTACATGTGTACCGTGTCGGCCGTCTGTTGCCAATCCGTGTAATTTATAAATTTCTTGTCCATTCTTATCTATCTTTTAAAAGTTATTTTACCGTTATCTTTTTCCTTTAACGATCAAACACTTAAAATAGTTCTACATTTCGGCTGTTTAGTTATATTGAGCGTGTTTATGCAAACAAATTATAAATTTAAGCAAACTATTTTTTAACGTTTTCCGTTACACCTCGAAAGATGCAATTTGAATGTAAATGTATATGAGACAAAAAAGACTATTTCTAGGGATATGCATGACGTTACTCGTGGTGATAACACAAGCGCAGGAGCGGGAATTACCGAAATTCAGACTCGGCGGGGCACTCCGTTTTAATTACAATTTTTGTGACTGGAAACCCGGACACCGGGATCGTGGCGGGGATTTCGGTTTCGACGTGTTATATTTCAAACTCTCGGGATCGTACCGTAACATCCTGCTCAGTGCCGACTACCGCTTTTACAGCAAGGACTTCGGTGGGCCCATGTTGAAATACGGGTGGATCGGCTACCAATTCAACGATAGGAACCAAATTCAACTTGGATTGACCGGGGTACCTTTCGGAATACAACCGATCGCTTCTCACAATTTCTTCCTGCAAATCGCTTACTACATCGGGTTGGAAGACGATTCGGACATGGGAATCAAATACCTGTACCAAGGCGATCACTGGGACTTCACCTTCGCCTTTTTCAAGAACGCCGACGAGTTACTGTTCGGCTCGGACAACGAAACTACCGATGACCGCTACGGTTACGATGTGGCCGGACGTAACAAAGAGATCAACCAGTTCAACGGGCAAGCCTTTTATAAATTCGGGGAGTCTACCCGGCAACGATTGGGAGGTTCCGCGGAGTTCGGACAACTTTACAATCTTGATACCCGGGACAACGGCACGCATTACGCGCTCGCCCTGCACTACGAACTTGCCACGGAACGAATCAGCCTCAAAGCGCAACTGACCACTTACGCCATGTACCCCAAGAACGCGGACGGGGAAGACGACGAAGTACTATCCATGACCGCCTACGGGGCCCCCTACCTCGTGGCCGCGAAAGCCAACGTATACATGCTAGGTGCGGGCTACACGATCCCCGTGAACCGGAAGTTCTTGAAGAAAGTACAAGTGTACAACGACTTCGGTTGGCTTGACAAGCGGAACAACGATTACAAGGATAGCTTTCAGAACGTGACCGGATGCATGCTCGACGGTGGCCCCGTGTGTATATATGTCGACTACGCGCTGGGGAAGAACCACGGCTGGCTAGGTCCCGATTTCAACGGCTTCGGTCCCGGGGGAGAGAGCGATTCCTGGCATGCCCGCTTCAACGTGAACGTGGGATATTATTTCTAACCTTTTAAAACCAAGAAGATGATTAAAGAAATCTACACGCTATACGTTGATCGTTGGCAATTCTTCCTGAGTCTCACGGGAGAACACCTGCAAATATCGCTGATCTCCATCGTGATCGCGGCAATTACCGGGTTGGGACTGGGCATCTTGATCAGTCTCTACCGCAAGAGTTCATCCACCGTGCTGGGACTCACGAACTTCATCTACACCATCCCATCAATCGCCCTCTTCGGTTTCCTGATTCCCTTCTCGGGTATCGGAAACACCACGGCGATCATCGCCCTGACAATTTACGCCCTGCTCCCCATGGTACATAACACCTACACGGGAATCATCGGCATCGACAAAGAGATTATCGAGGCGGCACGGGGTATGGGAAGCACGACTTTCCAAATCCTCTACAAGATACAGATCCCGTTAGCTTTTCCCGTGATCCTCGCGGGCATCCGCAACATGATGGTCATGACGATCGCCCTCACGGGTATCGCCGCGTTCATCGGTGCCGGGGGCCTCGGTGTAGCCATCTATCGCGGAATCACGACGAACAACTCGGCAATGACGATTGCCGGGAGTTTATTAATAGCCCTGCTTGCCTTGCTGGCCGACTGGGGCGTGGGACGCTACGAAAAGTATATTAAACGAAAACGCAAATTACTATGACAAGAGGTATAAAACACGGTTTAGTCGCGACTCTCGTCGGGCTCGCGTTGTTATGGGGATGTCAACAGAAGAAAGATACCATACGTATCGCGACGAAACCCATGACCGAACAATTTATTCTCGGTGAAATGCTCTCGTTGCTTATCGAGGAGAATTCCGACTTACAAGTGAAAATCACGAAAGGCGTGGGTGGTGGCACAAGCAACATTCACCCGGCCTTGGTTAAAGGAGACTTTGACCTCTACCCCGAGTACACGGGTACGGGCTGGCTCGTGATCCTGAAAAAAGACACCCTACTCCCGGCCGACAAGTTACACGCCGTGCTACATGAAGTGTATTCCCGGGAATACGGCTTGAAATGGCTTTCTCCCTACGGATTTAACAACGCTTACAGTCTGGCGGTCAGCAACGATCTGGCGAAAAAGTATAATTTGAAAACCTTTTCCGATCTGGCACTCCATCCCGACCAGTTCACCTTTGGCGCGGAGTATGATTTTTACGAGATCAATGACGGGTACGCCGACCTTTGTGCTTACTACAACTTCAAATTCAAGAAGAACCTCGACATGGATATCGGTTTGAAGTACGAGGCCATGAAATCGGGCAAGATTGACGTGATCAACATATTCACAACCGACGGCCAGTTGAGCAAGGCACACCTCACCGTGCTAGAGGACGACAAGCACTTCTTCCCCTCCTACTACTGCGCGACGGTTGTTCGTGAGGAAACCCTCCGGGAACATCCCGAACTGGAAGGTATTCTTGAAAAGATGAAAGGTATACTGACTGATTCCGATATGGCAGACATGAATTACCAAGTGGATATCGAACACCGCCCCGAACGTGAAGTAGCCGCCGAGTTCTTGAAGAAAAAAGGATTACTTAACCAACAACTAAGCTATGGAAAATGATATTGCCATCCGTTTCGAACACGTCACCAAGCTGTACGGTGAACGGGAAATCCTGAAAGATTTCAACCTAAACATCCGACGAGGTGAATTCCTCACCATCATCGGGAGTTCGGGATCGGGAAAGACCACGGTATTAAAACTGATCAACGGCCTGATCTCCCCCACTTTCGGGATCATTCGCGTGAACGGCAAAGATATTTCGAAAGAGAACCAAACTCTCCTGCGTCGTAATATCGGGTACGTTATACAGGGAATCGGACTCTTTCCCCACATGACAATCCGCAAGAATATCGCTTACGTGCCGAGCCTACTAAACGGCAGTGACAAGAATCGAACCCGAGCGGCAGTTGAACGCCTGATCAAGGTCCTTGGACTCGATCAGGAAATGCTCGACCGTTATCCCGCTGAACTTTCCGGCGGTCAACGTCAACGAGTGGGTATAGCCCGTGCCCTCGCCGCCAACCCGGACATCCTGCTCATGGACGAACCTTTCGGAGCCGTGGACGAGATTACCCGCAAGATGCTTCAAAGCGAGATATTGCGCATCCACGAACAACTGGGAGTCACGATCGTTTTTATAACCCACGATATAAAAGAGGCGTTGAAACTCGGGACCCGCGTGCTAGTGATGAACAAGGGAAATGTAGAACAACTCGACACTCCCGACAACATCCGGACCTCCCCGGCCACGCCTTTCGTAAAAGAACTAATACAAGGCTGACATTTTCGTCAGCCTTTTTCTTCTTCCCCATCCCGACCCTGCCTGCATCGTATTAGTTGCCGAGAATACGACACTATATTTCAATGATATATTGACGACAGGTCAAGATAAAATCACCCACAAGTTACCGCTGCACATCGGCAACTTATCGGTAACTTATCGGCAACTTATCGTTAACTTACCAGGGAGACTCCGGCGCGAGTGGCTGTAAAACAGCACGATAATCACTCTCGCCGCCACTTAACGTTTGTTCGCATATAAACTATTATTAACAAATATATCCAGCATTCACGGAATTTAATTACATTCGCGACAAACGTGCATGCTATGAGAAATTATAACCAGTGTGAATCCGGTCTTGTATACAATGACTTCTCAATCATATTGATACAGACCTTTACTTCTGCCGGGATCGAAATTCCCCTAACATCCGAAACAAATTTCTTTATCAAAAAGGATGATGACGGAAATTTCGACGACCAATTATTCACCCACTCTGACAAAATCATCCACCGTTATCGCCTGAAAGGTTTTGACATCTGCATCGACATCGGCGGGAACACCCCGGCCAAGCTACACGGCCATGTACACGTGCGGGCTGCCGTATTCTTCAACAAAACGGTCGAGATTTCCTACCGGATCATCGTGACTTCGAACGGGAAAATAAACAACACCAAGTTCTGCCGGATAGACGCTCCCTTCAACACCGACCAGCTTATCGCCGTTGCCGGGATCGTGCAACATGTCGAGCATTGGGTATACAACAACAAGAAGAAGGGACAAGAGATTGACGGATCGCTCAAAGTGGTAACAATCAGCGATCTCCATCTTGACGAACATTCCGTGGCACATCCCACGACCGTCCGCACGAAAGGGATCACCTTCGAGGAAGTGCAGCGACGTTATCGCTATTTTTTTGACAGGCAGAAATCCAAGGATGCCCGCAAAGACAAAGAAGATAAAGAATTCGAGTACGGATGCCACAATTATATCTTCCTCGATATCTGGGAAACCATCGGTCACTCCGGCCGCATCCGTTTTGACCAGATGCGCGAGGATCAAGTGATCGAGCACATCGAACAATGTCACAAAGCGGAACTCGTCGGCTTGATGAGCCTTTACCCCGAGGAATGGCCCTACCGCATGGACTCCAGCTACGAGGACATCTGCGGGAAAAACATCGCCATCGACACCGACGACCTCGTGCTGGCAAACGAGAACATGAGTCTCGTGATCGGCACTTACGGGAACCGGGGTAAAGAATCCCCTACCGACTGGAAAAAGCACCTCGCCCGACGTGACCGCTATCACGTCAGTTGGCCGGAATACCTCGTGATCATTGAAATCCTGCTGGCAAAGAAACACGCCATTAACTACGTGCTGAACAAGTATATATTCAATTCACGCCAGGCTATCAAGGACGGCAGTAATCCCGAATCACGAGACGGGCAACAAGGGTTCACGCTGATCAACGACAAGATTCTGGACATGATCGAGCAGAACGCCCGACTGAGTATCAGCCTCTCGGATTTCATCCTGCAACTTGACTCCGTACGCTACCTCCGTTACGTGTCCCACAAGCACATGTATCACGAGACAAGTCGTCGATTGCGAATCGAGAATGACGAATTGCAATTGAAAGATATCACCGAAAGAGTGGACAAATCGCTCAACAACGCCAACAACATCGCGGACTTGAAAGAAGCGAACAACACGAAAAACATTCTCCTTTTCATTTCCATCGCCTCGCTTTTCGGCGTGTTGCTGGAAGGGAACGGCGAAGCTCCCGTGTTCTCCATGATCTCCAAGGAATTCGGGGTATTCACGGCTATCCTGCTGGTCGTGATCACCACGATCGGCATTTACTTCAGCATGAAAGTCATGGTCCGGATGATCATCCACTATCTCAAGAAGAAACATTACAAAAAGAAAACACAACAATTTTAATATACACGTATGATAAAAGCGTATTCAACCGATTATCGCACCCGCCTTTGCGAGTTTTTTTCTAAAATAATAGAGACACACAAGGCTTATATTTCCCACGGCGAACTACAAATGGGTGTCGCCCTTGACAGTAACGAACTGGCTCCCGACTATCAGGAAGCATGGCTGAAATACCTCGATCGTCAGGTAGCCAACCCCGATAACACGCTTCTCCTTTACCTGGACGAGGAAGAGATTACCGGTTTCATCCTATTCGGAATCACCGAAGACGGTGCCGCACCTTACGGACAGGTCTTTGATCTGAGCGTTGACCCGGCGTACCGGGGAAAACATATCGGGCAGGAACTCCTGCAACGTGCCACGACCAGTTTCCGGGAACGGGGAGTGAAAGATTGTTATCTCGAATCGGGAGTCAATAATCACTCGGCACACCGCTTCTTCGAGCATCACGGCTTCCAACAGGTTTCCGATATTTTTCGTTTGAAATTGTAAGAAAGCCGGACTAACGGATCAGTTTTTCCAAGGGGAGCCCGGTGGTATTGATTGTTTCAAGATTCTTGATCGCCAGTTGACACCACGCTCTCCACTCGTCCCCTTCCCTCAAAGGACATCCCCAGAACTCCGTCAGGAGAGACCGATCGGCAGACAACACGTGTTGTTTCACGGACGGTAAACCACGATACAATTTACCAATCACCTTTGACACGCCCGGATAAATCACCCCATCCTGCTCGATACAATCCTTCCCTCCCGCCGAGAACACGTCCCTCAGGTTCGGACAAACCACCCCTTCCCCGGTAGCAAGCCAAACAGCCATCCGGTTGAATTTATCCGAGTGGTTACTCAATAATTCCGGGAAAAAGGCAAATCCCTTCATCTGGTACGCCTGTTTCTCTTCCGGAGACAAAGCACTCCACATCCGGACAACAAGATTGGAAGTTCCCGAATGATCATTATCCAACCACCACAACTCCTCCCCCTCTTTCAACCGGGAACGGTAATAATCCAGAACCGTGCGGATCGGATTCGCCTGTCCCCGTAATTCATCATAAGACACGCCAAGCTTATCGAAAATGGTCTCCCCTTCTCCCAGATTCATATCCACCAGATAACGCGGAGAATGCGTCACGACGACCTCCGACAAACAGGCCTCGTAAGGTTTACAAATAAAACGGATCGGTTCACACATCTTCCCGAACAACAGGTACACCCGTTCCACACCTTCTACCCGGGTACCCTCGGCCACGCTACTTCCGGTTGATTTCCAGTGATTCGCTTTCGTGGTTTTAACCTCCACACCGTAATAATCACTAATAACAATATCGGGAAAACGTTGCCCTGAATACTTCACGATCTGCCCCTCGAAACAAGTCCCGACAGCACACCGATTCAACACCTCCACCACTTTATCTTCCAGTTTACTACCCAGTAAATTACCATACATATCAGGAAATTCCCCGGCTTCCCGGTTCATCATATTCACAACTCTCGACAACAATTCCTCGAAAGCCTCGTTATCCGTAACCTGTAAACCAAACAACGATTTCATCGGGATCCGAAATAAAGGTTCCACAAGTTTTCAACCCGTTTCCCGATATGGTATGCCAGCAACGGGGGGACCGCATTCCCGATAATCTTGTAGGCAGCCGAAGGACTGAGTATATACTTTTGTTTCCTGTCCGGATCGGGAATCACGAACTCGTAATCCCGGGGAAACGTTTGAATCAATGCACATTCCCGGGGGGTCAGGCGACGTTCCTTCAACCCCTTGTTCAACTCGCTATCAATGATACCACCATGCTCTTTTGACAATCGTCGATATTCGATATTCCCGTGATGCTCGGCCCGTATTGTCGGTCCGATCCCGTTGATATCCACCTCGGTTTGTCCCTGACAATGGGCCCCCATGAACTTAGCCTTGGAATACACCATCTGGGAAGGATCATCACTATCTTCCGGTTCCTTCAGCCCGGAGAACATTCCGGCAACCGTCTGGGCTTTCATCAGCCCTTTATCTTTTATATGATAAGCGTGACTTGGTGACGGGTAAGGCATGTATTCCGCGGGAATTACTTCTTGTGTCAAGGCCTCAAGGGCGGCAGGTGTCAACGCCGATTTCCGTATCCCGATAAAGATAACCCGCTCGCGGGATTGCGGGACACCATAATCAGCGGCATGCAACACGCGGGGTTCCAGCACGAGATAACCATCCCCGTCCGCCCGGGAGAAATCACGTTGAATGATCTCTTTCACGTTCGAGAGGTTTACCAGTCCTTTCACGTTCTCGGCGATGAACAATTTGGGTTTCGTGATCTCTATCACCTCCTTCATCCACATGTACAGCTTGCCGCGCGTCTCCTCGGAGGCGACCTCCCCGTCAATAATCTTTCCCTTGTGATCCTTGTGCGAGTTAAAACCGTTGCGTTTACCGGCCACGCTGAAATCCTGACACGGGAAACCACCCGTTACGATATCTATTTCTCCCGGGAAAATACTTTCCCCGGCTTTATGGCGTTTCACTAAATCCACGATACTCTCCTCCCGATAGACATCCGGCGCGTACCCGTACTTTGCGAAATAATGGGTCCAAGCCGTCCGGGCTTCTTTCAATATATCGTTGGCGAACACGAGACGGAATCGGGTCGAACGTAATTTCACCATATTACCTCTTTCCTGCTTCTCGATAAAATCAGGATTATTTTTCTCGTTAACACACCCCTGATGAATGGAGAAACCTCCTTCCAATCCCAAATCCATTCCCCCACAACCTGAAAATAAAGATAATACCCGAATTGTTTTAAGTGCCATCTATTCTTAATTTATACATTTTCGCACCTACAAAAGTAACAATATTTATCGGGTTATAGAATCTCTCCGGTGAATTTCCCCGGATTTTATCACACGAACTGATTCCCGGCAACCTGACCACAAAAGCATCTCGACCGGCTTAGTTTCTTGACGCCACACGCCATATTCCCCTTCATCGGTTAAAATCCCACTCTTTTCACCTTTCCTGCTTCTTTCTTAACCGAAGTCTGACCGGCTTTTCATACCGGACATTCATCCAAAGGCTTTTACAATCCCGGTATTCTTATAGTCGTCAACGTCTCGCTCGCAACGTGATTAAACGAACTCATCAGTTCCGCTATCCCTATCCACGTGTAAACAACGATACTAGTGATGACAACTAGTAAAAGAACCACGATAACCATTTGATTTCCTTTTGCTTTCATCTCATTCCGTTTTAAAGTTTACTAACATTTCATCAAATACGCTTCTACCATCGTTCACTGTAAATATATAACATTATTTTGAATTTTCCAAATAAAGTGTTAGAAAAATCTTAAATTTAACAGATTAAAAGCAGGAATAACGTCCGATAGGCTTACCACTCCAATTCCCGACGATAACCAAGCAAGCGGTCACGCAGATATTTGATACTCTTATTCTTCTGAACTTTTACTGTATTCACGCTGATTCCCAGTCGTTCGGCAATCTCTTTTCCAGAAAAACCGCTGATACTTAATCTCATGATTTGTCGTCTCACTCGTGGTAAATCACCGATATGCAGATAAAGCAGACGCACCACTTCCTCCCGCACGGTATCAAGCATAAATTCCCGGGTAAAGTCATCACACTCTTTTTCCCGGTCCATCCTATCAAGGATCGTTGCCCTTTTTTTCTTGTTGCGAATATAAAGCAGAGAATTATTATACAGTGATTTATACAGGTAACCCATTAATTCCCGTGCAGAAGTAAACCGAATATCTGAATGCCAGAGATTTACCAACAAATCCTGCACGATATCTTTCGAGCTATCCATGTCTTTGACAATTGATTCCACGTACACGCACATGGCTGCATAGCAAGACGAGTAGAGTTGCTCCCAGCATCTTTCATTTTTCGCGTTTATGCCCGGCAAAATAGATTCAAGGTTTACCATATCTATTTTTTATTAGACTTCAAATATTATTCACAAAAACGCAATCATCCAGTGAAGACACGAGAAGAACCCGTTCTTCGTTTGTTACAAGTTGTTTATCTAAGAAAATATTCCATCACACGATAGCATTTACCCTGTCCATCCATAATAAAAATACTTAAAAATCAGCTTGGTACTACCCGAAAATCAAAAAAAATTCAATCCCCGAATAAAATAATTTGACAATGCCACTTCCCAGCCTCGTACTCGAAAGCCTCTTTTTTCGCAACAGGGGAAGTAATTGGAAATTGAAAATGATTTACAAATCTCTTTTCAATTTCCAATTCTTAATTGCTTTTATATGGCATTCTTGGAAGGACCATCGTAACGCATGTCTATGATCTTCCCGTAACTTTCGGATGATACCCATTTCGGGGTTATTCCGGTACCAAAGTGGGAGTTATGCACGTTGAACATGTATATCTCGCCCGTTTCGAGGGCCACGGTCAAATCCATACCCGAAGAACCGCTTCCATTACCCGAGTCCGTCGAGGATATCCGTACAATCTTTCGCCCGGTAAAATCAAACAACTTGACCGGATCGGTTCCTCCCGCTCCCCGGAAGATATATCCCCACAATTCTCCATTGTTACCTCCGGAGCTGAAGAAGAGAAACTCCAGGTCACCGTGGGGGGAAACAAAGAACTGCCCGTCCTCACGAATCGCGTACTGGAAGGCGGCGGGAAACGCTCGCTCGATCTTGGGATACGCCTTGAATACCCATTGCTCAAAATCGAAAGCGAAACGGAAAGTATAAAGACAATACTGCCCGACGGTCTCGCTCCCCGCACGATTATCCTTGTAAAACATAAGCATATCCGCGGTGCGATCCGGAATTCCCCACTCCGACTGGACAGAACCAACGTAAGAGCCACAATAAAGAATATCCAGATCTTTCAAGTCGTTTAGCGCAAGCGTGATACCCGCAGCCGGTTCCGTGTAAATCTCGGTAATCGCGTTCGCATCTCCCCAAGTTCCACCGTACTCCAGATCATTCTCATTCTGGATGTATAATAAACGATGATGCATCACGTCAAGGGCAAAAGTTCCAGTAATATTCCCGGAGTAAGACATCCGTATCAAACGGTCTATTTTCATCCCTCCCTCGACATTGGCGGGGACATCAAGATATTTACCTGCAAACCACACGTCAAGATGTTCCACGGCTTTCATGTACAGACCGCCATCCTCGGAAAGCAGGACATGACTTTTCGAGTTCGCCACGGCATCCTTAAATACCACGTTAGGTAAAACACCGTTAATAAAGTCATCCTTCAAATAAAGTGTTCTGCGATAATCTTGATTACCAAGGTAAACCGGACCTATCCCCCCGTTCTGGAGAACAAGCAACATTCCCGGAGCAGAGGAACTTCCTGAACCGAGCCAGTGATTCATGATCTTCACCGGACTACCGCCCAACTCCTGCCCCTCATTCTGTAACGGGTAATAATCCACGAACTCGCGGAAACGATAAACATAGTTACTCCCCTCCCAGTTACTCACGTTCTCAAGAATAGAGAAACAAGCTTTCCCATCAATTTCCGAAAGAACCATCCATGCCTCGGAAGTAGAATTATTGTCCGTGGGCCACATATTAATTCCACGATCCACAGTTTGATAGCCCGAGAGCGAATCGGTGATAAACAGGTAAATCGAGAGAAACCCGCCCATGTCGGTTTTCCAAATCAATTTTTTCTCGGTCCCGATAGTCTTTAACTCTTGAGTAGTAGAGTTTTCAACCACCCACTCGTACGTTAATGCTAGAATAGTGGAATCACCCGTGAACTTTAGTACCGGCTCAGCCTCGATCACGTCACCGACGGTCAATGCCCAGAAACTGCCAAGTTCTTCCTCATTCGTAATGTACTCGACGACTTGCACCGCCGGAACTTCCGTATAGTCATAATTTCCCTTATCGTCAAAACAACCGTAAAGGAGAAACATGACAATCGCACTCCATATATAATTCTGTATCTTCATGATATTTCATTTTAATTATCCGACAATAGGAACACTCATTTCCGCCCCCCCGTCCATGACCGGGTTCCCGGCATTCTTCTGGTTCAGCAAGTGGTATTTCAATTTCAGGGAATAGTATCTCAACTCGGTAGCTCCAAAACCGGTCATATCACTGATCCCGGTAGCCTCTATGAATTCGGCATATTTTGCGTCGCTATACGGGCCAAGATAATAACGTACAATATGAGCATCCCACCACGTGGGAGCGATTGCCTTCGAAGTAAATACCACCCGTTGACTCCGGGCGTTCGCCGTTGGTCCGGCCTCGAAGCCATCGGTCGGGGTAATCTTCAACACCACCCGAAACATCTGGTTATCGAGTTTGGGAGTCTTGATTAATTTCAACACGAGGGTGTCACGTTCCTTTCCCGCACGCCAAGTTCCATTCGGTTCGTAATCAAAGTCAGTCCCTTTGACAGCTGTCGTCAGACTCTCGTCGACATCTACACGATAGGCCACATCACTCGTGACAGGATTCCCGGCAAACAACAGCTCCAGACTGATATCATGGGTATTCTTATCCGGGTAAAAGAAAAAGGATTCAGTGATGCTATCGGCGGTTATTCCTTTCGTGAAGTAGAGGAATCTCGTTGAATCATAAGTCGTGAACTTGTCCTCGGAACAAGCCCCGAGAAGGGCCACGGCCACAAGAAGTATAATTATATATCTCATCTCAATTTACTTTTTTAGGTTCACTGGTTCTAAAAGATTACTTGCTCGCTTTTGGGAACGGGTAGCACGTACTGGTTCCGGAAGTCAATATTCTGTACCCCGTCAAAAACAGGCAGGTTCAAGCGCTTGAACAAGTAGAAAGATTGTCCCTCCCCGATATATTCTTTCCGGGCATCGGTGAGCATTGCCTGCACGTATCCGGTCTCGTCATAGATCGTGTTAAGATCGTCAAAGGAGATATCTCCCCGGGCGCTTCTTATATCCCTCAATAATTCCACGGCCGCATCTACTTGCCCGACAGAAGCGAGATATTCACCCTTGATATAGTACAATTCACTCTTACGCAACAATGGAATATAGGCAACATCATTATTTCCTTTCTTGCTTTTAATCGAAAGATAATTACCTCCCAAGACGGTGAGTAATCGTTCGAAACGACCGTCGATCTGATTCTGAGCAGGGAATAACTCGGGTACATTACGAATGTATAGTGGACGTTCGGCACTCATGAACGGAGCGTTTATTTCCCCCGCCTGGGTATTATAAACATTAAAAATCACGTCTCCCAATAACCTACCGTAACCGGGATCGAGCCAGTTCATATCATCAAATCCCCAACTCTCCCATTGACCTCCCATGGCAATCATCTCCTCGATCGCATCATAAGCCTTCTTTTTCTCCCCCATGTAGGCATACAATCGTGCCAGCAAGGCACGTACCGATGCCATGTTCATCCGGGAACGCTGGTGTCCGAAAAATTCCGGTATCTCACTCTCGATATCCCACTCCTTCCAAAAACGTTCCGTGATATGCCACATCCGGATCACTTCCCGGTTATAATAATCACTGTAAATGATTGCCGAATCCCAGGCAACCATACTGGCGTGGGCTTCTAGTAAATCCCGCTCCACGTTTTCCAAGACCTGTTTCACGGTCAATTTATTATTGATCACGGACTCGGAGTTCGTCACGTAAGGAATCCACGTGCCGTTCTCATTCACCACCGGGGCCGGGGCAAAAAGACGAAGCAGGTCAAAATGCACAAAAGCCCGTACAGCAAATGCTTCCCCTCGTATTTTCAGGCGTTCGGGTTCCCCGAACTCGAAGATACTATTTGAAGCTTTGTCAACATGCTCTATAATATTGTTACAATCGGCAATTACCTTATACATATCCGACCAAATTAAATCAATCGTGCCGAGCACGTCAGATTTCTCGTACAGACGATCATTCACGTCCTGATACGCGTTGTCAAGATTCTGCCGGATGTAATATTGTCCCAAAACATCCAGGAATCCCCACGTCAGTTGCCGGGCATACAAACTTTCACTTGCCAGATTTTTATACATGCCGTTGACCTGCATCCGGAAACCATCGCCCGTTGCATACAGATCATCGCTACTAACCCGGGTTTCCGGGTTTACCTCGAACCAATCGTTACAAGCGGTCAAGGTAAAGAGGAGAAACAATCCTATGGTATATTTTATTTTTTTCATAATAATCTCTTTATCTCTGTTTAGAATCGAATATTCACGGAAAAGTTTACCGCGTTAGCATACGGGTAACTCAGCCCGCGTTCCGCTTTGACGGTAGAAAGGCGCCACAAGTCATTCGTACCGACTTCAATCCTGATATTTTCAATGCCAATCCGCTTCAACATCTCCCGATCGAACTCGTAGCCAATGGACATGGAACTCCAGTTCAACACGTTGTTACGCTGCATGAATCGGGAAGTGGGATCGGTTGTTTGTCGCTCATCTTGGATATCTTTGTACATCACGACATCCCCGAACTTTTTCCAACGCTCGGTCATCGCACGGCGATCTACATTATAATACTGAATATTGGCGTTCTCGACCTTCTCAATCAAGGTTTCGTTATAGAAATCCCCGCCGAACTCGTAGAGAAAACTCGTGCTAAACGTGAAATTCCGCCACCTCAAGTTTACCCCGAAAGAACCGGTTCCCCACGGTAATTCATCCCCGATATTACGCATCTCGGTAGCTTTCCACTCGTAACCGACTGATCCGTCCCGGTAAACATACAATTCCTGCCCGTTTGCAGGGTCTATTCCAAGAGATTTTAACCCGTACTTCGCGGAAAGGGATTGTCCCTCTTCGTATTTCGTCATTACCCGATTCAAATTCGGATTGTCCTTGTCCCAGATGCTCTCGATTTCTTGGTTATAGTACTCGTTTACCGCGTCGTTGTATGCTTTTAGAGCATCGGATATTTTCTTAATTTTGTTGGTATTATGCGCCAAATTGGCAAAAACAGCCACGTACCAGTCCGAAGTACTGAGCAGGTCACTCCGGAATTGAATTTCAAATCCCTTGTTCTCGACCTTACCCATATTACTTTTATAGGTACGGAATCCCGTGGACGTCGGCAGAGTAACATCGGTAATCAGACCATTCGTAATTTCGTTATACCATGAAAATTCCAAATAAAGTAGATTTCTCAACAACCCCAGCTCAAACCCGATATCAAACTTATCGGTCTTTTCCCACTTTAAATCCTTGTTTCCCCGAGTCCTCATCAGGCTTGCCGCGGGTCCCGACACGTACCATTCATCAACATCAATCTCGTGAGTAGGTACCGCCGCGTAAGGTTCGAAGTTAACTTTTCCCGTTTGCCCGAATGAACCGCGTACTTTAAGGTGATTAATAAACCCGTATTTCTCCATGAAAGTATACTTGTGAACGTTCAAACCCAAACCTCCCGAAAAGAAGGGTGCGTAACGCTTGTCTGATCCGAACTCAGAAGAACCGTCAACACGAAGAGAAGCATCCATCAAGTAAATATCTTTATAAGAATAATTTAAACGAGCAAACATTCCAAACAAACGAGTTTGCACTTCTTGAAAAGTAGTTTTGTTCGGCATGGAACGGGCAAACTCGGGCGAAGAGAATTCGGCAGACTGAAATCCCTTGTACGTACCGCTATTAGTACGTCGCCGGGTGGTTTTTACCTCCAGTCCTCCCCCCACGTTTATGTTGTGGTTGCTGATTGATTCGTTATAAGACACGGTCAGTTTCCCTTCCCAAGTCGTATATTCCGTGTTCGTTAGCGTCAGACTCCCCACGTAACTCCGGTCGTCACCATAGTCTAAATTGTTCTTTATAGACAACGGATCAATGAAAGCCTCACGTTTTCCCGTCGAATGACTCACGCCCAATTCACCTTTCACCCAGAAGGTCGGTTTAACAAACCAGTTCACGCTCAGGTTTTCGGTCAGGATGTTCGTTTGTCCCTTGTCAAAACTCCCCAACTCGGCCTCGTATAGCGGGTTCATCGGCTCGAAATCCAACACTCGCGACCAATTCAAACGACGCAACGTCTTACCGTCCTCGTCTTTGTATTTCTCGTAAGGCAGCATTTGGGTATACTGCGAGAAATCACCATAAGGAGACTCTTTCTCCTTGGTGACACCGTAACTGATATAATTGTGAACTTGCACTTTCGGAGTCGTGTAGTAAATAGAGAACCCGGCATCTATCCTGTCCCGATAAGAACCCTTCATAACCCCGTTCTCGTTGTTGTAACCCAAGTCAATCCCATAGCGAAATTCCTCGTTTCCTCCTTCAAGATACAAGCCATGCTTGTGATTGAACTCTGTCCTCAAAGGTTTAGCCAGCCAATAAGTATTAACACCTTCCTGCACGTTCCGTAATTTAGCCTGATATTCTTCCAACCTCATTAATCCTATCCAAAGTTCCTCACCCTCCATATTGAATAAACCGGCCGCAACTTCGGCTTCCAGTTTTTCCCGGGCGTTCATCAAGTTATAGTCTTTCAGATTAGGCATGGAAACTGTCCCGACCATATTGTATGTCACCCGGATCTCACCGGATTTCGGGGCCACGGTCGTGATTACCACCACGCCGTTTGCAGCCCGTGAGCCATAGAGAGCCGTGGCCGCAGCATCCTTGAGAATGGTCACACTCTCGATACGGTTGGGGTCCATATCGTATATCTTTTGAATCGTGGTTTCGAAATTATCCAAGATAAAAATAGGCAAATTAGGATTGTTCTCTAAAGCGGATTTAGAAAGCGTGTTCCGGTCAAGATCCTTTACCCCGATACTCGACTGTCCCCGAATCTGCATTTCCGGAAGCGCATTGGGATCCGACCCCCATTGATTATTTGTCCTGACACGAAACGAGGGATCGTATACCTCCAAAGCTTTCATGACATTCGTCTTGGAAACTTTCAGTAACTCATCCTGGGTGACCGTTACTGAATTACCCGTAAAACTAGTCTTACGCACGTTCCCATACCCGGTCACGACTACTTCTTCCACCTCTTTCGTGTCGGGTTTCATGCGTACGACAACCTCCTTGCTAAAATCCGATATCCCGACCTCACGGGTTTCCATTCCCACGAAACTAATCAAAAGATAGATCGTGTCCATCTTGGGCAAGCTAAAAACGAACATACCCTGATCGTTCGTACTTCCTCCTATGCTTGTCCCTTTCACGATCACCGTGGCTCCGGGTAATGACACACCACGCTCATCCAACACTTTTCCCCGTACGGTGACCGGTTCCAGCGTCTTTTGTCTTTTCTGTATGACGATCATATTCTGGAAAAGACGGAAAGTATATTCAGTTCCTTCTAGGCATATCCGGAGTACCTCCGAAGCTGGAACGGACTTGAAAGCATGCGTCACGGCCGGAATTTTCTGCACTTCCTCGTTATTATAAAGGAAATCATATTTCGCATGACGTTTAATGTAGTTAATCACGTCTATAAAGGGAGTCTCTTTAAACTCCACGGTCAATCTCGGATCATCGCCGGACTGTGCCCGACTAATACCGATACTAAAAGACTGTAACAGAATTACCAACATGAAAAATATGCCGGTTTTTCCGCACGTCGTAGACAGGTTAGACTTCTTTTTTCTCATAAGATCAGTTTTAATTTTCATAAGGATGCCCCCGTCCGGAATCGTGTCCCATCACGGTTACGCGTGGAAGCATCATAGTTTGTAAATTTGGTTTATAGGTATATCTTTCCCGTTTAGAATGTTCACCATTCTATCAATTCACGCTTTCACGGTTAGTTTTCGTTTGCTAGCTTTAGTTCTGTTTAATGGTTATAACTCCGTCACGCAATGAGAAGTGTAAATTTGTCGTGGTACTTAGCGCCTCCAACAATTCCGGTAAAGGCATGTTACTTGAAGGAGCCCCGGTAAAACAGCGTTCACGAATACCCGGAACCTCGTATAAAACTTCCACATCGTACCAACGACAAATCTTCCTCATGATCACATCCAGTCTTTCATTGTTAAAACCGAATTTCTCATCCATCCAAGACACTACGACATTTATATCTGTTTTTTGCACCGTCATCCGATTGTCACTTGTTATAGAAACCTGCTCCCCCGGCCGCAGGCACACGGTGTCATTCCCCGACATGGTCTCCACGCTTCCCGATAACAAGGTGACGCAGGATGCAAATTCATCATCATAACTCAACACGTTGAAACTTGTCCCCAATACCCGCACGTCAAAGTTCTTTACCGAAACGATGAAGGGATGTTCCGCATCTCTCGCCACCTCGAAATAAGCCTCTCCCTCGACATAGACCTTTCGCTCCGCACCCTTGAATACCGCGGGGAACTTGATCGAGGAGCGGGCATTCAGCACGACCCAGCTACTATCGGAAAAAATCACCTTTTGCATCTCACCTTTAGGCACGATCAGGGTATGATACTCAACCACATCCTCAAGAGAATCATTCTTGACGTATTTATAGTTCAACGTTCGCAAGCCGTCCGAGTATTGTATACCTTTCGTGGCCAACATCACGGCCTCGCCCCGGCGAGTCAACGGTATCATCTTGTTGTCGCCTAGGATCAAGCGCACGCTATTCCGGTCTACCGTACCCATTCTGGCCATCTCCTGAACCGTTTCCGGTTGATGCTCACCCGTGCGCCCGGTCAACCACAGCCAACCGGCCATGGCAAACACAAGCAAAGAAGCCGCCACGTAAATCGTCCGACGTATACCCGTCGTCCACAGAACCCGCTTCCGTTTCTTCCGGATACGTTTCAAGAAACAAGAGAAATCAGCCATCTTATCGTATTTCTCATACTCTTTAAAACGTCCCATGATGAAACGGTCGTCTTCCAAATCCTGTTTCAGGCGTGCCCACTCCGGATCGCTCAACAACTCGTTCAACCGCTCCTCTTCCGGCCGCGTAAGAGTCCCGGCCCAGGATTTCAGAATTAAATCCAATATGATATGTATGTTGTCTATACTCATAACTGCTTAAAGAATACTTGAAACACGATTAGGTATTACTTTTTAACTAAAATTTATCTTCCTCTTCTTCGGATCGCCACAAAAATGGCCGCGATCAATAAAGCGATCGGGATAAACCATTTGAACATGATATCCGTAATTTTGACGCCCGTTTTACCCAAGAAAAGGCGGTTGTCAATAGATTTCGGACGACGCACGTCAACCGGAGCTTCCCCATCAGAAAGCCAAGAAAACGAACCAAGTATAATATAAAAGTTACCGGACTCTATTTCTTCCCGAGATTTAAAAAGCTCGGCATTACTAATACAGTCTGCATCACCCAAGATCACGATCTTCTGCTCCCGGTCGCCCATCGGACGGGACAAGGCCAGTACAGTCGTGTACATCTGTTCGATTTCTCCGGCCGAAGGATTAAAACGAACGGTATCATCAATAAAATTGGTGGTTTCCATCTCGTTCCACACGCCCGTCGTGTCAGTTTGCAACACGGGGACGACATTGAATCCCTTGTCCGTGGAATATTTCAGCCCCGCGGCCCCGGACATGGCCGCACATTGCCGCCAATTCTTCATATTCTCGTAGAAATAAGACAATTCCAAAGCCCCGGGGGTCGGCCAGGCCATCACTAGATCGGGTTGGAAATTTTCAGTCGGTTTCACAAGTATCCCTTCTGTAAATTCCACACCGAAAGGTTCTACTAACGGATTCATAAACTCACGACTATACGGGTCGCCCACGATGAAAAGATTACCTCCCCGATTTATATATCGTTCCAGACGTTTCATTTCATTCTCGGTCAACGGTTGCATCATATCAGCGATCACGAGAATATTAATCAATGCCGGAATATCCTCTTTCAAGGTTACTTCCGTCACATCAAACCCCTGATTAAGTAGTGCATGGCGGAATCGTTTATCCCGGGCGAAACAAGCGTAATCCCTGTCCCGGTAAAGATTGATATTCCGTTCCCCGTGACCTGTCAGAAAACCGACCGTGGGTAATTCCATGACCATTCGTTTAAAAGCCGCCGAGATCTCTCCCTCCGAAGGATCACGCATCATATCATCAAATTGTCGCAAGAACATTTTTTCCCCGCTTTCCCGGGTCACCTGCCTAACAAAACGATTATCTTCGGGCGTTAGATCAATAACCTGTTTAATCTGTTCAGGGTTAAGATACCTCGAAAATTTAATCTTGTGTGAATGTGCGATCTGTCTTGCTCGTTTCTCCATAGGCAGGTCGGCAAGGAATCCTCTTCTCCTCGTGTTCTGAACCGAATCATAGTAATACACGTACTCCATCTTGATTTCCGGTTTAAAACGAATGTATTCCTGGAATCTTTCTTTATCGTAATTCTGGTAACGCGGGATGGCCTTCATGAAATCATCGTCCAACAGGTTACTGTACGTGGTTATCGTTAAACCGCCTTTCAGTTTCTTGACAATTTCCTGACTATTAGGAGTTAGTGTTCGACTATTTTCACGGGTTGTGTCGACATATCCCATCAAATGAGGACGGGAGCTCAAATAACCGACAAAAGCCACCACGAGAAAAACACCTACATATTTTATGGCATTCTGTCCCCGGGAACTATGATTCACTCGGGAAGAAAGTTTTATAATCGAGAACCAGAGAAACATGCCCGGCACCATGATAAAATAGACAACATCCTCGCTGGAGATCAAACCGCCCGTGAAACTTTCCGCCCGTCCGCGAAGAGATAGCCAGAAGGTGACATCCCGCACGAAATCAATATCCTGCCAGATACTACTCACAAAATTCAAGAAAATCAAAAGCACAAACGTCCCAACGGCCGCGATAATCTGGTAAGACGAAATTGTCGACATAAACAACCCGATCGAGGCATACGTGCAAATCAACAGGTATATACCCAGTATCCCGGTAAGAATATAAAGTACATCGAAATGCTCGACCACGAACAAGCTGTAGATCACGTAAATCACGAATATCCCCACCAGCAAGAAAGCAAAAATCATCATGGAAAAGAATTTTCCCAGAATAATCTGCGTGTTCGTCATTGGCGAAGAATGAAGCAATTTAATGGTACCTCCCGCCAAATCACGACTCACAAGACCCATCGTCAGTAAAGGAATATACAAAAAAAGATAATCCTGAACAGTATAGAACAACCGGCCGAAAAGACTAGAACTGATAAACATCGGGTCATAGCCCATGGCCTGCTCCCGTTCAACCATCTCAATCGCATTGGTAAATATCAATCCCGATTGAAATGTAAATATAATCAAAACCAACCAAGCCACAGGCGAGTAAAACAACATCTGCAATTCGGTCTTCGCTATTTTATATATCATATTCATAAACCTAACATTTTAATATTAACCCGCCTAACCTCTAACGCCCCCGGCGGCGTACCCATATTATAATTCCGGCAAGTGCCAGAATAACGGGAATCACGATCATAAACACGATCGACCATACTTCCATGGCGGCTTCCCCGACATACAGTTTTCTATCAGTAGGATCATCCCCCTCCGTACTTACCGGCAATTCCTCGTGTGATAGCCAGTAAAAAGCGGAATGCGCCAAAGTATAGTTAAAATTCCGAACTTCACGCCTTCCCGTGGCAAACTCCCCGTTACTGAGGAAATCGGTATTCCCGACAATGACAATTCGCTGTTCCTTACCATTCACATCACGGGTTAAAGCCAGAGCCGTGGGAAAAATCCCCGCCTGATCACCAACTTCGGGCATATAAGTAATAGAATCACGCACGAAATCGGCAGTAGTCATCCGGTTCCAACACCCGATCGTGTCCGTTGACATCAAAGGAATGATCTTCACTCCTTCAACGGGTTTATATTCCAAGCTCACGCATCCCGGCATAGCCACGCATCCCTCGTATTTCCGGATCATAGCCAGACCGGACCAAAACCCGACACCTTCATCTGTCGGCAACGCCTGGATCAAATCCGCTTGAAGCAACTCGGTAGGTTGTACTAACTGCCCCGGCATGAAACGCACGCCCCAACGTTCGGTAAGCGGGTTCATCAACTCCTGTCGTCCGGGACCTCCCAGGATTAAAAGATTTCCTCCCCGGGCAATAAACGCATCCAGATTACTCATCTCCCCGACGGACAAGGGAGATCTTAACTCGGAAATAACCAAGATACTGATACTGTCCGGAAGAGGAGCTTTCAGATAGACTTCTTCTATATTGAATCCTTGATTAATCATAGAAGAACGTATATTCTTATCACTGGAAATACGTTTATATTCCCGATCGGCCTCCTTGTATATATTTCGTTCACCATGCCCAGCCAAGAACCCGATCGTCGGGACATCCGATACCAACCGCTTGAATGCAGCCGAAATTTCAGGTTCACCCGGGGAATCTTTCCATCCCCCATGGAAATAGAAACGCAAGTAAGCCTTCTGACCGTTCTCTCGCTCGATGACACGAATCGTTTTATTACCTTCCCCGCTCAAATCCTCAATCTTTCGCATCTTTTCAGGAGAAAGAAAAATAGAAAACGGCACCCCATAATTCTCGCTGATCTGTTTCGCCCTTTCCGCGTCGGTCATATCGGGATACTGCTCTTCCAATTCATTATTATTGGCATTATCGTAAAAATAGACATAACGAATCTTCATATCAGGTTTGAACCGGATATAGGGTCGGAAGTTCTGTTTATCAAAATTGATATGGTTAGGTAAAGTACTCCAAAAATCCTTATCCAACAGGTTGGTATAGGTCGTAATCTTCACCTCACCGTCCAGCATGGCCACGATATCCTGACTATTTTTACTTAATGAATTCATTTTTGTCCGGGTCGAATCATGATACGCCATCAACATCGGACGAGAACTCAAATACCCAAACGTCATGGCCATCACGAACACGCCAAGATAAACACCCCAGCGTGTCGTCCAAGTCCGACGCTGCACCCGGTTAATCAACCGGTAAACGGTCCATGTCAGGAACAAGAAAATCACGATAAGGAAATAAAGCACGTCCTCGCTGCAAATCAACCCGTAAATGAACTCCTCCGTCCGTCCCCGGATAGACAACCAATACGTGAGATCACGTACAAACTCGTAATCCTGCCACACGCCCCCCACGTAATTGAACATGGCCAGGATAAATAACGTCCCGAAAGCTGCCATTACCTGATAAGAGGTCAAGCTGGACACAAACAAACCGATTGCCGCGTAAGCACACAACAACAGGTAAAGCCCGAGCATTCCCGTCAAGATATAAGGTAAATCTATATTTTGGATCGTACATACCCCGAAAATCACGTAAAGTAATATAATTCCAATCATAACTAACCCAAATACCATCAGAGCCAAGTATTTACCCAGTACAATCTCCGCATTACGCAACGGGGCTGATTGCAGTAACTTGATCGTGCCACCACTCAAATCGCGGCTGATCATGTTCATCGTCAGCAAAGGTATGTAAAAGTACAAGGTTCCCTGAATATTACCGAAAAGCTCCCCGAAAATACTGGAAACCCTCCACGCCCCGTATCCCATAGCCTGCCGAACCACAATATCTTCCAACAAACCGGACATGATCATTCCCACTTGATAGGCAAAAACCACCAAAAGCAACCAGGCTATCGGCGAATAAAACAAAGACTGTAATTCGGTCTTCGCTATTTTTATTATCATCTTCATAAGCCCTCCTTTCTAGTGTTTCTTACTTTTGGCCGAAAGCTCGGCAAACACGCTATCCATAGAGCTTTTCTCCATTCGAATTTCCAACAACTGCCAATTTCGGGCCACGCTCGCCTCCACGATCTGCATGATCGCCTCCCGGGAATCCGAGAAATTCACCCGATAGTCCATGCCACCCACACTTTCCGCGTTCTCCACCCCCGGAAGCATTCTTAACTCGTCCACGGCAGGCGTAGATGCCAAACTTACAAATATCGTGCTGGGAACGATGTAGTTATCAAACTCCTCGACAGTCCCGGCAAAAACAACCTGTCCCTCCTCGATCATCCGGATATAATCACACGTTGCCTGTACCTCCGACAGGATATGAGTTGAAAGAATCACCGTACGTTCTTCGGCAATCTCCTTGATCAAGTGACGGATCTCCACGATCTGATTAGGGTCCAGACCATTCGTAGGTTCGTCCAACACGACGAAAGCGGGATTGTGAATAATAGCCTGGGCGATACCTAACCGTTGTTGATAACCTCCCGATAAATTACGCACCAAACGTTTCTTGAAATGTGTCAGACCACAACGTCCCATGACAACCTTGATCGCCTCATTAACCTCGCCCGTGGGAATACGACGGATATTAGCCGAGAATGCCAGAAACTCTTCTACCGTCAAATCATTGTATAATGGAGGTTTCTGTGGCAAAAAACCGATATAGCGTTTCGCCTCAACCGGATTCTCCCTCATACTCACACCCTTTATAAACACTTCTCCCTCAGTCTGTTTCAACACCCCGCACATAATGTTCATTGTCGTCGATTTACCGGCACCGTTGGAACCTAACAAACCGTAAATACCATTTTCCGTTATTTCAAAATTAATATCCCGAACCGCCCATTGCACGCTGTAACGATGAGATAAATGTTCTACCTTAACAATTGATTCTTCCATAAAGTATAGTTTTGAATAAATATTACCACACGTTTTATTACACTTTATAGAATACCCGAAAACGGAAACGGTACTACCCGATTGAAAAAGAAAATTCCGGATGCCGCCAAATAGCTACACCCGGAATCATCATTTATAACAATTAATTCTAATTCTCCTCCAACGCTCTTGCTAGTTGATCAGGACAAGAAGTCTGCTTACGCCCACAACAAATCCCGCGTAACCGACGAATCGCCTCCTCCCGCTTCATTCCCTTCAACAAGGCGGCAACCCCCAAAGCGTTCCCCGCACAACCTTTCTTGAAACTCACTTCCACGATCACGTCATCTTCCAACACGACATGAATCTCCTTTGAACAAACCTCCGATGAGGGAATGTATGTAAATTCTTTTCTCTCCATAACACCATAAATCTAGCGCCACAAAGATAATAATACTATTCTAACATTTCAAGTATCCGCTCATTATTGATGATCAACATACCATGACGATCATCTGTAATTCCTTCTTCAAGTCGATAGGGATAAGTCGGTATGTTTCCTTTCATCAAAGTCGGTACAAAAACAAAATGTAAATTATCAAGGCGCTCCCGCAAAGCATGCCCCGCCTCAATAATATGCGTGGAGATAATAAACGTACAATTCCGGTTCACGGAGAACGCCTCGGTTACCGATACGGTCGCATCATAAGCGTCTTTGACGTTCGTACCCTTGAACAGTTCGTCAAAAACGACAACCAAGTTCTTCCCCTTGGCCACCTCTTCTGCCACCTGTTTCACCCGTAACACCTCAGCGTAATAATGACTATATCCCATATTAATATTATCGGCAACATTGATCGACGTATACAATCCGTCCTGCACGGAAAATTCCATACCATCAGCCGCTACCGGAAAACCCATGTGAGCCAGATAAATCGCAATACTAAAGGATTTCATCAACGTAGACTTACCCGCCATATTGGCTCCCGTGAGGAATAACACGTTGCGATCACAGTCCAAACGTATCGTGTTTCTTACTGCACGCTCTATAGCAGGGTGACAAAACTCCCGAATAGTAATGTGATTCTTCCCAATTGTAAAAGGAAGAGCTTTCGCGTAAGTAAATCCTCTCTCCCGGGCTACCGCAGACACGGCTACATAAACATCAAACCCGTAAAAAGCTTCCAAAACCCCCTGCAACTTCTCCTGGAATTCATGCCGTAACAAATAATCGACACGAGCGAGCCGATACCAAGGTACTTGTTCAAACTTCTCCCCGGAGCACACGCACGCCAAGCGTTTATCAGCAAACACCTCCTGTAACCTGGATAATATCGGTTTGTAAACAGCAGGTACATTACCTGCTGCCAGTTTTCCGGTAAACACCTGAACACGTCGAAGAAACTCCACGCAGGCACATACACCCTCCCGAATAATCACGTGTTCTTTATCAGCACCAATATAATTCAAGAATTTCCGACGTCCCGCACTAAAAAGAGCGGAAGCAAAATTCCCCTGTATCGTCGTGGTAAAATACTGATCTACCTGTTGAAATAATTCATCCGAAACCGGATACTCCAACCCGGATCGCCCAAAAAAAGCAAAAATAGCCGCCCGATCATTAATTGCTCCAACATCTGTCAAGGGGTGTTGAAACATGGATTCAAGCAAACGTTTACCACCCCGTGTCCGAACACGGTTAAATAGAGAGAAAACGGAATTCGCACGGTATTCCCCCAAAATATTCAAATCTTCGAGTGTTTGTCTGTCTATCACAAATTTTTTGTTCTCCGCACCTCTCGATACCTCCCGGTGATCATGCAATATATCAAGAATCTTCTCGTTGCGGATAATCACCATACCATGACGATCGGACGTGATTCCCGGTGTCAGCGTATAGGTGTATTTCGGCATACTCCCCTCCATGATCGTCGGGAAATAAACGAAATTCACGTTATCACATATTCCCCGGAGTTTCTCTCCCGCTTCCACGATATGCGTGGAAATCACGAAAAGACACTCCCGTTTTCGGGCAAAAGCCCGGGCAATAGCCACTGTCGCATCGTAGGCATCCTTGACATTGGTCCCACGAAACAGTTCATCGAAAATAACCAGTAGATTCTTGGATTTACTCAACTGGCTCGCCACGTGTTTCACCCGCAGTACCTCTGCATAAAAATGACTGTATCCCATGCTCAGATTATCCGGCAGGTTGATTGTCGTGTACATTCCCTCCAACACGGAAAAACTCATCTCTGTTGCCGGAACAGGAAACCCCATGTGTCCCAAAAATACCGTCGTTCCAAGCGTTTTCATAAAAGTCGATTTTCCCGCCATGTTAGCCCCGGTCAGGAAGATCACGTTACTGGAACGATCCACGGTCAAAGAGTTAGCCACGGCGTTCGGAATGCCGGGATGATACATCCCGGTCACCCGAAGCACGTCACCCCCGGGAGGTAAAGCCCGGGCAAAAACAAACCCCCGTTCCGTCGCCACCCGGGCCACGGAAATATACACGTCAAGATGATACACCCAATTCAACAAAGGTAAAAAATGATCCCGCAGAGAAAAACGTAACAAGGCATCCAGTTTTGCTGTCTTCTCGTAAGGTAACTTCTTCTGCCCGTATTCCGCCTGTAAAATATCAAAATCCGGTTCCCGTGCCAGTACCCTAATCCGTTCTAATTCCTCCCGGTAGGGATTGTCCCCGGCCTCCCGCCATGCCTTCTCTACAAAGCTTCGCAAACTACCGATAATCTCGATTCCGGCAAGAACTCCTTTATGCAATTGCTCGTAGTCCGTATCAGCACCGAGCGCCCCTTTCAATTTCCGATGCAACGTATTATCCTCTCCGGATAACCGGGTACGAGTATCCGTGTTAGATAAATAATACTCCACCGTATCAAATAATTCTCCCCGGAAAGGGAATACTATATTTTTCTGTTGGAAATAGCGAATGATGCCGCTCCGTTTATTAATTTTCTCTTCGTCTGACAAAGGATAAAGAAACATCTCTTCCAGTACCCGAGCGCCACCACTCGTCCGGGTTGTATTGAACATGCCGTAAACAGAGTTCTTTCCCCGCTTCCCGAAGATATTCAGATCATCCAGTGTTTGTCTGTCAATTATAAAAGCCATAATCCTATCATTGATTTACAATTTTAGCGTCCCCGCCTTCTGATCCACACGAACAGATACAATCCCAACAAACAAAGAGGGAAACACCATTTCAATATCGTCCGGCTAGTCTTAGCTCCCGGCATTTTCAGATTTAAACGAGTATCGGGTGGTACAGGTCGTCGAATATCCACGGGAGCCTCGTTATCCGATAACCAGTGAAAAGCCCCCATAACCAGGTTATAATTATAAGTTTCCAAGCCCGGCCGTCTCTGCCCGACCTCTCCATTCCCGATACAATCTGCATCCGCGGCAATAATAATTTTCTGTTGCCGTCCCCCCATATCCTTCGACAACGCGAGCAAGGTTGGAAACTCTTTCACACACTCCCCGATAGTAGTATTCACGGTAGGAACCTCATCCACAAAATTAGTTGTCTCCAACTCGTTCCAAGTCGTGTCAACACTAGTTACCAGCAACGGAGTTACTTCAAACCCCCGATCTGTTTCGTAAGTCATTTCAACCGCAGTCGGCATGGTAACCTGGAAATGATCACCACCTCCCATATAATAACTGAATTGTCCGGCCACGGGAGTCGCCTTAGAGACAATAAAATTCGGTAAAAAATCCTGATCTGTCCGTTGTACGAGTTGGCCGGGCATAAACTGTACCCCGAAAGGAGCTATCAACGGGTTCATGACCTCCTGTCGACGAGGTTCCCCCAAGATAAACAGATTACCACCACGAGCCACGTAAGCGTCTAACCGGACTTTTTCTTCCTTGTTCAAAGCCGTACGCATATCCGCTATAACCAAGATATTGATCTCCTCCGGGATATCCTGTTCCAAAGTGACTTCTCTAAAATCAAATCCTTGATTAATCAACGAATAACGGAAAAACTTACTCATCGCAAACTGGCGATAGCTACGATCCCCCACACGATCAAAGTCTCGTTCACCATGCCCTTGCAAAAAAGCCACCGTGGGCAACGTCATTGCCAAACGCTTGAAAGCCGCCGAAATCTCGGCCTCACTGGGATAATACTCGTTATCGTTAAACATCCGCAAGAAAGTCTTCTGTCCGTTCTCATGTTCAACCAAACGTACCACCCGATAATCTTCCGGGGCCAGATCAATCTCTTGCTCGATTTCCTGCAACGTCTTAATCCTACTGGTATCCAAATGGTAAGTCAAACACAACTTCTCCATGATCTCTCGCTCGGACAGCCCCGGATTGTAGTCCATTAAACCTAACTGTTTCGCATGGGCATAATAATAGACATACTTCATCTTGATCTCCGGTTTAAAACGGATAAATTTACCAAATTTACCCAAATCATACTTACGACGAACCGGTAAGTGAGAATAGAAATTCGGATCAAAAAGATTCACGTAAGTCGTGATCGTCATATTCCCCTTCAATTGCCTGACAATCTCTTGACTCGCCTCCGTGATCGTACCTCGTTTCGTACGACTCGCATCGTAAAAGAACTTCGTGGCGGGACGGGAACTCACGTATCCCAATATCAAAGCCAACACCACGACTCCGGCGTACTTACCAATAGACATTTTCCAACCTGCTTTTTGCCGGATCGCTTTCAAACGCAAAATAGCAAGTAAGAGAAAGAGTCCTACCACGATAAGAAAATACAATACATCCTCGGAACAAATCAAGCCCTCAACAAACGTATCAGCACGCCCCTTGATCGAGAGCCAGTAAGTGAGTTCTCGCACGAAATCATAACTTTGCCCTACCCGTCCGATAAAATTTAACACGGCCAACATGGCTAATGTCGAGATTGCCGCCACAACCTGGTAAGAAGTCAGACTTGACATGAATAACCCGATAGCACCGTACGCGCATACAATCAGATAAAGCCCTAGAATCCCCGTAAGCACCAACGACAAATCGAAATGAGCAATCGAACAGGATGCCCATACCACGTAAACGCCAACAATCACCATTAACAACAAGCCAAACAAAAGGATCGCCAGGTACTTCCCCAAGATAATCTGAGAGTTCTTGACCGGGGAAGAATAAAGTAATTTAATCGAACCGCTGTTTAATTCCCTACTCATCAATCCCATGGTCAACAAGGGTAAATAAAGATACAAAATATTCTGCACCCGACGAAGAAACCCGAACATACTGGAAAACATGTTATACGTGATGTCTCCCAACAAATAATTCAATTCCTGAGATCGCACGTTCCCCACGAGCGTACTCGTAAAAGCTGATGCCGTCTGAAAAGTAAATAGTATCAGAATCAGCCACGCCACCGGAGAATAAAACAACGTCTGTAATTCCGTGAGCGCTATTCTAAAAGTTAGTTTCATCTTTTCTATTTTTTAATTTATCGTTCAACCTATCGTCCCCGACGCCTCAGCCATAAGGCCAAATATCCCAACAATAACAATAACGGGAACACGTATACCAAACAGATCGTGACCACTTCCGTCCCTTGCAATCCCAAGTAATACCTATTATCCGGGAAAGACGGGCGACGGACATCAACCGGAGCCTGATTGCCCGATAGCCAGTTAAAAAGCCCACCGGGGAAATAATAATTATTTCCCGGAATAACCCCCAAGCGGGATGCACTGACTTCTCCATTCGAGAAACAATCAGCATCTCCGGAAATCACGATTCGCTGTTCCTTGCCGGCAATCTCCCGATTCAACGCCACGATCAGCGGGTAACTCTTCTCTTCCTCCCCGATTGTCGGGTTTACAGTCGGCTTTTCATCGAGGAAATCAGTTGTCTCCAGTTCGTTCCAGAAGCCTTTACCCGGGGAAACAAACAAAGGTGTTACCTCGTAACCTTTATCCTCGTCATAAGCCAAAACGGAAGTTCCCGGCATGGTTATATGTAAATTACGTACTTGAAGAAATTCAAACTGCCAAGCCAGTTTCGAAGATTCGGGTGTAGCGAAGCCGACTACAAAATCGGGAGTAAACCCGTTATCGATACGTGTCACCAATTGACCGGGAAGCATACGTACCCCAAAACGCTCCAAAACGGGATTCATGGTCTCCTGCCGACAGGGTTCACCAAAAATCAACAAATTGCCACCACGAGCGATATAATTATCCAGATTTTTTTCTTCATCCGGAGTCAGAGCTGTTTTCATATCCGACAAAATCAAGATACTCACTTGTTCAGGTACCTCCCGATCCAATGTCAACACTTCGAAGTCAAAGCCATTATTGATTAACGAATAACGGAAATACTTGTCTACCGTCGAGTAACGGAAACTCCGATCCCCGTTCCGTTCAAACCCGCGTTCACCATGTCCCTGCACGTACCCCACGGTAGGGAGTTTCATTGCCACCCGCTTCAAGGCTGCCGAAATCTCCGCTTCCTTAGGTGTCACAGTCACGTCATCAAACATTCGCAAGTAAGTTTTCTTCCCATTCTTTCGCTCAATCAACCGCACCATACGATACCCCTCGCTCGCTAATCCCGCTGTATCCACCCCCTTTAATTCACTCACGTGCGGGAACATATCAGGATCAATATCGTCCACCAGACAAATCTTTTCCACCCGTTCCCGGTCTGAAAGTCCCGGATAACGCTGTTCCAAAGACGGGTTATCCGCGTGGGCGTAATAATACACGTACTTCATCTTAATCTCCGGCTTGAAACGAATGTATTGCATGAAAAGCTCTATGTCACGCTTCCGGCATCCCGGGGCCCCATACATATTGTAACGCTTGTCTAATAAATTCACATAAGTCGTGATCGTCATTCCCCCATCCAGTTGTTTCACAATCTCTTGACTATTGGGCGTGAGTGTATTTGATTTTGTCGCGGTGGTATCATAAAAAAACATCATCACCGGACGAGAAGAAACAAATCCCAGTAATAAAGCAACAAGCACGATCCCCACATATTTCCCGACAATCACGTTCCGACTTCCACCTTCCCGCACACTCTTCAATCGCAAAATTGTAAGAAAGAGAAACAACAGAGAAACAATCAAGAAATAAAGGACATTCTCACTACAAATCAACCCGCTCACGAACTCCATCGCCCGCCCGTTGATACCCAACCAATAAGTAATCTCCCGCACGAAATCAATGTCTTGCCCAACCCCGCTCATGATATTCAAAAAAGAGAACATGGCAAAGGTTCCGATAGCCGCCACCACCTGATAAGAAGTAAGGCTTGATAAGAAAAGACCTATCGCGGAATAGGCACACAACAATAAATAAGTACCCAAAAGACAAGATAATGCCGTCTGTATCTCAAAATTCCTGACCGTGAAAAAAGAAAGAATGATAAAAACAGAAAGAATCAATATCAACGCTCCCCCGTAAACAAGCATTGACAAATACTTCCCCAGTACAATCTGGTAATTCTTGACCGGGGAAGAATAAAGTAACTTAATCGAACCGCTACTCAATTCCCGGCTCATCAACCCCATGGTCAATAGCGGTATATAGAGATAAAGATATTCCAATATATCAAAAAATGTTCCTCCAAGAATCTTTGATGACATACTTGCTATCGTGTACCCCATTTCCTGACTTTGAGAAAACATCCCCAAAGTATCCGTAAAAGTTATAGCGACTTGAATCGTGAAGACGATCATAATCAGCCAGGCAATCGGAGAGTAGAAAAAGTTCTGCAACTCGGCAATCGCTATTCTTTGTATAATTTTCATAACCTAATTCTTCATTACTAGTGATTACTTTTTCTTCTTTGATAACTCGGCAAAAATGAAGTCCAAAGAATTTCTTTCAATACCCACTTCCGTCAAATGCCAATCCCGTTCGACACTTGTGCGAACAACGAGTTCCACCACATCCCGCGGATCGGTACATTTCACCCGAAAACGATTATTTCCCAACTCGTCGATCCCGACGACTCCGGGCAACTTGACTAGTTCGTCCACGCTCGGGGCATTCATCAACGTAATTAACAAGGAATTGGGAGCGATGTAATTGTCAAAGTCCGCCACGGTTCCGGAGAAAACGATCTGTCCCTGTTCCACCATACGAATGTAATCACAGGTCGCCTGTACTTCCGATAAAATATGCGTGGAAAGAATCACGGTACGTTCTTCCGCGATATCCTTGATCAAATGACGTATTTCCAGAATCTGGTTCGGATCCAGACCATTCGTCGGTTCATCCAATACCACCAGCACAGGATCATGAATAATCGCCTGGGCAATTCCCACACGTTGCTGATACCCACCCGATAAATTACGAATCAGACGCTTCCGGAAATGCGTGATCGAACACTTTTCCAACACCTCGTCAATGGCCCGCTCGATTTTATCGGCAGGTATCCAACGCAGATACGCACAGTATCTTAAATATTCTTCTACCGTTAACTCCATGTGCAAGGGTGGTTTCTGCGGCAGAAACCCGATAAAACGTTTCGCTCCGACCGGATCTTCCTTCGTGTTGATCCCGTTAATAAAAACATCGCCTTCCGTCTGTTTCAACACCCCGCACATGATATTCATCAACGTGGATTTCCCGGCCCCATTAGATCCTAATAACCCGTATATACCTTTTCCCTGTATTTCGAAATTAATATCACGTATTGCCCATTGAACACTGTAACGATGAGACAAATTCTGCACTTTTACGATTGCTTGTTCCATACTTTTTATGATTTACTTACTATCAACTTTTGATTTAAAAACAAGAGCTCCGCCACGCCACTTGTTTTTACACGTGGCGGAACCGTTTTTCAAAAATGTTTTATTCAAATAACGCTATGATTTCCTATATTTTAGTATTTTGCTTGAGATCCGTATTCTGATCCGTGACCGATTTCGGAAAAGGCATCACCCATAACTCGGAATCCGGTTTGAGAGAATGCATGATCCCCTTGTCATCCTTTTTCACCATGGTACGTTGATACTCCGTTTCCGTGTTGAAACGACGCATATCATAAAACATCATTCCACTACCCAACAACTCGACATCCCGTTCTTTACGAATATAATCTATCGCCTCTTTCAAGGATGAGGCACTTAGAGGCTGGTACACGCTGGCAATGATTCGCTTCTTTCTTAAAGCATTCAAATCGTCCATAGCCTCGTCCAGAAAGCCCAGCCGGGCATTACATTCCGCCCGTATCAAATAAACTTCCGGCGTGCGTAAACCTCCCCAATTCTTGTTATCCCTCAACCTGCTCTCGTAATAACCGGAAGCCTCATCCCGGTAGAACACGCACAAAAAACGAGTATCTCCTTCCCCGAACCGGGACGGATCCCGGGTACAGAACTGATTCTCCACGGAATCTTTCAACGGAAGTTTTATAGAAATCTCCGTACTTGTCACTAAAGAGTTACCGCCTTTAACCAGAAGGTTTTCATCTTTTCCCAGCGAGTAGGTAATACGAGGTAATCCGGTAAAAGCATTCCGATCATCCTGTATCGTGCGTCCAGTCCCGTCCGGATCAACATACTCCCGATGATAAGCCACCATATCAAAAATATAATCGTTCAGTTTCAATGCCTCATTAGCATCATTAAAAGCCTCTTGCCAATTATGCATGAAAAGATGAACCCGGGCACGCAGAGCATAGCCTGCAGCTCTATTCGGTTCCATAAAATTATCTACTTCCAACGGTAATTCCGGGATCGCCGCATTCAGATCATCCAGAATATGACCGTATATTTTCTCCACACTCTCTTGAGCAATCTGCCCCTCAAAATCATCGGAATTTGTCGTGTAAGGAATTCCCCCGTCCGAAGCCGCCGTTTCCGGATTATAAGCCTTGGCAAACGTGTTAACTAGATAAAAATAATGCAACGCACGTATCGTTTTGGCCTGAGCGATTAACACCTTCGCCCGGATACTTTCCGCTGATGAAGATACATTTATTCCCGGTACATCATTGATTAAAAGGTTCATATAAAATATAGCCCTATAGTTCCCGTTATAAACTTCGTCATTTTTATAATCGGAAATCCGGTCTTTATCTTCCAACCAATAATAATGAATCTGATTCAACGGGCTGGATACCATATAAGAAGGATCCTGATAAGACTCGTTTACCAGATACATTTTATAATATGTTCCTCCAACCGTAAATGCCGGGTTCTGCAAAAAGGCCGCGTAATCCTCCAGCGTTTTGGGAACTCTTTTCCCTTTGGGTATGATATCAAGATAATCCTCGCAACTCCAGCAAACAACACTAGTCCAAAACACAAGGACGGCAACACGAAATATTTTTCTATTCATAACTCTCCAAATTAAAATGAAACATTTATACCAAACGAATATGTCGGTACCGTAGGAGCTGTCCGACTTCCATTATTCAGATTATAGTTTTCCGGATCACTCTTTTCCCCGTTAGCAGCAAAGAAGAACAAATTATCAGCCTGCGCACTCACGCTCACGCTCTTCAAGAACGTGTTTTTCAACCAAACCGAAGGTAAATTGTAAATTAAACTCAAATTACGCAATTTGATATAACTAGCCGATACAACCTGAGAGTCATTATATCTCCAATGGTCATTTCGATAAAAAGTATCCGCATCATAGCTATAAGTGATACGAGGTGTTACTCCCGATTTCAATTCATCTCCCGGTTGTTTCCAACTTTTATCGTAACCATTATATGACAAATTCGCCGGTCCTCCAAACCACGACATATGAGGATCTGCAATCCGCTTACGCATCTTGTGTCCGGCATTGTATATAAAATTCAAAGACAACTCCAGTCCTTTATAACTCAAGGTCGTGAAAATAGCCCCGGTATAAGGAGCCAGCGTCGTTCCACTATAGCGCACGGCGTCTATACTAGTAACATTTACCAAAGAGACTTCTTCTCCATTCTCGTCAAAAATCACGGTTTCACCATTTTCATCTATCCGGGAAAAACGATAACTATACATCGTGTCGTATGGACGTCCCTCTTGCAATACCCCACCAGACACTAATGTTGAAGCACTAAAAGGCTTCTTATTCAGTTTAGTAACCTCGTTTTTGTTATAAGCAAACGTAAACCCGGCAGTCCATTCCAAATCCCGCCAACGCACGGGAGTACCTCTCAATTCCACTTCAAATCCCTTGTTCGTCATCGCCCCCACGTTAAGCTGCATCCTCTCGAAACCGCAAGTCGGGTCACTATCTACCACGGCAAGCAAATCCCCGCTATTACGACTATAATATTGCAATGAACCCGTCAATCTATTCTTGAAAACCGCAAAATCAACCCCCAAATTAGTTACTTTGGTTTTCTCCCACCGTAACGAGGCATTCGGCGGCGTGGTAACCTCCCCGTACTGTTGGCCCGTAATCTTATTCAACTGGTACTCAGCTACCAGATAAGGAGACACACCCCTCGCCACGTTTCCGTTAATCCCGTAGGTCGCACGTACTCTTAAACGATCCAGCCAAGTAATCCCGTGCATGAATTTCTCGTTACTGATTGTCCAAGCCGCACCAACCGACCATAACGGTTTATACAAGTATTTCTTTTTCTTCCCGAACAAATCCGAGAGATCCCAACGGATACTCCCCGTGATATCGTACCGGTTATTAAACGTGTACATCACGTTACCAAAGAAAGAAACAAATCGATTTCTTGTTTCTGACTTCCGGAAAAAATCCCATTCAGATATAGAACTCCACATCAACCCGTTCCAAAATTGGGTCAGCTCTTTATTATTCACGGCTGTATATCCTTGCACTTCATCATCATATCCCCAAACCCGGGTATAAATATATTTACCTTTTGACTCCCGAGTCTCGCTTCCGGCCAAAGCCGTGATCGAATGCATACCATCCTTGGTCGTGTAATCGAAATTCAACTGATTACGCCATGTGAAATTATCCGTATCCGTATTCCCCTCCCCGTAAGAATCGGCATCAGGCAAATAATGCATCACCTTCCCGGAAGCCGCATCCACGTAAGAAAAAGCATTATATTGCATACGCATATCGTAAGACTCCTTGTTATACAATAAAGTCTCTTTAGCCCGGGCAAACTCGTATTGAAAACCTGAAGAGAATTTCAACCATTCCGTGATCTTGAAATTCAGCATCAAAGCGGCCCGGGTCCGATAACTTTTAGTTTTCCGGATATTCTGATCCAACTCATCCTGTAGGATAGCATCCAACCCTTTCAGATCATTCGGGTATTGTTCCAGTGTTAACTGATCCCATCTTGAACTTAAAAACGGTAACGGGATCGGATTTCCTTCCTCGTCCACCAAACGAGTATAAGGAGTATAAGTAGCTAATAATCGAGTTCCGAACGAAGGATTCTTTTCTTCTCCTACCCGGACATTTACGGTCATATCCGTATCTAACCAAGGAGCGATATCGAATGAATTGCGAAGATTCAAGTCTATACTATTCCCTTCGTAATTCTTAAAATCCCGCTGATTATCTGTATAAGTAAGCGAAGCCACGATATTATTTCTTCCCGTAGCCTTGGCTATCGACAAATAATAACGTTGCGTGATCGTCGGGCGATATATATATTTCACGTAATCATCCATAATAGGGGTTCCTGATGAACGGTAAGCATCTATCTTCCGATCCGCCTCGTCTTGCGACAGTTTACCCTCGTGAACCTGTAACATCAGGTCCAAGGTAGGATTAAGCACGTTACTTCCCCGCATCGTATTCTTGTAAGGATAGTCTTTCATAAATTCGTACTGGTAATCTATATAATCACTTGCCGACATATAGTCCATTTTATCATAATTAGGAACAGGCTTTATGGATACATCCGCGGCTACTGAAATCTGGGCCTTCCCCTGTTTTGCCTTTCTTGTCGTGATCACGATCACCCCGTTCGTCGCCCGAGCCCCGTAAATAGAAGCAGCGGCAGCGTCCTTCAACACGGTAATACTCTCGATATCTTCCGGGTTAACTATGGGCGGGTTATACATCACGTTATTATAGACCACCGTGGGGCCTTCTCCTTCCACGGGAAACCCATCAATGACATACAAGGGGGTTGACGTGGCATTAAACGTACTACGTCCCCGAATGTGGCCATATTTTTGAATACCAGCCACCTTCCCTTCCAAAAGCGAAGTAATATCGTACGCCACGTAACGATTCAAATCCTTGTGATTCACCGTGGAAAAAGATCCTGTAACTCGCTCTTTTGAAAGTGTCTGGTATCCGGTAACAACCACGTCGCTCAATTCTTCCACGCCTTCAACCATTACAACTTTAATCGTATCCGTCTTTTCCGTGAACTCTACATTTTGAGTTTTATAACCAACGAAAGAAATATCCAGATACCCTTTAGAAAAAGGCAACAACATGGAAAAACGTCCTTGATTATTTGTCGCTGTTCCCAACAAAGAACCCCGCAAACGTATGGTCACCCCGGGAAGAGGTATATTCTTCTCGTCCGTCACGATTCCTTTTATTCGAAACTCTTTCTTTTCCGGTTGCTGTTCCCGGGTCCGAATCACCACCACGTTATTGTCAAAAGAATAGCCTAAACCGTAATGAGGCAACAGTTCGCTCAAAAAAGTCAGGAAATCTTTATCCTTCACGTTCACATCCTTCACGACAATACGCTTTATAAAATTTAGATTATAAAGAATATCACACCGAGTCTGTCGACTGACCTCCTGTAATACCTTATTCAGCGAGACTTCCTTCATCTCTAAAGAAACCTTGGCATTCTGCGAGTGACTGCTCGCGTGCAAGGACATGCAGATTCCCAAAAGAAAAACACTCAACAGTTTCATGTAAATTAACATTTTACGGTACGGAATCAATAGCATTGAACCGACCACAGTTCGATTTTTTTTCATAGATTTGTAGTATTAAAATTCAACAATATATACTTCTCGTTCTTTCCACGGGCAGAGAAGATATAATGAATTTAACGGGTTGGAAACTATCGGTTTTCAACCCATTATTTTTTCCTGACTGTAATCACATTATCTTTAATAATAAACTCGACAACTCCGGTTTCCTCAAACTTACTTAATAAATAACCGAAATCATCATAACGTTTCAAACGTCCCGAGAACTCGTATTCCTTCACTTCCTCATCCACGTAGAAGACCTTCAAATCGTACCATTTCGACAACATTTCCAAGACCTCTTCCAACGGCATCTCGTTAAACGAATAGTACCCGTCTTTCCACGAGGTGTAATACTTCGTATCCACTTTTTTCATAGCAGACTCTCCCGTCCCTCTATCATAGCACACCTGATTCCCGGGTAATAAATCATACTCTTCCCGATCGCCGCACACGATCTTTAAATGTCCTTCTTCCAGCGTTGTTGCCACATGCTCCTGATCTGCATACGCTTTCACGTTAAAAGAAGTACCCAGCACGACGGCCGTCATACCCGACGCGTGCACTTCAAATCTTTTGACCGAATCTTTGGCCACCTCGAAATATCCTTCACCCTCCAGGTACACTTCTCTGGTATTCCCGGAAAAAACAACCGGGAAACGCAATTCCGACCCGGCATTCAAATATACCTTTGTCCCGTCGGCAAGTATAACATTGTACTCCGCCCCCAAAGGAACCGTCAGCGTGTTGAATTCAACTTCCTTCTTTATCGTATGCTTATTATAGACAAGGGTATTATTAGTATTTTCCACCTTCATAAAACTATCGGCTACAATCACCTCATCCCGGTTCGCGTGTAACGAAATCACTTCACCATTCGCCAACTTCAACCGGGCAAATGACTTCCCATCAATTGACTTCGTGGTCACTACTTGTTCGGCCTCCGGTCGCATGTCCGAAGTTCCCCAATACAGCCATGCCATGCCCAATGATAACAGGAGACAAGCTGCCGCCGAATACTGGTAAAATAACCTTCTTCTTCCACTTCGAGCATTCACTTTATGCCAAATAGAACGCATTCCCCGTTCCGGTTCACGATGTAACCTCTTCCTGATCCCTATCCCTTTTCGCATCCCTTGTAAAGTAGATGTCAATCTCATGTTAGTTTCTTGTTCCAGCCATTCCGCCAACACACGGGACTCCTCCGGTGAAAGTTCTTCCCCGGCAAAATAATCCACTAAAATATCTTCAATTTCTCTCATTCTTGACCATTTTCCCTATAATCACCGCCGAAATAAAAAAGGGTGACAGGAAAAGTCTATTTTTTTAGAATAAAAAATAAAAGGAAAGCATTATACCTGTCTTTCAAGGTATCACGAAGAAATTTTAAAGAACGACTTAACTGTGTCTTTACCGTATTCTTAGATATTTGCAGTTGATCCGCCACTTCCTGATATGACATTCCATCCACGAAAACCATCAGGAATATATGACGTCTCTCCTCCGGCAACAAGTCAATCACCTTGTAAACCATCTCCAAAATCTCGACATTTTCTTCCTCCGGCAAATCTTCTTCAGACATCATTTCCCGGATTACATTCTCGTGAAGATTCTTCTTTCTCCTATCTCCCCTCACGTAATTCAATGAAGAAAACTTTACCGCCTGAAATATATATTTATCCAGACCGGACTCCAACGTTCTGTATCGCTTGGAAATCCAGAACTTCACCAGACAATCCTGCACGATATCCTCTGCCGCTTGTGAATCATCTATAATCTGATTGGCAAAAAGCACCAACGTCTCATAATACGAGCTATAAAGTAACTGAAAAGCCTCCTTTTCCGCAACCTTAAACATATTCAATATTGTTTCCGCTTTATCCATCGTGCATAAATAGATCACAAATATAGGAAAAATCATAAACAACACGAATATTCCTCCCCATTCAACCAGAACAAACGTGCGAAAACACTTTCGCCCGAGTCCGTAAAGTTCATAAAAACCGAAGATTCTTCACTAGTATTCCACCACACACGCACCGGAGATAAACCGTTGATTCACTAGTGTTTCACTAATGCTTCGATTATACATCAATTAGGCTTCGATTATACTTCGATTGAATATTCAATCAATTTCCAATCAACTTTCAGTTAACTTTCAATGAACTTACTAGTGAGACACCGGCGAGACTACGGTGCGGGATACCATCGTCTACCTTCCAACCCTTACTCCCTTCGAGGCAAACGCATTTACCCGACACGATAAAAAACGAAAGAAGAGAAATCCGTTTTCACCGGAAATCTCTCCTTCACAATTTACAAACTGTATTACAATTATTTATTCAACAAGTATTTCGAGAAATAATCCCTCTTCTTCTTTTCAAAATAAGCCTTATAAGGGCCATCATACCCATGTCCTTGTCCCGGTAACACCAGCAAATCGAAGTCCTTTCCTTGCAGGATCAATTCATTCGCCACCCGGAACGTGTTAGCCGGATGCACGTTATTATCCACCTCACCCGTAACCAAGAGTAAATGTCCTTTCAAATATTTCGCCAACTCCTGATTCGTTTTAACGGTAAATTTATGATCATTGCCTATCCCCTGGTAAGTCTCTCCCCAAGTACGGTTATAAATACGATTATCATGATTCCCGGAAGAAACCACGGCAACCTTATAAAAATCCGGGTAAGTACAAATAGCGGCAAAAGCCATCATACCACCCCCGGAATGACCGAAAATACCTACCCGATTCGTGTCAATAAACGCGTATTCTCGTCCCAACTGCTCGATGCCGTACTTGTCATCCGCCAGAGCGTAATCCCTCAAATTTCCATACCCGTACGTGGCGTACGCTTTATCCCGGAAAGGCGAACCACCCCGGTGTCCGAAACAAACCACGATAATACCCCGTTGAGCCAAAGCCGTGTTATTATAACGGTCAAACACCGTAAAGTCCGTCCACACGGTCTCCGTCTGTGGCCCGGGGTACACCTGCGACACGATCGGGTATTTCTTCGAGGGATCAAAATCATAAGGTTTCCACATGATCCCGTACAAATCCGTCTTCCCGTCAGCAGCCTTCACGGTAAACTGTTCCGGGAACTTCCACCCGTATTCCAACAGCTTGGAAACATCCGCCTCTTCCAGCACCGTCAACAAACGTCCGTTACCGTCCCGCACGGAGATGCGCGGTATCGTATCTATCCGGGAAAAATTATCAACAATCAGATTCCCGGGCAAATGAATAAACACCCCGTGGGTTGCATTTTCCGGTGTCAACAGGGTTATTTTCTTCCCGTTGAAACCGACACGATACGCGAAAGTATAATTCGGATTACGCCCTTTCTCTTTGCCGTATCCATACAGGTAGATCTGTTTCTTCTCCGTGTCAATCTTCATGATTCTCCCGGCCGTCCACTCTCCCGAAGTAACCGCGTTCAACAACTTCCCTTCACCGGAATAATGATAATAATGCCCCCAACCGGAACGATCCGACCACAGGAAAATATCTTTCCCCCCGTTCACCACCCGACAACTGAATAACTCTTCATTCAGATACGGTTTACTAACCTCGTGTAGTATCACTTTCACTTCCCCCGTCTTCGCATCCGCGGAACACAACTCGAATTCATCTCGCGTTCCCTTCTTGCGAATAAAAAATACCCGATCATGCACATCAGCTACTTTCAGCACTTCCAACAACTGCCCTCGCCACCGTTCCACGTCGACCTTTTTAAAATCACCCGTTCTGACATTACCGACAAACAACTCCTGCCTCAACACAAGCGTATCTCCCGGTAACTCGTATTTATACTCGGAAACAACGGGTGTCGGTTCCCGAAGAGAATACACCAGGGGGAAAGTTCTCACCTGACGTTCATCTTTTCTCGTGATGTAAAAAGTCCCGTCTTCCGTCAACCACTCGATATCCGGAATTTCAAATTCGTAATCATCCCCCCCGTCAAAAGTAAGTTGTACCTGTTTCTTCTGATCTTTATTCACCAACCAGAGATTATGTTCTTTCGTGATCAACTCGTACTTTAAATCCGGAGATACCCCGTACGGTCGAACTTCCGGGTATTTCTTGGGTTTGGAAGGTAATAATACTCGTTTTCGTGCATCATACACGAATGTCTTTCCCCGAACCTGCAATTTAGCTAACAATTCATCTCCTTCAAATTCCGGGGAATAGTAAACACTCTCCTCTTGTTCCGGAAACATATCCCGCACCAGACTGTCAACCACTTCCTGATCATACAATTCCCGTTTCCCCGTCCGGATGTCATAGGCATAATAAGCCCGTTTCCCCGAACCATCATCCCACACGTACCAGAATAACGGCTTTGTCGGGTGAAAAAAGGGAACGATCATCGTGGAACCAATCTTGTCCTTCAAATTCTGCACGTCATACTTTTCGCCCGAGTACACCTCATCCGGACTCAAAATCGACTTAAAATAATTCACCAGATTCGTTGCCCCATCGCTTTGCACCACTTTACGGGCAATATTCAACAATTGCGGATCATGTTTTCCTTCATGTAACGGGAATAAAGACATTCCCCCGAACATCACTTGTTGATTTTTCTTGTCAAAATCAGCGATATGATCCTCCAGAAGTTTCCGGGCCGTCGACTTATCCCCCTCGCAAACGGCCTTGCTCACGTCCATCATGATCAGGTAATCCTGCTGGAAATGAACCGGGATTGCCGCTATTCTTTGTTTATAATACTCGAAATCTTCCGGCTTACGCTCGAAATCATTGAAATACCAACCCTGCAACACCCATTCCGTCATATCCCTGTAAAGCGAAGTAATCCGGTCAAACACCTTGTCCTCCCCGAACTCTTTTACGAACTCTTGCCAATGCTCCAATAAATAACGCATATTCGCGCTATTAACACCACCCAAAACCCGATCCTCGAACAAGAACCAGTTTTCAGCCTTCAACCGCTCCCGGGGCGTGAGCCGATCAAAATACTCTTTTCCAAGCCGAAGACACTCCTCTCGTTCAAGCAACTGTAACTTCAACTGAACATATTCCCGCAAAAAATCATTAGAATACTTCCCCGAAGCATAAGTCTCGTTCATCCGGGCAACCCGGTTATCCGGCCTCATCCCTTTCCTGATCTCCGCCATGAACACGTCCGCAGTCTTGCCCCCGACAAACTTGTACACGATCTTTCCCTCCTGATCCAACAACAAGAAAGAAGGATATGCCCCGATTTTATACGTATCCGCGTATTGTTTGCCATCCTCGGCCAACATATCCAACTTCACGTTCACGAACGTGGAATTAAAGAAATCGGCAACACTATCCAACGTGAACACTAACGCGTCCATCGTCTTGCAAGGTCCGCAATATTCCGTGTAACAGTCCACGAATGTCAATTTTTTCTCGGAAGCGGCCTTATTCAAGGCCTCTCGCAAAGTCGTTTTCTCAAACGCTATTTTCCGGTTCTGCGCTTCAACCTGGTAAAATACCAGCAATCCCCAAAGCAAAAACAAAATCCTTTTCATATCCTTTATTGTTTATCAAAATATTCCCTGTTCATTCTCAATAACATCACTTGATAATTACTCCGGGTTGACGGGTCCTGATGTTTCTCGCTTAAATCCTTCACCTTGCGGGCAAGTTCCACGAAATAAGCATGGTATACCCCGTTAGCCCCGTTCGACAACCCGAAAGAAATATTATTTTGAGCCATAAAACGGGCAAACTCCGAAACAAAACAAGCCTGAACTCCCCGTTTATAAGTAGACACTGGCGCACTTGGATCAAAATTCTCAAAAACAACCCGATCCAGGTAAGCAAACAACTCCCTAGCCGTAAAAGCCTTCTCCCCTAATCGTCTCTCCCCGGCAACAAGCGATTCCATCACCTCCTTATTCATAAAATGCCTTAACAAGGCTTCAGCCAACCCGACCATCATCTGATCCGTATCGAAAACCCCGGACTGATCCAGTTCTTTCACCCGCACCCATTCCGGGAACTGTCCCAAGATAGCCGACTCCAAGTAGTTCAAAGCCTCTTCCTGTTGTTCCCGGGGCACGTAAGTCACCCGTGTTTCATTCACCCCTTTAATAATCGGCCGCACGGAACGTCCCCCGACTAATTTTACAATTTGAGTAAGATACGTTTGAAATAAAGCCTGCGCTTTCACCGTGAAATCCGACACGTTCTTCCACGCATTCTGATCATCGGGCAACTGTTTTATCCACTCGCTCAATCGCGGATAAATCTTTTTCACCGCCTCAACACCCTGTATACTTGCATTTAATATATCATTTGACAAGAAACCATCCTGAGCATAAGGATCTCCTTTATCTTCCGGAGCGTAAAAAGCTCCCCGCATAGAAGGTAAAGCATCACTATTCCCATAGGCATACTTGATAGCATCGTAATCATAAACAGACACCCGGGGAAAAAGATTCTTCACGCTCACCCCGTCTCCCGGTTGTGCCAGGTAATTAAACGTCACTCCCGAAGTGATAGAGGCCGTTATCCCGTAACGGTTCAGCCACTTTTCCGAACGAATATCAGCTGGCGTGAAAACCGTATACCCGGCTTTGTTTGGCTTCATCTTCAGCACCCCGGAAAAAGCCGATGCCACTTGTGCCGTTAACACATCCTGCCGGACCGCCAGACTATGCAAATCCTTCCTGATCCTCCCGTCCAGCAAACCACATTGCAGGAAATACATTCCCAGCAACTCATCTGCCGCCATATCCATCACGTTCACCCGGGCGCATAAAATCTCCCCGGTCACCGGATTCTCGATCACGGAAGAATATATACCATTATAAGCACTTCCCCAACGGAACAAGATCGCCCCGTAACTCAACGAAGCATCTTTCGCGTCCGAACTAAAACGGAAGACATTCTTCCAACCGGCAGCTTCAAAAGCCCTCTCCCACTGTTTCACGCCATTCTTGATGCTCTCTGCGAAAGGAGCCGGAGTCACCGGATCAATATACACGCAAATCTGTCTTTCCGGTTCGATCGCTATCCCTCTTTTCTGCTTCTTTATCTCTTTCGCGGAAGCTGTCAGATTCCATTTCCGGATATATTCTCTCTTTTGAGCCACGTACTTTTTGGTATCATACTCCGTAACCCCTATCGTCTCGAACCCGTAAGCCGGATGACTGATTCTCTGCTTCATCCTGTTCTCCGGAAGTTGTTGTATCACCATCTCCAGAATATACCTAGTAGCAATATCCCGTCCTTCTTGAGTTTGTGGATTCGACTGATAATCCGACTGTCCGCGGGTCACTGAAAACACGACACCTTTATCAAGCATTCGCCAACCGTCCACCCCGGAACGGGAAGGATCCGGATGACTCAGCCAATAATATGAACTTACATTAAACAACCCGCTCCCCGGATTATTCAATTCCCCCGTCAACTCGATGATGACAGATTTACCGTCCTCTCCCCGGGCCACGATCGGGAAGGTATAATCTATCGGGACAAGACCCGACTTTTTCAAAGCCATCATCATACAAATATCCAAGGAATCCGCAGCCATGTCCGTCAAGCGATTACGAACCACCTGCACCGTATTGTTCCGTCCTTCTGAAAACCGGATAACCCCGGAAGCCTCGGAAACAAAGGCTGCCATGCCGTGAGCAATCTGCGTGGTGATCAACACCTCTTTACCCAGTCCCTCTGCCGGGATTTCCAAATAATACTGATCATTCAAACGATAAACCGTGTAAAAACCTTTATCTGTTTGTAAATCTTTCTGTTCCTTAAATTGTTCGTAAGTCATGGGCTTTACATCCTGTTGCGCCACAACCGGACAAACAAACAACAAAGTCACCAACAGCAACAAATATACATTCAATACTTTCATTCCCGATATTTTTAATTCAATTCAATCAATGCTTTGTTTCCCCCTTTTTCCCACAGGGTAATAAAATTATAAAGAGTCTTGTAATGACTTGCCGTCAACGCATCCGAACACCCTTCTGTCGCGGCCCGTGCATGTTGTTTGATTTTCGAAATTACTTGCTGCATCACAACCCCGACCCCGTTCGAAAGATTGTAAGGATTCTCCGCGTTAATCACCAGATTCTGAAGCAAACCGTTTTGTAACGCCTGATCATACCAGGATAACTTCCCTCCCTGTCCTTTAGCCTCGAAAATGGTCGAATACAAACGATTCAACAACTCGTCTGCCGTGAACCCCTCCTCGCTCAACTGCCTGTTTTTATGCAATGCCGAATACTTTAACAACAACTTTGTCAATTTCCCCAAAGCCTCCTCCTGTTCATAAAATTCAGGAGTAACCCCGGTCTTTTCCATCACTTCAGCCACGAAAAGCCAATCCTGCTCGTGACACAAATACTCTTCCAAGAATGCCCACGCTTCCTCCTCTTTCTCCCGGGATACCGGCTGATTCAACCTCAACTCTTCCTCCCGGGTAGGGTTATCCGAATAACGTCCTCCCACGTAACGCAATACATGTTCTATGTAATTCTGATACTGGCTCAAAACAGACAAATAACGCTTCCGCAATACATAATAATCCGGATCATTCCCGTCAGTCCACGCCTCCAAATGAGCCATTATATACTTCAGGTTATTCATTCCCAAACGATTTGCCTTAATCACGTCATCCCCGCTATCCTCCGACTGCACCCGCGGATCGCTGTAAGTGGTCTCCTCGATATAAAACAGCTTCGGGTCCTGCCGTCTTTCATCCACCCATGCCCGTAACTTCTCGTTATCCCGCTTCAAATTACCTGCTTCCGGAAAATAACGGTATCCCCACTCTATCGCGAACTCGTCATACATGCCGATACGAGGTAACAAATCCAGCGGTTCCAACCCGTCACCCGGTTGAGCCACGTAATTAAACCGTTGATAATCCATAATCGAGGTTCCCAACCCGTGTTCGCGAATAAAGGATTTACTCCGTAAACTATCCACCGGATAAGCCGTACTTCCCATGAAATGATGACGCAATCCCAAAGTATGCCCCACCTCGTGAGTCAACACGGTTGCCGCCAATTCACCCATCACTTCCTGACTCACCGGATACTCTCTTGCCCGGGGATCTACCGCCCCGCACATCACGAAATACCAACGCTGTATCAATTCCAACACGGAATGGAAAATGGCGATATGCGACGTGATAATCTCTCCCGATCTCGGATCAAACACCATCGGCCCGTAAGCATTCGCTATCGGTGAAGCCTTATAAGACACCAACGGGTAACGAATATCCCCCTCGCAATAATCGGGGTCTTCCTCCGGCGTAGGGGCCAACTTCCCGTAAATAGCGTTCTTGAACCCGGCTTTTTCGAAAGCCCCTTGCCACACGTTAACTGCCTGAATAAAATAAGGGACTAAAAACTCCGGTGTAGCCCGATCAATATAAAACACGATCGGCTTCACGGGTTCAACCAACTCTCCCCGCAAATATTTCTCCACGTCCTCCGGTCTCGGTTCCAAGCGCCAACGAGTAGCCATCATCGTTTTATCCATCAAATCCCCACGTTTCACCATCCCGTCCAAGGAGAAGGCAAAGTACCCGACCCGCTCGTCAAATACTCTCTGTATCATCGGTTTTTCCGGTAATAAATACCACGAAGCCCCGACTTCCCAAAGCGTGGAAGGAAATTCGCCCTTTTTCACCTCGCCCGACAAACCGTAACTCCTGATAGACCGGAAATTTATATTCTCCGGGAAAGCCTTCACGTCCAACACGTAGGATTGTCCTTGTTGATAACCGCCCAACTTTAACGACTCCTTGGCCCCTTTCAAGGCAAACAAATCACTATCACTTAAAAACAAGTCCGTGATATCCACCAAGTACGAATCCCCGGAACGAGCCTTTATCTCGAAAGAGGCTATCGCCGGAGATTCCAGATTCCGGTAATAATCAATATATAAACCCGTAGAATCTCCCAGGTGAAACACCTGGGGAGAAACTATTTCAATCCGATCCCGATTCTTGATTAAACGTATCATCCGATCAAACACCGAATCACCGCCATACCCGAAACGGGCATCCCTGCTCCGCTCTTTCTGGGCAGTTCCCTTGACAATCGTCACCGCCACTAAAATATCCCGCCGCAACATATCATCCGGAACCTCCAGATAATACCTTCCATCCTGCACGTAAACGTTAAAGAAACCGGCATCCTTCGGGGTATCCTTCCGAATAAACTCATCTATCGAGACCACGTTATCCTCCGAAAAAGACGCACGACTCTCAGCCCTGCCACCCAACGCGTACAGGGAAAACAATATAACCAATAAATACTTCATACTAACGATTTAAAGCATTGCCAACCTTTTGCAAATCCATGTTATAATTCTCGATAAAATAATTCCGCACCATATCGTACCGCTTCTTCAAAAGACCATTTACATCTTTTACCGGATTCAACAACCCGTCCCAATTCTTTGAAGTTGAATCCCAATCGCTATTATATTCGGGAACCCGAGTTAAAAACTCTTCCGGACAAAGTACCATCATCATCATAAAAGTCTTCCAATCATTATCTTCTGAAATAGCAGAATTTACTAACTGAGGTATTCCCGCAGCCCAAAGCTTCGAGGCTGTATACATATCAGAAGAACTAATATCGTAATTCGCACTTTCACCAAATTCCTTTGTCGGTGCCGTTTTACCCCGTCCAATCATACTCTCTACAAAGGTACGGTTTATCCTACTCCGGAATGCTAGTGAATCCTCCTTTGTCATCTGTGTTACTGCAATATTCCCGTATGACACACATATATTGTCATAATTATACCAAGATTGGACTTCTTGACTTAAGTATTTCATCTGTACGGGTGTCACCGAAAAATCCCAAGTTACATACACGGAATCAATTTCTGAACAAAGCATAATTTTCACCGGAAGAAACTCCTTCAAAAATTCGTCTGAATAAGAAGAGAACCATAACTTCTCGATGACATCTAACTGCTCTCCCACGTACTTTTCATCAGCAGGAGTAACTAAATATCCATTCGTACCATTCACCCCCAAAACACCATTCATCCAACCGGAAGGAGTCCAATAAGTATCCTTATCTGTAAAGATATATAATAAACAGGAACCGTACTTATTGTAATATTCCACAATTACATCATCATAATCATGCTCCCCTTGAGGAACTGAATAACTGGAAATAATCCCCGATGGAGATAACTCTTTCTCATCATAACAAGCTACCGCACACAAGAACCACGATAACAATATCATATAAAAATAAATTTTCCGTTTCATATTATCTAGGATTTTGTTCTAATCTGTAATTTCTCTCTATCGCATCATAAGGAATAGGCAAAGCATAAAGCGGGGAATTACTTTCCAATGTATATTCTCTCTCTACTCCCTCTGAATCAATATATACATGAGTAACCGATAACCCCAAGCGTTTGATATCAAACCAACGGAATCCCTCTTCTAGACTCAATTCCAATCTACGTTCCATCAAGCAAAATTTCAATAACTCATTAGCATCAGTAATCTGTTCGTCAACATAAGAACCCGTTACATACCTTGTCTCTCTTAACACGTTCAAATCATTTAATGCCAGTACCCGGTCTCCAGCGTTCCCCGTGGCTAAAGAACGGCGAATAAAAGCTTCCGCCCGGTTTAAATAAGCTTCTGCTACACGAATACCATGATCTGAACCATTGGATGTATTATGAGCCACTTTAGTTCCGTATGTACACCCGTATGGACTACCATAATACATCTTATATCTCAAATCATTTGTTGCATCATAAAGACGTAACAAATCAGAAGAGACTTCCCAAGGTACGTCATATCCCCAAGTTACATTTGTCGTGAAAAAAGAACCTCCACCAAATGAATTTACACCGTAAATCCAAATCACTTCCGAACTTACATCACTATTATAAACACTCTTACCACTGCCATCCAACAAAGCTAAGCGGGTCAGATCCGGACCTTGAGCTATAGCTAAATCCGCATATTTAATCACGTTATCCATATCCTCGTCACGTCCCATGTAAAGATATAAACGAGAAAGTAAAGTATAAGCTGCAACATTTCCAACACGCCAAACATTATCCGGTGTATAATTTTCTTCTAACAAAGTAGCTGCTGTCAGCAAATCTTTTTCAATTTGTTCATACAATGCTTTCAAAGAAGCCCTACGAGGAAAATCATCTGTTAATTCCATCGTCAATATCAAAGGAACTCCCAAAGCTGTATTCACGTCTATTCCCGGAGCATTATATGGCTGACAATATATTGTCGCTAATTTCAAATAATAAAAACTCCTTAGAAATAACGCTTGCCCCACTAACGCATTCTTTTCCTCCTCGGTACCCGATATTTCGGAAACATAGTCAATAACAACATTACATCCTTTAATTTTCTCATAATACGTTTTCCAAGCATTCACATCCGCTGGAAAAACTTCAATGCCATCAAACATCATCGGATTAAACGTAAACACCGGTGTTCCGCTTTGATGAACGGTAGCATACGTATCATTCGACAACCCGTTACACTGGACTTCATCGGTCAATAACATTAAAAATGTTCCTGTTGCCACTTGGTAAGGGTAAGCTTCTTTATACATTACTCCCCTCAAATCCTCCACGGAAGAAGGTTTTATCTCGTCCTGACTCGACTCTTTGAAGAAATCATGACAGGAAGTACATAACAAATACAGAAGTATTCCCAAACAATATATAGATCGATAATTCTTCATATCAATATCAACTAAAAGGTTACATTAAGATTAAATGAATAAGAGCTAGTCAATGGTTGAGCTCCTGTTGCAACTTCCGGATCCCGCCCCTTAAAATCTTTACTTGCTATTGTAAACGGGTTAGAAACACTTGCTCCCAGACTGATAGACTTACATCCCATCAACTTTGCCGCTTTTTCCGAAAGGAAATAACTCACTGCAATATTATTACATTTCAAAGAAGAGGCATTCACAACCCGGACATTACTATAATTATACATTTCATAAACATTACTAAAGGTCGAATTATTCGGCAGATAAAAATTAGTAACATTTTTATCCGGTAAACCGGGGAATTTAGCATCCGTATCTCCCGGCCTCCAACGCCCGTTCAACTCGGATGACAAATTTTCGTATTCAGAAGGTAAAGTCTGGGATTCATAAGCAGTCTTCAAAAACTTCTTGCCTCCTATTTGTAAATAAAAGCCTGTTGACAAAGACAGTTGTTTATACCGAAATGACATGGATAAACCTCCCGTAAAATCCGGATCTAATTTGCCCGCATATTTCATATACGTGGTAGGATCATTCAATGGATCTCCATCTCCAGATGTTTCCAGATTAATGATCGGATAACCTGTTTCTTGATCTATTCCCTCGCAATCAAACGCCCAGAAGGATGACACTGCATATCCCTTTTTGTAATACTCTCCCGAAGTCGCTGTCCTCCATGTCAAATTTTGTACACCGACTTTCATTATCTTATTATTATTTTTAGAGGTATTAACATTCATATCCCAAGTAAAATGTTTCGTCCGTACCGGGGTAAAACTTACACTTAACTCATACCCCGAATTATTCATACTTCCTCCATTAACCGGCATATTCGCAATACCATATTCCCGGGGAACTAACAATGAAGTAATTATGTCCCTTCCTTTCTTCATGTAATACTCAAATCCAACTCGAATCTTATTATTGAATAGAGCTAAATCCACCCCATAATTATAAGATGTTGTTTTTTCCCAACGCAAATCCTCGTAAGGTAAGGACGTGATTTCCAACAATTCATCTCCTGTATTAACATCCGTCACAGCACTAGATGCCCCGGATGTAGGGATCTTAACGATTAAACTTGGGCTATAATTTGTAGCCATATTACGTTGATAACCAAAACTAAAACGTAAACTCAGATCAGATACTACGTTTTGTCTACTAAACCAAGATTCACGGGCCACGTTCCAACGAAGTCCTCCAGCCCAAACCGGATTAAAATTCTCGTTAGCATAACGTCCAAAACGATTCGATGCATCTACTCGAACACTAAAATTCACAACGTAACGTCCATCGTAAGCATAATTTAACGTCAAATATCCCCCCATTTGATTTGTTTTTCGATCTGTGATTTTACGAGTGAATTTTTTTATCAACTCATTTTCATAAGTAGCTCCTCCATAAGGACTTATTCTCACAGCAGGCACAGTGGCAAAAGATTTTCCCCTATCTCTTAAATAACCATAAGAAGTAGTCGAGAAACCCGTATTCTTTGTACTGGACAATTCAATTCCTAACATTGCAGTTAACGTATGCACCCCATTAAACACTACATCATAAGAAAGCGAATTTCTCCAATTCCATGATATGGTCTTATTCTCATCTTGATTATATTCTCCCCCCACGGGAAGTTGTGAATTCTTGTAGTCGGCATCAATAGGCTTACGTGTACCATAGTCATAACCACGGATTTGAGCAATATACTCCGTTCTTTCCGTAGCCCACGATTCTCCGATAACAGATGCAACATTAACACTCCCCAACATTTGAAATCTCAATGACTCTGTAAAGTCATAATTCAAATTCAGATTCGTATTAATAGACATATTTTTATTCGAAGTCCCCGTTTGATCCCGTTCATTTATAAAATTAAACATTTTAGGACCTGGACTACCATCTTTCAGATAATAAGCCAACTCACCATTATCTTCATAAGCCGCTATTGATCTATTAATTGTAGTTGCATAGGTATATGGATTTACTATATAAAAACCATTCGTCGTTGCCTGAGCTCCAGATAATGTAAATGAAGCCCTTAACTTCTTTCCAAAATTCATATCCAAACCGACATTCGCCCCGTATGACTCCGTGTCATTTCCAATAGCCGTACCCTTTGTTGAATTATACGATAAGGAAGCATAATAGCGAACATCTTCACTACCTCCCGAAACAGAAAGCGAATGGGAATGACTAAATGGATTCCGGAAAAGAATATCAAACCAATCTGTATTCGTAGTTTCCAATTTAGTCACACGTCGTTCAAACTCATCTTTTGTTATCTCCTTCTTCAAATATTGATTTAAAGCCCCGGCATAACCAATATTATTATTAGTCCAACTTGCCGTCAAACCTCGTTGAAAAATTTCTCGAGAAACATCCACTCGTTCCTTGGAATTCATCAGTTCCAATTTATCATAAGTAACTTGTTCCGAGACATTCAAACGGGCCGAGTAAGAAATAGAGGCCGTACCTGCCCTTCCCCGTTTTGTTTTAATTACAATAACTCCATTGGCCGCACGTACGCCATAAATAGCTGTAGCCGAAGCATCTTTTAACACTGTTATACTTTCAATATCATTCGGGTTCAACCAAGTAATAGAACTTCCCACGAAATTCCGGATATAATCAAAATTATCCGAATTAATCTCTCCTGCACTATCAAAAGTTTTCGTGTCAAACGGAAGCGGGTCCTCTTGGATGATCCCGTCCACGACCCAAATCGGTTCCTGACTTCCCAGCAACGTGGATGTTCCCCGTACCCGGGTCTTCTGCCGCACACCGACCAACCCGCTCGTGTTCGTGATAACGACACCCGGTAATCGTCCCTGCAACGCCTGCTCCAAAGTATTCGTCCCGTTAAAATGCAAATCCTCCGCTTTTATCGAAGAAACAGAACCCGCCATTCTTGACCTGTCAAACTCCTGATAACCGGTAATCACCACTTCCCCGAGTTGAGTCATATCCTCCTTCATCACAACCGTGTACTCGAACTTATTCTTTTCAAGTTTCAGATACGTGGTCTGCATTCCCACAAAACTGACAATCAAAGAATCAACGCCCTGAGGCACACGAATTGAAAAATCTCCTTTAGAATCTGTCACCGTTCCGATACTCGTTCCCTTCAGTAATATGGTGACACCGGGAAGAGGTTCTTTATTAGAATCCACGATTTTCCCTTTCACGACGTTAGACTGGTTCGATACCTGACTGGTATTACTTTCAACCTTCCGTTTGATTACCACAATCTCGTCCTTCACGTCATACGTGAACCCCTCTTTCTCCAAAACCCGTTTCAGTACTACTTCCCAATTCTCCCCTTTTGCCTCCACGGTAACCGTTTTCGCATCTTTAAACAGCAATGAATTATACAGGAAATTCAGTCCCGTTTTCTGCTTCATCACCTCCACGAACCTCTCCAGTTTCACGTCTTTCAGATTCAAAGAAACCGTATCCGGCACGACTTTAGCACCATATCCCGCCAAACTTCCTAGCGTCAGGATAAGTGTCAAACTTACCACGTGAAAAAAGCCTTTGCATTTTAAAAGCCTTTTCCACTTCAAGAATGGATTTTTTTTCATAGATTTGTAAATTACTTGTTAAGATGAGATAATGGACATCGAACCTGAGAAATTTGTAGTCCGTTATCTCGTTTTAGTTTATTTATATAAGATCACGTGATTCCCATCCACCCGATACTTCATATCCCCGGTACGGGTTAAAGCATCAAAAAATACATTTATATCATCGTATCGTTTCAAATTCCCTGTAAATGGAAGTTCTCTCAACTCTTCTTCTTCAAAAAGCACGGATATATTATACCATCGTTCCAACGTCTTCATAATATCACCCAAATGCTTCTCCCGAAAAACATATATACCGTCTTTCCACCCCACGAACTCTTCCACATCCACCTTCTGCCGGATCATCTGCCCGTCCTTGGAGGTAACCACTTGTTCCCCGGGTTGAATAATCACCGGATCGGCCTCACCTGTCTCAACGCTCACTTTCCCCCTTACCAGAGTGGTATAGCTCTCCGAGGCATCCGTGTAGGCATTTATCCCGAAGGCCGTTCCCAACACCTTCACCTCCCCGAAAGACGTCTTCACGATAAAAGGCTTCTCGCTCTTCACCACGTCAAAAAAAGCCTCTCCTTCCAACACCACCTCCCGCTTCTCTCCCACGAACGTTACCGGGTATTTCAACCGGGTTTCGGCATTCACCCACACCTTAGTTCCGTCATCCAACGTGATGATACACTCCCCCCCTCTCGGAACCTCCAATTCATTATAAACAATTTCGCAAGACGCTCTTTCTGTCACGTAAGAAATCTCCCCGTTCTCGTATTTTATATTCACACCCTCCTCTTTCAACACGTGCGCACCCGTCTTCGACACCTCGACCTCGGTCCCGTCAGCTAAAATCAACCGGGCCTTCTTCTCCCCTGCCGGAATAACTTTCGAAGCCACGGGCAGTACCTCCTTTTCCCCGCTCTCTCCCAACGTCAACCACAACATCGACCCTAGCACAATCACCCACACGGCTGCCACAGCCGCCACCCAACGAATCGTATTCACCCGTCGGTCGCGTCCCCTTCGCTCTCTAAAAACCATGTAGCCTTTCTTACCCGAATAATTCTCGTACTCCATAAATTGCTTTTTCAAGTACGTCGGATCACTCAACTGATCATACACCTCCCCTAATTGCCGATCTTCCAGCAACTGCTCCAACTTTATTTGTTCTTCCTCGCTTAAACCTTTCAACAAAGATTTCTTGATCAAAGAAGCGTCATCATATATATCTTTCTCCATATTCATCTATTATCGGTTCACTTTGTATACTCATAATACACAACTCCCGATTTCAGATGACACGAGTAGTCATTTTTTTTTTCAATTAAATTAAAAACAGGCACACGGAATCCTGAAGTTTAGAACGTAACGATTTGAACCCTCGACTTTTATGCGTCTTCACCGTGTTCACACTAACACCCAATTTTTCCGCGATCTCATCCCACGAATACCCCTCGATACTCATCAAAATCACTTTCTTCTGCTCCGAAGGCAGGGCCTCGATATACACGTACAACTGCCGGGTAACCTCCTCCCGTACAGTCTGGGCGTACACGTCATCAGCGGTAAAATCACTTTCGGCCCCGATAGAATTCAGAATCGTATCATGGATCTGGTTATTCCGCACGAATACCAAAGCATTATTATAACATGCCCGGTACAAATAACGAGTCAAATCCTGCAGGGAATCAAATTTCTTATCCGATTTCCAGATCGCGATAAAAACCTCTTGCACCAAATCCTCCGTACTCTCCGATCCCTTCAAAATCCGGTTCACGTAGGCACACAATGCCGCATAGTAATGCTCGTAAAGACTCTTCCAAGCCTTTTCATTCTTGCGGTTTACCCCGGATAAAATCAACTGCTCATCTATCATATCGACATATATTCTTCATCACCCATTAGACAAATATAGTGATTTAAAATTCTTTCAAAACATACTTCGTGTACAAAAATACAAAAATGAACGTTCACGCCCCTTTTGACATACTTTTATCCGTTTAAAAATTTTTCTATTCCGCCATATTCTAGTAAATTTGTCATGATTTATCATCAGTTTAATTTTATATCGAATGAATGAATTGAAACCGGAAATAATGGAGTTACTAGCATTAGTCGGAAAAAAGTATTCTCGGAATTTACTTACCACGACCGATTTCGACGAATTCTCTCTTCATCTAAAATCCGAACACGGTTACCTGATCTCCACCTCCACGTTAAAACGCTTGTGGGGATATGTCAACGACACGCACCAGCCGCGTACTCAAACCTTGGATTTATTATCCCGGTACATCGGTTTCACCTGTTTCAGCGATTTCTGTCATCACCTGAAAACCAGCACGATGTACAATTCATCATTCTTCACCACGCGACAAATACAAGTACAGAATTTGAAACCGGGAGACGAGATAGAAATAGGCTGGTCGCCTAATCGTTACTTGCGCTTGCAATACCACGGGGAAGCCCGTTTTCAGGTTATCGACTCGAAGCAATCCAAGCTGAGAAAAGGCGACTGCTTCGAAACAGCTTGTTTTCTAATGGGCCAACCCTTGCTGTTATCCTACATTTTAAGAGATAACCAAAAAACACCGCCCTTCATAGCCGGACGTAACGGGGGACTCACTTTAATCAATCAACTGACATAATGAATGAGGAAACTTTATCATCCGGCTTTTTCGGAGAGGATATAACCTTGGATATATACACGGACCTGAAAGAATTTTATACCCCGGCCAATGGATTCAGCAGACTACACCTATGCCGCCGGTATGGAAAACTGCATATCCTGAAAAGCCTGCAACCCTTCTATTCCTCGCAAGAATTCTACAAGCAACTCTTGCTAAAAGAATTCAATATCGGTTATCAACTGGACCACCCTAACATTCGTCACACCTTGGGGTGGGAGAAAAACGATCTTTTGGGCAATTACATCGTACTGGAATACATCGACGGTATCCCGTTAACCACTTTTATCGAACAAGGTAAACTGACCCAAGCTCTAGCCTACAAATTCATCACGGAAATATGTAATGCCTTGCAGTACATTCATAGCAAACAACTGATCCACAAAGACCTGAAACCCAATAATATTCTTATCACGCATAACGGGAACAATGTCAAACTCATTGATTTCGGACTTGCTGATTGTGATGATTACGAAATCCTGAAAATTCCAGCCGGAACAGAAAAATACCTCGCCCCGGAGCAACTAAACCCAAATGCGACACTGGATTGCAGAACAGACATCTATTCCTTGGGCATCATCATCGAGGAGCTATCAATTATCCTAAAAGATCGCAAACTAGCCTCCATCGCCCAAAAATGTACCTGTCAGGACCCGAATTTGCGTTTCAACAATACCTCGGAAATAGTAGAATCCCTGAAAAGCAAATCTTTCAGAACAATCTACAAATACGCCGTGTTTATCCTTGTCTCCTTCGCAGTAACCTTTCTTTACCTCCAATACCCTTTTGCCGGAAACAAATCCCCGGACAAAAACACGATCACACAAGTATACAGTAACTTCTCAACCAGTAGTACCTATCACCACACCCTCTTACAAGAAAAAAATCGCTTACACCGGAATATAAACCGGTATTCGGCAAACCGCCAAGAATTGGTCCAAGATAGCCTGCTACTGCATCAGGCCCTACAAAAAGCCTTGAATACCGATTTCCCGGAATCAAATCAACGTGAAACCCCGGTATACAAAAGACTCCTGACCAACATACAACTCGACGTGAAACGGGAAATAAGAAACATCCGGGAGAAACTCTGAGTGCGTTTCTATGGGAGCAAAGGACAGAAACATCAGTTTACCTTCCTTACCAATACAATCGAATAGAATAAATAAAAAATTCGATCTACATGTCATAATATCTCAAAATCATTGAATTATTCGTACCTTTATGGTCACAGATAAATTTATAACGCATGAATAATAATAAGTCGGGCAATATTAATAATAATGTTATTAGCAATCTTACCAATCGTATAGAACATTTAATTACGGACGCTCGAACGTATATTGCAAGTGCGGTTAATATCTCTGAAGTTATCACCAAGTATGAAATCGGTCGTGCCATTGTAGAAGTGGTTCAAGATGGTGCGGAACGAGCAACATACGGCAAACAAATATTGCAAAGTGTGTCAGAATCACTCACGAAACGATTAGGAGACGGATGGTCTACCGAAACCCTCAAAAGATGTCGTAAATTTTTTATAATTTATTCTACTCAAGAGGACGGAACAACAGCATTAATAGAATCTTCTACTAACAATTTGGTCAACAGTGTTGACCAAATTCAAAAATCCGCAATATCGTTGAGAAAATCTATGGATACATATTCTTTTACGCTCTCATGGTCTCATTATTTGATTCTGATGCGCATAGAATCTGCTAAAGAACGCAGGTTTTATGAAATCGAATGTCAAAAACAAAATTGGAGTGTTCGACAACTACAACGACAATATGGTTCTAGCTTATATGAGCGATTAGCTCTTAGTCGTGATAAAAAAGGAGTGATGCATTTGGCAAAAGATGGACAAACTCTTAATAAACCAGATGATATTATCAAAAATCCACTCACGTTGGAATTCTTAGGACTCAAACCGGATATTACATATTCGGAAACGAAATTAGAGAATGCCATCATCGGAAAGATACAACAATTTTTATTGGAACTGGGAAAAGGATTTCTATTTGAAGCCCGTCAAAAGCGATTTACTTTCGAAGAAGAAAGTTTTTATGTGGATCTAGTTTTCTATAACCGTCTCCTGCAATGCTACGTGCTTATTGATCTAAAAGTAGACAAATTAGCTCATCAAGATTTGGGGCAAATGCAGATGTACGTCAATTACTATGATCGATATGTAAAGCAAGATTTTGAAAAACCTACAATCGGTATTCTACTTTGCAAAGAAAAGAAGGATGCATTAGTAGAACTTACCCTTCCCAAAAATTCCAATATTTATGCACAACAATATGCCCTCTATCTTCCTGACAAGCAGTTACTACAAATGAAGCTAAAAGAGTGGTTAGAAGAACAAGAAGAGTAAAAAGCAAATTACTCCACGATACGTTTAAACTTTCCCCAAGGATCGGCATAACGATACCTGTTCTTACTCCCGGCAGGCACATGAAGCACGCACGAATCAAAGAAATCCACTCCCTCGAAAGCCTTGGATGCACACGTGGGAGGAATATCTGCCAACACACGTAGTTCTTCCAGCACACACCCGTCAAAACTGTAATCAGATATAAACATGGTTCCACTCCCCAAGGTCACGGAGCGTAACCCGCTACACTCCTGAAAAACCGCACCCGGTACCGAAGCTATTCCATCGGAAAGAACAACTTTCTTAAACTTGGCACCTCGAAACGCCTGAAGTCCCAACACCGTGACCGAATGTGCCATGCTCAAAGTATCCACGGGTGCATACAGGAAAGCATATTCGGCAATCTTTTTCACCCCCTCGGGAATCTCGAATACAGCCCGTGCCCTCCCTTCCGGATACAACAATAACGTCTCTTTCCCCTTGTCATACAAAATACCGTCTTCCGCCGTGAAACCGGAATTCATAACAGAAACCCGAAACTCTTGCAACGAGCTACACCCCTCCGAGGAGGCAAAACTTCGTACCTCATCGGGAATCGTCAGAACCGTTAACCCGGTACACCCCTTGAATGCATCTTTCTCCACGACCTTTATCGTGCTCGGCAAGGCGATTTCCCGAAGATTCCGACAATTCATAAACATACCATACCCCAACGTATCATTAGCCGTATAGCGGGAAGAATAGTAACTCATTCCCCCCTCGACAACCTGTACATCAGTCAGGTAAAGCCGACTCAGTATACCGGGAGTCACTTCCCCCTCAACTCCCCGTCCCAACATATCCCGCAACAAGCGGAAATCAGAACCATTCAATCTTCCGCTAATAGAAATCTCGGTTAATTGATATTTCTGTCGTTCGCTAATCACCTCCGACAACGTTCCCGGCTCCGAAACATATATCGCGTTGTCCGTAATAAATTTCACCTCACTCGTGTATATCTCTCCCACGGCATTGGCGGCATAAGCCCGGACCATGTAGGATGTAGACAAATTCAAATCTGTCAACCGAGCCCTAAAAACGCCCTTTTCTCCCGACTCTGCAGCAACAAACAACTCTTCCGCAGAGGTCTCCTCCCGGTATTTGAATCCCAGAAAAGAAAGAGCCTCGCCTCCATTCTCGACTAACACGCACTGCACGACAGCCGTCGTGGGTCCTTTATTAATCAAAACCATCTCTCCCAACACGGGCTCCGTGTTCGGGGATGTACGAAAACGCAACATTCCCGTCCGTACCACACTACCTCCATTAGAAACTTCCAAGTAATAACCATACTCCGTTCCCGCCTTCAACCCCTCCAATGTAACCTCCGCACCCTCCTCCGTCCGGGTTGCTGCAACCTGTATCATCTCCTCCGGCGAACTTCCATACACGAAATAACAATCCCGTACCGTTCCCTCCCCGTTCAATACTATTTTCCCGGATAAACAGGCCTCATTCCGGGTAATTCCGGTAGCCTCATGCAAAGTCAGTGTCGGGGGTAAGACCGTGGGGTCCGTCTCGTTCGAACAAGCCGCTCCCACCACCACACAACAAATAATATAGAAATAAAACTTATACATACTCTAAAAATTAATCCCGACACCCAGCAACGGTTCCCAATATTTACCCTGAATCGTCAACACTCCAAAAGAAACCGCCACCCGACGCAGCTCCATAAGTACCCCCACTTCTCCCGCGAATCCTTTTACCGAATAATCCGTGTTTTGTAATTTAACACCTTCCAGAGTTTCCCAAACAACCCGCTGCTCCCCGTAACCAATTCCCTCGTAAACATGCAACAATCCTATCACCCGGTGAATTCCTCCCGCGGTCACCGTGTTTAAAGCCCGGGACACGGAACTCTTGTAATAAGGTGTCGGTTCACCAGAGGACAACTCCCCCGCCTTGTTACACTTCCCCAAAATCGACAGGAACCGGAAATTACTTTGCACGTGCAACCACCCTCCATGCCGCTTCATGATCCCAAACCTCAACCCGTTTGCGACCTCCCCCTCGTGTAACCCCAAGGTTGCCAAGAGAAAATAAGCCGGCTTTCCTCCCCGCAACTTTCCCCCGGACACGGGACGAAGCGAACAATCCAACGAAGCATTTTTCAGTCCCCGGAACGGACGTTTCAGCACCTCCGGGTAAGGTTTCTCCTGCACTTTTTCAGGAGGAGAAGCGATCACTAATTCATACGTCAATCGGGACTCCAGTGCCGCCGGAAAACGATAATCCCTCAACACTCCCCAACGAGGATGCTTAATCGTCAATTTCACCGTCCCGTGAGGAACGTAAAGCCATATTTCACCAACTTCATTCTTACGGGAAACAATCCCTAAAGGAGTTGAAAAAACAAAATCCGGGTCACCTACCACTTTTATCAAGGCACAAGCCTCATCATTTAAATCCCTCACCGGATCTATCCAAGCCGTGATATCATTCGGCAAACAACGGAAAGAATGCACCTTGAACTCCTGGGCATCAATCGAACGCCCCAGAAAACACAGTAGGATTATCAATATTATTTTACCCATCATTCCAAATTAAAACTTCCGATATTAAATATCTCCTGTTCGGGTAACGGCGTGTGTTCATCCACCATGCGGGGCTGCCACGTGCGCACGTGTATCCTGGGTGCCGTTTGATCCCGAAAATCCCACAACAAAAATAGATATCCCTCGTCGGAATATGTATCCGATTTATAACTTTGCTTCACCGAAACCCCGTATATACCTTTTTTCGTGGGATGTCGTTTTATCGTAAAATCATTAAATTCCACGTCAATACGCTGATTCCTCCTAAATATCGTCTTCAAATGATTTAGGTACTCACGTTTACTCTTCACACTGTAACGTACCTGCTCGGAGGACAAATAGAGCCTTTCATTCGAGGGAGCTTTCCTGATCACCGTTCCCACGACAATCAACGCCTCCTCGCTAAACAACTGCTCCAGGAAATCAATATCTTTCGTCGGGTACGCCATCCGGAAATGTTCCATATAATTCAATATAACCTGTCGATTCGAGGCATCTTCCTCCTGCAATCCCCCGTCCAGCACTTGCTTGGCTTCCCGGTAGAAAGGATTATTTTTATCTATCACACGGGCTTTAGGCAAAACAGGTTCCGGAGATTTCTCCACCTTCTTCTCTTCTTTCACCGTCACGATGATCGAATCCTTCGCCGCTTCATACCGAGTGAACACTTGGGGACACTCCCTGACCGCCTCCTGATCCCAGTGAACGGCAGAAAACTTATTCGGCCCGACAACCTGTCCCCGTTCATCTATTAAATAATAGACACTATTCTTACGAGCGAAAGCACACCCCTCGAAATCAGAAATCCAATCATACACGAACTCGCAAAGCGGTCGTCCTTCAAAATCAAAAAGAGCCCACTTATCCCTCAATTTCAGCGCCACCCGTCGCTCCCCGATCACCCGTCCATTGTCATAATTTGCCGGGATCAACACCTTTCCGGCCTTATCCATCAACCCGACTCCCGATTCCGTCCAGAATATCGCCGCGTCATAACGGAACGGCATGACTTCCTGCACACGTGTCGGCAGGTACAAACAAACATTTCCCTCACGATCCAAAACCCCGCAATAATTCTGTTCCAAATTCTTGAACATCAAACAACCACATGCAAATCTCTCATGTATCCGGCAGTTTTGTAAAGTAATATAAAATTGAACGTTCCCCTGCTTATTAATTACCTGATAGGCCAACCGCCCCTCCCCGTCGGCAACACCCACAACGGCCAACCCTTCCGAAAAATCCACGGCATAATCGTACACCGGTTTAATTACCATCTCTCCGCGAGTATCCACATAACCATACTTCCCGCTGTTCGTATATACCAACGCCAAGCCTTCCTCAAAATTATGTGCCATCAGTATTTCATGCCCCTGGTAATTATCCACAATCGCCACCTTCTCCCCGAATTTATCCACCACGAGCAACGGCTCACCCTTCTTTTCTTGTGCGAGCGTCACCTCCTCGAAAAAATAACCGATAGTGGTAAAACTCTTGGGCGATACCGATTTCAACTCACCGGAAAAACTATACAAACCATATTTTCCCGAATCATTCGGAACACTCAACCTCTCGTTCACCAAAGCAGAAGGTTGATGAGCGAAAGCATTGATCATCTTGATCTCACCATTCATTCCGATAATTCCCCACTCTTCCCCCCGGGTAATCTGAAACGGTAAACCACCAATTGCTATTCGTTTCTCCTCGCAAGAAACGAATAGCAATACACATACAATCAGAAACGTACCGACTCTCATAATCGACGGGGGTTTACAACATCAGATGGAGCAAAAATACACATTTCTTTCTATTTATCCCAATCTTCAATCTCTCCCCCAATCTCAATTTTCACCTGCTCCGGATTCTTCGAAATCACCACGGTTATCGTGTGCTGTATCCCCGGTTTAAAAACGAATCGACTCTCTACCAGATAGGCAACCCCTTTCATCACCACCTCCACCAGCGGCTTGCTATTATCAATGCGCTGAGGCACCAGTATGGCCGAATACTGGTAAACCCCCGTCTTCATCGCCCGAATCGTCTCCGTCGTACCGTAAGGATTCTTTGTCACGAACCCTGCACTCAAATCTATCGTGGCCGAGGGTACCGTGTTATGCACATACACTTCGGCCTCCTCTGGCAGTTCCCCGTCATAATCCTCTCCCCTTACCAACCGGACATTCAATTTACTCATCCGGTGAGCAAACGTTAACTTCACCGCTCCATCCCCCGCAGTCACGTTTTTCGAACTTGCCCACAAAAAATCACTAGCCTCGTAACCTCCCAACGAATTTCCATCCCTTGCCGTAGTCTGATCCGACGCTACCTCAAACGGCAGATCATCCACGCTTGTCAACGGGGACACGTACGGGTAATAACCAAACACGTCATACGTTCCGTCATTCCAATAAATCTTTCTTGCAGATTCCCATTTCGAACCGGAATACGTCAACAATTCGTTATTCACGTAATTCCCGGAGACTTCCAGAGGGACATCTTTCTCTGTCAAGAATACCCCCATCCGGTCACCCGTCTCAAAATTTGTCGAAGTCGCCCGGGCAAGAGCGGGATGTACCACGTCAAAAGAGACAAACAGATTATCGGGCTCTATTTCCTTTTCAGAATTAGAGCAACCAGCCGAGAGGCACAGGAAATAGAGTATCCCGATTCTGTATATTATTTTCATGCAATTCATAGCTTACTTGTTTTTACATTCAACCCTTATTTCAAAATATCCGGTTTCCCCTTATGAATCCGGGGTGCATATTGATTACCCCGCACCGTAACACCCGAACGCTCCGCAGAACGAGACAATGAATTAACAACATCTCGCTTGTCATTCTCCACGAACTTCTCGAACGAGTAAGATTCTCCGGCATATTCCATGATTCGTTTCACGATCGCTTCCCGGCTGATGGCATTGTAATATGAAATATTATTATTCATACAGCTATTCTGTTCCGAACGGAAAACCCCACGTGCATGCTTGAATCCACCCTCGTAAATATCCACCACGTCACTATATCGGTCATCGAAAATCAAATGCGACCAAGGCACCTCATGCATCTTTCCGGTAAGGGACAGATTCTCATACCATCCCAATGACTTCGCAATATTAAATTCAAACACATGCTCACAACAAGTACAATCACAAAAATCAATAAACGCATTGTGGTAAATATACTCATCTCCCAACTTACCAAAACCATGTCCCCCAGCCTCATGTTGAATAATTCCCCGAGCATCGTAAGGATAACTATCCTCACTTAATGGACAAAACGCTATCGCACTACCATCTGTCCACATCTCAGTTATACCACCGTAATCAATCGTGTTCGGTGTTACAACAATCAACGATTGATTCAAATTACTCTCATCTACCGGAGAAACTTCCATCGCATAATTAAAAATTGCACTATAATTTCCCCTTAATCCGACTCCCCCCGTGAATGTTGTTTCAAACTTCGTGTTCCGAACTGTATTCACAGTACCAATCCCACTCTCCGGAGAAACAGCTATTGCAGTTGAAACATTGAAATAATCTCGATAAGTATGATAAGGTTCAATATCAAAGAAACGTTCCATCTGCTCGTTCATCACCCGCAAATAATCCCCATTGGAGATATTTTCCGCATCGAACCCATCGCCCAAGAATACTAAATTAATTCCTTTACCCCTACTATGAGTTTGTAAAGTAATTTCCTCATCCTCTTCATGTTCATAATAATATTGTGCAACACGGCAAGTTGTCGTATAATCATATTCATCCAGTTTAAACACAATCTCCCCTTCCCTGCTCTCGCTTCCTGCATCAATCGTAAGTGTCAACTCTGTTTTTTTCTCTCCACTCATAGTAGATAACGTACACCAATCAGGCTTACTCACTACTCCCCATTTCCCTTCTGCATCCAAAACCAATTGTCGTTCAGTTCTCCCGTTTAATGTCTTCAACTCTGACGGACGGCATACCAATTTTCTGTGTGCTGTTATCTTTTTAAATTCACACCATCCCGGAGCAGAATTATACTGTTGAATTGCAATTTCTGGTATTTCAAGTACCACATTCTCTTTTTCAACACCATCAAAAGCATTCATGTGCATATAAGAAGGAGTAATACTTTTACATACTATTGAATTTATATAAAAACAATTTCCAAAAGCGACGGAACCTATAGATTCTAAATTATCTGACAAAATAAGTTTTTCAATCATAGAACACCCTATAAACGCTCCTTCCCCTATATTTTGAACACTTTGAGGAATCTCCAACACTCCTGTTAATCGTTGATTATCGCCAAAAGCAAAATCTCCAATAGAAGATAATTTTTCCGGTAGTTTTAATTCTCCAGAAAAATTACAACCAGCAAAAACTCCATTTGATAGAACAAACAAATTTTTCGGTAAAACTAATTCACCTTTAAAACGACATCTAAAAGCATTCTCCTCTATATTTATAATCCCATCATGTAATTTTAATATTCCATCAAAACCACAATAATTAAAAGCCTCTTGATGAATAACAGATACTCTTTTAGGTATTTCTAAACTACCAGTAAATCCTCTGCAATTTTGAAAAGCTCCTAAACCTATGTATTCTAAATTTTCAGGTAAAATCAAAGAACCATATAAATTCTGACAATTATTAAACGTATAATTTCCTATGTATTTCAATTTATCTGGCAATTTTAGCTCACAGGTAAATCCACACTCATCAAAAACAGATCCAACACTATTTTCATCCCCTAAATATTCTAACGTAGTTGGCAACGATAAGGTACCCTTCAAATTCACACAACTTTGAAAAGCAGCAGCCTCTATTTTGACAACACCTTCTGGAATAGTCAATGAACCTGTTAGGTTAGTACAGTTATAAAAAGCAAATGTTCCTATTATTTTTAATTTATCTGGCAATATTATTCGTTGCAAAGATTTCTTTTTATTAAAAGCTCCTTCAGGTATTTTATCATTTTCAGGAACCAAATTCCCCCATTCATCATAATATCTAACAATCTTCACCTCCTTCAAATTCAGAGCCTGCAACCGATCCATCGAATCCCGCATGAAATGAAAATCCAAAGCACAAATCTCCCCCGTAATCTTCAAATTTTGCAATTGCCGGAAATCCTTATTCGCCGCCTTTATTGCCTCTTTTAATTTCCCAGCCTCGGATTCAATCACGATATACTCCTTTGCCGTCGCATCATGCGTTATCATATCATTTTCCCATGCCGTGATCGACTCGCTCACCAGCATAAACTCGTATGCCCCGGTATTCTCCTTCTTATTCACCTTTATCGTGAAATTATGCATCTTCGAAGACACGTAAGCAAACACCTCGTCCTTTTTGAAAGTATACACCACACCATCTACCGTGATCTTAAACAACTCCGTTCCGCTACTTATTTCCTGCGGCACGACAATGGCCCGGAATTCCCCATCCTTCTGATAAGGTATCGTTCCCGTGGTAGCAACCGTTCCCGTGGCTGTCACTTTTCCCGTTGTCAAATCTATCAATGCCTTTCGTTTAGTATTCGTCACCAACACCTGTTTCTCCAATCCCGTCCACTCTCCTTCAGCAAACCCCTCTCCTTCCACCAACGTCACACGAGCCGTACTCATTTTATGCCGGAAAGCCAAGCGGATCACTTTTGTCGAGGGAGCCACCTCCTCTGCTTTTCCCCAAAGAAAATCACTCGCCTCGTAACCTCCCAGACTCCCATTCTCCCCCGCTTTCGACTGATCCTTCTGTACCTCGAAAGCGTACTCACCAATACTCCCCGGAGAATTCCAAGGATAATACCCGTACACATCTATCGGAGTTTTCGAATCCTTCCAGTAAATATCATACGCCCCTCTCCATTTATTACTAGCTTCATTGTAAGTAAACTGCACATTCGAAGCCCGATTTCCTTCCAATTTCAATTCTCCGGGTTTTCCCCCTTCGTAGTCCACGATATAAACCCCTATCACGTCCTTATCACAAAATCCCCCGTCATTCACCCGCGACAGCATCACCTGATCAATTTCCCCGGATAAATCAATCGGAAGTCTCGTATCCTCGCCCCCCATCACTCCATCATCTTTCTGGCAGGCAAAAAGCAAGCATAGAAACGCCATCATGCATGCAACCAAAACACTATATCTTTTCCCCATAACCTATAAATTTTAATTATTCCGCCACCCCTCCGTGATCAATATCATCCTCTTCCCAGCTCCCAATGCCGACATTTATCCCTTCATTCGTCTTATCAACGACAACCGTAAACGTGTGCCGTTTATTCGCTTCAAACGTGAAAGCCTTCTTTAACGCATACTCTTTCTTGTTAATAAGAACGACAATCAAACCAACCTCCTTAACGGATTGCGGCACGATCAACGCCTTGTAATACTCGCCATCCTTCCAAGGGGTGATCACCTTCTCCCCGCCTTCCACCTTCACCGCTCCCGTTGACAGGTTAATCGAAGCCCCGGTACTGACACCATGCACGGTCACGCTCTCGACAACCTTATTCAATTCCTCCTCCGTGTACCCTTTACCGGCAGCCACCTTGATCTGCATACAACTGAAAACATGCTTCAAAGTAATATCAACCGCATCACTCGACGGAGACACGCCACCCGTTTTTCCCAACAAGAAATCGGATGCCTTGTAATTTGCTTCCGTCGATTGATCCGCATTCACGGAAAACTTGTACGCCGCAACATCCGTTATGGTCGCGTACGGATAATAACAATAGAAATCAGCCTTCGTCGTCTCGTCCTTCCAGTAAATCTCCCGCTCCGGGGTCCACGCGGAAGAATAAGTAAACTTCACGTTATCCGCGTGATTCCCCGTGTTCTGCAACGTTCCTGCAGAAGAACCGTTATAATTCACCACGAACAAACCGACCTTATCCCCCGACTCGAAACTCGTTTCCGTGGCCCGGGAAGCAATACCGCAATTTAAAGCTATTTGTACTTTCGGAGTCTCCGGCTCTGTCGGAGGCGTCACCTCCTCTTCACCTCCTCCTCCCGAACATCCACACAGCAAAAGAAAAACTAAAATGTGCAACCAAGATTCTATTTTCATAACCGCTATTTTAAATATGATTTCATTTTTCCACACAAAAATACAGGACAAACCAACACCAAACAAGTTCATAATAGTTCACGACACCCATTATATTTCACTTGTCCCAAAACATATTCTCCCACCTTACGCTATCGTAACGCCCGCATCCCCTGGTATTCAAGCATACTCCGTCAAGTAGCTAATATACGACAAAACACACCCTACATCCAAACAAAACCCATCCAAATATCAATTTTATCGAGGATGAATGCTTCATGAATGCAAGATGAATGCTTCATGATGATAATGAACTACAAATAGGATATTAATAGCAAAATAAGGAAAAATAGCCTAACCAAGAACCAACCCTTGACCAACACCACAGCTTCCACGATCCGTTTATTAGAAAATCTTCTTTATCTTCGTAAATAGTTCAATAATCTCATTGATTATAGATACCTTTACGACTGAAATTCAAAGTCTCTATCACTAATGGCAAAAATTACAGTAAAAGACACCGAAGTGAATGTTATCAAAGTCAATGGCGAGGACTATATTTGCCTGACAGATATGTTGCGGGCCAAAGACGGTGATTTCTTTATTACAGACTGGTTACGTAACCGAAACACGCTTGAATTTATCGGAATTTGGGAGAAGGTGTATAATCCTGATTTTAATTATGGCGAATTCGCCATAATTAGAAACCAGTCGGGACTTAACAGTTTCAAGATAAGCGTCAAAGAGTTTGTGGCACATACTAATGCCGTGAGCCTGCAAGCCAAGGCCGGCAGGTATGGCGGTACCTATGCGCATAAGGACATTGCTTTTGAGTTTGCGATGTGGATAAGCCCTGAATTTAAAGTTTATATAATAAAAGAATTTCAGCGACTGAAAAACGAAGAGCAACGATTACTCGGTTGGACCGCCAAACGTGAGCTATCAAAGATTAACTACCGCATACACACCGATGCCATCAAACAGAATCTTATCCCGACAGAGGTCACTCCGGCACAGGCAAGTATCATCTATGCAGAAGAGGCCGACGTGCTTAACGTAGCCATGTTTGGTATGACTGCTAAAATGTGGCGTGAACAGCATTCCGAATTAAAAGGCAATATCCGTGATTATGCCTCCATCAACGAACTGATTTGCCTTTCTAACATGGAAAACCTAAATGCAGTGTTCATCGACCAAGGTATTCCACAAGGGGAACGACTCATCAAGCTAAATCGGATTGCCATTCAGCAAATGCGTGTATTGGAAGATGACTGGAACAGGAAGCTGTTGAAATAAAACTCACCCCCTCTTCACGGCAGGTAGTTCGAATATCGCCCCGTCGTAACACAAATCCGTGTTCGGGAAAACCTCACGGGCTTGCTCTAGCAAAGGAGCCGGATCGGGATAACGGGATGAAAAATGTCCTAGCAGGAGGTGCTTCGCCCCGGCAAGCACGGCCATTCGCGCCGCTTGTCCCGCAGTACTGTGAAATGTCTCTTTGGCCAAATCGGCAAACTCGTTCCCGTAAGTGGATTCGTGATAAAGTAAATCAACCCCTTTCACGTATTCGGCAAAAGACTCCCGGAAAAGCGTGTCGGTCATGTAAGCGTACGAACGGGGTGCAGGTGGTGCCGTTGTCAAACGGCCATTCGCGATAATCTCGCCATCGGGAGTAACAAAATCCTCCCCCTTCTTCAATCGGTGCATAAAAGCCACGGGCACTTGAAAAGCATCGGTCATCTCCCTTTTAATATTTCTCTCCTTCTCTTTCTCAGCAAACAGAAAACCCGTCACCGGGGCCTCGTAACGATGCTTCAATGGAAAAGCGAGAACCGTCATCATACGATCCTCGTAGATCAAACCGGGTTCACGATCCAGATGGTGAAAAATCAAGGGATAATTCAAACGGGAATTCATCACCTTCAATTGGAATTCAATGATCTCCTGTAAACGCTTATCGGAATAGATATGCAACTCGGCACGTCGGTTTTGTAGCGAGAAACTGGAAAGCAAACCGATCAACCCGAAGAAATGATCCCCGTGCAGGTGAGAAATAAAAATATGATTAATCTTATTGTACGGCACCCGGAAACGTCGCAACTGTTGTTGTGTACCCTCGCCGCAGTCAATAAGAAAGTACCGCTCAAGTACATTGAGTACCTGAGCGGCAGCATTTCTTTGAAGCGTGGGGACGGCTGAACCGCACCCCAGTATAGTCAGTTCGAATTTCACAAATTAATTGTTCTTTTCTTCCTCTTCTTTAGCTTCCATTTGATCCTTCAAAGCAGCCAACTCGGTGATATCACCTAAAGTTGTTTTTTCAAGTTTCTCTTTCACTTTTTTCACTGCTTTCTTGGTAGCGTTAGCATCATCTTTTTTCTTGGCATTGTCAACAGCCTTTTGCTCGTCCTCGAAAATACGAGAGTGAGAAAGGATGATTCTCTTGGCTCCCTTGTTGAACTCGATTACCTTGAACGATAATTTCTCGTCAACCTTAGCCTGAGTTCCGTCTTCTTTTACCAAGTGGCGAGGAGTTGCAAATCCTTCTACGCCGTAAGGCAACGCGATAACAGCACCCTTGTCGAAGATTTCAGTGATCGTACCTTCATGGATAGAATCAACGGTAAAGATCGTTTCGAACACATCCCAAGGATTCTCTTCCAATTGTTTGTGACCCAAACTCAATCTCCGGTTGTCCTTGTCGATTTCAAGAACTACCACGTCGATTTCAGCACCGATCTGGGTGAACTCTGCCGGGTGTTTTACTTTCTTCGTCCAAGACAAGTCAGAAATGTGGATCAACCCGTCAACACCTTCTTCGATCTCTACAAATACACCGAAGTTCGTGAAGTTACGCACGATAGCTTTGTGCTTCGTACCAACAGCATACTTCTCTTCGATATTTTGCCACGGGTCGTTCTTCAATTGTTTGATACCCAAAGACATCTTTCTTTCGTCACGATCCAAGGTAAGAACAACAGCCTCTACCTCATCACCCACTTTCATGAAGTCCTGAGCTGAACGCAAGTGTTGAGACCATGACATTTCAGACACGTGGATCAAGCCTTCTACACCCGGAGCGATCTCTACGAAAGCACCGTAATCAGCCATAACCACTACTTTACCCTTCACGCGGTCACCCACTTTCAAGTCGGCACTCAAAGCATCCCACGGGTGCGGGGTCAATTGTTTCAAACCAAGAGCGATACGTTTCTTCTCGTCATCAAAGTCAAGAATAACAACGTTCAACTTTTGATCCAACTCCACGATCTCGTTCGGGTGATTTACGCGACCCCAAGAAAGATCGGTAATGTGAATCAATCCGTCTACACCGCCCAAGTCAATGAATACTCCGTAAGAGGTGATATTTTTAACAGTACCTTCAAGTACTTGTCCTTTTTCCAGTTTAGAAATGATATCTTTCTTCTGTTGTTCCAACTCAGCCTCGATAAGAGCTTTGTGAGACACAACAACGTTCTTGAACTCTTGGTTGATTTTAACCACCTTGAATTCCATCGTTTTTCCAACATAGATATCATAGTCACGAATCGGCTTAACATCAATTTGAGAACCCGGTAAGAATGCCTCGATACCGAATACGTCAACGATCATACCGCCCTTCGTGCGACATTTAACAAATCCTTTGATGATCTCGTCATTTTCCAACGCGGCGTTAACGCGATCCCAGCTACGTAAAGCTCTCGCTTTCTTGTGAGAAAGAGTCAATTGACCTTTTTTGTCCTCTTGAGTCTCCACGTAAACTTCTACTTTATCTCCCACTTTCAATTCCGGGTCGTAACGGAATTCGTTCAACGAAATGATACCGTCTGATTTGTAACCGATGTTTACAACGACTTCTCTCTTGTTCATTGAAATGATCGTACCATCCACAACTTCTTTCTCTACTACAGAGGAAAGAGTCTCGGCGTACTTGTTAACCAATTCTTCTTTTTCAGATGCGGGGATTACATCATCATTTGCATAAGCTTCCCAATCAAAATCTTCGTCAGCCTCAGCGCTAGTTGTTGCTACCGGAGCAACTTTCTTAGTTTCTTCTTGTGCAAGTTCCACTTGCATTTCTTTTTGTTCTTCAGTCATAATAATAATAAATGTTTCTCTCCTAATAAATTAGACATTATGTTTTTATAACACGGCCGCAAAATTAGAAATAAATATCCACTCGGCAAACAAAATACACTGAAAAATAACGAGAAAATGAAACAACACGAGAATTCAGAAAATCAGGGATATAAATTCATTCTCCAAAGTAAAAAATCTCACTATTTTTCAAGCCCAAAAAGAGGGTGAACTGAATTACTTTCTATTCTCTGGAGAAGTCACCAGTTCCTTCTCTGTTTATAGGAGGTTCCTTTCAATTACTCTATATTATACAACGAATTCGGACAGTAAAGTAACCCCTCTTTCAGAGGTTCCCCGTCCCCTATCGCGTCAAAATATCCGTTTTTAGGCGTCCTAAATATTGATATATCACCGGTTTTGATATACTCGTCAAAATCATAAACATCCCGGATACTTACTCTCTCTTGGGGGTACAAGAACCAATCCAATCCACATTTATCGCCATTCTTATTACAATACTTAAAAACGTCATGAATACTCGTAAATATCAACCCGTAAGGGATTCCATTCTGATCAAGGCATTTTTTATTATTAGTTATGGCATATAACCTAACACCCCCATCAACCTCAATAAACCAATTCACGGCACACCTCAAATCATCACTTTGCTTTTTCAGGTTCTCGGTATACTTGAACTTATTCATGTTTGACAGATCCTTCTCCCCGTATGTATTAATGAATCCTTCTTTTCCACCAAATAACTTTCCCCGGCAATCTTCAGCAACGATGACTTCATTAGGATTATTAATATTCCCCTCCATTTTCTCGAAACCCAACTTAATTGTCTTCGTGGAGCCTAACGCGATAGGTTGAACGGAAACGGTGTAACTATCCTTCTGGATAATCCACTTCACATGAATGATTAAATCATTATAATCGTAATCCCCGTTTCTACTATCTTCGAAAGCAACGACCTGCCAGGTCCGTAACTCTCCCTTATAAAAGTTATTTTCATTTCTAACGTTCTCTATCGTGATAGCATCAGGAAAAGAAGCTCTCGACACAGAAGCAAGATTCGGGATTGAAATTGTAGTCGTGTACGGGCAAATTGCCAATGTATCACCATATAATTTCACGATTGAAGCATACCCCTCCGGCACGATGACCTCCAAATCCTTGTAAGGTTTCAGGAGTTCCACATCCGTATCCGGTTCTTTATACACACTCTTATCATGACAAGATAAGAACAGTAGCATTCCGCATAATATAAATAATATTTTTCTCATAATGAAAGGATGATTTACTTCTACAAAGGTATTTCAATTTATAAACACGACAAAGCAATCCTTGCATTATTTTCAACTAAAATACAACTATATAGCTAAAATTACAACCACAACACCCTAACATTACCGATTTAAGGAAGCATTACAATTCAATCTTCCAGTAAATCCGGGCGCAAACGCTTCGTTCTCTCGTAAGCCTGTTGCTCCTGCCATTCGTCAATCAAAGCGTGATTACCGGATAGCAAAACTTCGGGAACCCGCCAGCCGTTAAATTCAGCCGGACGCGTGTAAACGGGCGGTGCCAACAGATTATCCTGAAAAGAATCGGTCAAGGCCGAAGTTTCATCCCCCATCGCCCCAGGTAGAAGACGTACCACGGCATCCGTCATGATACAAGCCGGTAATTCTCCCCCGGTCAGGACATAATCACCGACAGATATCTCACGAGTAATCAAATGCTCCCGAATACGATGATCTATCCCTTTATAATGCCCGCACAGAATCATGATATTCTCTTTCAAAGAAAGTTCGTTAGCCGTCTTCTGGTTAAAAGTCGGGGCGTCAGGAGCCGTGTAAATAATCTCGTCATAATGACGCTGGGAAGTCAACTCGTTGATACAATCAAAAATAGGTTGTATGGCCATGACCAACCCGGCATCTCCCCCGAAAGAATAGTCATCCACCTTACGATGTTTGTCTTTCGACCAATCCCGAATATTATGAATATGAATCTCCACGATACCTTTTTCTTTCGCCCGTTTAATGATCGAGTGATTCAAAGGACTTTCCAGTAATTCCGGCACTACACTTAATATATCAATACGCATGATAAAACAATTGAAAATTGAAAATGCAAAATTGAAAATGACAAGAATCCATGACAACCCTCCCATTTTCAAACTCGCGAACAAAGATAAGAATTATTGATAAATTCAACTTACATACCCGTGTAATTAAACTGTTCCTCTACATTTTAAATCTATAAAAGGATATCCGCCCCCTTTGCGAGATAATGGCTTCTAAAAGAATTACACGAATTTTTCTTACATTTGCCCATCATAACAGAATACTGAAAAAAATGGATATAATCATTAAAGCAGGCGTCACGTCTGACATTGACGAATTGGAACAACTGTATGACGATCTCAATGATCATCTATCAACAACAACCAATCATCCCGGATGGATAAAAGGGATATACCCAACCCGAAAAAATGCCGAGGAAGGAATTGCCAGTAAAACTTTACACGTGGCGAAATTCGAAGAAAAAATAGTGGGTTCAATTATCCTCAATCACGAACCGGAAGCCGCTTATAACAACGCACCCTGGCAAATAGAAATACCCTACAACAACATCTTCGTGATACACACGCTTGTCGTTCATCCTCATTTCTTAAAATTCGGTATCGGGAAACAACTAATCTCTTTTGCTCTCGAATTTGGGAAGAAATCACACATGAAAGCCATCCGGCTAGATGTTTACGAGCAAAACACTCCTGCCATCAGGTTGTATGAAAAAAATGGATTTCAATATATTACTACCGTTGATCTAGGACTTGGCGATTACGGCCTCCACAAATTTCACCTGTACGAGAAAATATTATAACCGTTATAAATAACCTCGTTATCAAAAAGATAACAAGCTCCTATTTTGATTTGTCACGAGTTTACACTACCTTTGTTATAACATTATATAACACGAAAATCATGGGAAGCGAAGGTTTACAAGAACGATATATTAATCCTTACACGGACTTCGGTTTCAAGAAGTTATTCGGCACGGATATGAATAAAGATTTACTAATCAGCTTCTTGAACGCTTTACTACACGGGGAGCAAACGGTAAAAGACATCACGTATCTGAATACCGAACATCTCGGTACCCTAGAGATTGACAGACGTGCCGTGTTCGATGTATATTGCGAGAACGAGCAGGGAGAAAAATTTCTCGTGGAGATGCAAAAAGGCGAACAGCAATTTTTCAAGGATCGCAGCCTGTTTTACTCGACATTCCCGATCCGGGAACAAGCCGTAAAAGGGAGAAGCTGGGATTATGAATTGAAAGCGGTTTACACGATAGGTATTCTTAATTTCGTTTTTGACAATAAAGATGACAACTATTATCATCACGAAGTTAAATTATTGGATACACGCACGAAAGAAGTTTTCTATAATAAATTAACGTTCATCTACCTGGAAATGCCGAAATTCAACAAGACTGAAGCAGAACTGGAAACGATGTTCGACAAGTGGATGTTTGTTCTTCGAAATTTATCGGTACTTATGGAACGCCCTGCCGCATTACAAGAACGAGTTTTCGAACGTCTCTTCAAGTCCGCGGAAATCGCAGGGTTCAGTAAACAGGAATTATTCGAATATGAAGATAGTCTAAAGGTATTCCGAGATTGGTATAGCGTGGTTAAAACTGCCGCAGACAAGGGATTCACCGAAGGCTTTGGTGAAGGCTTTGGCGAAGGCTTTGGTGAAGGCTTTGGTGAAGGTGAAAAGAAGAAACAATTGGAAATAGCACAAAATCTAAAATCATTAGGGATAGCTATTGACGTTATCGCTCAAAGTACTCACCTATCCCAGGAAGAGATCGAAAAACTATAATTTCCTATTAAACAACGAAACGTTGAATCGAGCTTATTATTATCTCGAATCCCAAAAATTTACAAAAAAAAAGAAAATGCAGGATTCATTTTCAATCCTGCATTTTCAATTTTCAATTATTTCAAGTAGTCTTCAAAGTAATTCGTGACTTTCTGCATCAAATGAATCCGGTCACGTCCCATCACGTTGTGCTCGGCACACGGGTAAGGGAAATAATCTACTTGTACATTATTCTTGATACACTCCCGGATAAAGCTTAAACTCTGCTCCCAAACGACCACGGGATCAACGGCTCCCTGGCAGATTAACAATTTGCCTTTCAGATCTTTTGCCTTGGCAATCAAGCTAGTCTTGGCATATCCTTCCGGATTCTCTTGCGGGGTGTCCATGTAACGTTCTCCATACATCACTTCATACCATTTCCAGTCGATCACGGGTCCCCCGGCAACGGCCACCTTGTAAATTTCAGGATAATTGGTAATCAACGAAATAGTCATGAATCCCCCGTAACTCCATCCATGAATCCCGATACGTTCGGCATCCACCCACGGGAATGATTTCAACCACTCGATACCCTTCACCTGATCCTTCATTTCCACTTGCCCGCACTGGCGATGAATCACTTCCTCGAAAGCCTTTCCCCGGTTGGGCGTACCGTGATTATCGATCACGAATACCACGTAACCGTGTTGTGCCATGTACATTTCCCACATCCGCAAGGAAGCATTCCACGTATTAGTCACCAGTTGGGAATGAGGACCTCCATACACGTAATGAATTACCGGATATTTCTTGTTCGGATCGAAATCCATAGGTTTGATCAAACGATAGTACAAATCGCTTCCGTCATCCGCCTTGATCGAACCCAGAGTGATTTCCCCATAGTTATAATCTTTATTCGGGTTCTCCACTTCTTGAAGACGACGTACCACTTTACCCGTGTTAGCGGTCAAATCCACATTACGAGGAATCTTGATACTACTGTAATTATCTATAAAATAAGCGCAGTCCCCGCTCATCGTGATATTATGCCACCCTTCTTCCGCGGTCAAACGGTTTTTCTTACCACTCTTTACATCCACACGGAAAAGTTGTTTCTCCACCGGAGACACTTCCGAAGAAAGATAATACACGTATTTTCCCGCACGGTCAACGGCCACGAACTCCACGTCTGCATCCACATCTGTCAGGCGCTTGATCAATTTCCCGGTTACATCATGCAGGTAAAGATTCATATACCCGTCCCGATTGTTGGTTGAATAAATAAATTGTTTCGAGTTATTAGGCATAAATACCAAAGCACTCTGCGGTTCCACGTAAGTCTTGGATTTCTCCTCGAATAAAGTAGCCACACGCTTGCCGGTCGAGGCATCATAAGAATTTAAACGCATGTGATCCTGTCCCCGGTTCAGCACCTGAATATACACCAAATCCGATTCCGGCGACCAAGTAACTCCCGGCATATATTGTTCACGACCGAAATCGTTCACATCCAAGAATGTCGTTTTACCGGAAGCGATATCATAAACCCCGAAGCTTACCAACTCGGATTTCATCCCCGCCATCGGGTATTTAATCTCTTTCAATTCTCCCGTGCGGGTATTAATGTCCAGTAATGGAAAATTAGTAACCTGACTCTCGTCTTTACGATAAAATCCCAATTTCTTTCCATCGGGGGACCAGAAAATACCTCCCTTGATTCCGAATTCGTTACGACTCACCACTTGTCCGTTCACGATATTCTTGTCCTGATCAGTAGTCACCGTGTAGCTGTTGCCCCGTTCGTCCTGATAATAGAGATTATTATCAATCGTGTAAGCGTAAGCGTTAGCCGCTTTCGAGTAGGTCTCGTTAGCCGCCCCCTTCGGGAAGGTGAAAGTTTGTTTCAACTGCTTTTTATCCACGTCGATATGGTAGATGCTCCCCTGACGGGAAATCACTAACGTGTTTGCATCCAACCACTCGATATTAGGGTAACCTTTCAATTCGGTTCCTAATATTTTATTCAACTCGGCAACCGTCAACAAGACTTTCTTTTCACCTTTATCGACGGACTCACTCATAAGCCCTTCCCGATCAAGATAAGTCAGTTGATTCTTATCTCCCTGCCATTGAAAATACTTGGACCGGGGGTATAAATGATACCCTATCACGGCCTCCTCCATGGTTAAAACCTTCTTTTGCGCACTCAAATCGAACATCATAGTTAATCCGATTATTGCCAAGAACATCCTTTTCATTCTTTACTTTTAGCTATTATTATTAATCTTCAATTGTAAATTCATCCCGATCTTCCAGCACGGGAAATTTTACACGAAATTCCCGTAAAGTCCTTAAATCAATATCCACCTGCTTCACTTCATCGGCAAAAGGTTCACACGCGATCAACTCCTCCCCTCTGGGGGAAATAACAACCGAATCCCCGGAATAATGTAACCCGTTCCCGTCTTCACCCACGCAATTCACCCCAACCACGTAACATTGATTTTCGATTGCCCTCGCTTTCAGTAATACCTGCCAAGGCATCCTTCTCGCCTCCGGCCAGTTGGCCACGTAAACCGCCAGATCATACCCGGAAGTGTTACGACTCCAAACCGGGAAACGCAGATCATAACAAATGAACGGTGCAATCCTCACCCCCTGGTAATCAAATACCAATAATTCGTTTCCTGCCGAGAAATGATCTTTCTCATTCCCCATCGTGAAAAGATGCTTTTTGTCGTAATGCAACACGTTCCCATCCGGGAATGCAGCCAGCAAACGGTTATAATAATGCCCGTCTTCAAAATAAATCGTCGATCCCATGATCAACGCGTCCTTCTCCTTTGCCCATTCCTGCATACACTGGTGAACTGCCTCGTAAAAAGGAGCTACCCGCTCTTTTCCATTCATGGTAAAACCGGAGGCAAACATTTCGGGTAAAACGATCACGTTAGCTCCTTCTATCGCTCCTATCCGCTTGTTAAAAAGCTTCAAATTCAATGGCACATTCTCCCATTCGAGGTGTGCTTGTACGATCGCAACATTCATATTCTTCTTTTTAATTTACTTAATCACCCGCGGAAAAATTCTCCGGATGCCGGGGATGTACATCCCGGTATGTCGACATGATATATTTTAAATCCGCATCCGGATCACCTGTCGGTTCAAACCGAGGCCCCCACGTGCAATATTTATCTTTGTAATCTATTCTACCCAAGTAAACAGGAACACCCGCCTCTTTGGCAATAACCAAAAATCCTTTTTTCCACTTTTTCCTTTTCTTCCGACTCCCCTCCGGCGTGATCGTCAGGTACATCGTATCCCTTTTCTGAAACTCCTCCACCATTCGATCCACGAGATGATTATCTTTATTACCGCGATCTACCGGGATCACGTGTAATGCTTTCAAAATGGGTCCCAACGGGAAAAAGAAAAATTCCTTTTTCATTAATATATAAGTAGGGACACCATAACTCATGAAAGTAAGCTTTCCCCAGATGAAATCCATAATCGACGTATGCGGCACGGAAATAACCACCGCTTTCTTGTCCGTGGGTAGACTTCCCCGGAGTTTCCAACCAAATATCTTTAATATCAATCGTGCGATATATTTCATAACCTTCTCGTTTTTCTGAAATCCGTCAAAGTTAATATATTTCCGGGAAATATGAAAAAAACAATTAAAACGCTAGGGCAAAAGCGTCAAAACGCTTTCGCCCTTTGAGCCGAAGGTTTATAAAGTCTATAAAGTCAATGGACCCTGCGGGCGCATATCACGGCAGCCGAGTTGCCGATCGGGACAGAGTCCCGTGAAACAAGTAATTCCATTAACTTTATAAACTTTAGATGCCAAAGACATGATTTTATGAACTTTACGGACTAGGGCGAAACCTTTCGCCCTGATTAAAACGCCAGTAGCATAGATATAGAATAGGTTTTCGCAAAAGGATACAACGTCCCCCGCTCGTATTGTTTTCTATCCTTTTGTGAACGAGTGTAAACATCACTCATTGAAAAGCTCAATTTACAATCTTTCAAGAAACAATCTTTCAGAATACCTGCATTTCTGAAATCATAGTAAACAGACAAATACGACAATGAAAACCTGTTGATCTTTTGCACGAAACGGGTGGAATACACCTCTTGATTATCAGAGGAACCGGATTTAAAATAAGAAGCATCACCCGGTTGTTTCCAACGCCCGTACTCCGTTAGCCGTTTGTCAAAATTAAAATGTTCATCCGCATTATCACATTGACTAGAGAGGGTATTATTAAACATCATACTCCCCCGATCCCAGGTAAACACGGTACTTACCCCTATTCCCCAAAACTCCCCGTTCACCCCGAAGTTCCCGATATTTTTAGGCATCATGTCACCACAGTCCACGATAGCCGCTTTTTCGTAATCAAAAGTATTAGAACCGTCCGCAGCAGCAAATATCTCCTTACCGGAAGTCGGATCAATTCCCAGCGAGGCATGGGCCATTAATGCATTAAGTGGAATTTTCGAGCCTTCGAAAAGATTCGCACTTTCACTCCCGACATGAATTGAAGCATTCTTCATCTTATTTTTAAAAGAGGTCACTGCCGCGAATAAATTCAAATGATATTTACCATTCGCGCTATTCAACACTTTAAAATTCAAAAAAGCCTCGAACCCTTTACTCTCTGTTTCAGCATCAATCATGACACTTTGATTTTCATCTTCGAACATAACTCCCGCAACAGCGCATACATGATCAGCTTTTGCCGTAAAATAATTAAAACGCCCGCTCACGAACCCGTTCAACAGGGAGAAATCAGTCCCCACGTTCCAATCATGACGTTTCTGCCACTCGATTTTATCTGTTATACTCTCGTTATCACCCCCGACATTACCAATAGCTAAACGGATTTTAAATTCATCTATCCATTTTAAATCACGTAAAAATAACTCGTTGTGCATAGCCCAACACGCACCGATCGACCAAAATCCGTTTGTTCGGCTTTTCATCGAAGTTACCGAAGTATTTTGAAGACAATAATTCGCATAGAAATAATACCGGCTAGCGTAAGAATAATTAGCAATAGCGTTCACTCTCCATACTTTAGAAGTTAAATCCGGAATATAAATCGGGGCAGGCTGTTCCCCGGCAAATTCCAAGCTTGAAGAAGACATACCATACAAGGACAACATGGAATAGTCTATTTTCGAACGATCGAAATTCGCAACCAAACTTGTCGTAAGATTGCCCATAATTCCCAATTGCCTGTTATAATCCAACCCGAATTCGCCCCCCACATCTTCTCTATTCGTACGAGCTTCTTCATAACTCCCACGCAACTCGGCATCCGAAGAAATAAAATCCGTGTGATCAACCGGTTTGAATTCCCAACCTTTATACTTCAACTTCGAGTAAAGGAAACCTCCACGAGCCATTAAATACGAATTAATATACCAATTTACTTTAAACAATTCGGATATATCACTCCCCTTTATCTTGGATTTAGTACCAATAGTCGTGTTCCAAAGCGGATTAGCCTGAGAAAAATCCCCATCCTCGAAATATCTCACCAGATCCCCGTCCGCATTATAGGGTGAAAAATAAGGATTCATCAACGCGTATTGAGCAAAACTCCCGTACGGGGAAAAATGCCCCCGATTTTCGGTATAACCGAACTGATTACTGATATGTACACCCTTGAATTTATAAGATAAAAAAAGATTACCATCCACCACACGGTTATCGGACTCTTTCATGACTCCCTCCGTGTTGTTGAAATAAAAATTTACCCCGTAAGAAAATTTATCCACGATACCATCCACGTACAATGAATGTTTATGACTTACCGATTCACGTAAAGGTTGTGACAACCAATCCGTGTTCAACCCTTCATCCGCCCTTTTCATCAGATCAATATATCGCGAATCCAGCGGGATAATATTCCCGTCATCTCCCATCTCAAACGAACCATACCCCGCAAACATCTCGCCAACCAGCTTCTCCCACATATTACATAAATTATAACTGGACAAATCTGCCGATTGAATATCAACGTTACCATTATAACGCACGTTCACACTACCCGTCGTGGGAAGTATCGTGTATATTTCTACCACTCCCTGGCCCCCTTCGGCACCGTATTCCGATTTGCCGACGGCACTCTTGATCAACACGACATGATCAATCATGTTAAGGTCGAGATTCATCACACGACGTAACGGAACCTTGAAACCGTTGATAATAAACAACGGTTGAACGTTAGACAGCCCCGTTTGGCCATAAAATTGTATTTCCGGGACCATATTCGGATCCGATCCGTTTTCCAGATTCTCTACCACCATAAAAGAAGGATCGATATTCTTCAACGAATTGATAACACTCGTGTTTCCGGCACGCCGAAGTTCATCGCCGGTAATAACCAAACGTTCCCCGACAAATATTCGAGGAAAGACACAAGAAATCGTTCCCGCAGATTCCTTGGAACCAGAACGTGTTTTTAACCGCTCTTTTTGTGCGAAGACATTCGTTATCACAAATAAACAGAGTAATGCAATAGTAGTAAGTTTTTTCATAATCATCCGAATAACATGTTTAACCCTCTTTGCAACAAAAATAAGATTTTTTTTTACAAATTCACAATTTATCCCGTCAATAATAAAATGAGAATATGAAAATTAACATTTACAGTTGTCAACTTACAAACCAAATCAAATTACTTGGCAAAAAATCACTCGTTTATCTTTGCCAGTTCAAAAACTATTACTACTTTTGCCGAGCGAAAATTTAACCTCAGGGGTACAACAAGCGGAGGAATCCCACCCCACGGTATTAACTTAATAATGAAATAGAACAATGTACGCAATTGTAGAAATCGCAGGACAACAATTCAAGGTTGAAAAAGACCGTAAAGTCTATGTTCATAGACTAGCTGCAGAAGAAGGTGCTCAAGTAGAATTCGAAAAAGTGCTTTTGGTAGACAACGAAGGAGACATCAAAATCGGTACCCCCGTTGTAGAAGGAGCTAAAGTTACGGCAAAAGTATTATCTCACTTAAAGGCTGACAAAGTTGTCATCTTCAAGAAAAAGAGAAGAAAAGGATATTGTAAGAAAAACGGTCATCGTCAATGTATGACCCAGATTCAAATCGAAGCTATCAACGCTTAATTTATTTTGTAACTTCTAAAATTTAAAACGATATGGCACACAAGAAAGGAGTCGGTAGCTCTAAGAACGGTCGTGAATCAGAAAGTAAACGATTAGGAGTAAAGATATTTGGCGGACAATTTGCAAAAGCAGGTAATATCTTAGTTCGTCAAAGAGGAACAGTACATAACCCGGGATTGAACGTGGGAATTGGTAGAGATCATACCTTGTTCGCATTAATCGACGGAAAAGTTGTTTACAGAAAAAAACAAGACAACAAATCTTACGTTTCTATTGAAGCTATCGCTGAATAAGCAGAAAAAAGATAATATTTAAACTCCTGTCCTATTAAAGTACAGGAGTTTTTTTTATTTTTACGCCTTGAAACCGGAAAACGAAAAGTCAATCCTGTTTCAATAATTTATAATTTAAAATCTAAAATTATTAGAGATGCTAAACCTTAAATTTATTCAGGAAAACAAAGACACGGTCATTCGAAAATTAGCCGTGAAGAACTTTGATGCCAAGGAATTAGTTGAGAAAATCATAGCTCTCGACAACGAGAGAAAGAACTTACAAAAAGAATCGGACGACAAGCAATCCGAAATGAATAGCATCTCCAAGCAAATCGGGTCCCTGATGAAAGAAGGGAAAAAAGAAGAAGCCGAAAATGCCAAAGCCAACACGACCCGTCTAAAAGAAGAGATCGCTGCATTGACAGCCAAACATAATAACGCCATGACCGAGTTAAACGCCTTAATCGTGCGTTTACCCAACTTGCCCCACGATTCCGTTCCTCCCGGCAAGAGCGATGCGGACAACGTGATCGTCAAAATAAGCGATAATATTCCCGCTCATGAAGAGGGGCAACTTCCCCACTGGGATCTGGCCAAGAAATATCAACTGATCGATTTAGAGGCCGGGGTTAAAATCACGGGAGCCGGCTTCCCCGTGTACAAAGGCTTGGGGGCCCGTTTACAAAGAGCCTTAATTTATTTCTTCTTGGAAGAAAACATAAAAGCAGGTTATCAGGAAGTGATGCCGCCACTCGTGGTTAACGAGGATTCCGGTTTTGGTACCGGACAGTTACCCGATAAAGACGGTCAGATGTACTACGTGAACGAAGATAAGCTATACCTTATCCCTACTGCTGAAGTACCCGTAACCAACCTTTACCGGGATATGATCGTGGAAGCCGATCAATTACCGATCAAAAACACGGCCTACTCCGCTTGTTTCCGTCGGGAAGCCGGATCATACGGGAAAGACGTCCGCGGTTTGAATCGTCTGCACCAATTTGACAAAGTAGAGATCGTGCAGATCACCCGTCCGGAAGTATCTTACGAGGCTCTTGACGGCATGGTAAAACACGTGGAAGGCCTGTTGATCAAGTTGGGTCTACCCTACCGGATCGTTCGCCTATGTGGTGGAGACCTGAGCTTTACGTCTGCCCTCACGTTCGATTTTGAAGTCTTCTCCAAGGCTCAGAACCGTTGGCTAGAAGTCAGTTCTGTTTCCAACTTCGAAGAGTTCCAGGCAAACCGTTTGAAATTACGTTTCCGGGATAAAGGAGACAAAAAAACGACCATGGTACACACGCTCAACGGTAGCGCACTAGCCTTACCGCGAATCGTGGCCTCCCTGTTGGAAAACAACCAGACACCCGAAGGAATTCGTGTACCGGATGTACTTCGTGGTTTCATGGGTACAGACTATATAAAATAAACGTTGTAGTTTAGAGCTAGATACTTGAAACTTCGTGATTTATCTATCACACGGAAAGATTATAAATAACTTTTTAATCTTCATCACCGTAATTATAAATCACGAAGTTTTTTTATTCTAGCTTTTAATTTAAACCAACCAAATTATGAGACTTGTATACAATACAACTTTTCACGTTGATGACGAAATCGCGGCAGGATTAATCAAATCAATCAAAGAATTCTATATCCCTTATGTCAAAGCAAAAGGTTTATGCTGCGATATACTGTTCACACGAGTTATCGTCCACGAAGAAGAAGGCCGCTCCTTCTCCCTCCAACTCGTGTTCCCCTCGGAAGAAGACTACGCCATTTTCATTGATATATACAAAGACAAACTACTAGGCGTTCTGATTGAATTGTTCGGACAAAATCTCTTGCACTTCAGTACCACACTGGAAGAGATCGAATAATACAGCACATATTCATGAAACCCAAGTAGATTTTCATTATATTTGTAACACATAAATAGTATATAGATAATGGAAAAACTGATCATGGGCATTGACCCCGGTACAAACTTCATGGGATACGCGATACTTAAAACAACCGGTAAGAATTGCAAACCGGAACTTGTCGTATCGGGAGTCGTAGACATGAAAAAAATGACAGATCCTTATCTTAAATTGCAACGAGTATTTCAACGTACCCTACAAGTCATCGACTCCTATCACCCGGATGAACTGGCTATTGAAGCACAATTTTATGGCAAGAACATCCAATCCATGTTGAAACTCGGACGGGCACAAGGTGTCGCCATCGCGGCTGCCCTTCAACGGAATATCCCGATCTTTGAGTACGCACCCAAAAAAATAAAAATGAGCATCACGGGCACAGGAGAAGCATCCAAAGAACAGATCGCCATACTTCTCGGCAAATTCATGAATATGCCCACAACGATCTCCACTTTGGATGAAACAGATGCCATTGCTATCGCCTATTGCCATCATTTACAGGGTAATCTCCCCACCACGGGTAGCTCCAAATGCAAAGATTGGGGCGATTTCATCAAACAAAATCCGGATAAGGTTTTGTAAAACAACAAGTTGTTTTACAAAGTTACAAGTTGCAAGTTGAGCCTGCGGCCCTATTTGTTACAAGTTCCTTGTTTACTTGTAACAAATAGGGCCATAGCTTTCGCTATGGCCCTATTTTACAAAGCAAAGTCAAACAATTTTAATCAACAATATTCGAATATTTTACGAAACAACAATTACTTCCCAGAATTACAGGTCAAGAAAAACTTGTAACCTGCAGAGCCGCAGGCTCAACCTGCAACTTGTAACTAATCGGGTGATAGCAAAAGCTATCACCCGACTAATCTAATCAACAATATCCAAATAAATACTTTCCTGCGCGTAAGGATAAAATTCTTTATCAGTACCGGCCATCTGTTTCAACTGCGGATCAAGCTGTATCGCTTTCTGCAAAGCCACGGCCATCGTCTGCACGTCTTTTATTCTCGCTGCAGCCACGGCCATCATATAATATTCATACCCATCCGTTAGATTCAATTTTTTCAATGTTTCCAAAGCGGCACGATTATCATTAGCCATTAACTGGGCATAAGCTAGGTTTACACTCGGCATAGCCTTCAAATAAGGAATAGCCTTATTATACTCTTTATCTTTCAATAACAACATTCCCAAATTATACTTGGCTTCATTCTTGATAGAAGCTTTGGTATACATCTCTTTTGCTTGGGTGTTGTTACCCTCATTCTGGTAAACGATTCCCAAATTGTTAGAAATTTCCGGTTGTTGACCGATCACGACAGCCGATTCTAACAATTTCTTCGCTTTCCTGTAATCTTTATTTCGAATAGCCATAACAGCCAAATCATTCAACAAATTCGCATCCGTACGTGCGGACAATACAGAGGTTTCTTGCAATTGAGGAACATAATAAGCAGTTGCTTGATCCTCCACTTGCATCACTCCCGGCACGGTATAGAAAATAAAGAAATCAGCACGACGCAAAGTCGGAAGAATCACATCTTTCAATTCCGGTACCGTCTTGATATAAGATTCAAGAACAGCTTCCCGTTTTTGTAAATTCGGGGCATTCTTCAAATCTTTCACGATTTGTACCTTATTCTTCAAATTAGAATCATTCACCAACATATACAAACCTTCCCAATTCTCGTTTACCAAGTTAGACGTGATAAACTTAGAATTCTTCATCATCGGCGTATTAGTCAATCCCAAATCCTTCACGAAGAAAGCCTTGGCTGCATTGAAACGATTCGTGGTCAAATTCTTGTTCAGTCTTTCCGATCCCTCCGGAGAACTGGAAATATACACAACCATATTCGTAATCTGGGCATTCTTGTCTGCCAATATACTCTTCATCGTCTGGACAGCTTGTGTCATCACAGATGATTTCTTCTGTGCATCCGGTATCACGGATTTAGCCAACGGGAATAATACGTACCCGCCAACCACGCCAACGCCTGTTGCCGGAACATCTTTCACGAAAGTTTCAGTGAACAAAGGAATTGCATCCGGGTTATTCGGTAGAGAATACATGTATGTTTTCCATTCTTTCACCCCGTTCGTATTCAGTATTGCCGGAGTCAACGCCACGACCTTGTTACCCATAATAGCCTCTATATCTGCTATTAAAACACCTTTTTGCATTCCTTCACGATACGGGAATGACAGGTTATAAGTAGCTAACGTATTTCCTTGATATTTCACCACCGGATAATTCGTTCCCTTCACCTTCTCTCCTTGGAAATAAAGAGGCTCCATAACCTCTTCCCCACCGGGATATTGCATTTTAGGAGTCACCTTCAATATCAACTTTTTATAAAACTGCTTGGGAGCAAAAGCAATATTATAATTAAAATTCACAACCCCATCCACCGCGGTCAACTGCTGAGGAGAAACTTTCCCCACAATTGCCGTTTCGATAGCCTCTCTCTCCAACTTCTTCATGGTATTACACCCCACCATCAAGAAAGAAAGCATCAAAATAACTCCACTCGTTATCAAAGATAATTTTCTCATAGTTCTCTTTTTTTGCGTTTAACTTATTCTATCCATTAAAAATGTTCATATTTTTCAATTCATATCCTCTCTAACGAATTTTATTGAATAAGGTTTTTTATCTTTGTCGAAAGTTTTGAAGTAACCCAATTCAATTCACAATAATTATGGAAGAAACTGTCAAACCAGTATATATAGAACAGCTATTCAAAAGTAAGAATCCTAAACTAGCTCGTTGGATTCCAAAATTCGTTTACTCCTTCCTAAAACGTGTTATCTGCCAAGATCAGATCAACGATTTTATCTCCAAATACGGGGATCGCAAAGGACTGGATTTTGCCGAGGGAATTCTTGAATACTTGGACATATCTTATATTATTGAAGGTAAAGAAAATCTTCCCGATCCCGACGGGCGCTACATTTTTGCAGCCAATCATGCTTTAGGAGGACCTGACGGGATCATCCTGATCTCCTTCTTGGGAAAAATATACAAGCAACTCAAGTTTCCGGTAAATGACCTATTGATGAATCTCAAAAACCTGAACAACATCTTCTTACCCGTCAACAAACACGGAGCCTTGGCTAAAGAAGCAGCCGTGGATTTGGAAGCAGCTTTCGCCTCCGATGCCCAGGTCATCACGTTCCCGGCCGGAATGGTAAGCCGCAAATACAACGGGGTGGTTCACGACCCGGAATGGCAGAAAAGTTTTATCACAAAAGCTATAAAATACCAACGGGACATTATCCCGATCCGGGTAAAAGCCGAAAATTCAAAATTCTTTTATAATCTAGCTAATTTCCGCACCAAAATAGGATTAAAAGTCAACCTTGAAATGATGTACTTACCCAAAGAAACATTCAAGAAACGGGGTTCCACCTTTACCCTGGTCATCGGGAAACCCATCAAATGGGAATCGCTGGATAAAAGCAAAACCCCGAAAGAATGGGCAGCAGAAATAAAGAAAATTGTCTATCAATTATAGATCCACACACACTATGCAACCAGTTATCTATCCTGTAAACAAAGCTAAATTATTGGCAGAACTCACGGAGGAAAGATTCGTTCGTAAAACCAATAAAGGGGGAAACGAGATTTACTCGTTCAATGCTTTCAACAGCCCGAACCTGATGAGAGAAGTCGGGAGATTACGGGAATTGACTTTCAGAACGGCCGGAGGCGGTACCGGGAAAGAAGTTGATATCGATCCTTTCGATACTGACGAACAAGTCCCCTATCAGCAATTAATCGTGTGGGACCCCAAAGAACAGGAAATTCTAGGAGGATACCGCTATATCTTATGTGATAATTTACCATTGAACAGCGAGGGAGAACCCAATCTGGCCACAACGGAATTATTCCGTTTTTCCGGGCAATTCAAAAAAGAATACTTGACGAAAATGATCGAACTGGGACGTTCATTCGTGCAACCCTTGTACCAGTCCAGCAAAATGGGGCGTAAATCACTCTTTGCTCTGGATAACTTATGGGACGGCTTGGGTGCGCTCACGGTCGAGAATCCCGGTATGGAATACTTCTTCGGGAAGGTAACCATGTATACCAGTTTTAATATCGAGGCTCGCGATATGATTCTCTACTTCATGCGCAAGTATTTTAAAGACCATGAAAGACTTGTCGAGCCGATTACTCCACTTGAAATTCATATCAATGAAGAGAAATTGGGGCAAATCCTGTGTGGAAACAATTATGACGAGGACTACCGTATTCTTTCCCGTTACGTCCGGGAACACGGGGAAAACATTCCGCCGTTGGTGAATGCCTACATGAGCTTGTCGCCCTCCATGAAATCTTTCGGGACGGCAATAAATCCCGGATTCGGGGGTGTCGAGGAAACCGCCATTCTGATCAAGATTGCCGACGTGTACGACACGAAAAAAGCACGGCATATTTCAACGTATATACCTAGAATACTCCGGTTAAGAAAATTCTGATCACACGGTCACGAAGATCAAACTGATCCCGATAGCAAAATAAACCAGCGACTCGATGATGTGCATAATCAACGAGAAGTTGGGATTTTGCATCAATCGCCGGGACAAACGGTCGGCAAGCAAGGCCACGAACGAAAAGATAACAATAGCCTGTGCCATGAAAAGCAACCCCAGCACGAGCAACTCGCCTGCCGGATTCTCGGAAGAATGGCTTACAAATTGAGGAAAAAACGCTATAAAAAACAATAATACTTTCGGGTTCAGAATATTCATCAAGATTCCCTTGCGATACAATTTATACTCCACACCCGAAGAAGGGGGTAAAGCCAATGAATTCTCTTTTCTATGTATAAAAGACTTAATTCCCAGATAAATCAAATAAGCCGCACCCAAAAACTTCAGCACGGTAAAAGCCACGGGAGAATTATACAGTATTAAAGAAAGTCCCAAACTAACTGCCGCCGTGTGGGCGATCAACCCGGTACATAATCCACAAGCAAAAATAATCCCGGCCTTCTTTCCCCGGGTTATACTTTGCGTGATTACGAACAATATATCCGGCCCCGGCATCAAGGTCAGTAAAATAGCAGCACTCAAAAATCCCAGAATATTCACAAGAAAGAAACTAAAAGTTAAAAATTAAAAGATAGAAGTTTAGATTAAAAGATAAAAACTAAAAGTTCTATTGTTTCAAACTTTTAGTTTTTATCTTTTAATTTTCATCTCTATAACAAGTTACTTGCCACCTCTGCCAGATAACTTCTCTCCCCTTTCTCCAAATGAACGTGAGCGAAGATATCCTGTCCCTGCATACGGTCAAACAAGTGCGACAAACCGTTGGATTGTCTATCCAAGTAAGGAGAATCAATCTGATCAATATCCCCCGTGAACACCATCTTCACGCCCTCGCCGGCACGCGTGATAATCGTTTTCACCTCATGCGGGGTAAGATTCTGTGCTTCATCCACGATAAAGAAGACGTTCGACAAACTCCGTCCCCGAATATAAGCCAAAGCGGAAATCACCAGCCGCTCGTCTTTCAGCATATCATCAATCAGCCGGTTCTCCTGACTATGCATATTATAACGGTGCTTAATCACCGCCAGATTATCAAATAAAGGTTGCATATACGGGCTTACCTTTTCATTCACATCCCCCGGCAAATATCCCAAATCCTTATTTGACAAGGCCACAATCGGACGAGCCAAATAAATTTGCTCAAACGCTTTATTCTGTTGCAAAGCGGCAGCCAGGGCTAATAGCGTCTTTCCCGTACCGGCCTTACCGCTTAATGCTACCAAAGAAATATTCGGATTCATCAGCGCATCCAACGCGAAGGCTTGTTCCGAATTCTTCGGGAATATACCGAAAGTATTTAACTTTTCAACTTTCCGCACCACTCTCCGGGTCGGGTCATAACAAGCCAATACCGAATTACTACCATTCTTTAATATATAATAGTTATTTCCCTTGATATCCTCTTTCGGGAAAAACGTTTCTACCGGAACTCCCGCTTCCCCGCTCTCGTAGAGCTTGGCAATCAATTCCGGGGAAAAATCCTCTCTTGTTAATACACACTTGTTTAACGACACTTCCAAGTTCTTCACCTGATCGGTCTTGTAATCCTCTGCCAAAATACCCAGAGACCTCGCTTTCATCCTCAAATTCATATCCTTCGACACCAAAACAACCTTTTCTCCCTTTCTCTCGCTCGCCACGTGTTCGGCAATAGCCAATATCCGGTGATCCGGAATATCCTCGCTGAACGAATCATTCATCTTGGCAGAGAAAGGCACGCCCGTCTGGATAAAAAGACGACCTCTTCCCTTACCTAGCGGTGCTCCGGCCTTAAAAAAATCCTCGCCCGAAATCTGATCCAGCTCACGCACGAACTCCCGTGCATGGTAATTTATCTGGTCATTTCCCCGTTTGAACTTATCCAACTCTTCCAATACCGTGATCGGAATAACAATATCATTATTCTCAAAATTGTAAATTGATCTGTAATCATGAAGTATAACATTCGTATCTAATACAAAAGTCTTCTTATTTGTAGTTTTAGCCATAATGTAATTTTTTTCAAAACAATGACAAGTTACAAAATTAAATCACAAAAAAAAGCGGCTAAGCCGCTTTTTTTAATGTATAAACCGGAACATCCTGTTCCAACGTATCTTACCTAGGAAAGATTTATCCTTATCCAGAGAAAGCCAGATGAAATAAGCCTTCCCGACAATGTGATCTTCCGGAACAAATCCCCAGTAACGCGAATCGGCCGAGTTATGACGATTATCTCCCATCATCCAGTAGTAATCCATCTGGAAAGTGTATTTATCAGCCGGACTCCCGTTAATATAGATCACGGAATCTTTCACCTCTAACTTGTTCCCTTCATAAGCCCCGATAACACGCTCGTAAAGCGGCAGGTTCTCCACGGTCAGATCAATAGTCTCCCCTTTCTTCGGGATCGGTAGAGGACCGAAATCGTCACGTGTCCACGGGTAATTCGGACTAAACGGGAATATCTGTCCCGAATCCTCTTGGTGACTCACGGAAGAAACGTTCGGCATGGCTTTAATCTTCTCGACCATTTCAACCGTCAAGGGTAACACGTAATGGTTATTTCCCATGTACCCATTATTAATATCCTCCATCGACATACCCATCTCCTGTAATTTCACCTTGTTAAAGGGGGAATTCACGATAACATCGTAATTATACTGCATCCCATCCTTATCCTCCAGCTTCTTGCCATTCACGTACAGCACGGCATCCCTCATTTCCAACACGTCTCCCGGCATCCCTACGCATCTCTTGATATAATTCTCCCGTTTATCCACCGGACGGACAATGATCTCGTTATCTTTCCAAATCTGTCTGCGAGCGATAGACCACGCTTCCTCCGGGGTCACGCTTAATTCTTTCTCTTTAGCCACTCGCTCGATATAAGAAGCCTGCCCTCGAATTTGCGAATAGTAGTCCGGATTCTCTATTCCGACGACCACCGTATCCCCCGCCGGGAAATTAAAGACCACGATATCCTCCCGCTTGATCTCGCCCAACCCGCCAATTCGTTTATACGGCCATTGAATCAAATCGGAATAAGCCTTGGTCGACCGAGTAAAAGGCAACGTGTGATGAGTAAACGGTATTGACAACGGCGTGTTCGGTAATTTAGGCCCGTAAGCCACCTTGCTCACGAAAAGATAATCGCCCACCAGCATGGATTTCTCCATGGAAGAGGTCGGGATCGTGTAAGCCTCGAAAAAGAACATACGAATCAATGTCGCCGCGATTATCGCGAAAATCAAGGCATCAATCCACTCCACGGTCTTGCTCTGTTTCTCCACGCCTTTTTTCTTCCAGAAAGCCCAATGGACTTTTTTCGTGATATAAATATCAAACAAAACGGGCACTCCCAGCAACAACCACCAGCTCCCGATCCATAACGTCCATAACAAGTAAACGAAGAGGACACACCCGAGTTTAAACCATCTATTTGTCAATATATTACTCATACACTATTAATTTACGATTTATGATTTTAGATTGAAGAATTCCGTAATTTAATGATTTCAGATTAGGTGATTTCAGTCGCACAATTCTTACTCTCTTTCTTCATAATCACGAAATCACTCAATCGGCAATCTCTGAATCTTTTATCTTTTAGTTTTTATCTTTTATCTTAATCAGGTCTTCCATCCCGAAAACCCCCTGTTTACCAACCAGAAACTCGGCAGCCATGACAGCCCCCTGGGCGAACCCGTCACGGGAATAAGCCGAATGGCATATTTGAATCTCGTCCACACCCGATTGATAAGTCACGGAGTGAATACCCGGAACCTCTCCTTCTCGCTTGGCCTTGATCGGAAGCTCCCCCACTTTCACCTGTCCCTCGTCCAGCTTCCAAGACGTGTACTCCGGATGTTCTTTCAGAATTCCTTCCGCCAACGTGATCGCCGTACCGCTGGGTGCATCCAGTTTATGAATATGATGAGTTTCCTCCAAAGAAACCTTATAATTGGAGAATCGAGCCATCGTTTGGGTTAACCAGCGATTCAAGTGGAAAAAAATATTCACCCCGATACTATAATTGGAAGCATAGAAAAAAGTACCTCCAGAACGTTCACACGCTGTTACCACCTCGTCCCACTTTTCCAACCAACCCGTCGTGCCCGACACGACGGGCACCCGGTTTCGAAAACACCAGTTATAGTTTTCCACGGCCACGGCAGGCATCGTGAACTCGATAGCGACATCCGCCTGTTTCAATTGTTCATCCGTACATCGGGTTCGATTATTTTCATCCACGATCAACACGATCTCGTGTCCCCGCTCACGAGCTAACCGTTCAATGGTCTTCCCCATTTTCCCGTATCCTAGTAATGCAATCTTCATTATATTGAATTAAAAATAATATACCACTAGTTTACAAAGGTAACATTTAAAAATAAAAAAAGGCTACCCGAAGGCAGCCTTTTCCGATATTTTATAATTACTAAGCTAACTCTTTCACTTTCGCAACAATTGCTTTGAAAGCTTCCGGTTGATTCATCGCCAAATCAGCCAGAACTTTGCGGTTCATGTTTACTTCTGCTTTATGAACTAAGCCCATAAACTTAGAGTAAGACAAACCTTCCATTCTAACTGCGGCGTTGATTCTCTGAATCCACAGTGCTCTAAATTCTGATTTTTTCTTCTTTCTGTCACGGTACGCGTATGTCAAACCTTTTTCATACGTGTTTTTAGCAACCGTCCAGACATTTTTTCTTGCACCAAAGTTACCTCTGGTCTGACTTAAAACCTTTTTTCTACGTGCTCTCGAAGCAACGGCATTTTTAGCTCTTGGCATAATCTTTTGTTTTTTGAATGTTAGCGTCCCACGAGGGAACTTTTACAGGCGTAACATCCCGGTTAATTACTTCTTTTAATTTCTTAGATACAAAGCATTTTTCTCACTGTTGCATCGTTAGCTGCGTCAACGATAGCCGAATGAGTCAAATTTCTTTTTCTCTTGGTTGTCTTTTTAGTCAAAATATGACTTTTAAAGGCATGTTTTCTTTTGATCTTCCCGGTAGCAGTCAAAGTAAATCTTTTCTTCGCGCTGCTTACACTCTTCATCTTTGGCATCTGTTCTAATTTTAATTATGTTTCAGAAAATATGTAATTATAAAATATCCTTATTCATTTTAGATTTAGTGATTTTAGATTTAGTGATTTTCCCGCACAATTCTCCCGCTCTTTTATAATCACAGAATCATCAAATCGGCAATCTCTGAATCTTTTCACTCTAAACTTCTCTCTATTTTTTCGGAGTAATAATCACGATCATCTTTTTTCCTTCCAACATGGGAGCGGATTCCAGTTTCCCGTAATCCTCCAAAGCATTGACAAAGCGCTCCAGCAAGTCCGCACCCTGATCTTTGAAAAGGATCGAACGTCCCTTGAAGAACACGTAAGCTCTCACCTTCGCGCCTTCCTGCAGGAACCCGATAGCATGTTTCAACTTGAAATTGAAATCATGGTCATCGGTCTGGGGCCCGAAACGGATCTCCTTTACAACAACCTTCACGCTCTTGGCCTTGATCTCTTTCTGCTTTTTCTTCAGTTGATACAGGAATTTACTGTAATCAATGATCCTGCATACTGGTGGATCGGCATTGGGGGATATCTCTACCAGATCAGCTCCGGCCGCTTCAGCCATCGCTAAAGCTTCTTTTAAAGGATAAACACCCGATTCTACATTCTCACCAACGACTCTCACAGAAGCGGCTCTTATCTGCTCGTTTATTCTGTGCTGTGGCTTGTCACTTTGACCTCTGCCCCTAATTTCCATTGTTCTTGCTATAATTAATCCTCCTTTTATATTATTCATTATAGATAGAATTCAACTGAGCTTCTACCTCTTTGTTAATCATTTCTGCAAACTCTTCCGCTGTCATTGATCCCTTGTCTCCCTCTCCCTGACGGCGCACGGAAACTTTATTTTCGTTCATTTCCTGCTCGCCGACAATCAGCATGTAAGGAATCTTTTTCAACTCGTTATCACGTATCTTACGACCGATCTTCTCGTTACGATCGTCTAAAACGGTGCGAATGTCGGAATTATTTAATAAATTTACAACTTTTTGAGCGTAATCGTTGAATTTTTCGCTAATCGGAAGTACCACAACCTGATCCGGGGTCAACCACAACGGGAATTTTCCTCCCGTGTGCTCGATCAACACGGCCACGAAACGCTCCATACTTCCGAACGGGGCCCGGTGAATCATTACCGGACGATGTTTCTGGTTATCGGCACCCGTGTATTCCAGTTCAAAACGCTCCGGCAAATTGTAATCCACCTGGATCGTACCCAACTGCCATTTCCGCCCGATCGCGTCTTTTACCATGAAGTCAAGCTTCGGACCGTAGAACGCGGCCTCACCCAACTCGACGGTCGTTTTCAATCCTTTCTCGGCGGCAGCCTCGATGATAGCACTCTCCGCTTTCTCCCAGTTCTCGTCGGTTCCGATATATTTCTCCTTGTTATTCGGGTCTCTCAAAGAAACCTGGGCGGTGAAGTTCTCGAAGCTCAACGCCTTGAATATCGTGAAGATAATATCAATCACTTTCTTGAACTCGTCTTTCAACTGGTCGGGAGTACAGAACAAATGCGCGTCATCCTGCGTGAACCCGCGAACCCTTGTCAACCCGTGCAATTCCCCGCTCTGCTCGTAACGGTACACCGTGCCGAACTCCGCGAAACGCACCGGAAGGTCCTTGTAAGACCGGGGTTTAAACTTGAACATCTCGCAATGGTGAGGACAGTTCATCGGTTTCAACATGAACTCCTCGCCTTCCTGCGGGGTCGTGATCACCTGGAAACTATCTTTACCGTATTTCTGGAAATGTCCCGAAGTCTTGTATAAATTCACGTTACCGATATGCGGCGTGATCACCTGCTGGTAACCGTACTTCTTTTGCACTTTTCGTAAGAACGCTTCCAAACGATCCCGCAACATGGCCCCTTTCGGCAACCACATCGGGAGTCCCGAACCCACGGCCTGCGAGAACATGAACAACTCCATCTCCTTGCCGATCTTGCGGTGGTCGCGCAACTTGGCCTCCTCCATCAACACCAGCCATTCGTCCAGCATCTTCTGTTTCGGGAACGTTATACCGTATATACGGGTCAACATCTTGTTATGTTCGTTTCCTCGCCAGTATGCCCCGGCAACAGAGGTCAACTTGATAGCCTTGATATAGGAAGTATCCGGCAAGTGCGGTCCGCGGCACAAGTCCGTGAAATCACCCTGACGGTAATAAGTAATCGTTCCGTCTTCCAAATCGTTTATCAACTCCACTTTATATGTCTCGTCGAGCGATGAAAAATGATCCAACGCCTTTTGCTTACTAACGTCTATCCTGCAATACTCCTCGTTCTTTCTTGCCAGCTCCAACATTTTCTTCTCGATCTCCACTAAATCCTTCTCTTGGATAGCAACACCTTCCCCCGGGTCCACGTCATAGTAGAAACCATTTTCAATAGCGGGGCCGATACCGAACTTGATATTCGGGTAAATAGCCTGCAAAGCTTCTGCCATAAGGTGTGCAGATGAGTGCCAGAAAGCATGGCGTCCCTCCTCGTCATCCCATGTATACAGCTTAATCTCGGCGTCTGTCGTTATACCGCGCGTCAAATCCCACGTGACGCCATTTACGGATATCGACAACACTTCCTTAGCCAGCTTATGGCTAATCGACTTAGCTATGTCCATGCCGGTAACCCCGGACTCGAACTCTTTTACATTCCCATCGGGAAATTTAATCTTTACCATTCTGCTTTCTTTTAGTTATTACTCTTTGTAATTTACAAACTGCAAAACTACAAAAAAACATCCGAATATCAAAGAAAAAGCCCCCGCAGATTAGGTTAGTAGACTCAACAAATTGCTCCTTTTGCCATGAAGCGTGTGAATCAGCAAAATCTGATAAAGTCCTTATCATTATTTTACTCACGTGCAACACCTCGTTTCGATTCGCTATTTACATTATTTTGGAAGATACACGATACTGTAATGTTTGTTTTCTTTATTCTTACCACGTTTATGATTCTTCCACGTGCAACAATCAATAATACATTTATAATAATATAATGCATTATTGATATCAATCTTTCCTTCTACAAGATCATCAATAATCTCCATTTCCGGCCGGAGATTTGTCCCCCGAAGAATTTCTTCCGGGGTAGAAATGGGCAAATAAGAGAAGCTCACTTCATCTAAATCCAAACATCCCCAAGATATGATCTCAGCCATCTCGTTAATAGCTTGCTCGTAAACACGACTAACGAAATACGCCTCGTTCCCTTCTCCCAAGAAGTTCGGATCCATGCTTAAGACCCGACAAATCAAGTTGTAGTGTTTCGGCTTCACGTATCGCCCTCGCTCGTATCTCCAAAGAGTATACAGGTTTATCTTTGTTTGTCGAGATAAATTCAACAAGGATATACCGAGTTTTTTTCTTCTATATCGAAAAATTCCCCCTCTAGTTATTATTTCATTCTTAATTCATTGAAATAGAATTTTCTATAAATAGATTTTCAAGCACATCACGAGGAACATAACGAGCTCCTAACACCAGCTTGCACGACAAGCCAGAGAGGACAAATGTCTTTTGCCGTGCCATGACAGGAAATTTCACCAATGAAGCATTGTGAACCAGCGTTTTTTCACGCTCTTTTCTTATCATTTTCTTTAAATTGTAATGCTTACGCGGAAAATGTATTTCTCCTCGTGATTGTAAATTACTCATGCCGATTCTTGTTGATTTAGATTAAAAAACGTGTACGTTATCAATAATTCAAAAAATAAAAATGATCTCTCGCGGGAGTTATGTTTCAAAGAACTCCGGGCGTTTGAAAAAAATGGGGGCGTATTTCACAACAGACCCCGTGTAGTTCCACGAAAACAAAAATCTGTTATAATCTTTGTCTCGCCTTACTTGTCAGCATTTTTACAACTTCACGTATCCAACTTCACGTATTATCGAAAATTGACTTGCAAAAAAAGGAGGAACAGTCGAAAAGCTCCTGGTTGCATTTAAGAATTTCTTTTCAAAGTTATTCTACTTCTCGACCTGCTCCCCCAAAATGAGCAATGCGCTCTCGTTCTCCAGATGGGGGACTTTATTTCTTATAAGAGCTAATTCCCACAAAGGAATTAGCTCAACAAATATGAAAAAAGAAAATTTTAGTATGAAATGACAAGCTCACATTTACACCATTTGGTTAAAATGTGAGCGTAGAAATCGTCATCTCTCGTCGCAAAATATTAATCCTTTTTCTAGCAAGAAACGCTTTCAAACGCTCACAATAAATTAAGAACTTTAGTTATGTTGATATTATTATAACTGATTATATTAACACCCAACAAATATATTTTGAAGAAAAATCTAAATAAGAATAATCGAACTGACAGATAGAAAGCCAGGGGAGATTACTCTAAAGCTAGAAAGGTGGATTAGACCTGCGACGCAATAAAGTAACCCCACACCTGACTTATCGTTATTATAGGAACATACGAATATCAAGCATAAGAGTTTCGATACAGAGTCTCGTCTATATAATTAATCCGTTTATCTAGAGACTTTTCTCTTAACAACTTACGTTAAATCGAGAAATCAGCTATAAAGGCCTATTCTCAAATACAAAGAAACGGAAAAAAATCTTTGTACGCAACTTAATCAAGAGGTTTTTCAAAATATTTTTCATTTCGTCAAATTTGTTGAAAACAACCATATCATTTATTTGTCCTATCACCCGATAGGAATCCACAAGAAAACAAAAATTCTTCACTAGAATTTCGTCGGAGACAAACCGTTGATTCACTAGTGCTTCACTAATACATCAATTGAGCTTCGATTAGACTTCGATTAGGCATCAATTATAAATTCAATTAACTTCCAGTCAACTTTCAATCAACTTTCAATGAACTTACCAGCGAGACACTAGTGAGACGACAGCGCGGGACACGATCGTCTACCTTCCCTCTTTACCCCCTTCTATCGTACCCTATCAACGGGAATAAACCATACTCTTACCCGATTATTGCCCGTTTTTTTACAGACATTTGCCGGGGTTAGCCTACACTTAGCCGCCACCTAACCACCACCTAACCGCCATTTTAGTAGGCTTTAGGCTTATTTAACACCCAGCAGGAACATTCTTCCCCTCTCCTTTTTCAAGCAAACGAGAGACTATCAACTCCCGACGGGAGAGATGATCCCCGGCAAAGCCCCTATAATGCCCCTGATCAAGAGTGTCCAACCACAACTATACGAATTGACGCATTTTCCAATAACGGCAGAAGCTCAAAACGAGCTTTTATCTGAAATCCAATATTACTAATAATTTTATTAGTAATAACATTGTTAGTAATAAACATATTACCAACTCGGCTCGTCGGTCAATGTCAGCATCATAAAACGGGCATTGAGAAAGAAAGAACTTATAGAAATCGAGAAACGTCAAGTTGTCATTCCCGATCCCGTGATGACGGTGTGGTTAAAACGGGAATTGAGGGCATGATCTTCTCCACAAAATCATCAACGACATCGAAAAGCCTCCAAACACCATATTGGAGAACTATAAAATTTTGACTCAAAGGGAAAAAGCGTCAAAACGCTTTTACCCTGCTACTCCTGCCCGTGCAATTTATTGAACAGGATCGCCAGATTCGTGTAAATTGTAGTATTTTGTACCGCGATATGAGCCGGCACTTTGATTCGAGCCGGGGTAAAATTCCAAATAGCCTTGATTCCCCAGGCCACCATCAAATCTGCCACGTTCTGGGCACATTCGGCCGGAACGGTAATGATACCGATTGCCACGTTACATTCGCCCGGCATTCCCCGGAACTGGTCGACATGAAAAATTTCCACGTCATTAATTTTCGTACCGATTTTCGATTTATCCACGTCAAAAGCCTTCTGGATATTCAACCCGAAATTCCGCAATCCTTTATCCTGTAACAAGGCGCATCCCAAGGACCCCGCCCCGACCAGAAAAGCATTATTGATCTTGTTGAAACCAAGAAAGTCATCCAGTGTTTCCACGAAAGTATCAACCTCGTAACCGACACGAGTTTTACCGGATATCCCGGTATGCGACAAATCTTTCGTCACTTGCGTGGCGTCTATTTCCATGTACTCGGCAATCCTCGTCGAGGACACGTATTTTTCTCCCTGCTTTTGCAAGGTCTTCACGAATGAAAGATACGCGGGCATTCGCCTCAAAACCGGAACCGGAACAACTTTACTATTATTAGTCATATAACGTTCTATAATTTCCGCGAAGTTATATCTTTTCGGTGAAATCCGGTACAAAGAATTTGTATTATTTCTTATTTGCCATTTCCGGCCGCGTTACGTCACTCTTCTGTTTCATCATGTTACTCTCCCCGTTAAAGATAGCCCCCGCCTCCACGACCAACGTCTCCGTGGTGATGGTTCCCTTGACTTGAGATTTAGCCCTCAGTACGACGGTTCCCGTTGAAACAACCTCTCCTTCCATCCTCCCGAACACGTCTATATTCGGGGAGTTAATCTTACCCGTTACACGAGAAGAGGGACCGAGAATTAAGCGACCGTTCGTTCGGACCGTACCCACGAGAGTCCCGTCAATCCGGATATCCCTCGTGGTTTGGATATCCCCCTCGACAAGAACGCTTTCGCTCAAAAGATTCAAAATTGCTTGTACTTCTTTACCCATATTTCTATTTTTAATAATTTCACTTCATTGAAAATGAATAAAACGGCAATATCCCGCCTGATTTTACCCGCGTGATCAACATGAAGGCAAAACCTTCAATCCATTACATGAGAATTACGGGTTGAAAGTTAATAAAAAATCATCGAAAAATATCAAGAACACGACTCACACCCAGCATATATTTTTACTATTTTTGCCCGCTCGATAAAAAAGAATTTGTTTGTTTAAAAGAAGATACATGAACTACAAAGAAACATTAGAATGGCTATTCGCGCAACTCCCGATGTACCAAAGGGAGGGACAAGCGGCCTACAAAGCCAATCTGGACAACACGCTGAAACTGGATGAACATTTCGGTTCCCCGCATAGACAATTCAAAACAATCCACGTGGGTGGGACAAACGGTAAAGGCTCCGTGTCCCACATGCTGGCTTCCATATTACAGGAAGCCGGGTACAAAACCGGGCTATACACCTCCCCGCATTTAAAGGATTTTCGCGAACGCATCAAGATAAACGGGGAAATGATGCCCGAAAAATACGTGATTGATTTTGTAGAACAAAACAAAACCCTCTTTGCCGGGATCAAACCCTCCTTCTTCGAAATGACCGTGGCCATGGCCTTCCAATATTTCGCGGATCAAAAAGTTGATATCGCGGTAATCGAAGTCGGCCTTGGCGGGCGCCTTGATTCCACGAACATCATAACACCCCTGGTTTCTATCATTACCAATATCTCGTTTGATCACATGGCTTTGCTCGGCGATACACTTGAAAAAATCGCGCACGAAAAAGCCGGGATCATAAAACCCGATGTTCCGGCGATTATCGGAACAAAAGACGCGGCCAGTGATTTCGTCTTTATCGAAAAAGCGGCCACTAGCGGGACTACAATTGAATTCGCGTCCGAGAACTGGCAAGTCGAACGTAACCCGATGAACGAGTACCGACTTGAAAACAAACATGGCGTCATTTTCGATCACGTACAACCGGATTTAAAGGGACTTTATCAACGTAAAAACATTCCCGCCGTACTAGAAGCCGTGTTAAGTTTAAGAACAAGCGGGTTGAAAATCACGGATCAAAATGTATATAACGGTATTGCCAACACGATCCGCAACACGGGGCTACTCGGTCGTTGGCAGGAATTATCACGCACGCCTTACACCGTATGCGACACGGGGCATAACATAGACGGCCTCACGGAAATCGTCGCTCAACTGAAAACGTGTAAATACGAAAAACTCCATTTCGTTATGGGAATGGTGAACGACAAGGACGTGGACAGCGTGTTGCACATTCTTCCCAAAGATGCCATCTACTATTTCTGCAAAGCCTCTATTCCCAGGGCCATGAACGAAGAGGTACTGGCTGAAAAAGCCCGGTCAAACGGTCTTCACGGTAACACGTACCCCACGGTTGCCGCGGCTTATCAAGCCGCTCGCGAAGAGGCAAGCGATCAGGACATGATATATATCGGTGGAAGTACTTTCGTGGTAGCCGAAGTTGTATAAACAAAATAAAGCCGTCGGAAATCCCGACGGCCTTATTTACTACACGAAAAATTAAACTATAAACTATTCTTTTTTAGACTTTTCTTTCTCTGCTTTAAAGACCGCGATCACGTTATTATCATCCTTTAAAGTCAACTTATTATTTTTTATCACGAAGCTCTTCGTGTCTTCCAACACCTTGAAAAAGGTGGTTTCAATATCCATATCGGGACAAGCCATTTTCGTCGCTCCCATCCCGCTAAAAGTCAACTGTGTCTCATCCTGCTCGTATGCTCCAAAAAAGCGATTACATCCCGCCCTTCCGAATACTTTTTTCTCGTTGGCCTCGAATGTAACGAAAACCCCGCTCTCGCTCTCTTTAAACTTTATCTCTTTTCCGTTCAGACTCTCCGCCACCCATTTCACCCCCGTCAAAGAGACGCTCTCTTTCGCCGATTTGCAGGAAGCCATGCACAATGTTATTAAACAACAAAAAAATATTCCTTTCATAATTTGATCACCATTTTTGGATATAAATATTTTACCATTTCGATTTATTTCCTACAAATACTATGCCAAAAAGGGACCACGTCAAGGCACTCTCGTTAAAACACGGGGCTCTTTAGCAAAAGTCTTTTTCTATAACTCCCTCCCCCCTTCAGGTACCCCCTCTACAAACAGAGGGCTCTGAAGAAGTCGGTTTTGAGAGAAACAACTACCCCCTTCGGCTCCCCTTCACACAGGAGGGAGAGTTGATTACCAAGCGGTTTCCCCTCGTGTGTAAGGAGAGGTTGGGGTGGTAGTTCAAGACAACAGAACTTTTTCTGCGGTCTCGTAAACAGAAGAAGAGCTGGTGACTCCTCCCGAAGACAGGGCGTCACTTAGCTCACCCTCCTAATTTACAAAAACACGGTATTCTTGTTACCGAGAACGAAATGCCCACGGGGTTAAAGACTTCATGAATTTTATGGACTTTAGATGCCTTCGGCATCACTTTATGGACTTTATAAACTTTTGACTTTCGATGCTAGCGCGTTTTAACGCTTTACCCCCGAAATTAACCATTGAATTACTGAATAAATTCAATAATTGATTATATATTTGCACGAGTTTTGAAAATAAGCAATTATTGCGTGAAACAAAAATAATTATCTACATATCAAAAACATAATAGAACAATGTCCAAGGTTATAAAACTGAAAAAAGGCCTTGATATCAAGTTAAAAGGAGAAGCAGAAAATCTGGTGAAAAACATCGAGAGATGTGATCTGTATGCCGTGAAGCCTACTGATTTCCGGTTGCTTACCCCGAAACTTGCAGTAAAGGCAGGCGATCAAGTGAAAGCGGGCGACGTGTTGTTTATCAACAAGTATCGACCCGAAGTCAAATTCACGTCACCTGTTAGCGGTACCGTTGAAGCCGTAACCAGAGGTGAAAGAAGAAAGTTATTGGAAGTTGTCGTAAAAGCTGATAACCAGATCCAATACAGGGATTTTGGTGCGACTGACGTGAACAAACTTTCCAGGAACGAAATCATCGAAAAATTACTTGACAGTGGTGTTTGGCCCATGATCAGACAACGTCCGTACGACATCATCGCGAACCCGGAGGACATGCCGAAAGCGATATTCGTATCCGGTTTTGATTCCGCCCCGCTCGCTCCCGATTTCGATGTAACGCTCTCGGATGAAATTACCACGCTTCAAGCTGGTATTGATTGCTTGAAAAAATTATGCGAGAAAAACGTGAACCTGAACTTAAAAGAAGGGACTCCTTCCACGTCCGTGTTCACGAAATTGAAAAATGTTGACGTGAATTACTTTGCCGGACCTCACCCGGCCGGTAACGTGGGTATCCAGATTCATCACTTGAACCCGATCAACAAGGGAGACATCATATGGGTTGTAAATGCCATGGATGTTGCCATCATCGGGCGTTTGTTTACTTCCGGTAAATTTGATGCCCGCAAGATCATCGCTCTCGCGGGTTCGGAAGTTGAAAAACCCGCTTACTATAAAACGATCCTTGGGGCGAAAATCGGTTGTCTCGTTAACGGGAAATTGAAAAACCAAGTTCATCAACGTATCATTTCCGGAAACGTTCTCACCGGATACAAAGTAAGCGAAGATGGTTATCTGGGATATTATAATAACATGGTAACCGTGATCCCGGAAGGCGATAAATACGAGTTCTTGGGTTGGGCCACTCCCGGATTCAACAAGTTCTCCATGTCAAAAACGTTCCCTTCTTTCTTGTGCCCAAGTAAGAAATACACGCTCGACGCCAATTACCACGGGGAAGAAAGAGCTTTCGTGGTTACAGGACAATACGAGAAAGTACTCCCGATGGACATCCTTCCCGTGTACTTGTTGAAAGCGGTATTAGCCGAGGATCTGGACAAAATGGAACAACTCGGTATGTACGAGGTCGCACCGGAAGATATGGCTTTGTGTGAATTCGTTTGTACCTCTAAAACCCCGGTTCAGGAAATCCTGGAGAAAGGGATAGAGTTAATGATTAGAGAACTAAACTAATTTTAAATTGTAAATTTTAAATTGTAAAATCCTTGATGGAACACGATTCGAAATTTAAAATCTAAAATCTAAAATTTAAAATTATAGAGATGAATTTTTTACGCAAATATTTAGACAAGCAAAAACCAAAATTTGAAAAGGGGGGCAAGCTGCAAAAGCTGCATTCCGTTTTTACAGGTTTTGAGTCTTTTCTTTTCGTGCCCAATCGCACGACGTCTTCAGGCTGTAACATCCGGGACGCTATTGATTTGAAAAGAACCATGATCATCGTGGTACTGGCCTTGGTTCCGGCGCTTTTATTCGGGATTTATAACGTGGGTTACCAACATTTCAGCGCGGTTGGCACGTTAGCTGAGACCGGATTCTTCGAATTATTCTTTTATGGATTATGGAAAATACTTCCCATGATCATCGTTTCCTACGTGGTCGGTTTAGGTATCGAGTTTGCCGCTGCCCAAATCAGGGGCCACGAGATCAACGAAGGTTTCCTGGTTTCCGGTTTATTGATCCCCATGATCATGCCGGTCAACGCACCCCTGTGGATGGTTGGTGTTTCTACCGCCTTCGCCGTGATTATCGGGAAAGAGATTTTCGGGGGAACCGGGATGAACATCTGGAACCCGGCATTGTTAGCTCGTGCCTTCTTCTTCTTCTCCTACCCTTCCATGATTTCGGGAGACAAAGTATGGGTTGCCGGAATGCCTGACGGTTTTTCACAAGCTACCCCACTGGCAGAAGCAGCGCAAGGATTACCTGCTACTTACGATATGTCTTCCATGTTCTGGGGATTGATACCGGGATCAGTGGGAGAAACATCCACCTTCTGCATTCTACTTGGTGCCATCCTGTTGATCGCAACCGGAATCGGAAGCTGGAAAATCATGCTCTCGACCTTCATCGGGGGATATTGCATGGCATTATTATTAAGTTGCACTTTACCCGAGACCAATTCATACGCCAGCATTGATCCGCTTGCCCACCTGCTTATGGGAGGATTCGCGTTCGGAGCCGTGTTTATGGCTACCGACCCGGTAACATCAGCACAGACGGAAAGAGGAAAATGGATATACGGATTCATCCTCGGTATTATGGCAATCCTTATTCGTACGCTTAACCCCGGCTATCCGGAAGGTATGATGCTTGCCATCCTGTTGATGAATACTTTTGCTCCGCTTATTGACTGGTTTGTCGTTCAGGGTAACATCAAACGCAGGCTGAAAAGAGCTAAAGTTACACGATTGTAGATTTTAAATTTTAAATTATAAATTCAATACTGATACTAATTTAAAATCTAAAATTTAAAATTTAAAATTAATAATGAGATGAACAAACAAGGAAATACATATACCTTTATCTATTCCATCGTTTTGGTTGTCGTGGTTGCAGCCATTCTGGCGATCGTGTCTCTTTCGCTGAAACCGATGCAAGATGAGAATATAGAGAACGAAAAGAGACAGAATATCCTGAGCTCTGTAAATGTTGCTTCCACCCCGGAAACTTCTGCTGAATTGTTCAACAAAATCATCAAGAAACAATTCATCTTGAATTACAAGGGTGAGGCAATTGAAGGTGACGCCTTTGGAGTAGACATTCCTACCGAAGGTAAAAAACTTCAGAAAGCGTTGAAAAACCAAGAACTTCAACAAGCGTTAAAAGACGGACGTTTCCTTTCTGAAACGATTAAAGACGACAAAACATTAGCCGACGTGAAATTCCCGGTATTCGTTGCCGATATCGACGGGGCGACCAAATATATCCTGCCCGTGTACGGGGTCGGACTTTGGGGACCCGTATGGGGTTATCTTTCCCTGAATGACGACAAGAACACCGTGTACGGGGTTCTATTCGACCACAAGGGAGAAACTCCGGGACTTGGTGCCGAGATCACGCAACCCTTCTTCCAGAAGCAATTCACCGGGAAAACCGTTTTTGACAACTCGACCCTAAAGGCTATCACCGTGAAAAAAGGTGGTAACGCGACCGGGGCTCACGAGGTAGACGCTATCTCGGGAGGTACAATCACGTCAAAAGCAGTTGAAACGATGATTGCCGACTATTTAAAATGTTACGAACAATTCTTAAAACAAATACAATAATGAGCGACAAAGAAACATTATTTTCAGCTAAGAACCGGGGGTTATTACTCGGTCCCTTGAGCAAAAATAACCCCGTTCTGGTACAGATTCTGGGTATATGTTCTGCTCTCGCTGTAACCGCGAAACTGGAACCGGCCATCGTGATGGCTCTCTCGGTAACCGCCGTGACAGCTTTTTCCAACGTGATCCTTTCGTTGTTGAGAAACACGATCCCGACACGAATCCGTATCATCGTGCAATTGGTAGTTGTAGCCGCTTTGGTAATCATCGTGGACCAAGTGCTGAAAGCATTTGCATACGAGGTAAGTAAACAGTTATCCGTGTTCGTCGGATTGATCATCACAAACTGTATTATCATGGGACGTATCGAGGCTTTCGCTTTGGCAAACAAACCTTGGCCCTCCTTACTCGACGGTATCGGTAACGGGTTGGGATACGGTTTAATCCTCGTGATTGTAGCCTTCTTCCGTGAATTACTCGGTTCCGGAACTTTGTTCGGAATAAAAGTAATCCCGCAAATCTTCTACGATTGGGGCTACCAGAACAACGGTTTGATGATCCTTCCCCCGATGGCATTGATGCTAGTCGGCCTGATCATCTGGGTTCATCGTTCCAAGAACAAGGATTTAATAGAACAGAAGTAGTCAACTAAAAGTGAAATAACGATATGGAAAATCTATTAAATATATTTGTACGGTCCATATTCATTGATAACATGATCTTCGCTTACTTCTTGGGTATGTGTTCATACCTCGCCGTATCGAAGACCGTGAAAACATCTTTCGGATTGGGTATTGCCGTTGTATTCGTGCTATTAATTACAGTCCCGGTAAACTACTTGCTGGATAACTTCGTGTTGAAAGCGGGTGCGTTAAGCTGGTTATTGGGTGAAAGTGCTGCAAACATTGACCTGAGCTTCCTGAGTTTCATCATGTTCATCGCGGTAATCGCCGCTATCGTGCAATTGGTGGAAATGGTAGTTGAAAAATTTGCCCCGGCTCTCTATAACCAATTAGGTATCTTCCTCCCGTTGATCGCCGTAAACTGTGCAATTATGGGAGCTTCTCTGTTCATGCAGGAAAGAGGATATGCTAACATCGGAGAAGCAACCGCTTTCGGTTTGGGTTCAGGAATCGGCTGGTTACTTGCTATCGTGGGTATCGCCGCAATTCGTGAGAAACTGAAATATTCAAATATCCCCGCCCCGCTTAGAGGTATCGGTATTACCTTTATTGTGACCGGGTTAATGGCTATTTCATTCATGAGTTTCTTAGGAATTAACCTGTAAAATAATTTAGTGATTTCATGATTGCCGATTCAATGATTATAATCACAGAATCTAAATTCACAGAATCACTTAATCATTAAATCTAAAATAAAATAAGATGGTATTATTAGCAATAGATGCAACAATAGTCATGTCAGGGGTGATCGTGTTCCTCCTTGTAACACTGATCCTGGTCGGCATGCTTTTGTTCGCCAAAGCCAAACTGACCCCCAAGGGAGAAGTGAAGGTTGACATCAATCATGGCGAAAAAGAATTAATCACCGAACCGGGGTCCACGCTATTGGCAACCTTGGGAAATAACAAGATCTTCCTTCCCTCGGCATGTGGAGGTAAAGGTTCATGCGGTATGTGTCGTTGTCAGGTAGAATCCGGCGCAGGGTCTATCCTCCCGACTGAAACAGGGTTCTTCTCATACAAACAACAACACGAAAACTGGCGTTTGGCTTGCCAGGTGAAGGTGAAAGAGAATATCGAAATGCACATCCCGGAAGAAGTCCTGGGTATCAAGAAATGGGAATGCGAGGTGGTTTCCAATAGAAACATTTCTACTTTCTTGAAAGAATTCGTGGTAAAACTACCGGAAGGCGAAAACCTGAAATTCAAATCCGGTGGATACATCCAGATTGACGTACCCGCTATCGACGTTGATTTCAAAACTTTCGACATTGACGAGAAATACAAGGCTGATTGGGAACGCATGAAAATGTTCGATCTTAAAATGCATAACCCGGAAGCTACCTACCGTGCTTATTCCATGGCTAACTCCCCGGCAGAAGGCAACATTATCATGTTGAACATCCGTATCGCCACTCCCCCGTTCGACAAAGCGATCAATGGTTTCGCTAACGTGAACCCGGGTATCTGTTCTTCTTATATATTCTCTCGTAAACCGGGAGATAAAGTAAGTATTTCCGGACCTTACGGGGAATTCTTCCTGAGAGACACGAACAACGAAATGATGTTTATCGGTGGTGGTGCCGGTATGGCTCCCATGCGTTCGCACATCTTCAACCTCTTCCACACGATGCACACGGATCGTAAAGTTTCCTTCTGGTATGGAGCACGTGCCCTGCAAGAAGCGCCTTACGTGGACGAATTCAACAAGATTCAGGAAGAGAATCCAAACTTCCACTGGACTCTGGCTCTCGATAGACCCGATCCCGTGGCTGATGCAGCCGGAGTGGCTTACAAGCCGGGCTTCGTACATCAGGTAATCTACGAAAATTACCTGAAGAACCACGAGAACCCGGAAGACATCGAATACTACCTCTGCGGTCCTCCTATGATGATCTCGGCAGTAACCAAAATGCTGTACGATCTGGGAGTTCCCGATGAAAACGTAATGTACGATAACTTCGGAGGATAAATAAAAAAAGAGCTGCTTAAGCAGCTCTTTTTTTATTTCTTTAAGAACGTATTCTTGTATTCTATCGCTTCAAGCAACAATCCCGAATTTACCTGATTCCGGGGAAGCTTGTTCAGAAGTGAATCCGTCACTTGAATATTCCCGGCGACTTTCTTCTCGTAAATCACGTTATTCATGATAAAAGCATAATTCTGCGGGTCACCGGCCAAATGATAAGGCGGTCTTTCAGGGGTAAACAGATCGCACCCCATGCTATAATCTCCGACGGGATTCTTTACCCCCAGCACTCGTTTCATCACGGTAGGAACCACATCATAATGAGAAGTCCGATGCGCATATACCTCAGGAGTATTACCCGGATAATAATAGATAAAAGGCACGTGTACCTGCGCATTCGAAAAATCGCTACCGTGTCCCCAGAAATTCTTCTTGTTCTCGTTAAACTCCTGCCCGTGATCACCCGTCACGACAACAACGGAATTCTCCAGCATCCCGTTTTCCTCTAATTTATGAAACACTTTTCCCACGAGAGAATCCACGTAATAGGCACAATTACGATACAAATTAAAGAACGGTTCCGGGTCCAGACTATTATTCAACGCCAGATAATTGGCATAATCCCACGAAGGCTGGAACTTCTTACGATAAGGAGCCGGAATATCTATGGCATGCAATAAATCATAAAACACGAAAGAAAAAAATGGCTTATCCGAATCCTTCCGTTCATCCAAGTATTTCAGGAAATCTTCCGTGATCCGGTTATCCCGGTCAAAAGGAGTTGACCCCGGTGTCTCCTTCCGGATCTCTTTCACGTTCCCGAAAACGATACGATAAAAAGGAGGATTAACAAGCGTCGCGCTGGCAAAAGTCTCGATATCGTATCCCCGCTCCAACATATTTTCGATAAACAACGGCTGCGTTCCCGTTCGCTCGAAATTCTGCCAGTAAGTAGCTGAAATACCGAAGAACAAACCAAAAATTCCTCCTCGCGTTCCGTTACTGGAACTCAAATGACGATTGAAGACCGAGGCCCGATCCCCGAAAGCCCGGATATTAGGACAACATTCCCGCGTAAAAGTTCTGAAATTCCATGAATCCAGAATAATATAAATGATATTCAACGGCTTCACACTATCCGCTCTTTCTATCGGGTGGATAGGATATATAAAATTATGTCCTCTCCCCTTATCCGGATTGTTAACGTACAAATCCTCCTTCTTGATCACGCCCAATTTTAACATCAACTTATTTGCCGTCAACGGGTAATACTGGGGCAAGCAAGCGGAAACTTCGGTGATAGAACTTATATTTGCCGCGGCGGCATAAGCATGTGTCAGTTGGGGTACGATGCAAGAAAACAAGAAAAGACAAATCCCGATCCTCACCTGTTTCCCATTCACCCGGCGATAGTAACGAAAAGCGATATAAGTCACCGCCAACGTAAGGAATAAAATAACAAGACCGATTAATACCGCGTGTAATACCAGCGTGTTATTAAACACGAATACCTGACTGCCTCCCCCGCCAAAAGCGAGCTCCAACACGAAACCATTGATATGAAATTTATATAATTGAAAAACGATACCATTCAGATAGGCCACCACGTTCAACAAAAATATAGCGGTAACAAATAAAACAGTACCGACTTTTTGTACCCGTCGCCAAAAAGTAAAAGGAAGATAAAAAATGACCCAAGGAATTAGCGTGAAAAGAAATGCCTGTCCCAATGCTGCCAGCAAGTAATAAAAACCGCCAGAAATATTCAGGTATTCAAAATAATTACTATTCACTAAATAAAGAACAAACTGCACGAGCAACATACAAGAAGCGCACATGTAAAAAATAAAACCTCGCTTCAAATAATCAACTCTCTTGGCACAGGCTTCTGACTTCGAAATTCTAAATATCATAAACGATTTATATTAAAAAAAGATCATATAATAGTTACAAATAAAATAGATTTAATCGACTTTTCAACTATTTTCTTCAAATTTCATTCTCAACTACTTATTCCTTTTTCTTGAATTCATAACCACAAATAAAATAGATGTCAATAAACGATCATTTATTGACATCTACAATTTAAAGCGTAGATGGCCTAATAAAAGCCATCTACGACAAAAAATTAATATTTCAACTTACTATAATTTACAGCGTACAAAATAATAAATAACAACGCAAAGAAACCCGACATCACCATGGAAATCATCACCACGCTGTTCCAACCGGAATAAAATGGCAAGATAAACAAAGCAGCAATTTGCGCTAGCGCGTAAAGATAAAAACCGAACTTTTTCAACTTGTACATCATAAACGCTCCCACTAGACTCATCAAGGCACACAACGCGGCCAAAGAATAAATAGCCTGCCCGTGCATGATGGTTGTCTGTAAAACTTCCAGTGAAGAACTCATGATCGAAGCGGCCCACGAAGGTTGCGTCTCAGCTCCAGCCATGCTCGTGATTTGCTGGATTTGAGTAACTAATCGTTCCGGGGTAAACATCACCAACTGGAATAAATTATTAAGCAATCCCCAACCACTTCCGATAAATGTTAAAATACAAAGAACTGTGAGAAATGTCGGTCTTACCGGTCTTTCCACGCCAAAAGGATTTTCCATAATCAAGTCATTTTTATATACACAACAAACGTACACAAATATTCGAAAATTTAAAAACAAGACATGAAAAAAAGTCGGGAAATACTTTGTTTACATGCACGATTAGTATAATTTTGGCCTAGATTTATAAATGTCTATAGTATTAAAAATCTAAATAATGAAAAGAGACACTCAAATTTTCGACCTTATTGACAAAGAAAGTCATCGTCAAAAAGAAGGACTTGAATTAATCGCTTCTGAAAACTTCGTGAGCGAGCAAGTGATGCAAGCCATGGGATCTTGCCTAACTAACAAATACGCAGAAGGATATCCCGGAGCACGTTACTACGGTGGTTGCCAAATCGTTGACCAAACCGAGCAACTGGCTATTGATCGGGCTTGCGAATTGTTCGGGGCTGAATTCGCTAACGTGCAACCGCATTCCGGGGCACAAGCTAACGCAGCCGTGTTCTTCGCTTGCATGAAACCCGGTGATACTTTCTTGGGGCTTGACCTGGCTCATGGTGGACACCTTTCTCACGGATCTCCCGTGAACCTTTCCGGTATCAACTACCACCCGGTAGCTTACCACGTGAAAGAAGAAACCGGAATGGTGGATTACGACGAAATGGAACAACTGGCTTTGGAACACAAGCCGAAGATGATCGTATCCGGAGCTTCTGCTTATTCTCGTGACTGGGATTACAAACGGATGCGTGAAATCGCAGACAAGGTAGGAGCATTATTAATGTGTGATATGTCTCACCCGGCCGGGTTGATCGCTAAAGGTTTATTGAACAACCCGATGGAATATTGCCACATCGTGACGACAACCACTCACAAAACTCTTCGCGGACCCCGTGGAGGTATGATTCTTCTTCCGAAAGATTTCCCGAATCCTTGGGGCTTGAAAACTCCGAAGGGAGAGATCAAGATGATGTCACAAGTGATCAACTTCGCCGTGTTCCCGGGACAACAAGGTGGTCCGCTTGAACACGTGATCGCTGCTAAAGCCGTTGCTTTCGGCGAAGCATTATCCGACGAGTACACGCAATATGCAAAACAAATGCTGGCTAACGCCAAAGCTATGGCTAAAGCCTTCATGGATAAAGGTTACAAAGTAATCTCCGGCGGTACCGACAACCACTCTATGTTGATTGACTTGAGAACTAAATTCCCGGAATTAACAGGTAAAAAAGCTGAAAACACGTTGGTTAAAGCTGACATCACGATCAACAAGAATATGGTTCCGTTCGATACTCGTACCCCGTTCTCAACTTCAGGTCTCCGTGTAGGAACTCCCGCCATTACCACTCGTGGTTTGAAAGAGGAACACATGGCTCTCGTGGTTGACATGATCGACAGAGTACTGAGTGCACCGGATGACGAAACCGTAATTGCACAAGTAAAGAAAGAAGTAAATGCCATGATGAGCGACAGACCCATGTTCGCTTGGTAGTCAAACTTTCTTCCGAAATAAAAAAACGTCACGAATATCGTGACGTTTTTTTTATTTCATCTTTAAAACTTAATTTCCCTTGCTAAAATTACGACTGATCTTACTTATCTTCCGGGAATTTTTCTTCAAATCTTTCAATCCTTTTGCCAGGGCATTATACAATAAATTACCCGCCGAACGGCCAAACACAACTTTTTCATCCCCCGCATCCAAAGACACGGATGCTACAACCCGCTGGAAATAGACCCGGGCCCCCAAAGAAACATCATACACGGCAATACAAACTTCCGATTCGCTTTTGTGATAAGAAACCGGCGTTCCCGGGTAAACCAAATCAGGCACGTCATCACGGACTTTCCGGGCAGTAGCCGTCACCACGTAATCATAATCCGTCGTTTTCTTCAACGTCTCCAGCATCATCGGGGATAACTCGAAAGAAAACTTATCATTGGAAATGTATTTCAACGACACCTTGTTTACCGAATAGATCGAATCTCCCCGCAACTTCTGAAAACCTTCCAACAAATCACGATTCAAACCTTCCCTGTAAGTGTAAGGCAACTTGCAATCCACGTTCGTCACCAACCACTTCCCAGTAGTAAAATCCAACCCTTTAGGGGATTCATAAATGTGCATATAGTGAGGTGTGGCACACGATGCCAACATCACGATAAAAATAAATAAAACATAACGCCTGATCATCCTCTTTCTTTTTATAATGTTTCTAATCCTTCTCTAAAATTCCGGTACTTTAAACGGGGTAATAGCTCTTTTCTCATGCGAGAAGTATCCCCGTAATACGATACTCGTCCGATACGGACAAAATCAAGCGTCAAGGGGCTTTTAACCCCAAACAGGCGGGACGACAGTTCGAAACCCCGTGCCGCCGTGTTAATCATCCACAAGGGCATTCGCCACGGCCGCCACGTGTGCCAATGTTCTGTCGCCTCGTCCAGGAATTCCTGTAACGTCTGCACCCCCTCGTCCCCGATATGATATATGCCGTTAATACCCTCTTTCAAAACAGCCGCCCGTGTCGCTTCTAAAAAATCATCCGTGGATATTAAATGAATACCGGTAACTTTTTTCCAAACACCTAGCAAGGCATGGCGGGAAAACCAACGGGCCGCGTCAATCATCAGAATTCCTTTCCCGTAGACCATCCCAACCCTTAAAGAAACGGGTTCGAATACATGCTTGTTCCCGTATTCAAACAACAATTTTTCTTCCTCCAAGCGAGTCCGGGCATGCACGGAAACAGGCGAACCGTCCAACCTGCCCGTCGCGGGATGTTCCGGAGTGGTCTCTCCCTCCACGTGCGGGAAACTGATTAAAATAATCCGTTTCACCCCTTTTCGCACCGCCCTATCCAACAAATTCTTGAAATATCGCGTATTCGTGGTTGCTAAAAACTTTTCCGGGTTATGCTTAAAAAGAACCCCGGCAAAATGCACCACGGTATCCACACCTTCCAACGCCTCGTTCAGGCTCTCCGGAACGGCCAAATCCGCCCGAAATACATGCACGTGATCTTTCGCCTTCAACTCCGGGATCACGTCCTTACGGTGAATTAAAAGATGTAAACACACGTCGTCATCCGACAAACGACAAGCAAGCAAACTTCCCAGATTACCCGCGGCCCCCGTAATCAATACTCGTTTCAGCATATTTTAATCTTTTACAAGGTCATAATAATACGCATCTATAACCTTCCCGTTCTTGATCGCAGCTTTACGCAAAATAGTCAATTTCGTGAAACCGGCTTTTTCCAACACTTTCATCGAGGCAAAATTATACTCGTAAACATGGGCAAATAACCGCAATATTTCCGTTTCCCGAAACGTGTAGTCCGCCACCAGCCGGACAGCCTCGCTCATGATTCCCCGGCCCCAGTAGGCCTCACCCAACCAGTAACCGATCTCCGCGCTGACACGTCCCACGTCGCTCATCGGTACGATACCGACACCCCCTACCGCTTTTCCGTCCACCACGATAGCAAAATCCTGTACAAAAGGCTTCGTTTGCACCATTCGAATATACGCCTCGGCATCTTGCAGCGTGTAAGGATGCGGAAGACCGTCCCGCACGTTATTCCATATCTTTATATTATTGATATGTTCGGCTAAAGAAAAGCAATCCGTCAATTCCCATTCCCGCAATTCAAAATCACCCTGTTTACTTGCAATAATCATAACGCCTGTCTATAAATTGTTAACGAGCTCAAATATATTGATTATTCCCAACCTTGTATTAATTTATATCGTAAAAAATAAAAATGGGTAATAATTCTACACCATTTGTACATGAATGGGTATCGTTGAAACGCAACCCCAAATGTTAATTTGTAACCTTTTCAAAACAAAAAAATAATTTCTGGTAGTAAATATACTTATTTTGGTACAAGCATGCAGAAAAAAGAAGAAAAATCATTGCATATAACATTTTTATTTTTTAAATTTGGAACAAACACATAAGTATGATAAGATTCATATTACATAGCATCCTCATTCTTGTGGTAACACAGCTCAGTAATGTTGCCATGGGGTTGATTATGAATGAATCACAACACACTATCGTAACTTACCAATTATCGCAACTACAAGATTCCATAAGCAAAGGACAGGATCAGGATTTTCAAAATCCCTATTCCAGTCCGCTGATCCGCACCTCTCTTGTGAGCATGACGAGATCAGAACTTCCATGCCGGGTACGAGTCATGCTGGACGGGGTCTTCAAAGACGCGAGTGAAAGTCTTACCACGAATACGGAGGCAGCACACACGGGGACACATGATGTATTCATATCGCAACCCGAGCGATATTTTCATGAACTCTGTCTGCTAATCATTTGATTCAAGGTGCATATATGGCACGTATCTTGTATAAAAAAACAAGATACATACACGCAAGTGTTATCCTTTATTAAAAACAGAGCAACGCTGGGAACGTTGTATATATATACACACACAACACACAAGAAAATGAAAACAACTTTATTCAGTAAGAATCGGGAAGAAAAAAATTATGAATTATTCTTCGAACCGGAAGAATTGCACCGGGTGCAATACTTTTTAGAAACTAAACAATTCCTGGGACTCTCCGAATTACAAAAATCCGAGGACGATAACACAGGTATGAAATTGAAACTCTCTTTGGCAGAACGCGGAAAACTGGTGACGGCACAACTCTTCGAGTACATCATGTCGGCCTACGAGGCGGTATCACCGATCATGATTTTCCGTAATAAAGAAGCGGTTGCGCTCTCCGGGGCCGTGACGCTTGACGAATAGACATTTTTAGACAAAGAAAACGGGTTCTCGAAAAAAGGACCCGTTTTTTATCTATAACACGAGCTTCATGGTATCTCTGAGAATATATTATTATCACTCAACAAACTAAAAATCTTTGCCCACAGTAAAAAAACGTAGGCAAAGAAACAACATTTTTTATAAATATATTCTTGAATCAACTCTAGCAACCAAAAGATAAATTAATCTATTCTTTCCCACTTAATAGTGTCTTTCTGTGTAGTTTTAGGTACAACCAAACAACGCTTATTAGCTTTAAAACGAAGTATCATATAATCTTCATCTTCCAGTAAACTATTTTCATGATTCCAATATTGAACAATATAATCATATAGATTTTCTGACACATTAATAGACTTACCACTAGTTATATCCCATTTAAAACGACCATTTACAATAGATAAATGTTTCTCCATACGTTCCAACGCTTTATCATAGACATCTTTATTTTTCCATAACAAACTTGGATCTTCTAACAGATTACCTTTTATGTCTAAAAAGACAGAATCCTTGTTCATTCTCTCTATATCATTTGCTCGGTTTTTAGAAAAATAAGAACAACTAGCACAAAGCAAAAGAATATACACGATACTGATTTGAATAACTTTCCTCATCTCAATTATTATTAATATCCATACACTTCAAAAATACGTCTATTCCGAAGAGTTATTAAAGGCAGTATACTCACATTTTGAATTATTTCATAAAAAGTATTCAATTCTTCCCTATGATTCCAACCAGCCATTTCATTAAAATAACAACCATACTTATCTGCCTTATTAAAGGCGCAAGCATTACAACAATAATATCCCCAGTAACCTCCTTTTGCTGTTGTTCCTTCTCCCCTGATTGAAACATCACCTGCACCATCCCCATGAAATCCTGAATTAGGTATATCTATCACTTTATTTAAATTCGTGTAATCAACTTTTCTATCTGGTCCATAATAAGACCAAATCCTAGAAAGTTTTATCATGTTATCCCTATGCTGTCCAAACCATAAAACCTCCCTAAACACTGGTAATTCTGGAGATGAGGCCCTACTCAATTTTTCGTCTAAAATAGGAATAACATTATAATCTCCTCTTTCACTAAACATTAATTTATGAGTACCCGCATTAATCATTTCATTTTTAGATTTCCAATTATCAATGACATAATTATAAATATTCTCAGATACTTTTATATCTGAAGCACGTTCAAAGTCCCAATACAAATGATTATCTTTAAATTTCAAATGACTTTGCATACGCTCAAAAGCTGAAAGGTAAACATCGACATTTCCCCAGATTATTTCAGGATCATACAAGTTACCTTCGATTTCCAAATAAGCAGAATCAACATATAGTTGAGAAAATAGATTTTCCTGAATTGTATTACAATTATCTAAATCATTTTTTTCACAACTCATCATAAGTATGGTAATTACCAACAAGGTAGCCACACTAAAACTAAAATTGAATTCATTCATTTTCATAGGCAACATTTTTAAACTTAGAAATTTTCACTCTTTAACAAATCCTTTAATAGTAAACTCTAAAAGAGGTCGTTTAGGGTCATTTGAGAATATTCTTACATATTTATATTGAACTCCGAATCGATTTGCAGGATTAAAAATAACTTCTAGAACTACTGATTCACCTGGTTTTATTACGTTCTTTGTCAAACTACAATAAGTACAAGTACACGTTGTTTCAACCTTTCTAATTATTAAATCTCTATTTCCAGTATTCTTTATCGGAAACGATGCTTCAATTTTATTTTTTTGAGATAACGTGTCAAAACAAAATATATCGTACTTGACCTCAAGTGTTGGAGTTTTTTCAATATCTTGATTTTCAAAACTTTCTATAACTGTAGCAAATAACTCTATTGGTTTCAAATATATTTCGGTATTTACTTTTATATGAATATTTTTAGAAAAATAACCTATCGAATCAGGTGCCGTAAGAATAATCAAAAGTGAATCACATGAATGAGCAGGAATAAGTATATCTCTGAACTCTCTATCCCTATTATCATGAGCTTGCTTTATCTCAACATATGGAATTATCTCATTAAAAGTAAAAGTAATATCCTGAGAGTTTGGATTATACACTTTTATTAACTTATTATATCGCTTACCAGCTTGTATTTGTCCCCATTCTATTCGTGAGGTTTCAAAAAAAATCCCTCCAATATATACAAAACAATCATCGGGCCTTTTGCTATTTTTACACGAAAACGAGCAAATAACAATTATTACTAATACAAATAAATTACGCCTTTCCATTTTATATATTTTATTCCTTTCTATAAAAACGCATGAATGAATATTTAGGGGGGATAAATTTTACAAATTCTAAATAATTTCATATTAATGCATTACTAAATAAATAATTCATCATGATATAAAAAGATTTTTTTCATACACTTGTTCAAATAAAATTAAAGTAGAAATGACGTTTTCAATAAAATTTGTAGGTTCGCAAAAAATAACGTTACACGTAAATTTACTTCATCCCAAGGTAATAAAATGTAAAACTACAAAGAGTATAATTTTCAATCTCAATTTAAACCCTGATAATGAACTGATCAGCACGCAAAAAAACTATAAAAATAGTACACCACGGGGACAAAGACGATCTAACTAGTCTTTGTCTCGTCTTTATCTTGTCTATGTCTCGCCTTTGATGCCTGATCTCAGGAGTATCTCACCCCTAACTTCTCTAAAATTCATAAACTAATTCTCCTAAGCTACGGAAGATAATCCGTGTACAAAATCCCTTTCAGATGATCGATCTCGTGTTGAAAAATCCGGGCCGTATATTCTTTCACGGTATCTTGTCGCCATTCAAACGAAAGCTCATCCCGGTAGCGCACGATGATTTTCGTCGACCGGTAAACTTCTCCCGCCCGATCAGGAATAGATAAACATCCCTCCTGCCCGATAACCGTATCTTTTGAATAATAAATAATTTCAGGATTCACGTAAAATTCGAAAGGCTCGCCCGCCTTATCCAAGCGTTGCACGGCTACTAACTGACGGGAAATCCCCACTTGGGGAGCAGCGATCCCCACCCCTTGATTTAAGGTATCGTTCACGGTGGCAAGCATACGGGATTTCAAAACCCGGAAACTCTCCGTCTCCATTTCCTCACGCCCCAGTTCTTTCGCTTGTAATCGCAAAAACAAGGAATCCGCGGAGTTTGTCACCAGAAACAAAGGCATAATACCCGCTTCCCCCGACAACCCGATCCGTTCCCGTTCTTCTCGCGTAAAAGAACCGGACTCACCACACGAGAAAAAACATATCCCAACAAGGGTACACAATAGCAATACTCTTATTCTCATTCTACTATTTTATTCGTTTTAAACAAAAGCCCTTTTTTGATAAAATACAATAATGTCCCGATCGTGATCGCGAAAGAAATAAAATCAGCCATGGGCATACTGGCCCATACCCCGGTAATTCCCCAGAAACGAGGTAATATCAACAGGAACGGGATCAGGAAAAGCAACTGGCGAGAAAGCGAAAGGAATATAGAAACTTTCGCTTTTCCGATAGATTGAAAGAAATTCGTGATAATGATCTGGCAGCCGGCAAGAGGAAACACCAAACAGGTCACGCGTAACCCGAACTTCGAGAGTTCCGTCAATTCGTGATTATCCGTGAACATACCCACGATCGCCTCTGGGAACAATTGACTCATCAGAAACCCGAAAGTCGTGATCGAAACACCCGCGATCAACGCGTAACGCAAGGTCTTACGAACACGGTCAAAAAGTAGCGCCCCGTAATTATACCCGACAACCGGCTGCATCCCTTGGGTTACCCCGATTTCAATCATGACAAACAACGTCAGCACCCGGTTCACGATCCCGTAAGCCCCGATAGCCAAATCCCCACCATAGCGCATAAAACTATTGTTCAGGATAATAACCACCGTACTAGCGCACACGTTCATCAGGAAAGGAGACATCCCGATAGAAAAGATACTCATGATAATCCGTCCCCTCAACTTGAAAATTCCCGGTTTAAAACGCACGGAGGTGTTCTTATTCAAATAATGAATCAATATCCATATCAAACCGATGGATTGAGAAATTACCGTGGCTAACGCGGCCCCCCGAATACCCCACTCCAAATGGAAGATAAATATCGGGGCCAATATGATATTCGCGAACACGGTCAACAAAGAGGTCAACATGGCTTTCCGGGGATAGCCCGTGGCCCGCATCACGTTGTTCAACCCGATAAACATAAACGCTATCGGGTTCCCCATTAATATAACCTGCATGAAATCCCTTGCATAAGGTAAGGTTGCCGGACTAGCCCCGAAGAAGTGTAATATCGGATCCAAGAAGATCAAGGTCAATCCCCCGAAACAAAAACCATTAATCACGCTTAACAGAACCACGTTCCCCAAAACAGCCGTGGTTTTCTCCGTATCTTTCTGTCCGAGAAAAATCGAACTGATTGTCGCACCACCGATTCCCACCAGCGTTGAAAAAGCAATGATCAAGTTCATCAAAGGAAAGGTAATCGCCAACCCCGATATCGCCAGAGGACCTACCCCATGACCGATAAAAACACTGTCTATAATATTATACAATGACGTCACCGTCATCCCTATTATAGCAGGTATAGAATACTGTAATAATAATTTTCCGACCGGTTTGGTCTCTAAAATATGCGATGCACTTGTACTTGACATAACTTCTGATCCTCCTTTTTTAAATTCTCCACCTCTTGACAGGAATATCACGAACGATATAACAATTTCCAGAAAACAAGATTTAGACGGAATTACAAAAGTAACAAAAGACCGGGATATTTTAGATTTTAAATTTTAAATTTTAGATTCAATTAATTTATTGATCAATAATCCTGATTAATTTCTTGATTTATGATTTCCGATAAAATGATCCTATCCATTTTAGATTTTAGATTTTAGATTCCCACCGCACAAGGCTGACGCTTTTTTCATTCCAAATTTTAAATTCTACATTTCTCTGAAATGGACTTTATAAACTTTATGGACTCTTTTTTCAATTCTTTTTAAACAGTTTACCGATTCGTCCCATTCCCCAACGCAAAAGAATAGGTAGTGCTGCTTCCCACAATAAAGGAGAAAAATTCTTTAGCATCATCCCGATGAATGGCACTTGTTCGCTCCTTTCCTCCGGCTCGTTATTTTCAATAACTTCTGCCGGTTTGGAGAAGAATAGCGAGGATATCCCCGCGAAAAATATACGCCCGGAATGACGATGTATATATTTAAAATCCTCGTTTATCTTTTGCTCTTGCACCCGGCAACTCTCACGCACCCGTCGCTGTTCCGCCATTAATATTTCCAGCGGAGTGGGTTGCTTCTTCATCATCTTTTTCATCTTTACTCATCATAGCGGTTATAATCTCGTTGGTTACCTTGGAAGTGATCTTTCCCCTGAAAAACATCGTTATTCCGAACAACAACAGGTACATCCCGACCACCAACACGAAACCCAATGCCATACTCCCCAACAGTTCTCCCAGGAAAAAGCCCAACGCCAAAAACAAAAACAGTATCGCGAAAAAAGCCAGTAATACCAAAACAATACCATACGAAAAGACCGCCATGGTCTTGGCGACCCTTTCGTAGGTATTTAGTTTTAATAGCTCAAGCCTTAATTCCACGTAAGTCGAAATATCTTCTTTCAACTCGGCGAATGTCTTCTCGGCAATGTTCTCCATAAGCTATTACTTCGTTTCGGCAGCCGTCTTCCCCGCAACCTTTTCAGCTACATGATTTACATCCTCGGTTACATGTTCTCTCACGTTGTCAGCCTTGGTTTTTGCCTTAGCGTAAACGTCTTTCACGTCTTCTTTCACTTTAGACACGACGTGATCAAATTCTTCAGCTAATTTTTTACGATTGTCAGCTACAATTAAATAACCGACAGCGACTCCCACTACAGCACCGATACCCAGGCCCAGTAGTAAATTTGCAGTTTCATGTTTCATATTCTATGATTTTTAAGTTCGTAGTAATTTAACGAACAAAAACGTGAAAAGGTTCTCCTTTTAGTGATTTTTTTATGAATATTTTTAACGAGTGATAAAATGTATTTTTACAGGGTCATAACGTTCTGGTACAGGAATATGCTCATCAGCTGACTTCCCGATCGCGACAACCGCGAAAGGCACGAATTCCGAGGATAGATGAAATAAGGTTTTCACTTGATGAACCCGGTGCATCTGAGGATAAATCCCCACCCACGTGGAACCCAATTTCTCTCCATAAGCCTGTAATATCAGATTTTGCACGCACGCGGCCAATTCCTGCGGCCAATTTCCCCCGTCAAGTCCCGCTTTACGGGTATTGCAACAAACCAGAACGGCTACCGGGGCGGTCTTCAAAGCTGCCCCATCCGGCAAAGTCGTCACCAACTCGTGAATGTGTTTTTCATCCTCGATAACAAAAAACTCCCAGGGACGGCGATCCTTAACCGATGGCGCATACATGGCAGCTCTCAACAATCGTTCGATCGTCTCCACGCAAATCTTTTCCGGTAAAAAATGTTTCACGCTCCGGCGATTCACGATGGCCTCACCCACGGAAGCCATATCGGTAAACTTCTCGCTACGCATTTCAGACGCCAACTCTCTCACCCGGGGAATGATCCTCGTGAAATGCTCACTTTCCTTGTGAATAGCTAATAACGCCTCGTTTTCCCAAGTTTCTATGATCATCAACACGTTATCCAAACGATTGTTTTCAAGTATTTCGTACCCGATGCACCCTTTTTCCTGTCTTGAAAGCTCAGACATCTCGCTCAAAAGTGCCACTATTTGGCCACGAACTTCACTCTCTACTTCGATTGTAACATTAATCCTGATCATATACATCCTTTTGAAATTTAACATTTATCTCCCCCTCCTGATCGACTTCATAAAAACGGTCAAAATTATAAAAGTTAACCGACTTTTTAATAACCAAAAAGTACTTTTATTCGTAAATACCATAAACTTTAAAAGAAAATAGAATATGAAAACAAAACTAGCTATCAAAAAGATATTCGTATTTGCCCTTCTCGTCACGACAAACAGCGTGCTGTGGGCACAAGAACAACCTAAAGGGAAATTCTCGCTTCCCCCCTTACCCTATGAAGCAAATGCCCTGGCTCCCGTTATCAGCGAAACCACGATAAAATTGCATCATGGCAAACATCTTAAAGCCTATATCGACAACCTGAATAAGTTGATCGTGGGTACACCTTTCGAGAATAGCGACCTTGAAACCATTGTCAAGAATTCTACCGGGGCGATATTCAACAACGCGGCTCAAGCCCTGAACCATATCATCTACTTCAACACATTCTCACCGAAAGCAAACCAACTCCCTTCAGGAGCTTTACTAAAAGCTATCGAAAAAGAGTGGGGATCGTTTGACAACTTCAAAAAAGAATTTACCTCGGCCGCCACGTCCCTGTTCGGTTCCGGGTGGGTATGGCTTGCCAAAGATAAAAATGGTAAATTATACATTCTATCAGAAAGCAATGCCGGCAACCCGATCACCAAAGGATACACGCCATTACTGGGGATTGACGTGTGGGAACATGCCTATTACCTTGATTACCAAAATAGACGTCCCGAACACATCGAAAAACTATGGACTATCATAGACTGGGATACGGTCGGGGCGCGTTACAAATAACATGCCGTAGACACGGTTGATATATTTAAAATATATCAACCGTGCTATTTTTGAGTATAAAAATCTATCTTTGTGGGTTTTAAAAAAGAATAACAAATGATAAATCCATTAGACATTATTCGCAAATATTACACGTTGGATTCTCTCGCCGGGCAATCCCTTCTTATACATAGCCAACTGGTTACGGATAAAGCGATGTCACTAGCCATAAAGCATCCGGAAATGGACCTGGACATACCGTTCATCAAAGAAGCTGCCATGCTTCACGATATCGGTATTTTTCTCACCAATGCCCCTGATATCGGCTGTTTTGGTGAATACAATTACATCTGCCACGGATACTTGGGTGCCGACCTTTTACGTGCCGAAGGACTTCCACGTCATGCCCTAGTATGCGAACGTCACACGGGAGCAGGGATCTCGCTCGAAATGATTGAAGAAAAACACTTACCGTTACCCCCGCGGGACATGCTTCCGATCACGCTGGAAGAAAAACTAATCGCTTTCGCCGATAAATTTTACTCGAAGACCAATTTAACCAGGGAAAAGAAACTCAGTAAAATTCGTATGGAAATGGCCTTTTACGGGACAGAAACCGCCAATCGTTTTAACGAGTGGTGTAAACTTTTTCTATAAAATATTATCTAATTTTCAAAACTTATACCCGCATCATCACGTATTCACACACGAAATAAAATACGTGATGCGGTTATGGAAACATTGAATAATTGGATTATAGCAACAAACGATTTCATCTGGACCTATGTACTGATAGCTCTATTAATTTGTGTCGGGGTATATTTCACCTTTAAAAGTAAATTCGTTCAATTCCGGAATATCCGGGAAATGTTCCGCCTCCTGGGAGATGGGATCACGAGCGGGAACCACAAAAACTCGGTTTCCTCTTTTCAGGCATTCTGTATCGCGACTGCCTCTCGTGTCGGCACGGGTAACCTTGCCGGGGTTGCCACGGCTCTCGCGTTGGGAGGCCCGGGAGCGATCTTCTGGATGTGGCTTATCGCGCTTATCGGATCGGCCTCCGCTTTCATCGAATCCACGTTGGCACAGATATATAAAGTTAAAGGGGAACGCTCCTTCATCGGGGGCCCCGCTTTCTACATGGAAAAAGGTCTGAAAAAACGCTGGCTTGGAATTCTGTTCGCCATTATCATCACCATCACTTTCGGGTTGGTATTCAACTCGGTTCAGGCAAACACGGTTACCCTGGCTTTCAACGAAGTATTCGGCATGAATAGAACCTGGCTGGGTATTATCCTGACCGTACTGACCCTGCTGGTTATATTCGGGGGTATCCACCGGATAGCCGTTATAGCCGGAATCATCGTGCCTCTCATGGCTATCGCTTACATCCTGGTGGCCGTGTTTATCCTGTTCACGCACCTCGGTGCATTACCCCATGTTATCGGTTCTATCTTCTCGAACGCTTTCGGTTTTGAACAAATCGCGGGAGGAGGTCTGGGAGCCGTCATCATGCAAGGGGTCAGGCGAGGACTTTTCTCGAACGAGGCCGGAATGGGTTCCGCCCCGAATGCCGCGGCGACCGCCGACGTGACACATCCCGTAAAACAAGGTTTGATTCAAGCCCTCAGCGTCTTCACCGACACGCTCATCATTTGTAGTTGCACGGCCTTTATCATCCTACTCTCGGATGTCCCGCTAGACGGCTCCGTGAAAGGAATACAACTGACGCAAATAGCCCTATCCCACCAGATCGGAAGCGTCGGTGGCCAATTTATCGCTATCTGTATCTTCCTGTTTGCCTTCAGCTCGATTGTCGGGAATTATTCCTATTGCGAAACCAACCTGTTTTTCATCTCAAAAAACAAAACCTACTTGCAAATTTACCGGGTTGCGGTCGGGCTGATGGTTATGTTCGGTTCTATTGCCGCCCTTGATCTCGTGTGGAACATGGCCGACCTTTTCATGGCTATCATGGCCATTACTAACCTGATAACGATCGTGCTACTTGGCAAAATAGCCCTGAAAGCACTACAAGATTATAACCGTCAACGCCGTATCAGTAAGAAAAGTATTATATTTAAATCATCTTTCATTCCGGAATTAAAAGATTCCACCAGCGAATGGGAATAAAATGATTTTTTTCTTAACTTTGCGACAATTAGGAGAGAGTGGCACAAATTATGAATTTACACACGATAACTCTCCCGCGATCACGCTAAACAAGGATCGGCGCACTTAAAAATAAAGAATAAAATAAAAAGATGAGATTTGACGAGCTGGAACTAGAAGATTCATTATTACAAGGATTAGATTCCATGAATTTTCAAGAAACTACCCCTATACAAGAATTAACAATCCCCGTGATATTAGAGGGAAAAGACCTGATCGCCTGTGCCCAGACGGGTACCGGAAAAACAGCAGCTTACACCCTTCCGATTTTAAACAGACTGATAAAAGAAGAAAACCGAACGGATGCGGTAAAAGCCGTGATCATGGCCCCCACCCGGGAATTAGCTCAACAAATCGACGTCCAGTTCGAAGGATTCTCTTACTTTCTTCCCGTGTCCACGGTCGTGGTGTACGGGGGTGGCGACGGTTCCTTGTGGGATCAACAGAAGAAAGCGTTACGCCTGGGAGCGGATGTCGCGATAGCAACCCCGGGACGACTGATCGCCCATTTGCAGCATAGCGATGTCGATCTTTCACAAGTAAAATATTTTATACTAGACGAGGCGGACCGGATGCTGGATATGGGATTCTTCGAGGATATCATGCAAATCGTTAACAAACTCCCAAAAGATCGGCAAACTATTCTTTTCTCGGCTACCATGCCCCCCAAAATACGCCAGCTGGCACAAAACGTACTCCGGGATCCGGTGGAGATAAACGTGGCGGTATCCAAACCTAACGAGGCGATCATGCAAGCCGCCTATATATGTTACGAACCGCAGAAAATGGGAATTATCGAAGAACTTTTCAGCAAACCGGTTCTACACAAAACCTTGATCTTTGCCTCTTCCAAACAAAAAGTGAAAGATTTGGCATTCACCTTGAAAAAGAAAAAATTTAACGTGGCAGCCATGCACTCCGACCTAGAGCAATCAGAGCGGGAATCTGTCATGATGGACTTTAAAAATAATAAAATTGATATACTCGTTGCCACCGACATCGTCTCTCGTGGTATAGATATTGATGAAATAGGATTGGTCATCAATTTCGATGTACCGCACGATCCGGAGGATTATATCCATCGTATCGGTCGTACGGCGAGAGCCAGCGCTGAAGGAGTTGCCCTAACCTTTGTTTCCGAAGCGGAACAAGGGAAATTTTATCGCATAGAACAGTTTATTGAAGAAGCTGTCTATAAAATTCCGCTTCCCGCTCATCTGGGAAGAGCCCCGGAATACAACCCGAAAGCTTTCGATCATGGCTCATTCAAGGGAAGAAAAAAGAAACCCGGTAATCGCCCGTTCGTAAAAAAGAGAAACAACGCCAGACGAGAAGGAGGCTCACAGTAATAACCTATTAAAACTAAAAACGCTTATGATTCTAAATGCTGGAAACATTTTACTTATCGGATCTATTCTATTATTCATCAGTATTGTCGTCGGAAAAGCAGGTTTTCGTTTTGGAGTCCCCGCCTTGCTCCTCTTCCTGGGAGTAGGAATGCTTTTTGGAACCGACGGTTTGGGAATAGAATTCAATAACCCTCAAACCGCACAATTTATTGGTGTTATCGCGTTAAGTATTATTCTGTTTTCCGGTGGTATGGACACAAGCGCGGCCGAAATCAAGCCCGTCATGGCGCAGGGAGTCGTTCTCGCAACCGCGGGGGTGATGCTCACCGCCCTCCTCACGGGATACTTCATTTACTACGTGACCAACCTGGCTGACAGTTTTGTTACTTTAAGTTTTGCAGAATCCCTACTACTCGCATCCGTGATGTCATCCACTGACTCCGCATCCGTGTTCTCCATTCTCCGATCAAAACGTCAGGGATTAAAAGAAAACCTGCGTCCCATGTTGGAATTGGAAAGTGGTAGTAATGACCCCATGGCTTACATGCTGACCATCCTACTCATACAAGTCATTCAATCCGGCGAAACGAGCATAGCCAACACCGCCCTACAATTCATCATGCAAATGAGTATCGGCGCCGTATCCGGCTACCTTTTAGGAAGACTGGCCGTGTATTGTATCAATAAACTGAACATTAACCAATCTCTATACCCGGTACTTCTCCTGGCCTTCGTGTTCTTCATTTTCTCGTTCACCGATCTTATCCAAGGAAACGGTTATCTGGCTGTTTACCTGGCAGGTCTAGTCGTGGGGAATCATAAAGTGGTACACAAAAAAAGTCTTACTACCTTTTTTGACGGAATCACGTGGTTGTTTCAGATCGTCATGTTCCTCACGCTGGGACTTTTGGTCAATCCGGCCGAATTGCTTCCTATCGCTACACTAGGTATTCTTGTAGGAGTGTTCATGATCATCCTGGCTCGCCCGATAAGTGTTCTCCTCTGTCTTCTTCCCTTCCGGAAAATGACGACCAAAGCACGGGTATACGTCTCGTGGGTCGGATTACGAGGAGCAGTCCCCATCATCTTTGCCACATACCCGCTAATCGCAGGAATACAACACGCATCTTTAATATTCAACGTGGTATTCTTCATCACGATCCTCTCTTTGGTCGTGCAAGGAACCACCGTGAGCTTCATGGCTAAAATCCTGGGCTTATCTACCCCGGAAGAACGTAAAAACGTATTCAACGTCGAATTACCGGAAGAAATCAAGACTGCCATGTCCGAAATCGAGGTTATCCCTTCCATGCTGGCCAAGGGCGACAAACTCATGGATCTCGTCCTACCGGACAACACGCTCGTTGCCTTGATCAAGAAAAACGATTCGTATTGCGTTCCCAAAGGAAAAACGAAATTACACACGGGGGATAAATTACTCGTGATTACCGATGACGACGAAGCTCTCCGTAAAACATACGAAAGTTTGGGCATCACGGATTACTCGATCCAAAAGAACGCTTAACTATTTTAATAGCTAGAAGTATGGAAGATATAATAAATGCTCGTTGCGGCTGGGCCGGGACAGATGAACTGTATGTAAAGTATCATGACGAAGAATGGGGCCAACTCGTGACCGATGACAAAACCCTATTTGAGTTTCTTGTACTCGAAAGTGCCCAGGCAGGATTATCCTGGATCACGATCCTCCGAAAACGTGAAGGATACCGGGAAGCCTTTCATCACTTTGATGTGAAGAAAGTAGCGCAAATGACACCAGAAGACATCGAACGATTGATGCAATTTGATGGAATCGTCAAAAATCGGTTAAAAATCAAAAGCACAATCAATAACGCTAAACTATTTATGGCTATCCAGAAAGAGTTCGGTAGTTTCTACAAGTACACCTTATCCTTCTTTCCCAACCAGCAACCCATTGTCAACAATTTCAAGACTCTAAGCCAGATTCCCGGTACCTCTCCCGAATCGGATGCTATGAGTAAAGACATGAAAAAACGAGGATTTAAATTCTTCGGTTCAACGATCTGCTATGCTTTTTTGCAAGCCACCGGCTTCGTGAACGACCATTTAGAAGGCTGTTTCTGTAAAGCAGATCAAATAAACCATGCATGACCGTAACCAACACAATATCATATAGTAATTTTCTATAATAGTATAAAAATTAAATATTTGTTTGAGCAAACAATTTATCGTATACTTGTACTCGAATTTGATAACAACAATTGCTAAAATTAATATTATGAGTATCAAAGGAACAAAAACAGAACAGAACTTGCTCAAATCGTTTGCCGGTGAATCACAAGCCAGAAGTCGTTACACTTTCTTTGCCAGCGTGGCTAAGAAAGAAGGATTCGAACAGATTGCAGGTGTATTCATGGAAACCGCAGAACAAGAAAAAGAACATGCCAAAAGATTCTTTAAATTCTTGGAGGGCGGAATGGTTGAAATCACCGCTTCTTATCCTGCCGGAGTGATCGGAACGACCGCGGAAAACTTGAAAGCTGCTGCCGAAGGAGAAAACGAAGAGTGGGCTGATCTCTATCCCGAATTTGCAAAGGTAGCCGAAGAAGAAGGATTTAACGCTATCGCTGCCGTATTCCGTAACATCGCTAAGGTGGAAGCAGAACACGAAGCTCGTTACAGAACTCTCCTCGCTCGTGTTGAAGCAGGTAAGGTATTCGAAAGAGACGAAGTGATCTTATGGCAATGCCGTAACTGCGGTTTCGTGTACGAAGGCAAAACTGCCCCTAAGGCATGTCCCGCCTGCGCTCACCCGCAAGCATACTTCGAAGAGAAGAAAAACAATTACTAGTAGTATACCGGTAATCAGAAATCAAAAGCTAAAAGTTGGAGTTTCGATTCCAACTTTTAGCTTTTAATTTTATTTATAGTTAGAAAATTGCAAGGTGATTTTCGTTATATTCGCGTCAATGAAATTGTATTATATTTTTTAATCTATAAAATAAAGTTATTATGAAAAAAGTTATCAACTCACCGAAAGCACCGAAAGCCATCGGTCCTTACAGTCAAGCTATTGAAGCTAACGGAACGCTTTATATCAGCGGTCAACTTCCTATTGATGTGAATACCGGAAAATTCGTGGAAGGTGGAGTAAAAGAACAAACCGAACAATGTTTGAAAAACATCGGTTATATCTTAGAAGAAGCCGGATATACTTTTGACAACGTGGTTAAATCAACCTGCTTGTTAGGAGATATGTCTTATTTCGCCGATATGAACGAAATCTACGCTAAATATTACAAGAGCGATTGTCCCGCTCGTGCAGCTTTTGCCGTAAAGGCTCTCCCGATGGGGGCTATGGTTGAAATCGAAACCATCGCGGTAAAATAAAAACAAAAAACGGCTGAAATCAGCCGTTTTTTTTATACCTTAGGGAAGTATAACTTAAATCTACCATTATGAGAACATTCGGTTTACTTCTTGTACTTGCCCTGTTTGTTGCCTGCGCATCTCAAAAAGATGTTGCCCAGAATAAAAAAGGGCGTTGCGCGATAAAAGACTCCACCCAATATGAATTAATCGTTTTCGATTCGGGATTCGACTTCTGGCTTGCCAGTCATCAAACCGTATCCACCCAACATTCGAACGAGTATTATCAAAGCATGAATCATCAATATGCCCTCGAATGGAACAGAAGATACGCTTCCGGAGACCCTAGAATCAATAGTTACATTGATTACAACCTGAACAAAAACTACGGGTTCGATTTCAATTACAAACTCTACATGTATTTCAGGTTCTTCGAGGATACCAATCGAGTGAAACTCATACCCGGCAATAGAAGCCTTTGACAATTTTAGATTTTAGATTTTAGATTTTAGA
>NZ_QUHC01000001.1 GCF_003479425.1 Odoribacter sp. AF15-53 | reverse complement strand
TTCATGATCTTCTTTCATTGTGTTGGTTTGGTTAAAAGTATTTTTAATGCAAAAACAGCATTATTTAATTACATGCATACATGTAGATATATCTGTCAAAAAAAACCTTTATTTGCCTATAATAACTAGCTATGAAATCAAAGATAGAAATATATGTAGGTTTAAAGGTTCGTGAATTTCGTTTAAAGAAAGATTGGACCCAACAATATTTAGCTGATGTTTTAAATCTTTCTAATACATTCATTGCAAATAGAGAAAACCCAAATGAGGATGATGCTTTCAATTTAGATCATATTGATTCTATTGCAAGAGCATTAGGGTGTAAAATATGGGATTTATTACCCAAAAATCCTATTAATGATCAGGATTGGCCTTTAAATTGAATTTTATATATTCTATTTCATAATCTAAAATGTTTTTATTTTGCTTAATCCTCGAAGCAAAAATTAAACAACAAGAAAAGCGAGGACTATATTACTATATTTAGTTCAAGGTATCGCCAAACACCCATCATACATATAGACAACAGCCCACGCTTAATCAGCATGAACAATTTGTCTAATCCGTATGATAAAAATTGGCGATTTTAGAACTAAAGATTAGAACAAACATTCAAATATTTCAATGCGGACTCTTCCGCACTTAGTTTTTCAACTTCTGCAAATATATAATATATTTTTACAAAAATCAAATATTTTACCACTTTATAGCTATAATGGGGGTAATTCACTTCTCAAAAGAATAAAAATACCCTTTTCTTTTATTTGAAAATAATAAGTTTGATTCTAAGAAAATAAAAATTCCCCCTGAAATTTTCAGAGGGAAGTAAAAGTTTAAAAAACAGGTTTATTCCTCTTGGGAACGTAGGGTAACATTCATGTCATCAATATCAGTGTCAGAAGTTACAATTTCATCTTGTGGAACATAACTAACGTGACTAAAAGTTAACGTACATGACTCAGATTGTTTTACTTGAATTGAGTAATAACCTTCTGCGTTGGTTTGAGTTCTGTTTAGTAGGGTATGATCACTATTCAAAGTGCAGGTTACATCAACCTGACTTATAACATCCCCACTTGTGTTGTCAACATACCCGGAAACAGTTATCCATTTCACATCACTTTTCATCGTGAAGCTACACGTGATCACCGCGATCACAACTACCGCCGCTAATACAACTAAAGATTTTACTTTCATAATTAGAAATTTTAGTTTTTATCACAAACACCCAGTGTTTTCCCCCTCTTTAAAGCGAATACTCCAAATTTATGATAATTAATTAGCAAAACAAATTTTTTGACGTAAATAATTCTATATTGCAATATATATGATTTTTAAATTCATTACTTGTAGGAGATGTTAATATTTCAGTTTTCATGCTTATTACTTACGTGTTTATTGGCAAATTATATAAATAAACCATGTGATTATTACAGTATGTATTACGAGCAACTAGTATTTATACGATGATTATTAAAGACGTATAAAAAATGCTTTCATATTGTTATTTAGTTTTGTAGTTTATATAGATTATAAATAGTTTTCGTGATGGATTAGAAATGTACTATTTTTTGATGTAAAATTTTTATATTGTTGATTATCAATGATTATTTGTTGGTGAACCCGGTGTGGGATTGGGTTTTGTTTGTGACCTTGAAGGGCTCAATGATTGCACGATAATAACATCTCTCCTTCTTTTAGGAAGGAGAGGATTTTGTTTACAATTACGATTGTTTTCAACCATTAGAGTTTAATTATTCTTCTTAAAATTTTCTACCTGTTCCATAACTTGATCAAATACTTCATCGTTATACTGAGGAGGGTAGCCATTATTATATAGGCAGAAGAAAATCTTTTGATTCAATTCTGCGCGGACATTGGAGTTGTTGAGCCAATCCGTAAAAGAGGATTGAATATCAATTAGTTCCTTTATTTTCTTTGCAAGAGCTTTACATTTGTCGTTAATGATTATTCCGTCAATATTTTTATCTTTGCCGTATTCAAAGTTGTGCTTATCTCGGAGGTGTATAAGGATGTCATAAAAAGCCTTTTCTTCAAAGGTTAATCCTAACTTACGGAAACTTTCTTTGTCTTCACCTAAACCAGCCAGTATATCAAGAGCTTGCTGAGTTGCATTCCGAATAATTTCATCAATAGCTTCATTTTGTGCAGATGTAGCTTCCTCTGGAGATAAATTTGCACGACGATTATGATACTCTTCAAGAGTCTTTTTTAGTAGCTCTTCGTATTTCTCTGCTGCAATTTTATTTGTATTTTTATATTCTTTAATTGATCTACGTAATAGTTTTACAAGTACTTCAAGTTTGGTTGCAGGTAATTTAATATTATCAAGTTGAGAAACAAATTCAGGACTAAATATATTTTCTTCTACATCAGTATCAAGAATATTAATCACAGAATTACACTTAAGGGCTTCTGATACCATTTTCTCAACAGCTCTGTTCATACTTTCCGCATCGTGTTTGTTACCTGATGTCTTACGTATATATGAAGCGACAGCCATAAAACATTGAGATAATGATAATTTCTCATTATCGAGAGTATTCGCCGGCTGACAAATGTTATATGCAGCACATAGTCGTTTTACATGTGTCAGGAAGAATGTTTTTACGCTCACAAGTTTTGGCTTGGTCATTCCTTGTTCAGGGCTTACATTTAGCTGTTTTGTAAGTGTGATTATATAGTCTGCGGCAGAAGAAAGACATTCCAGGCGTTCTAATGGTTTAGCATTAGGATTTGTAAATGGAGATATATCAAAGCCGACAAATAGTTTATTCAATATATCTAATTCTATAATTAGTGCTTCCAATGCTTGTTGTACATCATCGTCACTTGGACCAAATGACTCTCCGCCATACTTGTGCATGGCCTTCATCATATTATCTCGGATTCCAATGTAGTCAATGATAAAGCCGAATTCTTTACCCGGATATTTTCGATTTACCCGGCTAATAGTTTGAATCAGAGATTGTTTTTGCAAAGGTTTGTCATTGTATAAAAATGTCAGACAAGGAACATCAAATCCCGTAATCCACATATCTACAACGATAACAATACGGAAGTTGGATTTGTCCATCTTAAAGGCATCATCTAACTTTTTGATACGGGACTTTTTTCCAAGATAGTCATACATATCTTTGGGATCATTTTTTCCACGCGTAGCAACCATCGCTATCGTCGGCATCAACGGTAATTTTTTCAATTCTTCTGGGGTAAGGAAAGTGCCATCGGGAGACTTTTTCTCTTTGAACCATTCAGGTTTAAGTTTCTTGAATTTGTTGAGTAATTTATATCCAATATAGCGTTTACTGCATACAATCATTGCTTTCTGTATAACATCAGCTTTGTTGTTGCAAGCTGTCGTATAATGTTTGATAATGTCATCTGCCAATCGTTCCAATCGCTCATCATCAGCGAGAATTACTTCCATTGCGCTCATTGCTTTCTTGCTAGCAACAATATCTTCTTCTGTCGCTCCTTCATCAAAGCATTTTTTATAATACTTATCAATTGTCTTTACCTTTTCACTATCGAGCGTAACTTTGGCTATACGGGGGATGTATTTCAATGCAACAGTGATTTCATCATCCACTGATTGTTGCATTGTATATTTATCCACAATTTGTCCAAAAACTTGGATTGTTTCATCAATAGGTGTGCCAGTAAATCCCACAAATGTAGCATTGGGGAATGCACAGTGTAGATGTTCTGCATAAGGCTTGGTTATGAATGCACCTAATTGTTCATCATCGAAAACCTCATCCACGTTTTTGCGGTCTCTAATCTTGAGTTGTTTATTCAGTCGAATTTGCGTACGGTGTGCTTCGTCTGAAAAGCAGATAATATTTTTACGAGTATTCAACTCGCCAATTTCTTCACAAAACTTTTGTATGGTGCAGATAAAGAAACCGCCAGACTCTCTTAATGACAACTCAGTTTTTAATATTGCTCTATTGGCGATAACTTTAGCTGCACCGAGTGATAAAAACTCCTCAGAACGTAGAAAGAGTTTTCCTGCTTGTGTTTGAAGATCGTCACGGTCGACAATCATTACGATGGTTGGCGAATCCAATTCCTTACAACGTAACGAAAGTTGGCGTGCAAGAAACATCATTGTGTATGTCTTACCACACCCGGTTGCTCCAAAATATGTTCCGCCTTTGTTATCACCTGCGGCAAATGCAGTTAATACATTATCTCTAAGCATACGAGTTGCAAAAAATTGAGGATAGCGACATACTATCTCTTCTTCTTGGGCGAAATCTTTGTCTGGGAAATAAATATAATCACGTAGTATCTCTAAGAAGCGATTAGGCTCGTATACTCCCGCTACAATTGTTTTTACTTGGTCTATTCCCTTTTGAGCCACAAAATCTTCGTTGTGTACTTTTTTCCACGCATAATAATGTTCATATGGTGTATATGTCGTACCCAATTTCGTATTATTAATGGTTGCATCACTTATACACGAAAGAGGACAGTAACGTAACAAATGAGGGATATCTCTTTTATAACGAGTATGAATTTGCTCGTAGGCATCGGCTATTGTGGCTGATGAATCAGTTGGATTTTTCAGTTCAAATATGCAAAGAGGGATACCATTGATAAACAACATTACATCAGGAATGCGAATATCGTTTTTCAGCCCATAACCGACTTCGAACTGATTTACACAATGATAAATATTGTAATCGTTTTTTTGTTCAAAATTGACATATTCAATATCAAATATTTTTCCATCCGAATGGCGGGTATAGCGATAACCATCTCTTATCAAATAGTATGTGTTACGCAGTAACTCAAAATGCGTTTGGCCGCTTACGTAACGCAATTTATTCACTACTTCTTCTATATCTTCACCTGTTAATTCATTGTAACGATGCTGAAGATATGTTGTCATATCGCTTGTGAGTAATACTTCACGGTTATGACGAGGGATCTGTTCTCCGTGAGTGTACTCCCAACCTTGCTCCCTTAACAAGTCAATAAGGGCTTCTTCGTAATCGCTTTCGTAATATTTACCTGGCATATTTTGAGGTATTTATGAGTTCGCTGCTTTTTGTATCAATGCAGAACAAAGGGTTTTAAGTTTTTCTCTCGCCTCAGAAGCTATTTTCTTGGCTTCTTCCGAGCATTTATATAAATTCACAATAGAGTGTTGTATAGCAATGGATGGTATTGGGATTTTTACCCTGCATAATTCACTCCAATCAAAAGTTTCTCGTGCGCTTCCCCAAGAGTTGAATCGGGTATAGCGGTCAAACTCATTACGACTCAATAAAAGAAACAGATATTCTGGCATCAATTTATTATAGTCTTTACATCGGAAATTTATGTAAGAAGATGAAACTATATATGTTTGTTCTGTATCATTAATCGCTAATGATATTTTTCCACCGTTCCGTGATGTTACAGTTACATAACTAAATTCTCTCGGTTTTAATAATTTGTATGGAGTTAACGACACATCTTTCATATCAGCTTTGGTTGGTATAAGTTTCTTTAAGATTCCTATACCTCGTACATCTTCCAGTGTATACTTACCCTCGCTATTTCTTTCATCACAAAGTTCAATATAGTCATCACCAAGTTTGACTTCTTGACACTTATTTCTGCAATCAACGATAAATGCTTCACAAGCCTTGCCTAATGGTTCAATAAGTGCTTCGTTCTGCTCGGCAAGTGCTTTAAGCCCATTGTAAGTATCGATTAACTCTCTCTGTACATCAATATGGGGGAGAGGAATCAATAATTCGTGGAAAGATTTTTCTAGCAAATTACCCCTTATTGAACAATCTGTATGGAACCATGAGATGCGTCCAAACTCTTCTCGTGTTAATAGCATTTCTAAGTATTCGGGTAACAATTCTTTTATTTTGCTTTCTTTTATTCTGAATATATAGTATGCAGGAGATACAGCTATTGTTTTGGATGTATTATTATAAGCGATTGGAATTATTACATCTCGCCCAACATGCATAAGGTTACAAGCAAAATGATTTTGAGGTACAATTTTATACTTACTTTTATCTACCCCTGTCATATTCGCAACCGTGGGTATAAAGCCTTTTGCAATATTAACTCCACTTATTGCTATTGAAAGATTGGCTCCAACACGAGTTATATTTTCTTCAATATAATGACCAAGTTGTACCCATAAAGTTTTATTTGCACTCATATCCTAATTGTTTTAATGCATTGCGTAATGTTGTATCATTTTTTTTCTGACGTTTAAGTAGGTCTGATACTATAGATGCAGTTGCTGTTAAAACTTTATTATAGTCGATATCAGAATCACGGTCAACGAATTCAATGTAGCGACTTGGTATAAGAGAAAAATCATTCTCTTCAAGAGTCTTAATTCCCACTGAGCGGTACAATTCTGGTATAGCGTAGTTTGTGCCATCGGTGTCCTCTGCCTGCCATTTGAAGTATATTTCAGAAGCATGTTTAATCTGCTCGACTTTTAGTTCAACTTTCTTTTTCTGTTCTCCTTTTACAGGATTCTCAATCCATTGACGTAAGTCCATAAAGAGAATCTCATTTTCACGATTACGTAATTTACGCCCGTGCCATATACCACCCTTTTTATTTTGATTAAGAATCCATAAGGTTACAGATATATCTGTTGTATAGAAAAGTTCACGAGGAAGAACTATAATGGCTTCTATTTTATCATTTTCTATAAGTCTTTTACGAATATTTTGTGCATCTGTATCTCCCAATGCACCATTAGCAAGTAAAAAACCAGCTACACCCTTACCGGCTTTGAGCTTCGATAGTATGTGAAGAATCCATGCGTAATTAGCATTACTTTCAGGTGGTAAGGTGTAATCAGTCCAGCGAGGGTCGTTACTTAATGTACTGTCGTACCATTTTTTTAAGTTAAAGGGGGGATTGGCCATAATATAGTCAAACACCAATCCCTTGTGCATATCGTTTGTGAACGTAGAGGCATTCTTCTCTCCCAAATGGTGTGATATACCACGTACAGCTAGATTCATTTTAGCCAAACGATAGGTAGCGGGGTCACTTTCTTGGCCGTATACATTGACAGTTTTGATATCACCTTTCTTGGCCTCTACATATTTTGCACATTGCACAAACATACCTCCAGAACCACAACAAGGGTCGTAAAGTGTGCCATCGAATGGCTCAATAAAGGCTGCAATCAACTCTACTATATCGTGCGGTGTATAAAATTCGCCATCTTCTTTGGTAGCATTTACTGCAAAAGATTTCAAGAAGTATTCATACACGCGACCTATCAAGTCTTTCTCTTCGCCGAAGACTTTGTGAGAGATCTTATTAATCTCATCCACAACTTTTTTTATCACATTAGCTTCAAGATTAATAGATGAGAATAAGCCTAAACGTATGCAACCTCTGAGAGCATCACCACTATCATCAATTGCTTGAAGTGCATCATCTAATGTTACGTTGAGTTTGCTTGCCGGGACATTAATAAGTTTGCTCCAACGTGCGGCCTTTGGAACAAATGCAATATTTTGATAACGATTTGGACTATTTAAGAATGCTTCTATCGTAGCTTCGTCTTCGATACCGTTTTTTATACACTCTTTGCGCATACTATCTTGCGCATTTTCAAATTTCTCTCCAATAAAACGCAAGAAAACCAGCGTAAGGAGTAAATCACGTTTATCATTGAGTGTGGCATTACTACGTAGGTAGTCGCGACAATTAAATAATATAGATTCGAGATTGAGGTGTTTTTCCTCTTTTTTTTTTTTGTCTTTGCCATAAGGATTATTCTTTACTGTCTATAAGTTCTTTTGAGTCTACTTTTTTTATTCGATTCATGGGGTTTATTTATCGCTTTATTTTTTATTGCGTCAAATTGTTCACAAACATATAAAATTTTATGCTATATAAAGAAAAAGGAGAGGAAAAGTCTTCTTCTTAACTTTAAATAGTAGTTTGTTTATCTAAACATATTGGTGGTTGTGCATAATTAGGATGGCTCCCACTTTGTATGATTCTAAACCAAACGTATGTTTGTGTATCATCTTCCAATTCCCTCTCGGCTTCGCCGCATTCCCTTTATAAACAGAGATAGAGTTAAGTTACCTTGATTTATTATGTCAGAAGTTAGTCCTTCATATGGTCCAAAAGTATAAAATAATCCCGGATATTGAATATAATTCACTATATTTGCATTATAAAATCGTTTCAAATAATGAAGTTAAATAGAATAAAGGTAGTTCTTTTGGAAAAAGGTATTTCTCAAACATGGTTGGCGAAGAAACTCGACAAGAGTTTTAGCATGGTCAATGCATATGCTTGTAACCGGATTCAGCCTAATTTGAAAACCTTGCAACAGATTGCAGAGATATTACAAGTCGATTTGAAGGATTTGATAACCGATAAAAAAGATAGGTTATAATATAACATGTCTGTGCGATGGATCATATAGAGTTTAATTGATTAGATTATAAGAATAAGCAATAAGATGGCAAACTTAAATATAGAACAGAAAAAGGTAAAAAGCCTTTTTCAAGAATCAAAATACAATTTTCTCATACCTGACTACCAACGTCCATATGCGTGGGGTGAGGTGGAGTGTAAAACTTTGTGGGATGATTTGTTTTCATTCTCTTTCCCAAACGATGACTGCGACCAATTTATTGATGATGAAGAATATTTTCTTGGCCCTATAGTAACATTCAAGAATAAGAACCAAATGGAGGTGATTGATGGGCAACAACGTTTAACGACCATTATGCTTTTGTTAAGAGCTTTTTACAATAAGCTTGGTAGTATGAAAGACCCTCGCTCAAAACGGATGAAGGAAGATATTGAAAAATGTATTTGGAGAGCTAATGAATTTGGAGAGTTTGAAACATCCGCTTTAAAAATCAATTCACAGGTTGCTACGGATGAAGATAAAGAAGAGTTTATTTCGATATTGAAAGATGGACAAGGTATAGGTAAGAAAAGTCGTTACGCAAAGAATTTCAATTTTTTTGTTGAAAAGATTGATGTTTTTCTAAGTAATTATCCATCGTATTTTGCATATTTTCCAGCACGTGTGCTAAACAATTGTGTTCTTTTACCAATTGAGGCAGAGTCTCAAAATACAGCGTTGAGAATTTTCTCAACTTTGAATGATAGAGGAAAACCTCTTTCAGATGCTGATATTTTTAAGGCGCAACTTTATAAGTATTATTCATCGTTGGGTAAAAAAGATGAATTTATAGAAACGTGGAAAAGTCTAGATAAGATTACTAGTGAAGTGTTCCATCCAATTTACGGTACACCGTTAGATGAATTATTTACAAGATATATGTATTATGAACGTGCACTCGCAGAGATAAAATCATCAACAACAGAGGCTTTGCGTAAGTTTTATGAAGGAGATGGTAGCTATCCTCTTTTGCATCAGCCTAAGACATTGAATAATCTTGTAAGTCTTGCCAAATTTTGGCAAGATGTTAATAATCAAGAAGCGGAACGCTTCTCAGATAAAGTTCTAAAACGATTGTTTGTACTTAGTTATGCTCCCAATGGAATGTGGACGTATATTACTTCTGTGTATTTTATGTACCATCGTAATGAAAATGATGAAATAGAAGAGAATGCTTTTTGTCGTTTTTTGGATTGTATAACAGCATTCATATGGGCGTATGCTATAACTAATCCGGGTGTTAACTCTTTGCGTACTCCTGTGTATGCAGAAATGGTTAGAATAATCAAAGGTGAAGAAGTAACATTCTCTGACTTCAAATTTTCAGAAGAACGTTATCGTGCTCAAATAGCAAATTATGCATTCAATAATAGTCGTGCGATTACAAAATCAATGATTACTTGGTGGGCTTTTCAACATGATAATCAATCTTTATTATCATTAGAAACCCGGTTCGATATAGAACATATATATGCACGAAATAGACAGGATAAAGAAAAAGGGTTGTCAAATCCTCAGAATGTAGAAGTACTTGGAAATAAAGTTCTCCTTGAGAAAAAATTGAATATCAGAGCTTCCGATTATCGTTTTGTGGATAAAGTGAAGTATTATAAAGGATTTATTACTGCTAATGGTCAGGAAAAAAATGGTTCTCAAATTGTCGAATTGTCGGAGATAAGTAATTCGTATAGTGATTTTATTGAAACTGATATAATTAATCGTAATTCTAAAATAATTGATGCGTTTGTAGGTTTCCTTAGAACGAATCAATTATTGAAAGAATAAAATTATTGCTTTGATTATTATTCTATCTTTTAATATAACTTCCGATAATATACAGTATTGAGAATATGTCTCCTCAAGAAAAGCAAGAATAAAGAAAGACCAGCGGTTTGCAGATGTAGGTTGGGAGGTAATTATTTACCGATGCAGCATATTATGCCAATTGATTATCAATAGTTTACGGCTTAAAAGATAGACTGCTCAAAAATTTACTTGTTTTTCGCCGAAAATCGAAGATTTAACGTTTTTAACCTTAGTTTGTCTTCAAACGAAGGGAAAAAGAGAAAAATGGCTCTCTTTTGCTCCGAAACATCCGGTTCGCAAAGATAAGGCATATCGGTGATTATTTCGCCGATTCGAGTTGCAAAATCAGAGATGGTTTTACGGATTTTGGGGTTGGCTCTTGTGTCTTACAATGGCTCGAATCATGTCTGTTTTGTGAGCAGGATTTCTGTGTCTTTTGCAGCCAAAAAAAAGAAAGTCGGCAGATATAGTTCGGTTCGGCTTTGGCGAAGCCATTTTTTTTCTCTCCCTCTGTTAGCTTTACTTTAATGTACGTATATATGAATACGGAGATAAAGTAAAGTTGATTTTCATTTTGAGGTGCAAATAAATTCTGAATTTGGTGGTATATTCAGGAATAAGTCTTATTTTTGTATTGAATAATATTTTGTTTGTTGATTGGCAGATATGTAAACTATGAATAATATAATAGCTTTTAATGTTTCAAGTCCCAGTGATATTGCTTTGCAAATTGCAGCAAGAGTCAAGGTTCGGAGACTTGAATTGGACTTAACTCAAGAAGGATTGGCAGCAAGAGCAGGAGTCAAGTTTGCTACTTATCGCAGATTTGAGCAGACGGGAGAGATTTCATTAAGAGGATTGCTTCAAGTAGGCTTTGCTTTGAATGCGCTTTCTGATTTTGATGCTCTTTTTGCGCAGAAGCAATATCAGTCATTAGATGATGTATTGAATGAGCAAAGTGTTATACGTAAAAGAGGGAAGAAAAATGAATAGCATAAAGCGGATAGAGGTAATATATGATAATAGACTGGTTGGCAGATTGGCTTTAACCAAAGAGAGTTTATGTGCATTTGAATATTCGGCAGAGTGGCTCAATTCTGGTTTTTCTATATCTCCGTTTGAGTTACCATTGCGCAGTGGGGTATTTATAGCAAAACCTCGTCCGTTTGATGGTGGATTCGGTGTTTTTGATGATTGTTTGCCTGATGGGTGGGGATTGCTAATTCTTGATAGATACTTGCAGCGGAACGGGGTCAATCCACGAACACTGTCACTACTTGACCGTCTTGCGTTGGTCGGTTCTACTGGACGCGGTGCATTGGAATTTCGTCCAGACAAGAGTGTTGTATCAAAGCAAGAATACGCAGATTTTGAAAAATTGGCATTGGAGGCGGAACAGATTCTTGATAGCGACAATTATAACGGAGAGGGAATTGAGGAGTTCCAGTATAGAGGTGGTTCTCCGGGTGGAGCCCGCCCCAAAATCTTTACTCGTTATGATGGGAAAGAATGGTTGGTGAAGTTCCGGGCAAAGAGAGATTCCAAACATATTGGTGAGGATGAATACCGTTATTCGCTTCTTGCCAAAGAGTGTGGAATAGAGATGCCTAAAACACGACTTTTCGAAGATAAATATTTCGGAGTGGAGCGTTTTGACCGTACCTCAAACGGTAAATTACACGTTGTAAGCATTGCCGGACTTATCGGGGCAGACTATCGTTTGCCAAGCATAGACTACACTCACATATTTCAAGTATGCGCAACTTTGACGCATAGCGTGGCAGAAATGTGGAAAGTGTATCGTCTTATGGTATTCAACTACTTGATTGATAACAAAGATGACCACGCAAAGAATTTTGCTTTCATCTATCGTGATGGCAATTGGCATTTCGCTCCGGCATTCGATCTGTTGCCAAGTGATGGCATAAATGGCTTCCGTACGACTTCTATCAATGATCGCATTGAACCTACAAAAGAAGATTTATTTGCTGTGATGGTAAAAGTTGGGTTAAATGAAAAGGAGGCAGTGGAAATTTTTGAGGAAATACAAGGTATATTATCAATGACATTTGACCAGAGTTTCTAAATGACCTTGGCTTGATTTAATAATTGTTTATTGGAATCTATTTATATTATAACAAATGAAACATATTTCTATACGTGTTCCTTGGCACGATTCTAATTGGAATGGCCATGTATGCAAGAATCCTGCTTGTAATACATTTTGTAAGGTTCTCCCAAGAATATCCATGTCGCGGGATACTGCTGATTGCTTGCATGCTTCTGAGGATTGGAGTTTACTTCCACAGCATGAACGTCCCGTTTGTGCAAGCGAAAACGGTGGTTTTATGAATCAGCACTCATATAAACGGGAATTTAAGCACGTGTATGCGGGCAAAGGAGGGCGACATGACGTTTTAAAGCCAACAACAATTGAAATCCCTGCATATTCTGCTTTAGCTATTCCATTTAGATATATGTCTCTTGATTCTCAATCGTGGTTGAGTGATAGACATCCGGAGTTTCATGACGTGGAAAAATCCCCGTTCAATTCATCGTGGCTATATGGTGCAGAGCGTCAACTCGATATTCTGAAGTGGTTTCGTGGGAATATTGAAGCCAATGAGTCAATCTGTGTCTTTTATTGTAAAAACGGTAATCCTGTAGATGATGAAGGCCGCCGTATGATTGTCGGTATGGGAGAGGTAACCTCTGTGGCATCTATAAAATTATACGATACAGAGGCCGATTACACATATCCTTTATGGGAAATGGTTGTACAACATTCTATAAGGCAGGAATTACAGGACTCCAAAGGCTTTCTATTGCCATACAACCAATATCTGGAATTTGATGAGGACTATATTCAAAAGAAGACAGGATTAACAAAAGAGGAAGCCCTTGACGAAATTAAAATCTCTCTTGATAAGCTTGGAAATACAGAACGTATCTTCAATGAACTATCTTACGGTTGTGAATTCATTAGCAATCAATCAATGCTCATCATCCTTGAAAATGCAAGGCGGGCATTGGAGGCCGTTATGAAGCATGGATTAGTGGGAGGCGACTGGCAGTTACAATTACGCTGGATAAATGACAGCATAGCCAAGGTTAAGTCTTCGATTTCGCCATTCCCTTCATTTGCAGAATGCCTCAAAGCGATAGGCGTAAACTATTCATATCTGATAGAACGGGATATTCTGACTGCCGGATGTGGGAAAAAAGACAATCCGTGGAGATACTACAATGACTTAATGGCAGGGAAGCTACCTGTTCCCAATACAGTTTATTTTTCAGAACTACCCGCGTATAAGAAATCTTGGGAGTATCGTTCAGATGAAGGGAAAAGAGTGCTTGAGCTACTTTCCCGATTTGAACTCGATGCAGATATCATAGGGCAATATGCCAACAATGCTGAGACTTATGAAAAACTTTTGACTAATCCCTATATCATAAGCGAAAAATGTGCTCAGGATTACGATAATCGTGTGAACACACAAACTATCGACTTTGGTGTGATTCCTGATGTAGACATTCAAGGTGAAAACATTCCAACGGCACCGTTTGCTGTTCGTACTTTGATAGATGAACGCAGATTACGTTCCATGACTGTTGAACGTCTTTGCTCTGCTCTTGACGATGGAGACACGTTACTATCCATTGCCGAGTTGGAACAATATGTAAGTGATACTCTTTCTGATACAAATTCTTTATTACCAAACGACTATTTCTTAACCGTCCGAGGTTTTTTCTCCGATGAGTTGGTCTATCTCCCTGACGACAATCCTAAGGCACTACAGCTAAAAGAATACGCAGAAATGGAGCGTTGGTTGAGCAAACGATTATTGGCCAGAGCCAAAAGCTCTGTGCGTAATAAGTTGAACGTTGACTGGGAAACTCGTGCCATGTCATCATCACATTATGACAAAAATAACGAGAATAGTCGTGAAGCAACGAGACAGCAGATTGAAGCGTTGGAGATGATGACGGATAGAAAACTCTCTGTCTTAACAGGTGGTGCCGGTACCGGCAAAACAACCGTAGTAGAGACATTTCTTTCCTGCTCACAAATAAAAAACGAAGGCGTGCTTTTACTTGCCCCTACAGGAAAAGCGAGAGTTCGATTAGGCAAAATGGGTAAGGGTGTTGAAGCCCAAACCATTGCTCAGTTCCTCGTTCGTCAAGGTTTCTTTGATTGGGATAGAATGTTAGCTATTGACAATCCGAACGGAAGACAGTATGCCAATGCTGCCAATGTGATTATTGACGAATGTTCTATGCTGACAACGCGAGATTTGTATATTCTTTTAAAAGCGTTAGATCTCGCTAAGATTAATCGTCTTATATTGATTGGTGACCCTTGCCAACTTCCTCCGATAGGGGCAGGCAGACCATTTGCTGATTTGTGCTACCGCCTTCAAAACAAGGACACTGTTCCTGTATTAAATTCAGCAATCACATCGCTCGAAACGGTAGTACGTACAATTACTACCGGCGAATCTGATATTTTAACACTTGCATCATGGTTTAGTAGCAAGAAACCAAAGAAAGGGGCTGATGAAATATTCAATAAGATGGCTACCGGAGACCTTAATGGAGATTTGCAGGTAATGACTTGGACAGACGAAAGCGACCTTGAAAAGTGTCTGATGGAAGCATTATGTATTGAATTGGGGTGTACTGAAGATAATCTATCTGCCGTTCTTCAGCATCGGTTAGGTATTGACTCCATCAAATCGCTTGCGGCAAATCCTAACACGATTGAGTCTGTGCAAGTCCTCACCCCTGTCCTGAATCCTATCTGGGGGTCATTGCATCTTAATGAATGTGTTCAGAAATGGATAGGAACATACGACAAGGAATTTATACAATTCTCAACACAGAAGATTTATCCCAAAGATAAGATAATGCAACTTAAAAATGAGAAAGTGGAAGCATACCCATCCCATCAAAAATATCAGTTATCTAACGGTCAAATTGGTTTTGTGCGATCTATTTATAAAGGATATGCGAATTTGATTTACGCCGGTATTCCCAATGAATCTTTCGGTAAAAGAGGCGTGTCTGGAGAAGATAGTGAAACTCCAATAGAACTTGCATATTCTATCACGATTCATAAAAGCCAGGGTAGCGATTTCAACACTGTGGTGCTGGTATTGCCTAAGTTTGGTCGCATTCTCACACGTGAGTTAATTTACACTGCATTGACGAGAGCTAAAAAGAAACTGATTCTACTCATACAAGATAATGTCTATTGGCTTTGGGAAAAAACGAAGCCTCAAGCCTCTATTCTTGCGCAAAGAAATTCAAATATGTTCGAACAACTTGTGGCAAGAGAAAATAAGTCCTCAATCCCTTATGTTGAAGGCCTGATACATCGGACAAAAAATCCCAACCTTATGGTTCGTAGTAAGTCAGAGGTAATTATCGCAAACGAACTTATCTCTGCCGACATCAAGTTTAAATATGAAGAAATGTTTAATAGAGATGGACATCAATGCCTTCCCGACTTCACTTTTGTAGACCTTTCTGATGAGATTATTATCTGGGAACATCTGGGTATGCTTACAGTTCCAGAATATAAGACTTCATGGGAAAAGAAATTGAAATTCTATAATTCTATAGGTTTCATAGAAGGTGAAAACCTTTTCACGACTCATGACCATGAAAATGGGTCTATTGACACTACTGAAATCATGAAGGTAATTGACAAGATTAAAAATCTTGTAGAATAAATACCAAGAACAGAAATAACTATGAGTGGAGGATATTTTAATCGGCATATGATTGCCTTCGGAGAGATAGCTAATTCTATCGAGCGTGATATTGCGAGAACTTTACAACCAAAGCCGGGAAGATACATAAAGATTATTGGACTATTTACGAGAAAGATAGCTTTGGCTCATACCATAGCTATATGAGTTTTGCCAGTTATGAAGATGCGGAATCTTTTCTTCTGACAGATAAAACTATCGTCAAGGCAGAACAAAAATATTCAGAGCAGCATTTTTTCGTAGATGGAGTAATATTCCAATCAACAATGCGATATATGTCTGGCACTTCTGACGGTGAACGAATTCCGGTATTATACTCAATTCATCATTGTTATTATGGCCGCTATCCAGATGATGCTGATGTATTGGAACTGTCAGATGAAACGATAAATGTAATGAAGGAGGCATATCGGCAAATTCGTATAGCAGAGATATATGCAACTCGCGTAGATTGGATGATGAGTGGCAATGATAGCGAAGAGAATTTTCGTGAGCGTATAAAGGAAGATTTGGCAGAGTTTGAAAAGGAATATGCGTCTAAAGACTGGATTTTTTTCGATGTTGACTGAAAAATGTCAGATATTGTATGTGTAATATATCATTAAGTAAATCAAAATCGCCATCTTTGCATATTATATGATAGATTGACTATGGTAAAGTTATCGGCACGGTCGCTTTGCACCTTAAATAGATAAAGATATGACAAAGAATACAATGGGAACCAAACTGCCTCGAAAATTGGTGCAGAAGATGTCGATTGTAGGAGAACAGATTGAATTGGCTCGCCTACGAAGGAATCTGAGTGTGGCTCAGATTGCAGAACGTGCCACCTGTTCTCTGTTGACTGTGTCCCGAATAGAAAAAGGCGCACCGACAGTTGCAATCGGAATTTATTTGCGAGTGCTGTATGCCTTGCAGCTTGACGATGATATTCTGTGGTTGGCCAAAGAAGACAAACTGGGAAAAGCTTTGCAGGATTTGAGTTTGAAGACAAGGAGGCGAGCTTCGAAAAAGGTATAGATGCGTATGTTCTTCCATAATATAAGTTGCCTTTTGTTCTGGTGGGATAAAAAACATGGTTTTAAATTTTGTGTTATGCTGCAAAAACATTATGTTTGTATTACATAATAAATAAGGCGTATGAAATTCGTTGATAGAATAGATGAAGCGGCACGACTGAAAGATGCTCTTGCGAGAGAGAAATCCTCGTTAGTCGTGATGTACGGTCGCAGACGGCTGGGTAAGTCAACGCTCATTAAAAGGGTGTTGTCAGAAAATGATGTTTACTTCCTTGCCGACCGTTCCGAAGGTCAGCATCAGAGAATATTGCTTGCAAAAGTGATTGCACAAGTGTTCCCGGATTTCGACAAACTGACATATCCGGATTGGGAATCTATGTTTCGCGCGGTCAATTATCGAACAGACAAGCGTTTTACTTTATGCTTGGATGAGTTTCCGTATCTTGTAGAGCAATCTTCTGAGCTGCCGTCTGTGCTGCAAAAACTGGTTGATGAAAAGCAGTTGAAGTATAATCTTGTGCTTTGTGGTTCGTCACAAAATATGATGTATGGGCTGTTTCTTGATTCTACTGCACCTCTCTATGGTCGTGCTGATGAGATCATGAAACTTGCACTGATACGTTTGCCATATATTCAAGAGGCTTTGAGCCTTGATGCGATGAATGCCATTGAAGAATATGCTGTTTGGGGAGGTGTGCCGCGTTATTGGGAACTAAGGGAAAACCAAAATTCACTTAATGATGCTTTGTGGCACAATATCCTTTCTGTAAATGGAACTCTTTACGAAGAACCGATAAAATTGTTTCAGGACGATGTAAAGGATATTGTCAAGACTTCGACGATAATGTCTTATATCGGTACTGGCGCAAATCGGCTTTCTGAGATTGCCGCAAGATGCAATGAGCCGGCAACCAATCTGTCGCGTCCGTTGAAGAAGCTTATTGATCTCGGATTTTTGGCGAAAGATGTTCCGTTCGGGATTGATGAAAAGAATGCGAAAAAGAGCCTCTACAAGATAGCTGATCCGTTTATGGCATTTTATTATCAGTTTGTCGTACCTAATCGTTCGTTTATTGAACTTGGCCGTCGTTTACCCATAGAACAGGCTTTGACTGCTCATTTCTCGGAGTATGTGAGTATGCAATGGGAAAAATTATGTCGGGATGCCGTAACAGGAAATCTTGTCAATGGAGTGGTTTACGGCAAGGCAAAACGCTGGTGGGGTTCTGTTATCAATGAGGATAAGAAGCCGGAACAGGTCGAATTCGATGTGATGGCTGAATCGCTTGATAAAAAGTATCTGCTGGTTGGTGAATGTAAATGGACAACTCAAGAGAATGGTAAACAGTTAACAACTGAACTCCTCCGCAAGGCTAATTTGCTGCCGTTTGCCAAGAAATACACCATAGTTCCGATGCTGTTTCTTAAGAATGCTCCAAAAGATGAGGCAGGAAATACTATGTTGCCGGAAGATGTTGTCAGATTAAGTTACTAATGTTTAATTAGCTTTACTGTATAAATTTTATGCCTGAAACACTGAATTATCAAAATCGTGCCATAGCTTATAGTGTGCTTGCACATATCTATGATAAAGGGACATTAGCTCATGGTCCATTAGATATTTTTATTCCTATAGTAAAAAATGCACTATCTGAACTATATCCATTAGGAGTGGTGAAGGGAAATAGCATGAAAGAAATTACTGATGCTATTGAGAAAAAGTTTTCATTGGTCATTCCTATATCCGTCTTAAATAATATTTTAAAAGTTATTGCTTCAGAAATAAATAAGACGAATGGTCGTGAGGACATGCGGATATTTAATGATGGCTCATTTTGGATTGATAAATTTATATTTGAAGACTACTCTGAATTGATACAAAAAGGTAAAGAGGATGTGGCGAAAGTTGTGCATATGTTTAAAACTTTTTGTAAAGCGTATAATGTAGGTACTACAAATAATGACGTTGATTTATTTAAGTTTGTAGAACAAAATCGTAGTGAGATATCATATTATTTGGCAAATGGTAGTAGTGAAGCTACGATAGATTCTTCTCACAATGTTCTTATAGCGCAATTTATTGATACATTTAAACAAGTCCCTGAGATTTTTGAAAAGATTCGTGATATTTATTTGGGTTCAATGCTTTCATGTTATTTGGACTATCAGCCGTCTGATGCCAATATGAATGTTGAACTATTATTAGATACAAATTTCATTATTAGCCTCTTGGATTTAAATACTCCAGAATCAACCGAAACTTGTAATACTCTTATAGACGTAAGCCGAAAATTAGGTTATAAGTTTACAGTTCTGAAAGATACAATAGAGGAGATTCAGGCATTGTTGTTATTTAAATCTACAAATTTAAGCAGTGCAATTATTGCTAAAAATATAAATCGTGAAGATATTTATAATGCTTGCGATAGAAGACACTTATCTAGCACGGATTTAAATAGAATATCGGATAATTTAGAGGATACACTTGTTAATCACTTCAAATTCCATGTTATACCACAAACAAAACAATGGCAAGGAAAGGCGAAATTTAGCAAGGAATTTTCTATAATTCGCAAATATAGAAATACGGACAAAGCAGCCTTGCATGATGCTATGGCTTTGGTTTATGTTAGGGAGAAGCGAGGGGAAAAGTATATCCAAGAGTTTGGTAAAGTTAACTGTTGGTTTGTCAATAATGCGATAAGTCATGATAATGATTATTCGGATACAGAGTATAAGGATTTATATAGCTGCAAGAAGCATCAGCCAGAAATTATTAAAGTAGATGACTTGTTAAATATTCTTTGGTTGAGTAATCCGACAATTGATATTACTAGTGATGATGTTGCTACAATGGGGATAACATCTTTAGTTTCATATACTTTAAATTCATCTTTGCCTAAAGCAAGGATTATTAAAGAATTAGATGATAATATCCAAAAATATCGCGAAATCTATAAAATTACGGATAGGGATGTTGTTAACTTATCAACTCGTATCGCAAGCAGGCAAATAAAAGATGTGCAAGAGCTTAATGAACTTGCACATAAAGATGAGGCTGCATTTGCGGCAAGGGTCAAAGATGAATCTATGCGGCAGGAGCAAATTGAGGTAAATCGTGCCCAAAAATTTGATAATCTATTTCAAATGCTTCAAGGTGAGATAAAAGAAATTAAGGATAATCAAGTAAAAATGCAACAAAAGTATAATGAACGTATGCACGAACTTGAAAGCAAAGAAGCCGAGTTAAAAAATAGTGAAAAAATTATATACCAAGAAAATGAAGTTCTAAAAGCAGACAAAGATCAACTTGTTTCAGAGAAAGAAGGTATAAAAAAGGAAAAGGAGATATTTGAGATGAAAATCAAGAATTTATGGGAGCAAGAAAATAAACAACGAGCAGAACAAAAAGAAAAAATTCTTGATTATGAAATTGCAAAATCAAAAACTCGTTCTACAACTTTATTTGTAGTTGGTTTGTTCATAATGATTATTACGTTAGGGGCAATGTCTTATTACTATTTTGTTGCTGCAGATGATACAGTACAAGTGATTAATGATTTTTGTAATTTCAAACCCATTTCTTTTGTGATAACGTTCATTCTTGCACTATTTAATTACTTTACTATTTCAAATTTTTATAATTGGCATTACAATCCTTCATTCGTTGTCAACAAAAAGAAGTTGGTGAAAATTCCTGATTGTTATAAACCAATTAGTTTTGAAGACTATATGCATGAAAAATAGTGCTAGGGTAATGATTCCAACTTAATGATCAAAAATAGTATGGCGATTTAAATTTAGTTACTTGTCAATAAACAACCTGAAAGTTGTGCCGTCTCAATTATTTATAGTACTTTTGCCTACAAAATAGGGCAAAGGTATTTTTGATGCATATAATGGCAGAAGAAAAGATAGGCAACGCATTGGAAGTAAAAGAGGAAACGGTGGAATGCAAAAGCAAAGATTGGGTTTGCCATTCGCAGGCTATAGCAGCAATCATGTCGAACCGAATGGGAGAACTTAGCATGACACAACGAGCGTTGGCCGAGAAGATGAATTGCACTCAGCAATATGTTTCCAAGGTGTTGAAAGGTCGCGAGAATTTGTCATTGGAAACCTTGTGCAAGATAGAAAATGCATTAGGTATCAAAATATTGTAAGCCGGAATAAATAAGTAATAATACCATAATAGGGCACAAGAATATGTCAATACAGAGCGAAGCGGCATTGGAAGCTGGACTTATAGCCACACTTCGGCAAATGGGCTACGAATATGTCCAGATTACTGAAGAAGACAATCTTTATGCCAATTTCAAACGGCAGTTGGAAATTCACAACAAGAAACAATTGGCGGAAGTTGGTCGTAACTCATTTACGGATGAAGAGTTTGAGAAGATAGTGATATATCTTGAAGGTGGTACTCGCTTTGAAAAGGCAAAGAAACTTCGTGACCTATATCCTCTTGATACTGCTAACGGACAGCGCATTTGGGTAGAATTCCTTAATCGTACCCAATGGTGTCAGAACGAGTTTCAGGTGTCGAATCAGATTACGGTGGAGGGACGAAAGAAGTGTCGCTATGATGTGACGATTCTTATCAATGGCCTCCCTCTGGTTCAGATTGAATTGAAGCGTCGGGGTGTAGAACTCAAGCAGGCATACAATCAGATACAACGCTATCATAAGACATCCTTTCATGGGCTGTTCGACTATATTCAGCTATTTGTTATCTCCAATGGCGTAAACACTCGTTATTTTGCCAATAATCCCAATGGTGGATATAAATTCACGTTCAACTGGACGGATGCGGCAAATATGCCATTCAATGAACTGGATAAGTTTGCTGTATTTTTCTTGGAAAAGTGTACGCTCGGTAAGATTATCGGAAAATATATCGTATTGCATGAAGGGGATAAATGCTTGATGGTACTTCGCCCATACCAGTTCTATGCTGTAGAAAAGATATTGGATCGGGTACAGAACTCCAACGATAACGGTTATATCTGGCATACTACAGGCGCAGGAAAAACCTTGACTTCATTCAAGACAGCACAGCTTGTTTCGGAGTTGGATGATGTAGATAAGGTCATGTTCGTTGTTGACCGTCATGACCTTGACACACAAACGCAGTCGGAATATGAAGCCTTTGAACCGGGAGCTGTTGACGGTACGGACAATACGGATGAACTGGTAAAACGGCTGCATAGTAACTCCAAGATTATCATTACCACTATTCAGAAACTCAATGCTGCCGTAAGTAAGACATGGTACAGCAGCAAGATAGATTCGATACGCCACTCCCGTATCGTGATGATATTTGATGAGTGTCACCGCAGTCACTTCGGGGAGAGTCATAAGAAGATTATGCAATTCTTCGATAATGCCCAGATATTCGGATTTACTGGAACTCCTATTTTTACAGAGAATGCAGTTGATGGGCATACGACCAAAGAGGTGTTCGGCAACTGTCTACATCGTTATCTGATTAAAGATGCCATTGCCGATGAAAATGTTCTCGGTTTCCTTGTAGAATATTATCATGGCAGTGAGGAAGTGCAGAACGGCAGTGCCAATCGCATGACGGAAATCGCCAAATTCATCCTTAATAATTTCAATAAGTCAACATTTGACGGAGAGTTCGATGCATTGTTTGCTGTACAGTCCGTACCGATGCTTATCCGTTATTACAAGATATTCAAGGAACTGAATCCCAAGATTCGTATAGGTGCAGTTTTTACTTATGCAGCCAATGGAAGTCAAGATGATGATCTGACAGGAATGGGTACAGGTTCTTATCTGAATGACAGTGCCGGTGAGGTTGATGAACTGCAAGCCATCATGGATGACTACAATGAAATGTTCGGGACATCGTTTACGACAGAGAACTTCCGTGCATATTATGATGACATTAACCTGCGTATGAAAAAGAAGCGAGCTGATATGAAGCCGCTTGATCTTTGTCTGGTCGTCGGAATGTTCCTTACCGGTTTTGACAGCAAGAAACTCAATACGCTTTATGTAGACAAGAATATGGAATACCACGGCTTGTTGCAGGCATTCAGCCGGACAAACCGTGTGCTGAATGAAAAGAAACGCTTCGGAAAGATTGTGTGTTTCCGTGATTTGAAAAGCAATGTTGATACCGCTATCAAATTGTTCAGCAACAGTAACAATCCGGAAGAAATAGTGCGACCTCCGTTTGAAGAAGTCAAACAGGAATACAAGGAGCTTGCTACCAATTTTTTGAAGAAATATCCGGATACAAATTGCATAGACCTTTTGCAGAGTGAAAAAGCTAAGAAAGAGTTTGTTTTGGCGTTCCGTGATATTATCCGTAAACATGCTGAAATACAGATATACGAGGATTATAATGAAGAGTCTGATGATCTCGGCATGACGGAACAGCAATTTATGGATTTCAGAAGTAAGTATCTTGATATCCATGATACTTTTGCACTCGTTGATCCAGCACCGTCACCCAAACCGGATGATGATACAGATGTTCCGGATGACGGAGACCTCGGTGATGTGGATTTCTGCCTTGAACTCCTACATAGCGACATTATCAATGTGGCATATATCCTTGAACTCATTGCAGAACTTGACCCATATAGTGCCGATTACGCAGAACGCCGTCAGAATATCATTGATACGATGATTAAAGACGCAGAAATGCGCAGCAAAGCCAAACTTATCGATGGTTTCATTCAAAAGAATGTGGATGACGATAAGGAAAACTTCATGATTCAGCGAGGTAAAGCTGACGGTACAAGCGATTTGGAAGAACGGTTGAACCACTATATTGCCGTTGAGCGAGAAAATGCCGTCAACTCATTGGCTAAGGAAGAGGAAATATCGTCATCGGTATTGAATCACTTCCTCAAAGAATATGACTACCTGCAAAAAGAGCAGCCGGAAATCATACAAAAAGCATTGAAAGAGAAGCATCTCGGATTGATAAAGACGAGAAAGGCGTTGACGAGGATTTTAGACAGATTGCGTAATATCATACGCACTTTCAGTTGGGATTAAAAGAAATACTGATATGGTAAAGACAAATGAACCCGGATATGTGTATATCTTGACTAATCCAAGTTTTCGTGAGGATTGGGTCAAGATCGGTAAAAGTGCGCGGCCTGTAGATATACGTTCCAAGGAACTTGACAACACGGCTGTTCTGTTGCCTTTTGAGATTTATGCAACCATTCAGACGGTCAAATATAACGATGTTGAAAAGCATGTACACAAGACTATTGATCGGTTGACGGATTTGCGTATTCGTCAGAATCGGGAGTTTTTCAATGTACCGCCTCAAATAGCTTTGGATATATTCAATGACATAGCCAAGATGATTGATGATGCGGTTGTTACGGTCTATGTAGATAATAAACCGGTTTGTCATAACGAAAAAGATTCATTGCCTGTCGTGCAGAAACGAACCGTAAAGCGAGGACGTTTCAAATTCAGCATGGTCGGTATTAAAATAGGGGAATGTGTTACCTTTATTCCTACGGATACGGAAGTCAAGGTAGCAAGCGATGATTCCGTTGAATACGAAGGTCGTATTTATAAATTGTCCCCTTTTGTCGGTACGTTTATGCCGGAAGAGAAACGAAATACATCGGGTGCATATCAAGGGGCAAAATATTTCTCATATAAAGGGAAAGTGCTGGATGACCTGAGAAGTATAATAGAGAGCAATATACCATTGCCGGAAAGTGATGTAATACAAGATAATATAGAGCAATAAAGATATGAGCGAAGAACTGCAACAGAAACTCCGTGACCAGCTTTGGGAGGTCGCAAACCGTTTGCGTGGCAATATGTCGGCAAGCGATTTTATGTATTTTACCTTGGGATTCATCTTCTACAAATACCTGTCGGAGAAGATAGAAACATACGCTAACAGTGCGTTGGATGATGATGAAGTTACATTCAAGGAATTATGGGAAATGACCGATTCGGATGCACCGGAATTGCAGGAAGAGGTTAAGAACCAGTGCTTGGAAAATATAGGCTACTTCATTGAACCGAAGTTCTTGTTTTCGTCCGTAATTGAGGCTATCAAGCGGAAAGAAAATGTTCTTCCTATGTTGGAACGCTCGTTGAAGCGTATAGAAGACAGCACTTTGGGACAGGATAGTGAAGAGGATTTTGGTGGATTGTTCTCGGACATTGATTTGGCTTCGCCTAAATTGGGAAAAACAGCAGATGATAAAAACACGCTCGTCAGCAATGTGCTTCTTGCATTGGACGATATTGACTTTGGTGTAGAGGCCTCGCAAGAAATTGATATTTTGGGCGATGCTTACGAATATATGATTAGCCAGTTTGCAGCCGGCGCAGGCAAGAAAGCCGGAGAGTTCTATACTCCGCAAGAGGTCAGCCGTATATTGGCGGAGATTGTTACTCTTGGGCATAACCGTTTGCGTAATGTTTATGATCCTACTTGTGGTAGTGGTTCGCTATTGCTCCGTGCGGCAAGTATCGGTAAGGCAGCATATATCTACGGACAAGAGAAAAATCCGACTACCTACAATCTTGCTCGAATGAATATGTTGCTACATGGCATCCGGTTCAGCAGCTTCAAAATAGAGAATGGTGATACGCTTGAATGGGATGCATTCGATGATATGCAGTTCGATGCAGTGGTTGCAAATCCTCCGTTCTCTGCCGAATGGAGTGCAGCCGATAAATTCAACAACGACGACCGTTTTAGTAAAGCAGGTCGACTTGCGCCTAAGAAAACGGCCGATTATGCTTTTATCCTGCATATGGTCTATCATCTCAATGAAGGTGGTACGATGGCTTGCGTTGCTCCGCATGGAGTATTGTTTCGAGGGAATGCAGAGGGCGTTATACGCCGTTTCCTGATAGAGAAGAAAAACTATATTGATGCCATTATCGGGCTGCCTGCCAATATTTTCTATGGTACAAGCATTCCGACCTGTATTCTCGTATTGAAGAAATGCCGTAAGGAAGACGATAATATCCTGTTCATTGATGCCAGCAAAGAGTTTGAAAAGGTCAAGACCCAAAACAAACTCCGCCCTCAGCATATCCAGAAGATTGTAGAAACCTACCGCGACCGCAAGGAGATTGAAAAGTACAGTCACCTCGCTACTTTACAGGAGGTCGCCGAAAATGACTATAACCTGAATATTTCTCGTTATGTCGATACTTTTGAGGAAGAAGAGCCTATCGACATCAAAGCAGTCATGGCTGAAATAACGGAATTGGAAGCCAAGCGAGCCGAACTGGATAAGGAGATAGAGATCTATTTGAAAGAATTGGGGCTGGTTGAATAATTACACTATGGCAGAGATAGACAACATCCCTGAAATGCGTCCATCATTCGACAATATACGCCGTCAGGATGGGGGCGGAAACGAATACTGGAGTTCACGTGACCTTTGCGCTGCTATGGGCTATTCGGCTTATTGGAAATTCCAAAGAGTCATAGACAAAGCTATCAAGGTGGCAGGTGAAAAAGGAATGAATGTTGACGACCATTTCAACCAAACGGTTGATATGGTAAGAATTGGAAGCGGCTCATTCCGTAAGGTCAATATTTTCCGTCTGTCTCGTATGGCATGTATGATTGTTGCCGAAAATGCCGATGTCAAAAAAGTGTTGGTACAACAAGCTCGCGATTATTTTACTCGAACAATTTCGACAAACGAATTGATGCAAAATTCGTTGAATTCTAACATTTTGCTGTATAAAACAGCGCAAGGCGAAGTGCGAATAGAAGTGATATTCAACAGTGAAACATTTTGGATGTCACAAAAGCGTATGGCCGATTTGTTCGGGGTGGATGTACGGACTGTCAACTATCATCTTGGTCAGATTTACGAAACAGGTGAGCTTACTAAAGAGGCAACTATCCGAAAAATTGGGATAATTCAATCAGAGGGAAAACGGGATGTGGAGCGTACACCGCTGTTCTATAATTTGGATGCCATTATTGCAGTAGGTTATCGTGTCAATAGCTATCAGGCCACTCAGTTCCGTATCTGGGCTACATCTGTATTGAAGGAGTTTATTATTAAAGGATATGTGCTTGATGATGAACGCTTGAAGCAGGGAAAACACTTTGGCAAAGATTATTTTGATGATTTGCTGGAGCGCATTCGTGAGATACGCACATCAGAACGCAGATACTACCAAAAGATAACAGACATCTATGCTGAATGCAGTGCCGATTACGATCCGAAATCGGATTGTACCAAATTGTTTTTCAAGATGGTGCAAAACATGATGCACTTGGCTGTAACTCATCGTACCGCTGCCGAAATAGTGTATGAACGTGCCGACTCGGAAATGCCACACATGGGATTGACCACTTGGAAGAAAGCTCCCGATGGCAGAGTCCAGAAGTCTGATACGATTGTGGCAAAGAACTACTTGTCAGACAAAGAGGTTTTAGAACTCAACGGCATAACTAACGCATTTCTTGAATTTGCAGAGCAGCGTGCCCAACGCCATATTATTACAACGATGGCAGACTGGAAGCAGCGTCTTGAACAGTTTCTTGCTACAATGGACTATCAAGCACAAGATTCAGCCGGTAAAGTTTCTCAAGAAGAAGCACGAGAGAAGGCGTATGGTGAGTATGAAAAATATAAAGTGATTCAAGACCGCTCGTTTATCTCTGATTTCGACCGGTTTAATGATGGTGACAAATTGTTGCCGTTTGATATCAATCCCGATAAAGAATAATGATTATGGCAGATAATAACGAAAATAAAGTCCTCAATGTTCCCCATTTGAGATTTCCAGAGTTCAGTGGGGAGTGGGAGACAAAATCAATAAACGATTTAGCAGATGTAATAGGCGGTGGTACACCCGATACAACAGTAAAATCATATTGGGATGGAGGAATACAATGGTTTACGCCTTCTGAGATAGGTAAAAATAAATTCGTTGATGCAAGTCTGCGTACCATAACAGAAGACGGACTAAACAATTCCAGTGCAAAGCTTTTGCCTCCCAATACGATACTTTTAAGTTCTCGTGCCACAATTGGAGAATGTTCATTATCTCTCAGAGAATGTGCTACAAACCAAGGTTTTCAATCTCTTGTATCTAAAAAATGCAATGTAGATTTTCTCTACTACCTAATACAAACAAAAAAGAAAGATTTAATAAGGAAGTCTTGCGGCTCAACCTTTTTAGAAATTTCCGCAAATGAAGTTCGTAAAATTCAAGTATCTGTTCCATCTGATGTTGAGCAACAAAAGATTGCTGGGTTATTATCGTTGATAGATAAACGCATTGCTACCCAAAACAAAATCATTGAAAAATATGAATCCTTAATTCAGGCAATTATTTATCAGAAAAAGGCGGCTGGAATACGCAAGGGTGATTGGCAGAAAACGGAATTAAGCAACGTTCTGAAAGAACGAATCGAAAAGAATACAAATGGTTACATCATTTGTTCCGTATCTGTAAGCCAAGGTGTTATTAATCAGATTGAATATCTTGGACGTTCTTTTGCAGCAAAAGAAACGCTTCATTATAATGTCGTTAAATATGGCGATATTGTTTACACGAAAAGCCCTACCGGAGATTTTCCGTATGGTATAGTGAAACGCAGCTATATTAAAGATGATGTTGCGGTTTCACCCCTGTACGGTGTCTATATGCCGGTAAATGACTACATCGGGGTTATTCTGCACTTCTATTTCATGCAGCCAAGCAACGCTTTCAATTATTTGCATCCACTTATACAGAAAGGGGCAAAGAATACCATCAACATTACTAACGAACGTTTCTTGAAAAACTCTATCCCTCTCCCCAAAACAGAGAATGAAGCAATCTATATTGCGAATACCTTGATAAGCATTCAGAAAAAGATTGATATGGAGAAAAAAATGTTGTGGTCATATGAAAAGGAGAAACAATATTTGCTTAGTAAGATGTTTATATAAACAACTTGCTTAAGAGGTGATTTTTCTGTTTACAAAGCAACTTGGCTATGCTCTTTTCAACGGCAAGTTTATCTGAATAGGTTTTGAGGGCTGAGTATATCTTCCTCTGCCTTTCTACTGTTGGAAAAGAAAACCCTTTCTTCATAAAGTCATTCTTTTGCAGATTAAAGCGTGTACTGCCTTGTGCCAGCGGAAAAACCACCTTTCTAAACGACTTTGTTGAAACATAAAATGCTAAGAACGGAGGGAAAATCTTATTGTCATCTATAATATGGATACCAAAGCAGAAACTATTTAGGTATAATGGATAAGTGTCTCCCAAATACACAGCTCCTATTCCAACTTCCTCTGCCGTTTCAGATGACAAAGTAAAAAGAATGTCACCATAATGGACAACTGATTGCTGTTCAGCTCCATTGATTTTGACTAAACCGACATTAGTCGCATTAATGATTTGATTCTGATAGACATTCATATATGTTATGTACGGACAGCCTTCACCAAAATCCTCTGCACTTTTACCTGATAAGCCGGAATACGATTTTCCAAAATCACTAAAGGCCAATTCAACTTTATGTTGTTCTGATTCTATCAAAGTATCACACATTGCCTGAATTAAGGATGAAATTTCAGTTATGTCCGCCATTGTTGAAATGTTGTTGTGCAATCAAAATGGTGAATCATTCAAATTGAGGGATGTTGGTTGTTTTGTAAGAGGATTAACCTATGCAAATGAAGATGTTACAGAAAATAAAGCCGCCACTACTGTAATACGAGCAAATAATTTGAATTACGGCAACAATGTAGACAAAGATGAAGTTGTTTACGTTAATAAAACACCAACTACAAGCCAAATCCTGCGAAAAGGTGATATTGTTATTTGTATGGCTAATGGTTCTTCTTCTCTTGTAGGGAAAAACTCATATTATCCATTCAATGATGGACAATCTACGATAGGTGCATTTTGCGGTATCTACCGCACATCATATCCATTTGTAAAATGGTTAATGCAATCACAGAGATACAAGAGGCTGGTGTATCAATCACTGCAAGGGGGAAATGGAGCTATTGCAAATCTCAATGGCGATGACATATTAAATATGAGTTTTCCTCTGATAGAGAATGGGAAATCCCAATCAATCATTTTTGCCATTGATGCGATAGAGAAATCGTTAATGGTAAACAAAAGTTTGCAAAGATTGTACTACACACAAAAATCTTATTTGCTGAAACAGATGTTCATATAAACATAGTATTCAATAAATAAGACTTTTGACTGGATAAGCAAAATTGTACTTTGGCTTCATTATGAAGTTTTGCATCAATAGCATTTACTATTGTAAGGATGCGCATTTGCTCTTGTGCTGACGGAAGTAGAATCGGCATATCCAACCATTCATCCACATTGATAGATCTTCCATCACGTATGCCGTATGTTACAAGTTTAAGAGACTTTATAAACGGCTTTGATGTGAAAAAATGAGACAGATAGCCATACACCACTAAATCGTTGGGACGCAGTATTGTATATGCTGGACTACATATTCCTGTTGTATCAGAGAAAGCAAAACCTCCTTGAAAAGAACGAAGATGTACAACATAATCACCTTTACGGACAATCTTATATCCACTGATACTTTCTTGTTCAAATTTGATGTCTATGTTTATATTGCTACGCTCAATCATACCTAACTCTTGACTGGCAGAAAGAACATTTTTGTAAGCAAGTTTTTTATTCTTCTCATTGACCACTTCAAAAAGTTGACAGAAAGAATAAGTCTTGCCATTTGTTGATGAATAGAGTTTATCAACAATGGCGGACTTTAGTTTCTTCAAATCCTCAATGATTTTGTTTTGGGTCGCGATTCGTTCTTCGATTAAGTTGAGAAATTTTGCAATTTTCTCTTGCTCTAAGAGACTTTGAGGTAGGCAATGCCTTGTCTCAAAAAAATCTTGAATACCAACATTTAACAATCCATGATTCCTTGCTCCTTCAACTGCGATTTCAGAAATACCTTGATGCCATTTTGAAGTTTCAAAATAGTGAGTTAAAAAATCCGATGAGACATGACTATACGGTTTAAAGCAAATGTATAGAGAGGATAATGTACCTTGCTCATAACAGTCAAGTCGCTTTATTGCACCCCACGGATATTCTGAAGAATAGCTTTTATTATAGGCAAAATCTCCTTTATGTAATAAATAGTAATTCGACATATTCTCACTTGCAATGACTTTATTGAAGAATGAAATTTGGTCAACCAAGCCATATTGTGCGGAAATTGTTAGTGGCAGTTTGCAAAGATTGTTTTTATTTTTCCTTTTAACTCGCTCTACAAAATCTGATAACACAGACTCCTTCCATTCATCTGTAAACTCTGGAAATCTCAAAAGGGGAACATTACCTATTATATTTCTCTAATTATTAGAACCAATTAAATTCAAAATTATGATTCAGAAGACAATTAGAGAAATTTCGGACGCATGGCGAGAGAACAAGCGACCGTATGTGAAACAATCGACATTGGCAGCCTACATGTTGATTCTTGAAAATCACATTTTGCCAAAGTTTGGTGAGAGTAACGAACTTCATGAAAATGATGTACAAGGCTTTGTGCTTGAAAAGTTGGAAGGCGGATTGAGCATGAAATCTGTTAAGGACATTCTTATTGTCCTAAAGATGGTTATGAAATTCGGGGTGAAAAACGAATGGATGAACTATTACGAATGGGATATTAAGTACCCAACAGACGTTGCTGGTAAAAAGTTGGAGGTCTTGTCCGTGGCAAATCATAAAAAGATTCTGAACTATATTCAGAGCCACTTTTCCTTTCCGGGACTTGGTATCTATATCAGCCTTAGTACCGGTCTGCGTATAGGGGAGATCTGTGCTTTGAAATGGAGCGACATCAATGTATATGACGGGATTCTAACCGTTAACCGGACGATAGAACGCATCTATATCATAGAAGGAGAGAGAAAACATACAGAGCTGGTCATCAACACGCCAAAGACAAAAAACTCTTGCCGTGAAATCCCGATAAACAAAGAATTGCTTACTATGTTAAAGCCTTTGAAAAAAGTAATTAATGACGATTATTACATTCTTACTAATGATGAGCGTCCGACAGAGCCACGCACATATCGCAACTACTATAAAAGGCTTATGGAGAAACTTGATATTCCCAAGCTGAAGTATCATGGACTCCGTCATAGTTTTGCGACTCGTTGTATAGAGGTCGGTTGTGATTATAAGACTGTTAGTGTGCTACTGGGGCATTCAAATATCTCAACTACACTGGACTTATATGTTCATCCAAATATGGAACAGAAAAAGCGATGCATATCTAAGGTGTTCAAGTCACTGGGTAAATAAAGTTATGTATAGAGCGAGGAAATTAATGCTGTAATTTCTTCGCTCTCAATTGTTCTGTGATTCAGAATTATGTTGTATATTTGAATGTTATTAAAAATATTACTTATGAGAAAGGGTTTGATATTCTTCTTGGGAATTGTTACTGGGTGTGTATTAACAATTGCAGTACTTTTTGTTATAGGTATTACCAATTCAAATGCTAACGAATCGGATATTACGATTGCCGAGCAACAGACGGTATTTACTACCGCAACAAAATTTGAAGTTTTTCAGGTTCTTGGGGATGGTGCTTTGGCCAATTGCGAGGAGAAAGGGTATTCAACTTCATTTTTTACTGGGCCGGTCGTCTATATTGTGACAGATGGTCAGAATCTGTTTTATGATGATCAGGTAATTGAAGTACCTAAAGGTAAAAAGGCTATGCAAATAGGAACATTTCGTTATGAGACCAAACTTGGTGAAAAAGTAGTTCCTGTAATAAAGTTTCAATAACATAGGCATATTATAAAAGTCTCAACTGGTAGCAATCTCTATCCGATTGAGACTTTTCGTTTATTTACCTCTATCCAAAAACTTCTGTACTATTAACGCTATACCAATTCCTAAAACGGCAATGAGAATACAGCAGATAACTGCTTTCCAAATCAATCCGGAATGCAAAATCTCTGCATTAGCCACTATCATGCACACGAAAAAAGAAGATAGAACAACTACAATGATAATCAAAATGTAGAATGCCGTATCTGGGATGGGGATGGCATTGTCGGCTTTCTTCATTCTCCGCTCGGTTTCCTTACATTTGCTCTCAATCTGGCTGAGAAAATTGCATAGAAGGGTCGCACCAAATTCTACTGCTAAATTCTGCATTTCTTTAGAAATGATAGGTTTGCACTCACGTATAGAGCCGGACAGATTTTCAACTTCTGTTCTCAACTTGAACACGTTATCATTCAGGCTGGCAAGTTCCTTTGCGTTGATATCGAGTAACCGTTTCTCTTCCTCCAGATATTCATTCTTGGGAGTGTTTTTTATGGATTCCGCTTCATTCATTTCTGCGGAAAAATCAAATTTCGTCTTCATGTGCTTATCGTTTTAATCCTATTTTCGTTTTCTTTCCTAACGAACGACTGGCAGCACGAGCGCATCTGCGAGCCCATTGCAAATCGTCTTCGTCCTTGTCTCTCCACGGAAGGTCGCTTTGTGAACCTCCGCCACTTCCTCCGGTTGTTACATTGGGAGTATCTATCAGTCCGACAAATATAGCTACCGCCATATCGGTAAGTTCCTGACAGTTGGCAACAGCCCTGTAATCAAACTCGTCATTGAAACAGTCGAGCACTTTTTCCGAAATATAGAACTTGTGTTCCTTGTCTTCATGATTGAGGGTATAGGGAATCATATCGTGACGATATGTGAGATATTGGGTATAGTCAATAGGAGCAACCTTATGTATCGCTATCTGTTGAACGGCTTGGGGAGCATTATTTCTAATGACGGTAGCTGGCTGATGGTGCAGTTTCTTCCATGTCGCAGGAAGTTTCGAGACCATTAGATTCCTGCCGATTCCCAATTCTGAAGCCTTGTATTTGGTGTTTCCATTCATGAGAGCATATCCACGGAGAAGACCTTTCTTGTCCTCCCTTTCATGGACGGTATAACCTTTCCGTATAAGAGCATTCTTGTACTCATCCCATGACCATGATGGCATTGCTTTCAACACCTCCATACAGTCCCGGTTCACTTGTGGAATGTTGCGATTTCGGATTTGTGCCGCAGTCGTCCAGCCTCGTTTCTTTGCCACTCGTTCGGCAGCACGTTGCGCCCGAAGATGAATGTTGTGGTCATTGTTGATGTTGCCGTTCTCATCCAGACGGCAGACCGCAGCATGTAGATGGGGAACTTCGCCTTTGGATTCCGTATGAAGCCAAACCGAGTACTTGCTGCCTGCCAAATTGGTCGGATAGGAACGGACTTTTCCATCCTTGCCGGTAATCACCTGTTTGTCGAACTCCTCGGCGAAATCTTGCCAAAGATTTTGCCAATCTTCGATGTCATAGAATTGGGTATGTTCGGGCGATGGACTCAGCTCGATTCTGATAACGGAGTTCTTTATCGGTCGATGCTGGGATAGGGTCAACTGCATGGAGTTCCATATCCCCATAGCATCCGGTTCTGAGGACAACAGATTGTCCAATACCCGATAGATTTTCTCCGGATGCTTCTTATGCTGTGATTCGCCGGTAATGTAACGGAGGTCGTTTATGCCGTGCGATATGGCTTTGGCTTTCGCAATCATTCTTCTTCGGATTTAGGGGTGGACGGAATTTTGTTCTTCTCTTTTACAGCATTCAGGAACTGGCAGATATTTTCAGCCACATTACCTAATTCTTTCAGCCAGCCCACCATAAACGGAACCTGATTGAACATTGCCATGCGCTGCTTTGTGGACATTCCGTGTAGGGCGGAGGTGTATTTTACGAGGTCTGACCGACAATCGTCCAGATTCTGTAACAGTACCGCTTCTTCTTTCGTGAGCCTTGCTTTTGGCTTGAAGTTATACGCACGTGATAATATGTAGTCACTTACAGTCATGCCGCATTGTCCGGCCAGTGATTTTATATGCTCCTTCTGAGTAAGAGTGACTTTAGCTCCGATAAAGACACTTCTGGTTTCTTTCGAGGAGTCCGATGTATTTTCAATATCTTCTTTCATTTGAATCGTTTTATAATGGTTGACTAGGTGCGAGCTTGCGAGTACCGCACCGGCGAGGGAACTGAGCAGGCGAGAGCGACAATGTACAACCGTAACGCAGTGAGGTTATACCTTGGCATATCTCGCAACAGTTACCTGTTGATGCTTCACGGCAAGCCACATCGGTTGCGTATAGTGAGCTGGCACTCGGATAGGAAACATAGGATGATACTAGCCTCTAAAAGAGGGGATATGAATATCTCACATGATGTCTTCCTCCGACTTTGCTTTATTCTTATATATACGCCCCAACAATAAAGTAAAGTTGAAATCAATAATGGTATTCTGGATTGAAGGCATAATCTTTCCCTTCTTTTATAACCATTTGTTTGTCGCTGAGCAATGTTGCGACCTTTACCGCCTTGTTATAACCGAGTTTTATACCCTGTAATCCGTAACCCTCTTTCAAGCGTTCTATATAATCATCGTAATTGTTGATGTTGCCATTGGCAAAAACGGCATCCAATGCTGGACGATGTACATTCTTTGGAATCTCCTTGTCCGGATCGAACGGTCCTTTGGTTGGTCGTCCGGTCTTCTTCTCTTTGGGCAGATAGGACTCTACCGGTTCGGGCATGGCTTCCTCGTTTATGCGGAAGGCGAAAGGCTCAAACTCACTGTCACGGATATGGACGGCTTCGACCACGCTTACAGCTTTGTCCTCTTTGTCCACTTCGACCTGCATGATGGTTTCCGCTTTATTGTTGAGTTCCGTGCCGATGTGACCACGGGCATGTTCATCATTCTTGTTCTGATGCAAGATGGTATGGATATGGATTTGCCTGTCATCCGTCCACTGCATGAATTTGGAGATGATATCGGTAGATTCACCAGGAGAATTGATGTCATACAGGAAATCACGGATGCCATCAATTACCACCAGTCCCAAATCTGGTATCGTGCCAATGGCCTGTTCGACTATCGCCAGACGTAGTTTAGGGGAAAACTTGCGCAGAGCCAGCATGATCAGATTGTCCGGATTCTTGTATTCCGGTAGGTCGGCCAAACGTAAGATGCGTTTCAATACCAGTTGGCAATGATACCGCCCCTGCTCTGTGTCTATGTATAGAATCTTCCGTTTATTTTCAGGAAATGTAGACCGATAATGAAGAACGGTGCTGCCACTCAATGCCGATGCGACAATGGCCGAAATGTTGAAAGTTTTCTTACTTTTGGCTTTCCCGATGGAAGCACTGAAGTTTCCCAATGTTCCGATAACAGTATCGTCCACCATCAGAACCACTGGGGAGTGTTCGTATGTACTCGTTACGCTTATTGTAGACTCCGCTATGTAAGCGGTCAACTCTTCCGGAGAAAGAATAATAGTGTCTGTCTTTTCCATCGCTACCAGTTTTTAGGGTTCGGTTTACGGCGATGGGAGGCGAGCAAGGACTCATTCTCATCCTCGAAACTTTGCGGAGCCGGATTCTTCCGGGAAGATTCCAGCCATCTATCCAGTTCGTCACGATAGATGTAGAGATGCTTCCCTTGTTTTATAACTGGAATATCGTCCTTTTTGACCTTGTAATAAAAGGTCGACAACGGCATTTTAAGATAGTTGCAAGCCTCCTGTACGGTCATGGGGACGTGCGTGTCCTCTTTGGTTTCGTACTGCTTGGAAAGTTTCTCTGTAAGCAGGTTTTCCATACTTGCGATTCTGTCGCATAGTTCGCCTACCACAGTCGGCAGGTCGTTGAATGTCAGTTGGTCTTTTTTCATATTATGACTATTTTAATCGTTTAACATGCTGCGAACCAACTCAATGAAACCTTGCAGAACAATACAGATCGGATTAATTATTTCGTCTGCATACTTTTTCTATTGCGAGTCATCATTATCTGCATCTAAATGGAAACGATAATCGCCTTTATCGGGCACATCAATGGGAATCTGGCTTGAGACATTATCCCGTAAATTAAGTTTAAGATATTCAAGGGTTGCGTTTGCAAGTTCGTATGGAAATGATTTCTTGATAAAAACGGCTCTTTTCGCTAAGGGCACTCCCAAGCGTTCACCGATATTCCATGCCAAATGGCGAAGCCCCGGCGACCTCAGCGAATTGTCTATATTGGAACGAATCGGTTTATATGACTCAGGTTGATCGTAAGTCATATACTCTATATTGGAAATGAGGGTGGCAATATCCTCTTTGGAGAGATAGGGGGCAGTCTTGACGGTTACATATTCCCGAATCGCATCCATGATTTCCACTTGCCTTTCAATCTCTTTCTTTTTTAGTTCCACCAATATGGAATCATATTTATTCAAATGAGAATCTTGCGGACAATCAGAGTTTACAGTATCTTGATTCAACTGTTGGGACGGAGGACACCCCTGTTCAGCCAAACCCATCGGTCGCTCGATGGGCAGTATTTCAGTAGCATCCATAGATTCTATGGCGTTCTCTGATTTTACAATAGGGGTAGATGGCTCGCCAAAAGAGAAGTTGATAGGATTTTTTGTCAGCCATTTATAGAAAAATTTGTGCAGGAGTCCGCACAATATGATAGCTATTACCAGTCCAAGGATGACAGGAGTCGTTATGCGCATGATATTGATGTCATGGCAAAGGAAAAGATAAGTATCTATGGCCGCATAAATGATAACGGACAGTGCGAGGATAAAACTTATCTTTTTAGTCTGAATTTGTTTTTTATTCGTCATGGTCTGCAAGTATTTGGAATCGTTTCGCGCTAAAGATATAATCGATATTCCAGATAGTTGCAATAAAGAGACTGATAGTTACCACGTATCATGCTAAATATCACGGTCAGAGTATGATTTTTCACCTAAAATCATACTCTGACCGCAGAAATCGAGGACAAAGCAGCTGTCAGTCTTGCCGTGTCAGGGTGATTTTCTTGCTGGCTTCACGTTTGTTGGCATCCACGACTTTGATATACCTTTGAGTGGTGGTGATACTCTTGTGCGCCATAATGCTCTGTATGGTGCGGATGTCCGTCCCGGCAGCTGCTTGTAGCGTCGCAAATGTTCTACGATACGAGTGAAATGTTATGTTCTTGGTAATTCCGGCAGAACGAATCCATTCTTTCATCGGTATTTGCGTCCAACTGCGCATAAGCCCCTTGAATACCAAACCTTTCTTTTCAGAATTATAGCCAATCAATCCCAAAGCTTCTTCACTAATGGGAATGATGTCTTCCGCCTTGTTCTTTTGCGTAATGATGTGTACGCATTTCCCACCGGCAGAATAGTCCACGATGTCTTTCCAACATAGCGAGAGAATGTCACTGATGCGCAAGCTGGTCATACAGGAAAACAGCGATGCCGTTTTCAGAATAGGTTTCTTGCAAGGTGTCTCAGCCAATTTGTACAATTCCTCAACTGACAGGGCCTCTTTCATTACATCTTCTGTCTCTATCTTTTCCAAGAAATCATTGACATTGGTCTTTATCATTCCATTACGATAGAGTATTTTCAGGAAACCTCTGAAAGTAGACCAGTATCCTGATGCGGAGTTCCGTGTGATACGTCCGTTACGCCTTAGCTTCTTGGCACTCAGCAGATATTCCCGAAACTTGTTACAGAGGTCGATGTCAATCTCTTCAAAGGTGCATTTACCATGTACGAAGTTACTGAAATGCAGATAGACAAACTCCCATTTCTGGTCATGCTTACGGAGCTGCTTGCGATAATACTCCAGAAAGTCTGCCTTGAGTTTGTACTTGTCAAAGAAGTCATACCGTTCATTGACTACTGACTCGAACCTGCGGCAACGGATGGCTTCGGCTTTCTCGGTCATTACCTCGTTGAAATTCTGTTCACGTTTGTTTCTCGGATTGGCATAGATATAAATACCAAGCGATTCATGGCGGATAACTTTCATTGTCTCTTTGTCTCGATATCCCGGATAATAATCCAGATAGAAAGACATCATCCTGCCTTTTAGCGGACGTGTCCTTAATGTCACGGTCTTGCATTCATGCATAATGTTATATTTTTATGGTTATTATTAATTCGTCGGCGAAACTCTATAATGTAATCATGCAGATTACCTACAGCAGGGATTAATTTTTGAATAATTTACGGATAGTCATAAATTAGACTATTTGCGGACACCCATTATCCGGTCAAACTCCACTTTCAGGAATCTGACGAACCGTCCGTTCTTCTCACGGTTGATCTGATGGAATTGCAGAATACCGTAAACCGAATCACGAGAGAGCTTGAATTTCTCCATTGCCTCCTTGACGGTGTAGTATTCCGCCTTGCTCTCCTGTTCGGAACTCTTCGAGAGGTCGAAGTGGAGCTTTGAGTAGAATATCTGCCCATGCTCTTTCTTGGAGGGAATGTTGTTCCGATACACCTGCGAACGGATAGCGACACGTGTCATGCCGTACTTCTCCTGAATCTCTTCCGGTGTGTACCATTCAGTAAGGTCGGAATCCACCTCGTATTTGGCAAAGGCTGCATCGATATGTTTCTTGCTGTAATAGTTGAACTGGCGTATTCTCACCTTCGGCACTTTATGTTGCCGTGTGTAAGTCCACACCCATTTGGCGTTGACCTTATATTTTTCCGCAATCTCTTCGGCTGTGTAATACTCAGAGATGTCGAAGTCCTCTTTGGGCAAGACACGCTCGTAAGGTTTGGTTTTCATCATCAGTTCAATGTCCGCACGGCGGATGAGCGACTTCTTGCCGCTGATGCGCGAAGCCCGAAGTTTCGATTCCTTTACCAATTTATATATGTATTGCCGAGTTACGCCCATCAACTTTGCAGCTTGGGCAAAAGAGAAGAAATCCTGCCCCTCGGCGGCTTGTCGAGATTGCAATATTTCTTGCGACCGTTTCAACTGCCGCTTACGTTCCCGAATGCGTTCCTTGTAGCCAAGATTGGAACATTGGTGGCTACAATAACAAGTCGTTGTCTTTTGAGCTATAAATGGTTTTCCACACCATTGGCAAATCTTTCTTACTTCCATATTTTCCTTGTTTACATTGGCGGTAATTTCGCCTTATTTCTCCCGATTTTTGTCAACACATGTAAACCACTGTCAACACACGTCAACTAATGCGTCACTGTGACATTCGGACTAACCGTGAACTTCCGTCGCGGTAGAAATATGATAGAAAAATATAGATAAAAACCGTTATTCCCAAATACGGACTGGGAAGTACTAAAATATAGAAGTCGCTGATATACAGCGACTTTATTCTAAATGATTGTAGTTGGTTACGACTGTTTCTAAGCTATCACTTGCCGATGCAAAAATTCTTAAATATATTCCCCAGTACCTCATCCGTCGTGATCTGGCCCGTGATTTCCCCGAGGTAATGCAGGCATTCCCGGATGTCTTGGGATATGAATTCCCCGCTTAGGTGGGAATCCAAGCCTGCGATGACGCGTTCGATGGCAGAGCGGGCGTGGGTGAGGGCCTCGTAATGGCGGGTGTTGCTGACGATGACATCACCGGAGGTTAGGGCTTCCATGTTGACGGCCGAGACGAGCTGATCCACTAGGTGCGGGATGTTATGCCCCGTCTTCGCAGAGATCGGGAGGATGAATTCACCGGAGGAGAGAGGGGCGATAGTTGATAAAAGCGTGTCGGGTGAATCGGATTGGTCGGTTTTGTTGAGTAGAATGAGCAGGCGAGTGTCGGGGGAGATGTGTTCTTTTACTTGGGTGTAATAGGGGAGGAATTGGTTGATTTCCTTGGTTGCATCAATCAGCAAAAGCACGATACGGGCTTGTTCGATCTTGGAAAAGGTACGTTCGATACCCATGTTTTCCACTTTATCGTCGGTGTGGCGGATACCTGCCGTGTCGATGAAGCGGAAGGTAATCCCCTGGAGGTTTATGGTATCCTCGATCACGTCGCGGGTGGTTCCCTCGATATCGGAAACGATGGCCCGGTCTTCTTTCAGGAGGGCATTCAGCAAGGTGCTTTTTCCCACGTTGGTATTCCCGACGATAGCCACGGGGATACCGTTCTTGATGACGTTGCCGAGAGAGAAGGAATCACACAAGCGAGAAATCAACGTGTCGATTCCCACGGCGATAGAATGTAATTCCGACCGATCGGCAAATTCAACATCTTCTTCCGAGAAATCAAGTTCCAGTTCGAGCAGGGAGGTGATGTGTAGTAGTTCTACTCGCAGTTTCATCAACTCGTCCGAGAAACCGCCTCGCATTTGGCTTAATGCCATTTTGTGGGCGGTGGCCGAGGAGGAGGCGATCAAGTCGGCAACGGCTTCCGCCTGCGAAAGATCCATTTTGCCATTCAAGAAGGCTCGTTGCGTGAACTCACCGGGTGCGGCTAACCTGGCTCCGGAGTTGATCAATAACTGTAAGATGCGTTGCTGGATATACGTGGAGCCGTGACAGGATATCTCGATTGAATCCTCGCCCGTGAAAGAGTGGGGGGCACGGAACACGGTTACCAGCACCTCGTCAACGAGTTCCTCGCTGTCCACGATCTTGCCGAAATGAACGGTGTTCGGACGGGCGTTCACCAATCTCTTGCCGGAGGGAGAGACAAAAAGCCGGTCACAAACTTCGATACATCCTTTTCCCGATAAACGGATCACGGCGATAGCCCCCATTCCGGGAGCGGTAGCGATGGCACAAATTACAGTCTGGTCGTTCATAGGTATTCCTTTTGGGCAAAGGTATATTATTTCCGATTCTCTTGAAACGGAAATTTAGAATTTAAAATTTAGAATTTAGAATTTAATCCTGTAAGCGGGAGGAGGGGATGTTTGTCGCTTTTATTGAAAAGTTATTTTTAGGGTGATATAAAGCATGTGATAATCAATAGATAATCTTACATCTATTCGTTATGTCTTCGTTATACTATCGTTATAACAGGGTTATAAGGAACGAAGGTATAACGAAGATATATCCTAGAGATAACGAATAGATGTAAGCGATAGTATGGAGGAATTATTGATTTTTAGGGACGATCATATTTGTGAGAACCCGATTACGCGTATATTTGTATTATGATTTCAAAGAAGATTACTCCCGAAGAATTGTGGGCAAGACAAGGAATAACGAGTCTTGACGTGGATTATCATTATTGGGACCGGAAAAGGGAATTGGTGCAACAAATGTCTCGTGTGAGCCAGAGTTGCCTGTTCGTGGTCGACGTGTTCAAGAAACGATATGATTTTGCTTCCGAGAATTTCTCCCGTCTTTTCGGGTACGCTCCCGAATGGATAGAAGCGATCAGGGAGCAGGGGGATTGGCTGGAGGAGAGGATTCACCCGGACGACCGGAAGCAGTTGGTGGAATACCAGGTCGATCACGGGCAGTTTATATACTCGCTTCCCGTCGGGTGTAGGAATGATTACCAGCAGGTGTTCCAGTTCCGGGTGCTTAACACGTGCGGGGAATACGTGAATGTGGTCAGCCGTCATCAGGTTTTCCAAACGGACAAGAATGGTAGGGCGTGGATGATCATGGGGGTTATGGATATCTCTCCCGATCAGGTGCCGGGGGAGAGGGTGAAGCGTACGGTTGTAAACCGGAAGACCGGGGAGATCGTTAAATCGGCCACGTGTCTGTCGATGGTGAAACCGTTAACCGATCGGGAAAAGGAAGTTTTGTTGTTGATTCGCCAAGGGTTTCTGAGTAAGGAGATCGCTGATAAATTGCAGGTTAGTATTTATACCGTGAATAATCATCGGAAGAGTATACTGGCGAAATTGCAGGTTGATAATGCCATTGAAGCGATAAATCTGGCTAACGATTCCGGAATATTGTTTTGATCCCGGGATTCCTTTCCGGGGAATAGCTATAAATAGCTATTTACCGCACCAGGTGATTGACGTAATTTTGTCTCTTCTATACAGGCTTTTTACGTGATAAATGATTACTTTATGGTGTTTAATAAAACGGAGCAACAGGAACGGGAGTATTTGGAACAGGTTACGCGTGTTATCAAGGAGGCTATTCAAGGGGTGGACTCGTCGGTGAAAGATCATGTTGACACGTTACGGGAATACAAGGATTATTTGTGGTCGAATAAAGACATTGATCCTCACGAGATTCGTTCCATGCGGGAGAGTATACTGAATCATTTTGCCATTGGCGAGAGTGTTATTGATAAGCGGGCTCGGTTGGAGAAAATACTGGATATCCCTTATTTCGGGCGGGTTGATTTCCGGGAATACGGGGCGGGCGCGGGAGTGGTACCCGTGTATATCGGGATACATTCTTTTTATGATTCCCGAAGGAAAATGAATTTGATTTACGATTGGCGAGCGCCCGTTTCGAGTATGTTTTATGATTACGAGTTGGGGGCGGCTTCTTACGATTCTCCGGCGGGCAGGACGGAGGGGGAGATTTCCCTGAAACGACAGTATCGAGTTCGTGGCGGGAAGATGGAGTACATGATAGAGAGTTCCCTGGCGGTTCACGATGAGGTTCTTCAAAAGGAGTTAAGTGCCAACACGGACGATAAGATGAAGAATATCGTGGCGACGATCCAGCGGGAACAGAATCGTATTATCCGGGACGAGGAGGCCCGGGTGCTTGTTATACAGGGCGTGGCCGGATCGGGAAAGACTTCGATCGCTCTCCACCGGGTGGCTTACCTGTTGTACGCGCACAAGGGGGAAATCAGCTCGAAGGATATCCTGATTATTTCGCCTAACAAGGTTTTTGCCGACTATATATCGAACGTTCTGCCCGAATTGGGGGAAGAGGCGATCCCGGAAACGAGTATGGAACTGGTTCTTTCCGGGGTGCTTGATCACAAATACAGGTACCAGACATTTTTCGAGCAGGTGGCGGAGTTGCTGGGTAGACCGACAGCGGGATTTATTGAACGTGTTCGCTATAAGTCGACCTTTGATTTTGTCGCGCAACTCGATCGTTTTATTCTTCACGTGGAGAATACTTATTTCCGTCCGGAGGATGTGAAGCTCATGAGGCTTGTTACGTTACCCGGCGAGTATGTCGCCGAACAGTTCCGGAGGTTCCACCGTTACCCGATGCGCCAGCGTTTTGAGGTGATGACGGATTATATCGTGGAGGAAGTGGGGGTGCGCTACCGGGTGAGGTTGACTACTGCCGAACGGAATGCGCTTAGGAATAAGATTCGGGATATGTTCGCGGGGAATAATGACTTGCAGGTTTACAAGGACTTTTTCGAGTGGCTTGGAATGCCGGGGATGTTCAAGTTGAGGAAAAATCGCACGGTCGAGTATTCCGATCTGGCCCCGTTGGCTTATCTCCACGTGGCTCTGGAAGGGCAAAAGTCTTATTCTCGGGTGAAGCATTTGTTGATTGATGAGATGCAGGATTATTCGGTCGTGCAGTACAAGGTGATCTTGAAGTTGTTTGCTTGTAAAATGACGGTTCTGGGGGATGCCAACCAGTCGGTGAACCCGTATGGAAGTTTAACTTCGGATATGATTCGCAAAGCGCTTGTCGCGGGGGAGGTGATGAAGTTGTGCAAAAGTTATCGTTCGACTTGCGAGATTACCGAGTTTGCCCAGAGAATACAGGCGAATGACGAGCTTGAGGTGGTTGAACGGCACGGGGATAAACCGAGAGTGCTTCATTTCGGGAGCGAGGAGGAGGAGATCGGGGGAATCGTGGAATTGATAGCGGGGTTTAGGCTATCCGGTTATAAATCTCTTGGCATTGTCTGTAAAGATGAAGGTTTGGCAAAAGGGCTTTACGATAGGCTCAAAGAGCGGGAGCAAGAGGTTCATTTTCTTTCGAGCCAGAGTAATGCATTTATAAAAGGCGTTGTTGTCACTTTTGCTCATATGGCGAAGGGGTTGGAGTTTGATGAAGTGATCATTCCTCACGTGAATAGCGGGACTTACAAAAGCGATATAGACCGGGGTATGCTTTATGTTGCGGCAACTAGGGCTATGCATTGTTTGACATTGACTTATCACGGTCGAAGGACGGGGTTGTTAAATGTTGATTTGTAGGGAGAGGTGTGGTGATTCTTACGTGGATGTTTATTCGGGGAAGAGGATTGGGCGAGAGATAAAGAGGAGTGTTTATAATATTACTCCACGTGTGATGACTACCTCCTCCGGCTCCCCCTTACACGGGGGGAGTGTTGGTTACTAAAACGTGTAGGGAAGAGTCGGAGAGGTTATTTCAATTTATCAGAATTGCAGTAGGGCGGCCCCACAGGAGTAGCCTCCACCGAAGACCGAGAGGGCGACAAGATCGCCTTGTTGTACGCGGTCAAGGTTTTGAGAGAGGGCGATGGCACAACTGGGGCATCCCGTGTTCCCGACTTCTTCGATATTCGAAAGCATGTGATCTTCCGGGAAATCTATCTGGCGGGCAACCGTGGACATGATCCGTTTGTTGGCCTGGTGGGGGGCGATGTATTTCAGGTCGCTTAACTGTTTCCCCTGGCTACTGGTGACGGCACTTAATCCTTCGATCATGTAGTGGCAGGCGTTGATAAACACGTCGCGACCTTCCGGCATCCCGATTCCCCCGTGGTGAGGACGGAGGTAGACGGCGGTATCCGCTTTACCGATATGTCCGAGTCCCCGGGTGAAAATACTCAGTATTTTAGCCGGTTTCTCTCCCTCGGGTGAGGCTGAGATGGCAATGGCCACGGCCCCGTCACCCCAGAGGTGACCGCTTTGGGAACAAGTCTCGTTGCTGTATTCGGTGTTGTGTTCGGAGGCGATGACGAGGGCTTTCGTGGCCTTGTGCATGGCGAAATATCCCTCGACGATTTCCATGGCGTTGATGAACGAGGAACAGGCGGCCGAAACGCTGAGGCATTGGGCTGCCCGTATTTTGAATCGGCGTTGTATGGCATGAGCGGCCGTGGCAACGGTGTCATGCGGGGAATAGGTGGCGGCAACGATCAGGTCAACCTCTTCTATCGGGAAGGGGAGTTTGTCGTTCAATCGCTCAACAGCCTCTAGTGCCATGGTGTTGGTGTTTTCACCTTTCCCGGCTTTGCTTCTGTTGCGGATTCCCGTGCGGGAGTATATCCACTCGTCGTCCAAACCGTTTACCTCTTTGAAGTAAGAGTTCGGAACCCGGGTTTCCGGGATGTAATGGGCAAAGGCATTGATATATAATTCCATATATAGTGTGTTTAGTTTATTTCTTGATAATACCGTGAAATAATATGTTTATGTACTCGTTGATTACTTGTGGTCTGGGTTGATGCTCATGTTGGCGAATAAAGCCGAATTCAAGGCTTTTAAAAACGGATTGTAACGAGTTTGCCAAACGGCGGGGTTGCTTGATCGAGAAGATTCCCTGGCTGACCCCATCTTTCAGGATCGAGTAGAGGAGTTCTATTTCTTGCCTGTCGATGTTTTGTCTCAAAATTTCAATCTTACTGTTGTTGTGTAAAAAGGTTTCTTTGATAGATTGACTACCGCCCATTAATTCCGCGATTAAATTGAACCGTTCCTTTATATATAATTTCAACCGTTTGTCGGCTGGCAAGGCCGTCCTGACTGCCTGTTCTAGTTTTTGTTCGATCAACTCTATTTTCTGGTTGACGATGTGGTTAAATATATCTTCCTTACTGTTAAAATGCGTGTACAACGTACGTCTACTGATTTTAGCGGCCTTGGCTATATCTTTCATCGTTGTTCCGTAGAAACTCATTTCAACGAACAATTTTTGTGCCACGGTGACTATTTTTTCTTTTGTAATTCGTAGGGTTGTCCTCATTTTAATTTCACAATTTGGAAAAAGTGTGCAATTATAATTATTTTCCGTGGATATACAAAATCGGTGCCGCAAGTTATCCTGAAATGTTAAAAAATATGTTCGATGTGGGGCTCGAAAATTGGAGGTTGACGGGGGTACGCTTGGCAAGTTGACTCGAAGGGCTAAAAGCGTTTGCCCTGGGGAAGGATGTTGTGATTTTTCCTCGGAAACATGACTTTTGTCATGTTTTTCGGGTGGGACGGGATGTATATTCGCGGCCGAATTTAAATCAGACGAGATGGTAAATATACTTTTGAAAGAAAAACCGTTTACCCGGGAGTGGTTCAAGACTTATGCCTTGTTAATCGGGGGTGCTTTTGTTTTGGCGTTAGGGTATAGCTGCTTTATGGCGCCCTATAAAATTGTTCCGGGAGGGATATATGGTATCACGATTGTCTTGCAACACAAGTGGGGTTTCCCGATCGGTATAGCGGCGTTGTGTTTTAATTTGCCATTGAGCTTGTTGGGAATGAAGGTGTTGGGCTCCGGGTTTGGGGTGAAGACATTCATCTGTTTTATCTTGGTGGCCGTTTTTTCCGATAGCCTTCCGGCGATCCTGTTGACATTGATGGGGGAACCTATCCCGACGGACCCGATGGTTGCGCTTGACCCGTTCAAGTTAGGGGACGAGGTGTTATTGGCTTGTGTCTTCGGTGGGGTCGTTATGGGTACCGGGGTCGGGATGATCCTGAAAACGAGGGCTTCCAGCGGGGGGACGGACGTGCTGTCTAATATCCTGCACAAGTGGACGCGTCGTCCGCTCGGTCAGTTGCAGATGTTGGTGGATTCCTGTATCGTGATTTTCGGTTTCCTGATGTTTCAGGATTGGAAAGTGCCGATGTATTCGTGGCTGTCGATTTTCCTGATGGGGAAGACGATCGACATGATTCTGCAAGGATTTAATAATGAAAAGAGTTTCTTCATTATTTCCGATAAGGTGGAGGAGATTCGCGCTTATATATTGAATGAATTGCATCGCGGTGGTTCTATCGTCCCGATACAAGGGATGTATAATCGCTTGGAGAAGGAGATGATCATGACGATGGTTAACCGTCGGCAAATGGCGACTTTGCAACAGGCTATTTACAAGATTGATCCTAATGCTTTCGTGACGATCTTTGAGGCTAGCCAGATTTTAGGGAAGGGGTTTAAGAAATTGGATGACGAGTAGGGGGGCTCGGAATGAAGAAATAACTACCCCCTCCGGCTCCCCCTTACACAGGGGGAGAGTTGATTACCAAGCGTTTTTTTCTCCTTACACGGGGGGAGAGTTGATTACCAAGCGTTTTTTTCTCCTTACACAGGGGGAGAGTTGATTACTAAGCGTTTTTCTTCCTTACACGGAGGGATGTGTTGATTACCTAGCGTTTTCAGGTATTTTCTAGTGTGATGCGCCGTACACTCACGGGTGGTTCGCTGGTGCTTCACTGTTTTTTGGGGCTAGAGGTTAAGGTAAAATCAAGTGGAAGTTGATGTCGCGGCCAGTTAACTTTCAATCAACTTTCAGTTAACTTTCAATTAACTTACTAGTGAGACACTGGAGAGACACTACCGGGATATGGGCGAATAACTGGTTCGGGACTTCTTGTTTGCCCGGGTTTGTTATAGTGTTAAAATTAAGGTTTATTAAATTGTTGGTCGTGAGGTTGTCATGTTTTGAATTATTTCTTGTAACTTTTGGCACTATTTGTTCGTCCCATAATAAACAATAATAGCGGTATGTTGAAAACATTAGTAATTGCATGTATATTTGGTTGTTCCTGCTGGTGTGATTTGCAGGCGCAAAGTCGGGTCGCCCGTATTTACGGGGAGGTTACGACGGTGATGAACAAGAAAGTGTGTGGGTATATCACGTGGGGAAAAAGTCTTTACTGGACGGATATTTTCACCGCGGGAAAGATCGAGAACCCTTATATGCGGTACCGGGAGGTCATGGGGAATGTTCGTTTTAGTGACGGGCAACGGGATATGCCCGTGGAACACGAGTTTTCCTGCCGTTTCGGGAATATCAGGAGTATCCGGGCCATTCGGGCTGACCGGATCGAACTGGGGGTGAGAGGCGGTAACCTGATCGAGTTGGACCGGGGACGGTCGGCGGTGATCGGTAACACGTTGTCCGTGGAGAGGAATGACGGGAAGACGGTGAACCTGATGTGGGATCATATCAGCGAGATTATTTTCATGGCGGCTCCCGATTCGATAGCGGAACCGAAGGATCAGCCGATCACGGGGATCGTGGAGACTCCTTACGGTATATACAAGGGTATCGTGCAGTGGGACATGGACGAGAATTCGTTGGAGGCGTTGGTGGACGGTCGGTTGGATGGTAGCGTGGTTTCCGTGGCTTTCAAGAATATCCGGAGTATTGAATCATTAGGCAATTCTTCCCGGGTGACGTTGAATAGTGGGCGGGAACTTAATATGTGGGGCGAGAATGACGTGAACGCTACCAATCGCGGGATCGCGGTGAACATGCCTTCTATCGGTCAGGTGATCGTGAGATGGGCGGAATTCAAGGCTTTCAAGTCATTGCCGATCGAGCAGGTGAAGCTTTTGTCTTATGACGATTTCGCCGGCCCGGTACGTTTGACGGGCGTGGTGGAGACTCGTGACGGGCGTGTGCTGAGAGGCGTGTTGGCGTACGATTTGGACGAGGCGATGGATTTCGAGTTGTTGGACGGGCGAAACGGTAATTTGTCTTACCGTATACCCTTCAAGTATATCCGGGAGATTGAACCGAAAAACTATAAATACACGTGGATCAAGTTGGCGGGAGGGAGTGAACTGGTGTTGGGAGGAGAGTGTGACGTGACTTCGGCCAATGACGGGGTACTCGTGTTTCGGGCGGGAGAAGAGGTCGTTTATGTGCGTTGGCGTGACGTGAAACGAATATCATTATGGACGAAAGAAAGCGATAAACTGAATGACTAGAGTGGAATATAATCGTGCCGTGGATCATTTCGCTGATGACGTGTACCGTTTTATTCATAAAATGTGCAGGTCAAAGGAGATGGCCGAAGACGTGGTGCAGGATAGTTTCATGAAGCTCTGGGAGGAAGTCGCTCGTATCGAGTACGGGAAAGCGAAATCGTTTCTTTTTAGCACGGCTTACCACAGGATGATTGATATATTGCGGCGGGAAGCGAAGTCGGGGGATATCGAGGAGGTGGCCGATCGTGTGGAGGATTCCCCGTCGAGGTACACGGGGTTGCAGGAGGTGCTGGATTTCGCCTTGGAGAAGTTGCCGCCGATACAGAAGACGGTGATCCTTTTGCGGGATTACGAGGCGTATTCCTACGAGGAGATCGCGGGGATCACGGGACTGAACGAGTCGCAGGTGAAAGTGTATATCTTTCGGGCGAGGGCATTTATGAAGGCGTATATCCGTCGACCGGATGTTGTTGTTTAAGCGGGAGGAGATATGATAACGAGAGAGAATTACGAGATTTATTTGATAGATTACCTGGAGGGGATTTTGCCAGAGAGGGAACGGGCAGAGGTGGAAGCTTTTCTGTTGGTTCATCCTGATATGCGGGAGTTGCTGGACGGGATGGACGAGGTGCGTCTGGAGGCTCCGACGGATGTTTTTGATCGGAAGGAACGGCTGAAGCGGGAGGTGACAGGGCAGGAAATGGAGTATTTCGCGATAGCGGCGGCCGAGAAGGTGATCACGGATGACGAGCGGGCTTGGGTGGCGGAGAACGTGGAGGCGGCCGGGTTCGTGAAGGAAGTGGAGCTTTATGCCAAGTTGAAGGTTACACCCGATTTGAACTGTCGTTTTGAGGGAAAGACGGGATTGTATCGGAAGCCCAAGGGTATACTTTTTATAAAGCATTACGCGGCCGTGGCGGCTGTCGTGGCGTTGGCGATCGTGGTGGCTATTTACACGACGAGGAGGGAGGAGTTTGCCGTGGAAGAGTTGCCTGTCACGGTGGTGAAAACTGAAATGCTTCCCTTGCCGGAGGTCCCCGAACAGGTCCCGGTCGTGGAACCCGTGATGAAAGTTGTGCCGCGGGTGGAACGAAAATCGGAAGAGGCGACCGAGGTGGTCGTTGAGCGAGTGATCCCGGTGGACGCGATCGAGTTGAAGAAACAGGTGAATGTACCCGTGGAGATCATGGCCCCGCAACCCAGCGAGATTCTGGTTTCTCCGTACGAGGGTGTGCGGTTGCGTTTGAACGTGAAGGAACCTCGTGAACGTTCCTTGGAGATTATTACCCAGATGGAAGATTCGGACAATATCGTGAATAACTTGATTGATGTGGGAAGAAATGTATTGGGACGGATCAGGAACCGGGATAAAAAAGATATCGGTTGCCTGTAACTAATCGGGTTTCCCGAACGTCATGTAGAAAAGAAAAAAACTAAAGATAACAATATGAAAACAGTAGCAGCTTTTATAACATTAATGGTGTGTGTGTTGTCGGCTTCGGCCCAGAAAGATAGCGTGATCGTTAATGACGGGTGGCGAAAAGATACGATCCGGGAGAAAAAACAGGTCGTTGATACGATTGATAAGGATACGGAAATGATTATTTGGGATAATAACGTGCGCGAGGGACAGGTGCAGACGGTCAGTATTCCTTCTCCTTTCGGGTTTCATCCGATAAATCCTAGACCGCGATCTAACAAATTCCGGGGGCATTGGAACGGGTTTTATTTCGGTTTCGTGAATTTCGGTAAAACGAATTATTCCAAGTACGGGGGCGATAAATTCATGGAATTGGATTGGGCAAGTTCTTTCACGATGCAGTTTAATTTTATGAAGTTTAGTTTTGGATTGAATCCTCGGCAGAGTTTCGGGATATTCACGGGAATGGGATTGGATTATTCCCGGTTGTGTTTGGACGGAGATATCACGGTGCGGCGGGCCAAGGGAGAGATGTTACATGCTGTGCCTTTGTCCGAGTGGGGAATTACAGACGTGAAACGTAGCACGTTCAAGACCTTGTACCTGACGATTCCTTTGATGTTGGAAAAACAGTTCCCGGCTACCAAGCGGAGAAGAGCGTACGTGTCAACGGGTATCATCGGGGGAATTCGTCTTCACTCTAAGACGAAGGTGGTTTATACCAGCGACAAGGGACATAAGCGGAAAATGAAGGAATCCGGTAGTTACGGTATGGTTCCGTTCAAGGCGGACTACACGCTTCGCGTCGGGTATCGGGGGGTATGTATCTGGGGAAATTATTCATTGACGGAGATGTTTAACAAGAACAGGGCCCCGGAATTACGGCCTTTCGCGGTGGGATTCGGGTTTACGATTTAATCGCCGCGAGCGGCGAGTTACAGGTTACAAGTTTGCAGGTTACAAGTTGTTCCTGCCCACAAAGGGCACTCGCTAATTTTAGATTTCAACTCTCCCCCTGGGTAAGGGGGAGCCGGAGGGGGTAGAAACCTGTAACTTGTAACCTGCAAACCTGTAACTTGCCGCAGGCATTATTTAAAGATTTCAATTGCCCTTTTGAAGATTCCGTGCAGGTAGGCGATAGTCATGCCGTAGTTGCTGACGGGGATTCCGGCGTCGATGGCGGGTTGCAAGCGGTTTTTGAGTTGTTTCCCGGTAATCATGCAGCCCCCGCATTGGATGACCATGGCGTAATCGGTGATCGGGCGAGTGATGGCATCCAGTCCGGCAATGAAGTCAAATTGGAAGTTCTTTCCGGTATGTTCTTGTAACCAGCGAGGGATTTTATGGCGGCCGATGTCTTCGCAAGAGACGTGGTGAGAACATGATTCGAGCATGAGTATACGGTCACCCTCCCGTAGTTCTTCAATTTTTGGTGTCCCGTTCAGGTAGGCCGGGAAATTTCCTTTGTGGCGGGCCAGCACGATGCTGAAACTCGTGAGAGGAATTTCGGGGGGAATGATGGCGGCTACTTTTTTAAATACTTGACTGTCGGCTATGGCCACACGAGGGCGAATGCCCGTTTTTTCGAGAAACGGGGTGATCTCTTCGGGTTGTAGCACGATCGAGGTGCAATGATTGTCGAGAATGTCCCGGATCATTTGCACTTGGGGCAGGATTAGGCGTCCTGCAGGTGCTTCCGAGTCAATCGGGGTAATCAGTAGCACGATATCGCCCGGCGAGAGTAGGTCGCCGATAAGAGATTTCGGGGTATTATCCTTGTTCCACACGCTTTTCAAGGCTTCCAAGATGGCGGTCGTGTTGTCTTCCCGGGTTGAGAAATCAATGACCGGACAATTATAGGTTTTCGATAAATCGTCTTTTAGCGAGGTTTGCAAGGGCATTTCGTCCCGTTTGTTGTGGATGATCAGGAACGGGATTTTCAGTTTTTTGAAACGTTCTGCCAGTTCTTTTTCATATTCCCCGAATTGATTGTCGGTGATGACCAGCAGGGCGATGTCAGCCTGAGAGATCGCGTTACGTGTTTTTTCCACACGCATTTGTCCCAAGGCTCCGGTATCATCAATTCCTGCCGTGTCGATAAATATAACGGACGCGAAGTCCGGGATTTCATAGCTTCTTTTCACGAGGTCGGTTGTTGTTCCGGCAACATCCGAAACGATGGATATGTCCTGACCTGTCAGGGCGTTGATCAGGGAACTTTTCCCGCTGTTTCTCCGTCCTAGTAATATGATGTGTAGTTTGTTGTCTTTCATGATAGGATCGCCTTTGGCGAGTTACAAGTTACAGGTTATATTTGCCTTCGGCAAGTTGCAAGTTAATGCTATGACACAAAGCCCGGCTCATTTCTTGATTTTTTGATTTCGGATTAAGTGATTTCCTCGCACAATTCTCATGTTCTTTTTTCATTCTAAATTCTACATTGTTTAGAATCGCCTTCGGCAAGTTACAGGTTCAGGAAATAGGTGTTGTAAGTTATGGTAACAACTTGTAACTTGTAACTTGTAACCTGCAAACCTGTAACTTGCCGAAGGCAACTCTCAACGATACATTCTTACGTCTTCTCCCGTGATCGTATTCCCGCAGAGAATGACTAATCGCTCTACGACGTTACGTAGTTCACGAATATTACCCGTCCATTCGCACTCTTTTAAAGCCGAGATAGCATCGGGAGATAAACTCTTGGGAGCGATACCCATATCCGTGCATACTTGTGTCAGGAAATGGGAGGCTAGGGCCTCGATGTCCTCCAAGCGTTGGTTTAGGGGTGGCACGTCAATAATGATCACGCTTAACCTGTGATAGAGGTCTTCCCGGAAATTTCCTTTTTTGATTTCCTCTTTCAGGTTCTTGTTGGTGGCGGCAATGACTCGCACGTCCACGTTGATATCAGCATCCCCGCCGACACGGGTTATTTTTTGCTCTTGTAAAGCCCTTAATACTTTTGCTTGGGCGCTTAAGCTCATGTCGCCGATCTCGTCGAGAAAGAGCGTTCCCCCGGTGGCGAGTTCGAATTTACCTTTCTTTTGTTTGATGGCCGAGGTAAAGGAACCTTTTTCGTGTCCGAATAGTTCACTTTCAATTAGTTCGGAAGGGATGGCGGCACAATTGACCTCCACGAAAGCGTTATCTTTGCGATGACTCAATTCGTGCAATTGGTGAGCAACCAGTTCTTTCCCGGAGCCGTTCGGTCCGGTGATCAGGATACGGGCGTCCGAAACGGCCACTTTGTCGATCATGGAACGCACGTGGTTGATCGCCTCCGACTCACCGATCATGTCATATTTTTTACTGACCTTGTTTTTCAGGGTTTTGGTCTCGTGGATCAGTTGGTGTTTGTCGGTCGCGTTCTTTATCGTGATCAGGAGCCGGTTCAGATCCAGCGGTTTTTCGATGAAATCGTAAGCTCCTTTGCGGATAGCTTCTATCGCGGTATCAATGGTCCCGTGACCGGAAATCATGATGACCGGGGTGTCGGTCGAGAATTCTTTTATGCGTTCCAATACCTCGATACCTTCCATTTTCGGCATTTTTATATCACAAAAGACGATATCGGGTTTTTCAGATTTAACAGAGACAAGGCCTTCCAGGCCATTTTCTGCCAGAACGACGTCATGTCCCTCGTATTGTAGAATATCCTTCATCGAGTTGCGGATACTTCTCTCATCATCAATCACTAATATTTTCGTCATACTACATTTTTTAGTCCCACCGCAAATTTAGCTAAATAATTTAGAAAAAGAAATGTATATAAGAGTTCATAAAGTTTATAAGGTTTATAAAGTTTATAAGGTTCATGGACCCCTGCGGGGCGCTTGGTCAACGGCAGCGTGAGCTGCCGACAAACTCGGTCCGAAGGACACCCGTAACTTTATAAACCTTATAAACCTTATGAACTAATTTCTTTGCTAATATCCGGGGAAATTTGTATTTTTGGATGATTTAGAACGAGAAGAATGGTATCTTTTTTGATTCTAAATTCTGAAATTTAAAATTCTGAAATATATGAAGCGAGTTTTAGTGTTTCTTCTTGTTTTATTTTTAGTGTTAGATGGTCAGGCTCAACGAAAAAAAGTAGGATTGGTGTTAAGTGGCGGGGGTGCGAAAGGCGTGGCGCATATCGGGGTGTTGAAGGTGTTGGAGGAGGCCGGGATACCGATTGATTACATAGCGGGCACGAGTATGGGGTCTATCGTGGGCGCTTTGTACGCTATCGGGTATGATTCTCACATTATGGACAGTCTCGTGAGGGCTCAGGATTGGATGTTCCTGTTAAGTGATAAGGTGTATCGTTATAATCTTCCGTTCTCGGAGAAGGAGGAAACGGAGAAATACCTGGTTTCCGTGCCGATAAAGAATAATCGGGAATTGAAAATCCCGTCCGGTTTTATTAGCGGGCAGAATATTTACAATCTGTTTTCCGATTTGACGATCGGTTATCATGATTCATTGGATTTTAAGAAGTTACCTATTCCTTTCGCTTGCGTGGCCAGTAATCTGGTGGACGGTAAGGAGGTTATACAGGATTGTGGCGTGCTGCCTTTGGCCATGCGTGCGAGTATGGCTATCCCCGGGGCTTTCGCTCCCGTGAAGAGAGACGGGATGGTGCTGGTTGACGGGGGAATCTCCAATAATTTCCCGGTAGATATAGCCAAAGCCATGGGTGCCGATATTATTATCGGGGTGGACGTGCAGGCGGAGTTGAAGGATGCTGCCGGGTTGGAGTCCGTGATGGGGATTATTGATCAGATGACCTCTTTTCTGGGGATTCAGAAATACGAGGAGAACAAGAAAATGGTGAATATTTATATCAAGCCGGATGTTTATCCTTACTCGGCCGCCAGTTTCTCTTCAAGCGCGATCGACACGTTGATCATGCGAGGTGAGGAAGTTGCCCGAAGCCAGTGGGACGAGTTGATGAAGTTGAAGAAAGAGTTGGGAATCCCGGAAAATCAAGCTCCTAAAAGAGTTATAGATGACATAATTCTTGTAAACGATACGGTGATGATCGAGCACGTGCATTTGTCCGGTATAAACGAGCGGGACGAGAAGTGGTTGAGGAAGAAGATCCGGATCAAGGATTACAGCCGGATCACGTTGGACGATTTGCACGAGGCGATAGCCGAGTTGTACGGGATCGGGGCATTTTCGAGCGTGAGTTACAAGCTTAGCGGGGGACCGGTATATAATTTGGAATTGATCTTGAAGCAGAAATCTATGAGTTCGTTGAATCTCGGTTTCCGTTTTGATTCAGAGGAAATGGCGGCAATTTTACTGAATACCACGATTACCCACAAGGATTTGCGTGGGTCGCGTCTCTCGTTGACCGGACGTTTGAGCATGAATCCTTACGTGAAGTTGAATTACTCGTTGGGAAATACTTTCTTGCGGCGCTTTGAGTTGGGCTACATGTTCAAATATAATAATCTGGATATTTACACGAAAGGTAAAAAGACTGATAACGTGGATTACGGGGTTCATCGGGTGAATTTGGGTGTTTCCGATATCTATTTCCGTAATTTTAAAATGCAACTGGGGGCTCGCTACGAGTACTATAATTACGAGTCATTCCTGTTTTCGGACAAGGATCATAATATAACGGTGAAGCCGGAAGGTTTCTTTAGTTATTACGGTTTGGCTCATTTGGAGACTTTTGACAAACGATATTACCCGACGCGGGGTGTGTCACTGAAGGTGGATTATTCGCTCTACACGGATAACCTGATCACGTATAATGACGGGGCCCCGTTTTCGGCGATCGGTCTGGATTTCGAGAGCGTGTTGTCTATCACCCGGCGGGTGAAGTTTATCCCTTCAATATACGGGCGTGTTTTGATCGGGCATGATGTTCCCTATCCTTATTTGAATTGCATGGGTGGGGATGTTGCCGGGAGATACGTGGATCAGCAATTGCCTTTCTTGGGAATCCAGCATTTGGAAATCTTTGATAATTCGGTGGTGGTGGCCAAGATCGCGTTACGTTATAATATAGGGCGTAATCATTACGTGTCGTTGGCCGGGAATTATGCCAAGCAGGAAGCGAATTTCTTTGATATATTCGGGGGGCAAGATATTTTCGGCGGGGGAGTGGGATATTCCTACGATAGTATCGTGGGCCCGATTGATTTCATGTTCAGCCTCTCGGACTGGTCGAAGAAATTAGGTTTTTATTTTAATTTGGGATATTATTTTTAATTGATGATATGAAAAAGTTGGGGATAGTGGTTTGCGTGTTGACTTTGGTGGTAGGATGTCAGCGTGATGTGTATCGTTTCACGGAAGGAGGCGTGTACGGGACGACGTATCATGTCTCGTACCGGAGTGACACGGATTACGATGCCGAGATCCGGCAGGAAATGGAGCGAGTGAATCAATCGTTGTCGATGTTCAACAAGAATTCCGTGATTTCCAAGTGGAACCGGGGAGAGAGCGATCAGGTGGATTCGCTTTTTATCGCGATGTACACGAAGGCGAAAGAGGTGAATCAAGTGACCGGGGGAGCGTTCGATATCACGGTAGCCCCGTTGGTGAATGTCTGGGGGTTTGGGTTTAAGAACGAGAAACTCCCCTCGGCAGAGAAAGTCGATTCTTTATTGCGATACGTGGGAATGGATAAGGTGCAACTGGATGGAGACCGGGTCATAAAACAGGTGGAAGGTATCCAGATGGATGCCAGTTCTATCGCCAAGGGGCAAGGGGTTGATCTCGTTGCCGAGTTCTTTGACCGGAACGGGGTACATGATTACATGATCGAGATCGGGGGAGAGGTCCGGGTGAGAGGTGAAAGTAATAAACAACGCCCTTGGCATATCGGGATTGACAAACCGATTGACGACGCCACGGCCGCCAACCGGGAACTGCAACTCGTGTTGGCGTTGCGGGAAGGAGCCCTTGCAACTTCCGGTAATTACCGTCGTTTTTACGTGGTGGATGGAAAAAAATATTCGCACACGATAAACCCTAAGACGGGTTATCCTGTCCAACAAGATATATTGGGTGCTTCCGTGTATGCCCCCACTTGTATGGAAGCGGACGCGTATGCCACGGCTTTTATGGTTTTAGGGACAAAAGAAGCGAAAAGAATAGTGGAAGAAAATCCTCATATTGATGCTTGTTTTATTTATCAGAATGAACAGGGGGAACGTGAGGTTTGGATTTCCGATAGATTGAAAACATTAATATACGAAGAGTAATTTTATTGGAGAAGAAGCGTGTGATAATTCGTTGTATGATATTGATTCTGGCATGGGTACTACTCGTGGAAAGTCGAGCTGATGCAAGACCTTTATCAGAAGACGTGCGTGGAAAGAACGAGTTGGAGTGGGAAGAGTGGCGTGATACCTTGAAGCAGAGTAACGTGGTTTTCCAGCCGGACAGCCTGATCCGGGACACGCTCCAGTATGAGTATTCCAAGATTAAAGAGGTGGCTTTTCGCCGGAAATGGACGAAAGAGTTGTACAAGATGATTTTCGTGAATCCCCGGAAGTTTAATATTGATATTGTCGAGACGGAGAATAGTGAGGATCGCTATAAACCTTACCGGGGAAAGACGATCCGGGATATTTACGTGAAGGTGTTGCCTCCTTTCGGGACGAGCGTGAATGACACGGTTCCTTTGCAGGATAGTTTGCAGTGGTTTTTGAATATGGCTAATTCCGTGCATCAGAAGTCTGCCGATAGAGTGATTAAGAAGCAGTTGACGGTAAGGCCGGGCATGAAAGTCGATCCTTTCGAGTTGGTACAGAACGAGCAGTTGTTGAAGGAGATGTCGAACGTGGATGATGCTTTGATTGGTATCGAGAAGGTGGCTAGTGACACGAACCAGGTTGATCTGGTGATTATTTGCAAGGACGAGTTTTCATGGACGGGAGAGGTGTGGAGTAATTTCTTGAATGCCGTGGATCTGGGACTTGAAACTAAGAACTTGTTCCGGTTGGGGCATCGGCTCCATTACCAGGCGAGTTTCCGGGGAAGCAAGGAGCAGAAATGGGGGAATCTCGTGGAGTATAAGGCCGCCAACTTACTGGGGTCGCACATGGATTTTTACGGGCAATACGAGAATACCCACGAGCAGGAAATTTTGCGTTTGGAACTGGATAAAGAGTTTATTACCTACAAGACGAAATGGGCGGGAGGCGCGGCTTATAGCCGGGTGTATTCATCGAAGACGCTCGTGGACCGGGATATTAACAAGCCCGTGGAGCTGTTTAATTACCGGTTGTGGGATTTCTGGGGGGGTACTTCTTTTTACTTGCCGGAGAAATATAGTTATAACCGGATTTTTTACCTGACGGGACGGTACACGGGTACCAGTTTTGTCGATCGTCCGGAGGTATCGAGCGATTCCAATCATTATTATTATGACCGGAATCGCATCATGGGAGCTTTGACTTTCACGAAGATCAAGTATTTTAAAACGAACTTGGTTTATGATTTCGGACGTACCGAGGATATACCTTCCGGCTTGTCCGGGACGTTGCTTTTCGGGTACGAGAAGAGTGATTTCACGGAATACGGGTATCTCGGAACCGAGTGGCGCTATTCTTGGTTCAATAAATACACGGAGAGATTCTATTCCTGGTACGCGGCTTACGGTACTTTTCTGAACGGTTACACGGCGGAAAGCGGGGTGCTGAAACTGGGATCGCAATATATCAGTCCCTTGTATGATCTGTCTCGACATCGGTTGCGCTTTTATTGCAATGCCGATTATATTCTGGGGACGAAGCGGAACCCGGATGATTATATTTATTTCGAGGACGCGAGTATCCGGGGATTTGATTCCGACACGGTCCGGGGAACCCAACGCCTTTCGGCTTCGGTGTCGACAACGCTTTTTTTGCCTTATATCAAGAGAGGATTCCGGGCCTCGATCACGACTTTCGTGGATTGGGGTGTGCTGGCCCGGGATGAGAAATCAATACTTAAAAGTCAATCCTATTGGGGGGTGGGTTTTAGTTTGAACCTACGGAATGATAATCTGATATTGAAGAACGTGAGCATACGATTTGCTTTTTACCCGAAAGCTCCGCCTGATATTCATCGTGTTGAAGTGAACGTTTCGAGTCGACGGAAAAGTGGATTTTATGATTACCGTGTTTACAAACCTGACGCGATTAAATACGAGTAGATCAATGTTTTTGGTATACACTTTTTAACTAGATTCATTTTAAATAGTGTATGGAGAATTGCTCGAAAATGCCTATCTTTGCGGTGAATTAATTAGAATCGGATGAAGAAGGTTTTTTTATTTTCTATATTCTTACTTTGCGGTTTATTTTTTTCTCAAATACTTCCTTCTGCTATGGGAAGTTCGTATGGAGTACTCGCATCGGTAAGTAAGTGGCTCATGTTTATTTGTCTTGCTTTTATCATGATTAACGTGGGGCGGGAATTCGAGCTGGATAAGGCTAAGTGGCGTTCGTACACGACAGACTATTTTATTGCCATGGCGACGGCAGCCGTCCCCTGGCTTTTTATCGCTTGTTATTATATATTCTTTCTGGATACCGGACTTTCGTGGGAAAATAATCTGTTGATCAGCCGGTTTGCGGCTCCCACCTCGGCGGGAATCCTGTTCACGATGCTTGCTGCCGCCGGGTTGAAGAGGGAATGGATTTACAAGAAAACGCAGGTCTTGGCGATATTTGATGATCTGGACACGATTCTGTTGATGATCCCGTTGCAGATATTGATGATCGGTTTCAAGTGGCAGTTATTTGTCATTATTCTTGTTGTTTGCATACTTCTGATCTTCGGGTGGAAACGTCTGAGTTCGTTGAATCTGCCGCAATCGTGGCGGGCGATTCTGCTCTATTCCGTTTGTATCGTTGCCGCTTTCGAGAGTGTATATTTAATCTCTAAAGCTTTCATGGGACAGGATGGAGCGATTCATATCGAGGTGCTGTTGCCGGCATTCGTGCTGGGTATGGTGATGAAAACCGTGCATAATCATTCTCGGGAAGAGGAGAGAGCCTCTAGTTTTATATCTTATCTTTTTATGTTTTTAGTCGGGTTGAGTACCCCTATTTTCATCGGGTTGGAGACCGGAGGGGATGGAATGCCCGGTTGGGGAATGTTGATATTCCACGTGGTGATCGTGACGATCCTGTCGAATCTGGGGAAGATGTTCCCGTTGTTCTTCTACCGGGATCGCAAGATTCAGGAGCGACTGGCTCTTTCTATCGGGATGTTTACCCGGGGAGAAGTCGGTGCCGGAATCATCGTGATTGCCATGGGGTACCAGTTGGGAGGTCCTGCCTTGATTATTTCAATCTTGAGCTTGGTGCTGAATCTGGTTCTTACCGGGTTCTTCGTGGTTGCGGTGAAACGCATATCCCAGAGCGTGTACGGGGTGAAAGAATAAGAGGTGCCCAAGGCACCTCTTATTCTTTCAGTTGCAGGTTACAAGTTTGCAAGTTACAGGTTGCTACCGCCGTTTAACGTGCGCTGGTAAATAACTTGTAACTTGCCGCAGGCAAATGTAACTTGTAACCTGTAACTTAAAACTTGCCTCTAGCAAGTTTTAACTTCTTCACAAGGGCATATATTCTCCACCAGAGGTAAGCGATGATCAACACGGATAATGAATAAGTGATCCAATCATCCATTTTCAGGAAACGTCGGAACATGAGCGGAACGGCTTGAACTGTATTCCACGGGTTGAAGCCTTGCCACGTGTAGCGTATTTCGGCCGGGGAGGCTATTATGGATATAATGCTAAAGGCGATAGCCAGTATAATAAGCGAGAGAATAAGTGTTGTCTTGTCGATCGTTTTCATGATAGCTTATTTTTTGTCTTTCTTTTTGAAGAAGTCACCGATTTTCCGGAAGAATCCTTTCTTTTTAGGCGTGTCGGATTGAACATCAGTAGCTTCGTGTTTTACTTTTTCTAACTTCTGATTGGTCAACTTTTCAAGAATATTTATATTTTCTTTAAAAGTAGGAACTTCCAGTTCTTTTTGCGCGTACGACGGGGGAACGGGGAATGACAGGTTGGCCCAATAACCGTATGTACCGCTTTTTAAACATTCCTGCATGAATAGCCCGAAAATGGGAAGGGCCATGTTAGCCCCTTGTCCTAGTGCAGTGGAATTAAAATGTACACGGGAATTGTTTGCCCCGACTCTTATACCCACGACGATACGGGGATTATACCCGATAAACCACCCGTCGGCTTGATTCTGTGTTGTCCCGGTCTTTCCGGCCAGGGCGACATTTAACCCGTAATTATTGATGAGTCTCTTTCCGGTACCTTCTTGAATAACGGCGGAAAGAATGGACGACATGATGTGTGCCTGATCTGCCGGGATCACCCGTTCCCGTCGCGGGGGATCGGCCTCGTAAATAATACGGCCTTCCCGGTCTTTTATCGAAGTCAGGTAATAAGGGGTGGTTGATACCCCGTTGTTGGCATAACATAGATAGGGAAGGATCATTTCCCGAAGAGGAATATTCGCGGCTCCCAAGGCTATTGAAGGTACGGTGGGCAAATCGCTTTTGATTCCCAGACGGTGGGCGTGAGAGATTGTCGTGTCGATCCCGGTTTGTAGCAGGACCTCGACGGCAATCGTGTTGATAGATTGACTTAACGCACCCTTTAAAGTATAATAACCGCCATACTGGTTGTTCGAGTTCCGGGGCGTCCAGTTGTCGTAAGCCGGGTAACTTTTTTGCTCGTTATTATAATAGGCGTCCACCCGAGCCCCGTGTTCAATGGCAGCGCTGTAAACCACCGGTTTGAAAACCGAACCTACCTGACGGGGAGCCAATACCTGATCGTATTGGAAATACTTGAAATCAAGTCCCCCGATCCATACTTTTATTTTGCCCGAATGGGGTTCCACGGCAATCACGCCGGGCTGTAATATTTTCAGGTAATGCTTGATCGAGTCGATCGAGGACATCTGCATTTCGGTATCTCCCTGGTAGGCGCTGTAAATGGTCATTGTTTTTTTCTCGTTCATGGCAGCAAGGATCGCCTTCTCGCCAAGGCCCTGACGTTTTAATTGCTTGTAAACCTCGCTTTCCCGGATTGCGTTGTCAAGGATACTTTTCTCTTTATCCCACGGTTCCTGTTTTCCCAGATGCGTGTAGAATGAGTGCTGGAGTGATTTCATGTGTTGACGCATGGCATCTTCCGCATACCGTTGCATTTCCGCGTCAATCGTGGTCGTTAGTTTCAAACCGTCCTTGTACAGGTCGTAATTGGTACTGTTGGCTTCGTTGTACTCGGCGATAAGCCGCATGGCATCCTGCCGGATTTGTTCCCGCAAGTAGGGTGCCAATCCGGAATAATGATTCAGAGGTTTGAACCGGAGTTGCATTTTTTCTTTTTTCAGGATTTCTCCTTCCTCTTCGGTCAGGTAGTCGTACTTGACCATTTGAGCGATTACCGTGTTCCGGCGTTGTAACATGCGATCGGGATGTACCCGCGGATTGTAGTAGGAGGGACCTTTCAGTAATCCGATCAGCGTGGCTGCCTCCGGTATAGAGAGATGCGTGGCTGTCGTGGAGAAATATTTCTGCGCCGCACTTTCAATACCGAACGTGCCTTCCCCGAAAGATACCGTGTTCAGGTAGAGGGTTAGAATCTCGTCTTTCGTGTACAATTTTTCGAGGCGATGGGCCGTGATGATTTCCTTTATTTTAATCACGGGAATCATGAATCGGCTGTTGTATTGGCGGGGATACAGGTTCTTGGCCAATTGTTGGCTAATGGTGCTTCCACCTCCCGAACTCTTGTCCCCAAGAAGCAAAGTCTTGCATAAGACGCGTAGCATACTGACCTTGTCGAACCCGTGATGTTCGTAAAAGCGCACGTCTTCGGTGGCAATAAGTGCGTTCACGGCATTCCGGGATATTCCCCCGAACATGACGTTCGTGCGATTCTCCACGTAATATTTTCCAAGCAGTTCCCCGTCCTCGCTATATAAAGAGGATGCTTCGCTGTTGCGGATTTCTCTCAGATCCCGGTAATCCGGAATTTTTCCCCACATCCCGTAATACACGCAACACACGAATAGTCCGACAAGAATGGCACAGAATATCGCACTTAATAATAATGTATTAAAAATGCGGGCGAGGATACTTCGCTTTTTCTTGGCTGCTTTTTTTCGGGTTACGGGTTTCTTTTTATTCATATTTTTTTCATCGTGGAAATGGTTGCGAATGTACGAAATTGTAGCGTACTTTTCAAGTGTCTTTACTAAAACGAAAATCACTCTGGGATATCCTTGCTTTCAGGTTGGGCAATCTTTTCTCTTGCTCAAGAACATAACAACTACATAACACGAACATAACATAGACATATGTTTCGGTTTATGTTCCGTTGGTGTTGGGTAGGGATTGGCTTGTTGTTCAAGTGTAAGGGGGGAGGAAAAATAGTTTAAAATAATATGAATTAGTCTGGTGTAGTGACCTTTATCGGGGAAATGACATGTATTTATGGCCAACCTAGTCAAATAAAAAACAAATAACGCAATATATTTAAATTATTTTATATATTTGTAACTGCAAGGTGATGTTCACATGTTTGTGTGAAAAGTGATTTAGTTATTTCGATAAATGAATTAGACTATGACAAAAGAAGAGTTTTTGGCTTCCATGAGAGAGCTGGAGGAAACTATTGCTAAATATCGGGAGCAAGAAAAGCAACTGAAGGAGCAATATATTAACGAGAATAAGAAATTTGAGCTTGACGAAAAAGTGAAAATTATTACTCCTGCCTACAAGAGATCTATCCCGGATGAAAATGGCAGAAGGTATATGCCACAAGATTTTAAGTATGGATTTGTTGAGGATTATGAGGTTGATAACCAGGGAAATATCCGGTACGTTTTGGCCAAGATGAATGCAACGGGCAAGAAGTCTCAACATCGAACTTATTACACGGATATGGATCTACTTGAAAAGGTGGAGGAATAATTTGGCCTGAATATGTATAGACATGAATAACTTTATTGGAAAATAATCTGACTTTTCTATTTTAAAGTTTAGATTTAAATATACCTTTGTTGCAGAGTTCATAAACATGAAACAATTAATACATCAAAAGAAATAAAATAAAGTTATTGTCATGCTAAATGTTGCATTGTTTGGCCCTCCAGGAGCTGGGAAAGGAACCCAGGCTAAAAAGATTGTTGAGAAATACAATTTGGCTCACCTGTCAACGGGTGAAATGATCCGTAAAGAGATCGCCGAGGGTTCGGATTTTGGTAAAATGGCTGCCGGAATTATCAATAAAGGCGAATTATTGTCTGATGAGTTCGTGGTTGCATTAATTGAAAACAGTATCGAACATTGTAAAGGTGTTAACGGTTTTCTATTTGACGGTTTTCCTAGAACGGTTAGACAGGCCGAGATTCTAGATGAAATGTTGGCAAAGACGGGACATCCGCTTAGTGCTTTAGTGAGTATTGAGGTGCCTCATGACGAGTTGATGCGTCGTATGTTGGAACGTGCCAAGATCGAGGGGCGTTCCGATGACAATGAGGAAGTGATTGAAAATCGTTTCCGCGAGTACAAGGCCAAAACGTTACCCGTGGCCGATCACTACAAGGCTCAAAAGAAACATTTTTCAGTGAATGGACATGGTACCGTGGAGGACGTGTTCCAGTTCATCACGAAGATTCTCGAAGAAGTGAAGTAAGGTTATTTCGGAAAATAGATGAAGAGAGGTTAATCGACAAGACTAACCTCTCTTTTGTTTTTCATGATTAGTGATATTACGTTTTCAGAAAATTTACTGGTGCTTTTTGGGGGAGAAGTATTTATTTTCTACTTTTGTGATAAAGCTGTGTTAATCGAGTACAATTTAGGAAGATATAAAGTGAATGGTTCTAGATTAGATAGGAATCAAGAAATATGCGTGGTGTTACATTCCGATGATCCCAAAGGAATGGAAATGCTTTTTGATGTCTATTACAGTACTCTGGTCGTGTGGGCAGATACATTTTTACATGATATGGATTCCGCGGAGGATGTGATACAAGAGTTTTTTATTGATATTTGGAACGGTAAGATTTATCGAAAATTGAGGCCGGAGACATTGGCTTCTTTCTTGTATGTTTCCGTGCGGAATCGTTGTTTGAAGAAGATCGAGAAACAGGATGTGTTTCGTCATGTGATGTCGCTTGATCAGGTGGATCTTGTTTTCGAGGAGTATAATGAGCGCCATGATATAATCGTCTCAAAGGTGTTGGAGGAAATTAGTCAATTACCGGAACGGAGTAGGGATGTTATGAAATGTGTTTTCGTGGAAGGGATGAAATACCGGGAGGTAGCTGAGCGTTATGGGATTTCTGTTTCGACTGTGAAGACATTGCTGGGTAATTCGGTGAGGAAATTGAGAGAACGCTTGAATAAAGAGATGTATTCCGGTTTTTTGCTTTTTTTCTGTCGGCGGGAATAAAATAGATGTGATTTTTTTACAGAAACCATTAGACCTTTTTTTCATTTTCCGGTATTAATAGTGAAAACTTATTATACTTTATGGAAAAAGAATATATCGAAGGAGAAATGGAGGCCCGTTTGTTAGCTTATTTCAACGGAGAGTTGGAGGAGGAGGAACGTCGTGTGGTGGAACGTTGGGTGGAAGAAAAACCGGAAAATCGAAAAGCATTCGAGATGTTTTTGAGAGATTGCCAGCATGTTCGTTGGGTGGAGAAGGAGCAAAGCGTTGATCTTGTACGGGGAAAAAAACTTATGGTGCGTCGTATTCGTCGTGCGAAGGTTCGTCAAATTTGCTATAGGGTGGCGGCTTCGGTGGCGATAATCGTTACTTTGGGAGGATTGTATTTATTAAATAGTCCTTCCAGAGAAGATAAACTGGCGAATGGGATTGAAACGATTCGTCCCGGATCACCGAAGGCGAAACTGATTCTTTCTTCCGGAGAGGTGGTTGATCTGATGCAGGACGAAGAAGTGATCCGGGAACAGGATGGGTCTTTCGTGCAGGTGAAAGAGAAGAAAGGGCTTGTTTACGATACGGCTCAGGCAACTCCGAAAGCAGGACGGTTGCTATACAATAAAATTATAGTTCCCCGGGGCGGAGAGTTTTTTGTGACTCTGGCGGATGGAACGAATGTCTGGTTGAATGCAGATTCGGAATTGGAGTATCCTGTTCAATTTACGGGGGATAGCCGGGAAGTTCGGTTAAAGGGCGAGGCATATTTCGTGGTACATAAGGATGTACAACGTTCTTTCGTGGTACATTCCGGAGAGTATAGTTTGCGGGTGTACGGGACGGAGTTTAACCTGAATACTTATAAGCCGGATGAGATACAGGCTGTTTTGGTCGAGGGCTCTATCGGTTTTAAGGCAAACGAGGCAACTCCGGAAAAACAATTGAAACCGAATCAACTGGCCGTGGTGAATGTTTTTACCGGAGAATCGGAGATTACGAATGTGGACGTGTACCCGTATATCGCGTGGAAGAATCAGGATGTCGTTTTCGTGAACGAGCGTTTGGAATCAGTCATGGATAAAGCGGCACGATGGTATGATGTGGATGTGTTTTTCCAGCATGAATCACTTAAAGAGGTGCGATTTTATGGAAATATGCAGCGGTATGCGGATATAGAAGAGTTGTTGTCGCTGTTGGAAAAGATTTCGGATGTTCGTTTTAGTATAAAAGGAAGGACGGTGATTGTTAGCGATAAATAAAAAACGGAGAGTTGTGGAGACTCTCCGAATGATAGTAATTGATAACTCATCTTGCCGGATGTTGTTATCGTGTTTAACTATAAAATTTAATTACAAATTTATGAAAAAAAAGAGAATGTTGTGTCTCTTTCGAATAAGAGCGCATGAAAAAATCTGGAAAATTATGAGATTGTGTTGCATTTTTGTCATGTTTTTCGTGTTTTCTGTGTCGGCTAGAAGCTTGGGGCAGGAACAGGTTGTAACGCTAAAGTTGACGAAGGTAAGCTTGTACGAGTTGTTTGATGCGATTCACAAGCAAACGGGGTTACGTTTTTTGTATAATGCGGAACAGATGAATACGGTTTCTTCGGTTGATGTCAGCGTGAAGAATAAAAAGGTATGTGACGTGTTGACGGACGTGTTGGCAGGAACTTCCTTGACAACCGTTTTCGACAAAGATTTGGTTATGCTAGTTAAACGAACAGAGGCTTTGCAGCAAAAGACGAAAGAAATTAAGATTGTTGGGAAAGTGACGGATACGCAGAAACAACCCATTCCGGGCGTAACCGTGGTTGTTAAAGGAACAACATTAGGTGCTGTGACAGATCAAGACGGAATGTATGCATTGAGATTACCTCAGATGAAAGAAGATTTTTTACTGATATATTCGTTTATCGGGATGGAATCTCAAGAAATAAAGTATCAGGGGAAGGACACGATTAATGTTGTGCTGCGGGAAGATGTGAAACAGGTTGATGAAGTGGTTGTTACCGGTATATTTACTCGTAAAAAAGAGAGTTTCACGGGTTCTTCAACAACATTCACGACGAAAGAGTTGAAGATGGTTGGTAATTCTAATATTTTACAAAGTTTGAAGACTTTGGATCCCGCTTTTGCGATCATGGAAAATAATGAATTTGGTTCTGACCCGAATCATTTGCCGAATATTGAGATTCGTGGTAAGACTAGTGTTATTGGTTTGACTGAAGAATATAATACAGATCCCAATCAACCATTGTTCATTCTGGACGGTTTTGAATCGACATTGGCAACAATTAGTGATTTGAGTGTGGATAGAGTGGCAAGTATCACCATATTGAAGGATGCGGCAGCCACCGCAATTTACGGGGCAAAAGCAGCCAATGGTGTTGTTGTTGTAGAAACGAAAGCTCCGGAAGCCGGGCAGTTGAGGTTGAATTATACAGGAAACTTAAATTTTACTTTTGCCGATTTGTCGGATTATAATTTGATGAATGCCGAAGAAAAATTGGAATACGAGTTACTTTGTGGGGCGATTTACCAGAGTATGGGACCCGACGGATATCTGGGGGCTGTTGCGCAAGAAGTTAAATATAACAATCGTTTAGCCGAAGTGCGGAGGGGAGTAGATACCTATTGGTTGAATGAACCTTTACGGTTTGCAACAACTCATAAGCATAATGTATTTCTTGAAGGTGGTGATGAGAGTTTTCGTTACGGTATAGGTGTGAGTTACGGTAAGACTCAGGGGGTAATGAAAGGATCTGATCGGGATGTAGTAAATGGAAATGTTCGGTTGATGTATCGTAAAGGGCAGTTATCTTTTACTAATTCGTTTAATGTTGATTATACTATAGCCAAAAGGGAAAGTGTACCTTTTTCCAAATTTGCCCGAGTGAATCCTTATTTCCGTAAGACGGATGAGAATGGAGATCCGGTAAAAATTCTGGAATCTTATTCTTATTTGGATCTTTCGACATTTTCAATGAAAACGGAGAATGTATATGGGCCTTATTATGATTTATGTAATAATAATTTTGATCATACCAAAACTTTTGGTTTTACGAATAATTTCGAAATGAACTGGCGGCCGGTTGAAGAGTTGCAGGTAAGAGGAAAGATCGGGTTAAATAAATCGAGTGAGTTGGCCCAGAAATTTTCTTCTCCTTTTAATGCAGCGTACGTGGGTGTCGAGACGGATAAAAAGGGAGAATACACGGAATCCAACAAATATATTTTCGGGTATGATGGTGATTTGAGTGTTACTTACGGTAAATTGTTGGCTGAGCGCCACATGGTGAATGCTGTTGCCGGGATGCGTTTTACCCAGTCTTCTTCAGATGTAAGCGGTTACACGATGCGTGGTTTTATTGATGATGAGTTTTCAAATCCAATCTTTGCTCAAGATTATAATAAGGATAACAAAGTATTCCAAGAAGTGAAACGTAGAACAGCTAGTTATTATGTGAATTTAGGTTATTCTTATCGGAATCGTTATTTGTTCGATGCCAGTTGGCGTGCAGACGGGGCTTCAGTTTTCGGAGTCAATAAGTTGTTCACTAATACTTGGTCAGTGGGGTTGGGATGGAATGTACATAATGAAGCATTCTTTGAAGGTGTAGAATGGATAGATCAGTTGAAATTGAGAGCTTCTATCGGGAATCCCGGTAATCAGAATTTTGATGCCTATATCGCTATGAAGATTTACGAGTATAATAGTCATCATACAAACCCGTGGGGGGTGAGCACGTTGATCAAGACGTTTGGAAACGAGGATTTGGAATGGCAAAAAACGTTGGATCGTAATATCGGTTTTGATTTGTATTTATTGGATAATCGTTTGCGAGTGAATTTCGATTATTTTTCGAAGAAAACAGACCCGTTGCTAGTATATGTCGGGATGCCTTCGTCGACAGGAACGACTTCCTCGCCCACAAATGTTGGAGAACAATTGACGAAGGGGTACACGGTTATGTTGAATTATGCAATGATAAAACGTGAAAATGTGCTTTGGTCCGTGAATGCGACATTACGTCATTTGGCTTCCGAGTACCGGAATGTTAGTCGGTATCTGGATAAGTTTAACGCGGATAATAAATCGAAAAATATGCTGAGGTATTATGACGGTGGTAGTCCTTCTGATTTATGGGCAGTTCGTTCGGCAGGTATTGATGCAATCACGGGTCGTGAAATCTTTATTCGTAAAGATGGAACTCAAACTTTCACGCATAGTTATGATGACGAGGTTGTTGTCGGGAATAGTGATCCGGATTTTGAAGGTGTTATCGGGACCTCGTTTTATTATAAAGGTTTTTCTATTTCGGCTAATTTCCGTTACCGGGTGGGAGGACAGATATTCCTTTCTACATTGTACGAGAAGGTGGAGAATATTTCCGTGGATGATGCTTATTATAATCAAGATAAGCGGGCTTTGTATGATCGTTGGAAACAGCCTGGCGATAACGCAAAATTTAAAGCTATTTCAACAACCGACGAGACTCCGATGTCTTCTCGTTTCGTTGCTGACAATAATGTCTTCTCGGGAGAGTCTATTTCGATGGGGTATGAATCTCAAGGGAAATGGCTGCGAACTATCGGTGCTTCTTCATTTAACGTGAGGGTCTACATGAATGATATTTTTAGAGTGTCTACCGTGAAAAATGAAAGGGGAATTGATTACCCGTTTGCTCGTTCGGTTTCGATGTCTTTAGGTTTGAGATTTTAAAATGATTTGAGATGAAAAAACTGAGATATATAATAAGTAATGGATTGCTAATTATCCTGATGTCCTTGTGTTCCTGTGAATCTTGGATTAATGTTACACCTTCAGATAGGCTATCAGAGGACATGCTTTTTAAGGATCGTGAAGGTTTTGTGAAAGCATTGAATGGTGTTTATATAGAATTGAATACAACCCAATTGTACGGGTTGGATTTGACGGCTGGGGCTTTGGATGCCATGGGACAGTATTACACGAATTTTTCATCATCAACGCACGCTTTTCATCAGTATATAAAGTTAATTTTTACTGGAACGAATGAAAAGACGTTGTTTGATAATATGTGGAAGAAGTGCTATTTGGTGATAGCTAATTGTAACACGATTATTGAAAAATGCGGAGAGAAGAATGATAATTTACCCGAGCCTTATTTCAGCATGATCAAGGGGGAAGCTTTGGCGTTGCGTGGCATGCTGCATTTTGATATGTTGCGGCTTTTTGGGCCGATTCCTTCCGAGTTGAGCAAAGAGAGTATCCCTTATCAGACAACGTCTAAACAACAGATGTCATCCCTGTTACCCGGGACGGAAGCGTTGGAGTTGGTGATAAAAGATTTGAAGGATGCTTTAGATTTGTTGAAGATGTCTGATCCTTATTTAGTTGAGAATAAAAACGTGTATGACGATACGGATGTGAATTTACGTCAATTCAGAATGAATTATTATGCGGTGAAAGCTTTGTTAGCCAGAGTTTATTTGTGGGGAGGTGATAGGACTTTGGCATACGCTACGGCGATAGAAATATTGAAGGCCGTTCGGGATTCGGGTACGGAATTGTTTCCATTTGTAACGAATGCGGCCGCAACAAGTAGTTCTACTCCTGACCGAGTGTTTTCAACTGAGGTATTATTTGGTTGTTATAATTCTTCCCGTGGGACAATTCATGAGACGCTGTTTGCCCCTACTCTTGAGACGGCAAAAATCTTGACTTTTGCCGGAACTTTGAATAGCGGACGGGTTGAAGAGTTGTATGATGATAAGAATGATTATCGCTACAAAATTTGGGCGACTTATAATAATAACGGGAATTCGGTTTTATATCACCGAAAATATGAAGATTTCGAGGATAATTCCGGTACGAGAACTTATCGTTACATGGTACCGTTGATCCGATTGAGCGAGGTGTATTTGATCGCCGCGGAATGTTGTGATGATTTGGATGAAGCTGTCGGTTATTTGAATACCCTTCGTAATGCCCGGAATTGTTTCAGTGTTTATCCGACAGTCGATGGATTAAAAAATTATATTGCTTCGGAATATCGAAAGGAGATGTTGGGTGAGGGGCAAATGTTCTTTTTCTATAAACGGAAAGAGATTGTGAATATTCCTGATGGAACGCAGGCAAGCGGAACGATGAATGTTGAGTTGAATAAATATGTTGTTCCGCTACCGGATAGTGAAACCAGTCAAAGAACGAATACGGATACTTCTAAATAGTGAATTATGAAAAAGATATTCTATTATATATTGATGTTACCGATCTTTTTATCGGGGTGTGAAAAAGATTTGATGGATTATGAAGGATTGGAGGGAGTGTATTTTGCGGTGCAATGGGGAAGCTCGTGGGGAAATGAACGCACTTGGCCTTATCAGCCCTTCACAGAGGTGCAATTCATGCAATTGGGAAATGCGGATACGGCCACGGTTGATATAAAAGTGATGGTTACCGGTTCTGTGAAGGATTATGATCGAACTTTTCGGGTAGAAGTAAATCCGGATAGCACTACAGCCGTGGTGAATGTGGATTATCTGCCGCTGGAGAACGATATTATGATTGGGGCCGGGGAATATATGGCGATGGTTCCCGTCAGGTTAATACGTACCGAATCTCTCCAGCATGGAGAAAAGGTTTTAGGGTTGAAATTGGTAGAAAATCAGTATTTCAAACTTGCTTTTCCGGAATGGGATGCAGTGAAAGGTTTTACGAGTGGAGATGTTCGTGAACATTTTGATGCATCCTTGCATGAAATCCGGTTTAGTGATATGATGGTCAGGCCAACGGTATGGATCGGAACGGATAGTTCTCCTTATAATGATGGTGCAGAATCGGGGTATTGGGGGGCTTTCAGCCGTAAGAAGCTAGAGATGATTTGCGAGCGTTTTGATTTGACATATAATGATTTTATGAGTACGACAACAATGCCGACGGTGTTACAGAGTTTGATTGCAAAAACGATGTCTCAGCTTTTAATTGATCGGTATAATGCTAAAGATCCGGTGTTGGAAGATGATGGACGTCTGATGTATTTTAGCGGTTGTCCTTGGGCATCTAAAATCGGGGTACCTTGGATTCCGGATGAAGGTTATTATGATTGATGTGTTACTCTATTAATTGAGAAGATTATGAAGAAAGTATTATATGTATTGTTAGGAATATTTTTTGCAGCCTGTTATGATGACAAGGGTTCTTACGATTATCATGATGTAAATGAAACTACTATCGAGGGGATAAATGGTAGTTATAATGTGACGATGGGAGTAACGACTTTAAAGATTGATCCTAAAGTTACTATGACGATGGCAGATCCAGAGGATACGACACGGTTCCAGTACGAATGGAGGGCTAACGTGGCTTATAATAGTACTGTTTTATTGGGGACAACACGCACGTTGGATTACCCGGTAAAACTGGATCCTCGTAGTTATACGTTGTATTTTAGAGTAATTGACCGCCAGACTGATCTTGTGGCAGTCGCAACAGCCTCACTTAATGTCGGGGCTCCTTATTCAAGGGGTATCCTGTTGATCGGAGAAAACCGGGAAGGCGAAGCGGATGTACAAATGTTGGCAATGAGCACTGATACTGTATTATGTAGGGATTTATTGGCAGATAGCGGTTTACCTGTTTTGAGAGATCCTGTGGATGTAATTCACACTGGTTACAATAATAATGATAAGAATATCAAATTGTGGGTGTTGACAAAATCCCAGGCTTATTCCATGGATCGTAAAACGTTTAAGGGAAATGAGACGGATGTATTCTCTAAATTATTGTATTTATCTCAATCTTACGATTCGGACTTTGTGCCGGTGGATATTATTCCACGTATAAAAGATAATTTGGGAAATGTTGCCAGTACTTATGATCGGGCTGTTGTTTGTAACAATGGGTATATATTTGTCGGATCGTCCTTTATGTTGGGGGGAGATTATTATATGGATCCTGTAAATAGAGAAGAGTCAAATCCTAATGTTTGGTTAAAAGCTAAACCTTATTTATTGTACAGTTTGAACAGCTATAATGGAATTGTATGGTATGATGAAACGAATGAACGCTTTATGCGAGTGGCGTCTTCATTTGATTCGTTCTCAAAAACAATGAATGATGTGGAAGGTGATCCTTTTGATTGGGACCAGCGCAAAACGGGACGTACGATGGTGTATGGAGAAAACACGTTTAACACGGATGGGGGATCGACGAATGGTAATTCTTTCGCTCTTCTTAAAGATGGCTCCGGAGAATTTTATATTTATAAGTTTTATGTCTCATCCAGTGTGGCGAAACGAGATGCTTACACGATTAGCTCTTCTCTGGCGATAGATTTTGATAAAGCGGATTTTTACGCTTTCTCTTCTCGTCGTACAGTAGTATTTTATGCGGTCGGTTCGCGATTGTATGCTTATGATTATAATAAGGGGAACGAAAAATGTTATTTATTGGAGGATTTCGGAGAAGATCAAATAACGATGTTGAAGTGTGATACCCAGATAGAACCTTCTGCTAATCCGGTTTACGTGGCGACTTATAATAATACGAATGGAGGTACGTTACGTAAATATATTCAAGACATGAATCCGGATAAGGTGGAGGTAACTCCTGTGCCAAATTCTTGTTGGACAGGTTTGACAAAGATTAAAAAAATGAGTTGGAGAGCTGCTAATTAAAAAAATATGGAAATGAAGAAGATAATAGTATTGTTAGTATTTGTATTTACTACATTCTTTTCTGCGAGTGCGGGTATCGTTAAGATATCCGGCTCGTTGAAGGATTTCAAAATAAAAAAAGTAGAAATAAAAAATTGTGGAATTGCTGTAAATATACATGACCGTAAAATGTTGATCGAGGTTGATTCTAACGGTTTGTTTCAGTTGGAGTTGAAATTGAAACGACCGACTTATTACTTGATCGGTCATAATTTGTTGTATTTGTCGCCTGGGGATGATTTGAAAGTGAAGTTGGGGCATTCTGTAGCTCGTGGACAATTTCAAGGAGTAGGGGAAGAGGCAAATGTTTACTTAAAAGGACGTGAACGATTAAGTGGCTGGAAGATGTTTGATCCTATGAAATGGGCCTTGGATTCAAATAGCAGAATACCGACTTTTGATGAGTGTCGGATAAAGATAGATTCTCTGATCGGGGTTCGGTTGCAAGAATTGAATCGGTTGACGAAAGTAGATGATCGGTTCCGCGAATTGGAAGCTATTCGAGTTAAAGCTTGTCAAGTGCAAATTTATTTGGATTATTTTTCGTACGGACAATTGAGTAGATGGGATGACACGGCGGAGGTGAAACAGGAAAAGAAAAATGTTTTCTACCAGACGATTAAACTCTTTGTTGAACCGTTGTTGAAAGAATTGACAACTTCTGATGATTATCTGGAACTTGCGGAAGTTCGGGATGTGTTGGGTGAATGCTATTCTTCCAATGTATTTGAGTTTCCACAATCGGTGACATTTTTGGAATTGATGAAAGTACAGGAGAATGCGAGTTTATTGGACAGTGGACTGAAGAAGGCAGACTATAAATTGTATAAAGATTTCACGCAGAAAATCCAAAACAAAGATTTAAAACAAGCGTTTTCAGCTAAGTTACAAAGAAGAGCGATTTTGATGGAAGGTCGTTTGGCTCCGGATATCCTTTTGAAAGATATTGACGGGAATGAATTGAAATTAAGTGATCTGAAGGGAAAACCGTTGTTCGTGGATATATGGGCTACTTGGTGTTTACCTTGTTTGGCTCAGATGCCTCGTTTTCAGGAATTAAGTGAAAAATATCCCGGGATTCAATTTGTTGGAATATCTATTGATTTGGAGGTGAAACGTTGGAAAGAGAAATTAGAAAAGGGAGGGATTCCTCCTCGTATTAAGGAATATTTGGCTGATCCTTATGCTTTGCAGGAGTCTTGGGATCTGGCTTCTATTCCTCGTTTTATTTTGATCGACAGGGATTTTAAAATTATTACGGCTTTTGCGACTCGTCCTTCTGAAAAAGAAGAGATTGAAACAATATTGAATAGTGTAAAATAATAGATTCAAAAAACGTCTGGATTTATATCAAATTAGTGTAAACCCGGACGTTTGATTTTTATATATACCGATAATGGCATGTGATAGTGATGTTGTTAAACTTGAAATGTTGGATGCATTTCATCAAGATGTGATTGAGGGAGGAAAATAGTCCAAGGACATCGGAAGAATAAATTGTTATTATAAATATTGAATTGATGAGACATATCATTATTGTTTTAGCTTTACTGGCATGTAAATTTGTGTATGCTCAGGAACAGCCGTTAATCTCGTACGTGCGGCCGTTGGTTGGTACTTCCGGGTACGGAAATATTTATCCCGGTTCACAGATTCCTTTCGGTGGAATTCAGATCAGTCCTGACACGGATTTTGATTATTATGATGCTGCGGCAGGGTATAAGTATGATCACGCAACCTTACTTGGTTTTAGTTTAACGCATTTGAGCGGTACGGGAATTCCGGATTTGGGAGATTTTCTTTTTATGCCGGGTACGGGTAAGATTCATTTTACTCCCGGAACACACGAGAAACCGGATTCCGGTTATCGTTCCCGTTATAGTCATGATCGGGAATGGGCTTCCCCGAATTATTACGGGGTAGATTTGTTGGATTACGGGGTGAAGGCCGAAATGACCTCTGGTATACGGAGTGGTATTTTACGATTCACTTATCCGGCCTCCGATAGCTCTTTTGTCTTGCTGGATTTGAATCACACGCTTTGGCAAAGTTGTCCGTGGAGTAATCTCCGGGTAGAAAATGATTCCACGTTGACCGGGTATAAGCTGGTGAAGGGTTGGGGACCGGAACGTCACGTGTATTTCACGGCAGTATTTTCCCGGCCATTCGAGGATTTTGGTATCATGCAGGATACGGTACCGGTGATCTATAACACGAAACGTTTCCGTAGTCATTTGGAGGCTTGGGGAAAGGATTTACGTTTTTGGATGCGTTTTCCGACCCGGGAAGGCGAAATGATTACCGTGAAAGTAGCTATTTCTGCTGTTAGCACGGAGGGGGCCGCGAACAATATGCAGGAACTGGAAGGAAAGGATTTTGCTTCTTTGAAGGCGGAAGGGGAGAAGTTGTGGGAAGAACAGTTGTCAAAGTTCGTGATAGAAGGAACACAACAACAAAAAGAGACTTTTTATACTTCTGTTTATCATGCTTTCTTGCATCCCTTTATTTTCCAAGATGCCGACGGGCGTTTCCGGGAGTTGGATAAGAATATCGGACAGGCGGTAGGTTTCACGAATTATACGGTATTCTCTTTGTGGGATACGTACAGGGCTTTACATCCCTTGTTTAATTTGGTGCAACGGGAGATAAATGCGGATATTATCAATTCCATGCTAGTACACTATGATAAAAGTGTGGAACACATGTTGCCTATTTGGTCTTTTTACGGGAACGAGACGTGGTGTATGATCGGTTATCATGCCGTGTCCGTGATTGCCGACGCCATCATGAAAGATGTGAAAGGATTTGATTACGAGCGGGCTTACGAGGCCATGAAAACGACTGCCACAAACCCGCACTATGATTGTCTGCCGGAATACACGAAATTGGGATGGGTTCCTTTTGATAAGGAGAAAGAATCGGTATCCAAGAGCTTGGAATATGCTTATGATGATTATTGTATCGCCCAGGTAGCCGAGAAGTTGGGGAAAACGGAAGATTATCGCTTCTTTATGAAACGTGCGTTGTCATATAAGAATTTGATAGACCCGGAAACCAAGTATATGCGTGGGCGGGATAGTCAGGGGAACTGGCGTACACCTTTCTCTCCGATCGCGTATCAGGGACCGGGTTCCGTGCATGGTTGGGGGGATATTACAGAAGGTTTTACTTTACAATATTCCTGGTATGTACCTCATGATATTCAGGGATATATCAATGAAGCGGGTGAACGTTTGTTGTTGGAGAGGTTGGATTCTATGTTCGTGACCAAGATGGCCGATGATATTCCGGGGGCCCATGATATTCAAGGGCGTATTGGGGCATATTGGCATGGTAATGAACCTTGTCATCAGATATTGTATTTTTACAATTACCTGAAACAACCGTGGAAATGTCAGGAAAAGTTACGCTATATCATGGATACTTTTTACGGGAATACACCGGATGCATTGAGTGGGAATGACGATTGCGGGCAGATGTCAGCCTGGTATATATTCAACACGATGGGTTTTTACCCCACAGCTCCGTCAAGTAATATTTACAACTTGGGTTCACCGGGATTGGCTGCCGTGGATATGGAAATGAGTAATGGCAAGCATATTCGAGTGACAACCAAGAACTGGTCGAAGAAAAATGTATACGTGAAGGAGGTTTATTTGAATGGTAAGAAGTACGATAAGTCATACATCACTTATGATGATCTTAAAGAAGGAATGGATTTGCATTTCGTGATGAGTGGGCGTCCTAATTACAAGCGGGGGGTGTCAGATCATGCTGTTCCACCTTCAATTTCAGAGAAAAGAATCAGGTAATGAGAGAATGACTGTTTCATCTTGCTGAAGAAGGTATGTGTTATCGGGATATTGTGTTGTAAATGCCTGTTTCTTTTCGACCGATGGCATGTTATCTGTATTTGGCTTCATTTATTCCTTTGTGTGGTTAGGATGTTTTTATAAGTCATTTTTTGCATTATCATAAAAAGAGGGTGTCCGGCTTGTTCCGGGCACCTTTGTTTTTTGGGGATTTTTTTTGAGTTATAGTGTCGTTCCTCGAATCGAATAATGAAGTTCAGGGGATCGTTCAGGCTGGTTTATTGTCGTTGAGTTCAAAGATATCTTCTACTGTGGTTTGAAAATATCGGGCTCGTTATTGTTTATACAGGGATAATCCAATGTATGTGTTTAAATAGATAAAACAAACTTTAGAGGATTATTATTTTATAAAGAAGATTCTTTTGGTTTATAGCGCCATTGGAGGATTAAGAATAGTAATCCGGGAACGAAGACGATGGCGGCAGTGGCTTGAAGGGCGATAGAAAGAGAGTACAAGTCGTGCAACCAACCCACGAGCGGGGCCATGGCGGCAAACATGAGCCGGATAATAAAATTGCGGATTGATAACACGGTTGCCCGCATTTCGGAGAAGGTAATTTGGTTAATATATCCTTTTAATATAGGAGTGGCAAATCCTCGCACGATATAGAAAAAGAACAGAAATACCAGACCCGTGTAGGAGATATTGAATGCCACGGCGATATACCCTCCCACGATGAAAAACAGGATTAACGTGTACATTTTCATACTTCCCAAACGTTGATCTAGTTTGTCGGAGTAAAGGGCCGAGATTCCCACGGTGAGGTTGAGGATTGTCCAGATGATTCCGAACCAAGAGGTCGGGGTATCCAGCTCGATCAACAAGGGTTGGACAAACCAAGCCATGGTGAGCGTGGCTGCCCCGATAACCCCGGAGAACATGATATTGTAACATAACTCTTTATTCGTGAAAAGTGAGTATTGAATGATTTTCACGATATTGGCAAAAGAGTTCTTAATTCTGGTTTTAGCGGCATGTTCGGTTAGGGCGATTGCGGCGGGGATTCCGATGAACGCAATCCCGCTTTGCACGTAGAACGGGAGCCGGAGGGAGTAAACGGCCAGTAGACCGCTGAATATCCCGGCAAAAGCTTCCGAGAAATTCCCGACCATGGTGACTCTTCCCTCGTATTTTAGATATTCATCTTCTTTTTTGTAATGTAACATGGTATCGTAGAGTAGGGCGGAATCGGCTCCGGATACCAGACTTTGCCCGAATCCCAGCAGGATTTCCGAGAGAAAAAATGCCGTGAACGTGTCGGAGAGCGAATAGTTCGTGAAGCCGAAGAAACAAAATATGCATCCCGCAATCAAACAATTCCTCCGTCCCCAGACATCGGCCAGGTAGCCTGTCGGTATTTCCAGTGATACCATGGCAATGGAGTAAACGCTCTTTAAAATGAATATATCCGCCAACTCCAAGCCGCATTCCTTGTAGAATAACACGATGATTGGCATTACCAGCGTGAACCATTTGGATACTTTGATCAGGTAGAGGGCGATTATATTTTTCTTGAACGACACGTACTTTCTATTTTAACGATTCAATAGACAAAAGTAATTTAAAATTGAGAATAAATGAAAGGATTAGAATCTAAAATCAAAAAGCGGTTTTTTGTTTCTGATTTCATCAAAAAGAGTTATTTTTGCTTCCAAATTAAAAACATAAATCACTAATAAGTAAAAATAAGTTTGTCATGGCAATACAGAAAATTGATGACATTTATGAATTGTTGAAGGGGAACACCCAAAAAAAGCGTTTGGTTGTGGCTTACGCTAATGACAGCCATTCTATCGAAGCTGTGAATAAAGCCGTGGAAATGGGTCTTATTGAGGCTACTTTGTGCGGTGACGAGAACGAAATCAAGAAAGTGTGTACCGAGCATGGTTTTGATATTTCCCGTTTTAAGATTGTACATGAGCCGGTTGACACGAAGGCTGCCGCTCGGGCCGTTCAAATGGTTCGCGAGAAAGAGGCTGATTTTATCATGAAGGGATTGGTTAGTACCGATAAATACATGCGTGCTATCTTGAATAAGGATTGTGGTTTGTTGCCCCCGAAAGCAACGTTATCTCACGTTGTTGTTATGGAGTGCCCGAACTATCATAAATTATTAGTGTTTGGTGACGCTGCAATTATCCCGGCTCCGGATTTTAGCCAAAAGCTGGCTATCGTGAAATATGTAGCCCAGATTGCTAACGCTTTAGGTGTTAAACGTCCGAAAGTGGCTATGATTTCTGCAACCGAGCAGGTATTACCGAAAGTGGAATCCACTACGGATGCTGCTATCATTGCCAAGATGGGTGAGAGAGGGCAGTTGGGTAATATTGATATCGAAGGTCCTTTGGCTTTGGATGTTGCTATTGATAAAGAAGCTGCCGAGATTAAGAAAATTAACTCTCCGGTTGCGGGTGATGCCGACTGTCTGGTATTTCCGAATATCGAGTCTGGTAACGTGTTCTACAAGACAAACACGAAATTGGCAAATGCTCGTCAGGGGGCTATTTTGGTTGGAGCTACCGCTCCTAGCGTCTTGTCTTCCAGGGGAGATAGTGTGGATGCAAAATTGAATTCTATCGCGTTGGCGGCTCTTTTTGCAAAATAAGAGAAAACGAATTATAAACGAAATAGCCGAAGTTGTTGATATCAACGCTTCGGCTATTTCTGAATTATTTAAACAACTAAGAACACAGGCTTATTCATTTTCTTCGGTGATTACGATTTTGATAATCTCGTCACCTTGACGAATGGCATCAATAACTTCAAGTCCCTCGTATACCTGTCCGAAGCACGTGTGTCTTCTGTCCAAGTGTGCCGTATTCCGGCGATTATGACAAATGAAGAATTGAGATCCCCCGGTATCCCGTCCGGCATGAGCCATTGATAAAACTCCCCGGTCATGGTATTGATTGTCTCCGTTTAACTCACATTTGATGGTGTATCCCGGGCCGCCAGTTCCATCACCTCTGGGGCAACCGCCTTGGATCACGAAATCCGGAATAACCCGATGGAACGTTAGGCCGTCATAAAAGCCTTCCTTGGCTAATTTTACAAAATTGGCAACCGTGTTTGGCGCATCTTTTTCAAAGAAAAGAACCTTCATAACACCTTTCTCTGTGTGTATTTCTGCTCTATACATTACAATTGGTTTAGAATTACTGGAAACAAATGTAAAGTATAATCTGAATGGATGCAAGTCCTCCAAGTTTATTTAACGCATTTTATAAAGAATCGCCTTTGGCGAGTTACAGGTTAAATTCCAATCCACGAATCCCCAGCTAATTTAGTGATTTATGATTTCCGATTAGGTGATTTCAACTGCACAGGTCAACGCTTTTAATAATCACTAAATCATTCAATCGACAATCACAGAATCAATAGGATTACCTAATTGTATAGCTTTTCTTATTTTCAACTTTCAATTTTTCATTTTCAATTGTTTTATTATTTATCTTTGCGTTCTATTAAAAAATGAGAGTATGACGTGTTGTAATAGCAGACGGAAACCGGAATGGTTAAAGATTAAGTTGCCCAAGGGACAAAGTTCCACGGAGGTATTAAATATAGTGAGGAAACATAATTTGCATACAATTTGTACTAGCGGAATGTGTCCGAATCAGGGAGAATGCTGGGGAAACAGAACGGCCACTTTTATGATTGGCGGGGATGTGTGTACCCGTTCCTGCAAGTTTTGTAACGTGATGACGGGACATCCGGCTCCATTGGACCCGGCAGAACCGGAAAATATTGCTAACTCTGTAAAATTGCTGGGATTGAAGCATGCCGTGATTACCTCGGTTGATCGGGATGATCTGGCTGACTTAGGTGCCGGGCATTGGGTGAAGGTTATACAGGCCGTGAAGCGGGAGAACCCGGCAACGACGATGGAAGTGTTGATTCCTGATTTCCAGGGAAGGCCGGAATTGGTGCAACAAGTGATAGATGCTCGTCCGGAAGTGATTTCCCATAATTTGGAAACCGTGCGGGAGTTATCGGATGGCGTGCGGAGCCGAGCTAAATATGATGTTTCGTTGCAGGTTATCCGGCAAATTTCAGAGTCAGGAATTGTTTCTAAATCCGGTATCATGCTTGGACTGGGGGAAACCCGTGAGCAGATTCTTCAAACGATGGATGATTTGTTGGCTGTGGGATGTAAAGTAATGACTATAGGTCAATACTTGCAACCTTCTGCAGCGAACTTGGAAGTGAAAGAATATGTGACCCCGGAAACATTCCGGGAATACGAGCGTATCGGATTGGAGAAAGGTTTCCGGTACGTGGAAAGTGGTCCGTTAGTGCGATCAAGCTATCACGCGGAAAAGCATGTAAGATAAAAGTTACAGGTATGAAAAAGACGCGGTTGATTGATTTAGGAGTGGCAAGTTACATGCCTGTGTGGAAACAGCAAGAGGAATTGCACCAAGAGGTCATTGCTGCTAAATTGAGGGGGGAAGATACGGGAAATTACTTGCTTTTCGTGGAACATAACCACGTCTACACGCTTGGAAAAAGTGGTAGCGAGGCGAATATGTTGATTAACGCTATTCAATTACAGGCTGCACATGCTGAATTCGTGAAAGTAAACCGGGGAGGGGATATTACTTATCATGGCCCCGGACAGCTGGTCGTGTACCCGATCGTGGATATGGCGAATTTTGGCGTGGGAGTGAAAGATTACGTGGATCGGTTGGAAGAAGTTGTCATTCGAACCGTGGGAGAGTACGGGATCAAGGGAGAACGGCTGGAAGGAGCAACGGGAGTCTGGATAGATGCTCATACGCCTAAGGCTCGTAAAATATGTGCGATCGGTATTAAATGTTCTCGTTACGTGACAATGCATGGTTTTGCGTTGAACGTGAACACGAATTTGGATTATTTCAATTATATCAATCCCTGTGGTTTTGTTGATAAGGGGGTGACTTCTATTGCCAAGGAGGTTGGGCATGAGGTTTCGATGATTGAGGTGAAAATGGTTGTCAGACAGTATTTTGAAGAGCTGTTTGGCATGGAGTTTACCGAGATCTAGGATATTACGGTCGTGCTCGTGTTATCAAAAAGAGCTTGATATCATTTGTAAAATCTAAATGAATTTTTTAATTCGTAGCCATTAATTCTAAGGGTACGGCTAGGAAATCATTTGTCATTATCCGGAAGAAAAATGAGAAGTATAAGTTCGTGATACTACTTTGAATTTATGGATGTTATCATTTCTGCGTGTATTATTAACAATTTTCTCGGAGTTTTTTATTTGAATGTTGTTGATAATTTATGTATATTCGTAATACGAATTAAAAATCAAAGAGAAGAATGAAGAAAAATATTGAGGTCGAAATTTGTACTTTTTCTTTGGAATCATGTGTAAATGCCCAGTTGGCAGGTGCTTCCCGGGTGGAATTATGTTCGGGTATGTACGATGGGGGAACGACTCCTTCTGCCGCAATGATTCGTATGGCACGTGAGAAACTATCGATAGAACTTTACGTGATGATTCGGCCACGGGGTGGCGATTTCCTTTATTCTGATTTGGAATTTGAATTGATGAAGGAGGATATTCTTTATGCCAGATCGTGCAATGCAGATGGTGTTGTTTTTGGGATTTTGAAGGCGGATGGTTCGGTAGACGTGGAACGTACGAAGGAATTGGTTGAATGGGCAGCCCCGATGAAAGTCACGTTTCACCGAGCGATAGATATGACCCGAAACATGGAAGAAGCTTTGGAAGACGTGGTCCGTGCCGGATGTTATCGGATATTAACTTCGGGTGGGCGTAACACGGTGGACGAGGGGATCGAACAGATCAGAACATTGGTAAAACAGGCGGAAGGTCGGGTGCAAATCATGGCAGGAAGCGGGGTGAGCGCCACGAATGCCTCCCGTTTGGTCGAGATTGGGGTGGATGCGATTCATTTAAGCGGTAAAAGTAGCCGGGATAGTAAAATGGTTTTCCGTAACCCGAACGTGTTCATGGGAGGGGTGCCCGGACTGCCGGAATATGAACAGTATTATAGTGATGTTGAAAAGATAAAAGCGGCACTAGGAAAGATAAAAGATAAAAGGTTCTGTGATTATTAATAAGCGTTGGCTAGTGCGGAGAAATCATATAATCGGAAATCAAGAAATTAATAAATTCTTCAATCTAAAATTAATAAGGTGCGTACATTTGTAGAAAAGATATTAGGAGCCGAACAGGGCAGTATTGTAGTACGGGAACCGGATTTCGTGATGAGTCATGATAATTCAGCACGGGTGAGATTTTTATTTGAGCGAATCCGGGGGACGAAAGTTTATAATCCTTCCCAGTTGGTGATCGTGTTGGACGGGAAGGTTTCCGGGTTGATGAATGAACTATCCTTGGAGTATAATTCAATACGGGATTTTGTTGAGGAGCAAGGTATAGAACATTTTTATGATTGTGATCGCGGAATCAGTCACCAAGTGCTTTCTGAACTTGTACGTCCCGGGATGTTGATCGTGGGAAGCGACACGCACACGGCAACCGTGGGTGCTTTTAATGCATTTGCAGTGGGGATCAACAAGACGGAGACCGCCGTGTTGTGGAAAACGGGGCAGATGTGGTTCCGGGTTCCCGAAACGATTAAAATCGTGTTGAAAAATAGCCTTCCTGAAGGAGTGTTCGCCAAAGACTTGGCTTTATGGATAAAAGGGATATTAAGCGAGTTGAACGTGAACGAACAAGCTGTCGAGTATCATGGTGATGGCGTTGCTTCTCTGAGCATTGACGACCGCATGACTATAGCGAATATATCTACTGAAATGGGCGTGGTCAGTTCTGCGTTTCCCCCTGACGATCGTTTGGCTGATTACTTTAACGAACCTGCCGTACGAGGTATTTGGGCGGATGAAGACGCTGTTTATTCCCGTTTTATAGAGATCGACCTGGCTAAGGTGTTTCCGTTGATTTATGATACACGTAATCAGGCCGTCCGCTCCGTGGAGGAGTTGGTCGGGTTGAAAATACAACAAGGTCTTATCGGGGCTTGTGCTTCTGGTAGGCTGGAAGATTTAAGATTAGTTTCCATGATTTTGGAAGACAAGCATATCGCTAACGGCTTTCAGTTGTTCGTGGTTCCGGCTTCTAGGGATATTTACCTGCAAGCGGTTGAAGAGGGTATTATTGATAAAATTGCGCAATCGGGAGCGGTGGTTCTTGGTTCCAGTTGTGGGCCATGTCTTGGCGTGGGGCACGTGGCATCTGCGGGGAATAGTCGTTTCCTGTCCACGGCTAACAGCCGTTATATCGGAAGTGCCAATCATTCCGGCGTGGAGAAGTACATTGCCTCTCCGGCCACGGTGGCGATGACCGCCTTGCGGGGCGAATTGACTCCCATGATTCATTTTAAAGGTTCACAATACAAGTATCGAGCAAAAGAAGTTGAACCCGTTGTGTTAGAGATGTATGATTATCGCAAAAGTAACGGTGTGTGGAATTATGCCGATATAGATAATATATCCAGCAACCAGATTTTTGCCGAGAAATTGATGTATCGTCTGACGTTGGAACAGGTGGAGGAGATAAAACCGTATCTGTTTGAAGGATTGGATAAGAATTTTGCTTGTGACGTGAAACCGGGAGATATTATTGTTGCCGGTGAGAATTTTGGGTGCGGGCAATTGGTTAAACATGCAGCCACGGGATTGGTGGCCGTGGGGGTGAAAATGATTATCGTGAAGTCCGTGAATAGAGATTTTTATAGGATGGCTATCAACCATGGTCTACGGATTCTTATCGACTGGGAGATCGTGGATGCATATACGTCTGGTGAGCATTTGGTGATAGATAACGAAAATAATTTATTATATTTGAACGAGAAAACGTATAAACTTCCCCGGATTGATGATACTTTCAGGAAGATCATCGAGAAAGGCGGTTTAATAAAGGCTTTTTCTTGATACGAGAGTGTTTGGAAAAAACCAATTGATATTCATGTGTGTGTTGTTTTTTGCTGTTTCCGGGTGTACTGGAACAGGAAAGAGGGCAGTCCGGTGGGATTGCCCTTATTCTTTAGAGATAATTTCCTCGTGGGTTCGTTTTATTTTTATGTATTTAATATTGCCGACTCATTGCCAAGTTAAAGATAAGATAAAGACGGGCAGACCCCGTCCTTATCTCATTTTTCAATCTTGTTTCTCCCGTTGACAATAATTATTCACCAATTTCGAATTGAATCCTCCTGGTTCAGAATAGAGGAATGTGATACATCAGACCGATGGATAACGTTGAGGTTGAGTAGTTTTCTGCTCCTAGCTGTTTAGCCTTGTTTGTGAAATGATAAGACCGTCCGATGTAGGATGCGAAGAAACGTAAGTTTTCTGTCATGGGATAGTATTCGATACCACCGAAATATCCGTAAGCTGTCCGGTATTTTCCTTTTGACAGTTGATCAGCGTATTTATAGACAGAAGCATTTTCATACATGCCTTTTACGAAAATGTTCCATTTGGGGCGAAAACGATAGTTCAATTTGGTAACCCATGATTCGTAACGGGTGTTTTTAACGCAGGGTTGATCACCTTGAATCCGACTGAGTGTCGAGACAATTCCCCGGTTGTCTAGTTCTTCGTCAGAAAGGTAAAAATCGAGATACATGCTGAATTTTCCTAAGTCCAGTTCATTTCCCAGAGCATAAAAATGATTATTGTATTTCTTGGCTTGACAGAGCAAGGAATAAGACCAACGGGTTCTGAACGTGTTGTTGAAGAAATTCCCGTTCCAGTTGACCGAATAGGCGAGCGGAGCTTTGCTTTCCTCGATGCCTGCGGGAAGTTGCCCGTATATATCTTTCATGGAGGCCGTCCGGCTGTTTACCACTTGCAAGGCAATTTCCTGCGTGGGATTAACCTGGTATGAAAAAGTGATTCCCGTCATGAAATCGAATAGCATGTAATCGATCATATCGCTATACTGGTATATTTCAATCGGGTCCAGATCGTATTCGAATCCCCCGTAGGCTGCAGCCTGCTTCCCGATCGAGGTCGTGAACTTGTCGGTCAAGCGTACGGAAATCATTGCGTAATCGATCGAAGAGGGAAGGTTATCCAGAGCGTGAGGTGTATTGCTACTATTCAGGCGTTGTCTCCAACGGTAGGATAACCAGTCATTGATATCACCCCGGGCTTCTAAACGAAGTTGGTTCATTTTAAAAGCGGCCTGTTCCAGAGAACCGTCAGAGAAAGTTCCATTGAACGTGGCCTGCATATGCAATTTTAAATTGAAGCGATTGGTCTTTTTTTCCATATTCATCACTCTCTCGAAAAGAGAGCGGTTGCTCATGGTGTCATCCAGATGCGATAATAAACCTTGGGCACGTGTACCCAGTAATGATAGCGTGAATAGCGTGACGAGTAATAGTTTTCTTTTCATTCTTGTTATCGGTCAAAAAAATAAAAGCTGGAAATCGTTCGAAAACAGCTTTCCAGCTTTTAGATATTATTTATCATTCACTTATTTCAAAGTGCCTTCTTCTGCTTGTTTTATCATGTTAGCGCTTGCCGTGATATACACTTCTACACGACGGTTTTTGGCACGTCCCTCGGCTGTACTGTTGTCTGCAACCGGTTGATCGAAGGCCAATCCTTCTGTGGTAATCCGGTTACGGGCAATTCCGTTACCTACAAGGAAATTAGCAACGGCTTCCGCACGTTCTTTGGAGATTCTCTCGTTCACGGCACGGGTTCCCGTGTTATCCGTGTGGCCGTAGATCGTGATATCCGTTTCCGGGGAATTCTTTAATGACGTGGCGAATTTAGTCAAGGCATCTCTTGAAGAGGCGCTTAATTGACTGGAATTTGTGGCGAATAATATCCCGTTATCAAAAGTTACCTTGATGGCTTGTAAGTCGTTGGCATCGGTAACGGTTTCTACTTGGGCACCTTCAATGGCTTCCAGCTCTTTCTTTTGCTTATCCATTTTCTTTCCGATCAAGGCTCCTGTTCCGGCCCCCACAGCTCCACCCACGGCGGCCCCGATTGCAGCTCCTTTACCTTTACCTACCAAGGCACCGATTCCAGCTCCGAGTGCAGCACCGCCTCCGGCCCCAATAGCGGCCCCTTTGCCCGTGTTACTCATAGATGCGCAACCGGAAAGAATAATACTCCCGCTTAACGCTAAAATAGTGAGTAGATTAGTTTTTTTCATAGTAATAGTTTTGTTTTAAATACTGGTTTAAATCCTTGCTCTAATATTGTACAAAAATAACATTCGGAAGAGTAATTGCAAAATAAAAACCGGACAAAAGAAAAGAGGAGATTCCCGAAGAAATTTCCTCTTTTTGTAGTGTTGTCCCACTCAATTAGAACATCGGTAATTGATAAATAAATCCGACTTCCAGTCTTTGGGTGTTATAGTTTCCGAATCCAAGTACTTCAGCTTTGTTGGTGAAGTTGTAACTGCGGCCCACGAAAGTACAGAAGAAATGCAAGTTGCTTTCCATGGGATAATATTCGATTCCGGTCAAGTAACCGTATGAAGTACGATATTTACCTTTTTCAATGTCTCCGGTAGCTTTGAATACAGAAGCTGTTTCGTACATTCCTTTCACAAAAACATTCCATTTTGGCAAGAAACGATAATTTACTTTAGCCACAAGTGACATGTATTTAGCGTTTAGTGCCTTGTGTCCGTCTTCTTCTCCCACGATTCCGGTAATGATACCTTTTCGGTCAATGTCCTCGTCCGAGTACATGAAGTCTACGAATGCATTTACTTTTTTAGAAAAGGTAAAGTCATTACCTAATGCGTAATAATACATTTGTTTGTCTTTCGTTTCGGACATGATAGAAGCTGACCAACGGGTTTTGTAGAAACCGTCAAATAGGCTACCGTTCCAGTTTAAAGTATACAGAAGCGGGGCACGACCTTTTTCGAATCCGGGACCGTAAGTCTCATCTTGAGAACCGTTACGGCTATCTAAAATCTGGAATTGAATCTGGTGATTGTCGCAAATCTGGTAAGCGATATTCAAACCGGTCATGAAGTTACTCATGTTCTCGATCATATCACTATACTCGTAAATCTCGATCGGGTTCAAGTCAAATTCGATACCACCATAAGCAGCACATTGTTTTCCGGCAAAGAAAGAAAATTGATCGTTCAGTTTCACTCCAATTCCGGCGATATCGATAGAGGTGGGCATGTTGTCGATATTGTTACCGCCATTGTTTCCGCGGTTTAATCGTTGTCTCCAACGATAAGATAACCAAGGGGTAACGTTACCTTTAGCTTCGATACGAAATTGGCGCATTTTGAAAGCAGCCTCGCTCAAACCGTTCATATCATAATTAAAACTGGCATCGAAAGAACCTTGCATGTTCAAATAGAAATTGAACCAGTCTATTTTCTTTTCCATTTGGGTTACCCGTTCGAAAAGAGTCTTTTCATTCGGGGTACTTTGCGCGAAAACACCTGCTGCACAGCCCATAACAAGTACTAATAAAGCTATTCTTTTCATATTTTGAGTTTATATTTGAAATATAACATTCCTTTCTTTGTTCGATTTGATCAAAGTTCTGCAAATAGAGTAGGGGTACAAGTTCACAAGTTGCTCTCGTACTAATTGGTTCGGATAACTTGTGAACTTGTAACCTATAACTGCATATTAATATTCGTTGAAATATTGTTGGATTTGCTTCCAGTCGTTGGTTTTGGTCAAAGCCAACATTAAAAGGATTCTTGATTTCTGCGGGTTCAATTCCTGTGAAGCGATAAATTTGTATTGATTGTCATCAACCTCCGCGTCAAGTGTGGTAGGCCCTGTCGGTACACGAGTAGAACGAACGATAAGGATACCCTTATTGCGTGCGTTGATCAGTTCCGGGAACACGTTTTTGTGGATGTTGCCATTACCTAATCCGGCATGGATAATTCCCTTGTAACCACTGTTGGCCATCATCTTCACAACATCACCTTCCATGTTTGAATAGCTGTACACGATACCAACTTTCGGCAATGAATTCAAATTCGTCACGTCGAATACGGACTGACTAGTGTGTTTTTTCAACGTTGATTGATTGTAGAACACTTTACCGTTGTAGATATAACCAAGGGCTCCGGAGTTTGGTGCTTGGAAAGTCTGAACGTCAATTGTGTTCATTTTCAATACACTGTGAGCGCCAATGATTAAACCGTTCATGGCAACCAACACGCCTTTACCGATAGACTCTTTCGCTCCGGCGGTAACAACAGCGTTGTACAAGTTTAACGGGCCGTCAGCACTGATTGCCGTAGACGGGCGCATTGCACCAACGAGAACAACCGGTTTGTTGCTTTTCACGACAAGATTCAAGAAATAGGCCGTTTCTTCCATGGTATCGGTTCCGTGAGTGATCACGATTCCGTCGATATCTTTTCTGGCCAACAGTTTGTTGATCGTTTTTGCAAGTGTCAACCACACGTCGTCTGTCATATCCTGTGAACCGATCTTCACGATTTGTTCTCCAGTCACGTTGGCTATTTTCTGAATTTCCGGAACAGCAGACAGAAGAGTCCCGATAGCTACTTGTCCGGCAGTATAGTTGGTTCCGGTTGAAGAGGCTCCGGTTCCTGCAATCGTACCACCTGTTGCCAGAATATGGATATTAGGCAACTTTTGAGCGAATGTAGTCGCTACGGAGAATAGCACCAAGGCTACCAGCAAACTTAAATTTCTAAACATTTTCATAACCTGTAATTTTAAATTTACTTATAAATTAGAGTACTTAAAAAATCTGTATAAATAGTAATCCCAGCCCGACGGCGACCACCGTGGCAACGAGGCCAGGCATCATGAATGAGTGATTCAGCACGTATTTCCCGATACGAGTCGTACCCGTTCGGTCAAAATTTATCGCCGCGACAACGGTGGGGTAGTTTGGTATAAAGAAATACCCGTTCACGGCCGGGAACATGGCTATCAACATATAAGGCGATATACCTAGGGCGATTCCGAGCGGCATGAGAGCCCGCACGGTGGCAGCCTGGCTATATAATAATATGGACATCACGAACAATGCGATTCCGAACAACCAAGGCATCTGTCTTACGATCTCCTCGATAGAGGTTTTCAATTCGGTCATATTTCCTTGCAAGAACGTGTCACCCATCCAGGCGATACCGAAGATTGCGACCACGGCTTGCATACCAGCACCAAACACGGAACCCTGAGCGGCTTTTAACCCGTCGGTACGAGTTACCAGCAAGATGATGGCGGCTGCGGATAACATTAATATTTCAATAATGTAAGGCATATCCAGCAAAACTTGATTACCGTCAATCATGAAAGAAGGACGCATCGAGTCGATAGAACCGAACAACACGATAAACACGGTGGCAATAACGAACACTAGAACAGAAAGGCTTGCTTTTCTTTGGTTGGCAACATCTTTTGACTCGTATTTCTTGTCGCTGAAAACACCTTCTTTCAGACGTTTCTGGTATTCCGGATCATCCACCAACTCTTTTCCCACGCGCATGGAGAAGAATGCCCCGACGAGCACGCCGATGAGTGTGGCGGGAATGGTGATTTTCAGTATATCAAACAGGCTAATATCAAACCCGGTCAGTAACCCGAGTAGTGCGACCGTCGCTGCTGATATGGGGCTGGCGGTAATGGCCTGTTGCGAAGCGATTACTGCAATTCCCAGAGGGCGTTCCGGTCGGATTTTGGTTTCGGTAGCAACTTCGGCGATAACCGGGAGTACGGAATAGGCAACGTGTCCTGTACCTGCGATAAACGTGAACACGTAAGTTACTAACGGACTCAAGATCGTCACGTGAGCTGGATTCTTTCTTAATAACCGTTCGGCAACTTTGACCATCAAGTCCAAGCCTCCGGCGGCTTGCATACAAGCTGCGGCAGAAATTACCGCCACGATCATAAGCATGACATCAATAGGGGGTGCCGTGGGTTGCAAACCGAAAACGAAGGTCAATATTCCCAGTCCGATTCCTCCCATAACCCCCAGTCCGATTCCTCCCAGACGCGCTCCGATGATGATTGCTGTTAAAACGAAAGCTAGTTGTAAAATCATCTCATCTATTTATTTAAAGTTTTATTATTCAATCATTATCAAATTGTACACGATATCTCGTACGATTATGCGATCATGAAAGTTTCATTTTCCGTGAAATAGTTGAAATTTTTTGTTATTTATCTGAAATGAGTATAAATATGGACTGTCTTTCATATACTTCTTAACTTAAACTATTGATGAAGATGCAAAATTTAAGCCAAAAGTGCTATTTTTGTCCTAAATTTTAACAATTATGCAAGACCTTTACTTGTTTAATCCGGATAACGAAATTTCAATCGCCAATGGGACAAATGGTTACACTCCGAAAGCAAATATTTCCATTATGGCGAGTGATCTTGCATATTTGTCTGCATATTTATCTAACAAGGGTGATTACGTGTTAGTATCCGGTATCCCGGATGTTGCTTTCATTCGGAGTCGGGAGGGTATTTTCGGGTTGGATTGCCAACCTGTTGTCTGGGAAAAAGCGCAAATCATCACTTTTAACGAGTTAAAGCCGTGGGGATGGAGCCCGCGGGTGCATAACCTGCTGAAAGATTTAAAAAAAAGTTGCAACGAACAGTTCTGCCGGGGAGTTATGGCAGAATGGAGTGATGGGCGACGGGAACTATATAGTCGCCGAATGGCTGCCATTTGTTTGGCGAAAGTCTTGCGGACTGTTCCAGGCATTGATGCCACGATCATACCGCGGGAATGTGGTTCTTTGGAGGCAATCCGTTGTCTCTCCGAACAGGAAAACATTGTGGCGAAAGCTCCTTGGTCCTCTTCCGGTAAAGGAATATTATTCATTCCGAAGGGAAAAATGACTTATAAGGAAGAAGAAGTGTTGTCCGGTATTTTGCACAAACAAGGATACGTGATGGTCGAGCGAAGACTGAATCGGGTGCTGGATTTTGCCTTGGAGTTCGAGATGGATTATTCATTTCACTTGAATTTTTTGGGGTATTCTGTCTTTCACACCAGTAAAAGGGGGGAGTACGAGGGGAATATCGTGGCTGCCGAATCCCGATTGAAAGAAATTATTGCCGGGTATATAGGTGTGGAGATGCTGGATATGGTGCGGGAACAACTTGCCCTGATTTTGGCTACTGAATTCCGAGGGAAATATACGGGATGTTTTGGTGTGGATATGATGATATACGAGGATGTTGAAGGTCATTTTCGTGTTCACCCTTGTGTTGAAATAAATTTGCGTTATAACATGGGGATCGTGGCCGGACGTCTACAACGTTATTTATCTGAAGGTTCCGAGGGTATTTTTATGATCCGTTTTTCTGCCAAACCGGGAGAATTATTGCGATCGATACGGCAAAATGAACAAGATCATCCCTTGGTCATGACGGGAAGTAAGATCGAATCCGGATATATTAATTTAACTCCCGTATCCCTTGATTCTCGCTTCGTGGCGGAGTTTATAGTAAACAAAGAATAAAAAGTTTGTAAAATTTATGAACTTTTATGGGGAAAATAAGGAAAAATTTATTCTCTTTGTTGTTGTTAATAATAAAGGATCAGGCACTAATTTATAGACAAGCGTATGCATACGAAGATGAAAGGTGAGGGTATTAGGAGGCTTTTTGTTGAACAAATTGTTCCTACCATGGAAAATCATGGATTTACTTTTTCGAAAGCGAGGAATGCGTTTGTCTATGAAGACCGGGAATGGAAGAACGAGTGTATTCTTCGGTTCACGAACTGGGAAAATGATCAATTGTCCCTGCGCACGGAATATTTTGTTACAAGTAAAAGGATTAGTCAACTCTACCGGGAAGCTATTCTGGAGAAGGATTGTATGCCTACTTGTGGCGTGCTGGATGTCGGTTGGGCGTACAAGTTTCTAGGAGTGCCATTGGATGACAGACCTTGGTTCGAAATGAATATTGCCAAGCTCGATTCGATTGTGCAGAAGTGGATTGTAGAATTCGAAAGCGTGGGGCTTTCTTTTTTCAAGGAGATGAATGATTACGAGAAGTTGGCCAAAGCATTGGATATTTTCAATGTTTCCGGCTGGGCTCCTTTATCGGTGTGGACCGGGGAACGCATTTTGCACGGGATATGCCTCTATTATTTGAATACACGGGATAAATGCAAAACACTGGAGCTTTTTGATCTGTATCGTCAAAAAGTCAGTGAAATGGAATTCCCATCTATCAAGGATCAATTCGAACGATTAGAACGATATATACGTGACCTGCCGGATTTGGAACCTGTTTCCCGGAAAAATAAAGATAAAGGAAGTATCATTAAATAGGTAAAGTCATGGTCACTAAAAAAGAAAATGCAAAACCAAAGGAATTCAAAGGGGTATCCTTCGATGTTTTGGCCGTCGGGGAGAAATCTATGGTAACCCGGATGAATTACAAAATCGGGGATAATGTCCCAGCACATGCTCATCCCAACGAACAAAGCGGTTACGTGGTTTCCGGTAAGTACAGGATTCGTTACCAAGATGTGGATGAAATTCTTACTTCCGGGGATAGTTATTCGATTCCCGAAGACGTGGCACATGCTTGGGAAGTGCTGGAAGCGGGGGAGGTGATTGATGTGTTTACTCCTGTACGGGAAGATTATTTATAAGAGAAAAAGAAATGAAAACTGTATGTTACTTTACCTTTTTTCTACTGGCGCTTTTTAGTGTGGCTTGTAGTGATAATGATGAAAAGCCTGTTGCTCTTTACGTTTCGTCCGGACAGGTGCAAATAAATGAATTTTCGGTGTCTGTCGGGGAAAACTGGTTGAGAGCGGGAGGTGGGAGTGGTGTGTATACGGTCTATTCAAGTGATGTCGATATAGTGAAGGCTGAGATTTCGAAAGATGTTATCACGTTGAAAGCCTATTAGGTGGGAGTGGTCGAAATCACGGTAAAGGATAACCGGGATGAGCAGGCCACGATCCGGGTGACTGTGATTCCGAGGGTCATGTCTATGGAGGTGACGGAAATTTATCCTCATATTGAATATATTGATAATGAAAAAGGCATAGAGGTCGAGGAAGAAGTAAAAAAAGATATTATCGAAAATTTGGATGTTTCCGTGGGGTGGCGTTTCGAACTGGAACGGAAAAATTGGAACGGAAAGTACAATTCAAAGGGTAAATTAACCGTTTACCCCGTGTCGGGTGGTGAACCTATCGAGGGAACATTCAAGATAGGTTACGGGCCTAAAACAGTATTAACTCTCGAATACGGGGATCAAAAGCATATCTTGGAAACTCCTGAAGTTTCAGTTACGGGAAAATCAAGAGATACGGGACCTTTACACATGACTTTCGTGCTGGATTATACTGGGAAGTATTCAGGGTTATACCCCGGGGCGAATTTCTCGCATGTGGGATGCGGCATAAAAATAACTATGTGAGGTAGATAACCTGTTCTTCATGCTTTCTTTTGCTTCCCAGACACTGGCGAAAGAATTAAAAAGATCGTGTATAAATTAAGCCTTAACGGGTGGAAAATATATCGAAAAACTTTCGATATTGTGGCTTATTTTTATTATATTTGTACGTTTTGTGGAGAAACAAGTGATAAGCTGTGAATGAATAAATTAGCAGGTTTTAGAAATAAGGAAAAACAATATAAAGATATCATATGAGTGAAGAATTAGAGCAGAACATGAGTGAAGAAACAGGGCAAACGAATAATGAATACTCGGCTGATAGTATTCAGGTGTTGGAGGGGTTGGAGGCCGTTCGTATGCGGCCGTCCATGTACATCGGTGATGTAAACACGAAAGGACTGCATCATTTGGTGTACGAGGTTGTCGACAACTCCATTGACGAGGCGTTAGCCGGCTATTGTAAAAATATAGATGTTATTATTAACGAGGATAACTCGATCTCCGTGAGTGATGACGGTCGTGGTATCCCGACAGGAATGAACCAGAAAGAGAACCGTTCGGCTCTTGAAGTCGTGATGACGGTTTTGCATGCTGGGGGTAAGTTCGATAAAGGTTCGTACAAAGTTTCCGGAGGTCTTCATGGTGTGGGAGTTTCCTGCGTGAATGCGCTTTCAACGACGCTGATCGCTACCGTTTACCGTGAAGGTAAGATTTGGAATCAGGAATATAGCAAAGGAGTCCCGGTATCGGGAGTCGAGGTGATCGGGGAAACTGATCGCACGGGAACGACCATTTATTTCAAACCAGATGAAACGATATTTTACGAGACAGAATATAAATATGATATCCTAGCAGCCCGTTTGCGAGAACTCGCTTACCTGAACCGGGGAATCCGCTTGACATTGACTGACAAACGGAATATAGATCCGGATACGAAGGGATTCCGGACAGAAGTTTTCTATTCGGAAAAAGGATTGAGTGAATTCGTGGAATATTTGGACGAGAACCGAGAGAAGTTGATTGACGAAACCATTCACATCACTACCGAGAAGAATGGAATACCTATCGAGGTTGCCATGCATTATAACACGGAATTTAAAGAAAACGTGTACTCTTACGTGAATAATATTAACACGCTTGAGGGAGGTACGCACCTTGCAGGGTTCCGTCGTGGAATTATGCAGACGTTAAAGGCATACGCTGATAATTCGGGTATGTTGAGTAAGTTGAAATTTGATATTAGCGGAGAAGATTTTCGCGAGGGTTTGACTGCGATTATCTCTGTGAAAGTGGCAGAGCCTCAGTTCGAGGGACAGACTAAGACCAAGTTAGGTAACACCGAGGTTGGTACCGCAGTCGCCCAGGCTGTCAGCACTACTCTAGCGAATTACTTGGAAGAACACCCAAAAGATGCCCGTTCAATTGTAGATAAGGTAATTCTCGCTGCCCAAGCCCGTCATGCCGCTCGTAAAGCGCGGGAGATGGTGCAACGGAAAACGGTACTTTCTGGATCGGGACTTCCCGGTAAACTGGCTGATTGTTCTGACAACAACCCGGAAAACTGTGAGATATTTCTGGTAGAGGGAGACTCTGCAGGGGGTACTGCAAAACAAGGTCGTGACCGTAAATTCCAGGCGATCCTGCCGTTGAGAGGTAAGATCCTAAACGTGGAAAAAGCTTTGGCTCATCGAGTATGGGAAAGCGAAGAGATCAAAATCATTTTCCAAGCCTTGGGAATCACGATTGGTACGGCTGAAGACAGTAAAGCCGTTAACCTAGAGAAGATACGTTATCACAAGATTGTGATCATGGCCGATGCCGATGTCGACGGGGCACATATCGCCACGTTAATTATGACGTTATTCTTCCGCTACATGAGATCGGTTATCGAGAATGGATATCTGTATATTGCAACCCCGCCTTTATTCTCCGTGAAGAAAGGAAAAGAACAACGTTATTGCTGGACAGACGAGCAACGTTTACAGTTGATCCAAGAAATGGGAGGGGGAAGAGAAAATAGCTTGCATATCCAGCGTTACAAAGGTCTTGGTGAGATGACGGCTACTCAATTGTGGGACACGACCATGTCTCCTGACGGAAGAATATTGCGCCAGGTAACGATCGAGAATGCGGCAGAAGCAGATCGGATATTCTCCATGCTTATGGGAGATGATGTTCCGCCTCGCAGACAATTCATCGAACAGAACGCTACCTACGCAAACATTGACGCTTAAGTGTTAATATGATTACAGGTTACAAGTTGGCAGGTTACAGGTTAAGTAACCAACTTGTAACCTGTAATTCTTTTTATAAACCTGTTTTTTTATAACTAGTAACCTGTAAGTTGTCAACTTGAAACTTTTTTTGAATATGAATATTTGTGTGTTTTGTGCTTCGTCCGAGAATGTGGGGCGTGTGTATTTTGAGGCTGCAGCCGATTTGGGAAGAGAGATCGTGAATCATGGTTGGGATTTGCTTTACGGGGGAACAAATTGTGGGTTGATGCGTGAGGTTTCAGATACGGTAAAGAATGCCGGGGGGAAGGTTACAGGGATTATTCCCCAGTGTATCGTGGACCGGGGTGTGTCGGCGCAAGGTATTTCCGAGTTGATCGTGGCTCCTGACATGAAAGAACGAAAAAGCCTAATGCGTGAAAAAGCGGATGCGTTCATCGCCTTACCTGGAGGATGGGGGACGTTGGAAGAGATTACCGAGGTGATCACGTTGAAACAACTGGGCATGCACAACAAGCCGATTGTTTTCATTAACACGAATGATTTCTACGAGTATTTTTTCCTGTTCATTAATAATATACGGAAAGAAGGATTCGTGTCAACGGCCTATGATGGGCTGTATACAGTTGCAAACACTGTGGAAGAAGCTGTGGAATACATTAAGAAATACCAGGTTAAGGAATTTTCAAGCAAATATTGAAAAAAACTTGTTTTTTTTATATTTATGTTCTATATTTACAGAGCTAATATAGCGTATGAGTTGACTATTGTAGTGATACAAAAGTTTGGTTAGTTTAGTTTAGAATGTAAAGGGTGGCGTAAGTCACCCTTTATTTATTTAGAATATCAAATGCCAGATTTCCATTTGCAGGAATTTTCAAGTTAAAATAGTCATGATTTTAGGAAGATATAAGGTCACAACACCGTTACAACATCGCTACACCTCCCGTACAACACCGCAAACGAGTGGTGTTGTACGGGAGGTGTAGCGGTTATAGAGTAAATGTAGGAACTGATGTGGCTAGTAAAAATTCTTGTAAATTTTGGGTCTGGAAGAGTATCGGTCTGATTTATCCCGTAGGATATACAAAAAATACTTGTATCCTTACAATTGTGAGGTATACAAGTATTATATTTATAGGAGAGAAACTCTTAGTTTTCCATAAGTCCTCTTCCGATCTTCCGGATTTCGTTTTTCTCTTTCAATAATGTAACTGTTTTGTCGAGGACACCATTGATAAAACCGCTACTTTTCGGGGAACAGTAACTCTTGGAGATTTCAATATATTCATCCAAAGTTACTTTCACGGGAATAGAAGGAAAATATTTTAGTTCACTGATTGCGGCGTTCATGATCAACTTATCCATGTCGGAAATGCGATCCAGTTCCCAGTTCGTCGTGAACTGATCGATGATTTCCATGTTCTCTTTCATGTCGAGAATGGATTTCCGGAACAAGGTTTTGGCAAAATCTAAATCTTCATCTTCGTTGTACAAGGTAATGAAGAAAACGGTGTCTTCGGAATAACTTTCCTTCATGTTTTTGAGAGTCTTGTACACGATACTCAGCACAAGTTCGAAATCATCATTCCAGAAAATATTCTTCTCTTCCATGGCCTGTGAGAAATTCTCGTCCTCGGCGATTAGCTCCGTGAGTATGTTAAGCACAAGTTGTTTGTGATCCTCGTAAGTCACGGTAGGTTTGGTCATGTATAAATTGAAAAAATCAGATTCAACTAGCCGATCGTGCAACGAGGCAACCACGTCCTGACATTCGTTCAGGGAAACCAAATTGGTGGAAACGTAAGTTTTGAATTTCCGGTTATTGGCAATTTGGTTGATTACCGGGTTGTCGATAAAACGGGTGTTGGGGTTCAAGTCTTTAGGTGAAGCAAGCTTCCGGTTACGGGCTGCATCTATTTTTAAAAATGCCCGACGTTGGATTTCCGTGATTAAAAGAAAAACGTGGTAATATAGATCCGTACTCTTGTTTATACTTTTGAACAAATCTCTTTCCACTTCCGTGATCGTTACTCCCTCTTTCTTTGTGTAAGAATATAAAAGTTGTAAAACTTTAATTCGAATTAATCTTCTGCTTGTCATTTTATAAAGAACTATATGTTTAAACCGGTGCGCAAAAGTACTAATTTAATTGAAAACGGAAAATTGAAAATGGAAAATTATTAGTACTTTCGCATGATTTATGCAATAAAGTAGAGGAATGATAAAGAATATCCATATAAGAAATTATGCTCTGATTGATAAGACGGATATCGAATTGGAGAAAGGGTTTACAATTATCACCGGTGAAACGGGTGCGGGAAAGTCCATTTTACTGGGAGCGATCGGGTTGACCTTAGGACAACGGGCCGATGTTGCTGCTATTATGGATAAAAGCAGGAAGTGCGTGGTAGAAATTACATATAATGTTGTGGGATACGATTTGCAGCGATGGTTTGTTGACAATGATTTGGATTATGATGACTTTGTTGTTGTGCGGAGAGAGTTAATGGCAGACGGCAAATCGCGGGCTTTTATTAACGATACTCCTGTCAACAATAAGGTGTTGAAGGAATTCGGGAGTTTCCTGATAGATGTGCATTCGCAGCACCAATCTTTACTGATCGGGCAACCGGAGTACCAATTGGAGATACTGGATGCTTTTTGTGGCAATCAATCCTTGTTGAAAGATTATAAAGTGAAATATGCCCGTCGTCAGGGTGTATTGGCGGAATTGAATTTCGTGAAACAAAAGGCTAGAGAAGCTGCGCAAGAGGAGGATTATTTGAAGTTCCAGTTCAACCAGTTGGACGAGGCACGACTACGGGAAGGGGAACAACGGGAATTGGAAGAGGAATTGGCTGTATTGAATAATGCGGAAAGTATTAAATCTGCTTTTTCCGAATCCACGTACGTGTTGACAGAAGCGGAGGTTCCTGTGATCCCGTCTTTAAAAGGGCTGAAAAATAAAATGGCCTCGCTGGAAGGGGTGGTAAAAGAGGCTACCGACTACGAACAACGATTGAATTCCGTGATTCTTGAATTGGAAGACATTGCCGACGAGTGCGAACGGGTGGCCGAACGGGTGGAGTATAATCCGGTCCGGGTAGATACGATTAACGATCGGTTGAACGTGATGTATGATTTATTGCACAAGCATCGGGTAGAGAGGACAGAGGATCTGATCACTCTGAAAGAGGCGTTAGGCGAAAAATTGAAAGGAATACAGTCTTTTGCCACGCAAATAGAAGAGTTAGAGAAGCAAATCAACGTGTTGGAGAAGGAAATGGACGTGTTGGCGGGAAAAATTCATAAAGCTCGCGTGGAATCGGAACAGAAATTGAGAGAAGAAATGCGGGGATTACTGGTTGGTATGGGTATCAAGCATGCCGTGTTTAAAGTTGTGATTACTCCTTTGGATCATTTTACCCCGACAGGAAAAGATGACGTGAGTTTTCTGTTTGCGGCCAATAAAAATCAAGAGCCAGGAGAATTGGCTAAAGTGGCTTCTGGGGGAGAGATTTCACGATTGATGTTATCATTAAAATACATTCTGTCACGTACGAAACAGTTGCCCGTGATTATCTTTGACGAGATCGATACGGGGGTTTCCGGTGAGATCGCTCATAGTATGGCGGCGATGATGAAAGAAATGGCCGAACGGATGCAAGTGATCAGTATTTCTCATTTACCCCAGATTGCGGCTGCGGGAGATACCCATTTTAAGGTATATAAAGAAGACGATCAGGAAGGAACCATTTCGCGTATCCGTCGTTTAACAGATGAAGAGAGAGTGATCGAGATCGCCGGAATGATCAGTGGAAGCGTTGTTAGCAAGGCTGCATTGGAAAATGCCCGGTTGTTGCTTGGTCAGTTTTAGAAAATGATTTTTTAATTTAATACGAGTATATGAGTTACAATTTATTGAAAGGGAAAAAGGGAATAATATTCGGTGCGTTGAATGAAATGTCTATCGCGTGGAAAGTGGCGGAGAAATGTTTGGAGGAAGGTGCACAGATTGTTTTGACGAACACGGAATTATCTATTCGGATGGGGCAAGTGAAGGATTTCGCGGCGAAGAATAATGTACCTTTGATTCCTGCGGATGCAACGAGCGAGGAGGATTTGGAGCAATTGTTCTCGAAAGCAATGGATTTGTTGGGTGGTAAGATTGATTTTATATTACATTCGGTAGCCATGTCGTTGAACGTGAGAAAAAAACGTCCTTACGATGATCTGGATTATGATTTTTTGCAAAAAACATTAGATATTTCGGCTATTTCTTTCCATAAGGTTCTCCAGACGGCAAAGAAGTTGGATGCCATGAATGAATGGGGGTCTGTCGTGGCGCTTTCATACGTGGCGGCACAACGTACCATGTTTGAATACAACGATATGGCGGATGCGAAAGCCATGTTGGAATCTATCGCCCGGAGTTTCGGGTATATTTACGGGCGGGAGAAACGGATTCGGGTGAATACGATCTCTCAGTCTCCGACTGTGACCACGGCGGGTAGCGGTATCAAGGGATTTGATTCTTTGATCGATTTTGCGGAACGGATGTCTCCACTGGGGAATGCCTCTGCCGACGAGTGTGCAAATTATTGTATAACCTTGTTTTCTGATCTTACCCGTAAGGTAACCATGCAGAATTTATTCCATGACGGAGGGTTCTCCAGTATGGGTATGAGTTACCGGGCTATGCATCAGTATAACAAGAGTTTTGAGAACGAAAACGACAAATAAATCGAGTGATTGGGTGATTGTCGATGAAATGATTCTGTGATTATAAGAGCATTGACCTTGTAAGGCTGGAATCATAGAATCGAAAATCACTAAATCTCAGAATCTTTAAATTTATTGGTAGATGTTTCTATTTTTTGATACGGAAACAACGGGACTTCCACAGCGTTGGAATGCACCCGTGACGGACGTGGATAATTGGCCCCGGTTAGTACAATTGGCGTGGATTATGTGTGACGAGAAGGGGAACATTATCGAAGAACGTAGTGATATCGTGAAGCCGGAAGGTTTCGCAATTCCGGCAGAAGCATCCCGAGTACACGGGATTACTACGTTGAAAGCCCAGGAGGAAGGGAAGGATTTATTGTCTATCTTGGAGATATTTTCGGATAAGATGGATTCGGCTTTTGCATTGATCGGGCATAATATCAGTTTTGACGAGTGTATCGTGGGGGCGGAATTTGAGCGGAAGCGAATGATGACATCGTTATTTTTAAAACCGAAGTATTGTACGATGAAATTGTCGACAAATTATTGTAAATTGCCAGGTGGAAAACAAGGTTTCAAATCGCCGAAATTATCCGAATTGCATCAGGTTTTGTTTGGGGAAGGATTTGAAAATGCACACGATGCGTTGGCGGACGTGCGTGCCACGGTGCGTTGTTTCTGGAAATTGAAGGAGTTAAAAGTAATTTAAATTTATGGCGAAAAAACCGGACTATAATTATAAATCATTGCAGACTGAGTACGGGAAGATGCCACCGCAGGCCGTTGACCTGGAGGAGGCGATTCTAGGTTCTCTGATGCTGGAAAAAGACGCATTTATTACTGTGAGTGACTTTTTGAAACCAGAGTGTTTCTATAAGGAGGCTCACCAAAAGATATACAGGGGTATTCAAAATTTGTCGTTGAATAACGAGCCGGTAGATATTCTTACCGTGAGCGAGGAGATGAAGCGTTTGGGAGAGTTGGAAGATATTGGTGGATATTATTATCTGGCGCAGTTGACCTCAAAAGTGGCTTCTGCCGCTCATATCGAGTTTCACGCCCGTATCGTGGTACAGAAATATATACAGAGGGAATTAATCCGGGTATGTACCGATATACAGAATAAGGCGTATGATGAAGCGACCGATGTTGCCGATCTGGTGGATATGGCACAGAAACAGGTATTCGAGATTGCCGAGGGAAATATAAAGAAAGAAACAACAGCTATCAACGCCTTGATTGATGAAGCGATCAAGGGGATCGAGATTGCCGGGAAGCGTGCCGACGGGTTAAGTGGGGTTCCTTCCGGTTTTACGGCGTTGGATGAAGTGACTTCCGGTTGGCAGCCTTCAGACCTCGTGATTATTGCGGCTCGTCCCTCTATGGGTAAGACGGCATTTGTGTTGTCGATGACCCGGAATATGGCGGTAAATCACAACCAGCCCATTGCTTTGTTCTCTTTGGAGATGTCTTCGGTGCAGTTGGTGAATCGTTTGATCGCGAGTGAGACGGAATTAGGTTCCGAGAAGATACGTAACGGTAAGTTGTCGGAAGAGGAGTGGCAGCAATTGCACTCGAAGATCAAGGCCTTGATCAAGGCTCCTATATACGTGGATGATACTCCAGCATTGTCGATTTTCGAATTACGGGCTAAATGTCGGCGTTTACAACAACGGTACGGGATTAAAGTGTTAATTATAGACTACTTACAGTTGATGACAGCCGGAGCGGATATGCGGGGAAATCGTGAACAGGAGGTGAGTATGATCTCTCGACAGTTGAAGATTATTGCTAAAGAATTGAATATTCCCGTGATTGCTTTGTCTCAGTTGAATCGTGGTGTCGAGCAACGTACGGGAGACGCCAAGAAACCGATGTTGTCGGACTTACGTGAATCAGGGGCCATCGAGCAGGATGCCGATATGGTACTTTTTATTCACCGCCCGGAACGTTACGGTATCATGGAAGACAGTATGGGAAATAGCTTAAAGGGTATTGCCGATATTATTATAGCCAAGCATCGTAACGGTGCGGTGGGAGAGATTCAACTTCGTTTCCGCAACGAGTTGGCTCAATTCTGTGATTTGGAAGAGGTTTCCCCGTTTGGATCGGGAGGATCGCCCGTGAAAACTGTTACTTTCGGTTCCCGGATGAACGAGGATGCCACTAACCCGATGCCGCCACTGGATTCTGACTTCCAGGAGGGAGGAAAGAGTTTCGAGAGCGGGGTAAACTCGAATAAGGCACCCTTTTAACAATTGAAAATGAAAAAGGATTAACCTTGTGTGGTTGGAATCTAAAATTTGAAATCTAAAATTAACAGATGCGGGATAAATTATTGTTTTTGCTGAAATATTATCTTTTTTGGATAGTATTTTCATGGGTGGCCAAGATTATCTTTTTGATATATCAATATAAAGAGACAGCGACTCTAACAGGGCATGATTACGTGATGCTCTTCGTGAAGGGGTTCCGCATGGATCTGTCATTTGGCGGGTATGTGATGCTTTTGGCTTGTATTGTGATGGCAATAGGGGTCTTTCTGTCCGTGAAAGCAGTGAAGCGTATATTTTCCTGTCTAACCATATTACTTTTAGCCATATCAAGTTTGGTTGTCGTGGGAGATTTGGAATTGTTCAAGAATTGGGGCTATCACATGGATGCCACCCCCTTGTTTTACTTGAAAACACCGGGAGAGGCAATGGCTTCCACCCCGACAAGCTTGGTATTGCTGCTTTTATTGCTTTATGCTATAATGGTAGCTCTCTTTTATGGGTTATATCATCGTTGGGTGAGTTGTTCACTTCGGACGGATAGGCAAGAATCATCGTGGCATGGTTTACTGTATCTTATTTTAGGCGGAGTAATGGTAATTCCAGTGAGGGGTGGTTTTAACGTGGCACCGATGAATGTCAGTTTTGTGTTCTTCAATAATAAGAATATGTATGCGAATCAAGCTGCTGTCAATCCGGTTTGGAATTTCCTGTACGAGGTAATGCATATAGACAAGGTAAAAGGAAATTACGCTTTTATGCTGGAAGATAAGGCACAACAGTTAGTGGATAGTATCTACGCGGAAGCCGGAGAATATCCCAAGGTGTTGAAGACGAACAAGCCCAATGTGGTAGTTCTTTTACTGGAAACGTTCACACTGAACGCTTGGGATGCCATGCCGAATTTGCAGGCTGCGGCCAAAGAAGGGATATTTTTCTCTAATATCTACGCCACGGGGAACCGTTCCGACCGGGGGATACTAGGTGTGATCAGCGGATTTCCGGCCTATCCGAACGTATCCATGTTGAAATATCCGAATAAAACGTACACGCATCCCCGTTTTCCGTTGGATTTCGAAGCGGAGGGCTATTCTACCCGTTTTTATTATGCTGGTGATCTTAACTTTGGCGGTTTCCGTTCTTACATTACCATGAGTTTCCAGAGTGCAGTTACTGAGGATGATTTTTCGGGCGAAGCGATTGAGAATCGTTTCAAATGGGGGGTGCACGACGGGTATATGTTGGATCGTTTGTATGAGGATTTGCGGGTGGCTAAAGTTCCGTATATGTACATGGCGTTCACGATGAGCAGTCACGAACCGTTTATTGTACCTATGGAAACGAAAATACCCGGCGATGACAATGGCTCTAAATTGAAAAATGCGATTGCTTATACCGATCAATGCTTGGGTGAATTTTTCGAGAAATGTAAGAAATCGGGCATTTGGGATAATACCTTATTCGTGTTAGTTGCCGATCACGGAACGCGTCATATCGGGAATTTGCAACCTCATTTACCAGAGGCTTATCGTATACCGATGATATTCACTGGCGGGGCGATGCAAGTACGGGATTCTGTGGTAAACACCTTAGGATCACAGACGGATATGGTGGCAACTTTGTTTGCCCAGTTGGGTATGAACGCTTCAGCTTTTCATTATAGTAAGAATTTGTTAGACCCGACGGCTATTCCTTTTGCATTTTATGCGTTCACGAATGCCGCTGCGGTCGTGACGGAGAACGGTCCCTACATTTACGATCTGAAAACCAAAAAACCGATTGGGCCTAATACAAACGTCCAAGATGGGGAGTTGTTGAAAGCCTATCTACAAATTATAGATCGGGATTTCAAAGAAAAGTAGAATTCAGAAGAAAGCAAAACCTGTTTGATTTTATAAATGCATAATAAATAGTGGAATATGGAAGCGAAGTTTATCACGTTGACGAAGGAAAATATAGATAAGGAACACATTTGTTGTGCTTTCTCGGATAAAAAATGCAAGGTCGGCTACGAGTTGAAGAAAGAGTGGTTGAAGCGTGAATTTGACAACGGGTATGTTTTTCGACGACTTGATGAACGTGCTAAAGTATTTATGGAATACGTTCCAGCTGAAAAAGCTTGGATTCCGGTAGAAGCCCCGAATTATTTAATGATTAACTGTTTTTGGGTTTCCGGGCAATACCAGAAGAAAGGTTACGCGAAAGCCTTGCTACAATCAGCCCTTGATGATGCTCAAGCCCAAAATAAGAATGGATTGGTTACGGTTGCGGGAGCTTCTAAATTTCACTTTATGAGCGATACCAAATGGTTGATGCGTCAAGGCTTTGAAGTGGTAGCGGAACTACCCTCCGGTTTTGTTCTTTTGGTAAAGAAACTCAAACCGGAAGCTAAACACCCAACATTTAAAGAACAGGTTTTAAGCGGGGAATGTCCCGATAAAGACGGATTGGTTGTTTATTATTCCGATCGTTGTCCGTATATGGATTATTATGTTCGGCAAGTTTTACCTGAAACGGCAAAGGAGCGGGGGATGCCTTTGAAGCTAGTGAAATTGGACACATTGGAGGAGGCTCAAGCGGCACCTTCACCGGCAACTATTTTTAGTTTATTTCATAATGGTCTGTTTATCACGACAGATGTCAGCGTGTGTTTAGCCAATCGGTTCGCTAAGATGTTTAAGACGCCATGATTTGTTAAAAAGTTTGTTAAAAGAGGGCACAGAAAAGTCAGTTTTGTGAGCAACAACAACCCCCTCTGGCCCCCTACACAGGGGGAAAGGTATTACGTTTCCTCGCCTGTGTAAGGAGAGGAAAGGGGAGGTCGTTCAAGATAATGAGACTTTTTCGGTTGCCTCGATAATAATTACCTGATCTTTCAAAAGTTTATTGGTATTGAACGGCGAGCATTGTCAAGTCATCGGCATCTTCACGGCTATTTTCCGTGTAGGTCTTCAAATCCGCTAATACTGTTTGTATTATTTGTTCCGGATTTTCACAACGGTTTGCCGTGATGACTTCTTTGATCCGTTCTTTACCGTAGAAATGATGTTCTTTGTTTTGAGCCTCCGTCAGGCCGTCCGTGTAGATAAAAAGCATGTCACCGCTTGACATCTGGTAACGACTCTCTTTGTACATGGTCCGCATGACACCAATCGGGATTTCAAGGGAATTTTCCAGGAAGTTCACTTCTAGATTTTCTTTTTTGCATAGAATTGGAAACGGGTGTCCTGCATTGGAGTAGGAGAGCATCCCGTTTTTCAGATCCAAAATACCAACAAACATGGTGATAAACATATCATCTTCCACGTTGTCACTCATGTAGTTGTTTATGGTGTTACAGATATCCGAGGACGTGCGTTTCCGAGGCGCTAGGTAGTTAAACAAGGTTACCACCGAAGCCATGTACAGGGCTGCCGGGATACCTTTTCCTCTCACGTCTCCCACGACGAAATAGAGACAATTTCTTTTCACGAAATAGCTGTACATATCTCCTCCGACCGCTTTGGATTGTTCCAAAAGAGCATGCAGGGAAAAGTGAAACCTTGATATCTTGGGCACGGAGGGAAGGAACCTTTCCTGAATACGTTGAGCGACACGCATTTCTCCCTCGATTTTTTCTTTCTCGATCGTGTTGATTTTCAAATCTTCGATGGATTCCACGATCTTCTTTTGCATGTAGACGAAAGACTCCCGTAGTTCTTGTATTTCATCTTTATTGCCGATCATGGGAATGGGGTCATTGAAGTTTCCATCGGCAATTGTGCGGGTGACAGCAGAGAATTGTTTTAGCGGGTAGAACAGGCGTTTTATAACCCGGATAACGACCCAGAAAAGCAAGATAAGGCAGGAGATACAACATAGTAATATCAAGTCGTTGACACGGGCAATGGAATCATATACCTCGTGGTGTGGACAAAGTACCACGAGAACCCATTTTGTGTATTTCATTTGCCTGAAATACACGAAGAACCGGATGTTATCTACCGATATTTCCCCCGATCCGCTTTTTTCTTGAGTCGCTCTCTTGAGAATTTTCTCGTAATCGATGTTTTTGACTTCAGCATATTTACGAATATCACTGTACATCTGGATTTCTTGGTTCGGGTGGGCGATCAGAATGCCGTTTTTAGTCATCAGATAGGCGTATCCCGTTTTGTAAAGAGATAAATGGTTGACAAAGTCCGTGAATTTTTCCAGAAAGATATCTAGTCGTAGGTATCCAACAAATTGATTCTTTGAATCATACATCGGTTCAAAACGGGAAAATACACGTTGTTTAATGTATGAAAAGCTATAATAATAACCACTCCAAAAGGAAATCCTTTTTGCGAAAGCATCCTTATCCAGACGTTCCGGAGAAAAATTTATAGTTCCATGCGGGAGTTTCCGGAAATGGATTTGTTTTTTGTGTTTGTAAGCAAACACGTCATGATCCTTGTAGCCCGGAGCGTATTCCATTGCACAACCGCATATTTCAGGACTGTTCTTTAAAATGGATTCGAACGTGCCCTGGTCCCCAGCGAGGAGTAAGCTCTTTACCGGATCGAGTGTAAGTATCGAGTTGATTCTTTCAATGACACGTCCTTGTTCAATAATTTGATTTTCAGCCTGATCAGCAATTAGTTCAGAGTACATGATCACGTTTTTGTGCTGTGATATTTTAGGCATGACATATAAAATGATGAAAATGACTAGAAATATCACCGTGCAGACTGATAAAATATAAATTGTCAGTTTGGTACTAAAAGAATTTTTCAAGGGAGCTCTCATCATTTGCAATCGTTGGTTAACTGGATTAAAGTGATTTCCGGTCTTTGTCCGATACGTCCGGCGAATCCTAGATAACCAACCCCTCGGGAAACGTATAACTGCTGGCCGTTTGATTCATACAGGCCGTTATATTCCGGGTAAACGTATTTCGCCGGGCTCCAACGAAAATTTCCGATCGTGATCCCCAATTGCATGGCATGCGTGTGTCCTGCCAACATGAGGTCTACCGGGTAATTCAATACTTCGTGTCGCCAGTGGGAGGGATCGTGAGAGAGAAGAATCACGGGATGTCTCGCCGTTCCTTCTAACGCTTGTGATAGTTGGCCAAAGCAAGGGAAAGGTGGGAGCCCCCAATTTTCGACTCCTGCCAGATAGAGAGTATCACTTCCGATAACGAGAGGAATATTCGTGTTATTCAACATTTTAAATCCTGTCAGTTCCATATTTTTGAAAAAGTGCTTCAAATTATTTTCCTGATCCTCTCGTGTGGGCCATTTCACGTATGTACCGTAATCGTGATTCCCCGTGATGGCGTATTTCCCGTATTTGGCTTTCAACTCTCTCAGGGATTCTATCCAAGGGGTAATTTCCGAGGCAAAACTGTTCACCATGTCTCCGGTAAACACGATCAAGTCGGGTTTTAATCGATTTACCTCGTTTACCAATTTGGTAATTCCGGGATAATGTTCCCCGTAACTTCCTAAATGCAAGTCTGTTAATTGTATAATTCGAAAATTATTGAAATTATCAGGTAATCTTTTGATACACACTGTTTCCCGTTCGATCTTGTAGCTATAACGGTACCACGTGATCCCGTTTAGAATCATGATAAAAGCTAGTAGGGCAATGCCTAAAGCCAATCGGCTAATTACTTTTGCTGCGGGGATACATTTCATTTTCCGTAGCAAAAGTGAAAAGGCATTCACGATGATATAAAGCGTTTTAGGCGTGTAGAATAATAATATGACAGAAATAGCTTTTTCCACCCAAAAGTATGCTTCCGGGCCTTTTAATGTGGGGATAAACAGGTGATACCCCACGATACACGCCACGAAGAAAAGCGACTGGAACCAAAACAGGTAAGAATAGATTTTGCGTTTAAAATAACGCTTGATTTGCAGGTATAGAAGCGAGTCATTGATTAACACGCAGAGGATTCCAGCTATAAGTATGAATAATCCTGTTTTCATGGTTCGTTATTTAAAAATGAGCGTTCCGAAATATTCCGGTCTGTGAAAATCCGGTTTTTCGGTTTTAACCGGGTTCCAGGAAACGAAATGTGGGTGGGGTAATTTGTTCCCGCATTTATAGATATTACCCTTGATCAGATTTCCCGGAACGGGAGTGAAATGGTGTTTGAAAAATGCCGTGTGCGGAAACTTGACGATCAGTGACCATTGATAGAAGGCTTCGTCTTTATTCTCGTTGTTGTATTTTATTGTGGAATCCCGGAGAATGGTGTTACTTAGTCTTGTTGGCATGACCCTTCGCCCGACTCTCCCCGTTCCATAAGCACATAAAATCGTTCCGATGGCATTGATTTCGATATTGTAGTATCCTTTACAGTTTTCCAGTTGGACGAAAAACTCAACGCATGAATCTTCCCACACGGGTCTGTGATCCTCAATTTCCGTGGCACGGAATTCATTTTCATGAACATCGAATTTTAGAAAAATATGTTGCTCGTTGTAGGCGATCCGGAAATGGATTTCCGGGCAGTAGGGATATGCATCGGGCCAGTTGATCTCTTTTAAAGTGATACGGTTACATTCTCGGTCCAGCTGGTAACTTAATGCTTGCAAAGTTTCGTTACTCGCGTACGGGGAAAATTTGACGATTTCGATGATATCCATGGCTCAGAAAGAAAATGTGAGGGTGTGTCAAAGTCAGATCCTCTTCAATAAACTCCTCCGTCGGCTTCGCTGCTAAGTGAGCCCGAGGTGGTTTCCTCTATAAACAGAGGAGGAGCTGGTGACCCTTCTCGAAGTTGGAGAGTATTTTCAGCTCTCCCTCTATTTATAGAGGGAGTTTGATCTTGACACACCTTCGATGAAAAATTATTTAGAACAATCCGGTAATTTTACCATTGTTGTCTATGTCTATCTTTTCGGCTGCTGGAATATCCGGTAAACCGGGCATTCTCATTATACTACCCGTGATCGGGATGATAAATCCCGCCCCGGCTGCGATCTCTATTTGTCGTACCGTTACCACGAAATCTTTCGGACGACCCAGCAATTTCGGGTTATCTGATAGTGATTTTTGTGTTTTGGCGATACATACCGGAAGTTTGTCTAAGCCTAAATCTATCACTTTCTTCAAATCGGCTTTTGCTTCCGAGGTATAGTCGATAGCGGCGGCACCGTATAATTCTTTGGCAATCGTTTCGATTTTCTTTTCCACGCTCCATTCCCAATCGTATAACGGTTTCATGCAACAGGTACATTGCTCTGCAACCTTGGAAACCAAACGAGCCAATTTTTCGGCTCCTTCACCGCCTTTTGCCCATACCTCGGCAACTTCCATGGGAACATCGAGTTCTTTACATTTCTCGGCAAGGAATGCTATTTCTTCGTCGGTATCCGTCACGAATTTGTTGATAGCAACTACCGGACAGATGTTGAATTTCTTCATGTTTTCGACTTGTTTCTCCAAGTTGGCAACCCCTTTCTTCAAGGCTTCAAGGTTGGGTTCCTTTAATTGGTCAAGTTTGGCGCCCCCATGATATTTCAATGCTCTTACGGTTGCAACCATGACCACGGCGCTAGGTTTCAATCCGGCCTTCACGCACTTGATGTCAAAGAATTTCTCGGCTCCCAGATCAAAACCGAATCCGGCTTCCGTCACCACGTAATCAGATAACGTCAATCCCATGCGGGTAGCAATGATTGAATTTGTTCCTTGTGCGATATTCGCGAATGGTCCCCCGTGTATGATTGCCGGGTTTCCTTCCAAGGTTTGTACGAGATTCGGTTTGATCGCATCTTTCAGCAAAGCTGCCATAGCACCATGAGCATGTAGATCACGAGCGTAAATCGGTTTCTTGTCGAAAGTGTAACCGATAAAGATGTTGCCTAGCCTGTTTTTCAAGTCCTCGAAGTCATCAGACAAACAGAGAATAGCCATCACCTCGGATGCAGCCGTGATATCGAATCCGGTTTCCCGCGGAATACCGGCAGAAGTACCCCCTAAACCCACGATGATGTGACGTAGAGAACGGTCGTTCATGTCCATGACCCGTTTCCAGGTTACCGTACGGGGGTCAATGTTCAGGGAGTGAGTTTTGCTTTGAATGTTGTTGTCGATAAGAGCCGATAACAAGTTGTGAGCCTTTTCAATTGCCCCGAAATCACCCGTGAAATGCAGGTTGATGTCCTCCATGGGAACCACTTGCGAGAAACCTCCTCCCGTGGCACCTCCTTTGATTCCGAATACCGGACCGAGCGAAGGTTCGCGGAGTACAACGGTTGCTTGTTTCCCTATCCGGTTTAATCCTTCCGTAAGACCGATCGAAATGGTTGTTTTACCTTCTCCTGCCGGGGTAGGAGATATGGCGGAAACAAGTACCAGTTTTTTCCCTTCAATCTTTGATTTATCGATTAAACTAAGGGGTAATTTTGCTTTATATCTTCCGTAGGGTTCCAGTAAATCCCTGTCAATACCTAATTTATCCGCGATCTCGTAGATCGGTTTTATTGTTATTGAATTCGCAATTTCTATATCTGTTTTCATAGTGTAAAGTTTAATGATCCTCTTTATTTTAAAATGAATTTAATTGAACCGATTTGTTGATCTTCCGAGAACAAATCGGCGATGTATTCTCCTTTGGTCAGACTACCGTCATTTGGCCAGTAGATAGCGACATCCAGTTTCTCACCCTCGTACGTGATCTCTCTTCTGGCAGAATACGTCAGGGAAGCGTTTTGGAATTTGAAGAATGATTTACTGGATGCAGCAAGCACTTGTCCGTCGGGACGGGTGATCCGCAGGTAAATCATCCTGGCGCCTCGTTTGGCTGTTATATTTCGGGTGATCGTGAAGTCTGCTTTCAACTGGAAACATTTTTTTAACGTGGTTTCCTTATCCCGCTTATTGATCGGGTACACGTGAAAATTCTCGACAGCTAGGGTACTTGCTTTTTCAAGAGTCTCTTCCATTTTCACGGTTTTCTGTTCGAGGTTCTTGTTGCGTTCGCGTACCCAATCCATTTGTTTTTTCACCTCTTTGTTTTCGGCAAGAAGTTTTTGATTTAATTGATTGAGTGAATCAATTTGCACCACATAACTTCTTAGAACGGTTTTCAATGTTCCTATTTCCCGTTTGTAGCGGTTAATTTCGGCGTATGAATCGTTACGGAATTTTTTCATTGATTCCATGAGAGTCGCAATTTTCTCCTGCTCGTGTGCCAGTTTAACGTTTAGCGTGTCATTATCGGTTTTCAGATTATCATAGTGGTGACTCAGATCGGTCAATTCTTGTTGAAGTTCTTCCTTTTCGGCCGTGATTGCGATCATATTGGCCCGATTCTCTTTCTTCTCCACGAGAAAAAACACGAAAAGTACGATTAGTACCACGGATAATATCCCGATAATTATCATTAACGTCTTATCTTTCTTGTTTTTAGTCAAAGTTTGATCTTCCATATTCGTTTTCTGTTTTATGTTATAACAAAAGCTCGGTTATTCTTCTCAACAAATATAGGTATAAAACGTTATAGAAAGGAGAAAGGATTAGAATTTATAAAATTTTAGCACTTGTTTTTTATCACAAAAATTCGTAATATTGTGAATGGCGTTTTTAGAGTCTTGAATGAGAGGGAAAAGCCGTGTGAAGCGAGTTTCCGGGGTCTAAAACTTTAAACTTTAAAATAGACGGACTATGACGGAAGAGTTTTTACAATACGTGTGGGCAAATTCGCTTTTCACGAGCGTGAAGTGTGTTTCAACCCGGGGAAAACAAGTGGAGGTATTAAATGTCGGACTTCAGAACCGGGATGCTGGGCCGGATTTCTTTAATGCCAAGATTCGTGTGGATGGTGTTGTGCAGGTGGGAAACGTGGAAATTCACCAAAAAGCGAGTGATTGGTTTCGGCATGGGCACGAGAAAGATGCAGCCTATGATAACGTGATTCTTTCCGTGGTCGGGGAGGCAGACATGGAGGTACACGACTCACGGAGGCGAAAAATTGATGCGATCACCCTTGATTATGATGTTCGCCTATGGGATGAGTATGTTTTCATGCAGGGCGTACCTGTTGAACCTCGTTGTTATCGTTACTTGAAACAGATTGATCCGGCACGGATGGAAATGTTATTCACGGGGTATGCGATCGAGAGATTGGAGCGTAAATGTAAGGATATACAACAGATGTTGAGACAATCCAAAAATGATTGGGAAGAGTGTTTTTACCGCATGTTGGCTCGCTACTGGTCGGGAAACGTGAATGCTGATGCCTTTGCTCAATTGGCTCAAAATCTCTCGTACAAGAAGGTGATTCGTTGTAGTGATACCCTGTTTCGGGTAGAGGCTTTGTTACTGGGATATTCCGGTTTACTGTCCGGATTGGAACAGGAAGATGACTATATAAAAGCTTTACGAGAGGAATATGATTATCAGGCGGCCAAGTTTCATTTGACGGGAATGAATGCGTCACAATGGAAGTTTATGCGAATTCGTCCGACTTCTTTTCCCTCGGTTCGATTGGCCTTGTTGGCTTCTTTGATGATGCGATTCAATTTCCTACTTTCTGGGGTACTGGATGCAACTTCCGTGTCAGAGGTGTATAAATTATTGAATGTTACGGCTTCCGAGTACTGGGCCACGCATTATAAGCCGGGAGTGGTTTCCACGACACGGGTGAAGAAAATGGGAGATAGTATGAAAAATGTAATCGTGATCAATGCAATTGTTCCTTTCCTGTTTATTTACGGGAAGGAGCGGGGAGAGGAACGCTATTGTGATAAGGCTCTTCAATGGTTGGAGGAATTGGATGCGGAACGTAATCACGTCACGGAAGCATGGACACGGCAAGGGGTAAAATTGACTTCCGCGTTAGAATCCCAAGCGTTATTACAAATTAAACGGGAATATTGTGATGCACATCGCTGCCTGCATTGCAAGATCGGTGCGGAGGTATTTCGTCGGGTAGGAAATTGAGGGGGCTTGTAAAAACGGATTACTCGTATTCTCCACGGAAGTGATAGACGAGTTGTTTAAAAGAGTCGAGTTTAACACCTCCTACCCGGATTTCGATAGGTGAAACATTGAACATGATGAAATTAAAGGCTTTTTCGAAATTACCGCCGAAGTTATCCGAAAAGACTATCGTGATATCCGGAGTATTTTCATTGGCCGGAATGACAATGTTTTCCGGATGAAGTACGAAATTTACAGAGTATCCATCATTGTCAATTTGCAGGAATTCGTATCCGGCTTTGAATGTCACTTCTTCGACGTAATGCAAAGTTGCGGCAACGTGCTCATCGCTGATAATATCGGCAATGGTGCCGAGCGGCATCACTAGTGAAAGCGAATCACGTGATATAACCTTGGCACTATCAATCTTTACAATTTCAGAGCCGTGATAAAATGAGACTTCAAGGTTTCCGTGGTATGTTCCTTTCATATCGAATAACGCTTGCCGAATTTGCTTGCCACTGATCTTTTCATCATTATCATTGCATGCTGAAAAAAGAATGACAAGGGAAAAAATTCCTAAAACTTTCAATCCTGATAGAATTTTTTTCATTTTATATGCTTTAGTTTAGTTCCTGTTTCAATACATCCGGTAGTTCAATACCCCGTTTTTCGAGACTGATAAACCAATCGGACAGTTCTTCTGGTCGGATCGTGTAGAGGATTTCCCGGAATTGATCGATTTGCGTGTCATTAAATTGATCGGAAGGAATACCTCTAAACTGATCGAGTTCCTCGTCATCAAAATACTCTATTGTTTCATCCATTTTTTTCAGGCCTTTCTCGCAGATTGCGTGAGCCCCGCAGCAATCGGCCGGGGGAGCCGAAACTGGTGGTTCCTCGACCTTATTCTTCGATTTTGAAGAGTACGTAAAAAGGGCAACTATTACTAGAAGCCCTATTATACTGATGATGATATAAATCATTTTGAATTATTTACCGAGTTCTTTTTTCAGTAGATTCACCTGATTCGTTAATTTTTCTACTTCTTGGGTCTTCTTTGCCAATTGGTTTTTAGCATCAGTTACCTGTTTTTTTACCCCGGCGATCTCTTTCTCCAAACGGGCAATCTCGCTATCCTTGAATTTGAGGCTGGATTTGATGTGTTCTACCTCGTTATTTAGTTTCCTGTTATCCCAATCTGCGTTAGTCTTGTAGTCTGCCAGTTGTTTTTTGATCTGATCCCGTTCTTCCATGGTCCTTGCCAGTTGGCTTTGTAACTCGGCCAGTTGTCCCTCGCTATTTTTTACTTTTGATTTCACTTGTTCCGACACGTCTTTCAGTTCAGATTTCAAGGCTGATTCTTTATTTTGTAGTGTTCGTAATTGAGTATTCAAGTCATCAATTTGTTTGTCTTTAGCGGCATTATTAGCCGTAAGCTGATAACGAACAGCATTAAAGTCATTTTTAAGTTTTTGAATTTCGGCTTCTAGCGTCTTCTTATCGTTTTCCAAGGTAGCCGCTTCACGGTCAACACTTCTCTTTGCCCTTGCCAGTTCCTCGTATTTCTTTTTTGATACACAGGAAGAAAGAAATAGGGTGAAAATCAAGAAGCTTGATATATAAAATAATCCTTTTCTCATATTGAAACGTTTTAATTGAATTTTATTGTTGTCATGTGGCAAAAGTAGTAAATTATTTGTGGATTTCAAAGAATATAAGGACAGGCAGAATCTTAATTTATTGTTAATGACAGGTGACCTAAGGTGATTTTTGTGTGTCATGTACGTATTTATTTATATATTTGCAATTCAAATTTAATATAGAATATAATAGATATAGCTATGAATAAAAAAATACTCTCTTTAATTATTTTGTTTCTAGGGGTGTTGTCCGTCGTGCATGCACAAGATGATGGGAAAATACGAGTAAAAGGTGTCGTGTTGGACGGGGAGACTCGCCAACCTATTGCGTTTGCCAATATCGGGATCATCGGGACCGTGGCCGGGGTTGCTTCGGATATGGATGGTTTTTTTGAATTGGTGGTGACCGAGAAATTGGCTACCTACATGATGAGAGTATCTGCCGTGGGGTATGCTTCCGTCGAGATGAAAGTATACGAGGCAAGGGATAAAGGAGAGGTGCAGTTCCTATTAAAACCGGTGACTTACGGGATCGGGGAGGTGGACGTGACAGCCGAGTCGTTGGTGTTGAAAAAATTACTAGAGAACGTGGTTAAGAATATCGGGCGGAACTATATTCCCCGGCCTTATAATTACGAGGGATATTTCGAGTATGGTGTTACCGTGAATGACGGTGCGAAAAAATCCAAAGAAGCTATCGTGGATATTTATGACAGCGAGGGATACAAACGCTCGAATGTGGAACAGGCTTTCAAGGTATTGAATTATACTTTTTCACAGGTGCGTAGGAATGATGAAACGGGTTCCGCTGTTGACGGACTGATTTATTTTGATGATATCCTTACGGCCGATATTGTTCGTAATACCCGCAATGTGTTAGATATTGAAAATTTCAGGGATTTTAAACTGAAAAGCAAGGGGAAATTCATGTACGAGGGGGATTCTGTGCAGATCGTTACGTACGAGTGCCTGAAACCTTCTTTATCTAATTCCGGCACGGCAAACGTGACAAAATTCAGCGGGGAGCTGTACGTGGAGTTGAAGACTTTTGCCATTATCAAAAACGTGATGCGTGTTACTTCTTCAGCATTCAACCTGCTGGGACGGAATTTGCTGCTTGCCGGTGACAGTCCTCGTCACGAGGTTATGGCCACGATCACGACAAATTACAAGCGTGTGAGTTCGTACTATTTCCTAAGCGGGGTAAGTATGGTTTACACATATAAAGACGGTGCGGATCGGGTAAAAGGCGAAATGCAATACCAGACAACCAAGGTTAGCGTGAACAAAACAACCCCGATCGCCGGAAGAGTGTATTACGAGGAAGTTCCGACAGATCATAATTTCTGGGATCGTTACACGATTTATTTGGAAGAGGAAGAATAGCCCCGAAGGGGTTGAGTCCATAAAGTCTGTAAGGTCATAAAGTCTGTAAAGTTACTGGTGTCCTTCGGACTATGTTTGTCGGCAACTTACGCTGCCATGGATAAAGCGCCCCGCAGGGGGGCCATAGACTTTATAAACTTATGAAAGAATTGGTTTGGGAGAATATCCAGCGGGTTAGGAACGAGGCCCCGCTGGTTCATAATATAACAAATGCCGTGGTGATGAACAACACTGCGAACGCTTTGCTTGCCGCGGGGGCTTCCCCGATCATGGCACATGCCTTGGAGGAAATAGATGAAATGGTACCTTTATGTCGTGCGACGGTGATCAATATCGGGACATTGGATCGTTTTACCGTGGAATCAATGAAAGCTGCTATTCGGCGGGCTAACGAGGTAGGACGCCCCGTGGTACTTGATCCGGTGGGAGCCGGGGCCACGAGTTTTCGGAACCGGACGTTACAGGAGATATTGGTTTCGGGAAAACCGCAGTTCATCCGGGGAAATGCTTCCGAAATCATGGTCATGGCGGGTTTGTCAACTCGCTCCAAAGGAGTGGATAGTTCCGAATCTTCTTTAAACAGCCTAGAAGCAGCCAAGGCGTTGAGTAAACGTGTCGGTTGTATCGTCTGTGTTAGCGGGGAAACGGATTTGGTGGTCGAGGGTGACAGGGTGGTGTACTTGTATAACGGTTCTCCGATGATGGAGAAAGTAACGGGGTTAGGATGCACGGCTTCGGCAATCCTTGGAGCTTTTGCTGCTGTTGCGGAAGATGCTTTCATGGCTGCTGTGAGTGCCACGTCTTTCATGGGGATATGCGGGGAGATAGCCGTGAGTATGTCTCAAGGTCCCGGGACCTTACAACTTTATCTTTATGACGTGATGTATAACCTGAACCGGGAGCAATTCATGCAAACGGTACGGATATCAGAATAAGACAAATATGAAATTATATTTGGTAACGGACGAGGAATTGTTACTCGGTAAAGATCTGTACCGAACCGTGGAAGCTGCCGTGAGGGGTGGGGTGAGTATAGTACAATTACGCGAGAAAGAATCTTCAACCCGAGATTTTATTGAACGAGCGATACGTTTGAAAGAGGTGTTGTCGCCTTACAGGGTCCCCTTGATTATCAACGATCGGGTAGACGTGGCCTTGGCGGCGGATGCCGATGGGGTGCATGTCGGACAAAGCGATATGCCTTACGAAATGGTAAAGCGCTTGTTGCCGGAGGGGAAAATGATCGGTCTATCGGTTGAATCCCCGGAACAAGTGCTGGAAGCCAACGATTTTGACTTGGATTACGTGGCGGCAAGTCCCGTTTTTTCTACCACGACCAAGACGAACACAATCGTGGAATGGGGATTGGACGGTCTGCGGTGGATAAAATCTGTGTCTAAGCACCCCCTAGTGGCTATCGGGGGAATTCATCCCGATAACGTGGCTTCGGTATTCCAGGCTGGGGCCGACAGCGTGGCGGTGATTTCGGCAATAGTATCGGCTAAAGACCCGGAGGCTGCGGCCCGGGAATTATTGAAAAAATCAACTTGTTTTTAAAATGTGATTATCCTAACTGGCGGCAAGCTAAAATGCCAGTCATCTTTGTGCTTCAAGGCACCTTTTCAGCTCCTGTTTTTCAATAAAAACTAAGAGTAATATTATAATTGGTTAATTTCTTCAAGAGAAAGACCGGTTATTTTAGCAATGTCATTTGGGGCTAAACCAAATAATTTCATATTCCGAGCAATTTGTTGTTTTCCTTCCTCCAGTCCTTCTTCTCGTCCTTCTTTCAATCCTTCTTTCAACCCTTCCTTTAGTCCTCTTTCCATCCCTTTTTCCATCCCTTTTTCTATTCCTTCTTCCATTCCTTTTTTCATCCCATTCTTCCATCCTTTCTGTTCAGCGCTATAATATAGCGTTTTCTCCACGCTGATAATATCCCAGAATTTCTCGTAGCCTAACAATTGAGCCGGGGTAAAGGCTGATTCCTCCACGGCTTTCACGGCCTTCTTAACCTCTGGATTTGCTAGCAATTCTTCCGGCACCTCCACGGTTTTCTCGTTGATTTCGGTCAGGTAGCGTAACCAAAGTACTTGCATTTTCTTCTCTGAGTAATTATGCGGGTGGAATTTTGGGAGCTCGACAAAAATTAGTTGTAGTCCGTCGATCACTTTATCGGAATTCTCCACGTGTACGAGTCTGTAATGATGATAATATCCTTCCAGTTCGGGTTCGAAGATATCGTTGACAATATTAAGCGAGTAGACGGGGTGCAGCAGGTGATAGTTTTCGCCACTGTCTATTTGTCGGGCGTAAGCTTTCGAGGCGTTGAACAGTACCCGTTGTTTGAACTCCGGCGACCAGATCATTTGCATTTCCACGATGAACTGGCGGTTCAGTTTATCCTTACAGCGCACGTCCACGATGCTGTTCTTACGCAACGGATTCTCCGGAACCATTTCCGAGGGGAGGTACTCGATATCGGTGATTTCTTCCCCGGGAGCGAGTGGGAGTAGGGCGTTGAGTAGACTCATCACTAAATCGGGGTGTTCTCCGAACACGCGTTTAAAAGTCAAATCAGCCTTTGGGTTCAAGTATCTCATGATGCATCATTTAATCTTTGGTTCAATAATTACAAATTTAGCAAAATAAATGGGAAGTTGTTTGTATTATGACGCTTTTTCTTTTTTCCTTGGAATCTTCCGTGCTTCATGATTTCTACATTTGATTAAAACAATCCCAGCGAATGTAATAATATCACTAGGATAAACAGCGGGGCCACGTACTTCAACACGAAGATCAGCGGCCGCAGGAACCACAATTTCAACTGGCCGTTATTTGTCAGTTCGGCTTCTAGCAGACGACGGTCAAATCGCCAACCCACGTATATGGATATGAGAATTCCACCCACGGGGAGCAGTATGTTGGAACTGATATAGTCGAATAATCCGAAAATGGACAGATTTCCGATATGAATTTCTTTCAGTGGCCCGAAGGAAAGGGTACACAGGATTCCGAATACCGTGACAATAATCGTGGATATGACGGTTGCCTTGCGGCGGCTGATATGTTTCTCTTCGACGAAGAAAGCCACGATTACTTCTAGCAGGGAGATCGAGGAGGTGAGGGCCGCCATGGTTAATAACAGGAAAAAAAGAATCGCCCATAATTGTCCGAATGCCATGCTTTGGAATACTTGCGGTAGGGTGAGGAATACCAGACCGGGTCCCGAGTCGGGTGCGATGTTAAAGGCGAATACGGCGGGAAATATCGCAACGCCTGCCAGTACGGCGATCAACGTGTCCGCGCAGATCACCTGCAAAGATATAGAAGTTAAGTTTTCATTTTTTTTGATGTAAGAAGCGTAAGTCAGTAGCACGCCCATGCCGATAGACAGGGAGAAAAAAGCCTGTCCCAGGGCCGAAAGTACGCCTTGGGAAGTGAGTTCCGAGAACTTGGGCAAGAAGAGAAAGCGAATTCCTTCCATGGCTCCGTCCAGTGTGCATGCCCGGATTCCAAGAATCACTATAAGCACGAAAAGTAGAGGCATCATGAGTTTGGTATAACGCTCGATTCCTTTCTTTACCCCAGCCAACACGATAAAACCGGTAAGTACCATGAAAACGATTTGCCAGAATACGGGTTTGTACGGGTTGGCGATAAAATCCGAGAATAGGACATTCAAATCAAGATTCGGGTCGGAATGAAACGAGAGGGTAAGTGATTTCACGACATATTCCAACGTCCAGCCGGCAACCGTGCCGTAGAAGGAAAGAATCATAGTGGCAGCCAGAAGCACAAGTACCCCGAAATAACGCCATGCCGTTTTGGGTTCCAGTCGATCGAAAGTGCCGAAAGCGTTTCGTCCCGAATAACGTCCCAGGGCGAATTCCGAAAGCATCACCGGGAGACCGATTGCCACGGTGAAAAAAATGTAAACCAACAGGAAGGCGCCCCCGCCATTGTTCCCTGCCTCGTACGGGAATTTCCAGATATTTCCCAAGCCGACTGCCGAACCTGCCAGTGCGGCGATAGCCCCGAATTTGGAACCGAAATTGTCTCTCGTGTTATGCATAGGTTTAAATTTAGAGTCATAAACAATACGAGTTCTTGATGTGTAAGTTAGTAATTTTTCGTGAAATGTGTTTAAAGTTTTGCTTGTTTTTTTCAATTGTCTATCTTTGTCAGTATCATTTTAATATCGGGTATGCTGGATGCAGGTGAGTTAAAGAATTTGGGTTACAGGATTAAGACGAGGGAAAATGCTGCTTTTCATGTGTTATATGTAGAGTACTTTGCCTCGATGCAAATTTATGCCCAAAGGTTTGTTTATAATTATCAAGATGCCCAGGATATTGTTCAAGATGCGTTTTTTGCATTATGGACGAATGTTCATTTATATGATCCGCGGCAGAGTATTGTTGCTTATTTATTGAGGATCGTGAGGAATAATTGCCTGAATTACCTCCGGGCTTTAAAGATCAGGGATGAACACAAGGATAAGATTATCGAGGCGATGATTTTTTCAGGTATGCAGGACAATAGTATTGATGATGAACTACAAGGTCGCTTGCATAAAGTATTAGCTTCTTTGCCGGAAAAAGGTTATAAAGTTTTGATCGCTCACGTCCTCGAACACAAAAAATTAAAGGAGATTGCCGGAGAGATGGGCATAGCCGAATCGTCGGTGAAAACTCATTTGAAGCGGGCGATCCGGGTGTTGCGAGAGCATTTTTATTTTGTATTATTCGGGATATAATAGTTTTTGAAAAGGTAATATTGAACGGAAAAAGTCCCTTGAATGTTGAAATGAAATTATTATCGCTGTTTTTTTTACACGATTTTGCAAGATAATTCATTGTAATACAGTGGTATATTTGAAATCTTTCGGTGATAACTACAAATTAAATAGAAAATAAATAAAAATCGTGTCCCCTATTTTGCAAGTTCATGTGTATTGTTTCTGAAAAATGAAATAAGATACTTATGGAGAATGAATATGTATCATGGCGATTGATTCTGCGGAAGATTACAGGAGAGAATTTGTCAGAAGCGGAAGAACGACAGTTGCAGGACTGGATGAAAGTTGATGTACGTCGTCGGGAATATGTTGAGAATGCACGGAAAGACTGGCTGGAGCCCGGGGAAGAAAATATACCCGATTTACCTCGGTTGATGGATCGCTTTGATCGTTTTACGGCACAAGCTACTCCCGGAAAGCCCGGGGAACACAAGCGCGGTTTCGTCCGCCTGAAAGTCTTTCTTCCTTATGCAGCGGTGGTTTTAATCCCGTTGTGCCTGATCATGATGATGGTGCGATTTAATAGGGAAGAGCCTCGACCTGTTTTGGCTGCTAAACATACCCCGGAGGTCATTTTACCGGGTAGTAGTCAGGCTAGTATCGTGTTGTCTGATGGTCAACGCTTGGTGTTGGACGGGAAGGTCGATTCTTTACTTTGTGTACAGGAGGGACTCACGATTCGCCAGCAAGCGGGTACGATATCCTATCAAGCGCGGAAGGATGTTCAAGAAGAACGTTTTAACCTGATTGATATTCCCCGGGGAGGAGAATATTGCTTGGAGCTGAGTGACGGAACGCGGGTTTGGCTCAATTCAAGTTCGAAACTCCGGTATCCCGAAAATTTTGTCCGGGAAGAACGCGTGGTGGAGTTGTCCGGGGAGGCCTATTTTGAAGTGGCAAAAAATGATCGAAAGCCTTTTATCGTGAAAACCGGACAACAGGATATCCGGGTTTACGGGACGGCCTTCAACGTGTATGCTTATCCCGGGGAAAAGATTCAGCATACCACGTTGAAAGAGGGGAGAGTGAGTGTCTCCCGGAAGGGAAGGGAATATTTTCTGCAACCAGGACAACAGGCTCGGATTGATACGCTTTCTCCCGGAATCGTGATAGAGAAAGTACGTCCCGAGCAATATTGTTCCTGGTTGACGGGGAAGATCCCATTGGAGAACGAGCGGTTGGAAGATATATTATTGCGGCTTGCCCGGTGGTACAATGTTGATTTCGTATTTAATGACGATCAGTTGAAGGACCTGCATTTCTCGGGTGATTTGGAACGATATGCCGATTTTTCGGAGATATTGCGATTAATACAAATGACAACTTCTGTCGAGTTTGTTATTCAAGGACGGCAAGTCATTGTTCAACCTTTAGAATAAAAAGAAGAACCGGTTATTGAACGGCGAAATTCTGATAGCCGGCTCTTTAAGTTCAATATAAACTTTTTAATTACACAAATGTATGAAAAAAAATCGAAAAACAAGACGTGCCGGGGGCACGTGGCTGGTATTTCTTTTCCTTTTGTTTCCCGCTTTGTCGTGGGCTCAGGAGAAGACGGTTTCATTGCAAATCAAAGATGTGAGCGTGGAGCGAGCTATTCAACAGCTTCGGGAAACTACGGATTACAAATTTCTTTTTAATCATGAAGAAATTACAAATGCTGGAAAAAAGACGTTGGATTTGAAAAATGTTTCTTTAGTGAAGGTGATGGATGCTTTGTTGCAGGGAACGGGCTTGACTTACCGGATTGAAAAGGATATCGTGGTTATCGTGCCTATTCGCAAGAAAGGTGAGAGTACAAAAAAAATCACGATCACGGGAAGCGTGCTTGACGAGACACGACAGCCTTTGCCCGGTGTTGCCGTGGTTTATTCTTCCACGCATCAAGGTACGGCCACGGATGTTGACGGGAAGTTTACTCTGGAAATTCCGGATGACGAGCATGGCGTGTTGGTTTTTTCCATGTTGGGAATGAAAAAGAAAGAGGTTGTCGTGGGAAAGAAGAAAGTGTTTAATGTTATTCTGGAGGAAGATCTTGTGCAACTTGGAGATGTTATCGTGACGGGTTACCAGACTATATCCAAAGAGCGTAGTGCGGGTTCATTCAGCGTGGTGGATGGTAATGATGTCGCTAAAAAGGCGGGGCTTTCCGGTAATATCATCGAGAGTATGGAGGGATTAACTACGGGATTGAGTGTGAATTTCAGTGACGGGCAGGAGAAATACCTGATTCGGGGAACAACCTCGATCAATTCAACCCAAAGTCCGCTTTTCGTGCTTGATGGGGTTCCTATTTCATCTTCTTCTTTCGAGGAATTGGTGAATAGCAATGATATCGAGAGTATCACTTTCCTGAAAGATGCGACGGCTGCATCTATTTGGGGGGCACAGGCGGCTAACGGTGTTGTCGTGGTCACGACCAAACAAGGGAAGAATACGGATAAGAAAGTGAAAATTTCTTACAGCGGCTCGTACACGTACAAGGGACTGCCTGATTACGATTACCTGCAATACATGTCGAGCGGGATGTTTATCAAAAATGCGAAGGAGATTTTTTCCCCGGAATTTTACACGTGGAATTCAATCACTACGACGGCAAATGGCATCAGCGGTAATATACCTATCGTTTATCCCCACGAGCAAATCATGTATAATCAAGAACTTACTGATACGCAACGGGAGGAAGCCCTGCAACAACTGGCTTCTCGTAACAACAGGAAGCAAGTAGAAAAATATTTTATGACTCCGGCATTTTTTACTACTCACAGTTTGTCGTTTTCCGGTGGAGGAGAGAAACATCGTTATTACGGTTCTTTCGGGTACGAGCATAATGCCTCTTCGAATAAAGATGTCTCGGATAAATATCAGTTGAACTTGAAACAGGATTTCACGTTCACGGAGTGGCTGCAAATGGATCTGGGAATAAATATGGCGATTCTGGATTCAGATTACGCGATGACGCCTTACCTGACGGATTTGAACAGTATATTTCCTTACCAGATGTTTTCTGATGAAGACGGCAATCCGTTATCTCACGCGGATTTATTGTATTACGAACCGGATCGTTTGGAGTTCGAGCGGAAGAGTCAGAAAGATTTGAACTTTATACCTTTGACGGATAACAAGGAGGGATTCAGCACGGCATTTAATTTTAATGCTCGTGTCAATGCCGGGCTCTCTATTAAGTTGTTCCGAGGGCTTTCTTATAACGGACGTTTTCAATATCAACGCGGAAATAATGGAACCGAATTGTTTTATGATCAGAATTCTCAACGCGTGAAAGAAGAATTGATTAAATACACTTCTTTTGACGAGAAGACCGGGGTGCCTGTTTACTATCTTCCAAGTTCCGGAGGGTATTATCGCACGACTCATGTTACCACGACAGATTGGACGATTCGTAATCAATTGGCTTTTGATCGGGTATTTGAAAACAGTGAGTCGCAAGTTACCGCGTTAGTCGGTATGGAAGTTAGGAGTAATAAAACAAAGAATCAAACGACAACCCGTCGGGGATATAATCCACAGACCATGGTTTCAGGTAGTTATGACGAGTTGTTCTTGTCGACGACAGGAGTGGCAAATCCGATATACCCGTCTACATCGGGAAATAGCAAATTATCTGGCGTGGGAGCAAGTTTCTCGGAAGTGGAGAAGCGTTTTGTGTCTATTTACGCGAATGCCGCCTATACGTGGCGTGGCAAATATTCGCTGAACGGGAGTATTCGCGTGGATCAGTCGAATTTATTCGGAAGTGATCCGAGCGTGCAGTTTAAACCGATTTGGTCTGTCGGGGGCGCTTGGTCACTTGGACAGGAAGAATTCATGCAAAATATGGAGATACTCAATCGTTTGAACGTGCGTCTGAGTTACGGGTTGGGAGGGAATTCCCCCGATCCCGGGTTAGGTGGTCCTTATGATATTCTTTATCCCGTTAGTAACAATAATTTTGCCTCCTTGGGACAAGGATATGTCGTTATCACGCCTGCAAACGATAAGTTAACATGGGAAAAAACGCGTATTATTAACGCGGGTATTGATTTTGCTTTGTTGGATCAAAGGTTGTCCGGTTCGATAGACGTGTATAGTAAGAAAACGACGGATTTGCTGGGAGAAGTACCCCTGCACCCGGCTACCGGATGGGAGAAGTCTTTGGCAAATTTGGGGACAATGAAGAATTCCGGTTTCGAAATATCGTTGAATAGCCATAATATTAAGGGAAAAGGGTTGAATTGGAGGACTGACTTCACGTTGACTTATAACAAAAATAAAATCACAGAGTTATATATTAATGACGGTTTATCTGCCAACTCTATCATAACGGAGAATTTCGTGGAGGGGCATGCGGCCCAGACTCTGTTCGCTTATCGTTGGGCTGGATTGGATGAATTAGGTGATCCGCAGGTATATAACGAGAGGGGTGAAAAGGTCAAATTGTCCAAAGATATACAGGACGTGAAAGCCGTGAAAGATGCCGGAACAATGCAGCCTCTTTGGTATGGAGGACTTACCAATGCTTTGACTTATAAAGGTTTCGAGGTTTCATTCATGTTTGTTTACAATCTTGGTCATAAGATGAGAAATGACCGGAATACTTTTTATAGTGGACGGTTAACGGGAAATATACACAAAGATTTCGATAAACGCTGGCGAAAAGAGGGGGACGAGAAATACACGAACGTTCCTTCTTACGTGGCAAACGGGAAAGAGTCGGTTGTCCGTCGGGAAATGAACTTTTATAATTATGCGGATGTGAATATTGAAAGTGCTTCTTATGTGAAGTTGAGGGATTTATCATTCTCTTATGCTTTGCCTCAACGCATTTGCAGTAAATTAGCGGCTGATAACATCAAGGTGCGATTCCAGATGGCCAACCTGTTTTATATCGCGGCAAATAAAGAAGGGATTGATCCGGAGGCTTTTAACTTGAAATACGGCAGGCGGACAACAACCTACGGTCCGTCTTATTCCGTGGGACTTACGGTGAATTTTAAATAGTGAAACGAGAAAAATGAATCTTATGAAGAAAAGTTTGAAATATACGTTTCTGGCATTCGCGTTGGTTGTTTCTTTCGGGATTGCCGGGTGTTCCGATTTTTTGGATTTGAAACCTAAAGGGAAAGAGGTTCCGACGAAACTGGAACATTACAATGGATTGTTTAATAATACGTTATTAATTAACCTTGCTTTTTCCGAGCAAAGACCGGACGGGAGTATTTCTCCCGGAACAGAGCCTTTACTCATGATTTACATGGGGGACGAGTTGATCGCGGATGCCTCTTCGTTTGCTTCTATGGACCGCACGGCGTTGGCTGCTTATAAGTTTGAAGCGGATATCTTTAATGAAGATGATGTGTCGGCCGAATGGAATGCGCCCTACCAGCAAATTTACACGTATAACGTGATCGTGAACGGGGTGATGGATGCCGATGACGGGACACGAGAAGAAAAACAACGTTTACAGGCCGAAGCCCGTGTCGGAAGAGCATACATGCATTTTTTGCTGGCTCAGTTTTTCGGAAAACCGTATAACGAGAGTACGGCATCCCAAGATTTATGTGTGCCGATCGTTACAAAAGCAACCTCGGCCGATCGCAATTTTAAGCGGGCTACTGTGGAGGAGGTGTATCGTTTTATTATCACCGAGTTGGAAGAGGCTTGTCCCCAATTGGATGAACAGACAAAACACAAGTTGCGGATTTACCGGGCCGCGGGATATTATATGTTAGGGAAGGTGTATTTTTCCATGGGAAATTACGGGAAGGCCCTTACTGCTTTGAAAGAGTCGTTGAAAGCAACGGAAAATAGCACGGTTCCTCTTGGACTTTTTGATTACAATACTTCTTTGGCAGAGTGGGGATATAATCCTATTATGGCAAATATGTGGGGATTAATGGGAAGTTATCCAAGTAATTTTGATTTGAATAATCAGGAGAATATTTGCACCAAACAGTATAATATCATGACAATCATGTTCGCTATTTATCCCCCGACCGTGTACGTGAAACCCGAGTATATGGCCTTGTTCGGGGAGTCGGATTTGCGACTAGCGTTTTTTAACACGAAAGATTACACGGGAACCACTCTTTGGCCCTATTCCCGTCGGATTCAGCGAATTACTTACTCTCTTGGGGGAGATATGCCTGATTTGTATCTTATGTTGGCGGAGTGTAAAGCTCGGTTAGACGATTTGTCTGGAGCGCGGGAAGACCTTTTAGCTTTGCGTGAGAAGCGTATAGCCGGAGCGGATGCCGCGATACCTGCCGAGGTTGATTCGAAGGACAAATTGATCCGTTATATCGTGGAAGAACGTAAAAGAGAGTTCATGATGAGCGGGATGCGTTGGTTTGATATTCGTCGATTGTGGAATGATCCTTTATTTCAAGAAGATAAACAGAATTACACGCACACGGATGGTCAGAATATCTACACGTTGACCGAAGATCGGTTGGTGTTCCGAATTCCACCCAAAGTACTGAGTTTTAGTACTGATTGGGAGAATAATAAATAATGGTCAAATATTTTAAATGCGATAAATAATGAAGCGATTTTTAATTTTTTCAATATTATGTTTCGGTTTAGGGATTTCTCTACGTGCGCAGGACTCTGTATTTACTATCCGTGGAGATTTTAAGCATTTCACGGGAGATCAAATAGTCGTTCTTTTTAATAGTGCAAACGGAGGTTTCACGATAGACACGATGGATGTCCGCAACGGTAAGTTTGTTTATTCCGGGCAATGTAACGGCAGAGAACGCCGCATGATGATGCTTGTGGATAAGAAACAACAAAAAGCATTTAACGAGAAAGGTAAAGGAAAACCCGTCGCCATGTACGGGAGTTTTGATCTTTCCTTTTTTGTACATCCGGGAGCGGATATCCGCTTAACGGGGGATGCGAGCGATTTTCCGCTGGTGAACCTGAAAGACGATAAGAATCCGATAAATGAGGATTACATATCATTGAAATTGTCAAATAAAAAAGAACAGCAAGAGATCAATCGCCTGCATTATAGTACGAACGAGGCGGTTTGGAATGGGGACAAAGAGACCGTGGCGGCTAATAAAAAACGAATGGATGAGCTTTCCGACATCATGTCGGGAAGAACGGAAACTTGGATCGCTGCCCATCCGGATCGGGAATATGCCGCTTTTCTTTATTTGAATTCCGGGTTGACATGGAAATCCGTGGATGAGCTTCGGGCACAATATAACAAGTTTGCTCTTGAGGTCCGGGAGTCCGAGTATGGTAAAAATTTGCTTTCGATCATCGAATCCCGGGAACGTATCATTCCGGGAGCCGTGGCTCCTAACTTCACGTTGACGGATGTGAGTACCGGAAAAGAAATATCTCTTTCAGATTACAAGGGAAAATACGTGATTATTGATTTCTGGGGGTCATGGTGTGGGCCTTGCCGGGCCAGTCACCCGCATCTCCGGGAAATATATAACCGTTACAAAGGCGAAAAATTTGATATCCTCGGTATCGCTTCGGACCGCAAAAGTGAGGTTATCCGGAAAGCAGCTTCCGAGGATAATATTACGTGGCCGCAGGTCAGTATGTTTGAAAAGCGGGCAGGACAGCAAGAGATAAATAAATTGTATGCCGTGTCTGCATTTCCCACGAAATTCCTGATTAACCCGCAAGGGGTGATTGAAGCTATCTATATTGGAAGTTCCGATGGACTGGATCAGAAATTAGAGGAACTACTCGGGAACAATAGCCTGTAATTTGCTAATTTGTAACTTGTAATTTTTTCCCCGTAACTTTTTAAAATTGTATTCTAAAAAGTTACGGGGAAAAAAATTATCTTTGCAACAAAATAAAATAAGCGATTCACATGCAAGAGAAAATTTTAATACTGGATTTCGGTTCGCAGTACACGCAATTAATTGCGAGACGCGTGCGCGAATTGAATGTCTATTGTGAGATTTACCCTTTCAATCATTACCCTGCACTTGATGCTTCCGTGAAAGGTGTGATCCTTTCGGGAAGTCCTTTTTCCGTACGTGACGAGAAAGCTCCACAGCCGGATTTGTCTTCTATAAAAGGAAAATTGCCGTTGCTGGGAGTATGTTACGGGGCTCAGTACCTGGCTCACTATTTCGGTGGTGAAGTTAAGGCTTCTAACAAGAGAGAATATGGTCGGGCGAACCTGTCATTTGTTAATGATACCTGCCCGTTGTTCAAGCATATCAGCCAGCACTCACAGGTGTGGATGTCTCACGGGGACACGATAGAAGTGTTACCTTCGCATTACACGGTGGTGGCAAGTACGGCGGACGTGGAAAACGCCGCTTATCGCGTAGAAGGAGAGGAGACTTACGGGATCCAATTCCACCCGGAGGTGTATCATAGCACCGAGGGTACGGCATTGTTGAAGAATTTCGTGGTGGATATTTGCGGGTGTAAACAAGACTGGACCCCGGATTCATTTATCGAGACAACCGTGGCCGAATTGAAGGAGAAAATCGGCGAAGACCGGGTGATACTGGGTTTATCGGGGGGGGTAGATTCTACCGTTGCCGCCATGTTATTGCACCGGGCTATCGGTAAAAACCTGACTTGTATTTTCGTGGATAACGGTTTGTTGCGGAAAGACGAGTTCTCGTCCGTGATGGAAAACTACAAGGAACTCGGGTTGAACGTGGTTGGCGTTGATGCCGGGGATCTATTCCTTTCTCGTTTGGCCGGAATCGAGGAACCGGAGAAAAAACGCAAAATCATCGGTGCCACGTTTGTTGACGTGTTCGATGAAGAGTCGCATAAAGTGAAAGATGCCAAGTGGTTGGGACAAGGAACGATTTACCCGGACGTGATTGAATCCTCGTCCGTGAACGGTCCGTCACAAACCATTAAATCACATCATAACGTGGGTGGTTTGCCCGATTATATGAAGTTGAAGGTCGTGGAGCCTTTACGCTTGTTGTTTAAGGATGAAGTCCGCCGGGTGGGTAAGAGTCTCGGATTGGCTGATAAATTCCTGCAACGTCATCCTTTCCCGGGACCGGGATTGGCAATCCGTATTTTGGGCGAGATCACGAAAGAAAAGGTAAGATTGTTGCAAGAAGCCGATCATATCTACATCTCGATGCTTCAAGAAGAGGGATTATATGACAAGGTATGGCAAGCCGGAACCATTCTTCTGCCGGTCAAGAGCGTGGGGGTCATGGGGGATGAGCGTACATACGAGAGTGTGGTTGCGCTACGTGCCGTGGAGTCCACGGACGGAATGACGGCCGATTGGTGCCACCTGCCTTACGAATTTCTGGCAAAAGTATCTAACAAGATCATTAATAATGTTCGTGGGATTAACCGGGTTGTTTATGACATCAGTTCAAAACCACCTGCCACGATCGAGTGGGAGTAACAAAAGTTTTTGTTAGTTGAAAGTCCATAAACTCAGTAAAGTTTATGGACTTTATAGATTTTAGCTATTTTTTGTCAGGAATTTCTCGAAAAAAGGCATATACTGTTTTGTCCTAAAATGACCTTAACGACTATTTACGAATACTTGTATTCATTGGGGGTACATCTTGTAAGTTTTTTAAATAGAGAACTGAAATATTGTACACTTGTAAACCCTAATTGCTGTGCTATAACACTTGGTGATTTTTCTGTTTTTAATAGCATATGTTTTGCTATCTCTAATTGCTTTAACTGGATATATTCCTTTAATGTCTTTCCCGTTTCAAATTTCAACAGGTCATTAAAATAAGCCGCGGATAAATTCAAAGAACAAGCAAAATATTCCGATAATGGTTGTTTACTTCCTTGTAATTTGCCGGAGATGATGTAATTATGAGAAAGCTCTTCAAATTTCATCAAGATAGTTCCATTCTTATCTTCTCGTGTTATGAATTGTCGTTCATAGAAACGAGTACAATAATCCAACATCAGTTCAATATGATGGGAAAGGATGGTGGCTGTATGCGTGTCAATCGGATGATACAATTCTTCCTTAATGTTTTCCAAACAACAGATTATGGTAGATGTTTCTCGTTCGGAAAGATGTAGGGCTTCTTCTTTACGATAGGAAAAAAATGTATAGTTTTTGATATGTTTTTTCAGCGAAGTTTGAAATAATAGCTCCGGATGAAAAGCCAACAACCAGCCTTTGTCTGGTAAAGCTCCAGATTCATCCATGCGGAAAATCTCGTCGGGTTTGAGAAATAGCATAGTGGCATAGGAATAGTCATAATACTTTCGTCCGCAACAGCAACAATCGTCAGCACATTCTTTAATCAATAAAATGGCATAAAAATCGAATTTTATTGCATATTGCAGCAAATCGGTTGTTTCTAAATTTATGATGCTTACTTGTGGATGTAAAGTCTTATTCCCTAAACAACGATTACACTCACACACGTTTTTTATGTTTAGCATTTCTTTTCCCATTGTTCACTTTTTGTTTTAACTATTGATTTGAGTACGATAAACATTAGGCGTACACCCCACTCTTTTCTTGAACAAACGACAAAAGTGTTGTGGATATTGAAATCCCAATGAATAAGCGATTTCACTGACAGTATCTTCAGTATTGGTGATGCGTTCTTTTGCCAATTCGATAACTTTGATCTGAATATATTCTTGCGGAGTTTTACCAGTTTCTTTTTTGAGCATATCTCCGAAATAGTTTGGTGAAAGACATAGTTTATCAGCCAAGTATCTTACTGTTGGAAGCCCTTCACGTTCGGCAGTAGAGCTCTCGAAGTATTCATCTAAAAAGCGTTCAAAACGAGTAAGCACATCACGATTTTGTTTGGTACGTGTGATAAATTGACGCTCGTAAAAGCGCATACAATAACCTAATATAAGTTCAATATAAGTGACTATCAGGTTACGGCTATGTCTATCAATGCCATGTTCTAATTCTTTTTGAATGATATTCAAGCAATCAAGTATAATGTCACGTTCTTCTTCCGATATATGTAGTGCTTCATTTATCTCGTAAGAAAAGAACGTGTATTTCTTAATAGACTTTCCAAGAGAAGTGCCACGTAACAAATCCGGATGGAAAATAATACCGTATGCATTCGTCTGTATATGCTCTGTAATAGGTGTTGTTTCTGCCGTTTGTCCGGGGGCAAAACAGACGATGGTTCCTTCCTCGTAATCATACGTTTGCCTGCCATACTTGATATCACATGCTTTCTCCAATTTTAAGAATAAAGCATAGACTCCATAGTTAAGACGAATAGAATCCACTCCGCGTGTTGCCTTATTTAAGTTAATGACACTAACCAATGGATGAAGCGTTTCGAGTCCATATAAATGGTTATACAATTTAACGCTGTCAAGATTAAGTATCTTATCCATATCTATAATTTCTATTTCATTCATTTTACAAAAGTAGGAAATTATATAAGTTTTACCATTACCCAAATTACAGATAATATAACCTCTGCTACAGAATTATACACTCCCATAGAACATCGGTTGCATACTGTATCAACATTTATTTTGCAACTTCACCGGAAATATGTAATTCGGGTTATAACACCTGTAATTTATCTACTGTATGATATTGGTTATCTCGCTATTTTTGTATTCTGAAAATGAATATGAAATCCTATAAAAATATAAATATGAAGAATGTTTTGATTTTATCTTCCAGCCCTCGTTGCGGAGGCAATTCCGATACACTGTGTGATGAATTTATGCAAGGAGTCATTGAAAGCGGTCATCGTGTAGAAAAGGTTTTTCTGCGAGACAAAACCATTCATCCCTGCACGGGATGTAGCGTGTGCAGTCAGTACAAGAAACCCTGTCCGCAAAAGGACGATGCGGAGGAGATTATCGAAAAGATGCTTGCCGCAGATGTTATCGTGATGGCTACACCGGTCTATTTCTATGCCATGAGCGCGCAGATGAAAATATTGATAGATCGTTGTTGCGGTCCTTATACCGAAATGAAAAACAAGGAGTTTTACTTCATTACCACGGCTGCCGAAGACGATAACAGCATTATGGATCGCATTGTAGCCAACTTTATGGGATTCCTTGACTGTTTAGAGAACCCGACTGTGAAAGGAACGCTGTTCTGCGGTGGTGTATGGCATGCGGGTGAGATTAAAGGAAATCCGGTTTTGAAGCAAGCATACGAAATGGGAAAATTGGTATAAAATGAACGAACTAATGACACTTACTGATTTTTTAATGCATACCGAGCAAAAAAAGCCACTCGATACACCTGATATATATGCTTTTATGAACAGGGCAAGTGATGAAGCACGCCGTATAACCTTTGCGTTGAACAATATCTATCATACTCCCGATGAGATACGTGCGTTGATGTCGCAACTGTTCGGAAAAGAAGTGGATGAAAGTTTTCGCGTATTTCCTCCTTTTTATACCGATTTTGGAAAGAATATAACCATTGGTAAAAATGTGTTCATCAACGCTTGTTGTCACTTTCAAGATCATGGTGGTGTTACACTTGGTGATGGTTGTTTGATAGGACATAATGTAGTGTTCGCCACATTAAATCATGGCATTGCTCCTGAAGAACGGGCTTCGATGAAGCCAGCTCCTATCCAATTAGGTAAAAATGTATGGATTGGTTCAAACTCCACCATTTTGCAAGGAGTGACAATTGGCGACAATGCCATTGTTGCAGCCGGTTCGGTGGTAACGAAAGATGTGCTGGCAAACACTATTGTAGGAGGAGTTCCGGCTCGTTACATTCGTTCCATAGAACAAGGCAATAGATAAAGACTAAAAGTTATTCTTTATTCAGAATGGCGAGAATATCAGGATTGCTTCAATCTTGGTTCTCGCCGTTCTGGCTTATGCAAGAAACGCTGTTTCTGATGGATCGCTATCTTGAAAGAATCTCATATGTCATATTTTCGAGAACTTCAATTTGCGAACCCTGTAATTGAGGTCATAACATCTGTAATTCATCTACCAAACTTTCTTGTAATCTCCTATAACTTTGTGATGTAAAAAGAAAACAAGAAATAATATTTATCAAAATCACATCTATTATGAAACGGATAACCTTTTTGACTACTGCTTTCCTTTGCCTTTTTGGTCTGATGGAAAGTCTGGCGCAAACTCTTCAAAGCAACAAGAATATGGAAGAATTGAAATTAACAAAAGAATGGGACAAAACATTCCCAAAGAGTGACAAGGTGAAGCATAGCAAAGTGACCTTTGTCAATCGTTTCGGCATCACGCTTGCTGCCGACTTATATGTACCGGAAACGACTATCGGGGGCAAATTGCCAGCTATCGCTGTCAGTGGTCCGTTCGGTGCAGTAAAAGAACAATCATCGGGATTGTATGCCCAGACACTTGCCGAACGAGGTTTCCTTGCCATCGCTTTTGATCCCTCTTTCACGGGTGAGAGTGGCGGACAACCTCGTGGAGTGGCTTCACCTGACATCAACACGGAAGATTTTTCGGCTGCGGTGGATTATCTTGCGACACGTTCTGATGTGGATGCCGAACGAATCGGTATTCTCGGTATCTGTGGCTGGGGAGGATTTGCCATTAATGCCGCAACTAACGACACACGCATCAAGGCAACGGTTGCTTCCACGATGTACGACATTAGTCGTGCCACTGCGAACGGTTACTTTGATGCCGCCAATAATGCAGATGCACGCTACAAGATGCGTCAAGAGTTCAACGCACAGCGTACGGAAGATTATCGTACTGGTACTTATCTTCGCACAGTGATGAACCCGAAACCTGCCGATGATGCACCGCAATTCATGAAAGATTATTACGACTATTACAAGACCGAACGAGGTTATCATCCTCGTTCCATAAACTCCGGTTTGGGTTGGAACAAGACCTCGTCACTTGCATTTGTCAATGCACCTATCCTTACCTACAGTGATGAAATCCGCAGTGCCGTATTGCTTATTCATGGCGAGAAAGCTCATTCTCGTTACTTCAGTGAAGATGCTTTTAAGAAACTAAAAGGTGACAATAAGGAACTGATTATTATTCCCGGAGCCGTGCATATTGATTTGTATGACCGCACGGACATTATTCCGTTCGACAAGCTGGAAAGTTTCTTCAAGAAGTATCTGAAATAAATCTGTCAGGTAATGAAACGTGTCCTACCATAACTCTAGGTTGTGTCTAACAAGTCCTTTTTCTACCAAATAACTACCCCCTCCAGCTCCCCCTTACACAGGGGGAGGGTTGATTACCAAGCATTTTCCCCTCCTGTGTAAGGAGGGGAGGGGGTGGTAGTTTCATATTAAGAAGTTTGTAAGCCTCTCTCTTTATAGATTCTTTCTATTTTTTGTCAGGAATTTCTCGAAAAAGGCATCCCGGTAGGTGTTGCCGATAGCGATTTCGTGGGTACGGATATAGACGTCGTTGTTGTCGAATGAGTTGATGTGACTGGTATTGATGATATATGATTTGTTGATTCTGAAAAAGAGATTTACGGGGAGTTGTTCGTGGATGGCTTTGAGATTCATCTTGGTGATGATGCGTTGGTCCTCCAATTGGAGTATCACGTAGTCTTTCAAGCCTTCGATAAAAAGGATATCCTCGAAATTGACTTTAAAATAACGGCGTTCGGACTTCACGAGCAGGTAGTTGTTCTCCACGTTCTCGATGTTTTCTTTCTCGCCTGTGGTTAATAAAGCATGATAATTAACGGCCTTTTTCACCGCTTTCCGGAAGCGTTCGAATTCTATGGGTTTTACCAGATAATCCACGGCATCGACTTCGTAACTATCGAGGGCGTATTCCGTGTAGGCTGTGGTGAAAATAATCAACGTGTTTTTGGGAATGTTCCGGGCGAACTCGATACCCGTGATCCCGGGCATTTGCACGTCAAGGAAAATCAGATCCACGGGTTGCCCGGTCAGGAAATTGGCAGCCGAGGAGGCGTTATTAAACATTTCTACCAATTCCAGTTCCGGAATCCGGGAAACAAGGGATTGAATGCCTTTCCGGGCAATAGGTTCGTCGTCAACAATAATACATTTCATAATTTCAATCGTAAATGAATGCGATATTTAGTTTCGGTTTCGTCAATTTGAAGGGAATGGTTGTCACCGTACAATAACTCCAGACGCCGCCGGATATTAGCTAGCCCCAGTCCCCCGAACTCTTTTTTTGCCGATACCGGGGGTTTTGAATTCTCGCAGGTAAATATCAATTCTTCCCGTTCCACGCGAAAGTAGAGGTAAATGTACGATAAATTCTCGCTATCGGTGTTGTGTTTGATCGCGTTTTCAACAAAGGGAATAAAAAGAAGCGGGGGAATCTTCACGTTATTCACGTCGCCTTCCTTCGAGATCAGGTACTCGAAATGATCCCGGCGCATCTTTTCGAGTTCGAGGAACCCGGTCAGGAAATGGATATCGGCGCTTAGAAATACTTCCTGTCGGGCACTGTCGTTCAACTGGTAGCGGAGCATATCATCGAGCTTGGTCAGGAGGCGGGAAGCCTCGTCCGGGTCTTCTTTCACGAGAATGTTGGCGTTATTCAGCATGTTGAACAGGAAATGCGGGTTGATCTGGTTTTTCAATTGCTGTAATTCCGATTGCATGGTATTCTTTTCGAGTTCCGTGATTTGCCGGTCATAGATCATCCAGCGACGAAATAATTCCACGCTTGTCGTGCCGATCGTGATCATGCCGATCATCACGATCGCGTAGAGAATATTGATTAATGAATAGGGGTTCTCGTTCGCGAGGATATCGGTTAACACCCCGTACTTCTGGAAAATATAATGCACGATCGGGCAATAGATCAGCAGCCCGATGGCAACCGTGGCGAACAGAGCCCACAAATAAAGTGACAATTTGTTCCTCACAAGCAAGCGCGGGATCAAGATATACAAGTTGGTGAATACCGGGAACATGAACATGGAGAGACTCGTGAGGTAGGCGTAGAACCAGCCTTCCCCGATGAAGTTGTCGTACACGTTCTGGTACGCGAAAAAGGAGATAATCAGGAACGTGATGACGTTTCTGACTTGGTTGAAATTGGGGGTCAACAGGAAGCGCGGGTTCTCGTGATTCTTTATAGACATATTTGCAAGCTGGTTATGTTATTTTTATCTCCCCGTTTGGTTTCAAGTGAAAAGTTGTCACCGTATAATAACTGGAGTCTCCGGTAGAGGTTGTCCAACCCGGTTGTTTTTACCCGCGTGTAGCTCGTCGGGTAGATGCAAGCAAAGTACAAGTGCCCGTCTTGCAGTTTGAAAAGCGTGTAGATGTCGGAGATTTGACTAGTGGACGTGCCGGGCAAGTGGCCGAGCGCGTGTTCTATGACGGGAATGAAAAGCAGGGGTGGAACGAGGATTTGCTCTATGTCTTCATCCGTGGTGATGCTAAAATTGAAACGATCGTTGTGAATTTTTTCCAAGTTCATGTAGTCCTTTATAAAAGCGATGTCCGCACTCAACAAAACCTTCTCCCGGGTACTGTCATACAACTGGTAACGGAGTACGTGGCTTAACCGGAACAGCAAGGAAGAGGTCTTCTCCGGGTCTTTCCGGGTCAACACGTTGGCGGTATTTAACATGCGGGACAGGAAGTCGGGCTGTATCTGGTCTTTCAGGCGGGCCAATTCCATTTGTACTTCATTCTTTTCGAGTTCGTGCAGTTGTCGGTTGTGCATGATCCAGCGTTGTAAGAATATGGTCATGGAGAAGGCCGATATATAGAAAAAGAAGCCCAGGAAGTTCATGAAAAAGAACACGAACCACCCACCCTCCGGTTTGACGGCTTCATAGAATATGGGAAAATGGTCTTTGGAGAAATAAATCACGCTTCCCATGAAGGATAGAAGAAACAGGGTGAGTATCAGTAAATAGAAAAGGTAAGTCCCGTATTTGCTTTTATACAGGAGGTTGGGGATCAACACGTAAGTATTCAGACAGATAATTCCCCAGAGCGTGAATATCAAGCCCATGTTGATAAAGGTGAGCGCGTTGAAGCCGAACAAGATGTCATAAGCTTCGAAAAAGCCCTTCATGACGACCACCCCGAGAAATAACAGGATGATCAGGTGTCTGAATATCCTGTACCGGGGATTCATCAGGAATTTTTCCCAGTATTGATTCCCGTACTTGTATAAATTTGGAGTTTGCATGGGTTTGTGAATCTAGGGGTAAAGTTAGCGATTTCTTTTTAGAATTTCCACGTTAGCCCGAGAGAACAATAGAATCCTATCTTGAAATATGGATCGGATTCGTCATCGTCCGAGAAAAGCTCTTTGAGGCTTCTTTTCGAGTAGAAAGCGCTTCGTACGGGCGTGATTCCGGCGGTTGCAGCGAGGGAGAGCGATTTAGCAATCGTGATTTCCGGTTGCAGCCCGACAATGACGTATTGTTGCGTGAAATACATGTCCTTCCCGTCTTTCTCGGTCAAGGCGAGAATCCCGTTCATCTCGGCGATCAGGCTTAATTTCAGGTACTTGTTTAAATGCATTCCCGCGGATACCCGAACAGCGTCGACGAAAGATACTTTTACATCGTAACGTCCCTCAAGGTTCCAGGTGAGATAGAATGCCGGGAGGATCATGGGAAATCCGAAGGTGTTACTCAAGGCGACCCCGGCCCCGAGGTCCAGATTCGGTCGTAGGTGCCGGATGAAAATCACGCCTCCTTGCCCCAGCACGTTGTTCCAACTTGCTTTCGACAGGTTGTCGTTGTCCATGTAGAGCCCGACCCCGACGGTCGCCAGCATCGACCATTTAGCGTTCAACGGTCTCGAATGTATCAGACCGAATTGCAGGTTTAACATTTTCGAGGGACATAGTTCTTTCGGCAGTTTTTTATTATCCATCGTGGCATGCGCCCCGCTGCACCCGATAGCCCAGACCGTGGGGCGTTTGTTCTCGTCCATTTTCAACGAGAGCGGGACGCGGAAGCCTCCTTGAATTACTTTCAAGTTACCTTTCGCGTGTAGGTTGTCTTCCTTTTCTCCCCTGTATGACGAAGAGGTGATGTATTCTGTTTTGAAATAGACCTGGGCATTTGTTTCTTGATAAGAGAGTAGAACAAAGAAGAGGATACAGTATAAGAAAAGTTTCATAAAGAATTGTTTTTTGGTTAACGGTGTAAAAGTAAAATATTACCCGATGGCAAAAACAAATAGTAGACGAAACGGCATTTCGAGTAGATGAACCGCCCGTTTTTGCTCGTTCCTGATCCACTCTCTCGCTTACATCTCTTCGTTATCTCTTCCTTATAGTTTCGATATCTCTTCGTTGCTATACACGGGAGTTTAAGCATAGTATAACGAAGAGATAACGAAGAGATGTAAGCCAATGTATTGATTTAATACGTGTTATTAGTTATTTTGAAGTTTTTTTGAAAAAAGTGGCATTTTCGTATTACACCAAACGGGTAGGTCCCCGTTTTGGTATTAAAAGCGAGAAAAAGATGATGCGAGAAACAAGAGAATATATCGTCCGGTTGATTGCCCTCCACGTGCAGGGGATGTTGGATGAAGCCGGGCAAAAAGAATTACGGGAGTGGAGAGAACGTTCGCCGGAGAACGAGGCTCTTTTCGGGAAGATGACTTCCCGGGCTCATTTCGACGAGAGTCTGAAAAATTGCGAGTTGACCGCAGAAGAGATGCGATCCGAATGGCTATTGATCCGCGGGAAAACGATCGGGCACCGTCGGGTGTGTTTGAGACGAGTGCTTCAATACGCGGCTGTTTTAATCGTGATCTTGTCGGTTGGAGGTGTTTGGATGCTGCAAGACAAAGAGAAAGATGCTCTTGATAATACCTTGATCGCGAAGGCTCGTCGGATCAAAAAAGTGGAGCCGCAAGCCGTGTTGGTTTTACAAGACGGTACGCTGGTTAATTTGAAGGACACGGCTTCTTTGTCGGAATTGGTTTCCACGAAAGTCGCACTTTCGGCAAATAAGGATGTTTTGAAGTACTCGGATAATCGTGTTGATACCGTGGTGGAGTATCACACGCTGAAAATACCCCGGGGCGGGGAGTACGTGCTGGTGTTGGCTGACGGTTCTACGGTCTATTTGAATGCTGAATCGAAATTAACCTACCCGGTTCATTTCACGGGCAAAGAGAGACGGGTTTATTTGACGGGCGAGGCTTATTTCGAGGTGCAACGGGACACGAGCAGACCTTTTATCGTGGCGGTCACCGATTCGTTGAAAATACAAGTCTTGGGAACGGAATTCGGGGTACGTGCTTACTCGGAGGAAGGATGTATCCGCACCACGCTTAAAAAAGGAAAAGTGAGCGTGGAAAATGGGGGATACGGGGTTATTCTTACCCCGAATATGCAGGCTTCTTTTGATAAAAAAACAACCCGGCTGGATGTCCGGAAAGTGAACGTGGATTTGTATCTGGCGTGGAAAGACGGGCGGCTCGTGTTTGATAATCGTCCGCTCGAAGATATCCTGAAAGATTTAGGCAAGTGGTATGATTTCGATGTCCGTTATGAACGTGAAGAAGCCCGGTTTATCCCGTTCTCGCTAAATATAAAGAAACACGACGCTTTTGCCGAAGTGCTTCACTTGATAGAAGATACGGAATGTGTAGAATTTGAAATAAAAGATAACACGGTTGTTGTAAAATAAAAAGTAGCGCGGGAACGCTACTTTATGTCTCTCCCTGAGCCAACAGGGATCGAATAATTATAAATTTGATTTACAAAGTTATGAAGAAAAATTGTAATCTTGTAAGGAAGAGGTGGTTTTTATTTCTCCTTTTCCTGGTATTTACCACGCAATTCAATCAGCGAGCCTACTCGCAGGAGATGAAGTTGTCCTTTAGTTTGAAAAACGCCACGTTGAAGGAAATTATCAACGAAATCAAGCGGATATCTGCCTATGATTTCGTGTACAGCGATCCCCAGTTGACCTCCTTCAAGCAAAGAGACGTATCGTTTAAAGAGGCCACGATCAAGCAGGTTCTGGACGAATGTTTGAAAGATACCCGACTGACCTATGCCGTTAACGGGAACACGATCGTGATCAAGTTAAAAGACTCGAAAACAGACGAAGAGAATCTAAAGTACGTGTCGGGAGTCGTTACCGACCTTGGAGGTAACCCGCTACCGGGAGCAACCCTGTTGATCAAGGGGACAACAACGGGGATGGCGACTAGTGTAAAAGGGGAATATAAAATCGGGGTACCTAAAGACGGGGAATGCACGCTGATTTTCTCTTTCATGGGAATGAAAACACAGTATATCAAGGTGGGGAATAAAACGAAGATTGACGTGAAGATGGAGGAGGATTTGGCCGAGGTGGGTGAAGTGGTGGTAACCGGTTATCAGAATATTGATAAAAGACACTTGACGAGTGCGGTTACTTCGGTTAAAGCTTCAGATATATTGACTCCTGGTATGACTAGTATTGATCAAGCATTGGAAGGTCGGATTCCGGAACTCGTTTTGATGACTAATTCCGGGGAAGTTGGAGCAACGCCTAGAATTCGGGTAAGAGGAACTTCCACGTTGTTAGGAAATCGGGAACCGTTATGGGTGTTGGACGGTTTCATCCTGCATGATCCCGTGGATGTGAGTAATGATGATTTGAATAATCCGGATTATATTAATATTATCGGTAACGCGATCGCCGGGATCAACCCGCAGGATATTGAGCGTATTGATGTTTTAAAAGATGCTTCGGCCACGGCTCTTTATGGAACAAGAGCGGCTAATGGTGTGATCGTGGTGACCACGAAAAAGGGGGCAATCGGTCCGGCTCGTTTCTCGTACAACCACTCGTCAAAGTATACCCGTCGTCCCCGATATTCGGATCGGAATATTAATTTGATGAATTCACAAGAACGAGTTCAGTTTGGAAAAGAACTCTGTGATCTACATTATAAGTTTCCTTCTGACATGACAATGGTGGGATACGAGGGAGCTCTGAATAGTTTTTATAAAGGATTATCCACGTATGATGAGTTTGTTGAGAATGTGAAAAGAAGCGAAACCGTGAATACGGATTGGTTTGACATTTTAACACGTGATACTTATTCACATGATCACACGTTTGGAGTTTCGGGAGGTAATGATAATATCCGTTATTATGTATCGTTGGGTTATAATAAAGAGAATGGGGTTTCCAAGACAACTTACACGGAACGTTACACGACCCGCGTGAATTTGGATATGACATTTTCAAAGCAGATCAAGGTGAATTTCTCGATCAATGGGAACGTGCAGAAGAAAAATCATTTGATGTCCGAGATTGATGCCATGGATTACGCTTATAACACGACGCGAGCATTGCCTTGTTTTAATTCCGACGGGACTCTTTATTATTATGACAAGGTCGCTTACGGGGGGATGAACAAAGCTTATAATAAATTTAGATATAACATTTTGAACGAAATAGATAACAGTTCTAACGAGTATGACGGGAATACGATCGGTGCCATGCTTGACATGAAATTAACCCCGATTACGGGATTAGATATTACGGTATCCGGAAATTATAACAGAAGCAACACTTTACAAGAGCAGTGGTGGGGAGAAAAATCGAATTACGTGGCACGTTTGAAGAATAGTGAATACGAAGAACTTCCCATGATTGGTACGGCTGGATCTTGTGTTTTGCCTTATGGTGGAATACTGAAAACTACAAATTCAATATCGGAAAGTTATACGTTTCGTACACAAGTGGATTATCGTAAATTTTTGGGCGAGAGTGATCAGCACATGATTATGGTTATGGGTGGATTTGAGTTAAGCGGGAATACTAGCCGACAAATCAGTGACGAGAATCGGGGATTCGTCAAAGATAGAGGGTTACAATTTATTGATGATTTACAAAATTTAGATGATTATCCTGAATATAAAAAATGGTTGAATAAGAATCATCGAAGCATAAGTCATGGAATTTCTCATCAGATATCCGGGTATTTTGTGTTGAGTTATAGTTATCAAAATCATTTCACGTTGAACATGAACGGTCGTTTCGATGCTTCCAACAAGTTCGGGAGCCGAAGTAATGAACGATTCCTGCCCGTGTGGTCTGTTTCTGGAAGCTGGAATTTGCAAGAGAATATATTAAAGAATGTCAAGTTTATCAGCGAACTCCGATTGAGAACTTCTTACGGTGTACAAGGAAATATGTTGGAGGACCAAAGTCCTAATTTGATTATCCATCAAGGGACGATCGACCCAATATATAATGAAAATGTATCCACGATAGCCCGTTATCCGAATCCGAATTTACGTTGGGAAGAGACGAGGCAGTTAGATGGGGGACTTGAAATCGGGTTCTTCAATTCTCGGTTAAGTGTAGACTTTTCCATTTATTCCAAGAAAACAACAAATTGCTTTACAAACGTGAAGGTGTCTTCCGTAAATGGGGTCTCGGGTCATACTTACGTGATGAATGGGGGAGACTTGGATAATAACGGGTATTCGGTTTTGGTTTCTGCAACACCCGTGAAAACAGAGAATTTTCAGTGGAAATTGTCCACGAATTATTCAGGCAATATTAATAAAGTTAGATCCGAGTCGGTAGAGAGTTATACTCTTGAGAATTATTTGAATGGAACTGCGCTAATAGATGGAAAGGCAATTGGTAGTTTCTACTCTTACAAGTATATGGGTTTGAATCCGGCAAACGGAACTCCGATGTTTGATGATTACAACGATCGACAACATCTGTTGGAGTACAAGTCTTTGGAAGAAACGGTTTTAATGACCATGGAGAAAAGCGGGCAACGGGATCCTATTTTTAGTGGAAACCTGTCAAACAATCTTACTTATAAGAATTTGTCTTTTTCCATGAATTTGTCTTATAGTATCGGTTCAAAGGTTAGATTATTCGCGTTATACGCTCCGGTCACTTCAGGCATCAGTTCTGAAACTAATGTAAGAAAAGAGTTTCTGAATCGCTGGATGGCTCCTGGAGATGAGAAATACACGGATGTTCCGGTAATCATGAGCCCGTCGGATCCCGATTACAGTAGATACTTCTCTCATTTTTCTCAATCTCCCACGATCGCTTCACACATACAAGCTTTTGCCAATAATATTTGGAATATGTATGATAATTCTAATCTGCGTGTCGTGAGTGGAAGTTATTTGAAATGTTCTTCCATGACAATCCGTTATAATTTTAATTCCGAATGGCTGAAAAGAACTCCTTTTTCTAATATTTCACTAAGCTTGAACGCGTTGAATTTATTCACGATATCAGCGAAAGAATTAAAAGGACAGGATCCTTCACAAGCAGGTTTTGCTAAGCCGAATCTGTCTGTGCGTCCTTCCTACACGTTTCAATTTAATGTAACCTTTTAATATGCACGAATATGAGAAGTTTTTTTTATACAATTGTTTTAATCTTATTCACCGGGTGCGGGCATTTTCTTGATGATTATTCGCAAGATTTGGTTGTTCCCAAAACGGTGTCGGATTTGAATGAAATTCTGTTGGGGAATGGGTATATACCTTCGTGGGAAGTTAAATATCTGAGGAATGGAAGTATTGGTTGGCAATTAAATATTTTGGATGACGATGTCAATACCGTGATTGCTTATAATGCCATGAAAGGATCGCCCGAGATGGATGGGACCTATTACGGGTATACAAGCTGGCAGATGGAAGTCGGGAGAAATCATAGTGGGAATAATTTGGCTGCAGATAATGCAAATTGGGATGGTTTATATCAACGGATCAATTCGATGAATATTGTTTTGCATGAACTTGGTAATGTGAGTCAAAATACGGAGCAGGACAAGTTAGATGCCCTTCGGGTAGAGGCCGAGTGTCATTTTTTGCGTGCTCAGTTTTATTTTTTACTTGTAAATATGTATGCTAAAGCTTACGATCCAGATAATGCTGCTTCTGAATTGGGGGTTCCTTTGAAGTTGACTTATTACGTGGAACATGATAAAGAGAAAGATACTCAATTTGAACGTACTCCAGTCGCGAAAGTTTACGAACAAATAGTAAAGGATTTGAATGAGTCAATAGTTTGTTTTGAGAAAAGTCCTCAAACGAAATCTTTTTATAGAGCTTCAAAAGAAGCTGCTTTATTGCTGTTAAGCCGGGTATATTTGTATATGCAAGATTGGAAAAATGCAGAGATCACGGCTAAAGAGTTGCTAGCTGAAAAGAGTTCTTTGTTAGATTACAGTAAGCTGGTTAATAATCCGGTAGAATATGCCATATCCGAAAGTAGTCCGGAGCTTTTGTTTTCTCAAGGTTCTTTAAGTTTGGAAAACGATTTCACGGGAGCGGGTGGAGATTTCTGTATATCGCAGGATTTGTTTCAACTATATGACACGATGGATTATAGACGGGATGTATATTTTGGTAGGTCTGTACAAAGTGATAGCATAGGATTGAATCGTAAATACAAAATGGGTGAACATCGTTCCTCAGTTTCAGATCTCTTCACTTTACGCACGGCAGAGGGATATTTGAATGCCGCTGAGGCTTGCGCCATGCAAGGGGATGCGCAAGGAGCTTCCGATTGGTTAAACCAGTTGCGGAGTAAACGTATTGAAGGTTACGTGAATATATTGTATAGTGCAGATGAAGTTATTGATCAAGTGCGAACAGAAAGAAGGAAAGAATTATGCATGGAAGGACACCGTTGGTTTGATTTGAGAAGGTATGCTGTATGTAAAAAAGCTCCTTTTAAAAAGGTAATTGAACGCGTGTATGCAGTTTATGATTGGGATCATAAGAATGTATTCAAATATGGAGAAGTATATCAATTATTGGAGGATGATCCGGCTTATGTTTTTGCGATTCCTAAATCCGTGTTGGAATTTGATACGGGAATGCCGGATAATCTCCGGGAAGATCGGGAATACGTTAGATTAGTATACAGGAACACGTTAGATTAGTATGTAGATAAAATGAATTAGTTATGAAATACGTGATATATTTAGTTCTGGTATTCCTGTTTTTAGGATGCGAGAAAGAAGATGCATTAACATCCAAAATTAAACTTGAAAATTTATATGTGATAGAAGACGATCCGAACAATCCGGTAAAACATCGCATATACGATATATATACTCAATACGGTGTACCTGTTTATTTTAACGATACGATTGGAAAAGTATTTGTAAAAACAGATGTGACGGGTAAAGATGTTTATCGTTATGAAACTTTGGATTTAGCGTGGGGATTTACTTCTTATAGTGATGTCAAATACAATTATGAATATTTGATTGATCCCGACGAACAATTAAAGGCGTTAGGCATAATTGAAGAGTATTTAAGGGTAGCTTCAAAACTTCTTTATCCGTTTAATTTTTTTGTTACGAAGTCAGCAACGATCGTGGATCAGAAAGATTCCAAAAAACTATACGAGAAAGGAGCTTATACGATAAATTATCGAACTGTATTGATGACAGGAGATTGGACAGAAGATCTCGTAGCTAGTTTGCCGGAAACGATGATGCGGGAAATGGTAAAATCTAAGATACTGAATTATAAAGATCAGTTAGCAGCTTTTAATGACGTATCAGATAAAGTGTGGTATGGTGAGATGTGGACTGATCTTGATCCACATTGGTATGATTATGTAGACGGGACTGATAAGCCTAGATGGTATTTTTCTCCAAGTGCCTTGGATGATTCTTGGTTTGGCGTGGCAAGTATGGAACCGGAAGAGTTAGCTGAATTTCGAGCTGCAATTCGTTTGGCTATCGGTCAATTTGGTTTTGTGTCAGCGGGTAAGTTTACCTCTCTATCATCTCCTAGTGATAGCGAAACAGATTTAGTTGCTTATATCTCGGAAATGTTGAATCATTCGAAGGCGGAATTTGAGAAATTATGGGGCAATTCGCCTTTAGTAATGGAAAAATACAACATTCTATACGAGATTGTGGCCAATGAATTAGGCGTAAAATTGTAAAAAGAAGAAGTATGAAAAAGATAATTGTGATATTATTAGGTATTATCGTGTATTGTGCTTGTGATGACGATAATAATCATGTATTGGTGAAACCGGATGTCAGTTTTTCTGATTTTCAGGATTCACGGGATATGAACACGTACAGGTGTATTACGATTGGAGGACAAACATGGATGGCCGAAAATCTTAGATATCGCTCCCCGCAGGGAGCTTTAGACGGGTGTTATACTTATGGAGAGGAGGGTATTAGAGCTCAAGATATTCTTGTTAATCCAGAAGTATGGGCTGATTCTATACGTGCTGGGATTGACCGAGGAGAATTTGAGGGGTCTGTAGGATCTTTTACCATACCCGAAGTGTTCGAAATGTGGTTGGAAGGCGGAACTATTCCGGAGAATTTTCTCGGAAATTTTGATCGGTTTTACGGGGCGACTTTCCCGGATGTATTGATCGCGTTGAATCGAATTTATGATAATCTTTACCCGGATGCAATAAAGGAGGTTGCCCAACAACGACTGGAAAAAGCAGAAAGTACGAATGGTAAGTATGCTACTAAGTATGGATACCTGTATACTTACGAGGGGGCTTTAAAGGCAATTCCAGAAGGATGGCGTCTTCCGACGGATGATGATTGGAAGAAGTTGGAAGAGACATTGGGAATGTCTATATCTGAAATAAATAAGTTGGACGAGTGGCGTGGGAATTACGAGGGAAGTTTATTGAAAGGAGGAGAGGAGGGGATCGGTTTCAATGCCACTTATGGAGGAGCCAGATTATATGGGAAATATATGTATGGGGATAATTTTTATAACAAAGATGTCAATACTTATTTCTGGTCGTCCACTCACAAGGTGGAAAGTGATTCGGTTGATATTGGGATTACACGCGTGCTTTTCCTGAAAGAAGACCGGATTATGAGAGGAACTTCCAATTTGACGGCAGCATATAGTGTTCGTTGTATAAAAGAATAAATTGTAAAAAAAATCACATGAGAAAAATTGTATTGTTTGTAAGTATGGTGTTTATTGCTTTGGGCGAAACCGCCCAAAGCATGTACGGGGATGCTGTTAAGGCAGATGTAAAAATGAAATATGTTTACTCTTTCGAGGAAGCGTTGAAAAAAGCGAAGAAGGAGCGTAAGTTGATATTTTTCAACTGTTTTGCGGACTGGGCTGTCCCTTGTCATTCAATGAATAAGTTGGTGTTTAGTGATCAGGAATTTGCCGATTGGATGGACAAGCATTTTGTGAATTTCTTTATTGACGTGACCACGCCGGAAGGACGTCCGTTGGCAGAGAAGTACAATGTTAGATTTCAAGCCCATTATCTTGTATTGGATAGTGATGGACAAATCGTGCATCGAATCGTGGGAGGGCATCAGATACCTGAATTTAAAGCTATTTTGGAGAAAGCTTTAAATCCCAAAACTTCTTTGGCCGGGATGAATAAAAGATACGCGGCAGGGGAAAGAAGCGTGAAGTTTTTAAGTGCTTATGCCGATGTGTTAAGTGTCTCCGATGAAGGAGGAGAAGTGTACATGAAAATTATTCATGAACTTTTCGGTAAATTGAAAAAAACGGATTGGTCGAAAAAAGAGTATTGGAAATTCTTCAAGCGTCAGCTGACAGATGCGGATAGTGAGATGTTTAAATACATGGTCGAAAATAAGGAGAGTTTTGTTAAATCAAATGGTCTGGAGCCTGTAAATCGGATTATTTCTAATCTTTATTTCAGACAACTTTATCCCTATGCAAGTGGAAAGGAGGCGTATGACGGTAAAAAGTTATTGAATATTTATTTGGATATTCAGAAAGCCCAACTTCCGGAGAAGGATATCGCCTATTCGATATATGAGGTTGCTAAATATCGTGGAGAAGGGCCGTTTGATAAAATGATGGATTTTTTTGAAAAACAGGTGTCTACATGGGATGAGCAAACCGCTTCAGCTTTAGATTTAACCTTACCGGAAATAAAAGATCTGGATAAAAAAGAACAAGAACGATTGGTTACCTATTTAAAAGGAAGAGCCGAAAAATCCAGTTACAAAAAGCATTATTTGGCAGCGATTAACGATATGGTGAACACGGATGGTATTGAATTCGAGGATTCTTCTTTTGCTGGAGCATTGAAAAAAGCCAAAGAGCAAGGAAAGCTTCTTTTCATGGATTGTTACACTACTTGGTGCGGTCCTTGTAAGATGATGAGTAATCAAGTGTTTAAACAAAAGTTTATCGGTGATTTCTTTAATCAGAATCTGGTGAGCCTGAAAGTAGATATGGAAAAAGGAGAAGGGAAAGATCTACAAAAAAGATTCAATGTTAATGCTTTCCCGACCATGTTTTTGCTGGATGGAGACGGGAATATTGTTTACAAGATTTTGGGAGGGCGAGATGCCCGTTCATTCATGGAGTCTATAAAAAGAGGGATGGAACAGAAAACTCCTTACTACATTTTGAAGAGTAAATACGAGGCGGGTGAACGGTCGGTTGAACTGATGGCTGATTATTTTCAGACCATGTCGGATGCCGGGGAAATGAAAAATGCGGATGGCGAAGCCAAGTCTTATCTCGCAACGTTGAAAGCCCCTGAATTGTATAGTGTGTCGGCTTGGGCTTTGTATGACAAATTCGTGAATGATGTTTCTGGTGCAGAATTCAAGTTTTTGGTAAATAACCGGAAGGAATTCGCCAAAGTGGTTGGTGACAGCGCGGTTGACAAGAAGATCGAGCAGGTGATTTTTCCTGTTGCGATCAATTATTTGAAAGGTTCTGTTTCGAAAGAAAATATGAATCAAGTCTGGAAACTGGTAAATGCTGCAAAATTCACACCTGATTATTCTTTGGTGTTATTGAGCAAAATAGTCTCCTTGTATGATCAAAAAGAGTGTGATAAGATGCTGGATTTTTACGAGAAAACGGTAGCATCAAATCCAGACGCAAAAGTTCGTTTGAACTTGGACGTGATTCTTTACCGATTACTGAAATCCCCCTCGTCTGAGCAAAAGGCCAGAGCTATTGCCTATGCCCAAAAGTCAATGGAAAATGCTGCTCCCGGAGCAAAAAATAAGTACAACGCATTGATTGAAATGTTGTCTGAATAGCGGTTGTGTTTTTAATTATTCTCCTCAAAACCCGATGCGGTAATGAGGAGAATTTTTTATTGATAAGCTAGCTATTCGGGGCATCAACAAGATGCTTCGCTGTAATATAATGAGTCATAATTATTTATCTTTCAAATTGTAAATCTCTGTGGCTCAATTCTCGTATTGTTGCATACAACAATCTACGGTGGTGATTTATTCCTTAAAAGGTGAATAACTTCTCATGAAATAATGCTTACATATTGGCCGCTTCGATTTAAATTCGTATATTATATTCCTCCACCAAGCGCATGATAGAGCGAAACGACCCCCTGCAATTCGGACAGGCGGTCAGCGATGGCGGAGAGTCGGGCATCCAATAATGTCTGTTGCGCTGTCAGTACTTCGAGATAGGTCGTCGAACCGTGCAGCATCAGGAGCTGTGTGCTTTTTACCGCTCGTTCGAGCGAACGGAGTTGTTTCCTGCGAGTATCTGTTTTGGAGCGTGCAGTCTGTACCTGAGTCAAAGCGTTATTCACCTCTGCACCAGCATTGAGTAGGGCTTGCTGAAACGCAAGTTTCGCCTCCTCCTGCTGTGCCTTTGCGATTTTTATGCGAGAGCGGTTCTGTCCAGCATTGAAGATTGGTTGTAAGAGCGATCCTGCCGCTGAAAACAACAGTTTTCCCGGATTGGCGACGATAGCCCCTGCGCTGTTCGTCCAGCCTGCCGACCCGCTCAACGTCAGCGACGGATAGAGGGTAGCATGCGCTTCGGCCGTCGCATAGTAAGCCTGCACGAGAGCCTGCTCTTTTTGGCGAATATCGGGACGACGGGAGAGCAGTTGCAACGGAATACCTACGGCTAATTCCATCGGAACCGACTGCGCCTCCAACGTCGAGCGTTCGATCGTGTTCAGCGTATCGCCCAAAAGAAGCGTCAGCGAATTTTCCGTTTGCCGAATCGAGTACTGCAAATCGTGTAGTGTTGTTTCGGCGGCATATAGCATTGCTTCAGTTTGGGCAATACCCGCTTCGTTTGCGCCTCCGGCCGCTTTCAATGCTTGCATTACTCGCCTCTGTTCCCGATAGCGTTCCACTGCCTGCTTCGTAACGGTCATTTGTGCATCAAGGCTCAGCAACCGATAGTAATAAACAGCAACGTTGGCTATCAACTGTGTTTGCACCGCATCGCGGTAGGCCTCGCTTTGTAGGAGGGCCGCATGCGAACGCCGTTTGGCATTGGTCAAGCGACTGAAAATATCGACCTCCCAACTCGCCGCAACGGGAACACTGTACGTCCACGAGGTTTTCGCACCGTCGAAGTTGCTTATACTACCCGACGGAGCGAAGTTGAACAATGGCAGATAGGCCAATTGCGCTGCATTCAGTGTGGCTTCGGCCTCAGTGATGCGAAGTCGTGCAACTTGCAAATCGGTATTGTGCACCAATGCCGTGTCGATCAGCCGTTGCAGGTGCTGATCGGCGAACAGTTTGCGCCATCCGATGTTGGCGATTGACGTGGTGTCGCTGGTTGCGTACTCCACTCCGTAGAGATTATCGGTTCGCACTTCAGGACGGGTATAGGGTTTATAGATACCGCATGCGGTAAACAGCGATACGGTTATTACTATTATGATTGTTTTTTTCATCATTCCTCCTTTTTTCGATTTTTTAAATCCTCTATTTCAGCTTGTATCGACCACTCGTTGGTGTACTCAAACTGCACGGGACGTATCTTCTCCTGCAACCATTGAAAGGCGACGAACAGCACGGGTACGATAAAGAGCAATGCGAGTGTTCCGACCAGCATGCCGCCAACGGCACCAGAACCAAGCGTGCGGTTACCGTTGGCTCCGACTCCTGTTGATACCATCAGTGGTAGCAGACCGAAAATCATTGTTAGTGCGGTCATCAGAATCGGGCGCAGACGTACTTTGGCGGCTCCTACCGCAGCTTGAATTAGCGACATGCCCGCCTTGCGGCGTTTAACGGCGTATTCAGTAATGAGAATCGCCGTTTTTGCCAATAGACCGATCAGCATGATGATACCCGTTTGCATGTAGATGTTGTTTTCCAGTCCCATCAACTGGGCGAAAAGGAACGAACCGAACAAACCGAACGGTAGCGACAGTACGACAGCTAACGGGATGAAGAAACTTTCGTAGAGTGCGCTCAAAATCAAATAGACCAGCACGAAACAGATGGCGAAAATCATCACCGTATTGCTCGTCGAGGTACTCTCCTCGCGCGTGATGCCTCCGAACTCGTAGCTGTACCCTTTGGGTAAAGCCGTTGCTGCCGTTTCACCAATTGCACGGATGGCATCGCCTGACGAATAGCCATCCGCGGCAGCACCGTTCACGGCAATCGAAGTGTAAAGGTTAAAACGGTTGAGTGACTGCGGGCCGTAGGTCTTGGTCAGCCGCACGAACTGCCCGATAGGAGCCATTTCGCCTCCAGATGTACGGATATAGAGGTGATTCATAGATACTGGTGTCACGCGGTATGACGGGTCAGCCTGAATCATCACGCGGTAGAGTTTCGAGAAACGGTTAAAGTTAGAGACGTATTGGCCGCCGTAATAGCCTGAAATGGTAGCCAGCACATCCGACGGAGAAATGCCCGCCCGTTCGCACTTGGCTGCGTCGATGTCGAGTGTATATTGCGGATAGCCTGACGAGAACGACGAGTAGGCTGCACCGATTTCGGGACGTGTCGAGAGTGCTGCGATGAATCCACGTGTGGCCTCATCCAACTCTGTGACGGGTTTGCCCGCTTTGTCCTGCACGTGCAGCTCGAAACCGTTCACCATGCCGTACCCCGTAATCATCGGAGGTGCGGCTGCGAAGATCTGCGCATCGGGAATCTTCGTCGAGAGAGCGTTGATGCGGTCAATGACCGACAGCACATCGTCGCCCCTTTTGGAGCGTTCCGACCAGTCTCGGAGCGAAAGAATGATCATGCCGGCACTTGCTCCTGAGCCGCTAAACGAATAACCGCTCACGGTGGCGTAGTGCTCCACCTGTGGCATTTGCTGGGTTTCTTTTTCGATTTGCGATAATACTTTAGTCGTTGTGTAAAGCGACGTACCGGGCTTGGTGGTAATACTTACCATAACCGACCCCGTATCCTCGTCCGGAACGAGTCCCGTCTGTGTGTTCTTCATAAGAATGACAAGGAGCACGATAGCTGCAACAAGTGTTCCCCATGCCACGATACGATGGCGCACGAACCAAATGACGCCTCGTACGTAGCGTTGCACCATTACCGAAAAGGCGGCATTGAACGCTTTACGGAAACGGGCGGTGAAATTCTTACGCACGTTGCCATCCTCATCGACATAGGGTTGCAGCATCAGAGCGCATAATGCAGGCGAGAGCGTCAGGGCATTGACAGCCGAAAGACCTACAGCAACGGCCATCGTGATTCCGAACTGCGTATAGAACACGCCCGATGTTCCGCCCATCATCGAAACGGGAATGAACACAGCCATGAAGACGAGTGTTGAGGTGATGATCGCTCCCGTTATGCCCTGCATGGCATCGTTCGTAGCCATATATGCCGATTTGTAGCCCACGTCGAAACGCGCCTGTACCGCCTCGACCACCACGATAGCATTATCGACCACCGTACCGATCGCCAGCACAAGGGCGAATAGAGTCAGGAGGTTGATCGAGAAACCCAGAAGCGACATGATGGCGAACGTGCCGACCAGCGAGACAACGATGGCAATGGTTGGGATGAGCGTCGAACGGATGTCCTGCAAGAAGACGTATACCACCAGAACAACCAGCAAGATTGCTTCGATGAGCGTCCACAATACGTTTTCCATCGAGGCGTAGAGGAAACGGTTTACGCTCAGCAAGTCGGCGAACGCCAGTCCGTCGGGCAGTTCTTCGGTCAGCTCGGTAATCAGAGCATCGATGTTCTCCACGACTTCCGTGGCGTTTGATCCGGCACTCTGAAACGCCTCACCGATACATCCGGCGTGGCCGTTGGTGAGGGCACGGTAAGAATACGCTTCGTCACCCATCTCCACGCGGGCGACATCTTTCAGACGTAAAATATCTCCATTCACTAGGGAACGGATGACGATTTGTTCGAACTGTTCGGGGGTTGAAAGGCGGCCACTCCACTTGATCGTATATTGGTATGCGTTTTCGTGGTTTTCACCGAATGCTCCTGTCGCCGATTCGAGGTTCTGCTTTTCGAGAGCAGACGTCACATCCGAAGGAATCAGTTTATATTGCGCCATGACGTCGGGTTTGAGCCAGATCCGCATCGAGTAGTTCGATGCTAGCACGTTGAACTCACCGACGCCAGCGATACGCTTCATGCGTGGCTCGACGTTGATCTTCATGTAGTTGTTGATGAACTGCATGTCATACGAGTCGTCGGGGCTGTACAGGGCCAGCACTTTCAGCAGCGACTTTTGCTGTTTGAGGGTCTGCACGCCAATTTTCGTTACCTCGGCGGGCAGCAGTCCTTGTGCCTTCGATACGCGGTTCTGCACGTTCACAGCAGCCATGTCGGCATCGACACCCTGACGGAAATAGATGTTCACTGTCACGTCTCCCGTATTGGAGGCTTCGGAGTGGATGTACGACATGTTTTCCACACCATTAATCGCCTCTTCGAGCGGCACGATGACAGCCTTTTGCACGGTCTCGGCGTTGGCTCCGGGATAGGAAGTCGTTACTTGCACCGTCGGCGGTGCGATGTCGGGATACTGCTCGACTGAAAGGGTTGTCAAGGCGATGATGCCCAGTAATACAATTGTAATCGAAATGACGATTGAAAAGATCGGTCTATCTATGAAAAATCGCAGATTCATACGTTACCTCCCGCATTATCGTTTATCTTGATTTCGTCCCCGTCGTTGAGCAGACCGATACCCGTTGTAACGATCACATCGCCCGCCGCAAGGCCTTTCGTTACAGTGTAGTTCACTCCGTCGTGTATCGGGCTGACTTCAATACGTGTGGCGACAGCTTTACCGTCAATGATACGATAGACGAATATCTTGTCCTGTAATTCATAGGTAGCTTCCTGCGGAATGGCGATGGCGTTTTTCAACAGTTGCGGAATCACCACATTACCAGTGCCGCCACTGAACAGCATACGGTTCGGATTGGGAAAGACTGCACGCAGTGACCCGCTACCCGTTTCGGCATTTAACACGCCACTAATACTCTCGATACGTCCTTCTTCCGCGTAAAGGGTTCCGTCGTTCATACGCAAGCGCACGGCGGGAATGTTCTCGATCGTTCGGTCGAGAGAACCGTAACGCATGACCAATTCCTGCAATCGGTTTTCAGACATCGAAAAATAGACGTACATTTCGGAATTGTCAGCAACAGTCGTAAGCGGTTGTGCCGACGTCGGCCCGACCAATGCGCCCACTCGATAGGGAATCGTACCGACTACACCGTCAGCAGGACTTTTTACCTCCGTATATGAGAGGCTGTTGCGGGCATTGGTCTCCTCCGCCCGAGCCTGCTCCAACGAGGCTTTGGCAACGGCCAATGCGTTGCGAGTGGTCGAAAGATCGAACTCCGAAATCACATTTTGTCGGAACAACTCCTGTTTACTCTCGTAGGTGATTCGTGCCGTTTCGACCTGTGCTTCTGCGGCATGAACATTGGCCACAGCCGTGCGTAGGGCCGATTCATACGGCACTCTGTCAATTACGAATAGCTGCTGCCCACGTCGCACTTTTTCTCCTTCTTTGACACAGACGCATTGGATAGTTCCCGATACTTGTGGATAAATTTCGATGTCCTGTCGTCCGCGTATCGAAGCAGAGTAGGATTCCGTAAGAGTTACATCGGTTTCAGCAACCGTTTGTACCGAATAATCGATCTGCTGCTGAGAAAGAACGGCCTCTTTGCATGATGCCAGACATACGGACAATAAGATCGTCGCACTTAATAATTTCTGTTTCATAGTTCCTTTTTATTTTTCTGGGTGCAAAATTATGTTTTCCCCGACGTTCGGTCGGCATACAAATCCAAACAACAAGGATACTTTTGAAAACTACCGTGGCGATAATGTCGGATTTATCCTACATTTGCAGAAAAAACAGAAACGATTATGCAAAAGCTGGATAGAGATTATACGATAGAACCGACCGATTTGAGGAAATCCGTCGGTTCTGCGATCCGCCCATTAGGAGGGATGATACTTTTCTGTGAAGAGGGGTGTGCTATTGTTTCAGTAAATTTCAAACGTCGCCCGTTACGATGTGGCAACATTGTGCTCGTATTCCCGGACACCCTGTTTGTTGTTCATGCCGTCAGCAAAAAGTTTCGAGTACGAAACCTCGAAATGTCGCCCGGACTGTTCGATGAAACGACGTTTTCATTATCATCCGCTTTTTTCGACAGGGTATATGACGATCCTATTTTTCAGACCTCCGCAGAACAACGGATATTACTGTATTCTTGGCATTGTCACAATGATTATTACATGCACGTGCTTGTCGGGAAACCGGTTCGGATGATGATACGGAATCAGATTCAAAATCTGTTCATGGCAATAGAAGCCCTAACGATGCCCGAAATTCCTGCGAAAAATATAAAATCGATCAGCATTGTACGACAACAGTTTAACCGTTTTTGTCGGTTGTTGGTGGAACACTGTTATTCTCAGCACGATGTAAAATTTTATGCAGACAAATTGTGCATCACTCCATATTACCTCTCGAAAATCACATTCAAAACACTGGGAATATCGCCAAAGGAACTTATCGACAGGCAAATCGTTATGGAAATGAAACGTTTGCTCGTTTCCACAGATCTGTCAGCCAAAGAGATTGCTGATCGTTTCCATTTTGACAGCACATCATATATGGGGCGCTATTTCCGTCGGCATACGGGTATGACGCCTACCGAATTTCGGGAATAGAAGAGCTTTTGCCTTGAGTTGAATTATACACCTGCTAATGATAGGAATGCGATTGAGTTAACTGTAATGTCTGATATTGTTATTGTTTACGAAAAAGAACATTAAAAAATGTCCAGTTCTATGATGCTAAAACTGGACATTTAAATCTATCTTGGGGGATAATGTTACTTGAACACTTGCAACGTGTTCAAGTTTTTATTCACTAAAATACCGTCAATAGCTTTCAAGTCAAATCTGACTTTACGTTTTGCTTTTAGCTTTATGACGAATAGTTTCATGGAGCCTTCGAGGGGTTCTTGATCTCCTAAGTTTACAAAAGTAGGGTAGATGGCTTTTTGACCGTTTGAATGCAAGCGATCCCGGGTCAGGTTTTCCATCTTTTTCATGTTGATCGGTTCAACGGTGATAAATTCGTAGTCGTCCTGATCGTAAGGTAAGGCGAAACTGAGAGCGTTCACGGCTTGGAGGTTCACTCCGTTCACGTTGATTTCAATGACTTCGCCCTTGTTGTACGCTTGTTTGGATGTACTGATTTCGATATGACCGTTTACTTTCGGGATTGATGGTTTTACACCGCCATCTAATTGTGTGGCCACGACGGAGATATCGTAGGCATCAATCAAGTTATTCTTGTTGATGTCGCCATTACTGATGTAGCCTTCGAAATCCGGGTCGCCTTTTCTCAGACCGGTGTAGTTCATGTAGGATGTCAGGTCATTGTGATCTATCAGCCCGTCATTGTTGATGTCTCCCGGTAGATAACTTTCCGTGCCGGGTACTTTAAAGACATAAAGCTCACGACCGGAACCGTAGTTACCGACACTCTCGTTCACGGATAGTCTGATATAGCGAGCGGAGGGATGATCCGTGAACTTAAACTGTTTGACGGCGTTGTCCCGAACCCATTCAAATGACCCGGCTTCTATCCAGTTTTGTTTGTCCATGCTGTAATATACGGAACCTTTCAACAGAGTACCGTTTCCGGCATCCATGCGGGGTAGGTAGTTGAATTTATCTAATTGATTGATCGTCTGTAAATCCATGATGATATCAAATGGAATGGCTTTCATACCGTAGCGGGTGTGCCACGTGTCCCCGGATTCGGCAAAGTCGAATAATTTATGAATACCTGCACCACCTTGGTTGGGGACAGAGGTTTCACCTTTAATATTGGGGATGGCAAATTCCAACGGGTTGGATAAGGTGGTCACGCTAAATTCCTTCCAATCGGAGAACCCGTCCTTGTTGACGGCCCGGATTTTAAAAGAGTAGCGGGTTTCGGCTTCCAAGTTTTCAAAGAGGATTTCCGTATTCTTGATCGTGGTGTATAACATATCATTAAACTCGATCTCGTAATAGTCTGCATGCTCCACCTTGTTCCACGTGGGTTTCACGGTATAAGGAGCTACATTTTCTTCGGTCACTTGGGCGACTGGGGTTAGCAGTTGTCCCGTGGATCGTTTGTGACTATCGGGGACGTCAAATTTGAAGCCGTTAATATTCACGATGATCTCGTTTGCCGTGATGTCCGTGGATGCTAGTTTGATTAATAGTTGGGGATTCTTGGTAATCGAGACGTTCGCAAATTCGCTACCTTCGGTTGCATACTTGTTCAAGTTCGGGGTGGCGTCATAGAAATAGGTGTTTGTGCTGTTCATGAATTCATCCATGGATCGGGCTTCTGTCAATCTTACTTTGCCGGAACCGATTCTGGCGGTAATCTTTTTGGGGCGCTCTGTCACGTTGATCTTGAACAGGGTTTCTTTTTCTTTGATGAAACCGTCAAAATCTCCTCGTGTCGGGTAGATGTGAAGGGTAACGTTGTTTTTTGAATCCGTGTCTGATTCTATCAAAGTGATTGTTTCCATGCCTGATTTATATGCTTCGGTGATTCCGTCATCGTCATATTCCGTGAAGCTGGTATGCCCGTCGGGGTATACTTCATACAGGCGAAGGTGTCGGTTGATTTCGTTCACGTTGTTGTTCGCGGTCGTGAGGGGAATAATAGCCCCGCTTTTCACGAAAACGGGAAGTTTCCACAGGGGAGAGGTGAAATTGTTTAATATACGGTTCCCTTTATATTTTTCACCCGTGAAATAATCAATCCAAGTACCTTCCGGAAGATAGATACCATCCCGGATATCGTTTCCTTCTTTATCCGCGCGGGTTGCCTGATAGATAGGTGCCACCAGGAAGTAAGGGCCGTACATGAATTGATATTGGGTGAAAATGCCTAATGTATAAGGATTCGGGTCTTCTAGTAGCATGGCCCGAATGATAGGTAATCCGGTAACGGCTTCTTTGGCAATGCTGTACGTGTAGGGGAGTAATTCGGACTTCATTTTTAAATACCAACGGTTGATGGAAGTTGCCGGTTCTCCCAAGGCATGCGGGTATTTCTCGTTAGCCCCCCAACCATCCATGTTTAATTCCATGGGAGTGAATGTTTTCCATTGAAAATCCCGGATGTTGACAACCGGATTTTTCCCCCCGAAAATACCGTCCATGTCGGAAGTGATATTCGGCTGACCGGATAAACCGGATCCTATATAGGTTGGGATATGAAAGCGAATGTATTCCCAATTGCCCCCGGTTTGGTCTCCCGACCAGATTGCGGCGTAACGTTGTGTTCCGGCCCAACCGTCGAGGGAAATGATAAACGGGCGACTGTTATCACCATAATACGTCATGATCCGGGCTGCATCCGCCACGCCGTTTAGCCCGAAGGAATAACCGGCACCCACCCAGGCTACATCGGTCTTTAGTACTCGTACTCCCGCATCTCGTACTTCTTTTATGATATTCCTTTGCAACAAGGCGGTTATTCCCGGTTTCGGGTACAAATCGGATTGGGTCCATAACCCGATCTGAACGCCATTTTGATGAGCGTATTCCGCCAGTTCTTTCAAGTTTTGAATGTTACCGTCGAGGGTTTCCGTTTGACCGTACCCGGCCCCGTACCCGTCGTTCGGTAGTAACCATCCCAAGGGCATGTCATGACTATTATAGCGATCGATCACGGCACGGGCGGAGAATTGATAGTTATTTTTCTCCCCGTTCAATGATTCTTTAATTCCTCCATTGTCTTTTTGGCTTTCTTTATATCGTTTACCATCTTCGAAAAGAATACCCTTTTCGTCTTGTTTCCAATAATCCCGGTTATAAGCGTTCAAGTGACCTTGGTAAAAACCGAATTTCGGCAGTAATACCGGGTGTCCCGTGAGTTGATAAAAGTCATTCAACAAGGCTGCTACCCCGTCATTTATCATGTAAAATACATCCAAGTAATCGGTTTCGTGAGAGAGTTTAACCATGCTTTTATTAGTAGCCCCGAAGTCGTAAGTCCCTTTTTTAAAGGTGTACCACATGAATCCGTATCCACGTGTAGACCAGTAATAAGGGGTGGGTGAGGCGACACCGCCATCTGTCCAGCTATTTTGATTTTCTATCGCAATTTTCTTGCCTTTGTGAGAGAAACGACCGTTTTGAACGCCTCCTCCGTAGAAATATTCATCGGGATTTTCTTTTAACGTCAGGACGGTTTTCCCCTTTTCGAAAAGAACTGGTTCGGTTTCTTCCAGAACCGTGATCCCGGTTGATAGGTTGACGACTTTCAGCAAAGCGGTTTGTTTATCCAGAATCAGTTTTATTTTACTGGTTGTGATGGTGATTTGGTTGTTGGTGTCGTTGATCATCAAATCGGAAATCGTCTTCCGGGGATTATCAACCAGAATTCGGGCCTCCGGTTCTGCTGCGGGAGCTTGCATGTTTCCTCCCGTGTTGTTCTGGAAGACTCTAAAAATGTTTTCTCCGTAAAAATCAAATGTCATTCTTTGATGATTAGAGAACAGGATGTCGACAGTCGTGGGATTGACTTTTTTTACCCCGATAATTGTTTCTTGTTTTTGTTTGACCGAGCCTACTGTTGCAGCCTCGGAGGACATTAGCGATATAAACAATAAAACAAGTAAAAATATCACTTTCTGTTTGTTGTAGATCATGCTATAATGTATTAAGTCGGACTATTTTTTTGTAAAGATCGTAAATTTTGTTTTTAAATGCTGAATCCTGAAGTTAAAATTATTTGCAGAAGATATTTTAATCTTTCTTTCATGTAATGATTCGCATTGTTCTTGTGTTTTTTCACGGTGTTGATCGTGATATTCAGTTGTTGTGAAATCTCTTCGTGGCTTTTTCCTTGTAAACTCAACAAGTATACTTCTTTGCAGGCGGGAGGGAGTTCATTAAACACGGTTCTTAAAGCCTCGAATATTTCGGCTTCAAACAAGTTGTCTAAGAATGATTTTTCTTCTTCGTTCTCGGACACGATGTGTTGCACGTATTTTTCGGTAACTTCATGATGCCGGATCAGGTCGATGCACGCATTTTGTACGACTTTGTACAAGAATGCTTTGGCTTCATTTTCATCTTTAAACAGGTGTAATTTTTCCCATAACCGGACAAAGGCATCTTGAATGATATCAGAGACAATCGTTTGATCATTAATGTATTTGACGGCAAAATAGCGTAAGAGTACCACGTATTTTTCGTATAAATAGCGAAAAGTTTTTTCTTTGTCCGTGAAGTTTACTACAAAACTATTCTGCATGATTTTTGAAATGCTTTTTAATCATTAAGTTAACGGTATTGTAATCAGTTATTTCCAACCAAATATTATAGTTGCTTTTTTGTATCATAAATGGAACGTTTATTAATATACTTCGTTCATGATTGAAAAGAAATTCGAAAAGTCAACTTCCATATTTGTTGTATGTTGGGAATGACAACGTTAAACAAAATGTGATTAGATGCGAAAATATCAATAAATAGCCTATATTTGTCGTATTAATTAACGTTGGTTTTTTCACATATCATTTCTTTTTTTAGAAGCTAGAAAACAGACGTAATTATTGGAAAGTGAAGGTGCGATAGTTGTTTTCTGAATGTTTTGCAATTCGGAATAAAACATTTTCTTATTTTTGCACAATTCAAAAACGTGGATGGTGGAATACCATCGGAATAAAGTTAATTTAATGTACGAAGCAATCATAGAAAAAATAAAGGAAAGACTTTCCGCTCAGGATTTGAAAGTGGTAATAATACCTCATATTTCACCTGACGGTGATGCTGTCGGGTCGTGTTCAGCCTTGTGGCAGGTGTTGGATAAAGTGGGAATACGTGCGCAATTGATGACATGTGATTATATCCCGGATTACTTGCGATGGTTGAAACGAATTCCGGATGCAATTTCTTTTCAGAACAGATCGAAAGAGTGCCGCCATTGGCTTCGGGAAGCGGATGTATTGTTCATGCTGGATCATAACACGGTGAGCCGGGAAGGGGATTTAGAACCTTTGGTTAAGGAGTTTAAAGGTGATGTTATCATGATAGATCATCACCCGGACCCGGACAATGTGACTTATCGCATTTCGGATACAAGTGTATCTTCGACGTGTGAATTGCTTTATAATGTCATTTCCGGCGTGTGGGGTAAAGAAATCATTGACACGGATATAGCTAATGCTATCTATACCGGAATTTCAACTGATACCGGGGGATTAAGTCACAATTCTTCTCACCCGGAAACTTATCGGGTGATAGCCGATTTACTGGCTTTAGGTTTGAACAAAGATTACGTGCACGAGCAACTTTACCAGCGAAACACGCTTTCCCGGTTACGTTTGACGGGGAATTGTCTGTTGAATAAATTGGCGATAGATGAACATTTCCCCGTGGCCGTGATCCCGATTACATTTCAGGAATTGGAATTATATAATTATAAAGACGGGGATTTGGAGGGCTTGGTAAACGTGCCGTTATCTATTGAGGATGTGCTTGTTTCCGTGCAGATCACCGAGCGAAAAGACAAGGTGAAACTTTCTTTCCGTTCGAAAGGAAATATTCCTGTAAATATGTGGGCGAAGGAGTTTTTCAATGGCGGCGGACATCTGAATGCCGCGGGGGGACAAATGCCGTTACCTTTAGAGAATGTTGTGGAAAAAGTGCGAGACACGGCAGAATGGTTCTTCAAGCAATTGGAAATTGAAAATTGACAATTATTACTTCACGAGATATTAAAAAGAGATACTTTAAATAATATGATGTATAACCTTGCAGGAGAGAAGATCATTTTCAATTCTGTATTTTCAATTAATAACATGCCTTTTTTAAGATTTCATGCGATAGAAAAAGATAAATTGGCCCGGGTGGGAGAACGGTTGATTTCAGGGATTGTCAGCACCTTGGGATGCCCGAGGGAAACGGTTGTTTTAGAGGTGATGAATTCATCTTTTGTTTCAGGAGACGATCATTTGCAAGCGTATCCTTTCGTGAAGGTGGAATATTTTAAACGTCCTGTAGAACAGCAAGATGCTTTGGCAAAAATAATATTCGAGTGTCTGAAAGAAGCCGGGTATCCGGATAGTGATGTTTATTTCTCTTTCTTAGAGAAGGAACGATATTATGAAAACGGGGAAGTGATAAAATGAAAAAAAAGCGGTAATATTTTAGTTGATATTACCGCTTTTTAAATTAAAATAATTAAGTTTGTGCATAGTATAAAACGCAACGACTATGACAGAAGTAAGTGAATTAGTAGCTCTCTTGAGCAAGGCGGAAAGAGGTTACACGAAAATTTTGAATCGCAGTTTTCTGAATGCCGGTTATGATCTCAGCCGGGAGCAATACGAGCTTTTGCAAGTGTTGTGGGAACAGGATCACGTGAATCAACAAAACATCTCCAAACGTCTTCAAAAAGATAAGTACAATGTCACGAAATTATTGAATACTTTGCAAAAACGGGGATATGTTCAGCGGAAGATGGATAAAGAGGATAAGCGGAGTAATTTTGTCGTACTCACGGAAAAAGGGGTGGAAGCCCAGCATGCCTTGCGTCAAATCGTGGAGCAGGTACACACGGATATGAGTTTTACCTTGTCTTCGCAAGAATTGAAGTCCGCGATATGGGTTTTGAAGAAACTCAATGTCAACTAAAAATGAGGGCTGTAAAGTCCATAAAGTTTATAAAGTCCATAAGGTCTATGGACCCCTGTGGGGCGAGGAAGATAAAAGTTAAAAGAGAAAAACTAAAAATGAGAAGGTTCAGTGATTATGAAAAAAGAGTGTTGTGAGAGGAAATCACTTAATCGGAAATCATAAATCAAAAAATTGATTGGATCATAAATTTAAAATATTTGTTATGGGAGTTTTTCAAGGATTAAAACCGGAAGCTGTTTGGGGATATTTTGAAGAAATATGTCAGGTCCCCAGACCGTCAAAAAAAGAAGGAAAGATTATCGCTTATTTGTTGGATTGGGCCAAGAAGCACAATCTGGATGCTAAGCGGGATGAAGCGGGAAATGTATTGATTAAAAAGCCAGCCACGAAAGGGAAGGAAAATACCCCGACCGTGATTTTGCAGGCTCACATGGATATGGTGTGCGAGAAGAATTCCGACACGATTCATGATTTCGACAAAGACCCGATACAACCCTACGTGGATGGAGAGTGGGTGCGAGCTAAAGGAACAACATTAGGAGCTGACGACGGGATCGGGATGGCAGCACAAATGGCTATCTTGACATCAACAGATATTGCTCACGGACCGATTGAATGTTTGTTCACCGTGGATGAAGAGACCGGTTTGACTGGGGCTTTTGCTCTACAACCGGGATTCCTGAGTGGAAATATTCTTTTGAACCTGGACTCGGAGGATGAAGGAGAATTGTTTATCGGGTGTGCCGGAGGTATTGATACCGTTATAAATATGGGATACAAGACGGAAAAGACACCTGCAGATTCTTTTGCAGTGAAAGTACAGGTGAAGGGACTTCAAGGAGGACATTCCGGTGATGATATAAATAAAGGTAGGGGAAATGCGATCAAGATTTTAAATCGCTTCTTGTGGGACTTGAATGCAAAATACGGGATTCGAGTTTCCGTGCTTGAGGGAGGAAATTTGCGTAACGCTATCGCCCGGGAGGCATTTGCCGTGATCACGTTTGAAAATCAACACCGGGAACACGTGAGAGCGGATTTCAATATATATACCGCCGAAATGGAGAATGTGTGGAAAGTTACCGAACCGGGATTACAGTTGGCGTTGGAATCCATTGAAGTCCCGGAAAACGGATTGACGGAAGAAAGTACCAAGGCGTTGTTGAATGCCTTATACGCTTGTCCTCACGGGGTATTCTCGATGAGTTATCGTATGCCGGGATTGGTTGAGACCTCCACGAATCTGGCTGCTGTAAGATTTAACGAGCCCAATAATATATTGATCACGACATCACAACGTAGCGATATTAATTCAGAGAAATTCAATATTGCCAATATGGTGGAATCCGTGTTTACGTTGGCCGGGGCAAAAGTGGAACACGGGGAAGGGTATCCCGGTTGGGCTCCGAACCCGAATTCTCCGGTAGTGAAAGTGGCCGTGGACTCTTATAAGCGTTTGTTCGGTAAAGAACCTATCGTGCGTTCAATTCACGCCGGATTGGAGTGCGGTCTGTTCCTGGAAAAATACCCGAACATGGATATGGTCTCTTTCGGCCCGACACTGAGAGGCGTTCACTCTCCGGATGAGAAAATAAATATCAAGACCGTAGAAATGTGGTGGAGTCACCTGGTGGATATACTGCAACATCTATAATGAGTTAGAAAGTTTGTAAGGTTTATAAAGTTTATAAAGTCTATGGACCCCTGCGGGGCGCTTTGTTTACGGCAGCTTGGCTGCCGATAAATATAGTTCTAAGGACTTTTGCAACTTTATAAACCTTATGAACTTTATGAACCTTATAAACTAATTTGTATATGGAAACTTCAAAAAAACTGGCAAAATACGATCGTTTGTATGATCAGATCAAGCAATATATCCAATCCACGGAAGATATTTGGGCACGTTTAGCGACCATGGAAGCCGTGTTGCACCACAAGATGCAGACCTTTTTCTGGACCGGGGTGTATGTGTTGGTCGATGGCGATTTGATAGTTCGTTCCTATCAAGGCCCCGTGGCCTGTCAGAAACTCCGAAGCGGAGGTGTTTGTTGGGCTGCCATTAATTCGGGAGAGACGGTTATCGTGGGTAACGTGGAAGAATTTCCGGGGCATATAGCCTGTAACGCCGCATCAAAAAGTGAAATTGTAATTCCTTTAAGAGATCAGGAAGGGCGCATTTTCGGCTGTCTGGACGTGGATAGCGATCAATTAGAGGCGTTTGACCGGGAAGACGAGGCGGGTTTAAAGAAAATATTGTCTCTTCTTTATCAGTCAGATAGCGTGAAATGATTCGAGAAATGTGAAAAATAAGTTAAGATGCTTTTGATATTTCTTAAGAGAGTGTTATCTTAGTGGGCATAAACAACGATTTTATTCATGTTAAACAAAACACGGAAAATATGAAGAAACTACTTTTATTTGTTCTAACGAGCTTGTTTGTAGGAGGAGCTCTTTTTGCGCAAGAAGATGAGTCTGGTAAATTAAAAAATGCCGGGAATGCGGCATACAAGGCAAAAAATTACAAGGAAGCTGTCGAGAATTGGGAGAAGTATTTGAAAGCCATTGATTACAAGGATGATGCTTGTGTGTATAATGTCGCCCTTCTTTCTTATAAGTTTTTGAAGAATTATCCGCAAGCGGAGAAGTATTTTGATATGTCAATCAAGAATAATTATAAGGTTGCTTCTTCTTATCAAGGAAAAGCTGATGCTCAAGAAAACCAGAACAAGATAGCAGAAATGCTTAAAACTTTGGAAGATGGAATTAAAGCTACCCCGGGACAGAACGTGAAGTTGGAAAAGATGTATTCCGATTATTTCGCTAAAGAGGGACAAAAATTCCAAAAAGCGAATAATATCGCCAAGGCAGCCGAGAATTTCACGAAGAGTTCTCAGGTTTCCAACAAACAATTGAAAGCCCGCGGTTTATTGAGCTTGGGTACGCTTTATTTTAATAATGGTGCTTCTATTCTCCAAAAAGCAACTCCTTTCGCTAATTCTGAGAAAGAAAAATATGAAGCAGAAAAAGCAAAAGCCTTGGCTGATTTCAAAAAAGCTCAGGATTATTTGAATCAGGCTGCAACTGTTGAGCCGGCAAACGAGAGCGTGAAAGAGACTTTGAAACAAGTGAAAGAAGCTATTGCCCCGTTAGTTGAAAAGAAATAACGAATTTACACCGATAGATAAAAAGAGGGTTAAGTAAAACTTAATCCTCTTTTTTTATGCTTCGTGCATGGCTTTTGGAATTATTTTTTGTAATTTTGAGAAAAGCAACAATGTAGGAGGTGTAATAACTTAAAATGTGCGGATATGGAACTAGCATTTGACAAGGGAAAATTACCGTGGGAAGGCAGACTCTCTCTATTTGAATACGTGAAATTACTTCTTGGGCTTGAAACTCAAAAGGGGTTCGAGCCGGAAGAGGATAACGAGTTACCCGACCACGCTCCGTTGAGAGGAGAGTGGGGTTTCTACGATCCGGGATGTGACGACTACTGGGATCTTTATGTTAATCCGATAAAAGATGTAAAACCTCAATTTATAAACAGATTGGTAGATCTTTTTATGGCATGTGCTATTGGCGAAGACTTAAAAGCCAAAATTGCCTTTTACAAGATCGTGAGAGATAATCCGATCGTCGGTTATTACGAGGCTTTCTTTAAGGAAATGGAAAATAGACAAATACCAGTCAATACTAAAATTCTTGAATTTGCCTACTGGATGGTTCGTAAGGCTCCTGATCGGGAAGTCGTGAAATTAGGTATCATCCTTATGGGAGGAACACATCATCCGATGTTTTTACCAACCTTGAAAACGATAGGTCGACACGGGGAATTCGTTTTCTATGTAATATCGTCTTTGAGTGAAATTACCCCGGATTGGGAAAGTATATCAATGGAATTAGTAAAACCTATGTGGTTTTTCGGTAGACAACTTTCCGTGATGTTTTTAATTCAATATCATCAACGGGAAGAAACACGAAGATGGTGTATCCGACACGGTTTCCAGAATCTTTATGACGTGGGGTTTATCATGTCTGAATGTATAGATGAACTAGATGTTGTCAAGGATTTGTATGAAGAAAATTGGGATGAACCGTTGGTCAATGCCGTGCAAGTGATGATCAGGGAGATTTTAAGATCTCCAATCTTGAAGACAAAAGATGGAGGAGAGATCATTTATTTATACGTGAAACAATTTGTCAGTAGGAAAAAAGGATATGTGCATTATCTCGTGTTAAAGGATTTGTTAGTTTTTTTTGATCAAGTTGCTAAAGATAAAAAATTACTTGATACCATAAATCTTTCGGAAGACAAGTATAGTGATATTTGGATAGATGTTAAAAACGAAACTCAAAAACCGTGGTTCCAAAATATACGAAAAATGCAAGATAAAGAATTCAAGACATATCCCTACACAATAGAGGATCGTTGTAGCAAGGCTTATGATGAGTTATTGTGCGAGAAAATTAATTATAATATTGTGAAATGACTTCCGCCGCTTTCGGGTAACCCAAACGTTTCGAAATTTCCAGATCTTCAAGAGCTTCTTTATAGTTATCAACGATTAGCTTCGAGATCGCCCGGTTGTAATAGGCTTTGGCGTTCGAGGGATCGATCTCGATCGAACGAGTATAGCTTTCAATAGCGTTGCTGAGTTGTCCCTTTTGATGAAATATCACGCCCCGGTTGAAATACACGGCACTTGATTTCAACCCGAGCGAAATCGCTTTATTATAATCAGCAAGCGCACCCTCCAAATCTTTCATCCCGTAGCGAACGATCCCGCGGTAATGATAGGCTTCCAGCAAATCCGGCTGCAGGTTGATCGCGTGACTGTAATCTTTGATTGCCTTTGTCGGTTCTCCCAGATTTTCATAGATAATACCCCGGTTGTAATAGGCCATAGCATGATCGGGAACGTTGGCGATCACGTAGTTGATATCCTGAAGCGCTTCTTGATTCTGTTTCAGGTTGGCCAGAATAATTGCCCGGTTGTAATAGGCCGAAAAGAAGTTAGGATCCAGAGAGATAGCGTTATTAAATTCCTGTAAGGCTTTTCGTGGTTGCTCCCGGGTAATGTAGTCCATGCCTCGCTCGTTGCTCTTTACAGCCTTGTGGTGAGCACATGAAGTAAATAGAAAAAATAACATTATCCAAGTATAATAGCGCATATTCGTTTGTAATTACGTGATTCAAAGTTAATGATTAATCATGAAAAAATGAATATTTATTTATTTTTATTTGAATATAACCGTTTTACGAGATCACTTCTTTTCAGTTTCGACAATATCCCGATAATTTCATTCTTGAATTCCCGCTTGTACCAGAAGAAAAATATATTCTGGCGTTTTTTCTCGGCTTCCGTTTTGGCTGATTCTATCTTGCTGAGAGAGTAGGGATGAAAACCTGAATAATACATATCGGTGGCTAGCGTCATGGGGGTAGGGGTAAAATCCTGAACCTGTTCTAGCTTGAAATCCAATTCTTTCGTGTCGATCGCCAATTTGGCCATATCTACCAGGCTACACCCGGGATGTGACGAGATAAAATACGGGATAATTTGTTGTTTCAAATGTTCTTTTTTATTGATCGCATTGAAACGGGCGGTCAATTCCTGGAATAATTTGAAAGAAGGTTTACGCATCAAGTGCAGGACGTTGTCGGAACTGTGTTCCGGGGCCACTTTGAAACGGCCGGACACATGATGCTTGATAACGGTCTCCAGGTATTCCCTGTTGACCGCATCAGTTTCCTTGTTCCCCGTGCGATGCATAGTCAGGTCGTAGCGTATACCGGAACCGACGAAGCAATGTTTTACCTGGGGATCCCTTCGAACCTTGTTATATAGCTCCAAAAGATGCGAATGGTCGGTATTTAGGTTTTTACACACGGTCGGGTGCAAACAGGAGGGACGTTTACACTTCTCGCAGATACCCGAATCTTTGCCTTTCATCATGTACATATTGGCCGAGGGACCTCCTAGATCGGTAATTGTTCCTTTAAAATCGGGCATTTCGCAAACCCGTTGTACTTCTCGCAAGATTGATTCTTCGGAACGGGAAGCGATAAATTTTCCCTGGTGGGCGGAAATCGTGCAAAAGGCACATCCCCCGAAACATCCGCGGTGCATGGTGATTGAATGCCGGATCATGTTGTAGGCGGGAATCTCTTTTCCCTTGTACTTCGGGTGCGGCAAACGAGTGAAAGGTAAATCGTAAATCGCATCGATTTCGGCCGTGGTCATGGGCGGGTAGGGTGGATTCACGATAATCAATTCATTCCCGACAGCCTGCACGAGCTTAGCGGCATGAATACTGTTGGATTCTTCTTCTATATACCGGAAATTGGTAGCATATTTTCGCTTGTCCGATAAACACTCTTCATGTGAAGCCAACGTGATGGTCTGCCATTTTTTATTGGTAGCGTATTTTTCGTCCTTATGCCTGATGACGGAAGTCTGGGGTATATTCGTGAGACTTGCGAAAGGTATACCTTTCTGCAACATTTTGCATATCTCCGTGATCGGTTTTTCTCCCATACCATACACTAGCATATCCGCCTGACTTTCATATAAAATAGACGGTCTAAGTAAATCTTTCCAATAATCATAATGGGTAAGGCGTCGCAAGGAAGCCTCGATACCGCCAATGATGACGGGAGTATCCGGGTAGAGTTCTTTTAATATTTTCGTGTAAACGATCGTGGGCATATCGGGACGTGCGCCACTACGGTTGTCCGGAGTATAGGCATCGTCCGAACGTCGCCGCTTGGCTGCCGTGTAGTGGTTTACCATGGAATCCATACAACCGGGACTGATACCGAAAAACAGATTCGGTTTACCCAGTTTCTTGAAATCCCGTAAATCATCCTGCCAGTTGGGTTGTGGCACGATGGCCACATTCAGGCCCAATGATTCCAAAACCCGTCCGATCACGGCTCCCCCGAAAGAGGGGTGATCCACGTAAGCATCACCGGTGAAAAGGATAACGTCTATACTTTTCCAGCCCCGTTGTTCAACTTCTTTCTTGGTTGTCGGCAACCATTGTTGTATATTATAGTTCATAAAGCTCCTAAATTTATAAAGTTCATAAAGTGCTTGTGTTGCGGATACACTTTACGAGTCTAAGCGTTTCGCTTGAATTCCAGCACAAAGATACGGAAAGTCAATGAAGATACAGAATTTATCAGAACTATCTTTAGCCGACTTCCGATGAATATCAAATATGATAAGTATAAATAGTATCCGGTAAAGTGACTTCAACGTGTTTATGCTTTCTACGATTACATCATGATTTTGCAATCCTGATAGAAGGTAAATAGAAGAAAGATGGAAGCTAGAGTAAGTAAAATATAAAGTATGTGATTTTATCAAATAAGATTCAGGTATGATTTGCTTTGGAGTGGGGGTGTTTATTTTGTGCAATGAAATTAGAGGAATTTTCGTTCGTAAGCGTTAACTTTGCACCCAAATCAGGAGCCAAGATGAAGAAAGTAAATATTATAAGTTTGGGATGTTCCAAGAATCTAGTGGATACGGAGTTGTTGATGAAGCAATTGGAAAAAGCCGGGTACGGTGTTGAAGTGGATGTTGAGAATTCGAAAGCCAAGATTGTCATTATCAATACTTGCGGTTTTATCGGGGATGCGAAAGAGGAGTCGGTGAACACGATTCTGGAACAGGTGGAACGAAAGAACGAGGGGAAAGTTGAACGAATATACGTGATGGGGTGTTTGTCTCAACGCTACGATAAGGATTTGAAAAAGGAAATCCCGGAGGTTGATGCTTATTTTGGGAAATTCGATTGGAAAGGAATTCTCGCGGAATTGGGTAAGAAGTATGACGAACAACTTCGTAACGAGCGTCACCTAACGACTCCAAAGCATTATGCTTATCTAAAAATATCCGAGGGATGTAATCGCGGATGCTCTTATTGTGCCATCCCGATCATGACAGGTGAGTATAAATCACGTCCTTTTGAGGAGATCGTGGACGAAGCGGAGCGTTTGGCCAAGCAAGGAGTAAAAGAGTTGCTGGTATTGGCACAAGATATCACGTATTACGGGATTGATAAATACGGAAAGAATCGGTTGGCGGAATTGGTGGATCGGATTGCGGATATTCCCGGGGTAGAATGGATTAAATTGCATTATGCTTACCCGGCCGGGTTCCCGATGGAGTTGCTTACCGTGATGCGGGAACGGAAAAACGTGTGCAAATACTTAGATATAGCCTTGCAACATTGCAGTGATCACATGCTCAAAATGATGCGAAGAGGGGTGACCAAGCAACAAACCTTGGATCTCATTCACAAAATACGGAAAGAAGTACCCGGAATCGCCTTGCGCACGACGCTCATGGTGGGACATCCCGGGGAGACGGAAGAGGATTATGAAGAGTTGAAAGATTTTGTCTCGATGATGAAATTCGAGCGATTGGGCGTTTTCCCTTACTCGCATGAGGAGGACACTTATTGCGACAAGCATTATCAGGACGATGTGCCCGAAGAGACGAAAAACAAGCGGGCAGAGGAGTTAATGGAGTTGCAGGCGGGGATTGCGGCCGCTTGGAATGAAGATTGTGTTGGGGAAAAATTTGTAGTTTTGATAGACCGGGTGGAAGGAGATTATTTTGTAGGGCGAACGCAATATGATTCGCCCGAAGTGGATCAGGAAGTGTTCGTGACGAGTGACAAACCCTTACAGGTCGGGGAATTCCATGAAGTACTTATTACCGATGCGGGGCCATTCGAGCTTTACGGGAAAAATCTAGTTATAAAAAAATAGCAAATAGAGAATATTTTTTCGTTTTTATTTGTACTTTTACTCATCAGGGTTCGTTTAAATCTTGACGAGTATTTTTTTGTATGACTTTTACTAACTACAAATATATAATACCATGTTAAACGATCTATTTTGGATAGTACCCGTGTGTGCTATTATCGCTCTCCTTTTCGCAAGGATTTTTTTCAAGGGAATGATGAAAGAGTCGGAAGGAACCGACACCATGAAACGTATTGCCGGACACGTCCGCAAAGGAGCTATGGCTTATTTGCGACAACAGTACCGGATCGTGGCGATCGTGTTTCTCGTTTTGTGCGTACTCTTTGCATGGATGGCTTATGGCCCGAAATTACAAAACCCGTGGGTGTGGTTTGCATTCTTAACGGGAGGTTTCTTTTCCGGTTTGGCGGGTTACATCGGGATGAAAACGGCTACTTACGCTTCTGCAAGAACGGCTAATGCGGCTCGTAGAAGTATGAATGACGGGTTAAAGGTTGCCTTCCGTTCGGGAGCCGTGATGGGATTGGTTGTCGTGGGCTTGGCTCTTTTAGATATTTCATTGTGGTGGTTATTGTTGGATTATTTCGTGGAAGAGGCGACTGCCAGTGAAAAGGCGATCGTGATTACGACAACGATGTTGACGTTTGGAATGGGTGCGTCCACTCAGGCTCTTTTTGCGAGAGTGGGGGGAGGTATTTTCACGAAAGCGGCAGACGTGGGTGCGGATTTGGTAGGTAAAGTTGAAGCCGGAATACCGGAGGATGATCCTCGAAATCCTGCAACGATCGCGGATAACGTGGGAGATAACGTGGGGGATGTTGCCGGAATGGGTGCGGACCTTTACGAGTCGTATTGCGGTTCTATCCTGGCGACGGCGGCATTGGGTGCGGCAGCTTTCAGGTTGGAACCGGAAGTTCAATTTAACGCTATTCTGGCACCTATGTTGATCGCGGCTTTCGGGGTTGTGTTATCATTGCTAGGTATATTTTTAGTAAAAACAAAGGAAGGTGCAACTCAACAGCAGTTGCTGAGGTCGCTGGACCGGGGAATTAATGTCAGCTCGATTCTGATCGTGGCAGCCAGTTTCCTCGTGATTTACCTGCTTGGTTTAAGTTATTGGATTTGTGGATCTATTATCGTTGGGTTGCTGACGGGAATTGTTATCGGGAAAGCGACCGAGTATTATACTTCTCATGCTTACAAACCTACGCGGGATATTGCGAAAAGTTCGGAAACGGGCCCCGCTACGGTGATTATTAAAGGTATCGGTACGGGAATGATCTCGACGGCTATACCCGTGTTCACGATCGTGGTGGGGATTATTCTTTCTTTCTTGTTCGCCGCGGAATTTAGTTTTGCTAATATGTCAATGGGGTTGTACGGTGTCGGTATTGCTGCCGTGGGTATGCTTTCCACATTGGGTATAACGTTGGCGACAGATGCTTACGGGCCTATCGCGGATAATGCCGGGGGAAATGCGGAAATGAGTAATTTGGGCGAAGAGGTCCGCCATCGTACGGATGCCTTGGATGCGTTGGGAAACACGACGGCTGCCACGGGTAAAGGTTTTGCAATTGGTTCCGCAGCCTTGACGGGGTTAGCCCTGATCGCTTCTTACATTGAGGAGATCAAGATCGGATTGTTGCGTATGGAGCAAGTGGTTATACCGGTAGGGGAAAGGATGGTTAAAACGGCCGATGCCACGCTTTCCGATTTTATGACGCATTTTGACGTGACGTTGATGAACCCGAGAGTGTTGTCCGGTATTTTTATCGGTTCCATGATGTCGTTCGTGTTTTGCGGGTTAACGATGAATGCCGTGGGACGGGCAGCCCAGAAGATGGTGAACGAGGTACGTCGTCAATTCCGCGAAATTAAGGGGATCATGACCGGGGAGGCAGAACCGGATTACGCTAGATGTGTCGAGATTTCCACGAAAGGGGCGCAACATGAAATGGTGTTCCCGTCTTTATTAGCGATTATCGTACCCGTGGTGATGGGACTTATTTTTGGCGTTTCCGGCGTGATTGGTTTGCTTGCAGGAGGTTTGGGTACGGGTTTCGTACTGGCTATTTTCATGGCCAACGCTGGTGGGGCATGGGATAACGCTAAAAAGTATATTGAAGAAGGCAATCTGGGCGGGAAAGGCTCTGATAATCACAAGGCCACGGTGATTGGTGATACAGTGGGTGATCCGTTTAAAGATACGTCCGGTCCGAGCTTGAACATCCTGATCAAGTTGATGAGTATGGTGGCTATCGTGATGGCAGGAGTAACTTGCGCATACAGTCTTTTGTAGAATTTCATACGATAAATAGTAGAGCGAGTGTCTAACAAGTCAATTTACATAGAACTACCACCCTTAACCCCTCCTTACAAAGGAAGGGAAAACGTTTGGTAATCAACACTGCCCTACATATATTCTTTTTTATCAAGTAGTAGTAATGCCCGGTTTCGTATGCAAAACCGGGCATTTCGTATATTCTTTTCCCAGAGCTTTCTGCGGAAACCTACCTTTGGCATGTAATCATTAAAACAAATCAGTTATGAATAAGACAGAGGTTATATCACGGGTTGCGGAAATGACGGGAATTGATCCTATCGCTTGCACGAAAGTATTGGATGCGTTTGAAGAAGTCTTAAGTAAAGAATTGGCCCGTAAAGGGTGGAAAAACGAGATATTTGAAACGGTTTTCAAAATCATGAGTAACGTCAAGAATAAAAGGAACACGCAACAGGAGTAGGAATCGGAAAGATATGTTTCATCAATAATAAAAATCAAATATATGAAGTGTGGAATAAAAAAATGGAGTGTGTTCTTTGTTCTTTTGTGTTTGTCTGTGAACGTGATCGGGCAAAAGAATAACAAGATTTTGACTCAGGTTGTACGAGGTTTTGTCGTGGATGCGGCTTCGGGTTATCCGGTGGCTTATGCGACAGTGAATTTGGTGGATAAACCTGAAATCGGGTCTGTGACAGATAGTTTGGGACGTTTTGTTATTAAAAACGTCCCGATAGGGCGACATAATATACAGGCTTCTTTCGTGGGATACGAGCCGACTATTTTCCGGGAAATACTGGTAACGTCCTCGAAAGAAGTCAGTTTGAATATTCCATTGAAAGAAAGTATTAAAGAGCTGGATGAAGTTATGGTGCGACCGCAATTGAATAAAGAGCAACCGTTAAACAAGATGGTGACCACGGGAGCCCGGATGTTTAGCGTGGAGGAGGCAAGTCGTTATGCCGGAGGAATGGATGATCCGGCACGTTTGGCAAGTTCTTTCGCTGGAATCTCGCCTAGCATGTCGACAAACGGGATATCTATTCATGGAAATGCCCCGCATCTGCTACAATGGAAATTGGAAGACGTGGAGATACCGAACCCCAATCACTTCGCGGATTTGTCCATTCTTGGTGGAGGTATATTGTCGGGATTAAGCAATCATGTACTGGGCAATTCGGATTTCTTCACGGGTGCTTTCCCCGCCGAGTATGACAATGCCGTATCGGGCGTTTTCGATATGAAATTGCGGAACGGGAATAACCGGAAGATTGAAAATACTTTCCAGTTGGGTTTACTAGGGATAGACTTTGCCTCGGAAGGCCCATTGACACGGCGACACAATTCTTCTTACATTTTTAATTACCGTTACTCCACCACGGGGTTGTTGGGAGAACTGGGGATGATGGATATCGACGGAACGTTGGATTACCAAGATTTGAATTTCAAGTTTAATATGCCTACACGCAAGGCGGGTGTGTTCTCGGTTTGGGGAACGGGCTTGGTTGATAAATCGAAAGGGGATTTCGAGGAGGATACCGATAAATGGGAAACCACGGGTGATATGACGAAATCAAACACGAGCCAGTATATGGGAGCAGGCGGTATAAGTCATCGCTATTTCTTTAACAACGAGACTCAACTGAAAACGACGTTGGCCGTGACCTATTTCCGGCACGAGGGAACGATAGATAGTTATGACTGGAATCTGAAGTCGGCTCCTTATCTCGATCTGAACCGGAGCAATACGAATTTGATATTCACTACTGCACTGACCCGGAAGTTTAGTGCCAAATTTTCGAATAAAACAGGATTTACTTATACGAAGATGTATTACAACATGGATATGAACTTGGCCCCGCATCTGACGCAACCCTTGGAGTTAATTTCCGAGGGGAAGGGCAACACGGATCTGATTTCCGCTTACACGAGTTCATCTATCGGATTAAGTGATCAGGTGACGTTGAATGTGGGGATTAACGCACAAATACTGACATTGAATAATAGCTGGATGCTCGAACCCCGTGCAGGTGTTAAGTGGCAGGCCTCGCCGAAAAGCTCTTTCGCTCTCGCTTACGGGTTGCATAGCCGGATGGAGAAAATGGACGTGTATTTCGTGAAGACGCAAGGCACGGGCGATCGTTCCGTGAATAAAGACCTGGATTTCACGAAAGCTCATCATGTGATGTTATCTTACGGATTCAAGGTGTCGGACAACGTGAACGTGAAGATAGAACCTTATTTTCAATACTTGTATGATGTTCCGGTTATTGCAGACAGTTCTTATTCCGTGCAGAACAGGCGTGATTTTTACGTGGAAGATGCTTTGGTAAACCGGGGTAAGGGACGTAATATCGGGGTGGATCTCACGCTGGAACGCTATCTGAACAAGGGACTTTATTACATGGTGACAGCCTCTATCTTTGATTCGAGATATTACGGCGGTGATCGGAAGTGGCGTAACACGTTGTACAACCGGAATTATATTGTCAACCTGCTGGGAGGTAAGGAATGGATGGTCGGTCGGGATAAACAGAACATGTTCAGCGTGAACTTGAAGATGACGATACAGGGCGGTGATCGTTACGCTCCGGTAGACGAGGCAGCCACGCTGCTTGATCCGGATAGGGTGGTGCAACACGATGAAACCAAGGCTTTTTCCCGACAATTCTCTCCCATGTTTATCACAAATTTATCGGTGGGATACAAGATTAACCGGAAAAGAGTGTCGCACGAATTCGCTATCAAGAGCCTGAACACGACTGGATGCAAGGAATATTACGGTCACGAGTACAATTTCAAGACTAACCGGATAAAACCTATCCGTGGAGCCACATCCTTGCCGAATATCAGTTATAAGTTGGAATTTTAAGCCGGGCTAAGAATAAAGATCGTACATTTGTATTATTGAAAAAAGCACACACACGGGATGTTTAAGATCAACTTGAGGGGACAAACCTTTCTTTATAATCTTTTGGTGAATTCAAAATTGCGGGTATGGCGGCACGTCCTGTTTGTCGTGGCGCTGACTGCCATATCTTTCAACCAGACCTATGTTATTTTTCAACAGGACGTCACGGAACTTGGGACAGACTTGTACTGGATAACTCTTTGTAACCTGGCCTCCTATCTGGTTGTAGCTTATTTGAATATCTATCTGTTGATACCCCGGTATCTTATGCGGAAAAGATACCTGCTTTACACAATCGTGTTGTTCGTTATCGTGTTTGTACTCATGTGTTTGCTGACGATTATCGAGGAGGGGGTACGTGTCATGTTGGGTCAGGATGTATCCTATTTTCTCAATCCGGTATTTATCCTGAATTACGTGTCTTCTTTTGCCACGATTGTTTTGTGCCTGCTTGGAGGAGCGATCACGATTGCGTTAAAACATTGGACGATAGATAATAAACGAGTGAACCAGTTGGAGAGGATACATATTCAATCGGAAGTGGAACAATTGAAAGCGCAGGTGAATCCTCAATTGCTGTTCAATATACTGAATCGCACGGCTGTCTTGGCTCGTGGCGAACCGGATGAAGCTTCCGGAATGTTGTTGAAGTTGAGCCAGATATTAAGATACCAACTTTACGATTGCAGCCGGAAAGCGGTGTTGTTGAAGGCTGAGATTAATTTTCTGACAAACTATCTGGCCTTGGAACAATTGTACTCGAAACGTATCCGGTATTCGGTTTCCGCGGAAGGAGAGGTTGACCGGACTTTCGTGCCCCCCTTGTTGTTTATCCCTTTCGTGCAGCAGGCTGTTGTTCATGTTTACGGGCAGGATACGTTTACCGCTATCGATCTCCAATTTCGGGTCGAGAATAGCCGGATACATTTTGTTTGTAGCTTTGATAACGGGAATTTGCCGGATCAGAATGATTTTTCGAGCATCAGACAGCGATTGGAATTATTGTACGGGGATAACTATTCCCTGTCAATATCCAAAAGGATTATTATGTTGAAACTTAATATGCTAAAACTATGAGTAATCTTGTTGATAGTCGTGTCCCAGATTTCCTGCTGGCTCCCCGCTTCAAGTTCGCGAGACACTTCCTGTTGTTATTGACTCTTTTCTGTATCACGATCAGTATATTTGCCAACCAGTCGGGAGAACTTGTACTAACACTGGAACGCTTTTACGGGTGGCTTTATTATTTCGTGATCACGAGTGCTATTATTTATTTCAATTTGTACGTATTGGCCCCTCGTTTCCTGATCAGGGGACAAATATTGAGTTATTTGATTTCGGTCGCATGTTTGATTTTGTTGTCACTTTGTCTTATCGTGGTATTGCAGAGTTGGTTTCACGATGTTGGCGGAACGTACGAGGAGGGTAACCTGTATATCATATTGAACGTGCTGGCATCAATGGTCTCTTTGAGCTTATTGATATTTGGAACGTCGGCCCTGCTACTATTTAAATACTGGATCGGTTACAACCAGCGGATTGATGAGCTGGCTTCTTCCACGTTACAATCGGAGTTAAAGTTCCTGAAAAAACAGATCAACCCGCATTTTCTGTTCAACATGTTGAATAATGCGAACGTGTTGCTCCGAAAGAACCCGGAAGAGGCTTCACGGGTGCTTTTCAAGCTTGAAGATATGTTGCGTTACCAGATCAACGATAGTGCGAAGGAACAGGTATTATTAGACTCTGAAATCCGTTTCCTGAATGATTTCCTGAACTTGGAAAAAATACGACGGGATAAGTTCGAATACGTTATTTCAAAAGAGGGCAATATCAGCGAGGTGTGGCTTCCACCGCTTCTGTTTATCCCTTTCGTGGAGAACGCGGTGAAACACAACGTGGATAGTGAAAATTCCTCCTACGTTTATCTCGGTTTCAAGGTATGGGACAAAAATCTGGAATTTCAATGTATAAATTCAAAACCCGTGATCGCCTCGAAGAAGAATGAAGTAGGTGGATTGGGACTAAAGAATATAAAACGTAGATTAGAACTATTATTTCCGGAACATTACACGCTGGATATAAGAGAAGACGAGACAAGTTATACCGTATATTTACACTTGACATTATGAATTGTATTATTGTAGATGATGAACCTTTAGCGCGTGAAGCGATAGAAATACTAGTAAAAGATACTAGCCAACTAAATTTGCTCGGTATGTTTAATAACGCTCTTTCCGCATCAAAATTCATGGAAGAACATCCGGTAGATTTGATCTTTCTCGATATTCAGATGCCGGGAATTTCCGGGATCGAGTTTGCCAGAACGATATCCAAAAGAACGTTGGTGATTTTCACGACAGCATACACGGAATATGCTTTAGATAGTTACGAGGTGGACGCTATCGACTATTTGATAAAGCCCGTTGATCCGGACCGTTTCATGAAGGCGGTCAACAAGGCAACTTCTTATCATTCTCTATTATTAACCGGGGAGAAAGAGAATATCGAACCGGTTAACGCGGAATATTTCTTCGTGAAATCAGAGAGGAGGTATTTTAGAATTTATTACAAGGATATCTTGTTTATCGAGGGGCTGAAAGATTACGTGATTATTCAATTGGCTGATCAACGTGTGATTACTCGTATGAACTTAAAGAATATATTCGAGTTGTTACCCAAGCATGATTTCCTGCGGGTGAATAAATCGTATATCGTGAATACTATACATATAGATTCTTTTGACAACAATGATATCTTTATCAGAACGCATGAAATCGCCATTGGCAACACTTACCGGGATGCTTTTTTCGATGCCTTTATGAAAATGGGATAAGCTTATCTTTAAAAAGGTGGTGGGAAGTAACTATCTTTGAAAAAATGCGTATATTATAAAAATTAAATTTATAGCATAATGGAAAGAAAATTGAAAGAAGCATTAGCACATAGAAGAAGTTATTACTCTCTTACCAATAAATCTTCGATTTCCGATCGTGAAATCGAGGACATCGTGAAATTCGCCGTGAAGCATGTTCCTTCAGCCTTTAATTCCCAGTCCACGAGATTGGTCCTTTTGCTGGGAGAGCAACACGTGAAATTATGGAATATTGTTAAGGATACCCTACGGAAAATTGTTTCCCAAGAAGCTTTTAAAGCCACTGAAAACAAGATCGACAAATCGTTTTTAGCGGGGTACGGAACAGTTCTTTTCTTTGAGGATCAAACAATTGTAAAGGGTTTACAGAAGGCATTTCCTCTTTATCAAGAGAAGTTTCCGGTATGGTCAGAGCAAACTTCTGCCATGCATCAACTAGCCGTGTGGACCATGTTGGAAGATGCCGGTTTTGGGGCTTCTTTACAACATTATAATCCATTAATTGACGAGGCGGTCATTCGTGAATGGAAATTACCGGAGAATTGGATATTGAATGCACAAATGCCTTTCGGGGTTCCCTTGCACGAACCGGATATGAAGGAATTCAGACCGATCGAGGATAGAATTCGGATTTTTAAGTAAGTCAATTATATAGAAGGTATTCACAAGATTATTTGCGTGAAAAACCACTACTCCCTCCAACTCCCTTAGACAAGGATAGAGCTGATCACCAGACAGTTTCTCCTCCTGTGTAAAGAGGGGGTGAGGGGGCGTGGATGTATGCTGATTTATAGAACATTCTTATTTTGTGTATACCCGCTACATAACAATATTTTTATTAGCTTTGCATAGAATATGAATAGCAAAGCGCATGCGTGTAATTAATTGTTTCGTAATCATTTGCCTGTTATTTGTGGTAAATGCTTGTAGTGATAGTGGTGATAGTATTCCGAAGACCGGGGATTATTTTGTAAGAGCGAATCCTTGGCTTTTCTATTTCGTGGACGGGGAGGGGAATGACCTGTTATCTTTAAAACAAGGGAGTGTGTTACCTATGGTTTACGAGGAGAAAGGTGGGAAGCCGCAAATTGTTCCGGAAAATGTAGATGAAGATAAGTCATACAGTTACAAGGGCAATCAACATACAGTAGGATATGATTCTCGTGTTGGAAAGCATTTTTGGACAACAAGTATTTCAGGTAATCAAGGATACGTGGATAAGAAACTTTACGTCGTGTTCAACGAGACAGAAATAGACTCTATTCAGGTGAAATTTAAATTTTATCGGGAGGGATGTGTCGGCGGAGATGGTATCTGTGTAGATATTGTTCGTTTGGATTACAATAATACCACCGTGATCAAAAATGATGATTACGTGTCGGGAAAAGGAATTTGGATTACACGTGAGGCTGGGAAAGTTTCGGTGACGACAAAATAACTGAAATAGAATAAACAAAAAAAACGATCTTCTGAGGAAGATCGTTTTTTTTGTTTATTCTATATATCAAATCTTGGAATTCACGATATTCAAAATATCCGTTTCCAGTTGTTTAGCCATTTCAACAACTTTTTCACCTCTGGCGATGATGTCGTTAGCATATTCCTTGTCATCCAAGCCGGCAGCGTTGATTTTTACATTCAGGAAAGCACCGATTACACCGGAACGAGCAGCCAATGCACCAACCCCGGCATCGGTTACTGAATTCGGATTACCGATTTCGGCCATCGCTTTCACTACTTCCATACACTCGTAGCAAAGCATCATGGTCTTGAACGGAACTTCCGTCGCAAACTTGGTTGCATCTTGGATAGCCTGGTGACGAGCGGCTTTTTCTTCCTCGCTCTTCTTTGGTAATCCGAAAGCATCCATGATACGGTTGAAAGCGTTGGTATCCTCGTCAACCATTTTGATCAATTCAACTTGATAAGCTTTTCCTCTTTCAGCCCAATTGCTGAATTCTTCCCAACGTTCATCCCAACCGCGTTTGTGAGAGGAGAGATTGGCTACCATCGTTGCCAATGAAGAGGCTAATGCTCCCATGTAAGCGGAAATAGAACCACCTCCAGGTGCGGGAGATTCGGAAGCTGTTTCGTCAGCAAATTCACGGAGATTCATGTCAATCAAGAATTTCTTGCCTTGATTCATTTCATCTTCCAGGATATACTCGATAATTTTCTTTCTGGGTTCAAAAGGATAAAGTTCGTCTAGACCTAAGGATTTCACGGCGATCTTGATCAACTCTTTATCAGAAACTCCGGTAGAACGTTGTTGTTTGCGCAAGAAATAACGTCCGGCATCCAACATGGCTTTTAACGGAATTACTCCCACCAACTCAGAACCAGTTACGCGGATTCCGCGATCCTGTGCTTTGCGACAAACTTCATCAAAAGCTTCATGCACGGAGGTAACGGAAATATCTGTTAAGTTCATGGAAATCTGAGCGATTCCATATTCTTCGATAAACCAACCGATGGCTTTTACTGATTTCAGTGTTCCCGGAATCATCACGTTCTTTCCCTTCTCGTCTTTCACGATCTTCCCGGTAATAGGGTTACCTTCTCTTTTGGCTCTTCCTCTTTCGCGTACATCGAAAGCGATAGCATTAGCACGACGGGTAGAGGTACTATTCAAGTTTACATTATAAGCAACCAAGAAGTTACGGGCTCCCACGGCAGTTGCTCCCGTTTTAGCCGTCCACTCGTTCAATTCACGAGGCCCGAAATCCGGGTGCCATTGCTCGCTGCTCAAACGTTCGCCTAAAGCCTCATATTCTCCGGCACGACAAGTTGCCAAGTTTTTCCTTTCTGGAGTGAAGGCTGCATTTTCATAGCAATACACGGGGATATTCAATTCTTCACCGATACGTTTAGCCAAAGCACGGGCGTATTCTACGGTTTCTTCCATGGTGATGTTAGACACCGGAACCAAAGGACACACGTCTGTTGCTCCAAAACGGGGGTGTGCTCCTTTATGTTTTTTCATGTCAATCAATTCAGATGCTTTCTTCACGGCACGGAAGGCTGCTTCGCAAACCTCTTCCGGGGTACCGACCATGGTTACCACCGTGCGGTTCGTTGCTTTTCCCGGGTCCACGTCAATCAAACTAACCCCTTCAACAGCCTTGATTTCTGCTGTAATCTGATCTATAATGTGCATATCGTTCCCTTCACTGAAATTCGGAACGCATTCTATTAATTTTTTCATATCTATTATTAAGTTGTAATTTGACAAAGTAAATAAAGTAAATCCCCCACGATCTTTCAATTCGGACCGCCAATTTCGTAATCACTAAATCACAAAATCGTAAATCACAGAATCACTATGGGTACCTTATCCGGTAAGCTTTCCGGATCCATATTTTTTTGTAATGTGAATAGGGCATAGCTTCCTTAAATTTGTTCCCCGTTCAGGAATACGGTTTCAACCAGATCGCTTCCGTAAGCGTAAGGCAGATACTCGATTCCCGTGATAGGAATGGTGATATAAAAATTTGCTTTCTTACCCACGGCAATACTTCCCAGTTCATCTTCCACACCCATGGCGTATGCCGTGTTTATTGTTGTCGCGTTGATAACCTCTTCGGGGAGCATTTTGTAATTAACACATCCGAGAGACATCACGAATTTCATATTTCCGGAAGGAGAGGAGCCTGGGTTAAAATCTGAGGCCAGAGCAACAGGCAATCCGGCGTTAATCATTTTACGCACGGGAGAATAAGGCATATTCAGGAAGAAAGCTGCCCCCGGCAGAACGGTCGGCATGGTTTCGCTTCCTTTCAACGCGGCAATCTCTTCATCCCCGACATATTCAAGGTGATCGACGGAGAGAGCGTTATATTTCACCCCGACTTGTATACCACCCGAGTAGTCCAGCTCGTTTGCGTGTATCTTCGCACGTAATCCGTATTTCATTCCTGCGTTCAGCATCCTGTCCGTGTCTTCCACCGTGAAGAATCCTTTATCGCAGAACACGTCTATATAATCGGCCAAATCTTCACCTGCCACGGCTGGAATCATTTCGTTAATGATCAGATCCACGTATTCGGTCTGACGTCCTCTATATTCCAGTGGAACGGCATGTGCACCGAGGAACGTGGCTTTAATTGTCAAGGGTGTTTCTTCTTTTAATCGTCTGATAACCCGTAACATTTTGAGCTCGCTTTCAGTATCCAGCCCGTAACCGCTCTTGATCTCCACGGCTCCGGTTCCTAGGGAAGCGATTTCCTGCAAACGCCCGTAAGCAGAATCATATAACTCTTCTTCCGAAGCTTTACGGATACGTTCCGATGAGTTCAGGATTCCACCGCCTCTTTTGGCGATTTCCTCGTAAGAAAGTCCTTTAATTTTATCAATATATTCTATTTCACGACTTCCGGCGTACACCAGATGCGTGTGGGAATCACAATAAGCGGGGAGAACCAAGCGGCCCGTGGCGTCAATCTCTTGCACGGTATCCGTTCCCTCGTATATCGCCTCCTGATTCAATTCGCTCATTTTACCGAATGCTTCAATACGATCTCCGTCGATTAAGAGGTAAGCATCGTCGATTGTTCCCAATTTTGCCATGTCGGCTCCAGCCACCCATTTACGCGGTTCATCCTCAACCTGAACGAGTTGCTTGATGTTTATAATTAATGTCTTCATCCTTATCGTGTTTAATTCATTTGGGAACGAATGTATTAAAATCCTTGAAAATCCACAAGGAAAGCGTTCAGAAAGTTTTCCGATTATCTGAATACTTGTAAACGATTGGCATCCAGTCTTAAAAATATGAATATAAGTATGGTAAAAGACCATAGGGATGATCCCCCGTAACTGAAAAAGGGGAGTGGTATACCAATCACTGGTGCCATACCTATAGTCATCCCGATATTGATAGCCAGATGAAAAAATAGGATAGAGGCTACCCCGTAACCGTATATCCGGGAAAAACTGGAGCGTTGACGTTCTGCCAACTTGATAATTCGTAAAATAAATGCCAATAATAGCACGATCACGAATGTACTTCCGATAAATCCCCACTCTTCGCCGACAGTACAGAAAATAAAGTCGGTACTTTGTTCCGGAACGAAATTCAATTTGGTCTGCGTACCTTCCAGAAATCCCTTTCCGAAGAATCCCCCGGAACCAATAGCAATTTTAGATTGAGTAACATTGTACCCGGTTCCCTTGGGATCCACCTTTATACCCAATAATTCATTGATACGGTCTTGTTGATGGGGTTGAAGATGATCAAAAGCGTAAGTCACGGAAGGAGCGGCACCCACGCAAAGCCACGAGATAGCCAGCAACGTTATCATGTGCTTCATTTTTCGCTTGTAAATAGGAAATATAGCCGCGATACTGGTGATTGCGTAAACAATCAACAACATGTAGTAATCGGATATAGATAAATGGAAAATCCATTTTATACCTTCAAAAAGGGCAAATCCACCCCCGATAAACAAGATTATCTGGAACAACTCCCGGATATCATGTCTGTAATAATAAAACGCGATTAACGTTCCCCCGATGATCACGAGTAAAACCGTGAAAGGGGAGTATAATAACGCCATGATAAATATGGCGGCGGCAACAAAACAAAGCAATAGTATTGATCCGTGCAGGCCTTCCCGAAAAAGTACAAGGATAAAACTGCTATATACCAGGGCTGACCCCGTATCGTTTTGCAATATGATCAATCCCGCCGGAAGAGCCAGGATCACGCCTATTGTCACGAGACTGGAGAAACGCATCACCTTAAAATTGTGGCGACTCATGACGTAAGCAATGGCCAGGTTGGTCGCGAATTTGGCAAACTCGGCGGGTTGTATCCGGAAATCCCCGACTTCAAACCAGGAACGGGCTCCCTTGGTTTCCGTACCAAAAAACAAGACGGCTATCAACAGGAATATCATGATGCCATAAATCACCATCGAGAAAGTCGTGAAGAATTTACTGTCCGTGAGCAGAACCAGAAAGGCAAGCACGAATGCGGCCCCGATCCAGATCAACTGTTTTCCGTATTTTTGGGATATATCAAAGATACTACTGTGATTTTCATCGTAAACGGCGGCATAAATATTCAACCATCCGATTAGCACGAGCAGCATGTATAATAGGATGGATATCCAATCAATATTGGCAAGTAAGTTATTGGATCTGCTATTCATTGCTCTCTTCTTTTACTTTGTTGGGTATAATATCTATCAAGCTCGCTTCGAACATTTCCTTTTCGAGCGGTTTCTTTTTATCTGAAATCTTCCCTTTCAGATATTTCTCGATCAGCAAACCGGCAATAGGAGCGGCATAACGTGATCCCCATACTCCTTTTTCAACATACACGATTAAGGCGATTTTGGGATTTTCCACGGGTGCGAAGGCGATAAACACGGAGTGATCATCACCATGCGGGTTCTGTACCGTACCCGTTTTTCCCGCTATTGTGATAGAATCCACTTGTGCCCGTCGTCCGGTACCTCCTTTAATAACCATTTGCATCCCTTCGATAATCGGGTCGAAATGTTTCCGGTCAATAGGAATAACGTGCTTCTCGATCCGGTTGGCAACCAAATCTTCGGTAGGCCTTACAATATGAGGAGTCATGTAATATCCTCGATTAGCCAGGATGACGGCCAAATTGGCCATTTGAATCGGCGTGATCATCAATTCTCCCTGACCGATTGAAAGAGATATCATGTAAGAGGGATACCACTTTTGGGTTTTAAACACTTTATCGTAATATTCTTGCGTGGGGATAGAACCTGGAACCTCAAAGAAATCCGGACATATTTTGCTGCCGAATCCAAAGGATGTTACATATTTCCGCCATTCCCCGTACGCGTTCCGGACAGTTTTATATTCGGGTAATTCCAGTATTCGTTTGAATACATTCGCGTAGTAAGGATTACATGAATTCTCTATAGATTGCAATAAATTAACCGGAGAACTATGATGGTGGCATTTCATGAATTTTCCTCCCACGATAATAGCTCCCCCGTTACACGTGCATGTCGTTTGTAGGGATATGGCTTTTGTTTGTAATCCGATCAGGGCTTGTACGGTCTTGAAGATAGACCCCGGAGGATACTGGGCCTGCGTCGTTCTGTCAAACAGTGGTCTCAACGGATCATTCGTTAATTTCGCGTAATTTTTTCCCCGATCCAAACCGACCATTAATTGTGGGTCATAACCGGGACTCGACATTTTTACCAGAATCTCACCCGTGCTGGGTTCAATGGCGACAATCCCCCCCGTTTTATTACGCATCAACTCGTAGGCATATTCTTGCAGATCAACATCCAAGGTTGTATGTAAATCTTCTCCCACGATAGCTTCTTCATCGTATGCCCCGTCCGCGAATGAACCTTTAATCCGGTTCTTATTGTCTACCAGCACGATTCGTTTCCCCTTTGTACCGCGAAGATGCTTCTCGTACGTTTTCTCCAGACCACTTATCCCGATATAATCGCCCATGGCATAACAAGTATCCTGTGCTATTTGATCCGCATTTACCTCGCTGATATAACCGAACACGTCGGCAGAGTGGTTTACATTATATTTTCGTAACGTTCTGGTTTGTATGTAAAAACCGGGATAACGATAAAGTTTTTCTTGAAGGACAGCGTACTTGTTACCCGGAATTTGCGAAACCAGTATGGAAGGTTTAAAAGTCGAGTAGGTCCGACAACGTTGGATACTCTTGTCCAGTGCTTCTCGCGTGATTTCAAGAATCGAAACTAATTCCAGCGTGTCGAATGTTTTTACCTGATTAGGTATAATCATTAGGTCGTAAGCTGCCTGATTATCTACTAGGAGTTTATTATTCCGATCATATATTAACCCCCGTGCCGGATATTCAGTTTCCGTGCGCTGGGAATTATTTTCAGCCAAGATTTTATATTTGTCGGATACCACCTGATAAGTAAACAATCGTAGAATGAATACGACGCATACACTAATCATGATCCCTGATATGATCCCTTGTCTATATCCGAATTTATTCATTTCAAAAGTCTGTTATTTGATTCGAATCCACGGTTACTTCTGCGCTCTTTTGATCCCGATGAAATAATAAAGCAACATGAACAACATGGAGATAAAAGTACTTAAAATAATCCGGATCATCGTGATAAGTATATCTCTAAAAGTAAAGGCCTCTGCAAAAATGAGTACCACGTTAAATAACAGCGTGGACATGAAAGAATATTTAAGAAACCATCTGAAATCCGTCAGTCCTTGTACTCCGTGAGCGTCTTCCAATTCTTCCCGGGTAGAGGTTAGTTGCAGCAGTCGGGGACGAATGTATGCTACAAAAGTTGAAGCGGCCGCGTGTATACCAACCGTGTTATCAGCAAAGTCCATAAGCAGACCAAGCAAGAACCCGAACAACAAGAGTGGTACACCTTTCAACTTGTAAGGAAGAAGGAATATGGCGAGAATATAAATATTCAAGTAAAAATAGGAGCCAAGGTGGATGTTATCCACGATCACGATCTGCAAGAGAGATAGTATCAACAAATGAATGAGATAATTTATATTATTCATGATAGTTTATGGCTTCTAATCCTGTTTGCTCGTTTTTCTTGTTGTTTAATATGACATACACGTAATCCAGACGTTTAAAATCAACAGCCAGCCGGACTTTTATTTTCAAGAAGTTTGCCGTCTCTTTGTCGACAGATTCAACATAGCCCACCGTAATCCCTTCCGGGAATATTTTTGAAAGACCGGATGTGACAATCGTGTCCCCTTCGTTTACTTCCACGTGATAAGGAATATCATTCAAGTAAGAGTAACGGTAATCAACTCCATCCCATTGTAAGGAACCGTAATAGCTATTCTTTTTTATTTTAGCCGAAATACGGGAGTCCACGTTAATGAGCGGGATCACGATAGCAAACTGGCCACTCAAATCCTGTACTAATCCAACAATACCGTCAGGACTGCAAACGCCCATTTCCTTCCAGATTCCATTTTTAAGCCCGCGATCCAGCGTTAAATAATTCTTGGTCCGATTGAATGTCGCATTAACCAACTTTGCCCCGATATATTCGTATACGGGTATACTGTCCTGCATGAAAGTGCCTTGGACAATCGTATCCCGTGATAGTTCGTATTGCTCTAAACGGTTTTTCAACAAAATATTCTCGTTTGCTAAAGATTCATTGGTCTCTTTCAAACGAAAATAATTTTTCACGTCGGTAGCAATTGCCGATATGTTACCGAATAGTATAGAGGCGCTTTCTGAGAAAATTGCTCTCTGATATTCGTTGTGGCGAATGATCAGAGAGAAACTTACGATTTCCAGTAATATAAAAATTATAGTAAAGTGATACTTTAATATCAGTTTTATAATCTCTTTCACATCACTATCTTATAAGGAATGAGAACTTATCTACGTTCTTTAACGCAATTCCCGTACCTCTGGCCACGGCCCGTAACGGGTCTTCTGCTATATGGAATGGAATATTCAATTTATCTGACAGACGTTTATCCAAACCGCGAAGCAATGCACCACCTCCGGCCAGGTATATTCCCTTATTCACGATATCGGCATACAGTTCCGGTGGCGTTTGTTCCAACGCGGCCAGAATAGCAATCTCAATCTTTGAAATTGATTTTTCGATACAGTGGGCAATCTCCTGGTAGGATACGGGTACTTCCACCGGAAGAGAGGTCATCTGGTTCGGTCCCTGTACCACGAAATCTGCAGGCGGCTCGTCTAGTTCGGATAGAGCAGAACCCACGTGAATCTTGATTTCCTCCGCCGTACGCTCACCGATCTTGATGTTATGCTGGTGTCTCATGTATTCCTGGATATCATCCGTCAAATCATCACCCGCGATACGGATAGATTTATTCGTAACGATACCACCCAAAGAAATCACGGCAATCTCTGTTGTACCACCACCTATATCCACGATCATGTTTCCTTCCGGGGCTTCCACGTCCAAGCCGATACCCAAAGCGGCAGCCATCGGTTCGTAAATCATATAAACGTCACGTCCCCCGGCATGCTCTGCCGAGTCACGAACGGCACGTAATTCGACCTCGGTACTTCCGGAAGGTATACAAACCACGATCCGCAAAGAAGGAGAGAAGAACTTGCTTTTCCCGTTGGCCATCTTTATCATTCCCCGGATCATCTGTTCGGCAGCGTTAAAGTCCGCGATAACACCATCCCGGAGAGGACGTATGGTTTTAATATACTCGTGTGTCTTACCCTGCATCTGGCGCGCTTTCTCGCCGATGGCAATTACTTTTTCCGTTTTTTTGTCGACTGCAACAATGGAAGGCTCATTCACAACCATTTTATCATTCATGATAATGATCGTGTTCGCCGTTCCCAAGTCGATCGCTATATCTTGTGTTAAAAAAGAAAACAATCCCATATTCAATTAATGTTTGAAGTGTCTCATTCCTGTGAAAATCATCGCAATATTGTACTTGTTCGCCGCGTCAATCGAATCCTGATCATGGATAGACCCACCCGGTTGAATGATCGCGGTGATACCGGCCTTGTGGGCGGCTTCAACACAATCGGCGAAAGGGAAGAAGGCATCCGATGCCATCACGCTACCGGCAATACGCTCGCCGCCTTGACGAATCGCGTTCTCCAAAGCCCAGATCCGACTGACCTGTCCGGGACCGACTCCCGTGGTACATTTGTCTTTTGCAATCGCAATAGCGTTAGATTTAGTATGCTTCACAACTTTCCACGCGAACAACAAATCTTCCAGTTCTTTTTCTGTCGGACGACGATTAGTCACGTATTTTAATTCCCCGTCAAGCAATTGCAGGTCCATATCCTGTATCAATAGCCCTCCCAAAACGGTCTTGGCTTTTGGTGCGGTGTAATCCCGTTTACTAATATTGGACACCTGTAATAATCTCAAATTTTTCTTTTTCGAGAAGATCGCCAACGCTTCTTCCGAGAAGGAAGGAGCGACAATTACCTCCAAGAAAACGGGAGACATGATTTCAGCCGTGGCCTTATCAATTTCCCGGTTGGCAGCAACAATTCCGCCGTAAATAGAAACTGGGTCTGCGTCATAGGCTTTCTTGAAAGCTTCCGCCAGAGTGGCAGCACTACCCACACCGCAAGGATTAGCATGTTTGGCAGCCACCACCGTCGGTTCTTCGAATTCTTTCAACGTCTCCAACGCACCGTCGGTATCCCCGATATTATTATAAGATAATTCTTTTCCATGTAATTGAACCGCACCCGTCAACGTTCCCTCTGTTTCCTGTACTTGGGCGTAGAACGTGGCAGACTGGTGAGGATTTTCCCCGTAACGAAGGTCCTGTTTTTTCTCGAAAGTAAGCGTCAGGGTCTTCGGAGATTGAATGTTCAATCGTTTAGAGAAATAGTTGGCTATTAGAGCATCGTAGTGTGACGTATGAATAAACACTTTCGCGGCCAATAGCTCTTTAGTTTCGAGTGAAGTGTCTCCTTGTGCTCGAATTTCCTCGATAACTCTCGAATAATCTTCCGGATCGGTAATCACCGTCACGAAAGGATAGTTCTTCGCGGCAGCACGAATCATGGTCGGCCCGCCGATATCAATATTTTCTATAATTTCTTCGTGTGAAACTCCTTCTTTAAGGATAGTTTCCTTAAAAGGGTATAGATTACAAACGACCATGTCGATCGGTTCGATTCCTAACTCGGTCATTTGCTGTTTATGCTTTTCGTTGTCTCGTATCGCTAAGATACCTCCCTCTACATTCGGGTGGAGAGTCTTTACTCTACCGTCAAAACACTCTGGGAATTGGGTTAAATCTGAAATATCTTTTACCTGTATTCCCTCTTCTTTCAATTTCTTAGAGGTTCCTCCGGTAGAAATAATTTCCCAACCCATAGAATTTAGCGATTTAGCAAAATCAACAATCCCACTTTTGTCAAATACACTGATTAATGCTCTTTTCGTTCTCATCCGGATATTTAATTTTATATTGTTCCAAACGTAATATTACTTGCAGACAAAGGTAAAAAAAGAATACTATTTTTTTACACAAAAAATAATTTCATGTAATATTTTTCTTGCGATCGTTTCCGAATGTCCAAAAAAAGAGTATATTTGGTAAAAATTTGAATCTTTCACAAGGGTGTTTGTCACCGTTTATTTATTGATATTATGAGCGATAACGGGCTTGATTTGATCATTTACTTGGCATTGACTATTGGAGCGAGTGCTATTGGCTTTTTTAAATCTTCGAAAGAGAAGAAAGCAAAAGCCACACCACCTATATTTCATTATCCGGAAGAAGAGAATGAAGATTTGGAAGACGACGTGATTATCACGCGGGAACCAGAAATGACATTCCCATCCGTGCTGCCTATTGATGATGCGCTTTCCGAGAAAATGAAGAAAGAAAAAGAGGTAAGTATAGAAGGGTTCGGGAAAACAGACGAAGAACGTTATGCCATGTTAGAAAAATTACAGCAAGCCAGAAGAGGACGGGAGAAGAAGACAACCGTTATCTTTAAAGATGACGAGGAAACGTCTAACGAGCAACCAAAAGAAAATGGTTTTAGCGATTTTGAATTCGATATCCGTAAAGCTATTATTTCCAGTGAAATTTTGAATCGCAAATACTAGGCCGGTCTAAATATCCTTTAATAAGCTTTCCGCCTCACCGATTTTCTTGCCTTTCGGTTGAATTTACATTCTATCCCCATGAGTCTCCGGTAATCTAACTGTTGTTTGGGGAGGAGCTACCTTTTCTCTTGCTCATGAACACAACAAGTACATAACAACAACAATGTATAAACGACGACGAGGGTATATGTTCCGTTGTTATTGTATATGGATACCTTTAATGTTCATGGGCAACCGTAAGTATAGCCAAGGGATGTGTCATTTCGTGGATAGGCCTCGATAAATCGAATTTCGGTAATAGCCTAAATCCAATATTTAATCGGATTCTTGTGAAGTTGAAAACAAGTTTTGATCTTAGAAGTTTATCCCGATACCCGTGGAGAATGTGAACGAGTAAGGTTTGAAATCAATAAACTCGCTTTTGCTCAAAGATTGCAAGTAGTATTTGAATCCGGGTTCCAATTTTATTGCAATCGACTTGGTGATCGGGTATTCTATCCCGAAACCGATGTTTGTGCTGATATTAAAAGTTCTGATATCCTCCGCTTCGCCCATAAACTCTTTTTTCCCGTTATAATTCACGTACGTGTGGTTGCGCACCATGAAACTGGCTCCGAATCCACCAAGAACGCTGAATCTTACTTTATTGTCATTCAGGTGATAACGGAAAATCAGAGGGATTTCGATGGCATCAAACTGTTGTTCAATACTTCCTTCTTTATCTTGCTCTCCTTTCAACGAAATAAAGTTTTCCGGGGTGGAAACCGTCGCGGTGGCTTTATTTTTCACGCTTCCCAGTGGGGTATAGGCGTGTGTATTGGCATTATAGGAAACCATATCGCCACTCGGCACGTAGACTTGCGCGTCATCCGTTTTTTGTCCCAGGCGGGAGTACCCCAATCCTGTCTCGATAGAGATTCGTTTTGTAGGTTTTACGGCAAAAGTCAACCCTCCACCTATGTTAAGAATACCGCTCATCTGACTGCTTTCGTATTGAGCGGAACGGGTATTGGAGCCACTGGTGCGATAATTACCCGATGAATATCCCGGTGAAATATACCCGCCGACACTAAATATCTTAGCTTCATTCTCGGATTTTACCTTAGTTGTCTTGACAGGGGTACTACTTTTTCCCTCAAGAAGTTCCGTGTATTTTCTTTGATTCTCAATGGCACTCTGGTTAACCAATGGTATAAATTCGGAGCGAATGGCGTTGTTTTTCAAATCACCTTCCGGCTGCTCGTTTTCCAACCCTTCCCATACCGACGTTGACGTGGGCACCGGGACAAGATTTTTATTTGAATATTGTACGATTCTCTTTTTAATTTCTGGTATTGAATGAGAAGTTGAAGTAAATGCTAGTATCTTATTGCTATCTTGATTATTGTCAAAATTCAATGCCACGATAGAGGAGGGGGTATAAATATTAGCGTGCTGGTTTTGCATGAAATATCCCACGCAGAATAATAGAAGCACGGCGGCGGCGACACCGCTATACGTGTAAATTCGCCTCATGCGTCTCTGTTTCATCGCGAAATGGGAATTTATGCCTTCCCACACTCGTGACGGAGGTTCAACGGAAACTTGTTCCAAGGCGTTTTTAAATAGTTTTTCTATCTTCTCACTCATCTCTCAAATATGCATTTATCTTCTTCTTCAAAATATCCTTTGCCCGTGCCAGGTTAGACTTCGATGTACCGTCGGATATACCCAACAACGCTGCTATTTCCTTGTGTTGCATGTCTTCCATGACGTACAGGTTAAATACCAACTTGTATTTCTCCGGTAATTGATTGACAAATTCAAACAGCACCTCAGGAGGTATACTCAGATCATCATCAATATCATCTTCGTCCGCTATCTCCGGGACTTCCTCGACAACTTGTACAGTACGATTTTTCCTGAATTTCTCCAATGCCGTGTTGATAAAAATACGCTTCATCCAGCCTTCAAATGAGCCTTTACTCTTGTATTGTCCGATCGACTCTAGCACCTTTATAAAACCATCCTGCAAATTATCTTCAGCCTCTTCGCGTGATTTGGAGTATTGAATACATACGGCAAACATTTTAGCCGAGAACATGTGATAAAGTTGTTCTCCCGCTTTTCTGTCTCCTTTCTTGCATCGCTCTACTATTTTGTCCAAATTACACATCGATAACTATTGGTTAGATGCACCGTTTTATAAATGGTTGCGTTCACTGCGCAAAAAAATAAAAAAAAATCATTATCAACTAAAAAGCTGTCGTTTTTTTTGCATAGTATTATTTTTTTGCGAATCTTCGCAGTAAAATTACATAAAGTGGTGCGTAATCACGAATATTTTGAAACTATAAAACAACTAAAAATGAAAACAATTTTAAATTTAAAGCAGTATGTGGTTTTGCTGATCGCGGCTTTTGCGATGACATCATGTTTGGATAGCGAGGATGATCCGTTTACAATAGGTGGAACTGGATATATTCAACAAGTCGTAATCACAGAAGGAGAAGATGGAAAAGCAACATCAAGTGAATTTACACCCGTTATCCTAGTAATGGGAAATGAAGTTATAAATTCTTGCTCAGGAACATTCCCCTCAGGCAATAAATTTACAATGACCCAAACGACTGGCAATCCGTATTATTGGATTACAAATACCTCTTTAGTTATGCCGTCTTCAACAATCCCAAGTGGTACTTTTACAATAAGTGCTTCTAATCAAGAAGGAGAAGGTGCAACGTTTCCTGTATCTATAAATAATACTACTGAAATGAAAACGAGGCTGGTAGGTAACATCCAATTGGAGAGTAATACTATCAAAGCTGAATTTAATAAGGTAGAAAATGCAACAAATTATTGGATCATCTTGAAACAAAAAAAATCTGATTCTTACTTTGAATCTGTTGCTATTATAGCAAGCTATTCAGAGTCTCAACTTGCAACAACAAGAGCTGTAACTATAGATGAAAATACTTACGCGTCAAAAGTTAGTAATTTGACAGCAGGAACCTACTATTTAACAATAGCCGCGACTATAAATTCTTCTTCGCAAATCCTTTTATATCAAGAAAGTGATAAAACTGCAGTCTTTGAGAAAAAATAAAATACTTGCTTAAAATTATAAATAAAAAGAACGCTATCTGATAGCGTTCTTTTTATTTAAAAGAGTTCTAATTGAAATCCATAAGTGATAAGGGAGAAATAAGGAAATACGTATGTAGTACAAATGTTTAATCTACAGTCCAAAGCCGTTCTATCAAACGGGTATTCCACGTAGGCGAAACGGCTGTGATCTGTTTATGTAGCCTTATCTGTATGGGAACTCTTCCTTAACAGTAACAGAACTCTGTTACAATATGGCTTTCGTTTTATCCCGTAGCCAAGTTTTCACCTGTTCTTCCAAATAAGGAGAAACCTCTTGATAAACCCGCTCGTTATAAGCGTTCAACCAACTAATTTCCTCTTTAGTCAACAATTCAACCAACAGGGCAGAGGTATCAAAATAACAAAGGGTTATTGTTTCAAACTGGTAAAATTCACCGAACTCGTTTATCGCTTTCGGTTGACAGACGATCAGGTTCTCGTGGCGGATGCCATGCGAACCTTCCCGATACAATCCGGGCTCGTTCGAGGTCACCATACCCGGTAACATTTCCTGATTTTTTAAATCCGGCCGGATAGATTGAGGGCCTTCGTGTACATTTAAGAAATGGCCGACGCCATGCCCGGTTCCATGCCCGAAATTCCTCAGATTCATATACAAAGGCAACCTTGCAACCACGTCAATGTTACATCCCTTGGAACCTTTCGGGAAATACAGCATACTCAGATCAATCATTCCTTTCAACACGAGCGTGTAATCTTCTTTTTCTAAAGAAGTTAATTCTCCTAAAGGCATCGTTCGGGTAATGTCTGTCGTGCCATGCATGTATTGAGCACCGGAATCAACCAGATACAAACCTTTCGGGTGTATATCCGATTGTTGTTCGGGTGTTGCGGAGTAGTGCGGTAGTGCTGCATTTTTCCCGTAAGCAGAAATGCAACCGAAACTATCTGAAATATACTCTTTGTCTTCCGCACGGAATTTGGTTAACTGTTCCGCTGCCTCAATTTCTGTAATCGTTTGAGTCGACAACTTGTTTTCCAGCCAATAATAGAATTTTGTCAAGGCAACACCGTCTTTACGGCAAGCTAATCTGAATCCTTCTAATTCTATTTCATTCTTCACGGATTTCATCAATGGAATCGGGGATTCTATCTCTCGTACGTTGAATTTCTTTGCCAGATAATTAAAAACGGCATAGTTGCAGGTATTAGTATCCACCAAATACCTGTTATCTTTGTCCTGTTCATCCAAGAAGAGGAACAAGTGGTGATAATCGTGTAATTCAATCCCGTCCGCTTCCAGTTGTCCGGCGACCTCACGAGACACTTTATCCAGTTTTATAAAAAGGTGTGCCTTGCTTTCCTCCACGATAGCATAGGATATTGCAACCGGATTGTAAGAAATATCATTACAACGAATATTGTATAACCAGGCTATTTCATCCAGACAGCTGAACAACATGGCATTTCCTTGATTACGTCGGATGAACTCTCTTACCTTGGCTATTTTACTGGCAGCCGTTTCCCCGGCATATTTCGTATCCAGACGAATCAATTTTCCCATGGGGAAAGCCGGACGATCCAGCCACATTTCTCCCAACAAATCAGTTTGTTCCTGAATTGATATATTTTTAGGGGCTAACGTGTTTTTCAAATTACGTACATCACTAACGGACATACAGAAACCATCTATACCCACTTTCGTGTTCGGTTCCAACACTTCGGCCAACCATTGAGGATAATCTACAGCTCCGGGAATCCGTAATTTATGAAGTTTTATGCCGGACCCGGCCAATTCCAGTTCTGCTTGGATAAAATAACGGGTATCAGTCCACAGGCCGGCATCGTTTGCCGTCACGACGACTGTTCCAAATGATCCTGTAAAGCCGGAGATCCATTTCCTCTGTTGCCACGGGGCGGGAAGATATTCACTGTTATGAGGGTCTGTTCCGGATATAATGTAAGCCGCAATATTTTCACGATCCATAATGCGTCTCAATTCTCTTAAATTTTCGGGTATATTCATGGTTTAATTTTTTAGTTCTTCAAATGTAAAGTTTTTAAAGGAGATTACAAAATAGAAAAATATTACATTTGTAAAGTGGAATGAATGAGAAACGAGGATTACAAATGTAACACGATAAAATCGCAAGGGGAGGGGTGTTCTACACAAATGTAATAATTACATTTGGAAATGAGTCGGGATAAAATTGTACATTAACAAATAGAAACATTTAATTCTAAATCATTTATTTCCAGTATATAATAATGTATATTGTATTGTAATTGTTTAAGTATATCCTAATCATAACGTGAATCTTTCATGATAATTCGAGTGAATAAATGTGAAAATGATATATTATGTTATTGAAAACCATGCTATTATGTGTCATTATTTGAAGTTTAAATAACACATAAGAAACAACGTTTTCTATATAGTAACATGCAGTAAATAAACATTTTAGTAAAAACAAAACTATTGTTTATTATTTTAAGAGGCATTTTTATTGCAAACATCTTGATAGCGAGCGTTTTACAGTTCTAAACAATAACATTACAAATGACCACGTCTTTCTCGTGTTACATCTGTAATTCTCGCATATTACAAATGTAATTTTGAATTCTCGAATCGAATCATTACATTTGTAAATTCAAGATTTACAATATAACATACTTATGCAAGAACGTTTAAACCAAATTATCGAGAAAAAGGGATTAACTGCCACCAAATTTGCAGCTATGATTGGTGTGAATGCCTCGACAATATCTCATATTCTTGCTGGCAGAAATAAACCGGGGTTTGATATTATAAGTAATATTGCGAAAGCTTACCCGGATATTAGTCTGAATTGGTTGATCACGGGTAATGGCTCGATGGATGATTCAACCGTAGAGAAAGAAAAAAAAACTCCGGTACAGGAACCGACGTTATTTAACTTGGATGAAAATTCCGAGAAACAAGTGACTCCAGTTATTCCGGAAAAAAGTAGTATAATTTCAGAGGAAGACGATCAGGTAAAAATGATCAAGACTCTCCCGAAAACATCGAAGAAGATCAAACGAATTATTTTGTTTTTTGAAGACGGGAGTTTTGAAGATTACGAGAAAGAATAAAAAGAGGCCGCTCGAAACCGTTATTTGGCGATAGGCCTCTTTTTTGAATCTTTATCAGAATTTTTTTCAAATATCCAATTCTCGCTGAGTTGTTTTACGACATGAAACACTCCCTTTTTCTTTTATATCAGTCCGATGATGTCCTTGACAGATTTGAATCCGTTTTGATTCAGGTATTCGTTTATCCCGTCAACAACTTTCACGGAAATCGTCGGGTCGATAAAATTGGCCGTACCGATTTGGATGGCTGATGCCCCGGCCAACAAGAACTCGATCGCGTCATTCGCGCAACTGATTCCTCCTAAGCCGACAACCGGAATTTTAACCGCTTTAGCAACCTGCCACACCATACGAAGAGCAACCGGTTTCACGCAAGGACCGCTTAATCCCCCGGTAATCGTGCTTAATACCGGTTTACGGGTTTTGACATTAATTGCCATCCCCATTAGCGTGTTGATCAAAGACACGGAATCCGCACCAGAGGCTTCTGCCGCCAAGGCAATTTCCTGTATACTCGTGACGTTAGGGGATAACTTGACCATTAAATGCTTCTTGTATACTTTCCTAACTTCCGTTACGACTTCCGAGGCTGAAGCACAGCTAGTTCCGAATGCCATACCACCTTCTTTCACGTTCGGGCAGGATATATTCAATTCTATAGCGGGAATATGGTCCAACGCGTTGATTTTCTCTGCGGTTGTGACGTAATCAGCCACGGTAGAACCGGAAACGTTTACCAGAATATTACTTTTTATATCTTTAATCGTCGGGTAGATATGCTCGATGAAGTAGTCAACTCCTTTATTCTGTAATCCCACGGCGTTCAACATCCCGGCCGGGGTTTCGGCCATGCGGGGATAAGGATTACCTTCCCGGTGTTTGAGAGTCGTACCTTTCACTATAAATCCACCGAGACGTTCCAGATCAATAAAATCCTGAAATTCAGTTCCGTACCCGAAAGTCCCGGAAGCGGTTAACACGGGGTTCTTTAATGATAAACCGTTGATATTTATACTTAAATCTGCCATTTTAATTCTTTTATATTAAAAACAGGACCTTCCGTACACACGCACTTGTGACCTTCCTTCGTGTCAGTGACACAACACAGGCAAGCTCCGATTCCGCATGCCATGGTATTTTCCAGGGAGACTTCACAATCAATATTATTTTGGGCCGCGTAACTTGCAACCGCTTTCATCATAACCTCCGGCCCGCAGCAAAAGATATGGTCGAACTTTTCATTCAGCACGGAATGTTGCGTGACATAACCTTTCTCCCCAAAAGAACCGTCTTCCGTGGTATAGTATACCTCGGCGTATTTTTCAAATTCTTCTCTCCGAAGGATATCCTTATCTGTCCGGGTCCCGATTAATACCACGGGCGACAAGCCGTTAGCTTTCATGATCCGTGATAAATGTAACATCGGGGCCACGCCGCACCCCCCGCCGATCAGTAAAGGCCTGCCGGAGTCGGGTATAGAGAAATGATTCCCAAGAGGCAGCATCACGTTTACCTTGTTTCCGGGTTGCAATTCTCCCAACGTCGAAGTGCCGCAGCCCACGATCTTGATAAACAGGTAGAGCAATCCACGTGTCTCGTCCACGTCATGCACGGAAATAGGTCTTCTTAAAAAAGTCGAAGGGGAATGATCCACCCGTACATTCACGAATTGCCCCGGTTGTATATCCGGGAGTTCATCCGAATGTAACACCAGTAACAGGGTGTCCTGGTTCAATCTTTTGTTTTCTGTGACTGTGAAATCTATTAGCTTCTTCATATTTTAGTGTTTCCAAATAAGCGTGTTCATTATTTCTGATCCCGTAATTTTTCCGCGAGATATTTACCCGTGTAGGATTTCTTACACTTGACCAGCGCTTCGGGAGTTCCCTCGAAAACAAGGTACCCGCCTTCACTTCCCCCTTCCGGGCCTAAATCAATAATGTTGTCGGCACACTTGATCACGTCCATGTTATGCTCGATGATCAATACCGTGTGTCCCCGGTCTATCAAGGCATTCAGCGAATCCATCAGTTTGTGGATATCGTGAAAATGCAGTCCGGTAGTCGGTTCGTCAAACACGAAAAGAGTCGGTTCCGCGTTTTCCTGACTCAAGTGATAGGCCAGTTTAACACGTTGACTTTCACCTCCGCTTAACGTGCTGGATGCCTGACCCAGTTTGATATATCCTAACCCGACATCCACTAGTTTCTGCAACTTGCTGACGATGCTTCGTTCACTGTGACTTGTCCCGGAAGAAAAGAATTCAACTGCTTGATTCACGGTCATTTCCAGGATATCGTATATGTTTTGATCCTTGTATTTGACTTCCAGCACTTCATCCTTGAAGCGCTTGCCTTTACAATGTTCACATTCCAGGTAAACATCCGCCATGAATTGCATCTCTACCTTGATAATCCCTTCACCCTGACACTCTTCGCAACGTCCTCCCGGAACATTGAATGAGAAATGTGCCGGCTTGAAATTATTTAACTTGGACAACTTCTCGTCCGCGTATATTTTACGAATGTCATCCCACGCTTTCAAGTAGGTGACCGGGTTGGAACGAGAGGATTTACCTATAGGATTTTGATCTATAAATTCCACTCCATGCAACAAATCAACGTCCCCGCTCAACTGGTTAAAGCTTCCCGTGCGATCGGAATAATCCCCGTAGTATTTTTTCAAGGCGGGAACCAAGATCGTTTTTATCAGCGTGCTTTTACCGGAACCACTGACCCCGGTAACGGCCGTCATGACTCCTAGGGGAATTTTAACGTCTATATTCTTCAGGTTATTTTCCGTTGCCCCGGTGAGAAGCAAGTAACGGTTTGATTTTCTTCTCGTTGTCGGGACAGGAATATTCTTTTTGCCATATATGTAATCTGCCGTGAGAGTGTCGGCCTTTTTCAGGTCTTTCAATGTTCCCTGGTAAACAATTTCTCCTCCCAATCTTCCCGCCAGTGGACCGACATCAATGATTTCATCGGCCGCATTGATCAGGTCTTCATCATGTTCCACGACAACAACCGTGTTCCCGATATCCCGGAGACGATGTAGCACTTGTATCAACCGATCCGTGTCCCTGGAATGAAGCCCGATACTCGGTTCATCCAGAATATACAGAGAGCCGACCAAGGCTGAACCTAACGAGGTCGCCAGGTTGATTCGTTGGGATTCCCCCCCGGAAAGAGAAGAAGATAAACGATTGAGTGTCAAGTATCCCAACCCGACATCCAACAAGAAGTTTATCCGGTTATGGATATCGGGAAGCACCCGTGCCGCGATAACCTTGTCGTGATCGGATAATTGTAAGTTATCGAAATATTCTTTCAGTTCCGTGATCGGCATATCCACCAATTCGGTGATGGACCGTCCGTTTATCTTCACGTAGGTAGCTTCTTCTTTCAGGCGAGTACCGTGACATACGGGACATTTGGTTTTACCCGTATAACGTGCAATCATCACTCGGTTTTGTATTTTGAATTTCTTGGATTCCAAATACTCGAAGAACGCGTAAATGCCGCTTTCGCTGTTCCAGAGAAGATCTTTCTCTTTCGTTGTTAGTTCATAATAGGGTTTGTGAACCGGGAAGTCTATCTTGTGAGCGTTCTGAACGAAATAGTGTTTCCATTCACTCATCTTTTCGCCCCGCCAACACATGACCGCGTCATCGTAAACACTTAAAGATTTGTTCGGTACAACCAAATCCTCGTCTATTCCTAATATTTTTCCGTATCCTTCACACTTGGGACAGGCACCTATCGGGGAGTTAAAGCTGAACGTGTTGATTGTCGGGATCTGAAATGTGATTCCGTCGGCCTCGAATTTATTGGAGAACGAACGAACCACACCGTCCAATTCAATATAACATGTACCTTCACCCTCGTAAATGGCTGTCTCGATAGAATCTTTTATACGAGAAACCGTGTCTTTTTCATCATTTACACGTGTCCGGTCAACCACTAGAAACACCTCTTTCGAGAGATCAAGTGGAATATTTTTCTCCAGTAAATCGGAGATTCGTATAAATTCGTTCCCGTATTTTATCCGGGAAAATCCCTGACTGATCAAGAGGGGAAGATTATCAGTAGTGGCCTCAACCAGTTTGGCCATGATGATCACCGTCTGATCGGTATGTCCTTCCAGAACGTAGTGACTGATGTCATCCACGCTATGGCGTTTGACCTCTTCTCCCGAAATAGGGGAATAAGTTTTACCGATCCGGGCGTATAATAATTTGATATAATCGTAAAGTTCCGTGGAGGTCCCGACCGTAGAACGCGGGTTTGAAGTGTTCACTTTTTGCTCGATAGCCACGGCGGGAGGAATACCTTTAATATAGTCACATTCCGGTTTGTTCAGCCTGCCGAGAAATTGGCGGGCGTAAGAAGATAAACTTTCCACGTAACGCCGTTGTCCCTCTGCGTATAAAGTATCGAAAGCCAATGATGATTTGCCGCTTCCGGAAACCCCGGTAATGACAACAAACTGGTTTAACTTGATATTCAGATCTATATTTTTCAGGTTGTGGACCCGTACACCTTTCAACTCTATGCTCTGCTTGCTCATGTTTTTTTCCTTCCCAAAATATGTACAAAGGTACCGATTTTCATGCAATATCCCAAGACTTCGTTCAAATTCACGAAATTCGCCTTTGGCGAGTTGCAAGTTACAGGTTGCAGGTTACTATCCCCTCCGGCTCCCCCTTACACGAGGCTGCTGAAAAAGTCCCATTACCTTGACTACCACCCCTAGCCCCTCCTTACACAGGAGGGGAAACCGCTTGGTAATCAGCTCTCCCCCTGTGTAAGGGGGAGCCGGAGGGGGTAGTTATTTATCACAATAGATAACCTGCAACTTGCCGAGGGCAAATGCAACCTGTAACTTACTAAAGGCCTTGGCTTACATATTCTTCGTTATCTTTTCGTTATACTTTCGTTAAAACTAGCTCTATAGGAACGAAGAGATAACGAAGAGATAACAAAGACATAACGAAAAGATGTAAGCCTTGGCCAAACGAAAGAAGGAGCGAGTTCCGGGGGGAAAAAATAAAAAAGCACCCTTGCGAGGGGTGCTTTAGCGTTTGGAATATGTTTGGAAATACGTTTAAGTCTTGTTTATGACTCGTTTTAATTATTCGGAAATTACTTCGAACTCAACGTCAACTTTCACTTCTCTGTGAAGTTTGATAAGAGCGGTGTAAGTTCCAACCTCTTTTACATCTTTCAGCATGATCTTCTTGCGGTCGATATCGAATCCTTTCTCTTTCAGACTTTCAGAAATCATAATGCTGTTTACTGAACCGAAGATCTTACCGGTAGAGCTGGTTTTAGCCCCGATAGTAAGTTTCACTTCAGCCAATTGTGCTGCTAATTCTTCAGCTTCAGCTCTCAATTTAGCTTCTTTGTGAGCTCTTTGTTTCAAATTCTCTGCAACGACTTTTCTTGCAGAAGGTGTTGCTAAAATAGCATAACCTTGAGGGATAAGGTAGTTACGACCGTAACCTTGTTTTACATCAACGATGTCATCCTTATGTCCTAAGTTTGCTATATCTGTCAATAATATTATCTCCATTTGTGTCCTCCTTCCTTAAAATTATTTCATCAAGTCGGTTAAGTAGGGCAACAAAGCAAGATGTCTTGCTCTTTTCACGGCAGTTGCTACTTTCTTTTGGAACTTAACAGAAGTTCCGGTAATTCTTCTGGGAAGAATCTTACCTTGTTCGTTCAAGAATTTCTTTAAAAATTCCGGATCTTTGTAGTCGATAAATTTGATTTTCGCTTTTTTGAATCGACAGTACTTTTTCTTTTTGATTTCAACCGTTGGGGGGGTTAAATATCTAATTTCGCTTTCGTTCTGTGCCATGGCTTATTTCTCCTCTTGTTTTACTTGATTTTTAGCTCTTCTTTTCAATGCATACTCGTAAGCATACTTGTCTAATCTGAACGTCAAGAAACGAATCACTTTTTCGTCGCGTCTGTAAGAAGTTTCCAGTTTGTCAACTAGAGTACCTTCTCCTTCGAATTGGAACAAGTGATAAAAACCTGTCGTTTTCTTTTGGATTGGATAAGCCAGCTTGCGTAGACCCCAAGCTTCCTCGTGCTCGATATTACCTCCATTCTCGGTAATAACAGCCTTGAATTTTTCTACCGCTTCCTTTACCTGTATTTCAGATAAAACGGGAGTTGTGATGAAAACGGTTTCGTAATGATTCAACATAACTGATTGTTTATTAATACATTAATGTAAATAAATTTTATTTATCGCCCGCAAAGTTACGATTTTACTTCGGAATTACAAAAAAATCTTCAATTTATTCGTCTGTGGCGAGTTACAAGTTGACAGATTACAAGTTGTAAGTTATTTTGTATTCTACATTCGATCATTTCCAAATCTTGCGTTTATTCAGCTCCTGGTGATACTCTCGGGCATAGATGTTGTGTTGGCGGAGTGTTTTCGAAAAGTTGTGATAACCCGAAAAATCACTCTTGGCGCAGAAGAATAGATAATCGTGCTTCTGGTAGTTTAACACGCTGTCAATCACTTTGATTGAGGCCATGCGAATAGGGCCGGGGGGAAGTCCGGCATACATGTAAGTATTGTAAGGAGAATCTATTTTCAAGTAACGATCTAGAATTCGGCTAATCGTGAAATCACCCAACACGTATTTCAGCGTGGGACAGGCGTCCAGTTTGATTCCCCGGTTCAACCGATTCACGTAAACCCCCGCGATGACAGGGTATTCTTCCGGTTTGACGGTCTCTTCTTCAATAATAGAAGCTAACGTGATGACTTCTTCCGGCGATAACCCCATGGCCGTGGCTTTGGCCATTCGATTTTCATTCCAGAAGCGATCATATTCTTTCTTCATACGTTTCAACAGATCGAGGGCCGAAGTATTCCAGTATATCTGGTAGGTATTGGGAATAAACATGGCCATAATCGTGCAGGAATCGAATCCCAGGTTAGCGAGCACGTCGGTATCTTTTAGTAAAGTCAACAATTCATTCTTCGAAACGGCTAATTCTTCGGTCGCTTTTGTCGCAAACTCTTCCAGCGTGCGCATATTGTTGAACGTGAAAATCACGGGATACTGGTTCCCGGCTCGGAGCATGTTGATCAGTTCATTATTATTCATCCCGTCCCGGATTTTGTATCTTCCGGGTCTTACCTGGGAAACAAAGCGTTTTAACTTCGCCACGCCACTGAGGGTGTGTATGCTTTTAATATACCCCTGCCTTCGCAACGTTTCAAACACCCGGGACACGCTATTCGCTGAATCCCGCACGTATACAATCCCGTCATCATTCACGGTTGTGTTGGGAGCCAGAATATAATAGTAGCCCAAGCCTCCAGCCGCGATTACAATCACGACCAGCAATACTAGGGCGATAATTATTCTCCTGATCTTTTTACTCATAGAACCGGAATGTTAGTTTTCTTCTCTGAAATATAGTTTGTAAAAATTCATATCTCGCTCGGCATCATAACCTTTCTCTATATATTTCTTTTGCCCGTGAATGTAGACATGAAAATTTTTATCCAGTTTCAGGATGTGCTTGAAGTATTTTTTCTCGTCCTTTACCGCACTGCTTGATACATCAAACTGATCCTTCAGGGCAAGCTCGTTCTTTTCCTCGTAATAGTTCTTGAAATTCTCGAAAGCATTAATCACTTGTGGGTCCGAGACAACTTCTTCCTTGAACAGACTCTCGTTGAACGTGTCGGCCTTTTTAAAATAGTCGAGCGAACGATTGAGCATGTCGATCTGATCCGCTTTAGGGATATCATTCTCCTGATTATATACCTCTTGCACGAAGTCTTTGCAGAGTTTTAGATAGTTGGAAGTCTGGAAATAGTTGTCCTCGCACTGTTCCAGTCCCAAGAAATCCGTTGTCCAGTAAACAGCCTCCGTGGAGTTCGTTTTATCCAGAATACTTACCCGGTAACCGTTTTCGCTTTCAATATTGAAGACAAGACATGCTTTATCCAGTTTCTTGATATTAATCCCGGACTCGCTCTCCAGCTGATAGCTGTTCTCGTTCATGATGATTTTCAAAAAGGTATCTTTTGTTTCCGACTTGAAAATGCCGATAGCATCACAGGGGCCTTCTTCCAACACGCAGTCCTTGAAATGTACCATGTACAATTCCCCGGCTTTGATGTTGGGGTGATTGGATTGATCGAACAAGTGTTGTGCTATATTCAACGAGGCCTCGTAAAAATTCGTGTTATCCTCGAAAATAGAATTTACCGCGTTATAGATCAAGTTGTGGAACAGGTTATCCTCGATGGGAGCGAAGCGGTAATATGCATCCTTTTTAAAAGGAGCCAAAAAATAGCTTTTCAGCAAATTATGAACATCCATGTCATCCGGCAAAAAACAAGACTCGGAAAGACGTAATTTCCCGTCCTCGTATTTATTACCAATATCATGGATCACGATATTATTTATTTCACAAGTATCAAAATTCATCATATTGTTTAAAATCTAAAGTATATTCCTAAATTAAGTGTCTCTTTCATTTGTATCTTTTTCGAATCATTCTGATTATATACGGCATTGGCGTAGACAGAGGTCTGCATGAAATAATTTATCTTGAAAGTCAATGTCAGACGCCAGTCTAGCGTTAATTTCTCCGGTTGCTCGTAATAACTGGAGAATATTATCAGGTGATTGTCTAGTTTCAAAAAATTGAAAAAATCATGCTGGTTCTTCAACTCAATTTTAGCACCGGCATCACTTTTGATTTTTTTGCCTTTTTCCAAGCCGTAACGACTGGGTTCCACCAGGTTCGTATCCCGCATATAAATCCATTGTCCGGCAATAGGAGAAAGGTATAATGAAATATTATTCCGTGGCTTGAAATCCAAACCCAGTGACAAGGTGAAATTTCCGGGAGTCAAGAACGTGGCAATCACTTTTTTATCTTTGGGGTTATTGTAACTCTTGAACAACACCGTATTCATGTCAAACTGGGTAGCATAATTCCAGTGTCTGAAAGCCTTCATTCCCAGCTTGGATTGGATTTCCAACTTGTCCTCGTTTTTGCTCAGATCTTCACTACCGCTTTTTAAAGCACCCACTCGATAACGGAATGAATTTTCCCATGTCGTATTTTTCTTTTTATAAGTGATAAAGTACTTTATATCAGAGAGTATAGATAACGAGTTTTCTCCACCGCTTGCCCAATTGCTACTGATGTATCCCTGTCCGAACGAAAGGGTTACATCGGAATAATACATCCAGTGTCTTTTCGTTAACTTCCCGACGTTCATTTCCGCCAGCACGAAATAGATCGAGTCGGATGCTTCCAAGCGACACTCTTCTTTTATTTCTTTGGGTTGCGTGTACTTCTTGTATTGATAGACATTTTCGTCCAGGAAGAATTTTAACTGATTACCTCGTGGCATTACTTTTACCCAAGTCCCGATAGTATCACCGATAAAATTCTCCGCCATAAAACGGTAATATTGTGTCCTCCCGGTATTGAGCCATAGATTTTTAGGGTGGTTCGAGGCGGATAACAAGGTGATTTGCACGGAATCCCGACTTTTTTCTTTCAACCATTGGTAATTAACATCCCGATCCATGAAGGAGAGGAGAGTCTTCAAATTCTGGTTCAATAATTCATCGTGCCGCGTCGTATCTTCTGGGTGTCTGATATAAAACTCTGCACTATCTCTTTTAATACGCTCCTCAATTTTCCGGATAGCTTCCTCCTTGGCCTGTACGGTCTCAAAATAATGCCTCACGTAGTTTAGCATATATTTGATATGCTCGTTTTCAGCATAATCGCTCAAGGTGTTGATAGCCCGGTATAACTCGTAATATTTTGCCCGTTCTTTTTTCAAATTATCCAAAGCGTAACGAACGGCCGGATCGTCAATATGTTGATTTTTATAAGTCCGGAAAATATATTTTAGCCGAGGACACACTCGGTTAAGGGAGTCCACGCGATTATGTTTTAAAGGTAAAATGTATGAATTCTGTACTTCCGGCATCACACGAACATGTGTTCTCTTTTGCGCGAAAAGAGAATTAAATGATAGTAGAGATACAAGAATAACAAGTACAAGATTTCTCATGTGCTCTATTTATTTAAACGGTGAATCCGGTTCTTTGGCCATGTGACTGTAAGCAAGTTTATCCAATAGACTGGGAAACCATTTACTCAGAAATACAGATATTTTTCCTTCTACCAGAGTCATCACGATCTCTCGTTTGCGCTTCACAACACCATTTACAATGATTTGGGCACATCTTTCCGCACTCATCATATTGCTTTCAACCCGCGGGCTTTCTCCTTGTTGGTGTCCGTCGGCAACCAAAGCTGTCTTTCGTATATTAGATGCAGTGAATCCCGGTGCGGCAACGAGAACATGCAGTCCTTTTTTCAGATTTTCAACCCGTAACGTGTTCAGGAAACCACGTACGGCAAATTTACTGGCAGAATAACCGGTTCTTCCCGGCAATCCCAAGAACCCGGCAACAGAAATAATCCCGACCAAACTCCCTTTGGATTGCAACAAGTAGGGAATCGCAAATTTCGTACAATAAACTGTTCCCCAAAAATTTACATCCATAAGACGACGAATAACATCCAGTTCCAAATCCTCAAATATGGCCCGCATGGATATTCCCGCATTATTCACGAGAACATCAATCTTTCCAAACTTTTCAACCGTCTTATCTATCAAGTTCTTACAATCCGATTCTTGGGTTACATCCGTTTGAACGGAAAGGCTTTCAACTCCCTGAGATTTTAAATCCGTTTCAATCTTCAGCAATTCATCCAAATTCCGGGCACCCATGGCAATTTTCGCTCCACGTTTTGCAAATTCATAAACTAACGCTTTACCAATACCAGAAGAGGCTCCCGTAATAATCACCACTTTATTATGCATGAATAATTTTCTTAGATTAATGAAGTTTTGTTTTGTAACCTACAAATATAGTAACTTTGCAGGATCAAGGAAAGAAAATGGAGGCTTTTTAGCGAGAAAAGGAAATTATTACCCACCCACAAATAATAGCGATGAGCTATGTTAACAAGAAAAAAAAAGATATATTCCAATAATATTGTCACAAAATATACTATACAGGCTTACTTTCACATTTTTATTTTGTACCTTTGAAAATGTATATACAAATAATTAACAAGCCTTGCGCAAGACAATTTATCGACCCTAGAATCAAATATTTAGATTAAAAAGACTGTACTAAAGAGTCTTTCTGCTTACAAATAGATTATAAATTAATCGCTTATGAAAGTTAAGTTAATATTTAGCATGGTAGTAATTACTAGTTTTGTTCTCACATTCAATATGTGTAAAGAAGATAATCGGCAATTAGGTTGTGGTGAAGAAGTTGGTCTTGAAGAGAATTATATAAATATTACAGCAAAGGATAGTTTATATTCTTTCAAAGTCAAAAATGGTATTTGGTGGATCACGTCATTAAAAACTATTGTAGGACAAGATACTTTATATCCACAATTAGAAGTAGACAGTATGCGTAATCCAATTAAAGGAGATTGGTATTCAATTAAACGATCTTCTCATCAACTTATTATTCATGTTGATGAAAATCAATATGAATACCCCCGGCAATTATTTGTAGGTTTACAATCTGGAAATTGTTTTGATGGGATTTGGGTAGAACAAAGTATGAAAAAAGATAGATAACGGGATTGGATTGTAGTTTTAGTAGAACAATATATATGTCTTATAATTTATATTATGATAAGGATTATATTTTAAAACAATAATAATCAATAGATTTGAAAAACACACCATTTATACATGTCTCTCCTGTATGAAATTATACCACAATAAAAAAAGAAGAAAGGATTTTTCCTTTCTTCTTTTATCTTAGATATAGTTTACAAGATTACAAACTATTCAAAGTTGCCATTGTTGCGTCATATTTCTCTTGATAAGTTTTGTTCTTAGTTCTTAAACGGAAATACAACTCTTTCAACGTGGTCAACGTGTTTTTATCTTTTGGATTCAATTCTAACGCTTTTTCAAAATAAGGAATAACAGCTTCGTATTGTTCCATAACTTTATCTAGAGCCGCGTTATATTCTTTAGCATCCACGATGTCCTGTACAACCTTGTGAGCCTCAATAACCCGGTTCAAGTGAATGTTACCCAGATTGTATTGAGCAAAGAAATCTCCCGGATTCAAATCCAACGTCTTGATATACATTTCTTCGGCTTTTTCCGGCTGATTCATTTTCTCGTACAAAGATCCTTTAGCCCGATAGTATTCGGATTTAGTAGGTTCTTGTTTGATCGCGGCATCCAGGAATTCTTCTGCTTTAGCAGGGGTATCCCCCATCAAATAATAGTTGATCAATTCAACCAACATATAATTATCATCCGGATACAATTTGTGACCTTCGTGCAAGAAGTTAACCGCTTCTTCTTGTTTTGCTTTCCCGGTAACAGAATCTCCAGCCTCGTTAGCAGCCCGACTTTGTCCTAAAAGGATATTAGCTACCATGGCATAAATCTTTCCGGCTTCGTAATTCAATTCCAAGGATTTTTTGTAGAATTTGATCGCTTCATCCAAATCTCCGGCTTTATGAGCAGCAACCCCGGCATTATAGATAACCGTCGTGTCCACTTTCTGTGTTCCTAGCGGAGAAGCATTGATTTCTAATACGCGTTTGAAATTGTTTACAGCATCTTTGAAATCCTTAATGTCATCTGTTTTCATTCCTTGATTATAACAGACAACACCTTGATTCGTAAAGTCAATAACCAAGTTAGCATACTGAGTTTTCAGATCTTTCTCGAATTTCTTCTTGGCGTCCAACTGAATAACTTTTTGATAAGAATCCCATGCCACGGATAAGGGATCTTTAGCCAGCTTTTTATAATTCTCATCCTGAGTTTCAAAGATAGCTTGATAGATTTGTCCTCTCACGAAATAAGCCTTATCCCAATTCACGCAATTTTCATGCTTGATAGCTTCATCTATCAGTTCTTTCGCTTTATCTAGCTTTCCCTGCGTGAAAAAGCTAACAGCCGATGTTACTTTCCCCTTTTGCGCGAAAGAGATATTCACGCAAAGCAGAAGGGCAATGATAAAAGGTAGTTTTTTCATACGTTAAAAATTTGTGTTCCAATTAGATATCATGTGTAAATAATTATTCTTCATTATTCGATTCTCCGGCTTCTGATGCTTCAGCCCCCTCCCGTCCTTCTTCCGGAAGATTCTCTTCTTCCTTGGAAGCAGACACTTTAGCGACGGCAGCAATAGCATCATCATTTCTCAGGTTAATCAATCTAACTCCCTGCGTGTTACGTCCCATAACTCTTAACGTGCTGACATCCAAACGGATCGTTAAACCTGATTTGTTTATAATCATCAAGTTATCTTCATCGGTAACGTCAAGCAGGGCTATTAAATTTCCGGTCTTATCGGTCATATTGATCGTCTTAACCCCTTTACCTCCCCGGTTCGTGATACGATAATCTTCCACGCTGGAACGTTTACCGTATCCATTCTCGGATACAACTAACACGTCTGATTTCCCAGATTCAACACAAATCATGCCAATTACCTCGTCTCCCTCGTTAACAAGCGTAATACCTTTCACGCCGGAAGCCGTTCTACCCATCGGACGCACTTTTTCTTCCGGGAAACGGATGGCTTTACCGGATTTTATAGCGATCATAATATCACTCTCTCCGTTTGTCATCTTGGCATCCAGAAGTTGATCACCATCCTTGATCGTGATCGCGTTCACTCCATTTGCTCTCGGACGGGAATAAGCCTCCAACGTCGTTTTCTTGACAATACCTTGTTTAGAACATAACACGATATAATTACTATTAATATAGTCATTATCTCTCAAATCAAGCGTGTTGATATATGCTTTTACCTTATCATCCGGTTCTATATTCAACAAGTTCTGGATTGCTCTTCCTTTGGATTGTTTTGATCCTTCGGGAATTTCCCATACTTTCAACCAGAAGCATTTTCCTTTTTCCGTGAAGAATAACATGGTATTATGCATCGTGGCCATGATCATGTGTTCTAGGAAATCCTCGTCACGTGTGGCCGATCCCTTGGAACCAACTCCTCCTCTGTTTTGAACTTTATATTCTGACAACGGGGTCCGTTTGATGTATCCCATATGAGAAATCGTGATCACCATTTCTTCGTCAGCGTAGAAATCTTCGGGATTGAATTCTTCAGAAGCATAAACGATGTCTGTTTTACGCTCGTCGCTATATTGAGCTTTTACCTGAATCAATTCATCCTTTATAATTTGCATCCTCAATTCCAAGCTAGCTAAGATATCCTTCAAATGCTCGATCAATTTCATTATATCGTCATACTCGGCTCTCAGTTTATCCTGCTCCAGACCCGTCAATTGACGCAATCTCATCTCTACAATAGCACGAGCTTGAATTTCAGTCAAGGAGAAACGTTCAATTAAATTGTTCTTCGCTTCTTCCGGTGTTTTGGAAGCGCGAATAATCCGGATTACCTCGTCGATATGGTCGCTGGCAATGATTAAACCTTCCAGGATGTGTGCCCTGTCCTCGGCTTGTTTTAATTCAAACTGCGTCCGGCGAACAATCACGTCATGCCGATGTTCCACGAAAAGGCGAATCAAATCTTTCAGATTCAACAACCGTGGTCTTCCGCCAACCAGGGCGATATTATTCACCCCGAATGAAGTTTGAAGTGCCGTATGTTTTAATAATGTGTTCAGGACGACATTAGCGATCGCGTCTTTCTTCAAATCAATAACGATACGCATACCGCTACGATCGGACTCGTCGTTAATATTGGAAATACCCTCTATCTTCTTGTCATTCACCAAATCCGCGATACGGGAAATTAATTCCGCCTTATTTACCATATACGGGATCTCGTGTACGATAATTTTTTCCCTGCCGTGAGGTGTGGTTTCAATGGATGTTTTTGAACGGATAACGACACGTCCTCTTCCCGTGTGGTAAGCTTCCTTCACGCCGCTATAACCGTAAATTGTACCTCCTGTCGGGAAATCCGGGGCTTTGATGATCCGGATCAACTCGTCGATTTCAATATCGTTGTCATCAATATACGCGCAAATGGCATCAATCGTGTCCCCTATATTGTGAGGCGCCATGTTTGTTGCCATACCAACGGCAATACCGGATGCACCGTTTACAAGTAACAAGGGTATTCTTGTCGGCAATACGCTAGGTTCTTTCAATGATTCGTCAAAGTTCGGGATCATATCTACCGTGTCTTTGTCCAAATCAGCTAAAGTATCTTCCGTAACTTTCATTAAACGAGCCTCGGTATAACGCATTGCTGCCGGACTATCACCGTCCACCGAACCGAAGTTTCCCTGCCCGTCAACCAAGGGATAACGTAAAGACCAACTCTGAGCCATACGAACCATCGCCATGTAAACCGAGCTATCCCCGTGCGGGTGGTACTTTCCGAGTACCTCTCCCACGATTCTCGCTGACTTTTTGAATGGTTTACCAGAGGTAACTCCCAATTCACTCATTCCAAACAAAACCCTTCTCTGTACCGGTTTCAAACCGTCCCTAACATCAGGCAATGCACGCGACACAATCACCGACATTGAATAATCAATGTACGAAGATTTCATCTCCTCCTCGATGTTGATCTTGATAATTTTTTCTCCGACGTTTTCCATTTATAATATTAAATTACTCTATTAACGCATTATCTGACAGGGATTTAATTTAAATTTCACCCCTATCATGCTAAAATCCCACAAATGTAATAAAAACAGTGGATTAACGGAAATTTTAAACCTTTTTTTATTCGTGTGTTTCCACTTCTTCAATGCTTATTTAACAAAATAAGCCCCGGACCCGGTAATAAGATTTTAAAATTCAAATGTTAACATGTCGTATGCCAACTTTACATTCTCCGGCAATTCCAAAGAAACCTGCTCGTGCAGTCCCATTTGATGCCCGATATGCGTGATATACGCTTGCTTCACGTTTAATCGTTGTACGACCTGAATCGCTTGATTCAATGTAAAATGAGATAAATGAATCTCTTTGCGTAAGGCGTTAATCACCATGTATTCCACTCCTTCCAGTTTTTTCATACTCTCCTCCGAAATGAAATTTGCATCCGTGACATAAGCAAAATTACCAATCCGGAAAGCGGATACCGGAAGCCTGTAATGCATAACCGTCACCGGGATCACCTCGATATCATCAATATGGAAAGGGGCCTCGTCGATCACGTGAATATTCATCTCCGGAACTCCGGGATACCTGAACTCGGCAAAAGCATAATCATAGTCTTTATAAATAACATCCTTGGTACGTTGGTTGCAGTAGATATCCACTTCTCCATTTTTCACCCAGTTGAATGCCCGGATATCATCCAGCCCCCCGATGTGATCCTTATGTTCATGCGTCAACAGTAAGGCGGTTACATCTTTCACCCCGGCCCGTAGCATTTGCGTGCGGAAATCGGGACCAGCATCTATAATTAATTTTTTCTCCCCGATATCAATCATGGCCGAACACCTCAAACGTTTATCATGTTCATCGGTTGACCGACAAACTTCACAATCACACGCGATAACGGGAACACCTTGCGAGGTTCCACTCCCTAAAATTGTTACTTTCATTCGTTGAAAACTGCTTATATATTACTTCCCGATAAGAAAACTCTGTACGGGATGCTTTATGTGCATTGCAAAATTAATAAGATTCGGAATAATCCAGTATATTTGCCGCAAACATTTTATTATGGGAAAACTATATTTAATCCCCAATCTTCTTGGGGAAACAGCGATAGGTGGGGTTATCCCCGAAGATGTGGTTCATATTATAAAGAATATCAAGGTGTTCGCGACTGAAAACGTGAAAAACACGCGTCGTTATCTGAAAAAGATAGAGAAATCGATCAATATCGATGAACTTACTTTTCTGGACTTGAATGAACATTCGGACATTAAGGATATAGAGACTTACGTTCCTTACCTTGCGGATCAGGATGTGGGGATCATCTCCGAGGCCGGATGTCCCGGCATTGCCGATCCGGGAGCCGAATTAGTGGCTCTGGCACATAAACATAATTACCAGGTTATCCCCTTGGTTGGGCCTTCTTCTATCCTATTGGCACTTATTGCATCCGGGGCCAACGGTCAGAATTTCTCGTTCAATGGTTATTTGCCGGTTACCCGACCGGAGCGGATCAAGGCCTTGAAAGTTTTCGAGAAACAATCAGCAGTAGAAAATCGCACCCAGTTGTTTATCGAGACTCCTTACCGAAACCTGCAATTGTTCGAAGACATTATTTCCGCTCTATCTCCCACGACCCGGCTCACGATAGCCTGTGATATCACGACAGAAAACGAATATATAAAAACCATGTCAATAAAAGATTGGAAACACGTAAAACCGGACATAAACAAACGTCCGGCTATTTTTGTGCTTTATGCCCGATCTTTCTAATTAATAGAAAAACGATGAAGACTTATAAAAGAGTTTTATCCATTGCCGGATCAGATAGTGGTGGCGGTGCAGGAATACAGGCGGATTTAAAATCAATTTCCGCTTGCGGATGTTTTGCCATGACCGCGATAACTGCCGTCACGGCGCAAAACACGTTGGGAGTGAAAGCGATTGAGCCGCTCCCCGTTCAGGTTATCGAAGCCCAAATTCGGGCCTGCCTGGATGATATCGGTGCTGACACGGTGAAAATCGGGATGTTACATTCCGTGGAAGTCATCCAGACAATAACCCGCGTACTTGCGGATTACCCGATCAAACATATCGTGGTAGACCCCGTCATGGTGGCCACATCTGGAGATTTATTGGTGCAGAAAGAGGCGATTATAGTCCTCCAGAAAGAACTTTTCCCGCTGGCCACGTTAATCACCCCGAATATTTACGAGATTGAGATTTTATCCGGTAAGAAGATACAAACACAAGAAGATTTGTATCTCGCAATTCCCGCTTTAAAAAAGGTCGGGGCTCGTAATGTGTTACTGAAAGCGGGGCATCTGGAATGCGAGGAAATAACAGATGTTTTAATTGATTGCACGAACGATCAGGAATACCGCTACCCCTCGAAGAAGATCGACACTCCAAACACGCATGGTACGGGGTGCTCCTTGTCTTCCGCTATCGCCGCTTATCTGGCTCACGACCTCCCCTTGGAGCAAGCCGTGGCCGCCGCATTACAATACCTGCACGGGGCTATCGAGACGGCCGCCGAATACCGGATCGGACACGGTCATGGTGCCATCCATCACTTTTATCAATGGTGGGAATAAAATAAAAGACCGCCGCTAGTACTAGCGGCGGTCTTTTCAAATATATAGTGTGGTTGTCAATGTGTTTTAAACCAACGGAAAACGTTACGTACCGTTTTGTCCAACACGAGTGGATCATCAAAATACTGGGCATGGGAAACAGAACCTTCCCATATAGCGAGTTTCTCTTCAGCACAGATCGTATCGTACACACGTCTTGCCGATTGATACCCTTGCTCGTTTTCTCCCCCGTGAATGACAATCGTGGGGACTTTTACCCGGGAAGCCTCTTTCCGTTTGTAACATCCGGCCACGAGGGCAATCGCTTTTAAGCGTTTTTCAGCTTCCGTACTTGCCAAGACTTCATTGGTCCCGTTACATATACCCATGGCATACATTTTATTCGGGTCCACTTCATCCTTCAAACTCAAATAATCAATAGCCGCCTTCACATTTTGAGTTTCTTCCAGTCCCAAAACAACAAAACCATAATTTGCCAAACGCGTGGCGTATTGTAATAATACAGGGATTGTTGAAGTATTTTTAGGTCCTAAAACTAGGATCGCTGGTTTTTTACCTTTTTCCTGAGGATTACACAACCAACCTCTACTGTCTATGCCTTTATCTGATAAAGTGACGTCTTCGCATCTATAAGTTCTCATACAAATTTCCGTGTTAAGTTCTAATTTGTTTGTATTACGAGAAGATAAGAAGCAAAGTTACGCTAATCAAGTATAAAAATTGAAATAAAATATTAATCAACAACAGATCAATGATTTGCAATGATCCATTGTTGATTAATTAGAAGTACTACTTATGATTTATAAGGTACTTTGATTATTTGAAATAGCGATTATACAATCCCTCGAAACCTTTACCGTGACGCGCTTCGTCCTTGCACATCTCATGCACGGTGTCATGAATCGCATCCAAATCTAATTTTTTAGCCAGCGTGGCGATACGTTTTTTGTCCTCGCAAGCCCCGGCTTCTGCTTCCATACGTTTTTTCAAATTCGTCTTGGTATCCCACACGCATTCACCCAGAAGTTCTGCAAATTTAGAAGCGTGTTCCGCTTCTTCCCAAGCATAACGTTTGAATGCTTCCGCAATTTCAGGATATCCCTCGCGATCAGCTTGACGACTCATTGCCAAATACATACCGACTTCCGTACATTCTCCGTTAAAATGAGCTCTTAGTCCTTCAAGAACTTCCGGATCAACACCTTTAGCAACTCCAATACGATGTTCATCAACGAAAGTCAAAGCTCCTTCAGTTTCAACCAATTCCTTGAATTTACTCTTCGGTTGTTTGCATTGAGGACAAAATTCCGGGGCTTCATCTCCTTCATGAACGTAACCGCATACTGTACAGATAAATTTTTTCATAACGCACTTTTTTAATGTAATAATAATATGTTTTTTCCTTTTCCCTCGGCGCATTTTTTACAATACCCCTTGTAATAAAGGTGAATTTCAGTGATAGTCAACTCCCCCACGCCTTCCAGTTGTATTGCCTCTTGGTTCTCTATCGGGAGATCGTACACGCACCCGCATCCCAAACACATGAAATGGGCGTGACTTGTCGTGTCAATATCAAAACGCACGTTTTTCTCGTCAATTACAAGCGCTTTTACGGCTCCTTGTTCCGTGAACAATTTCAACGTATTGTACACGGTTGTTTTTGACAACGTGGGAATCGTCGGATATAAAGCATTGTAAATCTCGTCAGCCGTGGGATGAATCCGGTTAGCTATCAAGAAATCCATGATAGCCATTCGCTGCATTGACGGCTTGATGTTATATTTCAGCAAATACTCTCTCGTATCTTGAACTGTATTCATTGTTTATTTGTAATTGTTACAATTTTATATCGAGTGCAAATATCGTTATCTTTTTTATAAATGCAACACTCACTTCCTTTTTTCGAGAAAATTTAGAACTGTTCTAATTAGAGAATCTATCTGATTTTTTTTGTCTAACCCGGTATATACCAATCCAATATTTTATAGATTTGCACCATGTTTTTTATAGGACCATCTACGAACATATTTGTTTACTTGCTTGTTTCTGCATTCTTCGTGATATGTTTTTATTCACAAAACGAAACAAAGCTCCCGGATGCACTTCCTGGATACGAGACTGTTGCGACCTATAAAGTGAACGAAAACGAGGTCTATTATAGTTACCGGACTACGGAAAAAAAAGACACGGCTTCTAAAAAAGAACTTCCCCGCGTAAGTGTAAAAAATGATCCGTCAAATATCAGACGATATACTTGTTTCATATACAAAGATCCCAATCTCTCTATAACAGCCCTTCGGGCTCCCCCGGTAGTTTGATTCAGAGCCACATACTTTCACAAAGTGTAGAATAAAACAGTATATTTTAATCAAAAACAACATCCATGCGGATAATATATAGCACGTTGCTATTGACTTTTATGTCCGGTTGTTTATTTGCACAACGGTCGCAGACCGTACAGACAAATGATTCAACGTTCAATGTCATCAAGCAATTAAAAGAAGTCGTTATCACGGCAGAGAAAAGAGAATTGTCTATCAGCGAGATTCCCATAGCCCTTAGCGTGATCAGTGGTAAAAACCTGTTGAACGAGAACAACCCGGACCTCCGAAACTTATCGGGAATTGTCCCTAATTTTTACATGCAGGAAGGCGGGCTAAAACTTTCAACCCCACTCTACGTCCGCGGAATCGGAACTGTATCGGGAACTCCTCCCGTGGGATTATATGTTGACGGTGTACCGATCTTTGATAAAAACGCTTTTATCTTTGATCTTTACGACATCAAACAGATCGAAGTGTTGCGAGGTCCGCAAACAACCTTGTATGGGCGAAACAGTATTATCGGATTAATAAATATCCGAACCAACCCACCTGCCACGAAATTTTCATTACAGGCAAAAGCCGGGTATTCCAGCTATAATTCACAAAATTATATGGTTATGGCGAACCTTCCCATCGAAAAAATTTTGTATAACAAACTGTCATTTGCCTATAACCGTACCGACGGCTATTTTAAAAATGACTTTACCGGGGGTAAACCAAACAAATCCGATTCGTACGACATCCGCTACCAGGCAAGCGTATTCACGGATGCCTCTTGGAAAATCGCTTTCGGCGTGAATTACAATCATAGCTTTGATGACGGTTACGCCTACCATGCCATTGATTCACTGAAAGTACATCGTTATCGGGTAAATTACAATGCGGACGCCTCCTACAAACGGGATTTATTGTCTGCCAACGTGAATGTACAAAAGCATTTTTCGCGAACCACGTTAAACTGGATAACTTCTTACGCGTGGTCCAAAGACAAGCAGGAACTCGATGCCGATTTCACGTATCACGATGTATTCCAGAACGGTAAAGAGTCCAATCAAGACCTGATCACGCAGGAAATCAACTATCAATCCACACAGGGAGAAAAAATGGATTGGACGATCGGGAGCTTCGGGTTCTACAAGGATTTGACGAACGACTATTTGGCAACTTTCGGAACAGAACGTCACCTGTTGCTTCCCTTGGACTTGGATCAAGCCGCGTATTATAACAATACTTCGACTTGGGGAATTGCCGGGTACGGGCAAATCACGCTGAAAAACCTTCTACCGGGATTGTTCGTCTCGGCCGGGATCAGGTATGATTACGAGAAAGCCTCCCTTACCTACCGGGATAGCCTGTTATTTCACGGGGCCAGTAAATTGGAAGGCTATCATGATTGGGACGAAGACCACTCGTACGCATCCTGGTTACCCAAGTTTTCCATTTTACAAAAATGGAACGAAATGTTATCAACTTACGTGAATGTTTCCAAAGGTTACAAAGCCGGGGGATACAACATTATTTCTAATGAGATGACCACTCAAATCGTGAAACTGGACTACAGCAAAGAATCTTTGTGGAATTACGAGATCGGAGCCAAATATTTTAGTCCTAACGGACGTTTTAACATGAACGGGGCTCTTTTCTATATTGACTGGAAAGATCAGCAGATTTTCGTGATGGAAATGATGGGTCCGATCATTAAGAATGCGGGAGATGCACGAAGCCTAGGGGCAGAAATCGACCTGAGCTGGGAATGTATGCCACAATTGATTTACTTCCTCTCTTCCGGTTACAGTAACTCGGAATATTACCATCATCTAACGAAAGAATACGAGGGTAATAAGATAGTGATGGCCCCGGAATTCACGATGAACACGGGATTCGCATATTCCAAGAATGTAAGATCATCTTTGTTTAAAACTTTCATGGCGAATACATCAGTCACCGGTTTCGGAACCCAATATTTCGACGAGGCGAACACGATGAAGCAAAAACCTTATTTCTTATGGAATTTAGATTTGAGTGTTTCCGGCAAACATATAGACTTCCACGTGTGGGGGAAGAACATTCTTGACAAGGCATTCTTCTGTTATATGTTCAACAGTCCGGTTGGTAGGAATTTGCCGGAATACTTGCAGTCGGGACAATCCGGAGCACCATCTCGCTTTGGAGCTTCAATAACTATAAAATTATAATTTTAATAATACGCGATATGAAAAACAAATTAATTTACTTAGTAGCCGTGCTATTGACGGTATGTACATGTTATTCTTGTAGTGATGATGATGATAAAGACACGGAAGATTTAACCGGGACTTGGAAATATGAAAATTGCCATCTAGTATTTGATTATCAAGATGCAAACATTCAATTGCCGGAAGGCGTCGATCTGGGTTTTATTAATCCGGCATTAAGTGGACTGACGGCAGTTCCTGCAAATCTCGCAGCCGGATTCTTGAAAGAGATTGCAAATGATAAAATGAGTGATTATTTCACCGGTATCAAGTTTGTCTCGAATTCGGAACTTGAGATTATGATGACCATGGACGGAAAAGCAGCCTCTTTAAAGGCAGCCTACGTCGTACAAAACAATGTAATCGGGGTCACGATTGATAAAGATGCTCTTGAAAAAATTGCACAAAAAGAAATTAACATTCCGGAAATCAGCTTGATATATAAATTTGAAGACGGAAATTTGATTATGTACTTGAATAAAGTCGCTGTTCAGGGAATGCTTCAAACGATGTTGCCCATGCTTGTAAATCAAATTAAGCCGGATGCCACACCCGCAGAGATTGCAGGTATTACCGCCTATGTCACGGGAGTAATGAATAAAACAAATACGCTTGAATTCGGGGTTATTTTAAAACGGTAGAAATAAGCCGGAAAGTAAAATTTAAAACACCCCAAAAAGTCCGATAATGATTTTTTGGGGTGTTTTAGATTCGTTGTCACCCCCAAAAAAGGACTCCTCCCTCCTGTATTCACGATAATAATCTTTACTTTCCTATCCGAAAAAAAGAAAATCATATTTTTTGTCTAAAAATGAAACCTCTTTTTACATTTTGTCGTATCTATCTAATAGAATTAGTAAATTTAAAACAGTTTAATTTTAAAACATAAGGATATGAAAACAGAAGAGTACAAAGATCTAGACGTGCTAATGTCATCGGATATTATAAATGCAAGAGGTGAAGACAACAAATTTAAATTACCTCCTCTCCCCTATAAAGAAAACGCATTAGAGCCTTATATTAGTGAGAGAACCATTCAATACCACTATGGCAAACATCTTGCCACTTATATCACGAACATGAATAACTTGATCACCGGAACCGAATTCGAGAAAATGTGCTTGGAAGGTATCGTGATGAAATCCGAAGGTGGTATATTCAACAATGCGGCACAAACTTACAACCATATATTCTATTTCGAGGCTTTCCAAGCTCACAACGCAACGAAAGTTACCCCAACGGGAAAAGTGAAAGAATTAATTGATAAATCATTCGGTAGCTTTGACGCCTTCAAAGAAGCTTTTGCTAAAGCAGCCACTACCTTATTTGGTTCAGGATGGGCCTGGTTGGTTGTTGACAAGAGCGGTAAACTGGAAATCGTGCAAACTGGTAACGCTGATACGCCACTGAAACATGGTAAAAAACCAATTTTAACGATTGACGTTTGGGAACATGCCTACTACTTGGATACTCAAAACGCAAGACCGAAATACATCGAAAATTACTGGAATATTGTAAACTGGGACATCGTAAACAAACGATTAGGATAAAAGAAAATCGGGAGCTTTGCTCCCGATTTTTCTTTATTATTTATCGAATGATTTCCATTTCATCAATCAGGTGTTGAGCACCCGCATATTTGTCTATGATAAAAAGAACGTAGCGAATGTCAACAGCGATATTCCGACAGATTTCCGGGCTATATTGCATATCCGACATCACTCCTTCCCAAGCACGGTCGAAGTTCAGACCTATCAGATTGCCTTCCGCATCCAACACCGGACTACCGGAATTTCCTCCCGTGGTATGATTTGTCGCGATAAAACAAACTGGCACTTCCCCGTCTTGCGTGTAAGGTCCGAAATCACGATTCTTGTACAAATCCCTTAATTTCTGGGGAACATCATAATCGTAGATATTCGGGTTATCTTTTTCCATAATACCTTTCAAGGTGGTATAATGCGTGTAATACACGGCGTCAGTAGCATGGTATCCGGCCACTTTCCCGTAAGCAATTCTCAAGGTTGAATTGGCATCCGGATAGAAAGTCTTGTCGGGTTGCATGTCCATCAATCCGGCCATCCACAAACGATTCAAAGATTTTAGTTCATTCTCGATCTTGCTTAATTCCGGACGAATTTTCTCTGAATACAACGTGTAAATACCCGTTGATAATATTATAACCGGGTCTTTTTCTAATTTTTCGATTGATTTAGCCGATAAATGATCAATAAACGATAATAGCTGTTCTTTATTCGTGAAAAGTGATTTCTTGAATATATCCGCGGCGAAACGGTCGTACGCGTTATTCTTGGCGTATTTCGGACTAAGGCGTACAACGGAAGGAATCCACTGATCACCTACTTCCTCGTTATTATACAACTTCAACATTTCCGTCAAAATCTGTTGGTCCGTCGCCACGTCATAATCTTTGTAGAAAGCCTCCACGTAATCTTTCAAAGACTGTTTCAGCTTATCCTTGTCTTCAAATTTATCATAGTTTTCCAAAGCCTGTTCGATCCCACGGGCAAACTTGATAACTTCAGCTCCTCCCAACCCGGCCTCGGAAGCATAGGCTGCAGCCAGTATATATTCCCGGCGGGCATCATATAACCCTTTAAAACGATCGGTCAAACCGATATATTTTGTTTTCCCGTTGCTTTTTGCCCAGTTTTCAAAATTCCTTTCCAGAATTCTCTTGTTGTCAGCCGTGCTGAAACGATCCAATCCTTTAATTTCTCCCTGCCATTTTTTCCACGCGTTTGCCACGCTTGCCGCTTTCGCCGCATATTTGATGCGCAATAATTCATCCGATTCCATGGCAGCGTTAATCACATCAAGTTTCGCTGTCCGGATTTTAATCTTGTGCGGGTCCTCTACCGAGGCGATTTGATCAATAGCATAAGAGGTCAAATATTCATTTGTCGTTCCCGGATAGCCGAAGACCATGGTAAAATCACCTTCCTGTACCCCCCGTGCTGAAATCTTGAAAAACTTAGCCGGTTTGTAAGGTACATTACTTCCGGAAATCGCTGCCGGTTCATTGTCCGCTCCGGCATATATCCGAAGCACGGAGAAGTCTCCCGTGTGGCGCGGCCATGTCCAGTTATCCGTGTCGCCCCCGAACTTACCGATGGCGGAATTAGGAGCCCCAACCAAACGTACATCCCGAAAAATTTTGAACACGGACAGGAAATACTGGTTCCCGTTAAAATACGGTTTAATGTTTGCTTTCAAGTTCGTACCTTTGACTGCTTCAGCTTCTAATTTACGGCATATATCTTTTATTATTTTGGCACGCTCAGCCTCCGGCATCTCGTCCTTCACGGCTGCATTGATTTTATCCGTCACGTCTTCCATACGCACCAGAATAGAGGCCGTGATATTAGGATTAGTTAATTCATCCTTTTGAGTTTTAGCCCAGAAGCCATCTCTCAAATAGTTATGTTCCAAGCTGGAATGCGCTTGAATCATCCCGAACGAGCAGTGATGATTGGTGATCACTAGCCCCTGATCACTCACGATTTCTCCCGTGCAGAAATGATGAAACGGGGAATCTTCTCTTCCCAGCCCGATCACGGCGTCTTTCAATGATGCCTGATTGATATCGTAGATATCTTCTGCCGTCAATTTAAAACCGGCTTTTTGCATGTCTTCTATGTTGTATTTCTTCAACAACATCGGAATCCACATTCCCTCGTCTGCCAAACTCGGCAAGGCTATCAGAATGAAAGCCAAAAAGCATAATGCAATTTTTCTCATTTACTGGTATTTTAAAATGTTATTTATTATTAGAATTGTAATTTTCGCAATGTTTCATATAATTTCTGCACGGGTAATCCCATCACGTTATAGAATGATCCCTCTATGCGTTCGATCCCAATGTACCCGATCCATTCCTGGATACCGTAAGCCCCTGCCTTATCAAAAGGTTTATATGTATCCACGTAAAACTCTATTTCTTCGATAGATAATGTTTTAAAAAATACGTTTGTCAATGCCGAAAAGGAATGTTGTTCCGTGCGGGTTGTCACGCTTACTCCCGTGATAACCAAATGACGGTTTCCAGATAACTCCTGCAACATACGGATCGCATCGGTACGATCTACGGGCTTACCTAAAATCTTATCGTGAATGCAAACTACCGTGTCAGCTGTCACCAACACCTCGTCAGGCTTCAACTCCCCCCGGAATGCTTCCGCTTTCACCCGCGATAAATATTCCGGTACTTTTTCTAAAGCCAATTCACGAGGATACGTTTCCTCGATATCTTTTAGCCTGATTTCAAAAGTAAACCCTGCATCTTTCATTAACTGCTGTCTTCGTGGCGACGCGGATGCCAATATTAATTTATAGTTTTTAATTGAATACATTTCCCTATTATTCACATAGTTTACAGAACACGCTCACCCCTATACACAAAACCATGATTAACCGGATCATCCGTAATTGGAATTTCATCCGGTCGTTTTTTAATACCGAGTAACCATACACTAGATACGGGATAATCAGAGCGATAACAAAATAGCTCCATATTACCGGAGTACAAATAAAGCCTACCAGTAAAAAAGCGATCAAAGAAAGAATTGCGACGGCTATCAGGGCGATAATGATCTTCCGGGTTGTCGGGATTCCGTACTTCACGGGCAGGGTGACAATATCATCAGCCCGATCACCATTAATACTGTATATATCTTTGTTTATTTCATAGATCAACATGTTGATAAAAAGGAAGAACGAGAAGCATAACGTCCAGTTAAAAACGTATGCAAAGCCCACGTGAGTCTTCAACACGACTTCCGAATAAACATCACTTAGTAATGGGATTTCAAAGGTAATCACCGTAAGCGGTATCAACCCGGCTAAAACGGCCACGACCAGATTTCCCCACAAAAAACGTTTTTTGATCCGAGAAGAATAAAACCATAATATCAAGGATATCAGTAAAAATAGCAACACGATCTCACCGTGATTCACTTTCCATGCGAGATAAGCGGCTATTCCAACGGCCACAACATTCAGAATCGAATGAAGGGTAATGGCTGCCCGACGACTGATCGTTTTACCCACGATTACGGGTCTGTTACCGGAAATCCGGTCTGCTTTCGTGTCGAAATAATCATTTATCACGTAAGCGGCTGAAACTAGACAACATACCGCAATTACCAAAAGAGAGAAATCCCCGTCCGGCATTTGTAAGGTGAACCCCGCCTTGTCCAACACGGGCTGGATGACAAAAAAGCGCATGGCATACATCGTGAATGCCGTGAACGCTATTGTTCTGAGTCGTATTAACTTGAAAATTTCCAACATCTGATATTATTTCATTTTCAAATTCTTAGATTTTAGAATCCCACGATTACATACATTTCACGTAACAGTGAGTATCCATCCATTCGCCTTTGGCTTTTAGCACCTGAGCGACAACATCCCGCACACAACCGAGTCCTCCCGGCGTGTCTGAAATGTAACGTGAAATGGCTTTTATTTCCTCGCACGCATCCGAGGGACACACGGGCATACCCACGATTTGCATGACATTGTAGTCCGGTATATCATCCCCCATGTACATCACGTTCTCCGGATCAAGATTATATTTTTGAAGAAACTCGTTCAAGGCTTCCACTTTATTGGCAACCCCAAGATACACGTCCTTCACGCCTAGTTTTTCAAAACGTTCCCGAACTCCTGGAGCCTGTCCCCCTGAAATAATACAAACCGGATAACCTTTCTTGGTACAATACATCATGGCGTAACCATCTTTCGTACAAGATGTACGTACCAAATCACCCTCTGAAGTGATATTCATTTCGTGACGGGAAAACACTCCATCCACATCAAATGCGAATGCTTCAACCTTTTTTAATTCTTCCTTGAACAACTTCATACTATATCTTTTTTATCTAGTTTACCACAATGTGGGCATATCAATTATTTCTATCGGGGGGATCTTTTGTTCTTCCGTATCTTCTTTATCCTGAGATTCCCGGATAGCCTCCGATAACATCGTGTATATTTTCAATAACTCTTTATCTCCTTTCAGCATGTTTTTGTGCATACTCATGATACTTTCATCCCCTCGTCTGGCCGGTCCCGTCTGGGCTTCTTCCGGACTTAATAGCATCACCTTGTGGGCTGTCTCGAAAATTAACGGACGCAACATCGAGAAAGGTAATCCACTATTTTCTAACAATTTTCCGGCCACACTATACAAATAATTCGGGAAATTACAAGCGAAGACTGCGGCCAGATGCAATTCTTTACGCTGGGCAGAATTGATTTCGTATATTTTATCCGATAACTTTTCTGCCATTCTTTTTATTCTACTCAGCACGGAAGCGCTATTCCCTTCAATACACAAGGGGATTTCCCTGAAATCCAATTCCCTTTTCTTGGAAAAAGTCTGTATAGGGTAAAGTACCCCGTAGTGCCGAGCGAAAGACTTGAAAACATCTATAGACTGACTTCCGGAAGTGTGCAAAATCAACGCATCATCTTTCATTCTAATCGTCTTAACAATAGAAGGTAGCACGTCATCACTTACACTATATATATAAACATCTCCATCCGGGTAAATTTCGTTGATTTCTGCCGTGTATGAAATACCGGTCTTCATTCCCAGTTGCCGAGCCGCATCAAGCGTCCGACTGTATATCTGGCACAAATTCTCTCCCGCTTTCAAGAGAGCGGCAGCTAAATGATGAGCGACGTTTCCGGCCCCGATCAATATGATTTTATCTTGTTGTTCCATCATTAATAAGCGATATTTTTAGGAGGTAACACACCACTTTTAATAGCTTCCAAAAGTCGTTCACAAGCATTGCATATATCTTCATAGAAAACCTCGGAAATTAAAACCAGCTTACCGTCTGCCATCTGTAAATGTTTATATCCTTTGGTATTCTCCGCTTGATTCAACAGGATCAAATCGTTTCCCGGGATAAAAGTGTGCGTCATTTGGTTGCGAAGTTTATCATACAAGAAACAATTGTCATTCAACAAACGATAACGCCCCCCGAATAGTTTTTTCACGCCTAACGAAAAACGTTTGGCAGACTGTCCTTTGGCTTTCATGGGTTTGTTGTCCAAGAAACTTCCCAAAACTTCAATAGCTTGTCCCATAATAACAAATTGCATGTATGACAATCCCACTCCTTGCAATTTAGCAATCTCATTTACAACGACTTCTTTTAGGAAATGCTCTATTCGTTCTATTTGTTCTCGTGTTTCCATATATCAGCCAAAAGTAGCGTAAATTATCGAAAGTTACAAGACATATCAGGGCAAACGCTTCAAAACGCTTTGCCCTTCAAGTCAAAAGTTTGTAAAGTTCATAAAGTCTGTAAAGTTAATGGACCCTACGGGCGCTTTGTCCACGATAGCTAAGCTGTCGGTAAGCCTCGTCCGAAGGACACTCGTTACTTTATGGACTTTAGATGCCAAGGCATGACTTTATGGACTTTACGGACTAGTACGAAAGCGTTTTGACGCATTTGCCTTAATCTTCCGACAAATTTTCTGAACATTTCCGGGAATATAATCGTTTTAAAACATAAATTCGCGATCCATGAAAGGAGATAAACACATGATGCTATTTAATAATAAACCGATTGATAATAAAGAATATTCTGAAGAAATATTAAATCAGGGACTCAGTATTTACGAGGTATGTCGAGTTTTTAGAGGGAAGGTTATATTTCTGAATGATAATCTATTGAGACTTGATAATTCAATCAAAAAATCAAGTCTTGACATTAATCTGAAGTCTTTGCATGTGGAAGACAAGTTAAACCGGTTGATTCAACTTGAAAATATCAAAGAAGGTAATATAAAATACGTACTTCGGATCACCTCTTCCGGCATTGATGAATACGTGTACCAGATAAAACATTCTTATCCCGCCGAAGAGGCTTACCAACACGGAGTTGACACGGTAACCTGCCGAGCCATGCGAGAAAATGCAGAAGTTAAATACATCAATTCCGGTTTACGAGAAATGACGAATCAGATTTTACAGGAAAAAGGTGTTTACGAGGTTTTACTGATCGACGAGGACGAATGTATCACAGAAGGTTCTCGCTCTAACGTATTCTTTATCCGGGATAACACGTTGTATACGGCTCCTCTTCCCTATGTATTACCCGGAACCAGCCGAAAACGGGTACTAAATATCTGCCAGGAAGACAAGCTCAACGTTATCGAGAAATGTGTGAATTATAAAGATATCGCGACTTATGAAGCGGCCTTTATCACGGGAACTTCCCCACTGGTGTTACCCATTGCCCGAATTGATGGAATTGCCTTTAATCCGCATCATCCGTTGCTGATGAAAGTTATGGAACGTTACTTCGATTTACTGAGTAAGAATTTTTAAGGGTGTTTTACATGCAATTATTTTGAAAGCACACACTTTTTTATTAATATTGCCCACGTAATGTTCTTTTGTCATAGAATATTACGTTTTTTTCTTTTAATTGCATGTAATGAAATACACGATATTAGTTATACTATTCTTTCTAATCATCAGTTTTAAACCCTGGAAATCTTACACGGAAGAGATTCAGGTAGAAGAAGATATTCCTCAAGACACGCTTACCGTGGCCATTCACGATTTGTTCAATAATGAATATTCAGATCTTATTGAAACAAAACGTTTAGATCAAACCATTGAACGTTTTATGAATCAATGGGAAATAAAAGGAGCTTCTTTGGCAATCATGAAAGATGGCAAGTTGATTTACAGTAAAGGTTACGGTTATGCCGACGAGGAAAATGACGTGAAGACCGACGTGAATCATATTTTCCGGATTGCTTCTGTCTCCAAGTTAATCACGGCGGCAGGGATCATGAAACTGGTTGAAAACGGGAAACTATCTTTAGAGGATAAAGTTTTCGGTGAAGATGGAATATTGAACGACACGACACTTTATGCTCCAATAAAAGACAAGCGGACAAAAAGCATCACCGTGGAAAACCTGTTGCGTCATCAAGGCGGTTTTACCAATCGTATGGGTGATCCCATGTTCTGCCCGGTAGATATCGCAAAAAAAATGGATGTCCCCGCTCCTGCAGACCTGAACACGACAATCAAATTTGTTTTATCCCGACAGCTCGGCTTCACCCCAGGGACAAGTACAAGTTATTCTAACGTGGGTTATGCCATTTTATCCAAGATTATAGAAGAAGTAACAGGAGAAGATTACGAGCATTTTATTCAAGATAACGTGTTATTTCCTGCGGGATGTTACGATATGCATCTGGCCCATAATCTTTACGAAGATCGTTACCAGAACGAAGTGAGATATTACGAACAAGCTGATGCCGATCTGATTCGTTCATGTGATGGCAAAGACACGCTAGTATATCGTTGTAATGGTGGAAACAATATAGAAGGACTTTACGGAGCCGGAGGTTGGGTTGCCTCTCCTACCGAGTTATTACGCTTTCTTTCGGCGATTGACGGCGACGATCTATACCCGGATATACTTTGTAAAGAAAGCGTGGAAACCATGACGAAATGCGAGAAAAACGCCCTGCCCATCGGTTGGATGAACACGAATGCCCGGGGAGATTGGTGGCGTTCTGGAACTTTAGCGGGTACAAGTGCCATGTTAAAGCATCAACAGAATGGTTTTAGTTGGGCATTTGTCACGAACACGAGTAATTGGACTGGTCCCCGCTTTCCGCATAAGATAGAGGATATGATGGCCCGGGCCATGGATCGGGTGAAAGAATGGCCAGACAGGAATTTATTCGACCCGGATTATTGCAAAGCATTTGAAGACGCGAAGAAGCTATTGGCAAACGAAAAAAGTATTACCTCGACATCTGTGTATCCCGATAACATCTGATGTATGATTTTACTCGATCGTGATATTATTTTAGCTCCCAATGCATTTAAAGGTAGCTTGAATGCATTTGAGTTTTGTAAAATTTTATCTACCGAACTTGAAGAATGCGGACTCCACACAATTTCTCTTCCCATGGGGGATGGCGGTGACGGTACGGCCGAAATTATAGCCTACTATCTAAAAGCCGCTCCGATCAAAATATCTACCCGGGATGCACTTGGACGTGAACGCCTTGCTTCATATTATTTAAAAGGCGATACGGCGATAATAGAACTGGCGGAAGCCTGTGGCTTGAAACATCTAAAAAGAGAAGAATACGACATCTTAAACACGAATACGGGCGGATTTGGCATACTGATCAACCACGCGATTTCACAGGGAGCAAAAAAACTCATTCTATGTGTCGGGGGAAGTGCCAGCGTAGATGGAGGAACAGGAGCACTTCGGGAAATGGGTTTGACAATTGTAAAAGAACAAGAGATTTACAGGAACGATGTTCTAGATATTAAAGATATTAACACGAGGGTCTTACAGCAACGGTTTAAAGATATCCACATGACTATATTATGCGATGTTGACAATCCGCTTTGTGGCCCGGAAGGAGCTGCCGCCGTATTTGGTCCACAAAAAGGAGCGTCACAAGAACAAGTTGTCATGTTGGAACAACAATTATGCAAGTGGGCCAATCTATTAAAAGTACATACCGGGCAAGAACTCCTTCAATTAAAGCATGGTGGTGCTGCAGGAGGAATAACCGCAGCCATGTTCGCCCTGTTAGGAGCCCGTCTTGTTTCCGGTTCCGAATATTGCCTTTCTCTCTCCCATTTTCATGACCATCTCCCTCATGCCGGGGTCGTGATTACCGGAGAAGGCAAAATTGATGTACAGTCACTCTATGGCAAGATTCCGGGAACGATTGCCTCCTTGTGCCGGGAGCAAAAAATCCCGGTTTACGCCGTGGTTGGATTAGCGGAAAAACAGGCCATTCCTTTCTTTGACAAAGTATTTACAATGACCCAATATGCCCGTACCGTGCATGATTCTATTGCAAATGCCCCAGATTATCTGAAAATCATAGCTCAAGCCATAATTGACACTCTTTATTCATCCGCTTATTCGGATTGATTCTCTATAAGAAATAAATTATCACTTTTTCTTTGAGTTTTGCTTACAATTTATAAATTTTGCAGCCTCAAAACGTGCGAAAAAGAATAATTATTAATATTAAAAATAACAATTAACACTATGTCATTTAAAATTCTTGCGATTAACCCCGGTTCAACATCTACAAAAATCGCTATCTTTGAAGACGAGACCGAGAAGTTTGTAAAGAACATCAAGCATTCTGCAGAAGAAATCGCTAAATTCGAAAACGTGGCTTCACAATTCCAATTCCGGAAAGACATCATCCTATCCGAGTTGAAAAATGCCGGTTTCGATATTAACGAAATCAATGCTATTGTTGGAAGAGGAGGTTTAGTTAAACCTATCGAATCCGGTGTATATGAGGTGAATGAAGCGTTGATAAATGATTTAAACAATCCTCCTCTTGGTGAACACGCTTCTAATTTAGGCGGGTTGATCGCAAACGATATCGCAAAGTCTTTAAACAATGGTACAAAAGCATATATCGCTGACCCTGTTGTAGTTGACGAATTGCAAGATGTTGCACGTTTGACGGGACATCCGGAGTTTACCCGGGTATCCATTTTCCACGCTTTAAATCAAAAAGCTATCGCCCGTACCTACGCGAAGGAACTCGGAAAGAAATACGAGGACATTAATTTGATTATCGCCCATTTGGGGGGTGGTGTTTCTGTCGGTGCACATGATCACGGTCGGGTAATTGACGTGAACAACGCTTTGGACGGAGACGGTCCATTCTCTCCGGAACGTTCGGGAGCCCTCCCTACCGGACAATTGGTAAAACTTTGTTTCAGCGGTAAAAAGACAGAAGCAGAAATAAAGAAAATGTTGAAAGGTGAAGGTGGTCTGGTGGCTTATCTGGGAACAAACGACGCTTACGAGGTGGAAATGAAAGCCATAAAAGATCCGAAATATAAATTGGTACAAGATGCCATGTCATACCAGGTAGGTAAAGCTATCGGTGAAATGGCTGCCGTGTTGAAAGGTAAGGTAGACGGAATCCTGTTAACAGGAGGTATCGCACACAACCCCTTCCTCGTAGATTACGTGAAAGAAATGGTCGGTTTCATCGCCCCAGTGAAAGTATATCCGGGTGAAGATGAAATGAGAGCCTTAGCCATGAACGGATTAATGGTTCTTCGTGGAGAACTCTCCGGAAAAATTTACAAGTAATATAAGTTAGGATTAGACAGTAAATTGAAAGTCCGGGATCATTAATTCCCGGACTTTTTCAAAATAGGTTGACGAATTGTTCCATTATTCGTAATTTTGCATAAATTAAAAACCAAAACAATAAAATGAAAATTTCTATTTACTTCCTTAAAACGTTAAGTTTAGCATTTGCGTTTATGTTTTATAACAATTGTTGGGCAAAAGAGCCTGCTCCACAAGAACAAAAGGCGAAAATGAGTAAAGCAGAAAAAAAGGTTCAAAAAAAAGCAGAGACTTTTTTCTCTGATTACTTAGCTGGTAAAGTAAAAAAATTTGATGATAAGACCTCGATTAAACAATCTGAGGTGAAACAAATGCAGCATATTGTTTGGGAAGCATGGAAAAATGCTAACAATAATTTTGCAGAACAAAAATTAATTGATCTTGGGAAATTAGCAAGAGGGAAATCAGGACATTGGAATCTTCCGGCCGATCTGGAACCCAATGCTGTCATGCCCTATTATTGGGGAAGTAAAGGTGAGACGGCCCCCGAGGACGGTTATTCTTTATACTTGTACACGCACGGATCGGGAGATAAAAGTAGCGAATGGAAGACGGGACTTGCCATATGCCAGAAATTTGATGATGCTCCATCCATCTACTTTATACCGCAAATTCCCAATATGGGAGATTATTATCGCTGGTGGCAGAAGGCCAAACAATTTGCTTGGGAAAAAATGTTACGTTTAGCCTTTGTTTCCGGGAAGGTTAACCCGAACAAAGTATATTTCTTCGGAATATCCGAGGGTGGATACGGTAGTCAGCGTCTGGCCTCATTTTACGCCGATTATCTGGCAGGAGCCGGCCCCATGGCAGGTGGTGAACCCTTAAAAAATGCACCTGCTGAGAATTGTCGGAATATTGCTTTTTCTTTACGGACCGGAGCGCTCGACAGAGGATTTTACCGGAATAAACTCACGCAATACGTGAAAAATGAATTCGACCGGTTAGAGAAATTGAATCCGGGAAGTTTCATCCATAGCGTTGAACTGATCCCCGGTATGGGGCATGGTATTGATTATCACCCCACTACCCCCTGGTTGAAACAATATACCCGTAATCCCTATCCGAAAACGGTAAGTTGGGAAAATTTCGAGATGGATGGAATATATCGTAAGGGATTTTACAACCTGTTCGTTACGGAACGTTCGAATGATGATACAAAATCCAGAACCTATTACGAATTAGATATAAAGGGAAATAATATTGATCTTAAAGTTGATCTTGTAACTTACAAACCGACTGAAATAGATCCGAATTGGGGAATAGAATTAGCATTCGAAAAGAGCTATCAACCAGCAACAAAGGGAAAAGTAATGATTTATCTATGCGAAGAGTTAGTAAATTTGGATAAAGAAATCACGTTAACAGTTAACGGCAAAGAAGTTTTCAAGGGAAAAGTAAAACCGGAACTCAAACATATCGTGAATAGTTGTGCAGCATTCTTTGATCCCGAGAGACTTTATCCGGCAGCAATAGAAGTTGATCTTACGAAATAAAATACTTCACAATAGGCTATCGAAATCAAACGATAGCCTATTTTCAATTTACACGTTAAGCAAACAAACCTAAACTCCTGCCCATGAAGAAAATCATTCTATTCCTTTGCCTACTGACGGGAACTATTACAGCTCAAAATACCAATAAGGGAAAATTCACTGTTCTCCAATGGAATATCTGGCAGGAAGGAACCATTATTCCGGGTGGTTACGATGCAATTGTAAATGAAATCGTTCGTCTAAAACCGGATTTCGTAACTTTCAGCGAGGTTCGTAACTACCACAACACCCGTTTTTGCGACCGGATCGTGCAATCCCTGAAAGAAAAAGGTGAAACTTATTATTCTTTTTACAGTTACGATAGCGGACTTTTAAGTCGGCATCCGATCACGGATTCTACCACCGTTTTTCCAGAAAAAAACGATCACGGAAGTATTTACAGAATGACTTCTCACATTGACGGGCATAAGATCGCAATCTACACGGCACATTTGGATTACTTGAACGATGCTTATTATAACGTGCGCGGTTACGATGGCTCTACCTGGAAACCCATCCCCATCCCTCAAACCGTGTTAGAAGTATTAAAAGTTAATGATGCTTCTTTACGGGATGATGCGATCCGTGAATTTATTGCAACCGCAAAAAAAGATATTGCCGAAGGTACAATAGTCATCCTCGGGGGAGATTTCAACGAACCCTCTCATTTGGACTGGATTCGGGAGACAAAAGACCTTTACGACCACAACGGTTTAATTATCCCGTGGACGGTGACATTAATCCTAGATAATAACGGTTTTATTGACACGTACCGTACTCTTTACCCCAACGTGCTGGATTATCCCGGCTTTACTTTTCCTGCTGATAACCCTCTAAGACCGGTAGAGAAACTAACATGGACACCAAATGCAGATGAAAGAGAACGTATTGATTACGTGTTTTATTACCCTCATAAGAACCTGGAATTGGAAGATGCCATTATCTTTGGTCCCAAGGGAAGTATCGTCAAAAGTCAACGTCTGGAAGAAACCTCGAAAGATCTATTTTTAAAACCTGAAGGAACTTGGCCCACGGATCACAAAGGTTTACTAGTCACATTCAAACTTGTAAAATAAATCGGGAGGATTAGCCTGAAATTTACCATCTCAGGCAATTCTCAACCATTAACATGATCCCCGTTTTCATCGCACGTTCATCCGGAGATAATTTGGGATTATGCAACGGGGGTAGGCTTTCCTGTTCCGGCGGACAGACTCCCAATACCCAAAAAGCACCGGGAATCTTTTCCAGATAAATTGCAAAATCTTCTCCCAATGTAAGATGATTCATCGTGATCACCTTAGTTTCACCGAAAAGTTCCGTGGCATTTTTCACTACAAATTTCGTCAATTGCTCGTCGTTTACGAGTACCGGTAATCCGTTCCATGTCTTATCCATCGTGAATGTACATCCGTATAAGGCACAGATTTCCTTGGATTTTTCTTCTATCAACTCAAATATTCGATAACGTAAAGCATTATCATGCGTGCGAACAGTCCCTAATACTTCCACCTTATCGGGAATCACGTTATTACATGTTCCACCGTGCACCGAAGTAATCGAGAGTACGGCCGGTACCAAGGGATCCCTGAATTTCGTGATCAGGGTCTGGTAAAACTGAATCAGGCAGGCCGTGGCTAATATCGGATCTGATCCCGCGTGAGGCATAGCTGCATGAGTTCCCTTCCCTTCCACAGAAAATATAATATTATCCGAAGAAGCAAAAAAAGCTCCCGGACGAATTCCGATAGTTCCGGTCGGTAAATTGGGAAAAATATGTTGTCCGAATATAGCTTGAGGCACAGGTGCTTTCAACAATTCGGGAAGTAATAAACGTGCCCCGCCGGGACGTTTCTCTTCACTCGGTTGGAACACGATCTTCACGGTTCCTTGCAATTCCTCTTCACGGGATTTAAGCACGATTGCAGCCCCTAGAACCATAGCCATGTGCATGTCATGACCGCAGGCATGCATCATCCCCTCGTTACATGAACTATAAGCTAATCCGGTTTCCTCTTTAACCTTTAAAGCATCCATATCAGCCCGAATAGCAACACACTTCTGCCCTTTTCCAAGGATAGCAATAATACCTGTCCCTACAACCTGATAAGGTATTTTATATTTATCCCAAACCCCCGTGATATAGCGTTGGGTTTCTACTTCCTGCATCGCAAATTCCGGATACTGGTGAAAATGACGCCTGAATTCAACGGCTAGCGGATAGATTTCTTCTACGGTCATATCATTATTCCTTTATATGTATCAGCACATTTGATAATATTGCAGTAAGAATATTATCTTATTTTTATCTGACAATTATCCAAACTGTCAATAATAGCCAAGGATTCAACATGAATTCCACGTTCCCTTAAAACTTCACCCCCGTGTTGGAATGCTTTTTCTATAATAAATCCCATCCCCACGAGTTGAGCACCTGCCTGTTGAATCAAATCAATGATCCCGTTCGCGGCATTTCCGTTCGCCAAAAAATCATCAATAAAAAGTACTCTATCTTCCTTACTCAAAAAATCTTTACTGATACAAACATTATATTCCCGGTCTTTTGTAAAAGATCGGATAGTTGTTGAAATCATGTTTTCCATCGTCTTCGGTTGCTTTTTCTTCGCGAAGACCACCGGTAATTCCAAAAGATACCCCACCATGATTGCCGGGGCAATACCACTAGCCTCGATCGTCATAACTTTATTGAAATCCTTGTTAGCAAAACGACGCACGAATTCAACCCCGATTGACTTCATCAGGATCGGGTCCATTTGATGATTAATAAAACTATCCACTTTTAAAATGCCACCTTCAAAGCATTTACCATCCTGTAAGATTCTTTTTTTGAGCAAATCCATATTCTGCCTGTACTTTTAACACTCCGGCAAAAGTACGAATAATAATTAGAAAATAGGAAATTAACGGACAACTTCATCCAGATCAACAATCACAATCTTATTATCTTGGGCATCATACAATTTATTTTCCACCCGTACTGCATTCTGACTTATCCGAAGATGTGCCCAGAATTCTCCTGAAGGATCAATAACAATAGATTCCTCCCCGCTGGCGATAAAATGATATCCCTTGTAAGTCAAATAAGACACGTGATATTCTTCTGGTTGAAGAATTTTTATACCCGTACCTACGCACAAAATATTCTGTTTCGCGGTAAGGATATAATAGTTCGTGCTATCCCGTTCGTGCAAACTTTTAAATTTAGAATTCTCTCGAACAAACGTAGACTCTCCGACAAAACACGTGGAGACATCTTTATCTTCCGGAAGCTGTATTTTAATTCCTTCCGTTGTATTTTGCAAAGAAGATTTTATCAAACATTGATCGAATAAAACACACAAAGAATCTTGCCATACTTGCACATGATTTACTTTACCTAAATCATGCGGGTACGCGGTAAAATATTTCTGGAGTCCGCTCTTTTTATCAAATGCAGCAATATAAGGTGTTCCCCATTTTTTTTTAACACCCCCTCTTACCGTACCCGATCCTTGATTGACCATATAGAGAGTACTATCTTGCGAGAACAACAGAGACTCCCCGGTAGATTTTCTAGGTAATCCCCGCACCCAAAGAACCTTTCCGGCATGATCCAGACAAAACAGTCGGTCACATGAAGCTATATATATCTTCTCTCCCTCCACGTATATATTAGAAATAAATCCTTGCATGAATTCTTCCTCTCCTTTCGGGAAAGGTAATTCTTTCACGAAAATTTCATGCCGCCAGCCGGTCCCGTTCTTCATATTTATCGTGTACAGGGCATCGGCTGCCACGAGAATCACCGAATCATTCAATTCCCGCATGTCAGCCCAACTATATTTCGAATATATCTTTCTTTCCCATTCTTTCTTTCCCGTTCGTAAATTCAACCCTTCCAATTTAGATGCATCGGCAGACATATAATTACTCTTATATCCCATGGCAATTCCTAATTTCAAATGCACGTAAGTAATCATATTCCTATTATCCCACAGTTCGGTTCCTTTCGTACGATCAAAACAACGGGTCTTGAATTCTGATTTCAGCAACAAAGCATTCCCGAGCGGGGCCAGTTCTTCATACTCGTTATTAATATTTTCCCGCCACAAGGTTCTCTCTTTATCCGTATCCCAAACTAAAAGCGTTCCTTTATTTCGAGGATAACCGCCTTTAGAAAAATATTTCAATTGAACAAAAAGCGAATGCGTGATCGAGTCGGGATACAAATACCGGATTTGCCCGTCTAAAATAATTTCTTTTCCCGGAATATTCTCCTGACGCTGATAATTCCGTCCCACGATTCGGGCAACCGTCTCATTCCCGACATCTTTCTTTCCACGGGACTGTGCAAATACCTCCGGATAAATGATCAACAACATTCCCAACAATGCGAGAATCTTTGTCAAATGTGGCCCTGTAACCATAACTCTGAGTATTAAAGTTAATATCACTTTATGCCATCAATCTAACATATCTCCCGTGATAACTCCTTTCATTTTCATATCGAATTGATTATAATATAACAAAGATATAATAATGATTCTAAAAAAACAACCTATATAAGTTGTTTCCCTGTCCCCGAAATACAACAAGAGGATGAAAGTTTACTTTTCATCCTCTTGTTCAGGTTGGTGAGATCTATTGTTTATTTATGCTTTTCGATCCATAAACGAGCATTTACAAATGCTTCAATCCACGGACTGACTTCATCAGCTTCACGGCCTTCCGGGTAATATGCCCAGTTCCACGGTTGTAATGAACGTTCCAAGTGAGGCATCATAGCCAAATGACGACCGTCCTTGCTACAAATAGCTGCCGTGGCAAAAGGTGATCCGTTCGGGTTGGCCGGGTATGTATCATGAGTATATCGTATCGGAATATTATATTCGTCTTGATCGTAAGGCAGATAGAACTGTCCTTCTGCATGGGCGATCCATATTCCTAACCGAGAACCTGCCAATGACTTCAACATCACGGAATTATTCTCGACCACGTCAACACTTATAAATTCGGATTCCAATTTGTGAGAGTTATTATGCAACATCTTCGCTTTCTCACAATGCTCCGGGTACACCAGATCAAGTTCCACCATCAACTGGCAACCATTACAAATACCCAAACTCAAAGTATCCTCCCGTTTGTAGAAATTCTCCAAGGCTAACCGGGCCTTTTCGTTATATTTGAATGCTCCGGCCCATCCCTTAGCGGAACCAAGTACATCCGAGTTAGAGAATCCACCCACGAAAACGATCAAATTCACATCTTCCAGTGTTTCCCGACCGGAAACAAGATCCGTCATGTGAACATCTTTCACGTCGAAACCGGCCAAATGCATTGCCCATGCAGTTTCACGCTCGCATTGACATCCCTTTTCCCGGATGATAGCCGCTCTCACGCCCGAAGGCTTCGTACGATTTATATCCAAACCGAATTGAGCACGCTTCCCGGTAAAAGAAGGAGCAAACTTGAATTTCAGATCGTGATGTTTATAGTTCTTGTATCTTTCAAGAGCCAATTCACTACCACTCTGGCGGCGATCCAACAAATAAGAGGTCTTGAACCACAAATCTCTCAAAGAAGGAATATCCAAGTTCAAAGTCTTGTTATCTTTCTTTATATTCATCTTCCCTGCTTTACCCAAACGTCCCAAGAAGTTATAAGCAACTCCCGCTTCGTCAAGAATAGCAGCTACTTTCTTGCAATCTTTAATTTGAATAAGCACACCCGGATTCTCTGCAAAAAGAATCTTTACCCAATCTTTCTCGGCCAGATACGAGAAGTCGATATCCAATCCCAAACGATTGTCGGCAAAACACATTTCCAACAACGTGGTAATCATACCCCCTGCGGAAATATCATGTCCTGCCAGAACATAACCTTCCTCCACCAAACGTTGTATCGTGGTAAAAGCATTAGCAAAATAATCTGCATCCTTTACATCCGGAGTCACTTTGCCTACACGGTTTAAAATCTGGGCAAAACTGGAACCTCCCAATTGCAATTTATCAAAAGAAAAATCGACATACACGATTTCGGTGTCTGTATCCGGTTTTAAGACGGGAGAAACGATTTTCTTCACGTCAGTAACCTCTCCCACGGTAGATATAATCACCGTCCCAGGGGCATAAACCTTATCCTTACCATACTTTTGTGTCATGGAAAGAGAGTCTTTACCCGTGGGAATGTTAACACCCAACTCAATCGCAAAATCACTAGCAGCTTTTACAGCCTCATACAAACGGGCGTCTTCACCCGCATTCTTGCAAGGCCACATCCAGTTAGCTGATAAAGAAACTCCTTTCAATCCTTGTTCAATTGGGGCCCATACCAAATTCGTCAACGCTTCCGCGATAGCTAACCTAGAACCACAAGCCGGGTTTGCCAATGCAGCCACCGGAGCATGTCCGATAGAAGTGGCGATTCCTCTCTCTCCGTGATAATCTAATGCAACAGCCCCTAAATCGTTCAACGGCAACTGTAATGGTCCTGCACATTGTTGGCGAGCCACACGACCGGACACGGAACGATCGACTTTATTCGTCAACCAATCCTTACAAGCCACGGCTTCAATCTGCAACACCTGCTCGATATACTCCTCTATTTTATCTTCACTATATTCAATATCCGTAAAATGCTCTTTTACTGTTTTATCTTCCATAATCGTCTTCGGGGGATTACCGAACATATCGGTCATTTCCAAATCAATCGGTTTCTCTCCCGTTCTCCCGTCTTCGAAAACGAAACGATGATCCCCGGTTGTTTCTCCGATCACGTACATCGGGGCTCGCTCGCGATCTGCCACCCGTTGCAAGGTTTCTACATCTTTTGCTTTCATCACGAGTCCCATACGTTCTTGTGACTCGTTCCCGACGATTTCTTTATCCGACAACGTGGGATCCCCGATAGGCAATTTCTCCAGATGAATCAATCCCCCGGTCTCCTCTACCAACTCGGACAAACAGTTCAAGTGACCTCCTGCCCCGTGATCATGAATAGAAACAATCGGATTCATGTCACTTTCAGCCATAGAACGAATAGCATTGCATACCCGACGTTGCATTTCCGGGTTAGAACGCTGCACGGCATTCAACTCGATTGCATTGGCAAACATTCCGGTATCCACGGAAGAAACTGCGCCTCCGCCCATTCCGATGCGATAATTATCACCACCCAATAACACCACTTGCTCGCCCACTTCCGGGGTGTGTTTCATCGCTTGTTCTTTATTTCCGAAACCAATACCTCCCGCTTGCATGATCACTTTATCATACCCGTAAGTTTTCTCGTGTTCTTCATGTTCAAAGGTCAGAATTGAACCCACGATCAGAGGTTGACCGAATTTATTTCCGAAATCGGAAGCCCCGTTAGAAGCCTTGATCAGGATATCCTCCGGAGTCTGGTACAACCATTTTCGCGGATCAATAGCAGACTCCCAAGGACGATCTGCATCCAGACGTGGATACGAAGTCATGTACACGGCCGTTCCGGCTAACGGAAGAGAAGCCTGTCCTCCCGCGATACGGTCACGAATCTCACCACCGGAGCCAGTTGCGGCCCCGTTAAAAGGTTCTACCGTCGTTGGGAAATTATGCGTTTCCGCTTTCAAAGAGATAACCGTATTGATATTTTTCTGTGTGTAAAAATCCGGTTTATCCTGTGATACCGGGGCAAATTGCACGCTAGCCGGTCCTTCGATGAAAGCGCAATTATCTTTATATGCTGAAACAATCCGGTTCGGGTTTGTTTTCGACGTTTTCTTGATCATGGCAAAAAGCGATTCTTCTTGCTCCTCCCCGTCAATAATAAATCTACCGTTAAAAATCTTATGACGGCAATGTTCGGAATTTACCTGTGAAAAACCGAATACTTCCGAATCCGTCAACCGACGGTTCAATTTTTTACTCAATCCCTCCAGGTAGGAAATCTCTTCCTCGTTCAACGCCAAGCCCTCCTGTTGGTTATATGCCCGGATATCCTCGATATACACGATTGGATCCGGTTTTTTATCAATTGTAAACGTGTCCTGATCCAGCCCTTTATACAATGCTTGAAGCATCGGATCAAAAGCCGCTTTCTCACTTTCCACACGAGTAAACTCTTCAATTCTCAGAATCCCGGAAATTCCCATATTTTGAGTAATTTCCACGGCATTAGTACTCCACGGGGTAATCATTTCCCGACGGGGTCCCACGAAAAAACTCTCCAATGAATCGCTTTGTACCTTCTTAGCGTCACTGAACAACCATTCCAATTTACTTACATCTAAAGGATTTTCCGCTTCTTTATAGTGTACGGCATACACTGTTGCATCTTTCTGATAGAATACTATAGCCATGTGCTTTATTTGTTTATTTTCAACTACACGTATTTGCACCGCGAATATAATAAAAAGCGGGCAAATAACCGTATTTGATTTTAGATTTCAAATTATTGATTTATTTTTTCTAAATACTCTCGCGTGAAGATTCGACGACTCCAAAATGTTTGCATGACCCCGCGTAAAGCTAGATAAACCAGAAAGGCTAACCATAACATATGATTATTGGTTGCGCCTGAAAAAACGTAATATATCAGGAAAAAGCTCCCGGAAGCAACAAGCATGGCCCATAGCATATACCGTGTTGCCGTGGCTCCGATAAGAATACCATCCCAGAGAAAAGCCGCGAATCCGGCCAAAGGAATAGCCAATACCCAGTAGAAATAGTGGCTTGCGGTTTGAATCACGACCTTGTCATTCGTCAACAAGCCAAGAAAACCCTCTCCACCAATCATATACAACAACGTGAATAACAAAGACAATCCGACGCCCCACCCGAATAAAGCCCGTACGGCACGACGCAAACGAACCAAATCGCAAGCCCCGACATAACGCCCCGATAACGCTTCCCCGGCATAAGCAAACCCGTCCATGATATAAGAGAACAACGTGAACAACTGCATGAGCAACGTGTTAACGGCCAGAATCACATCTCCTTGTCTTGCCCCGGTTGAAGTAAAAAATGTAGTCACCCCGATCAAACAAAGCGTGCGTAAAAAAATATCCCGGTTCACGGCAAAAAAACGCCGCATGGCAAGCAACTGAAGACTTCCTCGCAAATGAATATATTTTCTCAAATCTTTGAAATTGAAGAACCAAAGCCCGATAGCCATTAAGACCCCGCTATACTGCGCGACCACGGTTCCCCATGCAACACCTTCAACCTTCATTCCCAGCAAAAAAACAAAACAAGAACTACATGCAATGTTAATCACGTTCATTATAATCGCTATATACATCGGGTAACGGGAATTCTGCATCCCGATAAACCATCCCGTGAAACCGTACTGGGCCAATACAGCCGGAGCCCCCCAAATACAAATCCGGAAATAAGTAACCGCATATTGCTCGACTTCGACACTCGTATCCAACAGGCGAAAAGCCAATCGCTCGATAGGATACTGTAACATCAACATGGCTAACGCCGAAATCAATCCCACGCTCACGGCTTGAACCAACACCCGAACCTCCGCTTCGGGATCTTTTCGCCCGTAGGCTTGCGAGGTCAACCCGCTAGTACCCATTCGTAAAAAGCCAAAATTCCAATATAGAATATTGAACAACAATCCTCCCACTGCAATAGCACCAATAAAAGCGGTTGCCCCCAAGTGTCCGACAATCGTCACATCAACCAATCCCAACAAGGGAACGGTAATATTTGACACGATAGAAGGAATAGCAAGACGAAGTATTCTACGATTCATTGCTTGTACCCGATTGTATTCCGTTCTGATATCATACTATCCAACAGGGTTGGAGTAAACATTTCCACGTCCTGCATCGTGATCGAATGCTTGTGCTCCGTGTCGCCAATCTTCCCGTTTTTAGCCAAACGCTGCACCCGGTTCCGGATCATCATTTCAGCCACCAACTTCACTAACCGTGCGCTGGCATGGCTACGTTTCTTATTCGTCACGATATAAGATATAAATTGCTTCATGTGCTGTTGGGCCGTCCGGGTCATTCGTGTATGATCCGTCGCTAGATCACGTTTCAATATCTCCATCAATTGATCTTCCGTATAATCCTCAAAAACAAGAATATTAATCATATCCGAAACCTTTTCTACTTCATCATTGATAATCTGACGAGGCGGGTCTTGCTTGGCATATATCACGTTATAGGCACCCGGTTGTGTTGCCAGTTGATTCACCAGTATAGCCCTTACCCGATCCCGGAATCCGGGAATCTCGTTCAAACTGCTTGAATCTTCATCAAAGAAGAAAAGTCCCCCCTTAGATTGCAACAATGCCATCCCGATACTCTGAACGGCATCTTCCTCCGTGAGTCCGATCAAGCGTTCCACTTTAAAGCTCGTCACCACCCCCTTATCAACAATCCCCATCGCTTTGTAAATACGGGCAATAATGCGGGCAACCGTTCCTTTACCCATTCCGGAATTACCCGTGAAACACCATTGTAAAGACAAACGCGTGTTCAACTTAATGCCTTGTTGGTTATAATGGCGGGCTAAATTAACAAAATCATGAATTTGTTTTTTCATCTTCGCCTGCCCGACCATGTGATCCAAATCCTTCAATGCCGCCGCGATCTCCTTTTCATCAAACGTATCTTTGTAAGAATTCGGCAATTCTGAAGTTGCAGCCGGAATATCGGCAGCCATCAACGTCGTGATTTCCTTGCGGGTTAATTCCCGCTCCTTCCTGATCTTCATCGTGCGAGCAGATAGGTTATGAATGGCTTTATCTACCATCTTCTCGACAAAAAGAGCGTTTCCAAAATATTTATCCCGCTCCTCGCACACCTGAGTCACCAATGCATTGAAAGCCTCCTTTGCTTTCGGATGTAACGTGTAATTTTTCTCCGCGATTTTTTGAACAGCAATCTCCATTAACTCGTCCGGCGTGTAATCCGCGAAATGAAAATGGTACGGGAAAAGAGTCTTCACTTTCGGATTACTTGCTAACGCTTTTTCCATTTCATCCGGATCACCACTCAAAATAACAATTGTATCCCCGTTATCCGTGGGTGACAACTGGGAAAATATAACCCCCAATGCAGCCGCTCCCACGTTATCCTGGAATAAAGTATGCGCGTCTTCCAAGAAAAGAATACCTCCCCTGGCCTGCTCAAAAATATACATGGCAATCTGTTGAGGCGGAATAGAACCGTCCCCGACAATCTCCCCACGACTTCGGACAATCACGTTGGAAGTCTCCAGTATACCAGCCGACTCGAATATTTCCCCAAGCATTCGGGCTACCGTGGTCTTTCCGGTTCCCCGATTCCCGGTAAACAACATATGTAACGGGGGAACAACATCCGCGTAACCGTGTTTTTGTCTTTCCCGAATAAAATAGACATAATTAATATAGCTTATTAAACTATTTTTCAATTCATTCGACCCGATCATTTCATTGAACAGATCAAGAGATTTATTCGGATCCGGTTCTTCAAAAGTCTCGATATCATCCGCTTGAATCAACATCATATCTTCTTTCGAACGAGTCCCGTCATGACTTGTCATCAAGCGTTTAGCCATACGGGAAGCGGCATCCTCCAAACGATCCTCGATAAACCGACCGTTGGAAAAGCCGGAATCTTTCACCGTGCAGCAATCTTTCAACATATCGAAAAACTTGTCTTCAGCTTCAGGAGTAAACTTGAATTGTCTTTTTATCAACATCTGTCGGGTAATATCCATCAACTCATCGGCCGTATAGTCATCAAAAACGAACTGATTCGGGAAACACTTCTTCATCCCGGGAATCCCGCTCGCCAATGCTTGCAGATCCGTGCTATCCCCTGCCATGATCACTAATAATGCCGGCTGTTCCTGTTCTAATATATTCAACAACGTGTTGAATATCCGGATAGCCGGATCATTGGGGTCATTTGTCGGGTAAAGTTCATCGGCATCTTCAATAAAGAGAACTCCCCCCAGACATTTCGTGACAGCTTCCCGAATTAATTGCTCTTCCATCGTGTAACCCGGACGAGTAAAATCTTCCCTTCGATATTGATGTACTTTACCATTCGCCAAGACTCCCAAATGATAAAAAATCTTTCCAGTAATCTCCGCGACCGTATGTTTTCCCGTTCCCGGATTTCCCATAAACACCATATTCATCAGGGGCAATTTGTCGCTAAACCCGTTTTCCTGACGCATTTTCACGAACTCGGCCAACTCGTAGATTCTCGTGATTTCTTCTTTTACCCGGCGTAATCCCACCAGTTGATACAAACTGGACAAAGCCTCTTCCTTATCCTGAGGTGCAATTTCCGCCGATGTTGAAGTATCTTTGGACACCCCGTTTACAATGGCAAGCTCATCCGAAAAATCGTATGGAATATCCTGATCTCCGATGACAAATTTTAATTGCATGACAGATTGGTCAAAACATAATAATTCAACCTTATACTCCCCTTCCGTCCAAAAATTCTCTAATCCCGCTCCCAGATCTATTGCGAAACAAAGCAAACGTTTCCCGTCACGATTCGGAATATAATAATTCCCTTTTGCCACACGGCTTGCCTTCATTCTTCCGTTCGTGTCGAATATATTGATAATGAATTCGTATGTCCACTCGTGAGCCAAATAATTTTCCGCGACAAGATAAAAACGGACATCCGTCAATCCCTCCATGGCCAATGCCCGGTAAGAATGAGGACGTTGCACGTCGGGAGCTTCCTCCACGCATTTATCAAAACCAACATCCAACAGCTTGAAATAATCCCGGAAATAATCATGCGGTTCCAGAAAATGAATTTCATCCGACAAACCGGCCTCCCCATTTATTACGATCTGTGCCCGGTACACGCCTTCCCGAAACGTGAAATCCGTGAAGTCTTCTGCCGAGAATGTAGTGGTAAAATGGAAAAGGGACTCCGTTTCCGGAATGACAATCTTTCCCCCTTTTTGTGCCACCGCGACCGGTTGTTTGCCGTTCATGTAAAACAAAACGGCAACGATCTCAGCCTCCCAAGATTTCTCATCAAATTGCTTGTTAATAAACTCCGTATCCACGAACAACGTTTCTACCTCGTTCAAACGAAAGACTGTACGATAATGCTTATCTCCCGCGAAATCAATCACCTCACTGGAACTTGTTTGGATACTTTTGAACTTGAAATTTATATTAGAAGCAGCTTTACTAACCGCTGTTTTTGTGCTTTTGGATTTACCTGCCATAATCAGTTTGAATTTTAGATTCACGATTTCAGATTCAAAAATAGCTTTATTTTTTTCTAATAACTATTTTTGCATCACTTAATTTTAAATCAAAAAGCATGCTAAAACATATCGTGATGTGGAAACTCAAGGAGTTTGCCGAAGGAAAGACAAAAGCCGAAAACGCTAAAATCATGAAAGAAAGCCTAGAGCGATTAGTCGGGATCGTACCGGAGATAAAATCGTTACAAGTCGGTATAAACGAAAAAGTGTCAGAAATGGCCTATGACGCCGTGTTAATCTCCACGTTTGAAGATGCAGAGGCTCTCGCTCGCTACAAAGTACATCCCGAACACGTTAAAGTAAGCGATTATTGCAAGAAAATCCGGGAGAGCCGGGTGTTCGTTGATTTTCAAGAATAGAATTAAGAAGAGCGAAGGGTGTTGTTGAAAAAGAGTTTTCCCCTTATTTTTATTCAATTATAGCACCATATTCAGCAATTTTTCCCGTGCAAAGTTGATAAGTCATATCTTTCAGTACTTCAGCACGGGAAATAAGGTATTTCAACTGTTCGGAAGTAATCTTGAAATCTTTATTATAGCGAGCTTCGATATACGAACGACACAAAAGCTCGAAACACTCTTTTTCAAAGTCCGTATTCCGTGGAAAAACATTGGTCAAATCCATGGAAAAACGTTTGACCATTCCCGCAAGTTCATTGATCTTATGATTCTTCGGACGATAATTTGTATAGACGAGTAAAATACAATTGTAGAATTTTTCACAAACTTGATGCAAAAGAAAAGCAGAAACATTAGGAAGTCCATCCGAAAACTCTTCTTTCGCCAACTTTAAAAATCTCTCTCCATATGGAAAGACCGCCTCAAATTCCTCTTGCGCAATATCTCTGATTTCTTTAAAACTCAACTGGCGAGGCTTAACCAAAGAACATTTACCACTATCATAAAGCATAATACCCTCTTTCACAATGTCAGTAAAGAAATACTGGCTTATTTCAAGATTATTATTGATGGTATTGATATGTTCTACAACAAATTGCGGAGAAGCATGACGGCGATTTTCAAAAGCCTTATGATATTTTGACACTACTCTCCGTAACCTTTCCTCCACTTTTCTAACCGTCGAGGTTGAAACAATGACTAGAATATCATAATCACTTTGATAACACGTTCTCACGCCAAACTCTATTTTACTATCCCATAAAACATAATTACCCCGCGCATAACTCCCGTACAAAATAATCATCTGACAATGCTCCACGTGATGCCGGATTAAACCCAGCAACATGGTTAATTCTTCTTGAGTTCGCTTGGGTAAACGTTTTATTGATCTTTTCATCATCATCCATATTAAGTCATTTTACAAAAATACGAGTTTTATCGAAGCAACCCTAAGATAAGTTATAATTTATTGCATAACACGCCACTCCCATTCTAAAAACCCAATCCAATCCTATGGTAATAATACCGTAATCCTACCCCTCCTTTGAAGCTGGAACGAAGCTTCGCCAGAGCTTCTCCATTCCCAGCTATTCGAGCCACGGCGAAGCTTGGGAAAAGCAACGAAGGAAGGGTATTATTACCATAGGATTACCCTAGGTTCACCTTGGGATCACCTATAATCATTCCGTAAAATTTGAAATAAAAAAAAACGCACCAGTTTTTGGTGCGTTCAAGAGAGCGAAAAACGGGGCTCGAACCCGCGACCCCGACCTTGGGAAGGTCGTGCTCTACCAACTGAGCTACTTTCGCATTTAAAAGCGAGCGAAAAACGGGACTCGAACCCGCGACCCTAACCTTGGCAAGGTTATGCTCTACCAACTGAGCTATTTTCGCATGAACTATTCTTTTCAAGAACTCTGCAGAGGATTGCCCCCAAATGCGATTGCAAAAGTAACACCTTTTTTCAAAAAGCAAAAAAAAAGGCCGATTTTTTTTAATGAAATCAGCCAAAATTTTCAGAAACGCACATAAGCCGTTATTCGTTTTCTCATACGTTATCGTGGGAAACTAAAAGATATCAATCAGTTAAACAATTCATCCAACGTATCGCCGGCTTCATCCAACATTTCGTCCCATTGCTTGGCAAATTCCTTACTTTTGAATTTAGCCGTTTGTTTCTTCAATTCCTTTTTCAACTTCCGATACTCTTTCTTCTCCTCTTTAGTCATATCTTTCAGGACCTTCTCCCCTTTCTTCGTTATATTCTGGAACTTCTTGGCAACCTCTTTCCACTCGTCAGCAGAATAAGACGAGGCGTTATCCACGACCTCCTTGGTCAAATCCTTCATATCGTCCACGTAATCCTGCGCCGTGTAACCTTTGCAGGAAACCCAAATAACCGACAGGCACAAAAAACAGCCCCATAAAAATTTACTTCTCATAATCTGGTTGCGTATAAAATGTTACTTATATATCGGGTACAAATATAGAAAACATCTCCGGAACTTATATCCCAAAAAGATAAACCTTCTCCTTGTTTTCTGTCATATATTTCGTAATTTCGACACGTTAAAAAAATTACAAACCGAAAATCGAGAATTGATATTCATTTTCAATTTTCAATTTTCAATTTTCAATTATATCATGGCAATAATCAGAGAATTAAATGGACATACCCCAAAATTCGGGAAGAATTGTTTTTTAGCTGAAAATGCCGCCATTATCGGCGAAGTTGAGATGGGTGACGATTGTAGTATATGGTATGGAGCCGTTTTACGAGGTGATGTACATTATATAAAAATGGGTAATAAAGTAAATGTTCAGGATAACGCGACAATACACGCAACTTATCAGAAATCCCCGACCAATATCGGGAACAACGTTTCTATCGCCCACAACGCCGTGGTTCACGGCTGCACGATTCATGACAACGTGTTGATCGGGATGGGCGCCATCGTGCTCGATAACGCCGTGATTGAAAGCAATTCGATCGTGGCCGCCGGAAGCGTCGTAACCAAAGGAACGGTCGTGGAATCCGGTTGGGTATATGCCGGGGCTCCCGCTAAAAAACTAAAACAAATGGGACCGGAACTATTGCGTGACGAGGTGGAGAGAATCGTGAATTCTTACTCCATGTATGCAAGCTGGTACAAATAACAATTGAAAATGGAGAATGAAAAATTCTCCATTCTAAATTTTAAATTCTAAATTTCAAAAAATGAGTATTATAGTATCTCCCTCTCTTTTGTCTGCGGACTTTTTACACTTGTCAAAGGACATTGAAATGGTTAATCAAAGTCAAGCGGATTGGTTCCACTTGGATATCATGGACGGAGTATTTGTTCCTAATATATCCTATGGTCTTCCAGTCGTATCACAGATAAAAAAAATGGCAACCAAACCCTTGGACGTTCATTTGATGATCGTGCAGCCGGAACGTTACGTGGAAGCGTTTCACAAGGCCGGTGCCGATATACTGACCGTGCATTACGAGGCATGCACCCATCTCCACCGGACTATCCAGCAAATTAAAGCGGCGGGAATGAAAGCCGGGGTGTCTCTGAATCCCCATACTCCCGTCATGCTTTTGGAAGATGTTATCCGGGATATTGACGTGGTTTTATTAATGAGCGTGAACCCGGGATTCGGGGGACAATCGTTCATCGAACAAACGATCAATAAAGTAATCAAACTAAAGAAATTAATCACCGATTCAAATGCGAACACGCTTATCGAGATCGACGGGGGTGTCAATTTTGAAACCGGGAAACGCTTGGTTGAAGCCGGGGCTGATGCTCTAGTGGCAGGTAGTTTCGTGTTCAATTCTCCCGACCCGGCAGAAAACATCAAGGGCCTGAAAGAATTGAAAATGTAGTATTGAGAATGATTGGGTGGATTATATAAAAGAGTGTGAGAACTGTGCGAGGAAATCATTTAATCCGAAATCATAAATCAAAAAATCAATAAGATCTAAAATTAATAAGGTGGAAGCAATTATAAAACTGGAAAACGCCGTCATTCGACAACAAAAAAACACCATTCTCAAGGATGTCTCTTTAGAGATAGCCGAGGGAGAATTTGTTTACTTGATCGGTAAAGTCGGAAGTGGAAAAACCTCTTTACTCAAAACATTATATGCAGAACTTCCCCTTGCCTATGGTAAAGGAGAAGTTGTCGGCTACCCGTTGAGCAAGATCAAAAAATCTCAAATCGCTTATTTGCGACGTAAATGCGGCATCGTGTTCCAAGATTTTAAATTACTGACAGACAGAAACGTTTACGCGAACCTTGAATTCGTTTTAAAGGCCACGGGCTGGAAAGACAAAAAGGCAATCAAGGAAAGAATCAATGAAGTTTTAGAAAAAGTTGAACTACCGGATAAACGGGATAAATTCCCACACCAATTATCCGGGGGCGAACAACAACGCATCGTTTTAGCCCGGGCACTACTGAATGCCCCTCCTATTATTTTGGCCGACGAACCTACCGGGAATATAGATCCGGAAACCTCCTATCGGTTGGTGGAATTATTGAAAGATATTTGTGACAGTGGAAAAACGGTTGTTATCGCCACTCATCAATATGACTTGATCGAACGCTTTCCTGGAAGAGTATTCCGTTGCGAGAACGGTATTGTCCGAGAAGATTTCTCGTTCGCCGAGAAACAGGCTGCTAAAAATAAAGTCATCAATGACGGGCTGAAAAGTGAATTCGTGGATGTCGGGAGTCCGGCCATCGCGGAACCTGTAGAAGAGCCACTGGAAACTTTCGAAGAAATCGTTTCGACCGACACCGAAACGGGAAACACGATAATAGAAGTGACAACTTCCGAAATCCAGATAGAGGAACCGGTAAATGAAGAAATGGCAACTATCGAAACGACTATTTTAGTTGAGGAAGAAAACCTCATTGCCGAGGAACTTCCATGTGAAAAAGAGCCTGAAGAAGAAGACAAACCGGAAGACGAGAAATCCAAGAAAAAGGATGATGACGGACCGGATATCGTTGGTTTTGAATTAATTTGACACATAAAAAGGTCGACTGGCAGCAGTCGACCTTTTTATTTTATCTATCCCGTATTTTACTTTTTCTTGGAAATCAATAACCAAGCGTCAGCAAACTCTGGAAAGCGTTCACGAACTTTCATCAATTCCGTACGAGCAGGAGCTTCCTCGTCAAACCCGGCAATACTTACCCGGCTCATCCCAGCATCATTCTTCATGATAATGCTAGTATACCCCATTCCGTTCAGTTTTTCCCGTAACTTCAACGCGTTGTCCACGTTGGCAAAACTTCCAACGATCACGTTAAAACGTTTCATAACGTCCCCGTGAGTCATGGTCACGTTCTCTTCCCTCGAAACAACAGGTTTTGTATTTTCGGTCTTTTTGGGATTTTGTGCCGTTGTTGTTTGCACGTTCTCTTTCACTACTACCGATTCTGTCTCCTCTTCCTCAAAAGGTGGTGCGTAGACACGCTTGTTCGTACCGCAACTGACAGTAATTAATGCCAATAAAATTACAGATACAATAATTTTCATTTTCCCAATTTTTAATGTTATCAATCTTATATTTTGAAAAAGCAAAATTAATGATAATAATGAGACTTGGATACGTTATAAAAGATTTTTTTAAACGAACGATTAATGATTGCGAAATAGTTGATTTAGTTATGATAAGACAAAATAGCGGCTAAACAGTCTTTCTTGCTGTGAATAAAAATTTTAAATAAAACATAATTTGATGCGAAATTATTTATTTATAACCTATATTTGCGAGATCATTAATCGTTGGTTTAAAGATAGTCATTTACATGGAAAGACAGTTAACAACAGATTATTTTTGGGATCAAGATAACAACCAAGCCTTTCGCTATTTATATGATAAATATGCGGCTACATTGCGTTATTTTGCGGCCAAATATGTAGATGACGATGATACCATTGAAGACGTGATTCAAGATGCATTTCTTAATCTTTGGGAGAAACGGAACGAATTTAAAACGGAAAACACCATAAAAGCGTACCTATATAAAATCGTACGTAGTTTCTCGGTCGATACTATCCGTCGTAGAAACATCGCCAACCGATATGCCGAGAAAATAATTCTAGAAAAAGACGATCAAGAATTCTTTCTTGAAAACATCGTCGAATCCGAAGTCTTTCAAATGATCCAAGCCGTCTTCAACGAACTATCCCCCGCTTGTCGAGAAGTTTACCAACTCAGCCTTCACGGAAAATCGCATGAAGAGATTTCCCAATTATTGAACATCTCCGTGAACACCGTGAAAAAGCACAAAAACAACGCCAACCATTACATGCGAGAGAGATTGAAGCATGTACTTTCTTTCTTGGTGTATATATAATTCAATTCTGTATATCTCTATTCTTTCACTCTATCTGCATTCTTTATTCCCCGGTCACTTTCCTTTACTCGGTCACGTAAACGACCAAAATTATAAACGAACGTGAATGTCACCCACCGACCTCTCCATTGTTCATCTTTACTATAGTAAAATGCATCCGTCTCTTTCACGTTTTCCACGTTGATACGTTTCCACAAAAACTTGTCAATGTCAACCAAAAAACAAAACTTTTGATTAAAAGTATATTCTCCCCTTAAAGTACTTGTCATGAGATATCGAAATTTCGTATCCTGCACAGATGTTGAAATCGGACGAATATTACCGATAATACCGATCGTTGCCTTTTTAAATAACGTGACATAAGCCCCTGCGGCCGATTTGAAATTCCAAAGAGGGAAATCATTTCTAGTTATAGAATAATACGTGTATTTCGCCTCTCCCGTATACCATATTTGGAGTTTATCAGGGATTTTGTATTCAAAATTCATATCAAAAGAAAGCATTTCCGAACGATTCATATTCCCGTAAGTAGTCACAAGCGCACCTACTTCATTCGTGTAATCATAAGGATAGATTGCGTTACCGGAATGTTTATACTTTACCGAAAAAACTAAACTTGCCCTACGCATGTAAAAAAGATACTTCATCGAGAGGAACTGGGATATTTCGGGCTCCAAATCCGGATTACCGACTTTCCAATGCGAAGGATCGGAGCGATCCACGAAGGGATTCAAATAATGAATATCCGGCCGAAAAGAAGGAACCGAATATAATATTGAAAACGTGGATTTCCGGCTTAATATAAATATAACAGAAGCACTAGGCGTTACATCAAAGAAATTTTTCCGTATGTTCTTGTTCTTCGGATCAAATTGCATATCGTTTATCGTTTTTTCGAAGCTCACTTCTACTCTTAAATTTATTTTGGCTGTAGAAAAAGAATAACTAGCCCGAAATGACGGAACATATTGATTATAATCCAATTCTTCATCACTACGATACCGTCGGGTAATAAATTTAGCCGTCAAGAAATACGAATGTTTTTCGTTAATCGGGTTTGTAAAATCCATCCCTAGGGTATGTTCTGCTAAACGCAGTCTATTCACCATCACCCCACAGGAATCCTCTATCCCCAAAAATCCAGTTAATTCTTGCTCGTATCGTTTCTTATCTCGATTATTTTCCATACCGTACGTGGTTGTGAAAAGTCTCCCTTCTTTATTCCGAAATGACTTTTGGTAATTGATTTTTCCTTTCCACCGCTCCTCCCTGTTGATATTTCTATTATCAAAAGAATAAGATTGCTCCTCACAATTCTCGGCATTCCATATCATGGTATTCCCTTCTTGAAACTCCCTTTCCCGGTAATAATTGTATTGCCCGGAAAAAGTAAGTAAATCCCGCTCCGTGAAATCGTAACTTGCATTTAATTGGAACTTATGCGAATCATCTTTCGACCAAGTTGCCAATTCCGATTCCGTTCTGTGTATTATATCCTCCCTGTAATTTACAACCGTCGTCCTATCTGTTAATTTCGAGTAATAAGTGTATCCCGGTTGATAATTCATGTTATATACCAATTTCCCGATTTTTGAAGTTATGCCCATATCCGGTTCAATCAAATCTTTACCAAAATCAAACATAATATTCCCGACAACACCGTCTGGTAAGCTTCCCTTTGTCACGATATTAATCACGGCTGTTTTATCACTATATTGTCCGTGTGGAGAGGTGATCAATTCGACTTGTTTCATTTTATCACCTCGTAACAGCCGGGTAACGTATTGATTGGCTTCTGAAAGAAAAAGACTCTTTTTCCCGTTAATCGTGATTACGAAATTTGTTTCTCCCATCACTTGCAATTGTTTCGTTTTCATATCCATACTGACAAACGGAAGTTTTTCCAGAATCTCCAGGGCAACAGATGTTTTAGCTGTTGAATCCTGTTCTACATCATACACGATTCGATCTGTTTTCGTAACTAGCATTGATTTATCTCTCGTCACGGACACTTCATCCAAAAGAATTCCTTCTTTCAAATGGAGTACTCCTAAATTATTCTGTCCTTCTCCGACAGAAACTTCCCGATTGAAGATTTCATACCCCACGCATGAAACCTTCAATTTATATTCCCCTCTCTTCACGGTAACCATAACAAAATATCCTTTATCATCACTTACTCCATAAGCAGCAACTTTCAAATCCTTATCCAACAGAACGACATGAGCCTGTGATACAAACTTCCCTTCTATTGTTTTTACCTGCCCGGTCACATTTTCAGTCTCCTGTCCCACGACTTGATGATTAACAAGAAAAAAGACTATAAATAATAAGATACTTATTTTCATCTGTATTTGAGTATTCATACGCTATTTACATGACTTCAAGTAACGAGTCTATTTTATCCCGAATTTCTTCACTATCCGGTCTTGGTGCATTCCGATCCACCAAATTTCCTTGTCGATCAAATAACAGATAATGTGGGATTCCGGTTATATTCAATGTTTTCGTAAATGATGGATTTACTAATAAATAACTAACATTCGAATCTATTTTTTCTTGCTTGCAAGCCTCTATCCAGGAAGAGTAATTTTTATCCTTGGAAATATAAACAAACACAATATCTTTCCCCTCATACTCCTCATGTAACATTCTGGAAGCCGGTAAACATTTTCGACAAGGCTCACACCAAGAAGCCCAAAAATCGACGTAGATTACCTTTCCTTCATGTTGTTTAATTATATCGGCAAATTTGATGATTGAGGAATCCTGTCTTACCAAAATATCGCTAGCGCTATTCTTTGCCAGTTTATTCATGTAAATCACGTCTCCAATATCATTTTTTAAAAGCTCGTTTTCACAATCTGTATCAAAATCGATTCTTGTCAAGTTCAAATCATGTTTATCCATCATTTGGCGATAAATAGAATAAAGCAGATAATCTTTGACTTGCCCTTTAAAGTTATTCTTCACCGATAAATATTCTTCCATCAATTCTGGCTTCTTATGAGTCTCTCTCATAACTAAAAAATTATTATAACTACGGCATCCTATCCTAAAGGCAAGGGAAAACAAAAGATTATCATCCTGATAAAGATGTTTATAATTCAATAGTTGTTCTTCCAATTTCGGAAGCACATCCATATCTATTTGCTTCTCAAGAGAACGATTATATATAAACAATAAATTCTCTAATTTTTCAATTATGAAAATATTCTGACATATTTCTTTAAATACATTCGAAACAGGATGTTTTTCGTGATATTCGTCTAATATCAATTTCTTCTTTTCATAAAGCTCTTGAGTATAATCCATTAAACGCCCTTCTCTACATAGTTGCATTTGTTTCCTTAGTTCTTCTGGGAAATAATATCCCCGTGGATATAGCTTTTCCATTAGATAATGAAAGAATCGAGTTTCATTTTGACTTACGCTATCCAAACATATAAATTGAGCCACTTGATTATTAATATCTATGACATATTCAAAACTATCCCGACACCAAAACACTTCATCATTACCTTGGTGTATTTCAATAAAATAGAAATTATTAGATAACACCAATTCTTCCGGAATTGTTAAATATATACTCGGCTCTCTCAGTTGACTATAAATTGCGAAATCAACTTTGTCATTTTTATGCTTTGAGTTGATTATCTTGATATAATTTTTCCGTTTCAGAGGATTATCGATTAACTGAAACCCTTGTAATATGATAGCTATTGCTCCAATAATAATTATATTACGATTCTTTGAAATGTTCATGATATTCTACTTAGTGCTTCATATTTTATACTTCTATCACGGTTTTAAATACACGGTATTATTCTTCATGTCAATATACATTTGAGAGTATTCTCGTGCGTAACATAAAGCAATAGCTCCATTGATACTTGAAAAATCGTGATGCTTTTTTCGATCTGATAAAGTAAATACCCCTTTAAATATAGGAATATTGGAATGGTTAATCGAATCATTCTCAAATGGAATTTTCTTTACAGAGGTCAACCTTATGCTATCAGTCTTCGAGGACTCATTTTCTTTATTTACAACAATTTTCTGTTTATTCATCAAAGACTTTGCCATTCGCAGATAAATAGAAGTTGTACTTCCATCTTGAAACAACACTTGAGGAAGTCCAGTATCAATCATCAAATGATCAATAATAATATCTTTAAAAGATACAGAAGAAATCATTGTTCCATCTTTGTACTCAAAAGGAATTTTCACACTATTATTAAAATCAAATGCAAGCTCTTTGCTCGAAACAACAAGATTACCATTTTCAAAATCAAATAACCAATTGAATTGATGTATTATATCCGTTCCAATAATCGTTAATGTATTATTTGCAGGAACACTAAACGCAATTGCTTCTTCCGATCGTAATTTTCCAATCTTTACATGAGTATTCTTTCCTATTTTTGATAGAATCGGTTTTTCTTGAAGATAAGGGAACCAAGTATAAACACTATCAGATGAAAATTTTAACCCTACCTTATCCACGTCTTTTGCTGACAAAGTGGAAGCAACAGAACCCGTATCAAATATTCCGTCTATTTCGATCCCATTTATTACAAGAGGGACAATAATATGCCCCACTTTATCGTGAGTAATCTCAATTGTACTATCTATTGTATTACAACTCAACAGTAAAATCATATTAAAAAAGATCCACCACTCTTTTCTCATAAAACTTAAATTTATATTATTATCAAACTATAAAATACAACTGAAACTAAACAAAGTATTCATCATTTCTTTACCCACTTCACCGCATCCGCAAAAATCAATTGCCCGGGGAAAACACCTTTATCATGCAAAACTAGCTTAACTTTCCCCTTGGCTAACGAATAAATACCCAGCTGAATCCAACTACATTGCGGCATTTGTTGTTGAAAAGAATATTCTTCCTTTCGTCCGAGATTGTCTGATAAATGGATACATTGTTGTCCATTTCGGAGAAACGACATCACAATATCCGCACGATAATCTCCCTGTTCTAACGTGTAATAATAGGCCACTGAATCCGCTTGCCTTTGGTACCTGAAATCCAGATCTAACTTATATATAGATAACTCATACTCTCCTTGTTCCGGAATTTCCGTTTTCCATTCCGCCCGGGCTTGACTGTTTTTTATCTTTTTACCTAAAAAACTCCGTACGGGAAAACCGTAAGCATCTATATAAACGGAACTGATCCATCCCGGGGCATTGTCGGTCAAAAAATCAACCCCACGATCTTCTACAATCATGTTATCCTGCAATAATTTCCCTAACAAGGATTCTTTCGTTTCCGAAGCGAGAACATGAAATCCCCGATCCTCGTTGTCCACGACAATCTCTCCTGAAGACGGCAAAAAGCAAGAGGGGTTCAACTTTTCCCGTCCCTCATGAACAACCGCTTCTTGGGGATATTCCATAAAATTACGGATATAATTACCCGGGATATTCCGCGCCAAATTAGTTTGCAAAATCACGCCTCTTACACAATGAGGCAACGGGAAATAAATCCGGGAACATTCACCGGCCCGGATCATAAAATCCCCTACATTCAACAAATCTCTTGAATCATCGCCTTTATCCGTGTACGCGGAAATAATTCCGTTCACGTCTGAAGAATTCCATACGCTAAAAGCAAGCATCGGCTCCTCGTTTCCCACCCCCATGTATTGTTCAATATCCTGTATATAAAATGCGGCAAGTCCATGTTGGTCATACAATTCTCTGGTTGTCTCAACAAGATCGAAATCGAATTCACGTTTAAATTCTTCCGACAGACATTCGAAAGCTACGCAAGAAAAAGAATTTCTGGACCGGAAGTTTTTCATAAAAACAGCGAAACTATCTTGATTTACTTTTATATTGATCTGTTTTCTCAAATAAGCGGCTTTTAACTTGAAAATGGCATTTAAATCACAGGACTTTTCCGTCTCTTTCAACACATCTCGCAAACTTCGCGAAGAGAGAGCCCGTATCGCTTTATGTTCTCCGTTTTCCCCAATCTTGTATAACTCCCACTGTATATCGACTTGATTATTTGCTTGCATTCCCGTCATAATTCGATCAATACCCGGGAAATTCTCAGAATAAGTATAACCGCTAAAATCAGTAAACATGGGAAGAATCGAAGCCGGATTTTTTATAATTTCCGGTGTTACTTGCTGTCCGGCGAGAAAATCTGGTAATGTCATTTTTTTCAACACGCTAATTTCTTCCCCAACATTCGCCGTACAAAAATTACGGATCGCTTCACTTTCGATCTCAGCCCTGGAACGTCCGGAAACGTTTTTTTCTCTTTTATCCGCATACTCCTTCAAAGGAAGATAATCTGATTGATCACAACAGTTTTCCAGTTTAAAAATCAATTCCGGTTGAACTCGCTCACTCCTTTTCCTATTTTCACCGCGATAAGCGCAAAAACTAACCGGAATTTCAATGAAAGCCAATTTATGAAAAGGATAAACTTCTCCGGTTAGCTTTTCAAAATATGTTTTAGCCTCACCAAGCCCTTGTACGAGTCCTTCTCTCGTCGCCTCAAGAGAAGAAAACAAAGCTCCTTTTTCATCAAAATAATACAATTCGAAACGAGTACTGTCAATCGTAATCTCACGTTTATTATATATGCCCATGCACAATGTTAATCCCGGCAACCCATGAGCATTATCAAAACGGGTTCCATAACCCGTTTGTGAAGCCTCCCCTTGAGATATAACGGTATAACTTGGATCATGGATAACGGTTAACACGTAATCCGTAAAATACCTGTCGGCAAATTGTAATGACACGGGAGATGTCTGAAACTCCACTGTCGGATACCATAAACATTCGGGAGTTAACAACGTGTATTCATCATCTACCAAAGCTGTATGTTTCCCGTATCTCAAAATATTAATACTCCATTGTGTCGCGTAATACTCCTGATCCGGAATATCTAAATAACAAACTCTCTCGTCTATTTCCCCGGTATAACGAATCACGAATTCTTTCGTCTCACCCGGATTCAAAGAATGGTGTAATGATATGACAAAATCTTTTCGAGTAAAATTCACGTTAGTTTCTCCCGTCTTTATGTCATCAACATACAAGCCGGGATTCAGGAAAAGAAAAAATTCACTTATTTTTTCCCGGTACGGATTACGGATAGTCAGCGTGTCATTCACGATCATCCGAGTTCTATGTTGGTTATACACGATATGCTGACGGGTAATTTCCATGCGTTTTCGTGCTGCATATTCCATGTATAATTTCACGAATTCCTGTCTTTTCTGCCGGTCTTTTTCAAAATGGCTATAATAAGTTCCCCCTATCCAGATCCCTGCAATCAACACGATAAATCCTATCAATTGTATCCATCGTTTACTTCCGGGGTCATTCGGTAAACGTTTCAACCTAACTACTGATAAAAACATGAAGGCAATGCCTAACATGGCAAATGCGATTCGTTGAGCCAAGTAAGGGAAAAATCCCACGTGTTTTCCCGTAGCATCTGAGAACACATTAGGTTGCGAAATCGCCAGATAGTCCAAACTACCATATAAATAATCCGTCAAAACAAAAACATTAAAAAAGATATATCCTATCAAGCACAATAATGCCATGGGCCATATTTTTATCGTGACGGTTATCCACAAAGTTATCCCTACCAGAAACAGTAAAGAAGGGAGAGTTAATGTCATGAAATAAAATACATACGGGAAAAAAACAGGGGACGATTGCATTGAAAATTGATGGAATCCCCATGTAATCACGATAACCAGCACGTTCAACACCACGAAACTCCCAACAACAGCAAGTAATTTTCCCATCGCATAATCACCATTTCCATGAGAACGTGTACTTAGCAATTCAAACGAATCTAAAGAACGATCTCTCCGGATAAAATCACCTGCTATAAAGATGATAAAAATCCCTTGAATAAAATTGAAAAGAAAAGCACTCACAAAAGGGACCGAACAAGATAATGCTTTTAGAAAATGAATAGGAATGTCTACTTGTATAAACCATTGGGCTGCCAGACTCCCCACCACCAATAAAACCACGAGAAAAATGAATAACCAATTTCTCCTCAACACTTTTGCCTCATAGTGACTGATTAATAATATTTGATTGATATTCATAATTCTCGTGTTTTATACGTAAAATATAATCTTTATTTAGAACGCTTTTTCCGAACCAACCAAACCCCACTCAACAAGACAAAAATTCCCACGCAGGTATACCACCACACGTGGAGAGAACGATCTATATTTCTTTTCATCACGACATCGGATGATGAGTTTACAATTCGATCTCTAAATTCAACTTCTGTCGATATGGTCTCGTACCCTTCTTTAGAAAAAATCAAAAAATATCTCCCATAATCCTCTACCCAAATTCTTTGAACAGAACCATATCCTGTAGTTTCTGCCTCTCCTTCAAATAAAAAGTTATGCAAACTATCATATACAGCCACATGTGGCTGCTCTATTGGATTATTTTCTTCATCCATAACCCGGATCATAATCTTACGTTTTACCGCATCCTTGGCCATTATCAAGGAACAGCAACACATAGTACATAGAATTAATAATAATAATTTCATTGGATCATTTTTATATATAATATTTATTCAAAAATTGTCCTCATATCATCCTTGACCTGGCCATTTACCAGGTAATGTGATTGTCAAATAAAGCATTTTAGTATTATAATCTAAAATAAAACTTGTTTTAGGTTTGGGATCCAAAAAATGAGTTGGATTTTGAACGAATACATCACAATGATTTATTGGAGATACTGTAAAATAAGCTTCTCCATTTTCTTTAGTTGAATTAATATGCCATCCTTTTCCAGCTTCATATACCTTCACTTCAATACCTTTAAGAGGAATTCCGTCCACATCTAAGATCGTGATACAAACATTATAATCTTTTGCAATAAATGCTCCTGATGTCATAAATAATAACATCACATAAATCCCTATTATTCTATTCATAAATCTATTTTTCAATGATTCATATTAGATTTAACATACCTTGATCTACATAAAATCCTGATTAACAAAGCAACCACAAGAATTGTTATCCACCACAATGAAATCTCTGTTTTCTTTTCCATCGTAACATAAGGGAAAGTATTAGCAACTCTGTTTCTATATTCAATTTCAACCTCTTGAGTTTTATAGCCTTTTTTACTAAAAGTCAAATAAAATTTTCCGAAGTTATTTATTGGAATCATTTTAACAATCCCAGATTCTAAATCTGGTAAAATCATTTCATCCAAAACATGATGAGTACAATCACTTATCACCACTTTCAACTCTAATACAGGTTTCTGATCTCTATCTGTAACTTTGATTGGTAATTCTCTTGGCCAAGCCTGTCCCTCTATTGTTGAAAACAAAAAGAAAGAAAGAGCTAATACCAAAAAAATCATTGAAAGCTTCATGACAATTCGTTTGTTTAATTAATCATTATCTACCAATCTGCATTTCTATACCTTCTATGCTCGGATTCGTATCCAAAACCACCCCATCCGGAGAAATCAAGTATAGTGTTGGCAAAAATTCCACCTTATAATCATCGGCGGTATCACTTCCGTTTATCTCCTTATCTACAAGCAATTGTTTCCACATCGGTTGATCCTCTTCAAGGGCTTTTAACCAATCCGCTTTCTTTTGATCACAGGAAATAGCGACCACTTCCACGCCTAATTCTTGTAAACGTGAATATTCTTTCTTCAATTCCTTGATTTTCATTCGACACGGTTTACACCAAGATGCCCAGAAATCCAGCAGTACATATTTCCCCTTATAATCTGCCAATTTCACTTTTTTTCCATTCACGTCAGGCAAAGTGAAATCCGGTGCTTTTCCTGTTAATTGCTTCGAACGAGCCTCCTCGTATTTTTTCGTGACCTCGTCTCTTGCCTCGGAAGCAGTTCCCTCTCCCATCGCCTCTATTGCCCGGGTAAATAATTTGAAGTCATAACCTAATACCCACATATTATCCCGGACTAACGTTGCCGCAATATCCTCTCCTTTAAACGCACCTACCATGTTCACGAGTAAATCATTTCCCTTTTTCCACAAGCGTTCGTTTTCTTTCCGCAATTTTTCCATCCCCTCTTCATCCTTAGTTTGTTCCATCTGTCTCTGCAAATCAAACATGGCTTTCGTGTTCTTTTCTATTTCTTTCAAATGCTCGTTCAACCGGGATTGAACACCTTCTTGTTCTGCTGAAATTTGATAGTCATCCCCGACTTTTTCCAATTGATATTTCCCAACTTCAGGAAAGAAATAGATTCGTCCGCCTCGATTCCCCATATTAAAATAAAGCAAACGATTCTCCGCTTTCCCTTTCAAAACAAAACTTCCGTCAGCCTTCACTTCACCCCGGGCAAGCGTGTCCGCACCTTTTCCTTCTTGAGAAAGCAGGTAAACTTCATTTACTTTATTATCCTCAGGTACGGTTCCTTGAAGAATATAAGAATCCGAAGGTGTACATGCAAGACACACGACACCCAATAAAATACTATTTATTGTTTTCATGTTTTAAACCGTTATATGATGAGGGTGTCTAACAAGCCAATTTACATAGAACTACCACCCCTACCCCCTCCAGCTCCCCCTGTGTAAGGGGGAGCTGGAGGGGGTAGTTGTTTTGTAGGAAAAAGACTTGTTAGACACATCCATCATCCTATTAATTAAAAAGAATTGGGAAAACCTGTATAACTTGTCATTGTCATAGAGTGATCCACGTAATGCATCTTCACCACTTTCCCCTCTCCTTCCAGTACTCGAACCGGTTTTCCATAAGGTTTACCTCCTAGAATTTCATATAAATACACTTTATATTTTCCATCCTTGTGAGTTGCAAATACCAGATAATCAAAATTATCATCCGTTTCAGTATCCCCAGTCCAGTAACGATTACTTATATAAGTGATTTCTTCCCCTGTCGCCATGTCTGTCGGGTTAAGCGGTTCTTCTGTATTTTGTTCTAAATCATACATGTATAACTGGTTATTATTCACGAAATACAGCATTTTAGCCGTCAACTCATTCATAGCGAATAAATTCGCCCCATTCAATTTTGAAGAAGCCGCAACTTCCGTAACTTTTTCAATCGGATTATAAGGGTCTCTATTCAACACCATTTGATAGATATAATGTTTCCCGGCCGTATTTTCATCTTCAAACAGGGCATACCCCGTGTGAAAATAGTTATGTCCGAAGAATTTCAAATGATGGGTTATCCCGTTAGGTTTATTGGGTTTTTCGTTATTATCTTTATCTAAATCACTATAAGTATGCAATCCCCCGTTAAAATCCAAATACAAGAAACGTCCTTTCAACTCGTCTAAATAATAAAAACAATTTTTAGCAAACACGCCATTCCGGTTAGGCTTGGTATCCTCTTCCTCGTTCACCATGGCCGGGAAACCGAATTTTCCCGTTCCTAATAAATCCCAAACAGCAGCTTGAGTTGAAAAATACGCACCTTGATCAGACAAATATCCCACTCCATACGCGTTACGCCACACGTAATACGGCTTTTCCTCGGGAGCATCCCCACTAAGGAACATGGTATTGTGCGTGTAGATCGTACTCATGTCTTCGATATTGGATATCCGAACATCGTTCTCCGTGCAAACCGTCAAAGCCTTCGTGATCACGTGTTCAGCCGTTGCATCATCAATGAAACAATACCCGGGATCCAAGCCCAAACTGACCGGAGCGGCAGGCATACGTTCCCCATCCATTTTTAAGAAAATATCATTTACCACACTATTATCCGGGACATGCAGATCAACATCCGTCGAATTACCCATATCTTTCAACAAGTAAAAACCTTCCGAAAATTTAGTTGTCACACTCAATGACATCACCTCATAAGTCTCCAGTTGATTACTCTTGTTTGTTACCCGTAATGTCAGGTCATAATACCCCTGTTTAATATTTACCGGGAAATCCAAAATACGCTCTGTTCCTATCGTGTCCAACACGATTTCTATCTTATTAGATGTCGTACCGGAACCTTTAGTAAGATTCAACGTCCATAAATAGTCAAAATCACTTTCCCCTCCCGAAGCCGTAACTGTCGGCTCCAAATGAAGTACATCTTGATAGGAAGTTTTCGTGTAACTTTTCTCCAGCCCTTCCGTCTTGATTGTACTAATCTCGTGATAATCATAGTTTCCCTTGTCATCGTAACATGCCGAGGCAAGCAGAACGAACAAGCAAATTGACAGTATATTATAAATTCTCTTTCTCATAATTCATACATCATTAAAATTCATAACGAGTAAATTTAACTAACGCTCCTTCAGTTTCTCCCGGTTCCGGAGCTTCCCGGAGTGGTCCTTCTCCCCGAGCGGCTCTTGCATCATTTTCCTCTGCTAATTTCCGCGTGAAGAAATAAAACCAGTAATCCGTCGTCCCCATATCAACACTATTCGGATCACCCACCAACGAGTAAAAAAAGTCATCATTCATCTTGATTCCCATGTCTGCCGTGGCATCAATCATGAACTGGTGTTTTACTTTTCCATATTTCCCGGCAAAATAATAGCTTGCGTATGTATTCCAATATCGCGGTTGTGTTAATATATCAGCTATGGTTATTACCTTTTCCTGATATACCTCATACCCGGAGACGAAATTCTCATTATGACCAATCCGAATGCATAATGTTACCTCTTGTTGCTTCAAAGAAGGATCACGTTTCAACACAATCGGAAAACGGGCCTCATTTTTCCCAGCGGGAATCTTATAATGTGCAGAAACAAGCGGATCATCAAATGCAATATAGTGTTTTCCGGCAACAGCCTGCTCATTCTCACCTTTCTTCACCTGTTCCAACGTAAACGGACGATCATAATTCTCTATATATCCCATTGTTTCCACTTCCAACCAAACAGTATCCAGCACTTTCGTTTCCACGTCATAAACAAACGTACGAGGAATCACGGTGTCCGACATCGTGTAAGGTTCATACACGAAATTCAATCGATTTTCAGAAGCATTATACACCTCCATATCATCTTCACAGGCGAACAATCCGAAAACCGGTAATAGCCACAGAATATATTTCTTCATTTTTTTCATAACTTTCTACTTTTAATTTGCATTCACTTCCGTACTTGGTAAGGGTACGATATAATCCAGTTCACTAACCTCCCGATCTGTCTTCCACAACATATTCTTCACCCCCAAACGTTTATACATGTAGAACATCTGGCCTTCTCCAAAAAATTCTCTACGATATTCCCGCATGATTTCAGCTGTCACTTGATCCTGTTGCAAAGGTGTCGCATCCACGTTTCTCGCCTTCATATAAGGAATATACAGAGCATTTGCTTCATTTATACTTGGAGCTGCTTCAATAGCGATTAAATACATTTCAGACAAGCGAATTAACGGGACGACCTGCTTTTGTGAAGCCAATACTTCCATATCCGTGTTTGTGGTGGACGAGGGTTGATCATACTTTTTCAGTACAGGTTTAATATTTCCTTGATTGTCCGGGAGTCGATTCCATATTTGAACCCGATTGTTCACGGCTGTAGACTGACCGGCAAATAAATCATTATTAAATTGTTTTTCTGTAAGATAAATCACTTTAGGATCTGATCGGTCAAATAACCTTCCGATATTATCTTCAATTTCATAATTACTTAAAGCCAAAATACACTCTGAAGGTAATGCGAAATTACTATTGCTAATATCCCCGGCCCCAGCCAATTCAAGTACTTTTTTCCCGTTTTTATCTACCGCATCAATCACTTCTTTAGCCGCGGCATAAGCCTCGGTTTTCTTTCCCATATACATATACAATCTTGCCCGCATTGCTTTCACCGCATAATAATTGAAACGGAACCGACGGAACCCTAAAAATTCATCATCCAACTCTACCTTATAATTTTTGGTATCATAAAAATTATCGAGTTCTTGAAAGGTATACTCAAACACCGGATCGTGATCTTTAAGCAATGCTTCTGCTGCATCAAGATCAGCAAGTATCAGGTTTGTGAAATCATTATACGAGTAATACGGTATAGGAGCCGTGGATACGGTCTTAGCGTAAGGTAACGATACCTGTTTGGTACCATTCTGTGGCATCTGTCCAAACAATCGCAAGATATCCAGATGACAAAAAGCTCGAACGGCTAATGCTTCCGCCTCCACAAGAGCACGAATATCTTCATTCACGATTACATGTTTATATTCAGGAACATTCTTTAATATAATATTCGCCTGGGATATCGTGTTATACATTTCCGCGTAGATCGTGGACATCAATGTCTTCGGATAATCATTTTCGTATTTAAAATCTTTGAGTTCTTGCTCGTTTCTGTAATTACTCTCCGAATAGGTCCAATGCTGTGCCATATACTCGATATCCGTAAGAATCAATTTTAATCCATACAAATTCTTTGAATTCAATTTGATATAACAAGCTGTCAAAGCATTTTTAAACCCATCAACCGACTTGAACATATCCTTTTCATCGGTCTGCGCCTCCGGCTTCACGTCCAACCAATCATTACAAGAGGTTAGTGATAAAGTCGCGAATAGTGTTATATACAGTATAAATTTTCTCATAATATCATTTGTTTAGAACATTACTGAAAGAGTTAGAGTCAATCGACGAGCAAACGGATAAGAAGTTCCTCTCTCTCGTTTGATGGAAGAGATATAGAAAATATCCGACATATTAGCCCCTATATTAAGTGTCTCTATTTTCCATCTGTCACGCAAGAAATCAGAACGGAAGCGATACTCCACGCTGGCACTCTGGAATTGGAATACATTATCATCCATCACGAAACGAGAAGTTGCCTTCGTCGAGGAAGAACCATATCCCTTATACGGTTTCACGTCTCCGGGATTTTGCCATCTCTTTTTCAACACCCGGCTATCAACATTATTTAAATTTATATAACTCGATGTTACTTCCACTTTATTAAGCAAAGTCTCGTTATATTGTTGTCCCCCCCATTGATAAGCAAACGAAAGGTTCACGGAAAGATCTTTCCATGCAAAATAAGTACTCAGATTTCCCCTGTATTTGGGTTCGTCCACACCAAAATAACGCTTGTCCGAAGGATTCCATTTATCCGTGATATTCCCGTTCTTATCTAGGAATATTTCATAACCCGTACTCGGATCAATCCCCAATGAAGGTACAGCCCAAATAGAATTCTGCGCGTAACCTTCATATAATAACGAATTTATCTCCACGTCTTTCGCTTTATAAAGCTCACTTTGTCGTTTGATAGCCTCTGAAAGTTTCGTGATTTTATTTTTCGTATATGCCAGTTTTCCTGTTACCGACCAGATAATATTTCGGTGTGTATCACGCATTAAATAACCGCTAAGCATCACTTCGTATCCGGTATTCTTCACCTCTCCCACGTTGTCCACGTAAGAACTGAACCCGTTTGCTGACGGCAAGTCCATTTGTGATAACAAATTAGATGTCTTCTTGCTGTATAGATCAAAAGAAGCTGACAAACGACCGTCAAAAAGCCCAACTTCAATACCCCCGTTCAATTGTTTTGTCACCTGCCATTTCAACTTCTCGTTACCCAATCCCATCAACTCGGATCCGTTCCAAATAATATAACGTTTTCCCGTGTAACTTTGGAAAGTCGATAATGCCTGATAAGAAGAAAATTGTTGCGATCCGGTTTCTCCGTACGATCCGCGAATCCGGAAATTATTCACGATATCTTGTTTCTCCATGAATTTCTCGTTATGTAGATTCCATCCGATACCGGCACTCCAGAACGGTGCAAATTTATTTTTCGTACCGAACAACGATGATCCGTCCACGCGGAAAGACAAGTCCATGTAATAACGATTATCGTAAATATAGTTGACATTTCCCGTGAACCCTACCCGGCGTGACAATTCTTCCGTACCGGAGGGAACCCCGTTTTTCTCGTATTGCAAAGCATTCCCGATAAAATCCAACTTTTTGTCGGGAAATCCTTCCACGATAAACGTGTAATTGTGATTTTTTTCTTGTGCTATCGAATAATCAAACCCGGCATATACTTGATGCTTGTCCAAAAATGTTTTCGAATAGCTCAACGTCACGTTGGCATCAATATTAATGTCTTCACCCGTACCGTAAGTATATCTTCCCTTGCGAAAATAACTGTCACTATCCGTAGATGATGCAAATGATGTGTGATCCGCTGGCTCAAACTTATCAGACGTGTTCGTCTGTTTCTGTAATCCTAATTGAGCGCGTAAACGTAAATCACTATTAATACTCCACTCTATAGAGAAATTATTCGTGATCAACGTGTATTTGTCCTCGTCTTTCCCGTTCAATCGAGAATTGTAAAGTGGATTATATTGCTTCTCGCCCTTTATCGAGTATTCTTTAATATACTCCCCGTTTTCATCTTTTATCCGGTAATACGGGTTCATCTTAGCGTAATCGGAAAATGTACCATATTTACTCTCTACACCCTTGTTTATGTCTATTCCTGTCTGATTTTTAAAGATCACATTTTTCACCGAGTAAGACAAGGTTACACTACCGCTAAAAGTATTTCTTTCAGATCCTTTCATGGCTCCCATTACCGAGTTATAAGAAAGACTTGTACCCCAACGGAACGCCTCGTTTCCTCCTTCCAAACGCAAATTGTACTTCTGCCCGACTCCGGTACGTATGGGTTGACTCAGCCAATGCGTGTTCACCCCTTTCAAAACCTCCGAGTACAATTCATTGTACCTCTCCTTCAATGCCCTGTCTCTCACAACATCTTCTTTATCATCATACAAACCGACAATACGTTCCAATTCCAATTTATCGCGAGCATTCAACAAATCATAAGAAGAAAGGTCAGGCATTTCAATATTTATTCCTCCCTGCGCGAAAATTCTTAACTTACCGGGCTTGGGAGTTTTCGTCGTCACCACGATCACACCGTTAGCCCCCCGTGAACCATAAATAGCAGTAGCAGAAGCATCTTTCAAGATATTGATATTCTCAATTTCTTCATCATTGAAGTCCATCAATTTTTGTAACGAAATCTCGAATCCATCCATGATTACCAGCGGAGCATTCAATTGCTTTGATGCTTGATTGTTCAATTCATCCACGGTTACGGGCAAAGAGGAATTACCCCGGATATTGATTTCCGGTATCACATTCGGATTACTACCCAAGGCATTATTCGCGACAACGTTAATCGAGGGATCAATATTACGCAAGGTGGCAAGCAAATTCTGTCCTTTATACATCTTTAGCTCTTTAGCCGAAACAGAAGTAACTGCTCCCGTATAACTCTCTTTCGATTTGGTAAAAATACCCGTTACAACCACATCTTCCAGAGTTTCGGTATCTTCAGCCAGCTTCACATCTATCTTCGTTCTTGAACCGATAGCAATCTCTTGCGTTTTCATTCCCACGAACGAGAATACCAGAACTTGATCACCGCTTCCGGGTATTTCCAACTTGTATTCCCCGTCAGGACTTGTTGCTGTTCCCAAGGTGGTTCCCTTAATCATCACCGTAACCCCCGGTAACACATTTCCTTGTTCATCCGTGACTTTACCCGTGATCGTTTTTACCTTCGCTTCCTCTTGCTTTGCATCCTGTTTACGAATAATAATCGTCTTCCCGTTAATCTCGTATCCAAGATTCGTACCTTTCAAGCATTCCGCAAGAATCTGCGCAACCGTCGCATCTTTAAAAGTAACATCCCTCCGGGTAAACGCTTCCAGATTCACATCCCGGTAAACGAAATCATAATCCGAACTTTTACGTATTTCACTAATGATCTCCTTTAAAGAAGCATTTTCCAGCGTAAACGAGATTTTTTTCTCTTGCGAATACGCATCCAGACTAAATTGAGTTGTGAAAATCAAGAAAAGGAAGAATAAAAACCGCCTCTTCCCAACGACATTAGAAATTTTCTTCATAATTTTGTTTTTTGAATTCAACAATTCTCCACATCCTGTTAGCAGCAGGATGTAAATGCAAAAAGTAGTGTTAACAGCGCTACTTTTTTATCTTACTATAACCGTGTTATCTTTTATATCAAATTGAACCTCTCCGGTTCTGCTTATTAATTCTAACACTTGAGAAAAAGCTTCATGCTTTTTCATGTTTAACGAGAACTTGAACGACCGTAATTCATCCCGACTATAAAACACATCAATGTTATACCACCGACTCAAATCCGTCAGTATCTTTTCCAAGGGACAATCATCATACACGAGTCGTCCGTCCGCCCATGCCAGATATAAATCAACATTAACATCCCGGACTTGTAGTCCCAGTGTCGATTTATTAAATACGGCCTGCCTGTTAGGAACAAGTTTCACACTTTTCCCTTTTGCCAGTATCGTCACACTTCCACTAGCCAACGTTGTTTGAATATCGCTCTCATCTTTGTAGGCCCGAACTCCAAAAGTTGTCCCTGTTACCAACACCTTCACATCCCCGGCCATCACGACAAAAGGACGTTCAGCATTCTTACGGACTTTAAAATAAGCCTCTCCGGTCAAATGTACCCGACGTTCATTACCTTGGAATTTCACTGGAAAACTTAAAGTTGATTCAGAATTCAAGTAAATAATCGTACTATCCGACAAGGTTAATAGATATTCTCCTCCCCGGGGAATTTCCAATGTATGAAAAACCTCTGTTGTATCCGGAGAATCAATGTCCCGATATCTTAAAGAACTCGCACTAAATAACAATAAACTATCATTCTTAGCCAGATCAGAACGTAACATTTCATCTTCCAGATTTACTTTACGACCATCCGGCAATATCAAGATCGCACGGGAACCGGGAAGTTGTAAATCATTTTTAACCACCGGGAGCATTTCTCGCCGATTCTCTTTCCCCGAATAATAAAAGATTCCCCACGTGCTTATTAATAAAGCTATAGCCGCGGCATAAGCAAACCATTTTACTTTTCGATCCGGACGTCTGTTCTCCACTTTCTGTTGAAGCATTTGCCATCCCTTCTCTTCTTCCTCTTCCGTTTTTACAAAACGAAATATACTTTTCTCAACGTGTTCATTGGATAACATACGTTGGAAAAGAGCCTCGTGGCTCAGGGAACCAGCTCTCCATTCGCTCAGTTCCCTCTCCTGTGCATCATCCGTCATTCCCTGAATATGCAGGAAAATTAATCGGGCTATATGTTCTTCTCTACTTAACATCTTTTCGGTTTTAATACTAAAGCGATTTAAGTGGCATTTGGTGTAATAAAAAAAACAACTTTTTTTCATTTATTTTTCAGGCTAGAGATAATTCGTCTTTCATTCCAAGTAAAAAAAGGAATGTATACCATTGATAAAAACCAAATTACACAACATCAAAAGAAAATAGAACAAGAGAAAAAACTTGTTCTACTATTCGTTAAAATCATTCTTGGTCAAATATTATTCACGCCTCCTAATCCCACGTACGGAGATTTTAAAACTCAAAGATATACAAAAATTATCCCATGGAACCTGTTGCAAGTTCATTCTCCAGCAACGAATAGACATATAATGAACTCTGAAAATATAATCCTGTTTGAGGATCACGTAATTTGGCATAAGTATCAGAGGCATAAAGAACATCCAAGGCCTCAATTGCAGACATGTGATAATTATTAACAAGTAACTCTGCCAGATCTGTAGTCAAAGCCTCTTTCATATATTCAAATTCTTCACGATTCATCTCTATTAAATTTTTGAAAGAAATGCAATTGCTTTTTGAGTACCGAAAAAGTATTGATAGGTAATACCTTTCATATACTTTAAACGGTTCAAGAACTCAGAACGATCAATATTTCCATCCTTTAGTTTACGAATTTGTAATCCGACTTTATCATTAGCTATCGGACCGTAAACGATATCATACTTTATTTTTACATCTACTCCATCTCTATTGGCAAAAACAAAATCAGCCCACTCTTCAGAATATTCTGTAAAAATTTTTACATGTAATGAATTGTTGGTCATCACGCTTTCGTCAAATTCAAATTTTGAAACAATAGCTTCTCCTCCCAATGTCAACATTTTAAAACGGGCCATTTCAGTTGCTTGCATTTCATTCTCGGACAGATAAAAACCTTTCCCAAAGTCTTTATTAGATTTCGACATCTCCAATTCAATCTTTTCAATTGGCATATTCGAACCGTGGTAAAGAATCATAAGGCACCTCCCACTCTACGACAAAACATGGCAACACTATTAACTGCTTCATCAAAATCCAACGTGTGTATAATACCATAATTTTCCTCTATAAAAGTAACTCCTTTATGAATTCGAATATAACGATAAGCCTGAACATCAGTTAAATTAAACTTCTTGGCGAACTCATTAACCAATGCTATGATGTACTCCAATATATCTCGAACATTATATTTCATATCATATACTTTTATTAAAAACAAGCAGTCTTATTGCAAAGATAAGCATAATTTTTATATGCCAGTACAGAGACAAAAAAATAAACAAAACAACATGTTTTTCTCCCTACCATCGCTTACATCTCTTCGTTATCTCTGGCTTATAGCTTCCTTATCTCTTCGTTCTATAGAAGGTTGGTTTAAGCATGGTATAACGAAAAGATAACGAAGACATGTAAGATTATCTATTGATTATCCATGAATTACAAACAACGATAACTCATCAACAAAAAAGTAATCCATTCAAAATAACCCGCGTGCCCAATTAAGTTGGGGTTATTAAAATATAATCCATATTTTTGCGGGAATGAATTCAAATTAATTAAACACGATAAAATGAAACACTTATTATTTTTATTCCTGTTCGTCTGCACCATTCAACTAAATGGCCAGACGGTCAAAAAGTGGATGGGGCTACCTCCCGTTCCGGTAGAGTTTCCGGCTTTCGGGAACGTGAAAAACGTTGAAAACAAGACATTTTCACAGGCAGATCTATTGACTCTTTCGACCTTTAATATCGAGAACTTCACCCCTTCGGTAGGCTCACGGGAATTGCAATACCATTCACTGACCTGGGAAACCGCAAACGTGACCGATGACATCGTTATTTCCAAAGGTGGGAATGACTCCCCAGCTATCGGACTGAATGCGGTTTACGCGGCCAACACGCAATGGATAAGCGGGAAGCTACAATTCTCTTTTTACGGGAATGCCGAAGTTTACGTGGACGGCGTGAAGGTGATCACGTATACAAGTCACAAGGGAACGGAAGCCGTTAATCAAGAATGTACCGTACAATGGGTTCCGGGTAAACACACGATCATCGTGAAAAGCCTGTTAACAAAAGATAGTGACAAACTATTTTCCGCTCAATTCATTGCTAATCCCGAATTTAAAGATGTTCCGGTAGAATTCACCCTATCACCCAAACGGGGAAAAAACATCCTCGACGTACTAAACGGTCCCCGGGTAGGCGGTTTACAAGTCTCTCCCAGCGGGAAATACCTGATCATGACCGAAGGCGAGATCATCAAAGGTAAAAGCAGCTCTATGACAAACGTGTACAGAATCACCGATAAAGAAATCGTGTACACGTTCTACGGGGACAATGCCAGTAATCTGACTTGGATTCCGGGTGAAGACAAACTATCCTACCTGTTAAAAGAAGGAACGGGGAACTCGTTATATACCTATGATATCGAGCAAAAAAGTCTGAAACGCCTGTTCAAAGCCGATCAATCCATCAGTTCGTTCACCTGGTCCCCGGATCGCAGTTACCTCGTGTATTACAAAAATGAAAATTATAACGCCAAGGAATGGGAATTGCGCAAACTAGACGGGATTGAAGACCGCCAGGCTTACTACCGGAATCGTTATTTCCTGTGTAAATATGATATGAACACCGGGATTCATACCCGCCTGACCTGGGGGAATTACACCACTTCCATCATGGATATCAGTCATAACGGAGATCAGATCCTTATCAGCACGGGCTACCCGGATTATAACGAATACCCCTACAGAAAGCAATCCATCTATCTCCTGAACGCGCGCACGAATCAGGTCGACACGCTTTGGAAAGACCGGTTGGTAGGCATTCAATGCGCTTTCTCTCCCGATGACGCTCAATTAGTAATCAGTGGTGCGGCTGACGCTTTCGGGAAAATAGGCGTGAACATCGCCAAAGGACAAATCGTGAACGGGTACGACACCCAACTCTATATCTATGATCTGAAATCCAAGAACGTGACCCCGATCACGAAAGACTTCAATCCCTCCGTGTCAAATTACGTGTGGCACAAAGACGGTAACATATACATCATAGCCGGGGATACCGATTATATTCACCTGTTCCGCTACGGGAAAGACGGGAAAATCTCGAAAATCAAATGCCCGGGAGACTTGGTACAAAGAATCAGCCTGGCTCAAAACGGGAATATCGGGGTATACACCGCTTCCGATGAAAGTTATCCGACCCGGGTGTACACGTTGAATTTAACCGACCTCGACGCCAAGGAATGGGCGAACCCGCAAGGGGAACAATACAAGAATATTGTTTTCGGACAAGTAAAAGACTGGGATTACAACTACAAGAAAGGCACCACGATTGACGGGCGTTATTACTTACCTGCCGATTTCGATCCGAACAAAAAATACCCGATGATCGTCTACTATTACGGGGGAACCTCTCCGGTTGAAAGAACCTTCGGGGGAAGATGGCCATTTAACCTGTACGCCGCGAATGGGTATGTCGTTTACGTGATGCAACCCTCTGGTACCACCGGGTTCGGGCAGGAATTCTCGGCCCGTCACCAGAATAACTGGGGAATAATCACGGCCGATGAAATCATTGCTTGTACCAAGGCTTTCCTGAAAGCGCATCCTTTCGTGGATGCTAAACGCGTGGGATGCATGGGTGCATCTTATGGCGGATTTACCACCATGTACCTGCAAACCCGCACGGACATCTTTGCCTGTGCCATATCACACGCCGGAATCTCTTCTATTTCCAGCTACTGGGGTGAAGGTTACTGGGGATACAGTTACAGCACCAACGCTTCCGCTCACTCGTTCCCGTGGAACCGCAAGGATATTTACGTCGATCAAAGCCCGTTATTCAACGCTGACAAGGTCAAAACACCCATGCTTCTGTTACACGGGACCGCCGACGTGAACGTTCCCACGGGTGAAAGCATCCAGTTTTACACGGCCCTGAAACTTTTGGGCAAAGATGTAGAACTCGTACTGATCAAGAATGCCGATCATGCCGTGGTTGACTATAATCAACGTATTATCTGGGGTAACACGATCATGGCTTATTTCGCCAAATACCTGAAAGGTCAACCTGCCTGGTGGGAGAACATGTACAAGGATAAAAACCTATAAAACGTAGAATTCAAAATGTAGAATTTAGAAACTGTATTCATTCTAAATTCTACATTTCAAATTCAAAATTAAACATCATGGCACAAGAAATAGAACGTAAATTCTTGATAAAAGGAGATTTTAAGTCAGATTCATTCCAATCAACCCGCGTCACGCAAGGATACCTCTCCTCTGTTCCGGAAAGAACCGTACGCATACGGGTAAAGGGTAATAAGGGATTCATCACGATCAAAGGTAAAAACAGCAAGTCCGGAATCAGCCGTTTCGAGTGGGAAAAAGAGATTCCCGTCAACGAGGCCGAAGAGTTACTAAAACTATGCGAACCGGGAATCATAGACAAAACCCGCTACCTCGTGAAATCCGGCAAACACACGATAGAAGTGGACGAATTTCACGGGGAAAACGAGGGGCTAGTAATTGCTGAAATCGAATTACAAAATGAGAACGAATCATTCATAAAACCGACGTGGTTAAGTTCGGAAGTTACCGGAGAGACAAAATATTACAACGCCATGTTAGCACAAAATCCTTACTCGAAATGGTAGCTATATCTTATTAATTTATAAAACAAAAGAACTTATGAAGCTATCAAATACGAATGCCAAAATTTTACTTGTCGAAGCAAATCGCATCATTGAAAAATACGCAGACTCAGATGCGACTAAAATAGTTGAAAAAAAGGATTTTAATTTCATGTGTTATCCCCCTAATTGCGGATTCTCTGATGCGGAAAAAATAGAACTTGGCAAACTAGACAATAACGAAGCTTTGAAAAGTGCCTTGAGAAAACTATTCGCAAATAATTCTGCAACAGTTCTATTTCATTTATTTAACATTATCGATGAAACGGGAGACCCACAAGGAGAAAACAGCGCATGGACCGGTGTAAAAATGATTGACTTAGAGCCTAATAAAGATCTGGAACCTGCCGAGGATTTTCTACACGACATGTTTTTTGATACCTATTGGGATTGGAGAGAAAAAAGAGGTGAAAAAGGATGGAAATTAGATACGTATGAAGATTAGTTCTTTTGTATTTCCAAGAGAAAAGCATACCTTTGCCGAAAATTTAAAATTTTCATCAAAAAAATATAGGCATGGAGAAGATCCTTAATCGAGCAGCGGACAACATCCGCATCCTTTCAGCTTCTATGGTTGAAAAAGCAAAATCAGGTCATCCGGGCGGAGCTATGGGTGGTGCTGATTACATTAACGTGTTGTATTCCCAATTCTTAAATTTTGATCCGGATGATATGACCTGGGCTAACCGGGACCGTTTTTTCATGGATCCGGGACACATGTCACCGATGCTGTATTCCATGCTAAGCCTGATCGGCACGTACAGCATGGAAGATTTGAAAAACTTCCGTCAATGGGGTAGCGTGACACCCGGACACCCCGAAGTAGACCCGAAACGGGGTGTCGAGAACACATCCGGCCCTCTCGGTCAGGGACATGCCATGGCTGTTGGTGCCGCTATTGCCGAACGGTTCCTAGTAGCCCGTTTCGGTGAATGGATGGCACACAAAACGTACGCTTTTATCTCTGACGGGGGTATTCAGGAAGAAATCTCTCAAGGTGCCGGACGTATTGCCGGAACATTGGGATTATCCAACCTGATCATGTTCTACGATGCCAACGATGTTCAGTTGTCAACCCGCGTGAATGAAGTAACATGCGAGGACACGGCTGCCAAATACCAGGCTTGGGGCTGGAACGTGATCACGATCAACGGAAACAACGCCAACGAGATCATCAAAGCGTTACAGGCCGCTAACGCCGAGAAAGAACGTCCTACCCTGATCATCGGTAAGACATTGATGGGAAAAGGTGCCATGGGGGCTAACGGGGAAGACTTCTCCAACAAAGTGTCCACTCACGGGCAACCGTTAACCGGTGCCGGTGCTTCTATCGAAAAAACCATCGAAAACTTGAGTGGAGACCCGCAGAATCCATTCACGATATTCCCGGAAGTAGCCGAGTTCTACGCGAAAATACTCGATGAAAAACGGGCTTACGCTAAAGCTAAAAAGGTAGAGCAAGCCGCTTGGGAAAAAGCGAACCCGGAACTAGCTGCAAAATTGCACAAGTTCTTGTCCGGCAAAGCTCCCGAAATTGATTATAAAGCTATCCAACATAAAGCAAACATCGCCACGCGTGCCGCTTCGGCTGACGTGTTAGTTGCACTGGCACAGCAAGTAGAGAACATGATCGTCTCTTCTGCCGACCTGAGTAACTCCGATAAAACAGACGGATTCATCAAAGGTGGAGCCCGTGACCTGGTGAAAGGAGACTTCAGCGGGGCCTTCTTACAAGCCGGGGTTGCCGAGTTGACCATGGCTGTTATCTGTAACGGAATCGCTCTTCACGGGGGTATCTTCGTGGCCTGCGGAACCTTCTTCGTGTTCTCCGATTACATGAAACCTGCCGTACGTTTGGCCGCCCTGATGGAAGTTCCGGTGAAATACGTTTGGTCGCATGATGCGTTCCGCGTGGGAGAAGACGGTCCCACCCATCAACCGATCGAGCACGAGGCTCAATTGCGTTTGATGGAAAAACTGGAAAATCACTCCGGAAAAATGAGCTTGTTGGCTTTACGCCCAGCTGATGCAGCGGAAACTTCTGTTGCTTGGAAGATGGCCATGGAAAACACTACCACTCCAACCGCATTAATCCTCTCTAGACAAAATATCACCGACCTCCCCGGCAAAGATCGTTACGACGAAGCTTTACAGGCAGAAAAAGGGGCTTACGTGGTATGCAAGACCGGAGAGAACCCGGACGTGATCCTAGTTGCTTCCGGTTCGGAAGTATCCACGCTGGTTGAAGGGGCAAAACTTCTTCAGGAACGTAAAGGTATCACGGCTCAAATCGTATCCGTCATTTCTGAAGGTCTATTCCGTCATCAATCCCAGGCTTACCAAGAACAAGTTATTCCGGCCAATAAACCGAAATACGGGTTGACCGCGGGCCTATCCGTAACTCTGGAAGGTTTGGTTGGATGCAACGGTCGTATTCACGGTGTAAACCACTTCGGATACTCCGCTCCTGCCAAAGTACTGGACGAGAAATTCGGATTTACCGGAGAATGCGTATTCAACGAAGTATGTGAATTATTAGGGAAATAGCATTCCAAATTACTAGATATCAAGCGGGAATGACGATTGTCATTCCCGCTTCTTTTTAGCCCCGTGGCAGCTAATTTTATTTATTCTAAAAAAAAGATCGAAATACTTGCACGTACTATATAAATACACTATCTTTGCACACGCAAAACGGTAATAGTTTTGACTAACATTGCGGGATGGAGCAGTTGGTAGCTCGTTGGGCTCATAACCCAAAGGTCGTCTGTTCGAGTCAGGCTCCCGCTACAAAAAAAGGATCGATTCTCTCGATCCTTTTTTCATTGTTAATTTATAACGTTCTTTACACCCCCGGTAAATAAATCCAGAATAAACGCTTTCTTATCTTGAATAAACAATACGGACTGTCCATTATTTAACCAGCAAGCAGGTCTTCCGATAACATCATATTCTTTCTGTTTCCCTGTTTCTTGATCCACCAGATAGCATTTATTGGATAAACAGTAAATATACTTATCTTTAGTCCATAAACACCCCCAAACAAAATCACAATCTTTCATTATTATCTCACTTGTTTTAGTAATAATATTGTAAAGTCGTAATTCACTTTCACTTGTCTCGCCTGTAAAATACGTGTACCTATATATAAATCGATCACAGGAGGGACTCCAAGCATACACGAATGTATTCTTCGTTGGCACTTTTGTTTTTATAATCTTGTTATCTCTCAGAGAAATCAACACGGTTTTTCCGAAAGGCATTTCCTTGTACGTTAACAATTCCCCGTTAGGTGATACTGTAATAGAAGTACAATTCATATTACCTTTTGACACTTTCCTCTCTCGCGAATCGTGCAATTTTCTACTGAAGACAGCAGGTTCCATCCCTTTATGGGATGAAATATAGTACGATTCCTGATTTACGCTAGAATATTCCAACAAATACTCGTTCGAAGAAGATGTCCCGTTCGGCTCCATCGTTTTCGTGAAAACATTCACTATATACTGTTGGGACAAACCACCATATTTTGACAAAAAAAGAATCCGTTGATTATCAATCCAGTTCAATGAAGTTTTATATTGCGAATCAAAATCCAACACAGAAGAATTAGTAATCTGAGACAACGTATCTTTCTGTAGATCATAAAGAAAAATATCTTGGACATGCCCCATATAACATATAAATGCAACAAAATTACCGTCAGGGGACACTTGCCCCTCACCCACTTTCGTAATTTGACCATTCACTTGAATACTCGTGAGAATCAAAATAAACAGAAACAATTTTTTCACCATAACTCAAACCATTTAACACGGATAAAAATAAGAAAAATACTACATCTCACGTTATTCTGTATGCATTTTTTAATATGGTATTACACCTTCACGAAGGTATATCAAATTATAAAAGCTTGCATTAAGGAAATAGAAAAAGGATCGATTTTCACCGATCCTTTGCCTGTAGCGGGAGCCTGACTCGAACAGACGACCTTTGGGTTATGAGCCCAACGAGCTACCAACTGCTCCATCCCGCAATGTTAGTCAAAACTTGTTCTGTTTTGCGAGTGCAAAGATAGAGCATGTTTTTCATATTTCCAAATAATGGAGAGACAAATATTCTTTTATTTCATTAAATCGGAACAAAGAATTAATAATATTCCTTGGCTATTCTAAAAAAAAACATCAATTTTGTAGCTTGTAAATATCAATTCAGATGTATTAATGACACGATTTATGAAAAAAAGTTTTACCTTTTTGAAAGTTAGCTGCATGGCCATGCTGTTAACCGTTATCGGGGTTTCCGAGGGGTTCGCACAGGGGCTTCGTACTTCCTATTTCATGGACAACGTCCCGGCACGCCTCAAAATGAACCCGGCGTTGCAACCTGCCAGAGGTTATTTTAACATCCCTGCGGTCGGGGCTATCGGTTTATCCGCTTCTTCCAACAAGTTGAGCGTACAGGATTTTATCGATATCATCGAGAACGAGAATGATTTCTTGAATAGCGACAAGTTTATCAATCGCCTCGACACGAAGAACACGATGAATATAGACCTGACCACGGACGTGATCTCTTTCGGTTTTTACAGTGGCAAGGGCTTCTGGACCGTGAATCTGGGGGCGCGGGCTATCGTCAGTGCCTCGATTCCGAAAACGATGTTCGAGTTCGCCCGTTATGCGAATATCGACCCGGAACTCGGAGACGGTCAGTTGAAATTGGATTACGATATCAAGAACATGGAGCTTCACGCGGATGTCTTCACCGAAATCGGTCTGGGATACTCCCGCCCCGTGACCCGCGACCTGACGATCGGCGGACGGGCAAAATTGCTGGTAGGTATCGGTAACCTTGACGCGAAGATCGACCAGATCCAGGCGAAGATAAACACGGAAGATATCATGAGCTACCAATCCTGGAAAGTGAAGACGAAAGGACGCCTGGAAACTTCCATGAAAGGGCTTGAATTTAGCCATAATGAAGACGGCGGGTATATCGATGACATTGATTTCGATTCTCCCGGCGTGTCCGGCTACGGGTTCGGAATCGACCTGGGAGCAAGCTACAACCTGTTCAACTGCATCAACGTTTCGGCTGCGATCCTGGACCTAGGTTTCATCAAGTGGACGAAATCATCGACCACCATTGCCACGACCAACAGCGAGCATGATTACGGTGATTTTGTCAGCTTCGATCCGGAACACCCGGAAGATACTTACGTGGCAGGAGACGTGTTCGACTTTGATTTGCTTCAACTCCAAACGGAAGAGAAGAGCAAAAGCCGTAGAACCAGCCTGCGTTCAACCCTGAACCTCGGTGCCGAATACATGATCCTGAATAATAAACTAGGCTTCGGAGTGTTGTCGTCCACGCAGTTCACGAAACCCAAGTCTTACTCGGAGTTGACGCTTTCCGCTAACTATCGCCCGAAAAACTGGTTCGGCGCAACGTTAAGTTATTCTTTCCTGCACAGTGAATTCAAGACGCTGGGTATCGGACTGAAAATGGGTCCCGTGTTCATCGGTTCGGACTACCTGATGACCAAAGCCCCGAAAGAAGCCAACCGCCTGAACGCCTATCTCGGCGTTAGCGTTCCTCTCGGCAGGAAAAGAGCGGATTATAGGAATAATTGAAAATAGCCTCCGGCGATTTTCAAATTACAAATTAGCAGGTTGCAAGTTGCAGGTTAATCCCTCGCACTGGCAACCGCTTTTTTTATTCTAAATTTTTAGTTTTCTTGCCCCAAAGTCCTCGGGCTTTATAAGCGTCATAAATTTTATAAACTAATGACCTTTCCCAGCGTCACGTACCAGATATATCCCGTGACGTCGGTATATCCCATTTGGCGCAAGGTTTTACAGTAGAAACCCACCTGACGGAGGTAGGACTTTTCTTCCACACGACCAAACTTGTAATCAACGATGATCGCTTTATTGCCGTCGATCATCACACGATCAGGACGGGCTTTCCCGGAGACACGGAAGAGAATATCACGCTCGTTCACCACCTTGTAGGTTCCCCCGAACCAGTCCGAAGGGATGGTACTATTCAAGTAAGTCACCACCTGCTCCCCGTAAGTATCTCGCTCGGAGAGGGTGAGCAAGCCGGAACGATACATGTCATCGACGGCTCCTGCCACGTCGTCAATGGTCTCGATACGACGGAATATCTCGTGTAATATTTTCCCCTCGTCAATGGCGGAAACCCGCGTCACTTCGGGATCGGTGTAATCCTCATATTTGTAGCGGACACTTACCCGCTCGTTCAGCTCATGGATCGGGTATTCCGACAGGCTCAACGTGTTGTTTGCGGTAGGCTGCGATTTCTTCTCAAGCACGGGCTTCTCTCCGACCCGCAGGTGCAAGTTCCCGGAATCCCATCCCGGCATGTCGCTCACTTCCAACACCTGGAAGAGAAAGGCCCCGATGTCCGAGGGCTTGCCCTCTTTCGTCACCTTAGGAGCATACGGCAGGACGTAAAGTTCCCGTTCCGCCCGCGTGAAAGCGACGTAAAGCAGATTCAGGTTATCCACGTAGGCTTTCACGTGCTCGACGAGATAATCTTCCCGAAAATGACTGTCCGCCAGCCTGGCGGAATAGTTCAGCGGGGCATATTCGAGATCGCGGAATCCCTCCTCCCGGTTGCGACACCAGATGCGCCGCCCGTGCCGGATGTCGTCCAAGTCCCAAGCGCAGAACGGAATTATAACCGTCTTGAATTCCAGTCCCTTGGACTTGTGAATCGTGAGGATGCGCACCGCATCAACTTCCTCGGAAGTGGAAAGCACCTTTTTATCGCGTTCCTTTTCCCACCATTCGAGGAAAACGGGGATACTGTTGGTGTTATTCTTCTCGTAATCGAAAAGGATATCTTGGAAAGCGATCAGGTAGGGCAATTCCTCCGCCCTGCCCCGCAACCCGAAAGCATCAATGATGTTTTCCGATATCTCGAAGAGAGAACTGGAGGTCAACCGCCCCGGCTCTCGCAACAACGGGATGTCGAGCGCATCGAGAAAACTCTCGTCCCGGCTGCCTGCATTGAAAAGGGCATCGTCACCGGATGTGTTTTCCCCCTTGACGAACGAGCGGTAGTTGTAGAGCAACACGGTACGGTTCACCGCATCGTACGGTTCTACCATATAGCGCAAAACGTTGACGATTAACTCCACATAAGGCGACGAGGAGACATACAGCGAATCGTTGGATATGAAAGGTACTGGGAAGGGAATACCCTCCCGCTTGTTATATTCTATCAGGTAATCGGCAACGAACGCACCCTCCTTCCCGTTCCGCACGAGGATCACGCAGTCTTTGAGCTCTCCGCCCCGGCGGATCGTGTCATTCACGATATCCACGACCGACTCCATGATCTCCCCGGCGCTCTCCTCCTCCTGTTTCTCACCACCAAAACGAATCTCCACGTACCCGTTCCCCGGTCGGCTGACGAGCTGTTCCGGTTGGTGGTAGGCCTCGGTAATCGAACGGGAATAAGCATTTTCCTCGCCGCATTCCCGATCGTACAACTCTTTCAGTTGTACGGCCGCCAAGGAGAAGAAGCGGTTGTTGAATTCCACGACCTCCTTGCAACTGCGCCAGTTGTGTTCCAAAATTACATTGTCGATACCAAACGTGGAGAGATCTCGTTCCACGCCCTCAGCCAGCAAACGCCAGTCACCGTTACGCCAACGATAGATGCTTTGCTTGACATCACCCACGATCAAGGCCCGCCCACCTTCGGAAAGAGTGTTCACGACCAACGGCAGGAAATTGCCCCATTGCATGGTCGAGGTGTCCTGAAACTCGTCGATCATGATATGTTTGTAAAAATTTCCCGTTTTCTCGAACAGAAACGAGGTGTCGTTCCCGGCGATCAGCATGTTGAGCAGGCGGGTCGTGTCACTCAATAGCATCAGTCCCTTCTCATCGCAATAATCCCGTACTTCCCCGTAAAGATCGTTGAGAATCCCTAGCTGGTAGAGGTTTTTCGAGAGAAGTCCCGCCGACACGTAATCCCGCAGGTTCTCGTCGTAATATTCCGTGCTTTCCCGCAACCACGCGTTAAGGGTCGGGTAAACACTCTCTATGCCCGACCGGATGGCCGGGTCGTGTTTCTTCGTCACCCACTCGTCCGGATTGTCGATCGCCCGGCGGGTCGTGTCCGTGATCTTATCAAGGTTCTTGTCCCGCAATTTATAGAAATAGAAGATGAAACTCCGTTTGCCTCCCTTGAAGTCCTCCGCGTGCAAGCCGCTTTCCTCTATCAACTGGCAACCTAGCCGCCCGTATTCCTCCATGCGCTTCTCGAAGCGGGAAACCACGCCTTGTAGGAAGAGCTTGTAGACTTTCAAGAAACCGCGGTCGTTGAATCTCTCCCGCACATCTTGGTCGAAAAGCATGTAGCTCTCGCCGAAGAGTTCTTTCCCCAATTCGGCGATCTTGCCCTTCACGCTCCACGTCTTGGCGTCTTCCACGCTGTCGTTCATCAACTCGGTGATCCACGCACCCAATTCCTTGTCCCTGTTCATGCGCTGCATCACCTGGTCGACGGCTCGCTGCAACACGTAATCGCTGTCGAGCTCGACGTTGTAACCGGGGAATATCCCCAACTCGCGGGTAAACGCCTTGATCACGCGCTGGAAGAAACGGTCGATCGTGGTAACCGAGAGCCGACCGTAATCGTGCAGAATCAAGGTACGCAATACGCCCGCCCGTTCCCGTACCTGCTCGGCCGTCAGCTTCAAGGTACGCTGGATTTCATCGCGGTAATCGCTCTTCTGTCCTTCCGCCAGCTTGTTGAGTTCCCGTACGATACGGGATTTCATCTCTTCGGTCGCCTTGTTCGTGAAGGTGACGGCCAGCACGTTCTTGTACTCCGTCGGGGAGTTAAAAACGATCTTGAAGTATTCCATGGTCAAGGCGAAAGTCTTCCCCGCACCCGCGGAAGCCCGGTATACACGCAGCATAGGATTAATTTAGAATTTAAAATGTAGTATGTAGAATAAAAATGTAGAATCCAGAATGTAACACGGGGATGCTTTTTCCCATTTTACATTCTAAATTCTACATTCTAAATTATTAAAGTCTTGAGGTTAATATACTTCTCACGTTGTCGATGTTGACATCGTCGATACCACCGAGGGCGAAGTCTCCCCGTTCGCGGAAACGTTTCTCGATACGGTCGATGGTGTCGATACCCACGCCGTAGTCGGAAAGGCGGGTCTTCACGCCCAATTCGTTGAAGAATTGTTCCGTGCGGGCAATGGCCTGATCGGCGGCATCGGGTTGTTGTGTGTCAATATTCCACACCCGTGAGGCGTATTGCAATAGTTTCTCACGGCGTTTGAGCTTGGTAGCGTTCATCACACCCGGCAGGACGATGGCCAGCGTGATGCCATGATCCAACCCGTTGAAGGCGGTCAACTCGTGGCCGATGTGGTGGGTAGACCAGTCCTGAGTCACGCCGCAAGCGATAAGCCCGTTCAATCCCATGGTAGCAGCCCACATGAAGTTCGCCCGGTCGTCGTAATTCGGTTGTTCGGCATGGATCAGCTTCGGGCCTAGCTCGATCAAGGTTTTCAGGATAGATTCAGAGAAACGATCCTGTATTTCAGATTGTTCCGGGAAGGTGTAATATTGTTCCATCACGTGAACGAAAGTATCCACCACTCCGTTAGCCACTTGACGCATGGGTAACGAGTAGGTCACCACGGGATCAAGCACGGAGAATTTCGGGAAGACGTGACGAGAATTGAATGCCAGTTTCTCCAGCGTGGATTGACGGGTGATCACTCCCCCGCTATTCATTTCAGATCCCGTGGCCGGAAGTGTCAATACGGTTCCGAGCGGGAGGGCGGCGTTCACTCGGGCGCCTTTGGCCACGATGTCCCAGGGTTCGTTGCCTTCGAAACAGGTAGCAGCGGCGATAAACTTGGTACCATCAATGACGGAACCGCCACCAACGGCAAGAAGGAATCCCACGTTCTCCTGCTTTGCCAGTTCCACGGCACGCATCAGGGTCTCGTATTTCGGGTTCGGTTCGATACCACCGAATTCCACGATATCAAATCCTTTCAAGGCATCCATGACCTGATCGTACACGCCATTTTTCTTGATACTCCCACCCCCGTAGGTCATCATCACTTTCATTCCCTTGGGAATCCACTTTGCTATCTCGGCAATCTTTCCTTTCCCGAAAAGTATTTTCACGGGATTGTAATAATCGAAATTTCTCATGCTTTAATGTCGTTTATATTTGTTCCATAATTTTGGTTTCGTCCTTGATCCGCTTGTCAAGGCGGTCAATGTACGTTTTGATGTATACGGACAATTTGTCATTCGCGTTACTTTGTCCTAGGGTTTTCAGCGCCGCTTCGAGCAACGCCTTGGCGCCCGAAAAGTTGCCTTCCTGCTCATAGAGCCAGGCCAGGTTGACCGCGGCCTTGGCTGCCACCTTAGGTTTCAGGTTCAAAGCCGCACTCCATATCCGGCGAGCCTCGTCCGTGTCCTCTTTATCGAAGTAATAAAATCCAAGGTCAAGTACCCGGTTGCCCGTGTACAGGCGGCGTTCCTCGGGTTTCCACGTGGGTGTCATGCGCTCGGCATAGTCCACGCCACAGTCGTAGAAGAAATTACAGATCGTCGCGTAATCGTCGGTCCCCACTCGCATGTGTTCGAGGGCATCCAACTTGTCACTCCGCACGGAATCGACCACGTTCCCTTCCACGTCGTAAAGACGCACGAGGAGGTTGCTGTCAAGCGTCAGGCGAGACGAAGCGTCGATCCCGAACTTGCAGTATTCCACGGCAAGCACATGTGTCAGCCCGGTAATCTTTTTCAACTCGTTGATGCCCGCGGGAGAAATCGGCTTAGGTTCGTAGCCATCCGGCACGTAAGTCGGGGTTAACCCAAGTCCCTTGACCATTAATATCGGCCGCACGCCACTACGCAAGGCTGCACGCAGACCATCATAGAAACAGTTAACAATGTCGTCCCGTCTCAAGCGTAACGCCGTGTAGAGTTGTAATGCCGAAAGAGAATCGGCCTCGTGAATGATCTTCCGGTCGACAAAGAGGACTTGCACGTTGCCCGGCCCGAGATTCATCTCTCCCGGTTGCAACACGTCGATATTCAACACTTTATAACTACCGCAGGAAGCAAAGCAACACAACAACAGAAACGCCCCGGCTATCTTAAGCCCGGCTTTCATCCTATATTTAACATGCCTTTCCATGATTACTTGTTTATTTGTTAATGTGGTTACAAAAAGCGAGCCACAATCGCGGACATGACTTTCCGGCAACCGGTGAAATATGGTGTTTTAAAAGTAGGTATATTCCGGGAAATAACCAAAAAAACCGGGTAGAAATCGTTTCTTTGATTTCTACCCGGTTTTTGAGTTTATAAAGTTCATAAGGTTTATAAAGTTATAAGGTACATGGACCCCTGCGGGGCGCTTTGTCTACGGCAGCTCGGGCTGCCGATAAACTCCGTCCGGAGGACACCCGTAACTTTATAAACTTTATAAACTTTATAAACCTTATGAACTTTATAAACTTATTTCCGGCTTAATTGAACGAAAACATTGTCACGAATTCATTATCTATTAATGAATTAAAGTTACGGTGTATTCAAATATTCCGTATATTTGTAAATAAACTTAATAATCGTTAGCTATGATGACAGAACAACAAATCCGGAAATCCGCCGCCAGTCACGTGTTACAACTAAACGCCAACGACGCGTTCGTTCATTACTGTTACACCATTTGCCTGCTGCTGATCATACTTATTTTCACGCCGTGGTATTATTTTAATAATAATCAAGTATTTACTACTCTCACGCCGTGGGTATTCCTGATTTGCGGGATCGCTCTCGCGGGTGTACTCTACGGGTGGAAACGCAAGAAACTGGCCATGCAGGTTGTCCCTGTCTCGCTTACCCCGGAGGAAACCGAACGGGTCGTGAAACAAACGATCAACGAGATCGGCGGGATTGTGTGTGCTCAAGGAAAGAATTACATCGTGGCGAAAACGCCCACCCCTCTCGGTATCGGGTCCGGATGGGGAAGCAAGATATTCGTGTTGCTGGATGATAAACAAGTATTGATCAAATCGATATCGGGAGCGCTTCCCGGAGGTGGTACCCCGTTCTTTCATCAAGAGCTCACGAACAATATCAACAAGCTCACGAATGCCCGAGACGAAGCCTAATCCGCAAGGTCCATAAGGTCTGTTGCCCCCACGAGCGCTTAGACTATGGCAGCTTGAGCAACCAATCGGAAATAGAGTTCGTAAAACAATAATTCCAAGGATTTTATGAACTTTAGATGCCGAAGGCATGACTTTATGGACCAAAAGAAGTTGTCGAAGACAAGTAATTATTCAATATATTCACTATATAGCATCATTAAATTATTAATTTCCTTTAGGACGGTATAAATACTCTAAACGTCGATCCCTCATTGTATATATAGCGGATAATTCATTCCTTTGCTTAACAATTCAGAGGGAAGGATGAAAGAATTCAGGACGATCAGTATAGAAGAACTAAAACAGAACACGAAACCGGACTATGTTTCAGAGGGGTTCATCATTTATAATAATATTGCCAAGGAGAAAGAATTTCTTCGTCAACAGGTGGAACTTCAACAAATCTATGTCACGGGAACATTTTCTTTCTCCCTGTGCCGGCGAGGAACAACGGAGTTTATGATCGGTGACCAAAAGTACCGGATCAAGAAAAACCACCTGATCATCGTGCTACCGAAACAGCTTGTCGGCTTCAGCCAGACATCACCAGATTACGAGGCCGGATTGATCTGTATTTCGGGCGATTATTTCAGGGAAAGATTCAAGGGAATAATCCCCCTGTTCCTGACAATGAAATACCAACCGATAATCGAGCTGAACGAGGAAGAGGTCAACCGGTTGGAATGGTATCAACTGCTACTATCCAAGAGAACCGGTAATCCGAACTCGCAATTCTTCTATACCGCCGTGCACAACCTGATACATGCCCTGTTTTACGAGCTCTACGGGTTTATCGTGAATCAGTCGCGTAGCACCGAGTTTAAATTATCGCACCAGATGAACATTTTCAACCAGTTCATCATGCTAGTTGAGGAGTACCACATGGAAGAACGCAGCGTCATGTTCTATGCCGACAAACTTTGTCTCACGCCCAAGTATCTCTCGGCAATCGTCCGCAAGGCAAGTGGGAAATTCGCCGGGGAATGGATTGATCATTACGTGATCACGCTAGCCAAATCCTTGCTCGCGTCAAGCTCCAAAACAGTACAGGAAATCGGTTACGAGCTGAATTTCTCGACCCCTTCCTCGTTTATCAAATATTTCAAGCGGATCATGAAGGTTCCCCCCAGGGAATACAGGAACAGGCAAGGCTACAATTACAAGGAATCCCCTGACTTATAATTTTATAATGTAAAATAAAAATACTTCATTTTTCCCGGACAAGAAACAAGCTTCTCGATGAATTAAACGTGAAGAAAATGGAAAATGGAAAACCGAAAATCAAATTCCTACACGAATTCTCTCATTTCCAATTTTCCATTTTCAAATTACAATTGTTACATGTTCATCCCGCCACAAACATGGATGGTCTGTCCCGTCACGTAAGCCGACAAGTCAGATCCGAGGAACACGCACACTTTCGCGATGTCTTCCGGGGTACCGCCTCTTCTCAACGGAATTTTGGCAGCCCACTCCTTGCGAACGTCTTCTGGCAATTGGGCGGTCATATCGGTGATGATAAATCCCGGGGCCACGGCGTTGGCGCGGATGTTACGAGAACCGAGTTCTTTTGCCACGCTCTTCGTGAAACCGATGATACCGGCCTTGGAAGCGGCATAGTTAGCCTGTCCGGCGTTACCGCTCACTCCTACCACGGAGCTCATGCTGATAATAGAACCTGATTTTTGACGTAACATAATAGCAGAAACGGCCTTCGTGTAATTGAACACGGATTTCAGGTTGACGTTGATCACGGCATCCCATTGTTCCTCGCTCATGCGCATCAACAAGGTATCTTTCGTGATCCCGGCATTGTTTACAAGTATATCTACACGTCCGAATTCTTTGACGATCTCATCCACGGTAGCACTCGTGGCGGCAAAATCTGCCGCGTTGGAAGCGTACATTTTAGCTTTCACGCCTAATGCGGCAATCTCTTTTTCGGTCTCTTGTGCTATTTCATCGTATCTTAAATCGGTAAAAGCGATGTTCGCTCCCTGGCGAGCAAATTCCAATGCCACGGCCTTTCCGATTCCTCTTGACGCCCCCGTGATAATGGCGGTCTTTCCTTCTAATAACTTCATAATTACAGTTTTATTTAAACCTAAATTTAAACCGGAACCACCTGTCAAGTGATCCCGCGGCGGTAAAATACCGCCCGATCGAGGGACAAAGTTAGTTAATTAATTGAAAACAGGAAATGAATTGTTTATTTGAATGATAAACATTATCTTGCATTCCAAAATCCATAGATATGTCGTGCAAAATGAAAAAAATTCTTCTCCCTTTGTTAGCCGCGATCGTGGCCGGGGGATGTGATTACTGGTGTCAGGACAAATACCGGGTTATCAACAACACGGACGACACGATAAGATTCGTCATGTACAGGGACTCGCTCGGATGGTTCAAAGATGGGGTAAACGACAAAGAAAACAACCTGACGAAAGAGAACGATTCCACCCATATCGTCTTCCCTCGTTCACAAATCACGCTGGAAACGGGTGCGGAACTCTGTGGAAAGTATTATAAACCCGATGACCGACGATACGAGGATGATGGGGACTATTTCTGGGGAAAATGGATAAAAGCCACGTACGCCAATTCCCAACCCGTGGACTCGGCCTACTGGAACACGGAAAAATGGGAATTCCAATCCAAACGACGAATGCGACTTTACCAGCTCGTGTTTGACGGTCAGTAGGAATTTCTCAAACAAAACCTGTCATGTTTTCAACGAGGAAAGGAAACAACAACGCTCTTCCTCCAGTACAACAACACTTCAACAATACTCGCAAGCGTCGATGAACTGGAAGAATACCGAAGGGAAAAAAAAGGGGGTACCCTACTTTTTTTCTATATCATGGAATCATTTCACAAGCTACCTTTAAATCGCTTAAAGACATTTGCCGTATTATTTCTTTACCTACTTTCATGCCACGAGCATTCAGTTTTACGACAAATAAAAATAATACTAAACAGGAATGTTTTCATCCTATCGTGAAATATATTTTATTCTCTTCCTAATATTCCTTATATTTGTATCGTTAACATTCAATATTCACGTATGGAACAAGAAATTCAACTCAACGCGCATAACAAGCAAGAATATCCCCCGATGCACACGGCAGAACACCTGTTAAACTCTCAAATGGTAAAATATTTCCATTGCGAACGCTCTTTTTCCGCCCACATCGAGAAAAAGAAGTCCAAATGTGATTACCATTTCAAGACCGCTCCCGCGGCCGAGGATATCGCCATGGTCGAACAAGCGGTAAATGACATCATACAACAAAATATCAACGTGGAAGAAATCTTCTACCCGATCGAACAAGTGCCCGCGAGTATCAACTTGACACGTCTCCCCGAACCGGGCATCAAAACGATCCGGGTGATCCGCATCGGCGATTACGACCAATGCGCCTGTATCGGACAGCACGTGACAAACACGGCCGAGATCGGAACTTTTCGCGTGATCTCGTTTGATTTTAACGACGGGGTCCTACGCATCCGCTTCAAATTACAAACAGAAGAACAAAAGAACAAAAGGGAATAAACTTTCACCCCGTGAAAGTGAAAGCTTCTAAAATAACCGTGATTTTTCTTTCTTTTGCCCTTCTGTTCTTTTGTCTAACACTTTTTTGTAACGTCTGCATTACAATTTGATTAATTATTCATACTTTCGCGCTAACGATTGCAAGTACTATTATATAAAAATAAAATTATCATGAATCTCCTTGAACAAATCAAAGAAAACGCGAAGAAGTACAACAAGCGAATTGTACTTCCGGAGGGAACAGAAGAACGCACGTTGAAAGCAGCCGATATCCTGTTAGGTGAAGGTATAGCGCAAATTATCCTGATCGGGAACCCGGCAGAGATTAACGCTTTGGCCGAGAAATTCGAATTGAAAAACATCGGACAAGCCACGATCATCGACCCCGAAAATCATGCCAAGAAAGAGGTGTACGCTGATCTTCTGGTTGAACTCCGCAAGAGCAAAGGAATGACCAAAGAACAAGCTTTGAAGCTTGTGATCGACCCGTTGTACCTTGCCACTTTGATGATCAAGAGCGGTGATGCCGACGGAGAAGTTGCCGGAGCCAAGAACGCTACCGGAGACGTGTTGCGTCCCGCGTTACAAATCGTGAAAACATTACCGGGAATGTCTGTCGTATCAGGCGCGTTCCTGTTGTTGACCAACAAACCGGAATACGGAGAAAACGGGTTAATCGTGTGCGCCGACTGTGCAGTACTCCCCAACCCCACCGCCGAGGAACTGGCACAAATCGCCGTGGCTACTGCCGGAACAGCGAGAGCTATCGCCAAGATCGAGCCGAGAGTGGCCATGTTGAGCTTCTCAACCAAGGGATCGGCTAAAAACGAACTGGTTGACAAGGTGGTAAAAGCTACCGAACTAGCCAAACAAATGGCTCCCGACGTGATGATCGACGGAGAAATGCAAGCTGATGCCGCCCTCGTTGCATCCGTGGGTGCAAGCAAAGCCCCGGGCAGCCCCGTGGCTGGTAAAGCTAACGTATTGATATTCCCAAGCCTAGAAGTTGGTAACATCAGTTACAAGCTCGTTCAACGTATCGCCGGAATCGAGGCCGTGGGTCCCGTACTTCAAGGTATGGCAGCCCCGATCAACGACCTGTCAAGAGGTTGTTCCGTGAGCGACATCGTGAACCTCGTGGCTATTACCGTGAACCAAGCTGCGGCAAAATAAATCATAAAATCTAATATCATAAATCATAAATTATAATGAACGTACTAGTATTAAACTGCGGTAGCTCCTCCATTAAATACCAACTACTTGACATGGCCGGAGAACCAACGTTACTCGCTAAAGGATTAGTGGAAAAGATCGGTTTACCCGTTGGAAGTTTCACGCACAAACCGGAAGGAAAAGATAAATACGTGGTAGAAGAACCTATCGCCGATCATACCGCCGGAATTGACCTGATCCTGAAAGCATTGGTAGACCCGAAACATGGCGTGATCAAGACTTTGACCGACATCAACGCCGTTGGTCACCGCGTGGCTCACGGGGGTGAATTCTTCGCCAAAAGCGCACGTGTTGACGAGGATGCCAAGAAAAAGATCGCCGCTTGCTGCGAGCTAGCACCGCTACACAACCCGGCAAACCTGACGGGAATCGAGACCATGGAAAAACTGTTGCCGGGAATCCCGCAAGTAGCAGTATTCGATACTTCGTTCCACCAGACCTTACCGAAAGAAGCGTACATCTATGGTATCCCATACAAATACTACGAGGATTATCGTATCCGTCGCTACGGTTTCCACGGGACATCCCACAAGTTTGTGGCCGAAAAAGCATGTAAAATACTAGGCTGGAACATCGAGGAGAAAAAGATTATCACTTGCCACCTCGGAAACGGCTCGTCCATAACCGCTATTAATAAAGGTAAATCCGTGGATACTTCCATGGGCTTCACTCCCAACGCCGGGGTGATCATGGGAACCCGCACGGGCGACCTTGACCTGGGTGCATTATTATATATCTGCGAGAAAGAAGGATTAACCACGGCACAGGCTAACGACTTGGTAAACAAGAAATCAGGATTACAAGGAGTATCCGAGGTTTCTTCCGACTGTCGTGACCTGCAAGCCGCTGCCGAAGCCGGAAATGACAAGGCTCGTTTGGCCCTTGATATCCTCGCTTACGACGTGAAGAAATACGTGGGTAGTTACGCTGCCGTGTTGAACGGGGCCGACTTGATCGTCTTCACGGGTGGTATCGGGGAGAACGACTGCGAGGTTCGTGAACAAGTATGTACCAACATGGAATACATGGGCATACATTTCGACCTTGCCGCTAACAAAGGCGTACGCGGACAGGACAAAGTGTTATCCACTGCTGACTCTAAAGTAATGGTAATGAGCATCACGACTGACGAAGAACTGGTGATCGCTACCGACACGATGAATCTCGTGAAATAAGAAATCAGTATTTCCAACATAGAATAATGCATCCCTTCCCGGGATGCATTATTTTTTACTTCCCAAAGGTCGAAAATATAGATTAATTCGTGACATTTTATTCAAAATCGAATGTTTCAACTGAACCGCACCCCCAAATATCGCCTTGAGCATGACCGCTCCGGGAAAAAGTAACGTGAGTGTTTATCTTGACGAACAATGCACGAAACTGATCGATAAACTTCCGGTTTATCCCAAGGAAACAAGCTACGATCTGGAAGTTAGTACAACTCCCCAAGTAAAGAAAAAACATGATTATCAATCATACCCAACACTAACAATCATCTAAATAGTGTTAAATCCTTGCAAACCTGACGAGAACGTCCCCCCCTCGTCAGGTTTCTTTTTTTTAGAAATATCCACATTTCTTTCCTTTCATGGCCTGAATTCGTTATATTTGCGAATCAATCACTAAAAAACAAGTAAATGGGCGTGTTCAGTAAATTTCCCCGCACCTTCTGGGTGGCTAATACTCTTGAGTTATTCGAACGTTGGGCATGGTATGGTTTCTTCATGCTTTTTGCCAATTACCTCACGGGATCATCCGATGTCGGCGGGCTAGAATTCACGCAAAGCCAGAAAGGTATACTTATGGGCGTGGGCACGGGGATTCTTTACTTCCTACCCGTGCTAACCGGAGCGATCGCCGACCGTTACGGGTATAAAAAAGTGCTGGCTCTAGCGTTCACGATCTACACGTCTGCCTTTATCCTGTTGCCCATGTTTTCCACGTTCACGGGTGTCTTCCTCATGTATCTCTACCTGGCACTTGGAGCGGCCCTGTTCAAACCGATCATATCCGCCACGGTTGCCAAAACGACAACGAACGAAACGGCTTCCATCGGCTTCGGAATTTACTACATGATGGTAAACATCGGGGCTTTCTTCGGTCCCATGGTCACCTTATTGTTCAAGGGATCGTCAAATCTTGTATTCTACGTTTCGGCGGGAATTATAGCGCTGAACTTTATTTTACTCCTTTTCTACAAGGAACCGAACCGGGAAACCGTGCAACAGACCTCTCTCGCCCGGACATTCAAAGAGATATTCCGCAACATGTTCAGTATCGTGAAAGACTTGAAATTCGTGATCTTCCTCCTTATCGTAGCGGGGTTCTGGACCATGTACAACCAATTGTTCTTCACCCTGCCCGTCTTTATCTCGCAATGGATCGACACGAGCGTGCTTTACCACTTCTTCGAACGCTACATACCTTTCATCAGCACGAATTACAGTCCCGCACCGGGAGTCATAGATGCCGAATTCGTGGCAAATTTCGATGCCCTTTACATCATTATCTTCCAGATCATTGTTTCGAGCATCGTGATGCGCATGAAACCCCTGAAATCCATGATGTCGGGTTTCCTCGTGTGTTCAATCGGGATGGCGCTCACCCTTTTCTCGCAAAACGTGCTGTTCACTCTGGTAGCCATACTCATCTTCTCACTGGGGGAAATGGCTGGTTCCCCGAAGATCACGGAATACATCGGCCGTATCGCCCCGCATGACAAAAAAGCCCTCTACATGGGATATTCCTTTATCCCCGTCTTCATCGGTAACGTCTTCGCCGGAATTATCGCCGGGGTTGTTTACCAGAATATGTCCGACAAGGTGATCATCACCCGACAATTTGCCACCGACAAAGGACTGGTTGTTCCCGAAGGATTATCCAATAACGCCTACTTCGACAACGTGGCACAACAACTTCAATTAAGCCACAAGGAACTCACCGACCTCCTCTGGCAACAATACTCCCCATCCGACATCTGGATGGTCATTCTGGCCATAGGCCTGGGCACCACCCTGTTACTTTATATTTACGACCGTGTGATAAAGATCGAAATTACCCGGTAATCGTTTTTTGCTCGCAATAAATTATGGAATCATGAAATTCCATTGCCATTAGTGATATATTTAATAAAAAATACTAAACTATTTTTTTTATTAAATATTATTCGTATCTTGTGATTCATATACATACATAAATAATTAAATTGTAATTTATTGGAAATATAAATCTCATAAAAATAATAATACTCAATTCTATTTTACAAAGAATCATACTTACCAATAAAACAACAATTTATGATAACTAAAATTATGAATGCTAAAAGAGATTAATAATATAATTAATAAATTTTATAGAATTAGTTATGAAAAAATACATGCGAATGACAGTTTTATTTTTTTTAATAATCATATTTTGTAGTTATAATCAGATTACCGAGATAGGCGTTCAAAGCTTCGACGTGAATGTTGCTAGACAAGAAAACCCCACATGGTGCTTGTTTGCGACTTTACAAATGGCTCTTGGTGGAGAACAATGTCTATATGCTGGACAATATATTAAATGGAGTGATGAGCAAGCTGGGATTATTTCTCCACCAAATTGGGATTGTTGTCAAGTAGGTATAGGTTGTGGAGGTGTAGAATTTGACGAATGCATTGAATATTGGAATCACAAAACATCTAGTTCATACTTTAAATGGGAGATTATTCCATTTACTTTTTACAAGAATTCACCCACGCACCGAACTCTACCTACTGCTGGATTGTTGGACTTGAGATCAGCAGGAGCAGAGTATCATGCTATATGGGTGTATCATGTGACAATAACATATAATAGTGTTTGGGATATGACAACTTATAAAGTGGAATATATCGACCCTTGGACCGGAGATTATGATTTTGTTGAAAGTCAATCATCCGGTAGTGGTAATCTTTGGAGTAGAGTCTATATCATGGTATAATAACTTTTAAATACATACACACGATGAAGAAGTATACATTAATATATTTAGCATTGATTACATTTTCTTGTTCAGAACCAAAACAAGTAGCAGTAAATCAATATTCTCTTCAAGATATTTCTACAAATCTTGAAGACGAAAAATACAAAATAATAGTAAATAACTTAAAAGCTTTTTATATCACAGGAAATGAAACCAGATCATTTGGTCAGGGGCATACTAACCTTACCGAAAAATTTGTCAGTGAAATAGACAAGTACGAATTGGCAACTTTTTCTTATTATCAATTCGACAATAAAAAATTTTACGATAACCCTTCCGAAGAAAATTTGCAGGCATGTATGTTCCCCTTGGACAAATTGAACATTATCGCATTTCGAGACGGGAAACCCGAATTACGGGTTATTGTAGAGCAAGAAAAGAATACAAAGTTATGGCTTATAAATCGATTAACTCCACGATATGGTAAAACTATATCTTGGTTAAGTGATTCTCTTTCAAACGCCGGGACAAAGACATGCAAAATATTTCTACATGGTTCGACACGAGAATTTGTAACTTACGAGAAAGATGGTACTCCTTTGTATTTTAGAATTACTGGAGAACCCATTTCAGCAGCACATCTATGTGAGTATTTTATTGAAAACTATAAAAAATGGTTAACACAGGAAAAATACATCAAGGAACATTCGGAATTATTTGGAGATGATCCCACTCTCAACGAGTGAGTTGCAAAGTGAAGTGTACCCAAAAAATTACAGTAGCGTTAGTCATCTTCCTGTATTTCTGTATACATACAGTAGTGTCCCTAGTGTAAGTTGCCGATAAGTTAACGATAAGTTACCGATAAGTTGCCGATGCGCATCGGTAACTTGTCCTCGATCTTACTTTGACGTATAATCAACATACGAGCGAGACTCCGGAGAGAATCCGCTTGGTAGTCGGAAGATTTTATTGTATATTTGCGTGACACATGTATCATTAAATAAAAGCAAAACATGAAAAAGAGTTATATTGTAATTGGAATAATTATCGTCATCGTGATCGGAATCTTCATGTGGTTCAAAGGAAGCTACAATCAAATGGTGACCCGAAGCGAAAGCGTTTCTTCACAATGGTCTAACGTCGAAAACCAATACCAACGTCGTCTGGACCTGATCCCAAACCTCGTGAACACGGTGAAAGGTTACGCAGAACACGAGCAGAACACGCTGACCCAAGTCGTCGAAGCACGCGCGAAAGCCACGCAGATGCGAGTAAACTTCGATCAACTGGACGAGAAGACGATCCAAAAGTTCAATAGCATGCAAGGAGAACTTTCCTCTGCCCTCTCCCGTTTAATGGCTATTTCCGAGCAATATCCCGACTTGAAAGCCAACGAAAACTTCCGGGATTTACAGGCTCAACTGGAAGGCACGGAAAACCGTATCGCCGTGGAAAGACGCAAATTCAACGAGGAAGTGAAGAGCTACAACGCTTACATCCGTTCATTCCCAAAGAACTTCATCGCCGGGATGTTCGGTTTCACCCCGAAACCTTACTTCGAAGCTACCGCTGGAGCCGAGAAAGCACCGGAAGTGAAATTCTAAGCAATTGAAAATTGAAAGTGTAAAAACTACCACCCACCCCCTCCTTACACGGGAGGGGAGACGAATACAAGAAAATGCTTCAACCTGGTACCGTGGTACACACGCCCCCCCGTATAAGGGAGAGCTGGAAGGGGTAGTTAGAAAGTTAAAAGCTAAAAGTTTAATAACCTGTAACCTGCCAATAGCGATCTTTTGTGCGGCTGGAATCTAAACTTTAAAATTAAAATCATAAATCCAAAACTAGCATGTCTCCCGAGAAAGCCTTTACCCAAGAACAAAAAGATGCCATGGTGGCCGCAATACGGCAGGCAGAGAAAGACACGTCCGGGGAAATCCGGATACATATCGAGAACCATAGTAAAATAAACGTGCTAGACCGGGCGGCAGACGTATTCGCCGAGTTGAAAATGCACAAGACAGCATTGAGAAACGGGGTGTTGGTCTACGTGGCCTTGCTCGACCATAAATCCGCCATTCTCGGTGATGCCGGAATTAATGCCAAAGTACCCGCCGATTTCTGGGATTCAATCATGAAAAACATGGTCGAGAAATTCAGAGCCGGCAACATCACGGAAGGCATTTGTGAAGCGGTCATCACGGCCGGGGAACAGCTAAAGCAATATTTCCCCTATCAAGCCGATGACGAGAACGAACTCCCGGATGAGATATCATTCCGGTAAACACGTTTACCGGAAGTTGCAGGTTACAAGTTTATAGTAACCCATCATGACCTTTAACCTGTAACCTGCCAACTTGTAACCTGTAACTCGCCGAAGGCGAAATAACTTAACAACATGATCAAGAAACTATTCATATTACTCGCCGTTATCACCGGAATTACCGTAACCTCCGCAAGGGCTCAGGATATCCCGGAACCGATGACACCCAAACGTATCGTGAACGACTTCACCGGGCTGTTCAGCAAGCAGGAACAAGCCGCCTTGGAGAAGAAACTCACGGAATTCAACAACAACTCTTCGACCCAGATAGCGGTAGTTACCGTACCCACGTTAAACGGGTATGACATCAACGACTACGCGGCCCGTTTGGGAGAGAAATGGGGAATCGGACAAAAAGGTAAAGATAACGGAATTGTCATCCTGATAAAACCAAAAACGGGACGGGAAAAAGGTGAGGTTGCCATTTCCGTCGGATACGGGCTGGAAGGCGTCGTGCCCGACGTGATCGCCTCTCGCATCATCCGTAACGAAATCATCCCCGCTTTCCAACAGAACGCGTACTACAAGGGCATTGACAAAGCTACATCCGTGCTGATCGACCTGTCGAAGGGAGAATACACGGCGGACGAATACAAAAATAAAGACAACGGGGGTGCTTTTGACATCGTTATCGGCTTCATCATCCTCCTTATTCTCGTATCCCTGATATTCCGTCGTAGAGGTGGTAATGGCGGTTATACCCCCGGTCACAGATCAGGCGGTGGCGGTTTCTTTATCTTCCCCATGGGCGGCGGTAGCAGTAGCGGCGGTTTCGGGGGATTCAGCAGCGGTGGTGGGTCGTTCGGCGGATTTGGCGGTGGATCATTCGGTGGTGGCGGGTCTAGCGGAAGCTGGTAACAACCACCGGATCAACTGATCCACTCTATGAAACGATCGGCGTATTTGATATACAGCAACACCCACACCAGAAAGCGGGCGAAACGGCCGACAAGCATGTAGAAAGCGGACATCTTAGGACGGACACGATAGAATCCGAGGGCTATGGCAAACAAATCTCCCACGACAGGCAACCACGTGAAAAGAGCCAGCCACACGCCATAGCGATCCACGTGTCCTTTCTGTTGCTCCAGTTTTTCCCGCTTCACCTTAAACCAACGCTCGATCCAATCCCAACGTCCTAACCAGCCGATCCAGTACGAGGTAAGGCCTCCCAACCAGTTCCCCACGGTGGCAATCGCCAGACAACCCCAGACATTCCCCCCTAACGCCAACACTCCCACCAACAACACGTCTGCGCTCATCGGAATAATTGTCGAGGCCAGAAATGAACCGATAAATAATCCCCAATACCCGAAACTTACCAGTGTATCCATTTATTCTATATCTTCATTCGTTTTCTTCGAGTCACGTAGGAACTCCAGATTCCATACCTTCTCCGCTTTACGTCCCAGCAGCCAAAAAGATACGGCCAATATAAAAAAGAACAGTCCCGCGTGCATGACATCCCACAACAAAGAGAAATACAGCGTGTAAATCCCTAGCAGGAAAAAAGTAATCCCGAATCCCCGTGCCACGCAGTCATCCCGTTTCAGACCAATATACACCGCTATAACCGAGGCAAAAAGAATCAGCAAATTCCAATACCACAACTCCACCTGTTTCGTCGAATACCAGCGAATCCAACTCTCCGAATTTCCAAACACGGAAAGAATCCATAAAGATATAAACAAGTAAAGCATCCCGACGACATAAGTAGAATGATCCAGAGGAACGAACCATTTCCGTTTGGACAGTAAGAAACGACAACCAAGCAACACGGCCCCGAAAGCCACGTAGCGCTGCGGGTAATTCATCCCCCAGAAATGAGAACCCCAATCCGTCAGGTACCCCGTTTCCGCCCCATACCACGCCCCAAGCGACAGAAGGGCGAATACCCACACCTGCACCGAAGAGAAATAAAAACCCAGGAAAGCATAAATCACTGCCGCCAACAAGAAAAGCAACGAGAAATGCCCGCTCCCGTTATCCAGAGCCGCCCCGAGATACCCGACTGAGACCGCCGTCAGTATAACTCCGAGAAAAAGAATCGTCTCGTTACTGAATACCTTGTACGGCATCTTCTGCCGCCGTTTCCATCCCCAGTAATACACGAGAACTGCCAGCACGGCAAAAACCCCGCTCGCCAGCATATAAGAGGAAAGGAACAATTTTTCCAATATATCCATGATCAAATGATCGGCCAACACGGAAATCACGGCAATTACGCCGCATGCGATAGCGATCCAGAACGAGTACCTCGCCAACTCTTTCCACTCGAAAGGGCGCACCGTGTAGGTCGTTTTCAACCGTTCGGCCGTCTCCTTATCCAGACACCCCTCCGCTTCCCAACGCCCGATCACCCGTTCTAAAAAGTCTCCCTGTGATTTATTTAACTTCATCTTTCACGGTTTTACAATTCGTTGTAAAGATAATACAATTTAAGGCCCATAAAGTTTATGGACTAATTTTTCTAACTTTGCAGAGCTAAAAGATAAACACCATGCAGGAAAATATATTTAACCACATACGCCGGGAACTGCACCAGCACCCGGAATTATCGGGGCACGAGAAAAAAACCGCCCGCTTCGTGGAAGAACAACTACAAGCGTTCACCCCGACCAAGATCATCCGCCACGTCGGGGGAAACGGCCTGTTAGCCGAATACCTTTTCTCGAAAGACGGCCCCACATTACTGTTCCGGGCGGATATGGACGCGGTGGCCGTTCAGGAAGCGGACACGCTCCCCCACCATTCCCTCAATCCCGGTGTTGCCCACAAGTGCGGGCATGACGGGCACACGACAATCTTGTTGCGTTTCGCCCAAATGCTACACGACCGACCGTTAAAAGCCGGACGGGTATTACTCCTCTTCCAGCCTGCCGAGGAAAACGGGAGCGGATCGAAGGCCGTGCTTGACACGAAAGTACTGGATTACTACAAGATCGATCAGGCATTTGCCTTGCATAACATCCCCGGATTTAAATCCTCGACCGTGCTCTGCAAGGAAGATTCTTTCACCTGTGCAGTGATCAGCGTGTCGATCACCCTCTCCGGGAAAACCTCCCATGCGGCAGAACCCCAGAAAGGGATCAGCCCCATCCCGACCACCCTACACGTGATAGAAGAGCTTCAACGATGGAATAACACGGACATACAAAGCGATGATTACTTCCTTGCCACGATCGTCGAAATACACGTGGGCGAAGAAGCATATGGCGTGTCTGCCGGGAACGGTGTCATTCGGGCTACTCTCCGGGCAAAAACCGATCGGCAACTCCATGAACACGCCCAAAGATTAAAGAGCCTGATCGCCTCCGCCTGTGAAAAGACACCGGGGCTGCAACACGAGATCGAGTGGCTGGAACCTTTCTCAGCTAACGAGAACGATGAGCAGGCCGTCACCATGATCAGAAATGCCGCCATTCGCAATCATTTCGAATACATCAAACTGGAAACCCCGTTTAGCTGGGGTGAAGATTTCGGGTTATTCACCCAACGATACAAGGGAGCCATATTCGGACTCGGTGCCGGCGAAAATTGTGCCCCGCTTCACTCCCCACAATACGACTTCCCGGACGAGCTAATCGAAACGGGTGCCACGATGTTCTACTCGATCGCGGAGGAGGGAAACCAATAAAACATTTAGAATGGAAGACGAAAACGTTCCTCCTTTCCCTTACACGAAGCTACCGAAAAAGACGGCTTGGAGAAAAACAACTACCCCCTCCGACTCCCCCTTACACAGGGGGAGAGTTGATTACCAAGCGTTTTTTCCTCTCGTGTAAGAAGAAATTCAAGATAATGAACTTTTTTCTATAGTCTCCTAACGAGGGGAGACAAATGCGAGAAGATGCTTCAACTTGGTACTGCGGTACACTCTCCCCCTGTGTAAGGGGGAGAGTTAGATGGTGGAATTCCTTTCAATCCTTGTCATACACGAACTTCGCCCAATCAAAACCCCAGTAGGCATCCGTGTAACTAGACCAGCTAGGAACAACGAGAGGAATATAAGTAGATATCCCGCTGAACTTATCTTGCTGAACTTCATTTTTCCGACCATAGAAAGGCTGGGTCGCGGCCTTGTACAGCACAACCTTATCCAACTGTTTCAAATAAGCATCATATAAATCGGGATCTTCACTCGTCATGAATTTCATAAATTGTCCCAAGTCAAAAAACATATAATGTCTACTATAGGCAGCTTTCGGATAATAATAAACATCCGCACGTCCCATTTGAGCCACGGTCTCGGCTTTTCCCTGTAACACCTGACGGGTAAGATCACGCAAATGATTCAATTCTGCCGGGTTAATCAAAGCGATCGTGCCGAATCCCATATCGTAATTACTATAATATTCATAGAATATCCTACACACCTCCTGTAAATCCTTTTTCAGATTTTCACCTGTCCCCCAGAAATACGACATCAACTCCTCGTAAGGGAACCCCGGAGCGGGCGATTCTGCCGCCGAGGCTATAATATACTTTGCTTTATCCCGCAACTCGTACAATGCCTCAATAGAAGACATAAAACAAGCGTCAAACAGGATAAAATCCAATCCTCCCGGCATATCTTTTGCCATATCCCGGATATCCATTTCCACCCCTCCATCAGAACCGAAACTTCTTGATATAGGAGTTGTCATCATTCGTTGACTCTCACCACGTCCCCCTAGTCCCGGCAATATCCACCCGGTTGCGTGAGATCCAAGAATCAGACCATAAGATTCTGCCGGGTATAACTCCTGCATTTCCTTGATCACGTCTCTCAAAGTCTCCGATGAAGCGGAATTCATCTCCTCGTACGTCTTGATTTCCCGCTTTTCAAAGACTCCCTTTTTACCTTCAACAAAGGTCAGAAGTTTAGGAGCGGCACCACTGGCATCATAATAGATAACAATATTACCATTAAACCCTTTCTCCCAGCCTTTCAACATATCATTAATATTCTTCTGCAACGAACTTGAAAGATCGTTATCCCCCGCCAAGTAAACCATTAGCGTTCTTGTCTTCTTCGGTTCAACGTCATCTTTCTCGCAGGACACGAGGCAAAAAAGAAGCAACACGCTGATATATCGAATAAAATGATAGTTCCGTATTTTCATATTTCCCTTCTTTACAATAAACTTGCGCAAGATAGTAAAAATAGCCGACAATGAAACACGTTTGTAACGTCTTTGTTTCATGATTTACAAAATCATACACGCCTCAGGCGAACCTGTTTCGGTTACAGCAACTTTATCAAACCCGTTGTTTATTTTGCTCGTTTTTTGTTACCGGCACGTACGCGGCTCAGGTGCTCCGGAGAAATCCCAAGATAGGAAGCGATATATTGCAACTGGACACGTTGCAGTACTTCCGGCTTCTCCTGCAAGAGACGGGCATACCTGTCCGCCGCGGGTTCCGACAGATTGCCTATCAAATGATGTTCCGTTCTCACGAACTCCCGCTCGATCAATCGTCTTGCCCAGTTACATACCTCGATATCCGTGTGGTACAAAGCCTGTAAATCGGTCATGCTTATCTTGTACAACACCGAGTCCTCCAGGAGTTCCATCGTCTCGTACCCTTTCTCACCGTACACGTATCCCTTGGCCGAGATAACGGCATCACCCTCCATCCCCAACCAGATCGTGACATCCCTCCCGTCGACCTCCACGTAAGCCCTTGCCATACCCTTTTTAATGAAATAGATATTTCTTTCCAGTTTATCACTACTAAACAGGATATACCCCTTCGGGTAGTTCACCTCCGTCACGAAAGGCATCAACCGATCTCGTATTTTCTCGTCTATCATAAGGTCGCCTTCGGCGAGTTACAGGTTTGCAGGTTATTTTCACCTGCAAGATAACTCTTTTTTCATTCTAAACTCTAAACTAAACTCCAAATTTCTCCTCTCGTGCATTCAATAACCTGCAATTTGCAACTCGCCGAAGGCGATTCTTGATAAATATCAAGTATTTTCCCGTCCCCCGTCCCTACCTTTGCCCGGTAACATTAACAATAACGACTATGCAATGGATTCTATTAATCTGTGCCGGACTATTAGAAATAGGCTGGCCCCTCGGTTTTAAACTGGCGAGTGTTCACGAGAAATATTTCTACCTGTTCATCGGCCTCTCCGTGATCTCCATGGGATTGAGCGGTTTCCTACTCTACCTCGCACAGAAGAGCATCCCCATCGGCACGGCGTACGTGATATGGACTGGGATCGGGGCTGTCGGTACGGTATTGCTGGGAATACTGTTCTTTCACGATTCCACAAACCTTTACAGGCTCCTGTTCGTGTTCCTGATCCTCACGGGTGTAGTCGGGCTAAAACTCGTTCACTAAACGGAACGTTACGGGAAATATAAAGGCGTGTCAAAAATCTGTTTTCTTCTAAAAACTCCTCCGGCTCCCCCCCTTACACAGGGGGAAAGTTAATAATCAATAGGTTTCCCCGCCTGTGCAAGGAGGGAACAGGGATGGTAGTTCAAATGCAAATAAAACAAGACTTGTTAGGCCTTCGCTGTCCTGTTAAACGGAAATCACCTTCATGAAACAATTCTTGCAATCGAAATCGAGGCGGAACCTCCCCAGCTTGTTCGAGAGGTAGAGCGGGAATTTCAATACCTTGTCTTTCCCGGTTTTACGGCACATGCCCAGCTCGAACAACAGGCAGTAACGGGTCGTCATCACCTCCTTGCCCGCCGACCTCTCCTCCTTCTCGAAGCCGGGTTCCACCGTCTCCACCCCGTGTTCCCGGTAAAACTCGGCCGAAAGACGATTCACCACGTTCAGCCGCCAGTCGGCAATTCCCGTGTACTTCACGTCCGCATTCAAAGGCTCCTGCACCCACGTCACCCGCGACCTTTCCCGTTCCAAGCTCAACTTGTCGAGCAACAGCCGACGATAACCGTTCACCACCGAGGCGGGGATAAAAAGCACCGTGTCACCGTGATACTCGACCTCGCTACAATCGTAATCCGTGTCCCCGCTCTTGCGTAATTGCCCGGTAACCCGCCCCGCCTGTGCTGGATTCGTGGCCGGTTCAAACGTCTCATCGCTCCTGATCGTCACGGAAACCCCATCCTCGTCCGTTGCCACCAGCACTAGGTGCTCCTCTTCCGCATACACGTCAATCTTCACTTCAATCTTACGCGTGGAAGTCGCTTTCGCTAGCCGCATTACAAACTCGTGATCATAATTACGATACAACACGGTTCCCGTCTTCACGCTTAATCTCTCGTTACAATTCAAACGGTTTCCTTCCGCGGAATTCACCTTGATTCCTTGCAACTCCCGACCGTCGAAGTAGCAGAGCCCGTCGGCATTATGCACGGGTTCCAACAGGTCAACCCACATCTGGTTCCCCTTCACTTGCTTCACCACGGCCACTTTCTTACCAGTCGATTTCGGCGTGTCCATGTTCACCAGGCCCGGTTGGCGGCGCACCAGGAAATAATCCGTGTATCCCCGGTTAAAACTCCGTTCCGGGTCGGCCTCGAAGCCTGCCACCACGTGTCCTGAACCGACACGTGCCAACTCCGGCTCACGCCCCACAATCTCGTCTAGGCGGGAAGAGTAGTAATTTGTGACATTCGCCACGTAATCCGCCTCTTTCAGCCGTCCCTCGATCTTGAAAGAATCAATCCCGATCTCCACCAGTTCCGACAGGTGGGCCGACAGGTTCAAGTCCTTCAATGAAAGCACGTACTTGTCTTTCACCACCACCTTTCCCGCATCATCCTCCACCGTCCACTGCATCCGGCAAGCTTGGGCACACTCGCCCCTGTTGGCAGACCTTTGCATCAGGTAATGAGACATGTAGCATTGTCCGCTTAAACTCACGCATAAAGCCCCGTGCACGAAATACTCCAGCTCTGCCCGCACCTCCCGCCGGATCTCTTTCAACTGTTCCACCGCCAACTCCCGTGCGAGAACAATCCGCTGGAACCCCAACCGATCGAGAAACTTGATCCGTTCCAGATCGTAATTATGCATCTGTGTGCTGGCGTGAAGTGCTATCGGTGGCAAGTCCAGCTTCAAAATAGCGGGATCCTGCACGATGATCGCATCCACACCGATCCGGTAAAGGTCGTGAATTAACCGTTCCACCTCCGGCAACTCCTCGTCATACAGGATCGTGTTCAGCGTCACGAACACCCGGCAGTAAAACCGGTGAGCGTGCCGCACCGTCCGCTCGATATCTTCCAACGTGTTTCCCGCCATCTTACGGGCACCGAAAGCCGGACCACCCATGTATACGGCATCCGCACCGTTATTGATCGCCACGATCGCCACCCCGGCATTCTTCGACGGGGAAAGCAATTCAACCCGTCTCATACCCGTCCCTCCAACGCACTGATATCCAAGTCCGGGTAATCCGTCTCCCGCACCACGGGTACCTCGATCAACGCTGTCCCGGGAAAATGCTGTTCCAAATATTGCCGGAATATCGTGATTGAATCGTTCGTGATCCACTCGCTATCATTCGGAAAACGATTGTACACGAGACAAACTATCTCTATCCCCCGTGCCCGGCACACTTCAAGACTCATCAGCGTGTGGTTAATACTCCCCAGCTTCGAAGAAGCCACGAGAATCAACGGCAAACGGTGATCGGCGATATAATCAATAGTGAAATACTCCCGCGTAACGGGCACGTACAGCCCCCCGGCCCCTTCGAGCAACACCATGTCGTACATCGACTCCAATCGCCGCGTTGACTCCTCGATCCTGCCCGTGTCCAGCGTCACCTTGTCAATCTCGGCTGCCAAATGCGGCGAGGCCGGATAAGTCATCACGTAAGGGCAGGTCGTGCCGTCCACGTCCACGGGTTGCGGCTCGATCCCCATGATCTTCCGGTGTTTCTGTATATCCTCCGAAACACCGACCCATCCCGTCTGGATAAACTTCTGGGTGATCACGTTCACCCCCCTCTTTCTCAACGACCGAGCCAGCAACCCCGTCACGACCGACTTCCCGGCATCCGTGTCAATCCCGCTGACGAAAATCGTCTTCGACGAGTTACAAGTTAAGTTTGCCTTCGGCAAGTTACAAGTTACAGGTTTACAAGTTACAGGTTGCTTTCCTGTTGTTTTCTGTAATATTTCTTCCATCTTTTTATCTTTTGTTCTTCTACGATTCTGTCTTCCTGCAAACGAAATAAAGCGGGTGGTAAGTCAGCGTCACCTTCCCGTTAACGGCGAACCGGGTATTATAGTCGTTGATAAAAGCATCGACACGCCCTTTCGTCCATATTGTCGGGTTACCGGAGACATTCACCCCCGTCCGTTTCAAGTGTTGCAACACTTCCAGCGGGCTATCGAACTCGATCACGTGCAACTCTTCCGCCACCTCCTCGACTTCAAAACAAGGCGACAGCAACTCGCTCATCTCCTCCTTGCAACGATAATCCAGCCCCCCGCCCGTCGTCAGACGAATCTCCCGCAAGTTGTGTTTCCCGAAAGTGCTAAACACCATCAAGCCGCCAGTCTTCAGGCATCCCGCCAGTTTACGGAACGTCTCCCCCGGGGTCGTGAACCACTGAAACGTGGAAGCCGACACGATCAGGTCGAAACATGAGGGAAAGGCTATCTTCTCGACATCCCCCGGAAAACAACACTCCCCCGGCACACTATTCCCATCCGCGGCGTGATAGCACAAATCCCTTACCAGATCGTTCAAGTATAACCCGGCCTCCGGGAAATCCCGCTTCAACCGCCTCGTCAGCAACCCCGTCCCGCACCCAATCTCTAGGATCTTCCCATCCCGCACCCCGGCCACCGACGTGATCATCGTCTCCAACCGTTCCACCACGAGCTTCTGTACCCGTGCGTTAGCATCGTAACTCAACATGCTCCGCTTGAAACGCTGTCCTACTTCTTCTTTATTTATCTCCATGTATCAAGTCGTTAGGTTCATAAAGTTTGTAAGGTTTATAAGGTTCATAAAGTCCATGGACCCCTCGTGGGGTGCTTTGTCAACGGTAGCTGGTACTGCCGTTAAACCCTGTCCGAAGGACACCCGGAACTTTATAAACTTTACAAACTTTATAAACCTTATAAACTCATTCATATCATATCCCATTTATCCAACACGTAAAACGGGTAATGTCCCCCCGTCAGCGCGATCACCTCGCAACGGTCTTTCCACCAGTCACGCTGGTTCCCGACCGGAAAAATAACATCCTCCCCGGAAACGTACGCCCGGTTCCACCCCCATTCCGGCCTTTGCCGGGCCGATTGCTCACGGATCAACCGCAACTCATCCCGTTGCTCGTCCAACTCCCGGCGAGGCTTGTTTGCCTCGAACCGCCTGACCTCGTCCTCCCCGGAAAGCATACGGGCGAAGAACTTATCCCGCCCCTCTTCCGTCATTCCCCGTTCCGTCAAGAGGTAAATCCTCGGGTGTATCCCGTAACGCTCGTCCACCGGACGCTCGGTCCCGTTGATCGCCACGCTCTCGCTCACGGGAATATTCCAACGGTTCAACAGGACGGATGCTGCCCACACACCCATCGACCAGGCAACCACCCGGACCCGCTCGTAAGTGTCGAGTGCCGGGGCCTCCTCCTCGGAAATATCCCGGTAATCGTTGAAGACAAGCAAATCATCCTCTCCCGTCAGGTGTTGCACGGCCCGTTCGTCCATCCCCCACCCGCAAAAGAACAGGGTCACGCCCCCGCTACCTTTCCTAGTTATCCATACTCTTCGCATAAGTTTCGCCTTTGGCGAGTTACAAGTTACATTTGTCTTCGGCAAGTTACAGGTTAATATCCCACGTGGCCAAACGCTCTTTTCACTTTAAACTCTAAATTCTAAACTCTTCAGAGGCTCACCTCTATAAACTCTAACAAACACTCGTAATCCTCCTCCGGAATGGCAGCGTTCAACGAGAAGCGGATGCGTGCCTCGTTCTTCGGCACCGTGGGATATCTCACGGGAAGCACGAAGAACCCGTTATCCTGGAACGCCCCCGACATGTAAACGCTATTCTCGTTGCTCCCGCACAAGAAAGGCACGATGTGCGAGTCACCCCGAGTCTCGAACCCCCGTTTCGTCAGCGTGGCTCGCAAGCGTTCGGCAATCCCCGTCAATTTCATCCGATAGGAATAGAAATCCGGCATCCGGTTCAGTATAAAGCGCGTCCACGCCACATTCACCGGTGGCAAAGCCGTGGTAAAAATCAGGCTTCGCTGCGTGTTAATCAAGTACTCCCGAAACAACTCGTCACAAACCACGAAAGCCCCGTACGAGGCGAAAGCCTTCCCGAAAGTACCCACGATAAAATCAATGTCGTCCGTGCAACCTTGCTCCTCGCAGCATCCCAGCCCGTTCGTGCCCCGCACCCCCACGGCGTGCGCCTCGTCGACGTACAGGAAAGCGTCATACTCCTTCTTCAAATCGCACAACTCCTGCAAATCCGCCACGTCACCATCCATGCTGAATATAGACTCCGTCACGACAAAAACGTTCTCGTACCGCTCCCGGTGGTTAAAAAGAATCTCCCGCAAATGCTCATAATCCAAGTGGCGATAGCGCAACATCTCCGCATCACTCAACCGCAAACCGTCGATAATACTGGCATGCACCAGCTTGTCGGCCACGATCAAATCCCGTTTCCCGGCCAGCGCCGGCAATATTCCGATGTTAGCGTGATACCCCGAATTGAGAACCAGCGCGGCCTCCTTCCCGTACAAATCACTCAGGTCACTTTCCAGCAAGTCGTAATACTCGTGATTCCCCGACAGCAAGCGCGACGACACTGCACTATACGATAGCAACTTCACGTCATTCTCCCGGCGGAAATCTTCATATAACACCGGGTTCGACGACAACCCCAGGTAATCATTCGACGAGAGATTCAACATCTCCCGCCCATCATGATGAATCAGGAAACCGTTATGCTGCACGTCCCGCAGCATCCGGTAATTTCCCGACTCCTTAATCTTGTTCAATTTATTTATATATCGTTCTCGATTCATCATTTTATTCGCCTTCGGCGAGTTACAGGTTACAAGTTACATTTGCCTCCGGCAAGTTGCAGGTTAATATCCCGCGCGGCCAAACGCTCTTTTCACTTTAAACTCTAAATTCTAAACTCTAAACTAAGTTCAACTTTTATCTTCCCAACAACCACCTCCGGCTCCCCCTACACGAGGGGACAAGGTACCGCGGTTCCAAGTCGAAGCGTTCCCACGCGTCCACCTCCCCTCCCGTGTAGGGAGAGGTCGCGGGTGGTAGTAACTTGCAACCTGCCAACTTGCCGGAGCAACTCTCATTTAAACATCGAAATCACGTGCAACATCGCTGTCGTCAGCCGTTTCAACTCCCACTCTCGGATAATATAAGGCGGCATCACGTACACCAACTTGCCGAACGGGCGAATCCATACCCCTTCCTTCACGCAAGCAGCCTGCACGAGCGCCATGTTAACGGGCTCCTTCAACTCGACCACGCCGATCGTCCCCAACACCCGCACGTCGGCCACGTTCGAGAACTCCCTCGCGGGCAGTAACTCCGCTCTCAACTGCGCCTCGATCCGTCCCGTCATCTCCGCCAGGTCGTAACTCCTGATCAGGTCCAGCGAGGCGTTTGCCGCGGCACAGGCCAGCGGGTTACCCATAAACGTTGGGCCGTGCATGAACACGCCAGGATCTTTCGAGCAAATCCGGGTAGCCACCTTCCCTGTCGTCATCGTGGCGGCGAAACTCATGTATCCGCCCGTCAGCGCCTTCCCGATACACATGATATCCGGTACGATCCCCGCGTGATCGCCCCCCCACATCTTCCCCGTCCGGCCAAACCCGGTGGCAATCTCGTCGCAAATCAATAACACGTCGTACTGGCTACACAATTCCCGTACCTGCCGCAAATAATCGGCCGAGTAAAACCACATCCCCCCGGCCCCTTGCACGATAGGTTCCAAGATCACGGCAGCGATACGATTATGATTATTACGCAAGCACTGTTTAAATTCCCCTATATGTTCCTCCATACACACCTCGCCGTAACGCGCCTCCGGGCGATGCACGAAATATTGCATGGGCAACGATCCCCGAAAAATAGAGTGCATCCCCGTCACCGGATCACACACCGACATGGCATTCCACGTGTCGCCGTGGTACCCCTTCGTGATCGTCATGAAATGGCGTTTCTCCTCCCGCCCACTGGCGTACCAGTACTGCAAAGCCATCTTCATCGCCACCTCCACCGCCACCGAACCCGAATCGCAGTAAAATATCTTCTCGATACCCGCCGGGAGCATCTCCACCAGCTTCCCCGCCAGCTCCACCGCCGGGCGATGCGTCAGTCCCCCGAACATCACGTGCGACATGCTCCTCACTTGCTCCTCGATTGCAGCGTTCATCGCCGGGTGATTATACCCGTGTACCATACACCACCACGACGACATCCCGTCGATCAGCCGGGTACCGTCCTCCAGCTCGATATACACCCCCTCCGCTCTCTTCACCGGATAAACCGGAAGCGGGTCAATCGTTGACGTGTACGGGTGCCACAAGTGCTCCCTGTCAAACTTCAATAATTCTGCCGTGTTCATTATAAAACTAAAAGTTATAAGTTAAAAACTAAAACTCCCGTACCCCTCGTTCTCCATTATCGATCGTCGTGAACCCCAGTCGTTTCACCTTCTCCATGTCCTCCACCACCTTCGAGCCCACCGTTGTCAGCATGTCGCCCAGGATAGCCGAGTTAATCCCCGCCCGAATCGCCTCCTCCTCGATATGAGCGATCAACATCCGCCCCCCGGCGAAACGCAGGAAAGCGTCGGGATTGATAAAGCGGAAGACGGCCACGGTCGTCAGCACCTCCTCGTCCGCCAGTGGCGGCGTGCCTTCCAGCGGCGTCCCCGGTATGGGATTCAACACGTTCACCGGGATCGACTTCACGCCCAGCCCGCGCACCGTCAGCGCCAGGTCTACGCGATCCTCCATCGCCTCGCCCATGCCGATAATCCCGCCCGAGCAAACCTCCATCCCCACCTCCTGTGCGGCGCGGATCGTCTCGATCTTCTCGTCCATCGTGTGTGACGTGCAAAGCGTCGGGAAGAAACGGCGCGAAGACTCCAGGTTACAATGGTAACGCGTTATACCCGCCTCCTTCAACCGGAGCAACTGCTCCCGCCCGAGCAAACCCATCGAGGCGCACAACTTGATACCCAACTCCGCACGAATCTTCCGTGCGTAATCGCACAGGCGATCAATATTCTTGTCCGAGAGCGACCGGCCACTTGTCACGAACGAGAACTTGTCAATCCCGTACCTCGCGTTCAGCCGGGCCAGTTCCAGACAACTTCCCTCGTCAATCAGCTCGTACTCCCGCACGTGAGTCTTGAACACCACCGACTGGGAACACCACTTGCAATTCTCCGAGCAACGTCCCGACCGCGCATTCACGATCGAGCAAGTATCGAAATACCTCCCTGCGAACCGGTCACGTATCTCCCCGGCCGCCTCGTACAGCACCGCCTTATCCGTCACCGCAGCCAGAGCCAACGCCTCTTCCCTCGTCACCTCACCCCCCTCGAACACCTTCTTCTTTAACACTTCGACCACGTTCGCCCCCGGCGAGTCACAAGTCACGGACCCTTCCTCGGCCCTCTCGTGTAATGTCTCTTCCATTTTCAATTTTCCTTTTTCAATTTTCAAATAAAAAAGGCACGCCCGTAAACCGACAGACGTACCTTTCCCGTTATATCTTCAACCGGCCACCCGTGCCATCTGCATCCACCCGTGCCGGATACGAGACGAGACACGCCCGCGCCACTTTCTCCTCACACGCCTCGAACGCACGTGTCAACCACCCGAACACCTCCGACAAGTTCACGATCACGCCCTTTCTCGATGACTTGCGCAACGACATCTCGCAAATATGAATCGCCAGCGTGCCGATCCGCACCTCCCGCCCCAGCGAGGCGAAGATGGCAAACCCTTTCCTGTTCCAACGAGAAAAGCGTAACAAGGTAGCAAACCGGGTAGCACGTACTTTCATAACTCTCGATAATATCACTGTTTCATAAAACGTCGCAAGTTAATAAAAATCTTCCAACTTTCACCTTCAATCTTTTAACTTTTATCGCAAGATCACCTTCGGCGAGTTACAAGTTACAGGTTACATTTGCCTCTGGCAAGTTACAGGTAAATGCCCCGCACAATCAAACGCTCTTTTATTCTAAACTTTCATCTCTCACTTTCCCCCGAAAAACTTCACCACTCCCTTCCATTTCTCGACGGATAAAGTTATATTCGCGTAAGAACGTAAACACGCGCAATCATGAAGAAAATAGACCTGAACAAAATATACAAACGCAAGAAAAGCGACCGCGACATATTCCAGGAACTCATGCCTTTTAAGGTAAAGGAGATACTACTCGTCGCCAACTACTACGACTCGTACACCATCGAGCGAGAGGGACAATTCTCCGGGAAAATATTCGGCGAGTACCTGCAACTTAACCTCTTCATGGCCCCCCGCTTCACGTCGGTAGCCAACGAGGAAGCCGCCTTGCAGGAACTGGCAAACAAGCACTTCGACCTCGTCATCATCATGGCAGGCCTCGACAAGGAAACCCCCATCGCCACCAGTCGCCGCATCAAGGAACTCTACCCCGACATCTACCAGCTCATGCTCGTCAACAACAACGCCGACCTCTCGTACCTCACCCGCGTCGAGCCGGAAATCCGGCAATCCATCGAGCGCGTGTTCGTGTGGAACGGGTCGACCAAGGTATTCCTAGCCATGGCCAAGTACCTGGAGGACAAAATCAACCTCCAACCCGACACCCGGCTCGGCGACGTGCGGGTGATCCTCGTGGTCGAGGACTCGATCAAGTACTATTCCCGCTACCTCCCCCTCCTCTACACCGAGATCATGACCCAGACACAGGCCATCATCGACGGCGAACCCCGCGACGACGAGACCACCTTGATCCTGAGGATGCGTGCGCGGCCGAAACTGATACTCGTCAGCACCTACGAGGACGCCGTGGCCATCATCGACAAGTATCGCGACAACATCATCGGCGTTATCTCCGACGTCCGCTACGCCCGAAACGGGGTGGAAGACGAGGATGCGGGCGTCAGCCTGATCCGTCACGTGCAATCGCTCGACGACCGTATCCCCTGCCTGTTGCAAAGTCACGAGATCGAGAACAAGAAACGGGCCGAGGAAATCAACGCCCGCTTCATCGACAAGAACTCCCTCACGCTGGCGCGGGAGATACAGGATTTCATCAAGAACCAGCTCGGTTTCGGTGACTTTATCTTCCGCGACCGGGAGGGCCGACCGATCGACCGGGCCACCTGCATCGAGGAATTTCGCCGGAAACTGGCCACCATCCCCGACGAGTCGCTCGAATACCACGCCATTCGCAACGGAATCTCTACGTGGCTCATGGCACGCGGGGAGATCAACCTCGCCAAGAAACTGCGGCGATACAGCTTCAGCTACTTCAAAAGCCCTGCAGAAACCCGCCGCTTTATCGCCACCGTCTTCGAGGCCTCGGAATTAAAAAAATTGCGGGGACGAATCATCAACTTCGACCCGCGGCTCGTCAACTCGAATCGCTACATTTCCCTGCTCGGTGAGGGCTCGCTGGGCGGCAAGGGACGGGGATTAGCCTTTCTCTCCAACTTCATCGAGAACGTCTACCTCAAACGACTGATCCCCGAATTACGCATAGCCATCCCGAAAACGTCCGTCATCGGTGTCGAGGAGTTCGACAATTTCCTCGAAACCAACGACCTCTACGATGTCATCTTCACGGACAAGGCGTACGATCACATCCTTGCGGCCTTCCGCCGGGCCCGGTTGTCCGGCAAACTGCGGACTCGCCTGCGGGAATACCTCCGGGTAATGACCAAACCGCTGGCCGTGCGCTCTTCCGGATTGTTCGAGGACTCGCTCAACCAGCCCTTCGCCGGGGTCTACTCCACCTACCTCCTTCCCAACAATCACCCCGATCTCGAACACCGATTGGAAGAAGTAGAGGATGCCATCAAGCTGGTTTTCGCCTCCATCTACTCGCCCGAATCAAGGGCCTACTTCAACGCTATTGACTACATGATCGAGGAGGAGAAAATGGCCGTCATCATACAGGAAGTCATCGGCAACGAACATAACGGCCGCTACTACCCCGAGATCAGTGGCGTGGCACAATCCTACAACTTCTACCCCTTTTCCTACATCCAGCCGGAGGACGGGTTCGCTGTCACGGCCATCGGCCTGGGAGCGTACGTCGTCGGCGGCGAGCGGACACACCGTTTCAGCCCCGCCTACCCGAAGTTGCAACTGGCCTCCACGCAGGACAAGATCAAATCGTCACAGCGCTATTTCTATGCGATCAACATGCTCGACCACGACTACGACCTGTACCGCGACGGCGAGAACGCCGCAATCAAGGCCCACGACATCTCGGAAGCCGAGCGCGACGGCACGCTGGAATACACTGCTTCCGTGTACGACTTCATGAACGACCGGATCACGTACGACTTCTCGACCCGCGGCCCCCGGATCGTCGACTTCTCGAAAATACTGCAATACGACTATTTCCCGCTGGCCCCCACGCTGCAAATCCTGCTCGACATCTTCTCGCAGGCCATGGGTTCGCCCGTCGAGATCGAGTTCTCCGTGAACTTCGAGAACGGTACCCCCGTCTTCTACCTGCTACAAATCAAACCCCTGATCAAAAACGAGTACAATATCGACATCGAGGAAGCGCTCGTTGACCCGGAACGCATCCTGTTGAAAGCCGACAAGGGCATGGGCAACGGGAAGTTGCAATATATACGGGACGTCGTTTATGTCGACCCGGAGAAGTTCGACCGCCTCAAAACCGAGGAAATTGCCGAGGAAATCAAACACCACAACGCACGGATCGCACGGGAAGGCGAAAAGTACTTGCTGATCGGCCCCGGACGCTGGGGCACACGCGACCCGCTGACCGGGATTCCCGTGCAATGGTCCGACATCGCCAACGCCAAGATCATCGTCGAGCAGGGCCTGCCCGACTTCCCGCTCGACGCCTCGCTAGGTTCCCACTTCTTCCACAACGTTACCTCCATGAAAGTGGGATACTTCGCCATCCCCTTCCAGTCGAACGACGCCTTTATCAACTTCGACATCCTCGCCGGGCAAGAAGTCATCGAGGAGGGCAAGTACACCCGCCACGTACGCTTTAAAGCCCCGCTAACAGCGTGGATGGACGGGAAGAAACAGGAGGCAGTAATAACTTATTAATCGCCTACGGTGATTAATAAGTTCGTTACAGGTAGCGATAGAAAAACAGAAAGGCCAAGTTCGAAGATTTTCATACTTTTTCCTACCTTTACACGCATGATCAATAACCGCCCCGACAACCTGTCGGACTATCTCGAAGGAGAAAACCTGTCCGTCCCTCCAAAAACTAAATTATTGGAAGAAGGCAGGATTGCCGACAAATTATATCTCGTTAAAAAAGGATGCTTGCGTCTTTTCTTTCATGACGAAGGGAAAGACATAACCTTCCAATTCTTCTTCGAAGGGGATTTTGTAGCCTCATTCGACAGCTTGTACAAACGCCAGCCGAGCCTTTTTTCGTTAGAAAGTATCGAGCCCACAGAAATTCTGGCCGTGAAAAGAGATGACTTCTTTAATCTCGTTGAACAAAACCCCTTGATAAGAAGAATGTATGAAGAAAAGCTCGTCGACCGTTTCCGTGTCTACCAGCAACTATTCCTCTCCCGTATAAAGAACTCGCCACGACAGCGGTACGAAGAAATATTGAAAGAGCATCCCGGTATCATACAACGGGTCCCGCAACATTACATCGCCTCTTATCTCGGTATCACTCCCGTGTCCTTATCCCGAATCCGCAACCGGCGCTAATCATTTCTTTACAATTGTTATCGTCTTGTTTCCTTCGAAATGGTGTATTTTGTATCATCAATGTAAAACAGGAAACCGATGAAAAAGATTTTTGTAATAGATTGGATTTTGATTCCCACGTTTATCTTTTCCGTGTATACCGGAATAGAATTGCACGTTGCCGGACACGGGTATGCCCACGAAACATGGCATAATTGGGCCGTATTTCATGTCCTGACAAGTTTTCTATTTCTTATAACCATGATATTCCACGTAACAACACACCGGGGCTGGTACAGGAGTATCATAAAGAACGGAATAAGAAAAAAGAGTAAAATCACCGTGGGATTATCGGCGGTGTTCGTGCTTGTTATTATCACGGGGATTATCTTACTAGGAGTGGACGGGGCGAATTCCGATATCGGGAAATGGCATTACAGGACTGGGATTATCGCGAGTCTCCTTTCCATCGGACATATACTCAAACGTATCCCGATATTGCGCCAATCTGTGAAAAAGTAGAGAATCGCCAATCAAGAGACCGGCTTCGGCTTGTCCGGTTTTACCATGTCCTCGGAACGTGCCCCGGGGAGGTCTATCTTCGGCCCCGGTATCATCCAGGCGTTCTCCAACACCGTCCTGACCCTCGCCCGCTGGTCGGGGGTACTGCTCCACATGTAACCAATGTCATAATCCATGAAGTTCTCAGACACGAAACGGGTCCCGTCAAGCGCCACCCGTTTCACGGCTTCCCGGTAAAACTCCCCGGGGGAAGTCGTCGTCTCGTCAAGCATTACGAGATAACTCTCGTACTCATCCCAATCATAGTCGGGCGTGTCATCACAGTAATCCCCCACTTCCCCTTTACCGTTCGTGAAAGGATGCAACAACCCCAGGTAATGCCCCAGCTCGTGGGCCAGGGTTATGTATCCCCCAGCCTCGATCACGACCCCCTCCCCGGCAATCGTGTACGTGTAATCAATCAGGGTGGTATTCCATGCCATGCAATAAACAAAATCATCAGGCAGGCGCGTGGCGTACCAGTCCGTTTGAGTCAATCCCGGCACGGCAATACCTTGCGGCATGAAAGGCGTGTAAGCTACCCCGAACAGGTCTTCCGTGAACGGGAAAACCACGACGTTAATGTACTCCCTCTGGTTCCACATCATGGCGACATCGCCGAAAGCATTATCCACGAATTTCTTCCCACTCATCGGGAGGCCCGCTCTCCGCACGCGGTGTATCCCCGGCTCGTCGAGAAGCTTCCCATCGGGATCGCGTGTCGCCAGAACGAAACGGAATCCCATATCCACGCCTTTCCCGGAGGCATTCGCGTACAAGGCGTTCACCTTGTCAAGACAACTCGTTAACTTTCCAGCCGGGATGTTATTCCCGGGGGAATCATGCAGCACGTGAAAGACGATCGGCAACTCGAAAAAATAATCCCCCGTGGCGGCCGCCTGTCGTACCTCGATTCCCAACGTCCCGGCATCACTCGCCAGTTGCAGGTTAACCCCGCGTCCCTGCCGGGCGATGTTCACGGTCAAGTCCAACACCAGCGTGTCGACCTTCTCTCCTTTCACCTGCCGGAACCGGTACCACTTCCCCGCTTTTCCGGTCACTTCCCACGTCGAACTGCTCCGCACCGGCACGCGTACCTGTTGCGCATCACTCGTGATCTCGAACAGGGTTCCCGACGGGGATTCCAAACCCTCCCACTCGTCTTTACCACACCCGGAAAGGATCATTATCCCCAGGAATAAAAAATATATTACTCCACTTCTTGCCATTCTTACAGTCCTATTTAAAGTGAATAATCGGTATTGAATCTCTCGCCACGCCTCCTTATAGCCTTACATCAACGTTTACAGAAAACGGTATGCCCTCACGAACGTGAAACATGAATATTCCCTGTAAAAATAAGGAAAATAAACATGATTCCAATGATAATTATTACCTTTGTCAACGTGCATTAAACTAACTAAAAATTGTTAACATGAATATTGAACAGTATATCCAGGCCGGATTGCAGCATTTTGGTATCTATTCGGAAAGTTTGACAAATTTCATCTACGCCCTGATCTTGATTGTTATCATGGTCGTTATCGGCTCGATCGTTTATATCATTGCCAAAAAATGGCTGGCAAAAATCGTGATGAAAATTGCCGGACACACGGCAACGAACTGGGACGACCTCATGTTCGATCACCGTTTCTTCCACCGGTTGGGCCTCTTTATCGCCCCGATCGTCGTAATGACCGTGTACAAGCAAAGCAACTGGAGCGAGATCACGTTTATCGCCAAAACGCTCAATATCTGTATCTCGATCTTTTCCATGCTCATGATCTTTACCGTGCTGGACGGGATCAACCGGATTTACGAGAGTTACCCGGTGTCCAAGAACCGGCCGATCAAGGTGTTTATCCAGGTGATCAAGATATTCCTCTACTGCGCCGTTATCATTATCATCATCAGTATCCTGATAGAGAAAAGCCCGATGGCATTGCTCGCCGGACTGGGAGCCGTGTCGGCCGTGCTGATGCTGGTGTTCAAGGACTCGATCCTCGGGTTCGTGGCCGGGATACAGTTGATATCCAACCGCATGGTAAATATCGGCGATTGGATCGTCATGCCGAGCAGTAATGCCGACGGAGACGTGATCGAGATCAACTTGACCACGGTGAAAGTACAGAACTGGGACAAAACCATATCGACGATCCCTACCTACAAGCTCGTTTCCGAATCGTTTACCAACTGGCGGGGAATGCAAGAATCCGGCGGGCGGAGGATCAAACGCTCCGTGAATATAGACATCTATTCAGTGCATTATCTCACGGACGAGGATATCGAACGCCTGAAGCAATCTTCCTTGCTGAAAAACTATATCGAGGGTAAACTGAACGAGTTGAAAACATATAACTCTAACGTGGAAAATCCGCTCGATAAACGCCGCTTGACGAATATCGGTACTTTCCGGGAATACATGGAGGCATGGCTTGCCGCTAACCCAAGCATCAATCTCGAAATGACTCACATGGTGCGCCAGCTGCAACCCACCCCGACAGGTATCCCGCTAGAAATATACTGTTTCTCGGCCGAAAAACAGTGGGTCATCTACGAACGGGTACAAGCCGATATCTTTGATCACGTGTTTGCTATTCTTCCCCTCTTCAAGCTCAAGGTATTCCAGTACCCCACGAACATGGAGTGGTTAGAGGAAGGGAAATGAGTCTATAAAGTTTATAAAGTTTATAAGGTTTATAAAGTTCATAAAGTGACGGGTGTCCTTCGGACAGAGTTTAACGGCAGCTCAAGCTGCCGTAGATAAAGCGCCCCGCAGGGGTCCACGAACCTTATGAACCTTATAAACTTTATGAACTTAATAGCAATCCCAATTGTATAACACGTTACTGAAATCCCGTTTTGCCAGGTCTTCCGGGCGGATGAAGAAGTTGCACACCCCGGAATCACCCCACAGGATCGAGTAATCGTCACCGTCTTCCGAGTCGAGTTGGAAGAGCAACACGGTATGTCCCTTCAAATCCTCGTGATACTCCCGCGGGTCAAGTTGGGTAAATATCGGGTATCCCCCGACGCGGTGTCCCCCCATTTCCAGAGGACCGTACACGTCATCCAGATTGTCTTCCGGGATACGGTCCAGAGAAGGCACCGGGTTGTCGGCATGTACCTCGTTGTAAGCCTCCAGTAATATCTTGTCGAAACGGTAATCCCCGGCCATCACGGGCATCGTGGATTTCTCGAATGTCAGTCGTAACTCGTCCTCCACGGGAAAGGCGTCTTTCCATTCCACGGCATCCGTCGGTAAAGTGGAAAACAACACCGACTCGTCCTCCACCACATCCTCGTGGTAAATGACCCGGAAACCGTGCTGTCCCACCCGGTTTTCGAAATTCAAACCGTAGGAACTTTCCCCGCTGATGTAAAACTGCAATATACCTTTCGTCGGGAATCCCTCCAAGGGCGGCATCTCGCTAAAATTCAACTGTGCAAGAAAACGCAACGGCATCTTCTCGTGTTCCTCCACCTTTCCTCCGGCTTGCTCTTCAATCTCGTCCGGTTGTAAAGCGGCTTCCCGCTCGCCCGTTACCCCCGGTTTTACCGCGGGCTCGATGGGGCTATCTCCGCCCAACCCGGCAAACACGCTAGCCGTGGCTCCCGGTTTCACCGCTGGTTGCTGTCCTTCCAGCACAACCGTCAAGTCGGTCTCGTCAAGAGGATACTCGAATCCTTGCGGCATGTAAGGCATCCCGCCGATCTTGCTGTTCCACGGCTTCGTCCCCTCCTTCACCGGTACAAGTGTCACGCATTCCACCGTGGTCTTTTCCTTGATCACGTTCACGATCCTGCTCGCCGAAGTCTCTTTCTTCACTTCAGTCCCGCCACCGAATATTTTATTAAAGAATCCCATATTATCGTGTATTAATTAATTCCGGGTCAAAAATACAAAAAAATATAAATAAAGATCGTTATCTCCAAATATTTACACGTTCCACGTCATCCGATAACCGGGTTGCTAACGAATTCATCCGGCAATGCAGCAAGAACTTGCGCCCTTCCAGCGTGCGGGTGAATACCAGACGGCAAGGGCCGACCTTCTTCTCCCAATTCCACTTGAAACTCTCCGCGCTCGACTTTTTCCGTCCTAATACTTCCGGCACGGCATGAAAATCTTCCTGCTTGAAGTGATGCCACAACACGCTCTCGCGTATCATCACGTAACGGGGATTGTCCACCGGACCGATGATCTCTTGCATGGCGTTTATAAACACGGACTTCTCGTAAGTCGAACCACCCTGCAAGTGACAATAGACCGCCCCGCTGCCATCGTTGAATGTCTGCACGCTCAACAGGTTCCTGTCGGTGGTAACAATCCTTTCGCCTGCCAACGTGTCGAGCAAAGCCACGCCGATCTGGCGAACATCCTTGGATATATCCCGGTATTTTAAGTAAAGCCGGAAAGCTTTTATGCCCTTGTACCCGAAAGTACAAAAACCGACCACGGAAACGGTCAGTAGCGCAAGCCACCAGTCGCTCGACGTGCGAAGATGACGGAATTGTCCTCGTATTATGGCTTCCCACAGGCCATTCCAGAAGATAGAGGCGGCAAAAGCGATCTCCGCAAACAAATAAGCCAGCGTGTGACGCAAATAGAGTCTCTTCAACGGTCGATACTCCCTTTCCTCCCCGAACGGAACTTTTATCTCCTCCACGAGGTTTACTCCTTGTTTCAGGCCATTCTCCCAACGCCTACGCAGGGAATCGCGGGAGGCCGCTTCTTTCAACGTGTCGTCGTTCTTCCGGTCGATCGTTTCCCGGTCGCACAATGATGCCGGGATATCCAAACGCCTCACGCCGTTCTCGATTGTCCCGTCCGCCCGGCTCGGAATCCCGATAAATCCCCGGAAACGACGCCGCAACAACTCCAGATCATCGCCCCCTGTCGGGGAAGTCGAATCCACGCAAACCAAGTGCCAGATATTTCCCGTTTTCTCGTCATTCCCTTTCTCCACCCGGATCGCCCGACCACGCATTTGGTTGGATGACACGAACGAACCCACGAAACTCGCCAGCACGAGGGTATTGATACACGGGGCATCCCACCCCTCGCCCAGTAAGGATTTCGTGCCTATCAGTATCCGGATCGCCCCGGCCTCGAACACGCGTGTCACGATCCGGGTGATCTCGTCTTTTAACGCACCCGATAACCCGATCTCCACGTAAGCGGCATCGTAGGGCAACGGTCGGGTTGACACCTTGTCCAGTCCCGTATCCCGCACGCTCCCTTCCAACACGCTCAAGGCCGCCACGGGAACGATTACGACGGAACCTGTCAATATCCCGATCTGTCCCTCCCCGATCTTCTCCCGCCGCAACTTCTCGAACACGGAGAACACGCCCATCCGGTCCAACGGCATATCGTTTACCGCGGTACTCGTCATGTACTCCTTCCGGATATAATCCGTCAGGATCACCAAGCGCAGACGATCTTCCAACCGGGAGGACTCGAAACGGACGATCTCGGCGATACTGTTCAGCTTGCTCACGCTGGCCGTCAGCGTCTTCATCAAACGACTGTTATAACGGAAATTGATTTGCTTCCTCTCCGTCGCACCCCGGCGGGCCAGTTTATTCTCCAACGCCTCTTGGTGTTCCTCTCGGCCAGGGAAAAACGCCTTGTCACCATGCAGGTAGAAATCAAGCAATACCTCCATCCACGCGTAATCCAACGGGGGAACCCGCACGGTCTTGCTCCCGATCACCTCGAAATGTACCGGAAGTACCTCCTTACCCACGCCGTGCATGAAAATCAACATGGCCGAGTAAAATGACATATTCCCGAATATCCATTCCAAATGACTCAAAGGATCAACCCAAACCGGGGTGGTCGAAATCGCTTCCACGAAAACGGGGTCTTCCTTGATCTCCCGAAACAACTTGTCAATATCCGCTCGAAAGGCGTTGATCCGGTCGTACTCCTCCGGGGAAGGTAACGAGAAATAAACGTAGTCCTGGTGAGGACACAGGTCGCCTTCCAGTATCAATTCGGGAACGGTAATCTCCGTGTCGACCGTCCCGTTGAGTTCTATATAACGCTGCCACTCGGCAATCGTCACGTCATAAGGAGGAGTGGCTGTCAGACCGACGATTGTCGGGGATAATTGCCGTTTCAACCAATCGAGCGTGTTCCACCACTCGTTCTTTAAATGATGTGCCTCGTCGAGTATAACGGTCTTCACGCCCAGACTTTTCAACTCGTTGGCAATCTTCCGGGGAGTTAACATTACTCCCTTTTTAGCGATCGTCCCCTCCTCGTCATCATCCAAATTATTACAAGCCGCGTGCAATCCCTGGTAGGTGCATACCGTCATGAAAGCGGGGCGCCTCACGTCACACGATATCCATTCCGGTTTCCGGTTCACCTGTAAAAACAACTCGCAGAAACGATCAATCCACTGGTCACGGATCGCCAACGAGGGAGCCAGTATCAGCGTCGGACGATTCAACCGAAGCATCACTTCCAACCCCAACACGGTCTTCCCCGAACCGGGCGGGGCTACCACATGAAGAGAACCGTTAGACAAGTAATTATCCAGTTCCTTGAGTACCCTGGCCTGGTATTTCCGCCACCCGTACTTGAATTTGATCCCGACCGGGAACGTCATCATTATTTCCATTCACCACACAAATTATTTACACACCTTCATTATCTTCACAAAGATACATTTCAAAGCCTAATCACGCAATGCTTTGTCATATTTCTTGACAAAACATGATTTCCACAAGAAAGAATCGCCTCCGGCGAGTTACAAGTTATTGCCCCCGCGCGAACTAACGCTCTTTCCTCTTTAAACTTTTAGCTTTTAGTTCTTAACTTTTAGCTTTCTAAACTACCTCCTCCGCCTCCCCTTTACACAGGGGGAGAGGGTTGTGCGGTACTAAGTTGAAACATCTTTCCACGCTTGTCTCCCCTCCTGTGTAAGAAGGGTCGGGGGTGGTAGTTCCCCACTTTAAACTCTAAACTTTTTCAAACTCCCCTTCACTCCCTGTTCATCCGGACAATAGCGGGTTGGAAACATCCCTCGATATCCACCAGGGTTTGCTGCGCTCTCATCACCATCTCGATATCCTTGTAAGCGGCGGGCGATTCCTCCGTGCTTCCACCAATCAGTGTGACCCCGGCATGACGCAATCGTTTCTTCAACTCGGACACGGTGACGCTATTCTTGGCCTGTTGCCGGGACATGGCCCTTCCGGCCCCGTGAGAAGCTGAAAACAAAGCCCCCGGATTTCCTTTTCCCCTTACCAAGTACCCGGCCGCAGTCATACTTCCCGGAATGATCCCGGCTTCCCCGGCGTGAGCGGGGGTTGCTCCCTTGCGGTGTATCACAACCTCCCGTCCGTCTTCCAAACGATCCTGCCAGGCGAAGTTATGATGATTCTCCACCCGTGCCAGCACGTTTAATCCCAATGATTTAGCCATGATCCCGTGTATACAGTCATGGCACGCCCGGGCATAATCCCCTGCCAGGTTCATGCTCATCCAGTACTCCTGCCCGACCCCCGATGCCAGATCCAGCCACGCGAGATTCTTGGCCTCCTTGGGCAAGCGGCAAGTATCCATGGCCACACCCGTGAAATACTTGGCAATGGCCGCCCCGACACCTCTGGAACCGGAATGGGACAGCAAAGCCGTGTAGTTTCCCGCCGGAAGACCGTAACCATTTCCCTCGAACAACTCGATCTGCCCGAATTCCACAAAGTGGTTACCACCGCCGGAACTTCCCAACTGGCGAACCGCTTTTCCTCTCAAAGACCGTAATAAAGGCGTATAACCGAATTCTGCCCGGTCTATCACCTCGTGTTCCGCCTTGTAGGACACACTCCCGTCCATACCGAAATGAGTGTACTCCCGCAACGCTTTTTCCAGCTGGTAAGCATAACGTTGCAGATATTTCCCGTTCTCGTCAAAGATACTCAGACTCATCCGGCAACCGATATCCATCCCCACAGCATAAGGTATCACGGCATTCTCCGTGGCAAGCACGCCACCGATGGGAAGCCCGAAGCCGCCATGTGCGTCCGGCATCAACGCACCCCCGACCGTCACGGGCAGACGCATAGCGATGTCCATTTGTGCACGTGCCACATCCTCGACAAATGCGTTCCCGTAAACCATATACCCCGGCACGCTCTTCGCCAACTCGTAAGCGACAAAAGGTGTCTCCTCCACGTCAGGACTGAAACAGGTAGCCAACTTACCCCAGACCGGATTAGTCTTCCACGTTTCGGGTTCTCGCAAAATATGTTCTAAAATATTCGTTAACTCCTCTTTAGGAGTGAATTTACAATGTTTTGATATAATATTAACGGCAAGACTTTTGGCCACGTTGGAAGTATAGCCCAGCTTACCGAGTTCTTTTAACGACATACTCGTTTTCTTACTTGTATGATTGTCCATAAACAATATTTATCCGTGCATGACACGACAGGACACGCCCTCGCTGCACGTGTTAATAAAAATAAACGTAAAGAAATGAAGTCAGTTGAAAGTACACGAAAGATTATCGGGTCTATTTACCCGGCAATCCATGCCTGACTCCTCAGATGATATGTAAGTTTTGTTCAATCATAACCCAATCCTCCTCTATATTTACGGGTTAATACTATAATTCCGGGAGCAAAGATAGGCATTATTTCTTAATGACGCTCCCGGAAGGTGTATTTTATTTAGGGACGAAAGAGTGTCTAGCAAGCTTCTTTAGCTTGAACTACCACCCCTAACCCCTCCTTACACAGGAGGGGAAAACGCTTGGTAATCAACTCACCCTCTATGTAATGGAGCTTCACCCACAAACTAACTCTCCCCCTGTGTAAGGGGGAGCCGGAGGGGGTAGTTGTTTTATAGAAAAAGAACTTATTAGACTTCTTAATATCTATTCTTCCCGGATTTGCCAATAGAGGTAGGTCATGTCCACGCAAGGACGCCCGTTATCGATAATGGGCTCCGGGTAATTGTCCGTGAAAAAGTTCTTGATCACGTGATCCTGCACGAAGCCATAACGCTCGTAATACCCCACACCGGACTCACTGGTTCCTACCCACAGGCGAGAGAACCGGTCTTTATAATAGTTCGCAAGGCTCGACAAGATGTACATGCCGTACAGTTTGCCCTGCCATTCCGGTTTCACGGCAAGGTTTTTGATCTCCCCTTTCCCGTCTACCACGGCCTCGCCGATCACCTCCCCGTCTCTTTCCAACACGAACATGTCGCTCTCTTCAAGATAACGGTCGATCATCGCCTCGCACGGGTCGGCATCCAGCAACAAGGGCAGGTAAGCCTTCTTATCCCCCGTGACTTTCACCATTCGCTGGCGGGGATTTCGCAATCGCAAGTACAGGATCGGATAAGGTTTCCCGCACCCGTCCACGTCAGTACGATGTTCTACCTCGAAACCGAGTTTGTCGTAAAAACCGACGGCTTGCCCGTTCTGCTCGTTGACAGCCAAACGCTCGACGTGTATATCCTCTATTGCCCATTCGATCAACGCCCGCCCGATACCCTGTCCCCGGTAGTCCGGGTCCACGAAAAGCATTTCCACGTAGGTCATGTCATAGCCCAAGAAAGCCACGATATCGTCTCCCTCGTAGTGTAGTAGCAAGGGCAACTTCTCGCAGTTCTCTTTCACTAAAGGCTTGTAAAAAGCGATATCCTCTTCCCGCACGAAGTCATGGGTCGCCCTCACGGACGCTTCCCATACCTCCACGCAACGTTCTACTATTTCAGATCTGTTCTTTTCTCTCATTCTATGTTCTTTGATAACCACGTTCCAATATCTTGTTTGGCCAATGCCGTGGCCATTAAATCGGGGAACTTGTCCGGGGTACAGGCAAAGGCCGGAACTCCCAGCTCGGCCAGAAATTGCGCGTTCTCCTTGTCGTAAAAAGGCGCCCCGTCGTCGTTCAGCGCTAAAAGGACAATCAATTGTACCCCACTTTGTACCAACGAAATCATTTTCTTACGCATCTCCCGCTCGTTTCCTCCCTCGTACAAGTCGGTCACGAGTACCAGCACCGTGTCCGTGGGACGGGTAATCACCGTCTGACAATATCCCAGGGCCCGGTCGATATCGGTACCGCCACCCAGTTGCACGCCGAATAATAAATCCACGGGGTCCTGCAAATCGTCCGTCAAGTCGACCACCGAGGTATCGAATACCACCATGCGGGTCTGAACCGCGGGAATAGACGCCAGTACCGAACCGAAGATTCCCGAATAAACCACGGAAGACCCCATGGAACCACTCTGATCGAGACAAAGCACGATATCTTTCAACGCCCGGCGTTTCCGGCCAAAACCGATACGTACTTCCGGGATAATGGTCTTATATTCGGGCTGGTAGTTACGCAGGTTCTTCTCGATCGTCGTCTTCCAGTCAATCTCGTTATAGCGAGGATTACGCCGCCTGCTGGAACGATTCAACGCCCCGGTCACGGCTTGTTGCATGGGCGACGATAGTTTCTTCATCAACTCGTCCACCACTTTCCGCACGACTTCCCGGGCAATCGCCTTGTTCTTTTCGGGAATCACCCGGCTCAACGACATGAGCGTGGCCACCAGATGTACGTCCGGCACGACCGATTCGAGCATCTCTTTTTCGGTCAATAACGAGGTGAGGTTCAGACGCTTGATTGCATCCTTCTGAATGACTTGTACCACCGTCTGCGGGAAGAATTCCCGGATATCCCCCAACCAACGGCTCACTTTCGGGGCTGAACCACCCAATCCTCCCTTTCGTTCGCTATCGTACAAAGCGTTCAAAGCATCGTCCACCCGACGTTCCTCGGGCGACAAGGAGACTCCTGTTCCATCTGCCTCGTTTCCCCCTAGTATCATTCGCCATCTCTTTAAAAGAGCTTCATCCATAATAATAAGTTTTATTCGCCTTCGGCGAGTTACAGGTTACAAGTTACATTTGCCTGCAGCAAGTTGCAAGTTATTCCCCCCGCACAAGGCCATTCCCATTTCTTGATTTATGATTTCCGATTAGGTGATTCCATCCGCACAATTCTCACGTTTTTTCATAATCACAGAATCATTAAATCGGCAATCACAAAATCATTTCATTCTAAACTCTAAATTCTAAACTTTTTCAATTGTTCCGATTCCCAAAAGTCGCTCGATCAACGGGATCACTTTCACGGCATCCTCCCGGTTAAAGGCTTCGCTTCCGGTGTTCACCCGTTTCACGGTAGACGTTCCCTTGGCTTTCTCACCTAACTTACGTCGTTCGGGCACGCTGTACTCGCTGAACGTACGCCTTAGAATAGGCAACAATTCCATGAAACTCTCGTCACCTAACGAAGCCAACCAAGCGTTTACCAAATCCCATAACTGATCGTCTAACAAGAGAATCGTTCCCGATGATTTAAGGAATCCTTCAAACCAAAAAGCCGTGTCGGAAGCCCCGTTCCCGTGCGACGTGTAGTAGCTCAGGGTTTGCGCCGTCTCCTCATATCCCAGTAAGTTTTTATCCCGCAGTAAACGGGTGGCATAACCAGACAACAAGGGATGGACACCCCGGGCTTCCCGTATCTTCTGCACCAACTCGATCCACATTTCCGTCAATCCCGGCTGGTTGGCCGTGGCCACGGCGTAATCGACCGCCATGAAACGTTCCATGATCTCCGCGGCGGCATCCTCGTCAATATTGGTACAAGCCAGCACTCCACCGGCCAATACGCGGGCCATCATGGCATGCAGCATGTCGTTGACTTTCCCGTAATCGAGGTTACGTACACTCCCGTAGCGTACCACGTTTACCATTCCCGGTATTGTCTTCATCATTTCCAGCACATCCGTGGTCGAGGCCGACAACGTGTCCAGACGGGAAGTCATTTCCTCGACCAAAACAGGCAAATCGGCAGGTATCACACGCTCCAATAAATCCACCAACCGGGATATGGAGTCTATCTCTTTCGACAAACTGGCGTTATACGCCACGACAGCCTCGGCCAAGGTATTACCCCACACCGCTTTCTCGATCACGGCGAGCGTCTGTTCCGGTTCGTAATAAACGGACCAAGCTTCTTTGAAGGTACCCTTCCCGTCAATACTTAGCGGACGAGCCATTTTTATAGCGAGAAGATTCAGGCGATGGAAGAATATACTCCGTTCCAAATCCGTCGGTTTCCGTAAATCCAACTGGAATTCCTTTACCTCCGTGGAAAGCGGTAAGCGCAAGCGTTTCAATGACTTCTCTACATCCACGAGAAGAGGCACTTTAGGTACATCATCGGGAACACTTCCCATTCGATCGCTAATGACCAAAGCCTCCCGGATAACTTGCAACAGGATCGGGTCACCGAATCCCATAACCGTCGTCACGGCATCATTGAATTCTTCCAGAGAAGGCCGGGGTAAACCTCGCAAAGCCGCCGACACCTGTGCCAACCGCACGGTTTCGATGACGTGGGCCACGGAGATATCCATTCCCTTCGTCCGGAATAGAGCGGCCACCTTGCTCATCCAACGAGTCCCGTCATCATCCGGGTAGTTCCACAAATGGTCATACCAGCCCGGGGATATGATTCCAGCCCCGTACCCGCTACGATAAGACAAGCGATCGTAAGTCCACGGTATCCACGTGCATTCGATCTTTATTTTCGGCAAGCCTTTTAATAACTCGTTATCCTCTTTCCGCGTGGGCATCTTCTCCAAACCGGGAACGTGCCAGGCCCCACAAACGACAGCGATACGCTTGAATCCCTCCTTTTGAGCGGCCCGGATCATCTTGCGCATCCACGCTTCCCGCAACAAAGTCTCCCGATCAGTCTTCGGGAAATACTCCCGTAAAGCCGACACCGCCTCTTTGACGGCCGCAAATATCTCCTCGTTGTTCCGGCGACTCTCGAAGTTTACTTCCCACCACAATTCCGGATCGTCATACCCGGCGGCCTTGGCCAGATGGGCAAAAGGATCAACGGGAAGTATTTCGGGAACGTCCTCTTCCGGTGTTTGATTTTGGATCTCCGGTTCGACTGTCTCCCCCTCCTCGTTCTCACGGGTGGTGTCTTCGCTGGCTTCCGCTTGTTCCTCCCGCTCTTTCCACAAAGCCAGATGATGCACTAAAGGCAAGTCAAAAAAGCGAAGCGGCAGATCTCGTCCCGTCGCGTAACGCAAGGTTTGCCATTCGGGAGAAAACTCTGCAAAAGGGTAAAATACCGCCCGCCGGGGTTCATCCGGCTGGTAAGCCAACAGGGCCACGGGCGGTTTCATTTGCTCGTGGCGTACTCCCGCTACCAGAGGTTCTGCTTCCGGAGGCCCCTCCAGTAAAATGATATCCGGTTCCAGTTCTTCCAAGTACGCTTTCACGTTCTTGGCGGAACCGGGTCCATGATGTCGTATGCCTAAAAAATGTATTCCGTCAACCATTGTATAAGATACAAGATAAAAGATAAAAACTAAAAGATAAAAGTTATGCTACCTTATCGGGTACATATCTTTATTCCTAGAGAGTATTCTACCTCCTCCTCTGTTTATAAGGCCGCTGAAAAAGTCCCATAATCTTGAACTACCACCCCTGTCCCCTCCTTACACAGGCGGGAAAACCGCTTGGTAATCAACCCTCCCCCTGTGTAAGGGGGAGCCGGAGGGGGTAGTCGTTGCTCGCGAATCCGACTTTTCCTGTGCCCTCTATAAACAGAGGGAAAGCTAGATTACTCTTTTTAATCGAGTAAAAATAGCCGTTACAGCATTTCACGAGAGGCACGGTAGATATCTTTCCAACCGTCACGTCCTTTTACCACCGTTTCAAGGTATTCTTGCCAGATTACATGATCCTGTACCGGGTCTTTTACCACGGCTCCGATAATACCGGACACCAGATCAGTCGCGTTCAACCGGCCGTCACCGAAGTAACCGGACATGGCCAAACCGCTATTCACGACGGAAATCGCCTCGGCCGTACTCAACGTTCCACTTGGAGTTTTCAGTTTCGTTTTCCCGTCTTCCGTGGCCCCCTGGCGCAATTCCCGAAAGATTGTCACCACCCGGCGAATCTCTTCCAACGCGGGTTTCTCTGCCGGAAGGTCCATAACGGCCTCGAAGCTTTCCACCCGACGGCGCACGATGTCTATCTCCTCGTCAATGGTGTCGGGCAAAGGCAGGATCACCGTGTTAAAACGACGCTTCAAAGCGCTCGATAACTCGTTAACCCCTTTATCCCGGTTGTTGGCCGTGGCGATCACGTTAAAGCCCCGTATGGCCTGAATCTCGCGGTCCAATTCGGGGATAGGCAGGGTCTTCTCGGAAAGGATCGTGATCAACGTGTCCTGCACGTCCGAACCTACACGAGTCAACTCCTCGATACGGGCCAGTTTACCGTCCCGCATGGCCCGCATGACAGGAGTTTGTACCAATGCCCCTTCACTCGGCCCTTCCGCCAGTAACTTGGCGTAGTTCCAACCGTAGCGAATGGCTTCTTCCCCCGTCCCGGCCGTTCCCTGCACGATCAAGGTCGAATCACCGGAGATAGCGGCTGCCAGATGCTCGCTCACCCAGCTTTTGGCCGTTCCCGGCAAACCGTACAACAACAAAGCTCGATCGGTTACCAGTGTGGCCACGGCAATCTCGATCAACCGACGATGCCCGATATATTTGGGTGTTACTTCAAAACCGTTAGCCAGTTTCCCTCCCATCAGGTAGGTCACCACCGATTGAGGGGATAGTTGCCAGTTTTCCGGTACTTTATTCGTCTCGTTTTTCTTTAGCTCGTGCAATTCTTCCTCGAACTGCTGTTCCGCGTGTTGTCTTAATAATAAACTCATATCTTATTTACTTTAATTACTTATCAATTTAGAACGCAATAATTCTGTGATTGTCGATTTAATGATTCCGTTATAGTAAAAAAGCATTAGGGTTGTGCGGCAGGAATCACCTAATCGAAAATCATCAAATCGCTTAATCATTAAAGGCTTCCACTATATCTTTTTTCATTAATAATAACTGCTGCAGGCGAACCGTGAATTCCCAGTGACTCGCGCTGTTCGCCTTGGCCGATCCCAATCCCGTGATGTAATCGTATAGCGAAACGGGAAGCCGGAGGGCCAACGCTTCACAGGTCGGACGGTCGTAATAACAGTAGTCCATGCCGTAAATCATACCCAGCACACCCCGCGAGAACTTCTCGCCCCACTCACCGTCATCTTCCCCAAACCATTGGCCGATGTAGAAATTCCGATCGGCTTTCCCACTCAGGTTCAACTGTTCACGTTGTTCCATCGAGAGTAAAGGAACCAACTGCATCAAGTCCGGAGCTTGCACGACCCGCTCGTCTTTCAAGATGTGGAAAGCCCATTCCCGATCCTTGAAGTTCAATATCGTCCCGGTCAGGTAAATATGCTTCGGGAAAGGCGGTGATTTCCGCAATCGCCGAGCTGCCGTCTCCGCGTCACAATCCAATAACTCGCACCAGAAGGACAACGGCATGTACTGTGCCATTTGCCGCAAGATATAATCGCTATCGCTCTCGCCTTTATTACTGCTAACCTCGTTGATACCCGTTTTCTTGAGTTCTTCCGAGTAAGCGACCGGGTCGATCGACCAGCCGAACAAGCGCCGATAATGCAAGTGTTCTTTCAATATCCCGGCATACATGTTCAGGATGCGGGAACCGGGAATCAAGCGCAACAAGCGCAGGGCCTCGTCTCTCACCGTGCTACTACGATCCCCTCCGCGTACTTCCTCCAAAAACGCCTCGTCGGCTACCGACAAACCGTTTTCCAAGCAGGCCAAGAATTCCGCCCGGTGTTGGGCAGACTCGTTTTTCCATTCCCCCCGCAACATCTCGATCGCCCTGGCGGGTTCCTGCAAACGAACACGTGACAATATCTGTTTACGGTCGGCATGAGTGGCTGTTTCCCACGTTTCATTCCCTTCTTCCTGCAAGGCAGCATAGCCCATGACGGGTAATAACCAACGCCCCCGGTTCCCGATCAATGACGACAACAATTGTCGCTCCCGTTTGGCCGTCTGGCTACCCGGCAGGAACACCCGTCCCAACACGTCCGGCAGGTATTCAGGCGGGATCAGTTTACCGCTCTCGGCGGCTTTCCGATACCAGAAGAGCAACATGTTAGCATACTTTTCTCCCAGTAGGATACTCAAAAGCGTGGCCGCTTTCTGTCCCGCGTAGGGTTTCATCTCCGGTTCGGCCTCCGAGACCGGAACGGCCTCTTTCAGTTGCAAGGGTTCCAATCCCGAACGGTAGTAAGCGAAGAAGGCAGCCGCCCCCTTGTAAAATGCTTCTTCCCCGTCCGCTGCACCGACTTTCGCCCGCTCCAGCGTCCCTGCCAGATCGTCCGGCAATTCCCCCAGAGTTAGTTCCCGGTTGGCCGTTCCCAACAGGGCTATATTTATCACGTTATCCGTTATACTCATTACTCAAGGTGTAATATTTATCATCTATCCATAAAGACAACACTCTCCATTCGCGCTCTCCTGCCAAGAAGAAACCAGTGAATTCCCGTCCACCGGTCACCGCGAATCCCTTCAACCTGCTCGCCTCACCCATGCTTACCGGCACGAGGCGTTCGTCCCGGTCTTTGATCCACAATTGCTTTTCATGTACCACCAGACGCACATCCCTCACCAACAGGGGAACCTCGTAGGCAAAAGGATTCCGGGTCATGTACGAGCGGTACGCCTGCATGGCTCCCGTCAAGTTCCCGTGACTTCCCTCTCCCGTGATGTCGAACATTTCCCCGGTTCCTTTCTGCTCCCGGATCAACACCCGAAAAGGGGCAATCCCCTTGTAAAACGCCACGTCTGCCACGACCACGCTCCCCGGTAATAAAGTGGTTTCCGGTAAAGAACCCTGTACCACGAATTGCAGGAAAAGGGCAAAACGTCGAGTCTGTCGTCCGTACAACCAATTGTATTCCACGGTCAATCGATCCTGCGCCCGACTTTCCGAGGCCACCACCAGCCAATCGTCCGCCACCTGCTCCCCGTTTGCCAGCACATCCTCCTTGGCCTGAGGATAGCCAATCAAGGTGCGCACCTCATCCCGCTCGTCTTCCGTCAACTGTTCCAAGCGCTTGTAACTTTCCGCCACAAGATAAGCCCGGCTTATCCCCGCCGTCAGCTCGTACTTCCAGTCTTCCCCGAAATAGTTTATCTCTTGCAACTGGCGCATCATTCCCGCCAGACCGGGAGCCTGAGCATCGACCATACGTTTGGATATTTCGGCAAACAAAGCCTGTGCCCGCTCCGGCACGTTCAATAGGCCGTTCCTCACCAGGTCCTTCAACCACCCCTGCAAATCCTCGATACCATTCAACACCTTCTTATGGCGGGCCTCCTGTCTTTTGGCTTGCGCCTCGGCATCCACGGGTTTATCACTCTTCTCCTTTTTCTCGGCAGCTTTCCCTGCCCGTTTTTCCAGCCATTCGGTCACCCACTCGGGCTCTTCCCCGGTCGAAAACAACTCGGGTTGCGAGGCGTATAAAAACAGCAGTCCCAAGCCATGTTTACAAGGAAACTTATGACTGGGACACGAACACTTGAAAGCTATATTTTGCAAATCCACCTGTGTCTGGTAAGGATTTTTCCCACTTCCCTGACAATGCCCCCACAACGCTCGTTCACTCGCTCCCCGCAACACCCACTTCGCCGCCGAGGCTAAGCCTTTCCCCGCTTTCACGGATGCCGCATCTGGAGCTAACTTTATAATCTGATCTTCTGATAATTGCATGTAATCAATATTTCAATATCCACGTACGACAAATTTAACGTTTAATCCGGGATTCAAAGCAGATTGTATATAAAAGTTGTAAAAAGACTATCCCATGAAGTTAATATGTGTATAAAGTTACATGGGAAGATTCACCTGTATCTCGGGACAGTTTCACTAGTATCTCTCCAGTATCTCACTAGTAAGTTAATTGAAAGTTAACTGAAAGTTGATTGAAAGTTAATTGAGCGAGAGGTTAATTTGTACTTGATTTTACCCTAACTTATCATGAATAAACTAGTGAGTCACTGGCGAGATAACGAAGTAAGTATCTGGCAGCACTCCACGGCAATTACTTTTATAATCACGCACGATTAATTGGGGCTGTCAAGCCAGAACATGAATACCTAATCAATCTAAAAAGGCGAAGTCCCGTAAGACCTCGCCTTTTGCACGAACAAACACTATTTCATTTGTCTGGAGAACCAGAGTAAACATCCCAGCAAGACAAGGATCGCCGGGCAAATCCAACGCAGGAATATCTTTACCCAGGCAAATGCCGCCGGGGTGAGGTAAACATCATCATCCATAGGAGCCGGGCGACTGATGTCAATGGGATACTCATCGTTCACAAGCCACTGGAACATCCCGAAAACCAAGGAGTAATTGGCCGCACGGATGGAACGTTCCACGGCGAGTTCCCCGTTACTGATACAATCGGCATCTCCGAGAACAAACACACGCTGTTCTTTGCCATTCACCTCGCGGCGCATGGCGAAAGCGGTCGTGTAGGCTTTTTCCTCTTCCCCTATTGCTTTATTCAACACGGGTTCTTCGATCGTGAAATTCCTCGTTTCCAACTCATTCCAGCACCCGACAGGATCGGTTTCAAGCAAAGGAATAACTTCAAATCCTTTATCCTCCACGACTTGAATCGCCGCCGCGGAAGGCATGGAAACCCGGCCTCCCAACTCGGTCATGCGTCTGAAACGGGGTTCAAGCTGGCTACCTTGCGGGGTGAAAGCCGAGAAAAGTAAATCGGCAGCATACCCGTCCCGCGGTTGAACCAGCACTCCCGGCACGAAAGCCAGTCCCAAGCGGGCGATAACCGGAGCGACTAAATCTTGACGGCGAGCTTCCCCGGTAACGAGCAAGTTCCCTCCCCGGTCAATAAAACGATCAATCTGTCTCAACTCATCATCGGTCAAGACTTTCTTGGGATCAGCAATCACGAGCACGTCAACTTCATCGGGGATGTTTCCCCCTTCTTCGAGGGTCAAGGGGTAAGGCTTGTATCCTTGGTTAATAATGGCTTCCCGGGAATTGAGAACAGTCGAGAACGTGGAGTAATCGAACCCGCTTCCCCGGTGAATATTCCTTTCATCATGCCCAGTCAAGAAGGCCACGTGCGGGCTTTTGTCGATCATGCTCTTCAAGGCGACCGAGATTTCCGCTTCCGAGGGATAGCGATTCTGATCGGCGAACATGCGCAAGGGTACTTTCTGACCGTTCTCCCGTTCCAGTATCCGGACGAAACGATACTCCTCGGACGACAGGTCTATTTTCTCGCGTATCTGTTCCGGCGTCAGTATTTTCTTGGGATTAATATCGGAGGTAATGACAAGCCGCTCGATGTGCTGCTCCATCTCCTTCCGCGTGTATTGCGAACCGGCCACGTTGTCGTAGAAATAGACATACTTCATCTTGATTTCCGGTTTGAAGCGCACGAATTGCTCGAAAGGTCTGAAGTCGTTCGCCCAATTGCCCGGCATCCCGAGATAACCGTTAGGATCAAGCAAGTTTACATAGGACGTGATCGTGAGTCCCCCATCAACTTTCTTAAGAATTTCCTGGCTGTTGGGGGTGATCGTCCTGTCTTTGTTCGCCGTCGCATCATAGAAACATTTCAAGGCGGGACGGGAAGTAATGTATCCCAACGCCATGACGCAAACGACAAGCCCCACGTATTTCCCGACTTTCACGGCCGTAGAGCAACTCCGGCGGGCAAATTGCAGTTTCAACACCGAAAGTCCGATGAACATGCCGGAAACGAGGACGAAATAAAGGATATCCTCACTGCATATCAATCCCCGGACGGACTCGTCCGCCCGACCAACAAGGGAGAACCAGTGCATGATGTCACGCACGCCCTCGACGGATTGCCACAAGTTACCGATAAAGTTCAAGAAGCTGATCAGCGTCAAGGTTCCCAGCGCTGCCACGATCTGGTAAGAAGTCAGGGTTGACATGAATAACCCGATCGCCGCGTAAGTACACATCAAAAGGTATAATCCCAACAACCCGGATAACAAGAAAGGCAAATCCAAGTCCTTGATCGAAAAGTAGGCCACGATGATCAAAACCAACACCGTTCCCATCATGATTAGACCGTAGATCATCATGGAAAGGAATTTTCCCAGTATGATTTGCAGGCTACTGATCGGTGAGGAAAACAACAATTTGATAGAACCGCTGCTATACTCGCGACTCATTAATCCCATGGTCAACAAGGGAATGTAGAGATACAACGTGGATTGTATCGTGGTATAGGGAGCAAATCCCCCCGTCACGAACAAGGTAAAAGTCTGATATCCCCGCACGTAATTCATCACCTTGGAGTCGACGGCCCAGCCTAATATGTTAACAAAACTACCGAATACCTGAAAAACGAATATGATCAGGATTAACCACGCGATCGGGGAATAAAAGAGGGTTCCCAGTTCCGATTTCGCTATTTTATATATTGCTCTCATAACGTTCATTAAAATTTATCAACCATTCTTTTTCCTGATAATTGGGCGAAAATCTCTTCCAACGAGATTCTTTCCAGGGTGATCTCGCTTAATCCCCACCCCTGGCGCACGCAAATCCCGGCCACGATCTCGGTAATATCGTCCCGGCGATCGAATTGCACGCGGAGAGCGTGATTATCGAGATGCTTGAGACGGATCACCCCGGGAATAGCCAACAACTCGTCGTCGGACGGGGGATTATCCAATTTCACGATGAAGGTATCCGGCTTCACGTAATTATCAAACTCCTCGATCGTGCCGGAGAAAACGAGGTGACCGTTCTCGATCATCTTGATATTGTCGCACATGGCCTGCACTTCCGAGAGAATATGCGTGGAAAGCAGCACGGCATGATCGACGGCGATCTCCTTGATCAACTTGCGGATTTCCAGAATCTGGTTCGGGTCCAACCCGTTGGTCGGTTCATCAAGCACCACGAACTTGGGGCTATGCACGATAGCCTGCGCTATCCCCAACCGTTGCTGGTATCCCCCGGAGAGGTTACGGATCAATCGCTTGCTGAAATGAGCGATACCACAACGCTCTTTCGCCATCTCGACCGCCGCCTTGATTTTCTTCGGTTCCATCAATCGTAATTCGGCGCTAAAGGTCAGGTACTCGTCCACCGTGTGATCCGAGTACAAGGGAGGCATCTGCGGCAAAAAACCGATATTCTTTTTAGCCTCCACGGGATTTTTCCGGGAGTCGATGTTATTAATATAAACCGTGCCTCGTGTCTGGTTTAACACCCCGCAGATGATATTCATCGTGGTCGATTTACCGGCCCCGTTAGATCCCAGCAACCCCAGGATTCCCTTCTGGTTCACCTCGAAGTTTATATCTTGAATTGCCCAATTCACCGTGTAACGATGTGACAAATGTTCCACTCTTACAATAGATTCTTCCATATTTTCAATGATTAATAATTATTATTTACCCCTTCTCTTGAACCATACCAGGAAATACAACAACAGGATCACGGCCGGGAACAGAACGACAAAAATCAAATTTAACGTCCCTTTCGACTGGTAAGTAAGATAAATCTGATTATCCGGTTGCGCCGGGCGGGGGAAGTAAGTCGGGTACTTATAGTCGGCCATCCAACTGCACATGATCGTGGTCAACGCCCCGTTGGCAACCCCGAAAGTCCTCCTTTGCCCGAACTCACCGGAAGTCATCCAATCGGCATCACCGAAGATCATGACACGTTGTTCCTTACCATTCACCTGACGGGTCAGGGCCAGAGCCACTGGCAGTTGCCGGTTGATCTCTCCCGCCTTCTCGTTAAAGACCGGGGTTTCCCCGTCAAAGTCCGTTGTCTCCAACTCTAACCAGCCATCCACGGGCGAAACGACAAGGGGACACACATTATATCCCTTGTCCGTCGTGTAGTTCAAGGCCACGGCCCCGCTCATGCTCAAGGGAAGACGACGGTTTGCCCAATTCTCGAAAGTCGGGCTGATCGCACCGCCTTCCGGCGTGAAATTGGCATAAATATTCGTGGGAACGAAATCCTTGTGAGCCTGTACCAGCGTGCCGGGCAGGGCTTTTACCCCGAAATCGGCCAGTAACTCGTCCATCACGACCGAGCGGTTGACGTCGGTCGCAATGATCAGGTTTCTACCACTGGCCACGTACTCCCGAATCTTTTCCAACTCCACGGCAGAGAATGGCGTTTTGGGATCTATAATTAAAAGAATCTGCACATCTCCGGGAATTTCCAAGTCCTCGGTTAACGGCACGCTTACCGGGTCAAACCCCTGGTTGATAAGCGCCCCCCGGCTGGAACCATTCGTGAAAAGCCCACCCAGTTCCCGGTCACCATCCTTATTCATCTCGCGTTCACCATGACCGTAGAGGGAACCGATCTTCACCGCTCCCTCCTTCATACGCATCAAGGCCACAGAGATTTCCTGCTCGCCAGGATAAGGATTCAAATCGTTGAACATCCTGAGGTAAGTCCAGTTCCCCTCGCTATCCTCCAGCACCCGGACCACTTGATTGTTCTCTTCACTCAAATCCCGGATACGACGCATCTCTTCCGGGGAAAGAATGTCATCGAAATCCATCCCTTTTACTTTGGCCTGCTTCCTCGCTTCCTCTTCCAAAGCCTCATGCTCGCAACAGGCGTGACCGTTCAGCACGTGGTCATAGTAATAAATATACTTAAACTTCATGTCCGGTTTAAAACGATAATACCGGCTGAACGCAGACATATCACCAATCCGGTTGGCCGGAAACGTCTTTTCGGCCATGTGCTCGTCCAGGATATTGACGTAAGTGGTTAACGTCAATTCCTCCCCCTTGAAGCGATCCAGGATTTCCCGGCTCTTGGGAGTCAATGTCAGTTGCTCGTAACGAGAAAGATCGGTGATACAAACGGTTGTCCGGCGAGACGTAGCGTATCCCACGGCCACGACCACGACGATCAAGGCAAGGTATTTTCCCGCATTCACGTACCAAGGCTTGCTCTGCCGGGCAAATTGCAGCTTCATGATAGACAGTCCGATGAACAATCCCGGCATTAACAAGTAGTACAAGACATCACCGCTATTGATAAGCCCCGCGATCGGGCCATGCGGTCCCGTGCAAATCCAATAGGAGATATCCCTCCAGAAGTCCACGCCTTGGAACACCCCGTCAATCACCTGAAGAATCGTCAAGGCTGCGAAAGTCCCGATTGCCGCCACGACTTGATAAGAAGTCAGACAAGAAATAAATAATCCCACGGCGGAATAAAGACACATGATCAGGTATATCCCGATCAACCCGGTAATCGCTATCGCGTAATCAAAGTCCTTCAACACGAACATGTAGAAGACGACGTAGACCGAGACGATCGCTATCATGATCAACCCGTAGAGCATCATGGAAAAGAATTTTCCCAGAACGATCTGCGTGCTAGTAATCGGGGATGAGTACAACAACTTGATCGAACCGCTGCTGAATTCCCGGCTCATCAATCCCATGGTCAGCAAGGGGAAATAAAGATACAAATAGGAAAGCACCCCCGGAAATAAAGGGTTTCCGAACCCCGTGAGTAAGAAATAGGCTGTTAGCCCCTCGCTCGTACGGTTGTTCAACAAAAGGTCTTTTAAATGCCATGTAATCCGATCGGAAAATGCCATGCTGACCTGAAAGGTGAATATCACCAATACCAACCAGGCGATCGGCGAACAAAACAAGGAATTCAGTTCCGATTTTGCTATTCTATATATTGTTTTCATATATTGTCACATTAAAATTTATCAACTACTCTTTTCCCGGATAATTGGGCAAAGATTTCATCCATAGATACTTTTTCCATCTGAATCTCGCTTAGCCTCCATCCCCGGTTCACACTGATCTCCGCTATCCGGTTCGTTACCGGAATTCCCTGTTCGAATTGCACGCGGAAGGTATGTTCATCCAGCTTCTTTACCTTGGTGACTCCCGGTATATTTCTCAACTCCTCTTCCGCGGGGGCATTCTCCAGCTTGACGATGCAATTATTGGATTTGACACTATCGTGAAACTCGTCGATCGTGCCGGAAAAGATTAACTTCCCTTGCTCGATCATCTTGATCGACTGGCATATCGCCTCAACTTCCGAAAGGATGTGGGTAGAAAGTAAAACGGAATGGTCTTGGGCTATCTCCCGGATCAGGTCACGTATTTCAAGAATCTGATTCGGATCCAACCCGTTGGTCGGTTCATCCAACACGACGAATTTCGGGTTGTGAACAATCGCCTGAGCGATTCCCAAGCGTTGCTGGTATCCCCCCGAAAGATTCTTCACCAAACGCTTGCTGAAATGAGATATCCCGCAACGAGCCTTGGCCACCTCGACAGCTTCCTTGATCTTACTGTCCTCCATCAGTCGCAACCCGGCACAATAGGTCAGGTATTCGTCCACGTTATGATCCGTGTACAAAGGTGGTTTTTGCGGTAGAAAACCGATGTGTTTCTTGGCTTCCACGGGGTTTTTACGGGTATCTATACCATTGATATAGACCGTACCCTCCGTCTGGTTTAACACGCCACAGATAATATTCATCGTGGTAGACTTCCCCGCACCGTTCGACCCGAGAAGTCCTAGAATTCCCTTTTGATTGATCTCGAAGTTTATATCCCGTATCGCCCATTGTACGCTGTAGCGATGAGACAAATGTTCCACTCTTACAATTGGTTCTTCCATAAATTTCTTTTTACAATGACTCATTTTTTTACACAAACACTCCCTGTACAGATCGTTTTTACGACCTGTTAATTATTTGATTATTAACATTATTTATTACGAAATCGTTCGTATTAAACTACCACCCCTGCCCTCTCCTTACACAAGAGGGGCAACCGCTTGGTTATCATCCCTTCTCCTCCTTCCATGGGAGTGGGAAACAATTGGTAATCACCCCTCCCCCCCGTATAAGGGGGAGGCGGAGGGGGTAGTAGCTTTCCATAAAATAACTTTCAGGATTACCTCACGATAAAAACCGGCAATTATTGTCTCGACTCACTATTAAATTTAGAGGAGTTTCCATACTTGTATTGAACATCCACTATTCGCCCCAGACCTTCTGTACGGAACAATACCTTCTCTTTCTGGCCGCTAATGGCCTCGTAAGAAGCATCCAAGATATAAAATTCCCCGTTCTCCAAGCCAACAGCGATTTCCTCCCGATTATCCCCATTAGCATAACGTTCGATATCAACAATCTTACTTTGAAACGTGTAGAGTGGTTCTACCCGATTTACCCGGTTCCAATAATAGAGAACGTTATCCGCCGTGAAATAAAAATAGGAGGAGCCGTCCATACAATATTTAGACTCACTATTTACATAGTCATTCCCAACAAACAACTCTTCCTCTCCGTCAAAGGCATACATCAAAGATGAACCGTTCCCGTGATAAACTTTATACGTTTGGAAATAATGATCTGCTCCTTTTTTAATAACTTGCACGAAATCCCGGCCCTCTGCTCCTTCCACGCTATACGAGCCGATAAACAGAACTTGGGTTCCTTCCCCCATATTATCCAACGGGGTAAAGTTTTCCGAATTTACACCATCCGGATCCATTTTCATATTAATAACCATACCCGTGTAGAGTTGAGGTTCATCACATATAGCTATCATCCTGCTGTTCAATTCATCATACATATAGATATACCCTAAATATGCGCAGTAATACATCTTGGCAATTCGGGCATTATTAAATGCCGGTAAGGTATTGTATTGACATACTTGAAAATTTCCATTCGGGTTTATACGGGTATAAACATTCCCGTCAGTCCCCAAGATTGCTTCCAATCGATTGGCATATTCCGCTTGTTTAGGAACAAAACCGGTAGGATACGCCCCCCCGATAAACTCTTCCCGCGTGGTAATAGCTTTCGAGAAATCCAAACCGTCAATCTCCACCGCACCACTTTCTTGAATAACCAAGATTTGGTCACTTTCACGTGAAAAATGTCGTCCCATACGAATAGGACCTGTTCCCAACTCTTCTCCACGAAGAGTGGTATAAATGTTCTCAAAAAGATTATAGGTTCTATTATCCCCGTCCTCATCAACACGGATATAACTTAATATCGATTGGCCATTCTGCTCGGATAAGATCGTCCATCCCGTAGAATAGCGGGAACGACTTGCAACATATATACCGTAAGTCGTTAACGCTCCCGTTGGCACATGTTCCACAACAAGGCGAATTCTATAATTCGCTATTTCCGTAAAAGTATATCGCAACTCTTTTTCCCGAGAAATTGTATCACTCCATGTATCTTGTATATCACATACCCAAGTGTATGCAAATTCTGTAGAATCCACACCCTTGTAATCTATCTCTGGCTCGATAACATATACCTCTCCTATCGAAGGTTGAGTATAAGATATACGAATATCCACGGTCGTCAACTCCGACAAATCATAATTTCCCTCGTCATCGAAACAGGCGTATAGCAACGTCATTGCTATAAAACACCCTGATAATAATTTTATTATTTTCATATTCACGCTTGTCAAACTATATTTATAACTCTTCCAACCCTAATACAGGAACTGTCATCGGATGTCCGTCTTCATCTATCGTTTCCGGTTCACCCTCGTGATCAAGCAAGTATCGCTTGAATAACAGCGCAGCTGCCCGTATTTCACTGACACTCGCCCCGGTAAGGTCTGCTTCCGTAACTTCCAAGAACAAAAGGAACTTCTTTTGCGAATAACTTCCCAAATAATACGTTTCCACGTCAGAATTCCACCAATCCGGTCTGGCCACGGTATTTGAAAATTGGATAACAGCCACTGAATTTTCCACTTTACCTACTAGTAAATCAGAAGTCGCAACCAAACGGAGTACTAATCTCACTGACCTACGGCCCAAGTCCTCGGTTTTATTCAAACGAACGTAACACGTGTCATGGAATACTCCTTGACGGAATACCATGGTCTCCGGTAACAATGAATAGTGACGGCTTTCTGCCGTGGTAAATTCCTCGTCCACGACAACACTATAAGTCAAATCCCTCTCTGCCTTGTCTCCAGCTATTTTTACCGCTATTGGCAAATCATAATCGTCCGCATTGGGGTGATAGATGAACGTGAAAATAGTGGAATCTGTCGTTGCATTTTCGAATTCGATATAATGTATTCCCGTATTGTAAGTGGGAATCTCCCTTCTATCACATCCTATCCACATAAAAATAGATAGCAATATTACAAATATTCTGTTTCTCATGATTTTTTCCTTTTTATTGTGTAATACTTTCACTATCCGGAAGCGGAATTACATATTTTCCGGTCATATCGATTGGGTATTCCCCGTTATACATACTTCGGTTCAAACGTTTATATAGATAAAACGTCTGTCCCTCGGCAATAAACTCTCGCGTGGCATCATTGTACAATACCTCCAAAAACGCATCCCGAGTCAGCGAGGTGCCCACTTCATCTGCACCCCTTGCTCTTTTCAAGGTGTTCAATATAGATATAGCCTCGGTTAAATTATGGTCGGCCAGATACTCACTCATGATATAGAACACCTCACTCATCCGCATGACAGGTAAAAGGGGATACTGGTACTGCACGTTCCACAATGCACTGACATCCTTCACGGGAACCCATTTCAACGAAAAACCGGTACTTGTCGTGTTTGACCCGATCAAGTAGCGATACCTGAAATCTTGTTCATCTCCCGCGAATAAGTTCGTACTATTTTTTATCGGGCAATAATTACCTAGCCAGTAAAAATGAGCCCGGATATAATTATCATAAACTTCGTATATATTCGTATTGTAGAAGGCCAATAAAATATCCTCAAACAATTTACATCTACGAAACTCAACATTCGTGTTACTTATATTATTTTCAGGGGTAAAACCATACCATGTTTTCTCGTTATAGAAACGATAAACCTCCTTAGCATATTCATAAGCCGTAGCCTTATCCCCTTTATATTGATAAACTCGCGCCAACAAGGCCGTTGCCGCCACGTAGTTCATACGGGTTCCTCGGTAAGCGAAAAAATCTCCCCCCTTAGCAGTACTTGTTACATTCCCATCAAAACGCATACTTGCACTCTTCATCATATCAAGATTGTATAACGTATCGTTGTATGCCAATAGTTTTTGAGCCTGTTTCAAATCATGAATAATGCTATCCAATACCACGGACGTCGGCAAGTGTGTCGGGTGAGATGTCAGGTATTTCGATACATAGGGCACGTAAGCCGCATCATCTCCCGTGACCGGGGCCGGGGCAAATAATCTCAACATATCGAAATGCACGAGCGCCCGTATACCTTTTGCTTCCCCGATAAGGATATTTCTCTCGTTTTCCCCCTCGTAGAAGAAATCGTTCCCTTGTTGTTCCGCATTCTGGATAAGCACGTTGCAATTAGCGACCGTGTTAAAAGCCGCTTCCCAAATTGCTTGAGTAACCCTCTTTACATCCGCATTCTCATAGTCATAGTTCATAACGCTACCAGAAACATCATACATGGCAATCCAAGAAGTTGGATTATAATTCTGACCAAGAAAACTGATAAACCCCCACGAAAGATTATTCCCGTAAAGCGCCTCTCCTGAAAGATTCCGATAAATGCCGTTCAGCGCCGTTCTATAACCATCGTAAGTTGCAAACAGATCTTCTTTAGATATCTCATTTTCCGGTGTTACCTCGAACCAATCGGAACAAGAGGAAAGGGAAAACAGGAACAGAACAGATAACAATATATTCTTATATGTTTTCATAAGTAAATGATTTTAGAAACTAACACTTAAACCCAAATTAAAGGTCCGAGCAAACGGATAAGATAAACCTCGTTCCTGTTTGATAGAGGAGAATGTCGCCAAATCGTTCGTGCTAGCCTGCAAACGGAGCACATCCAAACCAATTCGCCTTACCCACTCAGGATTGAAATCATAAGACAACGAGATCGAATTTATACTGAATTCGTTATTATCCTGCACGAAACGAGACGTGGATTGAGTTGTTTGGTTTCTATTAGCAATATTCTTCAATGGAGTAATATCCCCCGGTTTCTGCCAACGCTGGCTTAACACCCGCTTATCCGCATTGGATTTACTCAAATCGACACATTCCACGTGACTTAACAAAGTCGAATTATATTCTTGCGCTCCAAAAGTATACATACAGCTCGTGTACAACGTCAAACGTTTCCACCGGATATTAATACCGAAGGCCCCTTGCCCTTTAGGTTCTGTATTTCCTATAATTTGTTGTTGAGAAGATGACCACACGCTAGTAACATTACCGGAACGATCTACAAACAACTCTTCTCCATCGGCAGGATTAATCCCCAGTGATTTCATCCCATAAATAGCTGTTAGCGAACCACCTTCCTCGTATTTCAAGAATGGAAGAGATTTATCCGCGGCATTAGCATAGCTAGTATATCTCAAAGTTAAATAATCATCCACCCGTTCATTATACGCTTTCAACGCCTCGGATATTTTCATCAATTTCCCCTCATTGTGAGCAAAGTTTACAAACGCATTTACCCCGAAATCTTTACGATTGATAATTGAAGCATTAAAACTTATTTCGTATCCTCGATTTCGTGTTTCTCCCATATTATCTTTGTAAGAAGTAAAACCAGCAGAAGACGGAATTGTCACATCCGTGATCATATCCACCGTCTGACGGTTATACCACGAGAAAGTTATATTGTATTTGCTCTGGAAAAAACTAAGATCAAAACCGATATTCGTTGAGTTAGTTTTCTCCCATACTAAATTTTCATTTCCGACTCCTTGCAAAGTGGCACCGATACCAGTAGAATACCAATCATCAAATAGAATGCTGTACATATCCCGGGCTGCATAAGGCGGATAGTTCACCTTACCGGTAGCCCCGTAAGTTCCACGAACCTTGAATTGATTAATCCATGGAAGTGACCGCATAAATTCGAAATTGTGTACGTTAATCCCAGCACCAAAAGACCAGAAAGATCCCCATTGCGATTCTGAACCGAATTCGGAAGAACCGTCAAAACGGATAGACGCGTCAGCTAAAAAGATATTATCCCAAGAATAATTTCCACTAAAGAAAATACCCATCAACCGGGTCTTGTTATCTTCCCCTGAAGGCTTTTCCACGATCTCTTTCGCGTGACCTATCGTGTGTAAAGCAGCAGAAGGAAATCCTCTGTAATGAGAAGACAAATTCCCGCTCTGTGACTCTTGAGCATTGATACCGAAAGAAAGATTCAAATAATTCTTCCCGATAGAATTGTTATAAGCCAAAAAAGCATTCAGATTCCAATTGAAGTTGTCCGTGGTGTTGACATACAAATCACCCCTAGAAAAAGGATCACTGTCTGTTGAACCATAAGTTGTTGACAAGGGATCTGTAAATTTTTTACTTTCTGATTCAGTCCTCGTGATCGCAAATTGACTTTGCAATTGAAGATGATCATTAATATACCAATAAAGGCTCAAATTATTCGTTAAATTGTAAGATTCACTCCGGCTAAAATTCCCCAAACTTGCTTCATAAAGAGGATTTGGTACACCGATATTCAATTGCTTCTTGAGTTTACCATCTTCATCATATATCGCATAATAAGGTTGTTGACTTGTATAGTCACTGAACGAACCATAAGGAGAATCAGATGATCTGGATATGTCATATGACACATTATCACGGATTTGTAATTTCCCTACCCGATAATCCACGTACACTCCGACACTCATACGATCACGATAAGACTTTTTCATGACACCTCCCTCGTGCGCATAACTCAAATCACTCCCGAATCGAAACCCTTCCGTACCTCCGGATACGTACAAACTATGAGAATGATTAAACTGGTTCTGGAGGGGTTGAGCCATCCAATCTGTATTTACCCCACTGGTTATGTAGTTCTTTTTTATTGCATATTGTTCAACATCATTAGGCAAACTAAGATCATATAACCCGGATAACACTTCCGCCCGCAATTTCTCCTCCGCATTCATCAGGTTGTAATCAGAAAGATCCGGAGCCGTCAGTGAAGCGTTAAACGTGTAAGACACCTGCAATTTACCCAATTCCGGGGTTACCGTTTCGATAACGATCACACCATTTGAAGCACGGGAACCGTACATGGCCGTAGCTGCGGCATCTTTCAGGATCGTGATACTGGCAATCCGGTTCGGGTCCATATCGTAGATTTTCTGTACTTCCACCTCGTAACCATCCAAAATAAAGATTGGTAAATTCGGATTCGTTGTCAACGAGAATTGAGATATATTCCCGCCTTGTTGTGCTTCCAACCGATCCAATTGAGTTACACCATCCATCCCGGTACGTCCCCGGATATAGAACTCGGGCAGCGTGTTCGGGTTAGAACCCATCTCGTTATTCTTCACCATCCGCAAAGAAGGATCGAATACTTGCAGCACGTCGATAACGTTTCTCGGGGATATTTTCAGGATGTCCTCCTTGGTAACCGTCGTGGCCGCCCCCGTGAAACTTTCTTTCCGAATATTGGCATAACCGGTCACGATAACTTCATCCATCCCCATGGCTTCGGGTTGCATCACGAGTCTCATCGGCTTAGGATTCGGTAAACCCAAAACTTTGTGAACTTGTTTTTTCATCCCCAGGAAAGAGACCTCTATATAGATTTCATCATCCAAAGGAACGACTAATCTGAATTTACCACTTACATCGGTAGCAACTCCAGTCGTTGTTCCCTGCAACACGACCGTTGCCCCGACAATGGGCATCGAATCTCTTTCCAAAACAATCCCCTCGATAACTACCTCTTGTACGGACTTTTTAGTTTCCTGACGTTTAACCACGATAATTTGTTCTCCCGAAATCCTGTACGTGTATTCTTTACCCTGGAATACACGTTCCAACACGCTCTCGACCGTCTCGTTATTGGCCACAACCGTGATATTGCCTACATCTTTTACTTGCACGTCATTGTAAAAGAACTTGTACGATGTTTGTTTCTTCATCTCCTGGAACAACACGGAGAGAGAAACATCTTTCAGGTTTAAAGAGACTCGTTGAGGCTCTACCGGGTCCCCTTTCACCGAAAAGCATAAGAAACTTGTCCCCATAATGGTCAATAAAACTACTCTCGTGAGAAATTTTAATGACAAAGACAATGAATACTTGTTTTTTTTCATAATTTTGTCATGTTAAGTTTATAATAAGCAAAGCTTAACGCAAGGAGCATTTAAAAGTGTTGGTCGCACGAAGGGATGCTCCTTTTGTTATCTTTTAAGAATAATTCTGTCCTTATCAATAGTATAAGTTATATTCAAATTCACACACACGGCCGCTATAGCTGCTTGAATATCTTCCCGGTCAAACTCCCCGCTAAACGATTGATTAAAAACAAGTCCTGTTTCATTCACGATAGAAACACCGTACCAACGCTCCAACTTCCAAACCACATCATCAAACTGTTCGTTATCTATCACGAGAATTCCATCTTTCCATCTCACTTTATTAAGCGCATCCACCTTCACAACATTAATACACCCGTTCTTCGTGTTGAAAATGAACTGTTGATCCGGTTCTATAATAACAGAACGACTTCCCACGCTCACCCGTACTTTCCCTTCTACCAACGTGGCACTTATTTCACCCCTGTCCCCATACGTGTTTACTTCAAAATGCGTTCCCAATACTTCCGTCTTTATTTCCCGGGACACGACAACGAAAGGACGTGTCGCATCCTTAGCTACTTCAAAATAGACATTTCCACGAGCCTCAACTTCCCGGCAATCTTTACCGAAATACGTCGGATAACGCAAAGAACTCTCGGAGTTAATCCATGCTTTCGTCCCGTCGGACAACCGGACAGAGAAACGTTCTCCCACGGGAACTATAATCTGGTTATACGCCAGTTCCATTTCCCCTGTCATTTCTAAAGAGTCTTTTATCTCGTACACGATCTCCCGTTGATTCGTCCTATTAATTCTCACGCTCCCTCCCGTTCCCCCGGTTAATTGCAATGAATCATCAAGCACGTTAACCTCTTTATTATCTGCCAGCCTCAATATAATCCCTCCCGTTTGGCAAATCTCGTTCTTCAATTTTACCGGAGTATTTTCCCGAGTTCGACTGAACCATAAAACAGAAGTTAAGGCCACCGCAACCACGGCCGCCACGGAAGCGATTCGCCGGATCAACCTCAGCCGTCGCTTGGGTTTTAAAGTATTCTCCATGAAACGATAGTAATCCTTCACCCCCGCGATAAGCATATCCTGATTGGCATGTCCACCGGCTGAAAGATTCCATAACTTCTTCAACTTCTCGAAATATACCTGGTTCTCCCCCTCTTCTATCCATTTCGAGAAATATAGAATTTCTTCTTGACTCGCCCGATTCGCCAATATCCGAACCAGTAATTCTTCTATATTGAAAGTTTCATCACTCATCTTTTGTGCTTTTATACACTAAAGACAGTTAAAAAAAACTTTACCCCCAATGAGATACTGAAAAAAATAAAATAATTTGCAACACCCAATCTAACTCATCCCGTAACTTTCTCAAAGCGATGGACATATGGCGTTCAACTGTTTTTTCCGAAATATTTAATTTCTCCGCAATCTCCCGATTTTTCAAGCCATCTATTTTACTCATCATGAAAACCTCCCGGCATTTCTCCGGTAAAGTGGCAATCGCATCTTGAATAGCCTGTTCGATATCGGATTTCCACAAAGCAATCTCAGCCTCCGGAGACTGTATGACGGTTGAAAAATAGACATCGGATAATTGTTCCCGCTCGTACTTCTGAATATTCTTCTGGTGGGCCAACGTATTCAAACATCCATGATACACCGACTTGAAAAGATAAGCCTTGACGGAAAGAGAAATATTCAAAGCCTCCCGGTTTTCCCATATCTTGTAATACACCTGCTGAACCACATCCCGGGCAGCCTCCATGTCATTCAACAAACGATCGGCATAATTCAATAAAGAGTCAAAATACGTGGTATATATATCTACAAATGCAGAAATCTCACCACGTCTCAACAACGTCAACAACTCTTTATCTTCTGAATAATCCACGACCATGTATATTTTCTTTATGCAAATATAAAAGATAAAATATTACTTCTGATACACCTAAAGAATAAAAATTAAAACAAATTCCGAGTTACTTACAATTCTTACATGCAAGCAACCCGGAATTCACACGCACCAATTTACTAAAAGTAATACTATTCCCGTGATAATTGATCTAACAGTATTTTCAACTCTTTCATGGAAGATTCTATCGGCTTATAAGCAAATGCCATTCGTATCTTGAAATCTCTATCAATCAAAATAAACCGAGGAATTCCATTGATCTGGTAACTATTTGCAAAATCCCTTTTCCCGGTATGCAACTCCAGAACATTTTCCGAATGATCGTGTTGTTTCAAATAGTTCAACCAAGGGGTAATTTTCTTATCCAAAGAAATAGCAATAAATTTTATATTTTTCCCGGTATATTCATCTGCCAATTCATGGAAATTCGGAGACAACGCTTTGCAAGGATTACACCAGGTTGCCCACACATCAATATACATGGGTATACCTTTATAATCTGATAATTTATGCACGTTTCCATCCATATCTTTAAACTCGCAATCCGTCACTTCCGCCCCTGTTAAAAGATTACGTTTCTCCTTAATCTGCCCGTTTATGACACGCAACACAACAGAATCTTTCACTTTCCCTTGAATTTCCAAAAGTTCAGGACTGTATAAACGAGTCACATCATTCAACACTTGCATCAAAGTATATTCTTCTTCAAAAAGAGAATACCCCGTTCGTTTGGCAAACTCCGGATCTATCTCGTAAACAATCCCCATAAGTGCCTGACTTGTCTGCCGGTATTGCAACACATCCTGTTCTTTATGGCGTTTGCATATCCGGTAAGCATCTTTTAAGAATTTCTTTGAAAAAGCAAGTTTAAAATTTCGATTCCATGACTCGAAATCCGCGGGAGTAGATTCTCGTTGCATATTCTGTGCTGAAATCCGGTAATAATTCTGTAGCGTACCAATCACCATAAAATCAATTCGACGTTGACAGTCACTCACGAATTTTTCCGAACAAGATATACCTTTCACGACTCGTTTTAATGAATCGGCATTAACAAATACCCGTTTTCTGTAATCCTTATAAACTATCGGGAAGGTTATTTTTCCCGGGTATAGCATCTGGAATTCTAAAAACCAAGATTGATTTAGCCATGCATTTTCTTTCGCCAGATCACCAGAAAATCTCGTCTTCGTCCGGTCTCTATCATTATAATCAATAACGATCACGCTACCCGGTTTAACAAACACATTCAAAGCACCCCAATCGTACAGCTTGTAATATTCCCCCTCCGGATCAGTTATTTCCAACGAAAAGATAAGCGAATCGCCCGGAATCACCCGATTGAACTCGATCATGTCGTACTTTGTCTCCTTGATCAATTCTACCGGGTAACGTTGAAATACCGGGTGTGGTTTAATAATCACCTTCGCATTCTGCGAAAAGGAAGGTAACACACACAATATCCCGACAAATCCCCCAAGAATCTTCTTTAAACCAATTCTTATCATAACTTACTTCAATTCCACTCCTATTGATTCCATAATACCACGCATAATTTCGAACTTCTCCAATACTTTGGGATACTCGGCATACGCCGCTTCAAAATCACGTTTACTATACGAAACCACGGCCATGATAAAATCTTCAACATCTTCATCTTCCGTCACAATCTGATAACGCCAATTAGTAATATCAGGATCCGTCACGTAAGGATAATTAGAACGAGAATAATCCAAGAAACCGTATACTTCCCAACGTGCTGGTTCCAAACATATATATCCTGGATATAGAGGCTTCCGTACCATCATTCCATAATAACTTCGTTGAGTAGCAGGATCATAACTTACTCGTTTGAAAGTTTCAAGCTCGGCTACCGGATTTTTGGCCAGATAATTAATTGACAGGAAAGTAACAAGCTCATTTACCCTTTCCACCTTCTCCTCGTGCGACATTCCAGCAATAAGAGGAATATCGGCAATAGCCAAAGTTTCCATCGCCTGATGCATTTTTTTCAATGTCTTATTTCCATATTGCTCTTCATATATAGAATCCAGCAAAAGAATGGACTGTATATGAAAAACTTCCGGCACCGCGGGGAAAAAGATCTTATCCACGAACTCTATTCCCGCCAATTTATCCGCATCCTCCCGAATTAACGAAATATGCTTGGATTGAATATTATTTATATTTGACGGGTTATTCAGGTTATAGTTCAAATCCAACACCTTATAATACACGATCGGGTTGCCGTAATGATCCGATCCTCGATCCTCGCTCCCAATTGTGTCATTGCAAAAGACCGGGATTCCCCAAGTAACATACACCTCGTAAGCGGCATGCTGTACCCTATCATCGGGATTATCCTGAAGCTTGAACCACTCCTTTTCAAGAAACGAAGGTTCCAAATCATTTTCTTTATCACATCCGGTGATAAAAAACAATATTCCCAAAAGCAATATATAATATTTCATATTCTCTAAAATTAAAAACGTTTAAACATCTCTCTCTGCGGGCGAGTCGCGTTATCTACCATGTTTCCCTTGTTAAATTCAATCACCGACCGCGGGATCGGGATCACGTAAGCAGGCTCCGAATTATACTCTTTCAACTCGTAACTCCCCAAATATTCTCGTGTCCACGTCGTTGAACTATAAAAATACTGATCATGAATAATTTTTTTAGTATATGGATACTTGGTATTTACGGCATAACGTCGTAAATCAAACCAACGATGCCCCTCGAAACAAAGTTCCCGACGGCGTTCATCACGAATCAATTCTATTAATTTCTCGCCCGTCCTCCTATCCAAAGCAACATAAGTATCCTGTTTCATCCGTTTACTTCTCAACTCTTCGATCACATTCATCACCTCATCCTCACGCGAAAGCATAGCTAAAGCTTCTGCCTTATTCAATAAAATCTCGGGTAAACGCACCAAACACTCGGACGACACGACACCATCTTCACGCTCGTCCGCCAATTTTTCCACCCAGTAAGAGGGATTATTCGGATCTTTATACACCCCCAACCAAGAACCGAATCTCAAATCATTTCCGGGTTCCCGATTGAACATTTCCAGTAAATCCTCCGAAACACTAAAATTATACATACTCATCATTCCCCCCGTGGAAGAAGCAAAACAATTCCCACCTTGAGAAAAAATCGTCTCCGGAGAATCCTTGTAAGTAACGCTAACCTCTTTACTTATCGTTCCCCCTTGCCCCGGATTCACCAATGCCAATCGTTCATTATAATCCAATAAAGCATACCCGCCTTGAAGTACGGTATCAACTGACAAAAGTACTTTCTCGTACTCCTCCATGTACAGGTACACCCGACTCAAAAAAGCATGTGCCGCATGAAAACCGGCACGATACACCGTCTTATGTTCCTTCCCTTTCAACAACCGGGCTGCCGTGGTAAGATCATCCACGATACGATCATACGTCTCTTCCAATGTATTACGTTGGAAATAAACATCTTCTATATACTCCGTGGTCTTCAACGGAACACCTAAATCAGTCGAAGCCGTTGACTTCGAGTAAGGCTTAGCATAAATATTCGCCAAATAAAAATAATACACACCCCGCAAAAAATAACACTCCCCTTTAATGCGTTCGATCTCTTCCGGCTGATCATTAATCGTTTCTGTTTTAGAAAGAATGACATTCAACGAACTGATATGCTTATACAAACGTTTCCAATCTCCATCACTGACCTCCTCACCTTCCTGCATGTAAGGATACTCCGCCCAAAGATAAAAATTCGCAAGAGCCGTAAAAGCAGAACCATCAGCATTCCACCCTGTTTCTACCTGTGTAATATCATCATCCATCACATGTATCCAAGGGAAATAATATCCATCCGTACTCCCCAATCCGATCACCGAATTTTCCGTGATTTTCATATATCCATCCCCGATCAACAATTCGTCCAGATCACTCGCTGTTTTCGCGTAAGTCAAATCCTGTGAATACTCTTCCAAAAAAGAGTCACACGAGCTAAAAAAGAACAATAACAAAACTACATATATACAATTCTTCATAACATCTAACCATTAAAACGTAACACCTAAATTAACGGAATACGAGGGACGAATCGACAAATTCAACTTATTTGTTGTCCCCGACTGCGAGGGATCCTGCCCCTTTAATTTTGAACTGCAAATCGTGAATAAATTGCTTCCTGAAATCCCGATATAGGCCGACCTCAACAAAAGCTTCTTACAAAACTCTTCCGGTAACGTGTAATTAAATACGAAAGATTGCAACTTCAGATAATTGCCGCTCACTGTCCGGATATCCGAATTATCATACATCTGCCATATATTATCTGCAAAATTAATCGAATTATTATTCCCCGTCTTCCACCACGGACGCAAGGTAGCAGAATATGCCGCGTTCGACAACAATCCCGGTATGTTCGTGTGCTCTTCATCCCCCGGACGCTGCCAACGTTTCACGAACTCCCGACGCACGTTCCGTTCCGGAAGAGGAGCAACCGTTGTCCCGTTACTGTTAGATCCGTATAATTGCATCAACCGGATTTTCGAACCGAAAGAATAAGAGAAATTAAAACTTAATGACATACGTTTATAGGAAAAAGTGTTCGACACCCCTCCTTGTAAAACGGGAACTCGCGTACCGGACACTTTCATCACCCGGCGGAATACCTCCTCGCGATCCATCTTCAAATACTCTTGCTCGTGCTCTTGTTCCACGTTATAAAACATCGGTCTCCCGTCCTCCGGAGAAAGTCCCTTGAATCTGTAAGAAAAAAACGTATTCAACGGCTCGCCTTTGATTAACGCCGTACCATCCAAATAATTGGTATAAAAAATCTCGTCCTGTTCCTTCTCGAAACTATCATTATTAACCGCTTTTGTTAACAACGTGTTCAGCACTTGGCCCAACTGCGGGTCGATATCCCAGCGGAAACCACCCACTTCCGCTCCGGCCTTTAAAGGTGTAAAATTAAAACTAATCTCGAAGCCTTTGTTCTCAACAGTACCGGAATTTATCACGTAAGATTCCACGCCGTTAATATCAGCCACGGTCTTGCTCAAAAAAGCATCCTTGGTCTTTTTGTAAAAATAAGAGAACGTTCCACGAATACGGTTATTAAAAAGGGCAAAATCCACAGATCCGTTCAATGCCCCAGTCTTCTCCCAACGCAAGTTAGGATTGGGATAATGTTCTATATTCGATTCGTATTCCCCGAAATAATCATTCATATTCCCTTTCTTGATAATCAATTCGGGAGTCTGGTTACTCAGCATGTTTCCCTGGTAACCGAAAGAAGCTCTCACGGACAAACCATTCACCCAATTCACATTGCGTAAAATATTCGCTTTCATATCCCAACTGGCAGAAACCGACCACACCGGCAATATTTTCTCGTTACTGCGATCCCCGAACTTGTTTGAAGCATCCGCACGTGTATTAAAATTAAACGAATAAGCATTATTTAACGTGTATGTCAACGTCAGGTAAGCAGACATCTCGTTTTGAACATTATCTGAAATCACACCTCTCGCATCTTTCTCGTTCAACGACCAAGATGCGAAAGAAGGATACACGTTAGGATCCAAAGTTGCGATCATCTTACCTCGCTCCGGCAAATACCCGCGATGTACTTGCCGCTTCCCGTCATATTTAGAAGAAGCCAATTCGAAACCCACGGCAGCATTAATCAAGTGTTTCTGCTCGCTATCCAGAAATTTCGTGAAATCAAACTGCAAACGAGTCGTGTAATTATCGTTCCGGGTATAATCCTCCCGATATTCCCCTCCCACGGGTAACAAACTGGTAGCCTTCTGATCGGGAGTCAACACAACCCCGTAATTCGTTCCCCGCAGATTAGCCGCGTAATAAGAATTCTCATCAACAAACGTTTCCTGCATCGTATTATTGATACTGTAAGAAAATATAAACTGCGTTTTCAACCAATCATTAAAGCGATAATTCAAATTCATATTCAAAGTAATCCCGGAATTATTATACTCATCCCGGTAATTCTCCATCTCGTGTAAAGCATTAAAAGCCAAAGATCGTTGGTGACTCGCGGCCGTCGTTCCCTCCACATTGTAAAAATAATAACTTCCATCTTCATTAAACGCCGGAATGGCACGAGAAGTATTATATGCATAATCCAGTATATTCACCTCACTGTTCACGTATTCCCGCACTCCTTTATTGGCCAACATCCCGAAGGAAAACGAAAATTTATTGAAATTTCCATTAATATTCAAACTGGAGGAATAACGATCATTCTTTTCTCCTTTAATTACCCCTTTTTCGTTAGAGTATCCCAAAGAAGCATAATAACGAATATTCGTGCTCCCCCCCGACAGACTCAGCGTGTGGCTATTAGAAAATACATCTTCCGTGATCAGATCGAACCAATCGGTATTTACAGTTTCCAATCTTGAAACCTCATCCGTAAATTGCTGGTAGTTGTAAATCCCACTATTATACTTTTCAAGGGCTCCTTCATAACCAACCCAATTATTAATTGTCGGGTATGACAATCCTTTCTCTATTATTTCCCGTGAATACGCGACACGCTCTTTAGAATTCATCAAATAAATGCTTTTATCCGAATAGCGGGGTCTTGCCGTAAACTTGCCATTCAGACTATACGTCACGGAAGGAGGCCCGGTTTTTCCTTTCTTGGTTGTAATATTTATCACCCCGTTAGCCGCTTTAGCCCCGTATAACGCCGTGGCGGAAGCATCTTTCAAAATATCAATACGCTCGATATCTTCCGGGTTAATCCCGGAAATAGCATTTCCCACCAGATTCACAAAATCCAGATTATTTATTAAAGTCGGACTTACATTCACCGGATCGCGTAACACGATACCATCCAATACCCACACGGGTTCCTGATTACCAAGAATAGTTGAAGTCCCCCGAATCCTTAATTTCGGAGCCGCTCCCACCTGTCCGGAATTCTGCATAAAAATCATTCCCGGCACGTGAGACTCCAGCAACTGATCCACGGTCTGCACTCCCGGCACCTTAATCCGATCCATATCAATTGACTGAACAGCACTCGTATTTTTTCTACGATCAATCGTCTGGTATCCGGTCACGACCACCTCCGACAACTCGGAATGTTCTTCTTTCATGACCACGTTAATCGTGTCTTGTCCCGTGTACTTCATTTCCACAGTCTCCATGCCGATAAACGAATATAACAAAGAAACCTTGTCTATATCAGGCAAAAACAGCGTGTATTTACCGTTCATGTCCGTGGCCGAGCCTAAAGTCAACCCTTTTACGATTACGGTAACTCCCGGCAACGGCATTTTCTTTTCATCCGTTACCCATCCAACAACCTGCTTAGCGGTCTGTTGTCCTCTTATTTCAGAAACTTTCTGTTGCTTGATAATAACCACATTATCCTCCATCAGATAAACAAATGAAGTCCCTGCAAAACATTTATCAAGAATTTCTCCAACCGTCGCATTCTTCAGGTCTATCGAAATCGGTTTGACCGTTTTAATAGCATCACTGTCATACACGAACGAGTAACCACACACCCGGCGAATCTCGCCAAATACCTCCACTAAAGTAGCTTTTTTCATGGATATATCCATCCTTTTCTGCTGTTGCGAATACACCGAAGAAACATTCAGACTCACTAAAAACAACCATAACAATAGCGTCTTCATAATAATAGACTTTCGTGGCAATTTTCTCGGAAAGAAATTACCGTTCCTAAGATTTTTTTTCATACTTTTGTTGATAACGTTAAAAATAATAATTGATTCCATCTGCATGGAGTTGATTATAGATGACAAAAGCGGGATATATGCCAGTATATTCTGCTTTTTGTTTTCATTCTTCAACCATTACCGTACGCCCGTTCACTTTAAATTTCATGCGTCCCGTTTTCTCTATTTTCCCCAAGACATCAGCTATATTATCATACCGCTTGATCTCTAAAGAAAAATGAGCTTCTTTCAATGACGGGGATACAAAAAACACCTCCATATCATACCAACGACCAAGTTTTTCCATGATTTCTTCCAGAGAAGCCTCGTTGAAAAAACATATTCCCCGTGTCCAACTGATAAATTGTTCGGCATCCACTTCCGTAACAACTAACTCATCTCCAGTAGCGACTACCTGTTGGCCCGGTTCTACAACACGTTCACCTTGCCCGTTCGACACGTTAATCCGTCCCTCAACCAGCGTGGTAACAACACCTCGTGTATCAGAATAAGCCTCCATATTGAATAAAGTTCCCAAAACCTTTACCGCCACGTCTTTGGTTTTCACGATAAAAGGCTGTTTTTCATTTTTCGCCACCTGAAAACAAATTTCTCCTTCCATCTGAACTTCCCGAATATCACCGGAGAACCGTACTGGATAAATCAATTTCGACTCGGAATTAAGCCATACTCTGGTTCCATCTGCCAATTCCAACTCGTACTCCCCCCCACGAGGAATTACTAACGTGTTATATTCCACGGTAGAAAGGTTCATCGTATCTTTCCTGTTATATTTTATAATATCACCCGAAGCGAACACCTCGGTTCCCCCGGTCTCGACAAGTACATTTAGAGTAGAATCCGAGATATTTATTCTCTCCCCGTTTCCTAAAATTAATATAGCCTTACGTTCTTTCATTCCCTTACTTACCGTTTCGGCCAAAGGCGTTGCCGGTTCTACTTTTTCCGTTCGAAATACAACGATCGTCACCATAGCAACAAGAACTGCCGCCGCCACAGCATACCACGCCCGCAGAATCCTGCGTTTACGGGGTAATTTATTTTCAAATAACTCCCATTCACGCCCTCTATCTAAACGATGAGTATCTCGTAAATCTGTTTTTAATCGCTGAATAATTCGCTCGTATTCTTTTTCGTGCCCGGGAGAAGCCTGCCGCCACTTTTCCAGCAAAGTAATCTCTTCGTCCGAAAGAATTCCAGCAATCTTCCCCGCGATCAACTCGGCCATCCGATAACGCTCTTTTAAATCTGCATCCATATCCTATATTTTCCTAAATTCACCCCTATAACGACTAACTTTCCGGAGTGGGTGAATGAGAGGATAAAAAAAAATCATATTTTTGCGGTATAAATACAGACAAGTGGCTAGTGTACTGACAAACAGACAGGATTTTAAATCCTTTTTCGAAAAATATTTCGAACCGGTATTTCAATTCACACGAAAATACACGGGTGACGAAGCCATTGCCCACGATATTACTCAGGATGCATTTATCAAATTATACGAGAAACGGGAAAACTTTGATGTCATCGAGAAAGCAAAATCATTCGTGTACATCACGGCTCGTAACCTTTGCCTTGATCATCTGAAACATTTAAAGATTGAACACGAATACGCCCGTTCATTTCCGCTTGATGAAGCGGAAGAGCAACAATTCTTCTTTGAAGAAATTACCTATCAGGAGACATTACGCATTTTATACGAGGCCATTGATAAACTTCCCCCACAAACCCGGGAAATCATTCTTGTCGGTCTTGACGGAAAGGACAATAACGAAATTGCCGCAACGCTTAACGTTTCAGTCAACACGGTCAAAACTTTAAAAAAGAACGCTTATAAAGTACTTCGGGAATCACTGAATAGTTATAAGGCTTGGCTATTATTAACCATCCTAACTTCTGAAAGGGATATCTAAGTTTACTTTAACATATTTCCAACATTATACAGAGTACCCTACCCCATAATTTTCCTAATGCATAACAATAAAAATGATACAGAAATGAGAATTTCTGTATCATTTTATCATTCTACAAACAATCTATAAACTAAATATTATAACATCACATTATTTATTAGTATAAGAAATTAGAAGTATTATTCTCCACGTAATTTATACACGCCACACGCCCGTTTCCTTCAAAAGTAGGTTTAGTCAACGGTTTCAGGTTACCGGCATCAAACTCGTGTAACCAAACTTTATACTTTCCGTCGGCATAAGTAGCAATGGCAAAACAATTAACTTGAGCTCCATAAACATCCGATGACATTTGATTCGGATAAGCAATATGCTGCATACAAGTTACTTCCTCTCCGGCGGGAAGATCCAAAATAGCCTCCTCGTGTTGATTATCTATGAGATATTTATATAACTTGTGATCTTTTACAAAATAAATAATCCCGTAATCTGCATTTACCGCTCTTTTTTCTGCCGTTACGAAATTAAGCGTTGAAGGGATAATATCAACTTTTACAATTGGATTAGAATTTCCCCACCCTGTAGACAAATTCAACTTAACTAACATATAGTCGGAGGTTGAATGTTTTTTCATTAGAGCGTATGAGATCCATCCGCGTGACTGTGCTTGAAAATTAATAGCACTTTCCCATAACATATCGGCTTCCATATCATTGCAACTAATCGGTGCCGTAGAAGCATCAACATATCTGTTAATTCTTTGATAAGCGACATAAACAAATGATTTACTCAAATTATCAAAATAATTGGGTCCTTGTAATCCGTTCAAGCTCTTGGAAAAACTGTATTGTCCGTATAAAGCGAAGAAAGAGGTTGCATTCGTCGCACTCATACTATAAACGCTATTATTATTAACCAAATTCATTGAAACTCCATCATTTTGAACTGAAATATCCTGAAAATTTTTAACATCAAGAGATTCAAAAAATAAAGATTCAAAAGGTTTTCTAATATTGCCACTACTAAGATCCAGCACGACAATTTCTTCTTTTGCAAGTGGAAGTAACACGCTAGCATAATTATACCCCCCACCGGAAGCGACATCAGAATATTTAGAAGTAAAAATACTTTTTACGGCCTCTCCTTTCAATTTTTTCCCATCATTGTAAAAAGCGATCCAATTGTCAATACGCCCTCCATCATAGATAAAATCATAATCGGTATATTTTTCCGTGGAACCTTCATCTTTCAACAAATACCAACCGGTAGAATTAATTGTCACCACGTTCAAAGTACTCCGGAATATTGTTGTCACTCCCGTTTCTTTATTCTTGACGTTTAACACCAAATAATAAGAACCCGGTTCTTCACATATTTCATAATTCAAATCTTTTGCGTATCCAATCGTATCCGGATGATAAATAATCCCGTCCTGACGAGCTGATGTCCAAAGCTCCCACACGTACTCCAAGTCCGCTTTCGATGTAACCGTCGGCGTGATGGATAATACATCTTGACGAGATACCTTAGTGTATTTCTCTGCAATACCTTCAATCGTAACACCATCTAATTCGGCATAATCATATTTGTTATCATCCTCGAAACAAGCCACGAAAAACAAACTTATAAAAAATAACCAAACAATATTATTTATCTTTTTCATGTCCATGCTTATTAAAATGTTACCAAATTACTTGTCGGATCACCCACAATCTCTCGCATCGGAGCCAATCCATTTGCAATATTCTCGGGATCACTATTGTATTTATCCAGTTCTGTTTTAAACTTACTCTGGTAATACGCTAACAATCCAGTAACGGAAGATGCCCCATACAAAGAACGCCACCACTCGTCATCAATTTTTCCACCTGCAACTTCTATCATAAATTCATGCTTCCTCATACTGTATTTTCCAAAATAATACGATCCTTGATAAGGAAGATCCCAAAAATTCGGTTTTATTAATTTATCAGCAAACGTAATTGCATACTCCACGTCCTTCGTTACACCTCCAATTTTAAATTCATCGTTTTCAATCAATTGCAACGTCAAATAATAAATTTCTTCTTTCAACGATACATCTCTCAAAAGAATAATCGGAATATTAGCACTCACTTCTCCCGCGGGAATAACCATTAATTTTCTAGCCTCTTCGCTATCAAAAGCCACAAAATGCTTACCCGCAACAGCATTATAAGGATTTTCTGTCACCACTGAATCTACTTTCACTCCATTTTCCACGGTGTACTCGACATCACATACTGTTACCTGTTTAAAATTCACCGCCCGATCATAATCTCTCGGTCCTCCCATAGTTTCCACGTACACGTAAAGCGTGTCCCGTACCACATCATCCGTATCATAATAAAATGTCATGGATTCAGCTCTTGTGTAACCACCTAAATACACCCTGGGTTCATCACCATAGAGCATCAGATCTGCCTCGCTACAACTTATCACAGATAAAAGTAACATCGCCAATATATATATACTTCTCATATCTATCAAATTACTTGTTGTTATACTCTATTTCTCGCTCGGGAAGAGGTGCTACATAAGACTCGGGGTTCAGCGGAATATAATTTAGAGACGAAGTTGCCCCTGTCCGCTTGTAAAAGAAAAACATTTGTCCTTCAGCATAAAATTCTTTATTGAACTCCTTCTTTAATTTATTCACCCGGTCTGTTGCCAAATCTACACTACTAACACCTCTTGCAGAAGCATATTCACCAAATAAACCATTTGCCTCTGTCATCGAGGAAGTTGCCTCCATCACGATAAAGTACATTTCCGTCAAACGCACGAGAGGGATCTCATTTTTCGCTTCATTTGTCGGCTGATAATATTTTTTACAAATATAAATTTCTTCCCCGTTTTTCGTCGTTGACACCCATTGTTTCGTCTTCCGAACATCTGCAGCACTCTCGTTCGTGGGAAACACATAATATGTGAATAGAAAATTGTCCACATATTTCCCATTCCCCGTCAAACTAAAATTACTAGTAGCCTTCGTGCCTAAATCATATACACTCAACCCTAAAATATTCTCCGAAGCACAAGCCAAATCACCACTCTCCATGGTCACGCCGTTTGCCAATGTCCACATTTTCTTACCGCTCGGATCCTTTGCCCCGATCACTTTATTAGCGTAAAGAGCCGCATTTGACATATCCTGCGTCCAAAAATACAATCGTGCTTTCAAAGCCAATACGCCGTAATAATTCATACGGACCTGACGGCATATCCAGAAATCGTCTTCCACTTCGCAAGTTGTCTCGTCCTTCAAATCCTCAATTGAATACTTTAATACCGGATCAACCTCTCCCAACAAACGTTCTGCCTCATTCAGATCACCCAACAACAACTCCACGAACTGCTCGTAAGTTGAGTAATCATGCACCTCGTTAGTCACGGTTTTCACGTAAGGCAATATTTTATCCTCCGAGATCTCGCCCGTAGGCATCGGGCCGAAAAGACGTAACACATCCAAATGACAAAAAGCACGTATGGCCAACGCCTCTCCTTTAATCAACTCATAATTTCCTTTCGTAAAAATACCCTTCTTTTCATCAATCACTTCAAGAATACCGTTCACGTCGGCTATCGCCTGATAATAAGTTTTGAAAATCGCAGTAAACCTGTCTTTTACCGAACTATTCGTGTAATTATATTGTTGAATATAATTGTCCGTGTACCCGGCTGTAGTCACCCAATGCTGTCCCAGGTACTCGATCGCACCCCACATCATTTCGCCCCCGTAAAGATTAGTATTCTTCAGGCGGATATAAGCCCCGGTAAGCACGTCCCGAAATCCTTTCTGAGTTTCCAACAAGACATCTTTTCTGACCTGCGTACGAGGATTCACATCTAGCCAATCATTACAACCGGAAAATATAAATCCCATCAATGTGATTGCTATTACAAATATCTTTTTCATAATTTTCCCTTTTTAAAACATTACAGACAAAGACATGGTATACTGCCTTGAAAATGGATAAGAAAGCCCTCTCTCCCGCTTGATCGTTGACAGATAAAACAACTCTCCGGTTCCAATCGTTGCATTTATCACCGATATACCCATATGACGCATCCATTTCCAATCTTTCAATTCATAAGTCAGATTCATATTCTGACACCAGAAAGAAGTTTCATCCTGCACAAAACGAGAAGAATAATTAGATGAAGTAGTCACGTTCACCCCTTTAAAGAAAGTTTTATCCCCCGGATTCTGCCAACGATCTTTAAACACACGCTCATCCACGTTATACCTCTTATCAGCATTTTCAACCCGGTCTATCAAAGTCTGGTTATATTTCTGGCCTCCCCAGTTGAAACCGAAAGACATATTCAACGAAAGATCCTTGTAACGCACCATTGTACTCAGATTCCCTCTATATTTCGGATTAGAAATACCACAATTTACCCGATCTGCCGCACTCCATAATTTTGTTACTTCTCCATTCTTTTTCAGATAAATTTCCTCTCCCGAACTAGGATCGATTCCCAAAGAAGGAACTGCATAAATTGCATTTTGCGAATCACCTTCCCGCAATATCCGATTCGGATTAGAACCTCCAATTGACGCCAACTTTTCATTTGCAGCCTTCATCGCTTCCGACAATTTCGTGATCTTATCCTTGTTATAGGCTAGATTACCCGTAACAGACCATAAAAATCTCCGCTCCGTATCCCGCAACATCCACACACTGGCCTTCAATTCAAATCCTTTATTTTCGACAGCACCAATATTCTCGGTATAACTATCAAAACCATTCGAATAAGGCAATTCCAAAGAAGACAACAAAGCGTGAGTCTTCTCCAAATAAACATCCATATCAATGCTCACACGATTATTCAAAAATCCGCCTTCAAACCCAATATTATATTTATCGACAGTCTGCCACTCCAAATTCTTATTCCCCAAAGCCATCTGGTAAGCTCCCATCCAAATATTGTAACGATCACCCACGTAATAAGAATACGTTTCCATCGCTTGATAAGAACTAAACTGCTGACTACCGGAAATCCCGTAAGAAGCACGTAATTTCAGTCTATTGATATAAAAATTATCTTGGAAGAAATTTTCATTATGCAAGTTCCAACCCAAACCCACAGCCGGGAAAAGTGCAAAACGCTTAGAAGAACCGAACTGGGAAGAACCGTCCGTACGAAGACTAAAATCCACATAATAACGATTATCGTAAGAGTAATTCACGTTCCCCACTAAACCGATTCTTCTGGATTTTGATTCCGAACCGGAGGGTTTACCATCTTTCTCGTACTGGAGAGCCATAGACAAAAAATCCAGAGACTCATCCGAGAACCCCTCGACATTAAAGGTGTACGACCGACCGTTCGACTCGCTTAATTCCGCATTCACCCCAGCATACACCAAATGTTTATCGGCAAACAACTTTCTGAAATTCGCCGTGAAACTAGCCTCGTATCTCAAATCTTTTCCTGTTTTATATTGGTAACTTCCTTTGCGGGCAATATCTTCCCCGGTATAAGAAACAAAACTAGAATGCGTTGACGGTTTAAACATATCCCCCTCATCCGTTTGTCCCGAAATACCCACACGTCCATTAAGAGTCAATTCCGGAATCGGGGTCCACTCTATGGAGAAATTATTCGTGATATTCGTGTAATTACTCTTATCATAAGTATTCAACGTAGCGTCATACAACGGATTAGGTACACCTTTTTCACTGTTCACCCCCGAAGAACCAGCCCAATATCCCCAATTGTAAGGAGAAAAATACCGTCGCACCTTTCCGTCTTCATCATAAGGTTCCCAGTACGGATTCAACTTCACGTAATCGGAAAAAGCCCCGTATGGTGATTCCTGAGCCTTATTCAAACCAATTGACAAACGATTACTAAAAATCAAATGATTGTGTTTATATGACAAATTAATTTCCCCGTTAAAATTCTCCCGTTTAGAATCCTTCATAACCCCTTCAGTCAAATTATACTGCAAAGAAAGCGAGTACCTGAAACTCGTATCCCCACCCTCTATTCTTAAATTATGACGATGTCCGACTCCCGTACGCAAAGGAATTGATAACCAATCCGTATTCACTCCTCTCTCCACTTGGGCTAAAACAGCATTATAATACTCTTTCAATTTAATTTCCCAATCCGGTCCTAAAGTCGTGGTATGATAATACCCGGAAATCTCCTCCAACCGTAATTTATCCCGTGAATTCAACACGTGATAATCACTCAAATCGGGAGTCTCTATATTCATTTCTCCTTTGTAATAAAACTTCAATTTACCCGGTTGCGGTTCTCTCGTGGTAATCACGATAACCCCATTTGCACCGCGTGATCCGTAAAGAGCTGTTGCAGAACCATCCTTCAAAATCGTTATAGACGCCACTTCATTTTCATCCAAATCCATCATACGCTGTAACGTGGTCTCAAAACCATCCAGAATTATCAACGGTGTATTTAAATCTACACTTGTATTATCCTGTAATTCTCCCACGTTCGGTAAACTGGCCGCACCACGAATCTGTACTTCCGGTAATCGGTTCGGATTCGAGCCCAAATCATTATTTGCAATCAGGTTAAAGGCCGGATCAATATTAGCCAGGGTCGAAATCAAATTACGACCTTTAAAGTCTTTCAATTCCTTATCCGTTACCACACGAACCGCTCCCGTGTAACTCTCCCGGTTCTTCTTGAAAATACCCGTTACCACCACATCCTGTAACGTCTCGGTCAACGAACGCATAGTCACGTTAATCGTATCCGTACCCGCATACTTGATTTCTTGGGTCTCCATCCCAACAAACGAGAATATCAAAACCACATCTTTCATACCGGGAATCGTCAACTTGTAACTTCCGTCCACGTTTGTTGCAGTCCCCAAAGAAGTCCCCTTCAACAAAATAGTCACGCCCGGTATAGGTTCTTTCTTCTCGTCAACCACTTTCCCCACGATCGTGATCTCCTTCTTCGCTTCCTGCTGAGCCGTGGATAACTCCTGTTGGCGAATCACGATAATATCTCCCTCGAAGCGATAAGTCAGCCCCGTGTTCGCCAGCACTCGCCGCAACACGCTCTCGACCGCCTCGTTATCAGCTTTCACGGAGATACGCCCAAAATCTTTTGTCAGTTCCGTGTTGAACACGAAAGACAACGCCGTTTGTTTTTGAATCTTTCCAAACAGCATTTTAATCGACACGTTCTTCAAATCCAAGTTCACTTTTTCCTGTTGGGCGTGCGTGTTAGCCACAACCGTAAAAGAAAAGACGAACATCAATAATACACATAATTTCATAATCAACCATTTTTTTTGCCACCCTGATCCAGGGCAATGGCTACATAATCGATTTTTTTTCATAACTTTGTAATTGAATATTAGTATTAATGATAGGAGATGCTCGAACATCTCTTATCGATTTGCTTTGTAAGACCGGAGGATGCTCGAACACCTTCCGGTTTTCCTCTTTATATTACTTTGAAACCCAGATACTCCTATCTTTCACGGAGAACGTCACACCGACAGCACTCCCGATAGCTTTTAAAATATTGTCAATTTGATCATAACGTCGCATGTGTCCCGTGAAATGTAATCCTTTCAACTGTGGATTCACGTAAAACACGTCCACATCATACCATAATGATAGCGTGTTCATGATCTGTTCAAGGCTCTCGTCCTCGAAAACGAAAAACCCGTCTTTCCACGCCACGTACGATTCCACGTCAACCTCTTTCACCTCGATCAAAGAACGTTCTTTATTGTATTCCGCCAATTGCGAGGGACTCATACGGCATTCTTCATCCATACCCTCGGCCATAATTCCGACACGTCCTTCCACCAACACCGTTTGTACAACCCCCTCACGTTGGGTATTCACGTTAAACGAGGTTCCGTACACCCGGATTCTCATTCCATCTACAACCACGTAGAAAGGGCGCTTCTCCTCTTTCTTCACCTCGAAATACGCCTCTCCCGACACGTGAACCTCCCGTTTTTCCTCGTCAAACACAACCGGGTATTTTAATTCTGTCGCGGAATTCAGATGCACGACAGACCCGTCTGATAACGTGATATTAAACTCTCCCCCGCGAGGAGTCTTCAATGTATTATACCGTACACTTTTCTCCTTTACATTCACTTTCGAATAGTCAATCCCTTGCCTGGAACTCGTTGCGCTCGCACCCGGACTTACCGTAATATCCCAAACCGAATCCTTTTGTAAATTCACGAACTGCCCATCTGCCAAAACTAAAGTTGCTTTTGCTTCACCGGGCACGATCTTTGCCATTATCGGAACCTCAATTTCAGTTTTAGTAGTATTCAATAATAAAAATACCCCTAAACTTAAAGGTAATAAAAATATAGCCGCGTATTTTAACCAACTATATCTAACGTGAGATTTCACTCCTACCCGTTTCTCAAAACGTTCGAAAGCGGCATCATGATTTATACTCTTAAAAGCCTTGTACTTTGATCCGAAATGCCGATTATTTTTCACCCGATCAAACAAAGCCTTGTTTTTCAATGATGCATCCAACCATTGTTGCAATTCCTGCTTCTCCTCGTCAGTTATAGCTCCCGACAAATAAAGATGCATTAATTGAATCATTTTATACTTATAATCATCCATGTTTATTCGTTTTATAACCTTAAGACAAGGAAGCCTCCCGAAAGAGGTACAAGAAATTGATTTTTTTTGAAAAAATATTCGAATCAGAACATTTGAAAAGCTAACATCACGAAATATATCCCACCCAGACGCTCCCGGATATAATGCATTGCCCGCTTTTTCTGTGTTTTCACGGTCATGACCGACAAATTCAATAACGAAGCAATCTCGTCATTGCTTTTTCCATCCATGTGAAGCTGGAATATTTCTTTACATCTGGCAGGTAACTCGTCCACGGTTTTAAACAACAATCGATACAACTCATCCTCCATCACTCGCAAGTCATCATATTCCTCCGATGACTCTTCCTGAATTACAGAAGCTGCATATTTATCCTCCACGATCTTATGTCTCAAATAATTTATACTGCCATTCCGAACCGAATTATAAAGGAAACTCTTGAAACTATTATAAGAAGCATACCGGGTATCCCGTTCCCAAATAGACACGAACAAATCCTGTACAATATCTTCAGCCACCTCTTGTCGTTCCACGTAATTCATGGAAAAAAGGACCAATGTATTGTAAAACTCACGGAACAACTCCCGAAAAGCTGTTACCGACTTGGAATGAATTCGTTGTAAAAACTCGTCTTCTTGCGACATCTATCCTATATTACATCCTAGTCATAAAACTTTTGTATCTAATCACAAAACTATACTTTTTTATCGATAATCCAAATAAAAAAGAGTATCCAACAAGCCTGCTTTTCATTCAAATTACCGATTTTAACTTGCTTGCAGGCAGGACACAAGTTAGACGCGAGACATTTTATTTGGATCAATAATATTTTTCAATTCCACCAAATCCTGTTATTATTTTATTTTCTTTCGTTTTATTAATAAAGTTGTTTAATCGCTTTTCAAATTCTTCCGGTCGTTTCCTTGCGGCTTCAATATATGCAATACGGATACGTTTATACGTCTCGGAAAAACGTTGATAATTTTTCCATATTATTTTATCTTCTTTTAACCTGTCAAGTATATCATTGGGAAAAATAAAAGGATCAGACAAAACATTTCGTATTTTATCCTCAAATTTAGGATGTATCATTTTATTATCCAATAACCACCTAAGTCTTTCTTTGTTAGCTTGCGAGTACGTACTTTTAGGGTTTCTAGGTGTGAAATGCTGAATTTTATGTTCTTTGTCAAGCGACTTTATTGTACTGTCAATCCACTCGAAACAAAGGGCTTCTTCAACAGCATCGTTATATGTAATACTTTTTTTACCTGAAGATTTATTGGGAAATACAAACCAGATTTCATTGGCAGTCTCAAAGTTATCAGCCAGCCACTTTCGCCAATCTTTTCTGTTTTCAAAATATTTTATTTCCATAGACTAATGCAATCTGATAAGACAATAAATTTGTAACAAGTTGTTTTCACTAGGGTGTCTAACAAGTTTACTTTCAAACTACCACCCCTAACCCCTCCTTACACAGGCGGGGAAACCGCTTGGTAATCAACCCTCCCCCTGTGTAAGGGGGAGCCGGAGGGGGTAGTTGTTTATCGCAATGCCGACTTTTTCAGTGGCCTCGTTTATAGAGGAGGTGACCGAAGGTCGGAGGAGTTTATTGAAAGAAAACAGGACTTGTTAGACACCCCCAAAGATACTAAATCTCAGAAAAACAAATCTGTTTTTCACCCAGAAGTTTATTTTATACTTATCTCATCAAACACGTATGAGAAAGGTGCGTATTTTTCCAGTACAAACAAAATATACCGGATATCCACCGCTATCCCCCGGCATATATCCGGATCATATTGGTAATCGGAAGCGACTCCTTGCCAGATACGATCAAAATTAATACCGACCAGTTCTCCCCTCGCATTTACCACCGGACTCCCCGAATTTCCACTGGTAGTATGTATATCGGTCATAAAACACATTCTTAACTTGCCCTCGTGATCCGCGTATCGTCCGAACTCCCGGGATTGATATAATTTCTGCATTTTCTTCGGCATGTAGTATTCCTCGTCCTCCGGATGATTCAAATATTTATCATACATCCCGTCCAGCGTCGTGTAATACCGATATGATAACCCGTCTTCCGGTTCCCCTCCACACACTTTACCGTAAGCAACGCGTAAAGAACCATTGGCATCCGGATACAACATTTTATCCCGGTTCATTTCCAACATTCCTTTCTGGAAACTCTTGTACAAAGGCACCATTTTCGTCTGCCACGCTCCTCGTTGACGAGCGATACGCTCCACGTAAATCCGGTAATAGCTAATAGCCAACTGGTACAACGGGTCTTCCGTGATCACTTTCACCCCATTTTCCTTACCCGATTCCAAAAAAGTCAATAAATCCCGCTCTTTCGTGAACATGGATTTGGCAAATATATCTTGCGACAACTTCTCCACATCCCCGTCATATTGCTGCAAATATTTGATCATCACCTCTGCATGAAACTTGGCCGGCATTCCTTCATAATAACGCACCAGCATATTACGAAATGTTTTACGATCAATCTCGTACGACCAGTTTCCAAAAAACTGTTTGGTCAACCCGATTAACCGTTTGGATTCATTTTTCTGGCTGGCCTCTTTCACCGGTTTACGCCCGTTATACATGGCAACTAATTTTTCAAACTTCCCGATAAAAGGAACAATCTCGGCACCGTTCAATCCCGCTTCCGAAAAATAATCATTTGCCAGGTTATATTCGGACAATTCCTTGTAAACTTCCCGCATATCATTTAACACAGACCCGTATTCGGACTTGCGTTCCGGGGAAGCTTCAACCCATTGTTGAAAAGCCTGTTCTTCTGCTTCTTTCTTTTCGATCAATCCCATACGTCGTACACCCTGAATCTCCCCTTTCCATTTCAAATAACTATTTGAAATAGAAGACAACCGGGTTGAATAACGCAATCGCAATTCCGGGTGTTCCTCCATTTCCTGTTTCAAAATAGCCAGTTTCTCCCCCCGAATCTTTACTTTTGCCGCATTCTGACCTTCAATAATCGCCTGTAAACCAAAAGAAGGCACGTATTGACGGGTAGAAGCCGGATAACCCAACACCATAGCGAAATCATCCTCTTTCACCCCTTTTAATGAAATTTTCAAATAATTCGTGGGCTTATAAGGCACGTTTTTCTGATTATACGCACGGGATTCATTATTCTCGTTCACGTAGACCCGTAAAAAAGCAAAATCCCCCGTGTGTCTGGGCCATTCCCAATTATCGCTCAATCCCCCGAATTTACTGATAGCCATAGGAGGAGCCGCCACCATCCGAACATCCTTGAACAAACGGTACACGGACATGACATATTGATTATTGGCAAAAAGACTCTGCACACGCATTTCCAGATTTTTTTCTTTTTTCACCTCCTCTGCCAACTTCTTCCCGTTCTCGTTCACCTTACGCACGTATTCTTCTCCCGATAAACCTTGCGTCCCCTCCGTCATCCTGTCGGTCACGTCCTCCATCCTAACCAATTGTTTCACCATTAACCCCCGGCAAAAACTCTCCTCTTCCCGTCGACTCGCCCAATACCCATATTTGAGAAAATCATTCTGCGGAGTAGAGAAACGCTCTATATAACTCATGATACAATGAAAATTCGTGATCAATAAGCCTTGATCCGACACGAAACTGGCCGTACAAAAACTGGCTAAATTATCCGGTCCTTCGGTAACCAAACCGATCACCGCATCTTTCAAACAAGCCTGATTCACACTATAAATCTCCTCGGCCGAAAGCTTCAAACCCTTCTTACGCATCTCCGCGAACTTCTGATTCTTCAACAATATCGGTAACCACATTCCCTCGTCAGCACGAACTTTACCTATTGTAATTGCAAAAATTACAACACACAACAATACTAATCTCCACATATTTTTATCGTTTTAAAATATCTAACATAAATTTTGCCTCTCCCGAAGATTTTGCCCACCGTTCCAACTTCTTTTCCAAACGAACAGCTTCCCCTCGAGCAATAGCGGTTCGCAAATTCTCTGACGCTTTTTTAGGTTCTTCTTTTCCATCTGTCTCACACAATTTTTTCAAAGCAATCACGTAAGCAATCTGCCTGTTCCGGGAGTATAAATCGTCACTATTCACCTTTTTAGCGAACAAATAATTTGTAACATCCGACAAATATTCATCTAAAGAATACGTGGAAGTTATCATTCTGGACAACAAATTCGGCGACAACAACGTCCCTATTATTTCACCCTGCCGCCCCATGATTAAATCTGTCTTGTCACCAATCAAGCCAAATAGTCTATCATCAACCATCCAACTACCGGACTCCTCCAGCTGTTTCAAAACAAACAAGACAGTTTCCCTCTGCCGCTCCCGGTCCACGGGAATATAACGACGTTCTCTCTGTCCGACAGTTCCCGGCAAATAATACACGCCTCCCAAGTAAGAAGCACAATTATTCATATACTTGTAAAACTGTTTTATCCCGGCCTCATACATCTCTTTCATCCGGTCATAACTTTCTCCCTCATCCGCACACCATTCCGTTAAATGCTTCATAATATACCGCAAATTAGCAATCCCGTAAGTAGCAGATTTCAAGAGATCGTCCCCAAGCATATCCGACTGTCCCGAAGGATCGGGAACCACTGGGCCCATCGCCATATTGGCAAACAAATAGACCGGATCATCCCCTTTTTCCCGGAACATCCGGTCCAGTAACGGCAATTCTTCCTCTGGTGTATTTGCCTCGTATAAAGGTGTATACCCCCAACGGATAGCAAAATAATCAAAAGGTCCCAGCAAAGGAGGCGTCATTTTCACGCCACGAGCCGCATCCCCCGGTTGAGCCACGTAATTATTACGAGCGTAATCCATGATAGAAGCCGTGGTTCCGAATTCTCTCGTGAAAGAAGGAGAACGTAAAGAATCAACCGGGTAGGCAAACGAAGCTCTCATATTGTGCTTCATCCCCAAAGTATGCCCCGTCTCGTGAGCCACGGCATAACGGATTAATTCCCCCATTGTCTCCTCATCCAACTCTTTCCCCCGTACAGACGGATCGGCTGCAGCCGTCTGGATAAAACGCCATTCCTGCAACAGGCGAACGACATTATGATACCACAAAATATCGGCCTGAATAATCTCTCCCGAACGGGGGTCCGTCCAGATTGGCCCGGATGCGTTAGCATCTATCGTGGGAATATACCGGAAACAATTCACGGTCAAATCTTCACTATTAAAATCCTTTGACGGGAAATCTTTCACTTGCATCACGTTTTTAAAACCAATAGCCTCGAAAGCCTTATTCCAGTCCAATATCCCCAAACGGGCATATTTCTTCACCAAAGGCGGTGTTGCCGGATCAAAATAAAAAACAATCGGCTTCATCGGTTCCACGAGTTCTCCCGCCATATACTTTTCTTTATCTTCCGGCTTCGGCTCTATTCTCCACCGGGAAATATACTTGGGACGGTATACCTTCTTGGTGGTATTATAAACCGTCTTGGCGGAAGAAAAATATCCGACTCGTTCGTCGTCATAACGGGGACGCATCTGCTCTTTCGGTAATACCAACAGAGTGTAATTAATCGTCACCCGAAACGGTTCCTTTCCACCGGTATAAGCATACAAGGTCGTCACGTTTACCCGGTTCTCATGATTAGAGAACCGGACAATTCCAGAAGCTTTCGGTTCCAATCTACCTTGCTTGATTCCTCCCGGTAACGGACTGACTTCATTAATCTCATCGCTGAAATAACGAGTCACATCAATCACGGTTACCCTCCTCTCTTCTTCTCTGGCAACCACATCAAACACGTGCAGCACCGGAACCGTATTATTCCGGGCTATCAACCGGGCCGCGGGATCATCCTCCCGCCACACAGCCTGAGACACCAACTTCTCCATGTTCAACATCTTTCCATTCGACACAAACCGTACCACGATCGGATTCCCCATCGTCTGCCCCGCCGAGATATTTTTCTGTACACTCAGGTCCACAACCCTAGCACCCAGAAGTAAATCCCGTCCTAAAAGAGAATCGGAAACTTCCAAGTGATAGGCCTTTCCCCGTTTTACTATTTTCAAAGGATTCTCTGCATCTACCCGCATCACACAAAATACCAATCCTAACAGTAACAATAATTTACACATACTACAATGAGTTTATAAAGTTTATAAGGTTTATAAGGTTCATAAAGTCACGGGTGTCCTTCGGACAGTGTTTATCGGCAGCCTTGCTACCGTAGACAAAGCGCTCGCTAGGGGCCACAAACTTTATAAACCTTATAAACTTTATGAACCTTATAAACCCCTATGTACTCCCTACCTCGTTAAAATCCCGATTGAAATTCCCCCGCTGAAACGAGACCCGAAACTATCCGTGAATACATTTCCGGCATACCCTTTCACGTAAGCTGTCATGGCTGTTTTTTTCAATTTCACGGGAAACGAATATTGTAAATCAATCTTTGTCTCCAATGTTTTCGCTTTATAAAAATCCATATCCGGGCTCATCACGTTTTCCGTGAATACATTTTCTTCTACCAGATGCATGTTTGTCTCCACGGGCAAAGAACCGTTCACGGTTGCCTGCAACCACAGCTTCCCGTTTGATTTATTTATCAAACGTCCGGCACCGTTCACCCCCACGCGCAAAGTAGAAATATCACGGGTGGATTCGGGTAAAATATAACGCTCTTCCCATCGCCCGAACGCGCCTTTAATCCCGGCAAACCAACAATAATCCTTGCGGGAAATATCTCCTCTATACAACGTGTAATCAGCACTCACGTTCAAATAATTATCCTTAAACGTCACGTAATTATACAAGGTAACCCATTTCTCGGACACCATTCCGTTACTATGCGTGATATTCACCTGTTCCTGCACGAATTCCTCGGCCTGTCCTCTGGTATAATCCGCATTTATATTCAAAGCCTGTAAGAAACGGGCATTTTCCACCCGAAAACCGGAATAAAAACTAAACTTCTGCGCGTTATAATCTCCCGGCTCTTGTCTCTCCCGATCCACGACATCTTCCATCAGACGCTCGTATCCCAAAGAAAACATCCACGCCCCCTTCTCTCCTTTCAACTTGTATTGCAAATCTCCACCAACCATGTTCCCCATCGTGCGGCGATTCACTTTTCCCAACTCCGTTGTCATCCAGTAATTCTCCATTCCCTTAAACAGATAATACTCGAACTGTTTTTCCCTCTGCACCGTGGTAATATTATCCAATCGCTCTTTCCGGAAACGATAATACACGTCAAAACCCAACGCGTGCTTCTCCGATACCTGATATGTAATCGAGGGAATAATAGCATAATCAGCCATCAAAACCCGGGAACGAGGGTCACGTAAACGAGATAAATCACCAACCACGTAATCCACTCCTACCCCAAAAGTAAAACGTCCGATAGAACCGGTTGCCAGTTTTACTTTCAGATCAAACAATTGCCGATCATAACTTCCTTTCACGCTACTACCGTAATTATAAGGGCCGGTATACTCTTTCACCATCATGTCCGCCCAAGCTCTCTCGCTCTCCCGATCCATGGTGAATTTAAAACTACCCCAAACATACAAATTACGAGCAATCTTGGAATAACGTTCCGCCAGGAAATTCAGGCCATTCACCCGACTTCCCTCCTGTGCCCGGTGATAATCCCCGGAAGAATGATACACGCCCAACCACGCGTCTCCATGATCCGCCACGGGATCAAATCCCAATCCGGCCGCGTTCCGAGTTGGCAACCACAATTGCCTTACCATCTCCAGCGTTTGTTTTTCCGGAGTCACCAAATCCGTCGTGTCCGTAGAAGTCTGACTTCTTCCAACCACACTCGCCAAGAGTGCCAGACACAAGTATATATATTTTCTATACATCACTTTATACTTTTAATTATTCCTGAGGTTGTAATTCCGGTTTCGTGTAAATCAACGGTCGTATATCTGACGTACACACGAAATCTTCCAATGAATTATTCGTATCCTGCAACACGACACGCCCATCCTCTTCTACCTTAGCAACTTTTCTCTCCATACTCTCTCCCGTTCTTCCGGCTGCTGTCGAAAGCGTCTGGTAAGAAGCGTCAATCGTGGCCGGCATTCTCTTCTTCGCGAGATCCACTCCTTGGGCATTATACTTTAAAAATTCCACGCCATCCAACACCATCTTGGTCTTTATTTGCAGATACCATTGAGAAGACGCGCTAGCGTTCGGCTTTTGTTTCTTTGGCAAATCCTGTATATTCTCCTCGTAACGGAACAGGATCAACTGGTTACCCCCACCCACAACCATATTCAACCAATCAATCGTGGGAAAAGCCTTATACACGTGCGGTAACTGTTCAACCAAAGCGTTCTGGGGTTTATTAACGGCTTTTACCTCGTAATCCGCATTGCTCAGATCCAATGACAACGGGGCATCAATCGTGTGATTGATAGCTTGCCTTGCAATCAGTATACTCTCTCCCGGCCCCACTTCCCGGGTAGGCAATTGAAACACATCCTTTGCATAAATATAATCTTCCTTCTCGTCGGCAAACCAAGGCGTACTCTCCGTTTCTAACAAAGCGATATAAAGATTCTCCGTCGAAACCGCCTGATCCGAATTATTATAGAGTTCGATATACTGATCCACGTCATAATTCCGGTTATTGGCATTCTTCGTACCGGAATAGTACACCTTGCTAAATATCAAACTTTGACGGATCCCGACCTGTAAAATCAACTCCCCGCTATAGTCCTCGTAAACACTTATATTTGCCAACACTCCGTTTACCATCACATCGTTATCTTCCACCGGGGGATTTACCATATTACCATAATCCTCCTCAGGCAAAATCGTCGAAACGGATAAGTTGTATACACCGGGTTGCAAATCATGAAACACGGCCATTCCTTCCGCATCCGTAACCGTCTTGTAAGAAGCCCGACTACCCTTAATCTCGACCTCTTTATTAGCATAACGGGTATCCACGAAATCAGATTCCTGATAACGAATCTTGATCGCCACCTCACGCACCGGGGAGATATCCGCCGTTGACGGCATACATCCCCCACACAGGGAAACTATCCCGCAGAAGACCATCAAATACCGAAATATATTTATTCTTTTCATATTCTCTGCAATTAAAGTTTAATAGAAAGTTCCACTCCAAAAGCAAACGAGTTCAAACTTCTCTCGCTCAATGTTTTTGTCTGGTTACTATGTTGCCAGGGTTGATAATACGGCAGGTTATTCACGTAAAACGAAAAACCTGCAAAATCAGCGATATTCTTCGTCAGTCGTAAATTTAACAACCATATCGGCGGTTGTTTTGTACCGCTCTTCGTCTTGGGATCAATAATCTGGTCTTTCAACAAATACCCCCCGATACGGCAATCCGGATCGTTCAACATCGTCTCCGAGATCTCGTGATACTCCAATTTATTTGTCAAATATCCCACGGGAACCCGTTTCGGATTTGTTGATTTCGTGTAAGAATACCAAACAACCTGACACACGGCAGAGGCTACCATTTTCAACCTGGGAATATGGCACACGGCCTGCAACTGGGTGCTGAATTGTTCTTGAATATCCTTTTGCTTCTTACTGGGATACATCACCAAGAGGGGTGGTGTTTCCGAATCCCCGGAATAACCGACCGGGCGACTGGAAAGCATTTTAGTCGAATAACTCTCCGTTCTCATATACCCTCCCCGCAGATATAAATTCGTCCGGATAGGGTTGATTCTACCAAATTCAAAATCAAACTCGATTCCCTGATTCAAGCTCCCGCTCGTGTTTCCCGTCTCCCCGGTAGTTGTCATCACCGTATCCCGCTTGTAAGGTTTGGAATAATCTATCGTGGGTTTACCCCCGTCCGGGTTCGGTATCACGCCACCATTCGACGTGTCATAATAATCAAACGCGTAAGTCACGTAATTAGACAAAGCACCGAATCCCAAATCATTCTTATCCCGAAAAGCGGATATCGACAACACCTTACCTTTCGGCAATTTCACGTCAAATCCCACCTCGTAACGAGTTGTCGTGGAATTCTTCAATTTTGAATTATCCACTTCTATAATCCGGGTATCGTACATCATCAATTGTTCATCCGGATTCCCCGTCCCGTAATTCACGATATCGCGATCCACGTATTTCAGATCCGGGTACAAATGTATCAATCCCGGAGTCTTGGCATTTTTACCGAAAGCAGCTTTCACATCCAACCATTTCGTTGGCGATAAAGCCAAGTTCACCCTGGGGGACAATGACCACACGCTCTCATCCTTACCGGGTTGCAAATTCGTGTAACGTACACCCGCTTGGATTTTTACCGGAAAATCCTTAATATTCAACGTGACATTATCCTCAAAATAAGCCGACAACTGGTGCAATGCCGGTATTTCCCGAAAACCTCTGGGACGTGCATTCGTGGGTTTCAAAGGCAACGCGTCATCCGTGTTATAATCTCCTTCTCCCCGGTTGCGACTATATTGATATTCCACACCCATGTTAAAACGTTGATTCAGGATACCGCTTTTCACGAAAAACTCGTTACTCACCTTGGTAAACAAATTTTCAGGTTTACCGATCGTTCCTCCCGAAGTCTTGTATGACGCGGGCAACACGATCGCCTCGTGAATACCTTCCTCTTTCGCCGTGTAAATTGCCTTACGCCCCGTGGCACTTGACACGATTGCCGATGTAAAATAATCGGAACGTCCCATCGTGTATCCCACGTTATAACGCAACGTCCGGCTTAACGCCATATTTAAGGCGAAACTTCCCTCGTGACTGAACTTCAACGTGTAATCTTTATTTTTAGTATACGTACCATAATCCACTTCATCCGGATCCTGATCCGTGTTATCCACGATTCCCGAATAAGCCGCCCGGGCCGTCATACGCCAAATTCCCAACGTATTGGAATAAGCCACCGAACCGTTTATCCGGTCAAAAGACTTGGTCTTCAACCGGGGATCACCGGAAGACCGCAAATAATCGAAACTCCCGTTCAACATACCTCGCTTCTCGCCCAGATTCCAACCTTTATTTAAAGAAGATTGAATAATAGAAGGATTCACTTTCACTCTCACATGGTAAGGACTCTCCCCCACGCTTGTCTTCACGATAACCGCACCGGCACTCAAATCCCCGTACTCCACGGAAGGAACACCGCGAATCACTTCAACCGACTCGATATTATCCGTCCCGATCTTACGTAAATCGTATCCACCTCCCACCACGTTAAACTCGTTCGAGTTCAAATTCGTGTTGTTCGACATCGGGATACCGTCCACCATGATTGAAACCCCGAAAGCATTATTCACATCCGAACTCAACGTTCGCAGGTAAAACTGCTCCGGGCTCGTCATCAAACTATTCTCCTTCAACAAGTTTCCAGGAAGTAATTGCATTAAATCCGCCAAGCTCGTTGCCTGCATGTGATCTATCGCCTGACGTCCGATCTTGGAACTCGTTGCCTGTCCGGCAGCATTTTTGGTCGCTACCACGTTCACTTCGTCCAAAGCCAGAGAGGTCTCGACCATCTTAACCTCCAACGAAAAATTCTCCTTCACGACAATCATTTTCCGGTAATTCTCGTACCCTAGAATCTGTAAATCCAACTCGGTTTCACCCAGCGGGACCTGACGTAAAACAGCCACCCCGTTCACATCCGTCACGCCATAAATTCCCAATTCCCTCATGATACAGGCCACCCCGGCTAAAGGATAACTGCCCGTACTGTCCTTCACCAGTAGCGTGATATCCGTTCGCTTCACATTTTGATTAGGCAATTCCACGGGCCGATCCACGATCACCACCTGCAAACCGATCATCCGGTACGTGTAACGGCTTCCCTTGAACACCCGGTTCAACACACTGTCCAACCGTTCATTTTGAACCGAAACGGTAATCCCTTTAAAACTCTTCTCCTGCGCATCATTAAAAAAGAAACGATAATCCGTCTGTTTCATTATTTCCTCAAAAAGTTGAGTCAAAGTAGCACCCTTCAACTCCAACGTCACATTCTGACGTACTGCTCTCTGAGCCAATCCTATGGTCGGTACGTATAAAATCGTCCCTACCATTATAGCCGCGAACAAAAATCTTTGGTCGAAAATTTTTATCCAGCGTCTACAATACTTACTGATTTTTTTCATAGTTTTGTAGCTACTAGTTGATAAATAAAGTTATTAAACTACCTTTAAAAGAGTATCCTCATGTTTGGTCGCATACCGGGTGCTCTTTTAATCTTTCAATACCACTTGTTTTCCATCTATCATATAATTCATATTCAAATTTGCACATACCGTTTCCAGAGCCATCACCACGTTCCCTCGCTCGAAAACACCACTAAACAACAAATCCTTTCCCCGGGTAGACTGGTCTTTAATAGAAACCCCGAACCAACGCTCCAATTTACGCATCACATCCGAAAAAGGCTCGTTTCTAACGACAAGTAAACCATCCTTCCATACTATTTCCCGGGAAGCATCTACCGCCTCCGAATTCATCTTTTTGGACATCAAGTCAAAGGTTATTCTTTCATCCGGCCGGGCTATAACGCTATTTCCACCCGCTCTCACCCGTACTGATCCTTCTACCAGTGTCATGAAAACCCGATCGTGATCCCCGTAAGTATTTACTTCAAAAGAAGTCCCCAACACTTCGGTAACCATATCCTTCATAACCACGATAAAAGGTCTCTTCGCGTCTTTTTCCACTTCAAAATACACGTTTCCCTTCACGGTCACCACCCGTCTTTCATTCCCGAACCGGGCCGGGTAACGAATCGCGCTTTCGGAATTTAACCATACCTTTGTCCCGTCGGACAACACGATCGACATACGTTCACCACCGGGAACCACCACCTCATTCATCACCTCTTCCTCCACCACCTGCTTATCCGATGACTCGTACACCAATCCTTTTCCGGCTTCCTGTCTGATTTGAACTTCACCCTTCTTTTCATGAATCACCTTCTCCCCCGTATCCGACACTTCCACGGCCTTACCATCTGCCAGAAACAACGTCACCCCGGTAGCGTTCTTCATGGGGATATCCACGTACTCCGCCACGCTTACCTCCCCCTCGTCTGTCTGTTCCGGTTTTAAAAACCAAAAAACAGACACCGCCAATATCACGATCGCAGCCGCGTATTTCCACATATCCCGTAATAAAAACGAAGTCTTCTTTTTCCGGGAAGAAACCATAAATCGTTTATAATCCTGCCATCCGGCTTCCACGGCCCGGTCATCGCATTGAATGCCAGAAGAAAGATTCCATATCTTTTTGAATTCTTCGAAATAGGTTTTATTCCCCTCCAGACGAATCCATTCCCCGAACACCCGCACATCTTCCCGATCCGCGCTATCATCTAAAATCCGGGTTAACAATTCATCTATATTCTCAAAAGTCTCTCGCATAAATTTTCCGTTTTATGCTCTTAAGACAAAACACTCCCGATTTACCCCTAAAGATTTACCCGAAAAAAATAAATAATTGTAGCAGCCACCCCAATTCTTTTCGTAACCGCTTGATTGCTATTGTCATTTGAGCCTCCACGGTTTTCAAGGATATTCCCAGTTGATCCGCGATCTCCCTATTTTTCAGCCCATCCACCTTACTCAACATGAAAATCTCTCTACATTTTCCCGGTAAACCCTCCACGGCTGTCATGATTGCCCGTTCCATCTCGGAACGCTCCAAAATCATCTCCGCCTCCGGGGTTTGTACCACGGTAGAAAAATAAAGTTCTTTCAATTGCTCTTCCTCGTACTTCCGAATCGTCTTTTTATGCGTGATCGAATTCAAACAATTATTATACACGGAACGGTACAAATAGGCTCGCGGGGACACCGCAATCGTCAACGTCACACGATTCTCCCACATCCGGTAATAAGCCTGTTGAACGGCATCTTTCGACGCCTCCGGATCCCCCAGAATACGGCTTGCATAATTCAACAGGTCTTTGAAATAAGTCTTGTAAACATACTCGAAAGCAAGTATGTTTCCCTCATTCAAAGCCGATACTAAAATTCCCGTATTCGTGTAATCCATAGCAAGAATAATACATCCGAAAAACAAAAATAGTAAATAAATCGGATATAGCAATACTTATTTAGAATAAATAAACACAATCCACGTGTTTCGGTCAATAAAAATTTCGCGTTATTTACCAATCCGGACTCTCATATACACCAAATCCCAAGGATCATACCGTTTCCGATGCTTTCTTCTTGATCGCGGGTATTTCCACCGGTAAAAATCTTTCACGGTACGTTGCCTTGTGAACTGAAAACGTTTGAAATAAGGCACCTTATCCCCACTTATAGCGACCGTCAACCACCGGAATTTATTCTGATAATAATCAATTACACAATGAACCAAGTACGTACCATAAAACTGACATTGAAAATCAGGATATACGGCTAAATTCACGATCCGACCTTCTTGATTCACGACCATGATCCCTATTACCATTTCTTCTTTTATCAAACCGAATACTTCACAAGTCTCCAAATAATTCCATTTCTTTTCTAAAGAGCAGTCCCCGTATTTTAACAATTCGATATACTCGTCCAATTCGCCCTCTAACTTCTCCACCCTTTGCGCCGGTTTTTCCAGACGCATAAACAACAGGGGATAAGGGGTCGGACAATCTGTTTCCTCCTCCCGCATCTCCCTATCGACAACAAACCCTCGCTTTTTATAAAATTCAAATACCCGCTCATCCGGAGTTCGGATACACAGCAATGTTTCCGCATGATAAACTTCAACAGCTTGCTTTAATAATCTACTACCATATCCCTTACCAAAATAATCCGGATGCACGTATAGCATATCAATATACGTTCTCCTTAAAGCTAAAAAAGCCACGAGATAACCATTTTCATCAACCATCCACATTCTAAAAACAAATGGTAATTTTTCCCTGATATCATTTTTATGTAACTCGATCATCCCTTCAGTCCACCAATCACACGTGGCACGTGTCGCGGCTTCAAATATCTCGACTGCTCGCTCTATCTTTTCCTCACTTGTCATTTCGTCTGCTTTCTTCATAGTATTCCATTTTAATGATTAAACACTTTTGACAAGAATCTCCCAAAAGCTGAATTACATTCAAAATCCGCCACCACCGCCTGTAATGGAACTTTTACGCCTCGATCCGAAATGAAGATTAACACAAATATAAAGAAAAAAACAATACCTGTATCCCCCCTTTATCTCATTTATTCTGTTTAAATTTGCAGCGCACACGATAAATTTACTTCCTTTCTACCTCCCCCGATGAATTGCTCAATGTTTGAAATATATTACCTTTGTACCCGTAATCAACAGGAGAGAGAAAACCATGAAAAAAGCACTTGTTTTATTGTCCGGGGGACTGGATTCCACCACGGCCCTATACGTTGCCAAAGAGCAAGGATTTGACGAAATCTACGCCATCACGTTCGAGTACGGACAGAAACACGATAAAGAAATAAAAGCGGCTAAAGCCGTGGCTAAAGCGGCCGGGGTTAAAGAACACAAATTCGTGAAAATCATGTTGAACCAATGGGATGGTTGTTCCCTCACGGACGAGAAAATGGATATTCACGACGGGGATATCAACCGCACAACCATTCCCGACACTTACGTTCCGGCCCGTAACATGGTATTCCTTTCCGTGGCCGCTTCCTATGCCGACGCGCTCGACATTACCGACATCTTCATCGGGGTCAGCGAGGTAGATTACTCCGGGTACGTGGATTGCCGCGAGGAATTCATCCGCTCCATGGAACAAACCATTAACCTGGGTACCGTTCTCGGGGCCGAGAAGAAACAAAAGATCACGCTCCACGCCCCTTTCATGCACATGACCAAAGCCGAAGAAGTACGCTTAGGCACACGCCTCGGGGTTGATTACAGTCTCACTTGGACTTGCTACCGCGGCGAAGAAAAACCTTGCGGGACGTGTGATAGTTGCCTCCTTCGTGCAAAAGCATTCGAAGAAGCGGGAATAAAAGACCCACTGGACAATTAAAATTCATTTATTTTAGTTATTTCTCTGATGCAAAGGTAAAAGCAAAGCCCCGCGACGTATTTGCCGCAAGGCTCAATTTATCTCATTCGGAGACCCAGCTTACAATTTATTTCAGTTTATCGTACTGCTCATCAGTCACGGGTTCCAGCCATTCGTTGGACGTGTTCTCTCCGGGAATCTCAAAAGCGAGGTGCGCGAACCAACTATCGGCCGCCGCGCCGTGCCAATGCTTCACACCCGCGGGGATATGGATGACCGTACCGGGCAAAATCTCCCGTGCCGGTTTACCCTCCTCCTGATACCAGCCCCGTCCGGCCACGCCGACAAGCATCTGACCGCCTCCTTTCGTGGCCTTATGAATGTGCCAGTTGTTGCGACAGCGAGGCTCGAACGTCACGTTAGCAAACGGAATCTGTTCGGTCGAAATGCGGGCGAGATAACTATTACCGATAAAATACCGCGCATATGCCGTGTTCGGTTCACCGATGGGAAAAATCATTTCACGCTGGAATGCAGCTTTAGCATCGTTACCGGTCGTATCTTCCGCCCATACGTCTTTAGCAAGACGGAAGGCCGCCCACGCTTTAGGCCATCCGGCATAGAAGCCAATGTGAGTGATGATTTCGGCAATTTCAGTACGGGTAATACCGTTATTCTTCGCAGACTGGAGATGAAATGTCAGCGAACTGTCCGTGATACCTTGACTGATGAGCGAGGTAATCGTAACCAGACTACGGTCGCGAAGACCAAGTTTGTCGGTCCGGCTCCATACCTCACCGAAAAGAACATCGTCGTTAAGTTCCGCGAATTTAGGAGCGAACTCACCGAGCTGATCACGCCCAGCCGTTTGTACTATCTTTTTTTGTGCCATAACATTAAGTGTTAAAATGCTAAATACTGAAATTAAAATGATTCTATTCATGATTCTTTATTGAATGAAGTTATTTGATGTCGAACTCTTCCATTTCCCATGCAGACAGACGAACCGTTCCCGCACCGAGTAAGTTTCCGCGATCCATATTCTACGCTTTTAATTATTCCTGTTCAAAAACTTTTTGAAGAAATCGCTTATCTTGTCGAATGGAATCACGCCGAGGTTATCGTACAGGTCGGTATGGTTTGCACCGGGGACTATCAAAAGTTCCTTGTTGTCACCAGTCAGCCGTTTATAGGCATCCTCGCTGAAATAGCGTGAATGGGCCTCGGCACCATGCACCAGCAGCACGGCACCGCGTATCTCGTCGATATAAGAGAGAATTGGCATATTGATGAATGCCAGAGAACTGGTTTTGGAAATTCCTTTTGTGGAATTGGGCGAACGGTGGTGGTAACCGCGTTCGGTCTTGTAATAATCATGATACTGACGGACAAAAAGCGGAGCGTCTTCCGGAACAGGATCGACCACGCCGCCATCACGCTCGTAATTACCGCTCAGATAGTCCTTCGTGCGCTGTACGTTCAAAGCCTGACGCAGCCTATAACGTGCATCGGCATTATCGTTGGCATCGAAATAACCTTTAGCATTCACGCGGCTCATGTCATACATGGTCGAGGTAACGGTAGCCTTGATTCGCGTATCATTGGCCGCGGCATTCAAAGCAAATCCGCCCCAACCACAGATGCCGAGTATACCGATACGCTCAGCGTCTACATCCTCGCGTGTCAGCAGGTAATCGACCGCCGCGCTGAAATCTTCCGTGCTAATCTCGGGCGACGTGAGATAACGGGGTTCTCCGCCGCTTTCCCCATAAAACGAAGGGTCGAAAGCAAGGGTCAGAAAACCGTACTCGGCAAGTGTCTGGGCATAACGTCCCGACACCTGCTCCTTTACGGCCCCATAAGGACCGCTCACGGCGATAGCCGCAAGATGTCCCCGTGCATTTCTCGGTTTATACAGGTCGGCCGCAAGCGTAATGCCGTAGCGGTTGTGAAAAATTATCTTTACATGTTCAACCTTATCGCTCTGTGGGAAGGTCTTGTCCCATTCTTTAGTTAATTCCAATGTATCCATATCTATTGATTTTATCTCTTTTTCTATTGTCCTTCCCGAGGATGCCAATGCACCAGCAAAGGTTAGGAACGTAATCATGGTAATTACTTGTATCTTCTTCATCTTAATCGTATTTATTCATCCTTCCTTGTCTTGTAACGAAGCCAGACTATACCGGAATCCCATTGCTCCACGCTTTCCAGTTTCAGACGGAACGGGTTGCATTCCTGTCGGGTAATACCGTCGAAAACAGCCGTTTGTCCTTCACGACCGTCAATACCTGGTGCAACCATGATGCTGACCTCGTCAATCAGTCCGGCTTCAAGAAAGCCGCCACAGATATGTCCGCCCCCCACGATTGCCAAACGTCTTACACCAAAGTGCTCGTAGAGTACCTCCATTGCCTTGGGCAGGTCAATACGCTCTTTTCCGTTCGCGATCCATGAAATACCTTGCGAACGGAGCGTTTCCAAATACGTTTCGGACACTTGCTCGCTAACAATACAGAGTATCGGATGACCGTCCGCCTCGTCGGCTTGCCAACGAAGTTTTCCGTGGGTATCGACAACAATCGTGTATTCATCGGACTGCCGGGCTACGTGTACGGATTCCCGTCCGACGGCATTACCCGTCTCCGGGGTAGTTTCTTCTTTCACGGCGGTACACTCAAGGGCAGTCGTGACACGCCCGGAAAGTTTCGAGCAAGGGCCTAGTTTTTCCAATGCAACGTAATATTCATCCGTGCTCAATTGCCCGACCATCGGGCAGTCGATGCGACCATCGACCGAAATCATCATGTGACTAATAATGTATGGTTTCATATTCTTAATTATTATTTTAATATACGGTAAAAGTAAGACAACTTTGTCGTTCAGATAATAGACCAATTACGGATTAAGCTACCTTTTTTACAGGAACCGGTAATTATTACAACTTCCCCTTTCATCGTTTTCATGATTTCCACGTTTTAATGTTTTAATGCAAAGGTAAAAAGAGAGCCTCGCGACAACTTTGCCGAGAAGCTCAAATTACTTTGTCGTGAAGTTCATTCCGACATTCATCCTCGTCTGTCCGGTTCAAATCACGCTAGAGGCGTAACCGTATGTCTTTTCAGTAAGTGTTACCTTAAAGAGAACAAGGATGAAAGGTAGATGACGGTAACTCGCACCAGTGTCTCACTAGTAAGTTCATTGAAAGTTAACTGAAAGTTGATTGAAAGTTGATTGAATATTCAATTGATGCATAATCGAAGCATAATCGAAGCCTAATTGAAGAATTAGTGAATCACCGGTTTATCCCCGGCGAAAGTATAGTAGAATACGAGTAAAGAACCCTCGTTTTTTTATGGATTCTACCGGGTGAAAGAATCATTATATCATTTGCAATTTCCCGAAATCTCCCTACTTTTGTTCAAATTGTTCTCATGCAATTAAAACCGAACAATCAAAATCATTAAAATTAAAATTAATACATGCTTATCAGGAAGTTATTCAAATTCGAAGGGGCGCACATCGTGAGGAACTGCTCGTCACACCGTTGCCGGGAAAACATACACGGACATTCTTATATCGTGGAGGTATTCATCACTTCCGACAAACTGGACCGGGGATACATGGTGATGGACTTCGTGTTACTTGACAAGGTGAAAGAACTCGTGGACAGTTTCGATCACACCTACTCGCTGTGGAAAGAGGAATCCGATGAATTGAAATCCTTCGTGTACAAATACAACCGTCGGGTAGCCGAAATCCCGGTCTCCCCTTCCGCCGAGGGATACGCTTTGTTGCTCCTCTACCTGATCGACAAAATCCTCCAAAACACGGAACACAAAAATGGCGAGGGTAACGTGCAATTATCTTCCGTGCGGGTACACGAAACGGCAACCGGGTACGCCGAAGCATTCCGGGAAGATTTGAAACTCGTGAACTTCGACATTCACGACATACACTTCTCCGAAGCCATTCAGGAAGAATGGAAAGAGAACGAGTGGTGGAAGAAATTGAATTAAAAAACAGAAAATAAAAACGCGACATATGTTACATTTGGCGAAAGACGGTATTTTCCCGATCACGAAAGATAAAGACGGTAACCTGTTAAAAAACCTGCCCGCCTCGGGCCTGCAAGTCCCGGGCACGATTCAGGGCGAGGGAAAATTAAACGGTATACCTTCCTTATTTATCCGGCTAGCCGGATGTAACTTGCATTGTACGTGGAAAACGCTTGCCGGCAACATTTGCGAGTGTGACACGGCATACGCGGCCTTCAAGGTCGAAAACTCGTTCTCGTTGCCCGTGGAAGAAATCGTGCAGACCATTCGCCACAACCGAGGTAACATCGACCACATCGTGATCACGGGCGGGGAACCTTTTCTACAAGCGGATGAGGTTCGGGAATTATGCCGCCAGTTGAAGGTTCTGGCCCCTTTCCACATCACGGTGGAAACCAACGCCACCATTTACCCCGAACACGTTGTCGAACACGTCGATTTCTTCAGCCTTTCCCCCAAACTATCCGGCTCCGTACCTCCCCCTCCACACACCGAACACCACGACAAAACCCGGATAAACCTCCCGGCCATCCAGTCGTTCATCACGCACGCCCGGGAGAACGGCAAAGACTTTCAACTCAAATTCGTCTACTCCGGCGAAAATGACATCATCGAAATCAAAAACCTTTTAGCCCGGTTACACGACTGGAAAAAAGAAGACATCCTACTCATGCCCATGGGAGCAAATCCCGACGAACTACGCCTTTCCATCCCCCAGACATTGGAACATTGCATCCGCTACGGGTGGCGTTACTGCGATCGGTTGCACATATCACTGTTCGGGAATAAACAAGGGGTTTAATCCCAATTTATCAAACGCCTCGAACACGTTTGAATACGGGACGTGATGATTACTCAAATCCATTGGCAATCCACGAGCGTTACTCATAGCAATTCCAAGCTTATCCCGAAGTTGAAAATACAAATTACTCTTAGAAAAATATTCAACGCTCTTTTCGTAATTTTCAAGACGTCCCTCTTTTTTCAATTCCATAATTACCTCGTTACAATTACGGAATTGACGATCAGTAAAAATAAAATGTAATAACAACCAGAATTCAAAAGCAGGATTACTCTCTATAAAATATATCGAATCCCGATACTTCTTCACACATGTAGCTTTTTCCTTCATGTAAGCTTGTTTACGAGTGATATCCGCGTTAATGTAATCCATATCAACTAGACAAAAGACCACATCATACTCTTTTGCTAGCAAGGATCGGGCTTTCGTCAAGATATCACTATAATCCGGATGTTTCGGTTTATCAGGTTTCAGAGTTATATTGCATTTTTTCAAGATTTCCTTCTCTCTCTCTCGTAATCCATCGAAATAGAAAAACTCAGTGATTCCCTCACCAATAATAGCATAAGACTTACGAGTCTCTTTCATTCTTTTCATTCGAGCCATAGCTATCATTTTTTAGGTATAAAAATACTACCTAACATGGGTTTAGCTCCAAATTTCCCCGCATTATAGGCGTTCAGAAATGATACCCCATTGCGAATATTAAAATCATCCAATGAAAATAATTCCGTTGAACCGTCATCTCGTTTCTCGGTAAACCAAACCACATCTTTACGCAAATCATCAGTATCCAATAATTGGAGGTTATGCGTGCTAAAAACGAGCTGAGAACGTGTCGAATTAACCAAGAATAAGTTAATAAAATGAAAGAATAAATCCGGATGTAAAGAGTTCTCAAGCTCGTCAACGGGTATAATAGCATTCCTTTCCAACAATGTATTCAGTATGGTTCCCAAACCATAATAACGCATTGTTCCAGCCGATTCAAGCGTGTCAGGCAGATAATGCACGGAAGCTTCCCCGGCAATAGAAATAGTATGTTCGAACATCAATTCCGTATTTTTCTTATCATTCTCGTTTTGTTGAACATCAAAACCCGAAATATTAAAATCAGCACGATGCAACAAATCCAGCAAGAAAGCTTTGTTTTCTTTCTCCGCTTCAACCTCTCCTGTAGCCCAAGTTTTCAGGTCTATTTGAGGTAGCAACACGGGTAACCATTGTTTCTGAAAATAATTATATACACGTTCTAATTCGGGAAATATAAAGTTTGCCGTGGCATAAGCCGAAATCACGCTCATATTACTAAGCGTATTTACCTGCAATTTCTCTTGTTCGGCAACATTTAATTTCACTTTACTCCCCAATTGAATTCGAGTAATTCCATTAATCGTAACACGAGAAAAAACTTCCGCCGGTTGCTTACCCGGATAATACTTTAATGTTTCCTTCAACACGGCCCCATTATTCACTTCTATACAGTAAATATGCTTTACCTCCTCCACGAAAAAGATCAACTCAAAAATCCCGGGCTCTTTCTTTGTAACATCATCCAACAAAAACGGAGTAAATCCAATAGGCTGGGTTTTATTAATTTTAGGAGAAATAGCTAATTTGCGCAAAAAGTCAAGAGCCAAAAGCACGTTCGTTTTACCGGAAGCGTTAGCACCATAAAGAATACCAAGTTTCAGAATCCTCGTATCATTAATTACAGTCGTGTAATATTGCTCGGCAACCTTATCAGAAGAGGCTTCAAAACTTAATACCTGCCAATCCTTGGCCGATCTAAAATTCCTATATTTAAACTCTAAAATCATATTTCAATATATCAATCATGCATATATTTTGCAAATATACGAAATTAAACAAACAAACCAACACTTGTATATTGAATTCACACGTGAAATTAACCAGACCAAGAAGAAATCAGAAGGTAATTAAAAAAAGATAAGCAACCACGACACGCAAACCGACATGCCTTATATAGCACAAAGACGACTTCACTTGGCTATATCTCGTCTATGTCTCGTCTTTATCTTGTCTTTAATCACGGATCAAGACATGAATTCGGCTCGAAATTACCTAAAATTCAACATGAAGAAATTTACACATTTCCCTGAGAATGTCCACTCTTGCGTCATACTTGGTCTTACATCTATTCGATATCTCTTCGACAAATCTTCCTTATCTCTTCGTTCCTATATAAGCCTCTTTTGACGATAGTATAACGAAAAGATAAGGAATAGATGTAAGACCAAGTATGTATTTACAAATACATTACTATTTGTAAATACATATTGTTTCTCCCCAATTAAAGGATTCCTGTAAAAACAAAAAAACAATAGGATGAAGCAAAGAAAAAATCAATTAATACCTTTATTGAAGTGCCGCAGCATACTCCTGATCATCCATCAAGGGACCTAGTTGATCTCTTTTTAAATGACATTTGTACACCCAAACTTGATTAGGTTGCATTTGATAAGGCGTTTCTATCATGGGATTAATTCCCTTTATAACGCCGGCACAGGGAGCATATAAATTGGTTGTTCCACCAACTCCTTCTATTTCCGCTAATAATTCATTTTTCACGAAAGTATCACCTACCGCCTTAGCCGGAGAAATAAAAGTAACTTTATTTCCGATGGCTGCTACCATAGAATATGAAATCCCCACTTGGATATGATTTTCTCCATTTCTTAACCAAGTATGATCTTTCAAATAAAAATTACCATTCCGTTCCAATTGAGAATAATACCCCTGATCTTGTGCCTGTGAAGGAAATGAAGGCATATTCATATTACCAGCCTCGATGTCCCGATTTCCTCCTGAAAACACAACTGTAAGAACTAAAATTTGAATAACAAAAAAAACTCTTTTCATGCCCCTTTATTTTTCTGATTATTAAATAAAACACGCTTACACGTCGTTAGCAAAGTTAATAATTGTATTTAACTTTCAAGAGTATTAATGCAAATAATAATTTGTGTTTTTATGTTGCAAGTTTTACTACACTCGTTTTTTATAAACAATCTTTACCGGTTTATCCGCTATTTCATGATACTTGTTTACTAAAACAGCTGTTTTCACATCGTAGATATACAAATGACCTTTCAGCTCTCCTACCCTGTCTTTCTCGTATAAACCAACATACAGTAACTTCTCTTCCGCATCCATTGATAGGCTGGTTACTTCCATACCCGAAGGAATCTGAATCACGGGTGTTGTCGGTAATTTTTGTTTCAGATCCCAACAATATATTCCGTCATCACAAGTGTAGTACAAGCATTCACATGGATTACTTCCAGCAAGCAAGGTATTCCGGTTCACTTTTATCGGGAGAGAAGCATCATAAAGATGTAAAATCGTGGGATTTCCCAAAGAGGAAGTCGTCCACGACAAATACAGGTAAGAAGGCATCAGTTTATGAGTAGCTATCACGTACATCTTGGTTCCCACGGGACAAATGGACAAAATATCAAAATCTGCATACCTGGCTAAAGAACTATTCACACCTCCCGTTTTAGGGGAATAAAACGTAGAGGTCTCGTAATCAACAAATATCGGTTTATCACATGCCACGGCTGCATCAACATTCAACTCTTCAAAATAATCAGTCAAAACCAATTCGTCCAGCATAAAATCATACACGTATCCACGTCTATCTTCGGAAACAAGATACATGTTATTTTGCGAGGAAATTCCCGCAAAATTGATAAAAGCACATCCGGGGAAGGTCCCTTTAAATGAAGTCATGCCCTCAATATCAAACGTACGGGAATCCATATTGTATATTCTCCCCGTGTTTCCGGAACAAACCAACAAGCGATTACCCGCTTGTACCATATCTGTCACATCCTCCATTTCAATCATCGGATTGATCAAATCCATTATATCCGTACGAAAAACAGGTTCTTCTCCATCGTTTATTTCCTCTTTCGTGAGGGGCCGCATAAAAGAGATTCGTCCTTTTCCTGTTTCATCCCGACTTAAAACAGTAATACCTTCACCAAACTCCGTATCAACGTGTAAAACAAAATATTTATATCGAACGGTCTGTCCATTCTCTACTCTTAAACGTAACCCGAAAGTACCCAACTCCCGGAAAGCGTATTTAAGTTCCGGATCATGTGATACAACATGTAGAGAATCTTTAATCGGGTAAGAAGCCATTTCCTCATTCACTAAATTCAATGTTCCATAACTCCACTCGTAAGTTAGAGGTAACTCTTCCCCGGATTGTTCCACCTGCAAAGATTTCATCACAAACTCCTCGCCAAAATAAGCGGTCAACGTGTCACGATCCGCCGAGATTGTAATTTCAGACAATTCCCGGTCACCTAATGAAGTGTGATCATCCAAACAAGCACATAACACCAAGCAGGCAAAACATATTATTTCAATTAAATATCTCATTCTCATAGATCATGTCTTATCAACGTTTAACGAATAAAACGGTCAGGATTCACCATAGCGAAACCTTCATATGTATTCGCCGGATCACAATAAAAATCGTAAGCAGGTTTAAACACGTATTTTATCCAAATGATATTTCCGGGAAATTGGAAAAATCCGGCCGGAGCCTTTTCCAAATATTGTCCGTACTCTTTTACCTTTTCAGCGTAAAACATAGGTTTTAACTCTTCTAATGCCCAAAAATTCTCTAATATTTTAAGGTATAATCTATCATTATTATTATTGTATTCTCCAAAATAAACAGCATACCACCATACCGGAACCGCTAGTTTTCCATCAATAATTGAAAGACAATAATAATCGTCTTCCATAGGTTTGAAATTATCATTTTCTTTAAATCTTAAATAAAGAATAACAGGATGGTCCACAATATCCTCCGTACGTTTTAATTTTAGGGATAAAATCCCATCAACTTCATTTTTCGGAATAATCAAGGAACTAAATTCATAATGTTTTCCTAGTTCTGCTGTCGTAGAATCTGAAACAATTTCCACATCAAAATGTTGATCTTTGTCAACTGGCATACCCATACTTTTCACGGGTATATGGTATTCGCACTCTTTTCCTTCGTAAATTGCAAAACTAAAAAACATGGTATCCGGAGCCACATGCGAAACAAATTTACTAAGATCCCAATAAAAATAAATACTCCTTTTCTGATCAGGATCGTAAAAAATCGCCCTGTTCGAGCAAGCCCCCAGCAACAAAGTAATACCAAGATATATTAAATATTTAAATTTCATAGGCCATTATTCTTTTCTATTCAACGAGGATCAAGTTCTTCACTCGGTAGAGGTAAAGTATATATATTATCGCTTCCTTTCAAGGTTGTGCCCAAAGCATGAACATAAACATCCCTATTCAACCGTTTCAAACAAAACCACCACTGTCCCTCCCCGAATAACTCTTTTCTACGTTCGTTCATAATATCATCCAGCGTAATTTCCCGTCCAACCTCTCGATCTGCAAATTTAATCATCCCTCTAACAGCTACAACCGAATCAAGATATACACGTGCACCCTTGCTATCCCCTTCTTCCAATAATGCTTCTGCCATAATGTAATACATTTCAGGAATCCGAATCATACTATAGCCTAAATATGCCCCACTTGTATAGGCGGAAATATCATTTTTCTCATCCATTATTTTAGTACATATATTTTTTGCTTGACCGTTATTATCTAATGTTGTAAACCAAGCTGACCGACGTTTATCTACTCCCGGCAGGGGACCTTGTGAATCATCGTAAATCGAATTCCAGCCACTTGGAAGAGTTAAAGTCATTTTTACAACATGCCTATCATACAAATAAGAACTTATCTTTGTCGTGTACAATCCCCATATTGTCTCGGATAACGAAACTCTCCGCTTCATAAAAGTTGCCAAGTTTTCTATACTCTCAAATCGAAATTTCCCGGACCGAATTACTTTATCCGCATACCTTTTTGCATTAGATAAATCCCCTTTCATCCAATACACCCTTGCCAACATAGCCTGTGCAGCATACAAATTAAAATGTAATTCTCTAGCTCCCGTAAAACCTGTTTCCTTACCCTTCCGGACATCCGGCATCAAAGTCTCATCTTCACTCAAACATTTCTCCGCTTCTTCCAAATCTGCAATAATTTTTGCATACACCTCCTCAACAGAGGAAAACGGGGTAACTTTGAAAGTATATTTCGTTACATAAGGAATTGCCTCTGTCTTAGCATTTTCATCCGTAGATTTAATATGAACCGCAAACAAACGTAATAGATCAAAATGAATTGCCGCTCTTAATCCTAACGCTTCACCCCGATATAAATTATAATACTTAAAATCTTTTACACTTTTATTCTCCAGATTATCAATAATATTATTCAAATAACTAATTATTAGATAACTAGCTATCCACATGTCCTTTACAATATACCTCGCAGACGGTGCCGCTAAATTTAAACTCGAAACATAGGTCAAATATCCATCATCCGTAATAAAATTCTGTCCCAGCAATTCCGGAATCAAAACCGACATATCCCCACCATACATATCCTCCTTCACCATCGACATGTAAACCCCGTACAACGCATCCTCCACACCTTCCGCCGTGCTAAACATATCATCGTTCACGACTTCGGATTCGGGGTTTATATCCAAGAAATTCCCGCATCCCAAGAAGAATAAAGATACACACGATAGCAATAATATTTTTTTCATCATTCTCTGTCTTTATCAATTATCAAAATGTCGGTCTAAACGTGATATAAAAAGTCCGTTGGAAGGGATATTCCGTACCCCGTTCCTGTTTCACCGAGGAGAAACGGGCGATGTCGGCAACACCTATTCCCAGATTCAGTTTCTTAATCCCGATCTTGCGCAAATAGCCGGGATTAAACTCGTAATTCAGCACGACGCTCGTGATAGCAAACGTGTTATCCCGCTCCACGAAGCGTTCGGAAAAACGATTTTCATCACTCACGCTTTCCGGGATTCCCAGAAAACGAACCAGATCACCCGGTTTCTTCCACCGCTCGGTGAAAGCCCGGCGATCCACGTTCCGGTAGGGATCAATATATTCCACCTTATTCGCTAAAGTCGTGTTATAAATATCACCACCAAACTTGTACGTGGCAGAGACATTCAACGAGAATCCCCGGTAAGAAAAACTCGTGAAAAGACTACCTTCCAGCAAAGGATTGGTATTCCCCACTTCCACCCGTTCGTTCTTATCGTAAGTAAACGTGTAATTCCCGTTCTTCTTGATGTATACTTCCAAACCGGAAGCCGGATCAATACCCGCTGAACGCATGGCATAAATCCCGAATTGAGACCCGCCTTCCACGAACATCGGCTGAGGTTTCACGCCATAATAGGCTGCCATGTTCTCCGCTTTCAAGGCGTCCGAAATACTGGTCAATTTATCAAACACGTGCGAACCGTTCACCATGACCATCCAAAACATATCGTTCTTTTTCAACAACTTGGCCGAAACCGAAAACTCGTAACCCGAATTCTGCAATTTACCCATGTTCACCAGCACGGACGAAACGCCAACCGAAGCGGGTAACGTCAGGGGCATCAAGGCATCCTTGGTTTTGTTCACGTAATAACTGGCCTCCACGTTCACCCGATCTTTCCACAGGGAAGCCGTCAATCCCCAGTTATATTTCAGCGTAACCTGCCATTTCATATCGGGGTTCCCCATCGTGATCGGCACGGCACCCATACCGCCGTAATGAATCAGATCGGGATCGTAAAGATAGGTGGTCAACGCTTGATAAGGCGTGAAGGTAACGTTTGCCGTCGATCCGACACTAAATCGTAAACGTAAAACATCCAACCAATTCAGATTCATGAAATTCTCCTCGTGAAGATTCCAACCGATACCCGCGGACCATACCGGGGCAAACCGATGTTTACTGCCGAACTTGGAAGAACCTGCCGTTTTGTAGGAACCGTTGATAAAATAACGCCCTAACAAATCGAAGCTACCGTTCACGAAGAAGCCCACTTCCGCCGATTCCTTCTCTCCACCCAAGGGGCGAGTCGTGGCATATTGCGAGGCAAATTTAATATCAGTCATCTTGTCTTTCAGGAAACCTTCCGCCTTCACCTGCATCGTCGACGATTTATCTTTCCCGATATCCGAACCCGCGCTCAGGGCAAAAACAGTGGTTCCCATGTCATTCAGCAACAAGCGATAATTCAGTACCAACTTGCCCCTCCAATTCGTTCTCTCGTTTGAAAGCGCCGTGTAGGTACCCTTCTTGTTCTGAGGCAATTCTTGTAAAGCGAAACTGGCATCCTCCGGCGACACGTACACCTTATTCCAGCTATCACTCTGCCGGACACTGACCTCACCCGATACGAACAGATTCTCGGCAACATCCCATCGCAATGAAAGATAATTCGTGACCGCTTTATTCTGACTCTTCGAGAAGCTGGCAAGCGTGGCATTATACAACGGGTTCACGTGACGATCAATCGTCCGGTTCACCGGATCGAAATAATAATTTTTGATATAATCCCCGTTTTCGTCATAAACCGGGTTATAGGGATTCAGCTTCGTGTATTGCGCGAAACTCCCGTACGGGCTATTCTTGCTATCCGTCATGGTATACGACAGTAGATAATTTGCCAACAAGTTACGGGCAAAGTGGTACGATAAAGAAACGTTGACCCCGTAATTTCGGCGGTAATCTCCTTTCATCACCCCGTAAGCATCGGAAAAACGCCCGGTTAGCTTGTACTCGATCCCGCCTCCCCGTCCGGTCATCGTGGCCGAGTGACTTTGAGTAAAAGCATTCCGCAACGGCTTGGTCGCCCAATCCGTATTGACACCCCTGCGAATATTCTCCAACTTGTAATCGTAGGCAGGATCGAGACTACCGTCCACCCGGTCACAAAGTCCCGCCAAACGTTCTAATTCCAGCTTCTCCTCGGCATTACACAAGCGAAGAGAGGTTAAATCCGGAAAACTAAACGTAGGCGCAAAGTTGTAATTGAATTTCATCCTGTCGGACTTCACCCTGACACGTTCTACCAGTATCACGCCATTCGCCGCTTTCTCCCCGTAAAGCACGGCAGCGGAAGCGTCTTTCAACACGAGAACTTTCTCTATATCGTAAATATCCAAATCGTACAAATCCTCGACAGATATTTCCACCCCATCAAGCATGATCAAGGGTGTGTTCACCCCGGCCTGATCTTTTGTCATGATCGAACTCGCTCCACGAATCAGGATTTCGGGCACGACATTCGGGTTGGAACCCGCCTCGTTATTCTCCAAGATTTTCAAACCGGGAGTCAGTATAGACAACGCCTGCAGCAGGTTGGTCGGCGACACACGGATCAAATCTTCACCCTTGATCACGGTAAATTCCCCGGTAAAAGCATTCTTCGCCTGCGTGTAGTACCCGGTTACAATCACGTCATCCAGTTCTTTCGTGTCTTCTTCCAGAGTCACCCGAAGATGTTGGGATTTTGTCACCATGATCTCCCTAGTTTTCATCCCGACAAAACTAAAAAGCAGGATCATTTCTTTCTGTTCGGGAATTCCCAACTTAAACTTTCCGCTACCATCCGTGGCACATCCCAAAGAAGTTCCTTTCAGCACGATCGCCACGCCCGGAAGTAGCTCCCCGTCGGCATCTCTCACTTCACCCGTGATCGTCACCAAAGGAGAATGAGCCTGCCCCGACACGGATCCCCCTGTCAGGCACACGAAACAAACCAGCAGAAAATACCTCACAACCTCCCGACATCTACTGCCGAACATCAATACCAAGTCAATTCTCATCTAATTTTACCTTTAAATACGCTCATGCAAAATATGCCACAATCAATCCATATTTCAAACATATTATCAAATAACGGTCACTACCTTAATTGTACAACCCCGTACAAGACAAAAAAAACGTTTTTACACCATAATCAACGACATGACAGGAACTTTTTATATCATCCATTCACTTTCTGTCGCGTAAATTTCATCACTTTCCGGTTTCTCAAAAATACTTAGAAACACGAGAAACAAAAGTAATAGAATAATTAAAAACCATCAATTCAAAATACAACTATTTTAGTAATTTGCAAGAATAGGGAAGAAAAAATAAGAGAGTTGCAAATTTTCCAACTAAAAAAACAAAAAAAACACCCCTTTTGTCAAAAGAATCAGAGAGATATACAAATTTTGAGCACATGGTATAAAATATTCCCGAATTTGTCTTCCATATTCGATAAAATCCAGGTAATACTATCGAGTATAAAAGACAGTATGCTCACGGAAAGATGACCCGCTAAAAAAAAAGCCGCAAGCACCACTGATAAGGCCCCATGTTTTTACGAAGTTGTTTCAGTGCCTCGCTCTTCTTATTCTTGACCGTTTGTTCGGAAAGTTCCAACTCCTCTGATATCTCTCTTGTGGAATACCCCTCCAAGCTCATGGCCATGATTTCATGATAATCGCCCGATAACTTGGCGATCTCCGCCCAGATAATCCGTTTCACTTCATGCTCTATGATCTCGTTCTCGATGTCCAGACTTGAAGGCTGTTGTAACAAGACTTTATTTTTTATATCCAGATGCCTCAATTCATTCAGACAGGCATTCCGCACGCAAGTATACAGGTAACCGACAATCGTCTGAAATGACGTGAACTGTTTCCGCTTTTCCCAAGTTCTTATAAAACTCTCATGCACGATATCCACGCAAACATCTTCTTCATGCAAAAATCGACTCGCGTAAACGCTCAGCGTTGCAAAATAATGATCATACAACGACTCCAAGGCTTTTTCATCCCCTTTCACAAAACTACCGTATAAAGCTTTTTGTTCCATTAAAATCAATATTTACAACACGTTTCGAGAATTGAAAAATTACAACTCAGATTGAAAAAAACACCATTTGTCACAATCAATACTATTTCAAAAATACATAAAAAACTTCTTTTTTCAAACAATCGAAATGTTAATTCTACAAACAGAGAATAATCTCTTATTTGCCAACATTGCTTTAGATTGCGTCAACAAGCGCAACAAATGATATTTACGACATAAACCGTGGAAAGACAATTCAAGCCTTTCCACGATTTTCATAAATCATTTCACACAAACATCTATTTTAAACCCGTTCCTTGTAAAGCACTTGAACAGGCTTATCCGCTACATTGCTATACTTTTCAACCAAAACCCCGGTATCCGCATTATAAATATATAAACTCCCCTTCAACTCCTTCGTGCTATTCGCTTCATACAACCCGACGTAAAGAAGTTTCTGATCCGGATCAACTGAAATCGTTGTTATTTCCATTCCATCAGGAACCGTAATAGAAGATGTTGTCGGCAACTCGCGAGTGGGATCCCAACGATAAATGGCATTATTGTACGTGTAGTAAATGCAATTATACACTTTCGTACCTACCATCATTGAATTGCGATCCAAGCAAATAGATCGCACACTCTTGTAATCCACGATATTAGCCGCAGAAGGTTTACCAAACGAAGCCGTGGTTCGAGCCAGATAAACGTGTAACGGATCATTCTTATAAGTGGCAAACACGTACAAGTAAGTGTTTACAAAACAAGCATTCACGATATCATAATCCGTAAAGATCGCCCCACTGGTGACAATACCACTTGAAGTATTGGGGGCATACAAGGTTGAATTCTCGTAATTTATAAAAACCGGTTTATTATAGCGTACCCCGGCATCTACCTCCAGATTCACAAAAGCTCCCAACACTAACAACTCGTCCATATCTGTCTCGTAAACATAAGCCCTGTTGTCTTCCGATAACACGTGCATATTACTGTAAGCCGATATTGCCACGAATTGTTTGACATTCGCGTTAGGGAATTTACTCGTGAACGAAGTAGCCGTTTCCACGTCAAACGTGCGGGAATCCATGTTATAAATTCTCCCGTTACTTCCCGAACTGATCATTAGCCGTCCCCCGTTTTGGACCATATCCGTCACGTTCTCCAATTCCATTCCGGGATTGGCAATCTCCATGATATCCGTACGAAAAGCCGGAAGTTTTCCCGAAGCGATCTCCTCCTTGGTCAACGTCTTCATAAAAGATACACGTCCTTTCCCGACATTATCCCGGCTTAAAATGGTGATACCCTCCGAAAATTCGGTATCAATCTGCAAGATGAAATATTTAAAACTGGTCGTTTCCCCGTTATCAACCTTCAAGCGTAAACCGAAAGTCCCCAAATCCCGGAATGCATACCGGAGTTCAGGATCGGTAGACACCACGTGCAACGTATCCTTGATCGGGTAAGGCTTCACGACACCACTGGAAATATCCAGTTGCCCGTACGCCCATTCATAAGTCAAAGGTAACTCTTTCCCGGATTGCTCTATATTCAAATGACTTATCACGAGTTCCTCCCCGAAAGAAGTCGTCAGGGTATCATGAGCGGCAGAAATAGTCACCTGCGACACCTCCTTCTTTCCCAAGGTTGAATCGTCATCATAGCAGGAATACAGTCCAACCATGAAACATAACAGTGTGATTATATATAACTTTGTTTTCATAACTTACCAATTAATTTTAAAAGTTTAGCGGATAAATCGGTCCGGATTTACCATCTTAAACCCCTCGTAAGTATTTGCCGGATCGCTATAAAACTCGTAAGCAGGCTTGAACACGTAATTGATCCAAATGATATTTCCTTTCAACTGGTAGAATCCCGCGTTAGCATTTTCCAAGTACAACCCGAATTCTTCCACTTTTTCCTTGAAGAAAATCGGTTTCAACTCTTCCAATTGCCAAAAATATTCCAACATCTTCCGATAAAGTCGATCATTGTTCTGGGCGTATACACCCAAGAAATTAGGAGCCCACCACTGGGGTTCCGGTAGAGCACCATCCACGATCGACAACCGGTAATAATTATTGGCAATCGGTTTGAAATGGTCATTTTCCTTAAACTTGAAATAAAGTATTACCGGATTATTCATAATATCCTCCGTACGTTCCAGTATAACGGATAATTCCCCGTCTACTTTATTTTCAGGTACAACCAATTTACCGAATTTGAAATGCTTGTTTATCACGGCTGTCGAAGAGTCAGCCAAAACTTCCACCTCGTAAGCCTGTTCCTCATCAATAGGCATACCGGCCACTTTGATCGGGACCTTGTACTCGTACTCCGTTTCGTTGTAGAGAGCAAAACTAAAGAACACGGTGTCGCTTTGCGTCTTCGTGACTGAATTATAACGATCCCACGTGAAATAAATAGATCTTTTCTGGTTCACGTTATAGTACACGGCATCGTTGCTACACGCCCATATCCCCATGCAAAGGAATATTCCGATATATAGTAGATATTTATTTTTCATAACGCTCTATTTTAGTTGTTATTCAGGACGATAATCTTCCTCTTCCACGGGTCGCGGCAATGCGTAAATCTTGTCGCTACCGGGAATAATCGTTCCGGTAGTACCGCTTAGCTTGATAGAACGATTCAATCTCTTCAAACAGAACCACCATTGTCCCTCGCCAAAAAACTCTTTCCGACGTTCCACCATGATACTATCCAACGTTACATTAACAGCGGGTATCCTCTCTGCAAATTTCTCCATTCCCCGGGCACTTACCACGGAATCCAGATAAACCGTGGCACCCGTAACGTCCCCCTCTCCCAGTAAAGCCTCTGCCATAATATAATACATTTCCGGAATACGCACCATACTTGTTCCCAGGTAAGGACCACCACTATAACTCGTGTTGAGTGACGTCGTGTCGGAAACCGGTCCCATGATCTTCACGAGTATATCCACGGTATTACCGCTCCGGTCATAAGTCCCGAACCAGCTGTCCCAACGATAATCCTTCTTTCCCAAGGGACCTTCGTAAGCGTAAATGCTTTTGAAATCCGTGGTGAGATCACCAAGTCCCTGCCGCCGGATATGCGAGGTCAACCAGTCGGAATACACTTCGGCGTTATACAATCCCCATATTGTCTCGTCCATCGACACGTTTTTTTGCATAAACGTCCCCAATGAAGTTTTACTGACAAAACGGAATTTTCCGGACCGGATGACCTTATCCGCGTACACTTTGGCATTATCCATGTCGCCTTTCATCCAGTACACCCGGGCTAACATCGCTTGTGCGGCATAAAGATTAAAATGTAACACCCGGGCCCCGGTAAATCCTTTCTCGTTCCCCACGCGGTTAGCCGGCATCAACGATTCGTCTTCCGTCAGGTAACCTTCCGCCCTCTTGAGTTCCGTGATAATCTTCCCGTAGGCCTCTTCCACCGAAGAATAGGGGGTTACTTTGAAATCATATTCCGTCACGTAAGGAATTGCCTTCGCTTTCGCCGCCTCGTTCGTGGAGGTGATATGCACGGCAAAGAATCGCAACAAATCAAAATGTATCGCGGCTCTTAATCCCAGAGCCTCACCCATATACAGGTTGTAATGGCGAAAATCCTTCTCACTCTTTTCTTCCAGATTCTCGATAATATTATTCAGGTAACTAATCGTCAAATAACTGGTTTTCCAGATATTCTTGTACATGTTTCTAGTCTCGCTCCGCTCGTATTCGAAACGTCCCAGATAAGGCAGGTATTGATAAGTTGAAGTGAAATTCTGCCCCAGAATCTCCGGTATCATCGTTGACATCAACCGACCGTACATATCCTTGGTCGCCATGGTCATGTACACGCCGTAAAGTGCATCTTCAACACCGCTTGCCGTGTTGAACATATCTTTATTCACCACCTCCGAATCCGGATTCACGTCCAGAAAACTATCACACCGAATAAAGAAGAACGGTATACACAGTAGAATTATTATCTTTTTCATACGCTTTCTGATTTACTGTTTACTAAAAAGTCGGTCTGAACGTAATATTAAAGCTCCTTTCGAAAGGATAAGAAGTTCCCCGCTCCAGTTTCATCGAAGAAAAACGGGCGATATCGCTCATCCCGAAACCGACGTTCAAGCGCTTAACTCCCAATTTCTTCAACCATTCCGGCTTAAACTCGTAGGCAATCGAAATATTCCGAATTTCAAACAAGTTGTCCCGCTCCACGAAACGTTCGGAATAACGTTTATTATCACTTTGACTTTCGGGTATACCCAAGAAGCGCTTCAAGTCCCCCGGTTCTTTCCACCGATCGGTAAAAGCCCGCCGATCCACGTTTTCCCACGGGTTGATATTTTCCACCTTATCGGCTAACGTGTTGTTATAAGCGTCTCCCCCGAACTTGTAACCGGTGGTTATGTTCAAGGAAAATCCCTTGTACGAAATAGTCGAGAAAATACTTCCCTCCAGTATAGGATTCGTGTTTCCCACTTCTACCCGTTCATTCTTGTCGTAATTGAACGCGTATTCCCCGTTTTTATTAATAAATAGTTCTTTGCCCGAAGCCGGATCAATCCCGGCCGTACGCATGGCATAGATTCCGAACTGAGAACCACCTTCCTGGAACATCAACGAGGGACGGGCTCCCAATGACTGGGCTACCTCTATTGATTTCAAGGCGGTCGATATATTCGTCAATTTATCCATCACGTGAGAACCGTTTACCGTAACCATCCAAAACAATCCCTTTTGCTTGATCACGTGAGCAGAAATGGCAAACTCGTACCCCGAGTTTTCCAGTTTTCCCATGTTAACCTGCACGGAAGAAACTCCCACAGACCAGGGTAAAGATATAGGCATCAAAGCATCTTTTGTTTTGTTTTTATAATAACTGGCATCAATATTAACCCGCTCGTTGAACAACGTGGCACTCAGCCCCCAGTTGTACTTCATCGTGATCTGCCAATTCAAATCCGGGTTCCCCATCGTGATCGGCACGGCCCCGATCCCGGCGTAATGAATCAAATCCGTCGTGTAATTATAAGTCGTCATCGCCTGATAGGGAGAGAAGGTCACGTTGGCAGTAGAACCCACGCTAAAACGCAACCGTAGCATGTTCAACCAACTCACGTTTTCCATGAAACTCTCCTTATCGACATTCCAACCGATACCGGCCGACCATACTGGGGCAAAACGATGCTCGCTTCCGAAACGGGACGATCCGGCCGATTTATACGAACCGTTCAAGAAATAACGTCCCAACAACTCGAAACTACCCGTGCCATAAAAACCGACTTCTCTCGTTTTTTTGTCTCCCCCGGACGGGCGAGTGGACGCGTATTGGGAGGCAAATTTAATATCAGTCATCCCGTCTTTCAAAAATCCCTCAGCTTTAGTCGATATAGTAGAGGAATTCCCCATCTTGAAATCGGAACCCACGTTAAGGGTCAACACGGTGTTTCCCGCTTCATTCAAAGGCAATCGATAATTCAATGCGATCTTTCCGGCCCAGTTCGTACTCTCGTTATGCGTGAAAGAATAGGAACCTTTCTGGTTCAAAAACTTATCCTCGAAAGAAGAATCGTCGGGAGACACGTATACTTTACTATACGAATCGTTCATGCTCACGTTAATATCACCCGTGATAAAAAAGGATTTCTGGATATCCCAACGCATACTCAAATAATTCGAAAACGACTTGTTACGTCCTTTATTAAAACTGGACAAAGTGGCATCATACAAAGGATTTCCCTGATTCCGGGAATCATTAGCATTTTGCAGCAACGGATCAAAATAGTAAAGTTTAATGTATTCCCCATACTCGTCACGCACCGGATTATACGGGTTTAATTTCGTGTAAGTCGAGAAATCGCCATAAGGACTTGCCTTACTGTCCGTCATCGTGAACGCAAAACGATAATTAAACGTTAATTTATTGGTCAAATGATACGCGAAAGAGAAATTAGCACCGTAATTCCGGCGGTTATCTCCTTTCATCACACCGTAAGAATCTCTAAAAGTACCGCTAGCCCGGTACTCGATCCCGTTTCCCCTTCCGGTCAACGTTACCGAATGATTATGCGAAAAAGCCCAACGCAACGGTTTAGAGGGCCAATCCGTGTAAACTCCCCGGCGAATATTATCCAATTTATAATAATAAGCGGGATCAAGACTACCATTCACCTCGTCATATAGTCCGGCCAGACGCTCCAGTTCCAGTTTTTGTTCCGCGTTGCACAAGCGCAAAGAGGTCAAATCCGGGTAACTGAAATTAGGCGTGAAATTATAAGTTAAACGGGGTTTGGCCTCCTTTACTTTCGTTCTCTCGACCAAGATAACCCCACTGGCAGCCTTATCCCCATATAACACCGCGGCAGAAGCATCCTTCAACACGGTAACCTGACCAATATCATAAATGTCCAAATCATATAATTCTTCTATCGAAATCTCAACTCCATCCAGCATAATCAAGGGCGTGTTCACGTCAGCCTGATTCTCGGTCATGATAGAATTGGCCCCTCGTATCAAAATCTCGGGAATGGCATTCGGGTTAGACCCTTGTTCGTTATTCTCTACTATTCGTAAACCCGGCACCAAAGACGCTAAAGCCTGAATAACATTTGTCGGGGACACCTTTAACAAATCCTCCCCCTTCACCGTGGTCAACTCTCCCGTGTACGCGTTCTTGGCCTGCGTGTAGTACCCGGTAACAACAACATCCTCCAATTCACGGGTATCCTCTTTCAGCACAACGTGTAACTCTTCAGATTTGGTGATCGCAAAAGTTTGACTTTCCATCCCGATAAAATTGAAAATCAACACCATCTCTTTCTGCACGGGAATTTCCAGCTTGAATTTTCCCTCGCTATCCGTGGCCACCCCAAAAGAAGTTCCTTTCAACAAAACCGTGGCTCCCGGAAGCGGATTGCCGTCGGCATCTTTCACATCTCCCGTTACTGTAACCTTATCCACGCCTTTGACTTCTTGTCGCTTTTTAATAATAACGACATCATTGACAAGCGTGTACGTGTAGGGGGTATTCTTTAAACAATAATCCAGAATTTCCCGCACCGTAGCATTCTTAAATTCTCTCGTGATGAGAGGAATACCTTTTATTTCTTCGTGGTTATAGACAAAATCAAGTGATGTCTCCTTTTTCAATGTATTCAAAACCTGCAACATCGTGGCATTTTCGAATTTCAGGTTCAACGGAGTTTTCTCGTCGAATTTCGGTGACGGAGAGTCACAAAAACCCGAAAGGCTGTGTAAAATCAGGCAACAAAACAGCAGACACACTCTCGGAATCCACCGGTATTTGTTGGCAAATTTCATAGACACGTTTTTTCTCATTTTCAATCTGTTTAGGTTCATTAAAAACATTCGAAGACCCCTCGTTGATCTTCCGGCTCTTAAAACCCGGAGAAATTTAATGATTCCCGATAAAGTATTTCCCTTCATGGTTTTAAGAGCCTTACAGACCTCGTGTATTTACTTTTTATTCAATGCATTTAACGCTTCATCCAAAGCATAAAGCATCGTTTGATAATGTGCTTTCGTATCGGTATCCGACGAAGCAAGCCTACTATTTAACAAATTCTTTACCCGTAAAGCATAGGCATAGAAATAAGTCTTGGAATCATCTATCGTGCGGGTATTCACCCGGTATTGCCAATCATATCCATGACCGAAAGAGGTCAATTGTTTGGCCACGATGCCTTTACCTTGAACTTGTTCCAGTTCCCGCAACGCATTTTGGTATTGTCCCACCAATCCGGTCGGGTCCAAACCGTAAGCCACGATCTCATCCACGGAAGGCATAAAGGCGTTTTCCATTCCCAAGCCCTCATCCGGGTCTGTCAACACCTTCACCAGTTTACTCTTTTTAGTAATCACATCAGCTGCCTGGTCAACCACCAAACGCTGTAATATCTTCTCCCCCTCTGTCGGTTTGCGATTCTGCACAGCACTCTCCCATATCTGGCTATACAGATCGTCAAAATAAGCCTTCAACGTGTAGGGATTCTGAGACACGTGAGCAGACAAAACCACATTCTTGTAAGTACCCAACAATTCCGTTGCCGTGTAATAACACACGATCGGAGGTAAAGCCACACGCAAACCGAATTGATCGGTAAGGCTAGGATTATTCAGCCAATCGCTATTTTTCAATTGCTTGATCACCCACAAGAAAGACTTGCGTTGAAGATCTTTCGGAACCGATTGATAAGTCTTCCCTGCCGTACCCGGTTTTACTTCTGTCAGGTAAATACCACCCACGTTATACATGACGTTCTTCAAATAACGATAGTATTGATTTCCCAACTCGTTATACAAATTTTCCCGGTGAGAACCATCCGTGTCATCTTGGAACCAATCGTTCATATTAGCCACGATATACTTCAAGTTCTTGATACCGTAATCCCCGGCTTTTATAGCATCATCACCCAAATCTTCCTCCAACGCACTCGGATCATAACGAGCAATCACCTGTTGTTTCCCGTAACGATACATCGGGTCTCCCGCATGCTCGTCAATCCAACTTTCCAAAGTTGCTTGCTCCTCTTTCGCTGACAGGCCGTACAAAGGCGTGTACAACCATTTAATCACGTATTCATCGTAAATACCCAAGTCTGGTGGTGTCAGTTTCACCCCTTTATCCTCAGGTTGGGCCACATAATTAAACCGCGCATAATCCATGATAGAAGGTGTAGTCCCGTATTTCTGCGTGAACTTGGCCGAACGCAAAGAATCAACAGGATAAGCGGCGGAAGCCGACATATTGTGCATCAATCCGAGCGTGTGGCCAACCTCGTGAGCAATAATATATTCAATGGATTCCTCCAGAATATTATCCGGTAACTTTTTAGTCCGCACGGAAGGATCAACCTGTGATGTCTGTAAAAAACGCCATTGGTTGGCTAACTTCACCACGTCATTGAAAACAATCACCGAAGCATTAATAATCTCCCCGGTTCTCGGATCTGTCCAAGAGGGCCCCATAGCATTTGAAATCGCTGCCGGAACATAACGGATACAAGAATATTTCAAGTTATCCGGGTCGAAATTCGGATCGTCTTTCGGGAAATCACGAACTTGAATCACATCCTTGAACCCGATCTTCTCGAAGGCTTTATTCCAACGCAAAGCGGCTTTCCGAATTGGCTCCTTCCACATAGTCGGGAAAGCATCATCAATATAATACACGATCGGTTTCACGGGTTCCACAAGTTCCCCCCGTTTGTAAGCCTCCACGTCTTTCGGTTCCACCCGCCAACGATTAGCCAGCGTGTAAATTTGAATCTGATCCTCGTCCGTGGATATATGCTGTTTCGTGTTGGAAACAAACACTCCAATCCGGGTATCGCTGATTCGAGGATGCATCTTCTCCTCCGGCAACAACAACAACGTGCGAGTAGCCTTAACCGTCAGCGGCTCGTTTTTCTTCACGATAAACATTCCCATCATCTTGGCTGACACGGAATAAGACAGGTAGGATTTTACCGTCACGTTATCATCAAAAGCCTTGATATCATCCAGGATAGAACCCGAACTATTGAACGTGGCCGTGATCTCGACCAAACCGCCCCCGCTGGAAATCGGTGCTAATCGCTCCGAATTACCGGTAAACAGAGAAGTCATGTCGATCAAAAATGCCGAACTGTCATTCGTGTAACAATATATCTTAAACGAGTTGATAATCGGATCCATAAAACTTCTAGCCATCACCTCCCGGATATGTCCCTCGTTGAGATTACAGGTTGCCGACACGTTCACCTCACGCATGAAAATAGTACTATCCGTTTTCGTGAATTTAATGTGCATCGGGTCTTTCGGTTTGTAACCGATAGCACACAAATTATTATCACTTGCCTCGGAAATCGTGGAAGCCAGTAACATTTCCCGCTCCAGATATTTCATGGGAATCTCGAAATAGACTTTCCCCTCCACCTTATGCAAGGTCACGAAATTTCCCTGGGCTGTTTCGCATAATTTGTTCTTTACCAATTTATCATATTTACTCTGCCGCTTCACCGGCTCTTTTTTCGTTTCCGTTGCGACTGTTTTCTTCTTTCTCACAGAAGCAAATGAAGTTTGAGCGCATGGCAATACTAATAGTATTACCATACCTAAGGTAATCCATCTTTTCATGTATAAAACTTTAAATAAAAATTATAATAACACCTATTTTATTCCTGATGCGTGTAAACCATTATTTGTTTGTTATCAACCTTAAAAGTCACATTGGCAGCTTGTTCCATAATTTGCAGAACAGCCGTTATACTCTCGTATCTGGGGATAAACCCGGAGAACTTGTATTCTTTAATCACGACATTTTCAAACACGAAATCCACGTCATACCAACGAGAAATCTTCTTCAACAAATCTTCCAGCCGCTCCTCGTTGAAACTGAACTGATCCTTGGTCCAGGAGATATAAGAATCCACATTTACCTCCCGGGTCGAAATCTCCGAACCGATAACGGATGCCATCAGACCGGGAGTCAAGACGACCGCGGAGGCACCACATTCTATATTTACCCGTCCCTCGACAAGCGTGGTCATGGAAACGGGGTCATTCCGGTAAGCGGATATATTGAACGTGGTACCTAGCACACGCACGTCATATTTATCACAATGCACGATAAAAGGTTTTGCCACATTCTTCGCCACCTCGAAAAAGCCTTCCCCTTCCAGGTATACTTCCCGCGTATCACCAGAGAAAGCCTGCGGGAACCTCAACCGGGAATCGGAATTCAACATGACTTTCGTTCCGTCCGCCAGTTGCAAAGAATACGCACCACCCCGGGGAATTTCCAGCGTGTTGTATACCAATGAATCCGCGGTCTTCACCGTGTGATAGATTAATGTTTCCCCGTTATTGCTCACGAAAGGCAATTCCTTGGTAAGCGTGTCCGCCACGCCGGGCACGATCTGTAAGGTATCCCCACCCGCCAAGATCAACGAGGCCTTTTTACCGAAAGAAAAATGCTTCACGGGTTCCACGTGGGCTACAACCGGGTTCTTCTCCCGATCCACGGATAACACCAGGTAAGAAGATACTCCCAATAACACGATTGCCGCAGCGACAGCAACACGATAGAAACGATAAATCGAACGTCTCCCGTGAATCCCCTTCTTGACCACCATCCACTCCCGACGATTATGAAACTGCTCGTACAAAGGGTACTCGGAATGTTCCAGATACTCACGCTCCAATCGCTGATACATCTCCTCATTTGCCTTCGAACGGGATTTCCAAGCCGAAAAAAGAGATTCCTCCCCGGGAGTAAGCTCCCCGCGAAGACTTTTCACGATAAGTTGAATAATATGATCTGTTTCTTTCTCCATTCTTGTGTTATTTTCCTTTATAACACTTCACGAGAAAAAAGGTACCGACAAATTTCAAGATTTTTTTACCAACCCTAAAACTAAAGTTGAAACATAGTGAATTTTCCCTTCATCCAACAACTTCCGCACCCGGTCAACCACCAGTTGCTCGTCTTCCCCGAACAGTCGCACCAACTCCCTGACGTTGACATCCCGTTCCGCGAGCAATTGCAAGATTTGTTCCTCCAAACTCTTTCGTTCCCTCGCCTGTAACCGCTTCTTTTTCCCGATACAGACATCACATATCCCGCAGGCCTTCTCTTCTTTCTGACCGAAATACTCCATCAGCAAAAGCTGTCGGCAAGTCTCGTCATCCTGTATATACCGGGCCATGGCCTCGATCTTGGCCACGAACAATTCCTTCCGGTTCTCGTAGGCTTCCCGCCCGATCGTGATGTAAGACAAGGGTAAACGGGGTTGATAATACACGATATAAGGCTTCGCATCCCCCGGCACGTAACGGATAATCTTGCGTTTCGCCAAGGAGACAAACGCATCGTACAGTGTTTTCCGTTTCACATCCAGTTGATCGGCTAGAAACCCCTCGTCCACGTAAACATCCTGCACGAATATCCCGGCGTAATTTCTCATCAGAAGTACCATTAACTTTTCCAGCAAAGGATCGCCCGTTTCGAACTCGTACAACCGATCCCTTAACACGGTAAACATCACCCGGGAACGGGAATTAATATCCGTCGTGTAAGCCAGGTACCCCGCCACTTGCAATATCCCGATCGAAGACATCACCCTCGCCTCGTTCAACTTGAAATTACGGGCAAATACCTTTAAATTAAACTCCAACGCCCGGCCTTCACCCTCTCCTTCTCCCAACTGGTAGTAATTTGCCAAAGCCTCGTACACCCTTAATATATAATCTTTCGGCGGGAAAGCGTCATCGATCCTTTTCTTCAAACCGCCCAAAGCCGCCCGGCTCGAAAGCAACACGGCATACGCCCGCTTCCCGTCACGTCCGGCACGCCCGGCCTCCTGGAAATACGCCTCCGGACTATCCGGCACGTCGTAATGCACCACGACCCGGACATCCGGCTTGTCGATTCCCATCCCGAAAGCATTCGTCGCCACGATCACGGGAACCTTCCCGCTCTTCCAGTCCTCCTGACGACGTGATCGCTGCAAAGAAGACAACCCGGCGTGATAGAAATCGGATTTTATACCCGCCTTGTTCAAGAACGCGGCAATGGAAGAAGCCTTCAACCGGGTACGGACGTACACGATAGCCCCTCCCTGAACTTTAGACAATATATTATATAATTCCAAAGCCTTCGCCTCCGTATCTCGGATCACGTAAGAAATATTCTCCCGCCGGAAACTTTTTGACAGGACATTCGGGGTCGAAAAATGCAATTGTTTCTGTATATCTTCCACCACCTCGGGAGTTGCCGTTGCCGTGAGGGCTAGGGTGACCACCCCGGGAAAGAATTCACGCACCTCCGCTATTCGCAAGTATGGGGGGCGAAAATCATACCCCCATTGCGAGATACAGTGAGCCTCGTCCACCGTAATCATACACACGTTCATCAACCGCAATTTTTCCCGAAATCGTTCCGAGTACAATCGCTCCGGTGAAACGTAAAGGAACTTCACCGTGTCGTAAATACATTTATTAATAATCGACTCGACCCGTTCCGGCTTCATGCCCGTGTAAATAGCTTCCGCCGGAATCTGCCTGTTCTTCAAATCTTCCACCTGATCCTTCATCAAGGCGATCAACGGGGTCACCACCACGCAAATCCCCTCCATCGCTAATCCCGACACCTGATACGTGAGCGATTTACCCCCTCCCGTCGGCATGAGGGCAAGCGTGTCCTTCCCCTCCAGCACGGAACGGATGATATCTTCCTGCAAGGACCGAAAATCATCGTATCCCCAGTAAGTCTTTAATATCTCCTTTATATCACGGGTCATAACTTGAATTGCATCCACAAAAATACAAAATACATGAAAAAACTCTCGTAATTCGAGATATTTAAATCGCTTTTTATTATTTTCGCCCAAATATAAATCAGACCAGAACATGAAACTACAACATATACTGTTTTTTATCCCTTTTTTATGGGCATGTAACGAGAAGTTCACAGCCAACGATCTCCCCGTGGCAAAGGTTTTCGACAAATATCTGCTGAAATCGGAAGTCACGAACTTCATTCCCACGGGCACTTCAACAAACGACAGCCTCATCATGGCACAAAGTTACGTGAGAAACTGGATCACGAGAGAGTTATTGTTGCACAAGGCCACCCAAAACCTGAACGACGAGGAAAAAAATATCCGGAAACAGGTGGAAGATTACTCCTCCTCGATCCTGATTCATAAATACAAAGAGAAATTAATCTCTCAAAAATTAAGCCGGGAAGTAAGCGAACGGGAGATAGCGCAATACTACGACGCCAATAAATTCAACTTCATATTAAACACTCCCGTCGTGAGAGCCTTGTTCGTGGTAATTCCCAAATCCGTCCCCAACATTGACAATCCCCGGAAATGGTTCCGTTCGAAAGAGGCCAAGGATCAAGAAGCACTTGAAGAATATTGCATTACTTCCGCCAGAAAATACGATAATTTCAACGATCAATGGATCGAGTTGCGCAACTTGTTAAACCTGTTGCCCATCACCTCTGCCGAATGGGAAAGCAAGTATAAGAACAAGGAATACATCGAGATCGAGGACGACGAGAATTACTATTTCCTGAAGATAAACGAAATCCGGCAGGAACATGAAACGGCACCTCTCGGTTACGTGCAGAAAGAGATCGAGATATTGTTACTGAACAAACGTAAAATCTCCTTCGAAGAGAACCTTGAAAAAGACATTAACGCGGAAGGAATTCGAAAAGATTACGTCAAAATATACTAACAGAATTTGAAAAATGAAAATAAAAATGCGAAAACGGCCGGATTATTCGCGGATTTGAAGAAAAAGTATTAGTTTAGAGCGTTTTTATTGAGTATAACCTTATTAATAAATTATGAGATATTTATCACTGCTTGTACTGTTATTTTTAGCAAGTTACGTCTCGGCCCAAAAAAACGTGGTCGACAAGATCGTGGCTATCGTGGGTGAAGAAATCGTGTTGAAATCAGATATCGAGAACCAACTTTTGCATGAACAATCGCAAACGATCGTCAATTCGACGAAAGATGCTCGCGCCAGAATTTTCGAGAATCTACTGGTTCAAAAGCTATTAGTAGCTCAAGCTAAAATAGATAGCGTCACGGTTACCGACACGGAAGTTGAAAATGCCTTGAACTCCCAGTTGGATCAATACGTTCGTCATATCGGTTCCCGGGAACGGTTGGAAACCTATTTCGGTAAATCATACGATGACATCAAAAACGAGATGCGTGCCCCGCTCCGCGAGCAAATAATCACCCAGCAGATGCAATCGAAGATCGTGAACAACGTGCGGGTAACCCCCTCGGAAGTCAGGTATTTCTACCGGAAATTCAATAAAGACAGTCTTCCCGAAGTTCCAGACAAATACGAAATTCAACAAATCGTGGTAAAACCGAGAATCAGTGACGTCGAGAAAGAACGTATCCGCAACCGGTTGAGAGAATTCCGTGAAGATATCCTCGAAGGAAAACAAACGTTCAACACGCTGGCCGTGCTTTACTCGGAAGACCCGGGATCGGCAGCCAAAGGTGGGGAACTCGGTTACCAATCCAAGAACGACCTGGCCCCGGAATTCGCGGAAGCCGCGTTCAGCTTGAAACCCGGCAGAGTATCCAAAATCATTGAAACCGAATTCGGTTTTCACATCCTGCAATACATCGACCGTCAGGGAGATAAAGTAAACGTGCGTCACATCCTGCTTCGTCCCCGTATTTCCGAAACAGAACGGGAAGAAGCCATCCAACACCTGGATTCCGTGTTAATGTATATCAACGACAAGGAAGTAACATTCGAACAAGCCGCCTATATTTTCTCCATGGATAAAAAAACCAAGAACAACGGGGGACTAATCTTCAACGAGGAGGATGCCGATTCCAAATTGCCGAAAGAATTAATTCAAGGTGAAATGGCCCGTCAGGTAAATAACATGAAAGTAGGTGAAATATCAGCACCTTTCCTTGATCAAACCCGGACTGGCGAAGAGTACAAGATTATCAAGATAAAAGCATACTACCCTTCACACACGGCCAACCTGGACGATGACTGGTTAAGTTTTGAAAACGGTTTAAAAAGCAAAAAACAACAGGAAGTCCTCGATAAATGGATCAAGGAAAAACAGGAAAATACCTATATCCATATCGATGATGAATTTAAAGATATGAAGTTCCACTACGACGGGTGGTTCAAGTAATTCAATTTTTCCGCGATGAGAGTAGTTTTTTGGGTTGGGATAATATGTATTGTATGGGGATTACTCCCCCTACAATCAGTAGTAGCACAGGGAAATAAAAAGGCTCAGGTCAAAATTGTAAACGCTGACAGCCTGCATGTCGGTACAGAAGGTAAACCGTCCAGATTTGTCGGTAACGTCCACATGACGCACGAAAACACGCTCATGTGGTGTGACAGCCTTTACCAATACGACCTTCCCGACTCCAGTTATCTTGAAGCATTCGGACATGTCCGGGTGATCAAAAACGATAGCATCCGTATGTCCGGTGATTACATGTATTACGACGCCAACAAAAAACTAATTCAAGTACGTAGAAACGTCGTTCTCAAAGACCCCCAAATCACCTTGACCACCAACTATCTTGACTACGACGGACTGTTCGACATCGGGTATTATTTCAACTGGGGAAGACTAAAAGACAGCACGAACACTTTGGATAGTAAAAAAGGGAACTATTTTACCCAAACCAAAATGGCATTCTTTAAAGATAGCGTGAAAGTAGTCTCTCCCGATTACACGATCTATTCGGATACCTTGAAATACAACACGGAAACAAAAATAGTCTCCATCTTGGGCCCCACGAACATATACGGCAAGGGCGAGGATAACAACACCCTTTACTCCGAGGACGGGTGGTATGACTCGCAACTGGGACATGCCGAATTATACAAGAATAACCGGATAACCCACCTCTCCTACGGTGGGGTTGCCGACACGATGGTCATCGACAGTATCACGGGGATGGCAAATCTTTACCAGAATGTCACCCTCGTCGACACGATCAATGACGTGATCGTGAAAGGAGAATACGCGCAAATGGATCGGGAACGTAACAGGGCATTCGTCACGGACAGCGCCCTCCTGATCATGGTCGGAAAACAGGATTCCCTTTTCCTGCATGCGGACACGCTTTTCATGGATCAGGATTCCGCGAAAAATCAAATCGTAAGGGCCTATTACAAGGTGAAATTCTATAGTCAGGATATGCAAGGATTATGCGATTCCATGGTATACCTGTCAGTCGATTCAACCATCACTCTTTTCAATGAACCGGTAACCTGGGCAAGCGGTAACCAGATGACCGCGGAGAAAATCACACTACTCACGGGAGACGGGAAAATAAAGGAATTCTATCTGAATACTAAAGCCTTCATGGTTGCCCGACGGGAAGAAACCGAGATGTACGACCAGATCAAAGGGCGTAATATGACCGGATATTTCAAGGACAACGAGCTATACATGGTATACGTGAACGGTAACGGCGAAACCATCTATTTCCCGGATGACAAGGGGGCTATCATCGGTATCAACACCGCCACGAGTTCCAATATCCGTATCATGATCGACAAACGAAAAGTAACAGACATCATCTTCATGAATAAACCTGACGGGGAACTGAATCCCCTCTTCCTCGCTGATCCCGAAGAAGCCCGGTTAAAAGATTTCCGGTGGTTGAAATACATGCAACCATTAAACAAATACGACATTTTCAAAGAAACACCAACAGAACCAATCGAAAATGGAGAATTGAAAATTGAAAATGAAGAATGATTCTCGGTTACTTTATTGTCCCCAAATACGCTTGATTTTCAACCACAAATTCCCTATATTTGTAAATACAAATAAAAAGGAATAGCCATGATGACCAACAAACCAAAACCTTACAAACAGCAAAAGAAAAAACAACAGGCCTTACATGAACCCTCCGTCACGTATCAATACGAAACGGAACAAGTTGCTGCACTCAAATTAGAAGCCATGGAAGAGATTATGGATCTTGATCAAACAGAGTTACTTCTCAAAATAGTGAAATACTTGAAAAAAATAAAGCACGCCAGCAATAAACAAATTAATCCAGATACATTGCAAGCCATGCAGGATGCCAAAGAAGGAAACACCATCCAATGTGATAGTTTTGAAGATTATCTTAAAGCTGTCGAATAATGTATAAAATAGAATTTACTCACCAATATCTAAAAGATATCAAATTAGCCCGTAAACGTCATCTAGACGAGAGTAAATTAAACTATATTATCCAACTATTATCTCAGGGGAAACCTCTTCCTCGTCAAAATAAGGATCATGCATTAACCGGGCAATATACAGGTTTCCGTGAATGCCATATTCAACCTGATTGGTTATTAATATACTCCACCAATCACAGTATACAAATTGTTAGACTCGTACGAACAGGTACTCATGCTGATCTATTTTAATTACCCGCAAAATTCTCATAATTTTCTCATAATTCCCTAATGCAGCCCGTTGCATATTTTTTACATTTGTAAAAAATAAAACAAGATGCGATTTCGGGAACACATAAAAACATATTTGCCGGGCATCGTGGTATTCACGTTAGTCCTGCTCTTGCTGTCAACGGCTTTCGCCGTAGACGAAACTTTGGGTAACCGGGTTGCTAAAATTTTCTGTTTTTACAAAATTATCATCATAGTAAGTCTAGCCTGCCTCCCGCTGGCCTGGATACGCCCGTTCCGGTTCACGATAACCGACATGCTGGTTGTTCTTTACGTGGGATATACTCTTTGGAATTTCCACTATTCGGGATCGGCAGCCACCACACGGGCAGGATTACTCGTGTTGGTTGCCGTCACTTATTTTCTTTTCAGAAGATTAACCACGTTCGCCCCATTAGGCTTTACTCACGCGGCCCTGCTCCTCACGGGAGCCATCGAGGCGCTTTGGGGACTCGCCCAACTCTACGGGTTCACCCCTTCTCATCACAGTCGTTTTGAATTAACAGGCTCATTCTTTAACCCGGGTCCTTATTCCGGTTTTCTTGTTGCCGTATTACCCCTGACATTATATTACACGCTTACGGCCCGTCGATTCGTCCGGGTACTGTCGGGAATTGTTCTGGTACTTTTCATCCTGGTACTTCCCGCCACGATGAGCCGGGGAGCCTGGTTAGCCGCAATGGCTGGATGCTCGTTCGTGTTGAGCGATTACTTCCACTTCCGTCGTCACTTGGATTCTCTTTACCGGAAACACAGGATGTATTTTACCATTATCTCCGCGAGCCTGCTGCTTGTTGCCACGGGATTACTAACCGGGATATACCACATGAAAAAGGAATCCGCGGACGGACGTTGGCTTATCTGGAAGGTATCTTCCACCCTCGTATTCTCCCATCCGGCAACGGGAGTCGGTTTCGGTAACTTTCCCGGGGCTTACGGCGATGCGCAAGCGGCTTATTTCTCGGCAGACAATCGTTCCCCGCAAGAAGAACTTGTTGCCGATGCCCCGGAAACCGCCTTCAACGAGTTCGTGCAAATCACGACGGAAACGGGAATCATCGGTCTCCTCCTTTTCCTGGGAATTATCTTTTTCGCACTCCGGGCCACGTGTTCTGCCGGTATCACCAGACAGGCGGGAATCATCGGTTCCCTGGTAGCCTTTCTCGTGTTCGCCTGTTTCTCCTACCCGTTCAACGTGCTACCCTTACTCATCGTCTTCACCTTACTCGTGGCACAATGTCCCGCCTCCCGCATATCCACGGGATCACGCTGGATCACGGCATTATTCTACCTCTCTCTTCTCCTCCCGGTCTACCTCATCACCACCGGGAGCGAAACACGGGAACAAGCTTATCGACGCTGGCGATCCGAACAACTTTATTTCAACATGCAGATATTCGAGCGAACGGTCGATAATTACCGGAAGCTCTACCCTATTCTGAAAGACCAACCCGCGTTCCTTTTCGAATACGGCCAATGCCTTTCCCGTACCCAACAACCGGAAGCGAGCAACCGCATCCTCGAAGAAGCCGCCCACCTCTCCTCCGACCCCATGATCCACAACATCATGGGCAAAAACTACCAGACGTTGAAACAATACCCCCAAGCCGAGGCTGCCTACCTGAAAGCCTCCCATATGGTCCCCAACCGCCTCTACCCGCTCTACCTCCTCGCCAAGATGTACGACGAAAGCGGCCAAACCGACAAGGCCATCACCACCGCCCGCCTAGTACTCGAAAAAGCCCCGAAAATCCCCTCCTCGGCCACCGAAGAGATAAAACGGGATATGCAAAAATTAATTACCGATTCCCGATAAAATTTAGTATATTTGTTATGGCGTTTAATAATAAATCCCGTAACGATGAAATCTTACTTTACTCTCGCTAGTACCCTTCTGACGAGCATCATCATATTCTGTTCTTGTTCAACCTCTTCCAGAAAAAACGTTGAACGTTTGACCTTACGTCCCACGGCCGTCATTCTCGACAGCATGTTCACCCAAATGCCGGGGGTATTAATCTTATGTGATCACTACTTGGTTTGGGAAGACCCGTTCAATCCTGATTATTTTTTACATGTTGTTGATATTGATGCTAAACAAGAAATCGGGGTAATGGGAGAATTCGGACGAGGACCCAAAGAATTTAATATGCCAGTTCTCGCCAAGTCTATCGGCAATAAAATATTCGCCTATGATCTCAACCTGGATCAACAAGCTTACTATTCTATTGACAGTTTATTAGCTGGCAAAGATCCGTTTATTTCACATCCTCTTGATCCAATTAAGAATTGTTTGGATGTTATTCAAATCGCAGAAAATGAATTTATTTCCATACAACCCGAAAACGAACATCCATTCCAATGGATTCACGCGGATTCATCCATATCGTTCTTCGGGGAAAGTCCGTTAAAAGAAAAAGTAGACATGGACTACACCACCCGGATGGGAGGTTTATATTACAATCCATATAACAAGAAATTTATTTATAATACATGTCTATTTCCATATTTTGCTCTATATGAACAAAAGGACAGCATTTTTCAGCTAAAATGGGAAAAAACAGCTCCTAAAACATCTTATGAAATCAAGGATGGAAAATTCCATTTTTTTGATGATGATAATAGACCTCTCGAAATTGTACTAACCAAAGATTATATCGTTGCCCTGCAACAAGATAAAGACACGGAATTTCCGACCACGAAACGAACCTCTGGAATCCGGGATTTTTCCACGGTTCCCACGACCCTACTCGTGTACGATTACGATTTCAACCTGAAAAAAATCATCAACATGGGTATGCCTATCCTGCGTATAGCATCAAAAGGAGACTCGAACACGCTATATACCGTGGGGATCGACTTGGATTTTTGCATTTTACGCTACGAGTTATGATCTTATTCATAACTCCATGGTTATAAGTTTATAAGTTCCGCCAAAGCCTCTTAACAGTTCTATAGATTCATCCGGTTTCAATTTTTTCCTCAAATCTGAAATATAAGACGAAAGTTCACTTGCTTTCACCTCATTTTCAACTCCCCATAACCACATACATAATTCCTTTATGGTAATATCTTCATTTTTTCTCGTGCACAACATCCACATCACTTTTGCAAGCATAGGTTTCAAGTGTTGCTTTTGCCCCTTCACGATAAGTACTCTTTTATCCTTATCAAAAGTAGTATCTGCCGACAACCGAAACACCACTCGCTCGCCTTCTTCCACCCGTTTCAACGTATCCCTCAATCTCTTGTCCAAACGAATTAGCAAGGATTGGGGTGGCCAATTTTTACTCACGAAATCATCTGCACCACCATCCTTGCCCAACACGGACAATTCATACTGATCAAACTCACTAAGTACCACGATAGGGACACGTACTCCCCTCTCTCTTATCTTTTCGATCACTTCAGCTCCACCCATACTCGGCATATCCATATCAAGCAGCACAATATCATACTCTCCTCTAAAAAAGCTCTTTATTGCTTCGACTCCATTCTCCACGGCATGCACGTCATACCCCAGATCGGACAGCATCTCCGTATAATTCTCCCGAACAGACTTGTTGTCCTCCGCGTACAAAAGCTTTATCTTTTTTTCCATGATAGTGAATTTTTATTATAAACTTTGATCCTACCCCCAGTTCGCTCTTCTCGGTGATTTTCCCTCCATGTTTTCTCACGACCTTTTTCACGAAAGCTAACCCAAGACCGTATCCTTTTACTTCTTTCTCTTTTCCAACTCGTCGGAACTCCTCATAAATATAAGGAAGATCTTTTTTATCAATCCCTCTTCCCTGATCCTCGACCGAAATCACGATTTTCTTTCCTTCTTCATAACAAGCTATAGTAATATTAGCCACGTCACCGGAATATTTTACCGCATTATCTATCAAATTACGTAATGCGAACAAAAACAAATCCGATAACATCAAACATTCTGTTAACCTGTAATCAAGAGACACGTTCACCTCTTTTCTCCCCTGGTAAGCTAATTTAAACTCAGCGATCAACTTCCTCACTTCTTCCTGTAATCTGATTTCTTTCCACGCAACCCGTCTAGCATGCAGCATGGCAGCCATTCCCAACACACTAGCCATATCTAACTTCAATTCCCCTAGCATCTCCTCACACTCCTTGTAGCAATCTCTTCCATCCCGACTTTTAAATGCTTCCGGATTTTTCATGTATACATTATAAAGTGTACTCTCAACTGCCGCAACCGGATTTTTCAAATCATGTATTCGTTGCCGGAAAGCGTTCTCTTGCAACTCCTTCCCCCTCCTGTATTTTTGAATCAGTCTCATGAAAAAAATGATCAATCCAATTATAATAGCTCCCACGATGCCTCCACCCCACACCCGACCCCAGAATTTTTTATAAAAAACCTTCCACGAATAATCAAAAAACAACCCTATCTTCTCCCCACCAATATACCCTAATCTCACGTATCCTGCCTCATCCATGTCCATATATGTCTTATTTTCCAGTGGATACGTCTCTATCAAATTCCCCAACGAATCCACCCTCCTAAATACAACAGGCATATTCCAAACGTCTTTCCCCAAACGAGATTTTACCAAACTATCCAAACATGCCAATGTCATTGAATTTTCCAAATTCATATCACAATCTATACTTGTATACACTCGGAATAGATCCTCCGTGGGATCGATTTTAAAAGAATACTTTTTTCCATCCACATACATATCCAATCCATATTCATCTGGAAAAAAATAAGACTTTTTTCTCTTCGCAGAATTCATTGATTCCGACTTGTTCCAAACCCCCACACTCAATGTCATTTGTTGCAATAACTTATCTTTTAAATTATATTTCTCCCCCACAAACCACTCGTGCATAACATACCCACAAGAAATAATTACCAATATAATCATGACCATACCAATAATTATTTCCTTATGTAATAACTTTTTTTTAATCCTTTCAAAATCTAGCATAATTTTGCCATAATTAAATTGTCTATTTCCGATTTATTTCTCATATTTTTGTTTCAAAAACAATCGTACATAGGTGCAAGTTAAACAAAAATTCCATATAATGAAAAAAATTATGAGAAAATTATCACTATCCATCACAACAATCCTATTATTAGGATTATGTACCAGCTTTTCGAATCCGACAAAGGAAAAAGAAATGACATTACGTAATATCGAAGCACTTTCTAAAGGAGAAATAGACCCTTACAAGGACTGCGTTGATGCTCGAGGTAAATGTTTCTTAGAAAATGGGTGGGTTTTCCCGGGAATGACTTTAAAAGAATTAAAACCATGAAAAAACATCTTGTAACACTACTCTTGGTTCCACTGTTCGCATCCTGTTCCACGGATAACAGTTACCTTTCCGTTTCCCCGGACATTCAAGCCACGGGAAACGATGTTACTTCCACGCTGGTTGCCGATCTTTCTGCTTATGGAATCACATCTCCATCAAAGATCACGAAACATGGGGATATTCTCGCGGTGGGCTTGCGTAACAAGCTCACGAACGTTAATCTCGTCAACCTTTCCACCCGTTCCTCGCAAGATTGGTTACCACTCGGTGACGGAACAAACGAGGCTTACACGGTCGATAACCTCTCCGTGAATAGTCAAGGGGAGATTTCTGCTTTCGATTTTGAAACAGGCAAACTCCACCGTTATAATCCATCCGGGGTAAGCCGTGGTTCCACAACACCCCCACTTGCTTTAACGAATGATGCCATTCACCTCTCCGCAGTACAAGGAGATAATTTTGTTATCTCCACGGGATTATACGAACAAGGTCGCTACCGTTATTATTCATTGGAGGACGACAGCGAATCCTATTTCATCGATTATCCCGTTCATCCGGGTTACCCGGACCTATCTCCATATTCGACAAGTGTTCTTTGGGCAAGTACAGTCCTTTGCCTCCGACCGGATAACAAGGCTTTCGTCTGCACGGACATCCGTAGCGGTCAAATCGACATTTGTCGTATCGAGGGCAAAACGATCACGCTTACCTGCCGTCATTGCTATTACTATCCCCACGTGGATGCACGCAATGAAGGGGCTGTTCGAGTAGCTTACTACGCGGATAATATTACCGGGTTTCAGGACGTGGCAGTCTCGAACGATCGTATTTTCGTGCTTTATTCCGGTAAAACCTATAAAGCCGAACGACAGAAAATAGCGAACTGCCCGACCCTACTCGTCTTCGATTGGGACGGAACGCTGTTGGAGACTCGCACCATTCCTCAAATGGCAACCTATATCTCCTATGACCTGGAAGAGAATGCACTTTACGGGACAACACCCGACGCGAAACTAGTTCGATACGATATATAATAATAAGGTATGAAAAAGAGATTTCCCGTATATTTTATCTTGTTATTGGTTGCTTCCCTAGGAGCCCTCACCTCGTGGTTCGCGTTTATCCCCCAGCCCTCCGACTGGACAAACGCCCCGGCCACGACCGTGGAAATCCAACAGGATTCGCTTGACTTGAAAACGATCCATTACGATGACCACCCGCAAGTGACGTACACCATCAAAAACACGGGAACACACCCTCTCATCATAAAAGACGTGCAAACCTCGTGCGGTTGTACCGACCCGCATTGGGATAAACGCCCTGTTCTTCCCGGAAAAACAGGAACTATACTCGTCACGTTCAAGCCCAACTCGCTCGGACGTTTCACGAAAACGATACAAGTGTTATGTAACACCTCACCCGTATTACACGAGCTTAAGCTAGAAGGCCATGTAATAGAATAGATATTAACCATTTAAAAACATTCAGGGGGGAAAATAGCGGTGCCGGCTCAACCCTAGCAAGTTCCCGACACCGCCCCATTTCCTCAAAAAAGAAGAAAGGACAAAGATAATAAAAATTGAGACACACGTCATCTCTCTCGTTGAAAGGATATATACTTGAAAAAGGACGGAATGGAAGTAATAACATAAATGATAAGTTTATGAAAAAGAAAATTTTAGGCTTAGTAGCTTGCCTTGGTATTGCATTATTTTTTGCAATCAACGTAAGCATCAATCTATCTAAAGACCACTCGAAAAACGGACTTGCGTTAAAGAACATTGAGGCATTGGCTAGAGGAGAAGGAGATAGTGCAACTGGCGGTTCAAAAGCGTATACGGGAAAACATTTTGTAGGTGGTGCTGCTGTTGCGCATATTAAAACTGACGGTGTAAGTGCAGGATGCTGGTGTGTAACATACAATGGTTTCGAACCTGATGGTGAATCTGTTTGTACATGTAATAATGTATAAAATGTAAATTTAGTAACATGAAATATCAATATTTCATGTTACTAATAATTCACACTAAATTATAAAACCTTTATGAGCTCTTTTCTATAAGAGGATATGAACAAATCGACATTAACTCAATTACATAACCTACCCTTTTAGAATAGGGTACAATTATCACTTACAAATGAAAAACTTATTTCTTTTCTTATTAATATGCACCATTACTTCATGTTCAAACCATGACTTAATAAAAGGCCATCATCTTGTTGTTGAGAATTTTCCTGAAAAAATTCAATTAATTGGCAATAAAGTAGAAACAATTAACAGTATCGGAATTAATAAACTGTACGTGATTGATACATTTCTATTATGTTTCAAAGCATCCGGACTTGAAGAATTTTTTGATGTTTATAGTACACAATCCATGGAATATCTTGGAAAATGTGTCTCTCCAGGAAGAGGTCCAAATGAATTTTTATCTATTCAATACAATAATCAATACATTCAAGATTCAACAAAAATCCAGATGTGGATAAAGGATGATGCTACTTTAAAACTGGCATTATTAAATTTAACGAAATCATTAAAGACACAAAAAACAATAATTGATAGCAACATTTATTTAAGTGCATTAAACTATGGATGTGGTTTTATCAATAAAGATATTCTAATCAATATAAGCAATGAACCTCCAAAAACATATTTAAAAACTTACAATTTAAAAACAGATTCAATATACCCTACTATTACAATGTTCAAAGACCCGTATGACAACGAAGATGAAACAATGCATAATATGATGATAGAATTTAAACCTGACAAACAAAAATTCATATCAGCATTTAGAAGATTTAATCAAATAAATATATTTTCAACAAAATTTACCAATATTCTATCTATTTCGGTTTACAAACCCACAATTTCCACTAGGAAAGTTCTTCAAACTTCAAGAGAAGATCGTATTGAATTTTTCTCAGATATTTATGCAACAGACACATATTTTTTTACACTTTACATTAATCAGCCCAAATCTACGTGGGACCAACATTTTGACTACATAGAAATACAAAAATGGGATTGGGAAGGTAATCCTATACTAAAATTTTTAATAAGTGATAATTTAATCTATTTTACTGTTGATACAAAACATAAATGTATATATGGATTAAATTCAAATGAAGAAATTTTTAAATATGATATTAAAGAATACATTTAATAATTATGAAAACGGAAGCACATATACTATATGTATTAATCTTAATCCTTCTTTCTTGCAATCATCCAAAAGAGAATGCTGAAGAAATCGTAAATCAATGGTTACAAAAAGAAATAAAATTTCCGGCTTCTATAAACAATACAAAACAAGATTCTATTTGGCAACTAATGCTTAACAAAGACTTTAAACTACTTACAATAATCGACACAAATAGCTGTACAGAATGTAGGTTAAGATTTTACGATTGGGAGAAATACATTAAAGATGCGGATTCTACGAATTCTAACCTTGCATTTCTTTTCATTATTCATGCCAAAAATTATAGTATTGTAGACACAATGAGAAAAAAGAATAAATTTACTTATCCTATGTTTTATGATTATGAAAATAAAGTAGGTAAACTGAATAAATTTCCCTCAAACCCTCTTTTTCAAACATTTTTATTAGACAAAGATAATAAAGTAATTCTGTTAGGGAGTCCTATTAACAATTATCATATGTGGAACCTCTATAAAGAAATATTTACAAAAAAATAACAACAATTCCATCATGAAACTCATCTTCTATACTATAATTTTCTTAATCATAATTTCCTGTACTCAACAGAATATCATGATCGGTAAGAATATCCTCATTAAAGAATTTCCCCAAGAAATCAATCTTACCGGAGGGAAACTCGATATTACAAGTATTGGAGTAAATGCCCTATATGTGGTTGACACATTTTTGATATGCCATAAATTTTATGGACTTGATGATTTTTTTGATATCTATAGTACAAACACCCTACAATCATTAGGAAAATTTCTCTCTCCGGGTAGAGGTCCAAATGAATTTTTAAGCGTCGCATATGAAGGACAATATTATAAAGATTCTTTAAACACGTACCTGTGGATCAAAGATGGTTCACTTATGAAATTAGTTTTGTTCAATCTAACAGAATCTATACGCCAACAAAAAACGATTCTTGATAGTTGTATTTATTTATCGAATGATTGTATTGGAGATAGTTTTATTTTTGGTGATACACTAGTAAGTATTGTAAATTCTTCTTACAATCACATTTTAAGTACATACGATCTGAAAAAAGATTCTCTTCTGCAAAGTCCAATTATTATGCTGAGTGACCCATTTAAAAATGTTGGCGCATATCTATTAAATATGGGTAATTGTTTACGTCCTGATCATAAAAAATTTGCATCGATGATGTTATACTTCAATCAAATTAATATATTCTCGCCTCAATTTACCGATGTCATAACCCTCTCTATCTACAAACCAACAGTTCCGATAAAAGAAGTCAGCCTTATCGAGGAAAGAGATAGAACTTGGTATTTTTCTGATATAGCTGCCACAAATTTATATATTTATGCTCTATACATAAATCATCCTAGCCCATACATACATGAATTTGAAAAAGGTGTTGAAATCCTACAATTCGACTGGGAAGGTACTCCGATACGTAAATTTATTATTACGGATAACATTATTAATTTTATTCTAGATATACCCAAAAAATGTATCTACGGATTTAAAATGAACGAAGAAATTTACAAATATGATATTAGCGATTATCTCTAATACACCATATATATGAAACAATTTACAATACTCATTTCCATATTATTTATCTTCTTTTCCTGTGCTTCACGACAAGAGAGAACGGAAGATATCGTAAATAAATGGCTAGATCAGGAAATTAAATTTTCAGACTCACTCAACACGCAACAGGATTCTCTTTGGCAACTGATGCTTGATAAAGATTTTAAACTTCTCACTATTATTGATACGAATAGTTGTACCGGATGTCATTTAAAATTACACGAATGGAATAAACTCATTAAAGAGATGGATACAATCAATCCCAATGTAGCATTCCTTTTTGTTGTTCATGTAAAAGATTACACCATTGTTGATGTCCTCAAAAAACGAAATAAATTTACTTATCCCATTTTTTACGACTACAAAAATAAAATTGGGAAATTAAATGATTTTCCCAAAGCACCCCGTTTTCAAACATTTCTTTTAAATAAAAACAATAAAGTTATTTTACTTGGAAATCCTATTGGAAGTCATCGCATGTGGGAATTGTATAAAAAAGTTCTCTCTGAAGAATCATTAATAGCACAACCATGAAGTCTCTAACGCCCTTTATAATAATCCTAACCACTCTATCCTGTACCAGCCATGACATCATGATTGGTAAGAATATCCTCATAAAAGAATTTCCCCAAGAAGTCAAGCTTACCGGAGAAAGAGTAGATATTACCAGTATTGGTGTAAACGACATTTTCGTTGTCGATACTTTTTTAATCTGCTTTAAAGCAGACGGGCTTGATGATTTCTTTGACATTTATAGCACGAACACTTACCAATCATTAGGAAAATTTCTCTCCCCCGGTAGGGGTCCGGATGAATTTTTAAACGCTATATACATGGGACAGTATTTCAAAGATTCTTTAAATACATACATGTGGGTAAAAGATGGGGCTCTTATGAAATTAGTTCTATTTAACGTGACAGAATCAATTCGTCAACAAAAAACCATTCTTGATAGCTGTATTTACCTGTCTGAAGATTGTAGAGGAGAATGTTTTGTGCTTGGGGACACGTTAATTAGCATTGTAAATTCTTCTTACAATCATATTTTAAACACATACGATCTGAAAAAAGATACTTTATCACAACAGCCAATTATCATGTTTAGTGACCCTCTTAAGAATGAGCATCAATATCTATTCGGCATGACAAATCAACTACGGTCCGACCACAAAAGATTTGTATCTAACATGGCAAATTTCAACCAAATAAATATATTCTCCCCTCAATTCACAGATATTATTACCCTCTCTCTTTACGAGCCTACCGTTTCCATGAAAGAGATAAGCTTTATACCAGAAAGGGAAAGAATCAGGTATTTCTCCGGCTTACAAATCACGGACTCTTCTATCTACGCCCTCTATATTAACCTCCCGACTCCAATTTTCCGGGAACATAATAAAAATGTCGAAATTCAACAATTTGACTGGGAAGGGACACCTATACGAAAATTTATTATCACGAATGATATCATTTATTTCACCTTGGATACTCGACATAAATGCATATATACCTTTAAAGATAACGAGGAAATTGATAAATATGACATTAGCGATTATTTTTAGTCAATGATGCACAAGAATACAGCGATGACACAAACAAACGTTTACAAAAAATAGCAAACACTCCATGCCCAACAAAACATTCATATCCGTTTTATTAAGTTGTATCCTCTTGGCTTGCAACTCGACCTCAAAGAATCAAGAGAATACCCTTGCCCCCTGTATATTAAGAGACAACGGGGCTGATTCTAAAATAAACCTATCAGAGATCATCACAAAACATTACCGGATAATTCCTCTTGAAACTAAAAAGACGAGCCTCGTCGGGAGTGTAAATAAAATAATAAAACGGGACAGTATATTCTATATATTGTCGAATGAATGTAAAATACAAACCTTTAATCATGAAGGGAAACACTTGTACACGCTCGAAAAAATGGGACGAGGCCCCGAAGAATACACTTATATCGGGGATTTTGATGTCTACACGATGAACGGACAAAAAGAAATCTGGTTATGCGACGTGAATTGTATAAAGATATATGACGCGACCACCATGCAGCATATAAAAAATATCTATTATCCTTTCGTTATCAACAAATTCAAGAAAATGCAGGATAATCATATCTTACTCATGACGGGACAAAACAAAAAATTAATTTCACTATCTGATCCATCCGGAACGATTATAGACTCTTGCCTGATCACGAAAGCGACCAACACGATGTTCAAACCCGTGCAGTTTATTCCCTACAAGGACAAATTTATATACCAAATTGATTTTACAAATAGCTGTGTCATCTATGATCCTGAACACGAACAGTTCCACGAGAATTTTATCGTCGACACGGAAAACAACTGGTTAAGTGAACGACAGTATGATGCCCTGTTTCAAGAATTCGAATACGATTTCTTTAGATACTTGAAAAACTACACTTTCATCAAAACACTTCGATACCTGAACAACACGTTATACATCGTATCGCACAAGGACAAAAAACGTTACCTGCACATCGTATCGGGTTCAAAACAACAAACGATACAATTCGCCCCGAACACGAGAATCGTCAACGACATTTTTTCTTCCACGAACGATTTAAATTTTATTTCGTCACTGAACATGGGAGAAAGCGACAACAGCCTGTTGCTCCTTATCGAACCCTCGAATCAAGACATCCGGCAAATCAAAAAAGGTAGTGATTCCAACCGCGTGATTGCCCGAATAAATGCTAACGACAATCCCGTGATTCTCGAATATTTTTAAAACCGATCTCCTTCCATATTAAACCCATCATCATGAAACCAATCCTATATACCACCCTGATCTGTACTCTAATCCTCGCGTGTACCCGCTACCCGGCGGGCGTGGAAGAAACCCTCTCGCAAGCCGGGAAGAACCGGGGTGAATTGGAAAAAGTGTTACGCCATTACCGACAACACCCGGAAGATTCACTTAAATACCAAGCCGCCTGCTTCCTCATTGATAACATGAAATGGCACCTGTCGACCGAACAAGCCATATTCCCGGACTCGTCCATATACGAATGGCACGCCCGGTTCGATAGTCTTTACAAGGATATGACAAAGGGCATTCGAGACACGGCCTTAAACACCAGAAAAAATGCCGAAAAATTCTGGGAAAACTATACGGTTGCCAGGAAACTGGTCAACGCCATTCCTCCCGACACCCCCGTTATCGTCAAGGGAATATTCCCCGATCCGCAACACATATCTTCCGGTTTCCTGATTTCCCATATCGAGAACGCTTTCCACGTGTGGACAAATTCTCCCCATGCCTCGTACCTCTCGTTTGAACAATTTAAAGAAATGATTCTCCCCTATCGTGCCATAACAGGTTATCCCTTTTACGAGAACGGGAAAAGAGCAAACGATATTTTTAGCAAGTATTTAAACATGAGCGACGAAAAAACTTACAATCGTTTCATAAATAGATACTCACACTACACGTATGCCATCCGCTACATGTTCTATCTCCCTCAAAAACAACATGTGGGACTCTACGATCTATTTTTAGGCTCCAAATATGACTGCATTTCCATCGCTGATAATTTTTGCACCGTCTTCCGGGCTTACGGTATCCCCACGGCCGTCGATTGTAATATCTCTTTCCGCGAAAGAACGGGAAGACATTTTCATTGCACACTGTTGGACAGCGCGGGGAAGCGATACAAATATAACCAAATTACAAGTCGCGACACGCTTCATCAATCTGCCTCCTCTTCCATCAGCTATTTCAGAAATACTTTCGCGGCGCGGGCAGATAGCCCCTTCATGCTAAAAGCGAAAGACGAGGTGGTGCCGGATTATTTTGACACACCTTGTATCAAGGAAGTAACCGACGAAAACTACCGGACAACCCGAATAGAAATCCCGCTAAACAGAACGATCTCCAACAACCTGGTTTATCTCTACACCTTCAATAACCTCACGGGTGGGCTCGTCCCGGCAACCTGGGGGAGCGTCAATCATCAACAAAAAGAAACGAACTTCCAGAACGTGGTTTACAACGTGCTTTATTTTCCCGTGTACCTGAAAGGCGACAGCGTTATCCCGTACGCCGACCCGTTCTATATTTCCTCGCCCGACACGCTTTACACCTCTCCCACGTTTACCACCCTCCGAGCCGAACAACCGGAAAAAAGAGGAAAACTACTTCTACTCCGCAAATTCCCCGAAAAGAAATACCTGCAACAACAAGCTCGCTTCATGATCGGGGGACGTTTCGAGGGAGCCAACCGGGAAGACTTCAAGGACTCCGTGCTACTAGCCACGATCGAAACTACCCCCATACTCAACCTGCAGGAAATCATCCCGAAGGTATGCCGTCCCTTCCGTTACTATCGTTATGTAGCCCCGGACACTTGGCCAATCAGTAACATGGGATTCCTCGAATTCCTCACTGACGAATACACGCCCCAAGATTCACTCCAGGCGGTAATACCTCTCCCGGTATTCACGCCCGAAGACATCGACAAGAACCGGGATGATAAGACGTACCGTAGATTACACCCGGACGATAGCATTAAATATTACTATTTGCGAAATCACCCCGCGTACAATCCCATCATGCAATATTCCTCTTATGCCGGTAAAGATCTGATGCCATTGAAACGTCCCATGAAAGTGAAAAAAATACGCTTTGCCCCGGCAAACGCGGAGAATCATATCGTCGTGGGCCACTCTTACGTGCTGATGTACTGGGATAACGCCTGGAAAAAAGCGGGAACCCGGATTGCCCGTTACAACTTTCTGGAATTTGACAACGTTCCGCTCGGTCGCATCTACTGGCTACGGGATCTTACCGCGGGAAAAGAAGAACTTCCATTCTTCTATAAAAACGGAAAACAACTATTCATCTATCACGACACCATTGTTCCCCGTCCCGCCGAATTTTATGATTTCGAGAATCATTATTAACCCCATCATCACCATGAAAACAATCTATATTTTACTGATTATCATCATCACTTGCGTTTCCTGCCAGAGGCAACAAGTAGAAAACATTAAATTCAAAAAACTGGCTATAGACTTCGATAAACACAATGCACAATCACTTGATTTAATAAATTCAATAGACAGCATAAGAATCGTACCGTTAGAAACAGATTCAACTTTTATCATCGGGGGTATCAAGAATCTTCGTTACGACGCTCCCTATCTCTTTATCGAAGATCCCCTATCCCAATGCTTGTACGTATACGATGTAAACGGAAACGGGATATCTAAAATAGCAAATAATGGATGAGGGGCAGGAGAATTTATATCTATCACGGATTTCACGATATTAAACAATAATACCATAGTGATCATGGATAACATGGGAGGAAAAATTATCTTCTATAATCTTCACGGGGATTTTCTTCGTGAAATTAACATAGAGGACCCGCACATGGATATTACTTGCATATCAGTCATTGATAATGATTATCTTACATTATTTACGGACTATAGGGATACAATTTCATGCGTTTCAATTTTGGACATCACGAACGGCAAGATAAAAAGAATACCTTTCAACCTCCCTCCTTACGCCCAAAACAGTCAATTATCATTAAACAGGACTTTCTCGAAATATAAAGATTCCGTCCTGTTCAAAACCGTATTTGACTACAACGTGTTTCAAATAACACCCGATAGTATCATCCCGCGTTATCAATTCGATTTCAAAAGATACAACATCCCCCTGACATCTTTTGACGGAGAAATTGAAACATATATAGCCTATGCTCGACGGAATGATTATATCTCTAATCTTGATGACTTGCTTGAAAACAATAAATATATCTACTGTAATTTTTTTAAAGGTGGTAACGCCTATGATCTATATTACAATAAACAACAGCAACAACCCTACATATTCAACACGACAACTTTACCGGATGAATTCAAATCCCTATATTCTGTTCCCAAATACGCGAAAGATAACTATTTCATTTTCACCCTTGCAGACGAGGATTGCCTTCATACACTTTTAAAATTTCATCAGGCTTCCATGAATCATATAAAACTAATATACACCCCGTTAACCTCTCAAAAAAATCTTGAAAACAACAATCCACATCTAGTATTCATTTATACCCAATAACAAAAAAACACTTTCAATGAAGAAGAATCACTATATAATCATATTGCTAATTATCAGCTGCTTTAGTTGTAAAAACAAGGACACAAACATCAAATGTATCCATTTTGATTTCGACCAAAACATGAAAGATATCCATTCCACGGGTCTATTAAAAGACTGTAAAATAATCGCCCTAGAAACTAGAGACAGCGTGTTGATTGGAAGAATAGACAAGGCGATTGTATATAAAGACCGATTGTACGTTGCCACATTCGGCGATGATCAATCTGTTTTTATTTTTGATTTAAAAGGTAATTTTATCCATAAAATCAATACAGTGGGACGTGCCCCTGGAGAATATTTACAATTGTTTGATATCTTCATAAACAAAAGGAATCACACCTTAAACTTATTATCCAGAATAGATCGGAAAGTACTAAGTTATGATATAAACAATCTAAAACTTGTTGAAATATATCCTATTCCCGAAACATTATACAAGATGTTTTCATGGCAAAAAGGTTATATCGGATATGCGGGAAATTATACCCAAGACGAAAATAAACGTTACAATTTATGGGAACTGGACTCCAATTTTCAAACTATTAATCTAAGTGTAAATATAGATCCCAGTTGGTTAGGTAAAAGTAGTAATATTAAATCTTTTTCGTCTTATAAAGATTCTCTTTATTATATAGCCCCCACGGACTTTAACGTATATCGTTACGATGGCAAAAACATGTCTACATGCCACTCTGTAAATTTTGGTAAATATCATTTACCCGAGGAACAAATCTCGTACAAAAAATACGAAGAATATTGCTGGCCCCCCAACTACATCACAACAATTAGAAAATTTCAAGAAACTCAGGATTATTACATTTATTTAGTTCTGGAATCCGGTCAAAATCGTCTGTGTTTATACAATAAAAACAATCAAGAAACAAACATTTGTGAACTTACTCCTTATACAAAAAAATACCTAACTACCTTTGGTAATATCATTGATATCACACAAGATTACATCATAACCTCCGTTGAGGCAGCGGACATATGCGAGTATCTAAAAGGAAAAAACGAATATGTTAATTTTGAAAAAAACTATCCCGAACAGATTCATAGAATGAGAGAAGAACTACCTGATATCAACGAAGATTCAAATCCCTGTATTGTCATTTATTCTATACAACATTACTCACAATCTTCCTGAAAATTCTCATAATTCTATCATATTTCTATTGATTTTTCCCGATTTTTTACTATATATTTGAAGTATCTGTTTAACGGCGAAGCGTGTAGAAACAATTTAATATACTCGATATGAAAAATAACAAAAAACATACTGGTGTTATGCAACACCTTATCTCCAATCACACGAACTTAGGCTAGAAAGCCGTGCGATTGAAAGAATATTAATTTTTAAAAATTATCAGGGGGAAAATAGCGGTGCCGGCTCAACCCTAGCAAGTTCCCGACACCGCCCCATTTCCTCAAAAAAGAAGAAAGGACAAAGATAATAAAAATTGAGACACACGTCATCTCTCTCGTTGAAAGGATATATACTTGAAAAAGGACGAAATGGAAATATAAATTAAAACCAGAACAAAGATGAAAAAGATTACATTATTTTCAGTATCAATAGCACTCGTCATATTTATGGCTATTAACGTGAATATGATTCTTACGGATCAAAAGCAAGAAGGACAATTATTTTTAACCAATCTCGAACAAACAGCAAAGGCCAATTACGAAATCCCCGACGCGGACGTAACATGTAATTACCACCCTTTCAATCACGTCACGGGTGGACGTTGTTGGACAAGTGCTAATGGATGTCCATACTGTAGTTATTCGTTCTTTGCCTATTATTGTAAACGTACAGAAAATCCCACTGATCTTTGCGGTTACACGATATGGACCCTACAAGGAGGGAGTATAGGACATGAAAGTTATTGCCGATTTGTCAAGTCTATGCAAGAACAAGTCTCATATATTTAAAAATAAATCTATGAAACCAACATTATTTTTCCTTATTCTTTTAACGTTTATCAGTTGTAAACATGATAAAAAGGGGGGGCAGGACAATGCCCCCGTTTACCAATTTGATTTATCCCGAAACGACAAAGTTTCAATACTTGAAATCTGTGACAGTATTCAAATTATAAAAATACCCACAAATGATAGTTGCCTGCTATCATCCGCTGCTAGACTAAAAGCTGATAACAAACACTTTTATATACAATCACAAAATGGTATATATATATTAGATCGACAAGGCAACTATCTCCACAGAATATACAACGTAGGAAGAGGACCGGGAGAATATGATAGCATAGAAGAATTCGTAATAGATCCTTTTAACCAAAGCATCCTATTAGTAACATGTTGGACCGGTATACATGAGTATGATTTCAACGGAAAATACTTACAAACCTTCCGTCCAGAAGGCGTAATTCATCGAATCTTTCCTTTCGATAAAGATATCATCGTATGTTTACGGGGAACAAATAGAAAAAAAATTCATTATTTCTCTCGCAAAAAGGAGGAATACATTTCCAGCACATTTACTTTCCCTAAGATAATTGATATGGTATTTGCTTATCCTGGATTTTCAAAAGAAAAAATTAATTATCAACCCATTACTCCACTAAATACCTACTATAAAATTGAAAAAGATAGAATTACACCTATTTTTCATTTTTCTACAGGCAATTCTCCGTACACTTTAGAACAAATCAAGTTTCCCTCTATCTATGATAAAATAGAGCAAGGTAAGGCCACGGCACAAGATCAAGTTGCTCAAAGAGCATGGCTTATTAAAACATTTCCAATAACAATCATGGATACTCGTGTATTCGGAAATTCAATTATTGCTCAATTTTACGATGTAAGAAAAGGCCCCGAGAATGCTAAAATTTTTTATGTCCTTTATAATACACGAGATAATACCTATAAAAAGTTTAACCAATTCTCAGAGAAGATTAACTGGAAAAGCCTTAACTATTTCAACGAAAATGAAATCGTTTATCTCTGTGAATATGAACAAAGAGAAGAATACATTCCCTATCAATTACTGGACGAAAAAAGCAAACAGATATACGACAACATGAAAGAAAATGATAACCAACTTATCGTCAGGTTAAAATTAAAAAGCAAATAATACATGAAAAACAATACACGAAATTTATACATCGTGATCATTATGCTTCTCTTGATATCGGGGAATATCGTACTGATATATAAACACGTGGAGACCAAGAAAAAATTAATTCAATATTATAGCCAATACAGTAATGACTATTTTTATGAATACCGCAGGAAAATACAATCTATTGAAATAGAAAACGAATATCTTGAATTTTCTCCCGAAATCCACATCGGGAAAGACACGTTAACCTCTATCTCATTAGCGAACAAAATAAAAAAGAGTACTTTGATTTGCTATTTCCCTATGAGTAGTTGCCCTCCATGTATTAATCTTTTACTGGAAAAAATAAAGAATGCTTTCCCTGATTACGCCCAACGGGATGATATTATATTTTTTTCAAATGATGTTGAATATAAATTAAGAAATAATTTTTACGGTAAGCAAATTTTCCAGTATGCAGACAAAAAACAAGTTATTCCAGCCGAGAAATATAGCACGCCTTATTTATTCATTCTTGATAAGGAAATGAAAACAAAATTATTCTTCTTCATGGACAAACAAACACCTGATTATACCGATGACTACTTGAACATTGTAAAACAAAAAATTTTTAATCATGAAACCAAGCTATGATTCTCGTTAGAAAAATAAAATCTAATCTGTCAATCCCAATATGATACCTAACATGACGTAACCATGAAAAAAATCATCATCCCATTCATCATCCTAGCCCTGCTCTCCTGTTCTCACTATCCTCCCGGCGTGGAAGAAACGCTCTCGCAAGCCGGGAAAAACCGGGGAGAGCTGGAAAAAGTCCTGCGTCATTACCGGGAATCCCCGGAAGATTCGCTTAAATACCGGGCGGCCTGCTTCCTGATCGACAACATGAAATGGCATCTATCGACAGAGCAAACCGTTTTCCCCGATTCCTCCCTGCTCGAATGGCATTCCCGGTTTGACGGGCTATACCGGGAAATGATGAAAGGGATAAAAGATTCGGCCCTGTACACGGAAGCCAACATTGAATCACGCCAACAACACGCGTTCATCGCCCATAAACTGGAAACCATGATTCTCCCCGACACGCCCGTCATTGTCAAGGGAGTATTCCCCGATCCGCGACACGTGAATTCCGATTTCCTGATCTCGCATATCGAGAATGCATTCCGCGTGTGGAAAGAATCACCTTACGCTTCATATCTCCCGTTCGAGCAATTTAAAGAAATGATCCTTCCCTACCGAGCCATGACAGGTTACGCTTTTTACGAGAACGGGAAAAAACTAAACGACATTTTCAGCAAACACCTGAACACGAGCGACGAAAAAACTTATTCCAGGTACATGAGTCGCTACACGCTCTACACGAACACCATTCACCAGATGTTCACCCTCCCTCACCAGCAACACGTGGGGCTCTACGATCTTTTCCTGGGATACCAGGTGGACTGCATATCTCTAAGTAACAATTTCTGCAACGTGTTCAGGGCCTTCGGCATACCCACGGCGGTCGATTACAACATCTCTTTCCGGGAAAAAGCCGGGAGACATTTCCATTGCACGCTCGTGGATAGCACGGGCTCGCGTACCAAGTACAGCCCGACCAGAAGCCGCGACCCGTTCAATCTCTCGGCCTCCTCCTCGCCCAGTTTCTTCAGAAGCACTTTTGCCGCGCAAGCCGACAGCCCGCACATGCTGAAAGCAAAAGACGAGGTAGTCCCGGAGGCTTTCGAAACGCCTTGTCTCAAAGAAGTGACAAGCGAAAATTACCGGGTCGCCCAAGTGGAGATTCCTCTAAACGCGGACATATCCAACAACCTGGTTTACCTCTACACGTTCAACAACATTCCCGGGGGAATCGTCCCCGCCACCTGGGGACTCGTTGATCACCAGCACAAAACAACTCACTTTAAAAACGTGGTTTACAACATACTCTACCTTCCCGTCTACCTGAAAGGCGACAGCATTATCCCTTACGCCGACCCGTTCTACCTCACCTCGCCCGACACGCTCTACACGTCCCACTCGTTCGTCACCCTTCGCCCCGCCCAACCGGAGAAAAGAGGAGATTTGCTCCTACACCGGAAATTTCCCGAAAAAACACACCTGCAAGAAAAAGCACGACTCATGATCGGGGGACGTTTCGAGGGAGCCAACCGGGAAGACTTCAAGGATTCCGTGCTACTCGGCACGATCGAAACGGCACCCGTTCTCAACTTACAGGAATACACCCCGAAGATATGCCGGGCCTTCCAGTATTACCGTTACGTCACATCGCCAACCAGCCGGTACAGCAACATGGGTATTCTCGAATTTCTCACGGACGAGTACACGCCCGAAGATTTACTCCCCATGCCAACACCACTTCCCACGTTTACTCCCGAAGCCGCCAAGGCAAAACAAGATGACAGGGCATATCGCAAATTACAGGTCGACACCAGTAAATACAAGTATTTGCGATATCAACCGGCCTACAATTCATCCATGCAACACGCCTCTTTCTCGAAAATAGACCTGATGCCATTGAAACGCCCCATGAAAGTGAAAAAGATACGCTTCGCCCCGGCAAACGCCGAAAACCATATCGTCGTGGGACACACTTATCAATTGCTATACTGGGATAACGATTGGAAAAAGGCGGGAACCCGAATTGCCCGTTATAACTTTTTAAAATTTGACAACGTCCCGCTCGATCGCATCTACTGGTTACGGGATCTCTCGGCAGGAAACGAAGAACTCCCCTTTTTCTACAAAGACGGGAAACAACTATTCATCTACCGGGACACGATTATTCCCCACCCCACCGAATTCTATTATTTTGATAACTATTTCTGAGTAGACAAAATTAGTCCATAAAGTCCATAAGGTCTATAAGGTCCATAAGGTCATCGACCCCGCGGGCGCTTTGTTCACGGCAGCTTTGCTGCCGACAAATACTGTCCGAAGGACACCCGTGACTTTAGGAGCCAAAGGCTCAACTTTATGGACTTTATAGACTTTATGAACTTTATGGACTTTATAGACTTTATGGACTTTTTTTCTCGCGAAATCCAATTTGTCCTGATTTGGCGCTGATTGTCACACATTTCCCGTCATGTTCCCCCACCCGATATGCCCTACTTTTGTCAACAAGAAATCCGGAGAGCCCCACGAGGTCAAAGGGTGTTCGAGGAGAGATAAGGGAGAGATAAGGCACGACAAACAGATGACAGACGTTTCGCCCACGTTCGACAGCCGTTTGGGAACTGTGAATGATACGACGACAACACGTCCGTGAATAATTCATGAAGCCCGACTTCTCCCCCGACTCTCCCCGACATCCCCCCGCTCTCTCCCGGATGTCCTGTTTAAATAATAATTAACCTTTAAATTAAAAAAGATGGCAAAACACAACAATGGTTTATTAAGGGGCCTGCGAGGTCGCATCGGGAACACGATTTTTTACAAACATGGTAATCAAGACTGTATCCGGGCCGCCCCGCTGGAATACCACGACGCGAACACGCCCGAACAACAACGAAATCGAACACGCCTGACGATAGCCCTGCGTTTCTATCAACAGCTCGCCGAGACTCCACTCAAACCGATCTGGAAGATCGAGGGACACCGTCTAAAAACAAACGGTTTCGCCCTTTTCATGAAAACGAACATCAGTATGTTCACACACGAGGGAAAAATCAGCGATTTCTCGCGCTTGCAACTCGGCATCGGCAAACAACAACATGTCAACAACATGACGGCCTCTGTCGACGAGCAAGACAACGTCACCCTGCAATGGGACGATAATTCGGGATGCCCCTCCGCCCTGGCAACCGATCGGTTGATGGTCGTCGTGCTATTCAGCAACCGATCGTTCACCCCGGTAATCCTCGACAACGTGCAGGCCTTGCGGGAAGACGGGTACGCGTCGTTCCACCTGGAACGAAAAAAGAGAATAAACGCGCATATCTACTGTTTTTTCGCCTCGCAAGACGGGAAACATTTTTCAAATGATAAATACTTTAAATTATGAAACAACACGAAATTTTACACGAGTACCTGTCCGCGCTTTACAAGGCTGAAGTCGACGTGACGGATGATCTGCACGAACCGCTGCATTTCAACGAGGCGGAAAGCTTGGCCGCGTATCGCATCGACCTGCTCGACGTGGAAATCCCGGCAATCTCCTGCCTCATGGATATCCGCGAGAAGGGACTGGAAGACAACGCCATCATCGTCGCCATGCTGGGTACCATCATCGAGCTGGAAACCATCTTCGGGGAAGAAAACGGGCATGCCACCCACCGCTACCTGCAAATCACGCACGAGGGACTTCCCCTCCCCCCGGAAGAGCTCACCCCCGACGAACGGGAATTACTTGACGAGTATCTCCGGCTGCAACGGGCCTCTTTCCGGCACCTGGCAAGGTGGTTCAACACGTTGAAGACAAGCGTGTCGTTTCCCTGCACCTTACGGGCAGACGACATGGACATCGCCGAGATGATGGCCTTGCACCTGCACACGTCGCTCGTGGTATTCCCTACCGACAAATACCTGATAAAAGAATTTATCCTCTATTTCTGTCACGTGTGGAATCTCCCCGCCACGAAAGATTATTACACGATTGTCAGTCACGCCCTGGCACGTCCCCACCCGACCGCTTTTCTCGAAAAAATCGTGAGGGAATTACAGAATTACATTGAAACATTAGATCGTAAAAGAATATGAAACCACTGAATGATAACACGGATCCTTTGGAAAGATTCTCCATACTCCTGTACTATGTCGTGGACCTTCTCGAAAGTTTCGCGCAAAACTTCACGGAATTGCACGAGTATGTCAGCAAATCAGTTGAAAATATCCCGCCGAACTTGATGGATAAAGAGAAATTGTGCCGGACGCTGAATATCGCCGAACGCACCTTGTATCGTATCATCAAGGAATACGATATCCCCGTCCATCAACTCGGGAAACGGAACTATTTTTACTGGGAAGAAGTCGAGAAATGTCTAAGCAGAAAAAATACATGAAACCCGTAACCAATCTGGTCAGCGCGGTTGGCGAAGTCGTCGACCGCCTGACCCTCCCCGGAAGGGAGAAGAAACAACTGGAAACGGATATTCTACAACTATTGCTATCCGTGGAAGAAAAGACACTGGAGGAACAAGCCTCCGTGATCCGGGAAGAAGCGCGGGGCAACTGGCTGCAACGATCGTGGCGACCGATCGTGATGCTCACCTTCGCCCTGATCGTCCTGGCGGGAACCTTCATGAACCTGCCGATCCTTGCCGACACTTCCCGCTTCTGGGACTTGCTGGAAATCGGACTCGGCGGGTACATCATCGGCCGGGGCAGCGAGCAAATCGCCTGTTCCCTGCTCAAAAGAAAGAAATAACCCCCAGAATTCATTTTAAATTCTAAATTTTAAATTCTCTATCGTGGACATATTAAACCACCGTCTGGTGGACTGCGAGGCAGTTCACTTGACATGCTCCAAGAACACGAGGCCGCTCGTGTCCCCGGACACCATCGTCCTGCATTACACGGCCGGAACAAACGCCCTATCGACAGCCTATTACCTGACCCGGCCGGACGTGGCGGCTTCCGCCCACCTCGTGATCGACCGGAACGGGGACATCATCCAGCTCGTGCCTTTCAACGTGGAAGCCTGGCATGCCGGGAAGAGTTTTCATCTCGGACGGGTTAACCTGAACCATTACTCGATCGGTATCGAACTCGACAATCTCGGAAAACTCCGCCGGGAAGGTGACAAATTCATCGCCGAATGCGGCAAGGAAGTACCCGCATCAGAAGTGTTCGTTGACGAACAGGAAGACCAACCCACTTACTGGCACCGTTACCCGGAAACCCAACTACGAACGGTTGTCCTCGTGTGCGCGCTACTCTCGGAACATTACCCGATCCGCTACCTCTTGCGCCACTCGGACATCACACCCCGCAAGATCGATCCCGGTCCGGCATTCCCGCAAGAAATACTGGAAATGTAGAATGGGAAAGGGAAGCTCGTGCAGCGGAATAACTTGTAACTTGTTTACTTGCAACTCGCCGAAGGCGATTCCCCATTCTAAACTCTAAATTTTTATTCTTTAATCTTTAAATTTTAACATTATGGCAAAATTTAATTCCTACCTTTTAGGTAAAGTCAAGAAATCAGTTGGTAACGTTACCATGTGCGTTTTTAACAGAGAGAACATCGCGAAAGCCAAAATTTTCTCCCGCAAGGACGTGAAGACACCCGAAATCCTGACCCAGAGAGCCAAGATGAAAGCTCTTGTCGGGATCGCCCGGAAGATGCTCCCCGTCATCCGGAAAGGATTCACCGGGGTCGGTCGCGGCAACACGTCAAACGCGTTCGTCGCGCTTAACATGGGAGCTATCGAGGTCGACGAGAACTACGTGGCCACGATGAACTTCGAGCAGATGCTTTGCGCCTCCGGAGCTTTGTACACGCCCAAAGTCAGCGTGACATTCGACACGGAAAACAAGGTTTACTCCTTCACCCAAGAAATGCAAGACGACGAGGGAGACGGTTTCTCCTGCACTAACGACAAGGTGTATGCCGCCCTGTACGAAACCGCTCTTAACCGGGCCAAACTCGTGACGCTTAGAACGCGCGGAGAATCCGGTAGCACGAGTACGTCCTTACCGGAAGACTGGGAACCGTCGAAGGTTCACGCTTATTGTTTCGCCACGTCGAAAAACGGGAAAATGGTTTCCGACAGTCGCCATTTAACCATCGAGTAAGGATCTGGGACAAACGCGTAAAAACGCTTTTAGTCCCTTCGAGTCAAAGGTCTGTAAAGTCCATAAAGTTTATAAAGTCTATGGACCCTAGCGGGCGCTTTATCCACGGCAGCCAAGCTGCCAATAAGTCTAGTCCACAGGATTCCCGTGACTTCATGAACTGAAAGCTCAATTTTATGCCCCAGGCTAAACGCATTTCGATACACGTTTAGCCTGGGTAAAAATCCCTCTCTTTCTAAATTTTAAATTCTAAATTATTATCATGAACAACTACTTTTTAATCGGTATGTTTTCCACCCTTAGCCTGAACACCTTTCTCTCGCAAATGGCCGACAGCCTTATCGCGGGAGTCGTGAGTCTTCTGGGTGGCGTGTTAAGTTCCATTATCGTTGCCTGGCTGAAAAGCCGCTGGCGAACGAATCATTGACATTTTATTAAAAATGGGGGGAGAAAAAGACTTTTCCCCCCTCAAAGACGGTAGAAAGCATATTTCAACGAATAAAAAGAAGCACGAAATAATATAATTCGCTCGACAAATATCAACATACTCGAAAATAAATGGTATATTTGTGATAAATTCTCGAATAAAGCAATTAAAATATGATTATTCAATTTACAATAGGAAATTTTCTGTCTTTTAAAGAGCAATCTACACTTTCATTAACGGCATCGGCTTTGAAAGAAATACAAGTGTCGGCTGAAGATATAATTTTTAATGTAGGAAGTGCCGGTTTATCGTTAATGAAAAGTGCGATTGTCTATGGGGCAAATGCGTCCGGTAAATCTAATTTTATTAAAGCGTTTGAGTTCTTTAAATGGTATGCAATGAATTCTTCAAAAGATATTCAAGCTGGAGAACGTGTAAATATTGAAAGTTTTCGACTAAACTCACTTACAGCGGGAGAACCGAGCTATTTTGAAGCAATCTTCTGTGATGAAGAAAATCAATATCGCTATGGTTTCGAGGCTGATTATTCGTTGGTACACTCGGAATGGCTCTATCTGAAAACAAATAAAAAGAGGGCTAAAGAAATTGAATTATTCTATCGAGAAAAAGACGATTTCGATATTCATCCTAAATTTGTCGTAGGTAAAGAACTTACCGCCAAACGCATGATTAGGGCAAATGCATTATTACTCTCGGTAGCGGCACAATTCAATGATCCGACAGCAGTCGAGATCATGAAGTGGCTAAATGATACCACTATTATCTCTGGTTCTAATGATGAAAAAATATGGAATACAGCGACAATCCAATTGGATGACATGAAGATGAAACAGAGAATTGTCGAATTTTCCCGTTATGCTGATTTAGGCATTGAAAATATTGAAAAAATTGATAATACTATTGTCAGCACACATACGCAATACGACGATGAAGGTCGCGAAGTCAAAGTTATTACGTTCCCATTCAAGAAGAATGAATCGGAAGGTACAATAAAGTATTTTTCTCTAGCATACCCTATTATTGATGCCTTGGATAATGGAAAGCGTCTGATTATAGATGAATTTGATTCCAAAATGCATCCTCTTCTTACATGCAGGATTATTGCCTTGTTTAATTCAAAAGAAACAAATCCGAAAAATGCCCAATTAATTATCACCACGCACGATACTAATTTATTGAGTGCTAATATATTTAGACGGGACCAGATTTGGTTCACACAAAAAGATCGTTATGGAGCAACCGAACTTTATTCGTTGGCAGAATATAAAGTACGCAATGATGCTTCATTTTCAAAAGATTACTTATCTGGAAAATATGGAGCAATTCCCATTGTCGGAGATTTAACCCGTTTGTTTAATACCAAAGAACAATAAACCATGCCAGCTACAAAAAGGAAAAAGATCAACCCTCGTGTCGAAAGAAAACTTACCCGTATCAGTAGTGTGCGTGAGGTGAAACAAACATTTCTGATTATTTGTGAAGGAGTTAATACTGAACCAGACTATTTTAATGCTTTTCGTTTAACTTCTGCCAACGTGAAGGCTGTTGGTCAAGGCATGGGAACATTAGCATTAGTACAAAAAGCGATCAACATAAAAGATCAAGAAAAGCAAAAAGGACGAATATACAGTCAAAATTGGGTTGTCTTCGATAAAGATGATTTTCCTGAACATGACTTTAACTCCGCTATCTCATTGGCTCGCCAACATGGTTTCGAAGTAGCTTATAGCAACCAAGCTTTTGAGTTTTGGTTTCTACTTCACTTTAACCTATACCAGGGAGCTTTACATCGTTCCAGATATGAAAAAATGCTAACTGTTTTGCTCGGATTTCCTTATACAAAAAAAACTGGCGTAAGTTCTAAAATGTTTAATGCTTTATTTTTCAAACAAGAACAAGCTATTAATCACGCTAAAACCATCATGAAACAATTTGATGGAAATAACCCGGCACAACAAGAGTCTTCCACTACTGTTTATTTGTTAGTAGAAGAGTTGAATAAATTTCTATAATATAAAACGCTTAATTCATGATATATGAAAAATATCAATCTATAAAGCTGCATTTAAACTCATCAATAACATGGATAATATTGATAAAGGATTAAAACATGAAAAACATTTTATTATTATCACTTCTTTTATTGCTACTCTCTTGTAAAGAGAATAGCAATAAAATCCCTATCGATTTATCAAAACATGTTCCAGAAATCTACTTCTCGGAATTTGCCGATTCCATAAGTTACTTAACTCTTGATATGCGTGATTCCTGTTTAATTTCCGAAGTGGATCAAATATATAAAGATTCAAATCTCATTTTTGTAAAAGATAGAAGACGTAATGGCATTTTCATTTTTGATGAAAATAATCGCTATAAAAACAGAATTAATTATTATGGACGAGGCCCCGGTGAATTTATTCGCTTATCAACTGCATGCATAAACCCAACAGATAAGCAAATCGGTATATATGACAGTTTTAGCCGAAAAATTCTTATCTATTCTTATGAAGGAAAATTCATTAAAGAAGTTTTTGTAAACGACTATGTTCTTGATTTTACTTTCACCAGTAACAAAGGATTTATCTTTATATACCCATCATATATGACTTCGAAAGAAAGAAGTGGGTTGTGGCTAACCGATTCTAACGGTATATTCGTAAAACACTTGTATCACCTAAATCCCGAACATAAAGCAAGTATGTTTTTTTATTTTTCCTATACGCCACAATTAGATCATAATCAAGGAATCTTATATTACGATCGTTGGGCCGACCGACTTTTACAAGTAAATCAAGACTCCTCTAAATGTATATACGAATTTGATTTACGTGAAAAGATTCCTGAAAGCTTAAAAAAAGACCCTGATTTCAGACTGGAAGAACATTTTCTTTCAACCTGTTTTTTCAACATGCCCAATTATTTTCTTGCATGTTATGCATCTATAAATAATCGTTACTGGGTCCTTTTCAATAAAAAAGATCATTCCATAAAAGTTGCATCCAAACTTATCAACGACATAGATGACATCAAAGTAGAGACATTTCCCTGTTTCTTGGATGAAAATACGTTGGCCTTTGAACTCCAAGACGATGAAAATAACTACGATATAAGATTATTATTATTACACGCAAAACAATAAGGAGCCTTTATTTTAGATAGTTATATAAAAAATATCGTCCCCCTAAAAATTGCCATAATTCTAGCATAATTGCTTTGTTTTTTCCCGAATTTTTAGTATATATTTGAAGCGTTGTTTCCTATGCGAAGGATGTAGAAACAAAATTATAAATCCGAGAGTAAGGGCGATGCCGGGAAAGTCCATCGCAAAGCAATCCCGACAATCGCCTGCCCTCTCCTAATTAAAGAAAGGAGGTTTAGCAAAAGTAAAAAGAATTAGTAGAAAAAGATGTACGTCATCTTCAAAATCGTTCATTGAAATGAACACAAGCAGAGTAAAACAAATTTTAATTTATCAAAGCTATGAAAAAAGGAATAGTTCTCATTTTTACAATTTTTAGTATTGCTATCATGGCAAGTATTGGGATTAATTTTAACATATCCCAAGAAACAACAACGCTTTCAATGAAAAACATTGAAGCAATGGCACGTGGAGAGGTTGATATAAATCCAAACACAATGTATAATCACAAACTCACACAAGGCAAAGATAGCAGAGGTAACGCAAAAGCATGTTGCGTAGCCACCCCCGCAGAAAGTTGTAATCCAAAATTACAAGTTAACTGCAATTAAATTTCATAATAGAGTCATTTAAAAATAAATGACTCTATCACTTTGATAAAGTATTAAAATATGAAAAACATTTTATTATTATCATTACTCCTTTTATTATTATCCAATTGTCAAGAGAAGGAATCACATAAAATTTCAATCGATTTGTCCAAATATGTTTCAGAAATCTATTTCTCGGAATTCACCGATTCCTTAAGTTTTTTAACCCTTGATATGCGTGATTCCTGTTTAATTTCTGAAGTGGATCAAATATATAAAGATTCAAATCTCATTTTTGTAAAAGATAGAAGAGGTAATGGCATTTTCATTTTTGACGAAAATAATCGATATAAAAACAGAATTAATTACTATGGACGAGGCCCCGGTGAATTTATTCGCTTATCTACGGCATGCATAAACCCAACAGATAAGCAAATTGGCATATATGATGATTTTAGCCGAAAAATTCTTATCTATTCTTATGAAGGCGTTTTTATTAAAGAGATTCTAGTAAATGACTATATCTATGATTTCGCTTTTACAAGCAATAAAGGATTCATTTTTATATATCCATTTTACTATCCTGCAACAGAAAGAGACGGTTTATGGCTAACAGACTCTAATGGTATTTTTGTAAAACATTTATACCATATCGATCCGAAACATAAAGTAAGAATGTTTTTTGACAACTATTACAAGCTTTTACCGAACCATCGTCAAGGAATTATATTTTATGATCGTTGGGCAGACCAATTTCTACAAGTAAACCAAGATTCCGCAACATGTTTATACGAATTTGACTTACGTCAGAGAATTCCAGAATCTTTAAAAAAAGATCCAGAATATGTATCGGATAAACATTTTATCCTAACTTGCTTTTTTAACATGTCTCGATACATACTTTCAGGTTATGCATCTGCAAATGATTACTACTGGGTGTTATTCAACAAAAAAGATCATTCTATAAAAGTTGCACCTAAACTCATAAACGACATGAATAACATCAAAATTGAAAGCTTTCCCTGTTTCTTGGATGAAAACACGTTGGCCTTTGAACTCCAAGACGATGAAAATAACTACGATATAAGATTATTATTATTACACGCAAAACAATAAGGAGCCTTTATTTTAGATAGTTATATAAAAAATATCGTCCCCCTAAAAATTGCCATAATTCTAGCATAATTGCTTTGTTTTTTCCCGAATTTTTAGTATATATTTGAAGCGTTGTTTCCTATGCGAAGGATGTAGAAACAAAATTATAAATCCGAGAGTAAGGGCGATGCCGGGAAAGTCCATCGCAAAGCAATCCCGACAATCGCCTGCCCTCTCCTAATTAAAGAAAGGAGGTTTAGCAAAAGTAAAAAGAATTAGTAGAAAAAGATGTACGTCATCTTGTAATTGTTCATGAAATATTGAACTAATGTGTGCGTAAATACAATAGAAGAAAATAAATAATTAAGAGTATGAAGAAAAAAATTATTGCAGTAGCTGTATTTTTAAGTATTGCTATAATAGCAAGCATCGGAATAAATTTTAATATATCCAATGAAGAACCTACCCTCTCGATGAAGAACATCGAAGCCATGGCTCGTGGTGAAGTCGACATAAATCCTAATACAATGTATAATCACACATTAATACGTCACTATAATGACGATGGAGTAAGTATAAAAAAAATATGCTGCGAAGCTGAAGCTGCAGCGAATTGTAATCCAAAACTACAATTGAATTGCAATTAAACAATAAGACGAACGAAAGGTTGAATGATCAACCTTTCGTTAAATATTAAAAGCATAAATATGAAAAATAATATCATCTATTATTATTTTTTGAGTCTACTTTTTATAGCATGTACAAAAAATGATACCACAAAAATACTCGTTGATTTATCAAAACATCAAAATGAGATATATTTGTCTGATTTCATTGATTCTACAAAATTTCTTACACTTGACATGCGTGATTCTTGTTTAATTTCTGAAATTGAACATGTATATGTAGATTCCAATTTTATTATAATTCAGGATGGTGGGGGAAATGGTATTTTTATTTTTGACGAACAGCATAGATTCAGAAATAGAATAAATAATTACGGCCGAGGTCCAGGGGAGTACATTAGAATAACCAATACAAGTATTAATCTTGCTGATCACCAAATTGGTATTTACGACTCCACTAGTGAAAAAATTGTAATATTTTCTTATACGGGTGATTTTATTAAAGAGATTCCCATCGAACAGGATATTATTAGGGATTTTGCTTTCACAGGTAACCAACAATTTATTTTCATGCGTCCAAGTTTTTCTTCCAATAAAGAAAAAAATGGAATTTGGATTGTTGATTCTAACGCCCAATTTGTAAAACATTTATATCATGCCAAACCTAAAAATAAAACAGAACCCTTTTTCTCGTCTAATTATAGAAATTCTATAAACAATCAAGAAATTACATTTTACGATCGATTGACTGATCAATTTTTACAAATTAATCAAGATACAGCCATTTGTATTTATGAATTCAATTTATTAGACCAAATGCCTCAATCTTTAAAAAATACCCCAACGTTTACTATCAATGAATATTATATTGCAAGCTGTTTTTACAATATGCCCAAACATTTACTTGTATGCTATGTTTCCCAAAAAGGTTATTACTGGATGCTATTTAATAAAATAACACGAACTTTGAAAATAGCACCCAAAATAGTAAACGATATAAGTAAGACTAAAATAGAATCGTTCCCTTTATTCTTAAATGAAAACATTCTTGCATTTGAACTTCCTATGGAAGAATCTGATTGTAATATCAGGCTAGAACTACTATACACAAAACAATGAAAAGTTACTATATTATTATTTGTTGCATATTATTTTCATGTAATTGGAATCAAAAAAAGTATAAGAAATATGCACAAAAAACGATTGTCGAATGGACCGGTAAACAGATAACCTTACCACGTGATTCAGATACATATATTTTTGATAAAAAAGTAACATGTGATAGTATACTAGACAAAAAAGTAAAAATACTCGTTTACACGGATTCCGTGGGGTGTACTGCTTGTAAATTAAATTTATACGATTGGAAATTAAGAATAGATTCCTTGCACGATAACCCGGATTTAAGTTTTATATTTTTTGTACATGCCCAACATACCAATCAATTCTCGAATAGGCTTCGAGGAGAAGCATTCAATTACCCTATCTTCTTTGATGAAAAAAATATAATTGAAAAATTAAACCACTTCCCAAAAGATTACCGTTTGCAAACTTTCCTATTAGATAGTAATAACCATGTTGTACTAATCGGAAACCCATTAGGAAATGAAAGCATGTGGAATTTATATAAAGAAGAAATCAAAAAATTGACAAAAACTAAAATTTCAAACGATGAAACTTAAAATTCTCATAATTTTATCATATTTCCCCTCGTTTCTTAAAAAAGAATTACCCAACTTTGGAAAATAATCAAGGATCGAAAATGTTTGTTATATGTGTTACAGATTTATACCACCCCTAGCCCTCCTATTCCTATTGCTGGCATGCAACGGGAAAGGGAAACAAAAAGAAGAAAGCGAAGAGGAAAACTACGCCAAGATCGAACAACAAGAGGAAAAAACGATCGTGAAAGTGCAGGTTGCACGGGAAGATCGGTTCAATCTGGAGTTGGTTAGTAACGGGAAGGCGGAGGCTAACCGGAAGGCAACGCTTAACTTTGAAGTACCGGATGTCGTGAGACAAGTAAACGTGAAAAACGGGGATCGGGTGAGACAAGGCGACGTAATCGCCATTGTCGATGACGTGAAGGCCAAACAAACATTGGAAGATGCTCACCTGGCGTTGAAAAAAGCGGTTCTTGATTTGAAATTGGCTGTTATAAACGAGGGATTGAAAGACTTGAGCGACACGGTGAAATTAACGCCAGTACGAAAAGAAGCCATATACCTGCAATCGGGGTACACGTCCAGCATACAAGCCTACGCGAAAGCTCAAAAAGACTATGCCCTCGTGAAAACAAAAGCTCCCTTCAATGGGATCATCGCAGACCTCGAAGCAAAACCATATAACCAAACTTCCGCATACAAATCTTTGTGCACGCTGATTGACTATTCTAAAATGGAAGTCGTGTTCAACGTACTGGAAACGGAAATCACAAACCTGACTCCCGGTATGAGGGTCGAGATCACCCCCTACGCCAGCCATGAAAACACGCTGACCGGGAAGATCACGGAGGTGAATCCCCGGATTGACGAGAACGGGATGGTAAAAGTGAAAGCGGTAACCGATAACCAACAGGGATTACTGGTAGACGGGATGAACGTGAGCATCCTGATCAAACGACAAATAGATCATAAAATCATCATACCGAAATCGGCCGTCCTCCCCCGACAAGGGAAAAAAGTCGTGTTCGTCTACCAAAAAGGAAAAGCCATCTGGCGATACGTCACCACGGGATACGAAAACAGCTCGGAAGTCAGCGTGGAAGAAGGTATTATCCCCGGTGACACGGTGATCTACGAGAATAATTTGGGGTTATCACACATGAACCCCGTAACAATTGAAAATTGAAAATGAAAAGAGTCCATAAAGTCACAAGTGTCCTCCGGACAATATCCATAGACAGCATAGCTGTCGTAGACAAAGCGCCCCGCAGGGGTCTACGAACTTTTGACTTTATAAACCTTATAGACTTTATAAACTAATTTAGCATGCGTTTTTCAGCTTTTTCGATAAACACGATTTTCATCGTAATGATGATACTGGGGATCAGCTTGATCCCGAGGTTGTCGTTGCAACTGGAACCGTCGTCCAGATCGAACAAGCTGAACGTGTCGTTCTCGTGGGCAAATGCCAATCCCGAATTGTTAGAAACAGAGGTAACGACCAAACTGGAAGGTGCTTTCGCACGGGTACGCGGGTTAAACGAAATTCATTCCTCCACGGGAAACGGGTACGGGGGAATTGAATTGACGATCGACCCGGAAGAAAACATGGATGCCGTGAAGTTATACCTTTCCTCGATCATCCGCTCCGTGACTCCGGGGCTACCGGAAGGTGTCCGTGTTTCGGGGATCAGCGGGGGTGAAATTCATGACGGACGGATACAGGAATCCGAGCATCAGTTATTGATGACCTACGTGCTGACCGGACCGGGAAACTCAAAAGAGGTCGGAACATTCGCTGAAGATCGTATTGTCCCCATTATCTCGACCATGCCGGGAGTGGAAAGCATGAACGTGACAGGGATCGTCCCGTTTGAATGGGTGATGCAATACGACCGGGAGTTATTCGCCGATATCGGTCTCAACGCGAGTGATATTTCTAATGCCATTTCCAGTTATTATTTCCGGCAAGACGGTGGAAAAATTCTCACGGAAACCACGCCGGAAAAGAAATACTCGTACATCGTATTCAAGGGAAATGCCGATGATGACAAAACAGACATCATGAACCTCCCGATCAAAGTGATTAACGGAAAAATCATTTACCTGCGGAATATCGTGACGCTGGATTACCGGGAAAGCGATCCCGGAGCCTACTACCGGATTAACGGACTCAACCGGATCAACCTGAATGTCTATGCCGAGAAAAACGCCAACATGATTGAACTCGCCGGACGGGTGAAAACAGAAATGAAGCAACTGGCAGAGAGTTTCCCGGATAACTATACCATCGAATTAATCCGGGACAACAGCTCGGAAATCAAGGACGAATTATCACAAATTCTCAACCGCACGGGTGTCACCATCTTAATTTTACTCTTATTTGTCTATCTCGTAAGCCGGGATTTCCGTTACCTGACAATTATCACCATCTGCCTGATGGCCAATCTTTCGATCGCTCTCGTATTTTACTATTTCTTCAAAATAGAACTCCATCTTTACACGTTGGCTGGAATCACCGTATCGTTCGGCATTATCATTGACAGCGTGATCGTGATGACCGACCATTACCGCCATTTCCATGACCGCAAAGCGTTTCTAGCCGTGCTTGCCGCCACGCTGACCACCGTGGGAGCATTGACCGTGATTTTCAACATGGATAACGATGTCATGCGGAACATGTGGGACTTCTCGGCCGTGATTATCATTAACCTCGGTGTTTCTCTTGCCGTGGCCCTCTTCTTCGTCCCGGCACTCATGGAAAAAATACCGCTGAAACCCTTGAATACAAAACGTAAAATACGCCGTCAGAAACGGATCGTCCGGTTCAACAGAAGGTATGCACGCTTCACCCGTTTCGCCCGGAAATACCGGAAAATAGCCGTTATCCTAGCCATTCTCGGGTTCGGACTCCCGGTTTTCCTGCTCCCGGCAAGTGTTGACCGGGACAAATGGTACAGCTCCGCGTACAACGCCATTTTCGGCAGCGAAACCTACCTCACGATCAAACCTTACGTCGATAAAGCACTGGGTGGCTCCCTACGTTTGTTCATGGAAGGAGGCGGCGACTCGTGGATGCATAACGGGAAAGCCGCGGCAAGCCAGAAAACCCGGCTCACCCTGAACATGAATATGCCGCACGGGGCCACGATAAAACAGATGAACGAAGCTTTCGAAAAACTGGAGAATTTCCTCTCCGGATTCGAAACCATCGCCACGTTCACCTCGGAAGTCTCCTCGGCCAACCGGGGAGAAATGGTGATCACGTTCAAGGAAGACCACGAGAAAGACGGTTCACCCGAACAGTTGAAAAACGAACTGATCCGCTTTGCCAACACGATCGGGAACGGGGATTCGGAAGTAAACGGCGTGGGACGGGGATTCTCGAACCGGACAAACGAAGAATCCCGTACCGAGAGTATCAAAGTGATCGGCTACAATTATCGTAAAGTGCTGCAATACGCTGACCTGTTAAAGAGCCGGTTGGAAAAAAATATCCGGGTGAAAAAACTTTATATCGGTAGCGACCGATCCCAAAAAGCCAAAGCTTTCACCGTGGAAGTAGATAAAAGCAAACTTGCCCGGAACAACTCGGATATCTCTAAACTACTGGGAAACCTACACATGCTCACCTATTCCGGTACGTCGTCCACTCAGGCTTATATCGACAACGAATACACCTCTATCGACATTCGCCCGTACAAAAAGGTTGAAGCCAGCGTGTGGGACGTGAGAAACCAACCGTTGCGAGGCGATAAATCCGTGTTCCGCCTGAAAGACGTGGGAAGCATCACGGAGGAAAAGAATTTTGAAAACATCACCAAAAGAAACCAGGAATACGAGGTCGAGGTACAATACGATTTTATCGGAGCTTACCGGTTATCGGAAAAAGTAAAAGAAAGGGAAATGAAAGCCATGAACCAGATTATGCCCGTCGGGTTCCGGGTGAAAGAAGGAAACGAGTGGAGAAACTACTGGCAACGGGATATCGGGGGAATCGACGCCCGCCTGCTTTATATCCTGCTGGTGATCGCGATTATTTACTTTATTTGTGCTATCCTGCTGGAGTCCTTGCGGCAGGCCGTCATGGTGATCTGTATCACGCCGATCTCGTTTATCGGATGCTTCCTCGGGGGATACTTCTTCGGGGTCGGTTTCGATGAAGGTTGTCTGGCTGCCTTTATCCTGTTGAGCGGCTTGTCCGTGAACGCCGTACTTTATATCCTAAATGATTACAATATCAAGATTCGGCAAGGTGCGCCACGAGGGATACAAACTTATTTAAAAGCATACAATACCAAAATCATACCGATTTTCCTAACGATAGCCTCCACCCTGCTGGGATTCATACCCTTCCTGATCGGAGACATCAACCCGTTCTGGAAAAGTCTGGCAATCGGCACGATGAGCGGACTGACGTTCTCTCTCCCGGTGCTGATCGTATATTTACCGATGACATTTTCAATTGAAAAGAGTCCATAAGGTTCATAAAGTCTGTAGACCCCTGCGGGGCACTTTGTCTACGGCTGCTTGAGCTGCCGAATTACGGAATCGACAATCACCCAATCACAGAATAAATCGGCCTTGTGCGGCTGGAATCTAAAATCTAAAATCACTAAATCTAAAATTAAAGCATGGTTCGATTTCTATTACAACGTCCGGTAGCAGTCATTATGAGTACGATAGCTTTTATCGTGCTGGGAATCGTGGCTTCATTCCGGTTACCCGTATCGCTCATGCCGGAGATTGATATCCCGGAAATCACGGTACACTACACCTGGGACAACGCTTCAATCAACGAAGTGGAGAACACCCTTACTGCCGGATTACGAGGACAGTTGCAACAGATTCCCAAACTGACGGAAATTCAGTCGGAATCAAAAGAAGGTAACGGGCTGATCACCATGAAATTCGAGTACGGGACTTCACTGGATTACGCTTTTATCGAAGTCAACCAAAAAGTAGATGCCAGCGTGAACAGTTTCCCGAAAGAGGTGCAACGCCCGACGATCATCAAGGCTTCCACGTCCGATCTACCCGTGTTTTACATCAATATAAACCTGAAAGAAAACGATTCGGAAGAGGAATTCCTGGAGTTCTGCGAATTTACCGATGCCGTTCTGAAAAAGAGACTGGAACAACTGCCGGATGTCGCCATGGTCGATATCAGCGGGATGTACTCCCCGGAACTCTATATTTTTCCCGATGAGGCGAAACTACGAAGCTTGAAAATCACGCAAAATGATTTAAAATCCGCCATTGACAACAGTAACCAAGTATCCGGAAGCCTTTCCGTGAAAGACGGCTATTACCAGTACAGCATCAGTTTCGCTTCCCAGATCATGTCGTCGGAAGAACTGCAAGAAGTGTACTTGAATATCAACGGAAGACTCCTACAAATCAAAGATGTTGCCCAGGTTGGAATCCGTCCCCGGGAAAAGCGAGGCATATTCTTCAACGGGGACAAACAATCGCTCTGCCTGGCCGTTATCAAGCAATCGAACGCTCGCATGTCGGACATGAAAGAAAAAGTGACAAAATTGCTCGATCAATTCCGGGAAGAATATTCCGACGTGGAGTTCTCCGTATCCCGGGATCAAGCCCTATTGCTGAATTACTCTATCGACAATCTCGCCCAAAGTTTGTGGCAAGGTATACTGCTGGCAATCGTGTCCATGTTGTTCTTCCTACGGGATGCCCGCTCTCCTTTGATCATAGCGATCAGTATCCCCGTTTCGGTCGTGATCAGCATGCTGTTTTTCCAGCTAATAGGAATCTCGATCAACACCATATCGCTATCGGGATTAATCCTGGGAGTGGGTATGATGGTGGACAACTCGATCATCACGATCGACAACATCAATCAACACCGGATGAGAGGAAAATCATTATTCCAATCCTGCCTGGACGGAACCAACGAAATCATCACCCCCCTACTCTCCTCGGTCCTGACGACCTGCGCCATCTTTGTCCCGTTGATATTCATGAGCGGTATTGCCGGAGCCTTGTTCTACGATCAAGCCATGGCCGTGTCGATCGGCCTGTTTGTCTCCCTGGCAGTTTCGATCACGATTGTTCCCGTGGTATTCCACCTGTTGTTCATGCGTGCTAAAGAAGGACGTGTTACCCGATTTATACAACGTATCAGTTTCAAACACCTCGATACATATTACACGAATATATTCAATTTCATTTTCCGACACAGACGTACGGCTGTTGCCAGTTGTCTTATCACCCTCGTTCTGGGAACGATTATCGCTACCCGCCTCCATCTGGAACGTATGCCCGCTATTGAAACAAATGAAATGATTTTACGAATTGACTGGAACGCCAGTATTCACATGGATGAAAACGAAAAACGAGTAAAAGATATTATCGCCCGTTTCGGGAACAAGTGCGAAGAAATCAGTTGCCACACGGGCGAAAAGATGTTCTTCCTTAACCGGGAAAAGAACCAAAACATCAACGAAGCGGAGTTTTACATCCGTACCCGCGATTTCCGGGACTTGGAACACACCATAACTTCAATCCGGGAATACATAAAATCGGATTACCCGGTAGCCAAAGTCGACATCGCCAAGGTTGATAACCTTTTCGAACAGTTGTTCAAAGACGATGATGTCCCCCTGATCGTATATCTTAGCGGAGAATCACGCCGGGGAAGCGTGGAACTCGATAGCGTGAACCTGTTTATAGAACATTTGGACTCGCTCATGCCGGGGCTTCAACTGGACAAACCTTCCACCTCCGAACGTATCGTGGTAGAGATTTTACCCGACAGGCTGGCCCTTTATAAAGTGAATCAAAGCTCGCTGATCAACATACTGGAAAAGAATATCAGTAAAATGAATATCGGAAAACTGAACACGGGAAGCCGATACGTCCCCATCGTCATCACGGGGGAAGAAAAAACGATTCTCGACATCATCCGCTCTTCTTTCGTAAGCAATAATGATCAACTGGATATCCCGGTCTCGGCCCTTACCCGGATTGAAAAGGAACTGGACTACAAAAGTATCATCGGGCGCAAGGAAGGAGTCGTGATACCGATCAACATTTACAACGTGGGAGATTCCACCGCACAAATCATCCAAACAATCAAGCAGGAGGCGGGAAGCCGGAACCTGAACACGATATTTGACGGCCAATATTTCTCCGGCAAGGAAACACTGTGGGAAATGGTCATGGTGGTGATCGTCGCCATTCTCATGTTGTATTTCATTCTTGCCGCCCAGTTCGAATCGCTTACCCTGCCCCTGATCCTCCTGATCGAGATACCGTTGGACGTGGCGTTCACGGTCCTTATCCTATGGATTTCCGGTATCTCGCTCAACCTGATGTCCATGATCGGGATCGTGGTGATGAGCGGTATCGTCATCAACGATTCGATCCTGAAGATCGACACCATTATCCGCTTGCAACGATCGGGCCTCCCGTTGGAAGAAGCAATTCACGAAGGTGGCGTGCGTCGGTTAAAACCGATATTAATGACCAGCTTGACAACCATCTTCGCCCTCGTCCCCATGCTGTGGGGAAATGACATCGGTACCCAGCTGCAACGCCCCATGTCGATCACGCTTATCTCCGGAATGACGATCGGGACTTTCGTCAGTTTGTTTATCATTCCCTTGTTTTATTACTATTTAGAACGTATTTTTATATCGAGAAAACAATGAAAAAAGTCATCAAATCCATATTCCAATACGTGGGAGCCATCCTACTAGCGATCGTGATCGCCGCCCTGTTGCGGCTCTTCATCGTGGACTTTTACAGTATTCCCTCCGATTCGATGTACCCGACGATAGAACCGGGTGATTTTATCGTGGTGAACAAGATGTACATGGGTGCCCGCTTCTACAAGAATTTCGACTTTCTCGATGGCGCACACCCGGAAACGGTTCGCACCCCGGGATATACCTCGTTAAAACGCAACGACGTAATCGTTTTCAACTTCCCGACACATGCCAACGGCCGTTGGGACATGGATCTGCAAACCTTTTACGTGAAACGCTGTATCGCCCTACCGGGTGATTCGCTCTCGATCATCGACGGAATCAACTATATCAACGGCCAAAGCGGTTACGGCAACCTGGAAGACCAGCAACGCCTGCACCACTATCGCGGTGACTACGCCCCCGGAATATACAACGCCTTCCCCTTCGACTACTGGCATCGCTGGAACATCCAGAATTTCGGTCCCCTGTATATCCCCTCGGCAGGCACGACCATCACCATCGACACGCTGAACTTCTCCCTGTATCGTCACCTGATCGCCTACGAGACCCAAGTCCCGGTACACGAGCTACAACGCCAACTATACCTGGGCGATTCCCTTATCCGTGAATACACCTTCCAAAAGAACTGGTACTTCGTCGCCGGAAACCAAGTATTCAACTCCCGCGATTCCCGCTACATCGGTCCCATCCCCGAAGACTTCATCGTGGGCAAAGCCTCCTTCGTTCTCACCTCCAAAGACCCGCACACGAAAGAATACGTCTGGCGACGCTTCTTCAAAAAGATACATTAATATACTAACATCTTGTACCCATCCCCGAAATCATTCTCGATCACGATGGATTCATCTGGGGACAGCGCTTTTCGAAGCGTAGACACGTAACGGGCCAACTCCCGTTCCTTGGTCTGGTTATGTACTCCCCAGATATTATCGCACAACTCCTCCTTCGGGCACAACTCGTTCAATCGCAAACAAAGTAAACGCAATACTCGGGTCTCGGTAGCTTTCAATTTTTCCTGCTTATCACCAATGGTAAGAATCCGGGTAATGTGATCAAAAGTGGTCTTACGAGAGATTCGGAAAAGGGCCAAATCCTTCGGAGAGGTCTTTTGACGAGCATGTTCAATGGCTTTATCCAAGCGGGCACGAATCTCCTCCACGTGCATCCCTTTCACCAAATAATCATCTGCTCCCTCGTACAACGCTTTATAGTGATTCAGAGAACTCAGTATCAAAATAGGCACAACATCCCCCCGCTCCCGAATCAAACGGATCAACTCGTAACCATCTTTACCCGGCAGGTCCATGTCAAATAAAAGAACATCCCAGCCACCCTGTTGGTACATATCCCACGCCTCGTCGCCATCCCTGGCAACACTTACCTCGAAACCCGCCTTGCGAAACACTTCCGTGTAAATTATCGCAGAGGTATCATCATCCTCAGCATATAATAATTTCATTTTCTCTGTCATCTTTACTACAAATTTACTACAAATTACCATTCTTTTAAATAGATCGAGAATGTACTTCCTTTTCCCAACTCGCTCTCCACGCTCACCCGACCACCATGCGCCTTCACGATTTGGCGGACATAGGCAAGTCCCAGACCATAACCTTTCTCTTTCTTGTGTCTTTCTTTCCCCGAAGCCCGGTAATATTTCTCAAATATATGTTTCTGATGTTCCTTGGAGATCCCCCTCCCCTTGTCCGCCACGGAAATACCAATCCCGTTCCCTTTCAAAAAACAACAGATAAACACTTCGGCTTTCCCATCAGAATACTTGACCGCATTATCCAATAAATTGCGTATCACGCAAAACAAATGTATGGAAGAAGCATAGATAGCAGGTATCGGAATCCGATAATCGAATTGGATATCGACCTCCTTCTTTCCCCGGTTGGCCAAACGTTGTTCTTCTATCAATTCATTTATTCCTGCTTTCAAATCAAACAGTTTACGCTCCACGCGGGCTTCGCATATCTCACTCAAAGAACTCAATAACGAAGTACTGGCTTTCCGCATATTCTCGATTTCTTTTTCCACCAAAGTGTATTTCTGTTGTACCCCCTCGTTGACCGGAGCTTCCTCCCGGATTAATTCCAAAAGCGTACTCACGCTATTCAGCGGAGTTTTGAAATCATGGACGATCTGTTGCATCATCCCCTCCTGTAAAGAAGATAATTTACGTTGTCGATAAAGAGTATAGACCAACACGGCTAAACCCAACAGCAAAAGGATGAATAATGCCGCCACACCCGATACCTGCCATAACGAGAATTCATTTCCTTCGGCCTGATAAATCTGATAGACAGCAAGGGATTGAACAAGTAGTAATCCCAACACCATCAGGATAGCAATTATTCCTATATAATTATACTTTTTCCCCATTGATTCACACAAAAATTACTACAATTTTACTACAAACGCCACTTTTTAATATAGAATTTATCACTCAACTTTGTCAGTAAGAAATAATTCACCGGACGAAGATAAGAAATAATAAATTTAGAAAAAACCAATAACCATGATTACACTTGTCAACCTGAACAAAATCTATCGCACGAAAGAAATAGAGACCCAAGCACTGGAAAATATCAACTTGAATATCGAGGAAAAAGAATTTGTCTCCATCATGGGCCCCTCGGGCTGCGGTAAAAGTACTCTACTGAACATTATCGGATTACTGGATTCACCCACTAGCGGAGAGTTATTCCTAGACGGCGTGGAGGTTTCCAGCCTCTCGGATAAAGTGATGGCAAAACTACGCAACCGGAAACTTGGCTTCGTTTTTCAGAACTTTCATCTGATTCCAGCTTTAAACGTACTGGATAACGTGGAACTCCCCCTGCTGTATCGTAGCGGGGTCAGTGCCTCCGAACGCCGCAAAAAGGCATTGGCCGTCCTCGAAAAAGTAGGTCTTTCTCATCGCACGAAACATTTCCCCACCCAACTTTCCGGGGGACAATGCCAGCGTGTAGCCATCGCCCGTGCCCTGATCGGGGAACCTGCAATCCTGCTGGCAGACGAGCCTACCGGAAACTTGGATAGTAAAATGGGAGCCGAAATTATTGATATCCTCACCAAGCTAAACCGGGAGGGAACGACCATAGTAATGGTCACTCACGATGAAGGTGTCGCGGGAAAAACCGACCGCATCATTCGGATGTCTGACGGGAACATACTCTAATAGTTAAAGAAACGGTAAACCATGAAACAACTAAAATTATATATACAATCAGCCCTTTACAACATACGGCACAACCCGGCATACGCATCCTTTTTTATCGGGGGTACGGCACTCTCGTTCATTTTCGTCACGATCGCGCTGCAAATTACCAGTATCATGTTTTATAAAACCCCACCCAATGTTAATAGCAAGCGAATCGTACTCGTTAGCTGCTGGGATCAAGATAAAAAGGGACAATATATTGCCAGGTTAGACAAGGAAGGTATCACCAATCTAATGAAATACGTGAAAAATTATGAAACCTATTCATTTATACAGATGCAACCCATGACGTTTATCGTTAACGAACAAATGCGTTCTAACGTAGTACACTTCGTCAATGCAGATTACTGGAAAATATACAAGTTCAATTTTATCGAGGGAAGACCCTTCACGGAAAACGACTATCACACACCGGTACTCGTAATTTCAGCAAGTTGCGCGAAACTTTATTTCAAAAATGGTAGTGCTATCAACCAGAAAATAGAATTCCAAGGGAACACATTCCAAGTTATCGGTGTTGTAGAAGATTTCTCGATGCTAGCCATGGGAGGAGCTCACTCCGTGTGGGCCCCCTATACTTTTAATAAATTTTTCCCGAATATGACAAGCCAATATGAATTGCACGTATTGTTTCCCGAAAACTTCACCCCGGAACAAATGTCACAAAACGTGGTGGATGCTTTACGCCGTAACGCTGAAACCCAACACATGGAAGTAGATATTGACACATCAATGTACCCAAATGATTATTCACTCAGAATGGATCAAATGTTTAACGGTATACTAACTTACGGTATTCCGATTGTTATCTTTTTACTATTAATTATTCCGGCAATCAATATCATCACGCTCAGTATAGCCAACACGGCCAACCGGGCGGAAGAGATTGCCATACGCCGGGCCTTGGGTGCAGACAAATCCTCCGCTTTTTTTCAAAGTATCACAGAATATATTATCCTCGTATTTTTGGGTACCTGCTTGGGATTACTGCTCGTCTATCCCGTGTTCTACGTGATAAACAACATTTTCATAGAAGCGACACCAGTAAGCGGTTTCACCTTATTTCCAGAATTAAATATTAGTGTTGTCCTGTTAGGCGTCCTCCCGTTAGCTATGCTATTCAGCCTGCTATCCGGTGGGCTACCCGCTTACTTAATCGCCAAGAAAAATATTGCCAATACATTGAAAGGAGGCTCAAAATGATAAAACATATTCTTACCTTGATCTGGAACCAGAAATATCACTATGTCGGAATCTTTATCGAACAAGCCTTGATATTCATTATCCTAATGTTCTGCTTCATTAACGTTAGTAATGACGTGAAACAATACACGTCTCCGGGAATACTTACAACAGATAATACATACACAATCCGTTTGGGAGAAATAATTTCACAGTCAGACGAAGATCAAATTTTTAGAGGATTTTCTTCTTTTATAAGAAAAATGAAAGAAAAAGATTGCGTCGAATCTATTTCCATCACCAACGATATCCTTCCCTATCAAAATAGCGGGCAATTTCAACAAAAAGACACGCTAACGATTGATGATAAAAAAATCATCAGTTTCATAAAATTATCCAACGCGGCTGGCTATACAGTATTCAAGCCGGATTTGGAAGAAGGAACATGGTTACAAGATGAAAAGCTTGCAGACGGAACCTATCCTACCGTCATAAGCAAACAACTGGCAGACAAAGCGAATTGGCAATCTCCTTTGGGAAAACGGATTCAATATGACGGATTTACCTTTACCGTGGTAGGAGTTATTTCCGGCATCAAATATCTACCATTGGATTCTCCCTTTCCAGCTATAATACTTTCCATACAAGCCTATGGAAATTCAGGTGGAGAATTCACGTTCAGGATAAAACCCGGAGAAGACGAAACCTTTCTTCGGGAAGCGTATATCGAATTTAAAAAAACGTTCCCGGATAATCAAGCCACGCCGTTAATCGGAAAAGTAGACCAATGGAAGATGAGCCATCTCGTGAATACTATACTCAGTTTCTCGTTACAAATCGTCCCGTCCTCTTTTTTACTGATCTTCTCATTTATCGGAACATTCGGTATTTTCTGGATGTATTCCAAAAAGAGAAAAAAAGAATTCGCCCTGCGATTGGCCATTGGTTCCACACCTTACGGCCTTGCTCGTTTCGTGTTATTTGAAGGTCTCACATTAACCCTAGTCGCCCTCCTTCCCGGTCTTATCGTTTTTTGCCTGGCTTACGAATTTTCTCCTATAAACCTGATCGCCGTGGGACTCACGCTAGCTATCATGTTCTTATTCTCCGCATTTAGTGCATGGTACCCGGCGTTTCTTGTATCACGTATCAACCCGGCAGAAACATTACATTATGAATAAACGCATTACCATGAAAAATATCGTACTTATACTTTTAATACTGGCCCGCATCTTTCCCCTATCGGGACAAACCATCGAGAAACATCTCTCGCTGGAAGAAGCTCTAAAGATCGCCCGAGAGCAATCTTTAGATGCTCTGGTGGCCAAAAACCAAATGCGTATCGCCTACTGGCAGTACCGGGATTACCGGGCAGACCTTTTGCCCAGTATGACGTTATCCGGCACGCTTCCCAGTCTGGACCGTTCTATCTCGAATTACTTGAAAGAAGACGGGACCTATAAATTCATATCTAGTAGCTCCATTTCCGAGCAACTATCCTTGTCTATCGACCAGAACATCCCGTTTACCGGAGGTAAAATCTCTATCGAATCAATGACACAACGCATGGACGAACTGGAAGGAAACAAGCGAACGGATTACATGAGTATTCCCGTATCCATATCGCTTAACCAACCCTTGATCACCTCCAATCCCTTAAAATGGGCCACGCGCATCGAGCCGGAACGTTATAAACAAGCCCAGCAACAGTACGCTGCCAACCAGGAGGCAATAGCGATCCGCACCCTGAATCACTATTTTGACTTATTGCTGGCTAAAGAAAATACCCATATAGCCAAACAAAATTTACAAAATGCGGATAAACTTTACGAAGTCGCCCTAGGCAAAAAGAAGATCGGTCTGATTTCCGATAACGACTTACTACAATTAAAATTAAACAAGTTGAATGCCTCGACCAGTGTTATCCGGGCGGAACAGGAATACGAGCAAACCATGTTTTCATTCCGTAATCACCTGGGATATAACGACCGCGTAGTGGTAATCCCGGAAATACCCCGTGAATGTCCGGTCGTGGACGTAACACTTGCCCAAGTCTTAGAATTGGCATCCGTCAATAATCCTTTCTCCCGTGACATTCTGTGTCGACAACTGGAAGCCCGTCAACAAATTGCCATGGCCAAAGCCAACCGGGGATTCCGTGCCGACTTGTACGCCTCGATCGGGTATACCGGAAACGGTCCTAAATTCAAACATGCTTACCAAGACCTGCGTAGCCGGGAAATGGTCAGCCTGGGAATTAGTATCCCCATTCTTGACTGGGGAAAAGGGCGTGGAAAAGTAGAACTAGCCCGTTCCCAGCAAGAAATCGTGGAAAATCAATTGAAACAGGAAAGCATGAACTTTGAACAAAATGTAATGACAATCGTCCGTCAATACCAAGAACAAACCCGCCTGACAGATATTGCCCGTCTGGCTGACACGGTATCTCAACAACGATACAAAACGGCGTTCGAAACTTTTCTTATGGGCAAAATCAGTGTCCTCGATATTAACTCCGCCCAAACGGAACGAGACAATGCCAAACGAAACTATATCAGCCAATTATATTCATCTTGGTTATATTTTTACACGTTGCGACAAATCACCTTATTTGATTTCGAACGCAAAGAAAACATTATCAATGAATACATATAACCTTAAAAAATCATCATGGACAGACAGTTATCACCTCAAATTATCCGCCAACGGAAAATAAAATTCATACTTCGTACGGGACTCACGTTGCTTGCCTTCATTTTGATCATCACTCTATTGGTCAACGTGTTCAAACCCGGAGTTCGAGCCAAAGATATCATGATCTCAACCGTTGATCAAGGCACGTTGGAGATATCCATTTACTCCTCCGGAAAAGTGGTACCTCTCTCCGAAGAGATCATCACGTCACCCCTCTCCTCCAAAATACTGGAAATATACAAGAAAGCCGGGGAACAGGTAAAAAAAGGCGAACCTATTATCCAACTTGACCTGGAAGCCTTCAACACAGAATACGAGACCAAACGAGAAGAACTCGCTCTAAAGCACAGCAAATTGGAGCAACAAAGAACCGCATCCCAAGGTCAACTTGACGAGATGAAGATGCAAATCGAAATCAACGAGATGAAACTCAAACGCATGGCCGTATTACTTGCTAACGAACGATATCTCGACAGCATCGGGGCCAGCACCACCGATAAGGTCAAACAGGAAGAACTAAACTACAACGTAGAACAATTACAATTAAAACAACAAAAACAAAAATACCAGAATCAACTGAAAGCCGCCCAAGTTGAAATAAATGGACTGGAACTGGATTACAGAATTGCCACCAAAAACCTGAACCTGATGAAGAAAACACAGGGAGAAGCTCAAATCCGCTCCCCCAAGGATGCCACCCTGACTTACGTGAACGATCAGATCGGAACATCCGTGTCACAAGGCTCTCAACTGGCGATCGTTTCCGACCTTTCACATTTCAAGATCGAAGCCGATATCGCTGACAATTATGCCGATAAGATTTTATCCGGTAATAAAGTCACCGTGCAAATCGGTAAAGAGAAATTAAGCGGGATCGTCGGAAACGTCTCTCCTTCCGTGCAAAACGGTACCATCCGTTTTAACGTTTCTCTCACCGATCCCGATCACGCTCGACTTCGTCCCGGGCTGAAAGTTGACGTACACGTCATACACGGGCTAAAAGACGATGTCCTGCGCCTGAATAGCGGTTCCTATTACATCGGTCCCGGAGAATACGACCTATGGGTTATTGACAACGGGATCGCAACCCGGCGAAAGATTACCCTCGGCGAAAGTAGTTTTGAATACGTGGAAGTCATTCAAGGACTTCAAAAAGGCGAACAAGTTATTATTTCAGACATGAACCGCTATCAAAACAAAAACACACTGAAAATAATTGAAAATGAAAGAATTTAGAATGAACGTTTTTCTAATTCATTCTAAACTCTAAATTTTAAACTTTAAACTATTTTCAGTTCTTCCTTCAAGAAAGGAGCGGTAACCGAATCCTTGTTAAGCGCAACCTCTTCCGGGGTTCCGGTACAAACGACCGTTCCTCCCATTTTACCCCCACCGGGTCCCATGTCAATGATATAATCGGCAACTTTAATCACGTCCAGGTTATGCTCGATGACAATAACCGTATTCCCTTTATCCACCAACTTCTGTAATACTCCCAACAAGATATTGATATCCTCGAAATGGAGTCCTGTCGTGGGCTCATCCAGGATGTACAAGGTACTTCCCGTGTCCTTCTTGGAAAGTTCGGTAGCCAACTTGATACGTTGCGATTCTCCACCGCTCAACGTAGTACAAGGCTGCCCGATCTTGATATATCCCAAACCGACGTCCTGCAACATCTTCAATTTGGATTGAAGATAAGGTAAGTTTTCAAAGAACTCTACCGCCTGGTTGATCGTCAGGTTGAGTACGTCTCCGATAGATTTTCCCTTGTACCGGACCTCCAAAGTCTCTTTGTTGTAACGTTTACCGTCGCAGGCTTCACAATGGACATAAACATCCGGCAAGAAATTCATCTCTATCGTTTTCACTCCCGCACCTTTACATACTTCACAACGACCTCCGCTCACGTTAAACGAGAAACGTCCTGCCGTGTATCCCCGAATCTGAGACTCCGGTAATTTCTCGAATATCTTGCGTATATCGGTAAACAACCCCGTGTAAGTTGCCGGATTCGAGCGAGGACTTTTACCCAGCGGACTTTGATCTACCACGACAACCTTGTCAATCTCGGTAACTCCCTGAATCGAGGCATAAGGTAACGGCGCTGTCAAAGAATTATAGTAATGAGCACTTAAAATCGGATGCAACGTCCCGTTTATCAAGGAGGATTTTCCACTCCCGCTGACTCCTGTCACGCAAATAAACTTTCCCAGGGGGAAATCCACGCTCACGTTTTTAAGATTATTTCCCGTACACCCTTTTAACGTTATCTTTTTCCCGTTTCCCGGTCGACGTCCCGCTGGAATAGCAATCACTTTCTCGCCTTTCAGGTATTGGGCTGTCAGACTATCACTCTTTAAAATATCGGAATATTCACCAATAGCCATGATCTCCCCTCCTTTTCTCCCGGCCTTGGGTCCGAGGTCCACGATATAATCGGCATTTTCCATCATCTCCTTATCATGCTCCACGACAATCACCGAATTACCGTTATCCCGCAATTCCTGCAAAGAATGAATCAATTTACGGTTATCTTTCTGGTGTAACCCGATACTCGGCTCATCCAGAATATACAACACGTTTACCAACTGCGAACCGATCTGCGTGGCCAAACGGATACGCTGGGATTCTCCTCCCGACAACGTCAACGACTGACGATTTAGCGCGAGATATTCCAACCCGACATCCAGCATAAACTTTAAACGGGTACGAATCTCTTTCAAAATCTCTCCCGCTATCTGTTTTTGTTTATCCTCCAGGTGTTCCTCCACGTTCGTTATCCATTCATACAAATCAGATAACTCCATGTTGGCCAATTCGGAAATATTCTTCCCGTTGATATAAAAATGCAGGGCTTCCTGGTTCAATCGTTGACCGTTACACACGTCACAAGTTGTCACGGAAATAAATTGTTCTGCCCATTTATTCGCTTTCTTGGAAGTCGAATTCTCTTCCTGCATGGTGACATACTTCAATATTCCCTCGTACGTCGTCAGGAAATTCGAAGAAACACCGATTTCCGCATTCTCCAGACGGAATTGTCCCGGGTAACCGTACAAAATATCCGTCAACGCCTCCTCGGGCAAATCCCGGATCGGTTGCTTGATATCCGCACCGTGTTTCCTCAATATCGTCTCAATCTGGTAAAAGATAAGAGAAGCCTTGTATTTACCCAAAGGTAAAATTCCCCCCGCGTGTATCGAGAGAGAATTATCCGGGATAATCTTCTCCATCGCCACCTCGTTGACAATCCCCAGTCCCTTACACTTCTTACAAGCCCCGTGAGGTGAGTTAAAGGAAAAAGTATGAGGAGCCGGATCCTTGTATGAAAGACCGGTATCCGGACACATCAAATGACGACTATAATATTTTATCTCTTCCGACTCGTAGTCTTTCACTGTCATCACACCCTTACCGTGCTTCATCGCCGTGGCCACGGAATTCTTCAACCGTTTCAGATCAACCTGATCCATAACAATCTTGTCGACCACGATCTCGATATCGTGCATCTTGTACCGATCCACGCTCATCCCGATCGTGATCTCTCGCAACTCACCGTCTACACGGGCAGAAATAAAACCGTTCTTCCTCAAATTCTCGAATAACTCCCGGTAATGTCCCTTACGGCCCTTCACGACAGGAGCCAACAACAAAATGCGTCTCCCGGCAAAATCCCGCTGCAACAATTCCAATATCTGTTCGTCCGTGTACTTCACCATCTTACTTCCCGAAGCGTAGGAATAAGCCACTCCCGCCCTGGCATAGAGCAAACGTAAAAAGTCGTATATCTCGGTTGTCGTCCCCACGGTAGAACGAGGATTTTTATTCGTAGTCTTCTGTTCGATGGAAATGACAGGACTCAACCCCGTGATCTTATCCACATCGGGTCGCTCCATTCCTCCCAAAAAACGGCGGGCATACGCCGAAAAAGTTTCCAGGTACCTACGTTGGCCCTCGGCATATATCGTGTCAAATGCCAGTGAAGACTTTCCACTCCCACTCAACCCGGTAATAACCGTCAACTTATCACGAGGAATCGTCAAGTCTATATTTTTCAGATTATGTTCCCTTGCGCCGTATATAGCTATATTGCAATCTTCTTCTTCTCTGTATTCCATGAAAATCCTATTCCTTAAAAATCAATTTACAAAGATACAGAAAAAACGAACATGAACAATTGAAAATGGAATGTTGAAAATGGAAAAGAAATTCCTTGCGGGTAAAGGTTAAGATTTAAAATGAAAACAGAGTGTAAGAATTGCGTGAGGAAATCACCTAATCGAAAATCATTAAATCACAGAATTAATAGGATCTAAAATAAAAAAAAGGAGGGATTCTCTGTATCGCCTTAAATGGAATATACTGGGACTGACGAAAAGATGTTGTATGTATGTGTGTGTGCGTGCGTCTGTGTGTGTGGTGTGTGTGCGTGGTGTCCCGTAGGATATATTCCAGTAATTTTAAGAACTCTATCAGAAAATCAGCTTAAACCTCGGTCAAAGCTATCCCCTCTCTTTATGCTAGATGATTCAATCTAATAACAGCTAAAAATAAATCATAAGTTCATCATCTAATATACTCTCTTTAACGTCTCCGAAAAAGAAAGGTTTCGTTTTTTCCCGAAAAAAATCAGGAAAATTTATTTTTTCAATTATTCAAACTAACTCATTGTTTTTTATCGATCACTTGATGTTCTCGTTGTAAAACTATGGTCTTGTACGGGGAGATTTCAAATAGGTTACTCTTTTCTTGAAAAAAATTACCCTAAATCATATTATTTTTTCAATAAACAGAAAAATCAATGTAAATCAAATACTTAACATCTTTAAAAAATACATTTTCCTAACCTACTCCTCCCGATATTATTGCCTGATAAACACGAGCAACCCTCTCCGGGATCTTGGCTATACCTTAATAACACCTTGACAAAACTTCAAGTAATGATTGACTGCCGACCTAATTAACTTCCAATCAACTTTCAGTTAACTTTCAATTAACTTATACCTGAAACGCGGGACCGACAACCTACTATCCCCCCCTCGTCCCCCCGACAGGAGAACAACAAAAAAAGAGCGTCTTTCAACGCTCTTTTTTTATATGAAGATTTTAAAATCTTACTTTTTCACGGCTTCTTTCACCTGATCGTTAGGAACCATTTGTTCCTTAAAAGTATAGGCACCGGTTTTCGGAGATTTCACCATTTTGATGATTTTCGCAAATCCCCTACCATCTGCTGTTTTAAGTGTTGCAACAACTTTCTTTGCCATAGCTTAATTATTTTATTTCTCTGTGTAAAGTTACTCTTCTCAGAATCGGGTTGTATTTACGCAACTCCATTCTCTCGGGGGTGTTCTTTCTATTTTTGGTAGTGATATAACGAGAGGTTCCCGGCATACCGGATTCTTTATGCTCCGTGCACTCCAAAATCACCTGTATTCTGTTTCCTTTGCTCTTCTTTGCCATCTCTTCTTACTTTATACGTTCTTAATTAAACCATTGGCAGTAGCTTCCTTCAAACAAGCACTAATACCTTTCTTGTTGATCAGGCGCAATCCGGCTGCAGATACATTCAAACGGATCCATCTATCTTCTTCTGGCCAATAAAAATTCCTCTTAAACAGGTTGATTTCGAATGTTCTCTTCACTCTTCTCTTCGAGTGAGAAACATGGTTACCAACCATCGCTTTCTTTCCAGTTATTTGACAAATTCTTGACATCTCTCAATATTTTTATAAACGCTTTCCAAACAGGATGCAAATTACGCACTTTTTATTCAAACAATCAAATGTTTCGATAAAAAAGTTTCAAGTTTTTTTTACCTCAATATAAAATATAATATCACGAGGAAGATTGCCAGTGCTACAAACTCCCCGATCATCTTTTTCCGTCTATCCGAACTTTCCTTTGTATCGGCCTTTCTCAATAAATCAAGCAACGCACCCGTGGGACAGAAATAGTTACACCAGGGACGTGCAAAAAATATTGACAAGAGTAAAAACAACACCGCCAAAGCGATCACCCACCCTGTCGCTGCCGTTAATAAAAATGCAGGGAAAGGCTCCAACGAGGCCAAATCCAGGGGAAATCCCCACAATAATAAAGCGAGAATTACCATGAAATAAACAATCCGGGTATATTTAAAAATATTTTTCCATACCCCTTTGGGAGCTATTTTTTTCTTGCGCATCTTCCCCATCAACTCCTGTGCAGCCCCAAAAGGACACAAATAAGCACAATAATAAGCCTTACTCAAGAATAACGGACAAGCCAACGCCAACACGGCAATAACAGGCAGCAAGATACGAGCACCCCACGGAATTCCATTCAGCAACCAGTTAAACAACAATTCAAGAGAAACAAAATACCCGGACCAGAAGCCAAGAATCAACACGGAAGATACTTGCAGAACATAACGCCAACGTTTCATCCGCCCCCCCAAAAACATGCTGGCTAATGCCAGAAGTACCACGACGCCGCCCAACACGTGCTGCAATAATTTCATCCAATCCAAGTCAAGACCTCCCCCGTCACGCTCCAGGTAAAACGCTAACGCTCTCTTCACACTTCCCCGGATCGCATCACTCGACATCGTCGCCCCACTCACGGCCTCCACGTTCAACTGTTCCGCTTCCTCCAGCGTCTTACCGTCCCATGCCGAAAATAGATTCTTTTTTTCCAATCGTTTCAGAAAGCCGGGAGACTCGCTGTTATTTAACAAGGTAAGTCCCAAAATCACATCCTCGTTCGACACGGCCAGAAACAACGGGACATTCCCCGCGTAACCGATCAGATCATCCGCTATCGGGGTCGTGACAAGCAATTTACCAATCACCTGTTGCCCCGCTTTCACGTCATAACGAACATCGTTTATTTTTTCAATTCCCGTACTCGATGGAAAATATTTTTTTACCGCATCCAGGGGTACAACATTCGAAAGCTCCGTCTTCGCTTGTTCTTCCCGAGGCTCCTCGTTTGCCATTTTGAAATTCAACGAGATCAAGTAAATAATCACGCACAATAAAATTACCTTGGGTAATTTCGTGATAAAGGTTGCTACATTTTCTTTTACACTCATAGTTTTAGCTCATCCATTTTGAAGAGTACAAAAATAAGGAGAAAATTATTTATTTGTATAATCTACCCGACTTAATTATATTTGTAGCATTCATAAACCATTAACAAGATTTATAGATGAAGAAAGTCACTTACTTAGTTTGTTGCGTAGGACTAGCGCTGCAATCCTGCCAATCAGGGCAAGTGAAGAATGAAAATCCATTTTTCAACGCGTACGAAACCCCTCATGAGGTTCCCCCCTTCCATTTAATCAAGAACAAACATTATCTCCCCGCTTACGAGGAAGGGATGAGACAGCATCAGGCTGAAATCAACGCCATTATCAACAACCCGGAAGCCCCGACATTCAAAAACACGATCGATGCTCTTGAAGCCTCCGGTGAATTACTAAACAAAGTATCCTCCGTATTCGGTAACCAACAAGGCGCGAATACCAACGATTCGATCAAGGCTATCGCCAAAAAGATTACCCCGAAACTCACGGCTCATTGGGATGCCATCAATCTAAACGACAAACTTTTCGAACGGATCAAAACGGTGTATAATAACAAGGAGAAAGAAAACCTGACTCCCGAACAATTGACCGTACTGGATAAATATTACCAGGGATTCGTACGAGGCGGGGCAAACCTGTCACCGGCAGACAAGGAAATATTCAAGAAACTGAATAGCGAGTTATCCATGCTAAGCCTGCAATTCGGCGAGAACCTATTGAATGAAACCAACAGCTTCAAGCTGGTTATTGATAACAAAAAAGACCTCTCCGGCCTACCGGAAAACGTGATCACCACGGCCGCTACCGCGGCCAAGAACGCCGGGTTAGACGGGAAATGGGTATTTACCCTCCACAACCCGAGCCTGCTCCCGTTCCTGCAATACGCTGACAACCGGGATTTAAGAGAAAAAATCTACAAGGCATACATCAATCGTTGTAACAACGACAACGAATTCGATAACAAAGAAATCATCTCGAAAATAACCTCATTGCGGGTACAAAAAGCACAATTGCTCGGTTACGACACCCATGCCGCTTTCGTTCTGGACAACAACATGGCCAAGACACCGGAGAACGTGTACAATCTATGCAATCAAATCTGGAATGCCGCCCTGCCGATTGCCAAAAAAGAAGCCGCGGAACTTCAAGCCATGATCCGGAAAGAAGGGAAAAACTTTAAACTCCAACCTTGGGACTGGCGTTATTACGCTGAAAAAGTAAAGAAAGCCAAGTACGGATTGGATGAAAACGAACTTCGTCAATATTTCCCCTTAGAAAACGTAAGAGAGGGAGCCTTCTACACGGCGAATAAATTGTATGGTATCACGTTTACCCAACGTGCGGATATCCCCACGCCTCACCCGGATGCCTTGGCTTTCGAGGTGAAAGAAGCCAACGGTGACCATATCGGTATTCTTTACATGGATTTCCACCCGCGGGAAAGCAAACGCTCCGGCGCGTGGATGAACTCCTACCGTAAACAATCCGCACTAGGTAAAAAAGTTACACCAATCATCACGAACGTCTGCAACTTCACCAAACCGACAGGAGACGTTCCGGCACTATTAAGCTTTGATGAAGCACAGACCCTTTTCCATGAATTCGGTCACGCTCTTCACGGGTTATTATCCCAATGTAGGTATAATAAAGTATCAGGAACTTCCGTACCCCGGGATTTCGTGGAACTTCCGTCTCAGGTTATGGAAAACTGGGCGGCTGACCCGGAGGTGTTGAAAGTTTACGCCCGTCACTATAAAACCGGCCAACCGATACCCCAGGAATTAATTGATAAACTGGAAAATAGCGGACATTTCAATCAAGGATTCGTTACGACTGAATTTATGGCCGCCGCGTTACTTGATATGGCTTACCACACCCGCACTACAACCGATCCGGTAAACCCGAACGAGTTCGAGAAAGCCACTTTACAAAAAATCGGTCTTATCCCGGAAATCACGGTTCGCTACCGGAGTCCTTACTTCCAACATATCTTTGCAGGAGGCTATTCTTCGGGATATTATGCCTACACCTGGGCGGAAGTACTGGATGCCGATGCTTTTGAAGCGTTTAGAGAGACCGGGAACATTTTTGATCCAGAAAAAGCAAAATCGTTCCGGGAGAACATTCTTTCCAAGGGAGGTTCCGAAGATGCCATGATGCTTTATCAAAAGTTCAGAGGTAAAGAACCGTCCATCGATCCATTGCTAAAACGCAAAGGACTTAAATAGCAAAGTCAAAAAAATCAGAGATAAAAAATTATCTCTGATTTTTTTTCATACACCCACGCAACCTTTTTTAAAATTCTGCATCTATTCTATGAATTCACACTAAGTAATAAAAACGTTTTTTAAAGAAATGGATGCTCGAAGTAGTTCCAATTTTAGGGTTAGTAGTAAATAGTGAAAAAGCTGTCTCTCGTCAAGACAGCTTTTTTTGATTATACCGGCACCATTCGGCAATACCACATTCCTCGCATTTCGGTTTCCGGGCCACGCAAACATACCTCCCGTGCAAGATCAACCAATGATGAGCCGTTGATAACCATTCTGCCGGGATATGCGCTACAAGTTGTTTTTCCGTTTCAAGCGGAGTCTTGGCCCCCGTCACCAACCCGATCCGGTCGGCCACCCGGAACACGTGCGTGTCGACAGGCATTGCCGGACGTTTGAAAGCCACCGCCTCCATGACGTTTGCCGTCTTGCGTCCCACGCCGGGTAACGTCTGCAACAACTCGAAATCATCCGGCACCACCCCGTTGAAATCTTCCATTAATTTTTTCGCCATCGCCGACAAATGCTTCGATTTATTATTCGGGTAAGAGATTGATTTAATCAATTCAAAAATTTCCTCCACCGTCGCTTTTGACATCGACGATGCATCCGGGAATCGCTCGAACAATCCGGGAGTTACCATGTTCACTCGTTTATCGGTACATTGTGCCGACAAGATGACCGCTACCAACAATTGGAACGGATCAGTGTAATGTAATTCAGTATCGGCAACCGGCATTCGTTCCCGAAACCACGCTAACACCTTATCATATCTTTCCTCTAATCGCATAACATATATTCTTTGAACACAAAGATAAGAAAGCTATTTTAAATCCCGCAATAACCGCTCTGTTTGAAGCCACAAATTTCGACAAGCTTCCCCGTCAAGAGCTATTTTTGGATATTCGACCTGCCGCTTTCCCTTGAAGAAACCACCTGTTACCCCGGCATAACGCTCGGAAGTGGCCAAAAGAATCGCCGTGGCAGCCCCCCGTTCCGGTGATTTTATAAAAGGACGGAAAAACAAATCAGCCAACGGGTCATACCACCGATGCATCGTGATCATCCCCGTGTTCACCACTCCCGGATCGACGACATTCACGGTAACCCGTCGCCCTTCCAGCCGCCGGGCAAGTTCAATCGTGAACATCAACAAGGCCAGCTTGGAATTCGGGTAAGCCTTGAAACGCCGGTAATGTTCCGGATCAAGTTTAAAAAACTTGTCATCCACCCGTCCCATTTTACTGGTAAGCGATGAAGTATTGATTATCCTGGATTTTTCTCTCAGTCCCATGCTCGGGAGCAACAAATTCGTCAACAACCACGTCCCCACGTAATTCACCCCCACGGTAGTCTCCAACCCGTCGACCGTCGTAGTAAAATCCCGGCACATCGTCCCGGCATTATTGATCAACACGCTTACTTCCCGTCCGTTCAATCCCTTGACAAAAGCCCGGATTGAAGCAATCGACGCCAAATCCAACGCATGCAACTCCACCCGTCCGTTCCCCGTCTCCCGCACGACCTCATCCCTTATTCCCGCTGCCCGTTCTACATTTCGACAAGCCATAATTACAGGTCCACCCATCCGAGCCATCGCCCTCGTGATAGCCAGTCCCATACCTCCATTAGCTCCCGTAACGATAACTAAACCCATGAAATTTTAGATTTTTAATTTTAAATTTAAGATTGAGAGATCCCCGATTCCGTGATTCAGCAGCACAAGCTGCTGTTGACAAAGCGCCCCACAGGGAGCCATGAATCTTATGGACTCTTTTCATTTTCAATTGTCCATTTTCAATTGTCTCATCACTTTCCTCATCCCCCACCTCACCACTCCGTAAGGCAGTAGCGACAATATCCCGATAAAGAAATAATTAATCACCCCGGGGATCATCTGTGCCCGGTGACGAAACATTCCGTTGAGCGCACGCCGGGCAAGCGTATCGGGCTTCATCATCACCCCGATCCGCACCGCTAATCGTTGCAAATGGAGGGGTAAATTATATAAATCCGTAGCAATCGCACCCGGGCAAACCGTCGTGACATTAACCCCGTAATCAAGCATTTCCAAGCGAAAGGCACGAGAAAAACTTTTCAGGAAACATTTCGTGGAGGCATAAAGTGAAATACCCGGATAAGGAAACCAAGCTGACATGGAAGACATATTAAGAATATAGCCCTTTCCCCGTTTTTTCATATCCTCACCGAAATAGCGACAAAGCAACACGACCGTGTTCATGTGCAACATCAGCATCGTACGTACGATAGCAACCGACAGGTTCACCACGTGTTTCAAACGGAAAATACCGGCATTATTTACCAATACCTCAACCTGCAAACCCAACGCCACGCAAAACCCGTGTAAATGTTCGGCAGCATCGGGTAAGGATAAATCCAGATAAAGCGGCCATGTCTGCACCCCATACATCCGAGCAAACTCCACGGCATGTTGAGCAAGACGCTCCTGCTCGTTACTAACCATCACGACATCATATCCCCGGATACACAATTCGCGGGCATACTCCAAACCGATCCCGGAACTGGCTCCTGTCACCAAAGCCACCGGGTTAGCTTTAGCCTGATTTAGTACCTCCATGAGCTATCTTGTTTCAATATTTCCTAGATGCAGTTTCCAATTCCCGCAACAACTTCCCGGGAAGATCTTTTATATGCTTATGACACGCCATCTCGCGAGAATACATACGGGCAATACAATAATTCGCATGTTCGCAAGCGTTCCGGGCATTCTCTTCCCGTGCCATCCGGTTCACGAAATCCGGTTCGTTCAACAAAGCCCTGGCCATGGACACGCCGTCAAACCCAGCATCTAGCACCATATCTATCTTCTCCCGGGATATCAATCCTCCCACGTAAACAAGGGGTAATTTCACGGCTTCCCGGAATTTTATCGCATCTTCAAAGAAATAAGCCTCTTTAAACGGAACGGTAGGAATCATCAGGTGCCCGGCAAGCCGAACACCTATCGGCAACCAGAATTGTTGCATGTAGTAAGTCAAACTTTTTATCGGCATCGCACCCCGCATCACGTACATCGGGGCCCTACTCACGAAACCGCCACTCAGTATCAACGCATGCGCACCCGCCTCTTCCAACGCCTTAGCCACCTCGATACATTCCGGAACTTCCATCCCTCCCCGGAAACCATCCCTCGTGTTCATTTTCACCAACACGGCCATATCATCCCCCGCCGCTTCCATCACTTCGGCCATCACCATACGCATAAACCGCATCCGGTTCTCCAGCGAACCACCAAACTCGTCCCGCCTATGATTCGTGTAGGGAGAAAGGAACTGACTGATCAAATAACCATGACCGGCATGAATCTCCACCGCATCAAATCCCGCTTCCCTCGCCATATTCACGGCCTGCCCGAAAGCCTTCGCCATATCAACGATCTCCTCCTTCTTCATTCCCCTTACCCATGTCGGAGAATATATATTAAAACCACTGGAAGCCGATATCGGTGTACACCCGCAAATACCCCGGTGCGACATGTTCCCGCAATGCCCCATCTGGATAGATGCAGCCGCACCCGTGGCATGTATATCATCCGTGAGCCGACGTAACGCCGGGATAATCTCCGGCCTCAACCACAATTGATGTGGAAACGACAAACCACTCCTAACAACAGCCGCATAAGCGATTGTTGTCATCCCGATTCCTCCCCGGGCAACCGAAAGATGATAATCATGCAACATCTCCGAAGGAGCATTCCCCGGACACATACCCTCGAACGCAGCGGCCCGGATAGTCCGGTTACGCAACGTCAGCGGTCCGATTGTTAATGGTGTGAATAACTTAGATTCTCGTGTCATATCGTATCTTTAATATATAAAAGGGATCACTCGTTTAAGATGAAGTTTTCTCATCTCATCCCCGAACATCCCTGAATATTTGTTATAAATCGTATTAGCTCGTGGTACCAGATTGGCAAACGTCCATACGGCAAAAACCGCACCGGAGAGAGACCAGGTAAGTATGGCAAATCCTGTCCATTCCACAATCTCCCCGAAATAATTTGCCGAAGTCACGTAACGAAACATCCCACCCCGGGGTAAATAATGTCCCGTATCCCCGGGACGACGTAAATGACGAATAATATGATCGGAATGAATGTTGATGCACATTCCCCCGAAGAACACCAGCGTCCCGATAATAAACTGCGGGGAGGTCAACCACCCTGACGCGTAAAGGCCTTCCGGGGCAAAATAAAAAATCCAGCCCCCCTGCATACAAGCATTTAGCACGTTGAACGTGATCCCCATCAGCATAATCCCCAAAGGCATACGTCCTTTTCCTTTGAGCAACAAAGGAAAAATAAAAGCACGTTGCAAATAATGTATTTCGAAGAAAATAAAGAAAATCAACGGGACCAATTCACAACGCCTGTCCGAGAAATACCAGAAAAGAGCCATCGCAATGAAAACAGGCGCTTCCATTAGCACCCATCCCAACCGATTGTTAATCGGCCGCCCCCACTTGGCATCAAAAAACATCCCGTATCCCGCCTTCACAAAGTAAAGAGCGAAAAAAACAATAACGGCAATCCCCGTCATCACTGCTAGAAAGACATGAAATCCATCCATTTTACAAATTTGTTGGTTCACGGATTACCAACAAATTTTATGCCAAGAACCAATAAATGTTAAATTATAAATGGAAATGCAAAGGTCCCCACGCGTTTATCACGAAATTAACTAGGAAATATACCCCACCGGGGACAAATCTTCACGCAAACAAATACTTATCAGTTCTTGATTCACATTCTTTTACTTTACATTCCCATGCGGTCCCGGAAGTCCGTCCCGGAAACGGATACTAGCATGCGTTCCATCACAGAAAGGCTTGTTGGAAGAAGCCCCGCAACGGCACAACGTAACCCGGTTACGAAGTTCATATCTCACACCCTCGGTATCGTCAATCGGAATCCCGCCTCTCACAAACAAAGGTCCGCTACAACGCTCCTGCGGGTCCTCAAGCAAAACCAATGAAGGATCCAACTTGTTCTCGATAAATTCACCTTTATCCTTATCCCATGCTTTCAATCGACCTGCCGGACAATAATTGGCTTCCCGTATGGTCAACTTCCGGGCTTCCTCGTCATCCGACTCTTCCACGAGATTCCAAACCTTCCCGTAAGCATCACAGAAACGAGCAAAAGCACAATACTTCTCGTTATCCGTCAACTCTAACGTGGGCCCGTCAAGCACATCAGCCTCATTCAATAAAGGGATATTATCAGCCGTCAACGTGGGATCCCAATTCACGTTCAAATGTGCCCCGTCACAAAACGGTTTATTCGCCGAAGCCCCGCAACGACATAACGCCGTCGGCTCGTCTTTCAATTCATATTCCACCCCATCCCTGTATGACCACGAGGTTCCCTCGTCGTTCTGCACGATAAACTGTTGTTTCATGGGGGGACGACCATACACGAGGAAAGGTCCTTTCTTATCAACTACGATCGAATATTTCTTGTCAATGATCGGTGTTCCCGGTTCTATGTTACGTTCTTTCATGGCTAAACTTGATTTACATTATAGTAGATATACCCGAAAACGATCATTTTTGTTTCCTTGCGTGCTAAATATTTTACAAAAAGTTGCAGGTTGGGAGGCAACATGAAATTGGGACCTGCAACCTTCCCCTCCTATTTCTTCTCCCGCGTAAAAATATAACGTTCCAGATCCGAAATTCCGGCATTAAACGTATACCCGTTCCAACTGAAAGCCTTCAACTCTTCGGTATCCTCAACACGATTTAAAATAATATACCGCGTCATAATCCCCCTAGCTATCTTCGCATAGGTACGCACGGTCTCGTATTTACCATCACGCCACTCCTGAAATTCCGGTGTTATAACCGTCACTTGTTTTCGCAACTCTTCCATTTGCAGCGCACCTTGGATATCCATACTGGCAAGATTCACCAACACACCACCCGCCTTACGGACAGATTCCAATAATGGAGCAGTTAATTTCGGAATCCAGTAATCATACAAATTCCCCTTCGCCGAATCGTTCAATTTCACGGCAAATGCAATTCGGTAGGCTTGAATCAAATCTAACGGACGTACCAAACCGTAAAGCGTGGAGATTATCCGAAGCCGATCTTGAGCGTATTTCAGATCATCCAGGGAAAACGAAGCCGGATCAATCGCCTTGAACACACTCCCATTATAAGCCAGTAACGCCTGTTTACGGGGATTCGAAAGCGATCCAAATCGCTGATAACGCTCGTAATTCTCCTTTGCCAATTTATCACTGATTTTCAACATCTTCTCTAAATCCGATGCAGAAAACCGCCGCATCCGCTCGGCCAGATACTCCGCTTCTTCCGCATATTCCGGGGCCGTTCCCGGAAGCTCCCGTTCCTCCACGGACATATCCATGGTCTTTGCCGGTGATAAAATAATTAACATAGCCTACCTGATTTCTTCAATTTTATACCCTACCCCCTCGAACGCTTTCCTGACAGAACGCGTGTCTCCGGTCTTCAACGTAACGGTCAACACCTTATCCGGATGTTGCAAATCAACACTCCATTCCATAACATCTTTCATACTATTCAAAAACGGGGTGACTTTCGATACGCAGCCACTGCATTTTAACGTTGTCCTGAATTTAAACTTCCTTTCCATGTCGCTTTTTTTATTGGTTTATATAATAGTCATATTTTCTTCCATTTAATCCTCAAACTATTAGTTACCACGGACACAGAACTGAATGCCATTGCTGCAGCCGCAATCATCGGGTTTAATAAAAAGCCGTTGATCCCGTATAACACCCCCGCCGCCAAAGGAATACCGATTATATTGTAAATAAACGCCCAAAACAAATTCTGCCGGATTGCCCGCACCGTTTGATGAGAAAGAGCTATTGCGCGAGGAATCACGTTCAGGTCGGAGGTAATCAACGTCACTTTGGCCACGTCCATGGCTATATCTGACCCCTTACCCATGGCAATACTCACGTCAGCCTGAGCTAACGCTTGCGAATCGTTAATCCCGTCTCCCACCATGGCAACCACCTTACTCCCGTGCTGCAAAGCTTCCACGAAATTGGCCTTCTCCCCCGGCATCACCTCCGCCTTGAAATGACGGATTCCCACCTGATCCGCCACGGCACGAGCCGTTAACGCATTATCCCCGGTGAGCATGTACACCTCGATCCCTTTCTCGTGGAGCGTGGCCACGGCTTGCCGGGAACTATCCTTGATCTTATCGGCAATAGCTATTAACGCCAGCACCCGACCTTCCCCGGCAAAAAAGACAACCGTCTTACCGTTGCCTTCCCACCGGATAGCAAGCTTCTCGTTCTCCTCCTGCAAGGTCATGCCATTAGCCTCCAGCAAAGCCCTATTCCCGACAAGATAGACCCCCGTACCGACTTTTGCCGTGACTCCTTTCCCGGTCTGGTTCTCGAAATCCGAAATCGTGACATCATTCACGGTAAAATCACGAAATTTCTGTACCACAGCATCAGCCAGCGGATGCTCCGAACGCCTCTCGATTTCTAACAGGATTGAAATCTCTCGCATAGCCTCGGCTCCCGAAGTCCAGTGAATATCCGTCACAACAGGCTTTCCTTCCGTAATCGTCCCGGTCTTGTCCAGCACGATAACATTCACCTTATACATCAACTCAAGACTTTCCGCATCCTTGATCAATATATTATGTTCCGCCCCTTTACCGATTCCAACCATAATAGCCGTCGGCGTTGCCAATCCCAAGGCACACGGGCAAGCAATAACCAATACCGTTATCGAAGTCAGCAAGGCATGCGTGAAAGCCAAGTCGCCCCCGATCAACATCCACACGATAAAAGTGACCACCGCAATTCCCATCACCACCGGAACAAATATCCCGGCGATACGGTCCACCAACTTCTGCACGGGAGCTTTACTTCCCTGGGCCTCCTGCACCATACGAATAATATTCGCCAGAACGGTTTCTCCCCCCACCTTATCGGCACGGAAGCGGAAACTTCCCTTCTCGTTGATCGTTCCGGCATACACGAGTTGCCCTTTCACCTTCTCCACGGGTATCGACTCGCCCGTAATCATGCTCTCGTTCACGAACGAAGCCCCTTCCGTGACCTCCCCGTCCACGGGGATTTTCTCCCCGGGTTTCACGACCAAAGTATCACCTACCATGACTTCCCGGATTGGCACTTCTATCTCGCTACCATCAGCTAAAATTTTAACTACCGTCTTAGGTTGTAACCCCATCAGCTTCTTGATCGCCGTGGAGGTACTGAATTTCGCCTTGGCCTCCAGCAAACGCCCTAACAAAATCAATGCGATAATCACGGCTGCCGCCTCATAGTACACATGAGCTTCCAATCCCCGACTCGTCCAATACTTCGGCCATATCGTGTTAAACAGGCTGAACAAAAAAGCCACGCCAGTGCTTACAGCCACTAGCGTATCCATATTCGCTCGTCCATGTTTTAATTGCAGGTAAGCATGAACAAAAAAGTCCCTTCCAAAAAACGCCATCACCGGGACTGTAAAAGCAAGCATGATCCAATTCCCGTAAGGCATGTGCATAAAGAACATACCAATCACGAACACGGGTATTGCCAACACGATAGCCCCTATTGTCTTTCGCTTCAGGGCAAGAAACTCCTCTCGTTGCAAACGATCGGCCTGTTCCACGTCTTCCGTATTCTCCACCACCAGTTCATATCCCGAAGCCTCCACCGCTTTTTGAAGTTCCGCCGGGGTCACCTCTCGCGGGTTGTAATCCACCAGAACCGTGGACCCGGCAAAATTTACCTTTGCCCCGTAAACCCCCTTTTGGGCATTGAGTGTCGTTTCCACATTTAAAGCGCAAACGGCACAGCTCATGCCCAAAACCTGAAAAGTCTCTTTTATATGATTCTCTTTTCCTAACATTTCACATGATTTGAATATATGTTTACGAATACCGTAACGTTAAGTTACATACTAACCACTAATAACAAATAATGGCATCAAATCCCATACCACCATTCTATATTATTTTAACATTTTCACAAGAAATCGTCAGATACATTGACGAATTACGAGGATTTTTCCCCGACTTACAGAAATAACATCAATATCACCTGGGCCATAATCACCCGCATGAACATCGTCAACGGGTAAACCGTCGCATAGGCTACCGAAGGGGTATCACTCTCTATCGTGGTATTCACGTAATTCAGAGCCATCGGGTTTGCCATACTCCCACACAACATACCGGTTATCGAACCGAAATCTATTTTCAACCACTTGATCGAGATGACCGCCACCAACAACACCGGAACTACCGTAATCGCAAATCCCAAAGCCACCCACAGCGCCCCTTCCGGGCGGAATACTGTTTCGAAGAAATGAGTCCCCGCATCAAGTCCCAGACAGGCAAGATACATGGAAAGTCCCAAAGCCCGAAGCATCAAGTTGGCACTAATCGTCGTGTAAGTAACCATGTGAATCCGGGGACCGAACGCACCCACGAGAATTCCCATGACTATCGGCCCTCCCGCCAATCCTAACTTCACCGGTAAACTGATTCCCGGAATAGTCAAAGGAACCGATCCGAGCAACAATCCTAACACCATCCCGATGAAAATAGCCACCAGATTCGGCTCATCCAAATCCTTCACGGCATTACCCACCACCTTCTCCACGTTAGCAATCGCCGCTTCCTCCCCGACTACCGTCAGACGGTCACCCACCTGTAAGGTCAAATCAGGCGTAGGCAGCAACACGATTCCCGCCCGGTAAATGCGGGTAATGTTAATCCCGTACAGGTTCCTCAACCGTAACGCTCCCAATCGTTTCCCGTTAATTTCGGGACGAGTGATCACGATACGATGCGACACCAGTTGGCTATCAATCGTGTCCCAATCAATATCTTCCTTATTCCAATCCCTCGCGTCCCGTTGCCCGATCAGCATGGCCAACGCCTCGACATCCCCCTCCGTCGTGATTGCCAACAAACAATCCCCCTCTTTCACCAACGTATCGGAAGCTGGAATAATCGCTTTATCCTCCCGCCATAACCGGGATACAACGAATTTCTTGGCCGATTGTCGGGCGATCTCCTGAATTGTCTTCCCGATCACTCCCGGATTACTCACGAGAAATCCCATCACCACCGTCTTCTTATGTTTATCCTCATTCTCCTTTTTGAAGAAAATACTAGAAGCAAAAAGTTTACGGACAAAAATAATGGCAAGAATCACCCCGACAACACCCAACGGATAAGCTACGGCACATCCCAACGCCATATCCGATTGTTGAATAGCGGGATCATTCAACTGCTTCAACGTCTGCTGAGCGGCTCCCAAAGCTGGCGTGTTCGTCACCGCCCCGCTCAGAATTCCCATCATATCCGGCAGCGACACCCCAGTTGTCCAATGAAATCCCAACGTCATCACGATTCCCAACAACACGACCAGCATCGCCAGCATATTCAACTTCAAGCCTCCCTTCCCCAAGGAAGAGAAAAAACCGGGCCCAACCTGCAATCCCAACGCGTAAACGAAAATAATCAACCCGAAACTCTCGGCGTAATTCAACATCTGCGGATCAATCGACAACCCGAGATGTCCCGCCATAATCCCCGCAAAAAACACAAACGTCACTCCCAAGGACACGCCCCACATGCTGATTTTCCCCAATGCCAACCCCACCGCCGACACCAGCGATACAACGATTACTGCCTGTATCACCGAATGTTCCGTCAATAAACTAGTCAACCATTCCATAATCTTCTCTTTGGATGTCAAAATTAACTAAAAAAACAGGAATACGTACTAGAAGCTATTTTGTTTTTATTCTCATTTATTCTAACTTTGCGAATAACCAATGTTGAAACATGGAACGTGTGCAAACTAACAAACAGGCCTGCTCGACTTTCGAGCAAATATTCAAACAACATTACCGGACGCTTTGCTTCCACGCCATGAGTCTAGTAAATGACTTGGATGCCTCCAAGGATATTGTTCATGACGCCTTTCTCAGTCTATGGAACCACTGGAACTCGGTCGATTTCTCCCGTCCCATACTTCCCTACCTGCTCAATCTCACCCGAAACCGGGCCCTCAATTACCTGGAACATCAAAAAATCCGACATACTCACATGCAGCAGCATCTTGCCGATGATCCGACCTATACCCTTTCCGACGATTCCGCACGAGAAGAGCTTATTGAACAGATCATGGAGCGAATCAACCATCTCCCCGAACGCTGCTCACAAGTCATGCAACTCTGTTTCATAGAGTGTAAAAAATACAAAGAAATCGCTGAAGAACTCAACATTTCCGTCAACACCGTGAAAACCCATATCTCCCTTGGTCTAAAAACCTTACGGGAGGAATTTCCCGCTTCCCTGCTACTGCTCATTCTCTCGAATCCAAATTCACAGACGTAACAACCTGCCTCTTTAATTTCAAGACACTATCTTGTAAATATTCCATGTATCGTTCATCCCTCTTGTACTCTCCTATCCGGATAAGCGGTTTCGTCTTACCGTGAAAATCACTCCCGCCCGTCATCAATAAATTTCTCTGTTGCACGACATGAGCAAAATAATCCATCTGACGTTCATCATGATAATTATTAAATACCTCCATTCCACAAGCCCCTCGATCCAGTAATTTCTCAACTAGCTCCTCTTTTCCCTTTAAATTCAAGCCAGGATGAGCTATAACCGGTATTCCCCCGTTATCCATAATCAATTCTATCACATCCTTATACTCCATATAATCAATCTTCACGTACGCGGGCTTTCCCTGAGAGAAAAAATCATGATAAAAATTGAGATACGGCATGTCGCCCCTCGCTCCCCCCGCTTGGTAAGGCAATAACCCCGGACACTCGTATTTTTTATCCCCTAGCAAAACTTCCGCAATCAATTCACCCGTGGGAAGTTTTTCCCCGGCCTTATTCAAAACTTCTCCCGCATCCACCTTTATCCCCAAGCGATCCAGATTATCAATCATACCGGAGAAAGAATCCATCACCTTCCGGGAAATATCTTTCTCCAACTCCTCAAAATCCCGACTTTGCCAGTCAACACCAAACCCCAAGACATGCAAGTCAACCCCGTTAAACACGCAATCAATCTCGATCCCCGGTATAAAATCAAGTGCCCGTTCTCTAGCAATCTCAATAGCTTCACGAGTTCCCCGCACGCTGTTATGATCCGTAATCGAAAACGTATTCACCCGATTCTCAACACATGCCCCCACTACCTGCAAAACTTCCAATTCCCCGTCGCTACTATACGTGGAATGAATATGTAAATCTATTTTATCCATTATCTTTATCATTAAATATCCTGAATCGCTCTTTTGCCTTACTCAACTCTTCCTCGTCAACATCAATATCCGGCACGAAAAACGAAGACTCGATCACCGTCTGTTTTCTTTTGACCATTTTCCAATTTCCGACAATCTTCCCGTTACACAAAATCACAGGATAAAATAACCCGAACGTATTGAAAGCCTTGGCATAGTACTCCGGATTTATGCTCATCGAACGATCTTTATAACTAATAAGATACTCGTCATAAGAGGGTAACAAATGCAAAACACGTTTCGTCCTTACCCTCCGTCCACAAGATTCATGAATAAACCAATCGTTCCCCTCCATACGCTCCGTGATCAGTTCCGCATCAATCAACCCGATCGCCTGTTTCGCCTCCGACACCGATAACCCGGACCACCATACAAAATCCTGTAAACTGGCAGGAGAATGACTCCTGAAATATTTTATAGCCAACTTTGCCAACGCCTCCTCCCGATGTAACTCGCTCGTTGCCGGGACACGCTCGTCCAACAACGCATAAGTCCTTTGCTTACCTTTATCCACCCCGCTACAGATAACCCCATCCACTTCCGCCCGTCCCACGAAACATCCGATCCGAGAATCATCAACAACAATACCCGCCCGACTCAACACCTCTCCGATTTCTTGACGAGTCAGACTCTTGTTACCCTCCAACGCGGCCACGATCAAATCATTACATTTACCATGTAACTCTTCTGTTATTTCATGATGTCGCCAATAAGATTCGTATGCCGACTTTATCCGCCTACCCGACAATTTTATCATCCAACGAATATCTTCAGCCGCCACCAGATGCCACGTCGGACGCATCACGTGAGTCCGCAAAATCTCCCCTTTTTCCAACGCTTCCTCCACCTTCTGCAAATTTGCCTTCTTCAACCTCACCCCAACGGCCCACTTCGCCATATTATAATCCTGCCCCTGAATCGCCCCCATCCACGCCACGAGCTCCCGAGGATCATCAAAACCCGGATTCACTAACTGCTGACTTCTCAATCGAATATCTGTTATCATATTTCCATTTTTGACAAAAATAAAAGAAAACTACCAGCAATAAAATCAAAAGACAACAAAATAATTCCAAGCTATCCAACGATTTCCTGTTATACCTAGTTCAATTAATAGCCACGGATGAAAATGTGAAGATTGTCAAAGTTACTATTCTACTTAATTCCAGTACGATCATTGACACATTTACCTATCCCCTCTGAAACATATAACCTCTTTTACCCGTTTTATAAACAAAAATTGTTACTTGATTCTGAAAACCAACAATTATAACACGAATTATATGGTCAAAAAAATAGATTATTTTTCTTTGTTTGCTCGCATAGCTATTGCCCTAGGGTTCTTATCAGCAGTTGCAGACCGCTTAGGTTTATGGACTCCCTTATTGGGAAGTGAAAATGTTGTTTGGGGAAACATGAAAAGTTTTACCGCTTACACTGGAGTTTTATTGCCCTGCGTTCCAAAAATTTTGTTACCGCTATTTGCCTGGGCAGCCACAATAGCAGAAATCATTCTCGGCATACTGTTATTAATAGGTTTTCAAAAACGTTTGGTTGCTCTTCTTAGTGGTATTTTATTACTAACTTTCGCTTTTTCTATGTTGTTCTCTTTGAATATAAAAGCGCCATTAGATTATAGCGTATTTGCAGCTACCGCATGTGCTTTTTTACTTTACAAAGAGAATGGAACTAAAATATCACCAGCATCTCAAAGAACATCGCGAAATGCTATTTAAATCACTTGGTATCAACTAAGCTAGACAAAGATAGGTTCAAGCATTATCAAACAATCCCCAAAAACATTTTCTCCTCCTACCCATCCATCTTGCTTTAATTTATCTACCGTCTTTACCCTCAACTCTGGTTCATGCTTATTCACAGAAACAGCAAATAAAGTTCTCAAATCGATAGCAATATCATATACTAAAGAAACCTTTTGCCCTCATGTTATCAGTAATCCATTTACGTCTTAGACTCCTATCCGTCCCCTCAAGTAATTTATCAATTACATCTTCACTCAACTCGTTACCATTAGCATCTCTTATTTTCACTTCATAAAGTTTCGGACGATCACTCCTATCAAAAGTTATGTGTTCCTGGTTTACACCCGCCAATAAAGGATGTAAAGGACGCATCGCCGAAATAGATATACCCTCTAGAATAACGAATCCAACTATAGCAGAAATGCTAACTGTTTATCCAGAACTCCTTTTATACAACCAACTTATACACCAACAACTTCCCCTCAAACCCCACCAAAGAAAAATTTTCTAAAAAAATATCTTTTTTCACCCACCCATTTTCCAAGTTCACCTGTGAATATAACAGAAAGGAGAAAATAAAGAAAAATGGAAGAAAAACACGAAAAGATAGAATACATTCTAGAACGACTTCGGGAGCCGGAACGGTTATTGGAGGAAGAATTCGTGAGCTGGCTGCAGGAGGAGACGAACAAGCGGGTGTTCGAGGAGGTGATCACGAACCGGATGGCATTTCTACAAAAAGAATATGGCCAGCAGGTGGAACCGGAGCTGGAATGGCAACAACTGTGGAAACAGATGCAAGAGGATACCCACACCTTGAAACCGGACAGGAAGAGAAGAAGAGCCGAACAGAAAATATGGTACTCCGTTGCTGCCGGGATATGCATATTACTAGCCTTGGCAGGTGGTTGGTTGTTACAACAGAAAGACAATGACAAACCTATTCTTTCTGCAAAAATGGAACACGTGGGAAAACGAAGTGCCGAGTTGATTGTATCCACGGGAGAAATTATCGACCTGTCACGATTGGAATTCAATCAAAAGGTAGTAGATGGAGCGTTAATCACAAACGACACGATGAAAATGCTCTCCTACCGGGGGGATTCGAGAAAAATAACGGGAAAATCCCCGACCGACAAGGAAGAACAAACATCACAGGACATCGTGTATCATACCCTACGCATCCCGGCCGGGGCCGACTATCAAGTCACGCTAGCCGACGGGACAAAAGTATGGTTAAACTGTGAATCAACATTACGATACCCGGTGGAATTTGGAAAAGAGCAACGGGAAGTCTTCCTCGACGGAGAAGGGTACTTCGAGGTAAATAAGGCTGCAGAGTGGCCATTTATCGTGAACACGGAAGGTATGAAGGTACAAGTGACGGGAACAAAATTCAACGTGAAATCCTACTCCACCGAAGCTGTCGTCCATGCCACCCTCGTGGAAGGTTCCGTGCGGGCATACACCGATCATACGCACGTCCAGCTAACCCCTTCCGAACAATTCAGGTTAGACAAGACGACCGGAAAAACGTCCGTGCAAAAAGTAGATACGGAAGTTTACACGGGATGGATCGAAGGCATGTTCGTATTCCGCAACCAACGTATGGAGGAAGTGATGAACGATCTTGCCCGGTGGTACAAGATGACGGTATTCTACTCTTCCCCGGAAGTGAAAGACATCCGTATTTCAGCTAACTTGGGTCGATACGAAAACATTGACGACTTACTGGAAATTATCAACGAAAGCGGTAAAGTGGTTGCCATCCGCAAGGCAAACACCATTACCATTCACGCCCGATAATAAATAAAGGATCGGGGCCTGCGCCAACATTTCCCGATCCTCTGTATTAATTAGTTATAATTAAAACATTTCAAAGGTATGAAAAAAAGATGGAAGAGTGATTTTCCGTTAAGGGGAAAATTGCAAAAAATTATTAGATGTATGAAACTAACCTTTCTATTACTTACGTGTTTCGTGGTCCAGACTTTCGCAAGTCTGCACGCACAGACGGTCACGATCAAGAAACAAAACGCCACCCTGGAAGAAGTTATCTGGGAACTCAAGCAGCAAACTCATTTCACGTTCATGTACAACAACGAAGATATCATTCCCGTAAAAGGTATCAACTTAAACGAGACGGAAGTTGACGTGGAAAAGATTCTCGAAAAATGCCTGAAACACACGAACCTGGAATACGTCGTCTTAAACAACGCTATCGTCATCAAGCTAAAAATCAGTACAATGGATGAAAAGAAATCCATCACTCTGAAAGGCTGGGTACACGACAAGAAAAAGACCCCGATCCCAGGCGTAACCATAAAACTTGCCAATACCAACATCGGAACGGCCACGAACAACAATGGGTGGTTCTCCTTGCAACTTCCCATAACCAAAGGCACGCTAGAATTCTCGTTTGTCGGTTTCAAGTCCCAGAAAGTAAATTTCACGGAAAGGACGGACACGCTCCGCATTACCCTGGAAGAAGATATTCAAACCCTCGACGAGACGGTTGTCGTCGCCTACGGGACAACAACCCGCAGGAAATCAACAGGAGCCGTTTCCGTGGTAAAAGCGGAAGAATTCAAAGGAATTCCGTCCGCCAACATCGCCAATCTTTTACAAGGACGCGTGGCAGGGCTTGACATCACCAATCTTTCCGGGGCCCCCGGTGGCGGTGACGTGGCAATCACGGTCAGGGGATACAACTCGCTTGACGTTGAAGCCGGGCGAAGATTCTCGAACCCATTGTGGGTAATTGACGGGGTTCCTTTAAATTCCTTCACCTCTCCCATCACGGGTACGAACCTACTGTCAGACCTGAATCCCGACATGATCGAATCCATACAGATACTAAAAGATGCTTCCTCTGCGGCGATATACGGTTCGAGAGCGGCAAACGGGGTAATCATCGTGACAACAAAGAAAGGGAGACAAAACCAGAATGCCACCTTTTCCGTGAACTTCTCCGAAACATGGAGCATTCTCCCCGAATTCCCGGCACTAACAACCGGACGGGCCGAAAGGTTACTACGTCTGAAAAGCACTGAAAACCGGTACCGTGCCTACTTGGACAAGAAAACCAACAGTTACAAGTACCCCCAAAGTCTATGGGAGCAATACGAGAACACCCAAGGAATGTACAACGGGTTCTGGTACCCGGACAAAAACAACGTGCCGGAAGGAAACGGAAGCATGTATCAGGATAGCCTGAATGCTTTCTACAACCACTCGACCAACTTCTTCCCCATCTATTTCGAAACGGGTAAAGTAACAAACGCAAACGTACAAACTTACGGCGGGAGCGAGCGAGTTACTTACGGCATCGGGTTGGGCTACTACAACGAAACGGGTGTTTTCAAGGGAACCGGGTTCAAACGTATTGACTTGAATTCCAACATGAGTGTTATCCCAGTTCCTAAATTAAACGTCGATATTCGCTTCAACGCCTCCCTGGCACAAAAGAAAAGGGCTTCCTCCAGCGCTGACGACCACTTGCGCTTCAGTGGAGCCTTGGTCCCCGTTGAAACCATCCCCGGCGAACCCTACAAACTTTCCTCGTTGCTCCCCGGCGAGAACTCCGTCGTGTGGCAGGAAGTACTAAAAGCGTACGAGGGAACCAAAGAAACGAACCGGGCGATCCGCCTGCGCAGCAACTTCCGGCTGGGTTACGACATCATCGATGGCCTCAACATATCAAGCTCGCTTGCAGCCGACTACGCCATAAGTCGCAGGAACTATTTCTCCCCCTCGTACCTGTCCAGTGACAACAACTCCATTTCAATCGGCGAGACAGGCATCAACCTCATGGTTTTAAACGAAAATCTATTAAGCTACAAAAAGATCATCCAAGAAAACCACGGCATTGATTTCATCGTCGGCTTCTCCTACCAGTATGACCAGGAAGAATACAATGGAGGATCAGCCCGGAAATCACCGAGCGACAAAATCTATTACGCCCCCTACGGGATGCCGGACCTTGAAACCGTGGGCTGGGGTGATTACACTGAAGTACGGGCACTAAAAGACTACCAGTCGGACATGCAGGAAAAATCACTGGTATCCTACTTTGCCCGCTTAGAATACGGCTACAAGGATAAATACCTCTTTTCTGCCAGCATCCGCCGAGACGGCAGTTCCACGTTCGGAAAAAGCAACCGTTGGGGAACCTTCCCTTCCATTGCGGCCGCATGGAGCTTCTCGGAAGAAGATTTCATACGAGATAACTTCGGTTGGGTATCCTTCGGAAAACTCCGAGCCAGCTGGGGGCGTTCGGGAATGCATTTCTCCCAGAACTACCTGGCCCTGGGGATCATGAATGTCGGGGGAACCTCCTATCTCGGAAACGGCTACATCGAGCCACAATGGGGCGATGGCCTTTACAACAATGAATTATCCTGGGAAGAAACAGACCAGTACGATTTCGGACTGGACCTCGACATGTTCGACCACCGCTTGAGCATCACGATAGATTATTACTACCGTTACACCGACAAACTACTGGATCGCGTACGTCTACCGAGTGCCGGGATAAACACGGGCTACAACATGCAATGGAGGAACACGGCCGCCGTGTCGAATGAAGGATTAGAACTAATGGTCAAATACGAGATATTCCGCAAACCCGATCTATACTGGAAAATATCCGTGAACGCCGCCCGCAACTGGAACCGTTTCGAGAAATCATACACGGGCAAGGACCTGGATGGCGTCAGGGTCATCGGGAAATCACTAAACGGGGTATACGCACTAAAGACAGACGGGTACGTGAATTACCAGGAGGAAGTCCCTGTCTATTACAACCAAATAGGAATAAAAGCACCCTTGGCCTCTGAAATGGGAAGTGCAACCTTCTACAAACCGGGAGACTACAAATTCGTGGACGTGGACGGCAACCGCAAAATAACAGCCTTTGACGACGAGGTATATTGTGGCAGCGCCCTCCCAAAAATCACGGGAGGAATCGTGAACGAGTTCCAGTGGAAAAACTTCGATATCAACCTATTATTAAGCTTTCAACTAGGACGCCACATGTTAAACATCACTCGCACAAGAACCTTATCCGGCTTCGGGGCCGCCGAATACCCGGCAATCGTGATGAACCTCGACAAGGTATCTTTCTGGGAAAAACCCGGCGACACCCCCGACTTTCCGAAATGGCAATACGACTGGGACACCTACCTGTGGGGCGGGCGATACGTTGACCGGAATGTTGAAAAAGTAAACTGGTTAAAGATTAAAACCCTCTCCATCGGCTACACCCTACCTAAGGTCTGGATGCAAAAATGCGGACTGGGAGAACTCCGCATCTTTGCCAGTGGAGAAAATCTATGCACGTTCACCAACTACTCCGGCATCGAGCCCGAAATCGTGGACATTCGCAACGGCGAGGACGTGGGAGCGTCTTATCCCCTAGCCCGCAAACTAACGTTAGGTCTAACATTAAAATTCTAAACGATGAAAATACGATACATCATTTTAACGTTCCTCGTGGCATTCATAACACTATCCTGCGAGGACTGGATTGAACTAAGACCGGAAAACTCCGTCACCTTCGAAAACGCCTTCGACACAGAGAAAGACATCGAAGCCGCCTTGTTCGGGACCGAACAAAGCCTGCGGGTAAACATGACTGCCGCCTCCTGGCAACCGCAAACACGAGGGGAATACTCGGATTATCGTTCAGCCAATTCCGATGATTTACTGGTCGAACAAAATCCCCTGTATTACGAAGGCCAATGGTCGTGGAACTACAACGTCATAGCGTCCGCCAACGTCCCGTTACCCTATCTCGACAAAGTAGAAATGCCGCAAGAAAGACGGGACTTTTACAGGGGGGAAATCTCCTTCTTCAAAGCGTTCATCTACCTGGATTTAATCCGTCGCTGGGGTGACTGCGTGCTAATCCGGGATGAAGTCGAACTGAAACCGATCGGCAAAACCTCCTGGCCCAAGGTAGCCGACCACGCCATCAGCCTAGCCAGAGAAGCGATACGCCTCCTGCCGGAATGGGACAAATTGAAAGAATGCAACGGTAACCCGGTAACTCACCGCGCCCGCCCGTGCAAAGGAGCCGCACAAGCGGTACTGGCCCATTTATGCGCGTGGAAAGCGGGATGCAAATACATGGCTCTGCCGGAAGACCGGGACTACGACGAACAACAACTCTGGCGGGCGGCCGATTCCGCCTGCACGGCAATCATAAACAGGCGCGACATCTACGATCTCGAAGCGACCCCCGACGAGGTATGCACCAAAACATTCGTGGACGGCGGCAAAGAATGTATCTTCGAAAGCGTCTTCCGGGGATACTGGAACGAGTTTGACGAAATGAACGAATCAAACTGGACAAACCTTGGACGCCATTACGAAGCCTACCCAGCCATCACGGGTAAAAAAACCGGTGACAACAAGAAAACATACTACCGGATATTAAACTCCACCGTACGCGAAATGTTCAAAGAATACACGGTAAGCAACATCACCGTGCACGATTCGCGCCGGGACGCCTGGTTCTACGAATTCGAAACCATGGAACAGGAAAGCGAGGAAATCACCGGGGGATACGCCTATCCCTACAAATGGCGTTACGCACGGGTAGCGACCGATGGGTGGCAGGCCGGGAATTTCATCAACTTCGACCAGAACAAACTATTCTGGAGATTGGCCGACATCTACCTATTACGCGCCGAATGCCGGGCCCGGCTGAACGACAGGACGGGAGCCATCGCCGACTTGAACACGATCCGGGACCGAGCGAACGCCCAACGATATGACGAATCCGAGTACGACGGGAACCTACGCTACGCCATATTCAAGGAACGGGAGAAAGAACTGCTAATGGAAGGCAGTCGCTACTTCGACGTGCTGCGCAACGGGTATTACAAAACCGAACTCTATGGCAACTTCCGGAACGTCTCCGATCAGGACGTGGTCGACGGCGTGTTCTTCAACTCGCTCGAAAGCGCCCTGTTTTGGGACAACCCCTTGATGCGCCAAAACACCTACTGGCTGAAACGACAATAATAAAATCCACCATCTAAACAAAGAGAGATAATGAAAGCAATCAAATATACATTCGTTTACGCGCTCATTCTGATAGGATTCTCCGCTTGTGACACCAAACAAGACTGGCTGGACACGGGCATCTGTTCGCCTTATCACGATTGTAGCATCATGGACTATTTACGAGGGGATACTGCAAATTGGAAACTAACGGTCGAGCTAATCGAGCGGGCCGGGCTCACGGACCTTTTCGAGGGAACCGACCCGGCCTACAAGGAAATCACCTTCTTCGCTCCCCCGTCCCTCTCCATCCTTCGCCACGTGTGGGATCAAGCCACTGGGAGAGAACAATTCCCCGGGGAACCCGATCGCTGGAGAGCCCTCACCGACGATGAGAAAGATCACCCGGAACGTCTGGTACAAGCTCTCGACAAGGACTGGTGCCGGGAAATGGTATTACGCCACGTCATCAAAGGTAAACACCTGAAAGACGATATCGCCTTCCGCGACCGGAACCACGACATCGAGGCGGAAGAACAAACCGGGGGTACCGACCTCACGGCTGAAAGCGGAAACAAACTACGCGCCTACCGCGAACAAACCAACTATGGAGGCGTGCCCGACGCCGGGGCCATCTTCATGTACCTCTACTCCTTCGACGTCATGGAAATGGTGCCGTTGGCAACCCCGGACATTCAACCACTAAACGGCGTGGTTCACGCATTAAACTACAACTACGTGTTGGGAAAAATCTAATTAAAACTCGAAACGATGAAAAACTTAATCATACTAGGAACATTTATCCTTGCCGCATACCTCGTGACTGGCTGTCAGGATGTAACCATCGGTTTTCTGCAAACGGAAAACGCAAGCTATAACCCCGATTCCATGGTCGTGAAAAAAGAACTGGATGTCACACCCCCCAGATTGGAAGAAGTCGACAACCCGATATATTACGAACTACTGGAAGAAGACCCCGAATATTACACACCGGAAAAACTCACCAGCTGGGGAATCTACCCGACACAAATCATCGAGGTCGGGGCCGGCGAAGACTATCAGCGATCTCAATGGGGACAACCCTGGGTAAGCAACCCCATCGAAGGAGTTGACGGAACGAACCAGATTCACGTCTCCATCAAAGAAATCAAAACGACCGCAGGAAACGCCGTCAAGATGCGTGAATACCTGAAAGTCTACGGTGACGGAACCTTTGAAGTACCCCTAAAACACAACATTCCCATCGGGCGCTACGTAATCTCGCTGAATTTTAGCAACGAAGGCTACTCCAAAGACGTGGAGGACTGTTTCACGATAATCGTGAAATAAGTCCGAGTCGAAGGCTCTTGAGTCCATAAAGTCATGGACCCCTGCGGGGCGCTTTATTCACGGCAGCTTCGGCTACCGTTAAACCCCGTCCGAAGGACACCCGTAACTTTATGGACTTTTAGATTTTAGATTGAGTGATTCCCGATTCCGTGATTCAGCAGTACAAGCTGCTGTTGACAAAACGCCCCGCAGGGGTCCACAGACTTTATGGACTTTATAGACTTTATGGACTTTAGGAGCCTTCGGCTCGACTTTATGGACTAGAGTGAAAGCGTTTTGACGCTTTCACTCCACAAACTCCTCGAACAACCTCTCGAACGTCACCTCCGGATCGGTCAGTAAACCGGGATGCGGGCGCGAGGTTTGGATAACCGTGCTGCGGACGGCCGTAAGCCAGCGAAAACGTTCCGGGATATCCAACCCGGCGATCGGTCCCCCGTCACGGGAACCCGAACAAACCTGATCGTACACCCGCAGGTTCTCCCGGATCACGCCGATGTCTATTTCCGGGAACAACATCTTCAACTTGGCCTCGTGAAGCATGTATTTCGCCCGCAGGAACTTCTTCCGCTTGGAAAACAGGATGATCCCCACGTTAATAAACTCCTCTCGTTCCACCCGCGGCACTACCCGGATAACCGCGTATTCATACAAATATCTCTCCTCTGGCATGTTGGGCTTCTTTTATAAATATATCCGAATGTGCCACCCGCTCCGTCAAGAAACGGGCGTACGTGTCGCGAATCTCCTCGTTCGATATACCCGGATCGTTCCAGTTCAACCAATCGTCGGGAATCAACCCCACAATCTCCCGGATTTTCCCTGGCGTGAGCAGCGCCTTCAACCCCGCATCCACCTCCGTCAACAAGCTCGCCTGCGGCAACAAGACGTGATTCTTCACTTCCGCAAACGGGCCAAAAGCATGCTTCTGCCAGTTTGTCCACGAGTAATGGAAATAGAGCGACGAACCGTGATCAATCAGCCACAACTCTTTGTACCACATCAGCAGATTCGTGTTGCGAATCGTCCGGTCTATATTCGTCAACAAGGCATCGAGCCAAACGATCTTCGAGGCCAACTCCGCATCGACCGCATTCACCGTGGGATCGAAAGCCAGCGCACCCGACAGGAAATGCAACCCCAGGTTCAATCCCCGGCTCGCCTTCAGTAAATCCTGAATCTCCTCGTCCCCTTCCGCCTGCCCGAAAGCCTCGTCAAGTTGCAGGAACACGAGTTCAGGAACACGCAATCCCAACACACGGGCCACCTCCCCGCCAATCAACTCGGCAATCAGAGCCTTCGTCCCGTGCCCGGCCCCCCGGAACTTCACCACGTACTTGAACCCGTCACCCGCCTCTGCCAAAGCCGGCAACGAACCACCTTCCCGCAAAGGCATGATATACCTCGTCACATTTTCCATTCGTAATTCCATATTCTCTCCCCTTTTAACAACAAAGATAAGGAAACAATTCAAAATTGAAAATGACCTACCCCCTCCTTATGCGGAAAGATAAACAAACCCGGGCAAACGCCTCAACTCTATACTGCGGTTCGGATAGCCAGCATATAGATTTGTAAAGTTCATAAGGTTTATAAAGTTTATGAACCTTATCGACTTATTCTAAAACTCGTAAGATTTCTTCTTTCTGAGAGGGATGAAACCAGTGGATTTCCGGGGAGTTACGGTACCAAGTGAGTTGTTTCTTGGCGTAACGACGGGTATTACGTTTGATCAAACGAATGGCTTCCTCCCGGTCGAACTTGCCGTCGAAGTAATCGAACCACTCCTTGTAACCCACGGTGTTCAAGGCGTTCAAGTGACGCAAGGGGTAAAGCGCACGGGCCTCGGCTTCCATCCCGTCCACCACCATCTGGTCCACTCGGTGATTGATACGGTCGAACAACTCCTCCCGGTCGCGGTTCAAGCCGATTTTCACGATAGCGAACTCCCGCTCCTTCACGCTTCCGGTTAGGAAAGAAGAGTAAGGTTGCCCGGTCGTCAGGCAGACTTCCAAGGCGTGCATAATTCGTTTGGCATTCTTCAGGTCGACCGTACCGTACGACACGGGGTCCAGTTTCTTCAACAACAGGCGCAACGCCTCGATTCCCTCCCGCTCATGCATCTCCTTCACGGACCGGCGCACCTCCTCGTCAACGGTCGGCATCTCGTCGATTCCCTTACACACGGCATCAATGTACATCATCGAACCGCCCGCCATGACGACGACCTCTCTCTCCTCGAACAACTCCCGTATTTTACGAAGGGCCTGCTGCTCGAACTCCCAACAATTAAAATAGTCGTGAACCGACTCTGTCTGTATAAAAAAATGAGGAACGGCCTCCAGTTGCTCTCGCCCCGGTACGGCAGTTCCTATACACATTTCTTTGTAAATCTGTCGTGAATCACACGATATGATCGACGTGTTATAATACCTGGCAAGCTCGATACTCAAATCAGTCTTCCCCACCCCCGTCGGTCCAAGTAATACGATCAGCGTCTTCAAGATATTAAATTTTAGATTCTAAATTCTAAGCTTTTAGTTTTTATCTTTCAAACTCCCTTCCCCTCCGGGACTCCCTCTATAAACAGAGGGAGAGCAGAGTTACTCTCCGGCTTCGGGCAAAATCTACAGCCCCTTTTCTGTTTATAGTGGAAACAGCCTTGTGCGATGGCATTAACCTGCAGACTTTAACTTGCCGAAGACAATTTAAAGCCTGTCAATATAATCATCCAGGCTCTCGTAACGCTCGTCACGATAGTACTCGTCACCGTCACGATCTTGACGGTCATCATCGTCGTAGTCTCCGCTACCACCAAATTCTTCCATGAAACTATCATCGTAGTCACCGTCGTACTCCTCCGCGGGCTTGTCGAAATCCCAGTTTTCGTTCTCCTCGTTATAGGAGAATTGTTCGGGAATATCACCCTCGCAAGCGATACACACCGGCATCACGTCCGAAGAATCACGGATATACTCCCCGGCATACTCTACCTTGTAATACTTGTTAGAGAAGAAATCATACACGTATTCCAGTTCAAGGCATCCCGGTTTGATGATATCGCTGATTTTCGTGTTGTCCATGACAAGATTCTCGCTCTCCTCGTCCTCCACAGCCATGTCCATCAATGCGATCTCTTTCACCCGGTTGCCCATCCGGTCAAGCGTGAAAAAAGAAGCCATTTGAGAACTGTCGTAATTTAACGTCTCAACAATTTTATCGTGAAATTGTTGGAAAGTCTGTTCACCCCCGACGGCAATTTCACATCTAAAATCCGAACTATTCGGTAAACTGATTTCAAATCTGTAGTCCATATTGTTATTTAATTTAACCTTGCAAAAACATTGATCCGACACTTAACGCCGTGATACCTAGTACCATCAAAAGCATAAAAGCTAAAACAGCCAACCCGATACAAATTCCGATAATGCCGCATATCCTCCCGGCTCGCAGATTCTTGAAAGAGGACTCCGTGTACTCGTTGGGATTAGCGTAATATGCCAACCTCGGCTTCGAGGCCAAAGCCACCGCCACGATCCCCAGAATAAGACCCACGAACCAGCAAAGTACTAAAGACAATATCCCTAAAATCAACACGGCGGTTGCGTTAGGAAGCTCTTTTTGTCTCGTTTCAATTATCTCCATTATCGCAATTTTAACAGGTCATTTAATTTGAGCAAATATGAAATTAAAATCATTATCAAGCAAACAAAATCAGTAAATTTTACGATCCCAGAACAATTTTTTTATTCTTGACCGAAAAACAACCACGGAGCCGTTCCCACAAAAACTTCTCGTGAAAAGTACATAAAGTCTCAAGTGTCCTTCGGACAGGATTTGGCAGAAGCCAATGCTGCCGTGGACAAAGCGCCCCGCAAGAGTCCATTGACTTTATAGACCTTTTTTACACGTCATGTACCACTGTCTCCAGGATATCCATCGCCTCCTTGATCAGGTTGATGTTCGCCTGTGACCCCATGTGTCCAATGCGGAAAACTTTCCCAGCCAGCTTACCGTAGTTGCCGCCCACTACCATCCCCTGCACTCGCAATTCGGAATCCAGACGTTCCCAAGTCATGTGTTCCGGCACGTAAATGGCGGTAACTGTCGGAGAACAAACGGCATCCTCGGCAGGATACAATTTTAATCCCATCTCTTTCACACGCTCGCGACAATAAGCGGCTACTTTTTCGTGGCGGGCAATACAACTCTCCAGCCCTTCCTCGAAAATCAACTCGCAGGCCCGGTGCAACTGAGCGGTTCCCTGCCAGTAGGGAGTGTACGGGAAACAACCCGTCTCCGGGGCTGTCAGGAAAGGCAACAAAGCCTCGTAACCGGCATAATTTACCTCTTTCACGATCTCCCAAGCCCGATCGCTCACGGACAGAAACGACATGTTCGCCGGGGCAGAAAGACATTTCTGCGATCCTCCCAGAGCCAAGTCCACGTTCCAGTCGTCAATATGTATAGGTGTACCCCCCAGACCCGACACGATGTCGACACATAATAAAGGTACACCATGTTTTTCTTTCAATTCCCCGATCTCTTTCACCGGGTTCATTGTCCCGCTGGGAGTCTCGTTCTGAACCATCGTGATCATCTTCGGTTTGAACTCCACGATCGCTTTCTCAATAGCGGCAAAGTCATGAAACGTCTCGTCATACCCGAAATCCAGGGTAAGCGCCTCGCATCCCAGAGACTTGGCCATATCCCCAAACCCTTCGCCGAATAACCCGGTGGAAAGCACCAACACCCGATCGCCCGGTTTCAACGTGCTCTTCAAGGCCGCCCACAGTACCAGCATACCCTCACCAGTCTGGATCACGACCCGACTTTGGGTCTTCATCATCTTTTGTAGTAATTTCTCCGTTTCCCGGTACAAGGTCAAATACTCGGGTTCAAAATCCGCCGACCCGAAATTCTGGGCCGCAACTTTCAAAATCTCTTGCGGGACTGTTACCGGTCCCGGCACCAATGGTATCATGTACTTTTCCATCTTAAACAATTTAAACTTTAACGTTCAAAACTCCTACAAAACTCTCGACAAGTATATTATCTCGCTCATTACGAGCCAACAAACTAAATCATCCTGTTTCCCATGGCTCGGTAAACGATAAACCGCAAGCTCTGGTTTGCAAAACTAGAAAAAGATTTGTTAAAAACATTATTCTAAGCTGAAAAATTAAATGCAATTCCAAGGGACAACCATGTACCACTTCTCTTAAAATTACCCTATTCACGAATACCACAGATCGAAAAGAATCCAACAAACCGTTCATAAAAATAAAATGTACTGACATTTTTATTTTATTACATTTTTGATTAATATTGTAACATATTACGAACTACAAACAAGGGAATTATGAATGTACACAATATTCATATTATTGCTCGTTATAATTTCAAATTATTATTAAGAAATAAACTATTATACTCTTTCTTCCTGTTTACATACGGTGTTATCTTGTATGTACTGGTACGGGAACAAAGTTTCCTACTTTCACCTTCTCAATCCAGTTTCAAGCACCTCCCCTCTTTCATCCCATACATGAACGTTTTCCTTTTTTCCACGTTTCAAACACTCCCGTTGATCGTGCTGGCTTGTCGTTTTTTGTACAAAAACAAGAATATCGACACACTGGAAGCCATATATTATCGGCCGGAAAGCAACAAGGAATACGTGTGGGGCATATTCTTAGCTTTCGTTTACACTTTCGGGGGTGCGGCCATTATATCCCTGGTAATTGCGATGTTAATCCATCTTTTTGCCACTACAGCACCTTTCGATATTACGATTTACTTGTTTTATTTATCTTCGATGATTCTCCCTTCAAGCGTGTTCTTGATCGGACTAACCTTTTTCTTGGTTAACCAGCTCAGAAATCAGGTTTTCAGCTTGATAATTCTCCTAGGATACATCGCCGCAACCATTGTGTATATCCGAGATTTTCAACAAAGCCTCCTCGACCCGCTTGGTATCACCCTCCCCAACACGTTCTCCGATTTCACTGGACATCCTGACCTAAAATCCTACCTGATGCAACGCGGATGTTGGTTTTTCCTCGGTCTAGGCTTGATCCAGTTAACGGTTATCAATTTTAACCGTATCCCCAATCATTCCGGGAAAAAAGGGAACACGATCGTCATGATATTATTTATGGCTCTCGGGGTATTATGTGGGGGAGCGTATTTCCTCTCTAATCAAAAGGTTTACTCACTCCGCCGGACCTACTCAACAATATACGATAAATACGAATTCGCAGGAAAAGCCACGTTGCTTTCACAAGACATAAAGTACGAGCAAAAAGGCGATCGGATGATTGTAAACAGTGAATTGCTCGTCCAAAACCAAACAAACAACGAGCTCGAAAGAATTATCTTTTACCTGAATCCCCGGTTAGACCTCATTTCTTTAACAAAGGCCGACGCAGATATACCATTCAAGCGAGAACACCAAGTCATTCTAGTTCAGCAATCACTAGCATCGAGGGATTCCCTAAGAATACACATGCGATACGAAGGGAAAATAGATGAAAACATCTGCTATTTAGACGTGCCAAACAAAATGCTCGCCAGTTTTGACCAACGAATGTACCAGGCTTGCCGCTTCGGGAAAAATCACGCATACCTGCGAGAAAATTTCACGTTACTAATTCCAGAAGTTTTATGGTACCCGACAACAGTCCCCCCCATATCGCTCCAACAAAAGCATAACCTTCCCAAGAATTTCGCACGTTACTCCTTGCAAGTATCTTCCCAAGGAAATCACAAGGTCATTTCCCAGGGTAAAAGCCGTGTTCTAGATAAAAAAATCATCTTCAAGAATGAACACCCGCTTCCCGGACTCACTCTTTGTATCGGCGACTACAGCTCCCACCAGATCGTTCTGGACTCGATTACTTACGAACTTAATATCTTAAAGAAACACGAATATTTGTTAAAAGCTCTCACGAATGTTCAGGATTTATCCATCCCAGAAATGATTCGAAAATTAAGATACCGAGCCGAATCGGGAACAGGAAGAAGCTATCCTTACGATCGTTTTGTATTGACAGAAATTCCAATTAATCAAGACTCTTATTTCAGAATTGAACGGGGAGGAAGCGAATTCGTCCAACCAGAACTTGTCTTTTTCCCGGAATGCGGGATCAACACACCTATTTACTTGCCCGTAAAATCCGCATACCGGATCAATGAAAATTTACAAGATTTTCTATTGAAAGAAGAATGTCCATACTATTCTTTCTCCTGGGAAAATATCTTGGGAATATATCGCCTGGGCCTTTCATATTACAAGGGTGATCATGAACGCTCGAACAACAAACACCAGACATCAGCCTTGTTTCTCGACCAAACAACTCACATATATTCAAAAGAATATCCTTTTATCAATAGCCTTATAAATTTGATCGTGCAAGACAACAATCCCACAAGCAAGGGAGGACGCAGGACTATCACGCCAGAGATTGAACGCCAAGCTATTGATTATTTAACAACAAAGAGCATTCAAGAGGCTATGCACGACAAAACGCTACATCCGACAGTCTTAAACACAATATGGACATTAAAAAGCAGAGAACTAGTTGATCAATTCGATTTTGAAGGGATACCACGGGATAGTCTCGTGGCATTTATCAACACTTTTTTAACACGACATCAATTCAAGGAAGTCGACTTTTACCGCTTTGAAAAAGAATTCGAAACGAAATTCTGCATCGGATGGGGACATGTCTTACCCACATGGTATACCCGTAATCAAATCCCCAAATACTTAGTTAAATATGAACCTATTGCCCGGGTTAATCGAAACAAAAACAAATATATTGGCCGGTTAGAATTCAGCATCTTCAACGATAGTAAAGTAGACGGCATAATAAATATTCAGATAAACACGGAATTACCGGGAGGCGTTGAAGCAAGAAGAGTCGCCTCGGCGGAGGGACGAAGAGAATTCGTATTCAATTACCGTAGTTACAAAATCGAGGCCGGAACAGGCAAACATTTCGCATTTCTGACAAACGACGTGCGAACGGTAGACTTGAATACTAACATTTCCCAAAATATGCCAAACAAACTGTCTCTCAACGCTACCGGATTCTTTACTCCCGACACGTCTCAGTTTACCCGTACCGTTACAAAAGATTACTTTTTACCAGATTCGAATGAAATTATCGTGGATAATGAAGATGAGGGTTTCAGAATAATGCAATCTATATCACGAATAAAATCATCCGACACCTCGACACCTACCGGCAAGTGGAAAACACACGTTACTCAAGACGGTTATGGCCTGTCTACCCGAAGTTATTTATACAAAAAAGCGACATCAGACACTTACAGTCTCGCATGGAGTGCCCAGCTTCCCAAGAAAGGAAGATATGAAGCGCTCGTTTATATTCCCCGGAACAGACTTTTCGTTATATTAAGCGGTCCGCAAAAATACAAAATCTTACCCCGGGGAGGGGAAGAGGAAATTGTTGTTACCGATAATATCCAACGACAACATGGATGGATTTCCCTGGGCTATTTTGATTGTTTACCCGGAGAAAGTAAAATCTATCTCAGTGACGACGGCAATGATAACCAAGTCATCTTCGGAGATGCTATAAAATGGGTTTATATAGAGTAAAACCAACAAAGAAAGTGGCCAGTAATAAAAATTCATATATTTATCACAAACCACTTTCATTCAATTATTCTACAAATGAAGAATCTTAATAAACTTCAATGGAGCTCTTACCTCCAGCAACAATATATCCTGTTTCATTTGTAAATCTAACCATTAATGTGCCATACCTTTAGGAATATCATCATTAACAGGCAATTGAAATCTGACACGTAGGCTCTCACCAATCATTACGGGTAATGTATTCTCTAAATACGCTGAAGCATCCCCATGAATTCCTGTATCATAATATGATCCGTCAGCCATCATAATATCAGCATCAACATTTAAACTAAAAATGTCATTTAAAAGCACATATGCTTCAATATACATCTCGGTGGTTGATCCCTGTTGTAATACAACAGGATTACCAACAGGTTGTCCCTCAACATTCCAATAAGTGAACAAAGGATCTCCTCCTAATTGATCAAAAATGATACAATACACTGCACCACAAAGAATTATCATGGCACTTAAAACCAATAATTTAATTTTTTTCATAACGTTTAGTATTAAGTAAATTAATACAAACAAAAATACAAATAAATTAATACTCAATAAAATATATTACATACATTACAATAAACATAAACCAAGCTCTAAAAATAGAGATTAAAGTTTAAATTAAAACTTTTCACAATTCTTCCCCTGTTCTTGAATTTTACCTGCGAAAAAACAAACCTATTCCGCTGCCAAATCGTCATAATAGCAAATAAGATGAAAAGTAGGTACATTTTTTGCTAAAAACAAAGAAGAGTACTTGCCAAAACAGGTTTGGATTAAATTAAAAATGTATATTTGTACTTTAATTAGAAATTAGTTTTTTAAGAATGAGTGGAGCAGAAAAATTAGTGGAACAAATAATTAAAACGCTGAACGAGAACAAGGGTGTTGATATTGTAAAGATTGATTTAAGAAGAATTGAGAACTGTTTCTGTAGTTTTTTCGTAATATGTCATGGAACTTCCAACACGCACGTGGCCAGTCTCACGGACTTTGCCCGCGAGGAGGTGAACAAGGAACTGGGAGAAAAACCATTACACGTGGAGGGAGAACAACAAGCCCAATGGGTGGTTCTGGATTATGGAAACGTGGTTGTACATATATTCCAGAAAGAACTGAGAGATTACTATCAACTTGAAGACTTTTGGGTGGACGCGGAAATAACGAATGTAGAAGAAAATTAAAAATAAAATATGGCTGAGAATAACAAAAAAGATAGCTTCAACTTTCCCCCGGTAGGCGGGAAAAATAACAGGAATCCAAAATTCAGCAGTTACTGGTCGTTTATCGTCATCGCTGCTTTCATTATCGGTTTCCAGTTTTTCAGTATGCCTTCGAACCCGGAAAGGATTTCATGGCAAAAGTTTAAAACGGACCTCCTTGCCAAGGGAGAGGTAAAAGATATTTTCATCGTGAAAAACGGGGGAAAGGCGGAAATCGTCCTAAAGCCCGAAAAGATCGAGGGACACAGCGAACTGGTGGCGAAAGGATTTAACCAGAAAAGCACGGGACCGCAATATTACGTGCCGTTCGGGACCCTGGAACAATTCGAGAAGAATCTTCAGGAAGCGCAGAAAGAGTACCCCGAAGCAGGCGACGTGGTCATTGACTACAAGGACGACTTCAACTGGGGCGAGATCATCATGTACTTCCTGCCGATCGCCCTGTTCGTGGGGATATGGATATTCTTCATGCGCCGCATGAGCAAGGGTGCTGGCGGCGGTGGTGGCGGCGGCGGTATTTTCAACGTCGGCAAATCCAAGGCAAAATTATTTGACAAAGAATCCAATATCAAGATCACGTTTAAAGACGTGGCCGGGTTGGCCGAGGCCAAACAGGAGGTAGAAGAGATCGTTTCCTTCCTTAAATCCCCGGATAAATACACCAAACTGGGAGGTAAAATTCCCAAGGGAGCCTTGCTGGTAGGCCCTCCGGGAACCGGTAAGACGTTAATGGCAAAGGCCATGGCGGGAGAAGCCAACGTTCCGTTCTTCTCCATGTCGGGATCGGACTTCGTAGAAATGTTCGTCGGAGTAGGAGCCTCCCGCGTGCGCGACTTGTTCAAACAGGCGAAAGAAAAAGCCCCCTGTATCATCTTCATCGACGAGATCGACGCAATCGGTCGGGCGAGAGGAAGAAACCCGAACATGGGAGCCAATGACGAACGGGAAAACACATTGAACCAGTTGTTGACAGAAATGGACGGTTTTGAGACGAATTCAGGAGTGATCATCCTGGCCGCCACGAATCGCGCCGATATACTGGACAGCGCCTTGTTGCGTGCCGGACGTTTTGACCGTCAGATATACGTGGACTTACCGGAACTGAAAGACCGGGAGGAGATTTTCAAGGTTCACCTGAAACCGTTGAAACTGGCTGAAGATATTGATTATTCATTCCTCGCAAAACAGACCCCGGGATTCTCCGGTGCCGACATTGCCAACGTGGCCAACGAGGCCGCCCTGATCGCCGCCCGGAGGAATAAACAGGCGGTTGACAAACAGGATTTTCTCGATTCAATCGACCGTATCGTGGGCGGGCTGGAGAACCGTAGCAAGGTAATCAAACCCAGCGAGAAGAAAACGATCGCTTATCACGAGGCCGGACATGCCACCGTATCGTGGTTGGTACAACACGCACACCCGCTTCTGAAAGTGACGATCGTGCCAAGAGGAAAAGCCCTCGGGGCAGCGTGGTACCTGCCGCAAGAACGCCAGATTACCACGAAAGAGCAATTGCTTGACCAGATGTGTTCCGTGCTGGGCGGTCGTGCCGCCGAAGAAATCGTGTTCGGACAAATATCCACGGGAGCGCAGAATGACCTGGAACGAGCCACAAAACAGGCTTATGCCATGGTAGCTATATATGGTATGAGCGAAAAAATAGGTATGTTGAGTTACTACGACTCCACCGGGCAGAGCGATTATAGCTTCACGAAACCCTATTCGGAGAAAACGGCCGAGCTGATTGACGCCGAGGTCAAAGCGATGGTCTCCGCAGCTTACGAGCGTACCAAACAAATATTAAGTGAACACAGGGAGCAACATCGCCAGGTGGCTGAACTTCTGATCGAACGGGAGGTTATCTTTAGCGATGACTTGGAGAATATACTCGGAAAACGTCCCTGGAAAGACGAAGAGGAAGAAATTCAACCTCAAGAACTATAAGCGGACAAGGGAATTTCCGATACAGTAAAACAGTATAAACTTTAAAAACCGAAGATTATGGACAATTGGGTATCTGTTTTTGAAACAACTGAAACATTCGTCGCCGAACGGATGAAAGAGGTGCTGATTGAAGCGGGAATTCCTGCCGTGGTTCTCAACCAACTCGATTCTTCTTACAAAGTATTTGGTGAAATCAACGTCATGGTGAACAAGGAGGATCTGCAAAAAGCCGAGACAGTTATAAAAGAATACAATGATCGTGAGTAATTTCCTGAAAAGGGCAATCAGCGGTTTGCTGTTTGTCATCGTACTAACAGGGTGTATTTTCATACACCCCATTTGTTTTTACATCCTGTTTTTTATTATCAACGTTTTAGGACTACTGGAGTTCAGCCGCATGGCCCGGCACATGAATGTCCACGTCAACCTCCCCTTCTGTCTTATATGCGGGAGCCTGTTGTTCACCGTCGGTTTCCTGCACAACTACATCGGTTACAAGGACGGTTACCTTTATTTCTTCCTGTTGACTTTTATCATGGCCATCTGCGAGTTGTATCGCAAGAAAGGAAACGGGTTCCAAAATATTGCGTTCTCTTACTACGCCCTGCTGTATATCAGCTTGCCTTTTACCCTGTTGATTTATTTACCGTTCATGACATCGGGCAAATGGATGCCGGAGATTATTTTCTTCCCCTTCTTGCTTGTGTGGGTTAACGACACGTTCGCCTACCTGTTTGGCTCCCAGTTCGGGAAACATAAACTTTTCCCCCGGATTTCCCCAAAAAAATCGTGGGAAGGAGCTATTGGCGGCGGGTTGAGTACGATCGTCGTCGGCTTGTGCGTGGCCCCTTATATCGAGGGTTACCGGATCGTTGACACGGCTATCATCTCGTGTATCGTGGTCGTGTTCGGGATATACGGAGACTTACTGGAGTCCATGTTCAAACGCAGTATCGAGATCAAGGATTCGGGTAATATCTTACCGGGACACGGGGGAATACTGGACAGATTTGACGCAATTATTTTTACAATTCCCGCTATTTTTGTTTATATGGAATTCATGTATTAACTTTGCCGACTGTTTTACTAACGTAACGAAATTAATATGAAGATACATAAAGCCGGACATATATTATTGTTTAAAGCATTCGTACTCATTGCTTTTATCAACGTACTCGTGTATGCCTTCATTCCTAGCATCATCGTTTTCCGGGCCGTACTAATCGTCAGTGGAATCTGTTACCTGCTTATGGTGAACTTCTTCCGTTTCCCGAACAGGCAAATCACAGTGAAAAATAATACCATCCTCGCCCCCGCCGACGGGAAAATCGTGGTAGTGGAAGAAACATTCGAACCGGAATACCTGAAAAAAGAATGTATCCAGGTATCTATATTCATGAACATCTTCAACGTTCATATCAACTGGTTCCCCATTAACGGAATAATCAAGTTTTTTAAATATCACCAGGGAAGATATATGGCAGCCTACCTGCCCAAGTCCTCCACTGAAAACGAAAGAACAACCATCGCTATCGAGGCAACCAACGGACAGGAAATCGTGATGAGGCAGATTGCCGGTGCCATGGCTAAACGTATTGTTTCATACGCTCCTGTCGGCGGGAAAGCCAGCCAGGACGAACATGCCGGATTCATCAAGTTTGGTTCGCGAGTAGATTTGTACCTGCCGCTAGGAACCAAGATTGACGTGAAACTCGGACAGAAAGTGACAGGATCGCAAACCCTTATCGGAACATTTCAAGAACCCGAATCCAAGTAATTACGTCACGGATTCGTAAATCATTAATTACCATGTCTGTTCAGAAAAAAGTAAAAAGAGTAACCACCCACGTGTTATCAGAAATGAAGCTCAAGGGTGAAAAAATAAGCATGTTGACGGCCTACGATTTCTCCATGGCCCAGATTATTGATAATGCGGGGATCGACGTGATTCTCGTCGGTGACTCTGCCTCCAACGTCATGGCCGGAAACGAAACCACCCTGCCGATCACGTTGGATCAGATGATTTATCACGGGGCTTCCGTGGTAAGAGGCGTTGACCGGGCGCTGGTTGTAGTAGACTTGCCTTTCGGGAGCTATCAGGGAAACAGTAAAGAGGCACTTTGCTCGGCAATCCGGATCATGAAAGAGACGAGCGCAGATGCCGTGAAACTGGAAGGAGGAAAAGAGATCGTTGAATCGGTCAACCGTATCCTTTCCGCCGGAATCCCGGTCATGGGACACCTCGGACTGACACCGCAAAGTATCCATAAATTCGGTACTTACGTGGTTCGTGCCCAAGAAGACGAAGAAGCTAAAAAACTGATCGAAGACGCGCACCTTCTGGAAGAAGCGGGATGCTTCGGTATCGTGTTGGAGAAGATTCCGGCTAAACTGGCCACTCAGGTTGCCAAAGAACTGACCATCCCGATCATCGGTATCGGTGCGGGCGGTGGCGTTGACGGACAAGTACTCGTGATCCATGACATGCTAGGAATCAACCAGGAGTTTTCACCCCGTTTCCTACGTCGTTACCACAACCTGTACGCAGAAATGACGGGAGCAGTGAGCAACTACATCAACGATGTGAAAAGCGGAAACTTCCCAAACGAAAGAGAACAGTATTAAAAAAGGCAAGCCTTTTTTAGTAAGATAAAAGATAAAAACTAAACTTCTCCGGCCTTCGGCCAAGTGAGCCCGAAGCAGTCTCGAACCGCCTTCCGCTCGACAGACAAGGAGCAAGCTCCCAAGCTGTCCTCGCTCACTCGGCAGTTTCCTCTATAAACAGAGGAGGAGCTGGAGACTCTTATCAAAAACGGTGAGTGTTCTAACTCACCCTTTATATAATAGAGGGTGTACGGCGTAACCGGGAGGAGTTTAATTAATAAAGCAACTAAAATTTAAAATCAATGAAAGGTTTGGAAATACTATACGAAGACAACCACATTATCGCCATCAATAAACGGGTTTCCGATATTGTGCAGGCAGACCAAACGGGTGATGAACCTCTCAGCGAGCGGGTAAAAGCCTATATCAAAGAGAACTATAATAAACCGGGGGATGTCTTTCTTGGTATTCCTCACCGGGTGGATCGCCCGGTAAGCGGGGTTGTCCTGTTCGCCAAAACCAGTAAAGCGCTGGTAAGACTGAACAAGATGTTCCAGGAACACGATCAGGAAATCACCAAGATATACTGGGCGATTGTCGGTAATCTTCCGGAAGAAGATCACGCCCGACTGACTCATTACATGGTACGGGACGCCGAAAAAAACAAATCGTACGCTTACAACAAGCCCAAAAACGGGGCGAAAGAAGCGATACTGGAATACAAACTACTAGGAGCCGGACAACGTTATTACCTGCTGGAAGTGAAACTTTGCACGGGACGTCATCACCAAATCCGCTGCCAGTTAGCCAAAATCGGTTGCCCGATCAAGGGAGATTTGAAATACGGATTCCCCCGTTCCAACGAAGGAGGCGGAATCAACCTTCATGCCCGGTCGATCACGTTTATCCACCCGGTAAAACAGGAGAAAATCACGGTTACCGCTCCCCCTCCATTAAATGATAACCTCTGGAAATTCTTTTACGAGAGTTTGAAATAATAAATAAGCCCGCTAATACGGGCTTATTTATTTTCAGTTACTATCTTTTAGTGCTTTATTCAACTTCATCAACAAGGCCTGATAGTGTATTTTCGAATCTCCCGTGGCCCCGCCAACTTTGGAATTCAACAAACGTTGAACCTTCAACGCCATATCCTGCAAGTATATCTTCGAGTTATCAATCTCGCTCGTGTTGACACGTCTCACGAAACCATACCCGTAACCGAATTCATTCAACGCCATCTGTTGCGCCACGTAACCACTCCCCTTCTCCTCTTCTAACTGGCGGAACTGATCCAGATACTTGTAGATCAACCCGGTTTCATCCAGACCGTAAGCGGCAATCTCTTCCACCGAGGGCATGTACGCCGCATCGGTCAACATCCGCAAGGCCCCACCCCCGGCCTCTTTCAACGAACTACTGGAAACGTCCACGATAAACTGTTGCAACATCTTGTCCGCATCTGTCAATGCCCGGCCCTTCACCGTACTTTCAAAAGCACCATTATACAAATCCGTCAGGAATTCCTTGACCGTGTAAGGATTCGAGGCGATGTGCGAGGAAAGTATAATATTCCCCGTCAAACGTTCCAGCTGATCCAGTACCCGCTTTTGCAGCACGGGAGTCATATCCACGCCCAAGGCGAAATTTTTCTTCAAATCGGTATTGCTCAACCAGTCCGAGGTCTTAAACTCTTTCAGAATCCAAGCCAAAGAAGCCTTTTGTGTCGCTTTCGAAACCGGTTCGTGGCGTTGTCCTTTCGTGCCGTCCTTCACCTCAGTCAGGTAAATACCGCCCACATTGTACATCACGTTCATGATATACCGATAGTATTGATTGGCCAACTGCTTGTAAAGTTCCTCCCGGTGCGTGAAATCGGTGTCGTCCGTCACCCATTCGCCCAGGTTCGACAGGATGTATTTCAGGTTCTTGATCCCGAACTCTCCAGCTTTCATCGGATCGTCGCCCAAATCCTCCTCGATAGCACTCGGATCATAACGGGAATAAATTTGCTGTCTCCCGTAACGATAACGGGGATCCCCGGCTTTCTCGTCCACCCAGCCTTCAAGAATAGCTTGCTCTTCCCACTCGTTATTCACTTCCGGTAGCGGTTGATAAGCCCATTTAATCAGAAAATAATCATACACTCCCAAATCGGGCGGAGTTAATCTCACGCCCTTGTCTCCGGGTTGCGCCACGTAATTGAAACGGGCGTAATCCATGATACACGGGGTGGTTCCGTACGTGTTGGTGAAAGAAGCGGAGCGCAAAGAGTCCACCGGGTAAGCGGCAGAAGCCGACATATTGTGCATGAATCCCAGACAGTGTCCCACCTCGTGAGCCACCACGTAAGCGATTGATTCTTCCACGATATCGTCCGGCATCTTCCTGGCCCGCACGGAAGGATCAATCTGGGCCGTCTGCACGAACCGCCAGTTATTAATCAGACGGATCACGTCGTTGTACACCAACACCGAAGCATTGATAATCTCCCCCGTTGTCGGGTCCACCCACGACGGTCCCATGGCGTTTGCCGTGGTCGAGGGCAAATACCGGATACAGGAGAATTTCAGGTTATCCGGGTCAAACTCCGGGTCATCTTTCGGAAAATCACGCACCTGCACGGCGTTCTTAAAACCAATCTTCTCGAAAGCGGCATTCCACCTCAGCGTCCCTTCCTTAATCGGTTGCTTCCACAATTCCGGGAAAGCATCATCAATATAAAACACAATCGGTTTCACCGGCTCTACCAGTTCCCCCCGCTTGTAAGCAGCCATATCCTTGGGTTCTATCCGCCAGCGGTTGGCCAACGTGTAGTTTTGGATACCATCCTTCTCCGTTGACACGTGTTGTTTGCTCGTAATAAAGATTCCTACCCTCGAATCGGAAATCCGGGGACGCATCTTCTCCTCTGGCAGCAACAACAGGGAACGGGTCACCGTGGCTGTCAACGGCATGTTATCCAGAAATGAGAACGACATAAACTTTAACGACACCTTGTAAGACAACATGGACTTCACGCTCAGGTTATCATCAAAAGCTTTGATCTCGCCCAGCGCCACCCCGTCTTTATTAAATACCGCATTCAACTGGATTAATCCCATAATTGTCGTCGGTAGAAAAGCGAACTCCTTCATATCCGTTGTGAAGATTGGGGTCACATCGATCACGAGCGTCGTACTATCATTATTGTAAGCCGCAATCTTGTACGAATAAAGAACGGCATCCGCAAAGTTCTTGTCGATCGCTACCTGCAACGACGGTTCTTTCGGGTTCGAAGTCACGTAAGCGTTCACTTCGTTCAAATAAATCGTACTATCGATCTTCGTGAACCGTATATGCAGCGGATCGTTCTGCTTGTATCCTACGTCGCAGAAATCGTTACTGGAAGTCGAGGTCAGCGTGGAAGCCAGCAACATTTCCCGTCCCAGGAACTTTACCGGGATTTCGAAGTACAGCTTTCCATCCACCTTGTGCAAGGTGATGAAGTTACTCTTCACCGTCTCGCACGACTTTTTCTGAAACAACTTGTCATAAGCACTTTTCTTCTCCACGGCTTTAGCCGTAATGGCATTTTTACCTTTCTTCTTCCGGTCTGCAGCATGAGCATCCCGCGAGTAAGGCAGCACGAAAAGAGCCACAAACAATACTAACATCCATTTTTTCATACTTTTCATTTTTATGGTAAGACAATAATAAGTTTATAAAGTTCATAAAGTCGAGCCAAGAGCTCTTAAAGTCCATAAGGTCACGGATGTCCTTCGGACGTATTCATCGGCAGCGAAGCTGCCGTAAAGAAAGCGCCCCACGGGGGTCCACGGACTTTATAGACTTTATGGACCTTATGAACTTTAAGACTCTTTATTCAACTTTCTTAAACCGGAACACCAATGGATAGAGATCCTTCATCGGGAACTCGTCCGGTTCTCCCCATCCGGGGTGCATCTGGTCATAATACGAACGGGTCAGGAAGTCCGTCGGCTCGTAATCCACGATTCTCAACTCCAACGTCTGGCTCTTGTCCAACAACCGTATACCCACGAAAACCCGTCGCTCGCTGATATTCGTAGCCGAATAATTCACGTTCGCCTTCTCCAGATACAAGGTAATCACGTCCCGTGTCGGCATTCCGGTTTCTTCGTAAAGTCTCCAAGGACCTTCCTCCCCAAACTCGGCTTTACAATTCCGCAAATACTTGGTCAGATCACCCTGCACCTGATCAATATTTAACGTGTTATCCGCGCCGGCAACAAACTCGATAATATCCGTGAGCCTGTTATCCAACGGGAGATTGTCGCAATCGTTCGGGTCAACGTACCCGGCCATCCGTCGAATGAAACTCTCGCTTGGGAACTCCCCGTTATACGCCCATTTCCCAACCAGAGCTTTAAACGTTGTCGGCCCGGAAACCGTGATCGTTGTAGCCGAGAAATTCCCCCGTTCGAACAACCCGCCTTCATGCAAGCGGAAGATCACCTTATCTTTCCCCTCTTCATGTTTCAGGAAACGAAGCGTCACGTCGGCGGTCGATTTATACCTCCCGACCATCACCAACTCCTGGGCTTCCCCGACAATCTCGTAATGTTCTCCCAACACGGCAGTGGAAGCCGGATCTATATCAAAGGGAACACGTACCTCATTCGTCGAGGTATAATACATCTGCCCATTCAGTAATAATCCCATTTTGACGATCACCTCGTTTTTCAGGTCGTACTTTGTCTCCTCGAATGAACACGAGAAAACATCCTTGGTTTCCACGGGAATCATCGCCACCCGGTTATTCCAAAGCTGATACCCAGCCACTTCTCTCAATGCCAGACGAATCTCCCTCTGGGAGGTCACATTATCTTTCGGGGTAATCCAGATCGTGTCTATCGTTTGTCCGGGTTGAAGCGTGAAAGCATCTTTCTCGATCGTGTAATCCTCATCCAGTATGGCAGTACCCGAAATATCAATAGGAACGCTTATTGCCTCTGTCGGGGCAACCGAAGCCACCAACTCTACCGCTAGAGGAGTAACATCTCTCAATATATAAATAGGTCGTCCGAAACTCAATCTCGGCGTGCTGTCATCATCATCCGAACAAGCTGTCAGGAAACAAGCCGATAACATCAACACGTATATAAATAATATCTTTCGCATAACTCGCTATTTTATCCTGTTAATTACCATAAACTTCATAATAGGCCTCTCTTTTTGCCTCCACCATGTCACTCTCCGCGTTTGTCAATTTCGGCGGTGTGGGTAGTATAAAGTTGTCATTAATATCCGACACACGGGGCGGCATCTCTTTCACGTCCTCGCTACACCCGAACAGGGCAAAAACGATCATGATTGCGGCTGCTATATATTTCAATGTTTTCATATCTTTCACTTTTTAATTTAATACTCGCCATAACCGGGATTCTGTTCCAAAGCGGAATTCAATAGGATGTCCCCCTTGGGTATCGGGAAAGTGTACAGGAATTTCTGGGTCTCGTATTTCCTCCCGGCGTATCCCCACCAGAACTCCGGTCGCCCGTTCCGCTTCAACTCGAACCACCGATCGCCGTTTTCCATATAAAACTCCTTGCGCCGTTCGTTCAGTATGGCAGCCAACAGGGGAGTCAACGCCTTTCCCGTGGCATCCGTCGTTATCAGGGCTGTCGGGTCAACCACCGGCAAGGTTGCCTCCGTGTAATCCGTATAAGGTGCGATTCGGTGCGAGCGAATGAGATTCAGGTAATAAAGGGCATCTTTCGTGTTATTCAGATGCGCATAACTCTCAGCCATGATCAGGCACATCTCCGCACTCCGGATAACAGATCGCAACACTTTATTATTTAACAACTTATTATTGAAATACATTCCATAGCGAACATCATTCTCTTTTTCCGTGAAGAGGTCGACCAATCTTTGTGAAACGGGACGTCCCTTCACGTAACCGAATTCCAATTCGGTATATCCCAACGACTTTTTAATCCCCGAACGCAACAACTCGTTCCCCTTCTGCTCGACTTCACTCTTCATCATCGCCACGTACTCCTCGCCTTTTACCAGCGGGTACATATCCAGTACCTCCTTGGCCGTAGCTGCTGCCAGTTCCCACTCCTGCGCCCAAAAATAAGTCCGGGCGAGGTAGAACTTCATCACGTTTACATCGAAACGATACTGCTTATCCGTCTGGTTCATGCCGATCGCCGTCGTCAAATCGCCGACGATAAAATCAATCGTCTCCTGCATCGTCGAACGGGCCGGTTTACCCTCCATGTCGAACTTTTCTACCAGCGGGACCCCATTCATCGTTACGGCGGTCGCCTTATCGTAAGGCTCGCAATATCCCCGCATCAGGTTGTAATAACAAACTCCCCGCAGGGCAAAAGCGATGGCAGCCGTTTTCTTGCCCAGTTCGGAAATCCGGTCATCCATGTTCTCCAGAACAATATTACAATCCTTGATTATCGAGTAGAGCGTTGCATAACGGGTTGTCATACTATTAATATCCGCCCCGATATACAAGGGAACCCGGTTCGTCGTGTTCAAATCCCCGTCGAGATTATCGGAATACCCCTCATAGGACACGGTCGTCCCGTAAGCCCCCAGTATCGCATAATCGCTTCCCTCGTCAATATTCCGTAAATAAGTATGCATCAACGCGGAGAACTCCTCGGCTGTCTTCGGGATCACTTGTCCCTTGTCCTTCACGTCCAAATACTCGGTACATGAAGCGAGCGTGAAAAACAGCGCTAAACCAATATATAAACTTATCTTTTTCATAAATCTACTTTCTATAATTAGACCTGTATACTAGAATCCCACGTTTATTCCCCAGGAAATGGAACGAGTTAGCGGGTAAGTCGTACCCGAGGTTTCCGGATCAATTCCCGAATAATTCGTGAACGTGAAGAAATTATTGAACGAGAGAGACAACTGTACCGAAGAAAGCCGCAGATATCTCAGCCAATCTTGTGGCAACCCGTAAGACAACGTGATATCCCTTATCCTCAGGAAAGACACGTTCTCCAAGTAAGTCCCGTCCGTGATGTTCACTTTCGTCACGTTATACTCGTCCAAAGCAAGACTCGGTCCGAGGTAATCAACGATACGGGGATACTTCACACCCATGTCACCCTCTTTCTTCCAACGATTCACCATGTCTTTCCGCACGTTCAAGTGATTGCGGTACAAGTCACTATAAGCCGTTTGCGGTTTCTCTCCCGTGATATAAGAGGTCACGACCTCGTAATTTGCCGGGGAATTTATCTTGTCGATTTTCTTCGCTCCCGAGGAAAGATAAGCACTCGCACTCAATCGTAAACTGCGGTAGCGGGCTTCCAAGCTGAAACCTCCCGTCACCGGGGCAACCGACGTTCCCCGGTAATACCGGTAATTATCGGGCACCTGCAAATCCGAACCCTTGTAAATCTGGGCATCCGGTCGCAACTCGTACGTGTACACCCCGTCCCGCGGGTCTATACCCGTGTAACGTCCGGTAAACACAGCATCCAACGGGTAGCCCTCGTATTTACCATCCATCATGATAGACTCACCGTCCCGTTCAAACTTGGTCAGTTTATTCCGGTTCAGGGCAATATTACCTCCCAGCGTCAACCCATACGCTTTCCGGTCCAGCACTTTCACGCGTAATGTTCCTTCCAAACCTTTATTCACGACGGTCGACGTGTTGTAAGGCTGGTTTACAAAACCGGTTGTTGACACCATATCCACGCTCGACACCAGGTCCGTACTCTTCCGGTAATATCCCTCGACAACCCCGGTAATCCGGTCATCGAACAAGCCGAAATCAAGGGCCAGTTTCATATCTCGCGTCTTCTCCCACCGCACTTTAGGATTAGGAGCCGAACTCACGCTACCGGTGCGCAATCCTTCCCAGTAATTGGTAGAGTATCCCAGCACCAGTTCTTTTTTCACCGACTTCACGATATTTCCCGTGTATCCCATGGCAGCCCGCAAGCTCAACCTGCTCACCACCGGGTAAAGCGAATGCATGAAGGATTCCCTGTCCGCATGCCACAACACCCCCAAAGACCACGTGGGATTAAACTGCTCGTCGCTACCGAAATTGTTCGACCCGTCCGTCCGGAACGTCACGCTCAACAAGTAACGCTCCAGAAAAGCGTAATCCAGCGAGGCATAGAACGATGCGAAACGATTCTCCGTTGTTGCCTCACGGGCCAATAGATCGACCAGCTCGGCGTAACTGTTCACGTCATTAACCGACGGATTAGGCGGAAGAGGTATCGACGAATTTCCCGTGACATCGTCATAACCGTACCTTTTCTGCGAGGTCATCACTGTCTTGTCTCCTCTCAACTCGGCCCCGCCCAACAAGGAAAGCCGGTGATTCGCCCCGTACGCATCGTCGTAGGTAAAAAACCCCCGGACATTATAACTATCCGCGTTGGACTCCGACCGCTCGATATTCCCGTAAGGAACCAGATCCCGGTTATTCTTGTCAAAATATAGACGATCCTCAAAAGCCGCGTAGGAATCCTTCTGCTTGATATCAAGCATTCGGTTATTCGTATAAGTATACGAGGCCAAACCGTCAAATCCTACCTTCTTCGAGAACTGGTACTTCAGATTCACCCGTACCACCACATTCGACTGATCGGCATCCCCCGATGTTTCACGCATTTCCCTCAGAATATTGAAACCGTTGGACGGGATCATGGGAATCGTTGCTCCCTGCCCGTCACTCAAGGCCCCCAAAAGGAAATAAGTCATATCCGCACGATAACTACCGTCCTCGTTATACGGTTTCTCGTAAGGATTCGCAAAGTAAGCGTACTCGAAAGCGTTCACGTTCATCGAGGCCCCACGGGACTTCTGTTTCGCCAGTTCAATCCCGAAACCCAGATCAATCTGTTTTGCCGGCTTCGTGTTCACCTTCGCATTAATATTGTATCGTTCGTAATCCGTCTCCTTCAACAACCCGTTATTCTGATTATATCCCAAGGAAACGTAATAAGTAACATCCTCGGAACCTCCCGAAAATGAAATATTATGCGATGTCGAGAACGAATTACGGAAGATCACGTCAAACCAGTCCGTTGAACTCTTCCCCAAGTTCGCGATATAAATATCCTGCTCGGCCGCGGTCATCGCCTCGAAACCATCCTGCGTCCAAAGCAAGTTATTCTTGCCTAGCTTGTCGGCACGCAACATACCCACGATTCCCACGATAGGCACGTGCTCTTTCTTCTCGCTCCCCATATTATAAGCATGAGCACTTGCCGAGAACTCGTCCCACAACTCCTGTTCCCACGCCAGCTTTTCCGACGAATTCATCAATTTCGCATCCCGTTGAGGTTTCAGCCCCAGCGAGAAAGTAGCCGAATAATTGATAGCCATCTTTCCCGGCTTCCCCTTCTTCGTGGTAATCACGATCACGCCTCCAGCCGCCCGCGACCCGTAAATAGCCGCCGCCGAAGCATCCTTCAATATTGTCACATTCGCTATATCATTCGGGTTAATGCCTGCCACACCTTGCACGAAGATATCATTCAATCCCCCAGAATTAATACGGTTACTGGAAATCTTTGGTACATCCTGCTGCAAGGGCACCCCGTCGATCACCCACAAAGGTTCCGCATTACCATCAAGCGTGTTCGTTCCCCGGATTCTCACCTTGGCCGACTCCCCAGGCCGTCCCGAAACAGCCATCACACTTACCCCGGCAACCTGTCCCTGCAGCAACATATCCACTGTGGGAATCGGTTTGTTCATGAACGCCTCCTCCCCGATCGAGGCCGTCGAACCCGTCGAACGGTTCTTTGTCGTCTGCCCGTATCCCGTGATGATCACCTCGTCCAGCTCGTCCACCTTCTCCTTCATCACCACATGCAGCATCCGATCTACGTCCGCCACCTTCACCTCCCGCGTTTCCATTCCCACAAACGAGAACAGTAACACGATATTTTTCTGTTCGGGAATCGTCATTTGGAATTTCCCGGCGACATCCGTGGTCACACCCACGTAAGTCCCTTTCAACAAAACGGTCACCCCCACGACCGGTACCGAATCTTGATCCGTGACCACGCCTTTCAGCGTCACCTTCTTCACCTCCTGCCGAGTCGGGAGATTGGGGCGAATTATCACCACGTGATCCTCTATCTCGTAAGAGAATCCCGTTCCATCCAAGCACCTGTCCAGCACCTCTTTTATCGACGCGTCTTTCACGTCCAGGGATTTCACCCGCACATTCTGGATATCGTCCAAGTTATAAACAAACGTGTACTCGCTACTCTTGCGAATCCGGGAAAAGACTTCCGTCAGGCTGATATCCGTTTCCCTCAACGTCAATTTTAGATCCTGCGAGTAAACGCTTGCCGACAGACCGGCACTCTGCAAGAACAAGCACAAGCATAAGAATTTCACGGTCAACAATTTTCTCCACAGCTTTAATTTCATTAAACTGTTAGGGTTGTCACTTTTTTTCATACATTTGTTATTAAGTTTCACATTTTACACGATGATGAGCTTAGTAGGCAGGTAATGGGGCTACATTACCTGCTTGCATCATTTTAAAGTTACATTACAATTTTTCGGGTTTATCGTCCTTGTAAATCTTCGACAAAATTAACCATTGTCAACCACTCCGCGAATCCCCGATAATAGTGATTTTTCCGTGTCGGGATCACTCGATCAAATCGTAGGAATCCAACCATTTATGAACCCGCACGGCCTTACCTTGGATCAAAAACTTCACTTTTCGTGTTTTCTCGATTTTAGTTAGTAAATCCTGAATCTCATCGTAACGCTTCATCTCGACCGAGAAACGCGATTTTTTCAATTCTTCATCTTCAAATACAATATCAACGTCATACCACCGCGACAATCGTTCCGTGATCGTCTCCAGATCCGCTCCCTCGAAATAGAACACGCCGTCCTTCCACAACGTAAAACTCTTCGCATCTACTTCCCGCATGATCATCTCTCCCGTTTCCGCCATCACCTCCACCTGCCGGCCGGGTAACATCATCACCGCCCCCGTCCCGTGAGTCAGGCAAACCCGTCCCTCCACGAGCGTCGTGACTGTCCGCCCCCGGTAAGTCGACACGTTGAAACTCGTTCCTAACACGCGTATATCCGTTCCCCGTGCCATCACGTGAAAAGGCCACTTCTCGTTCCTTGCCACCTCGAAATAAGCCTCACCCTCGATCTCCACCACCCGCTTGTCCCCGGCAAAACGAACCGGAAAACGTAACTCCGAATCCGAATTCAACCACACCCTCGTTCCGTCCGGCAACTCCAGCATATACTCCCCACCCCGCGGCACGAACAGCGTGTTGATTCCCGCCGTCAGGGTATCCGCCACCGGTTCCCCCATCGCCCGGTACACGATCTTCTTCCCGTCCGTCACGACCTTCATACCCGGCAAATCCAACTTCACCTCCAGCTTCTCATCCAAGTTCAAGGCTCTCCCGTTGGCCATCACCAACCGGGCCTTTCCCCCACCCGGCACGATCCCCGCACTCACCACTACAGGTTGTTCCCCGTCCAACCACGAGGCAACCCCGAAATACCCGCCAATTAACAGGGGTAACACGAGAACCGCCGCATAACGACCGATTTTCCGCCAAATAACATATTTTCTGAAATGCTCGCGCTCAAACTTCTGCCACTCCCGCTTCACGCATTCCTTTTCCACTTCCTCGTCCTCTTTCCCGGCAGCAACATAAGCCCTGATCTCGTCGTATTCCCTTGCGTGAACCGGGTGTTCCTCCCTCCACGCATCCAGCCGGGCCTGATCTTCCCCGGAGATCACACCGGCAAGTTCCTCCGCAATCCAAAGGGCTATCCTAAAATGTTTCCGCAACAGACTCATACTATATAAATTTAGCGTTTACATAGAAGACGATCGAGGAAAAAAAGTGGGTGAGCGTAAAATAAATTATTTTTCTATTAAAATAAACAGGATCATCAACATATCCCTAGAAAGCAACGTTCTCAACGTCACGTAGGCGCTTTTCTTCAACGACTTCACCGTGTTCACCGACACACCAAGTTGCCCGGAAATCTCCGTGTTATTCAACCCTTTCAGGTTCAACAGGATAATAGAACGTGTCTGCGGCGGCAACTTGTCTATCGCCTCGTACAAGATTCGGAAAGCCTCCTGCCGGGTCACTTCCGCCAGGAAATCCTCCTCCTCTTCCGCCTTCTCCTCCTCCAGCCGGGCACGATACTCCGCCTTGATCTTCTGGTGCTTACAATAATCCAAATAAATACGACGGGCCACCGTGTACACGAAAGCCTTGGCATTCTCCATCGTCTCGAACTCCTCCCGATGCTCGAACACTCTCGTGAACGCCTCCTGCGTGAAATCCCGCGACAACTCGCTCTCTCCCGTGTAGCGCTGCATCAGGTTATACACGGGAAGGAAAAACGTTTCAAAAAACACCTTAAACTCTTTACGTGACGTTATCGCCATAACAAAACGAATTACTCTTTCACAAATCTACACAAAACAATTGAAAATTAAAAAGAAAAAACACTGGATGGAGCAATAAAGTACTCATAGACATTTTGACTATATCATTTTCTTATGCATTTGCCCTGATATCAATAAGATTAATCAAAGAAAGATAAAAAATCTTACACCAGAAAGTTACGTGAAAAGAAATGATAACTTTGTTAAATAAACAGATGAATCGAATGATAACAAAAACGAATAACGTATGATTGGAAAACTATCTATTTACCTCTTTCTACTACTACTTATCCCGGACATTTACATCTATAAATTATATATTACCCGGCCAACAGGCAACACGCCGCTTGGTTGGCTCTGGTTCGTCCCCTCGTTGATTCTACTGGCTGCCCTCGTCTGGATTCTCTTATCCTCGCGGGATGCTCTCGCCATACAGAAATACATCGGGGTTTTCACCATCAGTTACATGGCGATCGTCCTGCCGAAAGCCATTTTCATGGCTTGCTCGTTACTCGACTTCCCGCTAAAATACCTGCTGAAATGGCAAGTTCACCCCTTTAGCTGGATAAGCGTTATCACCGGGATAGCCTTGGTCATCATAGTACTTTACGGGGCCTTCTGGGGTAGAAAACAATTCGACGTCAAGCAAGTCACGTTCACCTCGCCCAACCTTCCTGCCGCCTTCGACGGGTATCGTATTGCGCAGATTTCGGACATCCACACGGGTAGCTGGAACGGGGATCGGGAAGCCCTGCAAAAAGCGGTGGACCTGATCAATGCCCAGCAGACCGACCTCATCGTCTTCACGGGGGATATCGTCAACACGAAAGCCTCGGAACTGGAACCATTCGAGGACATCCTCGCCCGGTTAAAAGCCCCCGACGGCGTGTTCTCCATCCTCGGCAACCACGACTATGGCCCGTATTACGCCTGGCCGACAACCGAAGATCGGGACCGGAATATACAGGACATACAAGACAAACAGAACGCCATGGGCTGGCAGCTATTGAACAACTCCCACGTGATGCTGAAACACGGCACCGACAGCATCGCCCTCATCGGCGTGGAAAACAACGGAGAACCACCCTTCTCCCAATACAGCGACCTCCCGAAAGCCATTAAAGGCACGGAACAAAGTGCGTTCAAGCTACTGTTAAGCCACAACCCCACCCACTGGCGGCGGGAAGTCCTCGACACTGACATCGACCTCATGCTGGCAGGCCACACCCATGCCATGCAATTCGCCCTCGGACGCCTCTCCCCTTCCCGATTCATGTACCCCGAATGGAGCGGGCTATACATGGAAGGCAAACAAGGCCTGTACGTTAACGTCGGTCTCGGTTACATCGGCCTGATACCCATCCGCTTCGGTGCATGGCCGGAAATCACCGTAATCACGCTGAAACAATTGAAAATGGAGAATTGAAAATTGAAAATGAAATAAAGTCTATAAAGTCCATAAGGTCCATGGACCCCTGCGGGGCGCTTTGTCTACGGCAGCTTGAGCTGCCGAATCACGGAATCGCCAATCACCCAATCACGGAATAAGTCGGCCTTGGGCGGTGAGGATCTAAAATCTCTAAATCTAAAATTTAAAATTATTAAATCTAAAATTGATTGACACTTTTTCGTCTCTCGGATGTTTAGAGATAAAACTAAAATTAAATTGATATGTTTTATCTCAAAATTACTGTATTCATTATTTTATTTCCCTTGCTTACCCAAGCCCAGACGAGGCAATGCTGGCAAGGGCAACAGGGTAGCAAACGGGTTCTCGTGGAATTAATCACCACGCCCGAAGGGAACCACCAATTATTCTTCACTCTTCCCGAAGCTTGGGTAAACCGGGTCGAAGCCGATTCCCTCGCGATCACCCCGAACGGCATATCAGGAAGCCGCAACCCGGAGAATATCCGCTTCAACGGGACATTCACCTCAAACAGGGATTCTCTCTCGGCCACTCTCACGCAATATAACCAAACGTTACACCTGCGTATGGGAAGAGTCGATTCACTACAACCGCACTACTACCCGCAAAATCCCCGTCCACCCTATCCCTACCAGTCGGAAGAGGTTACCTACACCTCGTGCGATTCCATCCACGTGTCAGGCACGCTGACCCTCCCCCGAGGAAAAGGCCCCTTCCCCGCCGTGATCATCGTGTCGGGCACAGGAAAACAGGATCGGGACGGAACGTTTGCCGGGCATAAACCCTTTTTCCGCATTGCCGACTACCTCTCCCGTCAGGGCTTCATCGTGTTGCGGACGGATGACCGGGGAACGGGAAAAACAAACGGCGTGTACGAGGAAGCCACGACAAGCGATTTCGCCCGGGATGCCCAAGCCGGAATCTCTTACCTGAAAACACGTCGGGAAACCGACACGCATCGCATCGGGATCATCGGGCACAGCGAGGGCGGTCAAGTCGCTTTCATGCTCGGGGCCGAATCTCCCGACGTGGCCTTCGTCATTTCCCTGGCTGGGGTCGGCGTGGACGGCTTGCAGATACTAAAACTACAAAACGAGGCCATCCTGACTACCACGCCCGGCATGACCCCGGAACGGGTCGCACAATTCATGAGCGTCTTCAACACCCTGTTCGACAAGGTACACGCCACCCCATTGGATCAACCCCTGGAACAACCCTTGAGGGAAGCCTTCGACCAATGGGTGGCCCGACAGGATGAAACCACGCTTAAAGCCGTCAACTTCGACAACGGGAGAGGTGACATGTTTTTCAGCCGCTACCTCTATCAGGCACAAGGCCGCTGGTACCGGGAAATGATCAACTACGACCCCGAACGCTACATTCCCCGCATCCGTAAACCCGTGCTGGCCTTGAACGGTGATAAAGACATCATGGTCCCCTCCCGGGAGAACCTCGCATCCATCAAACAACTACTGGACAAAGGCGGCAATAAACACTACCGGATCGTGGAACTCCCCGGACTGAACCACATGTTCCAACGTTGCGTGACCTGCACCCGGGAAGAAATCCCCGAACTGGAAGACGTCTTCTCCGAAGAAGCCCTGCAAATCATGGGTTCGTGGTTAGAAAAAGTCACGAAATAAAAATGCCCCGGGAATCTCTTCCCGGGGCATACAACAAACACTATTATCATTTCTCTGCCTTCAACGTCTCGATGATGAAACCGATCTCTTCCGCCAAAGCCGAGGGGCTACCAAAGTAACCGTTTGAACTCCAACGCAGATAACCGTTCCCGTCAATAATCATCTTGTGAGGGATTCCCGAGAACTTAAACGCCTTGGAATAAGCCGAGTAAACGGCATCCCGTTTCTTCGTTTTCAGGTTCACGTTATCGCAAAGCACATCCAACGAATAATTCTTCTCTTTCAGAAACTCCCGGATATTTTCCCGGAAATTCGAGGCCGTTTCCATCGTGGAAATAAAATAGAAGCCCACGTTCGGGTCATTCTTGTATTTATTCACCGCCATCTGCATTCCCGGCAAAGAAGCCTTGCAAGGAGAACACCACGTGGCCCAGAAATCAAGCACGATAATTTTCCCTTTCATCTTGGACAAATCCACCTTTTTACCGTCCAAATCCTCCAAAGCGAACAAATCAATCTTCTCCTTAATCAAAGAATTCTTCAACTTGGCATGCATCTCTTCGGTTTGTTCTTGGGATTTCAACGAATTCACATAAGCATCGAACCCTTGATCATCCTTGTTCTTCGTCAGGTAATCTTTCCGCAACCGATCCAGCATCTCCGGGCTAACGGCATTCTCCCGCACGCTCGAAATAATCGTGGGAATCACCAACGAGCTATACCCGTTCTTCTCTAGCAAACGCACGTACAAATCGTTAAACTCCGCCGATTTAAAATTATACGCTCCCTTGATCTCTTCCATAATGCTCAACGCCTCTGCAGACTCCCCGGCAGCAGCAAGTGCGATAGCGTGTCCGAGGAAAGTGTTACTATAATCGGTACGCAACCTCTTCGCCCATTCCGCCGGAGAATACACGCGGTCATTCCCCCAACGATCACGGGTCGTAAACTCCTCGAATATCACCTTGCCGTGGGGTAACACCTTTTCCACCTTGGCCTGTCCCGTGTTTAACGGAACCTGCACGATATGCCAGTAAAACGTCGGGAGCATCGAGAATGGCACATCTTTCAAATATTTCTTCACCCCGCTATAATCGTCCTTCTTCATGATCCGGTTGTACACGACACTCTGGAATATCTTGCCGTAATACAATCGTGTGGTTTCCGTCTCCACGTCTCTAAACTTCTCCGTCGGGAAACGTTGCAAGAACGCATCCAGCTTCGCCTCTTTACCATCTAGATCCAGCTCTCGGAAAAGTTTCCAAATCTCCTTATCCCGTGCCAGAATCCCGTTCGGGTAATCCGTCAGGATCTTCTTCTCCACCCCTGTCGCTTTTGCCGTGTCTCTCACGATATTACGGGCCACCTCCAACGCTTTTAACAAAGTTTCTTCATCCACTCGCGGCAGATTCATCACGTAATCAATATCACCAAGCATCTGCTCGTGCTTCTCGCCGGGTGCGATCTTATTCAAGAACTTCGCCGCGTAATAAAACACGTACTTCCGGGCCTCCGGGTCTTTCAAGAGCTGCTGGTTCAACCAGTAACGCATAACCTCATCATCAATATAAGCCTCTTCCTCGCAATACCCCGGCAAAGACTCCAACGTCTTGTTCCGCAACATCCCCCAAGCCACGTACGCGGAAGGCAGATTCTGCCCGTTCTTGTTGAATGTCATCGTGGCATACGTGACACGACCACCCGTGTCCTTCTTGTCCCCGGCGTAAAACTTACACACCACCAACGCACACCGCAACGGCACTTGCCAAGTTGCCTCCCAAACCGTATCATTCTTCACCAACTTCAAATCCTCCGCCTCCCAACGCATATTCTGCCACGAATAAACCGTCCCGTAAACAGTCTGCTCGTCGGCCAGCGAAGTCAACGAATTATCATACGTGAACTTCACGTCCTGCCCCACCACCGGCACCAACGGAATAACGTTAAACGGCTTGCGTTCCTGTGCTTTAACAACACACGTGAATAGAAGTACCATCATACTTCCTAACAAAGTGATTCTTTTCATACAATACGATTTAATCTGTTTATAAAGTTTATAAGGTTCATAAAGTTTATAAAGTAGTGAATCCTAGCAAGCACTTTAGTAACGGCAGTTTGAAAGCAGACTTATTAGACTCACTCATTAACCTTATCCGAAAGACTCCCGTCACTTTATAACTTTATGAACCTTATAACTCATTTATTTTATCTGTCCTATCTCCGGGTTCTCTTCCAAGTACAATTCACCCATCGGGAAAGTGTACCGAACCGCACCTGGTGTCAAAGTATAAGTCGTTCCCTTGAATACCCGGGTAACCGTCTGTGTCGGGAAATCCGGATCATTCGTCAAACGCCGTTGATCCAACCAGCGCAATCCGTGACACATCAACTCTCTCCGACGCTCCTGCAACACGTGCCCCAAAGCCTCTTTCGCCGTCGCAGCACTCAACGTGTAATCTTCTCCCTCCGCGTAACGATACTCCCGCAAATCATTCACGAGACTCATCGCCTCCTCGATCTCCCCCTCGCGAGCCCAGCACTCCGCCTCGATCAACATCATCTCCGGCACGCAAGGTCCCATGTTCCGGGCCTCGTACGTGGGATAACTACTAGCATACAAGTTATTTTTATAATGCACCCGCCCCGAGTATGTCATGCCCAAATCCTCCATCGACCGGGTGAAATACCGGTAACGCAGATCATGTTCCTTGTCGAACATATTTAATAAATCATCACTTAATACCAACTGAGAGGCACCTCCCCACGATTCCACGCGAAAAGCGTTCACGGGTAACTTGGCGAAAATAACTTCCTTGTCATCCATGTTCCTCGGGTAAGCAACACTACCGTCAATATAAGTATTTAAATTCTCTAACCTGTCCTGTAACTCCAATGCTTCCACGGCATTAATCTTAGCTTCTGTATAATTTCCCATTAACAGGTAAGCTCTTGCTTTTAAAGCATAAACGGCACATTTGCTCGGGTAAAAATTAAATTCCGGCACGTCAGACAAATACTCAAAAGCATCATCTAAATCCTGAATAATCTGCTCGTACACCTTGGCAACCGAAGCCCGGGGTAAGGAACCTTCTACCCGGGGAGTCGTCAACAACGGTACCCCTTGATCAGTTACAGCCGTCGCCTCGTTATAAGGCTTCCCGTACACGTTCACGAGAGCTAGATAAGCATCTGCACGGTGTACCAACGCCTCGGCACGGATCGCCAACTTCTCCGCCTGTGTGCCGTTCTTACTATCCATCACCTCGTCAATCACCACATTCATATTATAAATAATCTGGTAGACTTTATTCATCTCCCCGTCATTCTCTGACTGGCTATAAATCTCATCCGCCCATGTGTACACGGGAATAAATTTATCCGTCTCGTAAATAGCCGCCTGCTGCGTCTCATCCGACACGTAAATATCATCCGAAGCCACCTCTTGATAAGAAAGCGTGTAGCGGAAATTCTCCGTGTTATTCATCAGGTAACGGTAATTTACCGTCTCCTCGGGTATCAACTTTCCCTTGGTTTTGATATCCACCCAATCCGAGCAAGCGGAAAGGGAACAGGAAAATCCAACGATCAAACTGTATATTATATTCTTGTTCATATCAACCACGAATTAGAAATTAAGGTTTAAAGAGAAATTGTAAGACGGTGTCGGTGCCATCGTCAGATTACGGCTATTCGGGATAAAATCGGGATCAATACCGGCATTATTCTTTTTCCAGATTAACCCGAGATTGGTAGCAGTAAACCCAATAGAACCGCTATTAATCATTAACTTATTCAACCATCGGGACGGGATATCGTACGTCAACGATACCTCTCTCAACCGGATATGGTCACCTTTCAGCACATGTATATCCGCACCCCGGTAACGCGTGAAACTATTGGCATTTGTACCAATACGCGGCACGTCGGTTGTCTCCTCGTCACCCGCTACACGCCACCGTTTGGCCATATCTTCATTAATCTCGTAATACGTGTTTCTTCCACCCGCTTGTTGCGCGATCGTCGGTTTCTGGAAAATATGCCCGAACTTGTAAGTAATACCCACGTAAAGCGACAGTCCCTTGTAAGAGAAAGTGTTGAAGAACCCACCAAAATACTTGGGTGTCAAGGTTCCCATGTACACGAGATCATCATTCGTCACGTTCTCGGTTGATTTGATGATTTCCCCGTCCGCGTTATAAACGAGTGCATCTCCATTTTCGTCCAAACCCGCCCAGCGATAAGCCCAGAAATTACTCATACTATATCCTTCCAGCATACTCGCACTACCGCCACCACTGGAATAAAAATAGGATGACATCTCGTAAGGCGATGACTTCACCTCATTCGAATTGTAAGAGAACGTGAGGTTTGCCCGGTACGTGAAATCTTTTCTTTGCACGATTGTCCCGTTCAACGCCAAGTCTATACCTTTACCGTTCACTTTCGCCGCATTTCGGGAAAGCGTGTAAGAGGACGACGCGTTTGCCCCGAAAATCGGGTTGATCTGGTAATCCGCGAACAAATCTCGGGAATACTTGCGATACAACTCGATCGTACCGGAAAGCCGGTGATTTAGCACGGCGAAGTCCAACCCGAAATTCAACACCCCCGTCTTCTCCCAGCGAACGGAAGGATTAGCTGCGAAATTAATACTTGAAGAAGGTAATTGCGTGTACCCGTCGTTACCTGTCGTCAAGGATATTTGCGTGAAAGGATACTGGTTCTGGTCAATATTCCCGTTATACCCGTAAGTCGTTCGGAATGTTAATTGATTCAGCCAACCCACGTTATCTTGAATGAAATCCTCCCTGCCGATATGCCATGACAACCCGGTTGACCACATCGGGGTAGCCCGGTATTTCCGGTCAACACCAAAATTATTGTAATCGTCATAACGCACGCTACCTGTCACCACATATTTATTCATCAACGTGTAAGACAAATTTCCGTAATACGACAGGAAACGGCGTTGATAATCTGTTTCCGGACTACCATCCAAGAGATAAGAATTCCAACCCCATATATTCGTGTAAGGATTCTGTATTTGCGAGGCAGCCAGCAACGTTTGTTCGTTATAACCGTAATAATACGCTCCGTTTTGCCAAGTTCTAGTCTCGCGAAACTCGATACCTGCCAACGCGGATACCTGGTGAATCTCGGCAATCGTATTATCGTAATTCAACTGTCCCCGCAAACTATAATTCCGAGCATCGGTATGAGCCACGTTCAACAACGCACCCCCGGGAAGCCCGTGTGTCAGCGTGCCGGTACTCTCGTCATACCTCGTGGCATAATTATATCGATCCCTTGCCGCATACGTGTTCTCGTTTTCATAATTCCTCACCTTGTTATTCGTCTTCTCGTACATGAACGAACCGTCCAAGGCCAAACCCTTCACTCCCGGCACGGGGATATTCAACCCCATAGTCAAGGCTACCGCCTGTTCTTTTCGCATGTTATCCTTATTATCCAGCTCGTCAAGATAATTGTACCTCCAACTCTGGTAGCCCAACGCCTCTCTCTCCTTCACGAAAACCTCGTCGTACCTGTAATAATCTACCCGGTTCCCGTTATCGTCCACCAGTTGGTCATACGGCATCAACGGGAGAATTCCCAGCGAAGCCTGCATCGAGGAAAGCCCTAACCCGTTATCTTTAATATTAAGCAATGAAGCCCTGATTCCCGTGGTTAACGTGGCCCAGTTCATAAGTTTGAAATTCAAATTAGAAGTCAACGTGAAACGGTCACCATTATTTCCTTTCGTGTTCGAACGCTCGTTCGCATAGGAAGCCGAGAGGAAATAAGACATCTGCTCGGAAGCCCCGCTGAACGACAAATTATATTGTTGCGAGAAGGACGACTGCAATAAGTACTTCTTCACGTCCCGGTAAGCACTACGGCTAGCCAGCTTCTCCAATTCGGCATTCGCCACGTCCTGAGAAATCACGCCATCTTTCGCGTCCAAAAGTAACTTTGCCGCCGTAGAGATAGCGTAGCCGGCCCCCCATGCCGAACTCACCGGGCGGGTGATATACCCTTTATCCACCATCTCTCGCTCGTAATCAATCATCTCGGCCGAAGTCATCACCGGTAACGTGCTGAAACGAGGCGACGCTGAAGTCATGACATTCATCCCGAAATTTATAGTCGTTCCCGGTTTCCCGCTCTTTTTTCCTTTCTTCGTCTCGATCACGATAACCCCGTTAGCGGCACGAGCCCCCCAGATAGAAGCGGCGGCAGCATCCTTCAGGAATGTGATCGACTCCACGTCATTCGGGTTCAAGTTCTTCAACTCCAGATCCGTCGGAAAACCGTCAACAACCAACAATGGTCGGGTCATAGCGTCTGAAAAACTGCTCTTTCCCCGGATATTCATCGAAATATTGCTCTGCTCCTCCAACTGCCCGTCTTGACGGTTCGACCCGTACAAGAAAGTCATGTCGGACTTTTTCACGTCCACGTACACCCCCGGAACGACACCCTCCAAACGGTTCAAGATATTCGGACTGGGGCGCTTCTCCAACTCCTTGGCGGTCACCACGCTAAATGAACCCGTGGCACGCTCTTTCGGCAAGCGGGAATATCCCGTTGAAACCACCACCACCTCGTCCAGCGACTCGATCGACTCTTTCATCTTCACGTTCATCGGCTTCTCGTCATTCACGGCACGGGTCTGCGACTCGAAACCGATCATCGAGAAAAGCAACGTGTCGCCCTTCGCGCACACGGCCGTGTAATTCCCCTCAACATCCGAAATATACCCCAACGTCGTACCCTTGATCAAGATATTCACGCCCGGAAGCGGCAATCCCCGCTCGTCCGTCACCTTACCGGATATCCTTAACTTATCATCTTGTTGTTGAGCCTGTCTCGCCGGACTGATAACCACCGTGTTGTCTACGATCGAGAACGAGAGCCCCGATCCTTTCAAACAAAACTCTAACACCGCCTTCACGTCGGCATTCGTGAAATCCGGGTTTAACCCCACGATTCCCCCCACCTTCGCGTCATTATACAAAAAGGTAAGTTCCGTCTGCTTCTGAATCTCCTTCGCTACCTGAATAAACGAACTGTTCTTCATCTTCACGGTCACGTTCTGCGCCACCGCGCCAAGCGATGACACCAACAGTAGAACGACCGTCAACTTCATCATTATCTGGCTTTTTAATAGACATAAACCTCCCGGAAGAGACTTATTTCGGTTCTTCTTCATCATATAAATTATTAATTTAGTTAGTTTTACACACCGGACCCCCTCGTGGCCATCGAGAGAATCACTCCGTAGTTATATACACGTCATTACCATGTAGTTCAAATCGCACGTCTCCCGTCATCTGCAACATTTTCATCACTTGGGAGAAATCGTCGTATCGTCTCAAATCACCCGATAAAGATATCCGTCTCGCCCCCTCGTCCTTGAATATCACACGAATATCATACCATCGTTCCAACGTCTGCATGATCCTTTCCAGGGGTTGCCGCTCGAACACGAACCGCCCGTCCTTCCAACTGGTAAAGTTACGTGCGTCCACCTCCCGCTTGATCATCTCGCCCGACAACGCGTCCACTTCCGCCTGTTCCCCCGGTCGCAACAGGATCGAATTGCCCGGGCTATATATTTTCACGGAACCTTCCGCCAGGGTTGTCTGCGACTGTCCCTCCTCCGGGTAAGCCCGGATATTGAAAGACGTCCCCAGCACGGTCACCGTTGAACTCGCGAACTGCACGATAAAAGGCTTCTTCGCGTCCTTCGACACCTCGAAATAAGCCTCTCCCTGCACGAACACCCGCCGTTCCTTCGCCCCGAAGACCACCGGGTACTGGATCGAGGTCTCCGAGTTCAGCCACACCCTCGTCCCGTCCGAAAGCGTGAGGCAAAACTCGCCACCCCGCGGGATTTCCAGTTTATTGTACACGATCGACCGATTTCCCGTGGCGTTAGCGTAAGTCAAGCCGGAGGAAGTCGCGTTAATCCGCGTCCCTTCCGTGACGATCGTGCTGTCCACCGCATCATGCCCCAACGGGATCGTCTGTCCGTCCGACAACGTCAACAACGCTTTGCTCGTGCCGGGGAGAATCGTCGTGCCCGACGCCACCTGCTCGATCACCGGGTCCGCCTCCCGGTTCACGCTAATATAAAGAACGGTCGCCAGCATGAACGGGATAACCACCGCCGCCACGCGAGCCACGTTCATCAACACTCTTCTTTTATGCCGCTGCTGGTATTTCCGTTGTAGGAAACGCCCGTAAGCCACCCGGTAATCGAACACCTCCTGCTTCTCCATCCCGGTAACGTAGAAATCGTCGGAGATCATCTTCCGGAAAGCATCTTCATTCAGCGCGGACGCCTTCCGCCAACCGGACAAACGTTGTTCCTCGCTCCCGGAAAGTTGTCCTTTCAGGCTTTTCTGGATTAATCGCGCTATTTCAAATGCTTCTTTCATCTTAATCTCTTTTTATACCCCGAAAACAACCGAGAGCAAAAAAAGTGTCACGGAAATGACACTTTCTTTCAATTTTAACAATTCGATAATAACAACAGGATAGCGGTGATATCCCCTAAACGACTCTTCAGGAACTGTTTACCCCGCTTTTTATGAGACTTCACCGAATCTATAGAAAGATTTAATTTCTCGGCAATCTCCGCGTTGTCGAATCCCTCCATGACCAACTGGAACACCAGTCCCGTCTGTTCCGGTAAATCCTGTATCGCATCCGACAGCAAGGCCAACAACTCCTGCTCCACGATCTGGTTAAAGAAAAAGGTAGTCTGTTCCCGTTCCTCGATCGACGACAGGTACTCCTGCTCGATCCGCGCGTGTTTCAGGTAATTCAGGCATTGATTTTTCGTCACCAGGTAGAGATACGATTTTAAAGCCACCACGACCTCGAACGTCGGCTTATCAGCGTACAGCTTGAAAAATATTTCCTGCACGATATCTTCGGCCACGTCCGGGTCATTCACGAAACTCGTCGCAAACGCACAAAGCGAGGCGTAATACCTCTCGAACAACAGCTTGAAAGCACGGTCATCACCTGCCTTTAATTGCTGTAACCACTTCAATTCATCTTGTTCCGACATATATTACGTGTACTGGTCCATCTCCTAGAAAGTTACAAATATACGAAAAGTTTACTACTTCAAGTTCTGGATTTAAAATGAAAAAATACCCACACGCGCAGAGAGGTAATACATAGCCTGCATCCTGACAATATTTACTTTTACATACAATACTTGACAATGAATTAACACGCTCATCGTAAAAAAACAACATAACTCATTAATTATAAAAGAATTATTACCCATATTCTCGCAAGTACCTCCCGGCTTACTTATCTGGAACTTATTAGGAACTTATCAGGAACTTATCAGGAACATATCGTTAAGTAGCATACAAGTAATCATGCTCTTTTAAATAACAATACGGCGAAGAATCCCGGCAGACCCAGCGCACACTTTCGTAGATAGCCACCTGCTCTACAAACAGAGGAAGAGCTGGAATACGATCCCAACTCTAAAAGTACGGGCTAGCGCGGGCCGTTAATCTGTAACTCGCTGAAGGCGACTCTCACTCCTTCACCGAATCTTGGCGATACACCCGCATCACCCCTTGTATATGCTTCAACCGGGAGATCAATTGTGACAAGTGTTCCGTGTCGCTCACCAGCACGGTGATCTGCCCGTCAAATACCCCCTCGCTCGAGTTGATCGACAACCCTCGCAAGGTGATCTTCGGGTCTTTAGCGATCACCTCGGTAATCTTCGTCACCATCCCGGCATCCTCGCGTCCGACGATACTCAACACGGTCTGGTAGGACGTAGTCCCGCCGTTCGTCCACGCCGCCTGCACGATACGGTAAGGATAACGGCGTTGCAGGTCAATCACGTTCTTGCACTGCGTCCGGTGAATCTTGATCCCCTCGCCAATAGAAACGAAACCGATGATATCATCCCCGAACACGGGATTACAGCAACGTGAAAACTTGTACACCACGTTATCCACGTTCCGGTCGATCAGTAACACGTCCTCGCTGATCGGGCGGGAAGGGGTCACCCGTACCTCCTCTTTCGGGAGTACAACGGCACGCTCCTCCTCCTTCGGGCGGGTGATAAACTCCTTGATTTCCGCCATGTCGATCTCCTCCTCGGCTATCGCCTGGTAAAGATCAATGGCGAACTTATATTTATAATGTTGTTGCAGGCGATGAATCGTCTCGTCCGTCAACTCCAGTTTCCAGTTCTTGAAGCGGCGGGCCAGCATCTCCTTGCCGAGCGTGGCCTGCGCCCTGGAATCTTCCGTCAGGAATTGCCGGATCTTGTTGCGCGCTTTCGACGTGGTGGCGATATTCAACCAGTCAGCGTTCGGCTGCTGGTTGTTCGAGGTCAGGATTGACACCTGATCACCGTTCTTCAACACGTAACGCAACGTTTCGTTCCGCTGGTTGACCTTTCCTCCCACGCAACGGGAACCCACCGCCGTGTGAATGGCATAGGCGAAGTCAAGCAACGTCGCTCCTGCGGGCAAAGTCTTCAAATCCCCCGCCGGGGTAAACACGTGCACCTCCTTGTCTTGCAAGTTAATCTTGATATCGTCGAGCATGTCCACGGCGCCCACCTCCGAGCTTTCCAGTATCTCCCGCAACTCCGTCAGCCACTCCTCGATCGCCTTGTCGGCCGTTCCCCCCTTGTACTTCCAGTGGGCGGCGAACCCTTTCTCCGCGATCTCGTCCATGCGCTCCGTGCGAATCTGCACCTCCACCCAGCGGTTATTCGGGCCGAGCACGGTGGTCTGCAACGACTCGTACCCGTTCGACTTGGGCACGGAAATCCAGTCCCGCAGGCGTTGTGGGTTGGGCGTGTACTTGTCGGCCACGATCGAGTAAGCCCGCCAGCAATCGGCCTTCTCCTCCGGCCCGGTACTGTCGAGGATGAAACGAACGGCGAAGATGTCGTATATCTCCTCGAACTCCACCTGCTTCTTACGCATCTTGTTCAGGATCGAGGCGATCGTCTTCGTCCGCCACTTCACCTTGAATTTGATCCCCCGGTTCGTGAACTCCTCCACGATCGGGGCGATAAACTCGTTGATGTATTTCTCCCGAGCCTCCCGTGAACCTTCCAGCTTGAGGGATATCTCCCGGTATACTTCCGGTTCCCCGTAACGCAAGGCACGATCCTCCATTTCCGACTTGATGTTGTACAACCCCAGACGATGAGCGAACGGTATATATATGTAGCTCGTTTCACGCGACAACTCCCGTTGCTGCTCCGGGGGTAAATTCTCGGCATGCCGCAAGTCATACAACTTCTCGGCGAGGAAAATCAACTGCACCCGCACGTCCTCGGCGAAACTCAGCAACAACTTCCGGAAGTTATCGGAATCCACCACCCGGTGCGTGGCGTAAATGCGACTGATATCCCGCAATCCGGATAAAATTTGTGCAACCTTGTCACCAAACCGCGCTCTCACCTGCTCCACCGTCAACGCCCCCGACTCGGTAGCCCGGTGAAGCATCAGGCAGATGATCGAGGTTCGCCCCAACCCGATCTCGGACGTGATAATCAGCCCGGTATCCAACAGGCGAAGGATATCCGCCTCGGTCACCGCTTGCGGGTTCACCTCGCTACTCATCGCCGTGTCGAACGCCTTGCGCACGAGCCGGATATCCTCGGCCGAGACCAGATTCTTACAGGATTTTAATAACGCTCTATATCTTTGTTGAATAATCGTGTGTGTCGTTAATTCAGTCATAACAGGTTCATTTAATCGCCTTCGGCGAGTTACAGGTTACATTTGCCTTCGGCGAGTTACAAGTTATTTACCGCGCACTAGCCAGTGCTTTTTTGAACTTTTATCTTTTAGTTTTGAACTTTTATCTTTTGAACTCCCTCACCGGGGTGACGATGATCTCGAATCCCCTATTATAATTAATAAGGTATAATCCCCGGTTCTCCAACCCGCCGAAACCACTCACGGGGCGGAAACGGAAGCGAGTGAACAATCCGCTCTCATCTTTCTCCCGCAAAACGTTCATCGTGTTCGCCCGTTCGGCATTCACCAGCGGGATGAAAAACATGCTCATGTCAAACGCCCGGTTAGCCGGGTTTCCCGGTTCCGCGTGGAAATACTCCCGGTGTCGAGCTGAAAACGCCTTCGCGCTCTCTCCCTGGTAATCCACGTAACTGTTGGTCATCATCTTCACGTTCAATTTATAGAAGACCTCGTCATCAATAGAGGTAAATTTCAACCAATCGGGGAAACCGATCACCGTGATACGGTAGTGATCCGCCAGGGCCGACAACACGGGCAACGTCCGGCTTGCCGCGGCCTCGTTGACCGTCGAGAACAGGATAATATTCTCCACGTCCGGCCTCATCCGCTTTCGCAGGGAGTCCAAGTGCATATGAGTATGCCAGCGCAAATCGGTCATCGTGTTGCTCCCGTTCTCCTGCAAACGAGCACGCACCAGTCCCGACAAGCGTCCCTCTTCACCCCCGCTCCCCCCGCCATCCGGGATAATATTTATCAGGTGAGCCTGTGCGCTGTTTGCCACGATCCAACTCGCCATCTCCTCCACCAGCGAAGCGGTAGATATATTCATCTGCACGAAATTCGGGTAACGGGCGATATCCCCGCCTCTTGAAGAAAGCGGGTATATCATGGGAATCCCCCTGTTCCCCAGTTGCTCGGCAATAGTTTTATAGATATTGGCGTACACGGGTCCGATGATCAAATCCGGATTCAACAGGTTCAACTCGCCCGCTAACCGCTGCACCTGGCTAACATCCCGCTCTGTGTCGTAAACGTGCAAGTCAATCGTGTAACCGAGACGTTTCAGGCTATCCACGGCCATCAACACCCCTTGATAAAATTGCACGAAAGGCTCCGAACGGGCATTCAGACGCCAACGCTCGTCCCGAACGTTCACGCCCAGCGTGTCCACCGGGATCTCTTCCATAGACGACGGCAACTTGTTATCCTTCACGCACAAAGGCAACAGGAGAGCCACCTTCACGTGTCCCGCCTCGTGCGCCACGTCGGGAATCAGGATCACGGTATCGCCCACGGTTTGTCGCACCAGTCCCTCCAGCGAATCCCTAGCCGGGGGAAAAGCCTGTTGGTGATTCTCCTCGTGTTTCTGCATCTCCTCCTGCTTCACCTGTCGCGCTTCCCTCGCCTGACGCTCGATCCAGCGCAGTTCCGCCTCCAGCACGTCCCGGTCGATCTGCTTCAACGCCAGTTTCACCACGGCCCCCTGGGCGATCGGGCGACTCACGTCATACTCCGGGTTATCTTTCAGGATCCGTTTCATCTTGATCTTGAACTTCCGGGAGAGCGAGTACAAGGTCTCCTTCGGCTGCATCCGGTGGTAATAGAACTTATCATCCACCGTCTTGAAAGGCTCCACCACGGGAATCCGCAGCACGTCACCGATCGACAACGCGTTATCCTTCTTGTCGTTCAACGCCTTCACCTCGTCAACGCTCACGCCGTAAGCCTTGCAAATAGAGAAAAGCGTCTCTTTCGCCTTCACCGAGTGCAAGTAATAGGACTTTCCTTCAAGCACGATTTTTTCTCCCGACTTTTCTATTTTGATTTCTTGGGCCTTGACATATCCCGCCAACCCCAGTAAAAGGAATACTAAAACAAATCTTATCATCTTTATTACTTCTTATTTCATGAGCAAAAATAGTAAAATAGTAGTGATAATTGAAAAATCTCTGCTATTTTTGCATTTCTATAAATATAACAAACTATATTGACTCTATGGGTTTCTTTAAAAAAGGACATATTCTCGTGTTACTGATCAACATCGTGGTCGCTTGCATCATACTGTTCGTGATCGGATACATCGTACTACAACGACTGGACAAATACACGAATCACGGTTATTATATCGCCGTCCCGGAACTCCGGGGACTTACTCCCAACGAGGCTGAACCCTTCGCCAAGGATAAGAATTTACAGATCGTTATCGTCGATTCTATCTACGACAATAACGCCAAACCGGGCACGATCGTGGAACAATTCCCGTCGCCCAACTCCCGCGTGAAGAATAACCGGGCCATTCAGTTGACGATAAACGCTAACGCCCCGGAAAAGATCATATTCCCGAATCTCCGCAACATGCCCTTCCGGCAGTCGTTGCAACGCCTGAGGTCCCTGGGCCTTAACGTGGGAAGAATCGAATACGTCCCCTCCAATTTCAGGAATCTGGTGCTTGACTTCAAACACGAGGGCCAGACGCTCGAACCCAACAGCATCATCCAGAAAGGAGAAACCGTGGATATCGTCCTCGGAAACGGCAACACGTCCAACGACCAGGTGGCGATCCCCTTGTTGCTGGGCAAGACGCTGCAAGAGGCGAAAACCATCTTGTTGCAGTCATTCCTCAATTTCGGGGAGATCATTCCCGACGAAACGATCAAAACCGACGCCGAGCAGTTATCTGCCATCATCTACCAGCAGGAACCCGCGCACGAGGAGAATATCACGATGAAAATGGGGGGCGATATCACGCTCTACCTCACGATAGATAAAGAAAAAATAATGGCGCTGGACTCCCTGTCCATCGAGGAGCAACAACCATGATAGAAGAAATAGAAGATTTAGAAGAACTCAACGAGGAGGAACCGGAACAAGAACAGGAAATGTACGAGCATTTCCGTTTGGAAGTTGACCCCGGTCAGAATTTATTGCGTATAGACCGTTTCCTGGTCGACCGGCTGCCCAACGTTTCGCGCACCAAGATACAGGAAGCCGCCGAGGCCCAATGCGTGCAGGTGAACGATAAACCCGTGAAATCAAATTACCGGGTGAAACCGAAAGACATCGTCACGTTGATGCTCCCCCATCCCAAACGGGAGATACGGGTCATCCCCGAAGATATCCCGCTCAATATCGTGTACGAGGACGACTATCTGCTGGTGATCAACAAGGAACCGGGCATGGTGGTACACCCCTCCTACGGGCACTACACGGGAACCCTAGTCAACGCCCTGGCATGGCACCTGAAAGGCAACCCGCTCTTCAAGGAGAACGATCCCCGCCCGGGACTGGTTCACCGGATAGATAAAGATACCTCCGGCCTGCTTGTTATCGCCAAGACCGAAGAGGCCAAAACCAAACTGGCCGCCCAGTTCTTCCACAAGACTTCCAGCCGAAAATACGTTGCCGTGTGCTGGGGAAACATGGAAGACGACAACGGCACGATCATAGGCAACATCGGGAGAAGCATCGCCAACCGGAAGATCATGGGAGTATTCCCGGAAGGCTGCGATTACGGGAAACACGCGGTCACCCACTACCACGTGCTGGAACGCCTCGGGTATGTCAACGTCGTGGAATGCGTGCTAGAAACCGGACGCACCCACCAAATCCGGGCACATTTCAAATCAATCAAGCACCCGTTATTCAACGACCCCGAATACGGCGGCAACGAGATCCTGAAAGGAACCACCTTCACGAAATACAAGCAATTCGTGCAGAATTGCTTCGCCATCTGTCCCCGTCAGGCGCTACACGCCAAGACCCTAGGTTTCGAACACCCGGGTACCGGGGAATGGGTCGACTTCGACTCCGAAATACCACGAGACATGCAATGCCTTATCGAGAAATGGCGAGGGTACGTGGCGAACCGGGAAGTGGAGGAATAAAGTCATTCCACCGTTCCCTTCACAACCAACTGGATCGTTGGCTGGTGGGGGTCGTTGCAATAGACGGTGATAAGTTTGCGTTGTTTACCCTTTCGCCCGGCGGAATGAAAGATAACATGCAGTTCGATCTCTTTGCCGGGAAGGATAACGCGTTGGCTGGGTAACACGGCCGTGCAGCCACAGGTGGTTTCGATCTTGCGGACGATCAGGTTGCGGCCTCCCGTGTTTTTAACTTTAAAAACGGTAGCGGCTTCCTCCCCTTCCTCAAGAGTCCCGAAATCAAACTCCGTCGTGTCCATCGTCCACCGGGGAGCCTGTTTCTTTTCCTCCTCGCTCCAATCGTCAAAATCCTCCCGCACGTTCACGTCGACCATAAACCCGTAATTGTAGTTCACCTCCCCGCCCACGATAAAACGCATCACGTTATAATAATTCCCCAGTATGTTCTCATTCTTCACGCAAAAAGTCATGATCAACGTATCGCACGTCCCCGCTTCCACGACGTACCCGCCCAAGTTCCAATCCTCCACGGTATGCCCGATCTTCCGGCAAGTGATTTCCGGGAAATTGTTGAATCCCTCCAGACGAATCCCCTCACTCGTGGGATTATATACTAACAAGGTATCGTTATACTCCTTCCCCACGAACACATCCTTCCATCCCGTCCGATCCTTGCTGAAAAACAAATCGCCCGCCGGGTAGATACACTCCTTCGGAGCCTTGCTCCAAAAACACGCTCCCATCAAAAGAACCATGACAATCAATCCATATACTTTCATCCTGATAGAATAAATTCATTTCACGAATTCAAAATTACTATTTACATCTGATTTTATTCCCTCATGTACAAAAATTTGATACTAAAATGTACTTTTGTTCTGAAAAACGACATAAATAACTGGAAAAAAGCAATAATTAATGATTTGTTAGTGGAATTTTTATCGTTCTGTTTATCCCTTGAAGATAAATTTGTTCATACTAAAATGCATCAAAATCATTAATTATAAATTTTAGTCCACTATGAAAACAAAAAATCTATGTTTTGCATTCATCCTGTCCCTGCTCGCTTTCCAAGCCTGCACGACAGATGACGTATCGTTGACGGAAAACAACGGACCGGGTGACGGAAGCAACCTTTACGCGATCAAGGATAATGCTTTCGGGGAATACCTCAAATACCTGGGTGTTACCGGGGTATATTCGAAAGTATCGAACGAAACGGGTAGCCCGGTGATCTCCTATGTCATCGATACCGTAGAATCAGCGACATTCACGGGTGACATTAACCTGAGCAAAACCGCAGCTTCCATCACGAAACTGGAAAACGCGGGATTAACCACGGCCGCGGACAAGATTCAGGATATTGACGGTATCCAGTATTTCACGGGACTAAACTCGCTGGCACTCACGTCGAACAACATTACCGCTCTTGATCTATCGACGTTGGTGAACCTGACCGAACTGAAAATGAACTTTAACAAGGTCGGTTCTTTGGACCTGTCACACAACACGAAACTAACAACACTCAATTATAGAGGTAGCGGTGAAGCCGAGGAAGGACAAAAGCTCACTTCCATCGACCTGACTCACAACACGGAACTCACCACGTTGGATTTACAGATCCACCAGTTGACAACCATCGACTTATCCAAAAACACGAAACTCGTGTCCGTCAACCTGTCGAGCAACCCCGGAGTCCCGTTCTCGATCCCGGAAAGCATCTACAACAACCTGACGACCAGCGAGGGTGTCGTATCGGGCAACCCAACCCCTCCCGTCGGAGAGGAGTACTACGCCATTCCCAACAAGGCGTTCGGGGAATACCTGAACTATCGGTTGAAAGACCTGGGTATCGTGTCGGAGGAAAACGGCTCGTACAAGATCGACAAGGCGAAGGCTGCCGCTTACACCGGGGAATTAGACCTGAGAAAAAGAAAAGATGACATGGCCGAACTCGTAACAGCCGGGTTATCTACCGCCAATGATGCTATAACCGATCTGAGCGGTATCGAATGCTTCACGAAATTAACCGTGTTAAGATTGGTTTCCAACAGCTTAACATCGCTGGACATCACAGTTTTGACGGAACTCACCACGCTGGATTTAAACAATAATCAAATCACCTCTTTAGATTTAACTAAAAACGTGAAACTAACCGAGTTAAGTTACAACGCCAGCACGAAATCCGGGGCCAAGAAATTGAGTAGCATCGACCTGACAAAGAACACGGAATTAACCTCGTTGAGCATGAAAACTCACGAGTTGACCGCGATCGACCTATCCCGGAACACGAAACTGACTTCTGTCGATCTGAGCGGGAACACGGGAGCACCGTTCACGATTCCGGCCGAGATTTACGATAATTTGACCACCGCCAAAGGTGTACAAAAATAATTACACGTATGATTTATATAGGAGCACTTATATCCATCCAATTCATCGCCCTGACGGCTTACTGGCTGTTCAAGAAGTATCACGCCCAGGCGGTATTACTCTTCAGCGGTCTGGTCATGTTGACCCTTGCCTTGTTGCTAGGTTTCGACATCCCGGAACTGAAGAACGCCACCGGGTTGAAAGAATTCGACCTCTTCAAGGTGATACAGGAGATTTTCAGCGATAAAGGCGCCGGGGTAGGATTGATGATCATGACCATCGGGGGATTCGTGGCCTACATGAAACACATCAAGGCCAGCGACGCCCTGGTGTATGTTTCCATGCAACCCTTGTCGATCTTCCGGAAGTACCCCTATCTGGCAGCCTCGCTGGTGATACCGATCGGGCAGCTTTTGTTCATCTGTACCCCCTCGGCCACCGGGCTGGGATTGTTGCTCGTGGCTTCGATCTACCCAGTACTGGTAAGCCTGGGTGTCAGCAAGCTGTCGGCCGTATCGGTCATCTCGGCATGCACGGTATTCGACATGGGCCCCGCCTCGGCCAACACGGCCCGGGCCTCCGAACTCGTGGGCATGAATAACGTGATGTACTTTATCGAACATCAAATGCCGCTGACCATTCCCATGACGATCCTGCTCATGATCGTGTATTATTTCAGTAATCGCTACTACGACAAAAAAGACGCCGTGAACAAACCTGTCGAGGAAACAAAACGGGAAGATTTCAAGGTCGACGTCCCGTTGATCTACGCAATCCTCCCGGTATTACCGCTGATCCTGTTGATCGTATTCTCGAAATACATTCAACTGTTCAGTTTCTCGGTGGAACTCGACACGACAACGGCCATGCTCATGTCGTTCTTTATCGCCATCATATTCGAATTAATCCGCCAACGCGACATCAAGAAAGTATTCGCTTCGATCAAAACCTTCTGGGAAGGCATGGGAAAAGTATTCGCTACCGTGATCACCCTGATCGTGGCGGCTGAAGTATTTTCAAGAGGATTGATCAGCCTAGGATTCATTGATTCCCTCGTGATGCTCTCCCAACACATTGGATTCTCCGGGATAGGCATTGCCATCTTGATGACCTTGCTCATCTTCGCGGCCTCCATGCTGATGGGAAGCGGCAACGCTTCATTCTTCTCGTTCGGCCCGCTAGTGCCGTCCATAGCGGCAAAAGTCGGGCTTGACGGGGTAAACATGATCCTGCCGATGCAATTGGCCTCCAGCATGGGACGGGCCGCGTCGCCGATCGCCGGGGTGATTATCGCCATATCGGAAATCGCCGGGGTATCCTCGTTCGATCTGGCCCGACGGAACTTGATCCCGCTATCGGTAACGATGATTGTTATGTTGGTTTATCACTTTCTTATAGTCTGAATATGAATATTACAATAATAAAAAACGCCAATATTTACGCCCCCGAAAAACTGGGGATAAAAGATATTCTCGTGTGTAACGGGAAAATAGTCATGGTGGACGAGAAGATCGAGTTGACGAGTGTAGTCCACTCGCTGATCGACGCCGGGGGCATGATCGTGACCCCCGGTCTCATCGACCAGCACATGCACATCATCGGTGCCGGGGGAAAAAGCGGTTACTTCTCGATCACGCCGGAAGTGCAACCGAGCGAACTGATCCGTTGCGGGACGACCACCGTGGTCGGTATGCTGGGCACGGACGGAATCACGAAAGAACTGACCACGTTGTACGCCAAGTGCAAATCGTTGGAACAATACGGGATAGGGGCATACATGCTCACGAGTTACTTCGCCGTACCTCCCAAGACGATCACCGGGAGCGTGACGGAAGATATGTTATTCATCGACAAGATTATCGGCTGCAAGGTGGCTATCAGCGACGAACGCAGCTCCTTCCCCACGAAACAGGAATTGTTGCGCCTGATCAACCAGGTACACGTGGGCGGATTGACATCCGGCAAAGGAGGCGTTCTCCACGTTCACCTCGGCGCACTCCCCTCCCGCATGCAAATGCTGCTGGAAATCGCACGGGAATACCCGACACTGGTGAAACACATTTCGCCCACCCACGTGGGCAGAACGGCCGCCCTCTTCGATGAAGCCGTGGAATTCGCGGCACTGGGAGGAATGATCGACATATCCACGGGAGGAACCAAGTTCGACGAACCCTATAAAATCCTGTTACACGGGATAGAGAAAGGAGTACCCGTAGAACAAATGACATTCAGCAGCGACGGCAACGCCGGAATGAGCAAAAAAGACCCGGAAACTGGGGAACAGATCTTCTACAAGGCCCCTTTGCACCTCAACCTGCAACAAGTGCGGAAACTGGTGAAAGAAGGCGGTATGCCCCTCGAAGACGCCATCCGTCCGGTGACCTCCAACCCGGCCCGGAACATGACGTTACGCGCGAAGGGACGAATCGCCCCCGACCGTGACGCCGATCTGTGTTTCTTCGACAATGACCTGAACTTGCAGAGCGTGATCGTGGGAGGTGTGACCTGGATGCAGGAAGGGAAACTGGTGAAAGTTGGAAATTTTGAATGAGATAACTTGAAAACGAAAAGATGAAAAAATATAAGTTCATACTAATGTTACTCGTGTTGCTCCCTTGGAGTCCCGTGTTCTCGCAGGAAACGGAAACAGAGGACGATGACACGGAAAACGTAACGGTAGATTCCGATGCGGCTAAAATCATCGTGAATAAATACCGTTTGGGTGACGGGATCACGTTTTCCGCCCCGGACGGAGGCTACAATATCAACCTGCGGGGATTTATCCAGACCACGTTCGAAACCCGGAAATACGAGGGCGACGACCAATTTTACTCCCGTTTTCGCATGAGACGCCTACGCCTGCGCCTCTCCGGTGATGCGTGGGGCGGTAAAGTAGGTTACCGGCTGCAAACCGATTTTGCCCAAGCCAACGGGGGCGACGGCGAATTAAGCGGGATGTTGCTGGACGCTTTTATTTCCTATAAACCCGTGAAAGGTCTGACTTTCACTTTCGGACAAAAATCCACGCCTACCGATAACCGAGAACTCGGAATCACCTCGAACACGCTGCAACTGGTTGACCGCAGCAAACTATCCTCTTATTTCGGTTCCATCCGAGAAGTCGGGATTTTTGTCGACGGATCGTTCCGCGTCGGCCACACGGCCTACCTCCGCCCCTCGATCACGATCACGGACGGTGACGGTAGCGCCACCTTCACCCGCCGCCACGGGGGATTCAAATACGGGGCACGCATCAACTACCTACCCTTCGGTCTGTTCCGGGCATACGGGGAAACCCGCGGTGGTGACATGGCACGGGAAGTAACCCCGAAACTATCCATCGGAGCAACATACAGTTACAACGTCGGGATCAGTGACCGGAGAGGCCGGGAAAGCGGTTCGATTCTCTACCTGAACGACGAGAACAAGGAAGCCTTGCCAGATTACATCAAATTCGGGGCAGACTTCCATTTTAAATACATGGGATTCTCCGTGCTGGGCGAATTCGTGAAAACGTGGGCCCACGTTCCGAGTGAAATCACGCAGCGGGTCAGAAACGACGGCACGACATCCACGGATTTCGGCGGAAACATGAAAGACTACGTGAAAGCCCGCATGATGCTGGGAGCGGGATACAACATCCAGGCCGGCTACATGTTCCGGAACCGCCTGTCAATCGACGCCCGCTACACGCACTTCGATCCGGACGACAAATCGTTCCTGCACAACGAACTCTATTTCAACCGGAATAACTTCTATGAAGTCGGTCTTTCCAAATACCTGACCAAGTCGTACGCCATCAAGGTGCAAGCCTCGGTCGTGTTCGTGGATGCCGAACCGGGAAGCAAGAACGTGAACAGCGTGGTGACCGAAGGAAACGAAACCCTCCTGCAAGCCATGATTCAATTCTCATTCTAAAAACTGCAAAAAATGAATACCATGATAAAATATTTATTCGCACTATTGATTCTCGTCCAAGCGGGTACGGTATGGGCACAACAACCAGCCAAGGTTGCCAAGAAGTACTTCGCCGATCCCGAGATAGATATTCAAACGCCGTGGTTCCAGAAAGGGAATAAATTCACGACTTACGACGAAATGATGACCTACATCAACAAGCTCGTCGCACAACATCCCGGAATCGCCACCTTATCGTACATCGGTAAGACACAAAAAGGCGTGGAAATCCCAGCCGTGAGAATTGTCGGTAAAACAAGAAATACCAAACTGCGGGTCCTGTTTCTCGGACGGGTACACGGAGATGAACCCGGAAGCACGGAGGCCATGCTTTATACCCTGGATCGCCTGTTGAACGACCCGAACATGACTTACTTGTTGGAACGTCTGGAAATCACCATTATTCCCATGGTAAACATCGACGGGGGAAGCCACCTGGAACGGGTGACGGCCAACACGCTGGACCTGAACCGGGACCAGAGTAAACTAGCTACACCGGAAGCCGTGGCCCTACGGGGATTCTACAACCGATACGCTCCCCAAGTGGTGATTGATTTCCATGAATTCCAACCGTTACGGGCGGACTACACGTTAATCAGTTCGGACAACATCACGAATTCATTCGACGCCATGTTCCTTTACTCGGGCAACCTCAACGTACCGCAGGAACTACGAGATTTGACCTCCCGGAAGTTCGTCGGCAACGCACGCAAAGCTCTGGATGCAAAGCAACTGCGTCATCACGACTATTTCACCACGACCAAGAAGTTCGGGGAAGTTGTTTTCAACGTGGGAGGTATCAACCCGCGATCAACGGCAAACGCTTTCTCTTTGGGGAACTCGGTAGCCATCCTCATGGAACTGAGAGGCGTGAAGATTGGGAAAACCTCTTTGAAAAGAAGAATCGTCACCGCTTTCACCCTGGCCGAATCATACTTGAAAACAGCTTACGAGAATTGTGACGAGGTAATGCGGGTTACGGAACAAGCCGCCCGCAATCGCCAGGACATCGTGGTCACGAGTAAAGCTAAATCCGTCGATGATTACGTGCTGCCATTCATCAGCATGAACACGAACGAAATGATTGACCTGACCGTGAACGCCAGCTTATCGCTGGAATCCACCCCTACCCTCACACGGAAACGCCCGGAAGCCTATTACATTTCGGCCTCCCACCCGGAAATCGCCCGGAAACTCCGGGAATTGGGCGTGACCGTGGAAACCCTGGGCCAACCGGAAACGATCAACGTGGAAGCCTACACCGTGGATTCCTACAAGGCCGAATACACGCTATTCGAGAAATTCTACCCGGTAAAGGTTAAAACGACCGTTGACACGAAACAAGTATCCTTTCCTGCCGGAACATTCGTGGTTCCCATGAACCAGAGGAATGGTAACGTGGCCGCCTCGGTACTCGAACCGGAAGCCGCCAACGGATTTATCAACTACCGGGTTTACGAAACAGAAGCGGGAGCAGAACTACCGGTTTACCGAAAAATGAACAGTGACAAATAAGGGAATAACAGCATTATGAAAACATTATTTATAGCAATCATAACATTATTATCAGCGACCGCAGTAGTTGCACAGGATAATAAAAACACCGCCAAATTCGAATTGGGTAAAGGACTGGATATTAACCTGAATAATGGCGAGTATAATTTCAACATCAACGGCTTTATCCAGGTTTACGGGGCTTACCGGAATGAAAAAGACGGAGAAGACGAGTCGGTATTCGGCGTGAAGAACGCATTTTTCGGCCTTAAAGGCGGGGCTTTATACAACAAGTTCACGTTCATGCTAGAAGCAAACTTCGCAGATTCCAACCCGTTGATGGAGGCTTGGGCCGCTTATAACCTGAAAAATTACCTGACGATCACGGCCGGACAGAAACAAACTTTCACGAACAACCGGGAAATGATCATGCACGAGAAGAACCTGAGCATGCCCGACCGGAGCATCGTGAGTCAATACTTTTCGGGTACCGGACGGGAACTCGGACTATTCTTCGAAAGCCGTCTTTACGTCGGTAAAGTAAGTGTGAAACCTTCTATCGCCATCACCACGGGAGACGGGAGAAATTCTTTCGGTTCCAGTTCTATCGACGTGGATATGGGCGGTCTGAAATACGGGGGACGCGTGGATGTACTTCCTTTGGGTGAATTCAAACCGGGCAATGACGGCGTGGGAGCTGACTTTGCACGGGAAGAATCCCCGAAATTGTTAATCGGGGGAGCCATGAGTTATAACGACGGGGCAAGCAACAAGGTGGGAGAAGGACATGGTGATTTCATCCTCTACGACAAGGACGGAGATTCTAAATTCCCGGCACTCCGCAAGATCGCTGCCGATTTGTTATTCAAATGGCAAGGTTTCAGTTTCATGGCCGAATATGTGAACGCCACGGCCACCGACCTGAAAGGCATTTACACGAAAAGCACGGGTGACCTTCCCTTGCAACCGGAAGAGATCGCCAACTACCTGAGCCTCGGGAACGGGTATAACGTGCAGGTAGGCTATCTATTGAAAAGCGGCTGGGGATTCGACGCCCGTTTCAGCAAGGTAAAACCCGAATTCAAAGAAACGGCCAAATCCGTGTTACTCGAAACGAACGAGTATGGCATAAGCGTGGCAAAATACTTTGTCGACAACCGTCTGATGTGCCAAGGGGCTTTCTCTTACCTGAAAAACCCGAACTTCAAAACGGCCAACGAGAAGATTAACGCGGAACTGTCAGTACAAATCATCTTTTAATTTAAGATGGAGTGATTCATGATTTCGAATGCAGATTGTAAATCACTCCATCATATAATATTTTGTCTATGAAAATCAATTTAATCATATCCCTGTTTATCGCTACCGTGCTGTGTAGCTGTGAATGGAAAAGCGACGAGGAGGACCTCGTGCTGAACAAACTGGGTACGGGACATGGTATCGTGACCTACACGGATTACACCCCACTGAAAAGCAAGCCGATCAACCTTCATTTCTACATCCCGGAAGGCGATATCAAGAGTATGCCGATCGTGTTCATCTTTCCCGGAACCGGAAGAAATGCCAACGATTACCTGGCTGCCTGGATGAACAAGTTCAAGGACAAACAAGCCATTGCCATCGCCCTGGAATTCCCGCAGGATTACTACTCCACGAGCGAATATATCGAGGGAAACATGTTCAAGAATAACAAGCCGCTTCCCGAAGAACAATGGTCCTACTCCGTTATCGAAGCCATATTCAGCTATGTGAAGGAAGAAACCGGGAACCAGGCCAGTAAATACAGCATGTTCGGACACTCTGCCGGGGCACAATTCGTACACCGATTCGTGACGTTCAAGCAAAACACCCACCTGGACAAGGCAATCGCCGCCAACTCCGGCTGGTACACCGTCCCCAACACGCAAATCGAATACCCCTACGGGCTGAAAAACTCCGGTTACACGGACAACACGACCCTCACGCACCTGTTCAGTTCTTCCCTGATCGTGGCATTAGGTGATCAGGACACGGACCCGAACGACAGCTCGTTGCGCCACACACCCGAAGCCGATGCACAGGGATTATACCGATTCGCCCGCGGAGAACACTATTACAGCGAGTGCGAACGCATCAGCAAGGCCAACAACATGCTCTTTAGTTGGAAAAAAATAGTGGTAAAAGGCGTGGCCCATGACTTCGTCGCCATGATGACTCAAACCGTCGATTACCTGTTCTAAACAATGGAAAATGGAAAGTTGAAAATGGAATATGAGTTTTTAACTTTCCATTCCCAATTGTAATTGCCAACGACTGATATTTCTCTCTTCCTTGCTGAATTCTACACCAACCTTGACAAGTTCCCTACCATCCGTTTGGAAAGGAATTAAATAACCCTTATCATCATTGAAGTATAAAATGGAATCATAAAATCCATGAATCCATATTTAACTTCATCATTAGGAAATTCTAATAAATAATTACCAAATCTCTTATCGTATTCCTTTATCGTCAAATATCCACTTTGGTATATCAGAGGAATTGGATTCTTGGCCTCTACCCGATACTCGGCAAAAGAAGATGCAGTAGCCTCCACCCCGTCGATTAACGTACGCAGATCGTAGTCACTCTTCTTCAACAATTCCACCAAAAACGTCGGAGTTCCTGTTTGGAACCAATAACTACCGAACGTCTTCGCCTTCATCGCATTCAACAGGCTAAAAGGATTAAACACGCCTACCGAATTCGGGAAAAAATGATACCCGTCATAAAGGCGTTCCATATCCTGCACGGTTTCATCGTACGTCATCCCGTTTGCTTGGGCAAAAATTTCAAGTTCCGGTTGGAAATTCTCCAGTAATTCTGCCCGGGTGATACCACAAACCGTGGCATAATCCGGCCATAAACTAATATCTTGCAATTGATTCAAATCGCTGAACACGCTCACCTGTGCGAATTTCGTTACTCCCGTCAAGAAAACAAAACGCAAATAACGGTCGGCACTCTTCAACACCCCGTAAAACGCCTTTAACGTCTTCCGGTACTCCTCCAGCAACGCCTCGTCTGTCAAGGCTTGTAACAAAGGTTTATCGTACTCGTCCACCAGCACCACGACCCCGCGACCGGCCTGTTCACTAGCCCGACGTATAATCCCGGCCAATCTCCCGGATAAGGTTGTATCCCGTTCATCCTTTCCCCAACGATCTTCCCACAAATTCAAATGACGGTCGAGAATAGCGTACAATCGTTCTACCGAATCATACTTCTCGGCATTCAAATCCAAATGTAACACCGGGTACGTTTTCCACTCCTGTTCCAGTTTCTCGATAGCCAAGCCGTTAAACAACTCCTTCTTCCCTTCAAAAAATGCCTCGAAAGTCGAAAGTAACAAGCTTTTTCCAAAACGACGGGGGCGACTTAGAAAGTAAGGCGTACTTGTTGAAGCCATCTTCCATACAAAATCGGTCTTATCTACATATAAATACCCCTCCTGACGAAGTTTCTCAAAAGTCTGTATCCCTATCGGGAGATTTCTCTTTATTACTTGTTCCATCTTGACATTTTTATCGTTAAGACAAAGATAATATATAAAATCCATAATTTTCATCGCGTACAAAAAGAATAATCATTTTCAATATTCACGAGCAAATATTATATTTGCAAAGAATGAAAAACACCAAACGACATAACATTTCACGGAATCGCTTCTGCTCACAACGCCTTATGTTCGTGAGTATTTTACTCATTTCTATCTTTGTTATCACCCCGTGTGAAGCCCTTTTCGCACAATCCGACAACAATGTAACAGAGAAGAATGACACAATTCCACCGGATAAAAATCGTTACATATACCTGAAAAAAAGGATGCAACTCGACTTCGACGTTTTGCTGCAACCGCAACAACAAACTTACTTCGGGCCATTATTACAGATTAACTCCAACGAGAACGATTATTATAACCTGTTCCTCGACTACCGGAAGGGGGAATTACAACAACTCATCGTTTACTCCAAGGAGAACCTACGCAAACTGCCAATTCCCCGGTTCAAAACGGACGGGAACGAACAGGAGATCAACATCAAACTCACGCTCTTCCAACAAAAGAACGAATTTACCCTACAGGTCGGTGACACGTTGTACACGATCAACAACCTCGGATTCGAACCCAAAGCCGGGTACAAATTCGCCTTCGTGGCGGATAAGGAAAAGGTGCTCGATCCCAGCGGGAAACCAGCCTTGCAAATCAGCAACATTCATTTTATCGAAACGACCGATAAACACGTACCCAAAAGTATCTGGTACTGGTTTCTATTTATATTAATTATTGATTTACTCGTGTTCAGCGGGGTTCATATCCGGAAAAAACTATTACGCCGCAAACAAACCGCCTCTGCCGTTCAACTGGAAAGCGAAATCGACATGCCGCAAAACGGCCTGCCCGCTTACACGCCTCGAACGACCAATGCTATATACCTGTTCGGCGGTTTCCACATTTACGACATGGAGGGAAACAACATCACTAAAAAGTTCACACCCCTATTAAAAGAATTGTTCTTGCTATTAATAACGCATACTCCGGAAAAAGGTATCACGTCCGAACGCTTGAAAGAACTCTTGTGGTTTGACAAAACCGAACAGAGCGCCAAAAACAACCGGGCCGTTAATATCGGCAAACTCCGCAGCCTGCTGGATGCGCTGGGGGAAAACGAAGTAAGCAACAAAACCGGAAGTTGGGAATTACTACTGAACACGGAAAGCATCTACGTGGATTACTACGAGTACCTGTCATTATATAACCGGGGGAAACTCACCACACGGGAAGATATCTTGAAACTGCTTCAACTCACCCGTCAAGGCGGATTCCTCTCGGACTCCGGGTACGAATGGCTGGATCGTTTTAAAGCAAACGTGTCTGATTACGTCATCGACACCCTCGTTAGCTACTCGGAAACCTCCGTGAACACGACCACAGAACCCGATATGGCTCTACAAATCGCCGATTCCATATCCGTATTCGACCAACTCAACGAATACGCCCTCCAATTGCGCGTAAACGCCTACGCCGCCCTCGGCAAACACTCCCTGGCCAAAAAGAGCTACGAGAAATTCGCCAAAGAGTACCTGAATGCTTACGGCGAAAAATTCAATAAATCATTCACGGAAATAAGATAGGATAAGAACGTGCTTTGAAATAAGACCTATCCTAACGATCTCTCTTCTATCGCTGCACTTGGACATCAAGAGAATTCTTACACAACACCAACGGAACATAGACCGAAATGTATGTTTATGTTATGCTGATACTATGTAGGTGTTATGTTCTTGATCAAGAGAAAGGATTACCCAACCATAGACAACGGGTGACTCGCTCTCGAATAATATAAAAGACCATACAGTATTGATGAACTTGGACGAAATCACTGAATCAATCATATCACCTCATCGAAAATCATAAATCAAGAAATTAGTCCGGCCTTGTGCAGTAGGAATCTAAAATCTAAGCCTTTTTTGAAAAAACTGCGTCAAGAGGCGGTATATAGATAAAAAAATCCTAATTTCGTGCCAATTTACATGACAGAAAAATGCGTAATTACGATTATATCATTGTCGGGAGTGGTTTAGCGGGTCTTTACACGGCCTATCGTGCTTCTGCCCACGGGAAAGTAGCACTGTTAACTAAATCCAATATCAGGGAAAGTAATTCTTATTTTGCCCAAGGAGGAATCGCGGCTGTCACCGGAGAAGACGACGCGCCATTATTCCATTTTCAGGACACGATCACGGCCGGAAGAGGTCTATGCGACTATCCGGCGGTTAACGTGCTGGTAAACGAAGGCCCTGTCCGCATACAGGAATTAATCAATGATGGGATGCGCTTCGACACGGAAAACGGGGAACTGGCCCTGGGCCTAGAAGGAGGACATCACCAGAAACGAATTCTCCACGCCGGGGGGGATGCCACCGGAAGGATGATCACGAACTTCGTGATTGACAAAGTGGAACATTGTCCCACTGTCGAAGTTTTCGACAATCACGCTGTTATCGCCTTGTTGCAGGATGAATACGGATGCTACGGCGTCAGATGCTGGGATTTTAACAAAAACCGGGAAGAAGTATTCACGGGACACAATGTGTTCCTGACTTCGGGCGGTACATCAGCCATATACAAACGAACGACCAACCCGCACACGACTATCGGTGACGGACTGGCCCTGACTTATAACGCGGGATGCAAAATCGTGGATATGGAATTCATCCAGTTCCACCCTTCCGCTATCTATACCCCTACCGGAGAAGCCTACCTGGTAAGCGAAGCCGTACGTGGTGAAGGGGCTCATCTTCTGAATCAACAGGGAGAACGTTTCATGGTCGGGAAACACGAACTGGCTGAACTCGCCCCTCGTGACATCGTGGCCCAATCCATATTCCAACAGATGAAAGAACATCATCAGGATTACGTCTATCTCTCGTTAAAACACCTTGACCCGGAAAAGATCAAGAAACGCTTCCCGAATATCTTCGAGAAATGTGCCGAACTGGGAATTGACATGACGGATCGTATACCCGTCGCTCCCGCGGCTCATTACACCGTGGGCGGCGTGCAAACGGATCTCACCGGACGTTCCAACATTCCTCACCTATACGTGTGTGGAGAACTGGCCTCATCCGGTATTATGGGAGCCAACCGATTGGCTTCCAATTCGCTCATCGAATGCTTGGTATTCGGTAAACGAGCCGTCGAGGATTCGGTTCGCAACCGACGGGAAGCACCGATTCCCGAAACAACCCCGTTGTTCACGTTAAACAATCAAAAACGAGAGGCTTACCTGTCGTTGAAAAACGAGGTCGCCAACATCATGACCCAAGAAGCCGGAATCATCCGTACCGAAAACGGGTTGCAGGAAGGATTAAATGCCTTGAACCGATTGGAAGAAACCGAAAAGTTCGAAGCAAACGAATATTACTCGCTGGTAAGCAAGAATCTACTCACGGTAGCCAAACTGATCATCCGTTCCGCCCTCTTCCGCAAAGAGAGCCGGGGTGGACACTTCCGTTCCGACTACCCTACATCGAACGACAGGTTCCTATGCCATATTATCCAACAAAAGGAACAAGAGATTAAAACAACGCCAGTGATAAACAATTGAAAATGGAAAGAGTCCATAAGATCCATAAAGTCCATAAGGTCTATAAAGTCAATGGACCCCTGCGGGGCGCTTTGTCTACGGCAGTCAAACTGCCGTTAAATACGGTCCGAAGGACACCCGTGACTTTATGGACCTTATGGACTTTTATATTCTAAAATTTAAAATCTAAAATATATGTACGATTCGCTCATTGAAAGACTCATCGACCTTGCCATAGAAGAAGACATCGCAACGGGAGACATCACGACCAACGCCATTATTCCGGTACACGCGAAAGCTATGGCCGAGATGAAAGCAAAAGCCGACGGCGTTATTTCCGGATTGGAAATCGCGAAACGAGTATTCGAAAGATTTGAAAAAGATATCGTGTGGGAACCCTTGGTTTCTGACGGCACAGCCGTGAAGAAGGGAGATATCATCCTGCGCATTCAGGCCAGTTACCGGACTTTATTGTGCGGGGAACGGCTATCATTAAATATATTACAACGGATGTCCGGCATCGCGACCGCCACCTCCCTGTACATGAAAGAACTTGCCGGCACACACACGCTATTACTGGATACCCGCAAAACAGCTCCCGGATTACGGGTACTGGATAAAATGGCCGTTCATCACGGGGGTGGCTCCAATCACAGGATGGGCCTGTACGACATGATCATGCTGAAAGACAATCATATCAAGATCGCCGGAGGTATACCGAACGCCGTGAAAGCGGTAAAGGCCAATCTTCCTCTCAGTATCAAAGTGGAAGTGGAAACCACCACGCTCGAAGAGGTACAACAAGCCCTTGATGCCAAAGCCGATATCATCATGCTTGATAACATGAGCAACGAAATGATGACCGAAGCCGTGAAACTCATCGCTGGCAAGGCCAAAACAGAAGCCTCCGGCAACATGAGTATCCCCCGCCTGAAAGGCGTCGCCGCCACCGGTGTCGACTACATCAGCGTGGGAGCCTTGACTCACTCGGTTACGGCAATGGATATCAGTATGAACATAAAAATGAGTTAAAAGATAAAAACTAAAAGATAAAAGTTGAGGATTATAAAAAATTACCTTCGTAATTTTCAATCTAAAATCTAAAATTCAAAATCTAAAATTAATACGTTATCTTTGAAGCTCCAAAAAACAAGGTTATGACGCATACAGAGATTATCAATAGGATAAAACAACTCAAGAAAGAGAAAAACGCCATTATTCTGGCACACTATTATACCCGTCCCGAAGTACAGGATATAGCGGACTACCTAGGTGACTCGCTGGGTCTCTCTCGCATGGCCGGAGACACGGATGCCGATATCATCGTCTTCTGCGGTGTGCATTTCATGGCAGAGACAGCATCAATTATATCCCCAAACAAAAAAGTTCTGATCCCGGCAGAAGGTGCCGGATGTTCGTTGGCCGAAGGAGTTAGCGGTTACGACTTGCGGGAATGGAAAAAAGCGAACCCGGAAGGGCTTATCGTCAGCTACGTGAACACCACGGCCGAGGTGAAAGCTTACACCGATTATTGCTGCACCTCCTCCAACGCCTTAAAAGTGGTTCAAAGCCTGCCAAAAGACAAAAAAATTCTCTTCGTTCCCGACAAGAATCTGGGTGCTTACATTCAAAAAGTAACCGGACGGGAAATGGAAATTTGGAACGGCGACTGTTGCGTGCATGAAAGAATCGACTCTCAAATGGTGCTGGATAAACTGGAACAATACCCGGATGCCGACGTGCTTATTCACCCGGAATCCAGTTGTTCGCATGATGATCGTGTACTAAATCATCCCCGTGCATTCATGTATTCCACGGCAGGAATCATCAAACATGCCAAGGAATCACCCAAACAACGGTTTATCATCGCCACGGAGTTGGAAACAATCCATAAATTACAGGCCGATAACCCGACGAAAGAGTTTATCCCCATTCACCCGACGGCCATCTGCGCCCAGATGAAAAAAGTAACTCTTGAAAAAGTCCTCGATGCCCTTGAAAAAGAACAATACGAAGTACGGGTTCCGGAAGAGTTGAGAGAAAAAGCCTGGTTACCCATTCAAAGAATGCTAGATATCAATTGAAAATGAAAAGCGAGGAATCGCATGGGGAAATCTAAAATTTAAAACCTAAAATCTAAAATTAAAATATGAACGTATCACTGAACTGGTTGAAAGACTATCTAAAGATAGATCAAAACACGGAAGAGATTTGTAAAATCCTGACAAGTATCGGACTTGAAGTTGGCGGATACGAAGAATTTGAAGCTATAAAGGGAGGATTAAAAGGATTGGTTATCGGCCATGTACTGACTTGCGAGGCACATCCCGATTCTGACCATTTACACGTGACCACCGTAGATTTGGGTACGGGAGAACCGGAACAAATCGTGTGCGGGGCGCCTAACGTGGCTGCCGGACAAAAAGTTGTCGTGGCTACCGTCGGAACAACTCTCTACAAAGGTGATGAAGAGTTCGTGATCAAGAAATCAAAAATACGGGGCGTGGCCTCCAACGGAATGATCTGTGCCGAAGACGAAATCGGTATCGGAACCGACCACGCGGGAATCATGGTATTGCCGGAAAATACCCCGGTAGGTATTCCCGCCGCGGACTATTTCAATGTATACCGGGACACTATTATCGAGGTAGATATCACCCCCAACCGCATCGACGGGGCTTCCCACCTGGGAGTTGCCCGTGATCTAGCCGCTTACCTGCAACAAAGACAAGATATTCATTACACTCTTCCCTCCGTGGAAGCCTTCCAACCGGACAGTACAGATGCCAAAATCTCCGTACGCATGGAACGCCCGGAAGCATGCCGTCGGTATGCCGGGATATGTATTGAAGGCGTCGAGGTAAAACCGTCTCCGGAATGGTTACAAAACCGGATGAAAGCCATTGGCCTCCACCCAATCAACAACATCGTGGACGTGACCAATTACATCCTGTTCGGACTCGGTCAACCGCTGCACTCTTTCGATAAAGATAAAATCAAAGGAAACGAAGTTATCGTGAAAAGCGTTGCCAAAGGCACGAAATTCATCACCCTGGACGGGGTTGAGAGAGAACTGCACGAGGACGACCTGATGATCTGTAACAGCGAAACACCCATGTGTATCGCCGGGGTATTCGGGGGACAGGAAAGCGGTATTTCTAACACCACCACGAACGTCTTCCTCGAAAGCGCTTGCTTTGACCCGGTATTCGTTCGTAAAACGGCTCGCCGTCACGGTCTGAATACCGATGCTTCTTTCCGTTATGAACGCGGAACCGACCCGAACATCGTGATCTATGCCCTCAAACTGGCTGCCATGATGATCAAGGAAGTTGCCGGGGGAAAAATCACGTGTGCCCCGATCGACATTTACCCGGAACCCGTCAAGGATTTCGAAGTCGCGATAAAATACGCTCACGTGGATCGTCTCATCGGTAAGAAAATAGATCACGAAGTAATCAAAAATATACTCCGTTCACTTGAAATCAAAATCGTTGAGGAGTGCGAAGAGGGTCTTTTATTAAATGTCCCCCCCTACCGTGTCGACGTGCAACGAGAAGCTGACGTGATCGAGGACATCCTTCGCATCTACGGATTCAACAACGTGGAAGTACCTGCCAGCGTGAGATCCACGTTAAGCTATTCAGAAAAACCGGATGACTTCCAGTTGAAGAACATCATTTCCGACATACTGGCCTCAAACGGTTTCTGTGAAATAATGAATAACTCTCTGACGAAAGCCAGCTATTACGAGGACTTGAAAACCTTCGATCCGGCCAACACGGTCATGTTATTCAACCCGCTTAGTACCGATCTGGGAGCCATGCGTCAATCCTTGTTGTTTAGCGGACTGGAAAACATCGCTTACAACATCAACCGGAAAAACCAGAACCTTAAATTATTCGAGTTCGGTAAGACCTATATGTTCAACAAGAAAGAAGGCATTGACAACCCGTTGAAACAATACAAAGAAGAATACATGCTTTCACTTTTCATCACGGGTAATAAAAACGCAGCCTCATGGAACGCGAAAGAGACGAAAACGGACTTCTTCTACCTGAAAGCATATTGCGAGATGATCCTGAACCGCCTCGGACTTCAAGCCGATAACCTGAAGATTGATGCCAGCGACAAGGACATATTCCGGGAAGGCTTGACTTATAAAGCCGGGGACAAACATATCGTATCTTTGGGAATCCTGAGCAAGGCTCCTTTAAAGAAAGCGGATATCAATCAAGAGGTTTATTATGCTGAATTCTCGTGGGAGAATATCCTCAAGGTGATCAAGAACCTCTCGGTTTCTTATACCCCGCTTCCGAAATTCCCTTCCGTGAAGCGAGACCTTGCCTTGTTGCTTGACAAGAAAGTGACTTTCAAAGAGATCAAGGAAACGGCTTTCCGTTCCGAGAAATCATTATTGAAATCCGTATCGTTATTCGACGTTTACGAGGGCGAAAAACTCGGTGCCGACAAGAAATCGTACGCCGTTAGTTTCACCCTGCTGGACGAGGAGAAAACTCTCACGGACAAACAAATAGATAAAATCATGAACAAGTTGATCGGTACTTACAAGCACCTTTTCAACGCGGAAATCAGATAAACCAAATGGAAAGAAGAGAATGTACATTCTCTTCTTTCCATTTCAATTTCAATTCTCAATTTTCAATTTTCAATTATTATGAAGTCTCTCCTCCCCTCCTTCGTCCTCATCCTTTTATACTTCATCGCTGAAGAATTCTTCGGCCCTAAAATCGGATTGATTACCGTGATTGTACTAGGAGCCGGAGAGTTTTTCTACTCGTGGATCAAAGAGAAACAGATCAATAAAATGACACTTGTCAACACCCTGTTTTTCATTGCTCTGGGAGCTATCAGCCTATTGTTGGAAGGAACTTCTTTCGAGAAAATACAACAAACAATCGTGGAAGCCGCCATGTGCGTCTTACTGGGAGTATTCGCATTCTCGAAAGCGGACATGACCAAAACCTTACCGGAATCATACCGCAAGACGTTGCAGATCACGCCGGAACAACAGCAAGCCATGCACCGGATGCTGCGCCTGCTGTTCTACCTGCTTATCGCACACACGGCTCTTGCTTTCGCTTCGGCCTTCCTGTTTGACGAAGAGATTCACCAATTTATCGAAGGACCGCTACTGTATATACTGATTATTCTCTTCTTCCTTACTCTATTCGTGAAAAACAGGCTTCTTGCCAAGGCTGCCAGCCAGGATGAATGGCTACCCGTGGTGAACGAGAAGGGAGAAGTGGTCGGTAAAGCCACTCGCCGGAGTTGCCATTCCGGTTCCATGCTCCTGCACCCCGTCGTACACCTTCACCTGATCAATGAACGAGGCGACATTTACCTGCAAAAACGGAGCATGAAAAAAGACCTTCTTCCCGGCATGTGGGATACCGCCGTCGGGGGACACGTGGGACTGGGTGAAAAAATCGAAGATGCCTTAAAACGGGAAACATCCGAAGAACTGGGAATCACCAAATTTAAAGCCCGTTTCCTCGGTTCTTACGTGTGGGAAAGCTCCCGTGAACGAGAACTCGTTTTCCCCTTCCTTTGCACGTCTCATGACGCTATACACATCAATAACGACGAAGTTGACGAGGGACGTTTCTGGTCACGCAAAGAGATCGAACAAAACATGAATGCAAATATCTTTACCCCTAACTTCTTACACGAATATAACCGTTTATTGAAAAACATTAAATAAATAGACAGGATCACTCTAAACTTTCCAGTCTCTCTTCGGCAACCTCGTTACCGCCCGTAGCCGCTGCTCGTACCAGACGCAAGCCTCTTTTTTATCCCGCACCACGCCATCCCCTGTTTATCAACGCTTATACTCTCACGCCTTGACCACGTATACCTGACCGGCCTGATACTTTAACACCCGTACCGAAGTACCCCGTGTGATAAAAGCACCTGTTTCCGACACGGCATCGTACACGTCATCCCCGATCGAGACCTTCCCCGCCGGACGTAAGTCTGTGAAGGCCACCCCTTCCTTTCCTATTTCTTCCTTAACCGCCATATCCACTCCCACGAAACCATCCTCCACTTTCTGTTCCGCATGCAAGGCAAAGTTCAACCTTCTGGAACCGAACAGCTTTTGACTCAACCATATACTCCCGAACAACGACACCAACGAACAACTCACCACGAAGAACAACGAGCGAATAATAGCACTCGTGAAATCCGGTAAAAACTCGAAAGTAAAATCGTCAATACCGGCCAAGGCCAATGAGCCCACCACACACACGATCCCCAGTATTCCCGTCACCCCGAACCCCGGTATCACAAATATCTCCAGCAACAACAAGATCAATCCCACCACGAACAGAATAATCTCCACGTAGTTCGCAAACCCTTCCAAGTACAACGGGGCAAAATATAATAAACAGGCCGTAACCGCTGCCACAAGCGGGAACCCGACACCCGGAGTCTGTAACTCGAAATAAATTCCCCCGATAATAACCATGATCAAAATCCCCTGCACGATCGGGCTGATCAGAAAACCGATCAATTGATCCAACGTCGTGGGTTCGTATTGACGCAACTCGTAATTCGTAACCCCCTCTTTCTGCAACACCTCCGCCACGTTCTCCGCAATCCCGTCACAATAACCGTACTGCATGGCCTCGTGCGGGGTGAATGTCACCACTTTCCCGCTATCGGTCACCCCTTCGACCACCACACGATCATCCACCATCGCTTCGGCAATTAACGGGTCCCGATGCCAACGAACCACCGTACGCCCGTTCTCCGTCACGGTATCCTTCCCGTGCGCCTGTGCCGTTGCCCGAATCATGGACCGCATATACGATTGATACTTGTCGGGCATGGCCTCACCCGTCTGGTTCACGACTGTAGCGGCACCTATATTCGCCCCCTCCCGCATGTAAATCCGGTCACATGCAATAGAGATCAACGCTCCTGCCGATGCCGCGTTATTATCAATAAACACCCACACGGGTTTCGGGTAATTCAATATCAGGCTACGCAGAGAATCGGCATACACCACCATTCCCCCGTACGTGTTCATGTGTACCAGAATCACGTCGGCCCCCTCGTCGGTGGCCCGGTCAAAAGACCTTTTTGTCAACCGCCATATACCCGGTCCGATTTCGTCCTTTATATCCACCTTATACACCAACTCCCGTTTCTCGTCCACACCCCTCGTTTCGTCCTCCCCGGCAAATACCGGGCAAAAACACGCTAACAACAATATAACAAACAACCACTTTTTCATTTTCAATTCCTTTTTCGCCTCCGGCAAATTATAAAAGAGAATCGCCTTCAGCGAGTTACAAGTTTGCAGGTTACAAGTTACAGGTCATTTCCCCGCACGAACCAACACTCTTTTCACTCTAAACTCTAAATTCTAAACTCTAAACTAAATTCAATTCTCAATTTTCAATTGTTTCTCTATCGCCACCGTTCCAGCCACCACGGAAAGCAACGACACGAAACTACAAACCACGATACTCGCCAACGGTATCATCAGCGACAACGTGAACACCGTCCCGATCGCCGTCACCGTCCCCGCGTTACGTCGCATATACATCACGCTCTCCTTCACCCGGAAACGCTTCCTCTCCACGGCATAATCCATAAAAGCAAACCCGTAAAAATAAGCGCTTACCCCGAATGTCAATATAGGCGTAATTAATCCCGCTACCGGGATAAACGAACAAACAAACAGGAACAACGTCATCAATAACTGAAACAGCGCGCAACGCAACGAGATCACGATACCCCGTCCGATTTCCCACGCCAACTGTCCCAAGTTAAACGAATACTCTCTTCCCGAAACGATAGCTTCCGTCCGTTCCGACAGCCATGAATAAACCGGTGACATCACCACCATAACCACGTATCCCCCGAACGAAATAAATAATATATAGTAAAGTATCCGCACGAACACCTTCACGATAACCCCGGCCGTTCCCGACAACCATGTCAACCATGAAATCCCCTCGATCCAAGACGTGATCTTCTCCTCGATCACCCCGGAAAGCCCATCACCCAGATACCCCACGGCATAATTTCCCATCACAAACAGCAAGATAATAATCACCACGGGAAACAACATGAACCCTCTCAAGCGTGGCGAGAACAACAATCTCGCCGCCTCCCCGTACGCTCGTATCCCTCTCGAAAAATCCCGGATGAAATTCATAACTCGTCTTTTAAAATCCCTGTAAATCTAAACATTTTTTCGCAAACTCAGACAATGAAGGATTGAAAGTTTAGAGTTTAAAATTTAAAGTTTAACGGGAAAAGAGCGTTAGCTCGTGCGGGAAAATAACTTGTAACCTGTAAACTTGTAACCTGTAACTCTTTTTTGTATTTTTGCAAGTCGAAGTAATTTTCGAACAACAAATGATAGTGTGAAAAACAATTAAACAGATAATATTATGCAGGCATTAACAGCTATTTCGCCGATTGACGGCAGGTACAGGGACAAAGTAGAAGGGTTGGCAAACTACTTCTCCGAAAGCGCCCTGATTCGTTACAGGGTAATGGTAGAGGTCGAATACTTCATCGCGCTTTGCGAGTTACCGTTGCCACAATTGCGGGGATTTGATCCCGCGCTGTTCGACAGCTTGAAAGAAATATACCTCGATTTCACCGTCGAGGATGCCCAGAAAATCAAGGACATCGAGAAAGTAACCAACCACGACGTGAAAGCCGTGGAATACTTCATCAAAGAACGGTTCGACGCCTTGAACCTCCACGATTACAAAGAATTCATCCACTTCGGCCTGACCTCACAGGACATCAATAACACGGCAGTTCCCTGCTCGTTCCGTGATGCCATCCACGACGTGTATTATCCCGTGATCGACGAACTTATCGCCAAGCTGGAAGAACTTGCCGAAGAGTGGAAAGAGATTCCCATGTTAGCGAAAACCCACGGGCAACCGGCCTCACCCACTCGTTTGGGAAAAGAAATCCGGGTATTCGTCTACCGGTTGACCAAACAACTGGAACTACTGAAAAAAGTCGCTTGCTCCGGTAAATTCGGGGGAGCCACGGGTAATTTCAACGCCCACAACGTGGCGTATCCCGAAATCGACTGGACGGCCTTCGCCAACAAGTTCCTCACCGAAAAACTAAAGATCGAACGCGAACAATACACCACGCAAATATCAAACTACGACAACTTTGCCGCCGTGTTCGACAACCTGCGCCGCCTCAACAACATCGTCATAGACCTCGACCGTGACTTTTGGACGTATATCTCCATGTCATACTTCAAACAGAAAATCAAAGCCGGAGAAGTAGGTTCATCTGCCATGCCTCACAAGGTAAACCCGATCGACTTCGAAAACTCCGAAGGAAACCTGGGAATGGCAAACGCCGTGCTCGATCACCTCAGCAACAAACTGCCGATCTCCCGTCTGCAACGTGACCTCACGGATTCCACCGTGTTGCGTAACGTCGGAGTACCCTTGGCCCACACGATCATCGCCTTCAAGTCCACGTTAAAAGGACTCAACAAGCTAATCATCAACCGGGCTGCAATCGAGGCCGACCTGGAGGAGAACTGGGCCGTGGTAGCCGAGGCCATTCAAACGATACTCCGCCGGGAGTCTTATCCCAACCCGTACGAGGCCCTGAAAGCGCTTACCCGCACCAACAGCAAGGTCACCCAAGCCTCTATCGCCGAATTCATCGATACCCTCGATGTATCCGCCGAACTGAAAGAACAACTGAAACAAATCAGCCCGTCCAACTACACGGGAAAACTATAAAACCATTGAAAATGGAGAATTGAAAACGAGGATTTTATTTTCAATTCTCCATTTCAAATTCTAAATCTTAAATCCTAAATTCCCCGTTAATGCGTGATTTTATCCAAATACTGAAGAGGTTCATCCCTCCTTACAAGGCCCGGCTCGGGAAAAATATATTTTATAACATTCTTTCCGCCGTGTTCGGTTCCATATCATTCGTGCTGCTCGCACCCGTGCTGAATATTCTTTTTAATGTAACAAAAGATGTCACGGAACTCATGCCTTTCGAACTAGACAAGGAGGTTTTAATGAACAACTTCAACTACTACATCACGCTCTTGAAAGAGTATTTCTCGGCCCCGACAACATTGTTGATTGCCGGGGGATTTTTCGTATTGGCCGCGTTATTTAAAACCGGTTTTTCCTACCTCGCCGCTTACGAGATCGTGTATATCCGGAATGGCGTGGTCCGTGATATCCGCCGGAAAATATACCAGAAAATACTGTCTTTACCCCTGCCATTCTTCTCCGAGGAACGCAAAGGAGATATTATCGCCCGTACCACGGGAGACGTGCAGGAAGTGGAAAACTCGATCATGAACTCGCTGGAAATGTTTTTCCAGAACCCGATCATCATCCTGATTTATCTCTCTGCCATGGTCTTCATGAGCTGGCAACTGACCCTCTTCGTGCTGGTACTTCTACCGATCATGGGAACACTCATCGGGAAAGTGGGAAAAACACTGAAAAAACGATCCAAGGAAGGACAGGACAAAATGGGCGAAATCCTCTCGAACATCGAGGAAACCCTCTCTGGCTTGCGCGTGATCAAGGCGTTCAATGCCGAGGACAAAATGGATACTCTCTTCACCACGCATAACGAACAATACCGACGCATCATGAACCGCCTCATGTGGCGGCGTTCCCTCGCCCACCCGATGAGCGAATTCCTTGGAACGATTGTCGTGGTAATGGTCGTGTGGTTCGGCGGAACCTTGATCCTGAGACATTCCCCGATCATGGAAGCCTCGGACTTTATCGCCTATATCGCCCTCTTCTACTCGATCATCAACCCGGCAAAACAATTCTCCACGGCGTTGTACAGCATCCAGAAAGGAGCCGCCGCCATGGATCGTATCGACCAGATATTGAACGCCGAATCGTCCATCCTGGAACCCGAACACCCGAAACCCTTGACTGAATTCAACCGGGAAATCAAATACAATAACGTCAGTTTCGCCTATCGCCCCGACCGGATGGTTCTGAAAAACGTGAACGTCACGATCGAGAAAGGCAAAACCATTGCCCTCGTCGGGCAATCGGGTTCGGGAAAGAGTACCTTTGTCGATCTGCTCCCCCGTTTCTACGACGTCATCAAGGGAGAGATCACGATTGACGGCATTAACATCAAGGATGTATCGCTGCACTGCTTGCGCGAATTAATGGGGAATGTCAATCAAGACCCGATCCTCTTCAACGACACCATATTCAACAACATCGCCTTCGGCGTGGAATCAGCCACGCGGGAAGAAGTGGAACAGGCGGCACGTATTGCCAACGCCCACGAGTTCATCATGCAAACCGAAAAAGGCTATGACACCTACATCGGTGATCGCGGGGGTAAACTAAGCGGCGGTCAACGCCAACGCTTGAGTATCGCCCGTGCCGTGCTGAAAAACCCGCCGATCATGATCCTCGACGAGGCAACGTCGGCATTGGATACCGAGTCGGAAAAACTCGTGCAGGAAGCCCTCGACAACTTGATGAAGAACCGCACTTCGATCGTCGTGGCTCACCGCTTGTCGACAATTCGCAACGCCGACATAATCTGCGTTTTCCACGAGGGAGAGATTGTCGAACGGGGACGGCATGAAGAATTGCTGGCGCTAGACGGCATCTACACGAAATTGTACAACATGCAAAACTTCTAGTCATGGACATCGAAGCGAAAGTTCTGGGGCAACGGGTAGAATACCCCTCCGATTACTGCCCGCTTATCCTCGTCCCGGTGCCGCGTAACCTGAACCGGGAGATATACGATATCCACGATCCGGAGGAACTATTCCAAGGCTACGACACGTGGCACGCCTACGAGGCGGGTTTTCTGACGAATAACGGCTTACCCGTGTGCGGCTTGCTAAAGATTATCTATCCCGCGAACAGCCCGTACATCGTGGAAAGTAAATCGTTGAAACTTTACTTGAACTCGTTGAACATGACCCATCTTGGAGAGAACATCACCGAGGGAATAGAGTCCTTTTCCAAGATCGTGCAATCAGATCTTGAACAGATATTGCAAACCCGCGTGGATGTAACCTTTTTCCCCCGGGAACCCGAAGAACTGTATTTTGATTTCGAAGCTTACTCGCTATTGGAAGACCTGCCGGAAATGGACACGGTGACCTTCACCCAATACACGGAAACTCCCTCCCTCTTGAAAGAGCAACCGGTTGAAAGCGGGGAAATCAAAGTATGCAGCCATCTGCTGCGAAGCAACTGCAAGATCACGAAACAACCGGACTGGGGAAGCGTGTACATCCGCATGAAAGCCAATCGCCTGCCGAACAACGTGTCCCTGTTGAAATACATCGTATCCCTGCGGAACGAGAACCATTTCCACGAGGAGATATGCGAAATGATTTACAAACGCCTCTGGGACCTGTTTCAACCGGAAATACTTGCCGTATCGTGTATCTACACCCGTCGCGGAGGTATTGACATCTGTCCCTCACGGGCGAACAAAGCGGAATACCTCCCCGAATTCATTCATGATCACAAAGTCCTTACTCGCAAACTATTAAGACAATAAAAAAGGGGCCACACTCGTGACCCCTCTGCAACCAGACATCAGATTCGGACGGATCTAATGATGTTCAGAGCTTTCAACTCGTTCAAGATATCACCGGTAGAACCCGTCAGCCGGACCCTCTTCCCGTGAGCTAATTTGTAAACCTTCCAGACCGTCGTGTTATACTTTCTCGCAAGCTTGAAATACACGGACCTGTTACTCGACTTGAAAATCTTTAGTAAAATCATAGCTCTTCTCTTATTGCATGCACACTCTATTATATTAACACGTTAATTCATTAAACGAAGGTTTTAAGCGATTATACATAGCGTGTTTAACAAGCTAAACAGGGAAGAATACGATAACCTTTTTAACTTTTGATAATGAACACATTAAATAGTAGTTACAACTGTTTGTGAATTAAAATAAAATACGTACATTTGCAATATCATTAAATGTTCGTTAATTAATATTCAAAATTTCACAAATAACCACTATCATTCTACAAGCATACAGATAGATAGCGTGAAAAACTGTAGAATACAATAATTCCATTATTCCTTCCGGCGTGTTTCCGGATAGTTTCACCTGTATCTCATTACAGTCTCACCTATATAGTAACTATTTATCAATATAACATCAAGCAAAAATTCACGAACCCGCCAATCAACTTTCAGTCAACTTCCAGTTAACTTTCAATTAACTTACAAGTGAAGCACTAATGCATGTACGGTAAAATACAGGCGAATGAGCGAAATTAAAGACAGGATAAACAAATCACCAAATGTTCATATATGAAAAGAACGAGACTCAATGAATCTCGTTCTTTTCAATTAAATAGTTAAGGCCCAGTCTCTATAATTGACCACGCGAGCCTTATAAATCAATTTCTAGAATTTCCAACCCGCGGATAACTGAAATACCCTATTCTGGTTATTCCCGCCAAATTTATCTTTCTCGACCACGTTGGTCAAACCTAAATTATAACGAGCGGAAACAACTAATCCCATGTCAAAATCATAAGACAACCCCATGGCGAAACTCAAATCCACCGTGTTCAGATGATCTATATCCGTTTTTACTTCCGTCCCGCCGGATTTCGTTTTATTCTTCCCGTTCAAGGCAAAACCTAATTGAGGACCGAGATCCACGCTAATTCCTTCCCAAACGTAGAATTTAGCCAATACTGGAATATTCAAATAGTTTACGCGAGCCCACGTCTTAACGCCACCGCTTTTTCCCTTATCTCCTTGACGAGAATAGATCAACTCGGTCTGCAAACCGAACAGGTCATTAAACTTGAACTCGGCGAAAGCTCCAAGATGAAAGCTGAATTTACTCTTATTCAAACCATCACTAATACTTGCCACGTTAAAACCGAATTTCGGACCAAAATAGAATTCCGTTCCGGTTATACCTTCCACCTTATTCTTGAACGCGGTTTGGGCTTGTACACTACCTAAGGTGACCACTGCAATCACTACTAACAAAAACTTCTTCATTCCTCTAACATTTTAGGTTACTCAATTATAATGTGTAATAAGTATTAAAACTAAATAATATTCACAACAAAAAACAGGCCAAGGGATGAAATAACAAACAAGTTTGTTATTTCAGTTACAGGTTACAAGTCGTGCCTTCGGCCCTGCAAGTTACAGGTTCGTCTTCAAGAAATGTCAAGAACCTGTAACTTGTAACCTGTTAACCTGCAACTTATCAAGTAACGTCCCGTTACTTGATAATCTTCCCGTACGTCCCGTCCTGCAATGCCTTTATCCCGGCTTTCAGCACCTTGTTCTGTTCATTCGAGATACGATACAACTCGTTCATATTCCAAAGATCACGGGCGATCAACGACTTCACGAACAACTTGATTTCCGGCACGATCGGGACGAAAAGTTTTTCGTCCTTCTTCACGCCCTGTTTCTCACCGATCTTCACGATCTCGTCAACCATGGCATCTGTCACTTGAAAATCCTTCTTGAAAGCCTCGAACTTCGGGTACTTCTTTTTAAGAGATTCCCGGTTCTTATCGACATAGTTCAACACATATTCATTGATCACGCCCTTTGCCAGCAGGCGGTTGAAATAGGTGTAATTAATTCCCGTGTCAACCGGAACGAACACGTCGGGAATGATACCACCCCCTCCGTACACCAAACGATGATCCTTCTTCGTGTAATATTTAGTCGAATCCGTCAACTCGATACTATCGGCACTGAACATCTCGCCACTCGTGTAACGCTCGTACACCTCGGCCTGGTAATCTTTCCCCTTGTAAGGTTTCTGGATACAACGACCGGAGGGCGTGAAATAATGCGACACCGTAAGGCGAACCATCGAACCGTCCGTCAGCGGGAACTGGCGTTGCACCAATCCTTTACCGAAAGAACGACGTCCCACGATCAACCCGCGATCCCAATCCTGTATGGCTCCCGACACGATTTCACTGGCAGAAGCGGAATTCCCGTCGATCAGCACAACCACCCGACCGTCTTGGAACAACCCAGCAGGCGTGGACGATTCGGCGATACGTTGACCGTTAGGCGTATCCGTGTAAACGATCAATTTCTGCCCGTCCAGCAAATGATCGGCCAGACCGATCGCGGCACCCATGTACCCGCCACCGTTCCCCTGCAGGTCAATGATAAGGTCTTTCATTCCCTGGGCTTTCAACTCCTTCACCGCCTTCTCGAACTCCTCCACCGTCGTGGCGGCAAAGCGGGCAATCTTGATATAACCGATATTCTTGTCGATCATGTAAGAAGCGTCAACACTATAAATCGGAATCATATCACGTATGATATTAAAATCAATGATCTCGTTCCCTCTCTTCACTTTCACCTTCACGACAGAGCCTTTTTCCCCTTTCAAGCGTTTTCGCACGTCCGTGTTGCTGATACCGATCCCGGTAATATTCTCCCCGTCAACGGCGATAATCCGGTCTCCCGCCAGCAAGCCGACCTTCTCGGAAGGCCCCCCGGCAACGACATCCACCACTATTAATGTATCGTTTAGCACGTTAAACTGGATACCAATACCGAAAAAGCCACCATCCAACGGCTCGTTTGCCTCCTCGACTTCTTCCTTGGAAATATACACGGAATGCGGGTCAAGGTCAGCCAGCACCTTCACGATAGCATCTTCCGTCAGTTTCTTCAAATTCACGGTATCCACGTAAGCGGCATCAATCATTTGCATCAATCGCTGGTATTTCACCGCTTGTTCCTGCACGGCACGGGGATTCCGTTGTGCGGCAGCGTTTTCCCAACTTAAACAGGCGATTAGCAAGGCTACCGCCGATAGTAATACTCTTTTCATACTTATATACTTTATTATTCTTCTCTTTCTACGAGTTATTTGCACAAATGTAACAATCCGAAAGCATTAAATGTACTAACAGAGTCTTAAAATATTCATTTTTCCAACTCGATGAGTTCCAGGTTCTCGATCCGGTCCCCGTTGATATCGAAACGGACAGCCGTTCGCACCGCGTGGAACCCGAATTTCCCAGCCGCCCCCGGATTGATATGCAAACACCCCAACGCCTGATCGTATTTCACTTTCGCGATATGCGAGTGACCGCACACGAAAAGCTGGGGACGTTCCCGCCGCAAGGTCTCCGCGATCTTACGGTCATAATGTCCGGGATACCCCCCGATATGCGTGATCACCACCTTCACGTTCTCGCAACGGAAGACCTCCTTCTCCGGGAATATCCGCCGTAATATCCCCCCGTCAATGTTCCCGTACACCGCGTGCAACGTGAATTGTTTCGCCAAAGCATCCGTTATCGCCACATCCCCGATATCCCCACAATGCCACACCTCGTTACAATCTTTAAAAAACTCCACGATCTTCGGGTCCAACCACCCGTGAGTATCTGATAATAAACCAACTTTTACCATGTATCAATTTTAGATTTTAGATTTCCAACTACCCCCACCGGCTCCCCCTTACACAGGGGGAGAGCTGATTACCAAGCGGTCTCCCCTCCTGTGTAAGGAGGGGCTGGGGGTGGTAGTTCATTTTCAATTCTCAATTTTCAATTCTTATCGTGCTTCCCTCCTCCACCGAGTTCTCCACGAACAAGCACACGGGAATCTCCTGCTGCATCTCCTCGACATGGGAAATCAACCCGACCACCCGGTTCTCGGCACGCAGTGACTTGAGCGTGTCAAAAACGACACCCAAGGATTCCCGGTCCAGCGAACCGAAACCCTCGTCGAGAAAGAAGAAATTCTGGTTACTTCCCGTGAGATGACGGATATTATCGGTCAGCGCCAAGGCCAGCGAGAGCGAAGCCTGGAATACCTGCCCGCCGGAAAGCGTACGGGCACTCCGGGTACGCCCCTCGTTCATGAAATCACGCACGATAAAATCATTATCCTCGCTCAATTCCAATTTCAGGCGTTGTCGGGTCATCCGGTAGAACCGCTCGTTTGCCGCGTTACACAAGTTTTGCAGGTACATCGACGAAACGAACTTCACGAAATCATTCCCCCGGAACAATCCTTTCAGCATTTGCAGGTTTGCCAGCCGCAGTTCCAATCCTTCCAGTTCCTTCCCGATCTTCTCCCGGGCAGCGACACGAGTTTCCATATCCTTGATCTGGTTCTCCAAGGCCCCCAGCTTCGCCAGTATCACCTGTTCTCGCTCCTTCAACGCCCTCAACCCTTCTTCAAATGCCTCGAACACCTCCACGTCATGAGACACCCCCTCAAGCAACGCCCGCAACTCCGCAATCCGAACTTCCAGAACGTGCAATCGCTGTTCGTATTGACGAATCCTTTCCCTAGCCCCGGACACGTCAAACGTGGACTCTGTCAAATAACGCCGCAAATCACCCGCGTTCTTATAAACAGAACCTTTCAACAACTCTTTCAACCGTTCATCACGCTCCGCGAATTCCCGTTGTAACCGGATCACTTCCTTACTTTTTTCCTCCACGCTCCCCTCGAGTTTCCGGTACTCCGCCTCGATCGCTCTCGACTTCTCGAAATCCCGCTGATATTCACTCCCAACCCGTTCGAAACGTTCCCTACAAGTTTCCAGCTCTCGTTGAATCCCCGTATCGGGCATATCCTCGTAGGCCGCGACGTCAAACCCGGCCAGTTGTCCCCGCAACAATTCCACCCGCGAATCCCGTTGCACGACCTCCCGGTTGATCTCGTCAAGACGGGCTATATATTTTTCCAACTCCACCCGTTTTCGCTCGATCGCTTCCTCCGTGAGCTTGCACGTTTTCTCCAACTCCCGCTTCTTCTCGTTTAGAAGGGTCGTCCGGTTTATCTCCCGCATGATCATTTGCAAGTCATCTGCCGGATACTTTTCCCACGTGAAACGGGAACGATGCGCCCGCAACTTCTCCTCCACGGCCTTCAATTTCCGGGTCAATTGCTCCCTTCTCTCCAAGGCCGACTGGCCCCGTTCGTTGATAACCGTCAGGCGGGAAGCGATACGATCCAACTGTTTTTCCTCGTTCTCCAAAGCCTCGATCCGGGCCGCTTTCACCTTCAGGTCTTCCGCCACTTCCGCGGCGTGCAAGGGGGCGGGATGAGACAACGCCCCGCAAAGAGGACAGGGTTCACCCTCCGACAATTCCCCGGCAAAATCAGCCAACCGCTGGCGGCTATTCTGGTGCATCCACTCGTCTCGTATCTTTTTTATATCAGTACCAACCCGTTCCCGTTCTTCCTGACATGCCCGTTGCAATGCGGGGCAATCAAGGGGAGGCACTCCCTTGAAAGCGGGATGTTGTTGTTGTATGATTTCGACATCACGTTGTATCAGATGTAGTTCTTTCTCCACGCCCGCTATCTCCTCCCGCAACCGGGCATTCTCTTCCCCGATATGTTGTTGCATATTGTACCATTCCCGGATATCCGACAACACCTTCATGTCGGGCATAGCTTGTTGCACGTCTTCCAATTCCTTTTTCCGGTCATTCAGCGATTCCCGTAACTTTCCCGCTTCCTCCCTACCGGCAATCACCAGTTTTTCGCCTTTCCCGTGACGTTCCCGCAAATCACCCTGTTCTTTCCGAACAGCCCGTAAATGCAACAACAATCCCAATCGTTCGGCTCTTTCCCTCAAACCGTCCCGCTGTTCGTACTCCTGTTTCAAACGACTAAAGTGTTCCGAGAACGCGGTTAATTCTTCTCGCTTTACCCGCAGCACCTCCCAGTAATTAGCGAGAACCCCCGCCGCCTCGTTCGCTCGTCGTTCCGCTTCCTCGTATTGATTCAAAGGTTGCAAGAAACGTTCGACAAACCGCTCATGTTCGCAAACGCGACTTTGCAAAAGCTTAAATTCCTCACCACTAGCATCCAACGTGTCCTTTTCAGCCTTTCGTTTATCCAACTCGTCCACGAGTTGCTTCACCTTCTTCAAACGCTCTTCTTCCTTTTGCCCGTCGGCAATCTCTTTCTTCACTCTCGCGCTCTCCTCCCGCACCCCGGCATACTCTTCTTTCCGCTCCGCCAGTTGCTCCGCACTCACCTCGCCCAATCCCGTGAGTTGTCCCCGGAGATCAATCACTCGCCGGATAGTCTCGCCTTCGAGGTAAGCCACCCGCCCGCCAAGATCGTAACGGCGCAACTCGCCGAACAACTCCATCATCATGTCGGTACGCTCCTTATCCCGCAACAACAGGAATTCCTGGAACTTCCCTTGCGGGATGATCACCACCCGTTTGAAATTCTGCACGTTCAAGCCGATCGCGTCAATCACTTCTTCCCGCGTACAGGGCAGCCACTCGTCGCCCTCCCGCACGTGATAAAGGTATTTTGGGGAGGATACATCCGTGAACTTTTTCTTGTTCCGCCGACTTTCCACCGTCGCCCGGTAGAGCCGCCCGTCTTCCCCCGCCCGGAACTCGAAGTCCACGAAAAGGCGATTGGATTGCAGGTTCATCAAATTATATTTCACCTCGTTGTTCAAACGGTCGATCGTCCCGTAGATCACGTAAATCATCGCGTCAAGGATCGTGGACTTGCCACTCCCCACGGGCCCGAAAATCCCGAACAACCGAGCTTCCGTCAGGCGGGTAAAATCTATCGTCTGGCGCTCCCTATATGAATAAATTCCTTCTAAAGTTAATTTAACTGGCAACATAAGCGATTAAAAATTGAAAGTTGAACGACCACCCTTATCCCCTCCTTACACGGAAGGGAAAAACGCTTGGTAATCAACTCTCCCCTTTCCCCAAAATCCTACTTCCTTTTTCATTTTCAATGGTTAACGCCTCCCGGAAAAGTGACATAATCTCGTCGTTCGGTTCCACGCCCTTGCGTTGACGAAAGTACTCGGCGAAAAGCGCGTTGACATCCGATCGCAGGTCGTGAATAGAAGCCACGCGATCGCTCGTGATCGAGGCGTCACGCACTTCGGGAAGAATACAAACAATACCGTCATGCGCCGCGTGCAGCGACTTTATTTCCAAAGCCGTGAGGTACGTGTCCGTGGCCACGGTCAATTCCACCCACGTGTCGGGATGTTCCGCCAACCATCGTAAAGCCGCGTCGACTCCCTCGAAACGTTTCCGAACAAGTACCCGCCCACCGGTGAGGCGACGCCTGTTGACAACGGCCTCCCTACCGGGTTCAAGCTCGACAATCGTGACGTACTTGTCCTGCTCCGCCTCGCTAAAACTGTAACTCAGCGGGCTACCACCGTACACGACAGGGCAAGGCTCCGTGTCGACCGTCTGCCAGCGATGCAGGTGTCCCAGAGCCACGTACTGCACGCCCGGAGGTATTGACGAAGAATACACCGCGTCGGCACCACCGATATTGATCGGGCGTTCATCGTCCGGTTCATCGGGCACGTTCCCCCCTTCTTTCATCATGAAAAGGTGAGCCACCAAAAGATTTACCCCGCTGGCATCGCAATATTTCCCGGCGAGAGCCGCCCAGTGTTCCCGGAGCAATTCCCGCAAGGCGATCTCCTGATCCTCGACCCCCAAGTAACGGTGTAATCTCGGACTGTTCGCGTAAGGGGTATGTATAACCCGCAACGGGTAATCATATCCCGGCAAACAGAACTCGGCAAACCCCTCTTCCGAACGGGTCAGGGCCACCCCTCCTTCCGTCACGCCCGTTCTCAGGGCGAGCAAGGGATTCCCCGCGAAGAAAATCCCACTTTCCCGTGCCAGCACGTCGGGCGAGTCCACCCGGTCGGGCGAATCGTGATTCCCGGCAATGGCTATCACCGGCCGCCGTCCCCCTTTGGCCAGCCCGTGCAACGTGCGATACAGCAACTCGATTGCTTCCACGGGAGGGTTAAAGGTATCGAACAAATCACCCGCCACCACGACGGCATCCACCGCCTCCTCATCGGCCACCCGGATAATCTCGTCCATCACCAGCACCTGTTCATCCACCCGTTCCACGTCATTCAATCGTTTTCCCAGATGCCAATCCGAAGTATGTAATATTTTCATCCTGTACTTATTTTATAGAAGCCTCCACGTTCCGGAGTCCCTCGTCTATACTTTCCTTCACCCGTCGCGCGTCGTCCGGTAAATCCCGGGCATACTCTCGCGCTATCCTGAAATAATCCCGCACCCGTTCCAGTATCGCCCGCGTTCTCCTGTTATAATTCAACAAAAACACCCCCTCGTTATAAAAAGTCACCGCCATCACCTCCTTGTTCAACGGGTTAAAACGATTCGCCCGCCGCGCGAAAAGCATCTGCTGTTCATCCCGCGGTAAAGCCATGAAAGCGTCTATACTGTCCTTGTAATTATAGTAACCCGCGCTCCCCGTTTCCTTCAAAGCCCCCTCGATAAACTCCTCCACGCTATAAGGTCGATCCACCAGTTGCCACGCGGGATCGGCCGGCAAGTGAGTTTCCAAGAAATCCCTTCCCCGGGTCAACACGTGGGCAGGATTCCAACGTTTCGTGAAAACCCATTCGCCCGTCGCCGTTTTCCCCAACGTCCCGATCGCCCACAGCATATCGACGTGCCACCATTCTCCCTCCACGTGCACGGCGTTCCACACGTGATTAATCCGCTTGCACGCGGTAGCCCGGTCCATACCTTCTTCCTGCACGTATCCCTCCACGCGTCCGTTCCTGATGTTCAACCGATCGCAAAACGCCCGGAATAACCCGGCAAAATCCTCGCAAATACCCTTCCCGTTCTTCAACACCTCCCGGTAATCGCCCCCCGTCTCTCCTGTCAGGAATTTATCCACGTCGAGCGTCATGTACTTGTAGAACCAGCCGGAAAGCAAGATCACCCTCTCCCGGTCTGTCGTGCCCAATCGTGCCACGTGAGCGACGATCTCCTCGAAAGTCGCGTCCCCGGCAACGCTACCGCCCCGCTCCCTCAACTCTTCCTCCCGGTCCGTTACCTGGGCGAAGACGGGAACACACGATAGCATGATACCTATTAACAACAACCATTTCAGCATTTCGCACGCGTTAAGACCGTACTATTTCATAAACCCCTTCAGCATCCGGATTTCGTCGGGCCACAGCGTCTCGTCCGGGGTTTCGAGGATCAACGGGATACCGTCAAACCGCTCGTCCTGCATGATCCATTTAAAAGGCTCCACGCCCAACGTCCCTTTTCCGAGGCTATCGTGCCTATCAACCCGTGACCCGAGTTCTTTCTTGGCGTCATTCAGGTGCATCCCTCTCAGGTAGCGGAAACCGATAACGTTGTCGAAATGCTCGAAAGTCTCCGTGAAACCGGAAAAAGTCGCCAGGTCATACCCCGCGGCGAAAGCGTGACACGTGTCGATGCAGACCCCCACGCGGCTCTTATCCTCCACCTTGTCGATAATAAAGGCAATCTGTTCAAACGTGTAACCGAGGTTCGAGCCCTGTCCCGCCGTGTTCTCGATCACGGCCGTCACGCCGCGGGTCTTGTCCAGCGCCCGGTTGATCGACTCGGCGATCAGCGTCAGGCACTCCTCGTCACTGATCTGTTTCAACGTGCTGCCGGGGTGAAAGTTCAAACGATCGAGCCCCAGTTGCTCGCAACGCCGCATCTCGTCGAGAAAAGCCTCCCGCGACTTCTCCAGGGCATCCGCGTCGGGATTCCCGAGGTTGATCAGGTAACTGTCGTGCGGCAAAACCTGCCGGGGCGTGTACCCGAACTCCTCGCAACGTTGTTTGAACAAATCAATACTCGCCGCCGATAACGGTGCCGCTTTCCATTGCCGCTGGTTCTTGGTGAACAAGGCGAAAGCCGTCGCCCCGATCTCGCGGGCATTCAACGGGGCGTTCTCCACTCCTCCCGATGCACTCACGTGCGCTCCTACAAACTTCTCCACTTTCACAATATAAAATTTAGAATTTAAAATTTAATCTCGTTACAAAGTTACAACTTTTAAACCATTACTCCTCGTCCGAAGGACTCTCGTGATTTCAAGAACCAAAGGTTCAATTTATAAATCTTAGCACGGTCGTGTCACACGCCCGCGTACCCCTGCTAACTGAAGACTATACCTAAATTGGTCTCGATCAATATCACCTGTCCCCCCGTCATGAACGTCCGGTCGATAATCCATATCCGTTTCCCCTCGAACTCCTCCTCAAATCGATCAACATCCTCCCCGTTCTTGAACCCCTCGAACAGCTCGTTCAAATCCCTCACCTTAACCTTCGACAAAAACGAACCGGGCACCGACCGCACCACCAGCAGGGGCGACTGGGCGGGTTTCTTCTTCCCGGAATAAAAACGATGCTGCCGCTTCATGTCAACATTTTCATGAGAGAAAATGAGATAACGCCCCTTACACTTCATATTGTAATGAATCAATGGCGTGAGCAACTGCGTGGAATCAGACCACGCCTCCCGGTATAATCCCCCCTCCCGCGGGCCGGGTGTAACCGCGAAAAAGACATCCCCCGCGTTCGGCTCCCACGCGGAATCCCTCGCCGCGGTGAAATACTCCCGCAAGCAAGCGGGTACCTCTCCCGTCTCGCTCTTCACCGAGTCCCGCCCCGGGGTCCCCAGCAAAACCATGAATAAAGCAATCAATTTAATCATAACTATCGTTTTTTAATGTGATAATTCCTTTTAACCCAATCTACCAAATCTTTTTCTAGACCGCTCAAAGATTCGTACATATCAGTATCCTCGAAACCTATATAAAGGAAATATTTCGCTATAGCTTCGTCAACATTGAAAAGTACTTGTATCCACATGAGATACTCGGGATCTACCATCATCTGTGGATGATCTATCTCGTCTTTTCCGCAGCCTCGCAAGAGATGATACCACTCGTGCAAGGCAATCAATAGTAACCCGTTCATATCGTATTCGCGAATCTTATCCTCGTTAAAATAAAATATACCCTCTTTAGTAGTTTTAATAACACGCAACATAACCGGTACTGGTTGAAAACTTAGATTTTTAAGATAAATAAAAGTGTAATCCGTTTGAAAAAAAAACAGCGCTTTAATATCTTCGATCGCCATTTCAAATGAATCAAGATAATTACGTGGCGGCGAAATCCCCGAACGACTTTCCACCCCTATACACTCTCGACTCTCGTTGAGATTCATGTAACCGGGGTCAGTAGAACATTCCCAAAGCAACCCGATCATGCCGATAATAATTAAACCTTTCTTCATAATCACGAATTTATACTTGCAAGGTAAAAAAACAAACGTGTTAACAAGTTCAAAGCACTTCTCGCGTGTCATGAATTATCCCTTATGACAAATTTACGACAAAAAAATGAAAACCAACGGGGAAAAAGTCAAAAATCCAGCCACATTTTACATTCTAAATACTTACTTTTGCACCCGCGAATCAAAAATCACAGAATCATTTAATCACTAAATTGTCATGAGCTTCAAGGAAGAAATAGCCAAACGCCGCACCTTCGGCATCATCAGCCACCCCGACGCGGGGAAAACCACCCTAACCGAGAAACTACTGCTTTTCGGTGGTGCCATCCACATCGCGGGAGCCGTGAAATCGAACAAGATCAAGAAAACGGCCACTTCCGACTTCATGGAGATCGAGCGCCAGAGAGGGATCTCGGTAGCCACCTCCGTCATGGGTTTCGAGTACAAGAACGTCAAGATCAACATCCTCGACACGCCGGGTCACCAGGACTTCGCCGAAGATACCTTCCGCGTGCTGACGGCTTGCGACAGCGTGATTATCGTGATCGACTCGGCGAAAGGTGTCGAGACGCAAACCCGCAAGCTGATGCAGGTGTGCCGCATGCGCAAAACCCCCGTGATCGTGTTCATCAACAAGCTCGACCGGCCGGGACACGATCCCTTCGACCTGCTGGACGAGGTGGAGAAAGAGTTGCAGATTCAAGTCACCCCGTTGAGCTGGCCGATCGGTAACGGCGACGTGTTCAAGGGGATTTACAATATTCACCGGGAGAACCTTTGCCTGTATTCCGCCAGCGTGCAGACCATCCAGGACGGGATCGAGATCAACGACATCAATTCCGGCGAGCTCGACGAGCATATCGGGGAACGTTCCGCCGCGAAGCTGCGTGAAGACCTCGAACTGGTGCGCGAGGTATACCCCGCCGTCAACCGGGAAGAATACCTCGAAGGTCGTTTAGCCCCCGTCTTCTTCGGGTCGGCGCTCAACAATTTCGGTATCCGCGAGATGCTCGACTGTTTCATCGAGATCGCCCCGACTCCCCTCCCGCGGGAAACGGAGGAACGCGTCGTGCAACCGGACGAGGAGAAATTCACTGGGTTCGTTTTCAAGATTCACGCGAACATGGACCCCAATCATCGCGACCGCATCGCTTTCGTGAAAGTATGTTCTGGCACGTTCCACCGCAACACGAATTACTTGCACGTGGGACTGGGCAAGAACCTGAAATTCTCGACCCCCACGGCGTTCATGGCCTCCAAGAAATCAATCATCGACGAGGCTTACCCCGGCGACATCGTCGGCCTGCATGACACGGGTAATTTCAAGATCGGCGACACCCTGACGGAAGGCGAGAAATTGCACTTCAAGGGTATTCCCAGTTTCTCCCCGGAATTGTTCAAATACATCGAGAACGCCGACCCGATGAAATCCAAGCAACTGGCGAAAGGTATCGACCAGCTCATGGACGAGGGCGTGGCACAGTTATTCACGAACCAGTTCAACAACCGGAAGATCATCGGCACGGTGGGAGCCCTCCAGTTCGAGGTCATCGAGTACCGCCTGCTGCACGAGTACGGCGCCGCCTGTCGCTGGGAGAACATCAACCTCTACAAGGCTTGCTGGATCGAGGCCCTCGACAACAAGGAACTCGAAGATTTCAAGCTACACAAGGCCCAGTACCTCGCCAAGGATAAATGGGGACGCGACGTCTTCCTCGCCGAATCCCAGTACATGCTACAAATGGCACAAACGAACTACAAGAAACTGGTATTCCATTTCACCTCGGAATTTTGAATCTAGTTCAAAATTTAGAGTTTAGAATGAAAAAGCCTCGCGCGGCGGGAATCTAAAATTAAAAAGGGGTTGCCCCAAAAGTCTCTTCCCTACAAAATCACTCCCCCCTTACACAGGGGGGAGAGTTTATTACCAAGCGGTTTCCCCTCCCGTGCAAGGAGGGGCCAGGGGGAGTAGTTCCACGTAAATTGACTTTTCAGACATCCCTTTTTTCTAACTAGCCGGGTAGATGCACGTCGAGTTAGAAACGCGCCACTTGTTCTTCGAGACGGTGAAGACGTAAACGAAAAGGTTATTCTTGTCCCATTTCCTCGGCACGGAGAACGAGGTTGAACCACTTTCCGCACGCGTTCTCATGGGTACGAGTTCCCCGATCTCGTTCGTCCCGTCCAGCACGAACGCGTAGACCATGTCATCGAGCTTGGCCCGTGAACCAGCCCGGTCATCCTCTTCTTGCTTGAACATGAACACGCCCGACTCCTCGTCAAAGGTAGCCGTCACCTCGATATCGAGCAAATTTCCCTTCGAGACCACCATGCCCGGGAAATCGTAAACCCAGACGAACTTTCCTTTCTCGTTCGTCGTGACCTTGCAAAGCGTCACGGCGTTGTACTTCATGAACTTGCCCAACGGCTTCTCGCCCCTTTTCACCGGGGGAAAGCCGAGCATGATCGCGTCACCTACCACGTAAGACATGTGACTGCAACCACCGAACCCGCTGATCCGCTTGTCGCGTTCGTCCTTCACCTCCTCGTCACGGAAGGTGGGCAGGGCCGCCTTGTTATTCACGGTGACTTTACCGGCTTTCGTCGTCCGATAAGTCTTGTCACCCACGTCCCCGTGGATCTCGGAACATAAATCAGATTTTATTGTTCCCATAATAATTTGTTTTAAATAATTTATTTTATTTCCGATCCTCCTTGCCCGACCGGGCCGGATGTAAGTACCCTCGCGATGATGACAGGAGTGTCATTACCCGATACCACAATATTACAACATTAGAACAATAAATACAAGAAAAAACCAATAAATTTTTAAATATTTTTTATACAAAATTACGTTTATTACAATTCTGGACGTGCAAACCACCGGTCAGTTCGCGCGACAACCACCGGCACGCTACACCCCTCGAAACCTGGCACCACGCCTGCCCTGCAACGATTTAACTCCCACCCGGGAACTCCTCTCAAGCTCCCTGTTCCCCACCTGCTCTCCACCTGTTCCCCACCTGTCCTCCACCTGTGCATGGCAGTTGGGGAAGTGTTAAAAACGATGTAACGGCCAAGCAAGCACGAGAAGAGCATGAAGGCAGTCCAATATTAGAATACCGAGAACAACAAGAGCCGACGAGCGAAAACCAAGCTAAAAAGAGGCCATAACGTAAATTAACGAGCAAATTATTTTTTAATCTCGAAAAAAAACATATATTTGTGAAAATAACTAGCGTATGAACGAATCTCTGATTTATCTCCTGCTGAAAGGCGGCAAAAAAAGCATTCGCGAAGGGAATCGTATTTATTTCCTGCGAATGGGTAAATTATGTTCTCGCAAATTGAACGACAACAACTCGGGCGAGAACTGGAAACACACGCCAAAAAGAAACCTGTATACCGGTACTTTCGCCGGCAACAGGTACATGTCCTCTCACATGAAGGACGCTTACGAGAATCTGCCCGTGTGGCAAACCGCCGCCGCGTTCCGGACGGGGGGTATCCTGTCGGGCGATAATTACCGCCACAGCATGAACCACGCGTACGTGGATAAAGAAGGCAATGTGACGGATTTCAAACACTTCACGGTAAGCGAGGGCTCGCTGGTGCTTCCCCCGGACATGACCCTGGAGCGGGAAGGGAACACGATCAGGCTGACGTGGCACGACGACCGCGACGCCCCCTCGGCCAGCGGTTCCGACTGCCCGTACGCGATCATCATCGGTGACAGGCGTCCCGATGCCCTGATATTCGCACGCGACAACGAGGCCACCCGCGCCGGGGGGTCGGCGACCTTCACGGTCAAGGCACGCGAGGGCGAGAACCTGCACGTCTACCCGTTTTTCGGGAACGCCGGGAGCAACGCGTTCTCCCCGAACGAGTATTTCTACGCGCCCGCGAGTAAATAAAACGAACCCCAGCCAGTAAAGAAGATCAAGAATGAAGAAAAACATCCCCACCCGGGAAACTTTTTTTAACGAGGTATACGAGATCGTGCGGCAGATACCTCCCGGAAGAGTGCTTACTTACGGCCGGATCGCGGCGTTGGCGGGTTGTCCCGCCCACGCCCGCCGGGTCGGCCAGGCGATGGCCCACGCCCCGGCGGACGAGACGCTCCCCTGTCACCGGGTGGTGAATCACGCGGGAGACACCGCCCCGGGATGGACGGCCCAGCGGGAATTGCTGGAGGCGGAAGGCGTGGTGTTCAAGGCGAACGGGAAGGTGGACATGAAGAAATTCGAGTGGGAAATAGAGGCGTGATCCAGGTTACACTCTTCATGAACGGGAAACGGGAACGGTCTCGCGCGGGGGACGTTTATCAAATTTTATAAATCATTTCCCGTTTTCAATTATTATTCGTAGCTTTGTCGAGAAATATTCTGAAGGGGTGCCTAAGAAGCGAGGGAAATTCCCGAACTTTGGCTGAGATTATACCCGTGAACCTGATCCGGATAATGCCGGCGGAGGGAGAGAGAGTTATAATACACGCGAGATTCTGTTCGAAAGCAACCCTGATGAATTTTATAAACGATAAAACTATCAGGTTATGCAAATTTCTATAAACGACAAAACTTTCGAATGTCAAGACGGGTGTACACTTCCCGAAGTCCTCGAAGCCAACAATATCAAGACGGAAAACATCGCCGTTGCCGTCGACTTTAACGTCATCCCCCGACCCGAATGGGGAAAAACCATCCTGCAAGACGGGAGCAAGATCATCATCATCAAGGCCGTGCAGGGAGGATGAAATTATTCCGTGATTTCATGATTGACGATTTAGTGATTCGACACTCAAGCTACCGTGGACAAAGCGTCCCAGGGGGATACATCAACTTCATGGACCCTTTTGCCATTCTAAATTTTAAATTCTAAATTTTACATTAAATAAAATGAGTCAAGACTTTACCATTTCAAGTGGCCCGTTACCGGGATCAGAGAAAATTTACGTGAAAGGTGAAATGTTTGATATCAAGGTGCCGATGCGCCGGATCAACCTCACCCCGACCGTCGATACCGACGGGCAAAAGATTGAAAACGAACCGGTTGTCGTGTACGACACGTCGGGCCCTTATACCGATCCGGGGTACAAGGTGGACTTGCACAAGGGATTACCCAAGATACGGGAACAATGGATCGCCGACCGGGACGACACGATACGGCTCGACGGGCTGAGTTCCGAGTACGGGCGGGCACGCCAGAACGATAAATCGCTCGACGCCCTGCGTTTCGAACACGTGAACACCACGCCGAGAGTGGCAAAACCGGGACATCGCGTGTCCCAGATGCACTACGCCCGGCAGGGGATCATCACCCCGGAAATGGAATTTATCGCCATCCGCGAGAACCAGCTCGTCGATAAGATACGGGAAGCCTACAAGAAAGAAAAAGGCGAACCCCTCGGTGCTAACTTTCCCGAATACATCACCCCCGAATTCGTGCGGCAGGAAGTGGCCGCCGGGCGGGCGATCATCCCGGCGAACATTAACCACCCCGAGAGCGAACCGATGATTATCGGGCGCAATTTCCTCGTGAAGATCAACGCCAACATCGGCAACTCGCCCATCACCTCCTCGATTTCCGAGGAAGTGGAAAAAGCCGTCTGGGCCTTCCGCTGGGGGGCCGACACGATCATGGACCTGTCGACCGGCAAAAATATTCACGAGACCCGCGAGTGGATCATCCGTAACTCGCCCGTGCCCGTGGGTACCGTACCCCTCTATCAAGCCCTCGAAAAAGTGCGGGGCAAGGTGGAAGACCTGACCTGGGAAATATTCCGGGACACCCTCATCGAGCAGGCCGAACAAGGGGTGGACTATTTCACGATCCACGCCGGGTTGCGCTGGCATCACGTGCCGCTGACGCTGAAACGCCTCACGGGCATCGTGTCCCGCGGAGGAGCGATCATGGCGCACTGGTGTACCACGCACAAACAGGAAAGTTTCTTGTATGACCATTTCGAGGATATATGCGAGATCCTCGCCAAATATGACGTCGGCATCTCCATCGGTGACGGGCTCCGCCCGGGATGTATCGCCGACTCGAACGACGAGGCACAGATCGCCGAGTTGAAAACGCTCGGGGAACTCGCCCAAGTGGCCTGGAAGCACGACGTGCAGGTGATCATCGAGGGACCGGGACACGTGCCCATGCAAAAGATACGCGAGAACATGGACCTCGAACTGGAATATTGCCACGAGGCCCCGTTCTACACCCTCGGCCCGCTGGTGACGGACATCGCGCCGGGTTACGACCACATCACCTCGGCCATCGGCGGGGCCATGATCGGGTGGTACGGGACATCCATGCTCTGTTACGTGACGCAGAAAGAACACCTCGGATTGCCGAACCGGGACGACGTGAAAGAGGGCGTGATCACCTTCAAGCTCGCCGCCCACGCCGCCGATCTCGCCAAGGGACACCCCGCCGCTTATTACCGGGATTACGCCATGAGCAAGGCCCGGTTCGAGTTCCGCTGGAAAGACCAGTTCCACCTGGCCCTCGACTCGGAGAAAGCCCTGCGCTTCCACGACGAGACCCTCCCGGCCGAGGGACACAAGGAAGCTCACTTCTGCTCCATGTGCGGCGAACATTTCTGTTCCATGCGGGCCAGCGAGAAGTTGAGAAAGAAAATAAAGGGTTCATAAAGTTTATAAAGTTTATAAAGTTTATAAGGTTTATGGACCCCCGCGGGGCGCTTTGTCTACGGCAGCTTGAGCTGCCGTTTAACCCTGTCCGAAGGACTCCCGTAACTTTATAAACTTTATAAACCTTACAAACTTTATGAACTATATCCAAAATTACAAGATATATGGTTATCATCATCACCCCACCCCGTTCCCTGCCGGACGAAGAGTCGATCGTGAACCGGCTCTTCGAGAACGGACTGCACCTGTTGCACTTGCGAAAACCGGGGGCTGACCGGGAAACGTTGGAAAACTTTATCCGGGGGATTGCCCCTCGTTTCCGGGAACGCGTTATCGTGCATGATCACTTCGAACTGGTTGAAGAATACGGGTTGAAAGGTATCCACCTGAAACACGATCAGGCCGCCACCTTCACGGAACGGGAACGCTACCCGCACGTGAGCGTGTCCTGTCACTCCTTCGAGGAAATCGGGTCGCTCGCCTTCACCCCGGATTACGTGTTCCTGAGCCCCGTGTTTGACAGTATATCCAAGCCGGGATACAATACCGCGTTTGACCTGAACTTGTTAAAAGAAAAGTTGAAAACGGTCCCCGTTCCCGTCGTGGCCCTGGGAGGGATCACCCCCGACAAGGTGACAGCCTGCCGGAAAACCGGTTTTGACGGGGTGGCCTTGCTGGGATACATCTGGGAAAAACCGTCGGAAGCGCTTTCCCGCTTCCTGAAAATATTCCCCGACGAGGTGATGAGCATCGCGGGATTCGACCAGAGTTCCGGGGCCGGGGTCACGGCCGACATCAAGACTTTCGAAAGTTGTCGAGTATACGGGCTAGGGGTAAGTAGCGCCATCACGTTCCAGAACCAGAACGAGTACCTCGGAACCAAATGGATGACTCCGGGCGAAATCATCCGGCAGTGCGAGGTATCGTTCCGGGAATTCAGTCCCTCGTTCGTCAAGATCGGGTTAATCGAGAGCTTCGACTCGCTCGACCAGATCGTGACTTACCTCACGACGGCCTTGCCCAAGGTGAAAATCATCTGGGACCCGATCCTGAAAGCCAGTGCCGGGTTCCGATTCCACGACGGGGAAAAAGCAAGCCGGTTGCAGGATATACTGGACAAGATTTATCTTATCACCCCGAACACGGATGAACTGGAAACACTTTTCGGAAGTCATCCTGACGTGGCACGATTACAGGAAATCGCGCGGGAATCGCGCCTCAACATCCTCTGGAAAGGAGGTCACAATGCCGAAACGCTGGCCTCCGACCGGCTGATCACCGGGGACAAGGTATACACTTTCTCGGTAACCCGCGGCACGAGCGGGAAACACGGGACGGGATGCGTCCTGTCGTCCGCCATCGCCTCGTATCTTACCCTCGGTTACCCGCTTCCCGAAGCCTGCCGGCACGGGCAACGCTACGTCTCGGACTTCATCGGTTCCAACGACACCAACCTGGGGATGCACCACCAGGTGAAGGCCACGGGGATCGCGGTCGATCTGGCACGGATTCCCCTGCAATACATCACGGATTACAAGGAAGGCGTTTCCATTCCCGAACAGGTGGAAGCCGTGTGCCGGGGAGGATGTCGCTGGGTACAACTGCGCATGAAAGAAGCCACCCGGGAAGAGTTTACCCGCGTCGGGCGAATCGTGAAGGAGATTTGCCGGCGTCACGGGGCCCTGTTCCTCGTTAATGACAACGTGGACATCGCCCTGGAACTGGACGCCGACGGGGTACACCTCGGCAAGGAAGACATGAATCCTCTCGAAGCCCGCAAGATTCTCGGTTACACGAAAATCATCGGGGGTACTTGCAACACTTTCGAGGACGTGGTCGCCCGGTTTCGTCAACAGGTAGACTATATCGGTCTCGGCCCGTTTACCTACACGTCAACGAAAAAACGTCTCAGCCCCATACTCGGGATCGAAGGCTACCGGAATATCCTGGACGCCTGCCGGAAAGCGGGCATTCATATCCCGATTCACGCGATCGGCGGTATTAGAGAAAATGATATTCAACCGATTTTAAGCACCGGGGTAACGGGTATCGCCCTCTCCTCCCTGCTTAAAAACAGTGATGACATAACGGAAAAAACAAAACAAATTCAAGAGGAAATGAGTCCATAAGGTCCATAAAGTCTATAAAGTCTATAAAGTCCGTAAAGTCACGGGAGTACTTCGGACAGGGTTTAACGGCAGCCAAGCTGCCGTGGACAAAGCGCCCCGCAGGGGTCCATTGACTTTATAGACTTTATGGACCTTATAGACTTTATGGACCTTATGGACTTTATGGACTTTATGGACTTTATGGACCTTATGGACCTTACGGACTTTATGGACTCATTAAAATCATTAAATCTAAAATTAATAAATGGAAGCATTAAAAATCGCGGATAAAGTTTTTACCTCGCGCCTGTTTACCGGAACCGGTAAATTCGCATCAAATCAACTCATGGAAGACGCTATCCTGGCCTCGGAGTCACAACTCGTAACCGTCGCCTTGAAACGTGTAAACATGGATGGCAAAGAAGATGATATTCTGGCTCATTTGCAAGCACCTCATATCACCCTGTTACCCAACACATCCGGCGTGAGATCGGCAAAAGAAGCCGTGTTCGCCGCCCAACTGGCCAGGGAAGCCCTGGGAACAAACTGGTTGAAACTGGAAATACACCCGGACCCGAAATACCTGTTGCCCGACCCGATCGAAACCCTCAAAGCCACGGAAGAACTGGCAAAGCTGGGCTTCGTGGTGTTACCCTACATTCAGGCCGACCCGGTATTGTGTAAACACCTCGAAAACGCGGGTGCCGCCACGGTCATGCCGCTAGGCGCCCCGATCGGAACCAACAAAGGGCTTGTTACCCGGGATTTACTCGAAATTATCATCGAACAAAGTAATGTCCCCGTGATCGTGGACGCGGGAATCGGCGCTCCCTCTCACGCCGCCGCCGCCATGGAAATGGGCGCCGCCGCCGTGTTAGTGAATACCGCGATAGCCGTATCCCCGAACCCGGTGGAAATGGGACGGGCATTCAAACTGGCCGTTGAAGCCGGACGCATGGCTTTCGAGGCAAAACTGGCGAAACAATATCGCCACGCCCAAGCCAGTTCACCGTTGACGGCTTTTTTGGATTAAAGAGTTTATAAAGTTTATAAAGTTATAAGGTTTATAAAGTTATCGCTCCCTGCAGGAGCACATGGGCGATGATAGCTTAAACTGTTAAAAACTTCCCCCGGGGATATTATGGACGTTATAAACCTTATGTCACTGACCTGTCGCGGTTAGCTTTATCACTGACAACTTCGTTGCCATAAACAAAGCGCCCGCAGGGTCCACTAACTTTATAAACTTTACGAACCTTACAAACTTTATAAACTAAAAGAAGATGAATTCATTTTACGATACCCTTAAAACCTACGACTGGGACGATGTGAAACAAAACATCATGGATAAGTCGAAGAACGACGCGATCGCGGCGATCAACAACCCGCACCGCTCGCTAGACGATTTCATGGCATTAATCTCCCCGGCGGCAACCCCGTTGCTGGAAGACATGGCCATCGAAGCCAACCGCCTCACGCTCGAAAGATTCGGGAATACCATTCAACTGTATATCCCGCTCTACGTTTCGAACTATTGCACGAACTTCTGCGTTTACTGCGGTTTCAACCACGATAACGAGATTCATCGCAAGATGCTCACGCTGGAAGAAGTACAAGCGGAAACCGAGGTGATCACGAGTTGGGGATTCAAACACCTGCTACTCGTTTCGGGAGAGGCTCCCGCCGTGACGACGGTTGACTATTACGAGAAAGTGATTCGTGCCGTGCGGGACAAGTTCTCGCAAATCGCCCTCGAAGTGCAACCCCTTGACACGGCCGATTACGCTCGCCTGCACGAGGCCGGGTTAAGCTTCGTCTGCGTGTACCAGGAAACGTATAACGAGAAACAGTACCCGCTGTATCACCCCAAGGGACGGAAGGCCAATTACCGTTATCGTCTGGAAACTCCCGACAGGGTATGCACGGCCGGGGTACAGAAAATGGGTATCGGGGCCTTGCTCGGGCTGGAAGACTGGCGTACGGATTCCTTCTTCACGGCCCTGCACCTGAAATACCTGGAAAAGAACTACTGGCGCTCCAAATACTCGATCTCCCTCCCCCGCCTGCGCCCGCATGCCGGGGCTTTCATGCCTAAAGACCCGATCAACGACAAGCAAATGGTGCAACTTATCTGTGCCTACCGTCTACTGGATCAACAGGCAGAAATCTCCATTTCCACGCGGGAAAGCCGGGAATTCCGGGACCACGTGATGCACCTGGGAGCCACCTCGATGAGTGCCGGATCAAGCACGGAACCGGGAGGATACGTCGTACCTCACAAAGAGCTGGAACAATTCGCTATTAACGATAACCGTACCCCGCAAGAAATGGTTGAAGCCATTAAAGCACAGGGATACGAACCCGTCTGGAAGGATTGGGACGCGTGGATGTAGGGAGTTCGCCTCCGGCGAGTTGCAGGTTACAAGTTAGCAGGTTACAAGTTCGAGACAAAACGTACAAGGAATAAAAGCGTTTAGCGATGAATTCACCTACGATATAAGCAAAGTTAGAGAACGTGTAACTTGCAACCAGTCAACCGGTAACCTGCAACCCGCCAAGGACGAACACATGATAACTTCTTTTAACTTTTGAAAAGCAATAAATATTCTCCTCCTTTTGCTACGTTTGTCTTTTTAATTCTCTAAAATCAAATTATTATGGTAGTTGCGTATTTACGAGTCAGCACAAACAAACAACACCTGGAAAATCAGGAGGAGGAGATCAAGAAATTTGCCGCCCACCGGGGACTTGATATTGACAAGTGGTATCACGACGTCGTCAGTGGGAAAGTACACAGTAACGACCGGAAACTCGGCGATCTCCTCCTAACTTTACAAGAGGGCGACTGCCTTATCGTCACGGAAGTATCACGTTTGAGTAGGACGTTAATCGACATCATGAACATCATCAACACTTGTATCCAGCGTAAAATTGTTCTCCATAGCACGAAAGAAGGATACACTTTCGAGAACAATTTGAACAGCAAGATACTGGGCTTCGCTTTCGGCCTGGTGGCGGAAATCGAACGTAACCTAATCTCAATCCGTACGAGAGAAGCTCTCGCCGTGAGGAAAGCGGAAGGAATAAAACTGGGCCGCCCGTTCGGCAGTTGCCCGCAATTAAACGTGCTGATACAAAACAAGGAAAAGATCATCGAGCTAATGGACAACTGCGTACCTTACAAGAAAATAGCCAAGAAGTACAAGGTATCCATCTGCACGGTAAACCGATTTGTCAAGCATCACATCAACGAATGTAAATAACTCTGGTAAAACAAATTAGAATTAACTCAACAGCATATGTCACTAACCTCTAAAGAAAAGGAACGTTACAATCGACATATTATCCTACAAGACATTGGAATTCGAGGACAAGAAAAAATTAAAGCTACAAACGTGCTGGTAGTAGGAGCCGGAGGATTAGGCTCACCCATATTATACTACTTGACAGCCGCAGGAATCGGTCACGTTGGCATCATGGACGACGACGTGGTATCGGAGTCCAACCTGCAACGGCAAATCCTGTACGACACGACACACGTGGGAACCTCCAAAGCCACCGTTGCCGCGGACAAATTAAACCGGTTAAATCCATTTTGCAGGATTACCCCATACACAACCCGTCTATCGCAGGATAACGCCCTGGAAATTATTTCAGAATATGATATTGTCATAGACGCGACCGATAATCTCTATGCCCGTTACCTGATTAATGACGCGTGCGTGGAATTAAATAAACCTTTTATTTACGGCAGTATATGCGAATTCAGCGGTCAACTGTCCGTTTTTAATTATCATGATGGTCCTACCTACCGGGACCTTTTCGAGTACAGCGATGACATCAAGAACTTCTCGCAGCCATCAGGTGTTATCGGCGCTCTTCCCGGAATTATCGGGTCGTTGCAAGTAAACGAAACCATTAAAATTATTCTCGAAAAACCGGGTGTACTCTCCGGAAAGTTATTAACCATAGATATATTGAACAATACCTATCTTACTTTTACCATTCAGAAGAAAGCAAGGAGTTTGTAAGGTTTATAAAGTTTATAAAGTTTATAAAGTTTATAAAGTTTATAAAGTTTATAAGGTTCGTAAGGTTCATAAAGTTACGAACTTTATGAACCTTATAAACCCTTTAGCTTCTTTTCTCGTATCCCGGTTTACCAAGCAACATGAACATGTTGTTCTTGTACGCCTCCACTCCCGGCTGGTCAAAAGCGTTCACGCCAAGGATTCCGCCGGATATAGCACAGGCCATCTCGTAGAAATAGAATAACTGCCCCAGGTAATATTCGGTCAATTCCGGGATAATAACCCTCATGTTCGGGACCCCACCTTCCACGTGAGCCAGTTGAGTACCCAGTTCGGCCATTTTATTCACCTCGTCAACACGTTTACCCGCCAGATAGTTCAATTTATCCAGATCGTGGGCATCACAAGGCACTTGCACCCTATATTTCGTCTTCTCGATAGAAAGAACCGTCTCGAACAGATTCCGACGCCCTTCCTGTATATACTGTCCCATGGAATGCAAATCCGTCGTGAAATCAACACTGGCGGGGAAGATACCCTTGCTTTCCTTTCCCTCGCTCTCGCCGTATAGTTGTTTCCACCATTCAGCGACATAATGCAGTTTCGGGTTGAAATTTACCGTGATCTCGATCACGTATCCCTTCTCGTACAAGGCGTTCCGAACGGAAGCGTAGGTGACAGCAAGTTTCGCGTCACTTTCCTTCATGCAACTCCACATATCCACGGCACCTTTTACCAGAGAACGGATATCCAACCCGGCCAGGGCGACGGGTAGTAAACCCACCGGGGTCAGCACGGAATAGCGCCCACCCACGTTATCGGGAATCACGAATGTCTCGTATTCCTCTTTATCGGCCATTGCCCGCAAAGCTCCTTTCTTCTCGTCGGTGATTGCAACTATTCTCTCTCTCGAAACCGCCACTCCTTCCTGTTCGATCAACTGGTCCTTCAATAAACGGAAAGCCACGGCAGGCTCGGTTGTCGTTCCCGATTTGGAGATCACGCATATCCCGAATTTCTTGTCTTTCAAAAACGCCTGCAATTCATATAAATAATCCTCGCTGACATTATTCCCGGCAAAAACGACTCTGGTTCCCGAATAGACATCAAAACTACCGGACATCGCCTCGATCACGGCTTTGGCACCCAGATAAGACCCCCCGATGCCGATGATGACAACCACGTCGGTTTGTTCTCTCAACCTGTCGGTACAACTGGAAATTCGTTCCAATTCGTTCTCGGTAATCTGAACGGGGAGATCTAGCCAGCCCAGGAAATCACTTCCTTTGCAAGTCCCGTTTTTCAAACTCTTTAAGGCTTTAATTGCCTTTTCCTGTTGCGCGGAAATCTCTTTTTCCCCAACGAACGATAAGACTTTCGAGTAGTCAAGTTTAATGCTTTCCATTGTATTTATATTTAAATATTATTCCCCTCTTTTGGCTTTCAGCATATCCCTGTAACGAGAAGCGTTCTCGTAATCCTCGTTCTTCACGGCCTCGTCCAACATCCGGGTTAATTCTTCCTCGGTAAAATCATCCGATGATGACTTCGCGTCCCCCGGTTCCACGGTTGTTTTCCCGCTAAATTCGCCCGTTTCCAGATCGGAAACCGGTATCGCCGTTTTGGCTATCACGCCAGGGGCAACATAGATCGGGCAATTATAACGTAACGCCAAAGCGATAGCGTCTGACGTGCGGGAATCAATTTTCAAAACCTCTTCCCCGTGACGAAAACGCAATTCCGAGTAAAAGATTCCGGATTCCCAACGATAAATATAGACTTCCTCCAGAGTCGCACCCAACTGGTCTGCCAGACTCTTTATCAAATCGTGTGTCAACGGACGCTGCGAACGCAAATGCTCCAGGTGAATCGCGATGGATTGTGCCTCGGCTATCCCGATGATAATAGGAATTCGAAAAGTGTCATTCTCTTCTGCCAGAACCAACGCGTATGCCCCCGTTTGAGACATACTGTTATAGGATAACCCGAAAACTTTTAATCTAATTCTATCCATAAGCCTTACGTAACTTTAGATCTACGTTTTTAGATTTACGATTGTTACTTCCAAGCTCGATAATCTAGTCTCATTCACACAACCCTAAATCCGAATCTATTATTTTTTCAAGGGAGCCCTGTAGATACGGGCCAATCCCCCTAGACTTGTTTCCCTGTATTTTGCCTGCATGTCACATCCCGTCTGCATCATGGTCTCTACCACGTCATCGAAAGAGACTTTATGACGTCCATCCGAGAAAAGGGAGTAAATCGCGCATTCGCGGGCTTTCTGCGAGATAAACGCGTTCCGCTCGATGCAAGGAATTTGCACGTACCCGCCAACCGGGTCACAGGTCAATCCCAAGTTATGCTCGAATCCCATTTCAGCCGCGTATTCCACCTGCATCGGGCTTCCTCCCAATATCTGCGCCGCAGCCCCGGCAGCCATGGCACAAGCCGTTCCCAGCTCACCCTGGCATCCTACCTCGGCCCCGGATATTGAACCGTTCGTTTTCACGATGTTACCGATCAACCCGGCTGTTGCCAATCCTTTTATAATCCGCTTGTCACTGATATCCTGATCATGCTTCAAGAAGAATAGCACGGAAGGAACTACCCCGGCTGAACCACAAGTAGGAGCCGTCACGATCCGTCCCCCGGCGGCGTTCTCTTCGGCAACGGCCAAAGCGGACGCGAATACCATTCCCATGTGACGCAAAGTTCCCGCGGACTGTTGGGCCCGCACGTGATAAGCACAGGCCTTGCGCGCCAAACGCAAGTTTCCGGGCAACACACCCTCGTTCTCCAAGCCGTTGTGAATACTTTCCACCATCACTTTCCAAACCTCTTCCAGGTAATCAAAGATTTCCGGTCCCTCGTGCAACTCCACGTACTCGACGAAAGAGCGCCCCTCAGCCTTGCACCAGTTCAATATATCGGTCATCTTCGTATCCGGGTAGATATCTTCCCGGTTAAAAGTTCCTTGCTCATCCCACAAGGCTCCGCCACCGACACTATATACCTCCCAACGATCCTTGACTTCCCCGTTTTCCAGAGCCTCGAACAACATTCCGTTCGGGTGATGCGGAAGAGATTTGTCGGATTCCCACACGATCTCCGTGTCATCCGGCCGATTTATCATCTTCTGAATGGCCACGTCCGTGCCGTGTCCTACCCCCGTCAACGCCAAACTACCGAATAATGTCACCCGATAGCGTTCTGCATCCGGATTTCTTTCTTTAAAATAAAGAGCCGCACGTCCCGGCCCCATCGTGTGACTGGAAGAAGGTCCATAACCTATTCTAAATATTTCTCTGATTGATTTCACTTTACTAATTTTTTATTCGTCTCCGGCGTAAAATCGCCTTCGGCGTGTTACAAGTTACAAGTTGGCAGGTTACAAGTTTATACCCCGCACAAGCTGGCGCTTTTTTCACTCTAAATTCTGAACTCTAAACTTTAAACTAAATTCAATTCTTCATTTTCAATAAAAAAAAGGCAGGCCTATAAGCCGGGTTCTGTACCTTGCGGTTTCTATCATTTATCTACTCCGTGAATCACTTCACGGCTCTAGCGACCTACCCCCTGGCATTGGTCGGGCAAACCTAAGCGCCAGTGTACATGGTCTTGCAACTCGTGAGGTGTACGGCTATCCCGGTCACCCGGAATACCGGTGAGCTCTTACCTCACCTTTTCACCCTTATTCCGCGAACGGAACGGTTATTTTCTGTTACACTACTGCCCCCTCTCGAAGGCCTTCCCGTTAGGAAACACGATGCCCTGCGTTGCCCGGACTTTCCTCTCTCCCTCGCGGGACAGCGATAGAACGGCCTGCCTTTATTCATTTCAAATCCTATTAAGTGAGTGATTTATGATTTCCGATTAAGTGATTTCTCCACACAATTCTCGCACTCCTTTTTTGTAATCACAGAATCATTCAATCGGCAATCACCGAATTATTTCACTTTAAATCAAACTCAAAGAACTCTTTCTCAACTTTCAATTAATTAAGAATCGGGTCTTCCGGGAAATTCGCCCAAAGCTTGTGTCTTCCCCCCAAAGAACTCATCGCCTGCTCCCACAATCCATCGTTCGGGACAGAAAACAATATTTCTGTCGGGATCGTTCCCACCATCCATGAATTCTCTTGCAATTCACTATCTAACTGGTTCTCGGTCCAACCACTATACCCGGCAAAAAAACGAATCTCACCTTCCAATATCTTTCCGGCTTTCAACATCCCCGTTAAAGCCTGGAAATTCCCTCCCCAGTATATTCCCTTCGCGATCTCTACCGAATCGGGGATATCCTCTCTCCGGTGAATATAATACAACTGATTTCGTTCCACGGGTCCCCCGATATACACCGGGAAAGACACCCCCTCCAGCTCTTTCACCAATTCGGACGTCGTGTAAGGCAATGGTTTGTTCAACACGAACCCCACGCCTCCATTCTCGTCATACTCCACCATGTAAACCACGGAACGATTAAAATATTTTCCTTCCAGAAAAGGTTCGGCAATCAACACCTTCCCCACCTCGACACGATCATCGTTATGACGTATCTGAAACAGTTCCTGAAACTCCTTTTCCACTAGTTATTATTTTTACAAGTCAAATATATCTACTAAATTTGTATTACAAAGCGTTAATGCAAAGATAACAAAATGTGGAAAATATTTGGCATATTGCTTCTATCTTTATTTATTAACAACTTTGCCGAAGCGCAAAGTGTTGTCCCGGCTGTTATTATCGGCAGAGATACCGTTCCACATGTCCTTCTCGGTGAAGTTGATGTCGTCGCCAGAATCAAAAATCCCCGGAAATATGCCCGTCAACAACAAAGAAACCAGCGAATGATATACAACGTGCGGAAAGTATTCCCGTACGCCAAGATTGCCGCCGCCAAAATCAACGAGATCGAGAACCAGTTAGCGCGAGTGAATTCGGAATTAAAACGCAAGCAAATCATCAAAAAAGAGTACAAAGAACTCATGCAGACGTTCAAACAACCGCTAATGAAATTAACCGTCACCCAAGGAAAGATTCTCGTGCGCCTGATCTACCGGGAAACCAACAACACCTCGTTCAACCACATCAGAGAATACAAGGGGACCGTGAACGCTTATTTCTGGCAATCATTGGCTCTTTTGTTCGGCAATAACTTGAAAGCCGATTACGAACCGGAGGGACGGGACCGGGAAATCGAACAAATCGTGCGCACCATCGAAAAAGAGAATCTAGGAATGAAATAATTCATTTTTTGCATTTCTAAATCTTCGTATATCCAAATTTCCCAATTATCTTTGCCCTTATGAAATACGAAGAGATTGTCACGGATTTAAAGGCGGGAAAATATGCCCCGATTTACTTCTTATCAGGAGAAGAACCTTATTTTCTGGATGAGATAGCGACCAGAATTGAAAAAAACGCCCTCTCGGAAGACGAAAAGGCTTTCAATCAGACCATCTTGTACGGTAACGATGTTTCCATGACAACCGTGACCGACACGGCCCGCCGTTTCCCCATGATGTCACAACGCCAAGTTGTTATCGTCAAGGAGGCCCAGAATATCCGGGACTTTGAAAACCTACTCCCGTACATCGAGCATTTGCAACCGACAACCATTCTGGTATTTCTCTACAAAAACAAGAAACCCGATAAACGCAAGGGGGTATTCAAAAAACTGAGTAGTTCCTCGAACTGCGTCTATTTCGAATCAGCCAAGCTTTACGACAACAAAATCCCGGACTGGATCATCTCGTACTGCAAAGACAAGAAATACATGATCTCCCTGAAAGCCGCCGGGATACTAGCCGAGAGTCTTGGAAACGATCTCAGCAAGGTTGCCAACGAACTCGATAAACTGATGCTCTTACTTCCCGGAGGAGGCGAGATCAAAGAGAACCTGGTAGAAGAACACACGGGCATCAGCAAGGAATTCAACACGTTCGAACTCACGGCTGCCATTATCCAGATGGATCACCTGAAAGCCAACCGCATCGTGAACTATTTCGAGGCCAATCCTAAAAATAACCCACTAGTACTCACGATCACTATGTTATTCCGCTATTTCTTGAATCTACTGACTTACCACTATCAGAAAAAGAGTACACCGAATCAACAGGAAATGGCCCGGCTGCTGGGAATCAATCCTTACTTCATGAAAGACTATACCGAAGGAGCGAAAAAATATAATGCCATGAAATGTGCCAACATTATCTCTTGGCTCAGAGAATACGACCTCAAATCCAAGGGAGTGGGAAACGCGAATATCTCTGACGGCGAGCTTTTAAAGGAATTAATTTTTAAAATAATGCACTAAACAATTGAAAATGGAGAATTGAAAATGAAAAAAGCGTTGGCCTTGTGTTGGGAATCACTTAATCTGAAATCACAAATCACAGAATTGATAGGATCTAAAATTTAAAATCTAAAATGAATAAGGCTATTTTTCTTGACCGGGACGGTACGATCAACTCTGACGAAGGACACTACTATATATATAGGATAGAAGATTTCGTGTTTAACCCCGGCGTGATCGACGGAATCCGCCGCCTCAACGAAGCGGGTTACCTGATTATTGTCGTAACCAACCAAGGGGGTGTCGCGAAAGGCGAATACACTACCGAAGATGTTGAAAACCTGCATGCATACATGTGTGCGGAACTGGAAAAACACGGGGCCCACATAGACAAGATATATTATTGTCCTCACCACAGCAGCATCGCCCCCTGCGAGTGTCGCAAACCATCGCCTTACATGATCGAACAAGCCATTCGAGAATTTGATATTGACAAATCCGCCACCCTATTGATCGGGGACGGTGGCCGGGATATAGAAGCCGCCGAAGCCGCCGGGATACGAGGTATAAAAATCCCGAAGAACAGTGACTTAACCCCGGTTATCGACACTATTCTGAAGCAATTGAAAACGGAAAATTGAAGATCATAACAGTATCATGTCCGAAATCTTGTTTGCTCTACTACCTATGGCTATTTTGGTCATATCCATGGGAATATGCAAATGGCCGGGGGATAAGAGTAGCCTGTTCACCCTTATTATCACGATCCTGTTGGCTATCTTTATCTTCAAAGCACCCGTTCAGGAAATCGGTACGACCTTATTAAACAGTTCCTATCGAGCCTGCGTCACTATCCTATCCGTTATCTGGATAGCCGTTTTCAGCTACAACCTTTTGTTACATTCCGGGAAAATCGAAATACTTAAAGGTCAGTTAGCCGCCATATCCACGGACAAAAGCGTACAGGTGTTACTCATCACCTGGGGATTTGGCGGTTTACTGGAAGGCATGGCCGGTTACGGCACGTCGGTCGCCATTCCTGCGGCGATTCTCGTAACTCTCGGTTTCCGCCCGTTATTCGCCGTCTTGGTCAGTCTTATCGCCAACAGCGAGCCGACCACCTTCGGGGCCGTCGGGATTGCAGAAACCGTCCTTGCCGAGGAAACCGGTTGTCCGTTACCGGAGTTATGCAAAGCCACGATTCAACAACTATTTCCCTTTATCTTCCTGATACCCATCACCCTCACAATACTGGCAGACCGACGTCGACAAGCCTTACCCAAGAACCTCCTGCTCGGCACTCTCGTCGGGGGAGTATCCTATCTGGCCCAATATCTCACGGCCAACTACCTCGGACCAGAAACACCGGCTATCATCGGCAGTATATGTTCCATCATTGCTATTATCATCTGGAGTCACTTCCATCCTTCCGGTCAGAAAAGTTCTTTCACGAACGGGTATACCGCCCGACAAATCTACCAAGCGTGGAGCATATACGGGTTTATCATTCTCTTCATCCTGTTGGCCATCCCGTTCCACTTCAAGGGAACCGCTTTACTCTTGCTCGGGGGAGCTTTCATCGGCGGGCAAATCCAAGGCGTGAAAACCAAAAAACAACTCGTACTTTTAGGCAAAACTCTCGTGCAAATCCGTACCACGATCATCATGGTTATCGCCCTCGTCGGGATATCCGCGCTCATGGAGATATCCGGTATGATACGACTCATGGCCGACACCTTGACCACCCTGGCTGGTAACGGGTATGCCTTCTGGTCCCCCCTCGTCGGGGAAGCCGGAACATTCCTCACGGGTAGCGGGACTTCTGCCAACATTCTTTTCGGTAAATTGCAAGTAGGAATAGCGGAAAATATAAACGTCGAGCCTTCTTGGCTGACTGCCGCGAATACAACCGGGACTACCGCCGGGAAAATTATCTCCCCTCAAAGTATAGCTATCGCCACCTCGGCCTGTCAGTTACAAGGCAAAGAAGGAGAAATCCTGAAACAAGCCTTCCCTTACGCTCTCGTGTACGGTATTTTACTAGGAATAATCGTGGCGCTTGGAAGTTAAAAAGCAGCCAACAACAAATCAATATCACGGGACACCAGACCGTACTTATCCGCGATGACCTTTTTAGTCAGTACCCCGTTATAGATATAAACACCATGTCGTAACCCGACATCGCTTTTGATAGCAGAATTAAACCCTCCTTCACGGGAAACCTTGTCAAACAAGGGCGTGAACAGGTTACTATACGCAATAGAAGCCGTACGTGCCACCCTCGACGGGACATTCGGGACACAATAATGAATCACCCCGTTATACACGTATGTCGGATTCTCGTGAGTCGTAGGACCGGAAGTCTCGATACACCCGCCATGTTCGATAGACATATCGACGATAACCGCCCCCTGTTTCATCAATTTCACCTGCTCCTCCGAAACGGTAATCCCGAAATCATCATCAAAGAAACGCAAAGCCCCGATCAACACGTCGGCTGACAATAACGCCCGCTCCAGTACAGGTTTGTGGAACACGGAAGTGTAAACCCGTTGTCCCAGACAATGATTCAAACGCCTCAAACGCTCCAAGGAATGATCGAAAACTTTCACCACCGCACCCAAAGCCAAAGCCGTGCGTGCGGCATATTCACCCAGCGTTCCGGCACCCAAGATAACCACCTCGGCAGGTGTCACTCCAGTCACACCTCCCAACAAAATCCCTTTCCCCTCCCGCGAATTACTCAGATACTCGCTAGCTATCATAATCGCCGAACTCCCCGAAATCTCGCTCATCATCTGGACCACGGGATAAAGCCCATTTCCATCTTTCAGTATATCAAAACCCACGGCAGTCACTTTTTTCTGCATCATCTCCACGATCGCCTCTTTCCGCAATTCAAAAAGCTCTATCGGGGACAAAATCACCTGACGATCGCGCATCACCTCCACGTCTTCCTGCATCACCGGTGTGGGTTTCAAAATAATATCAGCGGTATACACCTCCTCGCACGTGTCCAACATCTGGGCTCCCGCATCCGCGTATTCCCGGTCATGGTAATGTGCCGCCTCTCCGGCTCCTCGTTGTATCATTATCGTGTGCCCCATATCCACCATCACGGCCACCGATTCCGGGGTTAGACAAATCCGGTTCTCCCGGCGTTCTGTCTCGTTCGGCAAACCTATTGTCAACCGTTTCTGTTTATATTCCCCGAAAACCTCTTTTTCTTGGTACAGAAACCATTCCCTGTTGATAAGTGCACCCAATAATTTACCCGAGTTATCCATAATATCCCCTTTATTATTTTTCTTCTATCACCAGTTCTCTCCGGCCGTCAGCCAACTCGGAGAATTTACATATCAACGTATTATCCGGCAATAACGGCTCGACCATTTCCGGCCACTCGATAAAACAACGATTCCCGCTATAAAAATACTCCTCGTAACCGAAATCCATCGCTTCCTCGATATTTTTCACCCGGTAGAAATCAAAATGATATACCGAATCTCCCTTTGCCGTCAAATACTCATTCACGATCGCAAACGTCGGGGAATTCACGTCATCCTCTATTCCCAAACATTCCGCCACCGCTTTCACGAATGTCGTTTTACCCACTCCCATCGGCCCGTACAAGGCGTATATCGTGTTATCCCCCGTACTCGCCAAAAACTCTTTGGCCACCCGATTCAAATCATCTACGCCGTCAATTACCCAACGCATAATTTCACCTGAATTTATAAATCTATTAAATACTTTTGTGGTATACTCTTCACAAGTATACCACAAAGATAATTATTAGTAAACGAAAAAACGAAATCAAAAGTTTATTTCTCCGGTTCAACAGTAACCTCTTCCTGTTGCCCGGCATCTACCGCTTTTTCTTCCGTCGAAGCTCCTTTCAAGAAAGTAGGCAAATTCAACCCGGCCATGTTAAACAAATCATTCAACGGGGGCACGGACTTCATCATCCCGGAAATGAAATTGGCAGTTGAAGTATTACCGTTCCCGGCGTTATTACCGTCCCAAACCGTAACTTTATCAATCTTTATATTCTTGACAGCTTCCACTTGTGTCCTCACCAATTCCGGCAATTTATCCGTAATCAACATCATCACGGCCTTATCCGGATCACCAGCAGCAGCTTGCACGATCCGAGCATACCCTTCCGCTTGTTTCGTCAGCACCTCGTACATACCTCTGGCCTCAGCATCCATTTTGGCAAAAATAGCATCCGCTTCACCTTTCGCCAAACGACGCAAACGCTCGGCTTCCGCCTCGGCATCAATAATCGCTTTCTCTTTGTCAATCTGTGCCGGAACCACGATATTAGCAGCTTGCGTGGCTTTTTCTCTCTCGGCACGAGCTTTCTCAGCTTCCCGCTCTGCCAAGTATGCCTCTTCCAAAGCCTTAGCCGACTGCACTTTCTCCGCAGCAATAGCCTTACGGGCAGCCTCGGCCTCTCTTTCCCGACGAATTGCATCCGAATCGGCGATCAAAATCTTGGCGTTATTCTCACCCTCTACCGCCGTGGCATTAGCCTCCGCAGTACGGATACGGGTATCCCGCACGGTTTCCGCAATACGGATATCCTTATCTCGATCGGCCTCGGCCTTACCGATCTCCCCGAACCGATTCTGTTCGGCCACGCTCTTCTTAGCATCATTAATAGCCTTGGCTGCAGCTTCTTTTCCGAGCGCCTCGATATACCCCGACTCATCGCGGATATCCGTCACGTTCACGTTAATCAATTTCAAACCAATCTTGCGTAATTCCGCTTCCACGTTAGCGCTCACGTTAGCCAAGAACTTATCCCGGTCCGAGTTGATCTCCTCGATATCCATCGTGGCGATCACCAGACGCAACTGCCCGAAAAGAATATCTTTTGCCAAATCCTGAATATTCTCCAAGCGTTGTCCCAGTAAACGCTCCGCGGCATTCGTCATACTATCCGACTCGGTCGAGATTCCCACCGTGAAACGACAGGGAACATCCACCCGAATATTCTGTTTACTCAATGCATTCGTTAAATTACATTCTATCGAGATCGGCGTCAAATCCAGGAATGCATAACTCTGAAACACGGGCCAGATAAAGGCGGCTCCACCATGAATACAACGCGCAGAACTCACTCCTCCGGTCGCATTCTTTCCGGTTTTACCGTACACGACAAGAATTTTGTCGGACGGACAACGTTTATAACGGGATAATATCGCCGCAAACGTAACAAACAACACCGCCACCACGGCGACAATCAAATACAAACTTCCTTCCATTTCCATGTATTTTAGTATTAATGATAAATAGTCCTCTTAAAAACGTTCGACCAGCAACGTGCTGTCATTGATCACTTCCACCACTTTTATCGGGGCACCCGTTTCCAGTTCTTCTCCCAACGTGAGCGCATCAAATTCCCGGATCGCTCCCTGTATCGAGATCTGCACCTTCCCCTCTCCCCCTTTCCCGGCCGGAATCTTCAAATATACGTTTCCCTTACACCCTAAAGCGTTCGCCATATTTATAGTGCCACTTTGTTCCATCCGGCTCATAAACCTGAAAATAGCCATCACCGCCATGACTAACAACACACCGATCGCAGCCGACACGAGAATTAACACGAACTGGTTCCCGATCGCCCCTTGAAAAGAGATAATCGACCACCCGAATCCCAACAAGAAATTGATAAAATTACGGAAAGTAAATAACTGAAAAGGCCCGCTATCACCATCTCCCGGCATATCAGTCCCCGTGTCAATGTCCATCCCTCCATCCGTATCCATTCCGACGAAAGTCATAATCGTTTGTATAATAAACACCAAACTAGCAAATAGTGTGATACACCACACCGATTGCATAAATAAACCTAGAGAACTCCACCATTCTTCCATCGCATTAAATTTTAATTAGTAACATATATTTCCCCTCTCGCTCGCACACAACTACACAAATATAAACATTTTCACAAGACTTCCTAGCATATAGTTAAAACTAAATACACTCCTTCTTTAAATATAAGCACCCCGTTCTTTCTCCCCTTCAAATACTACCGACAACCGTATTTCAACAATATTTGAACCGTATTTAATCATAGCGGAACGCATAGTTACCAGCCATTTACAATACATCAAAAAAACATCCCTGATTTTAATTTGTATTAGTATACTTAACATGAACTACTCTTTAAAGTTTATTAACTACAAAAATTAGTTTTATAACTAGAAAATATAGTTCTTTGCAACAAAAGAGACAAAACCATGAAAGGACTAACAAGTAAAGAAGAAGAAATCATGGGCTTTTTCTGGGAGCAAGGCCCTTTATTCGTGAAACAGCTACTCGCATTTTACGAGGAACCGAAACCCCATTTCAACACCCTTTCCACTATCGTCCGCGGACTTGAAGAGAAAGGCTATCTTTCCCACGAAGTTTACGGAAACACATATCAATATTATGCGATGATCAGTGAAGAAGAATTTCACAAAGGGACCTTAAAAAACGTGATCAGTAAATACTTCAATAACTCATACCTCAGTGCCGTATCCTCGCTCGTTCGGGAAGAAGATATCTCGCTGGAAGAATTGAAACAACTCATTTCGGAAGTAGAAAAAGCACATCACAAATAAAACGACTTATGGGAACTTTTTTTGTCTACATATTAAAAGCCTCCGTTTGCCTTGCCGCATTTTACCTGTTTTACAGGCTATTACTTAGCAAGGATACTTTCCATCGTTTCAACCGGATCGCACTACTGGGCATATTGTTCCTATCCCTCGTTATCCCGTTTTGCGAAATTACCGTTCACGAAAATATAGAAGTACAACAGACTCTATTAGACATAGAACAATTGCTCGCACTGGCGGACAACACGCCACAATTGATTCAACAACCAACGATATCCTCGATCCCGTTATGGATTCCCGTTCTCCTGTTTACCTATTTTTCAGGTATCCTTTTTTTCTTCGGGCGTAACATTTACTCGTTATTCCACATGCTCCATTTATTACACGGCGGGAAGAAAGAAAAACTGGAAAAAAGTATCACGCTTGTCACTCACGATAAAAATATAGCTCCTTTCAGCTGGATGAAATACGTTGTCATTTCCGAGAAAGACCTGCGAGAGAACAGCAAAGAAATATTAACTCACGAACTGGCCCATATTCACAACCGGCACTCGATAGATTTATTCATCAGCGAAATTTGCATCTGCTTTCAATGGTTCAACCCGGCCTCTTGGCTCCTAAAACAGGAATTACAAAACATCCACGAGTACGAGGCCGATGAAACAGTCATTCGTCAAGGCATTAACGCAAAACAATATCAATTATTAATCATAAAAAAAGCTGTCGGCACAAGGCTCTACTCTATGGCCAACAGCTTTAATCACAGTAAACTTAAAAAACGAATCACTATGATGTTAAAAGAAAAATCCAGTCCTTGGGCTCGCGTGAAGTACCTGTACGTACTTCCTATCGCAGCGATCACGTTAACCGCTTTTGCCCGTCCCGAAATCACGAACGAATTGAACGAGATTTCAGCAATCAAAGTTAACGATATTACTTCAATTCTCGAAACGAATAAGGTAAATAATTCTGTATTAGAAGTTGATTCTACAAAAAAATCAACCGTTCAGCAACATCAATCAAAAAACTATTTTATACTACAAAAAGATTCTACTCAAAAAAAATCAGGAACAACAAAAATCAAAATTAGAGAAGAGGATGATTCCGCAACCCCAAAAGAAAGTCTTATTGAAATAACCCAAGCTTTTTTAGTGCCAAATGATTCCACACATACTTCGCAGATAACCCTGTCCTCTCTCGGCTTACTCATTGTTAACGGTAAAGAAGTTTCCATGGACTCTATACAGAAAATCGATCAAAGCCGTATTAAAACAATTACAGTCCTTAAAGATAAAACCGCAAGAACCTTGTACGGGGACAAGGCAAAAAATGGAGTCATTTCGATCTCGATAGCTTCAGAGAATGACCCTACCATAACAAACCTATATTACAATCTTGTAGATGGAACAACCGTTTTATTAAATCCTAAAACAACCACAAAAACAGCCACCTACATGGTCACGCAGAAAGATGCGTCCAACAGTAAAAAAGTAGAACTAAAAGGTGAAGCCTATTTCAGTGTTGTTAGCGCAGATTCTTTAGTCATGTACACGATAGCTTGCGATACGATCGTAATGACTAGCGATACATTAAAAATTGAAAAGAAAAAATAGACTGAAAATTCAAAAAGAATAAAACAAAAGCGTGTGGCAAAACAATTGGCCACACGCTTTTATCTCTACCTCCCCCGTCTTCTCAGCCAGATAAATACCGCCAACAACAGCAACACCCCGGGATATCCCCACATAAACGCAATTTTTGCTCCATTCATGGCTTCCTGGCTCAAATAAACCGTATCATCGGGTGGAATCGGGCGACGAATATCAATAGGAGCCACCCCATCCGACAACCAGTAAAACACCCCCGCAATCACAGTGAAGTTAGACGCTTTCACCGTCTTTCGGTAAATACTCACCTCTCCGTTACTAATGCAATCTGCATCCCCAAGAATAACAATCTTTTGCTCCTTATCTCCCACTTTCCGCAAAAGAGCCAACGCCGTGGGATATGACTTCTCCACCTCCCCGACAGCCGGATTCAGGCGAACGGTATCATCAACAAAATTAGTGGTTTCCAATTCATTCCAACTCCCCATCGTGTCGCTTACCAACATCGGGATCACCTTATACCCCTTATCTTCCGTGTAAGTCAACCCGGTACATCCCGGCATCGTTACGCAGCGATTGTTTTTCAACAAACCCTCGAACACGTATGCCAGCTCACAAATTTCTGGTGTAGGACGGGCTTTTATAAAATCCGGTAAGAAATTCTCGTTCTGTTCCACCAGACATCCCGGCATGAAAGATACGCCAAAATACTCCACTAATGGATTCATATACTCCTGACGGCCAGGTTCCCCGGCAATTAACAAATTTCCACCACGAGCTACGTAATCATCCAGGTACTTTATTTGTTCATTCGTAACCGGACTTCGCAACTCAGCTATCACCAGTATAGATATATCAGCGGGAATCTCCTTATCCAAAGACACATCCTCAAAAGCAAATCCTTGATTAATTAATGAATACCGGAACGGCTTATCTTGAGCAAAACGATTATAATTCCGGTCCCCGTCCTGCTTGCTATCCCTCTCTCCATGCCCGACTAGAAAACCCACTTTCGGCATTGTCGTGGCTACCAATCCTTTCAAAGCGATCGAAATCTCCGCCTCCGATGGTAGCCGCTTATTATCATCAAACACCCTCAAAAACGTCTTCTCCCCACTCTCCCGTTCGATCAAACGCACGAAACGATTCCCCTCGGAAGAGAGATCTATCCGTTCCCGGATCTGTTCCGGCGAAAGAAACATCCCGAAATCCAGCTCTAATCCCTTGGCCAACTCTCTTGCCCGTTCTTCATCGCTCATGTCCGGATAGCGCTTATCCAAATCCTCGTTCTTCACCTTGTCATAGTAATAAACGTACTTCATTTTAATCTCCGGTTTGAAACGCACGTACTTCTCGAAACGTTCTAAATCTGCATTAATCGAACCCGGTAAAGCAATCCAATAATTCTCATCCAGCAAATTCGTGTAAGTCGTGATCGTCAACCCGCCTTCCAACTGTTTTACGATATCCTGACTATTGGGCGTCAACGTGTTCACCTTGGTATAAGTCGCATCATAAAAAAACTTGCATGCCGGACGTGAAGAAAAATACCCGACAACCACTACCACTAAAAACATTCCCACGTATTTCCCCACAACAGCACTCAACGCTTTTTTTTGCCGATCGGCCTGCAATTTAATGATACTCCACGCCAGAAATAACATGATCACCACGATAAAATAGATGATGTCCTCGCTGCATATCAACCCGTTAATAAACTCTTCCGCCCGTCCCGAAATAGAAAGCCAGTATGTCACATCCCGCACAAAAGCAATATCCTGCCCCACCGAACCGATAAAATTCAACACCGATAACACCGCCAATGTACCCATCGCCGCCACCATCTGATAAGAGGTTAAGCACGACATGAACAACCCGATGGAAGCATATGCGCAAATCAACAGGTAAATCCCCAATAATCCCGAAAACGCCAATGAAAGATCAAACGCCTTCACCGTGCATGCACCGAAAATAACATATACCCAAAGTATCCCCACCAACACAAAACCGTACACCATCATCGCCAAGAACTTTCCCAACACGATATGGGTATTGGTCACCGGAGAAGAATATAACAATTTAACCTCCCCGCTACTAAATTCACGGCTCATCACTCCCATGGTCAACAAAGGAATATACAAGTAAAGATATTGTAATACAGTGGAAAAAAGTCCCATCCAACCACCAAAAATATTCTTGGTAACACTTTGTAAACCATATCCTATTTCCTGACTTTTTACCAAATCGCCCATGACCCCGCTAAAACTCATACTGGTTTGAAACGTGAAAATCACAATAATCAACCAGGCAATCGGGGAATAAAACAAAGTCTGTAACTCCGTCTTTGAAATCTTATATATCATACTCAATGTCTTCATCTTCAATAATCTTTTAGCGTGAATCACTTCTTGTTCTTTGACAACTCGGCAAAAATAGAATCCAGTGAACTCTTCTCCAGACGAATCTCTGTCAATTCCCAGTCTCGGGCTACACTCGCTTGTACTACCCGGTTCGTGGCCTCCCGCACATCTGTAAAATGTACCCGATAATTCGTTCCGCCCAATTCCTCCACTTTGGATACGCCGGGAATGGCGGCCAACTCCCCCACCGGAGGCTCTGCTGCCAAAGAAACAAACAACGTGTTGGGCACGATGTAATTATCAAAATCCGTCACCGTCCCCGCAAACACCAGCTTTCCCTGTTCTATCATCCGTATGTAATCGCACGTGGCCTGAACTTCCGACAGGATATGAGTGGAAAGAATCACCGTACGTTCCCCCGCAATCTCCTGAATCAAATGTCGGATCTCCACGATCTGGTTCGGGTCCAACCCGTTTGTCGGTTCATCCAGTACCACGAACTCCGGATTATGAATAATCGCCTGCGCAATCCCGATACGCTGTTGATACCCACCGGAAAGATTACGAATTAACCGTTTACGGAAATGCGTGATATCACAACGATTCATCACGGCCTTCACCGCCGCAGAAACCCCGGAAGACGGAATCCACCGAAGATTAGCCGTGAACCTCAGGTACTCCTCCACCGTCAAATCCATATTCAAAGGCGGCTTCTGCGGCAAGAAACCGATATGCCGTTTAGCATCCACGGGGTTCTCCGCCAGATCCACGCCCCGAATATACACTTTCCCCTCCGTCTGCTTCAACACCCCACACATGATATTCATAATCGTTGATTTCCCAGCCCCGTTAGAGCCCAACAATCCGTATATTCCATTTTTCGTGATCTCGAAATTAATATCTCGAATCGCCCATTGCACACTGTAACGATGAGACAAATTCTCTACTTTTACTATTGATTCTCCCATAAATAGACTATTTGTAATTCCCATACAACTATAAATACCCAGGCATACCTCTGGCATAGCAGGTTACAAGCCCGACTCTCACGGACTTATAACCTGTTAATTTATAATGAATAAACGTTCTTTTAATTCTCCCGAACGAACTTAAACACCAAAGTAAAATCCCGTTTCATCGGCTCTTTACTAAAAGCAGAAGAAGTTGATCGATACTGATACGTTTTCTGCAAGAAATCCGTAGGTTCATAATCGAACACCCGTAATTCCAACGTATTTCCACCATCCAACAACCTGAACCCGATTTGTGCCTTGCGAATCTTCGTACTCGTAACCGAATAATTCACGTTCGCTTCACTCATTTCCATTGTCAACACGGACTGGAAAGGAGGATTATCCCCCATCTCGTACAAATACTCCTCTTCTTCTTTCACCGAAGATAAATCACAATCCCGCAGGTAACGAGCCAAATCACCCGTTATCTGGCTAACATCCATTCGATTCGTGGCCCCGGTTTTAAATATCAACTTATCCGTCACAGGGTTATTCTCCGGTAAATATTCCAGATCGGATTCATCCCCGCTCAACACAGAACTCTTCACGTGGGCGAGGCTTGTAAACCCGTCCATGCGCCAAATTCCCGCCAAATCCTCAAATCGTGTAGGTCCGTCAATTGTGATTATCGTGCGATTTCTTTCTCCCGCCAGATAATGCAAATCCTCATCAGACATACGAAGCACAATCTTGTCCTTTCCGGCTTCTTTCTTCAAACATTTAAGCTTTACCTGAGCAGACGTGCCACCTATCGGCATCACCAATTGCTGATTACCACCCACGATTTCGAAATGTATCCCCAACTCGGCTGTCGAAGAAGGATCAATCTCAAACGGGACCAAAACAGGATAAGACGGGTTCTTATAACTACTTCCCCCGATATACATATTCATTGAAACCGTCACGAAATTTTTCAACTCGTATGTATCCGTCACGAAAGAAGTCGTGATTACCTCCTTTGTCTCCACGGGAATCAACGCCACCCGGTAATTCCCGTACTCGTACCCGACCACGTTTCCCAATTCCAAACGGATTTGCCTGTCGGAATAGATATTATCAACCGGGGTGATCACGATCTTGGCCGAATTCTCACCCGGAGCCACCACGAACTCTCGAGCGGATAATGAATAATCCTCCCCCTCGACCGCCGTGCCGAAAACCTCAAAAGGAACGACCAGTTCCTGCCCCGCAGGCTCCGACAACCCGATTTCCACCTCTATCGCCTGATTCGACGACAAAATATAAACCGCCCTTTTGAAAGAAACTGTCCGGGCATTATCGTCATCGTCCGAACAAGCCGTAAAACACATTATTAACGTGAATACCGCTACTAATTTTAATACCTTTTGCATAATCATCTCGTTTATTGGTTACTGGAAACAGACCGAACCCCTATGGCCTTCTCGTATGCATTCTTTTGAGCCTCAATAATATCCCTCTCCGCATCTGTCAGTCTAGGTAATGCAGGAAGAACAAAATCCATGTCATTGAATGCCTCTTCCCTAGGCGGAAGTTCATCCGGTTTCTCACATCCCCAACAAAAAAGGATAAACAACATTGTACAATAGAAATATATTTTTTTCATAGCTTTATTCTTTTAAAGTTTTTCATATCCGGGATTCTGCACCAAATTCTCGTTAGCTATAATATCAGCCTTCCGAAGTGGGAAGGTGTAAAGGAATTTTTCAGTCGTATATTTTATCTGGTTATACCCGAACCAGAATTCCGGCGACCCATTTCGCTTCAACTCAAACCAACGATCTCCTTCCATAAACAACTCTTTCCTACGCTCGTTCAAGATAGCAGCCACCAAGGGTGTCAACTTCGTACCCGTCGCATCCACTTTTATAACCTCCCCCTCACTTGCGGCCGGTAAGGTCGCCATCGAGTAAGGCTCGTAATTGGAAATTCGCTTGGAACGCAACAGATTCAGATATTTCAAAGCATTATCGTTGTCCGAAAGATGAGCGTAACTCTCGGCGAGGATCAAACACATCTCGGCTGAACGCACGCAAGTACGAATCCCTTTCGTGCTAAAAAATTTAGAATCGAAAAAGGTAGAGTAACGGATATCTCGTCCTTTTTCTGTGAACAAACTAATTAAAGACATATTCACCGGACGCGTTTTCACATTCTTCAAATACCTATTGTAAGACGTCAATGATCCTGTGATAAACGTACGGAACAACATTTCTCCGGACATTCCCTGCGGGGATTGAATCATCTCTTTATACTCATCCCCCTCAACTAGCGGGTATTTATTCAATACCTCCCGGGCTACTTTTATCGCATTCTCCCAATCCTGAGCCCAAAAATAAGTACGGGCCAAATAAGCACGGGCTACATCCACCGTGAACCGATACTGTTCGTCTGTCTGGTTCATCCTGATCGCCGTATCCAGATCGGACACGATAAAATTAACCAATTGTTGTATATTTCCGCGTTCCGGCTTTGCTTCAAGATCAAAATGAGCGACGTTAGGAACCCCCATAATCTCTGTCGCCCGATCTTTACTATAAGCCTCACAACACTCCCGCATCAAATTAAAATACATCACTCCCCGCATCGCATACGAAGTTGCCAGAATCTTTTTTCCCAATTCCGTATCCCGATCTTTCAGATTATCAATAATAATATTGTAATCCTTGATCAGGCTATAATAGTTCATAAACCGATACTGCGATGAAGCGATATTCGTTCCCACGTACAAGTAAGACAACGCATTACTCGTCATTAAACTGGTATTCAAGTTATCAGAATAACATTCCAGCTCGATCATCCAAGCAAAAGACCCCAGCATGTTGGTTGCCCCTGCCGATCCTTTATCTATATCCGACAACTGTTTATTGATCAACGTGGCATAATCTTCATCCGTTTTAGGTAAAGTCTGCCCGTAATTCTTTACCTCCAGATAGCTATCACAAGAACAACACATTCCCACGATCCATAGCATCATATATAACTTCAAACTTTTCATAGACATTGCTTTTAATAATTATTAAACTAAAAACCAACGCTTAAACCGAAAGACATTGAACGGGTGATCGGGTAAGTCGCACCCGGTGTTTCCGGATCAATCCCCGAATAATCCGTGAACGTGAAGAAATTATTCATTGTGAAATACATCATCACGGACGACAATCCCATACGCTGTAACATCGGCTTCGGAAAACTATAAGAAAGCGTGATATCCCGGATTCTCAAATAAGAATTACTTTCATAAAAAGCCCCGTTCACAATAGTATTGCTCATCGCGTTATAAGTCCGCAATGACAAGGATTCTCCCAAATAATCCACGATTCGCGGGTACTTCGTCCCGATAGTTCGATCCTCGGTCCACCGATCTGTCATATCCTTGGTCACGTTCAAATGATTACGATACAAGTCACTATAAGGCGATTGGGGTGTCTCGTTCCCGTACCAAGCCACCTTATCACAATTTGCAGGTGAATCCATCAGGCTCTTGGTCTTTCCCCCACAAGCATACGAGGCCCCGACATTCAGGCTCAAGTTACGGTAAACAAACTGTACATTAAATCCACCTGTCACCGGGGCATTCTCTGTTCCAATATAATAACGATAGTTTTTTATATCATTCAAATCCGAAGTTTCCTTTATATTCGCATCCGGTCTTAATTTATAAAGATAATACCCCGTCCACGGATCTATCCCTATCAACTTTCCCCCGAAAATGGCATCCTGAGGGTAACCTTCAAACTTTCCATCCACCAACGTCACCCCGTTAGAATTCCGATAACGAGCCAACTTGTTATAATTCCAGGCCACGTTAGTCCCCACATTTATCTTAAAATCGGATATATCCAACGCCACAACCCGTAACGTACCCTCGATTCCCTTGTTCACAATATCAGAAGCATTATAAACCATTGACCTAAAACCGGTTGTACTCGAAAGAACCGAATTGGAAATCACGTCATAACTCTTCCGGTAATACCCCTCGACCAATCCGCTTACCCGTTCGTCAAACAACCCAAAATCAACGGCCACTTTCATATCACGGGTCTTCTCCCACCGCAAACGCGGGTTAGGAGCCTTATCAATACTCCCAGTCTTCTCCCCGTTCCAGTAAGCAGAACCGTATTTAATCACCAACTGTTTGTAAACACCCTGCACAACATTTCCCGTATACCCGGCAGCAGCACGCAAAGTCAACCGATTAATGTAAGGCCACAAAGCCGACATAAAATTCTCCTGATCCATATGCCACGCAGCACCCAACGACCAAGTCGGGTTAAACTGTTCCTTGCTACCGAAATTATTAGAACCGTCCGTACGAAAAGAGGCATTTAAAATATAACGATCCAGAAAAGTGTAATCCAACGAAGCATAGAAAGAAGCAAACGTGTTCTCCTTGATTGATTGACCAGACAATTGATCCATTAAATTCGCATAAGCAGAAGCATCGTCACTACCAGGCTCAGGATTCACCGGAGTTGAGAAATTACCGGTATCCGGATCATACCCGTAGCGTTTCGTATAAAAACGTTTCGACTTGTTTCCCCGCAATTCTGCCCCGGCCAACACAGAAATCGAATGGTCGTTCCAATAAGTGTCGACATACGAAAACTGCCCTCTTGCATTATAACTATCACCAGAAGATGCCGTTTGCGTGATCGAACCGTAAGGAGTCCAATTCGCATTCGTGTTATCAAAATAAAGCCTATCCGTAAAAGCCGCATACGTGTCTTTACCAATAACATCCTCCGACTTGTTATGATCATACGTGTAAGAAAGTAATCCTGTGAAAGCAATCTTGTTCGTGATATTATACCTCAGATTTAAGGAACCGGAAGTCGTCATCTTGTCATTTCTTCCCGAAGTCTCATCAATCTCCCTCAAAATATTGAATCCGTTCGCCGGCAAAAGATCAACCCCTATATCCCCATCATTGATGGCGGACAAATTCTGATAAGTCATATCCGCCCGGTAACTCCCATCAGCATTGTACGGGCGCTCGTAAGGATTTGCGAAGTAAGCGTATGTAAACGGATCGACACTACCGGAATACGAACCGGATTCCAGACGGGCTACTTTAATTGTTGCGTCTATCGACAGTTTCGGCAAAGGCATCATGCGCAATCTAAAATTCAAATTATACCGCTCGTAATCCGTTTTCCGCACCAACCCTTCCTGACTCGTGTAACCCAAGGAAAAATAGTAAGTATACTTCTGATCTCCCCCGGAAAGAGAGAGGTGATGATTCATCTCGAAAGAATTCTGGAACAACTCGTCAAACCAATCCGTGGAATGAGAAGATAAATCATTCAAATAAGCCTCCTTCTCAGAATCACTCATCGGACTGAAATTCTCCGAATCCGTCCATAATATCCCGTTCTTCCCTAATTTATTCGCCCGTACCATACCCGTGATCCCGACAACTGCAACATGAGTGGCCCCTTTCGAGGCAAAAGCATCTGCCGAGAACTCGTCCCACAACTCCTGTTCCCAAGCCAGCTTCTCTTTTGAATTCATGAGGTTCGCATCCCGTTGGGGCTTCAATCCCATTGTCAGGCTCATGGAATAATTCACCTTCATCTTACCCGGACGCCCCGACTTCGTGGTTATAACAATAACACCACCCGCAGCACGGGACCCATAAATTGCAGCAGCAGCAGCATCTTTCAATATTGTTACATTCTCGATATCGCTCGGGTTTATTCCTCCCACCCCGTTTATGAAAATCTCGTTCAGATTACCGGATTTAATCTGCGTCGTATTAATATCAGGAAGATCATCCTGCAAAGGCACACCATCAACTACCCACAAAGGTTCGGCATCCCCCTGTATCGTGTTTATACCTCGAACCCGAATCTTTGCAGACTCACCCGGTCGACCCGATTTAGCCGTGACGGAAACACCAGCTACCAATCCCTGCAAAATATCATCTACCGAGGTTGGAATCTTATTCTCGAACGCCTCCCTGGTCAACACAGCCACCGATCCAGCCGCTTTTCGTTTCGTGGTTTCCGAGTATCCCGTGATCACCACCTCATCCAACTCATCCGCTTTTTCCCGCATCACGACCTGAATCTCTCTCTGGAAATCCATGACCTTAACTTCCTGCTTCTCCATTCCCACGAACGAGAGCACCAGCACAATTTCCTTTTCTCGTGGAATAGTAAGCATGAAACGCCCCGCCGTATCTGTCACGACACCTAGATTCGTTCCCTTGATCAACACAGTCACCCCCGGAAGAGCATTACCACGCACATCTCGCACAATTCCTTTCAGACGTTCCTGCTCGATCGTCTTTTGCGGCACGTTCTTCTCCTTAATTATAGCGATCACGCCATTCACCAACTCGTAAGTATACCCGCTGCCATCCAACAATCTCGTCAACAACTCATTCAACTCCACATCCTTTAAATGCAACGTGATATTACCCACCCGTTCCAGATCGTTACCATTATAAATAAACCCTTTCCCCGTCAACTGCTCTACTTTCTTGATACAGGACTTCAGGTTCGCATTCTCCACCTTGTACTCGGCAACACGCTGAGCCTTCACTTCCGAAAAACCGTTCAGATGAAACGCCATGAGCAAGATAATTAAATACTTCATGGCAAGCAATGTCCCCTTCCCTAACAATGGAATGAGCAACACCCTACATTTCGACTTTTTTTTCATACATTTGTAGTGTTTATTTTGTTAAACATCATATAGAGATTGGCAGAAGGTTGTGGTTAGCTATTCTGCCGATCTTTTTTATTTATCAATATATATCACATTTCCTTGCACTTCTATTTTCAAATCAGAAACTCGTTCTATTAGATCGATAATAATCCTCATGTCATCAAAACGAGGTAATTTTCCCGTGAACACCTCACTCCTTGCTTCCGGCCGGACATAAAACACACGCACATTATACCACCGTTGTAATATTGTGAACACCTCTTCAACCGTATTATTATCAAACTGGAAAGTCCCATCACGCCAAGACACAAACACGTCGGTATCCACGTGACACACCTCCATCTTCCGGCTCTCCCGGTGGAATACCACCTGTTTTCCGGGTAAAAGATCCACCTTTTTTTCAGGATTCTTCCGGTCACACAACCGCACATGCCCGCTACAAAGCGTGGTATGAAGCAATGAATCATCCGAATAAGCCGAAACATTAAACGAAGTTCCTAACACACGCACGTTAAATTCATCCGTTTTCACGATAAACGGCTTTTGTTCATCTTTTGTCACTTTGAAATAAGCTTCTCCCTTCAACTCTACCTCTCTCAACCCACCACCGAAAGCAACCGGATAACGTAACTCGGACATCGCATTCAGCCAAACCCTCGTTCCGTCCGCCAAAGCCAGAGAATACTCCCCTCCCAACGGAGTTCGGATCGTGTTGTACTGCACGACAGCCACCTTCTCTCCTTTATTATCGTAAGAAATCACGTTATTCTCCACCCGAATATCGGAACTCTTTTCCCGCAGTTTTATTTCCATCCCCTCGTGTAATCCTATTTTTTTCCCGTCGGCCAGAATTAGTTCCGCTTGTTTTCCTCCCGCAGACAATGCCACCGGAATCTCACGCCGTACCTCTTTCTCCCGACTAACATACCAATAAGCTATTATCCCAAACAGCATGAACACAACAGCCGCATAAGGTAATATTTTCTTTATCAACCTGCTCGAAGCATTCCTATACATTCGCCACTGATTCGCCCTGAAAGCCTTCGCCACGTCCACACTCTCGTACTGATCGAACTTGTTTCTCAACCTGACAGAAGAAGATAACTTTTTATAAAGAGCTTTATTTCTATCACTCTCTTCAAGCCATACCTCCAATTCCCGATTCTCCTCTCCCGTCAAATTCCCTAAAACAGACTTAACAATAATTCCTTTTATCTTTTCGTAATCCGCACTCATAATTCATTACATTTTATAATACATACACATGAAATTGAAAAACGTGCAAAACGATCCCGTATTTTATCCAAAAATATCTATTATAAAACACATAGATTACTCTAGTTCTTCCTTCTATGAAGGTTCTATCTCGCTTCTATTGCGATGAAAAAATCATCGCTGATCGACAGGCATGACAAACTAGCAGATACATTTTCAGTACATCCTATAAATACCTGAAAAAACAAATATTTTCACTAATAAAGATTAATTCTCCAATAGACCAGAAAGGCAACAAAAGAATAAGAAGAACGAAAACTAGAATCTACACCAATAACATATTAACACGACAGCAAACAAACAGGATACATCGTTTTGTAACAATTCCCGTCCCCGTCTCAACTGACTCCGGACGGTTTCCTCTGAAATTTGCAGCAAAGCAGCGATTTCATGGTTCTCTTTCCCGTCCAGTTTCAATAAAAAAATCTGACGACAACGATCCGGTAATTTCTGAACAGCGGCATACAACTCTTTGTACACCTCTTCTTCCATAATCTCCGACAAAAAATCCTCTTCTGATTGTTTTTCAAATCCTTCGATAGAAACGGAACGGGTATCTCTCAAATAATTTAACGATCGGTTACGCACAGAATAATAAATATAAGCGAGAAAGGATTTATCTCTCACCAATTTTTTCCGGTTTTCCCACAACCGACAGAAAAAATCCTGCACTATATCCTCCGACGCCTCCCGATTACCCGTGTATTTTGAAGAGTAAAGCAACAAAGGAGTGTAGAACTCATAAAAAATCCTTGAATAAGCATTCTTATCACCATCCGCCAACCGAGTCACTAATATTTCCAAAGATTCATTCATACACCATTTCATATATTCAATATATACAAAGATAGTAATTTTCGGAAATAACACACAATCCCTAAAAATGATGAAAAAATAATGAATCCTCCCTATCATTGAGGAAACGATATGACAACAGGTAATAACCGTTCCTCTCTGGTTCCCGTACAACCGCATATAGAGCAGAAAGACACGAAATTAGGATTGATCGGACTTATCGCAATCGTTATCGGGGAAGTTATCGGTGGTGGTATTTTCAATATTCCGAAAATATTGGGAGAGGGAGCAAGCTTGGAAGCCATTCTGATCGGTTGGATGATTTCCACCACGGGAATACTAAGTATAGCACTTACTTTCAAAACATTGAATTCTGCACGTTCTGATTTATCCGATGGTATTTACATACTCGTACCGGGTTCGGTAATTATGCGGGATTCAACAGCGCTTGGGGATATTGGGTGGGAACAGCGCTGGGAAATATCGTGTTCTCGATCATGTTAAACGACGCCTTCGGGTTATTCTTCCCCGTCCTCCTCGAACACGGATGGCCGACGCTGATCTTTACTCCTGTTTCACGTGGACATTCGTTCTCATCGTGTCGTTCGGGATTCGCATCGCCTCGATCATTAACACGATTTCTACTTTTATCAAATTCTTCTCCCTAACCTTAATTGTTATATTACTCCTCTGTTTTGCTAACTATGATTTACGACACTTCGATTTCTGGGGAAAAGCCAGTCACTTGGGGCCCATCCCGCATCAAATCAACAGTACCATACTTACCACGCTCTTCTTCTTCATGGGTATCGAAGAAGCTATCGTGGTGGCGGCCCATGCCCAGAAGAGTTTTGACGTGGAAAAAGCAACTGTCATCGGTTACCTGATTTGCCTCTTCCTGAACGTCATGGTTTGCGTGCTATCATTCAGTTTCTACCCCCAACCGGAGATGGCTCACCTGAACGATCCCGCATTGGCCCAAATCATGGGGAAGGACGTGGGGAATTGGGCCAGAATCTTTGTCAACATCACCGTGATTATCGCCGTGGTCGGAGCTTGGCTAGTTGCCACGATCATAACGACCTAACTCCCGGCACAAGCGGCCACGGACTGGGTTCTTCCCCATTTTTTCGCCCGGCATAATAAAAAAGACGCTCCTATCAGCGCATTACTGATCACGGCAATAATAATTCAAGTGTTTCTGTTTTTGATCATCCGGGTTCACGATGTTTACGTTTTTTTCGTGGATCTTTCGGGAATCATGATTCTCCCGACCTATATACTGAGTGCCATGTTTCTGGTAAAAGTAGCCTTGAAGAAAAAAATATGTGTCGATCGTCCCGTGGCAAGACAATTTGCCATCATCACGGGTACGACCTTGTATTGTTTCTGGGTAATTTACACCGAAAATATCCGTTTCTTACTCTTATCCTCGATCGTTTACTTGATCAGAATTCTGTTCTATTAGCTGACGAACCGGCAACACACGTCTGGACGAGCCCACCTGTTCACACTCATGGACCGATACTTCATCGCCCTCCTCGTGACCGCCCTGGTATTCTCCATTCTATGGGAGTGGGGATATTTTATATGACAAAACCACCCCATGCGGGGTGGTAATATCTCTATGTTCACGAATAACGTGAATCAGTTAATACTCGTCCTCGTTAAAGAAAAAATCATCTTTACTCGGATAATCAGGCCAAATATCTTCAATACTCTCAAATATTTCTTCATCATCCTCAATATCCTGAAGATTCTCGATCACTTCCATAGGTGCCCCGGAACGAATGGCGTAGTCTATCAACTCATCTTTTGATGCTGGCCAAGGCGCATCTTCCAATTTAGAGGCAAGTTCTAGTGTCCAATACATAGTTATATCGTTTTTATAGTAATTTCTAATTTTTGCCGCGAATATATACTTAATTTCTAATAATACAACTCCTTTTCTTTAATAAGAAGTTATTTAGACACGTTATATGTAATATGTCGCAATAATAACGAAAAACAATGCAAATGGTTACACTAGAAATCATTCATCATCAGAGAAATGGATCAGCACTTTACGATAAGTATTGAAAATCTTTGCCTTAGACACGAATCCCACGTATTTATGATCCTGCAACACGGGTAAATTCCATGCCCCAGAGTCCTCGAATTTCTTCATCACGACCTCCATAGAGTCGTTCATGTCGATTACGACAGAGGGAGTTGTCATGAAATCCCGCACGTAAGTTTTCGGATACATCTCCTGATTGAACATCACTTTACGGATATCATCCAACAACACAATTCCTAACAACTGGTGATCGGAATTCAGAACGGGAAACAAGTTACGACTGGACTTCGAAACCACTTTCACCAGATCACCCAAGGTTGCGCCAACCTCTATCGTCTTGAAATCAGTCTCCACCACCTTGTTCAATTTCATCAACGTCAACACGGCTTTATCTTTGTTATGCGTCAACAAGTCTCCTTGTCTCGCCAACCGACGGGCATAGATCGAGTAAGGTTCCATTCCTTGACTTGTGAGATAAGAAATCACCGAGGTAAGCATCAAGGGCAGAAACAATGCGTAACCTCCCGAAATCTCGGCAATCAAGAACATTGCCGTCAAGGGTGCTTTCATAACCCCAGACATCGTTCCCGCCATACCTGCCAACACGAAATGACTGGGTTCAACCACCCGGATTCCACTCATGTTAATCAACATGGCCAGCAGGAATCCGGCAACTCCACCCGTGAACAGGCTCGGAGCGAACACACCACCCACACCCCCACTACCGTTGGTTAATGCCGTGGCTATCACTTTCACGAAGACCAAACCTACCACGAAAAGAATCAGCATCCAAGCGCTATCCCGGAATCCGAAAAAATAGGTATTATTCAATAATTTGTCGGAATGTCCGGCCATCAAATCGTCCAAAGCAGAGTAACCTTCACCGTATAACGGGGGAAACACGAAAATAACAACTCCAAGCAATGCCCCCCCGATCGCTATTCTTTTCCACGTGCTCTTAATACGTTCCAAGAATTGTTCAACCCGAAGATTCATCCGCACGAAATAAACGGATAATATCCCGGCAAAAATACCCAGTACTACGTAATAAGGAAAGTTCGCCATCACGAATTTATCCGTGATCTGGTAAGAGAACACAAACCCGTCACCCATCAAAAAGAAGGTCACCACGTAAGAAGTGATAGCCGTGAACATCAAGGGGACCAAAGAAGCCATAGTCAAGTCGAGCATCAATACCTCCATGGTGAAGACGATCCCGGCAATAGGAGCCTTAAAAATCCCGGCAATGGCACCTGCTGCCCCACAACCGATCATAAGTGTCATCACCTTGTAGTTCATGCGGAACAAACGCGCCAGATTGGAACCGATAGAAGCCCCGGTCAACACAATGGTTGCTTCGGTTCCGACTGATCCTCCAAAACCGATGGTCAAGGTACTGGCAATCATAGAGGAGTAATTATTATGCGGTTTAATCATGCTATTCCGACGGGAAATAGCGTACAATACTTTCGTCACCCCGTGACTAATTCCCTCTTTGACAAAATATTTCACGAACAAGGTCGTGAGCAATATCCCGATAAAAGGATACACGAAAAAGAGTAAGTTACCACTGTCTACCTGCATCCGCTCCGTGAAAAACGCATGAGTGAAATGCACCATGTTTTTCAGTACGACCCCAGCCAACCCGGTAACAATACCGACCAGGATACTCAACATAACAATAAATTGTTTTTCTTTGATGTTGCGAACACGCCACACCAAAAATTTCCCCAATATCCCCTTTTCGTTCATCTCCGCCATAACTAGAATCGTATATCTACCTTACTTTTTCATTATACTTTTCAATGAACCGTATTGCGGGTAGAAATCAATAGAGATTCCCTCGTTATTAATAACATCCAACGGGAATTGCTTGATAAAACCGAGTTGCGGAATAACGCATCTCACGGTCATCACGTTCTCTTTACCTTTTAATAAACACAAATCAGCAACCGCTGGTTCCCGATAGGATAAAGACGGAACCGGACGGGAATTTCCTGCCTGTGCGGCTTCTTTCTTCGGGACATAGATGTTTTTCAACTCGACAATATACGGGATTGCAGACACGTTATTTTTAGCCGTTATACCATCATTCGCTGAAAATCGGAACAAAACAACTGATTCATCTGCTTTTTCCGGAACATACGAGAATGTTTGCACCACCTCACGAGTCTCTTTCTTTCCCATGAATAAACTCATGTAGTTTGCTTCAAATTTGTCCATAGCTTTTAAGGCTTCGGCCGTAGCCGTTCCTGCTGCAAGCATGTCCAATCTCTTTTTACGAATCGCAAATATATCTTCCGTGATTTCTTTCACGTAATCCTCGCTCTCTTTTAGCACCTGACGTTCGATTGGGTCCCACACCTTACGAATCTCCCCCTCTACCTCCATCTCCGTGAAATTGGAATCAAGCACTTCCTTTTGAGTAGACCGGATTCCGAAACGCACGTAATTAATACCTGATTCTGAATTATTCTTTACTTCCTCGTAAATGATATCCTCGTTACGGGTCTGGTTGGTAGTACCACTTCCCACCCCGGCAAGGAAGCCATCGGGAGTAATGTTTAAAAGAATCGAATTATATTCCCCGGATGCATTTACGGTATACATGGCTTTCGGGTCGGGCAAGGCTCTTGGAACAAACTGGATTTTCTTGATCATCCACTCCTCTCCCTCACTTGTGATTTCCGGACGGATTCCTAATTGTTGCTCGGCATATTGACGGAATGGCCCCGGGATCAACCGGTTGCATTCCATGGTTACCACGACATCATAACTGATTTTCGGTAAGGTGTAATCAATCGATACTTGTGTTGTCAATTCTCTCTTCTTTTGCCCGAAAACAGTAAGGGATACTAATCCCATCAACCCGATTATAAAAAATAACTTTTTCATCTTTTTATCGCTGTTTAGCAATGTTATATGTTTCCATTTTTTTCCACACCAAACCTAACTTATCGGCTATATCCCCGGCTCGTGTTCCTCTCATTCCCTGCATTTCTGCGGCGTAATCACCAGCCAGACCATGAGCGTAAACCCCAACCAAAGCTGCATCCAAGGGTGCGTGTCCGCTTGCCAGCAATGCTGCAATAATACCTGTCAACACGTCGCCTGAACCACCTTTCGCCATACCCGGATTACCTGTCATATTAAAATAACATTCTCCACCGGGAGAGGCTATCACCGTATGCGCACCTTTCAATACAACATACACTTGGTGTAGACTTGCAAAGGTGCTTAATTTATTTAATCTATCAAAATCATTTGCACTTTTTCCTGCTAATCTTTCAAATTCCTTAAGATGGGGCGTTAATACGGCTTTTTTCGGAAGAATTTCCAGTAAACCGGGATCTGCCGCTAAGAGATTCAACGCATCGGCATCCAACACGATTTTACCTTTCCATTCGGACAATAACTCACGCAATCCCCTTGCCGTGACCGGAGAGGTGCCGATTCCCGGACCGATCCCGATAGCCTGAAAACGGGAAAGACAATCTATCCCGGAAAAACAAAGATCATCCTGATCCTCTTCGACCAACGCCTCCGGCACAGAAAGATGAATAACTTCCTTCAATTTACGGGGTACATGCACCGAAAGCAAACCCGTTCCGGAGCGAATAGCCCCTTTGGCGGACAACACGGCCGCCCCCATCATCGAATACGAACCCGCTATTAATAAGGCATTACCCAACGTGCCTTTGTGCGAAAATTTACCGGGTATCAACAAGCGGGAAGCTACCGCATCCTCGGTTAAACAGTAGTAAGAAGAGGAACACTCTTGCAATATAGTCGGATGCAAGTGAATATCCAATACTTCCCATCTTCCAACGTAATGTTCATTTTCTGGGAACATGAAAGCCAACTTCGGGAACTGGAATGTAAACGTATAATCGGCTTCAATGATAGCCCCGTCATTATTCCCGTTATCTTCTCCCATTAAACCGGACGGAATATCTATCGCCACCACCGGATTGGACAAATGGTTCACACGATGTATAATTTCCCCTAAAAATCCGCTTACAGAACGATTCAACCCGGCACCCAAAATGGCATCTACCAGCACGGCATTTTCATCCAAATAAAGATTATTCGCTTCTTTCACCCCGATATAATGTCCGCCTCCCTCGATGAATCGTTTTCTGTTCACGACACAATCCGGTGATAACCTGTCATCTTCATGCAACCCGAAAACCTTGACTGCCATACCCTTTTCATGTAACAATCTTGCCACGGCATACCCATCTCCCCCGTTATTTCCGGAGCCTGCTAAAATGTTAAAAATATGGCTGTTCGGGAAAAAAATCAATAATTTTTCAGTAAAAACGGTTGCAGCTCTCTCCATCAAATTCAACGATGTTACCGGCTCATTTTCAATCGTATATTCATCCAATTTTCGTAAATCCGAAGTCTTGAAAATCTTATTATTCTTCAACATACCCATAGGTTTCAAACGTTTTCAATGACTAAAGATAAAAAAAAAAATTATATTTGCGGACTTAAAGCGTGAATGAAATAATTTAATATTTACCAATACAAATTAAAAACAAAAGTTATGTTCAAAAATCATCCTAAAGGGTTGCTTACTGCGGCTCTAAGTAATATGGGAGAACGTTTCGGCTACTACATCATGAATGCCGTATTAGTGTTGTTCCTATGTTCTAAATTTGGTTTGAGTGAAGCTGCCAGTGGTACTATCTACTCTTTCTTTTACGCTGGTATATACATTTTAAGCCTTGTCGGAGGTCTTATTGCAGACCGTACGCAAAACTACAAGGGAACCATCAAGACCGGTCTTATAATCATGGCATTAGGATACATTATTCTATCTGTTCCTATCCTCGCCACATCAGCAAACACGACTTGGTTGTTGACTCTTACTTGTTTTGCTTTGTTCCTTATCGCATTCGGTAACGGTTTGTTCAAAGGTAACTTGCAGGCAATCGTGGGTCAAATGTACGATAATTTTGAGACGGAAGCAGCCAAACAAGGTCCGGAAGCTCTCAAAATTGCAAAAGACAAAAGAGATTCAGGTTTCCAGATTTTTTATGTATTCATCAACATTGGAGGTCTTATTGCCCCGTTCATAGCTCCGGTTTTACGCCAATGGTGGCTGGGGACAAACGGAATGTCTTACAATGCACAGCTCCCAGCCCTTTGCCACGAGTATATTAACAATGCTGCCACTATGGCACCCGAAGCTCTTGCAAACTTGAAGCAACTTATGACTGCCGCTGGTGGAGCTATCACCGATCTGGCAGCCTCTTGCCATCAATACCTACAAATTTTCAATGAAGGTATTCACTATTCTTTCATTGCATCTGTTGCAGCCATGCTTATCTCTCTTGTAATTTTCTTTGTTTCACAAAAAACTTTCCCGAATCCTGCGAAGAAAGCTGTAACACAAAGCGTGGATTATACCCCGGAGGAGAAAGCTGCTATGGCTAAAGAAATTAAACAGAGAATGTATGCGTTATTTGCTGTTTTGGGGATAGTTATTTTCTTCTGGTTCTCGTTCCATCAGAACGGTATGTCCCTTTCATTCTTCGCCCGCGACTTCGTAGATTCGTCAGCTGTTGCTCCTGAAGTATGGCAAGCAATCAACCCCTTCTTCGTAATTGTCCTTACCCCCATAATTATGGCTATCTTTGGATTTCTTGCAAGACGTGGTAAAGAGATTTCAACTCCAAGAAAGATCGCAATTGGTATGTTCATCGCAGGAATGGCATTCTTGTTCCTTGCTATTTTCTCTATGATGAAAGGTTATCCTTCTGCAGATTCATTCAAATTACTTCCCATTGCTGAGCAAATGGCAAGCAAAGCTCACTGGTGGGTTCTTATCGTTACTTACTTCTTCCTGACAGTTGCAGAGTTGTTTATCTCTCCTCTTGGATTATCATTTGTATCAAAAGTAGCTCCCAAAAGTATGCTTGGTTTGTGTCAAGGTTTATGGCTAGCAGCTACCGCTCTCGGTAACCTTCTGCTTTGGATTGGACCTCTTATGTATAACGCATGGCCAATTTGGCAATGTTGGTCTGTATTCTTAATTGTATGCCTTGTATCTATGAGTGTTATGCTTGGTATGGTTAAATGGCTTGAAAGAGTTACAAAATAGAATTCATTTCAATATATAAAAAAAGAGTTCAGAAATTCTGAACTCTTTTTTTATATCTAATAATCTATTCTTAGAAATGAATTTGAAGACCAACACCCAGTACCTCTTTGAACTGCACTCTCGGTCCTGCCGATCCGTCTTTCTGTGCAATCTTCACATCATTATCATATAACAAGTTTGTAGACAACGTTGTTGAAAACCATTTATTAATAGCCATATTCAACTGTACATCCCAACGAACATCAATGTTTTGAGGATCTTCAAGATAATTAGAATACAATTCCAGACGGGAATAAATCGTCATATTCGGCAAAAACTCGTAGTTTACTTCAGCCTTCAAATTAGCACCAAACTCCGACAATAAATGCTTTCCCTTATCCACGCCGAAAGCACCTTCATCCGACAAACGATCGTTTGCCACGATAGTTCCTCGCCATGAAGCAGGAGTAAAAGTGGCGGTAAATATTTTATTCGGGCTCCACGTGGCACCAACACCAATAACTAAATATCCGGGCGCCATAAATTTAGATATAAAATCAGAATCCTCAATGTTATAATCATATCCTTTGGCAAACTGCGTATTAAAGTTCAACAAAGCACTCCAATACCATGATTTATACATCTGATAACCATACGTCGAAGCAAAGTAAATCTTATCATTTGTCTTCCGAGCGCTTTTCCCGTCATTCTTTGTCAAACCGTACCCCAATTCCAAACGATTCTGCCATAATTGACGATCCCGCTTGAAATCGGCACTATACGTTATCTGGCTATCAAATGCCATGGCTGATTCACCTCCGGCCGACCAACTACTCAAACTTACCTGCGTTAATTTTAACCCGAAGAAACCGGCTTTATTCCACGCTGTATCTCTTACCGGTTGTGCTTCCAATTGACTCCAGCCCAAGAGAAAAAGGGCTACCAAAAAAAATCCTCTCATCATATTCGCATTTTATTATTTAGGTTTTAATTCAAATTTATATAAAGTATTTTTTTACTAGTAAACGTAAAACATTAAGGAATTGTTATAAAAAAAGCAGGTTAAAAATAACCTGCCTTATATCAAGCATCGTTTGATACTTATATCTTCGCACAAAATTCCGAAATTTTCACGATCAGGCTCACGATTTTAGTCATGGAAGACACAGGAATATACTCGTAACGACCATGTCCGTTGTGCGCCCCATTGGACAAATTCGGCGTCGGCACCCCCATGAAAGATAATTTTGACCCGTTGGTTCCCCCGCGAATCGGAACGATCAAAGGTTTGATACCTAACTCCGTCATGGCCTGCTTGGCGATCTCCACAATGTACCTTACCGGTTCCAAACGCTCTTTCATGTTAGCATACTGATCTTTCATCTCCAAAAGCACCGGTAACTCGTATTTTCGAGAATATTCCCGTACCCCGTTTTCAATTACGTCTTTCCGCCACTCGAACCGTTCCTTGTCAAAATCGCGAATCAGAATCTCTAACAATGTCTCCTCCACAGTCCCTTTGATCGAGTATATATGGAAAAATCCTTCATAACCAGAAGTATACTCGGGAGCATCTTTCTTGGGTAAACTAGCCATGAATTCGTTTGCCACCTTGATCGAGTTTACCATCTTATTCTTGGCATATCCCGGATGGAAATTACGTCCCTTGAATGTCAAACGAGCTAATGCAGCGTTAAAATTCTCGCATTCCAACTCCCCGATCTCTCCCCCATCCAAAGTATAAGCGAATTTAGCCCCGAATTTTTTCAGGTCAAAATGATCTACCCCCTCCCCGATCTCTTCATCTGGCGTGAAACAAACGGCTATCCGCCCGTGTTTTATTTCCGGATGCTGGATCAGGTATTCCATTGCTGTCAGTATCTCGGCAATCCCGGCCTTATCATCCGCCCCCAAAAGCGTGTTACCATCCGTGACAATCAAATCCGAACCGACATAATTCATCAGTTCCGGAAAATCGTCCGGAGACAAGGTAAACCCCTTTTCCTTGTTCAACAAGATATCATTTCCCTTGTAATTCTCGATGATCTGTGGTTTCACGTGTTTACCCGTCATATCCGGACTGGTATCCATGTGAGCTATAAATCCTATCGAGGAACACTCTTTATCAGTATTAGCAGGCACGAAACCCATCACATAACCATAATCATCCACGGCAACATCCTGCATCCCGATTTTCTGCATCTCCTCACAAAGAAGATAAGCGAATTCTAACTGTCCGGGAGTACTGGGAACCAATCCAGTTTCCCTATCGGACTCCGTGTGGATTTTGGCATACCTGATAAAACGTTCAACTACTGGCAACATAAAATAAATTTAAATTTTAAATTATAGATTTTAAATTATAGAAATTAGATTCTAGTTTTTCCATCTCCTTCAATCTTTTTCAATCTAAAATCTAAAATCATTCAATTTAAAATTAATAAGCTCTCGCTATCAACACCCTCCTGCGAGACGGTTTGCCCGTCACCATACATTTACCCTCTTCTTCGGGTGAATCGAAAGGAATACAGCGAATTGTGGCTTTCGTCTCGTTCTTGATAAGTTCTTCCGTCTCCGGGGTTCCATCCCAATGGCACAAGAAGAACCCGCCTTTCTTATCCAGCAAGGTTTTAAATTCCTCGTAAGAATCGACTTTCGTGATCATCTTGGAACGACGTTCCACGGCCAATTTATATATATTTTCTTGTATTTCTTCCAGTAAAGTTTCGATATGTTGTTCGATACCTTCTAGCGGCAGGGTTTCCTTTGTCAACGTGTCACGACGAGCGATTTCTATCGTTCCGTTCTCAAGATCGCGCTCTCCCATCGCCAAACGTACCGGAACACCTTTCAGCTCGTAATCAGCGAACTTCCAACCCGGTTTCTGAGTATCCCGATCGTCAAACTTCACGCTGATACCCGCTTTATTCAACTTATCCATAAGCCCGCTAACCGTTTGACGGATTTTTTCCAATCCTTCCATACTCTTGTAAATCGGCACGATAACCACTTGAAGCGGAGCTAATCTAGGAGGCAATACCAAACCGTTATCATCAGAATGCGCCATAATCAAGGCTCCCATTAAACGGGTAGAAACTCCCCACGATGTAGCCCACACGTACTCCTGTTTTCCCTCTTTCGTGGTAAATTGTACATCGAAAGCCTTCGCAAAATTCTGTCCCAAGAAATGAGAAGTACCCGATTGAAGCGCTTTCCCGTCTTGCATCATGGCCTCGATAGTCAAAGTATCCAAAGCCCCGGCAAAACGCTCGGTTTCACTCTTATGCCCCATGATTACCGGCATGGCCATCCATTTTTCTGCAAATTCAGCATACACGCGAATCATCTTTTGAGCTTCCTCTATAGCTTCCTCTTTCGTGGCATGAGCCGTATGCCCTTCTTGCCACAAGAACTCGGCCGTACGCAAAAACATCCGCGTACGCATTTCCCAACGCATCACGTTAGCCCATTGATTACAAAGGATTGGAAGATCCCGGTAAGATTGTATCCAGTTTTTATAAGTGTTCCAGATAATGGTCTCGGAAGTCGGGCGAATAATAAATTCTTCCTCTAGTTTAGCTGCAGGATCAACCACCACGCCTCCTCCATTTGGATCGTTCTTTAATCGATAATGAGTTACAACCGCACATTCTTTCGCAAATCCCTCCACGTGATCAGCCTCTTTTGAAAAGAAAGATTTGGGGATCAACAACGGAAAATACGCATTACTATGTCCTGTTTCCTTGAACATCTTGTCCAGTTGTTGTTGCATTTTTTCCCATATGGCATAACCGTAAGGTTTAATTACCATACATCCTCTCACAGCTGAATTCTCTGCTAATCCGGCTTTTACAACCAGATCATTGTACCATTGCGAATAATTCTCTTCTCTTGAAGTTAAAAACTTAGCCATCTCATTATTTTTTGATAAAACTGCAGCAAATTTAAAACAAAATCTAGGATTTCCGATTAATATTTTCTATTTTTATATCGGTAGAAATTAAAACAAGCTATACACGTGCATTTGTAACAAGAAACAAGGAGTAAATGGTACGTATTTTGTTAGTAAGTAATAAACCAACAACCAATATATTTGTCATACAATAAAGGAATTAATATTATAACTATGAAGATAGCATTATACTTTTCAGCATTAGCAGTCATTTTAGGTGCCTGCTCTTCCTCGCAAAACTTCACGCAAGCGCAGGAAGATGATATCTACTATGTTCCTGGCAAGCATTCCCTCTTCGTTCAAGAAGTAAAAAAGAAAACAGGGGTGGATATTGCGGTGAACAACTCTTCAAGTTCCCAAAACAATAAAAATGTAAACGATAAAACTTATCCGAAAGAAAAAGATAACAGTGTAAATCCAAAATCTTACGCTATAGGTATGGCTCGCTACGCCACGGAAAAACAAGTGCAAAAAGAAGAAGCCAGAACCGGACAAACCGTAAACCGGATCGCAATCCCGGAAGGTGATGGTTACTGGATCGGAGGTTTTAAAGGAAGTGACAATGATCTGGAAGAATGTGTTCGTATCATGAACCGCTACCCGGAAGGCTTTGCCTATTTCGGAAACGGATACGAGATCGCCCAGAATCTTTCATTCAGCCCGGATTGGAATGTTTACACGGTAGACGGGCGTTATTGGTGGTTCCCAAGTAATTCAAATATTAACTTGTACACGCAATTGATTTTTGGAAATTACCCGAAATACATCTGGACCGTAGTTTGGAACGATCCTCGCTTCGATAGCTATGCCTGGAGTTCTAACGTGAGCTTTGGTTGGAATCGTTGGGGCTGGGGAGGCTCTTTCGGTTGGGGTAACTCTTGGGGTTGGGACCCTTATTGGAACAACTATTACGGATATAACCCATGGGGCTGGGGATACGGGTATTATGATCCTTGGGGTTGGAACCCGTACTGGAACAATTATTACGGATATTACCCACACTGGGGACATCGCCCGGGTTGGGGCCACCATCATCCGAACTGGGGTGGCAGCCATCGCCCGGATTGGGGCGGTGCGAGCAAACCGACGTTAACAACCCGGTATGCTCCCAAGAAAGAATACACGACCAACAGGAATGCCCGGTCGTACAGTACTTATTCAAGGACGTCCAGAAGTAATAATTACAACTCGACGAGAACGAACTCGCATTATGATTCCGGAACAAACTACAACCGGACAAATAACAATTCCGGCTACTCATCAGGAAGTTATTCAAGGGGAAGTAATAGCAACAGTTCATACGGCACCAGCTCTACCACCCGTTCAAGTAGCGGCAGCAGCAGTAACGGCGGACGTGTTGAAAGGACAAATACCGGACATCGAAAATAAATTGTATAACGAACCAAATATAGGGTATGAAGACTTTATATATACTATCAATAATGCTCTTCTTCACACTTTTTGCCTCGGCACAAAACGAGGAAGATGCACTTAAATTCTCTCGAATATTTCCTTACGGAACGGCAAGATCTGCCGCCATGGGTGGAGCATTTGGAGCCTTGGGGGGTGATCTTTCCACCTTAAGCACGAACCCCGGAGGTATCGGAGTATTCCGTAAATCGGAGGTCAGTTTTACCTCGATGCTTGACTTTGCTCACGCCAAAACAAACGGTTTTGATTACGAGAAAAACATGTATTTATTGGGAGACTTGGGATTCGTCTTATCCTTCTCGCCCAGAAGTGATAAATGGAAAAATATCAATTTCGGCTTTAACTACACGAATCTCAATAATTTCAACAGGAACATCTATCAAGGGAACTTCATATCAAAAGGCTCTTCCCTACTTGACGTATGGAAAAACGAAGCAGACGGAACAATCAGAGAGGGTCTAAATCCATTCACCACGAGTTTGGCTTATGATGCCTACCTTCTTAATTTATCTAAGGGAAGTTCAGATCAATACGATATTCCTATTGATAGCACGAATTCCATGGAAGAACTGAAATACACCAGAGAACGCGGTTATCAAGCTGAATATGCTATTTCGGTAGGGGCTAATTACGATGATAAGTTTTATTTCGGGGTCACACTAGGTATTCAATCCCTTCATTTCAAATCTTTCTCTTATTATACAGAATGGCTTTATGGAGATAACATCAACAGCAAACTAAAAGGATTCACTCTTGAACAAGAGTTTACCTCTAGTGGAACTGGCGTTAACTTCAAGGTAGGAATGATCTATCGGCCTATTCCCGCTATTCGAATCGGTGTTGCCGTACACACCCCGACTTACTATAACATAGATGCCTATGCACTTAACTGGGTTAGTTCTGAATTCGTTGAACTACCGTTTGAAGGGGCCGATCCCAGCAAAGAATTCAAGTATGGTAATGGAGCACATACGAATTTCGAGTACAAACTCAAAACACCTTGGAGAGTCATGGGAAGCGTGGCCACGGTTATCGGCCAAAAAGCTATCATCAGTGCTGATTACGAGTACGTGGATTACTCGGCAACCAAATTCACGAACAATGGTTCCAATAACGAATACATGGCAACTAACAATGCCATTAAAACAATCTACAAAGGCACGCACAACTTCCGTGTAGGAGCAGAATATAGGTTTAATAGTATATTTTGTTTACGTGGTGGGTATAATTACCTAGCATCTCCTTATTCCAAAGGTGAAATGAATGAAAAGAATAAAATTCAAACAATCTCGGGAGGAGCAGGACTTAATCTTGGCGTATTCTACGCAGACTTGGCTTATCTTCACAAAAGTTCTAAAATTAACGGATTATTCTATTATTACGAAACAGAAGATGTGACAATCTCATCTCCAGAATTCCAAACCAAATTCAAAGATAACGAATTCAGGTTAACAGTAGGATTGAGATTCTAGATACAAGAAAGGGTGCTTTTCAAGCACCCTTTCTTTTTATCCTTAATCGTCATTATTTCTTCATTTCAAATCCCAGAAGAATCTCGTCATATCCCTCCATTAACGAAGCGGTTGTATTATTTGATTTCTTCAACGCAGAAGACAGCACGTTCAGAAACTTGATTAACTTCTCAGTGTTAAAAAGCAATGAAACTTGTTCTCCAGATTTCACGAGTTGTACATCAACACTCTTTATCGTGATTGTTTTTGCCAACATATAATTCAACGTCATCACTCGACTTTTCTCATCCAGAGAATACGTTCCTTTCAACACTTTCTTGCCGATCGTATTGGTAAATGTACTATCACTATTAAACGTGTAACTGAAATTCCCCGGAACAATCCCCAACTTCGTGTAAACATTCACCATTTTTTTCTCTAACGCTGACGTAACCAATGAACCACTCGCCTCTTTCAACAAATCTCCGCTCGTCATCTTACAAGCCGGCTCCACATACGTCCAATTTCCTTGAAGATCCGAAAACTTAATCACATTTCCGGTAACTAAATTCACAACATCTTTCACCTTCGAGGAATTCAAGATGTCTTTCAACGATTGTGCATACACAGATTGCAAATTTCCCGTTAAAAAACATGCAAACACGACCAAAACAGTAGCTATTCGTTTCATAAATATAATGTTAAAGGTTTAAATCCCATCAAAAACGATAGCAAAGATAATTTTAAAGTTTAACAAGGCAAAATCATAATTCATCAATAAAACCATAATTATCCCCGCAGGAAACGTAATTCTATCTCGAAACAATTAATTTTGCAATCCACTAAAAATTTGAAAAATGATACTAGCAACTCCACGATTAACCCTAAGAAAGCTTACACAAGATGATTTCGATGATGTATGTAAATTATTACAAGATCCCGTGGTGATGTACGCTTACGAGGGTGCTTTTAACGATCAGGAAGTACAAGAATGGCTGAACAAGCAATTCAAACGATACGACAAAGACGGCTTTGGCCTATGGGGAGTCGTGGAAAAAAGTAATCGAGAACTCATTGGTCAATGCGGTATCACACTTCAAGAATACAATAATCAACAAATCCCGGAAATCGGCTACCTGCTTCGGCAAGAATACTGGCACCAGGGATATGCCACGGAAGCCGCCATCGCTTGTAAAAAATACGCTTTCAAAAATCTCGGTTTTCATGAAATATATTCCATCATCCGAGACACGAACATCGCTTCCCAAAAAGTAGCCCAGAGAAACGGCATGAAAATAATAGATACTTTTGTCAAGCATTACCGGAATGTCGATATGCCACATTTTTTATTTCGTGTCACAAAAGGATAGTGCTTGAATTATACGACACACATCATCTATTCATACTTCCTACGGGTATTCGTGTTTATTGCAACAAAGAACAAAAAGTCCACCTAATTTTTCATGTGAGCCTCTTTTAGGCCTTTTTTTGCTTTCTGATAGGAAAGAAAAAATCCTGAAATATTGATTTTCAGGATTCTGCTTCGTTTGTTCATTATCTCTAGTGATCCGGTTGGGATTCGAACCCAAGACCTACGGCTTAGAAGGCCGTTGCTCTATCCAGCTGAGCTACCGAACCGGGTGTCGTTCATTTCGACGGTGCAAATATAGCGGTTTTCGCTATAAATACAAACTTTAGTAGATACTTTTTTGAATAAAATATATTTTTATCTTTTATCGGGTATCGCAAACCTTTTTAAGGAATGTCCCGTATAAAGAAGATAAAATTCTTATTGCAAGAAAAGAATTAAAACTTTACATTTGAAAAAAGATATTGTTCAAACATTTTAATTAAAAGAATTATGGCAAAAGTAACACTTGCTGGAAACAGTATAAACACGAAAAGTAATTTACCTTCAGTAGGTTCCGTAGCTCCCGATTTTTCGTTGGTAAAAACAGACTTGTCGGAACTAGCATTGTCAAGCTTGAAAGGACAACGGGTTGTATTGAATATTTTCCCGAGTCTTGACACGAGCGTGTGCGCTACTTCTGTCCGCACGTTCAATAAACTGGCGGCCGAAATGAAGAGCACGGTCGTGCTGGCCATCTCGAAAGACCTTCCTTTCGCCCATGCCCGTTTCTGCACAACGGAAGGTATCGACAAGGTAATTCCCCTTTCGGCGTTCCGCTGTCAGGCTTTCGGGGAGAAGTACGGGATTGAAATGATTGATGGGCCGTTAGCCGGGTTACTGGCTCGTTCTGTTGTCGTAATTGATGAGAATGGGAAGATTGTTTACGAAGAACTGGTTCCGGAGATAACTCACGAACCGAACTACGAGGCCGCTTTAGCCAGCTTAAAATAAACATGAAAAGAGGGAAGTTTAAATACTTCCCTCCTTTTTTACTTTTTATTTAACTCGTTCCAATTGAACCGTGAAGTGGCGCATCAGAGGAGCTTCCCAGGTGATACGAACCCCCTTGGTAATTTGCTCGCGACGATCGAACACGTTTTTCAAAGCGACAGCGATAACATCCATGTGATTGTTCGTGTACACTCTTCTCGGGATGGCCATACGCAGAAGATCCAGACCACCGAAACGGTTTTCACGGGTAACCGGGTCACGGTCAGCCAGGATATAACCAATCTCGCACGCACGAATACCAGCTTCCAGGTAAAGTTCGACGGTTAATGTCTGGGCCGGGAATTGTTCCTTCGGAACGTGAGTCAACACTTTCGGGGCGTCAACAAACAAGGCGTGACCACCGGCAGGACGCTGGTATGGAATCCCGAACTCGTCCAAACGAGAGGCCAGGTATTGTACTTGCTTGATACGGGTTTCAAGGTTATCGAATTCCGTGTTTTCATCCAGACCGATTGCCAAGGCATTCATGTCGCGACCGTTCATACCACCATAGGTCAAGTATCCCTCGAACTGAACGCAGAAGCCTTTAGCACCGTCATACCAATCCTGATGGCGAGTTGCGATAAAACCACCCATATTCACGATCGCGTCTTTCTTGGCACTCATTGTCATTCCATCGGCATAGCTGAACATCTCTTTCACGATCTCTTTGATCGTCTTATCCTTGTATCCTTCCTCGCGGGTTTTGATGAAATAAGCATTTTCAGCGAAACGAGCAGAGTCAAACACGACACGCTTGCCATACTTGTCAGCGATAGCACGAACTTCCTTGATATTCTTCATGGAAACCGGTTGTCCACCAGCCGTGTTATTCGTAATCGTCACAATAATGAACGGGATTTTATCAGCATGTTCCGCCAACACTTTTTCCAGTTTCACCGGGTCAAGATTTCCCTTGAAAGGAATTTCCAGCTGGGTATTTTTCGCCTCGTCGATTGTCACGTCCCAAGCGATGGCTTTACGTCCCTCGATATGCCCCTTGGTCGTGTCGAAATGAGAGTTGCCCGGAACGATATCTCCCTCTTTCACGAGGTAAGAGAACAACACGTTCTCGGCCGCACGTCCCTGGTGAGTCGGGATCACGTAATCGAACCCAGTCAAACGGGTAATCATGTTTTTCAAGTTGAAGAAAGAAGACGCACCCGCGTAACTTTCATCACCCAACATCATCCCGGCCCATTGGCGATCACTCATGGAGCCGGTACCGGAATCGGTAATCAAATCAATATATACTTGTTCTGAACGCAACTGGAACACGTTGTAGTGTGCCTCTTTAATCCATTGTTCTCTCTCTTCGCGAGTACTCTTACGAATGGGTTCAACCATTTTAATCTTCCACGATTCTGCAAAAGGTAATTCCATAATCTTTAAACTTTAAGTAGTTAATGATATAAATAAATTATAATATAATTCACCGAAGACATGACCTGACGGCCATCAATTAAAATAAGGAAATAAACGGGGGGACACGAAAGATCACCACCTTTAGTCTACAAAGGTATCGCGTTTCTTGATATTTAAGAAAAGTTTACTCACTAATATGACACTTTTATCTTTCATCGAAGCAAATTTGAGAAAAATAAAAAAAAAGACCAAGGATTTCTTGATCTTTTTTTTCACTATTTCTTCTTTTTCTTCGCCATTCGTTTCTTCATCACGTTCCTCCGGTTGTCCTCAGCCGTGTAACTATTCTTCGCTTTCTTGGCATGGAAGGCCCCTCCCCCTTGCGGTTTCCCCCGCTGGTAAACGATATTATTCGTCTGGACTTGTTCCTCTTCCAACAACAGCTGGGATATCTCCAGTTTATCGGGTAAATCCAGAATCTCGATCTCCTGGTTGATCAAACGTTCGATATCCATGAAACGATCTTCCTCGATCTCCGACACGAAACTGATCGCCTCACCCTCTTTCCCGGCACGGGCGGTACGCCCGATACGATGCACGTACTCCTCGGCCAGGGAAGGAATATCAAAATTGATCACGTGGCTCACGTCCTGCACGTCGATACCGCGGGCCGCCACGTCGGAAGCCACCATGATACGGGTCTCCCCCGCCTTGAAGGACCGAAGAGCTTTCAAACGGGTATTCTGGGCCTTGTTCGAGTGAATAACGCTTAATTCTCCTTTCCAGTAATCGGCCAGCCGCTCCACGATACGGTCGGCATTCTTCTTCGTCTCGGTAAAGATCATCACCTTATTAAACCTTTCCTTTTCGGCAAGTAATACCTTCAACAAATTGATCTTGGTCGATATATTTGGCACGTCATAACGATACTGCTTCACGTGTTCCACGGGAGTAGCCTGGCGGGCCACTTCAACGCGAACCGGATCGTTCAGGAAATCGCGGGACAGGGCCTCCACGGCCTCCGAGAATGTCGCAGAGAATAACATGGTCTGGTGTTTTTCGGGCAGTACCTCGAAAATCCCCTTCAACTGCGGCAGGAATCCCAAATCCATCAAACGATCGGCCTCGTCCACCACGACGGTTTTTATCATCTTGGTACGAATGATACCATTGTAGTATATATCCATGAAACGCCCGGGCGTGGCGACGAGCAAATCAACCCCCTCAAACACCCGATCCTGCTGGGTACGGATATTCGTTCCCCCGTACACCCCGACACAACGGATATCCATGAACTCGGTCAATAACTCGACACTCTCGCACACCTGTACGACCAGTTCCCGCGTGGGAACCACCACCAATGCGCGGGGAACGCCCCCTTGCGCATAGTGCAATTTCATCAACATCGGGATCAGGTAAGCCAAGGTTTTTCCCGTACCCGTCTGTGCTATACCAATCAAATCCTTCCCGGAACGGCTAACGGAAAACACTTCTTGCTGGATAGGGGTCGGGGTCTCGAAACCGGCCTCTTCCAACGCCATCAATATTTGTTTGCTTACATTTAAATCCTGAAATCCCATACGTGTTATGTTTTAAGAACTATGCGGTTACAAAGGTACAAAAAGTAGCGCATCGAGTGAAATAAATTTATTCATAAAATAAATTGCATCTAAATACTAGAAATAATTTACTAGCATTCAACATAATACGATAACACACACACGTAACAAACACACACCAGGCTTATTTTTTATTTGCTTTTATCAAAATAATGTTCTAAATTTATTGCAGATAAAACCTCTAAAATTACTACGTTATGACTTATACTATTACTTTTAACGAGCTGAGAAAAATCAAAGACATGCTACCTCACGGAAGCATGCAGAGAATTGCAGAAGACTTGGGTATCAGTACAGACACCGTACGTAACTACTTCGGAGCCGATAATTATGACAACGGGGGATCAAGCGCAGGCATACATGTTGAACAAGGCCCGGACGGGGGACTTGTCGTTCTGGATGACACGGTCATTCTGGACAAGGCAAGAGAACTTTTGAACGTGTAGCAAAAAGATTTTAGTACCGGGAAATCGCTAAATAGCATTCCCGGTATTTTTTTACCGCTTTTTTTACCTATTTTTGCACGGGAATTCAGGGCATCCAACTTGCAACCTGATAACTTGTAACTTGTAACGTCGCCCCGCGACACAAAAAGAATATGAGCAAAATAGTTCTAAAAGCCGGTAAAGAAAGATCTTTGTACAGACTCCACCCGTGGGTATTCTCGGGAGCCATCGCGAAAAAAGATAACGACATTCAGGAAGGTGATGTCGTGAAAGTATATAATCACGACAACGAATACCTGGCTGTCGGGCATTACCAGATCGGCAGTATTGCCATGCGCGTGCTCAGTTTCAAGGAAGAAGAAATTGATTATCCTTTTTGGGTGGAACGTATCCGCCAGGCTTACCAGACACGGGTTGCCATCGGTTTGGTCACGAACCCGGACAACAACGTCTACCGCCTGATTCACGGCGAGGGAGACGACCTTTCGGGTCTTATCATCGACTATTATGCGGGAGTAGCTGTCGTGCAATTCCACTCCGTGGGCATGTACAAGGCAAGAAAGGAAATCACGAAAGCCCTTCTGGAAGTCATGGGGGATAAAATCACGGCCATATACGACAAATCCGAGGGAACCCTCCCCTACAAGGCCGGGTTGAATCCTAAAAACGGCTACCTGTACGGTCATGCCGATAACTTCGTGGCTATCGAGAACGGGCTAAAATTCAACGTAGATTGGTTGGAAGGACAAAAGACAGGCTTCTTCGTGGACCAACGTGAAAACCGACGTCTCCTAGAACAATATGCACGAGACAAAAACGTGCTCAACATGTTCTGTTACACGGGAGGCTTCTCGTTCTACGCCATGCGAGGCGGGGCAAAACTTGTGCATTCGGTAGACGCATCGGCCAGAGCCATCGAATTGACTAACCAAAACGTGGAACTCAATTTCCCCGGGGATTCCCGCCACGAGGCTTTCGTGGAAGATGCCTTCAAGTTCCTCGAAAAATCACACAACAAATACGACCTGATCATTCTTGATCCTCCCGCCTTCGCCAAGCACCAAAACGTGCTGGATAACGCCATTCAAGGGTACAAGAAACTGAATCGCAAAGGGATCGAAGTCGTGAAACCCGGGGGACTGGTTTTCACATTCTCCTGCTCGCAGGTAATGACGAAAGACCTGTTCCGTCAAACGGTCTTCACGGCCGCAGCCAACACGGGAAGAAAGGTAAAAATATTACACCAGTTAACCCAACCCGCCGATCACCCGATCAGCATTTACCACCCGGAAGGGGAATACCTGAAAGGGTTGGTGTTGTATGTAGAATAAAAAAGTGCCGATTGGCACTTTTTTTTATTTCTCAAATAAGTTATTTATCATGTCTCTCATCGGAACGATTTTATCCGCCCCACAAACATTCAAAAGAACTTTCCCATCCGGCCCAATCAAGATTAACTGGGGAAGAGAGGTTACAGAATTGAATTGTTGTTTATCGGACAATTTCACCTCTGAAAATAATATGTTTTTCCACGGTAAGGCTTCTTCTTTTATCCCTTCCAACCACTTCTGCCGATCCTTGTCTTTCGAAATGCCAAGTACATCAAATTTACCAGAAGGATAATATTTATCATACAATACCTTTATTTCAGGAAGAATATTCCGACATGGCCCGCACCAAGAAGCCCAGAAATCCAACAACACGTACTTCCCTCGATAATCTGACAGGCTAATTTTTTCTCCCCGAGAAGTCTCCGCTGTAAAATTCTTAAACGGAATCCCGCTTCTTGTTAAATAAGTTTTTTCCATTTCTTCCGTTAAACTCCTTAACAGAGTATCTCTCTTTGCCTGTTCGTCTAATTCCATGTGATACCCCACGAGACGATCAAAACTTCTCAATTGGATCACGGAAGACAAATCTTCCAACACCTCCCGAGAACAAGCCCGATTACAAGCGGCAAGGTAATAGGCATATTCCATATCCTTTTTCGTAACAGATATAAATTCATTTCTTTCCGTCTTATTCATTCCCTGCATATTGAGCAAATCACCCCACATACACGGGTAAAAGAACATATTATACACATATGCAGGAGTAAAAATCTTTGCATACAAATCTAACATCTTCTTTACCTGATCCACACCAGCAATCTCTCTTTGTTCCAATTGATCAAACATTTGATATTTTAATTCAAGCGGGATATTCGCAATAACCAGTACGTCATTTATTTTCCCAGCGTTCACGGCCTGACGGAATACTTTCCAATAGGCCTTCTCCCTTTTATTTCGCAATTTATTCAACTGCTTCTCGACCCGCCCCGCTAACATGGTATCATTATTCAAATAGGCTTTCATGTAGTCCTCTATCAAATCCTTCTTCCCAACAATATATTGCCGGTTAACTTTCTCGAAAAGATGATAAAAAACACTTGATTTATCTCCCTTAACCTCTATTTTCAATGGACGACTCTCAACGACTTTCACTTCTACCGTTTCATCATCTCCCACCATAAATAAAGACGAGAATCCGTATTTTGAAACTAAACGCAATACTTTAGGAGTTTTATTCACTTGATATACAGCTATATCATTCTCAAAATTTAACGGAACCTGTTTATTCCACGCAAAAGCCCACAATTCCGATATCCATAGAGAATCTGTTCCGGTATACTCTATTCTAATTTGTTGCCCGTACACGAATGTCGAAATAAACAACATACAGGATATGATTATATACTTCAATTTATTCATCATGTCTATTCACTATTTATTATTTTATCAATTTACCCGGAATCTTATAAATATCTTCCCGGCGCAATTCTTTTGCCACGATTCGTCCCTCCGGGTCTATCAATAATATGAAGGGTATTGAATTCCTATTAAATAAATTCCACAATACCTGCTTCGTATCACGTAAATTCACAAAATCATTCATCTTTTTGCTTTCCACGGCTTGCAGCCAATTCTTCTCTTTTTTATCTGTAGAGATCGCAACAACTTGTAATCCTTTATCTTTTAATAGATCATAGGCTTTACGAATATTTACCAATTCAGCACTACAAGGTCCACACCAAGAAGCCCAAAAATCAATCAACACGTAACTACCCCGAAAATTTGAAATTTTGATATTTTCACCTGTTATGGAAGGTAGTTCAAAATCAGGAATAGGTTCTCCCAATTTCAACTTCATTTCCTTATCTCTAAATTCAATTAAATTCTTATATAATTGACTATTACACACCGCAGAATCTGTATACAAATCTAACATGTCATTAAGTTGTTCCAGTGAAAAATCTCTTTTCCCTAGATTCAAAAGATATAACAATCCCCAAGAATTCGGATTTTCCTGCAATGATTTAAAAAAAATCGCATACTTCGTGGAATCTTCCAATCCGAACTTTCTACTACGGGTTACATGCCCTTTGTACAAAGCTTTATAATAGCTCAAAGCTTCATTTTCTTCCCCCCCCTCTACAATCAAATTTACATCTTTAAATTTATAGCCAGTAGGATTTAAAATAGTTTTTTCCTCTTGCAATAAAACGCTGTATACATTCACGTCCGGGGCATCAATCACAAAACTATTGGCCGCAGCCTTGTTCTTCACGCTAAAACCAACAACCTCAGGGTGTTTATTGATTCCGGTAAAACAAACTTGATTTCCTTCTCCCATAACCATAGAATCGGCAAGCACTCCCTGAAGTGTCTTTTGATCCAATTTGTAAAGATAAATCACATCTCCTGGCTTACTCCCATAAATCGAAATCGTCAGGCGATAAGGTTTTTGGGCAAACACCATTACTGTAATAACCAGTGACAGTACAAACAATACTACTTTTTTCATACATGTATCTTTATATAGATAAATACCTTTATCTACGTTCCAATAAATTATTTAATATTTTGTAAATCACACCTTTTGAGACATACGGTAACCGATTTAATATTAATTTCCCTTCCGGGTCAATAATAGCAAAATGTGGTACACCAGTTATTCCAAACAATTCATATAATTCCTTTCGGTCTTGTTGCCACCGCAGTTGAAGTCCCTTCATGTCGGATTCTTCAATTTTCTCTATCCAAGTTTCTCTTTCCTGCTCTTTATTTACAGACATAGAAAGAAAAACAACATTCTTTCCTTCAAATTTTTCTTCCATGGCAGAAATATAAGGAATTTCCCCGCAACAAGGGACACACCAAGTTGCCCAAACATCCAAAAGAATCCATGAACCTTTGTATTGATCCAGATTTATGATTTCACCTTTCACGTTCTCACCGGATAATTTCGGATAAGTATTTAATACATCTGTTTTCCTTTCTTTGAATTGTTCTTCCAAATCTGCCCACAAGGCGAGAATTTTTTCCACGTGTTCCGGGTTTAATTCAGTAAGACATTTATCAATTTGTTCTCTATCATCGGGAGTCGCCCAGAACATCAATCCCTCTAAATTTTCGAAAAGCATCCGTTCCCGAACTCGTTTTGATTTAAAATAATCAACCAGTTTTAATTCATTTTCATAATAACGGAAAGGATCTCCCAATCGTTTTACAGGATCAAATAAACGTAAATAATCCGCATAAAGGTGAGCTATATTCCAGTAACTCACGGAACACACACTCCGTTCATCCTCGGAATCCCCGATTACTTCTGAAATACATTTTAACGCCTTTGCCGGAACATTCCCAAACATTACCCCTCCTTGCTCGGTACAATATTTTATTAGCATGGGAAAATACTTAAGTTCTAACTCCACAACTTTCCCGAAATTCTTTGAATAATCAGGATTTTGTTTTTTAAACCGCTCGAACCGCACATTCAACGTATCGCCAATATTATTCACGTTCCATTGGGGTTTACGCCCAGGTTTCGAGCAAACATTTCGGTCAATAAAATAATCTATTTTCAATGCGTTCAGCTCACATAAAAAATTGTTCTGCCGGGCGCATAAACTTCCATCATTAACAACCTCTAGAATCTGATCTTTCAATTTTACTTTCAGTTTTTCGCCTTTCTCTAAAAAGAAATCATAAGGTTTAAAAGCAAAATAAAAAGATTCTCCAAACATTTTAGCCCCTTTAAATGTCATCACATACGGTTCTCCATCTTTTAATTGAACACCCTGTCGCTGATAAACAATTCGGTGATCTCCTTCAGGTAAAAACTCGATTCGGGCTTCTTGGCTACATCCAGTAAAAACCGAACATAAAAAGTACAAGCAAAAAAATACATTCTTCATAAATAATAAATTTGGTTTTAAAGTTGATTTATTGAATTCAATCTCTATAAAAACAATTCAGAACAAGAATGTGTCTAAAATTTATTTACCAACCTTATCTTATTCGAAAAAAAAACTATAAGTTTGTCCTGGTATGAAGCATGTGGAAACAGATATTTCTTTTTTGAAACAATTAAATGCCCGTCAACACGAAGCATTTAAAGTACTATTCAAGGACTATTATCAAGACCTTGCCTATTACTCGTGCAAAATATTAAAAGACCCCATTGCGGCGGAAGATATCGCACAGGATGTATTCATCCGATTATGGGAAAAAGAAAATCACTTCGAAAATCACTTAGCCCTTAAATCCTATTTATATCTTTCTGCCCGGAATAATTGTTTAAATTACCTTCGTCACCACCAGATCGTCTCCGAATTTGAAAATAAATTGCCAGAAGAAACCTCTGACGAATCAACTTGGAACACGATTGTAGAATCGGAGATTATCAGTATTCTCTCGGAATATATCAATCAACTTCCTCCCGAATGCAAAAAAATCATGGAATTCGTTTTGCAGGGATACAATAGCAGTGAAATAGCCTCTCAAACCGGAGCTACAGCCAGTACTGTCAGAACACAGAAACAACGTGGAATATCCTTGTTAAGAAAGATGATGTCCCCGGAACTTTTCACGTTATTTATCGCATTTTTCCGCTCTTCAGAATAACCTAAAACATTATCTGCATTTTTTTCAAAAAAAATATATATTTATTTAGACACATAGACTTCGTCAATTGTTTTAATAATAAAATATTTCTAATGATGCAGATCAAAAAAGAAATCGAAGAAGCGAACAAAATTCTCAAAGAGATTGAGGAAGCCTTGAATACCGAGGATTGGGAACACGTGGCCACCCACGATAATTACTTAAAAAAGGAAATCGGTACTCCCCGACAACTATATAGTAATATAAAACTTCACGAGAGTTTCAATATTGAAAATGCTTTAGGGAAATTCACTCAAAAGACACAATCTCCCCGCAAGATAAAAACAATATACAAATATATAGCAGCTGCCTGTGTACTTCTTGCTAGCATGACTTATCTGACATTCCATTATTGGGGGAAAGAAAAAGCTGAATTAACGCCATATTCCTTACAACATGCCTATTTAATTCTCGATAACGGGCAACATGTTAACCTGAACCAAAAAGTAAATCTTGACAAGGATGGTGTAACAATAACAAATCCAGGGGCGTCGAAGGTCATCTATACCGCTAATCAAAACGTGGAAACAACGACCCAAAATAAACTCATCGTCCCACTAGGAGCAGAAAAATATATCCTGCAACTTAGTGACGGAACAATTGTTAAAATAAATGTCGGTAGTGAATTAACATTTCCATCCGTATTTACAGGAGATAATCGTATCGTCGAACTATCAGGGGAAGCGTATTTTGACGTAACCCATTCAACGACCCCTTTTATTGTTCGTAGTAAAAATATGGATGTAAAAGTACTTGGAACAACTTTCAACATGATGGTTTACCCGGAGGAACCAGTTATTAACACGACACTTATATCCGGGAAGGTCATGGTTACTTGTCATAGTGATAAAGATAGTATCACCCAAACAGCCGTTCTAAATCCCGGCATGCAGGCAAATTACCAAAAAGAGGTTCAGAGATTAGAGATTAATCCTGTTGATTGTGAATATTATACAGCTTGGATAAAAGGAGATCTATCGTTTGAAAACGCAAGTATGGAAGAAATCATGCGTATCATTGCACGGAATTATAACCTCAAAATAGTTTTTGATTCCGAGGAATTAAAAGACATCAAATGTTTTATTTCTATCAAAAAAGAAAAAGGATTTGAAGAGATTTTAAAGATTATCAATATGGCAACCGGAGTACAGTTCAGAACTGAAAACGATGTAATACATATATATAAATAAAAAATCGAGAGATGAGTTCAGCATCTCCCGATATAACAGATTAAATTATTATCCAATAAATTAACCTTAAAACCATTACAAAGTTATGAAATAAATCGATGTATTCCTAACAATAAATGGCAATGAGAACCAAAATGGTCATTTCGTGGATATTTTTCGTGGTCTTTTTAGGGACTTCAAGATCTTTATTTGCCCAAACAATCAGCATAAATATTAAAAATGTAACACTAGAAGAAACATTAAAAAAAATCAAACAAGTGAGTGGATTCGACATGGTTTTTAAAATGAAAGACATAAAAGATATTAAAGAACGCATCAGCCTTCAGGTCGAGGATAAAGATATTCGTGACGTTCTGCAATCGTGTTTACAAGAACACGGTCTTATCTTTAACATCTATAATAAAACCATTATCATATCCCGCAAACCAATACAAACTCCAGAAATGCGAACGATCAAAGGATACATCCATGATGATTCACACCAACCCCTAGCAGAAGCTAGTATCAGATTGGAAGGTAGTCAACTCGGAACGATATCTAACAAAAATGGGGAATTTATATTCCGGATTCCGGCTCGAAATAAATCCCGTCTAGTCGTTAGCTACATCGGGAAAAAAACAGCATATATTCCCCTCTCCCACGACTCTCTTTACCTCATTATGCTGGAAACTGCCGTTTCTCAAGTCGAGAATGTCATAGTAAATGGATATCAAACCATAGCAAAAAACGAAATGACCGGGGCCGTTTCTACCATAAAAGGGAAAGATATACGAACATCCGGGAGCAATTCCTTGGAAGCTGCCTTTCAAGGGATGCTCAACGGGCTGGAAGTAATTATCCCCTCTGGAAACATCGGTTCAACAGGACATATGAAAATACGGGGAGCCTCCACAGTGGTCGGCAACCCGGAACCTCTCGTAGTAGTAGACGGTATCATCCGGGAAAACGCATGGGCATTTGATCAGAACACGTTATACGATCTTCTAAATAACGGGAATCTAGCTAACGCCACCCGAGCCAGCATTATGGGAAACAATCTCTCTGGTATTAACGTGGATGACATCGCAAGTATCACCTTGTTAAAAGATGTTTCAGCAACGGCAATCTATGGTATCAGAGCTACTAACGGAGTTATTGTGATTACAACCAAACAAGGGAACATCAACAATCAAAAAATAACGTTTCGAAGTGATATTACTTTTTCACCCGTTCCAAGCTACAGGAATACAAATGTGATGAATTCAACCGAACGAGTCAACCTGTCTAAAGAAATAATAGAAGCCGGGATAGCCTTACCCGATATGCCGCAGGACATCGGTTATGAAGCTATATACCGGGATATGATCTCAAAAAAAATCAGTTATCCGGAATTCAATAAACAAGTCTCCCAGCTAGAAAAACAAAACACCAACTGGTTCAAAATTCTAGGAAGAACTGCTATCAGCCAAAATTATCATTTAAATATTACCTCCGGAAAAAAAAATATATCTTACTACGCCTCTTTGGGGTATCGAGATGAACGTAATGCCTTTAAAGGGAATGATAGACAAACATTCACCGGGATGTTAAATTTCAATATCATTCCCTCCAACAACATAAAATTAACCTTGTACCTTTCAGGAAGTGACATAAAAACCGATGGCTATTACATGAGCATAAACCCGGAACAATATGCATTAAATACGAGCAGAGCGATCGGTCCTTCCCAATTTTATCAAAAAGGGAAAGGCTCGATTTTAAATTACATTATGGACAACACAAGCAAAATCGTACAAAAACCGGTTCATTTTAACCTGTTACATGAGTTACAACACACAGGTAATAATAATCATGCCACAAATATTCACCTCAATGCCCAGTTGACATGGCAAATATTATCCAATTTAAGTATCAATTTTACTTCCGCATGGTCCTCTGAAAGAAGTCGGAGTAAACTTTGGGCCGATGAGTATTCCTGGAATATTGCTTTATTACGAGGAGCTGATTATGGTGTACTACAATCCTCTGAAGAATTTCCATTTCTAAAATATTTATCCCCACTTTTAGAAGGCGGTCTCTTAGATTACTCGAACATGACACACGAAGCTTACACGTTAAAAGGTCAAGCCAATTATCGCTGTCTATTCGGTAAAAAACAACTTCATGCTTTCAGCATGACTTTGGGCATTGAAATCCGTCAAAACAAATACACGGGCGAAACTGGTATCGAATTAGGATACACTCCCAATAAAATATCGGAATACAACTATTCATCACAAGAAAAACGATTCCAATACATCCGAAACAATTTCCCAGGTATTTATCCTAGAGAACCCCAAAATTATTCTTTGAAAGATCATGAAATGCACCTAATCGATCGGGTTGAAAACGTATTTTCACTTTACGGGACACTGGGATACACGTTCAATTCTCTATACACATTTACACTTAACATTCGTAATGATGCTTCTAACCGATTTGGTAAAAACACAAATAACCGATTTTATCCGGTATGGTCCACAGGTTTTAGATGGGACTTGCACCAAGAAAAATGGCTTCCCCGTCAAAAATGGATTAACGAAATTACATTACGCACCTCTTATGGTCACCAAGGTAACGTTGTTTCCAACATATCCCCGAATACATTAGTCAGCTATGTTTCCAAAGATTTGATCACGAATGAAGAACAACTACAATTAGACCAGCTTTCGAATCCAGACTTAAAATGGGAAAAAACAACTTCTTTGAATATCGGAACTGATTTTTCCTTATTCCAAAACCGGCTGAACATATCTTTTGATCTCTACAAGAAAAAAATAAGTGATATTGTTGTAGAAAAAGAAATTCCAATAGAAAATGGATTTCAAAAAATGTTCATCAATAGCGGAACTCTTGATAATCAAGGTTACGAATTAGAAATTGAAGCTATTCCCGTACAAACAAATCTTTGGGAATGGAGAATCCGTTTCACAGCCGGACACACCAAAGATATATTAGATCGAAGCGATGCTGATCAACAAACATTAGAACATTTCACGAATGGTTCGGCAATTGTCGATCGTTTCCCCATATCCGCATTCTGGTCATTCCCGTTTATCGGATTATCCCCGACAAACGGAAGTCCCCTATTCGCCACGATGGATCAACCCAATGGAGTATCACAAAAAGTCCCTGACTCTCTTCTGGAATATCTCATGTACAGTGGATGCAGTGAACCTCGTTTATTCGGAGGAATTCAAACCAATATCCGTTACAAACGAATCACATTAAATGCTATTTTCAATTATCAAGCGGGGCATTACAAGCGTTTAAATCCTTTTATATCAAGTTCAAGAGATGGAATGATGGCCATTCCCAGACCGGAAATGAATGCCTCCCGAGAATTACTATATCGTTGGAAACAAGCGGGAGACGAAAAAGCAACTAACATCCCTTCTTTACAAAACAAGGATGAAGATGTTTCTTGTTATCTGCCCGATAATTCACTATCAATAAACAGTTATGGCGATATATACCGCTACTCTCTATATAACAGAAGCAACGCTAGAGTCGTATCCGCCAGTCATATCCGTTGTAACCGGATATCGTTAAGCTACCATACAACACTAGCACGAATTGCTGACTTAAATTTAAGTTTCACGATCACGAATCCATTCATTATTAAGAATCGAAAATTAAAACAACAAGACCCAGAAATCTCAACATCCGATGCAGACTACTACACTCCGACAATGAGCGGACCTAAAAACTACTCATTGGGAATAGAAATAATCTTTTAACAATTTAATTATAAACAAAAAACAGAAATTATCAAACCATTAATTTAATCTTAAAACCAATTTTATGAGAACTAACACGTATTTATTCATCATCTGTTTACTCCTCCCGATATGTCAAAGTTGTATCAAGGAGTTACATGACCTCCCGCCCCGCCCGGAGATCACGGTAAAACTAAACGGAGTTGTCCGCGATTCAATCATCATTGCACCAGGAGAGGAAGTCAATATTGAAGTAGAATGTAATGCCCAGAAAGGTATTTTACAGGAAGTAACCATTAAAGATAAAGTTAGCACGAATCTTCCCAGTTTTCCCTTAACACAAGATTCCTCCCAACTTCAAAATAAATCCAGCTATTCGTACCGTTTCAAGGCAAACGATTATATGGCCGACGGGGGACAAGCCTACCAGACGTACAACTTTCAGGTCATTTGTCAAGATAACAATACCCCGAAACAATTAAGAAGTAAAACGATCTCTATTCTTGTAGCTGAAGAATTAAAGAGTTACACGGTTACTTTAGGTGCACAAGATAACAAAGAATACGGAGGATTCTTAAATATCACTACCGGAAAAAGTTACACCCTGAAAGAGGTTCGCCAAATGAATATGGACGAATTATTAGAAATCAGTCTATGCTATTTCTGGGGAGAAGAAGGCGTAGTTCCTACTTACGAACAAAACCAAAGATTTATCCCCCTTGTTGGTTCCAATTATTACACAACAAGCTGGTATTCCTACCTCTCGCAAGCAGAATACGCTGAAATATTCAAGCCTTATTCAATCCCTCTTATAGAACAAATCCCTGTTGGAGAAAATTCTAAAATGAGTATTCAATTTCCCTATCTTCTTAAAGCTATTTCAAGAAGTCCTTTTGAAGATTACAACCTTACTACTGATTTACTAAAATACGCACAAACTTCTTCTACTACGTCGGAAGCCCCGGTCGTTTACGGAATTTACATATTTATCGAATGTCGATACACGAATTGGCCCGAAGACCAATCTACTCAACAAAAAAGGCCACACGTGATCCGGATAAATTCACTTGTTCCCGGTCCTCAAGGGTCTATCACATTGGACATCAAAGCTTCCACCGATTTTAACTACTAATATAAATTCCACATGAAAAACAATATACAACATATAAAACACACCATAATAAATGGAGTTTTGCTCGTATTATTATTTATAATCCCGGATAACCTACTTGCCCAAAAAAATCAAGTTACCGTATCCGGTTGTGTAACCGATGTTACAGGTATGACATTACCTTCAGCCAGTGTAACATTAAAAAGTGACAATAAAATCGGTGTACTTACTAATGCAAAAGGAGAATTCACAATAACAATTCCCGAAAATTCCACGCTTGTTTTCTCTTTTGTTGGGATGAAAACCCAAGAAGTTACCATTGAGAAGAAAAAAATATTCTACAAAATAGTTCTTGAAGAAAAAAATCAGGATTTGGAAGAAGTGGTTGTTACCGGTTACCAAAGACTTAAACGTCACGAAGTAGTCGGTTCTACCTATACAGTGAAAGGCGATGACATCCGAATTGCCGGGGTAAACCGCCTCGACATGGCTTTACAGGGACTTATCCCCGGAGTCAGCATCACCATTCCTTCCGGGATGATCGGAACCGCTGCTCAAGTAAGAGTTCGCGGGACTTCAACCATCGTGGGAAACGCTTCACCGATATGGGTCGTTGACGGTATGATTCGCGAAGAACCACTTCCCTTCGAAGGACAGCAACTGAATGACATTCTCAGTTCAGGTGATATGTCCAGTGCCATGACTAGTATATCAGGAAGTAGCATATCTGGCGTAAACCCGGATGACATTGAAAGCATTACTTTTCTGAAAGATGCCTCTGCTGCTGCCATTTATGGAGTACGAGCAGCCAACGGAGTAATTGTAATAACTACCAAAAGAGGGACAAACACTCAAGGACGTATCAGTGTGAATTTCCGAAGTGATATATCAATTACCCCGAAACGTACTTATGCCCAAACTGATAGAATGAATTCTTCAGAAAGAATTGAATTATCCAAAGAAATTATCGAATCAGGTCTTCCTTTTTCTCAGTTCCCGGAAAATATCGGTTACGAAGGTCTTTACCAACAATTAATCACCAAAAAAATCTCCAACGAGGAATTCAACCATCAGGTAACCAGTATGGAAAAAAGAAATACGGACTGGTTCGATATTCTTGCCCGAAACGCTATCAGTCAAAACTACACGTTAAGTTTAAGCGGAGGGAACGAAAAATTAAACTTTTACGGTTCTGTTGGGTATAATAACTCTCTTAACAGCTACAAGGGAAACGACCAGAAAAGAAAAACGGTAACTTTGAACGTGGACACCAAATTACGGGAAAATCTAAGAACATACTTAAAATTCTCTGCAAATCAATCCATCACGAACGCTTATTACACAGGAGTAAATCCCGAAGATTACGCACTCAGTACTAGCCGTATATTAGCTTCTGACGAATGGTACTTAACAAATGAAACAACCCCGGAATTCAAATATACAGAAAACAACAGTACGAAAATAATTAAACGAGATATTCGTTACAATTTTCTCAATGAATTGAAACATACCGGCAACGAGAATAAAAATACAAACTTCGACGTGCAAGGAAACATTATTTGGAACATTCTCCCAGAACTAAAATGGGAAATGACGGGAGCTTTCTCTAAAACAACAACCACGGCAAATTTATGGGCCGATGATCATTCTTATGCCGTATCAAAAATCAGAGGTGCTAATTATGGCGAACTCGTGACCAGTGAAAAAGATGCTTGGTTGGCACTAGCTTCTGCCCTACCTTATGGTGGTATTCTAAATTATAATTTTACAGAACAACAAAGTTATACCTTCCGAAATCAATTAAATTACGGTAAAACGTTTGGTAAAGATGGGGTACATGCCATAAATATTGTCCTCGGAAACGAAATAAGAAGTAACACGTATACCGGACAAAAAGGCTTGGAATACGGTTACATGCCCGATCGGGGAAAAAGTATTGATTATAACTACTCAACGCAAGGTATTATCGAATACGTGAGAAAAATATACCCGAATTCCAATATTATTGATTTGACCACGCCTGATTTTTCCGAACGCCATTCGACATCCATTATCGACAGGGTCGAAAATAACATGTCTTTTTATGCTATTCTAGGATACACGTTCAGTACCAAATACAGTTTCTCGTTCAACCTACGTAACGATGCATCCAACCGATTTGGGGAAAACACGAATAATCGTTTCAATCCCACTTGGTCAGCCGGTATCCGCTGGGAAATTGGACAGGAAAATTTCTTCCGTCAATTTGGTTGGCTAAACGCACTTACATTCAGAGGATCGTACGGTTACCAAGGAACAGCGGCTTCAAACGTGGGCCCCGACATCATAGCTCAATTCAACATTGCCCCGGACGTCCTAACTGGAGAACAATTCTTAGCGATCAAACAATTCGCTAACAAAGACCTAAAATGGGAAAAAACCGGTAACCTAAACCTAGGAATTGACATTTCTTTGTTTGGCAATCGTTTGTTTGGAACAGTTGAATATTATTACAAAAAAACGACCGATGTCATCTCTCCCGTAGCGATTCCAACTGAAAACGGAACAACAAGCATGAGCATCAATAACGGAACTGTTATTAACAAGGGGTACGATTTGGCCGTAACCGTTGTCCCGTTACAGCATAAAGACTTACGTTGGAGTATTAGTGCCACGACCAGCTTCAACCGAAATAAAATAAAAGATAATGTGGATATTCCAAACCTTGAAAAAATTACGAACGGAAGTGTAATTGTCGACGGTTACGCATTAGGTAGTTTCTGGTCATTTCCTTACATTGGTCTATCTAATGAAGGACGTCCAAAATTCGCAATCATCGACGAAACTCCCGGAACCCTAACACCCGTATCCGGCTCTTTATTGGAATACATGGTATATAGCGGCGTAAAAGATCCGATATTCAGTGGAGGTTTGTCAACTTCATTCAGGTACAAACAATTTACTCTGGGCGCAACATTTAACATCCAACTCGGTCATCACAAACGCTTAAACCCATTCATGCGAAGTTCCACCTCATCCAACGGAGCCGGAGCTCTTACAATCCCGAATCCGGAAAAAAATGCCAGCAACATATTAGCCAAACGTTGGCGCAATCCCGGAGACGAAAAGTACACGAACATTCCAGCTTTATTAGCAAAAGACGAAGATTTGAAAAACTATCTACCGGATAATTCCCTATCTATAGACAATTATAACGCAACATATCGTTATACAATGTACAATCTTTCTGATTATCGGGTTGTCAAAGCCAATCATCTGCGTTGTAATAATATAAATGTGGCCTACGCATTCTCTAGAAAACAACTGGAAAAAACAGGTTTAAGTAGTTTGGTATTCGGTTTGACGGTCACAGATCCTTTCATCATAAAAAGTAAAGGATTAGGAAAACAAGACCCGGAAACTCTAAGCTCAAATGCCAACAAAATCATTCCAGTTGTCGATCGCCAACGCAAATTTTCATTAAGCATCAGTCTAGGTTTTTAAACATTAACAGATATGAAAAACATTATACAATACATACTATTAGTTACCGTGATCAGTTTATCCTCATGTAATGATTTTTTGGAGGAATCTTCACAAGACGAAGTCATTCCTTCTTCCATCGAGGATTTGGACCAACTACTCGCATACGAAGGATACCCTAGAAGTGCAATATCCCTAATGCCCTACCTTTTTCTACTGGACGATGACGTGGAACAATATATGACGACTTCAACAAACACACAAAACCAAACCGAAGTATTCAGTTATATCTATCTATGGGGAGGTCGAGGAAGTAGTGATAATACAACCATGTTTGATGATTGTAAAGAAATCATGTCAAAAGCAAATAGAAAAATCGAACTAGATTCCTATAAAGCTTTCTACAAACTCATCGCCGGATGTAACGTTGTACTTGATTTAATTGACGAAGTTACTGGAGAAGAAAACATCAAAACCCGGGTAAGAGGAGAAGCTTTAGTATTACGTTCCTTCTACTATTTCAATTTAATAAATTTATATGCTTACCCATATAACGCACCCAATGCCCCTCATGGAAACTCCAAAGGAATCCCTCTAAAACTAACAAGCGAAATTGCACCCACCAACGTTCCCTGCAGCAATGTTTCGGTAGTCTATGATAGAATCATCAAAGATATCGAAGAAGGCATCGCCTGCTTAACAAAAATAGAGGCCAAAGGTTCGAAATACCGGATCGGAATCAATGCCGCACATCTACTTGCTAGCCGTTACTATCTGTTCATGGAGAATTGGGAAAAAGTAAAAGAACATACCTCTGCATTAATCGATTTTTATGGGGGAAAACTCCCCATTTTCAATATGACTACAGTAAACTATCCGACACAATTGAATTTCTTGAACTCTTATACATTTCCGTTCTTTTTTAAAGTAGATAATTCTGAGATTTTATTCTTCTACTCCACATCAAACGAAAATGCTTTAATGAATTCCTCTTGGATGTCCGAAGCATTCCAAGCTTCAACGGCCTTAATCTCATGTTTCCAAAGCAATGACCAGCGATTAAACGGTTATTTATGTCCAAGAGACGGTAGACGCAAAAGCTCAAAAGTTGGCCTTATCGGCTCTCCTTTCCCGTTTGGTTCCTGCTTGCGCTTGAGTGAAGTATACCTAAACCGTGCCGAAGCCTACATCCAACTAGCTAAAGCGGGAAAAAACGAGTATCTGACTAACGCCATAGATGACCTAAATAAAATTCGGGAAAAACGTATCCGTAATTACGCTACTCAAAGCTGGACGACAAGTATGTTCAACAATGATGCAAACACCATTCTTGAGAAATGCCGGGAAGAACGCCGACGTGAGTTTTGTATCGAAAGTATGCGTTGGTTCGATTTACGTCGCTACGGAATGAAAGGCTTCTCTCACAATATTGATGAATCTACCGTTCCGGGTGACGAATACACGATTCAGTTAGAAACGGAATCTCCAAGATGGGTTTTACCAATTATGCAAGAACACAAGAAAAATAATCCTAGTTTAAACTAAAATACAGATTATGAAAAAGATTAATATAAAAACAATTATCAATCTAAGCTTTGGATTCACCCTACTATTCTTTGCCTACTCATGCAATAATGAAGACGATGTTAGTATCTCTGAAAAAAGTGAAACTCGTTTCGACATCCCACAAGGTAATCATGATTTTGATAAACAAATCGTAGCTTGGTCCAAAGATTATGATATTAATGTTCTGTACAAATTTACCTTGCCCGATTTAAATTACAACTTCACGGCAAGCAAAGAATTAAATTACAAGATTACGCAATGGGCTGACGAAGAAGGAATCCGTGCCGCCGTCCGATTTTTAAAAGAAGATTTTATCGATTTATATCCGGACTCTATCAAAAAAACATTGCTCCCATCAAAAATTCTTTTAGCAGGAATGTTATATCCGGAAGACAAATATGAACCTCTGTTGGACACGATGGCATATTCTCAGAATTGTAAATTAGGAATCATTATTCAAGGCTTGGATCATGTCACGCTTCCTCGTGTTGATAAAGAGTTTGCTTCTCGTATTTCAATTCCTACGTACCGAAAAAGGATGAAATTAGCTATTAATCGTACATTTATTAATTTCTTACTTTTCCCCACGGATGAAAATATAGCTCAGTTACCAAGTACAGATATCATAAACACGTTCTGTTCCTTTTCTCTGGTTCATTCATCACATCCGGACATCACCAGTCCATACTCTTATGAAAACTCTTGGACAAACCCGGAAGACACATACAAACTTGGATTTCTGGAAGGAAACTATAATTCATTCAGTAAAAAGTATACCCCCTTCAGTGAAAATGAAGACCTAACCTGTTACATTAACTTTATCTTCACACAAAGCAAAAGCGAATTAGAGACGAATTCTCTATACACGAAATATCCGCTTATCAAAGAAAAATGCGATTATCTGATAAAAATATTCGCTCAACATGGTATTGATTTACATTACATTGGAGAAAAATAATAACTAAAAGGGAGCCGATCGGCTCCCTTCTTTTCAATATAAACTCTTTGCCACTTTAATCACGTCTTCCGCCAACCGATTGGCAGCCATCTCATCCTTTGACTCGGAATAAATCCGGATGATCGGTTCGGTATTCGATTTCCGCAGGTGGACCCACCCGTCTTTGAAATCAATCTTCACGCCGTCGATATCGGTAATCTCTTCCGATGCATATTTTTGTTTCAAACCTTCCAGGATTTTATCCACGTCCATCTCCGGTGATAAAGTCAATTTATTCTTGGAAATAAAATATTGCGGATAAGTTGCTTTCAAGGCCGTCATGCTCTTTCCTTCGGCCACGAAATGAGAAAGGAACAAACCGACACCCACCAAGGCATCCCGTCCGTAATGGCTTTCCGGGTAAATTACTCCCCCGTTTCCTTCACCCCCGATAACAGTATTCGTTTCCTTCATCTTGGCCACCACGTTCACCTCTCCCACAGCTGCAGCGTTATACTGTTGTCCATGAACCAAGGTAACATCCCGCAAAGCCCGTGAAGACGAGAGATTAGAAACCGTATTTCCCGGCGTATGCTTCAACACGTAATCAGCAACAGCCACCAGCGTGTACTCTTCCACGAACATCTCCCCGTTCTCGCATACTAACGCCAGACGATCAACATCCGGGTCCACGACAATACCCAAATCAGCGCCACACGCCTTGATCTTCTCCGAGATTTGCGTCAGGTTCTCCGGTATGGGTTCCGGGTTATGCGCAAAGCGTCCCGTGGGTTCACAATTCAACTCAACGACCTCTTTCACTCCCAAAGCTCTTAGCAAGGCGGGAATCACCGTTCCTCCTACCGAATTCACGGCATCCACGACCACTTTCAAGTTCGCCTTGGCTATCGCTTCCCGGTTCACCAGTTTTAGGTCCAACACGTGTTGGATATGGTAATCCGTGTAATCTTTATGAGTAATCGTACCCAAGTCATCCACCTCTGCATATTCGAATGATTCCTGTTCTGCCATTTGAAGCACCCGTGCACCATCTTCGGCGGAAAGGAATTCTCCCCGGTTATTCAATAATTTCAAAGCATTCCATTGTTTCGGGTTATGACTTGCCGTCAGGATAATTCCCCCATCCGCTTTTTCTGCCGTAACGGCAATCTCAGTCGTCGGGGTCGTAGCCAACCCGATGTTCACCACGTCATGCCCCAATCCCGATAAAGTAGCTTCCACTAACTTCGCGTACATATCCCCGGAGATACGGGCATCACGTCCCAACACGATCTTGGCTCTCTCCTTACCGGCTCCCGTTTTTAACCAAGTAGCATAAGCCGAAACAAATTTCACGATATCCAGCGGGGTCAGATTATCACCCGGACGTCCGCCAACCGTACCACGGATACCGGATATTGATTTTATTAATGTCATAGAAATTGAAAATTGAGAATTGAAAATTGAAAAAGAGCAACCGTTCCTTCAACGTTCAACCAGTAAATACAATATTATAAAACAAATGGGACTGAATCCATTACCCGGATAGAGTAACGCTCACAGTCCCATTATTATCAATAAATTAGATAGATGCCTTGTAAGCGTCAGCGCTTAACAAACCGTCTAATTGTGCCTCGTCATCCACTTTTACCTTGATGATCCAACCCTTTCCATAAGGATCTTTGTTCACCAAGTCAGGTTGATCTTCCAATTCCGAGTTGAATTCCAATACCTCTCCGGAGACCGGCATGTACAAATCAGAAACCGTCTTTACAGCTTCAATACTACCAAAAGTATCTCCAGCCTCTAAGTTGTCGCCTTCTGTTTCAACCTCAACAAACACGATGTCACCTAATTGACTTTGTGCATAGTCAGTAATTCCAACATATGCTTCCTCACCTTCAACACGAATCCATTCGTGTTCTTTAGTGTACTTTAATTCTGCAGGTACGTTCATTATCTTAATAAGTTAAATTAAATTTGACAATTATTATATGCCACAAATATAAGGAAAAAATTAAACTCCAAAACCGGAAATCGAAATTTTAGAGACCACTTTATCACTTTTATTAATAACCCTTTCATTCTCAACAATAATACCACTCATCCCTTTATTTGCGGGCACTCAAGAATCATCTACCCAATAAATAAAAACGTAATTTTTTTCTATTTTTCAATATCGAAATATTGCATAATAAGAAAAACTACCTATCTTTGCACCGCAATTGAGAGTAACGGTGGTTACTTGATGCAAAAAAGGTTCGGTAGTTCAGCTGGTTAGAATACATGCCTGTCACGCATGGGGTCGCGGGGTCGAGTCCCGTCCGAACCGCCATTTTTGAAAACATTTTGGTCTGGTAGTTCAGCTGGTTAGAATACCTGCCTGTCACGCATGGGGTCGCGGGGTCGAGTCCCGTCCGAACCGCCATTTTTGAAAACATTTTGGTCTGGTAGTTCAGCTGGTTAGAATACCTGCCTGTCACGCATGGGGTCGCGGGGTCGAGTCCCGTCCGAACCGCCATTTTTGAAAACATTTTGGTCTGGTAGTTCAGCTGGTTAGAATACCTGCCTGTCACGCATGGGGTCGCGGGTTCGAGTCCCGTCCAGACCGCAAAATTAAAGTTTTGAAAACAAAAGTTTCAAAACTTTTTTTATTCCCTTTTTGAATCTATATCACAATAACCAAAGACGGCAAAACAAGAGAGGTTGGAAAACAACACGAGTTTCAATACTTTCATAACAGATGATTTACTTCCCCAATATATCAAATTATTCGTGCATCCACAAAAAAAGCGGGTAACCATCTCGGCCCCGCCACTCTGTGGTAAAATTAGAATTCTCAATTGTTATTCGATAACAATATTTATATGTGTTATTCACATTAACCAACAAAATATAAAAAGCCTCCGGACTTTAAATTAAGATCTCACCCAAAATTTAACACGGCGTATAGCTACGCACCGGAGGCTTTATAATACCTTCAGCGTTGCTATACGTTGCATTATTTTCCGAGTGAGATATGCAAATGTAATTCATATTTTCGAATTAGAAACAGGAAATTCAAAAAATTTACCGAGACCCGCCTTTTTACTATAATTTTCAATAAAATTTACCCGACAGAATCTTCACGTTTCTATCGGTTTTTATCATAATTCCTTGTCTATTTTCGATGCTTTTCGACAGACCTGTCAACTACTTGCTTAACGAGCCGTTGCGCACTTCTTCGATCACCATTTCGATCGCTTTCATCGTTGCCTTACCAATATTCCGTTCACGGGTAAAAGAGAAGACAAACTTCTGGGCTATCGTGCGTTCCGGCCCGGCAACCCCGATCCACACCGTTCCCACAGGCTTCTCTGGCGTACCCCCGGTCGATCCTGCCACTCCCGAAGTGGAAACGGCATAATCCGTCCCTATCAGACGGCGAACCCCCTCCGCCATTTGCCGGACCACGGGCTCACTGACCGCCCCGAATTCCTCCAGATCCTCCCGACGAACTCCTAGCACCCGCTCCTTCACATCATTCGCGTATGCCACCACGCTTCCCCTGAAATAAGCAGAAGCCCCGGCAATCGACGTGAGTTGTGCGGCGATATTTCCCCCGGTACAACTCTCTGCCGTGGCGATCGTTTTCCCTCTCATCAGGAACAACTCGCCCAGTTCCCGTTCGGTCCCCCCATTCTCGCCCTCCGTGTAACGCTGTCCTTCAAGCGCCTCTTTCAAACTATCGTAACGGGCATCCAGGTTATACACTTGATCCCCCTTTGCCATCAACCGCAACTTCACGAATCCCGGCGAAGGCAGATAAGCCAACCCGAACCCTTCCGGCAGATGTTCTTCCCATTTCTCCAACAGAATCGCCAGTTCCGATTCCGGGATGTCATATACTTTCAGCATCCGGTAATCCAGATGCAGATGCGGGAACAAACGTTGCAATTCCGGGATTACACATTGCATCATCAAATCCTCCATTTCAAACGGCACTCCCGGAAGAGACACCAGCACCTTGCCATCCCGTTCGAACCACATCCCGGAAGCAGTCCCCTTGCGATTATACAACACCTTGGCCGATTCGGGTAAAAGCGCCTGGCTCCGATTCCCCTCGTTCATCCGCATTCCCCCGTTTTCCAGTAACTTCTCGATCCACTTCAGCACCTCCTCGTTCATCACCAAGCGGGTATCGAAATAATCCGCCAGCACTTTTTTCGTCACGTCATCCTTCGTGGGCCCCAGTCCCCCAGTCACGACAACCAAGTCTGCCTGCTTCATCCCGTAATCCACCCACTGCCAAATCTCCTCCCGTTGATCGGCAATAGACAAGATATCGGCTACTTCTGCCCCCAGACGGGTCAATTGCTTTGAAATATATTGAGAATTCGTGTCGAGAATTTGCCCTAACAAAATCTCGTCCCCGATCGTGATAATAATTGCTTTCATCGTTTTATATTTTATTCTTAAATACGTTTATAGCACCAATCCGTTTCAACAAAGAAGGGTGAGAATAGTAAATATACTCGTACAGCGGGTGAGGCGTCAGGTTACTCAACGACTTCACCGATATCTTCTTCAACCCGGACACGAGATAAGCCCCCTCGTAATTCCGGGCGGCAAAACCATCCGCCTCGTACTCGTTATGCCTCGACCACACGTTCATCCCGATCCCCAGTACCAAACTAACAGGCGAATACAGGATAGCGAAAGCGATCAGCCCCAACTGGAAATACGCCCGGTCACCCCCCAACGCCTCCGACAAGGCGGCACAATTCACGCAGAGCGAGAACAACCAAAGAATAATACCCATTTGCAGGATCGACACCCCCATCGAACGCAACGTGTGGCGTTTCCTGTAGTGTCCGATCTCGTGAGCCAGCACGGCCACGATCTCCTCCTCCGTCAAATCGTCAATCAGCGTGTCGTACAACACGACCCGCTTCTTCGGCCCCAGTCCCGTGAAATAAGCGTTCGCTTTCGTCGAGCGTTTCGAACCGTCAATCACGTAAATATTATCCAGCTTGAACCCGACTTTCTCGGCAAAAGCCCGTATCTTATCCCGCAACGATCCTTCTTGCAAAGGCGTTTGCTTGTTAAACAAGGGAACAATCAACTGCGAATAGAACATGACCATGAAAACCGAGAACACGGTCACCGCTCCCCACGCGTATAGCCAGAAATAAGGTCCAGCCCACGTGTAAAACCACACCACGAGAGCCAGCAATACACATCCCAGTACCAACGAAAGCAACAACTCCTTCACGGTATCCAACCAATACACCCGCCTCGTCGTTTTATTGAAACCATACTTCTCCTCGATCCGGAAAGTTGCGTAATAATCAAAAGGGATATCCAGCACGGAAGAAACGAGCGAAAGCCCCACCACAAACAGGATCGTCTGCAAAACGATACTATCCGTCCATGCGACCACCCAACCGTTATACCACCCGAAACCTCCCGCCACGAGGAACACGATCATCACGATAAAACTGAATCCCGAACTCCAACTGTCCAACCGACCGTTTTCCCGCTTGTACGCCTGAAATCGCCCGTACTCTTTCTCGTCATAAATACCCTTCAAACTGTCGGGCAACACGGGCGACATGTGCTTGGAATTCACGTATTCCAACACCCGCTCCAGCACGAAATCCAAACACAGAAAAACAACAATAATAATAAATATCGTCTCGGAATTCATTTTGTCTTTTTTAACATTTATACCCTGTAACTTGTAACCTACAAACCTGTAACGTAACGCCGTCACTCGAATGCAAAGGTACAATAAATATTGTCTTTCAAACTAAACTTTAACAAAACGGTAAGACAATTCCTATTGTTTTTTACCTACCTTCGCCCGCTGTCAAAAACTTTCAGGCAGAAGAACTGGAAGACGCAGTCCCCCTCCGATAGCCCGAATAGCATTGGAGTGCAATAAATTAGAAAACAAATCTAATAAACGAGATATAATTAATTGATTAAACGAAGAGAACTATGAGGAAAATTTTACTGGCAGTTGTTGCCCTGTCGTTATTCGCAGGCTCCACGGCACAAGCTTTCCCTTTCAAGAAAAAGAAGAAAAAAGCGAAAACCGAACAACCTGCAACCCCTCCCGCTCCTAAAGAATCCGCTTTTGACAAGCAAGTAAAAGGAGCCAAATATTTACCGGGAGTTATCGATGCTTACTACACCCCGAAAGGTACTTTAATGTGGGCCATTCAAGCCCGGAATCTCGACAAAATCTACTTGTTGGCCAACCGTCTTTCCGAGACCAGCGCCGCAACTGATTTCGTGGCTGGTCAAATGATCAACGACCCGTTCATGGTTCGTTTCTCGACCGACTCGACCAACGTCTACATGCACGCCGTGCTATACGAGGATGTCCTTCGTGAAGGTGACCCGATCACACCGTCTTTCCGCCGGAACTTCAACGATCCGATCATGAAGACTTTCGAAGTAAAAGCCAGCAAAGGCGATACCCTATTAATCGACATGACGGCCTTCTTCGGACGGGAAGAAAAAAGCCTGTCCCCGCTCGCTCCCAGTCCCATGACCGGGAAAAAATCAACCGCCATGTTCGACCCGTCGGCATCCCGCGTGAAAGAGGTGAAAAACTTCCCTCGTAACATGGAAATCTCCTCGCAAATGAACTATAACGGTCAAAACGGGCCTTATACCCTTATCGTTCGTCGTTCAGTTGTCGAACTAGATAAAGATCCCATGCCTATCCGTTACAAGGACAGACGCGTTGGCTTCTTCAGCTCCCCACGCAACTTTTACACGAGCGACAAAGACCGCGTGGAAGACTACGAATTCATCCACCGCTGGCGCATGGAACCCAAGGATATGGCCGCTTACTTGCGCGGTGAACTCGTGGAACCCGTGAAACCGATCATTTTCTACGTGGACAACGCTTTCCCCGAAAAATGGAGAGGAGCCGTTAAACAAGGTATCGAGGACTGGAACATCGCTTTCGAGAAAGCCGGTTTCAAGAACGCAGTCATCGCCAAAGATTACCCGACCGACGATCCTAATTTCGACCCGGACGATATCCGTTACAACTGCGTGCGTTACGCCGTTACCTCTACCGCCAATGCCATGGGACCGAGTTACGTGGACCCCCGGAGTGGCGAGATTCTCGTGGCCGATGTTATCTGGTATCACAACGTGATCTCCCTCGTGCATGACTGGCGTTTCGTTCAGACCGGAGCTGTTGACCCCCGCGTTCGTACCGAGGTATTCAGCGACGACGTGATGAACGAATCCTTGCGTTACGTGGCATCTCACGAGATCGGACACACCCTCGGATTGATGCACAACATGGGTGCAAGCTACTCTTTCCCCGTGGACTCTCTGCGCAGCCCGTCATTCACCAAGAAATTCGGTACAACCCCGAGTATTATGGACTACGCTCGTAACAACTACGTGGCACAACCCGGTGACTACGAACGCGGCGTGAACCTCGTTCCGCCCGTACTGGGAGTATACGACATTTACGCTATCAACTGGGGTTACCGGATCGTTCCGAACGCCAAAACTCCGGATGACGAAGTAGCCACTTTAAATAGCTGGATCGAAGAGAAATCTAATGATCCGATGTATCGTTTCGGGGCTCAACAATTCCCCGCTACACTTGACCCGACTGATCAAACCGAGGACTTGGGTGACAATCACGTGAAAGCCAATTCACTTTGCATCAAGAACCTCAAGATTATCATGAAAAACCTTGAAGAATGGTGCGCCAAACCGGGTGCCTCTTACAAGGACATGAAAGTATATTACAAGGGAATCGTGGATCAATATCAACGGATGCTCAGCCATGTACTGGCTTACCCCGGAGGTGTTGAATTCTCAGACCTCGTGCAGGACGGCAAAGGTGGTGCGGCAAAAAGTTACATTTCCAAAGCCAAACAACAAGAAGCTATCAAATGGTTGATAAACGAGGTTACTACCTGCCCGAAATGGTTGATCACGAACGAACTAAGAGAAAAATTGGAATTAAACCCGAACATGTACGACCAGTTACAATATGCTGTTGTAGGTAAAATCTTCAACCCGGTTGCCATGGGTAGCATTTACGAGGGAGAACGTTCAGGCCAGAAAGACGCCTACAAGCTGGATGCTTACGTGAACGACGCTTACAAACTGATCGTTGCCCCGACACTTGCATCTCGTTCACTTTCTCACGAGGAAATGAACCTGCAAGCTGCCATGATCTCCGTGGCCAGCCAACTTAGCGGTCTCCAAGCCGCTCCGGCATCTGCTGGCTCGCAAAGAGGATTCTCCTCTATCGACCCGGCACAAGCCTTGGCCTCTTTAGAGAACAGCGTGAACAGCCAACATAAATTATGCAGCCATGCCGCTTGCAACTTGGGCGAACGCGACTATTTCCGCGTAACAATGGGAGCACCCTCGATCCCGGCATCAGTGGGACGTCCGGCGATGTTATCCTTATTAAAGAAAGTACAAGCTCTTTACAAGGAGAAACGGGGAACCGGAAACGCCGCAACTCGCGCATTCTACGATTACCAGATCACCTCTATCGACAAGTTGTTGAAGAACTAATAATCTGATAAATCAGAAGATTAACGTAAAACAAACCCGTCTAACAATAAACAAGTTAGACGGGCTTTTTATTAAACTATTCCATGAAATCGAACCCCACAACAAAATAAATGGCAAGAAAATTCTTTTTCTTTACAGAAAAATGTATTTTCGAAGGGCATTACAAATTGATCGAATATTATGGAAGAACTAAAGGTACTTGATTACTCCAACGTGTTCATCGCAAGTTTTTTCACAGATGACCATCAATGTTCGCATCCGAACCGCGAACATACCTTGATTTATCTTTGTTCCGGAGAACTGGAAATCGAAGAAAAAGGGAAAAAGACCATTCTACACGAGGGGGAATGCGCTTTTATGCGGCGAGACAACCAAATGCACCTGCACAAACATGTCAAAGAAGGAAGACCTTACCACTCGATCGTTTTGAAATTCTCCCGTAACTTCCTACGCGAATTTTATCAGAATATAGATAAATCTGTGTTACCGGAAGATGTAGAGCGGGATAAACAAAGCCTATACCTGTTGCCCGCCGGACGTCCTGACATTAAAAGCCTGTTCGAATCCATTCTACCCTATTTCGAATCCGGCATAAAACCTTCCGAGGAACTATTGAAACTCAAAATGCAGGAGGGAACGTACATCTTGCTCAACACAGACAAGCACCTCTACGCCTCACTATTCGATTTTGTTACCCCGTGGAAGATAGACATCATCGACTACCTGAACGAAAACTACATGTGCGACCTTTCGATGGAAGAGATCGCCAGTTACACGGGACGTAGCCTCGCAACCTTCAAGCGCGACTTCGCCAAAATCAGTAACCTTACCCCCCAGAAATGGATCATCCGCCGTCGATTGGAAGCCGCCCATGAGCTAATCAGAAAAGGACGAAAGAAAGTTTCGGAAGTCTGCTTCGATGTCGGCTTCAAAAACCTATCACATTTCTCCAAAATCTACAAGGAAACATACGGAGTTGCCCCGACAAAATAACACGTGATCTTGTGAACAAAGTTATTTGAGCTTCGCAGCAAAACCGCAGCGAGGCTCTCTCTTTATCTTTGTATCAAATCAAAAAACAAGTATAAACCTATAAACGAAACGTATTATGGAAGAAAGTAACAAAATAAACATCAGCCGTCGCGGATTCTTGAAAACGGCGGCTTTGACGGGAGCGGCTTTAGCCATGCCTGCGGGATTAAACAAAGTTTTCGCCTCCGAACCGCAACAACCGGACTTCTCCGGTAATAACGGCAATACAGCACGCATCACGAGACATCGGGTATTGGGAAAGGGTGCGGCGTCAATGGAAGTTTCGGACCTCGGTTTCGGCATAATGGGCATGACCTACAATCGTAGTCAACATCCCGACAAGAAAACGTGCATCCGCCTGCTTCACGAAGCGGTAGACCGGGGCGTAACGCTTTTCGACACGGCCATCATCTACGGTCCGCTAACCAACGAACTACTGGCAGGAGAAGCTCTCTCCGAATTCAAAGGACGCATTCATGTAACGACCAAATTCGGTCATGAGGTCATCAACGGCAAGGGAACAGGTCGTCAGGACAGCCGCCCGTCCACAATCCGCCGTTACTGCGAAGAATCATTGCGCCGCTTGCGTACCGATTCAATCCCGCTCTTCTACCAGCATCGTTTCGACCCGAAAGTACCGATCGAAGACGTTGCGGGAACGATTGCCGATTTGATAAAAGAAGGCAAAGTTCAACGTTGGGGATTATGCGAGGTAAGTCCCGAAGTGATCCGCAAAGCACACGCCGTACAACCGTTGACGGCCATACAAAGCGAATACCACCTGATGCACCGGGCGGTCGAAGAGAACGGAGTACTGGAAACCTGCCGAGAATTGGGGATCGGCTTTGTCCCGTACAGCCCCATCAACCGCGGATTCATGGGCGGCTGTATCAACGAATACACCGCATTCGATCCGGATAATGACAACCGCCAAACACTACCCCGCTTCACGCCCGAAGCGATCCGAGCGAACACCCGTATCGTCAATACCCTGCAAGCCTTCGGCCGTACACGAGGCATGACCTCTGCGCAAGTCGCATTAGCATGGCTATTGCAAAAGGCATCATGGATCGTCCCAATTCCCGGCACGACGAAACTCGCACATCTCGAAGAAAACCTGCGAGCATCGGAATTCACCGTGACACCCGATGAATGGAAAGAACTAGAAGAGACGATAGCGGCCATTCCCGTCACAGGCAACCGTTACAACGCCGAACAACAAAAACAAGTAGGATTCTAAACACAACAAACATGATGACAACACCTTTACTCATTGGCGGTATCGGCATGCAAGAAATGCTGTTAATCGCCCTAGTCGTGCTGCTGTTCTTCGGCGGCAAAAAGATTCCCGAACTGATGAAAGGCATCGGTAAAGGCGTTCGCTCCTTCAAAGAAGGGATGAACAACCTAGAGAAAGAGATCGAAGAATCAACGAAAAAGGAGTAAACTAATCTTTAACAAGTTCCGTCATCCACGAATATTTCCGTTAAAAGTAATTGGACTTCTCGTTTATTAATTCTAATTTCGTTGCGTCATATTAAAGAAATTTTTCCGTTATAGAAAACGAAAATATTTAGAACACTAAACAATAAAGAATCATGGCAGAATTCAAGTATCAGGAACCATTTCCAATTCAAAAAGACGAAACGGAATATCGTTTATTGACGAAGGACTACGTGAAGACCATAGAAGTCGAGGGAGGTAAAATATTAAAGATTCAAAAAGAAGGGCTTGAACTCCTCGCCCGGGAAGCATACACCGACGTGTCATTTTACCTGCGGGCTTCTCACTTGCAGAAACTGGCCAATATACTGAAAGACCCAGAAGCTAGCGACAACGACAAATTCGTGGCTCACACCATGTTGATGAACCAAGTCGTGACGGCGGAAGGAGAACTTCCCACCTGCCAGGACACGGGAACTGCCATCGCCATTGGTAAAAAAGGCGAGAATGTGTGGACCGACGGCAACGACGCCGAGGCTATCAGCAAGGGAGTATTCGAGACTTACCGAGATCGTAACCTGCGCTATTCACAGGTAGTCCCCTACACCATGTTCAACGAAAAGAACAGCGGAACCAACCTCCCGGCACAGATCGACCTCTACGCCACGAAAGGCAACAAATACGAGTTTCTATTCATCACCAAGGGCGGTGGCTCGGCTAACAAAACCTTTTTGTACCAGCAAACCAAAGCCCTGTTGAACGAGGAATCTCTCACGAAATTCATCAAGGACAAGGTGAAAGACCTGGGAACCTCCGCGTGTCCTCCCTACCACCTGGCCGTGGTGATCGGTGGCACGTCGGCCGAAGCCTGCTTGACTACCGTGAAAAAAGCCTCCGCGGGATATTACGACCATCTTCCCACTGAGGGGAACGAGGGCGGGCAAGCCTTCCGCGACCTGGAATGGGAAGCCAAAATCCAGAAGATATGCCAAGACATGGGTATCGGTGCGCAATTCGGCGGTAAATACTGGGTACACGACGTGCGTGTCATCCGTATGCCCCGTCATGCGGCTTCCTGTCCCGTGGGTATCGGCGTGAGCTGTAGTGCCGACCGGAACATCAAGGCCAAGATCACCGAAGACGGTATCTTCCTCGAACAACTGGAAAAGAACCCGGCCCGTTTCCTACCGGCCGAAAACCCGGCGCTGGCTCCTGCCGTGAACATCGACCTCGACCAACCCATGGAAAACGTGTTGAAAGAACTAAGCAAATACCCGGTAAAAACCCGCCTGAACCTGTCGGGAACTCTGATCGTGGCCCGCGACATCGCTCACGCCCGGATCAAAGCCATGCTGGATGAGGGGAAACCCATGCCGGAATACTTCAAGAACCACCCGATCTATTACGCCGGACCGGCCAAAACCCCGAAAGGAATGGCATCCGGTAGCTTCGGACCGACCACGGCCGGACGCATGGACCCGTACGTTGACCTCTTCCAGGATCACGGCGGATCAATGATCATGGTTGCCAAAGGAAATCGTTCACAAGCCGTCACCGACGCCTGCAAGAAACACGGAGGCTTCTACCTCGGTTCCATCGGGGGCCCGGCAGCGATCCTCGCAAAAGAAAGCATCAAATCGGTAGAGATCGTCGCTTTTGAAGAATTAGGCATGGAAGCTATCCGCAAAATCCGGGTAGAAAACTTCCCGGCATTCATCATCGTCGATGACAAGGGAAATGACTTCTTCGCAGAATGGAGCCATTGAGTTTATAAGGTTCATAAAGTTACAGGTGTCCTTCTGACAGGATTTATTGGCAGTTCAATCTGCCGCCCCGCAGGGTTCCAACAACCTTATAAACCTTACAAACCGGAATAAAAAATGGGAAGTTTTAAACTTCCCATTTTTTATTCCTCAACCGGCTCAAAATCCTCTTTACCAACGCCGCAAAGCGGGCAAACCCAATCTTCCGGTATATCCTCAAAAGCAGTTCCGGGTGCTATTCCACCATCAGGATCCCCAACCGCAGGATCATAAATATAACTACATACTGTGCAAATGTACTTTTTCATAGCATAAATATTTAAAAGTTTCAACAAATATAATAAACTCACCAGACATTACATGAATTTTTTCAACAAATTCAAATGTTTATACGGGGCATAACGAAAAGGGTTATCAAAAAACGTAAAAGATTTCACGACGGAACGCAAATTACTGAAAAGTTCGAAACTCGCCTTCCCGTGATACTTCCCCATCCCGCTCATCCCCACGCCTCCGAAAGGCAAACGGGGATTCGCCAGGTGGACAAGCATGTCATTCACGCAAGCCCCTCCCGAACTCGTGCGGGCCAGCACTTCGCAGGCCTCCCGCCGGGGGCCGAAATAATAGAGTGCCAGCGGTTTATCCCGCCCGTTCACGAAACGGATCGCCTCCCCCACCTCCCGGTAAGTCAGCACGGGCAACAGGGGACCGAAAATCTCCTCCCGCATGACGGGACTGTCGCTCTCCACCTCGATCAACACTGTCGGGGCAACGTACCTCTCCTCGATCCTCACCTCGCCCCCGATCACTACCTGTCCCGACGAACTCATCAAGCGTGCCAGTCGCTCCGTTCCCGCCCGGTGGACGATCCGCGGGTAATCGGGACTCCGGTAAGGATCGTCCCCGTAAAAACGCCCGATCGCCCGTTTCATGGCCTCGACAAACGCCGTCCGTTGCTCCTCGTGCACCAGCACGTAATCCGGGGCAACACACGTTTGCCCGGCGTTAACAAACTTTCCCCACACCACGCGGCGAGCCGCAATCTCCAGATCCGCCTCCCGTCCCACGATACAAGGACTCTTCCCTCCCAACTCCAGCGTCACCGGGGTCAGGTGCCTCGCCGCCGCCTCCATCACGTGCCGCCCGAACCGGGACCCACCCGTGAAAAATATATAATCAAAACGTTCCCGCAACAACTCCTCAACCACCTCCCCATCTCCCTCGAACACGGCCACGTGTCCCGGTTCAAAAACGGAATCCACGATCTCCCGGATCACTCCCGTCGTCGTCGGGGCGAAAGGCGACGGCTTCAATAACACGCAATTCCCCGCCGAAACGGCCCCGATCAAAGGTTCTAGCAACAACAGAAAAGGATAATTCCAAGGTGCAATAACCAACACCACCCCGTACGGCTCGTGTAACACCCGGCTCCTCGACGGCCAAAAAGCCAGCGGGGTAGCCACCCGTTGCTCCCTCGTCCAACGCCCCAAACGCCTCACGTGATAATCAATCTCACCCAGCACCATCCCGATCTCCGTCAAGTAAGCCTCACCCTCCGACTTTCCCAAATCACTCCACAACGCAGCGTTCACCCGTTCCACCCGTTCCCGTATCGCCTGTCTCAACGCTTTCAGTCGCCCGACCCGGTACGCAACATCCCGTGTCACCCCCGTTTCGAAAAACTCCCTCGAACTCCTCGTATATCTCATCTCCTTTACTTCCGGTTCAATCATAATTCAGTCCCCCCGTGTTTTAGGTTGTTATAAATACTAAAACAAAGGTATATTTTATTTTGACAAAAAACCTTTTCCCGGACGAATCGTTATATCCCAGGAACACAAGAAAAGGAAACATGAAAATAGGAGCTTTATATGCCTTACTATCCATCATCACCTGGTCGGTCATCAGCGTCATCACCCGCTTCTGCTTGTTGAACTACGACGCCAACATACTAGTTTTCGCCTCGATGCAGATTTTCGCCGGGGGCGTGGCGTTATTGCTGATCCGTAAACCCGTGACCGCACAAGGGTGGAAAGCGGGCGTCGGCTACTCGTGGTTGTACACCCTGTTACAGATACTCCGCAACTTCTTCCTTGCGGCCGTCTACCTGTATATCACCAGCACGGAAACCAGCCTCCTCATCAACATAGAAGTAGTCGTTACGGCCATCCTCGCCTACATCTTCTTCAAGCGCAAACCACACAGCAGCGACATCGTGGGAATGCTGGTCATCACCGTCGGCATCGTCCTGTTCATCCGCTCCCTGCCGGAGGCCATCCAGTTGCGGGTAAGCATACTCGTCTCCCTCGCTGTCCTAGCGAGCTGCACACGGGCTATCGTGGTCGAGAAAACCACCGTGGCCAGCCCAAACACCACCGTCCGCCAGAAATGCGGGATCTCCGGGTTCACCATGTTCTGGGGAGGCACGGCGGTGATGATCCTCCTGATACTGATCGCTCTGGCGGAACACTTCTTCGCCAAAGAACTCCTCGCAATCCCCTTCTCGCTACTCTACCTGCCCCGCCTCGACGAGATATTCCACCCGACGACCATCATTGCCGCCTGCATCACGGGATTCTTCCTAACTTCCGTGTCAACCTACCTCTACTACGCCACGCTACAAACGGCCACAGCCGAAACGTTCATGACGTTTAGAGCTTTCCAACCCATGATGACCTTCGGCCTCGAAGCGTGGATCGCTGTCTACTCGATCGACCTCCGTCCCGACCTCGACACGCGCGACTACATCCTTGCCTGCATCATCATCCTCGGCTCGCTACTTATATTAATCATGCCCCCGAAACGCGTGGAAGACAACCGCTCCAAACAGTACATGACCGACTAACAACAGGTATCCTTCGGACCGTGTTTAAACGGTAGCTCGTACTAACATTGACAAAGCGCCCCGCAGGAATCCTCGAACTTTATAAACGTTACAGAATTACAGCAGTCTTTGCCCGTTGATCACCAGTTCGAAATGAATTTTCAGGAACTCGGCTGCCTTACGGCTTAATAGCATGCGCCCGAGGAAAATCTCGAAATAATCCATCACGGCGGAAATAGAGGTATCAATCTTCAGGTCGAGGATAATGGCCGAATGATCGTCGTTAAAATAAATGCTAGACTCCTCCACGGCATAATTCACCCGGTCGTGGATATCGAAACTGGAAAAATCCCGGTTACGTACCCTCGTCCGCCGCACGTCCGTCTTGTCCGCCAGGATCAACGCTGCCGCAATAGGATTCACCGCCGCGGCAGTACCCTCGTCGTGGTTACCGATAGCACTGATCACCTGGGCGATCTCCCCCGGATCCATCCCCATGCGATCCAGCAGGCGAAACGCCATCACCGCCCCGCTCTGGGCATGATCAATGCGGTTCACGATATTCCCTATATCGTGCATGTACCCGGCAATCTTGGCCAGCTCGGCCGTGCGCCTCGGGTAATTCAACGTCAATAAAATCATCTCCGCCATCGTAGCCGTCTTCACCACGTGCGGGAACGAATGCTCCGTGTAGCCGAGGGCACACAACGCCTTGTCGGCCTCCGTGATATAACACTTTATACTCTCGTCGTTCCGAATATCCTCGTATGTAACCAACATAAAAACGTATTATTATTTTTGTAACACCTTTTCCCACTCTTCCGGCTTGAAGCCCACCAGCACGAAATCCTCGCCCACTAGCAGGGGACGCTTCACCAGCTTCCCGTCTGACGCCAGCAGCTCCAACTGCCCCGCCTCGCTCATCCCATCGAGCTTGTCCTTCAACTGCATGGACTTGTAGACCAAACCGCTTGTGTTAAAGAACTTCCGCAAAGGCAAACCACCTCGCACCCCCCACTCCCGCAACTCGTCGATCGTCGGGCGATCGTCCACGATATGTCGATCCGCATAACACACTCCATGCTCGTCCAACCACTTCCGGGCCTTCCGGCAAGTACCGCATGCCGGGTACTCCAAAAACAAACATTCCTTCATTATTTCAATCTTAACATTCTCAAACATAAATCTATCTCGTCCGGATCGCCCGTGTGCTTCCCGGCAACGTCCGACAATTTCACGGTAGGCAGGAACTCCCCGCTCCCTTTCGGCCGGCACTCAAACAATTTGATCACCATATTCAGGGGCTTCACCCCCACATCATTGGTGATATAAGTGCCGATCCCGTACACGTCGTGCAAACGTCCGGCCACGAACGCCTTGATCTTCCGTACCCCCTCCAGATCGAGGGCATCGCTGTACACGACAGTCTTCGTCCTCGGGTCCACGCGGTGAAGGCGATAGTGTTCTAGGGCCTTCTCGGTGAACTCGAAAGGATCGCCGCTATCCCAGCGCAAGCCGTCGAACAGCTTGGCGTACTTCGTGTTGAAACTGGCGAAAAAATTATCAGAAGTGTACGTATCGGCCAAGGCGATCCCCAAGTAACCGTCGTACACGTCCACCCAGTTCTCCAACGCCAGCGCGTTCGCCGAACGGTAACCGTAATGCGCCCCGTGGTACATGAACCACTCGTGCGGGTGAGTTCCCATCGGGGTCAGGTTGTACTTCATGGCAAAATAAACGTTGCTCGTCCCGTTCAACAACCCCTTCATGTTCTCTTTCAGGATACCGATCACCCGGTCTTGCACATCGAACGAGAATCTCCGGCGGGTGCCGAACTCCGACAACTCGGCCCCCATGTCGACGAAAGCGTCGGCCTTCTCGATGGCCTTCCGTTCCCAATCATGGGGTTCCTGTCCCGTCATCTGGTAGTACAACTCCGAGATCATCGCCATCAGGGGCACTTCCCACAAAACGGTCCGGTACCACGCCCCCCGGATTTCCACGTCCAGACGGCCCCCATCCTGACTCACCGTCACCTCAGCCGGGTTAAAACGAAACCCTTTCAGGAGGTCGAAAAACACCGAATCGAAATAGTAACACTTCGCCCGCATGAAACGCTCGTTGTCACGGGATAGCACCACGTCGGCCATCGCGTCGACCTCTTCCCGCAAAGCGGCGGCAAACCCCGGGGGGAAAACCGTGTTCCCCCGGTTCACGAAACGATAGACGACTTCCGAGTCCGGAAACTTCTTCTGGATAGCGTTCATCGTCGTGAACTTATACAAATCGTTATCTAAAAAATCATGAATAATCATACTATCCCCCTTTCACGAAAACAACAAAGATTCCGACTTCACGAAACGGGCTCCCATCCGGGCGGCCTTCTCATAAATAGGGATTGCCAAATCCTCGCATCCCCGTATATTACTTGTGCAATCCTCCAAGATCACCAGCTTCCGCACGATGTCGGGGTAATCGAACAACTGCTTCAACGTGTTGGCTACGCAATGGCTCCTCGCCTCTCCCGCTATCCAGATCACGTCGTGGCATTCAAGTTCCTCTTTCAACTTCACGTTAAACATTGTGTCCGGGGCGTTCGCCAACGGGACATTCGCCCGGAAAGCCCCGAAAAACTCGGTCGAGGGATTCAACGCCTTTTCCACCACCTCGTAATACTTCCCTCCACGCGCCCAAACCGTCACCGCCTCCATCAACACGGGGATGATCGCAGCCCCCTCGCTCCCATGCAAACAATGCTCCGGCCAGATCATGTGCTTGTATTCCCCCGTCTCGATCAACCGACGCAGGTAATCGATCACTTCGTCCTTGTTCCCGAAAGGCGTCCACTCGCCCGACACCACGTCCCACCACGAGATGGTCGTGAACGATGCGGGATGCTCGCCCTTGGCGTTCTTCCAGTAAGCCGGGTGGGCAATATCCATCACGTGGTGCTGGTCGGCCGTCAGTATAATCTTGTCAATATCATTCTCTCGCTCCCGGATCAGGAGGCTCAATCGCTCGGCGTCCTTCTCCGCCCCCGGCACGTAAAGCGAACCGGTAGGCAAGCAAAAATCGTTTTGCATATCCACGATAAAAAGTACCGTCTTCATCTTCCTACAACATTCCTAAATCATGAAACATCACCCGATACACCCCCGCTTTCTCCTCCAAAGGCTTCGGGTAAGCCCGGGAAGACGAGGGCATCCGGTACAACCGTAAAGCCCTCCCTTTATACATAAAATCGCAGAACCCTCCCACCCGGGGAGATTCGGCTCCCACGATCTCCAACAACGTGTCGGTCGCCTTCTGGCCTGTGGTCACAATGGCCCGGCAGCCTGGGATCCGTTCGAGAATAGCGTCCAGATCCACCGGGGTAACCACCTCCAGGAACTGATCGGACGCATTCCCCTTGTGACGGATAATCTCCGTCGCCGTGTCGAACAGGGCCACGCCCGTCTCCTGCAGGAAGGCCACGAGCCGATCCCGGCTAAAAGCCTTCCGTCCCTCCTCCAGGAAATAATCCTTATCCCCGAAAAAGAGCAAACCGTATATTCTCCACATATCGTTTTGCAAGTTCGGGTAGTAGAATTCCATCGACCACCTCGCCCGTGGGGGAGGAAAACTCCCCAGCATCAAAAGCCGGGCATTCCCCGGTAAAAACGGCTCTAACGGATGCCGCTCCGTAACCTTCTCAATCTCTTTTTCTATCATCTTCTTACCAACTCTTCATTCTCCGGTACCCGCCCCACGAGCTTTCGCCCGGTAAACGGGACTACCGTATCTTATCGTGCCAATAATTTAAATCTCACCTGTATCGTTCCCTGCAAAGCGATCTTCTCGAAATCGATACCGGGCTCCTCGCCTCTCATAGCATTCATGGCCACGTTCGAGAATTGTCCGGCAAAACCGCCCCAACGCTCTTCACCGATATAAATTGCGGCCCCGATGTACTGCCCGATAGCCGCCGCCAACGCCTCGGCCTTCTCCTTCGCGACCTTGATAGCATCCACCTTGATGTCCCGGCGGAACTTCTCCATCTGGGAATGATCCACCCGGTCGATCTCGGCATCCACGCCCCCCATCACTTCCAGCCCGGCAAACACGCGGTCCAGAGTCTTCACGTCATGCACGAGCAGGATGTACTCCTTTTTCATCTTCAACGGTCCACTTTTCAGTTTATAACGATTGCCCGACATACTCCGCACGGACAAATCCTTCTTCACGTCGATCCCGGCCTTCTGCAACACGGCAAACAGTTTCTTCTCCTGTTGCTCCAACTCCGTCTTGCTCCTCTGTTCTTTATCCCGCAACACAATCTTCACGTAAATCTCGTCCGGCACGACCTCCATAACTGCCGTACCGTACACCTCGATATAATCACGCTTCTCCTCATCCCGGTTCTGCGCTATCGCGCAAGTCAATATCCCCAAGAACAGGCCGACTAACAATAACATCTTTTTCATAAGCAATAAGTTTTTAGTTAGATACGCAAGTTACAACATTCTCGTTATCTTTTATCACTCTTTTTCTCTTTTTTTCAATAGATACAAGAACAAAAAAACACGAGACATCCCGCACGTCGACGCTAGAAATAAAAACCCCGCGGAAAATAAAACTCATGTTCTTTTGTTCCTCTGTCTTTTCTTTTTCTCCACCGACCAACCGAACTTGCCGATCTTTTTCCCCAGTTCGAAATAGCCGCCGTGCAAATACACCAGAGGATCAGCTTCCGCCAACTCGAACTTACCCGTCTCCGGGTCCAAGTAACGATCGTCAGCCTGCACGTTTACCACGTCAGCAATAAACATATGGTGCGATCCCAACGGCACGATCTCCCTCACCCGGCACTCGATCGAGACGGGCGATTCCTCGATAATCGGAGCCTTGACCACCCCGGCTTTTCCCGGTGTCAGGTGCATCTCCTCGAACTTGTTGTAATCCCTCCCCGAACGCACGCCACACCAATCGGTGGCATACGCCATGTCTTTCGTCGTGAGATTGATCACGAACTCCATGTTCCGTTGAATAATCGGGTAAGAATACCGCTCCGGCCGTACCGAAATGTAACACATCGGCGGATTCGTACACAAAGTGCCCGTCCATGCCACTGTCAGCACGGCATATTCTTCCGGCACACTCCCGCAAGTCACCAGCACGGCAGGCAAAGGATATATCATATTTCCCGGTTTCCAGTTATGTTTCATCATCATCAAGTTTACGCCTCAAAGATACCTAAAATAAAAAAACTGCCAAACAGACAGTCCGGAAGTAAAAGTCCATAAAGTCCGTAAAATCACGGGTGTCCTCCGGACTGTATTTAACGGCAACTCCAGCAGCCATAGACAAAGCGCCCGCAGGGGTCCACGGACCTTATGGACTTTATAGACCTTATGGACTTTACGGACTTATTGCCCCCTTCTGGCACGAACTTTGCGTATACCCCGCACGAATAGGACCAGCTATTTTTAATAACCGATCTCTACTCATTATATAACTTATTATTTAAACATTTAAATTATAGGAGGTTTTATCATGGGTGCAGCCGGAAACAAAAAACCGAAGAAAAGCAAAAACAAAAAAGACGTACCATCTTACGTGAGCGAAGAATTAGCACACGAAACACCGCTTAAAAACAAGAAGCACAAATAGGTACATCCGTGGGAATGAAGAGGAGAGCTTTTCAAACTCCCTCTTCCCTGTTTCAAAAACTTACATTCAATTTATTCCCTCCAAGGCCTTCATTTCAAACGAGACGAGAAACATTATTTCGCGAATATTCTTATCTTTGTATCCCTATTCATGAATGTTGGCGTCTATGATAAAAATTTCTCAAATCGGAACGTACATTACCTGTCTCTTTTTCTGTCTCGCATGGCAGGTATCCCCGGCTCACGCAGATCAATACAAAATTGCCCTCATTCATTCCTACGAAGAAGGATATATTGACGCGAAAAGAACTCTCGAAATATTGAAAGACGAATTACGTGCCAACGGCTTGAAATGCGATATCCGGGAATACTTCCTGCATTGTGAAGAATACGAAGAAGCCCCCGAAAACGAACGCATGTCACTTTTTATCGACAACCTCTCCTCGTGGGGGGCAGATCTGGTAGCCGTGCTTGACGACCAGGCGACTTACGCCTTGATGGCATGCAACAATCCCCGGATTCGTCGCGTTCCCGTCGTGTTCGGCGGGGTAAACTTTCCCAACGAAGGCCTCCTGAAACAATATCCCAACGTCACCGGTCACGTGGATTTTCCCGATTATTGCCGCACGAGTCACATGATAGAACGCATCATGGGACCGTCACGTATCTGCCTATTGAACGGGATGACCTACCTCGATCGCAAAATATGGGAAGCCCTGAATGAACAATGCGAGGGGAAAATTGATATTTCCAGTCAGGGATTATCAAACCACGTGAAAAGACACGCCGCGAACAAAGAAGAACTGAACATCCTGCCCACCGGGGAAAAATACGAGAACGAAACCATCAACAAGACCAGGATCATAAGAATGGAGAGTGATCTCATGGCGATCCGTGATTTGATGTGGGTTGGTCGCGGAAGTCACACCACGTTCCTTCTTACCAAACGGGACTACACGACCCGGAACGCCGCCGCCCTGTTCAGTAATCCCAGCTTCGCAACGATCAACGAGGGGTTTGGGGTTCAAGATAACCTGCTCGGTGGATATTTCGCCCCGCTCGAAACGCAATTAAAAGACATGGCCACGGCTATCAAGGAAAGACTCCGGGGCCAAATGCCGAATCAACAAGTAAGCTCGTACGACAAACAGTACGTTCTGAACTGGCACATGCTGGAAAAGTATGAAATTCCCACCAGTAGCATTCCCCAAGAGTATATCATCATGTATATACCCTTCACCGAGCGGTATCATTATTTTATACTCTACGGCTCAATCCTACTCGGCATCATCGTGTTGGCTATTATCATCCTCCTTTCGATCAGCTATTTACGCGAACGCAAACGTAAACGCGAAGCCCTGCATAACCTGCAATACGAACACGAGACCCTATGTCTCGCCATCGAAGGCGGGGCCACTTACGTGTGGCGATTGGAAGAGGATGCAATCATCTGCGACTCGCAATTCCTCGAATTAATCCACCATCCCAACGATCGTATCGCGTTGGCAAAACTCCTCACGTTCATCCATCCCGAAGACCGGGATCGATTCCAAAGAAACTACGCCCAAATCCGGAATCATCCCCAATATAAAGGACAATACCGGTGCAGTTTCAGCGGCGAGTACCAATGGTGGGAAATCCGTTACAACACGATCAACACCGCGGGGCATGCCCCGCTCATAACTTGTTTGTTGCAAAACATCCAGGAAGTCAAAGACCGGGAAGAAGAATTAATCCAAGCCCGTAAACTGGCAGAACGTGCCGAATTAAAACAATCGTTCCTCAACAACATGAGCCACGAAATCCGCACCCCGCTCAATGCCATCGTCGGGTTCTCGAACATGCTAACCAGCGATCCCGATCTCTCGGAAGAAGAAAAACAGGAGTTTAACACGATCATCAACACGAACACCGACCTGTTATTGAAGCTAGTGAACGACGTGCTGGAATTGTCTCGTATCGAATCGGGGTCACTCTCCTTTCATATCAAAGAAGAGAGCGTGCGTGACATGCTCGAATCCTTCTACCAGACCTACCATTTCCAAGTACATCCACCACTGGAGTTCATCAAGGACTTCCCCGACGAGGATATCACGCTACACATTGACGCCATGCGCTTGCAACAAGTGATCACCAACTTCCTGAACAACGCTAATAAATTCACCTCATCCGGCTACCTCAAACTGGGTTATTACTGCCGTACCGAAGAAAATCACGTGTATATTTACGTGGAAGACACCGGAAAAGGCATCCCGGCCACGGAACTGGAAATGGTGTTCGAACGTTTCTACAAACGGGACGAATTCGCACAAGGTGTCGGGTTGGGACTATCCATCTGCCGCGGCATCGTGGAACGCATGAACGGACGAATCGAAGTCTCATCGGAAGAAGGAAAAGGAAGCCGCTTCACGGTCGTGCTACCCATTCAACTGACTGACAATTAAAAAGAGGCCAAGTTATAAACCCGGCCTCGTTGAAACAAATCAATCATTTAATTGATATCCAGATACTTGTAAAAAAAACAAGCATCCGAGTGTTCTATTTTAACCTTGATACGAAAATCCGTTCCTAGTCATCAAATTCCCGGCAAAGCCAGAAGAGTCTTTTCCGTCTCCGGATCGGAAGGACGTGTCATGAGCGAGTTCACGAACTTTCCCTCTTTATCTAACAAAATAAAACGAGGGATCAGCGAGACTAAATAGTCTTGCCAGAAAGTCGTATCTTTACCCATGCACAACTGAATACCTTTCAATTTATCCTTCTTCACCATTTTTTTCCATACCTCGATATCCTTATCACAGGAAAGGCTCACGAAAACGATTTTTTTCTTCGACAGCTTCTTCTCCAGTTTCTTCAAAAAGGGAATCTCCTGGCAGCAAGGATCGCACCACGTTGCCCACACGTCAATATACACGTATTTTCCCCTGAAATCCTTCAACGAATAGACTTTCCCTTTCTGGTTTGGAAATTCAAAATCCGGTGCGGTCATTCCCGCGAGTAATTCATTTTTCACTTTATCCCCAGCCTCTTTGCTCTGATTTTCTATGGCATCCAAGACCATTTTAAGCATCGCTTTTCTCGGCTGCGTCGTGTCTATTTTCTCTTTTACCTCTTGCGCCGATAATAACAAAGGGAAGCAAAGCAGGAAAAGTAAACTACATAATTTTATCATTTTTAACATAATATCTGATTTCATTTATTCTTCTGCAAAAAAATCAATTCAAAAAATAATCATGAATGGAAACTTGTTCAAATTCCCGGCAGAGCCAGCAGAGTCTTTTCCGTCCGCGGGTCGGAAGGAGGTGTCATGTACACGTTCACGATCTTTCCTTCTTTGTCCAACAGGATAAAACGCGGGATAGCCGTGATCCCGTAAGCATCCCGGAACTTCATATCCTTGCCCATACACAACTGCACTCCTCCCAACGTATCCTTCGCCACCATTTTTTTCCATACCGCCACATCCTTGTCGCAAGAAAGACTCACGAAGACGATCTTCTTCTTCTCCATCTTCTTTTCCAGTTTCTTCAAGGAAGGAATCTCTTTGCAACAGGGACCGCACCACGTTGCCCACACGTCGATATACACGTATTTCCCCTTGAAATCCTTCAACGAATAGATATTCCCCTCGATATCCGGGTATTTAAAGTCCGGTGCCTCCGAACCAACGGACAGTTTCGCCTTCACTTTATCCTCGACTTTTTTTGCCTGGTTGGACAAGGCTTCCATCACCATATCAAATGTCAATTCTTTCGTCTTCACCGTGTCTTTTTTCTCTTTCGCTTCCTGCGCCGACAAGAACAATGGAAAGCAAAACAGGCTGATCAAACTACATAAACTTATCTTTTTCATCATGATTCCTGGTTTTATTTATTTTTTTACAGAGAGAACCACCTCGTACGTCTGGTTGGGTTCAAAGAAACAATCGTGGATAAATATAAAATTCTCGTTCACCTCGACAACCCCCTCGAATGCCAGCTTCTTGGCTAATTTCGGGTTATTCAGTCTTTCCGGGAAAAAGTAAGAGAAAGGCAGGCGTCCCAAGGTAGTACTGTTAAACATAGTCGTCTTCTCCTTGTAATAATTACCTGAAATTTGCCGACGGTCGAACCGGCTGTCGGTCTGAATCGTCAGCACGTACTTGTTCCCTTTCCGTTCCGTGGTCACCTTGTAATGCAAATCTTCCGGTGACGCTTGCAAGCGGGCGTCCCATTTCGGGTCACCGTAATACACGAACGCATCCCGGTCATACAGGTAGCCCATCTGGTCAAGGGTGACCATGTCCGCCCCGATAGCCTTCGTGACCTCGGCGACGTTACTCTCCCAATCCCGGTTCACATCGTCGGTTTCCGGGTAATCCACGTCCTGGAACTTCGGGTTCCAATCGTTCAGGCGGCTCAATATAAATTGCATATTCATAAATACCGCCTCGGCAAACGTGTAGCGTCCGGGGTTGAAAATCCAGAGTTTCCACGTTCCCCATCCGGCTTGCTCGTGCCATTGCCGCTTGCAGTAACCTGCCAATGCGCTCACGTTCCCGTCCTTCATCCAGGCAGTCACTTGATTATCCGCCTTGCCAAAGGTCGCACCGCCATAATATCCGGTAGCCAGATACACCCTGCGATTCTCTCCCCGCGGAAAATACTCCGGTCCCTGCTTAAAATCCAAGAACAATTTGCCTTCTTTCGCGCGTACCACCTCATCTACCCCGCGGTGAAGCGTTGTATAATCTACACCATAGGAAGAAGTCAACAAAAACTCCGGATCCAACTGTTTGTACAGATCCAGGAACTTGAACAGGATCGAATCCACCTCGATTTCATGCCGCGTCAACGTATCCTGCTCGCGTGTTTTTTCTTCCCATGCCGTCATGGTTTTAATTTTCGTCTTTGCACTATTAGCTTGTATTTTGGCGTTAATTTCCTTCACCAGATTGGTCAGTGAATCGCTCACGGGCTGATTCGTTTCGCTCTTTTCTTTTATCACCTCGTTCAACTGCTTCAATTGTTCAATAAGCACGGGATCCGCGTTTTTAAACGCCTCTCTTATGCCCTTAAACATATCTCTCTGCACATCCTGGCTGATCACGCCACATTTGTCGAAACACGAGGTGTACTCCATTTCCTGAGCCGTACTCAATGCCGTGCGAATCACCATCGGCGTCCGGGCATCCTCCACCACACGCAACGCGCTCTCCGCGTCATACCCCGTGATCATCCCCCACAAGAAAGCCTCGAAGATTCCGGAACCCGCTTCCCGGCTCACCCGGTGCATCTTTCGGATATACTCCGGGGTGATATTCTCCGGTTTCTCTACCACGGCTACGTACCGGGGATGAGCTTTCTTCAAAGGCTCCAGCACCTCACCCGGCAATTTGTCAAAAGGGATAACCAAAGCATCATGCAACGTTTGCAATGCCTCGACCACCTTGTTCCAGGCGGCGTCATCCTGTACCGCCTTGCTCACCAGCACCACGTACTCGCTTTTCCCGCCCTTCACGTCTTTTTTGGCGGAAGCGGGTACGGAAAACAAGAACACGGATAATAGCAATATACACCCGAATAAATCAAATCTTTTTCTCATTCTATCCTATTTAATAATTTCCAATCCTATTTTCAGATACCCTCCAATTCCGACAAGGTTTTTTCCGCTTGCGGCTCGGATGGCATACTGAAATTCACATCCAGTATCCGCCCTTTCTTATCCAGCAGGATAAAACGGGGAATCGCCACGACTCCGAAATCAGCCAGAAGCGGGGTATCCTCTCCCTCCGGGCATATCCATTGCGGGATTCGCTTCTTCTCGGCTTTCATGGTTCGTAACCAGGCTTCCCGGTGCTTATCCACGGAAACACACACGAACACGATATTCTTGTTATGAAACCTCTCTTCCAGTTCCTCGAAATAAGGCGTCTGCTCGACACACGCGCCGCACCACGTCGCCCAAATATCGATGTACACGTATTTCCCCCGGAACTTCTTCAATGACACCCGCTTTCCCTCCACATCCTTGAACTCGTAATTCGGCATAATATCCCCTTTTTTCAGTAAAACAGCTTTCTTGGCATCCGTTTTCCGGGTCATCGTGTCCCGTTGCGGGGAATTTGCTTTCACGCACGTTCCCGTCACGACCAGGGCAAGAACGAAAACGATTTTTATCCAAATACTCTTTTTCATATCAAATACCTTTTAATGCTTTTAAAGTCTTCTCGGTCTTCGGGTCGGAAGGTCTTGTCATATCCGGATTGACCACCTTGCCTTTCTTATCTATCAGGATAAAACGGGGGATGCCTTGCACCCCGTAAGCCTCCTGGAAGCGACGGTTACAGTCGAAATTCAACTGTACTCCCTCCATCTTGTTCTGGCGGAGGTAATTCAGCCACTCCTCCATATCCTCGTCGCAGGAGATACTCACGAAAACAATCTTTTTCCCCTTGAACAATTTTTCCAACCGTTGCAGGTGGGGAATCTCCGCCACGCAAGGCGAACACCACGTTGCCCAGAGATCGACGTACACGTACTTTCCCTTGAAACTTTTCAATGAAACCAACCGGTTGTTCGTGTCCACCGCCATAAAATCCGGCGAAGCATCACCCCGTTTCAATTTCCCGGTATCCGCACCCGCTTCACGCTTTGCCGATACCCGCTCTTCCTTGTCTTTCCCGGCTGCCAGGGAGCACCCGACTCCCGACAGCAGGAACAACCAAATTAAAAATACTTTCATACTCATATTTTCATACCATAATTTACAACAATACGAACACTTTTAATTAGCCGGTTTATATAGTATCTTTATCGGCTTATCCGCGATACCGGGGTATTCCTTCACGACCTTATGGTTTTCAACATCATACACCAGCACGCTTCCTTTCAATTCGGTTTCTGCCGAAGGGTTCCACACGCCGAGGTACAAATACTTCTCATTCGTGCTCGACGCAAAACAGGTGATCTCTCCATCAGCGGTATAAACCGGATCCGTCGGCAGAGGTACTATTGTTGTCTCTTCTATCATTTTCCATTGATAAAGAGCGGAACCATTCGTGTAAAAACACACATGAAACACACTATTTTCTATCATTTGAGCCTCTTCGGTCAGGGTCGCCATAGTTGCTGTTTCCAACGTGCTAGCAGGATCCCGTGCAAAAATACTTGTAAATATACTAGTAGACTGAGCGTATTTTGAAATTTTCACTCTACCACTTTTCTCGTTAGTTGCTATCGTCCATAAATCACCTGAATTCGTAATAAAAACGTTATTAATACGATATTCTTTAAATACATCCCCACTATTAAACGCCCTATATCTAAAATAATCGATTCTCGAATTCTCGTTATCCACGAAACAATGAACACCATTTTTAGTTGAACAATAACGGTCGTAAACGGAAATTTCGGGATAAAACCCATCATCATAAGCAATACCATATTCCAAATTTAACTGACCGAAGTCTCCCCGCTCCGATAAAACCGGAACCGTGTTAGTTGCCATTATATTTCCCATTTTAATTGGACGCATCCACGGTAAATCGACCTTCAAATCTACTCTACTCAACAAGTCAAAAGTCCTGTTATTGAAAATGTATATCACCTGATCCTCCCGACAGGAAATAGCTAACCTTTGACCTTCCTTCACGACATCCGTCGGGTCATTAAACGGGAACTCCGGATTTACAGTCTCGAAAGCGTTCAATTTAAACTCGTATTCCGATCCCGTCACGAGTTCATCCTCGTTCTGGGTACGCAAAAATGACGTTCTGCCCTTTTTTTGCTCGTCCGCACTCAACACCAACAAACCCTCGTTGAATCCCGTTTGCACGAAAACACGATAATAATGCATCTCGCTCACGTCTTCGTTGCTCACGCGCAACCGAACCTGAAATTCACCCAATTTGGGGAAAGTGTATTTTAAAACAGGCTCCGTGGAAATATATTTCAACGAATCCACATCCTGCTTCTCTTCTCCCTCGGCGAGTATATACCTGGCACGCCATTCGTAATGCAACTCTTGCCCGTCCATATCCTGCGATACATTAGCTTGAATCTCCTGTTCCGAACCGTAGTCGCAATAAAACGTATCCCGTTCCGACTGTATGGTGATATGTGATAATTGTATATGCGCGTCTTTCGATTTATCGTCAATACAGGCACTCATTCCTGCCAGCACGAAACTCAAGATCAACAAATATTTTGTCATTTTATTCATAGTCATTGATTTTAGAATTAATATTTAGGCTTAGGAATTTCCACTCCCGGCTCCGGGTGCTCCAAGAAATAATTATACAAGGGGAAAAGAAGATACTTTTTTACAGGAACCTGCCCGATATAACGGCTATCAAAAATAGCGTATCCATATTCTTCAAAATTTCCGACGCAGATTTCCTCCCAACTTTCATAAATAGTCGGGTTCGTTTGTTTCACCTCATGATAAAGCTCCATGAACTTGGACTCCACTTTCTTGTTGTACGTTCCTAAAACCTCAACACTGTTCCACCACCAGGGTTCTTTCACGGCAACATACTCTATAAACAGATGACATACGGAAGTTTTATATTCACTCAAAGGTATGATTTCAAAATCGTCCGAACTCACCAGTTTGAAAGCAAGCTCCACCCGACGGTTCTTCAGTTCCGGATCCCGGTCGCGATATAACGTGATGTACAGGTAATCCTGCACCGTATCAGCCGGAAAAATCAAATCCGGAAACTTGTAATGAACGTCTTTCACCGCCGTCGTGCTGCTATCGATAACCTCGATCTTGTAGGAACGTTCATGATCTTTAGGCATCCCCATAAGTGCCACGACAACTCTGAATGTTGCCGTGTCAACCAAAGCACTTTCATTCAAAGAAACATAATTCGAGTCCGTACCGATCAGATACAAAACATCTTTCGAATTCGTGTCATACCTCAGGTAATCGCGATCGCAACTCAAACAGCACCATGCCATCCAAACAGCCATCACCCCTTTTAATATTTTAACTATCTCACGTGTTTTCATAAATTTCATTATTACATTAAACTATTCCTCTTCATCCATATAGCGGTAGTCGAACTCGTCATCCGGTATCGTGATCGTGTACAATTCGTCCGTACCCGGAACGGTTTCCTGCTTGGAATAAATAAGCAAATCCCGGTTCTGCCGTTTCATGTTGAACCACTCCTGTCCTTCGCCGAAAAACTCCCGGTAGCGTTCCTCGTTGATATCCTTCAAGGTCACGGTCTTCCCCGCGTCTTTCAAAGAAGGTCTTCCCCGGGATGTTGACATCTGATCAAAATAAGCCGTCGCCTTTGCCGGATCATCTTCCATCCATCCCTCTGCCGCTATCAAATACATTTCCGAGATACGAATCATATTCAACCCGGGAGTACCTTTGTAAGGCGAAGCGGACGGATTATAATAATGATCCTCGTCAAAGAATTTCAAAAAATAGGTGATTTTTGCGGCATCACCATCATCAAACTTTCTACTCCGGAACCACTTCCCACGCAAATCATTATCCGTTCCTCCCGAAACATAGAACGATGAAATATCCGTTCTCGGGCGTAAACCGGTACCGAGAGTATAAAAATATTTCGTCAGGTCGGTCATCGGGTCGCGTTGCTCGATTCCCCATATCGCCTCTTTCCCGGACACGACAAACGCCATGAGGTTTGGCATCTCCGAATTTTCCGCCAATTCGTATCTTTTAGAAAGGATAACCTGTTCCGCATAGAACCGTGCGCTATCCAAATTTCCTATCGTCAAGTATACGCGAGCCAGCGTGGCACGGGCTGCATCCAGATTAAAATGCAGGTTACGCTTTTTCATGAAATTCTCATCCTCCCTGGGGATAATTTTCTCCGTGGCGACCAGCAGGCGTTCCGACTCTCTCAAATCCGACAAAATCTTCCCGTACACCTCTTTCACCGTACTGAACGGGGTTACTTTAGCCATCCACCGGGTCACATAAGGAATAGCCTGCGCATCAGGCTTTGAAGTGTAACTGGGAGCAAACAACCGTACCAGGTCGAAATGCATGAATGCCCTCATTCCCAACGCTTCGCCCAAATAACAATCGTGATATTTAAAGTCCTTCCCGTACTTTTCCACGTTTGTAACAATGTCGTTCACGTAACCGATAGCAGTATACATGCCTGCCCAAGCAGTTGCATACACTTCCTTGGGGTCTGACAAATCATGATTATAATCCATCATATCGGTCAAAGCCGACGCAAGGTTCGAACCATTATAAGACTGAGCCAGAGCTTCCGGAAGATAATACCGCATCATGCGCCCGTACACCTCATCAGTTCCCAGGTTCGAGTAAGCCCCGTATATGGCATCTTCACACCCTTCGGGAGTTTTAAATAAATCGGAATCTTTAATGTCCGACTTCGGTTGCACGGTCAGGAAATCATCACATCCCCCTAACATGACCGCCAAAATCCATATTGCTATATATTTTCTCATAATCCCTTATTTTAAATTAAACACGTGTTAAAAAGTCGGACTAACCGTGAAGTTGAACCCTCTCATGTAAGGATAATTCGTTCCTCTTTCGTATTTTACCGTCGAGATGCGTCCGATATCCGATATCGTCACACCCAGTACCAATCTTCTCAACCCGATTCGTTTTACCCAATCCGGGTTCACGTCATACATCACCCCGATGGAAGTAAAGCTGACCTCGTTCTTTTTCTCCACGAAACGTTCCGACTGGGCGAACCCATACGTGCGGTCGATCGTGATATAATCTACTATATCACCCGGCTTCTTCCACCTTTCGGTAAAAGCCCGTTTATCCACGTTCGCTTTGGGATCTATATTCTCGATCTTCGAAGCCCTCGTGCTATTGTAAATATATCCCCCGAAGGTGAACGACAAAGCCAGATTCAGCGATACCCGCTTGTAGGTGAATGACGTGGAAAAACTTCCCTCGAATTTCGGGGTTTTACTTCCCAGTGCCACCTTGTCCTGCGGGTCATACTTGAACGTACGCGACCCGTCTTTTTTGATGAAAATCTCCCTTCCCGTGGCAGGATCGATCCCCAGGGAACGAACGGCGAAAATAGCGTCGTCCGATTCACCCTCTTCCAACTGGATCTTGGGAGCCACGTATTGGGTAGAATCGCGGTTCGCGTCACTATCTCTCTTCAACGCGTTACTAATCTTCTGTACCTTATTTTTCGCTTGATGGCTATTCAACGATGCCCGCCAGTACATATCATTTGTCCGGATAAGCACCCCGGAAACCTTCCACTCGTACCCGGTATTCAACTTCTCTCCTAAATTGGACTTCGTGGAAGATATACCGGCAGAAGGCGGCATCGAAATATCCAGCAGCAAATCCTTCGTCGTCTGGCGATAAGTCTCGAATGAAACCTCCAGCCGTTCGTTCAGGAACGCGGCGGACACTCCTAAATTCAACTGCAACTGCCGTTCCGCCTTCAACTCATCGTTTCCCATCGTCAGGGGGCGTGCCCCTACCACCCCGGCATAAGAATTATTCACGCTATACTTATAAATCGTGTACGGTTTTATATCACTGAAATTACCATTTCCCACGTATCCCATACTTCCCCTCAACCGGAGCAAATTCACCCAACTATCTTTCAGGAAATTCTCCTGGTGAATATTCCACCCGATTCCGGCACTCCAATAAGAAGAGTACAAATCCTTTGTCCCGTAACTCGAGTTCCCGGAAGTCCGGAACGAAGCATCCACGAAATACCGGTTCTTCACGATCAGGTTCATGTTACCGAACAACCCCGCTGCCGTGGTAATACTCTCCGCTCCGCCCGGACCACCATCGGTCGGATAACGGGATGCAAAAGAAATATCATTCAAATCCGGTTTCAGAAACCCTACTCCCGAAAACGAAAAACTATTTGTCTTCCTCTTTTCCAAACTTCCCCCCACGTTAAGGGTCAACAAAGAAGATTTATCCTCGTTCAACCCGAGATTATAACTCGCCGTAGTTTGCATATTCCATGACACCCCATTGGAACCGCTCACATCGTAACTTCCTTTCTGTTCCGGGTCGCTTACCCCAAGCCACGTGGAAGATTCCGGGGAATCAAACTTCTCGCTGTGTGCATCCGACCAAGCGAGATTAAAAGTTCCCGTCATGTACAATCCTTTTATCACATCCAGACGGAAAGTCAGGCTATTGGAGAAAGTCTTGCTCATTTGTTCTTCAAAGCTGTTCGTCGTGGCATCATACAAGGGATTCCGTTTGTCCCAGGACAATTTTTTATTCCAGTTTCCATCTTCGTCCTTCGGCGCATCATAAGGATTCAGCACCGCGAAATCCGCGAAGTTCCCGTAAGGAGAGGTCTTTGAATCCGTCTTTCCCCAATCGGAACGGAAACTCAAGGTCAGCCGGTCTTCCAAACGGTAAGAAAAATAAAAAGCAGCCCCGTAATTCTGGCGATAATCCCCTTTCATCACTCCCCGGGTATCATTGAAACGAAGCGTCACGCTATAATCCAAGCCACCGCCTCTACCGGAAAGATTCAACGAATTATTGAACGACCAGCTGTTGCGCAAGGGTTTCGACACCCAATCCGTGTTCACCCCGGCATTCACCCGCTCCAGCTTCGCGTAATAATCTTGGTCATATTGCCCGTAAGGGGAATCATACAACTTGTACATCCGTTCCAATTCCAGCTTTTGCGCCGCGTTACAGAAATTGAATGAAGACACGTCCGGGAACTGCACGTTCGGCACAAAATTATACCGCACCCGCAATTTACTATCCGTCACCCGCTTCCGTGTCACCACGATCACCCCGTTCGATGCCTTATCCCCGTATATCGCCGTTGCCGACGCATCTTTCAGCACGTCCACCCGGTCAATATCAAACATATCCAAGTCGTACAACTGCTCCAGCGTGATCTCCACCCCGTCCAGCATAATCAAGGGACGGTTCAACCCCTGCTGTTCCTTGGCTGAAATCGACGAGGTTCCCCGGATAACAATCTCCGGCACGTAATTCGGGTTCGACCCTTGCTCGTTATTCTCCAGTATCCGCATACCCGGAGTCAACACGGCAAGAGCCTGTAGCAGATTCGTTTGAGACACCCGCATGATTTCTTCCGACTTGATCGTCGTCACGGAACCCGTGTAACTGTTCCGGTTCTGCGTGAACAACCCGTTCACCACCACCTCGTCTATCGCCGCGGCCTCCTCTTTCAGTACGACATTTATAGTATCTCTCCCGACATAAGCGATTTCCTTCGTCTCCATCCCGATAAAAGAAAACACCAGCGTAAACTGCTCCAAAGGGACCTCGACCGCGTACCTGCCTTTTACATTCGTGGCACTTCCCACCTTTAACTCCTTCACCAACACCGTCACCCCCGGCAATGGATTATGCCTCTCGTCCCGGACAACCCCGCTCACCTGTATCAACTTACGGACAGAATCCCGTGCAACCTCCCGGCCCGGACGAATCACCACGTAATCCCGCGTTATCTCGAATTCCAATTTCGTATCCCGTAACAGCAACCGATACAACTCTTCTAGGGTAAATTCCCGACGATCCAGTTTCACCGCACGATTCATATCCAGCTCGTTGTTACTGAACAAGGTAAATTTTCCCGTCTGCGCCTCTACTTGTTCGAAAATAGATTTCAGCTTCAGTGTCTGTTCCTTTAATTTTACCGTCTGGGCCAAGCTCTCGGCCGATAATTGACACACGATACAGACAGTTAATAAAAACATTAATCGCATAACACGCAACACTCTTTCGTAAGGTATTTTTTCGCTCCAATACCCTAGCATTCGCTTTTTTTTCATAGATTTGTAGCTTAAGTTATTACTATTTTATGCTCTCCTGCCAAAAAGAGCATGAAAAACAAAAGTGGAACGGGAAGCATGCACATACTTCCCGTTTCATTTTTCCGATATTATTATTGTATTCTCTTTTACACTAAATTGTACCTTGGTTACGAGTTCTATTAAATCAATAAATTCCTTAAAATCAATATCTTTCCGGATAGCCCCCGTGAAATGATATTTCCGGCAACTCTCGTTGGCAAAAAAGAAATTCACGTTATACCATCGCTGTAATTTCAACACCAACTCGTCCAAAGGCATATCCTGAAAACGAAAAATACCCTCTTGCCACGACATGTACAGTTTAACATCCACCTTCTTCACCTCCGGGCATTCGTTCCCGGCTTGCATCTCAAACTGTTCACCCGGTTTCAATCGATATAATTGATCTCGATACAAAACCTCCACCGCCCCGTTTACCAGAGTCGTTTGTTCAAACTTGTCATCCGTGTAACTGCACACGTTAAAAGAAGTTCCCAAAACCCGAATGGCCGACTTTTCCGTGCGGACAATAAAAGGATGATCCACGTTCTTCGTCACCTCGAAATAAGCCTCCCCTTTTAAATCAACCACTCGCTCCTCCCCCTCAAAATTGGTCGGGAACCTCAATTCACTCCCGGAATTAATCCACACCCTCGTTCCATCGCTCAATATAACCCGGTATTCACCACCTTGCGGCACCTGAACCATACTAACCTCTACTTGCGCCACATTTCCCTGAATAACCAACGTATTAATAGAATCCTTTGCCACGACATTTCCCTGTTTTGTCACGATCTCCTGTTCCCGCTTGTCATGCAACACGACCTGCTCTCCACCGGGCAACTTCAAAACCGCCTTGTACGATCCCGGCTCTACACGCAACTCGGAAACCACCAAGTTTTTCCCTTTATAACTCAACCGATCAAACAACACCATCCCGACAACAAAAGGCACTATTATAGCCGCAGCTGTCAGCCAAGGTACAAAAATCCGTCGCCTGCCCCAGCCTGATTTTCTCGTTGTTTTTCGATCCACTTGACACCATGCCGCATCCGTATCAACCTGTCGAAATCGCCCGATAATTCTTCCCGCCCCGGCATACCTTTTTAATTTATCCACCTCTTCCATGCATTCCGGATGTACCTGAATCCATTCTCTCAAAAAGACTTGTTCCTCCCTGCTCAACCCTTCCCTACTGGATTTTAAAATCAATAGAACGATATCTTCCGGCAATTCACGCATAATAACTCATTTTAATTTTACCCTACGACGGGAAAAAATTAAAAATGGGTGACAAAACACGAGAATTATTTTGAAAAAATCATCAGAGGAACAAAAGGATCAAAGAATAAGCCCGGTCATTCAAATTGGAACGCAACGTGACCAAAGCCCTGGAAAGCGTGGTTTTCACGGTATTAACAGAAATATTCAAATCCCCGGCGACCTCCTTGTAACGCTTTCCACCCATTACCACGGCCACGAATATTTCACGGGTACGATCAGGTAGTTTATCTATTTCCCGGTAAATATCGTCAATACGGGTATTCCAATCCGTCTCGTCCGGCATCTCCGAATCGGCAAAATCCAAAAGACTATCCATCGCCTCCAACTTCACTTCCGCCATCTTTCCCAGCTCGTCCATACAACGATTGCGCACAGACTGGTACAAATACGAACGCAGATAATGTTCGACCATCTGAAAACTATTCTTTTCCCAGAAACGGATGAACACCTCCTGCACGATATCCTCCGCTTCCTCCTGATGAACCACGAACTTCAGTGCATACATCACCAAAGGCCGATAAAACGACCTGAAAAGTAACTCCAACCCGCGTTTATCACCTTGCCGCAAAAGTTCTAATATACGATCCGCTTGTTCCATTATTCACCTCCGAAACCATGACACGCACCCTATCGATATTTCAATTTTCAACCGATCTTGTATCTATTTCGCTCTCAAAAGTATTTATTTTATTCAAAAACCCAAAATATAAAATTAATCTTTTTTAAAGACAGAAGAACAACCCTTGCGATTTTCCTGACGTATACGCCATAGAATTTGAATATTCTATCAGTCAATCTTTCATAGACTAGCAGGGGAGATGGTGGGGAATATCGAAATTCACAAACTAAACTAATCAGATTAAAATAAAAAAAGAGACGCTATGAAAAAAATTATTTTTTTATTGGCAATGACTACATTCCTGTTCAGTGATTTTGCAATGCAAGCACAAACAAGAAAAGAGATCAGGGAACAAAGAAAAGCCCACAGACAAATTATCCGCACGCACAACAAAATGGTACGCCAGTTACAAAATATGATTGCCTACCAGGATGCGGTAAAAGCACTTAAAAGTAACAGTTGGGTTCTGCAGGCCAACACGTTATTCAACAATTACGGGATGGCAATTCCCGTGACGAACAACACGAACTTCGTGGCCATGGATAACAACCAGGTTTCCTTGCAATTGGCATTCAACGGATTCAACCCCGGTCCGAACGGGCTAGGAGGAGTCACGCTCACCGGCTGGCCTTCCAGCATTCACCAAAGCGTGGACAAAAACGGGAATGTCACCTACACCTTTAATGTGATGGGAGCAGCGTTATTCGCACAAGTTACCGTACGTATCGGTTACGGTAGTAATTACGCTACCGCCACGGTAAGCTCCAACACGAGCGGCAGAGAACTAACCTTCTCCGGAACATTGGTTCCATACAACCAATCGAATATTTTCCAGAGCGGATTCAGTTTCTAAATAGACAATATATAAAAAAACTCTCGTTTAATATTCAATTACTCAATTACACACACTAGAAAAAGGCCGATCGAAAAGCGATTGGCTTTTTTCATTTGAAATTTACTACAATCTAAAAAACGCATTTTAATGGCATCTCTACACGTGATAAATATTTAATCTCCCCCGATTTCTCTTTACAAATTCCCGATTAACCAATTAAAGGAACATTTATCACGGAGTCGGACAAAGTTAAAGAAGCATAAATCCTACTAAAATGGGGGTTAACTGGCGGTTAGGTGGCGGCCAAGTGTAGGCTAACCCAAGCTATAGTCTGTAAATAACCGGACAATAGACAAGCAAAAGAGCTGTTTATCCCCGTTTATAGGGTTCTGTAACCTCTTTGATTTCCTTTATTTAATGATTTATGATCTTACTAATTTCTTTAAATTGGCAATCAAATATTTTTTATTGCCGCAAATCTTCCGTAGTCACGTTCGTGGGTAAGAATTTATTGGCATTTCCCCCGTTCATGAAGATATCACGCACGATCGTGGAACTGATAAAGGTATGTTCGGGTGAAGTCAACAGGAATACGGTTTCGACAGACGAATCCATCGCTTTATTCGCTTGTCCCACGGCACGTTCGTACTCGAAATCCGCCGCGGTACGCAAGCCACGAATGATAAAACTGGCACCCACTTGCTCGCAGAAATCCACTGTCAGCCCCGAGTAACTCATCACGCAGACATCTTCAACATCCTCGAATACTTTGCGGATAATAGCAATACGCGTGTCGACATCCAGAAACTCCTTTTTCACCGCGTTAATTCCCACGGCTATAACAATTTTATCGAACATTTTTAAACCACGCTTCACGATCTCCTCGTGACCAATCGTGAACGGATCAAAGGATCCCGGAAATACTGCTATCTTCTCCATAACACAATTTATTAGATTACGATCAGTGTTTCAATCCAAAACATCCGATCTCAAGTTACAAATTAAAATCATATTTTTGAAGAATCAAAAAATTTGTTAGTTTTTCTGCGATATTTCAGGAATATTATTAGGAAAGCTCTATTTTTTTCAATAGATTTGGAGCATAAAATAAAAAAACACATAACAATTAATTCTTATAAAAAATGGCACGAAAATTACTTATCAGAGATCTAACACTCAGAGACGGTCAACAATCTTCATTCGCAACCCGGATGAACCAAAACCAAGTAGACCGCGTGTTACCTTTTTACAAAGATGCTAAGTTCTACGCAATGGAAGTATGGGGAGGAGCAGTACCCGACTCCGTAATGCGTTATCTGAACGAGAATCCGTGGGATCGTTTGGAAAAAATCAAAGCCGTTATCGGTGATGTTTCCAAATTGACCGCACTTTCCAGAGGCCGAAACTTATTCGGTTACGCTCCTTACACAGACGAGATTATCGAGGGTTTCTGTAAAAATGCTATCGAATCCGGTCTAGGCATCATGCGTATTTTCGATGCTTTGAATGACGTGAACAACGTGAAAGCCACGATCAAATACGTGAAAAAATACGGTGGGATCGCTGACTGTGCCGTTTGTTACACGATCGACCCAAAATACCCGAAATTAAGTTTGATGGACAAACTGAAAGGGAAAAAGAATCCTGATCCCGTGTTCACGAACGAATATTTCTTGAATAAGGCAAAAGAAATGGAAGCTCTCGGGGCCGACATGATCACGATCAAGGATATGAGTGGATTGATTAACCCGGCTCGTATCTCCGAGTTAATCCCGTTATTCAAGAGTAACTTGAAGATTCCGGTAGATTTCCACACGCACTGTACCCCGGGATACGGACTTGGAGCCGTTCTTTCCGCAATCATACACGGCGTGGATATCGTGGACACCAATATCTGGAACTTCGCTGGTGGTCCGGCTGCTCCAGCTATCGAGTTGATCTACATCTTCTGCCAGAAACTGGGCGTTGAACTGGATATCAACATGGAGGCTGTTGCCAAAATCAACAAAGAGTTGTACACGATTCGTAAAGAATTGGAAGCATACGATGCCGTTAAACAATTCCCGAACCCGTTCAACCCGCTCACGGATAAGCTCCCGGCTAACATTGATAAATTATTCGACGATGCTATCGCCGCTGCCAAGAGTAACAACGAAGAAGCATTGTTGAAAGCTTGTCACGCAATCGAGGCTTACTTTAACTTCCCGAAACCGAACGAACTCGTAAAGAAAGCCGAGGTTCCCGGAGGTATGTACACCAACATGGTTGCCCAGTTGAAACAATTAAATTCCATGGATATCCTTGAGGATGCCATGAAATTGATCCCGACGGTTCGTTTAGCCGCAGGTCTTCCTCCTTTGGTTACCCCGACCAGCCAGATCGTGGGTGCTCAAGCCGTGAACTGCGCTTTGGATATCAAGAACGGTAAACCGATGTATTCAAACGTGTCCAACCAATTCGTGGCCTTGGTGAAAGGTGAATACGGAAAGACACCGGTACCTGTAAATCCGGAATTCCGTTTGAAAATTGCAGGAACTCGCGAAGAGATCCCGTATGACACGTCAAAATATCAAATGCAGGAAAATCCTGTTTTGACTGAATTCGGTGGAGTGAAATTGGCCGAGAACGAGAAAGAAGTTCTTTTGATGGAACTCTTCCCCGCTGTTGCCAAAAACTTCCTGACCAAGCAGAAAGAAGCCCGTTATATGGCTACCCACAAGACGGCTGAAGCACAACAAACCGTTAACGTTCAGAAAGAAGAACCGATTACCGGAAAAGTTGTTGAAGCCCCGATGCCGGGTAATATCTTCAAGATTCTCGTGAAACCGGGTGACGTGGTTACCAAAGGACAAAACGTTCTCGTGCTGGAAGCCATGAAAATGGAAAACAACATCACGACGGACTACGCTGGTAAAGTAAAACGTATCCTTACCCAAGAAGGAAAATCCGTTACCGCCGGAACAAAATTGATCGAAATCGAGGCTTAAGCCTAGATTCACATATCACGAAGGGCTACTTGACGAGTTTCAAGTAGCCCTTTCTTTTTCGAATATAAAATAATTCATCGCATGAATAAAAAGATCATCTACACATTAATTATATTCAAACATAACTAAATTTTATTCATATCAATATTGATAATATTGAAATTTGTATTACATTTGTGATATAAACGATTTATATCATGGATACACTAAAAAAACGATTACCATTAAAATGTCCCTCCTGTGATGCTTCCCTGAAAGTCGGACGTCTGTTCTGTGAAACATGCCCGACCGAGGTTTGCGGCTCTTTTGAGTTACCCCTATTGGCCAAGCTTACAGAAAAAGAGCAGCAATTTGTTATCGACTTTATAAAATCCAGCGGCAGCCTGAAAGATATGTCTAAAAATATGGGAATTAGTTATCCCACGGTTCGCAACATACTGGATGATCTGATTGATAAACTGAATAACATGGAAACATTATGAAAAAACAATGGCTCAAATTATGGTTCAATCCTTTTGAACGCATCGCAGGCTTCCGGGCCCTTCTCTGGGGATTTATCGGGTTAATCATTTCAACGCTCCTGTCTTTCCTTTCTCAATGGCACTACCACGGTTTACTACATTTCGGTCCGGCTCCCAACCCGGCATGGTGGTGCTTTGCCGTGGAACATCTCACGGTATGGTTGATTCCTGCCACCTTGTTCTATCTGGGAGGATTACTGTTTTCCCGTTCCCGAATCCGCTTGATTGACGTGTTCGGCACGGTCGCTTTCGCGCAATTACCCTTTATCTTGATGAACCTATTCGCATTCTTGCCTCCCATGCAGAAAATGCTAAAGATAAATCTAGCCTCGCTCCCTTTACAAGAAATCACGGAACAACCCGTATTTCTGGCGAGCGTATGGATTTCCCTGCTCTCGTTTATTTTCCTGATTTGGGTACTCATCCTGATGTTCAAAGCCTTAAAGGTATCCTGTAATCTGAAAGGCTACCGACTGGGAATCGTGTATTGTGTTACCGTTATCGGGGGAGATTTGATTTGTCGATTGATTATTGGACTATGTTACAAATAGAATATAGAAACAACTACCCCCTCCGGCTCCCCCTTACACAGAGAGAGAGTTGATTACCACGCAGTTTTCCCGCCTGTGTAAGGTGGGGACAGGGGTGGTTGTTCAAATAATGGGACTTTTTCAGTGCCCTAATAAACAGAGGAAGAGTTAGAAAAAACGGATTTTTGACACTCCCTCAATATTTTGGAAATCGACCATCTATGAATGTAGGCTTTCAATATTTCGGGAAGCCTACTTCTTCCCCATCCTCGGCGATATATTCGTCCAAGTCCTGACAATCGGTGTTCTCATCTTCCTCGAATTGCATGGAAAGATTATTCACACGGGCAAATTGATGACAACTCTTGAAATCGGCATAACGTTCCTCGATCTCTTCCTGAAATAATTTCACACGCTCTTCCACGGACAAACCTTCCAGCTCTTCTTCATGTTCCAGCAAGATATCCAATATAAACTCTGCCGCCCAGCTACCCAACTCTCGCTCCAAAGCCCAATCGGGTTCGTGTTCGTCCAAAACACGGAAAATCTCGTGTAAATAGGGCGTATCTCCCCAATCCTCGTACAACTGGATGACATCGTCCTCTTCCCCGTATTCTTCTTTTAATCTTTCAAGCACCTCTTCATTCATGATTACCTAATTTTTCATTTATTTCAAGGTGCTAAAGTATGAAAATAGGTCGAAAGTTCAAAAGGAACTCCCAACCTAAATATTACATCGGCCAGACCGAATTTGTCCCGCCACGGCGCACGCCGGAAAATCTCTTGACCTGAAATCACGAAATCAACGAATAAGCTTCAGCCTCATGCGGTTGAAATCTAAAATCCAAAATTTAAAATCTAAAATTTATTAACTCGTTTGATGTATAAAATATTTCTGTAACTTTGAATGCAGCTTCGCTCATCACGAGGAAGCGTTTGTGCGAGATTTTGTTCTTTTAGTTTTGAAACACACATTAAATTTTAATATCATGATGAAGAATTTATTACTCATTCTTTGTTTTCTTCCCATGTTCGCTTTCGCGCAGGAAGAGGATAACAGCAAGTACATGGTCGGAGCCGTGCCTGAAGTAAACGGGAAAGTTGTTTTCTCCCGAGAGATCAACGCCCCGAATCTTTCCAAAGATCAAATCTTTGATGCCATTCTGAAATGGGCAAACACCCGTTTTAAAACAGATAAGGGAAACTGGGGCATGGTTGCTTATTCCAACAAGGAAGAGGGACAAATCGCTTGTTATGGCAATGAATATCTCGTTTTTGCAGATAAAACGTTCTCTCTGGACCGGTCAAAAATAAATTACCGGATGAATTTTACTTGTCTGCCCGGAAAATGCAACGTGGAAATAACAAACATCACGTATCTTTACCCGGAAGATAGCAGAGAGCGGTTGGCAGCAGAAGAATGGATTACTGATAAACAGGCCATGAATAAGGATCAAACCAAATTGATCAACCGGATTGCCAAATTCCGGATCAAAACCGTTGATCTGGTTGAAAACCTGAATGAAGCCGCGCAAAAAAGCCTAGGCGTTCAAAATATCGCAACGGTAGCCGCCGCGACAGCGCCCACGGGACAAACAACAACTCCGGTACAATCCGTATCTACAATCTCAGCAGCACCGGGTGATGCCCTACAAGGTTACAAACGTATCGCTCCCGATAAGATTCCGGGAAACATCATCAAGATGTTGTCAGAAGACTGGATGTTAATCACGGGCGGTAATGACGAGAAATTTAATCCGATGACAGCAAGCTGGGGTGGTCTCGGTTACTTGTACAACAAACCGGTTACATTCTGTTTCATCAATCCCGCACGTTACACGTACGATATCATGGACAAGGGCGACACCTACACGCTGACATTCTACACGGAAACTTACCGGGAAGCTTTAAATTACTGCGGACACAATTCCGGTAAAGACAAAGATAAGGTGAAAGAAGCCGGATTAACCCCGATCACCACTCCTTCCGGTAGTAAGGCTTTCTCGGAAGCATGGATGATCATAGAATGTCGCAAAATGGTTTCCCAAACCATCAACATTGACGGCATCTCAGACCCGGAATTGAGAAAACAATGGGCCGGTAAAGCCATGCATAAAATGTTTATCGGTGAAATCTTAAATGTTTGGGTGAAATAACCCGCCATAACAAGATTAAAATACAATTTCAAAATATCACGACAGGATTGATCTTGTCGTGATATTTTTTTCCAAAATCTTTCCTATCTTTGATTTTCAACACAAAATCAAATGCTATGGATAAAGCCGTTTATTATATCCGGGGAGTTTTATCGTTGATTGCCATCCTGTTCTTCAATCAACTCCAAGCGCAAGAAATCCGTTTACAAATAGTCAATACCAAAGGGGAAGCGCAATTCGGGGTATACGCGGTAGAGACTAAAAATCACTACTTATTGGCGAGTACCGATATTGATGGGGAGTGTGTCATCAGAACCTATAAGTTACAAACTGATGATTCGATCCAATTCCAAGGTATAGGATATCAAACCGTGAAATATAGCTTGAAGGATTTACTCCTTGTGAAAAAAATAGTTCTCGTCCCGTTAGCGTATGAACTGGATGAAACCACCGTGGGGAAAGGTATTTCCATGAAAGAACTCTTAAAAAAGGCCGCTTTAAAACTCAAAAAACAGGCTCCCGATATTGTTCCTCTATGTAAATATTTCGGCAAAACTTTATACGAGAAAATTACAGAATGTGAATCCAATACCGTCGAGTACCGCCGGGAATACGGTTATTATTTCTCATCCGGGGACGTGAAACCCCGGAGTGCATGGGATACTCATTTTCGATCTTATATCGTTCCTCTCAACGTCGCCAGAAGTTATAATCTCACGAATGACGGAAAGGACACGATTAACCCGACATTTGTATCAGATGAAGAAGCCCGTTTTGATATCGGTACCCGCAAGATTTTTACATTCATGCGGAGTATTCAACTGTATGCTCCCTTGTTCAGCGACATACGCAATTATGATATCTACCCGTTGGAGTCGAATAATTCCGACTATCGGTTTGCTTTCAAAACTAAAAGCAGCGCTTATCCCTACAAGACAAGACTCACGTGCAGAGGGACCTTCACAATTGACGGCGAACGCCACGAGCTAAAAACGATGGACTTTGATTACGTGGATTACCAGCTATTTCGACAAGTGCTTCTATCCAAATACCGTAAAGTGAATTCCCCGTTCGCCACGAAAGCCAAATTCTCTTTCGCCTACACGCCGACAAAAGAATGTTATATCCAATCTTGCACGCAAGAAACGACCTGGAAATACGATTTGGGAGATAATTTCATTGTCTTCGAACAACCTTCCCGAAGTCTCCCTTCCGGCAATCGCCTGATCGAGAAAGAAGCATTTTATTGTTTCAATTATCAGCAGATCCCGGCCAAATGGCAAACTTCCCGTGTGCTGTCAAAAATTCATTTGGCACAGCGCTACCCCACGGGAACTTATAATAAAGAAGTATTTCAGGACCTCACGCCACTTCTGGATAACCGGAAAGCGATACAGGATTTAAGTCAATACATGGATATCGAAGAACAATTCCAACGTAATTCGGACATTCCCTATTACGGGCAATACCTGATCATAGGAATCAATAGCGGTTTGATCCCGCTCACGGACTTTCACCCGGAATTAATCTCGAACCGGGAAGAAGTATTTTCTCTGGTCAAAAAATTCGAGCAATTTTCCGAGACTATTCCGGAATTTCAATCCGATTACCCAAATGGCGAGGTTGTTTACCCGTGAAAAAATCAAGATACACTTTCACTCTAGCAAATAATTCCCGGATTTGAGTCTTCATGCCTTTGTTTATACTGACATCCAAGGCATTAAAACCTATGGCCGAAATCCCGTAATGCCGGGCAAGAAAAATCGCACGTTCATTATGGAATTGTTGGGAGATCACGGTCACGCTATCCTGCCCGAAAATCTCCTTTGAACGCACGACAGAATCAAGCGTACGCAATCCGGCAAAATCGAGCACCAACGCCTCTTTGGGAATCCCTCTTTTAAGCAGTGAATCCTTCATTGCCTGAGGCTCGTTATAATTGTGACGCCGATTATCCCCGCTAATTAATATATACTTGATTTTCCCAGCGTTATATAACGCAACCGCCGCATCAATACGATGCTTAAAATAAAGGTTCGTTCTCCCTCCTTTCACCCTGGGTGAAGTTCCAAGCAACAATCCCACTTTATTGTATGGTATTAGTGTCGTATCCTCAAAAACCTTATCTCCAGCATATTGTGAAATTCGATAGTTACAGAACAAGATACCCGCACAACACACGAAAACAGGCAGAAACACGACGTACACGAATACGCGTCTCGCAACCTTCCAGCGTTTACGTCCTTTCGTTTTTGACGGCTCACCCGTGGGCATTTTACCTTTATGTTCCTTCAATACCATTTTCATTTCCTTTCCTACAAAGATAAAGTATTCCCCGACATTTATTATCTTTGTTAGGTACAATAAAAACAATTTTTATGCTAACCATACCCCAACTTGCTCAATACCTTCAAGATGAACAAGCCTGTTTTGAAATTATCGAACACTCGTCCCCCATCCTTTCCGTGAAGGATGCCGAGAAATATTTTGATAGTAGCAAGGCGGCTCCGGTTTTTATCATGAAGACAGAAAAAGGACTCCTCGCACTTGTAATCAGCGCACAAAGGGGAAGAATAGATTTTAAACAAATGGGTAAAAATCTCGGTTACACGAAATTTAAAATGGCTGATCGGGATGAAATTACCCGGGTAACCGAATATGAAACGGGAGCCATTCCCCTAATCGGTCATGGACTCCCTTGTTTCATTGACAATCAATTATTCGAACAGGATTTCATTTACGGTGGTTCCGGTGACGTACTACACACCTTGAAAATCACGCCCCAAGATCTCATTCGTCTGACGTCTCCTACTATGCTAACGGAAGAATGTTTCGGGTAAATAGCCCGATCCTATTCCCCTCGGTATCCAGAAAATAAGCGAAATACTCGTTCGAACCTTCACAAGTTTCACAAGGCGGGGACGACACCTTACCTCCAGCTTCTTTCACTCTTTCCAAAGCTTCATCCAAGGCTTCCGTGAAAAACGAAATAGTAATCCCATTCGAGGTTGGCACGTACCCTTTCAAACTAAACACACACCCGATAGGAGTTCCTTCACCCAAAGAGATAAAAGCCATTTTCTCATCACCATTTTCAAGAATTTCCAGTTCTTTCTTGAATACCATCTCGTAAAACCGTACTGCCCGTTCGATGTCGACAGCAGGAATTTCAAAAAAAGCTACTAATGGTTTCATATTACTTTTGTCTTTAATGATTAATAAGACAAAAATAGACCATCCTCCCCGCTCGATTATTGGAAAAAAGAGACATTTGTACAAATGAAAATGGGGAATTGAAAATGGGGAATCAACCTTCCAAAAACCAACTGATACTCTCGGCGTCTTCAGAAAAACACATCAGTTGGAAAAGGGTGCTGGAAGTATGACCGGTCAAGGTTTTAATCTCGTTGGCCAGATGAGCGCTATCGTAGTATCCGGCATGGAAAGCCAGTGTGGCCAGATCGGTTTCGGGCATCCGGTTCTTGAGTTCCACGGCATGCAAAAAACGAATCACCCGCAAATATTGTTTGGGCATTAATCCCACGTAAGCGGCAAATACCCGCTCAAATTGCTTCTTGCTCAGACAGGCGTAATCAGCTAATTGCTCCACGTTCAACATGCCCCGATTTTGAAGCAATCGAGTTATCACCATTCTCATCCGATTATTTTCAAATTCATTTCTTCGTTTCAACCGCTGTAACAGGAAGCGTTCCAAACTCTGAACCCGTTCATCAAAACCGAGAGCCGTCATGATTTGATCTTCTAATTCCTGCCCTTCCTTTCCCAAGACTTCTCCCAGAGAATAGCAACCGTTTGCCAACTCGCCCAACGGCATATGTAATAAATCCCGCACTCCCACGGGAGTAAAGACAACGGCCATTAAACCCACTCTTCCCGTAGGCAAAATATCCAAATATCCCGTACGTTGTCCGTAAAGCGAGGCTCTCGGATGTGATTCCCTCTGACCGGATGAGACCAATTGATACCGATCCCCGTAATAAAACACGATCTCTATAAAGCCCTGCGGGGTCAGACGATGCGGCTCGCATAACGGATACGTGTCTTCCATATCCAACATCCAGTAATATTGAACATACCCGGAAAGCTCCCGGCAAGGTTGTATATATTGATATTTACTCATTCGAAGAGGAATAACACATAAACCAATGTGTCACTTTCTCGCTATAGGTTTTTGAGATAGGTATATCAGGAACTTTTTCAACATCAAACTCTAAATAGACGCCGTCTTTCTCTCGCCGGATCACTTTCACCTGTTCGAAATTTACCATATAAGAGCGATGACATCTTAAAACGTTCGTTCCCTCGAATGCCTCCTCCATCGCCTTCAAGGTATTACGCAACATAAATTTCGTCACCACCCCCTTGTTCAAGTACCATACCCGCACGTAATTATCAGCCGATTCGATATAAAGTAAATTGGAATGCTTTATTGACAGTCTCAACTCCCCTTTCTCATCCCGAAAAGAAATTACACTCGCCCCCCCGATCGCATCTCCCTTGTTTTCTTCAATCATTCTCAATTTCTGTTCCTTGTCTCTCCACGAGAAATAAAGCATCAGAATGGCGTAAGGCAATAAAAGAACCAACGTGGTGTTTTCTGCCGACTCGCTAAAAACTTCCAGTATATCCGCCTCTTTCTTCAAAGACACGGAATAAATCGTGTAGAACAACGACATAAAAAAGATTTCCGACACGATCCAAATCCCGTATTCCAGATAATTAATCGAGCGTTTCTTCGTGTAATAATACATGATGACACGGCTGATAGCCACCACGAGTACTCCCGTAAGAATGACCAAACTCGAAAAAAGGAAAAATTTAAACTCGGATACCGGATACCATGTAAGTGAGCTGAATGGCTTGTAAATATTGATAAAAATCAAGTCAAAAAATGCCGTGAACAACACCAACCGTATCAGATTCGATCTTTCGTAATGGTAAGCTGGTATTTTCCGGGTCAACACGTTCATCTCTCACTAATTTTTATAAATTTCAAACAAAGATACATTATTTCCCGTAAACAATCTCACCCCACAGGAACAAATTTCATCCCTAAATATGGAATTCTGTCCCTTTAGGGGCTGATATACACCACTAATTTTGAAAACCCGAAATTGTAGTGTTAGTTTGTAATTAAATTAATCGCAAGACTATGGAAATCTCAATTAGAACAAAACAATTAAAAGCTATTTTCTCTTATGACAAGAAAATAGACGTGGAGGACCGACCGTTGGAAATTCGCCCTTATCACTTTACTCAATATGTAGGAGTGAAAGAAATAGAACAATTCCAACAACTTCTTCCGGCTACAGGCTTTTGTTCAACACCGGATAACAGCATTCAGGAGAACAAAAGTTTCTCGTACTCCATCTTCACTCCTAAAGGAGCTCGGAAATTAGATCAGGCAATTCTACTATTGCATGGACTGAATGAACGGAATTGGGATAAATACCTCACGTGGGCCGAATACCTGTCCCTCGCCACCGGGAAAGCCGTAATCCTTTTCCCCATCGCATTCCACATGAACCGGACTCCCAACAACTGGTACAATCCCAGAGCTTTGATGCCATGGGTTGCCAAACGCAAACAAGAAGTCGAACACCTTAACAACTCCACTTTTGTCAACGTGGCCCTGAGTTACCGACTCTCCGACACGCCCTTGCGTTTTTACATCTCCGGGAAAGAGTCCCTGTTCAATTTGTGGCAACTATTTACTGAAATCAAAACCGGGCAACACCCGTTATTCAAGAAGGACACCTCTATCAATATCTTTGCCTACTCGATAGGAGCGTTCCTGTCACAAATTCTGATGATCGCCAACCCCGATCGCTTACTAGACGACAGTAAACTCTTCATGTTCTGTGGCGGATCTATTTTCAGTCAAATGGATGGTAGTGCAAGAGATATCATGGATTACGAGGCTTATCGAAAAGTGAAGAATTACTTCTTAAACAACTTCCTAGTACGTAACGAACATCATAATCTTTTGCCCGTGTTGTACCAAGAAGACTTTATGGAAAAAGCCTTCAAGGCAATGATACGCCCGAATGTTATGCAGGAATACAGGGAAAAGTTCTTCGAAAAAGTGCAAAACCGTGTTCGCATCATTACCCTGAAAAAAGATACGGTCATGCCCACGATTGGCGCTATCGAAGCCTTAGGCCCCAAAAGTGCAAAAACGATACTGGAAGAACTAGATTTTCCTTACGAATACTCTCATCAAAATCCTTTTCCGACCAACACGGGTGCCAGTCCTGAATTATTGTATACCTCCTTTGAAAGTATATTCAATCGGGTAGCCAATTTTTTATAAAATAAGCTATACAGGGATATTTTAAAAACATGAAAATCTTGTAATTTGACAAAATAATGTGATATTTGTACTTTAAACGTTTGTTGTATACAGAGGTGAATTAAACATTACATAAGACATGATCTGTCGGATTTTAATCATGTGCCTGTTATTTACAGGGTACTTTTCGATTGCCATTGGCCAAGTTACAAGTTCATTCATGAATGGCTATGTTTCCGACGGGATTGATTCTCTTCCGGGAGCTACCGTGATCGTCACGCATATTCCTTCAGGATCTCGTTATAGCACGATCACCAACAAGCAAGGGTATTATCAATTGCAAGGTATGCGTCCCGGAGGCCCTTACAAAGTAGAAATCTCTTATGTTGGTTTTCACGGTTTTGTAGTTACGGGTATCCAGTTGCGACTGGCCGAAGCATACACATGTAATGCCATTCTGATCCCGTCCACGACCTTAGACGAAGTCATTGTAAGAAGTACAAAATCCAAATATTCAAACGGGAAAACCGGGGCAAGCACACATATTGATGCCTCCCAGATCAAGCTTTACCCTAATATCAGCCGCTCGCTAGGAGATATTTTGAAACTTTCACCTTATTCCAACGGTAGAGGATTCGGGGGACGGGATCAGCGTATGAACAATTACAGCGTGGACGGGGCGAATTTCAATTATAATATGGGTTTGGACGGTAACATCCTCCCCGGAGGGGGTAACCCGATTTCGATAGACGCAATTGAAGAAATCATGCTGAATATTGCCGCTTATGATGTTCGCCAGACCAATTTCGTGGGGGCAGCCATTAATATTGTTACTAAAAGTGGGACCAACAATCTGGCTGGATCAGCCTATTCGTATATCAAAAATGAACATTTACGAGGCAATAAAGTAGCGGACAACGACCTGGGAGAAAGAGAAAAAGAGGCTCGTACCATATACGGAATCACTCTGGGAGGACCTATACTAAAAAATAGAGTCTTTTTCTTCGTCAATGGAGAATATGAATATTCCCCCTACCCGATTCATAAATGGAAGCTTTCGGAAGATGGCCAAGAGGATATAACAAATAATACCTCCAGAGTTACTGCTGAAGACATGAGTCAATTTTCAAAAGATTTGAAAGAAATGTACGGGTATAACACCGGTTCATGGACTGATTTTGAAGGAAAGTCTTCCGTGTATCGCCTCTTGACCCGTCTGGACTGGAATATTAACGATTATCACAAACTAATGCTCCGGTACAATTACACGACCAATAAAAAAGATAATAACGTGATCGGACCTGCATTAGGCATTACCGGGGGCCCCGTGAGTCGCTATTCCATGAGTTTCCGGAATTCCATGTGGCAGGATGTGAATAACGTACATTCGTTAACGGGAGAGTTACACAGTCATTTGAAGAAAAATATTAATAACCAGCTATTAATAAGTTTCACTTTTAATGATGGCAATAACCGGGAATGTAACGGGGATTTTCCCACGATAGATATCATGAAACCGGACGAGAGCGGAAGTGACTATGCTTTTATGAATGCCGGTTATGATCAACACGCATGGAATAACGGTATCACTGAAAAAGTATGGGCAATCACGGATAATCTCTCGATCCAGACCGGAAAACATTTTATTACTACCGGCATCAGTTTTGAATCACAAAACCTGAAGAATTGCTATTTACGCTACGGTGCGGGGTACTACCGTTATAAAAACTATGAAGATTTCGTGAATAAAGCCGCCCCGGTTGCCTTTGCCCTCTGTTATTCACTTTCAGATGACAAACGGGCCCCGGCCGAGGTAAATTATCGTCAGTTTTCAGCCTACGTGCAGGATGAATATAGCATCCTGCCCAATTTAAAATTCACCTACGGGCTTCGCATGGATATCCCGATTTATACAAGTAAACGGTACGAGAATCCGTCTATCTCAGAATACTCTTTCAACGGGGTTAAATTAAGTACGGCTTACTGGCCTCAATCCACCCCTTTATTTTCTCCGCGGGTGGGATTCAGTTATGATTTATTCTGCAACAATATACTGAAAATTCGTGGGGGTACTGGTATTTTTACAGGACGATTCCCCATGATATTTTTATCCAAGATGCAGGAAGGCAGTGGAATGTTAAAGAACACCGTTTCTATCCAAAAAGCAGGAGATCCCTTGCTTGCCGCTTTAGCAGGAGATGTTCGGACCAGAGAAGAGATATTACGGGACCTCGCTCCCCTGTTTCCCGATTATTTCCCCACGGAACCGGGTACGGTAAATAATATCGCAACCATTGATCGCCATTTCAAACTCCCTCAAGTATGGAAAAGTTCATTGGCCATAGATTATCAATTCCCCTTCTCCTTCCATTCTCTTATCACGCTGGAAGGAACCTTTATGAAAGATCTGAATGCTATCGTGTACCGGGATATGAACGTGATCGGTGAGAATGACTCTAGAATGACTCGTTTTACCGGTCCCGACAATCGTTACCGCTACCCCGGAAACATTGAAAAACGTTATCATGAAAATATAACCAATGCTATCCTGATGACAAACACGAGTAAAGGGTTCAGTACGAATTTTACAGCAACCGTAAACATGCAACCTCTTGAAGGATTGGAAATCATGGCCGCTTACACGTATACCATTTCAAAATCCATAACCAACAACAGGAGCAATCAAGTTGATAACGCCTGGACACAAGAACCTTCCGTGAATGGTCCCAACTATCTGAAATTACATCGTTCCCAATATACACAAACCCCGCATCGGGTGATCGCTCAAGTGAGTTATTCGAAAAAATATGCCAAACATTTCTCCACCTCTGTTTCTCTTTTTTACATGGGAGAACGTGCCGGAAATTATTCGTATATATACGATGGCGATATGAATAACGACGGTATCTCCAATTGGGATTTGATATACATCCCAAAAGACAAAAACGAATTGAATTTTGCCGACAAAAAAGTAGGAGACATTATTTTCACGGCAGAAGAACAACGAGAAGCATTCTGGGCTTTCGTGAACCAAGATCCTTACCTGAAAAAACACAAAGGAGAATATGCAGAGGGCTATGCGGCCTTTCTTCCTTGGTGTAATCGCTATAATCTACGCGTGATTCAAGATTTCAAAATCAAAACAGGCAAATTCACCAACACATTACAATTGTCCGTGGATATCATGAATCTTGCCAATTTACTAAACAATTCCTGGGGGGTGACAAAAGTTGCTACCGGAGGGAATAACGGCGTATTACTTAAACTCAAAGAAATAAATGAAACCGGAGAACCTGTTTACACGATGAGTACCATAAAAAAGAACGGAAAGGATATTCTACCCTACAAAACATTCGAATCAGGTCTATCATCCGATAATTGCTGGCAATTACAAATCGGAATTCGTTACATCTTTAATTAATGAATATGAAGTTTCTAATCGGGATCATATTACTTTTTTCTTTACTTCTTACAGGATGCAGCAAGCCTTCAAAACGCATTGTTGTAATTCATTCCTATGAAGAAAATATGAAATATGATTTGATCAACTAGTTATTTCCATCCCGATACATCAGAATGGAAATAATAACGGTAATATCAATATCATCACAATTCCCATAATCACCTGCAAAGGTAATCCCACTTTCACGTAATCCATAAACGTGTATTTCCCGGCAGACATCACCAAAGCATTAGGTGGCGTGGAGAAGGGAGAAGCAAAACACATACTTGCCGCCACGGTCACCGCAAACAAAAACGGATAAGGACTCACACCCGTATCTATTGCCGCTTTCAGTGCAATCGGGGCTAAAAGAACTGCCGTAGCCGTGTTACTAATAAACATCGTCAATAATGAAGTCGTGAAATAAATACCTGCCAACAGAATAATTGGTCCATAACTTCCCAAATGACTTACCAGACTTGAAGAAATCATCGTTGAAGCCCCCGTCTTCTCCAATGCCAAAGACATCGGAAGCATAGCTGCAATCAACACGATACTCTCCCAGTTAATCGTCTTATAAGCATCTTCCACGTTACGCAAACATCCGGTCAATACCATCAACAACGCAGCCACAATGACCGCAGCCACGGGAGGTACCGGAATAAAATCGAACACCATCGTAACAATCATCAGGAGCATAATCATGGCAGCAATCGGGGCTTTGTGATCCAATGTCACTTTTGCGGCTTCCGCCAACGGTTGCCCGACAACCACCCATTCCGATTGCGCCTCGTTCAAACGGGCTATATTATTCCATGTTCCCTGCACTAATAAAGCATCTCCCGCGTGCATTTTCTCATCTTTCAAATCCTGCAGAAGATATTTCCCGCCTCGTTGAATTCCTAACACGTTAATGTTGTATTTTTCCCGAAATCCTGAATCTTTCACCGCACGATTGATTAACTGCGAATTAGGCATTAACAAAACTTCGGCAATACCTATTTCACCAAACTCCATTTCCCGATGTGTTTTCTTTTCAGACACCTCCTCGATATGAGTATCCAATAATTCCAGATTATTCTCCCCAGTCAATAACTCTACCTGAGAAAAAACGCCTAAAATATACAACACATCTCCCGCCTGTAATGACGTATTCGGTCCCGCCAACTCCTGATCAATGGTCTTCATAAAAGGATTTTGAGACTTCGCCTCTCGCCGGATTTCCAATATAGTCACGTTATATCTCCCGGTTACATTCAATTCCGCCAAAGTCTTCCCCCGGAATACAGAATTCTCTTTCACTCCTACCCGGAATAAATTTTGGGCAATCTGGTACTCGTAAGCCAAATCCTTGACCGACTTGTTACGAGACTTCTTCTCGGCTTTTTTCTCCTCCTTTTTTACCAAAAACATTCTACTTAACGGGATCAGCACGATAATACCCACTAACACGCAAATAATCCCCACGGGGGTAAATGAAAAAAATGATAAACCTTCTAGTCCAGCCTCTAATAATGTATTTTGAATGACAAGGTTAGGAGGTGTACCGATTAAAGTTGCCATTCCCCCCATACTACTTGCGAACGCCAGAGGCATTAGATAACGGCTAGGACTCACCTTCGCACTAACCGCCATACTGACCACGATCGGCAACATCAAAGCCACCGTTCCCGTGTTACTCACAAACGCCCCGATAGCAGAAGTTACCAACATGATTAAAATAAAAAGCTTCAACTCGCTCTTTCCCGCAAGTTGGAGTATCTTACTACTGATCATTTTAGCCAGCCCGGTCTGGAATATAGCCCCTCCCACGACAAATAACCCCACCATCATGATCACGATCGAATTGGAAAAGCCCGAAAGTGCCTCTTCCGGGGTTAAAATACCGCACAAGATTAAAAGAACCAATGCACAAAGTGCAACCACATCAGACCGAATTTTCCCGTTTACAAAAAAGAAAGCAGATAATGCTAAAATAATCAGCGTTATACCCATACAAGATTTAAGTTTGCATTAAAATTAAGTTACCTATTTCCCCCATACACCTCAAATAGTACAAACACTTTTTTCTATACAAATTTAGAAATTAAAATCTAAAATTCACGTTATTCTACAGATCCTCCCGCGATATCCATCAACTCTGCCGTGATATTCTGTTGTCTCAATTTGTTATACTCCAACTGCAATCCTTTCAACAGCTTGATAGCATTATCATTTGCCATCTGCATCGACAGAATCCGGGAAGCCTGTTCTGAAGTTTGATTTTCCAACAAATAACGATACATCGTGGAATGAATCACCAAGGGATAAATCGTCTCCAATATCTCCTCGCACCCCGGTTCATAGATATACACCTTATTTCGTTCCGTATCGGAAAGCGTCTTTGTCTCCCGGGGAACCCACGGAAGCAACTGTTCCCGGCTGATAACCTGAGTTCCCATACTCTTGAAATGAGCGTAAATCACGTCAACCCGATCCACTTCTTTTGCCAGAAAACGACGAATTAACTCATCTGCCAGCGCGGTGGCTCCTTCCGCATATTGCTTTTTCTCGAAAAGATCGGGAATAGGCATCGTTTCCACCCCCAAAGTCCGTTTCACCTCGTTCACGATCTTCCTTCCCACGGGATAAACCGATATCGGAGATTTTACCTTTCCGCTATACTCTTTCAACGTCTCCAACAATTTCTTATACAGCGTCAGGTTGAAAGCCCCGCAAAGCCCCTCGTTGGCTGCAAAAATAACAATAGCCACTCGTTGAACCGGACGCTCCTGACTCAACGGGGATCGATGATCACGTGTCTCTTCGGCAATATGATCCAGTATATTTTGCAACTGTTCCATGTAAGGCCGAGCATGATTCAAAGCATTCTCGGACTTCCTCAACCGGGCCGAAGAAATCATCTTCATCGCTCCGGTAATCTTTTGAGAAGAATGTACTGAACTTATCCTTCCCTTCAATTCACGTGTTGTCGCCATATTATTAGTCTATAAAGTTCATAAAGTCTATAAAGTTCATAAAGTCCATAAAATTCATAAAGTTACGGGTGTCCTCCGGACTAAGTTTATCTACAGACAAAGCACCCCGTAGAGGGGCTCTGACCTTATAGACTTTATGGACTTTACGGACCTTATGGACTAACTAAAAGTTTGTGCTACATCCAAGGCCACTTCTTCCAACAATTTAGAAACATTCTCATCCAGAACTCCTTTTCGCAATTCATCCAACACATCTTTCCGGTATTTAGAACGTAATACCTCCAAAAACATCTTCTCGAATTCGGCCACGTGTTTTAACTCCACGTTTCGCAACAGACCTTGTGTCCCGCAATAAATCACCGCGATCTCCTCTTCCACGGGCATCGGGGCATGTTGGGGCTGTATCAGTAATTGAGCATTCTTACGTCCCTTGTCAATCACCATTTCCGTCACGGAATCCATATCCCCGCCAAACTTGGAAAACGCTTCTAACTCCCTGTATTGGGCCTGATCTATCTTTAAAGTTCCAGCAATTTTCTTCATCGCTTTCACCTGGGCATTACCCCCGACACGGGATACTGAAATACCTACGTTAATAGCAGGACGAACACCCTCATTAAATAACCCGGATTCCAAGAATATCTGTCCGTCCGTGATTGAAATCACGTTTGTCGGGATATACGCGGATACATCTCCGGCCTGCGTCTCGATAATCGGTAAAGCCGTCAGCGAACCGCCTCCCTTAACCATCGGTTTCAAAACATCAGGCAAATCATTCATCGTCTGCGCCATTTCATCACTGGATATAATCCGGGCTGCCCGTTCCAACAAACGAGAATGCAAATAGAAAATATCCCCCGGATAAGCCTCACGACCTGACGGACGACGTAAAATCAATGAAATCTCCCGGTAAGCCACCGCTTGCTTGGAAAGGTCATCATACACCACCAAAGCGTGCCGCCCGCTATCCCGGAAATATTCTCCGATTGTAGCACCTGCAAACGGCGCGTAATAACGCATAGCCGCCGAATCGGAAGCATTTGCCGCCACGATCACCGTGTATTGCAACGCCCCCCGTTCCTGCAACGTGTTTACCAACATGGCTACCGAAGAAGCTTTCTGACCGATTGCCACGTAAATACAATAAATCGGATCGCCATTCTCGAAATTCCTCTTTTGATTCAAAATCGTATCCACGGCAATAGAAGTCTTCCCCGTCTGGCGGTCACCGATAATCAACTCTCGTTGTCCCCGCCCGATCGGAACCATGGAGTCGATCGCCTTGATACCCGTCTGCAACGGTTCTTTCACCGGCTGACGATAGATTACCCCCGGAGCTTTCCGTTCCAACGGTAACTGCATCATTTCTCCCGCGATCGGACCGGCCCCGTCAATCGGGTCTCCCAACGTGTTGATCACACGTCCGAGCAATCCTTCACCCACTTTCACGGATGCGATACTTCCCGTACGCTTCACCGTGTAATTCTCTTTCACCCGATCACCCGCATTCATCAGAATAACACCCACGTTATCTTCCTCCAAGTTCATCGCAACCCCTCGAACGCCATTTTCAAATTCCAGCAACTCGTTTGCCCGAACATTATCCAAACCGAACACGTGAGCCACCCCGTCACCAACCTCCATCACGGTACCCACCTCCTCAAAGGCCATTCGTGTATCGACCTCCTTGAGTTGCATCTCTAAAATATCTGATATCTCATTCGCTTTCAACATAACTCTTACAATTGAAAATTATCCACCATCTGTAGCTGTATTTCTTTCAGCTCTTTTAACAACGAGGCATCCAATTGGCGGGATCCCACTTCCAGAACAAAGCCGCCGATGATCGAAGGATTAACCTTATGAACAAACTCTATGGTCTTATCGGTATGATTCCGTACAAACTCTTTGATTTTATCCATAGTCTCATCCGACAACTCCATCGCGGTCGTGATTTTCACCCGAATAATCCCGTTGGCAGCCCGGTAGATTTTCTGAAACATCAAACAAATCGACCTGACATACATCTCCCGGTGATTCTTTATTACCAAACGAATACCTTTAATATACGCTTCTCCCGGTTCTATCCCGATAGCCGTAGAAAGAAGCATTTCCTTATCCTCAGGTGATAACAACGGATTCAATAGAGCTTTCTGCAAGTCCGGGTGAGCGATATAGTTTCTCTCGAACAACTTCATCTTCTCGTATACCGCATCTGTAGCATTCAATTCCTGCGCGTATCGGAACATCGCCTTTGCATACCTTCGAGCAATTAATCCTTCGTCCATAATCTCCTCCTTTTACTCCTTATTTTCAAGCTCGTTCAACAACCTACCGATCATCTCCATCTGAGTCTTATCGGTAGCCAAGTCCTTACGCATCACTTTCTCCGCGATCTGCAAAGACAATGATGCCACTTGTTTACGCAATTGTAATTCTGCTTCCCGTTTCGATTGCTCTATTGATAAATTGGCAGCTTCCCTTACCTGTTTTGCCTCGTTTTCTGCCGCTTTCCGGGCATCCGCTATCATCTCCCGTTTCAGTCGTTCCGTCTGCTGCAATACCTCCAACTGTTGCCTGTGCGCTTCCGCCAGCAACGCCTTGGCCTCCTCTTGTGCCTTCTCTCTATCTCGTTTAGCTTCCCGGGTATACTCTACGCCTTTATCAATAAAGTCAGCCCGCTCGTCCATCATCCGGACAATAGCCGGCCAGGCGTATTTCGCCAGAATGCCGAAGAGAATCAAAAAGACAACCAGCATCCAAAACACTAATCCGAATTCCGGTGTAAATAATGACATAGCTTCTTTTTATACAAACAATGCTAATAAACAAACGATAATCGCGAAAAGGGCAACACCCTCGATCAAAGCCGCGATCACGATCATATTGGTTCTAATATTGTTAGTCTCTTCCGGTTGACGGGCAATAGCATCCATCGCCGAAGAACCGATCTTACCGATACCAATACCCGCAGCAATAGCTGCCAAACCTGCTCCAACGCATGCACCTATCTTTGCCAGACTTAACCCGGCTGCTGCTACTTCCAATAAAATCAAACTTTCCATAACCTTATTAATTTTAAATTCTATTAATTTCTTGATTTATGATTTCCGATTAAGTGATTTTCCCGCACAATTCTCACGCTCTTTTTTATAATCACAGAATCATTGAATCGTCAATCACAGAATCATTTCACTCTAAATTTTTAGTCTTTAACCTTCTTTCTTTACTCTCGCCAACCCGATAAAGATTGTCGAAAGTAACATAAACACGTAAGCCTGAATAAACCCGATCAACACGTGAATCAAGTTCATAAACACGGCGAATGATACAGAGAATACCGTTGTTATCCCTAACACGACCTGTCCCATAACACTGAACAGGAATATTAATGAAATCAACACCAGTACAATCAAGTGTCCTCCCAGCATATTCGCGAAAAGACGAATCATTAATGCTACCGGTTTCGTGAACACGCCGAATATCTCGATGACAGGCAATAAAGGCACCGGGCATTTCAACCCAAGAGGAACATCCGGCCAGAAAATCTCTTTCCAGTATTCTTTTGTTCCTGAAACATTGATTACGACAAACGTACACAATGCCAATACCAACGTGATTGACATATTACCCATCACGTTAGCACCTCCCGGAAACACGGCCACCAACCCCATCATGTTTGAAACAAAGATGAAAAAGAACAAGGTCAACAAGTAAGGGGCATACCGTCTGGATTCCTTACCCAGCACGCTCACAATTACCTCCTTATACAACATCTCCACGATCATCTCCAAACCACCCATTCCCCGACGAGGAGCCTTATATTTTTTATTCCGGTAGAAACGAACCAACGAGAACACGATCAACATCGTGATCAAGGCACTGATCATCACGGAAAAAGCATTCTTGGTAATCGAAAAATCATACGGTCGATATTCATTCCCGAAAGTATCTACACCCACAATCTTTCCCTCGTGATCCCCTTCATGGGCCACGTGAAATCCATCGTATGTTTTTCCTCCCGTCAAACGGGAAGAACTGAACAAATGCCAACCGCCTTCGTTATCTCTCACGATCACGGGCAGAGGAATCGTCACGTTTCCGACAATCGTCCACCCGTACTCATCCCCCAAATGCTCGAAAATCGTCGCTTTCGGATCAAAAGCCTTCACCTCCTGTTCTTCCTGTTGCATGACAGAATCAACCCGCACGACAAGCCCGTCCTCGATCTGTTGTAGTTCATTCCCGACAACACTTGCTCCTGTTGCCCCGACATTCAATGCCCACACCCATAAAACAAATGTCATCCATATATATTTCACTCCATTCTTCATACGTGTATCAATTTATACAAACAACCACGTTATTGTCCCGCACTTCCACGACTCCTCCACGAATTTCCACGCTCTTCTCTTCACCGGCACCCTTGTAAAACACCGTACCCTGCGTCAACGTGGATATCAACGGGGCATGATTTTCTAACACGGTAAACTGCCCAACCGTACCGGGCAATTTCACCATTTGCACCTCACCTTTGTAAAGCACTTTTTCCGGAGATACTATTCTTAAAATCATGACCTTTACAATTTTAAATTTACAATTTCAAATTATAAACTTTAGATACTCATCACACATCGTAGAGTTGCAATTTAGAATCTAAAATTTAAGACCTAAAATCATTAGTTCTTTCTCGCTTTCTCGATCATCTCTTTTCCCTTCTTGATCACGTCATCAATCGTCCCGGTATTCATAAACGCCTGTTCGGGATATTCGTCCATATCACCGTCAAGAATCATCTTGAACCCGCGAATCGTCTCTTCCAAAGGAACCATTACCCCAGGAATACCCGTGAATTGCTCTGCCACGTGGAAAGGCTGTGACAAGAAACGTTGTGCCCTACGAGCCCGTGCCACAACCACCTTGTCCGAATCAGACAACTCATCGACACCCAAGATAGCAATAATATCCTGTAACTCATTGTAATGTTGCAACAACTCAACCACTCGCTGCGCGGTCTGATAGTGTTCCTCTCCGACAATAGCAGGGTCCAAGATACGGGAAGAAGACTCCAACGGGTCAACTGCCGGATAAATACCCAACTCAGTGATCTTACGACTCAACACGGTAGTCGCGTCCAAGAAACTGAAAGTCGTCGCCGGTGCGGGGTCCGTCAAGTCATCGGCCGGCACATAAATCGCCTGAATTGAGGTAATCGAACCATTCTTTGTTGAAGTAATACGCTCTTGCAACTTACCCATTTCCGAAGCCAGCGTGGGTTGATATCCCACCGCCGAGGGCATACGTCCCAACAGGGCCGATACCTCCGAGCCTGCCTGTGTGAATCGGAATATATTATCAATAAAAAATAAAATCTCTTTTCCACCCTCGTTAAAATCCCGGAACATCTCGGCCACGGTCAAGCCCGATAAGGCTACCCGCAAACGGGCTCCCGGTGGTTCATTCATCTGTCCGAAGACCAAAGTAGCCTGAGACTTGTTCACCTTCTCCATATCCACGCTCTCCAAATCCCATTTTCCCTTCTCCATCTGCTCTCTGAACTTGTCCCCGTAATTGATAACGCCCGACTCGATCATCTCCCGTAATAAATCATTCCCTTCCCGCGTACGTTCTCCAACCCCGGCGAACACCGAATATCCGTTATGCCCTTTGGCGATATTATTAATCATTTCCATAATCAACACGGTCTTACCCACTCCGGCACCACCGAACAGACCGATCTTTCCACCTTTCGAGTAAGGCTCCAACAAATCAATCACCTTGATACCCGTAAGCAGCAATTCTTCCTTGATCGACAGATCTTCAAACTTCGGGGCTTCCCGATGTATAGAATTTGTATTCGTGTAATCCAACGGGGCCAGATAATCAATTGCATCTCCGGTCACGTTCAACAAACGCCCTTTAATCTGGTCGCCGGTAGGCATGGTCAACGTCCGTCCCAAATCCAGCGCTTTCATTCCCCGGAATAAACCATCGGTCGTATCCATAGCCACGCAACGCACCGTATCCTCACCCACGTGTTGTTCCACCTCGACAATCAACTTAGAACCGTTGTCCCTCTCGATCTCCAGAGCCTCGTAAATAGGGGGTAAATCAACTCCACCACCTTCAAAAATAACGTCCACGACAGGACCAATCACCTGTGTTACGTATCCGACTTTCTGTGCCATAATATATGATTTAAACGTTCTTTAAATACCAACTTATAACTTTAACGTATATTCACTCGGAATGGTTTCTTTCCGGCGATAGAATATTCGAATCATGTTCCCGATATTCCTGCTAAAAAGGACCGGGTCCATGACAAACTTCGTGCTGATCAAAATGTTAAATGATCACCTTGTTTATTCCATAAATATAAAACCCCTGAATATGCTTTACAGACAAATAATCAAAGATTTCATCACGCCAGGCGAGGTGACAAATTCCACCATTAATCCCCTGTTCGGTAAACTCTTTTGTAGAAGTCCCTCGTTTTTCTCTTTGCACCCCTACATCTCCGGGTAAATCAATCTGATCTGCCAAAAAAAATGCCTTTTCAAGAAAATCATAAACGGCAGCCAAAGCATTTGCAGAAAAAGTTGCTGTTACCTCTGAAACATTCATGGAATTCTCGATTACATCTATCCGTCTTTCTACCGCCATGCCTTCGGGCATCACTTGCCTCCCGAAACACACCGTGAAAAACACGATTGATATAACTCGTAAAATCCACTTCATAACTTCATTCTCTTTAAAGTATTTCAAATATAGTAACACTTTCGGAGTAATGCAATTTCCATACCAAAATCGTACTTTTTTATGGAAATAAGAAAAGAGGCTGTCTCTTTATCTCCTGACAACCTCCAGAACTCTCGTTCACAGCTTAATACTCTCTAAAGCTTTTAAAGCAACTTCGTCTTTATTATCCAAGGTCAGCACCTTCGAGAAAAAGGCTTTTGCCTCCCCGTATTCTTGTTTTGCCGGATCGGGATTTCCGTTATTCTTCGTGGTTATACCATCAGCAATCACGTAATGGTAATACCCCAGATATTTATAACTCTCTATCAACTCCCGTTTGTAACGCTCCGGCTGGGCGAGGGCGATCTCTATAACTTTCTCGTAATAAGGCTTAGCCAATCCTTGCGTTGTTTCCGGGTCAAGCATGGAATTTACCCTGGCCCGCCAGAAATAACTCACGTAACTATTCGGCACCTGAACACTCAAAGCCCCGAACAAAGTATCGGCTTTCACTAAATCATCTTTTTGCATCTCGGGAACCGAATCCTGACATGCCATATTATAGTAACATCTTCCCAGTTTCAACAAATCCTCGGCAGCCGGTTCCTGCACGAAATCCATATATTGATTATAATAAACCACGGCCGAATCCAACTCGTGATCTTTCACGAAAAGATCGGCAATATCTCTCAATAACTCCTGACGTTTACAATCCGAAGTCAATGCTTTCTTGTAATACGTGATGGCTTCACCATACGCCTTACTAGCGGTCAATTGTTCGGCATAACAAAGATAATCCTGACATATTTGATTCTCCTCGGGGGTCGACTCGATAAAATGTTTGATCGCTTCCAGACACTTTTCCCTGTCTTCCTGCTTGGATAAACAATAAGCGTACAAACGTTTTGCCACCAAATTCTCCGGTTTCTCTTTCAACACGGATTGAAGTACAGGCAACATCTCCTCGTATTGTTTGTCATAATAAAGAATCCCGGCATACCGTAGCAAATTCTCCGAATCGTAATACCCGGAACGAATAAACTTCGAATAATTTTCGGCTGCCGCTTTGCTATTGCCGGCCATCTCGTGTAATTCTCCCAGCGAACGATAAGTCCCTCCGAACTCCGGGAATAGCTCACTCACCTTATTCAATTTTTCCAACGACAACGAACGATTTGTTGTCATATACAATTGAGCCTGTTTCAGGTAAGCCCCCACGCAATCCGGGGAAAAATAAGTAGCCATCTCGTATTTAGCACAAGCATCTCCCACTTTTCCCTCCGCCACCAGAATATCACCTTCTACCAAGTAAGGCAAACCACTCTTGGAATCAAATTCTTTTGCCTGGTTCACGTGTTCTCTGGCTTTCACCATATCTTTCGCGTTCATGTAAGCTTTAGCAATGGCCAACTGCACGCCCGCATCTTTCTTGTATCCCTTGGTCGTGATCGCTTCCTTGAACTGCTCTTCAGCCCCTTTCACGTCATTACTTAACTTCAATCCGGCCAGCCCGATCAAGTTATACGGGTAATCCGGTTTCAACGTCAAACCTTCTTGATAATATATACCGGCAGAATCCGGAACTCCCGTCTCCAGATAACATTCACCCAGATAATAACAAGCCTCTGCCCGTAAAGCTTCATCTTGTAATTGCTTCAGGTTATTCAGGAAAAAAACCTTTGCCTCACCCAACATCCCCGACTCGTAAAGATTTATTCCGACTTTATTATCCGCCGCTTTCACGCTCGTCCCCAACAGCAAGAAAAACAGTCCGTATATAATTGATTTCGTTTTCATGGTCTTAAATTTTAGTTTAAATTTGGTCTCTCACGTTTACAATATTAACCGGCATCGTCGCGGGCAACAATCCTGCTTTCAGAATAATCCGCTGTCCCCTTGATCCCGTGATAAAAGAGGTTAATCCGGTAGGAAGAGCACTCCGGGGATCGTTCAACAAAATATAAATATCGCGAGATAACGGATACTGGCCCGTGTAAAGATAATACTGGTAAGGTTGATAACTATTCCCGTAAGTAGGTTGATCCGCACGGCTGATCCGGGCCACTTGTATTCCTTTTTGAAAATCCCGGCACAGGGAATCCTGTTCATCACTGATCCAGTTTACCCCGATCACCCCCATGGCCCCCGGCGTGCGAGACACATAATCTATCACTTCCCGGTTGGTTCCGGCTGCATGACAACGATCAGACAATCGTCCCCGTCCGCATATAGAATCCAACACGTAACGCACCGTACTCGAATTCGGGTGATCAAACACCACGTGAATATCGCCCAGTTTGGAACCCGAAGAAATCTGATTCCAACGGGTAACCTCTCCTGAAAACACCTTCTGCAACATGCTTATATTAAATATCGAATCGGCATTTTGCCTGTTCACGATCAAGGCTATTCCATCAGTGGCTATCTTTATGGACTCCGGAAAAAACTTATTGCTGTGGAATGACTCTAATTCGTCCCCCGATAAAGGACGGGTGGCCAGAACCCAACGAACACTGTCTCTTAACAACAGGTTTATAGCTTCCACCTCACTCGTGTATATCGGGACAATACCCGTCTGATTATATTGAGCCTCAAAAACCGCAATCTCATCCTCGGCCAAGGGAGACAGTGTTTCATCGACCGCAACACGGATTACCCCGCTGAACAGGGTATCCTGCGTTCCTGACGTTTTCCCTTTACAAGCCATAAAGGAAGTCAGGCATAACAGCCAAAAGCCGATTCGAATATTCATACTATTTATTAAGTTACAGGTTACAAGTTTTCAAATTACAGGTTTTGCAAGTCACAGGTTTCAAGTGATGTCCCCAAGCTCTCGACCTGTAACTTGCTCCTCTGCAACAACAATATTTACTGCTGCAATCTAAAAGAGATCGGTAAAGTAAACCGCACGGATACGGGTTCCCCTCGCTGTCTACCGGGAATCCACTTCCGCATCGCTTGCACCACGCGAATGGCTTCCTTATCCAGCGTCGGGTCGACCGAACGCAACACTTGCACGTCACGTACCGCCCCATCCCGCCCGATCACGAATTGCACGATAACTTTTCCCTCGATATTCATCTCTTGTGCAATACTCGGGTATTTGATCTCTTTACCGATCCACTTCATCAAAGCGGCCATACCACCCGGGTATTCAGGGGCTTGTTCCACCACCTGAAAAACCTCATCATCACTTGCCACGATCAACTTGTGATCTTCCAGATCGGCAATATCCTTACCGTTTTCATCATCGTTACCTTTCACATCAGCCACGGAAATCGCGGCCTTCGCCTGGTTCACTTCCTCTTGGGTCTTGATCTCGTCCTCTTCACGTACCTCCTCGTCTTTCTTGATCACGGGAGCCGTAAACTTGATCGTTGTTTTCAAAGTTGGAGGAGGCGGGACGTTCACCGCCACGATCTTGTTCTCCTCTTTCACCTCCGGTAATTCCATCTTCAAATCGGATAGTTCCGTCACCGTCACCATCTTCTCCTGAGCCTTAACCGGGGTCAGGAAACGGATAAACGCCGGAAGAACCATTGCCAGAATCACGCAGCCTATTATCACGAAATAGGCCGTCAAGTGGCGCCGGGGAGAGTGTTTACGAAGCTCGTAAGCCCCGTAATCCTTATTCTTCCCCTCGAATATCAGATCGCACCACTCCACCGAATTTACATTTATATCCTTTGCCATGATCTTACTGTTTTGCCTCCCGGTACTCGATAACCTCTTTCAAGTCATCGGCATACCCGTCGTGTGTCTTATCCTGTAATAAACGTAAATCTCCGGGTGTGATATCCATGATCGCGTAACGCCCGATATTACAGATTTGCATCTCGTCAAGAACATCGATCAAATTCTTGTAATTAGAGAAATCGGTCGCTTTTATTAACACCACGGGAGAATCCTTATCTTTCCTCACCTCGGAAGTTTCTTTCAGGTACTCCTCGTTCGTGATCTCCAAGTTCGCTTTCTTCTGTTTCAGTTCCCTCACTTTCTGCATCACCACCTGGTTACGTCCTAACAAAATAGCACGCAAACCGTTCGGAGAAAAGTCGGTTTCCTTCACCATATCGGGATTCTCGTAATCCGGCTCTCCCATATAGTAATACACTCTTCCCTCTTTTCCCAACAGGATCGTCATCGCCTTGGAAGCCTTCACTTTATTCTGCTCCTCTTCATTCAGTAAATCTTTCCTGGGCATACTGATCTCCATTGTCTGGGGTTTACTCATGGATGTACAGAGCATGAAGAAAGTAATTAAAAGCATGTTCATATCCACCATCGGGGTAAAATCCACCCGGATACTGAACTTCTTCTGTTTTCCTTTCTTGCGTTCCCCGCCACCCTTTTCTTGTATTTCTGACATAATACTAATCGTTACAAATTATAATTCAGTTGTGAGTTCCAGTTTGCAGCCCCAAGGTTTTCAAGTTCGAACTTGCAACCTGTAACCTGCCAACCTGTAACCCTTTTCACACTTGCGGCATGTTCCGTAAAGAGGTAATCAGGTTATACCGATTCTCTCGCAAGTCCTGCAATGTTGCCATGATATCCTTAATCAACGGGTAAGGTGTTTTCTGGTCAGCCTTGATAGCAATAACCAAATCTTTATTCACCTCCCGGGCAAATTGCATCCACGACTTGAACTGATTGTTCGTGCTGTCGCACGGGATGCCGTAATTCATGATCACTTTATCCTGATCTTCCGCGGGAAGCGCCAGGAATTGCTTCATTCCTTGAATAGGCACCCCGAAAGAATTACACAGGCTAAACTTTTTCAATTCCTGATCGGTAAACTCGATCTGGTAGCTCTCGCCCATTTTTTTCAGTACCTCGATACGATCCTGTGGTTTATCCAGTCCCATGAACACTTTTCCCGTTGGCTCGACAAGTATCGAGACGATATTAGATTCAGGAATTTTGATCTCGGAAACCGACTGCGGCGGGTTCACCTGCACCGGTTCTTTCTGGATAAACGTGGAAGTCAGCATGAAGAACGTCAACAGCAACACCGTCACGTCGCTCATGGCGGTCATGTCTATAAATGTTGATTTCTTTTTAATTTTCTGACTCATAACGTACTATATTATAATTGTAACTTAACGTTGTTTGATAGTGAACGTTTGCACGATATAAGCACCGATCTCGTCGATACTATGCGTGATCCCGTCAATCTTACTGGTAAAGAAATTGTAAGCGATAACCGCGCAAGCCCCCGTGGCAATACCGAAAGCCGTATTCACCAAGGCTTCGGAAATACCGGTTGAAAGTGCGATAGAGTCGGTTCCCCCGGCGGATGACAGGGCAGCGAACGATTTGATCATACCGATTACCGTACCGAGCAATCCCATCAATGTACCCAAAGTAGTAATCGTGGCGATAACCCCCAAATTCTGTTCCATGGTCGGTAATTCAAGCATGGTTGCCTCTTCCAAATCTTTCCGGACCGCCAGTTGCTTTTCTTCCTTCGACAGGGTATCACAAGCGTTCACTTGCGTGTAAGTCGAGAGCGATGCCTTAATCACGTTAGCAACCGTACCTTTCTGCTCGTCACAAGCCTGACGGGCAGCCTCGATATCTCCTTGTTCCAGTTGATCTTTTACTTTTGTCACGAATTGTTGTAAATTCTTTTTACCTTTCGCTTTTCTCAACGCGAGCATCCTTTCCACGCTCAAGGTCAAAACCGTGAATAACAACGTCTGGATAATAGGAACGATCACCCCTCCTTTATATATAGTACCTAACAGGTTCCCGGGAAGAGGGTGATTATTCGGGTCATTGTTGATGAAATTGGCGGGATTACCGTACACGAAATGATAAATAACCATTGCCAGGATAAAGCAAAGAATGATTATCGGAAATGCAGAAATACCTAAACTTCTCTTTGTTCCTTTTGTTGTTGCAGTCTTTTTCATAGTGAGATTTTTTTATTATTTTATAATGCTATGTATAATGCTAAGAAAACTAACCCGAATATTGCTAACATAACCACGATCGGGTATAAGGTTTGAACCAATGCTGATTTGGTGAAACTCTTGCTATTTGTTTTACTCTTTTCCATAGGTCTATCAATATTATTCGTTTATGAACAATTTTAATTAAAAAATATACCGAAAAATAAGAATACAGACAGTCTACCCGTACTTCTGATGAAGCACCGATCACGACAACAATCACGTGTATATCAAAGCATTACATCTTCATCTATTCGCAAATAGAAGCATACGACATACTGATACCACTATTCGTGATACAAGGGATTAGACTTGACCGGGGAAAGGCTAAACAATGATTTCACGCAGGTCTATCACGTAGAAGCCCTGAATATGCCGAATACCTAACAAATCGGAGAAATACTCGAATGTCTTTTCCTCCAACATTTTGAATTCGGACCTGCGTGAAGAGAGTTGTATTTTTTTGTAGAACGAAATAGAGAACTGTTCCCGACTACTTCCTGTTGTAACCTGCTGGTTCGAAAATTCAAGCGTACGCTCAAAAACACCATGCCGATCAATCGGGTTCGTGGAGAGTTGGAACACGTCCGATGTATTCTCGACGTTAATCTTATCGGCGACAGGAACCATCCCCTTGGAATCTGTGCTTCCAAAAAGGTTTACCCCGATCGTTAAGAAGAAAAGTAACGACGAAAAATATCGAACCATCAATCCTTTCATTTCTCTCTGTTTTAAGTATACCAAAAGTATACATTTATTTCTACTTTCGCAATTTTTTGACTTAATATATAGTTAAATTACTAAAATTTTAGTGATTTAACTACACGTTATACGAAAACGCAAAACACGTTTGTTTCAATCCGCACAAGTAAAATTCTTTTTTTTGAATTATTTTTAACCAAATATTGTAAACCAAGTATTCACTTCAGGAACAATCGTTCAATATCCCCTCTTTTTCAACTTCTTACAGGAAAGGAAAAAGAAAAATAACTATTATTCTTAATTCTCCGTTTTCAATTGTAATTTCGTCCCCGTTTTAAAACAATCTAAAAATGAGAATTAGTTCCGTATATTATAAACAAAATATCCGTATCGCTTTCCCCATCATGCTCTCGCTGGCGGGACAAGCCATCGTGCAAATGGCAGATAATATCATGGTCGGTCAACTCGGAGCCCCCGAACTAGCGGCAGTTTCACTGGCTGGAGCCATTATCATGAACACGATGGTCGTGGGCATGGGTATTGCCACCGGACTAACCCCTCTTGTAGGACAAGCGTTCGCCCTTAACGACAAAGAACGTATCGCCGGATTTTTCCAGAACTCGCTCGTGTTGAACACGGCGGTTGCACTCTTACTTACCCTTTTCTTGTTCATCCTCATGCCTTACCTTTCCATGATGGGCCAACCGACCGAGGTCGTGGCATTATGCAAAGGATACTATATACTAACTTCCCTCTCGGTTATTCCTTTTATCTTGTTCATGACATTCAAACAGTACATGGAAGGAATCGGTAACACGAAAGTAGCCATGGTGATCACGATTTCGTGTAACGTGATGAATATTTTCCTCAACTACATATTCATATATGGTAAATTCGGCGCACCATTCCTCGGTGTGGCAGGTGCGGGACTGGCTACGCTAATCTCCAGAACGATGATGCCCATGGCGTTTTTCTTTTATATCCATCGTTCTGCCGTTTATAATCCCGTGTTTCGCTTTTTCCGGATGGCCAATACCAATAGCCGGAAAATCAAACAACTATTACAGGTAGGATATCCCATTGCCGGCCAGATGGTGGTCGAATTCCTATCGTTGAGCCTCATCACCGTGATGATGGGCTGGCTAGGGACGATAGCTCTCGCCGCCAACCAGATCGTGATGTCCATGATCTCGCTCACGTTCATGATTTCCAGCGGGATCGCCGGCGCTTCCACGATCCTCGTCAGTCACGAGTACGGACGGGGAAATATCGCCAAAGTACGCCGATACGCTCATGCCTCACTCCGGCTCGCCGTGGTATTCATGGCGGGAGCCGCCATCATCTACGCGCTCTTCGGAGCCCCGATAGCTTCCATCTTCACCCCCGATCCCGCCGTGATCGAAGTGGCCCGCCAGCTGTTCTTCGTGGTTGCGGTATTCGAAATTTTCGATGGCCTGCAAGTCACGGCTCTCGGAGCCTTGCGGGGAATTACCGACGTGCAACGCCCCATGATCTACGCCCTCATTTCCTACCTACTTGTCGCCGTTCCCCTGGGATACATCGCCGGGATCGCACTAAACTTCGGTCCTTGTGGCCTGCTTTCCGGATTTTGTGGCGGTCTCATGTTCGCCGCCACCCTGTTTATCAGACGATTCAATAAATCAATGAAGAAGCAACTGAAAAGTAGAAATGATTTGTAAGTTTAGAGTTTAGAATTTAGAGTTTAAAGCGAGAAGAGCGTTGGTCCGCACAGGTAAATAACTTGTAACTTGCCGCAGGCAAATGTAACTTGCAACCTGTAACTCGCCAAAGGCGATTAATTATAAGTTTTCTTAACCTTTTTTCTTGGTTTAGTCATGAATAAACCGTAACTTGCATCGTATAAATAGGAACTAACTAGATATGTACAAACCATGAAAATAGAGGTATATAAAACTCCAGAAGAGACGTTACGTTCGATGACCGAAGCCTTGATCGCGGCGATAAAGAAAAGTAAATCAAAACCTTATCACCTGGCTTTATCCGGTGGCTCTACCGCACAACAACTTTTCAAACTCTGGGTAAAAGAATACCGGGATAACATCCCCTGGGATATCCTTCGTTTCTACTGGGTAGACGAACGTTGCGTGTCCCCGGAAGATGATGAAAGTAATTTCAAACACGCCGAACGCTTGTTATTCATGCCACTGGATATTCCTCAATATCACATTCATCGCATCTGGGGAGAACAAGACCCCAAAGTGGAGGCTGAACGTTATTCTGAAATGGTGAAATGGGAACTTCCCGGCTACTCGAACGTACCCCGTTTCGATTGCACGATACTGGGAATCGGAACAGACGGACACGTGGCCTCCATATTCAGCAATTCGACAAACTTGTTAACTGACCATCGGGTATACGCGGTATCACATCACCCAAGAACCGGACAACAACGTATCACGATGACGGGAACTGTTATTCTTAAAAGTACAACCATACTGATTCCCGTCGTGGGAGCGGATAAACAGGAAATCATGGAACACCTCGTTCATAAACAAGGAGAGTACCCGGCATCATATATCCTATCACACGCACCAACGGCAACCCTCTTCACGGACCGGGTTACAGAATAAAAAAGAGGTGGCTTTCCAACCACCTCTTTTCCTATATCCTAAATAAGTTAGAATCTTTTCTCGAAGCTACGGCCACCGCCATTACCACGACGATCACGGTCACGACCGCCACCGCCACGGTTAAAACCGCCACGACCACCACCAGCCGGACGATCGGTTCTCGGTTTTGCAACATTCACGTTGATCACCTTACCGTCATATTCAGCTTGATTCAACTCGTCAATAGCTTTTTGACCTTGGGTATCGTCAGACATTTCAACGAAACCGAAACCTCTTGATCTACCGGTTTCTCTGTCCATGATAACTTTTGCTGAAGAAACTTCACCGTACTCTTCGAATAACTCTCTTAAGTCACTGTCATTCACGTCGTAACTTAAATTTGAAATGTAAATGTTCATTAATACAAACTTTAAAATTAATAATTGAATTACTTGAGGTTGGATCTTGTCTATGAAAGTCTGCTTAACGATACATTTAATAATACGATGAAGGCAAACGCTCTGTAGCGATCAAATCAAAACTCAAAATCACGACAAATTTACGATAATAATGGATATAAACAAACAATTAGCATACAAATTTATACAAGCGAAAAAAATAAAAAATTTCACTTATCACTCTCTATTATTTCGTTTCTCATCCTCCTACAAAGGCCTGTTCAGATCGTACACGTGAGCCTCACGCAGAAGGACTTTTTAACTCCTCCGCTTCTCAGGAATAATATGAGTGATAAAATTAAACTTCATCTTCGCGGAATACAACGTTCCCCGAAGATTCCGTGTATCATTTATACTAATATTCATTTCGCGACGACCACAAATCACAAGTCCGCCTATCCCTGAACAGTTTTAATGACAACGTTTCTTCCCGGGATGCTTTTCCGCTTCCCGATCCTCGAATTCCGTCTTATCAAACTGTTCTTGTGGCATTTGATCCATCCCGACCCAACTCTTGTCTTGCTTGGAGGGTATATTCTTGGCATGTCGATCAACTGTCTCCTCATTCTCTTTTTTCTCTACACTCTCTTTCATAATCTTTATGCTTTAAATGATCCACGGGACAAACCTCCCGACTATACCCGATTATACGTCTCCTCGACAGCACAAGTTACACGACATTGCCAACCGCAAAATCCCCGGTATCTCCCCGTACCTTCTTCTATATCCAGACGACACGTCAAGGTAAAATCAGGCACAAGTTACCGCTGCACATCGGCAACTTATCGGTAACTTATCGGCAACTTATCGTTAACTTACCCTCACGACCACCACGCAACCACCTGGAAACAAGCACGAAGTCCCCTCTACAGCCTTCACTCGACCCAACGTTCGTGAAAGCATTATTAACAAAAGTGTTAAAATATAATACAAACAAACCGTCCGGATACAATATATTCCGAATCTTTTTCGTAAGTTTGCCCCGTTAACCGAATTATTCAACATGAAAGCACAACTCTGTATATAGCTACGCTTCTTGAATAGCATTCCGTCAAAGGCTTCGGGCCTGACGGGGACAACCCACGTCCCCGGGAACAGAGTTTATTACCTTTTACATTTACCGGACATATCGAACGGTTCACCCGAGTGAACACGCTTCGGCATGTGCTATTTAAGTTGAATTATGAATTTTACAAGCAAACAAATCTGGCTCATCAACTACCCTGTCATGATGAGCGTGCTAGTCGAGCAACTTATCAACATCACGGATGCCATATTTCTCGGGCACGTCGGCGAGACGGAACTGGGGGCCTCCGCGATCGCGGGCATGTACTACCTTGCCCTTTACATTCTGGGATTCGGTTTCAGTCTCGGGCTGCAAGTGATGATCGCCCGCCGGAACGGGGAACAACGTCCGGGGGAAGCCGGGAAAGTATTCTTGCTGGGATTATTTTTCCTTTCCGCACTGGCGCTCACCCTTTGCGGACTATCCAAAATATTCTCGCCAATCGTGCTATGTCAATTACTCTCCTCGCCGAAAATATACGAGGCGGTGATGCAATACCTGGACTGGCGAACCTTCGGGCTACTCTTCGCCTTCCCGATGCTGGCTTTCCGGGCGTTCTTCGTGGGCATCACCCGGACTCGCGTACTCGTGGTCAGTGCCACAACGCTTGCCTGCACGAACGTGGTATTGAACTACGTGTTTATCTTCGGGGCGGGAGCAATCCCGGCCCTGGGGATCACGGGCGCTGCCTTGGCCTCTTCGATCTCGGAGCTGGGCGGCTTGCTCGTGCTCGTCGTTTACACCCGGCTGAAAATTGACCGACGGCACCACGGCCTGTTCCCCCTCCTCGACTGGCGATTACAGGGACAACTCTTTCACCTCTCCGCGTGGAGCATGATGCACTCCTTTATCAGCGTGGCCCCCTGGTTCCTTTTCTTTGTCGCAATCGAACATCTTGGCACGACACAACTGGCGATAGCCAACATCATCCGGAGCATCTCCACGGTCTTTTTCGTCATCGTCAGTTCATTCTCCACGACCACGGGATCGCTCGTCAGCAACCTGGTGGGAGCCGGGGCAAAGGATTTTATCAAACCCTTATGCCAGAAAATCATTCGATTGGGATACATCACGGGCGTTCCGTTAATCGTGGCCGCCTTGCTATTCCCGGATACCGTCATAGGGATTTACACGCCTGACAACCAGTTGACAGGTATGGCATACTGGCCCTTTGTCGTCATGTTATCGAACTATTTCCTGTCCCTCCCGGCACACGTGTATTGTAACGCCGTGTCAGGCACGGGTGCCACCCGGGCGGCATTCTTCTACCAGTGCATCACGATCGCGGTATACCTCGCCTACGTCACGTTTCTTAACCAGTTTGGTAATATCCCGCTAGCCGTGTACTGGAGTGCCGAACACCTCTACGTACTCCTGCTGTTCCTCTTCTCGTGGTGTCACCTGAAAAGAACGCGAGAACGGATCGTGAAAGTGTAACGACAAATGACAGACGCAATTCGAGAGGTAACCACTCAAATCGTGTCTGTCATTTCCTGCACCAGACAACGTTGATCATTAAAAAAACGTACCCGCTCCTTCTCTCCGCTCACGGAAATCAACGTGGAAGAACGTTTCAACGAGGACATCCAATTTTTCAACCGGTGGAATGTCTCCACGTCAAACGACGTGATCGAGTTCAGCGTGAACGCCTTCAACATGCTCAAGTGATAATTCTGACCGCCCAGGTAACAATAACTCGTGTCAAGATTAATATTCGAAAGGTAAACGTAAATCTCGTTGCCCGTGTCATCGTAACATCCCTTGGCAACAAAACGCTCCATGCCCTCCAGCAATTCCAGCAACTCGGCTTGCAGCACCTTCAACTCTTCCGGGGTAATCAGGTTAATACTGACGAAGAACAGGATATCCGTTACCAGGTAGCGGAACACGAGGTGATCAAATATAAAATAACACGACCTGATCTCGCGTACTTCACGCAGGAACTCCCGTTGAATCTTTTTCACCCGATCGCAACTGCCCACATCCCGGAAAGGCTTCATCGTATCGACATCACTGTACTGGTACAACCATTTGAACAGATAAAAACGTGTAATGTTGGGATAATAATAATAAAAACACTTGGGTAAAATATTCGTCGAGAAACCGGCCTCCCAGTCCGGTTCTTTCCTCGCGTAAGCAAGTATCTCGACGAAATTCTGCATCATCTTGAAATCGGCCTCCAGCGGGTTAGCGTACTCTACCAGTTTCAACTGGAACGGACGACTTTTCAGCGCGTCCGAGTCGGCTAAATTATCCAACGAGATCCCCAATTTCTTGGCAATGGTTACAACCTCCATAAACGTGAACGGAACGTCTCCCCTCAGCCGACGATAGACCGCCTCCCGTTCGAGGTACAACATATCGGTCAACGTGGTGGTCAGCTCGGCACCTCTCGGAATCTTCCTTCTCAACTCCGAGAGAAAAACATCATACAGTGAAGAATCTTTTATATTCATACGTGAATCTTATAAATAACCCTATCCAAAAATAAAGGAAATCCCGCCATACCAACGAAACACGAGGAAGATAATATGGCTAATTTCGACACGGGGTACCTATTTTTTCTCCGAAATCAAACATCCGACATTAACACCCGCTGACCAGTCATAAAAATAGCCACAATCTCATCGTTGTCCTTCATTCGCGTAAACAAACAAGCGAGAAAAATGATTTTCTCACTTTCCCGTAAAACCAATAAACACAAGCACTTGATTATTGATTACAATAATCTAACAGATTACGATATCTTTACATTGATTTAACGAGTATCAATAGAATACTTCTTTTTTTCATAATTTGATCGCAGGGGACTGCCAATCCCCGGTTAGTCAGTAAAAGAGCTCGAAACAGCTGGCCGTGATGGTCCCAGGAGCTCCAGGGGTCCGCGAATCTTCAAATAATAACCCAAATACACACTACCAACTCGTGGACCCCTACCCAAAACATAAGTCCCGCAATTTGACACCCCACGATGAATATAACTAGCAATAGAGTCCAAAGACCGGAGGAGTTTATTTGTTAAAACTTTCAATTATCATTATATTTTTTTAATTTTGTCTGCAACAGGCTAAAGAACAAATACAACAGCATGAATCATTACATACAAACGATCTGCACGATCATCCTATTCACGCTTTGCGGTTGTGCCTCCGCACCCCAAGCCGTGCTTCCCGTACCTGAAGAAAAACAAATCGAGTGGCAGAAAATGGAGACTTACGCGTTCATCCACTTCGGGCTGAACACGTTTAACGACAAGGAATGGGGATACGGGGATGCCGATCCCTCGCTTTTCAATCCCTCCCGTCTCGACTGCGGCCAATGGGCCAGTACTCTCGCCGCGTGCGGTATGAAAGGCGTTATCCTCACGGCAAAACACCATGACGGCTTTTGCCTGTGGCCCTCGAAATACACGGATTACAGCGTGAAAAACGCTCCTTGGAAAAACGGACAGGGCGACCTCGTGCGAGAGCTCGCGGAAGCCTGCCACGAACACGGGCTAAAACTCGGCCTGTACCTCTCCCCGTGGGATCGCCACCAAGCGACCTACGGCACTCCCGAATACGTGGAATATTACCGGAACCAACTCGATGAATTACTTACCAACTACGGCGATATATTCGAGGTATGGTTTGACGGGGCTAACGGTGGAGACGGTTGGTACGGCGGGGCAAACGAAACCCGCTCCATTGATCGCCGAACCTACTACGACTTTCCTCGTCTTTTCGAGATCGTCGGGCAGCTCCAACCGCGAGCCGTGATCTTCTCTGACGGGGGACCCGGTTGTCGCTGGGTTGGAAACGAAAGAGGCTTCGCGGGCGAAACCAACTGGTCTTTCCTGCGGGCAGGCGTCGTTTACCCCGGTTATCCCAACGGCAACGAGTTACAACAAGGACATCCCGACGGGGATCAATGGACGACTGCCGAATGTGACGTGTCCATCCGTCCGGGATGGTTCTATCACGCCGGGGAAGACAACAGCGTGAAAAGCGTGGAACACCTTACCGATCTTTATTATAAAAGCGTGGGCCGCAACGCCACCCTACTCCTGAACTTCCCCGTTGACACGTCCGGCAGGATCAACCCGATCGACTCACTCCGGGCCATTCAATGGCACCAACGCGTCCGGCAGGAATTAAGCAACAACCTGCTCGCCGGAACCCATCCCGTGGCGACCAACTCGCGGGGCAACAACTTTTCCCCCGACAGAGTTATTGATCCCGATTACAATACCTACTGGGCAACCCGGGACGACATCACTTCCGCCACCCTGACCTTTACTTTTAAAGAACCGCAAGCTATCAACCGCCTGCTCATCCAGGAATATATCCCGCTGGGCCAACGGGTAAAATCTTTCTCCATCGAGGCAAAAGTCGGGGATCAATGGAAAGCCGTGAACCCGGGAGAAGCCACCACCACGATCGGGTACAAGAGAATTCTGCGCTTCGACACGGTCAAGGCACAAGCCATACGAATCAACTTCCTGGAAGCCAGAGGTCCACTCTGCATTAATAACGTGGAAGCCTATCATGCAGAGATCGACCTAAATTAAGCGGGAGATAAGGAAAAAATCGAGCTACAAAGACGAGACATAGACGAGATAAAGACGAGACAAAGACTAGTTGACTCGTCTTTGTTATCCCGAAATCATGCTTTCACGCCCCTACTCCCACACGAACATTCCCCAATCACCTCCCAATCACGGACGTTTATTCCCAAAATCACGGATGTCTCCCAGACAAGAATTACCGGCAGCCCTGCTGCCGTGGACAAAGCGCCCGCTAGGGTCTATTGACCTTATAAACTTTATAGACTTCATAAACCTTTGACTAGAAGGATTAGAAGCGTTTTGACGCTTTTAGTCCTTCTGTACCAACCACTCGAAAACGAGTTGATACACTTTCTCCCGCACCTCTTTCCGGGACAGCACCAGATCATGCAACCCTCCCGGAACGGCAACGACATCTACCTTTCCCCGGATATTCCGGGCCATTCGCCGGATATCATTCACGTTTAAAATAGCATCCCGGGATTGCACCTGTCCCTCGTCTGAAAAGTCCGTTACAGACCTCTCCGAATGCAACACGAGAACAGGACATCGCACTTCAAAAGGCCGCTTCAACTCCTGCTGTGCCTTATAAATAGCCCGTATCCACCCCAGATTAATCCGGGGAGCGACATGCGGTTTCCATCCCAGATCATACTCCCACTCGCCTCGACTCTCCCGGTGCAGGAACTTACCGTACTGTTCCGTGAACCCTCCCGCGATCCGTATACCCGGAAGATACCCCCCGACAAAAGAGGCCAACGGGATAAACTTCTTCACGATCCAACTCTTGTTAAAGTCAAAAAACGGACTGTTCAACACCACCCCGTCAAAAAGAGCCGAATCCCCGTGTTCTTTCGCGTACAAGGTAACAATCAACCCACCCGTGGAATGTCCCAGCAATAGAGTCGTGTGATTGCCTTCCTGCCAGATGATCTCCAAGGCAAGCGTGATTTCCTCGAAATAAGCCCTCAAATCCCGAATATCATTAAACGTCTGGTGAGGTAACCACGAACGCCCGTATTTTCGTAAATCTAGGGCATAAAAATGAATTCCCTGTTCGTTAAACCGACACGCCAGTTCTCGCTGGAAAAAATAATCATTGAAACCATGAATATAAAGCACGGCCCGGTTACTTTCCGCTCCCGCCTGTTTACGCACGAGCGTGGCTATCGCCCGTCCCTCGTAATCATCCTTCAAAGGTAGCGTTCTCCGCTGAAAACCTTCCTTCAATATATCTTCCTCGTAAAAAGTATCCATAAGCCTGATTATTTTTTTCACTCTTGGAACAAAGGTACGAAAAGCCGGACTTATCCGCAAACACATCCGAGCAAGCCATTCGCTAATGGCTGTCAAAACCTGAAGTGAATGTCCTGAAAATAACAACAAAGAAAAACAAGTAAATTAAATACCAACCTCGCCAAAACTTTCCTACTTAAATAGCATCCTGTCTCACGATTTTTATTAATTTTGTTCGACTAAAGAAGAAATATATACTTGTTCATCAATATGAAATGGCAGTTATGCATATAGCTACGTTCAACGAATAGCAATCCCGAACAGGCTATTCAGCGACCGACAGACTTTTACAAGTTTGCCAGTTATCATTATACCAGTATTCCATCAAAAATTCCTATTACACATCGTGTTGTAAACAATAACACGACTTATTAAACTCATTAATTATTTTACCATGATGACAAAAATATACCCACGTACAGGAGATAAACAGACCGTATACCTAAACACGGTAGTAAAAGATCCTTCCATAGAAATTGGCGACTACACGATCTACAATGATTTTGTCGACGACCCGACACAATTCGAGAAGAATAACGTGCTTTATCACTATCCCATAAACCACGAACGCCTTGTCATAGGTAAATTTTGCAGCATCGCCCGCGGTGCGAAATTCATCTTCAATTGTGCCAACCACACGCTTAAATCTTTATCCACGTATACTTTTCCCTTATTTCATGAAGAATGGGACTTAGAAAAGTCAGACATCGCCTCGGCATGGGACAACAAAGGCGATATCATCATCGGTAACGATGTTTGGATCGGCTATGAAGCCATAATCATGGCTGGCGTACACATCGGCGACGGGGCTATCATCGGGACTCGGGCGGTAGTTACGAAAGACGTCCCTCCTTACACGATCGTGGGAGGCGTTCCGGCTAAAGAGATCAGGAAACGATTCGACCCGGATACAATAAAACGGTTACAATCACTAAAGTGGTGGAACTGGCCCACGCCCAAAATACGACAGGAATTACCCCATCTTATGAATGGAAATTTGGATAATCCGGTATATTAGAGGGAGGAACACCTGCAAATTTCTCGGCAAAAGTAAAGAAATGATGTTAAATAATCATTTTTATATATTTAATTGCGAAGTCTAAGGCAGTTCTTACCGGTACAAAAAAATTCCCCGAAAGCCGGGAATCGGCTTTCGGGGAATGCAGTATATTTATTCACGATCAATTAAGATATCTTGAGTAAGACTCTATTGTTTTTTCGTACATTTCTTTTGCTTTCGGGTCTTTCTCGTATTTTGAGCATTGTTTCATCATCTTGACGATATACGGGGCGATTTCTTGAGGTGTTTTAAAATTAAAACCAGAAACGCCTACTTGCGATATAATATCACGGGTTTCCGTATCGACTTTTTTTATCCAGGATAATGCTTTCTCGAACAATTTCTCCCCGTCTTTACTCTCTGCCACATCAATATTTTCTTTGAAGAAGCGGCTCAGCGGGGTTGCAAATTGGGGATGGGCATCAATAAATTGCACGATTTGCCGGACTTCTCCGTATTTTTTATGAGAACCGGTGACACGAATATTTATCATTCTATTGATACGATTGAACATGAACTCATTGTATTTCTTCTTTCCGATAACGGTGATCACCTCCTTCGGATGATCAACCATATACTGGAATACACCGGAATCGAGGAACGTGACGTAATCGTAATAGGATTTCCACCAACGCTCGGTGAAGTAGTCCTCGAGCGGACCTTGTTCCAGAAGTTTATACATGGTTTCCTCCAATTCTTTCTTCAAAAAAGCTTCCCGTAGGAACTGAATATATTCGAAAGCGCAGGAGGGATCCTCTTGCAATTGCTTCTTACGGGCTTCAAACGTGTTTTCCGGTTGCAGAATACCGTTTATTTTGTCGCAGAATGTCTTCAAGCCTGAAGCGCAACCGGCAATTCGCACCATTTCATTACCATCCGTGTCCAGCACAATAAAAGAAGGATAGGCGGCAATCTTAAATCTTGAGTGGATGCCGTCCGGATCATTTTTGTCCAAATCATGATAATAAATCATGATCAGGTTATTTTGATCCCGCAATTCCCGAAATTCCGGGGTGGGATACACGTCCCGTTCCAATTGCTTGCAGGGACCGCAAAAAGTAGCGGAACACATCACCATCACCCGCTTGTTTTCGGCTTTGCCTTTGGCGATTGCCTCGTTAAGGGAGCCTTTGAAGAAAAGGTCGTCCGGGATCGCTTTAGTTTGTGCCCGAAGGGCGAAACAACTTAACAACAGTGTACATATCAATAAGAAACTTTTCATGCCATTACTTTTTTAGTTCATTCAATAATAATTTTTTTAATTGTGGATCTGAGGGTCTGGGGGCATTTGTCGACACGATATTTCCGCGTTTGTCAAAGACCATGAATCGGGGAATCGCCGTGATTTGGTAACTTTCGGCAATGGCTGAGAATCCGTTGGCAAAAAGATGAATTCCCCCCATTTGTTCGGATTTAATCATTTCTTTCCACGTGTTTTTGTCTTTTGCCTTGTCGACGGAAACCGCAAGAAACACGATATCCTGCTGTCCTTCCAGCTCTTTTTCCAGTTTTTTCAAATGCGGAATTTCTCCTTTACATGGTCCGCACCACGTTGCCCAAACGTCCACCACGACCACCTTGCCTTTGAAGTCGCTCAAGGAAACCATTTTCCCGTCAATGTCTGGATAGGTGAAGTCGATCGCCGGTTGACCAGCGCCCATATAGCCGTTCTTTTCCTTGTAGGCGTCGATTTTTGCCAATTGTGATTTTTCCGTGATTGATTTACCGTACTTCTCGTAATCTTTCAGGAAATCGTCATACGTCCGGTAAGCATCCATTTTCATCTGTGACAGGAAATAGTTGGCTTTAACTGCATCGGCAGCCTGGTCGAGATTAAATTCTTTACCTTTTACAACAGTTTGATTCACTTTTAAAATCGTGAGGAAAAGACTGCAAAACGGCATTTTGGCATACAAGGGAGAATCGAATTTCACCTGTTCCCCGATGGTGTTAAGCAGGGGAAGCCGTTCTTCCTTGCTGGGGGCTGCCAAACTTGGCAGGAAATGGAAGTAGCAGATTCCATATAAAGCCTGTGTTTCAATGAACAATTTCAAGAAAGCATCAAACTCCGTATCCTTGCTCTTGACCTTTGTCGCGTACTCTTTCGAGGTTTTCAGGAAATCATCCACTTGGGGATACAATTCCCGGAAAGTGTAGTTGACATCGTTGTCGGGGAGTACACGTTGATACTCCCGTTCCCAAGCTTCCAGAATGCGATTGTTCGGGGATACGTTTCCTTCTAACGTGTAATTTCCCACTTGTTTCGTTATATTTAATTTGATACGCTCCCCGTTTTTCCCGCAGAATATCGCCTTATCCTTGGTAGCTGTATTTTGTGTTACCCCGATGGCAAGCAATTCTGTTTGGGGAAGATTCACGGCAAAGCAGAAATTCCCGTCATTCAGTTTGGCGGTGGCGACCAGTTCCCAGAACCCGTCTACCGAACGGTACAACCCGACCTCGTTCACGTATTTCACCTCCATTTTTCCCTCGACCAGAAGCGGGGTATCGTTCTTGGCGTGTACAGCCCCGAGACCAAAAATTAAAAATGTCAATGCAAAAATAAATGTCTTCATGAATTTTGATATATTAAAAAATTATACAACTTCTATTTGCACTGGGCATCCTTCTCCCTCGATCACGATCGGTTCCTTGGACAAATCCGGTTTCCCGGCAAGCATTTCGTGGAAATAAAGTTTATAATGCCCTCCTTGCTCCGTGGCAACCACCAAATATTCCCTTGCACTGCTGAAAGGCAGTGTCCCGGTGAAATGTTTGATCATGGTGATTCGACCTTCCAGACCGGGCAGGATGTTCTCCGCTTCGGAAACAGAATTGTAGTCGAACAGGTTTAAACGATTCCCGATAGAGTAATAGATATACGGGAAAGTTGTGTTGTGTCCGTAAGTCTCGGCTTGAACGATTTTTTTATCGGATGTAATCTCCTTGGCCTCCAAAAGCGGGGAGAAAAATCTACCGTCGTATTTGTCGTATTCCGCTGTTTCCATGCGGTACATGAGTAACTGATCGGTGGTCCGGTTTTTCATCAGGGCATACCCGTTGCTACCAGTTTTCCCCATGTAAATCAAATCGCTGTTCATGTTGTTGGGCGTTAACAGCTCTGAGGTCGGGGCGTTGGTTTTATCCGTGTTGGAGAAGCACTTCAGATCACCGTTCCAATTGATTAGAAAACGAGAGTTCGCCTCGTCGTAAAACATATAGTATAGATAACCGCATATCACGTGTTTATTACAACTGCAACTGATTGATTCGTCTGCAGGAGCATTGGAAACCCGCATCGGCAAACCGAATTTATGTGCGGCGGTTGGTATCAGTAAATAATTCCAATAAAACCCGTTGTTTGACAGATAAGATAAACTTGTACTGTTTTTTACAAAACAGCGGGGTTGTTCGCTGCTCTTCTCCTCGTAAAACATCGTGTTGAGGTCGTACACGGGAGCCATGTGTTCGAGCGTCAGCATGCGGGCATCCTTGTCCGAGTTGATCCAGACGGTTTTAACTCTTTCTTGAGGTTTTCCATCTTCATCAATATAGTTGATGTCGGGACAGATCACGAGCGATTGCGGTTTACCCGATATCCGGCTGCTCGTGTTTTTCAGAATGTCAACGAGCAATTCCTTTTCCGGGTTAATCAAATCAAGTTCCGTTTCTCCGTCTATCTCTTTTAGGATATAACACCCGGTAGTATATTGCGTACGGACGATCACTTTCGTGTTGAAAAATTGTTTGTCACCGTTATGCTTGTTCTCCACGATCAGGGTCAACGTGTAGGTATCCGCACCTTCTGTAACCTTGTAATCCAAATCCGGCTCGAATGAGATGGTGTCAACCGGAGCCTGCACGATGGTGGTGGAAAACAGGGTCCACGTGAAATTGTAATTCTCCTTGTTCGGGAATTGCGGGGAGATTTGCAACCGGTCAAGCATACTGTAAACCGGGTATTCCGGCTCGATCCCCTCCATCTCGATCGGGGGAATCGGGTTATAGTCGTAATTTCCTTTATCTTCATAACAAGCTTCCAGCGAGAAGATAAACAGGAATAATAGGTAAAAATATTTTTTCATAGCCTTTTGAATATGTGTGTTGATTTATGGGAAACGTACTAGTATGCCTTCGATAGCTCCAGCTTCCGGGGCTTCCCGTAGGGGACCCTCTCCATTGGCTTCTCGACGGGCATTTTCTTCATCCAGCAAATTATTTAATCGAGTCTGCCAGAACAATAGATAAGGAAAATCGTTCATTAACACGTCAATAAATGCATCATCCCATAACTCCGAGCTGTTATCCAGCATAAAACGATATTTGACCTCACCCCATTTCCCGAAAGATTTTTCAAATGATGAATCCCACTTTTCAGGTTTCTCTAGCATGTCGGAAAAGAAGATGGTTTTCACGCTGGCTTCCGGATTTACTGCCACGAACTCTTCGGTATCGACGATGCGGACCCGCAAAGCTACCCGCTCGTGTGCGAGCGAAGGAGCGCGCAGGAGAATCACCGGAATACGTGCTATTGCGCTACCGGCAGGTACCACGGAAAATTGATCGTATTCCGGTGAATCAAAAGGAACGTAATGCACTCCGGGCACGGCATTGGCGATGCCATTGCCCGCTTCAAGAAGGGCATCCGCCTGTTCCAATAATACCCGGCGGTCATACGAGGTAACGAATCCCATCGTGCGCATCTCGAGGTAAATGGTGTCGCGCTCGATGGAGGAGTGGTCATAGATAAAGGTCTTGGTAATATCTTTATTCACGTTTCCCTCTAACAGGAAACCGATTTTATTGGTCGGGTAATCATAGAGTTCCGACGAATCGTGGCATCCTGCCAAAAATAGAATTCCCAATAATAAAATGATTTGATGTTTCATATCTTTGAATCTTTTTTCATTTAAAACTCTCCATCCGGAAGAGGTACCACATAATTTTTTTCTTGAGCACGCATGATTCCCCACAACATGGACTCCGTCATTTTACGTTTATAGGTGAAGAACATCTGACCTTCGCCCCAGAATTCGCGGTGGTATTGATTCATGATATCGCTTTCGCGTTCGGCAAGCGAGGTATAATCCGTATGGTGCAGGTTGCGGCTTCCCTTGTACTCCCGCATCAGCCGGTTGCTCTCCTGTAAATTGGAGGCTGTTTCTGCCGCGATCAAGTACATCTCAGCCAATCGCACCACGGGCACCATCTGCATGGTAACGTAATTATCTGCCGCGCTTACGGATTGATTATTTTCTAAACCAAGTCCCTGGTCATCCTGCAAAAATTTTTTCAACACCACTTTCCGGGTTGATCCTCCCCCGGCAAGGGACTGTTCCTCGAAAAGTTGCAGGCGGTTGTCAAATGTTTCGTTGATAAATACATCCGTAATCATTTTTTGTTTCGATTCTGCTGCCGAAATGGCGTTTTGTCCCTCGAAAATGTTCTCGACTTTTTTATCCAAATCGTAGACGTGGAAAGCCAATAGGGTTTCCGAAGGCAAGGTGTAAGCCTTGTTGGAGAAATCGTCGGCAAGGGAAAGGGAAATCACCGGTTCTCCATGCACTTGGGCGTTGATGACTTCGGTTGCGTACAGGTAAGCCAGTTGTCGGTCTCCGATGTACAGGTAAAATCTTGCCTGCAATGCCTTTATCGCCAAATAGTTGAATTTCAATCGTCGAAATCCATTGTCTTCGTGGTTATCCCCCCACAACTTGATGGGATCGTTCAATTCGGCATAGGTGTATTCCATCAGCGGGTCCGATATGCTCAACAACGTCTCGGCATTCGTGAAATCCTGCATCAGCTTTTCGGTGTAAGTGGCGTAATCGTAAGCGGGCACCTGCTCTTCCGAGGCAATTTCCGCATAGGGCAGCGACACTTGTATCGTTGCGCTTTCCAGGGGAACCTGTCCGAAAAGGCGTAATAACTCGAAATGGCAGAAAGCCCGAATGGCAAGAGCTTCGCCTTTCAGGCGGTTGAAGGTCTCTTGGGTTGTGATAACCTCTCCACCTTGCTCGTCGAGATAGCGCAACAGGTCATTGGCTTGGGCGATCGTATTATACATTTTGGAATAAACGTTTTTAAAGATGGACTTGGCATACTCGCTCTCGTAGTTTAGCTGACGTAACACCCTCATTTCACCCTCGGGAGCCTCCCAGTGTTGCCCCATGTATTCCAAAGCATCGTATGTTAGTGTTTTGCCATATAGATCATCATGTTTTAGTTTGGCATAGCAGCCGGCAAGGGCATCCTTGAACCCGTTTTCCGTGCTGTAAATCTCTTCCCGGTCAATCTCCAGTTTGGGTTTGATGTCCAGCCACGAATTGCAAGAAGCGAACAGGAAACCCGCGAGAATATTGATAATGATTTTTCTTTTCATAAAACCGTTTCTTTAGGAATTAAAACATTAATTTCAAGCTGAAAGCACACCTGCGGGAAAAGGGATAAACCAGACCGCGTTCCCGTTTAATCGTGGAGACATAGAAGAGATCCGACACGTTCACGGAAAACTCCAGCATCGACATGTGCAGGTTCTTCTCGATCCAGTTGCCTGTGAACTGGTACGAGGCGCTTGCTCCCTGCAATGAGAACATATTGTCGTCCTGCACGAAGCGCGAGGAGGCTTTGGTGGCACCGGCAAGATTCCCTTCCAGATCGTAGAAGCTCTTGTAGAAAGTCAATTGTCCGGGATAGAACCAACGCTCTTTCAACACGCGTCTGTCCACGTTTTTGTTCAAGGCGCTGCGGGGTATTTCAACCCGGTTGATTAAGGTGGTATTATATTGCTGTCCACCGAAATGGAAACCGAAAGAGAGGTTTAACGAGAATCCTTTGTAGCGGAAGTTGGAACTGAAGTTTCCCCTGAATTTAGGTTCCGTGTTACCTACCAACCGTTTGGCATTGGCATTCCACTCGTAGGTGATGTTACCCTCCTTGTCGTAAAAGAGTTCTTGTCCTGTACTCGGGTCGATTCCCAAGGACTTGACTGCGTAAATGTCGGTTGTGGAACCGCCTTCAAACATCAGGGAAGGCATCTCGACATTGTTGTTCATGTACTCTTCGGTTTGGCGTTTGATCTCGGGAGAAAGTTCCAGAATCTTATTTTTATTGCGGGACATTTTTCCCGTTATAATCCATGTGAAACCGCTGCTCGTGCGAATGGGATAACCGCTCAACATAAGTTCCAGACCGGTATTTTGCACTTTCCCGATATTGTCCGAGAAGGAAGAAAATCCTGTTGATGCCAGGAGCGTCCGGGGGGAAAGCAGGTTATCCGTGACATTCTTATAATAATCCAGAGAACCGGTAATGCTCCGTTTAAACAGGGCGAAATTCAATCCCGCATTGATCATGCTGGTTTTCTGCCATTTCAGGTTTTCGTTCCCGTATCCCATCAGGAAAGCGGGGGTAAAATCGAGATAACGGTCGTTTACGTCATATTCATAAGTGGTTGAAGCTTGGTAAGAGGAGAATTGTTGTGAACCGGTCATCCCGTAAGAGAAACGAAGCTGCAGCTGGTCGACGATCCCCGTGTTTTTCATGAATTCCTCATTGTGCACGTTCCACCCGATTCCGCTACTCCAGAAGGGAGCGAAACGTTTGTTCGAACCGAATTGTGAAGAACCGTCCATACGGAAGGAAAAGTCCGCGTAGTAGCGGTTTTTGAACGTGTAGTTGAAGTTAAAGGTATACCCCACGCGGCGGGTCGTGCTTTCACTGCCGCTAGGCTTCCCGTTTTCCTCGTAGCCGACGGCATTAGGCAGGAAGTCGAACCGGTCGTTGTATCCTCGCATGATAAAGTTGTAGCTATATTGTTTGGATTGGGCGGCAGAGATGTTCAAACCGAAATACAGTTGATGCGTCTCGGCAAGCGTTTTAGCATAACTGAGCGTGATGTCGCTGTCCACGCTCGAAGATTGCCCGGTGGTGTAGTCATAAGAGCCCCGTTTGGACAGGGTGGTCGATCTGAATTCAAAGCTGTTGGGAGATTTGAACACGTCGTGCGTGTTGAAATTTTTGGATACCCCGATTTTCCCGCGCACGATGAAACCTGCAAACGGTCGCCACTCTATCGAGAAATTGTCAGAAAATATCTCTGTCATACTCTGGTCCTTGTTGTCGAATTGAGCTTCGTAGAGCGGATTCCGCACGTAGGTATCAGTGGGAGCAAAATAATACCTCTCATAATAGTCGCCGTTTTCATCACGTAACCTCCAATAGGGATTCATGGCAGCGTATTCCGAGAAACTCCCGTAATTACTCTCGTCTCCCCGGCTGCGTGAGTAATTGGCCTGATTCATGAAGGTAAAGTTGTTTCTTTGGTATATCAGGTTGATGACCCCGCTGAAATTTGTCCGCTTGGAGTTTTTCATAACTCCGATGGTCTCGTTGTAATTTCCTTCGACACTCCACCGGAACTCATTGCTACCCCCGTCGAGTTTCAGGTTGTAGGATTGCCCGACTCCGGTGCGTAACGGTTGGCTTAACCAATAGGTGTCGACACCTCCCAATACATCGCGGCGAATATCATAGTACGCCTTTTTGCCTTCGGCATCCCGGTCGGGATGAATGGAACTATATAATCCCATCTGGTATTCGAAATCAATTTTTTCAAGTGCATCCAGCAAATCATAGGAACTCAAATCGGGGATTTCCACGTTCACGCCCGCAGAGGCGGAAAGGCGGAGTTTGCCGGCTTGCGGTTGTTTTGTCGTGATGACAATTACCCCGTTGGCTCCCCGAGAACCGTAGATCGCCGTGGCGGAAGCATCCTTCATGATATTGATGGACTGCACCTCATTATCGTTCATGTCGATCAACTGCTGAAGAGTGATTTCAAAACCGTCTTTGATGATCAGCGGGGTGTTCAATTGAGCGCTAACTCCTTCGTTCAGGTCTTTCATCGACATCGGGAGAGCCGAGTTGCCTCGGATGTTGATATTAGGCACACGGTTCGGGTTGCTACCGGACATATTGTCCTGCACAAGATTGATGGCGGGGTCGATGTTGCGAAGGGTTTGCAGCAGATTCTGCCCTTGGTACATTTTCAACTCTTTTGCCGTGATGGTGGAAACGGCACCGGTATAACTCTCTCTCGGCTTGTCGAAGATACCGGTTACGACGACCTCATCCAGGGTTTCGGCATCCTCTTCCAATACGACATTCAACTCTTTTTCCCCGCGGTAGATGCGCTCTTGGGTCTTCATCCCGATGAAGGTGAATTTCAAGCGGATGTTATCGCTTTTCGCAACCTCGAGGGTGTATTTTCCGTTGGCATCCGTGGCAGTTCCGATGGTGGTGCCGCTCAGTACAACCGTTACCCCCGGAAGCGGGGCTCCGCTTGCGTCGGTTACTTTACCGGATATCTTGATGCTGGCAACCTGTTGCCCGGAAGCATTCGTCTTTTTTGTCACCGGCGTGATGATGATTTTTTCACCCTCGATTTTAAAGGTGTATTTCTCACCCAGCCCGATTTTCAGGGCTTCGCTCACTTTCAACTGCAGTTGTGGCAATTTCACCAGCTGTTGTACATCAACCTCATCGTCGCTGTAGAAGAAACGACATTTCGCTTGAGTCCCGATTTCCGAGAATAATTGTTTCAGCTGGAGTACTTGTTTGGAAAATTTTACTGTTTTGTCCCCGATCGGGTCGGCTGACGCATGAAAACCGACCGTCAGTAGGAACAAGGTGATCCATACGAAATGGATATTGATTTTTCCCCGATGTATTTTTCCCGGGAAAAGCACATTCCTTTCTTTTTCTTTCATAAATTTTCGTACATTTGAAATGTTCATATTGGTTGTTTACTCTTCGTATATAAAAGCAATCTTTCGAGTGAACCGAGTGTAAGAGATAATAGTTGCGACCTATTATCTCTTTCTTTTGCTTACTCTATTTCTTTATATTTTTTTTGTCGTATTCGAGGAAAACATCCAGGCTATACTCGTTCTCCATGCCCGCAAGTTTGTAAATCCTTCGCAAAATGATTTCGCGGTTGACCGGTCCGAAATACAATACAGCGTTTTGATTTCGCATGATGTTATCGTTAATGCTGCGCCAAACCCCGTATTGGCAATATCTTCCTCCTTGAATAATCCCCACTTCGGGATAATTCATCTCCAAAAGGGCTTTCCAATTTTTATTGTCGAATTCGGCAGGCTTGTTTGTAAATTCAACGTTTTGCCAATGCCCGAATGCTTCTCTCTCTCTTTTGGTGGCGGCGATGTCAGCCTCTGTAATAGATGCATTATCGCTATAATACTCATCTGATAATTTCCCGAAAGCATGTCCCAGAAATTCATGCGCAATCATGGTTGAGTACGTGTCATGATTGAATCGTCCTTCTCCATCCCATATTCCACCCATACCGATAGAGGGACCGGAACCTGACAATTGGGCGACACCGCAATATCGGTTGATATTGACAGACAATAACACGGTGATGTCCTGACCCGGGATATCAGTATTGTACACCGGAGAATGTTCCCAAGCAAAAGTAGTGGGAGAGATTGTAAATCCGTTTGTATTTATTACCTGATTTACAAAAGAACAACCGAAAAAGGTTTCAGAGGGAGTTCCGTCCGTATGGAAAGAATTCGTTTGGGAAACGGCAGTGATACCGTAAACATTGAAATATTCGCGGAAAGACTTGAAAGGTTCGTAAGCGAAAATGGATTCCAAACTACGTTCCATGATTTGTTGCCAATACCCGTTTCTACCCATATCACTCTTAATGAATCCGTCACCGGTAATCAACAAATTGATACCCTTCCCTTTCGTTGCCTTGTTCAGCGTGATGCAGCTTCCGTGTTTGAACTCCTCCACTTTCTTGATTTCGACCGTGGTTTTCAGGTTCGGATCTTCTGTTGATGTGAGGGTCAATAGCGTGCTTTTCTCTCCGGAATCATCCGGTCCGAATTTGGACGTGATTTTGATTTGCCCGTTCCCGTTTCCGGAGGCTTGGTTAAGGCTGCACCACGACTCGTCGTCAAGCGTTGCCGTCCAACCTCCTTCGTAGACCACGTCTACCGCATAGGTGGCATTATCTCCCAGGCCGAACTCCACGACAATCGGGTCGGCATAAAATTCGATTCCGTTTAAGATAAGATTGATGATCTGCATCTCTGAGAATCTGTCCGTCGCTTGCACGATCAGTTTGGCGCTCTTCATTTCCGCATCGTTGCGGGGTTTGGGGGTGATCACGATCATTCCTTGTCCCTTGCCACTCGTTTTGTCGAGCGTGCACCACGAGTCATCGTTTAATTTTGCATTCCAGCTACCGGCATAATTGATGAATACGGTATCCGCCTTATCCGAACTGAATCGGAGGGCTGAAGCGGATACATTCAACTTCGACTTCGAAATCAACTCCTCGTTGTCTTTGTCATCGCTACAGGCTGCAAATCCCAGCAGTAGCAAAAGCATGAACCAATAATTGATATGTGTTAGTTTTATCATAATATGCTATTTAAATGTTTTTTACAAAGGCATTACAATTCTGAATCCCACTTTATCATCTCCTTGTTCCGGATTGACGGCGCGGAGTGCTGGATTGGGCATATTACGGAATCCGCAACGACAGAAAAGGTACATATCACTCCATGAACCGCCGCGGAATACTCGATAGGTACCGGAATCTGCCCCGACAGGATCCGTTACATCATCAGCCGCATAGTTGCCGTACCAGTCGCTACACCACTCACGTACATTACCGTGCATATTATATAGCCCGAATGCGTTGGGGGTGTAAGAATCCACGGCTACCGTAGAGGTACTTGGCGTGTTGCCGTTCATAACCATGTTGCCGTTCTCGCACTCCATCTGCCAGTTGAAATTGGCGAGATTTTTGGTCAATGTCATGCCGTTGCCCAGACCAAATGATTTATCCTCTATACCGCCGCGGCACGCATATTCCCATTGCGCCTCGGTAGGTAACGAACCTCCCGCGTATGCAGCGAATTCTCTCGCTCCGTACCAGGTCACATAAATGACAGGGAAATTCTCTTTTCCTGTAGCGGGTTCCCATTCCGTACCGTTGTAATGTACCCCCCAATCGGATGCCTGTCCCTCGGATGAAATGATCATGGTCTTCCCGTTGTAGACCCCATCGGCTCCGATGCCTTTCGCATTCAGGAAGAAGCAGAACTGTTCGTTCGTGATTTCATATTTACTCATTTTGAATCCTTGGGAAAGAGTTACCTGATGAGCAGGGCGTTCGTCATTTTGTGATCCCATTTCTGTAAAACTGCTTACTCCCATCTGGAATGTTCCGGCGGGAATCTCCACGGTCTCCACCCGAAGGCTTCCTTTGTTGTCGACCGTCACGGCACACGTGGCTGTTTTTCCCCCATCTTCGGTGGTCACGGTGAGGGTGGCGTTCCCGAATTCAAGAGCTGAAACATTTCCATTCTCATCCACGGAAAGCACCGACGGGTTACTGGATGTCCACGTCACCGTCTGGTTGGTGGCATTCTCGGGTATGATAATGGGGATTAAGGTCAGGCTTTCACCCTTTTTCAATACCAAAGTCGATTCGCTGAGCCGGATTTCACTCACGAGTATCGGTGCGGGAGTCAGCGTCACGAGACAAAAGTCCACCTTTTCCCCGTCTTCGGTCTTCACCATAATTGTGGCAGAGCCCACTTCCTTTGCCCACAACATCCCGGTGGAGTCCACGTCGGCAATTTCCGGTTTGTTGGAGCTCCAAGTAACATTTTGATTCTCGGCGTTCTCCGGAAAAATCGTGGCAACGAGCTGTTCGTTCATGCCTACCACCATGGACATGGTATTTTGTGCCAATTTGACTTTTTGTACTTTTGATCCCAATGCTTCTTCCAACGAATCGTCGTCGGAACAGGCTGTGACGAGTAATAGTGTGCTCGCCACAAGAAGCACACTTGAAAAGAATAAATGGATTTTTTTCATAATTTTAGCTTCGCATTAATTTTGGAAATGATTGTTATTGGTCGAATTATCTAACTTTTTCTCGGTAATCGTTATTTGTTTCCCGTCAAGGATAAATCTGATATCAGTGGTCCTTTCTATCAGGCGTAGGAATACCTCTAGAGATTCCTTTTTATTTATGGTCGCCGTAAAACGTTTATTCTTGATGGCCTCGTTTTCGTAATTCCAGGTGATGTCGTACCATCTTTGCAGTTTCCGCGTGATCTCTTCAAACGTGGCAGCATCAAAGACGAGCATTCCCGACCCCCACGGGATTAGTATCGCCTCCTCGTCGGGAATATCCCTCACGTGACCGGTTCCCTCTTCCTTACTCCAAAAATATTGTTGGTGAGGTTTCAGAGGTACAGCCTTCTCACCTTGGGTCACCTCTATGGCTCCCTCGATGAGCGTGGCTTGCCAAAACGGGTCATCTGTATACGCGCTGACATGAAATTCCGTACCGGTTACCGTGATGGTCCCTTGATCGGTATGCACGTGAAACGGTGCCGTTTTATCTTTTTTCACCGAAAAGGCGGCCTCACCCGATAAGTATACCTCTCGGCAATCTGCTTGAAAGCGTTCCGGGAACCGCAGGGAGGTACATGCGTTTAAGAACACAACGGTTCCGTCCGGTAATTCGATTTTATAATCTTCTTTCTTGGGCACGTTCAGCGTGATAAAAGAGGCTGGAGCCTTGCTTGCAGTATCATGGTGAGTGTAAGCCAATTTATTTTTATCGGACTCATCTTGGATGAGTTTGAAACCCTCTGGAAGCGAGTCGTGGGCGGATTGCTTGTCGCCCAACAAAAAACGCTTGCCATTGGGGAAAATCAACTCGATGTTATCGGAAGACATGGCAACAGTTTGAGGTTGCGACGATTTGTCGGGTATCCAAAAAATGGCTGCCATCACCCCGCACGCTAGAATGGCGGCAGCAGAAGCGGTCCCGAGTATCCAACGGCGGATACGAGAACGTTTCATTTTTTGGACCATTATTTTGTACTCTTTGTTTATATCGGTCTGTTCTTCTAAAACTTTTCTCTTCGTGAAAGAATTGCCGGTAGAAATTTGCTCGAACAACTTCCTGTTCTCCTCGGAAGCGGCCAACCATTCTTGTAGCTGTTTTTCTTCCGCAGGTGTCTGTATATCCAAACGTTGGCGAGAAATCAATCTCGCTATATCAAATTCATTCATACGCACTGTTATTAAAAGTTCATATAAATAACCCCACGCAAAAGAAAAAGTATAGGTCGAAATCGAAAAAAAATAAATATTTTTACGGCATCTTTTTCAGATACATGGTCTTTTATGGAAGATAAAGAGATTTTAAAAAGGATAAACCAAGGGTGGGAACCGGCATTCAAGGAATTGTTCGGTCGTTATTACACGACCCTGTGCGCCTTTGCATTCCGTATCGTGAAAAATGAAGAGAGTGCCAAAGATATCGTGCAAGAAGTTTTTATAAAGTTATGGTCGAATAGAGAACAATTGAAAGATATTTCACTCAAATCTTATCTCTTTGTCTGTGTGCGCAATACTTCGCTCACGTTTTTGCGCGACCGGAAACGCAAGGAAGATCAGCTGGTTCAAATTCCTTGGGAAGAAGAGGAAACCGCATCTTACCTGATCGAAGAAGAAAACAATCGTTTGCTGTTTGAAGCAATCGCTAAACTTCCCCCGCGCAGTGCGGAAGTGATATCTCTCGGTTTGGAGGGATTGAAACAGGATGAAATTGCCAAACAGATGGATATCAGTATCAACACGGTGAAGTTCTTGAAATACGAAGCGATCAGAAAGTTGAAAGAATTACTGAAACCGTTAATTTTCTGGTTCTTTTTAATGAAAATAAACTCTAAAAGTTAGAAAAATCTTTTAGAGTTCATTTTATTATTTACTTCCCTTTTTCTTGAAAGTTTTGGCTGTTAGTGTTTTGATCGAATGATAGTGTTACGTGAGCCCTCCATTCCCTGATTATCTGAACAACAATCTAATTTCCAACAAAAAAAGGCAACTACTTTCGTAATCGCCTTTGGTGATCCAGCTGGGACTCGAACCCAGGACCCCAACATTAAAAGTGTTGTGCTCTACCGGCTGAGCTACTGAATCCTTCAATTGTGTTTCTCAATTGCGGTTGCAAAGGTATATCTTTTTACTTCTCTCACAAATTTATTTCCAATTATTTTCACGTATTTTTCACATGGCAAAAGTAAAAACTTCATAATGACAGGATTGGATATTCTATTTTCAAACAAATTCTGGCCACCTATTGGAATTATCAACTTTTTTCACTTCTTTTACAAAACTCTTACAAGCAATCTCTAATGAATACATTAAAAAAACTACTTTTGGCATTAACATGTTTGTCACTTTTTACAGCTTGTAACAAAGATGACTCACAAGATGAAGAACTTCCCCTCCGGATGAATCAATTCATTCAAAACTGTTTATCGACATTTTACTTCTGGAATGACCAAATGCCCAACTTGTCACCGGAATCCGTGAATGACCCCAACAAATATTTCAAACAACTTTTATTCAAGGATGACAAATGGTCATTGATCACGGATGACGTTGATGGTCTCATGGCCGAATTGGCCGGAACCAATGAAACATACGGGTACGAACTAGCTGGCGGGCAATTTAAAGATAGTAAACAATGTTTCGCCATCGTACTATACACCTACCCGGGCTCTCCCGCCCGCAAGTTCCTAGACCGAGGAGATGCTATCACACAAATTAACTGGAAAAATATCACGGAAGACGATTTTCCCGAATTCGACAAACCCGGAACCATCACCCTTGGCATAGCGAAAGTCCAAGGCAACACGATCGGTCCGGTCGAAAGGATTGTCACCCTTGAATCAAAAGTCATGGATTCCGATCCGGTCCTCGTATCTCAATTTTTCGAAAAAGGGGCTCATAAAATCGGTTATCTCATGTACACCAGTTTCACATCCAATTTCAATTCAAGCCTAGAAAAAACATTCAACGAATTTAAAGCCAAAGGCATCACCGACCTTATTCTCGATCTCAGATACAATCACGGGGGTGATGACCAAGCGGCCGCATTCCTGTGTAGTGCCATCGCCCCGAAAGACAAAGCCGTGAAAGGTGCGCTCCTTTCCAAAGAACGATGGAACACGGCCTGCCAACAAGTATTTGAAAATGATCCCCAGTACGATGAACTCTTAAACAGGTATTTCATCGACGTGAATTGTAACCTCGATCTACCTTCAAAAAAAGTATACATATTAACCAGCCATGAAACCGCTTCCGCTTCCGAGTACACGATCGCTAGCCTGAAAGCATTCATGGACGTCACGCTCGTGGGAACCCGAACCTACGGGAAATATTTCACCATGTATTCTTTCGCTCCCCAGTATGAAGAAAACGGGAAGATAGTTCAGGACAAAGAACTGGCCAATTGGTTAATTTTCCCGGTATGTTCCCGATTTACCAACATCAACGGTTATCCGGACTTTTCAAACGGTTTGGAACCGGATGTCTACGTCGAGGATGACCCATTCAACGGGATTGGACTGGGTTGGCAAAACGAACCCTTGTTAGCAAAAGCGATAGCTCTCATCAGTGGAGAAAACCCGATGCCAATGAAGGCTCAAAACGACATTATTGCACGGGGAAAGAATACAGCATCTTCCTTTATCATGCTTCCAAAAACATTAAATGACATCAAGGATAATCGAGTGATCTACATGAAACAATAACCCGTGTTCTATTTATAAAATAAACAGAAAAATCATGTTTATCAGGAAATCGGAAAAAAAAGGAATCATCACGCTGGGAATCCTTATCACGGCCCTTTTCGTGTTACCACAAACTATTCGCAGGAGTGAATGCCCGGTATTCCTGATCCCTCACGCAGAACGCCCGGATACCGTACAATACCATTCTGCCCGCAACAACGTCCGTCCACCCGTTGAATTAAACACGGCCGACAGCGTTACACTCGTCGGCATCAGGGGAATCGGCCCGTATTACGCGAGCAAGATTCTCCGTTACCGGAAACAACTTGGCGGTTACCATTCTCCCCGTCAGCTCAAAGACATCAAATTTCAATATCTCGACATCGACACCCTCCTGCCCCGCTTCACGGCAAATCCCGCCTTCATCCGGAAACGGGAATTGGACACCATGAGCTTCAAAGCCATACTTCATCACCCCTACCTGCAATACGAAGAAGTCCAACTCATCTTCAACGCCAAACGGAAATTCGGCAAAATCAACTATTCTATTTTAGAATCAGAAAAAATTCTACCATTATTTAAACTCAAAAAAATAAAACCTTACTTCAAATAATTTTGTATAACTTTGTATAGAACAATTTAGATAACACAACCACACATGTAATTTATAAAGTATGAAAAAGGTTTTTATTACACTAGCAATCATTCTCGTGCTAATCATTGTCACCCTGATGGTTATCCCCGTCTTTTTCAAAAGTGACATTCTACGATTAATAGAGGAAAAGTCCTCCAAATACATCCAAGCCGAACTGGCTATCGGAGACGTGCACCTGAGCATGTTCAAGAATTTCCCGAATTTGAGCGTTTCGCTGGATAATGTTATTATATCCAAAGAAGAGGCCACCACCCGGGACACCCTGATTAACATACCTCTTTTCGAGGCATCCGTCAACCTGCGTTCCCTCATTTCCGGTAAAGAAATCATCATTAACAACATCTTGTTAAGGGATTGCGAGTTCATGCCCAAAGTCAACGCCGAGGGAAAAGCGAATTGGGACATCATGGTTCCCTCCGACACAACTGTCACGGAAAACAAAGAGGTTGTCGCAGACACAACCAAGGACTCGGATTTCGACACGGCTATCGCCTTCAATAATATCGAAGTCCGGAACCTGATGCTTGATTACAAGGATGAACAGGCGCAAACTTACGCCCATGTTGATGCCGTGGACCTTACATTACAAGGTAATTTATCGGAAACCAACACCATGTTAAACCTGTTGCTGGGACTGAAAAACATATCCCTACGTCAGGGAAACAGCGTGTGGGTGAACAACACGAACTTCAACTGGCAAGCAGATATCGCCGCGAACCTCAAAGAACTCCAATTTGACATCAAGAAAAACGATATGGCCATCAACGATCTGAAACTAGATCTGACCGGAAATATTGATATTGATGACGATAAATACAAAATGGACTTGAAATTAAACGCCCCCGACACTAAATTCGAGAGTCTGCTAGCGTTAATACCCAAAGACTTTCAGAAAGAAATAGAGGGAGTTAAGACTTCCGGAGAATTCCAACTCAGTCTGGAAGCCAAGGGTGAATATTACGAGAATCACCTACCCACTTTCGATCTTCGTTTCAACATATTGAATGCAAACTTGAAATACCCGGATCTTCCCGAATCGGTAGAAAAAATCAATTTAAAACTAAGTATCACCAACCCGGGAGGAACTATTGCTGAAACGAAAGCAGATTTAAGTACTCTCACCTTCACGATCGCCAACAACCCGTTCAGCATGAACTTACTCGTGGTCAACCCGGATGATCCCACGTTAAAAGGTGGAATGAAAGGCGTCATCAATTTCGAAAGCCTGAAGAAAGCACTTCCCTTGAAAGATATCACCCTCAACGGAGTGTTAACAACAGACCTTTCTTTTGACGGTAAATATCAATACATCGAAAAAGAACAATACGAAAAGTTCACGGCAAACGGTAAGATCGCTTTGAAAAACGTGTTATTCAAAAATGCAGATTTCCCCGCAGGAATCTCTGTTCCGTCCGGTGAAGTAACCATTACCCCAGCACGTTTGAACCTGAAGAACTTGAAAGTAATGATCAACTCCTCCGACTTCGCACTGGAAGGTTATCTATCCAATTACCTGCCCTATTTCTTCAAGGATCAGACATTGAAAGGAAATTTCACCTTGAACTCGAACAAGATCAACTTGAACGAATTCATGGCAACCATAGCAACCACCGAAGCCGACACGACCAAACCTGTCGAAACTCAAACCACGGCAGCCCCGGCCGAAGCTTCAAGCGTGTTGGCAATACCGAAAAATATCCAACTGGCATTCGGCACAAACATCAAACAAATCCTGTTTGATAGTCTCACGATCTCCTCGGTCAAGGGGAACATCGAAACCGCCGGAGGAATCGCTACATTAAAGAACTTAAGCATGGATATGCTCAACGGTAACCTTATCATGAACGGGGCTTACAACACGGCAACCCCGGCAAAACCTTCTGTGGACCTGAACCTGCGGGTAACCGATTTCGATATTCATTCCGCTTACAACGCCTTCTCTTTTATCAAGGAGAGCATCCCGGTAGCCATGAACTGTAACGGGCAAATCTCGGCAGCCATGAAATTCAGTGCAGATCTGGACAAGGAAATGAGCCCGATCATGACGACGGCTAACGGAGGCGGGAGCCTGTCCACGAAAGGATTTATTATCAATGATAACCCTGCCATGAACCAACTGGCCTCTTTGCTGAAAAACGACGAACTGAGTCGTTTGAGTATCGCCAGTTTAAAAGTCGATTTCAAAATCGAGAACGGGAACATCATCGTGGAACCCTTTACCACGAATATCGCGGGTAACCCGACAACATTCTCCGGGAACCAATCCGTCGATGGCAAAATGGACTATACCATGTCTATGAATATCGCCCGGAAATATTTCGGGAAAGACATTGACAACGTGCTGAAAGCCATCCCCGGTTCCAACAACATTCAATCATTGGATGTCGACGTTAAACTCGGCGGAACACTTTCCAAACCGACCATCACCCCCGACTTATCCAAGGCACTAAAGAAAATAGAGAAAGAAGCCGGTAAAGAATTAAAAAATAGCCTTCTAAAAGGTTTGGACAAATTATTCAAATAATAAAACGTTGAATAATAAAAACGGGAGGAGCGTGATAAATAGAATTATCACGCTCCTCCCGTTATATTTTCCTTCAATAATACGCCTGCCTGTCCTAACAATCAAATCCCGGTCTCTTAAAATAACGGGCTTTCGGGAAAAAGCGGTCTATTTCCCATTCCAATTGTTCTAGAATCACTACAAGATGTGATATATTCGGCTCAAAACGATACAACTTATCCCGCAATAACATCCACGCATTCCTAGAAATCTCCACCGCCAACAAGGCTACCTTTGCCGACCCGTTATAATCATCCTCCTCTTGCGTCGCGTTAATCTTATCAGAATAAATATAATAACCGTAAAGAGATCGCTTAATCTTGGAATGGATCAAATCCATGTACCAATTCACCTCCAACAAAGCATCTTCCACCTCTTTCGTCCGGGGCATTTCACCTTCCTTAAGCTTGACCTCCTCAAACCACTGGTAAATAGTCTCCTGACACTTCTCTGCAAGTGTGCCGTATATACGGTCACACTTCACCATATCCTCTTGTTCTATCTGACGGGCTGCCCCCTCGTCCTCGTCCTCCAAATCCTCGAAATCCTCATCCCAAAAACCCCGATCCACCTTCTCGGATGAATAAATATCCTCTATGCCGACCCCACGTTCTTCCGCCAACTCACGTAACACATCAAAAGTAGAATCAAAGATATTTTTCAGACGGGCCAACGCGGACTCATCATCCTCCGGCATCTCCTCGCCCAAGTTCACTTTCGTCCTCTCCTTCAATTTCTTTCCCATCATGAAACTCATGCACCGAAGCTGCAATTTACATCGCTCACACCATCTGTCGCAATAATTGTAGATACCCGGCACGAAGCCGTTATCTACAATCTTTTTTTCTTTTTTCTTAGGCACGCTTTTGTACTCTTAACCGATTAATTTCTTATAACGTATACGCTTCGGAGTCACATCTCCCAAACGTTTCTTCTTGCTTTCCTCGTATTCGGAGTAACTCCCCTCGAAATAAACGACCTTGGAATCTCCCTCGAAAGCGAGGATATGAGTCGCAATTCGATCCAGGAACCAACGATCATGCGAAACGACAACAGCACACCCCGCAAAATTCTCCAATCCCTCTTCCAACGCCCGCAGCGTGTTCACGTCAATATCATTCGTCGGCTCATCCAACAATAGCACGTTAGCATCCTCCTTCAAGGCCAGCGCCAGGTGCAGGCGGTTACGTTCTCCCCCGGACAACACGCCGCACTTCTTCTCTTGATCCGTCCCGGAGAAATTGAACTTCGAAACATAAGCCCGTGCATTCACCTCCCGGCCACCAAGATTTATCAAATCACTCCCACCGGAAATCACCTGATAAACCGTCTTCTCCGGATCTATCGCCTTGTGCTGCTGGTCCACATAAGCCACTTTCACCGTGGGTCCCACTTCGAAAGTTCCCTTATCCGCTTGCTCCGCCCCCATAATCAAGCGGAACAAAGTAGTCTTTCCCGCACCATTCGGCCCGATCACCCCGACGATACCTGCCGGTGGCAACTTGAATTCCAGATCATCGAACAACACCTTATCCCCGAACGCTTTGGCCACGTGATCAGCCTCGATCACCTTGTTACCTAACCGGGGACCGTTCGGGATAAATATCTCCAATTTCTCCTCCTTCTCTTTAACATCCTCATCCATCATTCGATCATAAGCCTTCAGACGAGCCTTACTTTTCGCCTGACGAGCCTTGGGGGCCATCCGCACCCATTCCAACTCCCGTTCCAGCGTCTTCCTGCGCTTGCTGGCCTGCTTCTCCTCCTGCGCCAAACGATTAGCCTTCTGCTCCAACCAAGAAGAATAATTCCCTTCCCATGGAATTCCCTCCCCACGATCCAGCTCCAGAATCCAACCGGCCACGTTATCCAAGAAGTAACGGTCATGCGTCACGCAAATCACCGTACCCGGGTATTGATGCAAATGCTGTTCCAACCATTCCACCGACTCGGCATCCAAATGGTTCGTCGGCTCGTCCAGCAACAAGATATCCGGTTCCTGCAACAACAGACGACACAAAGCTACCCGGCGGCGTTCACCTCCGGAAAGCACTTTCACCTCCGCGTCCGGTTCCGGACAACGCAAGGCATCCATCGCCCGTTCCAGTTTCTGGTCAATCTCCCATCCCCCGTGATGCTCTATCAACTCGGTCAATTCGCCCTGACGAGCCATCAACTTCTCCATCTCATCGTCACTCATCGGCTCGGCAAACTTCATGTTCACCTCCTCGTACTCTTTCAGCAAATCCATCACGCCCTGCACACCTTCCCGCACGACCTCGATCACGGTTTTCGTGTCATCCAGTTGCGGTTCCTGAGGCAGGTACCCGATAGAATGTTCTTTCGACCAAATTACCTTCCCCTCGTAATTCGGATCCAACCCGGCGATAATCTTCAACAACGTCGATTTTCCCGAACCATTCAAACCGATCACGCCAATCTTGGCACCGTAAAAAAAGGAAAGATAAATATCCTTTATAATCTTTCTTTGTGGTGGTATTGTTTTACTCACCCCCATCATGGAAAAAATAATTTTCTTCTCTTCTGACATACCCATTAACTTACATGATATTATGTTTCACATCTAGCACACAACTAATTATCCTTAAAATGGATACAAAGATATATTATATCTTCAAATTAAAAAAATATACTTAATCCGTTATACGAAACAATACCTAATTTTGTTTCAAAATTCTATAAGAAATTCATTATTATCCTTCAAAACACCTGAATAATTAACAAAAAACAGGAATCCTGTAAAGCAATAACAAATTAACTATCAGATATATTAAAAAGAAATTCCCGCAATTCTAACGAATAGCGGGAATAAAAAAACACAAATCTCTATAAATTAATTAATCGAATAAATAATTCAATTTTAACACTAACAAGCGATAATGTTCACGAGTTTTATCATTTCCAACATTCGTTCGGTTCTTAGCCATGTGGTACACTTTGCGCATATATTTCATCACGACCGGACGTTTACTTGATCGATCAATTCTCGGTGATAAAACAATTTCTCCCAACGGATCGGTCGCATCAAAATGATGACGTGACTCACAATACGCATGACAACTGCAAGTCGTTTCGTGCGCCAATCCCGTCAACGAGCTACTTCCCGCACTCTTGAACTCCCCCTTATCCATGAACTCCTTCAAATTATCCACGAACGTATTTTGAAACGCCATATCGCTCAGGTTCAAATTACCCGTCTTTCGGGTAAACATGGCATCAAAAATAATTCCCAGGTAATTATCCACGGTAAACACATTTTTCCCGTCGATCTCGTTAATCTGGAAACGCCCGATCACCTCTCGGGTCAACATCTCGCTAAAGAATTGCGTTTGAGCCACGTAAGCCTTTGCCGTCGGTCCGATAATCGCCGTAACCTTATCATTTGTAATCCAATATTGGAATTCATTCAAATTCTTCAAAATGAACTTCAAAGCAGCCGTTTGCTTATCTTTGGGTACATACTCGTAAAGAGCAACATCATCCCCGTAATATTTCGGATTAATATACATACCGCCCACGTTCACCATGGCATGTCCCATGAAACGGAAAAATTGCTCTATAATCTCTTTATAGGTCCCTTTAACAGCCTCGTATCCTTCCTCGTTCACGGCCATCCAATCCGCAAAATTAGCTGCCACGTATTTCAGATTTTTGATTCCATACGTATTTGCCTTTATCACGTCATCACTCAAATCTTCTGCCTGAGAACGGGGATCAAAATTGAATCGGAATACTTGTTTCCCATAGAAACACATCTTGTTCCCGATCTGTTCTCTCACCCATCCCCGCAAAATCTCCTTCTCGTCATCCGCATTCTTCACGTTCGGAAGTACCTTATAACCATACTTGATTGCAAACTTGTCATACTCACCAATCAACGGGGGAGTCAACTTCACGCCTTTCTCCATATCTCCCGGTTGCGCCACGTAGTTAAAACGAGCGTAATCCATGATAGAAGGTGTAGTCCCGTACTTTTGTGTGAATTCCGGATCTCTCAATTTCTCCACCGGGTAGGCTGCCGAAGCTCCGAAATTATGCATCAACCCCAGCGTGTGGCCAATTTCATGAGCTGCCACGTAACGCATAGCCTCGCCCATATTCTCGTCCGTCATCACGGGACAACGCACCGTAGGATCTACCGCCCCTGTTTGAATCATCCGCCATTTATTCAACAGACTCACGACACCGTACCAAGAAATCACATCCCCACACAATATCTCCCCGGAACGAGGATCTATCCACGACGGTCCCATTGAATTCTCGCGAGCGGAAGCCACGAAACGGTAACAATTATAATGAATATCATCCGGATCAAAATTCGGATCATCCGTCGGGTAATCTTTCACGATAATCGCGTTCTTGAACCCGATCGCCTCGAAAGCGATATTCCAGTCGGCAATTCCCAGCTTCACGTACTTCCTCCATTTGGCCGGAATAGACGGGTCCACGTACCACACAATCGGTTTCACAGGTTCCACCAACTCCCCGGCCAGATACTTACTCATATCTTTCGGTTGCAAATCCCAGCGATTAATAATCCCGTAACGTTGCAATTGATCCTGATGCTCGTCAAACAAAAAACGAGTGGCATCAAAAAATCCGACCCGCTCGTCAGCATACCGGGGAACCATCGGCGTCTCCGGCAATAGAATAATATTACGCGCCTCGATCGTGGTTAACGGCCCCTCTTTCTCCGTCGTGTAAGTCATCATACTCTTCACGATAATATTATCCTCGAAAGCCTTAAACTCCTCGATCCTGGAACGGTCACTCTGGAACGAACCGCCAAAAGCCACAACCGCACGAGCGGCAGCCGGAAGATCGGGGAACGGGGAGAACTCCGCTATCCATGATAAGAATAAAGAAGTTGCATCAATCACGCAACTACTAGAATCCTTCGACATCACTTCAATCTTAAACGCTTTCCAGATCGGCGGGTTGCTATGTCTCTTAAACGCCTCGTACATCTCCGAATTCTCTTTGCACTGGTATTCCAAATGCGGAAAATGCATGTACACCTTATTCTCGTCACAAGAGAACGTGATCAACAACGGTTCCCTGTTAATCGTCCCCGGATCAATCTGCCACGTGCGACTCGTCGAAGAAACCCGTGAACTGATCAAGAAATCCCGGCTCATAATCATCTTTGGAATCTCCAGATAAATCTTATCCTTCTTCTTGATCACGTTGAACATTCCCTTCTTCACCTCCGCATCCTTCATAAACTTCTCGTACTCGCTCACGGAAGCCGTTTTAGAGGTGGAATCTTTCGATTCCACCTTCTCCGTCCCCGCTTTCTTCTTTTTCTTCTTTCCCCACATTCCATCCGCGGCACTCACACTAGTAACACTAAAACATAGTAATATTATAACATACAATAATTTATTCATACAGATAATCAATTAACTATTCAATAACAATACATTTTTTAACACTAAAAGTAAGAGAATGCCCTTTTCCCGAGAGCACACTCTTGTTCCAAGACTTTCCTTCAATCACTTTTTTGATTTATACGTCATCGTACGGTAATCAATCCCGAAATCATCTTTCAACGCTTGATCCAATATATCATGTGCTTTTTTTAATTTCTCGTGATCCGCAATAGCTTTATCTATAGTTTCCTGTGGAGTAGTAAATAAAAACTCAAAAAACTTCTCCAAATATCCGGCTTTAGAAGAAGACATGGCATATCCCCATTCCATAGTCCAATTATCTCCAAAATTCCAATCCCATTTTGCGGTAGGATATCCTTTTTCCCAAACAAGATTCATATCCGCAACATCTTCTTCTTTTGCTCCCGGAAACGGATACCACCAATTCTCTTTCTTGCCGAACTCCTCATCTGTCGGGTAAAGATAAAACTCCTCCGGAACCATCCATCCAATCTTTTTCGTACAATAATCCAAAAAAGTCTTATTCCAACTTCTTGAGAGCGTTTCTTTTTCTTCTTCACTCATATCCAGACTCCCATCATTCACCAAAAAAGCGATATAATAAGTAGTAGTATAGATATTGACATATTGACCCGTGTTAAGATTTTGTATCGAATCCGCTACAATTATCGCATTCGGAAACAAATTATATTTCACATCATCACGATACCCGTTAAGAAACATTTCTTCTATAAACTGCAATCTCTTTAAAAGACTCTCTGTTTCCTGCTTAGGTTGAACCATGTGTACATCATTCTTCGACTGGAAGTTAAACATATAATCTGCCGTATCCGGATCTAAGATCAACAATTTTCCATATTTACAATAATATTGAGAAAGATACCGCACCACGGGGTCTGTTGACGTTGTATCGTAGACTCTTCCATATTCCACATATTCGGCATGAATTGTCTCATCATCAAAACATCCGACAAACAACAGTCCACACCACAAAAACATTAATACTTTTTTCATAACTATTCTTGCATTTATTTGGTTTGGATTTCAACCCGTTTCGGTTGCTCTATTTTATAATTACGTCGTTGAATATCCAACGGTAACGGCAATACATAATTCGGACTCTCCGCTTCCAAAATATATGTAAAGTAAGTTCCATCCATACTGAAATTATAAAATTTATGTTCTATCACCAATCCCCAACGTCGAATATCAAACCAACGAATATCTTCAAAACAAAACTCTTTTCTTTTTTCATTACGCAGATACGTTCTAGCATCATCTACATTCGTAGCCTCCAAATGTCCGCTCCCATCTTCCAAGCGTTTCGAATAAACCTCATTAATATCTTTCATTCCCAACTTCCATTCACCTTTCTCGATATAGGCTTCTGCTCGATTAAAATAAATTTCTTCAACCCTATAATTCATATCTCCACATCCAGATGTCGATGCTCCATATTTCCGAATATTGTGTTTATTACCATCCCATGAAACATTAGGATATTTACGTATATCATTACTCACAAATAGCGCAACCAAATCCTCTGCCGGACAATATCTACCAGAACTATAGTCCGAAACAGAAGAGCCCGGATAACCGTCCCGATTAAACCAGGAAAAAATCATACTATTATTATCCTTATTCAACATCGGTTTTTGACTATCCTGATAAGTTAACATCTCGCTCACAGGAATAATGGTTCGCATTGTTTCTTTCAAAGCATCATTACAAACCGTAATCACATCATCGTACCTCTTTTGCTCCAAGTAAATACGCGACAAGAACAAACGGACGACATCTTTATTGGGACGGAAAATAGTATTCTTTTGCTCACCTTGCTCTAAATGCTGCAAAGCGCTTTTCAAATTTTCTTCTATCAATCCATACACTTCACGCAATGTAGCCCTCTCGTATAATTCATCTTTTATACTCGTTTCCTTATTAATAGGTACACCCATGGCAGTTCTGGCCTGTTCCTCACCACGATAAGGTTCTCCATACATATTCAATAAATACCAGTAAGACATCGCCCGAAGCGCTTGTACTTCTCCTAACAAACGATGTTTTACACCTTCCGCATCATCCGCAAATTTATTAACATCAGCCTCAATGATATTACACATTAACACCTTGTGATAAAAATGTTCCCAAGCGGGATCAATCTTTTCATCTCCTTTAGGAGTAATCTGACTCTCTTTAGCCCATCCATACCAATTCTGATATGATTCCCGAGTATCTACCGTACGATCCCCTATCCACGAAGGAACAAATGTTCCAAAATCATCACTCATGATCCATAAATTATAGCATGAGGCACCCATAGATTGTTGTATCAATTCTCCCAATACCAGTTCGCTATACTGATCCAATTCATCTGGTATCACCTTGTCGTTATCCTTGTAGTCGAGAAAATCACTACAAGAGATACACATAAAATATAAAGAAATTATATATACTATCTGTTTCATCTCTTATCTCAGTTAAAAGGTTACATTCATTGTAAACGAATAGGTTTGTTGAGGAGGAATCGTCCCTGACCCCATTGTCACTTGCTCCGGATCACGTCCATGCAACCCTTTCGGTTTGATCACAAAAGGATTACTCACAGCTAAACTCATGGACAATGATTTCAGATATAACTTTCGAACGATATCATTATCAAATGAATAAGATAACGATAAGGATTTACATCGTAAAAAGTTTCCGGAAACCACCCGCATGTCTGCATTATTATACATTTGCCAATAATTTGATGACACGTTATTCATAATATCCGTTTTATTTATTGGATTATCCCCTCCCCTGTACATTCCTGCTACGGAATAAAATTCATCTGTCAATGCAGGAATATTAGTGTACTTCTCATCCCCCGGTTTCCTCCAACGTTTCACGAAATCAGATCCCATATTTTGCCCGGGATAAGGGATTTTAAAACTACTCCCTTGGTACAAATCGTTCAAACGTATCTTGGAACCAATAGACAATACAAATGTTGTATTAAGACTCAATTTTTTGTAATGAAACCCCATGGATAAACCACCCGTAAGATCCGCTTCACGTTTTCCACTATACGCCATCGCTGAAGCAAAAGCTTGTTCTTGGGTAGTAATCGTTACATTTCCGTCTGCATCATGATCCTCCAAACCCAAATATGTTGGAATCCCATTTTCGTCTAGCCCCCCGAATCGATAAGAATAGAAGGAATTTAGTGAATACCCATCTTTTACCAGTGTACCGCTCAAATATTCTCCATAAGACACACTTTGATTTGCAGTCGTAGCAACTTCATTATACGTTTTACTCGTATTAAATGTAAAATTCCATTTAAAATCTTTCGTTTTAATCGGGGTTGCAGATAATCCCAATTCCCATCCCCTATTTGTCAAATCACCACCATTAATCGTGACTGATTTCGCTCCATTCGTACTTGTCACCTCCAAAGATAATAATTGATCCTTACTCTTTTTACTCCAAGAATCAAAAGATCCCGAAAGCTTTCCTTTAAACAAATCGAAATCAACAGAAATATTAAAAGCCTCTGTTTTTTCCCATTTCAATCCCTTGTTCGGCAAAGACTGAAGAGTTGCTTTGTATTCTTCTGAATTTGTATCAAAAGATCCCAAAGAAATAATCATATTAGGATTATGCGCATCCGTCACATTCGCTTGAATACCGTAAGAACTACGAATACCCAAATTGGAGATTACATTTAATAGCGGTTCCATAAAACGCTCATCCGTCACGTTCCATCGAGCGGATACGGACCAAATAGGTAAAAATCGAGCCTGTTCTCCCAACTTGTTAGACCCTTCCCCACGAATATTGGCACTCATGATATATTTACCTTTATAGGCGTAAGACAAAGATCCATAATAAGCAATACTATTATTCGTAGCATCCGTAATCGTAGGCTTCATCTGTACCATTCGCAAAGCGGCCTCTCGCCAATCATCCAACCGTGATATTGACACGAACTTCTGCCCCCGTTCCGGTAAATACCCCCAATCTTCCTTTTTATACCCCTTTGCTTTTTGGGATTGCATATCCAAACCTCCTACGAGAGATAGGCTATGTACATCATTAAATGATTTATTCACACTGAAAGAAACCCGTGCTGTAAAAGAATCGGCCTCGTTCGTATTTGTATTCAATATACCTCCATAGGGTATCTGGCAGACATTATTTCTATAATTATCCAAATTTTCACCCAATTGATTTTTATCATACCCGTAAGGTAATTGCCGATAAGTAGAAACCATATAACTACGTTCGCCATACCAACTTTCACGCTTTGTAGAACTGGTATTATAAGACAGAACCGCATTAGCCGACAACCAAGACGCAAATTTATAATCTAAATTAATGTTTGTATTAACACTTCTAGTTTTATCTTCAGCCCCAGAATGATGCAATTCATTAAATACATTATACGGTAAAGGGATATCGGTATACCCGGCCTCGTAATCATAGAAGAACCAACTACCATCCTCATTATATGCCGGAATAGCGCGAGAAGTATTGAAAGCATATTGTAACAAGTCCACAGAAGGACGATTCGTTGTCGTTATACTAGCTCCCAACATAACTGTTGCACGGAAACGATTCGATATTTTAAATCCCATGTTCGACATAAAACTAAAGCGTTCCTCTTGCTCCTGTAAAGGAGCTCCTTGCTGATCGGCATAACCTGCAGAAAAATAAAAATCAACCCGTTCATTCGCTCCCGAGACAGACAGCGTGTGCTGATGACTAAACGAATTACGGAACAACAAATCAAACCAATCCGTATTCATCTCTTTCATTTTTTGCACTTCATCAGAAAATTGTTTCTGATTGATCATTCCACCACGTAACTGATACAAAGCACCTTCAAATCCGGCATTCGTGGGAGAAAAACCCACAAATTCCAATCCCCTTCGATAAATCTCCTCTGAAACCTCGATTCTTTCCTTAGAATTCATCAAAAACAAATTATCATAACTCGGCCTCTCTATAAAATTCATCGAATTACTATAACGAATGGAAGGCGCTCCCGGTTTTCCCCTCTTCGTGGTAATCACGATAACACCATTAGCCGCTTTCGTCCCGTATAATGCCGTGGCCGAAGCATCCTTTAACACATCGATACGTTCGATATCCTCCGGGTTCAAACCGGAGATAGCATTACCAATCAGATTCACCTGATCCATACTGTTCAACTGTGCTGCATCCAAGGGCACGGGATCTTGTAAAACCACACCATCCAACACCCACACCGGCTCACGATTACCAATAATCGTGGAAGAACCACGAATACGAATTTTCGGAGCCGCCCCCACTGTCGAGGTCATCTGCATTACTGACATCCCCGGAACCTTACCCTGCAACATCTGGTCAATAGAAGTTCCCACCGGTTCCATGATATCTTCCGCTTTCAAAGAAACAATCGAAGAAGTAGACTCTCTTTTTTTCAATACTTGAAAACCTGTTACAACAACCTCTTCCACCTCGTTCATCATCTCCTTCATCTCCACACTAATCGGAGTTTCCGATTTTACAAACACAGTCTTTGTTTCCATCCCCAGGAAAGAGAAAATCAACGCGCTGTTCTTCGCCACCTTGATCTGGAAATTTCCCTTGTTATCCGTGGCCGTACCCGTGGCGGTACCCTTGATAAGCACGGCCACTCCCGGAATCGGATTTCCCTTCTCGTCCTTCACGACACCTTTCGCCACAATTGATTCGTCTTTCTTCACTTCTTTAATCGTGATCAGGTTCTTCTCGATCTTGTAAACCAAATCGGTTTCCTTGAAAGCCTCGTCCAATATTTGCGCCACCGTGGCTTTTTTCAAATCCATCGTGATCTTTTTCTTACAAGCATCAATCACGGCCGTGGAATACACCAAACGATAATCATGTTTTTTGATAATCTCCAAGACCTCTTTCACGCTGGCTTCCTTCACGTTGATGTTTATCTTGCCTTCCTTGTTTTGAGCGTAAATCGGTAGACTCAAACACAATATAAAAAGGCATAATAAACCTTGAAGGGGAATTTTTTTGACATGACTTCCCCAGAAATCAAACATTTTTTTCATACATTTGTAAATTAGAATTTAACATTTGTGCCTTCTAGGAGGCTTTGAAAAAGGCGAGTGTTGGTAGCACTCGCTTTTCTCATCTATACACGCTTACTGTTTTTCCGCTTATTTTAAATTTGACATTACTTACTTCCGACATCACTTCCAAAATCCCATTCACCTCGGCATACTTATCTATCCGTACGAAAAACTTCTCGCTCTTCGTTTCCGGGGTCTCATAAAACACGGTAAAACCGTACCATTCGGCCAACTTATCCATGATTTGTTCCAACTCCACGTCCCGGAACAAAAACATGTTATCCTTCCAACAGATAATCTCTTCCACGTCCTCCACGTCCATGACAGGTATCTTACTCACGACTTCACCGACTACGGCCTGTTGATTCGGTTGCAAAATCACCTTGACATTCCCTTTCTTCACTTGCACGCCCCCTTTAACCAATGTCGTGGCCACCTTTTGATCCGTCAAGTACTTCACGTTAAACTGGGTTCCCAAAACCCGAATATCCCCGTTCCCCGTGTGGACAATAAAAGGACACTTCTCGTCTCTTGCCACCTCTAGATATACCTCGCCGCTTTTTAGATACACCTCCCGTTTCTCTCCGACGAATACCACGGGATATTTCAACTCTGTCTCTTCGTTAAACCAGACCTTCGTGCCGTCCGCCAAGACCACGTGATATTCCCCGCCTTTGGGCACCATCACGGTATGATACTCCACGGTAACCCGATTTTCCGGCGAATCATTTTTCGAATAAACCAGTTCATTACCGTCGCTCGTGGCGTTCGAGGTAACCTCTCTCTTCCCCTCTTCACGGGCTAACTGCAACACGGAGCCATCATTCAGGACCAACACGGGTTGTTTACGAACCGGGGCAGATAACTTCTCTTCAATTTGATTCCGAACCACCGTAATAGGTTCCGTCGGTTTACTAGTACTCAGTAACACGTAAGCCACAACAGCCAAAGGCAGTATCAATATTGCCGCGTAACGTACCATCTTCATCACCCGATTCGGTTTCCTTCTCGCGGCAACAATCCGCTCGTGCAAAACCTTACCCGTGATCGTCTTCTTCATCCGCCCATACGCCTCGTCATCAATATGCAGCTTAGCGCGTAATTCTTCCAGTCGCACCGCCTCATCTTCCGACAAACAATCAAAGATATCCTTCGTGATTAATTTATTTAATTCTTTCATCATATTCTCTGTCTCTGTATCCGTGTTACACACGAAACGGGAAAATGTATGAAAAGAAATTAAAGTTTTAACATTTATTACTATTTATCTCTTTTTCAGCTCGAAAATAGAATCTTTTTCCACCATTATTTCGTGTTGAGCCTCGTATTACCTTCACATTTTCATGTAATAGCAAGTTTAATTAACCATGAAACAGGTAAAATATTTTGAGCCTGTTTAAATTTCTCTCAAATTCAGGGAGTATATGCCCCCCCCTTTGAGATGAAACTGACCTCGGCAATCTCACCTCAATCGCTACACTTGAACAATAAAGAAATCCCTACATAACACTAACGGAACATAGACCGAAATATGTGTTTATGCTATGTTAGTGTTATGTAGTTGTTATGTTCTTGATCAAGAGAAAGGGTAACTCAACCATAAGTCACAGAGAGCAATGAACAGGACTAAAAAAAACTATTTTATCGCATGTGTGAACCAAAACCGAGAACCCTTTCCCGGTTCGGATTCTACCCCGATACGCCCTCCCAATTGCTCCACGATACTCTTGCATATTGACAAGCCTAATCCCGTACCGTGGGCAAAACTGTTCAATTTCACGAACCGATCAAAAATAGTCTTCTGCTTCTCGGGTTCTATCCCCATACCCGTATCCGTGACCGAAACTTCCACCTCTTTCCCTTTCAAAACAGATCGAACAACAATCTCTCCCGAAGTGGTAAACTTGAAAGCATTATTCACGAAATTAGATATCACCTGATGTATCCGGTTTTTATCACTATAAACATGACACTCCCCGGGCCACTTTTCAAAACGAAGTTTCACTCCTTGCGGAACCTTCATTTGTAAGGAAGCAACAACATCCTCGCACAATTGATTTATTTCCACGTTATTATACACCATTTCAAACGTCCCCGCCTCGATCTTCGACAAATCCAGTATATCTGAAATCAATTGTAATAACAATTCGTTATTCTCCTCCACGATACTGATATACTGCAACTTTTCGGTCTCTTCCTGAGCGTAAGCCAGCAAATTGGAGAAACCAACAATCGCATTCAACGGGGTACGAATCTCGTGACTCATGTTTGCCAAAAAAGCCGATTTCAGTCGATCCGATTCTTCCGCCTTATCCCTGGCCTTAATCAATTTCGCCTCGGTTTCCTTCAACTCCGTGATATCATAATTAATGCAGATCATCTCTATCATCCCATCCTGCGGGCGATAATCCCGCACAAGCACGTTTACCCGGGTCCAAGTGTAATGCCCGTCAGCACGACGAATACGCATATCATGCCTCAAATGCGACCTTTTCCCCGATATAACATCCGCCAAGAAAGCAAGCATCAAAGCCCGGTCATCCGGATGAAAATGGGCATGCACCCCGATAATCTCCGGTAACGGTGTACCGCTCTCTTCCCCCACGTTCCTATACCAGCTATCCAAACCATACCCGTCCCGCGTCAAGGCGTTAAAGTGAGCGTAACCGACCATCGCATAATCCCCCACCAAGGTGAAAAAATCCTTGAATTCCTGAATCTGGTTATACGCTTGGGTCTCTTCCGTACGATCTAGATTGATCAACAAATAATTGATCAAATTATTTTGCGCATCATACAACGTCGTTATTTTCGTCAGTAAATTAACCTGTCCCTTTTTACTTGTTGGGTAAAGCCCGTTCAATTTAGAGAAATCATAGACCAGCGTGAAACTGGCATTTTCCCGGTTCCTGATTTTCTCCTTCATTTCTTCCGGTAAAAGAGTGATATCAAACAAATTAACTCCCAGAGCGTCCTCTTTCTTCTCCAGTCCGAAAATCTCAAGTTCTTTTTCATTCAAATCTACCAGGTAACCGTCCTTGTCATACAACTCGATACCTACCGGAAGATTCTGGTATATATTACGCAATATACGCTCGCTACGATCCAAGGCTTCATGGGCTGAGAACGTGTCGGTCATGTCCGAGAACATCAACACGACCTCATCTTTACACGGAGAATACATCACCGAATGGAAATATTTTCCCATCTCCTCCAACCGGTAATTCATATCCCGTGCCACTCCCTCACGTACCACGCGTTCCAAATCGGGCAAACGTTCCTGAAAATGGGGATCGACATCACTAGCATACTTACCAACCCAACTCTCTCCCTCCGAGTTGTAAAGTGTATGTGCCATCCGGTTCGAATCCAGGAACACGTAATCCCTCACGTGCCCCCGTTCGTCATAAAACAACTTCATACGCACGTAACCCACCGGCATGTGCTTATACAAATCGGCCAGAAAATGCTTCTCTTTCTGGGCCTTTTCCTCCGATTTGCGGAGTTCCAGACAAATACTAATAATATTCGCCATCGAGGCAAACCACTGGTAATCCTCATTTTTCCACACGTGCGATTTATCCAGAATATCAATACCGGCATACCCCGACACGCCATCCTTCGAAAACATCGGCACGACAAGCGAAGATTTCACCCCTTGCCATATAAGGCGTTCCTTTTCCACGTTGGCCTCTTCGGGCAATTCATCCAAACTAGCAAGAATAATCGGGGAAGCCTCCTCGGATAATTGTTTCGTCCACCAGGGAATACTGCTCATCGGGAAATCATCCATGTAATCTTTCTTCTTGAATGACTTGTAATTTCCCGCCTCGTACTGACAGGTCTGCGTGCGCCGTTCCCAGTCATACTCGACAATATAAGTACATCCCTCGGGATAATGCTGCATAATATCCCCCAGGATCTTGTTGATAACACTGCTCATATCCCCGGAACGGAGCAATGAAAATAACGAACGGGAAATACTATTCTGTTGAACGAATAAATTATTCACCCGTTCCATAGCCGTCTCTTCCGTATCCATCATCTCCGGGATATCCAGACACTCCATAAAACCGTATGTTTTCATGTTTCCCTCTGCATCGATCTCCTTGGAACACAACTTCACCCGCACCCAAATCACGTTTCCTTTCACCTCGATCGGGTAAATCTGATCGTACACGTTTTGGGTTTTACCAAAACGGAATTCATAAGTCGTACGTAAACGATAATCTTCCCGGATCAAACGGCGGAAATCCGCGAAACTAATAATCCCGTCTTCACCCAAACCCAATAAATCCCGGAGAAAATCAGAACAGATGTAACATTCTCTACGAAAGTCTGCTTCCCACCATCCCATACGTGCTTTATTCAATAACTTTTGAATACATGCACTATCGAACCGACCATTATTATCCACGCTCTTTTATTTTATGTGTAACTAACGCCTACTGATGCAAAAATAATAAAATATCCCATATCAATATTCTTTATTCAAAAATAAACGCAAGAATCAGATTTCCTTTTTCAATGCCTGTCGGATCTTCGCGTAAGCCTCTTTTTTATAATGACGTACAGTATTATACTCCATCCCGATCTGTTCCGCAATTTCCCTTGTATCGTAGCCTTGCAAGGACAACTCCAATATCACACGTTCCGTGCGCGGAAGGCGGTCGATAAACTCGTGCATGTAGTCGTGAGTATCCACGACAATAAACTCTGTCATTAATTCAGGCGAAATATCCATGTAGACCGGGCGGGAATTACGTATAAAATTCAAGCATAAATTCTTCACCGTGGAATAAAGATAAGAACGTTGTTCAGACTCGTTCCGCTCTTCCACGATTTTGTTATAGCCGTTCACGAAAGCCTGATGCACAATGTCCTCTGCCTCATCAGGGCAATAACGTGCTGCATAAACACGTAACTCATGCTTCAACTTGCAATAGAGTTGAGCGATTATCTTCTCTCGTTCTTCTGTCATATATAGCCGACCCCAACGAAAACCTCATTTCCCGACATAATCAATAATAGAAATAAACCTTCGTTTAAATATAGTCATTTCTTCTATAAGAAGAATTGCAGACAAAACAACCGTATTAGGTGTATATTCGTGATTTTGAGGCAAGAATAAAAAATACATTAATTTTAGCGTTTGTGTGTTATTATTGCTATTTTTGAGCATCACTAAACGAACCATTAATGATACAAGAAATTCACTCCGGCAAAAACTAAAATAGAAAGACTCCAGCCTGTTCACAAGCCTCGATCACATCAGCCGGCCATATGCCGGCCTGAACTTCCCCGATATGACATTTTCCGAGTAACAACATGCAGAGTCTCGATTGCCCGATGCCCCCTCCCATAGTTTGAGGCAACCGGCCTTGCAACAAGAGAGAGTGAAAATACAACTTCTCACGCTCTTCACATCCTCTTACCCGCAATTGATGTCTCAAAGATTCCCGATCCACCCGTATCCCCATGGATGAAATCTCCAACACTGCATCCAACACGGGGTTCCAAACGAGAATATCCCCGTTCAACCCGGGTAATCCATCCTCTCCCATCCACGACCAATCGTCATAATCCGGCGAGCGATCGTCATGTAAGGTTCCATCCCCCAATTCACCCCCGATTCCCCGGATAAACACGGCTCCCTGTTCCCGGGTGATCGCCTCCTCCCGTTCTTTAGGTGAAAGAGCAGGATATTTTTGTCTTAACTCCTCCGCGTGAATAAAATAAATCTCCTCGGGTAGAAACGGGGATAAAACCGGGAATCGCTCGCTCAATAAAAATTCCGTACGTTTCAATGCCGCATAAATCCGTCGCACGCAAGTGTAAAGTCGCTCGACATTACGCTCTTCGGGGGTAATCACCTTTTCCCAATCCCATTGATCCACGTAAACAGAATGAATATTATCCGTCACCTCGTCCGGTCGCAAAGCGTTCATATCCGTGTATATCCCCATCCCCGGTTGTATATGATGCCGCCAAAGAGCGTAACGTTTCCATTTTGCCAGCGATTGCACGATTTCAGCCTGCCCATCTCCCTGTCGCAACGAAAAACTCACGGGGCTCTCCTTGCCGCTCAGATTGTCATTTAACCCCGTGCCGGACAGCACGGCCAACGGTGCCGTAATTCGTCTCAATTTCAACTCTGCCGCCAAGGCCAGTTGAAACGTATCCTTGATAAATTTAATTGCGTGTTCCGTCTCCCATACATCTAGCGAGGAACGATAATCTACCGGTAAAATCAAATGTTTCATAAGTTCAAAATTTTAAGAAAATAAAAAAGCCCCCCGGAAAAGGGAGGCTACAGGTTAAAAATAAATATCTTAAATCAACGCCATAACTTTCCCTTTCGCAATCGACGATTATTGCAATTATTCAAAAAGTTTATGTTGGCATTCAATCTCATATTCTGATCTGTTTGAATTGCAAATATACATAATCTGACCATTTAAACCAAGAAGATTTCCGGTTTTAAACTTTTCATCATATATTTGTGTGGACAAAATTCCCGACATGAGCGACTGTATAAATGGTATAAACACTTTCAAACAACTTTACACGGATTATTTCCAAGCCGTGTGGGGATTTTGTAACACTTATCTAAAAGACAGGGAACAATCCATGGATGTCACCCAAGAAACCTTTTTCAAACTATACGAACGTCTCAACGATTCTTACACGAAACAAAACGCGATCGCATTCATTTACATCACGGCAAAAAATATATGCATGGATATCCTGAGGCACAATAAATTCAAGCTGGAAGATGCCGAACAATTGAAGGAAGTATTGCCATCCAATGACTCCTTCTTGGACGAAATTGCCAGCCAGGAAATGATCCGGTGCGTACGATCGGCCATAGATCAGCTCACGGGACGCAGCCTCGAAATCGCAAATCTATCACTTGACGGGAAATCCAACCAGGAAATTGCCGACATGCTGGGCATCTCCATTAACTCGGTAAAATCTCTCAAAAAAGAGATGTATACCAAACTGCGAAAAATCATCGGACACGACTATATCGTACTCCTTTTCGCGAAACACATGTTGCACGTTGAGCAATAATCATCATTCTTTTTGAAAAAAATCAAAAAATAGACTCACCCGCTTTTCCTACTCATCCGTATTCAAATAGGAAATTGCATATTCCATATAAATAAACGAAATCGGAAACATGGAAAAAGACATGCTAACAAAATTAGAAGTTGCCCGACTGGTTGCCCTTCAACGTTTGGGAATTCTACCGGAGGCGAAAGAACAAAAACTTTCGGCATGGGTAGAACGAAGTGAAAGGAACCGGGCTTTCTACGAACAATTATATAAAAGACCACTGAGCAAGGATTCCACCCCTCCTTCGACAGAAGAGGGATGGATTTCATTCGAGAAAAAATATAACATCGGCAAAAGAAAAAGTCGGTCACGTCATGGGATCATCTACCGAATCTCTGTAAGCGCCGCCGTGTTACTCTTTGCCATAACAGGCTCGTTCTACTATTTCTCACGATCGACAAAAGAAATCATCGTCACACCACAACCCGCCTCCGCCGTGCAACTGGTACTAGAAAACGGGAATAAAATCACGCTCGACGATCAACCTTCCTCTATCCTAGCTTTACACAAGAATGCAAAGCTTCATGCGGGGAAACAGGAGATTGACTACGCTGCCGCAGAAAAAGGACATGTTCAAATAGAAGAAGTTTACCACACGATCATCGTTCCCAAGTACGGGGAATACACGGTACGATTATCCGACAACACGATCGTGAAACTTAATTCCGAGAGTACATTAACTTTCCCAGTACAATTTAAAGGACAGGAACGAAAAATCCTCCTGACAGGAGAAGCTTACCTGGAAGTAACACGTGATACCACACGACATTTCATTGTCGAAGCAGCCGGAACAACAATCGCCGTACTGGGAACAACGTTTAACGTGAAAGCCCCCGGAACGGATTCTGAAGTACAAACCACCCTCGTGAACGGTAAAGTGGAAGTCGGTAACGGGATCACAACACGAATTATCCGGCCTGGGGAACAAGCCATTACCCTGCCCGGTAATGCAGAAATAGAAGTAAAAAAAGTGGACACGAACGTCGTTACCGCTTGGGTTCGGGACATGTTCTATTTCGACGAGCAACCGCTTGAACAGATCATGGAAGAACTGTCTCGCTGGTATGAATTTGACGTAGTTTTCGAAAACAATGAATTAAAACAACGCCGGTTCACGCTTGAAGCCTCCCGGTACGAGAATATAGATAAGGTACTTGATCTAATCGAAGCAACACACGTGGTCAAGTGCAGGAAGGAGGGTAAAAACGTATACATCAGATAATTTATAAAATAGAAATGGGACATGTTCGTAGCACGTCCCATCGCTATAATTCATAAACACTCCCCGGTCAAAGCGAGTGTCAGTATAAATCAGTAAAACAAAATTATGGAAAAAGATTGTTTTATTCACGTTTGTGCGCGTGAAAAATTAAAAAAACTACTACTAGTTATGAAATTAAGCAGCTTGTTCATGCTATTATTCTGCGTGAATCTGTCCGCCGGAGTCCACGCCCAAGAAGCGAGATTGTCGGTCGAAGTAGAGAACTGTAACATCCGGGAAATTATCCGGATCATTAAACAACAGAGCGATTACACGTTTGTCTACAACGTGGAGGAACTGGATCACATCGGCTCGATCACGTTGAAAATGAAAGACTCTGACGTGAGAACCATTCTTGAAGCCTGTTTAAAAAACAGCGGGTACACGTATTCGATCCTCGATAAAGTAATCGTAATCCGAAAAATTGAAATTCCGCAAGAACAAGAAATCAAAAAGATCCGGGGTGTTGTCACCGACAAACAGAAATCCCCCCTCCCCGGTGTGACGGTCATGATCAAAGGTACAACCATCGGCGTGGCCACCGACAAAGACGGAAAGTTCCAAATCGTATCCCCTAAAGATACTTCTAACATCGTTTTGTTAGTTTCTTTCGTGGGGATGAAAACTCAAACGGTAACTTACAAAGGCCAAGAAAACCTTTCTATCGTGCTGGAAGAAGATTCACAAGAGATGGACGAAGTGGTCGTGACGGGTTATCAGGTGGTTGATCGTAAAAAAAATACAAGTGCTGTATCTACCGTAAAAATGGATGATATCATGATTCCCGGAGCAACTTCAGTAGACCAAATGCTACAGGGACAAGTACCGGACTTAATGTTCATGAGCAACTCTGGAGAAGTGGGTGTCGTACCCAAATTACGTATCCGGGGAACTTCTACCCTAATCGGTAATCGTGAACCCTTGTGGGTGGTAGACGGTATCATCGTACAGGATCCCGTAAATATTAGCCCGGAAGAGTTAAACGACCCGGACTACATCAATCGTATCGGTAATGCCATTGCTGGATTGAACCCACAAGATATCGAACGTCTGGATATACTAAAAGATGCAGCAGCCACCGCCATTTACGGGACCAAAGCTGCAAATGGTGTTATCGTCATTACAACGAAAAAAGGGCAAGTAGGTCGACCGATTGTTCGTTATAACATGACAACCACTCTTAGACAACGCCCACGTTATTCCGATCGAAAAATAAATTTGATGAACTCGAAGGAACGCATACAATTCTCCAAAGAACTTTTTGATGATCACTATGTATATAATGATTACGTGAATCTTGTCGGTTTCGAGGATTTAATCTTTAAACTTTACAACGGAGCCATCACTCCGGCCGAATTTGACAAAGAAGTGGCTCGTATAGAAACCATGAATACAGATTGGTTCAAATTGCTAACCGAGGATAGTTGGTCTCACTCGCACACGCTAAGCGTATCGGGAGGTTCTGAAGATGCCCGTTATTACGCTTCTATTGGTTATTCCCGTGACAACGACGTAATCAAGGGGAACAAAAACGAACGTTATACCGCAGCACTCAACATGGACGTGAACATGACGAAATGGCTCACGGCCTCGTTCAATATGAATGGGAATGTATCCAATCGGGACTATTATCCTCAAAGCATTGCACCCATGGACTACGCCTATAAAACCAGCCGTGCAATTCCCGCCTATGACGAAAACGGAGAATATTATTATTACAAGAAAAAAGTTACGACCAGCAACTTCACTGAATATAATTATAACATACTCAATGAACTGGAAAACAGCTCCTACGAACAAGAAGGAACCGGATTAACTGTAACAGCCAATTTACAATTCAAATTCACGGACTGGCTGAATGCTAATGCCGTTGTATCCTATAACACATCCAATACCACACAAGAAGAATACTGGGGTGAAAAAACTTGGAGAGCGAGTACTTTGCGAGGCACGGAATACGGTGTTGCACTAACAGAAGATGACAAAGAGTACAGCGAAATGCCCTTCGGAGGCGAGTTACAACACTCAGAAACTCGTAATAATTCTTACACGGTACGTCTACAATTAAACGCCAATAAATCTCTGGGGGCAGAGCAACAGCACAACATTTTTGCCAGTGCCGGTTACGAAATGAGTTCAACGACGTACAAAGGGTACAATAATACCTCTCGCGGCTATTATCCAGACCGGGGAATGAGCTTCGTGCAAAACATCGCCCTAGAAGACTATGCGAACTACAGAGACTGGATAGCAGAACATACTCCATCATTAACAGACGATCTAACGAATATCATATCCGGTTATGTATCGGCCTCCTACAGCTATAAAGGTTGGTTCACCCTCAACGGAAACGCCCGTGTTGACGGAAGTAATCGATTTGGGGATCAAAGCAATAACCGCTTCAACCCGATCTGGTCACTTTCTGCCAACTGGAATTTATCAGAGATTAACTGGTTGAAACGTAACTGGATTGATTTCATCACACTCAAAACGTCATTCGGTTATCAAGGTAACATGCTCAATTCCGAATCTCCCGTGATGATCATCTCGAAAGAACCGCTCGACACGTATTACAATGAACAGACAGCCACGCTAAAACAAAATGCCAACCCAGACTTAAAATGGGAAAAGACCAGTTCATACAACCTGGGGCTAGATTTTTCGCTTTTCCGGCGCAAACTGATGGTAGAAGCTTCTTATTATTTGAAAAAAACGAAAAAAGCTTTCATGTCCAAAACAATCGCTTCAATGAACGGTATAAACAACAACACATTTACCATCAACCGCGGTAACGTGAATAACAGCGGTTACAGTTTTGCCCTCACAATCTCTCCTTTCGACACGAAAGATTTTCGCTGGACCTTATCCACTTCGTTCAGTCGCACGATTAACAAACTCAAAAACGATCCGGCAGCCGACACGTACGAGTTAAATGATTTCCTTGACGGCACAGCTCTCGTAAAAGGAAAAGCAGTCGGGACTTTTTATTCCTACAAATTCACGGGCTTGAGTCCTGTAGACGGGGGTCCCATGTTTGATGACATGGGTGATGAATATGACAAACTGTTAAATTTGAGCAAATATGAAACCTATACCCGTCTATTAGAAGCTTCCGGACGACGAGAACCCATCATGTCGGGAGGATTAAACACGACCCTCCGTTACAAAAAACTCCGGATAAGTGGCTCATTTGCTTATAGTTTAGGTAATAAAGTCAGACTTTTCGGTATGTACGGGCAAGCATCCGGTTCCAACATAGACCTGACGACCATTTACCCGGAACGAAACATGGATCGCATGGTGATGAATCGTTGGAAAAAACCGGGAGACGAAAAGCATACCACGATTCCGGCAATTATAGGTAGCGGACATCCCTCTTATAATAAATACAGCAGCCACTGGTCCACAACAATAGATGGTATTCAAAAAATTGCTTACAGTGCATGGGATATGTATGATTACAGTAATCACCGTGTTGTGAGCGGCAATTATTTGAAATGCAATAACCTCAGTTTCACCTATGAATTCGGGACCGAGCAAATTTCAAAAATCGGCATGTCTCGTTTGGAATTAACCCTCTCAGGTAGTAACTTGTTTACTATTTGCTCAAAAAAATTGAGAGGACAAGCTCCCACACAAAGCGGATTTGCTGAAATTCAGTTGTCCGACCGTCCCACCTATTCTATCAGTTTAAATGTATCATTCTAAATTCCAGCAATATGAAAAAATATATATTTCTATATTTACTAGTCTGGCTGACAACCTCATGCTCGGATTTTCTCGAAGAATATTCGAATGACCTGGCGAAAGTTGAAAGTTACTCCGATCTTGACGAACTATTAATCGGTGACGGTTACTGGTACCCGTCCACAGCCTACACTTCCAGTAGTATGTTAAGAATTGACGGAGACACGTACTTGATGCCTTTGCATTTAATGTCTGATGAAACAGAAATCTATCGTAAATACGAAAATGACAAACTACGAATCCAAGATAATTTTTTCGGTTGGATCACCTGGCAGAGACAAGTGGGAAGCAGTTATAAAACCGGTCAAATTGGTTCAGAGGATAAAGATTGGAATGAATTGTACAAACGTATCAACATCGTGAATCAGATTATCGGTGAAATTGACAAACAATCTGCCTCCAATCGGCAAGATGAACTTGAAAAAGTTAGAATCAAAGGAGAATCTGCATTTTTAAGAGCCATTTATTATTTCACACTGGCAAACATGTACGCCCAACCTTACTCCCCAAACACGGCCCAAAACACGGCCGGTATTCCGGTGAAACGCACACAGCAGATCGAGGACAAAGAATACACAAGTGCCCCGTTATCGGAAGTGTACAATATCATTCTTGAAGATCTGGAAACCGCTCGTACTTGTTTGCAACAAACCTCGGTGAAAAATCATCCTTACCGGGCAGATATCGTTGCCGCCCACTTGTTAAGCAGCCGTGTTTACCTTTACATGCAGGACTGGCAAAATGCCTATAATCACGCGGACAGCGTCCTCAGGCGTAAAGAACAACTCACAGACCTCAATAGCCGAGAAGGAGATGACTCGAACATCCTAAACCGGTCATCTGTCGAAACAATCTTTTCCATGGGAGGCCACTTGTTAAGCTCGGCTCTTTACGGCACCAACGGTACTAGCTGGGGAACACTTTATAACACGCCGACTTATATCATCCCCGACAACCTAGTTGAACTCTACGGACCCACTGATAATGACAACGATTTACGACGCGGGATATACATCAAGCAAATAGAACCTGAATTTGGATACGGGAAAGCTTCCCCGGTATGGGTATTCGCTAAAGTCAACGGACCTCAACAATACACCAACGGGCGTACGGCATGTGACGTGGGAGATGTTTTCCTTATGCGTACGGCGGAAGCCTATCTCAACGGGGCAGAAGCCGCGGCTCAACTAGGCAACGAAGGAGAAGCCGTTCGATTATTACGATTACTTCGCAGTCACCGGGTGAAAAACGAGAACGCCACTTATGATAACGGAGGGGAACTCATCAGATTTATTCGTGAAGAACGGGAACGGGAGCTTTGCCTGGAAGGACACCGCTGGTTTGATCTTCGCCGTTATATGGTAGACACACGCTATCCTTTCACAAAACGAATCACGCATTACTACACGGACTTCAAACCCAATGGAAGTTTTTCTTATCAACAACAAACCATGCGTTACGTGCTGGAAGAAAACGATCCGGCCTACACGTTAGCCCTCCCGATTGAGGTAACGAACTTCCAAAATACCTTACCCTCCGTTAAACGTCCCGATCGTCCCGGAAGCATATATGACGAATATGCAGATCTTGCTTCCATTGGAGAAGCAGACGGTAAAAAAACCGGGCTGGAAGTCGGACTAGAAGACATGGAAGCTGGCAATAAATACAATGATACTAGAAACAACAATAACTACTATCGCTATTACAAAGCCGACTATTCTCAACAAAATGCCTATCGGAATGCTTATCAACAGGCTTTCAAGGAAGCTTATGCCCAAGCATATAGCGTGGTAAAATCAGCAGCCTATTTAAAAGGTGAAGAAGATGCTCAGAAAGCTATCGATTACGAAGACGAATCAGGTTCATGGGATGGTTATGACAAATTCTTTAATGACAATCAATTTGAAACCGAGCAAGAAAAGAATGATTATCTCAAAGGATTCGAAGACGTTTACTACGGCTATTAGAATATATTCAAATAACATAAAATGCAAGAACAATGAAATATATACATATTATATGGGTAGCCCTCATGGCAGGATATTGTTGGGCTTGTTCTGAAAGTAGCTTGACCCCGTCGGAACCTTATCACAATTTCGGAGCCGATGCCAATGCTACTGACGAAGAATCCGTTTTACGTCGCAATTTTTTCGAGGCTAACGGCTTCTATATTATCTTTAACGACACGATTAGCAAAGAATATATCGGGAAGGACAATGACGGGAAACCCTTGTACAAAACCGAAACTGTAGATCCGGCCTGGAGCTTCTATGACAAGGACACGTATACGGATTATGAATTCACGTACTGTTCCACGATAGAAGAAAAAAAGAAGGGAGCTGATTTTGTCTCCAAACTGGTTTCAATTATGCAAAAACATAATCTAACACGTCCCTATTCCGTACTGGTCGTCAACGGCATCACCACGATAAGGGAAGACGAATACGACGGCACATTTATCTCTCATCCCGATTTCATCAATTCATTACGTTGTTTTATCGTTACCTTACCGAAAGACACGGAAGATGAAGACCAACAATATTTATTTGTTGCCAATATGGCTGGCAGTGGTTTAGCTTTGAAATACGAAGGAGAACTAACGGCATTCTATGCTCAAGCCGATTCGCGTTGGGGTTCACTATATGAAGATTATCATTACGGGGATAATTCTCTAGAAGAATTTTATGATTTAGGATTTTTATTTGTGACTTCAGATCAATATTATCCCAGTAAAGGTGAAGACGTGGCGGCCTACATGTACCTGCTAATGACGAAAAGCGAGGAGGAAGTCTATGCCGAATTCGCCGAGAATTATCCCAAAATATGGACTAAATACCAACTCATGCGCAATGTAGCCCAAAAAGCAGGTATTAAATTCTAACTCAAAAAAGTGAAAAAGATGAAAACATATTTCTATCTACTGATTGTACTCATGTTCACATGTATCGCATGTGACGATGATTCCTCGCTCCCCACGATAAAACCACTTGATGAAGGGACTTGGACAGACCCGGACACCCAAGAAGAATACGGTTGGGTGCGCATTGGTAACCAACAATGGATGACTTCTAACTTGAAAGCAGGTACGCCTTACTATGCAATCGAGTATGATCTTGATAAATGGGAAATTTATAGCACCGACATATCCGAAACAGAGGAAGGAACAGAAGAAGAACGCTTGGATTACAAAAAATTCGGTAATTTATATGAATGGGATCGGGCATGCGAAGTGTGTGCAGCCTTAAAAGACGGTTGGCGACTTCCTTCCGACGAGGACTGGCAGGAACTCGAACGGGCTCTCGGTATGTCTATCGACGAGTCCGCCAGCGAAGGCTGGAGGGGGGATGGCGTGGCGGACCTCATGTGTCAAGGTAAAGAAGGATCCGGATTGAATCTGCTAATTGCCGGGAACGCATCTCTGACACCATTCATGGCAAGACTGGCAGTACAATTCGTTTACGAGAAAGGATTTTACTGGTCGTCAACCCAAGATTCAAACGGTAAAGTCTACTACCGGAAATTAGACTGTAATCTATCAACAGTTTTCCGCACCAGTATAGACCCTCTAACCGTCCCGATGATGCGTGTTCGTTGCGTTAGAGACGTCCAATAATTAAAGTCCGGATAAAAATCACTTTTCCATTTTCCATTTTTATGCTGAACGAGGAAAATGGGAAGGTTTATCCTCACTTGTATGTCTATCCAAATATGACGCAGAAGCCCTGCGCATAGAACTAGAGACATTACTCCCAAAAGAAAATTAATACAATAAAGATATGAGATTATTGATTATTATTTGTTTGTTTTTCCAACTCCCGTTGTTCGCGCAAGAAGGCGTGAACTTCCGGGAATTGGGTTACGAGGAAGCTCTTGCTCAAGCCAAGACAGAGAACAAACTAGTGTTTATCGACTGTTACACCTCATGGTGTGGGCCATGCAAAGAGATGACCAACAAAGTATTCCCGCAAAAAGCAGCAGGAGACTACTTCAATCCTCGCTTCGTGTGCGTGAAATACGACATGGAAAAAGGCGAAGGCATCGCACTCGCCAAGAAATTCGACGTGCACGCTTATCCCTCCTTCTTGATCGTTCGTCCTGACGGAACCATTCAGCACAAGTTAGTCGGAGGTAGCGATTTGGAAAAATTCATTCAACGGGTGGAGAAAGGAATGAACCCGGAGACCAGTCTAGTGTACCAACACGAATTATACAAGACAGGCAAAATGAGTAAACAACAATTAATGGCGTACAAAAATGCTCTCTCGGAAGCGGACGATGACGAGGGAGCTCGAAAAGTGTACGGGGAATTACTCGCTCAACTTACAGATGAAGAAAAAGTACAACCTGAATTCTGGAGCATCTACGAGGACGAGAGTTGCGTGATCGGCTCACCCGTGTCGAACTTCATGCTGGAACACCTGGAGAACATTCGGAAAAACTCCGGTCAAGAAAAGGTGGACAGCTACCTGATAAACAAGTATTGGAAGCTTTTAGGCGATTACGTGATGGGATACAACAAACCGGATGATGCCTCCATCGAGACCTTAAAACAACAAGTTCCCCAACTTGGAGTCAAGAACCAAGAAGAATTAAATCAATTATTAAAACTGGCAGAACTGGTATATAACCAACAGGCAGATGAAATCGCCGCATTGATCGAAACCAAACTACCGGAATTGAATCTAAACGCCCTGAAAACCCACGCTTTCGCCTTCCGAACAATACAATGGAAACTGGATCATGCTACTCCGCGACATATTATTGACTTGAGCGAGAAACTCACGAAACTCGTCATCTCGGACATGGAGCATAAAAGCGAAAATTTAACCGTAAAGGATTTAGATACCTACGAGTTGATCCTCTCCGCCTTTCAATGGGACAGAGACAAGAAAACTTACGCCCGGCTAGCCGATATCGGTGAAAAAGTGATTGCCGGAACGCCGGACAACGAAATCCCCCGTTACCTGATGTATGACTATAAAAAATATAGAGCCCTCTCTTATTCGGGAATCCATTTTCAAGAACAGACTCTAGAACAGTTATTGGAAAAGAACAAGGAAAACGGGCAAAGAATCCTCGTTTACTGCTATTCCGGCAACAAAGCCAGCAGAGAAACAAGTAGAAATATACTGACAGACGAAAACCTTGGAGACTACGTGAACACGAGATTCGCCTGTATACAAGTAAACATCGGAAAGAAAGAGGGCAAAGAATTACGTGCGAACTACGGGATTACACACACACCGACCCTCCTCCTGTTGAATCGGGACAGCTCTCTATGCTTGAAAATAGATGATTACAGTTCTGCCGAAAATATCATTGAAACCATAAAAAAATCTCTTGATAAACGTAAAAACAATATCCAATAATATGATCAAAATGAAACATTTAAGCTCACTTTTATTGCTCGGTCTCATCGCTTGCAACCAAAAACAGACCGACCATTTCGTGTTACGGGGAACAATCCCGGGAGCCACGGACAGCACGGAAATCATATTAGCCTCCAACGGTAAATACCACAAAAAGATCGCCGAGGGATATATCATTAACGGTAAATTCGAACTTCGGGGCAAGGCAGATCAACCCGTCTACTGCCGCCTGTGCATGAATGATCAAGATATCCTTGACCGTGTCGAATCAAAAAAACAGGAACAAAGAAGATACATGGAAATAGGCTTTTTCGTTGAAAACGGTGAACTGACTTTCCAAACGTCCCACATTGACAGCCTGCCCAAATCCTTCTGGCAATATGACGAACGCAAGGAAAAAAATTACACGCTTCAGGGATCTGACGCACAAAACATTTTCTATCGCTATCAACAACAAACCATTCCTTCAAGATACAGGATTCACTCGCTTAACAACACTTACAGGGAAAAAGGAAATATCGAGGACTTTAAAACGTTGTCCTCGGAACGGGCAAAGTTGGAAGAGAGCACCAAAAACTTCATCCGTCAAAACCAAAACCTAGCCGTAAACCTCTATCTCGTCGAACAACTGAAAAAAGAACCTTTCACCTACGACCAGGCTTACCTCGACGTGTTGGCGGGATTATTCGCCTCCTATCAGGATACTTGTGCCACGCTAAAAGAGTTCCGGCAATACCTCCGGGATGCCCAAGCGTTCGTGCAAGGTAAAGCCTTGGAGAACGGGGAAATGACAACCCCGGCGGGTAAAACGGTCTCCCTTCTCGCCCAACTCAAAAAAGAGGGATACACGGTCATTGATTTCTGGGCCTCCTGGTGTGGCCCCTGCCGTGCCAGCTTCCCCCACTTGCGGGAAATGTACCGGTTGTACGGGGAAAAGATCGGGTTCATCAGCCTATCTGTTGACAAAGACGAAAAAGAATGGCAAAAGGCCCTCGGAGAAGAAAAACTACCTTGGCCACAATTCCTTGCAGCCAAAGAACTCGTGAAGAATGTAGGCTCTTTATATAACATAACATCCATTCCCACGTTTTTACTGATTGATCCTAACGGAAAAATCATTTTCTCCGGACATAGCAACGGAGAGCTAGAAACAGAACTGGCAAAATTATGAACATCTCTATTTAAGTTTTCACGTAGATTGTTATTTCTAGTTTGGATGGCCGGGACAACAGGAACACCCCCTGTATCCCGGTTTTCCTTTTCCCGAAGCTTTTCTCTTGAATAATTTTACCCAATTTCATCCATCATTATCAAAAATTAATAACTTTGTCATCTCTTGAAGTGTTTACGTGTTTATGTATATTTTTAACGAAAAGATGATGGAACAAAAGAAAAATTCTTACAGCATGGGGATTATCATTATCGGAATCCTCTTCTTTATTTTCGGGTTCGTCACGTGGTTAAACGCCACCTTGATCCCCTATCTGAAAATCGCTTGCGAGTTGCAACATGAATGGCAAGGCTACCTCGTAACTTTCGCCTTCTACATCGCCTACTTCGTGATGGCTCTTCCCTCTTCCTGGGTTTTACGCAAAACAGGCTACAAGAACGGAATGATGCTCGGTCTGCTCGTGATGGCGATAGGAGCGTTACTGTTCATCCCGGCGGCTATGACCCGCACTTACGGATTATTCCTCCTCGGCCTGTTCATCATGGGTACGGGATTATCCGTGTTACAAACAGCCTCCAACCCTTACGTGATTGAACTGGGAGCCCCGGAAAGTGCCGCACAGCGAGTAAGTATCATGGGAATCTGTAACAAGGTGGCAGGAGCAATCAGTCCCCTTATTCTCGGGTCAATCATGTTAAAAGACATTGATGTGCTGGAAGCCAAATTACAAACCATGGATGCCGTGCAAAAAGCAAGCGAACTTGACATGCTGGCCTCTAAATCTATCGTACCCTATATCGTGATCATGATTTCACTTGTCGTACTAGCCCTGTTCGTTCGTTTCTCCCCGCTCCCGCAGATCGAGGACCCGGAAGAAGAAGAAGGCAGCACCCAGCACGGAGGGAAATCAAGCATATTCAGTTTTCCGCACCTGTGGATCGGTATCGTTACCCTATTCCTGTACGTGGGTGTTGAGGTCATCGCCATCGACACGATCATCGGCTACGCCAAATCATTACACATGGATATGGATACGGCACGTGTATTCCCGACTTATGGAATGATCGCCATGATCGTCGGTTACATCATCGGAATCATCGCTATTCCGAAATACATCAGTCAGGAAAAAGCCTTGGCCTGCTGTGCCATGTTGGGAATTATCCTCGGCGTGTGTGTTGCGATCCTTCCGGCAAATGCCTCTATCTGGTGCCTGACCTTGTTAAGTCTGGCAAACTCGTTAATGTGGCCCGCCATCTTCCCATTAGCAATCTTCGGGTTGGGACGTCACACGAAGACCGGATCGGCCCTGTTGATCATGGCTATTGCCGGGGGAGCCTTACTTCCGATGCTATACGGTTCGTTGACCGTGTCTCTCGGATTCCAAGGAGCATACTGGATGGTATTGCCCTGTTACCTGTTCATCCTCTACTTCGCTGTAGCCGGACACCGGGTTGGAATCAAACACCTTTATAATAAATAGTTACAGATTACAAGTTACAGGTTACAAGTTCAGCTAACCTGTAACTTGAAACCTGCAAACCGTAACCTTTATCAACATGAACAAAACGAAAGCCATTAAAAACAAGAAAATCTTCGGGATTGCCGCCATGGCTTTCCTCTGCGTGGGAATCGTCCATGTCGGGTATCAAGCCCTCGAAATCGCCTCTCATGACGAATGGAGTGCCCCTTGGTACATCGCCTTCCTTTCACCGGGATTAATTTACATATTCCCGCTCATCGTGTGCCTTATCGCCTACCTGTTCTTCTCGAAAGAAGCAACAAAAGGATAAAGGTTGCCTGCGGCAAGTTACAAGTTACAGGTTGCAAGTTACAGGTTAATGTCCCTCGCAAGGCCCTCCCTTTTTCACTTTAAACTAAATTTAATTTTTAGCTTAGAATAACTGTAACCGCTCTTGCCCCGTGTGCCCCAATCACGAGCGCCTGTTCGATATCGGCCGTTTTCGACGGGCCGGCAATAAAGCAGCCGTAACCGAAATCATCAAAACCCGGCTGTTTGTAAGCCTCGTGCATGTTATTCACCAGCCGATTCCGGTCAAGCAAAATAACCAACGCCTCGGAAATAAAAAAGATCGCCTTGTAGCGGGTATGTTGATTGATCCACACCATACCATTTTCCAGTACCCCAAACTCGCCCCGGATTACTCCCACGTCCGTACCGTTCAACTCTCTGGGATCATCCAGATTGTCGGGATTCACCGTGACACACGTGATCTCCGGCAGGTTCGAAGCGATCGACTTGGCATTCGGGTACACGCTCCGAATCACCTCGTTCACATCCTGCCCCTCCTCCAACAACACAAAATTAGCACCCACGGCCTTCAATATCTTCTCAAACTGAGCCAACGGATCAGCATACGTTATCGGGGTAAACTCCATCCCCGGTCGTTCCACCGGATCAATCGCATGCTTTTTCAATCTTGCCAATATATCCTCTTTACTACTCATATTCTTATCTATTAATTTCTTGATTTATGATTGCCGATTAAGTGATTCGGCAGCTCAAACTGCCGTAAACAAAGCGCCCCGCAGGGATCCACAGACCTTATGGACTTTATGGACCCTTTTTTCATTTCACTTTCCCCTTCTTCCACATTTCGTTAAACGTCTCCTTTGCGAACTCCGGAAGCTCCCTCCCGATCCCCCAGGCATCCAAGCTGTTGTATAGCACGAAACGAGGCATGTGCTCGGCCACCCGTCCCGCGGCGATAGCGTTATAGAACAACCCCGGATGATCCATGATAAACTTCATCCCCTTCACCATCATCTTCTTCATCGGATCGGCCAGATGCAACGGGGCCAGATTCTGCCGCCACTTGTAAATCTGTTCCGCCAAATCAATCTTCACCGGGCAGACATTCGAGCAGGAATAACACAGCGAACATGCAGACACGTTCCCCGAATACTTCTCCGGTGACTTCAACATTCCCAGGTTAATCCCCACTGGACCGGGAATAAAATAAGAATAAGAATACCCTCCCGTCCGACGATACACGGGACAAGTATTGATGCACGACCCGCAACGGATACACTTCAACATATTCACGTGTTCCGTGCAAGCAAGAATATCGCTCCGCCCATTATCCACGATCACGATATGCATCTCCTGCCCCTCCACGGGTTTCTTGTAATGGGACGTGTAAGTCGTCGAAGGCTGTCCCGTAGCCGAACGAGCCAGCAACCGCACGTACAGCGCAAGAGCATCGTAATCCGGCACCACCTTCTCTAACCCCATGATAGCGATATGCACTTTCGGAAAAGAAGTTCCCATATCGGCATTTCCCTCGTTCGTGCAGACCACGAAAGCACCCGACGAAGCCACGGCAAAATTAACCCCCGTCATGGCAATATCGGCGTGCAGGAATTTCTCCCGCAAGGCGGCCCGGGCCGCATGTGTCAGGTAAGTCGGGTCACTGTTTCCCGGTTCCGTGTGCAGTTCCTTCTCGAACACCTTCCCCACCTCTTCCCGTTTCACGTGAATGGCGGGCAACACGATATGACTCGGCGGTGTCCCCATGAACTGCATGATGCGCTCGCCCAAGTCGGACTCCACCGCATCAATTCCCCGGGCTTCCAGATAAGGACTCAACCCACATTCCTCCGCCAGCATCGACTTGCTCTTCACAAGATTCTTCCCTCCGTGCTTGCTGATAATATCGTAAACAATCTGGTTATGCTCCTCGGCATTCTTTGCCCAATGAACGTGAATCCCGTTCGCCGTGGCGTTCCGTTCAAACATCTCCAGATAATATGGTAAATTGGCAATCGTGTGTAACTTCGTTTTACTGGCCATTTCCCGCAACGCCTCCCATTCGGGAACATCGTGAGCCATTTTATCCCGTTTCTCCCGCACGAAAAATAAAGCCTGATCGTGCCATGCCGTCCTCTCCCGGTCAGCAATAAACTTCTTGGCAGCTTTAGCGTGTGAACTCATAATAATATTATTTTAGGTCTATAAAGTCCATGGACCCCTGCAGGGCGCTTTGCTCACGGCAGCTTGAGCTGCCGATAAACACTGTCCGAAGAACACCCGTGACCTTATGGACCTTATGGACTTTCAACTCATTTCGCATTTAATATCTCAACTATATGTATCGTCTTTATCGGTAACTTCTCTCGCCGGATAAGCCCTTCCATGTGCATCAGGCACGAACTGTCGGCCCCGGTGATATACTCCGCCCCGGTAGAAATGTGATCCAGCACCTTGTCCTGTCCCATGCATACCGACGTGGCTTCCTCCTCGACCGAGAACATCCCGCCAAAACCGCAACACTCGTCCACCCGCTTCGGCTCGAAAATCTCCACGTCCTTCACCAGCGACAGCAAATCCCGCAACTTCGAGTAACGGGGAACCACCAACTCGCTCGGAGACGAAAGATGCAACAAGCGCTCACCATGACAACTGTTATGAATACTCACCTTGTGCGGGAACGAGGCGTCCAGCTTGTCCACCTTAATCACATCATGCAGGAACTCGCAAATCTCATAAATGCGGCCACTGATACAGGCATGTTCCTCCCGGTGCAACAACATCGGATAATGTTCCTTCACGAAAACCACGCAACTCGCCGATGGCCCCACCACATAATCATACTTCTCGAACAACGCCTCCATCCGTTCGGCCAACTTCCCCGAATCCTTCTCGAACCCCCCGTTCGCCATGGGCTGCCCGCAACACGTCTGGTCCAACGGGTAATCAACATCCAAGCCCAACGAGGTCAACAACTTGTACGATGCCACCCCCACGTTCGGATAGATCGCATTAATGTAACAGGGAATAAATAATCCTATTTTCATATTATAATAAATTAGTTACAAGTTACAGGTTATAAGCTGCAAGTTACAAATTTTCAAGAAACAAATCAACTTGTAACCTGAAGGACTGAAAGCCCAACCTGTAACCTGCAACCAACCGGGGTGATCGTTTACCTTTTCGTCAAGCGAAAAGGTAAACGATTATCCCGGTTATAATCACGTAAACCAAAGCGTACGGCAAAGCCGCCTTCAAAATATTGCCCTCCTTGCCCTGCTCGTCACAAGCGGAGGTAGCGATAGCTATACTTTGCGGGGATATGATCTTACCTCCCGTGGCTCCTGCCGTATTGGCCGCTGAAAGCCAGTTCGGGTCGACCCCGATATGCCCGGCCACTCCTGCCTGCAACTTACCGAACAGGATATTCGCCGAGGTATCACTTCCCGTCAGGAACGTACCCAACGCCCCGATTGTCGGAGCGAACAACGGGTACAAGGCCCCCGTGGCCGCAGACAAGGCCATCGCCAGTTGATTAATCATACCCGACGTCTCCATGATCGACGAGAACCCCACCAGGCAAATCACCGTCACGATCGTCTTCCGCAACTGCACGACCGACCGCCACAGCAGCACCAGCAAATCCTTCACCTTACCGCCTTGGATCAATCCCCCGATAAAAGAACCGATAAACAACAGCACCCCGCCCTGCGTCAACCACTGTATCGTGTAATTCCGCACCTCCCCGTTAATCGTGAAACTGACCGAAGAATTGCATACCCCTGCCAACATCTCCCGCACCGCCGGAAACAAAGGACTCGTGAACAAGATCAACACCATGATCAACACGTAAACCGTCCACGCCCGGAAAACCTCCCCGCCCGAATAAGTCATCGGCACGGACTTCTCCTCGCCCCTTCCCGTCAACTTACCCAGAACAACAATCACGATAATCGAAGCGATAGCCCCAACGATAGCGGGAGTCTCCGCCCCCACGTAACGTGCAGCGAGATACTGTGCCACGAGCGACACTCCCCCGACCAGCACGCTCAACACCAGATTCTTCGGCAACGCTTTCATCCTCGGATCGGCCAGAAACGTGATCACCAGCGGTACGAGGAACATCAACACAGACAACTGCAGCACCACCGCCGTACTCAACGGGATCACGGGTAACCCCGTTTCCTGCGCCAACACGATCACCGGAACGCCGACTGCCCCGAAAGCTGTCGGCACGCTATTGGCGATCAGGCTCACCAATGCCGAGAACACGGGACGATAACCGAGGCTCATCAATATTGCCGCCGGGATAGCCACCGCCGTCCCGAACCCCGCCATTCCTTCGAGTAAACCGCCGAATCCCCACGTGATCAGCAACACCTGCACGCTCTTGTCCGTCGATATCGAGGAAAACTGCTGTTTCAGCACCTCGATCTTCTTCGTCTGCAACAAAACGTTATAACTGTATATCGCCATCAGAATAATAAACAGGATAGGCACCAACGCCTTCAACATACCGTAAAGAAAAGAATTGATCGTGTCAGGAACCGGGCTATGAAACGCCAAGATAGCCAAAAAAGCCGTGATAAACAAAGTGATAATACTACTTTTATCCCCCGACACTTTCAACACCCCCATCAAAATAATTAAAACCAAAATTGGAATTGAAGCATAAAAAATTTCCATACACGTCATACATTAAACATTAAACTTCTCTTCACCTACCTCCGGCAACCGATCTCCCGGTTGTTTGCTTCACGTTAACTTTAACGAAGAAATGAAATAAATGTTACAAAAAGAGTTCATAAAGTCTATAAAGTCCATAAGGTTTATAAGGTTTACAAAGTTAATGGACCCCTGCGGGGTGCTTTGTTTACGGCAGCTTAAGCTGCCGATAATAAAACGGGTTGGGCGAAAGTCTCTTCCCTATAAAATTACTACCCCCTCCGACTCCCCCTTACACAGGGGGAGAGTTGATTACCAAGCGGTTTTCCCTCCTGTGTAAGGAAGGGCTAGGGGTGGTAGTTCCATGTAAATTGACTTTACGGACTTTATAGACCTTATGAACTTTATAGACCTTATGGACTTTATGGACCTTATGGACTTTACAGACTTTGTGGACTTCTTTTGAACTAATCTCGATAAAAAACAGTATTTTTGCCCTGCTATGAAAAAACAGGATATTACAAACATATTTGCGAGAACCCGGAGGATACTATTCCAGCCGGAAGCCGAGTGGCAAGCGATCAGGCAGGAAAACATCGAAGGTACCGATCTTTTCCGCAATTATCTCGTGCCTCTCTCCGGGATAGCCGCCACGTGTGCACTCCTCCTGCAACTACGCGTGACCAGTCCTTTCTATGCGATTTGTACCGGACTAATCCTTTTCGTTGCCTCCGTGGCGGGTACCTATATCACGTACCGGGTATCGAGGGAATACCTCTCGAACAAGGTCGTGGAAGCCAACGGACTATCACTCCGTCTTGCCGTCTATAGCTCGGCGATCTTCATCCCGTTCCACTGCCTGGCCTGCGGAATGTCGGAAGGCTTCATCTCCCAGTTAATGGCGATATGTAGCCTATTGTGCCTCCGCACGCTCTACGTAGGGCTGAACCAATCCACAGCGCTTGACGTACAATACCGTAAAAGCGCCCTCGTCATCATCGGGCTGCTCGTGATCGTTGCCCCAGTCATCGTCCAGCAACTGCTGATGATCGTGTTTAGGATACCTAGTATTTACGCTTAACATCAACACACATGCAAAACGACATCAACATAAAAAACAGGAGAGCTTCTTTCGACTACGAGTTTCTCGAAGAATACACCGCCGGGATCATGCTCACCGGGACCGAAATCAAGTCCATCCGGGCTGGTAAAGCCGGGCTGGTGGACTCCTACTGCTACTTCCACAACGGCGAACTGTGGATCAAGGGAATGTACGTCGCCGAGTACAAACTGGGCACCTACTACAACCACATCGAACGCCGCGAACGCAAGTTATTACTGCAAAAGAAAGAACTTGTCAAGCTCGAACGCAAGACCAAGGAATCGGGACTGACCATCGTCCCCGTCCGCCTCTTCCTCAACGAGAAAGGATTCGCCAAACTCCGCATAGCCCTTGCCAAGGGAAAGAAAGAATACGACAAACGCGAATCCCTCAAGCAGAAAGACGCCAAACGGGAAATGGATCGTTACATGAAAAAATAACCTTATAAACCGCAGCGCATGAAAAATAATCTCTTCCTGTACGTCCTGTTCATCGTCCTCACCGCTTGCAGCAAGGACAACGACAAATTCCAATTATCCACCAACGAGCGGGAATTCAACATTGACAACACCGGGACAACCCTGCGCTTCGGTATTGAAAGCAGTTCCGACTGGAACATCGACAACCACAACACGTGGTACACCGCCACCAAAGTCACCCACGACAACAGCGACTCCCTCGTGATCACCGTGCAGACCAACATCGCCCGTCAGAAACGTTCCGGCGAGATGACCCTCTCCAACAAGGATAAGCGTCTCTCCCTTGCCATCAACCAGGCCGCGGCTACCGAAGAATATCATTTCAAACTCCCGATCATCTTCCATGTCCTGTACAAGGATGCCTCCGCCCCCTACCAAAACATACCGGCATGGTATTTACAGCAAGTCCTCGATGACGTGAATGCATACTATAACGGCACGATCAACCGGAACCCCGGTTTCAACCCAGTCGACATGAACGTGGAATTCACGCTTGCCACCCACGATCCCAGTGGGGCACTTCTTAAAGAACCGGGCATTCATCGTATCCTCCGGAATAATATCACGCTGGATTGCCAGAAGTTCCTAGAAAACGAATACGATGATGCCAAATGGTTATGGGACCAGAACAAATATATAAACGTGGTGATATTCACCTTCACGGAACAAAACACCGCGGGGATCTCTTTCATGGCCTACACACCATCCACTTATCCCCTCGAAGGTCTACCCTCCGGGGATGCATATTTCACAAACCCGCCCACGAAACAAGCGCATTGTATCGCTCTTAATAACGTCACTGCAGGTACAGAAATATACCTTCCAACGCAAGAAGTGCAAGATCGCATGAGTCAATCCCTCGCCCACGAACTGGGACATTACCTCGGGTTATTCCATGCCTTCTCCAAGGACAGTAAAGTGGAAACGGATTACTGCGCCGACACCCCCGATTACAACCGGGCCGCATACGAGCAATGGCTGAACACCATTCCTTCATTTACATTAACCGAAGCCTACCAACGCAACTCGCGCAACGGGAACACCTTCACGTCCACCAATACCATGGACTACTTCTACGGGTGGCTAAACCTCTTCACCGACGACCAGCGCGCCCGCGTCCGCCACGTGCTGGAATACAGCCCCCTCGTGCCGGGACCGAAAATCCCCTCTAACCTTACCCGTGGCACCGGAATCACGGAACCGGGAATCATCATGAAATAATTGAAAATAAAAAATAACTCCCCCCTCCAACTCCCCCTTACACAGGGGGAGAGGTGAGTTACTCACCGTCTTCGGGAAGAGACTCCAGTTTCTCCTCTATAAACGAAGCTCTGAAAAAGGCCCATTATTTGAACTACCACCCCTACCCCCTCCTTACACAGGCGGGAAAACCGCTTGGTTATCACCCCTCCCCCTGTGTAAGGGGGAGTCGGAGGGGGTAGTTGTTTATCGCAATGCCGACTTTTCCATCGGCCTCATAAACAGAGGATAAACTGGTGACGGAGGAATCAAAATCGCCAGCAACGCACTTAGTTAGAGGTCAAAATGAAAAAAGGGAGTGCCTTGCGCAGGGGTATTACCCTGCAACTTGCCGCAGGCAAATGTAACCTGTAACTCACCGCAGGCAACCCTAGTACGACCTTTCGTTCCGGCCCTCCACCCAGTTGATGTAGGCGGTGTTCACCACCTTGTTGCCACCGGGCGTGGGATAATTTCCCGTGAAATACCAGTCACCCGTGTCGTTCGGGCAAGCGAGGTGCAGGTTGTCAACGGACTGGAACACCACTTTTACCTCGGCGTTCAGATGCTCGTCACGCACCATGGCAGCGATCTTGTCGGAGATTTCCTCCTCGGTGAAGGGAGCATAAATCTCCTTCACGTGATTCACCACTTGTTCCTTTGGCAATCCCTGTTGCGCTTTGCATTTCCGGTACACCTCGTCGATCAGTTCGGCCATATGCCGTTCTTTCAGCAACTCAATGGCAGCGTTGAAGGCTATAAACTCGTTCATCCGGGTCATGTCGATCCCGTAACAATCGGGGTAACGGATTTGCGGGGCGGATGACACAACCACGATCCGCTTCGGCCCGAGACGATCGAGGATACGGAGGATACTCTTCTTCAAAGTCGTTCCCCGCACGATCGAATCGTCGATCACCACGAGGTTATCAGTCGGTTGCACGGCCCCGTAAGTCACGTCGTACACATGCCCCACCAGCCCGTCACGCCCGGAATCGGAGGTGATGAACGTGCGCAGTTTGGCATCCTTGATCACGATCTTTTCTATCCGGGGTTCGCGACAGATGATCGCATCGAGCGTCTCCTCGCACCACGTGGCTTTCCCTTCCCGAATCAACCGTTTCTTCTCCTCGACCATGTACTGCTGTACCCCCTTTACCATCCCGTAAAAAGAAGTCTCCGCCGTGTTCGGGATAAACGAGAACACCGTGTTATCGAGATCACCGTCAACGGCCTCTACCAGGCGAGGCGTCAGCAACTCGCCCAGCCGTTTCCGTTCCCGGTATATATTTTTGTCATTCCCGCGTGAGAAATAAATACGCTCGAACGAACAACTAGCCCGTTGTTTCGGCTCGCGCACGAGTTCCTCGGTCACCGTTCCATCCTTCTTGATAATCAAAGCGTACCCCGGACGTATTTCCGAAATCGGCATGTTAACTCCCTGGAAGGCCGTCTGGATAACGGAACCCTCGGAAGCCACTACAACCACCTCGTCATCCCGGTAATAGTAGGCCGGGCGTATACCCCACGGGTCGCGCATCACGAACGCGTCGCCATGCCCGACAACTCCCGCCACGGCATAGCCGCCATCCCAATCCTCGCTACTCTTGGCCAACACCCCGCGCAGGTCGATCGTCTGCTCGATCAACGGGGTTATCTCCTGCTTCGAGAAACCCCGCTCCTTGTAAAGACGATACAAATCCTGTATCTCGTCATCGAGGAAATATCCCACCTTTTCAAGCAATGTCACCGTGTCGGAATAATTCCGCGGATGCTGTCCCGCCCGGATCAAGCTGTCAAACAGCTCGTCGACGTTTGTCAGGTTGAAGTTCGCCGCCAACGCCAAGTTGTGACTCCGCCAGTTGCTCGCTCGTTTCAGGGGATGCACGTAATCTATATTATTCTTACCGAAAGTGGCATAACGCAAATGCCCCAGATAGATCTCGGAAACGAACGGGAGGTTTTGCTTCGCCCAAGCCGCATCCTTTTCCCGGAGAAGCTCCGGCGTGAAAGGCTCATGAATCCTGTCGAACACGTCCTGTATCGGGTTGGCATCGCAGGAACGCACACGGTCCATGTACTTGTAGCCCGGCTCCATGTCGAGCTTCACGCCAACGACTCCCGCCCCGTCTTGCCCGCGGTTGCGCTGCTTCTCCATTAAAATATATAACCTGTTTAGCCCGTAAAGGTAAGAACCGTACTTCTTCTGATAATAATCCAACGGCTTCAACAATCGAATCATCGCGAAGCCACATTCATGATGAATGGTGTCACTCATATTTTTTCCCTAATTTCATAGTTAAACCCGGAGAAACCTCTGCTCTCAACGGAATTACAAAGGTAAGAAAAAGTTCATAAAGTTCGTAAAGTTTATAAGGTTTATAAAGTTTATAAGGCCCATAAAGTCTATAAGGTCAATGGCCCCCTGCGGGGCGCTTTATCCATGGCAGCACGAGCTGCCAAAAACATTGTCCGAAGGACACCCGTGACCTTATGAACTCGAATGTTAATCCGTCCCGCTAGCGGGACGGATTAACATTCTTTACCACATAATATTCAACCAAGTTTTAAAATTAGGTTATCTTTGCGGACCTTAAGTAAAAAAAGAATGATGCTGAACGTGCTGAAGAATAGTATATTGATCGTGTTGCTCGTGCTAACAGGCTCGGTCGGGTCTCTGGCAAACGGACAAGATTTGTCCTTGCAAGAAGCCCGTCTGGAACGTAAATCCTACCGGAATGAAGTCTGCGAGACATCCGCAATCCCGTTGCTGCTGTTCATGCACGAGAATTGCGAACTCTCGTTGGGATACTCGCACGTCGTTCCGGACTCCAAGTCCCAATTGGTGCCGTTCTTCCTGCAACGGAGCAATAAAAACGATATTTCTGCCAGAAGCGGTTCCAAACAGAACCTCTACTTCCATCCCTATTCGACGCTGGGGAAGACCAAGTATTACGTCTTTGCTCTGCGAGAAATCATCGTTTAGCCTCCGACTAAACGAGTTACAGGTTGAACCATGGCTCCGCAAGTTACAAATTAGCAACTTGCAACAACTACTGCCTGTAACTTGTAACCGGAAATTTATCACTTGTAACTTGAAACTCGCCGAAGGCGAATCTAACTTTTAATATTATGAATCTTACTTTATTCGTGGTTGTTTTGATTACAGCCATTTTGCTGGTGGTTATTGCCATGAGTATCGCCCGGGCTATTTCCCCCCGTACCTTTAATAAACAAAAGGGGGAAGCCTACGAATGCGGCGTGCCAACTCGCGGTACATCATGGATGCAGTTCAAGGTAGGATACTACCTGTTCGCAATTCTGTTTTTAATGTTTGACGTGGAGACCGTGTTTCTCTACCCCTGGGCGGTAACCGTTCAGGATGCGGGAATTGACGGTCTGATCAACGTGTTGTTTTTTATGCTGATCCTTATTCTCGGATTGGCTTACGCATGGAAGAAAGGAGCGCTGGAATGGAAGTAAAAATCAAATCCATGAAATATGAAGAGTTCAACGATAACGAGTATCTTGAACAACTTCGGGCATCCGGCACCAACGTCATCGTGGGGTGCCTTGATGATGTTATCAACTGGGGACGCTCGAATTCCCTTTGGCCGCTTACCTTCGCTACAAGTTGCTGTGGTATCGAATTCATGGCAGTGGGTGCGGCACGTTACGATTTCTCCCGCTTCGGGTTTGAAGTGACGCGAGCCAGTCCCCGACAGGCCGATTTCATCATGGTAGCCGGAACGATCGTACATAAAATGGCTCCCGTACTAAAACGTCTGTACGACCAGATGGCCGAGCCCAAGTACGTGATTGCCGTGGGCGGGTGCGCCGTGTCGGGTGGCCCGTTCAGGAACTCCTACCACGTGGTGCAAGGTGTCGACTCGATCATTCCCGTTGACGTTTACATCCCCGGATGTCCCCCGCGACCGGAAGCCCTGCTGTACGGGATGATCCAACTGCAACGCAAGGTGAAGGTGGAACGATTCCTTGGGGGAAAGAACCACAAAGAAAAGGAAGATGAAAAGAGTTTATAAAGTTCATAAGGTTTATAAAAAGTTCATGGACCCTTACGGGCGCTTTGTTGACAGCAGCTTATGCTGCTGAATCACAGAATCAGCAATCTCCCAATCTCTGAATTCTTCAATCTAAAATTTAAAATATAAAATTAATAAAGGTGTTAATAGATAAAATAAAAAATATAATCCCCGAGGCCGAGTTCGATGAAAGCGGTATTCTTACCGTCACGGTAGAACCAGCGCAATACCGCCCGCTAGCCCTCCGGCTGAAGGCGGATAAGGAACTGGCTTTCGATTTCCTGATCTGCATGACGGGAATGGACTGGGGAGACTCGTTGGGCGTGATCAGCCTGCTGCAATCCACGACTCACGAGCATAAATTGTTTTTGAAGACCTTCACTACCAACCGGGAAAACCCGGAGTTACCGACAGTATCCGATATCTGGGCAACGGCAAACCTGAACGAGCGGGAAGTGTATGACTTCCTCGGCATCCGGTTTATCAACCACCCCGACATGCGACGCTTGTTCTTGCGTAACGACTGGGTTGGTTACCCGTTGCGCAAAGACTATGATGCCAACCCGGATATCAACCCGGTACGCCTGTATAGCGAGGAAACGCTGGACGCCACCCCAACTTTCGAGGCTACCGAGCACGGCGGGGAAGTCAGCGAGAGAGAGAACATCCTTTTCGAAGAAGATGAATACGTGGTAAACATCGGGCCGCAACATCCCGCCACGCATGGAGTACTTCGTTTCCGGGTATCGCTGGAAGGCGAAATCGTGAAGAAAGTGGACGTGAATTGTGGGTACATTCACCGCGGGATCGAGAAACTGTGCGAAAGTCTTACCTACCCGCAAACGCTGGCTTTGACCGATCGTCTGGATTACCTCGCCGCCCACCAGAACCGTCATGCCTTGTGCATGTGTATCGAGGAAGCGATGGGATTGGAAATTCCCGACCGGGTGAAATACATCCGCACGATCATGGACGAGTTAAACCGTCTCTCCTCCCACCTGTTATTCTGGTCGTGTCTCTGCATGGACATGGGTGCACTGACCGCCTTCTTCTACGGGTTCCGCGACCGCGAAAAGGTGCTGGATATCATGGAAGAAACCACGGGCGGCCGCCTCATACAGAACTACAACGTGATCGGTGGCGTGATGGCAGACATTCACCCGAATCTGATCAACCGGATCAAGGAATTTATCAAATACCTCCCCCCGATGATCAAGGAGTACCACGACGTGTTCACGGGTAACGTCATCGCCCAACAACGTCTGAAAGGCGTGGGTATCCTCCGCAAAGAAGACGCCATCGCCTACGGAGCATCCGGCCCCACGGGACGCGCTTGCGGGTGGTCATGTGACGTGCGAAAACACTCACCTTACGGGGTTTACGACAAGGTGGACTTCAAGGAAATCCTCTACCCGGAAGGAGACTCGTTCGCCCGCTACATGGTGCGTATGGAAGAGATTCTGGAATCATTACATATACTGGAACAACTCGTGGACAATATCCCCGCCGGGGACTACGCCGTGAAAACCAAACCGCTGATCAAACTGCCGGAAGGTCACTATTTCAAGAGCGTGGAAGCCAGCCGGGGAGAGTTCGGTGTATACCTCGAAAGCCGGGGCGATAAATATCCCTACCGGGTAAAATTCCGTTCCCCGTGTCTGCCACTGGTATCCATCGTTGACCTGATCACCAAAGGTGGTAAAATTGCCGACCTGATCGCCATCGGGGGTACGCTGGACTACGTTGTACCGGATATTGACAGATAAACAAAATTGGAAAATGAACGGATTCTGTGATTGCCGATTTAATGATTCAGTGATTATTATAAACGTTGCCTTGTGCGGATGAAATTACCTAATCATAAATCACTAAATCACGGAATTAATTAAAATCTAAAATTGAAACATGTTTGATTTCTCAACAATAACACAATGGGTAGATGAACTCCTGAGGAGTTTTCTCCCTCAATCTGCTGCCACGCTGGTTGAGTTTATCCTTATCGGGCTTTGCCTGTTGCTGGGATACGCCGTGATCGCGCTCGTGCTGATCTACGTGGAGCGTAAAGTGTGTGCCTTTTTTCAATGTCGTATCGGACCGAACCGGGTGGGACCTTACGGGACCATACAGAGTGTCGCCGATATGATCAAGATGTTGACCAAGGAGATCATCGACATCAATCACGTCGATCGCTTCCTGTTCAACCTCGCCCCCTTCGTTGTAATCATAGCCTCCGTGCTGGCGTTCAGTTGTATCCCTTTCGCCAAGGGATTGCACGTGATCGACTTCAACGTGGGTATCTTCTTCCTGATCGCCGTGTCGTCCATCGGCATCGTGGGAATCCTGCTCGCCGGGTGGGCCAGTAACAACAAATACTCGCTGATCGGGGCCATGCGAAGCGGAGCCCAGATGATCAGTTACGAGTTGTCGATCGGGTTGTCGATCCTTACCGTGGTCGTGTTTACCGGAAGCATGCAACTCTCCACGATCGTGGAAGGTCAAGCCGACGGCTGGCTGCTGTTCAAGGGACACCTACCGGCGTGTATCGCGTTCATCGTTTACATCATTGCCGGAACGGCCGAAACGAACCGGGGACCGTTCGACCTGCCTGAAGCCGACTCGGAATTGACCGCAGGGTATCACACGGAGTATTCCGGTATGCACTTCGGTTTCTTCTACCTGGCCGAGTACCTGAACATGTTCGTGGTGGCATCCGTGGCAAGCACCTTATTTCTTGGCGGCTGGATGCCGTTACATATCCCCGGCTGGGAAAGTTTCAACCAGATCATGGATTACATACCTTCTATCTTCTGGTTTTTCGGGAAAACGGCCGTGGTTATATTCATTATCATGTGGTTTAAATGGACCTTCCCGCGGTTGCGTATCGACCAGTTACTCCGTTTGGAATGGAGATACCTGTTACCGATCAACCTGATCAATCTTTTCCTGATGGTGATCATTGTCGTATTTAAACTACATTTTTAAAGGCGAAACTATGAAAAGTATTATAAAATATTTCACCTCGTTTTTCAAAGGACTTTTCTCGTTGCTGACGGGAATGAAAGTCACGCTTCGGGAGTTCTTCACCAAGAAGACAACCGAACAATACCCGGAGAACCGGGCCACACTGAAGATATTCGACCGTTTCCGGGGCGAACTGGTCATGCCGCACGACGAAAATGGCCAGCACAAGTGTATCGCCTGCGGGATCTGCGAAATGAATTGCCCGAACGGGACGATCAAAATCACGTCCGAGTTCGTGACCGACGAGGCCGGGAAAAAGAAAAAAGTGTTAGTTAAATACCGCTACGATCTGGGAAGTTGTATGTTTTGCCAGCTTTGCGTGAAAATGTGCCCGCAGGGCGCGATAGAATTCCGCCCCACGTTCGAACATGCAGTCTACACCCGCAGTAAACTGGTGAAGTACCTGCACGATAAACCAATTGAAAATGGAGAACTGAAAATTGAGAATGAAAAAAGTTATACGATTCAGTGATTGCCGATTCTATGATTCGGTGATGATGAAAAGAGCGAGAGAATTGTGCGAGGAAATCATTTAATCCGAAATCGGAAATCACGGAATCAATAAGATCCAAAATTTAAAATCTAAAATCATAAATTATTATATGAGTACAGCAGAATTACAAGAAACGGTCTTTTTCATCCTGGCAGCGGTTATCGTTGGCTGTTCGATCCTGACCGTGACGACCAAGCGGATCTTGAGATCGGCGACCTACCTGCTTTTCGTGCTTTTTGCCACCGCCGGAATTTATTTCCAGTTGGAATATTCATTCCTCGGGGCTGTGCAGTTAACCATTTATGCCGGAGGTATCATCATTCTGTACGTGTTCTCGATATTACTCACCACGCCCGACAAGACGAAAGTGAGCAAATTGAAGAACAGCAAGATGTTTGCCGGGTTAATCACGGCTCTCGCGGGTGCCGCAATATGTATCTACATCACGTTAATGCACTCGTTCGGTCCTTCCCGCTTCGTGGGTGGAGAGATCAACCAGAAAGTGATCGGAACAGCCTTGATGGGCACGGAAAAATACCAGTACCTGCTTCCCTTCGAGGCGATCAGTGTCCTGTTGTTGACCTGTATCATCGGTGGAATCATGATAGCACGAAAGAGATGAAAAGAGTTTATAAAGTCAATAAAGTTTATAAAGTCAATGAACCCCTGCGGGGCGCTTTGTTTACGGCAGTTTGCACTACTGAATCTCCGGAGCCAGGGAATCTAAAATCTAAAATGTAAAATCTAAAATAAGAATATGGAACTACACATGGAATATTACTTGGTGATCAGCACGATCATGCTTTTCGCGGGAATCTACGGTTTCATTACCCGGAGGAACCTGCTCGCCGTGCTGATCTCTATCGAGTTGATCCTGAACTCGGTGGACATCAACTTTGCCGTGTTCAACCGTTATCTCTTTCCCGAACAGATGGAAGGCTTTTTCTTCACCCTGTTCGCTATCGGGGTTTCCGCTTGCGAGACGGCCGTTGCCATAGCCATTATCATTAATATATACCGGAATATCCGCAATATACAAGTGCAGAACTTGAACGAGATGAAGCACTAGAATGGAAAATGGAGAATTGAAAATTAAAAATGAAAAAGATAAACAGATTTAGAATGAAAAAGCGAGACTGGAGCGAGGAAATCTAAAATCTAAAATGTAAAATCTAAAATTAAAAGATGGAATATACAATTTTAATATTAATACTACCGCTTCTGACGTTCCTGGCGTTGGGTCTTCTGGGCACGAGATTAAAGCCCGGAGTGGCCGGATGTATCGGGAGTTTGTCGCTGGCGATATGCGCCCTGCTGGCCTACATGACCGCGTGGGAATATTTCTCGATGCCCCGGGTAGAAGGCGTACGCGTCCCGGTCATCCCGTTTAATTTCGAATGGCTGCGATTCACCCAATACCTGCATATAGACTTGGGTATCCTGCTGGACCCTATCTCGGTCATGATGCTGGTCGTGATCACTACCGTGTCGTTAATGGTACACGTTTATAGTTTAGGATACATGCACGGAGAAAGAGGATTCCAGCGTTATTACGCTTTCCTCTCGCTTTTTAGCTTCTCGATGCTGGGATTGGTGGTTGCCACGAATATCTTCCAGATGTATATCTTCTGGGAATTGGTGGGAGTTTCTTCCTACCTGCTGATCGGCTTTTACTACACCAAACCGGAAGCCGTTGCCGCTTCCAAGAAAGCGTTTATCGTCACCCGGTTCGCCGATCTCGGTTTCCTGATCGGTATCCTGTTGCTCTCGTTCTACACGAAAACATTCTCTTTCGAACTATTGACGTCGGGTGACACGTCGCTCTTCGCCGGGGCCGCCGGAACCACCTTTATGGGATGTTCCGTGATGAGCTGGGCCATGGCGTTAATCTTCATGGGAGGTGCCGGGAAATCGGCCATGTTTCCATTACATATCTGGCTACCGGATGCAATGGAAGGTCCCACCCCCGTGTCAGCATTAATTCATGCCGCAACGATGGTGGTTGCCGGGGTATACCTGGTGGCACGTCTGTTCCCCGTGTACTACTTCGAGGCACCCGAGGTACTCGTGCTGATTGCTGTCGTGGGTGCCGTCACGTCACTCTATGCGGCCATCGTAGCCTGCGTGCAGACAGACATTAAACGGGTGCTCGCCTTCTCCACGATCTCGCAGATCGGTTTCATGATGGTCGCACTCGGGGTTTCCGGCATGGAAGGACACGAGGGATTAGGATACATGGCTTCCATGTTCCACCTGTTCACGCACGCCATGTTCAAAGCCTTGTTATTCCTTGGCGCGGGAGCCATCATCCACGCTGTTCACAGTAACGAAATGAGTCACATGGGCGGGCTTCGCAAATACCTTCCCGTGACACATATCACGTTCCTCGTGGCCTGTCTCGCAATTTCGGGTATTCCCCCGTTCTCCGGGTTCTTCAGTAAGGACGAAATCCTCGCTGCCACGTTCATGTTCAGTCCGGTACTTGGTGTCGTGATGAGCTTCATCGCTGCCCTGACCGCGTTCTACATGTTCCGCTTGTACTACAACATCTTCTGGGGAAAGGAAAGCGAACACGAACACACGCCGCACGAAGCCCCGAAGGCGATGACGCTCCCCTTGATATTTCTTGCCGTGGTGACACTTTTCGCCGGGTTTATACCTTTCGGGAAATTCGTCAGCAGCAACGGGATGGAATACATCATCCACCTAGATTGGTCGGTTGCAATTACCAGCATCATCGTGGCCGTGGTCTCTATCGCTATCGCCACGTGGTTCTACAAGAATACAAACCCGATCCCCGATCGTTTGGCTAGCACGTTCAGCGGACTGCATCGTGCCGCCTATAAACGGTTCTACATGGACGAATTATACCTCTTCATCACGAAACGCATCATCTTTAACTATATCTCCCGTCCTATCGCCTGGTTTGACCGCCACGTGATCGACGGAGCCATGAACGGACTGGCAGCCATGTCACAATGGGCCTCCTACTCCATTCGCGGTTTACAGTCGGGTCAAATACAACAGTATGCCTACGTGATCCTGTTAGGTTCGTTATTAATACTGGTATTGGTTTTATTGACAATGTAAAATTTAAAATGTAGAATGAAACAATTCCGAGATTGCCGATTCAATGATTAAGTGATTGTTAAAAATATTAGCCTTGTGCGGATGAAATCACCTAATCGAAAATCATCAAATCACAGAATTAATAAAATCATAAATAAATATGAACTTTTTATCACTATTTGTTCTGATACCGATTCTCACGATGTGCGGACTATTCTTCTCGAAGAACCTGCAACAGATTCGTGTAGCGGTAGCCACGGGAGCTTCCCTGTTGCTGGCTCTCGCCGTGGGATTGGTATTCGCGTATTTGGGAGAACGAGGGGCAGGCAACACCGCCGAGATGTTGTTTACCGCGGATACGGTTTGGTACGCCCCGTTAAATATACACTATTCCGTGGGAGTTGACGGGATTTCGGTGGCCATGTTGCTACTTTCCGCCGTTATCGTCTTCACGGGAACTTTCGCTTCCTGGAAAATGGACTTCCTGCAAAAGGAATACTTCCTGTGGTTTAACCTGCTGGCAATCGGGGTTTTCGGGTTCTTTATCTCCGTGGACTTGTTCACGATGTTCATGTTCTACGAGGTGGCACTTATTCCCATGTACCTGTTGATCGGTATCTGGGGAAGCGGCAAGAAAGAATATGCCGCCATGAAATTGACCTTGATGTTGATGGGTGGTTCGGCCCTGCTGCTCGTGGGAATCCTGGGGATATACTTCCATTCCTCCGGCACGGGAGCTTTCACGATGAACTTGCAGGAGATTGCGCAAGCCCACGCCATGCCGATAAGCCTGCAATACTGGTTCTTCCCGCTAGTATTCGTCGGTTTCGGGGTGCTTGGGGCATTATTCCCGTTCCACACGTGGTCACCCGACGGTCACGCTTCCGCACCTACTGCCGTCTCCATGCTCCACGCCGGGGTATTGATGAAACTGGGAGGATACGGTTGCTTCCGGGTTGCCATTTACTTGATGCCCGAAGCCGCTAAAGAGCTTTCGTGGATATTCATCATCCTCACGGGTATCAGCGTCGTTTACGGGGCTTATTCGGCTATCGTACAAACCGACTTGAAATACATCAACGCGTACTCCTCCGTGAGTCACTGCGGACTCGTACTGTTTGCCATCCTGATGCTCAACCAGACGGCCATGACGGGAGCCGTGATGCAAATGCTTTCACACGGTTTGATGACTGCATTATTCTTCGCCCTTATCGGTATGATCTACGGCCGCACCCACACACGGGATATCCGGGAAATGGGCGGGTTGATGAAAATCATGCCTTACCTTGGAGTTTGTTACGTTATTGCCGGTCTCGCTTCCCTCGGTCTGCCGGGATTAAGCGGGTTCGTGGCCGAAATGACCGTGTTTGTCGGAGCGTTCCAGGAAACGGACACTTTCCACCGAGTATTCACGATCATCGCCTGTACCTCGATCGTCATCACGGCTGTATACATCCTGCGGGTTGTCGGAAAATTGCTTTACGGGAAAGTTGTCAACGAACACCACCTGGCTCTCTCCGACGCCAACTGGTACGAACGTTTTTCAACGACCGTACTGATTCTCGCTATCGCCGGGATCGGTCTGGCCCCATTATGGCTTTCCGACATGATCCGGGCATCACTTGACACGGTTATTGCCGCACTAAAATAATGTAAAATGAAAAAAGAGTCCATAAAAGAGTCCATAAGGTCCATAAAGTCTATAAAGTCCATAAGGTCACTAGTGTCCTTCGGACGGTGTTTATCGGCAGCTCAAGCTGCCGTAGACAAGGCGCCCCGCAGGGGTCCACAGACTTTATGGACTTTACAGACTTTATGGACCTTATGGACTCCTATATTTCAATCTAAAATCATAAATCTAAAATAAAAACATGGGTTACGCTAATTTTTTATTAATGAAAGAGGAGATTTCACTGGTAGCAGTGATCGTAATACTCTTAATTTACGATATATTCGGCACCCCGAAAAGCCTGAAATATTTCCAGCCCATCGCCTGTATTCTCATGGGGATTCACACGCTAGTGCATCTCTACCCGGCAGCAGAAGTGTCGGCATTCGGGGGAATGTATCACAGTACACCGATGGGCAGTCTCATGAAAACGATCCTAAATATCGGCACGTTGCTCGTGTTCATGCAGGCCTCCAACTGGCTCGCCAATGAACGCACGCTCATCCGCCGGGGAGAGTTTTACATGATCACCCTGGCTACCCTGCTGGGGATGTACTTCATGATCTCGGCCGGAAACTTCCTGATGTTCTTCATCGGGTTGGAAACGGCTTCAATCCCGATGGCGACACTCGCCGCTTTCGACAAGTACAAACAGAAATCGGCCGAGGCCGGGGCTAAATACATCCTTTCGGCGGTGTTCGCCTCCGGTCTGTCACTATACGGGATCTCGTTGATTTACGGAACTACGGGTACGCTTTACTTCGAAGACATCCCGGCAGGCATAACCGGAAGCCCGATCCAGTTGATGGCATTCGTGTTTTTCTTCGTGGGCCTCGGGTTCAAGCTGTCGCTCGTTCCTTTCCACCAGTGGACGCCGGACGTGTACGAGGGAGCGCCGACCAGCGTTACTGCCTACCTGTCGGTGATCTCCAAAGGATCCGCCGCCTTCGTGCTGATGGCTATCCTGTACAAGGTCTTCACACCGCTCGTGAATGAATGGCAGGCAATTCTCTACTGGGTAATTATCGCTTCCATCACGCTCGCCAACCTTTTCGCGCTACGTCAACAAAACCTGAAGCGTTTCTTCGCCTACTCGTCAATCTCGCAAGCGGGATATATCATGTTGGGCGTGATCAGCGGAACGGCAATGGGTATGACCGGATTGGTTTACTACGTGCTGGTATACATGCTCTCCAACTTAGCCGCATTCGGGGTAATCGCTATCGTGGAACATCGCTCCGGCAAGATCACGATCGACGATTATAACGGGCTTTACACCACGAATCCCCGGTTGAGCTTCGTGATGATGATCGCCTTGTTCTCGCTGGCAGGTATTCCCCCGTTCGCCGGGTTCTTCAGCAAATTCTTCATATTTGCCGCAGCCGCACAACAGGGGTTCTACGTGCTGGTTTTCATCGCCTTGTTAAATACCATTCTCTCTCTCTACTATTATCTGAGAGTGATAAAAGCCATGTTTATCAACAAAAGCGAGGAACCGATTGCCAAGTTCAGTTCGGACAATTACACGCGTATCAGTCTCGTTGCATGCAGCGCCGGAATCCTTCTATTGGGAATTCTCAGCACCGTGTACGAGAACATCGGAACGTTCAGTTTCGGGTTATAATATCATATCATTATAAAGAGAAACCGGACCAAAAGATAACTTTGGTCCGGTTTCTCTTTATATATATGTAGACACGATATTCCTTTTTGGGTAACAATTCACGGGCAAACAAGATGTTAGCCGTCTTTTAATTAAGAATTAATATTCTTAATTTATGTTTCTTTTTAACATTTATTCACACTAGTATTCAAGGACTTCTGATAGCGTGAAACACCTGTATTTCAAGGTACTTACGCCGGTGTTACCCCGGTATGTTATCTACAAGTTGCCGATAAGTTACCGATAAGTTGCCGACCCACATCGGCAACTTACCGTCGAGGTAGCCTCGACTTATCATCAATATACCAGCGAGACACCAAGGAGCCCCCTATCAGAATCCCATGTTTTTGTTAATCAACACTTATTTACAACTTACACTCGACTGTCAAATTGATTGTTAAGTAATATCATTACAATATTTTCCCTCAAAACAATCCATTATTAGAATATAGATACAAACCGAACAAAATAAAACCACTTTTATACAAGAGTAAAATGATCCGGTTTATTGTCATTTTAAATAACTGTATTTCAACACAAATTGCGACACACGACAAAAAAGCAAGAAGTAGCAACAATCGAACGATTAATGGTTGACAAAATTATTCAAATTTGCATTAAATGCAAAATAATACAGAAATTATTTTCTCTTTATGACACAAGTCATTACAGTAAAATAATCCAAATATAACCTCACTCCACAACAAATATTATTAATCGTTGGTTTATTGATCGGTTTATTACATATAAAAAAGAGCTGTGTATGTCTATTTACAAATTTTTCGTGATTACAATATACGGAATCTCCTGCCTTGCTTGTGCTTCGAGCAAGGACGTGGTTTATTTACAAGATATCAAGGTTAACGAACGAATCAAGACCGAGTGCGAGTACAAGACCGTGATTCACGCCGACGACCTGTTATCAATCATTGTCTCTTGTGACGATATTGAAGCGGCCTTGCCTTTCAACACGCCGATGATCGGACTGGGAAAAGAGGTCTCCTCCGGGAATCAACAGAGCGTGCAAGGATACTTGGTCGACAAGAAAGGGTGTATCGACTTTCCCGTGCTGGGAAAGTTACAGGTAGACGGGATTTCCCGCAACGAACTGGCGGAGGTTCTAAAAGAGAAACTATCCGGGTATTTGAAGAATCCGATCGTGACCATACAATTCCTGAATTTTAAAGTCACCGTATTGGGGGAAGTGAAAAGTCCCGGCAGTTATAAAGTGAATAGCGAGCGAGTCTCTATCCTCGACGCTCTCGGCATGGCAGGCGACTTGCAGATCAACGCCAAGCGGAAAAACGTGCTGGTAATGCGGGAAGAAGGTGACGCGAAGGTCTTCACCCGCGTAGACCTGACATCGAGCGAGCTGGTGCATTCCCCTTTCTTCTACCTGCAACAGAATGACGTGATTTACGTCGAACCGAACAAGGGACGTATCGCGGGTGGAAACGCCAGTACCCTTTTACCATACATATTATCCAGCGTATCAACTTTTGTCGCCGTGTTAGCTTTAATTCTAAGATAATGGCCGGAGAGCTGGTTGCACCTATTTACAAATCTATGAAATAACCTATTATGAACGAGAATGCTAACAGAGAAATGTTACCTGAACAAGAGGACGTGATTGATTTAAGAAAGTTATTTTACAAGATTTTAGCTCACTGGGGTTGGTTCATTATTTCAGTGCCGCTGTGTTTAGCGGCGGCACTACTCTTTTGCCTCATCAAAACCCCGGTCTACGACATCCACTCCAAAGTGATGATCAGCGACACGAAAAAGGGGGAATTAGGCACGAGTATCATGGTGAAAGAACTGGGATTATCCCCGGCAGGCGACGTGTACGTGGAGAACGAAATGGTAGAGTTGCAATCGAAGAACCTGATGCGGGAGGTCGTGCAAGACCTGGAATTGAATATTCGTTACACGCGAGAAGGTATTTTACGGGATATCGAACTTTACAAAGACTCGCCCGTGAAGATCCTGATCGATCACCCGGAATATATCAAAGATACTTGCTTATATGTCATCTTGCAGGAAAATAACGAGATAACCCTGACCGACCCGGACGGACAAGTCATCCGGGAAGGACATTTTTCCGAGAGAATCCCGATCGGAGATTATTATATATCGGTAGAGAAAAACGAGGCGTACACGGGGAAAGAGTTAACCAAAATCAGGGTCAACCTGGATTCGCACGAGAAGGCAACGAAGAGTTTTTACAAGAGACTGACTATAACTCCCTTGGAAAAGAACACGAACGCTATCCGCATCTCGTTAAACGACCCGATTCCCTCGCGGGGAATCGAGCTAGTACATGCCTTGGTTGATCGTTACAATAAAAACGGGATAGCCGACAAACAAGTCGTGTCGGCCAAAACCGTCGAATTTATCAACACCCGGCTGAAAGTGATTAACAACGAACTGGGAACGATCGAGAACGACGCCGAACGTTTCAAACGCTCGAACAAGTTGACGGATATAACCTCGGACGCGGCTTTCGCCATGGAACGAAAGAAAATGGCCAACGCCGAACTGCTGAAAGTCCAAACCGAACTGGACGTGGTAAGAAGTATCCGGTTATTGACAGAGAAGAACGACGAGGGGGAATTCTCTCTCCTACCCGAAAACATGGGTTTGACGGATGACGGGCTGAATAACGCCCTCACCCGCTACAACGAGATGATATTGAGACGAGAAAAACTGTTACTGAGTGCGCGGGAGAACAACCCGATCGTGACGGGAATGGACATGCAGTTGAGAAACCTGAAAAGCAGTATCCGGGAGTCGATCGAGAACGTGGAAAACGGGCTGATCATAAAAATCAATAGCCTGCAACGGGAAAGCCTTTCCGTGGACGAGCGATTAACCTCCGTCCCCACGCAAGAGAAACAATACCGGGCTATCGCACGAGAACAAGAATTAAAAGAAAACTTGTTCCTTTTCCTGATGCAAAAACGGGAAGAAGCCGAGATTGCCAAACTGGTTTACGTCCCCACGGCCAAAATCATCGAAGACCCGGATGCCGGGGAAGGACCGGTGTCACCCAAGAAATCGTTAATTCTATTATTCGGTTGCATGTTGGGCGTGTTTATTCCCGTGGGGATCATCCTGGGCAGGGATATGCTCGACACGAAAGTAAGAAACGTGGAAGACCTGGAGCGAGTCGTTCGCCTTCCCCTGTTGGGAACATTCCCGGAAATAGAGAAGGGAAAAGTGAAGATCGAGGAAGAAGATTTCCTGCAATCGGAATCCATGCACTTGATCCGGGAGAAGCTGAATTACATACTCAAGCAACAGAAAAGCCCCGTGATCATGGTAACCTCTACCATACCGGGAGAGGGAAAATCCCTGGTGGCCACACACCTCGCTAACGCATACTCGAAAGCCGGTAACAAAGTGTTGTTAATCGGTTGCGACCTGCGCAACCCAAGCTTGCATAACTTCCTGGAAAATAAGTCACACGAAGGTTTGTCTGCATACCTGGCAGGCCTGGTTGATGATCCTGATAAATTGATCTACCGGGCCAGCGACGAGTTAGACGTGTTGTTCGGGGGGGCTATCCCACCCAACCCGGTGCAACTGATCGCCAGTCCCCGCCTAAAAGAATTACTGGATCACTTAAAAAACAAATATACTTGTATCATCCTCGACACACCCCCTCTCGGTGTGCTGGCCGAAGGGTTCACGCTCAGCAAACTGGCAGATGCCTGCGTGTACGTGGTCCGGGCAAACGTGCTGAGGAAAGATGCCTTGAAGTTCTTGATAGAACTGGAAAAAGAAAAGCAGTTGCCGGACTTGGGTATCGTGCTTAACGGGGTAAAATTGGAAACCGGGAAATACGGTTACGGTTATGGTTATGGATACGGTTATGGATACGGGAACAAGGATAATAAAAAATCACGCTAATGTTGTTTTTCCACAAGCATAAAAGATACTCTTTTGTTTACGAACATGACATGCACTCTCACGTGTTACCGTCCCTCGATGACGGGGTGAAAACACTGGACGAGGCGGTGATGATCGTGAAACGCTTGGAAACATTCGGGTTACAACGTCTGACGTGTACCCCTCACGTGGCTTATCCCTCCATGATGAACACCCGGAATGATATTGAAAGCATGCTGGTCGTGCTAAAATCACGGTTGCTCGAAGAAAAGATCAATATCCCCGTAGACGCCGCGGCGGAATACCGCATGGGTGAATTCATGCTTGACTTGTTGGAACGGGACGAGATCATGGCCTCCTGCAAAAATGAAGTTTTGTTGGAACACAGCTTTGTGGCCCCCTCTGTCCACGCGGACCAGATTATATTCAACTTGCAAACTAAAGGTTTTTGTCCCGTTCTGGCTCACCCGGAACGTTACCCGTTCTACGCGAAAGATATCACCGGATATTGCCACCGTTTCAAAGAAAAGGGAGGTAAGATTCAAGTGAATATTCTCTCGTTCGCTGGTTTTTACGGGAAAGAAGCCTTGAAAGGAGCCCGCAAATTGTATAACAGTGGTCTGGTAGACTATTACGCGGGAGATATTCACAACCTGCAGCAAGAGATATTGTTAGAGAAAGTTATAGGAGGAGCGTTTTTTTAATTGCTTTGCAGCTCGTATGCTGTACAAGACACCTTTTTTGAATGTTTTCACGCTCCTCCTCTTTTAATTTTAGATTTAGTGATTTCAAACACACAACAGGGTAAACGCGTGAAACGCACAGACTTTGTATCAAAAAAATACTATCTTTGTATTAATCGACTTTTACAACTCATGGAAACGGTGATAACTAGAAAACTCCCAATAGGAATACAAACTTTTGAAGATATTCGTAAAGGTAATTACCTGTATGTCGATAAAACCGCATTAGCATGGCAAATCGCCAACACGGGAAAACCTTATTTTCTGAGTCGTCCCCGATGTTTCGGGAAAAGCTTGTTACTATCAACTTTCGAGTCATATTTCACGGGGATAATCCGACGGGCCTACGAGCAAACAGGTCGTGGAGTCGTGGTACTCGTGGACGAGTATGACAAGCCCTTGTTACAGGCGATCAACAACCCGGAGTTATTGGAAAATTACCAACAGACATTAAAGGCATTCTACGGGGTACTGAAAAGTAGCGACAGGCACCTACGTTTCGTGTTCCTCACGAGTGTCACCAAGTTCTCGCAAGTAAGCGTGCGAGAAAGGTTATTTGATCCCTTACATCGCCGATGGTTGGGAAATTGTTAAAGTCGGAGTGGAATTCAATGCTGAAAAGAGAAACATTGGAAGCTGGAAAACGATATTCACCAACGCGTAACAAGATCAAAAATAGAATCCGAGATTAAAATAACAACCCAACTTCTCCGTCCAGTCAGAGAAACTGAACATCAAGTCGATCGGGCCGAGCATAGTATCGCGGGAATAGCCGACACCCCCACCCCATATACCTTTGCGACCGAAAATGTCAAAAAAGTTATCGTCCTGAAAGGCGTAATTCCCGACCACGGAGAGATAGTGTTTTCGCCCCATACGTTGGCGGAATTCCAGTTTCCCGACGATCACGGAGTTCTCGAATACCTCCACGTGATTGATGCCCAGAAAAGGCATTTGCTGGGAATTATAGCGTTCGAATTCGGTTCCCCCGAGATTATTCATGTATGAATACGCCGGACTATTCCCAATCAGGACCCGCCCATAGGCAGCAGGCAACAACTTTAAACGATCGGATAACGAGATAACAGGCCGGAAATTAAATGATAAAGCTGAAAAAGGAGCCCCGCCGTCGTACGTTCCCAAGTTATCCGTGTAGAGCGAATAACCCACCCGTAGGAACATCCCTCGGGAAGGATAAAACCGACGATCATACGTATCGAACAGCGCGAACCCGTAATAACTGAAAAAGCCCTCGGGACGAACGGTCATCACCTCATCTTCATTGGAGAAAAGCAGGGAATTATAATCAAAATACTCGTAACGTAATCCCACCTGAAACTTGAAGTTCCGCAAATACAAGCTGGATAACCCCAACTCGCCCGCGTGATAACGGTAAGTCACGTTATTCATCTTCTTGCCTTTCCGATAATAATCCACGTCATTGTAGCGGAACATATACGCCAGGTTAAACCCGCGCAGGAAAGTATTTTCTAGGGTATACTCCAATCTCACGTAAGGATTCTTACTCAATCGTCCGGTCAGCGATAATTGAGAACCCCGCAAAGCCCGGTAATTCAAGGTCGTATTCAACAGAATGGCCGCCATATCTTCCGAATCGAAGCGGAACCCGATATTAATTGCACTCATGGGATTGGATTTCAGGTTCAATTCCAAATCGTAAGGAGCGTTCCCCAACAAACGGTAGTTAACCGCCGAAAAGGCTTTCGTACCGTACAAGGTTGCGATCTCCCGATGTATGTCATTCAATGTGATCACGCTATTTTCCTGCATCCGCATTTTCCGACGTACCCACCCTTCTTCCTTGGACGACAATCCCCGGATGATAATATTCCGGATAACGATCTCACCAGGGTCCCCCGTAATCGTATTTCTGACATGATCTTCAGGTGATATCCCGATCTTCTCTTTTAACTGGACGATCTCGGACCACTGGTGTAAAGCGGCCACCTTTCCCCTAGAGAGCAAAGAATCTATAGCCCGGTTACTAAAACTAGCAGCCGAGTATCCTTTCATATCCGGCCGGATAACCAGATCCGCCAGTTTCTGGTTATCCTCGTGTTTGTTCATACACAGCAAATTGATAATCTGCGGGATGACCCCGGAAACAGATTCCAGTTTATCTTCCGTCATCAGATCCGCCTGCACATCAACCCCGATCACGATCTCCGCCCCGAGAGCCCGGGCCACGTCTGTCGGGAAATTATTCATGATTCCCCCATCGACCAATACCTGATTTCCCTTTTTAACCGGGGTAAAAACACCGGGAATAGCCATACTCGCCCGCATGGCTTGTACCAGATACCCGTCTTTCAGAACAATCTCTTTCCGTTGAAACATATCTGCCGCCACGCAAGCAAAGGGAATGGGCAATTTCATAAAATCCAAGGAATCATGATACCCGATCGTGAGGTCGGTAAACAAGTTATACACGTTCTGCCCGCTGACAAACCCTACCGGACGACGCTTTCCCCGGTCAAAAGGCACGGAAAACAGGTACTTGGCATCTTGATCTTTTTCCCCGAACGACAAATCATAACGATTCACTTTATCACTCAGAAGAAACATCCAATCCTGATTACGCACCAGACTATCCAGTTGATCGGCCGTGTAACCGATAGCATACAAGCCCCCCACGATCGACCCCATACTGGTACCCACAATCACATCAACCGGGATACCCGCTTTCTCCAACACCTGCAACACGCCAATATGCACCACCCCTTTTGCCCCTCCTCCACTCAACACCAACCCGACCTTCTTTCGTTGCGCCTCGACCTCCGGCAGCAGCAATAGCAACAGCAATCCGATTGTCAATAGGCGTTTTTTCATATCTTTACTTTTTATTCATCTTCATCACTTCGCGAATCCAATCGCCGACTTCCGCCAGTACAACAGGAGACATCGTCTGCTCGATCATGCTATATTCTGCGGGTTGTCCTGTTAGACATTCTTGGAACAGATGGTTCAATCCCGGCAACACTTTCACTATTGCCTGTTTGCTTTGCGAGTTTTCTAATATCTTTTGCATTGCTACAGCATTTATGTCAGCGGGAACCTGTAAATCCTTTTCACCGTATAACGCTAATACCGGGCACGTTATATTTCGCAATATGATAGCCGGATCATGCCTTACGATAGATAAAAACTCAGGAACATATATACGCTTAATCTGTCTTTCCACATACTTTTCCTCTGTTCCCCCGATTAACGCGAGCTTTGGATTCGAACGATAAAAACGAGCCAGGCGTTTACTCACCCACTTTTTCTCGGCTTCCGGGTCTGTAGTTTCTGCCAAATGTCTCAACAAAAGGCGGTTTTCCTCCTCGCCTCTCTTCACACTCTCACTATCTGCTCCCGACGCTTTCAATATCAATGCAATTTGCATCGGAATCAACTCATCCCCCCGGATTCCCGGTCCCGCCAGTAACACCACGAAAGAGATTCCCTCTATTCGATTTATCACAAGCGAAGCTATAGATCCTCCCGACCCATGACCGATCAATCCGATCTGCTTAAAACCGAGCTCTTGCAAATAAGCAACAGCAGCTTCCGTATCACTGGCAAAATCATCAAGATCAGACTCCATATAATTTCCCGTCGACATGCCCGTCCCTCGATCATCCACACGCAACACACCAATACCTTCTCGTGTCAAGTGATCGGCCAGCACGGCAAAAGGTTTATGCCCTTCAATCTCTCCATCCCGGTTTCGTGGCCCGTTTTCGTTAATCAACACGACTACGGGAAAATCCGATCCCTCTCCCGGCAGCGTTAATGTTCCTGCTAGCGTGACCGCACTCCTCGTATTATCGAATCGTACTTCTTCAACCCGGTAAGGGAAAGGCTCGCGAGGCTCCTGAGGACGTGATGAACTTTCAGTTCGACTCAATATCATCGGTAACACAAGATCCCCCTCCTTGTATGTTCCCACAAATTCCCCTTTCTCGTTCAAATTTCCCTCGTAAACCAAGGTTAACATCTTCAATTCAAGCGTCAATTTTCCTGCTTCCAACGTGACTCGATTCATGTGTATACCGAATATTTTCTGATCCGGCATATCCATCAAACAACGATAAGCGGTAGAATCACCTTCAATATGAAATACGTATCGCAGAACAATGCCTTTGGCTTCCAATTTTCCAAACCATTTCCCCGTAATATCCTGTGCCATCACATTCCCGAATAGCATAAACAATACACTAATAAACAAACACCTTTTCATCTTTTTATCTTTTAGTTCTTACCTTTTAGCTTCCCTATCCATTCCCCGATCTCCTTCAATGCTACCGGAGAAAAAGTCTCCGTAATCGTACCGTACAAAGTTGGCGAACCGGATTTGCACGTCTGGAACAGATGATTCAATCCCGGCAACTCTTTCACGGTCACCTGCCGGTTTCCCCCGGCCTCCAAAGCCTTCTTGATTATCTCCAGATTCTCAGGAAGCACTTGTAAATCATTACTTCCATTCAAAGCCAATACCGGACATTTCACACTCTCCAGTGTCGGAACAGGATCATAGGTCACGAAGAAATACATCCACGGGGATAAGACTTGTCGTCTCCACAACTCGGCACCTTGCTCGTTTTTCATATTCGCGGGTAAACGTCCGATCCGGGTCAAGCTATCCATATAGTTTTTTAAAACGCCCTCGGCCTTATCCTCCGAACCGCTTTGCACCACGATATCAAAACATTTTTTATTCACTATTTTAGAATAATTCAACACACTATCAGCCATCCCAAGCGCTCGACTAATCGCCTCTTGTTGCCCTAACAATATTTTATCCCCCCGTAACCCGGGACCTGCCAGAAGGACTATAAAATCGACACCTTCCGTCCGGGTGGCAACCAAAGGAGCGATCATTCCTCCTTCGCTATGCCCGATAAGTCCAACCTGACGTACTTTCCGTTTTTTCAAGAATATTACCGCAGACTCTATGTCATCCGCAAAATCCATCGTTGTCGCTTTTCCAAAATCCCCGGTAGATAACCCCACTCCCCGATCATCCAACCGCAATACCCCTATTCCCTGCCGGGTAAGATAATCGGCTATCACGAGAAACGGTTTGTGTCCCTCTATCTCCTCGTCCCGATTTTGCGGACCGCTACCGGTGATCAGAATCACGACGGGATAATCCCCTTCCCGCTCCGGTAAAGTCAACGTCCCCGCCAACTTCACACCCGCTTTCACGTTCTCGACCGTCACCTCTTCCGTGTGATACGGGTAAGGAGGTTTCGGCTCCTGCGGACGTAAAGAATTCTCTTCCGTACGAATCAACTCCAACGGTAATGTCATACCGCTTTGCATGAAGGTTCCCTTAATCGTATCGTTTCCCTGCCAAGTTCCCGTGTAGGTCATCCCCATCCCAGGAGCCACTATCGTCAACACGCTATTCGAGTATTCCGTCTTCCCGGTAGGAATTCCCTTGGCTCCCTGATCCGGACTATCCATCGTTGTCACGTACGCATCACCGGATCGAGCAATATGAAATATAACCCTCAACTGTATCCCTTGAATGTTCAATTTTCCGCCCCAATGTCCCGTGATATCCTGTGCTTTCAATGCCACAGAAAACGAGAGAAACGCCATTACGATCAAAATCTTGTTCATGCCTGTTATTCTTTGCTTTGAATCACAAATATAGAAAAAGGATACCACAATAATCACAAACCGGACAATTAAAACAACCTGTAACTTGCCGAAGGCAGAAGAGTCCATAAGGTCAATGGACCTTGCGAGGCGCTTTGTTTACGGCAGCTTGTGCTGCCGATAACTTGTAACTTACCGAAGGCAAATGTAACTTGTAACTCGCCGCAGGCGATCCAAAGCAAATGTAACCTGCAACCTGTAACTTGTAGTGGCAACGCCACTACAAAATATGCAACTTCACGCCGAACGAAAGACTTAGAATATCCCACGCCTTGATATACTTGTTCGTGGCTTTACTGATCAGGTACAAATCGCACGTACTCAACTCGTAAAACGCCGTGATCCGTCGGAACGGGGAATGTGGTCCCAAATCAAATGCCACGCGCTGCCCGGTAAAGACATGAAACCGTATCCGGGTGGAAAATTTATAATAATTATTCGGGTATTTTTCCGGTTCTTTCACCCAGAATTCATCCGAAAGCACCGTGTTCATGTACAAACCCGTTACCAACGGTTCCAACCACCACTTTCCGCCAAGACTTACTTCCCAGGGAGCATAGTTCTGCTTCAAGGTGAACGTCACTTTCGCCTTGTTGGAAGAGAATTTTGGAATCAACCCGAACATGATTTCCGTTTCCCATTGCTTCTTCCGCCCGTAATCCCAACCGACTCCCAAAGAAAGCAAACCCATTGACCCGGCGTATTGCACGTTCTGGTATTTAGGAATCAAATTATTCCACCGGGATTGATATTCCTGTAGCTTACGCTGGTGTCGCTCCGCCCGTCTCTGTTCCCGATCATCGTCCGTTCCTCCCATCACGTTCGTCACCATCCCCATGAACATAGTTATTATCCCGATCCTAATAATAGACCACTTCATACTCATATCCTCCCGGTGTTAAAGTAAATAACAGGTAATTTTTATCTTTCATCGCGGCACAACCGATATACGGGATACCGTCGTCAAACAACTCCTCGTGAAGCAATGAATGACTGTGAGCGTGCAAGCAGAATTCCACTCCCGGGAACTCTCTCAACAAGGCATGAAAACCCCTAGCCACATTATTATTAAACTCGACATTAAAAGGCTGCACGTGCATCACTGGAACCGTACGCGGGCATCCTACCGTGTCCTGTAACTCATTATACATGAACGTGAAATCCGGAACGGGGTGTGAATAATCAAACTCCAGGGCATTCGTGTTCATACATACAAATTTAGTCTTCCCGGCCCGAAAAGAAAAATTCTCATCACCAAACACGTCATTGAAAACATCCATCCCGTTGCCCAGAATATCGTGATTTCCCAACAACGCCACGTAAGGAAAACGAAGTTTTCCCATGATATCCCGCACCCACATGAACTCCTTGGTCAAACCAAAATCGGATATATCCCCGCCATGAATCACGAAATCAATGTCATCCCGCTTGTTAACGGCCTTCACGAAATCTTCCGTCTCGTCATACCAACGCTGGCTATCTCCCATAAGCACGAACCGCAGGGTATCTTTCCCCTCGCAAGCTTCTTCTATACGAGCAATATTTTTGGCATTTATTCCTAACTCTCCATGCAATCGGACATCGTACGGGTGATACTCGATCAGATCACACCCGCCTAAAAGCAAAATCATACCATATAAAACAATCTTTTTTCTCATAGCTGCATCAATTTCCCCCAAGAATGCAAAAAGCAGACCAAATTTTGTTTAGAATCGTTACAAAATGTCACGCATCCCATTTTTTCAAAATGGAAAAAACGACCATGCCAAAATGAAATGGTTCCATTTCGTGCTATATTGGGACTCTCGCACGCAACACACTAGCAACATGTCAGATAAATATATTATTTTCAACGTAGCATATTTTTTGCTGTTTACTGGCATCATGGACAAAGAGCAGAATGTTGAACATTTTTTGGACCTCATCCGGAAAGCCCGGAGAGGACATTTAAAAATATATATCGGAATGATTGCCGGAGTCGGAAAAACGTACCGGATGTTACAGGAAACCCACGACCTGCTCGCCGCCGGGGTCGACGTGCAAGTCGGTTACGTGGAAACACACGGACGGGGTGACACGGAAGCCAAACTGGAAGGACTTCCGGTCATTCCCCGCAAAAAACTATTCTACAAGGGTAAAGAAATCGAAGAAATGGATTTACAAACCATTCTCCAGATTCGCCCGGAAGTGGTGATCGTCGACGAACTGGCGCATACCAACGCCGAAGGCAGTGTCAACGAAAAGCGCTGGCAGGACGTGCTCGATCTGCTTGACGCTGGAATCAACGTGATCACGGCTGTCAACATCCAACACATCGAGAGCCTCAATGGCGAAGTGCAGGATATCGCCGGAATCGAGGTCAAAGAACGTGTCCCGGACAGCGTGCTGGAACAGGCGGATGAAGTCGTGAACATCGACCTCACGGCCGAAGAACTGATTACCCGCCTGAAAGCGGGTAAAATCTACCGGGCAGACAAGATTGAACGGGCCTTATGTAATTTCTTCAAGTCGGAAAACATCCTGCAACTACGAGAACTAGCATTAAAAGAAGTGGCCTTACGGGTAGAAAAGAAAGTCGAAAACGAGGTAGTCGAGAACATCGGCCTGCGTCACGAACGCTTCCTCGCCTGTATCAGCAGCCAGGAAAAAACGCCCCGCAAGCTGATTCGCAAAGTGGCTCGCCTCGCCACCCGTTACAACAGCAAATTCGTGGTACTTCACGTGCAAACCCGCAAAGAAAGTTCAGACCGGATTCCATTGGCGAACCAACGCTACCTGATCAACCACTTCAAACTGGCATCCGAACTCGGCGGGGAGGTGTTGCAAATACAATCGGACGACATCATCGGGACGATCATCCATGTATGCAAAGAGAGACAAATCAGCACCGTTTGCGTGGGCAAACCCAACATACACCTGTTCTCGTATCTTCGCTCCGCTCTTCGATACAAGAGACTGTTGGACAATCTTGCCGCCTTGAACGTGGATTTAATCATCCTCGGTTCATAAACCAACGGGTAAATATTGAATATTTCATTAAATCGAATTAAGTTTACAGGCATGAAAATAAAGACTAAATTAACATCGGGGATCGGACTCCTTTTCATTATCATCGTGTTACTAGGAGCTTTGGCCATTAGCTATATTCATAAACTATCCGATGACACCCAAAATATCCTGGCAGATAATTACAACTCGCTGGATTACGCCAAGGGGATGCTCCACGCCCTTGACAACCTCGAAACCGACCGGGAAGCCCTGAATATATTCATGGAAAACCTAGAGAAACAAAGCCGGAATATCACGGAAATCAACGAGGCCGAAGCAACTGGGCGGCTCGCTCGTCACTTCAAATTGCTCGACGAGGCACCCAACGAGAAGAACATTCGCCAACTCCGGTTGGACCTGAACCAAATCATGAGTCTGAACATGGCCTCCATTCAGCGCAAAAGCCTGATCGCCTCCGAAACCGCCTACAACGCCACGTTGTGGATTTCCATTATCGGAACATGTTGTGCCGGCGTGGCCCTCGTCCTGCTCGTCCTGTTCCCCTCCCAGATCACGAAACCGATCAGCGAACTAACCCAAGGAATATTGGAAATAGCCCGACGCAACTACGGGAAACGGTTACATTTCCACTCCACACAAGAGTTTAACGAAGTGGCAACCTCTTTTAATGACATGGCCGAACGACTGGAAGAATACCAGCAAAGTTCGTTAGCCAGTCTGTTATCCAGTAAGAAATACATCGAGGCGATTGTCAACAGCATCCACGAGCCGATCATCGGTCTGAACCCGAATCGGGAAATCCTTTTCGTCAACAACGAAGCCCTCGCCGTGCTAAATCTCAAACGAGAAAACATGATCCACCAATCCGCCGACGAGCTATCATTGAAAAACGATTTATTACGTCGCCTGATCCGGGAACTGGTACACCCCAACGAGAAACACGAGCCTTTGAAAATATACGCCGACAACAAGGAGAGTTTTTTCAAAGCTATATATGTTCCGATTAAACTGACGGAAACGGAAACAGAAGGAGAGAAACAAGTCGGCAACGTGATCCTGTTAAAGAATATCACGGAGTTCAAGGAATTGGATTCTGCCAAAACCACGTTTATATCCACTATCTCGCACGAGTTAAAGACCCCAATCTCCGCCATCATGATGAGTCTGAAACTCTTGGAAGACCAGCGTGTGGGTAATCTCAACGAGGAACAGCAATCCCTTGCCGACAGTATCAAAGAAAATAGCGATCGGCTTCTGAATATCACGGGAGAACTACTCAAACTCACCCAAGTCGAGACCGGGAAACTGATTTTAAGTCCCAAGATCACGAAACCCATCGAATTGATTAATTACGCGATCTCGGCAACGCGGGTACTTGCCGAACGTTTTAAATGTAACATCGAAGTGGAGTATCCCGAAAAGATACACAAACTATTCGTGGACAGCGAAAAGATTGCTTGGGTCATCACAAACCTTCTCTCCAACGCCATCCATTACTCGAAAGAAAATTCCCGTATCATCATCGGCGCACGAGAGATTGACAACACAATCCAGATATTCGTTCAAGACTTCGGGAAAGGCATTGATCCCAGATATCACCAAAGCATTTTTGATCGTTATTTCCGTGTACCGGGCACGAAAGTACAAGGTAGCGGTCTGGGCTTAGCCATTTCCAAAGACTTCGTGGAAGCCCACGATGGGAAAATATGGGTAGAAAGCGAAGTCGGCAAAGGCAGTCGGTTCACCATCGCATTCCCCGTTCACTAAAACTACGCTCACACGCCACGCTTTTAATGTAAAATTTAGAATGTAGAATTTAAAATGAGAAAGCATTAACCTGCAACTCGCCGAAGGCGACTCCTCAATTAATCAGCGATATCACCGTCGCCCGGACATAACGAACCAAATCCTTCGGATCTATTCGAATTTGCAAGCCCCGGATCCCGGCGCTGATATAGATATACTCGAACTGCAAACAGCTTTCATGAATAAACGTGGGAAAATCTTTCTTCATCCCGATCGGCGAGCAACCGCCCCGGATATACCCGGTAACGGGCAACAACTCCTTCATCGGAATCAGATCAGCTTTTTTATTCCCGGAAGCTTTGGCCGCCAACTTCAAATCTACCTCGTGATCCCCTGGAATAACGCAAACAAAATAACCGCTCCGATCCCCGTGTAAAATCAATGTCTTGAACACCTGTTCTATATTTTCCCCCAGTTGGGCTGCCACGTGCGTTGCCGCCAGATCATTCTCATCCACCTCATAAGGTATCAACTCGTAAGTGATCTTTGCCTTATCCAACAAACGTGCGGCATTCGTTTTATTTATCTTATCTTTCATTATACCCGATTTATTACGACAAAAATAATAAATCAACCTCGGTTATCCATACTATTTAATTAAAATGGTCACAATAGGTTCTCCTACTCTCCACCAAACAACATTCCTAATTCCGAACAGGAACCCATTTCACCGCATCGGCAAAAATCAATTGTACGGCCTCGGACTCCCAAGCATAATCCTCATTTTTTTCAAAGATCAGCGAATCGCCCCCCTTATCGCTCAGAAACACGCTGTACTCTCCGGCATCAAAATCATATTTCCCTAAAGAAACCCACCCCAGTTCCTCCGAATCCGGTGATACTTCCACGTCAATCATCCCCTCACTGGAACCAATTTGATAATAAAGACGGGCCCCCCGGACAAACGACGTTCGAGCCGGAGTCGTTTCAACTTCCGGAATATAAGCAAACACCTCGTATCGTCCCGGCTTATCAATTTTCGCCTTCCATTCAACCTTTGTCTTTCCATTCCCGGCCACTTTATAATAAGCACTCTTCACGATATCCCCGTAACACTTAGCTTCCGTGACTAACGTCCAACGTTCATGATCATATATATAGTTATATTTCCTCGTATCCGTCTGTTTCGAAAAATAAGCCGCCAATTTCTCCCTCCGTTTCTTCTCGTGAATAACAAATCCCTCGTCCCCGTTATCCACTACAATCCCCGGCTCTTTGCGGGTAAAAACCGAACTGTCTGTATCCCAGACTCCCGTTCGTCCGTCTTCTGTACGAGATAAGGACTTCGGGCTAAACTGCATCCTGCTCTCCCCGGGAATATTCTGACAAAGGTTCATTTCGATGAAAAAGTATTCCGGATCATCCAATTTATTCCGAATCTCCTTACAACCATGAGGCGGTATCAAGAAACTGCGTTTTCCAGACCCGTACTCGCCGTCCCCCATTGAATAAGTATTAACCTCCAAGGTCACGACAGCCGGCACGGAAGAGGGATTATACACTTTACAACTCGATATATATTCCTCCTCATCCTCTCCCCCGTGCAGTTCGATCTGCATATCCCGAACAAACAACACGGGTAATTCTTTCATGTCATAGTAACAATCCAGAATTTCCCGAAGATTCAACTTGAAATGCTCGTTGAACTCCCGCTCGAAAACCTGAAAGTCCGGACCGGAATGCAAGTACCTTTTTTTAAACCCTTTAGCAAACTCAAACAACTCCCGTTCTCCCACGAGTGCCTGCAAATGCTTCTCTATCTGCGCGAACTTCCAATCCAACAATATCCGTAAATGATGGTATTTCGTTTCGTTATCCTCTAACGCATCCCGTAAAGACTTTTTCTCCCAGTAGGCCACGATTTCAGGGTACTCGATTTCGTCTCCCAGATATACCCTCGGCTTCACCCCCAGATTGATCCGGGACAAATCATTCGCAACTCTCCCGAAACCCGGATATTCATCCGATTGCAGGATTCCCCCGAAATCATCGAACATGACAGAACAATCAAAAGGACCGGTCGATAAATTCACCATTAACAGATTTTCAAACCCGTCCCGCTCCAATTCAAAACGATTTCGGTCATCCTCCTCGCCAGGCCAATATTCCACGTGTGAATAATATCCAAGATACATTCTCTCCGGGTAGAACAATATCTCCGGTTGCACGAATCCACTTCCTTCCACTCCTTTTCGCTGGTACGGAATAAAATTCACCGGAGTCTCCACAACCGTAAATTTCCGGTAAGGATAATCACTATCCCTCATTGCCCGGATATGCCCCACCGGCTCCTGCACAAGCAATGTCAGAGAATCCCCGGTCGTCGTATAATCCTCCAAGAAAAAATCATGTCCCGGGAAATAAAACAACTCCAATTGCAACGAATCCACCACGACATTTCGCCGCTCGTAATTACCGATACTCAAACTCAAACGAGGCAACCGCTCTTGATTTTTAAAGACAACCGTATCGCCTCGCCTGTCCGCTTCTCCCTGCGAGATAACAACTCGTTCCCCCACGTTCCCGACTTTCAAAGAATAAAGCGTGAAATCATACCGATGACTTAACGGTACGTTTATATTCGCGGGAGGCTCACTAACCGGATACCACAGGCATTCCGGAAAGAGCAGCGTGTAATCGTCCCCGACACGGGCGTAATTTCCTCCATGCCGGAACACCTGATGATAAACCCGGAAAAAGTTCATTAACCGGGTATCGTGAAACTCCTCGTCCGTCAGTTCCGGGTAACAAACCGCCTCGTCAATCACCCCCTCGTACGTCATGCGTAAAACAATCTCTTCTCCGGGTTGTAATCCTTTCTCCACGTGAACAACCTGCTCTTCACGGTTGTAGGCCACCCCATTTCCCTGTCCGTCCGTCAGGGTCGTTACCTCCAGACCGGGATTCAAGTAAAATAACAGGCGTTCCAAAGGAGTGTTACCCGTGTTTGCCACCTCCAAACAACTCTCTCCCGTCACACGTTCACCCGTCTGTTGAAAATAAATATCATGTGTTTTGACGTGACACCCTCTCCCGCTTTCGTACTTTTCAAACACGGCCCGGTATACATTTCTCCTCGCGTTTATCTCTTGAAATTTATCAAAATACCCGTATCCTAAAACAAACCCCAGCAACACGCAAATCACCCCCACGACCTGCATTACCCGGATCGTTCCGACCCGTTCCGACAAGCGCTTCATCATTCCCATGGACAACAGGATCAACCCCGTTCCACACACAAAAAACGCACCTCGTTGCAAAGCAATCCAAAGCGGTCGGGACAAACCCGTGACATCGGAAAACAAGAGCGGCAAATTTCTTCCCCAAGGATCAGCCACGCCCCAGAACAACCCCGAAGCTCCAAAGTAAAACGCGGCGAATATCCCCAACAAGAGAAGAATCGCCACGGCATGATTCCTGACCCGATTCGCTATTACCAACGCTATTCCCAACACGAAAAACAAAGTGGGTAGGGTTACCACCAACATATATATCAAATAAAGTCTCAACTGGAAGGTCCCCAGTTCCCCGAACAACAGATGAATTAACATCCCGGCACCCATCGTCAACACGTTCAGCAACAAACAGACTTCGATAATCCCCAACACCTTTCCCGCTTGATAAGCCAGATTACTCACCGGTCGAGCCGAAAACACCACATTCGTTTCCAAACGTCGATCCCGCCACACGAAATCTATCCCGATAAAAATCACGACAATCCCCTGTACCAGGTTATACACCCAAGCATTCAGGAAAGGAATAAACGAAGGTAACGCCCGATCCGTCCAATGCCATCCGCCCAATCGTTGCCCCTGCCATCCCCATTGCATACAGGCGATCCCCCCGACCACGCAAATGGCAAAAATCCAGAATAATTTATTTCTTATAATCAGTCTTCGCTCGTAACGAGCTACCAAACGAATATTCTCAAACGCCATACGCAACGCATTTTAGTCAAAAGTCTATAAAGTCCATAAAGTTTATAAGGTCCATAGACCCCTGCGGGGCGCTCAGTACACGGCAGCTTAAGCTACCAAAAACTCAGTCCGAAGGCCCCCGTGACTTTACGGACTTTATAAACTTTCGACTCAAAGGTATCATTAAATAACAAAAGCTAAAAACTAAAAGCCAGTAAATATTCTGAACTTTTAGTTTTTAGCTTCTGAAATCAAATTGACTCACGGATATATTCGTAATGCCAACTTGTTATTCGCAACCCGCTGAAGACGATCTATCTTTGTAACGGGAATTTCAATACCGGTTCTTTCTCTTTTTTCGGTTCCGATTTGTTGATCTCCACGTCTTCTATCAACACGGAAGCCGGGTAAATCAGCGAAGAAAGCACCTGACGGTTCAAAATGTAATTCGATACATTTTCCTTGCTCGAAATATCCAAAACCCGCTTGATCTTTGCCAAATTGATAGCGGAAACATCACCGAAACGAACCTGCGTTTCGCTTCCGTCCTTCACGTCCACTTTATAGATACGTGAAGCCGGTCCAGCCAACCCGCGTACGATATAAGCGTAATCCAACCCTTCATCTTTAGCTGCTTTAATCAACGCTTTTTTCATCTTATCCTGTTTCGTACCCTTATCCACCTGAATATGAATCGTACCCGGAGCCGTCACGTAAACGATGTCACTTCCGGACATCACGAAACGAGAACTTCCCGTGGAATGTTGAGTTTTCAAAGAAGGTACTCTACCATTCAACATCTGGCGCAAAATACCCTTGTCAACCAACGTCATTTCCTTTTCCGGAACAACGCCCTCGGCATCAATCTCGTAAGCACCCAACAACGGGATTCCGTTATACTTATCCAAAGTTGTATAATTCTTAACCGTCAAACGGTTATCCACGATCTTTCTTCCGATACGACCTTCCAATGTTCTTCCCGCAGGTTGCCCGATAGCTTTGCGATAGGCAAACAATCCACCTTGATTCAATAAATTATTCGTGAAAATACTGGACGAAGCCCCATCCTCGAAAAGAACCGGACCCGAATAGAATTCTTCAACCACCGGAGCATTTTTCAACTTGATCAGCCCTTCGGCAAAAGCAGTTACCTTTTTCTTCAGATCCTCCAAAGACGGCATGTCCTGCGGACGAGCCACCAAAATAGAAAGCGCATCCCCGATTCTTACCCCGTCTTCGGTCGTCACGTATCCCTGTGCAAAAAAGTTAGCATAGGAAACCGGTTGTTTCATTGTTACGTCCTCGCTTGTTTGCTTGTAGACTTCCATATCCAAACCACTGATGCCTACCGAAGAGTTATATATTTCCTTGTAATTCTTGAAAATAGCGGAAAGCTCACGAATCGTATTCTCCCACTCTTTCAAATTAATCTCGTAAGGAACTTTACTCTCCACGATCTTCGTGATCGGCTCGGCCTTTACCAAATCAGGCAACTGAGCCTCTTCCGGGGTCTGCGGATTTGCTTTCAATGCGGCCTCTTTCCCAGCAGACTCCCGCAATGCCATCTTGTAGGCAACATCGGATACCAACCAGAAATTACGACGAATCATATCGTAATCCGCCTCTCCGGGCATACCCACTTTATAGAATTGTCCTATATAACGAGAATCGCTGGTATTATTATAATCTCCCAACAACAATTGAGTAGACCCGATTCCTCTCCAAGGCAACTCTAACGAATTCGTGATAGCCCCCAGCACGCCTACCACCTCAAACTGACGGTACATCCCGAAAGAATAAGACAAATAAAACGGTTTGTCCATCCCCGGCAAAGCCAATTCCGCCTTGTTTCTTTGCAATTCATCCTGCATGGCCTTAAAGATCGTCTGATCTTGTTGATTTTGTGCAACCACTGGCCCCACCAGCAGAAAAAATATCAATAACGATAATATATATCTCATCATCTTAATTTTAGATTTAATGATTTTAGATTTTAGATTCAAGAATTCCGTGTTTCGGAGATTGCCGATTCCGTGATTCAGCAGCACAAGCTGCTGTCGACAATGCGCCCCGCAGGGGTCCATGGACTTTATAGACTTTATAAACTTTATGGACCTTATGAACTCTTTTTAGTTTTTAGCTTTTTCCCCTCCCGGCGGTGGTAAAATCGGTAAAATATCCTGTGATTTCGCTTTTCTTTGAGTCTCCACCTTGTTTACCAGAATGGTCGGGGAAATAGCCGTTACAGGAATTGAACCCGATTCGGCTCCACACATACCCGTGAACACGCGGGCATCATTTCCGGCATAGATGATATTAGAGAACATCGAAAGCGGGGTCCCGATCAGATCCACACCACGCACCAATTGATCCGGACGTCCGTCAGCAAACACCTTGTACACTTCCAACGGGGTCACGTTGAATGAATTGGTACCGCCTTTTCCGGTAAATGTAAATCCGCTCGTTACCTCTTTAAAGAAATAACCGTATTCTTTATCTTGTTTCTTCACCTCTTCGATCAATAACTGACGCAACTCCTCATTCGTCTTCGGGTTCGAAGTTTCAATCACCAGATTGGACTGACGGGATACCGGATCAAACGCATCGCTTGCACGCGCGTGTCCGTTCGTACGGGGATGGCCGTCAATCGGGGTACGTGTCATCAGGAAGTCATTCAACTTACCGTTCACCACCACGTCTACCCGTTCCGCTTTCACACCCTGATCGTCATATTTGTAGAATCCGTTCAAATCTTCCCCGGCATATTTCCGAATCGTCGGATCATCGTACACGTGCATATCCGCGGGCAACACCAACTGACCGATCATCTTTTTGAACGTCTGCCCATCGCTCTCGCTCTTCATACGTTGACCTTCAATCCGGTGACCGAAAATCTCGTGGAAGAACACGCCGCTGGCAGGACCGGACAACAAAGCCGGACCCGTATACGGGTCAACCACGGGAGCCACGCGTAAAGCCTCCAACGTTTTCACCATCTCTCTGGTATCAGCAATAATCCGATCATTTCCGGGAAGATCAGCCGGGTCATAAGCGAAGTAAGATAAGTTCAACGGTAACTCCATACCATCATCCGCTTTCGTTTCCCCGAACACCATGATCCGGGCGTACGGCAAATTCTGAACGACCTCGGTTCCCTCATTATTCACGAAATAACGTCTCTCCACCGTGTAAATCATGATTGCATCCCCTTTCATAATTCCGGGTTGATTCTTGAACACGGCCGAAATCTCTTTCATGCGGGCAGCCCACAGATCCCTGTCTATCGTCATTTTCTCAGCCGGTAGTGGGGCCTCGTAATATTTTTCTACCTTAGCTTCCGAAAAATAAGGAGCTTTATCTTCCTCTTCCACGTTTACCGAACTCTGAGCCTTCGTTTTCTGGTACATATCCACGGCAAACTTATAACGATTGTTCACCTCGTTCCAGATCGCTTGACGCACAGCATCCTCGTTGTTCACCTCATCTAACGGTAGACGAGCCGAAGAAGGGCCTTGATATTGGGACATCGGTGCCCCCATCTGACTAAATCTGAAATTATCGAGTTTTTCATCCCCTAAACGAATTTGCGGAACTAATGTCCGGGAGCGATACTGCTGACTATTCATCAACGCCCCGAATGATGCGGACACCACGGAAGACGTCACGTCAATCACCCTGTAATTCATGTGATACGGGGGAAATTCCTCTCCCTTTAGTTCTTTCATCTGTTGAGCCAACTCTTCCTTAAGCAGTCCCAACAACTTATCCTGTTCTTGCCCGTAAGTCTTGGGGACAATCAACAGGGAAAGAAAGCAACTAAAAATAACTAATACTGTTTTTCTCATGTGTAATTGTTTTAATCATGTGAATAAAAAAGATCATTGAAGATCACGCACTATTTTCGCAAACAAATATAGCACGAATCTCTACTGTTACAAAATACTAACAATTTAATTTTTTGTTAAAAACAAAAAGGAGGTGATTTCCCGTCACGGTACTCTCACCTCAAAAGACAAATTAGAATTCAAAAATATTACACTTACGTGTAACTATATCTTATCAAAAACGTTTGCTTAAGGAAGCCTCCGGATTATTAAACTCATGTCAATTCGTTTTAATAAAAAAAGTGTATTCACACTACCGGAGGCTTTTGCCTTCTTGCGCGATACACTTCTTTTATATTTTTCGAATTGACTAGACAAAGGTAAATATTTCCTTCTCAAAAACCACAAAATAACAAAAAAAATTACACCTACCCTCCTACATTTAACATTCCAACATTCGGCTTCTTACACTATACATCAACTAAAACACGCCATCATTTACCCCTAATTCACTTAATCATAAATAAATCCATCAAATATATCTGTCAATACCCCAACCCGAATATCCATAACGGAATCTGAATAAATAACCTCATTTCTCACTTACTCCTAAAAGAATTGCATTTTTTAAAATACAAAATAAACCCGAAATTGTATTCTTTAAAATACAATTTACCTCAATACAAAATCAAAAATGTCAGTTTATACTCTATTTACGGATATTACAATTCTTCATGGGGAAACCCAAACTTTTCACATCGGCTTTAAGTTCTTATTGAGGCGTTCGACCATCCATGCCAAACGCTTCTCACGTCCGGCATCCGTTTTCGCATCCAAATAGGCCCGTGTATACGTCCTTTTTACCGACAAGGACATGGTTTGAAAATTTGTACAGGCGGGTTCGTATCCTTGTAATAACGTGGTTACAAAAGTTACCTGCTCCTCTGTAACAACCGGGGCTTTCGGGGCATCCCACTGACCGTTTTTCCGGGCTTCCTCTATTTTCTTCCTACCGTAGTCAGTCATTATCCCTCGTTTCTCAAGCTGTTCAATCAACGCTTTATTCTTCTCTGACCACTTGCTGTTATCCCTGCGTAAAGAAAAATACTTTTTATAGGTCTTATCATCAAGACTTTGCATTTGCCCGTCAATCCACCCAAAACAAAGCGCTTCTTCCAGCGCTTCATCCGCTTTTACCGTCTTTGGCCCGCCGGGCTTACCAAACAGAAGCCACACGCCAGCATTCGACAAACAATTATCACTCAGCCATTCTCGAAAGTCATTTCTATTAGCAAACTCTAGTATTTCATTCATATAAGACTTCGGTTTTGATTCTTACTATAATAATGAAGCACATATATTACGCAACTTCTCAAACCGATCGATATTCTTTTGATCTTTTCTTGCCATTTGAAGATTATAACGTGTCTGCATATTCACGAGAAGATCAGCACTAATACCAATAGCAGCCTCCATTAAAAGAGCAAATTCCGTAGACATGGGGCGTTTACCATTCAGAATATCATTCAGCATAGTATACGAAACACCAACAACCTTAGCAAAACTTTTCTGAGATATCCCCCGGTATTCTAGTTCTTCTTTCACGATCTCCCCCGGATGTGTCGGGATGAAAGGTTCACCTAAATTTCCCATAATACTTTATTTATAATGGTTTGTTATTTCTTTAATTGTACAAATAGTAATAACTGGTTCGTTTTCTGTATCTATCGTAACCATAAATTCCAATCGGTACTGATCATTTATCTTTATCGAAGAAATTCCTTTTTTATCTCCCTGCAAAATTTCATAATTTAGGGAATTAATATTATAAAGATCTTCAATACGACAAGCTTCATTAAGAGTGACTATACGCCTAATATAATTCTTTATTACTTGTGGTTGAAAGCGATGTTTTTTATCACTGCATTTTCCTTTTTAATATAGCTCTGACAAATACTCTTTCTCGAACTTGACGATCATTGGCTATTATTTTTGTTATACAAAGCTATGATTTTTCTCCGGGAATTCAATTTCGAGCCAAATATATTTACTAAATATTACAAAATAATGATGCAAAAAACGAGATTCTTGTAAAGAATCTCGTTCACAACATGATATCTCTCATTCATTGAGCATCCCGACAACACCGCACATTTAGCCAATTGGTTTTCATTGTACTCGCCCGAAATACCTGAGTTGAATTATAAGCGACCTTACGATAAAAAATAAATCCACTATTATTAGGGTCTTCCGTTGCAGTCCAAAAGAAACCATAAACACCACGGAAACGCCAATGCTCGGTATAAGCTACCGTATGCTCAGAATAAAATCCTCCCGCAGCTAATTGAATTCCGGTTCCTTCATCCCCCTGTTGTAACAATTCCCCTTCATAATTTCCCCGGAAACCTTCGGCAGCAATCTCTTTAGAACTCATACCCAAGGCCATTTCCAATTTTTGCCAATCCTCATCCGTTGGTAAACGCCATCCTTTTGGTGCCACCAAAAGGGCAGCATTATAATCATACCAATACCCGTATTTCTCGTACATAGCCTCCTGCATTGATCCTTCCCCGATAACAGCATCATCTTCATATTTCCCGTATAAACCAGACTCCGGCGCATAACGCATGTTACTAGTCATCCATTCCAGATCCCCATATCTTACCCAACCATATTCCGTCCCATCACGTTCATCCACGTAAACACCCGTGGCATTAGGTTTTATAACTGGAATCTCTTTATCTTCTTCATCGCATCCCCAGATCAACATTAACCCAAGAAATACATATATAAATAATCCTCTATTCATAATTTCCATTTTTACTCATTAATCGAAGTTCAATCCTAAATCAACCAACACCCTTTTCATCTCATTCCATTTTGCCACACAAGCCGGATAATTTCCATTTTCAGCCATGAATTCTTCTTCTGTCATGGTCAATAAAGCATTCACATAACTAGCCTGATCCTCCGCTTTCGAAAACCACACTCGCACCGTTCCCATTAACGGGTTAGACCCCAAAAATCCCACTATTCTAATATCACTTAACGGCCGAAAAATAGACCACTGTTCGTAATACCCCTCCGCATAAGAAAAAAACTTTTCAAATTCAGACTCATCTACCTTAGAAATACTATTAGAAACAATTTGTCGTAAAACAATAGCCGCATACTCTTGTTTCTCCTGTTCACTCATATTCAAGACATCCCTGAAAGACACGGCCATACTATTCCATCCGGCTATATAATCCATATCCTCATCCACCAATTCATATTGATCTCCATCCAAACTGGCCTTGTAAGAATCTATCCGCTTTACTAATAATAGCGAATACGGATAAATTTTCGGGCTAAACGCACTAAGAATTCTTGCTTTCATAAATTCGACAGCGGCTCTCTGAGATTCTATATCTCTTAAATAATCAAAAAGATACCTCTGTTTTGTCATTGATGTCAAATAATAAGAAAAATCGACCTTTTGTACAAAATAAACTTCATTGCCATAACGATCTGTTCCCCTGTACTCGTTTCTCAAAGTATCATTAAAAAGCAAATGAATACCCATTGTCTCTTCAAACTCTCTACGCAATAAAGATTCGGGATCATCTGCATCTTCTGGGACCTCGTAATAATTATCCTTCAAATTCAGGGGCTGCACTTCTTCCTTTTCTGAACATCCGGGAAATAGAGATACACACAAACACCCCAGTAATATATAATATACAAGTTTCATATTCACATGTTTAATTATTAATTTAACGGCTCTATTTTATAACTCCTTACAGGATGAATATTATTGGGCATACCTGTATGATACTCCAACACCTCGTGAGGAATAGGTAACACGTAAGCCGGATCATTTTTCTCCAACTTGTAAATTCGTTTTTCTATCTTCTCATCAGAAGAATAATCCTTATAGACATAATAAACCTTCTCGATCTCCTTAGAATAAGGATATTTCTCACATACCATATAACGTCTCAAATCAAACCAACGATGTCCCTCCAGACACAATTCCCGTCTACGTTCTTCCCGAATCTCATTCACAAGTTCCTCTCCCGTTTTTTGAAGCGGGATATAATTTTCACGCTCAAATCGCTTAACTCGTAGTTGTTCCAATAATTCCAAAGCCGTTGTCTCATCACCCAAATAAATTGCTGCCTCCGCCCCGTTCAGAAAAGCCTCCGCATTCCGGAACAAAAAATTATCTGAAACTTCTACTTTTCGACCTTCATAAGCCAACGCATAATTGTAATAATAGACAGCCGCAGGATCGTTATTTGCAAACGAGGAACTTTCAGCTATTTTAGCATACCCGACAAAATCATTATATGTCCAGAAAAAAACAGATTTCCTCAAGTCATCTTCGGCATAAATATTATACTGTTCGCGCGATACCTGAAAACTCTTGTATTGATTGACTGTATTGTGAGTAATAGCGTGACCTCCCATAGAAAAAATAGTCTCGACAGAATTTTTAGACAAAAATCCACCAGAAAAGCCATTCAAATCCAGCAAATCAGATCTCACGGAAACTACTTTTTGAGCATACTTTAACGCCTGTTCCCAATCTTGTTTATACAAATAAAAACGACTCATCAACAAATGCACAGCCGTGCTATCAGCCTGATATATCGTCCCCGGAAGATTAGCTTTTCCCAAACATTCCTCGGCAATTTTCAAATCCGCTTCAATCTGTTTGTAAACTTGAGCCACGCTCTCCCGTTGAAAAATAACATCCTGAATCTCCCCCGTGAGTTTTAAAGGTACCCCCAAATCAGCATCTGCCGTAGATGCCTCGTAAGGCTTCCCATACAAATTTACTAATGTAAAATAATAAGCCCCACGTAAAAAATAGGCTTCTCCTTTTACTCGCATGGCTTCTCGTATATCATTCTCACTTCCTCTCGTATATTCATCAATCAAATCAATAACATTATTTACCACGTTTATGTGATAATACAATTTCGTCCAATCCTTACTTTCATCCGCGTAAGAAGAACCTGATTCATCCACCCCACAACGATCTTGCCAAGTATAATATCCAAAGATAGCATCCCTACGATTAAAAGCACTGGAACCAAAATCACTTTTTTCACATTCTTCGGTTTCATCCGACATATAGTGAATATAAGGATAATAACTAGCACCATTCTCCAACGAATAAGAAGCATTCACATTCATATATCCTTCCCCGATCAACAATTCTTCAAGATCTTCATATCCCCTGACTTGAATCGTATCTTGCGAATATTCTTCCAAGAAACTACAACTTCCTAAAAAGAAAAGCATTACGCTACATATAATAATATATTTCATAATATCCTATTATTAAAATGAAACATTCAACCCTAAAGAAATTGTAGGACGTTCTGACAATTGCACCTGATTAAACACGCTTTGTGTCGGAGTTTGTCCTTTCAATTTTTTCGAACATATTGTAAACAAGTTCGTTGCCGAGATCGTGGCTTCCAAACGAGAAATTCCAGCCGCCTTCAACCATTCATCCGGTAATACATACGCTAAACTAACATTACTACATTTCAAATAATCGGCACTTACTACTCGAGCATCACAATAATCATACATATCCCAATAATTATCAGCAACAAACACTCCTTCATAAGAACTATTTACTGACCAATGCCGACTATAAACACCATATCCCGGATCCGTTGTACTAAGAATAGCCGGAATAATAGTTTTTTTCTCATCCCCGGGCACTTTCCAACGATTTAATAATGCTCGACTCGCATTGTATTCCGAATAGATATTCCGGTTATCCGAATCGGTGATTGTCTGGGCAAATACTCTTGATAAACGCAAGCTGGCCCCCAGGCTATATGCCAAAACCACACTAGCACGTAAACGTTTGTAACTAAAATTATTATACAAATTTCCAGATATAGAAGGATCACGTTTCCCCGTCGCCTTTAGCACAGTTGTATACGTGTCATACTTATCCAGATTCTTCAAAAAGTCGATCCGATCCGAATAATCATCAAACAGAGGTCCTCCATCCAGAGGGTTCAAACCAACAAAACGATAGGAATAAAAAGTACTAACCGCTTTTCCTTTTACTAAAGCCGTCCCGGTCAAAAAATCAGACAATTCGTGTACCTCCGCATTGGGCTGGGTATTCAATTTATTTTTAGTCTTAGAAATCATCGTTGACAACGACCATTTAAAGTCACGCGTCTTTACTGGTACCAGATTTAATGAAATATTGTAACCGGTATTCAAAATCTCTCCGGAATTTATCACGTATGAATTCTGTCCGTTCACGTTAGAAATCGGTTTATTCATAAAAGCATCCTTCGTACGCTTACGATAGTAATCCCCACTAATTTGAATTCGATTATCCAAAACAGATAACTCCAAACCCATATTAAACGATCCTGTTCTCTCCCATTTCAAATCAGGATTCGGGTAAGAAGACACAGATGAGGTAAATTTGTCATAATAAGTATCTTTGGGATTATTGATAAGTAATAATTCCGGACTTTGTCCATCCAACATATTTCCCTGATAACCATAAGACATCTTTAAAGACAAAAAATTCAGCCAATCACTCTTTAAAGCCGGTAACTCTGATATATTAAACGCACCCGATACAGCCCATACCGGTAATAACTTCTCATTGCTACGGCTACCAAATTTATTGGAACCGTCATAACGAGTATTAGCATTAATACTGAATAAATTCTGATAACTATACGTCAAGGTGATATAAGCACCTATCAAATTGGTTAAATTATCCGTAATTGTCGGGACATTACCCATTACCCAAGCATTATAAGTAGCATAATCGGAAGATGAAATGTTGCTGGCAAATTTTTTACCCCGGTCTGCATAATATCCGCGAGTTATATTTTGATATCCCTCGTAACGAGAAGATGACATCTCGTATCCAAACGTACCATTCAAATTATGCTTATCTTCCTGCCCGAAATATTTATTCAAATTTACCTGAAAACGTAGGGTATAAGTTTCATTCCGGGTGTTTTGTGCTGTCAATTCTCCCCCATAAGGCATAAGACTTCTAGCCGGAGCTGTCACTCCATAATCTGATAAACGTAATGTAGCCGCATGCCAGGTTTTCTCCCCCCAATAACTTTCCGCATTCACATTTGACACCGCATAATTAAAAAGGATATTAGCATTCAAATAATCCGTAAATAAAAAATTTAACTGAGTACTTAAATTAAAATTATTATTATCCTGAGAAGTATAACTCTCTTTTTTCTCGTTTAAAATATTAAAATTATAACCATAACTGGAATTTACATTCTTCTTATAATAGCTTAATTCGCCATTCTCATCATAAGGAGAAATCGTTCGACTGGCCATATAAGCATAATTGATAGACCCTATTTCACTTTGTTCATAATTTCTTTTACTAATACTAGCATTAAAATCAATTGCTGCAGTCAACCACTTGTAAAGATTCGCATCCAAGCTCAAATTTCCGGTATAACGAGAAATACCCTGATCCTTAATCACGTCATTATCTTGAGAATACCCGACAGAAGAATAATAACGTAAAGCCTCCGTCCCCCCTGAAATGCTCAACGTATGATTGTGGGAAACCACATCCCGTGTTAGAATGTCAAACCAATCCGTATTATTATTCTCCAATTTTTTCACTTCACGGGCAAATTGATCATCATCAAGAGCTCCCGCATAAAGCTGTTGAAGTAAATATTCATATCCAATCACGGTCATATCCGACGGATACACGTAAGACTGAGATACCAACTCCCGGGACAAATCAACCCTTTCTTTAGAAGTCATCAGATCTATTTGACGATCGCTATAACGAGGACGACGTTTGTAGGTCGCAGTGACATTATACCGCACCAAAGGTTTTCCTATATGCCCTTTTTTCGTGGTAATAACGATTACTCCATTAGCAGCACGAGTTCCATACAAGGTCGTCGCAGCCGCATCTTTCAACACGTCTAAACGTTCAATATCCTGTGGATTCAAACCTGCAATTGCATTCCCGATCCGGTTCACATAATCCGGGTCATTCAAAACATCCGAATCCAAAGGAACCGGATCATTAACAACAACTCCATCAACCACCCATAAAGGTTCCCGGTTACCTATTAAAGTTGAAGTTCCACGAATCCTCAAACGTGGTACAACACCAACCTCCCCGGAATTCGTGGTTAACATTAGATCCGGGATACGTCCCTCCAGCATCTGATCAATGGATGTTGCTCCAGGAATCATGATATCATCCATTTTCACAGAAGTAATAGCACTTGTCAATTTTTTTCGATTGATCACCTGATAGCCCGTCACAACCACTTCCTCCAGATCTTCTACATCCTCTTCCAGAACAATAACTAATTCCTGCCCTGTTTTAAAAGCAACACTTTTCTGTTTAAACCCAACAAAAGTAAATATCAACCTTCCCGTATCTTGAGGAACGACAACTGTAAATTTTCCTTGATCATCGGTTGCCGCACCAACAAGAGTTCCGTCCACACGAATTGTTACACCAGGTAACGGTTGTTTCTTCGCATCAAAAACCCGTCCTTTTATAGTGTATGTTTTTTTTACCGAATCTCTCATTACAACATGCATAGGACGAATAATAAATACTCCGTTCACGTAAGCATAAGTCAAAGTTTTCCCACGAAAAGCCTCTTGTAAAATTTCTTCCACAGTTGCATTTTTCATCTTCATGCTAACAGTCCCATTACGCTCGATTTCTTTCAAATTATACAAGAAATCAACCTGCACATTGGATTTGATCATTTTGATCAACTCCTCAATAGAGACATCCTTTACCGAAATATTCATTCTCTCTTTTTGCGAATAAACTGCCGCAGAAAGTTGCATACAACCTACAAAAAACAGCATAAAAATCCATTTCATAATTTGCACGATTTTTCTAATACGAATTACCCGCCATGGAATTCGCCCATTTCGATTTTTTTTCATACATTTGTTTTGCTTAAAATGTTAATATTACATTTTTGACTGATTTAGAAGATTAGCGCTGGAACGCTAATCTTCTTTTTTTATTTCACAACAATCATGTTACCACGTATTTCAAATTGTACATTAGTTGTCATTTCCAACATTTTCAAATGTTCTTCTATACCATCGTATTTCTTCAAATCCCCGGTAAATAACTCATCCTTCACGGTAGAACGCTGATAAAAGATATTCACATCGTACCAACGAGCTAAAGTCGTCAGGATGTCTTCCAGACGCTCCCGTTCGAAAATAAACAAACCATCTTTCCAAGAAGTATACAAAGCCGTGTTTACCTGTATTTTGTTCATTTTACCGGAACTTCGATCCAGTCGGGCCTGTTCTCCCGGTTCAAGCAACATTTCCTGATCTTCTTCCAGAATCTTCACACTTCCACGAACCAACGTAGCTTCCACACATAAATCGTCCGGATAATTCTTCACGTTAAAAGCTGTTCCCAGAACCCGGACGGATAAATCACTCGTCTTCACCACGAACGGACGTTTCTCATCCTTCGCCACGTCAAAATAAGCTTCTCCTTCCAAAATGACTTCTCTCTGTCCGTCCCCAAAAGCCACAGGATACATGAGCTTGGAATCGGAATTCAAAAATACCCGTGTTCCATCGGACAACGTCAGATTGTACTCCCCTCTCCGGGGTACGAACAACTCGTTCATTTTTATTGCTTCACCCGTCTCCTTAAAATCATACCTTAACCCCGAAGAATCAATTTTCAAATAAGCTCCTTCATTTAAAACGATTTTCTCTTCTATGGCATCGCCTAATGCCATTTTAGTACCATCGTCAAATGTAAGGATCGCCTTTTTCTGACCGGGAGTCAAAGAAATAATTTCTGCCACAGGCTCCGTTTCCCGTGCCGGAGTTTCCATCCACCAATAAACCGACACGCTCAAAACAATCGGTAAAGCCACAGCCGCAGCTAATCGTACATAATATCTGATCCTCCGTCTCTTCGGATGTACACGTTCGGTAAATCTCCGAAAAGCAGCCTCACGGTCGTACTTTTTCAGTTCTCGCATCACGTGTGTCTCCCGCTCACCTCTCATCGCACGCTTAAAAAGTTCCCGGTTCTCCTTTCCTTTCAACCAGTCTCTCAACTCGTGTACTTCATCCTCTAGAATCGTGTGCGTTCTGAATTTCCGAAATAAACTCGCAATCCTGTTAAAATCTTTCATAATAGATTCTATTTCTATTATAGAAACACAGATTAACAAAACAGGGTGATACTTTTGAAGAAAAAATTATAAAAAAGTAAATAAAAACATCCAGCTCTCCCTAGACAGTTTCTCCCGCAGGTAGACGTAAGCCTTCTTTTTCAATGTTTTAACCGTATTCACGGAAACTTGTAAGGCTTCGGCAATTTCCTCGTTCTTTTTGCCCTCCATTGTCATTTCCACAATAACACGACGTTGCTCCGGCAAGGAATTCAAAGCAACAAATATCTGACGATAATATTCCTCCTCGATCAATAACTGCTCATTATCCGGAGTTTCAAATTCCAACACGTCCCCCAACCGATTGATTAACTCTTCACCCCGTTTTTCCTTTCCATCCCGAATATAAACGAGACACGCATTATGAACCGCACGATAAAGATAAGCCGATAAAGCCTTCAAATTCTCAAAACCACCCTCCCGTTCCCATAATTTCACGAAAATCTCCTGCACAACATCCTCTTCATCAATGAATTCTCCCACGAATTGCCTCGCGTAACGACATAAAGAAGGATAGTAAGTATCAAATAGATACTTAAAAGCCCTATCGCTCTTTTCATTTATCCCGTTAATTATTTCATCCGGAGATTCGTACATATATCATAGTTTGATTTGACAAAACTATAAAAATATCCCGAAACACAAAAAGCCCAACCATCCATAAACACAAAAAAGCCCGCAAAGTCAACATTTACAGAGGCGGACTAGGCAACGCAAATTGTTATAATTGACCTTACGGACTTTTTTACAGGCTAAAACCCGAACTATTTTTTATTCCTCATTTCCCGAAGATAATTTTCAGCCGCCTTAGTGGAAGCCTCCGCTCCCGCAGAGTCTCCTATTTTTTTTTGTAAAAACGCTTTTACTCTCATCAGATTCGATTTATCAAGAGGTTTCGTATCTTGAACCATAAAACGATCTATCCGTTGAATTCCTTCCTCCACCAATGCCTTATCCTCACTATTCCCTAACAACCGTATGTTATCCCGAAAATAAGGTAATTCGGCCCCATTTCTGAACAAGTTATAGCTGAACACCTCATCCATCTTATTCAACATACCCCGGAAATCACCCTCGCGTACATAAGCGGCCGTGTACAAACCGGCCAATCCGGCAGGAGCCGCGTAAAAATCAATACTCATCAGGTAATTGATTAATTCTTGATTACCTTTCTCGTCAAACGCTTTTTTCTTCTTCGGACTCCAGCCAGTCAATTTATCAACAGCATTGTAAATCACTTTCTCCAATTTAGCATCTACCTCCTTTCGTCCAATCGTGGCATAAAACTTCTCCCGTTCTGCCATTACCCGTTTCAACAAAGGGCACAGGGGATCGCTCACGACACGCTTGATCATTTGCCAATTCTCCCGCATCACCAGACTATCCACGGGCAGAGGGTCCAGATACTCGCAAGCGACACGAGCCGCCTCATCCCGCGTGTATGCCGAGAACAAGACTCCCGCGTAATCTCTTATAAACTCGCCGTCCCGTTCCCCGTTTTCATAACGTTTCACCATGCTACGGAGATTATTATCCGGATCTATGGCCAGTTTTCCCCCGGCAATCAACCATTCGGGCGAACCGGCTCCGACCATTCGATGCAAAACTTCACCAGACGTGGGATCAACAAACACCAAGGTAGGGAAAAAATTTACCCCGAATTGTTTTTTCAACACCACCCCATCGGCCTCTTTCTCCATATCGAATTTAGCATTAACGAAATTAGCATTAAAAAAATCAGCCACCTTATCATTCGTGAATACGTCTTTCGCCAGCATTTTACATGGTCCACACCACGAAGTATAGCAATCTACAAAAATCAATTTCTTCTCCTTCTTTGCCTTCTTGACAATTTTTTTCCATTCTTTTGTCTGCTCGAAATTTATACTCCGATTCTGGGCTGTCGCATTCATCACCACAACAGCTATCAATAATGTAAATAAAATCAATCTTTTCATCTTTCCTATCATTTGGGAGCTATTCATCTTCCCGTTTTAAATATCGTTCTTTAAAATCACGCAAATCCTTCAATGTAAATTTCATTTTTCTCATCCACCCATGACGTTCACCGGGAAAAAGCATCAACTCGAACTCCTTATTCATCTGCTGAAGCGTATCCACCAGTTGCATGCTATTCTGCATGTGCACATTATCATCCATCATCCCGTGAACGATCCGCAACATGGCCGGACCTCGCGACTGGTACCGATCAAGATAAGTAAAGACGGAAGCCGCCCGGTATCCTTCCGGGTTATCTTGCGGGCGATCCATATAACGCTCCGTGTAATGCGAATCGTAGAGCATCCAGTCCATCACCCCGAATTTGGCATAACCGTATTGAAAGTACTCTGCCCCGTAAGTCAACGCCAATGTCGTCATGTAACCGCCATAACTACCACCGCTAATCATCACGCGGGTACTATCCACGTTCGGATAAGTCCTCAACAATTTCACCCAGGCAATATAATCCGTCATTTCCCATTTACCCAAGTTCCGGTGCATGTAATTCATCCCCGCTTTTCCACAATGTCCCGATCCCCGATGATCCATGACCACACGGATACAATCCGCATCCCTTGTGCTACTCGATGATGACCAGTAATCACTCACAGAACCATGGTTAGGACCACCATACACGTGAATATCCAGCGGATAGCGCTTCCCTTCCTTCATCCCGGAAGGCCAATAGATAATGGCCGGAATTTTAAACCCGTCCTCTGTTGTCAACCACAACATCTCTTTCCGTTCCACTGTCTTCGGATCAATACCCGGATCATTCAAATCCCCCAACACATTTACCTTTCCGCTTTTCACGTTTACCAATCCCAGACGAGTCGGGGTAGATGAGTTATCGTAACAGGTCATAAAATAACGATTATCCGGCGATAGCATAATATTTTTATGGTTATATTCCCCGAACGTTAGTCTCCGCTGGTTCTTTCCATTAAATCCAACACAATAAAAGTCATTCCGTGTCGAAATCTCACCTTTCGAGGTAAAATATACCTGACGGTTCTTCTCGTCGATACGCGTGATCTTCGTACCCCACATTCGGCCTGATGTCAATTTCTGCTTCAACGAACCGTCAGAATGATGCAGATAAATCTGCTCCCACCCGTCAAAATCCCGGATCATCATAAAACCATCTTTCACCCAGTGCAAACCTTCAATCCACTCCACCCAAGTCGACTGCTCCTCGTTATAAATTTCCGTTTTGCTCCCGGTAGCCGGATCAATATCATATAATTTCAAGTTATTTTGTTCCCTAGGCATCCACTGCACCAACAACCCGCTCCCATCCGGACGCCAGAAAGGCGTACCGAAATATTGATCGTTTTTCGGGTCGAACGCCGCCCAGACAACCGATCCTCCCTCCACTGGCACGATACCCACGCTCACTTCCGGGTTGGGATCTCCCGCCCGCGGATAACGATTGACTTCCAGTTGCCCGTGCTGTCCCTTCACGTTATACAACGGGTAAACCGGTACTCTCGAATCATCACAACGCAAAAAGGCAAGATTACGACTATCCGGAGACCACCAGAAGCTGCGGTAATTACTACCACGTCCTAGAATCTCCTCGTAATATACCCAGGAGGCATACCCGTTCTTGATCACGTCCGAACCGTCCGTCGTGTACCGGATTTCACGCCCGGATGCTACTTCAATCGCGTACAGATCGTTATTTCTGGTAAAAGCAACCCATTTCCCATCCGGTGAAAGCACGGGATTCTTTTCTTCAGCCATCGTGCGGGTCAACTGTTTTGGGCTACCGTCGGGGGCGATGTAAACCACCTCCCCGTCCGATACCTTTACCATAGCCGCAGCCTTTCTTGCTATCGGCGTGTAAGGGGTACGTTTGCCAGTCACCACATCCACGGCATACAGGACACTCTTTTTCCCCTCCCGTACCTGCTCGATATAATGTCCCGCATCTTTCCAACCCGTTATCGTCGGTAAGCTTTTCTTCATCCCGACCTGCTGTCCGCAACAAACACTTCCCAGCACAACCAACGCTCCCGCTATCAATAAACTTTTCAGCATGTGACTGCAATTTAATTAAAATGTCCTGTTATTATCCATTCTCATCACGTAGCGAGCGTTTCCTTCTCCCTGTCCAATCATGGCTTTCTCCGGCAACACGGTCATATCAAACTCTCCGCCCCCGTTAATAAACTCAAATCCATACATTTTCCAACCGCTTGCGCTATTGGTCAGGACGATCAGGTGATTCAACTGCATTTCTATATACTTATTATCGGCAACAACGTGACGGATACAAGAGATCTCTTCACCGGCCGGGAAAGTATAAACCACACGTTCCCGACTTGATAATTCCGTATTGGGATTAACTAAATGCTCGTATAATTGATTACCTTTTGAAAAAAATATTTTAGCCTCCGTCTGATGCGCCTCTACAACTTCAGCTTCCGTCAATCTGCTACCAACAGGCAAACTATATTTACCCCTTATCGGGTAGTTTGTTGATTTAAAACCCAAATCCAATATCTCGTATTTACCCTCTCTGCTCAACCATAAAGCGTAAGCTGAATACACACTCGATTTATAGCCTCGGAATCTGAAACTTTTCATTTCACAACCGGTATTGGAAACCACACCATAATTAACCTCTCCATCCCCGGCTTCATTCAAAACATTAAATTTCGAATTACCCACGTAAGCATAAACAAAAGATTGACTTACTTCGTCCCACAGAAAACAATGTTGCGCATACAGAATCCCATCTTTGAAAATACGATAATTTTCCGTTCCATCAGTTCCCATCATCGGGTAACCGAATTTTCCTATATTCCCGGTACTCATCAAATAAAACTTCCCGTTCACGTTCACTTCATCGGAAGTTGTTTTAGTTGCAACATTCAAAAGTCTCAAATTTTCAGGCATCTCATAAAAACAATCATCCTTATATTTCAAAACTGCCATATTCTGTGCATCATACACCCGCATATCTCTCCCGGAAATCACAGTGAACGCTTTCTTGTACTCTTTTGTCACGGTTCCATCAACATTCTCCACTTCTTGTGGATGCCGGTCTTTAAAGTCTATCTTAATTGCCTGCCCTTCCATCCTGCCGCTCCCGAAAGTCGTCATCAGGTTCTCCGTCGTTTTCCCATTCGACACCATGTCCAGATCCGTGCTTGTCCCGTTATCCTCCAACACGAACCACCCCGTTGAATAAATTGTACTAACATTCAGATTTAACGTCTTCTTGACAAACAAATCCCGAACAGTATCTCGCACTTCAAACAATAAATAATAGGTATTCACGTCACGATCCACCAACCATTCCAGATCTTTCGTGTGACACAACGTATCTTCAGCACTGAAAGCGACCCCACGTTGATAAACAAACCACGTGTATTTCAAATCTTTATCCGCCCCGGTCACAACAGGCCGCGCGCGAATCGTGTCGCCAACCAAACAATCGTAACTCGTATCCAATCCGGTAATCTTTACCGGGAAAACCTCGCTCGAAGGAATATAATCATAATTACCCCTGTCGTCGATACACCCGGCAATAAACGCCATTGCCAACAGGCAACATATTCCAATATATTTTTTCATTGTCAGTCATTTTTAATTAAGGAAATACCACACAATTCTCGCATTGTTTACCGTCTTCATGATGTTTGGTCGGATCATTACAAAGCGGCTCATCATGCGTTGCGTTATACTCGTTGAGTTTTGAATGCGCTTTTTGCTTCAAATACTTTTTATATCCAGCGTCGTATTCCGCCTCGAAATCATCCAGTCCCAAGTAATTCACGATAAACCACATCTTCCGTGAACTCCATATCCCGAAATACGATTTCCATGCACTATCCCAGTTCGTCGGGATCTCCGCCAACTCCGTCGTCTGCACCATAAAATTACAGTCAGCATCAATTCCCCGTTTAAAATAACTGTTCTCCTCGATTGTCATTTCCAAACGTTTCTTCCCTGTCTTCAACGAAATATCCCGCAAGAAAATCACCGGAATCTTAGCCGTCACCTGATTCGCACCCATGACCATCAAATCCTTCACCTCCGCATCATCGAAAGCGATATAGTGCGTACCCGCAACGGCAGCATCTGCCGCATTCTGATTCGTCTGGACAATCTTCAATGGACGTACTTCATTCACCGGGAACCCCATCAACGCAATCTCCACCCACACCGTATCCCGATCCAACGTTTCCGGCACGACGAAAAAACTTTGCAAAATACTATCCTGCTGCCCCTTACCATCTTCTCCCCTCAAGAAACACACCCGTGCCTCCCCTTCGAACACCTGCGCGTCATGCCGCTCGCATCCTACCGCCAGCAAAACCATGCCACAAATCAAATAGTTCCATATCTTTTTCATAGTCAACTTCATTTTCAATTATCAATTATTACTCGAACGCACTCTGTCCCTTCGGTTTCGGTACCACGAATCCATTCTCTGGAATCGTCACGCTCTGCGGAATACTCCAACTCGTTTTATTCTGACGCTTGTAATAATAAAACATCTGTCCCTCTCCCCAAAAATCTTTGCGATATTCCTTTTCCACCTGGTTCTTCCTTGCCGTCTCGTCGCCGATAGAAATTGCAAAATCCATTCCTCTCGCTTGCCGGAAAATCTCAAAATATTCCCGAGCCTCCGTTAAAGTCGAATTCTCGATCAGGATCAAGTACATCTCGGCAAGCCGGATCAACGGCACCATATCGGTTGCCGCAATCGTACCGCTCTCGTAATATTTCAGATAGTAAGCGTAACTCCCGTCCGTCTGGAAATAACGCCCGCCTTTACTACGATTATCCGATTCCGGATTCTCGTACACGCTCGAAATCCAAGCATTTTGCAAATACAACTTCGGCCGTGAAGAAGAAGAAGTAATCATTACCCCGTTAATAATATCCTGTAAATCCGAACAATTCACGGCAAAAACATGTTCACTCGCCATCACCAAAGCCCCTTTTTCCGAACTCGTGTAAGAGCTGTTCGTGGCAAGCACAAATTTATCCGTTTCGTCCGTATTCTTCACACCTACAACTTTTTTAGCGTAAATCTCCGCTTGAGTCTTATCACCGATCCATTGATAGAAACGGGCACGGGTCGCATCCACCGCGTAGATATTAAAATGTGTCTGCCGGTAATAATGCCAGTCGTCATCAGGCGTGTAATTCACGCCGTTTCCCCCGGGATTATTCAGATCATACATAGAACCCAACGTGAAAGGATCGGCCGCAAGATATTTCTCTGCCCGGTCCAAATCCTCCAGTATCATCCTTTTCACCTCCCCGTACGTCACGGATACCAATTTCGACGGGTCACGCGTCAATTCCGTCACGTAAGGAATCGCATTCGTACCATCAGACGCTCCCACCGGCACGGGACCGAAAAGACGCAATACGTCCAGGTGAAGAAACGCTCGCAACCCATAAGCCTCGCCGTAAAGCAACTCCTTGTTACCATTCGTGAAATGCACGTCCGTTTTATCCAAATTCTCCAACAAATCGTTAATATGTGCGATTACCGTGTAATACTTACTCCAGATCGTCTTGATCACGTTCTCCACGTACGAATTACTGTAAAGATACGACATGATATAATTCTCCGTTGAATTATTTGTCTTGTACCAGTATCCGGCCAACAAATCAGGGAAATAATAACTCGTATTCTTACCATAAAGATCTTTGGAAGCCAATTGGATATAAATACCATTCATCACATTCTTGAATCCCTTCTCGCTCTGGTACATATCCTCCTCTTTCATCTCCGTGCGGGGATTTACATCCAGCCAGTCATTACAACTGCAATTCAACATCAGGAATCCCGTCAGGAACCAAATAAAATATCTTTTCTTCATTACTTTCTGATTTTTCAATTAAACGGTTAAAATCTGACAGACAGCGAGAGCGAAAACTTCCGTGCGAAAGGATAATCGGTCCCGCGCTCCTGTTTAATACTCGAAATGCGGAAAATATCCTCGCCATACCCCGTCAAAGAAAGATAGGAAATAGAAAGATTTCTTTTCAACCACTCGGAAGTCCACTCGTATCCTAAAGAAATGCTACCGCATTCCAACGTATTCTCGTCTGCCACGAAACGACTCGTTGCCTGCGTCGTTGAAAGATCGGTCACCCCTTTATATTTGGCATGATCGCCCGGATTCTTCCACCGGTCGTAAAGTACGCGCTTGTCCGCATTATTGATCGGGTGAATATTCTCCACCTTGTTCGCCAAGGTCGAATTGTACATCTGCCCACCGCAACGATAACTGAAAATGGCGTTAAGCATCCAACCTTTATACCGGAGCATGGTGTTAAAATTACCCCACACCTTCGGATCTTTCACCCCACAAGCCACCTTGTCTTTCGCATCCCAATCATAAGTCAACGTGTGACCATCCGCCTTCAAATAAATCTCCTTACCGTTTGCCGGGTCAATCCCCAAAGAACGCACGGCAAAAATCGTGTTCATGGATTGCCCTTCCTTGAAAAGGAAACTAGGATTAGCCCCGTCACTTTCCAACAATTCATCGTTCAGGAACTCCAACGAATTAGAAATCTTCTTGATCTCGTTTTTATTGTAAAGAATCGTCCCGCCGATCGACCAGAAAAGACTCCGTTCACTATCCCGGATCACGTAGGCGTTTAACGACACCTCAACTCCCCGGTTCAGCACCTTACCAATATTCGCTTTGTAGCTCCCGAAACCTCCCGCTAAAGGCAGCGTGATATCCGCCAACATATCATCCGTCAGTTTGTTATACCAGTCAGCATTCACCTTCAAGCGATTATCGAACATCCCCAATTCGATACCAATATTCAACTGTCCCGTCTTCTGCCAGCCCAAATCCGGGTTACCAATCCCCAACAAGTAAGAACCCGCATTCCCGTTATAATTCTGCGAGCTGAAATATTTAAACGTGCGCATCGCCTGATAGGGCGAGAAATTCTGGGCTCCCGACGTACCATAAGACACGCGCAAACGCGCCGTATTCAATATCTTCTTGTCCCTCAGGAAATGTTCCTGATGAATATTCCAACCCGCACCCACAGACCAGAAAGGAGCGTAACGATTATCCGAACCGAATTTAGACGAACCTTCCAGTTTACCGGAAATATCGACAAAATATCGACGGTCGTAGGTATAATTGACATTCAAGATACCTCCCGCACGACGGGAAATTCCCTCGTCACCATAGGGAGAACCGTTTTTCTCGTAAGAAGCCGCAAGCCCCATAAAATCCGAATAGTCATCCGGGATTCCCTCGGCAAAGAAAGAATACTCCTCCGTCTTTTCTTCCGCAAAATTATACCCTAACCCCACGTAAACCTGATGAATCTCGTTAAAAGTCTTGTTATAGTTCAGCGTGAAATCCGCCTCGTACTTAAAACTCTCACCTATACCCATCTTGTAAGAACCGCGCCGTTTATAATTATCTCCCGTGTATTCCAAAAAATCCGTGTGACTCGCCGGCTTGTACTTGTCCGATCGAGAACTCTTGGAAGTCACGCTGAACTTGCCGCGCAAGATCAATTCCGGCTGAATACTCCATTCTACCGCAAAATTATTGGTAATCTGCGTGTATTTACTTTTATCTATACTCGGGAGGTAAGCGTTATACAACGGATTGTACACTTTATTACTATAATTAGTGCCATAAGCCTCGCTTGAATAATTCCGGTCGTCCAAGATCATCAACAGGTTTCCCTCCTCATCGTAAGGTTTCCAGTAAGAATTAAGCTTGGCATACTGCGAAAATGTCCCGTAGGGAGAGTTTTGAGACTTGTTCGACGATACTTGCAAATCATTCTGAAAAGTCAGGTTTTTCAATTTATAGGAAAGGAAAACATTTCCGTTCAGCGTATTCCGGTCCGAACCTTTCATGGCCCCGGCCACGTTCTTGTATGACAGACCGACGGCATAACGAATTTCCTCGCGTCCGCCCTCCAAACGTAAACTATGATTGTGTCCCACCCCCGTGCGTACCGGGTATTTCAACCAATAAGTGTTCACTCCTCGCTCAGCCGCGAGCATGCGTGAATTGTAAAGAGCCTCCAGGTTGTGTTGATTTGATCCCGGGCCCGTGTTATACGTGTACAACCCTGCCGCTTTCTCGTATTGCAATTTTTCCTTCGCATTCAACAAATTATACGACGTCAAATCCGGGGCCTCGATTGCCAGGCCACCTTTATACGTCAACTGCAACCTCCCGGCCTCCGGCTGTTTTGTCGTAATCACCACCACACCGTTAGCTCCCCGCGTACCGTACATGGCCGTAGCGCTCGCATCTTTCAGCAACGTGATACTCTCCACCTGATTATCATCGAGGTCCATCATTCGTTCCAACGTGATCTCGAACCCGTCCATGATAAATAACGGCATATTGGCCGACTGCGTGGCTTGTGACTCTGTCTGCAAATCCTTCACGTTCGATGTCATGCTCGAATTCCCGCGGATCGTGATATCCGGCAGGCTATTCGGGTCGGACCCCATCGTCGGGTTATCCACGATATTAAAACTCGGATCGATATTCCGGATCGAACTCAGGATATTCCGGTTACCCACCCGTTTCAACTCCTCGGCCGTAATCGTCGTCACGGCCCCGGTATAGCTCTCTTTGGCCTTCGTGAAGACCCCGGTCACCACCACCTCATCCAATGACTCTACCTCTTCCTGCAGCTCGATCCGCAACGTGTCCTTCGCGATCGCCTCCGTGAAATCAACCGTTTCACTCTTGTAACCCACGAAAGAAAACTCCAACTTTCCTTTCATCACGGGCAACTTAAGAGAAAACCACCCCTCGACATCCGAAGCCGTTCCCACGGAAGCACCGATCAATTTAACGGTCACCCCCGGCATGGGCTCCTTCTTCTTGTCCGTGATAAATCCTTTAATAGTAATAGCACGAGTCTCTGGCGTGGAGGAACGTTTGAAAATAATAATCGTTTCATCCACCCGCTCCCACGACAAATCCGTCGTTTTCAGACATTCGTCAAGAATCTCCGGAATCGTCTTCTGCTTCACGTCGAAACTAATCCGGGTGTAAGCCTTTACATCGTCAAGCTGGAAAGCAAACGTCTGGTTGCTTACCGCCCGCAATTTCTCGATGACCTGACTCAACGCCACGTTTTGCATCTTCAAGTCAAATCGTTGTTCTTGCTTCTGTGCCCGCGTCGTTATACCGGGTAAAACGAGCAAACAAAAAAGTAGATACAAGAACCTTTGAATTAATCGGTTTTTTTTCATAACTTTGAATTGTAATAAAATTTAAACAAATTTTTCTCGTACGGCGAGAAGAGTTGAAAACGGAAAGTTTAACGGACTTTCCGTTTTTTATAGATTACTCCTAACTTCTATCATATTACCTTTTCTCGTGAAACTCACTTTCTTCGTGCTTTCAAGAATACGCAACACGCTGTCGATATCCTCGTAACGCCTCGTTTCAATCGAGAAAAGCATAGCTGCGGTACTCTCCCGGTCGAACCGGACTTTAACATCATACCACTCTCCCAGCGTCCTCATGATCTCGGACAATGGCAATTCTTTAAAATAGAACCGGTCATTCAGCCAAGCCGTGACCACGTTTACGTCTGCCTCCCGAACAGTGATATTTTCCCCGGAAGCCCGAATAATCCCTTCCTGCCCGGGAAGAAGCACCACGGAATCGAGCGAATTGCTCAGACTGACGGAACCCCGTACCAAAGTCGTACGACTCGGATGCTGTTTATAACAGGACACGTTGAACGCCGTCCCCAGAACCGTGACGTGATTATCCTCGAAATGAACAACAAAAGGTTTCGCCTGATCCGGGGATACCTCGAAAAACGCCTCCCCCTCGACCCATACATCCCGCGTCGATCCCGTGAAAGGAACGGGATAACGGAGAGTGGTGTTCGTGTTCAGACGCACCCGGCTGCCATCCGCAAGTACCAGCGTGAACTCCGCCTGCCGGGGAACCCGGATCGTGTGCCACTCCGGGGTAACGGGAGCAACCGTGTCGACCCGGTAAGTCAATTCCTTCTCCGTCTGTTGCATGATAACGTGTTGTTGTGCAAACTGTTTGATCCCAGCGGAATCCAGAGCGTACACCTGATCGCTCACCGAAAGCGTCGGCAAGTTTCCCCCGGAAGAAATCACCACGGGCGGCTCCTCCTGACCGGAAAAATACAATGACAAACCAACAGTCAGCGCCACTAGCACACAGGCCACCGCGGCGTACCGAAAAATCAGGTTACGACGACGACGGCCGCTAAAAAGATACCTCCTTTCGAAATCCATCCACTCCTCCCTACCCGTCGGCTCCATGTTCACCGCGTGAAGATTCGCCGCGATATCCTCGTAAAGTTCTTTCAATCCGGGGTCTTCCTCCAACTGTCGATCGAGTTCATCGTGAACCGCATCCTGTTCTGTCAGACGTCGGGCAAATCGTCTGGCCAGATCCAACCGTTCATTAATTTTTTGCTTCATCGTGATCATTTCGTTAAAACTACCTAACATACGAAGAAGTCAAAAAAACGGGTGAACGGCCGAGTGAAAATCAGATAAAATATTTCAACAGAATCAAGATTACATACTGATTACTAATTATTTCCCTCAACTTAGCATAGGCATTTTTTTTCAACGTCTTCACGGTATTAATAGAAACGTCCAGTTGGTCGGCAATCTCTTGCGACGAAAAACCTTGAAGCGTGAGCAACGCTATCTGACGCGAACGATCCGGCAACTTATTAATCGACTCGCGAACGATCCGGTACGTCTCCCGCCGGGTGATCTCGTCCAAGAAAAACATGTCGGAATAAACAGTATCTTTCAAATCCCTGATCTTACTCTCGACCACCTTTTGCAGGCGCAACTGGTCGAAACACTTATTGCGGGCTGCCGTGTAAAGAAAAGACAAAATCTCCTTTTCCGAGTAGGCTGGATCGAAATTATTCCAGAGCGAGAAGAAAGCATCCTGCGCCATGTCACGGGCCAGCTCCCCGTCTTTCAGGAACGAGTTACAAAAATCACGTATAGCTTGAAAATAATCAAGATACACCGACTCGAACCGTTTTCTTTCTTCTGACGCTTTCATCAATACTTTCACCCAATTTACCTACAATAGAATCACACAAAGATAAAATTTAATTCATATATTCAGCAAAATAATCACGTTTTGCTACAAATTCTCCTCACTTACCAATTTATAAATCAACGGACAGGCTCTCGAGTAAGTAATCTTTCACCAGTAATTCACCTGTATCCCAATAGACTCTCTCTAGTGTCCCAAGTATAAGTTGATTGAAAGTTAACTGAAAATTAATTGAAAATTGACTGCCCGGACAATCGATCTATAATCAATGCCTAATCGAAGCCTAATTGATCCATTAGCGAGACACTACTGCAACACAGGCGACACACCAGCGAGAATTACCAGTATGTCAAATCATTACACCTGTCTATCAAGAAAGAACATTCAAGGAAAATATAACCAGGCCGTAAAGGACTAACGCAAGTGTATAACAATGTTAAGATGTTACGTTGTTTAGTCACCAAAAGAGATTCTTCAGCGACTAAATAACGTATTTCAAGATACACAATATCGCAAGAATATACATCGTGAGATTCAATTCCCGGTGTTTACCTGTAAATAATTTAAGGGACACGTAAGCCAATAAGCCCAGCACAATACCCTCAGCAATAGAATACGTGAGGGGCATCATGATGATAGTGACAAAAGCGGGAAAAGCCTCGGTAAAATCGCTAAAACGAATCTTCACCACTGCATCGAACATGAAGCTCCCCACGATGACCAACACCCCAGCAGTCGCCACTCCCGGCACCAGCAAGAAAAACGGGGAAAAGAACAGGGCCACCAAGAACAACACACAGACAACCGCCGCCGTCAGCCCGGAGCGTCCTCCCTCGGCAATCCCGGCCGTGCTTTCCGCGTAAGTCGTCGTGGTCGAGGTCCCGAGCAAAGCCCCCACGGTCGTGCCGATAGCATCCGCCATCATTGCAGGCTTCAACTTGGGAATACTACCATCCGGTTTTACCATCCCCACCTTGTTCGCCGTGCCGACCAACGTTCCCAACGTATCGAAGATATCCATGAACACGAGCGAAAAGAGCGCAACCAGCATATTTACAGACAACAAGGAATGAAAATCCAGTTTGAAAAAGACCGGTTCCAAAGAATGAGGCAAAGAAACGAAAGAAAAGTTCTCCGGGATACGGGTAACCCCCAGCGGGATACTCAGAACGGTAACGATCAAAATAGCGTAGAACAACGCACCCCGCACTTTCCGGGCAACCAACACTCCCCCTATAACAATTCCTCCCACTGCCAGCAAGGTCGACGGGGTAAATTCTCCCAGGGAAACGAACGTCGCGGGATCGGCCACGATTAACCCCGCCTTCTGCAATCCCAAGAAAGCAATAAACAAACCGATACCCACGGATATGGCGTGTCGCAGGGTTTCGGGAATGGCGTTCACGATCAACTCCCGCACGTTGAACACCGTCAACAGGATGAATACAACTCCCTCTATGAACACGGCTGCCAAAGCCGCCTCCCAGGAGAAGCCCATACCCTGGACCAATGTAAAAGCAAAAAAGGCATTCAACCCCATACCGGGAGCCAACGCGAAAGGCAACTTCGCCATAATGGCCATTACCAACGTGGCTATCGAGGCCGCCAAAGCCGTAGCGGTGAAAACAGCCCCTTTATCCATCGAGGCTGCCGACAGTATATCCGGGTTCACGGCCAAGATATACGACATGGTCAGAAAAGTAGTGACCCCGGCCATAATTTCGGTTTTCACCTTCATCACGCCGGGATCAAATCCAAAGAGTTTCTTCAGTATCATTTTATTAAGAGATAAGCCTTACACGTTAAAGCGGAAGTTCATCATGTCGCCGTCCTGTACCACGTAATCCTTCCCCTCCACGGACATCTTCCCAGCTTCCTTGCATTTCGCCTCGGAACCCAAAGCCACGAAATCCTCGTACTTGATCACCTCGGCACGGATAAACCCTTTCTCGAAGTCCGTGTGGATGATCCCGGCCGTCTGCGGGGCCTTCATCCCGTTCCTGAACGTCCACGCCCTAACTTCTTTCGGACCGGCCGTGAAATAAGTACGCAAATTCAGCAACTTGTAGGCCGTACGAATCAACTTGTTCACCCCGGCCTCTTCCAGTCCCAAGTCCTGCAAGAAGAGTTGTTTCTCCTCGTAAGTATCCAACTCGGCAATGTCTGCCTCGATAGCGGCCCCGATCACCAACACCTCGGCCCCCTCGTCCTTCACGGCCTCCCGAACGGCATCGACGTATTTGTTACCGGTCACCACGGAAGCCTCGTCCACGTTACAAACGTACAGAATCGGCTTGTTCGTCAGCAACATCAATTCCCGCGCAGCCTCCTGTTGCAAATCGTTCAATTGTACGGAACGAGCAGATTTTCCCTGCACCAAGGCATCCTTGTAAAGATGCAACACCTCGACCAGACGTTTCGCCTTGGCATCCCCTCCCGTTTGCGCCTTCTTCTCTTCCTTGGCCAAACGATTCTCCACCGTTTCGAGGTCTTTCAACTGCAACTCTGTATCAATCGTCTCCTTATCCCGGATCGGATCGACATTACCGTCCACGTGTACGATGTTATTGTCATCGAAACAACGCAACACGTGAATAATGGCATCCGTCTCCCGTATATTGGATAAAAACTTGTTACCTAAACCTTCTCCCTTACTGGCTCCTTTCACCAGCCCGGCGATATCCACGATCTCGACCACGGCCGGAACCACGTTCTGCGGTTGCACCAACTCGACCAGCTTATTCAACCGCTCGTCCGGCACGGTAATCACGCCCACGTTAGGTTCAATCGTGCAGAAAGGGAAATTCGCAGACTGCGCTTTAGCATTACTCAAACAATTAAATAACGTCGACTTTCCCACGTTAGGCAAACCGACTATTCCGCATTGTAAACTCATTATACTATAGTATTTCTTTTATTATCAATTAATCACCAACGGGACACCGAATCACGATATCGTACTTCTTTCCCTCATTTTAAGCGTGCAAAGATAATTATTTTTTTTTAATCAGTGCGTGTAATCAATCACCGGTACATTTTCCCCGACTTTATTGACAATCGCTCTTTTCATCTGTTCCGCGTGAGGACACGGAAAACCAATCGGCGTACCCTTGAAAATACAAGAGGCCAAAGCGATGACCTCCGCCCCCCGATCGACCAACATTTTGGCCCTGGGAATAGCCCTTTTACCGGGACACCCGCCGCAGGTGACTATCCCCACGATCTCGGACGGTCCGATATTTTCAAACGCTAATTTACCTCCCGACACGCATTTAATGCAGGTTGTTGCAGGACAAAGATCTTCCGTCTGTTGACAACGAATAATTCCAACTTTCATAAAGCCATTATTTTTAGATGATATCACAAATATATTACCTTGCCGTAATATGAAAACATCCCTGTTTATACTCGTAACGCACGTAGCACTTCTTTTGAAGCCGCAAGTCTTGTAACACGTCTGCCAACACACTTTTCAACTTTTCCTCCGGGGCACCCTTACGTCCGTCTTTCTTGAAACGAGTATACGCCACGTCAAAAGTCGTCCCGTACACGTGAGCGGAGTTAGCACTGGCGTTTCCGTTACTCTTCCGCAGACTTTTCACGCTGGCCCCCGTACGCAAGACGCTAGTCACGATAATACTATGGGAAGGTAACCCTTTTTGATACAAAGAATCCTTGAAATTCCGGGCTATCGTTCCCAACAAATCACAAGCCTCTGAAACCAGATAAGGTTCGGAATGAGTCAACTTATCCACTTGAAACAACTTCCCCGACTTAATCTCTTTCAGGCTCTTATCCGCCTTGCTCAAATCTTCCGAAGCTTTTAACGGTGTAATTCCCAATCGCTTCGCGGACGACAGGTGTCTGTCATTTAAATCATTAAAAGTTCGTTGATAATTCTTGAAATATACAAAAGGTTTCTTACTCTTCTCCTCCTCTTTACAAGCTCCCAATAAAAACAACAACACGCACATCATCGTGTAGCACCACACCATTTTTCTCATCTCCGTTTATTCATTTTTTGTAGGTTCCACATGCACGGCCACGTGAGTACGCGCCCCGAATTTTGCCCGCAAACGATTCTCGATACCCGTGGCCACAACATGAGCTTCCCGGACGGTCATATCCGGATACACGCGAATATGCACTTCTATCGCGCAATCGTTACCGATACGCCGGGTTTTCAGGTTGTGAGGATCCGCCACCTGCGGGTCTTCCTTTATAATAGTAATAATCTCTTTTTCCACTTTCTCCGGTAAAGACTTCTCCAGTAAATCATTCATACAGGGGATCAAAAGCTGAATCGAAACCTTCACGATAAAAACGCTCACCACGACCGCGGCAATCGGATCAAGAATATGCCAATCCTTTCCCAGAAAAATTGCCCCGGCAATCCCCAATGCCGTACCGATCGAGGAAAAAGCATCCGAGCGATGATGCCACGCATTCGCCACGACCGCCTGGCTCTGCACCCTACGTCCCACGATAACCGAATAACGGTACAAAATTTCTTTCACCACGATCGACACGACCGCCGCGATCAACGCGATCAAATCCGGACTACCGATCTCCTCCCCCCGGCTCACCGCCAGTATCTTACTCAACCCGCTCCAGAATATCCCGGTTCCCACCATCAACAACACCAACCCGATAATCGCGGTAGCTAGGGTCTCGTATTTCCCATGCCCGTAATCATGCCCCGCATCTTGCGGTTTGGCCGACACTTTCACGAAAACAAGGACTATTATATCCGTAACAAAATCTGACAGAGAATGTACCGCATCGGCGATCATCGCACTACTCTTTCCCAGCACCCCAGCCACAAACTTGAATACCAGCAAAACAAAATTAGCGATAGAACCGATGATCGTAACCTTGTAAATTTGTCTCTCCCGACTCATCTTTTCCATTGATATAGCGTTAAACGCTTACAAAGTTACAAGAATAAAAGTAAATTTGCCGAAGAATAGATAACATTTTAGATGTTTAACCGTTCAAATACATAAATTACAAAAACAAATCAAAACATGAAACTCTTAGATGAATTTAAAGCTTTTGCCCTGAAAGGAAACGTGGTCGACATGGCTGTCGGTATCATTATCGGTGGGGCTTTTGGAAAAATCGTATCGTCATTGGTAAGTGACATCATCATGCCCCCGATCGGGATGCTCATCGGCGGGATGAACTTCAGTAATCTCCACGTCGTGCTTCAGAAAGCTCATCTGGACGAGGCCACGGGAAAAATGATAGAAGCCGTCACGATCAATTACGGAAACTTCCTCCAAACCACGATTGACTTCCTGATCATAGCGTTCTCGATCTTCATCGCCATCAAGTTCATGAATAAATTGAGAACCAAGAAAGAGGAAGCACCGGCTACACCTCCTGCCCCCCCGGCACCCACGAAAGAGGAAACTCTGTTAACCGAAATCCGGGACATCTTAAAAGATAAAAGATAAAAAATAAAAGCTAAAAGTTAAATGCAACTTGCACCTAAACTTTTAGCTTTTAACTTTTAGTTTTTATCTTTTCAATGTATTTCCCCTATCTTGCAAACCTCGATAAAGGAAGCTCCTCTACCGTGTCCGAAACTTCCCCCGACAACCACCACGTAATCATCTTCCTTGATCCCGTTCTGTAACAACATCTCCGGAAGATCATTCATAAACTCATCACGAGACATCGGCTTCTCGGTATAATAAGGATACACGCCGAAAGACAACGCCAGTTCACGCATCACCCGTTCATTATAGCAACGCGCGTATACCGGAAGATCACTTCGGAATGCTGACAAATAGCGAGCCGTACGACCGGACAGCGTGTCCACCACGATCGCCTTGATCGGTAACATCGTGGCTGTTTTCACCGCCGAACGGGCCAGGGCTGCCGTGATCTCATTATTGATACGGACCAGACTTCTACTTGCATCGGGCGGAACCGTACCCTCGTTCTCCTCGGCCACTTCCCGCATCACGGTCACGGCCTCCACGGGATAAGCCCCGTAAGCCGTCTCCCCGCTCAACATGATCGCGTCCGTCCCCATATAAATAGCATTCGCGATATCGCTAATCTCCGCACGAGTCGGCCTAGGATGCTCGATCATCGTGTGCAACATCTGCGTGGCAATAATCACGGGCTTCTTACTCTCGATACATTTCTTCACGATATAGCGCTGAATCTTCGGGATCTTTTCCGCCTCGATCTCGATCCCCAAATCCCCGCGAGCAACCATCACCCCGTAAGCGTAATCCAAAATCTCGTCGATATTATCCACGCCCTCCTGGTTCTCGATCTTGGCAATCACCTTAATCTTACTTCCCCGCGCATCCAAGATAGCCTGAATCTCCATCACGTCCTCTTTCTTACGCACGAAAGAATGGGCTATAAAATCCAAGTGATTATCAATAGCGAAATCAATAAACGCCCGGTCCTTATCACTCAACGACTGCAACTTCAACGAGGCTCCCGGAACATTCACGCTCTTGCGGTTCTTGATCACCGCCTCGTTCGTCACCATCATTTCCAGGTAATGCTCGTGCTTTTTCATCACGACCAACTCCACGTCACCATCATCCACCAGCACCTTATATCCCACCTTTATATCTTCGGTAAAATAAGGATACGACACGTGAATCAACTTCCCGTCCATCTTCAAATCCGGCTCTCCCGTCAAATAAATCGTTTCCCCTTTATCCACGTGAATCGGCTCGTCCATCAACATGGTCCTCACCTCCGGTCCCTTCGTATCGATCAAAATGGCTATATTATCCGAAACCTTTCGAACATTCTCCACTACCGCCAACGCCTGCTCCATATCCTGATGAGCAGTGTTCAATCGCACGACATTCATACCCGCGCGATACAAACTTTCCAAAAATTCTACATCACATCTCTTATCAGATATGGTAGCCACAATCTTAGTCTTCTTCATATCATTAATAATAATAATTTTTACTTACCTTACAAACTGTAATGCGGTAAAACCGCTAAACAATCGCCTGCAACGCCAGCTCGTAAGATTTCAACCCGAAACCGGCAATCACTCCCTGACAAACCGCCGTCAGGAAAGACACGTGGCGGAAAGCCTCCCGCTTCGCCGTGTTCGAGATATGCACCTCGATCACGGGACAAGGAACAGCCGAAATCGCATCCGCAAGGGCGATTGAAGTATGCGTGTAGGCTCCCGCGTTCAAAATAATCCCGTCATAAGTGAATCCCACCTCGTGAATTTTGTTAATTAACTCCCCTTCCACGTTTGATTGATAATAATCAATCTCCACCATCTTGTAAAAATCTCTCAATCCCGCAAGATACTCCTCGAAAGAGGTTTCCCCGTAAATACTTTTTTCCCTGACACCTAAAAGATTAAGATTAGGCCCATTTAAAATCAATACCTTCATATTCTCCGTTTTTACTGAATACAAAATTAACAAAAAAAACAACGAAGCGGGTTTTTATAAGCTGTATTTAGGTATTAAATTTCCATTACAACCCATAATAATAAAATTTTAGAGTGTTAAACTTGACAAAACTGTTACAACGCAATGAAAAAACTTTTATCTTTATCTGGCGAAAATCTATCATAACACTCTAGAGATAGGTTTAAAGTGGTGAATTAGAATTTGTATTATTTATTTTGTAACACAGTTAAAAATGACTTGGAACGAAGCGATAGATAGTTTTCGGACTTATCTGATTTTAGAAAAATCACTATCAACCAATTCGGTTGAGGCTTATCTGAACGACATCAGAAAACTGGCAGCCTATTGTGAACAACGGACACCCTCGTTAAACCCGAAAGAAGTGTCCTACGACGCGTTAAACGAGCATCTTTCTGCCTTGAAAGAAAGCGGAGTAACTCCCCGAACCCAGGCAAGAAGCATCTCCAGTATTAAATCCTTTTTCAAGTACTTGTTGTACGACGGGGCGATCGGCCTCAACCCGGCGAACTCGCTTGACGCACCCAAAATCGGACGTTCACTTCCCAGCGTGCTCAGCATCGAAGAAATCGAAGCCATGATCAATGCCGTGGATATGAACAAACAAGAAGGTCAACGCAACAAAGCCATTTTGGAAACCTTATATTCATGCGGTTTGCGCGTATCCGAACTTGTAAACTTGAAACTATCCCAGATTAATTTCCGGACCGGATACATTAAAATAGAAGGAAAAGGTAACAAAGAACGGATAGTTCCGCTGGGAGCCAAAGCAAAGGACGAAATCCGTTGCTATTTGAAAAAAGACCGCGACCGGATGAAAAAAGCAAGAGGATTCGAGGATATCCTGTTCCTGAACAAAATGGGTAAATCCCTTTCCCGCGTCATGATATTTAATATTATCAAAGAAACCGCACTTCGTGCCGGATTAAATAAAGTAGTATCACCCCATACGTTCCGCCACTCGTTTGCCTCTCACCTCGTGAACGGGGGAGCAGACATCCGTACCGTGCAGGACATGCTGGGACACGAATCCATATTAACAACGGAAATTTACACGCATCTCGATAACTCGTATCTTCGAGACACGATCACAAATTTCCACCCCAGAGCGAAGAAATCCCGCAAATGATCCTTATATTTGTATCCAATACCGAAAGTATTGGATACAAATTTTAAGAACGACATGGAAAACAAACAAGATATATTAAAGCAATTGTCCAGCAGCGACATGGACGTGATGAAAGGTGCGATCGAGCAAATCAAACAAGAAGGCGACATCTCCATTGTCCCCGAATTACTGGACATCTTGTTGCAAAGCCAGGATTCCAACACGATCACGAACCTCACCGCCTTACTCTCGGACGTGAAAGAATCCGACTTCAAAACGGTGTTAATGGATAAACTAATCAACGCCACAAGTGACTCCGGAAAAGCCAATCTCTTACGCATTTGCTGGGAATCAGCGATTGATTTCTCCGAATATCTCGACGTTTTCATCGACATGTTATTAAATGACGACTTCATCACGGCACTCGAAGCCTCCACTGTCATCGAAAACTTGCAAGGAAAAATCCCGGAAGAAAAAATCCATACCGCTATCAAACGCCTGGAAGCCGAAAGCGATGAAGACAAAGCATTTTTACTGGAAGACACCATTCTTCATTTAAAAGAAATGCTCCATTACAAAGAAGAAGAAGAGGAAGAAGAAGAAGAGGAAGAAGCACATTATCATCACGATCACCACTGCGGTTGTGATTGTCACGATCACGAATAATCATCAAGTAAAAACACTTTACTAGTCATATCCACGGGAGTTCTCGTAGATATACAACCCTGATTATTAAACAACTGCCGGAAAACAAGTAAACAACAAAAAGACAAAGACTACTTAACTAGTCTTTATCTTGTCTTTGTCTAGTCTTTATCTCGTCTTTGTTCCATGATCTGACCTCCCAAACGGTTAGATCACACGTGAATTTCCCCACGCATCATTCTTTCAACCACAATTTAACCTGATCAACTTTCTCATTCAAGGGCATATTCCCGTCCAACCATTTGATATCAAACCCGTCCCGCTCCATTTTACGGAACCAGGTCATCTGACGTTTTGCAAACTGATGAATAGCAATATTCAATTGTTCCACCATATCATCATAAGCCAGTTCTCCCGTGAGATATAAGGTAAGATACTTGTATTCCAATCCATAATATATCAAATCTTCGGGTTTTATTCCCCGATCGAGCAACCCTTTTACCTCATCAATCATCCCGGCCTGCAAGCGGGCATGCAACCGTTCCGTAATCCGTTGCCGACGAGTCTCCCGGTCAAACAATACCCCGACAACCAAAGATTGTATCTCCGGGAATTCTCCTTTTACCGGTTCATGCGTTTCATAATACTCGGCAATCTCTATCGCCCGGATCGCCCGTTTGACCGTATCGGTATCCGTCGTGTTATGCAGAGAACGATAAGAAGCTAGAATATCCGATAATTCCGACAATGATTTCCGGGACAATCGTTCCCGTAATTCTGGATTCTCGGGTACAGGTGTCATGCGATGCGCCTTCAAAATGGATTCCACGTATAAACCGCTTCCCCCGCACAAAACGGGAAAAACGCCCCGCCTCTCGCAATCTCGCCATACTTTCAGAAACTCTTGCTGGTACATGAAAAGATTAAAACGAAACCCGGCATCGACAATATCAACCAAATGATAAGGCACGGGGTTCCCCTCATGCACGTACTCGTCCAAGTCTTTCCCCGTACCGAGATCCATCCCCCGGTATATCTGCCGGGAATCGGCAGATATGATCTCTCCTTTCAACTCCCCTGCCAAACGTACCGCCAAAGAAGTCTTTCCGGTGGCCGTGGCCCCCAGTATTGTCAGTAAATTATACATGAATAAATTCTATTACAATTAAATTACTTGCCACTCTCACAACTGATCAATCTCTTCAACAGACAATCCCGTGCTTTGAATGATCGTGTCAAGCGGCAATCCCATTTTTTTCAAATTACGGGCTACTTCAACACGCCCCTTCATCTCTCCTTCTGCTCGTCCTTCTGCTCTTCCCTCTAACAATCCTTCCAATTTCGCCGTACCCAGCACGTCATTCTGGATCATGATCGCATCAACATGACGATCATAAGCCTCCCGCTCTGCCGCATCCATATTATAGTATATCAATTTCTGACGAGCCTCTGCCAACCCCGGAGCCGTTGTATCCGGACGGATATGACCGTTCTTCAAATAATCAAGCCACTCTTCCAAGGGAGTCACGGCCACCTTATCGAACTCGTTCAACCGGATCAGGAAATACTCAGGAAAGATCTCGGAAGGAAGCCTACGCACGATAGCATCTTTCTCTTTCGTCGTCACCTGTAACAAATCTCCCGTGTGAACTCCCACGAAAGAATTTTGACCATGATATAAATAATCATTGCCTTTACCGATATCAAAATAAAGAATACTAATAGAATATACTTTCTTTACCTCCGAGTAAATATGCCCCAACTCTATATGCTCGGTAATCGCTTTCGCCACCCCGTAAAGAATACGTTCAAGATAATACAACTCCCTGGTAACCTGCACCTCGACAATAATGATCTCGTTCTCACTATCACAGGCCTTGATGTCAACCCGGTTAAACTTGTCCTCCTCGCTTTGTTGATTACTTTCACTCTCGAGAATATCCAAAATATGAATTTCTTTACCAAGCAACACGGTAAGAAGTCCTTCAAGCACCCCAAAATTCGCCTTGTTCCGAAGCAATCGTTTTATCGCCCAGTCAAATCGTATATATCTATCCCGTAATTCCATAATATCGAACGGTTTTTGTATTCCTTTACAAAGTTACTACTTTTTATTGACATTTGACTCGCGTAAAACTACCGCCATGCTAATTTTTTCCGTGATTTAACAACAACCAAACCGGGAATTTGTTATATTTGAAAGCGATAAATAACACAAATTATACGAAAAATTATAAAATAGCAACTATGATCAACGATGACATCATCCGATTAAGAGCCTTAGAGCCCGAAGACTTGGAATGCCTATACAAATGGGAAAACGACATGGACCTATGGGAAGTCAGCGACACCCTTACCCCTTTCTCATTATTCACATTAAAAAAATACATTGAAACGTGTCATCTGGATATTTATACCACGAAGCAACTCCGCTTAATGATTGAACGCCTTGACACGAATACCCGGATCGGGCTGGTCGATCTTTATGATTTTGACCCGTACCACCAACGTGCAGGAGTCGGGATCATGATTCACAATACCGAAAACCAGAAACAAGGTTACGCGACAGCCGCTATCCGCCTGATGATAGACTACTGCTTCGAGACGTTGGGACTAAACCAAATTTACAGTAGCGTACCGAGTGGAAATGTCGGTAGCCGCAAACTTTTCGAGAAACTCGGTTTCGTACAAACCGGATACCGGAAAAACTGGCTCCGCCGGGGAAACGGCTGGGAAGATATCGTGTACTTCCAACTACTAAATCAATAAAACCAGATAAGAGGCTGTTCCGATGACAGCCTCTTTTAGTTCATAAACCCATAAACTTATAATTATGAAACACACACTGCTACTGGTATGTTTATTCACGGGTTTTCTGGCCAAAGCCGATATCCCCGAAAAGACCATTCAAGCTACTATTTCAGACATTCTCACCAAGGGAGAAACAGATAAAACTGCCGTTGAGGCCGGAGTACGACAAGCTGCCCGCCTGTGGCAGACTCAAGACGGGACGGATGCCGAATTCCATGAATTCTGCGTGAAAAATTATATCTCCGACCCCGCTCAAAAACAGCAAGTATTTCAAAAAGCAAGTAATTACTTTGAAGCGCTATGGGGACATTTCAACGAGATCACGCTCCAGTTACAATTGAATTTACATCAGGACAACGGTCCTCTTCACGACATTGATCCCATGTTCGGCGCGTACAGCCCCGGTTCTCACCTGATCAACGATTTTTACAATAATAAAATCGGCTTCATCATCGCCCTCAACTTCCCGGAAGTACCTTTACAAACGAAAGAGAAACTAGGCAAGGATCGCACCGCCTGGGCCTATGCCCGTCTCGGTGATGTGTTCACGCAACGGGTACCCGCTGAATTAATCCAAGCTGGAGTAAAAGCGGAAAGTGACGCGGATGTCTACATTTCAAGCTACAACATTTATATGGGACACGTGTTGAATGCCAAAGGCCAGAAACTCTTCCCGGAAGACAAGATTCTACTCACGCACTGGAACCTGCGTGACGAGATCAAAGCCAATTACAATAAAGGTAAAGAGGGACTCGATAAACAACGTACGGTTTACGAGGTAATGAAACAAATCATTTCCCAGAATATTCCCACGCAAGTAATCAATTCGGGAGCCTACGATTGGAATCCTTACACGAATACACTCACGCAAAACGGCCAAACCGTAACGGCTACCCCCGAAGCAACCGAACGCTATCAACGGATGTTGAATAATTTCCATGCCATGAAGGCAATCGACCCGTATGCCGGGAAAAACTTCATTGACCGGAAGTTTTCGGGAGAAATGGAAGTATCGGTAGATGACGTGAAAGCTCTTTTCACCCAATTCCTGACATCCCCGGAATTGAAAGAAGTGGGTAAAATCATATCCAAACGTCTGGGACGCAAGCTAGAAGCCTATGACATCTGGTACGATGGGTTCAAACCTCGTAGCAACTTGGATGAAACCAAACTGGATGCACAAATTCAAAAACTTTACCCGAACGCGGAAGCATTCAAAGCCGGACTTCCCGCTTTACTCACGCATCTCGGATTCACCCCCGAAAGAGCCAACGAAATATGCGACAAAATAGCCGTGGACGCCGCCAGAGGTTCGGGACACGCGTGGGGTGCCGCCATGAAAGGCCAACAATCTCACCTGCGTACCCGGATTCCCGCTGAAGGAATGAACTATAAAGGATATAACATCGCCGTACACGAATTCGGCCACAATGTGGAACAAACCATTTCCATGTATAACGTGGATAATTTCATGATGGCCGGAGTCCCCAACACCGCATTCACGGAAGCCCTCGCGTTCGTGTTCCAGAAAAGGGATTTAAAACTATTAGGCATCGAGAACAACGACCCGGAAGCCGACAAAATGGATATACTGGATAAGTTCTGGAGTCTATACGAGATCATGGGCGTTTCGATGCTCGACATCTCGATCTGGGAATGGTTGTACGCGAATCCTGATGCCACTGCCGACCAACTACGGGAAGCCACGATCTCCCTGTCAAAAGAAATATGGAACAAGTATTACGCTCCTGTTTTCGGTAAAAAAGACGAGACGGTTCTCGCGATCTATTCGCACATGATCAGCTACCCGCTATACCTGTCCGCTTACGCTTTCGGGCAAATCATCGAATTCCAACTAGAAGATTATCTTGGTGACAAAAACTTCGCACAAGAAGTCGACCGCATCTATCGTCTGGGACGCTTAACCCCTAACGAATGGATGATCCAGGCCACCGGGAACGATCTCAGCGTGGAACCTTTAATACATGCCTTGCAGAAAGTAATCAAGAAATAACTTTTCTCACGACATAAATAAAGCAGCAAAAAATATTTTGCTGCTTTATTTATATATTATCAGATCAAGTCAATTATTCCGCTTTCCCCGTATTCTCCTTTTCTCTTATAATCAACTTGTCTTCCGCCTTGTCGTAATCGACATCAAGTTCGGTTCCTTCCGGTATTCCCTTGATGATCACCTCTGCCAACTCATCTTCCAAATATTTCTGGATTGCTCGTTTCAGCGGACGCGCACCATATTGCGGGTCATACCCTTTCTCGATGATAAAGTCCTTGGCCTCTTTCGTGATCGTGATGATCAACCCCAGGTCATTAACACGTTTGAACAAACTCTTCAATTCGATATCGATAATCTTGTAGATATCCTCTTTCGACAAGGAATTAAACATGATAATATCATCAATACGATTCAAGAACTCCGGAGAGAACGCATTCTTCAAGGCTTTCTGCACCACGCCACGGGCGTAATCGTTATCCCCGCCCATATCCTGTGAACCGAAACCGATCCCCCGTCCGAAGTCTTTCAACTGACGACTACCGATATTCGAAGTCATGATTACGATCGTGTTTTTGAAGTCAACCTTTCGTCCCAAACTATCGGTTAACTGCCCGTCATCCAACAACTGCAACAAGATATTGAACACATCCGGGTGAGCCTTCTCGATCTCGTCCAACAACACGACGGAATAAGGTTTCCGACGCACCTTCTCGGTCAACTGTCCGCCCTCCTCGTATCCGACATATCCCGGAGGTGCCCCGACCAATCGGGAAACAGCGAATTTCTCCATGTATTCACTCATGTCAATACGAATCAACGCATCCTCGGTGTCAAACAGATAGCGAGCCAGCACTTTTGCCAACTGCGTCTTACCAACCCCGGTAGGTCCCAAGAAGATAAACGAACCGATCGGACGATTCGGGTCCTTCAACCCGGCACGATTCCGGTGGATAGCTTTCACGATCTTCTCGATCGCTTCCTTCTGCCCGACAACGCTCTCGCTCAACTCGGCATGCATCTGTAACAGCTTCATACCCTCGGTCTTCGCGATACGTTTCACCGGCACCCCGGTCATCATGGCCACAACCTCGGCAATATGCTCTTCGGTCACGGTTACCCGGTTTTCCTCCAAATCCCGTTCCCATTTCACCTTCTCGTCTTCCAGTTGCTTCAACAACTGACGTTCTTTATCCCTAAACGCGGCAGCAACTTCGAAGTTCTGTTGCTTCACGGCATCTTTCTTCTTCTCTTTCACCTCCTCCACGTCTATCTCCAACTGCTCGATAATAGGAGGAACATTTATATTGGATATATGCACTCTCGACCCGGCCTCGTCCAAAGCATCAATAGCCTTATCGGGTAAAGCCCGGTCGGAAATATAACGCATGGTCAGTTTCACACAGGCCTGGATCGCTTCATCCGTGTAACGCACGTTATGATGATCTTCGTAACGGGATTTGATATTATTCAAAATCTCCACGGTCTCCTCGACAGAAGTCGGTTCAACCAGCACTTTCTGGAAACGACGTTCCAAAGCACCGTCTTTCTCTATATTCTGACGATATTCATCCAACGTAGTGGCCCCGATACATTGAATCTCTCCCCGTGCTAACGCGGGTTTCAACATATTGGCCGCATCCAGGTTACCCCCGGATCCCCCGGCCCCAACTATCGTGTGAATCTCGTCTATGAACAAAATGATATTCCGGTTCTTCGCCAGTTCGGCCAATATCGCTTTCATTCGTTCCTCGAACTGGCCGCGGTACTTGGTTCCCGCCACGATAGACGCTATATCCAAAGAAATCACCCGTTTGTCAAACAACACGCGGGATACCTTTTTCTGCACGATGCGCAAAGCAAGTCCCTCGGCAATAGCCGACTTACCCACTCCCGGATCACCGATCAATACCGGATTGTTCTTCTTACGGCGGCTCAATATCTGTGCCAACCGTTCGATTTCCCGATCACGTCCCACGATAGGGTCCAGAGTACCCTCTTCTGCCGCTTTCGTGATATCCAACCCGAAATTATCCAGCACGGGAGTATCCGATTTCGAAGAAACAGGTCCTCCCTGACGATACGGATTATACATGGACGACTCGTCATCCGCGTCTTCCGGGTCATCCCCCTCATCGTTAAACTCCGACTGCATCCGCATTTTCTCTTTTAGAACAGCCTCTTTAAAAATATCATAATCTATATCCATTGTTTTGAACAACTTCGTCACGAATCCGGCTTGATTCTTCAATATAGCCAGCATCACGTGTTCCGAATCCAATTCATCATCTCCCAAGTCCCACGCTTCCTCGGATACTCGCTTCAAAACGCTGTTAGCCGCCAAAGTGAAATCCAATTCTTCCACCTTATCGGATTTATAGCGTTTACCTTCCAGGCGTTGTTCTATCTTATCTTTCACCTCGTAAAAATCCAATCCTAAAGACATCAATATATCAATCGCCCTTCCACTTCTCAACTTCAACAATCCCAAAAACAAGTGTTCCGGGTAAATCTTGGAATTACCCAACCGTCTTGCTTCTTCTCCCGCCGAAGTCATGATCTGTTTTAGTCGTCTTGTATCTTCTTTTCCCATATTTTCAATGCCGCCCTTCCACGGCTTTACTTATTACTTTATTATTTATCGTAAAGATAAACGATATCGTTCAATATTCAAAATAAGTCCATAAGCATTTCTAAAAACTCAAAAGAGTATTTTCATATTCATGAACTTTAAGAACTCATCAATGTATTAAACTCTTTTTCGGTCAAAATGGTTACATTTAGTTTCTGCGCTTTTTGCAATTTACTTCCGGCATTCTCTCCGGCGAGCAGATAAGTTGTCTTGTTTGACACGGAATCACTAACTTTTCCCCCCGCTTTCAAAATAATTGCCTTAAAGTGTTCCCGCGGCAACGAGAGAGTTCCGGTAATCACGAAAGTCGTTCCGGCCAATTTATCGGATTCACCTTCCTCCTCTTGTATCGTTCCGCTTATACCATATTGCAAAAAGCGTTCCAACATGGCCCGATTTTCCGTTCTTTCAAAATACCGGATCACACTTCCCGCCATCTGATCCCCGATATCTTCGACCTCTGTCAACTGTTCGAATGTCGCATCCATCAATTTCCGGACCTCTTTAAAATGCCGGGCCAAATTGCGGGAGGCCGTCTCCCCGATATAGCGAATTCCCAGAGCATTAATGAATTCCGGTAAATTTCGCTGTTTCGATTTCTCTATTCCCGCGATCAAATTATCCACCGATTTCTCCTGCAAACGATACACGCTTAACGTGTTCATCTTCCGGATAAATTTTTCTTTTCCCTGCAAAAAACGATACACCCGTTCCGCATCATCACGTGACATTTCGTCAGTCTCCGCGATCTCGTCCAGCGTCGCCGTGTAAAGTCGATAGATATAATCGAACTTAACAGACAACAATTCAGCCTTGTGCAAATCTATTCCGGGAATATCCAAAGCATAAATAACCACGTCCAACGGGAGCATATCGACCTCTCCGGCCTGTTTCAACCGCTCCAGCGGCTCGTTGAACGGCATCCGGAAATACTCCAGAATCTTGTTTATATTTTTGTCCCGGTCACCAGGGAACTGCAAATTGGCAATCCCCGCCAGTTCTTCCTTCGTGGCCATTGATAGCTTTATCAAGCTACCAAAATATTCTGCCAGCACTTCCGCATTTTTGGCAGATATATTTTTCATCCCGATTTCAAAAGCATAAATAACCTTTGCCAACGGGATACTGGTCATCACGTAACTTTCCGGGTATAGAATTTTCTCCAGACCGATCAATTCTTCTCTCCTACCGGGTAACGTGTAAATATCCGCGATATCCCGGATAACCCCCTTGGTCAACAACAAATCAATCGTCTCACTTCCCATTCCCTCGATATCCATGGCCTTACGACTCACGAAATGCTCCAGCTTCCCGGCAATCTGCGGGGGACAATGATCCTCGTTCGGGCAATAGTGATTAGCCTCTCCCTCGTTACGAATCAACAACGTGCCGCATTCCGGGCAATGCGTGATAAATTCGATAACCGGAGCATCAGGCATCCGCTTTTCCACGTCCACGCCAACAATTTTCGGGATAATCTCCCCACCCTTCTCCACGTACACCATATCGTGCAAATGCAAATCCAACTCCCGGATAATATCCTCGTTGTGAAGAGAAGCCCGTTTCACGGTAGTTCCCGCAATATGCACGGGTTCAAGATTCGCCACCGGAGTAATGGAACCGGTACGCCCCACCTGATAATCCACGCTCAACAAACGGGTTTCAACTCGTTCTGCCTTAAATTTATAAGCCACGGCCCAACGAGGCGATTTCGCCGTGTATCCCAACTGTAACTGTTGCTTGATACTATTCACCTTAATCACGATCCCATCAATCGGAACCGGCAAATTCTTCCGTTCCGCGTCCCATTTGTGAATAAAATCAAGAATCTCATCTATATTATGACACAACTCCATATAAGAAGGAATGTTGAACCCCCATTCCCTGGCTTTCATCAGGTTCCCATAATGCGTGGATGTCAGGGCGATCTCCCCCGGCACGTAATATAAATAGCAATCCAACTGACGCTTGGCCACTATCGAAGAGTTCTGTAACTTCAAGGTTCCCGCCGCCGCGTTACGAGGATTGGCAAAAAGCGCCTCACCCGCCTCCAAACGCTCCTCGTTCAGACGGTTGAACACAGCGAAAGGCATCAAAATCTCACCCCGTATCTCGAATTCCGCCGGGTAATCCTCCCCCTGCATGTGTAAAGGTACAGTCCGTATCGTCCTCACGTTCGTCGTCACGTCATCCCCCTTCACCCCATCACCGCGAGTCACCGCTACCTGTAACTTTCCCTCCTCGTAGCGTAAACTGATAGAAGTCCCGTCATATTTTAACTCGCAAACATATTCCACCTCATCCCCGCCAATCCCTTTGCGTACCCGCTCGTCAAAATCCCGTATCTCCTGCTCGCTATACGTGTTTGCCAACGACATCATACCGTATTTATGCGCCACCTGCACAAACTCGTTTGTCGTATCATTTCCTACCCGCTGAGTAGGCGAATTCGGATCAAACATTTCCGGATGTTCAGCTTCCAACCTTTCTAGTTCATGCATCAACTCGTCAAACTTCTGGTCGGAAATCACCGGCGCATTCTTCACATAGTACAAATAGTTATAATACTCCAACTGCTTTCTCAGCTCAACAATTCTATCCATCATAGTTTCAAGTTACAAGTTACAGGTTACAAGTTAAAATTCCAGTCTTACAAGCTCCAAGTCAAAATTATAAACTCGATCATCCAGGCCATAAACCTGTAACTTGTAACCCCGATAGGAGAAGAGATTCCATCTCTTTTCCTGTCGTGTACAAAGATAATCGTTCTTGATTGAGATTATGGGAAAAAAATAATTATTTTAGCGGAATAATTTCATAAAAAATAAACTACAAGCTACTACACATGGGACACAAACATATCTCAACTTCCGTAAATGCCCTGATAATCGGCATACTGCTCTCGTTCATCTTCATCACTCCCGGAAAGGCTCAATTTGTAGACCTCGGACAAGACCCGAGCAGCGTACGCTGGCGACAAATCAAGACCGATAACTTTCAAATTATATACCCCGATTTCTTCGAGAAAAACGCCCAGTACCTGGCCAACATTTACGAGAAACTCTACGCCCACGCCAACACGTTGGGAACAAAAGCCCAAAAGATGTCGATGATCGTCCGGGCCAACGGGGGCGTGTCCAACGGTAACGCGGGTTGGGCCCCCAAGAAAAGCGAACTATACACGGCGCCCCCGCAGGAAGTCAGCGACGCGTGGCTCGAACACCTATGCATACACGAATTCCGCCACATCGTGCAATATGACAGGGTAAACCAAGGCTTCACGAAAGCCTTATACTATATCTTCGGAGAACAAATCACCATGGCAATCATCGGGGTCTACATTCCCATGTGGTTCCTCGAAGGTGACGCGGTAAACTTCGAAACCTCCGTCGGGAAAAGCGGCCGCGGTCGTTCTCCTGAATTTCTCAACGAAATGAAAGCACAGATCACGGAAAAAGGGATCTACACGTATTACAAAGCTGTTCTGGGATCATACAAAGATTTCGTTCCGGATCGCTACACCTTGGGATATTACATGGTAGGCAACAGCCGAATTCACTATGGAACAAGCATCTGGCAAGATGCCCTTACCCGCGTCGGGAAACGTCCTTACGGGATTACACCCTTCGCCCGCAGTCTTAAACTCACCATGAACGAAAAAAGGGATTCCCTGTGGTCATCCAAACATTTTCAATCCCTCTTCATCAACCCGGACAGCGTGAAGAAAGTCAACACCCATTGCGACGCCAAACGAACACTCTACCGGGACAATTTCAGTGAACTTCAGCAAATATGGAAACAAGAATCCGACCAGATCAATCACACGTTCGACACCATCGTGACCACAAATAAACTATACACAAATTACCACTACCCGACACTCACCTCATCCGGGGAAGTCATCGCCTACAAAGAAGGTCTGGCACAAGAAGGAGCCCTCGTGATTCTTCACCCCACGGGCGACGAAATTATCACTCGCACGGGAACCATGTACGACTATAAATTCGCCTACAACGACGCCACCCTGGTATGGTCCGAGTATAAATCACATACGCGTTGGACACACGGGGGCAAAATGGTTCTCGCCAGTTACGACATGCGTCACAAAAAATACCGCCGCTATCCGACACAAGAAAACAGATACGCCCCATTCGCCGTGGGAAGCAACTGGGGATTCGTGGAAGTTGATAAAGAAGATAACGCCTCCCTCGTAATCGTTGACAACACGTTCGAAAAAGAAATCTTCCGGGTAAAAGGCACGGGAGACGAATTATTCGTACATCCATCCTACGACGGGCAAAACAACATTATCACAATCGTGGTCTCTTCCAAAGGCAAACAGATCGAAGCGATAGATATTCACACGGGTAAACGCACCCCGTTAACCGCATTCACGCCTTATGAAATCGACAACCCGATTGTCGTGAACAATCAAATCATATACCGGGGAGCATTCGATGCCAATAACTCGCTTTACCGTCAAACGACACCACAACAATTCGGACACAACGCGCTAACCTCAAAATTCGGCCTGCGCTACCCGATTGCCTCGCCCGACAAAGACTCCATCCTGTTTTCATTCTACACCTCGGACGGGTATAAACCGGGAAAAATAGCGTTCAGCAAACTGGATAACAAACCGATCGAAAACAAAACGTTCTGGATCGCCGACAGCATGACCCGACAGGAAAACTGGCAATTCGAACTGACATCCGACTCCACGTACGCCAGTCGGAAATACAACAAAACCTCACATCTTTTCAATTTCCATAGCTGGGGACCGATATTCCCGGATGCCGATGACGTGGACGTTGATTTCGGACTGGCTGCCAGCTCGCAAAACAAACTAAGCACCTTGTTTCTAACTGCCGGATATGTCCGGGGTAAAGGTTACAAGCACGGGAACTGGCAGGTAAAAGCCACGTACAAGGGACTTTGGCCGATCCTGCAATTGGAATTCAAAAGCGGACGGGACGATGATTTCACGAATGATTACGCCATAAGAATTTCGGGAACTCAACAAATAGACACCGTACGTACCACCTACAAATTCCAACGCACGAAAGGAATCGCCACCGTACAATTCCCGTTCAACATATCCCGAAAAAACTATTATCGGAGTATCACCCCGTACGTGAAATACGAAATACAAGCCTTGACCGGATTTGACTTCAAAAACTTCTACCTATTGGATCACAACCGATGGACACCCATCTCGTCGAATAACCCGTACACCTCCGTGATCGGTAAACCGGAGAACATCAAACTCCAAGTCATGCGTTATGGCCTTATACTGAATAACCAAACCCGGATGAGTTCGCGGGACATCTATCCCCGCTGGGGACAACGCCTTGAAATCGGCTACGAACACACGCCATTCAGCGGGTTGGACTACGGAAACTCAAAATGGGTAGAAGCCCGTTTTTATCTCCCCGGCTTCTGGACACATCACTCATGGACACTCTATTTCGGCCACCAGTTGAAGTCCAGCAAAACACTCAATTACTACGGGAATCAAATCAATTCCCCGCGAGGCATAAGCCTTTCCGGGTATGACTTATCCACCCTCCGGATTTCGTACGCCTTCCCCTTCTGGTATCCCGATGCACACGTGGGACCGATTCTTTACATGAAACGTTTCACCGCGGAACCCTTCTTCGATGCCGGCTGGGAAAAGAACCGTTATCACGACACAACTTTCCAATCATACGGGATAGAAATCTCCGCCGCGACCCATTTTTTCCGTCTCCCGTTCCCGATAAACGTCGGATTCAGAACCGGATACGAAACCAAAAAGAAATCCATGTTCGTGGATATGCTCTTCTCGGTAGCATTCACGATTTAAAAGATTTAAAACAAATCGGATTCCCAAGTTTGAGAATCCGATTTATTTTAATTATCTTAGGAGCAACCAAAAAAACAAACCTATGACTCTAAAAGAAGTTGCCGCGTTATTAAATGCGCGAGTGATCCACGAAAACGGCCATCTCGACAAGGTCATCCGCCATGCTTTTGCCGCTGATTTAATGAGTGACGTCCTCCGGTTGGATACCAGCGAGATGTTACTCATCACGGGACTTGCCAATCTACAAGTGATCCGAACGGCAGAAATGTCTGACATCAGTTTCATTCTATTCGTTAGAGGGAAACAAGCCTCCCCCGATATGGTAGAATTAGCCAAGGAATGTAACATCGCTATCCTACAATCCAAGCAGAGTATGTTCAGAGTCTGCGGGGAACTGTATGAAGCAGGGCTGGAGCCCATCTATTAAAAACAAACATCTATGGAATTCAATTACAACATCGAAGGAGGAAACTTCTCCCGTGCAGGAACCGCTTCAAGCGAGGTCAAGAAAATATTGAAACAACTGAATGTCAATCCCGCGGTACTCAAACGTATCGTGGTTGCCCTCTACGAAGCGGAAGTTAATGTCGTTGCCCACGCTTACGAGGGCACGATGCAAGTATCTATTGATCCCACCGTGATCAAGGTCGTCATTAGCGACCGGGGCCCCGGCATTCCGGACATAGATCTTGCCATGCAGGAAGGATACTCCACCGCCTCTCCCGAAGTCCGGGAAATGGGTTTCGGTGCTGGAATGGGACTCCCGAACATGCAGAAAAATTGTGACGACCTGACCATCGAATCCAAGGTCAACGAAGGCACAAAAGTAACAATGACAACGTATTTTTAACTGCCTGCGGCAGGTTACAAGTTACAAGTTACAAGTTGGGCCTACGACCCTGCAAGTTACAAGTTAAAAATGATTCTATGATTATGAAAAAAGACGTTAGCCTCGTACAGCAGGAATCACCTAATCGGAAATCACTAAATCAAAAAATAAAAATGGCCTTGTGCGGATGGAATCACCTAATCGGAAATCATCAAATCACAGAATTAATTAAATCTAAAATCTAAAATTTAAAATCTAAAATTTAAAATTAATAAATGGAACCGTTTTACCACGCCTTGAAAGTAGCCGGCACCGCTTGCATCGGATGCACTCATTGCATGAGCCTCTGCCCCACGCAGGCCATTCGCATTAAGGGTGGGCTGGCGACGATAAATAAAAATGCCTGCGTCGACTGTGGCAAATGCCTCAAGTCATGCCCGCAGCATGCCATATACGTGGAGCAAGACGATTTCAACCAGATATTCAATTTCAAACACCGCATCATCCTACTCCCGACCGTCCTCTTCGGGCAATTCTCGGAAGAGATCACGGAACAACAAATCTTCGCGGAATTACATCAAATGGGATTTACCGAAGTCATCGAAGTGGCTCAAGCATCGGGAATCCTTGCCGAAGCGATACGCCGCTACATGCAGAAAAATTCTCACGAACGTCCCTTCATCTCGTCATTCTGTCCCGCGATCGTGCGTTTGATCCAGGTACGTTTCCCGTCGCTTATAGATCATATCGTCCCCTTAAAACAAGCCATGGACCTAGCGGCCATTTTCGCCCGTAAAAAATACTTGGACCGGGGAATCCCAACGGAAGATGTCGGTATTTTCTACGTCACCCCTTGCGCGGCAAAGATCGCGGCTGTAAAAAGTCCTGTCGGGGATGACCAATCAAACATCGACGGGGTGATCAACCTAAACTTTATCTACAACAAGATACAACTGGGCCTCACGCAACACCGGGATCAACCCGTACCGACGGTATCCGAGCGCACGTACCTCTCTCCCGAATCCATCGCATGGGACCTCTCGGAAGGAGAAGCCTCCAAATTCGAAGGACGCTGCCTCGCCATCGACGAAATCCACAACGTGATCGACATCCTGGAGAAAATCGAGAATGACGAACTCACGGACATTGATTTCCTGGAACTACGGGCCTGCGACCATTCTTGCGCGGGTGGAGCCCTTGTCGTGAACAACCGCTTCCTAACCATCGAACGTTTACGCAAACGCATGCAGGCCAGCAAACACGTAACGCAACATCCCGAAGCCGATGACATTCAAGAATACGAAAACCACCTGTTCAAACAGGGAAAATTAAGCGGGAAAATCCCCCCGCGCTCCATCGAGCAACTTGATGAGAACATGCTCGTTGCCATGGAAAAAATGGAAAAATTAAACCGTATCATGAGCGTACTCCCCCAAATAGACTGCGGGGCATGCGGTACCCCCTCCTGCCACACGCTCGCGAGAGACGTCGTGCAGGGCAAGGCAAAACTCAATCAATGCGTGTTCATGCAAAAAATCCTCTGCAACGAGGCGTTAATGACACCGGACGAATCCCTTGAACTTTCAGAAAAGACCTGGGGAATAAAAAGATTTGAAAAATAAACAAGACTAATATTCACGCAAACAAACTATAAACTATGACAGTACAAGACATCGTTTCCCAATTAAACCTAAAAATCTGTTCGGGCGAGAAAGGCTTACAACGAGAAATCAAAGGTGGTTACACCTCCGATCTACTCAGTGACGTTATGGGTCACGCACAAGAAGGCGACGTTTGGATTACCATACAGACACATAAAAACGTAATGGCCATCGCTTCCTTGAAAGAAATCGCCGCCATTATCCTGGTAAAAGGACACGTTCCCGAAGAAGACACGCTGGAAGAAAGCAATAATGAAAACATTCCCATACTTTCAACCCCCCTGCAAACCTTCGAAATCACGGGGCAACTTTACAAATTACTCCACCCTTAAGTAACACGCCGATGGAAATCCGGGCCGATCTACATATTCATACCGTGCTATCGCCTTGCGGGGATCTTGACATGAGTCCCGCGAACATCATCGGTATGGCATTACAGAAAGGCCTTTCCATTATCGGAATCTCGGATCACAACTCCACGCTGCAAGCACCCGTGATACAACAACTTGGTGAACAACGAGGCCTTCGCGTGCTTTGCGGAACCGAAATCAACACGGTGGAAGAGGTACATGCGCTGGCCTTTTTCCCCACGCTGGAACGCCTTGCCGCATTCCAAGATTTCCTGGACATTCATCTCCCGGATATAAAAAACAATCCCGACAAATTCGGTTACCAGGTGGTTGTTGACGCCGAAGAACAAATAACTTACGAGGAAGAACGACTACTCATTTCCGCGCTGGACGTGGATATCAACACGATCGAACGCACGGTTCATGCCTTGGAAGGGATCTTCATCCCGGCACACATCGACAAACCCCGTTTCAGCATCCTATCACAACTCGGATTCGTCCCTAAAGATCTGAAATGCGAGGCTTTGGAACTCAGTCCTCACACTACCCGGGAGCAATTCCTGCAACAAAACGCGTACCTGTCCGGCTATAAATTCATACGCTCCTCGGACGCGCATTACGTGGCCGACATCGGGAAAGTATTCACGCTCCTCTCGCTACCCGATCTATCATTCGAGTCAATACGAACGGCCATCACACGTTAAAATCAAATCCCAGTTCATGTTTTTGGAAACCATGTCACCGGAAGCCATCATCAAAGAGGCAAGACGCGATATCACAGCGATAGAAAACCGAAAGGATGCTTTTATCAACGCCCATCGCCGGGATTTCTTATTCGCCAAAAAATTTCCCGTATCTTTCCACATCGAATGGAAATCCCCTCTCACATACAATAAATGGCATATTACAATTATTTGTAACAATAAAAAAGAGCGGGAGAACCCCGATACCTACCATTATGCCACGTACGAAACCCCAAGAGGTACGGGGATTATCTTCCCGATCTACGACATGAACACGAAGGAACTCGTGTTCTGCAAATACACCGCACACTTTTTCAGTCGCTATCGTACTCGCTATCTGGTCCCCAATAACCTTTACTTGCCGGGAATGGACGTGATACGATACTTCGCAGATCACAACTCCAGCTTCTTTTTTCCCCAGACAGACGCGGAAAAAAACTTCACTTGCTGCCTGACGGGAGGCATTGCCCTGGGAAATTACGATAAAACAATCTCGGTATTCCGCACGTTCGTATCACACAACATGTTATTCGAAATGCAGAAAAGAGTCCTGCTCTCCGGTATAGAACACCAACATATACTGGATGACTTCATTAATAACAAACTCCCCAACTCCTACAAAAAATTCTACTTGGAAGGAAGAATCGGAAGAGTTGCCGGACCGGCCCCCGCACCCAAATTATCACTGGAAGACGTGCAATATCTATTGAAAAATAAACCTAAAATCCCGTTATTTTCACCACTCACCGGAAAAATCGAACTGGAAGAATAAGAATATTCCCTTTCATATCCCAACCTACACACCCGATAAACTACACACGATCCCGACAACAGCCAGAGAATTGTCTCATTATCTCCAGGCTTAGCCGCCACTTAACCGCCATCTAGCCGCCATCTAGCCGCCATTTTAACGGACTTTCTTCTTTTCTAACCCAGACAAAATTTTTCTAAAACGAAATAACAATAAATTAATCAAAGAGTTAAAACAAAATAATAAGATTATTCAAAACGAAAGCCTCGCTAGCCCATTCAATATACATCCTATTCCAAAATCTAAAACAAAAAGTCTACCAAGTGGGGCTATTAAAATCCACGAACCACAACTCCCAAAAGACCTCCCTGCAATTAAGCTTATCATAAAAAAGTAATCATACAAATATCAATAAATGAACGTTTTATGATATCGCAAAGATATGGATTTAATTCAACATCCAAATAAAATTTCAACGTTTTTAATAATTTAAATATCAGAGTAAAGCGCTATGTAGCTACACTTTCAAACAGTATATCAAAAAACGAATCATAAAACGTTCATTTTTTAAAACAAGAAAAGGTATAAATGGATAGTCATGTAGCAAGCACGTTACCAAGCAAGAAAATACTTGTTGCCGAAGACAACGAGAGCAATTTTCTTCTAATCATGACAATCTTGAAAAAAGAATATCAGATTATTCACGCTCATGACGGTTTAGAAGCTATTCAAAACTATCAACAATTCGCACCGGACGCCATTCTAATGGACATAAAAATGCCCAACATGGATGGCTTAACCGCTACCCAAGAAATCCGAAAATTAGACACAAGTATTCCCATTATTGTCGTGAGTGCTTTCGCTTTCGACAGTGACAAACAAGAAGCGGCGGAAGCTGGCTGTACTGACTACCTCACGAAGCCCGTGGAACCTTATTTATTAAAAGAAACACTGAAAAAATATCTTCCCTGAAAACAAAATATAATCTTCCCGCAAATACCCTTTTTTCGATATCAGAACAATAAGACCTAGCGAGTTGCAATACGGAATAAATTCTACATTAGAAACAATCTATATAATAAGAAGTTAAAGATGAAATTCTTGTTCTTATTAATAATTTAATTATATTTGATGCGATTTTTCTTGTTATTGAAATCAAATGCCGGGAAAAAACACAAAATTATAAGAATGCGTGATTCTTATTCAAGAAAAAAAAGAGTAAATAATACAGGTGTGGAATGCAAACGTTATCGGACCATATCCTAGATATCGCCCAAAATTCGATCCGAGCCCAAGCCTCTCGTGTCGAAATTAATCTGCAAGAGAATTTGACCAAAGATTCCCTCGTTATCTCGATTAAAGATAACGGTTGCGGCATGGATGCCACCACGCTTGCCAAAGTTACCGACCCTTTTTTCACGAGTAGAACCGTCCGCAAAGTCGGATTAGGAATTCCCTTGTTCAAGCAAAATGCAGAGGCAACGGGAGGTTCTTTGAAAATCGAATCGAAACCGGGAGAAGGAACCACTACCGCGGCAACATTCACGCTCTCGCACTGGGACAGGCCTCCCATGGGAGACATCGCCGGAAGCATCGTGATACTCGTCTCGGCAAACCCCGATATTGATTTTATTTACCGTCATATCACGGAAAAAGGAGTGTACACGTTCGACACGCGAGAAGTAAAAGAAATCATGGAGGGTGTACCCCTTAACGACCCGGAAATCGTTATGGCATTACGACAAATGATCCGGGAAAACATAAAAGAGATTACACAAACAAGTTAACAACAATATAACCTTAATCATTTTATATGGAAAAAATTAAATCACTCGCGGACCTCAAACGCATCAAGGAAAACGTGCAAGCGAAGATTGATCTTCGCGAGAAAAGTGAACAGGTAGAAAACCTTGTTCAGGTTAAAGTAGCAATGGCAACTTGTGGAATCGCCGCAGGCAGCAAGGAAACCATGAACTATTTTATCGAGAACCTGGAGAAAAACGGGATCGCTGCCGTGGTCACGCAAACAGGATGCATGGGGTATTGCTACGCGGAACCCACCGTGGAAATTACCAAACCGGGAAAAGACCCGATCGTATTTGGACATGTAACCACTGAAAGAGCCGAAGAAATCATTCAGAAATACCTGAAGAATGACGAACTCGTTGCAGACATCATTCCGGTAAATTTTGAAACAATCTAATAAAACAAAGACAGCTAGAACAACTAATCAAAACCCTGATATTTATGAGTTATAAAATGCATATCCTCGTTTGTGGTGGAACGGGATGTAGAGCATCAGCCAGTCACCAGATTATTACCCGACTGGAAGAATGTTTAAAAGAGAAAAACCTAGAAGACGAAGTACAAGTCATCGCAACCGGTTGTTTCGGATTCTGTGAGAAAGGTCCGATCGTGAAAGTTATGCCTGACAACACTTTTTACGTTCAGGTAAAACCGGAAGACGCCGAGGAACTTGTAAACGAACATGTAATCAAAGGACGGAAAGTCGAAAGATTATTATATAAAGACCCGGAAAAGAAAGAAGCCGTAAGCGATTCAAAGCACATGGGTTTCTACAAAAAACAACTCCGGATCGCTTTGCGCAACTGCGGATTCATTAACCCGGAAAATATAGAAGAATACATCGCTCGTGACGGTTACTCCGCACTGGCAAAATGTATCACGGAAATGTCCCCGGAAGAAGTGATCAAAGAGATCAAATTATCCGGATTACGCGGTCGCGGAGGTGGTGGTTTCCCCACCGGATTGAAATGGGAATTTGCCAGCAAATACCAGGCAGATCAAAAATACGTGGTTTGTAATGCCGACGAGGGAGACCCCGGTGCATTCATGGACCGCTCTATCATGGAGGGAGACCCTCATTCCGTGATCGAAGCCATGGCCATCTGCGGATACAGCATCGGAGCCACCAAAGGACTGGTATACATCCGTGCCGAATACCCGCTTGCCATTCAACGCCTGAAAATAGCAATCAAACAAGCCGAAGAATACGGTCTACTCGGAGAAAACATCTTCGGGACGGACTTCTCTTTCACGATCGAATTGCGCTACGGTGCAGGTGCTTTCGTTTGCGGTGAAGAAACTGCCTTGATTCACTCCATGGAAGGACACCGCGGGGAACCCACGATGAAACCACCCTTCCCGGCTGAATCAGGTTACCTGAATCGTCCGACAAACGTGAATAACGTGGAGACATTGGCCAATATCCCGGCCATCATCATGAAAGGAGCCGAATGGTTCAATAAAATCGGGACGGAACGTTCCAAAGGAACCAAAGTATTCGCTCTCGCCGGAAAGATCAACAACGTGGGACTTATCGAGGTCCCGATGGGAACAACCCTCCGGGAAGTTATCTATGAGATTGGTGGAGGTATCAAAAACGGTAAGAAATTCAAAGCCGTACAAACCGGAGGTCCGTCAGGCGGATGCTTGACAGAGAAACACCTGGATGTACCGATTGATTTCGATAACTTGCTGGCTTCAGGTTCCATGATGGGCTCCGGGGGTATGATCGTGATGGACGAGGATGATTGTATGGTATCCGTTGCAAAATTCTACCTTGAATTCACGGTTGAAGAATCTTGTGGTAAATGTACCCCTTGCCGTGTCGGTAACAAACGCTTGCACGAGATTCTAGAGAAAATCACCGAAGGAAAAGGAACGATGGAAGATCTCGACACGCTGAGAAACCTCAGTCGCGTAATCAAAGATACAGCACTTTGCGGTCTGGGACAAACATCCCCCAACCCGGTTTTGTCGACTATTGACAATTTCTACGACGAATACCTGGCTCATATCAAAGATAAGAAATGCCCATCCGGAAAATGTAAGGCTTTATTGATGTACCACATTGACCCGGAACTTTGTATCGGATGCGGGCTTTGCGCACGCAACTGTCCGGTGGATGCTATCGTGGGCGAACGCAAGGAAGCGCATTTCATCAACACGGCTAAATGTATCAAGTGTGGTGCGTGCATGGAGAAATGTAAATTCAAAGCTGTAAGCACGAGGTAATTTAAAATTTAAAACTTAGAATTTAGAATTGCTCAGCAATTAAGAAGTCTTTACTATGAATGAAAATATAACACTTAAGATAGACAACCGAGAGATCAGCGTTCCCAAAGGAACCACGATTCTTGAAGCAGCCCGGGAACTGGGTATCGACATACCGACCCTTTGCTACATGAACCTGAAAGATTTGTGCATCAAAAACGCCCCGGCATCTTGCCGTATCTGCGTGGTGGAAGTAGAAGGCCGGAAAAACCTGGCTCCCTCCTGTGCCACCCGATGCGATAACGGCATGGTCGTACACACGAATACCATGCGCGTGCTGAACGCCCGGAGAGTCGTTCTGGAGCTAATGCTCTCGGATCACCCTTCAGACTGTTTGGTTTGTGCCAAATCAGGTAATTGCGAATTGCAAGCCGTGGCCATCAAATTGGGTATCCGCGAGATTCCTTTTCAGGGAGCCAAAACCGAGTATAAAATTGACTTGTCGCCCTCCATTCGGCGGGATGCAACAAAATGTATCTATTGCCGTCGATGTGAGATGATGTGTAATGACGTGCAGACCGTCGGGGCTCTAGGGGCCGTAAACCGCGGATTTGATTCTGTCGTAATGCCGGCTTTCGATCAAGCGTTGCAAGACTCGGAATGTACATTCTGCGGACAGTGCGTAGCAGTATGTCCCGTGGGCGCGTTAACCGAACTGGATCACACCAATCGTTTGATCAACGACCTGGCCAACCCGGATAAAACCGTGATCGTCCAAACCGCCCCGGCCGTTCGTGCCGCGTTGGGTGAAGAGTTCGATCTGCCTGCCGGAACTTCCGTGACCGGAAAAATGGTTGCCGCATTACGGAAACTAGGCTTTGCTAAAGTGTTTGACACGGATTTCGCTGCCGACTTGACGATCATGGAGGAAGGAACCGAATTATTGGGTCGTTTGACCGCGTTCCTGAACGGTGATAAAGAAGTGAAACTCCCGATCATCACCTCTTGCTGCCCGGGATGGGTCAACTTCTTCGAGAAACAATTCCCCGATTTACTTGATAATCCTTCTAGCGCCCGTTCCCCGCAACAAATGTTCGGAGCTATCGCCAAGACTTACTGGGCAGAGAAAATGGGTATCAAACGTGAAAACCTGATCGTGGTATCCGTGATGCCTTGCCTGGCCAAGAAATTCGAGAGCGAACGGGATGAATTCAAGACGAACGGAGACCCGGACGTGAATTATTCAATCTCCACGCGAGAGCTGGCCGCTTTGATCAAACAGACAAACATCAACTTCATGCAACTGGAAGACGAGGATTTTGACGCACCGTTAGGAGAATCTACCGGAGCCGCCGTTATCTTCGGGGCTTCGGGAGGTGTGATGGAAGCAGCTTTACGTACGGCTTATGAAATACACACGGGCAAAACGCTGGATAACGTGAATTTCGAAGGAGTTCGAGGCATCGAAAACCTGAAAGAAGCCACCATCGACGTGGACGGATTCGAGTTGAAAGTAGCCGTTGCGCACAGCCTGGGAACCGCCCGTAAATTGATGAACGAACTTCGTGCAGGAAAATCTCAATACCATGCTATCGAGGTTATGGCTTGTCCCGGTGGATGTATCGGTGGTGGAGGTCAACCTTTCCATCATGGTGATTCCGCTCGTATCAAAGCTCGCGCAAAAGCCCTTTACACGGAAGATTCTGAGAAAAATTTCAGAAAATCTCACCAGAATCCTTATATCATCTCGTTGTACGAGGAATTCTTGGGTAAACCGATGAGCGAAAAAGCACACCACTTATTGCACACGTGCTATTTTAATAGAGGAAAAGAGATTATTGAACAGTAATTATTCGAGATATCATTATGACACAAATAACATTAGCCAAGTGCAAAGTTGAACAACTGGTAAAACTGTGTGAAGAATTCGGGAACCAGGAAGGTGAATTAATCAACGTTCTGCACAAAGCACAAGAATTGGTTGGTTACTTACCCCGGGAAGTACAGGAAGTAATCGCCCGTCAACTAAATATACCCGTGTCGAAAGTATACGGGGTTGTAACTTTCTATTCTTTCTTTACCATGACTCCCAAAGGCGAACACCCCATATCCGTATGTATGGGAACTGCTTGTTACGTGCGTGGCGCGGAAAAAGTATTAGACGAGTTCAAACGAGTGCTGAAAATCAACGTGGGAGAAACCACTCCCGACGGGAAATTCTCATTGACCAGCTTACGATGCGTGGGAGCCTGTGGACTTGCCCCGGTTGTCTTGATCGGTGAGAAAGTTTACGGACGGGTTACTCCCGGAGAAGTAGAGAAAATTCTCAAAGAATTTGAATAAAAAAATAAGAGGCGGTCAATCGACCGCCTCTTATTTTAGTTACAAGTTACAAGTTCACAAACATAAATTCAAATAACCTGTCAACTTGCAACCTGCAACTGATTTTGCTCCCTGCAAAATCACTTCATTGGCAACGAGAAACTAAAATTAGACCCGACTCCTTCTTGAGAAGTGAACCAAAGTTTCCCGTGATTTTTGCTCACGAAATCCTTACACAACAATAATCCCAAGCCAGACCCTTCCTCGCTATTCGTACCGAACGTGGTAAAATGAGTCGCTTCATTCAACAATTTGGGTTGATCTTCCTCTTTTATACCACATCCCTTATCGCAAACGGTTATTACAACCTCTTGATCGCTCGAATCGGGAATATTCCGAATTTCCACTTGTATCGTGATCGTTGTATCCTTGTGACTAAACTTGATCGCATTAGAAAGCAAATTACGTACAACGGATTTTATCATTTCAATATCGACTATCACGTTCACGAACTCGACACTCGAATTCAAGGCCAAAACAATCGACTTACTCTCGGCTATCGGGTTAAATACCTCGATCACCCCTTCAACCAAACCAACCACGTCAACCGATTGAGGAACATTAGATAATTTTCCCAACTGACTCTTCGTCCATTTCAAAAGATTATCCAGTAAAGAGAATACTTCTTCGGCCGTTCGATTCGTCATCTCCAACATCTCGAAGACATCCTTCGGAACAGCTTTCGGATCAATACTCATCATGATCGTATTGCACAACATCTTGATTGATGCCATGGGAGAACGTAGATCATGAGCGATCACGGAATAAAGCTTATCGCGTCCGGCTATCGTTTTTCTTAACTCTTCCGTCTGACGCAAAATAATCCGTCGGGCATCCACCAGTGAAAGCTGATGCTCCACTCGGATTAACAACTCTTCCCGACGGAAAGGTTTTGATATAAAGTCATTCGCTCCCAACTGAAATCCCTTCACGACACTTGCCGAATCATTTAATGCCGTTAAAAAGATAATAGGGATCTCGGCTTGTTCCGGTTCCACTTTCAGACGTCCGGCCACTTCGAACCCGTCCATATCCGGCATCATCACATCCAATAACACCAGATCGGGATGCTCGATCTTCACTTTCTCAAGAGCCTCCGCACCGTTCATCGCGTACACGATATTGAACCCTTCACGCCCAAGTAACGCTTTTAACAACAACACATTCGACTGAACATCGTCCACCACGAGTATTTTATATTCAGCAGGATTTATCTTCATACACATCGTATTTTAATTAACGCACGTAATCGCTCACAAATGTACAAACTATAATTTATTTTCAAGACATCTTTCTATGATAGTTTTCAATTTTTCAGCCTCCAGAGGTTTTGGCATATACTCCGTACAACCCGCGGCAAGAGCCATGTTCCTGTCCGTCTCGAAAGCGAAAGCCGTCGTGGCTATAATCGGGACATTCGGATTCAATTCCCGGATTATACCGGCAGCCGTCAAACCATCCAAACCTGGCATCCGCACATCCATCAGTATCAAATCCGGTTTATTTGCCTCGAACTTCGTCACCACATCAATCCCGTCATTCGCTCTCAACACCGCGTATTGATCTTCAAGCATAGCTTTAACCAACTCGAAATTACAATCCATATCCTCGGCAACTAATATTAAAACTTTATCAGGTTCGCTAGTCATCGACCGCGTTCCCTTGTAGGGTATGGCAAAATGGAAACAAGACCCGACCCCAAGCTCAGATTCCACCCAAATCTTCCCTCCCATCCTATCCAGAATTGATTTACAAATGGATAATCCCAAACCAAAGCCCTGCTTCAGTATATCCAATTTCTCAAAACGCCCGAATACATTATTTACCTTCTCGGCAGGAATACCACTCCCCGTATCCCGTACATACCCCTCCATGAAGTCGCCCTTCAACTCATAGCCGAGCGTGATTGTTCCCTTCTCCGTGTATTTTATAGCATTAGAAATCAAATTCGAATAAAGTTGTCTCAAACGATGCGAATCAGCAATAAACATCAAAGAAGATCCCGGTTTCTCGAAAACAACCTGTACCTCATTCTTTATACGCATTTGATGTATCTGGCGCAATTCTTCACACAATTCATCCATCTGGACATTCTCGTCAACAAATTCCATCTTACCGGACTCGATACGGGATAAATCAAGAATATCATTAATCAGGTGCAATAGCAAGTTACTATTCGCTTTAACGATATCCAGATAACTCTCCCTTTCGCCCTGGCTCTCCGTGTTAGCAATAATCTCGGAAAAACCGACAATCGCATTCAAAGGGGTACGAATCTCGTGACTCACGTTCGCCAAAAATGCCGATTTCAGACGGTCTGATTCTTCTGCCCTCCTCTTCGCTTCAATTAAAGCCTGTTCATCATCCCGCCTTTTTTGAATATCCGTGGCGAACCCCACGACCTTAGAGGGGCGCCCCTGTTCATCAAACACTTGTACTATTCCCTTCAAATCCACCCATCTATACTCACCGGAATTCAACAAATCCAATCGAATCTCGATCCCGATCTTATGTTGTTTACCTTCCAACAAATTTTTATACACGACATCAAAAATTCCTCGATCATCCGGATGAATCCTAGACAAAACAGTTGTAATATCAAAAAAATCATCCTTGAAATCATCTTTCTTCACACCGTAAGTCTCAAATAACTCATCCCCTATCTCTACACGCCTCCGCTCTAAATCCGCATACCAAGGAAATACATTTCCGGCCTCTAACATTAAAGACAACCGCATGGCATTATCTTTCAAGAACTTTTCCGTTTCCTCCACATCCGAATCACTCTTATATACACTCATACCTTCATGTCGATTAAAATCGCCTAAAAGTACAAAAAAATATAGACTTTCATTATATTAAACAAACAAAAACTAGGCTATTTTGTAGTAATGTCGTATATTTGCATCGTTAAAAAGGTGTATATATGAGTAAAAATATTCTGATCGTGGATGATAAGCCTGAAATAGCGAAGGTTATCACTATTCAGCTTTCAAAAGATTACGACGTGCACGCGGAGGGCAACCCTATTGAAGCACTTGCATGGATGCATGCCGGAAACATTCCGGATCTTATTATATCAGATGTAAACATGCCGGAAATGGATGGGCGTACATTTCTTAAACATCTGAAAGCTAGTTCTACCTTCAACTTTATCCCTGTCATTATTCTTTCCAGCCTGGAAAGCAGCAACGACCGGATCGAATTGCTGGAAGCCGGTGCTGCCGATTTCGTGCTGAAACCTTTCAACCCTCAAGAACTGAAAATTAGAGTACGTAACTTATTGCGTTAACATCATGTATGCCTATTACATCGGGGATAATTCTGACTGGATCAACAGGCTATCATGCTGTCTGAACTGCCAAATAATGGTTTTTAACAACCCGCTCAAAACGATTTTGTGCATCAACGAACAATCCAAAAAAGATACATCCCCGACATATATCTTTATTGAATCCTGTAATAAAATACAGGATATACAATATCTGGATTCCATAAACAAAAGTAACCTGCAACACACATATCTATTACTGATTTCAGAATACATCATAAAAGAGAATATCGCGGACAACCTTCATGCCGGGGCAAGTGAAATCGTGGATATCAATATGCCGGCTGAAGATTTACACACAACATTAGCATTGTTGCCCAAACTAAAGCAATATTCAACCGCCAAGTTACAACAACACGCTCATAGATTCAAACTACCTTTGTGGAAAAGAATATTTGACTTAGCATTTTCCAGTGCAGCAATTCTTTGCCTATCCCCGTTATTAATTTTGACCGCCCTCGCTATCCGTCTCGAAAGCAAAGGCCCTATCATATATAAATCCAAACGGGTAGGAAGCAATTACGACATCTTCGATTTCCTCAAATTCCGCTCCATGTACTCGGACGCAGACAAACGCTTGAAAGAATTCGAAGCTTTAAACCAATACCGGGAAGATTCCCAAGAAAATCAACCGCAAACGGAAATCCTCTCGCTACCCCAACAATCGGACGAAACGGTTCTCGTGGCAGATGATTTCGTGACAACAGAACAACAGTTATTAAAGAATCGTCGCAGGCAACAGAAAAACGCTTTCGTCAAATTCGAGAACGATCCCCGGATCACGAAAATAGGACATTTCATCCGCAAATACAGCATTGATGAACTTCCTCAATTAATCAACATATTAAAAGGAGACATGTCTATCGTCGGCAACCGCCCGCTTCCCTTGTACGAAGCCGAACTATTGACAACCGACGAATACATCGAACGCTTCATGGCCCCCGCCGGACTAACCGGCCTGTGGCAAGTAGAGAAAAGAGGAGACCAAGGCGCTCTATCCGCAGAAGAAAGAAAACAATTAGATATAAAATATGCCCGCAACTTTTCGTTCGGGACAGACTTGAATATTATTTGCAGAACATTTACGGCGTTTGTGCAAAAAGAGAATGTGTGAAATTAAATTATTAGACATATATGAAAATAACGTGGATTATAATATATTGTTGTTCGATATTACCTTCCTTATGTTTTGGACAAAAAAGTGATACGATAGCACAAGACACTACAAGATTCATCCCAAAAACTCTATCAACGAATGAATTTATTAATTATCAACTACCCTCTTTAGAAGTATTATTTGAAAATGCTAAATCTAATCCACGCTTAAAAGCCATTGAAGCTGCCATTGAAGCTGCTCGTTGCGATTTAAAACTTACCAAACGAGATTGGTTACAATATTTTTCTGTTCACGCAGGATATACTTATGGTATCCTAGGAACATACACAGACCAAGAAAGTCAATATACTCCGTTAACAACTGTTTATTCCGGGGCAACTCAAAGTAGTTGGTCTGTTGGTGGTAATGTCAGTATTCCAATTAATCAACTATTCAAACACCGCTTAAACGTAAAGAAACAAAAACGGCTTATAGAAAATGTTGAATACTCCCAGCAAATCGCTTTTGACGAAATAAAAGGAGAAATTATCGAATTATATTGTACGGTCCAATTCCAGTTGAAGATGTTAAAGCTAGCTACTGAAACGATAACATTATACGATGCCGAATATCAGACAGTTGTTCTTGATTATATCAATAATAAAAATAAAACGAATAGATTATTGAGTGACATAAAGAACTCTCAGAAAGATGCTAAAACTGAATATGAAAAGATTATCAATGAGCTCAATATTCTATTTTTAAAACTAGAACTAATCTGTAACACAAACCTAAGAAATAGATAACCATTATGAAATATACCACTTATTTTATTAAATTTTTTTACCGTATTCGATATTGGTTAATCCTCGCTCCTATTATCGTAGCATTATTAGTTTATTGGCAAACTCGTCACACATCTCATAGTTATTCTGCTAGTTGTTCTATTTATACTGGAATTATCACTGGTGTAAATATTCTTTCAGAAAGTGGTATCGTTACTACAGCTTATACTCAAGGAAGTATGATGGATAACTTATTAAATATTATCACTGCCGACCAAACTTTGAAACAAGTGTCTCTACGTTTGTATGCCCGAATTATGGTATACGGAGATCCAAACAAAGATAACACATATGTCAATGCTGCAAATTACCGCCTGCTATATAATCATGCTGACCCGATTCATCATTTAATAGACAAATCATCTGAAAACGACTCAATTAACGAGCAACGAACATATGAAAATTTAATTGCATACGAGACTAACGACCCATCAAATTATGTTTATGGAATATACCAATGGAATCTCCCTTATGTAAACAGAGGGGCATTACAACAGATAGACGTTAAACGTGTCGGAACCAGTGACGTGATTGAAGTATTTTACACAACTGATGATCCAGGAATTGTATATCAGACTCTTCTTATTTTAATCGATGAATTTAACAAACAATATCAAGATTTACGTTTCGGAGAAACCAAAAATGTAATCGCCTATTTCCGAGCCGAACTAAAACGAATCGGCAATGAACTTGCAAATTCTGAAGATTCATTGACAATATATCGCGTAGATAATCAAGTTATTAATTACGAAGATGAAACAAAGCATGTTGCGGCATTAAACAGAGATTACGAATTACAATATTGGCAATCCTTAAATGATTACAATGTATCAGATAGTATCAAAAAAGAATTGGAAAAAAGGATGCATTTAAATACTGAAATTATACAGAATAATAATTCTTTTATTTTTCACAATAATAATATCAGTGATATCAACGAAAAGCTTGCTATGGCTAAATATTATTCCAAAGATGTTATTCCTCAAAAAATGATTGACTCTCTTTATAATGAATTAGAGGCAAATAAAAAAGCTCTTTCAGATGCTCTCCAAAAAACAGGATATCTCAAATACAGTAAAGAAGGAATTTCTAATGAAGGAGTTGTTGATGAATGGTTAAAACAAGTCATCGCTTACAAAAAAGCAGAAGCAGAGTTAAAGGTATTAAATGAACGGAAAATATATATGGGCAAAAAATATATTCACTTTGCACCAATTGGCTCAACGTTGACTCGCAAAGAACGATTAGTAGATATCAACGAGAGAAGATACTTAGCTATACTTGATGCGCTAAACGCCGCATTATTAAAGGAAAAAAGTATACAAATGAATTCCGCAACTCTGAAAGTAATGAATCCACCTTATTATCCATTAGTTGCTTCAACAATTAGTAAACACAGATTATTAACTATTGCATCTTATTTTGCGACCTTATTTTTTACCATCTTCTTCTTCTTAATTATAGAAATACTTGATCGCACTTTACATCACGTTTTTAAAGCAGAACAACTAACAAAAAGCCGAGTAATAGGAGCTTTTACACGACTCTTACCTCTAAAAGCCAGGAGATTCAATCAAACGTATAATATGCTTTCTGCTCAAACATTGTGCAATTCCATTATAACTTATTTCAAACCGAACCAAAACAATATTATAAATTTAATCAGTAACGAACCGGGGGAAGGTAAAAGTTTTGTTATGGCACAGCTTGTTCAACAATTCACAGAGCGAGGATTTGATGTTACTCAATTATCTTGGCAAAATGAGTACTCTGCCGCCCCCCAAGCTTTCATTCAATCATTAAAATTAAACGAATTGGTTCCTTTAGAAAAATCAAATTCAAAAAATAACGTAATTTTAATCGAATATCCATCTCTAAAAGATGCTACATCCACGGAAGATATTTTACAAGATGTTAGTTTGAATTTACAAATCATAGACTCCAGGCGGACATGGAAAAATATAGATCAACAATTATTCGAACGAACCCGAGAAATGTGTAATAAAACACCTCTATTCATTGTATTAAATTATACCAAACGAGATACGGCGGAAGAAATAAACGGATTGATGCCTCCCTATACATTCTTTCATAAATTATTTTATCGCATTTCTCAATTAGGATTTACAGCAAATGATAAACCGTTACAAAATGTTTAGGCACGGTCTTTCATATATTATACTAATTATATTTATCATTAGCCTGTATACTATATACTTGCTAACGGTGGAAGGAGGTATTATCCCTGCTTTCATCTTCGCTTGCCTACCTGCTTTAATTCTGTTTTCAGCAGGTATTAGCCAAAAACAATATTATTTCTACATTTTCTTCATTACAAATTACCTGATCATGGGAATCAGTAGATATATCCCCATGAAAACGGGAATGATCATGCTTGGCCTTACTTTAGGTATCAGTATTATTTTTTTACTTAAAAATATTTTTCAACCTTACGAGTGGAAACGTTGCCTCAATTTGTTAACTATTTCATGGATAATATGGCTAATCTATTGTTTATTTGAATTTTTCAATCCATGGGCCGCAACAGAAGCTTGGTTCATTGCCATTGTAGGTTACGCACTATTACCTCTATTCTGTGCGATTCTCATTCCTATTCTATTCACTCGTTTCAAAGATCTTCAATGGTTGCTAATTATTTGGGCGATCCTTTCCATTTTAGCTGCATTAAAAGGCTTTTGGCAAAAAAATTATGGATTCGATACAGCAGAACTTTACTGGCTTTTTAACGAAGGAGGTGCCACAACCCACATTATCTATTACGGGGTACGTTATTTTTCATTCTTTTCCGATGCTGCAAATTATGGAATCGCTATGGGATTTTCTCTTACCGTGTTCAGCATCTCTGGATTTTTTGTTTCTTCACGCTGGGTTAAATTTCTATTTTGGAGTGCAGCAATTGCTTCCGCCTATGGACTAATGATTTCCGGAACTCGAAGTGCGGTAATCATACCATTTGTCAGTTTAGCCGTATATGTGTCTCTATGTAAAAATATTAGATATGCACTTCTCAGTGGAGGCGTATTGATTACAGTATTACTATTCTTAACACAGACACACATTGGTAATAGTAATGCATTAATTCGTAGAATGCGTTCTACTTTTGACAAAGAAGATGCATCGCTTCAAGTTCGATACATCAATAAAGAAAAGATGAAACCTCTCATGAAAGATAAGCCTTTCGGTATAGGACTAGGATTAAGTGGAGGACGAGCAAATCGCTTCGAAATAAAGACCAAACTGGCCGAATTACCTCCTGATTCGCTTCTCACCATGTATTGGATAGAGACAGGGATCATTGGCTTATCTCTTTATCTTACATTATTAGTCATTATTCTTATTAGAGCCTCATATATTGCAATGTTCACAATTCGAAACAAGAAATTGAAAAACATGATGTATTCTTTCATTGCGGGGATATCTGGTGTTTTCGTTGCCGCTTATGTAAATGACGTTACCACATACCCGAATGGAGTATTGATAAGCATTTTACTTGCCTTTTTATTTATTGCACCATACTATGACAAAGAACTAGTTCAAAATGAAATCAATTGATATCTCTATTATTACAGTCAATTATAACGGATTATTAGAAACTTGTGAATTAATAGAATCGTTAAAAAAACATCCTCAAAAATGTTCATACGAGTTTATTGTCGTGGATAATGGTTCTTTACAAAATGAAGCAGAAGTACTACAAAAACGATACCCAAATATTCGTACTATTCGTAGTGAAAAAAATCTAGGCTTTTCCGGTGGAAATAATCTAGGGATCCAAGTGGCGGTGGGAAAATACCTTTTTCTATTAAACAATGATACAATCATCTCTGATGACAGTCTCGTTCATTTATATGAAACATTGGACCAATCTCCTCGTATTGCAGCAGTAAGTCCAAAAATAAAATTTGCAACATCTCCTAGAAACATACAATTTGCAGGTTTTACAACTTTGAGTAAATACACATTACGTAATCACGCTATTGGTTTTAATGAAACAGACCATGGACAATATAACATTCCACAACCAACGAACTTTTTACATGGTGCAGCGATGATGATAAAACGAGAAGTAATCAAAGATATCGGTCTCATGCCCGAAATATATTTTTTGTATTATGAAGAAATGGATTGGTGCAGTAGTATGATTCGTCATGGTTACCAACTATGGTATAACCCCTATTGTACAATATACCATAAAGAAAGTTGTAGCACGGGAAAAAGCAGTTCTTTAAAAACATATTATCTCACCCGAAATCGCCTGTTATATACATGGCGAAATAGAAAAGGGGCCTCTTTAATTATCGCTTTACTTTATCAACTTTTTATTGCCAATTCAAAAAATATAATTGTCACTTTGTTTCGTGCAAAAATCTCACAAACAAAGGCTATTCTCAAAGGGTGTATAGATTTTTTTCTACTAAAACATAAAAGAAAAAGATATGAATTTACAGGAAATACTTTATTTAATTGAGTATATATGTTGGCTTCTTGCTTGTATAGCTGTTGCCTATCCATTAATATATTCTATAGCCTCACTAGGAACAAAAAAATCACATTATCCCAAAGCACGTAAACAACACCGATTTGCAATATTATTTCCTGCTTACAAAGAAGATGTCGTTATACTATCTGTCATTCAATCATTTTTGAAACAAGACTATCCAAAAGAATTATATAATATCATTGTCATCTCTGATCACATGCAAGATGGCACGAATGAAAGTTTATCGCAGCTCCCCATTACCTTACTAAAAGTAGACTACCCCAATAGTTCTAAAGCGAAAGCACTTAATTTTGCCATGAAACAATTTGATCGTAATCAATTCGATATTGTCGTCATTCTTGATGCAGACAATATCACCGAACCTAATTTTTTACAAGAAATAAATAATGTGTTCGATTCCGGAGTACAAGCAATACAAGCACATCGAACTGCCAAGAACCGTAATACAGAAATTGCAGTCCTTGATGGTCTCAGTGAAGAAGTCAATAATTCAATTTTTCGCCGTGGACATGTAAGGTTAGGCGTATCTTCCGCTCTTATTGGTTCTGGTATGGCTTTCAATTATCAATGGTTTTACGACAATGTCAAGAACCTATCTACTGCAGGTGAAGACAAAGAATTAGAAATCTTATTGCTCAAACAAGGCATATTCATTGAATATTTGGATGATGTCCTTGTATATGATGAAAAAACACAAGGAGAAAAAGGATTTTATAATCAACGACGCAGATGGTTAGCAACACAGTTTGCCCAGTGGAAAACCGTATTCCGAGACCTTCCCCATTCAATTTTATCAGGTAATGTTGATTATTGTGATAAACTTATCCAGTGGATGTTACCTCCACGTTTAATTCTTTTCGGTGGAATTATTGTAATGGGCTGTATCATGCAAATTGTCGATTGGCCGCTTGCTTTAAAATGGTGGGGACTATTTTTCATCATGGGAATTACTTTGTGTCTTGCAATTCCAGATAGACTAGTCGATGATCAATTCAAAAAATCAATTAACAAATTACCTCTTTTATTTTTAATGATGGTTATCAATTTATTCCGTATGAAAGGAATGAATAAGAAATTTGTACGTACCGAAAAAAACGGCACATCAACTATATAAATGCATAATACCATTATTCAGATGAAAATAGCCATTGAAGCACAACGAATTTTCCGGATAAATAAACACGGTATGGACTTTGTCGCTCTCGAAACAATTCGAGAACTACAAAAAAATGATCTTGAAAATGAATACTATATATTAGTTGCTCCCGGAAAAGATCACTGTCTAAAAGAGTCTCTCAACTTTCACATCTTAGAGATAAAATGCCCCTCCTATCCTTTATGGGAACAAGTAGCCCTACCTATGGCAATAAGGAAGATAAAACCAGATATACTACATTGTACAAGTAACACTGCACCTTTATTTTGCCCGGTAGCTCTTGTTCTTACATTACACGATATTATTTTTTTGGAAAAGAGAGCGCATAACAACAAATCCATATACCAAAATATGGGTTGGTATTATCGACGTTTTGTAGTTCCCCGTATATTAAAGAAATGTAAACAAATTATCACGGTATCACAATTCGAATGTAATCGTATACGCGAGACGTTACATTTACCCACGGAGCAAATTATTGCCATCCATAATGGCTTTAGCCAACGCTTTCACCCTATGAAAGATGTGTATAATATCACAAAAAAATATATCCCGTCTAAAGAATATTTATTCTTCCTTGGAAATACTGACCCAAAAAAGAATACGTCACGTACATTAAAAGCGTATAGCATGTACGTGAAACAATCAGTAAATCCATTGCCCTTATTAATCGCAGACTTAAAAGAAGAAGTTATTAATCAGATACTCAAACAAGAAGATATTGAAGAAATAAAGCCCATGCTTTATTCTCCCGGATATATCACCCACTCGGACCTACCAGCTATTTATAATGGAGCTAGAACATTTCTTTATACATCATTACGGGAAAGTTTTGGCATCCCGCTTCTAGAAGCGATGGCATGCGGAACTCCGGTTATTACATCCAACACATCTGCAATACCGGAAATTGCAGGAGATAGAGCAATTCTTGTCAATCCAACGGATGTAAATGCAATTGCAACACAATTATTAAAGCTAGAAAAAGATAAATTATACAGAAAACAACAAATTGAATTCGGCCTAGAAAGAGTAAAACTATTTTCCTGGCAATACTCGGCTGAAAAATTATTAAAAGTATATCAATCTATACTCAAAAAATAAAACGAAGAGTAATAATATATTCCATTATCAGTTTCCTCTAATTATTTTATTTCTATATGTTGAGCGTAGATGATTCAAGTTCTACTATTATCAATATCGTTCTATTTGGAATTTTTACAGGAATCACGTTTTTCATTGACTTCGTCCACCTGTAATAAATTCTAAAATTTTAGGTATTAATCTCCGTAATAATATATAAATTTCAAATGAAATAAATAATGTCAATACTATTGACAAAAAATATAATAATACTGCTCCCATATCGCTCACATTAGGAAAAAGCTTTACCATCAATTTTCGTAAACCAATTACCACAAAAAAGTGAAAAACAAAAATAAAAAAAACAGCTTTAACCAATTGATGTGGTATTTTCCATCTCCACTTAGTTATCCCAACAAAAATACACACATACATTACAGGTATTGCAAATAAAATACATACCCGTTGTACAAAAACTGCAAATACAAAATCTAAATGATAAAAGAACAGCACATTATATGCGACATAAAATATAATGAAACAAAATATTTCGAATACTCTATTTTTATAAAAAAACAAATCAATATCTATTTTTGCACAACCGAAATAGGTGCCAATTCCAAACCAGAAAACACTACATAAAGTAAACGCTAATCGAGGTGTAAGTGACCAAATTAGAAATATGGGTATCAACCAAAAAAATCTTAACTTTGAATTTAAATACCACATTACGGGAGTTAATAATGACAATATTATTAAATTTCGGACATACCACAATACTGATAATATTGGTGTTCCATCTCCTCCTAGCCAATGTCCACAATCCCAAAAAGCACGTAAAAAATCAATACATGAAAAATCCACCACGAACTTATGGTCTCCTGAAAAATACCCCTCAGTTATGATATTCTGTAAAAAAAAGAACAAGACTATCGTTACAAAATTCCAAACCATATAAGGAAATAATAATGTATAAATCCTTTTCTCCCATTTCTTCCTATAAGAAATTTTTCCACGGGAAGAATAGAAAAAAAGGAATCCTGAGATAAAAAAGAAAAAAGGAACAGCAATATAACCAGCTAATAAAGCGAAATTATAAGTAACAAATTTATATACAGGATATCCATTATTAAGCCATTCTACAGATCCAGTCGTAGTATAAGCATGTAAGGTAACAACAAAAATAATTAAAATTACACGCAAAAAATCTATAACTTCAAATTTATTTTCCATGCATTCATCCTCAATATAGGCTATAAAGCTACACAATAATAAAACTCATTCCAAATCTTACCAGATTATTATTACATTTGCATTAAGTATCCAATATAGGTTACATTGTATCACATCATTTGCATTTGTAAAAAAAATATCAAAACATCATGAATTATAGTATAAAAGAAAAGATTAAATCCAATCCTCACTTAAAACAATTCATTCTTAATCTAATTATTCATCCAATAAAAACACGCCCCAGGCTATGGATTCGATTATTTCAATTCGCATATATAAAAAAAGGTCATCAATCTGTTATATATAAAAATGTACGAAAAGATATTGTTCCTTTCAATTCTTTCGAATTGGGAGCAAAATCCGTCATTGAAAGTTTTTCAACTATCAATAATATGGTTGGAGCGATCACGATAGGCTCATGCAGCCGTATTGGTCTAGGTAATACAATAATTGGTCCCGTATCAATTGGTAATAATGTTAATCTCGCACAAAATATCACGGTTTCTGGACTCAATCATAATTATACAGATCCAAATAAGATTATTATTTCACAAGGGATAACGACTTTTGAAATTATTATTGAAGATGATGTTTGGATTGGTGCAAACTCTGTTATTCTTGCAGGCGTTTCAATTGGAAAACACTCAGTCATCGCAGCAGGTAGTATTATTGTTCAAAATGTTCCAGCTTATACAGTTGTAGCTGGTAATCCTGGAAAAATCATCAAACAATACGATTTTTCACTCCAACAATGGGTTAAAGTGTAAATCTAAAACAAATTCTCTACCACATCAAAATATATAAACCCTATTACGACATGAATAATCCCAAAGTTAGTGTCATCATACCTGTCTACAATACAGAACAATACGTGCAACAAACGGTAGAATCAATCGTTCAACAAACACTCCAAGACATTGAAATTATCATCATTAATGATGGTTCTACAGACAACAGTCTCGCCATGATTAATCTTTTAGCCAAAAAAGATCAAAGAATAAATGTCTATAGCCAAGCTAATCAAGGATTATCCGTCACAAGAAACAACGGCATAAAAAGAGCAAAAGGAGAATTTATTTATTTTATGGATAGTGATGATCTATTAGAATCCGACACGTTAAAAATATGCTATCAAAAGTGTATTGCCGAACAATTAGATTTCGTCTTTTTCGATGCAGAAAGTTTTTATGATGATCATATTCCACTAAGAGAATACCAATATCAACGTAATTTGAACATTGAAGATAAAATATGGAACGGTATAGAATTACTAAAGATTCAAGATGATACATGGAATTATCGTTCTTCTGCTTGTCTTAGCTTTGTCAAATTAAGTTTCATCCAACAACACCAGATTCAATTTTATCCAAACATCTTACATGAAGATGAATTATACACTGCATTACTTTACTTAGAAGCATCTCGCATAAACTACATTAAACGAACTTTTTTCAAAAGACGTGTCAGGCATAACTCAATTGTTACAAGCAAGTTTTCGATGAAAAATATTCAAGGATATTTTACTATTGCAAACGAATTAAATTTATATTCACATCAACACCCAAAAGACGCTTCATTGATTCATTCTCATGTGGCTAGAATGCTAAATGCAGCAGTTAGAAATAGCTGTCATATTCCTTTCAAAGAACGACTAAAAATTACAAGGCTATGCTTAAGCAAATACAAAAAATATATCACATATAAAACAATAGGAATCTTATTGTTCAAATCTTTCATTTCCTTTCAAGTACTAGAAAGGATGTCTAAAAAAATCAATTCATCAATATAATTCAATAAAATGGCTGATTTTTACTACAAACCAGGAGACTCGAACATGATAATCTCAAAATTCGATAAGTTATACACGAATAAACGTTGTATCACAAATGATTTTAATATTTTCTATAATGATAACACGACCACCCATATCGAACTAGAGGGCAATAGTATCACTGTATTAGGCTACGCTTACACATACCATAATTCGATAGAAATGTATCTCCAAAATTTATTATCGAATTTTGAAGAAAAACAAATTGATGAAATCAAAAAAAAGTTATTAGGCCAATACATAGTTATCATACATAAAGAAAATATACTATACTTGTTTTCTGATTTTTTACAAACCAGAAATATTTTTTACGCCGCTAACGAAAAATCAGTATGTTCATCATTTGATGTTTTACATGTCCACCAAGAAAATGAAATAAATGATTATAAAGCATTTGAATTCTTAGCGATGAGGCATTGTTTATATCCTACTTGGTTAGGTTCAACAACAATTAACAATCAAATTAAGCGACTTCGCACATACGAGTATCTAAAAATTAATACTGATTCAAATGATATTCAAGTTGGAGATATTCTATTAACTATTGACAATACTAAAATAGAATCACTAAAAGAAATCAACAAATACACACGTAGCACATTACAAGATGCCCTTTGGCATTCCAAATTTCAAAACGAAAAAATATACACGACTATCACGGGAGGTTTCGACAGTCGTCTAGTAACGGTCTTAGTTCAAAAGTATTACACAAATACTAACCTAAGAATATCAACACAGAAAAACATTTCTTCCTTGGATCAAACGATAGCCCAACAAGTCGCAAAAGCTCTATCTTCTCCATTAAAAATTTATGAAACTGATTCTCAAAGACAAATAAAAGATTTCTATTTTATAACTGATGGACTGGCACCTCGGGAGAACCTAACCATGACACAATTATTTCAAAGTAAAAATCGAGGAACTTTAGAATTCGGAGGAACTTTCGGCACAGAATTATATACAGCATATTCTTATAACAATTACAATGAATTAATTGAAGATTATTTATGCAAAGCAAGAAAATATATACAAGCCGATGAGATATACTTCGAGCGATTCAGACAATGCTTATACGATGAATTCAATAATTTATATATTCATTATAAATTAAAACACGAAGATCCCAGAGATTTTATAAGAATATTCCAACTTCTAGATACCGGTTACTTTTCTTCTTCTTTTATTTCTGCATTCAATATATATGGAAATCAATACGAAGTTTTCGGGACATTTCCCGTTATTGAAGCCGGTTTAAGAATACCGTACAAATATCTTGGCAGTAAATGGACTTTTGGTCGATTTTATCTTATCCCTAAAATTCTAATGGAAAAAATTAATAGGAAAGTTAGTAAAATCGAAACAACACACTTTTGTCCAATGCGTCCTTTATCTGTAATCTCTTTTATCTCATATTTTCTAGGGCGAATCAAAAGTAAGAATTATTATAAAAAGCAATCAAAGATTCAAAATAAAGATAGAGAAACAAAAATCTTAAAAACTAAACATTTTCAATATACTTCAACAAACTGGTTTGAAGGATTTCAAATGAGATATTTTTCATCGCAAGAATAATAGTCTACTCCCATATTTCAACCATAATAGAATAAAGCGATCACCCAATTTGATTAGTTGATCGCTTTAATAATTTTCTGATTCATTTATTCAAAAATTTAGTCATAATATCCTTTGCTTTCAATATAAAATTATATTCACCTGTAAATTGTATATAGACAACAGAAATAATACATGCCATACTTCCTTTAATAAAAAGGGATGAGAAATTATCTAATTGCGTTGTAGATAACGTTATAAAAAACAAGATTCCCGCTAAAATTGCAGTAAGTAATAAAGGAGATAAAAGATTTTTAATAAAGATTTTTAATCCGATTCGAAACAATTTGCAATACATAATTATATAAGCCTGAAAAAAATTAATGATAAAAGCACATAGTAAAGAAAAACTAACAGCTTCTATCGTTCCAAAAAATAATAGACCTATCATAACAGCTATTACGATCACAATCGTAGACAATACACCTGAAAGAAACAAGAGTTTCGTGACTCCTGCAGATTGAAATATCGAGCCTGAAGTTGACAATATTATTTGAAAACCGACAGAAAGAACTAGAATTTTAAATGCAGGCACAGAAGCCTCCCATTGGGTTCCAAACACGATATAAATAAGTTCTTTACCTGAAAAAAATAATAATATTGAAAGCGGAAAACCTACAAATGCAAGAAAACGAACTACTTTAGAATAATAAATACACATTTTATTTAAATCATTTTGCATTTCGGAAAAAATTGGGTGCATAACCGGAGTTATTATAAATGGAATATTCTGCATCGGCATCTGCATCAATTTATATGATTTATCGTAATAACCAAGCTGATTCACACCAATGTATTTACTAATCAACAACTTGTCTAAATTAACCGAGAAATAGTTTAATATATCAAACAAAAATTGATATGAAGAAAAATCACGTATTTTACCCAATGCACTCCATTCAATCTTTCTAAAACACAATTTAAGGGGATTTTTCATATAACTAATAAAGAAGAAACAAATACTCGATATAAGAGTTTGAATAACAAGAGCATAAACTCCTGCCCCCCAATAAGCTGCAATAATCGCTATCGTTCCTGCAACAGTCTGCACTACAAGTGAACGAATCGCCAAATACTTAAATAATCTGGCCTTAAATAATAAAGCATTAGTGACCACGTTAGCACAAGAAAAGAGCAAGGTAATAGAAAGTAACTGACATAAAACGATGAGTATACTTGAATCATAAACTTTTGCAATTAACCAAGAACTTGAAAAAAATAAAACAGATAATCCTCCCCCCACGAAAACCGTAAAAGAGAATAACGAATTAATTTCTTCTTTCGACAGCTCTTTACTTTGAATAATTGCAGGACCTATACCAATATCTCCTAAAATTGTAAAAAAAGTGATCAAAACTGTAATTGGGACAACAGTTCCATAATCTTCAGGAGTTAACAATCGAGATAAAATTCCTGTTATCACAATGGAAATCAAAACACCTGTATATTTTGCTATTGCATTATAAAATACGCCCGAAGCAAGTTGCTTTTTTATAGTAGACATCGCCATCCTCTTTTCTAAAATGTTAAAATCGCAAACAAATACTAGACTCGAATTCCTCTAAAACATACTCCACATCTAAATTTGTGTTGCAAAGGTAGACAAAAAAAAAGACCAGAAAACAAAATGCATCACAAAACACCTATCTTGCATTAATTACGTATATTTGCCACGAAATAATCGGCATGCGAACTAATCAATAGAATTACTAATATGAAAATTTTATTTCTCATATTTCATGGCTTTAATGCATCTAATGGCATTAGTAAAAAAATCCATTATCAAATCCACGCATTTCAAGCAAATTGTCAAGAAACTCATCTTTGTTATCTCGCCGAAGAAAATGGGACAAAATATCGCATGCTAGACGACACGGTTCTTGCAAATTATGGGAAAGGCATTAAAGGAAAAATATGTAAACGTATCGAATTTGATTCTATTCGTCGTTATGCAATTCGTCACGAAATTAATCTTGTATATTTACGTTCCGATCATAATGCAAATCCTTTCACTCTCAGGCTTGTTCGCAAAATGAAAAAAGCGGGTATACATATAGTTATGGAAATACCGACATACCCATACGATCAAGAATACTCCTCATTTTCTATGAAGTTAAATCTATTTATCGATAGATGTTTCAGAAAACAATTTGCAAAACATTTAGATCGAATTATTACTTTTTCAAATTATTCAAAAATATTTGGAATCCCGACATTACAGCTTTCGAATGGAATTGATTTTAATGAAATACCAATAAAACAACAAGTTAACGACACATCTCGCCAAGTCCATTTAATTGGTGTTGCCGAAATTCATTATTGGCATGGATATGATCGCCTAATAAAAGGATTAGCCAATTATTATACAACTCGGCCTCAATATAAAGTTTATTTCCATATAGTGGGAAAATTCACTGCTAAACGAGAATATGAAGCATGCATTCCTATTATTAAAGAGAATCAACTTGATCCTTATATTATCCTCCATGGACCACTATATGGAGAAGCCCTCAATTCTCTTTTTGAACAATGTGACATGGGTGTTGGTAGTTTAGGACGTCATCGAAGTGGAATTACGAACATTAAGACTCTAAAAAACAGGGAATATGCAGCCAGAGGTATCCCTTTTATCTATTCCGAAATAGACGAGGATTTTGAGGACATGCCTTATATATTAAAAATCCCTGCTAATGAGGATGCTGTAGATGTTCAACAAATTATTAATTTTTATAATCACACAAATTCAACTCCTACAAAAATAAGAGAATCTATAAAACATCTCTCATGGAACGAACAAATGAATAAAGTAATAGAAGCAATTAGCCCCATGAATAAAATATAAATTAATTATGATACCTAAAATTATCCATTTATGTTGGTTAAGTGATGATGCTTATCCTCCTAAAATTAGTAAATGTATTAAATCATGGAAAAAATACCTCCCTGATTATAAAATTATGCTATGGGACACGAAACGTTTCGACATAAATGAAAGCACATGGGTTAAACAAGCTTTTATAAAAAAGAAATATGCTTTTGCAGCAGATTACATTCGTTTTTATGCTTTATACAATTACGGGGGTATATATTTAGATTCTGACGTAGAAGTATTGAAAAGTTTTGATGACCTCCTGCAATTTCCATACTTTATAGGAGCTGAAAAAGCGGGAACTATAGAAGCAGCCATCATCGGTACTGAAAAAGGAACGGGATGGATCAAATCTTGCATGGACTATTATACTAACAGGTATTTCATAAAACCTGATACATCATTAGATATACGTAAATTGCCTGAAATCATGGTAGAAGAATTACAAAAGGACAAAATTATACGTTACTTAAAAGTGTCAGAAATGAAAGACATAAAAAAAATGGATTTCCAAAAAGAAATTCTAGTCATGCCTAATGAATATTTTTCACCTAAAATATTTGATTCCAGGGAAGTTATAATTACGACCAATACATATGCTATACATCACTACCAAAACTCATGGTTTTCACATAAAGCAAAAATATATTATAGAACTCGTACCATATTGATTCGAATATTCGGATACAATTTCATTCGAAAAATCGAATGCATTTTAATGCCACAAAAATTCAAATGAAATACTCGATTTGATCTAAAATACAACACTATGATCTGGTATCAAAAATATCTATCCGTCTATGAGAAACCATTACAGGAAATTCCTCAAGAAGTTATTCATGAAATAAAAACAAAAATCAATCAGTTACAAAGTCCCACCCCTCTAGTATCCGTAGTTATTATCGCATATAACGAAGAAAAACACCTGCTTGCAAACCTTTGGTCATTAAGTAATAATATTTGCAAATACCCCATAGAAATCATCGGCGTGGATAACGATTCTTCCGATAAAACCGCTGACATTTTCAAAATGACAGGCGTTCCCTACTACACCGAATACGAACACAGTTGCGGGTTTGCTCGACGTTGTGGTTTAAATTATGCCCAGGGAAAATACTATATCTGTATTGATTCCGACACAATGTATCCCCCCAAATATATAGAAACGTTAGTCAACCTATTAGAAAAACCGGGTACCGCCGCTGTTTCTTCTCTTTGGAGTTACATTCCAGACAAACAACATCCTTGGTTAGGAATAAAACTATACGAATTTTTACGAGATACTCATTTGTTCTTACAATCTTTTAAACGCCCGGAACTCAGTGTCAGGGGACTTGTATTCGCTTACAATATAGAATACGGAAAACAAGTCGGTTACCGGGTAGAAATTAAGCGCGGAGAAGATGGTTCCATGGCACTCGGTCTAAAAAAATATGGCAAAATCCGCTTCGTTCGTTCACACAAGGCTAGGGCTGTCACGGGTTATGGGACTGTAGGAGCAGACGGTTCATTCTTCAACAGCTTCAAAGTCCGGGTTGTAAAAGCGATAAAAAATGCCAGTTCACTATTCACAAAAAAAGAAAAATACGAAGACGAAGAATCAAATTTGATAAAATAAAGATGATCAACAGACATGCTAATTCACGGCAATATTGCTAACTTCGCGGCATCACAAACAGATAAAACGATTAACGTACAAATTGTAAAATGGCCGCACTGAGGTTTTTCTTTTACTTGTTAATGAAACCGACAACCCTAGGAATGGCCTTTCTGGGTATATGTGGGGTTTTCGCTCCATACATTAATCCCGACAAATGGTGGATTCCCGCGTTATCCGGCTTATTCATGCCTGTGATCATGATCATGAATATCTATCTTCTCGTGTACTGGAGTATCTGCAAAAAATGGTGGGTGATATTACCACTTATCACCATCATCTGTAATTATAATTTTCTTAGCAGCATGTTCCAATCACCCTGGAAAAAAGATATTCCATACACCAAAGGAAATGAGATCACGATAGGCAGTTATAACGTGGAAGGTTTTTACTGGATTGTTCGGAATGAAGGAAAATACAATCTAAAGGATCTCGTGGAAGAGAATCACATCGACATTTTATGTTTTCAAGAACATTGCGAAGAAGCCCAACAAGACTCAATCGCGGTAAAGGAAAGATTCGGGTTACCCCATAGACGGGTATTTTTTAATAGAAAAACATCGTGGGCCAATTTTGGCATAAGTATTTACAGCCGTTATCCCATCATCCGCCACGGGGAAATAGATTTCGGATCGGAAAAAAATGCTAGTATGTGGGCCGATATCGCAATCAAAGACGACACGATTCGGATTTTCAATAATCACCTCCAAACAACAAATGTTTCTATCAATCAAAAAAAATATGACGAATACAAAAGCGTGAAGAACTGGAAAGGACAAGCACGTACCTTAGTCACCCTTCTCGAACAATTAAAAGAAAATTTTGAAATACGTGCCCGACAATCCATTCTTGTTCGCCAGATTATTGACACGACTCAATATCCAGTGGTTATATGCGGGGACTTTAACGATACCCCAATATCTTTCGCCTTTAATCATATTGCAGGAAAAGATATCAAAGATGGATTCCGGGACCGAGGAAAAGGATATGGCCATTCATTTAACGGGATCAAAGGACTATTACGAATAGACTTCATCGGTTACAATCAGTCATTTAAAGGATTAAGTTACCAATCACCTTACCTCTCCCTGAGTGACCACAATCCGATTATCATGAAAATCGAATTAAAAAAATAAAACAGAGAAGAATTCTTAGATTATCTTTCAAAATTCACACTAAATAGTATACATTTGTACTACAACAAAAGATATATTCATTAATTTACACAAGGCTCTCGACACACTCAATTTTAAGTTAACGATCAAATGGCAGCTCTCAGATATTTTTTCTCTCTTTTAATGGTGCCGATAAGTTTTATCGTGGCAGGTGTTTTAATTGCGGCATACCTAGCGGGGCAAATTTCTCCAAACGAATCCATGCTCGTCACGTTCACGGGATTGGCCCTACCCGTCATTTTAATCGCCAATTTCCTCCTCTTGATTTACTGGATCATCAGAAAAAAATGGTGGTTTATTGTTCCGGCACTTGCTATCCTGCTAAATATCGGGAATATTTTATCTGTTTTTCAATTAACCATTTCATCAAAAGAGATCCCGCAAAACAAAAAATCCATTCGTATAGCCAGTTACAACGTGGGTAAATTCAGATCTTGGCAGAAGTTCAGTACACAACACGCCATCACGGGTTTCGCACGTAACGACAACGTGAATATCATCTGTTTCCAAGAATACATGGAAAACTCGAAAATGAATGCCAATACATTGAGTAAATTACTGAATTTCCCGTATCATGCCATCCAATACCTGGAAGGATCAACCGCCTTGGGCATGGGCATTTTCAGCAAATATCCTATCGTTCGATCCGGAACAATTCCTTTCCGCTCCAAAACCAATGATGCCATGTGGACAGATATACAGGTCGGAGAACAAACCATAAGAATCATCAGCTGTCACATGCAAACGACTAATTTCAGCAGGAAACAGAAAGAACTTGATAATCCGGTTATACAAAATGCTGACTTCGAACAAGCGGAAGCCGTCATGCAAGATATCACGCAAGAACTGACAAAGAATTTCAAAATTCGGGCAACACAAGCCGAAATGGTACGACAAGTCATTGACACGACAAAAATTCCGGTAATCGTGTGTGGAGACTTTAACGACACCCCAGCATCGTATACCTATCATCACATTAAAGGAGAACTGAAAGACAGTTTCAAAGAACGTGGGAACGGGTATGCATACACGTTTCGGGGAATACACCATCTGTTACGCATTGATTTCATCTTTTACTCTTCACAATTCGAATGTGTAGATTATCACTCCCCGGAACTCGAATGGAGTGATCATAATCCGGTTATCAGTGAATTTTATCTAAAATAAAAACGCTCATGCAATTTCTTCAGTACTTTTTCTGGCTTTCCATCGCTATCGTGTTCTACACCTACATCGGATACGGGATAATCTTATTTATCCTAGTCAGGATCAAAGAAAAGATTCACCCACCCTCTCCCTTGAAAATCCGGGAACCCTTACCGGATGTCACGCTCTTTATTGCAGCGTATAATGAAGAAAAGATTGTTGAAGAGAAGATGGAAAATTGCCATAACCTCAACTATCCCAAAGAAAAATTACATATAGTATGGGTCACGGACGGTACTACAGATGCCACGAATAACAAACTTGCCACCTATCCGGAAGTTACAATACTATTCTCCCCAGAGCGCAAAGGAAAAACAGCCGCGCTCAACCGGGGCATGCAGTTTATTAAAACCCCATACACGATTTTCACGGATGCCAACACGATGTTGAACCCGGAGGCGATCCGGGAAATCATGACTTGCTTCTCGGACCCGAAAGTTGGTTGCGTGGCCGGTGAAAAACGAATCGAATCGAAAGACAAGGATGCTGCCGCAGCAGGGGGTGAAGGTTTTTACTGGCGTTATGAATCAAAACTCAAGTCCCTTGATTCAAGGCTTTACTCCGCGGTAGGCGCTGCCGGAGAATTATTTACCATAGAAACGGATCTTTTTAAAACGATGCCAACGGATACACTCTTGGATGACTTTATTCTTTCTCTCGAAATTGCCCGACAAGGTTATAAAATTGCTTATTGCGACCGGGCTTACGCCATCGAATCCGGATCGGCTGACATGTACGAAGAACAAAAACGCAAAGTCCGTATTGCAGCAGGAGGTTTACAATCTATCGCACGCCTGAAAGGTCTTCTTAATATATTCAAATACGGGATTCTTTCTTTTCAATATATATCACACCGTGTGTTACGCTGGTCAATTACTCCTGTTTTACTATTTCTATTATTCCCCTTGAATCTGACCCTCGCGTTAACACAAACCTCCGTCCTGTATGATACAATGCTTATTTTACAAATCATATTTTACATTTTGGCTTGGACCGGAGCGATTATGGCCAAGAAACAGATAAAAATAAAGATTCTTTTTATCCCTTACTACTTTACTTTCATGAACTTAAACGTGTTGAAAGCATTCTCCTATTTAAATAAACACAAAGGAAAAGGAACATGGGAAAAAGCAAAAAGAGGATAAGTCACGGATTGTCATGAAATGTCATACTTTGCCTGTCATGGTTCTTGTTTGCGAACATCTATTTTTGTGCTAAAGAAATTCAGAAAGAGAGCGGGGAGAGATTAGGGGGTGTTTAGGAACAAATAAGGCACCACAAGCAGATGACAGACGTTTTGCCTCCGTTTCACAGCCGTTTGGGAACTGAACTTGGTACGTAGACAACACGTCCATGGAGCACGGGGCATGCCCGAACTGTCCCTTATTACCTATTTTTCACTTATGAATATCCCTATAATATCGACCTGAAATAGTCAATCGTTTTTAATAGTCCCTCTCGTAAGGGTATCGTAGGCTCCCAATCCAACTTCGTTTTTGCCAATGTAATATTCGGTTTACGCTTTCTGGGATCATCTTTCGGAAGCGTCGAAAACACGATATCAGATTTTGATCCGGTTAATTCCAGTACCAAGTTAGCCAACTCTAACATGGTAAACTCTCCGGGATTACCTAAATTCACGGGACCGGTAAATTCATCTTCAGTATTCATGACCCTAATCATTCCTTCAATCAGGTCATCCACGTACTGGAAACTCCTTGTCTGTGTTCCGTCGCCATAAATTTCGATATCTTTTCCCAACAAAGCGTTCACGATAAAATTGGAGACAACCCGGCCGTCATTTTGCGCCATTCGGGGACCATAAGTATTAAAAATACGAATGATCTTCACGATTACCCCCATTTGCCGATGGTAATCCATACATAACGTTTCCGCACACCTCTTCCCTTCATCGTAACAGGAACGGACACCTATCGGGTTGACATTCCCCCAGTAATCCTCCGTCTGGGGATGTATCACCGGGTCTCCATACACTTCACTCGTGGAGGCTTGAAGTATTTTTGCCCCGGCACCTTTTGCCAATTCCAACATATTAATAGCCCCAAGTACCGAAGTATTAATCGTTTTTACAGGATCATATTGGTAATGAACCGGAGAAGCCGGACATGCGAGGTTATAAATCTCATCAACATTTTTTATATAAGGCCAGATAATCTCTCGTTCCTCTAATTCGAAATGAGAATCTCCCATTAGATGTTGAATATTATCTTTGGTTCCTGTAAAAAAATTATCTAAACAAATAACATGATTACCCGATTGGATCAACCGGTCACACAGATGCGATCCTAAAAAACCGGCGCCACCGGTTACTAATACACACTTCATAATTCCTCACTATATATTACACAAATATATAAAAAAATATTCGAATCTATTACTATATAGCAATAAATTCGAATATTTAATTATCTGAAAAACAATTCAAATCAATACATCTGATTCAATTGTTCCTTAATCTTATCATTTGTGATATAATCGTCAAAATCCATTCGTTTATCAATCATGCCATTAGGAGTTAACTCTATAATACGATTACAAACGGTCTGGATAATCTCGTGGTCATGCGAGTTCATTAATACAATACCCTTAAATGCTACCAACGTGTTATTAAAAGCCTGTATGGATTCCAAATCCAAATGGTTGGCCGGAGAGTCCAGTAACAAAACATTAGCATTTTTCAACATCATCTTGGCTATCATACAGCGCATCTTCTCCCCTCCGGACAAAACCTTCACTCGTTTATAAATGTCTTCCCCTGAAAACAACATCTTCCCCAGAAAGCCTCTCAAAAAGGTCTCACTCGTATCGGCAGAATATTGCCCCAACCATTCAACCAGAGTCATATCTGTCTGAAAGTAAGCCGAATTATCCAAAGGTAAATAAGCATTCGTGATCGTTACCCCCCACGTGAAACTTCCTGTATCCGGTTTTTCATTCCCGTTAAGAATCTCCAACAAGGCCGTCATCGCTCTCGGATCTCGTGACAAAAACGCTATTTTATCTCCTTTCTCCACGGTAAATTCTACATCTCGGAACAAAGTCTGTCCCTCGATGGATTTACTCAAACCACGCACATCCAAGATACGGTCCCCGACCTCTCGTTCCGGGGTAAAAATAATTCCCGGATATTTTCGTGTAGAAGGCAATATCTCTTCAACATTTAATTTTTCCAACATCTTCTTACGGCTCGTCGTTTGTTTAGACTTCGCCACGTTGGCACTAAAACGGGATATAAATTCTTGTAACTCCTTTCTCTTCTCTTCCGCTTTCTTATTCTTTGCCTGAGCCTGACGTAGAGCTAACTGACTTGATTCGTACCAAAAGCTATAGTTTCCCGCAAACAATTGAATCTTACCAAAATCAATATCCACGGAATGAGTACAAACAGAATCTAAGAAGTGACGGTCATGCGACACCACAAGAACCGTATTCTCGTAATTAGCCAAATAGTTTTCCAACCACATGACAGTCTCCAAATCCAAATCATTCGTGGGCTCATCCAACAACAAATTATCCGGCTTACCAAACAATGCCTGCGCCAACAAAACCCGGACTTTCTGCTTTCCACTTATATCTTTCATCAAGGAATAATGCAAGTCCTCCTTGATTCCCAATCCACTTAACAAATTTGCCGCATCACTCTCTGCATTCCAACCGTCCATCCCGGCAAACAACTCTTCCAACTCCGCTGCCCGGATTCCATCTTCATCCGAAAAGTCTTCCTTCATGTATATCGCATTCTTCTCCTGCATCACGCTCCATAAAGAAGAATGTCCTTGTAACACGGTATCCAGAACCGTACAATCGTCATAAGCGAAGTGATCCTGTTTTAATACAGATAACCGCTCTCCTGGTCCAAACATCACGTTTCCCCGGGTTGGGTCCAAATCACCACTCAATATTCTCAAGAAAGTAGATTTTCCGGCACCATTAGCACCAATCACTCCATAACAATTCCCTGGGGTAAACTTTAAATTCACATCCCGGAACAATGTTCTTTTCCCAAACTGAATCTCTAAATCCGAAACTGTAATCATTATTTATCTTTTTCTAAAAACGACCGCAAAGGTACGCGTTAAAAAGTTGCCATGCAACTTTTTAATGCATCTCTCCAATCCCGAATCTCTAATTCGAAAGTCTCTTTAATTTTTGTTTTATCCAATATCGAATAAGCCGGTCTTTTTACTTTAGAAGGATACTCTTCCGATGTAACCGGATTTATCTTACACGGGGCTCCCGTGATAGTCACTATTTCTTTAGCAAAATCATACCATGTACACGCTCCCTCGTTCGTGAAATGATAAACGCCTTCATATTCTGGCAAATCACTTTTTTCCATGATCTTAATAATCGCCTCTGCAAGATCCCCTGCATAAGTCGGCGTTCCCCACTGGTCATTTACCACGTTTAATTCATCCCGTTCGGTTGCCAAACGAGAAATTGTTTTCACGAAATTATGTCCATACCCTGAATATAACCATGCTGTACGAATAATAATATATATACAACCCGATTTCTTGATCGCCAATTCACCCTCTAACTTGGTCTTCCCGTAAACACTTTGTGGGTTCGTGGTATCTTTTTCCGTGTAGGGATGATCTGCCGTCCCGTCAAACACATAATCTGTTGATACGTGTAGCAACAGACATCCTAATTTCTTGGCTGCATTAGCCAAATTCGCCACGGCATCCCGGTTTAACTTCATGGCCTTTTCCTCTTCTTGCTCGGCCTGATCCACAGCCGTGTAAGCAGCACAATTTATTATCGTATCAATATCATGCGTCTCAATAAAAGCACATATTGCCTTGAAATTCGTAATATCCAACTCTTCCACATCCGTGTAAAACACATCATCTAACAAAGAAAAACTACGATTTCTCAACTCAGTCCCTAATTGTCCATTCGCTCCTGTAATCAATATATTTGCCATACACCTTATCAATTTTAGATTTTAAATTTTAGATTTTAGATTCCAACCGCACCAGGTCGGGCTTATTCCGTGATTTTATGATTTCAGATTAGGTAATTCCCAACTGCACAAGGCTAACGTTTTTTATAATCACTTAATCATTAAATCGGCAATCACTGAACTTTTTAACTTCTATCTTTCTTACCCCGCAGGGGTCCATTGACTTTATAAACTTTATAAACCTTATGGACTTTATAAACTCTTTTCAACTTTCAATTGTTTATCGAACTTCTCAAATTCGGAATTCTTACTAACAAATTCCGGAACAATAGCCTTCATCATTTTCACCACCTCCGGAATATTCACCATTGCAGCCAATTCATTCAACTTCTCTAATTCCTTGGTCACCTCGACATAATTATATTCTCTCACTTTCGCTACCCGGATTTTATTATGTGCTGTCGGCAAAGTATTTTCCTTATTGCTCAACAATTCCTCGTATAATTTTTCTCCCGGTCGTAACCCCGTGTAAACAATTGAAATTTCTTTATCCGGATCGAATCCCGACAATTCGATCATTTTTCTTGCCATATCAGCAATTTTTACCGGACGTCCCATTTCAAATATATATATCTCACCTCCCATTCCCATCGTTCCGGCTTCCATCACCAAACGACAAGCTTCAGGGATAGTCATGAAATAACGAATTATATCCGGATGAGTCACCGTAACCGGTCCCCCGTTACGAATTTGTTCCCGAAACCTCGGAATCACCGATCCATTGGAACCTAACACGTTTCCGAATCGGGTGGTAATGAAACGAGTCGTTCCTGCCTGCACTCCATCACGGATAGCAACACTCAAACTTTGCACGTAAATTTCGGCCAAACGCTTAGAAGCCCCCATCACGTTAGTAGGATTAACAGCCTTATCCGTGGACACCATCACAAAACGTTCCACCCCGTATTTCACGGCATGGTCTGCAACATTCATCGTCCCGTACACGTTAACCCGCACTGCCTCGCAAGGATTCAACTCCATCAAAGGAACGTGCTTGTAAGCTGCTGCATGAAATACCACCTGAGGATGATAATTTCGGAAAACAAAATCCATGCGTTCCTGCGATCTCACGTCCCCGATCACAGGTATAAATGAAATATTCGGATACTTATCTGTAAATTCCAATTGAACATTATGCATCGGTGTCTCCGCGGAATCCAGTAATATCAATTGTTTCACCTCAAAACGGGTCAACTGCCGACACAACTCACTTCCGATAGAACCTGCAGCACCTGTCACCAAAACCACTTTCCCTTCTAACCCTTCGGCAATTTCCTTCATACTGATCTTGATTTCATCACGCCCCAATAATTCTTCCAGCCGAATTTCTTTCATTTGCGGGCGAGGCACTTGCCCGTCACTTACCTCTTCCACGGAAGGTAATACCAACATCTCCAACCCGAGTTTCTGACAATAACGCACCAAACGTTTCTGTTCCTCTTGTGCAGTTTTATAATTCGGGAATACAATACCCTCTATACGCAACCTCTTTATTAACCGCCCGAATGCCTCTTCGCCAGTAACAAAATACACGTATTCTCCCGACAACCGGTAATGTTTATATCGCTTCCCGATCGTCAAATATCCGGCCACCTTATAAGACGGTAAAAAACTATTGGAAACCGCATTACTAAGCGATGCACTGCAATCATCCATACCGTATATCAACACTCGCTTTTGCACCCCATTCAAGCGTACTTTCAAAAAATCATAAACGCTTACGAGCACAACCCGCACGGAAACCAACACTACCGTGGTAGTCATCACATCCAACAACGCCCCTAAAATCAATCGCTCCACGGACACCTGAGAATAAAGGATATGAATCAATGGATATAGAATAATCACTTTCAACGACATCGCGATACCTAAACGCCATGTCTCCCGTAACGTGGTGTAACGCATCACAACACGATGAGCATGTAAAATGGCAAATGCCAATGCACTAATCACCGCGGCTAATGCCCCCAAATATGCAACCCATGACCAAACAATAGGTTCTTCCCTGACAAACCGGATAAGCCAGTAAGCAAAAACCGTTACCCCGGTTGAAATCACAACATCAATACCCATCACGATCCAACGACTCAGGTATCTCGTATGCACAATCTTGGTAGCTAAACCATTCGGTCCAAACAAATAACTTTTCATTTACTCTCTTTTACAACAATACAGCATCCCGCAACCTAGGATGTTTCTTATCTTTTTCTGACAAAATAATATCTTTCAGCGGCAATCTCCAGTCTATCCCCAAGTCGGGATCATCAAACCGAATAGCCCCCTCGTGTCCGGGAGCATAATACTCGTCACACTTATACTGAAATATCGCCTCTTCACTCAAAACAACAAAACCATGAGCCAATCCTTTAGGTAGAAAAAACTGCCGTTTATTCTCCTCGCTCAACTCGGCAGCAACATACTTACCGAATGTCGGTGACCCTTTACGAATATCCACGGCCACATCCAGTACTGTCCCTTTCACCACTCTCACCAACTTGGCTTGCGTGTAAGGAGGTAACTGGTAATGTAATCCGCGCAAAACGCCATATTTGGATTTTGACTCGTTATCCTGCACGAATACGGTTTTACTAACCTCCTCCTCGAAACGCTTTAAAGAGAAACTTTCGAAAAAATATCCTCTTTCATCACCAAAAATCTGAGGTTCAAGTATAACTACTCCTTCTATTTCTGTCTCTATAACCTTCATTACAAGTGAAAATTTTCTACACGTTATACATGCTCTCGTAATATTTCAGATATTCACCACTCGTCACGTTGTCTAACCAATCCTGATTTTCCAAATACCATTTCACGGTTTTCTCGATCCCCTCTTCAAATTGCAATGACGGTTCCCATCCTAATTCTTCATGCAATTTCGTTGAATCAATAGCATAACGCAAATCATGTCCGGCTCTATCAGTCACGTAAGTAATCAACTTTTCTGAAGTCCCTTCCGGACGTCCAAGTAAGCGATCCGTAACCTTGATCATCACCTTAATCAAATCAATATTCTTCCACTCGTTAAATCCGCCAATATTATAGGTATCTCCAACTTTTCCTTTATGGAAAATCAAATCAATCGCCCGGGCATGATCCTCCACGAATAACCAATCTCTCACATTTTCTCCCGTTCCATACACCGGAAGCGGTTTATTATGACGAATATTATTGATAAATAAAGGTATCAACTTCTCCGGGAACTGGTAAGTCCCGTAATTATTGGAACAATTGGATATTTTCACGGGTAATCCGTAAGTATCATGATAAGCTCTCACGAAATGATCAGAAGAAGCTTTTGAGGCTGAATAAGGAGAATGAGGATCGTACTTTGTTGTCTCTAAAAAAAATCCACCATCTGGTTGTAATGAGCCATATACCTCATCTGTCGAAACATGATAAAATAATTTCCCGTCAAAATCTCCATCCCAAGCCAATTTTGCGGCTTGTAACAGACTCAATGTTCCCATGACGTTAGTCTGTGCAAAAGCAAACGGGTCCTTAATAGAACGATCAACATGACTCTCCGCAGCCAAATGAATCACACCGTCTATATCATATTCTGCAAAAATCTCACGCATCCTCTCGAAATCACATATATCCGCTTTCACGAACTTGTAATTCGACATATTCTCTATATCCTTCAAATTGGCAAGATTTCCCGCGTACGTCAATTTATCCAAATTTATAATACGGTATTCCGGGTACTTGTTTACCATCAATCGAACTAAATGTGAACCGATAAACCCGGCTCCACCTGTTATTAATAAATTTTTCATTCTTCAAAATTTAGTTACAAGTTTACAGGTTACAAGTTGCAAGTTGTGTTATCCAAGTAAGCGATTAACTTACTTATGGCTCTTGAAAGAGCGACACAATCTACCAACAATCCATCTACTTGTGTTTCATTTATATATTTTAAATCTCTAGCCAAATACAACATACTTCTCACTTCCCCACAACTACCTCTCGATATCTGCAGAAATTTCTTAAACATCACGTTTCCCCCGGCCTCATATCCTTCTGCAATATTATTCATCACTGAAACCGCCGCTCTCCTAATCTGATCATTAAAACCATAATCCTTAACGTCAGCAGTATACATGTACACGTTGTTCACCAGTATCCGAGCATCCTGCCAAATCTTAAAATCCTCAAAACATTTAACAGTCCCCATAACTTGCAACTTATTAACTTTTGGCGTACCAACCTGCAACTTGTAGCGCACGAACCTGTAACTTGTAACCTGCCAACCTGCAACTTATTGAAATTACTGCAGTAATTTCAATAAATACTGCCCATACTGATTTTTAATCATCGGTTGAGCCAATGCTTTCAACCGATCGGCTTCAATCCACCCTTTCATATAGGCGATTTCCTCCAAGCAAGCCACTTTCAAACCTTGTCGTTTCTCGATAACTTCCACGAAATTTGAAGCTTCTGCTAACGAGTCATGAGTACCCGTATCCAACCAAGCGAATCCTCGTCCCAATAATTGCACTTTCAGATCGCCCTTTTCAAGAAAAGTTTGATTCACGGAGGTTATCTCCAATTCTCCTCGATCAGAAGGTTTTATTTCCTTAGCGACACGTATCACTTCATTCGGGTAAAAATACAACCCGACTACGGCATAATTTGATTTCGGATTTTTAGGTTTCTCCTCTATACTCAACACGTTACCTTCCTTGTCAAACTCAGCCACCCCGTAACGTTCCGGATCATTCACCCAATAACCGAAAACAGTCGCCTTATCTTCTAATTCTGCAGATTTTACGGCATCCAATAGCATTCCCGTAAAATGTTGTCCGTAAAAAATATTATCACCTAATACCAGACAAACCGAATCATTCCCGATAAACTCTTCACCGATGATAAATGCCTGGGCCAACCCATCCGGGCTAGGCTGTTCTGCATACGTGAAATGTACCCCATAATCGGAGCCATCTCCTAGTAAACGCTTGAACCCCGGCAAATCTTGCGGGGTTGAAATAATTAAAATATCCCTGATTCCCGCCAGCATCAATACTGAAATGGGATAATATACCATGGGTTTATCATATATCGGTAACAGCTGTTTCGATACCCCTTTGGTAATTGGATATAACCTGGTCCCGGATCCACCGGCTAATACAATTCCTTTCATATCATTAAATTCTAGCGCGAAGTTATCATTTTATTTATAGGCTCCAGTATTTCATCTGATGAATTTTACCCCGATAAATACCTTTTATATCCCCTAACACGGCATGTTCGTATGTCAGCCCACGGAAATAGGTCTCATCCAAATCCATGTACTCTTTGTGTGCAACCGCCACGACAACGGCATCATAATTTGCCCTGGGCCGTTCGATTAACTTAAACCCGTATTCATGCATCACCTCTTCCGAATCCGCATGTGGATCCATAACATCCACATCCACTCCAAAATCTTTCAACTCACTCACGATATCCACCACTTTCGAATTTCGGATATCCGACACATCCTCCTTGAACGTAACCCCCATAACCAATACACGGGCTCCCAAAATATTCTTCCCCATGCCGATCATCTTTTTCACGATCTTCTTGGCAATATAACCTCCCATAGAATCGTTCACGAACCTCCCGGCATTAATCATCTGGGGATGATACTTCAACTCTTTTGCCTTATGTACTAAATAATAAGGATCTACCCCGATACAATGTCCTCCCACCAGACCGGGATAAAACTTCAAAAAATTCCATTTAGTTCCTGCAGCTTCCAACACATCATACGTGTTAATTCCGATACGACTGAATATAATGGACAACTCGTTCATCAATGCAATATTCACATCACGCTGCGTGTTTTCAATAATCTTCCCGGCCTCTGCCACCTTTATATTAGGAGCCCGATGTACACCCGGCTTCACTACCAACTCGTAAACCTTGGCAACCGTATCTAATGTCTCCGCATCACATCCTGAAACAATCTTCACCGTATTCGCTAGCGTGTGTACCTTATCCCCCGGATTTATTCGCTCCGGAGAATAACCGACCTTGAAATCAATCCCAACCTTCAACCCGGACACCTCTTCCAGAATCGGGATACAATCCTCTTCCGTGCAGCCAGGATATACCGTTGATTCATAAACAACATAATCCCCTTTCTTCAAGGCCATCCCAACCGTTCTGGAGGCAGACAACAAAGGACGCAAATCCGGTTGGTTAAATTGATCTATCGGGGTTGGTACTGCCACGATAAAAAACGAAGCTTCTCGTAATTCATCCACGGAAGACGTGAAATAAATATCACTATTCGCGAACGCTTCCGCACCTAATTCATTACTCGGATCTATTTTTTCCCGCATCTTCGCCAACCGTCCCTCGTTAATATCAAAACCAATCACGGAAATCTTCTTGGCAAATTCCAAAGCAATGGGCAACCCGACATATCCTAACCCGACCAAAGCCAACTTCGCCTCTTTATTTAGTAATTTATTATACATAGAAAGAATTTAATATTTAGTTTTAAGTTCAGAGTTTAAAATTTAAAGATTCAGTGATTGCCGATTGAATGATTCAGTGATTATAAAAAAAGAGCGTGAGAATCGCACGAGGAAATCAACTTAATCATAAATCGTAAATCAAGAAATAAGCCCGGCCTTGTGTACCCGTAATCACCTAATCTAAAATCACCAAATCACAGAATTTTTTAATCTAAAATCTAAAATCATCAAATTTAAAATTAATCAAGTCTGTCTTCCGGTCCCAACGGACGATAAGGGCCATCCTTTACTTCAAATATCACCGTACCTTTCTCCACGACTTCCAAGGTATGCCATTGTCCCGCGGGAATATGAATACCATATTCCCCCTTCAATGGATTCAAAGTCACAGACTCGGTTACTCGTTTGTCATCATCGTAAAAAAACACGTTAATCTCACCCCGAAGAACAATATAAGTCTCTGCCGTAAAACAATGCCTATGTACAGGCAACTCTGTCCCTGGTTCCAACGCATTCAATAAACGTTGAGCGTTAGCCTCCAACGTATCATGAAAATTATAATTCATCCGCAAGCGGGGACTCGCCTCTGCTTGTCGTGAAACCTCATCCAGCAATTCTTTATCAATAATCTTCATTTCCCCTAGTTTTATTTCGCCTTCGGCGAGTTATATGTTACAAGTTTGCAAGTTACAAGTTATACAACCATGCAAACCCTTTTAATTTAAAATTTAATGATTTTAGATTGAAGAATTCAATGATCGAGAGATCGTTGATTCCGTAATTCGGCAACTCAAGTTGCCGTAAACAAAGCGCCCCGCAGGGGTCCACTGACCTTATGGACTTTATGGACCTTATGAACTTTATGGACTCTTTTAGCTTTCTCATCTTGCCCATCCGAAAGGATGTTTGGATAAAGGTAACTTGGCCAAAGGATGATAATCCCCCTTCAATCCAATCGGCACTGCATGTCTGATATCATGAACAATCCCTATGCAATTACGGGCTTCTCCTATTCGGAATCCCTCTCCGGCCAAAATCTTACGAAAACTTTCAGTATGCAGTTCCGTGAATCCTTGACTAAACTCGAACTCATCACCCTCTATCTGGATCGAACGATACGTCCGTTTCTCGCCCTGCACGGCATTTTCCGGCAAATTATCGGCATTTATACTCAAGAAATAACGCACTCGCGCCTTTTCCAGTCCTAAAAAACCAGCCACCCGGTCATGACTCATCACGTGTACGATATTCTCCTTTACCGGCCCGAATATCCACGATAACATATCATAAAAGTGAACCCCTATATTCGTGGCTACTCCGCCACTTTTACGCTCATCCCCCTTCCAACTCGTGTAATACCAATTACCGCGAGAAGTAATATAGGTCAAATCCACATCATACACTTTATCTTTCGGCCCTTCCTCGACTTTTTTCTTCAACGCTTTTATTGACTCATGTAAACGCAATTGCAAAATCGTGTATCCTCGATGCCCGGTTTCCCGCTCCACGTCTTCCAACGCATCTATATTCCAAGGATTCAACACCAACGGTTTTTCACAAATCACATCAGCCCCCAGCCGTAAACCGTAACGAATATGAGCGTCATGCAAATAATTAGGAGTGCAAATAGACACCATATCAACTCGCTCATTGCTCTTTTTCAATTTCGAACAATGACGATCAAATAATTCCATTTCCGTGAAAAAAGCACAATTCGGGAAATAACTATCCATGATCCCCACGCTGTCAAACTTGTCATACGCTGCCACCAATTGATTCCCCGTATCCTTTATCGCACGCAAATGCCTCGGTGCAATATATCCCGCCACGCCCATAATTGCAAAATTCTTCATATTCAATATTATTAATCTTTATATTCCCGTTTACCTTCTATACAAATTAAAAATTTGAACTTCAAAAATATAACTTTAATATTTTACATCAAACGAATAAAACAATTATTTATAGATATTATCTTGTCAACAGAGCCCCGTACAAAACCTCGATCGGATGCAACGCCTGTTTTCCCGTCCCATCCTTTATCTGCTGCCGACAACTCGTTCCCGGTGCTGAAATGCACACATCATCTCCTACCCCTCTCACGGCCGGAAACAACACCTGCTCCCCGATCTTCATCGACAGCTCGTAATGTTTCTTCTCGTAACCAAAAGCTCCTGCCATCCCACAACATCCGGAAGGAATCACCTCTACTTTATAATTCACGGGCAACGACAACATCTCACGAGATGGTTCAACCGAAGCCAACGACTTTTGGTGACAATGCCCGTGCAATAAAATATTCAATGGTTGATCGGTAAACTGCTCCGCACGTATCCTCCCGACACGAATCTCCCGGACAAAAAACTCATCATATAACAAACAATTTTTTCCTAACCGGACAGCCTCTTCTTTCAGCTCCTCTCCTACCAAATCAGGATATTCATCCCGAAACGATAATATACACGAAGGCTCTATACCAACTAACGGCACATTTTCGGAAACGATATTCTTTAACAACATCACATTCTTTCGAGCCACTTTCCGGGCAACCTTCAACATTCCCTTTGATATTGCCGTACGCCCGCTCTCCACGTGTTTCGGGATCACCACCTCATACCCTAACCGATCCAACAACTCAACCATCTTCATCCCGATCTCCACGTCCATATAATTCGTGAACTCGTCAGCAAAAAGCAACACCTTTCCTACCGTTTGTCCTTTATTTTTCCGGTTATAACGTCCGATCCAATGCTTCAAAGTTGTTTTATAAAGCATCGGGAGCGTCCGCTCCGGAGCAAATTGCAATACACGCTTCAATATCCCTCCCGTCAATCGATTACACACGACAGCATTATAAAACCAAGGAAAAATTGCCCCCAAACGCTGGATTTCCGTCAAGCGGGCTACCAGAAAAGCCTTCATCGGCACCCCACAGACGTCATAATAATGTTGCAAGTATTCTGCCTTAAAGCGGGCAATATCCACGTTTGAAGGACACTCTGACTTACAGGCTTTACATGACACGCAAGTATCCAACACCTCCAATATCTCCCGCTGATCATACACCTTTTCGGTTCTCGGATGCGTCAAAAACTCCCGTAACGTATTCGCCCGGGCTCGTGTTGTATGACTTTCCTTCCCTGTTGCCCGAAAACTCGGACACATGGTTCCCCCGAAAGCATACGATCTCCGACAATCACCCGAACCGTTACATTGCTCTATGGCACATAACCACCCTTTTTCCTTCGAAAAATCAAAATAAGTAGATGTTTTCTCGACCATCAAATCACGTCGCACCTCGTAGCGAAGAGAACTATCCATAGGCGGGGTATTCACAATTTTCTTCGCGTTAAAAACTCCCTCCGGATCCCAACTCTCCTTCGTTTCCTTCATCAGCCCGTAAACCTTCTCCCCGAACAACAACGGGATAAATTCACCACGCAATCGCCCATCCCCATGTTCCCCACTCAAAGCCCCCCGATGCTTCTTCACTAATCTCGCAGTTTCCTCTGCTACACGCCTGAACAAAATCCGATCATTTTCATCTTTCAAATTCAAAACAGGTCGCAAATGCAACTCGCCCGTACTAATATGAGCGTGATACACGCATTTCAACCCCAACCGGTCCAACATCTCCCCGAAGTCCTTCATGTATGCAGGCAACCGTTCCGGGGCAACCGCGGTGTCCTCGATCACGGATACCGGTTTAGCACTCCCCGGCATTCCGGACAACAACCCCAACCCAGCCTTCCTCAAACTCCATACCCGACTAATATCACTCCCGTACACGCGAGGGAAATGATATCCGTACCCCCGCATTCTTAAATCCGCCTCAATTTGATCCGCTATTCCGTCAACTTCCTCACGAGAATCCCTTGCCAATTCCACGATCAAAATTGCAGCAGGATCACCTTGAATAAAAAAACGATTCTTATTTTGTGATATATTTCCCTTACTCAGTTCCAGTATATTTCGATCCATCAATTCAATAGCCACCGGATGATGCTTCAACGCCACGAGATTCCCCTCAAATGCCTCTTCTAACGTCCTGCAATGCACGCAAATCACGGCTTTCTCTTTAGGAGGTAACGGCACAAGATTCAATTTCAATTCTGTCACGAAAGCCAGCGTACCCTCTGATCCGGCCAACAATTTACACAAATTAAACCTCTCCTCGCTGGTTTTATCAAAATAATTTGAATACAATAACTGATCAATAGCATACCCCGAATTTCTTCTCCGCAACGCCGGATCGGGAAAATGCCGGATAATCTCATCCCGGTTCCCCTCCAGCATCTCTATCACGTGTTTGTATATCCGCCCTTCCAAAGTATTCTCCCTCATTTTACCTCTCACCTCACTTGCATCCATCCCTCTCAACAAAACCTCTTCTCCATTACTTAACACGACCTTTGCCTCCAACAAATGATCCCGGGTACTCCCGTACACCAACGAATGAGAACCGCACGAATTATTCCCTACCATTCCTCCCAGACAACAACGATTCGAAGTAGACGTTTCCGGACCAAAAAATAATCCTGAAGGCTTCACCAACAAGTTCAATTCATCCAACACCACTCCCGGTTCAACCCGAATCCAATGTTCACGCTCGTTCACTTCCAGCACTCGATTCATATATCGTGAAACATCTACCACCAACCCGTTCCCCACGACTTGTCCGGCTAGTGAAGTGCCCGCAGCCCTGGGAATCAATGTAATTCCATTCTCTTTGGCAAATGCCACGCACGCCTTCACATCCTCCGTATTTCGAGGATAAACAACCGCCAACGGCATCTCTCTGTAGGCAGACGCATCTGTCGCGTAAATCACTTGATGAAGCGAATCCGTCATCACGTCACCTTTTATTCTCCGTGCTAAAATCCCAAAGTCAATCATATCTGAAAAATATTCTTACAAAGGTAAAAAAACTTCCAATATCGTAAAAAAGAGCATCCATCTCTGAATGCTCCTCTCTAACCAAATATCTTCCCCTACATCAAACCATCACTCCTTGATATATTTCTTCAATTTGTCATTTCCGAAAACATTGGCAACAAAAGGGATTGCCAAAACGGTTCCCACTCCGGCAAAAACACCCAGAAATGTAAACAACACGCAAATCAATCCTCGCTTAGGCTTGGAACGCTCCGTCGGTACAACCACCGGTTCCACCACCGTCAAGATCGGAGTTGTCTCGTTCACGGCAATTTCCGCTTGTTCCAACTGTTTCGCCAACTCGGAATAAACACTATACGCCAGATTATACTCGTTCGTCAGCACCTCTTCCTTTGTCTTTGCCACGGCAGAAGAAAAGTTCTTATTTGCATCCCTGAACTTCGCCAATTCTTCCTGTTTTTCCTCGTAACGTAACTTCGACTTCTCATACTGATTTCTCACGAAATCCAAATTTGACTGCACCTTCTCAATCTTAAAACGAGTAATATATTGCTGCAACAATACTTGAGCCTGTTGTGCCAATTGTGCTACAGCCAATGGCTCCGGCAACGAGGCGGTCAACTGAACATACCCCTCCTTATCATTCACGTTCAAAGAAATCATATTATTCAACTTCTCGGACATTTTTTTCTCGTCCTGAGAAAGTGACTGAATCAAACTCCCCTCTCCGGTAGAAATAGTTGTCGTATCCTCGCCTCTTATAGCTGATATGATCACCCCGGGTAACCCGACCGTGTATTTCATAATCGTACCGCCAAGACTGAATTTCTGATACTCATCCTTCGTATAATAATCTAATAAAGTAATCGGCTCCTCGTAATCTTCAAACTTCAACGGGGTTTCCATCAAATCCTTTCTAAAAGGAATACTGGATACAATTTTAGGGTAAATCGTGGGAGCCAAAATTTCACCACTTGACGCTCCACCCAAATTTATCCCGACCATGGATGCCAACCCACTCAAATTCCCCCCCATCTTTTTATCACCTGATTGGGGAACCATCGTACACCCGGCAGTATATTCTTTCGGGCTGAACAATGCTACCAACACACCCAACACCATAAACACGATCGTAATTTTCAAAATTAACTTCCGGTTGTTCCATAATTTCCGGATAACCTCAACCAGATCAATCTCTTCCTCCTGCGGCATCTGATTTACTTGTTTTATTTCTTGTTCCATACTACTTCGTGTTATTAAGAATTGCGGTAACCATTGCGGCGATTGAAGTTGTCGAAGTTGTCAAAGACAATATCTCAGGTAATCCAAATCTATTCTTACGCTCTAGCTTCATCGGTACTATAATTTCACATCCCGGCTCTATCTTCGGCCTTTTCCACCCTCGACGCACGGCCAATGTTCCATTGGAATAAAGCACATAAGCCCTACGTTTCTTCGCGTTCATACTGTACCCCCCGGCATTATCCACGTAATCCCGCAATTTCATTTTTCTCTGGTAAGTAACCGCATTCGGATACATCACGGCCCCACTGATCTTCACCGTATTTATATAGTTAGAAACATACAAGACGTCACCTTCTCGAAGCACTAAATCCGCTTCTCCGCCGGGATTAGCCAAAGCTTTTTCCAAATCAATCCCCACGTAATAAGTTTTTCCCAAATCTAAACTTTCCATAGATATGGAATCTCCCTCCGTAAATCGAGCTAACTTCTGAGCCGAGGAAATTCTTAATAGTTCATCCTGATTCAAGCGTCGTTCCAATCGAGCTCCTTTCACGTAAGCTTTTGAAGTCACCCCTCCAGCACGTTTTATCAAATCCGAAAGTCTATCATTTACAGACATTTTTGCATAAACACCAGGGTAAAGAACTTCCCCAATAACTTGCACGTTTCTCTGTTCCCGATATCCGGGAGACCGACGCACGTAAATTTCGTCAAAAGGCTCCAATAAAAAGGATTTTGCCCCGTCAATCATTAACCCGTCCTTCAATGCAAAAGTAAATAACTGAGCTTCCTCCTGTGCTTCCGTGGTACTTTTTGGTGATTTTATTCTTCTCGCCACATCAATCCGCACCACCGAAGCAGATTCAAGCAATCCCCCAGCTTGAACAACCGCATCTTCCAAAGTCATGTTATCCACATAAGGATACTCTTTCGGACTCTTAACCTCTCCCCGAATATTTATCACGTACCCTTCCCGCAAAGCCAAAGCTGAAGGAACATACAAATTATCATTCTTTTTTAATGGAATATCTTCAATCTCTCCATTCAACAATTTTCCCAAATCAACAGAAATAACTTCCCGGGTCAAATCATCCTTTTCACGATATAATATTGCCCGATCCAAAAAAGCATCTTCTCTGGGACCTTCTGCTACCAACACCAGATCTTTAACGGTCTTAATCGCATCATTAATCGCATAATTCCCGTCTCTAAACACGGCTCCATTAATAGAAACACGATTTTTATATTTTTCCAAAATAGGATCGACCGTCACAACATCCCCATCCGCTAAAACGAAAGAAGGATATTCTTCACTAAAAACAGTAAATATCTGGTGTTCTGTATCGCCTTTCCGATTAATATTCAAATTCTTTTTATAGGCACTACTAGTAAAACCTCCTGCATAATCCAACAATTTACTTAATCCTTCATCATTTTTCAATTCATAACGCATAGGACGTTTCACATTCCCCGAAATTGAAATGATTTTCTGGTAAGTACCCACATTTATCAAATCTCCATCCTGCAACGTGATATCAAAACTATCATCGCCGTTCATAATATACTCATACACGTCAACACGTTTAAGAAGCTTTCCGTTCCGATACACGACAATATCTCGTAACGTTCCCACATTATTGACTCCTCCAGCCGAATACAAAGCATGAAAGACTGTTGCTAACGACGGTAAGGTATACGTTCCCGGCATTACCACCTCTCCCATAATATTTACTTGAATACTCCGAATTTGCCCTAAAGAGAGCTTCAAAAATGTTCCCGAATTTTCGGATGATAAATCAGAATATATCCGGCTAAACATATTTTTCAAATAAGAAGAAGCCTCTTTAATCTGTTTCCCGTTCAAATAAATCGGTCCAATCCCAGACACGTTAATATTCCCTTCCGGCGATATCACCTGTCTTATCGTGGTCTCCGAATTCCCCCATATATCAATGATCACCTCATCCCCAGGTCCTAATTTGTAATTATCCGGCGTTGGTATATTCAGACTCGGCTCGAATGTCAGGTTTTTATTACTAAAAAGATTCCTACCAAAAATACTTTTCTGATCACCTTCCGTTACCAACACGACATCCCTGTTGCCCACGGAAATAGTATCAACACGCTCGCGGTTTCCTTGAGACAAGCCACCTTGATTAGAACCTTGTTTCTCGTAATTCTCTTTGATACGCATCACTTGTTCTTTTGTCACCCCTTTTTCGGCCAACATAACAACAATTTCATCCTGACTTTTCCCTTGAGCTTGAGCCTCCTTCACGGCTTCGATTACTTGCGCATCGGACATCTGTGCACGAGCAATTCCTGTAATGCCAAGCATTAATACAATAAATATAAAAAATCTCATATTACTTTTTTTGAATGTTTTTTTACGCAACCAACCCTTTTGGTTCACACTTTCGCCCCCCAAAGGGCAATCGTGATAAACCAATTTGCCGGATCCGTCGCAAAGATACAGGATTAATTGAAAATTGAAAATTGAAAATTAAAATTTATTGTAGTTTTCACCTCTTTCTACATATAAACCCTAATCTTGCCCTCTTAAAGCGTAAAATTTACGTCGCAAAGGCAAATAAATAGCTATCAGTACAAGCATTGAAATCCCGAAATAAACCAACGTGTAATCCGCGGCATACATCAAGATCAACAAATACCCGACATTAACCAACGCCTGTACCCCCATATACATCAAAGAAACAGACAAGTGAGGATATTTTCCTTCATTCGCCAACAATTGATAAAGATGCTTCCGGTGAGGTTGACCGATATTCTCTTTCAATAAAATGCGATGTATAATCGTTAACACGCCATCGACACCGTATACCGCTAACAAGACCAACACCGAGATATGCCCTGAATGCAGGATAAAAGTCCCCAATAAAAAAAGAATAATAAAAGCCATCGACACGGCACCCACGTCCCCGGAGAAACACCGGGCATGAGAACGGAAATTATAGAAATTAAATACCAGCAAGGCCAGAATCACAACCGGGATAAAACCCGCCGGGGCAATCGGGGTCACGAAAGCATTGATTCCCCACAACGCCAGCATGGCAACCAGACTATATCCTCCGGTAATACCATTAATCCCGTCCATGAAATTATATATATTAAGTATGGCCAACCCGAAAAACAATGACAAGACCACGTATCCACACGCCACCTCATGTACCCCCAATTGTAAAAGGAGCAATAATAAGGAAAAAGCTTGCACCAAAAGACGAATCTTCGCGGAAAGCGGATTCATATCATCAATAAAACTGATCAACGCCACCAACGTCAACCCACACACGAACCACGGGGCAAAAAAGCCAAAAACCAACTCGTAGATAAGTACCCCAAAATAAAAAATCACTCCACCTCCTCGCAGGGTAATTGTATGATGAGAACTTCTCTCGTTAGGAACATCTAAAATATTGTACTTCTTGGCTATTTTAAAATAAATGTTCTCCAGCACGAAAAGGAGCAGGAGAACAAATCCGTAAATCCAATTTATCATTTCCGTTGTTTAAACGATTCTACCATCTCACGTATTCCATCTTCCAGAGTGTAACGAGGCTCGTAACCAATAGCACTCAAAGCCAATTGACGATCGATCACCACGTCTCCCCAAAGTTTCTGGTAAAGATCCGGGCGCACCTTCTCTATTAATTTCAGGAATATAGAGGGAGAAGGTAAGTTAACCGTATGTACTCCCAACTGACGAGAAATCTCCTCCACCACGTTACGGGTAGAATATGGCTCTTTATCTGTCGGATAAAATACACCATCCGCCTCTTTTTCCACGGCTAAATGAAGAAATTCAATCAAATTTTTTACATTAATAAAATCACGACTATTTCGAGCAGAACCGAAAGGAAGCGGGATATGTCTATTTACCAAACGAATCAATCGCAACATGTTTCCCGGTGCCATCCCTCCCCCGTAAGCCATGGGTGGACGAATAATTGCAGCCTTAAACTCTCGGTCACTCATCGCCAATAACTCCTTATCCGCCTTTAGTTTTGAACTGCCATAATAAGTCTGCGGACTTTCAGGTGTTGCTGCTGAAATTCGACTAGCACGACCGAATACGGCTATTGTACTCATCTGCACGAACTGACGAACTCCCGCCTGTTTTGCTTTTTGTGCCAACAAGCAAGCCATCCGATAATTCACATCATCATAAAGCTCTTTATTTTTCTCTTCCGGACGATGTACGATCGCGGCAAAATTTATCACGGAATCAAATCCCGAAAAAGCCTCAACAGGCATATCCCGAAATGCTTTCACAACAATTTCTTTCTCGTATCCCGTCGGTCGGCGACTATAACACGTGATAGAATCCGTTGATACATATTTCTTTATAAATTGCCCGGCAATAAAACTATCTCCTCCAATTATCAATATCCTTTTCATTCCTAGATCCATTTAAAACGGCATAAACCTCCAAATTGTCCACATAAGTGAACTTATTCTCTCTTTTTTATAGCGTATTTACAAGTAGAAAAACGCTCTCTCGAAATCCTCTCCCCTTTTACGTCGTATAGACCCTAGATGTTTGATTTGTCTTCATATTTTTATAATAGTGTTGTGTGTGTTGCTTTTAATTTTAAGATGCGAAGATAGACCAATGGTTGCGTCAAGAAGTCGAGTTTTTTTCATTTTAACAATTCCTTAACTTTACGACATCAAAAAGTAACACTATTAGTTGGCAAGTAATAGCAAACTAAACATTTATTCATCTATTCTTTTCTATAATTTGTGCAATAATAAACTGACCAACATCATCAATTTCATCGAAATGCACCACTTTAGGCAACCCGACACCAAAAACCTCATTCACTTTTTCAATCAGAACATCCGTATACACAAGATTACCTTCACGCACATCCTCTATACCGTCCAAGGCAATGGAAGCCTTATTAGCCGCCCTCATTTGAGACAAGGAAAATACACTCTCATCAAAATAAGCATCTATACACATCCCCTCCCCATCAATAATATAAGGATATCCCCCGATCTCACCCTGTACCCCGGGAGAATGTATTTTATTTCTTTTCTTCAAACGAATCGCCTCGATTATTGCATGAATAATATCAAAATTACTTGAAGCGTTCATCATGTTTCTTTTTTGGTCTACAGGCATGGCGATCGCACAATGCTTCAATATTTCAGCTTGTCCCATATCCAATTCACGACCTTGATATTTAATATCCAATAAAATATCCTGACCTTCCGCATGTCCCTCTTTACTGATCACAACATCATGAAAATGACTGACAGCCAAAGTAACATCAATCTCGTTCAAATTATCTATCTGGTATTGCCCTGCCACGTAAAACTTAATTCGTGGAATCAAATGATTCAAATTACCGCTACCGAAATCCGGGTACGCTTTACCCGCCGATTTCAACCACGGGATCACGGCATCTGAATACGAGGTATTTATAACAATAGCCTTACTTCCTGCCAGATGGAAACCTTCCATCACGTTACGAGTGTAACGCACGGAAAGTGGAGTCCAAATCCCATAAGCTCTTAAAGCATGCCATGAGATACTTCCATATTTCAAACCAGCAAACACGCGACTACTATTCACGATAATATCCGGCTGATGGTGTTTTATGGTTTCCGCGATCAAATCAATATGATCCAGATCGCATTTTCCATCAACCGTGATCTTACTTCTCAAAACACCTCGAATCACCGCAGCAGTCTTTACGATATTAACATCTTGTACCAATTTACTTGCATCACGTCCTGCCACGATGATCTCCATTTTCGGGTCCTGCAAATTTACCAGGTAATCCAACAAATACCCACCTACACTTCCAAGCCCGACAATCATTATTTTCACAACGCCATCATGATCCAATTTCTGCTGCAAAAATCTCAATTTATCTACCGTGTTCATCATGATTTTCATTTTTAATTCTAGAATAAATTTTCAAGTAATCAGCAACCGTGTTACAATTTCCCCATTCTTCAATAACACACGTGTAAACATCATTACTTTTCCTGTTATCAAAGTACCCCTGCACGATTTCCAGATTTGTTCCCCGTACCTGCTGTTCTGTCAAATTGGAAACCACGTTCTTCAAACGAGAAAAATCAAGAAATTTCCAAATTTGAGCGGAATTATAAATCGCCTTCACCGGTTCCGGTATATTCAACAACTTGTGACGAGTATCATAGAGATAATGTATTGAATCATCCCCATCAACATACAAGACTACCGCCTTGTCTGCATGAATTAATTCTCTATTCACGGTAATCACGTCCCGCGTGGAATCAACAACTTTCTGAAAACTAACTTTATCAAAAAACAAATCTCCTTCCACGAAAATCACTTCATCTGTATCATCGATTGTCTCGATTCCTTTAATTAAACTGTATCCAGAACCATACTCGTCGTATTTATCATTATACACCAGTTGTACACGGGACTTGAATTTATCGCAACACGTGTCCATGTATTCCTCTAGTTTATCATATAAATACCCCCCAACAATCACGAATCGTTCAACCTCTTCCGATTTCTGGAGAATTTGATACAACAAACTACATTCCGGCCTGTCTTTATAATACAAGCATTTTAATACCTCCTCGTCTGTATCACGATTGAAACGGGTTGCTTTACCTGCAACGGTAATGATCTCGGTCTTCATTTTTTCTCTTTATCTATTCCTAGGCACATATCCAAACCACGTGAAAGATTCACCACAGGTTCCCAACACGTTCTTTGTCTTATTTTATCCGTGTTCAAAATTCGCCGTTCCGGGTCCGAGGCGCGATAACCGGCAAATAAAATAGCCGGCTCTTCTATTCCCATTTTAGAACCGATCAATTTTACCAGGTCTACAATTGAAATCTCTTCATCGGTCGCAACGTTATAAACAGAACCATCCAAAGCTTCGCTCACATTTAACAACGCAAGAACAGCACGACAACTATCTATATTATGCAAAAATGATCGCTTATTTCTCTTCGAATTTTCCAGTAATTCCACCTGGCCCCGATTCTTTAAACTAGCTATAATATGAGGTATTATATGTTTGGGATATAACTCATGATTACTATAAACATTGGCAAAACGAATGGAACACCCCCGGATCAATCCCTTATCAACCGCATCTTTCATGAAAAATTCAGTCAACAATTTTCCAACCGCATAACTTGTACGTTGACTATGTTCGGCTGTTGCCAACACCAGATAATCACTTTCCCGAACCCCTCCATTATCATTCCACGACTGCATGGAATACACTTCTGACGTGGAACAATTTATATAAGCCCTAGCCCCGACCTCTATCGCCTGGTCTAAAAATCGTTTCATACCCACGACGTTTGTCGCAAACGTGTTCTCCACTTTATAAAAATGCTCCGTGTGAACCACGGCAGCACAATTCACGTAAAAAATTTCCATTCCCTCTTCCCCGAGTTTCTTTACCATCGAACCGATTTGATTCATTTGCTCCTCGTCATTCAAATCATATTCAAAGAATTTAAAATTCTCTTCTTCAATCAAATCAGCGACAGAATCTATCGAACTGGCAAAGAAATTATCAAAACCAATTACAAGATTACTTCCATCCCGCACGAGCTGACGGGCTAACTCATTCCCCGTCATTCCCGTCACCCCGCTTATCACATGTACTTTTCTTTTCATATCCATTAAATACCTTTAAATAATCTATCCCTGTAAAATACATCTACCTCATCGGTATACAAGCTTTGTTCCAACTCAATGTCATAATTCACCGAGTTCTGATGAAACAAACCGGCCTCCATATCCCAATATAAATATTGGGCACTAGGATTCTGGTTTCTAGGTTGCCCGACAGAACCCGGGTTCAAAAATACCGTCCTTTTTTTCCCTCGCAACTCGGGTAACCCTCCAGAATAAAACATCTCGACATGATGCGGAATATGAGAATGTCCCGAAAGCACGTAATCATACCTAGCATACCCCCCATCCTTCATGGATTCCGGAGATAATTTACCCCAGTATACATCCCGTAAACTACCATGCACGCATAAAATAGAACAACCATGAATCAACAATTCCGAATATCCTTCAATTTCCATCTGGTTATAAACATATTCGAAACTGTCTCTCGTCAAAACTCGTTTCGTGTACTCCAGAATAGTACGCCCCCGCTCGCTGGAAAATCGAGGAAGTTGTTCACTATCTATCAAAGCCCTCTCGTGATTCCCGTGAAGATTACATATTATAGGGAATTCAAGTGACAACAATTTTATCTCTGAGATCACCTCGTTAGGTCGCATCCCGTAATTAATCAAATCTCCCAAGAGAATCACCCCGTCAGGACTGTATTTATCTTTAAAATCCTGAATTACGGCTTTCAGTGCAGACAAATTAGCATGTATATCCGATAAAACGACGAACTTGTTACCCATTTTTCAGATAATTCATAAAATCATTTTTATTCTCGATCGGTGATGTTGTCGGACGGCCTAAATTCTCTCTCGAATCAATCTTTACGCAAATTTCTAATAACACGGGACCTTCCAACCCTTTCATTTCGGTCAAATCCTTTAACACTTCCATTTCTGTCTTCGCAACAAAAACATGCTTGTATCCACATGCCTTCGCTATTACAGGAATATCCAATTTAAAAGCGACCGTGGGTTGTCCTCCCACGGATTCATGGACTCCATTATTAAAAATAATATGTTTGTAATTTACGGGAGAAAGATCTCCAACACTACTGATCGCTCCCATGTGCATGATAAAAGCACCGTCCCCGTCAAAACAAAAAACATTTCGCCCCTTTTTCTCAAGAGCTATTCCCAAAGCAATTGACGAAGCATGTCCCATGGACCCGACCGTTAGAAAATCTTTTGCATGACCTTGTCCCAATATCTCCCTGTATTCAAACAGCTCTCTCGACAATTTTCCGGTTGTTGAAACAACAATATCATGTTCATCCAAGTGATTGACAACAATCTTTAAAGCATCTTCCCGGGATAACGGGTAATCATTTCTCATCTGGTTCTGCAATTTGTATTTTCCGAACACCCCCTTGCGAATAACCAGAACATGCGGGATACACTCGTTTCTTACCTGATCAACCGCACGCTCTATTTGTTGCAACGCTAATTCTTCTTGATCATCCAGGATCGTGAATGAAATTCCCATCGCTTCCAATAAACCGATAGTAACTTCTCCCTGCTTTTTATGCTGAGGCTCGTCCTTGACACCCGGTTCCCCGCGCCAACCAACCATGAACAACATGGGCATCTTGTACACCCTTTCGTCAACCAATGACAACAAAGGATTAACCGCATTACCCAATCCAGAATTTTGCATATACACCAAAGGAATTTTATTTGAAGCCAAATAATACCCGGCGGCAATCCCTACTGCAGCACCTTCATTAGCTGCAATTATGTTTTTTTCTTTCGGGGTATAATCCGTGATATACGCGCAAATACTTTGCAACAATGAATCTGGAACCCCGGTAAAGAAATCTACACCTTTAGCAATAAAGGTATCGTACACTTTTTTTACATCAACCATCATCAATCTATTTTGTTCCCGGAATCAACTCTAGTATTTGTTTTATTGGCATGCAATAAGGGTCGGCCTCCAAGGATCGTTCATTCTCAAGTATTATTTTTGCCACATTGTACATCGCCGGGTAAGAAGCCCTTAACATGTGGTTAGCATAAATCACGATATTAATCCCCCACCCGTTCAACTCCGTTTCTGTAAACTGGTTATACGTTGTGGGAACAACCACGATAGGAGTCACGTTATCCTTCTCCCGGAATCTTTGACAAAATAACTTTATATCTTCCCCGGACTTGTCTTTACTATGAATCATCACGCCATCAGCACCCGCTTCCACATAAGCAAAAGCCCTCTCTAGCGCATCTTCTACCGGTTGCCCGCAAATCAAACTTTCGATTCGAGCAATAATCATGAATTCTTTTGTTACCTGCGCATTTTTACCCGCATGTAACTTGTCACAAAATTCCTCAATCGTGGCCTGATGTTGCTCAACTGACGTTCCGAATAAAGAATTCTTCTTCAACCCGACCTTATCTTCTATGATAACGGCAGAAATACCGTGACGTTCCAACGTCCTCACGGTAAACACAAAATGTTCTATTTTCCCCCCCGTGTCACCGTCAAAAATAATCGGCTTCGTCGTGCACTCCAGTATATTATTCAAATCCTGCAAACGAGTCGTCAGATCAACTGCTTCTATGTCCGGCTTACCTTTACTAGTCGAATCCGTCAGGCTACTGGACCACATGCCATCAAAAACTTGTAACTTATCCCCTTTCTGCAAGGAAATATTTTCGATAATCAACCCGGATAAACCGCTATGGGCCTCCAGAATTCTCACGATCGGTTTTGCTGCAATCAATCGACGAAGAGTCTTCAACCGGATATCAGGAGTCGTCCCGATAGCTTTAATATCTTTATCTAAACCCGATGAATTAATTCCTTTTGTATACGGGATCTCTATCACCTCTCCCCCGATTTCTCGCATTACACGAAAAACATCTTCCCGGATTTGTTTCAAAGGTCCCCCGACCCAATCGTCCCCGTGAATAATATAATCAGGCTTGTATTTCAACAAATTAGGAACGTAACTCCATTCCTCTTGCGGTACCACACGACTAACCCCTTTTATATTAGCCACCACCTCCTCTCTTTGCTCGTAGGATAAATGAGGCAAACGCTTGTGCGAGGCGATTGCTTTATCGGTTAACAACCCGATCAAGACCTCGCCGTACTTCGTTGCTTCCTTGATAATATTAATCAATCCCGGATGCATAATATCCGCCGTCATTCCTAAATAAACAACCTTCTGCATATTCTATAATATCTATATTCCAATTTCAAATCATTCTAAAACTCAACCCATATACACCCAATAATATGGGGAAAAAATCATACCGTATAGAAGCCTGCCAAAGATATATAAAATAACACAAATCTCGCTATACTTTCTATTCATAAATCAATCCTAAACCATTAGACGTTGAACCTATTTAATACAGTACTCTCATTCACATTCCAAGTTCAAGCTCGAACCTACAAAACATCTCAGAATTGAAGAATACAATTTTTTGACAAATGCAGAGTTTAATTTACAGTCACAAGCAGTTGTGAGTTGAAAACAAATAATGTACTTTTGCGCAAAGAAAGAACCGAGAGTATCCGATTTACACTCTCATGATATAAATAATCACAAGTTAACGCAACTATTTTGCGAATGCAGCATCCTTAATAAGTTGGTTAACCTTTTAAAAATGTTTTATGCAAGAATTTGATGTAACGGATTTGATCCGATTGTTATGGAGAAAAAAATCTTTTATTCTTAAAACTACACTTATATGTTTGTGTTTGGGCGTGTTTGTAGTATTGTTGAGTCCCAAACAATATACTTCTGTTTCCACTTTTATTCCCCAAAAGCCGCAAACGGATTTGGATCAAAGTGCTTTAAATGCTTATTTGCACAAAGAGAATCCAAGTGTTTATGAGGCAACTGAAATACTAAATCCGGGGTTATACCCGCGAGTCACGGAGAATATAACCTTCCGTAAAAAAGTTATGTATATGCCTGTCTGGGAAGGAGAAGACGGGAAAAAAGTCAATCTGGTTGAATACCTAAGTTCTGACAAGTATCGTCCTTTTCATTTGAGACGTTGGATAAAAAAATATACAATAGACTTACCTGCCACAATTCGGATGGCAAAAAAAGGAGATATTACAGACAATACCATGACGCAAGATACTTCATTGCTTGTATTGTCAACGAGAGAGCAACGGGCCGTAGATGTTTTGCAACGAAATGTAGTTTTATGGATTGGAGAGGATAATGCTCTATTGAAAGTAACAACAGAAGACCCCATGATTGCTGCTCGTTTAGCTCAGAATATACTATCGTTACTTAAAGAAGAAGTGACAAATTATCGTTCTACAAAAATTGAAGAACAATGGTTATTTTTGAAACGGCAGGAAAGGGTGGCTATGCAAGAATTAGAAGCTAAACAAAAAGAAATGACAGAATTGCAAACAAAACAACGTATTCTTTCTACCGGAAATATAGAAATACAGAAAAGTTGTCTTTTAGCTGAATACCAATCTCTTTATGCTAATTATCAAAGTTTAAACAGAAGATTAGAACGATTAGAATTAAAGACTCAGGATAACACGCCGGTATTTACCATGCTAGAAGAAGTTTACGTACCTTATCAAACATCAGCACCAAGAAGAGGTATTATTATAACAGCTTTCGTAGCTCTTGGACTATTTTTAGGAATGGTATTGGTGATCACGTTACCTTACATAGCAGAAGTAACTCGAAGTAAATTTCTGATGCGTCATTTTTCAGTAAAAAGGGATCGAGAGAAAGATGTTGAATAAACGACTGATAGGAAATCCATTGGTCGAGAATTTTCTCTCGTTGGCCATTTTGCAAGGGATAAATTATCTCTTGCCATTGATCACGATACCTTATCTTTACAACCATTTGGGAGTGGAACATTACGGGTTGGTAAACTTTGCAATTTCTTTTATGCAATATTTTTTGATCGTGACCGATTTTGGCTTCGGATTATCCGGAACTCGTTATATTGCGGAAAACCGAGATCAAAAAGAGGCGATCAATACCTACGTGAATAGTGCTACTTTCTCTCGTGTGGGAATTTGTATTGTTTCCTTTGCCATTTTATTGATTTGTTTGTTTCTAATTCCTTCTTTGAGACAAGAAAAGATATTCTTTTTATTGTTTTTTGGACAGGTAATCGGAAATATCATGTCCCCTTATTGGTTTTTTCAGGGAATGGAGCAGATGAGATTTATTACAATAATGACAGTTGTAACGAAAGTGTTGAGTCTAACCCCTCTATTTTTCGTGGTAAAAGATAGTTCCGATTATTTTTACATCCCGATCTGTTATAGTGTAGGGAGTATCGGGAGTGGGATCATTTGCCTTTATTTAATGAAGAAGCGATTCGGGGTATATTTCTTTTTCCCCAAGATAAAGGATATTATAATCGTAACAAAAGACAGTGCCAATTATTTTCTATCACGGATTTCTGTTTCAATGTTTACAAACACCAATACCTTTGTTTTGGGATTGGTTTTAGGTAATACGGCTGTTGGTTATTACTCTCTGGCGGATAAAGTTTATCAGGCATTAACGGGGATTTATCAACCATTGGTATCCGCAATATTTCCTTATATGACAAAAAACAAACGAATCGCTCTTTTTAAAAAGATTTTTGTTTGGTCGAATTTGGCCAATATTTGTTTAGTGGTAGTCGTTGCGTTGTGTATATCGGATATTATGCATTTGTTATTTCGGAACGTGGATGAGTCTAGCGTGAACGTGATGTATATTTTTCTGTTCGCTTGCTTGGTAGCTTTACCAAATACATTGCTAGGATATCCTTTTTTGGCCGCCTTGGGACATCCTAATTTTACAAATTATTCACTGGTTGGAGTTTCATTCGTGCATATCGTAGTTATTGCTTGTTTATGGTTCGGCGGATGGATCTCTATTTATAGTGTGGCTTGGGTCGTGGTAATGACAGAAACATTACTGTTATTAGTTCGAGCCTGGGGCGGATATAAATACCAACTTTACGGACAAGGTGTAATAAAAAAATAATAAAATGAGTTTGAGTTATAAAGAGGTACGAACTTATACTCCCATGGGGAGATGGAATTCCAGATTGGTGGCGGATTGGCTTTGCATGCCACTATCTCCATTTTTTTCGACAAGATTCGTGGAGTGGAAATTAAGACCGAATACCATCACGTTATTTATGATTTTCTTCGGGGTTGTGGGATCTGTATTCTTTGCCTTACCCGGTTGGGGATTCAAGGTACTAGGGATCTTTTGTTTTTATTTGTGGTATGTAATGGATTGTAGTGATGGTGAGGTAGCTCGAATCACGAAACAATTCTCTACGTACGGGCGGGATATGGATTATTGGGCACATCTAACATGTCATCCATTAATGAATTTGGCCCTTTGGTATTCCTACTTACAACTCGGTAGATATGATGAGTGGATGTTAGCTTTCATCTTTATCGTGTTTATTTCGGTGGAATTTCAACATCGAGCTTTATTGACATTCCAAGCTTATCACCGGAAAGAAACAGGTACGGAAAATGTTGACAACCCTTCTATGTTCCGATATATTTTCCGACAAATGTACCAATACCCGAATTTTATTTTATTATTTCCATTCATATTTTTATTGGAATATTTTACGGAAATTCCAACATTTTACTTACTCGTGGGGTGGTGTTTGTTTTTTATAGTGGGAGTAGGACAAGCTTTATTGAAAATGATTGCATTTTGTTATAAGGGCTAAAGATGAGCAAAGAAAGAAAAATCGGATTAAAGGACTCATTGTCGATGTTACTGTGGGGAATGTTGATTTTTATCATCACTCGTCAGGTTCCTTTCGTGTCATATAGTATATTCGGCAATCTGGCTTTACTGGGTATCGTCGTGCTGAATATTCGTTATGATGTGACCGGATTTTATCGTACGTTTTTACCCGTTCTCTGCTGGTGGTTCTTTCTGGTATTTTACGCCTTGTTACAGGGAAATGAAGTGACACTCGTAGCTCGCTTTGCCTTGATTATCTTCTTCTTGCTAACAGCCTATTTTATCATTTTGCCTTCCCGGATGATCAAGTTGTTATTCGCTTTCACATTGTTACAATGTATATTTCTGATCGGGCTGGAGTTTATTCTTTTGCTCTTTTTTAATTTAGAAACATACGAACCACTCCGACACTATTTTATCAATCAGGGATGGGGGGATGTTTATTCATTCACGGGACATTTTTATAACATACCGGTGAAAGGTAATGCATTATTACCTTTTGTGTACATGTTATCGTATTTTGTACCTGTATTCCCACGAAAGAAGAAACATTTTTTCAGATGTGTATATTTGTTAGCGATTGTATTTGCGGGGAATTTTGCTTACTTAATTAGTCTATTTTTCTTCCATTTTATACTTTTTTTCTTGCAAAATGAGTCTTTCCGGAAATTGCAAATGAAAATTCTGGGATTGTCTTTTTTGATTATATTGTTTTTTATCCCCGGATTGATTTTCGTAGAAAACGTCATGTCTAAAAAAGTAGATTCTATGGGGACAAGACAAGATCAAGTTGAAGTATTGTTACGGGATATGGGACAAGAACCCACAACAGTCTGGCTGGGAAAAGGATTAGGGAACACTGTTTCGGAAAAAACGGCCTACCGGGATTACACGGGAAATATTTATTTCGAATTACAGACAGTCTACTTCTTTAATCAATTAGGAATTATAAACTTTATTAGTTTTATATTGTTGAATTTGTTTTTGGCTTACACGAAGATTCGAGATCCAAGATTATTGTTCGTTTACTTATGCTATATACTTTATGCATTTACGAATCCTTACATTTTGGATACGAATCAAGTGATCGTGATATTAACTTTAATAATGGCAAATAAAATGCTTGAAGATGAAAATAGGGTGTGTACTTGTGATGTATAATCCTCGACAGGAGTTGTTGACAACTTCCTTGAATTCGTTAAACGGACAAGTGGATGAAATCTTCTTGGGGGATAATTCCGTAAATACGCCGGATTTTATGGCGACATTACTTGCTTTATATCCCCATGTATATTATCATGGTTTCAACGAGAATTTGGGAATTGCCGAAGCCCAGAACCGAGGGATTACTTATTTCCAAGAGAAAGGATTTGATTTTGTATTATTCATGGATCAGGATAGTTTGGCACCTGAGAATTTAGTATCCTCTTTGTTAGCTGATTATAATCGTTTAAGAGAAGCCGGGATTGCAGTCGGAGGAATTGGTCCTCGTCCTTTTAATCGGGGGGAAGGAAAACCTTACGTGGGTGCAGTAAAGAAAGGAAAGTTGATTTTACCAAAAATCACTGAAGTCGGAGAGATTATTAGTTCTGCATCATTGGTTCCGATGGTTCATTTCAAACAGGTCGGGGGAATGGAATCAAGTTTATTTATTGATGGTGTCGATCACGAATGGTGCTGGAGAGCTAGGAAGATTGGAGGATGGCGTTTTTTCATTTCTGAGAGTGTACAATTAAGTCATCAAGTGGGAGAAGGTGACCGACCGTTCATTATTCGGAAAGTAGCAATACCCACTCCTTTTCGTACATATTATCAATTTCGAAATTATTTTCGATTGGTTCATCGGGGATACGTGCCCTTTTATTGGAAGATTTCTAATGGTTTTAAATATAGCATAAAGTTTTTTTATTATCCTTTATGCGTCTCTCCGCGTATAAGTTATATAAAGCAAATATTAAAAGGAATTTATGCAGGAATTACAGGTAAATAAGGAAAGTTGTTTTTCGGTTTTAATGGCTGTTTACACGAAGGAACAACCGCTTTTTTTCAGAGAAGCCTTGCGGAGCGTATTCGAACAGAGTTTGATTCCAAATGAGGTGGTATTGGTGAAAGATGGTCCGCTAACAGAAGAATTGGAGCAAGTAATTGCTGACTTTTCTAGTGAAAGAAAACAATTAAGAGTTATTGCTTTAAAAGAAAATCGAGGGTTAGGAGAAGCTCTACGTATTGGGTTAGATGCCTGTTCTTTTGATTTAGTGGCACGAATGGATAGTGATGACATTTGTAAACCGAATCGTTTTGAAAAGCAAGTAGCTTTTCTGAAAGAACATCGGGAAACAACTATTGTTGGAAGTTGGATAGAAGAATTTTCAAATTGTAAAGAGGAGATCGAAGCGATTAGGAAATTACCACAAGAAGATAAGAAACTAAAGATTTTTATGAAGTGGCGCAATCCGTTTAATCACATGACGGTAATGTTCCGGAAAAAGGATATACTTGCAGTAGGCAGTTATCAACCGTTTTATCTACTAGAGGATTACTATCTTTGGAATAGGTTAGCTAATGCCAACTATTGCTTTGCTAATATCGGTGAATCATTGTTATGGGCAAGAGGTGGTTACACGATGTTAGAACGACGGGGCGGATGGAAATATGTCGTATCCGAACGTCGATTATTGAAATATATGTATTGTTCTGGACGAATTAACATGGTAGAATTCGGGGTGAATTTGATTATGAAAAGTATAATTCGTTTAATCGGGAAACGTCTACGCCATACGGTATACACGTTCTTTTTACGTAAAAAAGTAAAATCTTCTCACTCAAAAAATAAGCAAGAAATTTCCGAAACGCAATGTTTATAAATATTCCCTTTTGACCATTAAGCCATTATTAGATCATTAATATACTTATATATCATTGTTTACAAAATACTTACGCTTACATCTTTCCCTTATCTCTTCGTTATACCATCGTTAAAGAAGGCTTCTATAGAACGAAGAGATAACGAATACTTATCGAAGAGATAACGAAGAGATGTAAGCGAAAGCATGAAGCAGAAAGAGCGATGCCCTTTATAATAAAGTTACTTAGGGACACGAAAAAACTCACAATTTTTCCACGCTATCCAACCCGATATCCGCACAAACACCTGCCAAATGCGAAACCCGAATCACGATCTGATGCCTGTCAGCCGTACAGATCAATTCACCTCGAATTCCAAGCAAATCACCTTGAACGACACGTACCATTTCTCCCGAAGGAATCGCCTTATCGACAACTTCGATATCCCCAGCTCGTTCATTCAATAATCGCAGGTTCTCCACTTGCTCATCAGAAATAGTCATCGGGACACGCTCACTTTTTAACAAGGCAATTATTCCACAAGTTGAGAGTAGCGAGAATAAGCCGACCTCGGAAACACGGACAAACACACACCCGCTAATGATTGGAACCTCGATCCGCCTTATTTGCCCTTCACACTCTCGTTCCACCACCCGCACGGGTAAATAATTCTCGATACCGGCCTGTTCCAAACACAACTTCACTCGTTTCTCCGCCCGTGAAGCGGTGAAAACTACATACCAATTCGTCTTCTCCATTACTCCCTGACTTCTAGATTTTCGGCTACCTGAATTTTATTTAACACGTCTTCCATGTAATGCTCAACCCCTTCCTCTTCCATTTGGAAATCAATTGATTCATACGTGGAATTCTTGGATTTAAATTCAGGAACGATACATTTCATTTGTTTTACCACCGCGAAGTTATCCTTTGTCTGCAAGGCCATATCAAGAGCCTTTATAGAATCGGTAACTTCACTATAATTGTATTCTCGCACTTTTGCAATCTTAATTCGTTCGTGTACAGTTGGTAAGGTAGTTTCCTTCACGTTAAGAACCTCCTCGTACAACTTCTCTCCGGGACGCAAGCCGGTAAAGACGATATGGATATCTCTTCCTACCTCGTAACCGGAAAGTTTGATCATCTTACGGGCCAAATCTACAATCTTGACACTCTTTCCCATGTCGAACACGAAAATTTCACCCCCGTTACCTAAAGCCCCGGCTTGTAAAACGAGCTGACATGCTTCCGGTATCGTCATGAAGAAACGAGTGATTTCCGGGTGTGTCACGGTAATAGGACCTCCCGCCTCGATCTGCTTCTTGAAACGGGGAATCACGGAACCATTCGAACCCAACACGTTTCCAAAACGAGTAGTAATGAAACGTGTATTCGCGATACGGTTCAACGACTGCGTGTAGATCTCCGCAATACGTTTACTTGCACCCATAACGTTAGTCGGGTTCACGGCCTTATCCGTCGAGATCATCACGAAACGCTGGCAATCGTATTTCACGGCACAATCAGCAACATTCTTCGTCCCGAAAATATTTGTCTTCACGCCTTCGATCGGGTGCTTTTCCATCATCGGCACGTGCTTGTACGCGGCAGCATGATAAACAATATTCGGGTGATAAGTTTTGAAGATTCCCTCTACCCGATTCAAGTCACGTACATCACCTATTTCTATTTTGTAATCCGAGAAACCACATTCCTCTTTCAATTCCAACTCGATATCATAAAGCGGTGATTCGGCCTGATCAAACAAAACGATCAACGCGGGATTGTAATGAGTCAACTGGCGAACAATTTCACTACCGATCGAACCGGCAGCACCCGTCACCAAAACCACTTTGTTCAACAACTGTTTTCGCAAATTGGTTTCCTCCATGTGAATCACATCCCTCTCCAACAAATCTTCGATCTTGATATTTCTGATGTGACGCATACTTAACTCCCCGTTAATCCAACTCTCGAAACGAGGGACTTCAAGCACGTTCACGTTCGCGGCCAGGCAAATCTCAACAATCTCCCGCTTTTTATCGGCCGAAATCATCTTCTTGGCGATAACCACCTTATCCACCCGGTTACGTTTCAACATTCCGGGCAATGACGACATCTTGTAAATCTTGATTCCCTCGATAATCTTCCCTGCTTTCCGGTCATTCACGTCAATAAAAGCAAGGATATTATACGTGGCATCCTCGACATTATCCATGGCATGCTTGGCCATGATTCCATACTCGTCACTACCACATATAATCACGTTCTTTTTCGTGCGCTCGGCACCGATGTACTGGGCGAAAACCTTCTTCACGATCACACGGCTCATGACCATCAGACTGGTCAACAGGACGTATTCCGTGAGCAAAACGGATAGCGGTACGAAAAGATAATCATACAACAGGAAAAACACCCCGCTCCCCAACAGAAGCAAGACCTCCCCTGCCGTTAATACATAATAAATGCGTAAAGCATCCTCTGTCCCCGTGAAACGTACTATTCCGGAATAAGTATGTCCCACCAAGAAACTGATCACCCGGACTCCCACGATAGCGAGGGTTCCGATCAAGACAAAATCCAATCTCATCCGGTCAATCTGAAAATTGACCCAGATCAAATAAGCAATGCTGACAGCCATAATAGATAAAGCCACGTCGATCAAGAATACAATCCAACGCGGAGTGTATGAAAACGAACGCAAGACTCTCATTCTGTTCAGGCCGTTTGTGATTAGTGCAACCATAATTCTTTTAATATAAAAAATAAAACCTTCGCGAGTAGACACTCCCGATAAGTGGACTCCCGCAAAGGTAATAGTAATAATATTAAAAAAAAAATTATTTTAGTACGCTTTCAAAATATTAATCTCATCCTGCGTTAGAAAACGCCAACGCCCGCGAGGTAAATTTTTCTTCGTAATCCCGGCAAAAAAGACGCGATCCAAACGAAGTATCTGGTATCCTAAATGCTCGAAAATCCTTCGCACGATACGATTCCTCCCGGAATGAATTTCTATCCCCACCTGTGTACGATCGTCATCGGCAACCTTCACGTCATCAGCCTGGATAAAACCATCCTCCAACTCTATACCTTTACAGATAGCCTCCAAATCACCCTGCTGAACCACTTTATCCAGGAACACGTGATAGATCTTCTTTTGGTTGTACTTGGGATGTGTCAATTTTTTAGCCAGATCCCCGTCATTCGTGAAAAGTAGCACACCCGTGGTCTGGCGGTCCAAACGCCCGATCGGGTACACCCGCTCTTTACAAGCACCCTCAATCAAAGACATAACCGTTTTCCTTTCTAACGGATCTTCCACGGTCGTCACGTAATCTTTCGGCTTGTTCAAGATCAAATATACTTTACGTTCGGGTGTGATCACCTGATCGTCCACTTCTATCGTGTCCGTACGTTTCACTTTCACCCCGACTTGTTGCACGACCACCCCGTTCACTTTCACCCGTCCTTCCGTGATCAACACATCCGCGTCACGACGAGAACAAACACCCCCTTTGGCGATGTAACGATTCAAACGCAATTCGGTCTCCTGTCCCTCGTTCTTCTTACGATATTCTATTTGTTTTTTCTTGCTATACACGCTCTTCGGCCCGTCATTCTCCCCATTACGAGGTGTGAACGATCTTCTTGCCGGACGATCTGAAAAACGTTCCCGACGATTATCCCGCTCGTTGTAATTTCGGCGTTCTCCCCGGTAATTTTCACGATTTTCGCCATCTCCGCGAGAACTTCTCTCCCGACGTTCCCCGTTATCTCTATAATTTCTTTCACGACGCTCGCCATCCTCCCGGTAATTTCTCTCGCGGCGTTCTCCATCTCCCCGGTAATTGTTTTCACGACGTTCGCCTTCACGTTGATCATTGCGTTCCCGGTTCTGGTAACGATTATCCCGTCTTTCAAAATTCTCGTTCCGATCTTGAGGACGTCTTTCACGACGATCTCCCCGGTCTGAGAAACGATTATTGTCCCGACTTCCTCTCTCGTACGATCTTCTGTTATCCCGATTCTCGTAACGATTACCATCACGTTCACCTCTTTCCCGACTCTCGTAACGATTGCCGTCGCGTTCTCCTCTCTCCCGGTTTCTATCCGAATCCCGGTGATAACGATTACCATTATCCCTGTTTCCCGATTCGTTTCCTTGTCCCCCTTCACGCTCTTTGTTCAAATCACGGATATACCCGTATCCTTGTTCCCGTCTCGGTCTGTCCGAGTCAAAACGGTTAGGTCTTCTTGTTTCGCTTTCTCCACCCTCACGGTTTTCGAAATGCTGTGTTCTGCTCCGGCGATTCTCATCACGATTCTCGCTCGGTCTAGTAATTCTAGGTCTTTTCGTTTCCCTACTCATAACCAACGTGTAAATTTTAATTTTATTGATTTTTGCTTATGACCACATTCGGCCCACTCTATTGATTTGAAGATATATCTTTCATTACTATATCCTCATATTTTTTCATTTTCAATTCTCCATTTTCCATTTTCAATTACTTCGGTGCCGCCCGGTAGACAAAAAACGCCACCACTGCAAACAGGATATTCGGTATCCATACTGCTAATAACGGACTCATGCTCCCATTGGTTGCAAAAACCGTGGAAAATTGCATAAATAATATGTACGAAAAGCTGATTAACAATCCCAGCCCCAAATGGAAACCCATCCCCCCCCGGATTTTACGGGAGGCGATACATACACCGATTAACGTCAATATAAACGTGGCAAAAGCCCCCGAAAACATCTTGTACTTCTCGATCTGGAATTCGATCACGTTACTGCTTCCCCGCAATTTCTGACGCGCAATATACTCGTCCAATTCCGGCAAAGTCAAACGCTCTTTGATCTTTTTCGGATCCTCGGTAAACTCGTTTACAGTGAAGTTATATACAGTATCCAACGCGTTCCCCGTCGTGTAAGTCTCGTTTATCCCGTCAAACTCCCGCAGTACCCAGTTGTTTAATGTCCATTTTTTCTTTTCTTTATTCCACACGATCGAATTCGCTGATAGTTTCGTAACAAGCGTGTCTTTTTTAAATACCTCGTAAGTGAAATTATCTCCCCGTTGCGAGTATACATTAAATCTCGTCATATAAATAAAAACACCCGGGGCAATCTGCTGGTGAATATTTTCATCCTTGTTACTATACTTTTTCCAAATATATTGTTCAGAGAACTCGATCCGCTTCTTGTTGGCATTCGGGATAATGAAAGCACTCAACGTGAGTGAAAGACAAGCGATAACCCCGGCCGAAATCATGTAAGGACGCACCATCCGCCGGAAGCTGATACCCGTACTCAGAATAGCGATAATCTCGCTATTATAAGCCATTTTCGAGGTAAAAAATATCACGGAAATAAACGTGAACAAAGAAGAAAATACATTGGCGAAATAGGGAACGAAATTCAGGTAATAGTCAAAAATAATCGCCTTGACCGGGGCCTCATTCTCGATAAACTTCTCCAATCTCTCCGAAAGGTCAAAAACCACGACAATACTCAGAATCAGCACCATCGAAAAAAAGAAGGTACCTAGGAACTTCCGGATAATATATAAATCTAATTTCTTCATCTTGTTTTAGTTGCCTCACGGCACTATAATCTTCTTGTAACTTTTTTAATCGTGCTCTCTTTCCAAGTCACGAAATCTCCTTCCAGTATATGTTTACGTGCTTCACGTACTAACCACAAATAAAACGACAAATTATGTATCGAGCAAATTTGTAGCCCTAAAATTTCATCCGCTTTGATCAAATGTCGTAAATAGGCCTTCGAATAGTCCACGTCCACGAAACTCAACCCGGCAGGATCAATCGGGCTAAAATCCCGATCCCATTTCTTGTTCTTTATATTAATAACCCCTTCCGTGGTGAACAACATCCCGTTTCTCCCGTTCCGGGTTGGCATCACGCAATCGAACATATCCACGCCCAACGAAATCGCCTCCAGTATATTTTCGGGTGTTCCGACCCCCATCAGGTAACGAGGCTTATCTTGCGGCAATATCCGGTTGACCACCTGGATCATCTCATACATCACCTCAGCTTCTTCACCCACGGCCAATCCTCCGATAGCATATCCCTCCCGGTCAAGCGCCACGGCATGTTCGGCCGCCCGCTCCCGCAAATCCCGGAAAGTACATCCCTGCACGATCGGGAAAAGCGACTGGTGATACCCGTACAAAGGTTCCGTGGAATCGAATTGTTTCACGCATCGCTCCAACCAGCGTTGAGTCAGTTCCAACGATTTCTTCGCGTAACCGAACTCGCTTTGTCCCGGAGGACATTCGTCAAACGCCATGATAATGTCGGCCCCGATTTTCCGTTGGATATCCATGACGTTCTCCGGCGTGAACAGGTGTTTCGAACCGTCAATATGAGAGCAAAACACGACCCCTTCCTCCGTGATTTTCCGGCAATCGCCCAGCGAAAACACCTGAAACCCGCCACTATCCGTAAGAATAGGACGATCCCACGCGTTAAATTTATGCAATCCACCCGCCTCGACCAACACCTCCGTACCCGGTCGCAAATACAAGTGATAAGTGTTACCCAAAATAATCTGGGCTTTAATATCTTCCTTCAATTCCCTGGCATGCACGGCTTTCACGGTTCCCACCGTTCCGACAGGCATAAAAATCGGGGTTTCGATATTCCCATGATCCGTGGTCAACACACCACATCGTGCATCACTATTCTTGTCTTTCGCTAAAAGGGTATACTTCATCTAATCATGATTTTGAGGGCACAAAGATAGGAATAATTAAATCTAAAATCATAAATCTAAAATTATTTATATCTTTGGTCCAAATTAAAAAAACCAAAAATAATTGTCATGAGGATGTTTTATAAGTTCATCGTATGTATGTTTATCGTGGGATTTGCTCTCCCCGGAAACGCTCAAAACAAGAGCAAAAAATTCACGCTGGAAGACTTTTGCCTGAACTACGCGTTCAGGACGCAAGGTGTTGCCGGACTCCGCTCGTTGAATGACGGGGAACACTACACTGTGTTGGAAGACAAGGGTACGAAACTGGTTATGTATAGTTACAAGACCGGGAAAGCCGTAAACACGCTGTTAGACTTAAATGATCCCCGGTACAAAGCTGTAAAAATGATCCAGAACTACGAGTTCAGTCCGGATGAAAGTCACATATTAATATGTACTAATATCCAACCGATTTATCGCCGCTCCTTCACGGCCGACTATTTCGTGTTTGATTTCAAAAATAAAGAATTAAAACCCCTTTCGGCAGGAGGTCCCCAACGCTTGGCCACGTTCTCCCCGACAGGAACCAAAATCGCCTTCGTACGGGATAACAATATCTTTATCGCCGACTTGCGTTTCGGTTCTGAGATTCAAATCACCTCTGACGGGAAATTCAATGAAATCATCAACGGAGCCCCGGATTGGGTTTACGAGGAAGAATTCGGTTTCAACAAAGCATTCGAGTGGGCCCCCGACGGGTCGGCACTGGCCTTTATCAAATTCGACGAATCGGCCGTGAAAACCTACCACATGAACATGTTCAAGGGATTGTACCCGGCATACGAACAAAATGCACTGTACCCTTCCAACTATTCATATAAATACCCGAAAGCCGGGGAAGCAAATTCCAAAGTAAGCGTACACGTGTACGACATCAAGGATCGGGTTACCACCCCGATGAATATCGGCGAAGAAACGGATATTTACATCCCTCGCATTCAATGGACAAAGGACCCGAAGAAGTTGGCGATCATGAAAATGAATCGGTTCCAGAATCGGTTGGAAATCTTACTGGCGAATGCACGAGTTGGCAGCACGACCGTCCTTTACCGGGAAGAAAACAAATACTATATCGCCGAGGAGAACCTGGATAACCTGACATTCACGGAAGACGGGCAATATTTCATCATGAGCAGTGAGAAAAACGGGTATTCTCACCTTTACCTCTATTCCATGAGCGGCAAAGAAATTCAACCCATCACTTCCGGTAAATACGATGTAGTAAATTTCTACGGGTACGACCCGGCCAAGAAACTGTATTACTACGCTTCTCATGAGGAATCCCCGTTGGAAAAATACGTTTACTCTATTGACCTGAAAGGGAAAAAGAAAAAACTAACCCCGACCAAAGGTTGGAATGAAGCTGAATTCAGCAAATCATTCAAATACTATATTAATACGGTCTCCAACGCCGACATGCCCCCCGTGTACACACTATATGCCGCCAACGGGAAAGCCGTTCGCACACTGGAAGACAACGCGGCCTTGAAAACAAAACTGGAAGAATACCCGGTTGCTAAAAAAGAATTTATTCAAATCCCCGCGGCAGACGGGACCACCCAGCTCAACGCGTGGATCATGAAACCCGTGAATTTCGACGAGTCAAAAACGTACCCGGTATTAATCATCCAGTACAGCGGACCCAACTCTCAACAAGTCAGCAACACATGGGGTATGGACTGGACACAATACCTGGCACAAGAGGGATATATCGTGGCTTGTATCGATCCGCGCGGAACGGCCGCCAGAGGTGAGGAATTCAGGAAATGTACCTACATGCAACTCGGAAAAATCGAGAGTGACGACATGATCGCTGCCGCCAAATGGCTTGCCGGACAATCTTACATTGATGCCAAGAAAGTAGGTATATGGGGCTGGAGTTTCGGTGGATTCATGTCATCACTTTGCCTTATGAAAGGAAATGACGTGTTCTCTACCGCTATTGCCGTGGCACCCGTTACACACTGGGGATTTTACGATTCCATTTACACGGAACGCTTCATGAGACGCCCACAGGACAATCCCTCCGGCTACAATGACAATTCCCCGATCAACTGGGTGAAACACTTGAAAGGCAACCTTTTGTTATGCCACGGGACAGCAGATGACAACGTGCATGTTCAGAACACGTACGAATTATCGGAAGCCCTCGTGCAAGCCAACAAGCAATTTGACATGCAGATATACACGAACCGGAATCACAGCATTTACGGTGGATATACCCGTCTGCAACTGTACACGAAATTCGTGAACTATTTGAATCAACATTTGAAATAGGCTTTCAAATGTTGATTCAAGTTACAGGTTTGCAGGTTACAGGTTACAAGTTACAAGCTCCCGATAAATGAACCTTGATGCGAAACCTATAACTTGTAACCGGCAAACTTGAAACAAAAAAAACAGATAAGTTGTGATTAAAACACAACTTATCTGTTTTTTTTATACCTTGCAAACGATAGAAATAAACATGATTTCAGAATCCCCCTCATCCGGGCGATCCTCTTGAAATCTTAAATCATAAATCTAAAAAATAAAAACGTTATGAGTAAATGTATCTGTACGTTAGAACCCAAGGCAATCTGGGAAAACTTTTATAAACTAACCCAAGTTCCACGTCCGTCAAATCACGAAGAAATAGCCAGAGAATTCGTTATGAATTGGGCTAAGGAGAACGGTATTCACGCCGAAATGGACGAGGCTTTCAACATATTATTAAGCAAACCGGCCACCCCAGGCATGGAAAACCGCAAAGGAGTGATTTTGCAAGGACACCTGGATATGGTGCCTCAAAAGAATGAAGACAAACAACACGATTTCACGAAAGACCCGATCGAGGCGTATATCGACGGGGAATGGGTAACGGCTGACGGTACGACCCTTGGTGCTGACAACGGTATAGGTGTTGCTACCGGAATGGCCGTTTTGTTGTCAAAAGACATTCCTCACGGCCCGATCGAGGTATTAATCACCGCAACGGAAGAAACCGGGATGGACGGAGCCAACGGTATTCGCCCCAACTGGTTGAAAGGGGATATCCTGTTGAACCTGGACTCTGAAACTGAAGGAGAATTATATGTAGGTTGTGCTGGCGGTATCGACGGGGAAATCGAATTCACCTATACACCGGAAGCTGTTCCCGCCGGTCACAAAGCATACCAATTAACCCTAAAAGGATTAAAAGGCGGACACTCCGGAATGGATATCAACTTGGGTAGAGGCAATGCCAACAAATTATTCTTCCGCTTCCTGAAAGCCGTGAGCAAAGAACTGGATCTTCGCCTGGCTTCCGTGTCCGGTGGCAACATGAGAAACGCCATCCCGCGTGAAGCATTCGGGGTTATCACCGTTCCGGCTGCCAACGCTGACAAGTTCCTAGCCAAAGTAAAAGAATACGAGGGCATATTCAAAGCTGAATTGAGCGCGAAAGAACCCAATCTTTCTCTCGCAGCCGAGGAAACAGCTCAACCGAAAAACGTGATGCCGATTAAAGTACAAAACAACGTGATCAACGCCATCAAGGCTTGCCCGAACGGGACGATGAGAATGATCGATTCCATGCCCGACACGGTTGAAACGTCAAACAACCTGGCTATCGTGAGAGGCGGTGACGGGAAAATCGAAGTATACATGCTGATGCGTTCTTCCGTAGAGACTGCCAAAACAGCCCTTGCACAAGTGGTTCAAGCCGTGTTCGAACTGGCAGAAGCCAGCAAGATCGCGTTCGTGGGTGAATACCCGGGCTGGAAACCAAATCCGGATTCAGCGATCCGCAAAGAAATGGAAGAAGTTTACATGAAATTATATGGCAAGAAACCCGCTATCATGGCTATTCACGCCGGATTGGAATGCGGAATTCTTGGTTCAAGTTACCCGAATTGGAATATGATTTCTTTCGGACCGACCATCAGCTCACCTCACTCTCCGGACGAGAAAGTGAACATCGAGTCTGTCGGTAAATTCTGGGAATTCCTGAAAGCTACTTTAGCAGCTATTCCCACGAAATAAAGAATAAACAGATGAACAAAAGAGATTGTCCCCAAAGTTAGCATAGAGGACAATCTCTTTTATATGATCTTAAAAAGGACCACTCTCGCATGATTTGTTTTTCACGCCCCTATCCTCTTACAAGATCATCTATGAATCCCTAAATATATTGAAACAGTGATAACGGTCTACATCCCGCGGAAATCAAGCTTTAGAGCTACGGGAAAACACCCCGAACAGTTTCGTCTTTTCACTCAGTTTCAAGCCATTTACTCTATTTTATGGTATTTTAACCACATCGTATCATTTTCTGTATTATCTTTGTAGGGAAAATTCATATTATTAAAACATGACTTTAAAGAAATTGACGTTACCGGAACTCCTAAAGAACAGTTGTTCCAAGTTTTCAAAAAATTTATCTTTAAATTTTGTCGCAAGCGGAAAAAGAACTTACCAAGATTTATATAACGAGGTCGTATCTATTGCTAACCATTTACTTCATTTAGGTGTAAAGAAAGGAGACAAAGTTGCAATCCTGAGCGCGAATATGCCGAACTGGGGGATTACCCAATTTGCCATCGCGAACATTGGAGCCGTTGCCGTGCCTATCTTACCGGGATTCTGTTCGACAGAACTCCAGAATATATTGGAACATGCAGAGGTAAAAGTGATCTTCGTTTCCCGTTTACTGGCAAAATGTCTAGAAGGAGTAGAAACACCGTTTCTCGAACATAAAATCCTGATTAATAACTTCGCGACAATACCGGAGGGATGTTATGCCCCCGAAGATTTGGACAAGTTAGTGCCGGATATTGATCTGAATAATACTACACCTCTCCCGGAAATACCCGTGGAAGAAGAAGATATAGCCTCGATCATTTACACTTCCGGTACGACGGGATTCTCGAAAGGAGTTATTTTAACTCATAAGAATCTAGTATGGGATGCCCGCCAATGCCGCACGATCCAACACGTGGACGAAAGCGACCGATTCCTGAGCATACTGCCGATGGCACATACCTACGAAAACACACTGGGGTTATTGTTACCCTTGATGTTCGGTTCTCAAGTTTATTACCTGGATCGGGTGCCGACCCCGAAATTACTGGTTCCGGCAATGCAGAAGATCCATCCGACGGTGATTTTATCCGTTCCTCTAATTATCGAAAAGATTTACAAATCGCAAGTTTTACCTAAATTCAATGGCTCAAAATTGATGAGCACACTCTATCGTTTTTCCCCGACACGCAAATTATTCAATCGTTTGGCCGGGAAGAAATTGATGGAGACCTTCGGGGGAGAATTAAAGTTCTTCGGTGTCGGAGGTTCGAAACTGGACGGTACTGTCGAACAATTCTTGCGCGAAGCTAAATTCCCTTACGCGATTGGATACGGACTAACGGAAACAGCTCCCATGGCTGCCGGATCGAACCCGTCACAAACTTTCTTACAGGGCGTGGGTCCTATCATGGAAGGTGTTCAGATAAAAATTAACGAACCGGACAAAAAGGGAGAAGGAGAAATCTGGATCAAAGGTCCGAACGTGATGCAAGGATATTACAAACGTCCCGAATTGAACGCGGAAGTCTTCACCGAAGACGGTTGGTTTAAAACAGGTGATTTAGGTACTTTTGACAAGAAAAACCGTTTAGCTATCCGGGGAAGAATCAAGACCATGATCCTGGGGGCTTCCGGGGAAAATATTTATCCGGAAGAAATCGAGTCCATTATCAACAACTTCCGCTTCGTGAATGAATCTCTGGTCGTGGAAAATAGCGGTAAACTGGTTGCCATGGTCCACTTCAACATGGAAGAACTTGAAAAACAATACCAAAAGTTAAAAGACCAGGCCGGAAACTACAAGGAGAAAATCAACGATTACATTGAAGAACAAAAACAAGAATTACGGGATTACGTGAATGCCAGGGTAAACAACTTTTCAAAACTGCAACTCGTACTCGTGCAACACGAGCCATTTGAGAAGACGCCCACTCACAAGATCAAACGTTTCTTGTACTGCAAATAATAAAGAACTGAGAAATAAAAATATAAGAGTTTGCCTATCAAAAAGGCAAACTCTTATAGATTTATAGAATTAGCGGTTCTTATAGGTCATCCCTACAACCTTACCACAAACATTACGATAGACAGTATCGACTTTCACAATGTCTCCATTGCGTCCCAAACCTAACACATGGATGCTTCCGGTCTTTTCGGTACTTCCTTCAACGGAGGTTGCTGCCCACATATTGAAGCTCTCATTATCGGGACGGAAGTACAGGTAATCCACTCTTGCACCGGGCCCGACAACCGTATCCGTATCGTAAATCACTTTCCCTTTGTCAAACTCCAAGTCATAACTGTATATCTTGTTTTTATAAGCATAATACAGATAAGGGTCTTGCCGGGACATTGCAAATGCTGTAGCCTTATCCAGATCTGTTGCCCCGGAAATAGAATGCTTGAAATAGGGAGTAAAATAATCACGTCCCATACTCATGTTGTAGCCAATATTAAACCGGAGGCAATACATGTTTGTCAAATCCGTTGACCCCGGCTTTCGAAAAATGCCATAGGCATAACCGGCATCATTATCCATTTTTTTCCAACCTTTTGCCGCATATACCATCTCTAAACCGACATTACGAGGATCAAATGCAAGCGTTTCCGTGTCGGTACCTTCAGGCAAGGGTACCGGGTCAAGTTTGGTTTCTTTCAATTGCCCATACGAGCATTTTAGAATATTGAAGCAATAATTCTTATTATCATAAAACAACAAGGTATTGTTGTTCAAAATTGCATAAGGAGCCAAACTATAATCACCCGATACCTCAGGATTGAACAAAGGTTCGTACGCTGCATACTGGAAATCACGATAATGCAATTTGCCATTGTTAATGATGAAATCATAGGTGATTCCCATGCCTGTATTGTACAAAACCGCCACGGCACAGTAAGCCTCCGGGGCTATCGGCTGGGGCATCACGTAAAACAAATCGGAATAATCACTGATTTTCACAAAGCTAGTCGGTTCTGTCACGACACCACCCCTACCATCCGCACACAGGATGGCAATCATGTGCAAATCGGTACCGGCATTATCTATGTCCGCAATCCCGACAGGATTAGTGCCGGCATATTCTCCGTTGGCAGCATAGTAAATATCTTGAGAGAATATGTTGGCAAAATTCAGAAGCGACAAATTTGCATTTCCATTCAAATCACTCAGAATCAAAAGTCCACTATTTTCAGCTTCCACCGAAATATCAAATTCTTTCCTGGCAAACAGTCCTGTTTCCTTATCTGTTATTTTCAAGCGCGCACTGTACAAGCCGGGAACTGCAGCCACATAATAGTTCAAATTCCTGTCAAAGCCTAGCGTATCGATTTTTGCATTTTCACCGGCTCCCGACTTGTACCAATACCACAGGTATTCAAGGTTTTCCTCACTGGTATTCCGCGATTGCGTAATGGTCGGCACGATACGTAAAGTGTCGTATTGAGTTATACTTTGCCCCTTGATGGAGTCTATTTTTATCTCATTTGCATCCATGTATTCGTAACTGCCGAGCTCTTCCATACAAGATGTAAACGACAATGCCGCTAATACAACCGTCATCAACAATAAATATTTTTTCATAGTCTGGATATTTAAAAGATTATCGTCCAATCGGGTTCAATTACCTGTTCATTTTCATCATAAACGGGATAATGTTCCCTGAAATAATTCTGCATCTTCATGCCATAGCCTTTCAAGAGGTAACGGTTGGGACCGTTATACACCGGTAACTCCTCGATTCCACAAATTTGCAATATCAACTTGTATTTGGTCTTACTCCAAGTGCCGAAATATTTCCGTCCATATACCATATCCCACATACTAGGTTTCTCCAGCATATTCGACACTTTTATTAAAGCTTGCTGACTCTTTGCAAAATCGTTGGGAAAATCGTCATTCGCAACTATTTGCAGAGCGATGCTTACAGCAACGGAATCCAGCAACTTGTCCGTACTGTAAACTGTCACCGGGACATTGGCGGTAAACGTGCCTTTTGGCAACACATATAAATCTTCCAATGCTTTATAATGTATACTTGCCTTTGCTGTTGACAGCGCTTCATCTACCACTACCCGAAAATACCGGTCATGATCAGCAGGATACCCGGCAATTTCCACCGGTACTTCAATCACATGGGAGGTCTCCACTGTCTTAGCGAAAGAATAAACAATACTATCTGCTTGGGCTCCCGACAAATCGAAATAAATCGTAGTTGCCGTACTATCAAACATTTCTTCTCCCTGATCCGCACATCCGCTTCCCAAGAAAAACAGCAATCCAATTATCGTGACAAACTTTTTCATATCTTACTCGTTTCTATTCGCAATATTTCCAAATTCTATTTCCGTGTCAGGCAAGGGGAAGGTGTACAATCCGGGGAAATTCCCTTCCAACACGCCCTCTATACTCGTGAAGTTTTTCCGTTTCATATAATAAAATAATTGTCCTTCACCTACGAATGATTTCCGGTATTCGGTATAAAGTTCCGCATCCAAATCATTCACCTCTTCTTTCAGATCATAAGAGGAACTAATGCCAAAGGCCTGCCGGACCCGGTTCAAGCGTAGGAATGCCTCGGATTCCTCCGTGGCGGCCTCTGCTGCAATGTAATAAGCCTCACAACCACGTATCAGCGAAACATTCACGGGACGTTTACCATCTGCCGCCTTCATATATTTGGCTACGTATTCCGTGCTGCTATTAGGGTATTCATGAAACCACTCCTTCCAACGGTTGTCGATGGAACCATATTTATCTGTTTCATAAATGGCATTTTTCCGTTCCTCAGGAACAATCAACTGCTCCCCCTTATCCAAACCGGGATTAAAATAATAGTCTGAATAATCGGCAAGTTTATCCGAATACAATGAGAATACATAACTCGTCGAAGAGCATCGTGGAGTATTCACTGCCAATTCCGCCCATTTATAAGCCTCGCCCTTATTCCCCAAAAACAAATATATACGCGCCAACGAGGTTGTCACTGCATAGTAATTCATCCTTTCCCGACGATAACGCAGAAAGCCACCATCTTCATCGTATTCCGCGTTATCTTGTCCGCTATTGGTGTAATTTTCCGAATAGTTCTTAAAAGCGGGTCCAATCGGGTCTGTTTCTTTCAGTAACGCTTCCGCTGCCAATAAATCCTGAATACAATTCTCCGCCACCTGTTTCACTGTCAGTTGAGGGAAAGGTACATTTGTCACTTTATCCACGTACGGAATCCCCAAAGCATCGCCTCCCAGTGCATAAGAGGGGGCATACATCCGCAACAAGTCAAAATGTAAATATGCCCGCAGCCCCAAAGCCTCGCCCTTAATGATGCTATAGTTGTCGGCCGTGAACAATTCTTTGCGCTGTTCCAAGTTCCATAGTAAGTTGTTCAGGTTAGCGATAATGGAGTACATATTCGACCAAATCTTCGAAACGATTGGTTTCACATCCGCGTGTTCATAATCATACGTGGATGCCGGCATGTAGGTGCTTTCTTCCGACGTTATGTTATAATACTGCGCCAACACATCCATAAAGCCCATGGTCAGGTTACCCCCATAAAGATCAGGGGAAATCATCTCGATGTAAGCCCCCAACAAGGCGGTCTTGAAACCGGACTCCTTCGAAAACAAGTCTGTTTCTTTCACTTCTGTTTTAGGCGACACGTCCAGCCAATTATCACACCCGGCAAAAACAGGCATGATTGTTACCAACAATAGTAAACGATATATCTTTTTCATATTTCATCATTAAAAAGTTATCCTCAAAGAAGCTCTAAACGCATGTGCAAACGGATAGTCCAATCCCCTCTCTTCCTTCACGGATGACCAGCGAAACACATCCGTCATGTTGAACGATAGGCGTAGATTTTCCACCTGAATGTACTTCAGCCAATTAGCATTGAAGTCATAAGACACGTTCAGAGTGCTTAATTTCAGCCAGTTGTATTTTTCGACAAACCGACTAGTCGCTTGCGTCATCTCGTTGTTAGCGACATCCTTGAAAAAAGTGATGTCTCCCGGTTTCTGCCAACGGTCTTCCAGTACACGCCTGTCACAATTATAGCGTTTGTCGGCATTCTCCACTCGATCCACCAACGTTTGATTGTAAGTATCGCCCCCCAAGCTATAGGTAAAATACATACTCAGCGAAAATCCCTTATAGCCTCCGTTCAACGATATATTCCCCTCGATTTTAGGATCCGTACATCCTATCGGTTGCTGGTCGGAAGCATTCCAAGTGCTTGTCAATATGCCATTGCGGCCAACAAAAATCTCTTTTCCGTTTGCCGGATTGATACCCTTCGAAGGAACTCCCCAGATAGTATTCAACGATTGTCCTTCAATGAAACGGACACGAGGCGTATTCATAACACTGTCGTCCTGCACTTCGTTCCAAGCGCGCAAACTGTTGGAAATCTTCTTCAACTTATTGTTATTCTTAACGATACCGACACTTAAATTCATAAATCCATTTTTGTTTCTGAACACGGTCCCTCTCACCTTCAGATCAAAACCCTTGTTTTCCAATTGCCCGATGTTTTCCGTATAGGTACTAAAACCCAAAGAAGGAGGTAAAGTAATATCAGACAACAAACTCTTGGAAGTGTTCACATAATAATTTGCCGAAACGGAAAAACGACGGTTGAGTATATCGAAATCAATACCGACATTGCGTTGCGTGGTCTTTTGCCATTTTAAACTACGGTTTGCCATACCTTTCATGATTGCCCCGATTCCGTAGCGGTAACGGTTGTTCACATCGTATTCATATTTGGGTATTGCCTGAAACGGGCTGAACGACTGAGATCCGACCCAACCCAAGGAGGCGCGGATTTTCAAGCGGTTGATAAATTTCGCACAATCCTTAATGAACTTCTCGTTGTGCAGATTCCAACCTATACCAACCGAACCGAAGGGAGCCCAACGCGTATCTGCACCGAATTTGGACGACGCATCCGTACGTACGGACAAATCCAACAAATAGCGTTCCTTGAAAGAATAGTTCATGTTCCCGACCAAACCTATCAACCGTGAAATTTCATCTTTTCCCGTGGGTGTTGACGACTTGGGATAGGATGCCCCAAACACAATATAATCCAAGTTCTCGTCGGGAAACCCCTCCACTTTCACCTTATATTCCTCTTTCGACAAATCCTGCATATTCAAAGCCGCATTCACGTTCAACACGTGGTCGTGCATCGGTTTGAAAAAGCTGAGTACCAGGCTGGCATCGTACCCAAATTCCTTACCTTCTGTCGCCTGGTAAGAACCACGGCGATAATAATTGTCACCCATCATATTGCTGAAATCCGTATGCTTTGCTGGCTTGAAGACAACCCCTTCACTTTTTTGATGGTGAATAGCAATGTTTCCTTTCAAGCGCAAGGCTTCCGTGATATACCAGTCAATGCTGAAATTATTCGTGAAATTACTGTAAGACGACCGATCTTCCACGTTCAACTGTGTATTATATAATGGATTCGGCACCTTGTCAAAAGCCCCTCTCGTATCATCTTCCAGCAAATACAAGTAATGCCCATTCTCATCTTTGTAGGCATAATAAGGATTTGCCTTCGCGTATTCGCTAAAACTACCATAGGGCGAGTTATCGGCATTCACCACATCGTACATCATCTGGTTCTTGAACACAATCTTTTTCATCTGGTACTGCAACAGCATGCCGGCACTGATTCTTTCACGTCCGGATTCTTTCATCACACCCAGCGCACTTTCGTAGGATAAATCCAAGGAATAACGCATGGCGTTTTCTCCTCCCTCCACAAATAGGGAATGCTTATGTCCTATCGCCACATGCAGCGGCTTATTCAACCAGTAGGTATTGTTGCCCTGCTCCACCAAACGCTTTTTGTAATTATACTGCGCTTCCCGCTCCTCCAACAGGTTGGCAACCGTCGAGCTATAATAGCCGGCAGCCCGTTCCAATTCTAATTTTTCCTCAGCATTCAGCAAATCATAGTCCCGCAAATCCGGAATATTAAACGACAAATCCATATTGTAACTCAAGCGGATAGATCCTAATTCCGGCATCTTGGTCACAATCACCACCACGCCGTTTGACGCACGCGAACCGTAAATGGCGGTCGCCGCCGCATCTTTCAGCAAAGTCATCGACTCAATCCGGTTCGGGTCTAAATCGAACACTTTCTCTGCCGACACTTCAAAGCCATCCATGATGAAAGTCGGCATGTTTGGGTCTCCCTCGTATTCATTCTTCACGTTAGGCATGCTTGAACTGCCCCGTACTTCAAATTTGGGCACCACATTGGGATTCGATCCATCTGAAATATTCTCTAACATCTTGAAAGAAGGATCCAGCACCGACAAAGCGGTCAGTGCATTCACCGGATTCACCTGTCTCAATTCCTCCCCGCTGAAAGAAGTTACCGTACCCGTAAAACTTTCCTTTGTTTGATTGAAATACCCGGTAACCACGACCTCACCCACCTCCGTCACATCTTCCTCCATCGTAATATTTATCGTTTTATTGTCTTTTACTACTACTTCCACACTTTTCATTCCAATACACGAAAATACTAAAGTAGAAGTTGACGATTCGGGTATACTGATCACATAGCTACCATCCGTATCCGTGACAACTCCGGTAGTCGTACCCTTGATAAGTACCGTTACACCGGGAAGTGGTTCTTTATTTTTGTCAAGCACTGATCCTTTGATTGTTCTCAACTTATTTTCCGTACTCGTTTTATTGGAATTATACTTCACAGAAATATATTTTCCATCCGTGATACCTGTTCGAAAAAACGGTTTACCTTCTAACACCTTATCTAACGCATCAAGTATCGTTACCTCCTTCAAAGAGGCTGTTACCCTGTAATTTTGCACATGATCATAAGTAAACAAAATTTTATACGAAGACATCTTTTCCAACTTCTTCAACACCTCCGCCAATAGCTCATTTTTAAATTCTACTGTAATATTCTTTTGCACTTGAGCATGAACAAAAGAAATCGTGAACAAAAAACATACAAGCAACGTACCCCTAAAAAGTACCTGCAAATACCCGTGTTGTTCACGAAAAAATAAGTTGATTTTTTTCATAAACCTGTTTTTGAATTTCAATAAAAAAAACTATTCATGTCGACATTTTCATATATTCCGTTTAAAAATATAAATTAGGTACCCCCTTCATCCTAAAAAAATATCAAAAAAAATTAGCAATTGCCTACACAATTGCTAATCACGAATTTTATACTATAATCCGTATATCTAATCTACAAATATGGTACGCTTTTCATAGGTAACTTTTACATTACCCATCGTATTCAATAACTCCAACGCTTTTTCTATTGCCTGATCCCGTTGCGCCCAAAAGTGTAACTTCAAATGCATCATTGAATCATTTCTGAACACAACCCTCACATTATACCATCTACCTAATTCTCGCATAATCTTCAATAAAGGTTCGTTATCGAAATAAAAATACCCTTCCGTCCACAGACAATAGTTATCCGTATCTACTCTTTTCACCTCAAAGGAACCATTCTCCAGCAAAAAAGCATCCTCTCCCGGACGAATGACCACCTCCGCAGACGAACATTCATTCCTCACTTTTACACTTCCCTGAAGCAACGTGACATGAGCATCCTCCTGAGAATAATTTCTCAAATTGAATTCCGTACCTAACACCTCTGTCACGATATTCCCCGATTTTACTCTAAAAGGTCGTACTGTATCGTGAGCGACCCGAAAAAAACCTTCCCCATATAACTCGACTTCTCGTTGGTCCCCCTTGAAAAAACTCGGATATATCAAACGACTCTCCGCGTTTAGCCACACACACGTACCATCTGACAAGCAAAACTGGTAGAATCCCCCCCCGTAAGTTGTCAATGTATGTATCTCAGAATCATCTATCGGGTTATCATTTTCATACGTCAACATTTTCTCTTGACGGAAAATTCTACCCGAATTTTCCAACAAACTATCCATCCGAGAATCGGAAAGTATTATTTGTCGCCCATTACTCGTGGATAACATCACTTCAATAGAGGTAGAATCCGGGGAATAAGCCACGAATTCCTGACCATCTTCCGGATCAACATAAAACTTCAATCCGCCCCATACCAATGCTAAACAAGCAACGGCAGCAGCAAACGACACTAGTAATCGACGAGACAATCTTTTACGCTTCACTTTTTGCTTATGCAAGAAATTCTCCCATGCAACTTCCGGTTCACCCCGTAACGAGGAATCCTCCAAAATAAAACATTTACGACAATCTTGTAATAAACGAATATCTTGTACATTATCTGGATCGGACAACAATTCTTTCAGATTTTCATCCGTAATTTCTGAAGCATCTAAAGCATCAAGCAAACGTTCTTTCGAATCTATATTTTGTTTTTTATCGTTCATTGTATTACTTTTATAAAATACGTTTATATTTTCATTTTAGGTCCCGTTTTTAGGAAAATTCTTCTCGCAACAAATTCAAAACCTTCATTATATGTTTCTTCACGGTATTCACACTAATCCCCAATTCATTTCCTACCTCTACATATTTTTTCCCGCTGAAATAACACCCTTCCAAAACCTTACGTGTCTGAGGCGATAAACTATTAATAACCTTTTGCACCCGCTCCAAGCGTTCATCCTCATGCTCAGAAAAGTTTTCTATTTCTGAATCCGTTCCCATAATTTCCAACGTATACTTCTCCACAATCTTAAAATGCCTTAGATTGTTGATACTCCGATGCTTCACTTGTTGAAAAAGGACCGCAACCCGATCGACACGTTTCAATTGCTCATAGCTTTTCCAAACATACTCAAAAGCATCACTTACAACATCTTCACTTGTTTCTCTATCATTAAGATAGTAGTAAGCACATTGATACAATCGAGAGTAATTCTCCTTAAATAATCTTTCAAACTCACGTACCTTCTCACGATTTTCTGACATAAACATAGACATACGTACAAAACAACACAAACGAAAACCTCTATTTTAGATAAAAATCTAACAATATCCTACCATCCAAACACATGCTTAATCGATCTCCAATTTTTAAATCTTTTTGGCGGAAAGGACTCCCGCAATAAATTAAATCTCCAATTTTCAACATACAAAATTCCGATACTCTAGAAACTAACTTCCCTGGAGATAAAGGAAGCTCCCGCACTTTCATTCGATTAATCTCCAAACCATTCAACACAAAACTAAACTCCGTCTCATCCAACTCATTTTCAATTTTCTGCCATTCGGATATAGCCGCCGCTCCATCAAAAGAATAAGCCATAGAAGAAGAAAGCCCTTTACTCAACAACTCCTTTTCCAGATCATCAGCATAAAATCTAATTCCAACTCCCACCTCATCAAAATAACGTCCGGCAAAACGCTCCCCCACACATTTGCCAATCTTTCCAACACGCAATACTAACTGTGGAACGCAACTCAATCTCTCTATAAAAGTTGGAATATAAAAATTATCATTGTTTCTCAATAAAGCATTATCCCCGATAACACTATATGCAATTTCGCCTAATTTCCCGTACTCCGCACAAAGTAATTTCATCTTTAGAATCCAAAATTTAAAATCTGAAACGATCAAATTATCAAGTCCTTCGCACTCCTCTTCGGCACGTGATGAGAGCCGTCCGCTTCCCGCCAATATTTATAGTCCCCGTCTTTCATCTCCTCCAGCACGACATTTTCTTTCGGTTTGCCCAAAGCGATAACATACATGATTTTCAAATGTTCGGGCAATTGCAATACTTCCCGCAACGATTCGTTTTTAAACGCCTTTATGATACATCCGCCATACCCCTTTTCCACGGCACCCAACAATATCGTCTGAGCCTGAATCCCATCGTCACACAAGCAATTTTCCACGATAGAAGTATCCAATAATTGAATCAAATAAGCCGACGGGCGTTCTCCCTCCTCCGGTCCATCCCAATCTTTCAGATACCCGGCCCACGCCAGATTATGAAAAACCCGATCACACAATACACTATCCGTGACGGGCTTGTATTTCAACGCCTGCGCATTTCTTCCCGAAGCGCAATAACAAGTTAACCCGACCAAGTCCGCCAGTTCACACGCAGAAATCCGAACGTCTTGATAAAAACGACGGTAACTTCTATTTTTTAACAACAGTTCTTTCAACATAAATCTATACAGAATCTAATGATTAATTGTAAATTTGTTCCGAAACAAAAATAACAATAAAATATGAATTCGTTTCTTCATCTTCTGGCAAAAGATCTGATTCTGAAATACGGACATGATTTCGATAACCTGATCATCCTGTTTCCCAACAAACGGGCGGGATTATTCTTAGCGCAGGAATTGGCCCAATTGATTGATCGTCCCGTGTGGATGCCCGAAATCCTCACGCTCGCCGAATTTATCGAACGCCAGACCGGGTTGAAGAAAGCGGAAGAACTCACGCTTATTATCAAATTATATAAAACCTATCAAGAACATGCCGGAACCACGGAACGCTTCGACGATTTCTACTTTTGGGGTAACATGTTACTGGGCGACTTCGATGACATCGACAAGTACCTGGTAGACGCGAAAGACCTCTTTTCCAACATCACGGCCCTAAGAGAAATAGAATCGGCTTTCCCCTACCTCACCCCGGAACAAGTGGAATTCATTCAAAGTTTCTGGCGCAGTTTCAATGCCGAAAAATACAGCCAAGAGCAACAAGAATTCTTGAACGTATGGGATAAACTCTACCCGACTTATACCAAGTTTAAGGCAAAATTATTCGCCGAAAACTTGTGTTACGAAGGCATGGGACAACGTCTATTCTGCGAGCGACTTACCAAACACCACACCGATCGCCAACTGGTCTTTGCCGGATTCAACGCCTTGAATCAATGCGAGAAACGAATATTTTCTTATTTCCGGGACAACGGGCAGGCGCTATTTTACTGGGACTACGATTTATACTACTCGGCCAACGAGAATCATGAAGCCGGACTTTATATCCGGGAAAACATGAAACTTTTCCCCAATGCCCTGGGACTGGAACATTTCAATAATTTCCGCTATAACGAGAAAAATATAGAGTATATCTCCGTTCCCTCGACTATCGGACAGGCCAAATTGATCCCGACATTAATTGGACAAATCCACCCGGAACAGCAAAATTCTTATACAGACACGGCCATCGTGCTGTGCGATGAAAGCCTGCTTACCCCGGTCATCCATTCCATTCCCGACACGATCGACAAGATCAATATCACCATGGGTTACCCGGCCCAAAACACCTCCGTGGCCGCCTTGATCGGCATGCTGGGAGATTTAAAACACTACTCCAAGAAGGAAGGCAACTCCACGCACTATTACTACAAGCCGGTTATCGCCCTGTTGAATCACAAACTGATCAAAAGTACCTGTGCTGAAGAGATCCCGAAAATCACCAACTACATCAACACGAACAATATCGTGTACGTGGCAGAAAGCAGTCTTCAATTCAGCGACATCACCCGTGCCATCTTCTCTTCCTCCGAAGAAAACCTGCCGGACTATCTGTTACAGATTTTAAAACAACTCATTGTCTCCATACAGCCCGATGGACACGAGGGGGTATCAATCGAGAAAGAATTCCTGTTCTCGATTTTCACGACGATACAAGGCATAAAAAACACGTTCCAAGAAGAACATATCGTCCCCGATAACAAGTTGTACCTCCAGATCATACACAAAATCCTGCAAGGCGTATCCATCCCCTTCTCCGGTGAACCGCTGGAAGGGATGCAAATCATGGGACTCATGGAAACCCGTATGCTGGATTTCAAAAACCTGGTTATCTTGTCCGCCAACGAGGGGATCCTCCCGAAAGGAGGGCACGCCTCGTCTTTCATCCCGTATAACCTGCGTCTCGGGTTCGGTCTACCGACCCCGGAACACATGGACGCCCTTTTCGCCTATTACTTTTACCGCTTGTTACAACGAGCCAAACAGGTGAAAATACTGTACACGGATGTCACGAAAGGCATGAGCAGCGGGGAAATGAGTCGGTTCCTCTACCAGATAAAATACGAGTCGGGATTACCCGTCAAAGAAATCCATTTCCAAAATAACATATCCGTTCAAGACAACCCGACGATCTCTATCTCCAAGAACCCGGAGATCATGGATAAACTGAAAAGCTATTCACAGGAAGATGCACGAGGTATTTCTCCTTCCGCCCTCAACACGTACATGGAATGTCATCTGAAATTCTATTTCAAATACATGGCTCGTATCAAAGAGAAAGAGGAAATGGCCGAAGAGCTGGATCATCGCCTGCTTGGAACGATCTTCCACCAAAGTACCCAATCCCTCTACCAGACATTCCCGGAGGGGGAAATAACAACCGAAGGACTCGACACGTTAATACAAAACGATGCCTTGATCGAGGAGCATATCCGGGAAGCCTATTTAAACCTATACGACACAACCGTCTCCAAGATGCTGGAGAGCGGGGCCAATGAACTTGTTCTCTCCGTCGTGAAAAAATACGTGAAAAAAGTATTCGAGTACGACAAGACGTTATGTCCTTTCCAAATCATTTCCATGGAAAAGACCTACCGCATGCCCATCACGCTCTTCCCCTTGAAAAGCCCCATGATAATCCACGTGGAAGGAGATATCGACCGGGTAGACCGTATCGCGCAAGGAACCCGTGTCATTGACTACAAGACCGGAGCCGATAAAACAGATTTCAAGGATCTCCCCTCTATTTTTGACTCCAGCAACAAACAACGCAATAAAGCAGCTTTCCAAACTCTGTTGTATTGCATGATGTACGAGCATGAAAACCCCGGTACCGACCCGATCCTGCCGGGGATATACAGCACGAAACTATTATTCACCCCCAATTATAGCTACCTGCTGAAATGTAACAAGGAGGCCATCCAACGGTTCAAACCTTACGAACCGGAATTTCAAGACCTGTTAGTCCAACTCTTGGAAGAACTCTTCTCGCCCGAAATCCCGTTCACGCAAACCGAAATCCCGGAAAAATGCCGCACCTGTTCTTATAATGACATCTGTAAACGAAAGTGATTAATTCCCGGACATAGTATTTTGTATATCTTCTCGTACTTTAAAATACTTGTTCGTCCGTCAATTCCCCATCTGTTCCGCACTCAACCCCACGTAACCGAACAAATTCCCAAGTAAGCACCCTAATAGAGCCAGAAATCCTCCTAATATTCCAAATTTACGTTCAAAGCCTATTCCAAAAAATCGCACGGCAAAACCAACCAGGAAACCGACCCCGATAGCCATATATCCGATTTGATATTTTATTGAAACCGTGATCAAGGCCCACAAAACAGCACTAATCAAGACCGCTAGCATACCTCCGACCAATGCATATCCAAAATTTTGATAACGCTTCAGATTCTCTAATATTTCCTCGGAAATACTTACCACCTCTTGTTCCGCAACATCTGCTTTTTCTGCAAGGGAGAAATCGTCTACACTTGCCGGGTCCTGTATAAAATTCACACACCCATTATCAAAATCAGCCTTTTGTTGGGTCAATCCACAAACAATTCCCCGATTCGGATCAAATTGTCGATTCTTGCATTTCTTGCAAAAAGACAGCCGTTCCTTTTGTTCCACAAGTCAAATATTAAAGTTACACACGCAATTATCCTTCCTGTACAAAAATAAAATATTTTTCAAGATATCCAAGCGAATCACTCAAACAGATCACTTATATCAGCTCTTTTGCCTTCAAATAAAAAGGAAGCCGGGATTCGAGATGTTCCCGGACGAAGAACTCCAACTCGTTGTCGGAATACACGGCCAATAAAGGCCGATCGGCCCGTTGCTTTTTCAAACGTTCCACGATCACGAACAAGGAAGTATTCAGAAAAAGAGTACTCCCCATACTATTCATATATTCCATGTTATCAAAGAAACAAGGGGTTCCGCCCCCCGTGGCCATCACGAACTCATCTCGTTCGCCGCAAAGCTCGTGCAATACCCGCCGTTCGGTTTCCCGAAAATAACGTTCCCCGTCAGTCGCGAATATCTCCGAAATAGAACGCCCTTCCCTCTCCTCGATACACTCGTCCAAATCCAGGAAAGGAAGACCTTTATCCCCGGCCAATTCCTTTCCGAACGTGGTTTTACCACTCGCCATATATCCGACAACGAAAAACTTCATCCTTTCCGGGAGCGATTATTCAAAATCCAGCTTCATCTGAGTCTCGTCACTCAACATATCCGGGTTCGTGATCTCGAAATCCACCTCCGCGGAAGTCGTTCCTTCACTCTCCTCTTCCCCGCTATCCAAGGGCTCTATTTCTTTAATTTCCCGTACCTCGTAAGTTGTTACCCGTTTTCCGCGGGCCTTGAATGACTTCTCGGCAATAAATTCGTCGGCAACAATCACGTCTGCCGGACGGTTCTCGTAACGTCCCCCGAACACGACTTCGAACCGGGGCCGTTTCTCCCCACTCAAAGCCACCAGATACGAGCCACCCGTGTCACCGATAAAAGATGTTAACCGAACCATATTCTCGAAACGGAACCGCTTCAAATAATAGAACTGTTGTTCGGCATCGAAGAAGACGGCAGACCATACTTTCTCCGGTTCATACTTCTCGATCACGGCGTACTCTTCCTCGTAGTGATTACTTAAATCATAATCGGTCGTGTAATAGGTCCCGTTCTTGTTTACCACCAGAATACGGTCCTCGCCCAGGAATTCCCCCAGATAACGTCCGCGCCCGTCCGTGTTCAACCGCAACACATCCTCGTCAATCCATATCTTCCGTCCGCCCAGCGTTGAAGCACCTTTTTGCACCAGAGATATTTTATGAATATCATTTTTACTCAGCACGTTTCCTTGCGAATCACGTCCTTTGATCGCCAAAGCAGCAAAATCATACTCGAAGACCAGTTTTTTCATCCCCGGCTTCGGTTTCAGGCAAACTTTTATCACCTCAGCCTCCCCGTTCGGGTTAGCACTGAAGTAAAGCACCCGCGATCCCGGCGTGCCTTTCGTCAGGTTATATTGCTTATCACGAGTTGTTCCCGTCACGCAAAAACGTTTCACGTAAGCCGGCCCCACCTTACCGTCCCGATAAGCCACGTTATAGATCGTGCGTTTATCATTCTTCTTAAAGACATTCACGTATAGCACGTCTTTCCCCACGAACAATTTATCCGCGACCTTCGTGACATAATACGTCCCGTCCTTCCGGAACACGATCACGTCGTCTATATCCGAACACTCGCAAATAAACTCATCTTTCTTCAAAGCGGTACCGATAAAACCTTCCTCCCGGTTGATATACAACTTCTCGTTCGCCACCACGACCTTCGTGGCCTCGATATTCTCGAAGTTCCGGATCTCCGTGAGACGTTCCCGACCTTTTCCGTATTTCTTCTTGATATTCTCGTAATAATGAATGGAATAAGGAATAATATGCTCTATATCGAATTTCACGCGGGTAATCTCCTCTTCCAATCCCTTGATATAATTCTCCGCCTGTTCCGAGTTAAATTTCAAGATACGCTTCATCTTGATCTCCAACAACAGCTTGATATCATCATCTGTCACCGGGCGGATCAGCTTCGGCAGGAAGGGTTCCAGGCGCTTGCGCACGTGTACCACCACCTCGTCCACCGATTCACTCTCCTCGAACTCCTTATCCTTGTATATACGTTCTTCAATAAATATCTTTTCCAGCGTTGAATATTGCCAATCCGTCTCCAGCTCGCCCAACTTGATCTTCAACTCCAGCAACAACAAGGCGACCGTCTCGTCTACAGACTTCCGCAAGATATCGGAAATCGGCATGAATATCGGCTTGTCATTCTCGATAACACAAGAGTTCGGGGAGATTGACAACTCGCAATCCGTGCAAGCGTACAGGGCATCAATCGTCTTGTCGGAAGAAACCCCTGCCGCCAGGTATACCAGAATTTCGGCCGAAGCTGCCGTGTTATCGTCAATCTTCTTGATCTTGATCTTTCCCTTTTCGTTCGCCTTCAAAATCGAATCTATCAGAGCCGACGTCGTGCGACCGAAAGGAATCTCCGTAATCTTAAGAATCTTGTTCCCGGCATCCTTTTCAATCCTTGCGCGGATTTTCACAGTTCCACCCCGCACCCCGTCATTATATTTCGACACGTCAATCATCCCCCCCGTCGGGAAATCCGGGTACAATACAAAATCTTCATTTTTCAAATAAGCGATACACGCATCCAACAACTCGTTGAAATTATGCGGTAATATTTTCGAAGCCAATCCAACGGCAATCCCCTCCACACCCTGCGCCAGTAGCAACGGGAACTTCACGGGCAACGTCACCGGTTCTCTCTTCCGGCCGTCGTATGACAATTTCCAGTTCGTAGTCTTCGGGTTAAAAGCGACTTCAAGGGCGAATTTCGAAAGCCGGGCCTCGATGTAACGTCCCGCGGCGGCATCATCCCCGGTCAAGATATTTCCCCAGTTTCCCTGACAGTCCACCAACAAGTTTTTCTGTCCCAACTGTACCAGAGCATCCTTGATCGAAGCATCTCCATGCGGGTGATAGGCCATCGTGCTCCCCACGATATTGGCAACCTTGTTGAAACGCCCGTCATCCATCTCCTTCATCGCATGCAAGATACGACGTTGCACCGGTTTCAACCCGTCATTCACGTACGGAACCGCACGCTCCAGTATCACGTAAGAAGCGTAATCCAGAAACCATTTCTCGAACATTCCCGACAAATGCTGAATCGACCGCACCCGGCCATTCTCTTCGTGCAGCTCTTGTTCCGGCTCCTGAGGCACCACCTCTTCCACTTCCTCGTTATTTATCTCGTCACTCATAAATTGAAAATTGAAAATTGAAAATTGAAAATGAATGATCACTCCAATCTACAATATATTTTTATTCACTAATCCAATATCCGAATCTAAAATTTAAAATCTAAAATTATAAATTATTAGATTTCATCTTTCTCCACGTACAGGTTATCAATAATGAAATCCTGCCGCTCGTTGGTATTCTTTCCCATGTAATAAGACAGGAGCGTCCCGATCGGGTCCTGCTTGGTCATACGCACGGGTTCCAGACGGATATCCTTCCCGATAAACCCCCCGAACTCGTCCGGGGAAATCTCTCCCAAACCTTTAAATCGCGTGATCTCCGGTTTCGGTCCCAACTGCTTGATCGCTTTCTCCCGCTCCGCGTCGGAATAACAATAACGGGTCTCCTTCTTGTTCCGCACCCGGAACAACGGTGTCTGCAAGATGTACAAGTGACCGGAACGTACCACGTCCGGGAAGAATTGCAAGAAGAATGTCAACAACAACAACCGGATATGCATCCCGTCCACATCGGCATCCGTGGCAATAATGATATTATTATAACGCAACTCCTCGATCCCGTTCTCGATATTCAGTGCCGCTTGCAAGAGATTAAACTCCTCGTTCTCGTACACGATCTTCTTGGTCAACCCGAAAGAATTTAAAGGTTTACCCCGCAAACTAAACACGGCCTGCGTATTCACGTCCCGTGATTTCGTGATTGATCCGCTGGCAGAATCCCCCTCGGTGATAAATATCGAGGATTCGGTTTTCCGCTCGTGATTAGAATTGAAATGCACCCGGCAATCCCGTAATTTCCGGTTATGCAAACTAACCTGTTTCGCCCGCTCCCGCGCGATCTTCTGAATACCGGACATCGCCTTGCGCTCCTTTTCGGTCTCCACGATCTTGCGTAACAACAACTCGGCCGTATCCGGGTTACGATGCAAGTAATTATCCAGTTCTTTCGTCACGAAATCAAAAATAAAATTCCGTACCGAAGGACCTTCCGGCGCGATATCTTTGGAACCTAACTTCGTTTTCGTCTGGGACTCGAACATCGGTTCCTGCACCTTTATGCTGATAGCCGCGATAATCGAAGTACGAATATCGGCCAAATCAAAATCTTTCTTGTAAAAATCACGAATCGTCTTTACCACCGCTTCACGGAAAGCGACCAAATGGGTCCCCCCCTGCGTGGTATGTTGCCCGTTCACGAAAGAGTAGTACTCCTCCCCGTATTGCCGCCCGTGCGTCATGGCCATCTCGATATCGTAACCTTTCAGATGGATGATCGGATAAATTCCCTCCCCGCTCATATTCTCGGACAACAAATCGTAAAGTCCTCGCTTAGAATGTAACTTCTGACCGTTGATATTAATCGTGAGCCCGGAATTCAAGAACACGTAATTCTTGAACATCGACTCCAGGTAATCCATGATATAATGGTAGTTCCCGAACAATTCCTTGTCCGCCACGAAAGTAACCAGCGTCCCGTTCGGTTCCGAGGTCGGCACGATCTCCTGATCCTCGACGATCAATGCCTTGTTAAACCGGACAAGTTTTGTCTCCCCGTCCCGGAAAGATTGAATCGTGAAACTCTCGGAAAGCGCGTTCACCGCTTTTATACCGACACCATTCAACCCCACGGACTTCTTGAACGCCTCGGAATCATATTTGGCACCGGTGTTCATCTTCGAAGCCACGTCAATCAATTTGCCCAAAGGAATTCCTCGCCCGAAGTCCCGTACCGACACGGTTCGCTCCTCCACGTTGATAATAATCTCGCTCCCCGCACCCATCGCGAACTCGTCAATACTATTATCCACCACCTCTTTAACCAGTATATATATACCGTCATCCATCGCGGCACCGTCACCCAGCTTTCCAATATACATACCGGGACGCAAACGAATATGTTCCCTCCAGTCCAGCGTCCGGATAGAATCTTCCGAATAATTCTCTACCATAAGTTATCCATGTTTTGCACAAAAATAATCAAAACTCCGCAATGAAATAAATTTATTTGACATTTTTTATTCGTCGAAAATACCAGTACAGCCTGCAACTTCCTTTAGTTACAAATATTTTACTTCCTTAAACCCGTACACACGTTCTCTTCCCGCCACATCCTCCAATACCAGTTGCCCGTACTCGTTTATTCCCCGAATCGAGGCCTCGAAAACACCCCGCTCGTCTTCCCAATAATATCGCCCTTCCCCGCGATACAAAACCTTCAAGAAATCTCGTTCCAAGCCCTCGTAATCCAGTATTGACGCGTAACGTTTCCCGATACACGCCAACAACTCTTCCAATGCCCGCGACAAAGGGATTTCCTCCCCGGTCAACTGGAATAACGAAACCGGATTAGGCGCGTCCGACAAAAATTGCTCCTGATTTATATTCACCCCGATCCCGCACAGCGATCCCCCCACGTAAGGCCCCATGATCAAATGTTCAATCAATATACCCGAAATCTTCCGATCGCCCACGTAAATATCATTCGGCCATTTCACCGTGCAATTCTTCACGTAACGGGAAACGAAATCACAAGCCCCCAAAGCGATCACCATCGACACGGCAAACTGCCATCCCGCCGGTAAACCTTCCGGCCGTAACACGACAGTCATGGAAATATTTTTCCCCGGCTCACATTCCCAATGATTCCCAACCTGTCCCCGTCCCCGAGTCTGCCGGTAAGTCAATATCACCATTTTATCCTCCAACTGTCCCCACCCGACACGTTCCGCCTCCGTGTTCGTGGAACTTAATTCATCATACTCCCGCACCTTGAAACCGCTAACCTGATACTCTTGCATAATATTATAAAGTTTTATCTCCCGACAAAAATAACAAAAAAGACACATTGGGCAAACGGCGTATCCAGTAACTATTACGGGGCTCTCTCTACGGGGTCTCACTGGTATATCAATGACACATCAAGGCAAAGTTGCCGACAAGTTCCCGAGGTAGATCGGCAACTTATCGGCAACTTATCGTTAACTTCCAATTAACTTACCAAGGAGACAACAGCCCAAGCCCCCGTGGATAAGGGCTTATCAGCGATTTAACAAATCTTCACTTTGTGAATAAACGGTGTTGCTTTTAACACATATTTATAAAACAAAAGAAAATCTCACAAAAACAAAACAACCCCGGGAAAATTCCCGAGGTTGCAACTCTACTCTCTATTTAACTTGCCCTATTACATTTTCATATTTTTCAACAGACTAGCAGAACTCTTCGACGTTAAAAATCTTTCCAGATATTCCACTTGCCGAACCGAATGTATATCACCGGAAACATAATCAATCAACCCTGCCTCCAACAGTATTTTAGCCCCTTGTAATGCCTCTTTCCCGTAAAACCCGCTAAAAGACAATAAATTCACCTGTATCCTACATCCCCTGTTCTTTATCCCCCTGACATGTTCCTGTATTCGTCCCACGTAAAACGGATACCGTTCCGGGTGAGCTAAAATCGGGGTATATCCCTTCTCTTGCAATCGAAATATCACATCCTCAAAAGAAGGAGCTTGAGAAACAAAACTATGTTCCACCAACACCAACCCGTCTTGAAACGACGCGATACAATCCCGCTCGATCAATTCCAACATATACTCGCCTACCCGGTATTCCGCTCCCGCGTCCGCCTCGATATGAATGCCCTCCTTCTCCAGACCCGTTTTCAATAATTCCAATCTATCCTGGATCATCTCCGGCGTGTTCAACGGTGAAGGGAAAGCGATATGGGGCGTGAAAGAAAATCTTTTCACTCCCAAGGCTAACATCCTTTTCACGATCATGACCGATTCCTCTATACCTTTCACCCCGTCATCCAACCCCGGCAGTATATGAGAATGGATATCATGTTCGTAAAAGAAAAATTGTTTCGTTTTTTTCCAAAATAAACTCATATCATGCACTTACTCTTTCTTCTTCTTTTTCTTCTCGTCCTGCCCGTAACCATAACCATAGCCGTAGCCATAGCCATAACCATAGCCGTAACCGTATCCACCTGACCGGCTCACCTTTATCCCGTTCACCACGATCCCCAAGTTATCCAAACGTTTTCCTCTTTCCAAATCAGCAACAACCCGCAATCCTTTTTTATCAAGCACATTCGCCCGGATCACGTACACGCAAGCATCCGCATACTCGCTCAGCGAGAAACCATCCGCCAAAATTCCAAGTGGCGGGGTATCTAATATAATACAAGAAAACTCTTTCTTCAAACATTCCAATAATTCACCCATCCGGGGACTAGCCACCAATTGCGTCGGGTTCGGGGGTACGGTTCCCCCAAATATCACGTAAAGATTATCGTCCACTTTCTCGATGATCGAGTCCGGGTCATCTACCATTCCCGCCAAGTAAGCCGATAAACCTTTCTTGTTTTCTCTCTTGAAATACTCGTTTAATCGCGGGTTACGCAAGTCACACCCGATCACCACGACTTTTTTACCGGCTTTGGCGTAAGCGTTAGCCAGATGAGCGGCAACCAGCGACTTTCCTTCCCTGGGTATCGTGGAAGAAACCATGATAATGGGAGATTCTATACGCCTGATCAAGTAATTCAAGTTTTCCCGGATCAAGTGCATTGATTCCGTCATCATAAAATCTTCCTGATCTATCGAAGTCTTACTCTCAATTAATTGCGGCAACGTTCCCAGCAAAGGCGAGCTTACAACTTTCTCAACCTCGGCAACACCCCTGACCTTCGTATCCCACATGTCTACCAGAAGAATTCCACCCACGGGCAAGATAACTCCCACGCACATACCTAAAAACAATATTAACATTTTCCGGGGCGATATCGGATGCTCTCCCGGATCCGGGTTCTCGATAATCTTCGCCATCGGTACATACATTAACTTGGCAATCTCCGCCTCTTCCCGTTTTTGCATCAGGAAAAGGAAAAGATTTTCTTTCAACTCTTGTTCACGGGCTATCGAACGGTATTGTTTTTCTTGAGTCGGCACTGATGTCAATTTCGCCTCTACCAGTTGACTCTCTTTTTCCAAGCTCTCGATCTTGATTGTCATGCCTCTCTCCACGTTTTCCATTGCTGACCGGATACTACTTTTCATCTCTCGAAGTTGCATTTCCAATCCCGTGATGATCGGGTTACTCTCGCGAGCAGACAATAACAATTTGCCTCTTCGTAACACCATCTCGTTGTACTTACCGATTCCACTATTGAGCGTTTCGTCCGTCAATCCGAGTTTTTCTGGTAAAATTCGGAATTCTTCATCTTGATTATCTTCCAGGTATGACCGAACGCTCTTCACCACGTTCATTTCCGTTGCCAACCTTAATAGTTCAGCCTCCGTGACCTTCTTCCGCTCCATCACGAGAGCCGCATCGGAAGTGAGGTTCGTCAGCTGATTTCTCTTTTTAAAACTTTCAGCATCATTCTCGATATCACCCAGTTCCTGATTAATCACCCGTAACCGTTCGTTAATAAATTCCACCGTTTTTTCTGACACCAGTTGCTTATCCCCGATTCCATTCTCGTTATATTTACGGATCATCGTGTAAAGAAAATCTTTCCCCTTATCGGGATTCGCCTCTTTCAAAGAAATCTGAACGGCACTCGCGTTTTTCTCCAGCAACCCGACATTCAATTGTTTATGAAATCCCGTTGTCGCAGATTCGTATGATTTCAAGCTTACCCGAATCTCGTCACCGACCTCTATCACGGGTGTACACTTCTCCACCGTTATCCTGTAATCCCCCATCGAAATGGCCTCGGAAAAACTCCCCTCAAACACGATATTCCGATCCGCATCACGAACCTTTATCTTACTCGCGTCTTCCAAAATCACGTAAATTGTCGTATCCTTGATATTCTGAGGAATGTCCACGAGTACTTTCATCGGACCATTTTTGTACAATTTCTCGTCACGAAGCATCTTTTCACGGGTATAGTCCACGTTCAAATCCAACTCCTTCACCACGTCCATGATCAGGTTCTTGGACATCAACTCCACCATCTCATTCTCGACCAACATGTTTCCTTGGAAAAAGCCCAATTCCTTAATCATAGGGTTTACCCCGACCTCACCTTTCTTCGAATCACTGATCATAACTTTCGTCCCTACATTATACACGGGGATTGAACTGAAACAGATGTACAAAGCGACTCCCGCACAGAGCGGAACACTAATAAAAAACCACCACCAACGGGCCAGAAGTTTATAAAAAAAGGCTCTCAGATCAAAATAGATCTCGTCATCCTCCTGTAACAGATTATTATTTGAATTATTCGTATTCATGTCTCTTTTGTTTGTTTTACCACTATTTCGTTATCAACGTTATCAAGGCCAATATGGTCGACATACTCGACAAGATATAAGGTAAAAAAGCACTCACGCTCCCACCGGCAATCCGTCCCTTGTTCGGTTCCACGTAAACCACGTCATTCTGTTGCAAATAGAAAAAAGGAGAATCAATAAACTCGCTTGAAGTCAAATCAATCCGAGCGAATATCTTCTCGTCACCTTCTTCCCTCATCACCAAAACATTTTTACGTTTTCCGTTAATTTGCAGGTCGCCCGCCATTCCAAGCGCATCAAACAAGGAAACCCGTTCACTCACCACTTTGTAACTCCCCGGACTCTTAACCTCTCCCAAAACGGTTACCTTGAAATTCTGAAACTGAATCGTCACGATCGGGTTTTTCAGATAGACTGACAATTTTTCTTTTAGCATTTCGGATAATTCATTCCTTGAAATTCCGACTACCTTCAGTTTTCCCAACACCGGAAAATCAATCTCTCCATTCTTATCTACCAAATATCCCCTGGGAATCTGTTGCGTGGAAGTCGTACTTACCTCCTTGCCCAACCCGATCATCGGCGTGTTAAAAGGTAACGCGGACTCCAGATCATCACACGATACGATAATTGACAACAGATCGTCCGGGTGAACGACCGTCTTGTACTCGCATTCCGCTTTTATACGCTTGTTAACATCGACATCCTGCAAGTATACCACTTTCTTACTGGAACCACAAGAAGAGAGTAAAATTCCCCCAAACAAACACAAAATAATTCTTCTAAAAATACACATACATTCAAATTTATAATTTACACGCCAAATGCTTTATCACACGAACCACCCGCTCTATATCATTATCCGTCAACGTCGCCCCCGACGGCAGACACAGACCAATCTCGAATAAACGCTCGCTGACCCCGTTTCCATAATACGGAGCATCTTTAAACACCGGTTGCATGTGCATCGGTTTCCATAACGGCCGACTCTCTATATTATTCGCATTCAAGGCCAAACGAATTTCTTCTCTTGACGCACCGAACTCTTCCGGTTCCACGGTAATACAAGTCAGCCAGTAATTCGAGTTGAAGACATCGCCTTCAGGCTGGCTCATCACCCGTAACCCGTTCACCCCCTCCAGTAACTTCACGTACAAATCATGTATCGCCCGCCTCCTCGTGACATGTTCCCCTAAAACGAACATCTGCCCTCGACCTATACCCGCACAGATATTACTCATCCGGTAATTATACCCAATGCAAGAATGCTGGTAATGAGGAGCGTTATCTCTTGCCTGAGTCGCGTAATACAACGCCCGATCGGCATGTTCCTTGCAAGAACAGACTAAAGCACCGCCTCCCGAAGTCGTGATGATCTTGTTCCCGTTGAACGACAACACGCCAAACTCCCCGAACGTCCCGCATCTTTGTCCTTTATATTCCGCCCCCAAAGCTTCCGCCGCATCTTCCAGCACGGGTATTTTATATTTTCGGGCAACCGTCATCATTTCATCCATTTTCCCCGGCATCCCGTACAAATGTACCGGGATGATTGCTTTCGGTAATCTTCCGGTCTTCGCCAGACGATCTCTTATCGCCTCCTCCAACAATTCCGGGTCCATGTTCCACGTGTCCGGTTCGCTATCCACGAACACGGGAGTTGCCCCTACATAAGCGATCGGATTGGCTGACGCGGAAAAGGTAAAACTCTGACAAATCACCTCATCCCCGGCTCCAACATCCAGTAATATCAACCCTAGATGTAATGCCGCAGTTCCCGCACTTAAGGCTACCACACACTTATCCTCGTTTTCAATGTTCAATTCTCTATTTTCGATTAAAAAATCCCGTAAGGACTTTTCAAAAGCATTCACGTTGGGACCTAACGGCACTACCCAGTTCGTATCGAATGCCTCTTGTATAAATTCCTGCTCTCGCCCTCCCATTCGAGCGAGAGATAACCAAATTCTCGGTTCCATATATCTATCGTGTTAAAATATCTTTCCAATAAAATCAGTAAGGTGATTACCCCTTAACGAGAGTACACGTCATATTTTTTTGCGGGTACCCCCATGTATAAAAAGCCATCCTTCGTGTTTCTCATCACGATGCTACCGGCCCCGACACGCGTATTGTCTCCCACGTTAATATATTGCAACACGGCACTTCGCAGCCCGAAAAAATTCGCATTCCCAACAACCACACCTCCCGATAACCGAGTCTCCGGGTTTAGGATATTAAAGTCGCCTATCCTAGCATCATGGCCAAAAGAAATGCTCCCGTTGAGGATATTAAAGTTCCCCAAGGAATTATTGCAACTAAAACAGCAGAAAGCCCCGACAATATTCCCTTGTCCCATTTCCAAGCTATCTCTATCTAAAAAAACGGTATCCGGGTCGATTATATTCGGGAAAGCAACAAGCGGGTTAGCAACCTTACGATACAACACTTGCAACACCTCCGCATTAGATATCGCAAACACGACATCTAATTCCGTTTCCCACGCATTCAACACCTCCATGTTCCCCCGTATTTGCCCGTATGAAATACTCGTTCCCGCTTCAACACGATCATCGAAATAACCGATAAAGTTCCACCTCGCTTCCCGATCATTAATCTTTTTGATCAAGCAAGCTATTTCTCGTCCATACCCACCAGCCCCGTAAACAGCAATATCTCGTAACATTTTCACTAATTATTTTTATTTTCCAATAGCTTTATTCAAATCGTAATCATCCAACAAGAAACACGGCTCATGTCCGGGACAAACCGTCAGGTCACGCCCTCGAAGTTCTTCTATCTTCCTGATTGTTTCTTTCAATTTTTCTTTCGAACCGCAATACAATTTCGTCACGGTTTTCAAATCTTTTATCAAGGAATCCCCGGTAAAAAGATACTCACCCACCACAAAACAGATACCTCCGTTCGTGTGGCCTTCCGCAATAAAAAAGTCTAAGCCTATCCCGTTCCACTCAAAACGGAACCCGATATCTTCGATCAACACATCCGCAGGAGCGATCTCGAACCCAACTTGATTATAAAACAGGGAATGATTTTTCTTGTTACTTTGAATTCCCTCGGAACAACAGGCGGAAGCAATGATTTTTGCCCCGTATTGTTCGATTAATTCATTACAACCCCACACGTGATCAAAATGCTCATGTGTCAGGATGATATACTCGGGAATCAAATCCAACCGTTTCAACTCAAACTCCAGATCATCCGAACATTCACTCCCCGGATCAACGATCAGGCAATTGTTACCGATCTCTTTATCAAAAATCAAGAAACAATTAGAGGGAATAGGCTTGTTCACAATTCGTACCAGTTCCAGAGACATCACCCGGTAATATTAATCGTACGCCCACCGTCCACGGTACATTGTTGTCCCGTGATCCATCTTGCTTTGTCGGATAACAAGAAATTCACGACTTCATAAATATCATTTGCCTCCCCCAAACCCAGCGGGTAGGTCGCAGCCATACGTTTCACGAGCTCCTCATCCTGGTACATATGCTCCGTCATCGTGGTACGCACCCCTCCCGGCAACACGGAATTCAACCGTACCTTGGGCGCCAGCTCCACGGCCAAAGAACGCATCAAGGCATCCATGGCTCCTTTCGAAGCCCCGTAAACCCCAAAAGCCTTCGCCCCGAAATTACTGATATTACTAGAGATCAACACCACGCTTTTTAGCGTATCGCCATTCAATTTACGATTCATCAATGTTTTTATAATCAAGGCCCCAGAAATGACATTTATATTAAACGTCTGCTGAAATAGTGACGCAGAAACCATCTTCAAAGGATAAGTTTTCATGTAACCGGCACAATGCACGAAATAAGCTACCCGGACCTGATGTCCCGTCAGGAATGTCGCCAAAGTTTGTTCAACATCCTCCACATTTTCCAGATCATACTGCCATATTAATTGATTCTGGGGATTTTGACACTGTTGTCTCGTTTCTTCCAGACGTTCCAGATCCCGGCCATTCAAAATAACAGGATAAGAGGAAGAGAATTTTTTAGCCATCTCACGTCCCATGCCGGAAGAAGCTCCGGTTATAATAATACATTCTTTCATTCCATTTTATTTATTGAGCAGTAAAACCGCCATCCACGTTGATAATCGCCCCCGTGATCCATCGACTTGCATCAGACAATAAAAAAGCGATAGGTTCCGCTATTGAATCCGCATCCCCCAAACCCAACGGATGCAAAGCTTCCAACTTCTGATTGTAAGAATCATCAAACGCCCCCGCGTTACCCGCCAACATGTTCGTTTTCACGAAACCGGGTGCAATACAATTCACCCGAATATTTTTGGGAGCCAATTCTATAGATAATGACCGGGTAATACCGATAATGGCAGCTTTACTCATGGCGTAAACCACGTTAGCTGCCGATCCGACCAGCCCGTAAACGGAAGAAAGCAACACGAAAGAACCATGTTCCCCCACGTACACCTGCTTGTTGGAACATACTTTAGCCAATTCGATTGCCGCGTATGTGTTCAACTTGTACAACATCTCGCTCTTTTCGGTATTTACCGCATTTAACGGAGATATATAAGGGATGCCCGCACAATGGACAAAACCATTAATTTTACCGAAAACAGCTATTTTTTCTTTTACCAAACTCTTGATATCCCCCGATTTTGTCAGATCAATAACAAGAGTATCAACCATATTCTCACACGAATCATGAAGTTGTTCCAGATTTCCCTTATTTATATCGAGTAACAACAATTTTGCTCCTAATTTCGATAAAATAATAGCTGTCGCCTTCCCGATCCCAGAGGCGGCACCGGTTATGATATAAGACCTACCGGACAGATCCATTGGATTACAATTTACTACTGACATAAAGAATGACCTACCATTTTACAAAAATTCAAATTCCCCAGTTTCATTAAAGCAGTATTCCAAGATAACCCGATCCCAAAACCACTTAAAAGAAATGTCAACTCTCGCCGTTCCAAAATCTCTCCAAAATTGTACACGATATTGACAGGCAAAGCCGCACTACTACTATTCCCGAAAAGCCCCACGATATTATTGGGCATTTTATCCTCCGGAATATCCATTTTCTTCGCCATATTCTGAAGGATAAAACGATTCGGTTGATGAAGCATGTAATAATCAATATCTTCCTTTGTTAACGAGGAAGTGGAAACCATCTCCTCGATTAATTCGATCACTTCATTCACGGTAAAATTATACACGTCATCTCCTTTCATCACGGGATGTTCGAGGCTTCTAAAATTCCCGTCTTCCTGTTGGGTTTCGACACTTGTCTCCGTGGAACAACGCATACGGAAACCGCCTGCGGGAATAATTAACGCATCGTACCTCGAACCGTCATTCTTTATCTTAAACCGGGAAGGGGTTTCAGCATCTGTTTTCTCGATAACCGTTATCGTTGCGGCATCACCGAATAAAGGAGTTGAACTCCGATCCCTTTTGGGCATAACCAAAGAAGGGGTTTCCGCGTTCAACAGAAGTATTTTTCCCTCCAAACCTGAGGCTAATAGAGAATAAGCCTGAAATATTCCCAAGACAAAACCGGCACACCCTTGATTAATGTCCATGCACAAGACATCATAACCAAGCCCCAATTTTCCCTGTATCACGTTCGATGTTGGGGGTTGAATATAATCCGGCGTCTGGCTGATAAAAAGTATTCCCCCGATATCTTCCTTTTTCAACAAACCCGCATCCAGCAAATAATTTATACCGTACACGCACAAATCAGAAGCCGTCACACCATCATCAACCACACGACGGGCTCCATACCCGAATGTTTTAGCCAACTTCAAAGAACTTTTAATCGGGAAATTAAAATTAACCATCTCATCTTCAAACTTGATCTCCCTATCGGGCATTACAGCCAACATTCCTGTAATAGAACTATTTGAAAAAACAAAATCCATATTTATTACTTTATAGTATTCCGTAACATATTACAATAATGTAAAACCACCATCCACGACCAGATTAGCCCCGGTGGTAAAACTACTGGCATCAGACAAAAAATAAATAACCGCATAAGCCACCTCTTCCGGTCGTGCATATCGTTTCAAGGGATAAGACAATTTATCTTGATCCAATTGCTCCTCCGAGATACTTCCCTGATGAATCAACGGGGTCTCGACCATTCCGGGAAGGACACAATTGACTCGGATTCTCTTGGATGCCAGATCCACTGCCATGTTTTTGGCCATTCCTGTTAAAGCGGCTTTTGTCGAGGAATAAATAGCATTCCCGATATGGGCGGTCACGGGACCATCTATTGAAGATATGAACACGATAGAAGCACCCTTACGTAATTTTCTCTTTTTAATCATCTTTTGGGACAGGAGAACCGGAGCAAAGAAATTCACGGAAAACATACTATCCAGTTTTTCCTTGGATATATACGGGAATGGTATACTCTGGCCCACACCGGCAACATGGACAATTCCATCCAGTTCCGGCAACAAGTTTAATAACTCCTCCACCTCTTCCTCCATCGTCAGATCCCCGGCAACTTCAACGTGCCCCTTTCCCTCCAGCAACTCCCAAGTGGCGTGTAATCTTCTCTCATCCCTTCCGGTTATAACCAGACACGCCCCCAGTTTTGAGCACTCGATCGCGATAGCTTTCCCAATCCCGGAAGAAGCCCCCGTGACCAGAATCGTTTTCCCGACCAAAGAAAATGGATTATTCATGATAGAATCCTTTCTATATTAAAACCACACACGATAGTTATTTTACGGGAAAGTCGATCACACGAAGTGTACTCTTCTCCCCGTAAACAAATGACATTCTATTTTTTCCGGGATAACACGTCTTCGCAAAAAGCGTTAATCGACGGGTAAGCTAGAAGTTCTTTATTTGACATCGACATTTTATAGTCAGCATCCAACATGGCGATAACCGATAAACTTGAAAGAGAATCCCATTCTTCGAAATCCACAAATTTCTTCACTCCGTCCAACTCGTCCACTTCCAGTATTTCCGCTAATTTTTCCAATAATTCTTCCATAATTTACAATTTAAAAATTAATTATTTGATTGAACTGTAATTTTCCTATATCCAACAATAGCGATGCCCAGGTAAGTCCCACTCCAAAGCCGGCCATACACACTTTCACGTGCTCTCGCAATAAAGTATCTCCCAAATTATAGGCTATATTGACAGGAATCGTCACCCCGCTAGAGTTCCCGAATTTTTCGACAACATTGGCAGGCATTTTCTCCCGTTGTATCCCAATTTTATCAGCCAACTTATTCAACATAAACTTGTTTGGCTGATGAAACAGGTACCAGGACACATCTTCCTTGTCACAGGATGAGAATTGTAACAACTCTTCAATCATAGGAGGAACCTCTTGTTGCACGAAATTGAAAACCTCATCCCCTTTCATCACCAAATGATCTCTCGACCTGAAATTCCCGTTCGGGTCTTCCTCCATCACTGCTGTTTCGGCAGAAGAAGGCAAACGGAATCCCCCCGCAGGGATCATCAACGCTTCTGCCCGCGATCCATCCATCCGAATATTCCCGAATATCTCGCTATCACACGAGTCTTTCTCCACGACGGTAACGGATGCAGCATCTCCGATCAACGGGTTACTGTTACGATCTCTTTTAGAAACTTTACGGCTCAAAACATCCGCATTTAAAAGCACCACCTTGCGGATGCATTCCTGTTCCAGAAGCATAAACGCTTGCACCAATCCCAACACGTACCCGGCACACCCTTGGTTTATATCCAAACATATCATATCGTGTTTCAACCCCAACCGCCCTTGAATAATATTACTCGTGGGCGGCATAATATGATCCGGGGATTGAGTCACCAGTATCAAGGCATCAATGTCATCTTTAGCCAGCAGATTATTTTTGAAAAGATAATCCATCCCGTGGACACATAAATCCGAAACACAGGTATCCCCCTCCACGACACGATGCGTATCGTATCCCATAGCCATCTTCAACTTCAAGGATTTGGCTGCGGTAAAATTATAATTCAACATTTCATCTTCAAATTTTATCTCGTTCGCGGGTAAAATCGTCAGAATCCCTGTTATCTTCTTATTATGAAACTTCAGATTCATCAGACAGCCCTGTTTTTTTCTACCAACCCGATGATCCTGTCTATCGTCGAAAAGTTATCCGGCAACACATCAATTCCATCTATAGAAATACCGAACTCTTGATCCAAGGCCGTAACTAAATTTATAATATCAAATGAATCCAACATCCCTTCTTCCATGAAATTCAACGAATCGTTAAAATCAAACTCCGGACGTAATTCAGACAAAATCTGTATAACTTTTTCTCTCATAACGTATTTATTAAAACATAATCAAACATTTTCTCTATAGCAAAACCATAATGAACATAACGCTTTATTGCATTTTCGTTGGAGGATATAACCCAGAACAACTGCCGCCGGGTATTTTCTCCCCGCCTCATAAATTCTTTAAACAAAATAGCCCCTATCTTTTGATCCCGATATTCCGGATGTACAAACCAATAGCGTAGATAAAGAGTCACACCCGTCAAATCGTAAATCAGGAATCCTACAATGTGCCCGTCCGCCCGATACACCAGCACATGATCGGAAGCGATCCATCTTTCTAACTCTTCTCTTAACGGGATTTGCTCAATGTAAGCGTCAAAGTAAGTATCATATAATTTCAATATCTCCTGCACATCCCCTATTCCAGCCTGAAATACGACATCCGGAATAACCTTTTCCTCTCCAACAAGAGAGTTTATCCGTGTCATACGAATCAGGGAAGAGTATTCTTGGAAACCATTTTCTTCAAAAAGTCTCTTTACAGGCAAATCCGAATCATTTCCCAGAACATCTACCACTAATGAACCCGTTTCATGCCCAGCCAAAAAATCAATTAATGCTTCTTTTAATGCCTGTTCTGAAGTCGAGATATAAAACAAATGCCTGAAACCTCTTTCTACCTGTTCGAAAAATACAGTCTCCGGGTATAAATAATAAAATAAACTACCGTACTTACACCACAAATCAACTCGGAAAGAGTCCGGATAGAAATTAGTTATAAATCCCTTTCTTAGATTCCGTACTGCACATGATAGATCGAGAACCTCCCGGTACGAATTGATCTTGCTCATAAACCCGTGACCAGTTGATTATAATGTAAACGATCTATTTTTCCATTCGTATTCCGCTGCAATTCACTTAAACAATGAAATGCCGTCGGAACCATATATTTAGGCAATTCTTTACCGATTCTTGTTCTGAATTCAGAAACGTTGACTTCTTGTTCTGCCTCGTAAAACAACGTGATCTCTTTTTTCTGGTTGTTGTACACGATACACCCGTTCCGGACTAATTTCAATTTATTGATAATCACGTGTTCGATCTCTCCTAATTCGATCCGATACCCCAAATGCTTTATTAAAGTATCCTTTCGACCTTTGAAAACAATCTCGCCGAAAGAATTCCGGTACACGACATCACCCGTACGATAGATAATTTCCGGGTAGGCACTGTTCAACGGGTTTTGAACAAAAGCAGCAGCCGTCTTCTCCGGGTTGTTATAATACCCCATCGCCAAAGAAGTCCCGCGAATGCAAAGTTCTCCTTCTCGTCCCGCTTCCGCCACTTCTCGGTCATCCTCGTCCAAAATCAAAACGTCTGTATTCCTGCACGGAAATCCGATAGGTATCGGTTCCTCGTCCCTGATCTCCCGTTCTACTTTAAAATAAGTGCAGTCCAGCGTGATCTCGATCGGTCCATAAAGATTGGCAAATAAAACACGCGGCAACTCCCCGTGCCAGTAATTAAATTGTTTTGTTGGGAACACCTCTCCCGCAAACCAGCATAATCTCAGATCCGGCAACTGTATTTTATCCAACAAATTCATGTTAGCGATATTGACCATGATCGTCGGTACCCAAAAAATAAATGATACCTTTTTCTCTTGCAATAATTGCAATATCGCCGCGGGGAAAGCAGACAAATGATCGGGAATCAACACGATCGTACTTCCCTTGGCCATCAACATACATAACTCGAAACTGTATATATCAAAAACCAAAGGGGACAATGAACCGATAATCTCTTCATCCGTGAAAGAGAACGTGTCATCTGCCCATTCCGTGAAATCAACAAAACTCCGATGATTCAAGACCACCCCCTTGGGAGTCCCCGTTGAACCGGAAGTATTTATAATACAAAGAGGATCGGTGTCGATCAGCGTTCCCAGACGAGCGGAAAGCATATTGTCATCACGAACAATTTCACCAAAATCGACCGAATCAAGATTGATAACCACGGTCTCTTTCGGCACAATATCCTGTATGTTTTTCTCGAACTGATTATTCGTGATAATTACTTCGGGACACACTAGTTCCAGAATGTTCTTTATTCTCGTCACGGGAGTTTTTACATCCAGGTTCATGTAGAAATTCCCGCTATATATAACAGCCAAATCCGAATAAACGCTTTCTATACTTTTATTAAGATATATTGCTATTGGTCTTTTTATCACGTTTTTACGTGATAAAATTTCACTCGCCAACAATTTACATTTCTGTTCTAAACCAGAAAAAGTGATGTCACGTTCTTTATCATACACGGCGATCTTATCAGCATGCTTTCGCACCGTGTTTTCAAAATACTCGACAAGATTTATCTTTATCATATATTCTAAAATTAATTGTGTCCGTTAAAAGCTTCGGTCGTCGCCATCCCCTCTTTTGTTATTCCCTCTTTCTTCACGACCTTCCCGATTGTCAAGAAAAAAATCTTTAAATCCAGAGGAAATGAAAGATGATCCACGTACCACACGTCCAATTTAAGTTTCTCATCCCACGAGATCGCATTCCTGCCGTGTATCTGGGCCCAACCGGTGATTCCCGGACGCACATCATGTCTCCGGGCCTGTTCTTTCGTATATAAAGTTAGATATTCCACGAGCAGAGGTCTCGGACCGATCAAGGCCATATCTCCCTTCAACACGTTTATCAACTGGGGTAATTCATCCATGGAGGTTGAACGTATAAATCTCCCGATCTTAGTCAAACGCTCGGCATCCGGTAATAAAACGCCCTGATGATCACATTCATCCGTCATCGTCTTGAATTTTATCACTTTAAAGTATCTTGCGTCCCGTCCCACACGAGTTTGAGTAAAAAAAACTCCAGATCCTTTATTCGACAAGAATAACGTCAAAATGATGAAAAAGAGTAAAGGAGATAGTAATAACACCCCAAAAAATGCAAAAGAAATATCCAGTACCTGCTTCCCTATTTTTTTATACATAAATGAAAAATATTACACACAACTTCAATATCTACAAATTACCTATTTACTACTTTCTATCATTTTTCTTCTATTCTGCCAAAGTTTTCTTTGCGAGGGATTAATAAAGATTTTAACAAGTAATCCAACATGAATAAACATATCTATTAACAACCATCGAAAAACATATGATGCATGCAAAATTGATAGTCTCCGCCCAAAGCCACCCAACGTGAAGCCATCCCGACTAATAATAAACGGGAAAAGATTTGTACGATATTGTGTTTTACCAACACGTTGCAAAAACTCGTTACATCGTTGATTCACGTACAAACGGGCTTTACATGCCTCTTCCGAAAAATTCATAATCAATGATTCCCCGTGATAGGTGACACAGTATATTACAGAAGTATCTGCAACAACCTTTCCAGCGAAATGTGCCGCTTGCACATTAAACATCACATCGTTATTTGCCTTTGTTTCATCAAAACGTAATTGATGTCTTCTGATTAAATCACTCGAAATCAATTTCGCCCAAGACGTATAGTTTTTATATCTCAACTCCTCGTAATCATCTGTTTGCAACGCATCATGAACCATCCGTGAAACCTGATTAAGAGCGTTTTTAGCTTCAGATTCACGACTCGGCATCAAGGTATCCGAATCTAAAGCATTCGTGCAGAAATACACGATATCAAAATCACTCTTCTCATATTTATCAATACTATCGAGCAAACAAGGATTATAAAAATCATCCGCATCAGCAAATAAGGTCCACCGCCCGACACTTTTGGTCAATCCAAGATTCCGGGCATACCCGGCCCCTCTACCCTCTTTGGGAAAATAAACTTCAACATTCGGTGATCCCTCTCCGGGGAAATTCGAGAAATCAACTTTTCCGGGATCGCTATTATCATCAACAACGATTATTTGAATATCGTCTCTACGAGGAATAGAATCCAAACACCTCTGTAAAAGCCGAGGAGTATTTTTATGAGGAATAATAATGGAATAATTTATGCCCATACACAAATATTAAAAGATCTGTTATACCTGAATTTCTCGATATAAAAAGCGAATAAAAACATAAGGAATAATGACAATAACGAGTATACCTCTGTTGTCATCAATACAAACATCACGAAAATAGACACGGATAACCAGTTAGATAAATGGAATTTCTTATTCTTATTCAGTCTGGATAGCACGATATACAGTAAACTAAAGAAAATACCAAACGCAATTATTCCACCTTGAAGCAAAATATGCAAAATAATATTATGTGCATTTCGCCCACCGAAAACATCAATATATAATCCATGAAAAACTTCTCCATACCCAAGTAAAAAGGAATTCTTTATTTTCACTAAAGCTAAATCCCATATAACTGTCCGTGATGAAAAAGTAAAATCTTTCTTTAAAACATCTTCAATCAAGAAAGAGAAACTACTCTGTATCTGAAAAGCCACAATACCCAGGAAAAAAAGGATATAAATTGCCAATAATCTCTTGGAAGTGACATAACTTGCAAATCTCGTCTTGTAAACAAAAAAATAGTACCCCAAAAGTAAAGCAAAACTGACAATTGAGGTGGCAGACCAAACCTTCAAAAGAATAATAGCAGAACACAACATCAGCAAAACCAGATTAATCGTGTATTTTCGCCCGCAAGTCGATGCATATATGCTATTAATAACAATTGCGGGAATCAACACGATTCCGTAAGAATTTCCATTTCCCAGAATAGAGTAAGGTAACGTCACGTAATTATTGATACGAACATAAAACATCCCGTCCGGATACAATAACAGACAAACACAACCGAGGTAGACTAAAGCAGAATAAACAATCGACAGACTACTAAATAAATAGGCTTTATTTTGCTTTATAAGAATTTCGGCAAGAAACACACACCCGAAAATACGCATCCACCTTGTTAACAATGAATACACGTACCCTTCCCGCACAAGCGTGACAATCAATAGAATTGAAAAAAAGGCAAACAACCAAACATCAAATTTAGAAAACACCTTCTTTTTTACCCACCATATAATAGTTACTAAAAACGATAAGGCTTGCATCACCACCAATATCTGATTTAATAAAGGCGTTTGATCCGCATAGATACAATCCCCCCCAATAAAAGCAAAAAACATGATGGTTGATAAAACAGGTAATAATTTTACTTCCACGAAAACCGTTATTAAAGCTTCATCATCAGGATGGCAAAACGACTTGTTCGCCCATCTCCACTAAATATTCTTTCGTAAATCTAAAAAGGAAACCCGCCGCCGGGGTAAATGTCATTTCTCCAAAAACAGGTTCTCCGTCTATTTCATACCAATCAACCCTCACGATAGGAAACTCTTTTGCAAGAATTTCACTATATTCTACCATTTTATCAAAGGACTGGGGTCTGGGATATACTTTTTCCGCCTCGTATTCCGACAATATTTTCCCTGGTAAAAAATTCCATGCCTTGTCATAAAATGCATAATGAGTTTCTTTCCCGATCCGGTCGCAACATAAGAAAACCGAATATACTTTCCCGTTCAGACAATAAAACTTATAATCCACGAGAGACAAATCTTCTGCAGTCTGGGGTTTCAGGTACTTCTCGGCTATAATTCTTGGTTTAATCCTCTGATAATGGGGTTCTGCACTAGCTAAACCGAAAGAAGTTGTGAACCATCTTTCAAGTTCTTTCTTCACGAACGGGATATCTAACCTCTTTTTCTCCTTAACAATCAGAACATTTTTTCCATCTCCCCCGTTAGTCGACTTCAACACGAACGAGTCTGGCAATGTATCAAAATGAATATCCTCAACTCGGTCATACACCCCGTACAAATCATTCAGAGTATGTCCCAATCCTGAATCTTGAACATACTTTCTGACAGCATATTTATCTGTCAATTCACTCCACTTCTCCGTATTTGACCGAAATTTCAACCAATTAATCTTTTCTCCTAATTCTACAGGACAATCAAGATTCATCTCTCTCCCGTGATATTTTTTAAATAGCATTTTCGCTAACTTCTCGGGATTCTTTTTCCCAATACGTGTATAATAACGATTTCTAAGGTCACGCCCGACTCTTTTCACCAACAAATACATTCCTCTTATTTTAATCACGTTGCTTATTTACGAATCGCATGTAATATCTCCTCCGTGTAGTCTCCAAAGGCGGGTCCCGTGGCTTGGAACACTCCAGTATCCGTGGGATTAATTTCAATCAACACGATATTATTATTCTCGTCCACGGACATATCCCACCCGATCAGTCTGGCATAAGGTAACATTTGATGCATCTCCCTCACCTTAGCAACGAGATCTCCGAATCGAGGAACTTCAAAACCTTCAAATACCACCCCGGAATCTGACGTCAAGTATTTGCCAAATGGTTTTAAAGTGTACGCATATTTAGCTAATTTCCCCTCCTCGTTAATTCCGCAATACAAACCTCCGGCAGAAGCATTATCAACTTTCACTCCTTTCCGCCCCATTCTCAGCACGGCAAACAAAGGCACAACTTCATTATTATCCCGATAGAAGGTCATAATTCTTATCGTATTCAAAGAAGACGGGTTTAAAGATCCCAGACGTTCATGCTGCGAAACAGCCTCCTGTACCAGAAAATTCTTCCCGTACGAGTCGAACAGCTCTTTAACAGTTCTATTTTGAGAAGAAGTTATTCCGTGAATAGATGAGAAACGAATAACACTCTCTCCCTGGCAAGAATCAATACTATGTTTGATAACCGCATCAGGTAAATTATGACAAAGCCCTATCGCCGTCTCCCGATCTATCGGTTTCTCCTCGTGATAAAAGAAACCATTCATATTTTTAATAATTCCCCGAGGTTGCAACATATCCGGGAATAACCTGTCCGACATGTTTTTATCAGAATACACAACCCTCATTTTCACGTCATTAAACAATGGCGTTATCTGGGAATAATAAATATATGTCGGAATATACTTTACAGAAAACAGATCATTGACAGAATAATAATACCGATGACAATCTAGTTTTATCTTTTTCCCATAATGCTCCATATAGTATTTTTGAATCTCATCACTCTGCTCTTTAGTTAAATTTTTCAACTCACAAGTAGCCCCCATTTCCTTTATATTTTTCTGATATTGACGAGTCAACGAGAGAAATTTATATTTTCTCCTCCAGAACTGGATCAACGACATGACTTTTTCCTTCATAAATCACTTATAATTATACATTTTTTTTAGACATCGAATGATTAAATTCCTATCACTATCATTTTTCATGAAAGCATAAAAATCCTTCAAATCTGCTTTCTTCCCAAGAAAGCCTTTCAGACTATTCTTGAAAGAATTCACATATCCATATTCTGTTGAAGCCGAAAGGAAAGACCAGTTCAATGTAGGCGAATACTTACTTTTCCATAATCTCAACATCTCTTGCTTTAGAAGCTCTTCATACATGCGATCATCCTGTAACGCCTCACATAAAACCTGCACATGACTTTTTATAGATGCAGTATGATCTAATCCCAAATGAATATTTCCCTCGTTTAAAACATGGTATACCTCAAAGTTTATAGTCTTTTCTAACTCCACACCCACGTCCATTTTTACAAGTAAACCATTATACCAGTAATCCGTTTTCGCTTTATAATCGGGAGTTTGTTTCGAATTAAAAAAGAAATTCCCCAAACTATAAAATATCGGTTTTTGTTTATATACTTCCCACCCCTGCGGAACATGAGGATGGTGAGCAATAACCCCGTCAGCTCCCCAATCAATGAAATCACGATAACGAGCCCTTACTTCAGGAAGCGGAATTCCCACGTATTCAATCCCATCATGAGGATAAACAAAAAGAAAATCCACCTTCTTTTTAGCATCTACAATTAAATGATTCACCTTCAAATGGTTTATCATTGCGCACCCCAAATCACCACGCTCCGCCTCTTCATTCAACACCCCGGAACAGGCAAAAACAACTGCAAGAAAACCTATTTTGATTCCGTTACACTCTACAACATGCACTTTATACGCTTCCTCAAAAGTTCCCGCCCCCAATACCTCTACCACCTTTGAAAATGAATCTCTCGTTTGGTAAAAACCTTCTTTACCATAATCAAACATGTGATTATTGGCTAAAGAAATAACATTAAATCCCAAACTCTCCAAGAAATCAGGAGATTCAACTGACTGAGACAGTATTGGCGGTATCTTATCAATCGCTTTACCTTCTGATTTCACAGGAACTTCAAAATTACAAACTCGCAAGTCCGCTGAAGAAATCAATTCTTTCAGTTCGTCTGATACCGTTATCAGTGACGGAGAAGGTGTCGAACAAAAATCTCCACAAAAAAGAACATTCACACACTTACTCATGTCGAATAATTTTATTTAACACCGAATCAGACAATTCATTATTTTGACGTTCGAAACGATAAAGTTTCTTCTCTCTTTTAGCTTCCACGCTCTTCCAGGCCAGATAACATTTTCGTATTTCATCTCTTTTATTCATAATACATACGAGTTGATCTGTTACGTCCCAAAAATCATTAATTTCCAAAATTACCGGTCCCATATCGGTAATGGCAACATCCCAACCGATAGCTTTCAAAATAGGCATACTCTGCTGAAACTTAACAATCTCGTTTTTTATACGATTCCAATGATCTACTTTAATTCCGGCCAATTGTACCCCCGTATCCGGGTGTGAATCAATATTCTTAATATTTCGCCATCCATTAAATTGAATTGAATTATAAATCGTCCCGTCATTTAAATCTATAGAAGCATTAATATTACCACCGTCTCCTGCATTATCCACACACCTGCCACTTCTACCGATCCGGAGCCAAAATGAAGCAAATCGTACCTCCCCATCAGGATATAAAGTAGAAACAATCCTAACCGTATTCACCGAAGAAGGATTGAAGTCTCCAAACTGCCTCGTTTGTTTAACAATCTCCTCGAAGATCATTGCTTCCGTTGACAAAACCTCTGACAACTTTACCACGTCCCCATCATACCGTCTCATAACACAATCATCAGCAAGATATTCCATAGACCGTATCAAGCAAACACCGACACCATGAGTACCTTCAACAGGCTTTATCACACATTCTTGCACATTATTTTTCCTTAGAATTTCTAATGTCGTATTCAAATCATAAGCAATCTTACCATCCCCTTGGATTCCCACATATTCCGGATCATAATAACAATATAGACAAGGAGTCTTAATGCCGACATTCTCCAAGAATAAATGAGAAAAGTATTTATTTCTGGCAACGACATAATATTTTTTAGGATTCAAAAGATCAAGATAAGCCCTTTTCTCATTTTCTCCGAGATATGCTTTTTTAAAATTCTCATCTTTTTTATCAAATTCATATTGAAAAAACTCATCAAAACGAATTCCTTTCCGCTTCTTCAATTTCAAATAATCATCGAGGAGAAGGAAAAAACTCTTTTTTGAATCTTTTTGCATCTTTCTCGTTTTACGAAAAAGAGAAACACCACTTCTACACTTCCTTAATATGATTCTCAACATGATTCTAAAAATATTGTTCAACTTCCTTTAAACCGCCATGTACCGCCTGTACCAGTGAAATTTCCCACAACCCATTAGCCTCTATAAAAATATATCCATGTTCCGTTATTGCAATATCCCATCCGATAGAATGCATCCGATACAATTGCTGATGTAACGCACAAGCACCTTCCACAGCCTCTTTAAAATAAGGAATCTTCACCCCTTCAAATACAACTTGGGTATCAACATGATTGTCTATTTTAGTTCCAAATTGTGGTTTCAAAAAACCATACTTAAACAATTCCCCTTTATCCATATCAATCCCTACAAAAACACCTCCCTTAGCCCAATTATCCACCACGTTACCTTTCCTTCCGATTCTCAAGCCTGCACCAAACGGTAGCACGTTCCCCTCATTCGTCATAACGGTCTGCAAACGTATCGTATTCAACGTGTAAGGACATAACTCACTCAACATCTGGTGTTGATATACTCTTTCTTGAATCAAATAATTACCGGTCGATAAAATTTCACACAATTGATCCAAGGTGATCTCCTCATCATTTTTGTATATAACCTGATTCTCAACTTTTAAAGAAAAGATTCCAATTCCCAACTGTCCATCGCTCGGCTTTACAAAAGCATCTTTATCCTCTAAAAGAAAGTGCCGTAGGCTGTCCTCATTCGATATGGATTCAGATTCTTTATCTTGATTATATAAATACAAAATTTTCCCCTGCTTCACGTAACAGAACAATCTTGGTGTCGGAAAACCTAATTTTTCCAATATCAAACCAAAATAATACTTGTCAAATGTCAACGTACGACCATGAAAACGCCCATATTTAGGAGGAGCAATATTAAGCCTGTCTATTTTCTTTTGAAAACGCCAATACGGTGTAATGTATTGAGCCATTTTCCCTTTCGACATTTCTTTTTTATCAAATCCGTACAGGAAATAAAAAGGTTCAAACGAACCGTATCTCAGGATAAAACCGAGCTGTTGAAAAAAAATTCTCACACGAGATTTTGACTCGAACTCTGAATAATAAGAATCAGCTAAAACATACCTCTTTCTATTTCTCACTAAATCTATACACGATAAACCTCTCGTATAAAAATACACGCAAAACCTTTTTATCATATGACCTTCTTCATTCTATCAATTAAAATCTTCCGATAAATGGAATACCCCTCCAACTTCATCACACTGGCACCTCCCAAATAAACAACCGCATAAACAATCGCCTGCGCAACCAGAGATATAAAATAATGCCACTCGACAAATGAGAACAAGAAAAAAGTAACACAACCTGCTATCAAAGCCAACAAATAACTTAATCCGACATCCCTCATTTGTTCTTTAATACCATAATTTATCAATCGCCCGGTTACAAAAGCATTGATAAAAAAATTCAAATAACCGGATATTGTAATACCCCACAATAATCCCGAAATACCATACTGCAATCCGATTAGTATGGACACGATTCCAAGGCTCCGTTTTATTAATTGTACCGTAAAAAATATACCACTCTTCCCCAGAGATTTAAATACATTTGTATTCGTAGAATTCAATGTATCCACCATCCCGACAACACATAATATTTGAAAATAAGGAACGGCACTATCCCATTTATCCGTGAACAGGAACGTGAACAAGGGTTGCGCGACAACAATCAACAACGCCATCAAGGGAAAAGTAATAAACGTTATCGATTTAACATTCTTTTGGACATAATACCTCAACTGTTCCCGATCATCTTGAACTTGTGAAAACACTGGAAATGTAACGGAATTCACAATATTCGCCAAACTATTCGTCGGCACCATTTCGACTTTTTTTGCCTGCGTGTAGAATCCCAGATCCCGGGCAGAATAAACTCGACCAATAATTAACGAGGATACATTTCCATAGATCGTTTCAACAACACTCGACAACAACATCAAACTACCGAAACTAAACAACTCCTTAAAAGATTTCCAACTAAAAAAAAACAGGGGGCGCCATTCATACCAAAACCAAAAAAAGAGAGCTTGGAATAAACTCAAAAAAAACATATTGGCAACCAAACTCCAAACCCCAAAATCACATAAAGCCAACGTGATCCCAATTACGGCACTCAACAATGACGAAACGATACTTACCTTGGCCAATGATTTAAATTCCAATTTTTTACGTAATATATTAGATGGCACCAAATAAAAAGCATTCAATATAAGAATTGAGCTCTGCACCCGTAAAACATCACATAACAAGGGTATTTTATAAAAACGGGCTATTGCAGGAGCCGCGAAGAATAAAGTAATAAACAACACGGCAGATAAAACCAAATTCCAATAAAAAACAGTTGAATAATCTTCTTGCGTGGGAAACTTCTTCTGTATCAATGCTGCCCCAAAACCGCCATCAATAAAAGCATTGGCTACCGCAATGAAAACCATCAACATACCAATGCAACCAAAATCCTCCGGAGACAATAATCTGGCAAGCACTAGATTTACAAGAAATGAAATACTAAGTGTTCCAAATCGCTGCAAGGAATTCCATAGCATTCCCGATATTGTCCGCTGGGCTAAAGTTCCTGTCATTACTTAATTTAAGGCGTAATCTTCCAAATAACTAAACCGTTCCGTAAGATGCCCCTCCTTCAAAATTGTCGCTCTTTCTATAACCTTGCTTCCCTCCATATTCCCTTGGAGAATATCCCCGAATACGTGTTTTATAAGTGCTTCTCCAAAAAAAGCACTCGTATCCAATGCTAAAGCGTTAGGCAAAGTATCAACAGCCATAACTGTTATATTATCGTCTGACGAAAAAGCCGTTTCTTCCAATCCGGTCTCCGGATTATAATCATAAAACGGATTCGCATGCGTTGTTGCTCTTACAGTAGAATGAATCGATCCCTGAATATCACAAGTTATATCACCGATAATTTTTATTTTAACATTCGGATTTTTCAAATCAGCCTGAGACAAATACACCGGATCACACTCTCCCCAGAAATGACTGGAGATAAAAACATTACCCGTTTTTGCATAAGTCAAGAAATTACTTTCATAAGCATCCGGTTGTGCATGAAACAGATTCCTGTCAAACTCCCCCTTTTGATCTTTTAAATTTACCAAATCCGGCAATTCCAATACGGTGTATACAATAGAATCAACTTCATCCAAAACTAAAAAGTCGTGAGATTCAACTCTTTTTGCTCCAACATTATCCAGAAAATACTGAACCCCGCGTGAAACTTTTCCATTACCCGTTAATATAATCTTCAAATCTGAAAACTTACACCCCTTGACCGTTTTCAACATATAATCAAGCGTAAATTTCCGGTCTGGTTCCGGTAATTCAAATTGCTTATACCGAATCCCATAAGCCCGTAGCGTATTATAAACACCTACAACACCAGCCCACCAACCAAAAGCACACAATCGTACGTTACATTCGTCAACCAGATACTCGTAATCCGTAAAGGTAATACCCAAAGCCATCATTTTTTTTATCAATGACCGATTATAAGGTTGCTTTTTCGCGATATGTCCGAAAAAGAAATAATGCTTATCCGGAATTAAAGACTCTATATCAGCCTCTTTAATCCCAAACAGGACATCACAATCATCCACACGCTCTACAAGTTTTATCCCCTTACATGCATACTCTTCATCTGTATACGCTCGTATATCACTCCTTTGCACAACAATCTCGCAAGCCGGAAATTGCTGCTGTAAAGTAACAATTTCATCCGGAGTCAAGGCCACCCGATTATCCTCAGGAACTTTAGTTTCCTTTATAATACCTATTTTCATCTTTAACCTATACAATAATATTCAAAATTCAATTCACCCATCTCTCTCCGATCGTAAATATTCCGACCATCCATAATAACAGGTTGTTTCATGGTTTTTGTCAATACTTTCCAACTCGGAACCCTGAATTCTTTCCACTCCGTTACCAGTAACAACGCATCCGCATCAACAACTGCTTCATACATATTTTTACAATAAGTGACAAGATTCCCGACCCGAAGCCTGCATTCATCCATGGCGATAGGATCATAAACACAAATATTACAACCCGCATTCAACAACAGATCAATCAGTACCAATGCCGGCGCCTCCCGCATATCATCCGTTTCCGGTTTAAAAGACAGCCCCCACATGGCAATAGTTTTACCCCTTAAATCGCCATTGAAATGGGAACTCAGTTTATCGAACAATAATCTTTTCTGCTTTTCATTCACAACTTCCACGGCTTGTAACACGTGCATATCATATCCGTTTTGTTCCGCGGTCTTGATCAAAGCTTTCACGTCTTTAGGGAAACAACTTCCTCCATAGCCACACCCCGGATACAAAAATTTCGCCCCGATACGACTATCACTACCTATCCCCTTGCGCACCATATTCACATCGGCACCGACTAGCTCGCACAAATTAGCAATATCATTCATAAAACTAATGCGAGTAGCCAACATCGAATTTGCAGCATACTTGATCATCTCGGCAGACGGGATATCAGTAAAAATCATCCGGTCGTTCGTCAACATAAACGGACGATAAAGCCGGGTCATGATCTCCCTCGCCCTATTACTGCTCACTCCCACGACAACACGATCCGGTCGCATGAAATCGTCAACAGCAGCACCCTCTTTCAGAAACTCCGGGTTACTTGCCACATCAAACTCGACATTCACATTCCGTTTATCAATCTCTTCACGTATGGTCTCTTGAACCTTCCGCACTGTTCCCACCGGTACCGTACTTTTCGTCACGAACAAAACATACTTATTCAGGTTTTTCCCCACCGTCCTGGCCACCTCCAACACGTAACGTAAATCTGCACTTCCATCCTCGTCCGGGGGAGTTCCCACCGCACTAAATACTACATCAACGTCATTCAACACGTCTGTTATATCAGTTATAAAATGAAGTCTTCCCGCCTTTATATTCTTATAAACCATATCTTCCAGACCCGGTTCATAAATTGGAATAACACCTCTTTGTAACTCGTGTATCTTCTTTTGATCAATATCCACACAAGTCACATCCACCCCCATTTCTGAAAAACATGTTCCTGAAACCAGACCGACATACCCGGTTCCGACGATTGCAATTTTCATATTATTAACGCTCTAATTATTTATCATTTACGAAATAAATTATTTACAAATCTACCTTGATCGCATTTTTTCATATACCTCGGCCGACAAGATGTCAAAATACAGAGTTAACAGACTCGAATCCTCGGAAATTATTTCGGGAATATTCTCCCAGAAAGGCAGAATCTGTGAATTAGAAAACTTCTCATACCCCATCGTGTTATTATAAAACTCAAGAGCCCGTACCCATCTCCATTCTATCTCCACGGGAATCATTCTCCTCTCACTTTTCCATTCTTTCACTAATTCCCCGGCCAACCGAGCACACTCTTCCTCGTTCGTGAAATAATAGCAACTACACAACATCCGGCACATTTCCGGAGTACGACAAGCCTCCTTCTCCTTCCCGTTATTTTCCAAGGACAAAATCTCATAAGCCGCATCCAAAGCCGTATTGACGTATTTCATATCGGAATACACCAGATAACAATCCATCAGATCGGCCACGTACCCAACCCGTTCTTCCACATGAATAGAGGGATCTTTCACGAGATTACTCAACACTCTTCCGATTTCCCGGATACGGTCATAAATCTCTCCAAGAGTATTATATTCTTCTTCCAACCAAGGGTTGACCCGTACCATCGAGTAGATCGAAAGATAACCATGCAATAAACCGGATAAAGCCGCGGGAGGAAAATCAGTTACCCGCATACTCCATATCCTTTTATACAAACCATTAAAAATATTTGTCTCCATCACTATCCTATTTTTTCCAAGAAAGTTCCCGGTATATATGAAGTTGCTATAGAAATTACACCTTCCAATCTCACGATCACCCTTTTATGTCCCTTAACCCGTAACAATTCTCCTTCCAGTCCCATCAAGGGCCCCTTGATAATTCGAACCCGATCGCCACTTTTCAACTCTTTGTTGAGAACTTCAACCGTACCCTCCGAAAAGTCGAGTAGAAACATAAAATCTTGCATTTGCCTATCAGGAACCACTAAAGAGTGACGAGTCTCACTATCTTTCAGATATACAATATTCAACCCATGTTCATTAATCAACGAAAAAGACGTCAACTGATCCGTCCTGATAAATATCAAGTGCGGAATCAATATCACCCGAACTTTTTTTCGCCCGTCAGGGATTTCCCGAAGTTCTTCCCGCATTGCCAGATAGTTCTCCACCCCCAAGGCGTCCAATCTTTTTTTAATGATTAATTCTTGATTAATTTTCGTATATGCAGCGTACCAGTATAATCTAGTCTCTTTATCAAGCATATTTAGGTATATAAATCAGAAAAGGCTCTCATGGTTATTTCATAGTTTATATTAATCCGTTGTTATCGTCCGGATGCGCTTCGCGCACTAACCTTTTTATCAGGAACTAATATTTTTTTCCATGTGTTTCACACGCCATCCTTAAACAGGTACAACTTGTGAAAACTGTCTTTGAGGGAGAGCTGTCCCCAATTAATCTCTTATGAAACAAATTCGCACTACACGTTTTCTAGACACACACGATCTAAAAAGCCCTATTTCACATTGTTTTTAGCGCTACAAAAGTATCTTGAGAAGCCTGTAAAACAGTGACTTTTAAAGAGTATTTATCTTTTTGGAGATTTCTAAAAACACAATTATTAACAAATCATATCTTTATTTGGACATTTCCACAAGCACTATTCTATTGATTTGTATATATCACAAATATCAAGCAAGACAATATACGAGATTCATAATTCAACTCATCTTATCTACCCGAAATCGCCACCCCCAAATCTCGTCCTCCCTCTGAGAACAAAAAAAGGAGTGGCAAAAGCTTACAATACTTTTACCACTCCCACAAAACCCTTTTAAATTCTAAATTTTAAACTTCCCTTTCCATTTCTGCTGCAACCAAGCCACGACCACCGCACTCACAACTCCCCCTACCAGGCTCACCGCATGAGCGAGCAACATATCACACCAATTGACGTACATCAATCCGATATGAATACTAAACGTTGAGCATGAACCCAACATAAATACAATCACCTTACTCATAACATCTCCCTCCTATTATTCCCCGCTTTCCACGGTCAACACCAACGTTTTCGAGGTCTTTCTCCCGGCAACAGTCGTGGCAAAAGAATATACCATAACTTCAGCCGCCGTCCATTCTTCCGGTAACGTGAAACTGGTTGATCCGCTCTCCCCACGCACTCTCAACTTCACCAATTCCACCTCATCCAATGCCTTTTCGTAAAGCACGGCATACACCTGATCATCCAGACTAGCATGCGAACTGGCATCTTGACTTTCCTGCGTGAAAGAAACCACTTTACCTGCAATCGTTACGGTCACTTTCGGAGTACGTAATTTCATATCCCCCGAACATACCAATTGAGTATAATCTACGATTCCCTCGAACTTCTCATCTACCGTCACGGCCTGCAAATTCGCCGAGACAAACCCGTTATACCCGGTCTGTCCCGCGGGTTGAGCCGGGAAGCCGATCTTTGCCACCGGAGCAAATGCCCGAGCCACCTCGATGATCGCCTTCATTTTAGCCCGTTGCGTCCGTTGTTTGTCGGTTCTAGGATTAGTAACATGCTTGGGCTTATGCCGCACGATACGAAGTTTACGACACACGCACATCGTAAGGTTATCAACTGATTGAGACATCGCACCCAACAAAACAGAATCATGAATTGCCATAATTTCAAATTTTAAATAAAACAATAGGATTAACTGTAAAATGGGATTACCTTGAACTCCCTGGATGCATTCCCATTTGAAGGAATGGTTGATACGATGTCGCTGTTTCTTTAAAACATCGTGTAAAGTTTCGATGTCACAAATATATAATCAAAAATACCGGATTTCCAAATATTTTAGCAACTATTTTTCAAATCTTTTCAAATCGCTCGAATACCGGCATCATCTCACCCCTCTTCAACACCCGTAAATCTTACGACTGTTGCAAAACAACCATATAACCTGGAAACAATACAACATCCGATTTTCTCTGAAATAACACCCGTGAAAATAACAATGCCCCGGGTTTCCCCGAGGCATACTATCTATTTTCAAATCGCAAACAAATCAACGATCACTAAATCATCAAACAATCTTTAAGTGTAACCGAAAATACTTCCGCATAAACAGCACATACCCACACCCCAATACCACGACACTTCCCCCCAAACAAACATAATGCAGATCAGGCAAAGCCAAGTATACCACAACAATTCCCCCCTGTACCAGCATGTATAGCAAGGATACTGCCACATGCGGCATCTTCAACTCGTTTGCCATCAACTGGTACATGTGCTTCCGGTGTGGCAAACCGATATTCTCGTGCAACATCAACCGGTGAATAATCGTCAACACGCTATCCACCCCGTAAACCACCAAGAAAATAATATAACTCCAATCCCCCGTTTCCAGCATCAACTTTCCAAGCAAAAATAAGATCACGAAAGCGATACTCACGGAACCCACATCCCCGGCAAAACATTTGGCCTTTCGGCGAAAGTTGAACACGTTAAATACCACCACGGCAAGAATCATCGTGTAGATCATACCCTCGTCCACGAAAGGAACAACCTGCATATTCACGTATCCCAACGCGCATAATACCACCAAACTATACCCTCCCGTGATCCCGTTAATCCCGTCCATGAAATTATAAGCGTTAATGATCCCCGTGCAAACCACCAGAGCCACCACCACGTACCACCACGGCAAGGCAATCATTCCCCACTGGTAAAACATCAACAACATCGCCACGAAATGAAATACCAGCCTTACCTTCTGGGGAACAGAACGCACGTCATCCACGAAACTAACCACCGCTATCAACGTCAATCCCAGCATAAACCAAGGGAAACTGCAACCACTCGCCACGAAATAAACCAACGCTCCCACGTAAAAAATAATACCGCCCCCTCTCAGCGTGACCCTCGTGTGAGAACTCCGCTCGTTCGGTTTATCTATAATATTAAACCGATCCGCCACCCGGAAATAAAGCAACTCCATTCCCAGCAGTAACGCCATTACCACCAAGTAATATTCCATGAAAATTTAAAGTTTAAAATTTAGAGTTTAGAATGGGAAAAGGGATAAAATTAAACGACAAGGAAAAACCTGTAATTTGTAACGAACCAAAGGCTATCTCCATGCCGTAGAAATCTAAAATCATTTTCAATAAGATTTCTCAATCTAAAATCGTAAATCTAAAATTTAAAATCAGAAAACGATCTTATCGTTTTCCTCAGCCCTTCCACCGCCGTCACCGGCATCCGTTCAATCCCCAACGCCCGCTTGATCTTCTCGTTCGACACCACGTAATTTTCTGTCAATTTTCTCAACCGTTCCAGATTCAAAGGCAAATGCAAAAGCGACCCTAACCCAGCACACTCCTTCATTAACCCCCTGTTCATCTTCCAGATATGTGCTTTCTTTCCCATCACCTTGCACATCTCCCGGATCAACTCGTTGGTAGACAAAGCCTCGTCATCCGCCATATGATATATCCCCGACGGGACATCCTTCTCGATCAACCCGTTCACCACGTAACAAAGATTATCCACCGACGTGAACGACCTCCTGTTTTCGAAATCCCCCAACGGCCAAGGCAACCCCTTCTTCACCACGTTATACAACAAATTCAGGTTTCCCTTATTTCCCGGCCCGTGAATCATGCAAGGCCGCAATATATAAACCTGTTTTTCACAACCTGCCCCCAGTAACCTGTAACCAGCCACCTTTTCCTGTATATAATTCTCTGCCGCAATTTTACTCTCCCCGTAAGGCCCATTGGGAGTCGGGATCACCTCCTCCGTCAATTTATCCCCCACCACGAAATCCGCCGCCGCCTTTACCGAACTGAAAAAGATAAATTTCTTTGCCGAAGATTTCAGAAAGTAATCAAAAACTTTCCGGGTCAACCCCGTGTTTATCGTGAAATAAGTTTCCGCCACGGCTTCATTTTTTGTATCATGCGCCTTCCCCGCCAAATGCACGATCGCATCTATCCCTTCCACTCCCTCCAACTCATCCCACGAATAAGTCTTTGTCACCCCCTCTTTTTCAGGAGAAACAATATCCAACCCATAAAGAACATGCCTCTCTTTTAAGGACAACACAAGATTAGAACCCACGAAACCATGGATACCTGTAACAAGAATATTCATCACCAATTTATAATACTAGAATTTCACACACATCCACTTTTATCACTAACTTTGCCATTCCTTAATTTCTTGTTCTTTTTCTTTTTTACAAACAAGCAACAAGTTATTGTTAACTGCCACGATATAATCATTCAATCCTTGCATAACCATTTTTTTCATTCCAGGAACATAAACAACGCAATTCTCACAATCTACCAATTTCACGTTTTCACCGACAATAGCGTTTCCATGATTATCTTGTTCCAAATGAGTATATAGACTTCCCCAGGTTCCAAGATCGCTCCACCCGAAATCCTCTGGGTAAACAAAAACACGTTCACTTTTTTCCATCACCGCATAATCAATCGAGATACTCTCGCAAGTTGCAAACTCTTTATCAATAGCCGTTTGCTCATCTGAAGAATAATACACGGGATCTAACGCCGCAAATTTTCGAGCCAATTCGGGTACATACTTTTCAAATTCTGAAATAATTGTACTAACATTCCAAACAAATATCCCCGCATTCCAAAAATAACATTCTTCCGCCACGTACTTTTTAGCCAGATCATAACCGGGCTTTTCTTTAAAAGCCTCCACTTTCCTTATTTTAGCACCCGCTTCTACTTCACCCTTGATATAACCGTAACCAGTTTCCGGCCTCGTAGGTTTTATCCCTAACGTCACGATTCTACCGGGAAAAGACGTGAATACCAAACTCTCCATTATTACCCTTTTGAATTTCTCTATCTCCAACACGATATGATCTGCTGGGGAAAAGACCAAATTAGCATTCGGATATTTTTTTCTAATCTTGTATGTAACGTAAGCAATACATGGTGCCGTGTTTCTCATACAAGGCTCCAGTAATAGTTGCTCTCTAGGAATTCCATCAAGTTGAGTCGTCACAATATCTTTATAATTTTTAGATGTCACGATCCATACATTCTCTCTCGGAATAACCCCGCTAAATCTTTCTACCGTGAGTTGGAGTAAACTTTTACCTACTCCTAAAACATCTACAAACTGTTTGGGCATTTCTGGAGTACTCATGGGCCAAAAACGACTACCAATTCCCCCTGCCATTATAACCAAATGATTATTATTCATAATTACTATATTTCAATGTTCTTTTCCCGTATATAATAACCACCATGAAACAAATTAACGGAATTACAAACGAAACATTTATTGCCGATAGCCCCATAATTGTTTTCATATCAATAATCATGGCTTGAAGAGGTGGCAAAAGAGAGCCCCCTAAAATAGCCATAATCAAACCAGCCGAACCCAACTTCACTTCCTCTCCCAATCCACAGAGAGCAATTCCATAAATCGTGGGGAACATTAAAGACATACAAGCAGAAACTCCCACCAAACAATATATACCTTCTCGATTCTCGCATCCGATCACCCCAAGCATCAAAATTGCTCCTATAGAAGCCAGTACCATCAACAATTTACTTGAATTTATATACTTTAATAAAAAAGTACACATAAATCGACTTACACAAAATATCAACATCGCCACCATGTTATACTTCTGGGCTAACATCTCTGCGACACGTTCTGTCATCCCTTCTCTCATGAATATACCAGTCCCATATTGAATGATAAAAGTCCAACACATGATTTGTACCCCAACATAAAAAAATTGAGCAATCACTCCTTCTCGGTACTTTTTATTACCAATCAATTTTTGGAAAGACTTTTTTACAGAAATGTTTTTCGTTCCTCCTGTTGAAGCGTCACCCACTGACGGGATTTTACACAACAGCACGGATAAAAATACAAGTACGATAAGAATTCCAATCCAGATATAAGGAGTGATTAAAACAGACAAATCACTATCTTTAATGGCATTAAACGAACTCTCATCGAGCAAACCTCTTTCCTCCGTACTCATGGGATTTAACCGAGCTTGAATAAAATGCATTGCCACGAACATCCCCAATAAAGATCCCACCGGATTAAAAGCCTGTGCCAGATTCAACCTGCGAGTTGCCGTTTCTTCATCTCCCATGGACAGGATATAAGGATTCGCACTCGTTTCTAAAAAAGACAAACCGCAGGTCAAAATAAAATAAGCTATCAAAAAGGGATAATATTCCCCGCTAAATTTTGCAGGGATAAAAAACAATGCCCCCGTTGCATACAAGGCCAATCCCATCAATATTCCACTTTTAAAAGAAAACTTCCTAATAAACAAAGCTGCGGGAACTGCCATGGCAAAATATCCTCCGTAGAAAGCAACTTGCACGAGCGATCCTTCCGTTACGCTCATCCTGAATATCTTGGAAAAAGCCTTGACCATAGGATTAGTTATATCATTGGCAAATCCCCATAACGCAAAACATGAGGTAATAATAATAAAAGGTACTAAATAATTAATACCAGATCTGGATTTAAAAAGAGAATGTCTCATCTATTTTACAAGTTCAAATATCTTATCCATTAAAGTCCACTTTTCCCGTGAAGACGCCCCCTCTTCTACATCTTGAAATTTAGCCACGAACCGTTCCCACTCAGCTTGACGAGGAAGCATGGATAACCTTGTCATATCACGTTCCCAGTCAAAACCATCAATCGTGTCCACGATCATAAACAATAAATTATCGCGAACATAAATTTGCATATCAAGAATCCCAACTTCTTTTATCCCTCGTTGTACCTCCGGCCACACATTAGCATGCACGCGAGTATATTCTTCTATCAAATCTTTATTTTCCTTGAGTCTTAACATTTGGCAAAATCTTTTCATTCTAACCTCCTTCGTATTTTTATCCTGATTGATCCTTCCAAGGGCTTTTCACAAACCATTGCCAAATATCCTCCTCCACCTGCCCCAGGCATTTTCCATGCCAACACTTTATCTTTATATTTCTCTATCTCTTCGGCAACTCCCTCGGCCATCATACCGGGGAACAACTTAATCTGAGCTTCGAAAGAGGCCTTGAAACTAGCAGCGAAACCTTGCAAATCTTTCCGCATGATAGCATCCCAGCATCGAGAAGCCGCATCAGCCAGTTCCTTGACATTCTCCTCGCACAAATGACTATTTTCCACGACCGTAGTGCCAGGTCTACGAGGAAACATCAACATCATGCAAAGATGTTCCTCCAACCAACACAAAACATCCTCATCCAAACAAGATTCAATTTTTTCCGGCCAGTAATTATTATTATAATAATGACGACACAAACCCGGCATGCAAATACCTATTGCATCCTGTGCTCCCGACACATGTTCATTCTTATTCGGCTCATTTTCAAAACAGAAAAGCAACTTGGCAAGCATCTCGCTATTATAATTCGGCAACTGGTAAGGCCAAATCTTCCTCGCAGCATTTCGTGTTGAGGTTGACATACCACACCTCTCCACGAATTCAATCGTGGGTTCCAAAGAAATTGTCAACGCCCATCCCGGGGAAAATTTAGAGACATAAGGTTGATCTATCCACGTCCCAGCCAAATCCAAACGATAAGGTAACTGGGACTTAACCGTATTCCTTATTGAAGTTGTTGAACGTTCTGTCAACCCGTCCTCTGGAACACGCTTCAACACCACATATTCAATACCTCGTTCCTTGCAAAACATTCTTTTAATCTCTGAATCGCCATCCTCATTTACCACAAATACATCCGGTTTGACACGCTCCACACTCTCCACGAAATCCATCATCCCGGAACCGGAATTTATGCAAGCATCTTTCACGTACCGAACAGCTTTAACCATGTACAAACGTTCAATTTCGGAACAAACAGTTTGCCTGGATTTTAACTCGTATATTGTTTTATCCGAACCAATTCCGACATACAAATCACCAAACCGAGCAGCTTCTTTAAAGAAAGCAACATGCCCGCTATGTAACATATCGTAACAACCGGATACAAACACTTTCTTTGTCATAATTATAAAGTCGTTTTATACCATTCAAATAAATATTTTACCCCATCTTCAACCTCTATTTTGTGATGCCACCCCAAAGCATGAAGTTTCGATGGATCCGTCAACTTTCGCATGGTACCATCCGGTTTAGAAGTATCAAATTTAATTTTCCCCTTGTAATTCATAACACTCGATATTACCTCAGAAAGCTGCTTAATCGAGATTTCTTTCCCCGTACCCACGTTAATATGACAATTGCGAATCTCCTTCTCTCCTTCTTGATAAGTATCTTTAAAATCCACGTGTTCCAACACAAATACAGACGCATCAGCCATTTCTTCACTCCATAAAAATTCTCTCAAAGGTTTCCCAGAGCCCCAAAGTTCAACCCGATCAGAATAAATACCATATTTCCCTAAAACAGGAAGAATCACATCCAAACCACATTCCCCGTTTACCCCCTCAACAGGACGAGTATTTAAATCCTTTTTTAAAGCATTCCAATCCTCCTCCATCAAACATTTACTCAAAAATATCTTTCGAATCATTGCAGGCATCACGTGACTATTTTCTAAATGAAAATTATCATTCGGCCCGTAGAGATTTGTCGGCATCACCGCAATATAATTAGTTCCGTATTGCAAGTTAAAACTCTCGCACAATTTCAAACCTGCAATTTTAGCTATCGCATAAGGTTCATTCGTGTATTCTAATGTCGAGGTCAACAGGCAATCTTCCACCATAGGTTGGGAAGCTTCCCGAGGATAAATACAAGTACTACCTAAAAAGAGTAACTTTTTCACGTGATGCCGAAAACTCTCTCCTATCACGTTCTGTTGAATCTGCAAATTCTCGTAAATAAAGTCTGCTCGATAAGTATTGTTTGCCATTATCCCTCCAACATGCGCTGCAGCAAGAATCACGTACTCGGGTTTTTCTTTATCAAAAAACGCTTTCACGGATACTCCATCCAGCAAATCCAATTCTTGATGAGTTGCCCCGATTAAATTAGTATACCCTTTAGAAATTAAGTTATTCCATATTGCCGACCCGACTAGTCCTCGATGTCCAGCCACGTATATCTTACTATCCTTATTCATCACATTTGTGCTTTAAGATGAATTTTCTTCACGAACTTCATATCATGCTCGACCATAATCTTCACTAATTCCTGGAATGAAGTCTTTTGAGGATTCCAACCAAGTAAAGTTTTAGCTTTTGTCGGGTCCCCCAACAATTGTTCGACTTCTGCGGGACGAAAATATTTCGGATCTATCTCGACCAACACCTTACCTGTTCTCGCATCAATACCTTTCTCATCTATTCCTTTCCCTTCCCAGCGAAGCTCAATGCCCACTTCTTTAAAGGCAAGTGTCGTAAACTCCCGTACCGTGTGGTATTCCCCGGTCGCAATAACAAAATCCTCCGGGGTATCATGTTGAAGAATCAACCACATACATTCCACGTAATCTTTAGCATATCCCCAATCCCTTAACGAATCTATATTACCCAGATACAATTTATCTTGATACCCTTGCGCTATACGTGCTGCAGCTATCGTGATCTTACGCGTAACAAAAGTCTCTCCCCTTCTCTCGCTCTCGTGGTTAAACAATATCCCGTTAACCGCATACATTCCATATGCCTCCCGATAATTTTTAGTGATCCAAAAACCATATTGCTTGGCCACACCATACGGGGAACGAGGGTAAAAAGGTGTTGTCTCTTTTTGAGGAACTTCCTGTACTAACCCGTACAATTCTGAAGTTGAGGCTTGATAAACCCGACATGTTTTCTCCATTCCCAGTATACGTATCGCCTCAAGCAAACGCAAAGTCCCCAAAGCATCCGCATCAGCCGTGTATTCTGGGCAATCGAAAGACACTTTCACGTGACTTTGTGCCGCCAGATTATATATCTCGGTTGGTCTCACTTGTTGCAATATCCGAACCAACGAGCTGGAATCCGTCATATCGCCATAATGCAAGTTAATCAACCGTTTATTTTTCATGTCTCGCACCCATTCATCCAAATAAAGATGTTCAATTCGCCCAGTATTGAAGGACGAGGAGCGCCGAATTATTCCATGTACTTCATACCCTTTTTCCAGTAAAAATTCGGCCAAGAAAGACCCATCCTGACCTGTTATGCCAGTTATTAATGCAACCTTTGTCATACTATTTCAATAATTATTTTTCTCAAGGACTAATCTCGATTATTTTTTCTTTTACGCTTCATCTCTGTTAAATATAAACCAGGTAGAATTTTCAAGTAATTAAATAATCTCCGCCAGATTTTTTTAGGTTCTCTATACAACCTATCCAACCAAATAAATCTCAATGAACCGATATGTATTTTGGGACAATTTAATTCACCTATATAAAAATTAAAAGCAGCCCCAATCCCAAACATAACGCCTTTATCAATATAAGGTAAAATCTTATTCATAAATATTTCTTGCTTAGGAGCACCTAAAGAAACCCATATTATATCTGCTTGTATTTGATTTATTTGCTTTGCAATTTCCTCATAATTAAAATCATTCACACTTATAAAAGGTAAGGGTAAATACGACAAATAAGTATCATCTACATTTTTATCGCGTAATACCGTTTTTATCATGTTGTATTTCTCCTGAGTATTTCCAAGAAGTAATTGCCGTATTGGCTTTTCTATATATTTTCCAAAAATTTCTGGTCCATTATACGCCTTATAATGAGTCTTATATATAATATTAACCATACTTGCAATAGAACTTCCATCACATGTATTTACATAAGCTGCATTTATTACATTTTGATAATTTCTATCTCGACGAGACATCGTCAAAACATTTGCATCTATAACACAAACATAACCTTTTCCTCGTTCTTTAATCAACGTAAATACCGTATTATCAAACACATCATGATTAAATTCTATATGCAAACCAAATACATTCATTCTATGTACATTTCTATTATTTAACGAAATAAATTTTAACTCAATTAAAATATATATTGCTTCAATTAAGATAACTACACCTTACAATCTCCTGAATACAATTATTTCAAATAAGAAGGGAAATATCTTTTAGAGGCCCATATATAGAGCCCCGGAACAACAATAAACACGACACAATACATTTCATATAAATGAATGTTTTTCAAAAACATCATACCTATATAAGGAAAATAAGACCAATAATAATAAGGTCTTATATAGGGTGAAATATATTTTAATGGCATCTTTATTTGTAAAAAAAGAAATATCAAATAAGGCAAAAAACCGATTAAACCATAAAAACCTAATCTATCTATAATAAACGAATGCTCTCCCAACAAATTTGCATTATGACAGCCTAAAAAAGGATTATTACAAAAAGCATCCCAAGAATCACCATACAAATTACTTCGGCCATTTGTTAGCATAATTTGATCTCCATAAGAAACCCCTAAACGAATGACATCCAACTTTTGATACATTCCTGTTCCTTCTGCAAATGGTAGTAAAAAATCTATCACACCTAAAACAATACTCTTTCCCCACAACCCTACTATAAATAAAAATAAAATTAAACCAATTTGTTTTTTATTTGTACTTGTATTTAAAGCCAAAACTATAGAAATTCCTCCCAATGCCACAGCCGTTGTTATAGAACTTGAGAACATCAAGTAAATAAACAAAAATAACAACAATATTGATACATTACGATATACTTTACTCTTATCAAGTTTCCAAACTAAAATCAAAAAAGGAAATAAAAGAGCTATTGCATGAAACATATAATAGGATAAAACACCTCGTGCCTCATAAACCATTCTAAACTCCTCTCTCTCAAGTTCAACATTACGATAAAATCCTGGCTGTTTTAAATTAAAAAAAAATGTTATTAACGCAGATAATAATATAAACGTACATACATATTTAGTCGCTTTAACCCAATCATCTAAACTTATTTTAACAAAGTAATAAACAATAAACAAAAAAGACAATTCCATACTAAATGTAAATACTACATACAAATTTCCTTGCATGAAGGTATTACCACATACGAATAAATCTATAAACACCAATAAATAATAAATCAAAAAAAATACGATTGCTTTATTACAAAGCACTTTATAACTTGTTATAAAGATTAGTGATAACACCAAACTTTCTAGTAATGGTGTTATGGGTATAAATGTAAAAAATGGACGGAACGAAGCAAAAGCCAAAAACAACAAGATTAATTTTAAAACACAATCATGCATTTTACAATATTTAACACGCATAACTATAAATCAAATCCGATACAATGCATATATTCTTCCCAATTTCCAACATCTGTCCACGCACCCTCGCTAACAGGAAACACTCCTATATTTCGACCTTCTTTTTTTAATTTTTCTATTAAATCCGTTATATGATAAAATTCTCCACACGGAATCTCTTTTATTAAATGAGGTTCCAAAACATAAAAACCAGCATTAATCTTAAATACAAGATTAGGCTTTTCTGTTATAGATTTTAATCTTCCATTCTCTTTGGTTTCTAATGTACCATAAGGAATATAATATTCTTTTAACACAGCAACTAAAGTTATTTCATTCTGTCTCTCCCTATGATATCTTATTATATCAGAATAATCTTGATCTATCAAAATATCACAATTAGAAACAAAAAAAGTATCTTTGATTTTATCTTTCAATAGATGTAAACTTCCTGCAGTTCCCAATGGCATATCTTCTTGAAAATAAGATAAATTATAATCTGAATTATGTAGTGAACTCATATAATATTTTATCATTTCAGCTTTATAATTCACTGATATATAAAAATCATGACATCCAACAGCTACAAATTGATCCATTATATCTTCCAGCATAGACTTTTGACGAATAGGAATTAATGGTTTGGGTAACACATGTGTTAATGGAGCTAATCTAGTTCCTTTACCACCTGCCATGATTACAACAGGTAAATTCAATTGTTCTTTTTCTCTCACAATTTCTTTTGGGAACAAATCTTCCCAAAATAACACATCAATGATTTCCTTGTTAATACCTATAATCGGCATAAACTCAATCCTACGCTCACGCATAGCCTGCTTTACTAGCTCAACATCGTCAGTTACTAAAGCGACTTTAGTTTCACTACGCAAAATTTTATCTACAGACGTAGATAAATTAATATTTCCAATAATGGCTCTTTGAATATCACCGATACTCAATAAACGATAAAAAGAATTATCATTATCAACAACTATAAGTAATTTACGCTTTTGTTCATCCATTCGTTTTAAAGCGGAAAATACAGATAGCGATTTAGGTATACACAATTTATTTAACTTTTCTATCATTTTTCTATTCTTTTCGCAGGAACACCTAACCACATTTCATTTGCAGGGATACTTTTTGTTACAACAGATCCCATTCCTACAATAGAAGACATACCAATACAAACTTGTTCTCTTACGATTACTTTAGAAAATATTGTTACATTATCTTCAACTTTTACAGATCCTGCAAGCATTGTGTCTCCTGTAATCCATACATTTTTTCCTAAAATACAATTATGTGCAATAAAACACAAACCATTAATTTTACAGCCATCTCCTATTATCGTATCACTTAAAGCTCCCCTAGCTATCTGGGAATTCGCACCTATTTCAACATCATTACCAATAATAACACCACCAAAATGTGGAAATTTAACTAAAGAACCATCAATTTCTCGCTGACACCCTAACCCATCTGTTCCTATAACGACCCCCGAATGAATTATACAATTTTTCCCAATTGTAACACCATCATAAATAGTAACATTGGGATGAATCACCGTGTTAGAACCTATTGAACATTTTCCTATCGCACATCCTGCACCTATGTATACAGATGAATCAACCCTTGCTTCCTTATCTATATTAGCAGCAGGGTGAACAAACGCCGTTTTAGCTTCTATCCAAAATTCATTGGCTACTTTTGCAAGAGCTTTTTTTGCATCATCGACCACAATAATAACTTTACCTTGACTCTCTAACTTATCAGAATATCCAATATCTTCTCCAACTACAATCACTAAAGCCTTGGACTTCTCTGCTATATCTAATTTATTTTTCCGATGAGGACTAATCCAATCTAACGTATTTTCATTTACATGTTCTATATCACTAAGACAAGAAACAGTTATATTATTACAAATTCCATATACCTTATGTACATTTTCTCTCAAAAAATCTATAATTTTTGATATCTCTACATGCTTCTCCATTAGTCTAATATTTAAATAAAAATTGTTTTGGTATTGCTCGATTATAACAATGATGGTCTATAATCACTTGATATATTTGAACTAATCTATCTACAATTGCCTCATTATCAGAATATGCATTATAATATTCTCGTGCATTTTTTTTCAATTCATTTGCTAAAATAGAAGAATCCAATAATTGAATCATTTTATCTGCTAAATCTTGAATATTATTAGGCTCTGCTAATAAAACACATTGTTCTTTCAAATTTAAACTAGGAGTCCCACTCGTAATATTAGTTACAACAGGCAATCCCAATTTCATTGCCTGCAATATAGTCCCAGATATTACATCTAATTTAACAGGTAATACTGCATACCAAGCCTTCTTCACATGATTCAATAAATCTATATGTTGAGAGAAGTAATCTGTAAATACAACATTATTTTGCAATTCAAATCTTTCTATTAATTGCAACATTTCATTTTTTACGCTAGGAGCACATCCTCCTGCAATATTCAAAATTACATTAGGATATTTCTGTTTCACTATATTTAAAGCCAATATAGAATCAAATGATCCTTTCTTATCACAATGATTTGCGGCAAAATTCACAAAATCAAATTCTTTTATTCTTTCTTCTATTTCAGGAATATCCATTGCTGGAAAGCGATGAAAAAAAGTCAATGCATGAGGATTTACCTTCTTCACCAATTGATCATATAGGTCACACGAAACTCCAAAATATTTCACATGTTTAAATATTTGCTCTTCCATTTCCCATCTACGTTTAGAAACTGGTTCTGATTTAATACGTTGGGGATTAGAATATACTGTTTGACATGATGAAATTATGGGAACATCATTTATATCTAAAACAGAACATGCATAATAAGGATTTTCTGCTCCATACAAATTTATAATATCTGGCCGAATATCTCGAACAAACTTCTTTATGATTTTACGATTTTTTTTATACTTAAGAATCATAAAATCCTTTTTCAACAAAAGCATCAAACTTTCTAAATAATATGATGATAAGCTACAATTAAAAAAATGATAATGCACCCCCTCTTTACAAAATTCACATATATCATTTCTTAACCCCATATAAGGAGCTATTACATGAAGCTCTAAATTTTTTTTCTTTCTCAATTCATTTATTAAGACTGTTATCCAAGGTGCAAAATCTTTATCAAAGCGATTTGATTTTTGTCCAACTATTGCACGAATCCAATTATCTAATTTCAAACGAGAAATAGGCAAACATGCTCGAACCAGTGAATTTGAAAAGTGTGTTATTATTACTACTTTCATATATAATATATTTAATAATAGCTCATCCTCACTTTCTAAGAACACAATTAACAATCATGTTCCTTAAAAAAAATTTTTCTTCTTTAGACATACCCCAACAATAAAACAATAAAGAAAAAACACCTACAAAAACACTAAATACTGCAAAAACTCTAGCAACATCCTCTATTGGCAATAAATGAACAATATAAGCCAATGCAAAAGCTAACAACATCGGAAACAATATAGGACAAATTGTACTTTTAATAAAAATAGATATATCTAATCCTACTATCTTTTTACCGTAAAAAATTCGAATTCCAGAAACTAAAAAAAATATAATTAGCTCAACAATAAAAATTGAAATTGGTTTTCCACTTATGTATAATACACTCCAACCAATAGGAATTCCCAATAAAAACAAACATCCTTCTGCCAACTGATAATTTCGAATAATTCCCACTGCGCGAATAGCATTTCCTATCTGCCAAGTAAATTTATCTACTAATTGCTGCAATAATATAATTTGACAAAAAATTACTGTATAAATGGGAACCTCTCCTAACCATAAACTCAAAAAATAACGACACTCTAATATGAAAGGTATTGCCACTAACGCAAACATTAATGTTGTGTATTTTATTCCTGTATTTGTTATTTTTAATACATACTCACGATTCCCAGCACCTTCACTTTTATTAAGTTGAGGCGTAATTGCTTTAGTTATTCCCGTAGATAATTTATTAATTGCAGCATTAACTTGTTTACCTAATCCCTCTGCAGCATTCAATTTCACACCAAAAAAGAAATTCAAGAATATTCCCCTTAATTGCCCTACAAATAAAGCAGCAATCATCCCAAATAAATTCCAACCTGTAAATGTTAATATTTCTTTTATCAATGTACGATCAATCTCTTTTTTAAAATCTAACCTACATTCTTCATATTTTTTCTTACTTATTTGTTGTTTCACAAACCTCAGCAAAACCTGAATTAAAAACATACAAAAACCATATTGAATTAACAAAAATTTATCTGCATACAACAAATAAATAGCTAGTAATAAATTCAATATAAATCCCAAGATATCTATAATAGACAAAATAAGAATATGTTCATGAGCATTCATCACGGCATCATAAGGAACTGAAATTATTGAAATAAAAGTTGTAATAACCATAAACTGGTATACTATTTTTGCTTCAAAAATTTTATCCGCAGGAATATTCAACACATATTCAAACATTATCCACCCTCCAATTTCCATCAATAAAATAACAAACACTCCAACAATTATATGGATGTAAAGTGTTGTATTAAACATCTTTTTTACGACACCAATATCCCCTTGTCCCAAACAATAAGCTATATATCTCATAGAAGTATTTATCATACTAGAATTAACTACACTTAACATCGTAACAATCCCTGCAACTAGCATATAAATACCATAATCAACTTCCCCTAAAGCCTTTAATACAAAACGAGTCGTAATTAACCCTAAAACCAGCTGAATTAACAACTGGCCATAGAGTATTCCTGTATTTACAATTATCCTATTTGATGAATTCATTCGTCATCAATATTTTTTGCTCCTAACATTGGAAGTAAATCATCATATTGTCTCTTTATCCGATCTGCATTATCTTGAATACTTTTCATCACCCGCTTTCTTGGTGATAATACCTCCGTACTCCACATTGCATCATGAGTAAGAACCTGCAAATGTCTTACACTACTATCTTTTAGTAGTTCGTCCAAAACTTCATATCTCCAATATCCAGTACTATCAGCACAATATCTAAATCGCTCTTTAAAATATTTAGAATAGACATTTACCAATCCTCCATATTCGTAATCTTCACATTTAAGAATAAACGAATTGGTATTGTGAAATGAAAAAACACTCAAATGACAATCAAAAACCTGTTCAAAATAATTTTTATCTAATTCAATAAACCTCGTTAATTCATTTTCTGTTTTGACACCATAATAATGTGCATCAAAATGGAGTCCTACTTCATGCCCCAATAATTTTATTTTCTTCAAAATGTCACTAAAATAACAATCAAATATATTGTAAAATTCACTATGAATTTGAAAAAAATAAGTTGCTTTCACACCTAAATCATGTTCTATTTGAGCCATTTTTAATGCTATATCTGGAGAAAACTCTACATCATGCCTCCACAAAATATCTTTTCTATCGGCTAAAAAATTATCTGTAAATACGATAAAACAAAAACCTTTTTCGAGAGCTAATTCTAATAGTGATTTATAATTAGTCAACGTAAAATAATCAAATAAATATTCAACCCTATTCGTAGACATATACAAACTATTTAATTAATTCAAAATGTCAATACACAGCCTCCCCAAGAATAACCTAAACCTTGAGCCACAGATAACACTTTATAACCTTTTTGAATAGAACCATCTTTCAATGCTTCAAAAATTGCAATTGGAATTGTTGATGAAACAGTATTTCCACATTCTTCATAACAATGATAATATTTCTCTACATCTATTTTCAATTTTCGCCTTTGCAAATTTGCAATATATCTATTTGCTTGATGATATATATGTAAATCAATATCTTCTATTCCTATATCATTTTTCTGTAATACATCATAAACCAAGGTCGGAATTCTATCCAACGTATAGTTCAATATCGATGCTCCATCCATATACAAATAATCTGATGATTTGGGATTACCAAAATCATCAAAAGACAAATCGTTTAACGGATAACGATTTCTTGCCCCCCCACATTTTACTATCAAATTCTCCGCTCCTGCCCCATCTGTTCCAAAAACAAAATTTCCTATTTCTGCAATTCCATTATCACTAATTAAAGTTGCCGCAGCTCCATCTCCAAATATAGTCCTATTACCTTTATCTTGTGGATGAAGATACTTGGAATAGGTTTCAGCGGTTACCAACAATACATTTTTACTAATACCACTACATACCAATCCCTTCGCTATTGATATTCCATAAATCCAACCAGAGCAGCCTAAATTTACATCATACGCTGCTATGGAATCAAGAAGCCCTAAACGCTTTTGCAAAATACAAGCCGTACTTGGTAATATATAATCTGGACTTTGAGAACAAAAAATCAAACAATCAACACTTTCTTTTGCAAATGAACTCCCAGTAAATAATTTCTCTACAGCTTGACAAGCTAAATCAGAAGCTGTTTCATCTTCTTTTACAACATGACGCGTACGTATACCTATCTTATTTTCAATTTTTTCAATAGTCCATTCTGGAAATTTCTCTACTATTTGCGCATTTGTCAATACACTCTCTGGCAAATAATATTCTATTTTTTTTATATACGCTTTCATCTATATCTCACAATAATGTAAAACCACCATCAATAACCAAATTAGAACCGGTAACCCAACTTGAAGCATTAGATAACAAATATATAGCACCATAAGCAATATCTTCTGGCTTGCCCACTCTCTTTAAAGGGATTTTCTCTAATGTACTCTCCATATTTACCTCTGTAAAAACCTCAGTAAACTTATTTAATAAGTTTGATGGAACTTGATATGGATTGATACTATTCACTCTAATATTTCGATTAGCTAGTTCTAATGCTGCAGCTTTTACAAAACCGGAAATCGCTCCTTTAGAAGCAGAATATACTGCTTCTCCTACATTAGCTATAGAAATTCCTGAAATTGAAGAAATAAAAACGATAGATGAGTTCGACAATAATTTTCTCAGTTTCACTGTTTGGGCAGTAAGTAAAATTGGCGCCAATGTATTTATATTAAATATTTTATCAAAAACATTACTATTTATATACTTTACAGGTATAATTTCCAAAATTCCTGCACAATGCACAATTCCATTTATAGAAGGTAAGTCTTTAACCAAATTCTCTATATCAGATTGTCGAGATAAATCCGCTTGCATAATAATATGATGCTGACCTTCTAATAAATTATAGGTTTCTGTCAGTCGCTTCAAATCACGGGCACAAAGAATTATCTTTGCACCCATCTTTGAACATTCAATAGCAATACCTCTCCCAATTCCAGAAGAAGCTCCCGTAACTAATATTACTTTACCATCCAAAGAAAATGGATTATACATAGTCATTTTGCCAACACCAAGTTATACAATTCCTCTATTGTCCCGCATGACCTTAAATCCTCACCTGTGATTTTCTTGTCAAATTCTTCATCAATCATAGAAATAATTGACAAAGCTGTTAAAGACCCCCATTCTTCTAAATCTTTAAATTTTACAGAAGCTGAAAATTTCTCAACTGGAGTTTCATCAAACTCTGCAGCAATTTTTTTTACAAAATCATTTAATTCCATACATTCAAATTTATAGCATTATTTATTTAATAGAATAATCTTTAATCTTGCCTGCATAACAAGGCAAATACAATATACTAGTTACATTTTTATCTGGACATATACGTTTAACAATCTTTTGAAGAGTATCATCTGTTCCTACTTCATAAAAATTATCAACACCATATTTCAACATTTCATAAACCATTTCACCCCATAAAACAGAATGAGTTATATGTTTAAGTAAATTTTCTTTTATTCGTATCGGGTCAACATGAGCCTTTGCATCCACACATTGAATCACAGGACAAACTGGTTTAAAAAATTCTGTATTCTTAATAATTTTTCCTAATTCAATCTGAGCTGCATTCATAAATGGAGAATGAAAAGCACCTCCAATTGCGAGAAGTACAGCTTTCTTCGCTCCTTCTGATTTTAACATTTTACACGCTAATCGAACTCCTTTTTTAGAACCCGTAATCACAATTTGTCCTGGACCATTATAATTTGCAATATAAAGAGGTTCATTAGTCTCCTCTGAAATAACTTTTAATCTTTCTCGTACATATTCATCAGAAAAACCTATTACAGCCCCCATTGCAGAATCAAATCGATCACAAACTTCTTGTGCAATTAAGGCCCTATTTAAAACAAGATTTAACCCATCTTCAAAAGAAATAGTTTTACTAACAACCAACGCTGCAAATTCACCCAAAGAATGTCCTGCAACAACATCTGGGGAAACTTCTTTTTGAACTAAAGATAAAATAACCTCATATAAGAACACTGCAGGCTGTGTATTTTTCGTTTCCATTAATTCTGTCTCAGAACCATAAAACATAACCTCTGATATCTTCCATCCAAGAAACTCATCGGCTCTTTTAAAATATTCTCTCGCTTCTTCAAAATTATTATAAAGATCCAACCCCATTCCTGCTTTTTGACAGCCCTGTCCAGGAAACATAAATGCATTTATCATAAACAAATCACAGTTTTATCAATTTTAATGATGACGCAAAATATTTCCCTGGCAACTTTAAATTCTTCGCAATTATAGCTCCCAAAGAAATCCATACATCATCACATACCTTTATATTATTTGCTACAGAAGAGTTTACCCCAATAAAATTGCGCTTACCAATATTAACAAATCCTGCCATTGCAACACGTCCCGCAACAAAAGAATGCTCTCCTATTATAGAATCATGCCCTATTAAGGAACCAGAACCTATATAGACATCATCTTTAATTACAACATTTTTCATTACTATCACCCCTTCTGTAATCAAACACCCCTCTCCTATTTTAGCAGTAGGATGCACTATCGCCATTGGAGATATTATTTGAGCTAATGGGATATTTGCATCTTTCAAATAATTATATAATTTTTCTTTTGTATGCAAATTCAAATATCCAAGAGCTATAAATATACTATCAAATACTCCTGTCTTATACAACTCTCCAATACAATCATCTCCTCCCAATACTGGATACCCTATGATAACTTCTCCCTTACTCCGATTATTATCGATAAATCCTATTATCTGAAATTTTTTTGTAGAAAGAGCATAATCAACTACCTGTTGACTATATTCTCCACTCCCAATTATAACTAATTTCTCCACAAAAATTATCTATTATTCAATATTTGAACACACTTATTTACAATCACATTGCCTTTTTGCAAAGCTTCCATTAATTTTTCTCTACTATTTTCTTGCATTACAATTTGTCCATAACGATCTAAACTATTAGTAATCTTTACAATTTCATCCCCTTGTTTCAACTTAAATATAAAAAATTTCACATTTGAACAAGACATTATTTTACTATTCATTTCAATAGCATTAATATGCGTAATTTTCCCCTGTTTTAACAACGCAATAAAAGTAACTCCAGAAAATTTATCAAATTGATGTTTGCAATCACAAACACATATTTTATTTCCCAAAGAAATATTAATTAACAAATCTTCCATATTTACCCCTGTCGATAAAGGAACCAGCATTGAAGTTATATAATCTCCCCCCAATCTCGGACTTGTTTCTATAACAAAAATTCCTTTGTTATTAATTTTTAACTCTGTATGGGAAGCACAATTATCAAATTTCAAAACAATAGCTAATTGTTCTATTATTTTCCTAATTTTTTCTTTATCTATTGAAGAAATATCCGCTGGTTGTATGTGTCCTAACTCTACATTATATGGAAAAGGTGTTGTTCTTTTTTCCGTAAATTGAATAATTTCCGTATTGCCATTCCAATGAAGACTCTCAATACTATATTCCTTCCCCTCTATAAACTCTTCCACTAAAACAGAACTTTTTTTTGTGTACCGAATAGTTTCCTCGAATGCAGTTTTTAATGAATCAATATTATCACACAAGATAACACCTCTGCTTCCGGAATTATCTCTTGGTTTCAATATTACAGGAAAAACGAAATCATCAATCTCATCAACAGAAAATATAAGTTTTCCTTTAGCACATGGAATATTTCCTTTCCTAAAGGCCTCTTTCATTAGAAACTTATCAGTGGAAATAATAGCCGTATCCTCGGGATAAAACTTTAAATTCAATTCTTTTGCCACTCTAGCCATCATAACCAAAGGCTTATCCGTTGCCGCCGTAATTATACCTGCTACATTATATTTCCGAGCAACCGCCAAAGTTCTTTCATAATCCTGACCATCAACAACTTCGAAAGCATCTACCAGTTCCTTGCCATAAGCATCTGCACATGGATCAATCCCCACCACAAACAAACCTTTCTCTTTAGCCCTGTTTATAATAGAACATTGCAATTCCCCTACCCCAAAAACTAATATCGATTTTTTAGTCATGAATTGCTCTATCTACTATTCTAACAATAAATTCAATCTGCTCATCTGTCAATGCAGCATACATCGGTAAAGTGATTTCATTATCTGCCACGTATTCTGTTTGAGGTAACACCGCCCCATAATCTTTATAAATCGAAAATTTATGTATTGCCGGATAATGATTACTCGTTTGAATCCCAGCTTGATGAATTGCATCACGAACTCGATCTCTTTTTTCTTTTGTTGAGTCAACCAACACGATCGGCATGATGTAGTTCGATACAAATTCCGTGTTATCTGCAAACGGAACTACCACTCCTTTCACTTGAGTTAATTCATCCACATATTTATTTCTAACACGAATCCGCCTCTCCAAATCTGCCTGCAATTTCCGCATTTGCACACATCCAATCGAAGCCCGAATATCGTCCATACGAAAATTATACCCTAACTCAACAATATCATAAGCTGTTGCATGCCCTTTAGCCCGCTGGTATGACATCGTTGTCATTCCATGAGAACGCAATAATCGAGCCTTGGCTGCAATCTTATCATTATTCGTAATCAACATCCCCCCCTCTCCCGTGCTAATATTCTTATTTGAAAAGAAACTAAACGTGGCCACGTCTCCTATCGTTCCCAATTTTTTCCCTTTATACTCGGAAAGCGGACCATGACACGCATCCTCAATCACTTTCAAGTGATATTCTCTAGCTATTGTCATAATCTCATCCATCATAGCTGGAAAACCAGCCATGTGAACAACCACAATCGCTTTCGTTTTAGCAGTTATCTTTCTCTTGATATCTTCTGGATCAATATTTATATGCCCAGGTCCCACAATATCACAAAAAACAGGAGTAGCACCTACATACCGAACACAATTTACCGAAGCTGCAAAAGTTAATGAAGGACAAAGTACCTCATCTCCCGGCTGCAATCCACACGTTAAACATGCCAAATGCAAAGCATCCGTACAATTCGATACACTTACGGCATGTTTTACCTGCATCATCTCTACAAATAATTGTTCTAATTCTTCACATTTAGGTCCCGTAGAAATCCATTTAGAACGGATTGTTTCCGTCACGGCTTGAATTTCTTCTTCTCCGAAATTCAATTGAAATAAAGGAATTTGATATTCCATAAATTTATACTATTAATTTACATCTTTTGATCCAAATTCTTTCCCTTCTCCACATGTTCAAAATTCGGTATGAAACGCTTCATAACCTTAACAATCTCTTCCTTTGAAAAAACATCTTTTGCAAAAACATTTTTCAATTCAAAAAACAAATTGTCAATATCATTTATCGGACGTACCTTCACCTCCTCTATAACCCCTAATGACCCAAAACGCTCCATATTCAATTTTTCACCGGGAATATAAAATTCCTCGAAACTCTTTTCGCCAGTAGTATCACTATTAAAATAAACTACAGGATACGTTTTATCATTAACAGACATTTCTGCCGCATACCTTTTCGCGTCCTCATCATTCTCGCATCTTTTTACCTCGTACCCCAACACATGCAAAAAATCATCACAAATTTGAGCAAAACTCAACATCTGTTCTTCTCCTAACTTAGGAAAGAATATCTCTTTATTTTTACCCAAAATACAAGAGAGCATACAAATTTGCCCACTCTCATCTGGTGAAACAAAATAACGTTTTACATCCAATGGAGCCACCAATGGTTGCTTTTTCATTAAACGATCAATAAATCCTGCCAATAATGAACCATTAGAAAAAGCAACATTTGCAAAACGTGCTGTACTAATTTTAAATTTATCAGAGTAGGCAAATATCATATCTTCCATGATTTTCTTACTCGCCCCCATCACATTCACGGGATTAGCAGCCTTATCCGTTGATACACAAAAAAAATGTTTTGGAGGGATCTCGACCAACAGATCTAGCAGACGACGAGCTTTTATCACGTTATTCTCTAACAAAGCCTCTACAGAATATTGATCTTTCTCGCTTCTCACATGCTTATGAGCCGAAAAATTAGCAACAATATCAAAACCTTTTGCCTCCCTAAATATTTTCTCAAAAATCGGATCGGCGTAATTAATCGGATAAGTTCTATATTTTTCAGGTACATACATACAACTTGTTGAGCGTAAATCCCGAGTTAACTCTGTTAAACCATTTTCACTAATATCAATCACCACTAATTCTATCGGTTTAAAAGGCAATATCGCTCTTATAAACGAGGAACCTATCGTACCCGCACCTCCAATTACTAATACTTTTTTCCCTTGAATTTCCTTTAACAGTTTTTCTTTGTTTGTTTCAATATCTTGAACAAACATACTAACAGGTCTTTTTGTTATATATTCACCAATAAACCAATCTATATCAATCATAAGTAAACTGAATTTCTTAAATTACTTGCTTTCAATCACTCCTAACTTCATGTATTCGTACAAAGCAAACACATTGAAATAAAACACTTGCCTTAAAAGTGATTCATGAATTTTTTCTTTCTCCAACAACTGCAACACGTTAGCTTTAAGGCTACTTATCACATGCTTCCAATCTTCTCCCTCACCAACTATATCTACATAGAACTCCATGGAAAGTAAATATATTAACGCATTTTCATCATCTAAACTCTTATCTAAAACACAAGATTTTAATCCATTTACAATCTCTCCCGCCAACTCCGCACACCTCTCTTCTCCCGTAAAATAGTAACAGCTACACAACAACCGACACATTTCCGGAGTACGACAAGGCAACACGATCTCATCACTTCCTTCCGGTGATATGATCTCGTAAGCAGCCTCCAAGGCAATATCCAGAAAATCCATATCGGAATACATCAAATAGGTTTCCAGCAAATCGGCCACGTGGACAACTCGTTCTTCCAACGAGATCGAAGGATCGTTTACCAAATCAGCTAACTCCCCTGCTATTTCCCGGATTCGTTCATGGATATCCCATTGGGAACCATACACCTCTTCCAACCACGGGTTTACCCGTACCATCGAGAAAACCGAAATATACCCGTGCAATAAACCGGACAAGGCAGACGAGGGAAAATCCCCGATTGGAATGTCCGATATTTTCTTGTACAAATCACTAAAATTCATCGCCACAATCGCTATTTTATTTTTTCTAGGAAAGATCCCGGAATATAAGAAGTGGCAACAGAAACCACTCCTTCCAGGCGTACTATCACACGTTTGTGCCCCTTGATACGGAGCAATTCTCCCTCTAACCCGATTAAAGGGCCTTTAATTACTCGTACCCGATCACCACGTTTCAACTCTTCATTAATTACCTCAACGGTAGAATCTGAAAAATCAAGAATAAACATGAAATCACGCATTTGCTTGTCGGGAACGACCAACAAATGACGGGTTTCCAAGTCCTTCAAATAAATGATACTCAAACCATGATCATTAAGTAACGAGAAAGCGGTTGATTGATCCGTTCGGATAAAAATCAAATGAGGAATCAAGATGACACGCACGTTTTTCCTCCCTGAAGAAGTTTCACGTACTTCATCCCGCATGGCCAGATAATTCTCGATCTCCAGACCATCCAACCGCTTTTTAATCGTTAATTCCTGATTGATTTTAGTGTACGCCGCATACCAATGTAACGTTCTCGTACTCTCTAACATATATATAGTTTATAAAATCTGGAATCTTCGTGATTGATTAATAATAATTTTTGTATCACGATTCATTAGGATACGCTTCGCGCATTAACCTGCAAAATCAGGCTTTAACGTTTTGTTTTCCACTTGTTCTACGCACCATCCTTAAACAGGTACAGCCCGCAAAAACTGTCTTTGGAAGAAAATGATATTCTATCCCCATGCAAACAATCGTCATTTTGTCGTTTTTCATACCTTCATCTTAAAAAACGATCGATTATTGCGTGGCAAATATACTAATTTTTCATGTTGCGCAACTAAAAATTAAAGTTTTTCTTCTTTTTAACAGTCAAGTACTTGACATATTTTCAACAAAATTCAAATTAAACGAAACGTCCATATCATAAAATGATCGTTTTTTAATACTATAAATAATTCTTTTTCAATAGATTTCTTCTAATAACATTTACATCATCTCCTTTTTCATTTAACGTGATTTCAACTAAAAAACGGATGAGTGTCCCACGAGATCTCCCATCTATGTGTATGAAAACGAATTATAAATACTTACTTCAGACAGCAATAGCCTGAATCCGAAAAATCAAGCAAATCCATTGATCCGAAGAAATAATAAAGATGCACGGGATCAACTTCCTTCGCACTCAATTCAATAGAAGCATAACCTTCTCCCCGACAAGCATCTAGACGATCAAAAAAGGTGAAACGGAAACTGTCATCGCCATACATCAGGAACACGTACAAACGATCGGCTTCATCCCCCTGCAACTCCCCCCAACCCGTGTCCCACATAATCACGATTTCACGTCCGCTTACGGCTTCAACATAAATTCCTAAAGGTAAACGCAGGTTTCCCACGCTTATTTTCAACCGGGAATAATCAAGAATCATCCCTTCCAGTCCGAATGCAGCGTAATTCGAACGAATAAAATTATGATACCCGGTCGTTCCCTCTGCCCGGGGAGATAACCGCCAGATCTCATGCAAAAACGTGTCTTTGATCGCCCTGTACAAGGCCACGACGTAAGCAAACCGAGCCTGTCCCAGCAACTGCCGGGACGTGGAAACAACTCTTTTTTTCACGTTACTCCTGATTTTACGCACGTAACGACGACGGTTCCTACGATAAAATAGCAAGTTGTCAACTCTTCCTAAAAAGTTTTCTAACAAAACAAATCCTCTTTTCTTCATAACATTAGTTTTAAAATACTTAAACTTACATCCCTTCGTTATGTCTTCGATATACTATCGTTATACGTTCCTATATAGTAACGAAGAGATAACGAAACTATAAGCCAGAGATAACGAAGAGATGTAAGCGTTAAACAAGCCGATCACCGGATTATCCAGTCACCAAGGCATTGAATCGTTCCCACGGAAAAGCGGGTCCCGGATCAAGTTTACGGGAAGTGATATCGGAATGTCCCACGATATTCCGGATCGGGTAATTTCGTCTCAACGCCCGACAAACTTCTGCCAACACCTCGATCTGGATGGCCGGATAAGCATGCCAGTAGGACGCCCTTCCGTTTAACACGGTTGTAAACACCTCGTCAGGCATAATCTGCTTGTTAAACCAAGTAAACCACTCTGTTCCCCGCCGATGCAAGTGTCCCGCGTTATCCAGCTCGATACCAACTGAAAAATTGTTCACGTTCGACCGCCCCTCCAACGAACTATAACCCGCATGCCACGCTTTCACGTTAAAAGGAAGCAATTGAAGGATTTGTCCCGAACGGGCAATCACGAGATGAGCCGACACGGAATTATCGGCACTTGCCAACATTTGCGCCGCGGACATAGCATTCCCGCCAGCCGTGTAATGTAACACAATCGTGTCGACCACCGGGAGTAATTTCGATTTTTTATTACAGTGCATCTGTTTCACGTTAGACGCTACCAATTTGTGATCCTCGATTTTCATACTTACTTCTTTAACAGGTTCTTAATCCGTTTACCAAGTCCCAAGGATACCGTCTCGAAACTCCGGCCGACAACATACCCTCCCAAGCCAATTTCCAGTAAATCCCAGAAACGGGAACCGTCATCAGGCAAGGGAAGCGGGGTAAATATTCCCAGCAACACGACAGCCGAGAACGTGAGCATCACGAGTGGACGCCACGAGCGTTGTAACCAGTTACCCTGTGACTCCGACCGGATCACCGAGGATTGTTCTTTTTGCAGGTCCGCCTCGAATCGCGAAAGCGCTTCCGTCAGGCTTGCCCGTAACTGCATCTTCTCTTTTGAAGAAAGGGTAAGCGAATCAATAATTCCACCGATTTCGCTTACCAGGTTTGACAACATTTCCATCTTTTCATTTTTAAAGATTCTACTTTCGAATAATAATTTCATTTTCAAAAGTAGAAGCTCGAAAAGGCGAAATTTGTATCATCACGGATATAACTCACATTTACGTGATTACAAGCAAATTACACATAAAAAGTGATACACGCACGTTTTTCGGCAACTAATTACCTTTCAGGATCTCGTCTCTATATTTCTTCCGGAATTTATCAAAATGCAGCATACGATTTTTGCTCGTGAAAATACGCTCAAGAAGCAAATCAATCCGACCGGGCACTTTTCGATGTAGCAAATGAAAGACGGACTCTATAAATTGGCGCAAATCCATCTCACCCGAAACACCCACCACTTTCTGGCACGTGTAAAGTGCCTCGCAATAATGAATTAACTCGGAAATTTTACCTGTAAAAAAGTACGGAAAATTTAAAAAGCGGTCATCCTCCCCGATGAATACCAGTATCCGGGAAAGAGACTCCCATTGCACCTGCACGTAAGCCGACACGCATTTCTGTTGAGTACGGGAAAGCACAACCCGTTCACCACTCCCGGAACGGGATATCAGGTCGGAACGAGTTACCGTACCATCGTCTTCCTCATGAAAAAGTCGTTTGATCACTAAAAGTTGAGGTTCCAACATTCGCCGGTAACCACTGCTAATGACCCCGCAAGGAAAAATCCCGATCAACTCGTTCATCAATTTTAACTCCAATACTGCCAAATGATAGCCATAAACGGCGATCTCCCGGTAATTATTAAAATAACAAGCACATAACTTATCATTCGTCACCAGGATATTGCCAACTAGTAACTCTCGTTCATACTCTTCGAAAAATTTCGTTTCCATAATTTCGCAATTTTTCACGAGTTTCCCAGATTCTATAAGCTATTTCCTATCCCGTAATTTCAGTATACGGTTCATCATTCCACAAAAACATATTCTAATTTACCACCACACCTGCAAAAAATGACATTTCAACGGACTTTCAACCCCATCATGTCAAAACTTATCACAAATATACAATAAAATATATTTAAAAATAATCTTTCTAGACTTAACATTATATATCGGATAGGAAAATCGGTTTCCCTTTTTTCCTATCCTCTTTAAGAAAGAACTTATGCTATCATCAATAATTTTCTATCAATAACTCGAAAAATCCTTGCGGGTGCAAGCAAGCGGGGCAAACCTTGGGTGCAACTGTTCCTTCATGAACATACCCGCATTTACGACAATACCATTTCACGGTTTTCGGACGTTCGAACAAAATTCCGTCCTGCAGGTTCGACAAGAGTTTCCGATATCTTGTTTCATGATTTCTCTCGGCCTCGATAATCATCCGGTACATCACGGCGATATCTTTAAATCCCTCCTCTTCTGCCACTTTTGCAAATTCGGGATACAGGTGATGCCATTCATCATATTCCCCTTCAGCTGCCTCGACCAAGTTACTGGCCGTGTCCAAAATTATCCCGGCCGGATAAGCCGCCGTGATCTCCAACATCCCGCCTTCTAAACGACTGAAGAAACGTTTCGCATGCATCTCTTCCTGTAATGCCGTTTCATAAAATATACCGGCAATCTGCTCATAACCTTCCTTCTTTGCTACTTCCGAAAAAAAAGTGTAACGATTCTTTGCCTGTGACTCTCCGGCAAAAGATTTTAAAAGATTAGCCTCGGTTAAAGTACCTTTTACATTCTTGTTCATAGTTTTTCCTTTTCTTTACGAAAAGAAAAAGTTACAGGTTACAAGTTCGTGGGTTACAGGTTGAAATCTAGTTTGAATCTAAATAACCTGAAACTTGTAACTTGCTAACCTGTAACACTACCACGGGACTTGTTCCCGTGGTAGTATAAATACCCTTTCATTTTTACGCATTTCTCTCCTTTAGTTGTAAAATATTAAGATATAATTTTGTATGCAAAAGAATTATGACGAATAATTTGTTCATATAGCGTTAATTATGTCAGAGATTTTAAAGAAGTTACGAGAAGATATTCACTTTATCGAGGGGTTGAACAGTTGCATGAATTGCGGCGTGTGCACGGCAATTTGTCCGGCAGCCGAATTCTACAATTACGACCCGCGGGTAATCGTGGAAACCGTGCAACGGGGAAATGAAGAAGAACTAGAAGAGTTGTTGAAAAGCGAAACGATCTGGTATTGCGGGGAATGCATGTCTTGCAAGACCCGTTGTCCGCGTTGTAATACCCCGGGCCTCGTGATCATGGCATTAAGAAAAATTTCGCAGGAACTGGGATATTTCGTCTATTCGGAGAAAGGACGCCAACAGTACGCACTGAAACACGTGATCGGGGAATCTATTCTCAACCGGGGATATTGCGTTACCCCCGATCTGGTTAAACCGGAAATGCACCCGGAACAAGGTCCGGTATGGGAATGGATATACGAGAACCTGGATGACGTGTACGAACGGATGCACTCCAACTACCGGAAACCGGGAGCCGGAGCGTTACGGGAGGTTGATTCGGAAAGCATGGACGAGTTACGGAAGATTTTTGACGTGACCGGGGGTACGGAATTCCTGAAGAAAATCGACAGTTGCTCCCAGACCGTGGCCGACAATGAAAAAGTCGATTTGGAAGAATCGTATTTCCTGAAAACGTACATGGAGAATAGCGGGAAACACCAGTAGACAATTGAAAATTGAAAATGCAAAATTGAAAATGAATAGATTCAATAAAGATATAGATAACGGCTCACATGACGGGAAACAACCTGTAACTTGCAAACCTGTAACTTGCAACTCGCCGGAGGCGATTCTCTCCTGTAACTCGCCGGAGGCGAATCCCGGAAAACAACAGATATGGAAGGATTATCAGAAAGAGATAGCGGATGATCATTATTTTTACGCGAGAAGTTGTATCCGCCAGACGTTCTTTCCGGGATCGGAATGGGCGTACTTGGATATCATGAAGAATAAACTCGGAAAAGATGTCATTGATGATCCCCGACACACGACTTGCACCGGAATCGGTTATCACTCGGACATCGTTCCTGCCGAAACGATCATGACCGTTGTTGCCCGTCATTTCGCGTTGATGACCGAGGCGGGGTACGAGAACATGACACCCTCCTGTATTACCTCTTTCGGTATATACACCGAGATTTTAGAAACCTGGGAACATCACCCGGAAATTGAGGACAAAATCCGGGAATTCCTTTGGAAAGCGACCAAACGTGAATTTAAAAAACCCAAGAATCTAGCTCACACGTCGGACATCATCTACAAGTTCAGAAACGAAATCGCCGCTCAGGCCAAATACAAACTGGTAGATGTTCACACCGGAAGACCTCTTCGGGGAGTGGATCACATCGGTTGCCACTACTCGAAGATGTTCCCCACGAAAGGAATCGGGGGTGCCGAGTTCCCGGCTGTTCTGTCCGGGTTGATCTATGCTTGGGGAGGCGACGTGATCGATTACCCCGAAAGAAGACATTGTTGTGGTTTCGGCTTCCGTCAATATCTCGTGATGGCAAACCGGGGGTACTCCGTGGCTAATTCAAAAAAGAAATTCGAATCCATGCAACCCTACGAACCCGACTTTATCGTGGCCAACTGTCCGGGGTGCGCCATGTTCATGGATAAATGGCAATACACGATCAGCGAAATGGAAGGAACCACCTATGACAAGGACGGGTATGGAATTCCGGTATTAACTTACGAGGAACTAACCGCCCTAGTACTGGGATATGACCCGTGGGAAATCGGTCTCCAGATGCACCAGGTATCCGTGGAACCCCTGCTGGATAAAATGGGTATCCCGTATGATCCTGAAGCCAAATTCAAGAACATACGAGGCGAAAACATCGGGGCCCCCAAATGTCCTACTTACCTGAGAGTTGCAAACCTGAATATCAAACCTTGAAATTGAAAAAAGAAGCATGAACACACTCATTTTCAATTTTCAATATTCAATATTTAATTATATATATGGCTAAAGTCATCATTATCGGAGGAGGTCCGGCAGGCTGCGAGGCAGCTCACCAATTAGCAAGTCAAGGAATTGACGTGGAATTAGTTGAGAAAAACAATGAAACCGGGGGGAATTTAAACAACTGGTATCAACTGTTTCCCGATCGGAAATACGCCAAAGATCTGAATGAACAATTAAAACAACATCTGAATCACCCGAAAATTCGAATACATCTGGGTATGGAACCCCAGAAAATCGAGAAAAACAAGGAAGGTAAATTTCTCGTACCTCTCACGGATGGCAGCCTGCTCGAAGGTGATTCCCTGCTGGTATCCACGGGTTTCAAGCTCTTCGATGCTCGCAGGAAAGAGGAGTACGGTTACGGGATATACGAGAACGTGATCACCTCGGTAGAACTGGAAAACATGTTCTACAACCACCGGATAACCATGGCTAACGGCTCTACCCCGAAACGTATCGGGATCATCCATTGCGTGGGTTCCCGTGACGAAAAGGTCTGCAACTATCATTGTTCCAAACTCTGTTGCATTACTGGGGTGAAACAAGCGATCGAGCTTCGGGAATTGTTACCCGATACCGAGATTTTCTGCTTTTACATGGATATGCGTATGTTCGGACCGGGATACGAGGAGATGTACCGGGAGGCTCAAGAAAAATATAACATCAAATTCGTGCGGGGAAGATTGTCGGAGGCCGCGGAGAATATGAACAAACAACTACAAATCAAGGTTGAGGATACTCTCGTGGGTAAACCGTTACGCATGACGCTCGATATGATGATCCTGTTGATCGGGATGGAATCCTCGGAAGGGAGTCGCAAAATGGCAAACGAACTAGGTTTGAACTTGGCGCCCAACGGATTCATCAAATCACTGGATCCACACTATCGCAACAATTTCACGAACGTGGAAGGCGTTTTCGTGGCCGGATGCGGGAGTGCCCCGATGAACTTGACCGACACGTTGGCAGATGCCCGTTCGGCGGCGAGTTGCATTATAGAACAATTACAAATGAAATAATTCAGAGATTTTCGATCAATGATTAAGTGATTATTAAAACGTTAGTTTTGTGCAGATGGAATCACCTAATCGGAAATCATTAAATCACAGAATTAATAAAATTTAAAATGAAGTGATGAACTTTTGGGGATATAACATATCGGAAACACGGAGTATCAACTACGACACGAACGACAAGTCCATGACGGAATACATCGCGAGTGCCGTTCCCAGCAGCAAGCTATGCATCGGTTGTGGCGGATGCACGGCAGGGTGTACGGCAGGGAATCTCACGGATTTCAACATCCGGAAGGTTCAGATGCTCATGAAAAGAGGGGAAACCAAGGATGCAAAAGAGCAATTACAGAAATGTATGTTGTGTGGAAAATGCATGCTCGTTTGCCCGAGAGGTGTCGAGACCCGCAAGATGATTTTAGAGATGCTCAATTACATCAGGGAACAAAATAAAATTGAAAACCGGGAATAGCTTATGTACGAATACACGAACAAAATATATTACGATCACTTTGTATTACCTTTCACCATCGGGTTAGTGGTATTACTAGGATACTTATGCGTGAAATATTACAAATGGATCAAAAGTTTTCCGAGAGAAGAACGTAAAAAAATCCGCAAAGGATTATTCAGTCTGAAAACAATCCGTTCCGGTTGGGAGATTTTCCGGGAAAGTCTGTTGCATCACAATATATTCAAAACGAATCCCATGTTGGGATACATGCACATGACCTTCGCATTCGGTTGGTTCCTGTTGATCGTTGTCGGGAAAATCGAATCCATGGTTTACCACACCAACGCGTTTAACCCTCCCTATTTCGCCATATTTTTCCGTTACTTTCACCCGGCAAAAGAGACCTTCCCGTACAGCGAATTTTTCGCGTTTCTAATGGATCTTATTTTGCTGTTCCTGTTGATCGGAATCTTGTTAGCCGTTACCAAACGTTTCTGCTCTCGTTTCTTCGGGATGAAGAAAACCACTAAGCAACGGGCGTACGACTTACTGATTCTTACTGTACTCTGGTTGATTTTCCCGGTACGTTTTCTAGCGGAAAGTTTCACGAGCGGATTAAATGGAGGTGGTAGTTTTCTCACGCACAATGCCGGGAATTTCTTTGGAGGATTTCTTCCCCTAGAACACCTGTCCTACCCGGCCTGGTGGCTTTATTCTTCCCTACTCGGATTATTCTTCTTGCTGTTACCTTTCTCCCGATACATGCACATCCCGACCGAAATGGTCTATATTTTCTTGAAGAACTGGGGTGTAAAACAAGGCAAAGAATACAACGGATTCAGCGAAATACAGGTCAATTCCTGTTCCCGTTGCGGAATATGTATCAACACCTGTCAGTTGAACACATCTTGTGATATTAACGATACCCAACCCGTTTATTTCCTCCGCCGCCTGCGGAATCACGAGCAATACGCCCAACAAGCGGAAGACTGCCTGATGTGCGGACGTTGCGAGAACTCCTGTCCGGTGGGTATAAACTTGAATGCCATCCGGCAAAGCAAACGACCGGATACCATCAGGGTTACAAAAGATACTTATTCCTACGTGCCTCAACCGGAAGTAAAACCCGCTAAAATCGCCTATTTCGCGGGCTGTATGAGTCATCTTACCCCGGGAATCATAAAATCCATGCAACAGATTTTCGAGAGAGTGAAAGCAGATTACACTTTTATCGACGAAAAAGCCGGGATTTGCTGCGGTCGACCGTTAGCACTTTCCGGGAACTGGAAAGCCGCACAAGTCGTTATGGACAAAAACTTGCAAATGATTGATGCCTCACACGCAGATATCCTGGTTACCTCCTGCCCGATCTGTTACAAGACATTCAAGGAAGACTACCTGTTGAATATAAAAGTCATGCACCACACGGAATACATTGATATGCTGATCCGTGAGGGACAATTAAAAGTTAACGCTCTCGATCTGAAGACCGTGTTCCACAACCCGTGCGAACTGGGAAGAGGTTGCGATGTTGTCGAGGCTCCGGAAAACATACTGAAACAAGTGAGTCACAAGGTTTCTACCGCTTACGACGGGAAAAAATCACTCTGTTGCGGGGGAAGTTTAGCCAACACGGCCATTGACTCCACGCAAAAGACCAAAATCAGTGGGGACACCGTGAAAGCCTATGCCGCTTATCAGCCGGATGTTATCGTGACGGCTTGCCCGCTATGCAAAAAGACTCTCGGAAAAACATCACCGGAAATTCCGGTAAAAGATATTGCGGAACTGGTTGCAGAGGCATAAAAATGAAAACGGGATTTTTTACAAATCCCGTTTTCATTTTTATCCGACCGCGAATCGCTTAATCATCAATATCCTTAACTCCTTCAATTTGTTCCACGTTCAAATCGCTCTCGTTACTATTCGTGGCAATATCATAATGTGGAAGAGGATTCTTTTGTAACTCGATATTTTGTTCCCGGTGCACATACACGTCCATTGCCAAGTAAAGAGCATTACGAAGGCCTTGTTCATCACCCAAATCCTGCCCCACGAGATCATAGCGGGGATCGGTCAAGGAGGTTGAACAAATCACGGGCAGGCCGGCAACATAGCAGGCTGCACTCTCCTCATCGACGGCCTTGAAGGCCACAATCCCCTGATCGTAGTACATAGCCAACACGGCATCAAATTTCTCGTACATCCTTTCAGAGAAGAAACGTTCGGCAGGGAATGGTCCGATAGCCATAATTCCGTTCTGGCGAGCACGTTCGATTGCGGGAACAATAATATTTGCTTCTTCATCCCCATTCTGTTCACAATTCACCTGCGGGTTTAATCCCAACACGGCGATTTTCGGTTTTCGTATCGTGAAATCCTGACGCAACGTATCATCCAACAAAGTTAATTTCTTAAAGATATTTTTCTGGGTTATCTGATGCGGTACATCCCGCAGTTTAACCTGCTCGGTTACAAAACCCATTTTCATCTTCTCGCTCACCAAGATAGACATTATATCCGAAGTATTGTAACGTTTTGTCAGATACTCGACCAGCGAACCCGTTTCCTCAGAAGAGAACGTGTTCGGTCCTTGAGGAGCCAACGTCAATACATCAATTTCATCCCGATCCAGTTGATCCAAGGCATACTTCAAAGCGATCATCGCGGCCTGATCCGATTCGGGAGTCTCTTTTCCCAAGTCCACTTTCACGTTATCATCCACGCAGTTGATGATATTGGATCTTTTCCCGTTTGCCTCACCCGGTTCACGGATTGTATTCAAGCTAAAATTCTCTACATTTAATACCTTACGGTAGTAGGCGGCCACTTTGGGCGACCCGTATAGGATAGGAACACACAATTCGCAAATTCGATTCTCCGCCAACAATTTTATGATCAACTCATAAGATATTCCATTCACATCCCCGTGCGTGATTCCTACATTCAATCTGTTTTCCATAGTTTATTTCATTTCATACTATGGACAAAGATAAGAAGATTTTACAAAAAAATGGCAGAATGGAATGTAATAACATCTATAAAAGAGGGACTACCTGACTTTAATTGCCAGACAATCCCTCTATCTTCTTGTTTATTCGTTATTCTCCGAATATCTCTTTTAATTTCGCATCGACCGGCTCGGACTCTCCCACTGCACGCACGATGATTTTCCCCTCGGCATCAATCAACACTTTAGTCGGGAAAGCCGTGATGGCATACTCTCTCACCATATCGCATTTGTCCTTTCCCTCATTATTCAGAATTTGTGTCCATGTCATTCCATCTTCTTCGATTGCTTTCAACCATATTTCCCGGGCTTTAGCACCACTCTCGGAAGCAACATTAATCACGACCAAACCTTTATCTCGATATTTTGCCTCGATCTCTTTCAAGTGCGGATGTGAATCCCGACACGGACTACACCATGAACCCCAAAAATCCAGTAATACATACTTTCCCCTGTAATCCGATAATCGCACCGTATTCCCATCCTTATCCATTTTTTCAAAATTCGGGGCAATAGCACCTACCTCCGTACGCAAGGCGATATCTATTGTTTTTTGCAACTCCTTCCCCAAAGGCATCTCCCGTAATTTTTGATCGAATGAGGTAAAAGTTGCAGCATAATCCTCCAAAGTAAAATCGTTACGCATACCGCTCAAAAGGTACATTGCCGCATAACTGGACGGGTTACCTTTAATAAAAACGATCTTCTCCTCTTTTACTTTCTCTACCAAAACCATACGCCGTTCGCCTAAAGCGGCTTTCTCATTTTCAGTCACTCCCGGAGCATATAATTTGTGCAACAACGCAAACGCCTCGTACTCCAATGGTAACGTTTTGGCATACAATTTCATCAAATCATTATTCCATGCACCACCTTTCCACTGAAGTTCCGGCCAACGAGCATTATCCATGTTAATTTCCAGTTTCGTTCCCGGTTCCATAAATAACGTGATGCTAGGACCGGGCACAACTCCCATGCCCGATGGGATGACATTATGAGGATCTCGCGAAACGAGGGAGGCGACAACCGGTTCCTGTAACTTCGTTCGATAGCTGAGTTTTCCGTTTTCCACCCGAATAGTATCCAACACGAAATCGCCGTTTCTTTGATAAGCACATATCAAAACCTCTTTCGGATAAGAACTAATCGTTCCCGTAATCACAAACTCGTCTTTCTGAATGGAATCACACCCTATCAACAAGGCTATCATTCCGAGTATAAACACCATTTTCATCATTTATTATTTTTTATTTTGTCCAACTTTTCATGAATACGTGCAGAAATGGCCTCGTTACCTGCCGGCATCTTCTCCAACGCCTTCTCTATTTGCCAAAGCGCTTCTTTCTGGTACCCCATTTTGTACAACACCTCCGCCAACGTTTCATAACAGGTAAAATTACCATACAAGGTAATGGCCTCCAATGTCCACGTCATCGCCTTATTCAGCAATTCCCGATCATCTGAAAGACGAGCGACATTGGCAGCAAGATCGCGGAAACGAAATGCTAATGAAGCGGCTTCATTAATACCGGCAAAAAGAATAGAAAAAGCCAGTTGCTCCGGAGTCTGCGATGCTATCCTCGAGGGCTCCTTGATCAAATCTTGTAAGAATTGCATATACTTTTCCTGGTCACGCTCCAAACAACCTTGTTCCTCTTCAAAAAGAATATCAGCGTGTTTTTCTGCCAACGCCTCGAATCGCTCCTTGTCACCGATAGCCGCATAATATTCCGAACGACTTTTTAACTCCTCGTTCGCCACGTTCATCCCCAGTTTCTCGTTCAGGAAAGTCATCGTTTTCAGGAAACTCTCGAAACGCTCCTCGTTTTTCTCCGCCACCGCACGCCTATAGGAATACCCGCCAAGCGTGAAACTGAGAATCTCGGCCATCCTCTTATCCTCCATTCCCGTAATTTCACGAATGCGATCCCAATTTTTTACGATAAAATCCGCACATGCACCTCCCGCGTTAAGTTTGTTATCATAAGCTAACAACTCTTTCAAGAATCCGGCATCCATCAAATTTTTTTCTTTCTCGATGCTCACGTATTGATCAAAAATATCCGCATTATCCAACTTTGCCCGGTTACGCTTGGCTATATACCCTTTCAAGAAAACAGCGTTGTTTTTCTTTCGCGGGTAGAGAGCTTCCCATTCTTCAATTGTCCGTTTGTCTGCAAATTCTTCCAATGCAATTTTTCCTTCTTCAATAAATTTTTCCGCGGGCATATACGCTCCCGAACGGTAAAACAATTTACCATTTCCATCCACGAACAAATACGTGGGGAAAGACATGATCTGATAAGTTTTTGCCACTTCCACGCCATCCCCTTTCTCACAATCCAGTTTATAGCAAATGAAATTAGCATTATAGAAATCCCCCACTTCTTTTAGCGGGAAAATCTCCTTCACCATCTTCTTACAGGGACCGCACCAACTGGTATAATTATCCACGAATACCAATTTATTTTCTTTCTTGGCTATTGCAAGAATCTCTTTCCAACTACCTTCCCGAAACTCTATGCCTTGTGCCAGTAACGACATCGTGAATCCACACAGTATTACAACACTTAAAACAAATCTCTTCATCATATATTTTCTTTTAATTCTTACTTCGATTAATAATCATTCTGTTTCAGCTTATCATTTAATAATAACTCCTCGGCAGGGATCAAACATACCGTACGACGAGACGTTTTAGGATCTATCTCGTTATATTGCGCCCCTGTATAATTACTATAAGCCACGGACACCTCCTCTCGTCTCATGGTTATACCATTACGCACATAATCATAGTATGTCAAAGCCTCGAATGCCAACTCCCGACGGCGTTCTGTAAATATTTCCTCAAACAATTCATCTCCACTCAGTCCTGACAACTCCTCCAGTCCCGCACGATCTCGAATCATATTCAAGTCTTGAAGGGCTTTGGTATCCTCTCCCAATTTCACGTAAGCCTCCGCCCGGTTCAAGACGACTTCGCCCGCACGAATAAACACGGAAGGACAAATGAAAGAATAGTAATCATCAAAAACATTATCCGCACCCCCGTTATACTTCGTCGTACTGAAACGTCCCGAATGTCGCACGGATGGTTCCGTAAAATACTGCCAACGCAAATCATTTTCCTTATCCATGATTTTCTCGTAATCATGCGAAATCTCGCAACAATACACGCTAGTACTTGCCTGTGATTCATAACCGCTCCAAGAATAATATCCATGAACAGCATTACCGATACCACTCGGGAAATTGCCCGTGAAGAAAGCAAATAAAATTTCCTTGTTTGTCTTGGGATTATCATACAAATCTTTCAATTCTTCCCCATGCAACACCTCTACCACGTCGTTCTTCAAACTGAACGTAGAGTCTGCATAAGCCACTGCTAAACGATTATATTCCTCGTCGGGACTCTCCGGTAGTCCGCCCATGTAGAGGTAAATTCTGGACAACATTCCAAACGATGCCACTTTGTTGGCAAACGTGCGATCCGATCGTTCGTCCGGCAGACAAGTTGCCGCCAATTTGAAATCAGCGACCGCCTGCTCGAAACACTCCCGCACCGTACCGCGCGGTAAGAAAGTAGCCATAGCCTCTACATCTAACGGAATACCCAAGTTCTCATCCGGCTTGTCCCAGAACGGACGTCCAAACACGTTCGTCGCGTTAAAAATCATCAAGCCGCGCAAAAAGGCATTTTCTCCTTTCAATCGCACTAAATCACGTTTTTCTTCCGGGTTCACCGTCTCCTCGTACAATTTATCAATAGCAATAATATTACGCGACGCCCCTAGAATCAACTGTTGGCTTTTGGCCCACATCGCCCATGCATACGACTGAGACTTCTGGTCACTGTTCAAGAAAAAATGGGCATCCGGGGCTCGCAGATAATCCGTTGAAGGCATAAAACCATTTTTAGCGGGAAAAGCCTCGGCAAAAATGACATTATTCCCCCGGAACTCGCCCAACACGTGATAAGTACCATGATAATGATGCCCCTCCGAATAACCACCCGCCTGCCTTAGGAATTGACCGTATAATCCCGAAGTGGCGTTCACGATATTATTAAAACTACTCAGGTAACTCTCTGCCTCCGCCATATTATGCGGGCGCATCTCATCAAGCCGCCCGTTACAAGCGACCAGAAACAAAAGTCCGACAATCAAATATTTCTTTTTCATAACTTTTTACCATTAAAATGTAACATTCAGGCTGAAAATAAAACGTCTCGGAGCAGCCCAACCGCCAACATTTTCCGGGTCCATACCCGAAAAGAATTTGGATGCAAACGTATAAACATTGTCACAACTAAAACTCAATGCTGCAGACTGTACACCAACCACCTTCATCCACTGCCGCGGAAAATTATAAGTTAGCCGAATATTCGATATCCGCAAATGACTTGCATCCGTGTAGCAGAAAGAGGTTTCATCATTCAATTCTTGCACGAAAGCCGGATCGGCATTTACCATCGGAATGTCGGCTTTATCTCCCGGATTCTCCCATATTTTCAAAGAGGAAGGCACCTTATGCAGATTCGAAGATGTCCACGAAGTACCGGACGTGTATTCTGCCAGAATACTGTTATATACCTTGTAATTCAAACTATAGGTCGTATGCATATACAACTCCCAATTCCTGTAAGTAAACGTATTCGTGAAACCACCCCAATAAGGCGCACGGGACAACCCGATATTCACATAACTCAGTTCTCCATTACCAAGCACCGCCTCCGACAAAGAACCCACGATATTCGTACTACCATCTTCCTCCACCCGCACATATTGAGCTAAACCGGTCTGCGGGTCGACGCCCTTAACTTTCACCTTTTTCAACTCGTCGATATTGTCTCCTTCATAGAAAGTTTTGTAATAGGTGCGCGTCAACTTCTCCTGATCCAGTTTTGTCAATTCATTATCATTATAACTGAAAGTCAATGTCGTGAACCAATTGAAGTCCTGCCCTTTCACCGTATGCGTGTTCAAGACTAATTCCACGCCTCTATTCTCCATTTCACCCACATTCCGGTACTGCTGTCCCACACCATTCGCAGCCGGCAAAGTTGTACTCATAATCAAATCACTATTCCGTCGTTTATACCAATCCATCGACAATGAAATACGATTGTTCAGTAACCCCAAATCCACACCAAAGTTCAGATTATATGCCGTCTCCCATGACAATTGATCGTTACCCAACTGATTGATTTCCGCCCCGTAAGCCGACGGATAAAACGGATGATAGCGATAATAATCAAACGTCGTGTTGCTCGTACTGTAAAGCGTGTAGTTCAAATAATCAATCCCCGCCTCTTTGCCGGATGTTCCGTAACTCATCCTCAGTTTCAGATTTGACACGACATCCAGATGCTTCATAAATTTCTCTCGGGAAACAAGCCACGATCCGCTAAACGAATAGAACGTACCATAGCGATTATCCTTACCAAAATTGGTCGAGCCATCCGTTCGGAATGAAGCTGAGGCCATATATTTACCCGCGTAATTATAGTTCACTTCAGAAAACACGGAGAAACTACCGGACTCTCGTTCCGTACCTGTCGGAATCACACCCGGATTTGTCTTATCTCCCTGCTTCGAGAAACCTCCCACATTACGTTCCCCGGCAATAATCTGGTCATACATTTTGATTCGCGACGTGCGACTGTGCCGTTCATACCATTCCTGTCCCACGAGTCCATTCAGATTATGCTCGCCAAAACTGTGTTGCAATCGCAGAATGTTCGAGGTCAAGAATGTCCAGCTCCGCTCGTCATCCACTGTCAGTACACCATTACTCATCTCATTGGAACTATGATTACCCGTGTAAGTACGGCTGTCTAAATAATCATTGGCATTACCATTTGTCAGTGTTAATGTATTCGTGGAAGAAAAAGTTATCCACTTAAAAGGTTTCAGGGTCGCCGAAAACGAACCGAACAAGTTGTTTTTCAAACTCGTCACATCATTATATTTATTATCCTGTAACGGATTTCTCAACGGAGTGGGATCTATAACATAATTATTCCACGATTTGATATTGTATTTCAACGTCCCGTCCTCATTATAAGGAGTCATCCAAGGATGGTAACTTTCCATGGTATTCCCGTCGGAATTCGGTTTAATATTTTTTTCGAACGTACCGCTCAGGTTTACACCGAACGACAAGTATTTCATCACATCAAAATCCAACCGCAACTTGAATAAGTGACGTGTTAAATCGTAGCCAATCTGCGTTCCCTCCTCGTCGTAATAATTATATGAGAAATAATACTGGATTTTATCACCACCGCCACGAATACTCATCGCCACGTCTTTACTCAACCCGTTACGGTAAACCAGATCACGCCAATCCGTAGTTTTCGTTACATCAAAATTATCATATAACGTTTCCAATGTATTTTCTATGAAAGTCGCCTGATCAGAATATCTCGTATGCAAGCTCTCGTTCGTATTCCACCAATTACGCAAGGTCATCTTTCCATAATCCAACAACTCCTGCGAATTCATATAATCCAATTTACCAAAATTCGGTGTACTGATCCCCAATTTCATATCGAGAGCTACCGTCATCCGATCCTTCACCCCTTTCTTTGTTGTCACCACGATCACCCCCGTAGCTGCCCGCGAACCGTAAATAGCGGTAGATGCCGCATCTTTCAGCACCGTAATATCCGCGATGTCCGATGGTGCCACCACCCCGTTAATACTCGTGTAGTCGGTAATTACACCATCAATTACAATCAAGGGTGCCGAAGCTGTCGTTGATAAAGCATCCAAACTATACAATGTTCCCGTACCGCGTAACAATAAATCCCCGTCACGCCCCGGTACACCGCTACTACCCGTAATCTGCAATCCGGTCGTGTGCCCTTTCAAAGCATTCATCAAGTTACCGCCCGTAACAGATTGTGCGATATCCTTCCCCCGGAATTGCTGCACGGCGCCCGTCATCTCACTAATTTTACGAGTAGAATATCCCGTAACGATCACCTCTTCCATCTGTTCCACATCTTCCTGAAGAATCACATTCAGCACCTGCTGTCCCGTGTACTTCACCTCCTGTTGCTTCATCCCCACGAACGAGAAGACGATAATCATCTCCTCTTTTACCGGGACTTTGAATTCATACTTTCCATCAGCATTCGTGGCCGTACCCACTGACGTTCCTTTCAATATTATTGTCACTCCCGGTAATGGTTTTCCATTCGCATCCTTCACCTGTCCTTTCAAGACTTTCATATCCGGCACAACGGCTACCACTTTCGCCCGCTTCACGACTACAATATTGTCGACCACCTCATAATCATACCCATTCCCACGTAACACAGCATCAAGCACCTCTTCCACGGTCGCATCTTTTAACTTCAGCGTCACCACATCATCCATCCGGATAATTCCTTTCCGGTAAACAAAATCATACCCCGCTTTCTCTTTCAGGTAATCCAGCACTACTCCAATAGAACTGTTCGTGAAATCCACATTCAATTTTTTCCCTTGCGAGAAACCCGCCGCGCTTACCGTGTTTATCACGCAAACGAGTAAAAGCACCCTTAAACCCATAGCAAACAATTTTTGTGGCAATCTTATCCAATAGGGATTGCCCGTTCGTCGATTTTTTTTCATAACTTTGTAAAACATTTTATTAAACATTCATCTGCACCAACAGATGTTTATTTATGCCGAGGAGAATCTTGCCGGATTCCCCTCTTTTTTTATTTCCCTTCTCTCAATCTCCCGAATAACAACAATCTATTTGAATACGATCACTCTCCTTCCCTGTATATCAAATTTCACCTCATTCGTCTTTTCCAAAATATTCAATACCTCTCTCAACTCCGCATATCGCGGTACAACACCTTTAAACACAATTTTTTTCAGTTCCGCATCCCGATAGAACACCTCCATATCATACCATCTTGCAAATTTCTGCATAATCACTTCCAACGTTTGCTCTTCAAGGATAAACATTCCTTTTTTCCAGGCAACAACTTTTTCCACGTCCACCTTCTGCTTGTCAAGATGCCCGTCCCGACAGTCTAACACACTCTGTTCTCCTGGCATAAGTGCTATGTCTTCCCCGCTATCGCTCGCCACCCGTACTTTTCCCGTCACTAGAGTCGTATAAACAACCTCTTCCTCCACATACCCCGACACGTTGAATTCCGTCCCCAACACCTCCACGGTCTGACGTGATACTTCTACACGGAATGGTGCATCCGCATTCTTTGTTACGGCAAAATAAGCCTCTCCTTCCAAGAACACCCGCCGCTCTTTTCCAGTAAACTCCACCGGGTACCGCAACTTACTCGCTGCATTCAACCACACAATTGTCCCGTCTGCCAACACCAAATCGAATTCCCCACCCCTCGGAACCTGTACCTCATTATATACTAACTCCTTTTTCTTCTTGCCATCCGTCTTTCCCTTCGCCATATATGATAATCGTCGCTCATCCACTTTCACCGCCTCCAAATTTCCCACTTTTGCCCCTTGCATCAACGTGTCCAAATCCACCACCCTACCATCTTCCAACTTCAAAACAGCACGTGCACTTCCAGCTTTAATTGGCTGCTCTGTTATTGCCAATGGCATTGTATCCTGTCTGTTATCCTTCGGGAATAAATAAAAACATCCCACAATCACAGCAACAACTACCGCGGCTGCCATACCCCACTGCCACCTCCTCAACCGCCCCCGCCATTCCGCCTCTCGAATTCGCAGGTGCATCCCCTCTAACGGACGCACGACATCTATCCCCTCCAACTGTTTCACTTTCTCCAACATCTGCCGTCCATCCTTCAACTCGTGATACAACCGCTCATTATCCGGATCCTTTCCCCGCCACCATTCCAGATAGCGTTGCTCTTCGTCGGTTATCGTCCCCGTCATTTCCCGAAAGATTAATCGTGAAATCTTGAAAACCTGTTCTTTCAATTTCTCCATTATATTATACTTTACATCTTAATTTCTACTTAAATCACAGATAGAACGCAATCTCTTCCAAAAAGGGTAAAGATTTTGTAATTTTCGAGTAAAAAAAATCACACAACGGATGTAAAGATATCATAAGTCAAACTATAACAAACAGATACCTACTTAAATAATTTACTAATAAAAACAGGAATTATCCCATCAAAATGAAAAGAAGAACAAAAACAACTCCCTCGGTAACTTCTGCCGCAAAATATCCAACGCTTTCGCTTTCGTCTTTTTAACCGTACTCTCTGATACATTCAACTCCACGGCAATATCCGCATTTTTCAATCCCTCAATAAAACCCAATTCGAAAATCCGTCGTTCTCTCTCCGGCAAACTTTGGATAGCACGATACAATAATAATTGTGTTTCCTGATCAATCACACTATTCTGGAAAAACACATCTCCCTCTAACTGCAATAAATAACGCTCGCTTGCCATCTCCTTTCGATGCAAGCTGATAATTTCATTTTTGATTGAAATATAAAGAAAAGACTTCAACGCCTCCACGGACGTAAACTGCCATCGCCTTTTCCATGCATTGAACACCGCATTCTGTACACAATCCTCTGCCAAAAAACCATTTCGTTCCCCCGCATACCGCACGGTATACAATAACAAATTCGGATATAGACGCCTGTACAATAACTCCAAACGCCCTTGCTGGAACTCGTTCAACATTTGAACATCAATATCTTCTGACACATTCATATAAACAGCCGGATATATAGGCAATAAACAAAAATCAAACAAAGATAATCTTTTTTTAAAAGAAAATGCCTGATAAATAAAATCAGGCATTTTCTTTCTCTTCTATAATTTATTCTTATTCTTCTCTTCTTTCCGGTCTTGGCCCCCGGTCACGATTCGGGCGATCTCCCCGATCTTGTCTTGGTCCGCGATCCTGACGATCACCTCTCGGACGATCGTTTTGCTCCATTCCTTCCGGTTTAGGAAGCAACACTTTGCGGGAAAGTTTGAATTTTCCGGTTTTCGGATCAATATCAATCAATTTTACTCGTACCTTATCTCCTTCTTTCAATGCATCCTCTACTTTTTCCAAGCGCTTGTGATCGATCTCCGAAATATGCAACAACCCGTCTTTACCCGGTAAGAACTCAACGAAGGCTCCAAAAGTAGTAATCGTCTTAACGACACCCTCATAAATTTCTCCGACTTCAGGTTTGCTAGCAATAGCCCTGATACGAGCAACGGCTATTTCGATAGATTCTGCATTCGTGGCTGAGATATTCACGATACCCTGGTTACCCACTTCCTCGATAACAACAATGGCACCGGATTTCTCCTGAATATCCTGAATAATTTTTCCTCCGGGGCCAATGATAGCACCGATTTGGTCTTTATCCACGGTAAGAGTAACCATACGCGGAGCGTGCGGTTTCAAGTCAGAACGCGGTTCAGGCAAAGTTTCCTTGATGATATTCATGATATGCAAACGGCCTCTTCTAGCTTGATCCAGCGCTTTCTCCAGAATCTCGTAAGGAAGACCGTCAACCTTGATATCCATCTGGGTAGCGGTAATACCATCAACCGTTCCGGTTACTTTGAAGTCCATGTCTCCCAAGTGATCTTCGTCTCCCAGAATATCTGACAACACGGCGTATTTTTCGTTATCGGTAATCAATCCCATGGCAATACCCGTTACCGGCTTCTTCATCGGGATACCGGCATCCATCAGGGCCAAAGTTCCGGCACATACCGTGGCCATAGAAGATGATCCGTTAGATTCCAAAATATCGGAAACGATACGAACCGTGTAAGGATAATCATCCGGCAACATCCGCTTCAAAGCACGATGAGCCAAATTTCCGTGACCAACTTCACGACGGCCTACACCGCGGGAAGCCTTTGCTTCTCCCGTTGAGAACGGCGGGAAATTATAGTGTAATAGGAATTTCTCTTTTCCTTGCTCGGTAGCTTCATCCACAATCTTCTCATCCAACTTGGTACCCAAAGTGACCGTGGCCAAGGCTTGCGTTTCTCCGCGGGTAAAGATAGAAGAACCGTGAGGTCCGGGAAGGGGACTGACTTCACACCAGATCGGGCGGATTTGATCGGTTGTACGTCCATCCAAACGTAACCCTTCATCCAAAATCATTCTCCGTACGGCCTCTTTCTCCACGTCATGATAATAACGGGATACCAAAGTTTTCTTAGCTTCTCTCTCCTCTTCAGGAAGAGATTCCAAGTACTCATCCTTCACCTGAGTGAACAATCTCTCGCGCAAATGCTTGTCGGCATTGCACTGACGAGCCATAGCATAAGCTTTATCGTAACATTTAGCCCAAATATCTTTACGTAGTTCTTCATCATTCACTTCATGACAATAAACCCGCTTCTCTTTGTTCACGGCTTTAGCCAATTCCATCTGAACCAAACAATGCTCTTTAATAGCCTCGTGAGCAAACTTGATGGCATCCAACATCTCTTTCTCGGATACCTCGTTCATTTCACCCTCAACCATCATGATATTCTCGTAGGTTGCAGCTACCATGATATCCAAATCGGCAGTCGCCAATTGGCTCTTAGTCGGGTTGATCATTAATTCCCCGTTCACACGAGCCACACGCACCTCTGAAATCGGTCCGTGGAAAGGAATATCACTCACCGCGATAGCGGCAGAAGCAGCCAATCCGGCCAAACAATCCGGCATAGACTCGGCATCCCCGGAATATAAGGTTACCTGTACGAAAGTCTCTGCATGATAATCATCCGGAAATAAAGGTCTTAAAGCGCGGTCGATCAGACGAGATACTAAAATCTCGTAATCGGAAGCCCTACCTTCTCTACGTGTAAAACCACCAGGGAATCGTCCCATAGCAGAAAATTTCTCTTTATAATCTACCGACAAAGGCATAAAGTCCACGTCAGGACCAGCCTCTTGCGCAGAAACAACCGTTGCCAACAACATCGTGTTGCCCATCTTCAACATGACAGCACCATCGGCTTGTTTGGCCAACTTTCCGGTTTCCAATGTAATTACCCGACCATCTTTCAGGGTAATGTTTTTTTCAATAACGTTCATAGAAATAATAATACTGTTAAAATATAAAACATTTTAACGGAATTCTTTTTAGATAAAAGGAGGAGGAGGGAGGATTTAAATAGCAAAACGATCCGGACGACCCGGATCGTTTTTATGTAATTATTTACGTAAGTTCAATGCCTTCACGATAGCACGATATCTTTCGATATCTCTTTTCTTCATGTAATCAAGCAACGCTCTACGTTTTCCAACCAATTTAATCAAAGATCTTTGAGTAGCGAAATCTTTGTGGTTTTTCTTTAAATGCTCAGTCAAATGAGCAATACGGTAGGAAAATAAAGCTACTTGTGACTCAACAGAGCCGGTATCTTTATTAGACTTCCCGTACTGTGAAAAAAGTTCTTCTTTCTTTTCTGATGTCAAATACATGATGTACAGTTCTTTAATTTTAATATTAATTTTAACGCCGCAAAGATATACTTTATTCTGACATGAAACAATCTTTTCCAACCCTTTTTGTATTTTTGTATTCCAATTCATAATTAAAACAAGAAAAATGCTGACAAAGATATTTCTATATTGTATATTACTTTTTACCCCGACTCTACTGGTCGCCCAGCGAGCTAAAATCTCCTTCGAGAAAACAACGTTCGACATGGGATTCGTGTTAGAAAACGGGGGAAAAGTAACTCATCACTTCAAATTTATAAATAAAGGGAAAGCTCCCTTGTTGATCAAATACATCGAAACCACCTGTGGTTGTACGACACCCAAATGGAACAAACGCCCGATCCTCCCCAGGGATAGTGGCATTATTTCCGTCACGTTCAACCCGAAGGATCGACCGGGAGTATTCTCGAAAAAAATCATCGTCTACACGAATGCCACTCCCCCGAACACCGTGCTGAGACTGGAAGGAGAAGTCATCGCCAAACCGACTGACATCCCGAAAGAATATCCCTTCACGGCAGGAGATTTACGCATCAACACGGACACTATACATCTGAAACAAGTGGAAACGAAGCAACAGATCATAAACCTGATCAACACGGGGAAAAAAAATATCTCTATCGTGTCTATTTTAAAACCCGATTACCTGGAAATTAACTGTACCCCCCTCTCCCTCGAAAAAGAGATGATGGGCAACCTGATCATCCGGTATCTCCCGCAACACGCCGACAAAATCAAACCCGGAGATCACGTTTTAATTAACACGAGTCAAGGCTCAAGTTACAAATTCACAATTTCCCCAAATTAATTTTGCATTTTCAATTTTCAATTTTTAATTGCACATGATTTACCCCGAAAATTTTGAAACTAAAATAAAATTCGACAAGATTCGACAACTCATTAGTAACAACTGCCTGAGTGACATGGGACGTGAGTTAGTCAACGACATAAAATTCTCGTTTGACGCCGAATGGATTCGTACCTCTTTAGCCGAAACATCCGAATTCATGCAGATATGCCAGGAAGAAGACAGCTTCCCGGTATCCTATTATCATGACGTTCGTCCATTTTTACTGCGTGTAAGAGTGGAAGGATTATTTCTAGAAGTAAACGAACTGGTCATTCTAAAAAATTCTTTGGAATCATTAAACGCTATCATGCGTTTTTTCAACAACAACCAGGAACGTTATCCTCATCTAATCGCTCGCGCCGGAGACGTACGGGTATTTCCCTACATCCTCCAACGACTGGATTCAATCGTCTCTAAATTCGGGACGATCAAGGATTCTGCCTCTCCTGCTTTGGGAAACATCCGTCACAGCATCACCAAAAAGCAATCCGGAATCTCCCGCCGCATGCAAGCCTTGTTGCAAAAAGCACAGGAAGAAGGATGGGCCGACAAGGACACGAATATCTCGATCCGGGACGGAAGAATGGTTATCCCCGTACCCGCAGCGTTCAAGCGGAAGTTAAACGGGATAGTGCATGATGAATCCGTCACCGGGAAAACCTCATATATCGAACCGGCCGAAATTATCGAGACCAATAACGAGATCCGGGAGTTACAACTCGAAGAAAAACGAGAAATCACCCGTATACTCCGACAATTTGCCGACGATCTGCGTCCTTATATATATGACTTGATCCCGGCCTACGACTTCATGGCATTCGTGGACTTCGTGCGGGCAAAAGCATTATTCGCCATCCGGGTAAACGGTATCGTCCCACTTTTCGAGGATGCTCCTTCCATGTTATGGTACAGAGCAAAGCATCCCCTACTCTACTTAAGCCTGAAAGCCAATGGCAAAGAAGTCGTTCCGTTGAATATAGAAATTGACGAGGACCAACGTATCGTCTTGATTTCCGGTCCGAACGCGGGAGGTAAATCCGTTTGCCTACAAACAGCCGGATTATTACAATACATGTTTCAATGTGGTATACCCGTACCCGTGGAAGAATCCAGTAAATTCGGTATCTTTCACAAAATCCTCATCGACATGGGCGACGAGCAATCTATCGAAAATGATTTGAGTACCTACAGTTCGCACCTGTTAAACATGAAAAACTTCGTGCGATACGCTTCGCGGGATACACTCATATTAATAGACGAGTTCGGAACGGGAACCGAACCCATGTTGGGAGGAGCTATAGCCGAAGCCATATTGAACGCCTTAAACAACAATCAAGTGAAAGGTGTTATCACTACCCACTACACGAACCTGAAACACTTTGCCTCCTCCGCTCCCGGAATCGTGAACGGGGCGATGCTCTACGATAGTCACCAGATGCTCCCGCTCTTCCAACTGGAAATCGGGAAACCGGGTTCCTCTTTCGCCTTCGAGATCGCCAAGAAAATCGGTCTACCCAAGGAGATTTTGGATGATGCGGCCAGCAAAATCGGAGAAGACCGGGTGAATTTCGACAAACACCTGAAAGAAATTCTCCGGGACAAACGCTACTGGGAAGAGAAACGGAAACGCATCCACGACAACGAAAAACGTCTCGAAGAAGTGTTGGAACGTTATAAAAAAGAACTGGATGACGCTTCCAAGCTCCGAAAAACAATCATTCAGGAAGCCCAGGAAAAAGCCAAAGAAATTATCTCCGGAGCCAACAAGACCATCGAGAACACGATTCGCCAGATCAAAGAAAGTCAAGCAGAGAAAGAACAAACCCGTCAAGCCCGCCAAGCCTTTGAAAACGAGAAACAACGTTTATTGGCAAACGAGGAGGAAGAAGAAGAGAGACTAAAACTGAAAATCGAAAAACTGAAAAACCGGGAGAAAAGACAGAAAGAAAAAGGGAAACACCCACGGAATGAGATCCCTGAAACCACGAATGTACAAAAACAAACACCGACTCTTGGTAAAGGCGATCTCGTGCAAGTGGACAACAAAGCTGTCGGGGAAATCATCGAGATCAATGAAAAAAATGCCGTCGTCGCACTTGGTGGCCTGATGACCATGGTGAAAATCGAACGCCTCACGAAAGTATCCAACAGCGCGGCCAAGAAAATCACGCAAAACAAACCCCAACGCAGTGTTTCCAACTATATGGAGAACCTCAGCCAAAAACGCATGGATTTCAAACCGGAAATAGACGTTCGGGGGCTACGGGGTGACGAGGCTCTCATGAAAGTATCGGAATTCATTGACAATGCCGTCATGCTGAACATGAAAGACCTTCGTATCCTTCACGGCACCGGCACCGGGGCTCTTCGACAAATCATTCGTGATTACCTGAAAACCAACCCTGTCGTGGGGCATTGCGGGGATGAACACGTGCAAATGGGAGGTGCGGGAATAACGGTGGTAAAACTGGATATATAAAATGTAGTTAGAATGGAAGTAAAACATAGAATACAGTTTGGTAGCGCAACCGACGAAAAAGTAACAAACTCGAATTATCATATTCAAAATCATTACTACATACGAAATCTTCCAAATCACACGAGACACAAGAAACGGACCTGATTGCATGATTCAATTTTTTGGGGAAACAAATATAAAAAACGACATTCTGCCACGGGTGATAATTATGTTGAACTTTATTTGTTAATTTCAATTTTATATTATAATTTTGCAACAAATACCGGAATAGGTATGTTCACAACAGAAAACATTGTATACAGTTTGTTTTGAAAGTGATGGAAAAATTCGAAATGTATACTCAAAATATTTAAGATGCAACCAGCTCGGAGAGGCCGGACAACTCTTCGAGATATTGAAAGGGATATGTAATGTATCCCTTTCTCCTTCAAAAAAGGTGCATAATTATTTTCGGTTTTTGCATAATTATAGTGGTGGTTTATAAGGTTTATCATCCATTATATCGTATTTTTGTGGAGTAATCAAAAAAAAACATATATGTCTAAGATTGTAGAGGTAAATGTTCAATCCGAAATCGGAAAACTGAATGGGGTAATACTCCATACACCAGGCGAGGAGGTAGAAAACATGACTCCCGAAAACGCTGAGAGGGCGCTCTATAGCGATATTTTAAATTTATCAATCGCACGAAAAGAATACAAGCAACTCAGCGAGGTTTTAGGTAAAATCACGAAAACTTACCAAGTAAAAGACCTCCTGACAAACATTTTAAAAGACGACGCGACCAAGCTGGAAGTTTTGAATCGCATCGAAAAAATAGAGCCTTTTATCGTAGAACAGACTCCCAAGGGATCAATCAAAGATCAACTAATGGATGAAGATGCAGAAGATCTGGCTCGCCTACTCATCGAAGGTGTGGAAATGAAACGCGACACGTTAACCAAATTCTTGAATAAAGATTGGTATGATTTGCGTCCGTTGCATAATTTCTTCTTCACCCGCGATGCTTCCATGAGTATGTACAACGAAGTACTTATCGGTAGAATGGCAAATGCCGTACGAGATCGCGAGGCTATCATCATGCAATCCATCTTTGACTTTACCCCCGAATTCAAGACCAAGACCTTAAACGTGGTGACGACACCCGATCCTCTCCGCAAATTAACAATCGAGGGAGGTGACGTGCAAATCGCACGGGATGATATCTTGGTTATCGGTAACGGGATGCGTACATCCACCCGTGCCATCGACGCCTTGATGTATAACTTTATCAGCCGGAACGAGGACAAAGTACAGCACATTCTCGTGCAAGAATTACCCCACTCCCCGGAATCCTTTATCCACTTGGATATGGTGTTCACCTTCTTGGATAAAGACAAATGTATGGTATACGAACCGTTAATCATGAGTCCGGGTAATTACCAGACTGTTCACATCAAGATTCAGCACGGGAAATTGATCAGCATCCGTCGGGAAAAAACCTTGTTGCATGCCCTGAAAAAATTGGGAATGGATCTCGAACCCGTGTATTGCGGTGGCGAAGACGAAACTTGGAACATGGAAAGAGAACAATGGCATAGTGGTGCCAATTTCTTCTGCGTGGCCCCGGGTAAAGTGTTGGGATATGCCCGCAACAACTACACGGTTGAAGCCATGAATAACGCCGGTTTCGAAATCATCCGGGCCAACGACGTGATCAACAATAAAGTTGATTTAGACAAATACGAAAAATACATGATCACGATCGAGGGATCGGAACTTCCTCGCGGTGGTGGTGGTGCAAGATGCATGACCATGCCGATCAATCGTGACGACGTGATCTGGTAAAGAATTAAAAAAGCCTCTTAAAGAGGCTTTTTTAATATCATTTCATTTTTTCCCGATATACAAACTAGCAATTCCAAAACTCAAACGGCGTTGCGAAACATTCGAAAAGCCAGCGTTCCGCATGATATTCAAAAACTCCTCTCCCTGCGGAAAAGCAAACACGGATGCCGGCAAATACTCGTAAGCCTTCCGGTCCCCGGAGATCAGCCCACCGACAAAAGGTAATATATTTTTGAAATAAAAATTGTACAGTTGTTTCATCGGGAAATGCTCCGGCGTGGAAAATTCCAAAATCACCACTTTCCCCCCGGGGTTCAACACCCTGCACATTTCAGTCAGCCCCAATTCAAGATGTTCGAAATTACGCACCCCGAAAGCGACGGTAACCGCATCAAAAGTATCCGTTTCAAATGAAAGATTCTCGCTATCTCCATACTGGAAATCAAGCCGATCGGCTAAACCTCGTTTTTTCGCTTTCTCCCTGGCCACGGCAAGCATATTTTCGGAAATATCCGCCCCGATCACTCGCTTCACACCATGTTTCAGCGCCTCGATAGAAAAATCTCCCGTCCCGCAAGCGATATCCAGCACCAATTCTTTCGGCCCTGCCCCAACAACTTTCATCGCCTTTTTTCGCCAACTCTTGTCAATACCCATAGATAACAAGTGATTCAACAAATCATACTTGGGAGCGATCCCGTTGAACATCTCTTGTACCTTCTCTTTTTTAGCCATTACTCTTTCATTTATTTTTCAACGGCGAAAATAATCAATTTTTGACTAATACTAACCGACTGCGGTCAGCGAGTTGAACTTTCGTGATAAAATCCTTGAACTTATCGTAATCCGTTTTCGGGAATGTACCGGCCTTCAAGCAAAAAGACCTTTTAATTCTTAATTTTCCACCCTCCTCGCTCACTTTCATATTGTAAGACCCGTAAGGCGTGGTCAGCGAAACGGGAAAAATCCGTCCCTCCACCCGATACCCTTCAGGCATGGAGATTAAGATAGAGTCCTCCTGCGTGTACGGATACCGTACGACAATCGGGGACATCCGTTCCTTGGCGGTCAACTTGATATCAAAAATATTAGAGAAACGACAGGGAGTCAAAAACAACCTTCCGGTTGAGGTCGAAGCAAATCCTCGTAAAAGGCCCCTAACGTCATACCCCGTTCGGGGCACCTCGTCTCCCGATAAAGGTTGAATCGTGTAACCCGCCAATTCCAAATTCCCGCAATCAGCGTGATCCTGTATCCATTTTCTCTTATCACTCTCCGATTGCCTCAACAAATTCAGAAAACCATAGTTCTCAATTTCCACCCCCGTAAAAACACGTTTCAATTCCAAATCGGCATCCCCGGAGGCATGTAAACGCACGTCCACCTCGGTCTTTTGCAGGTTATCCGCTTCCCCGTACTTACGGGTACGCATCAATCTACCCCCGTTTTCCCCGATCAACAAACAATTTCTGTCGGAAGTAAAGGTTCCCATATATCCCATCGGGGAAGTCTGGGAAGTACACTCCAACCAAATCGTATCCCGTTCCACGGGCACGGTAACAATCACGTGGTTAAAACGAGCCGTGGGAAAATCTTCCGGGATTTCATCCACGTGACTTCCCGCCCGGATTAAAGTATAAAAAGAAGGGACCCCGACAGCTTTCAATAAAGCACAAGTATAAAAAGCCAAAGCCTTACAATCTCCGAACTTATTCTGATGCACGTGAGAAGCGGCAAAAGGTTGCCATCCCCCGATTCCCAGTTGCACGCTCACGTAACGGGTATTTCTCTGCACGTAATGGTAAACCGCCCTCACCTTATCCCGCACAGAAGGCAACGCATCACATTCTTTCTTAATCTCGGCCAGTTGCTCCGGTTTCAGGTCGTCCCTCCCGGAACAAAGCTGGTAAATCCACTTCCCGTAATTCTCCCAACTCTCCATGTTCCCTTTATACCCACCCATCTCGAAGTTGACAGGCGCAAGGTACACCACGGGCAACACGTCCTCCAGTTTCCCGGCGAAAGGCTCCGAGACAACAGGTCGCACGTCATGCACTTCCCACGTGTAGCGGGAACCCGTTCCTTCCGGTTCCTTTTTAGGTTCTGCCACGTTCCCGTTCCGATAGCGAAAACCCACGTTCTGGGGGTCCGAAACGATAAAAGTCGAAGACTTGATCCCCTGTTTTTCGTCCCCAACGGGAGCCCAAGTAGGATAAAACATGGAACCTTTATCGTCCACCCGGTACTCCACGTTCAATATATACGGGTAATGACTCTGCACGATATCCAGATACTTCACCCGGCTTTCCGATGCTACCGCACTCCAATCCTCGGTCATATCCCGACAATCCTTCAAAGAATAACGTTTGATCACTTTCCCGTCCATCCCGCTCACAGAAACCTTCAAGGAAACAATCTTCGAAAATTTACTGTAATAAAGGACAATTTTGTTCAAATCTTCTGCATATTCATTCAGAATCATCGCCTGATATTTCCGCTCCATCCGGGATTCCTTGGCATTCAATATCGTGAAATGCCTGACATCACTGATCACGTATTCATTCAATCCCTCGAACTCGATCTTTTGGGCTGCTGAGAAATGCCAGCAACACGTGAATAATATCCCTATCAACCAGTATTTCATACCTTTTTCTTTAAAACCACAACCATCTTGGACAACTCTGCAAAACGATCAAAGAAATCCTTCAACTCCGGGTATTCCTGTGGTGTATAGGTTAATTTTTTCATGGTAAAAGTAACCAACAAAGTAATCCCCCCGTTTCCTTCCAATGCTTTAAAAGTAAACAAAGCTCCTTTATTAGACAACAAATAAGCCACATCCTCCGGCAATTGCTCGACTTCATACCCCTCGGGTATCTCTATCGCGGTCGAAATATTTTGTTGAGAACCATAAGGAAAATCGACAATCGCCACGCGGGAATCCCGCTTGAAAAGAGGTTCTGAAGCTAACCCGTACAAAAACGGTTGTATATAAATCATATCCGTCCCGTCACAATTTTTTCTCAATTTAAAATTTTGTCTTATACCATTTCTTTCGGGCTTAAAATTGAAATCTGAAAACTCCCAATCCACGTATCTGGCTTGCAATGCCTCCTGAAACTTGTCTGCCCCCTTTTTCACGTAGTTATCCAACACGCGCAACGCGGAATATTCCTTATCCATCAAAGCGATGTCAACCTCTAGTTTTCCATCGACAATACGCATGGTCGTTACCGCAGTTGAAACATCTGCCCCCATTCCTTTCAACGGAAGCATCATTCCCCCGTTATCTGAAATCATCCACCCGCTACCATTCAAACAACGAGGAGGTAAAAGCCCCAACGGCACGTTAGCCGTGGCGTCACACAAATAATGTTCTTTCCCGATTTTCACCACGGAAACCACGTAATTAAAATCATTAAAATTCGGGTAAATCGGATGCAATATTCCATTTCCGCGAGTACTCAAAATTACCGGGTAAGCCTCCAACCCGTTCTCACGAAACAAGGCATTCAAGGCTAGATTAATATCTCCCACGCTACCGGACTTGCTACGCAAAGCCTCCCGCAATCCTTTGGAAGGAGATATTCCATACATCCCGTCCCACGCGATCGCACCTTTTATCCATTCAAAAAGATAATTCGCTTTTTCCAAATCATTCATCCCCACCACGGCACCGGAAATCTCTTTCGGAAAATTACCCCTTGTCGCCACTCTCCAGAAATCCGTCTCCACGATTTTCTTGTTAAGTTGCGCGTATGTACCCGCAATATGCCAGATCGGCTGTCCCGGAAGATCCACCGTCACCAGTTGAAATTCCACTCGCAGGGGTAAATCACAAGCGTTGCTCACGAAAGGTTCCTCCTCTACCGGGGGGAGATTCTTCACTTTCATGCTTGTTCGTTTGCTGCGAAAGTTTAGTTCCCCTACAATATCGCTCACCCACTTTTCCTCCCGTTGCACGCTATACATATTTCCCATCATACGCGATTGAAAATTAAAATATTCAGGAATAGTATACGTTAATTCGTTGTGGCAAGTCGGGAGATCACTCTGAAACGCCCAAGGCTCCAAGTTCTCGAAATAAGACGATTCTTTCATGTAACTGTATTCAATCACTGATCCCTTTTTCACGTTAGGCAACACGAAACTCATCTCAACCCAATATTTATTCAACCGATTCGTATAGATATTTGATTTTTCCAATTTTGTCTTCTCGATAGTCCCGTTCTCCAAATTATAAGTCCAACCACTCAGATACGTGATCTTCTCCCGTTCGCCGGACACATTATTATCAGGTGAATACAACCGGACTTTCACGTTACCCGCATCCTTCATCTGATCGTCGAGAATTTTAATCCGAACACCCTCGCTATAACGATACACCAAGCCTTTTGTTGTCGCGAGATCAAAATCTATTTCACCTTTTTTTTCCAAAATCACAGCTTTTGCCTCCGGATAAAAATCACATTTGTCAACATTTAACTCTTTCTTAGTGATGGCTTTAAACTTGATTTTTTCCGCTCGCAACCCGGGAATAGTTACAAGCACGAACAATAATAAGAATACAAGATTTTTCATAAAGTAGTATTTTAGTTCCAGGATTGATGTAAATATATTAAATTTATTTTAATTTTCAAATATTCGCTATAGCTAATTTACTTTTTCCTGACAATATGGGCAGTATTTAGAAGGAAATAAGGCACGACAAGGCATTCAGGGATCTGCCAAAAACGAAACAAAGACAGTTGCCAAACGGCCGTAAAACGGCTGTGAAACGTCTGTCATTCCCTTGTGGTGCCTTATTTCTCCCTAAACACCCCCTAAACACTATCGGACTTCTTTATAAACCGGGACAAATATAGCCAATTCAATTTGTAGAACGATGGCGGTAAAAGTATGCCAATCCCGGACAAACTCGGACAAAATAAAAAAGTCGCGAAAACCCTTCACAAAGAGTTCCCGCGACACGGAAATATAAACTCAAATCAAAACCTCCGAAAGAATATTACTTGCTTGAAGTCCCGCTTTCCAAGATACTAACAATAGAGAAAAGTGAGAAACAAATTCCTCCCAATCCGATCAATACCCTGGAGGGAACAAAAAAAGCGTTGTCAACAGACGCTTCTTCAAAAAGAAACGCTCCCAGGAAAAGAGCAAACAAAGCTGTCATCACGGGTATCAACGGGATACGATTCGCCAACTTGCATTCTTGACGCCAAACCTTGGCGAGCAATAAAACCTTGCTGGATATACTGAAACAAACCAATCCCAACCCGATCAGAATAAAACCGGTTGTATTCACGGGGACAGGTGCAGCCAATAACTCTACAATTCCTCCCACGATGCAGACAGTCCCCATGAAAAACACCAGTCTAGGCCAATATTTTCGATCTTTTTCACCATAATCATTCCTGATCTGGCGAGAAATACTTGCAACCAACCCGATCAGACTCGTACAGATACAAGCCAACCCGGTCATAACGCTCCCAGCAACCAAATGATCTGCCCCGGAACCGGATAACAATACAATAGCCCAAACCCAAGCTACCACGGAAAATAAAATCGCCAACCCGATTAACACGGTTTCCGTCTTTGCAGAAAAACCGCTCGGATTGATCTTGTCACTTGTCCCATGCGAATTCACCGGAATAAGTGTAAATTTCGTGGATGAAGTCGCCGCTGTCGAAATACAAGCCGCAATCAAAGCTACCCCGCAAATCACGTGACCGGGAACAAACATATTCTGAGGTTCGGGGGAACTAAACAAGTAGATACCCCAAATCATCGTTCCCAACGCGAACAAATATCCCATTCCTGGTAATAAATATTTCGCGACAGGATTATACGTGTGAATCAATTGCCGGATGATCGTTGCCGCCGTGGCAAACAACGCTATACAAAGTACACCCAATGAAAATACGACCGGCCCCGCTACCCACCGTGCTTCATCATTCCCGTAACCAAAAATATACCCTCCAAAGAAAAAGCAAATCAACGCCATCAACAAGGGAATAAATCGAAACAATACACTAATTCCGTAATTCATAAGTCATTTATTTAAATTCCTATGAATATACGGCAATTAACATCTTCGGTTACCCCGTTAACTTGAAAAAAACATAAAAAAGATTGCCTGCGGCAAGTTTCAGGTTACAGGTTAGCAAGTTACAGGTTATTGTCTTCTCCACAAACCAACCTTTCAAACTCGCAAGCTTCCCTTAACCATGAAGTTCCTCGTTCAGAACCCGCCACAACATATCTTTCAATTCCATGATCCCGCTTCCCGTCACTGACGAAATAAACACATAAGGGATATCGGGTAAATCTTTTTCGATTTCCTCCATCAACTCCTTATCAATAAAGTCTGATTTACTGATAGCCAGAAGTCGTTTTTTATCCAATAATTCGGGATTATACTGTTTCAACTCGTTCAACAATATCTTGTACTCCGCATGTATATCCTCACTATCTGAAGGAACCATGAATAACAACACGGAATTTCGTTCGATATGCCGTAAAAAACGAAGGCCCAACCCTTTGCCCAAATGAGCGCCCTCGATTATACCGGGGATATCAGCCATAACGAAAGAACGATTATCCCGGTAATTCACGATACCCAGATTCGGCACTAAAGTCGTGAATGGATAATTAGCGATCTCCGGTTTGGCGGCAGAAACAACCGACAATAACGTGGATTTCCCCGCGTTCGGGAACCCAACCAACCCGACATCGGCAAGAACCTTTAATTCCAAAATCACGTTCCGTTCCACCCGCGGCTCTCCCGGTTGAGCATAACGAGGTGTCTGATTCGTGGCTGAACGGAAATTCCAGTTTCCCAAACCACCTCGACCACCCCGGACGGCAATACACGTCTCTTCATCTTTCGTGATCTCGCAAATCGTCTCCCCGGTATCGGCATCCTTGGCCACCGTACCCAAGGGAACATCTATAATGACATCATTCCCGTCGGCACCCGTACACAGGTTCCCGCTTCCACTCTCCCCGTCCCCACCATACACGTGACGTTGAAACTTCAAGTGTATCAAAGTCCAGTAATTCCGGTTTCCTCTCAAAATCACGTGTCCCCCACGTCCGCCGTTACCCCCGTCAGGTCCCCCCTTGGCAGTACGCTTGTCCCGATGAAGATGCATTGATCCCGGTCCCCCGGCTCCACTACGACAGAATATTTTCACATAATCGACAAAGTTCGTTGATGCCATCTCAATAATTTTAAATTTATAGATTTTAAATTTTAAACTGAAAATGACATCATGTGTTTGTCATTTTCAATTTTCAATTTTCAATTTTCAATTGTATAAAGGTCCGGATAGTTACGTCCCACTCCATCATAATCCAACCCGCGTCCTACCACGAAATCATTCTCCAAAGCGATACACTTGTAGTCTATCGTCAAATCATACTTCAAAGCATTCGGTTTATAAAACATGGTTGCCACCTTCACCTGCTTCGGATGCCTCTCCGCCAGCATCTTCTTCAAATGCATGATCGACTCGCCCGAATCAATCATATCTTCCACGATTACCACGGTACGCCCCTCGATATTTTCCCGCAACCCGATGACATCCTGCACGTTTCCAGTTGAAGACACCCCAACGTAAGAAGCGATTTTCACGAAACTAACCTCAGTTCCCTCGATCGTGATACATTTCAATAAATCGGAAACAAACATAAAAGCCCCGTTCAACACCCCTAAAAACAGGGGCCGTTCTCCCTCCAGTTCCCGGTTTATCTGCGCGGCAACTTTCTCGATCTCTCGATCGATCACCTTAGCTTCAAGCGCCAGTCGAAAATCCCGATCATGCAATTTGATTTTTTTCATCTTGTGCATATTTCTCTCTTGAATGATAGACCTATCGTCCCTCTAATCCATTTTTTTATTTAACTTTGCGCAAAAGTACAACTTTGAATTTAAAATCCGGTAAAAATATGGATCCAAAAGTAAGTATTATCATGGGTAGCACCTCAGACCTACCCGTAATGGAAAAGGCGGCAAAAGTATTGAACGATTTTTGCATTCCCTTTGAAATCAATGCCCTCTCCGCACACCGCACGCCGGCAGAAGTGGAAGCATTTGCCAAAAATGCCCAGAAACGAGGAATTGAAGTTATCATCGCCGGAGCTGGAATGGCCGCACACCTGCCGGGTGTTATCGCCGCCATGACACCAATCCCCGTGATCGGAGTTCCTATCAATGCTTCGCTCGACGGGATGGATGCTCTTCTAGCCATCGCCCAAATGCCTCCGGGCATCCCCGTTGCCACCACGGCAATAAATGGTGCCATGAACGCGGGAATACTTGCCGCACAAATCCTGGCAGTCGGCGACACCGGGCTAAAAGCCAAAATTGTCGACTTCAAAGAATCATTGAAAAAGAAAATCGTAGATGCCAACAACGAACTGGCAAAAGTAAAATACGATTACAAGACGAATTGATACTCCTCAAAAGGACTTCAAATAAATGGGTTGCCGGTTGTTTTTCGGCAACCCATTTTAAATAAATGCAATTCTAGTTACCGATCCAATTACGAACAAACTTTCAATACACGTTTCTTTCATAAATCATACTTTATAAATTGGATTGATTCGCTCATTTTATAAATTATACTTTATAAAACAATCAAAAACATTTCATACCTTTGAATATTCGGCTATTTACGTGTGTATATTCACATGACTAACATCCCACGAAGGAGAAAGGTACGTGCAAATTTATTAACCGGAATATTTACCACATGCGACAAATCATATATGTCGTCATTCTATTTATCCTCCCGTACCCCGTGTATTCACAGGGATTACCGGATATTGAAAAACTCCTCGAAGCCAATGATATAGAATCGTCGGAATCCTATTACGAAGATATGGTCAACACGCTTGTCCGACTTACCGGTCAACCGATAAATATCAACACGGCCGGATTCGACAGTCTAAAGACGCTATTCTTCCTATCCGACGCACAAATCGATAATTTATTGGAATTCCGTAAAAAACAGGGAGCCTTCACCCATCCCAATGAACTCCTTCTCGTTGTCGGTATCAGTCAACAAGATTTATCCAACATCAAACCTTTTATCCATGTCGGACCTTATACACCCACGAAAACCACCGGACACCATCTATCACAAGAAATCCTAGCCCGTCTGAAAACAAATCGTCCCAAGCAAGCCGGATACAAGAAATATAGCCGGAAAGCATTCCTGTACGAAAAAGATTATCTTGCCAAACAACGTACTCGGTTTGAAGGCCCGCCCGTAGGAACATTATTCAAATACAAGCTAACAAACATGCAGCACTGGCAAGGAGGTCTGACATTGGAAAACGATGCGGGAGAAAATTACTTCACCCAAAAACAGAATACAGGTTTTGACTTTCTCTCCGCCCACCTTAGCTTCACTCCCCGAAAAATTATAAATCAAGTTATTGTAGGGGATTACAAATTACAATGGGGACAAGGACTAATCGCGTGGAGCGGTTACTCCTCCGGTAAATCAACCTCCACGCTAAGCAACGAGAAATCGGGTAACGGCATAGCCCCCTATACCTCCACGGACGAGAACCGATTTTTAAGAGGAATCGCCTTAAACATTCACCCCGCACGAATGCTCACCACCGAAGTTTTCGTCTCTTACAAAAAAACTGACGGAAACCTGCTTGATCTCGACACCCTCGCCCCGGAAATCTTACAAACAGCCACGCTTTATGAAACAGGGTATCACCGGAACACGGCAGAATGCGAGAAAAAACACAACTTAAAAGAACTCACCACGGGACTATCCGTCCGTCTCAACCATAAATACTTCCGAATCGGCATGCAATTCCTGTATTACAACTTCTCCCCCGCTTTATCCATAGGCAAGGCATCCTACCAACAATACAACGAAACAGGAGTTCACCGCACACTTGCAAGCATCGACTATAAAACCGGAGGTTACCACTTCTATCTATTCGGAGAGACCGCCAGAAGCGATAACGGGACATGGGCCACTGTAAATGGACTACGTTACAGCGGTATCCCCCGTTTAGCCCTATGCGCCCTCTACCGCCATTACGACAAAGGGTATCGCTCTCATTATAACAATGGCTTCTCCGAATACTCCAACACAACCAACGAGGAAGGGTATTACCTCGGACTCGAAAGCTCCCCGTTTGCCAATATAAGAATCAACGCCTATTACGATCGTTTCCGATTCTTCTCACCCCGTTACCAGGCAACCATCCCCGGAACCGGACAAGAAACTGTCGGCGAAATCACGCTTACCATTCATGCGTGGGAATATTCCTTTCGCTTCAAGCATGAGGACAAACCGGAAGACTACAAAATAGGAAACACCCTACAATCCGTATCTCGCATAAAACAAGAATACAGGCTCCAACTAACCTGTCCTGTTTGTCTACAACTACAAGCCCGCATCCGGGCCAGCTATACCCGTTACCTGAAAAAAGAAAAACATGAAACCGGTTACCTACTCTACCAGGATTTCATGTACACTTCTATCCAAGAAAAGCTAAAAGCTCAATTCCGCCTGGCTTACTTCGATACGGACAGTTATAACGCCAGAATATATGCCTATGAAAATAATGTACTTTATGGTTATTCATTTCCCGCTTACTACAACCGGGGCTTTCGCTCGTACCTGAATCTAAACTGGAAACCTTATCCTCTCATCACCTTCTATCTGAAAGCCGGTATCACCTACTATCCCGATAAATCCACCCTCAGCTCTTCATTAACTCAGGTCAATGACAACAAACTCTTCGATCTCACTCTCCAGATCCGTATAAAATTATAAAGGGCTGAATTCTATAAAAATTCAGCCCCTTTCATTTATCCTAGATAAGTTTTTAATAGCTTACTTCTGGAAGAGTGTCTCAGGCGACGAATGGCCTTTTCCTTGATCTGGCGGACACGTTCACGGGTTAACCCGAACTTCTCACCAATTTCTTCCAATGTCATCTCCTGACAGTTGATACCGAAGAACAAACGGATGATATCGCGTTCTCTCTCTGTTAATGTAGCCAAAGCTCTTTCCACCTCGGTCGACAAAGACTCGTTAATTAAAGTCTTGTCTGCAACAGGAGAGTCATCGTTCACCAACACGTCAAGCAAACTGTTGTCCTCACCTTCCACGAAAGGAGCGTCTACCGAGATATGACGACCGGATACTCTTAACGTATCAGCCACTTTCTCTGCCGGTAAATCCAACGTCTCGGCCAACTCTTCCGGTGACGGACGACGTTCGTGTTCCTGCTCAAAACGAGAAAAGGCCTTGTTGATTTTATTCAATGATCCCACTTGATTCAACGGCAAACGCACGATACGCGATTGCTCTGCCAATGCTTGCAAAATAGACTGACGAATCCACCACACGGCGTAGGAAATAAATTTAAATCCTCTCGTCTCGTCAAATTTCTCCGCGGCTTTAATCAAACCCAAGTTTCCCTCGTTGATAAGGTCCGGAAGGCTCAACCCCTGATTCTGGTACTGTTTTGCAACCGATACCACGAAACGTAAGTTTGCACGGGTTAATTTCTCCAATGCTCTCTGATCACCTTTCCGGATGCGTTGGGCAAGCTCAACCTCTTCCTCTACTGTAATCAGATCCTCCTTACCGATCTCCTGCAAATACTTATCGAGAGAAGCACTCTCCCGATTCGTTATAGATTTTGTTATCTTTAGCTGTCTCATAGTCGTTCTTATATCTCCCCCAAATATGACGCAAAGGTAGAACAATTTATCCACAAACCAATGTGTTAAAATCGCCGCCTTTCCATTATTAACTTTTTTTAATTCTGCAATGACAAAGCGTAATACTCTACACGTCCTCTCGGCGAAACAGTTGTTATAAGAACTCCCTCATTCTCCGCAGCTTTCAGTGCTTTCAATAAATCTTCTTTATCATAAATAACCATATCATTTATTTTCACAATAATATACCCCTTAGACAAACCGATCGCTTTAAAAGGTCCGTTCTTGATATCCGTGATTTTCACCCCTTTATCTAAACGATAACGGAGCATATCCTCCCGGTTCAAGGGTTCGACTTTAGCCCCCAATATCTCAGATGCCTCGCCGACAATCAAAGAAGTATTTTCCAGTAACACGTCAAATTCCTTTAACTTGCCGTTCCTGTTCACGGTAACCTTGATCGTGGAACCCGGACGATATTTACCTAATTGTCCCTGGAATGCGGGGCGGGTACTTACCTCCATACCGTTGATTAACTTAATCACGTCACCTTGTTTGATTCCCGCTTTAGCTGCCGGTCCCCCGGATAAAGCCTCGGCAACATAAATACCACCCAAATCCTCGATGCCTAACTTCTTGGCAACAGCCGGGGTCAACTCAATCATGGATATCCCGATCACGGCACGTTGCACATTCCCAAACTCTTTCAAATCACCCACTACCTTGCGGGCGATATTAGCCGGAACCGCGAACGAGTAACCGGAATAAGTCCCCGTGGGCGATTCAATTGCCGTGTTAATACCTATCAACTCACCCTTGGCATTCACCAAAGCTCCCCCGCTATTTCCCGGGTTCACCGCGGCGTCTGTTTGCAAAAAAGATTCCAGACTCATCTCGTTCGGATTAATTCCCAACTCTCGCGCCTTGGCACTAATAATCCCGGCCGTCACGGTAGAAGTCAGATTATACGGGTTACCAACCGCCAACACCCATTCGCCCAGTTCAACATCATCAGAATCGGCATACTCTAAATAAGGTAATCCCTTTTCCTCGATTTTAATCAAGGCTATATCCGTGTTCGGGTCCGTACCGATCACCTTTGCCTCGTACTCCTTACGGTCATTTAGCACAACAGTGATCTTATCACTATTATCAATCACGTGATTATTCGTGATAATGTATCCATCATCCGAAACAATCACCCCCGAACCGAATCCCATTCTTTGCGGGGCTTCCCTAGTACGGGGTGCATTTCCATAGAAGAAATCCAAAAACGGATTACCTATATATTCCCGGCCCATTTGTACCGTTTTGACATGAACGACAGCCGGAACTGTCTTTTTGGCAGCTTCCCTCAAATCCACACTTCCCGGACCTCCTGCCGGAAGTGCCGCATTCGATGAGAGAGAAACAGGACGGACTGCCGCGGGAGATGCTATTTCCAGCCGTGAAGCCGGAGCGGCGTCGCTCCCCCTAAAAGCATCTATCGCCACGAAAGCAAGGCATCCGCCAACAACTCCCAGTCCTACATTCAAAAATGATTTTCTCATTGTCATATCTTTATCTCCTTTATCGGTTAAACGTAAACTATCTATGATTTGTTTGTCTACCACAATATTAGCAATATCCTTGCCAACTGAATATTAAGAAATTCTTAATTAATACTATTTTAGATTTTTGATGTCAAATTTTAAATCCGATCAGTATTGATATTGTGATTTCATGATTTCCGATTAGGTGATTCCATCCGCACAAGGCTAACGTTTTTAATAATCACTTAATCATAGAATCGGAAATCACGGAATTGTTTCATTCTAAATTTTACATTTCGTATATTTGTACCTGCGATTTCGATAATTTCAATTTACATGATAACACGTATAAATAATAAAAAGAACGAGAAACCACGTAGTTCGTATTCATTTGGTTTTCTGAAAGATCCCCGGACTCGTGTGGTTGTAGGGTTGATTTTCATGCTATTTTCAATCTATTTGCTAGTCTCCCTGGCGGGATTCTTTTTCACCGGAGGTATGGACCAGAGCCTAATCGACAAGGAAGCCCGTGAACTGGTTACCAACCCGAATATCGAGGTTGGGAATCCGGGACGGAAACTGGGAGCCTTTCTTTCCGACCTCCTTATCAACCGGTGGTTCGGTGTTTCATCTTTTATCTTTTGTTATCTATTATTCATCATCGGATTGCGTATTGCCGGACGTAACATTAAAAAATTCGGAAAAAAGATCATCATTAGTTTCGTATTGATCATCTGGATTTCTTTATTATTAGGATATATTTTCAATTTCCTACCCTCTGGGTACGTGTTCCCGGGAGGTGCTCACGGTTATTTCGTGTGTTTCTGGCTGAACTCGTTCATCGGGGAGATCGGATCCTTCTTTCTGCTCGTGGTTTCATTTGCAGCAATTCTCTTCTTCGGGTTCGAAAACGCCTTCAACAGATGTGCTACCCTGGTAAAAAACTACTTTGCACGCCGGGCACAACGTAAAGAAGAGAGAGCATTGGCCCGTGAAGCAGCACTCGCCCGTCGCCAAGAGGACATGGCAAAAGCCAAAGAAAACGAAGAACAGCAACAGGAAGAGAAACAACCAGAAGAAGAGGATGAAAAAGAAGAACTGAACGTGATCCTGGCAGAATCACCTACCGAAGAGGAATTCTATTCCCAGAAATTGGATGAAACGGACACCGGGGAACCGGAAGAACCGGAAATCCACAAACCGGAACTGGACTTCACCACAGAACGCCATTTCGATTTGTCTACCGAGGAAAATCACGACAAACGACAGGAACGGGATGAAAATACTACCCCATTAGCCAACGAAGACATCGAATTAACGGTAATGGCCGACAAACTGGAAGAACAATTAACTAAAAACCTGATGCCGGATACGGAATACGATCCGACGCTGGATTTATCCAACTATCAGTATCCCTCTCTAGAACTACTAGAAGAACACTCTTCCGGTTCTCCAAAAGTAACTGCCGACGAGTTGGAAGAGAATAAAAATACGATCATCGAAACTTTACGGCATTACAAAATAGAGATTACCAAAATCAAAGCCACGATTGGCCCCACGGTTACCCTCTACGAGATCGTTCCGGCACCCGGTATCAAAATCTCGAAAATCAAAAATCTGGAAGACGACATAGCGTTAAGCCTGTCAGCTTTGGGAATACGTATCATCGCACCGATCCCCGGAGCCGGAACCATTGGTATCGAGGTTCCGAACCAGAATCCGGAAGTCGTTTCTATGCGAGGGATCATCGCTTCGAAGAAATTCCAAGAATCCAAATATGCTCTCCCCGTGGCCTTAGGACGTACCATTTCGAACGAACCTTACACGTTCGACCTGGCCAAGATGCCTCACTTGCTGGTAGCGGGAGCCACAGGACAAGGAAAATCAGTAGGATTGAATGCCATCATTACCTCGCTTTTGTACAAAAAACACCCGTCACAACTGAAATTCGTGATGGTTGACCCTAAAAAGGTAGAATTAAGCATCTACTCGGTCATTGAAAAACATTTCTTGGCCAAGTTGCCTGATTCGGAGGAAGCGATCATCACCGAGAACGAGAAAGTCGTCGCTACATTGAATTCACTCTGTATTGAAATGGATAGCCGTTACGATTTATTGAAAATGGCTCACGTCAGAAATATCAAAGAATACAACGAGAAGTTCGTGAAACGGCAACTCAACCCGAACAACGGTCATCGTTACTTACCTTATATAGTAGTTGTTGTTGACGAGTTTGCCGATCTGATCATGACTGCCGGAAAAGAGGTGGAACAACCTATTGCCCGGATCGCCCAATTAGCCCGTGCCGTGGGTATCCACATGATTATCGCCACGCAACGTCCCTCGACCAATATCATTACCGGAATCATTAAAGCCAACTTCCCGGCGCGAATCGCCTTCAAAGTGGCCTCCATGATTGACTCGCGTACGATCCTAGACTCCCCGGGAGCCAACCAGTTGATCGGCCGCGGGGATATGTTAATCTCGAAAGACAGCGAAATGGTTCGCGTGCAATGCGCATTTGTAGATACCCCGGAAGTAGACGCAATCACGAAATTCATCGCAGATCAACAAGGTTATCCGGAAGCCTACGCCCTACCCGAATACGTTTCCGACACGGAAAACGGGGTTAGTGGAGATATGGACCTCGGAATGAAAGACCCGTTGTTCGAGGAAGCCGCCCGGCTGGTGGTTAACACCCAGCAAGGCTCCACCTCCTCCATCCAGCGACGTTTCTCGATCGGCTATAACCGTGCCGGAAGAATCATCGACCAACTGGAAGCCGCCGGAATCGTGGGGCCTTTTGAAGGTAGCAAAGCCCGTCAGGTTCTCATCCCCGACGAGTACAGCTTGGAACATATACTTAAAAGCGTGGAAGAACGGTTTTAAGAGCTAAAAGTTAAAAGATAAAAACTAAATAGAGTACAAAATTAAAACCAAGTATAACCAATTGAAAATTCAAAAACAAAAAGCTCATTTTCAATTATCAATTATCAAAACCATGTTTTTAGAAAAAGCGTACAGAGGTAACAATAAGTGGTATTTATACATACTCACGCTAGTCATCGTATTTGCGGCAGTACAGGCAGCATCTATTCCGTTAGCCGTATACGGAATCATTATGAATCCGGAAATATTAAGCGGGCAATCCGCCAACATTTTGGCAGTCACGAACACGAACCTGGGACTGGCACTCATGTTGTTCACCTTCGCAGGCGGGGTTTTCGCTCTCCTTGGATGCGTGAAATGGCTTCATCATAAACAGCCGCTCGACATTCTCTCCGGCAGGAACCGCTTTGACGTGAAACGCACGCTCTTCGGAGCCGCCGTATGGGGACTTTTAACGATTATACTACTCGGAGCACAATATGGTTTTAGTGACACGTCCACTCTCGTATTCCAATTCGAACCGTTTAACTTCATCATGATGTGTGTCGTGATTCTGATCTTTATCCCGTTCCAAGTGGCGTTCGAGGAATTCATTTTCCGGGGATACCTCATGCAGGGTAGCATCTTGCTTTTCAAATACAGATGGGTAGCCCTGTTACTCACGGGATTCGCTTTCGGTTTACTTCACGGTTCCAATCCCGAAGTGGATCGCTTCGGTTTCTGGGTTGCCATGCCGCAATACATTCTCATGGGATTACTCCTCGGATTAATCGCTATCTTGGATGACGGCCTTGAACTGGCACTCGGTTTACACCTCGCCAACAACGTGATCTCATCTATCGTGGTCACCCATGACGCTTCTGCACTACAAACTCATGCATTATTCAAGGATATGGCCCCGCAGGCCTCTCACATGGATACAGTGGTGATGCTTGTGTGCGGGATCATCTTCATCTGGGTTTGTAACCGGAAATACAAATTCTTCTCCAAAATAAACTTGTGGGGAAAAGTAGAACGGGAAGTTGTCGAGTAGAGAAGTTCTTAAAATTTTCTTAATACTCACAACAAGTTAACCACGTGACCAATAAAATTGTATCTTTGGCTGCGATCAAAAAAACGTGCAATAACAATTATATTAATCTATAAATCGAAGTTTCAATAAAATGAAAAAAATCACATCTTTAATGTTCGCTTTCATCTTCGGGTTATCATTCTTGGGTAACGCACAAGATGTAAAAGTAAATCAACCGAAAGGATATCAATTCACCGATATCAAAAGATTACCGGCAACATCCGTAAAAGATCAAGCTCGTGCAGGTACCTGCTGGTCATGGTCAGGAATCTCATTCTTCGAATCGGAAATGATTCGTAACGGCAAAGAACCCATTGATCTTTCTGCCATGTACATCGTAAGACATGCTTATAGCGACAAGGCAACCAAATTCGTTCGCCTGCATGGAAACATGAACTTCGCTGTCGGTGGGGCATTCTGCGACGTGATGCACGTGATCAAAAATTATGGAATTGTTCCGATGGACGTGTATATGGGATTGAACTATGGAGAGCCGAACCACGCTTTCGGAGAAATCGATGACGTGTTAGCTGGTTACGTTAACGCTGTTATCAAAAATTCAAACAAGAAATTAAGCTCCGCATGGAAAAAAGGATTCGACGGAATTCTGGATGCTTATCTTGGAGAAGAACCCGAGAAATTTGAATACAAAGGTAAAGAATACACCCCGAGAACCTTCGCAGACGAGGTTGTAGGATTAAACATGGATGACTATGTAAGCTTGACTTCATTCACCCACCACCCGTTCTACACTCAATTCGCTATCGAAGTTCCGGATAACTGGTTATGGGGAATGTCTTACAACTTGCCGATAGACGAACTGGCAAAAGTTATGAGCAGCGCTATCGACAACGGTTACACTTTCGCTTGGGCTTCTGACGTGAGCGAGAAAGGATTCCAAACTTCTCAACCGGGAGTTGCTGTTGTTCCGACAACCGACACCAAAGAAATGAGCGGTGCTGAGATCGCTAAATGGGAATCCATGCCTAAAGGCAACCAAACTCCGGACGCTTTCAGACAAGGCCCGGCTCCTGAAAAAGAGATTACTCAAGAAATGAGACAACAAGAGTTCGACAACTACCTAACAACCGATGACCACGGTATGCACGTGATCGGTAAAGCAAAGGATCAGAACGGTACGGTTTACTATATCGTGAAAAACTCTTGGAACAAATACAACAAATTCGGTGGGTACTTCTACGCTTCCGAACCATTCATGAAATACAAAACGATGAACATCATCGTTCACAAGAATGCTATCCCGAAGGATATTCGCAAAAAACTTGGTATCAAATAAATCCACTCTATCTGAGGTTAGAGAAAAACTATAAAAAAAAGGCCGTCATTCTTCGCGTTTGACGGCCTTTTTTCATAATTTCGCGAGAAGGATAAGAAATACATAAAAAATTAGATAATATGAACTTAGCGAGAGAAATTAAGAAAGACATTTACTGGATTGGAGTCAATGACAGAAGAACGCATATCTTCGAAAACTACTGGCCTATTCCAAAAGGTGTTGCTTATAATTCTTATATCATCGTGGACGAAAAAGTGGTAGTTATCGACACGATCGAAAGAAGCAAAATGGATGACTACGTGGAGAACATCGAGAAATTACTGAACGGACGACACGTGGATTATCTCGTGATAAACCACATGGAACCGGACCACACCGGGGCCATCAAAGCCCTGTTGTGCCATTACCCGGACGTGAAAATCATCGGTAACGCCAAAACATTCCCCATGCTGAAAAACTTCTACGGGGTTTGCGAAAACCTGATCGAAGTGAAAGAAGGCGATTCTCTCGACCTTGGGAAACATAAATTGAATTTCTACATGGCTCCGATGCTCCACTGGCCGGAGACCATGGTTACTTTCGAATCCACCGAGGGTATCCTGTTCAGCGGAGATATCTTCGGAGCTTTCGGGACACTTGACGGGGGTATTTTTGATGACGAACTGGATCTGGACTACCTGGAAGAAGAAATCAGTCGTTACTACTCTAACATCGTCGGAAAATACGGACAACCCGCACAGACTGCATTGAAAAAACTAGGTGGTCTACCGATCAAGATGATTTGCGCCACCCACGGCCCGATCCGTCGTTCACATATCGCCGAAATCGTGGCAAAATACGACAAATGGAGTAAGTACGACACGGACAAAGGCGTTGTCATCGTGTTCAGTTCCATGTACGGAAATACCGAGAAAATGGCGGACATCATCGCACGTTTCCTGGCAGAAAGAGGGATCAAGAAAATACGTATCCACGATGCTTCCAAGACTCACCCCTCGTACATCATCAATGACATTTTCCGCTATAAAGGAGTTATCCTCGGAAGCTGCGCTTACAACGGTAACGCCTTCCCGACCATGGAAACCCTGTTGTTCGAGTTGGAACACATGGGCGTGAAAAACCACGTTGTCGCATTCTTTGGCGGAAAAGCTTGGGCAGGAGGCGCTATGCCCCGCTTCAACCAATTCGCAGAAAAAATCAAATGGGAAGTGGTTGCCCCCGCTTGCGAAGCCTGTGGCTGCCCGAAAGATGCAGATTTTGAGACTTGCCGCAACATCGCCTATGCTATGGCTGACAAACTGGATGAAATTTGCTAATCTTGCAATAAATATTCAAAAACGAGGGAGAGTTTTGTTGAACTCTCCCTCGTTTTTTATAAAGAAGGAACTACCCAATTATTCTTGAATAGTTCCTCCACACATAACAAATATTCTATATCTTAAGCTTTAAACATCTCATCGATATGTTTTGCAGCCCGACGACCGTCACCCATTGCCAGAATCACGGTTGCCCCGCCTCTCACGATATCTCCCCCGGCAAACAAATCCGACAAATTCGACTGCATGGTCTCCTCGTTCACCACGATCGTACCCTTGCGTGAAACTTCCAATCCGGCTACCGAATTCGGGATAATCGGGTTAGGTGACACCCCGACAGCCACGACTACCACGTCTGCATCAATCGTGTACTCGGAACCTTCCATCGGTACCGGGCTACGACGTCCGCTAGCATCCGGCTCGCCCAATTCCATCTTCTGAACCCGTACCTGTTTCACTCTTCCTTTCTCGTCTGCAATATACTCTATCGGGTTGGTCAGCGTGATAAACTCGCATCCCTCCTCCTTGGCATGTTTCACCTCTTCCAAACGAGCTGGCATCTCCTCCTCGCTCCGGCGATAAACGATCATCGCACGTTCCGCACCCAAACGTTTTGCCGTACGCACGGAGTCCATGGCCGTATTTCCACCACCCACGACAACCACGTTCTTTCCGCGATAAACCGGGGTATCCGAATCCTCGCTATCTGCCCCCATCAAGTTCACGCGAGTCAAGTACTCGTTGGAAGAAAGAATACCGTTATAATTCTCTCCCGGAATATTCATAAACCGGGGAAGTCCGGCACCCGATGCCACGTAGAACGCTTTGAACCCATCGGCTTTCAAACTGGCCACGGTATCCGTCAATCCCACGATAAAGTTCGTGACAAATTTCACTCCTATCTTTTTCAAATTCTCGATCTCCACGTCCACCACGCTATTGGGCAAACGGAATTCGGGAATTCCATATTTCAACACACCACCGATCTCGTGCAATGCCTCGAATACCGTTACGTCGTATCCCATTTTTGCCAGATCGCCCGCACAGGACAACCCGGAAGGACCGGAACCGATTACGGCAACTTTAATTCCATTGGCAGGTGCAACTTCCGGTATAGAAATATGTCCGGATTCCCTCTCGTAATCCGAAGCAAATCTTTCCAAGTAACCGATAGCCACAGACGGTTTCTTCAATTTCTGCAAATAAAAACACTTGGATTCGCACTGTTTTTCCTGGGGACAAACACGCCCACAAACAGCTGGTAAAGCGCTAGTACGTTTCAACACGGCAGCAGCCTGCAAGAACTCTCCCCGCTCGATATTCTTCACGAATCCTGGAATATCAATTCCCACGGGACATCCCTCCATACAAGTCGGGGTCACGCAATCCATACAACGGGTTGCCTCCCTCATGGCCATTTCAGCCGTCAATCCTTGATTCACCTCAATACGTTGGCTCTTGATCCGCTCTTCCGGAGAAGTCTCGGGCATAACCACTCGCTCGATCGCCATACGCTCTTTTCCAGCCACCTTCTGGCGCAATTCCTGTCTCCACGCTTCATTCCGATCGCTCACGCCATGAACCGGCTCCACGTGATCATGTTTCTCTTCCGCCTCATGCAACTTAGCCACCTCGGCATCTTTAAAACCTCCCAAACGAGAAAGAATTTCATCAAAATCAATTTGATGAGCGTCGAACTCCGGACCGTCAACACAGGTAAAACGAGTCTTACCTCCCACGGTCACCCGGCAAGCACCACACATTCCGGTTCCATCGACCATAAGCGCATTCAAACTTGCCACGGTCGGGATATCATATTTACGAGTTAATTTCTCGCAGAATTTCATCATGATCGCCGGACCAATCGTCACGGCCAAATCTACTTTCTCCCGTTTAATCACCTCTTCCATTCCTTCCGTGATCAAACCTTTCTTCCCGTAGCTTCCATCATCTGTCATGATGATCACCTCATCCGAAGAAGCCCGTATTTCATCTTCCAGAATAACCAAATCTTTATTACGTCCGGCTATCACCGAAATCACCTTGTTTCCGGCTTCTTTAAAAGCCTTCACGATAGGTAATAACGGAGCCACCCCGACACCGCCACCACAAGCCAGCACGGTTCCTACTTTCTCGATATGAGTCGGTTTTCCAAGAGGCCCGACCATATCCGTGATATAGTCCCCGACTTCCAACGCACACAATTTCCGGGAAGATACTCCCATGACTTGCACCACTAATGTAATACTTCCTCTTTCCAAGTTAGCATCAGCAATCGTCAACGGCATCCGTTCGCCTTTTTCACCCACGCGTACAATCACGAAATTACCCGGTTTACGGGATTTTGCAATCAAAGGAGCCTCCACTTCCAGCTTCACTACTTTCTCTGAAAAATAAGTCTTACTTAAAATTTTATTCATAGTCTACACGTTAATCTATTGAACTAATTTCAACCCCGCTATCGTTTTCGATTTCAAGCCGCAAAGATAACGAACCCCTTTTAAAAAACAATTTTTATTTCAAAATATGAAATCCCCTTCTTCACATTATCAAAAAAATAGCCCGCAAAATGCGGGCTACCATTAACATCATTCCGGTTGAACGATGACACTATCCGATGCTTTCCGTTTTTATATGATATGTCATTCTGTGACACCCAATGACAAAATCCTTTATAACGAAAAAATTATTATTTTTGTCTCCTAAACAAATAATATGGTAACTATGGGCAACAAAAACGATAAAAAAGAACGGGTTAACGTGGTCTACTCCACGAATCCGAATTTCCAATATGAGTACAATCAAGAGGAAGAACAGGAAACTCTAGCCCCTGAAAAACAAAACTTAAGGGTAGCCCTTGATTCCAAGCAACGTAAGGGTAAAACCGTCACCCTTGTGCAAGGTTTCGTGGGCACGGAAGATGACCTGAAAGAACTAGCAAAACTATTGAAAAACAAATGCGGTGTCGGCGGTTCCGTCAAAGACGGCGAAATCATCATCCAAGGAGAACTAAAAGAAAAAGTGCTGGCAATTCTCCGGGACAATAAATATCGGGCAAAATAATTCAGAGGGCAGGTGATAATCACCTGCCCTCTGAATTCAAAAACTAAATATTCTGTTATAAACTCTCCATCACGATCCTATACCCATTTCACCAAAGCAAAATCCTGCCGGTGAGGGAGTAATATATTCTTCGGGAATATTCTCAAGCCTAACATGAAAATTCCGGGATCGTCGGGAGTTACCTCGATAGAATACATGGCCTTGCCGTTCTCAAAAGAGACGGGGACAAATTCCTGCGTGAAACAAACCTCCAACTTCTCGTCCTTTTTCATCATCGCCACCAGTTCAATTCCGATGTCATCAATAGATAATTCTCCAAGATCAAGAACGACTTTCCCTTGATAAGATTTACCCAACGAGATAATTTGTTTGGACTTATCCGGGAGGATTAAAGCATCCACCTGCACGGACTCCCACTCTTGACTGACCTTCCTCTTCCATTCGGCAATCTGAGTAGCCAAAGCGTAATTGTTCTCGTTCAGACGTTGGAAACGACGAGCCATCGGGTGATAGAACTTATCCTCGTAATCCGTCAACATACGGTTACTGGTAAAATTGGATGCCACTTTCGCGATCGTGTTCTTAATATACCCGGCCCACGTTGCGGAAATTCCATTCTCGCCACGATCATAGAATGCGGGAGCGATCTCCGACTCGATAATATTGTAAATAAGTTCCGCATCCAGCTCGTTCTGGAACTCCTGGTTCTCGTAAGTCCGTTCCATGGGTAATGCCCAACCGGCATCCTTCTGGTAACCTTCCACCCACCAGCCGTCCAGCACGCTGAAATGCATCACACCATTCATAGCCGCCTTCTCACCACTTGTACCGGAAGCTTCCTGCGGGCGTGTCGGGGTATTCATCCACACGTCCACTCCCTGCACCATACGACGAGCAACATCCATATCGTAATTCGGAAGGAACAAGATTTTACCCAAGAACTGTGGGTACTTGGAAATCTCCACGATTCGCTTGATCAAATCCTGTCCGGCCTGATCCGCCGGATGTGCTTTCCCGGCAAAAATAAATTGTACAGGCCGATCCGGGTTATTCACGATCTCGTTCAGACGATCCAGATTACTGAACAGCAAATGTGCCCGCTTGTAAGTGGCAAAACGACGAGCGAAACCGATCGTCAGGATGTCATCCCGTAAGGTATCTTGAATCTCCACGATCTGTCGCGGGGTAAAATAAGCCGTGTTCTTCTCATCAGCCAAACGATGTTTGATATGGCGAATCAAACGCTGCCGCAAAGTTGTCCTCACCTCGTGAATCACGTGATCCGGTACTTGGTAAATACCTTCAAAGCAAGCTTTGTCATAATGGTGTGTCTTGAATTTCTCGCCGAACACGCTCATCTGAATCTTTTTCCATTCGGGAGCCGCCCACGTCGGGTAGTGTACCCCGTTGGTCACGTAACTGATATGCAGTTCCTCGGGCATGTATCCCGGCCACAAATTTTTAAATATATCCCGACTGACCTTACCATGCAACCAGCTAACACCATTCACTTCCTGCGACAAATTGGCCGCCAAGAAACTCATGGAGAACTTTTCGTTCGGATCGTTCGCATTAACACGTCCCAATGCCAGCATCTGTTCCCAGGTGATTTTCAACCGATCGGGGACAAACCAGAAGTAAGTTTTCAACAAATTCTCGGTAAACGAATCATGTCCCGCCGGAACCGGAGTATGTGTCGTGAACAGGGAAGACGACCGAACGACTTCCATCGCCTCGGCGAATGAAAGCTGCTTCTCTGAAATATATTCCCGCAATCTTTCCAACCCGGTAAAGGCGGCATGTCCCTCGTTGCAATGATAAACCTCCGCATCAATATTCAATTTCCGTAAAGCCCGGATACCACCGATACCCAACAATATCTCTTGTTTCAACCGATTCTCCCAATCCCCGCCGTAAAGATAATGGGTAATGCTACGATCGCCCTCCTGGTTATCCTCAAAATCCGTATCCAACAGATATAATTCAACTCGACCGACACAGACCTTCCAAATTCGGGCAAAAACCTCTCGTCCCGGGAAAGACAAACTAACTGTCAACCAATTCCCGTCTGCATCCCGAACAGGTGACACCGGAATTTTGGTAAAATCTTGCGCCTCGTATTCGGCCTCCTGATTCCCGGCCGCAGAGAATTTCTGCGTGAAATATCCGTAACGATATAACAAACCGACACCCGTAATCTTCGTTTTCTTATCACTCGCCTCTTTCAAGTAGTCCCCGGCCAAAACGCCAAGACCTCCCGAATAAATTTTCAAGGAAGAGTGTAAACCATACTCCATGCTGAAATAAGCCACGGCAGGATCATTCATCTGCTTTTTCCCTTCCATATACTCAGAGAATTTCGCGTACACCGCCGTTAGACGGGCCACAAATTCCTCGTCATTCTCCAACTCCTTGTAGCGATTCAAAGAAATCTTATCCAGAAGGGCTATCGGGTTATGACGGGTAAGCATCCATTGTAAAGGGTCTATACTCTTGAACAGATCGACAGCTTCCTCATTCCAACACCACCACAAGTTATTCGCCAACTCCTCCAAGGCGCTCAATTTAGCCGGGATAGACCGATGTATGATCACGCTGATCCAGTTCGGCACGTTTGTCGCTGCCTTTTTCTCAACAAATGACCATTGTTGTTCTTCCACCACCGGGATCTCGGCTATCCGCTTGTTGACCTTCTCCAAGGCAATCTTGTAAGCTTCTTTATAATAGGATACCAAGTTTTCCCAAAGAGCAATTTTCGATACTTCTTTGGCATTCTTGGCCACTGCCTGATACTCTTTCTTATTCAAGGCAGCAATCGTTTTTATCTTATCGGCAATTTTCTCAACGACCTCGTCATTGTTTCGGTCATCCCGTTCAATCACCTCGATTCCCGGATGCGCTTTCTTATAATATGATTCTACCCACAAGCCGAAACCTGCCAGCGTGGTCGTGATCGTGGGAACCTTAAAGGCCAAACTCTCCAACGGGGTGTATCCCCAAGGTTCGTAGTATGAAGGAAATACAGTCAAATCCATCCCCACAAGCAAATCGTAATACGGCATGTTGAACACGCCATCATTGCCATTCAGGTAACTCGGGGAGAAGAATACTTTCACCCGATCATCCGAACGATTCAATAATTGTTGTTCCCCGAATTTAAGTAACGCGGGATCATGCTGCGGATCGGATAACTCATGAGTCACATAAGGAGACGTGATCTCCACGGCCTGATAAGGCTTTTCCAAGTTATTCAGCAACTCCCGGTTCGGCCCCTTGTGTCCGGCCGGCACCAAGATAAATGCCAGTATATCCCGCTTATTTTCAGCATTCCGGTTCAAACGTCCCAGAGCCTCGATAAACACGTCAATTCCTTTATTCTTGAACTCGTAGCGTCCACTAATTCCAACGATTAAAGCATCTTCCGATACCGCTCTTCCCAATAACGCCTGGGCTACTTTCAACAACTTCTCCCGTCCCTGCTGACGTTTTTCCAGATAATCCTCCTCGCTGGGTGTGAAACTATTCTCGAAACCGTTCGGAGTGACAATATCCACCGGTTTACCCAAAAAATGCTTACACTCTCTCGCCGTGATATCACTCACCGTCGTGAAACAATCCGCCCATTCCGCCGCTTTGCTTTCCAAAGATTGCTTGGCAACCACGCCGAAACGGCGAGCCGTTTCCATCGGGTCGTAATCTTCCATCGGATCATAAAGGGGCAAGCCGTTCCCGGCAATACTGCGCCCCAGTACGGTAGCATGGGTCGTGAACACGCATCCCACCTGTGGCAGGGCGTTCTTCAGATACAGCATACCGCTTCCCGTCATCCACTCGTGGAACTGGGCTATAATACGCTGACGGGAAAATATATGATAACGTACGAAACTCTCGATCACTTTTCCAGCGGTGAAACCAAACAACACGGGCTCGATATAGTCCCATTGCCCGGTCAACGAATCGACTTGAAACTTCTCCCAAAAAGAGGTCAATATCTGATCTTTTTGTGGAATAAAAGTAGTGAAATCAACAAGAATCACCACGGGGTTCCCCGCCACGTTCCATCGTCCCACCTTGATTCGCAATCCCTCCTGTGCCGCTTTCACCCGCCAGGATTTAAACAAATGGGCATCCTCCGTGAACTCCGGGTTCGGCTCATCATATCTCCACACGTCGGGTCCGATTAATATATGGTTGTTCTTGAACTCCCCGGCCATACTCAACACCTTTGTCGAGATCACCGTGTGGATTCCGCCGACCTTATTACACACTTCCCAGCTTACCTCAAACAAATAGGCGGGATCTTTCAATTCCAAATTACTCATATCTAACTTTTAATGTTTTGACTTAACTTTTTTCTCCTTCGTACTCACCTTTCCTGTTGTCTTCGCAGCACTCTCCGCACTTTTCGCACGAGAACCCCGAACCGCTTTCTTCGGTTTCTCGGGACTCTCCGTTTCTTTGGTGATTTTATCCTCTGCAATATTACGCATTTTTTCCATATCTTCCACACGCGCAATAAAATCACTCAACACATTCATATAATTTATGAATGCTTCATACGGGGTTTCATAGGGAGAAACATAACGATGATAGTCATTATCGGAGAACAGTTTCGTCCGCATATAATAGAAATGATCGCTTGCTTGCAGACGGGAATAATCCTCGTTCAACGCCGGATCATTTAATGCTTTTACCTTCGGTTGTATCTTGAATAATTCCTCAAAAGCCTCGTTCTGTAATTCATTACCTAACCATCCGGTAATATCTTTCTCTTCATCCGCCCAGGAAATCGGGTAAGGAACATGCAACGGGGCTACCGGCTGATGCTTCTTGACCGCCTCGCTCGGGGTCAGAAATTCAAAATCGGTAGTCGAGAAAATAAATTCCGGTAACGAGCGCATGAACTCGAAAATTCCCGTTTCGGCCGGTTGATTCTCCCCGAATGTCTCGTAATTCATAAACAGGTTCACGATCTCGCTATCCTTGGCACTATCTTTCAACCAACGGGCATATTTATCCGCCGTGATCGGCCATTCATGCCAGCCATGATCGGAGAAACGTAAAGTCAGATCATCACTCAATCGGGAATTTTTCAACAACAATTTTAGCCGGGGATTTATCGCATTCGTGTAAACGAAATTCGGACTCTTCCATCCCAGCACGTGTTTCGCTCCATCGGTCAGCATGGATTCGAATCCCATGGCAGCCACCCGCTCTCCGATCTGATCGGAATAGATCAACGAACTATTCCGCAAAGTCACGGGCTTCTGCCCGAATAACTCCTCGATACGAACGGCATGTCTTCTTACCTGTGTTTCAAATTCATCTGTATTGGACAAGGAGGCCAGCGAATGAGCATAGGTTTCTGCCAAAAATTCCACGCTCCCCGTTTTAGCCAACTCCTTGAAACTATCGATTACTTCCGGGGCATGAAGTGCAAATTGCTCCAAAGCGGAACCGGAAATTGAAAAACTCACTTTAAAATTCGTCCCGTAACGTTTGATCATTTCCATAACCAAACGATTCATCGGCAAGTAACACTTTTCCGCTACCCGTCGAATGGTCGAACGATTCACATACTCGTCAAAATAATCATGACGTTTGCCGATATCAAAGAAACGATACCTTCTTAATCTCACGGGTTGATGTATCTGGAAATAAAAACATAATGTCTTTTTCATAGCCTGTATTTTTAATTGAAAATTGAAAACTGAAAATTGAAAGTGACTTCCCGATTTTCGATCTCAACCTCATGTTCATTTTAAATTTTAAATTCTAAATTATTCCTAGTGCATCTTTGTAAACGTCCTCGACCTTCAATGCGGCATTTTCCCATTTCAACTGGTTCACCTCTTCCAAACCTTCTTCTCCGGCCATTTTACCCAGTCCCGGATAAGATAATAAACCGTAGATCGCATCCGCCAACGCATCGACATCCCAATAATCGACCTTGATGGAATGTTTCAAGACTTCAGCCACCCCGGATTGCTTGGAAATAATCGTGGGAACACCCGCCCGCATCGCCTCCAACGGCGAAATCCCGAAAGGTTCAGACACGGAAGGCATCACGTACACGTCACTGTACAAGAACATTTTTTGTACATCATCCCCCCGCAGGAAACCTGTAAAGTGGAATTTCGTGGCAATCTTTAATTGCGCCACCCGACGAATGGAACGATTAAATAAATCCCCGCTCCCGGCCATGACAAACCGTACATTCGGATAACGTTTCAACACTTTGTTTGCCGCCTCAATAAAATATTCAGGCCCTTTCTGGAAAGTGATTCTTCCTAGGAATGTAACCACTTTTTCTTTTACCCCCCTTTCAACTTCTACATCTTCCCGGGTCTGGAAATCAACGGCATTATGAACCGTCACCACCTTGTCCGGATTAATCCCGTAACGATTGATCACGATGTTGCGCGTCAAGTTACTCACTGTGATCACCCGATCGGCAGCCTCCATCCCACGACGTTCTATATCATACACCTGCTGGTTGACATGCTCCCCGCTTCGGTCAAATTCCGTGGCATGTACATGGATGACCAACGGTTTTCCAGAAACTTTCTTTGCCACGATCCCGGCCGAATAAGTCAACCAGTCATGTGCATGGATAATATCAAAATCCTGTTGCGCCGCTATCGTACCAGCCACCATGGCATAACGAGCAACTTCCTCCATTAGGTTTGTTCCGTATTTACCGGAAAACTGGAACTTGTTACGGAAAGCGATATGCTCGGTATGCTCCCCCGTCTTGATCGTCTCGGTCACAGTTCTTTCGAAGGTTTCCGGGTCAAGATAGGGAACCAGATTCGAACCGATTTCCATAAAGTTTACATTCTGCCAGTACTCGTCCAAAGTAGAGTACTCGCTCATCATTTCAACATCACTCGCATTAATGATCTTCACTACGCTCTGATCTTCATCCCCCCCGGCCTTGGGCATGACAAACATCACCTTGACACCATGTTTCGCCAAGCCTTTCGTCAGACCGTAACTGGCCGTTCCCAAACCTCCTGCAATATGTGGTGGGAATTCCCACCCAAACATCAATACTTTTATGCTCATAATATACTATTTGATGTGGTCTCACATTTTCGTATTAGCTCCATGCTTCTCAACACCTCCCCGACACTCCAGGCTTGTGATATACATCCGTTCGGGTTATATGGAGGGTCGCCGTCGTACACTTCGGCAATCGAACACAAACCGTAAAGGGTCATATCTTCCTCGTATCCGGCCAGTAATTCTTTAGCTTCCGGCAAGAACTGCTTCCCGTAAAGCTTCAGGTTAGCCTCGATATAAGCCCCAATTAACCAAGGCCATACCGTTCCCTGATGATAGGCTTCATCCCGTCGATCCTGATTACCTTCATATTGCCCATGATAATTCGGATTCTTGGGAGACAACGTACGTAATCCCTTCGGGGTCAATAATTCCTTGGTAATTACTTTCAACACCTGTTCTTTCATGTCATCCGTGATCGGCGAATAAGTCAATGAACAAGCAAAAACCTGATTCGGTTTCACACAAAAATTCGGTCCTTCTTCATTCACGTAATCAGCTAGATAACCTTTTTCCTTACTCCAGAATGTATCAACAAATGATTTCCGTATGATTTCCGGCATATCTTTCCATTCCTTAATAAAAGCCTTGTCTTCTGCCTCTTCAGCCAGCTTCAACATATAACAAACCGCATTATACCAAAGCGCATTAATCTCCACGGCATACCCGGCTCTCGGTGTCACGGGAACTCCTCTTACGACAGCATCCATCCAGGTCAAAGCCTTGCCGGGTTGCTCGGCCCAAATCAAACCGTTCGGATCCATTCGCAACCCCGGATTCACCCCGTCCCGGAAAGCCATCAAGATTGATTTCATTTTATTACCGTAAGCCTTCCATATCGCTCCCGGTTCTCCTAACGCCTTGTCATACTCTTGCACGGCCCAGAAGAACCACATCGGAGCATCAATCGAGTTGTAAGCCGCCTTATCCCCTTTACCAATATTCGGGAATAAACCATTATGCAGTTGACGAGCCATCGTGTCAAGCACTTCTTTACAAGCCTTCAGGTCAAAACAAGCAGCTAGCGTCAAGCCCGGTAACGCAATAAACGTGTCTCGTCCCCACCGCCCGAACCAAGGATATCCGGCTACCACTTCCGTATCCTTGCCGTCATGCACGATAAACTGAGAGGCCGAATAAATCAGACAACTCTTGAAATCCTCCCGACTCATCCGTTTATCCCTCATCTGTTGGAATTTTCGTTTCAACGTGGAAGTCTTCACTTCCTCGGTAGAAGCCGAGAATATAATGCTCTCACCTTTCTTGATCGGAACCTCGAAATAACCGGGTACAAATAAATCTTCTTTATAATCATATCCCCGGTTTTTCTCTTCCAGATACTCTATATTATAATACCAATCAGGCACGGGAACAAACTCGTTAGCCTTACTTAATTGCATATTCAACGCCGGGAACCCAACATACATTTTGGAACGAATACCATTCTCCACGTGCTCATATTTCGTGTTGGCCATCATGTTTGCCTTACTTAAAGCATGCACGTTACGATATGCTAAAAACGGTTTCAAACGCAGATAGGTCTCCGAGTGCGCATCCTCCAAAGTATAACGAATCATCAACTGAGCCTCGTTATGTACCATCAGTATCTCCTTCTTTAACACAACCCCGCCAACCCGATAAGTCAGTGTGAACAACGGATCATACTCCAGATCCACTATATATTTATGCCCCCGGGGCTCGTAGATCCCCGGGTATTTATGAATCCCCAAATTAAATGATTGACCGTGTTGAACAATGGTCTCATCCAAGGAGGAAAGTAACACATGATTCTCTCCCCCGAACTCATTTATAGGTAATACAAGTAACCCGTGGTATTTCCTCGTGTTACAACAAACTATCGTTGTCGAAGAATATCCCCCGGCCCTGTTGGTCGATAGAACTTCTCTCTTCAAAGAATATTCCAGATTTACCAATTCTTCTTTGTTGAAATTCAAATAGCTCATAGATTAATTTTAGATTTAAGATTTTAGATTTAAGATTTCTATCTTACGATTATGATCTGGTTCCTACACACTATTCATAAATCGTAAATCATAAATCGTAAATCATTATTAAGAACGCTGTAATACAAATCCCGTCCTCGCGGGTATATACAAACTTAACTGCCCTCGACCCGGTGAAATATATCGGGTAAAATGCTCTATCTTTTCGTCAATTCGCCCCAAGCCATCAAAACTCTTGTTATCCGTGTCCAACACACTCGTGTATTTCCCGGAAGGAGCGTCAAAAGCATAATCAGGGAATGATTTCTCCGGATTGAAATTGAACACGAACAAATAATCACCACGTGTGAATATCAATACCTGACGTTCATTGTCTCGCACGAGAGGTTCCGGACGCCAGTGAAAAACACGGGTATCTGTCACCATTTGGATCATGGCTTTATCGAACACGTTCAAGAAACGGAAACGCAAACTTTCATCATCCAGCAAACTCCACAATCGTCGGGCATGCTCGTAACTCCAACCGTTACCTTCTCTTGGGAAATCAATCCATTCCGGGTGTCCCCATTCATTTCCCATGAAATTCAAGTAACCGTCAGCCGCCGTACCTATCGTGACCAAACGAATCATCTTGTGAAGCGCTATCCCCCGATCAATAATCACATTCTTGTCAAACACGCTCATCGACGTGTAGATTGCCTTATCCACCAAGCGGAAAAATATGGTTTTATCACCCACTAACGCTTGATCGTGACTCTCCGCGTAACTGATCGTGTGTTCCTCCTCCCGCTTGTTCGTCAGCTCGTAGAACAGATCACCCACATGCCACTCTTCATCCCGTTTATCTTTCAACAACTTGATCCAGTAATCCGGAGTTCCCATGTTCATCCGGTAGTCGAAACCTATCCCCCCGTCTTCGATAGGAGAAGCCACTCCGGGCATCCCGCTCACATCCTCAGCAATCGTGATCGCTTCCGGATCAACCTGATGAATCACCCGGTTAGCCAGCGATAAATAAGTAATCGCATTTTCGTCTTGATTTCCGTCGTAATACAAGCTGTATTCCGTGAAATCCTTGTTAATCCCGTGATCCCAGTACAACATACTCGTGATCCCGTCAAAACGATAACCGTCAAAACGAAATTCCTCTAACCAATACTTACAATTGGACAACAAAAAGTTCAACACTTCATGTTTCCCGTAATCAAAACACCGAGAATCCCACAAAGAATGATACCCTCTCTCCCCGGGATAAAAATACTGGTCATAACAACCATCAAAACGGCTTAATCCCTCTTCCTCGTTATTTACCGAATGAGAATGAACAATATCCATAATCACCCGAATCCCCATGCCGTGAGCCGCATCGATCAACGCTTTCAATTCCTCGGGAGTCCCGAACCGGGAACTCACGGCAAAGAAATTAGCTACCTGATAACCAAAGGAACCATAATACGGGTGTTCCTGCACGGCCATCAGTTGTATCGTATTATACCCCAGATCCACGATCCGAGGCAACACGAACAACCGGAATTCGGTAAAAGTCGATACTCTCCGATGCTCCGTGGCCATTCCGATATGAGCCTCGTAAATCAATGGATTCTCGGCCCGTTTCGGACGATCATGTCGCATCTGGTAAGGATTTTGCGGATCCCATACCTGCGCACTATATATTTTCGTGTATTCATCCTGTATAACCCGTCGCACGTGAGAAGGCAAACGCTCGCCGCTTCCCCCGTCCCATTCCACGAGCAAACGGTAAAGCATCTCGTGGACCAACACCTCTCGGGGTAACTTGATCTCCCAATTACCATCTCCCGCTTTCGTTAACGCGTAATCGGGATGCTTCCGCCAGTCATTAAATTCTCCTAATAAATAAATAGCCGTGGCATTCGGAGCCCATTCCCGAAAAATCCATCCGTCAATCGTTCGATGCAACCCATAATATAAATAAGAATTACACGAATCGGCCAAACGAGTCGCCCGATAGGTAAATTCCCGCTCCATCGCCAACATTTGCCGGTGCCTTCTTTCGATAATCCCCGCGAATGGCTTTAATAATTTATCTTCTTCTACGAGTTTTAGCATCATATATTAATTTTATTTCATTTGTTTTGTAATAATATAATTTTCCTTCAAATGAACAGTTTTTTTATTACGTTCCGGTTATAATACTATTACTAATCAGTTACGTAGAATCACGGCTTTTGTTCTATTTACAGGTCTAAAAATCTTCTCCTTTCTTGAAACGACCCGTGTAGTTTTAGTCGTATATGACTACATTATATTGATCTACAATATACAACTTTCGAACCACAATCCATACTTTTTCACCATAAATTTGTTAAACACATGAAAATAAAACAGATTTTCATTTATTTGAAAAATTCTTACCTTTGCCAACCTAAAATAAACGGATCATGAGCAAGATATTAGTCAACACGGCATATTTTCCCCCGGTTCAATACTTTTCCAAAATAAAGGAATGTTCGGAAATACTCATTGAACAATATGAAAGCTATGGAAAACAGAGTTATCGAAACCGTTGCGACATCATGACAGCCAATGGTATCATGACGTTATCCGTCCCCGTCGTCAAAGGTGCCTCCATAAAAATATTAACTAAGGACGTACAAATCGACTATTCCACGAATTGGCAAAAACTTCATTTCAAGGGAATCGAGTCTGCCTATAAAAATTCACCTTATTACGATTATTATATAGACAATTTTATCCGGTTCTTCGAGCGCAAAGAAAAATTTCTATTAGATTTTAATACCAAAATACTGAAAGAACTGATGGATAACCTACAACTCCAACATCCCGTTAAACTCACAGAAGACTACTACCCGGTTTACGATACTCACACTGACCTGAGAGATGTCATCCACCCGAAACCTTCCCGCCGACGCATGGAAGACACGTTCATTGCGAAACCCTATCATCAAACCTTTGCCGAAAGATTTCCTTTCGCCCCGAATCTCAGCATCCTCGATCTCCTCTTCAACACGGGCCCGGAAAGCCAAAACTATTTATAATTTTAATTTTAGATTGAGCTATTTACTTTGAGAATTAGTGTATGGTGCAAACTTGCTAACCTGTAACTTTTAATTCGCTTTGCGAATTAAAAAAACTGTTTCAGCACTTTCAACGTGTGAGTATATCGTTTCATTTCTTCATTGAATATACCGTGATGATCTATTTTATCCACCCGTACTTTCCCCGAAGCATGAATAATACGTCCCTGCTCCCACAAGATTCCCACGTGCGTGATTGCTCCCGAATTATCCCCGAAGAAAGCCAAGTCTCCGGATTGAGCCTCTTCCAAAAAGGATAAAGTTTGTCCCTCGGCAACCTGTTGCTCGATGTACCTCGGTAATGCCATTCCCGCCAAACGATATACCATTTGTACCAGAGCGGCACTATCCACCCCATTCGGCGTTCGTCCTCCCCAACGGTAAGGTGCATTATAAAACATCAAAGCGTATTGTATCAATAATTCCCGCAAGCTTTCAATCCCGACTTCCCGCAAGAAACCTCTCACAACATATTCCTCTTCCCCGATCATCAACTTTTTCGCGTAAGCGTCATAAAAAGGTAACACGCTACCCGCCACGATCATTTTATTTTCCCAATCTCCCTTTTTGACAACCAAATTAAATACCTCACTCATAATCAACTGGTCGGAAGCCCGATATCTCTCAACAAACTCCGTCCCCACCTCTTTGTACGATTTCCGGTCTATCCACCCACAACTACCATCGTGTAACAATCGGATATTAAGCCACTTATCCTCAAACTCCAACACCTCGTATACCTCCCCGAACAACAACTGAGAAACCATTTCGCTCCGCCCCGATTTTTCCCGTCGCATGGGGATAATACTTGAATCCGCTATACCAAAAGTCATACAATACAAAATTGAAAATTGAAAGTTACGAAAATAGACTTTTTTTATCTAACTTGCAATCGAATCCAATGATTAAAATTTAATCTGATTATGAAGAAGTTAGTCGTTTTAACAGGAGCAGGTATGAGTGCCGAAAGCGGAATTCGTACTTTCAGGGACAGTGATGGCCTGTGGGAAGAATACAACGTGATGGATGTTTGCACCCCGGAAGCGTGGCAACGTGACCCGGAACTGGTGAACCGTTTTTACAACGAACGCAGAAAGCAACTCTACGATGCAAAACCCAATGCCGGACACGACGGACTTGCCGACCTCGAAAAAGATTTTGATGTCCGGATTATCACGCAAAACATTGACGATCTGCACGAACGCGCCGGAAGCACGAAAGTCTTACACTTGCACGGAGAACTAAAAAAAGTGAGAAGCAGCAAGAATCCGAACCTGATATATGATCTCGACGGCTGGGAATTGAAATTAGGAACCAAAGCAGGAGACGGTTCCATCCTACGCCCCCATATCGTGTGGTTCGGAGAATCCGTTCCCAATATCGAACCGGCCATTGAACTCGTTCAACAAGCCGATATCCTTGTTATCATCGGAACTTCTTTAGCCGTGTATCCTGCAGCCAGCTTGCTTCACTACGCTCCTGCCAGTTGCCGCATCCTGTTAATCGATCCGAAAATACCGGAAAGCGTCAAGAACAGCAAAATCGAATTCATTGAAAAAGGAGCCTCCGAAGGCGTCAAAATCCTAAAAGAAAAACTGAAAAATAAATAAATTCAGTGATTTCCGATTAAACGATTCTGTGATTCTAAATCTCCTAATCGGAAATCATGAAATCACTTAACAGATCAGATCTAAAATCATAAATCTAAAATCTAAAATTAATTTATGTCTCGTGGTAAAAAGCCCTTGTTAGAAAACATTGAAATCAAAAAAATAGCAGCCGAAGGAAAATCGATCGCTTACGTGGACGAAAAGGTTCTATTCGTACCCAACACCGTCCCCGGTGACATTGTCGATGTGCAAGTCACCCGAAAACGTAAAAGCTTCTTGGAAGGTTTTATCGTCAACGTACGTAAGTATTCTGATATCCGAACAGAACCCTTCTGTACCCATTTCGGAGTGTGCGGCGGATGCAAATGGCAAAACCTGCCCTATCAACTGCAAACTGAATTCAAGCAACAGGAAGTCGTCGACAACCTGCAAAGAATCGGGAAAGTAGAACTACAAAACGTTGCCCCGATCATCGGTTCTCCCAAGACTACCTATTACAGGAATAAACTCGAATATACCTTCTGTAACAAACGCTTTCTTACCCGGGAAGAGATTGCGGAAGGACAAGACATAAACAGAACACCCGCCGTGGGATTCCATGTTCCGGGACTATTCGACAAAGTCATTGACATCGAGAAATGTTACTTGCAGGCAGAACCCTCCAATGCCGTTCGCAATTTTATCCGGGATTACGCGATCGTCCATGAATTAAGCTTTTACGATATCCGGGAACAAGCCGGATTCTTACGCACCCTGATCATTCGCACCTCTTCCACAGGAGAAGTCATGGTTATCGTCACGTTCGGCGAGGAAAACCGGGAAGCAAGAGAAGGACTATTACATGCCCTCGTGCAACGCTTCCCAGAAATCACCTCTCTGATGTATGTTATCAACGAAAAAATGAACGACACCATCACCGATCAGGAAGTCATCTGCTTTCACGGAAACGATCACATTTTCGAGCAAATGGAAGATTTAAAATTCAAGATCGGACCTAAATCTTTCTACCAGACCAACTCCGAACAAGCCTATAACTTGTATTCTAAAACGAGAGAACTGGCTGGACTCACGGGGAAAGAGATCGTGTATGATCTCTACACGGGAACGGGAACCATCGCAAATTTCGTGGCTCGCAACGCTCAAAAAGTCATCGGTATCGAATACGTGCCGGAAGCGATCGAAGATGCCAAAGTCAATTCCGCCCTGAACGGGATCGACAACACGTTATTTTATGCCGGAGACATGAAAGACGTCCTGAACGAAGAATTCATCCGACATCACGGCCACCCGGATGTAATCATCACCGATCCCCCACGTGCCGGAATGCATAAAGATGTCGTTGACACCATCCTAAAAGCCGCTCCCAACCGCATTGTGTACGTAAGTTGCAACTCCGCTACTCAGGCCCGGGACTTGAGCATCATGGACACCGACTACCAAGTCATGGCTGTTCAAGCCGTAGATATGTTCCCTCACACGCATCACGTGGAAAACATCGTCCTGTTGCAACACAGAAAAAAATAGAAATTCCTGACATAAAAAAACGAGATCCCAGAGGGTCTCGTTTTTTTATTCGTTAAAAATATCTATCCGTGAAATAACTTCACTTATTTCCGAGGATGCAAATACCAATCCGAATCTTCTTTACCATTCGTCTTCACCCAATTCAAAAAAGAGGGATAAAAAATATCGATACGTTTACTCTCCCTCAGAGGATCACAGAATGGTACTATAAAAGTATTCATAACTTCATCACTTTCAAAGACAAGGTTTATAGCGAACGGCATTTGTTGTCCATCCTCATCGTACGTGATATAATAAAGATTCTTATTCGGATCTGATTTATCATGTCCGTGTCCCAGATTCCCGTGATCCAACCTTTCAGTCGGACGCATATTCGTCAAATGCACCTCTTTATCATCAGAGGTCGTCGTGATAAAAGGATTATAGGGAGGTAACGTAAAGTCATCTTTAGCAATTCTACGTCCTGTATATTTAGTCGTAACCGTAAAAGACCCCTTCTCTTCTTGATTTGCATAGTCCAGCACTTTATTAGCCAACCGGATAGTAGCCTTATCCAATGTCTGATCAACAAAAGCTCCTCCATCCCCACCTAAAGAAGATGAAAACGTTACATTGACTTCACTTCGCATGGCATCCAATTGATAGGCAAAACTATTATTATAAGCAGCCCCCGACCACAAGATCGTATAGACATCCTCTGTCTGAATCACCTCATTCTTCTGATTATACCCAACGGTTGACACGTATTTTACAACCACATCATTCATATCAAAATCTCCCCGATACGGCCAAATATCCTCAAAAGTCAATATTCCCCGATAAGTCACCTTAGCCACAACCTCCGAATCATCCGGTTCTTCCGGTTTTACATCAGGAATATCCGGAGTAATCGCATCTATCGGATTCGACTTAATATAAAATACAACATCATTATAATCATAATCCCCATTCCAATCTTCAAAACCAAATAATACTTTATCCCCACTTCTAAACAACGCCACGTGTTCTCTTTTATCACCATTCAGCACTTTATCCGAATAAAAATGTTTTTTCTGAGTATTTATTCCACCACTTCCATTCACACAAGATTCATAACCATTATTATATATTACCCAACCAATAGATGTACCCTCAGGAAACTCTTCACCCATATCCATTCCATCTTTCCAATAATGTAACCGAACGCCTTCCCCTCTCTGTAAAGCGCCATTATTTCCTTTAGGATAACGCCCATGATTTTTCAATACTTTAGAATTCGGGAATGCTATTATAATATCTTTTATATCCGCCACGCTCTTTGGAGAATTGCCCGTCTCGTAACAATAATAAGCCAAAGTATTATTAGCAGAAGTATTTTCATCAATCAGAAAAAGATCTATATTCGCTTTTTTAGTTACATGAATATTACCATTCTTTATTAAATTCGGTTTAACACCTCCTCCTTCCGGTACAGCTTGATTAATCAAATTCAATATATCTTTCGAAACCTTGATATTGTCCCCAATTTTCACATAATCCGGACGCCCGTAAAGATCGTAAATTACCCCATTTAGAGCATACTCCCCTTTCGTATTTTTCCAATATCCCAAACGTTGTAATCCCCCCGTTTCATTATACACAGCATCTTTATAATCCTCATTCCCCGCACGGGCAAGTAAAGACCTTGCCCCGGAAACTTCATCGGGATACATCGTTTCGGACAAAACCCCATCACGAATCTCGGCAACCAATACACGGGGAACTCCAGCATAAGGACTATAAATGTATAAATACTGTGCTGTTGCAGGTACCACAATCTTATGACTATAACTTCCTTTCTCATCCGTAAACCCCACATCCACGGGATTCAAATCTCTTTTTACCACTTGTCCGTCTGCATCCAACAGTTCCGGATCTTGCGTGTATACCTCAAAATACACCTTATATCCCTCCGGGACATCATAATTTACATTCAACGTGTAGGACTCCCTTGTCGAGAAGTCAAACACGGGACCATCATTCACAGGCCCCTCCGGACTATAAACATCCTTCTTCGAGCAACCTGTCATCGCCAGTAAAATTATTGCCCAAGCAACACTCCCCAGCATTTTCAGCTTTTTACATACACCTGTATTCATAACAATTCAAATTTCACGCCAATATTTATACAAAGGTATGACATAAATTTCAAAAGTCATGCTACATAGATGCATTTTATCAAAACAAATATAAATTTAGATAAAACCATATAGATACCATTGGAATAATTATTCCAACACTTAACATACCGCCTTACCAAACATATCCACAATCTAGGGGCATATTTACGAAACCGATACTCATTAGAACATTTTATCGTCCAAAATTCGCAGAAGTTCCATATTAAAAAAGTGAGAATTAATCTCACTTTTCCACTTAAATCTTGATTTTCAGTTTCTGCCCCGGCTTCAAATTCTTTGCCGTCCGATCCGTCAATCCATTCCATTTCATGATATCACGATTAGACACTCCCGGGTATTTCTTAGCAATCGTCCAAAGATTCTCTCCACTTCTGATCGTGTGATACTGGAATTCGCCTTCGGCAAGAGGTTCAGTCTCCACCTCTGCATTAGCCGCAACACCAGCATATTTGGCATTTACCCTGGACTGATAGTAATCTACCTTATTTTGCGGCACGTAAACCGTGATCTTCTGACCTATATTAATACGATCCTTGGTCATCCCATTCCAATATTTCAAATCCGACAGGCGCACGTTAAACTTTTCCGCAATTTTCCCGATCACATCCCCACTCTTCACCGTGTAAACCAACTTGGCTTTATTACTCGGAGCTGCGTGGGCATGAGCGTATTTCTTGAAACGAGTCTTCGGGTCGGCCGTACGATCACTGTCATTAAAATAATAATTCCGATTATAAGCAAAAATAGTATCCTGCTTATCAATAAACTCGCCCACGTGATTGTAAGGCATTTGCAGGGCATAACACTTCCCAAAACCGGCAGGCACGATATCCGAGCGATATTGCGGGTTCAAATCCCGGATTTGTTCCACGGAAATATCCATCAATTTGGCGATCTGCTCGAAATGCAACGCATCCGAAATCATAATCGTATCGCACATCGTCGGCAACTCATTTTCCAACGGATAAATATTATGCTCCTTGTGATAATTAAACGTATACATGGCCGCAATAAAAGCCGGAACATAACCGCGGGTTTCCTTGGGTAAATGGAAATAAATATCCCAGTAATTCTTCTTGCTTCCGGAACGCCGGATAGCCTTATTCACGTTACCCGGCCCACAATTATAAGCCGCAATAACCAAAATCCAATCCTCGTATATCTTATACAAATCTTTCAGAAAACAAACGGCAGCCTCAGTGGATTTCACCGGATCACGACGTTCGTCGATAAAAGAATTAATCTCCAACTTGTACATCTTTCCTGTCCCGTACATAAATTGCCAAAGACCGCAAGCCCCCGCACGAGAAAATGCACGGGGATTCAAGGCACTCTCGATCACGGGCAGGAATTTCAACTCCTGCGGCAAACCTTCCCGATCCAGAATCGCTTCAAATATGGGGAAATAATAAGTACTCAACCCCAACATTGTCCCTACCTGAGCACGTCGTCTCACGGTGTATAGTTCGATATAATTCCGTACGATATCATTATACGAAAGCTTGATAGCCGAATTCAGGGTATCCAAACGATTTAAATAAACAGAGTCAGGCACAGCCGGTCCGGTAACCATTTCGGTAAGATACACGGAATCCACGTAATTCCCAGTTTCCAGCTTCGTCACGTACCATTTATTATACAACTCATCCAACCGTTCGATAAACGCTCCAGGGATAGAATCAGTCAACAACACCGGGGCTCCTAAATTTAAACGAGGATCACCAATTCTCACTTTCAAAGAATCACGATCACTCTCCCCATATACCATGTTAGAACATAAAATCACACATAACCATAAAAACACAAAACGCATGCTTCTTCCTTTAAAAATTAAAAGTTAATGTCAAACCCACGGTTCCGCCACTCACGGGCGTAAATCCGGTTGAAGGACGAAGATTAAGTGACAAATCTTCGTTAATCTCGAAATCGTAGAAGTGGGCAAATACCGTGGCGTCAATAATCTGAATCACGTATATAGCACCCGAAACAATATACAACAAGTCACGATTTCGTTTATAATTATCTTTTTTAGTCTTTAACTGTTCCTGTAAACGCTTCCGCATTTCCGGCTGAAAATTCTCTGCTGTCTTACCGGGCAACATCAATTTATCCCAACTTGCATTCGACGGATAAGGAGTGTCCGGATTAGCCTCCAGATCATTCAAGTAACCCGTGTAATCCACGAAAGCTGTTCGGTATTTCTTATAATATTTCATATTCCATGACAAACCGTAAACCGTGGCCCCGACCCCTCCATACAAAATTGGCAATTTCCACCACTGTCCGTTATAAATCTGTCCTGATCCCGGCAGGATCATGGCCATAATCGTTGCCCGATGCGGTGAATGAGGTTTTTTATTCTTTTTCCTCAACACCGATTTGGCTAACGCTTCTTCCTTTCCCGTGAATGTCAAAGAATCCGTCGCAATCAGCGTATCTCGTATAATTGTAGGGAAATCTGAACGATATTCCGATGCCGTCACTCCCGTACAAAACAATAAAACCGGGATAATCAAAACTATTTTCTCTAAAATCCTGCTCACTATAAAGTTTATTTCTTATCCATCTTATCCAGCAATTCCACAATACGTTCCAGCTCGCTATCTGATTTAAATGCAATCACGATCTTTCCCCGCCCTTTCTCGTTACGCTTCAAGTCAACCTTCGTGTCAAAATAACGGGACAGATGAGTCTGTAATTCCATGTAATCTCCAATAGGTTGCCGTTTTCGCTCGGCCTTCTTTACTTTCATCTCCTCGGGTTTCATCAACTCGCGAACAATCTCCTCTACTTTCCGCACCGAGAAATCGTATTTCATGATCTGTTCGAAAACCATGTACTGAGTTTCCTGATCTTCTATATTAATAATAGCACGGGCATGTCCCATACTGATTTTCCGTTCCTTGATCGCTAACTGAATTGGTGCTGGCAAGCGCAACAATCGCAAATAATTGGAAATAGTCGTCCGTTTCTTACCCACTCGTTCGCTCAGCGCATCCTGCGTGAGGTTACACTCATCAATCAACCGCTCGTACGAAATAGCAATCTCAATAGCATTCAAGTCCTCCCGCTGGATGTTTTCAATCAATGCCAATTCCAGCACAGACTCTTCTTCCACCTTACGAATATAAGCGGGTATCGTTTCCAATCCGGCCAACTTCGAAGCCCGGAACCGACGCTCCCCGGCAACAATCTCGTACTTCCCGTCCTCCACTTCTCTTACGGTGATCGGTTGCACGATACCGATAGCCTTGATAGAAGACGCTAACTCCTGTAATGCCTCTTCGTCAAAAACAGTCCTCGGCTGGTTTGGATTGGGACGAATATCACTCAACTTCAACTCTTCCTGCAATGCCGACGAAGCCCCGCCTCTCGGTTTCGCTTCCTCTGCCGCATCCGACAACAAAGCCCCCAAGCCCTTACCTAATGCACTCTTTTTCGCCATAAAACCCTTTCAATTTTAGATTTTAAATTTTAAATTTTAAATTGAAGAATCCGGAGATTTCAGATTTAGTGATTTCCGATTAGGCGATTCCCCCCGCCTCTCTCTTCCTTTATAATCACAGAATCGTTGAATCGGCAATCATAGAATCTTCGAATCTCTTTTCTCATTTTCAATTGTTTTGCGGTTTTTCTCTAGCAATTCGTTTGCCAGACTCAAATAATTCACGGAACCGCGACACTCGGCATCGTAAAGGATCACCGGTTGGCCATAACTTGGTGCCTCTGCCAACTTCACATTCTGTTGAATCAACGTGTCAAAAACCATTTCTTCAAAATGCTTTCTCACCTCGGCCACCACTTGATTAGACAGACGAACACGCCCATCGTACATGGTCAACACGAATCCTTCGATTTCCAAAGCCGTGTTCAGACGTTTCTGAATAATCTTGATCGTGTTCAACAACTTACCTAACCCTTCCAATGCAAAGTACTGACACTGTACCGGAATCATCACCGAATTAGCCGCAGCTAAAGAATTCACTGTCAACAGACCCAACGAAGGCGAGCAATCGATCAATATATAATCATATTCATCTTTCACTTTCGCCAACATTTTTGCCATCACGCTTTCCTTCTCCTCGAAATTCAACATCTCCAGCTCGGCACCCACCAAATCTATATTGGAAGGTAATAAAAACATATTTTCGATGTCGGTTTTCAAGATGGCTTCCTTCGGTTCCAACCCGTCCACCAAACATTCGTATATAGTCGCTTTTAACTCTTTCAAATCATATCCCACTCCCGTTGTCGCATTTCCCTGAGGATCTGCATCGACCAACAAAACCTTCTGTTCCAGAACAGCCAAGCTAGCAGCCAGATTCACAGACGTAGTCGTCTTGCCCACTCCTCCTTTTTGGTTCGCGATAGCTATTATTTTTGACATAAATCCACATTTTACGATTATGTGGTAAAAATACAATTAAAAAAGATACGTCCCCCATTTTTATTGAATTTTTTAATAACAACGGGTACTTTTTTACTAACAATAATTACCTTTACACCGGGAACTAATGAACAGGGGGAAAGATGAAAAAGAGCACGAAAGAAATTATAAATGAAATCAATACATTCCGGGATGAGGAGAAGGCCGTTTTTCTGCCTCGCTTTTTCAAAACAGGAAAAGGTGAATACGGAGAAGGCGACCAATTTATAGGAGTTGTTATTCCCAACCTGCGAATCGTCGCCAAGAAATATGCGGATTCGGATTTCGACACATTTCGGGAACTACTAGCCTCACCCGTGCACGAATATCGCATGACGGCACTTCTGGCTCTGACCTATTACTATGCCAAACACAAGGACAACACCTCCAGAGAGATTTGCGTAAATTTTTACCTAAGTCAAGTAGACGCTATCAACAACTGGGATCTGGTCGATCTAAGCTGTTACAAGATACTGGGACATTGGCTTTTCAATAAAGATAAACAAATTCTTTACGACTGGGCTCGGGAAAATCACCTTTGGAAACAACGTATCGCCATGATATCCTGCATGCATTTCGTTAAACAGGGAGAATTTAAGGATGCTCTTGCAATAGCCGACATTCTTCAACACCATCCCCACGATCTGATCCATAAGGCCGTAGGTTGGATTTTACGGGAGATCGGAAAAGAAGACGAACAAGTCCTGACCGACTATCTCATCCCCCGCTATAAACAAATGCCCCGTACCATGTTACGATACGCCATTGAACGTTTCGAGGAAGAAAAACGAAAAGCCTTTTTAAATTCAATGATTGCCGATTCAACGATTCTGTGATTATGAAAAAAAGGGTGAGGTGTGTGAGAGAATCTCCTAATCGGAAATCACTAAATTTGAAATTTCTGGCTTCTTCAATTTAAAATTTAAAATCTAAAATCATAAATTACTCCATGATCAGTTTTTTACAAGTCGATAATCTAAGCAAACGTTTCGGAGAACAACTCTTGTTCGAAAATATCACTTTTGGAATAGGAAAAAACCAAAAAGTTGCCTTGATCGCAAAAAACGGTATGGGAAAATCCACCCTATTGCGAATCATTGCCGGAAAAGATTCAGCGGACACGGGTAGCGTTATTTTCAGAAACGACATATCTATCGGTATCCTGGAACAAGACCCGGAACTCGACCCAGAAAATTACGTGTTTGAAGAAGTTTTCAACTCGGAAAACCCCATTCTGAAACTAATCAAAACATACGAACGAGCCGTGAAAGACAACGACTCCACGGCCCTCGAAGTACTTATCCCCCAAATGGATGCGATGGAAGCTTGGGATTACGACACGCAAGTGAAACAAATCCTGTCGGAACTCAAAGTAGATAAATACAGTCAACGTATCAAGGAACTTTCCGGGGGACAACGCAAGCGAGTTGGGTTGGCAAAAATCCTGATTAGCAACCCCGATTTCCTGATCCTCGACGAGCCGACCAACCACTTAGACGTGGAAATGACCGAATGGCTGGAAGAGTATCTCGACAAGACGAAAGCCACGTTACTCATGGTCACTCACGATCGCTATTTTTTAGACCGGGTGTGCGATAAGATTATCGAGATTGACGATTTCGGTTTATTCGCTTACGACGGCAACTACTCCTATTACCTCGAAAAAAGAGACGAACGGATAGAAGCCCGCAACGCCTCGATCGACAAGGCCAAAAACCTATTACGCACCGAACAGGAATGGATGCGCCGCATGCCTCAAGCCCGAGGTCATAAAGCCAAATACCGTATCGATAATTTTTACAAAATCAAAGAAGTCGCATCACAAAATACAACCGAGCAACAACTGGAACTTGATATCAAGGGACAACGTCTTGGAAAAAAGATTCTCGAACTGGAACACGTGAACAAGAGTTACGGAGATCTTTGCGTGTTGCGAGATTTCTCGTACAAATTCGTCCGGGGTGAAAAGATCGGGATCATCGGGAAAAACGGTGTGGGTAAATCCACGTTCCTGAACATCATCACCCGTCAGATCGAACCGGATAGCGGGACGATCGAAATTGGAGAAACTGTAGTTTACGGCTATTACAAGCAAGATGGAATTACATTCAAGGAAGACGACCGCCCGATTGATATAGTAAAGAATATTTCCGAAAAAATAGACCTCGGTAATGGCCGGATCATGTCGGCCTCGCAATTCTTGGAATACTTCCTTTTCTCGGATAAACTGCAATATTCTCTCGTGGCAAAACTCAGCGGGGGCGAACGACGACGGCTATACCTGTTGACCGTGCTCATGAGTAATCCCAATTTTCTAATTCTCGACGAACCAACCAACGATCTGGACATCATGACGCTAAATGTGTTGGAAGACTACCTTAAATCTTTCCAGGGATGCCTCATCACCGTGTCACATGACCGTTTTTTCACGGATAAAGTCGTCGATCGAGTATTCGCATTCGAAGGTGATGGCATCGTCAAAGATTTTCCGGGTAACTATACTCAATACAAAAACAAGAAAGAGGAAGAAGAACTTTTTCGTAAACAAGAGGAGAAAAAGCTCCCCGTTGCCCCTAAACCCGTAAGGGAAAAAGAGAAAGTCCGCAAACTCACGTTCAAAGAGAGACAGGAAATGCAACAACTGGAAACCGAAATGGAACAACTGAACACGGAAAAGACAGAACTGGAAACTGCCTTAAATTCCGGCACGTTGGGAACAGATGAACTCGTGAAATCATCACAACGTATAGCGGAAATTATCAACCTGTTAGACGAGAAAGAGATGCGCTGGCTGGAACTAAGTGAAATCGAGTAATTCCCGATGTTCAACACAAATATCTAAATATGAGAAAATATTCCTAAAAAGATCATTGAGAATTAAGTGCATTATGTATCTTCATACATATAGACACAAACGTTCAAAAATAATCCTACAAGTTCGAAATGACCTCAAAATCTTCATCTAGTTTCTATCCTAATAGAAGATAGATAGAAACTAGATGAAATAAAGATAGAAGCTAGAGTAAATAAAATATCTGCATTTTTCTTCCTTTCTATTGTTATTAATCTTTCTTGAAAGAGGCATTTTCATTTGCTTCTCTACCTAAAGCTTCCGACTCTTCTTTTATCTCATCCATGTAATTTGCCAGATTATCCCGGGCATCATCGTCATTGTTCTCTAAAATATCACCCAGGGCATTCGTGTAAGCACCTTGCAATTCCGCATCTTCTTCCGGGGTCAAATGCTTTTTCACGTCAACATTCTCCTTTTTCGACGGGTTCTGTTTTTGTTCCTTTTCTTTCATGGCAATTCAATTTCTAATTATACCGGATGAAACGAAGCTGACAAGAAAAAGTTTTGCGACCGTCAATTAAATAACCACGGTAAAGGTCGTTTCTTTCCCCTCGATAGAAGAAACTTTCAAATTACCGCCATGCATCCGCATGATTTGACGGGACACGCTCAAACCGATACCGGAACCTTCTTCTTTGGTCGTAAAAAAAGGTACGAAGATTTCGTTCATGATTTCCGGGGATATACCGGGACCGTTATCATTCACTTTGATCATCACTTTCCCATTTGGGGCATGTTCCACCGAAAGCATGATCCGGGCATTTGATCGTCCTCGCAAGGCGTAGAACGCATTTTTCATCAAGTTTAGCATCACCTGTCCCAACAGGTTTGGGTCGGCAAACACTTTCAGATCCTCGGGTTCTATATGAACTTCCACCTTGACTTCCGGGAAATTGGGTTCCATGCTACTGAGGATAATCATGCGTTGAATGAATTCGTTCAAATTTATCAATTCCCGTTCGGGGTGAGGAATTCGGGTGAATTTCCGGTACGATTCCACGAAAGAAATCAGCCCTTTCCCGGTTTCGCTGATGACTTTCAACCCGTTTTCCGTGTTGCGTTTTAATTCCTCGCGGGAATTCCCCCGATCGGCATGCATGGCTAATAAGGTATCACTCAACGAAGTTACCGGGGCTATCGAGTTCATGATCTCATGCGACAATACCCGGATCAAACGAATCCACGAATCAATCTCTTTTTCATCCAGTTCGTTCTCGATATCGTTCATCACAAGCAGAGTTATCGGTCTATCCCGTAACAGGATACGGGATGCACTAACCAACAACTGCACGGTTTCCCGTTCATTCGTGAATGTCACTCTCCGACTCTCTCCGGGGCTGATCTCCGCCACCAATTGTTTCAATACCGGTGATACCCGTTCCAGTTGATTGACATGAGTGAAAACTTCCAAACCGAGTAATTTCAAGGCAACCTGATTATTTTGCGTCACGAATCCTCGATCGTCCAACGCCACGATACCCGAACTCACGCTATTAATGATCAATTCATAGAAGCGTTCCCGTTGCTGGATTTCCAGACGGGTATTCTGCAATATCTCCTTGATCCGGTTCAGCATACTATTCAGAAAACGTTCCGAATGGCTACCATCCTGTTCTGGAAAACGAATAGAATAATCATCATTTTCCAGAGCTTGGAAGAAGTAAGCCAATTTCCGATTCACGGAACGGATGCTCCACACGATCCCGATACAACACCACACGCCAAGAACTGACGTGATAATCCCCAACATCCATTCCTCCTCCGACACCAACCAACAGGTGCCTGCGACAGAAGCGATCAAGAGAATCAAATACGCCAAAACTCGCAAAGTGATATTCCGAATCATATAGCTATCTTACAGATTAAATTTTTTCATTTTGTTATAAAGGGTTTGTCGGGTGATGCCTAACTGGGCTGCCACTGCAGACAAATTACCCTTGTGTCTTTCCAGCGCCTGACGGATCATTTCTCTTTCCATGTCTTCCAAGGTTTCTCCCACGGAAACTTGTTCCGGTATATTTTTAAACAAAAAATCTTCGGGACGCAATTCCTGTCGGTCACACATAATCACCGCTTTCTCGATCGTGTGTTGCAATTCCCTCACGTTCCCCGGCCAGGAATAGGTCAACAACCGTTCCCGGGTTTCTCTCGAAAAGGACAAATCCGGCTTGCGATACTTCCGGCCGTAGACCTGCAAAAAAGAATCGGCCAACAACAGAACATCCTTCCCTCTCTCCCGCAACGGGGGTATCTCGATATGTATCGTGTTAATCCGGTACAACAGATCTTCCCGAAAAGTTCCTTCCCGCACCATTCTGGGCAAGTCGCTGTTCGTGGCACAAACCAGACGGATATCAACGTTTATCAGCTTGTTTGACCCGACCCGGATGATTTTACGACTTTGAATCGCGACTAGCAATTTGGATTGCAAGCCGTAAGACAGGTTCCCGATTTCATCCAGAAACAAAGTTCCTTTGTTTGCCGCCTCGAATTTCCCGATCCGGTCTTCCCGGGCATCGGTAAACGCACCTTTCACATGACCGAACAATTCACTCTCGAACAATGTTTCCGTGACGGCTCCCATATCCACGGAGATCATCACCTCGCTATTCCGTTTGGACAGAGCATGAATTTCACGGGCCACGATCTCTTTTCCCGTACCGTTCTCCCCGGTAATCAACACGTTTGCATCGGTCACTGCCACTTTTTCAATCAGTCGATATACCCGACGCATGGCCTCAGATTCACCCCACACGACCTCCCGTTCCGGGGCAAGTTGTCCTTTCAAAACTTCTTCCCTTTCTTTCAACTGTTTTACCTCCCGACGGGATTCATTCAAACGATAAGCCGCCAGCAGAGTGGCAATCAACTTCGCATTATCCCACGGTTTCACGACAAAATCAGTCGCTCCCTCTTTCACGGCCCGCACGGCCAAATCGATATCCGCATATGCCGTGAAGAGAACCACGGGAATCCCTTTGGCAATTCCCTTAATCCTTGACAACCAGTAAAGCCCCTCATTCCCGGAATTGATCCCGGCAGAGAAATTCATATCCAACAACACCACATCCACCTTACCGGATTCCAAAGCTCCCTCAATCTGATTCGGGTTCCGAATCGTGATCACCTCCCGGAAAACACCCGACAACAGCATCTCCAGAGCGTTCAACACGCCCTTGTTATCATCCACCACGAGAATGGTTCCCTGTTTTACCATGCTTACAACGTTTATCTTTACAAATTACTCTAACATTTTTTTCAATATATCCTCGACTTCTTCGGTAGTAGGGCTAATAGCCAATATTTTCCCGTCCCGATCCACAAGGAATGTTCCTCCTCCTGAATTCCCGACACCATACATCGACCATATATTTCCGGCATCCCCGATCTCGACCAGAATTTTCCAAGGATAACCGTCCTGTGCTGCCGCTGCCACAGCCGTTTGCATCGCTTTTTCCCGAGCTATCCCGACCACGGTAAATCCTTTGGACTTATATTTTTCATACACGGGGATCATGCTTTTAGCCGCCCGACGACAAGGCCCACACCAAGAAGCCCACAAATCGATCAACGCTACTTTACCATCAATTTGTTCAGATAATCTAACCGGATTACCTTGTAAATCCGGTGCAGTGAAATCAATATAGTTTCCACCAACTTTAATCCGGTCCAAAGACTGCAACATCAACGCTATAGAGGACGTGTACGGATGCTCTGGAAACATGGGTTTGTAAATCGTAATATACAAATGCTCCAACTGTTGAAGATCGACAAAAGAAAAACGCTTTGCCTCCTCTGGCAAGGCATGTACCAAATAATCCGAAACATTTTTTATCTCTTTCATGAGCATAAAATAGGAAACTAACGAGGGAGAAGTAGCTATATAATTCATATCGTATTTCCGTATTTCTGTTGTAGTCAATTCCCATTTCGCAAGCAAAGCATTTGCCTCGGGGGTCAATTCCTCTTTGTTTTCCCGCAATTGATCATAATACAGGTATAAACTGTCTCTTTTCTGGCGATTGTTTTTCGCCCGCTCCATCAATGCTTGTAATTCCATGGCCCGAGGTGAAAAATAACGCTTTTCATCCCTCAGTTCACGAGATTGACGATAGATATCATCTAAAGCAAATTTCTTATCTCTTTCTTGACAATGATTCCAGTATTGTTCATTCAAGATGCCTCCCCGAACGATAGGATTCTCATCCGAATCGTATGAATAAGCTGTTATCTTAATTTCTCCCGGTTCGACAAAAAACTCGATCGGCCTCCAAGCTAATTTTGCCATTTCGTCTGTAAACACCAATTCATACACTTTATTTTTTTCCAAATTACAAGTGTATTCAAATTTACCATTTCGCACGGGGATAATGGCATATGGTTCATGAATTCGGAAATCATCTTTATACCCGATCAAAGCCAGACGATGACTATACGGACGATCGATCACCTCCCCTTTTATCACGCACTCCTGCATTTCGGCCTTCTGTTCCTGTTCCTCACTCAACCGTATCCCCCGAATCAGCCAATCATCTTCATGATTTCCTTCCACATAATCCACATTTTTTTCACTGTCATCCAAAGATTCAAAATAAAGCTGGAAAGTCATCCGACCGGATTCCGGTAAAAACATCTTTTCGTTCAGCGTAATGCCTTCCGCTTTTAACAGTTTATACTCTTTGCCGTTCTCTCCTCTTAAAACAGTACGACCCACGACCCGGAACCAATGATCCGGAAAATAATCCACTTGCCCTGTAAGGATCGTCGCATCCTCTGTCAACTCGATTTTTATAATATCAAACATTTCAGTGTTCGTACTTTCATACCAGGGTACCTCTACAACCCGCTGTCCCCAACTCAAAAAAGAACAGAGACACAAACAGAATCCGAAGAACAAGCTTTTATATTTCATATCTTATGTTTTTGGTATTTGTTATATCAGTTCACAACACGACTTGATTCTCCAACTCGGTCACGATCTGACCGTCAAACAGGTGAATCACCCGGTGAGCGTACGAGGCATCATGTTGGGAGTGGGTTACCATGACGATCGTGGTTCCCTCCTGGTTCAATTCGGTCAACAGGTTCATGACTTCCGCCCCGTTTTTCGAGTCAAGATTACCGGTAGGCTCGTCGGCAAGGATCAATTTGGGTGCAGCCACCACAGCACGAGCTATTGCCACGCGTTGCTGTTGTCCCCCGGAAAGTTGTTGGGGAAAATGTTTTACCCGGTGACTGATATTCATACGATCGAGGATAGAAGAAACTAACGCTTTCTTCTCCGAAGCCTTTTTCTTCAAGTAAATCAAGGGTAATTCCACGTTCTCATAAACATTCAACTCGTCGATCAGGTTAAAACTCTGGAATACGAATCCGATATTTCCCTTACGTACTTGTGTCCGTTGCTTTTCTTTTAAATGCCCGACCTCCTCACCGTTGAAATAATAGTTGCCCGAAGTGGGATTGTCCAACAAACCGATGATATTCAACAAGGTCGACTTTCCACAACCGGAAGGTCCCATAATTGCCACGAATTCACCTTGTTTTACGTGAAGCGACACGTCGTTCAATGCCGTGGTTTCAACTTCTTCGGTACGAAATACCTTACTTAAATGCTCAATTTTTATCATGTTTCAATCTATTTACAAGTAAAACTTACCGTTGAATTTACCATTATCATGCCAAAACAGATTTCATACTAACTATCAACAGATTAACAAAAACAAGCCGTACCCCATTGTCAAATAATTAGACAATCGTGTCTTATTTTTTGACACTCCCACCACATCTATTTTTCACTATATTGCTGATAACAAACACGTTCCTCTTTTGGCACAACATTCGTACCACCGTATGCAAGATAAAATAAAAAATGATGATTCTAAAACAATATTTCATACTATTGAGTATTTTAACATCCGGACTATACGTTCACGGGCAAAACCGGAAATGGACTCTCCAGGAATGCATCGACTACGGCGTGGAGAAAAGTCTTTCCATGCAACAACGAGCGTTACAAAATAAAAATGACAAACTGGAAGTCCGGGATGCCACGCTTTCCCTATTCCCCAGTCTGAGCGGGATTTCTCCCGGTGTCAGTTACAGTTTCGGACGAGGGATTGACCCGGAAACCAACACGTACACGAATACCCGGTACATGTCGGTCGGTGGGTTTGGGATTGGAAGTAGTCTTACTGTGTTCGCAGGATTCAACAATATCAACCGCTTGCGAGCTGCAAAATTAAGCCAGCTTATGGGGTGGAAAGAAACAGAAAATCAAGCCAACCAGATCGCCATTCAAGTGATGAATGCCTTCTTCACCTTATTATACGCCGAAGAAGAAGTACGTATCACGCAAGAACAAGTGGAAAACTCCAGCCTACGCCTCAAAAAGATTGAACGGGAATACGAGTTGGGTAAAAAACCGAAAAGCGATCTATTCGAAATGCAGGCGCAACAAGCCTCAGTGGAATTCCGACTGATCTCAGCCCAGAACAATTGCCTCAACGCACGGGCAAATCTCAAATATCTCATGAATTATAACGCAGAAGAGGAGTTAACGATCGACGCCTTGTCGGTCAGCAAAGTACTCCCGGAATTTCACCAACTGGAAACCAATGAAGTTTTCACGCAAGCGATTCAATCTTTGCCGGAGATTCAACTGGCCACTTATCAGATCCGATCGGCCCAACTCAACCTGTACACGGCAAAAGCGGGATTATTCCCGTCAATCAGCATTAGCGGCAGTATTTCGTTCGGCAATTATAGCGATCAACGATCAGGAGATTTTTTCTCCCAGATCACCGACCGCAACCAGATCGGCAAAGGCTTCAGCATCGGCATGAGTATCCCGTTTTACTCCGGTCTGAGTCGCCGTTCAAGCCTGCAAAGGGCAAAAAACAATTATCAATCTTCCCGGATACAGTACCAACGAACCGAAAGAGCTTTGTACAACGAGATACAACAAGCCTTACAGGACTTGAAATCCTGCACGCAACGTTACCGGATTGCCCTGCAACGAGAGAATTTCAGCACCCTCTCCTACAATGCCGCCCGCAAACGCTACGAACAGGGCCTGATCACGATCATCGACCTCAACACGACATCCAACAGTCTCCTCGAAGCCAAATATGACGTCCTGCGGGCCCGTCTGGATTACGTGATGCAAAAAAGGATGATTGATTTTTACATGGGAAAACCGTTACAATTGAAAATGAAAAATTGAAAATTGAAAATGAAAAAAGAGATTCGAAGATTCTATGATTGCCGATTCAACGATTCTGTGATTATAAAGGAAGAGAGAGGCGGGGGAATCATTTAATCGTAAATCATTAAATCACAGAATAGGCAGGATCACTTAATCCGAAATCACTAAATCACTAAATTAATCCGTTTTTCAATTTAAAGTCTAAAATTTAAAATCTAAAATTAAATCATGGATCGACCAATAACACAAAAACGAGGTATCAAGAAAAAACATATTCCGTACCTGATCGGGGGTGCATTCGGACTCTGGTTTATCGGGTGGGCTGTATTCGGGAATCACGAATCAGCGCTACGGGTTGACAAGGAGAAAATCACGATAGAAGAGGTACGGCAAGGGACATTTCACGATTATATCCGGATCATGGGAAACGTGGAGCCGTTGACTTTCTCGCAACTGACGGCTCAAGAAGGTGGAAGCGTGAAGGAGATTCTCGTGGAGGAAGGCGAAATGGTGAAAGCGGGAGAAGTGATTATCCGGTTAGAAAGTAAAAACTTGGAAACCGAGATACAGAACAGCAAGGATCACTTTGCCGAAGAAGAGAATTCCGTTCAGAACAGCCTGTTGGATCTGGAACGGGAAGAGTTGAACCTGCAACAAGAACGGTTAACCCTTGAACTCGATGTGGAACGAAAAAAACGAAAATACTTGCAGAATAAACAACTCTTCGAAGAGGACTTGATCGCCAAAGAAGAGTATCTTGTGGCCAAAGAAGATTACGATTATGCCATTCATAACCGGGAGTTGATTTCGGAAAAACAAATGAAAGACTCCATTCGCCGCCACTCGCAAGTGTTTATGCTTAAACAAAAACTGGAGAATGCCCGCCGAAACTTGCAGTTAACACGGGAACGGCAGGATCGGCTTGACGTGCGAGCCCCTATCGACGGACAGTTGAGCGATCTGAATGCCGAGATCGGCCAGATCATCGGTTCCGGTAGTCAGATCGGAAAGATCAACGTGCTGAACGACTACAAGGTAATGACCCAAATAGACGAGCATTATATCGACCGGGTGCGCAAAAAACTGACCGCCACACTGGAACGGCAGGGTAAAGACTACCAAATGGAAGTTTCTAAGGTCTACCCGGACGTGAAAAACGGTCAATTCAAAACCGACCTTGAATTCACGACAACCGTACCGCCCAATATCCGGACGGGACAAACGTATCATATCAACCTGCAACTCGGGGCCGCCGATGAATCGGTACTCATACCGAGAGGTACATTCTATCAAAGTACCGGGGGGCAATGGATCTACGTTCTATCACCGGACGGGACGGAGGCTTTCCGCCGAAAGATAAAAATCGGGAAACAGAATCCCCGCCATTATCAAGTGACGGAGGGACTTCAACCGGGCGAGAAGATCATCACGTCGGGCTATGAAATGTTTGGCGATAACGAACGACTTATTTTCAAGTGATTTTTTGTACTTTGCAACACGGCTAAAAACAATTCGATATGTATCATCTAAAACTGGTATGGCGTCAGATTCTCAGACAAAAGAGCTACCTCGTGATCAACACGATCGGGCTGGCCATTGCTCTCGCAGCTTCAATTCTGATCTACACCTACCTGATGAAAGAATGGCAAACAGATGCTTTTCACGAGAAAAGAGATCATATTTACCGGATCACGACACAATCAACGGGATATTCCTACTGGGATTCCGAGGTTTGCAGCCCATTGGGAGAACTGGCCAAAGCCGAGATTCCCGATGTCCTCGACTATACCCGGATCATCACGGCAAGAGAACTCAAACTCCGGTGGGAAGATTCGGATCATTACCAAGGCGGTATCACCTGTGGTTACGCCGATCGCCAACTGTTCAGCATGTTCACGTTTCCCCTGATATCGGGAGAATTAAGAGAGTCCATGCAACCCGGTTGGGCCGTTATTTCAGAAACCGTTGCCAGACGTTATTTCAAAGACGAAAATCCAGTAGGAAAACTTCTATACCTCGAAAATCTATACACGAGCGGCAAAGAATCATCCTTTTACATTGCTGGGATTATGAAGGATTTCCCCGTCCGTTCGTCCATCCAAGCCGACGTGATTCTGGACTTTTCCGTGATTGAAGAAATGTTCCGATACAGCGCAGGAAATACCATACGGACATTTTTACTATTGACAGACCATGCCGATATTCATAAAACAGAAGAACAATTACAAGAAATCGAATACCGGGAAGCCGAATATGTCCGGGAACGCGGAAAAGAGTTCCGGTTACAGCCCTTGCGGGAAATGTACCTTCACTCGGATCACATTCAGAATTACGATATCCCGTTCGCACAAGGTTCCGGAACATTCAACCTGATCCTGAGCGGTATCGTCCTACTTATCTTAATCCTCGCATTTTGTAACTACCTCATTATGAAACTGGCACAAGCACATAAAAATGCAGAACGTTTTGCCATACAGAAATATTTCGGAATCAGCAATCGAAGCATGCTTTCCCAGATATTATTAGAAATAGGGATATACTTACTAGGGGCTCTTATCCTGACAATCGTATTGGTCGTCATTCTTTACCCTTATTTCATACAGATCATTTCCCCGTTACGTCCGTTTCCCTTTTACCTGACCTTCCCGGAAATCATGGGTTTCCTTGCCATTTTCCTTGTATTTATCGGGAGTGTCGGGGGTGTCACCTACGGTTACGTTACCCGCAAGATGAATATCTCCGGCATAAAAAGCACGATGACCTCCTCCCGTTCTTTCTGGGAATTCAAACATATTTTATTGATCGCACAATTAACGATCTTCTGTGCCTTGCTATTTTTCTCGATCGTATTCGTCAAACAAATCAGTTTTCTTCAGGATAAACCCCTGGGATACAATAACCACAACACGATCACTTTCGGCTGGCCCAATCCATTAGAAGTTATCTCCTTAAAAGAAGAATTATCCGGTTACCCGGACATCCTCAGCACGAGCAACGGGGCTTTACTCCCGATCGGTAACTGGGCGCATTGGGATATACATTTGGCGGATCAACCGGAAAAAGTGATACAAACTTTTTCCCTCCTATGTGACGAAAATTACCTTGACACCTACCAGATAAAACTCGTGGAAGGTCGGGATGCCAAAAGTAAAGTTACCACCACGGAAATATATTCCGTCAAACCCGTTGATGTCGTAGAGATCGTTGTCAATCAAGCCTTCGTGCGCAAGCTGGGCTTATCACACCCCATCGGGACACTGCTGGAAAACAATCACTCGAAATTACAGATTGTCGGGGTCGTGCAGGATTTTCATTTCCGTTCGCTCCACGAACCGATACAACCCGCCATGTTAGGCAGCGACCTGCCCGGAGTTCTATTCTCGGTTATCGTTCGTTACCGGGAGGGAAAACGAAACGAGGTGATTGAACACCTCAAACAAATCCACGAAGCCCGTCACCCGGAAAAAGTCTTTTATTACAGGGATTTTCCTTATTCCGAACTGTATGAAAAAGAAATCACTCTCGGCCAACTCATATATATATTCACGGGTATCGCACTCCTCATCGGGGGTATGGGTGTACTGGCATTCTCCATATTCATCACGGAGAGTAAAACAAAAGAAATCGCCCTACGCAAGGTAAACGGGGCTTCCGAAAAGCAAATTATGATCTGCCTGAACCGCATTTTCGTGAAACAAGTAGCGATCGCCTGCCTGATCGGCATTCCCTGCTCCTATCTCCTTTGCCGGATATGGTTACAAGATTTTGCCTATAAAATAAAAGTGGACAGCTGGATCACGGTTAGCGTGGTTTGTCTATCATTACTATTCATTACACTGATCACGATCTGGCAAGTACGCCGGGCATCACGTAAAAACCCGATTGACGCTATAAAAACAGAATAACATGCGAACATTTCAATATAAAATCCTATTCCGTAACTGGGCCAAGAAGAAAATATATCCCTGCATTTCAATTTTCAGCTTGATTGTCGGACTTACTTGCAGCACCTTGCTCATCGGGTTCGCCATGAATGAAGACTACACGGCACATTCCACTCCCGACGAAGGACAAGTATATGCCATTCAGAAAAAGGATGCTTTCTACCACGACAGTGATTTGAAAACTTACTCTACCCCTCAAAAGATTGCCCGTGAACTGCATGACAAATACCCGGAAGTGACGGACTACTGTACCTTTCGCAAAGAATATGTCTCGATGTACCGGGAAGGCAGAGAATTGGATATCAAGCATTCATATAAAGTCACCCCGGGGATAGAGCGGATTTTTCACCCGCGAATGATCGCCGGTAACCTACAGCAAACCTTGTCGCATCCCACGGAAGTTGCCATTACCCGAAGTTTCGCACTCCGGACGTTCGGCAAAGAAAATCCTTCGGGCGAAACACTTACCCTCAGAACATATAAAGATATATGGCTCCAAAAATACGGAGTACGTCAAGAAGAGGTAAAACAGGATTACACGATTACCTCTGTTATCGACGACCGACAGCCGGGTATTTTGAATTACGAATTATTCATCGGGTTCACCCCCGAAGAGATGAATCCCCCGTCGGAATTCTGCACCTCATGGTTTTACAGTTTGATAAAACTTCAAAACGGGAGTGATATCTCTTCATTAAACGAGAAGATAAACGGGGACGAAACTCTGGCCCGTCTTTCATTCCTACCCGTGCGACAGGTGTATTACACGAAAGATTATTCGGAAACTGAACTTTTCAGATACCGGGATCACAATCAACTGCAAACAAGCTTGTGGATTGCCTTGCTGATTCTCGCTATAGCATGTTTTAATCACGTGAATATCAACCTGACCCGGTCATTCCAACGATTGCTTTATTCCGGTCAGCAATTGATTCACGGGGCTTCGAAAAACGAAATCCGTATGCAAGTTATTCAAGAAACCGCCCTACAAGTCATCTTCGCTTTCGGAATTTCGCTTGCCGTCATTTACATGCTATTACCAACATTCAACACGTTCATGGAATCCCGGCTGACTTTTCAGGAACTGTTTCGAGGAGAAACGTCATGGATTATTTTCTATACCCTTGCAGCCGTTATACTACTCCCGTCTATCTACATCCTGTACAAAATTGAAAGAATCTCGTTATCCGATATTTTAAGGAAAAATCACACGCATCGCTCCTCGCTCATTGCAGGAATTATCGTAGTTCAATTCACGATTTCCATTATTTTGCTGGTGCTATTCATAACGATAAAATACCAAACCGAGTATATCACGCATATCCGCCCGGACAGCGAGTCGATCGTTGCCATACAATATAATAAGTCACCGGATGAACACGCATGGAAAACATTCAAAGAGAAGGTGATCACGCTACCGGAAGTTATTGATTACACGTCAACCTTTCCCCTGAATAACGGGGCCATCGCGAACCGGGAGTTTAACGCCAACACGCTGAAAATGGATCAACGTTTTTTCCGTTTTTATCAGGCAGAACTTATCGCAGGAGATTCTTTGCTGAATCATTCAAACAATTCTGGCAATAAAGTCATTGTTAACGAAGCTCTTGTCAGGAAGAAACAGATCGAAAACCCGATAGGAGGTACTTTCGATTTCGACGGGACGGAATATATAATCGGAGGGGTTATCAAAGATTACGTTATCGACCATGTATCCAATGAAATACAACCGCTATTGATTATTCAGGATAGTGACGATTGGGTGAATGCCCAAGGCACGGTGATTAAAACCCGGACAGGGGAAACGAAAGCCACGATCAATAAATTACAACATTTGTGGCAGGATATCGCACCGACCGAATCCCCGCTGATTTTTACAACTTTGGCTGATTTTTATAGACAACTCCATAACGAGGAATTCCGTACGGCACGTATCGTTTCCGTGTTTACCTGGATCAGTATGCTCCTATCCTGCCTCGGATTGTTCGGCCTGGCCTGGTATTCAGTGGAGTGCCGCTCCCAAGAAATCTGCCTGCGCAAAGTTAACGGGGCCACGGAAAGGCAAATCGTGTTGCTCGTGTGTGGACGCTTTATTAAATGGATGTTATTTTCTTCTATATTAGGGATTCCCGTGGCAGGATATCTCGCCCAAGAATGGCTATCCCAGTTTATATACCGGACACCCTTGTCCCCATGGATTTTTATCACGAGCATCCTGCTCATGATCGCTATCGGGATTCTTACCGTGATCCGGCAATCCTGGTATGCTGCAACCCTAAACCCTATTGATACACTTAAAACAGAATAATCATGTTCAAGCAATATTTCAAAATTATCCTCCGTAACTGGAAAAGAAACAAGGTATACACCGTTATCAATATCGTAGGTCTAGCCATAGCCTTCACCGCCACGTTATTGATCTCAAATCACGTGATCACGGAATGGACTATGGATAAATTTCATTCCAATGCGGGAAGCATCTACCGGGTAACCGAACAAGACCTGGAATCCAAAGAGTGGGAAAGTCTCACCGCCTACCTGATCGGTCCTTATGCCAAACAGGAAATCCCCGGTATTGTCAATTACACTAGAGTCGTACCCTTCAACTCTTATGGAATAAGAAACAACGAGGAGGAGGAGTATATCCCTATTCCCAAAAGCCTTTTCATAGATGAAAATTTCTTCCAAATATTTGATTTTCCGATTATACAAGGAGAAATCGACAGTACGGTATTAAATTGGGGCGTCGTTACCCGAAGATACGTCCAACAGCACTTCTGCAATCAAAACCCTATCGGCAAAACAGTATTCATCAAAGACTTAAATTCCGAGAACGATCACGGATGTGCGGTCCGAATTGTAGCCCTGATCGAGAACCTTCCGGCAAATTCTTCTATCCAATCCGACATTTTTATTGACAGTCGAGCCATTTCAATAGACATGCTCTATTGGGGATTCCTTTCCTCATACAACTACCTTCAACTGACATCAACAGCCGATATCCCCGTTATCGAGCGAATGATACCCGAAATGATCGAAAAAAACAATTCTTACCTGAAGGCCGATGAGCACAGGTGCCAACTACAACCCCTAACGGACATCTATTTTCATTCAAATCACCTTCCCTCCGATTCCATTTTACGGGGACAAATATCCCTATCCCTCCTTCTCTACGGAATTACTTTACTAGTTCTATTCCTAGCGCTAGGTAACTACATGATGATCAAAACTGCCCAGATAAATAAAGATATTACCCGCATGGCCATACAAAAATGTTTCGGTGCAGACAATCGGACAATACGACACCAGTTATCGCTGGAAATCGGCATTCACACGCTATGCGCCTTACTTCTGTCTCTCATACTGGCCTACGTGTTACACCCATACATCATAGAAATTCTCTCTCCGGAACACCCGTATGCTTTCCACCTATCCTTTCAAAAATTAGCAGGATTCCTCCTACTTGTTTTCTCCACCATGTTCTTAACCGGACTCGTGTTGCACTTATACCCCCATAGAAGATTAAACCGCAACGGACTCAAACAGGCCATCCAACCCGTTCCCCGGTACAAGGATATCAAAAAAATACTTACCGTTGTACAAATTACGATTTTCAGCGCCCTACTTTTCTGTGCCATCGTGGTGTCAAGACAAATGAACTATATGGAACACATGGATTTGGGATTCAACCAAGAAAACATCCTATATTTCTACTGGCCGGATAAAGAATTTCGATACGAAACTCTAAAACAAGAACTCTTACATCACCCGGCCATTCTCAACGCCAGCAATGGAATCCCTCTCCCATGTTATGAGGATGCCGACCCTGTCTCGTTGGCCAGTCAACCGGAGAAAACCATCAAAGCTCGCATTATTCTTGGCGATGCAGACTATATCGACACTTACCAAATCCATCTCCGGGAAGGCCGAAGCCTGATAAAGCACAATTACCCCTCCGACCCGAAAGAATTTGCGAGATTACGTCCCAATTATATCCGAGAAGCTATCATTAATCAGTCTCTTGTGAAAGCACTTCAACTGGATCATCCGTTGGAAACCATTCTCAATTTATGGGATCGTGAATACCCCCTCAAAATCGTGGGAGTAGTTGACGATTTTCAATATTTCCCGCTATATAAATACTCGGAACCGGCCATACTCATGTACGAATATCCCCAGATATCCTCTACAATGATCGTCCATTACCAGACCGGAGAATACCAAAACGTATACCGCTACATCCGGGAAATGTTCCAAGAGAAATTCCCCAATACCGCCTTTAAATGTGAAGAATACAACTTTACCGAATTATACGGCAAAGATATCGCCGTCGTCAAACTCATCATCCTGTTTGCCCTCACGGCCATCCTCATCGGTGGCATGGGCATATTCGCCTTCTCCATCTTCATGGCTGAAAGCAAGACCCGGGAGGTCGCTCTTCGCAAAGTAAACGGCGCTACCGAATGGCAAATCATGCAACTCTTCAACCGCCAATTCCTCGCCAGAGTCCTTCTCGCCTGTTTCATTGGTCTACCCGTTGCCTACTACGCCTCCAGAGAATGGCTAAAAGGCTATGCTTATAAAATAGAAATACACGCCGGATTATTCATATTCGTTTTTCTTACCTCCATCCTCGTCGTCCTCGCCATCACAATCTGGCAAACCCGAAAGGCCGCCCGTCAAAACCCAATTGATACACTTAAAACCGAATAGCCATGCAAAACGTCCAATTTAAAATCATATTCCGAGGCTGGATCAAAAATAAAACCTATACCCTGATCTCTCTTATCAGTCTAATCGTGGGACTCACGTGCTGCACGCTATTGATTACATTCGTGCTACATGAATATCGAATTGCCCACTCTATCTTGAACAAGAAAAACTGTTACCTTGTTCAAGTACAAAGAGAACACAGCATCGTTAACAGTGATGCCCTTGTCTCCGGGGAAGTCGGGGTTCAATTGAAAAATACCTACCCGGAGGTGATAGCACATTGTGCTTTCCGAAATGAACACCTTCTTTTCTCAGAAGAAGACGAAGAATCGGAATACTATGATGCCTATTCCATTACCCCTAATTTTTCGGACTTTTTCAAACTTCCTCTATTATCGGGAGATTTACGCAAAACTCTCTCATCTCCGAATGAAATTGCCGTTACCCGATCTTTCGCCCGCCAACATTTCGGAATTGCTAATCCCGTCGGACAATCGCTCACGTTAGGACGATATATCGTTCATTTCGACGGAGAGAAAAACATCTACCAAACGTTATTCGAACCCTACACGATCACCACCGTTATTGATGATTCACAAAAAAACTTTCTCCATTTCGGGATTCTACGAGGATTACCCGACGAGGAAGTATCACGACAAACCGGGTTCTCTTTTTACTCATTTATAGAACTTGCCCCCGAAGTCTCCCCCACCGAATTTCTGAATAAAATAAAGGATTGGAGTAAAGAACAATTTAAAGACGAAACCATTCATCTAAAACCCGTTGAACAACTTTATTTTGCAAAGGCAACACATTTGTATGAAGACGGCTTAATCTTCAAACGTGATCCTTCCTTTGTTTATCTCGGACTGGGAGTTGCCATACTCATATTCATTATTGCCTGTTTCAACCATATCAATATTTGCCTGACCCGTATCATTCAACAGCTAAAAACAACCGGAATTCAACTCATATCGGGCGAATCGAAACAAGGTATACAGAAACAATTGATCCTGGAAACCGCATTACTCGTGTTGTTCTCCTTTATCATATCCATTGGTATCATCCAGATACTTATTCCCCATTTCAACACATTCGTTACCTCCAACCTAAGCCTGTCAGACCTGTATTCCGGATATACCCCGCTAGTGCTATTTCTTGTACTCGGCACAATTATCATTATACCGCCCCTGTACGTGATCCTAAAAATCAGCAGGAATTCACTATCCGAAATCCTAAAGAACGAGAATAAACAAAAAACAATCCTCGTTCGAAATATCGTGATCGCCCAGTTCACCATTTCCATCATCCTGACGACGACCGTGATAAACATTCACCACCAAATGAACTTCACCGCACATTGCCGTCCACATGCCGACGAAATACTAATATTAGGACTTTACACTTTAGAAAACGCAACCATTAAAACTTTCTGGGATCAACTTGTTTCTATTCCGGAAATCACGCATCGTACAATGGCCAGTATCACCCAGAATTGCACTTACAGATTAGAAGATTTGGAGGTAGATTGCGTGGATGCTGATCCTTCATTTTTTGATTTCTATGATATACAACTTCTGTCTGGAAGGTTATTTTCACCGGGGAAAAAAGGATTACATGAAGTTATCGTGAACGAGACTTTTTGTAAGAAAAAAGGGATAACAGAACCTTTAGGTAAATCTTTCCAAGTATGGGAAGATACCTACACGATTATCGGGGTAGTAGCCGATTACCCAAGAGATAAGCTCACACGACAAGTATCCCCCATGTTTATCCGTTCAGATGCCGCCGGGTCCGATCGTAACATCATCCGAATTCAACCCGGTACTCGAAAAATCGTGGAAGAAAAAATAGCCACCCTATGGCAACAAATCACCCCGGAATCACCCGCAATAAAGACATGTAGCATGGCCGAACGATTCATGGAATTCCATCAGGAAGAACTACGAATCATGAGAATTCTTTCGATATTCTCTTACATCAGCATCCTACTTGCCGGATTAGGACTATTCGGACTGGCCTGGTTCTCGGTAGAAAACAGACGCAAAGAAATCAGCCTTCGCAAAATAAACGGGGCGACAGAAAAGCAAATTGTCATCCTTCTTTGCACCCGATTCATCAAGTGGATTCTGATCGCCTTTTGCATCGGGGCCCCTATTGCCTACTATTGTTCAGAACAATGGCTCTCCCAGTTTGTCTACAAAATTGATCTATCTTTGAGTTCTTTTCTCCTGATCGGAGTCGGAGCTACCCTTGTCGGCATTCTCACGGTCATCTGGCAATCCTTCAAAGTTTCCCGAACCAATCCAATAGAAACCCTCAAAAAAGAATAACCCGATTAATTCTGTGATTGAATGATTGACGATTCTGTGATTACCTCCACACAAGAAGCAACACTTTCTCAACATCACTCAATCACAGAATCTCCCAATCATAAAATTGTTTAAGCTTGCTTTATCGAAAGCCCTATCCGTTTCCGGGCCTTGTCAACCTGCACGACTTTCACCGTGACATGCTGATTCAACGAAAGCACCTCAGCCGGATTCGATATATATTTATCAGCAATCTCGGATATATGCACCAACCCGTCCTGCTTCACACCGATATCCACGAAAGCACCGAAATTAGTCAGGTTAGTCACGATTCCCGGAACGACCATTCCAAGTTCCAGATCATCAATCGTGTGAATATTCTCGGCAAAACTAAACACTTTCGCCACGGAACGGGGATCACGTCCCGGTTTCTTCAACTCATCCACGATATCTTTCAAAGTTGGCAAACCGATCCGGTCATTCACGTAACGGGATAATTCGATTTTGTTGCAAGCCTCCTCGTTACCAATCAACGATTTCAACGGAATACCCAAATCTTTTGCCATTCGTTCAGCCACGGCATACGATTCCGGATGCACGGATGAATTATCCAAAGGATTCTCTGCCCCCTCGATCCGTAAGAATCCGGCACATTGCTCGAACGCTTTCTCTCCCATTCGCTTCACCTTTTTCAATTCATTGCGACTGCGAAAAGCCCCGTTCTCCTTGATATAATTAACCACATTCTCTGCCAAAGTAGGCCCTAAACCGGAAACATACGTCAACAAATATTTGCTCGCAGTGTTCACGTTCACCCCAACCCGGTTCACGCAGGACTCAACCACCCGATCCAAACTCTCTTTCAATTTAGCCTGATCAACATCATGTTGATACTGCCCGACCCCGATAGATTTCGGATCAATTTTCACCAATTCAGCCAATGGATCCATCAAGCGCCGCCCGATAGATACCGCCCCGCGAACCGTCACGTCATATTGAGGAAATTCATCCCGGGCGATCTTGGAAGCCGAATAAATCGAAGCCCCACTTTCGCTCACAACAAATACCTGTATATCCCTGTCATAACGCAAACTTTGAATAAAACGCTCCGTTTCACGTCCCGCTGTCCCGTTTCCGATAGCAATCGCCTCGATCCGGTACGAGTTGACCAAATTCGTAATTTTATTGGCCGCTTGCTTCACCTCGTTCTGTGGCGGATGCGGATAAATGGTTTCATTATGCACCAAATTCCCTGTCTCATCCAGACAAACAACCTTACATCCCGTACGGAAACCCGGATCTATGCCTAAAACCCGTTTATTACCCAACGGTGGGGCCAGAAGCAACTGGCGCAGATTCTCGGCAAACACTTTAATCGCCTCCTCGTCGGCTTTCTGTTTCCCCGTCTGAAGGTATTCCGTCTCTATGGATGAAACCAACAAACGCTTGTACCCGTCTTTCACGGCAATGGCCACCTGTTCCGCACTATCGTTACGCCCCTTTACAAATATCTTTTCCAACGACTCGATTGTTTCCTCTTCGGGAATCTCGATCGAGACTTTCAGTATGCCTTCCGCTTCTCCCCGACGGATAGCCAACATCCGATGAGAAGGAATTCTTCGCAGAGGTTCCGAATAATCAAAGTAATCGGTAAACTTTTCACCTTCTTCTTCTTTGCCTTTCATCAATTTAGCCTTCACGATGGCAACCCGGTCAAAAGAACGACGCACCGTGTTCCGAGCCCGCTCATTCTCGCTCACCCATTCGGCAATAATATCCCGCGCCCCCTGCAAAGCCTCTTCCTCACTCTCCACATCATCTTTCACGAAACGGGCCGCCTTGTCCCACACGTCCCCGTTATCCTGCTTCATCAACAGGGCAGCCAAAGGTTCCAGACCTTTAGCTTTCGCCTTGGATGCCCGAGTCTGCTTCTTCGGCTTATAAGGCAAATAAATATCTTCCAATTCTCGCAAATCGGTACAACGCTCGATTTGCTTCTTTAATTCCGGTGTCAGTTTTTCCTGTTGTTCGATACTCTCCAATACGGTCTTTTTCCGCTTCTCCAGTTCCTTGAACTGCTCGTAAATTTCCCGGACCTGCCCTACCTGCACCTCGTCCATGCTCCCCGTCACCTCTTTACGGTAACGGGAAATAAAAGGAATCGTGGCCCCTTCATCCAACAAGCCCAATAAATTTTTAATATATCTACTCTCAAAACCACTCTTTTGCGTCACGAAAGAAATCGGATCTATATAATATTCCATACGTATTTATTTTAGATTGCTAATATACACACTCTTTATTTTAATCATTATCTTTACAGTCAAAATAATTGAATAAACTTTTGATTTACGTTCCAAAGCACAAAACTCGCGCAGTTGGAATCCTAAATCTAAAATTTAAAATCTAAAATTAGCAAGGTGATTGAAATCAAAAATATAGTAAAGAGTTACGGGGACCTGAAAGTGTTAAAAGGCATAGACCTCACGATCGCGGAAAAAGAAATTGTAACGATTGTCGGAGCCAGCGGAGCCGGGAAAAGTACCTTATTACATATCTTGGGAACCTTAGATTCCCCGGATGAAGGTGAAATATACTATGACTCGATCAATGTAGCCCAATTAAACCCGAATAAATTATCCGTATTCCGTAATAGCAACATCGGTTTCGTATTCCAGTTTCATCACTTACTACCGGAATTCTCGGCTCTTGAAAACGTCTGTATTCCCGCGTGGATCAAAGGTACCGGGAAAAAAGAAGCGGAAAAAAGAGCTCTTGAATTACTAACCATGCTCGGCTTAAAAGACCGAATTACCCACAAACCGAATCAACTTTCGGGAGGAGAGCAACAACGAGTTTCTGTTGCACGGGCACTAGTTAATCATCCTCGTGTAGTATTGGCCGACGAACCTTCGGGGAACCTGGATACCCGTACCAAAAACGAACTGCATCAATTATTTTTCACGCTACGCGAAGAACTCGGACAAACATTCGTCATCGTCACCCATGACAATGAATTAGCCCGGATGTCCGACAGACAGATAAAATTAAATGACGGTATGATTTGAGATTTCGCACAATGTTCTTACATTTGCGTCTTAATGAACAAAATATTTATTTATTAATTAAACCTTTCAATGAAATATACAGAAGAGTTAGACAAAGTGAGTTATTGTTTCGGACTAAGTATTGCAAGTAACCTCCTTTCCTCGGGTGTAAACACCATTAATACAGAAGCTTTTGTTGACGCTATAAGAACAGTTTATGCGGGTCAGATGCCGGAAATCCAACCGGAAGAAGCAAACCAGATTCTGCAGGATTATTTCAACAAATTGCAAAATGAAAGAGGCAAAGCTGCCAAGGAAGCCGGAGAAAAATTCTTAAACGAGAACAAAAGCAAAGAAGGCGTGATCACCCTTAATAGCGGATTACAATACAAGGTCATTTCTACCGGAAACGGTGCTATCCCTAAAGCTAGTGACACCGTAAAATGTCACTATGAAGGTCGTTTGATCAACGGAGCCGTGTTCGACTCTTCAATCCGCCGCGGAGAACCTGCCGAATTCCCGGTAAACGGGGTAATTCCCGGTTGGGTTGAGGCTCTTCAATTAATGCCAGTGGGTTCCAAATGGCAACTATTCATTCCTTCCGACCTGGCTTACGGCCCTCACGGAGCGGGACAAGCTATCGGACCGAACGAAACTTTAGTTTTTGATATAGAATTATTAGATATAGTATAATTAAATTTACGAAAAACTATGAACGCAAAAAATCTAATTTTAGGCTTATCCGTAGCTGCTATCGGTTTATCCAGTTGTTGTAATAACACAACTCAAACCAGTGTATCTTTAAAGAACGATGTTGATACAGCTAGTTTTTATATCGGTTATATGTACGGTTCTAATATCAACCAAAACGGATTGGAAGATATTAACATGAACGCCATCATCGCCGGTATGAATAGTGCATTGCAGAAGAAAGAAGCTCCTGCCGACATGATGAAAATGAACATGTTCTTACAACAATATACTCAAAAAGCGATGATGGCGAAAGCTGACAAAGCTTTAAAGGCTGGAGAAGAATTTTTGGCTGCTAACGCTAAAAAAGATGGTATAAAAACAACCGAAAGCGGACTTCAATACAAGATCGAAAAAGAAGGTACGGGTGCCATGCCGGCTGATACCAGCGTTGTAAGAGTTCACTACAAAGGAACTTTGATCGACGGAACTGAATTCGACTCTTCATACAAGAGAGGCGAGCCTACCGAATTCCCTGTAAACCGGGTAATCAAAGGTTGGACGGAAGCATTACAATTAATGCCTGTTGGTTCTAAATGGACACTTTACATCCCGTCAAACTTGGCTTACGGACCTCAAGGTGCCAGAGGTGCTATCGGACCGAACGAAACTTTGATTTTCGAAGTTGAATTAATCGATATTGTTGACCCGAACGCTAAAAAATAATTTTATCTATTGATATTTAAACAGCTAACAAGCCCAAGAATTCTTGGGCTTGTTTCTAATCAGAAAAACAATGAATTACGAAGTTACCGGAAAATTAATTTTTAAAGAAGCTACACAAAAAATCAGCGATCGTTTCCAAAAGAGAGAATTCGTGATAGAAGTTGAAAACGAGAAGAATCCACAATGGAACGACTTCGTAAAAGTTCAATTGATCCAAGACCGGTGTGATCTATTGGAAACAATCCAATTGAACGAAAATATCAAAGTATATTTCAATTTGCGTGGCCGTAAATGGGAGAACAACGGACAAGTATCTTACTTCACCAACCTGGAAGGATGGAGAATAGAGAAAGTTCAGGCCGAAGCTCCGATGATGGGAGCCCCGACCCCGGAATACAAGGTTGAAGATATTCCCCCGATGCCGGAAGCCGATGATCTTCCATTCTAAAATAGAAATATCTAAAAACTTAAATGCCCCTCAAAAGTCAAACTAAAACTTTTGAGGGGCATTTAACTTGCAAGTCGAAGACGGAATCTACAACCGGTTTACAATTTCACAACAATCACGTTTACAAACACATTCCTATTGCAAACCGATAATCTGACCTATTCCCAATAACAATGAAATCATCAACGTGGTAAGAGAAAGAATTTTCAATTGGGAGTCCAAAGCCCTCCCCTCGCCCCGGTAGACCTTGTTTAAATGTAGGCATAATAGAGGCAGGGCCAATAAAAAAAGATATCCCGTCCATCCCCCCGGATGTATAACCGAATACACACATAGGCATATCAAAGCCAATATCGTAATTATGAAATGATATATTTTCGCTCCCCGTACTCCCAGAATCACCGGGATCGTACGTTTACCACAAACAGAATCATTCTCGATATCCCGGATATTATTCATATTCAACACCCCGGAAGATAGAAAACCGATCGCTGCCGCCGGTAATATACATATCCAGGACAACTTTCCGGCCATAGCAAAATAACTCCCCATCACGCTAACCAACCCGAAAAATATAAACACGAAAAGATCTCCCAATCCCCGGTACCCGTAGGCACTTTTTCCTACCGTGTATTTCACGGCAGCCACGATAGAAGCTCCTCCCGCCACGAACAAGACAATACTTTTCCAGTTCAACAAATCCCGAAAAGCTTCGTATATCAATAAACTACCCGTGATGACAGCAATTCCGCCCACCACGATCATAGCCCGAATCATCTCACCTCCACTCAAAGCCCCACTTTGAGCGCTTCGAATCGGCCCCAGCCGATGTTCATTATCCGTCCCTTTATCCAAATCCCCCACTTCATTAGCCAAATTGGACAATATTTGTAAAGCTGCCGTCGTCAACATCGCCCATACGAAAGTTATCGTCTTAAAATACCCGTCACTTGCAGCAAGCATCGAACCTAATAAAACGCCCGACAATGACAATGGTAGTGTTCTCAATCGAAAACTAACCATATACGCCCGAACTTTTGACATAACAAACTTACAAATTTTAAATTTAATGATTTCAAATTTTAAATTGAAGAATTCTATTAATTTTAAGATCCCCAATTTAATAACCCCGCAGCATAAACTGCCATAAACAAAGCGCCCCGCAGGGGGCCACTGACTTTACGAACTTTATGAACCTTATAAACTTTATAACCTCTTTTCAATTTTTCAGCTTCAACTCCTTCTCCCCGATGATCACTTTATGTTGCTTGAACAATCCTCCAACAGCTTTTTTATAATTTTTCTTGCTACAACCGAAAAGCCGATAGATTTCTTCGGGATCACTCTTATCCGACACGGCTAGACTTCCCCCATTCTCCGCCAGTTTCGCTAAAATCAAGGCAGCTAAACGATCAATCTGTTCATGACCGTCGTTCTTTTGCAGGATGCAATCAATCTTACCGTCTTCCCGAATCGTCTTTATATAGCCAATCAAATGCTGACCGATAGATAAAGGTTGAAATATCTCATTCCGATAAATAACAGCCTCGTGACTATTATTTACAATCACGTTATATCCCAAATCTGTCCGACGTGCAACAATCAACTCCACTTCCTGCCCCGGTTCATAATCTGCCGGATTTTTATCTAAAAAGCGATTTAATCTCGTAGAGGCCACGATACGATCGGTTGTTTTATCCACGTAAACATACACCAGGTACTCACGTCCTACCACCATTTCATCTCGTTGTTCACGGAAAGGTACCAATAGATCCTTACGCAAACCCCAATCCAAAAATGCACCCACTTTACTCGTCCCTACAACTTTCATTAAGGCAAATTCACCCACGACAGCCTTGGGAGTTGACATCGTGGCAATAACCCGGTCTTCCGAATCAAAATAAATGAATACCTTTAATTCATCACCCTCTTTACACTCTGCCGGAGCGGTCTCTTTGGGCAACAAAATTTCACCCCAGTAATCACCTCCATCCAAATAAACGCCAAAATCAACTATTTTAACGACTTTCAATATATTATACTCACCTAACTTTATCATATTCTGTTATTTTGCGACAAAGATAAAGAAATTAAGTGATTTATGATTTATGATCGAGTGATTAAATCATTCCCACCACACTCCATTCTGAAAGGAAGTGGGTGGGAATCACTAAATCATGGAATCGTAAATCACCGAATTATTTAAAGGCTTTTTCCGATAATCCCGGTCCGTTCAATTTCAACTTGTCGAAATACTCCGGTACAGGACGGCCCATCAATTTATCCACGTACATTTTTGCCAGATATTGAGACAACATGAAACCATGTCCCCGCATCCCGACAAACAAACCAAGTTCCGGATCAATAATATACCGGGGTTCCGTGTAATATCCCGACCAAGTAGCCTGAATACCGACACCGGCCAATTCGGGCATCCAATCCACGAAGAATTCACTGATAATCTCCATAAACTCTTTCGTGTTCAAAATCAAATTTTTATCTGTCCGCAAAGCATCTACCCGCGGGGATGCACAACCGATAATTTGTCCCGTATGTGCCAACTGTTGACCGTAAACAGCAGAGAACCCCTTGTACTCCTGACGATCGATCAACATATCCAAACTATCGCCATTCTTACCCAACATCGGCAAACGACGCGTGATAAACGCCTGGTGACGCACGGGATACAATCCGGCATGAATACCCAGTCCCTCGCATATCTTTCCGGCTCCGGCACCTAAGGCATTCACGAAAATCTCCGTACGGAATTCCACGTACTTCTTATCATGGGTCAACACCAGAATACTATATGTCGCTCCCTCTTTCATTACCTCAAGCACCTTGCAATCTTCAACACACCGTCCCCCGGCAGATATACCCATATTGCGAATTAAATCAACAACCTTACCGGGAGTTGCCTGCCAACAATCATTCGTAATCAACGCTCCCAAATAACGTTTCGATTTTGTGCTGAAATAAGGAGATATCTCTTTCTGGAAATCTTTGGGAGCCACCATATAAGCATCCGACCACGCCCGACTGGCATCCAACGCATTAAAAGTAGCTTCATCATGTGCCAAGTTTATATAACGGGTCGCCTTATAATCTATATTCGACAACTTTTGTAACTCTTTAAATATCGTATGATTATGTTCCGCTATCTCAGCCAACTCCGGCAACGAGAAAGCCGTACGTCCACCACCGATATTTCTCCAGGAAGACCCCCGGTCTGCATTCACCAACACCGGATTCAAACCCGATTCCGCCATGTAACGGAATAGCGCACTTCCGGCAATCCCACCTCCGGCAATCAAAGCCCCGACCTCGATTTTCTTGAAATCACTCCGGTTAGCCACCCGATGTTCGTCACCCCGTTTCGGTGGATACAACTCACCCAAATTCAATTGGTTAGACAGAGGTGCTCTCGGCGTTGCATCTCCCATGATCTCAATACCTTTAGCCCTCAAAGCCGTCTTCAAACGTGGGATACAACGCTTCCCACGACAAGGTCCCATACCTAAACGAGTCGTATGCTTAATCTCATCAATAGAAATAAAAGTACGATCCCCCACGATTTTTAGCACATCGTCTAAAGTCACGTCATCACAATGACAAATAAACGTGGCTCCCGGTTGATCTTTTAACAAAGGTTCCAAGGCCAAAGGCTTCGGGTAACGCTCTTTTACCACGAAACCTCTCACCTTCACGAGCTCTTCCCCGTGAATATCAAGCGCCTTCACCCGCGCTATATTCGTCTTATTCGGTTTATGCAAAACTTTCTCCACAACACCTTCGCCCAATCTCTCCCCGTAATTATTCACCAGATAAACCACCTCTTTCTCCTTTACCTCATACTCTATCGGCAGGAACAAACTATCCTTGCGCAGATCATACCCGAAGATAGCCAATCCCGGACACTGGTAAACACACTCCATACACCCGATGCACTTGTCATAATCCACGTGAGGAACCGTCGAAGTTGAACTCTTGGTAATCGCCCCGTGAGGACAAGCGAAAGAACAGGGATTACATGCAAAACCATACAAACAATCCATCTGCACGAACCCTCTTTTTTTCATACGTTCGGAATCAGGCAAGCGAGGAGCTTCCAGTATTCGAACCGGATGTTGTTGCGAATCAATATACTCCTTAGAAACAACCAAATAATCGTCATAACTCAACCGGGTTCCCAAATCCATCATGATCTCCGTGGCAGTCTGCTTGCCTCGCAACACGGCACTCGTACCTTCCCCGATACGCACAGCATCCCCCGCCGCGTAACAATGCTCTCCGAACACGGCCCGCCCTTTCGTCAACAACTGGTTGTCGGGAATCAATCCCGTACATATATTAATAACATCAATTCCTTCCATGATTCTCTCCGTACCCGGTATCGACTTGAAATTCTCACATTCGGCGATCACGGCTCCCGTGATACCCGTGTGATCGGCATTCGGGATCGCCTTCAACAGCACGTGAGAAGTCATAATCGGTATAGCCAAACGACGTACCCGATTCGCCTGAACGGGGAATCCCCCTTCCTTGGGCATACCTTCTATAATAGCTTTCACGTTAGCTCCCGCCTGCATTAACTGGTAGGATGTCAGGTAACCGATATTTCCAGCTCCCACGGTCAGGACATTCTTTCCCAACAACGTGAGTTCATTATTCATCATCTTCTGAACCACCGCCGCGGTATAAACCCCGGGTAGGTCATCATTCTCAAAAGCCGGCATAAACGGCACGGCGCCTGTCGCTACCACCAGGTAATCAGCGTCCACGAAGAACACGGTATCCGTCTCCAGATTTTTCACGGCCACCCGTTTCCCTTCCAGAATATCCCAAACCGTCGAGTTCAGGTATATTCCCTCCATATTTTCGCCTGCCAACGTTTTAGCAATATCAAATCCACGCATTCCACCAAAACGCTTCTCTTTTTCAAAAAAGAAAAACTGGTGTGTTTGCATATTAAACTGACCGCCAATCTTATCATTATTATCAATAACGATATTATCCACGCCATATTTCTCAAATTCTTCCCGAACAGCTAACCCGGCAGGACCTGCCCCCACGATGACAACCGTGGTTCGAAGCACTTTTCGAGTATCAATCCGGTGTTCGGAATGCTCTTCGGCCATTTCTCCTTGCGCGAACTCCCGTACCTCCTTCACGCCATCCACCTTCGTCACGCAAATACGCCGAACCTTACCATCAACCATCATTTCACAAGCACCACATTTTCCAATGCCACAAGCCAGAGAACGTCCCCGCCCATCCAAGCTATGACTATGCACGGGATACCCCGCCTGATGCAATGCGGCCGCGATGGTAAAACCTTTCTCTCCTTCTATTTTCTTTCCATTAAAAGTGAAAACCACTTTATCTCGTTTCGGAACATCCAGAATCGGATGCGAATTAATCTTCGACATAAGTTACAGATTTATTAGTTAGGTTATTAGATTCTTCTGCAATGTAAACGATCCGAGACAAAAAAAAGCTGACTTTTGTCAGCTTTCCCATTTTATTGTTTTTTTAACACTTAATTTTTCTCTCTCGTGAAAGTAAACTTTCCTTCAATCCCCTGCCCGTCTTTGCTCACTCCCACAATCGTGTCATCATCTACCAACACCCCGAACCAACTATCCAATTCATATTGTACCTCGTGATCGGAATGGATGACATCAAACTCCTCGGCATCCAACTTTACCTTATGTTCTTCAAGAGTTCCCACCAAAAACTCCTGCAACATATACCCTTCCTCTCCTTCGAGCTGATCGGTAAAAATAATTCTTCCTGACAAATTATTTCCCTCCTGCTTCAAGAACAATTCACCCTCGGCTACCCCGTAACCATAATCCTCTTTATATTTCCACTTACCTGTTAAATCCACCTTGCAAATTTTAGATTTTAAATTTATGACTTACCCGCTCAAAGCCCCCCGATTTCATGATTTATGATTTCCACACACAACTCTCACGTTCCCCTTCATAATCACAGAATCTTCAAATCCTTTTTCTTCATTTTTAATTTTCAATTGTCTCATTTCGTTTCGCCTCATTCCAGTACTCGTCCATCTCCTCCAAAGTCATTTCTGATAACCTTCTCTCGTTCTCGTTTGCTTTTTCCTCCACGTAAGAGAAGCGACGAATAAACTTCTTGTTCGTTTTTTCCAATGCATTCTCCGGGTTGATCCCGTACAATCGAGCAGCATTAATCATGGCAAACATGAAATCCCCAAACTCCTCTTCCATACGTTCTTGGTCATTCCGAGCAATCTCGACCTCCAATTCTCCCAACTCCTCTCTTACTTTTTGCCACACATCCTCTTTCTGCTTCCAGTCAAACCCGATACCTCTCACTTTATCCTGAATTCGATAGGCTTTCACCAAAGCCGGAAGCGCATCGGGCACACCTTCCAACACCTTATGATGACGTCCCTTCTCCTTCAACTTCAATTGCTCCCAGTTTCGCAACACGTCATTTTCATCCTCCACCTTCACCTCGCCGTAAATATGCGGGTGTCGGTAACGCAGTTTAGCACATATCTCCTCCAAAACATCCGTGATATCAAACTGGCGTTGCTCCTCTCCGATCACGGCATAAAACACGATATGCATAATCAAATCGCCCAACTCCTTCTTCACTTCCTGCATATCGTTTTTCAACACGGCATCCCCCAATTCATAAACTTCCTCCACGGACAACGTCCGTAAAGACTCCATTGTTTGCTTGTGATCCCAGGGACACTTTTCTCTCAGAGTCTCCATTATATCTAGCAACTCGGCAAAAGCCTCTTTTTGTCTTGTAAAATCTTTCTCCATAACAAACACTCCGCTAATGAAAAATTTTCAATTTCCAACTTTCAATTTCCAATTGTTTTCCCTACTTTGCACCTGCAAAAATAAGTTATTTATTTTAAGTTTCATGATAGAGAGAAGAATAAGTATTGGAAACATTGATCCTATTGACTTTTACGGCATTAACAACGCAAAATTCATCACGTTAAAAGAATTTTTCCCAAAGTTAAAAATCACCGCCAGAGGGGATGAAATCATTATTCAGGGAGAAGAACGTGACATTGACGTGCTTGTCGCCAAAATCAACGCCCTTTTGGAACATTACAATAAATACAATATGCTCACGATCGCCAATCTAAAAAGGATCATTTTGGAAGACGAGGTCGTGGAAGACCCGGAAGATCCCGCTTCCATCATCGTTTTTGGCAACAACGGAAAAATGATTCGGGCAAGAACAGCCAATCAACGTAAACTCGTCGATCTGGCAAGGACAAACGATCTGCTTTTTGCCACGGGTCCTGCCGGTTCCGGTAAGACATACACCGCAATCGCTCTTGCGGTAAAAGCATTACGCAACAAAGAGGTAAAACGCATTATTCTCAGCCGCCCCGCTGTCGAAGCCGGTGAAAGTCTGGGATTCCTTCCCGGAGACATGAAGGAGAAAGTAGACCCTTACTTGCAACCTCTGTACGACGCACTTTCAGACATGATTCCCCCGAAAAAACTAACGGAATATCTTGAAACTGAAATCATACAGATTGCCCCCCTGGCTTACATGAGAGGGCGCACGCTAAATGATGCTTTCGTAATTCTTGACGAGGCACAAAACACGACAAAGAATCAATTAAAAATGTTCCTGACCCGTATGGGGATCAACGCTAAATTCGTGATCACCGGTGATATGAGTCAGATAGACTTACCTCGACACACGGATTCGGGGCTGATTCATGCCTTTAAACTATTACACCAAATTAAAGGCATCGCATTTGTCGAATTTGACAACAATGACATCGTTCGCCATAGACTGGTGAAAGATATTGTCAACGCTTACAACAATGAAGAAAAAACTAAATAACGGATCTTTAAAGCAAATAACATGGAAGCGATTGTAAAAACAAATTTCAAATTTCCGAAACAGAAGGATGAATACGTTGGTAAAGTACGCGACGTATACAACATCAATGACGAATACCTCGTTATGTTGGTATCCGACAGGATTTCCGCTTTCGACGTGGTACTCCCGAAAGGAATACCTTACAAAGGACAAATATTAAATCAAATTGCTGCTAAATTCCTGGATGCAACCTCAGACATCGTGCCCAACTGGAAAATAGCAACTCCCGATCCGATGGTGACCGTGGGGCACAGATGCGAACCCTTCAAAGTGGAAATGGTTATTCGTGGTTATCTGGCAGGAAGCGCATGGAGAGAATACAAAGCCGGGAACAGAACTCTTTGCGGTTTACCTTTACCGGAAGGAATGGTTGAAAACCAGAAATTCCCTACCCCGCTCGTAACCCCGACCACAAAAGCAATGGAAGGACATGATGAAAATATCTCTAAAGAAGAAATCATCTCTTCCGGACTAGTCAGCAAAGAAGACTACGAGGCTATCGAAAAATACACCCTCGCACTTTTCCAAAGAGGAACTGAAATTGCCGCTAAAATGGGATTGATACTCGTGGATACGAAATACGAATTCGGTAAGAAAGACGGTAAAATCTACCTGATTGATGAAATTCACACGCCGGATTCCTCTCGTTATTTCTACGCCGAAGGATACGAAGAACGCCTAGCTAAAGGAGAAAAACAACGTCAACTTTCCAAAGAATTCGTTCGCGAATGGTTAATGGAAAACGGATTCCAAGGTAAAGAAGGACAAAGAGTTCCGGAAATGACTCCCGAAGTTGTAAACAACATTACAGATCGTTATATCGAGTTATACGAACACATCACCGGAAGTAAATTCGTTAAAGCTGAAAACACGAATGTTCTCGCCCGTATCGAGAAGAACGTGAATGACTTCCTGAACACGTTACTGAAATAGTATAAAAACAATAAACCCAAAGAGGCGGTGCAAAATCCGCCTCTTTTTTATTTATACCCCAATACTATTTGTTTGTAAATGTTCCAATAACCCTTCAACTGCATCTTCCAGCAAATCCAGCACTAATTCGAACCCGGCATCTCCACCGTAATAAGGATCAGGAACACTGTCTCGATAAGAAAAACGCTGACAAAAATCCGTCATTTTATAAATTTTATTTCTCTCCTCTCCAGAAGTAGCCATTCGCTGCAAATCCCGAATATTCTGATCATCCATCCCGATAATCATATCGAAATTCTCAAAATCCGCATCCGGGTAAAACTTTCGGGACAAACTAGTCAAATCATACCCTCTTCTTATAGCATGACTTTGCATCCGTTTATCAGCCGGATCACCCGAATGATACCCACTAATCCCTGCCGAATCAATATAAAATTGATCTTCTTGTCCCCGTTCTTTCACGTAATGCTTCATAATCGCCTCGGCACTCGGAGAACGACATATATTTCCCAAACAAATAAATAAAATTCTTTTCTTCATACACGATAACTCCATCTATATAAAATTTAAGGTTCATAAAGTTTATAAGAAAACAGATTCCGACAGGATCCCGCCTTATAAACTTTATAAACCTTACAGATTTTAAGAATTCAATTGAATAAAGAATCTACGAACTCTTCTCTATTGAATACTTGCAAATCATCTATCTTTTCTCCTATACCAATATATTTTACAGGAATCTTAAATTGATCGGAAATACCAATGACAACCCCGCCTTTTGCCGTACCGTCCAGCTTTGTAATTGCCAAAGCATTCACCTCAGTAGCTAACGTAAACTGTTTCGCTTGCTCGTAAGCATTTTGCCCGGTCGAACCGTCAAGTACTAATAATATCTCATGAGGAGCATCAGGAATCACTTTTTGCATGACCTTCTTGATCTTCGTCAACTCATTCATCAGATTTATTTTATTATGCAAACGTCCTGCCGTATCGATAAGCACAACATCAGCATTTTCTGCCTTAGCCTTACTTAACGTGTCAAAAGCGACCGAAGCCGGATCCGCCCCCATGCTCTGTTTTACAATCGGTACCCCAACCCGTTCTGCCCAGATAACTAACTGATCCACGGCAGCAGCTCTAAATGTATCGGCAGCACCTAAAACCACAGATTTACCCGTTTCTTTAAACTTATGGGCCAACTTTCCAATCGTTGTAGTTTTACCTACCCCGTTCACGCCAACAACCATGATAACATAAGGCTTGTGTCCCTCGGGTAAAGTCAGAGAGTCATAATCTGTTGAATTATGTTCTTTCAACAAATCTACAATCTCCTCTTTCAGTACCCGGTTTAACTCCTCCGTCCCCACGTATTTATCCCGTTGTACACGTTCCTCTATTCTCTCAATAATACGAAGTGTAGTATCAACTCCGACATCCGAAGAGATCAACACTTCTTCCAAATTATCTAAAACCTCGTCATCAACCTTAGATTTTCCAATAATTGCCCGGGAGAGTTTTTTAAATACACTTTCTTTCGTCTTCTCTAGCCCTTTATCAAGGCTTTCCTTTTTCTTCTTATTAAATAAACCGAATAATGCCATTTCCACATAAATTGATTTAGTGCACTAAGGTAGACAAAACAATTGAAAATTGAAAGTTGAAA